>NZ_JADKYB010000002.1 GCF_016918855.1 Actinacidiphila acididurans
CACCCCCTCCGACCTCGGCCGCGCCGCCCCCCCCGCCGCCGCCGGCGCCCGCCGCCCCCACGCCGCCCCCGGGCTTCACCCCGCCCCCCGGCGACCCCTCGATCCACCAGGCGCCCACGATGATCGCGCCCATGGCGCCGCCTCCCGGCCAGGCCCCGCCCGCGCCGCCGTCCTTCGGCCAGGTCCCGCCGCCTCAGCCGCCGCCCGGCGCCGGCGGGTTCCCCGCGCCCCCCGGATACGGTCAGCCCCCCGGCCAGCAGCCGCCGCCCGGTTACGCCCAGCCGCCCGGTTACCAGCAGCCCCCGGCCCCGCCCGGCTACCCGCAACCCGGCGGCTACGGGCAGCCCCAGGTCCCCGCCGGTCCCGGCCCGGGCCTGGCCGTCGCGATGCAGAAGTACCGCGAGGTGCCCACCGGCCGGCGCTGGACGCAGCAGAACCCCAAGATGATGCGCGCCGACCTCTCCCAGGGCGGCGGCCAGCCGGTGCTGGCCCGCCAGGGCAGCATGGTGCTCTACCAGGGCAAAGTCGATTTCGGCTACAAGGGCGCGGGTTTCACCGGGCGCATCGTCGGCAACCTGACCGGCCAGGAGATGCAGCTCATGCGCTGCACCGGCGGCGGCCAGGTCTTCTTCGCCGAGAACGCCTCCTACCTGCACCCAATCGAGCTGCAGAACGACGCACTTTGCGTGTCGGCGGAGAACGTGCTGGCCTTCGACGAGGGCCTGCAGCACGAGGTGCGCCGGATCGAGGGCCACGGCATCCCCGGCGGTGCCCTGTTCATCATGCAGTTCCAGGGCACCGGCACCCTGATCGTCAAGACCCACGGCACCCCCGTGGTGCTGCCGGTCACCCCCACCACCTACGCCGACAGCAACGCCATCGTGGCCTGGTCGGCCGCCGCCCAGGTGATCGTCTCCAGCCAGGTCCGTCTGCGCCGCAGCGCGTATCCCGGCCACAGCGGCGAGACCGTGAACCTCCAGTTCCGCGGCGCCCCCGGCAACTTCATCGTCGTCCAGCCCTACGAGGTGTGACCCGCCATGGACCAGCAGATGATTGCGGGATACGCGCCCACGCCGGTGACCGCCCGCATGGAGAACCACGGCTCGGCGATGCTCAAGGTCGCCATGCAGACCGGCCACGACCTGTTCGCCCGTACCGGCTCGATGATCGCGTACGAGGGCTTCGTCCAGTACGAGCCCAACCCGCCGGCCGTGCGCCAGATGGCCTCCGCCTGGCTGACCGGTGAGAGCACCCCGCTGATGAAGTGCAGCGGCGACGGCCTGCTCTACCTCGCCGACTACGGCGCCGACGTGGTCTGCCTGAACCTCAACAACGAGTCCGTGTCCGTCAACGGCACCAACCTGCTGGCCTTCGACGCGCACCTCACCTGGGGCGTCGAGCGGGTCAAGGGCCTGGCCAAGTTCGCCGGGCAGGGCCTGTTCAACGTCGGTGTGTCCGGTCAGGGCTGGGTCGCCGTCACCTCCCGCGGCACGCCGATCGTGGTGGACTGCGGCGCCGACGAGACGTACGTCGACCCGGACGCGCTCGTCGCCTGGTCGTCGGGGCTGAAGATGAAGGCCAAGCGCAGCTTCAAGGCGTCCTCGCTGATCGGCCGGGGCAGCGGCGAGGCGTTCCAGATCGGTTTCTCGGGCCAGGGCTTCGTGGTCGTCCAGCCCAGCGAGGACAGCAGCGACCGGCTCCGGATCCGGGGCTGAGGGGGAGCGACACACCATGCAGAGCCCGCTTTTCGCGTACACCGAGGTCCAGAACCAGGACCACTACAGCCTGCAGAACTCGTACCTGCTGCGGGTCCGGCTGGACGGCGCCACCGGACCGGACTGCCTGGCCCGCAAGGGGACGATGGTCGCGTACCAGGGAATGGTGGAGTTCGACGGGGAGTACCAGTCGCACCACCAGCGCAGCGGCCGCCGCCACACCGGCGAGGGCCTGGACCTGATGCGCTGCTCCGGCCAGGGCACGGTCTACCTCGCCAACCTCGCGCAGCAGATCCACATCATGGACGTGGACCACGACGGACTGACCGTCGACAGCGCGTACGTGCTCGCGCTCGACTCCGGGCTGCACTGGGACGTCATCGCGGTGGACAGCGAGTTCGGCGTGTCCGGTACGGGCAAGTACAACCTGGTGATCAGTGGTACGGGCAAGGCCGCGCTGATGACGTCTGGCAAGCCGCTGATGATGCCGGTCACGCCGGACAAGTACGTGTCCTGTGACGCGGACGCCGTCGTCGCCTGGTCCACCGGGCTGCGGGTCCAGATGCAGGCGCAGACCAGCAGCTCCGGGGTGTTCCGGCGGCGTGGCAGCACCGGCGAGGGCTGGGAGCTCAATTTTGTGGGCCAGGGGTACGTGCTGGTTCAGCCCAGTGAGCAGATGCCCCCGCAGGGGGCGGAGATCGGGCATGGATTGCGGGCCCAATACGGCCTTGGCCCGCAGGGGGCGCATGGGGCGAACCCGGGGAACATCTGGTCCAACCGCTGAGTGCCGGGCCCTCCGGGTTGGGCTTGCGTTTCGGGGTCCAGCTCGGGGGGTTCTGTTGGGTTGCCGGGTGGCGGATGGAGGGTGGTTTCTCGCGCAGTTCCCCGCGCCCCTTTCGGCAACCGGGGTGGGGGGTTCTGTGCGTTGCCGACCGCGCCTTCGCTGTGGCTTGTCGCGCAGTTCCTCGCGCCCCTAAGGGGCCTGCGGCCCCTCGCGGCCCCTTGCGGGGCCGCAGCCATTTCCGGCCTACAGCACGTCCTGCAAAAGCTTCAGCGTGCGGGTCAAAAGGGACTGGACGGACGCGTCGGCGACTTCCGGGAGCTGGGGGTAGGGGAACCAGCGGAGGTCGAGGGATTCGTCGCTGATGTGGGGGGTGGCGTCGGCGGGGGCGAGGGCGGCGTATTGGACGTCGAGGTGCCAGGCGCAGGGGGTGAGGTGGCGGTCGAGGGTGACGGGGGCGGGGGCGAGGAGGCGCAGGCCGGGGATGCCGGACTCCTCGGTGGCCTCGCGGAGGGCGGCGGCAGCCAGGGAGGAGTCCTCGGGTTCGCAGTGGCCGCCCATCTGGAGCCATTGACGCAGCTTGGCGTGGAGGGTGAGCAGGACGCGCTCGCGCTCCGGGTCGATGACCAGGGCGCTGGCGGTCAGGTGGCCCTCGGCGCAACGCTTCCAGATGCCGTCGGGGTGGGTGGCGAGGTGCGCCAGGTATTCCTGGCGCAGCTTCTCCCGGGCGGGGTCGGGCGCGGTCCAGTCCTGAAGGACGCGCACCGCGTCCGCGTGCAGGTCGCTCACTTGCCGGAGTCGCCCTCGCCGTCCGTGTCCTGACCGTCCTCGTCGGTGGCGGCCTCGCGGCGCTTGCGTTCGATCTCCTCCTGGGCGGCGTCGCCGAGGATGCGGTCGAGTTCGGCGACGTCGAAGGCCTCGCGGTGCACGAAGCCGTCCGGGTCGTCGAGGTCGGCCGCGGTGGGCAGCATGTCCGGGTGCGCCCAGAGGCCGTCGCGTCCCTCCATGCCGCGCGCGTCGGTCAGGGAAGCCCACAGCCGGGAGGCGTCGCGCAGCCGGCGCGGCCGCAGTTCGAGGCCGACCAGGGTGGCGAAGGTCTGCTCGGCGGGACCGCCGGAGGCGCGGCGGCGGCGCAGGGTCTCGCGCAGCGCGCCGGCGGACGGCAGGTGCGGGGCCGCGGCGGCGTGCACCACCGCGTCGACCCAGCCCTCCACGAGGGCGAGCGCGGTCTCCAGGCGGGCCAGCGCGGCCTTCTGCTCCGGGGTGTCCTCGGGCTGGAACATGCCCTGCTGCAATGCCTCCTGGAGCTGCTCGGGCTGCGTCGGGTCCAGCTGTCCGACGGCCTCCTCCAGCCGGGAGGTGTCCACCTTGATGCCGCGGGCGTAGCCCTCGACCGCTCCGTACAGGTGCGCGCGCAGCCACGGCACGTGGGCGAACAGCCGCTGGTGGGCGGCCTCGCGCAGCGCCAGGTACAGCCGCACTTCCTCCTGCGGGACGCCCAGGTCCTTGCCGAAGGCGGAGATGTTCGCCGGGAGCAGCGCGGACTTGCCGGCCGGGCCCAGCGGCAGGCCGACGTCGGACGAGCCGAGCACTTCACCGGCGAGGTTGCCCAGCGCCTGGCCGATCTGCGAGCCGAACATGGCGCCGCCCATCGACCGCATCATGCCGAGCAGCGGGCCGGTCATGGCCTGCATCTCCTCGGGCACCACGTCGCCCATGGCGCCGGCCACCCGCTCGGCGACCGGGTCCACCAGCTCCTGCCAGGCGGGCTGGGTGGCCTCCACCCATTCCGCGCGGCTCCAGGCCACCGCGGTGCCCGAGCCCGACGGGAGCGAGGTGACCCCGTCCAGCCAGAGGTCGGCCAGCCGGACCGCCTCCTCCACCCACGACCGCTCGGCGCGGCTGACGCTGGCGTCCTTCACCCCGTCCGGGGTGCCCTGGGCCACCGTCTGGCGCGCGATGTCCTTGGCCATGTCCCAGTTCACCGGCCCGCCCTCGTACGAGAGCATCTGGCCGAGCTGCTGGAACGCGGCTCCGATGTCGTTCGGGTTCAGCGAGCCGAACATGGCCGCGAACGGGTTGTCGCCGCCCGGGCCGAACGGCGAGCCACCGCCGAAACCGAAGGGGTCGGGCTGTCCGCCGCCCTCGCCGTCACCCTTGCGCTGCTTGCCGTCGTCGCCGTCCTCGGGCTCCTCGGGAGGGACGCCGAATCCGAAGGGGATGTCGCTCACGGGATTCCTCGGCTCTGTGTCGTAATGGCTGGGTCGTAGTGGCTGGGTCGTAGTCGCTGTGTCGCAGCCCCGCCGGCTGTGTGCGAGGGCTACGAATCCGGGTCGGCTTTTGTCTGCGGGCTGTACCTCCAGCCTAGACACCTGTCCGGCAGGATGGCTGCGTACATAACTGAGACAACCGTGGGAGACACCCGGTGAGTTCCCCAGAAGCACACGTTCGCCCAGAGCGGAGCGCCCAGCGCCCGGGGACGGGTCCGGTGGTCGCGGTCACCGGCGCGGCCTCCGGGGTGGGCCACGCGCTGGCGTGCCGGCTCGCCGCGTCCGACCAGGTCAAGAAGGTCGTGGCGATCGACGAGCGGCGGGCGGACGTGCCGGGGGCCACCTGGCGGGTGCTGGACGTGCGCGACCCCGCGATCGCGGACAAGCTGCGCGGCGCCGACGTGGTGGTGCACCTCGCCCTCGACCTCGACCTGGACTCCGACCCCAAGGCCCGCTCGGCGTTCAACGTCCGCGGCACCCAGACGGTGCTGACCGCGGCCGCCGCGGCCGGGGTACGGCGGGTGGTGCTGTGCACCTCGGCGATGGTCTACGGCGCCCAGGCCGACAACGACGTGCCGCTCGCCGAGGACGCGCCGCTGCGCGCCACCTCCGAGGCGAGCTTCGTGGACGACCTGCTGGAGATCGAGCGCCTCGGCCGCCGCGCCCCGCGCGCCCACCCCGGCCTCAATGTGACGGTGCTGCGCCCTGCGGTGCTGGTCGGCGGCACCGACACCGCGCTCACCCGGTACTTCGAGTCGCCGCGGCTGCTGGTGGTGGCCGGCAGCCGGCCGTGCTGGCAGTTCTGCCACGTGGAGGACCTGGTCTCCGCGCTGGAGTTCGCGGCGCTGGAGAAGGTCGACGGCGAGATGTCGGTCGGCTGCGACGGCTGGCTGGAGCAGGAGGAGGTCGAGGAGCTGACCGGGATCCGGCGGATGGAGCTGCCGCCGTCCATCGCCTTCGGCACCGCCTCCCGGCTGCACCGCCTGGGCCTGACCCCCTCGCCGGCCGGCGACCTGGCGTACACCATGCACCCCTGGGTGGTCAGCGGCAGCCGCCTCCATGACGCGGGCTGGCGGCCGTCCTGGACGAACGAGGAGGTGCTGGCCGAACTGATCACCGAGGTGGCCGGGCGCAATTCCGTCGCCGGGCGGCGGCTGGGCCGCAAGGACGCCACCGCCCTCGGCGCGGCCGGCGCCACTGTTGCCCTGGTGGGCGCCGCGGCCGCGGTCCGCCGGGCTCGCAGACGCAGGGGTATTTAGGGGTACGGCGTCGCAGATGCGAGGCCGTTTCGGGGCTGGAATGGAACCGCCTTTCCGTATCGCGGCACATGAGGCAGCATGAGCCGCATGACGACCGTCCACGACCCCATCCGGCTGCTTTCCGTCCGCGACACGCCCCTGTCGGTGGACGAGGTGTTCGCCGCGGTCGGCGACGCCGCGGCGGGCGGCACCACGCTCTTCGTCGGCACGGTGCGGGACCACGACGGGCGCCCGGACGCGGAGGTCACCGCCCTCACCTATACGGCGCACCCTTCCGCCGAGGCGGAGCTGCGCCGGGTGGCGGAGAAGGTGGTCGCGGACTTTCCCGTCAGCGCGCTCGCCGCCGTGCACCGGGTCGGTGAGCTCGCCGTCGGCGACATAGCGGTCGTGGTCGCCGTTGCCTGCCCGCACCGGGCGGAGGCTTTCGCGGCGAGCAGGCGCTTGATCGACGAGCTGAAAAGTACGGTGCCGATTTGGAAGCACCAGGTGTTCGGTGACGGCTCCGAGGAGTGGGTGGGGGTCTGAGCGGGTTGGGCTTCTGGCGGAGCCCGGCTCGGGGGCGGTGATCACCCTCCGTCGGGGGGATGTGGGGTTGCGTGACCTCGGTGGCGGTATGAACGTGGGGGAGTGGGTGGCTAATCTGCTCATACGTCCGCTTTTGGGGTAGTACGGGGTCGGGAGTTCGCCGTGGGAGCACTCGCTTGGCTGGTCATTCCGATGGTGGCGCTCTGTGCGGCGGCCCTGTGGTCCAAGTGGGCGTCGCGCAACAAGGGGGCGACCGGGGACGGGGCTTCGCTGGCCGGGTACGAGCGGTTCCGGCAGGCCATGCAGCAGCCGGCCGGGCGGGGCGGGACTGCCCCCGCCGAGGGGCCCTCGGAAGGGGACGAGGACTCACCCAGGGGCCCGCTGGCCGGTCCGGTCCCGTAGATTCGTCGTATGCCACGCCGCACCGCGACCCTGCTCGCCTCGACCCTGACCCTCATAGCGCTGCTGTGCGTGGCACTGCTCGCGCCCACTCCGTACTCGGAGATGTCGCCGGGCCCGACCGTGAACACGCTGGGGGACTACGGCAGCGACACGGTGATCCAGATCTCCGGCCACAAGACGTATCCGGCCGACGGGCACCTGAACATGACCACCGTCCGGGTCACCGGCGCCGACTACACCATGAACCTGGTCGAGGCGTTCATGGGCTGGGTGCGGCACGACGACAAGGTGGTCGAGCACGACACCCTCTACCCGCAGGGGCAGACCGCCCAGCAGGCGGACCAGCAGAACGCCGAGGAGTTCAGCCAGTCCCAGGACAGCGCCAAGGTGGCCGCGCTCGACGAGCTGCACATCCCGGTGACGTCGCGGGTGATCGTGGCGGCAGTCGTCAAGGGCGGCGCCTCGGAGGGCGTGCTGCACGCCGGTGACGTGATCAAGGCGGTGGACGGCTCCCCGGTGAACAAGGCCGAGGACGTGGCCCCGCTGGTCACCAAGCACAAGCCCGGTCAGCGGGTCACCTTCACCGTGGTCAGGGCGGCGGACGCGAAGAACAAGCAGGCCCCCACCCAGCAGGTGACCGTCGTCACCCGTACCTCGAACGACCAGGGGCCCAAGCGCGCGGTGGTCGGCATCCAGGCCGGCGTCGAGCACACCTTCCCGTTCACCATCGACATCAAGCTGGCCGACGTGGGCGGCCCCAGCGCCGGCATGATGTTCGCGCTCGGCATCATCGACAAGCTCACCCCGGGCAACCTCACCGGCGGCCAGTTCGTCGCGGGCACCGGGACCATAGACGACAGCGGCAAGGTCGGCCCGATCGGCGGCATCAGCCTCAAGACGATCGGCGCGCGCGACAAGGGCGCGAAGTACTTCCTGACCCCGGCCGACAACTGCGAGGAAGCCGCGAAGGACATCCCGCACGGCCTCACCCTGGTCAAGGTCTCGACGCTGAACGACGCGATGTCGGCGCTCACCGACATCCGCACCGGCCACACGTCCGCGCTGCCGAGCTGCGCCAAAGGCTGACCCCAGGGGCTGACACCGAGGGCTGACGCCCAGGGCCGGCGGGACGGAAACGGACACGGGACGGCATCGCGCGGGTCCCCGCGCCGTACGCCGTCCCGCACCCGTGACGCGGATTACGGGATTACGCGAAGGTCGCCGACAGGGCGTCCGCCAGGCCCGGCACCAGGTCGGCGCCGGTGAGCACCTCGGTGGCGGAGTCCTTGTCCCGCAGCCGCACCGCCGACTCGCGGGCGCCGTCGCGCAGCACCGCGACCGTCATGCGCACCTCCTGCCGGTCCGGGTGGGCGGCCACCCAGGCGGTCAGGGCGGCCTCGTCCAGGTCGCCGGGGATGGCGGCCTCGGCGGACGGCGGCAGCATCAGGCGTTCCACGGTGAGCGCGCAGCCGGCGATCACCTCCGGCCAGGCGATGGTGGCCAGGAACTCGTCCAGCGGGCGCCCGGGCGGCAGTTCCTCCTGCTCGATCGGGGTCAGGCCGGCTTCGGACGGCTCGTCCAGGCCGAGCCGGTCGGCCAGCCCCGGCTCCTGGGCGCGCAGATGCGCGGTGTCGACGAGGGCGAACAACCGGGCCGGCTGGTCCCAGCCCAGCCCGGCGGCATAGGTGTCGATCTCCAGGACGGCTCGGGTCAGCGGGCTCGCGGCGAGTGGGGCACCGTCGGGGGTGGTCTCAGGCATGGTCACTATCCTGCCTCTTCCCCGGCCGGAATCGGGAACCGGCCAAAGCGTGAGTAAGTTGCACCAGTGGGGTCCGAGCCGGGCACCCGCGAAACCGTGACATTTCGAGGTGTGCGCCTTGGTATTCCAGATGCCGGACCGGAGCGAAGGGCCGCCGGGACCGCGGACGAGGGTCGGCCGTCCGTCACGGCGCGCGCGGACGCTTCTGGTCACCATCGGCGTCCTCATGGTGCTCATGATCGCCTTCGTGATGTTCGCCGGTTTCTGGACCGACCTGCTGTGGTACCGCTCGGTGCACTACTCGTCGGTGTTCTCCACCATGGTGTGGACGAAGATCGGGCTGTTCTGCGTCTTCGGACTGGTGATGGCCACGGTCGTGGGCGTCAACATCTACCTTGCGTACCGGCTGCGGCCGCCGCTGAGCGCCATGTCGGCCGAGCAGCAGAACCTGGACCGCTACCGGATGGGGATCGCGCCGTACCGGGCCTGGGCGCTGGCCGGGATCTGCGCCGCGGTCGGGCTGGTGGCCGGCGGCTCGGCGGCCACCCAGTGGCGGCTGTGGCTGCTGACCACCAACGCCACCCCCTTTCACGTGAAGGACCCGCAGTTCCACAAGGACGTTTCCTTCTACGCCTTCGACCTGCCCTGGTACCGCTTCCTGCTCGGCTTCGGCTTCGCCGCCGTGCTGCTCTCCCTGGTCGCCGCCCTGCTGGTGCACTACCTCTACGGCGGCCTGCGGCTGACCTCACCCGGCGGCGGCCGGGCCACCGCCGCGGCCACCGGCCACCTGTCGGTGCTGCTCGGCGTGTTCGTGTCGCTCAAGGCGGTCGCCTACTGGCTGGACCGGTACGGCCTGGCCGTCAAGCACAGCGACTTCAAGGCCACCGACAACTGGACCGGCCTGCGGTACGTGGACGCCAACGCCTATCTGCCGGCCAAGACGATCCTGTTCTTCATCGCGGTGATCTGCGCGCTGCTGTTCTTCGCCACCTTGTGGCGGCGTACCTGGTCGCTGCCGATGATCGGGCTCGGCCTGCTGGTGCTGTCCGCGATCCTGATCGGCGGCGTGTACCCGGCGCTGGTGCAGAAGTTCCAGGTGCAGCCCAACGAGGCCGCCAAGGAAGCGCCGTACATCCAGAAGAACATCGACGCCACCAGGGCCGCGTACGGCATCGCCGACAGCAAGGTGACGGATTACGCCGGCACCAGCACCGCGTCCGACTCGACGCTGCGGGCCGACAGCAACACCTCCGCGTCGATCCGCGTGCTCGACCCCAATGTGGTCTCGCCCACCTTCCAGCAGACGCAGCAGTCGCGCGGCTACTACTCCTTCCCCTCCACGCTCGACGTGGACCGCTACACCGACGGCGGCAAGGAGCAGGACACCGTGGTGGGGCTGCGCGAGCTGAACATCAAGGGCGTGCCCGAGAGCAACTGGATCAACGACCACTTCACGTACACCCACGGCTTCGGCATAGTCGCGGCCAAGGGCACCGAGGTGACCAGCGGCGGGGGCGCCACGGAGGGCAACGACCCGAACGGCCAGCCCGTCTACACCGAGAAGGACCTGCCGACGACCGGCAGCATGGGGCCGTACGAGCAGCGCATCTACTTCGGCGAGCAGACCACGCAGTACTCGATCGTGGGCGGGCCGGCCAAGGAACTGGACTACGCGGACAAGCGGTCGTACTCCTACCACGGCAAGGGCGGGGTCAGCCTCAGCAACCCGGTGACGCGCGCCGCCTATGCGGTGGCTTTCGGGGAGCCGCAGATCCTGTATTCCGGCGCCATAGGTCACGGTTCGAAGATCCTGTACAACCGCACACCCAAGGACCGGGTCGAGGCGGTCGCGCCCTGGCTGACGATCGACGGCGACCCGTACCCGGCGGTGGTCGACGGGCACATCGTGTGGATCGTGGACGCCTATACGACGACCGACGGCTATCCCTACGCCTCGCGGACCACGCTCGGCGACACCACCACCGACTCGCTCACCGACGACCAGCGCTCGGTGGTCGCGCAGCAGAACCAGGTCAACTACATCCGCAACTCGGTCAAGGCGACCGTGGACGCCTACGACGGGACGGTGACCCTCTACCAGTGGGACACCCAGGACCCGGTGCTCAAGACCTGGATGAAGGCCTTCCCGCACACCGTGCAGCCCAGGAGCGCCATCCCGCCGGACCTGCTGGCCCACCTGCGCTACCCGCAGGACCTGTTCAAGGTGCAGCGGCAACTGCTGGCCAAGTACCACGTCACCAAGGCGGCGCAGTTCTACGCCGGCAGCGAGGTGTGGGAGGTGCCCGACGACCCGGCCTCGAAGTCCGGCAAGGCGGTGCCGCCGTACTACCTGAGCCTGAAGATGCCGGGCCAGGACGCCCAGGCGTTCTCGCTCACCTCCACCTTCACCCCCAACAGCCGCAAGAACCTGGCCGCCTTCGTGGCGGTGGACGCCGACGCCACCAGCCCCGACTACGGCACGATGCGGATGCTCAAACTGCCCAGCGACGCGCCGGTGGACGGCCCGCAGCTCGTGCAGAGCAAGTTCAACTCCGACTACGCCCAGTCGATCACCCTGCTGCGCGGCAAGGACTCCACGATCGAGTACGGCAATCTGCTGACGCTGCCGCTGGACGGGGGGCTGCTGTACGTGGAGCCGGTCTACGTACGCGGCGCCAACACCGACTACCCGTTGATGAAGAAGGTGTTCGTCAACTTCAACGGTCAACAGACCGCCCTGGAAGACACCCTCGGCAAGGCACTGGATTCCGCCTTCGGCACGACCGGCGCCGGCCCGCCCTCCGGGCCCGGTACGGGACCGGGTACGGGAGGCGGCACCGGCACCGGCGGGGGCACGGCGACCAGCCCGCCGCACGCGGCCTCGCCCTCGCTCCAGGACGCGCTCAACCGCGCGCAACAGGCGTACGACGACGGGCAGCAGGCGCTCAAGGACGGCGACTGGCAGAAGTACGGCGAGGCGCAGAAGCGGCTCGCGGCGGCCCTGAAGGACGCTCGGGCGGCGGAAAAGGGGACGTCATCCGGCGCATCGGCCTCACCCGCCCCGAAGGCATCGGGAAAGAAGGGCTGAGTCGGGAAAGACCCCGCGTCGTGGTACTGTTTGGGACACAACGACGCGGGGTGGAGCAGCTCGGTAGCTCGCTGGGCTCATAACCCAGAGGTCGCAGGTTCAAATCCTGTCCCCGCTACGTATCAAGAGGCCCGAAGTCAACCGACTTCGGGCCTCTTCACGTGAACGTGAATTCACTTGAACCGGGGACGTCGTCGCGTACGTGTTTGATCGTGAGCGATGTCGGGAAGTCGGGAAGTCGACAAAACGCTGAAGTGACCGATCGGGTTGCGGTATACCTGGTGTACGCCGGTAACAGGTGGTGCGACGATGGGGCTTATGGGGGACGGTGCGAGGCTGCTGAACACTCGTCAGATCCATGATCAGCGTGGGTCGGCGGGCGGTCCGGCCACGCCCGCGGGCCCTGCGCAGGGAGCCGCGGCGGGAGCGCTGCTGCCCGCCCAGCGCACCGAGGACGCCGTGCCGCAGCTCGCCGTCCCCGCGGGCGACGGGAGCGGACCGGCGGGCGAGGAGCTGCCCGCCCCCGTCCTGCTCACCGAGCTGCCCGACGAGGAGACCCTCGCCATGCGCGAGGAGGCCGAGATAGAGGCCAGGCACCGCAGGGCGGCCGAGCAGGGCGACCCGGGGGCGATGAGCGCGCTCGGCACGCTGCTGCTGCGCCGCGGCGACCTGGACGGCGCGGAGCCGTTCCTGCGCGCCGCCGTCCAGCACGGCGACCGGGCCGCCGCCAACAACCTCGCGGTCCTGCTGCACCAGCGCGGGTACGCCGACGAGGCGGCCGGCTGGTGGCGGATCGCCGCCGTCGCCGGCTCCGCGCCGGCCGCGCACGCGCTCGGCCGGCACTTCCGGGAGCGCGGCGACGAGCCGGGCGCCGAGTACTGGCTGCGCCAGGCCGCCGAGTCCGGCCACACCCTGGGCGCCTACGCGCTGGCCGACCTGCTCGACCACCGGCGCGACGTCGGCGCCGAGCGCTGGTACCGGGCCGCGGCCGAGCACGGCCACCGCGAGGCCGCGTACCGGGTGGCCCGGATCTGCGCGGAGCGCGGCCACGACCGCGAGGCCGAGCAGTGGTACCGGCAGGCCGCCGCGCGCCGCCACCGGCGGGCCGCGCTGCGCCTGGGCACCCTGCTGGAGGAGCGCGGCGAGATCAAGGAGGCCGGGCACTGGTACCTGACCGCGGCCCGTGACGGCGAGGCCCGCGCGGCCTGCGCGCTCGGCTTCCTGCTGCGCGACGCCGGCGACGTGGAGCAGGCCGCCACCTGGTGGCGGCGCGCCGCCCAGGCCGGCGACGGGAACGCGGCGAACGCGCTCGGCGCCTTGCACGCGCAGGGCGGCGAGACCCAGACCGCCGAGCGGTGGTACCGCTCCGCCATGGCAGCCGGTGACGTCAACGGCGCCTACAACCTCGGCCTGCTCTGCGCCGGGCAGGGCCGCACCACGCAGGCCGAGCAGTGGTACCGCAAGGCGGCGTACGCCGGGCACCGCGAGGCGGCCAACGCGCTGGCCGTCCTGCTGCTCCAGCGCGGCGACGCGGCCGGGGCCGAGCCCTGGTTCTCCAAGGCGGCCGAGGCCGGCTCCATCGACGCGGCCTTCAACCTCGGCATCCTGCACGCCGGGCGGGACGAGAGCGAGGACGCCCGGCGCTGGTACGAGCGGGCCGCCGCGGCCGGACACGCCGAGGCCGCGCTTCAGGTGGCGATCGCGCTCCAGCACGAGGGCGACCACCACGCCGCCGAGCGCCATCTGCGGTGCGCCGCGGGCGGAGGCAGCCCCGAGGCCGCCTTCCGGCTCGGCGGGCTGCTCGAGCGGCGCGAGCAGGAGGAGGGCGCCGTCGCGCACGGCGAGGCGGAGGAGTGGTACGAGCGGGCCGCCCGGCAGGGGCACGCCCGGGCCCAGGTGCGGCTCGGCATGTGCGCGGCCAAGCGCGGTGACGTGGTGGGCGCCGCCCACTGGTACCGCCAGGCCGCCGAGTCCGGCTCCCGCAACGGCGCGTTCAATCTCGGGCTGCTGCTGGCCCGGGAGGGGTCCGAGCCCGAGGCCGCGCTGTGGTGGACCCGCGCGGCGGATGCCGGGCACGGGCGCGCTGCGCTGCGCTTGGCTCTGCTTTCCGCTCGTCGCGGTGACTTGTCCGCGGCGCAGTCGTGGTGTGCCCGCGCGATTTCCTGCGGGCCGCCGGAAGTGGCCGAGCGGGCGGCTCGGCTCACCGATGCGGTGGCTCACGAATTGACGGCTTGACCGGGGGGAGGGCCGCGGCTCCCTGCGGGGCTCGCCTTTGTGGCGTCCAGCTCGGGGGGTGCGGTGCGTTGCCGGGTGTCGGTGCGTTGTGGTTTCTCGCGCAGTTCCTCGCGCCCCTGGTGGGGCGGCCTGCTTCCCGGCTCACCCGCGCCCCTGGTGGGGCGGCGTGCTCCTTTGCGCCCCTGGCGGGGCGGCCTGCTTCCCGGCTCAGCCGCGCCCCTGGCGGGGCGGCCCTGCCCGACCCGCGCCCTCTGCCCAGCCGCGCCCCTGCGGGGCGGCCTGGGAAACGGATTTGGTCGGGTCACCGTGCGTGGTCTAGAGTGGTCGCAACGACGCGGGGTGGAGCAGCTCGGTAGCTCGCTGGGCTCATAACCCAGAGGTCGCAGGTTCAAATCCTGTCCCCGCTACGAAAAGAAGGGCCCGGAGGCAAGTGCCTCCGGGCCCTTCGTCTGTTCCGGCAAATGTTCCGGCAAAGACCGGTCGAACCGGGTTGGTGGAGACCGGGCCGGAGGGAGATCCTGGAGCCGGCACCGGAGGTGCCGGACGCAGCGCGCGGCGGGAGGGAACCCCGCACGGCCCGGGAAGACCAGCCCGCGGTCGCGCGCGGCGCGAGGTGCCGCCGTAACGGGGAAGATCCAGGCAAGCGTGGAGGCGGGATTGCTGCGCAGACGGCGGAGCCGGTCCGCGGTGACCGTGAACACGGCGCGCTGGAGCATGTGGTGCGCCCGCGCCCAGTCCGGCCGCCCCGAGGACGTGCGCTCTCTCGTCGTTCAGTTGCGGGGAGCGGTCGAGCAGGGGCCGGTCTACGACCGTGCCGCGGCTCTGGACGCGCTCGCCCGGGATCCCGTGCCGCTGCTGATCCACTTGGACCGGCACGCCCGTCCGGGCGGACTGACCACGGGTGTGCCCGAGGGCCCCGCCGACCTGCTGCGCCTGCTGATGTGCTCGCTCGACTCCGACGGCCGGCTCCGCGAGGCGGCCGTCGAGGGGCTGGCGGGGCGGGGCGGGCCGCTGCCGACCGCCGCACTGGCGCTGCGGGCCGTCGACTGGGTGCCCCGGGTCCGGGACCGCGCGGTCGCGGCGCTGCTCGCCCGCTGCGCGCCGGACGAGGTGGCCGCCGCCGTCCGGGTGCTGCTCCGGCTGGACGGCCGGCGCCGGGCGGACGGCCTGCTCGCCGCCTACCGCCGGACGCTGGCCACGCCCCCGCACCGCCGCGCGGTGCGCGCGCTGGCCGCGGACACCGACCCGCCGACCCGCCGCTTCGGTATGGAGCTGGCCCTGGACCTGGGCGAATACGTGCGCGGTGACCTGCTGCGCACCGCCCTGCACGACCGGGACCAGGTGTGCCGCAAGCTGTGCGCCCAGCGGCTGCTGGAACTCGACCCCGGGCAGGCCGGCCGGCTGCTGCGGGCCAGGGGGGCGGGGGTACGGGAAATGGCGGTGGCCGCGCTGCCCGGTGACGTACCGGCCGCGCGGCTGGTCCCGCTGCTCGCCGACCGCGCCCGGATGGTGCGCGCCCAGGCCCGCTGGCAGCTCTACCAGCGCGGCGAGCCGCCCGCCGACGTCTACCGCGGACAGCTCCGCCGGGCGCTGCGTGCCCAGGCATCGCCGGGTTTACTGGCCGGTCTGGCCCGGGGGCTCGGCGAATGCGGGGACGCGGCGGACACCGAACTGCTCACCCGCCTGCTCGGCCGCCCGCCGGCCGCGGTGCGCCGGGCCGCCGTCCACGCGGTGGGCCGGCTGGCCAAGCCCGAGGAACTGGTCGGCCTGCTCGGCCCGCTGGCCAACGACCCCGACCCGGGCGTGGCCCGCGAGGTCTTCGAAGCGCTCACCCGCGTGCCCGAAGGGGTGCCGGCTGAGACCGTCTGGGTCGGCCGGGTCCGCAGCGAGCCGGCCGTCCGCCGCGCCGCGGAGCGCATACGCCGCAGGTGACGCGGATTCGTCGCAGGTGAGAGGGATACGACACGCCGGACACCCAGCCGTACGGACGTACGCCGGGCCGCCGTCAGGACGTACGCCGTCCTCGGGACGTACGACCTGCTACGCCGCCGCGCGGGCGCAGTCCGGGCACAGGCCGCGGTAGGTGACCTCGACGTCCGCGACCGCGAAGCCGAAGCGCTCCTCCGCCGGCAGGCTCGCCAGCGGGTCGCCGTGCGGGTGGACGTCGCGGATCGTGCCGCAGCGGGAGCACACCAGGTGCTGGTGCGGCCGGTGGGCGTTCGGGTCGTACCGCTTGGCGCGGCCGTCGGTCGCGACCTCGATGACTTCCCCGATGCCGACCATCTCGCCGAGCGTGTTGTAGACGGTCGCACGGGAGATCTCGGGCAGCCGCTCGATGGCGCGCGCGTGCACCTCGTCGGCGGTCAGGTGGACGTGCTCGCCGTCGAGGACCTCGGCCACGACGCGGCGCTGGGCGGTCAGCCGCCATCCCCGCTCGCGCAGGCGTTCCAGCAGGTCACTCATGCCATCAGGGTAACAGCCCGGCTCCTGGAGCAGAATATGTCCGCAACTGACTCACATCTTGACTTGGACAAAGTCCATTGTAGGATCAGGTCCGGTACAGCCGAGGACAGCTCGATCGCAGGGAGAAGCACGTGACCGTATCGGAGACGGGTCCGCTGACCACGGAGGCCGGCGCGCCGGTAGCGGACAACCAGAACAGCGAGACGGCCGGCCTCGGCGGACCGGTCCTGATCCAGACCCAGCACCTCATCGAGAAGCTGGCCCACTTCAACCGGGAGCGCATCCCGGAGCGCATCGTGCACGCCCGGGGCGCGGGGGCGTACGGCACCTTCACCCTCACCCGGGACGTCTCGCAGTGGACCAGGGCCGCCTTCCTCTCCGAGGCCGGCAAGCAGACCGAGGTCTTCCTGCGCTTCTCCACGGTGGCCGGCAACCTCGGCTCGGCGGACGCGGTGCGCGACCCGCGCGGCTTCGCGCTGAAGTTCTACACCGAGGAGGGCAACTACGACCTCGTCGGCAACAACACCCCGGTGTTCTTCATCAAGGACGCCCTCAAGTTCCCCGACTTCATCCACACCCAGAAGCGCGATCCGTACAGCGGCTCGCAGGAGGCGGACAACGTCTGGGACTTCTGGGGCCTGTCGCCGGAGTCCACGCACCAGGTGACCTGGCTGTTCGGCGACCGCGGCATCCCCGCGTCCTACCGCCACATGAACGGCTACGGCTCGCACACCTACCAGTGGAGCAACGAGGCCGGCGAGGCCTTCTGGGTCAAGTACCACTTCAAGACCGACCAGGGGATCAAGAACCTGACGCAGGCTGAGGCCAACCTGCTGGCCGGCGAGGACCCCGACAGCCACCAGCGCGACCTGCGCGAGGCCATCGAGCGCGGCGAGTTCCCCAGCTGGACCGTGCAGGTGCAGATCATGCCGGCGGCGGACGCGGCCACGTACCGCTTCAACCCCTTCGACCTGACCAAGGTCTGGCCGCACGCGGACTACCCGCCGATCGAGATCGGCCGGCTGGAGCTGAACCGCAACCCGGAGAACATCTTCGCCGAGGTCGAGCAGTCGATCTTCAGCCCGGCGCACCTGGTGCCCGGCATCGGCCCGTCCCCGGACAAGATGCTCCAGGGCCGGCTGTTCGCCTACGGTGACGCGCACCGCTACCGGGTCGGCATCAACGCCGACCACCTGCCGGTGAACCGGCCGCACGCCACGACGGTGCGCACCCACAGCCGGGACGGCGCCCTCTACGACGGCCGGCACGGCGGGGCGAAGAACTACGAACCCAACAGCTTCGGCGGCCCGTTCGAGACCGGCCGGCCGCTGTGGGAGCCGTCGGAGGTGTCCGGCACCACGCAGTACAGCGCGGCGCCCACGCACGCCGAGGACAACGACTTCGTCCAGGCCGGCACCCTCTACCGGCTGATGCCGGAGGACGAGAAGGGCCGGCTGATCGACAACCTGGCGGGCTTCATCGCGAAGGTGTCGCGCGACGACATCGCCGAGCGCGCGGTGAACAACTTCCGTCAGGCCGACCCCGACTTCGGCAAGCGGCTGGAGGCCGCGGTCCAGGCCCTCCGCGGCTGACGACCCACCGCTTGACCGAAAGGCCGAAGGGGGCCGGATGTCATGGGACTCCGGCCCCCTTCGCCGCGCGTGATCGCCGATCGGGCGGCGCGGATCAGGCCGGGACGGACGCCGCCGGGACGCCGGTCTTCAGCGGTGCCCAGCAGCGGACGATGTCGCGGACCGAGACCACCCCGACCGGATCACGGCCGTCGAGCACGATCAGGTGGCGGAAGTTGCCGCGCAACATCGCTCCGGCCGCCTCGTCCAGGGTCCACTGGGGGGCGGCGAAGACGACGTCGGTGGTGGTGTGGGCGTGGGCGTGCTCACGGTCGGGGTCCAGACCGGCGCCGATCGCGTTGAGTACATCGCGTTCGGTGAGAATGCCCAGGCCGTATGTGTCGGGGTCGAGGACGATGGCCGCACCGACCCGGCGGGCGGACATGAGCTGGGCTGCCTTGCGGAGGGTATGGGCGGGGCCGATCGTGAGAACGACCGTGCTCATCGCGTCGCGGACCAGCATATGGGGGGACACCTCCTAGGCGAACGCACTCGCGTGAATGCGTTCACAAGTTCACAAGCGGGGGTTTTCTCATGTTCACATGCCCCCGCTCGCCCCACAAGGGGGCGCGCACAGCACTCCCTTGACGGGCCGGTGCCTCGCGCGCTGCCCCGTTCGGCGGTTGCCGACCCTCCGACCGGCCCGGATCAGGGACCGACCAGGCTCTGATCAGGGCCCTGACCGGGCGTCAGGCGTCAGGCCCGACAGCCGTCAGCGCGGCGCGAGATGGCCGAGCAGCGCGTCGTGCAGCAGCCCGTTGGAAGCCGCCGCGTCCTGGCCGAACGGCCCGGGCACCCCGTCCAGTGACGTGAACTCCCCGCCGGCCTCACGCACGATGACCTCGTTCGCAGCCATGTCCCACACGCTCAGTTCCGGCTCCGCGCAGATGTCCACCGACCCCTCGGCGACCATCATGTACGGCCAGAAGTCGCCGTATCCGCGGGTCCGCCAGCAGGCCCGGGTCAGGTCCAGGAACCCGGGCAGCCGGCCCCGCTCCTCCCAGCCGCTCAGCGAGGAGTACGCGAAGGAGGCGTCGGCCAGCCGGCTCACCGCCGACACCCGCAGCCGGGTCGCGGAGATCAGGTTGCGCCCGGTGTACGCGCCCCCGCCCAGCACCGCCCACCAGCGCCTGCCCAGCGCCGGCGCCGACACCAGGCCGACCACCCCCCGGTCACCGCCCTCGCCCCGCACCACCAGCGCGATCAGCGTGGCCCACACCGGCACCCCGCGCACGTAGTTCTTGGTGCCGTCGATCGGGTCGATGATCCAGCGGCGCGAGCCGCCGCCCTCGATGCCGAACTCCTCGCCGAGCACCGCGTCGCGCGGCCTGGCGCGGGCGAGCTGACCGCGGATCAGCTCCTCGGCGGCCTTGTCGGCCTCGCTGACCGGGGTCAGGTCGGGTTTGGTCTCCACCTTCAGGTCAAGGGCCTTGAAGCGGGACATGGTCGCGGCGTCGGCGGCGTCGGCGAGCACATGGGCCAGCCGCAGGTCGTCGTGGTAATCCGGCATGAGCCGAACAGTAGCGAGCCCGCCCGGCCCCGGTCATGCACCGACCGCGGCGGACCGCGGCGCGAGCCCTTGACACGCCCTCGGGCCGCGCCGATTCTTTCGGCACGGCCGCGGCCCGCGGGTACGCGGGATCGGAGGGGCCCGCGGCGGCTTGGAGGCGATGATGCCTGCCGCGCCCACCGCGCGCGAGTCGCTGCTGAACGCCGCCTGCGCCGCCCTGGGCGACCGCCCCTGGGCCGCGGTGCGCATGGTCGACGTGGCCGCCGCCGCGGGAGTGTCGCGGCAGACCCTCTACAACGAGTTCGCCGGCAAGGCCGGGCTGGCCCGCGCACTGGTGGGGCGGGAGACCGGGGCGTATCTGGCGGGCGTGGAGCGGTCGCTGACGCTGGCCGGGCGGGACGGCGGAGACGCCGGGGAGTGCTTCGCCGCCGCCGCGGGCTGGACCCTGCGCACCGCGCGCCGCAGCCCCCTGGTCCGCGCGGCCCTCACCGGCGGCCGCACCCCCGCCCCACTGCCCGTGCCCGACCTGGTGCCCGCCGTTCAGTCCCGCGCGGTGCGCGCCATCGGCGCCGGCCTCCCGGGCCTGCCGCCCGCCGACGTCGCGTGGGCCTGCGAGGCGGCGATAAGGCTCACGCTGTCGTACGTCATCGCGCCCGCGCCCAGCGACGAGACCGCGTGCCTGGGGGTGGGCCGACTGGTCCGGGAACTGCTGCGGCGGGCTCCGGGCTGACCTGATCCCCGCGCGCAGGGACCGCCGGGCGGCGCCGTCAGTGCGCGGAGCCGGAGATCTGCAGGCCGATCACGCCGAGGATGACCAGGCTGATGGACACCAGCTTCAGCGTGGACACGATGTCACCGAGGAAGGCCATGCCGTAGATCGCGGTGCCGGCCGCGCCGATACCGGTCCACACCGCGTACGCGGGGCCGACGTCCAGCTTCTTCAGCGACAGCGTGAGCATGCCGAACGAACCGAGGGCGAACAGGCAGAAGGCCACGGTCGGCCACAGCCGGGTGAAGCCGTGGGAGAGCTTCAGGCAGACCGCGAAACCGGTCTCGAAGAAGCCCGCGACCACCACCAGGAGCCAGGCCATCGGGTGTGCCTCCGTTCCGTCCGCCCGCCCGCCGCGTGCGATGTGTGTGTGCTGTGTGCGGGGTCGATCATCACACAGCGGGACGGGTGAGCGGGAAACGCCCCTGGACCGCGGTTCCACGGCGGTCCACGAGCAGGCGCGGGGACAGGGCCGCCGCGGCCTAGTCGCCTTCCTTGCGGTCCCGGGTGGACAGCAGCCGGCGCAGCGAGTCCAGCCGGGCGGGCTCCGCGTGGCCCTCGGCCACCCAGGCGTCCAGCGCGCAGTCCGGCTCGTCGTGCGAGCAGGCCCGCGGGCAGCCGGCGGTGCCCGGTTCGAGGTCGGGGAAGGCGTGGATGACCCGCGAGGGGTCGATGTGGGCCAGCCCGAAGGAGCGTACGCCGGGGGTGTCGATGACCCAGCCCGCGTCGTCCGGCAGCGGCAGGGCCAGCGCGGAGACGGTGGTGTGCCGGCCGCGGCCGGTGACCGCGTTGACCACCCCGGTCAGCCGCTGCCGCTCCACCAGCGAGTTGACCAGCGTGGTCTTGCCCACCCCGCTGTGCCCGACGAAGGCGGTCACCCGCCCGCTCAGCCGGTCGCGTATCGCGTCGATCTCGCCGGCCTCCAGGTCCTCCTTGCGGGTCACCACATAGGCCAGGTCGAGCATGCCGTACGTCTCCAGCAGCGGCTCGGGCGAGGCCAGGTCGGACTTGGTGAGCACCAGCAGCGGGTCGAGACCCGCGTCGTAGGCCGCGACCAGGCAGCGGTCGATCAGCCGGGGCCGCGGCTCGGGGTCGGCCAGCGCGGTGACCACCGCGAGCTGGTCGGCGTTGGCGACCACCACCCGCTCGAACGGGTCGGTGTCGTCGGCGGTGCGGCGCAGCGCCGAACTGCGCTCCTCCACCCGGACCACCCGGGCCAGGGTGTCCTTTGCGCCGGACAGGTCGCCGACCACCGCCACCCGGTCGCCGACCACCGCCGACTTGCGGCCCAACTCCCGGGCCTTGACCGCGGTGACCTCTCGGTCCCCGACCAGCACGGTGAGCCGGCCGCGGTCCACGGTGAGCACCATGCCCTCGGCGGCGTCCTCGTGCTTGGGGCGGTTGCTGCTGCGGGGGCGGTTGCCCTTGGGGTTGGGGCGGACGCGTACGTCGTCCTCGTCCGGGTTCTTGCCGTAGCGGCGCATGGGAGTCCGTCAGCTCCGCCCGGCCGGCCCGGCGTCGCCCGCCGGGGTACGCGGCGCCGAGGCTTCCGGGGCGTCCCGGTCGTCCGGCGCGGGAGGCCCGGCGAGCATCGCCGTCCACAGTTCGGGGAAGTCGGGCAGGGTCTTGGCGGTGGTCGCCACGTCCTCCACCAGGATGCCGGGGACCGCCAGGCCCAGGACGGCCGCGGCAGTGGCCAGCCGGTGGTCCTCGTAGGTGTGGAAGATCCCGCCGCGCAGCCGCTGCGGGCGGATCAGCAGCCCGTCGTCCGTCTCGGTGACGTCGCCGCCGAGCCCGTTGATCTCCTTGGTGAGCGCGGCCAGCCGGTCGGTCTCGTGCAGCCGCAGGTGGGCGATGCCGAGCAGCTCGCTCTCGCCGTCGGCCAGCGCCGCGACCGCCGCGATCACCGGGGCCAGCTCGCCCACGTCGTGCAGGTCGGCCCGGATGCCGCGGACCTGCCCGGTGCCGGTGAACGTCAGCCCCCGGTCGCCGAGCTCGTACGAGCCGCCCATCCGGCTGAAGATCGCCCGCAGCGCGTCCCCGGGCTGGGTGGTGCGCTGCGGCCAGCCCGGAATGGTCACCCGGCCGCCGGTGATCAGGGCGGCGGCCAGGAACGGCGCCGCGTTGGACAGGTCCGGGTCCACCGTCAGGTCCCGCCCCAGCAGGGCGCTGGGCGCGACCCGCCACACGTTGCGGGTGCCGCCGTCCTGCGGGGAGTCCACCTTCGCGCCGGCCCGGCGCAGCATGTGCACGGTCATCCGGATGTGCGGCACCGACGGCAGCAGCCGCCCGGTGTGCCGCAGCTCCAGGCCCTTGTTGAAACGCGGCGCCGACAGCAGCAGGGCGCTGATGAACTGCGACGACTTCGAGGCGTCCACGTCCACCGCGCCGCCGGCCAGCGACCCCGCGCCGTGCACGGTCAGCGGCAGCGAGCCGCGGCCCTCGTCCTCGACCCGGGCGCCCAGCGACCGCAGCGCGTCGATCACCCCGCCCAGCGGACGCTCACGGGCCCGCGCGTCGCCCTCGAACCGGACCGGCCCGTCGGCCAGCGCGGCCACCGGCGGCAGGAACCGCATCACGGTCCCGGCGTTGCCGACGTCCACCGTGGCCGGGCCGTGCAGGCCCGCGGGGATGATCCGCCACGCCTCGCCGCCGTCCGGGTTGACCGTCTCGTCGATCTGCACCCCCATGGCCCGCAGCGCGTCGGCCATCAGGGTCGTGTCGCGGCTGCGCAGCGGCCTGCGCACCCACCCGGGCTCGGCGGAGTGAGCGGCCAGCACCAGCGCGCGGTTGGTCACCGACTTGGAACCGGGCACCGTGACGGTCGCGTGCACGGCACCGGTCGCGGTCGGCGCGGGCCACAGGGCGTTCTGCGGCGTGCTGTCGGTCATGGGCGCAAGCGTAGTGGCTCGAGTACCGGGAGATAAGTCGGCGAATGCGGCGAAACCTACCGGAAACACGAAGGTAGTGGGGTTCGGGAGGGGCTGGGCCGTACGTGTGGTGCGGGTTTTTTTGGGGTTGGGCTTCTTGCCGTCCGGGTGGGGTGGTGCTGTCGTTGCCGGACCTTACGGTCCGTGGGGGCTTGTCGCGCAGTTCCCCGCGCCCCTGACTACTCCCGGCGAGCCGCCCTTCATCGAGGCCGCGCCCCTTCGGGGCGCCTCAGCGCGGGAGGAGCCAGCGGGCGCCGGCCACGAGGGAGCAGAGGGCGATGGCGTAGAAGAGGAGGATCCAGAGGCCGGCGGGGGTGTGGGTGAGGCGGCCGAGTTGGTCGGCGTCGGAGGAGCCGGTGCGGTCGCGGTGGCGGCCGCGCTGGAGTTCGGTGACCGGGCGGGCGCCGCCGACCAGGAGGAACCAGACGGCGAGGTAGGCGAAGGCGGCCTGGACCTGGGCGGAAGTGAGCCAGGAGACGGCCAGGAAGAGGGCGCAGGCGATCACCACGGTGAGGACGCCGTAGGCGTTGCGGATCATCACCAGCATGATCAGGAGCAGGGCGGTCGCGCCCCACAACAGGGCGGTGATGTGGCCGGCGGACAGCAGTGCGGCGCCCGCCAGGCCCAGCAGGGGTGGCGCGGTGTAGCCGGCGGCGGCCGTGAGGACCATGCCCGGGCCGTGCGGCTTGCCGCGGGAGACGGTCAGGCCCGAGGTGTCGGAGTGCAGGCGTATGCCGTCCAGCCGGCGGCCGGTGAGCAGGGCGATCAGCCCGTGACCGCCCTCGTGCGCGATGGTCACCGCGTTGCGGGTGACCCGCCAGGTGGCGCGGGAGAGCACCGCGGCCAGGGCCAGCAGCGCGGTCGCCCCCACCAGCCAGTGCGACGGGTCGGGCTGGGTTCCGGTCAGGCGGTCCCACATCTGGTGGATGCTCGCGGGATTCATGGTGCGGGATTCATGTTTCTGTGCGGTCCTTGCTTCTGCGGGCGGGGGTCGTGGCAGTGTGGCAGCTATGTGCGGTCGATACGCAGCCAGCCGGAAACCCGAGGATCTCGCGGGCATCTTCGAGGTCAACCACTGGGACCCCACGGAGACCCTCGCGCCGGACTGGAACGTGGCTCCGACGAAGGACGTCTACGTGGTACTTGACCGTCCGGTACGGGACTCCGGTTCCCCCGACCCGGTACGCCAGCTGCGGGTGCTGCGGTGGGGCCTGGTCCCGTCCTGGGCGAAAACCCCCGAGGGCGGCGCCAAAATGATCAACGCGCGGTCCGAGACCGCGCTGGACAAGCCGTCCTTCCGCCGCGCCCTGACCGCCCGGCGCTGCCTCATACCCGCCGACGGCTATTACGAATGGATGACCGCCCACGACGAGCGGCGCCTGGAGGAAGAGGGCAAGCGCAAGCGCGCTCCCAAGCAGCCCTATTTCGTCACGCCCGCCGACGGTTCCGTCTTCGCCATGGCCGGCCTCTACGAGTTCTGGCGCGACCGCACCCTCCCCGACGATCACCCCCGGGCCTGGTGGGTCACCTGCTCCGTCCTCACCACCGCCGCGGAGTCCGGCGACCTCGCCGGGTACGCCGGGACGGGACCCCGTTCCCTCTCGGACATCCACCCGCGCATGCCTTTGATGATGACGGCGGACCGGTGGGCGTCCTGGCTCGACCCCGGCACCACCGACCCCGACGTCGTGCGTGAGCTTTTGGCCGCGCCGCCCGAGGGGTTGCTTCGCGCCTATCCCGTCGGGACCGCGGTGAGCAGCGTTCGCAACAACGGACCCGAGCTCATGGAAGAGCTTTCCGGCCCGGAAGTGGGCACCCTTTTCTGAGTCCGGTTCGCCGGGAGTACCTAAGGGGCGCGGGGCTGTGGTCGACATGCGGCCGGCGCCGCGTGGGCGCGCTCAGCCACATCCGTGGCGCGGGTCGCCACCGGCCCGAAGGGGCAGTTGCTGCCGCGTCCGGACCACCGGCCGTTGGCCGGTTGCTCGCGCAGTTCCCCGCGCCCCTTTGGGGCGCTCCCGGCGAACCCGGCGTGGTCTCATGGACCCCATGAACGCCGAGACGGAGCTGGTCGAAACCCCGGCCGGGCAGGCCAGGATCACGTGGCACCGGGCGGCGAACCGCCCGAAGAGCGTGGTGGCGCTCAGCCATGGGGCGGGGGGCGGGATCGAGGCCCGCGACCTGGCGGCGTTGGCGGGCGTACTCCCGGCGCGAGGTGTGGACGTCGCCCTGGTGGAGCAACCGTGGCGGGTCGCGGGAAAAAGGTTGGCGCCGGCGCCGAAGACGCTGGACGCGGGGTGGACGGGGCTGTGGCCGGTGCTGGCCGCGCGAGGGCTGCCGGTGATTTCGGGTGGGCGCAGCGCCGGCGCAAGAGTGGCGTGCCGGACGGCGGAGGAGCTGGGGGCGGCGGCGGTGCTGGCCCTGGCCTTTCCGCTGCATCCGCCGGGGAAGCCGGAGAAGTCGCGGGCGCAGGAGCTGGCGGCGCCGGGGCCGGGGCGGCCGGTGCTGGTGGTGCAGGGCGGGAACGACACGTTCGGGCGGCCGGCGGAGTTCCCGCCGGGGCACGAGCCGGTCGAGGTGCCGTACGCCGACCACGGTTTCAAGGTGCCGGCCCGGGCGGAGATCACCCAGGAAGCGGCGATCGAGGTGGTGACCGGGGCGGTCAGCGACTGGCTGGCCGGGCTCGGACATGCATCCGTTCGCCCTGGCGGCCGAAGAGGCTGAGGACTTCCACGGGCTGCGAGCCGGCCGGGCCGAACCAGTGGGGGAGGCGGGTGTCGAACTCCGCCGCTTCTCCGGGCCGCAGCTCGAGGTCGCGGTCGCCGAGGAGCAGGCGGAGGCGGCCGGAGAGGACGTAGAGCCACTCGTAGCCCTCGTGGGTGCGCTGCTCGGCGGGGCTGGGGTCGATGATCAGTTTGTACGCCTGGAGGGCGCCGGGCTGGCGGGTCAGCGGCAGGACGGTCATCCGGTCCATCCGGCGCGGCACCGCCCGTACCCGGGGATCGCCCACCTCGGGCGCCCCGACCAGCTCGTCCAGCGGCACCTGGTGCGCCCGGGCCAGCGGCAGCAGCAGCTCCAGTGTGGCCCGCCGCCGCCCGGACTCCAGCCGCGACAAGGTGCTCACCGAGATCCCGGTCGCCGCCGACAGCCCGGCCAGCGTCACCCCGCGCTCCACCCGCGCCGCCCGCAACCGGGCCCCGACCTCGGCCAATGTCCGCTCGACGTCGTCACTGACCCCTGCCGCCCCCCGCGCGCCGGGTCCCTTGGCGGCGGTCGCGTCCTCGTCCGTCCTGCCGGTCATACCCACCATTTTTACGGCCGGATTTCACCCTCGGCAAAACCCCTTGCCACGGCGGCGAAAATTTCTCGTCCCCGGGAATGACGACACCGGCGGCGGTGTTGTGGAAAGCGTTCGAACGGGACACCAGCAGCGAACGCAGCCGCACAGCACGGTGAGAGAGGCAGACCGCATGGTTTCAGCCGCATGCCGGCCAAGTGACCAGGCCGCCGCACAGCAGGCCGCCGCGCCGTATCTGGACTGGGCCGAATGGTCCGGGAAGAAGGACGCGAAGGCCGACCTCGGCGTGCCTGTCCCCGGTGCAATATCCTCCCAGACGAGCGGGTCAGCGTATGGCCTCGCAGGCGTCACCAAGGAGGTGGGTCCGGTCACCGGCACCGACGACAGCACGGCGAGCACCGCGGGTGCGTCCGGCCAGACGGCACAGGAGAGCGACCTGGAGCGCACGGCGCGCTTCGAACGCGACGCCCTGGGCTACCTGGACCAGATGTACTCTGCCGCGCTGCGGATGACCCGTAACCCGGCCGACGCGGAGGATCTGGTCCAGGAGACGTACGCGAAGGCGTATGCCTCGTTCCACCAGTTCCGCGAGGGCACCAACCTCAAGGCGTGGCTGTACCGCATCCTCACCAACAGCTTCATCAACTCCTACCGCAAGAAGCAGCGCGAGCCGCTGCGCAGCGGCGCGGAGGAGATCGAGGACTGGCAGCTCGCCCGCGCCGAGTCCCACATGTCGACCGGTCTGCGGTCGGCCGAGGCCCAGGCGCTGGACCACCTTCCGGACTCCGACGTGAAGGCGGCCCTTCAGGCGATCCCCGAGGAGTTCCGCATCGCGGTCTATCTCGCGGACGTCGAGGGCTTTGCCTACAAGGAGATCGCGGACATCATGGGTACACCCATCGGCACGGTGATGTCCCGGCTGCACCGCGGACGTCGCCAGTTGCGCGAGCTGCTCGAGGACTACGCCCGGGACCGCGGGCTCGTCCCGGCGGGCGCGGCAGACGAGAAGGGCGCGGATTCATGAGTTGCGGCCACCCGCACGCGACGGACTGCTCCGAGGTGCTCGACCACCTCTACGAGTATCTCGACGACGAGATGTCCGACGACGCCTGCGCCAAGTTCCGGGAGCACTTCGACGAGTGCGCCCCGTGCCTGGAGAAGTACGGCCTCGAGGCGGCCGTCAAGAAGCTGGTCAAGCGGTGCTGCGGGTCCGACGACGTACCCACCGACCTGCGCTCGAAGGTGCTGATGCGGATCGAGCTGATCCGGGCCGGCGAGGCCGTGGGGGAGGCCGGGAGCGTCACGCAGGCGCCCTCGGCCTGAGCGACCACATCGCTGCTACGGACCGTTCAAGGGGTCCGCGTCTCACTCGTGCGGGTGAGATGCGGACCCCTGTTCATAGCGGGACGCGACAGGAACCACCCGAACCGGGGTACCGGCGCGGGGCCCCACCAGGGCATGGTTGGATGCCGATCGGGACGGCGACCCGGCCGGTCCCGGCCGCATGCGCCCGGGAGAGCCGGTTTTCGGGCTGAGACAGCCGACAGAATGTGCAAGGTTGGTGTCGTACGGGGGGACGTGATCGTGGTGCGGGAAGGCGACGTCCTGGCAGGGAATGGGCCGATCGGGCAGGCGGGTATCGACGTTGAAGATCTTCGGTAAAGTGCGGCACCGGCCGTCGCCCACCTGGCGCCAGGCCACCGACCGGGCGTTCTCGCTGATCGACGACGGCCGCTACGAGGACGCGGGCGCCCTGCTGACCCGCGCCGCCGACCTGGAGCCGTGGCTGTCGGAGTCCTGGTACAACCTCGCGCTGCTGCACAAGTTCCGGCACGACTGGGCGCAGGCCCGCATCGCCGGGCTGCGCGCGGTGGCCCTGCTGGACCGCCCGGCCGGGGCTCCCGACTGGTGGAACCTGGGCATCGCCGCCACCGCGCTGCAGGACTGGCCGCTCGCCCGGCGCGCCTGGCAGGCGTACGGGCTGCGGATGCCGGCCGGTACCGCGGACCGGATCGGCGAGGAGTCGGTGCGGATGCCGCTGGGCAGCGCCACCGTACGGCTGTCCCCGGAGGGCGAGGCCGAGGTGGTCTGGGGCCGCCGGCTGGACCCGGCCCGGATAGAGGTGCTGTCCATTCCGCTGCCGTCCTCCGGCCGCCGCTGGGGCGAGGTCGTGCTGCACGACGGGGTCCCGCACGGCGAGCGGGCCACCGCCGACGCGCTCGGCGGCCCGGCGGTCTACCCGGTCTTCGACGAGATCGAGCTGTGGGCACCCTCGCCGGTGCCCACCTGGCTGGTGCTGCTGGAGGCCGCCGACGAGTCCGACCGGGACGCGCTGGAACGGCTGGCCGCCGAGGCCGGATACGCGGCGGAGGACTGGTCCTCCTCGGTCCGGCTGCTGTGCCGCACCTGCTCGGAGAGCCGGATGCCCACCGACGACGGCTCGGCCGCCACCCGCGACCCGCACGACCAGGGCGAACCCGGCCACCCCGGTCACCTCAGCCACCTCAGCCACGGCAGCGAGGGACCCCAGTGGTCCACGGAACGCGAGTGCGGCATCGCCGCCCCCGCCGCCCTCGTCCGCGGCCTGCTCGACAGCTGGGTCGCCGACAGCCCGGACACCCGCGACTGGCGGGACCTCGAAGAGGTCTGCTGAAGCCCGCTCGAGACCCGCTTTGTGGCTCGGATCGGCCGTGCCCACTTGCGGGGCACCGTACCCTGGGAAGGATCACAACCAGCAGGATCCGGGAAGGCGTACGGCGGAGATGTCCCAGCAGCAGACCGAGCAGGACCAGGCGTTCACCGACGACGCGACGGACGCCGAGGCCCGTGAGCAGGCGTACCGGGAGCGGGGTACGGTCCGCCCGATCACCGTGGTCGGCAACCCGGTGCTGCACCGCGAGTGCCGGGACGTCACCTCCTTCGACGAGGAGTTGGCCGCGCTCGTCGACGACATGTTCGCCAGCCAGCGCGCCGCCGAGGGCGTGGGCCTGGCCGCCAACCAGATCGGCGTCGACCTGAAGGTCTTCGTCTACGACTGCCCGGACGACGACAACGTCCGGCACGTCGGCGTGGTGTGCAACCCGGTGCTGGAGGAAGTGCCGGCCGACAAGCGGCGGCTGGACGACTCCAACGAGGGCTGCCTGTCCGTGCCGGGCGCCTACATGGAGCTGGCCCGCCCCGACTACGCCGTCGTCCGCGGCCAGGACGCCCAGGGCAACCCCATCCGCGTCCGCGGCACCGGGTACTTCGCGCGCTGCCTCCAGCACGAGACGGACCACCTCTACGGGCGGCTCTACATCGACCGCCTCTCCAAGCGCGAACGCAAGGACGTGATGCGGCAGATGGCCGAGACTACGCCCAAGTTCGCGACGGTCCCGAACGACTGACCCGGCGCCCGGTCCCGGATTCCGTCCCCTTCTCGCTGCCGGCCCCGGCCCCGGCTCTGTCCGGCTGTCCGGGGCCGGACCTCTGCCGCGCCTGCGCGCGCTCTATCTGCTTGGTGATCCTGCGGTCGGCCAGCAGCCACAGCCCCGGGACGAAGGTCAGGGCCAGCAGCAGCGCGCCCAGCGCGGCGATGTCGAGTAGCACTGTCATGAGTCAACCGTGCCGTCGGTGATGACATCCTGCCCAGTGGCAGGACTGTCGTACTACCGCAACATCCTGCCACGTGGCACGCTGGGTTCCATGCTGCAGAACGTGGTGGCCGTGGTGCTCGACGGTGTGCATCCGTTCGAGCTCGGCGTGGTCTGCGAGGTGTTCGGGCTGGACCGCGGCGACGAGGGGCTGCCGGTCTACGACTTCGCGGTCGTCTCGGCGGAGGGCCGCGAACTGTCCACCCACGCCGGGTTCGGGCTGGTCGCCGACCCCGACCTGTCCCGGCTCGAACAGGCGGACCTGATCGCCGTACCCGCCGGCGACTCCTACGCCGTACGGGACTTCCCGCCGGAACTGCTGGCCGCGCTGCGCGCCGCCGTCGACCGGGGCGCCACCGTGCTCAGCGTGTGCGCCGGCGTCTTCGTGCTCGCCGCCGCCGGACTCCTGGACGGCCGGCGGTGCGCAGCGCACTGGCGGCACACCGAGGAACTGGCCCGCCGCTACCCCCGGGCCCAGGTCGAGGGCGACGTCCTCTACGTCGACGACACCGGCGTCGTCACCTCGGCCGGCACCGCCGCCGGCATCGACGCCTGCCTCCACCTCGTACGCAAGGAACAGGGCACCGCCGTCGCCAACGGCATCGCCCGCCGCATGGTGGTCCCGCCCCACCGCGAGGGCGGCCAGGCGCAGTACGTCGACCGGCCGTTGCCGCGTGCCAAGACCGACACGGTGGGTCAGGTTCTCTCCTGGATGGAGCGGCACCTGGACCGCGAGGTCACGATTGAGGACCTCGCGGCCCGGGCGCACATGTCGCCCCGAACCTTCGCCCGTCGCTTCCAGCAGGAGACCGGGACGACGCCCTATCGCTGGCTTCTCGGGCAAAGGGTGCTTCTGGCCCGGGAATTGCTCGAGGGTACGGACGAGACGATCGATGCGATTTCCGTTCGGGCCGGGTTCGGTAATGCGGCGACCTTGCGGCATCACTTCGCCCGGTGGACCGGGACGACCCCCCACGCCTACAGGCGCGCCTTTGCGGGAAGCCGGTTCGCCGGGAGTACTCAGGGGCGCGGGGAACTGCGCGACTAGCCCAATTCCGGGCTGAGGGTCGTCACCGCCCCAAAGGGGCAATTGCTGTCGTTCCCGGGCCACCGGCCGTCAGTGGTTGCTCGCGCAGTTCCCCGCGCCCCTGGGTATTCCGGTGTTGCCGCACCGCGCACGGATCCCCGCGCCCCTTGGGTACTCCGGGGCGAAGCCCCTACGCCCCTGCGGGTTCGGGCAGGCCCGGCGGCACTCCCGGCTCGCCCGGCTTCGGGGAGGTGCCCGGGAGAGGGGCGGGATCTTCCGTGTCCAGGACGTAATCCTCGCGTGCCGTTTCGTCGACCCCGGCGGGAGCCCGAAGCGCGTTCAGGACAACGGAAAGGACGAGCACGATCGCGATGTTGAGGACGAACGCGGTCAGGCCGATGTAGCCCTTTTCGCCGATGCCCGGGATGACATCGGAATTGCCGCCGAAGTGGGACTGGGTGGCGGAGGACTGGTCGTACGCCTTCCACGTGCCGTAGGCCATGCCGGCGGCCCAGCCGGCGAGCAGGGCCCAGCGGTGGAACCAGCGGGTGAAGAGGCCGCCGACGATGGCCGGGACGGTCTGGAGGATCCAGATGCCGCCCAGGAGTTGGAAGTTGATGGCCACCGTCTTGTCCATGGCGAGCACGAAGACCAGGGCGCCGACCTTGACGACCAGGGAGACCAGCTTGGAGACGCGGGTCTCCTGCTCGGGTGTGGCGTCGGGCTTGATCAGGTCCTTGTAGATGTTGCGGGTGAAGAGGTTGGCCGCGGCGATGGACATGATGGCGGCCGGCACCAGGGCGCCGATCCCGACCGCCGCGAAGGCGACGCCGGCGAACCAGGAGGGGAACATGTTCTCGAAGAGCTGCGGGATGGCGAGCTGGGCGTTGTAGCCCTTGATGCCCTTGCCGACGCCGTCGGCGATCGCCATGAAGCCGAGCATGGCCAGCAGGCCGAGCATGAGCGAGTACAGCGGCAGGATCGTGGTGTTGCGCCGTACCACGTTGCGGCTCTTGCTGGAGAGCACCGCGGTGACCGAGTGCGGGTACAGGAAGAGCGCCATCGCCGAGCCCATGGCCAGCGTGGCGTACGCCCATTGGGCCTTGGGCCCGGACACCAGGGAGCCGCGTGGCTGTTTGGTCACCGGGTTCTGCACGGCGTAGGCGGTCTTGGCCGAGTGGAAGATGTCGTGGAAGCCGCCCAGCTTGTACGGGATGTAGATGATCGCCACGATGATCACGATGTAGATCAACGCGTCCTTGACGAAGGCGATCAGCGCCGGGGCCCGCAGCCCGGAGGAGTAGGTGTAGGCGGCGAGCACGCCGAAGGCGATGAACAGCGGCAGGTCCTTGGCGAACCAGTTGCCGCTGTTGCCGATGCCCATCACGTTCAGCACCGCCTGGATGCCGACGAGTTGCAGGGCGATGTACGGCATGGTGGCCACGATGCCGGTGAGCGCGACCGCCACCGACAGGCTCTTGGAGCCGAACCGCCCGCGGATGAAGTCCGACGAGGTCACGTACCCGTGCTTGCGGGAGACCGACCACAGCCGGGGCAGGAACAGGAACACCAGCGGGTAGGCCAGGATCGTGTACGGCAGGGCGAAGAAGCCGGACGCGCCGGCGCCGTAGACCGCGGCCGGGACGGCGACGAAGGTGTATGCGGTGTACAGGTCGCCGCCGAGCAGGAACCAGGTGACCCAGGTGCCGAAGCTGCGCCCGCCCAGGCCCCATTCGTCCAGGTGCAGGGCGTTCTCGGCGCGCCGCCAGCGGGCGGCCATGAAGCCCAGCACCGTGACGGCCAGGAAGAAGGCGATGCAGACGCCGAGCGCGACGCCGTTGACTCCGTTCTTCATCGGGCCGCACCCCCCTCGCGGGCGGCGCGCTGCGCCCGCTCCTCGGCACGTACCAGGAGGTAGGCGGTGTAGGTCAGCGCGGCGGACACCGGGACCCAGGCCATCTGGTACCAGTAGAAGAAGGGGATGCCGATGAACTCAGGAGTCGTCCGCGCGTAGGAGTTGACCCACAGCAGCGCGACGAACGGAATGACGATGCAGATCCCGGCCAGGGCCCGCCTGGGCGTGACGAGCGGTGGCCGATCTGCCGAGTCCGGCCGATCTTGCGACATAGATGGTGCTCCCATCCCCTAGAGCTGCGGCTGTTGCCCGCGAGAATCTAGGGGAGTGGACCGACAGTCGTCACTACTTGTGCCGTTGTCAATCCGCTGGGCGGCTGATGTTGCTGTCAATCTGCCGGGCGGCTGAGGCGCGCGACGAACTTGTAGCGGTCACCGCGGTAGACCGAGCGCACCCACTCCACCGGTTCGCCGGTGGTGTCGATGGAGTGCCGGGAGAGCATCAGCATCGGCAGCCCGACGTCGGTGCCGAGCAGGCCGGCCTCCCGCGGGGTGGCCAGTGACGTCTCGATGGTCTCCTCGGCCTCGGCGAGCCGCACGTCGTACACCTCGGCCAGCGCGGTGTAGAGGGAGGTGTACTTGGCGAGGCTGCGGCGCAGCGCGGGGAAGCGCTTGGCGGACAGGTGGGTGGTCTCGATGGCCATCGGCTCGCCGTTGGCCAGCCGCAGCCGCTCGATCCGCAGCACCCTGCCGCCGGCCTTCATGTCCAGCAGCCCGGCCAGCCGGTCGTCGGCGGTGATGTAGCCGATGTCCAGCAGCTGCGAGGCCGGCTCCAGGCCCTGGGCGCGCATGTCCTCGGTGTACGAGGTCAGTTGGAGGGCCTGCGAGACCTTCGGTTTCGCCACGAAGGTGCCCTTGCCCTGGATACGCTCCAGCCGGCCCTCGACCACGAGTTCCTGGAGGGCCTGCCGGACGGTGGTGCGGGAGGTGTCGAACTCGGTGGCCAGGGTGCGCTCGGGCGGGACGGGGGTGCCGGGCGGCATGGTCTGGGTGATGTCCAGCAGGTGGCGCTTGAGCCGGTAGTACTTGGGCACGCGCGCGGTGCGGCCCGCGGTGCCGTTCCCCGTGGTCTCCGCCGTCCCCGCGTCGCTGTCCATGACGTCCACTCCCGACTGCTGTCGTGCTGCCGTCACCGGCTTCCTCCGTTGATTGCGGCTCACATGGTGGCACGGGCTGTCCTGGTGAAGGGAGGCAGTCCGGGGCCGGTCGCTCAGGTGTCGGTCCGATAACAGACCCGACCTGTGCTCTTATACACCCTTGACACCCCTAAAGGTCTAGGCCAAGCTCCGGTTACTGGTCTACACCATTAAGGCCTACCCAGACCCACGAGCAGGACGCGGCTGTCACTTGTCGTGCGGTAACCGCCGATTCGGGCGGTGGGGGGAGTTTCGGGCATCCTTGAGGAGGGTGGCGTGAAGCGCAAGCTCATCGCGGCGATCGGCGTCGCGGTCATGATCACTGGCATCGCGGCCTGCGGGTCCAGCAAGAAGGACGACAACAAGGCCGGCGGCGGCTCTGCCGCGAAGTCCAGTGCCTCGTCGATCACCGTGTGGCTGACCGTCGACGCCCAGCACAACTGGCCGGAGCTGGTGAAGGCCGCGGACGACGCGCTGGTCGCCAAGCACCCGGGGCTGAAGGTCAATCACGAGTACTACGCCTGGCCGGACAAGAACGCCAAGCTCGACGCCGTGCTCGCCACCGACAAGGCGCCCGACGTGGTCGAGATGGGCAACACCGAGATGGTCGCCTACATGGCCGAAGGCGCCTTCGCCCAGATCGACCCCTCCAAGTTCGACAACTCCGCCGCCTGGCTGGACGGCCTGAAGCAGTCGGTCACCTACGACGGCCAGGTCTACGGCGTCCCGTACTACGCCGCCGCCCGCATCGCCACCTGGCGCAAGGACATCGCCGCGGCCGCCGGCGTGACCACCACCCCCAAGACCTGGACCGAGCTGACCGGCGACCTGGACAAGATCCAGGCCAAGGAGGGCGCGAAGTTCAGCGCCTGGTACCAGCCCACCCGTGACTGGTACGCCGCGATGTCCTTCGTCTACGACGCCGGCGGCGCCATCGCCAAGCAGTCCGGCGGCCAGTGGAAGTCCTCGCTGGAGGACCCGGCCGCCATCCAGGGCCTGACCGCGTGGAAGAACGCCGAGGCCAAGTACATGCACGGCGACCTGACCAAGGACGAGTCCGACCGGTACATCGTCTACGGCCAGGGCAAGTCCGCGATGATCTACGCCCCCGGCTGGGAGGCGCCCTCCGCCGCCGACCCGAAGTTCGACAAGACCGGCGGCAAGCTCAAGACCAACCTGGTCAACTTCGTCATGCCCGGCCCGTCCGGCAAGGCGCTGCCGGTCTTCCTCGGCGGCTCGGACCTGGCCATCCCGACCAAGTCCAAGAACCAGGACCTGGCCGCGGAGTGGATCAACGACTTCACCGACACCAAGGGCCAGCAGGGCCTGATGGGCAAGGGCAACCTGCCCAACAACAACACCCAGCTCGCCACCCTCAAGGCGGACCCGGCCTCCGCGGTCACCGCGCAGGCGGCCGAGATCAGCTGGTTCGTGCCGACCGCGCCCGGCTGGGGCACGGTCGAGAAGCAGAACACGCTGCAGGACATGCTCCAGTCCATCGCCACGGGCAAGAAGTCGGTGCAGCAGGCGGCCAAGGACGCGGACGCCGCGATCGACAAGGTCATCAACGTCAAGAACTGACCCGGCCCCACGATCCGCCCCGCACCACGACCAGGGACGCCTGAGGAGCACGTGATGAGTGCCGCAGAGACAACCACCACCGAGGTGCCGCCGCCGCGGCACTCATCACCTCCCTCCGACGGAGGCACGCCACGCCGCCCGCCACGCGGCAGACGCGCCGGCCGCTGGGCCGCCCCCTGGCTGCTGCTTGCCCCCTGCCTGCTGGTGCTGGTGCTGGTCCTCGGCTATCCGCTGGTGCGGCTGGCCACCCTGTCCTTCCAGGACTACAAGAAACCCCAGCTGTGGGGCTTCAAGCCGGCCACCTGGGTCGGCTTCGACAACTACAAGGCGGTCCTGACCGACAACGAGTTCTGGTCGGTCGTCGTCCGCACGGTCATCTTCGCCGGCGGCTCGGTGCTGCTCACCATGGTCGCCGGCATGCTGGTCGCGCTGCTGCTCCAGCGCGTGTCGTCCTGGGTGAAGACCCTGGTCAACATCGCCCTGGTGGCGAGCTGGGCGATGCCGGTGGTCGTCGCGGTCACCGTCTTCAAGTGGATGTTCGACACCGACTACGGCGTCGTGAACTGGGTGCTCAGCAAGCTGCCCGGAGTGAACTACGACGGCCACAACTGGTTCGCGTCCGGTCCCGAGGGCCTGACCGTGATCATGCTGCTGGTGGTCTGGGGCGCCATTCCGTTCGTCGCGATCACCCTGAGCGCGGGCCTGACCCAGGTGCCCAAGGAACTGGAGGAGGCCGCCCGGCTCGACGGAGCCGGCGCCTTCGGCACGTTCCGCTACGTCACCTTCCCCATCATCAAGCCGCTCGTGGTGATGATGACCACCCTCTCGGTGATCTGGGACATGGGCGTCTTCCCGCAGGTGTGGCTGATGCGCGGCGGCCACCCCGAGCCGGAGTTCCAGCTGCTGACCACCTACTCGTACGAAAAGGCGTTCGGCGTCAACGACTACGCGGCCGGCGCGGCCATCGCGCTGATCACCGTGGTGCTCCTGATGGGCGTGGTCGCCGTCTACATGCGCCAGATGCTGAAGATCGGAGAGGTGGAATGAGCGCCCTGACCACGCAGCCGCCCGCGAGGCCCGCGCCGTCGGCCGGGGCCGCCCTGCTCGCCGCCCGCCGGCGCCGCAGCAGGATCACGTACAACATCCTCGGCCTGATCGTCTTCTGCCTGAGCGCCTTCCCGGTCTACTGGATGCTCAACACGGCGTTCAAGCCGGCCAAGGACGCGATCGACCCCAACCCGCACTTCTTCCCGTTTCCCCTGTCGCTGGAGAACTTCCGGCGCGCGCTGAACATCAGCGACTTCTGGGGGCCGGTCGAGCGCAGCCTGATCGTCAGCGCCGCCACCGTGCTGATCGGCGCGGTCGTCGGGCTGCTGGCCGCGCTGGCCATCTCCCGGTTCGCCTTCCGCGGCCGCAAGATCGTGATCGTCGGCATCCTCACCGTCCAGATGGTGCCGCTGGTCGCGATGATCATCCCGGTGTTCCTGCTGCTCAACCAGATCCACCAGATCGACAAGCTGTCCGGCCTGGTGCTGACCTATCTGACCTTCATCCTGCCCTTCACGGTGTGGACGCTGCGCGGCTTCCTCGTCAACATCCCCAAGGAGCTGGAGGAGGCGGCGATGGTGGACGGGTGCAGCCGCGCCGGTGCCTTCATCCGGGTGGTCCTGCCGCTGCTCGCCCCGGGCCTGGTCGCCACCTCGATCTACGGTTTCATCCAGGCGTGGAACGAGTTCCTCTACGCCCTGCTGGTGATGAGCCAGGAGCATCAGACCGCCACCGTGTGGCTGAGCTCCTTCACCACCCAGCACGGCACCGAATACGCTCCGATGATGGCGGGCTCGACCATGATGGGCATCCCCATCGTGCTGCTGTTCCTGCTCGTCCAGCGCAAGATGGCAGCCGGCCTGACCGCCGGCGCGGTGAAGGGATGACCGTCATTTCCGCCGACACCCCCGCGGACGCCCTCACCCGGGACGCGCTCACCGTCCTCCAGCCCGGCTTCGGCGGCCTGACCCCGCCGGACTGGGTGCTGCGCCTGCTGGACGAGGGGCTGGGCGCGGTCGCCCTGTTCTCCCGCAACATCCAGACCGCGGAACAGGTCGCCGCGCTCACCGCCCGGCTGCGCGAGGTCCGGCCGGACCTGCTCATCGCCGCCGACGAGGAGGGCGGCGATGTCACCCGGATCGAGGTGCGCGGCGGCTCGTCCTTCCCCGGCAACCTCGCGCTCGGCGCGGTGGACGACCTCAAGCTGACCCGGGCGGTGGCCGCCGAACTCGGCCGCCGGCTCGCCGAGGTCGGCGTCAACCTGGACTGGGCGCCCTCCGTCGACGTCAACTCCGACCCGCGCAACCCGGTCATCGGGGTCCGCTCCTTCGGTGCCGACCCCGACCTGGTGGCCCGCAACACCGCCGCCTGGGTGGAGGGCCTGCAGTCCGCCGGCGTCGCCGCCAGCGTCAAGCACTTCCCGGGCCACGGCGACACCTCGGTCGACTCCCACCACGCCCTGCCGCGCATCGACGTCGACCTCGACACCCTGCACCACCGCGAGCTGGTCCCCTTCCGGGCCGCGCTGGCCGCCGGCGCCAAGGTCGTGATGAGCGCTCACATCCTGGTGCCCGCCCTCGACCCCGACCTGCCGGCCACCTTGTCGCCCGCGGTGCTGGGCGGCCTGCTGCGGGCCCCCCGCTCGGCCGGCGGCCTCGGCTACGACGGGCTGATCATCACCGACGGCATCGACATGCAGGCGATCGCGGCCACGTACGGCATGGAACGCGGCACCGCGATGGCCATCGCGGCCGGCGCCGACGCGATCTGCGTGGGCGGCGGCCCCTACGACGAGGGCACCGTCCTCGCGCTGCGGGACGCCCTGGTGGCCGCCGTACGCGACGGGTCGCTGCCCGAGGAACGCCTCGCCGACGCCGCCGCCCGGGTCCGCGCGCTCGCCGCCTGGACCCAGGAGCAGTCCGGCGCCGCCACCCGCCTCGTGGCCGGCCCCGAACTGGGCCTGGAAGCCGCCCGCCGCGCGGTCCGTATCACCCGCGGCCCCGGCTTCACCCCGCTCACCGCCCCGCCCTACGTCGCGGCCTTCACCCCGATGGCCAACATCGCCGTCGGCGACGTCACCCCCTGGGGCGTGGCCGCCGAACTCGAACGCGCCCTGCCCGGCACCGAGACTGGCACCTACCGCTCCGAGGATGTCTCCGACGTGCTCGCCGCGGCCGGCTCCCGCCGCCTGGTCGCCGTCGTCCGCGACGTCCACCGGCACCCCTGGATGGCCGGCGCCCTCACCGCGCTGCTCGCCGCCCGCCCCGACACCATCGTCGTCGAGATGGGCGTCCCGCAGTCCCCGCCCGCCGGCGCGCTCCACGTCGCCACCCACGGCGCCGCCCGCGTCTGCGGCGAAGCGGCGGCGGAAGCGATTCTGTCGGCGCGCTGAGGTCACCCACCGACTGTTCGGCCTTACGGGGCCGGAGGAGCGGGGGTCCGAAATGCTGCCGTCTATTTGTGAGCCGCCAGGCTCGTGAACAGACGATTTCGGACTCCCGCTCCGGAGGTCCCGCACGGACCGCCACCACAGCGGGCAACGGCGGTCCGACGGACTACGGCACCCTTCTCAGAGCCCCTGCCAAGAAGGCTTGGCCGCATACGTCGCGCGGAAGTACGGCGCCAGCTTCAGCTCGGAGGCGGCGGCCTCGTCCACGACGACGGTGGCGTGCGGGTGCAACTGGAGCGCGGAGGCCGGGACGATCGCGGCGACCGGGCCCTCGACCGTCTGGGCGACCGCCTCCGCCTTGCCCTCGCCGGTGGCCAGCAGCACCAGGTGCCGCGCCTCCAGGATCGTGCCGATGCCCTGCGTGATCACGTGGTGCGGCACCTGCTCGATGTCCCCGTCGAAGAACCGCGCGTTGTCCACCCGGGTCTGCTCGGTGAGCGTCTTGATCCGGGTCCGCGACGCCAGCGACGAGCCGGGCTCGTTGAACCCGATGTGGCCGTCCGTGCCGATGCCGAGCAGTTGCAGGTCCACCCCGCCCGCCGCCGACAGCGCCGCGTCGTACGCCTGGCACGCCGCCGGTATGTCCTGGGCGGCCCCGTCCGGCCCGAGGAACGCGTCGGGGGACAGCCCCAGCGGCTCGACCACCTCGCGCAGCAGCACCGAGCGGTAGGACTCCGGGTGCCCGGCCGGCAGCCCCACGTACTCGTCGAGCTGGCAGACCCTGGCCCGGTCCACCTGCACCTCGCCGGCCCCCACCTTCGCCGCCAGCGCCCGGTAGACGGGCAGCGGGGTGGACCCCGTCGCCACCCCCAGCAGTGCGTCCGGCTTGCGGCGGAGCAGTTGGGCCATGGCCTCGGCGACGATCTCGCCGCCTGTCGCGGCGTCCGGAACGATGACAACTTCCACGCTGGTCCTGCCGTTCTGGAGAGGATGAGTGTGGTATAGACCAATCGTATAGACCAATTTAGCAGACGGGCTCCGTTCCGCCGATGGTGCGGCCCCGCCCCTCCTGTGGTCGACTTGTGGGGTCGGGCGCGGCCGGAGGAGGCGGTGCGGATGTCGGCGCCGACGAAGGGCCGACCGGGCTGGATCATGTCCGGGGAGATGGCCGAGCAGCCGGCGGTGCTGCGCCGGGTCCTGGTCGAGGGCGGCCCGGCGATCCGGGACACGGCCCGGCGGATCGCCGCCCACCGCCCGCGTTTCGTGCTGCTCAGCGCCCGCGGCACCTCCGACCACGCCGCCCTCTACGCCAAGTACCTGATCGAGGCGGAGCTCGGCCTGCCCTGCGGGCTGACCTCGATGTCCACCGCGACCGCCTCCGGGGTGCGCCCGCAGCTCGCCGGCGTGCTGCTGATCACGGTCAGCCAGTCCGGGGGCTCGCCGGACCTGGCCGCCGCATCGAGGGCCGCCCGGGAGGCGGGGGCGATCACCCTGGCCGTCACCAACAACCCGGACTCGCCGGTCGCGGAGGCCTCCGAATACCACGTCGACCTGCTGGCCGGGCCGGAGAAGGCGCTGCCGGCCACCAAGACGTACACGGCCGAACTCCTCGCGCTCTACCTGTTCGTCAAGGGCCTGCGCGGGGAGTCCGGCACCGAGGCGGCGCCGGTGCCGGAGCTGGCCGAGGGGGTGCTGGCCCGCGACGCGGAAGTACGGCACCTGGCCGGGCGCTACCGGTTCGCCGAGCGGATGGTGATCACCTCGCGCGGCTACGGCTACCCGACCGCCCGTGAGGCCGCGCTGAAGCTGATGGAGACCTCGTACATCCCCGCGCTGGCCTACTCCGGGGCGGACCTGCTGCACGGCCCCCTGGCGATGGTCGACAACATCTCGCCGGTCATCGCGATCGTCACCGAGGGGCGGGGCGGCGCGGCCCTGCAACCCGTACTGGACCGGCTGCGCGGCCGCGGCGCGGACCTGGTGGTCGTCGGCCCGCCCGGCCAGGTCGCCGCCGCACCCCTGGGCTTCGCCCTGCCCACCACCTCCGTGCCCGAGGCCCTCCAGCCCGTCCTGGAGATCCTGCCCCTCCAGAAGCTCGCCTACGAGGTCTCCCTCGCCCGCGGCCAGGACCCGGACGCCCCACGGGCCCTGCTGAAGTCGGCGTAGCCGCGCGAGGCCGTGCAAGGGGGCGGCGCAGGGGCGGAAAAAACTCGGGGCCGCGGTGCCGGGAGAGGACCCTCAACCTCATCGGCACCGCAGCCCGGAGTCGCTGTCGGCGCCGTGGCCTGCGAGGTGTGCGGTCCCCGCGGGCCCGATAGGGCCGACCGGGAGGCGCCGACGTAGTCAGGGCAGAGAACGCGCCGCCTCGGTCCGCGCTCCTGTGCGGGGAGCGCGGAGGTTCACGAGAGGAATTGTGGACTAGACCATTGCCGGTTGTCCATGCCCTCAGCAGGGAATCCTAGGAGAATTCCCTGTGAATCACGGCACCCGCGGGCTGCCCCGCCGGCCACCCTCCCACCGCTCGCGACCCCGCCGCCGGTCCGCCCCGGGGGGTACCCTCGCAGCGTGCCCTCCATGAACGACCTCGTCCGCGAGCACACGGCCCTCGGCGACTCCGACCTCGAATGGCTGCACCTGCTCGTCTCGGAGTGGCAGCTCCTGTCCGACCTGTCCTTCGCCGACCTGGTGCTGTGGGTCCCCACCCGGGACGGCACCCGCTACGTGTCGGTGGCCCAGATGCGGCCCAACACCGGCCCCACCTCGTACCAGGACGACATGGTCGGCCACCTGGTGCCGCGCGGCCGGCGCCCGCTGCTGGACGCCGCGCTGGACGAGGGGCGGATCGTCCGGGAGGGCGACCCGGAGTGGCGCGAGGAGGTGCCGGTCCGGGTGGAGTCGATCCCGGTACGGCGGGACGGGCGCGTGCTGGGCGTGATCGCGCGCAACACCAACCTGCTGACCGTGCGCACCCCGAGCCGGCTGGAGCTCACCTACCTGCAGAGCGCCTCCGACCTGGCGCAGATGATCGCCGCCGGGGCGTTCCCGTTCCCGGCCGAGCAGGTGGACATGGACGCCTCGCCGCGGGCCGGCGACGGGCTGATCCGGCTGGACGCCGACGGCATGGTGCAGTACGCCAGCCCCAACGCCCTGTCCGCGTACCACCGCCTGGGCATGGCCACCGACCTGGTGGGCCAGCACCTGGGCAAGGCCACCGCCGAACTCGCCCCGGTCCGCGGGCCGGTGGACGAGGCCCTGGTGAAGCTGGCCAGCGGCTGGGCACCCCGGGAGTTCGAGGTCGAGGGCGGCGACGGGGTGATCCAGCTGCGGGCCATCCCGCTCAAGCCCAAGGGCACCCACACCGGTTCGCTGGTGCTGCTCCGCGATGTCACCGAACTGCGGCGCCGCGAACGGGAGTTGATAACCAAGGACGCCACCATCCGGGAGATCCACCACCGGGTGAAGAACAACCTCCAGACGGTGGCCGCCCTTCTCCGGCTCCAGGCCCGCCGAATGGACTCCGACCCGGCCCGCGAGGCGCTGGAGGAGGCGGTACGGCGGGTCGGCTCGATCGCCATCGTGCACGAGACACTCAGTCAGACGCTGGACGAGAGTGTGGAGTTCGACGAGATCGCCGACCGGGTGCTGGCGATGGTCGCCGAGATTTCCCCCGGACGAGTGACGACCCGGCGCACCGGCAAGTTCGGCGTGCTGACCGCGGAGATCGCCACCCCGTTGTCCATGGTGCTCACCGAACTGCTGCAGAACGCCCTCGAACACGGCTTCGGGCCGGGGGAGTCGGGCACCGTCGAGGTCACGGTCACCCGCGGCCGGGAGCTGATCACCGTGGTCGTCCAGGACGACGGCCGCGGCCTGCCGCCCGGCTTCGACGCCCAGCAGGCCGGCAACCTCGGCCTGCAGATCGTCCGCACCCTCGTGGTCGGCGAGCTGTCCGGCACCTTCGACATGCTCCCCGCGCCCGGCGGCGGCACCCGGGTACTGCTCGAACTCCCGCTGGACTCCTAGCAGTCGGCGCCCGGCGGACGACGCACGCCCGTCGTCGCACAGTTGGCGGCACAAAAAAAGGAACCCCCGTACCGGGTTCGGTACGGGGTCCCTTCGATCCTGCGTGCTGCGCGTGTTGGCAGGTGCTGCGCGCTGCGGCTCGGTCGGAATGCCAGGGATCAGGCGCTGGCGTTGCGGGCCCGGTTACGAGCGGCGCGACGCTTCATCGCGCGACGCTCGTCCTCGCTGAGCCCGCCCCAGACACCGGCGTCCTGGCCGCTCTCAAGGGCCCACTGCAGGCACTGCTCCATGACGGGGCAGCGGCGGCAGACGGCCTTGGCTTCCTCGATCTGCAGCAGCGCAGGATCGGTGTTGCCGATGGGGAAGAAGAGCTCCGGGTCTTCCTCGCGGCAAACGGCGCGGTGACGCCAGTCCATGGCTGCTCCAACTCCTCGTGTGACAAGCACGTTGCTTGTGAATGTGAACGCTTTCACGAATCCCTTCACAGCGAACGGGACGTCAACCAGCCTGGCGGCTGGTGCGGTCCCGCGCCTGGTGTGAAGTGGAGGATTCGGGCTCTCATGGGGGTCGTCTACCCGACCCGTCCCGATCGCCACCTAGAGACTCGCAAACCTCGGCGGGAGATACAACCCCTTCCGAAAAGTTTTTTTTGATTCCTCGGTGTCGCCTCGGTCACAGCCCTACTTCCATGGGGTGCCGGGCAGGCTAAACGTTCGAGTAAAAGGACTTTAGGCTCTTCGACTTACACAATGACACGCAGTGCACGGCGTACACCTGTGAAGGTCGCGCTCGTTCGCAGCCCCAGGTGGTCACCGTCCACCTGGAAGGGCAGCGGCGCCTGCGATTGCAAGGTGAAGTCGGTCAGGTCGTGCAGGCTCACCGTGTGCCGCCCGCGCGGCCCCCGCTCCGGTGTGGAGCGGAGCAACTGCGCGGCGTAACGCGTTCCGGACACCGTGGACATCCGGGTGACCCCGAGGACGTCCAGCGCCGTGTCGAACGAGGCCTCCGGAGAGGCGTACACTGGCCGGTTCCCGATGTACGTCCAGGGCGCGGTGTTGCAGATTATGGCCATCGCCAGCCCCGGGACCGGCTCCTCGTCCGGGCGGTCCAAGGTGATCGTGCCCTTGCGCCGGTGCGGGTCGGCCATGAACTGCCGGGCCACCTGCCGCAGATACAGCGCGGGCGTCGAACGCTTGCCCAACTCCCGCTGCTGCTCGACCCGGCCGATCACCCCGGCGTCGAAGCCGAAGCCCGCGCAGAAGGTGAACCAGCGGGCCGGCACGCCCTCGTCCTCGGTGCCGGGAGTGCCGCTGACCAGACCGAGCCCGACCGTACGGGAGGAGCCGGCCCGCAGGGCGCCCAGCAGGGCGCCGGTGGCCTCCACCGGGTCGTTGGGCAGCCCCAGCGCCCGGGCGAACACGTTGGTCGAGCCGCCGGGCACCACCGCGAGCTGCGGCAGGTCGTCAGGATCGGGGCCGTGGTGCAGCAGGCCGTTGACGATCTCGTTGACGGTGCCGTCGCCGCCGAGCGAGACCACCAGCTCCACCTCGCCGCTCTCCGCGGCTCTGCGCGCCAGGTCCCGGGCGTGCCCCCGGTACTCCGTCGTGGCCACCTCCAGCTTGAGGTCGCTGGCGAGCGCGGTACCGATCACCTCACGGACCCGCGCGCTGGTGGTCGTGGCAGCCGGATTGACCACGAGAAGTGCACGCATGGCCGACAGCGTACCCACCGATTTTCCGGCCCGGCTACGCTGGCCGGTGTGAGCAACACGTCCAAGCGCCCCCGTACCGCCCCTCCCGCGGACCCGGCCGCCGGGGCTCCGGCCCCCGCCGGCCGGCCCGTACTGCGGCTGATGCTGGCCGCCGCCGTGGCCGGACTCGAAGGGCTGGCCGTGGCGGTGTGGGGCATCACCATGTGCTTCACCGGCGGCCACAACGCGGTGCCGGCCGGCCTGCTGGTGCTGGTGCTCGCCGCGATCCCACTGGCCGCCGCCCACGGCCTGCGCAAGGCCCGCAAGTGGAGCCGCGGGCCCGCGCTGATCATGCAGCTGATCGCGCTGCCCATGGCCTGGACCATGCTGCACAGCGGCGGCCCCGCCGTCGCCGGTGGCATCGTGCTCGGCCTGCTCGCGGTCCTGGGCCTGGTGCTGCTGGTCCACCCGGCCACCACCGACGCCCTCGGCATCAAGCGGACCGCGTCCTCGTAGCGGCGCCTGTAAGGGGCCCTGGGGCGCCTGGGGCGGGGGAGCCCTGTGGAGGGGCCCCGTAGGCGCTCTCGGCCGCGGACGGGCCCCTCGGCGTCCAGGTAGGTCCGGGCGTGCCACCGACGGCACGCCCGGCGCTCACTCGTCGATGAGCAGCTTGTCCCGCAGCTGGGCGAGGGTACGGGCCAGCAGCCGGGAGACGTGCATCTGGGAGATGCCCACCTCCTGGGCGATCTGCGACTGGGTCATGTTGCCGAAGAACCGCAGCAGCAGGATCGTCTTCTCGCGCGGCGGCAACTGCTCCAGCAGCGGCTTGAGGGACTCGCGGTACTCCACGCCCTCCAGCGCCTCGTCCTCCGAGCCGAGGGTGTCCGCGACGGCCGGCGACTCGTCGTCGGTGTCCGGCACGTCCAGCGAGAGCGTGCTGTAGGCGTTGGCCGACTCCAGGCCCTCCAGCACCTCCTCCTCGGAGATCTTCAGGTGCTCGGCCAGCTCGTGCACGGTCGGCGCGCGCCCGTGCCGCTGGGACAGCTCGCCGGTGGCCGTGGTCAGCGCCAGCCGCAGCTCCTGGAGCCGGCGCGGCACCCGTACCGCCCAGCCCTTGTCCCGGAAGTGCCGCTTGATCTCGCCGACCACCGTCGGGGTGGCGTAGGTGGAGAACTCCACCCCGCGCTCGACGTCGAACCGGTCCACCGACTTGATCAGCCCGATCGTGGCGACCTGGGTGAGGTCGTCCAGCGGCTCCCCGCGGTTGCGGAACCGCCGGGCCAGGTGCTCCACCAGCGGCAGGTGCATCCGCACCAGCTGGTTGCGCAGCTCGGCGCGCTCCGGCGACCCCTCCGGCAGCTTGCTCAGCTCGACGAACAGGGCCCGGGCCCCGGAGCGGTCCTGCGGGTCGTGCGGCTCGTAACTGTCGACCGTGTCGACGGTGTCGGCACCTTCGGCGCTCTCGGCACCGCCGGTGTCCGCCGCGCGCTCGTGCTGCTCCGCCGGCGCCACGTCCGCCGTGCCCGCCGTGTCCTGGTCGTCGTCCATCGGGTCCATCGGGTCCATCGGGTCCGTCTGCTCCGCCGCGTCGATCACTTCCCTGGGGGTGGCCGCCCGGTCGGCCGGGTCGTGCGCCGGTTCCGGATGCGGCCGGGCCGTCTGCTGCCGCCCGGCGGGCTCGGGTCCGGCCGGGTCCGGCGCCTGGGCCGGTACGGAGGCACGCTCCCGTGCCGCCGCGGCCGGTGCCTCGTGCTCGGCGGGGATGCCCGGGGTCTCCGACGGCTTCACGACAGTCCTGGTACCGCGCCGCGCTTCTTGTGCAGGCTGATGCTGACCGTGCGGTCGTCGGCCACCGAGGAGTCCACCTCGCCGGCCAGCGCGGACAGCACCGTCCAGGCGAACGTGTCGCGCTCGGGCGCGCGGCCGTCGGTGGTCGGCGCCGACACGGTGACCCACAGCGAGTCGCCGACCAGCCGGAACACGCAGCTCAGCACCGAACCCGGCACGGCCTGCTGCAGGAGGATCGCGCACGCCTCGTCCACGGCGATGCGCAGGTCCTCGATCTCGTCGAGGGTGAAGTCCAGCCGGGCCGCGAGTCCGGCCGTGGCCGTCCGCAGCACCGACAGATACGCCCCCGCCGCGGGCAGCCGGACCTCGACGAAGTCCTTCGACCCGGGCTCGCCTGCGATCTGGGACACCCTCACCTCCACAGTGGCACACAGTGATTGCTCTGGTTCGCAGCGACGCTATCGCGATCCGCCGCCCGGTGTCGCCCGGACGGAGCACGGTTGGCCACTGCTCTTGTCACCCATGGTAAGCGTACGAGTACGCACCGTGGGTAGTGCTCCGAGGTCTCAATTCGTCTGCGAAATCGCTCGGTTGTGCGCAGGCGTAGCCGGCCCGGCCGCCAGTGACGCCAGCGCGTGCAGGGCCGGGCCGGTGAGCCGCTGTACCGTCCACTCGTCCTGCGGCAGTGCGCCGATCGAGCGGTAGACGCCGAGCGCCTTCTCGTTCCAGTCCAGGACCGACCACTCGAACCGCTGCCAGCCGCGCTCGACGCATATCGCGGCGAGCGCGGCCAGCAGCGCCTTGCCGTGGCCGGCGCCGCGGGCCCCCGGTGTCACGTACAGGTCCTCCAGGTACAGCCCCGCGGTGCCGGTCCAGGTGGAGAAGGACCGGAACCACAGCGCGAAGCCGACCGGCTCCGCAGCCCCGCCGTCCGCCCCGTCGGAGCTTTCGGTGCTTTCGGCGATCAGCGCGTACGCCGCCGGGTCGGGACCGAACAGGCTGGCGTGAAGCTGTTCCTCGGTGGCCCGTGCCTGCTCCAGTTCGCGTTCGTACGCGGCGAGTTCACGGATCAGGGTGTGGATCACCGGGATGTCGGCGGGCGTCGCGGCGCGGATCATGCCCCCCAGGGTACGGCGGCCCGCTGTGCGCGGACGAAGGCCGCCGCCTCCGGTGCCGCCGACCGGCAAGCGGCGGCCGAACCACCGGAGCGTTCGGGCGAGGGCGAGGGGCGGGGGCGGCGCTCCCGGGCCGGCTCAGCCGGTGATCACCGCCGCCACCCGGGTGCCGGGCGGGAAGGCGCCCTCCTCGGCGAGCGTGACCAGGGCGTGCAGCGCCTTGGCGACGTAGACCGGCTCGGGGACCAGGCCGTGCCGGGCGGCGAAGTCCGCCGCGAAGGCGTCCAGCAGGGGGGTGGTACGGGCGTAGCCGCCGTGGTGGAAGCGCGCCTCCAGCGCCCAGTCGCCGCGCGGGCCACCGTAGGCGGCCTGTTGCAGCGCCCGTACGTCGTCGGCCAGGAAGCCGCCACCGCGCAGCACGGGCACGCCGATCGCCCGACCGGCGCCGTCCAGCCCGGCCGCGAGCCCGGCCAGGGTGCCGCCGGTACCGCAGGGCACCACCGCCACGTCGGCCAGGCCGCGCAGTTCCCGGCCCAGCTCCGCGCAGCCCAGCACGGCCGGCGCGTTGGAGCCGCCCTCGGGCAGTACGTACGCCCTGCCGTGCCGGGCCGCCAGCGCCGCCGCCACCTCCGGCTCGGCCTTGCGGCGGTAGAGCGCGCGGTCCACGAAGTCCAGCGTCATCCCGTCGGCCGCGGCCCGGGCCAGGGACGGGTTGAGCGGCCGGCCGGCCAGTTCCTCGCCGCGTACGACGCCCACCGTGCGCAGGCCCAGCAGGCGGCCCGCGGCGGCGGTCGCCCGCAGGTGGTTGGAGTAGGCGCCGCCGAAGGTGAGCAGGGTGTCGTGGCCGCCGGCGAGCGCCGCCGCCAGGTTCAGCCGCAGTTTGCGGTACTTGTTGCCCACCAGGTCCGGGTGGATCAGGTCGTCCCGCTTGAGCAGCAACGTCACCCCGCGCCGCGCCAGCCGTGCGTCCGCCGCCTCCTCCAGCGGCGAGGGCAGTGCCACCCCGCCCCGCGCGAGCGCCGCGTCCACCTCGGCCGGCGCGGGCCCGAGGGCACCCGGGGCCGGGACTGCGGCGGGTTCGGTGGCGGGGTCGGTGCCAGGATCGGCGGTCACCCGCCCATCCTGGCGCATTCCGCGCCCCGCCGGTGCTCCGGTGTCACCCGCAGCCGTGACAGTCGCCATGGACGCGGGCCGGGAACGGCGGGCCGGATACGGGGCGCGAATCTGCCGCACCTGATCCCATGAGGCCGGTTCGCGGTGCATTCTGCTGCCGTGCACCAAGAAGCCGCGGCCCGCGACGGGTCCCCCATGGAGAGCGCCACTGCGCCCAGTGACGCCGGTGACGCGCTGACCGCGACCGTACGGGGGCTGCTGCCCTCGCTGACGCCCGCCGCGGCGCGGATCGCCTCGCTGATCGTGGCGGACCCCGCGCAGGTGGCGCGCAGCACCATCTCCGAGCTCAGCGCGCTGGCCGGGACCAGCGAGTCCTCGATCGTGCGCACCGCGCGGGCGCTGGGCTTCGCCGGCTACCCGGAACTGCGGCTCGCCCTCGCGGCCTCGGCGGCCCGGCAGGGCCCGAAGACCACCCTCAGCTCGGGCATCACCCCGCAGGACTCGGCGGAGGAAGTGGTGGCCAAGCTGGTGCACACCGAGTCGCAGGCGGTGCTGGAGACGGCCACCCAGCTCGACCCCGACCAGCTGCGCGGGGCGGTGGCCGCGGTGTGCGGCGGCGGGCAGTTGCACATCGCCGGGGTCGGGGCGTCCGGGCTGGTCGCCCAGGACCTCCAGCAGAAGCTGGCCCGGATAGGCCGGCCCTGCCACGCGCACGGCGACTCGCAGTCCGCGCTCACCAGTGCGGTGCTTCTGGGTCCTGGTGATGTGTTTCTGGTCGTGTCGCACTCCGGGGAGAGCCGGGACGTGCTCGAGCCGCTGCGGCGGGCGGCGGACGAGGGGGCCGCGACCGTGGTGATCACGAATCATCCGTTGTCCACCGCGGCCCGGCTCGCCGACTGGGTGCTGGTGTCGGCGGGCCGGGAGACCACGTTCCGGCCGGGTGCGATGGCCAGCCGGATCAGTCAGTTGGTGGTGGTGGACTGTTTGTTCGTGTGCGTGGCGCAACACACGTATGAGATGTCGAGCAGGGCGTTGCGGTTGACGCACCAGGCACTCGAGGGTGACCGGGAGCATTGAGTTCCGCCCTGACGGGGCGCGGGTTGGTGCCGGGCCGGAGGGGTTGTTGCTGTCGTCTCCGGACCACCCGTTTTCGGTGGTTTCTCGCGCAGTTCCCCGCGCCCCTGCGGGGCGCTCCCGGCCCGCCCTACTTCACCAGGTCCACGTCGGCCGCGTTCACGAAGGCCATGCGGTGGTTGTAGACGATTTCGTAGACCTTGGTCTGGCCGACGAAGTCGTGCTGGTCGTAGGGGGCGGAGCCGTCGTAGTTGATGGCGTAGTAGGAGTCGGTGTTCACCGCGGGGCCGGCGGCGACGTAGGACTGGCCGGCGGGGATGGTGTATTTGGCGCGGGCGGTCTGGGGGCGGGGCGGGGTGCCGCCTTCGAAGGCGACGAAGTCGGGCGGGTAGACGGAGGCCTCGGGGTAGGCGGTGGTGTAGACCGGGATCGAGGTGCGGCCGGGCTTGGGGACGATCCGCAGGGCCTGCTGGGGGACGGTGGCCGGGTGGGCGGCGGAGTCCTGGAACCAGGCCTCCTGGCCGCCGAACCAGATGGCGGTCCAGCCGGGCCGGCGGTCGGCGACGACGTACTGCTCGCCGGTGGGCGCCTTGTCGCCCCAGTCGTTCATGGCGTCGGTGCCGGGTGAGCCGTCCTTGTGCAGGTAGGGGTCGGACAGCAGCGCGGCGGTGGTGCTGGGCGCGGTGTACAGCGGGACGAAGCTGCTCGGGGCGTCCGTGGAGGTCACCGGGCAGTCGAAGCTGCGGTAGGGGCCGGGGAACTGCTTGTAGCCCTGCACGTCGTCGCAGTACGTGGTGGTCTGCGGGTTGTGCGCGAAGCCCGGCTTGATGGCCACGACCGGGCTGCCGGGCGCGGCGGTGGGGTGGATCGGGGCGCCGAGCAGGTCGAAGAAGTGCTCCCAGTCCCAGCCCGGGCCCGGGTCCCAGTGCTGGGTGGCGACGCCGCTCTCGGTGGTGCCCGGCACGTTGTCGTGGCCGAGGATGTGGGCGCGGTCCAGCGGGATGTCGTACTTGGCGGCGAGGTACTTCACCAGCGACGCGGTCGAGCGGTAGAGGTCCTCGCTGAACCAGGCGGCGCCGTGGGTGGCCCAGGCTTCCTGCTCGATGCCGATGGAGTGCTGGTAGAAGGAGCGGTTGCCGCTGTCCCAGGCGATGTCCTTGGTGGGGATCATCTGGGTGACGTGGCCGTCGGAGGAGCGCACGACGTAGTGGGCGCCGGCGGCGTAGGTCGGGTCGCGGAACAGGTCCAGCGTGCCGTCGTACGTCTCGTCGGTGGTGTGCAGGGTGATGTAACGGATCTGCAGGTCGTGCGGGCGGTCGGCCAGGTCGTGGCTGCCGTAGTCGGTCAGGTTGTTCGGGTCGAGCAGGGTGTACGCCCCGGGGATGACGTCGCAGTCGAGGGAGGGCGGGCACTCCGGCTTCTGGTCGCTCTTGGGCGGGGTGACGTCCTTCAGGCCGAGCTTGGTCACGTCCTCGCGGTTCGGGTGCAGGCCGGGCACCGGGGCGAGGGTGATCTGCTGGCCGTCCTGGGTGGTACGCGTCTGGCCGCTGCGCATCGTGTCCCACACGCCGTCGGCGAAGGTCTGCGCGACCTTGTCCTCGGTGGCCTGGCTGTAGCGGGCCGCGGCGGCGTACCAGCCGTCGACCGTACGCGGCAGTTCGCCCCGCCCGTAGCCGCGGGCGTACTGCGCCAGCAGGGCGGCGCCGCCGCGGATGTTCTGCGCCTCGTCGCTCTGCACGGTGGCGGCGTCGGTGCCCAGCAGCGCGGCGGCGGCCGGCGCGGTGTGCTCGGCGGGCGCCTTCAGCAGGTCGGCGTAGCGCGGCGAAAGCGTGGACAGGCCGTCCGCGTCCAGTTCCTTGGTCGTCAGGTCGGTGAGGTTCATCGGGCCGTAGCCCGCCTCGGCGTTCTCCTGCCCGGCGTGCGCCTCCCACCGGGTCTCGTAGTACGACACCGCTTCCAGCACGGGCAGGGGTACGCCGAACTCCTGTGCCGCCGCGGCGAATTCGGCCTGCCGCCGGCCTTGCGGATCCACCGCGTGCGCGGCGGTCGACGTGACCGCGGTGACCGACAGACCGGCCAGCAACGACAGCGCGGCGGCCAGCGTCACCGCGCGCCGCCGCGGCCGTCCGAGCCGCGGCTCCGGAGTGTGTGGGCTGAGGGGGCTGTGCATCCAGGCTGCTCCTCGCAAGACGGGGACCACGATTGGTGCGTACGAGCGTGCGGATCTGCTGGCCGCAGCCTGACGACCCCGCCTGGCAACAAGCAACCTCTCCACCCCAATTGGTGAAACTTTTTGCCCGTCACCCCCTCTTGCCCTTTGCCTCGCCTCAGAACTGCGCGGTGTCCAGCTCCATGTCGAACGGCGCCGGCAGCCGGATCGGCGTCCCGAACGGATGGGGGCCTTCCGCGGTGGTGTAGCCGAGCGGGCCAGGGTGCGAGAAGAGGGTGCTCGTGCGGGACCGGCGGTCGATCAGCAGGTGGAGCGGGGCGCCGTACTCCGCGTACCGCCGGCGCTTGGTGACGCGGTTGGTGTCGCCGTTGGACTCCGAGGTGACCTCCACGACGAGGAGGGTCTGGTCGGGAGCAAGGGCGGCTGCGCCTTTGGCGAGCTCGCGAGGGACCACGGCAAGGTCCGGCACGTACCAGTTGGAGCTTCCCGGCAGATCGAGATTGCCCGAGCCGGCCATGCAACCGAGCCGCCTGACCGCAGGGCCGATCTGTTCCCGTACGGAGTCGGCTGCGGCCTCGTGGTCCCATGTGGGCGACACCGGTTCGATCACTCCCTCGATGATCTGCACCCGGTCCCCCCGGACGTGCTGAATCGCGTACTTCAATGCCGTTTCCGGGTCCTCGGCCGCGTAGTAATGCGGCTCAGCGCTCAACGGATCCTCCCTGGGTGATGCCCTGGTCCGATGGTTCCGGTCTACCTCACCGGGCGTACACATGGGCGACTTCTCGGGCCGAGATCACTCGTTCGGGAAAACAGCAAAAAGCCCCCGTCCGCCGGTACGGGGGACCTGGCGGACGGGGGCGACTCGGGCCGGCGCGCGGCCGGTATGGGTATGAGGCCGCGCGGGGGCCGAGTGTGACACTTTCAGGGTGTGAGGTGGATCACATGGGGGGTCAGGCGCGGGCCACGCCCTCGGCGCGGGCGGCGGCGGCGACCGCGGCGGTCACCGCGGGGCCGACCCGGGGGTCGAAGGGGGAGGGGATGACGCGGTCGGCGGACAGTTCGCCGGCGACCACCGCGGCCAGGGCCTCGGCGGCGGCCAGTTTCATGCCCTCGGTGATGGCACTGGCCCGCACCTGGAGGGCGCCGGCGAAGATGCCGGGGAAGGCCAGCACGTTGTTGATCTGGTTGGGGAAGTCGGAGCGGCCGGTGGCGACGACCGCCGCGTACTTGCGGGCGATGTCGGGGTGGATCTCCGGGTTCGGGTTGGCCATCGCGAAGACGAACGCGCCCGGCGCCATGGTGGCCACCGCCGCCTCCGGCACGGTGCCGCCGCTGACCCCGATGAAGACGTCCGCGCCGGCCATCGCCGTCTCCAGCGAGCCGGAAAGGCCCGCCTTGTTGGTGTAGCCGGCCAGCATCCGCTTGACCGGGTTGAGGTCCTCCCGCTCGGCGTGCACGACGCCCTTGCGGTCGGTGACCGCCACGTCCCCGATGCCCGCCTCGACCAGGATCCGCGCGATGGCGACCCCGGCCGCGCCCGCCCCGGAGATCACCGCCCGCAGCTCGCCCAGCGACCGCCCGGTCAGCGCGCACGCGTTGCGCAGCGCCGCCAGCGTGACCACCGCGGTGCCGTGCTGGTCGTCGTGGAAGACCGGGATGTCCAGCCGCTCCTTGAGCCGGTCCTCGATCTCGAAGCAGCGCGGCGCCGAGATGTCCTCCAGATTGATCCCGCCGAAGGACGGCGCGAGCCGCACCACCGTCTCCACGATCTCGTCCACGTCCGTGCAGTCGAGCGCGATCGGCACCGCGTCCACCCCGCCGAACTGCTTGAAGAGGATCGCCTTGCCCTCCATCACCGGCAGCGACGCGCGCGGGCCGATGTCGCCCAGGCCCAGCACGGCCGTGCCGTCGGTGACCACCGCGACCACCTTGGACTTCCAGGTGTACTCGTCGACCAGCTCCGGCTGTTCGGCGATCGCGGTGCACACCTCGGCCACGCCGGGGGTGTACGCCAGGGACAGGTCCGCCGCGTCGCGCAGCGGCACGGTCGCGGCCACCGCCAGCTTGCCGCCGCGGTGCAGCGCGAACACGGGCGAGCCGGTATCGCGCGTGGTGGTGTCCTGCTCGGTATGTCCGGTCCGGGTGGAATTCATGGAATCCGTTGACTGCGCGCTTTGCGTGGGCTGTTCCGCTTGCGCGGACTGTACGGTGTGCGCGGGCTGTGAGGATTGCACGATCTCCGTTGCCACGTGAAGACCCCTTCGCGGGAATTGAGGGAACACTCCACCCCGGGACGGGAGGAGTGGGAGTTCGGCGCCGCGCTGCCGGCCGGTGATGGTGGATACGGCGACAGCCGACGCCGGGGCACGCCGCACCAGCGCGCCCCGGGGTCCCTGATGAGGGACGAGGGCTTGTACTGCCGGAAAGCCGATTGCGAGCCGTTTCCGGGTTTCCACTGCCGAATGTGGTTCACAGGGCGCGTCCTCACCGTGACCCGGTCGTGGTCTGCCGGTCCGGTGAGCGCCCGGGGATCGCCCGTTATCCGATTTTGACACAACGGCGACCCTGACCGGGCCTGTCCGGATGGCAAGATGCACAGATCACTCACGGTGGCGGCACTCGAAGGCGTGTGCGCAGGCCCCCGCAGAAGGACCCTGACCTCGCAGGAGGAAGCAGCGATGCCCGCTTGTACGACCAGGCGCTCGACCGCCCTGACCCGTCTCACCGCGGTCGCCGCCGTCGCGGTCGCCGGCACCCTGGTGCTCACCGGGTGCGGCGATCAGACCAAGAAGGACTCTTCGAGCAGCGGTTCCTCCTCCTCGGCCACCGCGTCGTCCGGCAGCACTGCCGGTACCGGCAACAGCGCGGGCGCCGCTCCGCTGTTCGCCAAGCTGCCCAAGAAGTACCAGGACGCCGGCGTGATCAAGGTCGGCACCGACGCCTCGTACGCCCCGATGGAGCAGACCGAGAACGGCAAGATCGTCGGCATCGACCCGGACCTCGGTGACGCTCTGTCCAAGCAGCTCGGCGTGAAGTTCGAGTTCACCAATGGACAGTTCGACGGCCTGATCACCTCGCTCTACACCGGCCGCGAGGACATCGTGATGTCGGCCATGAGCGACACCAAGGCCCGCCAGCAGGGCCTGGACGACAAGGGCAAGAAGGTCGGCAAGGGCGTCGACTTCGTCGACTACTACATGTCCGGTTCCTCCCTGCTGGTCAAGAAGGGCAACCCCAAGGGCGTCAAGACGCTGGCCGACCTGTGCGGGCAGACCGTGGCGGTGCAGCGAGGCACGATCTACGAGGACGCGTTCAAGCAGCAGAAAACTGCCTGCGGCAGCAAGGGCCTGACCATCGAGTCCTTCGACACCGACACCGAGGCGCAGACCCGGGTCAAGGCCGGCGGCGCGGTCGCCGACCTCAACGACACGCCGGTGGCCGCCTACATCGCCCAGAAGTCCGGCGGCGCCTTCGAGGTGGCCGGCTCCCCGGCCGACGCCGGCCCGTTCGGCATCGCCGTGGACAAGAGCAACAGCCAGCTCCGCGACGCCCTCCAGCAGGCCATGCAGGCGATCATCGCGGACGGCAGCTACGCCCAGGTGCTCCAGAAGTGGAACGCGAACGTCGGCGCCCTCACCACGGTCAAGATCAACGGCGGCTCGTGACGTGACGGAGAACTTCGAGAAGGAGCCGGTCGACACTCCCGCGACCGGCTCCCCGGAAGCGGAAGTCCCGGCGACCCCGGCGACTGCGGACACTGCGCCGACCTCGGCCGCCCCCGCGGTGGCCGCGGCGCCGGCCGCCGCCCCGTACGAACCCATCCGCGCCATTCCGGTACGCCACTACGGCCGCTGGATCAGCGCGGTGATCGTGGTGGCGCTGCTGGCCGCGCTGGCCTACGGCTTCTCCCAGGGCGACATCATCTGGGGCACGGTCGGCGACAAGCTGTTCGACAAGACCATCGTGCAGGGCGCCTGGCACACCATTCTCATCTCGGTGTGCGCCATGCTGATGGGCGTGGTGCTGGGCCTCGTGCTGGCCGTCATGCGGCTGTCGAACAACCCGGTGACCAGCTCGGTGGCCTGGCTCTACATCTGGTTCTTCCGCGGCACCCCGGTGTACGTGCAGCTGCTGATGTGGTTCAACCTCTCGTTGATCTTCCCCGTGATCAACCTGATGCCGCTGTACAAGAACAACACCGTCGCGATCATGACCCCCTTCGTGGCCGCCCTGCTGGGCCTCGGCCTCAACGAGGGCGCGTACATGGCGGAGATCGTCCGGGCCGGCATCCAGTCGGTCGACCTCGGCCAGACCGAGGCGGCGCACGCGCTGGGCATGACGGGCTCGCGGACCATGCGCCGGATCGTGATGCCGCAGGCCATGCGGCTGATCGTCCCGCCGACCGGCAATGAGTTCATCAACATGCTGAAGACCTCCTCGCTGGTGTCGGTGGTGCAGTACACCGAACTGCTGCGCGCCGCGTCGAACATCGGCAGCGACACGACGGCCATCATGGAGATGTACTTCGTCGCCTGCATCTGGTACCTCGCGATCACCAGCGTGTTCAGCGTCGGCCAGTACTACATGGAGCGCTACTACGCCCGCGGCTCGCAGCGGTCGCTGCCGCCCACCCCGTGGCAGAAGGTCCGGGCGAACCTGACCACCGTGCGCCGACCGAAGGTGGCCTGATGAGCGCGACGAACGCGAAGAGCGCGCAGCCGATGGTGAAGGCCGAGGCCGTCCACAAGTCGTTCGGGCTCGCGCACATCCTCAAGGGCATCGACCTGGAGGTGGCCCCGCGCGAGGTGTTCTGCCTGATCGGCCCGTCCGGCTCGGGCAAGTCCACCTTCCTGCGCTGCATCAACCACCTGGAGAAGATCAACTCCGGGCGGCTGTGGGTGGACGGCGAACTGGTCGGCTACCGGCAGCGCGGGGACCGGCTGTACGAGCTGAAGGACCGTGAGGTCGCCGCCAAGCGGCGGGACATCGGGATGGTCTTCCAGCGGTTCAACCTGTTCCCGCACATGACGGCGCTGGAGAACGTCATGGAGGCGCCGGTCCAGGTCAAGCGGGAGAGCAAGGCGGTGGCCCGGGAGCGGGCCGCCAAGCTGCTGGACCGGGTGGGCCTGGCGGACAAGGCGGAGCACTACCCCGCCCAGCTCTCCGGCGGCCAGCAGCAGCGGGTGGCCATCGCCCGGGCACTGGCCATGGAGCCCAAGCTGATGCTCTTCGACGAGCCCACCTCGGCCCTCGACCCCGAACTCGTCGGCGACGTGCTCGACGTCATGCGGGGCCTGGCCGAGGACGGCATGACCATGGTCGTGGTCACCCACGAGATGGGCTTCGCCCGCGAGGTCGGCGACGCGCTGGTCTTCATGGACGACGGTGTGGTCGTCGAGTCCGGCCACCCCCGGGACGTCCTGACCAACCCGCGGCACGACCGCACCAAGGCCTTCCTGTCCAAGGTGCTGTGACGACCCGCACCACCCGCATGACCTGCACCACGGCGTGACCCGCACGAAGGGCACGGGCCCGCACCCCGTGCCCTCGGCCGTACGACACCTGCCGTCGGCCGGCCCCCGCTCCGTACCACTGTGTAATACCCTGAATGCGAGTCCGTCTGTTACGCCCGCCGCTTTCCCGGGCCGGGCGGGCTCCGGACCGCACCCAGTGCACCGAGTGAGGACCACAAGTGGAACTGGCTTATTACGCGGACTACGCCGTGCGCCTGGTGAACAGCGAGGAACCCGATCGCGGCACCGACGCGCTGACCGGCGTCGACGCCGTACGGGAGCTGTTCGGGCCCGGCGCGCACGCCGCGGCCCGCGCGGTGGAGGCGGACGTGCCCCGGCTGCGCGCGGTGCGCACCCGGCTGCGCGGCGTCTTCGAGGCCGCGGACGAGGGCGACGAGACCCGGGCGGTGAGCCTGCTCAACGCCCTGCTGCTGGAGTTCCCGGTCAGCCCGCAGGTCTCCGGCCACGACCCGGGCGACGGCGGCCGCCCCGCCTGGCACCTGCACCTGGCCGAGCAGGCCGCCAGCGCCACCGCCGGCTGGTCGGCCACCGCCTGCATGGGCCTGGCCGTCCAGCTCACCTCGCTCGGGGTGGACCGGCTCGGCATCTGCCAGGCCACCCCGTGCCGCAACGCCTACGTGGACACCTCGACCAACCGGTCGCGCCGCTACTGCTCCGACCGGTGCGCCACCCGGGCGAATGTCGCCGCCTACCGGGCCCGCAAACGCCTGGAGAGCGAGCGGTCCGGGCGCAACGGCCGTACGCACGAGGTCACCCAGGAGGCCGCCCCGGCCACGGAGCGCTGAAGCTCGCCCGGGGGCCGGAACCGCGCCCGGGCTCTGGCCAGCACCAGCTCGTCGGGGACGGTGCCGAAGTCCCGGCTGTCGTTCTCCACGAACGCGTTGTCACCGAGCACCCACCACCCCCCGTCGCGGCGCTCCACCGCCCGTTTGACGATCAGCAGGTCCTGCTGGAGCGGATGGCGCATCACCACGACGTCCCCCTCCCGCACCTGCTCGGCGCCGCTGCTGATCCGCTGGATCAGCAGCCAGTCCCCGTGCAGCAGCGTGGGTGCCATTGACGGACCGGTGACTTCCACGACCTGCCACGAAAACCGGGCCCCCTGCTCACGCATCCTTGCGCCTCCTGGTTCGCTCGTCCGCCAGCCCCAGGGTGACACCAGACTTTTGCCCTAAGCCACCTGGGGCACCCGAGAAAACGACTCGTCCAGGGAGTAATGTCCCACCTGGAAGACGATCACGAGGAAGGACGGCTGATGTTCACTCGCCTGTTCTCGCCCAGGGTTAAGGTAAGCGCCCACTGCGACCTGCCCTGCGGCGTCTACGACCCGGCCCAGGCCCGCATCGAGGCGGAGTCGGTCAAGGCCGTGCAGGAGAAGTACCAGGCCAACGAGGACGCGGACTTCCGCACCCGGGCCATCGTCATCAAGGAGCAGCGCGCGGAGCTCGCCAAGCACCACGTCTCGGTGCTGTGGAGCGACTACTTCAAGCCGCCGCACTTCGAGAAGTACCCGCAGCTCCACCAGCTCGTCAACGACACCCTCAAGGCGCTCAGCGCGGCCAAGGCCAGCAACGACCCGGCCACCGGCCAGAAGGCGCTGGAGCTGATCGCCGAGATCGACAAGATCTTCTGGGAGACCAAGCAGGCCTGACCCGGCCCTGCTCCGGTCGCCCCGGCCGCACGCTTCACCGTTCCGCCCGCCCCGCGGTGTGACTCACACCGCGGGGCGGTTCCGTCCCCACCCGTACGGCCCATAGGGTTCGGCCATGTTTTCCGTATACGCCGCGCGTTTCGATGCCGAGCACCCGCTGAGCGGACTTGAGCTGGGGGAGCGGCCCGCGCCGGAACGGCGCCAGAACTGGACCACGGTCACCGTCAAGGCGGCCTCCCTCAACCACCACGACCTGTGGACGCTGCGCGGGGTGGGGCTGGGCGAGGAGAGCCTGCCGATGATCCTCGGCTGCGACGCCGCCGGCCTGGACGAGGACGGCAACGAGGTCGTCGTCCACACGGTGATCGGGCAGAGCGGGCACGGGGTGGGCCCGCGCGAGCGGCGGTCCATCCTCACCGAGCGCTACCAGGGCACCTTCGCCGAGCAGGTCACCGTGCCGACCTGGAACGTGCTGCCCAAGCCCAAGGAGCTGTCCTTCGAGGAAGCGGCCTGCCTGCCCACCGCCTGGCTGACCGCCTACCGGATGCTGTTCACCAACGCCGGGGTACGGCCGGGCGACTCGGTGCTGGTGCAGGGCGCCGGCGGCGGGGTGGCCACCGCGGCGATCGTGCTCGGCAAGGCCGGCGGCCTGAAGGTCTACGCCACCAGCCGCGACGCGAGCAAGCGGGAGCGGGCGCTGGCCCTGGGCGCGCACGCCGTCCTCGAGCCCGGCGAGCGGCTGCCCGAGCGGGTGGACGCGGTGATCGAGACCGTGGGCGCGGCCACCTGGTCGCACTCGGTGAAGTCGCTGCGCCCCGGCGGCACCGTGGTGATCTGCGGTGCCACCAGCGGCTACAGCCCCAAGGCGGCCGAACTCAACCGGATCTTCTTCCTGGAGCTCAAGGTGGTCGGCTCGACCCTCGGCTCCAAGGACGAGCTCGCCGACCTGCTGTCCTTCTGCGCCCTGACCGGGGTGCGGCCGGTGATCGACACGGTGCTGCCGCTGGACCGGGCCCGGGAGGGCTTCGAAGTGATGGAGAAGGGCTCGCAGTTCGGCAAGGTCGTCTTCACCGTCTAGGTTTCTTCAGCGTGCGGGCGACGGCGCGGGCGAGCGGCCGGGCAACTGGCCCGGGCGGTCGACGATGCCGGTCGCCTTGCGCGTGTACGTCACGTTGGCGCGCGGGACGAGCGCGTACTGCGTACGCGATCCGAGATAGGCGTACGTCTTCGGGTCCAGGATCAGGAGTTCGCTGACCTGGGGCCCCAGCAGGAACGAGATGCCCACTCCCGGTCGGCCCAGCGCGTCCTTCACCGGACCGCCGGACAGCCGGGCCCCCGGGACCAGGGCCAGCGCGCGGTAGAGGGCGGCGCTGACGTGCGGCGGGATGGCCGGGACCGTCTCCAGGAGGATCAGGATGGTGCGGGCCGGGGGAGTCGGGGGGGTAACGATACCGATTTTGATCACCTTGCCGTCCTTGCCGCGCTTCAACTCGCCCATCGGGATCCGGTTGGCGAAGAACGGATCGGTCTGAAGCTCTTTCAGCAGCGCGTGCGGCTCGGTGGGCAGCGCGGACAGCTTCCGGTACGTCGTGCGGAGATCGCTGGTGAAGTCGACGGGCCGCCCCTCCCGCGAGAGCATGACGGCGTCGACGAAGACCTTGCCGTTGGTGCCGTCCTGGTGCGCGAAGTACTTTCCGTCGCCGCGGAACCACCGCGTCTCGGTCGTACAAGTGGGCTGACAGACGACGTCGCTCTCGTACAACCATTGCCGCGGGCCCGGCACCGGCTGCCGGGTGGCCTGCGCCGTGCGCGCCGCGGCGGCCAGGACCGTCTGGACGGTCTGCGTGCCGGGGCCGCCGTCGGCCGCCCCGCCGGGTCCGGCCCCGCGCGGCAAGAAGGTGAGGACGCCCGCGGCGACCGCGGCGGCGGTCGCCCCTGCGACGAGGCCGCGCCGCAGGGCCCGGCTGCGGGGGAACCAGATACGCGGGAAGCGGTCCGGAGCCGGTGCCGTCTCGGCCCTCGCCGCGGCCATCAGCCGCCAGCGGCCGGCGGCCAGTTGCGAGGTGTCCGCGGCGGGCGCGTCGGCACGCAGTGCGCGCAGCGCGGTCAGTTCGGTCGGCTCAGCCACGGTCGGTCTCCTGCGCGTCGTCGTCGGTCAGGGTGGGGTTGACGCCGCCCAGGGCGGCGCGCATCTTCGTACGGGCCCGGTTCAGCCGGGAGCGGACGGTGCCGAGCGGGATCGCGAGGGCGGCCGCCACCTCCTCGTACGAGAAGTCGGCCCAGGCGATCAGCAGCAGCACGTGCCGGTCGCGGTCGTTGAGGCCGCGCAGCGCGGCGGCCAGCGCGGCCCCCGAGGCTGCCGCGGCGACCTGCGTGTCGACCGTGTCGGACCAGGACTGGGCGACCGGGTCGACGCCCGTCCGCGCCAGCGCCCGGTAGGCCCGCAGCTCGGACCGGCGGTGCCTGCTGATGAGGTTCGCGGCGATGCCGTACAGCCAGGGCCTGGCCTCGGACCGGCTGGTGTCGTACCGGTGACGCTGCTGAAAGGCGATCAGGAAGGTCTCGCCGACCACGTCCTCGGCCAGACCCGCGCCGAGCCGGCGCAGCACATACCGGTGCAGGCCGCCGGCATGCCGGTCGTACAGCTCGGCGAACGCCTCGGGTTCCGCAAGCGACCTGACGATCAGTTCGGCGTCATCGCCTTGCGCCGCCCTCGGTGGGTGCCCGATGGGGACGATCACATGGACTCCGTTTCTCGGGGGGAATCCTCCGAGCGCCCCGTCGGCGCCCACCCCTTGTTGCCCGAAGTCCCGATGGGGGTTCACGGTGTCCTGCGGCGACGTGCGGACGGTACCGGAGTGTGCCGGGCGTGTGCCCGGGCCCGTGAAGGGCGGGTGGCCCGTGCTCGGGGACGACCCCGGCACGGTTCACGGTGCCGTGCGCGGCGCCCGCGCGGTACGGGAAGCACGCCGGACCTGTGCGCGGGGCGCGGACGCCGGCGCGCGCGGGCACGACCCGCCCCGGGCTGCCCCAGTTGCCCGCGGGGGCTGTTCGTGCCGCCTCGTGGCGTCGCCGTTGCCCTGGAGCGCCACGCCGTCGGCCGTGTGCCCAGGCCTCCCGGTGTTGCCGGGCCGAGCTACCCCCGGCCGCTCCCGCCACCCGGGCCGTCCTCACCTCCCGCGCCGCCCCCTTCGCCGTGCAGCGCCGCCGCGATGTGGGCCGCCGTTGCCTTCAGGTGGCGGCGGACCTGGCGGAGTTGGGTGTCGGTCACGCCGCGGTCGCGGGCGGTGTCGCGGATGTCGTCGCGGAAGCGGTCGAGGAGGCGTTCCAGGTCGCGCAGGGGGTTCGTGGAGGGCGGGGTGTCGTCCGGCTCCCGGTCGGCGTCCGAGGTGTCCTTGGCGTTGGGGGGCTGTTCGGCCGTGGCCTGGCCCCATGCGTCGCCGGAGGTGGACGGGGTGTCCGGGCGCATACCGAACTGGCCCAGTTCCCGGGTGAGTTCGGCAAGACCCTCGCGCAGCCCGGTCTGCCAGTCGCCGTTGCGGGCGTGGGTCTGGACCTGGTCCTGGACCTGGCGGGCGATGCGCTGCACCTCGTCGCGGGCGCTGTCCACCGCCTCGCGGGCCGCCCGGGCCTGTTGGCGGGCGTCACGCGCCTCCTCCTTGGCGCGCCGGCTGTCCTCCTTGGCCCGCTGGGCCTGCTCGCGCCACTCCTGGCCGGGCCGGCCGGAGTCCCGGGTCTGCTGCGCCGCGGCCCGCACCTCCCGGCGCAGGTCGCCCGCCGCGCCCCGGACGTCCTCGCGGATCTCCGCGGCCAGCGCCGAGACCGACTCGCGGATCTCCGCCTCCAGGCCGGCCATCTCCTCGGCGCGCGAGGCCAGTTCGGCCCGCCCCGCGTCGGTGAGCGCGTACACCTTCCGGCCGCCCTCGGTGGAGTGGGTGACCAGGCCCTCCTTCTCCAGCTTGGCCAGCCGCGGGTAGACCGTGCCGGCCGAGGGCGCGTACAGCCCCTGGAAGCGCTCCTCCAGCAGCCGGATCACCTCGTACCCGTGGCGCGGCGACTCGTCCAGCAGCTTCAGCAGGTACAGCCGCAGCCGTCCGTGCGCGAAGACCGGGGCCATCTCAGACCTCCTTACGGAATGAGGGCGCCGACGGTTCGGTGCCGGGTCCGCCGTCGTCGTCGCCGCGGCCGTCCCCGTCCCACGCCCCGTCCATGTCCTCCAGCGGCGGGCGGCGCAGCAGCGCGATCGCGCCGGAGACGGTGGTGGCCTTCAGCCGGGCCGCGCCGCTGCCGATCCGGCCGCTGATCCGCCGGGCCCCCCACTGCCCGGTCACGTCCAGCTCGGCGAAGGCGCAGGACGCCTTGCCGCTGGTGGTGGTCGCGTCGACCTCGGCGTTGCCGGGCTCGGGGATGCGGACGGCCACGTCGCCGGAGACGGTGGTCAGGTGCACGTCGGCGCCGGCGCCCGGGTCCAGGTCCAGCACGATCGACCCGCTCACCGAGTCCGCCCGGACCTGCGACCCGCTGCCCTCGACCACGGTGAGGTCACCGGAGACCGTACTGAACCGCAGGTCGCCCGACAGCGACTGGGCCTCGACGTTGCCGCCCACCGTGTTCGCCTGCACCGGGCCGGACAGGGCCACCAGGGTGGTGTCGCCGTTCACGCCCTTGACGCTGGTCGGGCCGGAGATCCCGGAGACCACCGCGGCCGCGCCGACCACGCCCACCTCCACCTGCGTGTGCTGCGGCACCGCGAGCGAGACCACCGCGTGCCGCTGCCAGCCCTTGCGGTCCAGCCACTTCAGGAAGCCCTTCCACGGCAGGTCGTCGTAGCCGACGGTGAGGGTGGACCCGCTGAGCCGGATCTTCAGCGGCTGCCCGGTGACCTCGGTGACCTCCAGCCGGGCCGGGCCGCCGTCGGTGCCCACCACGTTGACCGCGCCGTTGACCAGCCGGACGTTCAGGGTGTCCACCGGCTCGTCGAAGACGAAGGTCTCCGGCTCCGCGACGGTCCGCTCCGACATGCTCATCGTGCCCTCCTGGCCGGCTCCGGCTGCGACGGTGACCGGGCAACGCAACATATCGCGTCTCCCTGAGAGACACGATATATCGCGTACTGCGGAAGTCAAGCGGAGGGGCCACCGAACAGGCCGGAGGGGCCACCGCGCCGGTCGTACGGCGGCGGTGTCACTTCTGGGTCACTCCTCGGTGAAGCCGCTCCCGAACCCCTCGGCCTCCTCGTCGTCGTCCTCGGCCTCGTCGAGCCTGGCCAGCCAGGTGGCCAGTCGTTCCACCGGGATCTCGAACTCGGGATTGAGGTCGACGAACTCCCGCAGGCGGTCGGCGAGCCACTCGAGGGTGACCTCCTCCTCGCCGCGCCGGTCGGCCAGTTCCTCGATGCCGCGGTCGGTGAAGTACAAGATCTGCTCCGGAACAGGGATGGGACGGTCGGGGGACGGGGAAGAACAGCCCAGAAACAGTCCACGAACAGGGACGGGACGAGACGGGACGTACACGGAAAGGATAGGCAGGTCCCCGGGGCGGTCGCGCCCGCCGGGGGCGGCCGGTTAGCCTTCCGGTACGACCTGGCAGCGGGGGGAATGAGGGCGCGATGGCCGCGACCGGAGCAGGGCCGGCGCCGGGGGGCGCACGGTGACTCCCGCGGGCGGACCGGACGAGCCGGTCGACCCCGCCGAGATCCTGGTGCCCCTGGTCGGCGCCGCCACCGTACGCATCCATGGCCCGCAGCCGGGGAATCCTCTGCGCGGCAGCGGTTTCTTCGTCGCCCCGGGCTGGGTGCTCACCTGCGCCCACGTGGCGCTGGCCGGTCAGGAGGAGTCCGTGGGGGCGGCCCGCAGGGTGACCATCGGCTACGGCGACGCACTGCTCGGCGGCGTCGTGGAATGGGCCGACCCCGATGTGCCGCCCGGCGCCGACCCCGGCCACTGGCCCGCCCCCGACCTGGCCCTGGTCCGCCTGCTGGACCACGTCGAGCACCCCTGCGTCTGGCTCACCGAACGCACCGCCAAGGGCTACACCACCAACCAGGTCGCCTTCTTCGGCTGGATCGACATGGACGGCGAGCTGTACGAGTACAACGGCCGCTGCACCATCAGCGGCCAGCTCGGCGCCGGCAGCGGCGGCATATTGAAGCTCGGCAACGAGGACGAGATGCCCCGCGGCGTGTCCGGCGGCCCGGTGGTGGACCTGGTGCGCGGCGAGGTCATCGGCGTGCTCAAGGCCCGCCGCAGCGCCCGGGACGGCGGACTGGCCGTCGGCATCCAGCAATTACGCAAGCTGCCGGTGGCCAAGGACCCGCAGGACGATCTCTACCACCGGGTGATGACCGCCCACGACCTGCACCACGCCGACCGCCACTCCTTCGCCCCGGGCAACGAGATCACTTGGACCGACGCGCACGCCGAGATCGGTGCCTCGGCCGGCCGCGCGCTCACCCCCGGCAGCCGCACCCACCTGCTGGGCCTGCTCGCCCAGCTCCCGCCGCCGGCCGGTGCCCGCGGCGTCCAGGACATCGTCACCGAGGTGCGCGGCAGCCCGGTCCAGGGCATCCCGCTGGCCCCCCGCGCCTGGCGCGACGGCCTCGGCCTGCTCTACGACCTGCGGCGCGGCTCGACCGAACTGGAGGCGGTGCTGCGCTACGCCGTGCACGCCGCCACCGCCGACCGCTCGCACCCCGCCGACGAGGCCGCCGAACGCGCCCTGTGGCGCTGGGCCCAGGACACCGCCGCCGAATCCCCGGACCTGACCCGGATCTTCCGCACCACCTTGATGGAGGAACGCCGCACCCGGCTGCGCTCGCGCGGCGCCGTCACCCTGGAGCGCCTGCCCGCCCACCGGCCCCGTACCGAGGCACTGCTGGAGATCATCCCGCGCGGCTGGGAGCCCGGCCGCTACGACTGGCGGGTGTGCGTGGTGCCGGTCAACGGCGAAGTGGACTGCGTGGACGAGGACTTCCACGGCACCGCTATCACCGACCTGCCCGGGCGGCTGGCCGAACCGCTCGCCGAGGCGTTCCGCCGCTGCGACGAGCCCGGCCACACCGCGACCCTGCAACTCGCCGTCCCCGGCGCCCTGGTGGGCCTGGCCGCCGACACCTGGCAGCTGCGTCCCGGCGCCCGCGTGCTGGGCGCCGACCGGCCCGTCGTCACCCGCCGCACCGACCTGCCGCCGGACGAGGACCCGGCCGTCACCGCCGAGCGCCAGGACCGCTGGCGCGCCCAGCACCAGCGCCGGCTCGCCCCCGAGGTGCTGGACTGCGACGAGGCCGAGAGCGGCCCGCTGCCGGAGGACCCCGAACTGCGCGAGCTGACCCACGAGTGCGTGCCGGTGCTCTGCCGCAGCGCGATCACCGCGCCCCAGGTGCTGCACCGGCTGGTGGCCGGTGGTCACTCCGTCGCGCTGTGGCGCCGCGAACCCGTCCCGCCGCAGGAGCCGTGCGCCGACTACCACCGCGGGATCGAGCGCACCGTCCGCGGGGCCCGTACCGCCGGCGGCCTGCCCGCGGCGCTGGCCGCCCTGCGCTCCGACCTGGCCGACGGCGCCCCCGAGGCGTACTGGTCGGCCGGCCTCATGCTGCTCTACGACGACCCCACCAGGCCCCTACCCGGAACCGACGAACTGCTGGAGACTCCATGAAGGACACGATGGACAGGCAGAGGGACAGGCAGAGGGACAGGGCACGCAGGCCGGCTGCGCGGGGACGCCAGGGGGCGGCGCGATGACCGATCTCAACGGGACCAACGGGACCGACCCGGCCGGCGAGTGGCTGATCTACCGCGGCACCGGCGAGCCGCACACCGGCATCGAGGACCTGCCCGAGCCCCCGCCCTGGCGGGACTTCGACGGCGCCCCGCTGGTCGAGCGGGGCCCCGGCCCGGACAGCTCCTCGGCCCGCCGGCTCGGCGCCTACCGGCACATGGCCGAGATGCACCGCCCCAGCCCCGAGGAGCTGGAGATGGTCAACGCGGCGCTCTACCTGCGCCGCCCGCTGCTGGTCACCGGCAGTCCCGGCACCGGCAAGAGCACCCTCGCGCACGCGGTCGCGTACGAACTGGGCCTGGGCCGCGTGCTGCACTGGCCGATCGTCAGCCGCAGCATGCTCCAGGACGGCCTGTACCGCTACGACGCCATCGCCCGGCTCCAGGACACCCAGATCGCCGCGAACTCCGGCACCCCGGTGCCCGGCGGCATCGGCAGCTACATCCGGCTCGGCCCGCTGGGCACCGCGCTGCTGCCCACCGCCAAGCCGCGCGTGCTGCTCATCGACGAGCTGGACAAGAGCGACATCGACCTCCCCAACGACCTGCTCAACGTGATGGAGGAAGGCGAGTTCGGCATCCCCGAACTGGAACGCCTGGCCGAACGCGAGCCGCACGTCGAGGTCCTCACCGACGACGGCGCCAAGGTCGTGGTCAACGACGGCCGCGTCCGCTGCCGCGCCTTCCCCTTCGTGGTCCTCACCAGCAACGGGGAGCGGGACTTCCCGCCGCCGCTGCTGCGCCGCTGCATCCACCTGGAACTGGGCCGCCCCGATCACAAGCGGCTGTCCACGGTGGTGCGCGCCCACCTCGGCGACGAGGCCGCCACCGTCGGCGACGACCTGGTCAAGCGGTTCCTGGAACGCTCGCGCAGCGAACTGCTGGCCACCGACCAGCTGCTCAACGCGATCTACCTGACCCACCACGCCGCCCCGCCCACCCGCTCCCGGCTGGCCGACATGCTCATCCAGCGGCTCGACCGGCCAAGGTGACGCGCCATGGCCGCCACACCCCCCGTGCCCGAGCCGCCGCCCGAGCAGGGCCGGCCGCCTGAGCCGGACCGGACGCCCGATCCGGCGGACCGGTCGGCGCCGGCCGAGCGGGACCCGCTGGCCCAAGTGGTCTTCGCGCTGACCCAGGCCGGCCTGGACCCGGGCGACGTCGAGCTCGCCGACGCCCTGTGGCTGGCCCGCTGGTCCCGCCCGACCGGCGGTACGGGACCGGCCGGGGCGCACCACGAGCGCGGCCAGGACCCCGGCCACACCCCGCCGCACGGCTTCCAGCGCGGCCTGGAGCACGACACCGAGGGCCAGGGCGTCCCGCTCGCCCCCACCCCGCCGCTGTTCGGCGACGACGCCATGGTCAGCCTCTACCCCGGCGGCGGCGTCCCCGGCCGGGCCCGCACGGCCGGCGGCGCGGGTGCCATCGGCGTCGCCGTACCCGAGGCCGGCACCCTGCCCCGGCTGCTCGAACTCCAGGCCGCCCTGCGGCCGTTGCAGCGCTACCACAGCCCGGCCCTGCCCAGGCGCGAGGAGCTGGACGAGTCCGCCACCGCCGAACGCTCCGCCCGCGCCGCCGGGTTGCTGCTGCCGGTCTTCCGCCCGGTCTCCCGCGGCAACGCCGGCATGCAGCTGCTGATGGACGCCTCCTCCTCGATGTACGTGTGGGAGCGGATGCTGCGCGAACTCGGCGGCGTCTTCGAACGCCTCGGCGCCTTCCACGAGGTGCAGGTCCGCTACCTGCACGAGACCCCGGAGGGCGTGCCCGCGGTCAGCGGCCGCTTCGACCCCGAACCGGCCGCCCTGCGCTCGGCCGAACAGCTCAGCGACCCCACCGGCCGCCGGATCACCCTGCTGGTCAGCGACTGCGCCGGCCCGCTGTGGCGGTCCGGCCAGGCGCACCGGCTGCTGCACCGCCTGGCCCGGCACGGCCCGGTCGCCGTCCTCCAGCCGCTGCCCGCCCGGCTGTGGAACCGTACCCGGCTGCCCGTCTCGTACGGCGTCCTGCACCGCGCCGAGGGCCTGGTGCCCTCCTCACCGCTGCGGTTCTCGGCCGGCACCGCGGGCGCCACCGCCTCGGCCGTCCCCGGCGCCCTCCCCGTACCCGTGCTGCCGCCCACCGCCCAGGCCCTGGGCGCCTGGGCGCGGCTGCTGGCCGGCACCGGCGCCACCGAGGTGCCCGCCGCCGTCGGCTGGGTCCGCCCCGACCAGCCCGCCACCCACACCGCGCCGCGCCGCGCCACCGTCCCCGCGCCCGCCCTGGTCGGCCGGTTCCGCTCGGCCGCCTCGCCCGCCGCCGCCCAGCTCGCCGTCTACCTGGCCGCCGCCCCGCTCTTCCTGCCCGTCATGCAGCTCGTCCAGCGCACCATGCTGCCCGACTCCGGCCCCGCCGAACTCGCCGAAGTCCTGCTGGGCGGGCTGGTGATGCGGGCCAAGAGCGACGACCACCGCTGGTACGAGTTCGCCGACGGCGTCCGCGACGTACTCCTCGGCCCGCTCGGCCGGGACGAGGCGCTGCTGGTGCTCAAGCACTGCTCGGAATACGTCGAGCAGCGCTTCGGCAAGGCCGGTCCCAACTTCCCGGCCCTGGCCATCACCCAGCTCACCGAGGGACCCGGCGACAGCATGGCGGACGCGGCGGTACGTACCGCCGTCCAGGAGGCCGCCCGCGCCACCGCCGCCCGCGAGGCGGCCCGCGCCGAGGAGACCGTCACCTTCGTCGCCGAGTCCCCGCAGCCCTTCGCCGAGGTCGCCGCCCGGGTCCTGGAACGCTTCATGCCGGTGCCGGACAGCGGCCACGACAAGACCACCCACCTGGGCCGGCCCTCCACGGTGGTGCGCCGGGCCCGGGAACTGGCCGCCCGGTTCGTCGCCGAGGGCATGGTGCAGAACCTGCTGGACGCCGTCCAGTTGCTGCGCCTGGCCGCCGCCCGGGAGCGGGTACCCGGCCTGGACCCCGAGCTGTGGAGCGAACTGGCCCAGCAGCTCATCACCTTGTGGCGGCTGCGCGGCGGCGCCGACCTGCTGCGCGAGGCCCAGGAGGCGGCCGAGGCCGCCGCCGCCCACCCCGGCTCGGTGCCCGCCCGTGCCGTACGCGGCCGGGTCTACCAGGCCGCCGCCGAGGACCGCGCCGCCGCCGGTGACACCCGCGGCGCCCTGGAACTGCTGCGCCGCGCCGACCGGGAGTTCACCGCCGTGTGCGCCGCGCCCGGCCTGGACCCCGCCGGACTGCTGGACGCCACCCTGGAACGGGTCCGGGTGCTGGAGGCCCAGTGGCAGCTCAGCGGCGACGCCGGGCTGCTCCAGGAGACCGTCGGCATCCTCGAGGCGTTCGCCGACTCCCTGCCGCCGGGCGAACCGCGCCCCAGCGACCTGTCCCTCACCTTCGGCCGGGCCCTGCTGCGGCTGGCCGGGGCCGCCCGGGACCGCGGGCGCGCCCAGTCCTACGCCGCACAGGCCGCCACCGCCTACGCCGCCGCGCTCGACGCCCTGGAACGCGCCGAGGCCGAGCCCGAGCCGCGCATCGCCGCCACCCTCGCCCTGGTCGACGCCCTGCTGCTGGCCGGCGGCCGGCTGTCCGAGGCCCAGCGGCTGGTCGACCGGGCCCTCGGCGAGACCCGGGACCGGCTGGTGCGGGCCACCATACTGGTCCGGGCCGGCCGGATCCGGGTCGCCCGGCACACCGCCGGCGGCCCGCCCGGCGAACTCGAGGCCGCGGCCGGGCGGTTCGCCGAAGCCTGCCGCCTCACCCCGCGCGACCAGCGGGACTACCCCGACCTGGTGGCCGAGTGGGGCGACACCCTGCTCGGCCGGGCCGCGCTCCCCGGCGGCGAAGCCTTCGTCAACCGGGCGGTGTCCGTACTGCGCGAGTGCCGCACCCAGACCCCGGAGAGTGACCCCCGGCTGCCCGCGCGCCTGTTGATGCTGGGCAGTGCGCTGGTGCTGCGCTACAAGACCGAACAGGACCTGGTGGACCTGCGCGAGGCCGAACACGTCCTCGGCCTTGCCGCCCAGGGCGCGACCGACCCCGCGCAGACCGCCCGCATCTGGTTCGAGCTCGGCGAGTCCCACCGCCTCGGCTACCTGCACGCCCGCCGCCCCGAACGCCTCGACCAGGCCGCCGACGCCTACCGCCGGGCCGCCGAGGCCGCCGCCGCTGCCGCCCCCGACGCCGCCGAACCCGCCCCCCTCCTCCGCCTGTCCGCCCGCGCCCACCACTCGCGCGGCGTCGTCTACGAGGAGGCCCGCCGCCCCCGCGCCGCCGCCGACGCCTACCGCGCCGCCCTCGCCCAATGGCGCAACCTCCCCGACGACGGCGCCCCCGACGCGGCCGCCACCGCCGAACGCCTGGCCCACCTCTCCCGCCCGGACTGACCCTTTCCCCCGGAGGGCCCCCAGATGACGAACCGCCCGACCACCCCCGACCCGGGCTCCGGCCCGGGGCCCGAACACCTCGTAGAAGAACCCGAATCCGTCGGGCCGGAAGCCGAACTCCTTGCGCAGGGAGGGGGCGGCGAGACGGCGCCGGTGGCCGACGGGCGTGTGCTGGACCTGGCCGCAGCCCACCGGCCCGTACCGGACGCCGACCTGGCCGCACCCGAGCCCTCCGTGGCCGAGCCCGCCGCGGCCGACGCGCCCCTGCCCGATCTGCTCGACCTGGACCTGGAGGCGCTGGCCGACGTCTCGCATCCCGTGCTGGCCGAGTTGGTGGGGGACCTGCGCCGGCGGGTCGCCGATCAGGCCAGCCATGGCCTGTGGGGCTTCGACAACGACTCGCCGCCGTCGCCGGGCCGGCCCCCCGCGTAGGCCCCCGCGTAGATCCCCCGCGTATGCCCGCCGCGGGGGGAAAGGGACCGCTCAGGCGGTGAAAACGTGCTGGCCGGGGGCGAGCAGGCGGTGCGGGTCGTAGCGGCGCTTGGCGGCGGCGAATTCCTCCCACGCCTTGCCGTACTGGCCGCGCCAGTCGGCGGCGGTCATGGGCACGGCCCCCACCGGGTACTGGGTGCCGCCGGCCGCGCGGACCGTCTCGTACGTGGTGTGGTTGGCCTCGATCCGGGCGCTCACCGCCGCCCGGTCCGCCGGGTTCAGCGCCCACAGGACGGCCATCAGGTACGGCACCGGGTCGTCGGGGACCCGCAGCAGCGGGGTGCGCAGGTGCCGCCGGACCAGCGGGTAGAGCAGCACGATCCCGCCGGGCCCGAGTTCCTGCCCGGCCAGCCCGTCCAGCAGCGCGCCGGACAGCTCGGCGGCCCGGTCGCCGGGCAGCAGCACGTCCAGCCACGGGTGCGACCAGGTCCAGTAGCCGTCGTGCTTCAGCCCCGCCACGCCCGGCGCCAGGCGGTCGATGAAGTCGAAGTAGCTCAGCGTTTCCGCGGTGACCGGGCCGGACCGGTCGTACCACAGGCCGCGCAGAAGCTCCTCGTCGCTCCGCTGCGGCCCGGCGGGCGGCCCGTACGCGGTGGCCTCCAGCACGTACTTCGTGTACGCGCCCTCCTCGTCCGGCTCGACCATGCCCTCGACGTACCCGAACCGCCCGTCCTCGGCCAGGATCCGCTGGTCGGCGAGGAACGTCTCCAGGTCCGGGTACGGCAGCAGGAAGTGCCGCACGTTCTCGGGCGCGGTCACCAGCCGCAGTGTGGCCGAGACGATCACCGCGCACTGCCCGAGCCCGGCGAGCACCGCCCGGAACAGCTCCGGCTCCCGGGCGGGCGAGCACCTGACCACGTCCCCGGTCCCGGTCACGACCTCCAGCGCTTCCACGTTGTCCACCTGGGCGCCGAACCGGTGCGTCTGGCCGCCGAGCCCGCCGACCGACAGCGTGCCGCCCACCGACAGCTCCAAGTAGTCCGTGAACACCGGCGGCGTCAGCCCGTACTGCAGCGTCTTCCGCGCCACCGCACTCCACAACGCCCCGGCCCCCACGGTGACCAGGCCCGTCGTGGACCGGGCCCCGTTCCTCTTCCGCACCGGTCCGATCCCGTCCAGCAGCCCCGTCTCGACCACCAGCCCGCCGGCCACCTGCATCTGCCCGTACGTCCCGTGCCCCTGCCCGCGGGCGGCCACCTCGATCCGGTACGCGTTGCAGAACCTGATCATCGCCGCGATGTCCTCGACCGACCGCGTGCGCAGCACACCCCCCGGCGTCCGATGCACGTAGTGCCCGAAGTCGTCGGCGTCGTCCCCGCCTTCGTCCGCCACCAGCACCCCCTCCAACGGCGGCACGCTCACCAGGCCCTCCGGCCCTTCCCCCGCCCCCGCCTCGGTCACCCACACCCGCGCCTGCGGGTCGAACCCCACCACCCTCGCCCGGGCGGCCCCCTCACCTAACGCACCCTGCTCCTCCACCACACCAACCCCCTCCCGGCCCCGCCCCTCCCGGGCGGCCCGCCAAAAACACCCGCGATCGTACCCTTTGCCCCCGGCGTATACAGGGCGGTACCTCGCATTCCGGCCACCCATCGGCCTGCGGCCAGGCTGTGCACATGCCGGCCTGTCGGTGCCGTGCTGCATGATCGGCGCGTCGGTTGTTCTTCACGAGGGCGGGGCGCCATGCCGATCACCAACCACCAGGTAGCCGGGCACGCTTTTCTGCGGCACCTGTACGCGGACGAATACTTCCCCGATGAAGTCCTCGACAAAGGCCGAGCGATTCTGCTCCGCCTGTGCGAGCGGATCGAGACCGAGCCCCCGCCGGACCTGGCAGCCCTGTACGCCCTGACCCAGTCCGCGACCGAGGAGTTCAACCTCCTGGAGGCCGAGTTCGAGGCGGTGGGGAGCGAGATAGAGACGGTCGCGCGCGAGGAGATCGCCGAGGACTTCTGGTTCGTCGCCTCCGCCTACGGCTTCGCCGACGCGGACGTGGAGGAACTGATCGCTACGCGCGACTGGTGAGCGACGTCACCTGCGGTACCGGGGGCACCCGGGGCTCCGGGACTTGGCACGTACGAGGTCGCTTCATAGGCTCCGCCGCATGCACAGCACCCTGACGGAGCACGCCCGGTGTCTTTACGGGGACGAGTACCGGCCGACTCCGCAGTGCGATCGGGAGCACCACGAGCACTACTTCGTCGAAGAACTTACCTTCGCCGACGCGGACACGATCCTCGCGATGCTGCACGAGCTGTGCCCGTACGTGGTCGACGGCCTTCTCCCCGTGTGGATCCGCAACCTCGCTTACCGGCTCGCCCTCCTTCAACGCCCGGACGACCCGGCTCTCCTGCGCGAGGCTGCCGAGAACCTGTGGCTGCACGGCCCGGACTGGGACGACATCGCAGCCGAGCTCACGCGCCGGGCCGACGCGCTGGACGCCGGCTGATCTACGGCGGGGCCGGCCTCGGTTCATCGCGTTCACCCTTGTGGGCAACCCTGGCCCCGGGGTGCACGGCGTACCGTGGGGACACCATCCTTCGCCGGGGGTAGCAGTGGGCGTTTTCGAGTCCGGAATGGGCGACCGCATCGCTGAGTTGCGGCTGCGGCGCAACTTCACCCAGGAGCAGCTGGCCGAACTGGCCGGTCTCTCGGTCGATGTCGTACGGAAGCTGGAGCAGGGACGGCGCACGTCGGCACGGCTTACCACTGTCAATGCTCTGGCCAGGGCGTTGGACACCGAGCCTTCGTTCCTCGTCGGCCAGCCCTCGACGTTTGACGGCACACCTGCGGTGGAGACGGAGCCGCCTTCGGTGTTCGCTCTGCGGCAGGCCGTGTCGCCGTTGAGTGACCTGTTGGGCGGAGAGACGGACCCGGAGGACCCACCGACGATCGCTGATCTGCAAGCGTCGCTCGCGTCGACCGAGACCATCCGGCGGGAGGGCCGTATGGGCGAAATCGGCGCCCTGCTACCGCAGTTGATCCGTGACGCCCGTGCCGCAGCGCATGCCTACACGGGTGCTGAGGCCGCCGCCGCCTTTTCCGTATTGGCGGTGGCCTATCAAGTGGCGGCCACGACTCTGACCGCGCTGGGCAAGGAAGACGCGGCGTACACGGCGATGGAGCGCTCCTGGGCCGCGATAAGGCGCTGCGACGACCCGGACCTCGAGACACTGGCCGCCTCCACGCTGTCCTGGGTTTTCACCAAGCAGGGGCGGCTTGAAGACGCCGAACGCGTTGCCCTGGTTCGCGCCGAGCAGATCGAGCCGGGTTTCCGGTCTTCCCCCAAGGACTTGGCCCTGTGGGGCGTGCTCCTTCTGCGCGCCGCCACCGCCGCGGTACGGCAGGAACGCCAGGTGGGCGATCTGCTGAACATGGCGACCGGCGCAGCGGCGAGCATCGGTGCGGATCTGACCGTGTACGCGACCCCCTTCGGCCCGACGAATGCCGGCGTCGCGAAAGTGAACTTCCTTGTCGAGCTGGAACGCAGCGACGAGGCGATCCGGACCGCTCGGACCGTGCCGAACCTCGATTCCCTGCCGCCGACATGGCGGGCCCGCTTCCACGTCGACCGCGCGCTGGCCTACTCCGACCTCGACAATGACCCGGCAGCAGCCCAGGCCTTGCTGTCCGCCGAACGCGATGCCCCGGAATGGATGCGCTACCACTCCACATCGCGCCGACTCGTGGAGGATCTGCGCAGCCGGGCTCGCCGCCGCGACGCCCCAGTGCTGGCGCTGGCCGACCGCCTGGGCCTCAACAGATAGGGCGCTACGTCCTACCTGATCGCGAAAGTGGGGCATCTGGTCAGTCGTGCTCCTTGAGGGCGGCGGTCAGTTGGCGGCCTTCTTTGGTGCCGCGGCGCAGGAGCAGGGCGGCGGTGGTGTGGAGCTCGTTCCAGGAGTGGGGGCGGCCGATTGCCGCGGCGTGGGGGACGATTGCGGTGGCCACTGCCAGGGCTTGGGCCGGTTCGCCGGCGCCGGCCAGGGCGTGGGCGAGGCAGGCGCGGTACCAGGTTTTGTCCCGCAGGTACGTGTCGGGGAGGGCGTCGAGGCCGGCGGTGAGGTGGTCCACTGCGGCAGGCCAGTCGCGTAAGTGCATTTCGGCCATGCCGCGTTGGAGGGTGAACCAGGTCTCGTCGTAGAAGTACATCCAGGCCGGTTCGTCCTCAGGATGTTCGGCGGCCCCGGTCACCAGGGCCTGTGCCTGGTCGAGAAGGCGGTGGGCGTCGTCGGACCCGCCGCCGAGCGCGTATCCGCGAGCCGCCATCTGCGCGGCCATCCCCTGGACGCCGGGCGTTGTGCCGGGGGCCGACCAGCGTGCGGCCTCGGCCAGCTTGACGCACCGAGTGGCCCGGTCCCTGGACCAGGCCATGTGGGCCTTCATGTTGAGCGTGGTCGCGGCCATGTTCGCGTCCCCGGCTTCCAGCGCCCATTCGTGGGAGCGGTCGTACCAGGCCAGCGCGGTCGCCGCGTCGTCCTGGTCCTGCGCCATCCACGCCAGGAACTGGGCGTGTTCGGAGGCCAGCCGTACGACACGGTCGGCGAGCGGTCCGCGCGCACCCGCGTACAGGTCCACCACGGTCCGAAGCTGCTGCCGCATCACGTCCACCAGCGGCCGTGACCCGATGTGGTCCTCGGCCCGCCGGTGTTCGGCCAGCAACCGGTCCAGCCAGTCGAGCGTGGCGGCGTCCACCCGGTGCGTGGTCTCGACCACCCCCGTGACCCGGGCCATCAGGTCCTCGTCCGGCGATGCTCCGGGCAGAGCAAGCCCTGGCACCGCGCCGGCCTTCTCACCCACAGGCCCCGGCCCGATCGGGACACCGAGCCCCGCCACGATCCGCTGCCGCACCTCCGCGGACGTCACCCGCCGACGCCCCCGCTCGATGTCGGACACATCGGACTGCGCAAGACCGACCTGCTCTCCGAGCTTGGTCTGACTCACTCCGGTGAGCTTCCGGTACGCCCGGAAAACGGCGCCCCAGTCCTCATCGGCAACCGCTGCCGCCAACTGCGGGTGCGTCCACAAAGTGTCCGGAGTAACGCCCATAACTCCAATATAGGGCCGGGCTATAGGGCCATCGGATGGGATCGGCGGACGTTCACCGCGACGCTCGGATGCCCAAGACCCCACGACCGTCCGACCGGTTCGGGGGCATGGCCAACACTCACGAGGAACGCTGACATGCACGAGCTCAACCGCCACCCCTTCGGGTGCCTGGGGGTCGCGTGATGATCCCCGGTACGCCCGCGTCTGTGGCCGACGATCCTCCGTTCGTCGTCGAAAGGACGTGGCCGCCCGCTCCCCGCTCGGTGGGAAGGGCGCGCAGATTCCTCGCCCTCCAACTCGACGCCTGGGCCATGCCGCACCTTGCGGATACCGCCGAACTGATTCTGAGCGAGTTGGTCACCAATGCGGTGAAGCACGCGCATTCACCGAACGGGCGGGTGATCGCGACGCGATTGGAGCGGCTGGCGTCCGGGGTGCGGATCGAGGTGCACGATTCCAGCGACTGCAAGCCGGAGCTGCGGGAGGCGTCCGGGGAAGAGGAGTCCGGGCGCGGGCTGCTGCTCGTGGACGCGCTGACCGGCGGGTGCTGGGGCGTGAACGACCGGAGCGGGCCCGGAAAATCAGTCTGGGCTGTGTGCACCCACTCCGCCGCGTGCGGCACCGGCGATGCCACCGTGGGGGCGTTGCGATGACCACCACAACGGCCACAACAACTGAAGCCCGTACGTGGAGCGTCACGACCACCAGCGGGCTGACCGTACGCGACCAGCTGCCGGCCTGGGCGGACAACGACCCCAGCCGCGACGACGTGCGCCCCGAACACCTCCATGCCGCACTCGCCGACGTCGTCCTCGAAGCCGACGCCGGCGGCCTGGTGCTGCCGGTGGTCCACGGCCAGGACCCAGCCGAGCAGGCCGCCGTTTTGGCCGTCACCCTCACCTGCAAACCGTTCGGGCAGCAGGGCGAGCCGCGCGTCCCGGTCGCCGAGGTACAACTCGTGGAGGACTTCTGGCTCAAGGGTCTGGACCCGCAGGGGATAACGGACTTCGGGCACCGCCTCCACGTCCTCGGCCACCTGCTCATCCACCAGGTGGCCCCCGCCCTTCAGGCGGCCCGCGCCGACTGGTCCCGCCACCACCCCACGCACCGACCGGACGCAGCCGGGACGGCGGCGGAGGTCGCGGCCACCGCCCGGGTCCGGTCGGCACCCCGCACGCTGCACCAGGAACCACAGGCCGTGCAGTGGGCCCGCGAGAAAGCAGGGCTCACCAAACGGGCACTCGCCGAAAAGGTGGGTATTTCGGAACAGCTCATGGGCGAGATCGAGTCCGGGTGGAGGAGTGCAACTCCGATAAACCTGGCCAGGATCGCCGAGGCGCTGAACTGCCCCGTGGTGGCGCTGGAACGAAAACGCACCGACACCGCCACAGCACCGCAGAACTGACCAACCCCCGATGGCTGCCGTTTCCGGGCAAGGGCAGCACCGGTAGGACACCCGTACTGGCCCACCGCCTGGTCAGCGCACGGGGCCGGTACGGGAAAGGGCACCCGCCCGCGTACCCCCGTAACACTCACGATCCGCACCGCACCCACCCACCGCACACCGGCCGCTCGCCCTCGAACGCCGGGAGGGGTCGAAGGGGTGGGGGTCCGAAATGCTGCCGTATATTTGTGGCCGCCAGGCCGTAAATATACGATTTCGGACTCCCGCCCCGGAGGCCCCGACCCCTGAGGGAATGAGGTCGAGGGCCGCCCCCGAATTGGCCGCACCCGGAATGGTTACGGCCATATCACAGGGGGCGTGTTTGCCCCGGGTGGGCGGGGGAACAACCGCGGGGCGGCCCGGCACTTCGGGGGAGGTGATGTGGTGCGGCAGCCGACCGTGTCGCGGAAGGACGGGGGAGACGGGGGAGAAGGGGACGTAGAGTCCGCCCCGCTGCGGCAGTTCGTGCTGAAGGCGCACAGCCGGTGCGACCTGGCCTGCACCTATTGCTACGTGTACGCGGGCCCCGACCGGAGCTGGCGCGCACGTCCCCGCACGCCGTCCCCCCGGGTGCGGCGCCGCACGGCGCAAAGGATCGCCGAGCACGCGGAAAAGCACGCCCTGCCCGCCATATCCGTCGTGCTGCACGGCGGCGAACCGCTGCTGGCCGGCGCGGAGCACCTCGCGGAAACCGTCGAGGAGATCCGCACGCTCGTCCCGCCGAACTGCGCGGTCCACCCCAGCGTGCAGACCAACGCCACGCTGCTGAGCCCGGAGCGGCTGCGGGTACTGAGCGCGGCCGGCATCAGGGTCGGGGTGAGCCTCGACGGCGGAAGGCCCGCGCACAACGCCCAAAGAGTCGACCACGCCGGACGCCCCGCATGGCCGGCGACAGCCAAGGGGCTGCGGCTGCTCGCCGAGACGGCGCCCGAGGCGTACGGCGGAGTGCTGTGCGTGGTGGACCTGCGCCACGATCCGGTCGAGGTCTACGAATCGTTGCTGGACTTCCGCCCGCCCGCCATCGATCTGCTGCTGCCGCACGGCAATTGGACCAGCCCGCCGCCGGGACTGCCCGCACGGGCGCGCGCCCAGGCACTGTCCGGTGACCCGGCGCCGCTCGGCGCCCCCGCACCGTACGGCCATTGGCTGACCGCCGTGTTCGACCGCTGGTGGGACGACTCGAAGCGACGTACCAGGATCAGGCTGTTCGAGGAGTGCGTGGCGCTGCTGCTCGGAGTGCCGGCCACCATCGAACGGCTCGGCCTGCAGCCCTTCACCGCGGTCGTGGTGGAGACCGACGGCAGCATCGAGCAGGTGGACTCACTGAAGTCGGCGTACGAGGGGGCCGCCGCGACCGGCCTGGACATATTTCGGCACAGCTTCGACGACGTGCTCGCCCACCCCGCGGTCGCCGCCCGCCAGCAGGGCCTCGCCGCGCTGAGTACCATCTGCCGCGCCTGCGACTTGGTGACGGTCTGCGGCGGCGGCCACTACGCCCACCGCTACCGGGCCGGCCACGCCTTCGCCAACCCCTCCGTGTACTGCGCCGACCTCGCCCACCTGATCCGCCACGTGTCGCGCAGGCTCCACGAAGCGGCGGCGGGGCGGCGGTGAGGGTGGCCGTCGCGGAAACGGAGGTGCTGGGGGCGCTCGGCGGGACCGGGAGCGACACCGAGGCACTGCAAGCCCTCGTCGCCGAGCAGCACCGGCGGCGGCTCCTCACCTTACGGGCCCTGCTGGACGCCGTACGGGAAGCGGGCGGGGCGTTGCCGCAAGGGACGGCCGAAAAGGCGATGGGGGACTGGCGGCTGCTGGTCGCCGCCGACCGGGCCGACCGGGCGGCGGCCCGGAGCGTGGTGCAGTACCCGCTGACCGGTTCGTGGGCCGAACGCTGCCTGCGCGACCTGAGCCGGCCGGGGAAAGCGCACGCCGCGGCCACCGCGCTGCCGCACCTGTCCGCGCTCGCAGCCGCCGCTGCGGCAAGCGCGGGGATACGCTTCAGCACCGACGTACCGGTCCGCGACGGCACCGTGGCGCTGCCCACCCTCGGCGGCTACCGATTGCCGCCCGGCACCGACAGGACGACCGCCCGCGTGGACGGCGACGGCACAGCGGTTCAGCCCGGCCTCGGCGGCTACCGGTTACCGCCCGGCACCGCCCCCGAAAGCACTGCCCGCGTGGACGGCGACGGCGGCCGGCTGTGGCTGCGGGCCGGCGGCGCGACCGCCGAGGTGCGGCGCGGACCGGACGGCGTGTGGCGGTCGGCGGCAGCCGGCTGGCACCCGGTACGGGCGCTGTGGACCGACGACCACCGGCCGGTGCTGATCGACGACACCGACCCGTACCGGGACGAGGAACACCGCGTCGACCCGTACGGGCTCGCGGTGTCCGGCGTGCTGGACGGCGCCGCGCACGCCCGCTGGCGCACCGCCTGGCAGGACGCCCAGCCGTGGCTGCGGCTCGGCGACGGCGGCCGGGCCCGCGAAGTGGCCGCGCTGCTGCGCTGCTTCGTGCCGCTGGCCGACTCCCCGTCGGGCGCGGCGTGCAGCGCCACCCTCGGCGAGGCCTTCGGCGCGCTGCTCACGAGTACGCCGCAGGACGGGCTGAAGCTCGCCGCCGCCCTGGTCCACGAGTTGCAGCACACCAAGCTGCTCGCGCTGTCCCGGCTGACCCCGCTGCACACCGCGGACGGCGCCGCACGCCACTGGGCGCCCTGGCGGCCCGACCCGCGCCCCTTCGACGGCCTGTTCCAGGGCACGTACGCGCACCTGGCACTGGCCGGCTTCCACCTGGACGTGGCCCGCTCGCCCTCGGCCGACTCGGCCCGCAGGGAAGCCGCGTGGGCCGCGCACTGCCGCTACCGGCAGCAGGTGGAGGCCGTCCTCCCGCAGCTCACCGGCTCCAGCCGGCTCACCCCGGCCGGCCGCACCCTGGCCCTGGCCATGACCGCACAGCACACCCGGCTCAAACAGCACACCCCGCCGCGCGGCCACCTGGCCCGCGCCACCGCCTACGTGGAGACCGCGCGCACCATCTGGCGGCGCCGCTGGACCTGACCGTCACCGAACCCACCCGGACCTGACGCCGCGTCGGACACCGGGGCCAATCCCCGTACAACCGGGCGCGAAACGGCACGACGGGGCGCCGACCGGGGCGTGAACCGGTGTAGCTTCGGGCTCGGGCCCACCCCTGGGCGGGCGGCACGCGGCGACGCGAAGAACAAGACGCACAACAGCGCGACGACGAAGAACAGTGCGACGACGAAGAACAAGCGCAACGCAGAAAAGCAGCGCGACGTCGAGAACGGCACGGCGACGAGAAAAGCACGGCACAACGAGGGAGACGGTCGGATGGCCGCAGGGCGCAACACCGTACCGGCGCAGGCCGAGAAAACGGGCGGACTGGTGACCATCAGCTTCGCCGGCCACAACCGGGCCTGGGCGGCGTGGCTGGCCGGCCGGCTGGAACGGCACGGCTGCCAGGTGTCCCTCCAGCGCTGGGACATGAAGCCCGGCGACACCGTACGGCAGGGCCTGTCGGACCTGCTGCTGTCCCGCGGCACCGTACTGATCGTGCTCAGCGAGTGGTACTTCCGGCTCGGCCCGCGCAGCCACGAGGAGTGGAACACGGCGCTGCGCGACCTCGTACCCGCCAACAGCGACCGCTTCGCCGCCGTGTCCGTCACCTCCGCCGCCCTGCCCAGCGCGGTCGCCTCGCTCGGCGCCGCCGACCTGTGGGGCCTGGGCGCCGCCGAGGCCGAGCGGCGGCTGCTGGCCCGGCTCGGCATCACCGCCGACCGTTCCGGGCCCGCCGCCGGCGACACCCTCGGCGGCGCGGCCGGCCCCCGCTTTCCGCTGGAGCAGCCCGAGGTGTGGGGCGGCGTGCCCCGCCGCAACACCCGCTTCACCGGGCGCGAGGACCTGCTCTGGGACGTCCACCAGACGTTCACCCAGGCCGAGCCGGGCGCCGGCGTGCTCACCCTGCTGGGCCTGTCCGGGGTCGGCAAGACGCAGATCGCCGCCGAATACGTCTACCGCTTCGGCGCCGAGAACTACGACGTGGTGTGGTGGGTACGCGCCGCCGAGCGCGGCACCCTGCGCGAGAAGCTGGCCGGCCTCGCCCCGGCGCTCGGCCTGTCCACCGGACGCGAGTACGGCGAGCGGCTGCGCGCGGTACGGGACGCGCTGCGCCGCGGCGAGCCCTCCCCGCGCTGGCTGGTCGTGCTCGACGGCGCGGACCAGCCCGAGGACGTGCACGACCTGGTGCCCGGCGGGCCCGGCCACGTCCTGATCACCTCGCAGAACCGCGAATGGGCCGAGCACAACAGCTCACTGATCGAGGTGCCGGTCTACCGGCGGCACGAGTCGGTGGCCTTCGTACGCCGGCGCGCGCCCCGTCTCGAGGCCGTCGACGCCGACCGGCTCGCCGACGCCCTGGGCGACCTCCCGCTGGCCCTGGACCAGAACGCCGGCGCCCTCCAGGACTCCACCATGCCCGTCGACGACTACCTGGACCTGCTGGGCCGCGGCGCCGACGTCGAGTCCGGCCTGAAGGTCGCGGCCGACTTCCAGATGACGTACTACACGGCCTTCTCGATACTGCTCAACCGGCTGCGCGAGGACAAACCCGAGGCCGTGGACCTGCTGCGGCTGTGCGTCTTCTTCGCCCCCGGGCCGATCCCGGTACGGCTGCTGCGCGACCTGCCGATCCGCGACCTGCCCGAGCAGCTGCGCGCGCTGATGGCCGACCCGCTGCTGTGGAACTCCGCGCTCGCCAAGCTCGCCCAGTGGTCGGTGATCCAGTCCGACCCGCAGGACACCGAGGAGGACGAGCCGGTCGGCTCCACAGAGGTGATCCAGATGCACCGGCTGGTCTACCAGGCGGTACGCGCCGACATGCCGGCCGCCGAGCAGCGGGTCTACTCCCAGGTGGTACGCAAACTGCTCGCCGCCGCCGACCCCGGCCGCCCCACCGACACCCGGCTGTGGCCGCGGTACGCCGAGATCGTCCCGCACCTGGAGGCCTCCGGGGCACTGACCAGCACCAACCCCGACATCCAGCTCACCGTGCTGAACAGCCTGCGCTACCTGTACCTGTCCGGCGAGTACCGGGTGGGCCTGCGGATCGCCGAACTGACCACCGCCAGTTGGTCCGAGGTCTTCCCGCCCGGCCACCCCCGGCTGTGGGACCTGGTGCACAACAAGGGCAACATGCTGCGCGCCCTCGGCGACTTCACCGCCACCGAGGCGCTGGACCGGCAGGCGTACGAGACGCTGCGCGCCGAACGCGGCGACCAGGACCTGCTCGTGCTGCGCGCCGCCAACGGCCTGGCCGCCGACCTGCGCAACCTCGGCCGTTACGACGAGGGCCTGGAACTGGCCCGGCGGGTGGAGGAGGGGTACGAGCAACTCGTCGGTCCCAATGACGCGCTGACGCTGACCGCCCATCACAACACCGGGGTCACCTACCGACTGCTCGGCCGCTACCAGGACGCGCTGACCGTGGACCGCGCCAACCTCGCCGCCCGCCGCGAGCTGCTGCGCGAACGCAACAACGGCACCCTCGCCTCGGAGAGCGCCTACGCCCAGGATCTGCGGCTGCTCGGCCAGTACGACCAGGCGACCTCCGTCCAGGAACGCAACAGCGAGATCCACCGGGTGGTGATGGGCCCGGACAACCCGCAGTCACTGCGCGCCCAGCACAACCTGGTCCAGTGCTACTACCGCAGCGGCGACCGGCAGCGGGCGCTGGAGCTGCTGACCGGGCTGCTGGAGCGGTGCGAGCGGGTGCTCGGGGACCGGCACCCCATCACGGTCCGGGTCTCGGTGACCTATGCCACCTTCGAGCGCGAGCACGGCGATCTGGACCGGGCCCGGGAACGCGCGGAATTCTCCCTGGCCCACTACCGCCGCCAGTTCGGCGACGCCCACCCGTACACCGCCGGCGCCCTGGCCAACCACGGCCTGCTCCTGCGGGCGGCCGGCGAACGCCAGCAGTCCCAGATCGAGGTCGAGGACGCGCTTGCCTCCATGACCCGCGTAGTGGGGCCCGAGCACCCCTGGACCCTCGGCTGCGCCGTCAACGCCAGCGCCGCACGCAACTTTTCCGGTGACCCGGAGAGCGCGGCCGACCTCAGCCGTACGACCAGTCTCCTCGCCGCCGCCGTCCTCGGCCCCCAGCACCCCCTCACCCTCAACGCGCGCATTTCTCTGGCCAGCGATCTCCGTAACCTTCGCAAACGCCAAGAGGCCGACAAGACGGAAGAGGAAGCGCTCGCCGCGCTTGCCGCCACCCTCGGGCCGCAGCACCCTCATACGCTTGCGGCGCGCTCGCGTACCCGCCCGTACTGGGACTTCGAGCCGTTCAGTAGTTGAGTTACGGCAACGAATAAGGGGCGCGGGGAACTGCGCGAGAACCATCCACCTCCGGTGGTCCGGAGACGGCAGCAACTGCCCCTTTGGGTCGGTGACGACCCGCGGTCCGGTGATGGGTTGCTCGCGCAGTTCCCCGCGCCCCTAACTGGTCCTACTTAAATCTCGAAGACCTCAGTAATGAGCTCTTCCTGCTGGGCCGCGTGCCGCTTGGCGGAGCCGACCGCGGGAGAAGAGGACGCCGGACGGGAAACCCGGCGGAGCCGATCCGCGTTGTCGGGGGCCGCGCCCAGCAGCAGGTCGAGGTGGTCGATCAGGTTGAGGGCGATGAACGGCCAGGCACCCTGGTTGGCCGGTTCGGCCTGGGCCCAGACGAACTTCTGGGCCTTGGTGTAGGGGGCCACCGCCTGCTGGATCTCGGCGCCCGGCAGCGGGTACAGCCGCTCGATGCGGATGAACGCGATGTCGGTCGCCCCGCGCCGGTCCCGCTCCTCGATCAGGTCGTAGTAGACCTTGCCGGAGCAGAAGACCACCTTGCGCACCGCCTCCGGGTCGACCGTGTGGTCGCCGATCACCGGCTGGAAGGCGCCGGAGGTGAAGTCCTCGGCCTTGGAGGCCGCGGCCTTCAGCCGGAGCATCGACTTCGGGGTGAAGACGATCAGCGGCTTGTGGTGCGGGTTGTGCACCTGCCAGCGCAGCAGGTGGAAGTAGTTGGCCGGGGTGGTCGGCATGGCCACCGTCATGTTGTTCTGCGCGCAGAGCTGGAGGAACCGCTCGATCCGGGCCGAGGAGTGGTCCGGGCCCTGGCCCTCGTAGCCGTGCGGCAGCAGCAGGGTGACGCCGGAGGTCTGGCCCCACTTCTGCTCGGCCGAGGAGATGAACTCGTCGATGATGGTGGCCGCGCCGTTGGCGAAGTCGCCGAACTGCGCCTCCCACATCACCAGGGCGTCGGGGCGGGCCAGCGAGTAGCCGTACTCGAAGCCCATGGCCGCGTACTCGCTCAGCAGCGAGTCGTACACGGTGTAACGGGCCTGGTCCTCGACCAGGTTCTGCAGCGGGGTGTAGTCCTCGCCGGTCCTGCGGTCGATGAGCACCGCGTGCCGCTGGCCGAAGGTGCCGCGCCGGGAGTCCTGGCCGGCCAGCCGGACCGGGGTGCCGTCCAGCAGCAGCGAGCCGATGGCGAGGGTCTCGCCCATGCCCCAGTCGATGGTGCCGTCCTCGACCATGGTGGCCCGGCGCTGGAGCTGCGGCAGCAGCCGCGGGTGGACGGTGAAGCCCTCGGGGATGTTCACCTGGGAGGCCGCGATGCGCTTGACCACCTCGGCGGAGACCGCGGTGGGCACCGGCACCGGGAACTGCTGCTGCGGCTGCTCCGGGGTGGCCGCGGCCGGCGTGGCCACCGCCTCGCGGACCTCGGTGAAGACCTTCTCCAGCTGGCCCTGGTAGTCCTGGAGCGCCTGCTCGGCCTCTTCCAGGGTGATGTCGCCCCGGCCGATCAGCGACTCGGTGTAGAGCTTGCGCACCGAGCGCTTCTTGTCGATCAGGTCGTACATCAGCGGCTGGGTGAAGGCCGGGTTGTCCGACTCGTTGTGGCCGCGGCGGCGGTAGCAGATCAGGTCGATCACGACGTCCTTGTTGAACGCCTGCCGGTACTCGAAGGCCAGCCGGCCCACCCGGACCACGGCCTCCGGGTCGTCGCCGTTGACGTGGAAGATCGGCGCCTCGATCATGCGGGCCACGTCGGTGGCGTACATCGAGGAGCGCGCGGACTCCGGGGCGGCGGTGAAGCCGACCTGGTTGTTGATCACCACGTGCACGGTGCCGCCGGTGCGGTAGCCGCGCAGCTGCGACATGTTCAGCGTCTCGGCGACCACGCCCTGGCCGGCGAAGGCCGCGTCGCCGTGCAGCGCGATCGGCAGCACGGTGAAGTCGGTGCCGGCCTTGTTGATGATGTCCTGCTTGGCGCGGGCGATGCCCTCCAGGACCGGGTCCACCGCCTCCAGGTGGGAGGGGTTGGCGGCCAGCGAGACCGTGATCTGCTCGCCGTCCAGGCCGGTGAAGTTGCCCTGGGCGCCCAGGTGGTACTTCACGTCGCCGGAGCCGTGCATCGACTTCGGGTCGAGGTTGCCCTCGAACTCGCGGAAGATCTGCGCGTACGACTTGCCGACGATGTTGGCCAGCACGTTGAGCCGGCCGCGGTGGGCCATGCCGATCACGGCCTCGTCCAGCCGGGATTCGGCGGCCGCGTCCAGCACCGCGTCCAGTAGCGGGATCACCGACTCGCCGCCCTCGAGCGAGAACCGCTTCTGGCCGACGTACTTGGTCTGCAGGAAGGTCTCGAACGCCTCGGCCGCGTTGAGCCGGCGCAGGATGCGCAACTGCTCCTCGCGCTCGGGCTTGGCGTGCGGGCGCTCGATGCGGTCCTGGATCCACTTGCGCTGCTTGGGGTCCTGGATGTGCATGTACTCCACGCCGACGGTCCGGCAGTAGGAGTCGCGCAGCACACCGAGGATGTCGCGCAGCTTCATCAGGGTCTTGCCGGCGAAGCCGCCGACCGCGAACTCCCGCTCCAGGTCCCACAGGGTGAGCCCGTGCTCCAGCACGTCCAGGTCGGGGTGCTTGCGCTGGCGGTACTCCAGCGGGTCGGTGTCGGCCATCACGTGGCCGCGCACCCGGTAGGAGTGGATCAGCTCGAAGACCCGGGCGGCCTTGGTGACGTCGTCGTCGTGCGCGGTGTCGATGTCCGTGCGCCAGCGGACCGGCTCGTACGGGATGCGCAGCGCGGCGAAGATGTCGTCGAAGAAGTCGTTCTCGCCCAGCAGCAGCTGGTTCATGATCCGCAGGAACTCGCCGGAGGCGGCGCCCTGGATCACCCGGTGGTCGTAGGTGCTGGTCAGCGTCATGACCTTGGAGATGCCCAGCTTGTTCAGGGTGTCCTGGGAGGTGCCCTGGAACTCGGCCGGGTAGTCCATCGAGCCGACGCCGAGGATCATCGACTGACCGGGCATCAGCCGCGGCACCGAGTGGACGGTGCCCAGGCCACCGGGGTTGGTCAGCGACGCGGTGACCCCGGAGAAGTCGTCCATGGTCAGCTTGCCGTTCCGGGCCCGGCGGACGATGTCCTCGTACGCCTGCCAGAACTCGAAGAAGTTGAGCGTCTCGGCCTTCTTGATGGCCGCGACGACGAGCTGCCGGTCGCCGTTGGGCTTGACCAGGTCGATGGCCAGGCCCAGGTTCACGTGCTCGGGCTTGACCAGCGTGGGCTTGCCGTCCACCACCGCGTAGTGCCAGTTCATCGAGGGCATGGATGCCAGCGCCTGCACCATGGCGTAGCCGATGATGTGGGTGAAGGAGACCTTGCCGCCGCGGGCGCGCTTGAGGTGGTTGTTGATGACGATGCGGTTGTCGAACAGCAGCTTCACCGGGATGGCGCGCACCGAGGTCGCGGTGGGCAGCTCCAGCGAGGCGTTCATGTTCTTGGCGACCGCGGCGGCCGGGCCGCGCAGCACGACGTGCTCCTCGACCGCGGCGGCCGGGGCCGCGCCCTCGGCCGGCTTGGCGGCGGGGCGGGCCGGCGCGGCGGCGGCCGGCTTCGGGGCGGGCGCGGCAGGGGCGGCGGGAGCGGCCGGGGCCGCGGCCTGCGGCTGGGCCGGAGCGGCGGGGGCAGCGGTCGACGCGGCGGGAGCCGCCGCGGTGGGCTTCGGCGCCGGCACGGTGGTGGCCGGACCGGTGGCGGCGGGCGCGGCGGGGGCCGCCGGGGCCGCGGCCTGCTGGGGCGCTGCGGGAGCGGGGGCGACGGGCCGGCCGGCGGTCGCGTCGACAGCGCCGGCCTGCACGGCGCGCTTGGCGGCACCGGATGCGCCGCCCTGGCCCGCCGGGGCGGCCGGTGCGGCGGAGCCGTCCGGCTTGTAGTCGGCGAAGAAGTCCCACCAGGCGCGATCCACCGAGTGCGGATCCTGGAGGTACTGCTGGTAGATCTCGTCGACGAGCCATTCGTTCGGGCCGAAGCCCGCCGCGGGACCATCGCCCGGCGTTTCCTGGTCGGTCGAGACACTGGAGCTATTGGGGGACTGTGGCGACACGGCGGCAACCGCCCTCTTCCGCTTCACAAGGTGGTGGACAGCGGAAATCAAGGCTACGCCTATCGGACCCCTTCTCGCAGGCCCGGGGGCCAGTCGTCGCGTACGTCACACCCCGGATCGGGTTTGCGGGGCGCGCGGGACGGGAAATTGGACCCTCTTCAGGGTTGCGCTCCAGGATCACCCGGAAGAGTGACATGGATGCGGCAGCCCCGCGGGGACTCGGCCACCTCGATCCGGCCGCCGTGCAGATCCACCGCCCACCGGGCGATCGCCAGGCCCAGCCCCGTACCGCCGTCGCGGCCGGGATGGGAGCCGCGGTGGAAGCGTTCGAAGACCCGGGTCCGGTCCGCCTCCGGGATGCCGGGGCCCTCGTCCATCACGTCCAGCTCCAGGCTGCCCGGCGTCGGCCCGCTCCGGGCCCGTACGGTCACCCGGCCACCGGGCGGGCTGTGCTTGACCGCGTTGTCCACCAGATTCGCCACCACCTGGTGCAGCCGCTCGCCGTCCGCGTAGGCGGTCAGGTGCAGCGGGCACACGTCCAGGTGCATCGGCACGTCGGCGCGCGGCCGGCTGCGCGAGCCCTTGCTCGCCGTGCCCAGCCCCAGGCTCGCCGTCTTCAGCACCGCCGACAGGTACGGCCACACCTCGAACCGCTTGGCGTCCAGCCGTACCGCCCCGCTGTCCAGCCGGGACAGGTCCAGCAACTGGCTCACCAGCTTGCCCAGCCGCTCGGTCTGCTGGAGGGCCAGCCGCATCGTCTCCGGGTCGGCCGCGGACACCCCGTCCACCACGTTCTCCAGCACCGCCCGGAGCGCGGCTATGGGGGTGCGCAGTTCGTGTGAGACATTCGCCACCAGCTCTTTTCGGTGCCGGTCGGCGGCGTCCAGGTCGGCGGCCATGCGGTTGAAGGTCTCGGCCAGCTCGCCCACTTCGTCCCGGCGCACCCGGGCCACCCGGCGGCTGTAGTCGCCGGCCGCCATGGCGCGGGCCACCGCCGTCATCTCGCGCAGCGGGGCGGTCAGATTGGTGGCCACTATCTGCGTGATGAGCAGACAGGCGATGATCGAGAAGATCGTGATGATCCGCAGCTCGGTGGCCGAGTGGATGGCGACGGTCACCAGCAGGGTGGTGATCAGCACCGAGACGATCACCAGGAGTTGCAGCGCGGCCTTGATCGAGCGGAAGGGGTCCCAGGGGCGGAGCGCGGCCCACGTCCGCCGCCACCAGATGCTCATTGCGCGGGCGTCTCCAGGGCGTAGCCCACACCGTGCACGGTTCGGATCCGCTCGGCGCCGATCTTGCGGCGCAACGCCTTGACGTGGCTGTCCACGGTCCGGGTGCCCGAGGCGTCGGCCCAGTCCCAGACCTCGGCGAGCAACTGCTCCCGGGAGAGCACCGCCCGCGGCTGCTGCGCCAGGCACACCAGCAGCTCGAATTCGGTCGGCGTCAGATGCACGTCGCTGCCGCGTACCCGCACCCGCCGCTGTGCGTGGTCGATCTCCAGGTCGCCGAGCTGGATGCTGGCGCCGCGCGGGCTGTGCGCGGCCTCCGTGGCCCGCTCCACCCGGCGCAGCAGCACGTGCACCCGGGCGGCCAGCTCGCGCATCGAGAACGGCTTGGTCATGTAGTCGTCGGCGCCGACGCCCAGGCCCACCAGCATGTCGGTCTCGTCGTCCCGGGCGGTGAGCATCAGCACCGGCACCGGCCGGTCGGCCTGCACCCTGCGGCACACCTCCAAGCCGTCGAAGCCCGGCAACATCACGTCGAGCACCAGCAGATCGGGCTGCCAGGCGTGGGCGGCCTCGACCGCGGTCGGTCCGTCACCGGCAGTTCGCACCTGGAATCCCTCGGCCTGCAACCTGGCCGCGATCGCCTGCGTTATGGTCTGGTCGTCCTCAACGACCAGCACCCGGCGCTGAGCGCCCGCTGTCTGCGTGCTGTCCACTTCCGCCCCACAACGTCGTCACAATTATCGGCAGCGTACGGGGCGGCCTCACGCCCTGACTATGACGCTTTCACGCCTTGACGCCTACGTGCACGACGTCCGGAACACCCCGCGCGACGGGAATTTCCAGCGTGCGGACCCCGGCGAACCCCGCTTGCCGCAGCGCCGCCTCGAACTCCGCCGAGGGCTGCGCGGACCACACGGCAAGCACACCGCCGGGTCCGAGCCGCTCCCGGCAGGCGGCGAGGCCGCTGGGAGTGTAGAGACTGCCGTTGTTCTCGGTGACTGTCCAGTCGGGTCCGTTGTCGATGTCCAGGCACAACGCGTCCCACTGCTCATCGCTGCCGCGTACATACGTGACGAGATCGGCTTGAACGACCCGCACCCGGGGGTCCTCCAGCGCCCCCTCCGAGTACGGCGCCAAGTGCCCGGCCCGGTGCCAGTCCACCACCGCTTTCTCCCGCTCCACCACCGCGATCTCCCCCCACCGCGGTTGGCTTGCCGCCCGGGCCAGCGAGAACCCCACCCCCAGCCCGCCGATCAGCACCCTCAGCCCATCCTTTTCGGCCGGTAGTGCCTCCAGCGCGGCATCCACCAGCAGCCGCTCCGACCTGCCGTCGGCCGTATCCATAAGGAACGTCCCGTTGGCAATGATCTCGTAGGTTTCCCCGTTCTTACGGAGTACGACCTCGCCGTACGCCCCCGTCCGGCGCTCCACGGTCACAACTGCGTCCTGGGCTTGGTGCATGTGCTTCACCTTAGTCAGCCCGGGTTCGCCGGGAGCGCCCCGCAGGGGCGCGGGGAACTGCGCGACACGCCCACGACGGGCTGCACATCGCCACCGTCCCGAAGGGGCAGTTGCTGTCGTATCCGGACCACCGGCCGGTGGCCGGTTGCTCGCGCAGTTCCCCGCGCCCCTGGGTATTCCGGGCTGGCCGCCGCAGGCAACCGCACCCTGCAAGGGAGCGATCGCTCAGGGCGAACAGGGGTCCGGGAACACCCGGAGCACCCGAGGGGTTGAGCCGGGTGTACTCAACTTGCTTGCATAGGGAGAGATCATGGCGTTTGAGTCGACCTCCAGCCCCCTCACCCTGCCCGTGCTGCCGCTGGACGACGAGGTCGTGCTGCCGGGCATGGTCGTCCCGCTGGACCTGACCGACTCCGAAGTACGCGCCGCTGTCGAGGCCGCGCAGGCCGCGCAGCCCGGCAGCGGGACGAGCAAGCCGAGGGTGCTGCTGGTCCCGCGCGTGGACGGAAAGTACGCGGCGGTGGGCACGCTGGGCACCGTGGAGCAGGTCGGCCGGCTGTCGGACGGCGACCCGGGGGCCGTGATCCGCGGCCGCGGCCGGGTCCGGATCGGCGCCGGCACCACCGGACCGGGCGGGGCCCTGTGGGTGGAGGGCACCGTGGTGGAGGAGCCCACGCCCGAAGAGGCGTCCGGCACCGTCGCGGAGCTGATGAAGGAATACAAGGCACTGGCCACGAGCTGGCTCCGCAAGCGCGGCGCCTGGCAGGTGGTGGACCGGGTGCAGCAGATCGACGACGTGAGCACGCTCGCCGACAACTCCGGCTACTCCCCGTTCCTGAGCATCGAGCAGCGGATCGAGCTGCTGGAGACCGCCGACCCGGTGGCCCGGCTGCGGCTGGCCGTGCAGCGGCTCAAGGACCACTTGGCCGAGCAGGACGTGGCCGACACGATCCGCAAGGACGTCCAGGAGGGCATGGAGAAGCAGCAGCGCGAGTTCCTGCTCCGCCAGCAGCTCGAGGCGGTCCGCAAGGAGCTGGCCGAGCTGAACGGGGACCCCGAGGACGAGGCCGGTGACTACCGGGCCCGGGTCGAGGCCGCCGACCTGCCGGAGAAGGTCCGCGAGGCGGCCCTGAAGGAGGTCGAGAAGCTGGAGCGCTCCTCGGACGCCTCCCCGGAGGGCAGCTGGATCCGGACCTGGCTGGACACCGTCCTGGAACTGCCGTGGAACACCACCACCGAGGACACGTACGACGTGTCCGGCGCCCGGGCCGTGCTCGACGCGGACCACGCGGGCCTGGACGACGTCAAGGAGCGCATCACCGAATACCTGGCCGTACGCAAGCGCCGGGCCGACCGCGGCCTCGGCGTGGTGGGCGGCCGGCGCGGCGGCGCGGTGCTGGCCCTGGTCGGCCCGCCCGGCGTCGGAAAGACCTCGCTCGGCGAAAGCGTGGCCCGCGCGATGGGCCGCAAGTTCGTCCGGGTCGCCCTCGGCGGCGTCCGCGACGAGGCCGAGATCCGCGGCCACCGCAGGACGTACGTGGGCGCGCTGCCCGGCCGGATCGTGCGGGCCATCAAGGAGGCCGGCTCGATGAACCCGGTCGTGCTGCTCGACGAGGTCGACAAGGTCGGCTCCGACTACCGGGGCGACCCTGCCGCGGCCCTGCTCGAGGTCCTCGACCCGGCGCAGAACCACACCTTCCGGGACCACTACCTGGAGGTCGAGCTCGACCTGTCCGATGTGGTCTTCCTGGCCACCGCCAACGTCCTGGAGGCCATCCCCGAGCCGCTGCTGGACCGGATGGAGCTGGTCCGCCTCGACGGCTACACCGAGGACGAGAAGGTCGTCATCGCCCGGGACCACCTGCTGCCGCGCCAGTTGGAGCGGGCGGGCCTGGCCGCGGACGAGGTGGGCGTCGACGAGGAGGCGCTGCGCAGGCTCGCCGGGGAGTACACCCGGGAGGCCGGCGTCCGTAACCTGGAGCGCACCATCGCCAGGATCCTGCGCAAGGTCGCGGCCCGGGCCGAACTCGGCGAGCAGAAGCTGCCGTTCACCGTCGGCGACGGCGACCTGCGCGCGCTGATCGGCCGGCCGCACCACGTACCGGAGTCCGCCCAGGACCCGGAGGAGCGGCGCACCGCGGTGCCCGGTGTGGCCACCGGCCTGGCGGTCACCGGCGCGGGCGGCGACGTGCTCTACATCGAGGCGTCGCTGGCCGACCCGGAGACCGGCGGCAGCGGACTGGCCCTGACCGGCCAGCTCGGCGACGTGATGAAGGAGTCCGCGCACATCGCGCTGTCCTTCCTGCGCTCGCACGGGGCCGAACTCGAACTCCCGGTCGGCGACCTGAAGGACCGCGGCGTCCACCTGCACGTGCCCGCCGGCGCAGTGCCCAAGGACGGGCCGAGCGCGGGTGTCACCATGACCACCGCCCTCGCGTCCCTGCTGTCCGGCCGCCGGGTCCGTACCGACGTGGCCATGACCGGCGAGGTCTCCCTCACCGGCCGCGTCCTGCCCATCGGCGGCGTCAAGCAGAAGCTTCTCGCTGCCCACCGCGCCGGGATCACCACCATCGTGATTCCCAAGCGCAACGAGCCCGACCTCGACGACGTCCCCGCCGAGATCCTCGAAAAGCTCGACGTCCACCCCGTCTCCGACGTCCGCCAGGTCCTCAAGCTCGCGCTCGAGCCTGCCGGCTCGCTGACCGACGAAGTGCCCGTAGCGGCGTAACGGTCCGCCGTCCCGGCTTGGACCTTGCCGCCCGAACAGCCCCCCACGGCCGTTGCCGGAGCAACGGTTGTGGGGGGCTTGTCGCGCAGTTCCCCGCGCCCCTTGTTGTGGCTGGCCGCCGTGGGCGGCGTGCACCACGGACTACCCAGGGGCGCGGGGAACTGCGCGCTCAGCCGTCCACCGGCAGGTGGACGCAAGTGCACAGTGCGGGGCAGGGCGGGGCGCAACCAGCCCAAGCCGGGAAGACGGAAACCAGTTACCCCAGGGCGAGGGCCTGGAGTCGATCAAGGGCACCGTTGAAGTAGTCCTGGTCGCCCGGGAAGACGCCGGAGTCCGCGTACTGCCAGAACGTGTAGTAGCCGTAGCCGGCGGGCAGCGTGCCGGCCGTCGTGTTGTAGCGGGCGATCCAGAACGGGCTGGTGGCCGCGAAGCCCCCGTTGTTACCGGTGCAGGTGTTCCACCAGTCGAAGGTCGAGTAGATCACCGGGTAGACACCCTCGCGCGCGTGGTACTCGTTGGCGAACGCGTGGATCCAGTTGACCATGGCCGACTGGCTGAGCCCGTAGCAGGTCGCGCCGTAGGGGTTGTACTCGATGTCGAGCGCGCCGGGCAGCGTCTTGCCGTCGGCGGACCAGCCGCCGCCGTGTGCGACGAAGTAGTCGGCCTGCGTGGCCCCGCCGGAGGTGTCCGGCGTCGCGAAGTGGTACGAGCCGCGGATCATCCCGACGTTGTACGACCCGTTGTACTGCTGGGCGAAGTACGGGTTCGTGTACGTGGTGCTCTCGGTGGCCTTGACGTACGCGAACTTGCCGCCGTTGGACCAGGCGGCCGACCAGTTGACGTTGCCCTGGTAGCCGGAGACGTCCATGCCGGGAGTCTGCGCGGTCATGGGGCCGACCGTGCCGGGGGCGGACGAGCCGTTGCCTTCGTGGGCCTTGACGGTCGAGCCCATCCAGTCCAGTTCGGGGTGGGTGACGTGGTTCTTCGCCGCGGTGGGGGCGGCGGTCGCCGCGCCGGGCAGCGCCAGCGCGACGGCGAGCAGGGAAACGAGCAGACCGGCGAGGAGGGTGAGCCGGGTCCGGGCCGAGCCAGTGCCGTGCACGACGGAGAATCCTCCGTGGGACATGCGTGCCTCCAGTGGGGACTCGGCATGACCTTGGGATGGTCATGACAGAAATGACGGTACGGTGGGGCGCTACGCGCGTGGAAGAGGCGCCTGGGACCGCCGATGGTCTACGCCTGCGAAATACTTGACGTGCTGCGGAAACCACCGTGGGTGAAGAAAACTTTCAGCCGTTGAAAGCGGCGAGGAACGGGGAACGGGGGACGTGTGAAGGACACGAGGCAGGTGGACCGCCCCGGCGCGGCCGAGACGAGAGCGGTGCACGCGGCTGCGGAGGGGGCCACTGAAGGGGCCCCTGTGACGGCCCCTGGAGCGGCCGCGGACACGTCCACCGACAGTGCCACCGACGCGCTGGAACGTGAACTGACCGTGCTGTTCCGGCGGGCCCGCGCGTACTCCGGGGAACTGGCCCGGGCCGTGCATCCCGAGCTGGAGCCGGCCGCGTACGGGTTGCTGGTCCGCCTGGAGGAGGCCGAGCCCGAACGGGCCACCGACCTCGCGGCGTACTTCGGGGTCGGCAAGGCCACGATGAGTCGTCAGCTTCGCGCGTTGGAAGAGCTTGGGCTTGTCACGCGTGAACCCGATCCCGGTGACGGCCGCGCTTTCCTCATGCGGCTCACGGACGAGGGGCGCGAACGGTACGCCCGTGTACGGAGGGCTCGCCGCGAACGCTTCGTGCGGCAACTTTCCACGTGGGACCGCCCGGAGGTGGCCGAGCTTTCGCGTCTCCTCCACCGTTTCAATGGCCTCGCCGACGACCAGTAACCCTCCTCCCGGGTGACCGGACGTCGGCCGAGCCTTCTCCCGGGTGACCGGACCGCACGGGCTGCCCCCTTCTGCCGTCTCCGGACCTGCGGTCCGGTGGGTGGCTTGTCGCGCAGTTCCCCGCGCCCCTGGGTATTCCGTGGTGCACGCCGCCCGCAGCGGCCGGCCACGACAACCCAGGGGCGCGGTGCGTTTGCGGAGTGCGGCGACGCCGGAAAACCCAGGGGCGCGGGGAACTGCGCGCGTAACCACCACGGACCGCAGGTCCGGACACAACAGGTGCGGGCACCCCGTGCGGTACTCCGGGTCCGGGCACCCCGTGCGGAACCCCGCTACCGGGCGGAGCCTAGAGCTCGACGAAGATCGCTGTCGCGTCGTCGTGGACCTTGCCGCGGGGGACGGCGACGCCCTCCGGATCGGCTCGCTCGAAGCCGCGTACCCGGGAGATGAGGGCGTCGGGCCCTTCCTTGCGGAGCAAGGCGAAGGCGGAGGCCCACTCGTCGGAACGGAAGACCTCGACGGAACGTGCGGCTCCGTCCGTCAGGGCGGCGAAGGCCCGCACGGCAGTGCGGGGAGTGCGGCCCGAGATGGCGCGGCTGACCACGGAAGGATCGGCCGCGGCCGTGAAGAAGCCGCCTTCACGATTACGCAAGGGGGCGACGCGGAGGCCGGCCGCGCGGAGGCGCTCGATGCGGTCGTCGAGGTGGGGCCGCACCGAGCCGTCGGCACCCTCGACGAGCAGGGCGGAGTCGGAGAGGACGAGGTGGTCGACGGCGTCGTCGGACCATCTGACCAGCACGACTGTGGCCTGCGGGGTGAGCGGGTGAAAAAGATCACACGTGTCGCGGTGGGCGTCGGCGGTGCGGGTGATGGCCGCGGCGAGGCAGTCGGCGAGCGTCAGGTCGGGGCGCGAAACGGACAGTTCGAGCAGGGCGCCGCCGAGGTGAGCGGTGAACCAAGGGACGGAGTGGACGCAGCCGCCGTTGTCCGGGGGCGGGGTGACCCCGTCGAGGAGGACGACGGCGCCGCCGCGTCCGGCGGCGGGCAGGGCCACCGACACGAAGTCCTCGTTGGCCCCGCCGGGGGCGCCGGGCTCGGTCGCCGTCTCGATGCGCATGCGGCCAGTGTGCCGGACCCGTCCGGAGCGCTGTGTTCGAACCCCCTGCGGGGCGGTACGGGTCCGGAGGCCGGCGGGGCGGATGCGGGCGGCCATCCTGCCAAACCTCGGGGGGACGCGCCAACAGCGCGATGACCTGGCGGAGCGTCACGTTCCGGATCCGGGTTGTCCGTTAACTTCCGTGTGAGATTCACTCGTTCGGGTGTCGAGAGCAGGGACACCTGGCCCCCTGACCGGCCGGGATGCCAGGGTCGGGAGGACTGTGCGTTGTCCCGGGGTGGCCCGGGCCCAGGCGACATGCGATTGCGAGCACCGAACGTGCGAGAACGACGTCACCCCCGCGGGCTGCGGGTCAGGCAGCGCATGCTCGCCGCACTCCTGGTGTGCGGGGCGGCCGTGCTCGCGGCGGCCGCGCCCGGCGTGGTGCTGGCCGGGCACGACCTGACCACCGCCCAGCACCGGGTGGACAGCAGCCGGCTGGCATCGAGCGCCGCCGTCCTCGCCCACGACCTGGCCGACGAACGCGACGACCTGGCCGGTCATGTGGCCGGCGGCCGTTCGGGCGCGCTGCCCGACGCGGACCGGGCCCGTACCGACCGGCAGCTCGGCGAGGTCACCGCCGGTGCCCCGGCCGGCCTGAAGACCACCCTCGCGCGGCTCGCCGCGGTGCGGCAGCAGGCGATGGCCGGTTCGGGCGGGCCCGGCGCGGTCGTCGCCGCGTACCAACCGCTGATCGACGCCCTGGACCGGCTCGCGGGCCCGGCCACCGGGCCGCTGAGCCGGGCGGTGACCGCCGCCGGCGTGCAGCGCGGCCTGCTGGTGGCCGCCCTGACCGGCAGCGGCGACCAGGCCGCCCCGGTCTCGGCCGCGCAGACCGCCCGCGTCCAGGAGCAGGCGGCGCTCACCGAGTTCCGCGCCATCGCCGCGGCGAACCTGCGGGACCGCTACGACCGCACGGTCACCGGCCCCGACGCCGCGCGGGCGGACCACGACCTCGGCATCCTGCTGTCCGCCGCCGACCTCACCCCGGCCGGCCGGGCCCTGGGCGCCGGCGAGGCCAGCTCCGCGCTGACCGCGCGGCTGGACCTGATGCGCGGCGTGCAGACCTCCGCGCTGGCCGACGAGGAGCGCGCGGCGCACGCCCACCGCTCCCACGTCGTCACCGTCCTCGAACTACGCGCCGCCCTCGGCCTGTTGTGCCTGGTGCTGCTGACCGGCGTGCTGGTGACGCTGTTCCGTACGCTGACCCGCCCGCTGGCCGCCCTGCACGCCTGGTCCAAGGCCGACCCGGCGAGCGGCACCGGCGCGCGGGTGGTCGGCGCCGACGAGTTCGCCGACGTCGCCCGGCGGGTCAACGCCCTCACCCACGAGACGCAGGCGCTGCGCACCCGGGTGACCGACCTGGCCGCCGAGCGGACCGCGGCGGCCGAGGCCGGCAGCGCCCTGACCGCCGAGCACGAGGCACTGCTGCGGACCCGGGACGAACTCCTGCGGACCCAGGGCGATTTGCTGCGCAGCCGTGAGGAGTTGGCCGGTCGGCTCGCCCGGGCCACCGCCCGCACCGCCGACCGGATCACGTACGTGAACCTCGGCCTGCGCACCCTCGGCCTGATCGAACGGCAACTGGCGCTCATCGAGAGCCTGGAGGACCACGAGCAGGACCCGGACCGGCTGGGCACCCTGTTCAAGCTGGACCACCTGGCCACCCGGATGCGCCGCAACAGTGAGAACCTGCTCGTGCTCACCGGCACCGAGCACAGCCACGGCGCCGCAGCCCGCCCGGTCGAGCTGATCGACGTGGCCCGGGCCGCGCTGTCCGAGATCGAGCCGTACGAACGCGTGCGGGTCCAGTCCGTGCCCGAGGGCCGGGTGACCGGCCGGGGCGCGGACGACGTGAGCCACCTGGTCGCCGAACTCCTCGACAACGCCGCCGCCTTCTCCGACCCCGCGTCCGACATCAACCTGTCGGGCCACCTGCTGCCGGACGGCAAGGTGCTGCTCAGCGTGGAGGACTCCGGCATCGGCATCCCGCCCGAGCGGATGGCCGTGATCAACGTGCTGCTCGCCGACCCCGACCCGGACCCGCCGGGCGCGACCTCCGGTATGGGCCTGTACGTGGTCGCCCGCCTCGCCCACCGGCACGGCGTCCAGGTCCGGCTGGCCCCTCGGACCTCCGGCGGCATCACGGCGACGGTCGTCCTGCCCCTGGCGCTCCTCCCCGACGCGGCGCCCGCCCCGCACCCGGCCCGGGCCGCGGCCCCGGTCACGTACTCGATCGCGCCCGAGGCCACGCCCGAGCACGTCACCCACGAGCCGGCGGCCGCGGACCCGGAGCCCGTTGCCGTACCCCACCGGGCGGGCGCCCGGCACGAGCGGGCCGCGCAGCACGAACCGCACGGACCCGCGCCCGTACCCGCCCAGCGCGCACAGCCGCCGGCGATGCCCGTACCGCCCCTGCCGCCCGTACCGACCGGGCCCGGCGGCGAGCCCCTGGCCCTCACCGCCAAGGGACTGCCGCAGCGGGTGCCGCGGGCCACCGGGCTGAGCGGCGAACCCGCGGCCCGGAACCGGCCGTCCGGCGGCGTGGACGCCGACGCGCTGCGGCGCAAGCTCGCCGGGCTCCAGCAGGGCCTGCGGGACGGCCGCCGCGACGCCGAGCACGAGGCCGAGGCGACCCTCGGCGACCAGGCCCTTCCGGCCCGGCCCGCACCCGGCGCCGAACCGCTCCCGGTCCGCCGCAAGCACGCACGCGCGGCCGTACCCGCGCAGGAGACGGCCGGACCCGGCCCGGTATCCGCCCGGGGTGTGCACGAATCCGGCGCCGTACCCGCCCAGGACGCGGACGGACCCGGCGCCGTAGCCGGCCCGGATCCGCATGCGGCCGGCACCGTATCGGGCGCGGACGGGCACGGATTTGGCACCGTACCGGCCCAGGAGACGGCCGGACCCGGCCCGGTATCCGCCCGGGGCGTGCACGAATCCGGCGCCGTACCCGCCCAGGACGCGGACGGACCCGGCGCCGTAGCCGGCCCGGATCCGCATGCGGCCGGCACCGTACTCGGCCACGACCGGCCCGGAAGAGACGCCGGGGCGGCGGAAGCGGCCGGCCCGGGCGACCGTCCGGCAGGTACGGGGACTCAGGGGGACGCAGCAGGTCAGACAGCAACCGTCGAGGAGGCGACCCGGTGAACGCGGTCGGCACACAGTCCAACGACCTCAGCCACGAGGCGCGCAACCTGCAATGGCTGCTGGGGAACTTCGTCGAGGAGGTGCCCGGCGTCCGTTCCGTCGCCGTGGTCTCCGCCGACGGGCTGCCGCTGCTCGCCTCGCAGCCGCAGGACGAGGCCGCCGGCCGCGCCCCGGCCGCCCGGGTGCCGCGACCGCGTCCCGGCGGGGCCCGGATGGACCTGGCGTCCGTGGTCTCGGGGCTCGCCTCGCTCACCGCGGGCGCGGCCAAGCTGATGGACGGCGGCGGCGTACGGCAGACCACCGTCACCATGGACGAGGGCACTTTGTTCGTGATGTCCATCAGCGACGGCTCGCTGCTGGGCGTGCACGCCGTCGCCGAGTGCGACGTGAGCGTGGTCGCCTACCACATGGCCCTGTTCGTGGGGCGGGCCGGACATGTGCTCACCCCGGCGCTGCGCACCGAACTGCACCAGGCCATGGAGAGTTCCCGCTGATGGAGCCGCCGCCCGACCCGTCGGGGCCCGCCCCCGCCGGGCAGGGGGCCGACAGTCGGACCTCCCGGGTGAGGCCGTACGCTCTGACGGGCGGTCGTACCCGTTCCGGACACGAGCTGCTCGTCGAGACGCTGGTGGCTACGATCGACGGGCCGGGCGACCATCCGGTCGCCGAGGAGAGCGAGCAGTCCGAGCCCGGGACGCCCGAGGCGTGGGCGATCGTCGGACTGTGCCGAAAGACGCGGTCGGTGGCCGAAGTCTCCGCATTGCTGCGGATTCCGCTCGGCGTGGCGCGGGTGCTGCTCAGCGACCTGGCCGACCAGGGAAGGATCCGCGTGTACGGTACCGGGCACGGGCCCGACGGACCGGAGCGCGCGCTGCTGGAAAGGGTGCTCAGTGGACTTCGCAGGCTTTGACCGGCAGGACGGCCTGCAGGGCTGGCAGACGGACCGCCGCGGTTCGCCGACCTCCACGAAGATCGTGGTGGCCGGCGGTTTCGGGGTGGGCAAGACCACCTTCGTCGGCTCGGTGTCCGAGATCACCCCGCTGACCACGGAAGCCGTGATGACCCAGGCCAGCGAGGCGGTGGACGACCTCGCGGCCATCCCGGACAAGACCACCACCACGGTGGCCATGGACTTCGGCCGGATCACCCTCGAACAGGACCTGGTGCTCTACGTGTTCGGCACGCCCGGGCAGCAGCGGTTCTGGTTCATGTGGGACGACCTGGTGCGCGGCGCGATCGGGGCGATCGTGCTCGCCGACACCCGCCGGCTGGCCGACTGCTTCCCGGCACTGGACTACTTCGAGGGCAGCGGCCTGCCCTACACCGTGGCCGTCAACCAGTTCGAGGGCACGACCGAGTACACCGCGGACGACGTCCGCGAGGCACTGGCGGTGCCCCACCACATCCCGGTGCTCATCATCGACGCGCGCCGGCGCTTCTCCGTGATCGAGGCGCTGCTCGCCCTGGTCACCCACGCGATGACCGAGCAGCCCCTGTAGGTCCCGGGACGACGTGAAGAGGCGGGCCGCCGTGCGGAAGATACTCGTCGTGGGAGCCGGCCAGGCCGGACTCCAGCTCGCCCTCGGGCTGCAGGCCCGGGGGCACGACGTGACCGTGATGTCCGAGCGGACCGCCGACGAGATCCGCGGCGGCCCGGTGATGTCCACCCAGTGCCTGTTCGCCACCGCCCTGGGGCACGAGGCCGCGCTCGGCCTGGACTTCTGGGCGGACCAGGCGCCGCGGGCCGAGGGCCTGGGCGTCTCGGTGGCCGGCCCGGACGGCGGCCGCCCGATCGACTGGCTGGGCCGGCTGCGCGGCGCCGCGCAGTCCGTGGACCAGCGGGTGAAGACGGCCGGCTGGATGGAGACCTTCGCCGAGCGCGGCGGCACCCTGGTCATCCACGGGGCGGCCGCCTCCGACCTGGAATGGTTCTCCCGCGCCTACGACCTGGTGCTGGTCGCGGCCGGCCGGGGCGAGATCGGCGCCATGTTCCGCCGGGACGCGGCGCGTTCGCCCTACGCGGCACCGCAGCGCGAACTGGCCGTGGCCTACGTGCACGGGCTCGGCCCCCGCCCGGAGCACCCGGACGTGCGGGCGGTGCGCTGCAATCTGGTGCCGGACGTCGGCGCGCTCTTCGTCATTCCGGCGCTGACCACCTCCGGGCCGTGCGACATCCTGTTCTGGGAGGCGCGCCCGGGCGGTCCGGCCGACGTCTTCCGGGGCGTGCGGGACCCGGCCGAGCGGCTGCGGCTGATCCTGGACCTGATGCGTACGTACGTCCCCTGGGAGTACGACCGGGCGGGCGCGGTCGAGCTGACCGACGCCGGCGGCACGCTGGTCGGCCGGCTCACCCCCACCGTCCGCGAACCGGTGGCCGAACTCCCCGCCGGCGGACTCGCGCTGGGCGTGGCCGATGCAGTGGTGGCCAACGACCCGCTCACCGGCCAGGGGGCCAACATGGCGGCCAAGTGCGCCGCGGTCTACCTGGAGGCGATCACCGGGCACGGCGACCGGCCGTTCGACCGCGCCTGGATGGAGTCCGCCTTCGACCGCTTCTGGGCGCTGGCCGGGCCGGCCACCAAGTGGACCAACACCATGCTCGGCCCACTGCCCGAGCACGTCCTCGGCCTGTTCGGCGCGGCCGGGACCCTCCAGCCGGTGGCCGACCGGTTCGCCAACGGCTTCGACGACCCGGCCGACTTCGAGCACTGGTTCTACGACCCGGAGCGGGCGAGTGCCTTCCTCGCGGCCACCGGGGCGGCGGGGTAACGGGGCAGTGTCCTGGCTCCATCCGGCTTGGGCCGGCGGCGATTCGGTACCGCCGGACCTGGTGCGGGTCGCCACCGACCCGAAGGGTGATTGCTGCCGTCTCCGGACCTCCCCCAGAGCCTTCGCCTGGGGGTATCCCCAGGCGAAGCTCTGGGGGAGCTCGCGCAGTTCCCCGCGCCCCTGGGGGCGGCTTATTGCCCTACGGCCTACGGCGTCGGGCTCGGCGTGCCGCTCGCGGACGGGGTGCCGCTGGGCGTCCCGGACGGGGTGGGTGTCGTGGGTGTCGGGGTGCCGCCGTCCGTCGGGCTCGGGTCCGCCGAGGTGGGGGTGGCCGAGGGCGAGCTGGACGGGGTGGCGGACGGGCTTGCCGGGCTGCCGGGCGTGGCCGGGGCGGTCGGCGGGGTGGTGACCGGGCGGGCCGGGGGCGCGGCCACCGTGCCGGTGCCGCCCGGGGTGGAACCGCCGGGGTGGGAGCCGCCTGCGCCGGGCGGGTTCGTCAGGTTCCCCGAGGTGATCGGGGTCGGCGCCTCGGCCTGCTTGGGGATGGGCGGCACGGTGTAGCGCGGCAGCGGCTGGTCGCCGGGGTCCGGGCGGACCGCGCCGAGGACCGGGTTGGCGGCGATCGGGGAGACCTTGACGAAGGCTCCGGGCCGCGGCGCCTGGATGACCAGGCCGTCGCCGATGTAGATCGCCACGTGCGAGGCGCCGGAGAAGTAGATCACCAGGTCGCCCGGGCGGAGCTGGTCCAGGGGGACGTGCGGCAGCTGTGCCCACTGCTCCTGGCTGGTGCGCGGGATGACCACCCCGGCGTGCAGCCAGGCCTGCGAGGTGAGCCCGGAGCAGTCGAAGGCGTCCGGCCCCTGCGCCCCCCACACGTAGGGCTTGCCGAGCTGCTGGTACGCGTACGCGATCGCCCGGTCGCCGGCCGAGGAGGGGGCCCGGGTCTGCCAGCCGGCGCCCAGCGTCCGGGAGGCGAGGAACTGCTGCTGCGCCTTGTCGGTGCCCTGCTGCTCCAGCGCCTGCAACTGGCCGATCTGGGAGCCGCTGAGCCCGGCGAGCAGCGCCTCGACCTGCTTCAGCTGGTTCTGCACCCGCGTCCGGTTGGCCTGCTGGAGCGCCTGCGCGTGCTCGGCCCGGTCCAGCGCGCGCTGGGCCTGGGTGTTGAGGTCCTTCAGCTTCGCCTCACCGGCGGTCAGCCGGGTGACCACGTCCTTCTGGTGTCCGGCGGCCCGCTGGATGATGTGCTGCTGCCCGAAGAAGTCCTGCGGGGTCTGCCCGGCCAGCATCGACAGATACGGCGACATGCCGCCGTCCTGGTACATCTGCCGGGCGATCAGCCCGGCCTCGGCCCGGCTGCCGGCGACGGCGACCTTCTGGTCGGCGAGCTGCGCGTCGATCGCGTTCGCCCTGGCCCGCAGGGTGGCCGCGTCCCGTGCGGCCCGGTCGTACGCCTCGGTGGCGCTCTCGGCCTGCGAGTAGAGGCTCTGGAGCTGCGCGAGCAACTGCGGCAGCGCCACGGGCGCCGCGGCCGGCGGATCGTAGGGGCGGGCGGCGGCCTGCTGGGCGACCGGCAGGGACAGCGAGGCGGCGGCCAGCAGCGAGCCGCACACCACGGCGGACCGCAACCACGCCTTGCTCCGTCGTACCACGGACATCCCCTCATCTCCCCGTAACCGGCGGGTAACAGATGCTCGGTCAGGCATCCTGTCACGGATTGTCGTATCTTCGACAGAGGGAATGGCCGTTTCCGCCCGTACTGTTCATCACCGTTCACCCGCGCGAGTGATGTTGTTCCGCGGGTGGGCGTACGGCCCGGTCGCCGCCCTCGGCACCGGGCCGTACGCGTATCGGGGGCTCCCCGGCCGGATCAGCCGAAGTAGCCGTGGAAGTTGTTGCTGAACTCCCAGTTGCTGTACTTGTCCCAGTTGATGGACCAGGTCATCAGGCCGCGCAGGGCCGGCCAGCTGCCGTGGACGGGGTACCCGCCGCAGTTGGTCCGCTTGGTCAGGCAGTCCAGCGCCTGGTCGACCGCGGCGGGGGCGACGTAGCCGTTGCCGGCGTTGACGGAGGCCGGCAGGCCGATGGCGACCTGCGAGGGGGCCAGCGCCGGGAACATGTTGGCGGTGTTGCCGGCCACCGGGAAGCCGGTGAGCAGCATGTCCGTCATGGCGATGTTGAAGTCCGCGCCGCCCATCGTGTGGTACTGGTTGTCCAGGCCCATGATCGGCCCGGAGTTGTAGTCCTGGACGTGCAGCAGGGTCAGGTCGTTGCGCAGGGCGTAGATCACCGGCAGGTAGGCGCCGCAGCGCGGGTCCTGCCCGCCCCACTGCCCGGAGCCGTAGTACTGGTAGCCCATCTGCACGAAGAACGTCTCCGGGGCCATGCTCAGCACGAAGTTGCTGCCGTACTTGGCCTTGAGCGTCTTCAGCGCCGAGATCAGGTTGACGATCACCGGAGTGGTGGGGTTCTTGAAGTCGGTGTCGCCGGTGTTCAGCGACAGCGAGTGGCCCTCGAAGTCGATGTCGATGCCGTTCAGGCCCCACTTGTCGACGATGCCGCTGACCGAGGAGACGAAGGCGTCCCGCGCCGCGGTGGTGGTCAGCTGCACCTCGCCGTTGGCCCCGCCGATGGACAGCAGCACCTTCTTGCCCTTGGCCTGCTTGGCGGCGATGGCGGCCTTGAAGTCGGCGTCGGACTCCACGGCCGGGCACTCGCTGACCGAGCAGCGGTTGAAGTGGATGTTCCCCGAGGTGGGCGAGTCGGTCTCGCCGAAGGCCAGGTCGATGACGTCCCAGGAGTCGGGCACGTCGGCCAGCCGGGTGTAGCCCGAGCCGTTGGCGAAGGTCTCGTGCAGGTAGCCGACCAGCGCGTGGGTGGGCAGGCCGCCGCCGGGCGGCGGGCTGGTCGGGGGAGTGGGGGGGGGTGTGGTGGGGGGGGTGTTGGGGGGGGGGTTCGGGGGCGTGGTGGGGGGGGGGGTGGGCGGGGTGGTGGTGCCGCCGCCAGGGCCCTGGAGCGAGACGTCGTCGGCGTAGTAGGCCGGCTGCCCGTACCAGCCGTGCACGTAGACCGAGGCGGTGGTCTGGCTCGCGCCGGTGGTGAAGGAGACGCTGAGCGGCGCGTAGCCGCTGCCGGTGGAGGGCGTCCAGGTGCTGGTCCCGCCGTCCACGCCGATGTACACGTACGCCCCCTTGACCTGGGCGCTCAGCGTGTACGTGGTGTTGGGCGCCACGCTGACGGTCTGCTTGCACTGGCCGTCGACCGAGGAGGAGGGCACGCCCTGGAGGGCGTACGTGCCGGTGTGCGCCTGGCCGGTCACCACCGTGGTGCCCGGGTCGCAGGTCCAGCCGGCCAGGGTGCCGGACTCGAAGCCGCCGTTGGTCAGGAACTCGCCGGCGCTGGCCGAGGGGGCCAGCGCCACCAGGCCGGCGATCGCCACGGCCCCGGCCACCGCGGCGCTCGCGGCGGCGAGGGATCTGCGGCGCAGCGCGGAGGTCGCGCGGGGTGCGCGCGATGCGAAGGTGCGCATGGGGGGATGCTCCTTCTGGGCAGAGGGCGCATGTGCATGTCACCGCGCAGCAAACAGGTCCAGACCAATCGTGTCAATGGTCCGGACCAACAAACGTATACGTCGGGGCGTCAGGGGCCGCTGCCGCGGGCCGGCGCCCCCGGGAGGGCTCAGCGCCTGCGCGACCAGGGCCAGCGCGGGCCCTCCGGCGGCCGGCCCTCGGGGTCGTACACGAAGACCCAGTGGGTGCGGCGCTCCGCGCGCGGACCCTCGGCCGGCCGGCGGTGGTAGACGTACACCCGCTCGCCCTCCGGGCCGGGCACCGGCACCCGGTACACCTTCGGCGGCTGCCCGGTCATCCCGACCAGCACCTCGATCACCCGCCCGTCCAGCGGCCCGCCGACGAACTCGGTCTCCTCGTGTCTCACCGCTCCATCATGGGGCCGCCGGTCCCATGAGGTGATCCGCGGCCGGCAGCAGCGGGGCCAGCCGGGCGACCAGCCTGCCCGCGGGGCTGTCCCCGTCCTCCAGCGGCAGCGCCCGGGCCAGGGCGTCGGCGGTCTGCGGGTCGGTCGCCGCGGTCACCATCAGCAGCCCGGTGAAGTGGTCCACCAGCCAGTCCCGCAGCTCCGGCAGCGGCGGCTGCCGCTCCTGGTCCAGCCAGGTCAGCGAGGCCGTCTCCACACAGGCGATCCACGAGCGGACCATCAGCGCCAGCCGCGGCCCCGGCCGGGTCACCCCCAGGTGGCGCAGCACCTGTTCGGCCGCGCCCCGCCGCACCTCGTCCACGATCGCCTCGGTACGCGAGGTCTCCGCGACCCCGCCGCCGCGCAACAGGGCGCTGTACGCGGGCGCGTGCTCGTCCACGTACGCCAGGTACCGGTCCAGCGCCTGCGTGAGCCGCTGGGTGGGGGCGCCGCGGGCCGGTACGACGAACCCCTCGATCAGCGCGTGGGCCGAGTCGCGCACCGCCGCCTCGTACAACTGCTGCCTGCCGCCGGGGAAGTAGCGGTAGACCAGCGGCCGGGACACCCCGGCGGCCGCCGCCACGTCGTCCACGGAGACCTCCTCCGGCCGGCGGTGCCCGAAGAGGTCCACGGCCGCCGCGAGGATCTGGCCGCGGCGCTGCTCGACGCTCATCCGGCGGTACGCGGGCGCCGCGCTGCTGCTCATGAAGGGGAGGGTAACGCCGGGCGGTCGCGGCCGGTCCGGGAACGGCCCCGCTGCCCGGCTCGCCGCCCGCCTGCGCGACGGGATCAGGCCAGCAGCCCCGAACTGCGCCACAGCGGCACGCTCGCCCCGCGCAGCAGCCCGATCTCCGCCAGGAAGTCCATCAGCCGCTTGGCCGCCTGCCGCATCACGTCCTGCCGGTGCGGGCTGCGGCGGGCCGCCGCGACCGCCTCGCGCGGGTCCAGGCCGACCGAGGCGTAGACGCGCGGGCCGATCAGCGAGCGGGCGATCACCCGCGCCGCCTCCGCCGAGGCCACCCGGGTGAACTCGATCTCCCAGCGCGGCGCGATCTCCATCTGCCGGCGCAACTCCTCGCGCGCGTACCGGATGTGCCGGGACTCCTCCACCACGTGGATCCGGGCGATGCCGCGCACCAGCGGCTGCACCCGCTCGTCGGGGAAGGCCAGCCGCTGCATCCAGTCCAGGATCTCCTCGGCCAGCAGCGTGCCGGTGAACGAACCCGGAGTCGTGGACACCGTCTTGAGCACCCGGCCCAGCGCGTGGTCCAGCCGGCTCGGCCCGTAGACCGGGGTGCCGAAGGTGGTCACCGCGCGGGCGAACATCTTGGAGTGCCGGCACTCGTCGGCGATCTCGGTGAGCGCGTACCGCACGTGCGCGCTGGTCGGCTCCAGGTCGTAGGTGTGCCGCAGCAGCAGTTGCATCAGGATCGTCTCGAACCACACCCCGACCGCGCACAGCGAGGCGACCTCGTGCCGGCTCAGCTCCAGCCGCTGCTCCTCGGGCATCCGGTGCCACAGCGGTGTGTCGTACAGCGACACCAGCTCCGGCGGCCAGAACCACATCCCCTCCACCAGGGGCGCGTCCCAGTCCAGTTCGGTGTCCGGGTCGAAGGAGTGCCGGGTGGAGGCGGCGAGCAGGCGGGCGGCCGTCCTCTCCCGGTCGATCAGGGACGTCCGCATCCGCACGTCGGTCACGGCATCGGTCACGCGCCATCGCCTCCGGAGCACGAGGGTTACCAGCGGTACGCGTCTTATAAGACTGCGCGTCAACAAGGCCGTCAACCCCTCGCGCCCGAACTGCCCTTGGGCCTGCGGCCGATGACGTACGGATTCCGTAACAAGGCCGCTCGCGGCCGTACGGCCAGGAACCGCGCCCGGCGCCCGGGCATCTTTTCGTGCAGGTCACGGGGGCGGAATCGACAACCAGGCGGGGGCGGGGACGGCAATGGCGGTACGGGGAACGGGCGCGGCGCGGCTGAAGGCGGCGCCCACGGCAACGGCGATCGCGGTGGCCGTACTTGTGGTGGTGATCGCGGCCGTCACCTCCGCGCTGGTGGCGCCCGGCCCCGGCCGGCCCGACGCGTCCGCCGCCGTACGGTCCGGGTCGACGGCGTCGCGTCCGGCGTCCGGCCTGCCGCACACCGACGACATATCCGGGCCGACCCGCGCGCTCACCAACGGCCCCGCGGTGCCGGTCTCCATCCAGCACGCCACCGAACTCGGCGGCCGATCCGTCGGCATCACCATCGACGACGGCCCCGACCCGCGCTGGACCCCGCTCGTCCTCGACGTCCTGCGGCGCCACCACGTGCACGCCACCTTCTGCATGATCGGCCCGCAGGCCCGCGCCAACCCCGCCCTGGTCCGCCGGATCGTGGCCGAGGGACACCGGCTGTGCGACCACACGGTGCACCACGACACCGCCATGGACCACAAGTCCTTCGCTTACCGGCGCGGCGAGATCCTGGACGCCCTGACCATGATCAAGGACGCCTCCGGCGGCGCTCGCGTCTTCTACTACCGCGCCCCCGGCGGCGCCTTCACCCCCGCCGACCGCACCCTCGCCGCCCAGCACGGCATGCGCCCGCTCGGCTGGAACATCGACACGAAGGACTTCTCCCGCCCCGGCGCCGCCGCCATCCTGGCCACGCTCGAGCACGAGATCCACAACGGCCCGGTCATCCTCTTCCACGACGGCGGCGGCGACCGCTCCCAAACGGTGACCGCCCTCGACGAGTCCCTGACCTGGCTCCACCAGCAGGGCTACGCGATCTCCTTCCCGGCGGTGGGCTGAGCGGGGTCTGCCGTGGGGGAGCCGCCCGTCACCGCCCGGGAGGCGGTTCCGGCAGGACGCCCGGCAGCAGGCGGGCGGCTCGCCCGGGGCGCCGTACTCGCGGGTACGCTAGGCAAATGTGACCGTGGCCGAGGAACTCGCGGACCTGCCCTATGCCGATGCGCTGCGCCCGTACCGGGAGGCGCTGGAGGCCGAGGGGGACTACGACACGGTGCATGTGGACCGGGTGGCGGCGGAGGGCGGCAGTGCCGCGGGGAGCCGGTTCCTGGAGGCGGCGGTCACCGACTGCTCCTTCGCCGAGGTCTCGCTGCGCGGCTCCCGGTTCAATGACGTGTGGATCAGCGGCACCCGGCTTACGGGGGCCTCGCTGGCCGGGACCGACTGGCTGGACTCGGCGCTGCTGGGCTGCTCGCTGGCCGGCGTGGAGGCGTACGGCGCGACGATGCGCCGGGTGCACCTGCGCCGCTGCAAGCTGGACTCGGTGAACCTGCGCTCCGCCGCGCTGCACGAGGTGGTCTTCGAGGACTGCGTGCTGCGCGACGTCGATTTCCAGGAGGCCGTGCTGGAGAAGGTGTCCTTCCCCGGCAGCCGCCTGGAGCGGGCCCGGCTCGGCCGGGCCACGCTGAAGAAGGCCGATCTGCGCGGCGCCCTGGGCATCGACCTCGCCGACGGCTGGGACGCCCTGCGCGGCGCGCTGATCACTCCCGCGCAACTGCTCGACCTCGCCCCGGCCCTCGCCGCCGCGCTCGGCATCACCGTGAAGGACCGGTGACCCGTAACTCACCCGCACGCCCGCACCCGTACCGCCTTCTTGCGTCCACCCCTATCGAACAGGAGACCGTGATGAGCGCCCTCTACGACATCCCGCTGCGCACCCTCGACGGTGCCGCCGCTTCCCTGGCCGACCACCGCGGCAAGGCCGTCCTGGTGGTGAACGTGGCCTCCAAGTGCGGGCTCACGCCACAGTACGAAGGTTTGGAGCGGCTGCAGAAGCGGTACGCCGACCGCGGCTTCACCGTGCTGGGCGTGCCCTGCAACCAGTTCGGCGGCCAGGAGCCCGGCACCGCCGAGGAGATCCAGACCTTCTGCTCCACCACCTACGGCGTGACCTTCCCGCTGCTGGAGAAGGCCGAGGTCAACGGAGCCGACCGGCACCCGCTGTACACCGAGCTGACCCAGGTGCCGGACGCCGAGGGCGAAGCCGGCGACATCCAGTGGAACTTCGAGAAGTTCCTGATCGGCCCGGACGGCGCTGTCGTGGCCCGGTTCCGGCCCCGCACCGAGCCCGAGTCCGACGAGGTGACCGGCGCCATCGAGGCCCAGCTCCTGGGCTGAGATGCGCGAATGCGCCATGGCAGAATCCGGCCGGTCGGTGGACATTGTCCGGATCACCCCCTTCCTGGAAGGCTGTAAGCACCGCACCGGAGAGGAAGGGACCGGGCAAGTGCAGGACATCGAGTTCCGTACCGGACACCTGTGTGTCGACACGGACCCTGCGCTGTGCGTTCCCTGCCAGGAGCGGCTGGATCGGCAACTCGCCTTGCTTCCCCGGGTATACGGCGAGTTGGAGGTTGCGCTCGTACCGGCGCCGGACTCCGGCGACCGAGTGACCGGCACTGCCCGGCCCGGCATCCCCCTGAACGGGCCGGCTGTCGAGGCGCGCGCCGACATTCGAGGCACTCTCGCCTCCTGGGCCGATCTGTTGGTCGAGGGCCGGACCGTCCGTCTCCCCCTACGGACGGTGCCGGCCCTCGCGGCTTTCCTCCGCCGGCACCTCGCCTGGCTCGCCGTTCACCCGGCAGCCGAGGACGCCGCGACGGAGATCGACACGCTGCTGCGGCGATCCCTCGCGATCGCCCGGCCGCGTCACGACCGGCGGATCCCGGTGGGCCCGTGCATCGCCACGGCCTGCCGGGGCCGGCTCACCGCGGTGGCCCGCGATCCGGGCACCGCGCTGCCGTCCGCGGTCGAGTGCGACACCGACCCCACCCACACCTGGCCCCCCGAGCGCTGGCGGGCCCTGTACCGCAATCAGCCCGCCGTCCCCAGCGGGCTGAGCGCCAAGCAGATCTCGTACGCCTGGCGGATACCCGCCGGCACCGTCCCCGGGCTCGCCGAAGTGCACCGGTGGCGCCGCCACAAGGACGGTCGCCAGGTCTACTACGCCCAGGAGGACGTCCTGGACACCCTCGGCCGCGACCGGCTGGAAAGGCGCACTCACGCCTGACCCGTGGCCCGTCCCCTCGGGCCCGCGCCGCGGCCCGGCCGCCGGCGTCCCCCGCGGGCCCGCCGGCCGGAGCACTTCCCGTCCGACCAGTTCCCAACCGTCACTTCCGACCCCACCCCGACACAATTTCCACTCCGCGCACTCAGCCCACCTCGCCCACTTATTCCCCTCGGTCCACTTATTCCACGCCCACCGCTTCTCCCGCTTCCTCCACTTCTTCCGCCCGAGTCACGCGGATCGACTTCCGCCGCGGAATTCTCCCCACCGACCACAATTCTCCTGGAGCCCAGAATTCACCCGGAACGCGCGACGCACACGGAACGCAGAATTCCGGAAAACGTCCGGACGACGCGGGGCAACACAATGGCCCGCCGTTCGGGGCGGGCCACAGGTTGCTCGTGGGGGAGTAGCGAGCGGAAAACGGAATTCGTGTGCTCAGATGGCGAGTTGGGCCGGCGCGGCGGGGGCTGTCGGCCACCAGTTGGCGGGGGCCACGGTCTGAACGTCGGTGGCGAGACCAGGCCACCAGTTGGCCTGGGAGGCGACCGCGTCGGTGGTGGCGCCCGGCCACCAGTTCGCGGGGGTGGCGAGCTCGGTGCCGGTGGCCCCGTCGGGCCACCAGTTGGCCGGAACAGCGACCGTCGCATCGGAGACGGACCCCGGCCACCAGTTTCCCGGAGCCGTCGTGCCGGGTTCGGCGCCGGCGGCAGGGGCACTGGCCGCGGAGGCGATGGCCGTCCCGGCGGCGGACGACAGAACGAGCACCAGGGCCGCAACAGTGGAGTACTTGGCCGTGTACCGGATGCGCGACATGGTAATCCTTAGCGGGGGCAGGGGGACTCTCGCAGCACGACAATGGCTACGCGTTACAGATCTCAATACTGTCAAAACCAGACAGGCGAGGACCAGGTTCCGGTTGTGCGCACATGCGCACTGGCGCGAACGCGCAGGTCAGATGAGGCCGTGTGTAGAAGCGAGAACGCCCGCCTGGAAACGGCTGTCCGCCTGAAGATACCGCATGATCTCCGACACCAGGCGACTCACGGTGCGCAATGACACCCCGAGTTTCCGCGCGATTCGTTCGTCGGTGAGTCCATTGGCGAGCAACCGCAGGGTTGTGCGGTGCTGTTCGGTGAGTGCGCCTTCGCCGTCGAAACCGCTCGCCGCCTTGGCCGAGTACGGCACCGACCGCAGCCAGCAGTCCTCGTAGAGCGCCACGTAGGAGCGTACGAGGGCCGGGCCGCGGATCATCATGACCGGGCCGGACGGGTCGTCGGGATCGGCCGACACCAGGGCGCTGTGACTGTCCGCGATCAGCAGGTCGAAGGGCACCTGCTGGGCCAGTCGCACCTCCACGCCGGTGGCCGCGAGGTCGGAGAGGTATTTGCGCTGTCGCGGGGCGGAATTGATGCTCTGCCCGTAAATGGCGCGAACCTGTACCCCGCGTTCCAGCAGGGCGGAGTCCGCGGCGAGTGAGTGGACGAGTACTTCCGAACCGGGCAGCGGGCCGGGATGCATGGAACCGGTGGCCTCGCTGATGGTGGCATTGAAGTCCTGGAGGAACTGCCGCCGCCGGTCCGCTTCGGTCAGCAGTTCGACCTCGATATCGGCGGTCTCGCGCATCACCGCGGGCCGGTATCGCTCTATCAGCGCCTCGGCGGCCTCCACGATCGACGACAATTCGTCCCGTTGCGCGCGCAGCGCCTCGCGCTGCCGCGCGAGGAGGGCGATCAACGCGGTGTCCGGCTCCACCGAGTCCACTTCTTCGGGTTGCCGGCCCGGACGTATCAGCCCCAGCTCGGACAATTCCGACCAGCCGGCCTTCGCTTCGGACTCGGTGAGGCCCAGCCGGGCCGCTGCCTCGTCCGGCGGCGTGGAACCGCCCGCGCGCAGGGCCTGGTAGAGGGCGAGCGCGACATCGGCCGCATCCGCCCCACTCCGAACAGCACTGGCCACGGCTTCCCCCTTTCATCACCGCGTTCCGGACCCCGAGGCGGACCGCGGTGTGGCGACAGCACCCGAAGCGACTTTAGCAACGGTTCAGTCCTGTGCCAGCGGCCGAGGTCACTCCGCTGAGGGCCGCGCACCCCATGCCGGCGATCCATAATCGATCATTATCGGCGTCCGCGCTACTGTCCCGACAGGGCTCGGCTCACCGGTCAGGTCGCCGGACGGTGATCGAACCGGCGAACGGACCGGGGCCCGGACGCGGGTCCACGAGCGCCGGGCGGGTACCAAGAGGTGTGATGTCGGCGGAAAACGAACGGTAAAGGAGGCCGAAATGCCGCTGCCCGTCGTACTGCCGGTCGCACTGATCGGCGCCGGCAAGGTCGCCCACGCCGCCCACGTGAGAGAGATCCGCGACCTGCCGGACGACCTGCGGCTGGTCGCGGTGGTCGAACGCGACCTCGCCCACGCGGCGGCCGTCACCGGCGGCCCGGCCGGTTTCCCGGACGCGGTGGTGTGTACGGACGTCGCGGACGCGGTACGCGCCGGCGCGCGCGCCGCCCTGGTGTGCACCCCCTGGTGGACCCACCGGGACGTGGTGCTGGAGTGCCTGGCCCAGGGGCTGCCGGTGCTGTGCGAGAAGCCGGTCGGCCTGGACCTCGCCGAGATCGACGAGATGATCGCGGCCGAAGCCGCCGCCCAACTGCCGGTCGCCGCCGGCTACATGAAGCGGCACGACCCCATCGTGCGGATGTTCGTCGACCACTGCCGGGCGCACCTGGACCGGGCCCGCCGGCTCACCGTGGACATCCACGACCCCAACGCGCCGCACCAGGTCGCGCACCTGATGCCGTACCCCCCGCCGCCCTTCGGCCCGCAGCCGCCGGCCGCCCGCGCCGCACTGGCCGCGGCCCTGGGCCCGCAGGCGAGCCCGGAGCAGCAGGACGCGTACGCCCGCGGGCTCGGCGGGTCGCTGATCCACCAGGTCAACATCGTGCACGCGGTCCTCGACGGATCAGGGCGCGAGCTGGAGGGGCGGCTGCTGCACGCCGACCGGTGGGCCGGCACCGACGGCGTGGGCTGCCGGTGGCGGCCGGACGGCGAGTTGGTGGTGGACCTCACCCACCAGCGGCTGCCCGAGCACCGCCGCTACCGGGAGGTGCTGGAGTTCACCGCGCAGGACACGGTCGCCACCCTCACGCTGCCCTCGCCGTACGCCCGCGACGAGGGCGCCCGGCTCGACATCGACACCTGGGACGCGGCCGGCGGCCTCGCCGATCGGCACACCCGCACCGCCGGCCCCGGCGCCACCGGCTTCCGCCGCCAGTTGCTGGCCTGGGCCCGCTCACTGTCCGGCGACGGCCCGCCGCTGCCCGGACTGGCCGAGGTACGCCGCGACGCCCGCGTGATGCGCGAGGCGGCGCTGCGGCTGTCCTGAACCTGGCCGCCGGCCTGAACCTGCCGCCGGTCTGAACCCGATCGCTGTCCTGCGCCTGACCAGCGTCCCGAACCTGACCCCACCTCATCCGCCGTGGCCATTCGGCGGCTTCGTCAGGTGCATGCCCGTATGGGCTGCGTGTGCGCGCCGGACCGGGGTAGCCGTAGGTCAAGGAGCCCCGATGTCCGGAGGTGACCGACATGCTGATCCTGGGTTTGCTGCTCCTTGCCGGTACGGCCGTATTCACCGGCATCGTGATCGGAGACAACCGAACCGGTCTCCCTGACCACAACGTGACGGTGTTCGGCCAGCACATCGCCACGATGAACTCGCTGGAGACCTTCTGCGCGGGTATCGCCCTCGCACTGATCTTCGCGTTCGGCCTGCTGCTCGTCGCGGCGGGCAGTGCCCACCACCGCCGCCGTACCCTGAAGATCCGCGCCGCCCGCAAGGACGCGGCGCAGGCCGCCAGGGAACGGGACGAACTGGCCGCGCGGCTGAACGCCGGCGACCCGTACGCCACCACCGGCGACCCGTACGCGAGCGACGCGGCGCCGACCGTCGCCGAGCCCGCCCCCTACACCGCCGATCGCTCCGCCGACACGAACCGGGCGCCGGACGCGGACAGCGTTCCGGAACCGGCCCGTGAGTCCGAGCCGTCCACCGGGTCCACCCGGGCCGTGACGGTCCCGGAGCGGAGCCACCGGCGCCACGCCCGGCACCTGTTCGGGCACTGAGAACGCGGACCGCACCCGCGGCCCGTCACCCCGCACAATCCTCGACTGTTGTGCACACGGTCCCCCCGCCCGGCATCCGGGCGGGGGGACCGTGTGTGCGCGTGCGCTACGGCAGGGGCCAGGCCAGCCTCAGCCGTCGATGCGGTGGGTGGTCCAGAAGGACGTCAGGTCGGTGCTGGTCGCCGCCTGGGCCGCCGCCTTGAACTCGGCGGTGGTGGACACCCCGTACCAGTGCGCCGCCGCGTAGTCGTGCAGCAGCGTGGTCATCGCGGAGTCGCCGATCAGCCGCCGCAGGTCGTGCAGCGCGCACTTGCCGTACCCGTAGACCACCGTGGAGTACCGGGAGGAGTGCGCGTCCCAGTACGCCATCGAGTTGGTGATCTTCTCCGCGGACGACGCCCACGAGACGCTGTTCCAGCAGTTCGTGCCCGTCTTGCCCTCGGCGATGTCGGTGGAGTAGTCGGCGAACGCCTCGTCCAGCCACGGGTTGTTGTACTCGTCGTCGCCGACGATGCCGTACCACCACTGGTGGGCCAGTTCATGGGTGAGCGCGTTGCTGTCCACCAGGTCGAGCACGAAGCCGGGGTACTCCATGCCGCCGAACCAGAAGTTGTTGTCCAGCACGGCGTCCACCTCGGTGTACGGGTAGGCGCCGAACCGGCCGGCGTGCGCGTCGACCGCCGACTCGGAGGTGGACAGCATCGACTGGGCGCTGCTGGTGCTGATCCCGCTCACCGCGTACACGTTGACCTTCACCCCGCCCGGTGAGGTGCCCGACACCTTGCTGAACGCGCCCGCCGCCCAGGCGAAGTCGCGCACCTTGGTGGCGGTGGCCGTGGTGACCGTACGTCCCGAGGCGCCGGGGGTGTCCACCGAGGTGCCGGTGGCCGGGACCAGCAGGGAGGTGGGGTGGTCCAGGGTCACCCGGAAGTCCGCGGCCAGCGAGTAGAAGCTCTCGCCGTTGTTCGTGTACGGGTCCAGGTGCCAGCCCGAGGCGTCCCGGATCGCCAGCACCGGCAGCGCGTTGCCGATGAAGCTGAACGCCCCGTCGCGCCCGAACCGGTCCGCGCCGCTGGGCACCGCGATCTTCAGGTCGAACCCGACCGTGCCCGACTGGCCCTGGGCCAGCGGCGCCGGCAGGGTGACGTCCAGCGCGGTGCAGCCCACCGAGAGCGCGCCCGCCGTGCCGCCGGTCACGTTGGTGACCGTGATCGGCGTGGTCGGGCAGGAGCCGTGGTAGTTGTCCCACAGCCGCAGGTAGACGTCGTTCAGCGGGGTCGCCGAGGCGTTGGTGAAGGTCACGCTCTCGTGGCCGTTCCAGTTCGCGCCGGTGCTGTCGCTGGTCAGGCTCACCGTGTACGCGGGCGCGGCCGGGGTACGGGTCGCGTCCGACGGCGGCGGGGTGGTGGGCGGCGGCGTGGTCGGGGGCGGGGTCGTGCCGTCGCCCGAGGTGTTCAGCGCGACGTCGTCCAGCACGAAGCTGGTCTGCAGGCTCGAGTCCTCGGCGCCGGTGATCGCCAGGCTCGCGCTCTGCCCGGCGAACGCGGACGCGTCGATCGTCTTCTGCACGTAGCCGGTGCCGGCGTCCAGGTTGGAGTACGTGGCCAGGGTCGTGCTGCCGAGCTTGACGGTCAGCTTGTCGTACGCCGTGGAGGTGCTGGTCTCGGCGGTGTCGACGTGCAGCCAGAACGTGAGGGTGGCGGTGGTGCAGCCGGCCGGGATCGCCAGCGACTGGGAGAGCGTGTCGGTGTGCGTGCTGCCGTAGCCGTCCAGCCAGGCGAAGGAGCTGCCGGTGTGGGCGCTCTCGCCGCCGCCGGTGGTGATCACGCCGCTGGAGCTGGTCCACGGTGACGTGCCGCTCTCGAAGCCGCCGTTGGCGACCACCTGGGCCGGGGTGCAGGCCGCCGGGGCCGCGGCGGCCAGCGGGGTGCCCGCGGCGCCCGCCGCGCCGGCCAGGGCGACGCTCGCCGCGAGGGCGAGGCCGGCCGCTCCGGCGCCGGCGATCAGGGACAGTCGTCGGTTCCTCATCGTCTCATCGGGTCCTCTCGGTGGGGGGATGAGCCGTACGAAACGGGACCGTGCGGTGGAAAAGGCCCCGTTGTGCGGGGCCTTGCCCAGAGTGTGCACATGACAATGCTGTGAGCGGTAGAGGGCGTGGGGCGGATGTCCCCCCGGGGTGGTCGCCCGTTGGGGGCGGGTGCGGTTCGGGGCGGGCCGGCCGGGTCAGTCCTGGCGGCCGGAGGCGAGGGCGGCGAAGCGGAGGGCGACGTCGCGCCAGACGCGGGCGGATTCCGGTTCGTCGGCGAGGGCCCGGTGGTGGAGGGCGCCGCGGTCGAGGCCGTGCGGGGTGAGGCGGGCCGGGTCCCAGCGGGTCAGGCGGTCCGCGGCGGCCTCGGGGTGGAACTGGACGCCCCAGGCCCTGCTGCCCACCCGGAAGGCCTGGTAGGGGCAGCGCTCGCTGCTGGCCAGCCAGCTCGCTCCGGCCGGCAGCCGGACGATCCGGTCCACGTGGTTCTCGATCGCGGTCGGCCGCTGCGGCAGGTCCCGGAAGAGCGGGTCACGCGCCGCCTCGGCCCGCAGCGCGAGCCGCGTGCTGCCGAACTCCGGCTCCCCGGACCGCCCTTCCACCGCGCCGCCGGCGACCTGCGCCAGCATCTGGCCGCCCAGGCAGATCCCGAACACCGGGACCTGGTCCGTCAGCGCTTGCGCGACCAGCGCGCGTACCGGGCGCAGCCACGGCGCCCGCTCGTCCTCGTCCGGCAGGAAGCCCCCGCCCAGCACCACCAGGGCGGCGTAGGACGTGAGTTCGTCCGGCACCCGCGCGCCCGGCTCGTACGCCCGGACCACCTCCGCGCCCAGCCCGCCCTCGGCGAGCCACCCGGCCCACCGGCCCAGGTCCCCCGACACGGTGTTCTGCACGACCAGTGCCGTGGCTCCGCCCGCCACCCCGCCCGCCACCCCGTCCGTCACCCGGTCCTCCCGCTGTCCGTGCCGTCCTTGATCCGCCGCTCATTGTCGTCCTCCCCCAGCCCGGCGGCCGGGGGTGCCCCCAGCCGGGTCGTGCCGGTGGCGGGGCCCGGAGATCGTCGCCCGCGGAAACGGTCCGTTCCCTTGACAGTTCCTCCGCGCGTTGGTGACATCTGACGGGTCACGTTTGATCGTGTTTGCAATCTCCCCTCAACTCCCCCCATTTCCCGCACAAATCCACAGGTGTGCGGCCGCGCGGTCAGGGCGCGGCCAAGGAGGAGAACCCGATGAGCTTGAGCACGGACCACCGGCCGAGCGCCGGCGGCGACAGACCGGACGCCCAGGGCCGCCTCCGGATCCGCACCCCCTTCCGCGGCAGCGACCGCGCCCGGGCCCGTAGCACCGCCCCCGGCACTCCCTTCGCCACCCGCGTCCGCCGCCGGCTGGTCGCGCTCGGCGCGGCCGGGCTGCTGGTCGCCGCCGGGGTCACGGCCACCGCGGGCGCCACCGCCGCGCCCGCGCAGGCCGAGGACAACGGGGTGGGGGCCAAGCCCGCGCTGGGCTGGAGCAGTTGGAGTTTCGTCCGGCACGACCCCACGGCGCAGACCATCGAGGCCACCGCCCGGGCGATGAAGGACAGCGGCCTGGCCTCGGTGGGCTACCAGTACGTCAACGTCGACGACTTCTGGTACCCCTGCCCGGGCGGTCAGGGCCCGGCGGTGGACGAGTACGGCCGGTGGGCCACCGACACCGCCAAGTTCCCCTCCCAGGGCTCGGAGAACGGCATCCAGGCCGTCGCCGACTACGTCCACTCCCTGGGGCTGAAGTTCGGCCTGTACGTCACGCCGGGCATCTCGAAGCAGGCCGTGGCGGCGAACACGCCGATCGAGGGCACGCCGTACCACGCGCAGGACATCGCCACGACCGCCGGTGAGGCGAACTACAACTGCGGCGGCATGGTCGGCATCGACTACACCAAGCCCGGCGCGCAGGAGTTCATCGACTCCTGGGCCAAGCAGTTCGCCGGATGGGGCGTGGACTACGTCAAGATCGACGGCGTCGGCACCCCCGACGTACAGGACGTGCAGGCCTGGTCCCAGGCGCTGCGCGGCACCGGGCGCCCGATCCACCTGGAGCTGTCCAACGGCCTTGACATCAACAACGCCGCCACCTGGAACAAGCTGTCCAACGGCTGGCGCACCGGCGGCGACATCGAGTGCTACTGCGGCCCGAACGGCAGCAGCTACCCGCTGACCACCTGGTCCTCGATCTCTTCCCGCTTCGACCAGGTGGCGGCCTGGGCGCCGTACGGCGGGCCGGGCGGCTTCAACGACTACGACTCCCTGGAAGTCGGCAACGGCGCGAACGACGGGCTGACCCTCGACGAGCGCAAGACGCAGATGAGCCTGTGGTCGCTGGCCGCCTCCCCGCTCATGCTGGGCACCGACCTGACCCACCTGGACCCGGCCGACCTGGCGCTGCTGAAGAACACCGACGTGCTGGCCGTCGACCAGGACGCGATCGACGCCCACCGCGTCAGCCGCGACGGCAACACCCAGGTGTTCGCCAAGACCGAGCAGAACGGCGACACGATCGTCGGCCTGTTCAACACCGGTTCCGGCTCCCGGGTCGTCTCGGCGAGCGCGGCCGCCCTCGGACTGCCCGCCGCGCCCGACTACTCCGTGCAGGACCTGTGGAACCACACCACCACCGAGTCCGGCGGCACCGTCGCGGCGGCCGTCCCGTCGCACGGCGTGGCCCTGTTCCGGGTGCACGCCCTGGCCAAGGTCTCCGCGAGCCTCGCCCCCAGCACCACCGTCTCGCTGAGCGGCCTCGACGCGCCCACCCAGCAGGCCACCACGACCGTGACCGAGTCCTTCACCGACTACGGCGCCCGCCCGGTGAAGAACGTCCGCCTCGACCTGACCGCGCCCGCCGGCGCCACCGTCGCCCCCTCCTCGGGCGCCCGGTACGGCTCGGTCCCGGCCGGCGGCACCGCGCAGTTCTCCTTCACCGTCACCGCCGCGTCCGGCTCGGGGCTGTGGGACTCCGCCCCCGTGACGGCGACGGTGACCTACGACGACCGGTCCGGCACCGGCGGCCAGGCGACGGCCGCCGACACGATCACCGTCGGCAGCCCGGTCGCCGCCCCGTACAAGACCTACGCGTCCACCGCGGCCGGCTTCAGCCAGTCCGGTACGCAGCTGGGCATCCGTGCCCAGGGCGCGGACGTCTACGGCGGCACCGACGAGTACGGCGCGGTCTACCTGCACGGCGCAGAGCACGACGGGTCGACGACCGTGGTGAAGGTCGGCGCGCAGACCAACACCGACGCCTGGGCCAAGGCCGGGATCATGGTCCGCAACGACATCACCAACGCCTCGTCCTCGCCCGGCTTCGTCATCCTCGCCGTGACCCCGGGCAACGGCTACGCCCTCCAGTGGGACAGCAACGGCGACGGCCAGCTCGACTCCAACCAGTCGCACGCCACGGTCACGTACCCCTCGTGGCTGAAACTGGTCCGTGCCGGCACCACGTACACCGGCTACTGGTCCACCGACGGCAGCACCTGGAACCTGGTCGGCAGCGTCAGCGTGCCGCCGGCCGCGGCCACCCAGGACGTCGGCGTCTTCGCCACCGCGCACGCCGCGGGCACGACGGGCGAGGCGGACTTCGACGCCTTCTCGACCAGCTGACCGGTAGACCGAGCTGACCGGTAGACCGAGCTGACCGGTAGGCGCTGTTGACCGGCTGAACCATTCATGGCCCGTGGCCCGTACGGCTCCTCCCGCCGTACGGGCCACGGTCATGTCCGGGGTGCTCCGGCGCCCTCACCGGTCACGGGGTGAGCGCGTGCGGGGCCGGGGCGCGGCGGATGCGGGCGGTCAGGGCCGCGACGTCGTCCTCGGCGTGCTCGGCGTCCAGGTTGCCGAGGATGAAGTCGAGGCTCTGCTGCACCCCGGCGCCGGGCGGCAGCCGCAGGCCGGCCAGCCGGGCCAGGGACACGTCGATGTCCTCGTGCCGGCGCTCCACCAGGCCGTCGGTGAACATCACCAGCGTCTCGTCCGGGCCGAGCCGGCAGGTGGTCTGCTCGTAGCCGCCGATGCCGGTGCCCAGCGGCGGGCCCACCGGCAGCCGCAGCAGCGTGCCGGTGCCGTCCGGGCCGAACACCACCGGCGGCAGGTGCCCGGCGCTGACCAGCGAGCACGTGCCGCGGGCCGGGTCGACTCGGACCAGCAGGCAGGTGGCCGGGCGCCGCGAGCCGTCGCGGGCCGCGGCGGCGTCGAGCTGCCGCAGCACCCGGTGCGGGGGGAGGTCGGTGGAGGCGATGTAGCGCAGCAGCGACCGGTACGCGCTCATGTCCACGGCCGCGTCAAGCCCGTGCCCCATCACGTCGCCCATCACCAGCAGCGTGCGGCCGAAATGCAGCCGTACGGTTTCCAGCCAGTCGCCGCCCACCAGGTCGCCGCCGCCGGCCGGCAGGTAGTGCGAGGCCACGTCGAGGTTGGCGTGCGGGCGGCCGGGCTCGGCCAGCAGCGCGCGCTGGAGGTTCATCGCGGCGTCCCGTACCGCCTCGTGCCGCCGCGCGTGCCCCAGGTGGATCGCCGCGAGGCGGGCGGCGTGGTGCAGCACTGTCACCTCGGCGCCGGTGAAGGCCAGGCCGGTGCGGATGGCGACCACCGCGCCGTAGCGCCGGCCGCGGGCGACCAGCGGGACGGTGATGGCCCGCACGTCGCGCGGGGTGTGCGGCGGAAGTAATTCCGGACGCCCGGCGGTCGCCGCGCGCGCCAGTGCCTCGGGGCCGCCGCCGAGCCGGGCGGCCGGTACGTCCTCGGGCAGCAGCTCCACCGCGGCGGCCTCGCACAGCTCCCGCCGGACCAGGAACCCGGCCAGCTCCCTGCACGTCGCCGGTTCGTCCAGCGACGTCCCGATCGACTCCGCGGCGTCCTCCAACGCCCCCGCGGCGGCTTTTTCCCGGGCCTCCGCGGCGGCCGGTCCCGCCGTGTCCGCGGCGCCCTCGCCGAGCCGCTCCAATACGCCACCTCCGGACACGCCCGTCTCCCCGTGATGTCCCCGTCGTTCCGGTCACCGGCGGTGGGCGAGCGCGCCGCGGATTCGTTCCGGGCGTCCCATCCCACCAGTCGACAGGTAACCGGCTGCACCACGGCTCCGGGCGATCCGACGAACGTCGGATGAACGGTACGCTTTTCGGGGTTCACCGGGAGTGGGCCCGCCTGGCGGCGGGCCGGTTCGCCCAAGGACGCGGCTGCGCCGCGGGGCTCGCCGGGGATACTCCGGGCCCACCTGGCGGAGTGCGGTTCGCCGGGAGCGCCCCGCAGGGGCGTGGGGAACTGCGCGACAAGCCCTCCCGGGAGGTACCCCCACCGTGGCGCGGGTCGTCACCGGCCCGAAGGGGCAGTTGCTGTCGTCTCCGGACCACCGGCCGCATGTGGTTGCTCGCGCAGTTCCCCGCGCCCCTAGGTTTTCCCGGCGAACCGAACTGCGTCAGTTCTCGGTCCAGCCGTGGCGTTTGGCGACGTTGACGAGGACGCGGCGGATGGCGACGATCTGTTCGCCGGTGAGGGAGGGCACGCCCTCCAGAAGGACCTCGGTGACCTCGCGGGTGTACTCCTTCGCGCTGAGCACGTCGCAGAGCAGATTGTCCCCGTCCATCGGCACCGCGTCATCGGCGAGGCGGACGGCGGAGGCCTTGGGGCCGCGCTCGCCCTCCTCGATCTCGAACTCCACGGCCAGCCCGGTCCGCACCTGCGACTCCGGGATCAACATGTCGTTGACGTGCAGGAACACGTCCTCGCCCCCTTGCTGCGGAGCGATGAAACCGTAACCCCTCGACGGATCGAACCGCACCACACGACCAGCAACCACCGCACGAACCCCCAACCCTGCCAGCAACATCCCCGCGCCGGACCTCCGTGGCCCGGACAGCACCTACCACCCGCACGATACTGTCCTCCGCCCCCGGTCAAGCACCCATCCGCGCGACCTCGTCCTTCCGGGAGGGCCCGACGGCGGTCGGGGGGTGTGGGGCGACGGAGTGTGAGCCGGGGCGAAACGGACGCCGTACACGCCTGCCGTACGGGTGAATGCCCGGCAAAAGAGTGGACATTCCGGGCGGGTGGCCGGTCAATGAGAGGGCCGAACCGGTGGACCGCCCGTCCTCTGCGAGGAGTTCAGCCGCCGGCTTCCGCTTCGCCTGCCCTGTGAGGCCCGGCGCCAGGTCCCGCCATTCCGTCCCGGTCCCTCCGTGCTGCCCCCGGAGGACGGCGGGCGCCACGTGCCCCTTTGCCGACACCCCGGCCGTACCCCTTGCCCGTCAGGCCGCACACCGCACCCAACCATGCCGTCAGGCAGGAGACTCATCATGACCACGCTCGTCCCCAGCGCTCAGCAATCCCCGAACCAGTGGTTCCCGGGGCAGTGGAACCAAGGCCCGTTTCAGCAGCCCTGGCCCTTCGGGCCGCTGCTCTTCGCCGACCTGCCCCTCTCCGGGCCGGCGGCCGGCGGCAACACCGTGATGCTCGTCGGGCTCGGTCTCGGCGGCGCCACGCAGGTGCTGTTCGGCACCACCCCGGCCACCATCAGCGGCGGCGACCCGCTCGGCTTCACGCTGACCGTCGTCGCGCCGCCCGGAACCGGCACCGTACTGGTCACCGTCGTCACGCCGAGCGGCACCAGCAACCCGGTGCCGTACACGTACAGCGTCGGCACCGGGGCGCCGACGGCGGCCAGCATCCTGCCCAACCAGGGGCCGACGACGGGCGGTACGCCGTTCGTGATCGTGGGCACCAACCTGACCGGCGGCACCGTGACGTTCGGCGGCAACGCGGCCACCGTCCTGGCCACGACGCCGCTGGCGATCATCGGCCTGGTCCCGCCGCACGCGGCCGGCAACGTCCCGGTGGTCGTGACCACGCCGAGCGGTACCGCCACCGTGCCCGGCGGCTTCACGTACCTCGCGCCGCCGCCCCCGCCGCCGGTCGTGACCGGCACCGTCACGCCGAACACCAGCGTGGCGGCCGGCGGCGGCACGTTCACCATCGTGGGCACCAACCTGACCGGCGCCACGGTGACCTTCGGCGCCACGCCCGCCACCATCACCACCAACACGGGCACCACCATCACCGGCACCATCCCGGCGGGCACCGCCGGAACCACTGTGCCGGTCCTGGTCACCACCCCGGGCGGCACGGCCTTCGCCGGCACCCTCACCTACCTGGCGCCCCCGGTCGTCACCGTCACCGTGACGCCCCTGTCCGGCCCGGCAATCGGCGGCACCCCCTTCACCATCGTCGGCACCAACCTCTCCGGCGCGACGGTGACCTTCGGCGGCAACGCGGCCACCATCACCACCAACACGGGCACCACCATCACCGGCACCACCCCGGCGGGCACCGCGGCCACCACCGTCCCGGTGGTCGTCACCACGGCCGGCGGCTCCGTCTCCGGCGGCGCCTACACCTACGTCTGATCGTCCCCGGCACCACACCTACGAGCGGTGTCCCCGGGCCCTCCGCATCTGCGGCGGGTCCGGGGACACCGGCATGTCGTGCGGGACGGTCAGTGGCAGCCGACGCGGTAGGAGCCGTTGCCCGAGGCGGCGGAGGGGGAGGTGGCCACGGTCAGGCCGATGTAGGGGCGGCTGCGGTCCTTGGCGAAGGTGAAGGTGTCGGTGAAGGTGTAGTTCTGCGAGCCCTTGGGGAAGCGGGCGGTCTGCTGCGGCATCGTCGTGGCGCCCTGGGGAGTGGCCGAGGTGTTGCGCCACCAGGTGAGCAGGAGGGTGCCGGACGCGGTGCCGTCGTAGTGGACGGAGACCGTGGCGGTGGCCGTGCGGTTGCCGGTCGAGCAGGTGAAGCCGGTGACGGCCACGGAGGATACGTGCGGGCCGCCGGGCACCGGGGCGACGGGCCTGCTCGGGTGCGCGGACGGGGCCGCCGGGGCCGTGGCCGGCACGGTCGTCGGGGTGACCGGCGGGAGCGTCGTGGGAGCGGCCGGCGTCGTTGCGCTCTCGGTCGTCGGCGGAGTGGTGCTCGGGGAAGGCGACGCGGAGGGCGTCGCCGTGGTCGCCACGGCCGAGGGCGAGGTGGCCGCCGGGGCCGCCGCCGAGGGCCGCGCGGTGGTGGCCGTGGGACTCGGGTCCGCGCTGGTGGTCGTCTTGTCGCTCCCGGAGGCCACGGCGCTGATCGCGACGGCGCCCACCACGATCACGCCCGCGACCGCGGCGGCGAGCACCTTGGCGCGCCGGCCGAACCGGGGCGCGCGGCTCTCCCCGTCGCCCGCCGGTTCCGGCAGGGGCGGGGTGCCCGGCACGCCCACCCCTGCGGCTACGCCGGCCACCGCGGGCGGGGCCGGGGGCGCCACCAACGGTACGACCAGCGCGGCCAGTTGCCGCTGCCCGCGCTCCTCCCAGCCGGCGCCGTACGCGGCGGCGGCGACCGTGTCGACCTCGGCCACGAAGTCCGTGGCCCCCTGCGGCCGTTCACCCGGCTCCTCGGCCAGCCCGCGGGCCACCAGCGGCCGTACGGGCTCCGGCACCTGCGCGGCGAGTCCCGCCGCGGCGACGGCCGTGTTCGCCTCGGCCACGGAGTCGGTCGCGCCTTGCGGCTGTTCGCCCTGCTGGTGTGCGTCCGGGACCGGGGCGTTGGTGTGCTGTGCCGCGAGTTCCGCGGAGGCAGCGACCGTGTTCGCCTTGGCCACGGAGTCGGTGGCGCCTTGCGCTTGTTCGCCCTGCTCCTGCGCGTCCGGGACCCGGGCGGTGGCGTGCTGCGTGGCGGGATCCGCCGCTGCGGCGGCCGTGTTCGCCTTGGCTGCGAAGCCGGTGGTGTTCTGCGGCTGTTCGCCCGGCTCCTGCGCGTCCGGGGCCGGCGTCCGGGTCTGCTGGGCCGCGTCGGTGGCCGTGTACGGAGGTGTGCCGGTCAGGCCGGCGAAGAAGACGGCCGCCGTCGCATAGAGGTCGCTCGCCGGGGTCGCCGGGGCGCCCGCCCGCAGTTCGGGCGCGGCGTACGGGGACGCCGCCGCGGGCGTACGGCTCTCCGTACCGCCTTCCGCGCCGGCCGGTGCGTTGCCCGCCGCGCTGTTTCCCTCGGCGCGGGCCGCCAGACCGACCCCGCCGAGCTTGACCGTGCCCTCGGGGGTGACCAGTACGTTCGCGGGTTCGTACGCCCGGTGGACGACGCCGGCCCAGTGCGCGGCGGCCAGCCCGAGCAGCGACCCCTTCAGCACGGCCAAGGCCGCCTCGGGGGCGAGCGGGCCGTGCTCCCGCAGCAGGACGTCCAGGCCCACCCCGTCGACCGGCTCCGTCACGACCGCGGCGTGCGGGCCGTCCTCCACGTACGCGTGCAGGCGTGCCACATACGGCGATTCGAGCCCGCCGAGCTTGTCGGCCTCGCTCCGGAACGCCTCCCGGAAGGCCGCGTCCTGCGCGAGCTCCGCCGACAGGTACGTGATCGTGACGGGCACACCGCTCGCCTCGTGCCGCGCCCGCACCACCCGGCCGAACGCGCCCGTACCCAGGTCGCGCTCGGGTACGTAGCCGGCGAGCTGCCAGGGTGCGGCGTCGGGGGCGGTGGGCGCGTCGGGGGAGGGGCCCTGGGGTGCCGCCGCCTCGGGTGAGGGGGCGGCACCCTTGGCGGTCCCGGCTCCCTTGGCCGCGGCGGCGGTCGGCTGCGGCTGCTGCAGTACGGGTTCGGTGGCCGCCGTCTTCGCGTCGGCGGCGGCCTTCTTGGCGGGCGCGGCCTGCTTGGCGGCGGTGGAGGCGGTGGCCTTCCGGGCCGGGGTGGCCTTCTTCCCCGGCGCTGCCTTCTTGGCCGGGACCGCCTTCGTACCGGCGGTCGCGGCGACCTTGCGGCCCTTCACCGCCGGTGCCGCGGGCTGCGCCGGGACGGCCGCGGGAGCTTCCGCGACGGGAACCTTTTCCGCGGGCGCCGTCTGCCCGTTCGCGGGGGTGGCCTGCGCCGACTCCTCGGCGGCCACAGTCTCGCCCTTTGCGGCAGACTCCGAAGGCGCTGCCTGCCCGTTCGCCGGGGCGGCCTGCGCCGACTCCTCGGCCGTCACAGCCTCGCCCTTTGCGGCAGACTCCGAAGGCGCCGCCTGCCCCTTCGCCGGGGCGGCCTGCGCCAGCTCCTCGGCCGCCGCGGTCTCCTGACCCTTGGCGGCGGGCTGCGAGGACGTCGCTTCTCCGTTCCCAGCCGCACCCTTCCCCGCGGGCTCCGAAGCCGCCTGCCCCTCCGCAGCAGCCCCCTGACCCTCCGTCACCGCCGAAGCAGCAGCCGCATCCTTCTCGGGCCCACCCGCGGGCGCCCCCTCCTCGGGCCCACCCGCGGCCGCCCCCTTCGCGGGGGCCTCCCCAACCGGCGCGCCCTTCACCGGCGACCCCTTCTCGGGAGCCGGAGCCTGTGTCGTCTTCCGGGGCCGGGCGGCCGCGGCCTTCCCCGTTTTCGCCGCGCGCTTCGGGGCCGGGCCCGAAACGCGCCGCTGTGCGGCCGGCTGCTGCGCGTCAGCGGCCGATCCGTTGTCCTTGCCGGGTATGCCCGTGCCGTCGTGGTTGTCCACCTGATCCGCTCCTCGCGCTGCCCCTTGGGGAGGAGCCGCTGTCCGTTGCCCGCGACGCGGCTCCTCGACGCCCGCATCCGTACTCGGGCTGCTCCACCGGCGAACGGTCCGATCCGCCGGGGCCCACGGATCCTCGTCCCGCGGGAGGGCCGACGCCGAAGAGACGGCCGGGGGCCCCGGGAAACGCTCAGGGGCCGCAGGGGGGAGGAGCCGTGAGGGTCAAGAGGGTACTGCCGTACGGGGGTTCGCAAAGGATCGGGGCAGCGGCGCAACCGGGCCCGAACCCGGCCACCCGACCCGTACGCCCCTCACGTCGTCCGCCGCACCACCAGGCGTACGAAAATGGCCAACCTGTGAAAGCGCTTGCTACCGGTGTTGTCACGCCCTGGCGCACTTCCTACGCTGGGAGCGCTCCCATCCGGCCGCGGAAACGCACGAACCACGCACACCACCCTCACCGGGGGTCCGTACGTCGTACGTCCGTACGCCCATTCCCGGCCACCGCCTTCGCGGCGGCCATCTCCGCCGAGCCGGACCGGCGCGCATCCCCCCACCTGGCGTGCGCCGGCGAGCGAACGACCCCGTGCCGTACGGCCGTACCTCCGTACGTACGGCTGGGGCCGCGCCCGCCGGCCGCGCGCATGTCATGGAGGTCCCTATGCGCTTCCCCAGATATCGGCCACGGGCGTGGGCAGCCGCCGTCTTCCTGGCCGCGGCGGGCCTGACCACCACCGCTCTCGTCCCGCAGGCGGGCGCGGTCAGTGCTCCCCGGGCCGTCGCCCGGGCGGTCCAGGCCCAGTCGGCCGGCGTGGCTCAGGCCCCGCAGGCCGCTCAGGCCGCAGCCACCGCGGGCGTCGAGGACGACGGCGCCGACTGCGCGGTGCCCGCGCCCGGCTCCCTGACCGCCAAGTCCCTGCTTCCCGACCCGTTCACGAAGATGAACGGCACCCGCGTCACCACCACGGACGACTGGCGGTGCCGGCGCGAGGAGATCAAGCAGCAGGCGGAGCGGTACGTCTACGGCGCGAAGCCCGCCAAGCCCGCGAGTGTCACGGGCACGGTCAGCCGGACCGGCATCACCGTCAACGTGAGCGACCAGGGCCGCAGTTCGAGCTTCACGGCGAGCGTCGACCTGCCCAGCGGCACCGGCCCCTTCCCGGCCGTCATCGTCCTGGGCGGCCTCGGCGCGGACACCGCCACGATCAAGGCGTCCGGTGCCGCCGTGATCAACTACGACCCCACCGCGGTGGGGAAGGAGGGCACGCCCCGAACCAACAAGCAGGGCGCCTTCTACAGCATTTACGGCTCGTCCAGCAGCACCGGCCTGCTCATGGCCTGGTCCTGGGGCGTGAGCCGGATCATCGACGTCATCGAGCAGTCGGACGGCAGCGTTCTGCGGGCCAACGCGACCGGCGTGACGGGGTGTTCGCGGTACGGCAAGGGCGCGTTCGTCGCGGGCGCCTTCGACCAGCGCATCGCCCTGACCATGCCGATCGAGTCGGGCAGCGGTGGCGCGCCCATCTTCCGCGGCATCCCCGGGGAGAGCGGCTCCCAGCCGCTGAGCAGCGCCTTCACCGAGCAGCCGTGGCTGGGTGACGCGTTCACCTCCTTCACCGGCAACCCGACCACGCTGCCGGTCGACACGCACGAGATCGTGGCGATGGTCGCGCCGCGCGGCCTGTTCATGATGGAGAACCCGCACATCGACTGGCTGGCCGCGAAGTCCGGCAGCGTGGCCGCCCAGGCCGGGGCCGAGGTCTACAAGGCGCTCGGCGCGGGCGCCGACATCTCCTACTGGTCGGACGTCCAGGACGGCACCCACTGCGCGGTCCGCCCGGAGTGGAAGGCCCCGCTCCAGCAGAGCATCGCCAAGTTCCTGTTCAACACCGGCACCGCGCCCGGCGTGTTCCGCATCTCCTCGCTGAAGTCCGGCTCCCTGTCCTCGTGGCGGGACTGGACCACTCCGACCCTGACGCCAGGGGGCTCGACGAACGGCGGCACGTCGTCGGGTACGACCGCGGGCACCACGGCGGGTACGACCGCCGGTACGACGTCGGGCACGTCCTCCGGAACCAGTTCCGGCACGTCATCGGGAACCACGACCGGCACCACGGCCGGCACGACCGCCGGTACGACGTCGGGTACGACCTCCGGAACCAGTTCCGGTACGAGCTCCGGCACCACCGCGGGCACCACGACCGGCGGCACGACCGGCGGAACCGGTGGCGGCGCCTGCGCCGCGACGTACACCACGGTCAGCGCCTGGACCGGCGGTTACCAGGGCGAGGTGGCGGTGACCAACACCAGTGCCGGCGCGATCAACGGCTGGACCGTGACCCTGACCCTCGCCTCCGGCCAGACCATCACCAGCCTCTGGAACGGCACGGCCAGCGGGACCAGCGGCGCCGTCACGGTGCACAACGCCGCGTACAACGGCACGGTCGCCCCGAACGCGAGCACCACCTTCGGCTACACCGCCAACGGCGCCTCCTCGACGGCGCCGACCGGCATCACCTGCACCAGCCCGTGATCCCCGCCGTATGACACCGCGCGTCCCGCCCCGGCCGGCACCTCCGGCCGGGGCGGGACCGTACGGCACCGGGGCCCGGCCGGGATCAGTCCGTGGCCCACTCCGCGAGAACCTGCGCCGTGTGCTCGCCCGGCAGCGGGGCCGGCCCGGGGACGTCGGCCGGGGTGCGGTCGAAGCGGGACGCCGGGGCCGGCTGGAGAGCGCCGTCCACCGTCACGAAGGCGCCGCGGGCGGCCAGCTGCGGGTGGTCGGCGGCCTGCGCGGGCGTCAGCACCGGGACCACGCACGCGTCGCCGCCGGCCTGCGCGAACACCTGCGTCCAGTGCGCGCTGTCCCGCGCCCGGAAGGCAGCGGCGAGCAGGGCGCGCAGCGCGGGCCAGGAGGCGGGGTCGTCGCGGTCCGGCAGCCCGGGCGCGTCGAGCAGGCCGAGCCGGTCGAGCAGGTTCCGGTACAGCCGCGGCTCGATGGCGGCCACCGCCATGTGCCGGCCGTCGGCGCACGCGTAGAAGGTGTAGTACGGGGCGTCGGTGACGGTGTGGTTGCCGGGGACGTCCCGCCACTGGTGGACCAGGGTCGCGACGAGCGCGGCGCCGTCGCTCAGGGCGGTGTCCACGACCTGCCCGCGCCCGGAGGAGGACCGCTCGTACAGAGCCGCCAGCACCGCCTGCACATGCGCCATCGCGCCGCCGGCGAAGCTGGACAGGTACGCGGAGGGCGGGGGTACGGGGGCGCCGGTGCCCGGGTCGGTGTCCAGGGCGCCGGTCAGCGCCAGCACCGCCAGGTCGTGCGCCGCCCGGTCGGCCCAGGCGCCGTCCTGCCCCCAGCCGCTGACCCGGCCGTAGACCAGTCGCGGGTTGCGCTCCAGGGCGGTCTTCGGGCCGATGCCCAGCCGCTCACTGACGCCGGGTCGGAATCCCTCGACCAGCACATCGGCCCGCGCGATCAGGTCCAGCGCGGTCGCCACGCCCTGCTCGCTCTTCAGGTCCAGCGCCACCGAACGGCGGCCGCGGCCCAACGGGTCGGCCACCCGGCCGGCGCCGGGCGCGGCGGCGGCCCGGTCGATCCGTACGACGTCGGCGCCGAGGCCGGCGAGCACGGTGCCGACGAACGCCGTCGGTGCGGAGCCGGCGAATTCCAGTACGCGGACGCCTGCCAGCGGTCCCACGCCGATCAACCCCTTTCGCATTCCTGAGTGTTCCTTGGTGTTCCTCGGTGTTCTCCGTTGTTCCCCCGGTTTTCCCGGGCACATTTCCGTGTGCTGCCGGATGACGACGTTATGCGGACGCATCGATCCGGTCACTGCGGAAAGCCGTAGCGTGCCGGTGACTTGTCGCGGCCGAGACTGGGGCGAATGTCAACGTGCCCTCGTATTACGGATCTCCCAGGATGGATGTCCAGGAAGGAAAGGTGAATTTCCGTGGCGGTTCTGTACACGGCCGAGGTGGCCTCCACCGGTGACGGCCGCAACGGCGCGGTCCGGTCGTCCGACGGCATTCTCGACATGGGGCTGACCAGCCCGAAGGAGCTGGGCGGGGCGGGCACCTCGACCAATCCCGAGCAGTTGTTCGCGGCCGGGTACGCGGCCTGCTTCCACAGCGCGCTGCGGGCGGCGGCCCGTGAATCGAAAACCGTGCTGAACGGCGACACGGTGACCGCCCGGGTCACCCTGAACAAGGACGACGGCGGTTACCACCTTTCCGCGTCACTCACCGTCGAACTGCCCGGACTGGACCGGGAACAGGCCGAATCCCTGGCCGCGGCGGCGCACGGCCGCTGCCCGTATTCGAAGGCGGTCGCGGGAAACGTGGACGTCGCGGTGACCGTCGCCGTCTGAGTCCGGGAGCGCCCGTCCGAGTCCGCGCACAACCCGCCGGCCGTCCGGGAAATCCGGACGGCCGGCGGGCTTTTGTACGGCATCGGCCCCCGCGTCAGGCCCCGGCCGCCGCGGCCGCGGCAGCCGGCAGGGCCCGGACCACCCGGTCCACCGCCCCGTCGTCGTGGGACGCGGAGACGAACCACGCCTCGAAGGGCGACGGCGGCAGGTAGACGCCCTGGCGCAGCATCTCGTGGAAGAAGGCGGTGTACCGGCGGGACTCGGTGGCCCGTACGTCGTCGAAGTTCAGCACCTCGCGGTCGGTGAAGAACACCGAGAACATGGTCCCGGAGTACTGGACGCGGTGGGCGACCCCCGCCGCGTCCAGCGCGGCGGAGACCTCGCGGCCGATGGCCGTGGCCACGGTGTCCAGCCGCTCGTAGACCTCGGGCGTGCAGTGGCGCAGGGTGGCCAGGCCGGCCGCGGTGGCGACCGGGTTCCCGGACAGCGTGCCGGCCTGGTAGACCGGGCCGGCCGGGGCCAGGTGCGCCATGACGTCCGCGCGCCCGCCGAAGGCCGCGGCCGGGAAGCCGCCGCCCATGACCTTGCCGAAGGTCATGAGATCGGGTGCCACGCCGTCGACCCCGTACCAGCCGGAGCGGCCGGCCCGGAAGCCGGTCATCACCTCGTCGGAGACGAACAGCGCGCCGTACCGCCGGGTGATGTCCCGCAGGCCCGCGTTGAAGCCGGGCAGCGGCGGCACCGCGCCCATGTTGCCGGGCGCGGCCTCGGTGATGACACAGGCGATGTCGGTGCCGATCTCGGCGAAGGTCTTCTCCACCGCCGCCAGGTCGTTGTACGGCAGCACGATCGTGTCCGACGCCTGGGCGCCGGTCACGCCCGGGGTGTCGGGCAGGGCGAAGGTGGCCAGGCCCGATCCGGCGGCGGCCAGCAGCGCGTCCACGTGGCCGTGGTAGCAGCCGGCGAACTTCACCACCTTCGAGCGCCCGGTGAAGCCGCGGGCCAGCCGGATCGCCGACATGGTCGCCTCGGTGCCGGAGGACACCAGCCGCACCTGCTCCACCGGCGCCACCCGGGCCACGATCTCCTCGGCGAGTTCCACCTCGGCGGTGGTGGGCGTCCCGAAGGACGTGCCCCGCCGCAGCGCCTCCTCGACCGCCTCCAGCACCGCGGGGTGCCGGTGCCCGAGGATCATCGGACCCCAGGAGCAGATCAGGTCGACGTACTCCTTGCCGTCGGTGTCGGTGAGGTACGGGCCCTGCGCCGAGGCCATGAACCGCGGGGTGCCGCCCACCGCGCCGAACGCGCGCACGGGTGAGTTGACGCCGCCCGGGATGACCTGCCGCGCGCGGCCGAACCACTCCTCGCTGGTCACCGCGCACCTCCGGCGGCCGGGACGGCGGTCGCTTCGACGGTCGCTTCAGCCGAGGCCGTCGCGGCCGGGCCGGTCAGAGCGGCGTCGAGCACGACGGCGCCCTGGGACAGGACCCGCACCGGGTTGAGGTCGAGCGAGAAGCCCTGGGGCCAGTCCTGGACGAGTTCGGCGACCCGGTGCAGGACGTCCGCGGCGGCGGCGACGTCCACGCCCGGGCGGCCGCGGGTGCCCGCCAGGACCTTCGCGCCGCGCAGTTCGGCCAGCATCTCCGCGCCCTCCCCGGGGCGCAGCGGAAGCAGCCGGTGCGCGACGTCGTCCAGGATCTCGGTGAAGATCCCGCCGAGCCCGGCGGTCAGCACCGGCCCGAGGTCGCTGGAGTGCACGCCGACGATCAGCTCGACGCCGTCCCCGACGACCTCCTCGGCCAGCACGTCGCCGCCGAGCGCGGCGATCCGCGCGTACGCCAGCGCCGCGCCGTCGGCGGTGACGCCGACCTCGACGCCGCCCGCCTCGGTCTTGTGCAACAGCCCCGGCACGACGGCCTTGAACACCGCGCTGCCGCCCAACTCCTCGACGGCACGTACCGCGTCGTCCGGGCCGGTCACCGTCCGGCCCCGGGGTACGGCGACACCCGCGTCGGCCAGCAGCCGCTTGAGCTCCGGCTCGGTCGCGCCGGGCAGCGGACCGGTGGTGCCGGCGCCGACGGACGCCTCGGGCAGCGCGGTGCGGGGCCGGCTGACCTCCCACAGGGCGGCGGCGGCCCGCAGCGCGCGGGCCGGTGTCGGGTACTCCGGCAGCCCGGCCTCCCGCAGGTCGCGCGGCGCGTCCGGGGCGAGGAAGTCCGCGCCGGTGCGGGCCACCAGGATCGGCTTGCCGCCCTTCTCCGCCGCCTTGGCCAGGCTGGTCACCGCCTTCTCCACGTCCGGGCCGGCCATCACGCAGAAGCAGGCGACGATGATGTCCACCGAGTCGTCGGCGATCAGCACGTCCAGCGACCGGTCGAAGAGCGTGGGGTCGCTGAGCACGGTGGCGGTGATGTCCACCGGGTTGTCGATCGCGCCGAACGCGGGCACGATCCCGGCCAGCGCCTCCTTGCTCTGCGGCTCCAGGGTGCTCAGCTCCAGGCCCTCGGCCTCGATGGCGTCGGCGGCCAGGATTCCGGAGCCGCCGGAGGTGGTCACCACCGCGACCCGGTTGCCGGCCGGGCGCCGCTCGGACTCGAAGACCCGTGCGACGTCGAGGAGTTCGTCGATGTCGTCCACGCGCACGATGCCGAGCTGGCGCAGCGCCGCGTCCAGGACGCGGTCGTCGGTGGCCAGGGCGCCGGTGTGCGAGGCGGCCGCCCGGCCGCCGGCCTCGGTGCGGCCCGACTTCAGCAGGGCCACCGGCTTGCCGGAGCCGGCCAGCGCGCGCAGGGTGCCGATGTCGGGGGCGTCCTCCAGGTACCCCAGCAGCCCGGAGACGCTCGGTTCCTGGCTGAGTTCGCGCAGCACCTCCAGGGCCGTGACATCGGCGTCGTTGCCGGTGCTGACCACCCAGCCGGGGCGCAGGCCGCGCTCCAGCGCCAGGCTCGCGGCGCCGAAGCCGAGCGCGCCGCTCTGGCTGACGAAGGCCAGGCTGCCGGGCTCGAAGGGCACCTCCTCGGCCCCGAACAGCGGGCTGAAGGTGGCCATCACCCGGTTCTCGTAGCCGACCGCGCCGATGCAGTTGGGGCCGATGACCCGCATGTTCCCGGCCCGGGCCCGCGCGACGACCTCGGCCTGCAGCCGGGCGCCCTCCTCCCCGGTCTCGGCGAAGCCGGAGGAGGCGATCACCGCGAGCGGCACCCCGGCGGCCACGCAGTCGTCGACCGCGCCGAGCACCCGGTCAGCGGCGACCATGATCAGCGCCAGGTCGACCGGGCCCGGCACGTCCCGCACGCTGGGGTAGGCGGGCACGCCCAGGATCTGCTCCGAGCGCGGATTGACCGGCAGGATACGGCCCTTGTAGCCGTACCGCAGCAGGTAGTCCATGGGCTTGCGGCCCAGCGCTCCGGGGCGTTCGCTGGCCCCGATCACGGCGACCGAGCGGGCGTTCCACAACGCCGAGATGTCACTCATGCGATGGCCTCGACCTTCGTCTTGTCCGGTGGGCGGTGGGCGCCGGGGGCGCCCGGCACGAACAGCTCCCCGAGCGCGTCGAGGTACCGGGCGCCGTCGGAGGAGGCGGCCAGTTCCCGGACCCGGACGGTGGGCTGGTGCAGGATCTTGTCGACGATCCGCCGCACGCTGCGGCTGATCTCCTGATGGGTGCTCTCGTCGATGTCGTTCAGCCGCCGCGCCAGCCGGCTCAGTTCGGCCTCGGTGGCCTCGGCCGCGGCGTTGCGCATCGCGGTGAGGATGGGGGTGGCGCCGGCCAGCCGCAGCCCGGCCGAGAAGCTGCCGACCTCCTTGGCCACGATCTCCTGGGCGGCCACGACGCTGGCGGCCGAGATCTCGTCGCCCTCGCCTTCCTCCGCGATCCGCTGAAGATCGACGAATGTGACGCCGGGCAGGGCCGCGGCCTCGGGCGCGATGTTGTGCGGCATGGCCAGGTCCAGGACGAACAGCGGCCGGCCGGCGCGCTCGGCCATCGCGGCCTCGACCGTGCCGACCGGGACCACCCGGCCGGTGGCCGCGGTGGCGCCGACCACCACGTCCACCTCGGTCAGCAGCCGCGGAATGTCGTCGAGGCCGAAGCCGTCGCCGTCCGCGGTCGCGGCGAGCCGCTGCGCCTTCTCCGGCGTGCGGTTGGCCAGGTGGACCCGGCTCAGCCCGGAGCGGCGCAGCGCGGCGACCACCACGCCGGCCATCGAACCGGCCCCGATCACCAGGGCGGTCCGGCCGGTGAGCGAACCCACCTGCCGTTCGAAGAAGCCGAGTCCGGCGGTGGCCAGCGAGCGGCCGGCCTCGTTCAGGCCGGTCTCGTTACGGGCCCGGCGGCCGACCCGCAGCGCCGTCTGCACGGCCCGGTCGAGCACCTTGCCGGAGCGCTCGAGCTGCTGGGAGCGGTCCAGGCCCTGCTTGACCTGGCCGAGGATCTGGTCCTCGCCGACGACCACCGAGTCCAGGCCGGACGCCACGGCGAACAGGTGGCGTACCGCGTCGTCGGCCTGATGGGTGTACAGGTGCGAGTCCAGGGCGCCCGGTTCGAGGTCGGCGTGCCGGGTGACCAGCTCGCGCAGCGCGTCGCCGCTGGCGTCCGGGCGGGCCTCGGCGTAGATCTCCAGCCGGTTGCAGGTGGACACCACGACCGCGGCGTCGAAGCCGTCCACGGCCGTGATGTCACGTATCAGGTCGTCCAGCGGGCGCTCGGTCTCGGACAACCGCTCCAGCAGGTCCAGCGGCGCGGTGGCGTGGCTGATGCCGAGCACGAGCATGCCGGGCGCGGCGGAATCCGGGGCGGCGGGCGCGGCCTGCCCGGCAGCGGCGGAGGCGGCGGAAGAGGGGGGAGTGGGGGTGGTCACGGGGTCACCGGTCCAGGCTGTCGGCGAACTCGGCCGCCCAGTAGGTGATGACCTGCGTGGCGCCGGCCCGGTGGATGGCGGCCAGGCTCTCCCGGACGATCTGGTCCCGGTCGATCCAGCCCTTGGCTGCCGCGGCCTCGACCATCGCGTACTCGCCGGAGACCTGGTAGGCGGCGACCGGCACCTGCACCTGGTCCGCGATCAGCCGCACGATGTCCAGGTAGGCCAGCGCCGGCTTGACCATCACCATGTCCGCGCCCTCGGCGACGTCGAGTTCGACCTCGCGCAGCGACTCGCGGATGTTGCCCGGGTGCTGCTGGTACGTCTTGCGGTCGCCGCGCAGCGTGGACTCCACGGCGTCCCGGAACGGGCCGTAGAAGTGCGAGGCGTACTTCGCCGAGTAGCCGAGGATCGCCACGGACTGGTGGCCCGCGGCGTCCAGCGCCTCACGGATGCGCCGCACCTGGCCGTCCATCATGCCGCTGGGCGCCACCACCTGGGCGCCGGCCTCCGCCTGGACCACGGCGACCCGCGCGTACAGCTCGATGCTCGCGTCGTTGTCGACGTCCCCGTTCGCGTCCAGGACACCGGTGTGCCCGTGGTCGGTGTACTCGTCGAGGTTGATGTCGCCGATGACCACGGTGGCGTCGCCGACCTCGGCGGACACGTCGCGCAGCGCGACCTGCAGCACGCCCTCGGGGTCCAGGGCGCCGGAGCCCCGCGGGTCCTTGTGCTCGGGGATGCCGAACAGCATCAGCGCGCCGACACCCTTGTCGACCGCCTCCACGGCGGCCTTGCGCAGGCTGTCGCGGGTGTGCTGGAACACGCCCGGCATGGACGGGATCTCGCGCGGCTCGCTCAGCCCCTCGCGCAGGAAGAGCGGCTGGACGAGGTTGGCCGGACCGATCCGGGTCTCGGCGGTGAACCGGCGCAGCGCCGGGGTACGGCGCAGCCGGCGGGGGCGGTAGTACGGTCGTGTGCCGCCGTCGGGGAAGACGCTGGGCCCGTGGGCAAGGGACATGACGGATTCTCCTAGCGGTGTGCGGGTGGGGTGGGGCGCCCGGGCCGGGAGGGACCAGGGACACGGCCGCCGCTATCGGTTCAACCGGCCGGGAGGGGCACCCGGCGCGCCGCCCGGACCGGGCGGCGGCGCGGATCAGGTGGTGCCGTGCATCAGGGGTGGTGCCTGGATCGGGGGTGGTGCCGTCGATCGGGGGTGGTGCCGTCGGTCAGGGGTGGCGCCGTGGATCAAGGCGGCGCACTCGGGTCACTCGGGCCGCGGCGCGGTCACAAGGTGGCGCCGAGGAAGACCTTCTCCAGGTGGGCGGTCACCGCGGCGTCCGGCCGACTGAACCAGTAGCCGTGGCCGCTGCGCGCGAACAGGCCGAGTTCGCCCAGGTTGACCAGGGTCTCGGCGAGCTTGACCGCCAGGCCGGCCGGGTCGACCACCGGCAGGCCGTGCAGCTCGTGGATGCCCAGGTGCCACAGGATCTCGTTGGGGATGCCCTCGGCGGGGATGACGACCTCCGCGCCGGCCCGGGCGGCGCGCTGCGCCGCGGCCGAGTACACCTCGACGAACTGGTCGAAGTCGCCCTCCAGGGACCGGTGGACCGAGTCCCAGCCGCCGGGTACCACCTCGTAGGAGGCGAGCGAGGAGGTCAGGCCGTAGCGCGTGATGTTGGCCCGGATCGGCTCCTCCAGCGGCGGCATGAAGCCCAGCAGCCCGAAGCGCTGCCCGGTCATCGCGGACAGGAAGAACGCGGCCTCGCCGTAGCCGAGGGTGGGGATGGCCGCCAGGTGGCGGGCGTCGCGCAGGCCGGGGTCCTGGCCGGCGGCGATGATCCAGGCGTCGTAGCCCTGGCGCTCGGCGGTCACCGCGGCCTGCGCGAAGTGCTGGCTGAACAGCACCTGGGCCGAGTGGTGGCCGACCAGCCCGAACGGGGTGCGGTCGGGGTACGTCTCGGCCGGCAGGGTCTTGATGTCGACGGTGGTGCCGGGTGCGGTGATCGCGTCCAGGTGCTCCCGGTACCACTGGTCGAGCAGCGGGAGCCGTCCTTCGACGGTGTGCTTGTGGAACCAGATCCGCATGGGAATCGCCCCTCAGTCCTCCCGCTGGCGCGGGTGCCGGTGTCGTGGTGTCGTTTCCGCGGTTCTCTTTCCGTGGCCGTGGTTCCGGCCGTGACGGTGGCGGCGGCCGTGACCGTGGCTCACGTCCTGGCCGCCGCCGGGCCGTTGGCGCCGGTCGCTTCCGGGGACCGGCGGTCTCATCGGACGGCCTGCCGGACCGCGCTCCCCGGCAGGGGGAGGGGAGCGCAGTCCAGCAGGGACGCCTTGACCAGGTAGTCGGTGGCCGCGCCGGGGTCGGCGGCGGTACGGCGGATGCCGTCGAGGGCCCGCCGCAGGGCGTCGCCCCCGTCCAGCCCGGCGGTCCTGGCCTCGCTGCGGGGGATCACCGACGTCTCGGCCACGGTGCGGCGTTCCTCCACCGCGGCGTCGAGGTCGGCCTCGCCGGCCCGGCCGGACAGCAGCGCGGCCAGCGCCCGCCCGACGGCCACGGCGTCGTGCAGGCCGCAGTTCATGTTCATGCCGCCCGCGGTGGAGGTCAGATGGGCCGCGTCCCCGGCGAACAGCAGTCGCCCGGCCCGGTAGCGGGGCAGCACGAAGGCCGCGAGCCGGTACGTGTGGGCGTCCGCCACCTCCACCCGCGCCCCCACGCCGGGCAGCGCGGCCGCCAGCCGGTCCCGTACGGCCGCGGGCTCCACCGCCCGCTCGCGGGAGTCCGTGGCCGGGACCCGGAAGATCAGCCGCCAGTGGTCGGGCATGCCGAGCACGCTGTACGACTGCCGGGCGTCGCGCACGTAACTGAGCGGCGCCAGGTCCGGGACCAGCCGGTCCAGCGGGGTGCGGGTGACGACCCGCAGCGCGAAGTGGGGGTACTCCCGTGCGGTGGACGGCAGTCCGGCCGCCTCCCGTACGGTGCTGTGGCTGCCGTCGGCGGCGATCACCCAGGCGTGCCGGCTCTCCTGCCGCTCGCCGGCGCTGTCCGGTCCGAACGCCGTGGTCAGCCGTACCCCGTCCGCGTCCTGGCGCACGCCGGTCACCGCGGCGGCGAACCGCACCTCGGCGCGGCCGGTGGCCTCCAGCGCGGCCAGCAGCAGCGGGGTCAGCCGGGACTGCTCCACATGCAGCCGGTACGGGTGGCCGGTGCGGCCGGCCAGCAGCCGGTAGTCGAGTTCGGCGTGCACCTGCCCGTCCAGGTCCCGCCACTGGATCCGGGCGACCTCGCGGCCGGCCCGGTGCAGCGGCTCGGCCACGCCGAGTTCGTCGAGCAGGTCCAGGGTGGCGGGGTGGAAGGTCGAGGCGCGGGAGGCCGCGGACAGCTCCGGCCGCGACTCCAGGACGGTCACCGGCACGCCCGCGCGCGCCAGCACCAGGGCCGCGGTGAGCCCGACCGGACCGGCGCCGACCACGGCGACCGGTGAACCGGCGGGGGGCCCCGCCGCCGTACTCATGCCGCGACCGTCCGTTCGGCCAGGCGGCGCAGCAGCGGGTGGGCGGCGGGCGTGCCGGCCGGCAGGCCCGCGGTGTCCAGCGCCCACCAGGTGCTGGCCAGGTTCGAGGTGAGCAGCACCTGGCCGGTGTCGCGGCCGAGTTCGGCCAGCGCGGCCAGGGTGAACATGCCGGTGCCGGTGAACAGTACGGCCGTGTCGTCCGAATCCCCGGGCAGGTCCGCGGCGCGCACCTGGGCCACCAGTTCCTCGGTGGTCACGTCGTACGGCGAGAAGCGGTCCCCGGCGCGTACCTTCACCACCCGCTCCACCGTCAGGCCGGCCTGCTGCCAGTACCGCGCCGACAGTTCGGTGAGCCAGGGCTGGTAGGGCGAGATCAGCACGAGCCGGTCCACCCCGGCGGCCCGGGCGGCGGCGAGGATGGCGCCGGCGGCGGACCGTACCGGGACGCCGTGCCGCTGCGACAGCTCGTCGCACAGGACCCGGTCACCGGCGGGCGTGAGCAGATAGTGCGACCCGGTGCAGGCCACCACGGCGGCGTCCAGCCGCAGGTCGCCGAAGCCGGACAGGGTGCCGGGCAGGACCTCGTTGTACGTCTCCAGGCGTTCGCGCAAGTCCTTTCCCGGCAGGACCGGGAACCGTACGGTGTGCACATTCATCGCCGAATTCGTCAGTTCACCGATTTCCGGTTCGACTGCCGCATTGGCCGGCGGAACGACAACTCCGAGCCGTGGTGCCGAGTGCAGAGCCATGGCGGATTCTCCCCAACTCGCCTCCAACATCGGCAACACCCTAGGCCGGGCCCGCACCCCGGACACTACGGGAGTCCGCACAGCCGGACCTTCGGATGCGCCCCGAAACAACCGGAGCGCGGCCCGGTTCCGTTGCGGATGCAAGAATCGCGTAAAGAAGGGTAAAGAAAATCGGCGGTACGGCGGTCGGGCCGCACCGCCGATTCGGCGGTACCACGTGCGTATTCCGCTATTACTTGCTCCGGACGCGCTCTAGCCCTGCGCGGCCTGCGCTATCAGTTCGTCCAGCTTCGCCCGCCGGGTCAGCCCGGCGTTCACCGCCCAGTACCCCTCCGGGATCTCCTTCACGATCGTCCACACGGGGGTCTCGTCGTCGGCGCCGTACTGCGCCTCCTCCCGGACGATCCGGGTGATCTCGGCGGCGAGCGACTCGTTGCGCTCCGGGGTGAGGAAGTTCTCCAGGGCCGTCACGACGACCAGGAACCCCGGGGTCGCGCCGGGCAGGGCGGTGGCGCCCCGGCCCTTCTCGGCCTCGTGCAGATAGACCCAGGTGGCGCCGGCGAAGAAGTCGGTGCCGGGCAGGCCCATCCAGGTCAGGACGGCCCGGGCCACCCGCTGCTGGACCGTTTCGACGGCGGTCTCCGGGAACGCCCCGGCGGGCGCGGTGATTTCGACCAACGGCATGGTGCATCCCTGACTTTCCGGTTGGCGGATCGACGATTACGGACGGGCCGGACGGGCCGGACGGGCTCGGACGGGCTCGGCCGGGCTCGGCCGGGCGACGCGGCACCGCACTCAGGCGATGGCGACGGGTGCCCGGCCCATGGCCGCGGCGAGCTGCGCGCGGCGGCGGATGTCGAGCTTGCGATAGATGCGGGTGATGTGCAGTTCGACGGCGCGGGTCGAGACGGTGAAGGCGTCCGCGATCTGCTTGTTGGTCATGCCGTCGAGCATCATCGAGGCGATGCGGACCTCGTGCGCGGTCAGCTCCTCCTGGGCCGCCGTCCGCCGCGCCGGCTGCGGGCCGCGCCGGCCCGGCAGCGGCGCGGTCGCCCCGCCCCGGATCAGCTCGAACGACCCGGCGCCGGACCCGGCGCGCTCCAGGCCGGCGAGCAGCACATGCCCCATCACCGCGTCCCACTCCCGTACCCGGATGTCGCCGATGACGTGCGACTGCGTGTACGGATCGGCGTACAGCACCTTCAGCACCGAGCCCCGGTCGCCGGCGTCACAGAGCAGCAGTTCCCCGGTTCCGTCGCGCCACGGGCCGCCGCCCAGCAGGAACCCCTGCTCGGCCATTCTCTTCCAGTAGGAGCGGTGCGCCTCGCCGAATCTGAGCCGCTCGGTCGCACTTCCACGGAATGCGATCTCCACCACGTAAGCCACTGATACCCCTTGTAAGGAACTCGCCTCGACGGACAGCGAGTTGCGACGTCTGCTCGGACACGTGCATCGAGGACGCGCTCGTGTACCCGGCCGCGGGAGAGCAGCCGGGTGCACATGTGAACGTATGGAACCTGTGGAACAGGCGAAATCCCGCCGGCCGGGCGTCGTCATCGTCCGTCCGGCCGGCCGGGTTCGCCGTCGATCACCGAAGTACCGATGTCCGGCCCGCTATTTGGCCGCCACGCTGCTCACCTGTGCGGCCGGCGCGGCGCTCGGCGCGGGCTTGGGCTTGCGGCGCAGCAGGCCGGTGGCGGCGAGCACCGCGACCGCACCCACCCACACGGTCCAGTTGAGCGGCTCGTTCAGCACCACCGCGCCGAGGACGACGGCCACCGCGGTCATCAGGTAGGTCACGGTGGACGCCACGGTCGCACCGTCCTTGATGATCAGTTCGAAGTTGAGCAGGGCCGCGACGCCCGTGCACAGCACGCCCAGCACGATGACCGACAGCACCGAGTCGGTGCGCCAGGTCACGCTCTGCAGGCCCAGGAACGGAAGGGCGACGACCATCATCCCGGTCGCCACGCTCAACTGCCCGCCGGCCAGCATCAGCGGCGGGATGCCCCGCTTGACCAGGAACTTGCCCATGTACGCGAAGCTCGAGCCGAAACTGATCGAGCCGAGCACGAAACACAGCAGGCTGGTGCCGTCACCGGACTCGCCGCTGCTCCACGGCGAGGCGATCAGCGCGGTGCCGCCGAGCCCGAGCAGCACACCTGCCGCCTTGGTGCCGGTGACCCGCTTCTCCTGGCCCAGCAGCAGCGCCGCCGCCAGCGTCCAGATCGGCGCGCTGCCGTTCACGACGGCGGCGACGCTGCTGGATCCGTGCCGCTCGCCCTCCGCGTACAGCGTCCACGGGACGGCGTTGCCCAGCAGCGCGGCCACACTCAGGTGCCCCCAGGTCGCGGCCCCCTTGGGCAGCCGCAGCCCCCGGGCGTACCCGATCGCCACAATGACGAGCGCCCCCATCGCCAGCCGGATCAGCACCATTTGGACCGGCGAAAATCCGTAGCCGGACTTTTTGATCCACAGGAATACCGAACCCCAGATGAGGCTCAGCGCGGCCAGCCGCGCATACGTCGCTTTGGACATGGGAATGCCGTCCTCCGGCCAAGGGCGTCAAGGAAAATGGCGAGCCAGCCGCCATGATGAATTACCGTGTCCAAGCGTCGCATTGCACCGTTGCCCGGGTCCATCAATAACCCGTGGACGGTACCGTCCACATTCACTTGCGGATCGGGCGGCCGGATTCCGCCGTCACCGGGCCGGGATCACCCTGCCGAGGTCACCGCCCCGCCGTCACCGGGCCGACGTGACCGTGTCCGGCACTCCGGGACCCGCCCCCGTGTCCGCCACCGCGCCCGTCGCCACCTCGCGCAGGGCGTCGAGCACCGCGGCGATCTCCGGGGACTCCTGGCTCCCCTCGCGCACCGCGGCGAACACGAACCGGCTCGGCGCGGCGCCGGAGAACGCCCGGATCGTCACGTCGGGCCGCGGCGCCGGCTTGGCCAGCCGCGGCACCAGGGAGACCCCGAGCCCGAACCGCACCGCGGCCAGCGTCGCGTCCCAGTCCCCGATGGCGTGCGAGGCCAGCGGGGTGAACCCCGCGGCGGCACAGGCCGCGACACCGATGTCATGGCACAGCCCGGTCGTGGCGAAGATCCAGGTCTCCCCGGCCAGGTCCGACAGCCGCAGGTCGCCCCGGTCGGCCAGCCGGTGACCGGCCGGCAGGGCGACGTCGAAGGGGTCCTCGCACAAGGTCACCCGGTGGTACCGCGAGGCCTCGGCGCCCGCCTCCCGCATGGTGTCCGCGGAGATCACCACGTCGGTGTCCCCGCGGTGCAGCATCGCGAAGCTCTCCGGCGGATCGGCCTCGGCCAGGACCGTGCGCAGCCCCGGCCGGTCCTTCCGCAGCCGCGCCACGGCCGGCAGGATCAGCGCCGACAGCGTGGTGGAGAAGCCCGCGACCGCCACCTGGCCCGCCTCGCCGCTCTGGTACGCGGCGAGCGCCGCGTGCATCTGCTCGACCTGCGAGAAGACGGCGTCGGTATGGCGCAGGACGATACGGGCCGCGGCGGTCAGCCGGAGTCTGCGCCCGGCCGGCTCGGTGAGCTGGACGCCCAGCTCCTTGCCGAGTGCGCTGATCTGCTGGGACACGGCCTGCGGCGTCAGGTGGAGAGCCTGTGCTGCCGCGCCCACCGTGCCCCGCTCGCTCAGTTCGCGTAACACCCGCAGCTTCCGCAGGTCCAGTTCTCCCATGGCACCCGCCTCCTCCGGCCGGCCGTCCCCCGACCCGCCGCCGCGCCAGGAGCCCGATTGCTCCCGGTCATCAGATGTTCACAATAGGCGACCGCTGTCGACATCCACGACTTCGTTCACGAACATTTCAAGAACCTCCAAGTCAGCCTCGGTGCGCCCCTTCGCCCGCTGCTCGCCCGGGAAGGTCGGATCGAGGATGACGTCCTGCGCGCCCATCTCGTACAGCATGCCCAGATCGTCCCGGATCTGCTCGACGGTCCCCTCACCGAGCAGCCGCCCCGGCCCCAACGGCCGCCGGGTCACCCGGAGTTTGATCCGCGGGTTCACCGCCGGACAGGGCAGGCCCTCCTCCTCGGCGGTCTGCCGCAGGGCCGGCACCCCGATGCCCAGCAGCCAGTCGCCGGGCACCGACGTCGGATGCCAGGCGTCGCCGTACCGCACCGCCCGGCGCAGCGCGCCCAGGCTGTGCCCGCCGACCCACACCGGCGGCCCCGGGCGCTGCACCGGCAGCGGCCCGGTGTGCACCTGGCGGAAGGAGACGTGCGCCCCGTCGAACGAGGCCACCTCGTCGGCCCAGCACGCCTTGATCGCCGCCAGGTACTCGTCGCTGATGGCGCCGCGCTTGCGGTAGGGCACGTCCAGCACGGCGAACTCCCGGGCCGCCCAGCCCGCCGCCGCCCCGAAGACCAGCCGCCCGTTGCTGAACCGGTCGATGTTGGCCGCCATCCGCGCGGTGTGCACCGGATGCCGGTACGGCAGGATCGCGACCGTGATGCCCAGCCCGATCCGCTCGGTGGCTCCCGCGAGGTAGGCCAGCGTGGTGAACGGGTCGTAGAAGGGCGCGGGGAACAGGTGGTTGACGTCCGGCGTCAGCGCCACATGGTCGCTGACCATCGCGTAGTGGAAGCCCGCCTTCTCGATCCTGCGCACCCACTCGACCATGGCGTCCGGTGACGCCTCAGGGCCGTAATTCGGGAGATTCACGCCGAGTTTCACAGTGGGTTCCCTTCGGTGGTGCCGCCGGGTCGGCGGGGTTCGGGCCGGCGGCGGCCGGGGACGCCGGCAGCCGCATGGAGACAAGGTTGAGAAGCAGACCGGCGAGGGCCACCAGCGCGGCGAGCAGCGGCAGCCGGCCCGCGCCGAGCCCGGCGGCCAGTGCCGCGCCGCCGAGCGCGGCGCCCACCGAACTGCCCAGGTAGGTGGCGGAACTGTTCAGCGCGACCGCCGCGCCGCCCTGTGCGTCGGCCCGGATCAGCCGGTGCTGCTGCGGCACGACGAACCCCCAGCCCGTCGCGCCCCACACCGCCAGCGGCAGCAGCACCAGGCCGGGCAGCGCGCCGCAGCCGGGCAGCACCGCCAGCGCCAGCCCGAGCAGCCCCAGCAGCACCCCGGACAGCACCGCGGGCCGCCCCAGCCGGTCGGCCACCACACCGGACAGCAGGCTGCCGCAGACCCCGCCGATGCCCCACACCCACAGGTACGGCGTCGGGTTCCCGGTGTGCCCGCCGGCGGCGAGAATCGGCTGAAGATACGTATACGAACCCAGGCTCGCGACGCCCTGGAGGAACGTCACCACCACGACCGCCGCGATCCCGGGCCGGGCCAGCCCGGACAGCCGGGCCCGCAGCGTCGGCGCGGCGCCGGGCCGTACCCGCGGCAGCCGGGCCGCCACCCCCGCGCAGGCCACCGCCCCCAGCGCCGTCACCAGCCACATCGAGGCCCGCCAGCCGTGATCGGTGGCCAGCAGCAGGCCCAGCGGCACCCCCAGGACCGTGCCGCCGCTCATCCCGCCGAGCACCACCGCCAGCGCCCGGCCCCGCTTGTCCTCGCCGGCCAGCGCGGCCGCGGCGGTCGCGGCCGTGGGGCTGTACAGGCCCGCGCCGACCCCGGCGACCGCGCGCGAGACCAGCAGCACCGGGTAGCTGCCGGCCAGCGCGGCCGCGGCGTTCGCGGCGGTGAACACCAGCAGCGCGGTGACCAGGACCGTACGGGTGCTCAGCCGGGCCAGCGCGGCGGACAGCAGCGGCGCGGAAACGGCGTAGCAGAGGGTGAACACGGTCACGCACTGCCCGGCCCGGGGGAGCGAGACGCCGAGGTCCCGGCCGATCCCGGCGAGCAGCCCGGTCATGACGTAGGCGTCCATGCCCATGGCGAACGCGCCGAATCCGAGCAGGGGGACGCCGCGCGGGGCACCCGTCACGGGCATCGCACTCTCCGGGGTGATCTGGGGCTGGTCCGGCCGTCGCCGTGGCCGCGGGTGTCGGTCGCAGGGTCGGTCGCGGGCGCGGCCGTTGCGGGCCGGCGGACGCGGGGCACCGGCACGCGGTACGCGCACGGTGGGGCGCCGGCGAACTCTCCGGCCGACTCCGCGTCGCAGAGCGGCTTCGGGGGAACGTACCGAAGCCGATGGGTGGTCACCACAGGGAGATCCTCCGCGAGTCCGGGCCGGGCGATGCCGTACCGGGCGCCACCCGCTGCCCCGTCTCTCCCGCGCGGAGGGCTGTGAGCAGTGGGTTCCCGGCCTGTTCCGCATGGTGCGGCGGGAGTCGCCGGCCCGCCATGGGACCCGCCGAAAAGCGCAGAAAAGGGTTCGGGGTTCCGCAGCCTCGCCGCCCGCGGGCCCGGTTTCCGGTTCGGCGCCGCCTACCGTGGGACCGACCCGGAAGGAGCCCACCGTGTCCGACCGCACCGTGTCAGACCTTTCCGCGCAGCCGACCTTCTCCGGTCCTTCCGGCCCGGCCCTCGACGCCGCGCTGTTCCCGCCGGACCTGCCCCGTCCCAGCGACTGGGAACGGCGGTACCCGCCGCGCCACCTCCCCCCGGGCGCCGAGGTCACCCGCTTCGCGCCCAGCCCCACCGGCAAGCTGCACATCGGCGGCCTGTACACCGCCGCGGTCTCCCGGGCGCTGGCCCACCAGTCCGACGGCGTCCACCTGTTGCGCGTCGAGGACACGGACCAGGCACGGCTGGTGGAGGGCGCGGCGCAGTCCTTCGTCCACCTGCTGGAGGCGTTCGGGCTGGGACCGGACGAAGGGGGCGCGGAGTTGGGGGACGGCGGTACGGAACCGGCGGGCGGCGGTACGGAACCGGCAGGCGCTGGTACGGAGTTGGCGGCCGGGGATTCCGTGGCGGACGGCGAGGCCACGGATCCGGCGGACGGGCGGTGGGGCCCGTACCTCCAGTCGCGGCGCCGGACGGTCTACCTCAGCTACATCGCGGACCTGGTGCGCCGTGGCCTGGCCTACCCCTGCTTCTGCGGCAAGGACGCGCTGGCCCGGCACGCCGAGGAGCAGCGGGCCTCCCGGTCGCCGCTGGGCTACTACGGGAAGTGGGCGCCCTGCCGCGTCCTCGACCCCGGGACGGCCGCGGCGCGGGCCGGGGCCGGTGAACCGTACGTGATCCGCTTCCGGTGCCCGGACGAATTCCCGGGCCGGATACGGTTCCAGGACCGGATCCGCGGGTCGATGGTGATGCAGGACAACGGCAACGACGTGGTGCTGCTGAAGTCCTCGGAGCTGGTGCGGCCGCTGCCCACCTACCACTTGTCCCATGTCGTCGACGACCACCTGATGCGGGTGACGCTCGTGGTGCGGGGCGAGGAATGGCTGCCGTCCACGCCGCTGCACCTCCAGCTCCACCGGGCCCTGGGCTTCGAGCCGCCGCAGTACGCCCACCTGGCGCCGCTGATGAAGGCGGAGGGCAGCAGCCGGCGCAAGCTCAGCAAACGCAAGGACCCCGAGGCGTCGGTGGGTTACTACCTGAGCGCGGGCTATCCGCCGGCCGCCGTACAGCACTACCTGCGGGGCCTGGCCAACGCCCGTCTGATGGACGGCCCGACGGCGCTGGTGCTGGCCGCGCAGGTGCGGATCGAGGAGATGCGGCCCACCGGCCCCCTGCTCGACCTGCCCAAACTCCAGTCGATCAGCCGGGAGTTCATCGCGGGCCTGGCGACCGGGGAACTGCTCGGGCAGCTCACGCGGTGGGCGGCGGAGTACGACGAGGAGCTGCACGCGGCGCTGCGGGAGGATCCGGAACTGGCCCGGCGGGCGGTGGCGGTGGCCCAGGACCGAGGCGGCGGCCCGGCCCGCAAGGACCTGGCGCGGTGGTCGGACTTCCGGGAGAAGTACGGCTTCTTCTTCCCCCGCTTCCTCGGCCCCGCCCCGGCCCCCGGCGACGAGCGCTTCGGCCCGCTCCCCGCGGACCTCACCCGACGCGTCGCGGCCGACTTCGCCCACCACTACCGCCACGAGGACGACCCGGCCGCCTGGCTGGCCCAACTGCGCGACCTGGCACTCCGCCACGGCTTCGCCCCGGACACCCCCACCTGGCGCCGCACCCCCGCCGCCTACGCCGGCCCGCCCCGCCACGTCGCCAACGTCGTCCGCGTCTGCCTCACCGGCTCCTCCCGGAGCCCCGACCTGTTCACGGTGGCGCACGCGCTGGGGGAGGCGGAGGTGCGCAGGCGGCTGGTGCTGGGGGAGTGAGCGGGCTCCCGGCGCCGCGGCGATCCACGGGATCAGGGCGATCTCCGGGACGACGGCGGTGACCGTGATGACGCCGGTTTCTCGGCCAGGGCCGCACGATCAGGTCATCGACGCCCGGCAGCCGTTTGAAAGCGAGGCGCCGACCGCACAATGTCTGTAGACATGCGGGGGGTGCGTGTTCTGAATGCGAGCGCGGGATCTTCGGGGGACGAGGCACCGGGCGGCGGCCGGCAGGACGTCCGCAATGAGCTCAGCGGGAGTGTGACCGGGCCGAGCGTGCAGGCCGGGACGGTGTACGGCGGGATCCACATCACCGCCGCGCCCGCCGGTCCGACCGGGTCCGCCGAGTCCGCCTCGGCGTTCGTGCCCGTCGTGCCGGTCGTGCCCGTCGTGCCTTTCGAGCACAGGCCCTGGCAACTGCCCCCGGTGGGGCGCCTCGCCGACCGTACGCTCGAACTGGCAGCGCTGGAGGACTTCCGGCGCGGGGCGGCCGGCCTCGGACATCCGACCCTCGCGGCGGTGAGCGGCATCGGCGGGGTCGGGAAGACCGTACTGGCACTGTCCTGGCTGCACGGGTTGCGGGACGACTTCCCCGACGGGCAGTTGTACGCGGACCTCGGCGCCCAGCCACAGGACGGCGCGCCGGTCAGCCCGTTCGAGGTCATCGGCCGTTTCCTGCGCGCGCTGGGCGTGCCGGCCGACCGGATTCCCCAAGCGGCGGACGAGCGGACGGGTTTGTACCGGTCGCTGACCGCCACCCGGCGCCTGGTGGTCCTGCTCGACGACGCGGTGACCGCCGCCCAGGTACGGCCGTTGGTGCCCGGCGGGCCCAGCGTCGTGGTCGCCACCAGCCGCTGGCGCCTGCCCGGTCTGGCCATGGACGGCGGCTACCTGCTCCACCTCGAACCGCTGGGCACCGACGCGGCGGTGGAGCTGCTGGCGATGACCCTGGCCGACGACCGGGTGCGCGCCCAGCCCACCGACGCGCGGGCGCTGGTGGAACTGTGCGAGGGCCTTCCGCTCGCGGTGCGTGTCGCGGGCGCCCGCCTCGCGGCGCGACCGGGCCGCGGGATCAACGCGATGGTGCGCGAACTGTCCGACGAGCACAGCCGCTTGGGGGCGCTGGCCATCGACGGAGACCACGGAGTACGGGCCACGCTCGACCTCGCGTACGGCGGACTGCCGCAGGACGCGGCCCGCCTCTACCGATTACTCGCCCTCCACCCCGGGCCGGACTTCACCGCCGACGTGGCGGCGGCCGTCCTCGGCGACGCCGACCGCGCGCGGGCCGAACCGCCGCGCCTGCTCGAACTCCTGCACGACGCCAATCTCCTCACCGACACCGGGGACGAGCACTACCGCTTCCACGACCTCGTACGGCTGCACGCCGCATCGAAGGCGGAGACCGACGAGGACCCGGCGGAGCGGACCGCCGCCGAGCGCCGCGTCCTCGACCACTACCTCGCCACCGCGACCTGCGCCGAGGAGATCCTCGACCCGCACCACCGCTCCCTGCCGCGGGATCACGGTGCCGGGCCCGTCGTGGTGACGGCCTTCGGGGACGACGGGAGCGAGGCGGCCCTGGCCTGGCTGGAGCGGGAACTGCCCAGCCTGATGCGGGTGCTCCGGCACGCCCGGCGGTCCGGGCATCCGGCCGTCACCTGGCAGCTCGCCGACGCCATGTGGTCGCTCTTCGTCCGCCGCAAGCACTACGAGGAGTGGCGCGCCGCCCACGAGGAAGGCGCGGCCGCGGCACGCGAACTCTCCGACACCGCGGCCGAATGCCGGATGCTCACCTCGGGCGGCCTGGGCGAGCTCGACACCGGCCAGCATGCCCGCGCCCTGGAGTCGTTCGAACGTGCGGCCCGTCTCTTCGAGGCCCAGGGAGACGGCCTCGGCTTCGCCCGCACCCTCAACTACCGTGGCCTCGCCCACCAGGGCCTCGGCCAACTCCGGGAAGCCGCCGCGCTGTTCGAGCAGGCGGCCGCCGAACTGCCGCGCTGCGGCGACGTACGAGCCGGCGGCCTGGCCCGCTTCAACCTCGCGGAAGTCGCCCTCGCCGAAGGCCGCTACGAGGCGGCCACCGCCGACGCCGAGGCCGCCCACCGCACGCTCACCGCTGAACGCGACCCGTACAACGCCGCCCGCGCCGCCCGCGTGTCCGCCACCGCCCACCTCGCCCTCGCCCACCCCGACACCGCCGAGCCCCGCCTGCTCTCCGCCCTGTCCGCCCTCCACGGCGTCTCCGACTTCGAAACGGCCCAGACCCTTGAGGTCCTGGCCGAGTTGCTGGAAAGCCGAGGCCAACCGGGCCCCGCCCGCGACCGGTACGAGGAGGCCATCGCCCTGTACGAAGGGCTGGGCCTCACGACGCGGGCGGAGAACGTACAGGCGCGGCTGGACGGGGAGGAGGGTACGGCGGGGTAGCGGTCCCGCTCGGCCTGGGGCGCCGAATCCCCTTCCGACGAGCCGTTCCGGTGCGGCGGCCGTCCCCGTGCCCCGGCCGCCGCACCATGTGCCGTGCCCCTACCGGTTGTGCCGCCGCTTGCCTGCGGCGCCGGGATTCCCTCCGGCGAGCCATTCCGGCGTCCCGGGTCGGCCCGACACCCCGGCCGCCGCAGGACATCCGTGCCCCTACCAGTGGCCCTGCCACGCCTCCTGCATCACCCCCACCTCCTCCCGTACCGCCGTCTCGGCGCTGCCGGTCGGCCCGAGCAGAAGGGCCGACGACGTGCGAACGGTTTCCGCCGGGATGCCTGCCACCAGCCAGGAGTGGACCAGGGACGCCCACACCGGCCAGGGCGGATCCGTACCGGCCGCCGTGCCGGGGTCGGGTCGCCGCCAGCAGGCACGTACTCGGGAGTCCCGGGGACTGCCCAGCAGCAGCCAGCAGTCGGGTCCGTCGTGGGCCGCCACCACCAGGGCGCCCGGGTGGTGGCGGGCCAGCTCGGTCACCTGCTGCGGGCCGCCGCGGGTGACCAGCACGTCGGCCACGACGCGCCACGGGTCCGGGGCGTCGGCATCGGCCTCGACGCGCAGGTGACGGTCGACGGTCACCGCTCCCGTGTCCGCGCGCACCACCTGTACGACGGTCGGGGCCGGCCCGGTTCCGGCCGGGCCCGGGCCGCCGAGAACGGCCAGGGCCCGGGGTTGACCGGGATCGTCGGGGAAGAGCAGCACGGCCGTCATGCCACGACGTCGCCGGAGCGGTCCGGCCCCACCGTGAACGGCAACCGGGCCGGTTCCGTGACCCAGCCGGCGACCGGGGGCCGCAGGCGGAGCTTGCGGTAGAGCAACGCCCGCATGCGGCGAGTGAAGCGGCCGGGCTCCGAGGTGATCCGGGCCGCCACGCGCCCGTACCGCTCGGCGTCGTAGCCGGCGGAGCTGCGGTCGAGCTGCTTGCGGATGGGGCGTTCGCAGTTCAGCCGAAGGGCGAACGAACTCAGTTCGGCCACGGGCGAGTCCGGGGACACGTCCGCCGCCGGATAGCTGCCCATGAGCACGGGCGCGCCGGACGCGGCACCGTAGAGCGCCATGGAGCCGTGGTCGCAGACCACGTAGTCCGCGGCCACCAGCGGTCCCAGCTCGTCCGCGTGCTGGCTCACCAGCAGCAGGCCGGCCCGGCACAGATCGGCCAGCCAGGCCCGGACCTGCCATTCGCCGTGCGCGTTCCAGACGTGCGGGTGCAGCATCGCGGCGACGCGGTACTCGTCCCGGGGCAGTTCGGCCATCAGCTTTTCCAGCACGTCCGGCGTCTGCCCCAGCAGCGACCGCGGACCCCAGGTCGAGATCACCACGACCAGCCGCTGCCGCGGGCCGACCCCGAGCGCCGCGCGGTACAGCGCGCGGCCCGGCAGGCTGGCCATCATGCGGTCGTAGGCGGGATCGCCGATCACCCGGGCCGCGGGAAGGGCTTCCGGGCATTCCCGGGCCAGGCGGGCGAGGTCCTCCTTGTGGGACAGCACGATGGTGTCGGGGACCACGACGCCATCGCGTACCAGCCATTGCCGGTTCAGACCGTAGACCTCCCGCGTCGCGGCGAGCCCGCGCCGGCCGTCTGGGAGCAATTTGTTGTGACCCGCGCCGTGCGGGAGCACGATGACCGGCGCGTGCAGTTCATGGATGTCGCCGTGGGCGGCGGCGATGGCCAGGTCGAATTCGATCTCCACCGCCTGCTGCCACGGCAGCACGACGCCCCCGAGACCGTCCAGGAATTCGGCCACTCCGTGGCTGAACACATCCGGTGCCGCCGTGAAGACCACTTGTACCCGAAGATCACCCTCGAGCAGCCGGACGGCTTCCATAACTCGCCTTCCGGAGACCACCGTGTGCACGACGGCCAGGACTTTCCTGCGTACCTGCCGAGTTGCCCAGCGTTCCACATCCAGCCGTACCGGAACGTGACGCCAAGCGGCGTCTGCCACACTCATTGGATTCCCCCCGAACATTTTCCGTCATGGCGCCCGTTTCCGAGTCGGGCGCACCCTCTCGTACGGCATGTGCCCGGGGCCGCAGACGGAAGGCTTGCAGAAAACTTGCACCCGGCATGAGGTCGTTCACCGCGCTTTGCTGCATATGCATATGCGCCCCTTTGCTTCCGTGCGCCCTTGCCCGCGGTCGGCGAACGAGGGATCCGTAAGGAGAGAATTTGCGCGCTACGCAAGCGCCTGGCCATAGGTCCGTACCGGGAGGCGCGAAGACGTGGGAGCGCCAGGGCCGACCAGCTGGGGGTGCTGGTGGAATTACGGATCTTAGGGCCGCTCGAAATCTGGTATCAGGGCCGTGCCTGGAAACTGGGCACACCGAAGGAGCGTGGTGTCCTCGCCGCCCTGGCGGCCTCCGCCGGTGAATCCGTCTCCGTGCAGACCCTGGCGGACCGGATCTGGGCGGGAGCACCACCCCGCAGCGCCGTCGCGACGCTGCACAGCTATCTGTCCAGGCTGCGCAAGCACCTGAAGAACACGGTCGGGGACCAGATGCGGCTGGAGCGCCCCACCACCCGGACGTACCGGCTGTCCGTCGCCCCGGAAGCCGTCGACCTGCTGCGCTTCCGGCGGCTGCGGGACCAGGCCCGCACCGCCGCGCGGCAGGGAGATCCGGAACAGGCCGTCGACCTGCTCCGGGCGGCGGAGGCCCTGTGGCGTGCGGAGCCGCTGGCGGAATTCTCCGGCGAGTGGTTCGACGCGCTGCGCGAGCGCCTGCGCGAGGACCTGCGCAGCACCCGGAACGAACGGATCCGCTACGAACTGGGGCTCGGCCGTCACGCCGACCTCATCGGTGAACTGCGCGCGCTGGTCGACGAAGACCCCCTCGCGCAGAGCACGGTCGCCGATCTGATGCTGGCGCTCTACCGGGCCGGCCGGCACAGCCAGTCCCTGGCGCTCTACCAGAGCACCCGGCGGCACCTGGACGAGGAACTCGGGCTGGATCCCGGCCCCGAACTCAGCCGGCTGCACCAACTGGTGCTCGCCCAGGACCCCGCGCTCGACCTGCCCGTGACCGGGCCGGGGGCCGGCGCCGGCGCGTGGCCGCCGGCCGGCCCCTGGTCGCCGCCCGCGCCCGCTGTCCGGACCGGGCCGCGCAACTTCCTGCCGCGCGACAACAGGGACTTCACCGGCCGCGACGACGAACTGCGGGACCTGCTGGCCCGGCCCGAGCCGGACAGCACCGCCCTGCCGGTCACCGTGGTCCACGGAATGCCGGGCGTCGGCAAGAGCACGCTGGTCATCCATGCCGCGCACCGGCTGCGCGACGACTACCCGGACGGCGTCTTCTACGTCGACCTGCGGGCCCACCGCGAGCAACCGCCGTGCGAGCCCGGCGAAGCGCTCGCGGCCCTCCTGAACCAGGCCGGCCAGCCGGTGGCAACCGACGCCGCCGCCACCGCCCAGAGCCATGACGCACTCGCCGCCCAATGGCGCGACTGGCTGTCCGACCGGCGGGCCCTGCTGGTCCTCGACGACGCCCACGACGCCGAGCAGGTCCGCCCGCTGCTCCCCGGCTCCGCCACCTGCCGGGTCTTCGTCACCAGCCGCCACCGGCTCGCCCACCTGGGCGGCGCGGGATCGGTCGAGCTGGAGGTGATGTCCGGGTCGGAGGCGGCCGCGCTGTTCACCCGTATCGTCACCGCGGCGCGGGTCTCCGACGCGGCGGCCCTGGACCGCGTGGTGGACATCTGCGGCCACCTGCCGCTGGCGGTGCAGATCACCGCGCACCGCTTCCGCCACCGGGACTCCTGGGACCAGGACGTCCTGATCGACCGCTTGACGCAGGCCGCCGACGTCCTGGAGGAACTGGACCTGGAGCCGGGAATCGCCACCGCGTTCCAGCTCTCCTACAGCCAACTCGGCCCCGCGGAAAGGTTCCTGTTCCGCCGCCTGGCCCTCCACCCGGGACCCGACCTCACCCTGCAAGCCGTCACCGTACTCACCGGCTTCGGCACCGCCCAGGCCCGGCGCGGCATCGAAGAGCTCCTGGACACGCATCTGCTGGAGGAGCCGCTCGCGGGCCGGTACCGATTCCACGCTCTCGTACGGGCCTTCGCCGTGCGGGTCAGTGCCGGCGCCGAGGAGCCGCAGGCGGCACGGCAGTCCGCCGTACGCCGGCTGCTGACGCATTATCTGACCGCCGCGGACCGGGCCGACCGCCTCGCCCATGCCGAGCGGCGCAGGATCGAGATCGGGGCGGGGCGGTGGGAGCCCGAGGGGGTTCCCTTCCCGGGCGGCCCGGCGGATTCCCCTGCCTTTTCCCCTGCCTTCGCGGACGCCGCCGAGGCGTCGGCCTGGCTCGACGTGGAGCGCGCGAATCTGCTGGCCGCGGCTCACGAGGCGGCGGTGACCTCGCCGGAGCATGCGGCGCTGTTTCCGCACGTACTGGCTCCGTCGTTCAAGCGCTGGGGCGCTCACGCCGCCGCCCTGGAACTGCAGAGCACGGCCCTTGCGGCGCTGCGCGCGGGCCACGACAGCAGCGCCTTGGCCCTGACCCTGGTGGAACGCGCCGAATTCCTGTGCCACGAGGACCACGAGGAGGCACTGCGCTGCGCCCGCGAGGCGCTGGCCCTCTTTTGCGACCTCGCGGACGTACGTGGCCAGGCTGACGCCCTGGTCGAGGTCGGGCGCGCCGAGTTGTCGGCCAGTCGCAGGTCCGCTTCCCTGGCCCACCTCGACGAGGCGCTGGCCCTTTACCGGCTGATCGGGCACCGCCACGGAGAGGTGAAGACCCTCAACGTGCAGGCTGTGTTGCTGCACTTCGCCGGTGAATTGGCGGAGGCCCGGCGGCGGTTCGGCGTGATGCTGGAGATTGCGCAGAGCCTGGAGGATCTCTACTGGCAGGCCACCGCATTGATGAATACGGGTGAGCTGGATCTGCTGGAGAAGAACTACGAGCGGGCGCAGGATTACCTCGAGCGATCGCTGGCACTCGCCCGCCGCACCGGCGACCGCCAGCTACTCGCCCATGTCCACACCAACCTGGGAAACCTCTGCCGTGCCACGGGCCGGACCGACGAAGCACTCGCTCAATTCCGTACGGCGCTCAACAGCTACCGTGCGGCTCACGACCTGCGCTCCGAGGCCAACACTCTCCTCAGCATGGGCACCACCTACCGGGAAACCGGCCGCCATTCCGAGGCGATGCACCACTTCACGATGGCCGAGGAATTGGCCCGTGCCGTCGCCAATCCTTACGAGCAGCAGAGCGCGTTGCTCGGCATCGGCACGACCCAGTGGATATCCGGGCAGCCGACCGCCGCGCTGGCCACCCTTCACGAAGCCCTGCGGCTCGCCGAGGAAATCGAAATCCCCCTCGGCATGGCACACGCCCTCGACGGAATTTCCCAGATCCTCCTCCGCACGACGGGCCCCGCCGCCGCCAAGCAGTACGCCCAGCGTGCCCTTCTCCTCTACCGCTCGCTGGGAGTGCAGGAAGACGTGGAAAGGGTGGGCCGACAGCTCGCGGAGTGCTGAGTTGAGCCGCACCGGCCGGGCTGTGCGGGCCGAGCTGCGACGGGTGGTCACGTCTCCATGTAGATGCCATGGCATATAGTGCACTGGAAGCTACTTCGGAGGAGTGCACCCATGAGCAAGGAACAGCGCGCCCGGATCGATGCGATGATGCGGCAGCCGCAGCCCGACGGCCCCCGGTCGATCGAGGCGCTGCGAACCGGCTTCGAGGCGCTGATGGCCGGGATGGCCGTGCCCGACGGCATCCGCACCACGCGCACCACGCTCGGCGACCGGCCCGCGCTCCATGTCGAGCCGGACAGCCGCCCGCGGGCCGGGACGATCCTGTACTTCCACGGCGGTGGCTGGGTCGTCGGCTCCCCCGAGACCGCCCTGTCGCTGACGGCTCATCTGGTGACCAGGACCGGCTTCACGGCGTACTCGACGGACTACCGGCTCGCCCCCGAGCACCCGTTCCCGGCCGCGATCGACGACACCCTGAGTGCCTACCGCGCCCTCCTCGACAGCGGCGAGGACCCGGCGGCCATCGCCTTCGCCGGGGACTCCGCCGGCGGCGGGCTCACCGTCACCACCTGCCTCGCCGCCCGCGACGCGGGCCTCCCGCTGCCCGCCGCCATCGTGGCGTTCTCCCCGGGCCTGGACGCCACCCGCACCGGCGCCAGCATCGACACCAAGGAAGGCATCGACCCGATCTTCACCCGCGCGTCCGTCGAACACACCGGAGCGATGTATCTCGCAGGAGCGGACCCGAATCAGCCCCTGCTCAGCCCGGCCGTCCTCGCCGATCTGACCGGCTTCCCCCCGACCCTGATCCAGGTCGGCACGAATGAGATCCTGCTCGACGACTCCACGCGGCTCGCCGCGCGTGCCAGGGCTGTCGGGGTAGACGTGATCCTTGACGTCACCGCGGACGTGCCCCACGTCTTCCAGTCCTTCGCCGGCCTCTTGGACGAGGCGGACGAGGCCCTGGACCGGGCGGCGCTCTTCCTCACCCAGCGCATCGGCTCGGGGAGGCGGTGCGCGGATCAGTGGGGTAGGCCCGGCTGGGCCGGCCGGCCGGGCCCTTCGGGTGCCGCTACTTGGCGCTCAGGGGGGCCGACCAGTGCATGATCGGCGGCTGAGCGGCCTCGGCCTGGGTGGCGGCAACGCCGATGAGAAGGCCGACGGCAATGGCGACGGCAGCGAGGCCGGTGCGGACGTGGCGCATCGTGACAACTCCGGGGCGAACGTGAGGACTTGGTGACCTCGGCCCTGGTGATCATACACGTCCCTGGCACGCGTACCTCCGCATTCACTCCCAGCGCACGCCCCCCTCAACCTGCACCGTTTCCCAGAGTGAGCCGTCAGGTTGCGTAGTACCTGCGAAGTTCAAGTCGGTGCCGTATCTGTTTCGGCAAACCCATCCCGCAATTTTCTGCAACAGCTTGCGCAGGCGGTATTGACGCCGCCTCCCCCCACGGCGATGGTCGTCTCGCCCACCGCACCGGCTCTGCCCGCCCGCACAAGGCGCAGCTTGCCGGTCGTCACCCGAGGCGCGCGGGTGCGCGATGTGGCGATTCGACCAAACGCCTACAGGGGGTACTCAGTCATGAGCCCAGTCCTACGGCCGCGCAGCGCCGATGCGGTCGAACAGCGTCACCCCGGAACACCCCGCGGCCGAGGGAGCCGCCGCCTCCTGCCCGGAGGGCTCCTGCTCGCGTCGGCCCTCGCGGCAGGCGCCCTGCTGCCGCTGTCCTTGCAATCCGCGGCGCACGCCAGCAGCCCGAACGGTGGCGACGTGATCGCCAACCTCTTCGAGTGGAACTGGCCTTCCGTGGCCCAGGAGTGCACGGATGTGCTCGGCCCGAAGGGGTACGGCGCCGTCCAGGTCGCCCCGCCCGAGGACTCGATCCGTATCGGCGGGGCACCGCACGCCTGGTGGGACGTGTACCAGCCGGTCGGCTACGACCTCAACAGCCGTATGGGCACCGAGGCCCAGTTCAAGGACATGGTGACCGCCTGTCACACGGCAGGGGTCAAGGTCTACTCCGACGTGGTGCTCAACCACATGGCCGGCGCGGACCAGTCGAGCACCGACTCGTACGGCGGGGACACCTTCTCCACCGGCGCGCAGTCGTACAGCCAGGTGCCGTACAGCTCCGCGGACTTCCACCAGTACCCGGCCAACTGCCCGAACTCCGGCATGGCGATCAACGACTGGAACAACCAGACCCAGGTCCAGGAGTGCGACCTCTCCAATCTCGAGGACCTGTACTCCGAGTCGGACGACGTACGGACCAAGGAAGCGGCCTACCTCAACAAGCTCATCGGCTACGGCGTCGACGGATTCCGCGTCGACGCCGCCAAGCACATCAACCAGAACGACTTCGCGAACATCGAGTCCCGTCTGAACACCACCCTGTGGGGCCAGCGCCCGTACATCCTGCAGGAGGTCTTCCCCGGCAGCGGCGGCAACCTCGCGCCCAGCGCCTTCGAGGCCAACGGCAGCGTCATCGGCTTCGACTACGCCGACACGCTCAAGAGCCAGTTCCAGGGCAACATCGCGGGCCTGAAGACCTTCGGGTCCTCCGGCCTGGAGCCCAGCGCCAAGGAAGGTGCCATGGTCACCAACCACGACACCGAGCGCGACGGCTCGACGCTCAGCTACAAGAACGGCTCGCAGTACACGCTGGCCACCGAGTTCATGCTGGCCCGGGGCTACGGCACGCCGTCGGTGTACTCCGGCTTCGCCTTCGCGAACCGGGACGACTCACCCCCGGCCGACTCCTCCGGCTTCGTGACGCGCACCGACTGCGGCTCCGGCGCCTGGGTGTGCACCGACCGGGTACGTGGCATCGCGAACATGGTCGACTGGCACAACGCCGCCGCCGGCCAGTCCGTCGCCAACTGGTGGGACAACGGCAACAACGCCATCGCCTTCTCCCGCGGCAGCACCGCCTGGATCGCGCTCAACAACAGCGGCGCCGCCGTCACCCAGACCTTCAGCACCGGGCTGGCCGCGGGCACGTACTGCGACATCATCCACGGCGACATCAGCTCCTCCGGCACCTGCGGCGGCCCCACGGTCACCGTCGACGCCGCCGGAAAGGCCACCGTCACCGTGAACCCCGGCGACTCCGTGGCCCTCTACGCCCGCACCGCCCCCTGCACCACCGACTGCCCGACCAGCCCGCCGCCGTCGGGCACGGTCAACGAGACCTTCAACGAGACCAAGACCACCGTGCCGGGCCAGAACGTCTACCTCACCGGCTCGATTCCGGCACTGGGCAACTGGTCCACCGACGCCGCGATCGCGCTGTCCTCGGCCAGCTACCCGGTGTGGCGCGCGACCGTCGCACTGCCCGCCAACACCTCGTTCGAGTACAAGTACATCGTCAAGGACGCGGCCGGGACCGTCACGTGGGAGTCCGGCGCCAACCACACCGCCCGTACCGGCTCCACCGACGGCACCCTCAACGACACCTGGGGCTCCACCGGCCAGGTCACCGTCACCTTCGACGAGACGAAGACCACCGTGCCGGGCCAGAACGTCTACCTCACCGGCTCGATCCCTGCCCTCGCCAACTGGTCCACCGACGCCGCGATCAAACTCTCCCCGACCGCCTACCCGACCTGGACCGCCACGCTGAACATCCCGGCGAACACGTCCTTCGAGTACAAGTACATCCTCAAGGACGCCGCCGGGACGGTCACCTGGGAGTCCGGCAGCAACCGCACCTTCACCATCCCCGCCTCCGGCCCGGTGACCCTCAACGACACCTGGAAATAACTCCACGCACGGCGCCTGCGGCGGCCCTCCTTGGCCGCCGCACGGCGCGTACTTGCCCCTTACTCGTTGGCCGGCGCGCCGAGCCGAATGTCCCGCCACTGACGTACGTGCTCACGCTGCCAAAGCTGATCCTGACTTCGGGTGGACAGCCACCCGCCGAGCACCACGGCGAACAACGTGACCATGGCCGTGATCCCGTTGCTGACGAGATTCATCGACTGAAGCCCCTTACGTGGACGGACGCTTGTGCCCGATAACGGCGCCTTGGTGATCAGGGCCTTTCACTGGTCGGTGGGCAATGCTCCGGCCGGGAACGGATCCTCGGAGCGAGGGGCATCGGCAAGCCGTTCGGCTGCTGACCGCGCTGCTTCCTCCCACGCGCGGAGCGTTTCGGGCCGCTTGGCCGTGACGTACTCGAAGTAATACTCGACACCGATCGCATCCGCGAACCCTCGCTCGAGTTCGGTCCGCGCAGACGTCTGGTGCCAGATCTGACACGCTGCCGCTGCGGCCGTCAATGAGCCCTCCGCGATGCGCGCCGCCACGTGGTGAAGCAGACAGCGCTCGGCGGCCTCCTCGTCGGGAACGGAAACCCTCAGCTCGTCCATCGTCTCCATGAACAGCCCGCGGACCTGGTCGGCGTCCTCACGTCGGCTACGTCCCGCCAGGTCACACAGTGCGGGCGAGTCCCAGCCGGCGACGAGCAGTTGGGCCGCTGCCATCGGCACGTCTTCGACGGCCAGCACACCGACGACGTACCGCCAGGCAAGGGTGAACGGATGCTCCATGCCCGCATCTTGCCGATACCGCCCATGCACGGCCACCCATTTGACCGAGAGCCTCGGCAATTCCGGAGCTCGCGTATGTTAGTGGATCTCTGATGCTGCCAGTCTCACGAATTGCTGGAGCGCTTCCCGGGCCTGTTCGCCGCGCGCGCTCAATTCCGTCTTGTCGGCAGCTTTGTGAACCCCGGATGTGAGGTCGTAGGCATGATGTGCCGCCTCCACCAGCGTCGGGCCGCTCGCTATGAGTTCCACCCTGAACAGCGCGTGCAGGGCAACGCCCCGCAGGCGGTACGCCTCGACCCGGGCTTCGAATGCGGCCTGGCCGGCCGGATCCTCATGCTTGCGATGCCAGCGGTCGTGCTGGCCTCTTCGGAACTCGGTCACCGCGCCCGCGAAGTCGCTGTACACGGCCATCCGTTCCGAGCGGAGTTGCTGCTGGGCGGCGAACTGGCGCGAGCTCCGCGTTTCACTCCGCTGGAACAGATACGTCAGGGTGGCGCCCAAGAGCGTGCCGAGCACTGCGATCAAGGTCGAGAGGGTACCGTCCACGGCAGCCAAGCACACCACAGGACCGGCCCATGGGGGTATCCCGCTGAGTGGTGCCTATACAGGGGTGCGGCCACTCCGGCCTGGGCGAAAGCCCACCAAGGTCATTACGCCATTACTACGCGATCACCGGCTGACGCCTGCCTTCGCCCACATCCGCCTGCACACATGCAAAGACCCCGCACTCAGCGTCCTGGCTGGTGGCGGGGTCTTTCGGCACCTTCTGCGAGGTGCCCCCGGCAGGATTCGAACCTGCGCACACGGCTCCGGAGGCCGTTGCTCTATCCCCTGAGCTACGGGGGCGGGGCTGTTGCCCCTGGTGGGGGCGACGGGAAGAACACTATCAGGTTGCGGGGGGTGGACGCGTACAGGGTTTTCCGGGGTAGCCCCGCGCGGCGGGCGCGGAACGGGGGAGGTCGCGGCCCGGCCCGGACGGGGGCGCCGGGGTCCGCGAAGGGCACCCCACCCGACCCGCGCTAGCCCCGAGGAGGGCACCCCACCCGACCCGCGCAAGCCCCCCGCACGGGCACCCCACCCGACCCGCGCAAGCCCCGAGAAGGGCACCCTCCAGAGCCGCGCAAGCCCCCGCAAGGGCACCCCGACCCCCGCAGCCCCCGGAGGGAAGCGCACGCCACCCCCGCCGGCCCGCCGCAGGCGGGGATCACTCGCGGGTAGGGAGAAATGGGCAAAACGCGGACGCATTGAGAAGGGCGCGCCTAGGCTTTTGGGTGTGGCGGGCGCGTCCGGCCGGGTGCTGGTTGTTGACGACAACAAAGTGATCCGGCAACTGATCAGGGTCAACCTGGAGCTGGAGGGCTTCGAGGTCGTGACCGCGGCCGACGGTGCCGAGTGCCTGGAGATCGTGCACCGCGTGATGCCCGACGTCATCACCCTCGACATCGTCATGCCCCGCCTCGACGGCGTCCGCACCGCCGCCCGCCTCCGGGCCGACCCCCGCACCCGCCAGGTCGCCATCGTCATGGTCAGCGCCGGCTCCGCCCCCGACGGCATCGGCGCCCCCGGCGGCCCCGACGCCTACGTCGCCAAGCCCTTCGAACCCGCCGACCTCGTCGCCACCGTCCGCGCGCTCCTCTGCACCCCCATCGCGCCCCCCGACGACGACAGCGACGACAACGATGGCAAGGACGCCGGCGCCCTCGGCGAAACCGCTGCCACCCCCTGAGCCCCGAAACCCACTGCACACCCCACCCCTCTGCTCGCCTACGCTTTGGGCGTGACCCCCGCCGAGCTCTCCCGCGCCGTCATGACGGCGGTACGCCGTGCCGTCGCGGCCGACGAGCTGCCCCCGGTCGACGTGCCCGAGCGGGTCGTCGTCCAGCGGCCGCCCCGGCCCGGCTGCGGGGACTACGCCACCAACGTGGCCCTCCAGCTCGCCGGGCCCGCGGGCCGCACCCCCCACGAGGTCGCCGAGGTCATCGCCCGCCGCCTGCGCAAGGAGCCGGGCATCGCCCAGGTCGAGGTCGCCGACCCCGGCTTCCTCAACATCACCCTCGACGCCCAGGCCTACGGCGACGTCGTACGCCAGGTACGCACCCAGGGCGCGCGGTACGGCCACGGTGACGGCCTGTCCGACGAGGCCGTCACCGTACGCGCCGCCCCCGACGACCCCCGCGGCCGCGTCGTCGCCGAGGTCGTCAACCGGCTCGCCCGCGCCACCGGCGCCCCCCCGGCCGACCCGCCCGAGCCCCTCCTGCTCGCCCCGGCCCACCCCGGCGAGCCCCCCACCGACCTCGGCCCCGACGAAATCCGCTGGGCCCTGCTGCGCCCGCCCGCCGAGGACACCCCCCGACTCGACCCGGCGCTGCTCACCCAGCACGAGACCAACCCCCTCTTCCGGGTCCGGTACGCCCACGCCCGCGCCCAGGCCGTGCTGCGCAACGCCCATGACCTGGGCGTCGACGTCGATGCGCCGGCCCCGTACGGACAGGGCGACGGCGAGGGCGCCTACCACCACCCCGCCGAGACCGAACTGCTCGGCCTGATCGCCGACTTCCCGCGGGTCGTCGAGACCGCCGCCCGCCGCCGCGCCCCCGACCGGGTCGCCCGGCACCTCGAGCGGCTGGCCGACGCCTACTTCCGGTTCCACGACGAGTGCCCCGCCCTCCCCAAGGGCGACGAGAAACCCTCGGCCCTGCACGCCGCCCGCGCCCGCCTCACCGACGCGACGGGCATCGTCCTCGCCACCGGCCTCCACCTGCTCGGCATCACGGCCCCCGACCACCTGTGACCCGGACCGGCACCGCCCGCACCGCCGTACGAGAACCCGTACGGGCAGCCGTACGACGACCCGCACCCCCCGGCCGTACGAGAACGAGAACCAGCACCCGCCCGCACGAAGGAAAGCCCCAGAAGTGAGCCGTTCCGCACACCCCGCAGGCCCCCGCCACGCCGACGTCCTCCCCGAAGGGCACTGGTCCGCGCCGCCCGCCGACCTCAATCACCTCGACCAGCGGATCTGGTCGCGCACCGTGGGCCGTAACGGCGACGGCGCCGCCGAGGTGGCCGGGATGGACGTGCGCGACCTGGCAGCCGAGTTCGGCACCCCCGCCTACGTCCTGGACGAGGCCGACTTCCGGGCCCGCTGCCGGGCCTGGCGGGCCGCCTTCGGGCCGGACGCCGACGTCTTCTACGCGGGCAAGGCGTTCCTGTCCCGCGCGGTGGTGAAGTGGCTGTACGAGGAGGGGCTGAACCTCGACGTCTGCTCCGGCACGGAACTCGCGGTCGCCCTCGACGCGGGCATGCCGGCCGCCCGGATCGCGCTGCACGGCAACAACAAGACCACCGCCGAGATCGAGCGGGCGGTCACCGCCGGGGTCGGCCGGATCGTGCTGGACTCCTTCCAGGAGATCGTCCGGGTGGCCGACGTCGCCCGCCGGCACGGCGTACGGCAGAAGGTGCAGATCCGGGTGACCGTCGGTGTCGAGGCGCACACCCACGAGTTCATCGCCACCGCGCACGAGGACCAGAAGTTCGGCCTCGCGCTGGCCGACGGGCAGGCCGCCGAGGCGGTGCGCCGGGTGCTGATGCTGGAGGACCTGGAGCTCATCGGCATCCACAGCCACATCGGCTCGCAGATCTTCGACACCGCCGGCTTCGAGGTGGCCGCCCGCCGGGTGGTCTCGCTGCTGGCCGCGATCCGCGACGAGCACGGCGTCGAGCTGCCGGAGATCGACCTCGGCGGGGGCCTGGGCATCGCGTACACCCCCGAGGACGACCCGCGCGACCCGCACGAGATCGCCAAGGCGCTCGGCGAGATCGTCGCCCGCGAGTGCGAGGCGGCCCGGCTGACCCCGCCGCGGCTGTCGGTCGAGCCCGGCCGGGCCATCGTCGGCCCGACCACCTTCACCCTGTACGAGGTCGGCACGGTCAAGCCGCTGGAGGGCCTGCGCACGTACGTCAGCGTGGACGGCGGCATGTCGGACAACATCCGGACCGCGCTCTACGACGCGGAGTACAGCGTGGCGCTGGTCTCCCGTACGAGTGATGCCGCGCCGATGCTCAGCCGGGTGGTGGGCAAGCACTGCGAGAGCGGTGACATCGTGGTGCGGGACGCCTTCCTGCCGGCCGACCTGGCGCCGGGGGACCTGATCGCGGTGCCGGCCACCGGCGCGTACTGCCGCTCGATGGCCAGCAACTACAACCACGCGCTGCGGCCGCCGGTGGTGGCCGTCGCCGACGGGCAGGCCAAGGTGATCGTGCGGCGCGAGACGGAGGAGGATTTGCTGCGGCTGGATGTCGGCTAGCCCGGATCGGCGCATGATCGCCGGGCCGGACCGCAAATACCGCCGTCCCCCGCCCGGAACACCGCCGTCCGCCGCCCGGGTCTCGGGATCCGGACAGGAGATGGTTTTGCCGGTCCGGTGCGTGAGACTGGTGGTCCCCTTTGACCCGCCGGATCCGACGCCGGATGCAACCTGCCGGATCCAACCCGCCGGACCCCTGGCGGACGCCGGTTCCCGCCGGCTCCCCGCCGGACCTGATGGACCCCCGGCCGGCCCCGCCCGACGGGCCGCCGGGACAAACGGAACGAGAGACGAGGTCGGATGATGCGTACGCGTCCGCTGAAGGTGGCGCTGCTGGGCTGCGGTGTGGTCGGCTCCGAGGTCGCGCGCATCATGACGACGCAGGCGGACGACCTCGCCGCACGCATCGGCGCCCCGGTGGAGCTGGCCGGGATCGCGGTCCGCCGCCCCGGCCGGGTCCGCGCGGGCGTGCCCGCCGACCTGCTCACCACGGACGCCACCGCGCTGGTCAAACGCGGCGACCTCGACGTCGTCGTCGAGGTCATCGGCGGCATCGAGCCGGTCCGCACCCTCATCACCACCGCCTTCGAGCACGGCGCCTCCGTGGTCTCGGCGAACAAGGCACTGCTGGCCGCGGACGGCGCCGCGCTGCACGCCAAGGCCGCCGAGCACGGCGTGGACCTCTACTACGAGGCCGCGGTGGCCGGCGCGATCCCGCTGCTGCGGCCGCTGCGCGAGTCGCTGGCCGGCGACCGGGTCAACCGGGTGCTGGGCATCGTGAACGGCACCACCAACTTCATTCTCGACCGCATGGACGGCACCGGCGCCGGCTACAGCGAGGCCCTGGACGAGGCCACCGCGCTGGGCTACGCCGAGGCCGACCCGACCGCCGACGTGGAGGGCTTCGACGCCGCCGCGAAGGCCGCGATCCTGGCCGGGATCGCCTTCCACACCCGGGTGACCATCGACGACGTGCACCGCGAGGGCCTGACCGAGGTCACCGCCGCCGACATCGCCTCGGCGCGCAAGATGGGATGTACGGTCAAACTGCTGGCCATCTGCGAGCGCACGCCCGACGGGCGGTCGGTGACCGCCCGGGTGCACCCGGCGATGATTCCGCTGAGCCACCCGCTGGCCTCGGTCCGCGAGGCCTACAACGCCGTCTTCGTCGAGGCGGAGGCGGCCGGGCGGCTGATGTTCTACGGTCCCGGCGCGGGCGGCGCACCCACCGCCTCCGCCGTCCTCGGCGACCTGGTGGCCGCCTGCCGCAACAAGCTGGCGGGCGTCACCGGTGCCGGCGAGTCCGCGTACACGCAACTGCCGGTGAGCCCGATGGGCGATGTGGTCACCCGCTACCACATCAGCCTTGACGTGGCGGACAAGCCGGGCGTCCTGGCACAGGTCGCCACGGTGTTCGCCGAGCACGACGTGTCCATCGACACGGTGCGGCAGCAGAGCAGGATCCAGGGCGGCGACGAGACCGCCGTCGAGCAGGCCGGCCCCCGGCGGGAGGGCGGCGAGGCGTCCCTCGTCGTCGTCACCCACCGCGCGCCGGACGCCGCGCTGTCCGCGACGGTCGGCAGCCTGCGGAAACTCGACACCGTACGGGGCGTCGCCAGCATCATGCGTGTGGAAGGGGAGTAGACCCGCTATGAACGTCAAGCTCGACCCGGGCCGAATGCCCGACGAGGCCCGAATGCCCGAGCAGGGCGGCCACCAGTCCCAGCGACGGCCCGAGGAAGTGCGCATGTCCGGCACCCACCAGTGGCGCGGCATCATCGAGGAGTACCGCGACCGGCTCCCGGTGACCGCCGACACGCCCGTGGTCACCCTGCTGGAGGGCGGCACACCGCTGGTCCCGGCCCAGTTGCTGTCCGAGCGGACCGGCTGCGACGTGTACCTGAAGGTGGAGGGGGCCAACCCCACCGGGTCCTTCAAGGACCGTGGCATGACCATGGCCATCTCCAAGGCCAAGGAGGAGGGTGCGCAGGCCGTCATCTGCGCGTCGACCGGAAACACCTCGGCCTCCGCGGCGGCGTACGCGGTACGGGCCGGCATGGTGTGCGCGGTGCTGGTGCCGCAGGGCAAGATCGCGCTCGGCAAGATGGGCCAGGCGCTGGTGCACGGCAGCCGCATCCTCCAGGTCGACGGAAACTTCGACGACTGCCTGGAGCTGGCCCGCGGGCTGAGCGAGAAGTACCCGGTGGCGCTGGTGAATTCGGTCAACCCGGCCCGGATCGAGGGCCAGAAGACCGCCTCGTTCGAGGTCGTGGACGCGCTCGGCGACGCGCCCGACATCCATGTGCTGCCGGTCGGGAACGCGGGCAACATCACCGCGTACTGGCGCGGTTACCGCGAGTACGCCGAGACCGGCCCGGCCACCCGTCGGCCGCGGATGTGGGGCTACCAGGCGTCCGGGTCGGCGCCGATCGTACGCGGCGAGCCGGTGCGCCAGCCGCAGACCATCGCCACCGCCATCCGGATCGGCAATCCCGCCTCCTGGCGCTCGGCCGAGCAGGCCCGCGACGAGTCCGGCGGCCTCATCGACGAGGTGACGGACCGTCAGATCCTCTCCGCCTACCGCCTGCTGGCCGCGCGCGAGGGCGTCTTCGTCGAGCCCGCCTCGGCCGCCTCCGTCGCCGGCCTCCTCAAGGCCGCCGAAGCCGGCCTGGTCGACCCCGGCCAGCGCATCGTCTGCACCGTCACCGGCAACGGCCTCAAAGACCCCGACTGGGCCGTCGCCGGTGCCCCCCAACCCCTCACCGTCCCCGTCGACGCCGACGCTGCGGCCGAGAAGCTGGGCCTGGCCTGACGTGGAGGGCCGCGCAGGCCGCCATGGCCGACGTGGCCCAAACCAAGCCTGCGCGGCGATTGAGCGCAAAGGCATGATCTGCGGCGAACGTGTGAGCCTGCGCGGCGATTGAGCGCAGACAGACGGCCGAGGGCACCGATCAGGCCCGCTGGGGGCACCTCCCAGCGGTAGCTGGGGGAACCTGAGCGCAGAGAGACGATCCATGCCCACGGACAGGGGCGCACACCCGCGAAGCGACACGCATCACGCGCGGTGCGTGCGCCCTATGTCCGCGGAGAACCCCTCTTCGATAAGATTGCAGCAGCGGCACCCCGATGTGCCCGCCTCCGGCGGACGCCACTTTGCATCTCCGCCCTCTTCAGCCCGCCGCCCGGCAATGGAGCCGCTTGGGCGCTGCAGGCGAACCGCACCGCCGCACAAGGAGATTCGTCGAACGATGGCCGGTCCCGCATTCCGCGCCGCCGCAACACGCGTGCGCGTCCCCGCGACCAGCGCCAACCTGGGCCCCGGTTTCGACTCCTTCGGCCTGGCCCTGGGACTGTACGACGACGTCGTGGTCCGCGTCGCCGACGCCGGCCTGCACATCGACATCGCCGGCGAGGGCGCCGACAGCCTGCCGCGCGACGAGAAACACCTGGTCGTCCGGGCCCTGCGGACCGCTTTCGACCTGCTCGGCGGCCAGCCGCGCGGCCTCGAGGTGGTGTGCGCCAACCGCATTCCGCACGGCCGGGGCCTCGGCTCGTCGTCGGCCGCCATCTGTGCCGGCATCCTGGCGGCCAGGGCGGTGACCATAGGCGGGCCCGCCGTGCTCGACGACACCGCGCTGCTGGAGCTGGCCACCGAGATCGAGGGCCATCCCGACAACGTGGCGGCGTGTCTGCTCGGCGGATTCACCCTCGCCTGGACCGAGGGCGGCGCGGCCCGCGCGGTCCGGATGGCGCCGGTGGAATCACTGGTTCCGGTGGTCTTCGTACCGGCCACGCCGCTGCTCACCGAGACCGCCCGCGCACTGCTGCCGCGTACCGTCCCCCTGGTGGACGCGGCGGCCAACGCCGCACGGGCCGCGCTGCTCGTGGAGGCGCTGACCAGGCGTCCCGAGCTGCTGCTGCCCGCCACCGAGGACCGGCTGCACCAGGAATACCGGGCGCCGGCCATGCCGCAGACGCTCGCCCTGGTGAACCGGCTGCGCGCGGAAGGCGTCCCCGCTGTCGTATCGGGAGCCGGGCCGACCGTGCTCGCGCTGACCGACGCGGGGGCCGCCGACAAGGTGTCCCGTTTCGCGGGCGAGGACTGGGCGGCCAACCGCCTGGACCTGGACACGGCGGGGGCCAGTGTCCTGCCGCTCGCGGGAGGGCAGTGACACGATTGCCGGCCGTAGAGAGGGGGAATGTTTGTTGGATCCGGTAGTGTTAATCTCAAGTCAGCATTCGCCGCCCGATGGGCGCGATGCGTTGTGTCCCCGCTAGGGACCGCACTTCTTCCGGGAGCCTCCCACACCGCATCGGCAGCCTGCTGAACAGGGACAGCCTGCCCGCCGTTGCAGTGCCGAGCACGCTCCGGAGTCGGTACGAGATTCTCCCGTACCGAAGCACGTATGTATTTTCTGCCGCCATCAGGCGGACCACCGCCCCGGTTCTGGACAGCGGAAACGCCCAGATCCGGACAGCACGACCGGTCGCCGAGCCAGACAGGCCGACGTCCGCTCCAGGGAAGGACCCTTCGTGAGCGACACCACCGATCTGATGGGCGTGCGCGCAGACACCACTGTCGCCCCGTCCGATGCCGCCGCGCCCGCCGCCGGTGCTGCCACGGCCCCCAGTGCCTCGCGGCGCCGTCGGTCCGGCACCGGTCTGGACGGCATGGTCCTGGCCGAACTCCAGCAACTCGCCTCCGGTCTCGGGATCAGGGGCACGGCGCGCATGCGCAAGAGCCAGCTCATCGAGACGATCAAGGAGCGGCAGGCCGCCGTGGCGGCCGGCACCGCCCAGTCTCCGGCCGCGGCCTCCGCCGACGGCGCCGTGGCGGACAAGCCCAAGCGCCGCGCCACCTCGCGGACCCGGCTCGACCAGGCCGCCGCGACGGAGCCGGAGAGCGCCGCCCCGGCCACCGCGACCGCCACGGCCACCGCGCCGCCGGAGCCCAAGCAGATCGAGATTCCCGGCCAGCCGGCCGGTGAGCAGGCCAAGTCCGCCGCGGCCACCGCGGTGAAGGCCGACCGGACGGCCGAGCAGGCCGCGGACACCGCCGAGGGCCGCGTCACGGAGAAGGACGCCCGGACCGGCGGGGACGGCAAGCAGCAGCAGGCCGGTCAGTCCGGCCAGGGGGGCCAGGGCGGTCAGGCCGACGACCGCCAGGACCGGTCCCGCCGGGACCGCCGCGAGCGGCAGCGCGACCGCCGGCGCGGCGAGGACGGCGGCGACGGCGGCGGCCGGCAGGGCCGCGAGCGCCAGCAGGGCGGCCAGGGTGGTCAGGGCGGCCAGGGCGGCGGCCAGCAGGGCCAGCAGCAGGGCGGTCAGGGCGCGGGCGCGCAGGACGACGACGAGTTCGGCGAGGGCCGGGGCCGGCGTCGCGGCCGGTACCGCGACCGTCGCGGGCGCGGCAACCGGCGCGAAGACTTCGGCGGCGGCGAGCCGCAGGTGGCCGACGACGACGTCCTGATCCCGGTGGCCGGCATCCTGGACATCCTTGACAACTACGCGTTCATCCGGACCTCCGGCTACCTGCCCGGCCCGAACGACGTGTACGTCTCGCTCGCCCAGGTCCGCAAGAACGGCCTGCGCAAGGGCGACCACGTCACCGGCGCGGTGCGCCAGCCCAAGGACGGCGAGCGCCGCGAGAAGTTCAACGCGCTGGTCCGGCTGGACTCCGCGAACGGCATGGGCGCCGACTCCGGCCGCGGCCGTCCGGAGTTCAACAAGCTCACCCCGCTGTACCCGCAGGACCGGCTCCGGCTGGAGACCGACCCCGGTGTGCTGACCACGCGGATCATCGACCTGGTCTCGCCCATCGGCAAGGGCCAGCGCGGCCTGATCGTGGCCCCGCCGAAGACCGGTAAGACCATGATCATGCAGGCCATCGCCAACGCGATCACCACCAACAACCCCGAGTGCCACCTGATGGTCGTGCTCGTCGACGAGCGGCCCGAAGAGGTCACCGACATGCAGCGGTCGGTGAAGGGCGAGGTCATCTCCTCGACCTTCGACCGCCCGGCCGAGGACCACACCACGGTCGCCGAGCTGGCCATCGAGCGGGCCAAGCGGCTGGTGGAGCTGGGGCACGACGTGGTGGTGCTGCTGGACTCGATCACCCGTCTGGGCCGCGCGTACAACCTGGCGGCGCCTGCCTCCGGCCGCATCCTGTCCGGTGGTGTCGACTCCACCGCGCTCTACCCGCCGAAGCGCTTCTTCGGCGCCGCGCGCAACATCGAGGACGGCGGCTCGCTGACCATCCTGGCCACCGCGCTGGTCGAGACCGGCTCGCGGATGGACGAGGTGATCTTCGAGGAGTTCAAGGGCACCGGCAACATGGAGCTCAAGCTGGACCGCAAGCTCGCGGACAAGCGGATCTTCCCCGCGGTGGACGTCGACGCGTCCGGTACCCGCAAGGAGGAGATCCTGCTCGGCGGCGAGGAGCTGTCCATCGTCTGGAAGCTGCGCCGGGTGCTGCACGCCCTGGACCAGCAGCAGGCGATCGAGCTGCTGCTGGACAAGATGAAGCAGACCAAGTCCAACGCCGAGTTCCTGATGCAGATCGCGAAGACCACGCCCGGCTCGGTCGACTGAGCCGTCGGGAACACCCACCCGTAAAACCCCGCACCACCCTGCGCCCGCTCACCGGACCCCCGGTGAGCGGGCGCATTTTCGTATCGTATGATCGGCGGGCCGCAGGTGGGGGGGAGCTCATCTTCGGACCAGGCCCAGCGCCGCGGTTGTCGACGCCACCGACGTCACCACACACCCGCCCGCGCTCCGGGCCCGGTCCGCCCTTGCGTTTTTTCGCCCCGCCTCCTGTGGGCACTGACTGCCGCACCGGCCGCGCTCTCGCGCCGTGCGGCACTGGTCACGACGACAGGAGTTCCGAGTGTTCGCTGCCCCCAAGGGCAAAGGTGCCGGGAGACGCCTGCGGGCGATTCCCGCGACTGCCCTGGCCGTCGGTGCCACGGGGCTGTTCCTGACAGCTCCCGCGGCCCACGCCGACGGCACCCCGCAGCCGGCCGCATCGCAGCCGGCCGCGTACCAGGCGCCCAGCCAGGCCGATCTGCGCGCCCGTGTCGCCCATGCGATCGACCTCCAGCAGGCCACGACGGCCCGGTCGACCCAGTCCGCGACGACCACCCCGTCCACCTCGGTGTCCCCGTACATCATCGGCGGCACCACCACCACGATCTCGACCGCGCCCTGGATGGCTCAGCTCTGGTACTACGACGACCGGGGCACCACGAGCACCAGCGACGACATCGGCTTCTTCTGCGGCGGCAGCGTGGTGTCGCCGACGAAGATCCTCACCGCCGGGCACTGCGTGCACGGTTACAACTGGGCCCGGAACGGCAGCATCATCACCGGCACCGACCAGCTGCCCACCGAGAACCTCGACAACACGCTCGACCTGCACGGCGGCACCGCCACCGGGGCCGTCCGGCAGTGGAACCACCCGTCGTTCACGGAGACCGCCAGCGGCACCGCCGAGAACGACATCGCGGTCATCACCCTCGCCAAGCCGGTGACCGTCACCCCGCTGCTGCCGACCCGGGGCACCGACACCGCGTCGTACACCCCGGGCAAGCAGGCGACGGTCTACGGCTGGGGACGCACCTCGTCCACCACCCAGGACCTGTCGGGGACGCTGCGCAAGGCGACGCTGCCGATCGACTCCGACGCCACCTGCACCTCGCAGGCGGTGTACGGCTCGGACTTCAAGCCGGGCCAGATGGTCTGCGCGGGCACCTCGGCGACCGGCAGCGACACCGGCACCGTCACGCCCTGCAACGGCGACTCCGGCGGCCCGCTGGTCTACGGCGGCCGGATCATCGGCCTGGTCTCCTGGGGTGTGACGGACTGCGTCGCCAAGGGCGCGCGGGCCGTGTTCACCAAGGTCAGCACGTACGTCCCCGCGCTCGACCCGCGTCTGGACGACGCGAGTTGGACCGGCGACAACCTGGCGGACCTGTTCGCCCGGACGCCGGCCGGTGAGGGCTACGTCTACCGCTCGACCGGCAGCGGGCTGGCCACGCGGGTCGACGTGGGCAACTGGAGCGGGCTGAACATCGTCCGGCAGACCGACCTCAACCGCGACGGCCGCCAGGACGTGGTGGCCCGTGACACGGCCGGCAACCTGTGGCTGTACGCGGGCACCGGTTCGGCCTCCGCGCCGTTCGCCGCCCCGGTTCAGCTCGGCTCCGGCTGGAACGTGTTCCGGACCTTCGTCACCCCCGGCGACATCACCGGCGACGGCCTGCCCGACCTGTTCGCCGCGGACGTCAACGGCGTCTCGTGGGTCTACCCGGGCAACGGCAAGGGCGGCTTCGGCGCCCGGATCCGGATCGGCTCCGGCTGGAACATGTACAACGGCGTGCTCTACGGCAAGGGCGATCTGACCGGCGACGGCCTGCCCGACATCGTGGTCCGCGACGGTTCCGGCGTGCTGTGGCTGTACCGGGGCACCGGTTCGGCCTCCGCTCCTTGGGCGAGCCGCACCAAGATCGGCGCCGGCTGGAACATGTACAACGCCTTCTCCGCCACCGGTGACGTCACCGGCGACGGCAGGGCGGACCTGATCGCCCGCGACACGGCCGGCAAGCTGTGGCTGTACAAGGGCACCGGCAAGGCGTCCGCGCCGTTCGCCACCCGGGTCCTGATCGGCTCGGGCGGCTGGGGGATGTACAACCTGTTCGGCTGAGCACGTCGAAGGCGCCCGCGCACTCCCACCAACGGGGTGCGCGGGCGCCTTCGCGTTTTCCTGTACGGGCTTCGCGTGGGCTTCGCAGGGTCCACGAGGGCTTGACGCGGGGCAGTGTTGTTCCTCACCCGGATGTGGTGTTTGGCTTGCGCGGCAATGGTTCTGACGATCCATATGGTGCATTTGGCGGGCATTGTTCATTGCCCACTTTTTACGTATTCGAGGATTCGAAAGGGTGGAATTTTCCATTCCGTTAGGTCGATTCATCGGCCCGGCGCGACCCCTTCCTCGCTGTGTGGCTGCTGTGTGAAGATTTCCCGGTTTTTCGGGGGGCTGTACATGACAGTCACAGCCTGTTGCCACGCGAAGGAGAAGCAGTGAACAGAGGGTGGGGGGGTCCCCGGCGTACCGCGTCGGGTGGTCCTGCGAGATCGTCGTCACGGTGGTTACGGCGAACAGCCGTGGCGGCGGTGACGGCGCTGGCCGCCTCGGCGGCCACAGTGGCGGGCGACACGGGTACGGCGCTGGCCGCGCCCCGGGCCGCCGCGCCCGCCGAGGGGGTGGCCCGGCCGGCCGCGTCGGTCGGTCCGGCGCAGGCGCAGGACGCGGCGTCGGCGCGGTCGATGGCCCGGTCCCAGCACCGCCGGATCGAGGTGCTGGGCGACCGTACGGATGCGTCGCAGACGTTCGTGAACACCAACGGCACGATGACCTACACCGCGTTCGCGGAGCCGAAGTGGGTCAAGCGGGGCGGCGCGTGGGCGGATCTGGACGCCACGCTGACGCTGCGGGCGGACGGGACGGTCCGGCCCGCGACGGCGGAGTCCGGCCTGGTGCTGTCCGGCGGCGGATCCGGTCCGCTGATGTCGATGACGGTCGACGGCAAGGCGATGTCCCTGGCCTGGCCGTCGGCGCTGCCGGTGCCGGCGCTGTCCGGCGCGACGGCCACCTACGGCAACGTGCTGGACGGGGTGGACCTGCGGGTCACCGCGACACCCCAGGGCGGCGCCGAGGAGACGCTGGTGGTCAGGACCGCCGCCGCGGCCGCCGACCCGCGGCTGTCGGATCTGGTGCAGACCGTCTCCACCGGTACGGGGACGACCGCGGTCACCGACGCGGGCGGAAACCTCACCGTGAAGGACTCCGGCGGCCGCCTGCTGGTGAACTCCCCGGCCCCGGCGATGTGGGACTCGGCGACCGGCGCCAACGGGACGGCCGCCACGACCGTCGCCTCCGCGGCCACCCCGAGCGCCACCGCGGCCACTGCCGGCGCCCGGAGCGGCCCGAGCCGGTCCACCGACCGGGGCCCGGGCGTGCGCGCCCACCGGGCCGCGGTGCGGGCGAGCCTGAAGGACCACACGCTGCACCTGGTCCCGGACCGGGGACTGCTGTCGCAGAAGGACACGGTCTTCCCGGTGTACATCGATCCGGCCTACGTGCCGCACCCGGCGAGCGGCTCGACGCTGCACTACGACCTGGTGCAGCAGGCGCTGCCGACGTCGTCGAACTACGACATCCCGCCCGCCATCGGCAACGGGGCCGGTCTGGAGGCCATGTACCCCCCGACCGGTATCGAGCGGACCTACTACCAGGTGGGCATCCCGTCGAAGATCTGGGACGGGCACGTGCTCAGCGCGTCCATGAAGTTCACCGAGGAGAACTCGGCGAGCTGCGCCGCGACCACGTACGCCGTGCAGACCTGGTCGACCAACCCGATCAGCGCCTCCACCACGTGGAACAACGCCCCGGCCAAGGTCGCGGAGCAGAGCTCGGTGAACTTCGGGCCGGCCTGCACGACAACCCCCAGCGGCACCTTCAGCTTCATGAACCAGGTGACCAATGCCGCGGCCAATCACTGGTCGAACATCACCTTCGTGCTGGTCAACAGCAGCGAGACGAACAGCGCCCAGTACAAGCAGTTCGCCAACCCCTCGCTGTCCATCACCTACAACACCCCGCCGGCCACCCCGACGAGCATGAGCTTCTCGCCGGCCGGCGGCCTCTGGAACACGGTGTCCAGCACGGGTACTCCGACCTTCACGGCGCAGGCCACCGACGCCGACAGCGACACCGTCCGGCTGGACTACCAGGTGCTGTCGCGCACCACGGTGGTCGCGTCGGGCAGTTCGGCGTTCGTGACCTCCGGCACCGCCGGGACATGGAAGCCGTCGTCCGCTGTGCCCGACGGCAGCTACACCTGGCAGGTACGTGCCTATGACGGCGCCGACTACTCCGCCTGGAGCACCGGCCAGTTGCTCAGGATCGACACCGCGACCTGCGGTGGCGCCACGGGCGGCCTGGCCCCGACCGATCTCCAGGTCGGCGGGCTGAGCACGGGGGCGCCGGTGCTGTCGGGGATCGTGCGCGCCTCGGCCGGCGGCGCCGGAATCCTGACCGGCAACATCTACCTGGTGGACTCCTCGGGCCAGGCCGTGGGCGGTTCGCCGACGGCCACCGGTACCGCGCCCAGCGGCAGCCGGGTCAGCTGGCGGGTTCCGCCCGGGGTCCTGACCGCCGGCGGCAATTACACCTGGTCCATGGGAACACCGGACGCCTGCGTCGTGCACACCACGGCCGGGCCCGCCTTCACCGTGCCCACCGACACCACCGAAACGGCACCCACCGGTCCCGGCAACGCCACCATCAGCGGGTCGGCACTGGTCATCACATCAGCGGCCGCCGACGCCACGAGCGCGCCGGCGACCGGCGCACCGTTCAGCGTCGGGGGAGACGGCACCAACCAGTGGGTGGCCGCCCTCAAGGCCGACCTGAGCGCGATCCCCGCGGGCTCCGCGATCGACTCCGCGACCCTCACGATGAATCCGGCCGGGTGCCTCGGCCCCTGCACCGCGGACACCGTGACCATCGGCCAGGCCACCTCGGACGTCAGCGCCGCCGCCACCGGTACGGACCTGGCGGCGGTGACCACCGGCGCCTCGTACAGCGCGTCGCAAAGCGCCGGCACGTACGACGTGACGACGCTGGTGGGCGCCTGGACGACCGGCGCCGTGTCCAACGACGGCCTTCTGCTGACCGGTACCGCGTCCGGGGAGGCGTACAGCGGCGCGAGCCTGCACGTCAACTACACCCCGCCGACAGTGCCGTCCGCACCGCAGTCGCTCACGCTGACGCCCGGTGACGGTGGCGTCATCGCGGGATGGGCGCAACCGTCCTCGACCGGCTACCTCGACCCCACGGGCGACGCCGACGGCATCACCGCCTACCACGTGACCGTGACCGGCCCCGGCGGCACCGTGGCCGCCACGACCACCACGACCGACACCTCCGCGGTCCTGACCGGGCTGACGGACGCCACCGCTTACACCGTCTCGGTCACCGCCGAGAACCCGGTCGGAACAGGCGCCGCCGCCACCGGTACCGCCACACCCCAGGCCGTCCCCGGCGGCAAGCAGCAGTATCTGGACGCCGTCACACAGTTCCTCAACGCCCGTGACTCCCTCCAGACGGGCGCCACGACGACCGCGGCGGCGGCCACGGCCGGCGACAGCCAGCAGACGGCGATCACCGGATGGCTGAACAACGAGGTCTCCGCGGACACCGCCATGGCCACCTACGCGACGTCCATGCAGCAACAGGAGACCGACGACACCACCACTCTGTCCGACCAGTTGGTCGCGCTCGATCCCACCGGATCGACGGTCAACGTGTTCGCCACGGCGGACGAGACCTTCACCACCGTGGACACCAGCACCGGCACGGCGCAGTCGGTCCCGGGCCAGGAGACCGACGCGGTGGAGTACTCCTTCTCGGCCGGCGGCAGCCCGGCGATCACCCAGTACACCGACGCCGACGCGGTGGTCGTGCCGGTCAGCGCGGAGACCGCCCCCACCGCGTATTCGGCTGTCCTCGATGACCTCACCGGGACCACGCCGGACGGGGTCGGCGTCGACTCCACCGGGACCCACTTCACCGATCCGCCCGCCGGAACGATGCGGCCCATGGCGCACTACGGGAACCGGACCGGCATCAAGAACTGGGCCGACGCGCACTGGAACGGCAGCTACAACGGATTCAGCGACGACTGCACCGACTTCGCCTCCCGGGCGATGCACTCCGGCGGCAAGATGCCGGAGAACGTGCCCATCTCGCCGATCCTTTCGTACAAGAACGACTCCTACTGGTTCCAGTACACGTACTGGTACGGCTACACCCAGACCAGCTACTCCTGGGCCGGGGCCGTGCACCTGGCGAACTACCAGTCCCGCCAGGGGGCTTGGTTCATCCCCTACGCCAGCTGGGTGTCGGCGGGCGACCTGATCTTCGCGAACTGGTCCGGCGGAGGATTCTCCGGCATCACGCACACCGGCGTCGTCGCCGCTGTCACCAGCCACAACATCTACATCGACCAGCACTCCAAGAAGCGCTATCACGAGCCGCTGTGGAAGGCGGCCGGCTACACGACCTGGCAGGGCTCCAACCCGCGGCTGAGCGTGTGGGTCGCGGAACCGTACGAGCGGAACTGAGGCGCTGACGCGCAGCCTCCGACCGGCCGTGTCCGCAGTGAGCGCCGGCCCCGCCCCGCATCGGGCGGGGCCGGCGCCCCTGCGACGGCCATGAGGCACCCGTGAAACATCCACGGCTGGCATTTCCCCAGGTCAAGGGGTATGTCGCCGGCCGCCGGGTCGCCCGGATGGCGGTACGCCGGTGCCGGGCGCACGATGGAACGCCAGGGCCCGTCCCATGCCTGACCGCACCCATTGGGGGTAGCCGCAGGAACGACACAGCAGGGAGACGAAAGCCGAGGTACCGCCATGCCGGACGACGATCTGCCGGGCCTGGGGGCTCGCCCGCTCGGGGCGGCCACGGCCCGCGCACGACGGCGCCGGGGGCTGCGGATCGCGGCCTGGACAGCGGCCGGCCTGGTCCTGCTCGGCGCGTCGGGCGCCGGATACATGTACTTCCGGCTCAACGACAACATCCACCGGGTGAACATCGACAGCGCGCTGCACCAGGAGCGGCGGCCGGCCCGGCTCGACAACGGCGCCATGGACATCCTCGTCCTCGGCTCCGACTCGCGCTCCGGCGCCGACAGCGTCTACGGCCGGGACACCGGCACCGCCCGCTCCGACACCGCCATGGTGATCCACCTCAACCGCGGCCACACCCGGGCGACCGTGGTGAGCATCCCGCGCGACACCCTCGTCCACCGCCCGCCCTGCACCACCCCCCGCGGCGGCACCGCGCCCGCCGCCGACGAGGTGATGTTCAACAGCGCCTACGAGGTCGGCGGCCCGGCCTGCGCGGTCAAGACCGTCGAGTCGCTGAGCGGACTGCGCATGGACCACTACGTCGAGGTGGACTTCTCCGGCTTCCGGCACCTGGTCGACGCCCTCGGCGGGGTCCCGCTGACCACCACGGCGGCCATCCACGACCCGGACAGCCACCTGGACCTGCCGGCCGGCACCCACACCCTGAACGGCGCCCAGGCACTCGGCCTGGTGCGCACCCGGCACGGCGTGGCCGACGGCAGCGACCTGGGCCGGATCAAGCTCCAGCAGGCGTTCCTGCGGGCCCTGCTGGACCGGATCGGCGGGCTGGGCCTGCTCACCAGCCCCGGCAAGCTGTTCTCGGTCGCCGACACCGCCACCAGCGCCGTCACCACCGACACCGGGCTCGGCTCGGTGAACAAGCTGATGAACCTGGCACAGAGCGTGCAGCACATCGACTCCCGGCACACCCACACGGTGACCCTGCCGGTCGAGTACGCGCCCACCGACCCCAACCGGGTGCGGCCCATCGCCTCCGGCGCCACCATGGTCTGGGCCGCCCTGCGGGCCGACCGCCCGGTCCCGCCGGCCGCCGTCCGCGACTCGGTCGCCGAGAAGTCCCCCGCCTCGAAGGTCGTCGGCCGCCCCTGAGGCGCCCTGGCGCGCCTCGACGAGCCTGGATGCGCCTTGACGCGTACAGCTCGGGAATGATCCCGGTCCCGCCCCGGTTTTGTCCGGTGCGGGCGGTCCTGGCAGACTTGACCGCTGGCCCCGGTTCACGCGACGCAAACCCGCGGAAGCGACCCGGTGCCCTCCCGGACCTAGGAGCATCCTTGAAGCGCGACATCCACCCCGAGTACGTCGAGACGCAGGTCACCTGCACCTGCGGCGCGTCGTTCACCACGCGCAGCACCGAGCCGAGCGGCCAGATCCGCTCGGACGTGTGCTCCGCGTGCCACCCGTTCTACACGGGCAAGCAGAAGATCCTCGACACCGGCGGCCGCGTGGCCCGCTTCGAGGCCCGCTTCGGCAAGGCGAAGACGGCCGGGTCCGCGAAGAAGTAGCGACCCGAGAGCGCCGGTCCCCGGTCGCCCCGCGCAGGGCGGCCGGACCGGCGCTTTGTCGTCCGGCCACCAGTCCGCACTTCCCAGGGATCCATGATGTTCGAGGCGGTCGAGGAACTCATCGGCGAACACGCCGACCTCGAGAAGCAGCTTGCCGACCCGTCGGTGCACGCCGACCAGGCCAACGCGCGCCGGCTGGGCCGTCGTTACGCCGAGCTGACGCCGATCGTCACCACCTACCGCGCATGGCGGCAGACCGGTGACGACATCGGCACCGCGCGGGAACTGGCGGCCGACGACCCGGAGTTCGCCGCGGAGGTCAAGGACCTGGAGCGGCAGCGCGAGGAGCTCACCGAGCGGCTGCGGATGCTGCTGGTGCCCCGCGACCCCAACGACGACAAGGACGTCATCCTCGAGGTCAAGGCCGGCGAGGGCGGCGAGGAGTCCGCGCTGTTCGCCGGCGACCTGCTGCGGATGTACCTGCGGTACGCCGAGCGGGCCGGCTGGAAGACCGAGATCCTGGACGCCAACGAGTCCGACCTCGGCGGCTACAAGGACGTCTCGGTCGCGGTCAAGGCCCGGGCCGGCCACGAGCCCGGCCACGGCGTGTGGGCCAGGCTGAAGTACGAGGGCGGCGTGCACCGCGTGCAGCGGGTGCCGGCCACCGAGTCGCAGGGCCGGATCCACACCTCCGCGGCCGGGGTGCTGGTCACCCCCGAGGCCGAGGAGGTCGAGGTCGAGATCAACCCCAACGACCTGCGGATCGACGTCTACCGCTCCTCCGGGCCCGGTGGCCAGTCGGTCAACACCACCGACTCCGCGGTACGCATCACCCACCTGCCCAGCGGCCTGGTCGTCTCCTGCCAGAACGAGAAGAGCCAGCTCCAGAACAAGGAGTCGGCGATGCGCATCCTGCGCTCCCGGCTGCTGGCCGCCGCGCAGGAGGAGGCCGAGAAGGAGGCCTCCGACGCGCGCCGCAGCCAGGTGCGTACGGTGGACCGGTCCGAGCGGATCCGCACGTACAACTTCCCGGAGAACCGGATCTCCGACCACCGGACCGGCTTCAAGGCGTACAACCTGGACCAGGTGCTCGACGGGGAGCTCGACACGATGATCCAGGCGTGCGTGGACGCCGACGCCGCCGCCAAGCTGGCCGCGGCCGGCGAGGCGGCGGGCTGACCGGCGCCGGCCGGGCCCAGGGCTGAAGGGGACGAGGGAAGTGAACCTGCTGCTCGCCGAGGTGGCGCAGGCCGCGCAGCGGCTGGCGGAGGCCGGGGTGCCGTCGCCGCGCTTCGACGCCGAGGAGCTGGCCGCGTACGTGCACGGCGTCAAGCGCGGACAGCTGCACAGCGTGGCCGACGGCGAATTCGACGCGCGCTACTGGGAGGCCGTCGCCCGCCGCGAGGCCCGCGAGCCGTTGCAGCACATCACCGGCCGGGCCTTCTTCCGCTACCTGGAGCTCCAGGTGGGGCCCGGGGTGTTCGTGCCGCGCCCGGAGACCGAGTCGGTGGTCGGCTGGGCGATAGACGCGGTCCGCGCCATGGACGTGGCCGAGCCGGTCGTGGTGGACCTGTGCACCGGCTCCGGCGCCATCGCGCTCGCCCTGGCCCAGGAGGTGCCGCGCTCCCGCGTGCACGCCGTGGAACTGTCCGAGCAGGCCCTGGAGTGGGCCCGCAAGAACGTGGCGGGCAGCAAGGTCGACCTGCGGGCCGGGGACGCGCTGAGCGCCTTCCCCGACCTCAACGGCCAGGTCGACCTGGTGGTGTCCAACCCGCCGTACATCCCGCTGCGCGAGCGCCCGCTGGTGGCCCCCGAGGCCCGCGACCACGACCCCGAGCTGGCCCTGTTCTCCGGCGAGGACGGCCTCGACGCCATCCGCGGCATCGAGCGCACCGCCCACCGGCTGCTGCGCCCCGGCGGCGTGGTCGTCATCGAGCACGCCGACTCCCAGGGCGGCCAGGTCCCCTGGATCTTCCACGAGGACGCCGGCTGGGCGGACGCGGCCGACCACCCCGACCTCAACAACCGTCCGCGCTTCACCACCGCCCGCAAGGCGGTGCCGTGAGGATCGGGGATGCGCGGGAGAATCTGCCGGGGGTCCGGGGGTCGTCCCCCGGGAGATGGCGGCACCACGGCCCGCAAGGCGGTGCCGTGAGGATCGGGGATGCGCGGGAGAATCTGCCGGGGGTCCGGGGGTCGTCCCCCGGGAGATGGCGGCACCACCGCCCGCAAGGCGGTGCCGTGAAGGCACCGATGCAGCACGACCGCCTGCAAGGCGATGCCGTGAGTACGTTCCTGGGTACGTCTTTGGAGGTCAGCTAATGGCACGGCGATACGACTGCTCCGACGCGAACGACCGGGCCACCGGCCTGCGCGAGGCCACCTCGGCGGTCAAGCGCGGCGATCTGGTGGTGCTGCCCACCGACACCGTCTACGGCATCGGCGCCGACGCCTTCGACGCGGAGGCGGTCGGCGACCTGCTGCAGGCCAAGGGCCGCGGCCGGGCCATGCCCTCGCCGGTGCTGGTGGGCTCCCCGAACACCCTGCACGGCATCGTCACCGACTTCTCCGAGCAGGCCTGGGAGCTGGTCGACGCCTTCTGGCCGGGCGCGCTGACCCTGGTCACCCGGCACCAGCCCTCGCTGAACTGGGACCTCGGCGACACCCGCGGCACCGTCGCGGTCCGCATGCCGCTGCACCCGGTCGCGATCGAGCTGCTGACCGCCACCGGGCCGATGGCCGTCTCCAGCGCCAACCTCACCGGCCACCCCTCGCCGCAGGACTGCGACGCGGCCCAGGAGATGCTGGGCGACTCGGTCGCGGTGTACCTCGACGGCGGGCCCACCCCGGCCGCCGTGCCGTCCTCCATCGTGGACGTCACCGGCAAGGTGCCGGTGCTGCTGCGGGCCGGGGCGATCAGTGCGGAGGAGCTGCGCAAGGTCGTACCCGACTTGCAGGAGCGCAATTGACGCCCGGCGGACACCGGTCCGAGTGGCGTGGCATACGGGGACCGGACGTCCCGCCGGGCGTACCGGGGCAGGGGCGTGACCTCTTCCGGGTGCTGCACGTCTGCACCGGCAACGTGTGCCGCTCGCCGATGGCCGAGCGGCTGATGCGGCACGGCCTGGCCGGGCGGCTCGGCGACGGCGCCGCGGGCATCCTGGTGGAGTCCGCGGGCACCTGGGGCCACGAGGGCGCGCCCATGGAGGCCCACGCCGCCGCGGTGCTCGCCGAGTACGGCGCCGACCCGGCCGGCTTCACCGGCCGGGAGCTGCTGGACGACCACGTCATCGACGCCGACCTGGTGCTGACCGCCACCCGGGACCACCGGGCCCAGGTCATCGCCATGGGCCACGACGCGGGCCTGCGCACCTTCACCCTCAAGGAGTTCACCCGGCTCGTGCGCGCGATAGACCAGGCCACCCTGCCCGAGGACGGCGTGACCGAGCGGGCCCGGGCCCTGGTACGGGCCGCGGCGGCGCTGCGCGGCTGGCTGCTGGCCTCCACCCCGGACGCCGACGAGGTCAACGACCCCTACGGCGCCCCGATCACGTACTTCCGCAGCATCGGCGAGGAGATCCAGCTCGCCCTGGACCCCGTGGTCACCGCCCTGACCGGAATCCCGGCCGCCGTTTAGCCGTCCACAGCAGGGCGGCCGGGCGCGGGCGCGCCTACAGTGGGACCGGGATCACCTCTCCTCGCCCGGGAGGCAGCCATGCCGGTCTCGGCCGCAACGCCCGCCGAAACACCCGCCGCGCCGGCCGCGGAGCCGGCCTCCGCCGCGCCCGCCGGAGGGAGGGCCGCGCCGCCCGGCGGGTCCGCCGCCTCCGGCCGGGCCGGGGCCCCGCCCACCGGGCTGCCCGCGGACTTCTCGGCGCTGCGCCGCCAGGACCCGGAGCTGGCCGGGCTGCTGCTGGCCGAACTGGACCGGCAGAGCCGGTGCCTGCAGCTCATGGCGGGGGAGAACTTCGCCTCGCCGGCCGTGCTCGCCGCCCTCGGCTCGCCGCTCGCCAACAAGTACGCGGAGGGGTATCCGGGCCGCCGCCACCACGCCGGCTGCGAACTGGTGGACCTGGCCGAGCGGCTGGCCGTGGAGCGCGCCTGCGCCCTGTTCGGCGCCGAACACGCCAACGTGCAGCCGTACTCCGGCTCCTCGGCCGTCCTGGCCGCCTACGCCGCCCTGCTGGTCCCCGGTGACACCGTGCTGGCCACCGCGCTGCCGCACGGCGGCCACCTCACCCACGGCTCCCGCTCCAACTTCTCCGGCCGCTGGTTCCGCTTCGTCGGCTACGGCGTGCGGGCGGACACCGGCCTGATCGACTACGACCAGGTGCGCGACCTGGCCCTGGCGCACCGCCCCAAGGCCATCGTGTGCGGCACCATCGCCCACCCCCGGCACCTGGACTGGGCGGCCTTCCGGGAGATCGCCGACGAGGCCGGCGCCTACCTGATCGCGGACGCCGCCCACACCCTCGGCCTGGTCGCCGGGGGAGCGGCTCCGAACCCGGTGCCGTACGCCGACGTGGTGTGCGCCACCACCCACAAGACGCTGCGCGGCCCCCGCGGCGGGCTGATCCTGTGCGGCGAGCACCTGGGCCCCCGGGTGGACCGGGCGGTCTTCCCGTTCTCCCAGGGCGGCCCGCACCTGCACTCCATCGCCGCCAAGGCGGTCGCCTTCCAGGAGGCCGCGGGCGCCGGCTTCGCCGCGTACGCGCACCAGGTGGTCGCCAACGCCCGCCTGCTCGCGCGGGAACTCGCCGGGCAGGGCCTGGACGTGCTCACCGGCGGCACCGACACCCACCTGATCACCGCCGACCTGGCACCGCTGGGCCTGTCCGGAGGCAGCGCCCGCGGCCGGTGCGCGGCCGCCGGCATCGTGCTGGACAAGTACGCCCCGCCGTACTCCCGGGCCGGCGAGGAGTGCTCCGGGATCCGGCTGGGCACCGCCGCGGTCACCACGCAGGGCATGGGCGGCGCCGAGATGACCCGGATCGGGGAGCTGATCGGCCGGGCGCTGCGCGAGGAGCCGGCCACGGTGACCGAGGTCACGGCCCTGACCCGGCGCTTCCCGCCGTATCCGGTGACCGCTGCGTGACGGCTTGCTCACCCGGCCGTAACATGCCCGACCTTCGTACATTCCCACCGCGGACGGAGTGCAACCGCAAAGGTTCCCTGTGAGTCTTCCCTTGTGTTGGCTGTCCCGGCCCGGCCACCACTAGGGTGTGACGCTGTGAGGAACCCCCGGACGCGTGCGCATGACGGCTGCGCCCCCGAAAACGGCGGAGGCTGCTCGTGCGCGAGTATCTGCTGACTCTGTTCGTGACCGCGGCCGTCACGTACCTGCTGACCGGGCCGGTACGGAAGTTCGCGATCGCGGCCGGCGCCATGCCCCCGATCCGGGACCGGGACGTGCACCGCGAGCCGACCCCGCGACTGGGCGGCATCGCCATGTTCGGCGGGCTGTGCGCGGGTCTGGTCACCGCCGCGCACCTGACCAACCTCGGGGCCGCGTTCAAGCTCTCCAACGAGCCGCGCGCCCTGCTGTCCGGGGCCGGGCTGATCTGGCTGCTGGGCGTCCTGGACGACAAGTGGGGCGTGGACGCCCTGATCAAGCTGGGCGTCCAGATGATCGCCGCCGGCGTGATGGTCATGCAGGGCCTGACCATCCTGTGGCTCCCTGTGCCCGGCATCGGCACCGTCGCCCTCACCCCGATCCAGTCCACGCTGCTGACCGTCGCGCTCGTGGTGATCACCATCAACGCCGTCAACTTCGTCGACGGACTGGACGGTCTGGCCTCCGGCATGGTGTGCATCGCCGCCGTCGCGTTCTTCATGTACAGCTACCGCATCTGGTACGGCCACGGCATCGAGGCCGCCGCGCCCGCGACGCTGTTCAGCGCGATCCTGATCGGCATGTGCCTGGGCTTCCTGCCGCACAACATCCACCCGGCCCGGATCTTCATGGGCGACTCCGGCTCCATGCTGATCGGCCTGGTGCTCGCCTCCGGTGCGATCTCCATCACCGGCCAGGTCGACCCGGACGCGATCACCAGCTTCACCGGATCCACCCGCAACACCGTGCACTTCATGGTCCCGGTCTACATGCCGCTGCTGCTGCCGCTGACCATGATCGCCATCCCGGCCACCGACCTGGTGCTCGCCGTGGTCCGCCGTACCTGGAACGGTCAGTCCCCGTTCGCCGCCGACAAGGGCCACTTGCACCACCGGCTGCTGGAGATCGGCCACTCGCACAGCCGCGCCGTACTGATCATGTACTTCTGGGCCGCGCTGTTCGCCTTCTCCGCGGTGGCCTTCTCGGTCAACTCCTCCAGCCTGTCGATCGTGCTGGTGATCGTGATCCTCAGCGGCTTCGGCCTGGTGGTCCTGCTGCTGCCGCGGGTGCGGCCGCGGGCGCCGCGCTGGGCCGAGTCGTTCGTGCCGCCGCGCTACCGCAACCGCCGCCGCCGGCTCGCCGCGGCCGCGACCGCCGCCGAACGCGAGATGCACTCCGCCGACCGGCCCGCCCTGCACGGCTCGACCGCGGTCGGTGACCGCACGGCGACACAGGATCGCCGCCGTGTCGACAGCACGCGTGTGTGACAGGCAGCACATCTCCATGGTAAAGACCGCATCAAATACTTTGTGATACCGTTCACGAAAGCAGGGACCGCGCCGTTACACCCTGAGAACGGTCGAAACGGCGCCCGGAGGACCCCCGCCCGAGGCGGGGGCCGTCCTCTGCCCTGACTTGCCTTGACTACGCTCGTCTCCGACGACATCCCGCTTGTCCCAACTCCCGCCGGAGGAGCCGCCCCCATGCAGCCCAACGACGCCCGGATCCTACGCGGATCGGCGATCATCGCCGCTCCCGTGGGAGTTGTCGCCACCGTGGTCAGCGCCGTCGCCGCCGGCGGCAAGGGACTACTGGGCGGCCTCGTCGCACTGGCCGTGATGGCCGCCTTCTTCGGCCTGGGCTCCTGGGCGCTGATGCGGATCACCCAGGACAAACCGCAAGTGGTGATGAGCGCGGGGATGCTCGTCTACACCGTGCAGATCCTGCTGATCGGCATCTTCGTCATCGCGTTCAAGGACACCAGCGCCTTCAACGGCCGGGCCTTCGCGCTGACTCTGCTGTGCACCGCGCTGGCCTGGGTGGGCGGCCAGGTGCGGGAGAGCCTCACGGCCAAGATGCTGTACGTGGACCCGGAACCGTCCGTACCGGCGAAGCCCGCGGCCGAGCCGTCCAGGGAGGACGCGCCTTCGCTGAAGACGGGCTCCTCCCATGGCGGGTAACCCCTGGCCGGACGCCGTACGGGACCAGGCCCTGGATAAGGCCAGGGTAAGGGCCCGTCAACCTCATCTGCTATCGTCCGGAAGCGCATCCGGACGTGGGGGCCCCTCTCGCAGGGAGAAGGTGCCGCCCCCTCGTCCTGCGGTGTACTCGGAACCGGTGCCGCCGCTCAGGCGGAGGTCCCGGGTACCCGGTCCTCGATGCGGGCTCTCAGCGGATCGCGGTGGCTCCGCCACGCCACGTTCCCGGTGCCGACCAGCGGTCCCAGCGACCGCGCCGACACAGACAGTTGCAGTCTTCAATGCGTCACGACGAAGGAGTCACGGGTGAGTGCCCACACGCTGCTCGCGGAGAGCGGATGCCACATCAACCATGACTGCGCGTTCCCGGCTCCGGGCCTCAACTCGTTCGACTTCAAGCCGATCTTCAGCATCGGCAGCTTCGACTTCACCAAGCCCATGCTCCTCGCCATCATCTGCGTGGTGCTCGTCGTGGGCTTCTTCTGGGCTGCCTTCAACAAGCCCAAGCTGGTCCCGGGCAAGCTGCAGCTCGTCGGTGAGATCGGCTACAACTTCGTCGCCCGCAGCATCGCCCGCGAAGTGATCGGCAAGAAGGGCGACAAGTACGTGCCCTTCCTCACGTCGATCTTCTTCTTCGTGTGGATCATGAACGTGATGTCCATCATCCCGTTCGCGCAGTTCCCGGCGAACTCCAAGTTCGCGTTCCCGGTCGCGCTCGCGGCGCTGGTCTTCATCACGTACATGTACCTGACCTTCAAGACGCACGGTTTCCGCGGCGGCGTGAAGAACCTGGTGTGGATCGAGGGTCTGCCCAAGTTCCTGGTGCCGCTGATCGTGCTCCTGGAGTTCATCCAGAACGTGATCACCCGCCCGTTCACCCTCGCGGTGCGGCTGTGGGCCAACATGTTCGCCGGTCACCTGCTGATCGTCCTGTTCAGCGTCGCGAGCTGGTACCTGCTGACTCCCTCGTTCCTGTCCGCCGTGGCCGGCGGCTCCTTCGTCCTGGCCGCCGGCATGACCGCCTTCGAGCTGCTGATCCAGTTCCTGCAGGCGTACATCTTCACGCTGCTCGCCTCGATCTACATCAGCGGAGCGCTCGAAGAGGGTCACTGACCCGCGACGAGCCCCGCAGTCCCCGCACCACCCCCGCCGGGAAGCCCCTCGGCGGACACCACCGCATCGCACACATCACGAAAAGGAAGACAGGGAAATGTCTGCCGAGCTTGTGAACCTCGCCGCCGCCACCACCGCGGGTCGCCTGGGCGCCGTCGCCTACGGTCTGGCCGCCATCGGCCCCGGCGTGGGTATCGGTCTGGTCTTCGGTCACTCCATCGAGGCCATGGCCCGTCAGCCCGAGGCCATGCCGATCATCCGCACCAACATGTTCCTGGGCTTCGCGCTCTGCGAGGTGCTGGCGCTGCTCGGTCTGGTCGCGCCCTTTGTCTTCCAGAAGTGAGCTGTCCGCACCGATAGCCACACTCGACGAAAGGTTCAGAGATCATGTTGTTCCTCGCGGAGGGGGCGCAGAACCCGCTCATCCCCGGCGGTGCGGAACTGGTCGTCGGCCTTCTGTGCTTCTTCATCGTCTTCGGCCTTCTTGGCAAGAAGCTCCTGCCCAACATCCAGAAGACCTTGGAAGAGCGGCACGACGCGATCGAGGGTGGCCTGGAGCGGGCGGCGGAAGCGCAGGCGGAAGCCAACCGCACCCTTGAGCAGTACAAGGCGCAGCTCGCCGAGGCCCGTCACGAGGCGGCCCGGATCACCGAGCAGGCCCGTGAGCAGGGCGCGCAGATCATCGCCGAGATGCGCGAGGAGGGCCAGCGCCAGCGCGAGGCCATCATCGCCGCGGGCCACGCCCAGATCGAGGCGGACCGCCGTCAGGTGACGGCCACGCTCCGGCAGGAAGTCGGCCGGATCGCCACCGACCTGGCCGGCAAGCTGGTGGGCGAGTCCCTGGAGGACCACGCCCGGCAGAGCCGCACCATCGACCGCTTCCTCGAGGGACTTGAGGGCTCGGCGGCCGAGACCGGGGCGGCACGATGAACGGAGCCAGCCGCGAGGCCCTGGCTGCCGCCCGGGAGCGACTCGACGCGCTCGCCGACCACGTGTCGGTCAACGCGACGCAGCTCGCCGACGAGCTGGCCGCCGTCACGGGTCTGCTCGACCGCGAAGGCGCCCTGCGCCGCGCCCTGACCGACCCGGCCCAGGCCGGCGAGACCAAGGCGGCGCTGGCCGGCCGGCTGCTGCGCGGCCAGGTCGGCGAGGACACCGTGGACCTGGTCGGCGGCATGGTCAGGTCCCGCTGGTCGCAGCCCCGCGACCTGGTGGACTCCCTGGAGGAGCTGGCCGACGACGCCGACCTGATCGCCGCCGAGCGGGCCGGCGACCTGGACGACGTCGAGGACGAACTGTTCCGGTTCAGCCGCATCCTGAACAGCAGCGGCGAACTGCGGGCGGCGCTCGCCAACCGGCTCGCCGGCAGCGACGCCAAGGCGGAACTGCTGCACACGCTGCTGGGCGGACGGGCCAAACCGGTCACGGAACGGCTGGTCACCCGGCTGGTCACGGCTCCGCGAGGACGTAGCCTGGACAGTGGGATCGAGACCCTCTCGAAGCTGGCCGCCGCTCGCCGCAACCGGATGGTCGCGGAAGTGGTGTCGGCGGTCCCGCTGACCGACCGGCAGCGGGAGCGGCTCGGCGCCGCGCTGGCCCGTATCTACGGCCGGCGGGTGCACCTCAACCTGGACGTGGACCCCGAGGTCCTCGGCGGGGTGCGGGTGCGCATCGGCGACGAGGTGATCAACGGCTCGATCGCCGACCGTCTCGACGAGGCGGCCCGGCGGATGGCCGGCTGACCGCGGCGCCGCGGACCACACCGTCCTGACACCGTCCAGAACGGCGTCAGACAACACCGTCCCAGCAACAAGCATGAAGGCGGCCCGGGTTGGGCCGACAGAGTCCTTCGGGGCACGCCCCCGGAGGCCCCAGAAACTTCGGGCCCAACAAGGAGAGCAGGGAACCCAGATGGCGGAGCTTACGATCCGGCCGGAGGAGATCCGGGACGCGCTGGAAACGTTCGTCCAGTCGTACACGCCGGACGCCGCCTCGCGCGAGGAGGTCGGCACGGTCAGCGTTGCCGGAGACGGCATCGCGAAGATCGAGGGGCTGCCCTCGGCCATGGCGAACGAGCTGCTGAGGTTCGAGGACGGCACCCTCGGGCTCGCCCTCAACCTCGAGGAGCGGGAGATCGGCGCCATCGTCCTCGGCGAGTTCAGCGGCATCGAGGAGGGCCAGCCGGTGCAGCGCACCGGTGAGGTGCTCTCGGTCGCCGTCGGCGAGGGATACCTGGGCCGGGTCGTGGACCCCCTGGGCAACCCGATCGACGGCCTCGGCGAGATCGAGACCGAGGGCCGCCGCGCCCTGGAGCTGCAGGCGCCCACCGTCATGCAGCGCAAGTCGGTGCACGAGCCGATGCAGACCGGCCTGAAGGCCGTCGACGCCATGACCCCGATCGGCCGCGGCCAGCGCCAGCTCATCATCGGCGACCGCCAGACCGGCAAGACCGCCCTGGCCATCGACACGATCATCAACCAGCGCGACAACTGGCGTTCCGGCGACCCGAAGAAGCAGGTCCGCTGCATCTACGTCGCCATCGGCCAGAAGGGCTCCACCGTGGCGGGCGTGCGCGCCTCGCTGGAGGAGGCCGGCGCGCTGGAGTACACCACCATCGTGGCCGCCCCGGCGTCCGACCCGGCCGGCTTCAAGTACCTCGCCCCGTACACCGGCTCGGCCATCGGCCAGCACTGGATGTACCAGGGCAAGCACGTCCTGATCGTCTTCGACGACCTGAGCAAGCAGGCCGACGCCTACCGCGCGGTCTCCCTGCTGCTGCGCCGTCCGCCGGGCCGCGAGGCCTACCCGGGCGACGTGTTCTACCTGCACTCCCGCCTGCTGGAGCGCTGCGCCAAGCTGTCCGACGACCTCGGCGCGGGCTCCATGACCGGCCTGCCGATCGTGGAGACCAAGGCCAACGACGTCTCCGCGTTCATCCCGACCAACGTGATCTCGATCACCGACGGTCAGTGCTTCCTGGAGTCCGACCTGTTCAACGCCGGCCAGCGGCCCGCGCTGAACGTCGGTATCTCGGTCTCCCGGGTCGGCGGCTCCGCGCAGATCAAGGCCATGAAGTCGGTCGCGGGCCGGCTCCGCGTGGACCTCGCCCAGTTCCGTGAGCTGGAGGCGTTCGCCGCCTTCGGTTCCGACCTGGACGCGGCCTCCAAGGCGGCCCTGGAGCGCGGCCAGCGCATGGTCGAGCTGCTCAAGCAGCCGCAGTACGCGCCGTTCGCGATCGAGGACCAGGTCGTGTCGATCTGGGCCGGCTCCACCGGCAAGCTGGACGACGTACCGGTCGCCGACATCCGCCGCTTCGAGCGCGAGCTGCTGGACTACCTGCACCGGGAGCACAAGTCGCTGCTCACCGGCATCGTGGAGACCGGCAAGCTGGAGGACGGCACCATCGACGCGCTGACCGAGGCCGTCGCGGCCTTCAAGAAGCGGTTCGAGACGTCCTCGGGCGCGCTGCTGGTCGAGGGCTGATCGTATGGGCGCACAGCTTCGGGTCTACCGGCGCCGGATCAGGGGCGTCTCCGCCACCAAGAAGATCACCAAGGCGATGGAGATGATCGCCGCCTCGCGCATCGTCAAGGCGCAGCGCCAGGTGGCGGCCTCCACTCCGTACGCCGATGAGCTCACGCGGGCGGTGACGGCGGTCGCGACCGGCTCCAACACCAAGCACCCGCTGACCACCGAGGCCGAGCACCCGGCCCGGGCCGCGGTCCTGCTCGTCACGAGCGACCGCGGTCTGGCCGGCGGCTACTCCTCCAACGCCATCCGCACCGCCGACCGGCTCACCCAGCGGCTGCGCGGGGAGGGCAAGGAGGTCGACACCTACGTCGTCGGCCGCAAGGGCGTGGCCTACTACGCCTTCCGCGACCGTGCGGTGGCCGAGTCGTGGACCGGGTTCTCCGACAGCCCGCAGTACGGGCACGCCAAGGCCGTCGCGGCACCGATGATCGAGTCGCTGCTGACCGACACCGCGGCCGGCGGGGTGGACGAACTGCACATCGTCTTCACCGAGTTCGTCTCGATGATGACCCAGACCCCGGTCGACCGGCGGCTGCTCCCGCTGTCCCTGGACAACGGGGCCGACGGGGCCGCGGACGGCGAAGGTGCCGAGCGCCGCAAGGGCGAGGCACTGCCGCTGTTCGAGTTCGAGCCGTCCGCGGAGGGCGTGCTGGACGCGCTGCTGCCGCGCTACGTCGAGAGCCGGATCTACAACGCCCTGCTGCAGGCCGCCGCCTCCGAGCACGCGGCCCGCCGCCGGGCGATGAAGTCCGCGACCGACAACGCGGAAGACCTCATCAAGTCGCTCACGCGGCTTGCCAACGCGGCCCGACAGGCCGACATCACCCAGGAAATCAGCGAGATCGTCGGTGGCGCGAGCGCTCTCGCCGACGCTAGCGCGGGGAGTGACTGACCACTATGACCACCACTGCAGAATCCGCCCGCACGGCCACCGGGCGCGTGGCGCGGGTCATCGGCCCGGTCGTCGACGTGGAGTTCCCCGTCGACGCCATGCCGGAGATCTACAACGCGCTGACCGTCGAGGTCGCCGACCCGTCCGCGGACGGCGCGACCAAGACGCTGACCCTCGAGGTCGCCCAGCACCTCGGCGACGGCCTGGTCCGCGCGATTTCCATGCAGCCCACCGACGGCCTGGTCCGCCAGGCCCCGGTGACCGACACCGGCGACGGCATCACCGTGCCGGTCGGCGACGTCACCAAGGGCCGCGTCTTCAACACCCTCGGCCGGATCCTCAACGACCCGGCGGCCGAGGCCGAGGTCACCGAGCGCTGGCCGATCCACCGCAAGGCGCCGAACTTCGACGACCTCGAGTCGAAGACCGAGATGTTCGAGACCGGCCTGAAGGTCGTCGACCTGCTCACCCCGTACGTCAAGGGCGGCAAGATCGGCCTGTTCGGCGGCGCGGGCGTCGGCAAGACCGTGCTCATCCAGGAAATGATCATGCGTGTGGCCAAGCTGCACGAGGGCGTTTCCGTGTTCGCCGGCGTCGGCGAGCGCACCCGTGAGGGCAACGACCTGATCGCGGAAATGGAAGAGTCCGGCGTGCTGCCGCAGACCGCGCTGGTCTTCGGGCAGATGGACGAGCCGCCGGGCACCCGGCTGCGGGTCGCCCTGGCCGGCCTGACCATGGCGGAGTACTTCCGCGATGTGCAGCGGCAGGACGTGCTGTTCTTCATCGACAACATCTTCCGCTTCACCCAGGCCGGTTCCGAGGTCTCCACGCTGCTCGGCCGCATGCCCTCCGCCGTGGGCTACCAGCCGAACCTGGCCGACGAGATGGGTCTGCTCCAGGAGCGCATCACCTCCACCCGCGGTCACTCGATCACCTCGATGCAGGCGATCTACGTCCCCGCGGACGACCTGACCGACCCGGCCCCGGCGACCACCTTCGCCCACCTCGACGCGACGACCGTGCTCTCGCGGCCGATCTCGGAGAAGGGCATCTACCCCGCGGTGGACCCGCTGGACTCCACCTCGCGCATCCTGGACCCGCGCTACATCTCGCAGGACCACTACGAGTGCGCGACCCGGGTCAAGGGGGTCCTGCAGAAGTACAAGGACCTCCAGGACATCATCGCCATCCTCGGCATCGACGAGCTGGGCGAGGAGGACAAGCTCACCGTCCACCGCGCCCGCCGGATCGAGCGCTTCCTGTCGCAGAACACCCACGCGGCCAAGCAGTTCACCGGCATCGACGGCTCGGACGTGCCGCTGGACGAGTCGATCTCGGCCTTCAACGCGATCGCCGACGGCGAGTACGACCACTTCCCGGAGCAGGCGTTCTTCATGTGCGGTGGCCTGGAGGACCTCAAGGCCAACGCCAAGAAGCTCGGCGTCAGCTGATCCGGTGACCGGGGGGCGGGCCCGGACTCCCCACGGAGCCCTGGGACTCGCCCCCCGCTCGCACCCCGTATTCTGTGTCGGCAGAAGCCCGTGTCGGCTTCAGGCCCGCGCAAGCCCAGTAGCAGTACATCGGAAGTACGACGCATCCCCGCGGACGGTGGGTGCCGAACCGAGGAGCCGTCTTGGCCGACCTTCACGTCGAGCTGGTCGCGGCGGACCGCAATGTGTGGTCCGGCGAGGCCCACATGGTCATCGCCCGCACCAAGTCCGGTGACATCGGCATCATGGCCGGACACCAGCCGCTGCTCGGTGTGCTCGAGTCCGGGCCGGTGACCGTCCGGACCAGCGACGGCGGCACCGTGATCGCCGCCGTGCACGGCGGCTTCATCTCCTTCGCGGACAACAAGCTCTCGATCCTCGCCGAGATCGCCGAGCTGGCCGAGGAGATCGACGTCGCCCGGGCCGAGCGGGCGCTGGAGCGGTCCAAGTCCGAGGCCGACGCGGCGGCCGAGCGCCGCGCGGAGGTCCGGCTGGCCGCCGCCGCGGGCGCGCACTGAACACTGCGCGGACCCGTTCCGTACTCAAAGGCGTCCCGCACGACACGCACGTCGCGGACGCCACGCACGTCAAGGTGCCGCGGACTGCCCCACCGGGCGGTCCGCGGCGCCGCCGCAGTCAGTCATCTCTGGGCGAGGAGGCATGGTGGACGTGATCCTCGCATTCGAGGTGGCCGGCGTGATCATCGCCGTGGGGCTGTTCGGCCTGTTCCTGTTCGGCCTGCGCCGCCGACTGATCCAGCGCCCCGGCGGCACCTTCGACTGCTCACTGCGCGAGGCGCCGCCCGAGGGCACCGAACCCGGTGGCAAGGGCTGGGTGTACGGGGTGGCCCGGTACAGCGGTGACCGGGTCGAGTGGTTCCGGGTGTTCTCCTACGCCTTCCGCCCGCGCCGGGTGCTGGAGCGCCCCGCGATCGAGGTGCTGGGCCGCCGCCATCCGCAGGGCTCGGAGGAGCTGGCGCTGCTGTCGGACGCGGTGGTGCTGGCCTGTTCGCATCGCGGCATCAGGCTGGAACTGGCCATGAGCGACGACGCGCTCACCGGCTTCCTGGCCTGGCTGGAAGCCGCCCCGCCCGGCCAGCGGGTCAACGTGGCCTGACCGAGCCGCCCGCCCGTGGCGGTTTTTTCGTACCTGCTTCGTACCTGCTTCGTGCCTGTTCACATGGGACCGGGAGCCGACGGGCGGCAGGGTGTCGGCTCCCGGCTGCCCGGAGCGTAAAAAGGTCTGGACCACCGGTCAAGAGGTCTGGACCATTCCGGGGCGGGCTTAGGCCGGCCTTAAGGTTCAGCGGTTCTCGCCCGGCACCCACAGGACGTCGCCGCGCTCCTTGTTCGCCGTGCGTGCCAGGATGAACAGCAGGTCGGACAGCCGGTTGAGATACGTGGCGGTCAGCGGGTTCATCGTCTCGCCGTGCTCGGCCAGCGCCGCCCAGGTGGACCGCTCCGCCCGGCGCACCACCGTGCACGCCTGGTGCAGCAGGGCGGCGCCGGGGGTCCCGCCCGGCAGGATGAAGCTGCGCAGTTTCTCCAGGTCCTCCAGGAACCGGTCGCAGTCGGCCTCCAGCCGGTCCACGTAGGACTGCTCGACCCGCAGCGGCGGGTACGCCGGGTCCGGCACCACCGGGGTGGCCAGGTCAGCGCCCACGTCGAACAGGTCGTTCTGGACCCGGACCAGCACGGCGGCCACCGGCTCCGGCAGCCCGCCCAGCGCGATCGCCGTGCCGATCACCGCGTTGGCCTCGTTGGCGTCGGCGTACGCGGCGATCCGGGAGTCGGTCTTGGCCGTACGGCTCATGTCGCCCAGCGCGGTGGTGCCGTCGTCGCCGGTACGGGTGTAGATGCGGGTGAGGTTGACCATGTCTGCGAGCGTAGGCCCTCGAGTGGCCCGGTGTGCGACCAAGGACACACGGTGACGCGGGCGACAACCTGCTGCGCCCGGCGGTGAACGGGCGTTAAGGTCCGGCGACGTACCCCGAATCAATGGCGAACGGAAGGTGTGTGCCGTGACGAAGAAGCTCGCCGTCATCGGAGCCGGACTCATGGGCTCCGGCATCGCGCAGGTCTCGGCCCAGGCGGGGTACGAGGTGGTGCTGCGGGACGTCACGGACGAGGCGCTCACCCGCGGCACGGACGCGATCCGCTCCTCGTACGAGAAGTTCGTCGCCAAGGGGAAGCTCGCCGCCGAGGACGCCGAGGCCGCGCTGGCCCGGATCACCCCGACCACCGACCTGGAGGCCGCCGCCGGCGCCGACCTGGTGGTCGAGGCCGTCTTCGAGAAGATCGAGGTCAAGCAGGAGATCTTCCGCGCCCTGGACCGGATCGTCGGCGACGACGCGGTGCTGGCCTCCAACACCTCCGCCATCCCGATCACCAAGATCGCCGCCGTCACCGGGCGGCCGGAGCGGGTGGTCGGCACCCACTTCTTCTCGCCGGTGCCGCTCATGCAGCTGTGCGAGCTGGTGCGCGGCCTGAAGACCAGCGACGAGACCCTGGCCCGCGCCCGGGAGTTCGCCGAGGCCGTCGGCAAGACCTGTGTGGTCGTCAACCGCGACGTGGCCGGCTTCGTGACCACCCGGCTGATCTCCGCGCTGGTGGTCGAGGCGGTCAAGCTCTACGAGTCCGGCGTCGCCTCGGCCGAGGACATCGACATCGCCTGCAAGCTGGGCTTCGGCCACGCCATGGGCCCGCTCGCCACCGCCGACCTGACCGGGGTGGACATCCTCATGCACGCCACCGGCAACATCTACACCGAGTCCCAGGACGAGAAGTTCGCGCCGCCGGAACTCATGCGGCGCATGGTTGACGCCGGTGACCTGGGCCGCAAGAGCGGACAGGGCTTCTACAGCCACTGATCCGGCCCCGGATACGACGGCGGATGCGACTGCGGACACGGCTGCGGATCATGTACCCCGCTTCACTCGCCAGGGTGATTTCGGTGTCGGTTGGCTCACAGACGGCAACTTCTGCGTACGAGGGGCTGTCAGTTGTGTGAAGACAGAGGGAACGGTGCCGGACCGGCGGAGCCCGGCCGGCGGTCCGCACGGTTCCCCACCGCGCTTCGAGGAGTGACTATGCACATCAGGGGCGACCACACCGAGCTGGTCGTCGGGGGCCGCCTCGACGTGCGCAGCGCGGCGGACGCCCGCACCGTCCTCCACGACGCGGTCGACTCCGGCCGCGGCGACCTGGTGCTCGACCTCACCGAACTCGACTCCTGGGACGCGACCGGACTGGGCGTCATCATGGGCGTCCACCGCCGGGCCGGCCGCGCCAATCGCCGCCTGGTGCTGCGCGGGGTGCCGCCGCAGATGCAGCGGCTGCTGGTGGCCACCCGGCTGCACCGGATCCTGGCCATCGAATCCCAGCCGTGACCCGTGGCCCGGGGCGGACCCCTGCACTTCATGGATGCGGCGCGAACCAATAGAGTTTGTGCGCGCGGGTTCCGGCCGGTCCTGCCGGTCCGGGGAGGCCCCCAAATGTGACGCAAGCCGTGACGCACCTGGGGGGCGTACGAGATGGATCAGCACACCGGCGAGCCGGACCAGCGGCGGCCGGGGCAGGAAGAGACCGAGCACTTCGACGCGTTCGGCACCGGGCGCGCGACGGGCAACACCCCCGGAAGCACCGCGGGGAACACCACGGGTAACCCGGCCGGCAGCGCTTCGGGGAGCACGACCGGGAGCACGACGGGAAACCACAGCCTGCCCGTTCGCGACACCTCCGCGGGCGCGCTGGGCCCGAGTTCCGCTTTCGGGCCGCTCGGCTCGGGCGACGGCTCCGAGGACGCCGACTCCTTCGACGCGTTCGGCACCGGCCGGGTGCGGGCCGCACTGCCACCCGCCTCGCTGTCGCCGATCGCGCTGCCCGGCGCCGCCGACGCCCCGCCGCCGGAGGCCGCGTCCCTGTTCGACAGCACCGCGCCGCTGCCCAAGGTGACGCAGCGGCCGCCGCGCGACCCGCTGGTGCCCGACCTCGGCAGCACGCCGGGCGCAGGCAGCGCCCGGGCCCGCCGGGTGGTCGCGGGGGAGTACCTGCTGACGCTCAATCCGATCGACGGCACCGAGATCGTCGCCTGCCCGCCCGAGCAGCGCCCCGAGCCGCAGCGTCGTACCCCGCAGGACCGCGCCGCCCGGATCGCCGCGGCGCGCCCCGCGCCCCCGCCCGGCCCGCCCACCACCGAACTGCCGCTGCTGGAACGGGAAGAGGAGCGCGAGCGGCTCACCCGCCTGCTGGCCAGGGGCCGTTCGGTCCGGGTCACCGGCCCGTCCGGCGCCGGCCGCACCGCCGTCCTGGAAGCCGTCGCGGGCGCCTGCGACGACCTCGCGCCGGACGGCGTGCTGTGGCTCTCCGGCTACCGGCGCAGCCCCGCCGACCTGCTCCAGGAGCTCTACACCGTCGTCTACGGCGGCGACGGCTACCGCCCCGGCCGGGCCGAACTGCCCGCGCTGCTGCGCGAGGTCGGCGCGGTGGTCGTGGTGGACGACCTGGAGTTCGGCGCCGCCGCCCTGGAGGAAGTGCTCGCCACCCTGCCCGAGTGCGCCTTCCTGATGTCGGCCACCCCCGACGTGCCGGCCCCGGCCGCCGAGTCGGGGATCGAGGAGGTCTTCCTGCCCGGGCTCAGCCGCCCGGCCTGCGTGGACCTGCTGCAACTCGCCGCGGGCCGGCCGCTGGCCGAGGACGAGCGGGCCTGGGCCGCCGACCTCTGGTTCGAGTCCGAGGGGCTGCCGCTGCGCTTCGTCCAGGCCGGCGCCCTGCTGCGGCAGCGGGACGCGCTGCGCGCCCCGGCCGAGCCGGACTTCGACGACTCGGTCTGGGAGAACGGCACGCCCGCCGCGGGCGTGCCCCCCATACCCGACCTGACCGGCTTCGACGACCCGCAGGACGCCCAGCCGCTCGCCCCGCCCACTGCGCCCCCGCTGCCGGCCGCCGACGTGCCGCTGCCCTCGCTCGCGGAGAGCGCCGCCCCCGCGGTCCTGCTGGCTTCCCGGCTCGGCGAGTCCGCACGCGAGGCACTGGCCTTCGCCGTCGCCCTCGACGGCGAGTGCCCGCACCCCTCCCACCTGCCCGCGCTCGTCGGGGACACCCACGGCGACGCGGCTCTCGGCGAGCTCACCGCCGTCGGGCTCGCGGTGCCCGTCGCCTCCCACTACCGGCTGGCCGCCGGCATCGTCCCGCAGCTCGCCGCGGCCCTGGCCGCCGACGGCGAACTCACCGAGGTCCAGGCGCACAGCGCGGCCCTGCACTACTCCTGGTGGGCCGGGCACCCCTCGGTCGCCGCCGAGCGGGTCGCCCTCGAGGCCGAGGCGATCATCGCGGCCCTGGCGGCCTGCCGGGACGGCGGGAACGCCAGCGCGGCCGTGCTGCTGGCCCGTACGGTGGCGCCGGTCTTCGCCGTCGCGCTGCACTGGGGGGCCTGGGAGCGGGCGCTGCGGATCGGCCAGGAGGCCGCGCGGCTGTCCGGCGAGGTCGCGGAGGAGGCGTACTTCCACCACGAACTCGGCGTGCTCGCGCTGTGCACCGGCAACCACGACCGGGCCCGGGCCGAACTGGAGGCGTCCATAGCGCTCCGGGGTGCCCTCGCCGACCGCCAGGGCTCCGTGGTCGGCCGCCGCACCCTCGCCCTCGTCAACGACGTGGCCCCGCAGGCCCTCCCGGCGCCCGAGCCCCTGCTCGCCCTCGAAGCAGCCCCCGCCGCCGCTCCGGCCGAGACCACCCTGTTCCTCCCCGAGCCGGTCCCCCCGGTCGCCCTCATCTCCCCGCGGCCCCACGCCCAGGCCCCCGCCCACGCCACACCCCCGGGCCGCCTCGCCCTCCTCGCCTCCCGCCGCAACCTCGTCGCGGCCGGCACGGGTGTCGTCCTGGCCGGCGTCCTCGGCACGATCGTCACCCTCGGCGCGACCTCCAACAGCTCCTCCGACACCCCCAACCAGGTCAAACCCATCGAATCCGTCCAACAGGACGCTCCCGACACCACCACGGCTCCCCCCGAGGACGCGACCACGGCCTCCCCGCCCCCGACGACGGCTTCGACGTCAGCTTCGCCTTCGGGGTCGCCCTCCACGACGTCCGCGTCCCCGGCTTCTACGCTGACGGACGGCGGCCTGTCGACTCCGCCCGACACTCCTTCGGCCCCGGCCTCCAGCCGTCCGCCTGCCGGCGGCACCAGCGGTGGCTCCGGCAGCGGTGGCACTTCCACAACCGGTGGCACGGGAGGACACGGCACGTCGGGCGGTACGACCGGAGGTACGGCGAGCGGTGGTACCACAGCCGGCGGCACGTCCGGCGGTCCGACCACATCCGGCGGCACCTCGACGGGAACGTCCGGAGGCACGACGACCACCGGGGGAACGTCCACCGGCTCCACGACCGGCGGATCCACCGGCGGCTCCCCGACCTCGGGCGGCACCTCCACCGGCACGACGGGCAGCCCCACCGACGGCGGCACCTCCACCGGCTCCACCGGCACCCCGACCGACGGCGGTACGACCACCGGCACGACCTCCGGCGGCACCACGACGCCCTGAGCTGAGCACCCATCTCAGCCACCGACCGGAACCCGGGCAGAAGGGGGCCCTTGGGGGGAGCGCCGGCCTCCCCCCAAGTCCGCCGCGACGGCGCTCAGCCGAGACGGCGCGACCCGGCGGTGCCAAAACAAACTCAGCCGACGAGGCCGAACCCAGCAAGGTGCAGGGGCCCTTGGGGGGCGGCCACGCCCCCCAAGTCCGCCGCGACGGCGCTGAGCCGAGACGGCGCGACCCGGCGGTGCCAAAACAAACTCAGCCGGCGAGGCTGAACCCAGCAAGGTGCAGGGGCCCTTGGGGGGCGGCCACGCCCCCCAAGTCCGCCGCGACGGCGCTCAGCCCAGACGCCGCGGCCCGGCGGTGCCCAAACAAACTCAGCCCACGAGCCGCACCCTTCAAGAAGCAGGCACCTCACAAAGGGCCCAACCCCGAAAGAAGCAGGCGCACTTCGAGGAGCCGAGCCCTCCCCGGCTCACCCTCAGAAGAGGCGCAGCTTCTGATCCTCGATGCCCCGCAGCGCGTCGTAATCAAGCGTGACGCAGTCGATCCCGCGGTCGGTGGCCAGAACCCGCGCCTGCGGCTTGATCTCCTGGGCCGCGAAAATCCCCCGGACAGGGGCGAGCAGGGGGTCCCGGTTGAGCAGATCGAGGTAGCGGGTCAGCTGCTCGACCCCGTCGATCTCACCGCGCCGCTTGATCTCGACGGCCACCGTGCCGCCGCCGGCGTCGCGGCAGAGGATGTCCACCGGCCCGATCGCGGTGGGGTACTCGCGCCGGACCAGGGACCAGCCCTCACCGAGCACCTCGATCCGGTCCGCGAGGAGCTCCTGGAGGTGCGCCTCGACGCCGTCCTTGATCAGCCCGGGGTCCACCCCGAGCTCGTGCGAGGAGTCGTGCAGTATCTCCTCGACGGTGATGATGAGCTGCTCCCCGCCCTTGTTGGTGACCGTCCAGATCCCGTCCTCGCCCTCCTTGAGGGCGCACGGCGGGGACATCCAGTTGAGCGGCTTGTAGGCACGGTCGTCGGCGTGCACCGACACACTCCCGTCCGCCTTGATCAACAGCAACCGGGTGGCGGAGGGCAGATGAGCCGAGAGCCGGCCCGCGTAGTCGACGGAGCAGCGGGCGATCACGAGACGCATGGAGCGCAACGCTACCCGCCCGCGCCCGGCGCCGGAAAGTTGGCTGGTTGTGGGCCTCCCCGCCTGGTGCCGCCGCGCCGCGGGCCCCTACGGTTGAGGCCCCCGGAGCCGCCGTACCGCAGGCACCGGAGGCTCCCGGCATTCGTCGTCCCCCACCCCCTCCCGGGCTGGGGGCGCCAGCTGGCCCTGCCACCGCACGGCTGGGTCATGAGAGGAGTACCCATGTCGCTCGACGTCTCCCCGGCGCTGCTCGAACAGGCCGAACGAGGCGAAGTCGACGAGCAGGAGTTCGTCGACTGCGTCCGGACGTCCCTCCCTTACGCGTGGGAAATGATCAGCTCGCTGGTGGCTCAGCTCGAGGTCGACGGGGGTGAGTTCGCCGACAACCAGGTGCCGCCGCCGAGTGAGAAGGAGCGCGGGCAGCTGCTGCGGGCGCTGGCGAGCGACGCGATCCGTGGCGCGCTCCAGCGCCACTTCGGGGTACGGCTGGCCTTCCAGAACTGCCACCGGGTGGCGGTCTTCCCGCTCGATGCGGCGGCCGACCGGAGCCTGGCCGACTACACGTCGGTGCGCTCGCAGGTGCTGAACCAGTCGCCGGAACTGCGGGACTGCTGATCCGCCGGCGCGGGTCCGCCTCGGTGCCGCCGGCGCCCTAAACGATCAGCTGGCCCCGGCACAACAGGGCGTGCTCCCGCAACTGGCCCGTCACCACGTATTCAGGCCAGTTCTGGGAGTACGTCGCTGCCGAGGCGGGCCACGTTCGCCAGGGTGGCGGCCAGATCGCCGGAGCCCTCCGCGAGCAGGGCGAACCGGGTGATCCCGGTCCGCTCGGCGGTCGCGGCCAGCCGGTCCGCGCACAGCCGTGGCGGGCCCACCGGGTGGAGTGAGCACAGCAGTTCGGTGTAGCCGACGGGATCGCGCATCGTGCGCGGACTGCCGTCGTACGTACGGTGCGCCGCCAGGCCCTGCTGGAACCAGCCGGGCATCGCCTTGAGCAGGGTCTCGGCGGCGTCCGTACGGGAGTCCTCGATCTGGACCACCCCGACGGACACGTGGCCGGCCGTCGCGACCGCGTCGGGTCGGTGCCCGGCGGCCAGCGCGCAGGACCGCCACAGCCCCACCATCTCGGCCTTCTCCTCGTCCCCGGCGTGCATCCCGAGCAGCATCGGCAGGCCCCGCTCGGCCGCCAGCCGGACCGACCCCGGCGAGGTGCACGCCACCACGACCGGCGGACCGCCGTCGTCGTCGGCGTCCGGGCCCGGCTCGTCCGGCCGCGGCACCACCGGCACCTCGGGGAAGGCGTACCGCGGGCCGTCGGCGGCCACCGCCGGCTCCCGCAGCCAGCGCATCAGCAGGTCGAGGGACTCCGGGAAGCCGCTCTCGTAGGCCGCGATGCCCGCGCCGAAGACCTCCAGGTCCACCCAGGGGCCGCCGCGCCCGACGCCGAGCGTGAACCGCCCGCCGGAGACCAGGTGCAGCAGGGCGGACTGCTCGCCCAGTGCCACCGGATGCGCGGTGGGCAGCACGCTCACCGCGGTGCCGACCCCGATCCGCGAGGTGCGGCCCAGGAGGACACCCGCCAGGGTGATGGCCGACGGACAGACGCCGTAGGGCACGAAATGGTGTTCCGCCAGCCACACCGCGTCCAGCCCCGCCCGCTCGGCCGCTTCGGTGGTGCGTATCGCCCGGTGCAGCGGCTCGGCCTGGGCCTGGCCGGGGAACTGAGCCGCCAGGACGAACGTCCCAACTCGCATAGCATCCTCCCTCCTTGACCATCTAACGCCTGGCACGTGCCAAAGGCACGGCTTTCGGCAAACGCGAGGAGTACCGCGGGTACGGACCCGGCCGGTCACAGCGCGTACGCTGGAAAGAACCGACTGCAGGACCCGAGGCGACGCGGCAAGCCGCGAGAGGGAAGCGAGGTGCGGGCGTGTCACCGCGACGGAACCGGCCCAGCGGCCCGCGCCGCGCCGACGACCACGAGGACGAGCGCGAATCGGGCTTCGGCGGCGGCGCCCGGGAGGAATGGCAGGGGGAGGAGTGGGTGGTGCGGCCCATCGCGGGCAGCGCCTCCACGAAGTTCTACCGCTGCCCGGGCTGCGACCAGGAGATCCCGCCCGGCGTCGCGCACGTGGTCGCCTGGCGCGAGTACCAGGGCCTGGACGACCGGCGGCACTGGCACCGGGCCTGCTGGCAGGCGAAGGACCGCCGGACCCGTAAGGTCCAGCGGTCCCGTAACGCCCCCCGCTACTGACGCCGCGCGGCGGCGCCGGCTCAGGCGTCCCGTTCCTTGAGCACCAGATAGCCGCCGACCAGGGCGGCGGCCACCCACACGGCCATGATGAGGATGCCGGTCCAGGGCCCGTACGGGGTCTGGGTGTCGCTGGACGGCACCACTTCCATGATCTTCTGGCCGGCCCGGTCCGGGAAGTAGCGGGCCACGTTCTTGACCTTGGGCACCGCCGACAGGATCGGCGAGATCAGGAAGAAGAACGGCATCAGGATGCCCAGGCCCAGCATCGGGCTGCGCAGCATCGCCGCCGCGCCCACGCACAGCAGCACCAGCAGCGTCATGTACAGGCCGGCGCCGAAGACCGCGCGGAAGACCCCGGGGTCACCGATGTGCGCCTTGTGCGAGCCCAGCAGCGACTGGCCGACGAAGAAGGTGATGAAGCTGGTGGCCATGCCGACCACCAGCGCCAGCAGGCCGGCCACCGCGACCTTGGCGGCGTAGAAGGTGCCGCGCTGCGGCACGGCGGCCAGCGAGGTACGGATCATGCCCGTGCTGTACTCGCTGGAGATCACCAGCACCCCGAAGACGATCAGCGCGAGCTGGCCCAGGTTCATGCCGAAGAAGCTGGTCCGGGTGGCGTCGAAGGTGAGCTGGTCCGAGCTGCTCAGGCTGCTCCAGGTGTTGTTGAACACCAGGCAGATCACCGCGCCGAGGGCCGCGGTGACCAGGAAGGCCAGGGCGAGGGTCCACACGGTGGACCGAACGGAACGGATCTTGGTCCACTCCGACTGCAGGACGGCGGCGGGAGCGGCCATGTCAGCGCCTCTTTCCGGAACGCGGGTTGTTGCGCCACTGGGCACCCCACTGGGGCTGCCCCTGGCCTTCTGCGGGCGGGGTCTGCTGGCCCTGCGGGGGAGCGTACGGCGGCTGCCCGGGCGGCACCGGCTGCCCGGACTGCTGCGGCGGACCGTACGGCGATCCAGGCGCGGCCGGCACCGGCGGCTGCCCGGGCGGCAGAGCCGGGCCGCCGGGCGGCACGGCGCCGGCGTGGTACTCCACCGAGTCCGCGGTCAGCCGCATGAACGCGTCCTCCAGGGAGGCCCGCTGCGGGCTCAGCTCGTGCAGCACGAGCTGGTGCTGCGCGGCCAGTTCGCCGATCGTGGCCGGTTCCACGTCCGCCACCTCGTACGATCCGTCGCCGGTCTGCACCGGGATGTGCCCGGCGGCGGTCAGCACGTCCTTCATCCGCTCCACCTGCGGGGTGCGGATCCGTACGAAGGCGCGGGAGTTCTGCGCGATGAACTGCGCCATCGAGGTGTCCGCGAGCAGCCTGCCGCGGCCGATGACGATCAAGTGCTCTGCGGTCAGCGCCATTTCGCTCATCAGGTGACTGGAGACGAAGACGGTGCGGCCCTGCGCGGCGAGCCCCTTCATCAGGTTGCGGATCCAGCGGATGCCCTCCGGGTCCAGCCCGTTGACCGGCTCGTCGAACATCAGGATCTCCGGGTCGCCGAGCAGCGCGCCCGCGATGCCCAGGCGCTGGCCCATGCCCAGCGAGAAGCCCTTGGACCGCTTCCTGGCCACCGCGGTCAGGCCCACGGTCTCCAGCACCTCGTCCACCCGGCGGCGCGGGATCCGGTTGGCCTGCGCCAGGCACAGCAGGTGGTCGTACGCGCTGCGCCCGCCGTGCACGTCCTTGGCGTCCAGCAGCGCGCCGATGTACTTCAGCGGTTCGCTGAGCTGCGCGTAGTGCCTGCCGTCGATCCGCACGTCACCGCCGCTCGGCCGGTCCAGGCCGAGCACCATGCGCATCGTCGTGGATTTGCCCGCGCCGTTCGGGCCCAGGAATCCGGTCACCACGCCGGGGCGCACGGTGAAGGTCAGATGGTCGACAGCGGTCTTGTCCCCGTACCGCTTGGTGAGCCCCTGCAACTCAATCATGAGGCCGAGGCTAGCAACGTGGCGGAACCCCCGCCCGGGACGGGACGGGGGTTCCGCGAATTCCGCACGAACACCGGGCGCAACCCGGCCGGCGTGCTGAGCGGGGCCGGCCGGCGGGCGCCGGTCGGCGTCAGCGGGACTGCTGGGCCGGGACGCCGCGGGAGATCGGCTCGTCGTCCGCGGGGGCGACCGCCGCGACCGCGGCACCGGTGAGCGTGGCCAGCATCTCGCGCACGTTGGTCAGCTGCGCGTTGATGCTGTCGCGGCGGTTGGTGAGCGCCGCCAGCTCGCGCTCGGACTCGCTGCGGATCCGGTCGGCCTTGGCGTTCGCGTCCGCCACGATGTCCTCGGACTGGCGCTGCGCGGTCTCCACGGTCTGGCGGGCACGGCGCTCGGCGTCGGTGCGCAGCTTCTCCGCCTCCAGGCGGAGCTGCTCGGCGCGGTGCTCGATCTCCGCCAGCCGCTTCTCCGCCTTGGCCTGACGGGACGCCAGGTCCCGCTCGGACTGCTCGCGCCGCTTGGCCAGGTTGGTCTCGAAGTCCGCGGCCGCCTGCGCCGCCTTGGCCCGCGTCTCCTCGAACAGCGCGTCGGCCTCCTCGCGCTTGGCCTGCGCGTCCTTCTGCGCCTCCGCCCGGAGCTGGCCCGCGTCGCCCTTCGCCTTCTCGACGATCCGCCCGGCCTCCTCCTCACCCTTGGCCTTGCGGTCCGCGGAGTACGCCTCGGCGTCGCTGCGCACCTGCGCGGCCGCGGACTCGGCCAGCTCGCGGTGCTGCTCGGCGGACCGGCGGGCCTCCTCGCGCAGGTCCTTCGCCTCTTCCTCGGCGAGGCGCAGGATCTTCTCCACGCGCGCGCCGAGACCGGCGTAGGACGGCTCCGCGTCGTTGACCACTGCCTGGGCGTTCTGGGTTTCGAGGTGCAGTTCCTCGATGCGCTTCTCCAGCGCGGTGATCCTCGTCAGGGCGCTGTCACGGTCGGCGACGAGCTTGGTGATGCGGTCGTCCACCTGTCCGCGGTCGTATCCGCGCCGCACGAGCTCGAAGCCGAAGGGGGAGGAAGTGTCGCTCATGAGGTTCCTGTCGATTCAGACCGGTGAGGTGATAGGGGGAATCCTAGGGGGCCCGGACGGCGTGTCACCGGGCCATTGCGGATTGGGTACGAAATCCGTCCGCTCAATCGAGTGGGGCGTCGTCGATGCGCTTGCCGCCCGTCCGCGTCCCACCCGCGCCCGCACCTGCGGCGACCGTGCTCTTGCGGTCGCCGGCGGCCGGGGTGTCGAACGACTTGGGCGCCTCGAACGACTCCAGCGCTTCCAGTACGTCCTGGACCCGGGAGATCTCCGCGTTGATGTCCTCTCTGCGGCGCGCCAGGGTCTCCAGTTCTCGTCTGCCTTCGGCCACGACGCGTTCGGCCTCGGCCCGTGCCTCCCCCTTGACCCGTTCCGCCTCGCGCTCGGCCTCCGCCTTCTTCTGCTCCGCCTCCTTCAGCAGCCCCTCGACCTTCTTCACGGCGGCGATACGGACCTTGCTCGCCTCCGAGGTGGCCGTGGTCTTGATCTCCTGTGCCTTGGCCTGCGCCTCGGCGAGTTGCTCGGTCGCGGCGGCCACCAGCTTGTCGACCCGCTCGCCCACCGACTTCATCGCCTCCGCGGCCTCCTTGCGGGCCCGCTGGTGCAGTTCCTCGACCTCGGACTCCACGCGCACGCGCAGGTCCTCGGAACGTTCCCGGATCGAGGTCGCGTCGTGACGCGCCTCGGCCAGCAGCGTATCGGCGTCCGTCCGGGCCTTCTCCACCAGCCCGTTGGCGTCCATGGTCGCCTCGGTGAGCAGCCGGTCGGCCTCGGCGCGCGCGGCGCCCACCATGGCGTCGGCCTGCTCCTCGGCCGCCGCCTGGGTGCGCACCGCCTCGGTCTGCGCCTCGCCGATCAGCTCGTCGGCCTGCTCGGCGGCCTCGCTGCGGCGCTTGTTGGCGGCCTCCCGGGCGTCGTCCAGGATCCGCTGGGACCGCTGACGTGACTGCTCGGCCTCGTTGTCGGCCGCCTCCAGCGTCGCCCGGGCCCGCGCGCCGAGCCGCTCGGCCTCCTCGCGGGCCTTGGCCACCAGCTGATCGGCCTGGTTCGCCGCGTCGGCGCGCATCCGGTTGGCGTCGTCCCGGGCCTCGGCCCGCAGCCGGTCGGAGTCCTCGATCGCCTCGCCCACCGTACGGTCGGCGAGCTGACGGGCCGCCTCGGCCTCCTCCTGGCTCTCCCGGCGCACCCGGGCGGCGTCCTGCGCGGCCCGGTCCCGCTCCGCGTTGGCGTCCGCGTGCATCCGGTCGGCCTCGCCCTGGGCGTCGGCCCGCAACTGCTGCGCGGCGTGCTCGGCGGCCGAGCGCAGCCCGGCGATCTCCTCCTCGGCCTCCTGGCGCAGCCCCGAGACCGAGTCCCGCACCTGGTGCGCGGTCAGCTCGGCGCCCGCGATCAGGTCGCCGGCCCGCTGCTCGGCCTCGGCGGCCAGCCGGTCGGCCTCCACCGCCGCGTCCTCCACCCGGCGGCGGGCGGCGGCCAGCAGCTCCTCGCTCTCCTGGTGCGCCCCGAACCGCTCCTGCTCGGCCTCGGCCCGGGCGGCGGTGAGCAGCTCCTCGGCCTCGCGCCGGCGGCGGGCGGCCTCCTCCTGGGCGGCGGCCAGCGTCTCGGCGGCCTCCACCGCGATCCGGTCGGCCGCGGCGGCGGCCTCGGCCCGCAGCCGGTCGGCGGTCTCCTGCGCGTCGGTGCGGCGCTGCTCGGCCTCCGCGGTCGCCTCGGCCTGCAGGCGTACGGCGACGGCCTCGCTCTCCGCGCGGGTCTGCGCGGCGTCCGCGGCGGCCTCGTTGCGCAGCCGTACGGCCTCGGACTCGGCCTGGTCCAGCAGCGTACGGATCCGCTCGGCGGTCTCCTGGCGCAGCCGGTCGGCCTCCTCGGCGGCCTCCATCCGGATCCGGTCGGCCTCGTCCGTGGCCTCCCGCAGGTGCTGCTCGGCCGACGTCAGGCGGGCCTCGGCCTCGCCCCGCAGCCGGACCAGGTCCGCCTCGGTCTCGGCCCGCAGCCGGGCGGCCGCGGCCTCGCTGTCGGCCCGCTGCTCGGCGGCGGCCCGGTCGGCGTCCTCGGTGACCGCCACCGCCTGCCGCTCGGCCTCGGCCCGCATCTCCTCGGCGTCGGCGCGGGCGCTGCGCAGCGCCTCCTCGGCCTTGAGCTGGAGCGCGGAGGCCCGCTCGACGGACTCGGTGCGCATCCGGTCGGCCTCGCCGGCCGCGCCCTGGCGTACCTCGTCGCCGTCCGCCTTCGCCTTGGCCAGCAGCTCCTCGGCCTTGCGCGCGGCCTCCTCGATCTGCTGGACCGCCTCGCGGCGGGCTTCGCCGCGGATCCGCTCGCCCTCGGCGACCGCCTCGGACCGCAGCTGCTCGGCCTCGCCGCGCAGCCGGCGGGCCTCCTCCTGGAGCTCGACGGTGCGGGCCCGGTACTCGGCGGTGTCGTCCTGGGCGGCGCCGCGCAGCTCCTGCGCCGACTCCTCGGCCTCCGCGCGCAGCCGCTCGGCCTCCGCCTCGGCCTCCCGGCGGATCCGCTCGGCCTCCTCCGCGGCGGCCTTGGTGGTGGACTGCGCGTCCTCCGAGGCCTTGGTCAGGATCTCCTCGGCCGAGCGGGCGGCCTGTGCGAGCTGCGCCGCCGCGTCCTCGGAGGCCGCGGCCCGGGCCGCCTCGGTGGTCTCGGCCGCCAGCCGGTCGGCCTCGGCGCGGGCGTCGGCGACGGCCTGCTCGGCCTCCGCCTTGGCCGCGTCCGCCTCCTTGGTCGCCTCGGCGACCATCCGCGCGATCTCGGCCCTGGCGGTACGGGTGCGCTGCTCGTTCTCGGTCTCGGCCAGCGCCAGCCGCTTGGCGGCGCCCGCGGCGGCCTCCTCGCGCAGCCGGTCGGCCTCCGCGCGGGCGGTACGCAGCGCCTCGTCGGCCTCCCGGATCCGCTCCTCGGCCAGCCGGGACAGCTCCGCGGCCCGGACCCGGGCGTCGTCGGACTCGCTGCGGCTGCTGGTGCGCAGCTGCTCGGCCTCGGTGGTGGCCTCCTGGGCCTGCGCGGACGCGGCGGTCAGCAGCCGCTCGGCGTCCGCCCGGGCCCGCCGCAGCACCTGCTCGGCGTCGGTCCGGGCGGCCTGCGCCTCGGCGGTCAGCCGCTGGCTGGTCTGGTCGGCGACCCGGGTGGCCTCGGCGCGGGCGGCGTTCAGCGCCGCCTCGGCCTCCGCGCGGGACTCCTCCAGCAGCCGCCGGGCCTGGGACTCGGTCCGGGCCCGCAGCTGCTCGGCCCAGGCCACGTTCTCGTTGACGTGGGTCTCGACGGTGGCGCGGCGCTCGGCCAGCTCCTCGTCCAGCGCGCGGCGCCGGGCGATCGCCTCGGCGTGCCACTCGGCCTCGAACCGGGCCTGGTGCTCGGCCTGCTCCTGGAGCAGCCGCTGGGTCTGGGCGCGGGCCTCGCGCAGCTCCCGCTCGGCCTCGGCGCGCAGCTGGTCGGCCTGGATCTGGGCGTTGCGCAGGAGCTGGTCGGCCTGATGACCGAGGTTGTCGTACGCGGGGCGGGCGGCCAGGTTGCGGCGCGCCTCGTGCAGCTTGGCGCGCAGCACCTCGACCTGGTACCCCAGGTCGTCGGCGTGGTCGACGGCCTTGCCCCGCTCGGTCCTCAGCCGTTCCATCTCGGCTTCGAGCAGCGAGAGGTGGTCGTCAGCCCGGTAGCTGTCACTAGCCCGGTAGCTGTCGTTGCCCCGCACTCCGCGGTCCCATCCGTCTCCTGGCGTCCTCACCCGCCAACCGGGTGAGATTCCCGTCCCCTGTCGCTTCGGCCGAGCCGAAGGGCTCCGGCAGAAGTTCTACGGGGAATGGTGTCAGATCAACGTCGCGGAGCGGGAGCGTACCCAGGCGCCTGAGCCCTGCAGCGCCTCGGCCGCCCACCCCGGTCGGCCCGGTAACTCTACCGGGCCGGGCCGGTCGGGGGTCAGTGGTCCGAGTGGTCCGTGGTGGACCCATGGGTGTCGTCCGGGCCGTGGCCGGCGCCGGAGTTGCCCTGGTCCTTGGCCGAGGTCACCAGCTCGGTGAGCACTCCGTGACAGTCCTTGGGGTGCAGGAAGGTGATCCTGGACTCCATCGAACCGCGCCGGGGCTCGTCGTAGAGCACCCGCACGCCCTTGTCGCGGATCGCGGCCGAGTCGGCGTCCACGTCCTTGGTGCCGAAGGCGATGTGGTGCACGCCCTCGCCGTTCTTGGCCAGCCATTTGCCGACCGCGGAGTCCTCCCGGGTCGGTTCCAGGAGCTGGAGGTACGAGGCGCCGCCGTCGGACGTCTCGTTGATCTTGAGCATGGCCTCGCGAACGCCCTGCTCCTCGTTGACTTCGCTGTGGAACACCTCGAAGCCGTACGTGGCACGGTAGAACTCGACGGTCGCGTCGAGGTCGTGACAGGCGATCCCGATGTGGTCGATCCGAGTCAGCATGGGCACAGTCCATCGCAGCGCGTCATGGTGACGCAACGTGCGCGCCGTCACACGTTTCGAATCGTGACCCGGCCATTACCGCTGAGTACATTGACGATAACCCTCGTTAACCTCTCTTCGCCAGAAGGGGCCGCGCCATGACCAGCCAGGCACGCAGCTCAGTGATCGTCGCAGGTGCCCGTACCCCGATGGGCCGGCTGCTCGGCAGCCTGCGCGGCTTCTCCGGGGCCGACCTCGGCGGGATCGCCGTCAAGGCCGCCCTGGAGCGGGCCGGCGTCACCGGCGACCAGGTGCAGTACGTGATCATGGGCCAGGTGCTGCAGGCCGGCGCCGGCCAGATCCCCGCCCGCCAGGCCGCCGTCAAGGCCGGCATCCCGATGTCGGTGCCGGCACTCACGATCAACAAGGTGTGCCTGTCCGGGCTCGACGCGATCGCGCTGGCCGACCAGCTCATCCGGGCCGGCGAGTTCGACATCGTGGTGGCCGGCGGCCAGGAGTCCATGACCAACGCCCCGCACCTGCTGCCCGGCTCCCGCGAGGGCTGGAAGTACGGCGCGATCGAGGTGCTCGACGCCATGGCGCACGACGGCCTGACCGACTCCTTCGAGAACATCGCCATGGGCGAGTCCACCGAGCGGCACAACACCCGTCTGGGCATCGAGCGGGCCCCGCAGGACGAGTTCGGCGCGCTGTCCCACCAGCGGGCCGCCGCCGCCCAGAAGAACGGGCTGTTCGAGGCCGAGATCGTGCCGGTGGAGATCCCGCAGCGCAAGGGCGAGCCGGTGGTCTTCGCGCACGACGAGGGCATCCGCCCGGAGACCACCGCCGAGTCGCTGGGCCGGCTGCGACCCGCCTTCGCCGAGGGCGGCACCATCACCGCCGGCACCGCCTCGCAGATCTCCGACGGCGCCGCCGCGGTGGTCGTGATGAGCCGGGAGAAGGCGGAGGAGCTCGGCCTGGAATGGCTCGCCGAGATCGGCGCCCACGGCAACGTGGCCGGCCCGGACAACTCGCTCCAGTCCCAGCCGTCCAACGCGATCAACCACGCCCTGGGCAAGGCCGGGATGACCGTCGCCGACCTCGACCTCATCGAGATCAACGAGGCCTTCGCCGCGGTCGCCGTCCAGTCCATGAAGGACCTCGGCGTGACCCCCGAAAAGGTGAACGTGAACGGCGGTGCGATTGCCCTGGGGCACCCCATCGGCATGTCCGGAGCCCGTATCGTGCTGCACCTGGCCCTGGAGCTCCAGCGACGCGGCGGCGGCACCGGCGCCGCGGCCCTGTGCGGCGGCGGCGGCCAGGGCGACGCCCTGATCATCCGCGTCCCGGCGGCCAGCGCCTGAGTCCACGGCGGCAATGGCGTCACAGGACAGGCCACACAACAGGAGGAACGATGGCGGTGGACGTCTCCGCGCTGGTGGAGCAGGCCCGGGAGGGCCGGCCGAGGGCGGTGGCGCGGCTCATTTCGCTGGTGGAGGGGGCGTCCCCGCAGTTGCGCGAGGTGATGGCGGCGCTCGCCCCGCTGACCGGCGGCGCGTACGTGGTGGGCCTGACCGGCTCGCCCGGCGTGGGCAAGTCCACCACCACCTCGGCGCTGGTGACCGCGTACCGCAAGGCCGGGCGCAGGGTCGGGGTGCTGGCGGTGGACCCGTCCTCGCCGTTCTCCGGCGGAGCCCTGCTCGGCGACCGGGTCCGGATGTCCGAGCACGCCTCCGACCCGGGCGTCTACATCCGCTCCATGGCCACCCGCGGCCACCTCGGCGGGCTCGCCTGGGCCGCCCCGCAGGCCATCCGCGTGCTGGACGCGGCCGGCTGCGAGGTGATCCTGGTCGAGACGGTCGGCGTCGGCCAGTCCGAGGTGGAGATCGCCGCCCAGGCCGACACCTCCGTGGTGCTGCTCGCCCCCGGCATGGGCGACGGGATCCAGGCCGCCAAGGCCGGCATCCTGGAGATCGGCGACGTCTACGTGGTCAACAAGGCCGACCGGGACGGCGCCGACGCCACCGCCCGGGAGCTGAACCACATGCTCGCGCTCGGCGAGTCCCGCACCCCCGGCGCCTGGCGGCCGCCCATCGTCAAGACGGTGGCCGCCCGCGCCGAGGGCGTCGACGAGGTCGTGGAGGCCCTGGACAAGCACCGCGCCTGGATGGACGAGCACGGCGTGCTCGTCGAGCGGCGCCGCCGGCGGGCCGCCCACGAGATCGAGAACATCGCGCTGACCGCCCTGCGCTCCCGCATCGGCGACCTGCACGGCGACCGCCGGCTCGACGCCCTCGCCCAGCGCGTCACCGAGGGCGCCGTGGACCCGTACACGGCGGCCGACGAACTCGTCGCCGGCCTCACCGAGAAGTAGCGAGGCCCCCCGTCCCGTCCGTGCCCCGCCCGCCACCGGGCGGGGCACGCGCGCGTCAGGCCGCGCTCACCAGCGCGGTCCGCGAGCGCCTGACCGAGCGCACCACCGCCACCACCGAGGCCGTACCCAGCACCCCGCTGCCGCAGATCACCGCGTACGGCGGCACCCAGTCGGCGATCGCGCCGCCCACCGTCATGCCCACCCCCTGAAGGGTCATGATGCCCGCGCCCATCAGGGACATCGCCTGGCCGCGCAAAGCGTCGGGGACCGCGTCCACGAACCACTTGTCCATGCCGAGCGTGTAGGCCGCGCACAGCCCGGTCAGCAGCATCAGCCCGATCGCCACCGGCATCGGCGGGTCGGCGACGAAGGCCGCCATCGGCAGCAGCGACACGCAGGCCAGGGGCGCGGCGACCCGGTCCCGGCCCGCGGTCTTCAGCAGCGTGCCGGCCGCTATCTCGCCGGCCACGGTGCCGGCCGGCATCGCGGCCAGGAACAGGCCGAAGCCGAGCGAGCCCGCGCCGACCCGGTTCGCGAAGGGCGCCGCGACGCCCTCGGCGACCACGAAGAACATCGGCGGCACCCACCACATCAGCAGCAGCGCGCGGATCCGCGGCTGGGCCAGCAGCCGCCCGGCCGAGGCGAGCGAATCCCGCATCAGCGTGCTGTTGCCGGTCCGCCGGGCCGGCCGGTCCACGGTGCCGAAGCGCAGCAGCATCGCCGAGGCCACGAAGGTGCCGGCGGTCACCCACAGGGTGCCGCGCGGCGACAGCCACACCAGCACCAGGCCGCCGAGCCCGTACCCGGCGATCTGCGAGGTCTGGGTGACGATCCGGACCAGCGAGCGGCCCAGGATGTAGCGGTCCCCGTGCAGGATGTCGGCGAGGCTGGCCGCCCGGGTCCCGATGAACAGCGGCGAGATCATCGAGACCACCGTGCGCAGCACGAAGATCACCGCGATCGGGGCGCCGGGCACCGCCATCACGGCCACGCACGCCGCCGACAGCAGGTCGCAGGTCACCAGCACCCGGCGGGCCGGGTAGCGGTCGGAGACACCGGACAGCAGCACACCGCTGAAGGCGTACGGCAGGAAGGTCAGCGCGAAGATCAGACCGGTCAGCAGCGCCGACCCGGTCTCCTTGAACACCAGCACCGCCAGCGCCACTTCGCAGAAGACGATGCCCAGCATGGACAGCACGTGCGCCACGAAGATCGGGCGGAACTCCCGGACCTCGAACACCGCGCAGTAGCCGATGGCATCGTCCTGCGCCGCGCCCTGCGTTTTGTCCGCCGTGTCCCCGGGGGTGGTGGGGGCGTCCTGAGGTCCGGCCGGCGAAGGGGGTGGCCCACCGTGTGGCGGGTGCTCGCTGTCCGTTGTCATGACATCACACTGGTGGCAGCAGCACCACTCGTCGTAGTCTTTCGGATCCAGCCGAATCTTGGGGGGCCTGGTGTCGCTTCGTACGCGGTTTGCCGCAGAGGATCTGCTGCGCTGCCGGTTCGCGATATCACCTCTGAGAGAGGCTCAGGGCGCGGTGCGCACCCTGTCCCGCCCCGACCGGCACGGCTTCCACCTGCCGTGGCTGCGTCAGGTGCGCGGCCAGGCCGCGGGTCTGGACCTGGCGCCGCTGTGGCTGCTGGCGCCGGACGGCGGCTGGGGCCCGGATTTCCTGCACCCGTCCCCGCTGGGCCCGTTGGCGGCCCTGGAGGACGAACTCGGCGCGATCCGCGCCACCCCGCCGCAGACCGTGTACCGGCAGATCGAGGCCGCGCTCGCCCAGACCCCGGGCGCCGCCACCAGCCGCCGCGGCCGGGCGATGCTCGCCGATCCGGCAGCGGCCGCCCACCAGTTGGCCCGGCTGTACGAGAAGGTCTGGTCGGCCTTGCTGGCCCCGCACTGGCCGCGGCTGCGCGCGGTGCTGGAGGCGGACGTCGCTTATCACGCCCGACGGCTCGCCGACGGCGGCATGCAGCGGCTGTTCACCGGGCTGCACCCCAAACTGCGCTGGTCCGAGGGCGCGTTGACCGCCCAGGGGCACACCACGCTGCCCGAACCCGGCGTCCAGGGGCTGGTGCTGGTGCCCAGCGTCTTCTTCTGGCCCGAGGCCGGCAGCGCCTTCGACCCGCCGTGGCAGCCCACCGTCATCTACCCGGCGCGCGGCATAGGCGGGCTGTGGACGCAGACCGGGCCGGCCGCATCCACCGCCCTGGTCCGGCTGCTCGGGTCGAGTCGGGCGGCCATCCTCACCGGCCTGGAGGCACCCTCCACCACCACCGCGCTCGCCCACCGGCACGGCATGGCCATGTCCTCGGTCTCGGCCCACCTGGCCGTGCTGCGCGACGCCGGCCTGCTGGTCTCCCGCCGCTACGGCCACCAGGTCCTCTACGAACGCACCGCCCTCGGTATCGCGGTCGCCACCGGCGGACTGCTCTAGCGGACTACTGCGCCAAGTGCCGTTCGACCGTCTCGACCTTCGAGGTCAGGCCGTCCGTGACACCCGGGCGGATGTCCGCCTTGAGCACCAGGGACACCCGCGGGGCACGGGCCTCCACCGCGGCCACGGCGCGCTTGACGACCTCCATGACCTCGTCCCACTCGCCCTCGACCGAGGTGAACATCGCGTCGGTGCGGTTCGGCAGCCCCGACGCGCGCACCACCCGAACGGCGTCGGCCACGTAGGAGCCGACGTCCTCGCCCACGCCGAGCGGGGTGACGGAGAAGGCGACGATCATGCCGCGCTCACCTGGTCCGCCGCGTCCGGCTCACCGGCCGCCGCGCGGGCCGCGACCACCCGCTCCTCGGACTCCCGGCGCAGCCGGCGCTCGGCGAAGAAGCCGCCGGTGGGCAGGACCGACATCACGAAGTACCAGGCCGCCGTGCCCTTGGACCAGCGCGCGCGGTTCCAGGCGTCCGCCCAGAACGCCACGTAGAGCAGGAACAGGACGCCGTGCACCATGCCCATCACCGGGACGGCGTTGAAGTCGGTGGTCCGCTTGAGCACCGAGCACACGCCCAGGATCAGGAAGGACACCGCCTCCGGAGCGGAGACCAGACGGAGCCGGCGCAGCGCGCTGGCGGTCTTCAGGTCCATGGCAACCTCACTGACTGTACGACGGGGCGGGGCACATCTCGGGCAGTCTTGTGATTCGCTTCACAAGACGATCCCCTCCATTATCACCGGACCGTATCGATGCTCCCGCCCGGGGGTGGCAACCGGGCCCCGGCCGGTAGCGTCGTCCCTTACGGCACCAACCGATCACCACTGATCACCACCACGGGGAACCGGATGAGCATCGACTGGAACCGCCGGACGTGCGCGCGCAAGGGACACATCACCTACGCGCCCGACGAGCCCGGACTGCGGGAGCGGCTGCACGCCGAGACCGCCGTGGGCACCGTGTGGCGCTGCCTGCGCTGCGGCGACTTCGCCGTCGGCGAGCCGCACGGCTCCGGCCCCGCCGACCACGCCCCCCTGGTGCCGCGTGGCAAGGCCCTGCGCGACCTGCTCATCCTGCGCTTCCTGGCCGTCGAACGGCTGCTGCGCGGCCTGCTCATCCTGGTCGCCGCCTGGGCGGTGTGGAAGTTCAGCAACTCCCAGGACGCGGTGCGCCGGCTCTTCGAGAGCGACCTGACCGCCCTCAAGCCGTTCGCCTCCCACTTCCACTACGACCTGGACCACTCGCCGGTCGTGGAGACCATCCGCAAGAGCTTCGACTACAAGAAGTCCACCCTGCACACCGTGGCCGGCCTCATGGTCGGCTACGCGCTGATCGAGATCGTCGAGGGCTTCGGCCTGTGGTGGGCCAAGCGCTGGGCGGAATACCTGACGGTGGTGGCGACCGCGGCCTTCCTGCCGCTGGAGGTCTACGAACTCACCGACAAGGTCAGCTACTTCAAGATCGGCACCCTGGTGCTCAACGCGCTGGCCGTCCTCTACATCCTGCTCACCAAGCGGCTGTTCGGGCTGCGCGGTGGCGCGGCGGCCTTCGAGGCCGAGCGGCGCAGCGCCTCCCTGCTGGAGGTCGAGCAGGCCGCGGGCGAAGTCCCCGGCGGCCCGGACCCCGACGGGCCCGGCAGCCCCGCCGAGCCCCCGGCCAAGCAGCCCCTGCCGGTCCGCCGCCGCTCCGCGCCGGCCGGCACCGAGCCCCGCTGACCGCCGTGTCGGGCTTCCGGCTGCACGGCTCCCGGGTCCTGGCCGTCGACCTGGCGGGCGACGCCGTCAAAGCAAAGAACGGCGCGATGATCGCCTACGAGGGCGAGATGTCGTTCAAGAAACTCACCGGCGGCGGCGAAGGGCTGCGCGGCATGGTCACCCGGCGGATCACCGGCGAGGCCATGGCCGTCATGGAGGTCCGCGGCACCGGCACCTGCTATTTCGCCGACCGCGCCACCGAGATCAACCTGGTCCGGCTGACCGGGGAGAAACTGTGGGTCGAGGCAAGCAACCTGCTGGCCACCGACGCCGCGCTGCGCACCGCCACCGCCTTCACCGGCCTGCGCGGCGCCGCCCAGGGCAACGGCCTGTTCACCACCACCGTCGAGGGCACCGGCCAGGCCGCGATCCTCTCCGAGGGCCCGGCCGTCGTCCTGCGCGTGACCCCCGCCACCCCGCTCGTCGTCGACCCGGGCGCCTACGTGGCGCACACCGGCCGGCTGAACCAGCAGTTCCAGTCCGGCGCCTCCTGGCGCACCCTGATGGGGGAGGGCTCCGGCGAGAGCGTCCAACTCCGCTTCGAGGGCGACGGCCTGGTCTACGTCCAGCCCAGCGAGCGCTGGGGGCACCCCCGGCGGAGCCAGGGGGAGATCGGGGGACAGGTCTGATGCCGTTCACCCGGATCAACCCCACCATGGTCGAGGCCCGGATCACCTCCGGGCAGCGGGTGTTCAGCCAGCGCGGCGCCATGCTCGCCTACCGCGGCCGGGTCTCCTTCACCCCCAGCATCACCGGCGGCCAGGGCGGCCTCGGCTCCATGATCGGCCGCCGCCTGGCCGGCGAGGCCGCCCCGCTGATGACCTCCGAGGGCGAGGGCACCGTGCTGTTCGGGCACGGCGGCCACCACGTGCACACCGTGGACCTGACCGGCGACACCCTCTACGTCGAGGCCGACCGGCTGCTGGCCTTCGACGGATCGCTGCGCCAGGGCACCATGTTCATGGGCTCCCAGGGCGGCGTGATGGGCGTCCTGCGCGGCCAGGCCACCGGCCAGGGCCTGTTCACCACCACCCTGGCCGGCCACGGCTCGGTGGCCTTCCTCGCCCACGGCGGCGTCGTCGAACTCCCCGTCGTCCCCGGCCGCACGGTGCACGTCGACCCGCAGGCGTACGCCGCCCACCGCGGCGACCTGCGCAGCCGGCTGTCCACCGCCATCGGCTGGCGCGAACTGGTCGGCCGCGGCTCCGGCGAGGCCTTCCAACTCGAACTGTCCGGCCAGGGCACGGTCTACGTCCAGGCGTCGGAGGAGAAGCTTTGACTGCTCCCTTCCCTGAGGGAGGGGATTTGTGGCTCAGGCTGCCTGCGGGAGCGGCGCTCCCACAGGTCTTGCGCCCTCGACACCAGCCGGGTTCAGACCAGCCCGGAGGAGCATCACGCGGGCGGAGTTCTTGTCCCTGGGGAACACGGCTCCGCAACGAGTGCAGGTGTAAGTACGTTCGGAAAGAGGAAGTGCGTGCTTGGTTCTCGCTCCGCACGATGCGCAGTCCATGGTGGTGTGCGCGGGGTTGACGAGGCGGATGTCCCGCCCGTGCTTGCGGCCCATCTCGATCAGGGCCGTCTTCGTGGCGGCAATGCCGGCGTCGGCTGCCTTGCGTGCCATCGTGGAGTGGGCGAGGAACTTCGGGCGGAAGTCCTCCACCGCAACCGTGTCGTGGGCAAGTCGCTGGGCGGCCTTGCGGCCGTGCTCGGCGTGGGGCAGGTCGTGGTCATCGGAGGTGGTGGTGGCTGTCTCCTTCACGCCCCAGTCGACGCCGAGCACCCTGCCCGTGACGGGCAGGGGTTGGGTCTGTGCGGGGACGACGAACGAGGCGTACCAGTGGCCGAGGCTGTCGCGGTACACACGCACCGAGGACGGATCGGCGGGCAGGGACCGCGACCACACCACGGTCACGACGATTCCGCCCGCCAGGTGCAGGCGCCCGTCCCTGAGGCCGAACCCGCGCTGGGTGTAGTTGAGTGTGGGCGGCGCCTCCCGCTTCTTCTTCGGCTTCGGCATCCCGGCCCGACGCCGCACCGGCAGCCGGTCCCTGATGTCCTTGAGCGCCTTCGCGCGGGCTTTGCCGAAGTCACGGATGATCTGCTGTTGCGGCACCGAGGAACCGTCTGCCAGCCACGGAGTATGGGCACGGGCCTGCGTCAGCATCCTGTCCAGCGCCGCGGGGCCGCACTCCTCGCCGTCGGCATAGGCCTTTTTCGAACGGGCCGCGCACTCGTTCCAGATCCACCGGCACCGCGACCACTCGGCTTCCAGCCCAGAGCGCGCAGTCGACGACACACGCAGCCGGCAGGTGTACCGGGCACGCCCGGAATCCTCCCCATTTCGCTGCGTTGGTGTGGTCACGGCCGTCATGCGACACCAGCGCAGTGTCACCAGTCAAATACGATAGGTACACAGAAGATGAGGAGCGCATCACGCTCCGCATCCCGGCCGACGTTCACACCCGGAGCCTCGCACAGGCCCGCAAAGCCCGCCGGTCCCTCCACTCCGAGATCGTCCACCGCCCGGAGGCCGAACGCGCCGACAGCCCAATCAACACCGCGTCGCCCTGACGGCAAACCCGCTTCCCCCGCCTCGCTCCATGGCAGTCCGATCCCTCCCCCGCCCGAAGGCCCAGGCATCCCCGGAGGAACCCGGTGACCTACCCGCCCCCGCCCGCGCACGCCCCCGGCGGTCCCGTGGTGTACGACCCCTACACCCTGCCGGCCGGCGACAACGTCAACCCGTATACCTTCAGCGTCCAGCTCGAGGGCCAGTGGTTCCTGCAGAAGGGGAAGATGATCGCCTACTACGGGCGGGTCGACTTCCACGCCATCGGGCACGGCCCGCTGGACCACCTGATCGCCGCGAGCTTCCACTCCCCGCTGCACGCCGCGGACTGGGTGGTCGCCCAGGGCAAGGGCGCCATGCTGCTCGCCGACCGCGCCCACCACGTGGACTCCTACGACCTGGACAACGGCAACCTGACCATCCGCTCCGGCAACCTGCTGGCCTTCGAACCGGGCCTGGCCCTCAAGCAGTCCGTGGTCCCCGGCTTCCTCACCCTCATCGGCACCGGCCGGTTCGTCGCCGCCTCCAACGGACAGGTCCACTTCGTGGAGCCGCCGGTCCGGGTCGACCCGCAGGCCCTGATCGGCTGGGCCGACTGCCCCTCGCCCGCCCACCACTACGACCACGCCTACCTGCGCGGCGTGATCGGCGGCCTGCGCCGGGCCACTGGCATTGGCGGAGCGTCCGGCGAGGAGCACCAGTTCGAGTTCACCGGCGCCGGACAAGTGCTGCTCCAGTCCACCGAGGTGCTGCTCGACCCGGCCCCCACCGGCGGCGTACCCGCGAGCGCCGGCCCCGGCGTACCCGGCGCGGGCGGAGCCTGACCGACGCTCCACGAGGGTCGGCCCGGGGACTTCGCGCGCGGTCCAGCGGAGGCGGGGGCACCCCCAGTGACCACCCGATCACCCTTACGATCATCCGTCGTTCAACTGACGGTAGAATTCACCCATGGAGACCGAGACCGCGGACGCCGTCACCCACTGGCTCACCGACGAGGAGCAGCGGGCCTGGCGCATCCACCTCGAAGTCAGCCGGCTACTGATGTACCAGCTCGAACGGGACCTGCAACCCTTCGGCCTGACCAACAACGACTACGAGATCCTGGTCAACCTCTCCGAGGCCGAGGACCACCGGATGCGGATGAGCGACCTCGCCAAGTCCACCCTGCAGTCCAAGAGCCGTCTGTCCCACCAGATCACGCGCATGGAGGCCGTCGGCCTGGTGCGCCGGGAGAACTGCGACACCGACCGCCGCGGGCTGTTCGCCGTGCTCACCGACCACGGCTGGGACACCATGCGCAAGGTCGCCCCCCAGCACGTCGCCTCCGTCCGCGCCCACTTCATCGACCTGATCAGCGCCGAGGCCCTCACCTCCTACCGCGAGGCCCTGCAGCCCGTCGTGGCCCACCTGCGCAGCGAACGCGGCCGCTGAGCCGCACTTCTCCACGCCCCCCACCCCCCTTCACGCCACCCCACGGAGACCGCCCGCGGTTTGGAACCGCCCGGCGCGGCAACGAGTACCCCGGCGAACGGAGGCGGAACCGTCGGCCCCGGCGGTCCGCCTCCGATGCACGCCTGCCGCCACGGACGGCGGGCCGGCCGAGATCGGCAACCGGCACGACCCGATCGAACCGCTGCTGACAAGGATCTGACTCCCGTGGACCGCATACCGCTTTCCCGTCCTCACCGCCTTCCTCGCCTTCCCCGTCGTCCCCGCCTCCGCCGCCCGCCGCGGCCGCGCGCGCTCGCCCTCCCTGCGCTGCTGCTCGCGCTGGCGACGATCACGACCGCGTGCACCGGCAGCGGCGGCTCGGCGGGCGCCGACTCCCGGAACGGCAAGAGCACCCAGACCACCGGCTCCTCGGCCAAGGTCGCGGTGACCCCGGCCGCCGGCACCAGCGGCGTCAGCCCCGGCGCCCCGGTCAAGGTCGCCGTCACCGGCGGCACTCTGCGTACGGTCACCGTGACCCCCGTCGGCGACGCCACCGACGGCGTTCACCCCATCGAGGTCACCGGCGCCCTCGACGCGGCCCGCACGAGCTGGACCTCGAACCGCACCATGACGCCCGGCACCGCCTACACCGTCACGGCCACCGCCGCCGACAGCGCCGGCCGGCAGACCCGTACCACCAGCACCTTCCACACGATCACCGCCGGCCGGATCAACGGCGTCACCCCGACCCCGCTCAACAACGCCGTGGTCGGCGTCGGCCTGCCGATCTCCCTCCAGTTCGACAAACCCGTCGCCGACAAGGCCGCCGTCCAACGGGCGCTGTCCGTCACCACCACCCCCGCCACCCCCGGAAGCTGGGGCTGGGTGACCACCCAGACCGGCTACGACCGAGTGGACTGGCGCCCGGACGCGTACTGGAAGCCCGGCACCAAGGTCACACTGACCGCGAAGCTGTCCGGCATCGACACCGGCGGCGGCCGCTACCTGCGCCGCGACGTCCACGACACCTTCTCCATCGGCCCGTCCCGCATCTCCTACGTGGACCTGCGCGCCCACCGCATGCGCGTCACCGAGAACGGCCGCACCGTCAAGGTCTTCCCCGTCTCCGCCGGCCAGGCCCGCTTCCCCACCTGGGACGGCACGATGGTGGTGATCAGCAAGCAGTCCACCGTCCGCATGACCTCGTCCTCCGTCAACATCGCGACCGCCAAGGACTCCGCCGACTTCTACGACAAGGACGTGCACTGGGCCGTCAACATCACCACCTCCGGCACGTACACCCACGCGGCGCCCTGGAACGCGGCCTTCATCGGCAAGGAGAACAAGAGCCACGGCTGCATCGGCATGAACACCGCCGACGCCAAATGGTTCTTCGACCGGGCCAAACGCGGCGACCTCGTGATCAGCACCGGTTCGAACCGCGGCACCGTCGACCCGGGCAACGGCTACGGCGACTGGAACCTGTCCACGGCACAGTGGCACGCCCGCAGCGCGCTCGATCGGTGAGACAGCTTCGACCGGTATGTGACCGGCGGGTAGGCTCGGGGGCGTGTCCAAGCCGCTGAGCCTGCCCTTCGATCCGATCGCCCGCGCCGACGAGCTGTGGACCAGGCACTGGGGGGAGGTGCCCTCGATGGCCGCCATCACCTCGATCATGCGGGCGCAGCAGATCCTGCTCGGCCAGGTGGACGCGATCGTCCGGCCGTACGGACTCACCTTCGCGCGCTACGAGGCACTGGTGCTGCTCACCTTCTCCCAGGCCGGCGAACTGCCCATGTCCAAGATCGGCGAGCGGCTGATGGTCCACCCCACCTCGGTGACCAACACCGTCGACCGCCTGGTCACCGCGGGCCTGGTCGCCAAGCGCCCCAACCCCAACGACGGCCGCGGCACCCTCGCCTCCATCACCGACAAGGGCCGCGAAATCGTCGAGGCCGCCACCCGCGACCTGATCGCCATGGACTTCGGCCTGGGCGCCTACGACGCCGAGGAATGCGGCGAGATCTTCGCCCTGCTGCGGCCGCTGCGGATAGCGGCGGGGGACTTCGACGAGGGCTGAGGGCGGCTCCGGGGGACGAAACGGCACCGGTTAGGCTGCTTGCCATGAAATCCAGCGTGCTGACCCGCTACCGGGTGATGGCCTACGTGACGGGTGTGCTGCTGATCGCGCTCACCCTCGGCGTCATCGCCAAGTACGTGCTCGACATCAATGGCGCGGGCACCTTCACCACCGCCGTCGGCTTCGCCCACGGCTGGCTCTATGTCGTCTACCTGGTTTTCGCCTTCGACATGTGCTCCAAGGCGAAGTGGCCGATCGGCAAGATGGCCTGGGTGCTCCTCGCGGGTACCGTCCCCACGGCCGCGTTCTTCGTGGAGCGCCGCGTCCACCGTGAGCTCGCCCCCAAGGTGATCACCGCCGACTCCGCGGAGCCGGTCAAGGTCTGAGACCTCCGAGGCTCTGAGTCCGTCGCGGCTCTGAGACCCGGCTCACTCACCCGGTGAGCCGCTTCGCATCGACATTTACTTGGACGTCCTAGTAAATTTGAAGGTATGGACGCCCACGGCATTGAGCAGGGCCGCCAGCGCTGGCAGGCCCGGTATGACGCCGCCACCAAGCGGCACGCCGACTTCACCACCCTCTCGGGCGATCCCGTCGCGCCGGTGTACGGGCCACCGCCCGGCACCGACCTGCCCGGGTTCGAGCGAATCGGCTGGCCCGGCGAATACCCCTTCACCAGGGGGCTGTACCCGACCGGCTACCGGGGCCGTACCTGGACCATCCGGCAGTTCGCGGGGTTCGGCAACGCCGAGCAGACCAATGACCGCTACCAGAAGATCCTCAAGGCCGGCGGCGGCGGACTGTCCGTCGCCTTCGACATGCCCACGTTGATGGGCCGCGACTCCGACGACCCGCGTTCGCTGGGCGAGGTCGGCCACTGCGGGGTCGCGATCGACTCCGCCGCCGACATGGAGGTCCTGTTCCGGGACATCCCGCTCGGCGACGTCACCACCTCCATGACCATCTCCGGGCCGGCCGTGCCGGTCTTCTGCATGTACCTGGTCGCCGCCGAGCGCCAGGGCGTGGACCCCGGCGTGCTCAACGGCACGCTGCAGACCGACATCTTCAAGGAGTACATCGCCCAGAAGGAGTGGCTGTTCGAGCCCGGCCCGCATCTGCGGCTGATCGGTGACCTGATGGAGTACTGCGTGGCGCGCATCCCCGCGTACAAACCGCTGTCGGTCTCCGGTTACCACATCCGCGAGGCGGGCGCGACGGCCGCGCAGGAGCTCGCGTACACCCTGGCGGACGGTTTCGGGTACGTGGAACTGGGGCTGTCCCGCGGCCTGGACGTCGAGACCTTCGCCCCGGGCCTGTCCTTCTTCTTCGACGCGCACCTCGATTTCTTCGAGGAGATCGCCAAGTTCCGCGCGGCCCGCCGGATCTGGGCCCGCTGGATGCGCGACGTGTACGGCGCCACCACCGACAAGGCGCAGTGGCTGCGCTTCCACACCCAGACCGCTGGGGTGTCGCTGACCGCCCAGCAGCCGTACAACAACGTGGTGCGCACCGCGGTGGAGGCGCTGTCGGCGGTGCTCGGCGGCACCAACTCGCTGCACACCAACGCGCTCGACGAGACGCTGGCGCTGCCCAGCGAGCAGGCCGCCGAGGTCGCGCTGCGCACCCAGCAGGTACTGATGGAGGAGACCGGCGTCGCCAACGTCGCCGATCCGCTGGGCGGTTCCTGGTACGTGGAGGCGCTGACCGACCGGATCGAGGCGGACGCGGAGAAGATCTTCGACCGGATCAAGGAACTGGGCGCGCGGGCGGTGCCGAGCGGGGAGCACCCGATCGGCCCGATGACCTCGGGCATTCTGCGCGGCATCGAGGACGGCTTCTTCACCCAGGAGATCGCCGAGTCCGCGTTCCGCTATCAGACCGCGCTGGAGAAGGGCGAGAAGGCGGTGGTCGGCGTCAACCGGCACACCGGCTCGGTCACCGGCGACCTGGAGATCCTGCGGGTCAGCCACGAGGTGGAGCGGGAGCAGGTGCGCACGCTCGGGGAGCGCCGGGCCGCCCGCGACGACGCCGGCGTACGGGCCGCGCTGGACGGCATGCTGGCCGCCGCCCGCGACGGCGGCAACATGATCGAGCCGATGCTGGCCGCGGTGCGCGCCGAGGCCACGCTCGGCGAGATCTGCGACGCGTTGCGGCAGCAGTGGGGTGTGTACGCGGAACCCGCCCGGTTCTGACCGATGTGCCGGTCCTGTCGGGCCGCGGCCGGTTCCCGCCGGTCGCGGCTCCGGGACCGCGGTGGGGTTTACGTACTCTCGTACGAACCCAACCGGCCCCCCAGGGAGTGAACTTCGTGTCCCTCGAAGCGACCGTCGGCGACGACGGGATGATCTACATCCGTGAGACAGACGAACCGGACGTGGTGGCCGTGACCACCCCCGCCAAGTGGGAGGCGTTCGTGAAAGGCGTCAAAGCGGGGGAGTTCGACCACTTCGTGGACGACGACAGCTTCATGGACGACAGAGTGGTGGAACAGGGCGCCTGGGCGGAGGGCGCCTAGGCGGCGTGCAGGCCGCCGATGCCGGCGACGAGGAGCAGGGCGAGGCGGTCCGCCCACTCCTCGTCCACCGGTTCGGAGCTGACCATCACCCGGTGCACCACCGAGCCGGCCACCACGTCGAAGATCATGTCGTCCCGGCCGGGGTCCTCGGTGCCGTCGTCGGGCGGCAGCTCGCCGCGTTCCTGGGCGCGCATGCGGCCGAGCAGCACCAGGTGTTTTTGCCGGTCGACGATCGCGTCGCGGATCCGGCGGCGCAGCGGCTCGTCGGAGGTGGCCTCGGCCACCACCGCCATCAGCGCGGTCCGGGTCTCGGGCATGTTCAGCAGCTCGGCGAAGCGAAGCACGACGCCCTGGATGTCGGCCCGCAGGCTGCCGAGGTCGGGCAGTTCCAGACGTTCCTCGAACAGCGCCGCCACCGCGTCCACGACCAGCTCGTTCTTGCCCGGCCAGCGCCGGTAGAGGGTGGTCTTGGCCACCCCGGCCCGGGCCGCCACGTCGCCGAGGGTGAGCCCGCCGAAGCCCAGCTCGACCAGTGCTTCGCGGGTCGCCTCCAGAATTGCCCGGTCCGCGTCGGCACTCCTGGGGCGTCCGGTCCGTTTATGGTGCGGGACAGGTGGGGGGGAGGGGCGCATAGCCGGACCATACCGGCCGGTAACGAGCCAGGCGAGTGATCCGAATCACATCGAACGGGCGCGCGAATGAAGCTACCGGCCAGTTACGCTACGGCTCGTAGCGAAACCCGTGGCGGTCCTTACCCGCCGCGCACCGCGACGACAACCACGGGCACGGATGGGGATCCGTGCCGCAGCACCACCGTTGAGCACCGCTCAGCACCACCGCACCAGCACCTCGGCAGCACGAGATCAACCGCACCACCGGCCGCAGACGTGCGCTGTGGGCCCCGCGATCCGGCGGGGTTCCCGGCTCAGTGCACGGTTTGCCTCACAAGGGGGGAGGATTGGCCTCATGCAGCCTAGGAACATGTCCATGAGCGGCGTGGTCGACCTCGCCGCGGTGAAGGCGGCCAGCGAGGCCAAGGCCAAGGCCGAACAGGCCAGGGCGCAGCGACAGAGTGGCGACGCCGGTGCGGCGCCCGCCTCCCCGCTCGTCATCGAGGTGACCGAGGAGACCTTCGAGAGCGACGTCCTGCAGCGCTCGGCCGAGGTACCCGTCGTCATCAGCTTCTGGGCCGACCAGGCCGAGCAGAGCAAGCAGCTCAACACGGTGCTCACGCGCCTGGCCGGGCAGTACCGCGGCCGGTTCGTGCTCGCCACCGCCGATGTCTACGCCAACCAGCTCCTCTTCCAGCAGTTCGGTGTGCAGGGCGTGCCCGCGGTCTTCGCGGTGCTGGCCGGCCAGGCCATGCCACTCTTCCAGGGCGCCGCGCCCGAGCCGCAGATCGCCGAGGTGCTCGACCAGCTCATCGCGGTCGCCGAGCAGCGGTTCGGCATCGTCGGCCCGGAGGTCGACGCGCAGGCCGTGCCCGAGGCCGAGCCGGAGCCGCCGCGGCTGCCCACCGCGCAGGAGCTGGCGCTGTCCGCCGGCCACGACGCGCTGGACGCCGGTGACCTGGGCGGCGCGATCCAGGCGTACAAGAACGTGCTGGCCGACGAACCCGCCAACATCGAGGCCAAGCTGGGCCTGGCCCAGGCCGAACTGCTGAACCGGGTGCAGGGCGCCGACCCCGCCGCGGTGCGCGCCGCCGCGGCCGAGCGGCCCACCGACGTCCAGGCCCAACTCGCCGCCGCGGACCTCGATCTGGTGGGCGGTCATGTCGAGGACGCCTTCTCCCGGCTGGTGGACACCGTGCGCCGCACCTTCGGCGACGACCGGGACACCGCCCGGCTGCGGCTGCTGGACCTGTTCGAGGTGATCGGGCCGGACGACCCCAGGGTGACGGCCGCGCGCGCCGCGCTCGCCCGGGTGCTGTTCTGACCGGTTCCGGGCGCTGGTTCCGGACAGAGCACGCTCGAAGGTTTGATCACTCAGCGTCGATCGCTGGACGCCCCCACTCCGAGGTGAGCAGGGGGTCTCGTCCACTCTGCGTTGCCCGCCGTAGAGCGATTTGACGACACGGCGACCGCACTTTATCAAACCGTGATAAAGCGCGGTCGCCGTTACTTCGGGTAAGAACAGTGTCCTGATTTGGTGGGTCATGCCACCTGATGCCGGTTTTTGCGACGCCGTGCCTCGTGACGCAGGGTGAGGCTACCCCCTGTGATGATCATGCGAGCGACACGCTTGCGTTACTCGCTGGTAATGAACCCCCTTGTGCGCCGCGCCCGAATGGACCACGATCGGCCAAGCTCGGTCCGTAGCCACTGCCCGGCAGCCAGCCGGTGCCGCGGTCACGGGTCCCCGCCGAGTGGGAGTGCGCGGTGCGAGCCCGCGGCTCCGGGACAGGGGGGTCTCCGTCGCCGGTCACCACCCGTGGACCCGTCATGGACCCGTCCCCGGACGGCAGCTGTGCGGAGCCTGTCCCGCAGGTTGCGCGCGAGCGTGGCCAGTGGTTGTCGCTCGGGGGTGATCGCCGATGATCCGGACGGCGCCGTCCGCCCTCTCCTTGTGGGACGTGGGACGGTACGGGCCACCGATCCCCGGCGCTCTCCTTCCCGAGGACGTAGCACTTCTCCCATCCCAGGCCGGGACCTCATTCCGGGCCGGAGATGTACGTCCGAGAAGGAGGAAGTATGGAGTCCCACGTTCGTGGCGGTACCAGATGGAAGCGGTTCGCCGTGGTCATGGTGCCGAGTGTCGCGGCCACGGCCGCTATCGGCGTGGCGCTGGCGCAGGGCGCGCTCGCCGCGTCGTTCAGCGTTTCCGGGCAGCAGTTCAAGGTCACCGCCAAGACACTCCACGGGTACGGGTTCGAGCAGTACGGCAGCGTCGACGCGCCGAGCGGGAAGGGTCCCGTTCCCGTGGTCGTGTCGGCGTTCACCGACGCCGACATCACCGGCATGTGCCAGTCGGTCGTCGTCCCCGCGCCGTTCATCGGCGATGTCACGGTGAAGCTGACCGCCGGCAACGACGGCAAGGTGGTCAAGGCCCACAACCTGTACATCGACCTGGACCAGCTCGACGCCGACGCCACGTTCACCGACATCAACATCGGTGTCGCCACCGGCGCTCTCAGCGACGGCCCCGGTGTCGAGCCGTCCGTGAAGGACAACTACCCGGGCAACTTCGCGCAGGAGGCGAAGGAGGCCTACTTGACCGACGTCAAGCAGACTGCCTGGGCGACGAGCGCCGGCACCTTCAAGCTGTCCGGCGTGAGCCTGCGTCTGCACAAGGGCTCCGGGCCCGGGGTCGAGTGCTACTGAGCACCGCCTGAGTGGTCACGGGCGAGCCGCGCGGGATGCGGCTCGCCCGAGACCCCCCTGACTTATCGCAAAGCCAGTCCCAGGGAGCTGTTTTCCATGAGCGCCGAGTCGACAGGACTGCGTGCCCGGATCCACCGCGTCCGTCTCGCCTTCCGCCACTGGCGGTGGCAGCGCCCGTTCTGGGCGGGTCTGTGGACCCTCCTGGGCGGGCTGCCCATCGTGTACTTCCCGTATGCGAACCTCACGCTCGGCCAGTTGACCATCCGGATGGCCACGACGGCGGGTTCCGGTTCGCTGATCATCGGTGTCCTGCTCTTCGTCCTCGGCCTGACCATGTGGTTCCAGAGCCAGGTACGGATCTTCGCGGGCGTGGCCTCGATCCTGCTCGCGCTGGTCTCCCTCGTGATCTCCAACTTCGGCGGTTTCCTGCTGGGTTTCCTGTTCGCGCTGTTCGGCGGGGCGCTGGCGGTCGCGTGGTCGCCGGGCAGCCCGGCGACCGACGCCCCCGGCGGGACGGCCGAACTGCCCGGCGACCTGCCGGAGTCCGGCGACCTCCCGGTCCGGCACGAGGTGCCCGCCGGGCCCGTCGTGCCGGTGCAGGGCGGGGACGCGTACCCGGCGCCGGTGCTCGCGGGAGCGCTGCCCGAGGAAGAGACCACCGAGAAGAACGGGAGGCACCGTGCTGGGTGACCAGGCTCAGCCGGCCGAGAGCGACGGGGCCCGCAACAGGGCGACCTCCGGTCCGCGTCACGCGGCCCCCCGCAAGTCGATGCTGACCAGGCTGCACGTCCCCGCCGGGAAGGCGGTGGCGCTCGCGGCCATGCCCACCGCAGTGCTGATGGGCATGGGCTTCACGCCGCACTTCGCCCAGGCGGACGAGATGCCCAAGGACACGTTCAAGGCAGGACCCTGCGTCTCCCAGACGGACAACTCCGCGCACACGGCCGCCAAGCCGTCCGCGGCGGGGTCCGCTGCGAAGGGGGACAAGGGCACGGGCGCGGCGAAGGACAAGTCCGCGCCGGGCGACACCGGTTCCGGTACGGCCGGTTCCGGTGGTACGAAGCCCACGCCGTCGGCGAGCCCGTCGCCGTCCGCGCAGGCGCCGGGGACGAAGGGCGGCAGCCCGGTCACGAGCCTGCTGCCGTCCGGCACGGACACGGCCAAGCCGCAGCCGAGCGCGAGCCCGACGCCGAGCACGCCGGCCTCCGGTTCGGCCGGCTCCGGTGGTTCCGGGTCGTCGGGTTCGTCCGGGTCGTCCGTCGACCCGCAGGACCCGCTGGGCCTGGGCCACCTGCTCGGCGGCCTGCTGGGCACCGGCAAGACCAGCCCGACGCCGTCGCCCTCGCCGACCGCCACGCAGACGCCCAAGCCGTCGCCCTCGCCCACCGCGAGCGCGCCGAGCACGAGCCCGGCTCCGCAGGCGCCGGGCAAGCCCTCGTCAGGCGGCTCGGGTTCGTCGGGCTCGTCGACGGGTTCGGCGTCCGGTTCGTCGTCGGGTTCGTCCGCCGGGACGTCCTCGGTCGGCCGTACGGTGGAGGACGCCGGGAAGGGGGCCGCGGGCGCCGTCACACGGACCGTGAAGGACCTCACGGGGGCCACGGGGTCCCATGAGTCCAAGGCGGGCTCCACGGGCGCCACAGCGGCCTCACAGGGCCCGCAGTCCTACCCGTGCCCCACCTACGACGCGAAGGCGTTCGCCGACGCGCCGGTGGAGGGCGGGATCCCGCTGCTGCCGGACGACCCGTGGACGCTGAAGAGTTCCAAGCTCTCGCTGCACGGGCTCCAGTACGACGGGATCAGACGGGTGCAGACCTGGAGCGGGCAGTTCAAGGAGGTGCTGAAGTTCACCGCCACCGGCGTGGACATCGACGACCTCTGGCAGATCGTCAACGGCCCCCGCGGCTCGCACACCTGGGTCCAGGCCCGGGCCGGGTCCACGTCCACCATCACCAACGGCACGGTGACCATGTACACCGAGTCCCTCAGCGGCAACCTGCTGGGCCTGATCCCGATCACCTTCACCCCGAAGGCGCCGCCGCCGCTGACCCTGCCGGAGCTGTTCTTCACCGATGTCACGGTCATTCAGGCCGGGCAGTTCGGCGGTGACCTGTTCGTCCCCGGCATGCACGTCGTGCCGAACCAGCCCTGACCCACCCGCACCGCCCCTACCCCCATCGCCGCGCGGCCCGCACCCCGAGGATTTCCGACGGGGGTACGGGCCGCGCGGCGTTCCGGCCGTCCGGCTCAGGTGTTACCCGACGGTGAGCGTCACCTTGCCGGTCACGCCGCCCGCCGTGACGGTGATGTCCGCCGTGCCGGGCCGGTTCGCGGTCACCTCACCGGTGACGGCGTCCACCGAGGCGACCCTCGGGTCGCTGCTGGACCACACGTGCGAGACCGGGTCGGCGATCGGCACCGTCGGCGGGGTGAAGTTGTCCCCGGCGATCTGCGTACCGGTCGCGGTCAGCGTCTCGTGCCCGCCCACTGTGAGGCCCGGCTGCGGCGCGGTCACCCCGATCGAGGTGAAGACGCCCTCCACCGAGAACTGGATGTCCCCGCTCGGGCTGACGTGGAACAGGCCGAAGTGCTCGAAGCCGCCCTTGTCGGAGGTGGCGTACGCGGGCATGCCCAGGTCGGCCACGGTGAACTGGGGCACCCCGCCGGCCTTCGCCGGCACGTTGTTCCCCTGCGGGTCGAGGATCTGCTCGGCGAAGCCGCGCGCGTGCCCGTAGAGCATGATGACGTGCTTGTCCGGGTGCGACGCCTGGTACTTCTGGACGATGCGCAGGTACATCTGCGCCTCCCACCGGTCGCCGAACTGGCTGTTGGCCGCCGGGTGCGGGTCGTAGGCGGGCATGTGGGTGACCACGAAGACCGCCTTGGACTGCGCGTTGGTGAGCTGGTCCACCAGCCACGGGTACTGCGACCGGGCCGGCACCTGGTAGGCGTCGGAGGACAGCAGGCCGCCGTGCGCGTTGTCGGTGACGATCACGTCGGCGGCACCAGCCGTGTAGGAATAGTGCGTGTCGCCGAAGGCGGCGGCAAAGTTGCCGTTCTCCGGCAGCGCCCCCTGGCTGATCTCGTGGTTGCCGACCACGTCGTGGTAGGGCACGCCGAACTCCGAGATCTTCTGCTTCGCGTACGCCAGGTCAGCGGGTGCTCCGTCGTCGGGCATGTCACCGAGCATCTGCACCTGGTCGGGCCGGGCCTGCGCCGGCAGCGACGGAATCCGCGCCTTGGCGGCGTCCAGCACCTTGCTGGAGGCGGAGCCGGGGTCCGAGGCGACCATGTGCGCGTCGTCGCCGAGCAGCATGGTGTCGCCCTGGGACGAGAAGTTCGCCGCGTTCTCCTCGTAGGACAGCCAGGACGGGTTCTGCGGCACGGCGGTGTAGGTCGGCGCGACCACCGGCCGCGGCGAGTACAGCGCCTCCAGGCCGCCCACCTTGACCGTACCGGCGTAGGTGGAGGTCGTGTTGAGCGCCAGGAAGTCCACGAAGCCGATGTGCAGCGGGAAGCTGAGCCCCGGCGGAATGTCCGCGGCCACGAGCTGCCAGCCGTTGAAGGTGACGTACGTCGGGTACAGCGTGGTCGTGGTGCCGGCGATGTCCACGTAGGACTCCGCGAACCACAGTCCCTTGGCGTCGCCCTTGACCCAGATGCCGATCCGGGCCGGGTCGACGCCCTCCGCGTCGGGGCCGACCGTGAGCGTGTTCTTCGGCGACAGCACCAGTTGCCGGACGCCGGAGCCCGCCGGCATCGTGTAGGTCAGCGCCATGGAGCCCGGGGCGGTGGAGCCGGGCGGTACGTCGCCGGGGGAGTTGGCGAGCGTGGCGGGCTGACCGGTGGTGTTGCGCAGGCTCCAGTCGGCCACGTCGTCCATCGGGTCTACGGTGCTCGCCACTTCGCCGACCGCGATCGTGGAGGTGGCGCCGGCCCCGCCGACGGTGGCCGTGACCTTCTCCAGGCCGCCGTTGTCGCTGTCGGCGGTGAACAGGCCGTGCGCGTCGACCGAGCCGAGGCTCGGGTCGCTGACCGACCACTGCGCGGCTTCGGCCGGCACCTGCGCGGCGGTCCCGGAGGCGCCGTCCGCGGTGCCCTTCAGGGTCAGCTGCTGGGTGTGCCCGTTGGGCAGGTCGGGGGCGTCCGGCGAGACGGACAGCGAGGTCAGCTTCTTGGCGACCTCCAGCGGCTGGCTGGTGGTGGCGCCTGCGCTGGTCGCGGTGATCGTGCCCTCGCCGGTGCCGGTCACGGTGAGCTCGCCGTTGGACCAGGTGGCCAGCGAACTGGGCTGGACCTGGACGTCAACGGTGCTGTCGGACGGGTTCTGCAGGGCGTCGGTGGCGTACACCGGCACCGCGATCGTCGCGCCGGGCACGGTGGTGACCGGCGTGCCGTCGTTGATCACGACGTTGGTCGCCTCGGTGGGCGCCGGCGCCGTGCTGTAGACGAAGATGCCGTTGGCGACCGGGCGCTCGGCCCCGTCGGACGGGGTGTTCATGACCGAGACGTGCGCGTCACCGGGCTTGCGGGCGACCATCTCGGTGGAGCCGCCGGTGTCGAACAGGATCGCGTTGTACGCGCCCTGCTTCATCATCCACTGGGCGAACTCCGGTCGGGTCAGGCCCTCCGCGACGCCCTCGGTGAGCCGGCCGTCGAAGGTCGCGATGATGACGTGCTTGCCGTCCTTGGAGACGCCGAGGCCCGTCACCGGGTAGTCCACGTTGTTCTCGCCGCCGGCCTGGAGCGGTACGGACATCTTGCCGTCCTGCACCAGGAGGGCGCCGCCGGAGATCGCGGTCCGCACGCCGTCGTCGGGGGAGAGCTTCTCGGAGACGGCCAGCGTGTCACCGACGTGCACATTGGTGTTCAGCCAGGTCGCCGACGCCTTCGCGCCGACCAGCGCCTCGGTGCCGTCGGGCAGGGCGCCCAGCGACTTCACGCCGGTGGCGACCGAGTCGACCACGAAGCCGCCTGTGCCGACCTTGCCGGTGACCACCGTGGAGGACGGGATGGTGCCGCCGGCGCCGAGGTCCGGGGTGACCCGCACCAGGCTGTTGGACGACAGGTCGTCCAGCGTGTTCACCGACTTGATCGCGTGGCTCGCCGAGCCGTCCGTGACGGTGCCGGCGTAGGTCTCGGTGCCGATGCCGACCGTGCCGTCCTGGCGGACCCACATGTCGGAGGTCCAGCCGGAGTTGGGGCTCTTGATCAGCTTGCCGTCGGTGACGACCATGCCGGAGGGCCGGTTGGTCGAGTTGATCGCGAAGAAGTCGCCGTTGACACCGGCGACCGCGCCGGTCCGGTCCGCCATCGAGCTGATGGCCTCGGCCGGCGGGTCGGTCAGCTTGTCGTGCGCCTCCACGGTGCCGAGGCGGACGTTGGAGTTCGTCAGATCGGCGTGCAGCACTTGGGCGTGCTGCCGGCCGGCCACGGTGTCGTAGGTCTCGCTGTGCTCGGTGACCCCGGAGGTGATCGGGATCGACGGCGTCCTGGACTGGTCGACGACCGTCGGCCACAGGTCCGGGGTCGTCGGCAGCCAGCTCTGGGTGGCGGAGGGCTGGTCGCCGGTGTCCGCGTGGGCCAGGACGGGTCCGCCGAACATCGTGCCGGCGGCCGCGGCCGTCAGCACGCCGATGCCGAGGCTGCGCCAGCCCCGGCGGGTTGTTCTGTTGTACGCCGGGCGCGCTGCGGCTCCGGCTCTGCTCTTTCGCATGCTCCTGCCTCTGCAGTCGTTTTGTGTCGCCACGCGGTGCGTGGCGACGCCCACTGCAGCCAAACAGGGCCGGGTCGACGGTACGTGGTGACTACAACGAAGTAGTCGAGGCGGGCAGATGAACAGGTACGACTGCGCGACCGGCGGTGACGGAACCGTCAGAAGACGGATTCCGCCTCCTGCATCCGGTCCTCCGGGACGGTCTTGAGGTGGGTGATCGCGTCGGCCAGTGGGACCATGGTGACGCGCGTGCCGTGCAGGGCGGTCATGTGGCCGAAGACGCCCTTGTGGGCCGCCTCCACCGCGTGCCAGCCGAAGCGGCCGGCCAGCACGCGGTCGTACGCGGTGGGGACGCCGCCGCGCTGCACGTGGCCGAGGATCACCGGGCGGGCCTCCTTGCCGAGCCGGGCCTCCAGCTCGCGGGCGAGGGTGGCGCCGATCCCGGTGAACCGCTCGTGACCGAACTTGTCGATCTCGCCGACGCCGTATTCCATCGTGCCCTTGGCCGGGTGCGCGCCCTCGGCCACGCAGATCACCGCGAACCGCTTGCCCCGGTTGAACCGCTCCTCGATCATCGACACCAGGTCGGCCGGGTCGAAGGGCCGCTCGGGCACGCAGATGCCGTGGGCGCCGCCGGCCATGCCGGCCTCCAGCGCGATCCAGCCGGCATGCCGGCCCATCACCTCGACCACCATCACCCGCTGGTGCGACTCGGCGGTGGTCTTCAGCCGGTCGATCGCCTCGGTCGCCACGGTGACGGCGGTGTCGAAGCCGAAGGTGCGGTCGGTGCCGTTGATGTCATTGTCGATGGTCTTGGGCACGCCCACCACCGGCATCCCGGCGTCGGACAGCATCCGGGCGGCGGTCAGCGTGCCCTCGCCGCCGATCGGGATGAGCACGTCCAGGCCGTACTCGGCGCGCAGTTCGCCCGCGTTGTCGGCCGCCTCGCGCAGCCGGGCCCGCTCCAGCCGGGCCGAGCCGAGGATGGTGCCGCCGCGGGCCAGGATGCCGCTGACCGAGTCCAGGTCCAGCGACCGGTAGCGGCCCTCCAGCAGGCCGCGGAACCCGTCCTCGAAGCCGATGACCTCGTCGCCGTGGGCGGCCAGCGCCCGGTGCGTGACGGACCGGATGACGGCGTTCAGGCCGGGGCAGTCACCGCCCGCGGTGAGGACTCCGATACGCATCAGAAATCGCTCTCCACTATTCCCGGGCCCGGTCGGGGGGCCCGACATCCCTCCACGGTCAGGCAGCCGGCGGGCACACGGCCCGCGTGCCCGGACTCCGCGCGGCCCGGCCCGGTGGCCGGTGCTCCGCGGTCCCGCGCACTCACGGCGACCTCGGCACCAGAGTGCACTCCGTGATCCGCCCGGCGAGATAATCGTCCACATTGCGGACGGTGGTGGCGATGATCTCGTCGACCGCTTCCTCGGTGAAATACGCCTGGTGCGAGGTGACCAGCACATTCGGGTACGTCATCAGCCGCGCCAGGGTCTCGTCCGTCATCACCTCCAGCGACCGGTCGGGGAAGAAGATCCCGGTCTCCTCCTCGTACACGTCCAGGCCCACCCCGGACAGCCGGCCCTCGCGCAGGGCGCCGTCCAGCGCGGCGGAGTCGATCAGCGCGCCTCGGCTGGTGTTGACCAGGATCGCGCCGTCCTTCATCCCGGCCAGCCGGCGCGCGCCCAGCAGGTGGTGGGTGGAGGGCATCAGCGGCACGTGCAGGCTCACCAGGTCCGCCTCGCGCAGCAGCCGGTCCAGCTCCACGTACTCCATGCCGAGTTCCGCGCACTCGGCGTTCGGCGTGATGTCCCAGCCCAGCAGGCGCATCCCGAAGCCCTGGGCGATGCGCGCGAAGGCGGTGCCGATCCGGCCGGTGCCGATCACCCCGGCGGTGCGGCCGCGGAAGTCCCGGCCGAGCAGGCCGTCCAGCCGGAAGTCGAAGTCGCGGGTGCGGCCGGCGGCCCGTACGATCCGCCGGTTCAGCGCCGTGGCCAGCGTCCAGGCGAACTCGGCCACGGCGTACGGCGAGTAGCCGGTCACCCGGGCCACGGTCAGGCCGAGCCGCTCCGCGTGGTCCAGGTCGATGTTGCCGAAGCCGGTCGAGCGCTGGGTGACGAAGCGGGTGCCGCCGCGTACCAGCCCCTCCAGGACCGGGGCGTCCAGCACCGCCTCGGCGCTGGTGCACACCGCCTCGTAGCCGGCCGCCAGCGGCAGGGTGTCGGCGTTCAGCGGGGTCTCCAGGGAGCGTACGTCGTGCCGCCCGGCGAAGGCCGCGGCGAGCCGCGGGCGCTCGTCGCGCTGCACTCCGGTCGCCAGGATCTCCACCGCACCGCCCTCCTCATCGCCGCACGCTTCTCTCCTTTCGCTCACCCTATTCTCCGCGCCCTGCACCGCGCTGCGGCTCGCCGGGAGTGCCCCGCAGGGGCGCGGGGATCATGCGCGCTGCGGTTCGCCGGGAAAACCAAGGGGCGCGGGGTCCCCCAGACTCCGTCCGGGGGTGCCCCCAGCGCGACAAGCCCTCCCCCAGAGCCTTCGGCCTGGGAGGTACCCCCACCGTGGCGCGGGTCGCCACCGGTCCGAAGGGGCAATTGCTGTCGTGTCCGGACCTCCCCCAGAGCCTTCGGCCTGGGAGGTGCCCCCAGCCGTCAGTGGTTGCTCGCGCAGTTCCCCGCGCCCCTGACTACTCCCGGCGAACCGCCCGCGCGGTGGGGAGCCCCGAGGAGCAGCGCCCGGCGGCGCGGGTTAGCGTCGGACGTGCGTGTGCCCGCACTCCGCGTGAGGCGGCGGGCGGCACGCCGAACCGCACTGAATCAGAAACGATCAGCAGGGAGCACAGGGGTGACGCGCAGCGTCTATGTCACGGGGGTCGCCCGCGGCGACGGCCGCCAAGTGGTGGAGCTGGGGGTGATGGAGCTGCTGACCCGGCAGGTGGACCGGGTCGGGGTCTACCGCCCGCTGGTGCACGACACCCCCGACCGCATGGTCGAGCTGCTGCGGTCCCGCTACCGGCTCGTCCAGGACCCGGCCACGGTCTACGGCATGGGGTACGAGGAGGCCGCCGCGCTCCAGGCCGAGCAGGGCCAGGAGGCGCTGACCGCGCGGCTGGTCGAGGGCTACCTGCGGGTGGCGCGGGACTACGAGACCGTGCTGATCCTCGGCTCGGACTTCGCCGGTACCAACCTGCCGGCCGAGCTCGGGGTGAACGCCCGGCTGGCCAACGAGTGCGGCGCCTCGGTCGTGGCGGTGATCGGCGGCCGGGACCAGAGCGCGGAGTCGGTGGTCGCCGAGGTCCGCAACGCCCACCACGCGTACACCAACCTGGGCTGCGACGTGATCGCCATGGTCGCCAACCGGGTGGGCCAGGGGGTGGCGGCGGAGGCGGCCGGAGCGCTGCGCGCCACCCTGGACGTACCGGTGTACGTGCTGCCCGAGGAGCCCACGCTGTCCGCGCCGACGGTTTCGCAGATCGTGGACACGCTCGGCGCGCGGGTCCTGCTCGGCGACGAGGCCGGGCTGGCCCGGGACGCGCTGGACTTCGTGATCGGCGGCGCGATGCTGCCCACCTTCCTGCCGGCCCTGACACCGGGATGCGTGGTGGTGACGCCGGGCGACCGGGCGGACCTGATCGTGGGCGCCATGGCGGCGCACTCGGCCGGCGCCCCGCCGATCGCCGGTGTGCTGCTCACCCTGGACGAGAAGCCGCCGCCGCACGTGCTGGCGCTGGCCGCGCGGCTGGCCCCGGGCACCCCGGTGCTGGCGGTGCCCACCCTGACCTTCCCGACCGCCACCGAGCTGTTCACCCTGGACGGCAAGCTGGGCGCGGGCACCCCGCGCAAGGCCGAGACCGCGCTCGGGGTGTTCGAGACCCATGTGGACACCGCCGAGCTGACCGGGCGGCTGTCGGTGGCCCGCTCCGAGCGGGTCACCCCGATGATGTTCGAGCACGCCCTGATCGAGCGGGCCCGCGCCGACCGGCGGCGGATCGTGCTGCCGGAAGGCACCGAGGAACGCATCCTGCGGGCCGCCGAGGTGCTGCTGCGCCGCGGGGTGTGCGACCTGACCCTGCTCGGCGAGCCGGACGCGATCCGCAAGAAGGCCGGCGACCTGGGCATCTCGCTGGACCACGAGTCGGTGCAGATGATCGACCCGCAGACCTCGCCGCTGCGTGAGCGGTTCGCCGAGCGGTACGCGCGGCTGCGCGCGCACCGGGGCGTCAGCTACGAGCTGGCGTACGACGTGGTGGCCGACGTGTCGTACTTCGGCACGCTGATGGTGGAGCAGGGCCTGGCCGACGGCATGGTGTCGGGCGCGGTGCACTCCACGGCGGCGACCATCCGCCCGGCCTTCGAGATCATCAAGACCCGGCCGGGGGCGGCCATCGTCTCCTCGGTGTTCTTCATGTGCCTGGCCGACAAGGTGCTGGTGTACGGGGACTGCGCGGTCAACCCGGACCCGGACGCCGAGCAGCTCGCCGACATCGCCGTGCAGGCGGCCGGCACCGCGGCCCGCTTCGGGGTGGAGCCGCGGGTGGCGATGCTGTCGTACTCCACCGGCACCTCCGGCACCGGAGCGGACGTGGACAAGGTGCGGGCGGCCACCGGCCTGGTCCGCGAGAGGCGGCCGGACCTGATGGTCGAAGGGCCGATCCAGTACGACGCGGCGGTCTCGCCGTCGGTCGCGGCCACCAAGCTGCCCGATTCGGAGGTGGCCGGCCGGGCGACCGTGCTGGTCTTCCCGGACCTGAACACGGGCAACAACACGTACAAGGCGGTGCAGCGCTCGGCGGGCGCGGTGGCGGTCGGCCCGGTGCTCCAGGGGCTGCGCAAGCCGGTCAACGACCTGTCGCGCGGGGCGCTGGTGCAGGACATCGTGAACACCGTCGCGATCACCGCGATCCAGGCGCAGGGCGGGGACGGCGACCGGCCGGACGCGGGCGGCGACGGGCAGGAACGGACAGAGGGGGGCGCGGCATGAGCGGCGCATCGTGGGTTCTGGTGCTCAACTCCGGCTCGTCGTCGGTGAAGTACCAGTTGCTGGACATGGCCACCGAGCGGCGGCTTGCGGCCGGGATCGTGGAGCGGATCGGCGAGGAGGGGGGCGCCGGGGACCACGCCGAGGCGCTGCGCCGGGCCGCGACCGACCTCAAGGAGCGCGGCTTCGGCCTGGACTCGCCGGAACTGGCCGCGGTGGGCCACCGGGTGGTGCACGGCGGCACCCGGTTCACCCGGCCCACCCTGGTCACCGACGAGGTGCTGGCCGGCATCGAGGACCTGGTGCCGCTGGCACCGCTGCACAACCCGGCGAACGTCACCGGCATCAAGGTCGCCCGCGAGCTGCGCCCGGACCTGCCGCAGGTGGCGGTCTTCGACACCGCCTTCCACGCCACCATCCCGGAGGCGGCGGCGCGCTACGCGATCGACACGGAAGTGGCCGACCGGTTCGGCATCCGCCGCTACGGTTTCCACGGCACCTCGCACGCGTACGTCTCGCGGGCCACCGCGGCCCTGCTCGGCCGCGAGCCGGCGGACGTCAACGTGATCGTGCTGCACCTGGGCAACGGAGCCTCGGCGTCGGCGGTCCGGGGCGGGGTGTGCGTGGACACCTCGATGGGGCTGACCCCGTTGGAGGGTCTGGTGATGGGCACCCGTTCGGGTGATGTCGACCCGGCGGTCATCTTCCATCTGGAACGGGTTGGTGGTATGGGCACCGACGAAATCGACACACTGCTCAACAAGAGGTCGGGCCTGCTGGGCCTGTGCGGCGCCAACGACATGCGGGAGATCGGCCGCCGCATGGGCGAGGGCGACGCGGCGGCGCAGACCGCCTTCGAGGTGTACGTGCACCGGCTGCGCCGGTACGTGGGCGCCTTCACGGCGGTGCTCGGCCGGGTGGACGCGGTGGCGTTCACCGCGGGCGTCGGGGAGAACTCGGCGGCCGTACGGGCGGCGGCGATGGCCGACCTGGAGGGGCTGGGCATGGTGGTCGACCCGGTGCGCAACGCGGTGCGCTCCTCGGCCGCCCGGCTGGTCTCGCCGGACGGATCGCGGGTGGCGGTCGCGGTGGTGCCGACCGACGAGGAACTGGAGATCGCCCGGGACACGTACGCACTGGCCCGCTGATCAGCGGGCCGGCCGGGGCCCGCGCCCGCCCGGTGGACACCGGGCGACGGCGTGTGCGGCCCGGGCCCCCTGGAATATTCCGGAGCGGAACAAACCGATAGGATAGCGCCCATGCGCCGAGCCAAGATCGTCTGTACCCTGGGTCCCGCCGTCGACTCGTATGACCAGCTCAAGACGCTGGTCGAAGCCGGCATGAATGTGGCCCGCCTGAATTTCAGCCACGGCAGCCACACCGAGCACGAGGACCGCTACAACCGCGTGCGCAAGGTCGCGGCCGAGACGGGCAAGGCGGTCGGCGTGCTGGCCGACCTCCAGGGGCCCAAGATCCGCCTCGGCAAGTTCGCCGACGGGCCGGTGGAGCTGGTGGCCGGCGACGAGTTCACCATCACCACCGAGGACGTGCCCGGTGACCGCACGATGTGCGGGACGACGTACAAGGGCCTGCCCGCCGACGTGTCGGCCGGCGACCCGGTGCTGATCAACGACGGCAACGTGGCGCTGCGGGTCATCGAGGTGGACGGCCAGCGGGTGCGCTGCCTGGTGGTCGAGGGCGGCGTGATCTCCGACCACAAGGGCATCAACCTGCCCGGCGCGGCGGTCAACGTGCCGGCGCTGTCCGAGAAGGACATCGAGGACCTGCGGTTCGCGCTGCGGATGGGCGTGGACATGGTGGCGCTGTCCTTCGTGCGCGACGCCAAGGACGTGCGCGACGTGCACCGGGTGATGGACGAGGAGGGCCGCCGGGTCCCCGTCATCGCCAAGGTGGAGAAGCCGCAGGCGGTACGCAACATGCAGGACGTCGTCATGGCGTTCGACGCGGTGATGGTGGCCCGCGGCGACCTGGCGGTGGAGTACCCGCTGGAGCAGGTGCCGGTGGTGCAGAAGCGGCTGATCGAGCTGTGCCGGCGCAACGCCAAGCCGGTGATCGTGGCGACCCAGATGATGGAGTCCATGATCACCAACTCCCGGCCGACCCGCGCCGAGGCCTCCGACGTGGCCAACGCGATCCTGGACGGCGCCGACGCGGTGATGCTCTCCGCGGAGTCCTCCGTCGGCAAGTACCCGGTGGAGACGGTCAAGACGATGGCCCGGATCGTCGAGGCGGCCGAGGAGGAGCTGCTGCGGCGCGGGCTGCAGCCGCTGTCGGAGGAGAAGAAGCCGCGCACCCAGGGCGGCGCGGTGGCCCGTGCGGCCGCCGAGCTCGGCGACTTCCTCGACGCGCGCACCCTGGTGGCCTTCACCAAGTCCGGTGACACCGCCCGCCGGCTGGCCCGCTACCGGGTGCCCGCCCCCATCCTGGCCTTCACCACCGACCCGGCCACCCGCAACCAGCTCGCCCTCACCTGGGGCGTCGAGTCCTTCGTGGTCGAGCACGTGGACACCACCGACGCCATGGTCGCCCTCGTCGACCGCGAGATGCTGCGCCGCACCGAGTACGGCCGGGGCGACACCGTCATCATCACCGCCGGCTCCCCGCCCGGCGTCCCCGGCACCACCAACCTCGTCCGCGTCCACCACCTGGGCGACATGACCGCCTGACCCGCACAACCCCGCGCGGCCCGTACCCCTGCCAGGAAATCCCGGGGGTGCGGGCCGCGCGCATGCCCGCCGAGCTCTCCGCCCGCCCTACGCCAGCGGCTTCAGCCACACCGTCGACAGGGGCGGGAGGGTGAGGGTGATGCTGTGGGGGCGGCCGTGCCAGGGGACGGGTTCGGGCTTGAGGAGGGGCTCGGGGGCCGCGCCGGAGCCGCCGTAGCGGGGGGCGTCGGTGTTGAGGACGGGGGTCCACTGGGTGTCGGGCGTGCCCAGGCGGTAGTCGTGCCGGACCACCGGGGCGAAGTTGCTGACGCACAGCAGGGGTTCACCGGTGGCGGGCAGGCGCAGGAAGGAGAAGGTGTTGTCCTCGATCGCGCCGCCGTCGATCCATTCGAAGCCGGCCGGATCGGTGTCGAGCTGCCAGAGGGCGGGCGTGGCGGTGTAGACGGCGTTGAGATCGCGGACCAGTTCGCGTACCCCGCGGTGGTCCCCGGCCGCCGAGTACGTCTCGTCCAGCAGCCACCAGTCCGGGCCGTGGTCGTGCGACCACTCCGCGCCCTGCGCGAACTCCTGGCCCATGAACAGCAGTTGCTTGCCCGGGTGCGCCCACATGAAGCCCAGGTACGCCCGCTGGTTCGCGCGCTGCTGCCACCAGTCGCCCGGCATCTTGTTGACCAGCGACCGCTTGCCGTGCACCACCTCGTCGTGCGAGATCGGCAGCACGTAGTTCTCGCTGTACGCGTACACCATCGAGAACGTCATCTCGTTGTGGTGGTACTTGCGGTGCACCGGCTCGTGCCCCATGTACTCCAGCGAGTCGTGCATCCAGCCCATGTTCCACTTCAGGCCGAAGCCGAGGCCGCCGAAGCCGGTCGGGCCCACCAGGTGGGTGGGGCGGGTCACGCCGTCCCAGGCGGTGGACTCCTCGGCGATGGTGACCGCGCCCGGGCAGCGGCGGTAGACGGTGGCGTTCATCTCCTGGAGGAAGGCCACCGCGTCCAGGTTCTCCCGGCCGCCGTGCGCGTTGGGCGTCCACTGGCCCGGCTCGCGCGAGTAGTCCAGATACAGCATCGAGGCGACCGCGTCGACCCGAAGGCCGTCCACGTGGAACTCCTCGCACCAGTAGACGGCGTTGGCCACCAGGAAGTTGCGCACCTCGCTGCGGCCGAAGTCGAACTCCAGCGTCCCCCAGTCCGGGTGCTCGGCCATCCGCGGGTCCTGGTGCTCGTACAGCGCCTGCCCGTCGAACTTCGCCAGCGCCCAGTCGTCCTTGGGGAAGTGGGCCGGCACCCAGTCCATGATCACCCCGATCCCGGCCAGGTGCAGCGCGTCCACCAGGAAGCGGAAGTCGTCCGGCGTGCCAAGCCGCGAGGTCGGCGCGTAGTACGAGGTCACCTGGTAGCCCCACGACCCGCCGAAGGGGTGCTCGGCCACCGGCATCAGCTCCACATGGGTGAAGCCCAGCTCCTTCACGTACGCGGGCAGCTGCTCGGCGAGCTGCCGGTACGTGAGCCCGGGCCGCCACGACGGCAGGTGCACCTCGTACACGGAGAACGGCGCGCGATGCACGGGGACGTCCGCGCGGTGCGCCATCCACTCCCGGTCGCGCCACTCGTACGCGGACTCGGTCACGATCGACGCGGTCTTCGGCGGCACCTCGGTGGCCCGCGCCATCGGGTCGGCCCTGAGCTTGTGGCCGCCGTCCCGGGCGACGATCTCGTACTTGTACGCCGTGCCCGCGCCGACCCCCGGCACGAACAGCTCCCACACGCCCGTCCCCCCGAGTGAGCGCATCGGATACGCGGTGCCGTCCCAGAACGTGAAGTCCGCGGCCAGCCGCACCCCTTGCGCGTTCGGCGCCCACACCGCGAACCGGGTCCCGGTCACCCCCTCGTGCTCCATCACCCGCGAACCCAGCGCCCGCCACAGCTCCTCGTGCCGGCCCTCGCCGATCAAATGCAGGTCCAGCTCCCCGAGCGCCGGCAGGAACCGGTACGGGTCGTCTGCGACGTGCTCCCCGTCCTCGTACGTCACCGCCACTTTGTATGCGGGGATCCGCTCCAACGGCACCAGCGCGGAGAAGAGGCCGTCCCCCTCCGCCGCGAGCTCCACCCGTCGGGCTGCGCCCGCACCCCCCTCGATCAGTACGGCTGCCGCGTGCGCGTAGGGCTTCAGCACGCGGAACCGCACTCCGCCCGCGTCATGATGCGCCCCGAGCAATCCGTGCGGGTCGTGATGTGTGCCGTGCAGCAGGCGCCACCGGTCGCCTTCGGCGAGGCTGTTGGGGGCGGTTCCCTTCGGGGATTCCTTGCGGGTGCTTGCCGCTGACGCCGCGTCCGCCCTCGGCGCCGTACCCGAAGCTTTCGGGCGCACAGTTTCTTCGCTGTAGCCGCGCGCGGCGGCCTCGGGCGTGCGGCCGGACGAACGGTCAGGTGTGCGCGAGCTCACGGCGGGTTCTCTCCTCGACGTTGCGTTTACGGGGTGCGGTCACAAACAGGGGCGCGGGGAACTGCGCGACCAGCCCAATTCCGTGGCGCGGGTCGCCACCGGCCCGAAGGGGCAGTTGCTGTCGCATCCGGACCTCCCCCAGAGCCTTCGGCCTGGGGGCACCCCCAGCCGGTGGGTGGTTGCTCGCGCAGTTCCCCGCGCCCCTGCGGGGCGCTCCCGGCGAACCGCCCGCCGCCAGGCGGGGCCCGGGTACTCCCGGCGAACCCTCATCGCGACGGCACCGCCGTGGCCAGGCGCGCGAGCGCCGACAAAGGGATAGGAAGCCAGGCAGGCCGGTGCCTGGCTTCATAGCGGGCCTCGTACACCGCCTTGTCCGTCTCGAAGGCCCGTATGAGGACGGGCTGTTCCCGCGGATCGGCCCCGGAGACCTCGGCGTAGCCGAGACAGAAGGCGTCGCGGTGCCGGGCGGCCCACGCCCCGTTGCCGCTGTGGTGGGCGGCGTAGTCGAAGGACCGCAGCATGCCGGCGACGTCCTGGACCGGGGGAGCCGGGCGGCGGCGCTCGGCGAGGGGGCGGGCCGGTTCGCCCTCGAAGTCGATGAGGACCCACTCCCGGTCGGGGCCGCGCAGGGCCTGCCCGAGGTGGAGGTCGCCGTGGATGCGCTGGGCGGTGACCGTGCCACGGGCACCCGTGCTCGCGCCGAGTTTGGCCAGGTCGTCGTAGGCGGCGCGCAGGGCGGCGGCGTAGGGGCGGACCGCCGGGACCTCGGCCGCGGTCTCCTCCAGGCGGTGGGTCATGCCGGCGGCGAGACGTTCCAGCGCCTCGCCGCCGAGTTCCTGGACGGGCAGCGCGGCGGCCAGGGAGGCGTGCACCTCGGCGGTGGCGCGGCCGAGCGCGGCGGCCTCGGCGCGGAAGTCGCCGTCCTCGGCCACGGAGGCGAGGGCGAGTGCCCAGCCGTCGGTGGAGCCGGGCAGGAAGCGTTGCAGTACGCCCAGCGTCATCGGCTCGCCGTCACCGGCCGGGTCGGCGGAGTCCGCCTCGAACCAGGCCACCGGCTCGGCGACCCGCCGTGAGCCGGCCCGGGCCAGGGCGAGCGACAGTTCCAGGTCGGGGTTGGCGCCCGGCGAGACCCGGCGGAACAGCTTGAGGATGAACGCGTCGCCGTACACCACCGAGGTGTTGGACTGCTCGGCGGTGGACACCCGCGGGGTCAGCCCCGGCGGGAACTGGGCGTGCGGCTCGGTGGTGAAGCGCAGCCGCCCGATCCGGCCCGGCATCCGCAGCCGTTCCAGCAGCAGCGCGGCCAGCCGGGGGTCGTGCGGGGCGTCGTAGAGGGTCAGGCCGTCGTAGGGGCCGCCGACCGCGGGGCCGAGGGCGGCGCGCACCAGTGCCGAGGGCAGCAGCGGATGGGCGCCGAGCAGCAGTTGGTAGCGGTCGGCGGGGCGGCCGGGCTGGGTCACGTCGATGAGCACGTGCAGCAGGCCGAGCGGGCCGAGCCGGCCACCGGGCGGCACCAGTTCCGTGGCGGAGGTCAGGCGGAACTCGCCCACCGGCAGGCCCTTCCCGGCGAACCAGCGCTGCCGTGGCAGCCAGGCCCGCAGCAACGGGTCGAGCGAGCTCATCAGGCCCGGCACCAGGGCGCGTCCGGTGGCGGGCGGGACACGGGTCCAGGAGCTGTCCGACATGGCGTCCTTTCCCCGGGGGAGTCGCGCACCCGGCCGCGCGTGCGAACGGCAGGGGGCGCCAGCCTCCCGGATGACGGGTTCGGGCTGTCCGACGACACGGGGGAGCCTGCCCCGGGCGGGTGACAGGAAACCGCCGTACGGTGGGGTGCGCGGCCGGTACGGGCCGGCGGTCCCCGGGGGTGCGGGGGACACGGCCACGAAGTGCTGCGGGGGTACGTCTGGATACTGCCAAAGGTGCCCGGCACCCGCTACTCGGACGGGGCACCGCGGGAGCGGACCGACACCGTCCGGGCCGGTCTGCGCCGGTCCGGGCGACCGTACGGCCCGGGCTGTCCGACGTGTGCCGTCACGGGGGGCCGAACCGTAGAAGCCGGCCCCCCGGTCGTCAGGACGGGTCCTTGCGCAGCCGGAACCAGTAGAAGCCGTGTCCCGCCAGGGTGAGCAGGTACGGCAACTGGCCGATCGCGGGGAAGCGCACCCCGCCGATCAGCTCCACGGGGTGGCGGCCGGCGAACTGCCGCAGGTCCAGCTCGGTGGGCTGGGCGAACCGCGAGAAGTTGTTCACGCACAGCACCAGGTCGTCGCCGTCCTCCCGCAGGAAGGCCAGCACCGCCGGGTTGCTGGAGGCCAACTCGGTGTACGAGCCCAGGCCGAACGCGCGGTTCTGCTTGCGGATCTCGATCATCCGCCGGGTCCAGTGCAGCAGCGAGCTGGGCGAGCTCATCTGCGCCTCGACGTTGGTGACCTGGTAGCCGTAGACCGGGTCCATGATCGTCGGAAGGTAGAGCCGGCCCGGGTCGCTGGAGGAGAAGCCGGCGTTGCGGTCCGGGGTCCACTGCATGGGGGTGCGCACCGCGTCGCGGTCGCCGAGCCAGATGTTGTCGCCCATGCCGATCTCGTCGCCGTAATAGAGGATGGGCGACCCGGGCAGCGACAGCAGCAGCGCGGTGAACAGCTCGATCTGGTTGCGGTCGTTGTCCAGCAGCGGCGCCAGGCGCCGGCGGATGCCGATGTTGGCACGCATCCGCGGGTCCTTGGCGTACTCGCTGTACATGTAGTCGCGCTCCTCGTCGGTGACCATCTCCAGGGTCAGCTCGTCGTGGTTGCGCAGGAAGATCCCCCACTGGGTGCCCGCCGGGATCGCCGGGGTCTTGGCCAGGATCTCCGAGACCGGGTAGCGCGACTCGCGGCGCACCGCCATGAAGATCCGCGGCATCACCGGGAAGTGGAAGGCCATGTGGCACTCGTCGCCGCCGGACTGGAAGTCGCCGAAGTAGTCCACGACGTCCTCGGGCCACTGGTTGGCCTCGGCCAGCAGCACGGTGTCCGGGTAGCTGGCGTCGATCTCGGCCCGTACCCGCTTGAGGAACTGGTGCGTGCGCGGCAGGTTCTCGCAGTTGGTGCCCTCCTCCTGGTAGAGGTAGGGCACCGCGTCCAGCCGGAACCCGTCGATGCCCAGGTCCAGCCAGAACCGCAGCGCCGCCAGGATCTCCTCCTGGACGGCCGGGTTCTCGTAGTTCAGGTCCGGCTGGTGGGAGAAGAACCGGTGCCAGTAGTACTGCTTGCGCACCGGGTCGAAGGTCCAGTTCGAGGTCTCGGTGTCGACGAAGATGACCCGGGCGTCGGGGAACTGCTTGTCGTCGTCCGCCCAGGTGTAGTAGTCGCCGTACGGGCCTTCCGGGTCGCTGCGGGAGGCCTGGAACCACGGGTGCTGGTCGCTGGTGTGGTTCATGACGAAGTCGATGATGACGCGCATGCCCCGCTGGTGCGCGGCGTCCACGAATTCCACGAAGTCGGCCAGGTCGCCGAACTCCGGCAGCACCGAGGTGTAGTCGGAGACGTCGTACCCGCCGTCGCGCAGCGGCGAGTTGAAGAAGGGCGGCAGCCACAGACAGTCCACGCCGAGCCACTGCAGGTAGTCCAGCTTGGCGGTGATGCCCTTCAGGTCGCCGACACCGTCGCCGTTGCTGTCCTGGAAGGACCGGACGAGGACTTCGTAGAACACCGCCCGTTTGAACCAGTCGGGATCACGGTCCTTGACGGGGGTGTCCTCGAAGGTGTCAGGGACGGGTTCGTTGACGATCAACTGAGTGACCCTCCGATCGATGGAGACGGTCGCAGCGACAAGATGTGCGCGGGCGCACGGCCCGGCTCCAGGCGCACATAGTTGTCCCTGCCCCAGTGGTAGGTCTCCCCGGTGAGCTCGTCGCGCACCGGGAACGACTCGTGCCAGGAGAGGCCGAGTTCTGGCATGTTCAACGACAGCGTCGCCTCCTGGGTGTGGAACGGGTCCAGGTTGACGACCACCAGTACGACGTCCCCGCCGCGCCGCTTGGAGTAGGCCATGAGCGCCGGGTTGTCCACGTCGTGGAAGGTGATGTCCCGCAGTTGCTGCAGCGCCGGGTGGCGGCGGCGCAGCCGGTTGAGGGTGCTGATCAGCGGGGCCAGGGAGCGGCCCGCCGCCTCTTCCGCGGCCCAGTCGCGCGGCCGCAGTTCGTACTTCTCGGAGTCGAGGTACTCCTCGCTGCCCGGGTGGGCGGGGGTCGCTTCGCACAGTTCGAACCCCGCGTACACCCCCCAGCTCGGGGACAGCGTCGCGGCCAGCACGGCCCGGGTCTCGAAGGCCGGCCGACCGCCGTTCTGCAGGTAGGCGTGCAGGATGTCAGGGGTGTTGACGAAGAAGTTGGGGCGCATCCAGGCGGCGGTCCCGCCGCTGAGCTCGCGCACGTAGTCGGTGAGCTCGTCCTTGCCGTTGCGCCAGGTGAAGTACGTGTACGACTGCTGGAACCCGATCTGGCCGAGCGTGTTCATCATGGCCGGGCGGGTGAAGGCCTCGGCGAGGAAGATCACGTCGGGGTCGGTGCGGTTGATGTCGGCGATGACCTTCTCCCAGAAGACCACCGGCTTGGTGTGCGGGTTGTCCACCCGGAAGATCCGCACCCCGTGGCTCATCCAGTGCCGCAGCACCCGCAGCGTCTCGCGCACCAGGCCGTCGAAGTCCTGGTCGAACGCGATGGGGTAGATGTCCTGGTACTTCTTCGGCGGGTTCTCCGCGTACGCGATGGTGCCGTCGGCGCGGTGCGCGAACCACTCCGGGTGCTTGGCGACCCAGGGGTGGTCCGGGGAGCACTGGAGGGCGAAGTCGAGCGCCACCTCAAGGCGCAGCTCGCGGGCCCGCGCCACGAAGGCGTCGAAGTCGGCCAGGGTGCCCAGGTCCGGGTGGATCGCGTCGTGACCGCCCTCGGGGGCGCCGATCGCCCAGGGCGAGCCCACGTCGTACGGGCCCGGGGTCAGCGTGTTGTTGCGGCCCTTGCGGAAGGCGGTGCCGATGGGGTGGATCGGCGGCAGGTACACCACGTCGAAGCCCATGGCGGCGACCGCCGGCAGCCGCTCGGCGGCGGTGCGGAAGGTACCCGAGCGGGGCGGCTCGCCCTCGGTGACCACCGCGCCCTCGGAACGCGGGAAGAACTCGTACCACGAGCCGAACAGCGCGCGCTCCCGCTCCACGTGCAGCGGCAGCGGGCGGGAGGCGGAGACCAGCTCGCGCAGCGGGTGCCGGTCGAGCACCGCGACCACCTCGGGGGCCAGCGCCGCCCGGTGCCGGTCGGCGGCCAGCCGGGTGGTGTCGCGCAGCACGTCGACGGCGGCCAGCACCACCGCGCGGCCGGCGCTCTTGGGTACCCCGGCGGCGGCCCGCTCGTGCAGCAGGGCACCCTCGGCGAGCACCAGTTCGGTGTCGATGCCGGCCGGGATCTTCACCTCCGCCACGTGCCGCCAGGTCGCCACGGGGTCCGACCAGGCCTCGACGGTGTACGTCCAGCGGCCTTCGGCGGTGGGCGTGACGAACGCGCCCCACCGGTCGGTGCCGGGGGACAGTTCGCGCATGGGCGTCCAGGGGCCGGACCGGCCGGCGGGGTCGCGGAGCACCACGTTGGCGGCCACCGCGTCATGACCCTCGCGGAAGACGGTTGCCGTCACCTGGAACGTCTCGCCGACCACCGCTTTCGCCGGCCGGCGGCCGCAGTCCACGGCCGGACGGACATCGAGAACGGGAATACGACCGATCATTTCCTCACCTGGCAGTTCGGGTTCCCGGCAGCGCGGGAGACAGGACGGCGGCCCCCGCTCTTTTTAACTGTTCTTGGCCATGGGGGCCTGTCCGCGTGGCCACTCGGGTCCGCGTTCACCCGGGTGGCGGGACCAGGGGAAGCCTGCCCGGAGGAGCGGCGCCTACGGCTGCTGCGATGGGTGATTCTGATGCGTTGCGTGCTCGGCTGCGAAACGGGACGGGGGCATGCACGAACCAGATTGCTCCCTTGTCTACGCGCGAAGCCAGCCACCTGACGGGCTTTCGGGAGCGCGCCGCCGAAGCCCCAACTTGCGCCCCCGGCGCATAAGCCGTCCATGTCCTTATTGCTCCCCCGTTCCAGCGCGAGTGCGCCCCTGAACGCGCCCCCGCGTACGCCTGTGCACCCCGCGAAGCTCCCGAAGAGCGGCGCGGGGGTCGTGCGGTTCAAGCCACCAGGATCGCACCCGATCGCCCACGGCGCACGGCCCGTGATCCGTTCCCTCACATCCGCGCACACTGTCCCGCAAGCGCCCGGCGCCCGTCCACCGAAACGGTTCGCTTCAATGAGCCGCCGTTCGAGCGTTTGAACCAGCGGATCGCGGAGAGAGGCCACAGCGCCCCTGCTCGCGGGACTACGGTCGGGGATGTGAAGGCAATCCGTCGATTCACCGTGCGCACCGTCCTGCCGGAACCTCTGCGCCCGCTGGGGGAACTGGCCCAGAACCTACGCTGGTCGTGGCACCAGGAGACCAGGGAGCTGTTCCAGAGCGTCGACCCCGAGGGCTGGCGGGCGGCCCAGGGCGATCCGGTACGGCTGCTCGGCGCCGTCTCCAAGGAGCGGCTCACCGCCCTCGCCGGTGACCGCCGCTTCCGGCGCCGGCTGGCCGCAGCGGCAGAGGACCTGGCCGACTACCTGGCGGGCCCACGGTGGTACCAAGAACAGCAGGGCCGGCCGGAAACCAGCGACCTGCCGGCCGCCATCGCCTACTTCTCGCCGGAGTTCGGGATCACCTCGGCGCTGCCGCAGTACAGCGGCGGGCTGGGCATCCTCGCCGGCGACCATCTGAAATCGGCCAGCGACCTCGGCGTCCCGCTGATCGGCGTCGGCCTGCTCTACCGGCACGGCTACTTCCGGCAGAGCCTGTCCCGGGACGGCTGGCAGCAGGAGCACTACCCGGTGCTGGACCCGAACTCGATGCCGGTCGACCCGGTCCGCGAGGCCGACGGCCGGCCCGCCGAGGTCGTGCTCACCCTCACCGGCGGCCGCAGCCTGCGGGCCCGCATCTGGAAGGCCCAGGTGGGCCGGGTGCCGCTGCTGCTGCTCGACTCCGACGTCGAGGGCAACCAGGCCGCCGACCGTGACGTCACCGACCGGCTCTACGGCGGGGGCAGCGAGCACCGCCTGATGCAGGAGATGCTGCTGGGCATCGGCGGGGTGCGGGCCGTACGCGCCTACTGCCGCATCACCGGCCACGCCGAGCCCGAGGTCTTCCACACCAACGAGGGCCACGCCGGCTTCCTCGGCCTGGAGCGGATAAGGGAACTGTCCCAGCAGGGCCTGGACTTCGACGCGGCCCTGGAAGCGGTGCGGGCCGGCACCGTGTTCACCACCCACACCCCGGTCCCGGCCGGCATCGACCGGTTCGACCGCGAGCTGGTCGCCCGCCACCTCGGCGAGGGCGGCGAGCTGCACGGCGTGGACGTCGGCAGCATCCTCGAGCTGGGCATGGAGACCCAGCCGGGCGGCGACCCCAACCTGTTCAACATGGCCGTCATGGGCCTGCGGCTGGCCCAGCGCGCCAACGGCGTGTCCACCCTGCACGGCGCGGTCAGCCGGGAGATGTTCGCCGGCCTGTGGCCCGGCTTCGACCCGGAGGAGGTGCCGATCACCTCCATCACCAACGGCGTGCACGCCCCCACGTGGGTGGCCCCCGAGGTGCAGCGGCTGGCCGCCCGCCAGGCCGGCCAGCAGGTCGCCGAGGACGCGATGACGGTGGGCGGCGCCGACCGCTGGAAGTCCGTCGCCGAGATCCCCGACGCCGCGGTCTGGGAGCTGCGCCGCACCCTGCGCGAACAGCTCGTGGACGACGTACGAACCCGGGTGCGCGCCTCCTGGCGGCAGCGCGGGGCCGGCGAGGCCGAACTCGGCTGGACCGACTCCGTCCTGGACCCGGACGTGCTGACCATCGGCTTCGCCCGCCGCGTCCCGTCGTACAAGCGGCTGACCCTGATGCTGCGCGACCCGGACCGGCTGCGCGCCCTGCTGCTGCACCCCGAGCGGCCGATCCAGATCGTGGTGGCCGGCAAGGCCCACCCGGCCGACGAGGGCGGCAAGCGGCTGGTCCAGGAGCTGGTCAAGTTCACCGACGACCCGCGGGTGCGGCACCGCATCGTCTTCCTGCCCGACTACGACATGGGCATGGCGCGGCTGCTCTACCCCGGCTGCGACGTGTGGCTGAACAACCCGCTGCGCCCGCTGGAGGCGTGCGGCACCTCCGGGATGAAGGCCGCGCTCAACGGCTGCCTGAACCTGTCGGTGCTGGACGGCTGGTGGGACGAGTGGTTCGACGGCGACAACGGCTGGGCGATCCCCACCGCCGACGGCGTGGCCGACGAGGACCGCCGCGACGAGCTGGAGGCCGCCGCGCTCTACGACCTGCTGGAGCGGCAGGTCGCGCCGCGCTTCTACGACCAGGGCCGCGGCGGCCTGCCCGAGCGCTGGATCGAGATGGTCCGGCACACCCTGGCCACCCTCGGCCCCAAGGTGGTGGCCGGCCGCATGGTCCGCGACTACGTGGAGCGGCTGTACGCCCCGGCCGCCCGCTCGCACCGGGCCATACACGGTCCGGACGCGGCGGACCTGGCCGCCTGGAAGCGCAAGGTGCGCGGCCACTGGCACGAGGTGACGGTGGAGCACGTGGAGACCGGCTCGACCACGGACACCCCGGAGCTGGGCGCCACCCTCACCCTGCGGGCCCAGGTCACCCTTGGCGGCCTCGAGCCGGCGGACGTGGACGTGCAGCTCCTGTCCGGCCGGGTGGACGCCGCCGACCGGCTCGCCTCGCCCGCGGTGGTCTCGCTCAAGCCCACCTCACGCCCGGACGTCTCCGGCCGCTGGTGCTACGAGGGCCCGCTGACCCTGGACCGCACCGGCGCGTTCGGCTACACCGTCCGGGTGCTGCCCGCCCACAAGCTGCTGGCCGGCCCGGCGGAGCTGGGCCTGGTCACCGTGCCGCCCGAGGCGGAGGGCATGACCGCGGGCGTCCTGCGGTAGGGAGCGGGGCCAGGGAGCCCGGAAAGGGCGGGGCCCGCACCGATGTCGGTGCGGGCCCCGGCCCTGGTCGTGCCGGTGGGCACGGAACCGTCAGGCCAGCTTGCGGATGTTCTCGGCCTGCGGGCCCTTCACGCCCTGCGTGACGTCGAACTCGACCTTCTGGCCTTCGAGCAGCTCACGGTAGCCCTGGGCAAGGATGTTGGAGTAGTGCGCGAAGACGTCGGAGCCGCCGCCGTCCTGCTCGATGAAGCCGAAGCCCTTTTCCGAGTTGAACCACTTCACGGTTCCGGTTGCCATGTTCTCTCCTCCGCATGGGGCTGTGTTCGCATCCGCACTGTACGGACCGGGATCGGTGCGGACGATCACCCCACACCGGACACAACGTCACAATACGCCTACCCGGGCCGGCAGTGGGGGTGCCGGCCCGGGGGCGTACCGCCGTCCCGGTGAACCGGGGCGGCATCGGGGTCACATCGGGACGATCAGCCGACGTTGACCGCGGTGTCGTCGATCACGAAGGAGGTCTGGAGGCTGGAGTCCTCCGTACCGGTGAACTTCAGGGTCACGCTCTGGCCGACGTACGGGGCCAGGCTGATCGACTTCTGCACGTAGCCGCTGGCCGCGTTCAGGTTGGAGTACGTGGCCAGGGTGGTGGAGCCGGCCGCCACGGTGAGCTTGTCGTACTGGGTGCTCGTGGTGGTCTCGGCCGTGTCCACGTGCAGGTAGAAGGTGAAGCCGGCCGTGGTGCAGCCGGCCGGGATGCTCACCGTCTGGGACAGCGTGTCGGTGTGGGTGGTGCCGTAGCCGTTCAGCCACGCCTTCCAGGAACCGCCGTGGGCGGGCTCACCGGTGCTGTTGTCGATCACGCCGGAGGACGCGGTCCACGGGGAGGCGCTGCCGGTCTCGAAGCCGGGGTTGCCGAGCAGCTGCGCCGGGGTGCAGCCACCGCCGCCGGAGCCGGTCACCGTCCAGGTGAAGGACGCCGAACCGGTCGCGCCGGTGGAGTCCTTGGCGGTCACGGTCACGCTGAAGGAGCCCGTCGCGGTCGGGGTGCCGGAGATCAGGCCGGTGGAGGCGCCGATCGACAGACCCGTCGGCAGGCCGGTCGCCGTGTAGGTCAGGGCGCCGCCGTTGGTGCTGGTGGCCTGGATCTGCAGGCTGGCCGCGGTGTTGACCACGGTGCTCTGGTTGGCCGGCTGGGTCACCGTCACGCCGCTGGTGGAGACGCGGCTGCCGACGTTGATCGCCGCCCAGGTGTTGGCGACCGTGTTGTACGTGGCGCTGCCCGCGCCCCACAGGTCCGCCGCCGCCTGGAGCGACTGGGTGCGGGCCGAGGCGTAGTTGGTGGTGGAGGTGAAGCGCTCGCTGAGCGCCTTGTACCACAGCTTCAGCGCGTTGTCCCGGCCGATGCCCGGCACCGGCAGGCCGTCGGAGGTCGGGCTGTTGTAGCTCACGCCGTTGACGGTCTTGGCGCCGCTGCCCTCGGAGAGCAGGTAGAAGAAGTGGTTGGCCGGGCCGGAGGAGTAGTGGACGTCCAGGCCGCCCAGGCTGGAGGACCAGTAGTCCTTGGACGCGCCGTCCTTGCTCGGCTGGTCCATGTAGCGCAGCGGGGTCCCGTTGCCGTTGATGTTGATCTTCTCGCCGATCAGGTAGTCACCCGGGTCGGACGAGTTGTTGGCGTACCACTCCACACCCGTGCCCAGGATGTCGGAGGTCGCCTCGTTCAGGCCGCCGGACTCCCCGCTGTAGTTCAGGCCCGCGGTGTTGGAGGTGACGCCGTGGCTCATCTCGTGCCCGGCCACGTCCAGCGCGGTCAGCGGGTGGGTGTTGCCGCTGCCGTCGCCGTACGTCATGCAGAAGCAGGAGTCGTCCCAGAAGGCGTTGACGTACGAGTTGCCGTAGTGGGCCCGCGAGTACGCGGCGACGCCGTCGCCCCGGATGCCGTTGCGGCCGAAGGTGTTCTTGTAGAAGTCCCAGGTCTCCTGGGCGCCGTAGGCCGCGTCCGCGCCGGCGGTGGTCGCCGTGGTCGGCGTGCCGTCGCCCCAGGTGTCGGAGGACTGAGAGAACAGGGTGCCGGTCCCCGAGGTGCCGTGGTTGAGGTTGTAGGTCTTGTGCCCGCCACGGGTGCCGTCGGTCAGGTTGTAGGTCGACCCGGACTGGGTGCTGCCGATGGTGACCTGGCCGCTGTACTCGGTGTTGCCGACACCGGTCTCGATGCCCTGGTACTCGAAGAGCTTCGCGCCGGTGGTGGCGTCGGTGATCACGTGCAGCTGGTTCGGCGTGCCGTCGTCCTGGAAGCCGCCGATCACCGATTCCCAGGCCAGCACCGGGGTGCCGGAGGCGGCCCAGATCACCTTGCGCGGCGCGTTCGTGGCGGCCGGGGCGGCGGCGCCCTCGGCCTTGGCGCGGCCGAGCGCGAAGGACTTGGCGGAGTCGGCGGTCTTGGCCGCGGTGGTGGAGGCCACCTTGATCGCGGCGTTGGTCGCCTTGTCGACCCCGGTGGTGGCGCCCGCCTTGTCGGTGTGCACGATCAGGTCGCCGCCGAGCACCGGGAGTCCGGCGTACGTGCGCTCGTAGCGGGTGTGCGTCGTGCCGTCCGCGTCCTCGGTGACGGACTTGACGACCAGCTTCTCCTGCGCGCCCAGGTGCAGCGAGGCGGCGGTGGTCGCGACGGCGCCCTGCGCCTTGGTGACCAGGGTCTTCTGCTGGGCCGGGCTCAGGGCGGCGGGCAGCGCGCCCGCGCGCGGGCTGACGTGCGTGGCGGCGGCGTTCGCGGCCGCCGGGGCGGCGGGCGCCGCGCTGGCGGTGCCCGCGGGGAGCGTGACCGCGACCATGGCGGCGCCGGCGATCAGGGCGCCGGCCGCTGCTGCTGTGCGGGGGGATCTGCGCACTCGAACTCCTTCTGCTGCGACCGCGTGTGGCGGCCGGGACAGACCGGGCAGGTGGGGTTGGTGGGCTGCCCGGTTACAGCGGGGTAGTGCGAAGGAACTGGGGCACAGATTGACAGCTTTACTTGTTCATGTCATTCCCATGACCTGAAATTGGCCGAAAATCGTTCGGTGTGCGGAGGGTGGGGTCCGCATAGCGGGCGGGTGTGACACGGATGTTGCCCGGTGAATAAATCTGTGCACCGCCAATTCCGCGTGACGCAGGAGGAATCGGGCGTGGGCTCGTGGAGCGGGCGGCTCCGGTGTCAAATTCCGTACGGGCCGCGGTGGCGCGAAATCGCCCCGGCCGGGAGCCGATTGCGGACAACGGTTCTCAGCGGCCCGGCGGCCGCGAACCGGTCAGACCAGGCTGTCCTGCCACGCCTGGTGCAGGCCCGCGAAGTGGCCGCTGTCGGCGATGAGTTCCTCCGGGGTGCCGTCCTCCACGATCCGGCCGTCGCGCATCACCAGGACCCGGTCGGCGATCTCCACGGTGGACAGCCGGTGCGCGATGATCACGGCGGTGCGGCCGTGCAGCACCGTGTGCATCGCGTGCTGCACCGCCCGCTCGCCGGGGATGTCCAGCGACGAGGTCGCCTCGTCCAGGATCAGCACCCCCGGGTCGGCCAGCAGCGCCCGGGCGAACGCGACGAGTTGCCGCTGCCCGGCCGAGATCCGGCCGCCGCGCTTGCGCACGTCCGTGTCGTAGCCGTCGGGCAGCGCCGCGATGAAGTCGTGCGCGCCGATCGCCTTCGCCGCCGCCTCCACCTCCGCCCGGCTCGCGTCCGGCCGGCCGATGGTGATGTTCTCCGCCACGGTCCCGGAGAACAGGAACGACTCCTGCGTCACCATGACCACCCCACGCCGCAGATCGGCCGGGGCCAGTTCGCGCAGCGGCACCCCGTCCAGCATGATCCGGCCGTCGGTGGGGTCGTAGAACCGGGCCAGCAGCTTGGCCAGGGTGGACTTGCCGGCCCCGGTCGCGCCGACCACCGCCACCGTCTGCCCGGCCGGCACCCGCAGCCCGAACACCGGCAGCACCTCACCGCCGGTGCGGTACGCGAACCGTACGTCCTCGAAGACCACCGCCCGGCCCGGCTGACCGGCCGGCCGCTCCGGCAGCGGCACCGGACGCGCCGGCTCGGGCACCCCCGGCTCCTGCGCCAGCAGCCCGGCGATCTTCTCCAGCGACGCGGCCGCCGACTGGTAGGAGTTCAGGAACATGCCCAGCCGGTCGATCGGGTCGTACAGCCGCCGCAGGTACAGCACGAAGGCGGCGAGCACGCCGAGCGCGAGGCCGCCCTGCGCGACCCGATAGGCGCCCCACAGCACGATCGCCGCGATCGCGATGTTGGCGATCAGCCGGGAGCCCACCACGTAGCGGGCCATCTCCAGGATCGCGTCGCCGTTGGCCCGCTCGTGCCGGTGGTTCAGCTCGCCGAAGGCCGCGTCGTTGGGCTCCTCGCGGCGGAACGCCTTGACGGGGCGGATGCCGTTCATCGTCTCGGTGAACTTCACGATCACCGCAGCGGTCGCCGTCGAGCGCTTGCGGTAGGCGACCATCGACCGGCGCTGGAAGGAGCGGATCGCCACGTACAGCGGGCCGTAGGAGACCATGGTGGCCAGGCCCAGCCGCCAGTCGAGGATCAGCAGCAGCACCGAGATGTACACAGCCGACAGCACGACCTCGATCAGTTCCTCCAGGCCGTCGCTGAGCAGTTCGCGGATCGACTCCACGTCCGAGGTGGCCCGGGAGATCAGCCGGCCCGAGGTGTAGCGCTCGTGGAAGTCCAGGCTCAGGCTCTGGGCGTGCCGGAAGATCCGGCCGCGCAGCTCGATCAGCACGTCCTGGCTGATCAGGGCGGCGACCCGGATGAACGCCCGCTGCAGGATCCCCGAGGCCAGCCCGCAGCCCAGATAGCCGCAGGCCACCGCGATCAGCGCGCCGTGCCGGCCGTCGCGCACCGCCGGGATCGCGTGGTCGATCGCGTACGCCACCAGCAGCGGGCCTGCCTGCACGGCGGCCTGCTGGACCAGCAGCAGCACGGTGGCCAGCCACAGCCGGCTGCGGTGCGGGTGCAGCAGGGAACGCAGCAGGATCATCTGCGCGTTCCTGGGCGCCGGCAGCACGTCCTGGTCGAAGGGGTCGACTCCCGGGGGAGCAGCCGTCGTCATGCCTCGCTCCTCTCCAGCGGCAGGTCCGTCAGCGGGCTGTCCGCCTGTGGGGCGCCCGCTGGTGCCGGGTCCGTCTCCGCCGCGTCCGCCGGCGCCCTGCTCTCCTCCCGCGCCCCGTCCGCCGTGCCCGACATCAGGTGCCGGTACTCCGCGCTGTCCCGCAGCAGTTCGGCATGGGTGCCGACCGCCGTGATCCGGCCCTCGGACAGCAGCGCCACCCGGTCGGCGAGCAGTACGGTCGAGGGCCGGTGGGCGACGACCAGAGCGGTGGTTTCCCGCAGCACCTCCCGCAGCGCGGCCTCCACCAGTGCCTCGGTCTGCACGTCCAGCGCGGACAGCGGGTCGTCCAGCACCAGGAAGCGGGGCCGGCCGACCACCGCCCGGGCCAGCGCCAGCCGCTGCCGCTGCCCGCCGGAAAGGCTCAGCCCCTGCTCGCCCACCTGGGTGTCCAGGCCGTGCGGCAGCCCGGCCACGAAGTCGCACTGGGCGACGGCCAGCGCGCGTTCGACGTCGGCCTCGGTGACGCCGGCCGGGCCCGCGCCCATGGCGACGTTCTCCCGTACCGAGGCGGAGAAGAGGGTCGGCTCCTCGAAGGCGACGGCGAGCAGTTCGCGCACCCGGGCCACCGGCAGGCCGGCGATGTCCGCGCCGTCCAGGGTGATCCGGCCGCCGGTCGCCTCGTGCAGCCGGGGCAGCAGCGCGGTCAGCGTGGTCTTCCCGCTGCCGGTGGCGCCCACCAGGGCCATGGTCTCGCCCGGCCGCACATGCAGGTCCACCCCGCTCAGCAGGTCCGGGCCGCCGTCCGGCGCGTCGGGATAGCGGAAGCGGACCCCGGTCATCCGCAGCCCGTCCCCGGCGGCGGCGTCGCCGGTGCCCGACCGGTCCGCCTCCGGGGTGTCCATCGCCTCGAAGTAGCGGTCGGCGGCGGTGGCCGCCTCATTGCTCATCGCCAGCAGGAAGCCGATGGACTCCACCGGCCAGCGCAGGGCCAGCGCGGTGGACAGGAACGCGACCAGGGTGCCCGCCGACAGCTTGTGGTCCGCGACCTGGAGCACCCCGACGGCCAGCGCGCCGCCGATCGCCAGCTCGGGCAGCGTCATGATCACCGCCCAGATGTCGGACAGCAGCCGGGCCTTGCGCATCTCGGTGCCCCACAGCCCCCGGGCCTGCCCCCGGAAGGCCGCGGCCTGGCTGCGGTGCTGCCCGAACGCCTTGATGATCCGGATGCCCAGCACCGACTCCTCCACCACGGTGGCCAGGTCACCGGCCTGGTCCTGGGCGGTACGGGCGGCCAGCGCGTAATGCGTCTCGAAATACGAGCACACGATCATCAGCGGCACCACCGGGGCGAGCAGCACCAGCCCCAGCAGCCACGCCTGGGCGAAGAGGATCGCGAAGCCGATCAGGATCGTCGCGCCGTTGACCACCAGGAAGACCAGCGGGAAGGCCAGGAACATCCGCAGGATCTGCAGGTCCATGGTGGCCCGGGAGAGCAGCTGGCCCGACGCCCAGCGGTCGTGGAAATCGACCGGCAGCCGTTGCAGGTGCCCGTACAGGGCGGCCCGCATCGACGCCTCGACCCCGGCCAGCGGGCGGGCCACCAGCCAGCGCCGGACCCCGAACAGCCCCGCCTCCAGCAGGCCCAGCAGCAGGAGCAGCCCGCCGCCCAGCCACACCCCGGCCGTGTCCTTGTCGTGGACCGGGCCGTCCACCATCCACTTGAGCACCAGCGGGATCAGCAGCGACATGCACGAGGCCACGACCGCGACCGCCGCGGACAGGCCGAGTCTGATCCGCACGGGTCTGACGTACGGCCACAGCCGCAGCAGCGAGCGGATCACGGATCGGTGACGGACGGCGGGCGCGGGGTCAGGAGTCGTGGCAGGCATCGCTCCTGACATTAAGGGGGGCCACCGACACCGCTCACCCTGTTTTCCCGCCGTCGTCACGGCGTCCGGCGCAGCCCCCGTACCGCGGGCACGGACAGCAGGGTGACGGCGACCGCGAGGGCCACCGCGGCGCCGGCCAGCAGGACGTGCCGGGTGCCGAAGGCGGACGCGGCCGGGCCGGCCAGCGCCTGGCCGACCGGCACCATGGCCACCGAGCCGGCCACCTCGTAGGCGTGGATGCGGTTGAGGATGTCGCCGGGGACCTGGGTCTGCACGCTGGTGGCCCAGTTCACGCCCCAGTACGCCGACCCGGTGCCGGCCACGAACACGCAGGCGCAGACCGCCGGCACCGGCAGGCCGAAACCCACCGAGGCCGGCATCAGCGCGGTGGCGAACAGGGCCAGCGACCCGGCCCGCAGCGGGTGCTCGGCGCGCAGCCGGATCGCCAGCAGCGCGCCCACCGCCGTCCCGGCCCCGAGTGAGGAGTTGACCAGGCCGTACGAGCCCGCGCCGTGGCCGGTGATGATCTGGCCGGCGGCCAGCGGGGTGAACGGCCCCACCATGCACACCATGTAGACCATCCACACGACGATCACCGACCACATCCAGGTCCGGGCCCGGAACTCCCGCCACCCCTCGGCCAGATCCGTGCGGAAGGTGCTCGCCGCCTTCTCCCGCGGCGGCAGCGGCGCCAGCCGCAGCGCGATCAGGCACACCGCGCTGGTCAGATACGTCGAGGCGTGCACCGCGAACACCGCGCCGGGCGAGACGAACCCCACCAGCATGCCCGCCAGCGCCGGCCCGGCCATGGCCGCCAGCGACTCCGCCGTCCTGGTCGTCCCGTTGGCCCCCTGCACGTCGGTCGCCACCCGCACCACCGTGGACGCCACCCCGGGCTGGAACATCGCCGCACAGGTCCCGTTGACCACGGCGATCACCACCATCTCCCACAGCCGCACCCGGTGCGTGAGGAACAGAACGGCGGCCAGCGACTGCGTGCACACCCGCACCACGTCGGCCCCGATCATCAGCGCCCGCGCGTTCAGCCGGTCGGCGAACACCCCGCCGAACACCACCAGCCCCGCGAAACATGCGGTGGCCGCGGCCATCACCAGCCCGATGTCCCCCGCGGAATACCCGTACGACAACAGCCCCGCCGACAGCGCCACCGGCAGCATGGTGTCCCCCAGCATGGCCACGGTCCGCGCCGCGAAATACAGCCGGAACCCCCCGGACCACAGCCCGCGTTCCCCTGCCGTCCCCTCGGCCCCGACCCCGGTCGTGCCGATCCCGGTCCCCCCGGACCGCCTTGCGGAAGCTCTCACCCGCTCAATATGGACTGGACCACTTGCCGCAGTCCACCCGCCCGCCCGCTCGCCGCACCCCCGGTGAACTGCGGTGTCGGTGCCCGGCGTTCACTCCGTCACGCGGTACAGCCGCACCGAGCGGGCCGGTACGCGGATCGTCGTGCCGGAGGGGGAGAGGGTGGCCGGGGGGTGGGACTGGTCGTCCAGGGCGGTGTCGAGGAGGAGTTCGTAGGCGGCGGCCCAGGGCGGCCCGGGGAGGTGGAAGGGGAGGGGGCGGTGGCCGGCGTGGGCGAGCAGCAGGAAGCTGTCGTCGGTGATCGGTTCGCCGTGGGGGTCGCGCTCGGGCAGGCCGTGGCCCGAGACGTACATGCCGAGGGTCGCCGAGGAGGCGAACCAGTCCGCGTCGGCCATCTCGCGACCGTCCGGGCGGAACCAGGCGACGTCGCGCAGGCCGTCGGGGCCGAGGGGGAGCCCGGAGAAGAAGCCGCCGCGGCGCAGCGCGGGATGCGCCCGGCGCAGGGCGGTCAGCCGGGCCACCAGATCCCGTATCCGCGCCCATTGCGGCTCGGCCAGCAGCGACCAGTCCACCCAGCCGACCTCGTTGTCCTGGCAGTACGCGTTGTTGTTGCCGCCCTGGGTGCGGCCCATCTCGTCGCCGGCCACCAGCATCGGCACCCCGGTGGACAGCAGCAGCGTCGCCAGCATGTTGCGGATCTGCCGCCCGCGCAGCGCCGGCACCGCGGGGTCGTCGCTCTCGCCCTCCGCCCCGCAGTTCCACGACCGGTTGTCGTCGCTGCCGTCCCGCCCGTCCTCGCCGTTCGCCTCGTTGTGCTTGCGGTTGTACGACACCAGGTCGCGCAGCGTGAAACCGTCGTGCGCCGTCACGTAGTTGACCGAGGCCCGCGGGCGCCGCCCGCCCCGGTCGTAGAGGTCGGAGGAGCCGGTCAGCCGGTAGCCGAGGTCCCGTACGTCCGGGGCCGCGCCGCGCCAGAAGTCCCGTACGGTGTCGCGGAAACGGTCGTTCCACTCGCTCCACAGCGGCGGGAAGGCGCCCACCTGGTAGCCGCCGGCGCCCACGTCCCAGGGCTCGGCTATCAGCTTCACCCGGCGCAGCACCGGGTCCTGCGCGATCACCGCGAGGAAGGGGGCGAACATGTCCACGTCGTGCCGGGTCCGGGCCAGCGCCGCCGCGAGGTCGAACCGGAAGCCGTCCACGCCCATCTCGGTCACCCAGTGGCGCAGCGAGTCGGTGACCATCCGCAGCACGTGCGGCTGCACCACGCTCAGGGTGTTGCCGCAGCCGGTGAAGTCGGCGTAACGGCGCGGGTCGGCGGCCAGCTTGTAGTAGCCACGGTTGTCTATGCCGCGCATCGAGAGGGTCGGGCCGCCCTCGCCGCCCTCCGCGGTGTGGTTGTAGACGACGTCGAGGATCACCTCGATGCCGGCCGCGTGCAGCGCCTTCACCATCCGCTTGAACTCGCCGACCTGCTCGCCGCGGGTCCCGGCGGAGCTGTAGGCGCCGTGCGGCGCGAAGTAGCCGATCGAGTTGTAGCCCCAGTAATTGCGCAGGCCCCGCCGCTCCAGGTGCTCCTCGTGCGCGAACTGGTGCACCGGCAGCAGTTCCACCGCCGTCACGCCGAGCCCGGTCAGGTGCGCGATCGCCGCCGGGTGCGCCAGGCCCGCGTAGGTGCCGCGCAGTTCGGGCGGCACGTCCGGGTGGCGCATGGTGAAGCCGCGGACGTGCAGCTCGTAGATCACCGTCTCCGCCCAGGGCGTCCCGGGCCGCCGGTCGTTGTCCGGCCCGTCGTCCTCGTCGGCCACCACCACGCCCTTGGGCACGTACGGCGCCGAGTCCCGGTCGTCCCGTACGGTGTCGGCGACCGCCGGGTCCGGCCAGTGCCGCACGTGCCCGTACGTCTCCGGGGCCAGCGTGAACTCGCCGTCCACCGCCCGCGCGTACGGGTCCAGCAGCAGCTTCGCCGGATTCCACCGGGCCCCCGTCCACGGGTCCCAGCGCCCGCCGACCCGGAACCCGTACCGCGCCCCCGGCAGCACGCCCGGCACGAAGCCGTGCCACACCTCGTCCGTCAGCTCCGTCAGTGGCGCCCGCGTCTCGCTGCCGTCCGCCCCGAAAAGGCACACCTCCACCCACTCGGCGCCCCGCGCCCACAGCGCGAAATTCGTCCCGGCAGGCCCGTCGGGGCCTTTACGGAACCGCGCCCCGAGCGGCTCCGGCGAGCCCGGCAGGACAGGGACGAGCTCCGCGCCGGCCGGCCGCGGATCCCCGTCCCGGCGGGCGCGCGGCAGGGCCGGCGCGGAGGCGGCGGCCTCGAGCGCCGTGGTGACGGAGACGAGCCCCGGTGCGGCTCCGATGCCGCCCGACTCGGCGAACCCGGACTCGCGTGGCTCGGACACGGACTGCCTCCAGCGGCTCTCCACAACAACTCCACGGGCGGACCCCGACCTCTTCCGCGACGGTTCCGGGCATCCCGACCCGGCCCGGCGAACGAGCCCCCCGCCCCTTCCATTCCCCCAGCCCTCAGCACGTACCCCGTGCATACCCGGCCTGAACAAACCGGTACTCACCGGTGCACGGCGCGGGGCGGGCGTACTGCCGGCTCCGGCACGCTTGCGGCGCCGTACGGGTGGCGGTCGGCCGTGTCCGGCGCGGCACCGCGCGTCGTACCGGGGTGGCGCGCCGGGTACCCGCGTACCGCCCGGCGCCGAGCGGCCGTGCCCACCCCTCGCCCGGTCACCCGGCCCCCGGGTGGACGGGTTCGCGTTTCCCCGGCGGGTACGCCGTCGTTGGGTGTGCGTGACGAGAGCGGTGAGGCGCGTGGTACGCGCAGGCGCGGTGCTGTGCGCGATGGTGGTGGCGGGGTGCGGGGCGGGACTGGGGCAGGACGGCAAGCGCGGCACACCGGAACCGACGGCGACCGCTGCCGCGACGGCCTCGCGGGACGCGCGCGCGGACATCGCGGTCAGTCCGCGCGACGGCGCCCAGGACGTGCCGGCCACCGGGCCGCTGCGGGTCTCGGTCGCCCGCGGCACCCTCACCGAAGTGGTCGTCACCAGCGGCGACGGCCTGCCGGTGCCCGGCACCGTGACCCCGGACGCCCGCGCCTGGCAGGCGAACGGTCCGCTGCAACTGGCCACCACCTACACGGTCGACGCGTACGCCATCGACGACCGTGGCCGGCCCGCCGCCCGCCACTCGGACTTCACCACCCTGGTGCCCCCGCACACCGTCATGGGCTTCTGGACCCCGCAGGACGGCTCGGTGGTCGGCACCGGCATGATCGTCTCGGTGCGGTTCAGCCGCCCGATCGCCGACCGCGCCGCCGTCGAACACGGCATCACCGTCACCGCCGACCCGCCCGTGCCGGTGGCCGGCCACTGGTTCGGCGACAGCCGGCTGGACCTGCGGCCGGCCGAGTACTGGCGCCCCGGCACCCGCGTCACCCTGACCCTGCGGCTGCGCGACGTCCGGGCCGCGCCCGGCGTGTACGGCGTGCAGTCCCGCACCGTCACCTTCACCATCGGCCGCGACCAGCGCTCCACCGTCGACGCGGCCGCGCACGTGATGACGGTGCGCCGCGACGGGGTGGTGCTGCGCACCCTGCCGGTGTCGGCCGGCAGCCCCGAGCACACCACGTACAACGGCGTGATGGTGATCGCCGAGAAGTTGCCGCTCACCCGGATGGACAGCCGCACCGTCGGCTTCGGCGCGGCCTACGACATCCCCGACGTGCCGCACGCCATGCGCCTGACCCGCTCCGGCACCTTCGTCCACGGCAACTACTGGTCGCCGCCCACCGTGTTCGGCACCACCAACGTCAGCCACGGCTGCATCGGCCTCAGCGACACCAAGGGCGGCGGCCTCGCCACCCCCGCGGGCTGGTTCTTCACCCACTCCCTCATCGGCGACCCGATCCGCGTGGTCAACTCCCACGACACCACCGTCGCCCCCGACAACGGCATGGGCGGCTGGAACCTCACCTGGCCCCAATGGCGCGCAGGCTCCGCCCTCTGACCCGCACGGGCCGGACGAAGCCGCCCCCCAAGGGACGCGGGGCTGTTCCTTATATGCGGCTGGCGCCGCGTGGGCGCGCCGGTCGGAGGGGGCCGCCCCCAGGGGCGCGGGGCTGTGTCTTGTGTGCGGCTGGCGCCGCGTGGGCGCGGCAAGCTGCGGTTCACCCGTGCCAGGCGGAGGGGGCCGCCCCCAAGGGGCGCGGGGAACTGCGCGACAAGCCACAACGCGCCGGGCATCCGGCAAGGCACCGCGGGTGCAACGGCGGGTTGCCGCCCACAACGCGCCGGGCATCCGGCAAGGCACCGCGGGTGCAACGGCGGGTTGCCGCCCACAACGCGCCGGGCATCCGGCAAGGCACCGTAGGTGCAACGGCGGGTTGCCGCCCACAACGCGCCGGGCATCGGCACCGCACCGCGGGTGCAACGGCGGGTTGCCGCCCACAACGCGCCGGGCACCCGGCACCGCACCGCGGGTGCAACGGCGGGTTGCCGCCCACAACGCGCCGGGCATCGGCACCGCACCGCGGGTGCAACGGCGGGTTGCCGCCCTGAACGCGCCGGGCACCCGGCACCGCACCGTAGGTGCAACGGCGGCCCGCCGCCCAGACGGAGCAGCCCGCACGCCGCACTTGACGCGAAACACGCCCACCCGGCGGCAGCCGACCGCATCCGGTACTGAACGGTGACACGATGGCGCGCCCCCTCGTGTGATTCGTGTGATTTCCTTGCGCTCGCCGGGGGGAATCCGGGGTTCCGTCGCGTCAGGGGAGTCGAGAAGGTGGAGCCGAGAGCCTGGGCGCCCGGTGGGCGCAGAGGCGGCGTCGCGCGCCCCACGGCAGAGGCACGGCGGGCGGCGGCCCAGGCGCTCCCGGCCGCCTTGCCGGGCGTTCTGACGGCCACCCTGCTGGCGCTCGCCGCACTGCTGCTCGCCGGCTGCGGAGCACCGGGCGTGGGATCCGGCGACGACGCGGGTCGTACCGCGCGCAATGTCGTGTCGGGGACGGCCGTCTCCGCCGCGGCAGTGGCCATCGCGCCCGCCGACGGCGCCACCGATGTCGCCACCAGCGGCACCCTGAAGGTCACCGCCTCCGGCGGCGAGTTGTCCTCGGTCGTGGTCAAGGACGCCTCGGGGCTGACCGTACCGGGTGCGATCAGCGCGGACGGCGCGGTCTGGGCGCCCACCGCGCGGCTGCGGACCGCCACCGCCTACACCGTGGACGCCACCGCCCGTGACAGCCGTGGCCGTGAGTCCGACCGGCACTCGGCCTTCACCACGGTCGTCCCCGACGACACCTTCGTCGGCTTCGTCACCCCGCAGGACGGTGCCGAGGTCGGTGTCGGCATGGAGGTGTGGCTGCACTTCAACCGGGCGGTCACCGACCGCGCCGCGGTCGCCCGCGGGCTGACCGTCACCGCCGCGCCGCCGGTGGCCGTCGCCGCCAAGTGGTACGGCGACCAGGACGTCTACCTGCGGCCGCAGAAGTTCTGGGCGCCCGGCACCCGTGTCACCCTCGCCGTCGACCTGGCCGGTGTGCGGGCCGCCCCCGGGGTCTACGGACGGCAGCGCGAGAGCGTGCACTTCACGGTCGCCCGCAGCCAGGTCAGCGTGGTGGACGCGGCCCGGCACACCATGTCCGTCTACCGTGACGGCCGGCTCCTGCGCGCCCTGCCCGTCACCGCCGGCGTCCCCGGCCACGACACCCCCGGCGGCACCCTGGTGATCGCCGAGAAGTACGGCCGCACCCGCATGACCGGCGACACGGCCGGCTTCGGCGGCGAGTACGACATCCCGGACGTGCCGCACGCGATGCGGCTGACCACCTCCGGCACCTTCCTCTACGGCGACTACTGGTCACCGCCCGCCGTGTTCGGCACCGCCGACACCAGCCACGGCGGCATCGGCCTGCGGGACGCGCGCGGCGGCGCCGATTCGGCCGCGCCCGCCGCCTGGTTCTTCGCCAACTCCCTGGTGGGCGACGTGGTCGAGGTCACCGGCGGCAGCGGCCGCAGCGTGCAGTGGTACAACGGCCTGAACGGCTGGAACCTCGACTGGCCGCAGTGGACGGCGCTCTGACGTACCGGAGTCCGCCGTCACGGGCAGGTCCGGCGTCGTCGCGGCCCGCGCGGGTGCTGCCGTACGCTCCCGGCATGACTGTGACCCTCGAAGTCGACGAAGGCGTCGGCACCATCCGGCTGGACCGGCCGCCGATGAACGCGATGGACGCCGCCGTGCAGGACCTGCTCAAGGCGGTCGCCGAGGAGGCCGCGCGGCGGCCGGACGTACGGGCCGTGGTGGTGTGGGGCGGCGAGAAGGTGTTCGCGGCCGGCGCCGACATCAAGGAGATGCAGGGCATGTCCTACGAGGACATGGCCGACCGGGGCGCCGCCCTCCAGGGCGCCTTCACCGCGGTCGCCCGCATCCCCAAGCCGGTGGTCGCGGCGGTCAACGGCTACGCGCTGGGCGGCGGGTGCGAGCTGGCGCTGTGCGCGGACATCCGGATCGCCGCGGAGAACGCCAAGCTGGGGCAGCCGGAGATCCTGCTCGGCCTGATCCCGGGCGCCGGCGGCACGCAGCGGCTGGCCCGGCTGATCGGCCCGTCCCGCGCCAAGGACCTGATCTTCACCGGCCGCATGGTGGCCGCGCAGGAAGCGCTCTCCCTCGGTCTGGTCGACCGGGTGGTGCCGGCCGAGGAGGTGTACGGCGCCGCGCGCGAGTGGGCGGCGCGGCTGGCGCGCGGTCCGGCGTACGCGCTGCGGGCCGCCAAGGAATCGGTCGACAAGGGTCTTGACGCGGACCTGGACACCGGACTGGCCCTCGAACGGCAGCTGTTCGCCGGCCTGTTCGCCACCCGGGACCGGGAGATCGGCATGCGCAGCTTCGTCGAGGAGGGCCCGGGAAAGGCGCAGTTCACCCCATGATTTGACGGTGCGTGACGACGGTGATCCCAGGGTACCAATTCCCGGGGTTACCCCACGCAACACTCCGGTTACAGCCATGATGATGGCATGTCGGGTCGGGGAGGATCGGAGCAGCCGCGGCCGGCCGAGCCCGCGCCGGGGGCCGCGCCGGTTCTCGCCGCCGACGTGGACGACGGAGCTGTCGCGGGCGTCGCCGACGTCACGGATGCCCCGGCCGTCACGGATGTCACGGATGTGGCGGACCACGCCACCGACACCGATGACATCGATGCCGCCGAGGACCCGGCCCCCGCGGCCCCGGACCTGCCGGGCGACCCGTCCGTCGCCGAGGTGCTGCTGCCGACCTCGGACCGCCGGTCCGCCGCCAAGGCCCGCCGGATGTCACTCTCCGTACTGCGGAGGTGGGGCCTGCTCCAGTTCGCCGACCCGGTCGAACTGCTGGTCTCCGAGCTGGTGGGCAACGCCGTACGGCACACCGGCGCGCACACGATGGGGTTACGGATGCACCGGCGGCGCGGCTGGATCAGAGTGGAGGTCCGCGACCCCTCGCGCGCGCTGCCGTGCCTGCTGCCGGTGCGCGAGCTGGACATCAGCGGGCGCGGCCTGTTCCTGGTCGACACGCTCGCCGACCGCTGGGGCGTCGACCTCCAGGCGCGCGGAAAGGTCACCTGGTTCGAGCTGCGGGTCGCCCCCGAGCGCTGACCGGCGCCTTGTGCCGACGCTTTGCGCCGGCGACTCGTGCCGGAGCCCGGACAGGAGAAGAGGCCCTCCGCGTCGGGGGGGGGTGACAGCGGTAGGGCCTCTTCCCAATTCGCCGCGCGACAGGGGGGGTGTGCCCGCGGCGTCCGTGGAACGGCTGAGCCCGGGTCAGCGGCCGCCGTTGTCATCGACTGTTGCACGGGCAGGGGGGCAGAGGCAAATAGGCATACCGGGCAAGTCGGACATTCACCTGTCAGGGCTTGGCAAAATAATGGTGATGTCCACCACCCGCCTTCTAAATGATGGCCAAGCGCTCTCATTTCCTTCTCATCTTGGCCGACGTGTGGACGGACACGTACGGCGGGCGCGCCTTGCGGGTGATTCCGGCGGGCGCGGGCGAGCATACGTAACCGTACGGCCCGGTCGTACGGGTACGGCCGGGCCGTACCGCAGCCCCCCTCCGACCGCCCCGAGCCCCGAGGATCGTGAGCCGCATGACCAAGTCGATCGCCTTCAGCGAATACGGTTCCGTCGACGTCCTGCAACTGCAGGACACGCCGCCGCCCGAGCCCGGCCCGGGGCAGGTACGGATCGCGGTGCGGGCCTCCGGGGTCAACTCGCTGGACACCAAGATCAGGTCGGGGGTGATGCGGCAGGCGTTCCCCGTCACCCTGCCGCACATTCCCGGCACGGAGGCGGCCGGCGTGATCGACGCGCTGGGCGAGGGCGTCACCGGACTGACCACCGGCGAACCGGTCTTCGGCCCCACCCTCACCGGCTCCTACGCCCAGCAGGCGCTGCTCTCCGCGGAGCTGGCCACGATCATCCCGGACCCGCTCGGCTTCGAGCAGGCCGCGGCGCTGACGGTCGCGGCCGAGACCTCGTACCGCACCCTGGAACTGCTCGCGCTGCGCCCCGGCGAGACCCTGCTGATCCACGCGGCGGCTGGCGGCGTCGGCTCGATCGGCGGCCAGATCGCGATCGCCCGCGGCATCACGGTGATCGGCACCGCGAGCGAGGCCAACCACGACTACCTGCGCTCGCTCGGGGTGATCCCGGTGACGTACGGCGACGGGCTGGCCGAACGGGTGCGGGCGGTCGCCCCGGGCGGGATCGACGCCGTCCTGGACGCCTCCGGGCGCGGCGTGGTCGGCGTCTCCGTCGAACTGACCGGCGACCCGGACCGGGTGGTGACCATCGCCGACAACGCGGGCGCGGCCGAGTACGGGGTGCGCTTCAGCGGGGCCGCCCCGGGCGCGACCCGCCATGTGCCGGCCCTGGAGGAGGCGCTCGCGCTGTTCGCCGCCGGCAAGCTCAAGATCACGATTCAGCGGGCCTACCCGCTGGAGCAGGCCGCGCAGGCGCAACGGGAGATCGAGGCGGGGCACGTGACCGGGAAGATCGTGCTGACGGTCTGATGGCGTACACGACGAACGGGCCGGACTCCGAGGAGCCCGGCCCGCCCTTTCGTCCGTGTGCCGCGGTCAGTTGCCGTCAGCTGCCGAGGACCTGGAACTCCCACAGGGAGTAACCGTATTGAGTGGCGCGCTGGGTGCCGTACACCCGCACGTACCGCCCGGAGCCGGAGACGTTGAGCGTCTGGTTGCCGCCGGTGCCGGTGGTCGTGGAATAGATCGTGGTCCAGTTGGTGCCGTCGTTCGAGGTCTGGATCTGGAACGCCTTGGCGTACGCGGCCTCCCAGTTGAGGTTCACCTGGGAGATCGTGTGGGTGGCGCCGAGGTCCACCTGGAGCCACTGCGGGTCGCTGAAGGCGCTGGACCAGCGGGTGCCGGTGTTGCCGTCCACCGCGGCCGAGGCCGGGGTGCCGGCGTTCTCGGTCGAGGAGGCGGTGGCCGACTTGCCCTGGGAGAGCAGGTTGCCGGTGCCGCCGGTGCTGCCCGGCGCCTTGTTGTAGACGGCCACGTAGTCGATGTTCATCTGGCCGCCGGAGGCCGTGGCGGAGTTGGGCCCGCCGCCGAAGGCGTCCGGGAAGCCGCCGCCCATGGCCAGGTCGTAGATGATGAAGAACGGGTGGTCGACCGCGTTCGCCCAGGTGGTGGCGTCCACCTGGGTGGACTTGACGGTGAAGTAGTTGTTCCCGTCGAGGTACCAGCGGATCTGCTCCGGCGAGACCGAGCGGTCGATCTGCACGGCGTAGGTGTGGTACGCGGTCTGGCAGCCGGAGCAGGCCCGCTCACCGCTGCCGATGCCGGTCGACTCGTTGCACGGGCCGCCCGGGTTGGTGCCGCAGTGCAGCGTGCCGAAGACCGAGCTGCGGGAGTTGATGTCCTCCAGGATGTCGACCTCGCCCGAGGTCGGCCACGAGGTGCCGGAGCGCAGGGTGGAGCCCAGCATCCAGAACGCCGGCCAGTATCCGGCGCCGTTGGCCGTGGTGAGGTTGGGCTGCTGGATCGAGGACTGCATCATGACGACGCCGCCGGGGGGCGCCCCGAAGGTGGCCGCCTGGGTCTCGATCCGCCCCGACGTCCAGCCGGAGCGCGGGTCGGTGCCGCTGTGCAGGGCCTTGAGCACCAGGTGGCCGTTGCCGTCCTGGTACACGTTGGACGTGCTGTTGGTCATGGTCTCGATCTCACCGGTGCCGAAGCTGCTGCCCGGGCCGGTGTCGTACTTCCAGTTCCCGGTGTTGACACCGGTGTTGGCGCCACCGCTGAAGTCGTCGCTCCAGGTGGTGGTGAAGCCGGCCGGGGCCGCGGGCACGGCGTTGGGGGCCGCCGCGGCCTTGGCCGCCGTGTGGGCCTGGGGTGCGGCCTTGGCTGCCACGGGGGTGGCCGCGCCGCCCGGTGCCGCGGCCACGGTGAGCCCGGCCAGGCTCAGCGCGGCCACCGCGACGGCCGCGAGCGGCATCCTCAGCCGCGAACGCCGCCGGCGGTGCGTTTGGCGCTCTTCCCGTGCGTGATGCTCTGCCTGTCCACTGGACATGCGGGTTTCTCCTGTCCCGTACGAGCCCGAATGTGGGGGGTGGGCGCCCTTGGGGGGAGCCGACTTTCGTGAAAGCGCTCCCATGCCACGTCGGCCGGCCGCCCCGTAAGCGTTTCCGGCTCCCGCGCCCGGATGCCCCGGTCCCGCCCGGCCCATCCGTGAGAGCGCTCTCTGAGTCACGCAGTTGTCTATAGCCCCACCCGTCACGGGTCAACCCCTCCCACAGAATCCCTCCGGGGCTGGCGGGAGTTGGAGTAGCCCGAGCGGGCCGGGGGAAGGGTGAGGATTTGCCCTGCGGTCAGTCCTGTACGTGGAGGTCGAGGACCATCGCGTCGTAGACGGGCGCGTCGGGGAAGGGCTGGGAGGTTGCGACGGCGCGGTAGCCCCAGCGTTCGTAGGTGGCGCGGACTCGGGGGTGGGCGCGTTCGACCAGGAGGGAGGCGCGGGATTCGGGGCGATGACGCATGAGTTCGTCGTGGATCGTGCGGGCGATGCGGGTGCCGCGCCAGGGTATGCGGACCATGATCTCGCACAGGCCGAACATGTCATCGCCGACGCCGTAGTCGTAGACGCGGGGGCTGACGACATCGGACACTTGGCGCCATTGGTCTTCGGAGTCGGGCCTGCCGTAGGCATAGCCGACGATCTCGCCGCCGATCTCGCCCACCGTGCCGGCCCAGCCCGTGCGGCGGGCGTGACCGTCGAGCCGGGCGGTGAAGCGCGGCAGCGAGAAGAAGGGATCGGCCTCCGCCTCCCGCGCGTACACCTCGGCGTATACGTCGATGAGTTGCTGCCGGACGCGCGGGAAGTCGGCCTGCGCGTAGTGGGTGACAGTCAGGAGCTGGGGCGCGTTCACCGGCCCACCGCCCGGTACCGCTCGGCGAAGTCCCGGCCGGCCGAAGCCGGACCGTGGTGCTGTACGGCCTCGGCGAAGTCGGCCAAGTGCACCGCCCAGCGTGGGCTCTTGACGCTCGGCAGAAGGTCGAGCGCCCGCTCTCCTGCCTGGAGCGCTTCCTCGGCGCGGCCGGCGGCAAGGCTGTTGCGGGCGAGCGAGACCTGCATGGCGAAGCCGTTGCGGCTGAAGCCCTGCGGCAGCAGGGCAAGCGCGTCGACGTCACGGCTGGCGGCATCCTGGTAACGGCCGAGGTTGTAGTCGCACATAGCGGCTAGGCCGGCCACTTCGGCGGGGCCGCAGAATGCGAGCCATGGTGCTGGCGTATCCGAGGCGCGGTCGAGGGCTTGCTCCGCACGGTGCAGGGACTGGCCGGTGCGGGCGCTTTCACCGGTGAGCGACTGGCCGAGGGCGACGCGGGTGTGCAGGAGCGCCGACAGCCGTGCGTCACGCCGCGTGCGGGTGCGGTCCAGGGCCACGCGGGCCATGGCCACCGCCTCGCCACCGTGGCCGAGATCGCATGCCTGACGGGCCATGCAGCACCAGATGCGGGCCTGGAGCATCACGTCGCCGGCGAGGGTGGCGTACCGGAGGCCGAGGTCCCAGTAGCGCCGGGCGTCCTCGTGACGGCCCGCGTCGTAGGCGAACCAGCCGGTGGAGGCGGCCAGTTCTCCCAGTGCATGGTGCAGGCGGTTCTGGACGGTGCCTCCGTACGTGCAGGTGCGCGCTGCTTGCTCGACGTGCTGGATGTAGGCAGTGGCCACGGTGACGACTTGGGCCCCGCCGTGCTGGAAGTCGAGGCCGTCCAGCCGGTTCGTTGCTGCCTGGATGGCGTCGACGTCCGCGTGCCCGAGCCTGCCCGAGGCCGGAAGCGAGGGAAGGGCGACCACCGCCCCCAGCCCGATGATGAAGTTGCGGCGTTGCACTGACGTTCCCTCCGACGAAGGACCTGTCGTCAGATTATTGCGCTGCCAACCAGGCGGAGCCATGAAGCCGAGCTCCTCGGCGGGCAGTCCGAAGACGGCTTCCAGCAGTTCACGGTGCCTGTCCCAGGGCCATGACACCTCTCCCGACACCCACCGTCCCACGTGTCTGGGCGAGACCTTGACGGGGTCGCGGCCGAGCACGAGGGCCATGTCGCACAGATCCTCGGCAAGCCCCTCGAACGTCAGATGCCTTTGGGCCATGAGATCCCGAAGCACCTCGTTGCGCTTCCTGTCCATGCGATCACGGTAGCGGTGCGGACACTGAACGTCACGAAGAAAAAGTGTCCTGAATCTGCGCAGTAATGAGTAGTACGACTGTCCTTGGGGTCGATTACGCAGGGCGAGAAGCTGTTCACAGAGTCGGGCCGTGGAGACCTCGTCGTAGCGGCTCGCCGTCCCCCTGCCGAGGCAGCGAAAGGTTCCGCGTCATGTCCCGCACCACGCCCCCGCGTCGCGGTCCCGCCGAGCCCGGCGGTCCCATCAGTCCGTATGGTCCCGCCGGGTTCCGTGTCGAGGCCGAGGCCGAAGCGGTGCCCGAGGCACGGCGGCGGGTCGTCTCCGTCGTACGCGGCTGGGAACTGCCCCTGCCCGAGGGGACGTACGACGACCTGGAGTTGTTGGCCAGCGAATTGATCACCAACGCGGTCCGCTACTCGGGGGCCGCGTGCGCCGTGGCCGTGCGGTGGACGGGGGAGCGGGTCCGGGTCGAGGTCAGCGACACCATTCCTGTACGGCCCCGCCCCCGCCGGGCGGCGGTTGAAGCCGAGGGCGGGCGCGGCCTGTTCCTGGTCGAGTCGCTGTCCGCGGCCTGGGGCACGACGCCCGATCCCGCGGGCAAGACCGTCTGGTTCGAGCTCGGGCCGCCCGAACCGCACGCTGCTCCGGGTCCGCGGCGTCTGGCCGACCAGATCCGTGCCGTCCTGCCGGTCGCCGATTCCGCCCCCCACCCCATGGCGCCGCGCCGCCTTCGGACTCACCGCGCACCTGTTCCGCAAGCCTGAACCCGCCCATTCCCGAGCTTGAAGGAGCCCGACATGCCGTCCCTCACCGTTGAGGTCGACCCCACGCTGCTGCAGCCCACCCCGTGGAGCGGCCAGGGAACGTGGACAATCACCACCGACGCCGGGGACACGATCTCCGGCCATCTGCCCGCGTGGGCCGAGGAAGACCCCAGCGAGAACGGCGTCCCCGTCGACCAGCTCGCCTTACGTCTGGCCGGTGTCAGCCACCGCACCTTCTTCGAGGGCCAGATGATGCCCCTGGTCACTCCCGACCTGTCCGCCGAGGTGGAGGAGGACGCGGTCTTCGAGGGCAGCATCGACTGCAACCCCTATGCCCCGGACATCACCTTGCGCCAGCCGCACGTCACCCTCCAGGTCACTGCCGGCCACTGGATCCGCGGCCTCGACCCCGAAGACCTGACCCGTATCGCCGCTCAACTGCGTGCCCAGGCCGATCTCCTGGACCACGACATCCGCTCCGCCCTGATCGCCGCCCGCGACGACTGGGCCACCCGGGCATGACGAGTGCGACTCATCGATTGGAGGGAGCACACGTGACGACCGCAGCATTATCGGCACGGAATATCGGTACGCGGCTGCTCTGGCTGGACCTGACCCGGAGTTGCCAGCTTCACTGCGTGCACTGCTACAACGGTTCGGGGCCGCAGGGCGGCCACGGTGCCATGACCCGGGAGGATTGGCTCGACGTTCTGGATCAGGCCGCCGGCCACGGCATCACGCACGTGCAATTCATCGGTGGCGAGCCGACCATGCACCCCGACTTCCCGGGACTGGCTGACCGTGCCCTGGACCTCGGCTTGGACGTCGAAGTATTCACCAACCTCGTCCACGTCTCCCGCGAGTGCTGGGAGCTGTTCCGGCGCGACGGCGTCAGCCTCGCTACGTCCTACTACTCCGACCAGGCCGCGGAGCACAACGCGATGACCCGTCGGCCGTCGCACGGCCGCACCCGGGCCAATATCGAGCAAGCCGTGTGCCTGGGCATTCCAGTGCGCGTGGGTATCGTCACCGGGAAAGGCGAGCAGCACGTCGGCGCGGCCCGGAGCGACCTGGAGGGCCTGGGCGTCACCCGGATCGGCGTGGATCACGTCCGCCCCTTCGGGAGGGGCGCGGGCGACCACGCGCCGGACATGTCGAAGCTTTGCGGCGATTGCGGGAACGGTAAAGCCGCCATCGGCCCGGACGGCACGGTGTCGCCCTGCGTTTTTTCGGGCTTCATGGACGTGGGCAACGTCCGGGCGGCGCCGCTGGCCGATATTCTCGGCGGCGTCGCCATGGCCGAAGCCAATGCGACTGTCCGAAGCGCGATCCGGGCGGCCAGAGCCTGCATGCCCGACACCGCCCCATGCAGCCCGGACAATGCCCCTCCTCAGACGTGCGGGCCCGATGACAACGCCGAGTGCAGCCCGGGAACCCCGCCGAGTACGTGCAATCCCAGGAGATGACCACCGGATGACCCCCGACCCCGAGTTCCGGGCGCTGATCGAGCCGCACACGGGCATCGTCTCGGAGATCCGCCGCACCAAGTACGGGTTCAGCTCGGACCTGACGGCCGTCGTCGAGTGCGAAAAGGGACCTTTCTTCGTCAAGGCGATGCACAACCGGCCCGGGGGCCGTCGCGACTCCATCACGCGGGAACGGCTCATCAATCCCTTTGTCCAGCCGATCTCCCCGGCCTTGCGATGGCACGCGCAGGACGAGCGGTGGATCGTCCTCGGATTTGAGGCCGTTGAGGGGCGGCCCTCGGACCTCGCGCCGGGCTCGCCTGATCTGCCGATCGTGGTCGAACTCGTCAACGCTCTTGGGGGGCTGCCCCTGCCAGCGGTGGCGGGTGACTGGCCCGAGACGCGGTGGGACCGGTTCGCACGCGACGCGGCGGAGGCCGAGCTGTTCCGCGGCGACACCCTCCTGCACACGGACATCAACCCGGACAACGTCCTCATCGGCGCCCGGAACGGCTGGCTGGTCGACTGGGCATGGCCCACTCGGGGCGCGGCCTTCATCGACCCCGCGACCCTGGTGTTCCAATTGGTGGCAGCCGGTCACAGTGCCGAGGCCGCCGAGGGCTGGGTTGCCGACTGCCCGGCCTGGAGGACCGCGGACCCGAAGGCAATCGACGCGTACGCCGCCGCCAGCCTCCGGATGCAACAGCGGTTCGCCGAACGCCGGCCGGACGCCGAATGGCTCGGCGCGATGGTGAAGGCCGCGCAGGAGTGGGTGACGCACCGCGGGGTGTCCGTTTCCTGATTCGGCACGCGAAAGGAAGCCGACCCTGGCGTATGGCACCGACCGGTGCGGGGAAACACGCCGCACCCCCGTACCGGTCGGGCCACGGGACGCGTCGGGCGCGCACACCGATGCGGAATGAAGCTCTGCCGGGTGGACACCGACCGGATTCCTGAGGATTTCGTGGCCACCACCACTCTGGCCCTGCATGGCTATTTGACGGGCGCGCCGGAGTGGTGGAGCGGGGGTTCTGAACCGCCGCCACTGTCGACTACCCCTTGGGCCGCCGTGAGGCGAGGTACGCACGGCGGGCGTTGATGAGGGGTTGCAGGTCCGTCAGGGGTTCGAAGGCCAGCTCGCCGATGGGACCGCGGCCGGTGGCCAGGACGTGCAGGGGGGCGTGCCCGGTGCGCAGCAGCCAGGCTGTGGTGGGGAGTTGGGCAAGGGTGCCGGGCGCCGGGTCGGCGTCGATGGTGACCGTGACGGGGTCGGGTGGGGCGGCCAGGAGGTCGGCGGGGGCATCGGGGACGAAGTCCTGGCCGGGGAGGTCCCGCCAGGTCGTGACCCGGACGTGCGGCTGATCCGTGTCCCAGGAGCCGTAGATGAGGGTCACCGATTGGAGGATGCCGTTCACCGTGTGGCTCTCGCCCAGGTAGGAGGGGGACAGCCACGGAGTCCGCAACCCGTACATCGGCACGGGGCTCGCCCGGAAGGACCGTTCCAGTGCTTCGTACGTCGCTTCCTGAAGGGCCCGCGCCCGGTCACCGGAACCGCTGCGATTCATTGCTCCAGCCTGCCAGGTGACCGTGATCGCCGGCCAGACTTCGCGGAACCACCGTCCCAGGAGCGGGGCCCCGAACGCAGCGGCGGCGTTCAGCCTGACCCGAGCCCGGCAGAACAAACGAAAAAGCGGGCGGCGGTCCGGGGAGAAGGCCCGGACGCGCCGCCCGCCGCTGCGGGGTGGGGAAAAGGACTACGGCTGGAGGCGGATCACCTGCGGGTCGTGGTCGCTGGTCTGGTCGGCGAACTCGGAGTTGATGTGGACCACGTCGTAGTCCACGTCGTCCCGCAGGTTCGGGCTGACCAGGATGTGGTCCAGCACCTGGGAGTTGCCCTCGTACACGTACGAGTAGCGCTCCTGGACCGGCAGGGTGTTGACCAGGTCGGTGAGGACCGAGCCGTTGCCGGTCAGGCCGAGGACCGCGGGGGAGAACTGGTAGTCGTTCAGGTCGCCGAGGACGACGACGTTCGCGTGCGGGTCGGCCTTCTCGAGCTGCTGCACGAAGTCGTGCTCCACGATGGCCTGCTGGATGCGCTGCACCTCGGAGCTGCGCACCGGCGGCTGGAAGCGGCTGTCGATGCCCTGGTCGCCGCCCTTGCTGATGAAGTGGTTGGCGATCACGAACAGCTTCTGGCCGCGGAAGGTGAACTCACCGGCCAGCGGCTTGCGGGAGTCGGTCCACGCCGGGTCGTCCGGGGCGATGCGGCCCGGCGAGAAGGTCAGGTCGGTGTTCTTGCCGGTGCCGGTGACGCCGACCGCGGTGGTCGAGTCGCCGCCGGACCGGTCGGTGAAGGACACCCGGTCGGGGTTGAACAGGAACGCCTGGCGGATGTTGCCGCCGGGCTGCCCGCCGTCCTTGTCGTTGACCGGGTCGATCTCCCGCCACTGGTAGTGCGGGCCGCCGGCCGCGGCGATCGCTGCGGTGAGCTTGTTCAGCGTCTGGTCGGCGGCCACCGTGCCGTCGTCCGTGGCGCCGTTGTTGTCCTGGATCTCCTCCAGGGCCACGATGTCGGGCGAACGCAGGCTGGTGACCAGGCCCTTGGCCAGCCGGTCGAACTTCGCCTGGTCGTTGGAGGGCGCCAGGTTCTCCACGTTGTACGTGGCGACGGTCACCTGGTTCGGGCGGGCCTTCGCGGTGACCTCGGGGGTGATCCCGCCGTCCTTGACCGCGCCGATCACGCGCGCCTGCACGGCGTACGTGCCCCCGTACTGGTTCCAGTCCAGCGGTCCCTCGGTGGCGCCGGTCAGCGTGTCGCCGACGTTCGCGGTCGGGAAGGGCTGGCCGGCCAGCGGGATCAGCGACTGGACCATCAGCCGGCCGGAGTTGGGCTGGTCGTAGCCGGTGTAGAGGGTGCCGCCGCGCTTGGTCGGGTTCTGCCGCGGCTTGACGGTGACCCACAGCTCGGAATACGGGTCGGTGGCGCCGACCACGCGCGTGTCCGCGATCCGTACGTTCATGCCTTCGAGCGACGCGTACAGGTCCAGCGCGTAGTCCGCGGGGCGCAGCGGCAGCGACTCGATGTTGCCGCCGCCGGCGCTGGGCGCGAAGGCGTCGGGCACGTCGGAGGCGTCCAGCACGACCGGGGCCGGCACCGGGTTACCGCTGGAGATCACGGTGGCCTTGGCCTTGCCGAGTTCGGTGATCGCCTGGCCGCCCGCGCTCGCGCCGCCCGGGTAGTACTGGGAGACCGTCGCGTCCAGGCTCACGCTGTCGCCGACGGCCACGGCCGGGCTGGTGGAGCCGGTGAAGACGAAGATGCCCTCGCTGGTCCGCGGGTCGGCGTCGGGCTGCGGGTCCTGCACCCAGTAGCCGCGCGAGGAACCGTAGTCGCGCACGCCGGTGACGATGCCGGTCACGCCGGTGACCGTGCGGCCGGCCAGCGGGGACACCCGGGTCGGGCCCTGGATGTCGTGGATCTTGGCGGCGACCGGGGGCGTGGTGCTCGGCGGGGTCGTCGGAGGCGTGGTGGGGGGCGTGGTCGGCGGCGTGGTGGGCGGCGTGGTCGTGCCGCCGCTGCCGCCGGAGTTCTGCGGGGTGGGCGCGCCGGCGGTGAGGTCGGCCGCGTTGTCGTCGGTGTCCTTCAGCGCGTCGTTACGGGCCACCGACGCGGTGTTACTCGCGCCGGCCGCGGCGCCGCTGCCCTCGTGGACGACCGCGGTGCCGTAGCCGACCAGGTCCTTCACCCGGGAGTCGGCGGCGCAGGACGCGGGGTCCAGGCAGGTCAGCGGGTCGGCGCCGGAGACCAGCGCGACCGTGCCGGTGGTCCCCGACATGTTGATGGCGCCGGTCGCGTCGGGCGCGGGCAGCGGCGTGGTGCCGCCGGTGCCGGCCGCCTCCTGCACCAGGAACCGGCCGCCCCCGGCCAGCGTCCCGGTGAGCGCGGTGACCTGCCACTTGGTCGTCGCCGACGGGCTGCCCGGCAGGTACTGCACGCTGTAGCCGCTCAGGTCCACCGGTGCGGCGCCGGCGTTGCCCAGCTCCACGAAGTCATTGGTGTACGTGGCACCGGAGTTGCCGCCGCCCCCGTACACCTCGCTGATCAGCGCGTCCGCCGACGGCGCGGCGAACGCGGAGTGGACACCCACCCCGGCCAGCACGACGGCACCGGCTATGCCGACCGGCAGCAGCCGCTTCCTGAGCCCGGCACCGGTCCGGCGGCCGGCGGCGGCGCCCGCCGCCGCCCCGTCCGAACCGGCGGCGCCGGATCTCGCTGGTCCTGCGTTGTCCTCTGTGTGCTCCGTGGGGTGCGACACCGGGGCGTTCTCCTTCGAGCTTCGGCTTCTTCTGCGTACGCGGCGGTCGTGTGCGTACGGAAACGGTTCGTCGCGGCGGGCCGGGGTGACGTGGCGTCATGCGGCCGCCGTGGCGGACGATCCGGGCCAAGATACGCGCGTAGACCGAGTCTTCGAAGGGGTTTTCAGGTTAATTCTGGGTGGCTCGGGTTTTTGATCGGATGCGGGGGAGGGGGCGAGAGCTTTCCGCCGGACTGGTGGTGGGACCTGATCGGGCGCGGCCGGCGGCAGCGCGTCCTGGGTACGTCCCGGGCTCAGCGCTCGGCGCGTCCGTCGAGCCGATCCGCCGGACTGCCGAGCCGTTCGGTCGGGCCGCCGAACGGCAGGACGAGCGTGCGCGTCGCCAGCAGCCAGGTGCCGTCGATCCTGCGGAACGTGTCCTCGTAGTGGCCGATGTTGGCCGGCAGCCGCGGCGGCACCAGCCCGTCCCCGGAATAGCCGTCGACCCGGTACGTGGCGAAATACGTCGTCGCCGTCGCGGAGTCGGGCGCGTCGACGGTGACCAGGATGTTCGTGCACATCCGCCGCGACAGCCGATCCGCCGGCCGGCCCCCGAAGTACGCGCGCAGCGCCTCTCGCCCCTGGACCCGTCTCCCGTCGTACGGCCACTGCCACACCCCGTCCGGCGTGAACAGCTCGGCGACCGACTCCGGTTCACCGAGGTCCAGCCGCCGCACGAGCTCCAGGATCACGCGCTCGCAGGCGCGTTCCGCGAGAAGCCGCTGCATCGGGTCGAGTTCGTCGGTCGCCATTTCGACGTCCTATCAGCTCGGCCCGCGGGCTCACGAGTCCTTTTCGGACCCACGGCACTGGAAAACCGGTGGAGCGGCGAGGCTGTGCGCCCTTACCGTGCTGCCGACCGAGTCGTCTGGTGAAGGACGTGCCGTTGTACACCGTGTGAGACCTCCCGAGAGCTGATCTGTCGCGCGTCGTGCCTGTGCGCCGCGCTGCTTCTTGCTGCGGACTTCTCACTGAAACCGGTGTACTTCTGTGCTCAACAGCTGGGTGGTCATGCCCACGTGCCTGCCGCTCGTCCTCCGCCGTTGCCACGCGTGCACGTCGGAGCGCTTCCGGACAAGCGGCAAATTCCGCGTCAACGCCAACCACAAGCTCATCGACGCCTGGCTCCTCGCGCTCTGCACGGGGTGCGGGGAAACGGCCAAGCTCACGGTCCTGGAGCGGACGAATGTGCGTTCCGTACGACCCGAACTGCTGGACCGGCTGCACGACAACGACCCGGGCCTGGCAGCCGATCTGCTCCAGGATCCGGTCGTGCGGCGCCGTAATCGCATCGCCCTCGACTGGGACGACGCCTGGCGCCTGGACACCGGCGGATCGGATCACCTGGACCTCGAGGTGATCGACGTCTCGGTCCGCTTCGCGGCCCGAATCCCCGTCCGGCCGGTACGCCTGATCGCCGAAGGCTGCGACCTTTCCCGGGCCGAGGTCGAGCGCCTGATCACGGAGGGAAAGCTCGTCTCTGCGGTCCGCCTGACCGGCAGGCTCTCCGGCGACTTCACCTTCACGCTCAAGCGCTGAGCCCGCCTGGGGTGCAGGGCCTGTCCGGCACGATCCGCCGGACAGGCCCCGGACTGCTCAGGCCGCCGAGAGGGAGACCGTGCCGCGCAGGCCCGTGACGAGGAGGAGGACGCCGCGGCGGTAGTAGGAGTCGCGGCTGGCGCAGGAGACCAGGGCGTCGGCCGAGGCGATGAGGTGGGGGTAGCGGCGGGGGGAGAGGGTGAGGAAGAGGGCGCGCTTGGCGCGCAGGGCTTCCTCCTGGGCGTCCGGGTCGGGGCCGTGGGCGCGGCCGGGCTCGGAGACGACCAGGCTGATCAGGGAGGCCAGCACCTGGCAGGCGGTGTCGGCGGCGTCCTCGCGGGTCATGCCGGCCTCGAAGAGCAGGGACAGGGTGCGCTCGGTGAGGTCCAGGCCGGGCTCGCAGCCGAGAATGCGCAGGGTGAGCAGGGTGGCCGCGTTGGGGTGCGGCATCAGGGCGTCCAGGATCGCGGTCATCAGGTCGTGCATCTGCTCGTGCCAGGGGCGGTCGTCGGGCTCGGGGCACCGGACGTCCGACAGCAGGCGTTCGGCGATCGCGTCGAGGACGCCTTCCTTGTCCGGGAAGTGCCGGTAGAGCGCCATCGGCGTGACCTCGTGGTGCTGGGCGAGCCGGCGGATGGTGACCGCCTCCAGCCCCTCGGCGTCCACCACGGCCAACGCGGTGCTGACCAGTTCGTCCCGGTTCAGTCGCTTCTGGGCCGCCATCGCCGCCGCCTCTCCGTCATCCCGTCATATGTCCGCCGCGGGCAGTGTACATCGTAAACAAACGCGAACGGAAGGCTTGTGTACGGCGTAGACCTGTGGTGTATGGTGACGGCCAACGCTTATCTCGTATACCTACGACGTAGACGAAAGGCCGCTCCATGCGACGCAGCCCCTGGGCCACCCTGGTGGTGCTCGCCCTCGCGCAATTCATCGTGGTGCTCGACGTGACGATCGTGAACGTCGCACTGCCCAGCATTCAGAGCGATCTCGGTTTCAGCACCGACGGCCTCCAGTGGGTGATCAGCGCCTACACCCTGCTCTTCGGCGGCTTCCTGCTGCTGGGCGGGCGGGCCTCGGACCTGCTCGGCTCGCGCCGGGTCTTCATGGCCGGCCTCGTGCTCTTCGGCGTCACCTCGCTGGCCGGCGGGCTCGCGCCCTCGCCCGGCTGGCTCATCGCGGCCCGCGCCGTGCAGGGCCTGGGCGGCGCACTGCTCTCCCCGGCCGCCCTGTCCATCCTCACCGTCACCTTCGAGCACGGCCGCCGGCGCAACATCGCCATGGGCGTCTGGGGCGGCCTGGCCGGTCTCGGCGGCACCGCCGGCGTGGTCGTGGGCGGCATGCTGGTCGACTCGCTGAGCTGGCGCTGGGTGTTCATCGTGAACGTGCCGATCGTGATCGCCCTGGTCGCGGCCACTCCGCTGATCATCCGGCACATCGCGCCGCACGAGGGGAACCGTTCCTTCGACCTGCTCGGCGCGATCCTCGGCACCGGCGGCCTGCTCGCCATGGTCTACGGCGTGGTCCGCGCCGAACCCGTCGGCTGGTCGTCCTTCGAGGTCATCGGCTTCCTGGCCGCGGGCGTGGTGCTGCTGGCCGCCTTCGTCGCCGTCGAGGCGCGGACCGCGGCGCCGCTGGTCCCGCTGCGGCTGCTCCGCTCGCGCGCGCTGAGCACCGCCAGCGGCGCCCTCGGGCTCAACGGCGCGGCCTTCCTCGCGATGTTCTTCCTGACCGCGATCTTCATCCAGCAGGTCCGGGGCGCCTCGGCGCTGACCGCCGGCCTGGAGTTCCTGCCCATGGGCGGCGCCGCCATCCTCGCGGCCGTCGCCACCACCCCGCTGGTCACCCGCTTCGGCACCCGCCCGGTCCAGGTCGCCGGCGCCGTACTCGACGTCGTCGGCCTCGTCCTCCTCGCTCGCGCCGGCGCGCACGACTCGTACGCGAGCGGGCTGCTGCCCGGCCTGATCCTCTTCGGCATCGGCATCGTCGCGGTCTCCGTGCCCGCGCAGATCGCCGCGGTGGTCGACGTCGCCCACCGCGAGGCCGGCGCCGCCTCCGGTGTCGTCCAGGCCTTCTACCAGGTAGGCGGCGCGCTCGGCCTCGCCGTCGTCACCACCCTGTCCACATCGAAGGCCAACTCCGCGATCGCCGCGGGCGCGAGCCAGGCGGACGGCCTGACGGCCGGATTCCACCGGGGCCTGCTCATCGCTGCGGCTGTTTCTCTGGGCACCATAGCGGTCAGCCTGATGTCGCCCCGCCTCGAGCCCGACCCCGAACAGATCGCCGAGGCCGCGGCTGCGGCGTAGCCGCACCTACCCGGGAAGGGCCCGCCTGGCGGCGGGCCGGTTCGCCCGGAGCGCCCCTTGGTTTTCCCGGCGAGCCCCCCCGCCGCCAGGCGGGCGCAGAGGTACTCCCGGCGAACCCGTACTTACGCGGCCGAGGCCGAAACCTCGGCTTCCGCGCAGGCGGAGGCGAGCTCGTCGAGGGAGAGGCCGAGCGCAGCGGCGAGGGCGGCGATGGTGAAGAAGGCGGGGGTCGGGGCGCGGCCCGTCTCGATCTTGCGGAGCGTCTCCGCGGAGATGCCGGCGGCCACGGCCACCTCGACCATGCTGCGGTCGCCGCGGGCGGCCCGCAGCAGCGCGCCGAAGCGTTCGCCGCGGGCCCGCTCCTCGGGGGTCAGGGGAGTGCGTACCATGTCCGTGATACTAATACCGGTATAAGAATTGGGACCTAGGGGGCCGCGTGGGCGGTCCCAGGGGAGACGACCGGTGATGGTGGAGTTCAAGTCCGACGCGTCCTTGGCGGCGATGCGCGAGGCCGGGCGGGTGGTCGCGCAGGCCCTGGCCGCGGTACGGAAGGAAGCCGCGGTGGGGGTACGGCTGCGCGAGCTGGACGAGGTGGCCCACGAGGTGCTGCGCGCGGCCGGCGCCGGCTCGCCCTTCCTGGGGTACCGCCCCTCGTTCGCGCCCGTGCCCTTCCCGGGGGTGATCTGCACGTCCGTCAACGACGCGATCGTGCACGGCGTGCCCGGCGACTACCGGCTGCGCGACGGCGACCTGCTCGGCGTGGACTGCGGCGCCGAACTCGACGGCTGGACCGGCGACGCGGCCGTGACCTTCTCCGTGGGCACCCCGCGCCCGGCCGATCTGGAGCTGGTCGCGGCCACTCAGCGGGCCTTGGACGCCGGGATCGCCGCGGCCACGGTCGGCAACCGTATCGGCGACATCTCGCACGCCGTCGGCTCGGTGGCCCGCGCGGCCGCCTGCGGCATGCCGGCCGACTTCGGCGGCCACGGCATCGGGCGCCGCATGCACGAGGACCCGCACGTGCCCAACCGCGGCCGCCCCGGGCGCGGCTTCCCCCTGCGGCCCGGGCTGGCCCTGGCCATCGAGCCGATGTTCCTGTCCGGCGGCAGCGACGCGTACCGGGTGGCCCCGGACGGCTGGACCATGCACACCGTCGACGGCACCCGCGCGGCCCACATCGAGCACACCGTGGCGATCACCGAGGAGGGCCCCCGCATCCTGACCGCGCTGTGAGCGCGGTGAGTCCCGCGGGGGTTCGCCGGCCGTACGTACACGTCCGCGGCTGTACACGCACGTTCACGGCTGTACGCGCACGCCATGGCCGTACGGGCGGACCGCCCCGATCCGGCGGCGCCCCGGCTGCTGCGCCCGAGGTGCAGGCCCCGCGTGCGCCTGCCGCAGGGGACGGGCCGCCCCGTCGCGCGATCAGTCGGCAGCGGGGCCGGCGTGGCCGCCCCGGGCGCCACGTCCGAGGCGCCGGTCCCCACGTACACCCCCCGGCAAGGGCCCGACCGACCGCGCGGGCACGGGTCAGCCGGGCCACCCCGGCTGCCGTTCCCGAGGTCCCGGCCCCCACGCCCCCACGTACACCCGCCGCGAGGCGTCGACCAGCCGCGCGAGCACGTGGCAGCCGTGCCGGCCGAATCAGCCGGGCCACCCCGGCTGCCGCGTCCGAGGTGCGTGCCGGCTTCCATGTACGCCCGCAAGGGACCGGCCGCGCTGTCGCCCGAGCGTGCGGAGCCTGAGCATCAGGCGCCTGAGCCGGCCGGAACCCCCTCCCCGGCGCAGGTGAACCCCCGGTGGCCCCTGCCCCAACTCCTGCCGGCGCACCGCCCATCAGTGCAAGCCGCACCGGCAATCGCTGAACGCCCCGCCGTGCGGACCCGTATCCCTGGGCGGCTCCGAAACGGTCGGCGATGGCGCCGGCCCCGTACAGGGAGAAGCACGATGATCAGAAGACTCCTGCCCGCCGCGGCTGTCGCGGCCACTGTCACGGTGACCGCGGCACTGGCTGTGGCGGGCCCGGCCGCCGCTCATGACGCGGACCACGGGCTGCCGGCCGCCGGCCGGACGCTGGCCGGCGTCACCCGGACCGACCTGGTCTCCGACCAGCCGGGTGCGGCGCAGCTCACCGACCCGAACCTGGTCAACGCGTGGGGGCTGGCGCACGGCCCCAACACGCCGCTGTGGGTGTCCAACGCGGGCACCGGGACCTCGACGCTGTACACCGGTGGGGTGAACGGCAGCCCGGCCGCCGCGTCCCCGCTGGTGGTCAAGGTGCCGGGCGGCCCGGTCACCGGCCAGACCTTCAACGGCACGACCGGGTTCGACGTGCCGGGCACCACCACCCCGGCGGCCTTCCTGTTCGCGACGGTCGGCGGTGCCATCGACGCCTGGGCCGGGGCGTCCGGTCCGCAGGCGGCCGTAGCGGCGACCGTGCCCGGCGCTCAGTACACCGGCCTCACCCTGGCGAACAGCCCGTTCGGGCCGCTGCTGCTGGCCGCGGACTTCCACGACGGGCGGGTGGACGTCTTCGACTCCGCCTTCCACAAGCTGGACGTGCCCGGCCTGTTCAGCGACCCGCGGCTGCCGCGCGGCTACGCGCCCTTCAACGTCCAGGTGCTGGGCGACAGCGTGTACGTCTCGTACGCGCTCCAGGACGCGGCCAAGCAGTTCGACGTGCCCGGCGTGGGCCACGGCTTCGTGGACCGCTTCACCCTCTACGGCACCCCGGCCGGGCGGGTCGCCGCACGCGGCGCCCTCAACTCGCCCTGGGGACTGGCCGTCGCGCCGCAGGGCTTCGGCCGGTTCGCCGGCGACCTGCTGGTGGGCAACTTCGGCGACGGCACCATCCACGCCTACGACCCGGCCACCGGCCGCTTCCTGGGCACCGTGGCGGACACCAGCGGCAAGGTGATCCGGATCGACAAGCTGTGGGCGCTGACCGTCGGCGACGCGGTGGCCGGCGGCCCGGACTCCATCTGGTTCAGCGCCGGCCCCGGCGACGAGACCCACGGCCTGCTCGGCCTGCTGACCGCCAAGTGAGCGCCGATCCAACGCAGTCCCTGACCCCACGCAGTCCCTGACCCGACGCGATCCCTGACCCGGACCCCCGTCCGAGTCGTACGCGGGGCGCGCCGGGCCCCGGCCCCGGAATTGGCCGGGGCCCGGCGCAGCCCCAGCGTAGAGCCTGGCGCACCCGCCACGGGGGGTACGAAACGCCGGTCCCGCGGGGTCCCGAAGTGCCCGCCGCGTCCCCGCGCCCGCCCGCGGGTACAGGCGTACGCTCGACAACAGAGGTCCTCCACGACCGCGCCGAAGGACGAGCTGCGCGAGTGAGGAGAGCGGACGATGCACGTGCACAAGGGCGATGTGCTGCGGTTCACCGGACGCACGGTGGGCACCCCTGAGCACCGGGCCGAGGTTCTCGAGGTGCTGGGCAGCGAGGGCGAGCCGCCGTACCGGGTGCGTTACGAGGACGGCCGGGAGGCCGAGGTCTTCCCCGGTTCCGACTGCGTGCTCGACACCACCGCGACCACGGCGGCGCGAGGGCGCTGACCGCGGCGCCGCGGATGCTCACCGAGCCGGCCGGATCCGGGCGCGAGCCGTCCGGGTCCGACCCCTACCTTCCGATCGCCGAGCACGGGCTCATCGGCGATCTGCGCACCGCTGCGCTCGTCGGCACCAACGGCACCATCGACTGGTACTGCTGCCCGCGGTTCGACTCGCCCAGCGTCTTCGCCTCGATCCTGGACGCCGATCGCGGCGGCAGGTTCGAGCTGGCCGCGGACGTGTCCGCGCGGACCCGGCAGTTCTACTTCCCCGACACGAATGTGCTGATCACGCGGTTCTTCGCGGCCGACGGGGTGGCCGAGATCCAGGACTTCATGCCGGTCGAGGACGAGTCCACGGAGGGCGGCCGGCACCGGCTGATCCGGCGGGTGATCTGCGTACGCGGTGTGCTGCCGTTCACCGCCCGGGTGGCCCCGCGGTTCGGCTACGGCGCGGTCCGGCACACCGCCGAGCTGCACGGGAACGCCGCCGTCTTCCGGTCCGCGCTCTGCTCGATGGGGCTGACCGCGACCGTGCCGCTGGAGTGCGACGGCCAGGACGTGTACGCCCGCTTCAAGCTGACCGAGGGCGAGTCCACGGTGTTCGCGCTGGACCGGATCGGCGACGGTCCGCAGGGCGATCTGCCGACGATGTGCCCGCAGGCCGAAGCGGAGGCGCAGTTCGAGGCCACCGTACGGTTCTGGCGCAGCTGGCTGCACCAGTCCCGCTACCACGGCCGCTGGCGCGAGATGGTGCACCGCTCCGTCCTGGCCCTGAAGCTGCTCACCTACGCCCCGACCGGCGCCATCGTGGCGGCCCCCACCACCAGCCTGCCGGAGTTCGTCGGCGGCGAGCGCAACTGGGACTACCGGTACGTGTGGATCCGCGACGCCGCCTTCTGCGTCTACGCCATGCTGCGGCTGGGCTTCACCGGCGAGGCCGAGGCCTTCATGCGCTTCCTGTCCGAGCGCGGCCGCCCGCCCGCCGACGGCTCGCTGGGCCCGCTGCAGATCATGTACGGCATCGACGGCCGCGAGGAGCTGCCGGAGTACGAGCTGTCGCACCTGGCCGGCTACCGCGGCTCGGCGCCGGTGCGGGTCGGCAACGCCGCCACCGGGCAGCTCCAGCTGGACATCTACGGCGCCCTGATCGACTCGGTCTACCTGTACGACAAGTGGGGGCAGCCCATCACCAGCGACCGCTGGGACGAGGTCGGCGGGATGGTGGACTGGCTGTGCGACCACTGGGACCAGCCGGACCAGGGGGTGTGGGAGTCGCGCGGCGGGCGCCGGGACTTCCTGTACTCGCGGCTGATGTGCTGGGTGGCCATCGAGCGGGCCATCCGGGTGGCCAACCAGCACGGCCTGCCCGCCTACCTGCCGAGCTGGCTGAAGAACCGGGACGCGATCTACCGCCAGATCATGCAGCGCGGCTGGTCCGCCGACCGCGGCGCGTTCGTCCAGCAGCTCGACGGGCAGGTGCTGGACGCCTCGGTGCTGATGATGCCGATGGCCAAATTCATTTCGCCCATGGACCCCAAGTGGCTGTCCACCCTGGACGCCCTCACCGCCGACCTGGTCTCGGACTCGCTGGTATACCGCTACGACCCCGACGCCAGCCCCGACGGCCTGCGCGGCGGTGAGGGCACGTTCTCCATCTGCTCCTTCTGGTACGTCGAGGCGCTGGCCCGGGCCGGCCGCACCGAGCAGGCCCGGCTGGCCTTCGAGAAGATGCTCACTTACGCCAACCACGTGGGGCTGTACGCCGAGGAGATCGGCCCCACCGGGGAGCAGCTCGGCAACTTCCCGCAGGCGTTCACCCACCTGTCGCTGATCAGCGCGGCCTTCAACCTGGACCGGGCGCTGGGCTGAGCGCCCGCGGTGGGGGCGGGGCGGGCCGGGGCCAGGGGCCCCTCGTTTTCCGTGCTTGTGCGTGTACCGCCTGTTCCGGGGCACCAGGACGGGCACCAGGACCGTGTCAATGAGCGTTAAGAATGCGTATGAACTTGTCGCCAGGTCGACCCGGCGGGCCCGTGATCCCGCACCCTGGCGCAGGCCATGAAGGAAGCGCGGCAAAGGGGCATGCGCGGCGGTCCGTGGGACGCGGAACCGGTCGCGGGTCACCGGCGGGTGCGCGGTTCGCGGTGAATCGCACGAATAAGCTGATTTCCGCGTCGCACAGCACCGCCGGCATGGCCGGATGCCCCCCACAGACCAGGAGCAGATGACGGATGGCCGCCACTTCGGAGACGAGCGCCCCTGTCGAGGAGGGTGCGCCGGGCCGGCTGCAGACGTGGTTGCTGGCGGGACTGTCGGACATGGCCGGGCACCAGCCCGGACCGCACGCGGCTCCGGAGCCGGCCCACAAGGGCCAGCGCTGGTGGCGCGTGATGTGCCTGACCGGCGTGGACTACTTCTCCACCCTGGGCTACCAGCCGGGCATCGCGGCACTGGCCGCCGGTCTGCTGTCCCCCATCGCCACGGTCGTGCTGGTGATCGTCACCCTGGCCGGCGCCCTGCCGGTGTACCGCAGGGTGGCCTCGGAGAGCCCGCACGGCGAGGGCTCGATCGCGATGCTGGAGCGGCTGCTGTCGTTCTGGCAGGGCAAGCTGTTCGTGCTGGCGCTGCTGGGCTTCGCCGCCACCGACTTCCTGATCACCATCACCCTGTCGGCCGCCGACGCCTCCACCCACCTGGTGGAGAACCCGCACTTCGCCAACGCCCTGGCCGGGCACCAGATGGTGATCACGCTGGCGCTGGTCGCCCTGCTCGGCGCGGTGTTCCTCAAGGGCTTCCTGGAGGCCATTGGGGTCGCGGTGGTGCTGGTCGGGCTCTACCTGGCGCTGAACGTCGTCGTGGTCGGCGTCGGCCTCTACCACGTGCTGAGCGCCCCGCACCTGGTCACCGACTGGACCAGCGGGCTGACCGCGGAACGCGGGAACGTCTTCATGATGGTCGGCGTGTCCCTGGTGATCTTCCCCAAGCTGGCGCTGGGCCTGTCCGGCTTCGAGACCGGTGTCGCGGTCATGCCGCACGTGAAGGGCGACGAGGGCGACACCGAGGACAAGCCGACCGGCCGGATCCGGGACACCAAGAAGCTGCTGACCACCGCCGCGCTGATCATGAGCGTGTTCCTGATCACCACCAGCTTCATCACCACGGTGCTCATCCCCAAGCAGGACTTCCAGACCGGCGGCCCGGCCAACGGGCGCGCGCTGGCGTACCTGGCCCACCAGTACCTGGGCTCCGGCTTCGGCACGGCGTACGACTTCTCGACCATCGCCATCCTGTGGTTCGCCGGCGCCTCCGCCATGGCCGGCCTGCTCAACCTCATGCCGCGCTACCTGCCGCGGTACGGGATGGCGCCGCACTGGGCGCGGGCGGTCCGGCCGATGGTGCTGGTGTTCACCCTGGTGGCATTCCTGGTCACCTGGATCTTCGACGCGAACGTCGACAAGCAGGGCGGCGCGTACGCCACCGGTGTGCTGGTGCTGATGAGCTCGGCCGCGGTCGCGGTGACCATCTCCGCGCACCGCTCCCATCAGCGCAAGTGGACGGCCGGCTTCGGGACCATCGCGGTGGTGTTCCTCTACACCACGGTGGTCAACATCGCCGAGCGGCCGGACGGTGTGAAGATCGGTGCCTGCTTCATCGCCGGGATCGTGCTGATCTCGCTGCTCAGCCGGCTGGCCCGGTCCTTCGAGCTGCGGGTGACCAGCGTGGAGATGGACGACCTGGCCACGCGGTTCGTCCGGGACATCGCCAGCCGCCGGATCCGCTTCATCGCCAACGAGCCGGACCGGCGGGACCTGGCCGAGTACCGGGACAAGGTCAAGCAGATCCGGTACGACAACGACCTCGGGCCCGAGGACGACGTGGTCTTCGTCGAGGTGACCGTGCGCGACCCCTCGGAGTTCGAGTCCGCGGTGACCGTGCGCGGCGAGGTGATGCACGAGCGCTACCGGGTGCTCACGCTGGACGGCACCTCGGTGCCGAACTCCCTGGCCGCGCTGCTGCTGCACGTACGGGACACCACCGGCTGCAAGCCGCACATCTACTTCGAGTGGACCGAGGGCAGCCCGTTCGCCAACTTCCTGCGGTTCTTCCTGTTCGGCCACGGCGAGGTCGCGCCGGTCACCCGCGAGGTGCTGCGCGAGGCCGAGCCGGACCCGAAGCGGCGGCCCCGGGTGCACGTGGGCTGACGCCCCCCCGGCACCCGCCCGCGGGCACATTCACCCGTACGCACCCGCGCTGCGCGGCCGCGCCCGCCCGCGGCCGCGCGAGGATCGGTGACACCGGACTCCACACCCCTCGTCCGACCCGGCCCCTATGCGGAGGACCCGCCGTGCTGATCGACCTCTCCGGCCGGACCGCGCTGGTCACCGGCTCCTCGCAGGGCATCGGGTACGCCATCGCGGCCGGCCTGGCCCGGGCCGGCGCGCAGGTGGCGGTCAACGGCCGCCGCGCCGACGCCGTCGCCGCCGCGGTGACCCGGCTGCGGGCGGACACCGGCAGCGACCTGCTGGTGGCCGCGCCCGGCGACGTGGCGACCGACGAGGGCACCCGGGCGGTGGTCGACGCCGTCCCGGAGGCGGACGTGCTGGTCAACAACCTGGGCATCTTCGCCGCCGAGCCGGCCCTGGAGATCAGCGACGACCAGTGGCGGCGCTACTTCGAGGTCAACGTGCTGGCCGCGGTGCGGCTGATCCGCAGCTACCTGCCGGGCATGAAGGAGCGCGGCTGGGGCCGGGTGCTGGCGATCGCCAGCGACTCGGCGGTGGTGATCCCCGCCGAGATGATCCACTACGGCATGACCAAGACCGCGCTGCTCGCCGTGACCCGCGGCTTCGCCAAGGACGCCGCGGGCACCGGCGTCACCGTCAACTCGGTGATCGCCGGGCCCACCCACACCGGTGGCGTCGAGGAGTTCGTGCGTCAGCTCGTCGGCCCCGACCTGCCCTGGGACCGGGCCCAGCACGCCTTCATGACCACCTACCGCCCGCAGTCCCTGCTCCAGCGGCTGATCGAGCCCGAGGAGATCGCCAACATGGTGGTCTATCTCAGCTCCCCGCTCGCCTCGGCCACCACCGGCGGCGCCCTGCGCGTGGACGGCGGCTACGTGGACGCGATCCTGCCCTGAGCCCGCGCCGTACGGCCGTACGTACGGCTCAGGAACTCGTGAGCACCACGAGCTGCCCGGTCGCGCGGGTCATCGCGACATAGCGGTCGACCGCTCCCGCCACGCCCTCGCCGAACTCCTGCGGGTCGACCAGGACGACCAGGTCGAACTCGAGCCCCTTCGCCAGCTCCGGGGTCAGCGACCGGACGCGGGACGTCGCCGGGAAGGAGGGGGCGCCGATGACGCAGGCGATCCCGTCGGCACGATCGGCGAGCCAGGCGTCGAGGGTCGGGTCCAGGTCCGCGACGGAGCCGTGCACGACGGGGACGCCGCCGCTGCGTACCGAGGTCGGCACATTGGCGTCCGGGAGCACGGCCCGGATGACCGGTTCGGCCTCGGCCATGACCTCCCGGGGCGTGCGGTAGTTGATGCTCAGCGACGCCACCTCGATCCGGTCCAGCCCGATCCGCCGCAGCCGTTCCGGCCAGGACTCGGTGAACCCGTGCCGGGCCTGGGCGCGGTCGCCGACCACCGTGAAGCTCCGGGACGGGCAGCGCAGCAGCAGCATCTGCCACTGCGCGTCGGTCAGCTCCTGCGCCTCGTCCACCACGATGTGCGCGAACGGGCCGGCCAGGGGTTCGGGGTCCGTGCCGGGCAGCGCGGTCTCGTCGACCAGGCTGTCCCGCAGGTCCCGGCCGAGCAGCATCGTGACCGCGCCTTCGCCGTCGTCGTCGGCCCGCAGCAGGTCGTCGACGACGTCGGCCATGCGCTCGCGCTGCGCGGCCAGCGCGGCCTCGCGCCGCCGCCCGCGCACCTCCGCGTCCGGGTCGCCGAGCCGCTGCCGCGCCGCGTCCAGCAGCGGCAGGTCGGACACCGTCCAGGCCCGGTCGGCGTCCGGCCGCCGCAGCCTGGCGACCTCGTCCGGACCGAGCCAGGGCGCGCACATCCGCAGGTAGGCGGGCACCGACCACAGGTCCGCGACCAGGTCGGCCGGATCGATCAGCGGCCACGCGCGGTTCAGGGTCCCGATCAGCTCCTTGTCGCGCAACACCGACCTGCGGAACACCTCCAGTGGGACGTCCTCGTCGCCGAAGTCGTCGAAGTCGTCGAAGTCGTCGGGGCCGCGGAGGTCGCGGAGGTCGCCGAGCTTGTCCCGCAGGATCGTGACCAGTTCCTCCCGGATCAGGTCGCGCGCCTCGTTGTGCGGGGTGCCCGGGCCCGCCGCCTCGAACGCCTCGGCCCAGTCGTCCGGGCTCAGCGGGATGTCGGCCCAGTCGGTCGAGACCGTCATCCCCTCGGCGGGCGGCTCCTCGTAGCACCGGACCGCCGCCTCGATCGCCTTCACCATGCCCACCGAGCCCTTCAGCCGGGCCACCTCCGGGTCGGCCTCGGTGCCCGCCGCGGCCCCCTCGGCGACCAGGTCCCGCAGGGTGCAGGTCCGTACCCCCTCCTCGCCGAGGCCGGGGAGCACATCGGAGACGTAGGCCAGATACGGCTGGTGCGGGCCGACGAACAGCACGCCGCCGCGCCGCCGTTCCAGACGCGGGTCGGAATAGAGGAGGTACGCGGAGCGGTGCAGGGCGACGACCGTCTTGCCGGTACCCGGGCCGCCGTCCACCACGAGGGCGCCGCGGGAGGAGGCCCGGATGATCGCGTCCTGGTCGGCCTGGATGGTGGCCAGCACGTCCCGCATCCGCGCGGACCGGCTGCCGCCCAGGCTCGCGACGAACGCGGACTGGTCGTCGAGGGCGGCGTGTCCCTCGAGCCCGTCGGCGGTGAACACCTCGTCCCAGTAGTCGCTGATCCGCCCGCCGGTCCAGCGGTACCTGCGGCGGCGCACCAGACCCATCGGGTTGCCGTGCGTCGCCGCGAAGAACGGTTCGGCCGCGGGGGAGCGCCAGTCGATCAGCAGCCGCCGCCCCGCGCTGTCGGTGAGGCCGAGCCGCCCGATGTACACGGGCTCGGGGTCGTCCGCGCGGACGATGTGCCCGAGGCACAGGTCCAGCCCGAACCGGCGCAGGGCGCGCAGCCGGCCGGTCAGCCGGTGGATCTCGGTGTCCCGGTCCATCGCCGCCCGGCCGACGCCGCCGGGCGCCTTCCGGGCGGCGTCGAGGCGGCCGGACACATCGGCGATCGCTTCTTCGAGGCTCTGCTCGACGGCCGCGAAATGCCGCTCGTCACCGGCGATCAGCGCCGGGTCGGCCTTGGACGAAAGGTGGGCAGGAAGGGCGAACGCACGCACGTCGTGAATCTCTCATTTCCGCGGTTTTTGGCGTCGGCCTGCGATTGTGCGGCATCAACGGGGCCTTGCCGCAAGACCCCCCGTGCGCTATATGTTGAGAGTGGCGAGGAGCGGCGATACTCCTTCGCCTTTCTTTTTTGCCTTCGCCGGCGCTCTCCACCGGCCGCGGCGGTATTGCGTCGTCGGTATTTTCCGGCTTATCCGGCCGGCCGCACCGCGGGATATCCCGCGGTCAGGCGGCGTGGGACTCGTGGGTGCCGAGAGGCGCAACGAGGGCCAGGGGGTTCCCGGGGTCGCGCGGGACGGGCGGGAAGTGCGATGACCTGGTGTGCACGCATCGCCCGTCGTTCATCTTTTCTCCGTTCGGCCTTCGCTTTTCTGTGAGCCCCCGGGCCTCACGGACCGAGACTGTCAGCCTGCACTTGGGGATGCTTTTTCGGCCTGTGGCGGCGACACCGCCTGGGTGGAGGGGGATGGGCCCGGTGGTCCACTCGCGATTTCTGTACGTATCATCCGATGATCTTGGCAGGTTCCTGCCAGTAACAGCGGACCGCGCCGAATCGGCGCCGGTCACGGGCTCAGCCCTGCCCGAACGGCAGCAGGCGACCCGAAGACCGGACTCCGACCGGGCGACGGCCCGACCAGCCCGGGCCGACCGGCCCGTGAGCCCGGTCGGCTGGCGCCTCATCGGCGGGAACAACCGCGAACTGGGCCGCAGTGCGGCCACGTTCGACGGCCTGGCCGCGTGCCGGGCCGCCGTCGAGCGCCTGCGCGAGGGGGTGTCCCGCGCGCACGTGGTGCTCACCATGTCCGACACCCAGGGCACCTGGACCTGGCGGCTGGAGCTCGACGGGGTCGACGTCGCCGTGTCCGGCCGCCGCTACCAGCGGCAGCGCGAGGCACAGCACAACCTCAGCCTGTTCCTGGCCGCGGTCCCGCAGGCCCAGGAGGCCGGCAGCGCCGTGGCGCACCGGCCCCGGCTGCGCGGGCTGCGCCCGTTCGGTCCCTCGGGGGAGGGCCGGAACGGGACGGCACCGGCGGCCTCCGACCCGGAGGACGGCGAACGCCGTCCTCTCGCAGCCACGAGGCGAACATGAGCGCGACCGCTTACGAGCCCGCACACCCGGCCGAGGACGTGGACGACGTCCCCCGGGTGCTGCGTGGCGCAGGGGAGTGGCAGGACAAGGTCTTCCGCGGGATCGCCCGGGGCAGCGGCGCCGTCGTGCTCGGCATCATGCTGCTGGTCGGCGTCTTCCTCGGCTACCGGGCGACGAAGGCCCTGCACGTGGCCAAGTGGAAGTTCCTCACCACGGCCGCCTGGGAACCGGACTCCCATCACTTCGGCATCGCCGCGGTGCTCACCGGCACCGTGCTCATCGGCCTGGTCGCGATCCTCATCGCGGTGCCGCTGGCCATGGGCACGGCGCTGTACATCTCCGAGTACGCGCCGCGCCGCATCCGCCGCACCCTGGTCAGCCTGGTCGACCTGATGGCGGCGGTGCCCAGCGTGGTGTACGGCCTGTGGGGCGCGTTCTTCCTCCAGGGACACGTCACCGGCGTCGCCCGCTTCATCTCCGAGTACTTCGGGTGGATCCCGCTGTTCAAGGTGAGCGGCACGGACCCGCGCGATCCGCTGTCCACCAACACCGTGTACACCTCGTCCACCTTCATCGCCGGCATGGTCGTCGCCCTGATGGTCACGCCCATCGCCTGCTCCGTGATGCGCGAAGCATTCACCCAGGCACCCGGCGGTGAACGGGAGGGCGCCTACGCGCTCGGCGCCACCAAGTGGGGCATGATCCGCACCGTCGTCCTGCCCTTCGGCCTGGGCGGCATCATCGGCGGCACCATGCTGGGCCTGGGCCGCGCGCTCGGCGAGACCATCGCCGTCTACATGATCATCTCCCCGGTGTTCGCCATCCAGCCGCACCTGCTCCAGAACGGCGCCAACTCCGTGTCCGCACTCATCGCCCTGCGCTACGGCTCGGCGAGCAACTTCGGTACGTCGGCCCTGATGGCCGCCGGCCTCGCCCTGTTCGTCCTGACGCTGATCGTCAACTTCGTCGCCTCCTCGATCGTGGCCCGCAGCCGCTCGGGCGCCGGGACGGAGGCCTGAGATGAGCGACCTGATCAAGACCGAGCCGGCCGGCACCGACGAGGAGACCGCGGTCACCTTCGTCCCGACGGCCACCGAGCAAGGCGCCCAGCCGGGACAGGGTCCCGAGGCCCGCCGCAGCGTCTCGTCCTGGCACGCCACCGACCTGCTGGCCGTGGCCGGCGCGGCGGTCGCCGCCGTCGCCCTGACCTTCCTGCTGTTCGGCTGGGTCGCGCCGTTCGACACCCCGCTCGGCTTCGTGGTGGTGGCGTACCTGCTGTTCCTCGGCACGTACACGGTGCTGGTGTCCTTCGACGAGAACGGCGCCGCGGTCCGCGACCGGCTGGCCGCCGTGCTCTGGCAGAGCATCGCCGTCCTGCTGCTGGTCGTGCTGGTCTTCGTCATCGGCTACGCCCTGTGGCGCGGTCACCGGGCGCTGGTGCACCCGAACTTCTACACCCACGACATGTCGGTCACCGGCCCGCTCGACCCGCTCACCAAGGGCGGCGTGCTGCACGCGATCATCGGCACGCTGGAGCAGATCACCATCGCCCTGGCCGTCACGGTCCCGCTGGGCCTGGCCTGCGCGGTGTTCCTCAACGAGGTGCCCGGCCGCTACGCGCGCCTGGTGCGGACCATCGTCGAGGCGATGACCGCCCTGCCCTCGATCGTGGCCGGCCTGTTCATCTACGCCACGCTGATCCTCTCCCTGGGCATGGACAAGTCGGGCCTCGCGGCCGGCATGGCGCTGAGCCTGATGATGCTGCCGATCATCATCCGGGCCTCCGACGTGGTCATCCGCCTGGTGCCCGGTTCGCTGCGCGAGGCCTCGTACGCGCTCGGCGCCAGCCAGTGGCGCACGGTGCTCACGGTGGTCCTGCCCACCGCGCGGTCCGGCCTGACCACCGCGGTCATCCTCGGCACCGCCCGCGGCATCGGCGAGACCTCGCCCGTCCTGCTCACCGCCGGCTTCACCGCGAACCTCAACGGGAACCCCCTCAAGGGGCCGCAGGTCTCGCTGCCGCTGGAGACGTTCGAGCTGGTCAGCTCCCCGCAGCCCAACATGATCGCCCGCGGGTTCGGCTCCGCCGGCCTGCTCATGGGCCTGGTGCTCTTCCTCTTCATCGTGGCCCGCATCATCGGCGGCCGCGCCCCGGGGGAGTTGAGCCGCTCCCAGCAACGGCGGCGCCTTGCGGCGTCACGCCGCCGTGATGCGGAACGCCTCCGGGGAGGCGGTGTCCCTCCAGGGGCGCGGGGAACTGCGCGCTCAGCCCACCACCGGACCGGAGGTCCGGATCCGGCCGTAACCACCCCTTCGGGTCGGTGACGACGTGCACCCTCGTCCGAGCTGAGCGCCCACTGCCTTGCGCCCTGAAGGGGCGCCGGAGAACCGGCCCGTATCACTGCAAGCCCAACCCAGGAGCACCCGCCATGCCCGGAGTACGTCCGGCACGCCCCCGTCGAAAAAGACTTCTTACCGTGCTGGCCATGATGGCCGCGCTGCTGTGCACCGCGCTGCCGCTGGCGAGCAACGCCGCCGCGGCGACCTACGTGCCGATCTCCGGCGCCGGTTCGACCTGGAGCGCGGTGGCGATCCAGGCGTGGGAGGCCAACGTCAAGCAGTACGGGATGACGGTCAACTACCAGGCCACCGGGTCGTCCGACGGCCGGAACCAGTTCCGTAACGGCACCGTGGACTTCGCCTCGTCGGAGATCCCGTACGGCGTCGAGGACTCCGGCGTGATCGACCCGCCGCCGTCCCGGCACTACGCGTACATGCCGATCGTGGCCGGCGGCACCTCGTTCATGTACAACCTGACGATCGGCGGGCGCCGGGTCACCAACCTGCGGCTGTCCGGCGACACCCTGGTGAAGATCTTCACCGGGAGCATCAAGCTCTGGAACGACCCGGCGATCAAGGCCGACAACCCGGCGCTGGCCGCCGCGCTGCCCGCGCGCCGGGTGGTCCCGGTGGTCCGCTCCGACGGCTCGGGCACCACCGCGCAGTTCACCACCTGGATGAGCAAGCGGTACCAGTCGATGTGGGACGCCTACTGCGCGAAGGCCGGCCGGCAGACGCCGTGCGGCACCACCTCGACGTACCCGACCATCCCGGGCAGCGGCTTCGTCTCGCAGTCCGGCTCCAACGGCGTGTCCGGGTACGTGGCCCAGGCAGGCAACGTCGGCACGATCACCTACGTCGAGTACGCGTACGCCAAGTACACCACCGGCTTCCCGGTGGCCAAGATCCTCAACTCGGCCGGCTACTACACCGAGCCGACCGCGCAGAACGTCGCGGTGGGGCTGCTGAAGGCGCGGATCAACGAGGACGCGTCGTCGCCGAGTTACCTGACCCAGATCCTCGACGACGTCTACACCGACCCGGACCCGCGCACGTATCCGCTGTCCAGCTACAGCTACTTCATCCTGCCCACCAAGCTCGAGTCGAACTTCAACGACCAGAAGGGCAAGACGCTCGGCGCGTTCGCGTACTACTTCCTGTGCCAGGGCCAGCAGCACGTGGACGACCTGGGGTACTCCCCGCTGCCGATCAACCTGGTGCAGGCCGGCCTCAACCAGGTCCGCAAGGTGCCGGGCGTCGACGTGCAGAGCATCGACATCAAGACCTGCCACAACCCGACGTTCTCCACCAACGGCACCAACACCCTGGCCCAGACCGCGCCCTTCCCCGCGTCCTGCGATAAGCAGGGCGCCACGCAGTGCTCGACCGGGACCGGCGGCAGCAAGACGTCGACCGTGGTCCCCGGCGGTTCCGGTGGATCGGGCGGCGCGTCCGGCGGCACCGCGGGCGGTACGGGCACGGCAGGCGGCACCGGCGGCGGCTCGGGCACGACGGGCGGCTCCGGCGGCGGAGGCGGCAGCGGCACCAGCGGCGGTTCGGCGGCCGGCGGCGGCGCCGGCGGCGGCAGCGCGTCCGGGGGCACGGCGGCGGCCGGCGGCGCCGGCGGCGGCTCCACCGCCGGGCCCACCAGCCACGTCGACCCCGACACCGGCCAGGTCGTCCAGGACGGCACCGGCGCCTCCGGCGGTGGTGGTACGGACGGCGGCGGCGCCTTCCCGGTGCCGGTCAGCACCGCCAGCGGCATCAGCAGCGGCACCCAGCACGCCCTGATGGCACTGGCCGCGGTCCTGCTGGTGGTCGTCACGCTCGGGCCCCCGCTGCTGACCAGCCGGCTGAAGCGGAGGAAGCAGTGAGGCAGCCGCGCATGTCCCGCCCGATACGCGCCCGGCGCCGTGCCGCGGCCCTGCTCGTCGCCCTGTTCGCCCTGGTCACGGCCGGGATCACGGCCGGGACGTTCGGCGCGAGCGCGGCCCCGCAGGCGGCGCCCGCCGGCGGCGAGTCGTCGGCGGTCACCGTCACCGGCCACGACGACTTCGCCGGCCTGAAGGTGACCGTCCACCAGACCCAGCACCTGGTCAACCAGGTGGTGAAGATCTCCTGGACCGGCGGCGTACCGACCGTCTCGGACACCACCTTCGCCGCGAACTACCTGCAGATCATGCAGTGCTGGGGCGACAAGAGCCCGGATCCGGACCAGTGCCAGTTCGGCGGCTCGTCGTCGCTCGGCGCCGGGACCGGCGCCCAGGCGGCCGGCGCGTTCAGCAACACGCGGCAGCTCAACTACGGCGGACTCGCCGACCCCGAGCAGACGACGCTGCCGCCGCCGGTCGCGCCGAGCACCAACTCGTACGTGCCCTTCCGGTCGGTGACCGGCGATGTGAGCAAGTCCGGGAACTGGAACGACTTCTACGACGGCAACACCTCCAACGAGGTGCCCTACGGGCGGACCGGGTCCAACGGCACCGGCGAGGTCTACTTCGAGATGGAGACCTCGCTGGAGGCGCCGGGCCTGGGCTGCGGCGACGTGCCGGCCGGCGCGCCGAGCACCCAGGGCCGCTCCTGCTGGCTGGTGATCGTGCCCCGCGGCACCCGGGAAGTGGACGGCAGCTCCTACCTGAGCCAGCCCAACGGCCTGCTGCGGTCCTCCCCGCTGAGCGCGTCCAACTGGAAGGAGCGGCTGGTCGTCCCGCTGCACTTCGAACCGGTCGGCAACTACTGCCCGATCGGCGCCGACGAGGTCCCCACCCTCGGCGACGAGGTGGTGGCCGAGGCGATGTACCGCTGGCAGCCCGCGCTGTGCCAGACCGGGAAGAAGACGATCTACAGCTACGCACCGGCCACCGACGACACCTCGCGCTCCAAGCTGGCCTCCCTCGGCGACCCCGGCCTGGTCTTCCTCAGCCGGCCGCCGGCCGCCGACCAGCAGCCGGCCGACCGGCGGCCGGTCTACGCACCGGTCACGCTGTCCGGGCTGACCTTCGGCTTCTTCATCGAGAGCCAGGCCGGCTTCAACGCCGACGACCAGCTCAAGGCCCGCAACGGCACCCGTCTGACCAGCCTGAACCTCACCCCGCGGCTGGTCGCCAAACTCCTCACCGAGTCCTATCAGGACGGCAACTCCCGGTTCGCGCCCAGCACCCAGAAGAACCCGTTCAACCTGGGCAAGGACCCGGAGTTCCTGAAGTACAACCCGGACTACAAGGGCATGGACTTCGGCGGCGCCCTCGGTGACGCCCTGGTGCCCGAGCCGCTGGCGGACGCGACCTGGCAGCTGTGGAACTGGGTGGACAAGGACCCGGCGGCCCACGAGTTCCTGTCGGGCGTCCCGGACAACCAGGGGACGTACGGCGACCCGTCCTTCTCCGGCATGACGGTGAACCCGAACTACAGGAACATCGCGCTGCCGGTCACCGACTACCCCAAGAGCGACCCGTTCTGCCAGCAGTTCACCGACCACCCGGACGCACCGCTGTGCGTGCAGGACAAGCACCCGTACGCCCAGGACATGCACACCGGCGCCCGGTCGGTCGCGCGCGGTGACACGCTGGCCCGCTCCACCTGGGACCCCACCAGCCTTCCGCCCGGCTACAAGAAGAACCCGCCGCAGAGCGCCGGGCAGCGCGCCATCCTGTGCATCACCGACACCGCGACCGCGGCCCGGTACGGCCTGGTCACCGCCAAACTGCAGAACGCGGCGGGCGCGTTCGTGGCGCCGACGAGCACAAGCCTGCTGGCCGGCGAGGCGGCCATGAAGCCGACCGGCGTCCCCGGCGTGCTCCAGCCCGACCCGCGGGCGACGAATCCCGCCCTCTACCCGCTGAGCCTGCTCACCTACGCCGCGACCGTGCCCGAGGCCCTGACCAAGGCCGAGGGCCAGGATCTGGCCACGCTGCTGACGTACGCGGCCGGCACCGGGCAGCAGCCCGGCGTCGCCCCCGGCACCCTGCCCGACGGCTACGCGCCGCTGCCCAAGGCGCTGCGGGAGCAGACGCTGTCGGCGGCCGCGGCAGTGGTGTCCCGGTCCAGCGGCTCGGCGGGCGCCGGCTCCTCCGGCGGCGCGAGCGGCGGCTCCTCGGGTGGATCCACCGGCGGTTCGTCCGGCGGCGCCGGCGGATCCACCGGCGGTTCGTCCGGCGGTTCCGCGAGCAGCACCAGCGGCGGTGTCACCGGAGGCACTTCGGGCGGCTCCTCCGGCGGCGCGGCCGCCCCGGGCGGCAAGCCCGGCGCGCACGGCTCCGGCGCGAGCCCGTCGCCGAGCGGCTCCGCGAAGCCGGGCGCCACGCCGGGCGCGCAGGCACCGGCCGCGAGTCACACGCTTCTCACCCCGCCCTGGGCGCTCGGCGCACTGCGCTACGTCCTGCTGATCGCCCTGATCCTCGGGCTGATCGCCGCCCTGGGCGGGCCCCTGCTGCCCCGTGTGGTGCCGCGGCTGTCCGCGGACCTGCGGACCTGGCTCGACCACCGGGGCAAGCCGTGACGCCGTACGACGAAAGGGGGTGATGCCCGAACCGCACTCTTCGACAGGTCCGTGCCAGCGAACCGTCCATCGAAACACGCCGGGCACCACCCGGCGCGAGTTTATCCGAAAGGTTAACAGCAGTGAACTTGAGGAAGATCATCGTGGCCGCCGTCGGCGCCGCGGGTCTGCTCACCGGCGCCGTCTGCGGTGGCGTGGCCGTCGCCGACCCGTCCGGCGCGCCCACCTACCGTCAGCTCGCGGGTGTCGGCTCCGACACCACGCAGGGCGTGATGAACGGTCTGTCCAACGTCGTCACGATCAACGGCACGAAGGTCCTCGGCTCCTACGACGCCGTGGGTTCGGCCAACATCACGACCAAGGACCCGGCCACCACCCCGGGCTGCACCATCGCCCGGCCGAACGGCTCGGGCGCCGGCCGCACCGCGCTGTCCACCTCGCTCGCCGCGAACAACGGCTGCCTGGACTTCTCCCGGTCCTCCAGCCTCAACCTGGCGGCGGCCCAGCCCGGCCTGACCTACGTGCCGTTCGCCGTGGACGCGGTCACCTACGCGATCACCCCGACCAGCGCGGTGCCCCGCAAGCTGGGCCTGGCCGACCTGAAGGCCATCTACCACTGCGACCCGAACTACGTGGGCACCGGTCCGAACTACTCGCTCACCGTGTACCTGCCGCAGGCGGGTTCCGGCACCCGTTCCTTCTGGGAGTCCACCGTCGGCATCTCCGACGCCGACGTGGTCGCGGGCGTGTACCCGTGCATCAAGGACCACACCAAGGACGGCGCCATCGTCGAGGAGCACGACGGCCGCGTCCTGGACGACAACTCCATCGCGCCGTTCTCCATCGCCCAGTACATCGCGCAGAGCTCGCAGACCATCGCGGACCTGCGCGGCCGGGCCATCCTCGGCACCATCGACGGCCTCTCGCCGACCGCGCTGAACAGCAACTTCGGTGTGAAGCGTGACGTCTACAACGTCATTCCGACCAGCAAGATCGCCACGGCCCCGTGGAGCACGGTCTTCGTCGGCAAGAGCTCGCTCATCTGCCAGCAGACCGACGTGATCAACACCTACGGCTTCGCCGCCAACCCGAACTGCGGCGACACCAGCCAGCAGACTCCGTGAGCCGTGCCGGATCCTCCGGCTGCCCAGCACCTTCCGAAGCTTTTGATCCTTCCGATAGGGAGAGCACGAAAGTGTTGCAGAACAGACTCTCGCGAGCCCTGGCGGGCGGTCTCGCGAGCCTGGTGGCCGCCACCGCCGCGGGCCTGATCGTGGCCCCGTCGGCGCACGCCGCCACCATCGGCACGGCGGACGTCACCCCGGCCACGGGCTCGGACACCTCCAGCATGTCGCTGACCACGTCCGACGCCTGTCCGACCAGCGCGACCAACGTCATCGTGTCGGTCACCGGCCAGGGCTTCCCGGCCGCGGGCCAGAACGTGGTCGGCAACTCGCCGATCACCACGTACAGCACGACGGGCAACGGCGGCATGATCATCCCGCTGACCCAGACGATGCGCGACTACGCCAACACCGCCGGTTTCACCACCCTGACCGGCAAGTACACCTTCACCGTCACCTGCCGGACCGCGTTCAACGCCACCAGCCTCGGTGACTTCCCGGCGTCGGTGTGGTTCACGTCGAACACGGCGTACCAGAACACCGACCCGAGCGTGAAGACCGACACCACCACGTCCCTGGCGGTGTCCCCGGCCAGCCCCGCGACCGCGGGCACGCCGGTGACGCTGACCGCCACCGTGGGCCCGGCCGGCACCGCCGGCCAGGTGCAGTTCAAGGACAACGGCGCCGCCCTCGGCAGCCCGGTCGCGGTCTCCGGCGGCACCGCCGCGCTGACCACCAGCGACCTGCCGGCCGGCACCCACTCGCTGACCGCGGAGTTCACTCCGACCAGCCTGTCCTTCAACCCGTCGGCGTCGACCGCCGTGGCGTTCGTGGTGAACCCCGCGCCGGCCACCGCGACCACCACCGCGCTGGCCGTCTCCCCGGCCGGCACGTCCGAGCAGTTCAGCCCGGTCCAGTTCACCGCCACCGTCGCCCCCGCGGCGGCCGGCGGCTCGGTGAAGTTCCAGGACACCGTGGCCGGTACCACCACCACGCTGGCCACGGTTCCGGTCTCGGCCGGCACCGCGACCTACACCACCACCAGCCTCGGCACCGGTGACCACTCGTTCTCCGCGACCTTCGTCCCGGCGGACAGTGCCGCCTTCCTGGGCTCTGACTCCCCGGCCATCGCCTACACCGTCGGCGCCTTCGCCGGTGTGACCGCGTCCGAGGACATCACCACCACCGTGCAGGCCGGTGCGCTGGTCATCAGCGTCGACAACCCGCACGTGACCCTGCCGTCGCCGGTGCTGAACGCCAACGGCGACCTGCTCACCACCACGGGGAAGATCAACCCGGTCACCCTGACCGACACCCGCGCCGGTAACCCGGGCTGGTCGGTCAGCGGCCAGGTCTCCGACTTCTCCGACGGCGGCTCGCACGCCATCAACGGCGAGAACCTCGGCTGGACCCCGAACGTCGTGGACAAGTCCCCGGCGCAGACCGTGACGGCGGGCTCCGCCGTCGCCGCGGCCAGCGGTGTCGCCCCCGGCGACCCGGGCACCGACGGCCTGAGGTCCTCCCGCTCGCTGGCGGTCGGTACCGGCCTCGGTACCGCCCACTTCGGGGCCGACCTGGCCCTGAACGCGCCGACCTCGACCGTGGCCGGCACGTACACCGCGACCCTCACCCTGACCGCCATCTGACGGTCGGTTCGACGGGGCGCCGGGCGCAGGTCCGGCACCCCGGCAGGGCCGTGACACCAGCTCCACCAGCTTGACCGGCTTCACCAGGGGCGCCGCCACGCCGGGGCGCCCCGGGCCGGGACGGGCACACAGCCCGTCCCGGCCTCACCCGCGCAAGCGGCCCCGCTCGACCCACCGGCTACGAGCCGCCGCCGACCTGCCCGCGCCCGATCGGACGACCTGACATGATCACGAGTTCAGCACGCCGCCTGGCCGCCTATGTCGCGGCCTGCCTCCTCATCGTCCTCGCGGCCGCCGGGACCGCGTCGGCCGTCCCGGCCCGTCCCTCCGCCCTCGCCCCGCAGGGCGCGCCCCGGCCCGCGGCCGGCCCCGCGCCGCAGGACGGCTCCTCGCCCGGCCGGGCCACGTTCGGTGTCCAGCCCTCCGGCGCCAAGGCGCCCGACGCGCGGCCGAACTTCTCGTACGGTGTGACGCCCGGCGCCGCGGTGAGCGACCACATCGCGGTCTGGAACTACAGCACCCGGCCGCTGACCCTGCGGGTGTACGCCGCCGACGCCATCAACACCGAGGACGGCGGCTTCGACCTGCTCGCGGCCGGCAAGAAGTCCAAGGACGCCGGCGCCTGGGTGAAGCTCGCGCAGAACCAGGTCACCGTGAAGAGCCGGTCCAAGGTCATCGTCGGCTTCACCCTCACCGTGCCGGCCAAGGCCACCCCCGGCGACCACATCGGCGGCATCGTCGCCTCACTGTCCGGGGTGCGCACCGACGACAAGGGCGACAAGGTCACCGTCGACCAGCGGGTCGGCGCCCGCGTCTACCTGCGGGTGGCCGGCGCCCTGGCCCCGCGGCTGGCCGTGGAGGACCTGCACACCTCCTACCACGGCACCGCCGACCCGTTCGGCTCCGGCTCGGCCACCGTCACGTACACCCTGCGCAACACCGGCAACATCCGGCTGGCCGCCCATCAGACCGTGCGCGTGCACGGCATGTTCGGCGACGCCCGCACCGCGCAGCCGCGCGACGTGCCCGAACTCCTGCCGGGTTCCTCGCTGCGCGTCACCGCCGCCGCCACCGGGCTGTTCCCGTCGCTGCGCGGCACCACGACCGTGACCGCCGACCCGCAGGCCGTGCACGGCGACGTCGCGCAGGCCCCGATGCCGCGCACCACCGTCTCGGCCGGCTTCTGGGCGGTGCCCTGGACGCTGCTGGCCGTCCTGGTCGTGCTGCTGGCCGGTCTGACGCTGCTGGTGGTGCGGTACGTGCGCGGCCGCCGCGGGGGTCCGGACCGCAGCGGCGCCGGCCGCAGCTCCGCGGAGAAGGGCCCGAAGCGGCCGCGCAGGTCGCGCGCCGCCGCGCCCGCCGCGATGGCGCTGGCCGCCGCCGTGCTGTGGGCCGGCGCGCCGCACGCCGCCGCCGCGCCCGCCGCGCAGCTCACCGTGACGCCGGGCAAGGGAAGTTCCACCCAGACCATCACGCTGACCGCCGCGCAGGCCTGCCCGGCGGGCACCACGAACGTCATCGCCCGGATCGAGGGCGCCGGCTTCCCGCAGGGCGGCCAGATCGTCGTCGGCAACTCCCCGCTGAGCACCTACCCCAAGGCGGCCGCCGGCGGACTGTCGATCCCGCTCACGTACACCATGCGGGACTACGCGATGACCGCCGGGTTCACCACCCTGCGCGGCACGTACACCTTCACCGTCACGTGCCTGAAGGGCGCCTTCTCCCACCAGGGCGTGCAGGAGTTCACCGGGTCGCTGCGGTTCACCTCCGCGGACGCCTACCGGGACGGCACGCAGGTGCCCGGGGTCGACCCGGCCGCCTCCACCGACCCGAACTCCGACCCGGCCCCGACCGGGCCCGCCGCGCCCGGTGCTTCCAGTGCCTCCGGTGCTCCCGGTGCTTCCGGGCAGGGCGCGCAGCCCGGGGCGAGCGCGGGCACCTCCGGCGGCACGGCCGCCCCCGGGCAGTCCGCACAGCCCGGGCAGCCCGCGCAGCCGTCGCAGGGCGCCACCGCCGGTACGTCCGCCGGCGCCGGACGGACTCTCGACACAGCCGCCAGCACCGTCAGGCAGGGCGACAACACCCCGCTCGTCGTCTGGTCGGTGGCCGGTTTCGCGGTCGCCTTCCTGGTGCTCGCGGCGGGCGCCGTCCACCGGGTGCGCGGCCGCCGGGCCGCCCGCGCGCAGAACACCTGACCAGATCCGTAACGCAAGAGGAGAGCATCGTGTCGTTCACCCGACTGTCCCGCCCGGCCGCGGCCGGCGTGGGCTCGCTGATCGTGGCCTGTGCCGCGGCCGGCGTTTTCACCGCACCCGCCGCCCACGCCGACGCGGTGGGCACGCTGACGGTGACGCCGCACACCGGCCTGGACAGCAGCGGCATCAACCTGCAGACGTCGGCCCTGTGCCCGGACCCCGCGACCAACCTGATCGTGACGGTCAAGGGCAGCGGCTTCCCCGCCGCCGGCCAGAACGTCGTCAGCAACTCGCCGCTCACCACCTACAACGCGGCGGGCAGCGGCTTCACGGTGCCGCTCACCCAGACCATGCGGGACTACGCCAACACCGCCGGCTTCAGCACCCTCCAGGGCAAGTACGACTTCACGCTGACCTGCCGGACCGCGTTCAACCCGACCAGCCTCGGCGACTTCACCGGGTCGATCTGGTTCACCTCCAACACCACGTTCCAGGACACCGACCCGAACGGGCCGACCACGCCGCCCACCACCCCGACGGGCACGCCCACCGGCACCCCGACGTCCACGCCGACGGACACCGGAACGCCCACGAGCACGCCGACCGACACCGGGACGCCCACCGGCACCCCGAGCGACACGCCGACCGACACCGCGACGCCGACCGGCACCCCGAGCGACACGCCCACCGACACCTCCAGCCCGACCGGCGCCCCGACCGACACGTCGGCCGCCGGCGGCGACTCGGGCACGTCGGGCACGTCCGGCACCTCGGGCGGCTCCGGCTCCGGCGGCTCGCAGGACGTGTCCACCACGGTCAGCGGCGGCAGCAACGGCGGCGGCTCGCTCGCCGCCACCGGCACGAACGCGGCCACGCTCGGCTCCGTCGCGGCCGTCCTGGTGCTGGCCGGCGGCGCCGCCGTCTGGCAGACCCGCCGGCGCCGTACCGCCGCCGCCGACTCCACCACCTCCAACGACTGACCGGGAGATACCCCACATGACGTCCCTCACCGCCCGCCGCCCGCTGTCGGCCGCGGTCGCCGTCCTCGTCGCCGCGGGCACCTTCGCCCTCGGCGCGGGCAGCGCCCGTGCCGACGTCCTCGGCGGCATGGAGGTGTCCCCGGCCACCGGTTCGGACACCACCGGCATGTCGCTGACCACGGACGGCCCGTGCCCCGACGCCGCGACCAACCTGATCGTGTCGGTCAAGGGCAGCGGCTTCCCCGCGAGCGGCCAGAACGTGGTCGGCAACTCGCCGATCACCACCTACGGCACGTCGCCGCAGGGCGGCATCGTGGTGCCGCTCACCCAGACCATGCGGGACTACGCCAACACCGCCGGTTTCAGCACCCTTCAGGGCCGGTACGACTTCACGCTGACCTGCCGCAGCGCGTTCGGCGCCACCACCTTCGGCGACTTCACCGCGCCGATCTGGTTCACCTCCAACACCGCCTACCAGAACACCGAACCGGTCCACACCGTGGCGACCACGACCGCGCTCGCGGTCAGCCCCGCCGGCTCGGCCACCCAGGGCACCTCGGTCAAGCTCACCGCGACCGTGGCGCCGGCCGCCGCGGCCGGCTCGGTGCAGTTCATGGACGGGACCAAGGCGCTGGGCAGCCCGGTCGCCGTGGCCGCCGGCAGCGCCTCGCTGACCACCGCCGCGCTCGCGGCCGGCGGCCACAGCCTGACCGCGCACTTCACGCCCACCGACCCGACCGCCTTCGGCCCGTCGGCGTCCACCGCCGTGGCCTACACCGTCAAGGTGCCCAAGCCGGTCGTGGTCTCCGCGCCCAAGGTCACCGGCACCGTACGGGTCGGGGCGACCGTGACCTGCGCGGTGTCCTTCAGCGGCGGCACGTCCCAGATCTGGTCCTGGCAGCTCGACGGCGTCACCGTGCGCGGCGCGACCGGCCGTACCTACCTCCTGCCGGACGCCGACTACAAGCACAAGATCGCCTGCCGCAGCGTGGCCAGCAACAGCTCCGGCAGCACCGGCGCCACCAGCCCGGCCGTGACCGTCGCCGTCGGCGCCACCCTGCGCAACACCGCGCTGCCCAGCTTCACCGGCACCGTCGCCACCGGCCACACCGTGACCGCGCGCGGCGGCAGCTGGACCCCGGCGGCCACGCACTACGTGATCATCTGGCGGCGCGACGGCAAGGCCATCACCGGCGCCACCCGCTCCACCTACACGCTCACCAAGGCCGACCACGGCCACCTGCTGTCGCTCACGATCATCGCCCAGCGCACCGGCTGGACCAGCGGCACCGCCACCTCCAGGTCGGTGAGGGTGGGATGACCCCACCTCCAGCACCGTCCGGCACCACCGTCCGGGCCGCGGCACCCGCCGCCGGCCCGGGCCCCGCCGCACGGAACACCGGCCGGGCGCGCACCGCGCGCCCGGCCGGGCCCGGGCTGCGGATCGCGAGCACCGCGCTGACCATCCTCGCGGCGCTGCTGCTCGGCTTCGTCGTGGACGCCGGCCTGCTCAGCCACATCCGGCACGCCCGCGACCGGCAGGTCGACTACGCGACGCTGCGCGGCGACCTGGCCAACGGCGTCGCGCCGGTCGGCACGGCGGCCGCCGCGCAGAGCCCGGGCGCGGGCGCCGCGGGCCCCGGCGTGAAGCCGCTGAAGCCCGGCGCCCTGCTGGCCGTGCTGAGCATTCCCGAACTGCACGTCAGGGAAGTCCTCCACGAGGGCACCACCGCCCGGATCCTGGCCCGCGGACCGGGCCACCGCCGGGACACCCCGCTGCCCGGCCAGGCCGGCGTCAGCGTCATCATGGCCCGGCAGGCCACCTACGGCGGCCCGTTCCGGCACATCGGCGACCTGCACGCCGGCGACACCTTCTCCGTGACGACCGGTCAGGGCGTGGCCCGCTACCGGGTCATCGGCGTGCGCCGGTCCGGCGACCCGCAGCCCTCCGCGCTGCCCGCCGGCCAGGGCCGGCTCACCCTCATCACCGCCTCCGGCACGCCCTTCATGCCCAGCGGCATCCTGCGGGTGGACGCCGACCTGGTCTCCCAGGTGCAGCCCGGGGACGCCCCGCCGGTCGCGCCCGAGGCGCTGCCGGCCGACGAGAAGCCCATGGCCGTCGAAGGCGACGGCTGGCTGCCCCTGGTGCTGTGGGGACAGGGGCTGCTGCTCGCCGCGGCCGCCCTGACCTGGGCACAGGTGCGATGGGGCCGGCGGCAGACCTGGGTGGTGGGCGTACCCCTGCTCGCCGTCCTCGGCCTGGTGGTCGCCGACAACGCGGCCCAGCTCCTGCCCAACCTGATGTGAGGACCAGTTGATCCAGCAGCGCGACGAGTACGGGACGGCGGACACCGCCGCCGCGGCCGCCCACCCCGCGGCCGGAACCGGGAGGCAGACGATGTCCGAAACCGAGACCACCATGATCCTGCCGCCTCAGGGGGACGGCACCGGCTCGACCCTCGAAGGACGGCGGGTCTCCGCCTGGTTCGGCGACCGCAAGGTGCTGGACCGGGTGTCGCTGACCATGCCGTCCGGCCAGGTGACCGCCCTGATCGGCCCGTCCGGCTGCGGCAAGTCCACCTTCCTGCGCATCCTCAACCGGATGCACGAACTGGTGCCGACCGCCTCGCTGGCCGGCGAGGTCCTGCTCGACGGCGAGGACATCTACGCCCCCGGCCGCCGGCTGACCGAGGCCCGCCGCAACATCGGGATGGTCTTCCAGAAGCCCAACCCCTTCCCGGCGATGTCGATCTACGACAACGTGCTCGCCGGCCTGAAGCTCACGGGCCTGCGCAAGTCCGGCGGCGAGAAGGACCACCTGGTCGAGGAGTGCCTGACCAAGGCCGGGCTGTGGAAGGAGGTCCGGGACCGGCTGCGGCAGCCCGGCGGTGCCCTGTCCGGCGGTCAGCAGCAGCGTCTGTGCATCGCCCGCTCGCTGGCGATCCGGCCGCGGGTGCTGCTGATGGACGAGCCCTGCTCGGCGCTGGACCCGACGTCCACCCGGCGCATCGAGGAGACGATCGGCGAACTCGCCCACGAGGTCACCATCGTGATCGTCACCCACAACATGCAGCAGGCCGCCCGCGTCTCGCACCAGTGCGCGTTCTTCCTGGCCGAACAGGGCACCCCGGGCGCGATCGTCGAGCACGGCCCGACCCCGGCGATGTTCGGCTCGCCGACCGACCCGCGCACCGCCGACTACGTGGCGGGCCGCTTCGGCTGAGTCCGCCTCCCCCTCCCGCCGTACGCGCCGGGCGGTACGTGGCCGCCGTCCGGTACGTACCGCCCGGCCCTGAACCGGCCCTGAACCGTCCCCGCACCTGCCCGGGCCCGTCCGAGCCTGCCCTGAACCTGCCCGTATCGTCGGCCGGAACAGCCCGGCCCGGCCCCGTCACCTGCTGCCCCGTACCGCCGCGGCCCCCGCGAGGCACGATCGGAGTAGCCCGGCGCGAGTGGGGTGATGACGATGGTTCCCGGCGACGATCGTCGTCTGAGGGGTGTGACGGACGAGGCCGGCGATCGCGGTGCGCGGGTACGCCGGGCGGGAGGGCGACAGCAATGGCGGAAGCATCCTTCGTGCGGCGGACCCGGAGCCCGGGACTGGCACTGCGGCTGGGGCGGATCAGCGGCGTCATGGTCGCCCACGCCGTGATCTTCGCACCCGGCATCGTCGGCGGGTTGCTCCGCCGCAAAGCCCCGGCCCGTACCGGGGAACGGCTGGCCGCGCTCCTGACCGCGCTCGGCCCCTCGTACATCAAGATCGGCCAGCTGATGAGCACCCGGCGGGACCTGCTGCCGGACCGGATCTGCGACGCGCTGGGCAAGCTGACCGACTCCAACCCGGCTCCGCGCCGCTCCCGGATCCAGGCCGCGGTGCGCGACGCCTACCGGGGCCGCGAGTGGCCGTTCACCGAGTTCGACTGGACCCCGGTGGCCAGCGGCAGCATCGCCACCGTGCACCGCGCCGTCACCACCGACGGCCGCACGGTCGCGGTGAAGGTACGGCGCCCCGGCATCGAGACCGTGATGCGCCAGGACTTCCAGCTGATGAGCATGGCGGTGCGGATGCTCAGCCGCCTGCCGCGGCTGCGCGAGATGCCGCTCGGCCTGATGCTCGACCAGGTCGGCGGCGCGGTCCTGCACCAGGTGGACCTGGGCGCCGAACACGACTCCCTGGTCGCGCTGCGCACCAACCTCGCCTCGCTGACCTGGGCCCGGATTCCCGAGCCGGTGACCGAACTGTGCCGCGACGACATCCTGGTGATGGAGTTCGTCGAGGACCTGATCCGCTTCTCCCCGGACGAGCTCCAGCCCGAGGCCCGCGGCACCGCCGCCCGCCGCGCCCTGGCCGCCATCTACGAGATGCTGTTCGTGGACGGCATGGTCCACTGCGACCTGCACCCGGGCAACATGTACGTGGACCGCGACGGCTCCCTGGTGATCCTCGACGCCGGCTTCGTGATCAAGCTGCCGGAGGCGGTACGGGTCTCCTTCGCCGACTTCTTCATCTACATGACCATGGGCAACGGCCCGGTCGCCGCCCAGATCGTCATCGACAGCGCCGCCAGCATGTCCGAGAACTGCGACCTGGAGGGCTTCCGCAAGGAACTGTCCGACCTGGTGATCGCCTCCGCCGGCCAGCGGTCGGGCGAGTTCAGCCTCGCGGTCTTCGCCGGCAAGCTGTTCGACATGCAGCGCCGCTTCGGCCTCTACCCGGCGCCGGAGTTCGCCTTCCCGCTGCTGTCCATGCTGGTGATGGAGGGCATGGTGCAGGGCTTCGACCCCGAGCTGGACTTCCAGAAGGAAGCGGTGCCGGTGCTGATGCGCCGCAACGAACCGCGCGAGCCGGTCGCCTGAGCCCTCCTCGTACGAACCGCCGTCCACCCCCTCTCCGGCGCGGCACAATGGCAGCCGCGGCACGACGGGGAGGGAGTGGCGGGTGGCCAGGCAGCGGGTGTCCCGGCAGGAGCTGAACCGGCGCCGCCGGGCGAGCGGATTCGTGGGCCGCACCGGTGAACTGAGCCTGTTCCGCGACAACCTGACCCGCGATCCGCAGGACGAGACCTTCCAGTACCTCTTCCATGTGCACGGTCACGCCGGGGTCGGCAAGACCTCCCTGCTCCGCCAGTGGGAGGCCGCGGCGCGCAACCGGGAGGCGGCCACCGCGTACGTGGACGACGGCGTGCACAGTGCGGTCGAGGCCATGGAGGCGGTCGCCGTCCAGCTGGACCGGCAGGGCCTGCCGCTCAAGGCATTCCAGGAACTCCTGGCCACCTACCGGCAGCGCCGCCACGAGGCCGAAACCGCCCCCGCCGCCCCCGAGCTGACCGACCCCTCCGGCCCGGCCGGACCCGAGCGGCGCGCCTCGACGGCCGGCACGGTGATGGCCCAGGCCGGCCTCGCGGGCCTGGGCCTGGTGCCGGGCCTCGGGGCGGTGGCCGGCGCCATGGATCCGCAGCAGGTCGCCCAGCAGGTGACGCAGGGCGCGGACCGGCTGCGCGCGGCCGTCGGGGCGCGGCTGCGCAGCCACGACGACGTACGTCTCGTGGTCTCCCCGCTGCGGGTGCTCACCCCGGTCTTCCTCCAGGACCTGGCCCGGGCGGCCGAGAAGCGGCCCTGGCTCGTCCTCTTCTTCGACGTCTTCGAACGCACCGGCCCGCTGCTCGGCGAATGGCTGCGCGAGGTGCTGGTCGGCGAGGAGCACGGCGAACTCCCGCTCAACGTGGTGGCCGTGCTCAGCGGGCAGGGCGCGCTGGACGCCGCGCACTGGGGCGACCACCGTGACCTGGTCTGCGACGTGCCGCTCGAGGTCTTCACCGAGGACGAGGCCCGCGACCTGCTGGCCGCCCACGGCATCACCGACGAAGCCGTCGTCGAGGTCGTCCTGCGCCTCACCGGCCGCCTGCCCGTCCTGGTCGACCTGCTCGCCCAGACCCGCCCCGGGCACCCCACCGACGTCGAGGACCCCTCCGACACCGCCGTCGACCGCTTCCTGAAGTGGATCACCGACCCCGCCCGCCGCGACGCCGCCCTGGCCTGCGCCCTGCCGCTCCAGCTCGACGAGGACGTCTACCGCGCCGCCGTCCCCGACACCGCCGCCGACCAGTACGCGTGGCTGCGCGGGCTGCCCTTCGTCACCGGCCAGGGCGGGCGAGCCCGCTACCACGACGTCGTCCGCACCCCCATGCTCCGCCTCCAGCGCACCCGGTCCGCCGCCCGCTGGCAGCAGCAGCACCTGCGGCTGGCCGCCGCCTATCGGCGCTGGCGCGAGGACCGCGAGGCCGCCCTCACCCCCGACACGTACGGCGACGACCCCGACTGGCGCGAGCACCGGCTCGGCGAGACCTACCACCTGCTGTGCGCCGACCCGGCCCGCGCCTGGCCCGACGCCCTCCCCGACGTCGTCCGCGCCTGCGAACAGGGCACCCCCGCGCTGCGCCGCTGGGCCCAGCTCCTCACCCGCGCCGGCCAGGACGCCGCCCACCCGCCGCTGCTCGCCTGGGGGCGCCGCCTCGAAGCCGCGGCCGAGGACCCGGTCGCCGCCGTCACCCACCTGCTGACCGCTCGTGACCTCACCCCCACCACCCGCGCCCTCGCCCACGCCGTTCGCGGCCGCCACCACCGCGCCGCCGCCCGCCACGACCAGGCCCTCGCGGACTGCGCCACGGCGCTCGACCTCGACCCGGAGTGCGTACCCGCCCTCTTCGGCCGCGGCGAGACCTTGCGGTTGGTGCGTCGGTACGAGGAGGCGGCGGCCACCTTGACCCGAGCGATCGAGCTCGACCCGACGCACTCCCGTGCGGTGGGCAGCCTTGCGATGACCCACTATGCGCTGGGCCGCTACGAGGAGGCGCTGTCGGGCTTCACCCGGGCGATCGCGCTGGACCCGACATATGCGTGGGCTTTCGGCAGCCGGGCGCTGACCCATGAGGCATTGAGCCGTCGGGAGGACGCGCTGGCGGATTACGGGCGGGCGATCGAGCTCAATCCGTCGTACGCCTGGGCCTACGCCAACCGGGCGAACACGTATCAGGGCATGGGCCGGTACGAGGACGCGCTCGCGGCTTACGGGCGCGCGATCGAACTCGACGGCGACTACGCCTGGGCGTACGGGAGCCGGGCCGGTACGTACCGGATCCTGGGCCGTTACGAGGACGCGCTGGCGGACTACGGGCGGGCGATCGAACTCAATCCATCGTATTCCTGGGCATACGCGAACCGGGGGAGCACGTATCAGGAGATGGGCCGTTACGAGGACGCGCGCGTCGATCTCGGCCGCGCGCTCTCCCTCGACCCGGACAGCCCCGGCCTCCATCACGAGACCGCGATCGTCCTGCGCCTGCTGGCCGATCCGGCCGAGCACGACCACTGGCGCACCGCCGCGGACCTTTACACGGCCCGGTCGTCCGCCGAAGGGCACTCCGGCACCAGTGCCCTCGGGAACCTCATGGTGGTCCGCTGCGCCACCGGCGACTGGCCGGCAGCCGCGCACACCCTCGGCCGCTTCCTGGACCGCAACCCCAACTCGTACCACCTGCGCGAAGCCCTTGATGACCTGGCCGACCTCGTCGAACCCTTTGACCTGCCGGCCGACCGTCTCGCCCCCCTGCGCGACCGCCTGAACGCGGCGATCGCGGCCCTCGCGCCACCGGGCTGAGCCCTCACGGCCGGTGCCCGTGCCCGTGGTGTTTCTGCCGGCCGGGCGGGACGAAGGACGGGGCCGTGGCCGCGAGCAGGGTTTCCGGGGTCGTGCCGGAGGCGGGCGCGTGCTTGCCGTGGGGGGTGTGGCGGCCGGCGGCGGCGTTGTCCTTGGCCGGCTGAGGGGCGGGCTGCGCGGCGGCGGTGGGGAGGTGGGTCGCCGAGGGCCGCTGCGGGGCGGCGGCCTGCGGGGGAGGCGCCGCGGGCGTGGGCTGCGTGGTGGGGGAATTCCCGTCGGCCAGCGGCGCGGCCAGCGCGAAGACCGCGGCGGCCACCGCGACGACCGCCGTCGTGGCACCGGCCAGCGCGGGCACCGTGCGGCGGGCGCGTACGGGTGCTTCGGCGGGAACGGTCACCGGGTCGCGCCAGGCGCCGGCCGCGAACCAGTCCCTGACCTCTTCCGCGGTCGGGCGGGCCGCCGGCTGCTTGGCGAGCATGCGCAGCAGGAAGGCGTCGAGGGCGGCGGGCACCTCGGGACGCAGCTCGCGCGGGGGAGTCGGGGCGCACTCGACGTGCTGGCGCAGCACCGCCAGGGGGTGTTCGGCGGTGAACGGCGGCCTGCCGACGAGCAGTTCGTAGAGGGCGCAGCCCAGCGAGTAGACGTCGCCGGCCGGGCCGAGCTCGCATCCGCAGGCGGCCTCCGGCGACATGTAGAGGGTGGTGCCGGTCACCGTGCCGGTGCGGGTGGCGTCGGTGACGGTTTCGCCGCCCGCGTCCCGGGCGATGCCGAAGTCGGCGATCTTCGCGGAGCCGTCGCCGGCCAGCAGGACGTTGGAGGGCTTGATGTCCCGGTGGATCACGCCCTGTCGGTGCGCCGCCGCCAGGCCGTCGGCGATCTGCGCGGCGACCGCCGCCACCCGGGCGGGCGGCCGCGGCCCGTGCTGCCGCAGTTCGTCGGCGAGGCTGTGGCCGGCCACCAGTTCCATCACCATGTACGGGCCGTCGTCGGCCACCCCGAAGTCGTGGACGCCCACGACGTGCGGGTGATCGATGTGGGCCGCGGTCCGCGCCTCGCGCCGGAAACGCGCCGCCGCCTCGTCACCCGCCGACCCGGCCAGCATCTTCACCGCCACCGGACGGCCCAGCCGGGTGTCCCACCCCGCCCAGACGTCTCCCATGCCCCCGCGCCCCAGCAGCCGGTCGAGCCGGTACCGATCCGCCAATTCCACCGAACCCACCTCCTCCACGGGGATCGAAGGTCGGTTAACCCGTAAAGCGCCGGACAAACGGGTCGGGCCCGGACAGCGGGGCGGCGCGGCGGACCCGAGGGGCCGCCGCGCCGCGTGTCGTGCGGGTACTCATTTCTGTGGCGTTGCGTTCGCTTACGCCGGACTGCAGGAGACCGTCGGCCAGGTCCAGGTGCCGTTGGTCTGGATCGTGACACCCCAGTTGTTGCCGCTGCCGTTGGGCTTGGCGGTGAGGACCTGGGCGCTGGGCCAGGTGGCGTTGATGTTCCAGGTGGCGATGATCTTCTCCGGCGCCGGGACGTTCATGGTGACCGTCCAGGTGCTGGAGCCGGTGACCGCGACGTTCAGGTTGTAGCGGTCGCTCCACTGCTGGCCCGCGGACAGGGTCGCGGTGCAGCTTCCGCCGCCACCGCCGCCGGTCGTACCCCCGGTCGTACCACCGGTGGTGCCGCCTGTCGTGCCGCCCGTCGTGCCACCGGTCGTGGTGCCCCCGCCGGTGGGGGCCACCGCGCGGCCGGTCTGCGGGGAGATCATGCCGGCGCACAGGCCCTTGCCCGCCAGCATCTGCGCGATGCGCGGAATGGCGGCGAGCGTGTTGGCGGGCCACTCGTGCATGAGGATGACCTGGCCGTTGGTGAGCTGGGAGTTGGCCTGGACGATCGCGTCCGTGGTCGCGCCGTTCCAGTCCTGCGAGTCGACGTCCCAGATGATCTCGGTCAGGCCGTACTTCGCCTCGACCGACTTCAGCGTGGCGTTGGTCTCGCCGTACGGGGGGCGGAACAGCTTCGGCGTGCCGCCGCCCGCGCCGGAGATCGCCTGCTGCGTGCGGGAGACCTCGGAGTCGATCTGGGCCTGGCTCTCCTGGATCAGGTGGGGGTGGGTGTAGCTGTGGTTGCCGACCCACATCCCGGCGCTGATCTCCGCCTGCACCTGTGCCGGGTACGAGGCCGCGTACTGGCCCTCGTTGAACATCGTGGCCCGCAGCCCGTTCTGCTTGAGCGCGTTGAGGATCGCGGGCGTGTGGTCGTTGGACGGGCCGTCGTCGAAGGTGAGTCCGACGTAGCCGTTGCAGGTCGCGGCCTGCGACGGCACCGCGCCCGCGCCGAGGGCCAGCGCGGCGGCCACCGCGGTGACGGCCACCGCCAGCCCGGTGATCAGGGAGAACAGCGACCGGCGTGGTCTGCTGCGGGGGTTCGTGATGCGCATGCGCAGGTCTCCTTCCGCGTGGGCTCGCCGGTCAGCTCGCGCTGCAGGAGACGGTCGGCCAGGTCCAGGTGCCGTTGGTCTGGATGGTCACGCCCCAGTTGTTGCCGCTGCCGTTGGGCTTGGCGGTGAGGACCTGGGCGCTGGGCCAGTTGGCGTTGATGTTCCAGGTGGCGATGATCTTCTCGGGGGACGGGACGTTCATCGTCACGGTCCAGGTGCTGGAGCCGGTGACCGCGATGTTGAGGTTGTAGCGATCGCTCCACTGCTCGCCGGCCGAGATGGTCGCGGTGCAGCTTCCACCGCCGCCACCGCCGGTCGTGCCACCGGTCGTACCGCCCGTGGTGCCACCGGTGGTGCCGCCCGTCGTGCCTCCGCCGCCGGATCCGATGGTGATGTTGGAGTTGCCGCTGCTCTGGTAGCCCTCGGTCGCCAGGATCTGGTAGTTGAAGGTGCCCATGTTCATGCCGTGGCTGGCCCAGGCGCTGAAGTGGTTCCCGGTGCTGATGGTGCCGCCGGTCCGCTTGGACTGCCGCACGCTCCAGTACTGGTTGAAGGTCGCGGTGCCGATGATGGACGGGGCGTTGACGCGCTGCGTCTCGTAGATGTCGTACGTGCCGCCGTCGCTGGTGACCGTGCCCTTGTACGTGCCGGTGGGCCGGTACGTGCCCCAGTTGTCGACGATGTAGTACTCGACCAGCGGGTTGGTGGTCCAGCCGTACAGCGACAGGTAGGCGTTGCCGGACGGGTTGAAGCTCCCGGAGTAGGTCACGTTCTGCTGCGAGCCGGTGCTCCAGCCCTTGCCGGCCACGAAGTTGCCGACGTTGCTCCACGAGGTGCTGTAACTGCCGCCGGAGCCGAGCGACATGGAGGACGAGCCGTTGCCGTCGCTCCAGAACGAGTAGAAGTAGCCGTTGTTCGTGCCCGTCTGGTTGGACGAGACGACCGTGTCGGCGTTCGCGGTTCCGGGCAGGATCAGCGCCGCCACGGCGACCAGTGCGGTCGCGCAGACGGCGCTCAGGAGCAGCCGGAACCGGCTCAGCCGGCCGGAGCGGCCGCGGGTGCGGGGTGCGGGTGCGGATTGTGCGGGTGCATCGTTCATGTGCGCGCTTCCTCCTGGTGCGAGTGGGGGGCCAGGCAGCGTGAACACGGCTCTGCGGCAGCGTCGTTCGACACGGGCTGGGGCAGAGCTGGACCGGTCGCCGTGCGCGCGGCGACCGCGGGCCTGTCGACGGCGACCAGTGTTGAACCGCTCACATCGAGTGTCAACACTTTCGGCAAGCTCGCCGAAAGCTGCGATCAGGGGACTGTTTCCCGTGCCGTCATTGGCGCTGATCAGCGCACCACTTCGGCCGCTTGATTGCCCGTGACGTCAAAGATCCTGGAAAGTGCCCTCGAAACCCAAGATCGTTCGATCCGAAATTTTCGAAAAAGTTTCGGACAGGAATGGGCGAGCCGACCCCCGCGTCAGGCAGGAACCCGGGCAGGCGTAGTGTCGTCTACACCGCTGTAGTCATCTCTCGCAGACAGCCCGCCGAAGGCGGCCCGGCGCCTTCGCGGCAAGGGCACGCGCGGCCTCCCGAACAGGGGCCCTTGATGTCCACCTTGACCTATACCGAGGCCGTGAGCGTCGGCCTGCTCCAGGGCGTGACCGAGCTGTTCCCCGTCTCCAGCCTCGGCCACAGCATCCTGCTGCCGGCCCTGCTCGGCGGACACTGGAAACGCGACCTGAACGTGTCCGCGGACAACTCGCCGTATCTGAGCGTGCTGATCGGCCTGCACCTGGCCACCGCGCTGGCCCTGCTGGTGTACTTCCGCCGGGACTGGGCGCGGGTGATCGGCGGGCTGTTCAGCTCCATACGCCGGCGCCGGATCGAAACCGTGGACGAGAAGCTCGCCTGGATGCTGATCATCGCGACGATCCCGGTCGGCATCGCCGGCCTCGCCCTGGACCACGTGTTCCGCACCGCGCTCGGCAAGCCGGTTCCCGCCGCGATCTTCCTCGCCCTGAACGGCCTCGTCCTCTACGGCGCCGAACTCCTGCGCCGCGGCGGCACCGGCCGGCGCCGGGCCGGACACGTCCCCGCGCCGGGCGAGGAGGAACTCAGCCCCGACGAGCTGTCCGACCGCCGGATCACCAAACTCAGCTACGGCCAGGGGACCATGATCGGCGCCGCCCAGATCCTCGCCCTCATGCCCGGCATCAGCCGCTCCGGCGTCACCATCTCGGCCGGCATCTTCCGCGGCCTGTCCCACGAGGACTCCGCCCGGTTCGCCTTCCTCCTGGCCACCCCGGTGATCGGCGCGGCGGCCCTGCTCAAGGTGCCCTCGCTGATGGGTTCGGAGGGCGACGGCATCCGCGGCCAGGTCCTCGCCGGCAGCGTCGCCGCCTTCGTCGCGGGCTACATCGCCGTCCGCTTCCTCACCCGCTACTTCGAGAACCGGACGCTGACGCCGTTCGCGATCTACTGCGCGGTGGCGGGGGTCGGCAGCCTGGCGTACCTGAGCATGCACTGACGGGGTTGGGCGGGGCCGGGGATCACCGTTCGGGGAACAGGCCGGGCACCCGGGCCCGCAGCAGGCGGGCGGTGACGTATTTGAGGGCCGTCGGATCCCCGGCCGTGGCGAGTCCCGCGGTGAGCCGGCCGGCGTCGCCGAGCAGCCGCTCCGCCCGCTCGCGCAGTTCGTCCCCGAGCGTTACGGCCAGGCCGATGCGGTCGGCGAGCGCGGAGATCCGTTCCGCCGCCGCGGTGCCGCCTTCCCGCAGGTGGCGGACGACCGCGTCGGCCGCTTTGGTCTCGCCGCGGCCGGTCAGGGTCTCGTGCAGGGCGATCAGCGGCCAGGTGGGCTTGCCCGCCCGCACGTCGTCCATCGGGGCGGGAGCGGCGGGCGTGCCGAAGAAGTCCGCGTAGTCGTCCGCCAGTTGGTACAGGACCCCCGCCTCGATGCCGAACCACTCGGCCAGGCCCGCCCGTTCCTCCGGTACCCGGGCGAGATAGGCCGCGATCCAGGCCGCGCAGCCGAACAGCGCACCGGTCTTCCAGGCGATCATCCGCTCGTACGGATACGCGCCCAGGCTCTCGTACCACCCGTCGAGCCACCCGATGTCGATGGACTGCCCGAGGTACAGCCGTACGGCCGCGTCGTCGGCCCGGTCCCGCACGGCCAGCTTCTCGGCCGCGCCGACCAGGGCGGACCGGTGCAGCGGCCGGTAGGCGAGGGTGCGGACGATTCCGGCGAGGTTGATGGTGCTGCTGACCCCGGCCGAGACGTGCACGGCCGGCGCGCCCCGGCGGAAGGCGGCGTTGTCCTGGATGTCGTCCAGCACCAGCGACGCCAGATGGTGCAGCTCGATCCCGACGGCCGCCGGCACCATCCGCCCCGGGTCCCCGCCGAACGCCTCCACCACGCCGAACATCAGCATCGGCCGCAGCCGCTTCCCCCTGCGCCCCACCTGCGTCCGGACCAGCCGCTCCATCTCCGGCAGCGCCTCCCACGGCCACCGCCCCAGCTCCTCCTCGACCCCCCGGTCCAGCTCGCCCAGCCACTCGGCCAGCCCGGCGGGCAGCGGTTCGGCCATGGTGATCACCGGCTGCCCACAGCTTCGGCGAGCCGGTCCGGCGAAACGCTTCCCTGCATGTCCTGACTCCCCGGCCGACCGACGACGCACGGGCTGACGCCCCGCACGAATCCCCTCCCAGTGAGCCCCACCCCCGCCCGCGACGCCTCCCGAACGCGTCCACCCGTGGGACGCCGCCTTCGCAGTCCGCGCCGGGAACGTCGTCAGGCGGACGTCGGCGACAGGTCGTAGAGGCGCATTCCGCTCCGGGACGTGTCGCTGACGGCAAGCAGCAGGAAGCCGTCCGGGCGCCGCAGTACGGCGGGGTTCACACCTGGGAACTCGGAGTTGGTGACGGCGCCGGTGACGATGTCGCGGACCTGGAAGACGCCGTCGAGGGTCGAGACCAGCAGGCGCCCGTCGCCCTCCAGGCAGGCTCCGGTCACCGCGGTGGCGTTCTCGCCGAGTTCCAGAGGGGTGCCGATCTCCTCCCCGGTGGCCGCGTCCCAGCGGGACAGCACGCCGTTCATGTCGAGGGAGGCCAGGACGGCTCGTCCGTCCGGCAGGGACAGGGCGATCATGCGCATGTTGTAGCCGGCGGGACCGTGGACGGGCTTTCCGAACGGCTGGCCGGTGGCCGCGTTCCAGCGCAGCACGACGCCGACCTCGTCCTGTGAGGCGATGAGCGCGGTGCCGTCGGGAAGCGTGGCCGAGGTGATGGTTTTGACGGGGTAGCCGTGGCCGGTCAGCGGGCCCAGGGGTTGTGCGGTGGCCGCGTCCCAGTGGTGGACCAGGCCGTTGCAATGTCCGGCGCCGGCGACATACGCCTGCCCGCCGGGCAGCGGGCCGCTGGTGATGTCCCAGATGGTGTCGACCTCGGCCATGTCCTCGTCCGGAACGGCCTCGCCGGAGTCGGCGTCCAGGCGTTCGACCCCCATGTCCGTGGCCACGGCGACGACGGGACCGCGCCCGGCCGGGTGGGCGACGGTGACCGCCGAGACCAGGTCGGTGCCCGGGAAATGCCACAGCGGCTCACCGGTGCCCGCGTCCCACCGGCGCACGTCGTAACCCGCGCCGGTCGACAGCAGCACGACACCGCCTCGGCTGTCATGGGCCAGTTCCGGCACCGCGAACTGCCCGGGTGCGGCAATCGTCACAGTCGGCCTGGCCCGGAGCGGCTTCAGCACGGCGTCTCCCACCGCGTAGGCAACGCCTCGAATGTCATGGTCACCCACCTGTTCACGCTCGCGTGGAACGTCCGCCCGGCGAGTATGCACCACCGGTGAGTCCGTCCCCTCGGCGAGGCCCCCACCGGCAACGAGGCCCGGGCAACGGGACGAACCGGCAACTTGCTCCCATGTCCACCGCGGAGCGGCAATCGCGGTTGGATGGGCAGCGGATCGGGGAAGAGCGGTCCACGCGCGGGCATATGCGCAGATTCATGGGGGGAACCATGCTTATCACGTCAAGGACGCCACGCCTGCTGAGCGCCGCGTTCACCGGAGCAGTCGCGGCCGGGCTGACGCTCGCCGTGCCGGCGGGGCCCGCCGCCGCGGCGACGGAGGAGTTGAAGGCGGCGGCCATCGATGTGGGGTCGGGCTATTACGACGAGGCGGGTGTGGCGGCCACACCCGATGGCACGGAATACATCGGCCTGCAGGACAACACCTCCGACGGAATCTTCGGGAAGACCGGGCACGTCGCGCTGGTGAGGAACAACAAGCTGGCCAAGACCATCACCGTCACGACCAATCCCATCGACGCCTCGTCGGCGGGCGGCACCGTGTTCTTCCTGGGGGACGGGGCGTCGAAGTACACGGGCAAGGTCGTCACCGTGAACGGGGACACGCAGACCGCCGACATTCCCATCACGACGTTCGACCCCACGGCGGTGGCGGCCCGGTCGGCGGACCTCGCGTATGTCGTCGGTGAGGACTGGGACGTCCTGAGCAGCGGCCTCGACGGGTGGCTGCTGCCCGTCGGGTCCGGGGCGACGGCGCTGCCGACCGAGCGGGTCATGCCCCGCCCCGAGGGGATCGCGATCGGCAAGGACGGCACGCTGTACGTGGCCGGCTATGCCAGTGACGATCCGAACGTGCCGACCGGCGGGGAGCTGCTGGCCATCGCGCCGAACGGCACCCGGACCACTGTGCCGCTCGACGGCAAGCCGCAAGCCGTCGCCGTCGGTCCGGACGGCACCGTGTGGGTGACCTCCGACCGCCCCGGCGCGGGGGTCTACGACAGCTACCTGTACGCGCTCCAGGGCAGCAGGATCAGCCATATCGTGCACGTACCCACCAGCACCGGAAACCTCGCGGTCACCCCGAGCGGCACGGTGTACGGGGTGGGCGGCCTGTCGCGGTTCGCCGTGCGCAACGCCACCGTCGTGGCGCAGAGCAACAACTTCATCTACTACAGGGGCATCGCCGTCGCGCCGAACGGCCGGGTGTATACCGGCTCGCACAACCAGGGCCTGATGCTGCTGGCGGCCGACGACGCCACCCGGCCCACCTTCCCCGGCGCACCCGCGCTCTCGGTACGGACCGGGACCGTGACCGCCACCGCCGCCCCCGTCGCGCTCACCTGGAAGGCCGCCGACAACCACGCGCTGGCCCAGGTGCAGGCGACCTCACCGGCGAAGCTGACCTTCGGACCCACGGCCACGGTGTGGAACACCACGATCCGGCCGGGCGGGAACGTGGTGTGGTCGCTCACCGCCCGCGACACCTGGACCAATACGGCGACGGCGTCCGTGACCCGCTCGGCGGCCCTGGTCACCGAAGGGTCGGGACACCGCTCCGGCACGTGGCGGGTCGTCAAGGGCAAGGACTACCTCGGCGGCCAGGTCCTGACGGCCAACGGCAGGAACGCGGCACTGGCGTGGACGGTCACCGGCCGCTCCGTCGGCCTCACCGCGGTCAAGGGCCCCACGCAGGGCCGGGCGCTGATCTACGTCGACGGCCACAAGATCACCACCGTCGACCTGCACGCCTCCAGGACCGCCGACCGGCAGGTCGTGTGGACCCGCACCTGGAGCACGGCCGGCTCGCACACCGTCAAGATCGTGGTCGAGGGCACCGCCGGCCGCCCCAACGTCGCCACGGACGGCCTGACCGTCATCCGCTGACGCACCGACTGACGTCTCAACTCACGTACCAACCGGCGCATTCACCGGCATTCACGGACAGCGGCATCGCGCACCGGGTCCCGCCCCCGACTTGGGCGGGACCCGGTGCAAGCTTCGATTGCCGTTCACCAGCGGTTTTCTCGTACGGCAACGTGTCGAGGTGTGATCCTTGACGATCCTCACGACGTGCGGATCAGTCGCAAGAAGGAGACCACGAATGTTCGACCGTTCCAGCCGCCCGGCGGGCCGGGCCAGACGCACCGCGCTCGGGGTGGCCGCCTCGATCGCGATCGGCGCCTGCATGGTGAGCGTGTCCGGCGGCCCGGCGGTGGCCGCCCCCGCGGGCAAGTCCCCGCTGATCCCGGGTGACCTGCTGGTGAGCCGGGTGCACTACACCGGCACCGCTTCCATGATCACGCCCGGCGTCACCGTGCTGCCGACCGGCGCCGTCGCCGTCGCGGACGGCTCGTTCGCGCACGTCTGGGACAACGTCTCGGTCGACGAGAACTTCGGGGTCACCGCGCCGATCCACCTCGACCAGATCACTCCGTCGGGCACCACGGTCGACTCGATCACCGCCCCCGACGGCACCCCGAGCGCCGCCAGCCGCGGGCACGACCTGCTGATGGGCAGCTTCTCCTCGAAGTCGGAGCTGGCGCTCAACCTGTCCACCGGCGGCGACGCGGTCACCCTCATGGGCTACGTCACCCCGGCGAACACGCTCGACGCGTCCAACGGCAACACCCCCGGCGTGGTGGACCCGACCAACCCGGACGCCCAGTCCGTCTACCGCGCGGTCGGCGAGCTCGACGCCAACGGCAAGTTCCACGTCACCGAGACCAACGCCTACAGCGGTGACAACGGCCGCGCGGCGATCCTCGACGACGCCACCGGCACGTACTACACCGCCGGAAACTCCAACAACGGCTCCGGCACCTCCGTCCCGGGCACGATCTACGGCACGGGCGCGCAACTGGTCACCCCGGCCCACACGCCCGAGCAGGCGCAGAACCCGGGTCAGCCGACCCCGGTCGGCGGCTTCAGCGTGACCCAGCTGCCCGGTGTCACCAAGGCGGACAAGCTCGGCAAGGACACGAACTTCGCCTCCGTCGCGCTCCACGACGGGGTGCTCTACTACACCAAGGGCTCCGGCAGCAACGGCGTCGACACCGTCTACTTCGTCGACACCACCGGCACCGCCTGCCCGAGCGGCGTCGGCACCCCCGTGCCCGGCGCGCCGCTGCCGACCGCGGCCGACACGTACGACGCCGAGACCGGTCAGCCGGCCGACAACATGTGCGTCCTGGCCGGGTTCCCGACCGCGCCGGCCAAGTCGATCAAGACCCCGGACACCGGCGCGTCGAGCAACACCGCCGACTTCGGCGCGATCTGGTTCGCCAACCCGACCACGATCTACGTCGGCGACTCCGGCAACGGCACCGACACCTACAGCAACGGCAGTTTCACCGCCGCCGCGGCCCAGAACCTCGCCGGCATCCAGAAGTGGTCGCTGGTCAACGGCACCTGGACCTACGACTACACCCTCAACGCGGGCCTCGGCCTCGGCGTGCCCTACACCGTCCCCGGCCTGCCCACCGGCACCAACCCGGTCACCGGCACCCCGTGGACCCCGGCGGTCGACGGCATCCGCAACTTCACCGGCAAGGTCAACTCCGATGGCACGGTGTCCCTCTACGGTGTGACCACCGCGGTCGGCGGCGTGTCCGACTACGGGGCCGACCCGAACAAGCTGGTCTCCATCACCGACAACGTCGCGGCCACCAGCCTGCCCGCCGGTGAGAAGTACACCACCCTGAAGACCGCCGCCGCGGGCGACGTCCTGCGCGGTGTCTCCTTCACCCCCGGCAGCACCCGCTGACGTAACGCGAAACGCGAGTCGGCGGGAGCGGGCCCCACAACCACGCCCGCCGACAACGGCGACTCCGGTCAGGCAGGCGGGATCTCGCGGGCCGCGATGGCGGTGAGCGCCTCGGCGGTCGTGGCCCGGTACAGGGTGGGTGCCACACCGGGGAGGGGCTGCGGGGCGACGAGGGCGGTGCGGGTGCCGGCGCGGTGGCCGGCCTCGATGTCGCCGGCGGAGTCGCCGACCATCCACGAGGAGGACAGGTCGCGGTCCAGGTCGCCGGCGGCCTGGTGGAGCATTCCCGGGGCCGGCTTGCGGCACGAACAGACGACGGAGAGCCGGGGCACGACACCGCCCGGATGGTGCGGGCACAGATAGATCCCGTCCAGCCGGACCCGGTGAGGGGCCAGGAGTTCGCGCAGGCGCCGGTGCATCGGTGGAACGGCCGCCTCGTCGAACAGGCCGCGGGCCAGTCCGCTCTGGTTGGTGACCACGACCAGAGCGAAACCGGCCTGCTGAAGGGCGCGCAGCGGCGGCCCGACGCCCGCCTGGAGCACCAGGTCCTCGGGGCGGGACGGGTAGTGCCGCGGTTCGGTGAGGGTGCCGTCGCGGTCGAGGAACACCGCCGGCCGCCGAAGGGTGCCGGTGCGCGCCGGGTCGTTCCTGGGCAGGTTCACGCGTGCGACGGGGCGTGGACCTTGAGCACATTGCGCAGGTAGCCGGCCGCCGCGGACGTCTCGGCCAGGAGAATCGACCGCGCGCAGTGCGGTTCGAGCGTGAGGTACCCGTCGTAGCCCGCGGTGGCCAGGCTTTCCACGATCGCCGGCCAGTTCAGTTCCCCGGCGCCGAGCGGCGCCGTGTCGTACGCCCTGCCGTGATCGGTGTACCGGGTCCAGCCGTCGGCCGGGGTGTCCGCCGGCGCCCGGCGTACGTCCTTCACGTGGGCGTAGCGCACCCACGGCAGGAGCAGCGGCAGCGCGTCGCGGTCCGGGGATACCGAAGCGCACAGGAAGTTCGCGGCGTCGAAGTTCAGGCCGAACCAGGGCGAGTCGACCCGCTCGAGCAGTGCCGCCAGCGCTTCCGGCCGCCTGCTGACGTCGGACCCGGCCGGGTCCCAGCCGAACGCGTCGAACTCGTTCTCCAGCACGACGACGACCTCCTCGGCCGCGGCGTGGTCGAGGACCGGTGCCAGCGCGTCGGCGTACGCCGCGACGGCATGGTGGTCATCGACCACCGGCGCGTGGCCGAAGTAGGTGTTCACCCGGTCGCAGCCGGTCCGGGCCGCCAGCGTGATCGCCTCGTGGAGCAGCGCGACGCCCTCCACGCGGCCGGCGCCGTAGAGCGTGCTGGGGGTCGATACGCAGGCTGTTCGCAGCCCGGCGCGGTCCAGCTCGCGCAGCGCGGTGTCGACACCGTCCCGCGCGGCGTTCTTCGGATACCAGAATTCCACCGCGTCGCATTGGGCGGACCCGGCCATTTCGATCAGGTCGTCCACGCCGTCGGCGTCCGTGAATTCGGTGCCGGAAACCGCGATCGACATTCCTTGCAACGTGATTTCCTCTCTGCTTGCTGCTCTCTGATCGGCGCTGCCGGTGCCTGTCGCCTGCCTGTGACGCGCCGGTCACCCGGCGAGGATCGCCCGGCGAAGGTCACCCGGCGAGGATCGCTCCGAGCCGCTTGCCGAGCGCGAGCGTCGTCATCGACGGGTTCGCCGCTCCCGTGCGCGGCATCACCGACGGCCCGCACGCGTACAAGCCCGCTATGGCGGTGAACTGGTGGTCCTGGTCGAGGACTTCACCGAAGGCCAGCGTGCCGCCCTCGTGCTGCTCGGAACCGAGCGGGAAGCTGTACGTACGTGGCGTCGGTGTGCGGGCCGCGGTCAGCCGGTCGGCCAGGTCGGGCGAACCGTGCTCCGCCGAGAACTCGAGCGAGTCGGCCGGGACCCCGAGCAGTTGCGCCGTTTCGGCCCACAGTTCGCCGAGCAGGTGCTGCTGCGCGGCGCGTACCTCCTCGTCGGCCGCTTCGAGCCGGGCGTGCACGGTGGTCGGCCAGGGCCATTCGTCGCCGCCCTCGCACCGCACCCGGCCGTGCGGGCCGCGGCGCTGCTCGCCCATGGTCCAGCTGTCCAGGCCGACCGTGCCGTCGGCGCCTTCGGTGAAGCGCACGAACTGGTTGGACCGGGTGCCGGCGGTGCCGGTGCGATGGTAGATGTGCCCCTCACGAGCAGCGGCCCGGACCGCATCGGGAAGCCGTTCGGCATCGGCGACGGCGACGTTGAACCCTTGCGAGATCTTGTCCACGAGGCCTGGCAGCTCACGCGGCGCGTCGGCGCCCGAGCCGGCCAGCGCCTGGATCGCCAGCCGGCTGTTCACGACCGTACCGGCGGCCAGCACCACCCGCTTGGCTCGCAGATCGCGCAGTTCGCCGTCCTCGGCGCGGACCAGCACGCCGGTCACCCTGCCGCGCTCCACACGGACCGCCAGGACGTCGTGGCCGGCCAGGATCGGCACGCGCCGCACCCTCGGGTCGCCGTCGTCGTCCCACCACGCCAGCGGACTGAACGCGCTCCACCCGCCGCCGGGTTCGGTGCGGGTGGCGTGCGGCGTACGCCCGAACTCCAGTTCCCCGACGGTCAGCCCGGCGGCTCCGGGAGCCTCGGCGCCCCAGGCGACCACGTCGTCGACGACCCGCTCGTACAGCGACGGGCCCCCGTCCCACGTCTCGGTCAGTTCCTTGACCACCGCGTCCGGCCACTCCTCGGACAGGGCCCACCGCTCGACGGGCAGCAGTACGCCGCCCCAGTAGAGCGAGCGGCCGCCGACCCGGCGCCGCAGGCCGGCCAGGTCGCGGTAGACCCCGCCGGCGCTCTCGTACGGACGGCGGAAGTCCGGGTCGGTGTCCGGACGCAGCCAGAGCCGTAGCGCTTCGGCCGGGGAATACTGGTTCTGGATGTGTGCGCGGCCCCGGTCGGGCCCGGCCTCCAGAACGGCCACCGACCCCCCGTCCCGCCGGCCGATTTCCGCCGCCGTCGCGAGACCGGCCATTCCTGCGCCGATGACGAGTGTTTCCACGTCGACCGACGTTCCCATGAACACCCCACAGTTGTGTTGGTAGTCCGAGTGCTGTCATCGGGCGGCGAGGCGACCGCTCGGGCGGTGCGTCACCCCGTCACACCCGGCACGGCTGCTCCAGGCTCGCCGCCATGGTGAGCGCGCTGCTGCTGGGCAGTTCGAGCTTGTAGGCGTAGTCACCGCGGGTCAGGTCGAAGGTGTCCGTTCCCTGGCCGACGAGTTCGGTGGCCATCGCGGCGATCAGCAGGTGCCCCGGCGAGTCACGGCCGTGGCTCATGTTGTAGGCCGCGCGGTAGGCGTAGTAGGTGCGGTCGTGCCGGAAACCGAACCACCCGGCGAGCAGGGTGTCGTCCAGCCACAGCTCGTGCAGCCGCGCGGCGCTGGACGGCTCGGCGGCGACGGCCGCGTACGTCCGGTCGATCACTCCGCCGTCGAACGGCGCCACCGCGTCGGGCCGGTCACCCCACTGCTGGTTGTGCAGGGCGATGAACGCCGGCAGGCGGGCGGCGATCCCCTCCGAGGTGTCCGCGCAGGTCAGCCGCAGCGTGCCGAGCCGTTCGATCCGGCGGCGCTTTCGCCGCATGTCGCGCCGTTCGCTGACCCGTTGGACGACCTCGGGGTCGGTGAGGTCGAGCCGGAACACCGTCTCCGACGGCTGGGGCGCCGCGCCCAGCTCGGACACGGCGCGCACCAGCGGTCCCTCGGCCACCAGGTTGCTCAGCTCCAGGCGGGCGCCGAACTCCCGCTGACACCGGCCGATCGCCTCGGCCAGCCCCTCGATGTCGGGCCCGGGCCCGGTGGGCGACGCGTCGCCCACCTCCGCGACCTCGTGGTAGTCGGCCCACGGCCAGGACAGCGGGCGCAGCACCGCCGTACCGCCGTCCTGGTGCAACTGCAGGCCGACCACCACGGTGGGCCGGTCGGTACGGGTCAGGTGGACCAGCACCGGGGTCGCGCCCTCGGCGTCGGCCGCCTCACGAATCCAGGCCCGCCACCAACCGCGCGTCTGGAACGGCGTCCGCGCCGAGAGCCGGTGCGCGTCCAGGAAATCCGTCGCGGCCCGTGCGCCGTACTCGAACGCGACCGCAGTCATGCGGTCCGCTCCCTCGGCCGCGACCCCGGTGCGGCGCTCATGACGCTGCCTTGGCCGCGTCCTCGACAGTGGTGCGGAACAGCCGTGCCGCTGCCTCGATCGCCTCGGCGTCGGCGTCCACGTCGATGCCCACCGCGCTGCCGAGGTAGGAGTCGACCACCCCGACGCTCAACGCGATGGTGCGGCTGAGCAGGTCGTCCGTGCGCGGCAGGCTGACCGGCGGGTAGGACGGACGCAGGACCGCGCGGTCCGGCCGGCGCCGCTCGGACGCCGTCGACGCCGCCTGATCCGGCCGCAGCTGCGGCATGTTGACGTAATTGTGCTTGCCCGACTGGCTCAGGGTGATCGTGCCCAGCCGGGTCGCCACCTCGGCGGCCAGGGCCGGGTCCGCGAAGGTGTACGCGAGCACCGTGGCGCAGTCGCCGTCCGGGTCGTGCAGTGTGCGGGGCGTCACCCCGGGCAGCTCGCCGATCGCGGCCGCGAGCTTGTCCCGGTTGGCCCGCAGCGTGCGCAGGGTGTCCGGCACCTTGCGCACCTGGGCGAGCGCGACCGCGCCGGTCAGCTCGTGCATCCGCAGATTCAGGCCGAACAGCGGCGGCCCGTCGGTGACGCCCAGCCGCAACGGCGCGGCGCCGTGGTCGTGCAGCGCGAACGCCGTCTCGTACAGCTCCTTGTCGTCGGTGAGCAGCACACCGCCGTCGCCGGCCGTGAAGGTCTTGAAGACGTTGAGGCTGAACGCGCCGAACCCGCCGACCGTCCCCAGGTGCCGGCCGTGGTACGTGCCGCCGCCGGCCTGCGCGCAGTCCTCCACGAGCAGCAGCCCGTGCTCACGGGTGACGGCCTCGAGGGCGTCGAGATCGCACGGCGCACCGAGCATGTGCACGGCGATCACCGCCTTCGTACGCGGGGTGATCTTCGCGGCCACGTCCGCAGGATCGATCAGCAGGCTCTCGTCGATCTCGGCGAGCACCGGCTCGGCCCCGGTGTGCACGACCGCGGCGATCGAGGCGATGAAGGTGTAGCCGGGCACGATCACCTCGTCACCCGGGCCGATCCCCGCGGCGAGCAGACCGGCGAACAAAGCACTGGTGCAGCTGTTCATGCCCAGGCAGTGGCGTGCGCCGGTCAGGGCGCGGAACTCCTGCTCGAAGCGGGCGACCTTCGACGGCTGCGCGGCCCCGTCGTGGTTGTCGAAGCGGTACCGGCTCAGCTCGCGCTCACGTATGACGTCGAGCAGCTCGGCCTCCTCTTCCGGGCCGATGCGGGAAACTCCAGGTCCGGCCATGGCGGACTCCTTATCTACGATTCTGTCGTGTTATCCGTGCCGGCCGGCGGTCGCGGGCGGGGATGCGGACACCCGGCCGGCCAGGTCGCCCGGGACCAGATCCATCAGGAGCGCGTCCCGCCACGTGTCGCCGTGGCGTTCGTACGCCCGCATCAGGCCGACCTGCTGGAAACCCACCTTCGTCAGGCACCGCACGGCGGCCCCGTTGCCGGCATTGGGCGCCACGGTGATGCGGTGCCGGCCGGCGGCGAAGACCGACTCGGCGAACAGCCGCAGCGCCCGTGTCCCGATCGACCGGCCCCGGTCGGCCGCGTCGGCCACCGCCACCGCGTCGAGCTGGATGTGGTCGAAGTCCGGGTCGGCATCGGTGCGGTACTCCAGGAAGCCGACCGGACGCTCCCGCTCGAGCACCACCAGGCAGCGTTCGTGCTGGAATCGGCTGAGCACCCCGTCGGTCGGTTCCAGCGCTCGCCACGCCCGCACGTCGGCGTCGCCGAACGCCCGGCGGAAGAGCTCGAGGTCGCCCGGTATCGCGCGGCGCAGGCCGATCCCGCTCTCGTCGACCTGGTCGTCCTCGACGACGGCGGCACCGGGCCGTACCGACACCTGCTCGCCGTCCGCGATCAGCGCTTCCAGCAGGTCGACCAGTCCGGCGGCGTCCTCCGGCCGCGGGTCCGGTACGACGCGGCAGGTGGGCGCCGCGAGCGCCTCGGCGGTGAGGAACGGGTGGTTGCCCAGGACCAGCAGCGGGCGTCCGGTGTCCAGGGCGAGACCGATCTCGGTGAGCGTGCCGTAGCGCCCCTCGAACGCGATCATGCCGTCGCCGCACCAGTTGAGGATGTTGCTCCGGGCCAGGTCCATCGAGGTGGGCAGGGCCCAGGTGGTCCCGTCCTCGGCGTCGGACAGCCGGTTCCACTTCAGCAGCGCGAGGGTGTCGCCGCCGACCGCCTGGCAGCCCTTGTTGACCGCGGCCGCCACGCCGCCCTCGCCGCCGCTGATCACGCCGTAGCCACGCCTGGCGAGTTCCTCGCCGATCAGCTCCGCCAGCCGCAGGGCGTCGGTGCCGGCATTGCCGGGCCGGCCACCGAGCACCGCGATCGCGCGCCGCCGGGTCATTTGACCACCTCCTGGTGATGGGCCCGCCGCATGCTCCATGCCAGCTGGTCCAGTTCGATCAGTACGTCCGCGGGGCGCACGCCGGCCGCGCACGGCGCCGGACAGCCGGAGTAGTAGCGCCGGCAGGTGCCGTTGGGCTTCATGTAGGAGCAGGACAGCGCGATGGCGCTCTGCACCGCGCGCGAGACGTCGGGAGCCGCCACCGGCGACCAGATGTTGCCGTCGGTCGCCAGGAACAGCGTGACCACCGGGCAGCCCAGCGCGGCCGCCAGGTGCACGGCCAGCGTGTCGTTGCTGACCAGCACGTCCAGCCCGGCGATCCAGTCGCGCAGCGTCTCCAGGGAGCGCAGGAACACCGTGTCGGTGACGGCCGGCTCCGCCGACAGCCGATGCGCCAGATCCTGCTCGTCCGCCGCCAGGCCGACCGCGACCTCGACGGTCAGCCCCCGGTCGCCCAGCTCCGTCATCAGCGTCGACCAGTCCTCCGCCGGCCAGCGCTTGACCGCGGCACTGGCCCCGACGTAGCAGCCGACCACGCCCGTACGGGGCTGTCGCCGGTCCTCGAGCCAGGCCGGGTGGCCCAGGTCGACGGGGACGTCGTGCGCGCGCAGGAGATCGGCGGCCTGCTCACCGAAGGGCCGCCGCTGCGGCCGGCTGCCCATTTCGTGCAGATCCCAGCACTCGACGCCCCTTTTCGCCGCCTCGGACCGGAAATCGAAGTAGTTTCCGTCCTCGGTGGCGAATTCCATCCTGAGGTTGACGACCAGTTCCACGCCGTTGCGGTCGATGAAGTCCCACAGGGCCTTCCGGTCGGCCGGCAGGAACCGTCGCCAAAGTTTCGGGAACGTGCCGGAAGCGCCCCGCATGCCGACCGCCGAGCGCACCCATTCCGTGTCGAGCGCGGTGTTCGGCGACATGAAGTAACGCAATTCCGGGTGACGTCGCTCGAGCGCCGCCAGCAGCGGCGCCACAATGATCCCGTTGCCCACGCCTTCGTTGATCACGACCATTGCCGTACGCATATTCGCCCTTTCAGGTCGGCGTCCAGGGGCTGGTCAACGCCCAGGCCGGCAATGACGCCTAGGCGTCGGCTCCCGTTCGGGCGGTCTGCCGGCCGAAGAGCCGGGGGCTGGCGAGCCGGTCCAGGTACTCGGGCTCGTTGCGCGCGCGGTCGATACCGGGACGAAGGTCGATCAGGTAACGGACCGAGTCGATCACCTTGATGCCGATGCCCAATTTCTGCGCCATGCGGTCGTAGAGCTTCCGCGCGGGACTGTTGTCGGGGTGGGTCTCGCCCTCGGCGAACTCGTAGCCGCGCCGCATCGCCTCCACGAACGCCGCGGCCATCAGGTACGCGCCGATGCCCCGGGCACCACGATGGGTCTCGGTCACATAGACGTCGTGCACGTACGCCACGTTGTCGGCGAACTGGAAGTTCGGAATGGGGTCGACCATCACCAGGCCCACGGCGACGCCTTCTTCCATCGCCACGATCTGGAAGGTCGGTCCCCGGTCGACGATGCCCTCGAAGAAGGCACGGGTCATGGCGAGGTCGACCTTTTTTCCGAAGTCCTGCTGCTGCTCGACGACCAGCGGCATGAGCACGTCCAGCTTGTCGTGGGTCACCAGGACCGTATCGATACTCACGTGTTCTCCGAGTTCTGTGTTTCCGTGTCTGTGAAATGCAGGTACAAATCGTGGGCGGCGCTGCGCAGGTCGTCCGGGCCCGGGCGGGGCCGCGTCGGGAGCGAGGTGTCCAGCGCGGACATGTCGGCGCACGTCCAGTACTGGTACCGGCCGACGTGGGGGTTCGCGATCAGCCGCACGTTCAGCGGCGCCTGCGCGAAGTCCGAACACCAGTGGAGCACTTCGGCGAAGCTGACCGCGTGGCCCGATCCGAGGTTGTAGATGCCGGAGGGCGCCGCGGGATCGGCCATGAGGACGCACGTCCGCGCGACCGTGTCGACGGGTACGTAGTCCCGGCACGCCTCCAACGTGTCGGCGAAGACCGTGAGCGGTTCCTGCCGCGCGGTGGCGAGGAGCAGCTGGCCGATGATGGAGGCCATCGACTTCTTGTGCAGTTCCCCGGTGCCGAAGACGTTGGTGAAGCGCAGGCCCGCCCATCCCGGTCCACCGTCGGCGTCGAACTCACCGGTCATGTGAGTGTCGAACAAGGCCTTCGATCGGGCGTAGGCGTTCAGCGGGCCGGAACTCGCTGGAGACCCCAGCGCGGTTTCCGGCACCGGCCGCCGTGCGGCCGTCTCCCCGTAGACGCTGAACGAGGACGCGTAGACGAAGCGCGTGCCGCTGCGCGCACAGCGTTCCGCCAGCGCCGCGGGCCCGGTGACGTTCGTCTGCTCCAGGGCCTGCCAGTTGTCCTCGAGGGTGCTGCTGATGGCGCCGAGGTGCAGAACCGCCGCGAACTCGCCGTCACCCACTGCCTGGAGGATCGCCGGATCGTCGAACGAACCGGTGTGGACGGTGGTGTCCCGGCACAGGTCGGGCGGCGGCGTGTTGAGGTCCACCGTGGTGACCCGGTAGCCGGCGTTCAGGCAGGCCCGTGCCACGTGCCTGCCGATGAATCCGGCCGCTCCCGTGACGAGTACGCTCTGCCCGCTCGCGCGAGGGGGATGGAGTTCGGTCATCACGGCGTCCGTGCCGACTCGATCAGCGACGACGTCGACCAGCCGGCGACGAAAGGCACGACCACGGTGCGTCCGCCCAGGGAGCTCACCAGTTCGTTCTCGGGAATCTCCATCCCCGAGTAGTCGCCGCCCTTGACCCAGACCGCGGGTTGCAGCGCGCGGATCGCCTCGTCGGGCGTGTCCTCGCCGAACACGAGAACGGCGTCCACGGAGGCGAGGGCTTCGAGCACGAGAGCGCGTTGTGCCGCCGGAACGATGGGGCGCGACGGGCCCTTCAGCCGGGTCACGGAGTCGTCGCTGTTCAGGCAGACGATCAGGCAATCGCCCAATCGGCGGGCCTGTTCCAGCAGCCGGACGTGCCCGACGTGCAGCAGGTCGAAGCACCCGCCGGCGGCGACCACGGTGCCGCCCCTGGCACGTACCGCGTCGGCGAGCTCGATCGCCGCCTCGGCGGCCTCCTCGGGCCCGGCAGCCGAGGGACCGGCACTCACCGGACCGGCATTCACGATTTCGGCCATCGGTGCGGCGTCGTCGGCCGGGTGCTCCAGGGACGTGGGACCACCCGCCGCGACGTACCCCGAGGCCGCCGACACCGCCGATGTCACCGCCTCGCTGGGCAACTGGCCGCTCGCCAGCATGGTGGCCAGGTGACCGGCGAAGAAGTCCCCGGCCCCGCAGGGATCGGCGTTCCGTCCCGCGGCGACCTTCGTGGGCACGACCAGCGGCGGCAGATCCGGGTCGGTGAGCAGGACGGCGCCGTGCTCGTGCCGGGTGAGCGCCACCTGGACCGGCCCCCACGCGCGCCACACACCCCGTGCCGCTTCGACGTCGTCGGACAGTGTGTCGCCGCCCGCGAAGGAGGCGATCCCCCGGGCCTCCCGGCTGTTCGGCGTCACGACAGCCGTATGGGGGACCGGGGCCGTGCCGCGCGGATGCGGGTCCCAGACCAGCGGGGACCGCCGGGCGGCCTCGGTCAGTACGGCCCGCAGGCCGGCGTGCGCGGTGACGCCCCGGCCGTAGTCGGACACCAGGACGCCGTCCGCCGCCATCAGCACGCGGCGCGCCGCGACCAGCGCCTTTTCGCTCTCCCGCCCGACCGGCGGGCAGACGTCGTGTTCGTCCAGCATCACGATGGTGCGCCCGGCGGCACGGATCCGCGTCTTCACCGCGGTCGGGCCGTCCAGCCCGAGATCGACCACCTCGACCCGCGCCTCGTCCAGCAGCGTGCGCAGCCGGTCGCCGACCGCGTCCCGGCCGAGCGCGGTGACGAGGGTGACCGCGTGGCCCTGCCGCGCCCGCAGTACGGCGGCCAGTGCGGCGCCACCGGGGCGCATGTGCGTGGTGCCGCCGGACACGACCAGGGCCGGCTCGTCGGACGCGACCCGCTCCACCCGGCCGATGTGGTCGTGGTCGAGGAACGCGTCGCCGACCACCACGAGATGCGTGCGGGCTCCGCGTGCCGCGGCCGGCCGGCGTTCCGCCACCGGCTCCGGTGCCGAGGCGGACGCGAGCGGCGGTACGGGCAGGGCGGCGCCGACGGTGGCCGCGGCGGCATTCCGGGCGGCGGCGTCCCCGGCGGCGGCGGTGTCCCCGGCGGCGACGGCGGCGTCCATGGCGGCGCACATCAGGTGGATCGCCACGAGGTGGCATTCCTGCACGGTGGACGTCGCCTGCGCCGACACGGTCACCGCTTCGTCCACCAGCGCTGCCAGCGGGTTGGGGCTCGCTCCGGTCAGCGCCCAGGTCACCGCGCCGACCTCGCGCGCGGCCTCCGCGGCGCGCAACACGTTGGCGCTGCTGCCGGAGCCGGACATCAGCATCACGATGTCGCCGGGACGGGCGTGTGCCCGGACCTGCCGGGCGAAGACGTGCTCGTAGCCGTAGTCGTTGCTGATCGCGGTGACCGAGGACGTCTCGGCGTGCAGCGCCAGCGCGGACATCGGCGGGCGTTCGGTCTGGAACCGCCCCACCAGCTCGGCCGTCAGGTGCTGGGCCTGCGCCGCCGACCCGCCGTTGCCGGCCACCAGCAGACGCCGGCCGTCACCGCTGGATCGGGCCAGGCGTAATCCCCAGTCCGCGATCCGGGCCAGGTTGAGTTCGCCCAGGGCAGCCGTGAGCCGGTTCAGGTAGTCCGTAGCGGTAGCGGTCGAGGTGTCGGCCGTCATGCCGGTGCTCCTACTGTCGGGCGGCCCTGGAAGTCGTTGAGTTCGATGGTGTGGCGATCCGGGTCGGCCACGAACGCCACCGTCTCCTGCTTGATCCGGTACGGCTCGGTGACGACGTGGTAGCCGAGCGCGCGAATGTGCTCCACCAATGCCGGAACGTCGGAGACGCTGAACGCTATGTGCTGCGTGGGATGCGGGTTCGGCACGAGGTCCTGTTCCTGCCAGAGTTCTACGCCCCCCGGTCTGCCGTCCGGCGCCATCTGCAGGATGGTGCGATCGGACAACTCGTAGCGCACGACGCTGGACAGCCCGAGCGCGTCGGCGTAAAACCGTTCAGCGACATCGATGTCTGCTACATCGAGCCGGATGTGGTCGAAGGCGGTGACCGAGGTGACGGTGCGCACGCGGTCCTGCGATTCGCTGCCCAAGTCGCGCTCCTCCTTCAGGAGTGACGGAATTTCTCCACCGGTCTGCTGCGCAATCCTGCCGCTCGAGCGGGGATTGGGCGGACGGCACGAAGGCCGTGGCACAAGGGGAGTCACCGCGCAAGCCGGTTTCGAATTGAATTGGACTTGGTGACCGCCAACCACCTAACCGTCCGGGGGAGAGGCTTGCCAAGATCTTGCTGCGAACGTGCCCTTCGGGACACGAGTGACTACCCGAAGAGTCACTGAAGCGCGCCTGCCGGCTGGGACGGGGTACGGCCGTGCCGTCGTGGCCGCTCGGACCGGCTGCGGGTGGCCGGCCCGATGCGTGTCCGCAGGACCGACTGCCGCTGGAATCCTTGGCGACGGCCCGGTGAAGACAGCGAAGACAGCGGGCCGGGAAGGACGCCGGACGCGTACGGCAACCGGGCTGCCGAGGCGCTGAACGGCACCTTCGGGGCCGGGCCGATAGGGATGCGGGGACCCCCGACCGGCTTCGGCCGGGTCGGGCGGATGATCCGCGGTGACTCATCGGGTAATCACCGTGTCCGAAAGGGCACGTTCCCAGCAGGATCTTGGCAAGCCTTCGCCCCGGGCGGTTAGGTGGGCGGCAGTCACCCAGTCCAATTCAATTCGAAGCCGGTTGCGCGGTGGCTCCCCTTGTGCCAGGGCCGTCGTGCCTTTCACGCAATCCCCCGCTCCCGGAGCAGGATTGCGCAGCGGACCGGTGGAGAATTTCCGTACCGGACCCCACGGACCCGACGAACTCAATGGAGAACCACCGTGTCGACAGCTGATCTCTCCCCGGATCTTGCCGAATGGCAGTGGCCCGCCGCGGGTCCGGACACCGGTGACCCGCATTGCCGGGTGGTGATCGTCGGAGGTGGGCTCGCCGGCCTCGAAGTGGCCCGGAATCTGGCCGCTCTCGGTGTCGAGGACGTCCTGGTCGTCGAAGCCGGGCCCGCCCGGGATCTGCTGCACATCAACTCCGCGAACGATCCCGACCAAGCGCTGCGCACGTTCCTCGATCCCGCCGGGGATCCGCACTTCCACCGTCCTTGGACCCCGGAATCGGCCCCGCACTACGCCGTCAACTCCGGCCTGCGCAAGCGGCTCGGCGGACGCTCGCTGTACTGGTACGGCGCGTCGCTGCCGGTCGAGGACTGGGCGCTGGCCGACTGGCCGGAGTCGGTCGCGGCGGACCTGCGCGACTCGTGGCAGGGCGGCCGGCCGCTCTACGAACAGGTCGCGGTGGACCTCGGAGTGGACCCGAACCGGCTCGACCGGCAGCAGACGGTGCTGAAGCTCGGCGGATTCCACCTCGTCCGCACCCCGCAGGCCGAAACCCGGTTCGGCGAGGACGGCCGCTGGTACGCCTACTCGCCGCTGGACCACTGGCGGGACCCGGTGACGGGCGCCGCGTTGGACAGCCCGCGCGGCATCCGGTTCCTGTGCGACACCGAAGTCCTCTCGGTCGACATCGAGGACGGGCGGGCCCGCGGCGTCCTGGTCCGGGAAGCCGGCCCGAACGGCGAGGCCCGCCGGATCTGCGCGGACTCGGTGGTCCTGGCCGCCGGAACCATCGAGAGCAGCCGGCTGGCCATCCAGGCGCTGTCCGCGGCCGACCCCGGCCGCCCGCCCCGGCTGGACGGGCTCACCGATCACATCGTCCAGGGCTTCTTCCTGCGGGTCCGCGACACCGGCGACGACGGGGCATCGCACGGCCTGTCGTCCCCCGGCCTGTCGTCCCCCGGCCTGTCGGACGTCGCACCCGGTTCGTACGTGACCGCGTGCGACGACGCCGTCCGGTCGAACCTGTTCGTCACGGTCGAGCAGCCCGAACCCGGCGTCCTTCTTTTCGACGTGCGGCTCACCGGGGAGCAATTGCCCGGGACGCAGAGCCACGTGACGTGCCGGGCGGTCGGCGACTACCCCTGGCGTACGACCGTCACGGCGGAACTGGCCCCGGCCGACCGGGACGTCGTCGCCCGCCAGCGCCAGGTACTGGACACGGTGTGGGCCCAGCTGGTCGCCGAGTTCGGCCTGACCGCCACGCCCCTGGATTTCGACGACTTCGACCACCCGGTGCGCACGAACGCGTTCGTGCTGCCGGAGTCGATCGGCGCGCAGGCGTCCGAAGGGCCCTTCACCTGGTCGAGCCTGCTGGGGACCGAGGACCACGAGGGCTGCACGCTGCCGCTGGGCGACGTACTCGACGACCGCCACGCCTTCGCCGACGTCCCGGGCCTCTACGCCTGCGGGCCGGCGACCTTTCCCCGGATGGGCGCCGCCAACCCCTCCCTCACCACCCTGTCACTGGCGCGGCGACTGGCCCATGTCCTGGCCGCCGCTGATGGCGCGCAGCCGGGCCGAGGGACGTCGGAGGCCGACGCGTGATGTTCGCGGACAAGCGGGTCCTGGTCACCGGGGCGTCGAAGGACATCGGCCGGGGTATCGCGCTCGACCTGGTCAAGCGCGGGGCAACCGTCGTCGGCACGTACAACACCGGCGTGGCCGACGCTGAGGAACTCCTCGCCCTCGGCGTCGCGGAGATGGTCCACCTCGACCTCCGCGACCGCGGGGGATCAGCGGCCACGCTCTCCCGGCTGGCCGCCACCGGTCCCTTCCACGGGCTCGTGAACAACGCCGCGGTCATCGAGTTCACGTCCTGGGAGTCCAGTCTGGACTCCTGGGACACGGTGATGGACGTCAACCTGCGCGGCCCACTGGCCACCACGATCGCGTTCGCCCCCGCGATGCCGCCCGGCAGTTCCGTCGTCAACATCTCCAGCACGGCGGGGGCCGTCGGCTCGTTCGATTCACTCGCCTACGCGGCGAGCAAGGCCGCGCTCACCAACCTGACGAAGAGCCTGGCCAACGTGCTCGGCCCGGCCGGGATCCGGGTCAACACCGTCTCGCCCTGCATCATCGACGCCGACGCACCCGCGGCATCAGCCGCGTTGACCCCGTTGGGGCGCAACGGGTTCCCGGAGGACATCGCCTCGGTCGTGGCCTTCCTGCTCACCGACGACGCCCGCTTCGTCACGGGCACGGAAATCACCGTGGACGGTGGGTACACGGCCGCGGACGCCCTCGCGAAGCCCGCGTACGACGCGGGCTGACCGTCTTCGGCCCGGCGGCGCGGACCAACCCGCGCCGCCGGCGCCCCGGGCCCACGTTTGTCATTCCCCTGCGCGCGCTCCCGCCTCCGCCACAGAGCCGTGCGGCTGAACCTCGAGGCGTGCCAAGTCCGCCCCGATCGCGAGCAACCCCCCTCGATTACTGGGCAGTTGGGGTGCCGCAGTTCTCCGCTCACCAACTGCCGCAGCGGCGTGTCGAGGGCCCGGAGACAGCCCCCTCTGCCAGCATGGATCAGCGACGTGGGAAAGATCCACAAGGGGCGATCGGTGTGATGCCATGCGCTCGGAACGCAGGCAGGGGCCCTGCGAAGGGAACGCGGCCCGCCCGCGGGCGAGTCGTGATGCCGGTCCTGCCGGTGCCGCGGTCCCTCGGCGGCACCTGAGCCGGACCGCCTGCCGGGTGCCGGAAAGAGCAGCGCCGAGCACCCGGAGTCGACGTGTTGTAAAACCGTCCGCAGCGAGAAGACTCCCATTCCGACTGCCGTGCGACTCGTGCGGCTGCTGTGAGGAGAGTCCCCCGGTGAGACGTTTGTTTCAATTCAAACCAGCAGGTACTATCGTCCCGCCCAGACGGGAAGTTTGAATTTAAACAAGCTAGGGATGTGCGACCAAGGGCGAGTTGGCCCATGCAATTGCTCCGGCAAGCTCTGGTCTCTCTCTTGCCGGTCTCCTGGCGTCGGGCGGTTGCGCCTGCGCCTCCCTGAGCGCGGAACTGCGGCGAGCACGCCATTCGGCAAGGAAACCTGTCATGTCACTGGAAGAAATAACGGTAGCGATCCATGGCGGCGACCCGCTGTCCCGAGCGGGCCTCATCGGCTACCTGGAGCAGCAGAGAACGGCTGTCCTGACGAAGACCGACCTCGGGCAGGAGGACGAGCCCGAGGACGTGGCTGTTGTCCTCGCGGACCACATCGACGCCTCGGCCGTGGCCTGCCTGCACGATCTGGTCACCCGGCGCACGCCACGCGTCGTCCTGGTGATCGGCGAACTCAACGACGCACAGACGGAGTTGGTCATCGACGCCGGCGTGCACAGCATCGTCTGGCGGCACCAGGCCACCGAGGAACGGTTGGTGAAGGCGATTCAAGCGGCCTGCCGGGACGAGGGCGAGATTCCCGGCGACCTGTTGCGCCGGCTGCTGGACCAACTGGGCCGAATGCGCCGTGGTGTCACCGCGCCGTCGATCCCCAGCGGCCAGCCCACCCAGCGCGAGCGCAACGTTCTGAAGCTGGTGGCCGAAGGACTGGACACCAAGGAGATCGCGGGGCAACTCCACTACTCGGAGCGCACCGTGAAAGGCATCCTGCACAACCTGATGGCGCGATTCGAGTTAAGGAACCGGGCCCACGCGGTCGCCTTCGCCATTCGCGAGGGGCACATTTGACCCGAAGTTCGCGACCGGGCAGGCGGTCCCCGGCGTTTGCGTACCGACGGTTTCCGTAATGGGAACGACGGGGATAACGCGAATAAACCCGGACCGGACAATGAACACCGAGGGGCACTGTGAGAGGCACGAGTTGGCCGGACGAGCGTGAGCTGGCCACGTGGAAGGCCCTTCTGGCGGTCAGCACGATCCTCGACCACCGGATCGACCAGCAACTCAGGCACGACGGAGGACTCTCCCGCCAGCAGTACGACGTGCTCAGCCGACTCGCCGACTCCACCGACGGCGAACTGCGCATGGCCGTCCTGGCCGACGTCGCCCACACCTCGAAGAGCGGCCTCACCTACCAGGTCACCCAACTGGAGAAGGCCGGCCTGGTCCACCGCTGCACAGCGGTCGACGACGACCGCGGCGTCGTGGCCCGCATCACCGAAGCCGGCCTCGCAAAGCTGCGAGCCGTCGCCCCCGGCCACGCCGACCTCGTCCGCCACCTCCTCCTCGACAGCCTGACCGACGCGGAATTCGACGGCCTCCACACCGGCCTCGACATCCTGGCCCGCCGCCTGGGCGCCCCCGCCCTCTGACCGCGCGCGGCGCTACCGGCTCAGCACTCGATGACGTTCACCGCGAGGCCGCCGCGGGCGGTTTCCTTGTATTTGACCTTCATGTCGGCGCCGGTCTCCTTCATGGTCTTGATGACCTTGTCGAGGGAGACGTGGTGGCGGCCGTCGCCGCGCATGGCCATGCGGGCGGCGGTGACGGCTTTGACCGCGGCCATGCCGTTGCGCTCGATGCAGGGGATCTGGACCAGGCCGCCGACGGGGTCGCAGGTGAGGCCGAGGTTGTGTTCCATGCCGATCTCGGCCGCGTTCTCGACCTGGGCGGGGGTGCCGCCGAGGACTTCGGCGAGGCCGGCGGCGGCCATGGAGCAGGCCGAGCCGACCTCGCCCTGGCAGCCCACCTCGGCGCCGGAGATGGAGGCGTTCTCCTTGAAGAGCATGCCGATGGCGCCCGCCGCCAGCAGGAAGCGGACCACCGCCTCGTCCTGCTCGGCGGCCGAGGGGCCGGCCACGAAGGTCAGGTAGTAGTGCAGGACCGCCGGGATGATGCCGGCCGCGCCGTTCGTCGGGGCCGTGACCACCCGGCCGCCCGCCGCGTTCTCCTCGTTCACCGCCATCGCGTACAGCGTCACCCACTCCATGGCGTGCGCCGCCGGATCACCGGACGCCCGGAGCTGCCGGGCGGACTGCGCGGCCCGCCGCCGCACCTTCAGCCCGCCCGGCAGGATGCCCTCCCGGGACATGCCGCGCTCCACGCACGCCCGCATCACCTGCCAGATCTCCAGCAGCCCGGCCCGGATCTCCGCCTCCGACCGCCACGCCTTCTCGTTCTCCAGCATCAGCGCGGAGATCGACAGCCCCGTCTCCCCGGCCAGCCGCAGCAGCTCGTCCCCGGTCCGGAACGGGTGCCGCAGCACCGTGTCGTCCAGCTTGATCCGGTCCGCGCCCACCGCGTCCTCGTCCACCACGAAGCCGCCGCCCACCGAGTAGTACGTCTTGCGCAGCAGCACCGTGCCGTCGTCGCCGCACGCCTCCAGCGTCATGCCGTTCGCGTGGTACGGCAGGGACCTGCGGCGGTGCAGCACGATCCCGGTCGCCGGGTCGAACGGGATCTCGTGCGCGCCCAGCAGGCTCAGGCGGCCCGCCGCGGTGATCCGGGCCACTTCCTCGTCCGCCGTGTCCACGTCCACCGTGCGGGGGGAGTGGCCGGCCAGGCCCAGCAGTACGGCTTTCGGGGTGCCGTGGCCGTGGCCGGTCGCGCCCAGCGAGCCGAACAGTTCGGCTTTCACCGTGGTGGTGTGGGCGAGCAGGCCCTCGTTCTTCAGGCGGTGGGCGAAGATCGAGGCTGCCCGCATGGGGCCGACCGTGTGTGAGCTGCTGGGGCCTATTCCGATCGAGAACAGGTCGAAGACCGAGATGGCCACGGGGTACTCCGTAGGGGCTGGGCTGGTGGAGGTGCGGTGCCTTTTGGGCTGTGCGGTTGTGCGTGTGCGGTTGTTGGGCGGCTGCGGGCCGGTGGGCGGGTTGTGCCCACCCGTCCCGCTGGGGGCACCCCTGGACGAAGTCTGGGGGAGGGACGATTGCCCACAACCTGGGTACGACATCGGCACGCCCTCCTCCTGCCCGGGGAGTTGCCGTACGGCGACGGCGCCCTGAAGAGCGGCTCCTACTCGTACAAGGGGTACTTCGCGGCCAGCTTGGAGACGCGGGGGCGGAGGAGGGTGGGGTCGAAGGAGGGCTTGAGGGTGGCGGCGATGATGTCGGCGACCTCGGCGAAGTCCGTGGGGGTGAAGCCGCGGGTGGCGAGGGCGGGGGTGCCGATACGCAGACCCGAAGTGGTCATGGGGGGACGGGGGTCGTTGGGGACTGCGTTGCGGTTGACGGTGATGCCGACCTCGTGGAGGCGGTCCTCGGCCTGGCGGCCGTCGAGGGAGGAGGCGCGCAGGTCGACCAGGACCAGGTGGACGTCGGTGCCGCCCGAGAGGACGGAGACGCCGATCTCCGAGAGGTCGGCCGCGCCCAGCCGGTCGGCCAGGATGGCGGCGCCCTCCAGCGTACGGGCCTGCCGCTCGCGGAACTCGTCGGTCGCCGCGGCCTTGAACGCCACCGCCTTCGCCGCGATCACGTGCTCCAGCGGGCCGCCCTGCTGACCGGGGAAGACCGCGGAGTCGATCTTCTTGGCGTACTCCTGGCGGGAGAGGATCACCCCGCCGCGCGGGCCGCCGAGCGTCTTGTGGGTGGTGGTGGTCACCACATCGGCGTACGGGACGGGCGAGGGGTGCAGCCCGGCCGCGACCAGCCCGGCGAAGTGCGCCATGTCGACCATCAGGTACGCGCCGACCTCGTCGGCGATCCGGCGGAACTCCGGGAAGTCGAGCTGCCGGGGGTACGCCGACCAGCCCGCGATGATCAGCTTCGGCCGGTGCTCGTGGGCCAGCTTCTCCACCTCGGCCATGTCCACCCGGCCGGTGTGCTCGTCCACGTGGTAGGCGGCGACGTCGTACAGCTTGCCGGAGAAGTTGATCCGCATCCCGTGGGTCAGGTGCCCGCCGTGCGCCAGGTCCAGGCCCAGGATGGTGTCGCCCGGCTTGAGCAGGGCGAACATCGCGGCGGCGTTGGCCTGGGCACCGGAGTGCGGCTGCACATTGGCGGCCTCGGCCCCGAACAGCGCCTTCACCCGGTCGATGGCCAGCTGCTCGACCACGTCGACGTGCTCGCAGCCGCCGTAGTAGCGGCGCCCGGGGTAGCCCTCGGCGTACTTGTTGGTGAGCACCGAGCCCTGGGCCTCGAGGACGGCCGGCGGAGCGAAGTTCTCCGAGGCGATCATCTCCAGGGTGGACTGCTGGCGGTGCAGCTCGGCGTCGATCGCGGCGGCGACGTCCGGGTCGAACTCGTGCAGCGACTGATTCATCAGCGACATGATCGTTCCCGTCCGTTCACTCGGCGATGAACGCGTCGTACTCGGCCGCGGACAGCAGCTCCGCGTCGCCGTCGGCCACCCGCACCCGGAACAGCCAGCCGCCCTCGAAGGGCGCCGAGTTCACCAGCGACGGGTCGTCCACCACGTCCTGGTTGACCTCGGTGACCTCGCCCGACACCGGCGAGTACAGCTCGCTGACCGACTTGGTGGACTCCAGCTCGCCGCACGCCTCACCCGCGGTGACGGCCGCGCCGACCTCGGGAAGCTGGACGAAGACGACGTCACCGAGCGCGTCGGCGGCGTGCGAGGTGATGCCCACGGTGGCGACCCCGGCCTCGGGGGCGGACAGCCACTCGTGTTCCTTGCTGTAGCGCAGCGTCTCAGGGTTGATGCTCATGACGGAATTCTCCCGGATGGAGCGGGGCACCCGCGCAAAGGCGGCGGCCGTATGGACGTAAAGCGGGAAAAATCAGAAGGACGGCCTGGTCAGCGGCTGGTCTCACGACCGGCCCGACGGAAGGCCCGGCAGCCGGCCCGACCGGAGCCCCGAAGGACCCGAGGCGACCGGCCCGAAGGACTCAGCGGGCCCGCGTGTAGAACGGCAGCGCCACCACCCGGTGCGGCTCCAGCGAGCCGCGGATGTCCACCGCGACCCCCGCCGTGCCGGGCTCGGCGTGCGACGCGTCCACGTACGCCATCGCGATCGGCACCCCCAGGGTGGGGGAGGGGGCGCCCGAGGTGACCTCGCCGATCGCCGTGCCCGAGCCGTCGGTGACCCGGAAGCCGGCCCGCGGCACCCGGCGCCCCTCGGCGATCAGCCCGACCAGTCGGCGCGGCGGAGTGGCGGCCGCCTTCTCCGCGGCGATCGCCAGCGCGTCACGGCCCACGAAGTCACCCGGCTTGTCGAACTTCACCACCCGGCCGAGCCCCGCGTCGAAGGGCGTGACCTCGGCGGTCAGCTCGTGCCCGTACAGCGGCATGCCCGCCTCCAGGCGCAGCGTGTCCCGGCAGGACAGCCCGCACGGCACGAGCCCGGACGACTCACCCGCCTCGGTGAGCGCCTGCCACAGCGGCTCGGCGTGCTCCGGTGCCACGAACAGCTCGAAGCCGTCCTCGCCGGTGTAGCCGGTACGGGCGATCAGCGCGGGCACCCCGGCGACCGTGCCGGGCAGGCCCGCGTAGTACTTCAGGCCGACCAGGTCGGCGTCGGTGAGCGAGGCGAGGATCGCCGGGGCCTGCGGGCCCTGGACGGCCAGCAGCGCGTACGCGTCCCGGTCGTCGCGTACGGCGGCGTCGAAGCCCTGCGCCCGCTCGGTGAGCGCGTCCAGCACGGTCTGCGCGTTGGACGCGTTGGCCACCACCAGGTACTCCCGCTCGGCCAGCCGGTAGACGATCAGGTCGTCCAGGATGCCGCCGTCGGGGGCGCAGATCATGGTGTAACGGGCGCGGCCCACGGCGAGCGCGGACAGGTGGCCGACCAGGGCGTGGTCGAGCGCCTCGCCGGCCTGCGGGCCGGTCAGGGTGATCTCGCCCATGTGCGACAGGTCGAACAGCCCGGCCCGGGTGCGGACGGCCTGGTGCTCCTCGCGCTCACTGGTGTAGCGCAGCGGCATGTCCCAGCCCGCGAAGTCGGTCATGGTGGCGCCCAGGGCGCGGTGCAGCGCGTCCAGAGCGGTACGGCGCGGCTCACTCGTGGACGGAGACGGGCTCGGGGACTGGCTCATCGGCGATCGGCTCCCAGCAGGACGGGTTCACGGAGATACGGATGCAAGGCCGGTAGGACACGGCCTCCCCATCTGTCATCGGAACCTGAGAGGTTCACCGTGACCCCTGGGGGGCACGGCTTGCACCTTGGGTGAGAGGAGCCGGAGCCCCTCCGCTTTCCAGATCTGCCTCGTCCGCGCGGTATCGGTGCCTGAGAGATTCAAGGGAGGACTTGCTCCTTCGGCGCCCGTCCCCGCCTGGGGACGGAACTCTCCCGCGCGGCCTCCAACGGCCGTTATGTGGGTTGTGCCGCCCATCATTGCATGGCCGGGCACGTCACCCGCGCCCGGCCGCCGTCAACCGCTACAGTTTGTCCGCACATGGCGGACAAGGGTGGACGTGACTCCGCTCCCCCAGCACAAGGTGGGGGGCTTCCAACCAAATGGCTGCGGTCCAGCCCGAACCGGCCCTTTGCGGGCGACGAAAAGGTACCACGATGGAGAATCCGGCACCGTACATGCCTTACATATGGCCGGCCAACGAGCTGGAAGAGGTGCTCAGCGCGAGCGTGGGCAATCCCTCGGCCACCCCCCGGCTGCTGGAGGTGCTCGGCCGGTCCGAGGTGTGGGTGCCGCTGCCCAACGGCGGCACGCCGGACGCGACCGACCTCGATCTGCCCACCGTGGAGCTCGGCGGCGCGCCGTACGTGCCGGTGTTCAGCTCCGAGCAGCAGTTCCGGCAGGCCGCCGAGGGCATGTCGTGCACGGTCGCGCCGGTGACGGAGTTCGCCCGCGGCCTGCCGCCCATGGTGGGGATCGCGGTGAACCCGGGCGGGGCGGTCGGGGTGCCGCTGCCGCCGGCCGCGGTGGCCGAGCTGTGCCGTCCGGTACGTGGCCGGGACATGCCCTCCGGCGCCCGGGTGCGGCTGTGGCAGCCGGACCACGCGGACGAGCCGGTGGACTTCCTGGCCGCCGCCGCGGCCGAGTTCGCCGTGACTCCGGTGGTGCTCAGCGCCCGCCGCGCGCTGGCCGCGGTGGAGGAGGAACCGCCCGCGCTGTTCGTCGGGGTGGAGCTGGACCGCTGGCAGGATGAGGACCGGGCCGCCGCCATGGACGCCCTCGGCCGGGCCCTGGGCGCGGTGCCGCTGCCCTGGCAGGTGCACCTGATCCTGCTCGACGTCGCCCAGGACCCGGTGGGGGACTGGATGCTGGAGGCCGTGCGGCCGTTCTACGGCCGGGACTGAGCCGGGCCTGAGCCGGAACCGGGCCGCCCGCGCGCGGCGGCCCGGCGCCGGACCGCGGACCGTACCGCCGCAGGTCCGGGAGGGGTCCGGGCGCCGCCGGCGTATACGGGTTGTATAGGGCTCATTTAGACGCGACGGCTTGAGTCGATCAGCGTTCCGTCGGGAACACTCGACCTGATTTGATGGCCGACGAGAAACGACGAGACACGACAAGACGACCCGACGAGGGGAAGGGGCGGTCCCACGTGATCGCGGGCGCGCAAGGCGGCGCGGCGGCCGGGCATGTGGAGCAGATGCTGCTCCAGGTGGCACCCGGCCGCTTCGACGCGTACGAGAACCTGCTCGCGTCACTGGCCGGGGGACAGGTGTGGATGCTGCTGTGGCACGGCGCCCCGGGCTCGCCGGACGCGCAGTACGGCAGCATGGAGGTCGACGGCCACGGATACGCGCCCTGCTTCACCTCGCCGCGGGAGCTGGCCGCCAGCGGCTGGACCCGGGAGCACGAGGTGGTCTCCGGCCGGGACGTCGCGCTGACCCTCTACCCGGATCGGTGCGGCCTGTGGCTGAATCCGCACGCGGCCGGCGGCGGGGTCGGCATCCCGTGGCTGGATCTGCGGCGTATCGCGGTCGGCCTGGACCTGCTGCCGGCCGGACCGCTGCGGATCGCCGAACCGACCCTGCAGATCCCGCAGTTCTACGCGCTGCTGGCGCAGGCTGCCGGGCGCACTCCGGCGGTACGGTCGCTGCGCCGCGCCTGGGTGCAGCCGGCGCTGGGCGAGCCGTATCTGGCGGTCGGCGTCGAGGTGTACGACGGGACGCCGCGGGCGGTGGAGTCGGTGCGGCGGATGATGCAGCAGGCCGTCGGGGGCGTCCCGGACGGTGTCGCGGTCTCCACGGTGGCGATGGCCGATCCGTACGACCCGGTGGCGATGTGGATGCGGGCCGCGGGGCCGCCGTTCTTCGACCGTGAGGCGTACGGCGGCGGGCCGGCGTGGGGGCCGGCGCGCGGCTACTGACCGGCTGCTCACTCGCTGCCGACCTGCTGCCGGCTGCGTGACTCCGGCCGGGCCGGGGGCACCTCCCGTGCCGAAGGCCATGGGGGAAGGCCGATCCGGGCACCACGGTCCGTCAATCGCCGTGCCGCTTGTGTTCCTTGTGCTCCTTGTGTTCCTTGCGCTTCGGGCCGTTCCCCGAAGGTCCATCGGGTGCCGCCTCCAGGGCCGCGGCCATCAGGCCGAGCGGCGGGCTGCCCAGCCCGAGCAGCGCGGCGTGGAAGCGCGGCAGCGAGAAGTCCCGGCCCCAGGCCTTGCGGGCCTTCTTCCGCAGCCGCATGATCTCCAGCTTGCCCCAGGTGTAGCGGCCGTAGCCGGCGTCGAAGGTGCCCCGGCGGGTCTCGGAGGCGGCCGCGGAGGGGGCCAGGTGGGCGTCGCGGACGAACAGCGCGGTGGCCTCGGCGGGCGAGAGCGTCCCGGAGTGCAGCCCGATGGCCACCGTGAGCCGGGTGACCCGGACCAGCGCCTCCAGGGCCACGCCGACCGCGAAGCGCGGGTCGCGGGCCCGGAAGCCCTCCTCCAGGCAGACCTCCTCGACGTAGTGCGCCCAGCCCTCGGTGAAGGCCAGGCTGTGCAGGGAGCGGCGCACCGTGCCCGGCACCCGGCGCAGCGCCCTGCCGTGCGCGAAGTGGCCGGGGGCAACTTCGTGGACGGTGATCGACGGCAGGCTGGTGCGGGAGAAGACGCTGAGCCACTCCTCGCGCTCCTCGGCCGGCCAGTCCGGCTCGGGCGGGGTCACGTGGTACCAGGACGGCGCCTCGCGCTCGCCGGGGGCGGCCCAGGTCATCATCGCCATCGCCCAGCGGCGGGAGGCCGGGGCCGGGCCGACCAGGCACTCCCCGTCCAGGTAGGGCGCCAGCGCGTGGTCGCGGGCGAAGTCGATGACCTCGTCGGTGAGCCGGGCGGCCTCGCTGATCACGTGGTCGGCGTCCGGGTGGTCGGCCAGCAGCGCCGGGACCAGCTCGTCCACGCCGCGGTGCGGGTCCAGCGCCCGGCAGGACTCGGTGAGCAGCTCGGTCAGCCGCTCCCGCTCCCGCTCGGCGGCCCGGGCCAGCGCGTCCAGGTCCACCGGCAGCCCCTCGGCGGCGCCCATCATCGCGGCCAGGGCCGGGCCGCCCAGCCGCGGGTCGGGGTCGCCGTGCCGCGCGGCGCGCTCCAGGTGCGCCACCAGCCGGGCGTGGGCGCGCAGGGCCGCGGCCTCCTCGGGGCCGTCCGACGGGTCCAGGCCGACCGCCAGGCCGCGGGCCGCGCCCAGCAGCGCCTCGGCGACCGGCGCGCTCACCTGATCCAGTGATGCCAGTGATCCGCTGATGGCGTCCGGCCACTGCGAAAGGTGCGCCCGGCGGGCCTTCCTGCGCTCCTTGCGGCGGGCGTACTCCCGGTCGTAGCAGGCGAGTTCGAGGTTGGACAGGTGCGGGTACGGGTCGCGGCGGTGCAGCTCCAGCGCGCCGTACTGGACCCTCAGGGACTCCTCGAAGACCGCCAGGTGGGCCTCCTCGCGCGGGTCCTCCAGCGGGCCGCCGCGGCCGGCCGCGGCGAGGGCGAGCAGGCCCGCCCGCACCCCGTCGGGGGACAGGTCCTGCACCCGCCCGTCGTACTCGTGCAGGCCCGCCATTTCCCGGGAAACCGGCATCATCAGGTCGCATACCGCGCGCAGGCGATCGTTCACCACCAGACCGTACCCCGCTGGGCGTCGCCTAGGCCGTCAGGCCCAGTGGGGGTCCCCCGGACCGCCCGGCGCAGGAGGTACGCGTCGGTAACGGACGAAGAATCACCACATCACAGTTGCGCATCCCTTCCCTGCCAGGTCTGGCGGGTGATCGCCAACCCGCACAAGAATCCACCGGCAGAGGGCACGTGTCGTAACCCGTACCCTGTGCACGGTCGGCAGAAACGCACACCTTCCGACACAACTGCACGTCCAGCAAGGCCAGTTACACCCTGCAGTTCAACCACGTTGGTACCACCCGCAGCATCGAGCAGTACCGCACGACTGATTGAATGAAGCCGCTACAGCGGCGGGCGCGCGCCGGTAACCCGCCGGCGAGAGGGGTCAGCTTCACCATGACCGCACCGATAGAGACCACCCCTGGGCAGGCCGGGGCTCAGCCCGAGGCCATCCTTGAAGGGGCGGGCCGGAAGACGATCGAAGGGCGGTCCCTCGGTCGTATCGCCTGGACGCGCTTCAAGCGCGACAAGGTGGCGATGGCCGGCGGGGTCGTGGTCATCCTGCTCATCCTGATGGCGATCCTCGCCAAGCCGACCGAGGCGATCTTCAACCTCGATCCCAACGCCTTCCACCAGGATCTGCTCGACCCCTCCACCACCGTTCCCAAGGGCGGTTTCGGCGGGATGAGTCTGGCGCACCCGTTGGGCGTCGACCCGCAGTTCGGCCGCGACCTGCTGGCCCGCATCATCGAGGGCTCCTGGGTGTCGATGGTGGTGGCGACCGGGGCGACCCTGCTGTCGGTGGTCATCGGCGCCGTGCTCGGGGTGATCGCCGGCTACTACGGCGGCTGGGTGGACAGCGTGATCAGCCGGGCCATGGACACCTTCCTGGCGTTCCCGCTGCTGCTGTTCTCCATCTCCATCTCCGCCTCGCTGCAGGACGGCGCGTTCGGCCTCAACGGCCTGAAGCTGCGGATTGCCGTCCTCATCTTCGTCATCGGTTTCTTCAACTGGCCCTACATGGGCCGGATCGTGCGCGGCCAGACGCTCAGCCTGCGGGAGCGGGAGTTCGTCGAGGCCGCCCGCAGCATGGGGGCCCGCGGGCCGTACATCCTGTTCAAGGAACTGATGCCGAACCTGGTCGCGCCGATCCTCGTCTACTCGACGCTGCTGATCCCGACCAACATCCTCTTCGAGGCGGCGCTGAGCTTCCTCGGCGTCGGTATCGCGCCTCCCCAGGCATCGTGGGGCGGCATGCTCAATTCGGCCGTCGACGTGTTCTACGCGGACCCGGAGTTCATGATCGTCCCCGGTTTGGCGATCTTCATCACGGTGCTCGCGTTCAACTTGCTGGGCGACGGACTGCGGGACGCACTGGACCCGCGCAGCAAGTGAGCGACGACGGCACCGGCCTCGTCGACACCATGGACCACCGAGAACGATCTGACTGGCCTGGCCCGGACGTCCCGCGGCAGGCACCGAGAACACCGATCTGGAGGCTTTCCTCGGCATGAACAGCAGAAAAGCGACAGCGGCGCTGGCGCTTGCCACGGCACTGGCCCTGGGAGCATCCGCGTGCAGCAGCAGTAGCAATTCCAAGAGCAGCGACAACGGCGGCAAGAAGAGCGGCGGCTCGTCCGCCGCGGCCGCCAAGGACGCCGCTCTCACCGGCATCGTGAACGCCTCCAGCACCAAGGGCGGCACGGTGACCATGGAGAACTCCGACGTGCCGGACTCCCTGGACCCGGGCAACACGTACTACGGCTGGGTGCAGAACTTCTCGCGCCTCTACGCGCGTACTCTGCTCACCTTCAAGCCGGCCGCCGGCAAGGACGGCCTCACGGTCGTTCCCGACCTGGCCACCGGTCTCGGCCAGGCCAGCGCCGACGCCAAGACCTGGACGTACCACATCCGTCCGGGCCTGAAGTACGACGACGGCACGCCGATCACCACCAAGGACATCAAGTACGCGATCGAGCGCAGCAACTTCGCGCCCGAGGCCCTGTCCAACGGCCCGACGTACTTCAAGGCGTACCTGCAGGGCGGTGACAAGTACCAGGGTCCGTACAAGGACAAGAACCCGAACGGGATCGCGTCCATCGCCACCCCGGACGACACCACCATCGTCTTCCACCTGGCGAAGCCCTTCGCGGACTTCGACTACCTGGCGACCTTCTCGCAGACGGCCCCCGTCCCGCAGGCCAAGGACACCGGCGCCGACTACGTCAAGCACATCGTCTCCTCTGGCCCGTACAAGTTCGCCTCCTACGAGGACGGCGTCGGCGCGGACCTGGTGCGCAACCCGCAGTGGCAGCAGTCGAGCGACCCGGTCCGCAAGGCCCTGCCGAACGAGATCAAGATCAAGTTCAAGGTCAACGCGAACACGATCGACAACAACCTGATCGCCGGCAACGACACCGTCGACTCCGGCGGCACGGGTGTGCAGTCCAACACCCAGGCCAAGGTGATCGGTCCCAAGTACGCGAAGAACACCGACGACTCGTACGCCGGCGCCACTTCGTACCTGGCGATCAACCAGAACGTCGCGCCGTTCAACAACATCGACTGCCGCAAGGCCATCGAGTACGCGATCGACAAGACCTCGGTGCAGACCGCGATCGGCGGCCCGGTCAAGGGTGACGTGGCCACCACGCTGCTCCCGCCGACCGTCAGCGGCTACACGAAGTTCGACGAGTACCCGAGCGCGGGCGGCAAGGGCGACGTGGCCAAGGCCAAGGCGTCGCTGACCGCGTGCGGCAAGGCGGGTGGCTTCACCACCAACCTGACCGCCCGTAACGACCGTCCCGCCGAGATGGCCGAGGCGACCGCGATCCAGAACTCGCTCAAGCAGGTCGGCATCACGGTCAACATCAAGAGCTACCCGTCGGGCAAGTACTTCTCGAACTTCGCGGGTGTGCCCTCCTACGTGCACCAGCACCAGCTCGGCCTGATGCTGACCGCGTGGGGCGCCGACTGGCCGACCGGCTACGGCTTCCTGGACCAGATCGTCGACGGCAGCGCCATCAAGCCCTCCGGCGGCAACAACATCCAGGAGCTGAACGACCCGGCCATCAACAAGGCCCTGTCGGACGCCATCGCGAACACCGACGCCACCGCCCGTACCCAGGCGTGGGGTCAGATCGACAAGATGGTCCTGGACACCGCCACCGTGGTGCCGCTGATCTACCGCAAGAACCTGCTGTACCGCCCGGACTCGGCGACCAACGTCACCGTTACCCAGGCGTACCTGGGCATGTACGACTACCTGCTGCTCAGCTCCTCCAAGTAAGCAGAGCACGCACCGAACGAACCCGAACACCGGAAGGCAGGTGAAGGCTTCGGGGTCCGCCGGACCGGACGACATCCGGTCCGGCGGCCCCGGCGCCGACCCGCTGTGACTGCGTACATCATCCGACGCGTGATCGCCGCGATATTCCTGGTGCTGGTCGTCAGCGCGGTCACCTTCTTGATCTTCTTCTGGGTGCCCAAGCTGGGCGGGCAGACCACCACTCAGCTCGCCACCCAGTACGTCGGCAAGGACGCCAACCCGGAGTCCATCGCCGCGGTCAAGAAGAACCTGGGCCTGGACCTGCCCCTGTACGAGCAGTACTGGCACTTCATCAAGGCCATCGTCGCGGGCGCGCACTACAAGTTCGGCCCCGACGCCGCCTACTGCCACCGCCCCTGCTTCGGCTACTCCTTCAAGAACCACATCGAGGTGTGGCCCGAGATCAAGCGGCGCATCCCGATCACCTTCTCGCTGGCCATCGGTGCCGCGGTGATCTGGGTCGTCTCCGGAGTGGCCATCGGCGTGCTGTCCGCCCTCAAGCGCGGCTCCATCATCGACCGGCTGTCCATGGGCGTGGCCCTGGCGGGCGTGTCGCTGCCGATCTTCTTCACCGGTCTGGTGCTGCTGGGACTGTTCTCCTACAAGTGGGTCATCTGGAAGAACGTCCAATACGTCAGCTTCACCTCGAACCCAGCCCAATGGGCCTGGAACCTGGTCCTGCCATGGGTCAGCCTGGCCTTCCTCTATTCGGCGCTCTACGCCCGGCTCACCAGAGCGGGGATGCTGGAGACCATGGGCGAGGACTACATCCGCACCGCCCGTGCCAAGGGCCTGCCCGAGCGGGTGGTGGTCGGCAAGCACGGCCTGCGGGCCGCGCTCTCCCCGATCGTGACCATCTTCGGCATGGACTTCGGCCTGCTGATCGGCGGCGCGGTGCTCACCGAGAGTGTCTTCTCCTTCAAGGGCGTCGGCGCCTACGCCGTGGACGGCATCGTCGGCAACGACCTGCCGATCGTCATGGGCGTGACCATGGTCGCCGCCACCTTCATCGTCATCTGCAACCTCCTGGTGGACCTCCTGTACGCCGCCATCGACCCCCGAGTGAGGTACTCGTGAGCACCGAAGGCAGCGGCGAGCAGAAGGTGTCCACCGCCAAGAAGGAGGACGCGCCGGCCGCGGTCGGCGAACCGGTGGCGGCGTCCGCGCCGCCCGCCGGCGACGCCTTCCTGTCGGTCCGGGACCTGCGTATCCACTTCGACACCGACGACGGCCTGGTCAAGTCCGTCGACGGGATCAGCTTCGACCTGGCGCGCGGCCGCACCCTCGGCATCGTCGGCGAGTCCGGCTCCGGCAAGTCCGTCACGTCGCTGGGCATCATGGGCCTGCACCGCACCAAGCGGGCCCGGATCACCGGCGAGGTCTGGCTGGACGGCGAGGAGCTGGTCGGCGCCGGCCCGGACCACGTCCGCCGGCTGCGCGGCCGCAAGATGGCGATGATCTTCCAGGACCCGCTGTCGGCGATGCACCCCTACTACACGGTGGGCGCGCAGATCGTCGAGGCGTACCGGGTGCACAACAAGGTCTCCAAGAAGGTCGCCACCGAGCGGGCCGTGGAGATGCTGGACCGGGTGGGCATCCCCGAGCCGCGCAAGCGGTTCAAGGACTACCCGCACCAGTTCTCCGGCGGCATGCGGCAGCGCGCGATGATCGCCATGTCGCTGGTCAACAACCCCGAACTGCTCATCGCGGACGAGCCGACCACCGCGCTCGACGTGACCGTGCAGGCGCAGATCCTGGACCTGATCCGGGACCTGCAGAAGGAGTTCGGCTCCGCGGTCGTCATGATCACCCACGACCTGGGCGTGGTCGCCGAGGTCGCCGACGACCTGCTGGTGATGTACGCCGGCCGGGCCGTGGAGCGCGGCACCGCCGCCGAGGTGTTCACCCAGCCGCGGCACCCGTACACCTGGGGTCTGCTCGGCTCGATGCCGCGACTGGACCGGGAGCGCAGCGACCGGCTCAACCCGGTCAAGGGCGCCCCGCCCAGCCTGATCAACGTGCCGTCCGGCTGCGCCTTCCACCCGCGCTGTCCGTACGCCGCACTGACAGGCGGATCCTCCGAGTCGGTCGTCCCCGAGCTGGCCGAGGTGGGCGCCGGTCATCTGGCCGCCTGCCACCTGTCGGTGGACGATCGCGCCCGGATCTGGGCCGAAGAGATAGAGCCGAAGCTGTGAGCGATGTTGTGAAGGGCCAGGAAAGCGCCGTGTCGAAGACCCCGGCGAAGACCCCGCTGGAGAAGAACGCCGCGCCCGAGCAGCCGCAGGGCACCGCGCAGCCGAAGGACGACGCGCAGCCGAAGGACGACGCGCAGCCGAAGGACGACGCGCAGCCGAAGGACGACGCGCAGCCCAAGGCGCCGGAGCCCACCGCCGCGGCCGCCGCCGAGCGCAAGCCGTCGGGGGAGCCGCTGCTGAGGGTGACCGGGCTGGTCAAGCACTTCCCGATCACCAAGGGCCTGCTGCGCCGCCAGGTCGGCGCCGTGCAGGCGGTGGACGGGCTGGACTTCGAGATCAACGCGGGCGAGACGCTCGGTGTCGTCGGCGAGTCCGGCTGCGGCAAGTCGACCATGGGCCGGCTGATCACCCGCCTGCTGGAGCCGACCGGCGGAAAGATCGAGTTCGAGGGCCGGGACATCACGCACCTGTCCGTCGGCGCGATGCGGCCGCTGCGCCGCGACGTGCAGATGATCTTCCAGGACCCGTACTCCTCGCTCAACCCCCGGCACACCATAGGCACCATCGTCGGGGCGCCCTTCCGGCTGCAGAAGGTGGCCACCGAGGGCGGGGTGAAGAAGGAGGTCCAGCAGCTCCTGGAGCTGGTGGGCCTGAGCCCGGAGCACTACAACCGCTACCCGCACGAGTTCTCCGGCGGGCAGCGGCAGCGCATCGGCATCGCCCGGGCGCTGGCGCTCAAGCCCAAGCTGGTGGTGGCCGACGAGCCGGTCTCCGCGCTCGACGTGTCCATCCAGGCGCAGGTGGTCAACCTGCTGGACGACCTCCAGAAGGAACTGGGCCTCACCTACGTGATCATCGCCCACGACCTGTCGGTCATCCGGCACGTATCGGACCGGATCGCGGTGATGTACCTGGGCAAGATCGTGGAGCTGGCCGACCGCGAGTCGCTCTACTCCGCGCCCTACCACCCGTACACCACGGCGCTGCTGTCCGCGGTGCCGGTGCCGGACCCCAAGCGCCGCCAGCAGCGGGTGACCACCGCGACCGAGAGCGACGGGGACGCCCCCGCCGCCAAGAGCGAGGGTTCCCCGGCGAGTGCCGGTGGCCGCATCCTGCTCACGGGTGACGTGCCCTCGCCGATCGCGCCGCCCAAGGGCTGCCGCTTCCACACCCGGTGCTGGAAGGCGACGGAGATCTGCAAGACCATCGAGCCGCCGCTGGCCACGCTGTCCACCGGCCACAAGGTGGCCTGCCACCACCCGGAGAACGCGCCCGACCAGGCGCCGGGCAAGTAGCGGGCGTAGCGGGCGGCTTGGCGCAGGAACGACGAAGGGGCGGCACCGGATCTTCCGGTGCCGCCCCTTTTCGTACGGCTGCGTCTGCCGCTTGGTTATGCGGATTTGTCATGATTTGTCGTGCGGCTACATCTGGCCGGCGGCGCGGGCGCGCTCCACGGCCGGGCCGATGGCCTTGGCGACCGCGGTGATGTCGTCGGCGGTGGTGGTGTGGCCGAGGGTGAACCGCAGGGTGGCGCGGGCCAGTTCGGGCGGCTGGCCCATGGCGAGCAGCACATGGCTGGGCTGGGCCACGCCCGCGGTGCAGGCCGAACCGGTGGAGCAGGCGATGCCCTGTGCGTCGAGCAGGAGCAGGAGCGCGTCGCCGTCGCAACTGGGGAAGCTGAAGTGCGCGTTGGCCGGCAGCCGGCCCTCGGGGGAGGGGTCGCCGTTGAGCACCACGTCGGGCACGGCCGCCCGTACCGCGCGGACCAGCTCGTCGCGCAGCGCGGCCACCTCGCGGGCGAACTCGGACCGGCGCTTGGCGGCGAGCGCGGCCGCGGTCGCGAAGGAGGCGATGGCCGGCACGTCCAGCGTCCCGGACCGGCTGCGCTCCTGGAGGCCGCCGTGCAGCAGCGGTACGGGGGTGTCCTCGCGGCGCAGCAGCAGCGCGCCGACGCCGTACGGGCCGCCGACCTTGTGCGCGGTCACCGTCATGGCGTCCAGCCCGCTGGCGGCGAAGTCCACCTTCGCCTGGCCGAACGCCTGCACCGCGTCGGAGTGCATCGGCACCCCGAACTCCGATGCGACCTCGACCAGTTCGCGGATCGGCAGAATCGTTCCGACCTCGTTGTTCGCCCACATCGCGGTGATCAGGGCGACGTCCTCGGGACAGCGTTCCAGCGCGGCGCGCAGGGTCTCGGGCAGCACCCTGCCGTACGGGTCCACCGGGAGCCACTCCACGACCGCGCCCTCGTGGTCGGCCAGCCAGTACACCGCGTCGAGCACGGCGTGGTGCTCCACCGGGCTGGCCAGCACCCGCACCCGGCGCGGGTCGGCCCCCCGCCGGGCCCAGAACAGGCCCTTGACCGCCAGGTTGTCGGACTCGGTGCCGCCGCCGGTGAACACGATTTCGCTGGGCCGCGCGCCGAGCGCGGCGGCGAGCGATTCTCTGGCCTCCTCGACGGTACGGCGGGCCTGCCGGCCGGCGGCGTGCAGCGACGAGGCGTTCCCTGTCACCGTGAGGTGTGCGGTCATAGCCCGCACCGCCTCCGGGATCATGGGCGTGGTGGCGGCGTGATCGAGGTAGACCATGGTTCTCCGATTCTACGGTCGCCCCCGCCCGGCCGGAGCGGGCCCGGTCGGTGGACCCGTCGCCGGGCCCTGCCGCGGGGCGCTCGACGGGTGCTAGCGCGGCGCCCGGGCGAGCTGCCGTGCCTGGGCCACCAGTCGGTCCGCGCTGTCCCAGATCTCGGTGTCCTCCTCCAGCAGTCCCCCGGCGAGGTTCCGGGTGCGGATGGCCACTCGCAGCGGGCCGGGTGCCGGACGGGACCGTACGTGCACGGTCAGCTCCAGGGTCGGCGTCCAGCCCTTCAGGCCCAGGTCCAGGGCGGTGGGCGGCAGCGCGTCCGCCGCCAGCAGCAGCGAGATCGCGTCGTGGTCGCGCCCGTCGGCCAGCCCCAGCCGGCCGCGCATCTCGCCGGCCCCCGACGGCGAGCCCAGCGCCCAGCCCGCGGTCGCCGGGTCCAGCCGCAGGTCCAGCCGGTCGAGCAGCGCGGTCGAGCCCGGTATCACGCCCGACTCGGGCCCCCCGTGCACGTCCAGGCACTCCTCCCAGGCCGGCATGTCCGGCGGCCGGGCGGCGGTACGGACCTCCGTGGGCATCGCGTCGAGGTCCGCGTACCCCGCGATCACCCGCAGCCGCTCGACCTCCCGCCCCTCCTCGTCCCGCTGGAACAGCGACGCCTGCCCGCTCGACATCGACCGCCCGGTCCGTACGGTCTGTGTCCTGATCACCGCGGGCCCTGGCGCGGACGCCGTCAAATAATGCGCCGTGATCGTGATCGGGTCCGGATGCGGCAGCGCCTCCCGCAGTGCCCGCCCCAGCACCGCCAGCAAATACCCGCCGTTGATCGCCGACACGATCACCCACCCGGGCGACAACTCGATGTCGTACGTCCCCGGCTCCCCCGCCCGGCCCACCGCCTTTGTGTCCCGGTCGAACTCACTGTCCCCGATGGCCGCGCGGGCCGCTGCGTACGTCATGGCTCAAACGCTACCCATCAGTAGTAACCCCTTCTCCAACGTCCACCTCCCCCAACACTAAGCGCCCGCTCACTTCTTCCCCCACCCTTTCTCCCATCGTGCTCCCCCTCTCCGAGGGTTCTTTCGAGGAAGAAAGGTGCAGGTGGGACAGGTGGGCCGAAAGGGGCTGGCGTTGTGACGCGTGGTGGAAAGCGAACCGCATGGGCGGGGGGAACCCCGGAGGAGGGGGCCGTTGGGGGGCGGGGCGCGCCCCCCGAGTCCGCCGCGACGGCGGGACACGGGATGTGGGCTGTTCGGCGGTGCCAAGCTCACCGCATGGGGCCGGGGGAACCCCGGGGGAGGGGGCTGTCAGGGGGCGACGCTCAGCCCCCTTGACTCCGCCGCCGCGGCGGGACGCGGGACGGCGGGGTGCGGCGGTGCCGAACCGGCCGTACGGGGCAGGGGAAACCCCCGGAGGGGGGAGCCGGGAGGAAGAGGGGAAGCCGCTGAGGTCCAAGCCGGGAGGGCGGGAAGCAGAGGGGAAAGGGCGCCCTTCGTACGTAGGGGAAAGGGTTCCCTTCGTACGCAGCACTCTCCCGTACTCTGGACGCGTGAACGACTTCCCTGAGCCCCGGCGGAGCCGAAAGCTGCGCGTGCTGGCAGCCATGAGCGGCGGCGTGGATTCCGCGGTGGCGGCCGCCCGGGCCGCGGAGGCCGGGCACGACGTCACCGGAGTGCACCTGGCCCTCTCGGCGAACCCGCAGAGCTTCCGCACGGGCGCCCGCGGCTGCTGCACGGTCGAGGACTCCCGCGACGCGCGCCGCGCCGCCGACGTCATAGGCATCCCCTTCTACGTGTGGGACCTGGCCGACCGCTTCCGGCAGGACGTCGTCGAGGACTTCGTCGCGGAGTACGCGGCCGGCCGCACCCCCAACCCCTGCCTGCGCTGCAACGAGAAGATCAAGTTCGCCGCGCTCCTGGACAAGGCCCTGGCCCTCGGCTTCGACGCGGTGTGCACCGGCCACTACGCCCGCATCCTCACCCGCGCCGACGGCAGCCGCGAACTGCACCGCTCCGCCGACATGGCCAAGGACCAGTCGTACGTCCTCGGCGTCCTGGACGAGCGCCAGCTCGCCCACGCGATGTTCCCGCTCGGCGACACCGACACCACCAAGGCCGACATCCGCGCCGAGGCCGAGCGCCGCGGCCTGGCGGTGGCGGCCAAGCCCGACAGCCACGACATCTGCTTCATCGCCGACGGCGACACCCAGGGCTTCCTCGCCAAGCGGCTCGGCCAGGCCGAAGGCGCGATCGTGGACGAGACCGGCGCCCGCGTGGGCACCCACACGGGCGCGTACGGCTTCACCATCGGTCAGCGCAAGGGCCTGCGGATCGGCACCCCCGCCCCCGACGGCAAGCCGCGGTACGTCCTGGACATCTCCCCGGTCGACAACACCGTCACGGTCGGCCCCGCCCAGGCCCTGGACGTCACCGAGCTCACCGCGATCCGCCCGCGCTGGTGCGGCGCCGAGCCGGCCGGCCCGGCCACGTACACCGCCCAGACCCGGGCGCACGGCGACGACGTCCCCGTCACCGCCGAACTGCGCGACGGCGAGCTGCGGGTGACGTTCACCGCGCCGGTGCGCGGCATCGCCCCCGGCCAGGCCGTGGTCCTCTACGACGGCACCCGCGTGGTCGGCTCGGCCACCATCGCCGGCACCGACCGCACCGGCCGGCCGGTGACCGTATGAACATCGGCGTGTTCCTGTCCGCCGCGGACCTGGGCGAGCAGTACACCGTCCCCGCCAAGGAGTTCGGCCGGCTGCTCGGCGAGGGCGGCCACACCCTGGTGTGGGGCGGCTCGGACTCCGGGCTGATGCGCATCCTGGCCGACGCGGTGCACGAGAGCGGCGGCCGGCTGGTCGGCGTGTCCGTGTCCTTCCTGCACGCCCTGGCCCGCGAGGACGCCCACGAGATGGTCGTCACCGACGATCTGGCCACCCGCAAGGCCGAGTTGCTGCGCCGTTCCGACGCCCTGGTGATCATGGTGGGCGGCACCGGCACGCTGGACGAGGCCACCGAGATCCTGGAACTGAAGAAGCACGGCCTGCACGCCAAACCCGTGGTGCTGCTCAACACGGCCGGCTTCTACGACGGGCTGGAGCTCCAGTTCCGCCGGATGGAGGCCGAGGGCTTCCTGCCGCTGCCGCTCGCCGACCTGGTGCATTTCGCCACGGACGGCCGCGCGGCCCTGGAGTACCTTCAGGAACGGGTGCGATCCGCGGGCACGCGGTGACCCTTTCGTGCACGACGGCCCGCCGGACAGGCGCGGGCCGATCCGACGTCATGTGATCCACGGTCAGGAGCGGGTGTGAGCGTCCATCTGATCACCGGGGCCGGTTCGGGCATCGGCGCCGCCGTCGCCCGCCGGCTGCTGGCCCGCGGCGACGAGCTGTGGCTGCTGGCCCGCGACGCCGGGCGGGCCCAGCAGCTCGCCGAGCAGTTCCCCGGCGCGTACACCCTGGTCGGGGACCTGGCCGAACCCGCCCGGCTGTCCTGGGCGCTCAGCCACCAGGCGCCGCCGGACCGGCTGGACTCGCTGCTCCACGTGGCCGGCGTGGTCGAACTCGGCCCGGTCGGCGACCTCACCCCCAAGATCTGGAACGAGACCCTGGCCGTCAACCTCGTCGGACCCGCCGAACTCACCCGCCTGCTGCTGCCCCAACTGCGCCTGTCCCGCGGCCACGTGGTCCTCGTCAACTCCGGCGCCGGCCTCTTCGCCCACGCCGAATGGTCCGCCTACGCCGCCAGCAAGCACGGCCTCAAAGCCCTCGCCGACTCCCTCCGCGCCGAGGAACGCCCCAACGGCGTACGCGTCACCTCCGTCTACCCCGGCCGCACCGCCACCCCCATGCAGGAAAAGGTCCACCGCCAAGAGGGCAAGTCCTACGACGCCGACCGCTGGATCGACCCCGAATCCGTGGCCACCGCCGTCCTGACCGCCCTCGACCTCCCCCGCGACGCCGAACTGACCGACCTAACGGTCCGCCCGGGCGCCTAGCCCGGACTGGCCTGACGGTCGGCCTTGCGGAAGCCGCAGGACCACAGGTCCAAGCACCGCCGACACCCCGACCGCAGCGCCGGACCGGGAAGCGGGACCATGGCATCCGCAACTGTCGCCACCGGCTCTGACCACGACGGCTGAGGCGAGAAGAGGGGGCCGTTGGGGGGCGGCCCCGCCCCCGACTCCGCCGCCGCGGCGGGACGCGGGACGGCGCTGTCCGGCGGTGCCGAGCACACCGCGCCCCAGGACGGGCGAGCCCGGAAGAAGGGGGGCCGTCGGGGGGCGGCCCCGCCCTCCAAGTCCGCCGCCGCGGCGGGACGCGGGACGGCGCTGTCCGGCGGTGCCGAGCACACCGCACCCCAGGACGCCAAAGCCCGGAAGCAGCACCCCGGCAAGGACGGACGCCCCGCCCCCCGAGGCAAAAGGCCCGCCCCCGGAAAGAGGGCGCCCGAGCGGGCAAAGGACACACCCCCGAGCCGGGGCCCGGAGCAGCCAAGGGACACGGAAGAAGCGAACCGCCCGCCGTGATCTAACCTGCCGACGTGACCGAGATGAAGGATGTACTGGCCGCCGGCACGGCAACCGGCATCGGCTCGATGCCCGGCGGGGACGCGCGGGAAGCGGCGAAAGTGGCGGCGGAAGCCGTGCCGGCCCTCCCGTTCCTCGCGGAACTGCCCGCGCGCGGCCCGGGCGCGGACATGGTGGGCCGCACCCTGGGACTGCTGGTCGAGCTGTACGCGCGGGTCGAGCCGAGCGGCTGGCGGTTCGGCGACCGGCCCGGCCGCGACACGCGCCGGGCCAAGGCGTGGCTGGGCGAGGACCTGGACGCGCTGGAGGAGTTCGCCCAAGGCTACGAGGGTCCGCTGAAGGTGCAGGCCATGGGCCCGTGGAGCCTCGCGGCGAGCGTCGAGTTGCGCAACGGCGAGGCCGCCCTGCGCGACCCGGGCGCCTGCCGCGACCTGGCCGTGTCCCTGGCCGAGGGCCTGCGCGCGCACCTGGCGGACGTACGCCGCCGCGTACCCGGCGCCACCGTCCTGCTCCAGCTCGACGAGCCGTCCCTGACCGCGGTGCTGCGCGGCCAGGTCGGCACGGCAAGCGGCTACCAGACGTACCGCGCGGTCGACCGCGGCACCGTGGAAGGGCTCCTGCGCGACGTGATCGACGCGGCCGGCGCCCCGGTCCTCGTCCACTCCTGCGCCCCGGCCGTCCCGTTCGCCCTGCTGCGCCGGGCCGGCGTCTCCGCCGTGTCGTTCGACTTCTCCCTGCTCACGGAGAGTGAGTGGGACGCGTTCGGGGAGGCCGTCGAGAACGGCACCGTCCTGTTCACCGGTGTCGTCCCGGGCACGGATGCCCCGTTGTCGGACCCTGCCGGTAGCGTCGGGGGTGTTCGGGCGCTGTGGCGCAGGCTGGGCCTGGCACCGGAGGCTTTGGCGACCTCCGTTGCGGTGACCCCGTCCTGCGGCCTGGCGGGGGCCTCACCGGCCTATGCCCGCGCGGCTCTCACGCACTGCGTGAAGGCGGCGCGGTCGCTCGTCGACAACCCGGAGTGACGCGTGAGAGAGGAAGCAGACGTGGCATCCCTTGAGCAGGCCGGCCCGGCGGACATCCCCGCCGAGGCCCGGGAGCGGCACGCCCGCCTGGCCGAGCAGGTCGAGGAGCACCGCTTCCGGTACTACGTGAAGGACGCCCCGCTCGTCAGCGACGCCGAGTTCGACCGGCTGCTGCGCTCCCTGGAGGCCCTGGAGGAGCAGCACCCGGGCCTGCGCACCCCCGACTCGCCCACCCAGAAGGTCGCCGGGGCGTACGAGACGGAGTTCACCTCGGTCGAGCACCGCGAGCGCATGCTCTCGCTGGACAACGCCTTCGCCGAGGACGAGCTGACCACCTGGGCCGACCGGATCGCCGCCGAGCTGGGCCCGCCGGACAACGAGCGGAGCCCGTACCACTTCCTGTGCGAACTCAAGGTCGACGGCCTGGCGGTCAACCTCACGTACGAGGACGGCCGCCTCACCCGCGCCGCCACCCGCGGCGACGGCCGCACCGGCGAGGACATCACGCAGAACGTGCGGACCATCGCCGACATCCCGGACCGGCTGGCCGGCGACCGGGTGCCGGAACTGGTGGAGATCCGCGGCGAGGTCTACTTCCCCGGCGAGAAGTTCGAGGAGCTCAACGAGCGCCTGGTGGCGGCCGGCGAGAAGCCGTTCGCCAACCCGCGCAACGCGGCGGCCGGCTCGCTGCGGCAGAAGGACCCGCGGATCACCGCGACCCGGCCGCTGCGCATGGTCGTGCACGGCGTCGGGGCCCGCCGCGGCTTCGACATCGACCGCCAGTCGCACGGCTACGAGCTGCTGCACGAATGGGGCCTGCCCACCTCCAGCCACGTCAAGGTGGTCGGCTCGCTCGCCGAGGTGCGCGACTTCATCGCGTACTACGGCGAGCACCGCCACGACGTGGAGCACGAGATCGACGGCGTGGTCGTCAAGATCGACGAGATCCCGCTCCAGGGCCGCCTCGGCTCCACCTCGCGCGCCCCGCGCTGGGCGATCGCCTGGAAGTACGCACCCGAGGAGGTCAACACCAAGCTGGTGGACATCCGGGTGGGGGTCGGCCGCACCGGCCGGGTCACGCCGTACGCGGTGGTGGAGCCGGTCACCGTGGCCGGCTCGGAGGTCGAGTTCGCCACCCTGCACAACCAGGAGGTGGTGAAGAAGAAGGGCGTGCTGATCGGCGACACCGTGGTGCTGCGCAAGGCCGGCGACGTGATCCCGGAGATCCTCGGCCCGGTCGCCGACCTGCGCGACGGCACCGAGCGGGAGTTCGTGATGCCCGAGCGGTGCCCGGACTGCGACACCCCCCTCCAGCCGATGAAGGAGGGCGACATCGACCTGCGCTGCCCCAACGCCCGCTACTGCCCCGCCCAGTTGCGCGAGCGGGTGTTCTACCTCGCCGGCCGCCGCTGCCTGGACATCGAGGCGCTGGGCTATGTCGCGGCGGTCGCCCTGACCCAGCCGCTGGACGCCGAGGCGCCGATGCGGGACGAGGGCGACCTGTTCTCGCTGGACGTCGAGAGCCTGCTGCCGATCCGCTCGTACGTGCTGGACCAGGACACCGGCCTGCCCAAGCGCGACCCGGAGACCGGCGAGGAGAAGATCGTCACCTTCTTCGCCAACCAGAAGGGCGAGCCGAAGAAGAACACCCTGGCGATGCTCGACAACATCGCCGCCGCCCGGCAGCGCCCGCTCGCCCGGATCATCACCGGCCTGTCCATCCGGCACGTCGGCCCGGTCGCCGCCGAGGCGCTGGCCCGCGAGTTCCGCGACCTGGACCGGATCAGGGACGCCGCCGAGGAGGAGCTGGCCGCGGTGGACGGCGTCGGCCCCACCATCGCCGCCTCCGTCAAGCAGTGGTTCGCCGAGGACTGGCACCTGGAGATCATCGAGAAGTGGCGCGCGGCCGGCGTGAAGTTCACCGAGGAGGGCTCCGACGAGGGACCGAGGCCGTTGGAGGGACTGACCGTCGTGGTGACCGGGACGCTGGACGCGTACACCCGGGACGGTGCCAAGGAGGCGCTGGGCAGCCGCGGCGCGAAAGTCACCGGCTCGGTCTCCAAGAAAACCTCGTTCGTCGTCGTCGGTGACAACCCCGGATCGAAGTACGACAAAGCCGTGTCGTTGAAGGTGCCGGTTCTGGACGAAGAAGGCTTCGGAGTACTCCTCGAACAAGGAGCCGACGCGGCGCGGGAAGTGGCGGTCAATCCGGTGGAAACGGACGGTGAATCCGGCTGAATGGACCCCAGTTGTCACTCGATCGGACTATTTGGGAATACGGAGATCGTGCTGGTCGCATTCGGGCAACCGCAGCGGATCGGTGCCCGAGGCGGGGCTGTGCGGCCTACTGTTGAGGGGCGCCGTCGCCGGGCATGACCATCCCGCCGCCCAGCGGGACCCTCAGCGGACAACGGCGCGGCGCGGAGCCGGGTTTCCGGCTCCGCCGCACCACCTGGCCGCACCGGGCTGTGAGAGGGACGGGCATGGAACCGACGGAGAGCGCCGGAGTGGCGCGGCTGCCCAGCGGCCCGGCCGTGCCCGTACTCCCCGCCCCGCCCGGGCCCGTCGTGGGCATCGCGGTGCCCGTCGCGGCCGGCGCCGCGCTCGCCGCGGGCGTGGTGCGGCTGACCGACCGCGGCCACTCCCTGTTCCCCGGCGGCACCGTCGGCTGGGCCTTCGCGATCCTGACCGGCATCATCGTCGGCCACCTGGTCGCCATGGGCCGCGACCGCTGGTGGGGCGGCACCGGTTCCGGCGCCGCCCTCACCCTGGCCATGCTGCTGCTGTACGGCTGGGTGCCCGCGGTACTGGTCAGCCTCGCCGTGGTGGCGCTGGTCGGCGCCGCCCGCCGGCACCGCTGGCGGCAGGCCGGGCTGCACGGGGCCATCGACATCCTCGGCATCGGCGCCGGCGCCGTCGTCCTGGAGATCCTCGGCCGCCACCCCTCCGTGGAGCGCCCCTGGCGGCCCGAGGACTGGTCCCTGTCGGCCGCGCCCGTGGTCGCCGTGGCCGCGCTGGCCTACCTGGCCGCCACCCGCACCCTGCTGTGGTGGGCCTTCGCGCCCCGCAGCGGCGAACTGCCCACCGTGGCCCGTACCGCGCTGGTCCGGCAGGGCATGGTGGGCCTGGCACTGCTCGGCATCTCCCCGCTGATACTGGTCGTCGCCAGCGACATGCCGGTCGTGCTGCCGCTGTTCGCGGTGCCGCTGATCGCGCTGGACTCCACCGTGTGGATCGCCCACGCCCGCGCCGAGGAGCAGCTGCGCGACCCGCTCACCGGGCTGCCCAACCGGCAGTGGCTGCTGGAGCGCACCTGGTCCGCGCTGGACAGCGCACAGGACGCCGACGAGCGGGTGGCGCTGATCCTGATCGACCTCGACAAGTTCCGTTCGGTCAACGACACCCTCGGTCATCTGGCCGGCGACCGGCTGCTGCTGCAGATCGCCGACCGGCTGCGGCTGGCGCTGCCGCGCGGCGCGGAGGCGGCCCGGCTCGGCGGCGACGAGTTCGCGGTGCTGCTGCCCTCCTGCCCCTCACCGACCCGGGCCCAGCGCATCGCCCGGACCCTGGTGGCGGCGCTGGGCTCACCGATCGGCCTGGACGGCCTGACCCTGGTGCTGGAGGCCAGCGCCGGGGTCGCCGTCCATCCGGACCACGCCATGGACGCCGAGGGACTGCTGCGCCGCGCGGACGTGGCGATGTACCAGGCCAAGCGGGACCGCAGCGGCGTCGAGGTCTACGAGGTCACCCGCGACGCCAACACCCCGGACCGGCTCGGCCTGCTCGGCGACCTGCGCCGGGCCCTGGACAGCGGCGACGTGGAACTGCACTACCAGCCCAAGGTCCGCTTCGACGGGCAGGTCGCCGGGCTGGAGGCGCTGGTGCGCTGGGTGCACCCCGAGCGCGGCCGGGTCAGCCCCGAGGAGTTCATCACCATCGCCGAGACCTCCGGGCTGATGCCGCAGCTCACCGAGTACGTGCTCGACACCGCGCTGGCGCAGATCGCCCGCTGGCGGCGGATGGGCCTGGACGTGCCGGTGGCCGTCAACGTCTCCCCGCGCGACGTCCACAGCCCCGGGTTCGCCGGCGCGGTCGCCGCCCGGCTGGCCCGCCACCAGGTGCCGCCCGGCTCGCTGCAACTGGAGATCACCGAGCACGTACTGCTGGAGGACCCGCAGCGGGCCGCCGACACCCTCAACGGGCTGACCGGCCACGGCGTCAAGATGTCGCTGGACGACTTCGGCACCGGCTACTCCTCGCTGGTCCACCTGCGACGGCTGCCGGTCAGCGAGCTGAAGATCGACCGCTCGTTCGTGGCCCGCCTGGTGGTGGACTCCGAGGACGCCGAGATCGTGCGCTGCACCATAGACCTGGCCCACTCGCTCGGGCTGCTGGTGGTCGCCGAGGGCGTCGAGGACGACGAGACCTGGGAGCGGCTGCGCGACCTGCACTGCGACGCGGTCCAGGGCTGGCTGGTGGCGGCCGCGATGCCGGCCGAGGAGACGACCCGCTGGCTGCGCGCCCGCGGCGAGCGCGGCTGGCAGCGGCCGGCCAAGACCCCGGCGCCGGCCCGTACCCTCACCGCCGCGCCGGCCGCCGAGCCGGAGCCCGAGCACGCCCCGGTGTCCGACGCCCCGCAGGCCTCCGGCCGCGCGACCGCGCCCTGACCAGCGGCTGACGGCGGCCGGCGACGATCGGCGGCGGTTGTCCACAGGGCCACCGGAACCGTTTCGCGGGCACCCGGCCCGGGCCCATAGGATTGGGGCACAATCGTCATCTCAACCCCCAGAGGACCGCTGCATGGCTGGCATCACGCGCGAGGAGGTCGCCCACCTCGGAAAGCTCGCCCGCATCGAGCTCTCCGCAGAGGAGCTGGACCACTTCGCCGGACAGCTCGACGACATCATCGGCGCCGTGGCACGGGTGTCCGAGGTGGCCGGCGAGGACGTACCGCCGACCTCCCACCCCCTGCCGCTGACGAATGTGATGCGCCCGGACACCGTTCGGCCGTCACTGACGCCGCAGGAGGCGCTCTCGGGGGCGCCGGCACAGGAGCAGCAGCGGTTCAAGGTGCCGCAGATCCTGGGGGAGGACTGATCACGGTGACCGACGTCATCAAGCTGACCGCGGCCGAGACCGCCGCGCGGATCACGAACGGCGACCTGACCGCCGAGGCCGTCACCGAGGCCCACCTGGCCCGGATCGACGCGGTGGACGAGAAGGTGCACGCCTTCCTGCACGTGGACCGGGAGGGCGCGCTCGCCCAGGCCAGGGCGGTGGACGCCCAGCGCGCCGCCGGCGAGCCGCTCGGCCCGCTGGCCGGGGTGCCGCTGGCGCTCAAGGACATCTTCACCACCAAGGGCATCCCCACCACCTGCGGCTCGAAGATCCTCGAGGGCTGGATCCCGCCGTACGACGCCACGGTCACCCGTAAGCTCAAGGAAGCCGGCGTGGTGATCCTCGGCAAGACCAACATGGACGAGTTCGCCATGGGGTCCTCGACCGAGAACAGCGCCTACGGCCCGACCGGCAACCCGTGGGACCTCACCCGCATCCCCGGCGGTTCCGGCGGCGGCAGCGCCGCGGCCCTGGCCTCGTACCAGGCGCCGCTGGCCATCGGCACCGACACCGGCGGCTCCATCCGCCAGCCGGCCGCCGTCACCGCCACGGTCGGCGTCAAGCCCACCTATGGCGGCGTGTCGCGGTACGGCATGATCGCGTTCTCCTCCTCGCTCGACCAGGGCGGCCCGTGCGCCCGTACGGTGCTGGACGCCGCCCTGCTGCACGAGGTGATGGCCGGCCACGACCCGATGGACTCCACATCCATCGACGCCCCCGTGCCCGCTGTGGTGGAAGCCGCCAGAAGCGGGAACGTGAAGGGCATGCGGATCGGCGTGATCAAGGAGTTCGCCGGCGAGGGCTACCAGGCCGGGGTCGTGCAGCGGTTCACCGAGGCGGTGGAGCTGCTGCGCGAGCTGGGCGCACAGGTCGTGGAACTGTCCTGTCCCTCGTTCAGCTACGCCCTGCCGGCGTACTACCTGATCGCCCCCTCGGAGTGCTCCAGCAACCTGGCCCGCTTCGACGCCATGCGGTACGGCCTGCGGGCCGGCGACGACGGCACCCGGTCCGCCGAAGAGGTCACCGCCCTGACCCGCGAGGCCGGCTTCGGCCCCGAGGTCAAGCGCCGGATCATCCTGGGCACCTACGCCCTCAGCTCCGGCTACTACGACGCGTACTACGGCTCCGCCCAGAAGGTCCGCACGCTGATCACCCGCGACTTCCAGCGGGCGTTCGAACAGGTGGACGTGATCGTTTCGCCGACCACGCCGACCACCGCCTTCCCGATCGGCGAGCGGACCGACGACCCGATGGCGATGTACCTCGCCGACCTGTGCACCATCCCGGCCAACCTCGCGGGAAACGCGGCCATGTCACTGCCCTGCGGACTCGCACCGGAGGATGGTCTTCCGGTGGGTCTGCAGATCGTCGCGCCCGCGCTCAAGGACGACCGGCTCTACCGGGTCGGCGCCGCCGTCGAGGCCGCCTTCGTCACGAAGTGGGGCCATCCGCTGCTCGAGGAGGCACCGCAGCTATGACCGCCGACAAGAAGACCGCCGTACAGGGGTCCGCCGCACCGAAGGCCAAGGGCAAGAGCAAGCCGGCCACCTACCTGGCCATCGGCAGCACCCTGTTCGCCGCCTTCAGCAACATCAAGAAGGTGCGCTCCGCCCGCGGCGAGGGCGACACCCTGCAGTTCGTCGACGCCGCCATCCGGGTGGCCGCGGTGGTCACCGGTGTGGCCCTGCTCGTCCGCGAACTGCGCCACAACGACGACGACATCCTGACGGGCTGACGACCGGACGCGTCGAGAAGACCGAGGAAGGCCGCGCCCACCGGAGCGGGTCGGAGCCGGCCGAGAAGGTATTCGAGAAGGTAGAGGAAACTGTGACCGTCACGGATCTGCTGTCCTACGACGAGGCGCTGGCGGCCTACGACCCGGTGATGGGCCTGGAGGTCCACGTCGAGCTGGGCACGAAGACCAAGATGTTCTGCGGCTGCTCCACCGAGCTCGGTGCCGAGCCCAACTCGCAGGTGTGCCCCACCTGCCTGGGCATGCCCGGCTCGCTGCCGGTGGTCAACGCCACGGCCGTGGCGTCGGCCGTCACCATCGGCCTGGCACTGAACTGCGAGATCGCGCAGTGGTGCCGGTTCGCCCGGAAGAACTACTTCTACCCGGACATGCCGAAGAACTTCCAGACCTCGCAGTACGACGAGCCGATCGCCTACAACGGCTATCTGGACGTCCAGTTGGAGGACGGCGAGATCTTCCGGGTGCACATCGAGCGCGCCCACATGGAGGAGGACACCGGCAAGTCCACCCACGTCGGGGGCGCCACCGGACGCATCCACGGCGCGACGTACTCGCTGCTGGACTACAACCGGGCCGGCATCCCGCTGATCGAGATCGTCACCAAGCCCATCGAGGGCGCCGGCGAGCGGGCTCCGGAGGTCGCACGCGCGTACGTGGCCGAGCTGCGCGAGCTGATCCGTGCCCTCGGCGTCTCCGAGGCGCGGATGGAGATGGGCCAGATGCGCTGCGACGTCAACCTGTCGCTGCGGCCCAACGGCGAGCAGAAGTTCGGCACCCGCAGCGAGACCAAGAACGTCAACTCGCTGCGCAGCGTCGAGCGGGCGGCCCGGTTCGAGATCCAGCGGCACGCCGCGGTCCTCAGCGGCGGCGGCACCATCGTGCAGGAGACCCGGCACTTCCACGAGGAGGACGGCACCACCACCTCCGGCCGGATCAAGGAGGAGGCCGAGGACTACCGGTACTTCCCCGAGCCCGACCTGGTGCCGGTCGCCCCGGACCCGGCGTGGGTCGAGGAACTGCGGGCCGCCCTGCCCGAACTCCCCCTGGTGCGGCGGCAGCGGCTGCGGGAGGAATGGGGCATCTCCGACCACGAGATGCAGTCGGTGCTCAACGCCGGCGCTCTCGACCTCATCGTCGCCACCATCAACGAGGGCGCGGACGCGGCCGCGGCCCGCAAGTGGTGGATGGGCGAGCTGGCCCGGCATGCCAACGAGTCGGGCACCGAACTGGCCGACCTGCCCATCACCCCGGTCCAGGTGGCCCGGGTCGCGGCCCTGGTCGCCGCCGGGGACCTCAACGACAAGCTGGCCCGCCAGGTCATCGAGGGCGTGCTGGCCGGCGAGGGCGGCCCGGACCAGGTGGTCGAGCGGCGCGGCCTGAAGGTCGTCTCCGACGACAGCGCGCTGGGCGCGGCCGTGGACCAGGCCATCGCGGACAACGCCGCGGTCGCCGACAAGATCCGCGGCGGCAACCTGGCGGCGGCCGGCGCCCTCATCGGCGCGGTCATGAAACTCACCCGCGGTCAGGCGGACGCCCGCCGGGTCCGCGAACTCGTCCTGGAAAAGCTCGGCGTCCAGGGTTGACGCGCCAGGACTGACACTCATGGGCCGATGAACTGGCGTTCATAAGGCGGCGGTAAGGGCGGTACCCCGACTCGGGGTACCGCCCTTATGCATGTCTTATGTGTACCGACCATCAGATAGTTCCCCCTTGTGAGTAACCGCACGAAACCCCCAAAGGATCATTTTCTCCTGGCACAGTTGGGCGGTCGTCTCGATTCAGGGGAATAAATGGCCGCGCTCGCCCGATGGTGTCTCCGCCACCGCATCGTCGTTGTTCTCCTGTGGTCCGCACTTCTGGCCGGACTGTGCGCGGCGGCAGCCGTGGCGGGTTCCGCGTACTCGAAGCACTACGACGCCCCGGGCACCGAATCCGGCCGCGCCGCCGCCCTGCTGAGCCAGGCGCTGCCGGGCCAGGCCGGTGACGCAGACACCGTCGTCTGGCACACCGACCACGGCACCGTCCGGGCCGCCGCCGTCGAACAGACCATGACCCAGGTGCTGGACAAAGTCCGTACCCTGCCCGGCATCACCGGCGTCACCAGTCCGTACGGCAGCGACGGCGCCACGCAGATCAGCGCGGACGGCCGTACCGCCTACGCGGTGGCGAACTTCGCGCAGAACGCCGAGAACATCAGCGCCGGACAGGCCCGGGCCCTGGTCGACACCGCCAAGTCCGCGCAGGCGCCGGGCCTCGAAGTGGCCCTCGGCGGGCAGGCGGTCGGCGTCACCGTGACCACCGGCGGCGCCCACCTCAGCGAGATCATCGGCGTCGCGGTGGCCGCCGTGGTACTGCTGCTCGCCTTCGGCTCACTGGCCGCGATGACGCTGCCGCTGGCCACCGCCGTCATGGGGGTCGGCACCGCGTACATGGGCGTGGAACTGCTCGGCCACGCCATGACCGTCGCCGACTTCGCGCCCATGCTCGGCATGCTCATCGGCCTCGGGGTCGGCATCGACTACGCCCTGTTCATCGTCACCCGGCACCGGCGCGGCCTGAAGAACGGACTGACCGTCACCGAGGCCGCCGAGCAGGCGCTGGCCACCACCGGCCGCGCGGTGATCTTCGCCGGCGGCACGGTCTGCGTCGCGCTGCTCGGCATGTTCGTGCTGCGGCTCGGCTTCCTGAACGGCGTCGCCGTCGCCTCCTCGCTCACCGTCCTGTGCACGGTCGCCGCCTCGATCACCCTGCTGCCCGCGCTGCTCGGCTTCATCGGCCCGCGCGCCCTCAGCCGCCGCGAGCGCCGCCGGCTGGCCGCAGGCGCCGGCATCGGCGCCAGTACAGACGCACGTACCGACGTGAGCACCGACGGCGCCCTCCCGCCCGGCTTGCCGACCGGCGCCCCCCAGCCGGAAGTGCCCACCGGTCTCGCCGTGCGCTGGTCCGCTTTCGTCGAGCAGCGGCCCCGGCTGCTCGCCGCGGTGGCCGCCGTCGTGATGCTGGTGCTCGCCCTGCCCACCTTCTCCCTGCACCTGGGCAGCTCCGACCAGGGCAACGACCCGCGCACCGCGACCACCCGGCAGGCGTACGACATGCTCGCCGACGGCTTCGGCCCCGGCACCAACGGCCCGCTCACCCTGGTCGCCACCGCCGACGGCGGCTCGGCCCGGCTCGCCCTGGACCGGCTGCCCGGCGTTCTGCGCGACACCCCCGGCGTCGCCTCGGTCGACGCGCCCGGCACCGACCGCGCCGGCTCGACCGCCGTCCTCACCGTCGTACCCACCACCGCTCCGCAGTCCGCCGCCACCTCCGCGCTGGTCACCCGGCTGCGTCACCAGGTGCTGCCCGCCGTCGAGCAGGGCACCGGCCTGAAGGTCCTGGTCGGCGGCCAGACCGCGAGCTACGACGACTTCGCGGCCGTCGTCGTCGGCCGGCTGCCACTGCTCGTCGGCTGCGTGGTGGGGCTCGGCTGCGTCCTGCTGCTCCTCGCCTTCCGCTCGATCGGAGTACCCGTCAAGGCCGCGGTGATGAATGTCGCCGCGGTCGCGTCGTCCTTCGGCGTGGTCACCGCGATCTTCCAGTGGGGCTGGGGCAGCGACTGGCTGGGCCTGGGCCGGGCCGGGCCCATCGAGCCCTTCCTGCCGGTCATCATGATCTCGGTGCTGTTCGGGCTCTCCATGGACTACCAGGTGTTCCTGGTCAGCCGGATGTACGAGGAGTGGCGCGAGACCCGCGACAACCGCGTCGCGGTCCGGGTCGGGCTCGCCGAGACCAGCCGCGTGATCAACTCCGCGGCCGTCATCATGATCGCCGTCTTCCTCGCCTTCGTGCTCAGCGGCGACCGGCTGATCGCCATGTTCGGCATCGGCCTGGCCTCCGCCGTCGCCCTGGACGCCTTCGTCCTGCGCACCCTGCTGGTGCCCGCGCTGATGCACCTGCTCGGTGCGGCCAACTGGTGGCTGCCGGGCTGGCTGGACCGGCGGCTGCCCCGGATCAGTATCGAGCCGGTGGCCGCCGCCCCTGTCCTGACGGTGTGCGAGGTGTGCGCGGCCGCCTGCGGCGGTCAGTGCACCAGCGTGGGGTCCCCGAGCACTCCCGTGGCGCAGCCGTCGCCGTTGTCGTTGACAGCCCACTCCACCCGCAGCCGCAGCGCCCCGGACACGTCGAAGGTCTTCTGAACCGGGTTGCCGAGCGTGACCTGCTGGTGGAAGAGCTGGTTGCCGTCGGCCAGGATGGTGAACTCCACCGGCAGGTTCTTGCCGCTGTCGTCCACCCCGGCGGTGACCGAGAAGGTGCTCCACTGGCGGCCGAGGTTGTACTCGGCGTACCCGCCGTAGCAGTCCTCCGTCACCAGCGCGTCGTAGTACTGCTTGCCGTTGACCTCGGCGTTCTGCGTGGTCAACGAGCTGTTGTCGTCCGCCGGGGTCTCGGAACCGAGCATTTCCCGCTGCCCCGCGCTCATGGTGGGCGTGGCCCCCGGCGACTGCGAGTCGGTGGCCGTGGCGGTGTCGTCGGGCGTCAGCGGGGCGGCCGGGGTCGTGGAGGTGACGGCCGACGGTCCGGAGGCCGGGGCGGAGGGGTGCGAGCCGCCCGCCGTGTCGTGGCCGTCGCCGTTCCCGGACAGCGCCACACCGGCGGCCACGCCGCCGGCCACCAGCAGCACCGCCACCACGAGCGCGCCGATCACCTGCGGCTTGCGGCTGCGCCGCCGGGGCGTGCCGTCCCCGCTCCCGCCGCCTCCGGGAGAACCCGCGGCCGGCGGCAGCCCGCCGGAGCCGAGCGGCAGGGTCGGCTTGGTACGGTCCGGCAGCGGGGCGCTGGGGGGTTCGTGCGCGGCGGGAGCGGATTCCGGGTCGTGGTCCGCGGCTTCTTCCCGGTCGGGGGCCGGTGCCGGGGCCGGGGTGGGCGTCGGCGTCGCCGTGGGTGCCGGTGCCGGGGCCGACGCCTGGGCGGCGGGCGGCTCGGCGACTGCCTTGGCCTCGGTCCGGGGGCGCGGTACGGGCGGCGGTTCGGGTACGGGGACGGGTTCGGCGGCCGGTTCCGCCGCGGGCGCGGCCGCTTCGGCGGGTACGGGCCGGGCGGCCGGTACGCGCGCGGGCGGCGCGGGGGCGTAGGCGGGCGGCGGGGTGTGCACGGGGGCGTGCACGGGGGCCGGGGGAGTGGCCGGCGGCAGGGCGGGCGTGGGCGGTGCGGACGGCACGGCGGGTACGACGGGGTCGGCGGTGGTGGGTGCGACGGCGCCGGGCGCGTGCGCGGGCGGCGGCGGGGTCAGCGGGGCCGGGGGCGTCGACGGCGGCGCAGGCGTCGGCTTGCCGATCGGCAGCGGCGGCCGGGTGGTGGTGGAGATGACCGCGGGCCGCAACTCCTTGACCCAGGCGGCCAACGAATCCGGCCGGTTCGCCGGGTCGGTGGCCACGATGGCGGCGATCCGCGCGGCCTTGTCCGGGTCCAGCGGGGCGAGTTCGGGCAGGTCCAGCAGGGCCGCCCGCAGCGTCTCCGGCATGGTCGCCGGGGACGCGCCGCTCAGCAGGAAGTAGGCGATGGCGCCGAACGCGTACCGGTCGCTGGCCGGGGTCCGCTTGCCCTCGAACACCTCGGGCGCGGCGAATCCCGGGGTGAACCACACCTCGGCGGTCTGGTGGTCGGCGGTCAGCTTGCTCAGCCCGAAGTCGACCAGGGTGGCCTGGCCGTTGGCGTCGATCATCACATTGCCGGGGGACAGGTCGCCGTGCACCACCGTCCGGCCGGACGGCGTGCCCGCGCCGCTGTGCAGCCAGTCCAGCACGTCCGCGAGCTGCTCCAGGCAGCGCACCGCCTCCCGCCGCTCGGCCGGCGTGTCCAGCGTCCGCTCGGCCCGCCAGTCCCGCAGGTCCAGCCCCTCGACGTGGTTCATCACCAGATACAGCGCCCGGCCGGGCCCGGTGTCCACGCCGTGCGGCGCGCCCCCGGCCGGATGCGCCGAGGGCCCCTCGAAGTGCTCGCGCATGCCCACCACGCCCAGCCGGTGCACGAAGCGCAGCAGTTCGGCCTGCTCCCGCCACTTCTCGCTGATCCTGGTGAACATCTCCTGCGAGAGCGTCTGCCGCGCGTCGAGCATCTTCACCACGACCGGCTCGGTCGCCCCGCTCAGCTCCAGCTCCGCCAGATACAGCACCGCCTCGCCGCCGCGGCCGATCGACCGCAGCAGCCGGTAGCGGTCGGGTGCGTTGTCCGGGCCGATGTAGAGACCGGTGTCCGCCACGAGTGATCGATTCCCTCCCTGCGCCCTGGGCGGTGACCCCAATCCACCGGCGTCCAGGGGGAGTTCAGGGTCCCGTGCGGTTCATGAACGGGTCAAGCGGAGTTGCCCGCCTGTGACCTGCGGATGACGGCCCTGTGCCGGTCCCGTCTCGGCGCCGCCTAAGGACCCTCAGGCGTCGAGGCGCCCGAACGGGGGACACCTAAGGACCCCCGGGGCCGGATCTGAGGTGGACTGGGGACGCAGGCGGGGGTGGGCGGGGTCGTCTGAGGCCCGGGCGGGCGGCGAAGTTCGGGAAGGTGCCCGATGCGGGGCACCCCCCTTGGAGACGAAGCTGAATGCATCGAAAAGACGACGGAAACGAAGGGCCTGACGATGTTCGCCTACGAGATCTACCAGGAACGCCGCAACGAGTTCGAGCACCGTGCCGACCAGTGGCGGCTGGCCCGCGACGCACGCGCGGCGCGCGCCGCCGAGCGCCGGGAGCGGCGTACCGGAACGGGGCGCGCGGTGCGCACCGACACCCGCACCGATACCGAGGGAGCCTCTTCCCCCCGCCGCTCCCCGGGCCGGGTGCACCGCGTGCTCCACCCCCGCTCCGCGTCATGACCGCCGCCCCCGTGGCACCGGCCGCCGCCCCGGCGGCCGGTGCCGCACCGCCCGATCAAGAGCGGAACGGGCCCGGTACGGAAGCGGCCCCCGGAACACCGGGCGGCGCGACCGGAAGCGGAATCGGGGGCGGGGCCGGCCGGGGGGTAATCGGTGTCCCCGGCCAGGTCGGGCATGCCATCCTCGGGGCTGTGCAGACGCAAGTGCTCAGCCCCGTGTTCATCGGCCGGGACACCGAATTGACCCGGCTCGGCGCCGCCCTGACCGCGGCGGATCGAGGCGAGCCGCAGGCGGTGCTCATCGGCGGCGAGGCGGGCGTGGGCAAGACCCGGCTCACCGAGGAGTTCCTGACCGCCGCGCGCGACGCGGGCGCGGTCACCGCGCTGGGCGCCTGCGTCGAGATCGGCGCCGACGGGCTGCCCTTCGCCCCGGTCTCCACCGCGCTGCGCGCCCTGTACCGGACCCTGGGCGCCGAGCTGATCACCGCCGCGGCCGGACAGGAGGCCGAACTCGCCCGGCTGCTGCCCGAACTGGGCGAGAAGGGCGGCCTGCCGCGCGACGCGCACGACGAGGAGGGCAGGGTCCGGCTCTTCGAACTGACCGCCCGGCTGCTGGAACGCCTCGGCACCGCCCGCACCCTGGTCCTGGTCGTGGAGGACCTGCACTGGGCCGACCGCTCCACCCGCGAACTGCTGGCGTACCTCTTCCGCTCGCTCCAGCGCTCCCGGGTGGTGGTGGCCGCCACCTACCGCGCCGACGACATCCACCGCCGCCACCCGCTGCGGCCCTTCCTCGCCGAGACCGACCGGCTGCGCACCGTCGACCGGATCGAGCTGCCCCGGTTCAGCCACGACGAGGTCCGCCGCCAGCTCGCCGCCATCCTGGGCACCGAACCGGACGCCGCCGTGGTGGACCAGGTCTTCACCCGCTCCGACGGCAACCCCTTCTTCGTCGAGGAGTTGGCCTGCTCGCTCGGCCGCGGCTGCGCCACCGGCATCAGCGACTCCCTGCGCGACCTGCTGCTGGTGCGGGTCGAGGCGCTGTCCGACGACGCCCAGCGGGTGGTCAAGTTCGTCGCGGAGGGTGGCGACACCGTCGAGTACCGGCTGCTGGAGGCGATCTGCGGGCTGGACGAGGACCGCCTGCTCGACGCGCTGCGCACCGCGGTCGGCGCCAACATCCTGCTCCCCACCGACAGCGGCGACGGCTACCGGTTCCGCCACTCCCTGGTCCGCGAGGCGGTCGGCGACGACCTGCTGCCCGGCGAGCGCAGCCGGATCAACCGCCGTTACGCCGAGGCCGTCGAGGCCGACCCCGCGCTCGTCCGCGCCGACGAGCGCGCCGCCCGGCTGGCCAGCTACTGGTACGCCGCGCACGACCCGGCCCGCGCCCTGCCCGCGGTGCTGCACGCCTCCGCCGAGGCCAGTTGCCGGCACGCCTACGCCGAGCAGTACCGGCTGCTGGAACGCGCGCTGGAGCTGTGGGACGACGCGCCCGAGGAGGTACGGAACCGGCTGCGGCCGGTGGACCACGCCGAGTCGTACCCGCCGCGCGAGCCGGGCGCCCCGCTCGACTTCCTCGACCTGCTCGCCGAGGTCACCGTCGCCGCGCGGATGGGCGGCGAGCGGGAACGGGCCTGGTCGGTGGCCAAGCGCGGGCTCAAGCTCATGGAGCGGGCCGACGCCCCCGACCCGCTGCGCGCCGCCTGGTTCTGGGCCCAGCGCTCGCGGCTGACCGAGGACCTGGGCCGCGGCGACGGCTGGGAGGAGCTGTCCCGGGCCCGCGAACTCGTCCGCGACCTGCCGCCGTCCGCCGCGCACGCCGATGTGCTGGCCCGGATAGCGGGCTGGATCATGGTCCACAAGTCCGGTACGGAAGGGATCGCCATCGCCCGCCGGGCCGTCGAGTTCGCCCGGGCCAGCGGCGCCCACGACACCGAACTCCAGGCCCGGGTCACCCTCGGCATGCTCCAGGCGGACGGCGGTGACGTCGAGGGCGGCCTGGTCCAGGTCGAGGACGTCCGCCGGGTGGTCGCCGTACAGCCCACGCCGCCCGGCATGATCTCCCGCACCTACGGCAACCTCGCCTCCGCGCTGGAGGGCGCCGGGCGCTCCACCGAGGCGGTGCGGGTGGTCCGCGAAGGCAAGGACCTGGTCGGCGACACCGTCTCGCACATCACCCGGTCCTGGCTGCTCACCAACGAGGGCGAGTCGCTGCTGGCCCTCGGCCGGTACGAGGAGGCCGCCGCGCCGCTGGACGAGGCGGTCCGCCTGGTCGAGAGCGTCTACCTGCGGGCCTGTATCGAGATCCAGCGGGGCTTTCGCGCGCTCGCCACCGGTGACACCGAGGCGGCGGCCCGGCACCTCGCCGCCGCGGCGGAGGGGCTCGTCCACGACACCCAGCCGCAGCACGCGATTCCACTGCGGACCCTGACGCTTTCGGTGGCCGCCGCGCAGGGGCGGTACGCCGACGTCCGCCGCGAACTGCTGGCCGCGCTCGCCGCGGGCTTCCCCATCGGGACCTCCCGCTACACCTGGCCCCTGCTGCTGGCCGGCGCCACCGCCGAGGCCGACAGCGGGCAGGCCGATCCCGCCGTGCTCGACCGGATCCGCTCCGCCGCCCGCGAACTGCCCCGCCCCGTCCCGCTGTGCGAGGCCTACGCTCTCCTCCTCGACGCCGAACTCGCCCGCGCCGAAGGCCGGTTCGACCCCGCGCCCTGGGCCGCCGCCGAGCAGGCCCTCACCGGCCAGGAACGCCCCGTCGAACTCGCCGCCGTCCGCCACCGCCACGCCGAGGCCCTCCTCGCCACGGGCGCCCCCGACGGCCGCGACACCGCCGGCTGCCTCCTCGCCGACGCCCACGCCGCCGCCTCCCGCGCGGGCGCGCGCCCCCTCACCGACCACATCACCCGCCTCGCCCAGCGCGCCCGCCTCCCCCTCGTCCACCCCACCACCGCCCCCGCCCCCGCCTTCGGCCTCACCGCCCGCGAACGCGACGTCCTCCGCCTCGTCGCCGACGGCCGCACCAACCGGCAAATCGCCGAAACCCTCTTCATCTCCCCCAAAACCGCCAGCGTCCACGTCTCCAACATCCTCGCCAAACTCCACGTCTCCACCCGCACCGAAGCCGCCACTACCGCCCACCGCCTAGGCCTCTTCCCTCCCCCCGCCTGACGCCCGACGCCGGCGCCCCCTCATTTCCGCGGCGCCGGCGAGAAGCAAACAGGGCAGAGGGCCCCCGAGCCGGGGCCCGGCCAACCGTACGGACGAGGAGACGGGTCAGCTCACGGAGACGCGGAGCAAACGATCGTCACCGGGCTTGGGCGTCCCGCGCCCGTCCGTATTGCTCGTGGTCAAGAGCAACGTGTGATCGTCGAGGGCTACCACGGTCCGGAGCCGGCCGTAGGTGTGGGTGAAAAAGGCCTGCGGGGGCGCCGCGGTGTGCGTGCCGTTGAGGGGGATGCGCCAGAGGCGTTCGCCCTTGAGGGCGGCCATCCAGATGGAGCCGGCGGCGTAGGCGATGCCGCTGGGGGAGGCCTGGTCGGTGGGCCACTGGGCGACCGGGTCGACGTAGGCGGGGTTGTGGGCGATGCCCTCGACGACGGGCCAACCGTAATTCTTCCCGGGCTCGATGAGATTGAGCTCGTCCCACTTGTCCTGGCCGAATTCGGAGGCCCACAGGTGGCCCGCGGGGTCCCAGGCGAGCCCCTGGACGTTGCGGTGACCGAGGGAGTAGACGAGCGATCCGGGGAACGGATTGTCCTGCGGCGGCTGCCCGTCCGGCGTCATCCGCAGGATCTTCCCGCCGAGCGAGGACATGTTCTGCGCGAGCGAGCGGTTGCCGGTCTCCCCGGTCCCGGCATAGAGCATCCCGTCCGGCCCGAACGCGATCCGCCCGCCGTTGTGCAGGGTCCCGCTGGGAATGTCCCGCACAATCGTGTCGGGCGCCCCGAGCTGCTCCCCGGCCGGCCGCGACGGATCGTAGATCATCCGCGCGATGCGATTGTCGGACTCAGTGGTGAAGTACGCATAGACCATCTGGTCCGACCCGAAGTCGGGCGAGACCGCGAGCCCGAGCAGCCCGCCCTCCCCGCCCTGCGGGTGGCTCACGCCCGGCACCGAACCGACCTCGGCGACCGTCCCCTTGTCCGGGTCGACCCGCGAGATGCGGCCGCTGTCCCGGGATGCCACCAGCAGCGCGCCGTCGGGCAGTTGGGCCACGCCCCACGGGGTGGACAGGTGCGTGGCCACGGTCCCGGTCACCGTGGCCGTACCCCTGGCGGGCGCGGCCGAGGGAGTCGCGCCGGACGGTGAGGCGGCGGAAGCCGAAGGCGCGGGCGCGGCGGCCGAGGTGCGCGCGGGCCGGCCGGTCGGCGAGAGCAGCGGAGAGGTCGTACCGCCCCCGCCGTCGCACCCGGCGAGCAGGACGACGGCGACAGCGGCCACGACACCGGCCCGTACCCCCACCACCGGACCCCGCACCCCCGCAGCGCCCCGGCGACGTACGACCCCGCCGGGGACACGGACAGTACGTACACGGGCACGGGCGGCGGCGGTACGGCTCACTGCTGGTCCTCGCAACGTCACTGGCTCCCTCGGTCCAGGCAAGCACACCACACCGCGGCCCGCCGACGCGGCGGTTCCGGTATGTGGGCGGACGCGATTCGATCACGAAGCGGCGGCCGCCCGTGGCGGTGCGGCCGGCTCAGTCCCAGGACCCGAGGGCCGGCGGCAGCGCCGCGATCTCCGCCAGGTCGGCCCGGTCGAGCACCAGGTCGGCGGCGCCCGCGTTCTCCGCGGTCCAGCGGGCGGACTTGGCGCCGGGCACGGGCACGACACCGGGCGCCTGGGTGAGGGTCCAGGCGAGGGCGACCTGCGCGGGCGTGGCGCCGTGGCGGGCGGCCACCCGGCGCAGTCCGGCCACGATCGGCTGGTTCGCGGCCATCATCTCGGCGGTGAACCGCGGGTGCCGGGCCCGCAGGTCGCCCGGCTCGAAGCCCTGGCCGGGCGTGAGGGTGCCGGTGAGGAAGCCATTGCCCAGCGGCATCGCGGCCAGGAAGCCGATGCCGCGCGCGGCGCACCAGGGCAGCAGCTCGGCCAGCGCCTCGCGCGCCCACACCGACAGCTCGGCCTGCACACTGCTCACCGGGAACACCTGCTGGACCCGGGCCAGTTGGCGGAGGGTCCCGTCGTACAGCTTTCCGCCACCGCGCCGTTCGGCCCGCGCGCCCACGGCGCACAGCCCGAGCGCGCGCACCTTCCCGGCGGACACCAGTTCAGCCATCGCGCCCCAGGTCTCCTCCACGGGCACCTCGGGATCCGCGCGGTGCAACTGGTAGAGGTCGATGACGTCGGTCTGCAGCCGGCGCAGCGACGCGTCGCACGCCCTGCGCACGTATCCGGGGCGGCCGTTGGCCACGATGTGCTGGTCGCCGACCAGCAGGCCGCACTTGGTGGCGACGAACGCCTCGCTCCGCCGCTCCTTGAGCACCCGCCCCAGCAGCAACTCATTGGTGAACGGCCCGTACATGTCGGCGGTGTCCAGCAAAGTGGTGCCGTGGTCCAGCGCGGTGTGCACCGCCCGCAGCGACGCCTCGCCGCCGTGCCGTGACGGGGTGTACGCCCAGCTCATCGGCATGCACCCCAGCCCGACGGCGCCCACCGCCAACGCCGACGCCCCGACCGTCCTGCGCTCCACCCGCCCGACCTCCCTCAAGCGCCCCCACTGTGTCATAGCCTCCTGACCATGACCGACACACCCACCACCGGCCCCTTGCCCCCCGGCACCACCGTTTCCGCCGCCCCCGGCCGCCGCCCGCAGGTGTGGCTGTCCCTCCCGCCCGCCGACATCGACGGGCTGCCCGACGCCTTCGACTACGTGTACTGGGACGGCACCACCCCCGACTTCCCGGCCGACCCGGGCGAGGCGGTCTTCTACGTCGTCCCGTACATGCAGGGCCCGACCGCCGGAGCGCTGCCGCTGCCGCACATGCGCAGCGTGCGGGTGGTGCAGACACTGAGCGCCGGCGTGGACAACATCGCGCCGCACCTCGGGCAGCTCCCGCCCGGCGTCAGCCTGTGCAACGCCCGCGGGGTGCACGAGGCCAGCACCGCCGAACTCGCGCTGACCCTGACCCTGGCCTCGCTGCGCGGCATCCCCCGCTTCGTGCGCGGCCAGGACAACGAGAAGTGGTACGCGGGGTTCTACCCGGCGCTGGCCGACCGCAGGGTGCTCATCGTCGGCTACGGCTCGATCGGCGCCGCGGTCGAGGACCGGTTGGTGCCCTTCGAGTGCGAGGTGGTCCGGGTCGCCCGGGGGGCGCGTTCGACGGCCCGCGGCCCGGTGCACGCGCTCGACGAACTCCCCGCGCTCCTCCCGCACGCCGATGTCGTGATCCTCACCACGCCGCTGACCGAGCAGACCCGCGGTCTGGTCAACGCGCCCTTCCTGGCGGCGATGAAGGACGGCGCGCTGCTGGTCAACATGGCCCGCGGACCCGTGGTCGACACCAAGGCGCTGCTCGCCGAGACCGAGTCCGGCCGGCTCACGGCGGCACTGGATGTCACCGACCCCGAGCCGCTGCCCGCCGGCCACCCGCTGTGGCACGCGCCGGGCGTGCTGATCAGCCCGCATGTCGGCGGCTCCACCTCGGCCTTCCTGCCCCGCGCCGAGCGGCTGGTACGCGGCCAGCTCGAACGGTTCGCGGCCGGCCTGCCACTGGAGAACGTCGTCGCGGTGAGCTGATCCGCCTCTCCCGATCCGCCTCCGCGCGCCGCCCGCGCCCGGCCGGCACCGGGGCCGCCGCACGGCCGCCCGCCTATGCGGCCGGCATGAGCCCGGCACCGAGTGACTGCGCGCGGTGTTCAGTGACCCCCGATCTGATTACGCTCAGTAGAAAACCCCTGTCCCTGAGTGACGAATCTGGTGTATCGTCCGAATCCGGGGGCACGTAGCAACCGTGACAGTGCGGACGCGACGTTGAGAACGACGAGCAAGTAAAGGGGGGCGACGGGCAATGCACGGCGCACACCTGACCACCACAGCGCGGACCGCCACACCGCGCCGACGCCACCAGGCCGCGCGGTGAGCGCCACCCAGGCGGTGATCATGGCGCCGCAGGCCCGCGAGAGCCGTACCGGACTCCTGCCGCAGCTTCTGGTCGCGCTGCTGTGCGGCGGCTACACCACGGGCGCGGCCCTCGGCTGGGGCACCGGTGAACTCGCCCTGATCATGGGCGACTTCGGGCTCGCCGCCGCCTCGGCCACGGCGTGCGTGTCCGCGCTGCTGTACGGGCGGCGGGTGGCCGGCCCGGCCCGGCCGGCCTGGCTGCTGTTCGCCTTCTCCTCGGCGATGAGCGGCCTCGGCAACTCCATCTGGGGCTGGTACGAGGTGGTGCTGCGCGAGCCGGTGCCGCAGCCCTCGGTCGCCGACTTCTGCTTCCTGATGTTCGCGCCGCCCGCCATCATCGGCCTGCTCGTGCTGGCCAAGCGCCCGGTCACCCGGGCCGGCTGGGTGTGCCTGACCCTGGACACCTGGCTGATCGGCGGCTCGCTGCTCACCTTGTCCTGGAGCCTGGCGCTGGCCCGCACCGCCTCCGCCGACGGCCCGAGCACCGCCCGCACCGCGCTGTCGCTGGCCTACCCGCTGCTGGACATCGTGCTGGTCAGCATGGTGCTGGCACTGCACTTCCGGCGCTCGGCGGTCAACCGCGCGGCCGTCAACACCGCCATCGCCGCGCTGGCCGTGACCGTGCTGTGCGACGCGCTGTTCACCTCGCCGCTGCTGCGCGCCCACTACCGCTCCGGCCAGATCCTGGACGCGGGCTGGTTCGCCGGCAGCATGCTGATGGCGTACGCGCCCTGGGTCGGCACCCGCCAGCCGCAGCCTCCCCGCCGCACCGCCGGCCACCGGGGCACCGGCTCGCTCAGCGCCCTGACCCCGTACCTGGCCGCCGCCGTATGCACCCTGGGCATCCTCTACAACGTCATCACCGGGCACACCGGCGACCGCGTCGTGCTCTTCACCGGCTGCACCGTGGTGCTGGCCCTGGTGGTCCGGCAGGGCATCATGCTGCTGGACAACATCGCCCTCACCCAGGAACTCGCCCAGCAGGAGAACCACTTCCGCTCCCTGGTGCAGGGCTCCAGCGACGTCATCATGATCGCCGCCCCCACCGGTGTGCTGCGGTACGTCAGCCCCGCCGCGCAGGGCGTCTACGGCCGGGACCCGGAGGAGCTGGTCGGCACCGAGTTGGCCGCCCACATCCATCCCGACGACCTGGGCCGGGTGGTGCACGAGGTGCGCCGCTTCCTGGCCGCGCCACCCGGGGAGGAGGCCGCCACCCGGATCGAGTGCCGGATCCGCTCGGGCCGCGCCAAGGGCGCAGTGAAGGACCCGGCCGCCGGAGACCCGGCCCTGGTGCCGGCGCAGGACACCCGCGGGGACGCCGCGACCGGGCCGGGCGCTCCCGCCCGCGCCGACACCGCCGCAGACGCCGACCTCGACGCGGCCACCGGGCAGGACATCACCGACGGCGCCGCGGCGGGCGGCGACGACCCCGGCTGGCTGTACGTGGAGTCCAGCGTCAAGCGCTACCAGGGCGGCCTGATCTTCAACAGCCGCGACGTCACCGAGCGGGTGCGGCTCCAGGCCCAGCTCCAGCACAGTGCCTCCCACGACCCGCTCACCGACCTGCCCAACCGGGCCCTGTTCACCGAGCGGGTCGGCCAGGCGCTGTCCGGCCGCCGCACCGGCGAGGGCCGGCCCGCGGTGCTCTACGTCGACCTGGACGGCTTCAAAGCGGTCAACGACACCGCCGGCCACCAGACCGGCGACGAACTGCTGGTGCAGGCCGCACGCCGGCTGCGCGAGGCCCTGCGGGCCGGCGACACCCCCGCGCGCCTGGGCGGCGACGAGTTCGCGGCCCTGATCACCGGCCCCGAGGACGACCGCGGGCTGCGCGAGCAGCAGGTCCGGGAGATCGCCGACCGGCTGCGGGCCGTGCTCTCCGAGCCGTACCCGATCGCCGGCCACGAGGGCGGCGAGGTGCGGGTCGGCGCCAGCGTCGGCATCGCCTTCGCCGAGCCCGGCGTCAGCCCCGGCGAGCTGATGCGCCAGGCCGACCTGGCGATGTACCGGGCCAAGCAGGGCGGCAAGGGCCGGGTCGAGGTGTACGTCCCGCAACTGCGCGCCGACATGGTGCGCCGCACCGAGCTGGCCGGACGCGTCTGGCGGGCACTGGACGACGGAGAGTTCACCCTGCTGCACCAGCCGGTGGTCGACCTGTCCGGCGGCCGCATCACCGGAGTGGAGGCCCAGGCCCGCTGGCGCTCCGCACAGGGCATCCTGTTCACCCCCGCGGAGTTCCTGCACGCCGCCGAGGACACCGACCGCAGCTTAAAGCTGGGGCGGTGGCTGCTGGAGCAGGCCGTCGCCCAAGCCGCGCTGCGGTACGCGGCCGGCCACTGCGTCCCGGTGACCGTACGGCTGTCCGCCGGCCGGCTGCTGCACCGCGACCTGCCCCCCGACACCATCGAGACCCTGCTCGGCCGGCACGCCCTTCCCCCCGGCGCCCTGCTGCTGGAGCTGACCGGCGGCGACCCGGGCATTCCGCACGCCGAGCTGGAACGCCGGCTGGCCGCCCTGCGCGCCCTCGGCGTCGGCATCTGTCTCGGCGGCTTCAGCGGCGGCCACGGGGCGCTGGCCGCCCTGCACAGCCTCCCGGTGGACGCCGTCAAGCTGGACCGCTCCTTCGTGGACGGCCTGGTCGAGTCCACCCGGCTGCACAAGATCACCCGCGGGCTGCTGCGGATCGCCGCCGACCTGGGCGTGCGCACCGTCGCCGACGGCGTGGACCGCCCCGAGCAGGTGCAGGCCCTGCGCGAGATGGGCTGCACCCAAGGCGTGGGCATGGCCTTCTCCGGCCCCCTGGACGAGCATCGGCTGCGCGGCTCGCTCACCCGCGGCCGCTTCCCCGTACCCCGGGAAACACCCCGTGAACAGGTCACCTCCACCACCCTGCCACCCGCCCCGAGACGTTCGAATGCTGAGACGCCCGTCCCACCGGCTTGACACCCCCCGGGCCACCGGAGGAAGGTCAAGGCCATGCGCACCCGAATTCTCGTACTTGGAAAGCGCGTCGGCTGACCGAGGCCCCAGGCCTCACCCCCACCGGCGCGCTCCCCTCGCTTGCCTCACGGCACGAGGGGTTTTTTGTTGTCCGGCGTTGCGCCGGCGACACCCCGGCCCCCCAATGGTCCGGCCCTTGCCGTCCGGACCCGAGCAAACCCTCATCTTCGAGAGAAGAGAACGCAGATGACCGAGCAGGCCACCGGGTCCCACCACCCACAGCCGCGGAACCGCACCGCGGCGCCCACCGCCCCCGCCGAGCGCATGACGGGTGCGCAGGCGCTCGTCCGCTCCCTCGAGGCCGTCGGCGCCGACACGGTATTCGGCATCCCCGGTGGCGCGATCCTGCCGGCGTACGACCCCCTGATGGACTCCTCCAAGGTCCGCCACGTGCTGGTCCGGCACGAGCAGGGCGCCGGGCACGCCGCGACCGGCTACGCGCAGGCCACCGGCAAGGTCGGGGTGTGCATGGCCACCTCGGGCCCGGGCGCGACCAACCTGGTGACGCCGATCGCCGACGCCCACATGGACTCGGTGCCGATCGTCGCCATCACCGGCCAGGTGGCGTCGAAGTCCATCGGCACCGACGCCTTCCAGGAGGCGGACATCTGCGGCATCACCATGCCGATCACCAAGCACAACTTCCTGGTCACCGAGGCCGCCGACATCCCGCGCACGATCGCCGAGGCGTTCCACATCGCCGCCACCGGCCGCCCCGGCCCGGTGTTGGTCGACATCACCAAGGACGCGCTGCAGAACCAGACGCTGTTCTCCTGGCCGCCGCAGCAGGACCTGCCCGGCTACCGCCCGGTGACCAAGCCGCACGCCAAGCAGATCCGCGAGGCCGCCCGGCTGATCAACGAGTCCCGGCGCCCGGTGCTCTACGTCGGCGGCGGCGTCCTGAAGGCGCGGGCCACCGCCGAGCTGCGGATCCTGGCCGAGCTGACCGGCGCCCCGGTGACCACCACCTTGATGGGCCTGGGCGCCTTCCCCGACAGCCACCCGCAGCACGTCGGCATGCCCGGCATGCACGGCAGCGTCACCGCGGTCACCGCCCTGCAGCGGGCCGACCTGGTCGTGGCGCTCGGCGCGCGGTTCGACGACCGGGTCACCGGCAAGCTGGAGACGTTCGCGCCGTACGCGAAGGTGGTGCACGCCGACATCGACCCGGCGGAGATCTCCAAGAACCGGGTCGCGGACGTGCCGATCGTCGGCGACGCCCGCGAGGTGCTGGCCGACCTGATCGTGGCGGTCCAGGCCGAGCACGAGACCGGCCACCGCGGCGACTACACGGAGTGGTGGGAGCAGCTCAACTTCTGGCGCAACACCTACCCGCTGGGCTACGACCTGCCGGCCGACGGCAGCCTGTCCCCGCAGCAGGTCATCCAGCGGATCGGCGAGCTGGCCCCGGAGGAGACGCTGTACGCGGCGGGCGTCGGCCAGCACCAGATGTGGGCCGCGCAGTTCATCAACCACGAGAAGCCCTGCACCTGGTTCAACTCCGGCGGCGCAGGGACCATGGGCTACGCGGTGCCCGCCGCCATGGGCGCCAAGGCCGGCCGCCCGGACGCCACCGTGTGGGCCATCGACGGCGACGGCTGCTTCCAGATGACCAACCAGGAACTGACCACCTGCGCGCTGAACAACATCCCGATCAAGGTCGCCATCATCAACAACGGTGTCCTGGGCATGGTCCACCAGTGGCAGAACCTCTTCTACGGCGAGCGGTTCTCCAATACGGTGCTGCACGACGGCGCGACCGAGGCGCCCGGCTCGACCCGGGGCGTCGGCGCCGGCCCCAGCCGCGGCACCCGGGTGCCGGACTTCGTCAAGCTGGCCGAGGCGATGGGCTGCGTGGGCCTGCGCTGCGAGTCGCCGGCGGACCTGGACAAGGTCATCGCCGAGGCCAACGCGATCAACGACCGCCCGGTGGTCGTGGACTTCATCGTCCACGAGGACGCGATGGTGTGGCCGATGGTGGCCGCCGGCACCTCCAACGACGAGATCATGGCCGCGCGTGACGTGCGTCCCGACTTCGGCGACGTGCTGGAGGACTGACCGGGCGCCCCGCACCGAGACGTCACCCAGTCACCCCGACACCGAGACCACCGACCGCGCGCCGACGAGCCGGCCCGAGCCGACAGGGAAACCCGCACATGTCCAAGCACACCCTCTCCGTCCTGGTGGAGAACAAGCCCGGCGTCCTGGCCAGGATCACCGCCCTGTTCTCCCGCCGCGGCTTCAACATCGACTCCCTTGCCGTCGGCACCACCGAGCACCCGGAGATCTCCCGGATCACCATCGTCGTCAACGTCATCGACGAGCTGCCGCTGGAACAGGTGACCAAACAGCTCAACAAGCTCGTCAATGTGCTGAAGATCGTGGAGCTGGACCCGGCGGCGGCCGTCCACCGGGAACTGGTCCTGGCCAAGGTCCGGGCCGACAACGAGACGCGCTCCCAGATCGTGGAGATCGTCCAGCTCTTCCGGGCCAAGACCGTGGACGTCTCCCCGGAGGCGGTCACCATCGAGGCCACCGGCAGCGCCGACAAGCTGGAGGCCATGCTCAAGATGCTGGAGCCGTTCGGCATCAAGGAGCTGGTCCAGTCCGGCACCATCGCCATCGGGCGCGGAGCCCGTTCCATCACCGACCGCTCGCTGCGGGCCCTCGACCGGTCCGCGTGAGCCCTCCCGCACCCACCGGTCGTACGGTGGGCGGTACAACCCCGATCAAGGAGAAACCAGAAGTGGCCGAGCTGTTCTACGACGACGACGCCGACCTGTCCATCATCCAGGGCCGCAAGGTCGCGGTCATCGGCTACGGCAGCCAGGGCCACGCCCACGCGCTGTCGCTGCGCGACTCGGGCGCCGACGTCCGGGTCGGGCTGCACGAGGGTTCGAAGTCCAAGGTCCAGGCCGAGGAGCAGGGCCTGCGGGTGGTCAGCGTGGCCGAGGCCGCCGAGGAAGCCGACGTCATCATGATCCTGGTGCCGGACCCGATCCAGGCCCGGGTCTACGAGGAGTCCATCAAGGACCACCTCAAGGACGGCGACGCGCTGTTCTTCGGCCACGGCCTCAACATCCGGTACGGCTTCATCAAGCCGCCCGCCGGGGTGGACGTGTGCATGGTCGCCCCCAAGGGCCCCGGCCACCTGGTGCGCCGCCAGTACGAGGAGGGCCGCGGCGTGCCGTGCATCGCCGCGGTGGAGCAGGACGCCACCGGCAAGGCGTTCGCGCTGGCGCTGTCGTACGCCAAGGGCATCGGCGGCACCCGGGCCGGCGTCATCAAGACCACCTTCACCGAGGAGACCGAGACCGACCTCTTCGGCGAGCAGGCGGTGCTGTGCGGCGGCACCTCCGCGCTGGTCAAGGCCGGCTTCGAGACCCTGGTCGAGGCCGGCTACCAGCCGGAGATCGCCTACTTCGAGTGCCTGCACGAGCTCAAGCTCATCGTCGACCTGATGTACGAGGGCGGCCTGGAGAAGATGCGCTGGTCGGTCTCGGAGACCGCCGAGTGGGGCGACTACGTCACCGGCCCGCGGATCATCACCGACGCCACCAAGGCCGAGATGAAGAAGGTGCTGGCCGAGATCCAGGACGGCTCCTTCGCCAACAACTGGATCGCCGAGTACAACGCGGGTCTGCCGCGGTACAACGAATACAAGAAGGCGGACGAGAACCACCTGCTGGAGACCACCGGCAAGAAGCTGCGCAAGCTGATGAGCTGGGTGGACGAGGAGGCGTAAGCCCCTCGCCGAGGCCGCGCCCGGGCGAGTGACCGGGCCCGATCGGGCCTCACCCGTACGGGCCCCCGGCTGCCTGCGGCCGGGGGCTTTGTACGAAGCGAAGCAACCCCTCCGGGTGATCCTGCCAATTCGGCGCAGGGCCTGATTCAGGTCGCCGATACACTCCCTTAACAAGCGCGTCAGGCTCACAGCGTCGTGCGTCTTCCACGCGGCTAGCCATCCCCGCCTCCTGGAGCGGTCGCACGGGACCGGCCGCCCACGAAGGACCAAGTGAGGACCACGTGAGCCAGAAGCCTGTCGTACTCATCGCAGAAGAGCTGTCGCCCGCCACGGTGGACGCGCTCGGTCCGGACTTCGACATCCGGCACTGCAACGGCGCGGACCGAGCCGATCTGCTGTCCGCGATCCCCGAGGCCGACGCCATCCTCATCCGCAGCGCCACCAAGGTGGACGCCGAGGCCATCGCCGCCGCCCGCAAGCTGCGCGTGGTCGCCCGGGCCGGCGTCGGCCTGGACAACGTGGACGTCTCCGCCGCCACCAAGGCCGGCGTGATGGTCGTCAACGCGCCGACCTCCAACATCGTCACCGCCGCCGAGCTGGCCTGCGGGCTGATCATCGCCACGGCCCGCAACATCGCCTCGGCCAATACCGCGCTCAAGGGCGGCGAGTGGAAGCGGAACAAGTACACCGGCGTCGAGCTGAGCGAGAAGACCCTCGGCGTGGTGGGCCTGGGCCGGATCGGCGTCCTGGTCGCCCAGCGGATGAGCGCCTTCGGCATGAAGGTCGTCGCCTACGACCCGTACGTGCAGCCCGCCCGCGCCGCCCAGATGGGCGTCAAGCTGCTGACCCTGGACGAGCTGCTGGAGAGCTCCGACTTCATCACCGTCCACCTGCCCAAGACGCCCGAGACGATCGGCCTGATCGGCGACGAGGCGCTGCACAAGGTCAAGCCGTCGGTGCGGATCGTCAACGCGGCCCGCGGCGGCATCGTGGACGAGGAGGCGCTGGCCTCCGCGCTCAAGGAGGGCCGGGTGGCCGGCGCGGGCCTGGACGTGTACTCCAAGGAGCCGTGCACTGACTCGCCGCTGTTCCAGTTCGACAACGTGGTGGCCACCCCGCACCTGGGCGCCTCCACCGACGAGGCCCAGGAGAAGGCGGGCATCGCGGTCGCCAGGTCGGTACGGCTGGCGCTGGCCGGCGAGCTGGTGCCGGACGCGGTCAACGTGCAGGGCGGCGTCATCGCCGAGGACGTCAAGCCCGGCCTGCCGCTGGCCGAGAAGCTGGGCCGGATCTTCACCGCGCTGGCCGGCGAGGTCGCCGCCCGGCTCGACGTCGAGGTGTGCGGCGAGATCACCCAGCACGACGTGAAGATCCTCGAACTGAGCGCGCTCAAGGGCGTGTTCGAGGACGTGGTGGCCGAGACGGTCTCCTACGTCAACGCGCCGCTGTTCGCCCAGGAGCGCGGCGTCGAGGTGCGGCTGACCACCAGCTCCGAGTCGCCCAACCACCGCAACCTCGTCACCGTCCGCGGCACCCTCGCCGACGGCGCCGAGGTCGCGATCTCCGGCACCCTGTCCGGCGTCAAGAACCTCCAGAAGATCGTCGCCGTCGGCGACCACGACGTCGACCTCGCCCTGGCCGAGCACATGGTCTTCCTCACCTACACCGACCGCCCCGGCGTCGTCGGCACGATCGGCCGCATCCTCGGCGAGGTCGGCGTCAACATCGCCGGCATGCAGGTCGCCCGTGCGGCGGCCGGCGGCGATGCCCTCGTCGCTCTCACGGTCGACTCCACGATTCCCGCGGGCGTGCTCGCGGACATCGCCTCCGAGATCGGGGCGACCTCCGCGCGCGCGGTGAACCTGGAGGACTGAGGCGCAGGGTTCGCTTTTCGTCAACGTCGGTGCCGCTGCTCACTCATTTGGGTGGCGGCACTGACGTTTCCCGGCGCTAGTCTGATCAGCGCGGACAGAATCGCGTCCATGGGAGGAATGATGATCGCTGAACCGCTTCCGGCCTGGGCATTTCCACCGCCGGGCGGCTTCACCGAGGAGGACTTGGACCGCATCCCCGATCTCCCGCCGCACACGGAATTGATCGACGGAAGCCTCGTCTTCGTGAGTCCGCAGAAGAGTTTTCACGCGCTGGCCATTGAGCTGCTGGTCTACGCACTGCGAAGCCATGCTCCGGCCGACCTGCGGGTGCGCCGGGAGATGACCATCGTCCTGAACAAGCGCAACAGGCCGGAGCCCGACCTCACGATCGTGCGGGCCGAGGCAGTGTCCGCTTCAGGCGATGAGACGAAATACCAGGCGGAAGACGTTGTGCTGGCCGTGGAGGTCATGTCGCCCGAGTCCGAGGAGCGCGACCGCGACCGCAAACCGCAGCTGTACGCCCGGGCCGGCATCCCGCACTTCTGGCGGATTGAGCAGGGCCAAGGCCGTCGCCCCGTGATCTATGTCTACGAGCTCGACAAGGCGACGGCCACCTATGTGCCGACCGGCATCTTTCACGACCGGCTCAAGCTGACCGTGCCGTTCGACCTGGACATCGACCTGACCGAGATCGACAACCTGTAAGCCACTCCTAGAGCCGCGCCGCCTTGAGCGCCATGTGCAGCAGCAGCCGCGCTTCCCCGTCGGAGAGGTCGAGGCCGGTGAGTTGTTCGATGCGGGAGAGGCGGTAGTAGAGGGTCTGGCGGTGGATGGCCAGGGCGGTGGCCGTGCGGCCGGCCTGGCCGGCGTGGTCGAGGAAGACCTCGGCGGTGTGGGCGAGTTCGTGGTGGGCCGGGGCGAGCAGGGGGGCGACGGCGGGGTCGGGTGCGGCGCCCGGGGGGAGGGCGGTGAGCAGGCGGTAGGGGCCGAGGCTGGACCACTTGGCGATGGGGCCGAGCAGGGGCTGGGCGTGGGCGGCCCGGGCGGCGTCGACCGCCTCGTGCCAGGCGTCCGGGAGTTCGGCCAGCGAGGTGCGGCTCGTACTGAGTCCCGCCACCGCGTCCGGGATGCCGGCCTGGTCGAGCAGGCGGGCCGCCGCGGTGCGGGCCGCGGCGAGCAGGTGGGCGGACCGCAGCCGTACCAGGAGGGCGATCAGTTCGGCGCGGGTCCCGCCGTGCGGGCCCGGCACCCGGGCCAGCGCGGCGGCGGAGGGAATGCTGCGCAGCCCGGGAAGCTCGCCCAGCCGTTCCCCCTCGCCGCCGTATTCGGGGGCGGCCCCGGCCGAGGGTGGCAGCGGCGGGATGCGGACGCACACCAGGGCGTGCGGCTCGTCCGCGTCCGGGCCCAGCGCCGTACGCAGCGTCTCCTCGGCGGAGTCCCGTGCGGCCCGGCCGCCCGCGGTCAGCAGGGCCCGCAGCGCCCGCCCGGCCTCCGCCCCGGCCAGCGACAGTGCCGCCAGCCGCTCGCCGATCCGGGCGGCCGCGGCCATCGCGGCGCCGAGTTGCGCGGGGGAGTGCTCGGCCTCGTCCAGCAGCCACACGTAGCCGTAGACGAAGCCGCCGTGCCGTACCGGCAGGCACAGCCGGCCGCGCAGCACCCCGGCGTCCGGCGCCGCCGGGATCCGGACCGGACCGGTCGCGTGCGCGATGCCGTACCGCTCGAACCAGGTGCGGACCTCGGCGGTGGAGCGGCGGGTGAGGATGGAACGGGTGCGCACCGGGTCCATCGCGCCCGCGTCCTCGCTGTCGTGCACCCCGAAGGCGATCAGCCGGAAGTCCCGGTCCTCCAGGGTCGCGGGCGCGCCCAGCAGCGCCGACACCTCGTCCACGAGCTCCTGGAAGTCCCCGTACTCTCCGGTCACACCCTCATTCTCCCTCATACATCTGTATGAGGGACGACCCCGGTATGCGTGACAGGTGTCGATGGTTCAGCGGGTAGGCGAACCCTAGATTCACGCTGACGGGACCCTCGCACCGAACAGCCGGACGGAACGGCCACCGGTTCGGCGGGTCCCGCAAGCCGACAACCGTACCGCCCGCGCCCAAGGAGCCCCCCGTGCTCGGTCCCGTGCTGCTCGCCGCCTCGCGCAGCGACCGTATGCGCCGCGTCGTCGCCTCCGCCCCGGTCACCCGGCCCGTGGTGAACCGCTTCATCGCCGGGGACGAGCTGCACCCCGCCCTGGACACCGTCCGCGGGCTGACCGCCGCAGGCCTGTACGTCACCCTCGACCACCTCGGCGAGGACGTCACCGACCGCGCGACCGCGCTGGCCACCCGCGACGCCTACCTGCGGCTGCTGGAGGCGCTGGACGCCGACGGCCTGGCCGGGCGCGCCGAGGTCTCGGTGAAGCTGTCCGCCTTCGGCCAGTCCCTGCCCGACGGCGGCCACGACGTCGCCCTTGCGAACGTGCGCCGGGTCGCCGAGCTGGCCACCTCCGCCGGCACCACCGTCACCCTCGACATGGAGGACCACACCACCGTCGACTCGACGCTGGCCGTCCTGCGCGAACTGCGCCACGACCACCCCGGCACCGGCGCGGTCCTCCAGTCGTACCTGTTCCGCACCGAGGACGACGCCCGCGCGCTCGCCGTCGAGGGCTCCCGGGTCCGGCTGGTCAAGGGCGCCTACAAGGAGCCGGCCTCGGTCGCCTTCCAGGACCGGCGCGCGGTCGACAAGGCGTACGTCCGCGCCCTGCGCACCCTGTTCGCCGGCGCCGGCTACCCCATGGTCGGCTCGCACGACCCGCGCATGATCGCCATAGCCCAGGAACTGGCCACCCGTAACCACCGTGCGCCGGGCAGCTACGAGTTCCAGATGCTCTACGGCATCCGCACCGCCGAACAGCGCCGCCTGGCCGACCAGGGGGAACGTATGCGTATTTACGTGCCGTACGGCGCAGACTGGTACGGGTACTTCATGCGCCGGCTCGCCGAGCGCCCGGCGAACCTCGCCTTCTTCCTCCGCTCGTTCGTGCCCGCGGGTCGCTGACCCGCTTCCGACGGCTCCCGGCAGACCGCCGGAGCACCCGCCGTACGGCCGGGCCCCACGACGGTCCGGCCGTACGGCCCCCGACCCCGACCCACCGACCACTCGACCGACGACTCGACGAGGAGAGACGCTTCATGGACGCTGTGACCCAGGTCCCCGCGCCGGTCAACGAGCCGGTCCACGGCTACGCGCCCGGCAGCCCGGAACGCGCCCGGCTGGAGGCGAAGCTCAAGGAACTGGCCGGCAACCCGATCGACCTGCCCCTGGTCATCGGCGGCCAGGAGCGCATGGGCGGCGGCGAGCGCTTCGACGTGGTCCAGCCGCACAACCACGGCGCGCGCCTGGGCACCTTCGGCAACGCCACCTCCCAGGACGCGGCGGACGCGATCACCGCGGCCCTGGCCGCCGCCCCCGCCTGGCGGGCGATGTCCTTCGACGACCGCGCCGCGATCTTCCTGCGCGCCGCCGAACTGCTGGCCGGCCCCTGGCGCGAGACGCTGGCCGCCTCCACCATGCTCGGCCAGTCCAAGACCGTGCAGCAGGCCGAGATCGACAGCCCCTGCGAGCTGGTCGACTTCTGGCGGTTCAACGTCCACTACGCCCGGCAGATCCTCGCCGAGCAGCCGGTCGCCAACGCGCCCGGCGTGTGGAACCGCCTCGACCACCGCCCGCTGGAAGGCTTCGTCTACGCGATCACGCCGTTCAACTTCACCGCGATCGCCGGCAACCTGCCCACCGCCCCGGCCCTGATGGGCAACGTGGTGGTCTGGAAGCCGTCGCCGACCCAGACCCACTCGGCGGTGCTGCTGATGCGCCTGCTGAAGGAGGCCGGGCTGCCGGACGGCGTGATCAACCTGGTGACCGGTGACGGCGTGGTGGTCTCCGAGGTCGCCCTGGTCCACCCGGAGCTGGCCGGCATCCACTTCACCGGCTCCACCAGGACCTTCCGCTACCTGTGGCGCACGGTCGGCGAGAACATCGAGCGCTACCGCTCCTACCCGCGGATCGTCGGCGAGACCGGCGGCAAGGACTTCGTCGTCGCCCACCCCTCCGCCGACCCGGCGGTGCTCAAGACCGCGCTGACCCGCGGCTCCTTCGAGTACCAGGGCCAGAAGTGCTCGGCCTCCTCGCGCGCCTACGTCCCGCGCTCGCTGTGGGAGGGCGGCTTCAAGGAGGAGTTCGCCGCCGAGGTCGACTCGCTCACCATGGGCGACGTCACCGACCTGTCCAACTTCCTCGGCGCCCTGATCGACGAGCGCGCCTTCGCCAAGAACAAGGCCGCCATCGACCGGGCCAAGGCCGACCCCACCGTCGAGGTCGTGGCCGGCGGCGGCTACGACGACTCGGTCGGCTGGTTCGTCCGGCCCACCGTGCTGGCCTCCACCGACCCGGACAACGAGATCTTCCGAGAGGAGTACTTCGGGCCGATCCTCGGGGTGCACGTCTACGAGGACGACGACTTCGAGACCATGCTCGACCAGATGGAGTCCGTCGCCCCCTACGGCCTGACCGGCTCGGTGGTCGCCACCGACCGCGCCGCTGTGGCGCACGTCATGGAGCGGCTGCGGTTCGCCGCCGGCAACTTCTACATCAACGACAAGTCCACCGGCGCCGTGGTGGGCCAGCAGCCCTTCGGCGGCGGCCGCGCCTCGGGGACGAACGACAAGGCCGGCGCCGCGCAGAACCTGATGCGCTGGACGTCCACCCGGGCGATCAAGGAGACCCTGGTGCCCCCGACCGACTACCGCTACCCGCACCAGGGCTGAGCGGCTGCTTTCCCGGTCCCGCGGATGTCCCCGGACGTCCCGCGCGTGTTCTGAGCAGGCCCTGAGCGCCCCCGTCCGCCCGTACCCCGGGCCGGCGGGGGCGCCGCGCGTGCGGCCGCGACCGCGCGGCCGTCTCAGATAGTAGGACGTCCGAGTAATTGTGGCGACAGCACGGCTGCGCTGACCTAACTTTGTAGAGAGCCGAACGTCTCGCTCGATCGAGCGAGTGGCGGGAACGGCCGCGCGGACCACCCGATGCCGCGCCGGGCCGTCCGCCCCGTTCCGTGGCGACCCCCCATCACCCCAGCGACGCTTCTGCCTGGAGTTGATCACCATGGACGAGACCGCCCGCCAGAACGCCCTGCGCGCCCTCCAGCGTTCCCTCGACCGCCGCGACAACGGGGGCAGCACCGGCCACGAGGAGCACTGAGGCGCCCTGAGGAGCGCCGCGAAGCGCCGAGGAACCCCGAGGAACCCCGAGGAGCCCTGAGAAGTACTGACGCCTGTCCGGATGCCGGACGGCCCATGTCATGGGGTGGGACGCGGAGTAGGGTGCCCGCATGTCTCGCAGCATCAGCCTCGCAGTGATCCCCGGTGACGGCATCGGCCAGGAAGTCGTGACGGAGGGCCTCAAGGTCCTTGCCGCGGTCCTGCCCCAGGACGTCAAGCTGGAGACCAGGACGTACGACTTCGGCGCCCGGCGCTACCACGCCACCGGCCAGACCCTCACCGACGAGGACCTGGCGCAGCTCAAGGGGCACGACGCGATCCTGCTCGGCGCGATCGGCGACCCCTCGGTGCCGTCCGGCGTGCTGGAGCGCGGCTTCCTGCTCAAGCTGCGGTTCGCCTTCGACCACCATGTGAACCTGCGGCCCAGCCGGCTCTTCCCGGGCGTGGCCACCCCGCTGTCCGGCAGCCCGGAGATCGACTTCGTGGTGGTCCGCGAGGGCACCGAGGGCCCGTACACCGGCAACGGCGGCACCATCAGGACCGGCACCGAGCAGGAAGTGGCCACCGAGGTCAGCCTGAACACCGCGTACGGCATCGAGCGCGTGGTGCGGGACGCCTACGCCCGCGCGCAGGCCCGCCCGCGCAAGAAGCTCACCCTGGTGCACAAGAACAACGTCCTGGTGCACGCCGGCCGGCTGTGGACCCGGATCTTCGAGGAGGTCGGCGCCGAGTACCCGGACGTCACCACCGACTACCTGCACGTGGACGCGGCCACCATCTTCCTGGTCACGCAGCCCGAGCGGTTCGACGTGATCGTCACCGACAACCTGTTCGGCGACATCATCACCGACCTCGCGGCGGCCGTCTCCGGCGGGATCGGCGTGGCGGCCAGCGGGAACATCAACCCGAGCGGCGCCTTCCCGTCCATGTTCGAGCCGGTACACGGCTCCGCGCCCGACATCGCCGGCCAGTCCAAGGCCGACCCGACCGCGACCGTGCTGTCGGTGGCGCTGCTGCTCCAGCACCTGGGGCTGGCCGCCGAGGCCGCCCGGATCGAGGCCGCCGTCCAGGCCGACCTGGCCGAGCGCGCGACCCTGCCGGCCCGCTCCACGGTGGCCATCGGCGACGCACTGGCCGCCCGCGTCTCCAGCTGAACGACCCGCGGACGGCCCCCGGGGACCCCGGGGGCCCGGCCCCAAGCTCGAAGCCCCTCGGACCCGTGCCGGACTCCGGCCGGAGCCCGGCTGACATGTCCGGCCCGCGATCCTGACCGGAACCGGCCCCCGGCCCGCGCCGGGGGCCGCGTGTGTCAGGTCCCCTCCCCGCTCTGGGGTACGGGGCCCGCGCCCTGCGATAATCAGTGCCGGGGCCGCGACGCGGGGCAGAAGTAGGACGTCCTACTACGTAGGCCTACGTCGGTTCGGACTCGGCCCGGCGGTGGTCCGCACACGGCCGCATGCGGACCGGGCCCGTCCGAAGGCCACTCTGTGACGACGGCAAACGGTGAAGGAACAGACATGACGACGCCCACGATCGAGCTCAAACCCTCCGCGCATCCCCTCTCCGACGCCGAGCGGGCCGCCATCCTGGCCAACCCCGGCTTCGGCCGCCACTTCACCGACCACATGGTCACCATCAAGTGGACCGAGGGCCGCGGCTGGCACGACGCACAGCTCGTTCCGTACGCGCCGCTGTCCCTGGACCCGGCCAACATGACGCTGCACTACGCGCAGACGATCTTCGAGGGCCTCAAGGCGTACCGGCAGCCGGACGGCACCGTCGCCACCTTCCGGCCCGAGGCCAACGCCCGGCGCTTCCAGGCCTCCGCCCGCCGCCTGGCCATGCCCGAGCTGCCCGTGGAGACCTTCATCGAGGCGTGCGACGTCCTGGTCCGCCAGGACCGCGCCTGGGTGCCCAGCGAGGGCGAGACCTCCCTCTACCTGCGGCCCTTCATGTTCGCCACCGAGGTCGGCCTCGGCGTGCGCCCCGCCAACGAATACCTCTTCCTCGTCATCGCCTCCCCGGCCGGCGCCTACTTCTCCGGCGGCGTCAAGCCGGTCTCCGTCTGGCTGTCCGAGGAGTACGTGCGCGCCGCCCCCGGCGGCACCGGCGCCGCCAAGGCCGGCGGCAACTACGCCGCCTCCCTGGTCGCCCAGGCCCAGGCCATCGAGCACGGCTGTGACCAGGTGGTCTGGCTCGACGCGATCGAGCGCCGCTGGATCGAGGAGATGGGCGGGATGAACCTGTACTTCGTGTACGGGGACGGGTCCGCCGGCTCCCCGCGGCGAATCGTCACTCCTGAGCTGTCCGGCTCCCTCCTGCCCGGCATCACCCGCGATTCCCTCCTCACCATCGCCGCCGACCTCGGCTACGAAGTGTCCGAGGCCCGCATCTCCGTCGACGACTGGCGCCGCGGCAATCAGGACGGTTCCCTCACCGAGGTCTTCGCCTGCGGCACCGCCGCAGTGATCACGCCTGTGGGCTCCGTCAAGTCCACCCGCGCCGATTGGGTCGTTGCGGACGGCGAACCCGGCGAGGTCACCATGCGGCTGCGTGCCGCCCTCCTCGACATCCAGCTCGGCCTCACCCCCGACCCGCACAAGTGGATGCATCCCCTCGGCGCGTAAGCGCATGGACGAAGGGTTCGCCCGGAAAACCAGGGGCGCGGGGAACTGCGCGACCAGCCCATCACCGTGGCGCGGGTCGCCACCGCCCCAAAGGGGCAATTGCTGTCGTCTCCGGACCACCGGCCGGTGGCCGGTTGCTCGCGCAGTTCCCCGCGCCCCTGGGTACTCCGGTGGCACCGCAGCGCGCATGATCCCCGCGCCCCTTCCGTACTCCCGGTGAACCCCGCTTCCGCATGGTGAGACGTAGGAGCGGGAGGACGTGCGGGTATGGAAAACTCGCACCGTGCCCTGTACCGCACTGATTATTGGCAACAGGCACGCCGGTCCGCAGTGACGTTGCGCTGACAAGAAGCGAAACAGAACCGTGCCCCGACCCGCGTGCAGACCTCTCGCGTCAGCGAGAGGTTTTTTCGTTTCCGGCCACCCGCTGGAAGCGACCGCTTCAGGCCACCCGCCGGAGGCGAACCGTACGAGGGATCATGGGGCAAGTGGAGTCGGTGCCTCCGGATGCGCTCAGGGCCACCCGGAGGGAACCCCGCTCTCACCCGAAGGAGTACGCAGGCCATGACCGCGGAACTGGACGACAGCTTTCACGTCTTCGACACCACGCTGCGCGACGGCGCCCAGCGCGAGGGGATCAACCTCACCGTCGCCGACAAGCTGGCGATCGCCCGGCACCTGGACGACTTCGGGGTCGGCTTCATCGAGGGCGGGTGGCCCGGCGCGAACCCGCGCGACACCGAGTTCTTCGCCCGGGCGGCGGCCGAGCTGGAGCTGAAGCACGCCGCCCTGGTGGCGTTCGGGGCGACCCGGCGGGCCGGGGGCAACGCGGCGGACGACCCGCAGGTCAGGGCGCTGCTTGAGTCGGGCGCGCCGGTGATCACGGTGGTCGCCAAGTCGCACGACCGCCATGTGGAGCTCGCGCTGCGCACCACGCTGGAGGAGAACCTGGAGATGGTGCGGGACACCGTCTCGTACCTGACCGGCCAGGGCCGCCGGGTGTTCGTGGACTGCGAGCACTTCTTCGACGGCCACCGGGCGAACCCGGAGTACGCCGTCGAGGTGGTGAAGGCCGCGCACGAGGCCGGGGCGTCGGTGGTCGTGCTGTGCGACACCAACGGCGGCATGCTGCCGGCGCAGGTGCGCGAGGTCACCGCGCAGGTGCTGGCCGCCACCGGGGCCCGGCTCGGCATGCACGCCCAGGACGACAGCGGCTGCGCGGTCGCCAACACCCTGGCCGCGGTCGAAGCCGGCGCCACCCATGTGCAGTGCACCGCGAACGGCTACGGCGAGCGCGTCGGCAACGCCAACCTCTTCCCGGTGGTCGCCGCGCTGGAGCTCAAGCTGGACCAGCGGGTGCTGCCCGAGGGCGCGCTCGGCGAGATGACCCGGATCTCGCACGCGATCGCCGAGGCCGTCAACCTCACCCCGTCCACGCATCAGCCGTACGTGGGCGTGTCGGCGTTCGCGCACAAGGCGGGCCTGCACGCCTCGGCGATCAAGGTGGATCCGGACCTCTACCAGCACATCGACCCCGAGCGGGTCGGCAACACCATGCGGATGCTGGTCTCGGACATGGCCGGGCGCGCGTCGGTCGAGCTCAAGGGCCGGGAACTGGGCATCGACCTCGGCGGCGACCGCGAACTGGTCCAGCGGGTGGTGGAGCGGGTCAAGGAGCGCGAGCTCAAGGGCTACACGTACGAGGCGGCGGACGCGTCGTTCGCGCTGCTGCTGCGGGCCGAAGTGGACGGCAGGCCGCGGCGGTTCTTCCGTATCGAGTCCTGGCGGGCCATCACCGAGGACCGGCCCGACGGCACCCACGCCAACGAGGCGACCGTCAAGCTGTGGGCCAAGGGCGAGCGGATCGTGGCCACCGCCGAGGGCAACGGCCCGGTCAACGCGCTGGACCGGGCGCTGCGGGTGGCCCTGGAGCGGATCTACCCGCAACTGGCCTCCTTCGCCCTGACCGACTACAAGGTCCGCATCCTGGAAGGGCGTTACGGCACCGACTCCACCACCCGGGTGCTGATCACCACCACCGACGGCGCCGCCGAGTGGTCCACGGTCGGCGTCGGCGAGAACGTGATCGCCGCCTCCTGGCAGGCGCTGGACGACGCCTACGCCTACGGCCTGCTGCGCGCCGGGCTGGAGCCGATGGAGTAACCGGCACGAGGGCGTTCCCGGCCGGCCGCAGCCCCACCGCGGCCGGCCGGGAACGCCCTCCGTTGTTTCGCCCCGGACCCTGGCAACGCGCGTAGAACTCGGGCACACTCCTGCTGCGCCACCTGCACCACCTTCGTCCCAGCGGCATCAGCAGGAGGTATCCCATGCAGACGACCTGGCGGCAGCGGCCCGTGGTCCGGGCCGTGCTCACCGCCCTCACACTCGCCCTCACCGTGCTCTTCGCCCCCGGCGTGGGCCTGGCCTCGTCCCACGACGCCTACGCGGTCACCAAGCTGACCCAGGCACAGGCCGAGAGCATGTTCCGCAGCGCCGGGATCACCTGGTCCTCGTCCGGGAACTGCACCAACCGCAACAACGCCACGTGTACGTCCTTCGACCAGCTCAACCTGACCACCGCCCAGGGCGCCATCACCCTCAAGAACGCCAGCGGCTGCGCCATCAACATCACCGGCGGCACCGAGACCGGCCACGCCAGCGGCACGTACTCGCACTGGAACGGCTACAAGCTGGACATGAGCAAGTACACCTGCCTGAACAACTACGTCCACAACGTCTTCACGTACGCGGGCCTGCGCGGCGACGGCTACCCGATGTGGGACTCGGCCGCGGGCAACGTCTACACCGACGAGGGCACCCACTGGGACGTCCTGTACTACAACTGCGGCGGCTGCTGACCCGTCCCGCCCCGCCTCCCGCCGGGTATGACGGGCACGAGGGCGGTGCCCGGTGACCGGCGGCGGTGACCGGGACGACCGACGGGTGCGCGGCGGTGACCAACGGCACACGTACTGACCGGTAACCTGCCGGCCCGGGCGGTCATAGGGTGAGCGCGGCACGCGGGTGCGCGCGTGCCCCGTACCCTCCCCGACCCTCGACCGACAACCGGGAGATCGTATGCGCTCGGCGAAGGACTTCTTCCGCCCGCTGGCTGTGGGGGCCCCGGCCCCCGTGCGCGACGTGCCGTTCCGGCCCTCGCGGATGATCCACTTCTTCGACCCCGGCAACGCGCGGATGGCCGCCAAGGTGCCCGCCCTCGTCCCCCAGGTGGACGTGCTGCTGGGCAACCTGGAGGACGCCGTCCCGGCGGACCGCAAACAGGCCGCGCGCGACGGGCTGGTGGCCGTCGCCCGCGCCACCGACTTCGGCGACACCCAGCTGTGGACCCGGATCAACAGCCTGGACTCGCCCTGGGCGCTGGACGACCTGCTGACCCTGGTCACCGAAGTGGGCGACCGGATCGACGTGGTGATGGTGCCCAAGGTCGAGGGCGCCCAGGACATCCACTACGTGGACCGGCTGCTGGCCCAGTTGGAGGCCAGGGCGGGGCTGACCCGGCCGGTGCTGGTGCACGCGATCCTGGAGACCGCGACCGGCGTCGCCAACGTGGAGGAGATCGCCGGCGCCAGCCCCCGGATGCAGGGCATCTCGCTGGGCCCGGCCGACCTGGCCGCCAGCCGCCGGATGAAGACCACCCGGGTGGGCGGCGGCCATCCGGGTTACCTGGTCCGCGAGGACCCGCGCGGCGACGGCGGGCCGCGGGCCGTCTTCCAGCAGGACCTGTGGCACTACACGCTGGCCCGCATGGTCGACGCCTGCGCGGCGCACGGAATCCTGCCGTACTACGGCCCGTTCGGCGACATCCAGGACCTGGCCGCGTGCGAGGACCAGTTCCGCAACGCCTTCCTGCTCGGCTGCGTCGGCGCCTGGACCCTGCACCCGGCTCAGATCGCCGTGGCCAGGCGGGTGTTCTCGCCGGCGCCGGACGAGGTGGCCTGGGCCCGCCGGGTGATCGAGGCCATGGGCGACGGCACCGGCGCGGTGATGATCGACGGCAAGATGCAGGACGACGCCACCTACAAGCAGTGCCGGGTGGTGGCCGGGCTCGCGGACGCGCTGGCCGCCCGCGACCCCGAACTGGCCGAGGCGTACGCCGCCGCGCAGAAGCAGACCGAGGAGACCACCGCGTGACCCTCCCGCACCCCACCCCCGCCCCGCGGCCCCGCCGCTCGGTGCTCTACATGCCCGGCGCCAACGAACGCGCCCTGGAGAAGGCCAAGTCGCTGCCCGCCGACGCGCTCATCCTCGACCTGGAGGACTCGGTCGCCCCCGACGCCAAGGAGGAGGCCAGGAAGCGGGTCGCCGCCGCGGTCGCCGCCGGCGGCTACGGCCACCGGGAGGTCACCGTCCGGGTCAACGCGCCCGGCACCCCCTGGCACGAGGAGGACCTGCGGGCGGCCGCCGAGGCCGGACCCGACGCCGTCGTGGTCCCCAAGGTCGACTCGCCCACCACGGTCCGGCAGGTCGAGGCGGCGCTGGCGGCGGCCGGCGCACCGGACAGCACCGCGATCTGGGCCATGATCGAGACACCGGCCGCGATCCTGGACGCGGCCGCGATCGCCTCGGCCTCGCAGCGGCTGACCGTGCTCGTCATGGGCACCAACGACCTGGCCAAGGAACTGCGCGCCGAGCCCGTCCCGGGCCGGACGCCGCTGCTCACGGCCCTGTCCCTCGCCCTGTTGGCGGCCCGCGCGAGCGGTACGGCGATTTTGGACGGTGTCTACAACGACGTGCAGGATCTGTCCGGCTTTGAGGCGGAGACCCTCCAAGGGCGGCAGATGGGCTTCGACGGCAAGACGCTGATCCATCCCCGGCAGGTCGAACCGTGCAACGCAATCTTCTCGCCGGCGGAGGAGGACATCGCCCGCGCCAGGCGTATTATCCAGGCATTCGAAGATGCCACGTCACAAGGGCGCGGCGTGGTCACGGTCGACGGCAGGATGATCGAGCACCTGCATGTCGAGGAGGCCCGCCGGGTGCTGGCACTGGCCGAGGCGATCGCCGGGCGCTGACCGGGGCCCGCCAGCCGGCGGCGGGCCCACCCGGGAAACAGGGCAAAATGCGAGCTTGCGGCCCGAGCGGCGCTGAGGCAGGGACCAGGCGTTTCTGTAAGGTTCCACCAGCAGGACTCGACGGACACTGTACAAAGTCGCTGCTCCGTTCCCGAGTCCGCGCTCGTAGTGTCGGTACATGACCATTTCGCAAGAGGTACCCGCCGAGGCGGCCGAGGCCACCGACGCCCGCGGGCGTGTGGCCGAGCTTCACGCGATCCGTGAAGAAGTCCGGCGCGGCCCGAGCGAGAAGGCGACGCAGGCTCAGAAGGCCAAGGGGAAGCTGACCGCCCGTGAGCGGATCGACCTCCTGCTGGACCCGGATTCCTTCCGCGAGGTGGAACCGCTGCGGCGGCACCGTGCCACCGGCTTCGGCCTGGAGGCCAAGCGTCCCTACACCGACGGTGTGATCACCGGGTGGGGGACCGTGCACGGGCGGACGGTGTTCGTGTACGCGCACGACTTCCGGATCTTCGGCGGTGCGCTCGGCGAGGCGCACGCCCAGAAGATCCACAAGATCATGGACATGGCCATCGCGGCCGGGGCTCCGCTGGTCTCCCTCAACGACGGCGCCGGCGCGCGCATCCAGGAGGGCGTCTCGGCGCTGGCCGGCTACGGCGGCATCTTCCAGCGCAACACCCGCGCCTCGGGCGTCATCCCGCAGATCAGCGTGATGCTCGGCCCCTGCGCGGGCGGCGCGGCGTACTCCCCGGCGCTGACCGACTTCGTGTTCATGGTCCGCGAGACCTCGCAGATGTTCATCACCGGCCCGGACGTGGTCCAGGCGGTCACCGGTGAGGAGATCACCCAGAACGGGCTCGGCGGCGCGGACGTGCACGCGGAGATCTCCGGCGTGGCGCACTTCGCCTACGACGACGAGCAGACCTGCCTGGAGGAAGTGCGGTACCTGCTCTCGCTGATGCCGCAGAACAACCGGGAGAACCCGCCCGCCGTGGCCGGCAACGACCCGGCCGAGCGGCGCGGCGACGTCCTGCTGGACCTGGTGCCCGCGGACCCCAACCGCTCGTACGACATGCACAAGGTGATCGAGGAGATCGTCGACGACGGCGAGTACCTGGAGATCCACGAGCGCTGGGCCACCAACATCATCGTGGCGCTGGCCCGGCTCGACGGCCACGTGGTGGGCATCATCGCCAACCAGCCGGCCTCGCTGGCCGGCGTGCTGGACATCGAGGCCAGCGAGAAGGCCGCCCGCTTCGTCCAGATGTGCGACGCCTTCAACATCCCGCTGGTCACCCTGCTGGACGTGCCCGGCTTCCTGCCCGGTGTCTCGCAGGAGCACGGCGGCATCATCCGGCACGGCGCCAAGCTGCTGTACGCGTACTGCAACGCCACCGTCCCGCGGATCTCGCTGATCCTGCGCAAGGCGTACGGCGGCGCGTACATCGTCATGGACTCCCAGTCGATCGGCGCGGACCTGACGTTCGCCTGGCCGACCAACGAGATCGCCGTGATGGGCGCCGAGGGCGCGGCCAACGTCATCTTCCGCCGTCAGATCGCCGCCGCCGACGACCCCGACGCCACCCGCGCCCGCGTCGTCAAGGAGTACAAGGCCGAGCTGATGCACCCGTACTACGCGGCCGAGCGGGGCCTGATCCACGACGTGATCGACCCCGCCGAGACCCGGGAGGTCCTCATCTCCTCCCTGGCCATGCTCCGCACCAAGCACGCCGACCTGCCCTCGCGCAAGCACGGCAACCCGCCCCAGTAGCCCCACCCCACCACAGCCACGGAGATCCCTGTGAGCACTCCCGCCGATTCCCTCGTGCGCGTCGAGAAGGGCCACGCCGCCCCGGAGGAACTCGCCGCGCTGACCGCGATCCTGCTCGCCCGGGCCGGTGCCGGCGACGCCGGCCACAGCGCCGGGCTGCCCGCCCGCTCGGTGGCCGGCTGGCGCCGTCTGGAGCGCGCCCGGGGCTTCCAGGCCCCGCACTCCTGGCAGGGCTGAACCCGGCGGGACCGAACCGCTGAACCGGGGCCGCAAGGCCGCGCGTACGCCGAGGGCCCCGCACCTGACTCCCGGTCAGGTGCGGGGCCCTCGTGCCGTTCCCGGCGCGGGCCCGGCTGCCTACCGCATACGGGCCATCAGCGCGTGCTCGACCAGGGTGATCAGGGCGCTCTTGGCCTCCGCCCGGTGGCGGGCGTCGGTGGTGATGATGGGTGCCTCGGGGCCGATCTGCAGCGCCTCGCGCACTTCCTCCGGACCGTAGGACTGGTGGCCGTCGAAGCCGTTGAGGGCGATCACGAACGGCAGGCCGCTGTTCTCGAAGTAGTCCACCGCGGGGAAGCAGTCCGCCAGGCGCCGGGTGTCGACCAGGACGATCGCGCCGATGGCGCCGCGGACCAGGTCGTCCCACATGAACCAGAACCGGTCCTGGCCCGGGGTGCCGAACAGGTAGAGGATCAGGTCCTCGTCGAGGGTGATGCGGCCGAAGTCCATGGCCACCGTGGTGGTGGTCTTGTCCGGCGCGTGCGTGAGGTCGTCGATGCCGGCCGACGCGGAGGTCATCACGGCTTCGGTGCGCAGCGGGTTGATCTCCGAGACGGCACCGACGAACGTGGTTTTGCCCACGCCGAATCCGCCCGCCACCACGATCTTCGCGGAGGTGGTGGCGCGGGCCGGGCCGCTAGAGCTTCCGAAGTCCACTGAGCACCCTTTCAAGCAGTGTCACATCAGGCTGTCCGCCCGCCGACTCGTCGCCACCGGGCTGGTGGATCGCGACCAGGCCCGCCTCGGCCAGGTCCGCGACCAGGATCCGGACCACGCCGAGCGGGATGGTCAGCAGCGCGGAGATCTCCGCCACCGACTTGATCTCCCGGCACAGCAGGCAGATCCGCTGGTGCTCGGGGAGCTGCCCGCGCAGCCGCTCGGGGTCGGCGGTGGTGCTGACCAGCGCCTCGATGGCGAGCTGGTAACGCGGCCGGGTCCGGCCGCCGGTCATCGTGTACGGCCGTACCAGGCCGGAGGGGGACTGCGAACGACGGCGGCCCGTACCGCCGTTGCCGCCGCCGTTCCCGGGGACGTTCCCGGAACCGCCCGCGCCGGGGCCGCCGGGCAGGCCGCCACCGCGCGCCGTCTGCGGCGGGGGCGCCTGCGGCGGCGCGTACGGCTGGATCCGCGGCTGCCGGTAGGGCTGCTCGGGCTCCGGAGTGGGCGCCGAGGGGAATCTGTACGGGTGGGAAGGCGGCTGATGCTGACTGCCGTACGGGTCTGCGCCGGGGGACGTGCTCACGAGTCCTCCTCCTGATACGGCCGTGCTCCCTCGTCCGAGCGCCTGGCGGGTGCCCGGACGAGCCGGCACGCAGTTGCGTTAATTGAGCAGGCTGCCCTGCAGTTCGGCCCGCAGATCGGGGGTGAGTACGGTTCCTGCTCGGTCGACGAGCAGGGCCATTTCGTAGCCGACGAGGCCGATGTCGCACTCGGGGTGGGCGAGTACGGCGAGGGAGGAGCCGTCGGAGACGGACATGATGAACAGGAATCCGCGTTCCATTTCGACGACGGTCTGGTTGACGTTGCCGCCTTCGAAGATGCGGGATGCTCCGGCGGTGAGGGAGGTGAGGCCGGAGGCGACGGCGGCGAGTTGGTCGGCGCGGTCGCGGGGGAATCCGTCGGACATTGCGAGCAGCAGGCCGTCGGCGGAGACCACAACGGTGTGGGACACCCCGGGGGTGTTGTCCACGAAGTTGGTGATCAACCAGTTCAGGTTCTGTGCCGCCTGGCTCATCGGACTCAACTAGCGCTCCTGGTTCTGGGGGCCGCCGAATCCGCTCTCGGTGGCCGGTCCGTTCGTGTCAGTTCCAGCAGTGCGCCCCTGCTGGACGCCACGCCGCAGATTACTCAACCGTCCGCGGACGTCCTCGGGTGCACGGGAGACCTGTGGGCCGCCCTGCGGGGTCTGCGCAGCGGTTCCCGCGACCAGGTTGGCCTGGGGCACCCGCCGGGGCAGGCCGGAGGGGGTGACCCCGCCTGCCTTGGGCTCACGGACCTGACCGGCCCGCTGCCAGTGCTCGTCGTTGGTGGACCGCCAGCCGGGGTCGTCCGGCTGGACATCGTTCTGCGGCTGGGCTGACTCCTGTGCGGGCTCCTGCGCGGGCTGTTCGGAACTGCGCGGCCGACGTTCGCGGCGGGGCAGACCTGCGTCCGTCAGCGATTGCGAGACTACGCTCTCCCGCGGCGCTTGCGGGAGCGGCGGTGCGGATTCCGTTACCTCGGCTTCAGCCGCCGGCCAGTCGTCCTGTGCCGGCGCGTAACCGGAGAACTCCGCCTGGTAGCCGGGCTCCTGGGCGTACGCCGGCGTGTGATCCGGCGCGGAAAAACCGTTCTGCGCGAAGTCCGCGCCCTGGTCCGCGGCGGCCGGCTGCCCGTAACCGGCGCCCTGGCCGAAGGCCGGACCCTGCTCGAAGCCGGTGCCGGTCCCCGCCGCCTCGAAGGCGGCCGGTTCGTAACCCGCCGGGGCGCCCTGCTCGTACCCGGGCTGCTGCCCGTAGCCGCCCTGTTGGTCGAATCCGGGCCGGCCGGGCTGCTCTTCGTACCCGGGCGCCGGCGCGAAGCCCTCCGGCAGCGGCCCGCCGTCCGGCCCGAAGCCCTGCTGGTAGGCCTGCTGTTCGTAACCCTGCTGCTGGTAGGCCGGGTCGTAGCCGCCCTCGTAGCCCTCGGCCGCCGGGTAGCCCTCGCCGTACGGCTGCTGCTCCTGGCCCGGCCCGGGCAGTTCCCGCCCGGTCGGTACGGCGGTGGCGGCGGCCTCCAGCTGGGCCCGGCGCTCCTCGCGCTTCAAGGAGCGGCCCACCGAGTTCAGCGACTCGTACCGCGAGTCGTCGAAGCCCAGTTCGGCGGCGGTGCGGGCACCGGCCGCCTCGGCCGGGTCGTGCTCGGGCACGATCCGGGAGACGGCGAAGTCGCCTTCTTCCGGGGCGTCGAGCAGGCCGTCGTCGCCACCGCCGTGGGTGATCGGCTCGGGCAGCATCACCAGCGAGGTGGTGCCGGCCTGTTCACCCGACGGCCGCAGCTGCACCCGGATGCCGTGCCGGTCGGCCAGCCGGCCGACCACGAACAGGCCCATCCGCTTGGCCACCTCGACGTCCACCGTCGGCGGGTTGGCCAGCTTGTGGTTGATGTCCGCGAAGTCCTGGGAGGTCAGCCCGATGCCGCGGTCGTGGATCTCGACCATCACCCGGCCGTCCGGCAGCCGGGTCGCGGTCACCCGCACCCTGGTCTGCGGCGAGGAGAACGAGGTGGCGTTCTCCAGCAGCTCGGCCAGCAGGTGCACCAGGTCGGTGACGGCGCTGCCGTGGATGTCGGTCTCCGGGATGCCGACCAGTTCGATCCGGTCGTACGCCTCCACCTCCGAGGCCGCCGCACGCATCACGTCCACCAGCGGCACCGGCTGGTTCCACTGCCGGGCCGGCTCCTCGCCCGCGAGGACCAGCAGGTTCTCGCCGTTGCGCCGCATGCGGGTGGCGAGGTGGTCCATCCTGAACAGGTTGGCGAGCTGCTCGGGGTCGGCCTCGTTGTTCTCCAGGTCGGTGATCAGGTCGAGCTGACGCTCGATGAGGCCTTGGTTGCGCAGGCTGAGGTTGGTGAAGATGGCGTTGACGTTGCCGCGCAGCAGCGCCTGCTCGGCGGCCAGCCGCACCGCCTCCCGGTGCACCTGGTCGAAGGCCCGGGCCACCTCGCCGATCTCGTCCCGGCTGGTGATCGGGATCGGGGCGACCTGGGTGTCCACCCGGCCGGGGTCGGTCCGGGAGAGCTGGTCGACGATCGCCGGCAGCCGGGTCTCCGCCACGTCGAAGGCCGCGCCGCGCAGCCGCCGCATGTTGCGGCTCATCGTCCGGGCCATCCTGGCGGCCACGATGAAGGCGAGGATCAGGGCGAGCACCACGGCCACCGCGTTGATCAGCGCGTCCCGCTTGGCGTTGGAGGCGATGTGCGCGGCGTCGTGCGCGGCCTGGCCGGCGAGTGCCCCCTCGACCGTGCGGTAGGCGTCGAAGGACAGGGTCGCCGCGCCGAAGAACGAGTCGGCGGTGATGCCCTCGGCCTTGAGTTGGGCGGCGGTTCGCCCGGGGGTGGCGATCTCGGTGACCATCCTGGTCAGGTCCGGCGGCGCGACGAACGCGGTGCCCGCCGCTTCCGCCTTGCGCTGCGCGTCGGCGACCAGGGCCTGGCCCTTCTTCTGCGCGTCGGCCTGGGCCGCCTGCAGCCGGGACTGGTCCGCCGCCGTGCCGCCGCCCTGGTACTCCTCCAGGGCGATGCCCTCCAGGTACGCGTACGAGCCCAGCGAGGTCTTCTGCAGCGCGAGTTCCTTGGCCGGCACCGGCTGCTCGACCAGGATGTGGGTGCCGATCGACCGGGTCAGCGACTCGGCCGCCTTGGCCAGCGAGACCGCGTACAGCGTCCTGCCGTACGCGGTGATGTTGCTGGTGCCGTAACCGAGTTCGTTGGCCAGCTCCATCAGCGGGTGCTGGATCTTGACGTACCACTCCTCGGTCTGCACGCCCGGCAGCTGGCGGGTGTACGCGGCCCTGCGCAGCGAGGCGAGCTGCGGTTCCACCGTGCGGAAGCCCGCGATCCGGCGCTTGAGTCCCGCCGCGTCGGGCATCCGGGCCGCGGCCTGGTCGAAGCTGCGGGCGGCCGCGTCGGTGGCGGCGCGGGCGGCGGTGACCGTCGGGTCGTCGCGCCGGCCGGCCAGCAGCGGAACAGCCGTGACGTCCCGTTCGTTGATCAGTGCGGTGCTGTACGTGGCCGCCGCCCGGACCAGGTCCGCGGTGCGTACCGCGTCATCGGCCTGGTGCCAGGTGTCGACCGAACTCTTCACCCGCAGGCCGCCGAAGACCAGGGCGACCAGGACCGGAATGAGGAGGATGACGTTCAGGCGGGTGGCCATCCGCCAGTTGCGCACGGACAGCCGGCCGCCGGGGTCGGGGGCGGCGGGGGAGTCCGTGGCGGGGTCCGGCCCGGGCCCGTCCGGGCCCGCGGGCCCGGGGCGCTGGGGCGGCGTGAAGTTCCCCCGCGGGCCCGGAGCGGCGCCCGCTTCTGCTCGCCTCGTGTTCCTCACTGGACCAACAACCTCTCGGCGACGGCCGACGAAGGCCGTCCTACTCTCGGGTTCTGCGAATTCCAGCACGTCGTGGGGGTGCTCGCCAAACGTCCGGGAGAGGGGAACAGGTGTCCGATCCGGTCAGGTGAAACGGGCATAAGCCTAAAACGTTGGCAAACCCCGGTACGGACGTACGCGCTGCGGTATCGGCTGAGCGCGAGCCGTGTTCACAGGGCCGGGAAACTCCCCCGAAATGTTATGAAGACGGGGGCCCGCCGTGTCCTTCGACACAGCGGGCCCCCGTATTCGCCCGCGGGCCGCACTCCGGCAAGTCGCCGGAGGCAAGCCGCAGTTGGCACATGCTGTTGTGCTGTGCCGGTCGGCGTCCTACTTCAGCCGGGCCAGCAGGGCGTGCTCGACCAGAGTGATCAGCGCGCTCTTCGCCTCACCCCGGTGCCGGGCGTCGGTGGTGATGATGGGTGCCTCGGGGCCGATCTGCAGCGCCTCGCGCACCTCCTCGGGGCGGTACGGCTGGTGGCCGTCGAAGCCGTTGAGGGCGATCACGAACGGCAGGCCGCTGTTCTCGAAGTAGTCCACCGCCGGGAAGCAGTCCGCCAGCCGGCGCGTGTCCACCAGCACCACCGCGCCGATCGCGCCACGTACCAGGTCGTCCCACATGAACCAGAACCGGTCCTGGCCGGGCGTGCCGAACAGGTACAGGATCAGGTCGTCGTCCAGCGTGATGCGGCCGAAGTCCATGGCCACCGTGGTGGTGGTCTTGTCCTGCACGTGGCTCAGGTCGTCGATGCCGGCCGACGCCGAGGTCATCACGGCCTCGGTGCGCAGCGGATTGATCTCCGACACCGCACCGACGAACGTGGTCTTGCCCACGCCGAAGCCCCCGGCCACCACGATCTTCGCGGAGGTCGTGGACCGTGCCGGCGGCGCGCCGTACGCGGCCTGCGGCTGCGGCCTAGAGCTTCCGAAGTCCACTGAGCACCCTCTCAAGCAATGTCACATCAGGCTGTCCGCCCGCGTCGCCGGTACCCGGCTGGTGAATGGCTACCATGCCCGCCTCGGCGAGGTCGGCCACCAGGATGCGGGCCACCCCGAGCGGGATGGCGAGCAGCGCGGAGATCTCCGCGACCGACTTGATCTCCCGTGTCAGATGGCATATCCGCTGGTGTTCGGGGAGCAGCCCCGCGTACTGCACCGGATCCGCGGTGGTGCTGACCAGCGCCTCGAGGGCGAGCTGGTAGCGCGGCCGGGTGCGGCCACCGGTCATGGCGTACGGCCGCACCAGCGGCTGGTCGCCTTCCACCCCGTACGGCGCGTGGTGGGGCGCGCCGTACGGGCCCGGCGAGGCGGGTGGCGGGGTCATGAGGGTCCTCCGTGTCCGGGCATTGCTGTCGCTGGTGCGTGCTGTGCTGATGCGGAATGACGGGAACGTGCGGATGGGAACGGTGCCGTACCGGATGGCACGGCGGTGAGGTCCGGTCGGGACCTCAATGCATGAGGCTGCCCTGGAGCTCCGCTCGGAGGTCCGGAGTCAGTACGGTTCCTGCTCGGTCGACGAGCAGGGCCATTTCGTAGCCGACGAGGCCGATGTCGCACTCGGGGTGGGCGAGTACGGCGAGGGAGGAGCCGTCGGAGACGGACATGATGAACAGGAATCCGCGTTCCATTTCGACGACGGTCTGGTTGACGTTGCCGCCTTCGAAGATGCGGGATGCTCCGGCGGTGAGGGAGGTGAGGCCGGAGGCGACGGCGGCGAGTTGGTCGGCGCGGTCGCGGGGGAATCCGTCGGACATTGCGAGCAGCAGGCCGTCGGCGGAGACCACAACGGTGTGGGACACCCCGGGGGTGTTGTCCACGAAGTTGGTGATCAACCAGTTCAGGTTCTGTGCCGCCTGGCTCATCGCACTCAACTAGCGCTCCTGGTGATTCGTACCGAAACCATGGCCGTCGGTGTTTCCGCCGCCGACCTGGCGGCCCTGCTGGATACCCCGTCGAAGACTGGTCAGACGTCCGCGGACGTCGTCCGGTGCCCGGGAGACCTGCGGTCCGCCCTGCGGCGCCTGTTGCTGGGTCGCGCCGCCCGCCACGAGGTTCGCCCGCGGCACCCGGCGCGGCAGGCCGGACGGCGTGACCCCGCCGGAGCTGGGCTCGCGCACCGCCTCGGCCCGCTGGCGCAGCGCGTCGTTGGGCGAGGTCCGCCAGTTGGGCGTCTCGCGCGGCAACGGCTGCGCCATCGGCGTGGCCTGGGCCGACGGGGACGGAGCCGGCGCCGGCTGGGTCGGCGCGGGCTGGGTCTGCGGCGCGCCGCCCTGACGCTGCGGGCCGCCCTGGCCCGGGCGGTCGGTACGCGGCCGCTGCGGGGGCGCGGTGCGCCCCACCGGCCGCGACGGCGGCGCCTGCTGGCCGCGCCCGCCCTCCACGTGGATGGCCTGCATCCGCTCGGCCTGCCCGGTGCGGAACCAGTCCGACTCCATCGAGGAGAAGATCGGCGTCGGCTCGTCACCGCGGGTCGGGGCCGGCGGCAGCGCCATCGGCTCGGCGGCCGGCGGCAGTTGCGGCTCGGGCCGCTGCGGCTGGCGCTGCACCGGCTGCGGCGGGACCGGGTACTGGCCGGTGTCGCCGGGCGCGGGCTGCTGCGGCGCCGGGTACGGGCTGCCGGGCTGGCGGCTGTCGAAGCCGCCCGGCGCGGGCAGCCGGTCACCGGTGTCGTACGGCTCCTGGCCGGGGGTCCAGCCGGGGGAGCCCTGCGGGCCGCGGGACGTGCGCTGCGGCAGTCCGCCGGGCCCGGCCGGGGCCGGACCGCGTCCGGGCTGCGGCGGGACCGGGAAGTCGCCGCTGCCGCCGAAGCCGGGCTCACCCGGCCGTACGGGCGGGAACTGGCCCGTGTCGCCCGCGCGGGCCGGCGGGAACTGGCCGGTGTCACCGGCCCGGATCTGCGGGAACTGCCCCGTGTCGCCCGGGTGGGCCGGCGGGAACTGACCGGTGTCACCGGCCCGGATCTGCGGGAACTGCGCGGTCTCGGCCGGGTCGTCCTGCATCGGGAACTGGCCGGTGTCGCCCGGCCGGCCCTGACCGGGACCCTGTCCCTGGCCGGGAGCCTGTCCCTGGCCCTGGTCCGGCATCGCGAACTGGCCGGTGCCGTACGGGTCCTGCTGCGGGCCGCGGTTCTGGCCGAAGCCCTGGCCGCCCGGCCCGCCGGGACCCTGCCCGGTGGGCGCGAAGCCGTCGTCGCGGATCGGCGGGAACTGCGCGGTGTCGCCCGGGCCGCCCTGCATCGGGAACTGGCCGGTGTCGCCGGGCCCGCCCTGGCCGCCACCGCCCTGCCGCGGGGTCGGGCCGGGGCGCCCGCCGAAGACGTCGGAGCGGAAGCCGCTCGGGCCGGTGCTCTGCGGCTGCGGCGGCGGGAAGCCGCCACCGGCCGGCCGCGCGGCGGGCGGCATGCCCTGGCCGGGCGCACCCTGACCGGGTTGACCGGGCTGTCCGGGCTGTCCGGGCTGGCCGGGCTGGCCGAACCGGTCCGGCTGGCCGGGCTGTCCGGGGCGGCCCTGCTGCTGCGGCCGGCCCTGGCCCTGCTGCTGACCCGGGCCCTGCTGCTGGCCCCCGGCCGGCGGGCCCTGGTGGCGGCCGCCGCCCTGCTGGCCCTGGCCGGGACGGGCGCCGTACGGGTCGCCCGGACCCGGCTGCGCGAAGTCCACCCGCGGCATCGAACCAGTGGAGTCGAAGGCGTCGAAGGACGGCATCGACTCGACGTCCTCGTGCCCGCGCGGGGTGTCCATCAGCCCGCGGTCGTCCGGGAAGTCCTGCGCGCCGTCCGCCGCCCAGCGGGGCGTACCGGGCGGCTGCGGGGCGCCGGGGCGGCCCGCGCCCGTGCCGATGGCCTGCCGCGGCGAACCGCCGCCGACCTGGCCGCGCTGCGGGCCCGCGGCCGCCTGCCGCGGGGAGTTGCCGAAGGCGCCGGCGATGCCGGTGCCGGTCTGCGCCGGGGGAGCCCCGGCCGGACGCCCGCCGGCGGGCTGCTTGGCGGCGGCGCCGCCCTGCGTGACGTCCACCGGCAGCATGACCAGTGCGGTGGTGCCGCCGGAGTCCGACGGGCGGAGCTGGATGCGGATGCCGTGCCGCAGGGACAGCCGGCCGACCACGAACAGGCCCATGCGGCGGGAGACCGAGACGTCCACCGTCGGCGGGTTGGCCAGGCGTTCGTTGATGTCGGCCAGGTCCTCCGGGGACAGGCCGATGCCGGTGTCGTGGATCTCGATGAGCACCCGGCCGTCGGGCAGCGAGTGACCGGTGACCCGGACCTTGGTCTGCGGCGAGGAGAACGAGGTGGCGTTCTCCAGCAGCTCGGCGAGCAGGTGCACGAGGTCGTTGACGATGCGGCCGGTGACCTCGGAGGAGGGCACCGACGTCAGTTCGATCCGCTCGTACTGCTCCACCTCGGAGGCCGCGGCGCGCAGCACGTCGACCAGCGGCACCGGGCGGGTCCACCGGCGGCCCGGCTCCTCACCGGCGAGAACCAGCAGGTTCTCACCGTTGCGGCGCATGCGGGTGGCGAGGTGGTCGAGCTTGAACAGCGAGGAGAGCTGGTCCGGGTCGGCCTCGCGCGACTCCAGTTCGGAGATGAGCGAGAGCTGGCGCTGGATGAGGCCCTGGCTGCGGCGCGAGAGGTTGGTGAACATCGCGTTGACGTTGCCCCGCAGCAGGGCCTGCTCGGCGGCCAGCCGGACCGCCTCGCTGTGGACCTCGTCGAACGCGCGGGCCACCTTGCCGATCTCGTCCCGGCTGTTGATGCCGATGGACTCGACCGAGGTGTCCACGTCCTGCGGGTCGGCCTCGGAGAGCTGCTTGACCAGCTCGGGCAGCCGCTTCTGGGCGACGTCCTGGGCGGTCTGCTGGAGCCGGCGCAGCGAGCGCACCATCGAGCGGGCGACGACGAAGGCGCCGACCACGGCGACGCCGAGGACGAGCAGGATGATCGCGCCGGAGATCAGCGCGGACCGCTTGGCCTCGTTCTGCAGCTTGAGCGCCTTCTGCTGCATCTCGTTCAGCAGCGAGCGCTCGATCTGGTTCATCGCCTGGATCTTGGTCTTGGCGCCGTCGTCCCAGTCCAGGTAGGACATGCTCATCTTGTTGATCGCGCTCTGCGAGCCGGCGATCCGCTGCCGCACGGTGTCGTGCGTGGAGATGATGTCGTTGCCGCCCTGGATGGGCTTGAGCAGTTCGGCGCTGGGCGCACCGTAGATCTGCTCGAACTTCTGGAGCTGCGTGTCCTCGCCGGACGAACCCCAGCGCACCGTCTGGTAGTCGTTCGCGTTCAGCCCGTGGTGCTGGGCGAAGGCGGCGCTGATCAGCGCGCGCTGGATCGCCTCGTACTCCTTGGCCGAGGAGAAGGCCGCGAGCGCGCGGGTGGACTGGATCATCTCCGGGTTGTTGGTCGCCTGCGCCATGTCCTGCGACAGGGACAGCAGCGACTGCACCAGGCTGTCGTACTCCGAGACCGTCTGCGCGATGTCGGCGTCGCTGGTGTACGCCCGGTCGCGGATGTCCTGGAGGTTGGCGAGCTGGGTGCCGATGGCCAGCAGGGTCGCGCGGACGCCCTTGTAGACCGGGTCGCGGTCGGAGATGGTGTCGCTGGCGGTCTGGTACAGGTGGATCTCGCGGTCGGTGGCCTGACGGGAGGCCGCGACCGCGTCGTTGTTCTTCTGACCGGAGGCGAGCGGGCCCGCCGAGGAGGCGCTCTCCTCCTGGAGCGCGGCCGCCAGGTCGGTGGCGTGCTCGGTGATGTCGGTCAGGGTCTTCATGTGCTCGAGCTGGTTCACGTTGTCCAGCGAGCTGTTGATGCGCAGCGCGCCGAGCGTGCCGGCGGCGACCACCGGCAGGGCGAGCAGCGAGACCAGTCTGGTGCTGATGCGCCAGTTCCGCAGGGCTATTCGTGACCCCGGTTTGCCGTCGAGCCCCGTGATGCGGCCTGCCTCGATGCCGCTGGGCATGCTCGACCGTCCGGTGGCCGCAGTGCTCCCCGGCGCGGCGGATCCGGAGTCGCCCGCCGGTTGGCCGGCCGCGTTGCCGGTCCCGCCGGGCTGCTGCTCCGGGTCACCCGCGGCGCCGCTGTCCCTCTTGAAACGTCCCTGCACTAGCGTCGCAACCTCTGGACCAGGCGTCCCCCGCAATCAAGCGGACAGGACGGTGTCGAGTCATGGGGGCTCGTGCCGCCCCGGGTCACGGGGAGGCCGTCGTGCCCTTCACCGCTGCTCGGTGCCCGTGCGCGCCCCCTGCGCGCCGGATCGATGTGATGCCGCGGTCCGGGGAATTCCAGCACAGTGCCGGATCTGACAACAAGGCCCGCAGCTGACCTGGTGGGAAGCGTCACTCGGTGCATTGAGCCAAGTACGGAGTGTGGAGCCGCAAATCATGGAAAACGGGTCAGAAGGTATGTGAGGATCTTGTGTGCACAGGGTTTCCGGGGTGTCCGGCTCCGGATGATGACAGGCGTTATAGCACCTGGTGGGCGCTGTGCCCGGCTTGTTCGGCACTGGAAAACGTCCGGAATCTGCCGCTCTGCGCCGCACTTCGTGAGCAAAATCACAGCCCCCCGGAGGTCTGGGCCGCGTAGGCGTGGGAATGGGCGCCACTAGCCTCTGGCTTTACAAAAACGGCAAAGTGTCAACTGCTGCCGACCGCTCCGGCGCCCGGCGGGCGCCCTGAACCCCGAGGTCCCCACGGCCCATGAAGAGCACGCTGACGAACCGGACGACCGCCAACCCGCGGCGTACCACCCTGGCGCACCTGAAGGACGCCAGTGAGCTGACCGCCGCCGCGCGCACCGGCGCCGACGAGCTGGCCGCGGCGAACCGGGCCGCCGAGCAGGCCCGCCCGCTGCCCACCCGCACCGCGAACCCGCGCCGTACCGTACTCACCGAGCTGCCCACGGCGCCGGTCGCCTCCTGACCTGCGCTTTCCCCGCCGCAGGGGCGATGCGCTCCCGGCAGGCCCGGCACCGCCCGGCCGCTAGGCTGAACGCATGCGCATCGCCAGGTTCTCCATCGACGGCAATGTCGCCTTCGGCGCGGTCGAGGGCGAGCCGTCCGGCCCCAACGGCACGGACGGCCTCGTCCTGGACATCATCAAGGGCGTCCCTTTCGCCGAGTTCGAGTTGTCCGGGACGAAGGTCCCGCTGGACAAGGTGCGGCTGCTGCCGCCCGTGCTGCCCAGCAAGGTCGTGGCCATCGGCCGCAACTACGCCGAGCACGCGGCCGAACTCGGCAACGAGCCGCCCGCCTCGCCCTGGGCGTTCTTCAAACCGTCCACCTCGGTCGTCGGCCCGGGTGACCCGATCGTGTACCCCTCGTTCTCGTCCGAGGTGCACCACGAGGCGGAACTGGCGGTCGTGATCAGCCGGTTGTGCCACCAGGTGCCCCGGGAACGGGTCAAGGACGTCATCCTCGGCTACACCTGCGCCAACGACATCACCGCCCGTGACGTCCAGCGCGCCGAGAAGCAATGGGCGCGGGCCAAGGGCTTCGACTCCTCCTGCCCGCTCGGCCCCTGGATCGAGACCGATCTCGACCTGGCCGCCGCCTCCGACCTCGCCATCACCGCGACCGTGAACGGCGAACTGCGGCAGGCCGGCCGCACCGGCCAGATGATTCACCCGATCGAGGACCTGATCGTCTCCGTCACCGAGGCGATGACGCTGCTCCCCGGTGACGTCCTGCTCACCGGCACCCCGGCGGGCGTCGGCCCGCTGCTCCCCGGCGACGAGGTCGCCGTCACCATCGAAGGCATCGGCACTCTCACCAACAAGGTGATCTCGCGTGGCTAGCGCACCCACCCCCGCGGACATCCGGGTCCGCTTCTGTCCCTCGCCGACCGGCAACCCGCACGTCGGGCTGGTCCGCACCGCCCTGTTCAACTGGGCCTTCGCCCGGCACCACCAGGGCACCCTGGTCTTCCGTATCGAGGACACCGACGCGGCCCGCGACTCCGAGGAGTCCTACGGGCAGTTGCTGGACTCGCTGCGCTGGCTCGGCCTGGACTGGGACGAGGGCCCCGAGGTGGGCGGCCCGTACGCGCCCTACCGGCAGTCCCTGCGGATGGACATCTACGCGGACGTCGCCCGCCGGCTCAAGGAGGCCGGGCACGCCTACGACTGCTACTGCACCAACGAGGAGCTGGAGGAGCGCCGCGCCGAGGCACGCGCGGCGGGCCGCCCCTCGGGGTACGACGGCAAGTGCCGCACCCTGACCGAGGAGCAGGTCGCGGCCTACCGGGCCGAGGGCCGCAGCCCCATCGTGCGCTTCCGGATGCCCGACCGCACCATCACCTTCACCGACCTGGTCCGCGGCGAGCTGACCTTCACCCCGGAGAACGTGCCGGACTACGGCATCGTCCGGGCCAACGGCGCCCCGCTGTACACCCTGGTCAACCCGGTGGACGACGCGCTGATGGGGATCACCCACGTGCTGCGCGGCGAGGACCTGCTCTCCTCCACCCCGCGGCAGATCGCGCTGTACGACGCGCTGATCGAGCTGGGCCTGGCCGAGCGGGTGCCCGCCTTCGGGCATCTGCCGTACGTCATGGGCGAGGGCAACAAGAAGCTGTCCAAGCGCGACCCCGAGTCGTCGCTGAACCTCTACCGGGAGCGCGGCTTCCTGCCCGAGGGCCTGCTCAACTACCTGTCGCTGCTCGGCTGGTCCTACTCCGCCGACCAGGACGTGTTCGGCCTGGACGAGATGGTGGCGAAGTTCGACATCGCCGACGTCAACGCCAACCCGGCCCGCTTCGACCTGAAGAAGGCCGAGGCGATCAACGCCGACCACATCCGGCGCATGGAGCCCAAGGCGTTCACCGAGGCGTGCCTGCCCTGGCTGCGCGCCCCGCACGCCCCCTGGGCGCCGGAGGCATTCGACGAGGCGGCCTGGCACGCCATCGCCCCGCAGGCGCAGACCCGGCTGACCGTGCTGTCCGACATCACCGCCAACGTGGACTTCCTGTTCCTGGACGAGCCGGTGCACGACGAGGCGTCCTGGGCCAAGGCGATGAAGGACGGCTCCGCCGACCTGCTGCGCACCGCCCGGGAGAAGCTGGCCGCGGCGGACTGGTCCACCCCGGAGGCGCTCAAGGTGGCGGTACTGGCCGCCGGCGAGCAGCACGGCCTCAAGCTCGGCAAGGCCCAGGCCCCGGTCCGGGTCGCGGTCACCGGCCGTACGGTCGGTCTGCCGCTGTTCGAGTCGCTCCAGGTGCTCGGCCGGGACCGCGCGCTCGCCCGGATCGACGCCGCCCTGGCCCGGCTGGCGGGCTGACCGGGAACGTGCCGAACGGATCGGGGCCGCCCGCGCGGGGCGGCCCCGATTCTCGTTTTGGAGCCCTGTCCCGCATCGGGTAATGTTCTTCCTGCGCCGCCGGAGAGGGCAGAACAGCCCGGACCGGTGAACGCAAACCGAACGAAGCCCCCCGCGGGGGGTTGAGTTTTGGTGGGGTATGGTGTAATTGGCAGCACGACTGATTCTGGTTCAGTTAGTCTAGGTTCGAGTCCTGGTACCCCAGCGCAGTAACTGCGCAGCACCACTTCGTGCAAGCCCCCGTTGTGTAGCGGCCTAGCACGCTGCCCTCTCAAGGCAGTAGCGCCGGTTCGAATCCGGTCGGGGGTACTTGGCCCCCGTTGTGTAGCGGCCTAGCACGCTGCCCTCTCAAGGCAGTAGCGCCGGTTCGAATCCGGTCGGGGGTACGCACTTCAAGCCCATCACGCCAGTGATGGGCTTTTGCGTTACCGGTACGTCCTGCGTCGTCCTGCCTGCGCAGGGGCCGGAGGTCCCGACCCCACGGGAGTGCCCGAACCCCTCCGCCGATCAGCCATTGCGCCGCAGCGCCTCGGTCAGCCGCGCCGCCGCGTCCACCACGGCCTGGGCGTGCATCCGCCCCGGGTGCCGGGTGAGCCGCTCGATCGGGCCGGACACCGACACCGCGGCCACCACGCGGTTGGAGGGGCCGCGCACGGGCGCGGAGACCGACGCGACGCCCGGCTCGCGCTCGCCGATGGACTGCGACCAGCCCCGGCGGCGTACCCCGGACAGCGCGGTCGCGGTGAAACGCGCGCCCTGCAGCCCGCGGTGCAGCCGCTCCGGCTCCTCCCAGGCCATGAGCACCTGCGCGGCCGAGCCGGCCTTCATCGGCAGCGTGGAGCCCACCGGCACGGTGTCCCGCAGTCCGGACAGCCGTTCCGCCGCGGCGACGCAGATCCGCATGTCGCCCTGGCGCCGGTAGAGCTGCGCGCTCTCCCCGGTGAGGTCACGCAAGTGCGTCAGCACCGGGCCGGCCGAGGCCAGCAGCCGGTCCTCGCCCGCGGCGGCGGCCAGCTCGGCCAGCCGCGGGCCCAGGATGAAGCGGCCCTGCATGTCGCGGGCGACCAGACGGTGGTGTTCGAGCGCGACCGCGAGCCGGTGCGCGGTGGGGCGGGCCAGCCCCGTGGCGCCGACCAGCCCGGCCAGCGTCGCCGGACCGGATTCCAGCGCGCTGAGCACGAGTGCCGCCTTGTCGAGAACGCCGACGCCGCTAGTGTTGTCCATGCAACGATACTCGCGTCTCACACTATGAAACGCAAGTTCAATTTTCCCCGGAAAGCGTCAGGCTGGGCCGTACAGCGCAGGACTCACACGAATCAGCCCGCACGGTCGCGGGCCGGAGGGACAGCGATGGGTAGGACACTCGCCGAAAAAGTCTGGGACGACCATGTCGTCCGCCGCGCCGAGGGCGAGCCCGATCTCCTCTTCATCGATCTTCACCTGCTGCACGAGGTGACCAGCCCGCAGGCGTTCGACGGGCTGCGGATGAGTGGGCGCACGGTGCGCCGTACGGACCTGACCATCGCCACCGAGGACCACAACACCCCGACCCTCGACATCGACAAGCCGATCGCCGACCCGGTCTCCCGCACCCAGCTCGAGACCCTGCGCAAGAACTGCGCCGAGTTCGGGGTGCGGCTGCACCCGCTGGGCGACGTCGAGCAGGGCGTGGTGCACGTGGTCGGCCCGCAGCTCGGCCTGACCCAGCCCGGCACGACCGTGGTCTGCGGCGACTCGCACACCTCCACGCACGGCGCGTTCGGCGCCCTGGCGTTCGGCATCGGCACCTCGCAGGTCGAGCACGTCCTGGCCACCCAGACGCTGCCGCTGGCCCCGTTCCGCACCATGGCGATCACCGTCGACGGCGAACTGCCGGCCGGCGTGACCGCCAAGGACCTGATCCTGGCCGTGATCGCCCGGATCGGCACCGGTGGCGGGCAGGGCTACGTGATCGAGTACCGCGGCTCGGCGATCGAGAAGCTGTCGATGGAAGCCCGGATGACCGTGTGCAACATGTCCATCGAGGCCGGCGCCCGCGCGGGCATGATCGCCCCCGACCGGACGACGTTCGACTACCTGGAGGGCCGCCCGAACGCCCCCGTGGGCGCGGACTGGGACGCGGCGCTGGAGTACTGGAAGACGCTGCGCACCGACGACGACGCGGTCTTCGACCACGAGGTGCGCATCGACGCGAACACCCTCACCCCGTTCGTCACCTGGGGCACCAACCCCGGCCAGGGCGCGCCGCTGAGCTCCGCCGTGCCGGACCCGGCCTCCTACGCCGACCCCAGCGACCGGCTCGCGGCCGAGAAGGCGCTGGAGTACATGGGCCTGTCCGCAGGCCAGCCGCTGCGCGAGATCGCGGTGGACACCGTGTTCGTCGGTTCCTGCACCAACGGCCGGATCGAGGACCTGCGCTCGGCCGCCGCCGTGCTCAAGGGCCGCAAGGTCGCCGACGGCGTACGGATGCTGGTCGTACCCGGTTCGGTACGGGTCGCGCTGCAGGCCGTCGAGGAGGGCCTGGACAAGGTGTTCACCGCCGCCGGCGCCGAATGGCGGCACGCCGGGTGCTCGATGTGCCTGGGCATGAACCCCGACCAACTGGCGCCGGGCGAGCGCTCCGCGTCCACCTCCAACCGCAACTTCGAGGGCCGGCAGGGCAAGGGCGGGCGCACCCACCTGGTCTCCCCGCAGGTCGCCGCCGCCACCGCGGTCACCGGCACGCTGTCCGCGCCCGCCGACCTGTCCGACGTCCCGGTCCTGACGGAGGTATGAGAACCATGGAAGCCTTCACCACGCACACCGGCCGGGCCGTCCCGCTGCGCCGCGGCAACGTCGACACCGACCAGATCATCCCGGCGCACTGGCTGAAGAAGGTCACCCGCAACGGGTTCGAGGACGGCCTGTTCGAGGCCTGGCGCAAGGACGAGGGCTTCGTGCTGAACGCCCCCGAGCGCAAGGGCGCCACCGTGCTGGTGGCCGGGCCCGACTTCGGCACCGGCTCCTCGCGCGAGCACGCCGTCTGGGCGCTGCAGAACTACGGCTTCAAGACCGTGATCTCCGCCCGCTTCGCCGACATCTTCCGCGGCAACTCGCTGAAGAACGGCCTGCTCACCGTGGTGCTGCCGCAGGAGACGGTGGAAGCGCTGTGGGCGCTGACCGAGGCCGACCCGGCCGCGGAGATCACCGTGGACCTGGTGGCCCGCGAAGTGCGCGCCGAGGGCGTCACCGCGCCCTTCGAACTCGACGACAACGCCCGCTGGCGGCTGCTCGAAGGGCTCGACGACATCAGCCTGACCCTGGCCAACGAGGCGGACATCGCCGCGTACGAGGCCCGCCGGCCGTCCTTCAAGCCCAGCACGGCGCGGGTCTGACCCGCGCACCACGCCTGACCCGCACCACGCACGACCCGCAGTACGCCCGATCCGGGCCGTTGCGGCCCCTCGAAGCGCCCCCCACCCGTCCGTGGGGGGCGCTTCGGCGTTCCCGGGCCCGCGCCCGCGTACGCCCCGCCAAGGGTCCGGTGAAACCCGCCCGGAGCACCCGGTTGGCCCTGTCACTCCCGACAACTCGCCGCAGATGGCACAATCGACGCATGGAGCGCGACGGCCAACTCGACCTGTACGGGGTCGTCGCCGCACGCCTGAAGCAGGCGCACGCACGCGTTGCTCATCCCGAAGTCCCTGGTGAGACACGGCGGGAGTTGAGTCGGCGGCTGCTCGCGGTGACCGCCGCGGCGAAGCGTGATCTCGCCGACGCGGCACGGCGTCTGGACGTGTTAACGGCTGAGTTGGACGAGCTCGGAATCCCCGATCGCTGATCACGCGGAGCACCGAGTTCGTTGCGGCACAAGGGTGATTCGCCCGTTTCGTATTTGATTTGCGGTATATATCCGCCTAGCGTGCGAAATCAGCCCGTACTCATTCGCCGGGCAAGTTTCCGAAGGGGAAGACGTGAACAAGGCGCAGCTCGTAGAAGCGATTGCCGACAAGATGGGTGGGCGCCAGCCCGCCGCGGACGCGGTGGACGCGGTGCTCGACGCCATCGTCCGCGCGGTGGTCTCCGGCGACCGGGTCTCGGTGACCGGGTTCGGTTCGTTCGAGAAGGTCGAGCGTCCGGCCCGCTACGCCCGCAACCCCCAGACCGGGGAGCGCGTGCGGGTGAAGAAGACCTCCGTCCCGCGCTTCCGTGCGGGACAGGGCTTCAAGGACCTGGTCAGCGGCGTGAAGAAGCTTCCGCGCGGCGGCGAGGTGTCCGTGAAGAAGGCGCCCAAGGGCAGCCTCAGCGGCGGGGCCGCGGCCACCGCCCGGACCACCACGAAGAAGGCGGCGGCCAAGAAGGCCACCACCAAGGCGGCCGCGGCGAAGAAGACGACCGCGGCCAAGGCAGCGGCGGCGAAGAAGACCACCGCGGCCAAGAAGACCACGGCGAAGAAGGCGACGGCCAAGAAGAGCGCCGCCAAGAAAGCCCCGGCCAAGAAGGCGACCGCGAAGAAGGCCCCGGCCAAGCGGGGCTCGACGCGCACACGCACCGCAGCGAGGTGATAATCCGCCCGCACCGATGGACGCGGCCACGCGACGGGCCGGGCCCCCGCCCCAGGGGAGCCCGGCCTTCTTCATGTCCTGGCCCCGGCGTTCACGGTCCGGCACACACGATCCGGGGCCCGGCTACGGCCTCGCGTCCGCCCGTACGGCCCCGTTGCCGCCGGTACGCTCCCGCGCCCGCCCTACGCCGCCGGGTCCGGGAACGTCTGCAGCGTCACGAACACCACCCGCCGCTCCGGGCCCGAACCCTCGGTACGGATGCGCACCCGCTGGCCCGGCCGCAGCAGCCGCAGCCGGCCGGCGTCGAAGGCGGATGCGTCGAACTCCAGCGGCGTGCCGTCGTCCAGCAGCACACTGCCGCTGCGGGTCGCGGGGTCGAAGGTGAACGCGGTTGCCTGCATGCGCCCAGCTTAGGGCCGCATCGCGGGGGCGTATCGCGGCCGTACGGCCGGTCGTATCGCGGGCCGTGAGGCCGCCCGTTCAGTCCGCGATCACCAGGCCCGGCAGGGCGGCCGCGGTACGCGGCCCCACACCGAGCAGCACGGCGGCCCGCAGGTCCTCGGGGGTGTCCACGTCCTGGCGGACGGTGGGCACGGTGGGCAGGGTGATCTCGCGGGCGCCGGTGGCGAGGTGGCGGGCGCGCGAGGGGCCGCCGAAGGCGGGGGAGAGGTCGACGCCCGGCGGCGCGGCGAGCAGGGTCGTGCCCGTGCCGGCCGCGTCGGCCAGGAACGCCCGCGTCCCGGCCCCGGCCGCCGCGCGCAGCACCGCCCCCAGCTCGGCCGGCCGCAGAGCCGGCAGATCGCCGTTCAGCGCCGCGACCGGCGCGTCCCCGGCCCGCCGCCTGCTGTGCCCGGCGCCGTGCCGCAGCGCCGCGTTCAGCCCGGCGGCCGGCTCGTCCGCCACCACCAGCGCGCCCAGCGCGGCCAGCTCCGCGCCTGCGACCGGATCGTCGGTGACCACCGTCACCGCGCCCACCTCGGCGCACCCCAGCGCCGCCGCCACTGTGTCCAGCGCGAACGCCAGCGCCAGCGCGGGCCGGACCGCGCCCGCCGCCGCGGCCAGCCGGCTCTTGGCGACCGCCAGTGGCTTCAGGGGTACGACCAGCGACCATTTCCCGGTGAAGTCCTCCACTCACCCATTGTGGAAGGCGCGGCTCGCAACAGAAGGACACGGGTGCCCCCCGCGGCGGGCAGGGGTGGCGTTAACCTCTCGGTACCGCCATCCTCGGCGGCCGAACGGGCGCCGCACCGCAGGGGGCGCCGACGCAACGAAGAGGAGTCCGGGTGTCCCGCCGCAGAATCGGTTTCTGGTACCGCCTGGCGGCCGTCATCGTGAAGCCGCCGCTCATTGCGCTGATGAAGCGGGATTGGCGGGGAATGGAGCACATTCCGGCCGACGGCGGATTCCTCACGGCGGTGAACCACAACTCGTACATCGACCCGTTCGCCTATGCGCATTTCCAGTACAACACCGGCCGCGTGCCCCGCTTCCTGGCCAAGGCGTCGCTGTTCGACCCGCCGGTGGCGGGCCACTTCATGCGCAGCCTCGGGCAGATCCCGGTGGTCCGGGCCACCACCGACGCCGCCGTGGCCTTCCGGGCGGCCGTCGAGGCGGTCAACAAGGGCGAGTGCGTGGTCTTCTACCCCGAGGGCACCCTCACCCGCGACCCGGAGATGTGGCCCATGGTCGGCAAGACCGGGGTGGCCCGGGTCGCCCTGCTCACCAAGGCCCCGGTCATCCCGATCGCCCAGTGGGGCGCCAACGAGGTGCTCGCGCCCTACACCAAGAAGGCGAAGCTGTTCCCCCGCAAGACCCACCGCGTACTGGCCGGCCCGCCGGTGGACCTGAGCGCGTACTACGGCAAGGAGCCCAACGCCGAAGTGCTGCGCGAGGTCACCGAGACCATCATGACCGCTGTGAAGGACCTGCTCGCCGAAGTACGCGGCGAACCCGCCCCCGCGGGCCTGTACGACCCGCGCAAGGGCCGCCGCAGCGCCGCGCTGCCCGCCCCGGACGCCGCCGACGCCACAGAAGCCACGAACGCCGCGGCGCCCGCGACCGTACCCGCGCAGGACCAGGACGTCCCGGAGGCCGCGCCGGCCCACGACGCCCCGGACACCGGCCGGCTGGCCGGGGAAGCCGCCGGGGAGACGGCCGGGGAAGCGCAGGAGGGCGCATGACGGTCCGCTGCGCGGTCTTCGGCACCGGCTCGTGGGGCACCGCCTTCGCGACGGTGCTCGCCGACGCCGGCTGCGAGGTGGCGCTGTGGGGCCGCAGGCCCGGGATCGCCGCCGCCATCAACGCCACCCGCACCAACCCCGACTACTTCCCCGGCCTGGAACTGCCGCCCTCGGTCACCGCGACCGCGGACGCGGCCGAGGCCGCCCGGGGCGCCGAACTCGTCTTCCTCGCCGTTCCCGCCCAGTCGCTGCGCGCCAACCTGGCCGACTGGGCGCCGCTGATGCGCTCCGACGCGGTGCTGGTCAGCCTGATGAAAGGCGTCGAACTCGGCACCGCCAAGCGGATGAGCGAGGTCATCGAGGAGGTGGCAAAGGCCGGATCGGACCGCGTCGCCGTGCTGTCCGGCCCCAACCTCGCCGGGGAGATCGCCGACCGGCAGCCCGCCGCGTCCGTGGTCGCCTGCCGGGACGAGGCCGTGGCCCGCCGGATCCAGGCCGCCTGCCACACCTCGTACTTCCGCCCCTACACCAACACCGACGTGGTGGGCTGCGAACTCGGCGGCGCGGTGAAGAACGTGATCGCGCTCGCGGTCGGCATCGCCGGCGGCATGGGACTGGGCGACAACACCAAGGCGTCGCTGATCACCCGCGGCCTGGCCGAGACCACCCGGCTGGGACTGGCCATGGGCGCCGACCCGTACACCTTCGCGGGCCTGGCCGGCATGGGCGACCTGGTCGCCACCTGCTCCTCGCCGCTGTCCCGCAACAACACCTTCGGCCACAACCTCGGCCGCGGCATGAGCCTGAGCGAGACCATCGCGCACACCCGGCAGACCGCGGAAGGCGTCAAGTCCTGCGAATCGGTGGCCGACCTGGCCCGCAGGCACGGCGTCGACATGCCGATCACGGAGACCGTGGTCGACATCGTCCACAACGGGAAGCCACCCCTGGTAGCCGTCAAGGAGTTGATGTCACGCTCCGCGAAGCCGGAACGGTAAGGTCAACGCGATATGAACCACGTGCAGAAATCCGAGCGCAAGCCGCGCGTCGCCGTCGTCTTCGGCGGCCGCAGTTCCGAGCACGGCGTGTCCGTGGTGACCGCGGCCAGCGTGCTGCGTGCCATCGACCGCGACAGGTACGACGTCCTGCCCATCGGTATCACCACCGAAGGCCGCTGGGCGCTGACCGCCGACGAACCCGAGCGGATGGCGATCGAGGACCGCCGGATGCCCAGCGTCGAGCAGGTCACCGACCACGAGGGCGCCGTGGTGCTGCCCGTCGACCCCGGCAGCCGCGAGGTCGTCTACACCGAACCCGGCGCCGTGCCCAAGGCGCTCGGCGAGGTCGACGTCGTCCTGCCCCTGCTGCACGGCCCCTACGGCGAGGACGGCACCCTCCAGGGCCTGCTGGAGCTCTCCGGAGTCCCCTACGTCGGCGCGGGCGTGCTCGCGTCCGCCGTCGGCATGGACAAGGAGTACATGAAACGTATCTTCACCTCCTACGGGCTGGCCGTCGGCCCGTACACGGTGATCCGCCCCCGCGAGTGGGAGCGGGACCCGGCCGCGGTGCGGGCCCGGATCGGGGAGTTCGCCGCCGAGCACGGCTGGCCGCTGTTCGTGAAGCCCGCCCGGGCCGGCTCGTCCTTCGGGATCAGCAAGGCGGAGGGTCCCGACGCGCTGGACGCCGCCATCGAAGAGGCCCGTCGGCACGACCCCAAGGTGATCGTCGAGGCGCTGCTGCGCGGCCGCGAGATCGAGTGCGGTGTCCTGGAGTTCGAGGACGGCCCGCGCGCCTCGGTGCCCGCCGAGATCCCGCCGGTGAGCGCGCACGACTTCTACGACTTCGAGGCCAAGTACATCGACTCCGCCGAGGGCGTGGTGCCCGCGCCGCTCACCCCCGAGCAGACCGCGCGGGTGCAGGAACTGGCCGTGCAGGCCTTCGAGGCGGTCTCCTGCGAGGGCCTGGTGCGCGCCGACTTCTTCCTGCTGGACAGCGGCGAGTTCGTGATCAACGAGATCAACACCATGCCCGGCTTCACGCCGATCTCGATGTACCCGCGGATGTGGCAGGAGAGCGGGGTCGACTACCCGCAGTTGATCGACCTGCTGATCCAGGCCGCCCTGCGCCGCTCCACCGGCCTGCGCTGAACCGGGACCGGCCCCGTACCCCCGGGCCTTCGGGGGCCCATCGGGGCCGGTACTCCCGCGTGGGCTCAGATGCCCTCGGGGACGGTACGTTTCACCGCGCCCGCCAGGTCGGTCAGCGGATCGAGGTCGCCGGCCCACTTCTTGGGCAGCGTCACCTCGACGTACGCCTTGCGCAGCGTGGTGGTCAGCCGGAACTTCCCGCCCGGCTGCTGCTCGATCACCCACCCCACCCCGTCCACGCTCACCGCGTCGGCGTCGGGGTTGCGGTCGACGACCGGCTCCTGCACTCCGCAGCGCAGCACGATCGCCGGCGAGCCCCACCCCGCGGTCAGATCGGAGACCGGCTTGAGATCATGCCGGGGGAGTCCGTCCACCCGCGAGGGCAGGGCCGCGTGCAGAGCCCGGCAGTACGACGCCACCTGCGGGTCGGGTATCGGTACCGAAAGCGCTCCGTCCGCACCGGACGGATCCGCGGTGAACGCGTAGACCGCCGCCGCGGAACCCACGGCGACGGCGGACACGGCAATCAGCACGATCCGGCGATACATCATCACCGGGCGAGCATAGTCGGGGGTCGAAGAGGACTGGACGAGAGCTAGATATGGACCACGGGACAGGTAAGTGTGCGGGTGATCCCGTCCACTTGCTGGACTCTGGCCACCACCATGCGGCCGAGCTCGTCGACCGTGTCGGCCTGCGCGCGCACGATCACGTCGTACGGCCCCGTGACGTCCTCGGCCTGGATCACACCGTCGATCTTGGAGATCACCTCCGCTACTGCCGAGGCCTTGCCGACCTCGGTCTGAATCAGGATGTACGCCTGTACCACGGAACCTCCAGGGCGGCTTCGAGGATCATGTGGGAAAGGGGACGCCACGTTACCGCGTCGTCGCACGCAGCGGGGAGACCCGCGCGGGAGCCGGCACCCCCTTTTTCCACGGGTTTTCCGGGGCCCCGGCCCCACCCGACCGCACCACCCGACTGCTGGACCGACCGGCAGACCGACCGCACCTGACAGACGCAGACCGGACCGACACACACGCAGGCGAGAGCCGACGAGAGCCGAGGGGACCAAGGGATGAAGGGGACTGTGGGCGAGCTGGGGGAGTTCGGGCTCATCAGGGAGCTGACCTCCCGCCTCACCTCGACCCCCGCGGTGCAGCTCGGCCCGGGTGACGACGCGGCCGTGATCGCCGCGCCCGACCGCCGGGTCGTGGCCACCACCGACGTGCTGCTGGAGGGCCGGCACTTCCGCCGCGACTGGTCCACCGCCTACGACGTGGGCCGCAAGGCCGCCGCGCAGAACCTCGCCGACATCGCCGCCATGGGCGCGATGCCCACCGCGGTGCTGCTGGGCCTGGTCGTCCCCGCCGACCTGCCCGCCACCTGGCCGGTCGAGCTGATGGACGGCATCCGTGACGAGTGCCAGGTCGCCGGCGCGGCCGTGGTCGGCGGCGACGTGGTGCGCGGCGACACCATCACGGTCGCCGTCACCGCACTGGGGGACCTGCGCAACCGGCCGCCCGTCACCCGATCGGGAGCCCGGCCGGGCGACCTGATCGCCGTCACCGGCTGGCTCGGCTGGTCCGCGGCCGGTTACGCCGTGCTCTCCCGCGGCTTCCGCTCCCCGCGCGCCTTCGTCGAGGCCCACCGCCGGCCCGAACCCCCGTACCACGCCGGGCCCGCGGCCGCCGAACTCGGCGCCACCGCCATGACCGACATCAGCGACGGCCTGGTCGCCGACCTCGGCCATGTCGCCGCCGCCAGCCGAGCCGACATCGACCTGCGCTCGGCCGCGATAGATGTGCCCGCCCAGATGGCCGACATCGGCCAGGCCGTCGGCGTCGACCCGCTGCACTGGGTGCTCACCGGCGGCGAGGACCACGCGATCGCCGCCGCCTTCCCCCCGGACGTCAAACTGCCCGCCCGCTGGCGGGTCATCGGCGAGGTCGGTCCCGTGGCCGGCCGCACCCCCCAGGTCACCGTGGACGGCGCGCCCTGGGAGACCGCCGGCGGCTGGGACCACTTCGGCGACCGGCCGTGACCCCGCAGGCCCCGCCGGCCCGGACCCCCGCCCGGGTGCTCACGATCGCCGGCTCCGACTCGGCCGGCGGGGCCGGCATCCAGGCCGACCTGAAGACGATGCTGGCCCTCGGCGTGCACGGGATGAGCGTGGTCACCGCGGTGACCGCCCAGAACTCCCTCGGTGTGCACGGCGTCTGGGAACTGCCGCAGGAGGCGGTACGCGCCCAGTTCCGCGCGGTCGCCGACGACATCGGGGTCCAGGCCGTCAAGACCGGCATGCTCGCCTCGGCCCCGCTCGTGGCCACCGTGGCCGGCCTGCTCACCGAAGTGGACGCGCCCGTCGTGGTGGACCCCGTCGGGGTCTCCAAGCACGGTGACCGGCTGCTGGCCGAACAGGCGCTGGAGACCGTACGCACCGAGCTGCTGCCCGTCGCCACGGTCGCCACCCCCAACCTCGACGAGGTCGCCGACCTTACCGGGGTGGTCGTCGAGCACGAACGCGACCTGCCGGCCGCCGCCCGCGCGGTCCTCGCGCACGGCCCGCGCTGGGTGCTCGTCAAGGGCGGCCACCTCGGGGCCGGCAGCGACGCGGTGGACCTGCTCACCGACGGCCACCACCAGCACCGGTTCCGCGCCCCCCGGCTGCCCGTCACCCACACCCACGGCACCGGCTGCACCCTGGCCAGCGCCATCGCCTCGTACCTGGCACTGGGTCACGAGGTGCCGCGAGCGGTGGAACTCGCCAAGGACTACGTGACCGGCGCCATTGCGGCGGGTTTCCCGCTCGGCGCCGGCATCGGCCCCGTCGACCACGGCTGGCGCGGCCGGGACCCCGGACACTGAAACACCCCTGACAACGCCGGAAGCCGACCCGCCCGGGGGCGGATCGGCTTCCGGAGAGCCGCAAGGGCTGACATTCGCATGGACGCGCGGGCCGGTGAGTGACCGGACCGGCTCCGCGCGGGCGGAGCGGTACTACTCGCTCAGCGCGTCACCTTGCCGGCCTTGATGCACGAGGTGCAGACATTGAGCCGCTTCGGCGTCTTCCCGACGACCGCACGAACGCGCTGGATGTTGGGGTTCCAACGACGCGGAGTACGGCGGTGCGAGTGGGAGATGCTGTTGCCGAAGCCCGGCCCCTTGCCGCAGACATCACAGGTTGCAGCCACGGGTCACTCCAAAGACTTCAGATACACGTACGATGAAAAACCCGAGGAGACCTCGGGCAACCGGAGCAGCATACAACGCCCGCTCCCGTACCTCGAAATTACCACGACCGAACGGTGGGCGGTTCGCCCGGAGTACCCGGGGGCGCGGGGAACTGCGCGAGCAACCGGCCACCGGCCGGTGGTCCGGACACGACAGCAACAGCCCCTTCGGGCCGGTGGCGACCCGCGCCACGGATGTGGCTGAGCGCGCAGTTCCCCGCGCCCCTTCGGGGCACTCCTGGCGAGCCCCGCGGCGCAGCCGCGGCCCGGGTACTCCCGGCGAACCGCCCCGCCGCCAGGCGGGACCCGAGCCCGGGCGAAAACTCCGAGCCGGAATCGCGGCACCCTCCCGGATAGGCTCAACCACGTCAGTCAAGCAACTCCGCAGGAGGACCCTTGCCGCCCGCGCTCGACGCTTCCGCGGTCCGCACCTGGTGCCGGCTCTCGCTCAAGGCGCTGGGGCGGGCCCGCGAGGAGATCGACGCGATCAACGTCTTTCCGGTCGCGGACGGCGACACCGGGACCAACGTCTTCCTCACCGTGGAGTCCGCCGCCCAGGCGGTCGAGGCGGTCTTCGAGGCGCACGCGTCGGGCGGCTCCCGGCCCTCCCTGGCCGAGGCGTTCCGGGCGATGTCGCACGGCGCGCTGATCGGGGCCTGCGGCAACTCCGGCACGATCCTCGCGCAGCTGCTGCGCGGCATGAACGAGGCGGTGGCCGCGGCCGACGAGACCGGCCCCGTTCCGGGCAGCGACCCCGACGCCGCGCGAGCGCTGCGCCAGGCGCTCAAGGCGGCGGCCGCCTCCGCGTACGAGGCCGTCGCGCGGCCTGTCGAGGGCACCATGCTCACCGTCGCCAGGGGCGCCGCCGAGGCCGCCGAGCGGACCGCGGGCGGCCTGGGCGAGGTGGTCCGGGCCGCGCACGCCGGTGCCCGTACCGCCCTGGCCGCCACTACCGCCCAGCTCGACCCGCTGCGCCGGGCGGGTGTGGTGGACGCCGGCGGTCTCGGCCTGCTCGCCGTCCTCGCCGCGCTGTGCGAGGCCGTCACGGGCGAGGCCCCGGCCCGCCCCGGCGCCATTGCCGCGCCTTCGCCGCAGCCGGCGCCATTGCCGCGGGCGGACGCCGACACCGACGCCGTACCGGAGCCGCTCGCGCCCGCCATTGCGACGGACAGCGGCCTGCCCGAGGACCCCGGCTGCCCGGCGGACGGGGAGGCCGGCGAGGGCGGGCCCGGGTTCGAGGTGGTGTACCTGCTGGAGGCGGGGGAGGCAGCGGTCGGGGCGCTGCGGCGGCGGCTGGACCGGCTCGGGGAGTCGCTGGTGGTCGTGGGCGGCGACGGGCTGTGGCACGTCCATGTGCACGTCGACGACGTGGGCGCCGCCATTGAGGCGGGAATCGAGGCCGGGCGGCCGTACCGGATCAAGGTGACGTACTTCGGGGCGCAGGCCGCCGCGCCCGCGCCGGAGCCGGCCGTGCGGGCGGTGGTGGCGCTGGTGCCCGGCCGCGGCCTGGCCGAGCTGTGCGAGCAGGCCGGCGGGATCGTGGTCGAGGTGCGCCCGGACGAGCCGCCGGCCAGCGGCGAGATCGCCGCCGCCATCCGCCGCGCGCACGCCCGCGAGGTCGTCCTGCTGCCCAATGACGCCGACCTGCGGCCCGTCGCGGGCGCCGCCGCCGAGCAGGCCCGTACCGCCGGGGTCCGGGTCGCCCTGGTGCCCACCCGCTCCCCGGTCCAGGGCCTGGCCGCGCTCGCCGTCCACCAGCCCTCCCGCCGCTTCGACGAGGACGTGGTCGCCATGACCGCGGCGGCCGGCGCCACCCGTTACGCCGAACTGGCCGTCGCCGAGGCCGAGTCGTGGACGATGGCCGGGATCTGCCAGGCCGGCGACGTGCTCGGCATGATCGACGGCGATGTCGCCGTCATCGGCAGCAGCCTGTCGGGCACCGCCGTCGCCGTACTGGAGCGCATGCTGGCCGCCGGCGGCGAACTCGTCACCCTGGTGCTCGGCGCCGGCGCTCCGCCGGACCTGGCCGAACAGGTCGAGGCGCACGTCCGCGAGGCCCACCTGGCGGTCGACACCGTCGCCTACGAGGGCGGCGACCACACCCGCCCGCTGCTGATCGGCGTGGAGTAGCGCAGCAGCGGCCGCACGACACCGCTGCGCGCGGCCGGTCCGCGGAATGTCGGTGCCGTGCGCGACCATGGGGGCGATGACTGCGACAGCGACCAACCCCCTGGACGAACCCCTGCGCAGGCTCGTCGGCGACCGCACCGCGAAGGTCCTCGACGAGCACCTCGGGCTGCGCACCACCGGCGACCTGCTGCACCACTACCCGCGCAGGTACGCCGAGCGCGGTGAGCTGACCCGGCTCGCCGACCTGCCGGTGGACGAGTACGTCACCGTGGTCGCGCAGATCGCCAAGGCCGACAAGCGCACCTATGGCGGCGGTTCCGGAGTGCGCCTGGAAGTGCAGGTCACCGACGGCAGCGGCGCGCTGACCCTGGTCTTCTTCAACAAGTCCGCCCATGTGCACGCCCACCGCCTGATCCCGGGCCGGCGCGGCATGTTCTCCGGCAAGGTCACCGTCTTCAACCGGGTCCGCCAGCTCGCCCACCCCGACTACCAGCTCCTGGACGCCGACGAGGGCAAGGAGGCGGTGGACGCCTTCGCCGGCCGGCTGATCCCGCTCTACCCGGCCGTCAAGCAGATCACCTCGTGGCGGATCGCCCAGGCCGTCGACACCGCGCTCAACTCGCTGGAGGCCATCGACTGGCAGGGCGTCGGCGACCCGCTGCCGGAGGCGCTGCGGCACTCGCGCGGCCTGACCGGACTGCCGCAGGCACTGGAGCTGGTGCACCGGCCGCGTGCCAAGGCCGACATCGCCGCCGCCCGGACCCGGCTGAAGTGGGACGAGGCGTTCGTCCTCCAGGTCGCCCTGGCCCGCCGCCGGGCCGCGGACTCCGCGTTGTCCGCGGTGCCCAGGAAGCCCGGCCCGGACGGCCTGCTGACCGCCTTCGACGCCCGGCTGCCGTTCACCCTCACCGACGGTCAGCGCGAGGTCAGCGGCGAGATCTTCGCCGACCTGGCGCAGCCGCACCCCATGCACCGCCTGCTCCAGGGCGAGGTGGGCTCCGGCAAGACCATGGTGGCGCTGCGGGCGATGCTCGGCGTGGTGGACACCGGCGGCCAGGCCGCGATGCTCGCCCCCACCGAGGTGCTGGCCCAGCAGCACCACCGCTCGATCACCGAGATGATGGGCGACCTGGCCGAGTCCGGGATGCTCGGCGGCGCCGACACCGGCACCAAGGTGGTGCTGCTGACCGGCTCCATGGGCGCCGCCGCCCGCCGCCAGGCGCTGCTGGACCTGGTCACCGGGGAGGCCGGCATCGTGGTGGGCACCCACGCCCTGATCGAGGACAAGGTGAAGTTCCACGACCTGGGCCTGGTCGTGGTGGACGAGCAGCACCGGTTCGGCGTCGAGCAGCGCGACGCCCTGCGCGCCAAGGCCGAACGCCCCCCGCACCTGCTGGTGATGACCGCCACGCCCATTCCCCGTACGGTCGCGATGACCGTCTTCGGCGACCTGGACACCTCCGTGCTGTCCCAACTGCCCGCCGGCCGCTCGCCGATCGCCTCCCACGTCGTACCCGCCGCCGAGAAGCCGCACTTCCTGGCCCGGGCCTGGGAGCGGGTGCGCGAGGAGGTCTCCGGCGGACACCAGGCGTATGTGGTGTGTCCGCGCATCGGCGACGAGGAGGACACCAAAGCCGCCGCCAAGGCCGCGGAAAAGGCAGGCGGCGACGGCGAACGCAGGCCGCCGCTGGCCGTCCTGGACGTGGCCGGACAGCTCGCCGCCGGGCCGCTGAACGGGCTGCGGGTGGCGGTGCTGCACGGCAGGATGGCGCCCGACGCCAAGGACGAGGTGATGCGCGCCTTCGCGGCCGGCGAACTCGACGTCCTGGTGGCCACCACCGTCATCGAGGTGGGCGTCAACGTGCCGAACGCCACCGTGATGGTGATCATGGACGCCGACCGGTTCGGCGTCTCCCAGCTCCACCAGTTGCGCGGCCGGGTCGGCCGCGGCTCGGCGCCGGGCCTGTGCCTGCTGGTCTCCGAGGCGCCCGAGGCCAGCGGCGCCCGGGACCGGCTGGACGCGGTCGCCCGCACCCTGGACGGCTTCGCGCTGTCCGAGATCGACCTGGAGCAGCGCCGCGAGGGCGACGTCCTCGGCCAGGCCCAGTCCGGCGCCCGCTCCTCGCTGCGGATGCTCGCCGTCATGGACGACCGCGAGGTCATCGAGGCGGCCCGCGAGGAGGCCGTACGGATCGTGACCGCCGACCCCGAACTGACCGCCCACCCGGACCTGCGCGGCGCCCTGGACAGCCTGCTGGACGCCGAGCGGGAGGAGTTCCTGGACAAGGGATGACCAGGCGTGCCTGACCGCCCCGGCCCAGCGGTAGGGTCGGCGGCGTGAGCAGCTCATGACCCGCGTGATCGCCGGCGCCGCCGGAGGGCGGCGACTGGCCGTGCCGCCCGGGACCGGCACCAGGCCGACGTCGGACCGGGCCCGCGAAGCGCTGTTCTCCACCTGGGAGTCGCTGCTCGGCACCATGGACGGCGCCAGGGTCGCCGACCTGTACGCCGGCTCCGGCGCGGTCGGCCTCGAAGCGCTCTCCCGCGGCGCCGCCCACGTCCTGCTGGTCGAGGCCGAACCCCGGGCCGCCCGGGTGGTCCGGCAGAACATCGCCGCCCTCGGCCTGCCCGGCGCCGAACTGCACACCGCCCGCGCCGACAAGACGGTGGCCGCGCCCGCCCCGGGCGCCCCCTACGACGTGGTCTTCCTCGACCCGCCCTACGACGTCCCCGACGCCGAAGTGCGGGAGATCCTTCTCACACTCCTGGACAACCGCTGGCTGGCCGGGCGGGCGCTGGTCACCGTGGAGCGCAGGACCCGCGGCGGGGAGTTCGACTGGCCCCACGGGTTCGAGGGCTTGCGCTCCCGGCGCTACGGCGAAGCGACTCTTTGGTACGGTCGCGCCGCCCGGGTCACCCCCGGGGCATGAGCCCGCCGAGCAGAGCAGACACGAGCCCGCCATGAGCCTCACCCGGAACGCACGTACCACGAGCGAGGAGCCAGTCTTGCGCCGCGCAGTCTGTCCCGGGTCCTTCGACCCCATCACCAACGGACACCTCGACATCATCGCCCGCGCCGCCCGGCTGTACGACACCGTGCACGTCGCCGTAATGATCAACAAGTCCAAGAAGGGCCTGTTCACCATCGAGGAGCGGATCGCCCTGATCGAGGCGGTCACCGGCGACCTCGGCAACGTGAAGGTCGAGGCCTTCCACGGCCTGCTGGTGGACTTCTGCAAGCAGCGCGACATCCCGGCCATCGTCAAGGGCCTGCGAGCCGTCAGCGACTTCGACTACGAACTGCAGATGGCCCAGATGAACATCGGCCTGACCGGTGTGGAGACCCTCTTCGTCCCCACCAACCCCGCCTACAGCTTCCTGTCCTCCAGCCTCGTCAAGGAAGTCGCCCAATGGGGCGGCGACATCTCGCACTTGGTGCCGCCGCCGGTCCTGGAGGCGCTGAGCACCAAGCTCCGGCAGCAGTAGAGTCTTCGTCGTGGACGTCCAGAAGAAGCTCGACGACATCGCCGCGACCATCGCCAACGCGCGGTCCATGCCCATGTCGGCCTCGTGCGTGGTGAACCGGGCCGAGCTGCTGGCCATGCTGCAGGAGGTCTCCGCGGCACTCCCTGACTCCCTCTCGCAGGCCCAGGAACTGCTCGGCGACCGGGAGCAGATGGTCCAGGAGGCGCGCGCCGAGGCCCAGCGGATCATCGAGTCCGCGCACGCCGAGCGCGGCTCGCTGGTCTCCGACACCCAGATCGCCCGGCAGTCCCAGGACGAGGCCGAGCGGATCCTCGCCGAGGCGCGCCGCGAGGCCGACGAGATCCGGGCCGAGGCCGACGACTACGTCGACAGCAAACTGGCCAACTTCGAGGTGGTCCTCACCAAGACCATCGGCTCGGTGGACCGCGGCCGCGAGAAACTGCTCGGCCGCGACCCGTACGCCGACGACGCCCAGGGCTACGCCGCCGAGGACGACCCGGACGCCCCCGAGCGCAGCGCCGATCCCGAGACGCTGCGCCGCCGTGCCGACGAGTACGTGGACACCAAGCTCGGCGCCTTCGAGGCGGTGCTGTCCAAGACCCTGGAGGCGGTCGGCCGCGGCCGGCTCAAGCTCACCGGCCACAACCCGATCGACGACCTGGCCGCGCACATGGCCGCCCAGGACGCGGCAGGCACCGACCCCAACGGCCACCACCGGCAGAGCGACGACGAGTACCTGGCCGGGCTCGCCGCCCCCGCGGCCCCCGAGCAGGCCGACCTGTCCCGCTACGGCTACGAGCCGGCCGCGGTCGCCCCCGGCGGCACCGACCAGCAGCAGCCCGACCCCGCCTACGGCTACCAGCAGCCGTACGAGTACCCGCAGGCGCCGGAGTACGCGCCGGCCGCCTACGCCGACCCCTACGGCGGCCAGCAGGGCTACCCGCAGCAGCCCGACCCGGCCGGCTACGAGTACCAGCAGCAGGGCTACGACCAGCAGCACGACGGCCAGGACCAGCAGTACGGCGGGCAGATCCCGTACCAGCAGCAGGGCCACGGCTACGGCCAGCAGCCCGCCGCACTGGACGAGACCAGCTTCTTCGACACCGGGATGATCGACCTCAACCGGCTGCGGGAGCTGGAACAGGGCCGCTGACCGGTCTCGAGCGGCCGCGTTTGGGTGCGGGCGGGGCGTCCAGTATCCTGTCAGCTCCAGCCGTGTGAATCGCCGGCGCTTCGGCCTGCCCGCCCGCAAGGACCCGGGCCCCGGCCGTACCGATGAAAGCAGGAAGCTCTGAACACCCGCCTCGACCCGCGTGACCCGCTCGTGTTCGACACGCACGAGCTGGGCCGTCGTCCTGGTGCGATGAAGAAGGTCTCCCGCGAGGTACCGGCGCCCAAGGACTTCGGCAACGAGGTCATCGGCGTCCCGGAGGACGCGGTCCTGCGGCTGGACCTCCGCCTGGAATCGGTGATGGAGGGCGTGCTGGTCACCGGCACCGCCCAGGCACCGGTCACGGGGGAGTGCGTACGGTGTCTGGACCCGGTCGAGCGCGAGCTCGACGCGGACTTCCAGGAGATGTTCTCCTACCCCGACGCCGACACCCGGACCACCCGCAGGGGTGATGCCGGGGCCGACGCCGAGGACGATGCCGACGAAGAGACGCTGTACCTCGAGGACGACCTGTTCGACCTCGAACCCGTGCTGCGGGACGCGGTGGTGCTCGCACTGCCGCTGCAGCCGGTGTGCCGGGACGACTGCCCGGGTCTGTGCCCCCAGTGCGGGGCCCGGCTCGCCGACGACCCGGACCACCACCACGAGGCCGCCGACATCCGGTGGGCGGCTCTGCAGGAATTCCAAGCGAGCGGTGCCGGTGACCCGGACACCGACGAGAACCAGGAGAAGTAGCCGTGGCTGTTCCGAAGCGGAAGATGTCGCGCAGCAACACGCGCCACCGCCGTTCGCAGTGGAAGGCTGCGCCCGTGAGCCTGGTGGCGTGCGAGCGCTGCCACGAGCCGAAGCTCCAGCACGTCGCGTGCCCGAGCTGCGGCACCTACAACCGTCGTCAGGTCCTCGAGGTCTGATCGGCAGGTGACAGGCGCAGTGTCCACGTCCTCCAAGCCCGACGCGTCGGCGTCGCAGCAGGCACAGCAGGCCGCATCGGACAAAGCCTCGTCCCACACGCTCCTGGAAGGGCGGCTCGGCTACCAGGTCGAGCCCGCCCTTCTGGTGCGTGCGCTGACCCACCGCTCGTACGCGTACGAGAACGGCGGGCTGCCCACCAACGAGCGACTGGAGTTCCTCGGGGACTCCGTGCTCGGCCTGGTGGTCACGGACACCCTCTACCGCACCCACCCCGACCTGCCCGAGGGCCAGCTCGCCAAGCTGCGCGCGGCCGTGGTCAACTCGCGGGCCCTGGCCGGCGTCAGCCGCGGCCTGGACCTGGGTGCGTTCATCCGGCTCGGCCGGGGCGAAGAGGGCACCGGCGGCCGGGACAAGGCATCCATCCTCGCGGACACCCTGGAAGCGGTGATCGGCGCGGTCTACCTCGACCAGGGCCTCGACGCGGCCTCCGAACTCGTCCACCGTCTCTTCGACCCGCTCATCGAGGAGTCCTCCAACCTCGGCGCCGGCCTGGACTGGAAGACGTCCTTGCAGGAGCTGACGGCCACCGAGGGGCTCGGCGTCCCCGAGTACGTGGTCTCCGAGTCCGGACCCGACCACGAGAAGACCTTCAGGGCTGCCGCCCGTGTCGGCGGTGTCGAGTACGGCACCGGCACGGGCCGCAGCAAGAAGGAAGCGGAGCAGCAGGCGGCCGAGGCGGCCTGGCGCTCCATCCGGAAAACGGCCACCTCTTCCTCCGCCTGAACGTCCTCCCGGGGCTCGCCCGCACACCTCGCGCCTGACAGCGCGAGGGTTCGCCGGGCGAGCCCCTTGGAGCGCGCTCGAAGCGCACCGCATTCCGAAAGGTCAGCCTTGCCCGAACTGCCCGAGGTCGAAGTGGTCCGCAGGGGCCTGGCCCGATGGGTGTCGGGCCGGACGGTCGACGAGGTGACCGTCCTCCACAACAGGGCCGTACGAAGGCATCCGGCGGGCCCGGAGGACTTCGTCAAGCGGCTGCAGGGCGCCACGCTGGGCCCGGCCCACCGCAGGGGCAAGTACCTGTGGCTGCCGCTGACGGAGGACCTGACGCTGGCCGCGCATCTGGGCATGAGCGGCCAGTTCCTCGTCCGCCCGGCGCCGGAGCCGCCGGAGACGCACCTGCGGGTGCGGATGACGTTCACCGATTCCCAGGGCACCGAGCTGAGGTTCGTGGACCAGCGCACCTTCGGCGGCCTGTCCGTGCACGAGCCCGTCGCGGGGGACCCGGAAGGGCTGCCGTACCCGCTGGCGCACATCGCGCGGGACCCGATCGACGAGGCGTTCGACGACGACGCCTTCCACGCGGCGCTGCGCCGCAAGCGCACCACGATCAAGCGCGCCCTGCTGGACCAGTCGCTGATCAGCGGGGTCGGCAACATCTACGCCGACGAGGCGCTGTGGCGCACCAAGCTGCACTACGAGCGGCCGACCGCGTCCATGACCCGCCCGCGCACGGCGGAGCTGCTCACCCACATCCGCGAGGTGATGGGCGACGCCCTGGCCGCCGGAGGCACCAGCTTCGACAGCCTGTACGTGAACGTGAACGGCGAGTCCGGCTACTTCGACCGGTCCCTGGACGCCTACGGCCGCGAGGACCGCCCCTGCCGCCGCTGCGGCACCCCGATCCGCCGCCGCGCCTGGATGAACCGCTCCAGCTACTTCTGCCCCCGCTGCCAGCCCGCCCCGCGCGCCGCGTCGTAAGGGCGCGGGGCGTCTTCGGGCGGGTCTGCCGCAGCCGGCGTGCTCAGTAGCCGAAGTCCTGGGTCCACCACGGGCCGCCGGCGCCGAAGTGGACGCCGACGCCGAGGGTCTTGAAGTCGCAGTTCAGGATGTTCGCGCGGTGGCCGGGGCTGTTCATCCAGGCGTCCATCACCGCTTGGGCGTCGGCCTGGCCGCGGGCGATGTTCTCGCCGCCGAGGCCGGTGATGCCGAGCTTCTTGGCCCGGTCCCAGGGGGTGTTGCCGTCCGGGTCGGTGTGGTCGAAGAAGCCGCGGGCGGCCATGTCCTCGCTGAAGTTCTGGGCCAGCTCGTTCAGGGCGGAGTCGGCGGTCAGCGGGCCGCACCCGGCGGTGGCGCGCTGCTGGTTGACCAGCGAGAGGATGGTCGCCCGCGCGGCGGTGACGTCGTCCGTGGCCGCCGGACGGGTGGTCGGCGCCTGGGTGTACGGGGTGACCGGCGCGGTCGTCCGTACCGGCACGGTGGGCGCGGCAGAGGTACGGGTCGGACTCGGGGCGGTGGCCGTGGGGCTCGCGGCCTTGGTGGCGGAGGCGGTGGGGCGCGGGGCCCGGGTGGGGGTGCCGCTGGGCGCGGGCGCGGTGGGGGAGTCGGCCGTGGCCGGGCCCGTGGAAGGCGCCGGGGTGGTGGTCCCGCCCAGCGGCGAGGGTATGTCGCTGCCCGTCTGCGCCGGGACCGGGCCGTCGGCCTGGGTGCCGGTGCCGCCCGAGGTGTCACCGCCGCCGTACGGCAACTGGCCGGTGACCCCCGACAGCACTCCCGTGGAGGCGGCCACCGCGCCCACCGCCATGGCGGCGGAGGAGGCCAGCAGGACGGTGCGGACCGGATGGTGCCTGCGGTGCCCGCGATGGCCGCGGGGGCCGGGCTGCGGTGCCGCCGCCGGCTGGGCCTGACGGCTGTGCCGCCCCATGTGCCGCGCTCCTCACTGGCTCGGGTTGACGCGCAAGAGCCGTTACTCCGAACAGGTGAACACCTGCTGGGGGGCGACTGTAGCGAACGATGCCGGGGGTGTGCGGTCCTGCGACGGATTCCGTGGGGATAGCGTGTGCACATGGATGAGAATGTCCGGCTCACCGCATGGGTGCGGGGCCGGGTGCAGGGGGTGGGCTTCCGGTGGTGGACCCGCGCCGCCGCGCTGGAGATAGGGGGCCTGACCGGATACACCGGCAATCTCGGCGACGGGCGGGTACAGGTGGTCGCCGAGGGCGGGCGTACCGCCTGTGAGCACCTGCTCGACGCGCTGCGCGCCGGCGACACGCCCGGGCACGTCGCCGGAGTGACCGAAATCTGGGGCGAGCCCCGGGGCGGATACAACGGTTTCGAAATCCGCTGAGCGCAACCGGTTGCCATCCGGCGAATGCCGTGTCAGGCTGCCTCGCAGCGAGGATGATCTCGCTTTTCGCGGGTGGCCCGCGGCGCCGTTCGCGCCGTGATTCTCAAGGGCTGACCCGGCGTGCGGGCTGTGATCGTGTTGACCGTCTTCCTATTTGGTGAGACGCTGGAAGCCCCGCGCAACGTGGCTCATCACCAGGCTGGACAAGGCCACGGCACGGATACCCGCGCGGGAGCGTACCCCTCACCCACGACCCAAACCGCTCCGGTCGGTCACTCAGCGTGGAGGACCATCCATCATGGCAAAAGCGCTTCTCGGTTACGTCGGCGGTCCCGACCCGCGACTCCTCGCCGAGATGCGGAGGCTGCAGCAGCGCGTTCAGGACCTGGAATCCGAGCTTCTTCGGATGCAGGCGGAGAACGACGCGCTGACTGCTGTCGCGTCGCGTGAAGAGTCGCTGCTCCGCAACATCGACGTGACTCACGGCGAGCCCGTTCTCGCCTGACCGGTCACCCCGCCGGCCAGGTGTTTCCGGACACCGCCTGAGAATATCTGCAAGGGACGCCTTTGGCGTCCCTTCGTCGTCTCGCCCCTGCCCCTTGCCGGCCTCCCCGGTACTCGCGCCCCGCTCTTAGATGCCTAGTGCCCTGCCGATTCCTCGGTGAAACCGCAGCGCCCTAGTAGAGTCGACCGGCGTGCACCTGAAGAGCCTTACGCTGCGCGGCTTCAAATCGTTCGCCTCGGCGACGACGCTGCGCTTCGAACCCGGGATCACCTGCGTGGTCGGGCCCAATGGGTCCGGCAAGTCCAATGTGGTGGACGCGCTGTCCTGGGTCATGGGCGAGCAGGGCGCGAAGTCGCTGCGCGGCGGCAAGATGGAGGACGTCATCTTCGCCGGCACCACCGGCCGCCCCCCGCTGGGCCGGGCCGAGGTGTCGCTGACGATCGACAACTCCGACGGTGTCCTCCCGATCGACTACACCGAGGTCACCATCACGCGGATCATGTTCCGCAACGGCGGCAGCGAGTACCAGATCAACGGCGACACCTGCCGCCTGCTGGACATTCAGGAACTGCTGTCGGACTCCGGCATCGGCCGCGAGATGCATGTGATCGTCGGTCAGGGCCAGCTCGACTCCGTGCTGCACGCCGACCCGATGGGCCGCCGCGCGTTCATCGAGGAGGCGGCCGGCGTCCTGAAGCACCGCAAGCGCAAGGAAAAGGCGCTGCGCAAGCTGGATGCGATGCAGGCCAACCTCGCCCGGGTCACCGACCTCACCGGTGAACTGCGCCGCCAGCTCAAGCCGCTCGGCCGCCAGGCCCAGGTCGCCCGCCGCGCCGCCGTCATCCAGGCCGACCTGCGCGACGCCCGGCTGCGGCTGCTCGCCGACGACCTGGTCACCCTGCGCGAGGCACTGCGCGCCGAGATCGCCGACGAGGCCGCCCTCAAGGAGCGCAAGGACGCCGTCGAGGCCGAACTGACCGCAGCCCTCCAGCGCGAGGCGAAGCTGGAGGAGCAGGTCAAGGCGCTCACCCCACGCGTCAACCAGGCCCAGGCCACCTGGTACGAGCTGTCCCGGCTCGCCGAACGCGTCCGCGGCACCATCTCGCTGGCCGAGGCCCGGCAGCGCCACGCCACCAGCCAGCCCGCCGAGGAGCGGCGCGGCCGCGACCCGGAGGACATGGAGCGCGAGGCCGCCCGGATCCGGGAGCAGGAGGCCGAACTCAGCGAGGCCCTGGAAGCCGCCCAGCGCGCCCTGGACGACACCGTCGACCACCGCGCCGAGCTGGAACGACAGCTCGCCCAGGAGGAGGCCCGGCTCAGGGCCGCCGCCCGGGCCATCGCCGACCGCCGCGAAGGCCTGGCCCGGCTGGCCGGCCAGGTCAACGCCGCCCGCTCCAAGGCCGGCGCCGCCGAGTCGGAGATAGTGCGACTCACCGCGTCCCGCGACGAGGCGCGCGACCGCGCCGAATCCGCCCAGGCGCAGTACGAGGAACTGCGCGCCCAGGTGGAGGGCCTGGACGCGGACGACAGCGAACTCGACGAGCTGATCGAGACCGCCCGCGCGGAACAGGTCACCGCCGAGGAGGCGTTCAGCGCCGCCCGGGAGTCCGCCACCGCCGCCGAACGCCGCCGGGCCGCCGTCGCCGCCCGCCGCGACGCCCTCGCCCCGGCGCTGCGCCGCAAGGACGGCACCGGCGCCCTGCTCGCCCGCGCCGCCGGCCCGGACGGGGACAGCGGCGCCGGGCTCGGCGTCCTCGGCTCGGCCGCCGCCCTGCTGCGGGTCACCCCCGGCCACGAGGTCCCGATCGCCGCCGCCCTGGGCGCCGCCGCCGACGCGGTGGCCGTGTCCGGCCCGGGCGCGGCCGCCGAAGCCCTGCGGCTGCTGCGCAAGGAGGACGCCGGCCGCGCCGCGCTGCTGCTGGCCGGCGCCCCCGAACCGGCGCCTGCGTCTTTGCCGGACCTTCCCCCGGGCGCCCACTGGGCCGCCGCCCTGGTCACCGCCCCGCCGGAGCTGGCCGGCGCGGTGCACCGCCTGCTGGCCGGCACCGCCGTGGTGGCGACCCTGGAGGACGCCGAGTCCCTGGTGCTGCGGCACCCCGAAGTCACCGCCGTCACCGCCGAGGGCGACGTCCTGGCCGCGCACACCGCGGCCGGCGGCTCGGCCAAGGCGCCCAGCGTGCTGGAGGTACAAGCGCAGGTCGACGAGGCCGAGGCGGAGCTGGCCGAGTTGGAGGTGACCTGCGCCGAGCTGGCCGATCGGCAGCAGGAGGCCAAGGAGCGCCGGACGGCGGCCGGCCGCACGGTGGAGGAGCTGAGCGCCCGGCGCCGGGCCGCGGAGAAGGAGAAGTCCTCGGTCGCCCAGCAGCTGGGCCGTTACGCCGGGCAGGCCCGGGCCGCGGCGGGCGAGGCCGAGCGGGCCGCCGCCGCGGTGGGCAGGGCAGAGGAGACGGTGGCCGCGGCCCGCGAGGAACTGGAGGAGCTGTCCTTCCGGCTCGGCGAGGCCCAGGAGGAGCCCGGCGAGGAGGAGCCGGACACCTTCGCGCGCGACCGGCTCGCGGCCGACGGCGCCAACGCCCGGCAGACCGAGATGGAGGCCCGGCTCCAGGTCAGGACGCACGAGGAACGGGTGAAGGGCCTGGCCGGCCGGGCCGACGGCCTGGACCGGGCCGCGCGGGCCGAGCGCGAGAGCCGGGCCCGGGCCGAGCGGCGCCGGGCCCGGCTGGAGTACGAGGCCCAGGTCGCCGCCGCCGTGCTGGCCGGCGCCCACGCCCTGCTGTCCTGCGTCGAGGTGTCGCTGTCCCGCGCCGAGGCCGAGCGCGCCGCCGCCGAACAGGCCAGGGCCGGCCGGGAGGCCGAACTCGACCGGGAGCGGCGCCGCGGGCGCGAGCTGAAGGCCGAACTCGACCAGCTCACCGGCGACGTCCACAAGGGCGAGGTGCTGGGCGCGGAGAAGCGGCTGCGGATCGAGCAGCTGGAGGCCAAGGCGCTGGAGGAGCACGGCATGGAGCCGGCCGGCCTGGTCGCCGAGTACGGCCCGGACCAGCTCGTACCGCCGTCCCTGCCGGCCGAGGGCGAGACCCTGCCGGAGGACCCGGAGCACCCGCGCAACCAGCCGCGCCCGTACGTCCGCGCCGAGCAGGAGAAGCGGCTGCGGGCGGCGGAGAAGGCGTACGCCCAGCTCGGCAAGGTCAACCCGCTGGCCCTGGAGGAGTTCGCGGCGCTGGAGGAGCGGCACAAGTTCCTCACCGAGCAGCTGGAGGACCTGCGCAAGACCCGCGCGGACCTGCTCCAGGTGGTCAAGGACGTGGACGAGCGGGTCGAGCAGGTGTTCACCGCGGCCTTCCACGACACCGCCCGGGAGTTCGAGGGGGTCTTCTCCCGGCTGTTCCCCGGCGGCGAGGGCCGGCTGCTGCTCACCGACCCGGACAACATGCTCACCACGGGGGTCGAGGTTGAGGCCCGGCCGCCCGGGAAGAAGGTCAAGCGGCTGTCACTGCTGTCGGGCGGCGAGCGGTCGCTGACCGCGGTGGCGATGCTGGTGTCGATCTTCAAGGCCCGGCCCAGTCCGTTCTACGTGATGGACGAGGTCGAGGCGGCGCTGGACGACACGAACCTGCAACGGCTGATCCGGATCATGGAGGAACTCCAGGAGAGCTCGCAGCTCATCGTGATCACCCACCAGAAACGCACGATGGAGGTCGCCGACGCGCTCTACGGCGTGTCCATGCAGGGCGACGGCGTGTCCAAGGTGATCAGTCAGCGACTCCGCTAGCCGGTGCTGCCTTCATTTCCTGAACGCAAACTCTGCCTGAGTGCGGGTGACCGACGCCATATGCGTGCAATGGCCAATTTTTGAATTCGAAACTTGTAGGCATAGTCTCTCGGACGTTGTCCATACGTTCAGGTGGCGGCCGACCCGACGCCGGCCGCCGCTCCGAAAGATCGACCCTCGTGCGAGGGCTCGAGGACGAGCCCGAGGAGACCATCGTGACCAGCACCGCATCACCGACCGGGACGGCGCGGCCGACCACGCTGCCCGACCATCTGGGCCATGTCATCTTCATCACCGCGGCCGCCGCCATGGGCGGTTTTCTCTTCGGCTACGACAGCGCTGTGATCAACGGCGCGGTGGAGGCCATCCGCAGCCGCTACAGCATCGGGTCCGCCGCGCTCGCCCAGGTCATCGCCATCGCCCTGATCGGCTGCGCCATCGGCGCCGCCTACGCCGGCCGGATCGCCGACCGCATCGGCCGGATCCGCTGCATGCAGATCGCCTCCGTGCTCTTCGTGATCAGCGCGGTCGGCTCCGCCCTCCCGTTCGCCCTGTGGGAGCTGTCCTTCTGGCGGATCATCGGCGGCTTCGCCATCGGCATGGCCTCGGTCATCGGCCCCGCCTACATCGCCGAGGTCTCCCCGCCGGCCTACCGCGGCCGGCTCGCCTCCTTCCAGCAGGCCGCGATCGTGCTCGGCATCGCCGTCTCCCAGCTCGTGAACTGGGGCATCCTCAACGCCGCCAACGGCCGGCAGCGCGGCCACCTGATCGGCCTGGAGGCCTGGCAGGTCATGCTGGGCGTCATGATCGTCCCGGCCGCGATCTACGGCCTGCTCTCCTTCGCCATCCCCGAGTCGCCCCGCTACCTGCTCACCGTCGGCCGGGAGAAGGACGCCCGGGCCGTGCTCGCCGACGTCGAGGGCGACAGCTCCGACCTCGACGCGCGCGTCGCGGAGATCGAGGCCGCGATGAAGCGCGAGCACCGGACATCGTTCCGCGACCTGCTCGGCGGCCGGTTCGGCTTCCTGCCCATCGTCTGGATCGGCATCGGCCTGTCCGCGTTCCAGCAGCTCGTCGGCATCAACGTGGCCTTCTACTACTCCTCCACGCTGTGGCAGTCGGTCGGCATCAACCCCAGCAGCTCGTTCTTCTACTCCTTCACCACGTCGATCGTGAACATCATCGGCACGGTGATCGCCATGATCTTCGTCGACCGGATCGGCCGCCGCCCGCTGGCCCTGATCGGCTCGGCCGGCATGGCCGTCGCCCTGGCCCTGGAGGCCTGGGCCTTCTCCGCCAAGCACGGCTCCACGCTGCCCACCGCGCAGGGCACGGTCGCACTGATCGCCGCCCACTTCTTCGTGCTCTTCTTCGCCCTGTCCTGGGGCGTGGTGGTCTGGGTCTTCCTCGGCGAGATGTTCCCGAACCGGATACGCGCCGCCGCCCTGGGCGTGGCCGCCTCCGCGCAGTGGATCGCGAACTGGGCGATCACGGCCAGCTTCCCGAGCCTGGCCGACTGGAACCTCTCCGGCACGTACGTGATCTACTGCGCCTTCGCCGCGCTCTCCATCCCGTTCGTCCTGAAGTTCGTCAAGGAGACCAAGGGCAAGTCCCTGGAGGAGATGGGCTGAGCGGCCCGCAGCCCGGGGGATCCGTAAAGCCCCGGGAAGCCCGGAAAAGACGCTGGAAAGCACGAAATCAGGAAAGGACTGAACGTCCCTCGGACGGGTCGCCCCCCGGTGGCAAGGGTGCGGCGACCGGAACAGGGATACTGGTCGGGTTATGGAAACCGTCATCCTTGCCGTCGTCATCGCCCTGGTCGTGATCCTCGGGGCCGGCGGGCTGGTGATCGGCAGCCGCCGCAGCAAGCACAAGCAGCAGCAGCCGCCCGCCCCGCCGAGCACCCCGAAGACCACCACGCCTCCCGCCGAACCGCGCATCGGGGACGAGGCCGAGGCCCCGCGGGACGAGCCCCGCCGGACCATCGAGGAAGTCGTACTGCCCGGCCCGACCACCGCGCCCGACGCGGTGGAGGAGGTGCAGGCGCCGCCCGTCGAGATCGAGCGGCCCGAGCCCACCGCCGGGCGCCTGATCCGGCTGCGCTCCCGGCTCTCGCGCTCGCAGAACTCCCTGGGCAAGGGCCTGCTCACGCTGCTCTCCCGGGAGCGGCTGGACGAGGAGACGTGGGAGGAGATCGAGGACACCCTCATCACCGCCGACGTCGGCGTCGTCCCCACCCAGGAACTGGTCGAGCGGCTGCGCACCCGGGTCCGCGTGCTCGGCACCCGCACCCCGGTGGAGCTGCGCGCCCTGCTGCGCGAAGAACTGGTCGCCCTGGTGGACCCCACCCTCGACCGCACGCTGAGCACCGACAGCCACGAGGACTCGCCGGCCGTCGTGCTCGTCGTCGGCGTCAACGGCACGGGCAAGACCACCACCACCGGCAAGCTCGCCCGGGTCCTGGTCGCCGACGGCCACAGCGTGGTCCTCGGCGCCGCCGACACCTTCCGCGCCGCCGCCGCCGACCAGCTCCAGACCTGGGGCGAACGGGTGGGCGCGCGCACCGTCCGCGGCCCCGAGGGCGGCGACCCCGCCTCGATCGCCTTCGACGCGGTCAAGGAGGGCGTCGCCGAAGGCGCCGACGCCGTCCTCATCGACACCGCCGGCCGGCTGCACACCAAGACCGGCCTCATGGACGAGCTCGGCAAGGTCAAGCGCGTCGTCGAGAAGCACGGCCCGGTCGACGAGGTGCTGCTCGTCCTCGACGCCACCACCGGCCAGAACGGCCTGGTCCAGGCCCGCGTCTTCGCCGAGGTGGTCGACATCACCGGCATCGTCCTCACCAAGCTCGACGGCACCGCCAAGGGCGGCATCGTCGTCGCCGTCCAGCGCGAGCTCGGCGTCCCCGTCAAGCTCATCGGCCTGGGCGAGGGCGCGGACGACCTCGCCCCCTTCGAACCCGGAGCATTCGTGGACGCGCTCATCGGGGAGTAGCCGTACGTCGTATGCCCCCACTTCCGGGGCGCGGGTCGTCACCGACCCGAAGGGGCGGTTGCTGCCGCCTCCGGACCACCGGTGTGTGGGTGGTTGCTCGCGCACACGGGGCGCCAGCCGCATATCAGCTACAGCCCCGCGCCCCTTGACGTGCGGGCACTCCGCATCCGTATACGAAAGGCCGGCCGGGCCCGCGGGCCCGGCCGGCCTTTCGCAGGCCCGCCCGGTGGTGGGCGGTTCGCCGGGAAAACCAAGGGGCGCGGGGTCCCCCAGAGCTTCGCCTGGGAGGTACCCCCAGCGCGACCAGCCACGACGGTCCGCACCCGGGAACGTACGGAACCCCCCCGAGCCGGAGGCCGAGGTGGCGTCCACCACCTCAGACGTGAACCCTCGCGCGATGCGAAACGTAAGCCAGCGTGCCCAGGAGCAGCCGCGCCTCCGGAGGCTGCGGCACGCCCTCGCGGGGCTCGCGCAGCCAGCGGACCGGGCCGAGGCCGGCGAGGTCGGACGGGGGAGCGGTGACGTGATCGCCCGGGCCGAGGCAGGCCAGGTCCAGGGAGGCGTCGTCCCAGCCCATCCGGTAGAGCAGGTGCGGCAGCTCGGCGGCGGCGCCGGGGGCCACGAAGAACTGGGCCCGCCCGGTGGGGGTGAGCAGCACCGGCCCGAGGCGCAGCCCCATGCGCTCCAGGCGGACCAGGGCCCGCCGGCCCGGGGCCTCGGCGACCTCCAGCACGTCGAAGGACCGCCCGGCGGGCAGGAGCACCGAGGCGCCGGGCATCCGGGCCCACGCCTCGACCGCCTGCTCGGCGCCCGCGCCGGCCGGCACCTCGTCGGCGAAGGGCAGCGGATGGGCCCCCGGCGCCGTACAGGCCGCGTCGCCGCACGAGCAGGCGCCGCCACGGGCCGCGCGGGCACCGGGCACGACCGCCCACCCGTACCGCCCGGTGTAGCGGGCGATGCTGCCGCACACCGCGGCCCACTCCTTGCGGCGCCCGGCGGTCCGTACCCCGGGCAGCGCCGCCACCCGGGCGGCGTTCAGCACCCCGGTCCGCTGCTGCCGCATCTCCCGCATGCCGCCGCTCGTGAAGACCGTGAAAACCATGACCCCTCCAACGCCGTGCCGTCGCCGATGGTTACGCACTCGCACGGCCTGCCCCTGCCGGCCTGTGTCAAGTGAATCGCCTGTGGGCCGGGCGGGGTTCATCCGAAGGGGTGGCGAATGGTGGCGTTTCCGTAACATCAGTCGCCGCATGGGTGACCACGGGACTACTTTCGGTGCGTGAGTCCACAGCGGTGTCCGGCCTGCCCTCCAGAGGCGCCGCGGGCGATTCCCCGCCGCGGGCGCCCGGCTGTCGCCGATCCCGTGCCCGGGCCGCCGCCGCGCTCGACGCGACGACGCCCGGCGATCCCTGATGCCCGAGCAGCCGGACCGAGCGGGACGGGGGCCCGACCGTGAGCGCCACAGCGGAGAAGCAGCCCAACGAGCAGCTCGGTTCGTGGTTCGTGCGCAGCGGCTGGTCCAAGGGCGAGCTGGCCCGCCAGGTCAACCGCCGCGCCCGCCAGATGGGCGCCCACCACATCAGCACCGACACCTCCCGGGTGCGCCGCTGGCTGGACGGCGAACAGCCCCGCGAGCCGATCCCGCGCATCCTGTCCGAGCTGTTCTCCGAGCGCTTCGGCTGCGTGGTGCCCGTGGAGGACCTGGGCCTGCGCCCGGCCCACCAGCCCCCGGCCGGCGCCGGCGTCGACCTGCCCTGGGCCGGCCCGCAGACCGTCCAGCTCATCAACGAGTTCTCCCGCAGCGACCTGATGCTCGGCCGCCGCGGCTTCCTCGGCACCTCCCTGGCGCTGTCGGCCGGCCCCGCCCTGGTCGAGCCCATGCAGCGCTGGCTGGTGCCCACCGCCTCCGCCGCGATCCCGGCGCAGCCCGGCCCGGAACGCGACCTGCCGGCCCGCCCCTCCCGGCTGTCCGAACAGGAACTCGCGCTCCTGGAGGAGACCGCGGCGATGTTCCGCGTGTGGGACAACCAGTGCGGCGGGGGCCTGCGGCGCAAAGCCGTCGTCGGCCAGCTCCACGAGGTCACCGACCTGCTCCAGGACTCCCACCCGGAGCGCGTCGCCCGGCGGCTGTACCGGATCACCGCGGACCTGGCCGCGCTCGCCGGCTGGATGAGCTACGACGTGGGCATGCAGCCCATCGCCCAGAAGTACCTGGTCCTGGCCCTGCACGCGGCAAAGGAGGCCGGCGACCGGCCGCTGGGCGCCTTCGTGCTGTCCTCCATGAGCCGCCAGATGATCCACCTCGACCGGCCCGACGACGCCCTGGAACTGATCCACCTGGCCCAGTACGGCAGCCGCGATTCCGCCGGCGCCACCCTTCAGGCCATGCTCCACGGGCTGGAGGCCCGCGCGTACGCCGGCATGGGCCAGGTCAACAAGTGCCACCGCGCGGTCCGAATGGCCGAGGACGCCTTCGCCGAGTCCCGCCCCGCCGAGGACCCGCCCTGGATCAGCTTCTTCACCGAGGCCGAGCTGCACGCCGAGAACGCCCACTCCTACCGCGACCTCGCCTATGTGGCCGGCCGCAGCCGCAACTACGCCTCCCTCGCCCGGCCCGAGATGGAAGCCGCCGTCGACGGCTTCGCCGGCGACGAAATCCACCAGCGCGCCTACGCGCTGAATCTGGTCGGCCTGGGCACTGTCCACCTGCTGATGCGGGAGCCGGAACAGGCCGCCGAAGCGACCGCACGGGCGATCACCGCCGCCAAACGGCTCCGGTCCGAGCGCGTCAACACCCGAATTCGTACAACCACCCACGCGGCCTTACGCGACTTCGCCGATGTGCCCGAAGTCGCGGCCCTGGCCGAGCGCCTGTCCCAACAGCTCCCGGAGGCCGCCGCCTCCGCTTGATACCCGGGAAATCGACCCTCACCCCACCCGTATACAGCCTTCACCGAACGAGGGGGGAGTTCATCCCGGTGTAACATCCGCGACTTCTTCGTCACGCCCGCGAAACACCGTGCGGCATCGACCGAAACCAGGCTGAGCCAACCTCGTGGCGAAAACCGGCCCACAGCTATCCGCCCGCACGGGCCGTCCGGATGACAGAGGAGACGCCGATGGCACCAGCCATCATCACGCTGGCCGCGGATGCGCCCAAGCTCGACAGTGGAAATACGGCGTTCTTGCTGCTCAGTGCCGCCCTGGTGATGGTGATGACCCCTGGTCTCGCCTTCTTCTACGGCGGCATGGTGCGCGTCAAGAGCGCTTTGAACATGCTGATGATGAGTTTCATCAGCCTGGGCATCATCACCATCCTGTGGACGCTCTACGGATTCAGCTTCGCCTTCCACAGCGGCAATGGATTCATGGGCAGCGGAGGCTGGGCCGGGCTGCGCAACATAGGGATGGGCGAGCCCTGGCTCAGCACCGGAGTTCCCATCCTCGCGTTCGCGATGTTCCAGCTGATGTTCGCGGTGATCACCCCCGCGCTGATCAGCGGCGCACTCGCCGACCGCGTCAAGTTCACCGCGTGGACGCTGTTCATCGCGCTGTGGGCCACGATCGTGTACTTCCCGGTGGCGCACTGGGTGTGGGCCCCCGACGGCTGGCTGGCCAAGAGGCACGTCCTCGACTTCGCCGGCGGTACCGCGGTCCACATCAACGCCGGTGCCGCGGCCCTGGGCGTGATCCTCGTCATCGGCAAGCGCAAGGGCTTCAAGAAGGACCCGATGCGCCCGCACAGCCTGCCGCTGGTCATGCTCGGCGCCGGCCTGCTGTGGTTCGGCTGGTTCGGCTTCAACGCCGGCTCCGAGCTCACCGCCGACAAGGTCGCCTCGGTCGCCTTCACCAACACCCAGGTCGCCACGGCCGCCGCGATGCTCGGCTGGCTGATCTACGAGCGCCTGCGGCACGGCTCCTTCACCACCCTGGGCGCCGCCTCCGGCGCGGTGGCCGGCCTGGTCGCCATCACCCCCGCCTGTGGCTCGATCTCCCCGCTCGGCTCCATCCTGCTCGGCCTGGTCGCCGGCGTCGGCTGCGCCGCCGCGGTGGGCCTGAAGTACCGCTTCAACTACGACGACTCCCTCGACGTCGTCGGCGTCCACATGGTCGGCGGCATCATCGGCTCCCTCGCCATCGGCTTCCTGTCCACCGGCACCGTCTACCCGGGCCAGGCGGGCGTCTTCTACGGCGGCGGCTGGACCCAGTTCGGCCGCCAGTGCCTCGGCGTCGGCGCGGTGCTCGGCTACTCCCTGGTCTGCGCGGCGATCCTCGCCAAGCTGATCGACCTGGTGATGGGCTTCCGGGTCACCGAGGACGAGGAGGTCACCGGCATCGACCAGGTCCTGCACGCCGAGACCGCCTACGACTTCACCGGCGTCGGCGGCCGCAGCGCGGCCCTGGCCGGCGACGGCAGCATCAGCGAGGCGGACGCCTCCTCCAGCAAGAAGGTGGACGCGTGAAGCTCATCACCGCCGTCGTCAAGCCGCACCGGCTCGACGAGATCAAGGAAGCCCTCCAGGCGTTCGGCGTGCACGGCCTGACCGTCACCGAGGCCAGCGGCTACGGCCGGCAGCGCGGCCACACCGAGGTCTACCGGGGCGCGGAGTACACCGTCGACCTGGTGCCGAAGATCCGCATCGAGGTGCTGGTCGAGGACGCGGACGCGGACCAGCTCATCGAGGTCGTCGTGAAGGCCGCCCGAACAGGCAAGATCGGTGACGGAAAGGTGTGGAGCCTGCCGGTCGACACGGCCGTGCGGGTGCGCACCGGAGAGCGCGGACCGGACGCGCTCTGACCTCCGCCAGGTCCGGCCCCGACGTCCCACAACCGCTGGAGAACGAGTGACCGACAGCGTCGAAGCGCCGGACGGCGGTTACGCGGCGCACTGGCCGGCCTCACCGACCGGTGGCTGGCCTCCCTCGCCGAGCACGCCGCCGAAGCCACCGGCACCGGGGGCACTTCCCACGCCGCAGGCCGTGGTGGGGGTACCTCCCACGCCGCAGGCCGTGGGGGAGGCTTCGCCCTGATCGCCGTCGGCGGCTACGGCCGCGGCGAACTGTCCCCCCGCAGCGACCTCGACCTGCTGCTGCTGCACGAGCCCGGCGGCTCGGTCGCCGCCCTGGCCGACCGCATCTGGTACCCCGTGTGGGACCTCGGGGTCGCCCTGGACCACTCGGTACGCACCCCCGCCGAGGCCCGCCGGACCGCCGCCGAGGACCTGAAGGTCCAGCTCGGCCTCCTCGACGCCCGGCACATCGCCGGCGACCCCGCCCTCACCTCCGGCCTGCGCAGCGCGATCCTGGCCGACTGGCGCAACCAGGCCCCCCAGCGGCTGCCCGCCCTGCACGAGATGTGCGCCGAGCGCGCCGAACGCCAGGGCGAGCTGTCCTACCTGCTCGAACCCGACCTCAAGGAGGCCCGCGGCGGACTGCGCGACGCCACCGCGCTGCGAGCGGTCGCCGCCTCCTGGCTGGCCGACGCCCCCCGCGAAGGGCTCGACGAGGCCCGCGGCCGCCTGCTGGACGCCCGCGACGCCCTCCACCTGGTCACCGGCCGCGCCACCGACCGCCTTGCCCTCCAGGAACAGGACCAGGTCGCCGACCGGCTCGGCCTGCTCGACGCCGACGCCCTGCTGCGCCAGGTGTACGAGGCCGCCCGCCGGATCGCCTACGCCTCCGACGTCACCTGGCGCGAGGTCTTCCGGGTGCTGCGCGCCCGCGAGGCCCGGCCCCGACGCCGCGGCCTGCTGGGCCTGGGCCGCACCTCCTCCAGGGCCGCCGGTCCGTCCGGCGCCCCCGCCCAGACCCCGGAACGCGTCCCGCTCGCCGAGGGCGTCGTCGAGCAGGAGGGCGAGGCCGTACTGGCGCTGGCCGCCAAGCCCGAGCGCGACCCGGTGCTGCCGCTGCGGGCCGCCGCTGCCGCCGCCCAGGCCGGCCTGCCGCTGTCCATCCACGCCGTGCGCCGGCTGGCCGCCGCCGCCCGCCCGCTGCCCGTGCCCTGGCCCGCCGAGGCCCGCGAACAACTGCTCACCCTGCTCGGCGCGGGCGAGCCGACCGTGGCGGTCTGGGAGGCACTGGAGGCCGAGGGGCTGATCACCCGGCTGATCCCGGACTGGGAACGGGTCCGCTGCCGGCCGCAGCGCAACGCCGTGCACCGCTTCACCGTCGACCGCCATCTGGTGGAGACCGCCGTACGCGCCGCCGGCCTCACCCGCCGGGTCGGCCGCCCCGACCTGCTGCTGACCGCCGCCCTGCTGCACGACATGGGCAAGGGCTGGCCCGGCGACCACAGCGAGGCCGGCGAGGTCATCGCCCGCGACCTGGCCGCCCGGCTCGGCTTCGGCCCCGCCGACGTCGACACCCTCGCCCTGCTGGTCCGCCACCACCTGCTGCTGATCGACACCGCCACCCGGCGCGACCTGGACGACCCGGAGACCGTACGGACGGTCGCCGAGACCGTACGCGACACCTCCACGCTGGAACTGCTGGCCGCCCTCACCGAGGCCGACGCCCTGGCCACCGGGCCCGCCGCGTGGAGCACCTGGCGCGCCTCCCTCCTGGCCGACCTGGTCGAACGCGTCACCGGCGCGCTGGACACCGGCGCGGTGCCGGCCACCGCCGACCGCGAGCCCACCGCCGAGGAGGAACGGCTGGCCATCGAGGCGGCCCGGACCGGCGGCCCGGTGCTGGCCCTGCACGCCCGCGCCGAACCGGAGGCCGAGGGCGAGGCACAGGACGAGGCGGTGGGCGTGGAACTGCTGGTCGCGGTGCCCGACCGGCCCGGCCTGGTGGCCCAGGCGGCCGGCGTCCTCGCGCTGCACCGGCTCACCGTGCGCGCCGCCGACCTGCGCTCCGTCGACCCCGTCGGCGAAGGCCAGGTCGCCCTGCTGAGCTGGCGGGTCTCCGCGGAGTACGGCGCGCTGCCCGAGGCCGCCCGGCTGCGCTCCGACCTCGCCCGCGCGTTCGAGGGCACCCTCGACATCGAGACCCGGCTCGCCGAGCGCGAGGCCGCCTACCCCCGGCGGCGCGGCATCACCCCGGCGCCGCCCCGCGTCACCGTGGCCCCCAGCGGCACCTCCCAGACCGCCACCGTCCTGGAGGTCCGCGCCCACGACGCCCCTGGCCTGCTGCACCGCATCGGCCTGGCCCTGGCCGCGACCTCCGTCACGGTCCGCTCGGCCCGCATCTCCACCCTGGGCGGCAACGCCGTCGACGCCTTCTACGTCGTCGGCAAGGACGGCAAGCCGCTGCCCGAGCCCCGCGCCCGCGAGGTGGCCGGTCAGGTGGAGACGGCGCTGAGGTAGCCCGCGACCGCGCCCGTACCACCGGATCTGCGCCCGGCAAGGGGTACCGGACCGGATACGGCGCCGACATCCGGGGACGGTTCGGCGGCGGGTCCGGATACCCTGGAAGGCGATTGTCTCCGCCCCCGACCACAAGGATCTGCGACCGACGTGTTCGACACCCTCTCCGACCGCCTCGCGAACACCTTCAAGAACCTCCGGGGCAAAGGGCGCCTCAGCGAAGCGGACATCGACGCCACCGCACGCGAGATCCGTATCGCCCTGCTCGAAGCGGATGTCGCGCTCCCCGTGGTGCGGGCCTTCATCGCCAACGTCAAGCAGCGTTCGCTGGGCGCGGAGGTCTCCAAGGCGCTGAATCCTGCGCAAATGGTGATCAAAATCGTCAACCAGGAGCTGGTGGGGATCCTGGGCGGCGAGACCCGCCGCCTGCGCTTCGCCAAGCAGCCCCCGACCGTGATCATGCTGGCCGGTCTGCAGGGCGCGGGCAAGACGACGCTGGCGGGCAAGCTGGGGCACTGGCTGAAGCAGCAGGGTCACACTCCGCTGCTGGTCGCGGCCGACCTCCAGCGGCCGAACGCGGTCAACCAGCTCAGCGTGGTCGCCGAGCGGGCCGGTGTGGCGGTGTTCGCGCCCGAGCCGGGCAACGGGGTGGGCGACCCGGTGAAGGTGGCGCAGGACTCGATCACGTACGCCAAGACGCAGCAGTACGACGTGGTGGTGATCGACACCGCGGGCCGGCTGGGTGTCGACCAGGAGATGATGCAGCAGGCCGCGGACATCCGGGACGTGACGCACCCGGACGAGATCCTGTTCGTGGTCGACGCGATGATCGGCCAGGACGCGGTGAACACCGCGGAGGCGTTCCGGGACGGCGTGGGCTTCGACGGCGTGGTGCTGTCCAAGCTGGACGGCGACGCCCGCGGTGGCGCGGCGCTGTCGATCGCGCACGTGACCGGCAAGCAGATCATGTTCGCGTCGAACGGCGAGAAGCTGGACGACTTCGACGCGTTCCACCCGGACCGGATGGCGTCCCGGATCCTCGGGATGGGCGACATGCTGTCGCTCATCGAGCGGGCCGAGCAGACCTTCACGCAGGCCGAGGCCGAGAAGATGGCGGCCAAGCTCGCCAAGGGCCCCAAGGAGTTCACGCTCGACGACTTCCTGGCGCAGATGGAGCAGGTCCGCAAGATGGGCTCGCTGTCCAAGCTGCTGGGGATGCTGCCGGGCATGGGCCAGATCAAGGACCAGATCAACAACCTCGACGAGCGGGACGTGGACCGTACCGCGGCGATCATCAAGTCGATGACGCCGGCCGAGCGGACCGACCCGCACATCATCAACGGCTCGCGCCGGGCCCGTATCGCCCGCGGTTCCGGGGTCGAGGTCAGCGCGGTGAAGTCGCTGGTGGAGCGGTTCTTCGAGGCCCGCAAGATGATGTCGCGGATGGCGCAGGGCGGAATGCCGGGAGTGCCGGGCATCCCGGGGATGGGCGGCGGGCCCGGCCGGCAGAAGAAGCAGCAGAAGAAGGGCAAGGGCTCGCGCCGTTCGGGCAACCCGATGAAGCGGCTCCAGGAGGAGCAGGAGGCCGCGGCGCGTCGCGAGGCGCGGGCGGGCAGTGCCTTCGGGGCGGACGCGCCGCCGGAGGACTTCGAGCTGCCCGCGGAGTTCAAGGACTTCCTGCCGCCGAAGTAGGCCGGGACCGGCGGGAACTGGTGCCGGGTGCTGAACGACAATGGGGCCATGCGAGTTACGATCCGGGAACCCCGACCCAGTGACGCCGAAGCCCACCGGGCCGCGGTGCTCAGGTCCGTCGCACTCCTCAGCCCGTGGAATCCGGTGGACCCCGACGGTTTCCACGAGCTGCTGCGCCAGCAGGGACCGTCGCTGCGCACGTACTTGATCATCAATGACGAGGACGGCGGCATCGTCGGCAAGTGCAACGTCGCCAACATCGTCCGGGCCCGGTTCCGCAACGCGACGCTGGGCTACGACAGTTACCTGCCCTACACGGGGACCGGGCGGATGAGCGAGGGCATGCGGCTGATCGTGGACCGCTGCTTCGCGCCGTACCCGGACGGTCTGGGGCTGCACCGGCTGGAGATCAACGTCCAGCCGGACAACAGCCGTTCGATCGCGATGGCCAAGCGGCTGGGGTTCCGCCACGAGGGTTTCTCGCCGCGCATGCTCTGGATCAACGACGCCTGGCGCGACCACGAGCGGTTCGCGCTGACCGCGGAGGAGTGGCCGGGCCTGGAGTCGTGAGGGTTGGGGGGCATGGAGCCGTGAGCATACGGCGCCGGGTCCGCGGGGGGTGTCAGGCGCGGGCGATCATGTAGCGGAACACGTTGTCCATGCGGACCGTGCCGTCGGGGCGGCGGTAGGGGTGCAGGGCCTCGGTGATCTCCTTCTCGACCTGCTGCTGGTCGGTGGCCTCCACGGCGGCGTCGAACAGGCCGGTGGAGAGCAGGCCGCGCACGGCGCTGGGCGCGTCGGCGTAGCCGAAGGGGCAGGAGACCCGGCCCGAGCCGTCCGGGCGCAGGCCGGCGTGGCGGGCCAGGTCCTCCAGGTCGTCGCGGCCGCTGAGGCGCGGTGCGCGGGTGGCGGCGGCGCGGGGTTCGGCGAGCCGGGTGGCGACGGCCAGCAGGCGGGAGGTCGCGCAGCGCTCGGGCGGGCCCCAGCCGGCCAGTACCACCGCGCTGCCGCGCGGCGCCGAGCGGGCCACCGCGGCCAGGGCGGGGCGCAGCCGGGACGCGGGCGCCGCGGGGTCGAAGGCGGTGATCAGGTCGTAGTCGCCGAACCTGATGTGGTCCTCCAGGACGTCGGCGGTGCCGGTGAGCAGCCGGGTGCGGGCCAGCCCTGCGGGTCCGATGCCCCAGGTGGGCTCGGGCATCAGCCGCTGCCGGGCCAGGTCGAGCAGGGATTCGTCGGTGTCGCAGCCGGTGACCGCGGCGCCTCGGGCGCCGGCCAGCAGCATCGCCAGTCCCGAGCCGCAGCCCAGGGCCAGCATCCGGGTGTCCGCGCCGACTTCCAGCCGGTCGTAGACGGTCTCGTAGAGCGGGACGAGCATCCGTTCCTGGATTTCCGCCCAGTCCCGTGCCCTGTCCTGCGCGCCGGGCCTGTGTCCGCGATAGAGCGTAGGTGCCATGGAAGCCCCAATCAGCCGCGTCTCGCCGGTCGTTCCCCCCGCATCCCCCCGGGTCGCCACCTGTCTGCCAGCCAACTGCTGAATTCCCGCCCCGTCCAGGGTCCGGAGGCAGCGTTCTGGTTAACTCTGGTCACTTCTTGTCCGGGTCCGGTCCGGGTGCCGGCCCCGTCGCCGTCGGGCCGCTGCCCCCGCTGCCTGCCCGTCGCGAGGCGGCCGATTCACGTTCCGGACGCGCCGGGCCGTACCATCGCCTCCATGGCTAAGGCTCCCGTTCTCACCCCCCAGGCGGACGATTTCCCGCGCTGGTACCAGGACCTGATCAACAAGGCCGAGCTGGCGGACAACGGGCCGGTGCGCGGCACCATGGTCATCCGACCGTACGGCTACGGCCTGTGGGAGCGGATGCAGGCGGACATGGACGCGCGGATCAAGGGGGTCGGCGCGCAGAACGCGTACTTCCCGCTGTTCATCCCGCAGTCCTACCTGACCCGGGAAGCCGAGCACGTGGAGGGCTTCGCGCCGGAGCTGGCCGTGGTCACGCACGGCGGCGGCAAGGAGCTGGAGGAGCCGGTGGTGGTCCGGCCCACCTCCGAGACGATCATCAACGAGTACTTCTCGAAGTGGGTGCAGAGCTACCGCGACCTGCCGCTGCTGATCAACCAGTGGGCGAACGTGGTCCGCTGGGAGCTGCGGCCGCGGCTGTTCCTGCGCACCAGCGAGTTCCTGTGGCAGGAGGGCCACACCGCGCACGCCACGCAGGACGACGCGCGTGAGTTCGCCGCGCGCATCCAGCGGGACGTGTACGGCGACTTCATGGAGAACGTCCTGGCGATGGACGTGGTGCTGGGCCGCAAGACCGTCAAGGAGCGGTTCGCCGGCGCCATCAACACCCTCACCCTGGAAGGGATGATGGGGGACGGCAAGGCGCTGCAGATGGGTACCAGCCACGAGCTGGGCCAGAACTTCGCCAAGGCGTTCAGCACCTCCTACCTGTCGAAGGACGGCGCCCAGGAGTTCGTCTGGCAGACGTCCTGGGGCAGCACCACGCGGATGATCGGCGCGCTGGTGATGATGCACGGCGACGACAACGGGCTGCGGGTGCCGCCGCGGCTGGCCCACGTCCAGGTGGTCGTGCTCGCGATCAAGGACGACGAGGCCGTGGTGGCCAAGGTGCGCGAGATCGGCGACCGGCTGCGCGAGGCGGGTCTGCGGGTGGTCGTGGACGACCGTACCGACACCCCGTTCGGCCGGCGCGCGGTGGACTGGGAGCTCAAGGGCGTGCCGCTGCGGGTCGAGGTGGGCCCGCGCGACCTGGAGGCGGGTACCGCGATGCTGGCCCGGCGCATTCCGGGCGGCAAGGAGCCGGTCGCGCTCGACGCCCTGGACGCGCTGCTGCCCAAGGCCCTGGAGGAGGACCAGGCGCGGCTGCTCCAGGAGTCCCGGGAACGTCGGCTGTCCCGCACTGTGGACGTCGCCTCGATCGAGGAGGCCGCCGAGGCCGCGGCCACCGGCTGGGCCCGTATCCCGTGGTCGGTGCTCGGTCCCGAGGGCGAGGCGCAGCTCGCCGAACAGGGCGTTTCGGTACGCTGTCTGGTGGCCGAGGACGGTTCGGTCCCGACTGCCGACGACGCGCCGGGTACGCTGGCGATCGTGGCGCGGGCCTACTGATCCGGCCAGACGTCCGATGACCGGACTGTAGGGTGCGAAAGACGTACGGATTTCGCCCCAACAGTCCGGGCTTGGGGTTTCCTGTGAGCGGGTGCGGGAGTTCGCGGTGGTCCTTCCCGTCTACCGGTGTCCTCCGCACCCGCCCGGGTCTACGCGCATCATCCGGCATCACCCGGAACTGACCGATGAGTGCAAATTAATTGGGCTAGCCCTAAATCGGAACACTGGGCGCGCCCTGCTCGTTGTTACGGCGTGAGCACGACACCACCTGTTCTCGCCGCCGAGCTGGCAGTCGCCTGGGCCGATATTCAACGGCACCATCCCGAGCTGCCCGATCTGGCCGCGCCCGAGTCCCTCATCGGAGAGTCCTCGTCCGCCTGTGGCACCGAGCTCTCCTTCGACCGGCTGCTGCACGAGGCCGTGCACGGAATCGCCGCCGCCCGCGGCATCCGTGACACCTCCCGTGCCGGCCGCTACCACAACCGCAGGTTCCTGGCGATCGCCGACGAGCTGGGCCTCGACCACGCCGAGGAGCCCCATCCCAGCAGCGGCTTCTCGCTGGTCGTCATGCGGCCGGACACGCGCAAGCGTTACCGGGCCACCATCGAGCGATTGCAGCGGGCCCTGAAGGCGCACACCGTGGCCACCGCCGCGGACACCGCCCGCACCTTCCGCGGACCGGCCGCCCGGCACGGCTCCTCGGGCGGCGGCGTCCGGGTCAAGGCCGTGTGCGACTGCGGGCGCAATGTCCGGGTCGTCCCGTCGGTGCTGGCCCAAGCGCCGATCATGTGCGGGGCGTGCGGCCAGCCGTTCCGCATTCCGGAGGTCGTGGGGGTGGGCTGATCGCCACGGGGAGTGCCGCGGGACAGGTCCGGGGGCCGGCCGGGGGCGTGCCCCGGAGTGTGGCACAATTATTGGCTGAGAACTCGACAGCCGTGCAGGAACCCTCTCTCCTTCGGCTGACGCGTCCGTCGGGCACCCGACTCCACAACCCCACGTGGCAGTTCCGCCGTGCCCAACCACGTCGACACCAGGAGAATCCACTCCCGTGGCAGTCAAGATCAAACTGAAGCGTCTGGGCAAGATCCGTTCGCCGCACTACCGCATCGTCGTCGCCGACTCCCGGACCCGCCGTGACGGCCGGGCCATCGAGGAGATCGGCCTGTACCACCCGGTGCAGAACCCGTCGCGGATCGAGGTCGACTCGGACCGCGCGCAGTACTGGCTGTCCGTCGGCGCCCAGCCGACCGAGCCGGTGCTGGCCATCCTCAAGCTGACCGGCGACTGGCAGAAGTACAAGGGCGAGCCCGCCCCCGCGCCTCTGCTGCAGCCGGAGCCCAAGGCCGACAAGCGCGCCCTGTTCGAGGCCGCGGCCAAGGACACCGCGGGCGAGCCGAAGGGTGAGGCCATCACCCCGAAGGCGAAGAAGGCCGACAAGAAGGCCGACGACGCCGAGGCCGCCGCCCCGGCCGAGTCCACCGAGGGCTGAGCATGCTGGAGGAGGCCCTTGAGCACCTGGTGAAGGGCATCGTCGACAACCCCGACGACGTACAGGTCGGTATGCGGACCCTGCGCCGGGGCAGCGTGCTGGAGGTCCGGGTGCATCCCGACGACCTCGGCAAGGTCATCGGCCGCAACGGCCGTACGGCGCGCGCGCTGCGTACCGTCGTGGGTGCGCTCGGCGGCCGAGGCGTCCGCGTCGACCTCGTGGACGTCGACCAGGTGCGCTGAGGCACCACAGCAGAACACCGGCGCGGGCCGGGAGCGGGCTGACCTCCGCTCCCGGCCCGCGCCGTATCGTCGGCGGCCGGCTCGTGCCGCCGGCACCAAGGCGCCATGGGCGGCGCGGCCGCGGACCGGCCGTCAGGTCGCGTCAGGTCGCGGACACTGGTGAAGATCGGAGCAGGAGCGTCCCGTGCAACTGGTAGTGGGCAGGATCGGCCGCGCCCATGGGATCAAGGGCGAGGTCAGCGTCGAGGTGCGCACCGACGAGCCGGAACTGCGGCTCGCGCCCGGGGCCGTACTGGCCACCGACCCCGCGTCGGCCGGCCCGCTGACGATCGCCGCCGGCCGGGTGCACAGCGGCCGGCTCATGCTGCGCTTCGAGGGCGTCGCGGACCGCAACGGCGCGGAGGCGCTGCGCAACACCCTGCTGATCGCGGAGGTCGACCCGGACGAGACCCCGGAGGACCCCGAGGAGTTCTACGACCACCAACTCGTCGACCTGGACGTGGTGACCCTCGACGGCCGCCACATCGGCCGCATCACCGAGATCAGCCACCTGCCGTACCAGGACCTGCTGGTGGTCGAGCGGACCGGCGGCGGCGAGGTGCTGATCCCGTTCGTCACCGAGATCGTGCCCGAGATCGACCTCGACGAGCAGCGCGCGGTGATCGACCCGCCGCCGGGGCTGCTGGACGAGGCGGAGGTCGTCACGGACGCAGGCACGGACACCGATGCCGGCGCCGTTGCCGGCAAGGAGACGCGCGGCACGGACGGGACCGGCGACTGAGATGCGGATCGACGTCGTCACGATCTTCCCGGAGTACCTGGAACCGCTGAACGTCTCGCTGGTCGGCAAGGCCCGCGCGGCCGGACGCCTGGATGTGCGGGTGCGCGACCTGCGGCAGTCCACGTACGACCGGCACAACACGGTGGACGACACGCCGTACGGCGGTGGCCCCGGCATGGTCATGATGACCGGGCCGTGGGGCGAGGCGCTGGACCAGACGCTCGCGGACGGGTACGAGGCCGGCGCGCACCACCCCGTCCTCGTCGTCCCGACCCCGAGCGGGCGGCCGTTCACCCAGGCGCTGGCCGTGGACCTGGCCGAGCGGCCCTGGCTGGTGTTCACCCCGGCCCGCTACGAGGGCATCGACAGCCGGGTCACCGCCGAGTACGCCACCCGCCTGCCGGTCCTGGAGGTGTCCATCGGCGACTACGTGCTGGCCGGCGGGGAGGCCGCGGTCCTGGTGATCACCGAGGCCGTCGCCCGGCTGCTGCCCGGAGTGCTCGGCAACGCACAGTCGCACGCCGACGACTCCTTCGCGCCCGGCGCGATGGCCGACCTGCTGGAGGGCCCGGTGTACACCAAGCCGCCCACCTGGCGCGGCCGCGGCATCCCGGACGTGCTGCTCAGCGGCCATCACGGCCGGATCGCGCGCTGGCGGCGGGACGAGGCGCTGCGCCGTACGGTCGCCAACCGGCCCGACCTCATCGAGCGGGCCGACCCCGCGGCCTTCGGCAAGAAGGACCGGGAAATGCTCAGCATCCTGGGCTGGCAGCCCGGCCCGGACGGCCGATTTGGGCCGAACCCGGACGCCGTGGAAGAATGAGCGGCTGTTGCCCGTCCGGCGCGCGCCCCTGCCACAGGGGGACACGACGCCACCGGCCACCGGCATCTCCCATTGACGACGGTCCGCGGATGACCTGTGGCATCGGCGAGGAAGCAGACACACCATGACCAACCTGATCGAGAGCGTCAACCGCGCGTCCGTGCGCGACGACATCCCGGCGTTCCGCCCCGGCGACACCGTCAACGTGCACGTGCGCGTCATCGAGGGCAACCGCTCGCGTGTGCAGCAGTTCAAGGGCGTCGTCATCCGCCGCCAGGGCGCCGGCATCAGCGAGACCTTCACCGTCCGCAAGGTCAGCTTCTCGGTCGGCGTCGAGCGCACCTTCCCGGTGCACACCCCGATCGTGGAGAAGATCGAGGTCGTCACCCGCGGTGACGTGCGCCGCGCGAAGCTGTACTACCTGCGCGAGCTGCGCGGCAAGGCGGCGAAGATCAAGGAGAAGCGGGAGAGCTGAGCCCCGCTCCGGCACCGCGGCCGGGCTGAGCCGTTCGGGCCCGGCCGGGCCGGATAGGCTCGGCCCCCGATGGACAGCGAAGCAGTCGTTCCGGAACGCGATCGTTCCCCCTCCGCCGCTCAGGCGGACCCGGGGGAGCGGTCGCGTTCCGGCGTATCGGCGGGTTCGGCCGCCGCGGCCGATACGGCGGAGGCGGTCGATCCGGCGAAGGCCGTCGACCCGGCGGGCATTCTCGATCCGGCGGGGGTGTTCGATCCGCCCGGTCCGGCCGATCCGGCGGAGCCCGACGCGGGTGAGCGGCCGGGGCGGATTCCGCCGGCGCTGGTGCGCTGGTGGGGCGAGTGGCGGCGTACGGTGCTGCTCGCGCTCGGCTGCGTCGCCGTGCTGCTGCTGGTCAGCCAGTACGTGGTGGAGCCCTTCCAGGTGCCCAGCGGGTCCATGGAGAACACGTTGCGGGTCGGCGACCGCGTGCTGGTCGACAAATTGGCGTACCGTTTCGGCGGCACACCGCGGCGGGGGGACGTGATCGTGTTCGACGGCGAGGGCTCGTTCACCCAGAACGGTGGCACCGACTATGTCAAGCGGGTCATCGGCGTCGGTGGCGATCGTGTCACCTGCTGCGACGCCCAGGGCCGGCTGCTGGTCAACGGCCACCCGCTCGACGAGACCTACCTCCATCCGGGGGACAGCCCCTCCCGGGAGCGGTTCGACATCGCGGTACCGGAGGGAAGGTTGTGGGTGATGGGCGACCACCGCGACGACTCCCGTGACTCCCGCGACCACCTCGGCGACCCCGGCGGCGGCACCGTACCCGTGGGCAAGGTGATCGGCCGGGCCGACTGGATCGCCTGGCCGCCCGGTCACTGGACCCGGCTGCGCCGCCCCGCGACCTTCGCCGACGTGCCCGCGCCCGCGGCCGGTGCCCATGGCTAGCCGGGGCAAGCGGCGCCGCGGCTTCCACAAGGCCGGCGGCCCGTCCGGACCGGCGAATCACGCCGCAATTGGCGCGGATTTCGTCCGGCCGGACCCGGACACCGAGACCGACGCCATGGACGCGGGCGACACCCTTGCCGCGGACGGCAGCGGCACTGTCGCCGCACCCGCACTGACCGGGGCGTCGCGGATAGAGCGCCGGCAACTGGCCCGCCGGGTCCAGCGCAAGCGCCGCCGCTCCCTGGTCAAGGAAGTGCCGCTGCTGGTCGGCGTGGCCCTGCTGATCGCCCTGGTGCTCAAGACCTTCCTGCTCCAGGCGTTCGTCATCCCGTCCGGCTCCATGGAGCAGACCATCCAGATCGGCGACCGGGTACTGGTCGACAAACTCACACCGTGGTTCGGCGCACATCCGCACCGCGGCGACGTGGTGGTCTTCAAGGACCCCGGCGGCTGGCTGGCGGGCGAGCCCGCGCACAAGTCGGACCCGCCGGTGATCAAGCAGGTCAAGCAGTTCTTCACCTTCATCGGGCTGCTGCCCGCCACGGGTGAGCAGGATCTCATCAAGCGGGTCATCGGGGTCGGCGGCGACACCGTCGCCTGCTGCGACGCCCAGGGGCGCATCACCGTCAACGGCGCGCCGCTGACCGAGCCCTACCTCTACACCGGCAACCCGCCCTCGCAGATGAAGTTCACCGTCCAGGTACCCCCGGGACGCCTGTGGGTGATGGGCGACCACCGCTCGGACTCCGCCGACTCGCGCTACCACACCAACATGCCCGGTGGCGGCACCATCCCGGAGAATTTGGTGGTCGGCCGGGCCTTCGTCATCGCCTGGCCGCTCGGCCACTGGCGCAGACTGAATGAGCCCGGCACGTACGCCTCGGTGCCTGGCCCCGGCAAGGACCAGCAGCAGAATCCGCCGCCTGATTCGCAGCAGGCGGGGACGACGGTCACAGGTGCGGCCACTAGGGTGGGCCAGGCCAAAAACGGTCAAAGAACGAACCGACTTCCGACCCCTGCGGAACTTCCACTCGTTATGGGTGTGGTGGGCCTGCGCCGGGAACGGGGTAGGCGGCAGTCCGGAGTAAGGAGTGGAAGTGGGGGACCTCGTGGTCGGCGCACGTTCGGGATCCGGCGAGCCCGAGAAAGGGGATGTCGAGGTGCCCCAGGTACCCCCTGCCGACGGTGCGGCGGGTCCGGCCGGACCCGGGTACGTACCGAACGGTGAGCAGCCGCCGTACCCCCAGGGCGGCGACCCCGCGGCATATCCGCAGCCGAACGGCGAGCAGTCGTCGTACGGACCGAACGGAGACCAGTCCGCCTACGGGCAGAACGGTGGACCTTCCGGGTATCCGCGGCCTCCGGCGTACGCGCCGGGCGACGCGGCCGGGTACGGTCCCGCCGCCGACCAGGCGTATCCGGAGCACGGCGGACAGCCGGTGAACGGGACGCCGGGTGCCTCCGGCGTGCCCGGCCCGTCCGGTACGGCGGCCATGCCCCTGGTGCCCGGGGCGACGGCCCAGGACGGCACCCTGCCGGACGACGCCGGCCCGGTGGGTCCCGCGGGTTCCGGCGGGAGCGGTGACGGGAAGACGGGCGAGGACGAGTCCTCCGGCTCCTCGTCGGGCGCCAAGCAGCAGCGTGCCTTCTGGAAGGAGCTGCCGCTGCTCGTCGTCATCGCCCTGGTGCTGGCGCTGCTGATCAAGACGTTCCTGGTGCAGGCGTTCTCCATCCCCTCCGACTCGATGCAGAACACCCTCCAGAAGGGTGACCGCGTGCTGGTGGACAAGCTCACCCCGTGGTTCGGCTCCAACCCCAGCCGTGGCGAAGTGGTCGTCTTCCACGACCCGGGCGGCTGGCTGCCGGAGAACCCGCCGCCGAGTAGCAACCCGCTGGTGCGCGGCATCCAGAAGGGCCTCAGCTTCATCGGCCTGATGCCGTCCGCCGACGAGAAGGACCTGATCAAGCGGGTCATCGGGGTCGGCGGCGACACCGTGCAGTGCAACGGCACCGGCCCGGTGGTCGTCAACGGCAAGCCGCTGAACGAGCCCTACGTCTTCCCGGGCAACACCCCCTGCTCCAAGGACGCGCCCTTCAAGGTCACCGTGCCCAAGGGCCGGATCTGGGTGATGGGTGACCACCGTCAGGACTCGCTGGACTCGCGCTACCACATGACGCTGCCCGGTGGCGGCACCGTCGCCGACAGCGACGTGGTCGGCCGCGCGATCGTGGTCGCCTGGCCCATCAACCGCTGGACCGCGCTGTCTATCCCGGGCACCTTCTCCCAGCCGGGCATCAACGCGGCGGGCACCGCGGCCCCGGCGGCGGTCGGCCTGGCCGGCGCCGTGCCGCTGGTGCTCATCCGCCGGCGGCGGCTGCTCAAGCGGCTGGACGCGGGCGCGCTGCAGTCGGCGGTTCCGGCCGAGCCCGCCACCAAGGCCGCGGCGAAGACGCCCGCGGCCTCTGCGTCCGGTGACGAGCGGCCGGGCGACGAGGGCTGACCCGGGGCGTAACCCCCGGTAGGGTTCCGGTCCATGAGTGCCACGAGCAGCAGCACCGGCGCGATACGCGGTGTGACGGGCAAGGACGGCGGCGCGGGTGGCGGCGGCCGGCTGGGACATACGCTCTCGGGGGTGGCCGTGGCGCTGGGCTGCGTGCTGTTCCTGGGCGGCTTCGGCTGGGCGGCCCTGACGTACCGGCCCTACACCGTGCCGACCGACTCCATGCGGCCCACCGTGCAGCCCGGCAGCAAGGTGCTCGCCCGGCACGTGTCGGGGTCGGCGGTGCACCGCGGCGACGTGGTGGTGTTCAAGGACCCGCAGTGGGGCGACCTGCCCGAGGTCAAGCGGGTGGTCGCGGTCGGCGGCGACAAGGTGGCGTGCTGCGACAAGCAGGGGCGCCTGACGGTCGACGGCACCTCGGTCACCGAGCCCTACCTCAACAAGGGCGGCGGCCCCGCCTCCATGGACGCGTTCCACACCACCGTGCCCAAGGGCTCGCTGTTCCTGCTCGGCGACAACCGGATCGTCTCGCAGGACTCCCGGATCCGGCTGGACGACGGCGCGGGCGGCTCGGTGCCGGCGAAAGACGTCAAGGGCCGGGTCGAGGCGACGGCATGGCCGCTGGGCCGGATGGGCATGATCAGCCGTACCGGGGCGTTCGACGCGCTGACCGGCGGCGGGGCGTCCGGAGCCGGTCCGCTGCCGTGGCAGGTGATCATGGTCATCGCCGGCGCGGTGCTGATCTTCGGCGGGGCGGCGTACGGCCCGGTGGCGAGGCTGGTCGGGAGGCGGCGATGAGCGGGGGAGCGGACGTGAGCGGGGCACGGGCGTGACCGGGGAGCCGCGATGACCGCGCGGACGGCGGGGGAGCGGGTATGACCGGGCGGACGACGCAGGCCCGGCGGCGGGCGTCCCGGGTGGTGCTGCTCGACCCGGCCGACCGGATACTGCTGCTGCACGGCTTCGAGCCGGCCGATCCCTCGGTGACCTGGTGGTTCACCCCGGGCGGCGGGGTCGAGGCGGGGGAGAGCCTGGAGGCGGCGGCGCGGCGCGAGGTGGCCGAGGAGACGGGCATCACCGATGTCGACCTCGGGCCGGTGCTGTGGGAGCGCACCTGCTCCTTCATGTTCGACGGCCGGCGCTGGGAGCAGGACGAGTGGTACTACCTGGGACGCACCGATACGGTCGGCGTGGACACCAGCGGGCAGACGGACCTGGAACGCCGCAGTGTGACCTCGGCCCGTTGGTGGACCTGCGGGGAACTCCTCCGCACTCGTGAGACGGTGTATCCCATCAGGCTCGCCGGGCTGCTGCGTACGCTGCTCGACGAAGGGCCCCCACAATCCCCGATCCCCCTGGGGACGGAACGCGACTGACGCACAATGGGGGAGCACGTACGGCTGAAGGGGAACATGCCATGAGCGCCGAGGACCTCGAAAAGTACGAGACCGAGATGGAGCTGAAGCTCTACCGGGAGTACCGCGACGTGGTTGGCCTGTTCAAGTACGTGATCGAGACGGAGCGGCGTTTCTACCTCACCAACGACTACGAGATGCAGGTGCACTCCGTCCAGGGCGAGGTGTTCTTCGAGGTCTCGATGGCGGACGCCTGGGTGTGGGACATGTACCGGCCGGCCCGTTTCGTCAAGCAGGTGCGCGTCCTGACGTTCAAGGACGTGAACATCGAGGAGCTGAACAAGGCGGATCTGGATCTGCCGTCGGACGACTCGGGCTTCAGCGGCTGAGCGAGCCGAGCGGGGCCGGTTGAGTCGGTCGGGGTCGGCGGAGCTGGTCAGGGCGGGACCGCCGAGGCCAGCTGGACCGGATCAGGGCAGGTCGGCGGGGGTCCGGAAGAAGTTATCCACAGGCCGGGATATCGGGCCGACGAGCGCGGTGCGCACTCTGTCACAGTGAGTGACGGAGGTGGTACGCATGAACGCGCGAGGTGCGCTGGGGCGGTACGGCGAGGACGTGGCGGCCCGCACGCTGCGGGAGGCCGGCCTGACCGTGCTCGACCGGAACTGGCGGAGCGGCCGGCGGGGCGAGATCGACATTCTGGCGTCCGAAGGGGACGCCCTCGTGGTGTGCGAGGTCAAGACCCGGCGTGAGGGGGACTTCCAGCACCCGATGGCGGCGCTGACCGCGGGCAAGGTGGCCCGGCTGCGCTCGCTGGCCGAGCAATGGACCGCCGAGCACGGTGGTGCGCCGCCGGGCGGAGTGCGGATCGACCTGGTCGGCGTGGTCCTCCCGGCGCGCGGCGCGGCCCGCGTCGAGCACGTGCGGGGGGTGGCGTGATGGGTTTCGCCCGTACGTGCTCGGTGGCGCTGGTGGGTGTCGAGGGGGTGGTGGTCGAGGTCCAGGCCGATCTGGAACCGGGGGTGGCCGCCTTCGCCCTGGTCGGGCTGCCCGACAAGAGCCTGGTGGAGAGCCGGGACCGGGTCCGGGCCGCGATCGTCAACAGCGGTGAGACCTGGCCGTCGAAGAAGCTCACGGTGGGGCTGAGCCCGGCCTCGGTGCCCAAGGGCGGCTCCGGTTTCGACCTGGCCGTGGCCTGCGCTGTGCTGGCGGCCAACGAACGGATCGCCCCGCCGTCGATCGCCGACCTGATGATGATCGGTGAGCTGGGCCTGGACGGCCGGGTGCGCCCGGTGCGCGGGGTGCTGCCCGCGGTGCTGGCCGCCGCCGACGCCGGATACCGGCAGGTCGTGGTGCCCGAGCAGAACACCGCCGAGGCGTCGCTGGTGCCCGATGTCGCGGTGCTGGGCGTGCGCAGCCTGCGCCAGCTCGTCGCGGTGCTCAACGACGAGCCGGTGCCGATGGAGGAGCCGGACGGCGCGGATGCCGCCCGGGGGCCCGATCCGATGCTGGCCGGACTCAAGGTGCCCGGCGGTGGCATGGGCACCGGGCTGACCCCGCTGCTGGGCGCCGGCCCCGCCCCCGCAGCCGGCGCCCCGGGGACGCCGGACCTGGCCGACGTGGCGGGCCAGCAGGTCGCCCGGCTCGCCCTGGAGGTCGCCGCGGCCGGCGGACACCACCTGTATTTGAAAGGCCCGCCGGGTGCGGGCAAGACCATGCTGGCCGAGCGGCTGCCGGGCATCCTGCCGCGGCTGACCCGGCAGGAGTCCCTGGAGGTCACCGCGGTCCACTCGGTGGCCGGGATCCTGCCGCCGGGCCGGCCGCTGGTCGACACCCCGCCCTACTGCGCGCCGCACCACTCGGCGACCATGCCCTCCCTGGTCGGCGGCGGCAGCGGACTGCCCCGGCCCGGCGCGGTCTCGCTGGCCCACCATGGGGTGCTTTTCCTGGACGAGGCCCCGGAGTTCAGCGGCCAGGTCCTGGACGCGCTGCGCCAGCCCTTGGAGTCGGGGTACGTGGTGGTGGCCCGCGCGGCCGGGGTGATGCGGCTGCCGGCCCGCTTCATGCTGGTGCTCGCGGCGAACCCGTGCCCCTGCGGCCGGTGGTCCACCCTGGCCGGCGGCTGCGACTGCTCCCCGACGGCAGTGCGCCGCTACCAGGCCCGGCTGTCCGGCCCGCTGCTGGACCGGATCGACCTGCGGGTGGACGTGGCCGCGGTCACCCGGTCCGACCTGATCGGCCACGGCGGCGGCGAGTCCAGCGCCGTGGTGGCCGCCCGCGTCGCCGAGGCCCGGGCCCGCGCCGCCGCCCGATATGCGGGCACCCCCTGGCGCGCCAACAGCGACGTCCCCGGCCACGAGATGCGCACCCGCTGGCACGTGGCCCCCGGCGCCCTGCACGCCGCCGAACGCGACATGGAACGCGGCCTGCTCACCGCCCGCGGCCTGGACCGAGTCCTCCGCGTCGCCTGGACCCTGGCCGACCTCGCCGGCCACGACCGCCCCACCACCTCGGACATCGCCCAAGCCCTCCAATGGCGCACCGGCGTCCCCCGCGGCGCCACGGCCCTGGCGGCCCTCCCATGAGCCCCGCGGGTTGGCCCCGCCGGGAGCGGGTGAGCGGGGACAAGCGGGGCGGAGTGTCGAGCGAGGAGGAGGTGGCGGACCCCGACAACAGAGGGGATGCAGAACGCCGAGCGGGCTCGAATGGCCGTGGTGGCGGAGGGAGGCGCGCGGGCCAGGAGAAGGCGGTGGACCGGGATGCCGTTGAGGAGTGGTTGCGGGCCGCTTATGCGGGCGGGCGGTTGACCGGGATCGCGGGGGGCGTGGAGCCCGGGGAGTGCGCGGCGTGGGAGGAGCGGTTGGCGCGGGTGGCGTTGACGCGGGTGGCCGATCCGGGGGACGAGGTGATGGGCCGGGCGGTGCGGGAGCGTGGGGCGCGGGAGGCGTTATGGGCGGCGCGGGCGGGGGAGCCGTTGCCGGGGGCGAGCCCGCGGCGGACGGAGAGCTACGCGATCAAGGGGGCTCGCGCCGATCCGTTGGCCGACCTGGCCGCGGTGCACCGGGTGGGCGGGCGCTTCTTGTGTCCGGGCGAGGGCGACTGGCCGGGGCAACTGGCAGACCTGGGCGACCAGCAGCCGGTCGGGCTGTGGGTGCGCGGCCGGCCGAGCCTGCGGTTGTGGGCGCTGCGGTCGGTGGCCGTGGTCGGCGCGCGGGCCTGTACCGACTACGGGGCCCACATGGCGGCCCGGCTCGGCGCGGGGCTCGCCGAGGCGGGCTGGGTGGTGGTCTCGGGCGCGGCCTACGGGGTGGACCGGGCGACGCACCGCGGCACCCTCGCGGCCGGCGGAGCCACGATCGGGGTGGTCGCCTGCGGGGTGGACGTCCCGTACCCGCCGGGCAACGCCGACCTGATCGGGGACATCGCGCGGCGCGGCTTGCTGATCGGGGAGCTGCCGCCGGGCGACCATCCGACCCGGGCGCGGTTCGTGCTGCGGAACCGGGTGATCGCCGCGCTGACCCGCGGCACCGTGGTGGTCGAGGCCCGCTACCGCAGCGGTTCGCTGATCACCGCGCGCCGGGCGGTGAAGCTGGGCCGGGTCACGATGGGGGTGCCGGGGCCGTGCACCAGCGGCCTGTCGGAAGGGGTGCACGAACTGCTGCGGGCGGAGGCGGTGATGGTCACCGACGCCGCAGAGGTGGTGGAGCTGGTCGGCAGCATCGGCGCCGACCTGGCTCCGGCCCGCCGCGGTCCGGTGCTGCCGCGGGACCTGCTCGACCCGCGGACGACGCGGGTGCTGGAGGCCGTGCCGGGCCGGGGTGACGCGGGGGAGGAGGAGATCGCGCTGGCCGCGGGCGCCGGGACCGCCGACACGCTCGGGCGGCTGCACGAATTGCAGGCGCTGGGGTTCGTCGAGCGGAAAGCGGGCCGGTGGGCGTTGGTCCGTACCGGGCGGGACGGGCCGCCGGGCCGGGACCGTTGACACGACGGACACACCATCAGGTGACAGGAAAAGGCGCTGACCTGCGGCGTTGCCAGGACCGGCCGTGCACGGCCGGTCCGGTCCGCATCATTGCCCCTTGGGTCCGGCCGCCCACCGTGCGCCGGTCCCCGCCCGGTCGGGCGACCCTGGCCCGGACAGGAACGTATCTGCGCATGTCCCACACGGATGCCGTAGCAATCAGCGACACTATGGTCACGCTACGCTCGCGGAGGTTCGATTTCCCGCCCACTTCACGGCAGAACGGCTCACAACGACGCATGCCCCAGCACACCCCCGGGCCCGAAAGGGCGACGGCAGCGACCGCCGCCGGCACCACCGCGCGGCCCGCCGCCCCCACGTCGTTGGACGCGCTGTGGCGGGCCTACAAGGAAACGGGGGACGCCCGGCTGCGGGAACAGCTCATCCTGCACTACTCGCCGCTGGTCAAGTACGTGGCCGGCCGGGTCAGCGTGGGGCTGCCGGCCAATGTGGAGCAGGCGGACTTCGTCTCCTCGGGGGTGTTCGGGCTGATCGACGCGATCGAGAAGTTCGACCCGAACCGGGCGATCAAATTCGAGACCTATGCGATCACCCGGATCCGCGGAGCGATGATCGACGAACTGCGGGCGCTGGACTGGATCCCGCGCTCGGTGCGGCAGAAGGCCCGCGCGGTCGAACGCGCCTACGCCACCCTGGAGGCCAGGCTGCGCCGCACCCCCAGCGAGCAGGAGGTCGCCGCCGAGCTGGGGGTGGGCCTGGAGGAGCTGCACGGCGTGTTCAGCGCACTGTCGCTGGCCAACGTCGTCGCGCTGGAGGAGTTGCTGCACGTCGGCGCCGACGGCGGTGACCGGATCAGCCTGGTCGACACCCTGGAGGACACCGGCGCCGACGACCCCGTGGAGGTCGCCGAGGACCGTGAGCTGCGCCGGCTGTTGGCCCGCGCCGTCAACACGCTGCCCGAACGCGAGAAGACCGTGGTCACCCTCTACTACTACGAGGGCCTCACCCTCGCCGAGATCGGCCAGGTACTGGGCGTGACCGAGAGCCGGGTCAGCCAGATCCACACCAAGTCGGTTCTCCAACTGCGGGCAAAGCTGGCCGACGTGGGTCGGTGACGGCACAGGGCCACCTTCTACAGTGGGGGAATGCCCAGGATTCGAGCGGCCTCGGTGGCCGAACACCGGACCATGCAGCGCCAGGCCCTGCTGGACGCCGCGCGTTCGCTGCTGTCCGACGGCGGCACCGAAGCCCTCACCTTCCCCGCGCTGGCCGAGCGCACCGGATTGGCGCGCTCCTCGGTCTACGAGTACTTCCGCTCCCGCGCGGCGGTGGTCGAGGCGCTGTGCGCCACCGACTTCCCGGTCTGGGCCGCCGAGGTGGAAGCGGCCATGGAGGCCGCCGAGACCCCGCGCGACAAGATCGAGGCGTATGTGCGCACCCAGCTCACCCTGGTCGGCGACCGCCGCCACCGCGCGGTGGTCGCGATCTCCGCAGGTGAACTCGACGCCGGCGCCCGGGAGAAGATCCGCGCCGCCCACGGCGGCCTGGTCGCCATGGTGGTCGCCGCACTGTCCGGCCTCGGCCACCCCGAGCCGCGGCTGACCGCGATGCTGCTCCAGGGCATCGTGGACGCCGCGGTCCGCCGTATCGACCTCGGCGCCGCCGAGGCCCCCGCCGAGATCGTCACCGCGGCGGTGGACATGGCCCTGCACGGCGTCAGCCGCTGACCGCCGAGTACACCGGCAGCAGCCTGACCGGTCCGGCGCGGCGCAGCGCGGCCGGCAGCAGGGACAGCGGGTCGGCGTAGCCCGTGGGGGTGATCAGTCCCCAGTGCAGGCACGGCCCCGCCCGGCAGTGCGCGGGCACGCCTCCCGCGGCCGGGCCGAGCGTGCCGACCACCTGCCCCGCGGCCACCACCGTCCCGGCCGGCACCGTCGCCCGTACCGGCTCGTACGTGATCCGCCGCCCGTCCGCCAGGCCGATCGCGACCACCGGGGTGCCCGCGACCGCCCCCGCGAACAGGACCCGGCCGGCCACGGCGGCCCGTACCGCTGCGGCGGGCCCTGCCCGCAGGTCCACCCCGCGATGTCCCGCCGCCCAGGGCGCCGCCGGCGGCTCGAACCCGCGCAGCACCTCCGGCCGACCGCCGGGCCCCGCCCCCGTCACCGGCCAGCACCGCCCGTCCATGCACACCGCGGGAGCCGCGCGCGCGGCCGCACCCCCGGCCGGTACGGGTCCCGCCCGCGAGTCCCCGGTCAGGATCCCGTGCTTCGGCAAGCCGCTCGCCACCGCGGCCCGTACCCCCGTATCCCGCGCGGCCGCCACCGGACCGTCCCCCGCGAGCGCCGCCGGCCCCACCACCGACCGCACCGGAAGAACCGCCGCCAGCACCGCGAGCACACCGGCCAGCGCCGCCACCGCCCACCGCACACCTGTCAGAGCCCTCGTCACGCCCCGCGTGACCCTCGTCGTGATCGTCATGCCCTCACGATCCCGCACCCGGCCCCCGCCGCGATGATCATGGTCCTGGCCTGTGGACAACTCGGGTGTCGCCCCGCAGTCCAGGGGTCCCGTACACTTTGTCTGGCGATCCGGGTCACCGGGTCGACTTCGCACGCCCCGCCACCTACCCCGCCAAGCGGGCGGTGGCCGCGCCTCTCGGTCCCTTGTGGAACGGCGCGCCGGGACGTCAGGCGCGACCGCCGTCCGGTGGTCGCCACAACCGAGCACCCAAGAGGAGTACGGCCATGGCCGTCGTCACGATGCGGGAGCTGCTGGAAAGCGGCGTCCACTTCGGGCACCAGACCCGCCGCTGGAACCCGAAGATGAAGCGCTTCATCTTCACCGAGCGCAACGGCATCTACATCATCGACCTGCTCCAGTCGCTGTCGTACATCGACCGCGCCTACGAGTTCGTCAAGGAGACCGTCGCGCACGGCGGCTCCATCATGTTCGTCGGCACCAAGAAGCAGGCGCAGGAGGCCATCGCCGAGCAGGCGTCCCGCGTCGGCATGCCGTACGTCAACCAGCGCTGGCTGGGCGGCATGCTCACCAACTTCTCCACCGTCTACAAGCGCCTGCAGCGCCTGAAGGAGCTGGAGGAGATCGACTTCGACGACGTGGCGTCCTCGGGTCTGACCAAGAAGGAACTCCTGGTGCTCTCCCGTGAGAAGGAGAAGCTGGAGAAGACCCTCGGCGGCATCCGCGAGATGCAGAAGGTGCCCAGCGCCGTCTGGATCGTCGACACCAAGAAGGAGCACATCGCGGTCGGCGAGGCCCGCAAGCTCCGCATCCCGGTCGTCGCGATCCTGGACACCAACTGCGACCCCGACGAGGTCGACTACAAGATCCCGGGCAACGACGACGCGATCCGTTCCGTCACGCTGCTCACCCGTGTGATCGCCGACGCCGTGGCTGAGGGCCTCATCGCCCGCTCCGGTGCCGCGCTGAGCGACAAGAAGGCCGAAGGCACGGGCGGCGAGCCCCTCGCCGAGTGGGAGCGGGACCTCCTGGAGGGCGAGAAGAAGGCCGAGGGCGACGCCCCCGCCGCCGAGACGCCCGCCGCCGAGACGCCTGCCGCCGAGACCCCTGCTGCCGAGGCCCCTGCCGCGGAGACCCCGGCCGCCGAGACTCCGGCTGAGGCCCCCGCCGACGCCGCTCCGTCCACCGAGGGCGGCACCGAGCAGGCCTGAACCAGGCCCGCGCCGCCCCGCGGCAGCGCGCAGCGCAGCAGCACGGCAGCACGAACGGTTCGCGGCGCACACCGCACCGACAGCACGCAGCACGACGAGAACCACGTGTGACGACGGCGGGGGCCCCGGCCCCCGCCGTTCACCCGTAGATCCACCGACCTTCCGGGAAGAGACTTACACCCATGGCGAACTTCACCGCCGCCGACGTCAAGAAGCTCCGCGAGCTCACCGCCGCGGGCATGCTGGACTGCAAGAACGCCCTGACCGAGGCCGACGGCGACCTGGAAAAGGCCGTCGAGATCCTCCGCGTCAAGGGCCAGAAGGGCGTCACCAAGCGCGAGGGCCGCTCGGCCTCCAACGGCGCTGTCGTCTCCCTGATCGCCGCCGACAACTCCGAGGGCGTCCTGGTCGAGCTCAAGTGCGAGACCGACTTCGTCGCCAAGGGTGACAAGTTCGTCGCGGTGGCCGACGCCATCGCCGCGCACGTCGCCGCCAGCAAGCCGGCCGACATCGAGGCGCTGCTCGGCTCCGAGATCAAGGACGGCCAGACCGTCCAGGCGTACGTCGACGAGGCCAACGCCACCCTCGGCGAGAAGATCGTGCTGGACCGCTTCGCGCAGTTCACCGACGGCTACGTGGCCTCCTACCTGCACCGCACCAGCCCCGACCTGCCCCCGCAGGTCGGCGTCCTGGTCGAGCTGGACAAGGCCGACGCCCAGACCGCCAAGGACGTCGCCCAGCACATCGCCGCCTTCGCTCCCACGTTCCTCAGCCGCGACGACATCGACCCGGCTACCGTGGACAACGAGCGTCGGCTCGCCGAGGCCACCGCCCGCGAGGAGGGCAAGCCCGAGGCGGCCCTGCCGAAGATCGTCGAGGGCCGGGTCAACGGCTTCTTCAAGGAGAACGTCGTCCTGGAGCAGGCGTTCGCCAAGGACCCGAAGAAGACCGTGCAGAAGGTGCTCGACGAGGCCGGTGTCACGCTCAAGCGGTTCGCCCGCTTCCGCGTCGGCGTCTGACCACCCACCGACCCGGCGGCCCGCTAGGGTCGTGACCGGCCGACGATCCACCGGCCGGCCGAAGAAGTGACGAGGAGGCCATTGCCGCTAGGGAACCCACGAGGACCCCACGGCAATGGCCTCCTTTGTACGTGCACGAGGAGAACCCATGGACGAAGGCGCCCCCAAAGCCACAGCCACTCACGCGGTCGCTCGCAGCGATGTCGCGCCCCGGCGCTACCTGCTCAAGCTGTCCGGTGAGGCATTCGCCGGCGGCGGCGGACTCGGCGTCGATCCCGACGTGGTGCACGCCATTGCCCGGGAGATCGCCGCCGTCGTCCGGGACGGATACGAAATCGCGCTGGTCGTCGGCGGCGGCAACTTCTTCCGCGGCGCCGAACTCCAGCAGCGCGGCATGGACCGCGCCCGCTCGGACTACATGGGCATGCTCGGCACCGTGATGAACTGCCTGGCCCTCCAGGACTTCCTGGAGAAGGAAGGCATCGAGACCCGGGTGCAGACCGCGATCACCATGGGCCAGGTGGCCGAGCCGTACATCCCGCTGCGGGCCGTACGGCACCTGGAGAAGGGCCGTGTGGTCATCTTCGGCGCCGGCATGGGCATGCCGTACTTCTCCACCGACACCACCGCCGCCCAGCGCGCCCTGGAGATCGACGCCGCGGCCATGCTGATGGGCAAGAACGGCGTCGACGGGGTCTACGACTCCGACCCGAAGCACAACCCGGACGCGGTACGGTTCGACGCGCTGGAGTACAGCGAGGTCATCGCCCGTGACCTGCGGGTCGCGGACCTGACGGCGATCACGCTCTGCCAGGACAACAAGCTGCCCATCCTGGTCTTCGAGCTGCTCGCCGAGGGCAACATCGCACGGGCCGTCAAGGGTGAGAAGATCGGCACGCTGGTCAACGACCAGGGCACCCGGGCGTGATGACGTCCGCCTTCACAATGACGTCCGCCTTCTGAAGACCAGGAGCACATGGTGATTGAAGAAACCCTCCTCGAGGCCGAGGAGAAGATGGAGAAGGCCGTCGCCGTGGCCAAGGACGACTTCGCGGCGATCCGTACCGGCCGTGCGCACCCGGCGATGTTCAACAAGATCGTGGCCGAGTACTACGGCACGGTGACTCCGATCAACCAGCTCGCCTCCTTCGCGGTGCCCGAGCCGCGGATGGCCGTGATCACCCCCTTCGACAGCTCCAGCCTGCGCAACATCGAAGAGGCGATCCGCAACTCCGATCTGGGCGTCAACCCCAGCAACGACGGCCGTATCATCCGGGTGGTCTTCCCGCAGCTCACCGAGGAACGCCGGCGCGAGTACATCAAGGTCGCCAAGACCAAGGGCGAGGACGCCAAGATCTCCATCCGCAGCGTCCGCCGCAAGGCCAAGGAGACCCTGGACAAGCTCGTCAAGGACGGCGAGACCGGTGAGGACGAGGTGCGCCGCGCGGAGAAGGAGCTCGACGACACCACCGCCAAGTACGTGGCGCAGGTCGACGAGCTGCTCAAGCACAAGGAATCGGAGCTGCTGGAGGTCTGACCTCCTGCCTGTTCCCCGCATGCGACGACCTACGACCACCGACACCGACGCGAGGCGAAGCTCCGTGAACGACTCTTCCTGGGGCGCTTCGCCACGCGCCGGCCATGCCACGGCGGGTTCCGCCATGGAAGGTGCCGTTACGCGGAACACTCCTGTCATGCCATCGCCGCCCGCCGCCCCGCCGCCGCCCTCCGAGCCCGGGCCCCCGCCCGCGCCGCAGCCGGGTCCGGCCGCCCAGCCCGCCCCGCCCGCCAAGAAGTCCGCGGGCCGTAACCTGCGGGCCGCGATAGGGGTCGGTGTCGGGCTCGGCGTGGTCATCGTGGCCTCGTTGTTCATCGTCAAGGCGGTCTTCGTCGGGGTCGTCGTGGTCGCGGTCACCGTGGGCCTGTGGGAGCTCACCTCACGGCTGGCCGAACGCAAGGACATCCACGCCCCGCTGATCCCGCTGGCCGCGGGCGGCATCGCCATGGTGATCGCCGGCTACCTGCGCGGCGCCGACGGGGCCTGGGTGGCCATGGCCCTGACCGCGCTGGCCGTCCTCGTCTGGCGGATGACGCAGCCGCCGGACAACTACCTGCGGGACGTCACCGCGGGCATCTTCGCGGCCTTCTACGTGCCCTTCCTGGCCACCTTCGTGTCGATGATGCTCGCCGCCGAGGACGGTCCGCGCCGGGTGCTGACCTTCCTGCTGCTCACCATCGTCAGCGACACCGGCGCCTACGCCATCGGCTGGCGGTTCGGCCGGCACCGCCTCGCCCCCCGGATCAGCCCCGGCAAGACCCGCGAGGGCCTGCTCGGCGCGATCGCCTTCGCCATGCTGGCCGGCGCCCTGCTCATGCAGTACGTCATCGACGGCGGCCACTGGTGGCAAGGCCTGCTGCTGGGCCTGGCGGCCGCCACCAGCGCCACCCTGGGCGACCTCGGCGAGTCCATGATCAAGCGCGACCTGGGCATCAAGGACATGGGCACCCTCCTCCCGGGCCACGGCGGCATCATGGACCGCCTCGACTCCCTCCTCCCCACCGCCCCGGTCGTCTGGCTCCTCCTGGTCGTCTTCGTCGGTCAGGGCTGAGCCCCGCGCCCCGTCCGCGGCGCCAAGGACTCCTCGCGGATCTGCGACACTGGAACGCACTATGCCTGTACCCGGAGAGCTCACCTTTGCCGTGCCCCGCGGGGCCAAGACGCCGCCGCGGCACCTTGCCGACCTCACGCCCGTGGAGCGGAAGGAGGCAGTGGCGGCGCTGGGCGAGAAGCCGTTCCGGGCCAGGCAGTTGTCGCAGCACTACTTCGCCCGGTACGCCGACGATCCGGCCGCCTGGACGGACATACCGGCCGGTGCGCGCGGGAAGCTGGCCGAGGAGCTGCTGCCGGAGCTGATGACGGTGGTGCGGCACCAGGCGTGCGACGACGGTGACACCCGCAAGACACTGTGGCGGCTGTTCGACGGGACCCTGGTGGAGTCCGTGCTCATGCGGTACCCGGACCGGGTCACCATGTGCATCTCCTCACAGGCCGGCTGCGGCATGAACTGCCCGTTCTGCGCCACCGGGCAGGCCGGCCTGGACCGCAACCTGTCCACCGCCGAGATCGTGCACCAGATCGTCGCCGGCATGCGCGCCCTGCGGGACGGCGAGATGCCCGGAGCGGCATCACGGCTGTCCAACATCGTCTTCATGGGCATGGGCGAGCCGCTGGCCAACTACAAGCGGGTGATCGGCGCCATCCGCCGGCTCACCGACCCCGAGCCGGACGGCCTCGGCCTGTCGCAGCGCGGCATCACCGTCTCCACCGTCGGCCTGGTGCCCGCCATCCACCGGTTCGCCGACGAGGGCTTCAAGTGCCGCCTCGCGGTGTCCCTGCACGCGCCCGACGACGAACTGCGCGACACCCTGGTGCCGGTCAACACCCGCTGGAAGGTCCGCGAGGTCCTCGACGCGGCCTGGCACTACGCCGACGTCTCCGGCCGCCGCGTCTCCATCGAGTACGCGCTCATCCGTGACATCAACGACCAGGCGTGGCGCGCCGATCGGCTGGGCCGGCTGCTGCGCAACCGCCGGGCGCACGTCAACCTGATCCCGCTCAACCCGACGCCCGGCTCGAAGTGGACGGCCTCCCGTCCCGAGGACGAGCGGGCGTTCGTGGCCGCGCTGGAGTCCCACGGCGTGCCCGTCACCGTACGCGACACCCGCGGCCAGGAGATCGACGGCGCCTGCGGTCAGCTCGCCGCCAGCGAGCGCTGATCCGCCTGCTGCTAGGGTGCACAGGCACCTCGTACGGGCCCAGCGCCACGTCAACGGCGGTGCACATCGCAACGCACGACAAGTGAACATCCGACAGGGGAGCGCCTGAGACGGCGCTGAGAGTGCGGCCGACCGCCCCCGCCGTAATGGCGGCGGGAAACCGGCCAGGCCGCAGACCCTCGGACCTGATCCGGGTCATACCGGCGTAGGGAGTCAGCAGATGAAGAACAAGCGACGTATCCATGGGCGCGCCCTCGGCGCGCTGGTCCTGGGCACCATAGCCGCCACCACTCTCGCGGCCTGCGGGGGCGGTGGCGGTTCGTCCGCGGCGGGCGGCACCGGCGGCACCAACGGCGGCTCCGGCAGCAAGACCGTCACCCTGGTCAGCCACGACTCCTTCGCCGCGTCCAAGCAGGTGCTCGCGGAGTTCACCAAGGAGAGCGGCTACACCGTCAAGGTGCTGCGCGGCGGTGACGCCGGAGCGGCCGTCAACCAGGCGATCCTCACCAAGGACCACCCCCGCGGCGACGCCTTCTTCGGCGTGGACAACACACTGCTCTCCCGCGCCCTGGACAACGGCCTGTTCGACCCGTACACCGCGAAGGGCCTGGACCAGATACCCGCCGACGTGCAGCTCGACGCCGCCGCGCACCGGGTCACCCCGATCGACTCCGGCGACGTGTGCGTCAACTACGACCGCGCGTACTTCACCGCCCACAAGCTCGCCCCGCCGCAGACCTTCGCCGACCTGACCAAGCCGCAGTACAAGAACCTGCTGGTCACCGAGAACGTCGCCACCTCCTCCCCGGGCCTGGCCTTCATGCTCGGCAGCGTCGACACCTTTGGCGACCAGGGCTGGCCGGACTACTGGAAGAAGCTCAAGGACAACGGCGTGCAGGTGGTGGACAGCTGGGAGCAGGCGTACAACGAGCGCTTCTCCGGCTCCGCCGCCGGCAAGCAGGCCAAGGGCGACCGGCCCCTGGTCGTCTCCTACGCCTCCAGCCCGCCCGCCGAGGTCGTCGGCGTCACCCCCCAGCCCGCGCAGTCCCCGGTCGGCGTGTCCACCGGCACCTGCTTCCGCCAGATCGAGTTCGCCGGACTGCTGCACGGCGCGAAGAACCCGGCCGGCGCCAAGGCGCTGATCGACTTCATGATCAGCAAGACCTTCCAGCAGGACATGCCGCTCCAGATGTACGTCGACCCGGTCCGCCGCAACACCCCCGAGCCGCCGGTCTTCACCAAGTACGGCGCCAAGGTCGACCACCCGGCCACGCTCCCGCCCGCCACCATCGCCGCCCACCGGGACGACTGGGTGAAGACGTGGACCTCGACGGTCCTGTGACCGGCTCCGGCCCGCATCTGCGCGCCGGCTCCGAGCCGCACCTCCCGGCCGGCTCGGGGCCGGACCCCACGACCGGAGCCACGGCGGAGGCCGCAGGCGGGTCCGTACGGGCGCAGGTGCCCGTCCGACGGCCGTCCGGGACCGCCCGCGCCGCCGCGCTCCGGCTCGCCCTGATGGCGCTCCCGGTGGCCTTCTTCGCCGCCTTCTTCGCCTACCCGGTCGCCGCGATCGTCGGCCGCGGACTGCGCGAGGGCGGCCACTGGCACCTCGGCCGGATCGGGGACGTCCTCGGCGACCCCGGCATCCGGCACGTGCTGTGGTTCACCTGCTGGCAGGCCGCCGCCTCCACCGCGCTCACCCTCGCCGTCGCACTGCCCGGCGCGTACGTCTTCGCCCGGCTGGACTTCCCCGGCAAGCGGCTGCTGCGGGCGGTGGTCACCGTCCCGTTCGTCCTGCCCACCGTCGTCGCCGGATCGGCCTTCCTCGCCCTGCTCGGCCAGAACGGCCTCACCGACGACCTGTTCGGGCTGCGCCTGGGCACCAGCGTGTGGGCGATCCTGGCAGCGCACGTCTTCTTCAACTACGCGGTGGTGGTACGGACCGTCGGCGGGCTGTGGGCGCAGCTCGACCCGCGCCAGGAGGAGGCTGCCCGGATGCTGGGCGCGGGCCGGCTCGAGGCCTGGCGGCGGGTGACGCTGCCCGCGCTCGGCCCGTCCGTGGCCGCCGCCGCCCTGATGGTGTTCCTGTTCACCTTCACCTCCTTCGGCGTCGTGCAGATCCTCGGCGGCCCCACCTACTCCACCCTGGAAGTGGAGATCTACCGGCAGACCGCCGAACTCCTCGACCTGCCCACCGCCGCCGTGCTGACCCTGGTGCAGCTCGCCGCGGTGGGCGCGATCCTGGCCGTGCACGGCTGGACCGTGCGGCGCGGGGAGGCATCCCTGCGGCTGGTGGACGGGGCCACCACCGCGCACCGGCCGCGCGGCGGCGAGAGGGCGCTGCTCGCCGCGGTCCTGGCGGTGATCGCGCTGCTGATCCTGCTGCCGCTGGGCGTGCTGGCCGCCCGCTCGCTGGACGCGCCCGGCGGCTACGGCTTCGGCTACTACCGCGCCCTCGGCGCCCAGGACAGCAGCGGCACCTTCCTGGTGCCCCCGCTGGAGACGATCTGGAACTCCCTGCGCTACGCCGCCGTCGCCACCGTGATCGCGCTGGCCATCGGCGGCCTGGCGGCGGCCGCGCTGGTACGCCGGGCCGGGCGCCTGATGCGCGGCTTCGACGCGCTGCTCATGCTGCCGCTGGGCACCTCGGCGGTCACCGTCGGCTTCGGCTTCCTGATCACCCTGGACAAGCCGCCGCTGGACCTGCGCGACTCCTGGCTGCTGGTGCCGCTCGCCCAGGCGCTGGTGGGCGTGCCGTTCGTGGTCCGCGTCATGCTGCCGGTGCTGCGGGCCGTCGACCACCGGCTGCGGGAGGCCGCCGCGGTGCTCGGCGCCTCCCCGGCGCGGGTGTGGCGGGAGGTGGACCTGCCCTTCGTCGGCCGGGCCCTCGGCATCGCCGCCGGCTTCGCCTTCGCCGTCTCGCTCGGCGAGTTCGGCGCGACCGTGTTCATCGCCCGCCCGGACAGCCCCACGCTGCCGGTCGCCGTCGCCCGCCTGCTCGGCCGGGCCGGCGGCGTCAACTACGGCCAGGCGATGGCCCTGAGCACCATCCTCATGCTGGTGTGCGCCGCCAGCCTGCTGGTCCTGGAGGCCCCGGCGCTGCGCCGCGGTACGCACCGCGGCGCCGACCTCACGGGGGAACTGTGACGGCCGTGACCGGGACCGAGCTGCTGCGCCTGGAGGGCGCGGCCGTACGGTTCGGGGCCCGGACCGCCCTGGACGCGGTGGACCTGACGGTCGCCGCGCACGAGATCGTGTGCGTGCTCGGGCCGAGCGGCAGCGGCAAGTCGACGCTGCTGCGCGCCGTGGCCGGCCTCCAGCCGCTCGACGCCGGCCGGGTGCTCCTTGACGGCGCCGACCAGGCGGGCGTGCCCGCACACCGGCGCGGGGTCGGGCTGATGTTCCAGGACCACCAGCTCTTCCCGCAGCGGGACGTGGGCGGGAACGTGGCCTTCGGGCTGCGCATGCACAAGGTGCCGCGCGACCGGCGCGAACCCGCGGTCGCCGCGCTGCTGGACCTGGTCGGCCTGCCCGGCGCCCAGCGGCGCGCGGTGGCCGAGCTGTCCGGCGGCGAGCAGCAGCGGGTGGCGCTGGCCCGCGCCCTCGCCCCCGAGCCACGCCTGGTCATGCTGGACGAGCCGCTGGGCCAGCTCGACCGCTCGCTGCGCGACCGCCTGGTGGTGGAACTGCGGCGGCTCTTCGGGCAGTTGGGCACCACGGTGCTCGCCGTCACCCACGACCAGGCCGAGGCGTTCGCGCTCGCCGACCGGGTGGTGGTGATGCGCGAGGGCCGCATCGCCCAGTCCGGACCGCCGCTCGACGTGTGGCAGCGGCCCGCCTCGGAGTTCGTCGCCCGATTCCTGGGCTTCGACAACATCACCGAGGCCACGGTCGCCGCGGGCCACGCCGTCACCGCCTGGGGCAGCCTCCCTGTGCCCGACGGCACCCCGGAAGGCCCCTGCCACATCCTGGTCCGCCCGGCCGGCGTCCTCCTCCGCCCGCCCGGCGACGGCCTGCCCTGCGAAGTCACCGGCCGCACCTTCCGCGGCGGCCGTGTCGCCCTGCTCCTGCACCCCGACCGCGGCCCCGCCCTGGAAGCGGAATGCGCCCTGCGCGACGCCCCGGCCGAAGGCGCCCGTGTGACGGTGGCTTTCGCCGCCGAGGACGTGGTGGTGCTGCCCGGCGAGCCTGCCGGGAGCGCGGAGCCCGACGCCATGGAGGCGCCGACGGCGGGTCGGTGATCCGGCGCCATGGCGGTGGCCTAGATGCCCGCGTACGGCGCGAGCGGCCAGTCGGCCGAGGGCTGCCCGGCCCGGATGCGCGCGCTCGTCGGCTCACCGTGGTGCCCATCCGGCGGCGGCCTTGGCGGCCGAGGACGTGGTGGTGCTGCCCGGCGAGCCTGCCGGGAGCGCGGAGCCCGACGCCATGGAGGCGCCGACGGCGGGGCGGTGATCCGGCGCCATGGTGACGGCCGGCTGCCCGGCGCACGGTCGACCGGACGCTCCCCGCACCGGTGGAGCGCAGCCCGCACCCGTAACGCCGCGCCCCCGAACCGCCGCCTGCGAGGCTCCGCGTCAGGCGCTCAGTTTCGCCAGCATCGCCGGGACCTCGGTGACGGAGTCCACCAGGGCGATGCGGCGGGACATCGGGCGGTCGGCGGAGAGTGCCTCGAGCAGGGGCCACACCGGGAGGTGGGTGGTCCAGTGGGCGTGGTCGACGAGGATCAGGGGTACGGGTTCGCCGCGGGACTCGTAGTAGTTCGGGGTGGCCGCGTCGAAGACCTCCTGGACTGTGCCGGCCGCGCCGGGCAGGAAGACCACGCCTGCGGTGCAGCGGGAGAGCAGGCCGTCCTCGCGGGTGGCGTTGGCGAAGAACTTGGCGATGTGCGCGGCGAAGGCGTTGGGTGGCTCGTGGCCGTAGAACCAGGTCGGCAGGCCCACCGAGGGCCCGCCGTCCGGCCAGCGCTCGCGCACCGTCAGGGCCGCCGACGCCCAGGCGCCCACCGAGGGGCGGAAGTCCGGGGCGGCGGCCAGCGTCGTCAGCGCCTCGCCCAGCATCGCGTCGTCGAAAGGCGCCGCATAGGCGCCCAGGTTCGCCGCTTCCATGGCGCCGGGTCCGCCGCCGGTGGCCACCGTGAGGCCCGCCCGCGTCAGGTCCCGGCCCAGCCGCGCGGCGCCGTCGTACGCGGCGTCGCCGCGGGCCAGCGCGTGGCCGCCCATCACGCCCACCACGCCCTTGCCGGCCAGGAGTTCGTCCAGCGCGTCGGAGACCGCGTCGTCGTGGATGGACCGCAGCATCGAGGACAGCACGTCGCCGTCGCCCGACGTCTCCTGGAACCACCGGTACGTCAGCGCGTCCGGGGTCGCCGCGTAGCCGTCGACGGCCAGGCGTGCGTACAGCTCCTCCGGGGCGTAGAGCCGGCCCCGGTACGGGTCGAAGGGCAGCCCCGGGACCGGCGGGAACACCAGCGCGCCGTTGGCCCGTACATGGGCCAGCGCCTGGGGCTCCATCAGGCAGCCGAGGAAGACCGCCTCCCTGGTGTCGGCCACCAGCAGGGTGAAGGTGTGCTCGGTCAGGTCCAGCCCCTGCACCCTGCATCCGGCGAAGGAACCGCCGAGCGCGACCTCCTCGAACTCCGCCAGGCTCTCGATCTCCCGTACCCGGCCCTGCCGGGGGCGCGGCATGTCCCGCGACGCATCCTGTTCGACCACGCCCAGCACCCTAGTGGCTGACCGGGCGAGTGCCGACCCGCGAGCCCCACCGGTCCCGGGTGCGCCGTGCAGGCCGCTACGGCCCGCCGCCCGCGTCTGGTGCCCGAGCGGCCTTCCGGCCACCCGTCAGCGGTGCGGCGTGGGGATCGTGGCCAGGTAGGCGACGAGCGCGGTCAGGGGGGCGAAGACGGTCAGCAGGGCGGCGGCGCGCAGGGCCAGGGCGGCCCACAGCAGGGGTGCCGGGCCGCCGAGGGCGCGTACGGCCAGGGCGGTGCCCGCCCGGTCGCGGGCGGTCTCGGCGAACGCCAGGGCGGCCACCGCGAGGACGCACACCGCGATCAGGCAGGCGGCGAAGGTGGTGACCGGGCCGACCGGGCGGTGGGTGTCGTAGACGGCCAGGCAGGCCGAGGCGGTGGCGGCCAGCAGGCCCAGCGGGCGGCCGATGCGCGGCGCCTCGGTCTGCAGGGCCCGCCCGGCCAGCAGCCGGCCCGCGCCGGGCCGGTGGAGGGCCAGGGCCCGGCCGCAGCCGTGCACCAGGCCCGGCCCGGCGAGCATCAGCCCGGCGGTGGTGACGGCCCAGCCGAGTGCCGCCAGCGGCGCGATGGTCCCGAACCCGCTGGGCAGCGGCACCTCGTGGCCCTTGGGCGCGGTGACCTCGACGGCCAGGCCCACCGCGGTCAGCGCCACGCCCCACGGCAGGTGACCGGCGGTGCCGGACGCGCGGACCGGGAAGGGCCGCAGCCCCGCCGCTCCGGTGGCCGCGGCCGCCACCGGCACCAGGGCGAGCAGGGTGGCCGCCCCGGCCAGCGGCAGCGATGTGCCGGCCGCCAGCAGCCCGGAACCGGCGCCGTGGAAGGCCGGGCCCAGCACGTCGCCGCGGAGCTGGAGGAAGACCAGCAGCGCCAGTACCGACCCGAGCGCACACGCCACCGCGGAGTTCACCGCGCCGAGCAGCACGGTCGCGGTGCGGCCCAGGCCCACCGCGGCCAGCCCCGGGCGCGGCCAGGCGGCGGACTGCGCCCGGCCGACGGCCGCGGCCAGCTGTGCGGTCACCACGACCGGCACCGCGCACCAGCCGAGCCGGACCGCCGCGTCCCAGGAGCCGCGCTGCGGATGGGCCAGCGCCCAGCCCAGGCAGGACAGCAGCAGCAGGCCGGTGCCGGCCGAGGCGACGGCCACCAGCACCCATCGGGCCAGCACCGCGCCGGCCGCACCGCGCAGAACCCGCAGTCCGAGTGTCATACCGAGGCCGGCCAGGAACTCGCGGGGCCGCCGGCCTGGGCGGGCATGGGCGCGCCCGGCCGGCCGTCGATCAGTCCCATGACCCGGTCGGCGTGCGCGGTGACCTCCGGGTCGCCGGTGGCCAGCACCACGGTGATGCCGTGCGAGCGGGCCGCGCTGGCCAGGGTGCGCAGCACCAGTGCCTGATCGGCGCGGTGCAGCGGGGCGGTCGGCTCGTCGGCGAACACCACGTCGGGCCGGCCGGCCAGCGCCCTGGCGACCGCGACGCGCTGCCGCTGGGCCTGGAGCAGGTCGCCCGGGCGCTTGCCGGCCTCCGCCCCGATGTCCAGCCGGTCCAGCCATTCCTGGGCGGCGGTCCGCGCCGCCCGGTGGCTCTCGCCGCGCAACAGCAGGGGCAGCGCCGCGTTCTCCCACGCCGTCAGCTCCGGCACGAGTTGCGCGTCGCCGCCGACCCAGCCGAACCGCTCGCGCCGTACCTGGTCCCGGGCGGCTTCCGGCAGGGTGTGCAGCGGCGCGCTGTTGAACCACACCTCGCCGTCGTCGGCGACGATCCGGCCGGACAGGCACCGCAGCAGCGTGGACTTGCCCGCGCCGCGCGGGCCGAGCACCGCGAGGATCTCCCCTGCGCGCACGTTGACCGAAACGCCGAGCAGGGCCGGCGAGCCCTGATGGGAGTGGCGCAGGGCGCGGGCCCAGAGCACGTCGTTGTCGGGCGGGGCCTCCATGCCGTCGTACCTCCGCGAGTCGTTCTCCCCGGGCGGGCTGACACACCGTCAAACGAGCCGGGCAGTGGGCGGGTCACTCCCGGGCACCGTAGGGGGCGTGCCGCGCCGCCGCCCCGCAGGCGCGTCGGCCCCGGCCGCGGTCTCCTCCGTACGGAGGAGGGCTCGGTGGTGCGCCGCCGGACGGGCGACGGCGGCGTACCACCGCCGCGGGCCGGACGCGTATCGGCGGGGGAGCGGCCCCGCCGGCACCGGGAACCGGGACCGGGGGCGGGGCCGAGGTCCGGGACCGCACGGCTCAGGCGGCGGCTCAGGCGGCGGCCCAGGGGTCGACTCAAGGGGCGGCTCACGCGGTCACAGCTTGGTCCAGGCCTCCGTCAGCACCGAGCGCAGGATGCCCTCGATCTCGTCGAACAGGTCCTGACCGGAGGTCAGCGGCGGGGCGAGCTGGACGACCGGGTCGCCGCGGTCGTCGGCCCGGCAGTACAGGCCGCGCTCGAACAACTCCTTGGACAGGAAGCCGTACAGGATCCGTTCGGTCTCCTCCTCGGTGAACGTCTCCTTGGTCGCCTTGTCCTTGACCAGCTCGATCCCGTAGAAGAAGCCGTTGCCGCGCACGTCGCCGACGATCGGCAGGTCATGAAGCCGCCGCAAGGTGTCGAAGAACGCGCCCTCGGTGTCCAGCACGTGCTGGTTCAGGCCCTCGCGCTCGAAGATGTCGAGGTTGGCCAGGCCCACCGCGGCCGACACCGGGTGGCCGCCGAAGGTGTAGCCGTGCAGGAAGACGTTGTCGCCGCGGTAGAAGGGCTCGGCGAGCCGGTCGGAGACGATGCAGGCGCCTATCGGGGAGTAGCCGGAGGTCATGCCCTTGGCGCAGGTGATCATGTCGGGCACGTAGTCGAACTTGTCGCAGGCGAACATGGTGCCCAGCCGGCCGAAGGCGCAGATCACCTCGTCCGAGACGAGCAGCACCCCGTACTGGTCGCAGATCTCGCGCACCCGCTGGAAGTAGCCGGGCGGCGGCGGGAAGCAGCCGCCGGCGTTCTGCACCGGCTCCAGGAAGACCGCGGCCACCGTCTCGGGACCCTCGAAGAGGATCTGCTGCTCGATCTGGTCGGCGGCCCAGCGGCCGAACGCCACCGGGTCGTCGCCGTGCAGCGGCGCCCGGTAGATGTTGGTGTTGGGCACCTTGTGCGCGCCGGGCACCAGCGGCTCGAACGGCGCCTTGAGCGCGGGCAGGCCGGTGATGGACAGCGCGCCCTGCGGTGTGCCGTGGTAGGCCACCGCCCGGGAGATCACCTTGTACTTGCCCGGGTTCCCGGTCAGCTTGTGGTACTGCTTGGCGAGCTTCCAGGCGGTCTCGACCGCCTCGCCGCCGCCGGTGGTGAAGAACACCTTGTTCAGGTCGCCCGGCGCATAGTGCGCCAGCCGCTCCGCCAGCTCCACCGCCTTGGGGTGCGCGTAGCTCCACACCGGGAAGAAGGCCAGCTCCTGGGCCTGCTTGTAGGCGGTCTCGGCCAACTCGTGCCGCCCGTGCCCGGCGTTGACCACGAACAGGCCGGACAGCCCGTCCACGTACCGCTTCCCGCGGTCGTCGTAGATGTACGAGCCCTCGCCGCGCACAATGGTGGGCACCGGGGCGTTCTCGTACGACGACATGCGGGTGAAGTGCATCCACAGGTGGTCGTACGCAGTCCTCGACAGATCTGCGCTGTTACGGTCCATGGCTATCTGGTTCCCCAGGTGTAGGTCTGCTTGCGGAGCTTGAGGTAGACGAAGCTTTCGGTGGACCGCACGCCCGGCAGCGCGCGGATCCGCTTGTTGATCAGCTCCAGCAGGTGGTCGTCGTCCTCGCAGACGATCTCCACCAGCAGGTCGAAGGAGCCCGCGGTGATGACCACGTACTCCACCTCGTCCAGCGCGGCCAGTGCCTCGGCCACCGGGTCGATGTCGCCCTCGACGCTGATGCCGACCATCGCCTGACGCCGGAATCCGACGGTGAGCGGGTCGGTGACGGCGACGATCTGCATGACGCCCTGGTCGAGCAGCTTCTGCACCCGCTGCCGCACGGCGGCCTCGGACAGGCCCACCGCCTTGCCGATCGCGGCATAGGGGCGGCGCCCGTCCTCCTGGAGCTGTTCGATGATCGCTTTGGACACCGCGTCCATGGCGCCGGGCGCGGTGTTGTCACGTGTGGCCACGACCCCACTGTGCAGGACAGGTCGTTTGTCCCGCAAGCCCTGGACGATGAAATTCGTCGCTTCCGGCCGCTGTCGACACCGAATCGGTTGTCCGCGCGGGTCGGGTATGTCGAATACGGCAGTCCTGGGGTTAAGCTGAGCAGTGTCTCAGTACGTGGACACCGACTCGCAGGACCCGACTCGTAGGACCAGGGAGTAAGCGCCGTGACCGAACTCCGTACTCTGCGCAATTACATCGACGGCGAATTCCGCGACGCCGCCGACGGGCGCACCACCGAGGTGGTCAATCCGGTCACCGGGCAGGCGTACGCCCAGGCGCCGCTGTCCGGGCAGGCCGATGTGGACGCCGCCATGGCGGCGGCCGAGGCCGCGTTCCCCGCCTGGCGCGACACCACGCCCTCCGAGCGGCAGAAGGCGCTGCTGAGGATCGCCGACGCGGTGGAGGCGCGGGCGGACGAACTCGTCGCCGTGGAGAGCGAGAACACCGGCAAGCCGATCGGGCTGACCGCGAGCGAGGAGATCCCGCCGATGGTCGACCAGATCCGCTTCTTCGCCGGCGCCGCCCGGCTGCTGGAGGGCCGCTCGGCGGGCGAGTACATGGAGGGCATGACCTCCTTCGTCCGGCGCGAGCCGGTCGGGGTGTGCGCCCAGGTCGCGCCCTGGAACTACCCGATGATGATGGCCGTCTGGAAGTTCGCCCCCGCGCTCGCGGCCGGCAACACCGTGGTGCTCAAGCCCTCCGACACCACCCCCGCCTCCACTGTGCTGCTCGCCGAGATCATCGGCGCGGTGCTGCCCAAGGGCGTGTTCAACGTGATCTGCGGCGACCGCGACACCGGCCGCATGATGGTCGAGCACCCGGTGCCCGCCATGGCGTCGATCACCGGCTCGGTCCGGGCCGGCAAGGAGGTAGCCGGGGCCGCCGCCAAGGACGTCAAGCGGGTGCACCTGGAACTCGGCGGCAAGGCGCCGGTCGTGGTCTTCGGCGACGTCGACATCCCCAAGGCGGTGGAGGACATCACGGTCGCCGGGTTCTTCAACGCCGGCCAGGACTGCACCGCCGCCACCCGCGTCCTGGTGCACGAGTCGATCCGCGAGGAGTTCACCGCCGCCCTGACCAAGGCCGCCGCCGCCACCCGCACCGGCCTGCCCGACGACGAGGACGTGCTGTACGGCCCGCTCAACAACGCCAACCAGCTCGCCCAGGTCACCGGCTTCATCGAGCGGCTGCCGGCGCACGCCAAGGTCGAGACCGGCGGCCACCGCATCGGCGAGGCGGGCTTCTTCTACGCGCCCACGGTCGTCTCCGGGCTGCTCCAGGACGACGAGATCATCCAGCGCGAGGTGTTCGGCCCGGTCATCACCGTGCAGACGTTCACCGACGAGGACCAGGCCGTGGAGTGGGCCAACGGCGTCGAGTACGGGCTCGCGTCCTCGGTGTGGACCAAGGACCACGCCCGCGCCATGCGGATGTCGAAGCGGCTGGACTTCGGCTGCGTGTGGATCAACACGCACATCCCGCTGGTCGCCGAGATGCCGCACGGCGGCTTCAAGGAGTCCGGCTACGGCAAGGACCTCTCCGCGTACGGGCTGGAGGACTACACCCGGATCAAGCACGTGATGACGTCGCTGGACGGGTGAGCCCGGGCCGGCCGGCCGCCGGAAGCTGTCAGGGGGTGCCCGCGACCGGGGGCGCCCCCTGCGCCGCGCCGTCCGGCGCCGTGCCCGTCGAACCCGCCGTACCGGTGCCGGACGGCGCCGCGGCCGCCTGCCCCGGGGTCGTCTGGTGCGGGCGCCCCGCCTTCCTGGCCCGTACTCGCTGGAACGTCTCCAGGCGGTTGGTGGTCACCGCGTCCGCGCCCAGCGCCAGCAGCTTCCCCATCGAGCGCTGCCAGTCCGCGGTCCACGCCGCGACCAGCAGGCCGCGCTCCCGGGCGAAGGCCACGGTGGCCCGGTCGACCAGCCCGAAGCGCAGGTTCAGCCAGCGCGGCGCCAAGGCGTCGAGCAGCCCGGCCGCAGGACGCCGGGAGGTCTTCCAGGTCAGCGCGATCTCGGCGGCCGGGTCGAGTTCGCGTACGGTCGTGAGCGCCGGCAACTCGCCGCAGTAGTACACGCGCTCGCCGAGCCCCGCCTCCCGCACGGCCGCAACCGTGGGCGCCGCCTGGTCCTCCTCGGTCAGGTCCAGCAGCATCCGCGGGCCCGGGTGCTCGCGCAGCGTCTCCAGCGCCTCGGCGAACGACGGCACCCCGCCGCCGGTCAGCTCCTCCACCTCCCGGGCGGTGAGCGAACCCACCGGCACCGGCAGCCCCCACAGCCGTTCCAGCGTCGGGTCGTGCAGCAGCACCGGCACCCCGTCGCGGGTCAGCCGCACGTCCACCTCCACCGCGTCCGCGCCCTTGCGCAGCGCCGACCGCACCGAGGGCAGAGTGTTCTCGCGGACGTGGTACGGGTCGCCCCGGTGGGCGACGGCGAGCGCCATCCCGGTCGGCTCCTCGGTCGGATTCACATCGGCTTCCTGGTTGCGGCTTCTGGCTCACGGCCCTTGGTGTGCGGCGTGCGGCCGGCTGAGGCGTGCGGCCGGGCCCTTTGTGCGCCCCGGTTCAGCCCCGGGCCGCGGTGTACGCGTCGATCTCCGCGCCCAGCCGCGCCTTGCCGGCCGCGTCCAGGAAGGACGCCTCGACCGCGGTGCGGGCCAGCGCGGCCACCCCGGCCGGGTCCAGCCCCAGCAGGCGGGCGGCGACCGCGTACTCCGTGTTCAGGTCGGTGCCGAACATCGGCGGGTCGTCGCTGTTGACGGTGACCAGCACCCCGGCGTCCACCATCCGCCGGATCGGGTGCTCCTCCAGCGAGGCCACCGCCCGGGTGGCGATGTTGGAGGTGGGGCACACCTCCAGCGGGATCCGGTGCTCGGCGAGGTGGGCCAGCAGCGCCGGGTCCTGCGCCGCGCTGGTGCCGTGCCCGATCCGCTCGGCGCCCAGTGCGGTCAGGGCGTCCCATATGGTTTGCGGCCCGGTGGTCTCGCCCGCGTGCGGCACGCTGTGCAGGCCCGCGGCGCGCGCCCGGTCGAAGTACGGCTTGAACTGCGGCCGCGGCACGCCGATCTCCGGCCCGCCGAGGCCGAAGGACACCAGTCCCTCCGGCCGCAGGTCCAGCGCCAGCCGGGTGGTCTCCTCGGCCGCCTCCAGCCCCGCCTCGCCCGGGATGTCGAAGCACCACCGCAGCGTGACCCCGAGCTCGGCCTCGGCCGCCTTGCGGGCGTCCTCTATCGCCTCCATGAAGGCCTCGGCGGGGATGCCGCGCCGGGTCGAGCTGTACGGGGTCACGGTCAGCTCGGCGTACCTGACGTTCTGCCGGGCCAGGTCGCGGGCCACCTCGTAGGTGAGCAGCCGTACGTCCTCGGCGTCGCGGATCAGGTCCACCACCGACAGGTACAGCTCGATGAAGTGCGCGAAGTCCCGGAAGGTGAAGTAGGCCGCGAGCGCCGCCGGGTCGGCCGGCACCTTGGAGTCCGGGTGGCGGGCGGCGAGTTCGGCCACGATCCGCGGCGAGGCCGAACCCACGTGGTGCACGTGCAGTTCGGCCTTGGGCAGGCCCGCGATGAAGTCGTCGAGCCCGCCGGTCGCTGCGGGTTCCCTGCCGGGGGCGGCGGTGTCGGGCATGCGCGGTCCTTCCAGTCCTTCCGCTGCGGGCGCGGGGCGCGTACGGTCCCGTGCGCGCCCGCGGTTTCGTCCGCACCCCGCGCCGGGACTTCCGGCGGGGCGGGCGCGGGCGGAATCATCGTAGACGCCGGGGGCAGACGCCCGTCGCCGGCCGACACCGGGGCCGCAGTACACCGGACAGCACGACGCGGAAGGACCAGATCCATGTCCGACACGCCGGCGCCCCCGCGGGGTGCCGCCGCGCAGTCCCCGCCCCCGCCGCACCGCCCCGAGCGGGGCCCGGAGCATGGCTCTGGGCAGGGCCCCGGGGAGGTGCCCCCGCCGCCGCTCGCACCCGGCCTCACGCAGCCCCTGCCGCTGCCGCAGGCGTACGTACCGCTGCCCGCCGTGGCCCGCCCGCGCCGGCTGCGGCCGCTCGCCGTGGCCGGGCTGGTCGCGGCCGCGATCGCGTTGGCCGCCGGGGCGGTGATCGCGGGCGCGCTGCTCGTCCCCCACGGGCACGGGTCCGCCCTGCCGCGCGAGCCGGACCACGGTACGTACAGCACTCCGCTGCCCGGCGGCCGCACCGCCGACTACCCGGACGGCGTACGCGTCACCGTCGGCGACGCCCGCGTGGCCGCCACCGGCGCGCACAGCGCGGACACCGGCGCGCCCGTGGAGTTCACCGTGACCGTCACCAACGGCAGTTCGCACCGCGTCAGCCTCGCCCAGGGCAACGTCTCCGCCTTCACCGAGGGCGACGACGCCGGCCCCGCCTACGACCGCCTCACCGGCACCCTCGCCCCCGGCACGGCCAGCTCCGCCCGCTTCACCGTCCTGGTCCCCGCCGAGGAAACGCTCGAGGTCGACGTCTCCCCGGACCGTACGTACCACCGTGCGGTGTGGCAATTGGACGTGCCGTAGGGGGTACGGCGCCCTGCGGAACCCTCGGCTTGGTGGTCAGGAGAGCAGGTCAACCGCTTCCCCGCGCGCGGTCTGCAGCACCTTGAGCGTGAGGGCCGCCAGGCAGGCCAGGACCAGCCGGTTGTCGACCCGCGGGTCGTGGACGGTGACGTCGAGGCGGGCGGCGCGGGAGACCACGGCGACGTTGAAGCCCGCGCAGTCCGGCGCGGCGAACCGAAAGGTCATCAGCCCCGCGTAGTCGAGCCGGAATCCGAAGCCGATCCGGTCCATCGCCCCGGACACCCGGTTGAAGTTGAGCTTCGCCACCCGGTCCACGGCGTGGCCGGTGAGCGGCGGCAGCCCGGGCTGCACCACCCGCCAGCGGGTGGGGTCGGCCACGGTGGTGGTCCGCAGCCCGCCGTGCAGGGGGTGGACGTCGGCGTCGGCGACCTTGCCCCCGGTGAGGTTGACGATCCCGAACGGCGTGCCGGTGCCGTCCAGGCCCCCGGACTCCGACAGCGTGCCGACGACCGCCGTCAGGCCCGGGCCGGCGAACAGCTCATAGGCCGCGCGCTTGCGCAGCGGTCCCACCTTGCTGAGCCGGGCCATTGCCGGGGCGTTCGGCGACGGGCGGACCTCCAGGACGGTCCGGTTGCGGTGCAGGCCGACCGCCGCACCGAACGAGGTGAGCGCGCGGAGTTCGGCGTCCGCACCGGGCATGGGCTTCTCCTATCCGGTTTCCGGGAGGTGCCGGTGGCCACTGCCGCGTACCGGGCACGCGCAGGTGCCGTACGGGACGCCGGCCCGGTGGTGCGGGCGGCCGGGACGTACCCGGCCGGCCGCACCGGTGGGGTCAGGACTTGCGGTTGCGGCCCGGGCGCCACAAGGGGAGGCCGTCGAGGATGTCCCGGCGGGGGTGGCGCATGACGCGCAGGGTGAGGGCGGCCAGGCAGGCCAGGATCAGGCGGCGGTCGACGCGGGGGTCGTGGACGGTGACGTCGAGGCGTGACTTGCGGGACGTCAGGACGACAGTGAAGCCCTCGCAGCCCGGGGCGCTGAACTTGAAGGTCAGCGTCACGAAGTAGTCGGGGGCCCAGATGTCGATGCCGATCTTGTCGGTCGCGTCCGTCACCGCGTTGTGGAACAGCTTCGTCGGCCCGTCCATGGCCCGGCCGGTCAGCGCGGGCAGCCCGGGCTGGACCACCCGCCAGTGGCTGGGGTTGTCCACCACGTAGTCGCGCAGCCCGCCGCTGAGCGGATGGATGTCCGCGTCGGGGACCTTGCCGTTGCTGAGGTTGACGATGCCCACCGGTGTTCCGGCCGAGTCCAGGATGCCGCTCGCCGAGAGCTGCCCGGCGGGCGTCTTCAACCCCGGCCCGGTGAACAGCTCGTAGGCCGCGCGCTTGCGCAGCGGCCCGACCTTGGTGAGCCGGGCCACCGCCGGGACGCCGTCCGCCGGATGGATGTCCAGCGTGGTGCGGTCCCGGTGCAGCCCGATCAGCGCGCTGAACGAACCGAGCGCCTGGAGTTCCGCGGCCTCTTCACCGGCCACGGCGGTCCTCCTCCGGCCGTGCGCCCAGGCCGCTGCCGGGGCCGTCGCCCCAGGCGTCGTGCCGCCGGGCCGGGCCGCCCACGACACCCGTGGGACCGGCCTGCTCCGCCGACCGGGGCGCGGGCACCGGGCGGCCGTTGCGCTGGGCGACGACCACCCGCATCTGTTCCTCGATCAGCGGCTTGATGTCGTCGACCTCGGCGCCCTCCTCCAGACGCCGGTAGATCTCCCGCGCGATGGCCTGCTGCTCGGGTGTCTGCGCCAGCGCCATGCCGGCCAGGAACTTCGGGCTCGGCCCGGGCAGGTCGTCGTCGGCCGGCGGGCCGTCCGGGCCGCCGGGGTAGTCAAAGCTCACGGTTGATCGTCCTCCCCGCTGTCACGGCGTCGGCAGAATAGCAATGCGGGCGGCCCCCAGCGTGGGATCCCAGCCGCCTGTCTTCTCGAACGCGAAGCCCTTCTGCCGCTCCTGGTCCACCAGGCTGTTGATCTCACCGGACACGTCCCAGGGCTGCGAGAACGCCTTGATCGCCGCCTGCACGTCCGAGACGATCTTCGAGACGGCCGCCTTGATCTTGTCGTAGATCGCGTGGATCGCCTTGATCGCGGAGATCACGCCCTTGATGATCCGGTAGATCTTGTACAGCGTCCACAGGCCCGCGACGATGTCCGCCACCGGGTCCTCGGGGCCGCCGCCGACCGCCTCGATGGCCGCGTCGCCCTCCGCCGTCTCGACGAGCTGCTTAAGTTCGTCGTTGATGAGCCGGGTGATGGCCTGAAGGGCCGCCTGGACCAGGGCGGTGACCGCGTAGTAGCCGTCGCGGAACACGTTGGCCACGACCTTCGCCGCGTCCCCGATGCCGCCCGAGCCCATCGTCCAGCGGAACAGCAGGGAGTCGAAGGCGGTCGCCGCGTCGCCGGTCCACTCGCCGCCGAGCCGGACCGAGCCCTTCCGGCAGGTGCCGGAGACCGTGTATATGCCGTCGCCGAGCTGGTCGTACGCCTCCTGGAGGTACTTCAGCCGCCCGTAGTTGCCGGTGATCGGCTGGAAGATCAGCTCCACCAGGCTCTGGCCCGTGAAGTGCTTGAAGATGCCGTCGGCCATGCTCAGGATGTGGCCGCTCAGGTTGCCGGAGCCCTTCAGGCCCTGGTCCTTCCAGAACTCCTTCGAGCCGGGGTTGTTGCCGACGCCGAGGGCGGTGAGCTGGTGCTCGATGTTCTTCGCCGTGACGTCCCCGGCCTCGTCCAGGTCCCCCGCCTTCAGGCCCGGGTCCTCGTCGGTGAAATCGCCGAGGTGCTCCATGCCCGGGACGACGCCGATGTCGGGGAAGCCGGGGAGGGGCTTGCCGTAGATGCCGGCGAAGCTCTGGGCGGTGATGTGTTCGTGCGTGGAGTAATCGGTGCCGGTTTCGCGGGCCTTGCCCGCGACGCCCGTCATGCCCGCCGAGCACTGGGACAGCTTGCCGCTGAAGGCGTCGGCTATTTTCGGGGCGAGTTCCTGGATGGGCAGCACCAGCAGACCGTTGAGGTCCGAGGCGTCGTGGCAGTGGGCGCTGACCCAGTTGTCCAGTTCCTTGAAATGTCCCGACTGCTTGTCCATCAGTCCGGCATAACTGTCGAAATCTCCTTTTGGCGGCACCTTCAGCTTGTCCGTCATACCTCTTCTTCCTTGTCCGTCCGGTCGGCGGCGCCCGGAGCGGATCCCCCGCTCAGCATTCCCGCCGTGCACAAGTCACCCTGCCATTCGTTGGATTGACGCAACCACACCCTTGGCCGGTTTCTGTGCCTTTCTTCGCCGGACGTCCCCGCTGTGACGGCCGGCGATCACCGACGTGACCGGGCCGTGACCGCGCCTCGACCGCGCGGGAGGGTGCGTACGGACGTGGCCTCAGGACCGCATGGGGCACAGATTTCGTCGCGTAACCAAAAGGCAACAACGGAATCCCTTGTTGGAGGCGACTGCCTCTGCCAGGATCGGCCACCAATCCAGGGTTTGGCCACGGGAGGCACCACGTGACGGACGTGGCGGAGGAGTTCGCCGGCGGCGCCCAGTTCGTGGCGGGCGAACGGCGTGCCGGGACCGGCGGGGACGCGTGTTCCGTGGTGGACCCGGCGACCGGCCGGACCCTGTGGACATATGCGGCCGCGGGCCCGCAGGACGTGGACGACGCGGTGGCGGCGGCCCGGGCGGCGCTGCCGGGGTGGGCCGGGACGAGCCCGGGGGAGCGCGGCGAGGTGCTGCGCGCCCTCGCGGACCTGTTGCGCGACCGAGCGGGGGAGTTCGCCGCGGCCGAGACCGCGCAGTGCGGCAAGCCGATCCGGCTGAGCACCGGGTTCGACGTGCCCGGCACGGTCGACAACACGGCCTTCTTCGCCGGCGCCGCCCGCATGCTCGAGGGCAGGGCGGCGGCCGAGTACAGCCCCGACCACACCTCGTACGTGCGGCGCGAACCGGTCGGCGTGGTCGGCTCGATCGCGCCCTGGAACTACCCGCTGCAGATGGCGGCCTGGAAGATCCTGCCGGCCGTGGCCGCGGGCAACACGATCGTCCTCAAGCCGTCCGAACTCACCCCGCTGACCAGCCTGATGTTCGCCCGGGCGGCGACGGACGCGGGCCTGCCGCCGGGCGTGGTGAACATCGTCAGCGGCACGGGACCGGCGGCCGGCGAGCACCTGGTGACGCACCCGGACGTCACCATGACCTCCTTCACCGGCTCCACCGCGGTCGGCCGGCGGGTCGCCGAACTCGCCGCCCGCACGGTCAAGCGGGTCCACCTCGAACTCGGTGGCAAGGCGCCCTTCGTGGTGTTCGACGACGCCGACCTCGAGGCCGCCGTGCACGGCGCGGTGGCCGGCGCGCTCGTCAACGGCGGCCAGGACTGCACCGCCGCCACCCGCGCGTACGTGCAGCGCCCGCTGTACGACGCCTTCGTCGCGGGCGTCGCCGACCTGATGGCGACCGTGCGCATCGGTGACCCGCGCGATCCGGACACCGACCTCGGGCCGCTGATCACCACCGCGCACCGCGACCGGGTCGCGGCATTCGTCGAGCGGGCCCGCGGGTACGCCACCGTCGTCACCGGGGGAGCGGTGCCGGACGGCACACCGGCGGCCGCGGCGTACTACCGGCCGACCCTGATCACCGGGGCCGCGCAGGACAGCGAGGTGGTCCAGCGGGAGATCTTCGGGCCGGTGCTGGTGGCGCTGCCGTTCGACTCCGACGACGAGGGGCTCGCGTCGGCCAATGACTCCGGTTACGGGCTGGCCGCGTCCGCCTGGACCCGGGACGTCTACCGCGCGGGCCGGGCGAGCCGGGAGATCGCCGCCGGATGCGTCTGGATCAACGACCACATCCCCATCGTCAGCGAGATGCCGCACGGCGGCTGGAAGTCCTCCGGCTACGGCAAGGACATGTCCGTGTACTCCTTCGAGGAGTACACCCAGGTGAAGCACGTGATGTCCGACAACACCGCGGTGGCCCGCAAGAGCTGGCACCGCACGGTCTTCGCCGGCCGCTGACCCCTACGGCCGCGCCCGCCCGCCCGTACGCCGCAGGCCGGACCGTCCCCCGTACCACCGCACCCGCACCACCGTCCCCGTACCACCGGCCCCCGCACCACCGCCCCGCGACCGCCAACCCGCCGACCGCCCACCCCGGCCCCCGGCCGGACACCCGGAAGGGCAGCAACCGATGGACCCGTACGAGACCCTGTCACCGCCGCAGCGCGCGGCCATGGTCCGCAGCATGACCAGCGGCCGGGGCGCGCTGACCCGGCGAAGTCTGCTGCGTGCCGCGGGGCTGGGCGCGATCGCCACGGCGGGCCTGACCGCCTGCGGCATACCCGCGGCCGGCAAGCAGGGCGCCATCGCCTCGACCGACCACTCGGCGCAGGAGAAGGTGATCGACTTCTCCAACTGGCCCGAGTACATCGACGTCACCGACGACGGCAAGCACCGGCCGACGCTGGACGCGTTCACCAAGCGCACCGGCATCAAGATTGTCTACACCGAGGACATCAACGACAACGTCGAGTTCTTCGGCAAGATCAAGCCGCAGCTCGCCGCCGGGCAGGACACCGGGCGCGACCTGATGGTGCTCACCGACTGGCTGGCCGCCCGGATGATCCGGCTCGGCTGGGTGCAGGAGCTCAACCCGGCGAACCTCCCGCACGCCTTCGCCAACCTCGCCCAGCGCTTCCGCACCCCGGACTGGGACCCGGGCCGCGCCTACTCCTATCCCTGGCAGGGCATCGCGACCTGCATCGCCTACAACAAGAAGGTCACCAAGGGGCGGACGGTCGACTCGGTGTCCCAACTGCTGGACGACCCCTCCCTGAAGGGCAAGGTCGCCATGCTCTCCGAGATGCGCGACACCGTCGGGATGACCCTGCTCGACATGGGAAAGCAGCCGGAGGACGTGGACGACACCACCTTCGGCGAAGCCGTCGGCCGGGTGCAGAAGGCGGTCGACAAGGGCCAGATCCGCAAGTTCACCGGCAACGAGTACACCGACGGCCTGAGCAAGGGCGACATCGGCGCGTGCCTGGCCTGGGCCGGCGACCTGGTGCAGCTCCGGCTGGACAACCCGGACATCGAGTACGTCTTCCCCGACGCCGGGTTCATGTTCTCCTCCGACAACCTGATGGTCCCCAACAAGGCGCGGCACAAGACCAACGCCGAGCGGCTCATCGACTACTACTACGAACCGCCGGTCGCGGCGCAGTTGTCGGCGTACATCAACTATGTGTGCCCGGTGGCCGGCGTGGAGCCGTATCTCGCCAGGATCGACAAGTCGCTGGCGACCAATCCGCTGATCGTCCCGGACGCCGCCATGGACGCCAAGGGGCACGCCTTCCGCTCGCTGAGCGAGACCGAGGACTCGCGGTACGAGGAGAGGTTCTCCAAACTCATCGGCGCCTGACGGCCGCCGTCCCCGTACCCCCCGCGTACTCCCGAGAGCATCCCCACGAGGACACCCCCATGACGACTCCCCGCACCACCCCCGGATCCACCCCCGACCCGGCCCCCGGATCCGCGCCCGGCGCCACACCCGAGACCGTCCCCGCCGCCGCCTCCGGAACCGCCCCGGCCCCCGGCACCGACTCCGCGGCCGCGCCCACTCCCGACGCGCCCCCCGACGCCGTCCTGCTCGGCGGCCTCGGCAAGCGCTACGGCTCCTTCACCGCCGTCCACCCGCTGGACCTCGCGGTGCCCAAGGGCTCCTTCTTCGCCCTGCTCGGCGCCTCCGGCTGCGGCAAGACCACCACACTGCGGATGATCGCCGGCCTGGAACCGCCCACCTCCGGCTCGGTACGCCTGGGCGGCAAGGACGTCACCGCGCTGCCCGCGTACAAGCGCCCGGTCAACACCGTCTTCCAGAACTACGCGCTCTTCCCGCACCTGGACATCTTCGAGAACGTCGCCTTCGGGCTCCGCCGACGCGGCATCAAGTCGGTGAAGAAGCAGGTCGGCGAGATGCTCGACCTGGTGCAGCTCGGCCCGCTGGCCCGCCGCAAGCCGCACCAGCTCTCCGGCGGCCAGCAGCAGCGGGTCGCGGTCGCCCGGGCGCTGATCAACCAGCCCGAGGTGCTGCTGCTCGACGAGCCGCTGGGCGCGCTGGACCTGAAGCTGCGCCGCCAGATGCAACTGGAGCTCAAGCGGATCCAGACCGAGGTCGGCATCACCTTCATCCACGTCACCCACGACCAGGAGGAGGCCATGACCATGGCCGACACCGTCGCGGTGATGAACGCCGGCCGGGTGGAGCAGATGGGCGCGCCCGCCGACCTGTACGAGAACCCGGCCTCCACCTTCGTCGCCAACTTCCTGGGCACCTCCAACCTGATCGAGGCCGAGGTCGCCTCGGTCGCCGGCGGCGTGCTGCACCTGACCACGGCCGGCGGCCCGCTCACCCTGCCCGCCGCCCGGTGCGCGGTCCCGGCCGCGGTCGGGGGAAAGGTGCTCGCCGGGGTCCGCCCGGAGAAGATCACCCTGGCGCACCGGGACGACGAGCAGCGCATACCCGCCGGCCGCAACCGCGTGACGGGCCGGATCGCCGACTCCAGCTTCATCGGGGTCTCCACCCAGTTCGTGGTGGACAGCCCGGTCGGCGCCGCCCTGGAGGTCTTCGTGCCCAACGTCGACCGCGACCAGCGGCTCGTACCCGGCGCCGAGGTGGTCCTGCACTGGAACCCCGAGCACACCTTCGGCCTCGACGCGGCCCAGGACATCGACGCCGGCACCGACGAGGAGGAGGCAGCGTGAGCGGCACCGCCACCGCATCGGTCAACCGGCCGCCCGGATCGCCCGGGTCCCCGAACGGCTCGGGCGCAGCCGCCTCCGCGTCCCTGCCGCCCGAACTCGCCCGCGCCGCCCGCCGCCGGCGCCTGGTGCCGTATCTGCTGCTGCTCGCGGGCGTCGCCTGGCTGCTGGTGTTCTTCGTGGCGCCGATGGTGTACCAGGCGTCCACCTCGGTGCAGACCGGCTCCCTGGAGGCCGGTTTCAAGGTCACCTGGCACTTCGCCACCTACTGGGACGCGCTGCACGCGTACTGGCCGCAGTTCGTGCGCTCGCTGGCCTACTCCGCCATCGCCACCGTGCTGTGCCTGGCCATCGGCTACCCGCTGGCGTACACCATCGCCTTCCGGGCCGGCCGCTGGCGCAACGTGGTGATGATGCTGGTCATCGCGCCCTTCTTCACCAGCTTCCTGATCCGCACGCTGGCCTGGGAGACCATCCTGGCCGACCAGGGCCCGGTGGTGTCCTTCCTCAACCACGTCCATGTGCTGGACGTGACCTCCTGGCTCGGCGTCACCTCCGGCGACCGGGTGATGGCCACGCCGCTGGCGGTGGTGTGCGGCCTGACGTACAACTTCCTGCCGTTCATGGTGCTGCCGCTGTACACCTCGCTGGAACGGGTGGACGGGCGGCTGCACGAGGCGGCCGGCGACCTGTACGCCACCCCGTTCACCACCTTCCGCAAGGTGACCTTCCCGCTGTCGCTGCCCGGAGTGGTGGCCGGCACCCTGCTCACCTTCATCCCCGCCTCCGGCGACTACATCAACGCCGAACTGCTCGGCTCCACCAATCAGAAGATGGTCGGCAGCGTCATCCAGTCGCAATTCCTGCGCGTGCTGGACTACCCGACCGCCGCCGCCCTGTCGTTCATCCTCATGGCCGTGATCCTCGCGATCGTCACCGTCTACATCCGCCGGGCCGGAACGGAGGAGCTGGTCTGATGCGTGCCGTCCGCTGGATCCGCCGCAATCTCGTGGTGATCGCCGGGGTGCTCACCCTGGCCTACCTGATCGTGCCCAACCTGGTGGTGCTGGCCTTCTCCTTCAACAAGCCCAAGGGCCGCTACAACTACACCTGGAACCACTTCTCCACCGACGCCTGGCGGCATCCGTGCGGGGTCCCCGGGATGTGCGGCTCGCTGGGCCTGAGCCTGCGGATCGCCGTGTACGCGACGATCGGCGCCACCGTGCTGGGCACCATGACCGCCTTCGCGCTGGCCCGCTACCGCTTCCGCGGCCGGGCCGCCACCAACATGCTGATCTTCCTGCCGATGGCGATGCCCGAGGTGGTGATGGGCGCCTCGCTCGGCACCCTGTTCCTCAACATGCGCATCCAGTTCGGCTTCTGGACCATCCTGATCGCGCACATCATGTTCTGCCTGAGCTTCGTGGTCACGGCGGTCAAGGCCCGGGTGATGAGCATGGACCCGCGCCTGGAACAGGCCGCGCAGGACCTCTACGCCTCCCCGGCGCAGACCTTCCTGCGGGTCACCCTGCCGCTGGCCGCCCCCGGCATCGCGGCCGGCGCCCTGCTGTCCTTCGCGCTGTCCTTCGACGACTACATCATCACCAGCTTCAACGCCGGCAACTCGGTGACCTTCCCGATGTACGTCTGGGGCTCGGCGCAGCGCGGCACACCGGTGCAGGTCAACGTGATCGGCACCGCGATGTTCCTGCTCGCGGTGGTGCTGGTGCTGGCCGGGCAGCTCGTCGCGGGCCGCCGCAGGGCGCGGGCCTGAACGGGGCGCCGTGGCGGAGGGGCCTGAGCAGGGCGCGCCTGACCGGCGCGTCATCGCGCAGGACCATGGAAGAGACGACCGAGAGCGAAGGTGCCCGACGCCATGGATCCAGCCCGCAGCCTCGCCGAAGCCGAGCCGGTGCCGTACTGGCTGGACGACCCCGGCCGGCCCGCCGCCGGGCCCGCGCTGACCGGGGAGGAACACTGCGGCCTGCTGGTGGTCGGCGGCGGCTACAGCGGGCTGTGGACCGCGCTGCTGGCCAAGGAGCGCGACCCGGGCCTGGACGTGGTGCTGATCGAGGCCGCCAGGATCGGCTGGGCCGCCTCGGGCCGCAACGGCGGCTTCTGCGCGGCCAGCCTCACCCACGGCCCGATGAACGGACTGGCCCGCTGGCCGGAGGAGTTCGCCCGGCTCCAGGAGTTCGGAGCGCGCAACCTCGACGCCATCGAGGAGGCGGTCGGCCGGTACGGCATCGCGTGCGACTTCGAGCGCACCGGCGAGATCGACGTGGCCACCGCGCCGTACCAGGTCGAGGAACTGCGGGAGGTCGCCCGCGTCACGGCCGGCCAGGGCGTCGGGCTGGAGTTCCTGGACCGGGACCGGGTGCGCGCCGAGGTCGACTCGCCCACCTTCCACGCCGGCCTGCTGGACCGGCGCGGCGTCGCCATGGTCCACCCGGCGAAGCTCGCCTGGGGCCTGCGCCGGGCGGCGGCGCGCGCCGGAGTACGGATCTACGAGCGCACGCCGGCCACCGCGCTGGCCCGCGACGGCGCCGCCCTCGCGGTGCGCACCCCCTACGGCCGGGTCCGCACCCACCGGGTCGCCCTCGGCACCGGCGTCTTCCCGTCACTGATCCGCCGGGTCCGCCCGTACACCGTGCCGGTCTACGACTACGCGCTGGTCACCGAGCCGCTGGACGCGGGCCGGCTGGCCTCGCTCGGCTGGCGCGGCCGGCAGGGCCTGGGGGACAGCGGCAACCAGTTCCACTACTTCCGGCTCACCGCCGACAACCGGGTCCTGTGGGGCGGCTACGACGCGATCCACCCGCGCGGCGGCCGGCTCGACTCCGGCTACGAGCAGCGGCCCACGACATTCCTGACCCTGGCCCGGCACTTCTTCGCCTGCTTCCCGCAACTGGAAGGGGTCCGCTTCAGCCACGCCTGGGGCGGCGCCATCGACACCTGCACCCGCTTCTCGGCGTTCTTCGGCACCGCGCACGGCGGCCGGGTGGCGTACGCGGCCGGCTACACCGGGCTCGGCGTCGGCGCCACCCGGTTCGGCGCCGAGGTCATGCTCGACCTGCTGGCCGGCGAGCCCACCGAACGCACCCGGCTGGCCATGGTGCGCCGCAAGCCCGTGCCCTTCCCGCCCGAGCCGCTGGCCTCCGCCGGCATCGAGCTGACCCGCTGGTCCCTGGCCCGCGCGGACGCCCACCAGGGGCGCCGCAACCTGTGGCTGCGCGCCCTGGACCGGGCCGGCCTGGGCTTCGACAGCTAGCGCCGCTCACCAGGAGCGCCTGAGTCCGATCGTCCACCGGTTCGAACCACGAAAATGTGACCTGGATCACCTGACTTCGGGCAGAAGCCGCGTAATAGGCCCGGCACACCCCGCTCTCCTCCCTGACCGCATTCGTCGGATGCGTTCGTCGGACGCGAGTGAGAGGGAGGGCCGCCATGGGCGGGGACGGCGGGACGAGGAGCGCGGTGGACTGGCTGGTGTCGGTCGCCGCGGACCCCGAGGGGTGCCGTTTCGAATGGGAGCGCAACCCGCTGGGCGTCACCCTGCTGCCGGCCGGCCGGCTGTGGGACGTGCTGATCCTGACCGGTGAACTGGGCTACGCCACGCTGGACGTGCTCACCCGGCTGATGGACCGCCCCGGCCCGGTGCTCTCCGACTTCGGCGACGCGCGGATGGGCTTCTTCGTGCCGCCGGGCACCGCCACCCGCTGGCTGGGCTCAGGTGTCCGCGCGGCGGGCCGCGGCACCTGGATCGTGGTGCCCTATCCGGGCCGCCCCACCGGCGGCGTGCGCTGGCTGGTCCCGCCGGACGGCACCGGGCACCTGACCGACCCGGTGGTGCTGGAACTGGCCATGCACGAGGCCGCCGCACAGCTCGCCGGCGGGTGAGGCCGACATCGGGGAAGGTCGGCGGTACCGGAGCACGGCGTCAGGGCAGGCCGGCCACCGCATGGGTTCTTGTCCGCGGCGCCCCGGGCTGGACACACTGGCCGCATACGACGAGGAGGGTCAGCCCGTGACTACGCGCATCACACACTGGATCGCCGGCCGGTCGTGGTCCGGCACCGCCGAGCGGCAGGGGGAGGTGTACGACCCGGCGACCGGCACCGTGACCGGCCGGGTGGACTTCGCCGGGCCCGAGGTGGTCGACGAAGCGGTCGGCGCGGCCCTGGCGGCCTTCCAGGACTGGCGGAACACCTCGGTCGCCCGGCGCACCACGGTGCTCTTCGCCTTCCGGGAACTGCTCAACGCCCGGCGCGAGGAACTCGCCGCGATCATCGTCTCCGAGCACGGCAAGGTGCACTCCGACGCGCTCGGGGAGATCGCCCGCGGTCTGGAGGTGGTGGAGTACGCCTGCGGGATCCCGCACCTGCTCAAGGGCGGCTTCACCGAGCAGGCGTCCACCGGCATCGACGTGTACTCCCTGCGCCAGCCGCTGGGCGTGGTCGGGGTGATCTCGCCGTTCAACTTCCCGGCCATGGTGCCGATGTGGTTCTTCCCGATCGCCATCGCCGCGGGCAACGCCGTGGTGGTCAAGCCGTCCGAGAAGGACCCCTCGGCGGCGAACTTCCTGGCCGGCCTGTGGCGCGAGGCCGGGCTGCCCGACGGGGTGTTCAACGTGGTCCACGGCGACAAGGCCGCGGTGGACCGGCTGCTGGAGCACCCCGACGTCAAGGCGGTCTCCTTCGTCGGCTCCACCCCGATCGCCCGGTACGTGTACGAGACCGGCACCCGGCACGGCAAGCGGGTGCAGGCACTGGGCGGGGCGAAGAACCACATGCTGGTGCTGCCCGACGCCGACCTGGACCTGGCCGCGGACGCCGCGGTGAACGCCGGCTTCGGCGCGGCCGGCGAGCGCTGCATGGCCGTGTCGGTGCTGGTGGCCGTCGACCCGGTCGGCGACGCCCTGGTCGAGCGGATCAAGACCCGGATGGCCGCCCTGACCGTGGGCCCCGGCAGCGCGCCCGCCTCCGAGATGGGACCCCTGGTCACCGGCGCCCACCGCGACAAGGTCACCGCCTACCTGGACAGCGGCGTCACCGACGGCGCCGACCTCACCGTCGACGGCCGCAAGCACCCGGTCACCGGCGAGGGCACGGTCGGCGGCTTCTGGCTCGGCCCGACCCTCTTCGACCGGGTCCGGCCGGGGATGTCGGTCTACGACGACGAGATCTTCGGCCCGGTGCTCTCGGTGGTCCGCGTCGGCTCCTACGACGAGGGGCTGGTGCTGATCAACGGCAATCCGTACGGCAACGGCACCGCGGTCTTCACCAACGACGGCGGCGCCGCCCGGCGTTTCCAGCACGAGGTGGAGGTCGGCATGGTGGGCATCAACGTGCCCATCCCGGTGCCGGTCGCCTACTACTCCTTCGGCGGCTGGAAGTCCTCCCTGTTCGGCGACGCGCACGCCTATGGCGAGGACGGGGTGCGCTTCTTCACCCGCGGCAAGGCGGTCACCCAGCGCTGGCTGGATCCCTCCCATGGCGGAATCAACCTGGGCTTCCCGACGAATCAGTGACCGGGGGCTCATGGGTGACCGGAGGCTCGCCCTCCCGTGGCCGGTGCGCCAGCGCGCCGGCCGCGGTCACCCACGGCAGCAGCACCGCCGCCAGGCACCAGCTCGCGGCCACGTCCAGCGGCCAGTGGTAATCGCACCACACCAGGGCCACCCCCACCGCGAGCACCAGCAGCGCGGTGCCCGCGACCAGGATGCGCCGCAGCAGGCCGCGCAGCCACGGCAGGAGCAGCAGCAGCGCCGCCCCGTACGCCACCGACGAGGTGGCGGTGTGCCCGGACGGGAACCAGCCGTAGCCGCTCGGGTCGGGGTGGGTGCTGCCGGGCGGCGGGCGGTGCACCCCGTCCTTGACGGTGACCACCACCAGCGGCACCAGCGCCATCACCAGCGCACCCGCCAGCGGCGGCAGCCACCAGCGGCCCAGCCCCGCCCGCCGGCCCCACCAGGCCGCGGCGCACACCGCGACGAACAGCACGGGCACGGCCGCCTGGATGTTGCCGAGTTTGCACAGGTAGTGGGCCGGGGTGTTCAGCCCCGGGTGCGCGGCCGAGCGGCGCAGCACCGCGTGCAGCAGGTGCCGGTCGGGGCCGAGCAGTACGCCGTGCCCGGCGACCTGCCAGGTCAGCAGCACGAAGAGGAGAGCGCCCGCGGCCGAGACGGCGTAGAGGACGCGCAGCAGCCGGAAAAGAGCCAGCCGCCCCGGAACAGGGGGGAGAGTTCCGGGGCGACCAGGGCGATCGCCGGTCCGTCCGTCCCGGGGGGTGTGGGACGAACGGCCTACCGATCGGCGAGGATTGCCGGGACCGGCCTCGGACCCGGCGGTGTCGTGCGCGAGGGCACTGCCGAGCCGGTGATGGGGATTCACCGGCGCGTTGTCGCCCGTGGCTTTCTGGGGAGTCCGCCACGTGCGGGGTGTTCGTGAAAAACGGTACGTCATCCGAGTGCCGCCAAGGCCGCCGATCACCCCTCCGCCATCAGGCCCGCACACCTTCTTCACGACCCCTTTCGTCCCGCCACGTCCGGAAGCCCGGCCGCCGTCCCGGCAGCCGGGCGCCCGCGCGGATCACACGCCGGCAAGGGCCTCCTCGATGATGTCGAGTCCCTCGTTCAGCAGATCCTCGCCGATGACGAGCGGCGGAAGGAAACGCAGCACGTTGCCGTAGGTGCCGCAGGTCAGCACCACCAGGCCGGCCGCGTGGCAGGCCTTGGCCACGGCCGAGGTCACCGCCGCGTCCGGCTCCTTGGTGCCCGGCTGCACCAGCTCGATCGCGATCATCGCGCCGCGCCCGCGGACCTCGCCGATCACCGGGAACTTCTCCTGCATCGCGCGCAGCCGCGGTGTCATGATCTCGCCGATCCGCCGGGCCCGGGCCGGCAGGTCCAGCTCCTGCATGGTCTCGATGGCCCCCAGCGCCGCGGCGCACGCCACCGGGTTGCCGCCGTAGGTGCCGCCCAGGCCACCGACGTGCGCGGCGTCCATGATCTCCGCGCGCCCGGTGACCGCGGCCAGCGGCAGGCCGCCCGCGATGCCCTTGGCGGTGGTGATCAGGTCCGGCACCACACCTTCGTCCTCGCAGGCGAACCACTGGCCGGTGCGGCAGAAACCGGTCTGGATCTCGTCGGCGACGAACACGATCCCGTTCTCCCGGGCGAACTGCGCCATGCGCGGCAGGAAGCCGCGGGCCGGCACGATGAAGCCGCCCTCGCCGGCGATCGGCTCGATCACGATCGCGGCCACGTGCTGCGCCCCGATCTGCTTGGTGATCAGGTCGATGGCCTGGGCCGCGGCCTCCTCGGCGGCGTTCTCCGGCCCGGTCAGCCAGCGGTAGGGATAGGGCAGCGGCACCCGGTACACCTCGGGTGCGAACGGTCCGAAGCCCTCCTTGTACGGCATGTTCTTCGCGGTCAGCGCCATCGTCAGGTTGGTCCGGCCGTGGTAGCCGTGGTCGAACACCACCACCGCGGGCCGCTTGGTGTACGAGCGGGCGATCTTCACCGCGTTCTCCACCGCCTCGGCGCCGGAGTTGAACAGCGCCGACTTCTTCGGGTGGTCGCCCGGGGTCAGCTCGGCCAGTTTCTCGGCGACCGCGACGTACTCCTCGTACGGCGTGACCATGAAGCAGGTGTGGGTGAAGTCGGCGAGCTGGGCCGCGGCCCGGCGCACCACGGCCTCGGCGCTGTTGCCGACCGAGGTGACGGCGATGCCGGAGCCGAAGTCGATCAGCCGGTTGCCGTCGACGTCCTCCACGACGCCGCCGCCGGCCCGGGCCACGAACACCGGCAGGGTCACCCCGACCCCGTTCGCCACCGCGGCCGACTTGCGGGCGAGCAGCTCCTGCGACTTCGGTCCGGGCACGGCGGTGACGAGCCGGCGCTCCTGGGGCAGTTCGGTCATGGCGGAGATCTCCCTCGTACGTCCTGCTTGCGGCCTGTCCTGCGGTTCCTGCGTGTCCCCTTTCCGCAGGCTAGGCTCCCCGCTCCGGCGCCCGCATACGCCGCCGGGTCCCACTGCGGCCCCCGGATGCGCCGCCACGGCCAGTGCGCGCGGCCCCTCCCGCTCCCCACTTACCGCCCCAAGATCCTTTTTCCGGCGTAGCGGCTCCACTACATTGAGCGCATCGTCGGAGACGAGGGGCGAGGGGCACGCGCCGATGAACGCCAAGGACTACGAGGGCACGCCGGGTTACGGCCACGGGGTGCCGCAGCGGCCCGGGCATGCCCCGGTGCCGCGCCCGGCCGCCCCGCCGCCCGCGCCCCCGCAGGCGCCGCCGATGTCCGCGGTGGAGCGCTGGCTGCGCGCCCCCCGGGTGTCCGACGCGCCCGGGGTGTTCGCCTACGAGCACGTGCCCCGGCAGCCCGACGACCCCGACCGCGTCACCGACCGCCGGCTGATCGGCGGCGCGCTGCTGTCGTTCCTGACCGGCGTGCTCGTCTGGTCGCTGCTCCACAACGGCTACATCCCGTTCTGGCGCGAGCCGCTGACCCTGCTCACCCCGCGCGACTGGTGGAACGGCGGCGGGCTCTCCCGCCCCGAGGCCGTCGCCGACAACCTCTACAGCGTGCTGTGGTCCGCCCTGCTGGCCTACTACTTCGGCCGGATCGGCAACTGGGCCGAGGTGCCGCGCCGCTACCTGACCACGCCCGCGCTGCGCGCCTGGGCCGCGCTCGCCGTCGGCCTGGTGATCTGGGAGCTGAGCTGGAAGGGGTACGTGCCGATCCTGGGCGCCGTGCTGCCGCTGTTCCCCGCCTCCTGGATCGAGGGCGGCGGCGACAAGTACACCGCGGCCTTCGTCACGTACACCATCTACGCCGCGGTGGCGCTGCTGATCGCCTGGCCGTGCGCGAAGTACGGCGGCTGGTTCGATCTGCTGCGCGGGCGGGCCGGGACCGGGCCGGACCGCCCGCAGCCGCGCCCGGGCACGGGCGGCGCGGCCGGTGCCGGGCAGCCCGGGCCGAGCCCGGCCGAGTGGCCCGAACTGCGGGCCGCCGGCCACCACGACGCGGCCGAGCGGCTCACCCGCGAGGTGACCCTGGGCCGGATGAACGACGTGGACTGCATCCGGATCCGCCACGCCTGGGACCTGGTGCGGGCCACCCACGAAGGCGCCCGCGAGTTCACCGACACCGTGCTGCGCCTGGGCGGCGCGACCGGCGTCCACCCCTCCGGCGACCGCGACCTGCCGGCCCGGGCCGCCCCGCACGACCTGCTCACCGGCCAGGTCCGGATCGGACAGGGCGTGGCCGACAAGCGCAACGGCTACCACTACCGCGGCTCCGGCCTGGCCCTGGACCCCACCCTCCTCGGCACCGGCCTGCTGATCGTCGGCCCGCCCGGAGCCGGCAAGACCCGCCAGGTGATGCGGCCGGTCGCCGAGTCGCTGTGCCTGCACGCGCTCACCGGCCAGGCCGCGGTCATCGCGGTGGCCGGCGCCGACGCCGACCTCGGGCCGCGCGAGTCCTACGACGTGGTCATCTCGCCCGGCAACCCCGCCTCCCGCTACGACCTGGACCTCTACGGCGGCACCGCGGACCCCGACCAGGCCGCCTGGCTGCTGGCCCAGGCCCTGGTCGACGGCCCCGAGGCCGAGCAGCGCCGGGCCGCCACCGCGCTCGGCCAGCTCCTCGGCCCCTACGCCGCCGCCCACGGCCACTTCCCGTCGGTGCCGCTGCTGCGCGAACTGCTGGACGGTGTCGAGCACGTCTACGCCGACCTGCGCGGCGCCCTGGACGCGGCGGGCGCGCCCGCGCTGGTGCGCGAACTCGACGCCAGGCAGCGGCAGTCCGCCCGGCCCGGCGACATCGGCAGTCAGCTCGCCGACCGGATCGCGCTGCTCGACCGGCCCGCCTTCGCCGGCTTCTTCGACACCTCCGGGCGCACCCGGCCGTTCTCCATGGACGCGCTCGCCCACCCGCTGCGGGTCCGCGTCGAACTGCCCGAGAGCGGCCACGCCGAGGCGTCCCGCATCCTGGTGCGGCTGCTGATCGCCCAGTTCACCGCCACCGTGCTCGCCCGGCGCGACCGCTCCCAGTTCGCCTGCCTGCTGGTGGACGACGCGGGGCACGCCGTCACCCCCGGCACGGTGCGCGCCCTGTCCTCGCTGCGCTCGGCCAACGCCGGCATGGTGCTCGGCCTGCGCACCCTGGACGACGTGCCCGAGGCCCTGCGCGCCTCACTGGTCGCCTCGGCCGGCTGCCGGATGGCGCTCGCCGGGGTCACCCCCTGGGACGGCCGGTTCTTCGCCGAGGCGTGGGGCACCACCCGGGTGGAGACCCGCGACGTGACCCGCACCCCCGACCAGTCCGGCGGCCTGCCGCGGCGGCTCAGCCGCGGGGTGCGCCGGGTGTTCACCGGCGAGACGGTCACCACCGAGTCCGTCACGGTCCGCGAGGTGGAACGCGAGCGCTGGTCCGCCTCCGATCTGGCGCACACGGTGCCGGCCGGGCACGCGGTGCTGTCGCTGACCACCACCGGCGGTCAGTCGGCCGCGCCGGTGCTGCTGGACCTGCGGGCCTGAAGGGGGGAGGTCGATGTACGGTGCGGCACAATTGAGGGTGCCGGCCGCTGTCGGCCGGACAGGAAACACAGACCGGGGGTCCGCAAGGCGCCCGCCCGACCCACGGCAACAGGTACGCATGCCCCTCACACTCGCCTCGCTCGCCCAGCACTCCGCGCTCCGGCTCGCCGTGCTCGCCGGGAACCCGGAACGCCTGGGCGCCGAGGTCAGGTGGGTGCACACCAGCGAACTGGACGACCCCGGGCCCTACCTGGAGGGCGGCGAACTCCTGCTGACCACCGGGCTGAAGCTGGACGGCGGCGACCCGGTGGCGCTGCGCGGATACGTCCGCAGGCTCGCCGCGGCCGGAGTGGTCGGCCTCGGCTTCGGCGTCGGGCTCGGCCACGACCGGGTGCCGCCCGCCCTGGTGGACGCCGCCGCCCACGAAGGACTGCCGCTGCTGGAGGTGCCGCGGGCCACCCCCTTCATCGCCATCAGCAAGGCCGTGTCCGCCGCGATCGCCGCCGACCAGTACAAGGCGGTCACCGCCGGCTTCGAGGCACAGCGCGAACTCACCCGGGCCGCCCTGGCCCCCGACGGCACCACCGCCCTGCTCACCCGGCTGGCCGCCCACCTGGACGGCTGGGCCGCGCTCTACGACGCCTCCGGCGCGGTGCTGGCCGCCGCCCCGGAATGGGCCGGGCGCCGGGCCGCCCGGCTGGCCGGCGAGATCGACCGGCTGCGCGACACCCCTGCGCCGACCAGCGCCGCGCTCGCCGGCCCGGCCGGCACCGAAGACCGGGTCGAGGTGCAGTCGCTCGGCACCGGGCGGCGCCCCCGCGGCTTCCTCGCGGTCGGCACCGAGGAACGCCTCGACACCTCGGCCCGCTACGTCGTGCACGCCGCCGTCGCGCTGCTCACCCTCTCCCTGGAACAGTCCCGCACCCTCCAGGAGGCGCAGGCCCGGCTGGCCGCCGCGCTGCTGCGGATGCTGCTGGCCGGCGAGCCGGGCCACGCCCGCAGCGTCGCCGGGCGGCTGTACGGCACGTTGTTCGACCACCCGCTGCGGCTGATGATCGCCGAGCCCGCCCAGGCCGGCGCCGACGCCGAGGCGGTCACCGTACTGGGCGAACGCGCCGAGGCCGCCGCCGTCCGCTCCGGCGAGCCCATGCTCACCGTCCGGGACGGGCCGCGCCTGCTCCTGCTGGCCGCCGAGGACGCCCTCGCCCTGGCCACCGCCGCCGACCTGGCCGAGGCCAGCGACGGGCTGGCCGCGGGCCTGTCGGCGTCCGTCGACCCGGCCGGCGTCCCCGAGGCCCACCGCCAGGCCGAACGCGCCCTCGCCGTCGCCCTGCGCCGCGGCCGCCCCTTGGTCGAACACGGCGAGGTCGGCGCCGGCTCGGTCCTGCCGCTGCTCGCCGACGAGGCCGTACGCGCCTTCTCCGAGGGCCTGCTGCGGCCGCTGCGCGAACACGACGCGACCTCCCGCGGCGACCTGATCGCCTCTCTCGCCGCCTGGCTCTCCCACCACGGGCAGTGGGACGCCGCCGCCGCGGACCTCGGCGTCCACCGCCACACCCTGCGCTACCGCATGCGCCGCGTGGAGGAGATCCTCGGCCGCTCCCTGGACGACCCCGACGTCCGGATGGAACTGTGGCTCGCCCTGAAGGCGGGCGGATAGGGCACCCCCGCGAGGGCCCCGCCCGCACTGGCCGATCCGTAGCGTCGCGGCCGCCGCGTACTCCGCGGTGGACAACACCTCACCCGTACGGCCGCGCCTACCGTGAAGGGGATCCGAGGGTGTCGGGCAGGAAGGGCGGAGTGGCGATGGCAACGGCAGGGGCGGCGCAGCCGCGGGCGTTCTGGGTGGCGGGGCGCCCGGTCACCGGCGAGGAGAGCTTCGAGGTCACCAGTTCCTGGGACGGCTCGGTGGTCGGCACCGTCAGCGTGCCCACGGACCAGCAGGTGGAGCAGGCCGTGGCGGCGGCCGACGCCGTGCAGTACGACTTCGCCGCCACTCCCGCGCACGTACGGGCCGCCGCGCTGGACCACGTGTCCCGGCGGCTGGCCGAGCGGGCCGAGGAGATCGCCCAGCTGATCACCGCCGAGAACGGCAAGCCGGTCAAGTGGTCCCGCGGCGAGGTCGGCCGCGCGGTGTCGGTCTTCCGGTTCGCCGCCGAGGAGGCCCGCCGGTTCAACGGCGGCGAGGCCCAGCGGCTGGACACCGACCCCGGCGGCGTGGGCCGGCTGGCCCTCACCCGCCGCTTCCCGCGCGGCCCGGTGCTCGGCATCGCCCCCTTCAACTTCCCGCTCAACCTGGTCGCCCACAAGGTCGCCCCGGCCATCGCGGTGGGCGCGCCGATCATCGTCAAGCCCGCGCCCGCCACCCCGCTCACCGCGCTGCTGCTCGGTGAGCTGCTGGCCGAGACCGAGCTGCCCGAGGGCGCCTGGAGCGTGCTGACGGTGCCCAACGACCGGATGCCGTCCCTGGTCCAGGACCCGCGGCTGCCGGTGATCTCCTTCACCGGCTCCGACACCGTCGGCTACGCGATCACCGACTCGGTGCCGCGCAAGCACGTCACGCTGGAGCTCGGCGGGAACGCCGCCGCCGTGGTCCTGGCCGACTGGTCCTCCGACGCCGACCTGGACTGGGCGGCGACCCGTATCGCCACCTTCGCCAACTACCAGGGCGGCCAGTCCTGCATCTCCGTCCAGCGGGTGATCGTGGCGGACGCGGTGTACGACGCCCTGGCCGAACGCGTCCTCGCCAAGGTCCGCGCCCAGGTCACCGGCGACCCCGCCGACGACGCCACCGACGTGGGCCCCCTGGTCAGCGAGGCCGCCGCCGCCCGGGTGGCCGACTGGGTCGACGACGCCGTGACCAAGGGCGCCAAGCTGCTCACCGGCGGCGCCCGCGACGGCGCGAGCTACGCCCCCACCGTCCTCACCGACCTGCCCGGCGACTCCGTCCTGGCCACCGCCGAGGCCTTCGGCCCGGTCCTCTCCCTGCACCGCGTCAGCGGCCCCGACGAGGCCTTCGCCGCCGTCAACGACTCCCGCTTCGGCCTCCAGGCCGGCATCTTCACCCACGACATCCAGCTCGCCTTCCGCGCCCACCGCGAACTCCAGGTCGGCGGCGTCATCATCGGCGACGTCCCCTCCTACCGCGCCGACCAAATGCCCTACGGCGGCGTCAAGGACTCCGGCACCGGCCGCGAAGGCATCCGCTACGCCATGTCCGACTACACCTACGACCGCGTCCTCGTTTTGACGAGTTTGGACCTGTAGCCCGTCCAAGGCTGCGGGTGGCATATGGGGGGGCTGGGGTCCGCAGGACCCCGTGTCCCCCCGGGCACGCCGGGAGCACCCAGGGGCGCGGGGTTGCATTCGATATGCGGCTGGCGCCGAGTGGGCGCGACAAGCCCACCACAGCCCGCAGAAGGCCACCGGCTGAGCGGGGCAGACGCTGTCAAAAAAACCCACTATCCGCACAAATGACCGTACCCTTGAGCCCGCGTCAGCGACCCGCACACAAAAATGGTGCCCTCACCCCGCATCGGGTAATACGGACAGGTAGCACTGATCGGTAACCCCCACCGGAGGTGAACCGTGTCCGCACCAGCCGCCACACGCAAGGTCTCCGAACGAGAAGCCCGCCAGGTCGCGGAGGCCGCCCGGGAGCAGGCCTGGCACAAGCCGAGCTTCGCCAAGGAACTGTTCCTCGGCCGCTTCCGCCTGGACCTCGTCCACCCGCACCCGCTGCCCTCGCCCGAAGCCGTGGCGAAGGGCGAAGCCTTCCTCGCCCGGCTCCGCGACTTCTGCGAGACCGAGGTGGACGCGGCGCGGATCGAGCGCGAGGCCCGTATCCCGGACGAGACCGTACGCGGGCTGAAGGACCTGGGCGCGTTCGGGATGAAGATCGACGAGGCGTACGGCGGCCTCGGCCTCACCCAGGTGTACTACAACAAGGCGCTGGCCCTGGTCGGCAGCGCGAGCCCGGCGATCGGCGCGCTGCTGTCGGCCCATCAGTCGATCGGCGTACCGCAGCCGCTGAAGCTGTTCGGCACCGAGGAGCAGAAGGCCCGCTTCCTGCCGCGCTGCGCCCGTACCGACATCAGCGCCTTCCTGCTCACCGAGCCCGACGTCGGCTCGGACCCGGCCCGGCTCGCCACCACCGCGGAGCCCGACGGGGACGACTACGTCCTGGACGGCGTCAAGCTGTGGACCACCAACGGCGTGGTCGCCGACCTGCTGGTCGTGATGGCCCGGGTGCCGAAGTCCGACGGGCACAAGGGCGGCATCACCGCGTTCGTGGTCGAGGCCGGCACCGAGGGGATCACCGTCGAGCACCGCAACGCCTTCATGGGCCTGCGCGGCCTGGAGAACGGCGTCACCCGCTTCCACCGGGTCCGGGTCCCGGCGGCCAACCGGGTCGGTCCGGAGGGCGCCGGCCTGAAGATCGCCCTGACCACCCTCAACACCGGCCGCCTGTCCCTGCCTGCCGGCTGCGCGGGAGCCGGCAAGTGGTGCCTGAAGATCGCCCGCGAGTGGTCCGGGGCCCGCGAGCAGTGGGGCAAGCCCATCGCCGAGCACGAGGCGGTCGGCGCCAAGATCTCCTACATCGCGGCCACCACCTTCGCACTGGAGGCGATGGTGGACCTCGCCTCCCAGATGGCCGACGAGGACCGCAACGACATCCGCATCGAGGCCGCGCTCGCCAAGCTCTACGGTTCCGAGGCCGCCTGGACCATGGCCGACGAGCTGGTGCAGATCCGCGGCGGCCGCGGCTTCGAGACCGCCGAGTCGCTGGCCGCCCGCGGCGAACGCGGCGTGCCCGCCGAACAGTTGTTGCGCGACCTGCGGATCAACCGGATCTTCGAGGGCTCCACCGAGATCATGCACCTGCTGATCGCCCGCGAGGCGGTCGACGCGCACCTGTCGGTCGCCGGCGACCTCATCGACCCCGACACCTCACTGAGCGACAAGGCCAGGGCCGGCGCCCGAGCCGGCGGCTTCTACGCCCGCTGGCTGCCCAAGCTGGTCGCCGGGCCGGGCCAACTTCCGCACTCCTACGCCGAATTCGGCACCCTCGCCGGCCACTTGCGGTACATCGAGCGCAGCTCCCGCAAGCTCGCCCGCTGCACCTTCTACGCCATGTCGCGCTGGCAGGGCCGGATGGAGCTCAAGCAGAACTTCCTGGCGCGGATCGTCGACATCGGCGCGGAGCTGTTCGCCATGAGCGCGGCGTGCGTGCGGGCCCAGCATCTGGCCGCGACCTCCGATCACGGCCTTGAGGCGCGGTTGCTGGCCGACACGTTTTGCTCGCAGGCGCGGGTTCGGACGGATGAGCTTTTCGGGCGGCTCTGGAGCAATACGGATGGGGCGGATCGGGGGCTGACCAAGGCTGTGCTGCGGGGGGACATGGCGTGGCTCGAAGCGGGGATCGTTGACGTCAGCGGTGGGGGGCCCTGGATCGAGGAGACTGCTCCTGGGGCTTCGCGGGTCGAGAACGTGCGGCGGGTAATTCGTTAAGGGGCCGGACGTCGGCTTGGCGTTCTCCCTGATCCGGCTTCGCGCCGTTACGGTTGCGCGGTTCTCTGTGTGCGCGCTGTTTGTGGCTTGTCGCGCCCACGCGGCGCCAGCCGCGAATGGACAACAGCCTCGCGCCCCTTCGGGGCACGTCCCGGCTCGGGCTCGCTCATAGGTGCGGGCGCTCCTCGGTGCGGGTTTTCCACAGGCTTGGCTCCGGTGCGTCGGGAGGGGCGGGGGCAGGACAGAATGAGGGCATGACCGACGCACTCGCAGACCCGCACTACCGACCCTTCGCCGCGCCGGATGCCGGTGGGGGGCCCCGGGACATCGTGATTCTCGGCTCCACGGGGTCGATCGGCACGCAGGCGATCGACGTGGTGCTGCGCAACCAGGAGCGGTTCCGGGTGGTGGCGCTTTCGGCGGCCGGCGGGCGGGTGGGGCTGCTGGCGGATCAGGCGCACACGCTGGGAGTGCACACGGTCGCGGTGGCGGACGAGGGGGCGGCGTCGGCACTGCGGGAGGCGCTGGCCGAGCGGTACGGGGCGGAGCGCACGCCGGAGATCCTGGCCGGGCAGGGGGCGGCGGCGGAGGTGGCGGCGCTGCCGTGCCACTCGGTGCTGAACGGGATCACCGGGTCGATCGGGCTGCGGCCGACGCTGGCCGCGCTGGAGGCGGGCCGGGTGCTGGTGCTGGCCAACAAGGAGTCGCTGATCGCCGGGGGGCCGCTGGTCAAGGCGGTGGCGAAGCCCGGGCAGGTGGTGCCGGTGGACTCCGAGCACTCGGCGCTGTTCCAGGCACTGATGGGCGGCACCCGCGGGGAGGTGCGCAAGCTGATCGTGACGGCGTCGGGGGGCCCGTTCCGCGGCCGGACCCTGGCCGAGATGGCCGGGGTGACGCCGGCGGAGGCGATGGCCCACCCCACCTGGGACATGGGGCCGGTGATCACCATCAACTCGGCCACGTTGGTGAACAAGGGCCTGGAGGTCATCGAGGCCCACCTGCTGTACGACATCCCGTTCGACCGGATCGAGGTCGTCGTCCACCCGCAGTCCTACGTTCACTCGATGGTGGAATTCACCGACGGCTCCACGCTCGCCCAGGCCGGCCCGCCGGACATGCGCGTACCCATTGCGCTGGGCCTGGGCTGGCCGCACCGGGTGCCGGACGCCGCACCGGCCTTCGACTGGTCCAAGGCGTCCACCTGGGAGTTCTTCCCGCTGGACGAGACGGCCTTCCCGTCTGTCGCGCTGAGCCGCCATGTGGGTACCCTCGGGGGCACCGCGCCCGCGGTGTTCAACGCCGCCAACGAGGAGTGCGTAGCCGCCTTCCGGCAGGGCACGCTGTCCTTCACGGGCATCATGGACACCGTCGCCCGGGTGGTCGGCGAGCACGGCACACCCGTTCCGGGAACTTCTCTCACCGTCGAGGACGTCCTGGAAGCGGAGACCTGGGCCCGCGCCCGGGCCCGGGAACTGGCACAGGCATCGGAGGCAGCAGGCGTATGACGGCCCTCATGACGGTCCTCGGCATCGTCGTCTTCGCCATCGGGCTGATGATCTCCATCGCCTGGCACGAGTTCGGGCACCTGTCCACGGCCAAGCTCTTCAAGATCAGGGTGCCGCAGTACATGGTCGGCTTCGGGCCGACCGTATTCTCGCGACAGAAGGGCGAGACCGAGTACGGCCTCAAGGCCGTCCCGCTCGGCGGCTACATCCGGATGATCGGCATGTTCCCGCCCGGCGAGGACGGACGGGTCACCGCCCGTTCCACCTCGCCGTGGCGCAGCATGATCGAGGACGCCCGCTCGGCGGCGTACGAGGAACTGAAGCCCGGCGACGAGACGCGGATGTTCTACACCCGCGCGCCGTGGAAGCGGGTCATCGTGATGTTCGCCGGACCGTTCATGAACCTCATCCTGGCCGTCGCCCTGTTCCTCGGCGTCTTCATGGGCTTCGGCATCAGCATGCGGACCACCGTCATCGGATCGGTCAGCGACTGCGTGATCTCCCAGTCCGACACCTCCCAGCGGAACCCGGACAACCCGTGCCGGTCCACCGACCCGGTCGCGCCCGCCAAGCAGGCCGGCTTCAAGGCGGGGGACAAGTTCCTGGAGTTCAACGGCCGGCCGGTCAAGGACTGGGCCCAGCTGTCCAACGACATCCGCGACAACCCGGGCACCAAGGCCACCGTCGTGGTGGAGCGCAAGGGACAGCGGGTCACCCTGCACCCGACCATCACCACCAACACGGTGGCGAAGACCGACAGCAACGGCGACTACGTCACCGGCACCGTGAAGGCCGGCTTCCTCGGCTTCGCCCCCGCCACCCACGTCCAGCCGCTCGGCTTCACCGACTCCTTCCAGCACATGGGCGACATGGCCCGGCAGGGCGTCGACTCCCTGGTCAGCCTGCCCAAGCGGATCCCCGACCTGTGGAACTCGGCCTTCAACGGCGCTCCGCGCAAGGCCGACTCGCCGATGGGCGTGGTCGGCGCGGCCCGGGTCGGCGGCGAGGTGTTCGCCCTCAAGGCGCCCGCCATCGACCGCGTGATGTTCATGGTCACCCTGGTCGCCGGGTTCAACCTGTCGCTGTTCCTGTTCAACATGCTGCCGCTGCTGCCGCTGGACGGCGGCCACATCGCCGGCGCGCTGTGGGAGGCGCTGCGCCGGCACACCGCCCGCGCGTTCCGCCGCCCCGACCCGGGACCGTTCGACGTGGCGAAGCTGATGCCCGTCGCCTACGTGGTGGCCGGCATATTCGTGTCCTTCACCCTGCTGGTGCTGATCGCCGATGTGGTGAACCCCGTCAAACTCAATTCGTAATGCCCCGAGCCGGGTGAGACGCGTGGGCGGGTTGCCGTAATCTCGATGCCGGAGCCCGCCCACGCGGGACCTCGATCACCACCTTGGGGATGCCACGCACATGACCGCGATTTCGCTCGGTATGCCGGATGTTCCGACCAAGCTCGCCGACCGCCGCAAAAGCCGTCAGATCCAGGTCGGAAGCGTCGCAGTGGGCGGCGACGCACCGGTTTCCGTTCAGTCGATGACCACCACCCGCACCTCCGACATCGGCGCCACCCTCCAGCAGATCGCCGAGCTCACCGCCTCCGGCTGCCAGATCGTCCGGGTCGCCTGCCCCACGCAGGACGACGCCGACGCGCTGCCGGTGATCGCGAAGAAGTCGCAGATCCCGGTCATCGCCGACATCCACTTCCAGCCCAAGTACGTGTTCGCCGCCATCGACGCGGGCTGCGCCGCGGTGCGGGTCAACCCCGGCAACATCAAGCAGTTCGACGACAAGGTCAAGGAGATCGCCAAGGCCGCCGCCGCGTCCGGCGTGCCCATCCGGATCGGCGTCAACGCCGGCTCCCTGGACCGGCGGCTGCTGGAGAAGTACGGCAAGGCCACCCCCGAGGCGCTGGTGGAGTCCGCGCTGTGGGAGGCGTCGCTGTTCGAGGAGCACGATTTCCGCGACATCAAGATCTCGGTCAAGCACAACGACCCGGTCGTGATGGTCAACGCCTACCGGCTGCTGGCGCAGAAGTGCGACTACCCGCTGCACCTGGGCGTCACCGAGGCCGGTCCGGCCTTCCAGGGCACCATCAAGTCCGCGGTCGCCTTCGGCGCGCTGCTCAGCGAGGGCATCGGCGACACCATCCGGGTCTCGCTGTCCGCGCCGCCGGCCGAGGAGGTCAAGGTCGGCATCCAGATCCTGGAGTCGCTGAACCTGCGCCAGCGCCGGCTGGAGATCGTCTCCTGCCCGTCCTGCGGCCGCGCCCAGGTGGACGTCTACAAGCTCGCCGACGAGGTCACCGCGGGTCTGGAGGGCATGGAGGTGCCGCTGCGCGTCGCCGTCATGGGCTGCGTCGTCAACGGCCCCGGCGAGGCCCGCGAGGCCGACCTCGGCGTCGCCTCCGGCAACGGCAAGGGCCAGATCTTCGTCAAGGGCGAGGTCATCAAGACCGTGCCCGAGTCCAAGATCGTGGAGACCCTGATCGACGAGGCGATGAAGCTCGCCGAGCAGATGGAGAAGGCCGGGGTCGCCTCCGGCGAGCCGCAGGTGAGCATCTCCTGACCGGCGCCGCCGCACGCCTCCTGACCGGCGCCGCCGCACGCCTCCTGACCGGCGCCGCCGCACGCCGCGGCCCGTACCGCGCACGCTTCGGCCGCACGCCGGCGCATCGTCTCCCGCTTCGGGACGGCGGTGCGCCGGCGGCGTATGCCCCTGCCCGCCCGGCACCTCCCCCAGGCTTCGCCCGGGAGGTGCCCCCACGAGCGGCCCACGGCCCGCCGTACGAGGTAAAGTGCTCGGACCATCCGCCGCCGTCGCCCGCGGCCCCATCCGGTGAGGCGCTGCCTTGTTGACCCACCCGACTGCCCGAGTCCTCGAACCCGGCGACCTCGACGCGGCCCTCGCCGTCCTCGACCGTGATCCGGTGGCCAACGCGTTCGTCACCTCGCGGGTCAACGTCGCAGGGCTCGACCCGTGGCGGCTCGGCGGCGAGATGTGGGGCTGGTACTCCGGCGGCAAGCTCGCCTCGCTGTGCTACGCCGGTGCCAACCTGGTGCCGATCTGCGCCACCCCCGAGGCGATCAGCGCCTTCGCCGAGCGTGCCCGCCGGGCCGGCCGCCGCTGCTCGTCCATCGTCGGCCCCGCCGAGACCACCAAGGACCTGTGGGCCCGGCTCGAACCGCACTGGGGACCGGCCCGCGAGATCCGCGCCCACCAGCCGCTGATGACCACCCGCACGCTGCCGCCCGACGTGACCCCCGACCCGCTGGTCCGCCGGGTCCGCCGCGACGAGATGGACGTGATCATGCCGGCCTGCGTCGCCATGTTCACCGAGGAGGTCGGCGTCTCCCCGCTTGCCGGCGACGGCGGCCTGCTCTACCAGGCCCGGGTCGCCGAACTGGTCTCCACCGGGCGGGCGTTCGCGCGGATACAGGACGGCCGCGTGGTCTTCAAGGCCGAGATCGGCGCGGTCACCCGGCACACCTGCCAGATCCAGGGCGTCTGGGTCGCCCCCGAGTACCGCGGCCGCGGCCTGTCCGAGAGCGGCATGGCCGCCGTGCTCCACTACGCACTGCGCGACGTCGCGCCCGTCGCCAGCCTCTACGTCAACGACTTCAACGCGCCCGCCCGCGCGGCGTACCGCCGGGTGGGCTTCACCGAGGTCGGGGCGTTCATGAGCGTGCTGTTCTGACCCCCTGAAGACTCTGCGCAAGGCCCGGAAACGGTCCCGGTTCGCCCGGGAAATGGTTACCGAGGGTGCCCGCCCGGTAGGGTCGGCTCATGGGAGACGTGGTGATCGGCCCGTGCGACCTCGCCGCACACGTGGACGAGGCGCTGGCCGTGCAGGCGGTCGCCTTCGGGCTGGGCCCCGAGGAGGTCGCCATCCGGCGGCAGATCGTGCTGCGGCACCTGGCCTCGCCCGGGGCGCGGGCACTGGCCGCGCACACCGACGACGGAAGCATGGTCGGCTTCGTCTACGGGCTGCCCAACGACCGCGCGCACTGGTGGTCCAGCGTGGTCCAGCCCTATCTTCGCGACCGCGGCAACGACGGCTGGCTGGACGACTCCTTCGTGATCACCGAACTGCACGTGCTGCCCGGCTTCCAGAACCGGGGCATCGGCCGCCGCCTGATCACCGAGATCACCGACACCGCGAGCGAACCGCGCTCCATCCTGTCCGCGATCGACGGCGAGAGCCCGGCCCGCCACCTCTACCGCAACCTCGGCTACCGCGACCTGGCCCGCCCGGTGCACTTCCCCAGCGCCGCCCGCCCGTACGCCGTGATGGGCGCCTTCCTGCCGCTGCTGCGCAAGCCCGCGACGCCGGGTCCGGCGCAGGCGACGGCCCCGCACGAGCCGTCGGCGGCACGGGAACCCGGACGTGAACCCGGGCGCGAGCCGGGGGCGTAAAGCCGAACCGGGGGCGTAGAACCGGAGGCGTAAAACGTTTGCGGGCGCCCGCGGCACGGCCGGTATCCTCGCCGGACTTTCCCGATCCTCCCGGAGGAGGCCCGCCCATGGTGCTGCGCATGTCCCGGCTGATGGTCACGACGCTGCGCGACGCCCCGGCCGACGCCGAGACCCTCAGCCACAAGCTGCTGGTCCGCGCCGGGTACGTACGCCGGTCCTCGGCGGGGATGTGGAGCTGGCTGCCGCTGGGCAAGCGCGTGCTGGACAACGTGGCGCGGATCGTCCGCGAGGAGATGGACGCCATCGGCGGCCAGGAGGTGCTGCTGCCCGCCCTGCTGCCCGGCGAGACGTACGAGGCCACCGGCCGCGCGCAGGAGTACGGCGACCTGCTGTTCCGGCTCACCGACCGCAAGGGCGCCGGCTACGTGCTCGGGCCCACCCATGAAGAGGTCTTCACGCTGCTGGTGAAGGACCAGGTCAGCTCGTACAAGGACCTGCCGCTGATCCTCTACCAGATCCAGGCCAAGTACCGGGACGAGGCCCGGCCCCGCTCCGGGGTGCTGCGCGGGCGCGAGTTCCTGATGAAGGACGCGTACTCCTTCGACACCGGCGAGGAGGGGCAGATCGCCGCGTACCGGGCGCACCGCGAGGCGTACGTACGGATCTTCCGCCGGCTCGGGCTGGACTTCCGGATCGTCTCCGCGGTCTCCGGCGCGATGGGCGGCTCGGACTCCGAGGAGTTCCTGGCGCCCGCCGCGGCCGGCGAGGACACCTTCGCCGACTGTCCGGCTTGCGATTACGCGGCCAACACCGAGGCGGTCACCTTCACCCCGCCGCCCGCCGCGGACGAGGGGCACGGCGCTCCGACCGAGCTCGACACGCCCGACACGCCCACCATCGAGGCCCTGGCCGCCCACCTCGGCGTGCCCGCCGCCGCCACGCTGAAGAACCTGCTGGTCACGGTCGACGGCGAGATCACCGCGGTGGGCGTGCCCGGCGACCGCGAGGTGGACCTCGGCAAGCTCGCCGAACACCTCGCGCCGGCCACCGTCGCCCTGGTCACCGCCGAGGACTTCGCCCGCCGCCCCGACCTGGTCCGCGGCTACGTCGGGCCGCAGGGCCTGGACCTCCCCTACCTCGCCGACCCCCGGGTGGCCCCCGGCACCGCCTGGATCACCGGCGCCAACAAGCCCGGCCGGCACGCGGCGAACGTGGTGTGCGGGCGGGACTTCACCGTGGACCGCTACCTCGACGTGGTGACCGTCCGGTCCGGCGACCCCTGCCCGAACTGCGGGGCCGGCCTGAGCCTGGGCCGCGCCATCGAGATCGGCCACATCTTCCGGCTCGGCACGAAGTACACCGACGCCTTCGGGGTGGACGTGCTCGGACCCGACGGCACACCCGTCCGCGTGACCATGGGCTCCTACGGCATCGGTGTCTCCCGCGCGGTGGCCGCCCTGGCCGAGCAGACCGCCGACGAGCACGGCCTGTGCTGGCCCGCCGAGGTCGCGCCCGCCCGGGTGCACGTGGTCGCCGCGGGGAAGGCCGCGCAGGCCGAACTGGCCGAGCAGATCGCGGATCGCCTGCACGCCGCGGGCGTCACCGTCCTGCTGGACGACCGCACCGGAGTGTCGGCGGGTGTGAAGTTCACCGACGCCGAACTCCTCGGCGTCCCGCGGATCCTGGTCGCCGGCCGCCGCGCCGCCGAAGGCGTCGTCGAACTGCGCGACCGCCGTACGGGTGAACGCGAGGACCTGCCGGTGGCGGAGGCGCTCGCCCGGCTCACCTCCTGACCGGCGGTCCCCGGCAGGGTGTTACAGCCAGCTCGCGAACTCCAGCAGCAGTTCGCCGTCCTCGCGGCCGCCCACCGACAGGTACCAGACGCCCGCCTCCACCGCGCGGAACAGCGACCAGCCGCGCAGCCGGTCGCGGTCGACCTCCAGGGCGTCGGCGAGGCTGGTGATGCGGCGCCGGGCGGCGGCCCGGGAACCGGGTTGGGCGGCGAGTGTGGCGAGCCGGTCGCGGGCCAGCCAGGCCAGGTCGTAGGCGCGTTCGCCGACCTTCGGCTTGGGGTCGATGGCCAGCCAGGGCATCCGGTCGCCGGCCAGCACGTTCCCGTGGTGGAAGTCGCCGTGCAGCAGGAAGCTCTCCGCGCTGTCGGCCACCAGGCCGGCCCGTGCCGCCAGCGCCTCGTCGATCAGGGCCCGGGCGTCCGCGGCGTACGGCTCCGCCCGGCGCCGGGCCAGCAGCTCCGCCAGCTCACCGGTGAAGTCGGCCACCGAGGTGAAGGGGTGGCCGGCGGCCGGCGGCACCCACAGCCGCCGCAGCAGGTCGGTGGCCTCCAGCATCGCCCGCGGTTCGGCGAGCGAGCGCAGGCTCTCGTCGGCGTGCAGCCGTTCCAGCAGCAGCGCGCCCTGCCCGGGATCGGCGGCCAGCAGCCGTACGGCCCCGTGTCCGTCCCAGTGCGCCAGCGCCGCGTGCTCCTGGTCGGTCTCCCGGTTGACCAGGCCGACCTTGAGCACGGCCGGGCCGCCCTCGGCGTCCCGCACCAGCACGATCATGCTGATCTGACCGCCCGCGGCGAGCACCCGCTCCGGGGTCAGCCGCCAGCGCCGCAGCAGCTCCGCCGTCAGGTCCGGCAGGGCCGCCAGCCACGCCCGGCCCGCCTCGCCCTCCCACGCGGTGACCGTCCTGCTCAGCCGCTCGGGCGGGTCCAGGCGTACGGGCGCGGCCCCGTCGTCCCCCGCTGAACCCATGGCAGTGCGTCCCTCCGTCGTGCGTACGTCCCCGGCGCGGCCTGCACGCCCCGCGCTGCGACTACCGGCCGGACGGTTGGCCGGGTTCCGGCAGTCCCGGGAAGGCTACGCCGCTGCCGGTCCAGCGCACCGCGCGCACCGCCGCCTCGCGCAGGGCGGCCGCCGTGTCCGGCCGGATGTCGCCTGTCGCGTACGTCCCCGGCGCGGCCCGTACCCCCCGCGCTGCGACTACCGGCCGGACGGTTGGCCGAGTTCCGCCAGTCCCGGGAAGGCTACGCCGCTGCCGGTCCAGCGCACCGCGCGCACCGCCGCCTCGCGCAGGGCGGCCGCCGCGTCCCGCCGGATGTCGCCTATCGCGACCCGCACCAGGTCGCCGTACGCGCCGGCCACCCGCTCCTCCAGGAAGGCCGCGAGCTTCACCGCACCGGCCGCGTCCGGCACGGCGAACGGCAGCTCGTACCCCGGGGCGGCGGCCACCGGCACCGCGCCCAGGTCCACGACCGTGCGCGCCAGCGTGTCCCGCCGGGCCCGGTGCGCGTCGTACGCCTGCCGCGCCTCGGCCTGGCGGGCCCCGGCGACCCGGCCGCCGACCACCGTGTACCCGTACACCGCGGCGTGCTCGGCCGCGAGCGCCGCCTGGGCGGCGTCGATGACCGCGTTCACTTCTCTCCCCGACTTCTTCCGGATCGTTCTCGGTCGTTTCCGGGCTGTGCCCGGTTGTGCCTGGCTGTTCATGATCGTTGCCGGCCGTTCCCGGCTGATCGCGAATGTTCGCGGCCGTTCCCGCCCGGCCTGCCCGGCCGGCCGCTGGGGGCCGGTTCTCCTCGTCCGCCCGCGGCCGGGGCCAGTCCTTCTCCTCCGCCCGCGGTCCGGCTCTCCGCTTCCCCGGCCGCGGTCCGGCTCTCCGCTTCCCCGGCCGCGGCGGTCGTCCGCGCTGTCAGCCGGCGCCGGCGCCCGACACCGCGCCGGGCCGCCCCTGCGCCGCAGTCAGCAGGACCACGTGCGCTGCGCCCGCCGCCGCCACCGAGGCCAGCAACCGCGCCAAGTCCCCGGGCACCTCCAGCACAGTGGCGGCCCTGCGGTCGGCGAGCGTGCGCTCCATCGCTACGAGCGAGGTGAGCGTGGGGACGGACCGGGCCGCCGGGGTGCTTGCGTGGCCGGGAGCCGCCGGGGTGCCGCCGAAGGCCTGGACGTGGCGGGCGACCTCCGCGCGCAGCGGGCGCAGCGAGGCGGCCAGCGCGGGGTGGGCGGCGATCACGGCGTCGTACGAGGCGAGCAGCGCGGCGCTGTCCCGCAGGGCCTGCGTGCGCTCGGCGGTCCCCGGTGGCCGCGGTGCCGCACGGTGGCCGCTGCCGCTGTCCGGCGCGCACCCGGCCGTGGTGCCCACGGTGCCCGCGGCCGCGACGGCCAGTAGTCTGCGCCTGCTCGGCCGGGGGATGTCCGGGATCATGCAGGGAGTTTAGGGCCTGTTCCGGGTGCCGGAGCCCGGGGTCCGCGGCGACCGCGGCCCGCCGCGGGAGCGTGCTCGCAGGAGTCCCGCCCGGGGCGAATTGGTCGGGGAGCCGCCCGCCCGGGTAAAGTTTGGCTGACACGCGACCTTCCATGACAACAGCAGACGCGGCCGAGGAGTCACCCGGATGAGCACCACCCAGAGCGAGAGGCTGCGCGCGCTGCTGGAGCCGCTTGTGAGCAAGGCCGGCCTGGACCTGGAGGAGATCAAGGTCACGGCGGCCGGGAACAGGCGTCAGCTCCTGATCGTTGTCGATGCGGACGACGGCGTGGACCTCGACGCGATGGCGGAGGTCAGCCGGGAGGTCTCCCAGGCCCTGGACGTCTCGGACGTGATGGGCGAGACCCCGTACCAGCTCGAGGTGAGCTCGCCCGGCACCGACCGGCCGCTCACCGAGCCCCGCCAGTTCCGGCGCAACACCGGCCGGCTGGTCAAGCTGCGGCTCAAGGAGCGCGGCGAGCTGATCGCGCGGATCATGGCGGTGGACGACACCGGGCTGGACCTGGAGGTCCCCGGGGTGAAGGGGCGCAAGCCCAAACCGGCCAGGGCCGAGTTCGACGAGATCGAGCGGGCCCGGATCGAGGTGGAGTTCAGCCGGAAGCAGGACGCGGCGGACGGGGACGACGCGCTCGACACCGTCGACACGGACGACGCCATCGACGCGGACGACCTGGACCACGACACCGACCTGGACGAACCGGGGACCGACGGCGGCGCCGTCGACGAGAGCACTGAGGAGGCGTAGCCGTGGACATCGACATGAAGGCCCTGCGGGGCTTGGTGCAGGAAAGGCAGATCTCGTTCGACCTGCTGGTCGAGGCCATCGAGTCCGCGCTCCTCATCGCCTACCACCGCGAGCCGGGCAGCCACCGCAAGGCGCGCGTCGAGCTGGACCGTACCTCCGGGCACGTGACCGTATGGGCCACCGAGGAACCGGAGGAGGCCGGCGAGGGGGCCGAGCCGCGCGAGTTCGACGACACGCCGAGCGGATTCGGCCGGATCGCGGCGTCCACCGCCAAGCAGGTGATCCTGCAGCGGCTGCGCGACGCCGAGGACGACGTCACCTTCGGGGAGTACGCCGGCCGTGAGGGCGACATCGTCACCGGTGTGGTCCAGCAGGGCAAGGACCCGAAGAACGTGCTGGTCGACATCGGCAAGCTGGAGGCGATCCTGCCGGTGCAGGAGCAGGTGCCGGGCGAGGACTACGCCCACGGCACGCGCCTGCGCAGCTACGTCGTCCGGGTCGCCAAGGGCATGCGCGGCCCGTCGGTGACGCTCTCGCGCACCCACCCCAACCTGGTGAAGAAGCTGTTCGCGCTGGAGGTGCCGGAGATCGCCGACGGCTCGGTGGTCATCGAGGCGATCGCCCGCGAGGCCGGTCACCGCTCCAAGATCGCGGTCCGCTCGACCCGGTCCGGGCTGAACGCCAAGGGCGCCTGCATCGGACCGCTGGGCGCCCGGGTGCGCGCGGTGATGGCCGAGCTCAACGGCGAGAAGATCGACATCGTGGACTGGTCGGACGACCCGGCCGAGATGGTGGCCAACGCGCTGTCGCCGGCCCGGGTCTCCAAGGTCGACGTCGTCGACCAGGCGGCCAGGTCCGCCCGGGTGACCGTGCCCGATTACCAGTTGTCACTGGCGATCGGCAAGGAGGGCCAGAACGCCCGGCTCGCCGCCCGGCTGACCGGCTGGCGGATCGACATCCGGCCCGACACCGAGCAGCCCCAGGGCTGAAACACGCGAACAACCGTGCGCCGACTCACTCGAAGGGGTGAGGTCGGCGCGGGGAGGTAGACTAGGAGTGTCTGGTCGGACGCTGGTCCCAGCATGCCCGGAGCGAACCTGCATCGGCTGCCGGCAGCGAGCGGCCAAGACCGATCTGCTGCGTGTGGCGGTGGCCGGGGACGCGTGCGTACCCGATCATCGCGGTACGCTGCCCGGTCGGGGTGCTTATCTGCATCCCGCCCTTGCCTGTCTCGACCTGGCGGTCCGCCGCCGGGCGTTCGCCAGGGCGTTCAAGCGCCCGGTGACGCCCGACAGTGCGGAACTGCGCCGATACGTCGAGCGGGCAGCCCCGTAAGAACCCGTAAGTAGTAGGAAACGTACGGCACGGCCCACCCCGTGCGGTCAGGTACCTCGCGCGAGATGGAAGTAGGTCGAGATTGCGATGAGCACTCGATGAGTACGCGATGAGTACGCCCATGAAGTAGCGAAGGTCCGGCGGACGACCACCCCGGACCAGAAGGAGCGAAGTGGCTAAGGTCCGGGTATACGAACTCGCCAAGGAGATGGGAGTCGAGAGCAAGGTCGTCATGGCCAAGCTCCAGGAACTCGGCGAATTCGTCCGTTCGGCGTCCTCGACGATCGAGGCACCGGTAGTCCGTAAACTGACTGACGCTTTCCAGGGACCCGGCACCGCCGGCAAGTCCGCTGCCAAGCCGTCCGCGCCCCGCAAGGCGGCGCCCGCCAAGCCGGCCCCCACCCCGGGTGCGCCGGCCCGTCCCGCTGCCCCGGCGCCCAAGCCGGGTATCCCGGCCGGTCCCGCGGCCCCCGCCGCGCCGTCCGGCGCCGGCCCCGCGCCGGCCTCGACCCCGGGCTCCGGCCCGCGGCCCGGTCCGCGACCCACCCCGGGTCCCCGGCCGGCCCCGGCGGCACCCGTGCCGGCCGCGGAGTTCCAGGCGCCGCCGTCGGCCCCGCCGGCTCAGCAGCAGCAGCCGCCGCAGCAACAGCAGCAGTCCCCGCGCTCCGGCGCGACCCCCGGCCCGCGGCCGGCCCCCCGGCCCGGTCAGGGTGGACAGGGCGGCCAGCACCGCGGCGAGGACCGTCCGCGTCCCGGTGGCCGTCCGGCCCCCGGCCAGGGCGGCGGTGGCCAGCGTCCGGGCGGTGCCCGTCCGGCCGGCCCGCGTCCGGGCAACAACCCCTTCACGTCCGGTTCCACCGGCATGCCCCGCCCGGGTGGCGGTCCGCGTCCCGGTGGCGGCCAGGGCGGTGGCCCGCGTCCCGCGGCCCCCGGCGGCGGTCCGCGTCCCGGTGGCGCCCCTCGTCCGGGTGCGCCCGGCGGTCAGGCCGGTCCCGGCGGACCGCGTCCCACGCCCGGCGGCATGCCGCGCCCGCAGTCCGCGGGTCCGCGGCCGAACCCGGGCATGATGCCGCAGCGTCCCTCCAGTGGTCCTGGTGGCGGCGGTCCCGGCGGGCGTTCCGGCGCTCCCGGCCGTCCCGGCCCCGGCGGCCGCGGTGGCGGCGGCGGTCCGCGTCCCGGTGGTGGCGGCGGCGGCTTCGCCGGCCGTCCGGCCGGTCCCGGCGGCGGTGGTGGTCGTTCCGGCGGCTTCGGCGGCCCGCGTCCCGGTGGCGGCGGCGCCCCCGGTGGTGGCGGCGGCTTCGGCGGCGGCGGTGCGCGTCCCGGCTTCGGCGGCAGGCCCGGTGGTCCGGGCGGTCGCGGTGGCACGCAGGGTGCGTTCGGCCGCGGTCCCGGCGGGCGTCCGGCGCGCGGTCGCAAGAGCAAGCGGCAGCGGCGCCAGGAGTACGAGGCCATGCAGGCCCCGTCCGTGGGCGGTGTGCTGCTGCCCCGCGGCAACGGCCAGACCGTGCGGCTGTCGCGCGGTGCCTCGCTGACGGACTTCGCCGAGAAGATCAACGCCAACCCGGCGTCGCTCGTCCAGGTGATGCTCAACCTCGGGGAGATGGTCACCGCCACCCAGTCGGTGTCCGACTCCACCCTGGAGCTGCTCGCCGGCGAGATGAACTACGTGCTGGAGATCGTCAGCCCGGAGGAGGAGGACCGCGAGCTGCTCGAGTCCTTCGACATCGAGTTCGGCGAGGACGAGGGCGGCGAGGAAGCACTCGTCTCCCGGCCCCCGGTGGTCACCGTCATGGGTCACGTCGACCACGGCAAGACCCGCCTGCTCGACGCGATCCGCAAGACCAACGTGGTCGCGGGCGAGGCCGGCGGCATCACCCAGCACATCGGCGCGTACCAGGTCGCCACCGAGGTCAACGGCGACGAGCGGCAGATCACCTTCATCGACACCCCGGGTCACGAGGCGTTCACCGCCATGCGTGCCCGCGGTGCGAAGTCGACCGACATCGCCATCCTGGTCGTCGCGGCCAACGACGGCGTGATGCCGCAGACGGTCGAGGCGCTCAACCACGCCAAGGCCGCCGACGTGCCGATCGTGGTCGCGGTGAACAAGATCGACGTCGAGGGAGCAGACCCGACCAAGGTGCGCGGCCAGCTCACCGAGTACGGGCTGGTGGCCGAGGAGTACGGCGGCGACACCATGTTCGTCGACATCTCCGCCAAGCAGGGCCTGCACATCGACCAGCTCCTGGAGGCGGTCGTCCTGACCGCCGACGCGGCGCTGGACCTGCGGGCCAACCCGGAGCAGAGCGCACAGGGCATCGCCATCGAGGCGCACCTGGACAAGGGCCGCGGCGCCACCGCGACCGTCCTGGTGCAGCGCGGCACCCTGCGGGTCGGCGAGACCATGGTCGTCGGCGACGCGTACGGCCGCGTGCGGGCCATGCTCGACGACGCGGGCAACACCGTCGACGAGGCCGGCCCGTCCATGCCGGTCCAGGTGCTGGGCCTGACCAACGTGCCCGGCGCCGGCGACAGCTTCATCGTCGTCGACGAGGACCGCACCGCTCGGCAGATCGCCGAGAAGCGGGCCGCCCGTGAGCGCAACGCCGCGTTCGCCCGCAAGGGCCGCCGGTTCTCGCTGGAGAACCTGGACGAGGCGCTGCGGGCCGGTGAGGTGCAGGAACTCAACCTCATCATCAAGGGCGACGCGTCCGGTTCGGTCGAGGCCCTGGAGTCCGCGCTGGTCCAGCTCGACGTCGGCGAGGAGGTCGACATCCGGGTGCTGCACCGCGGCGTGGGTGCCGTCACCGAGTCGGACATCGACCTGGCGACCGGCTCCGACGCCATCGTGATCGGCTTCAACGTGCGCGCCGCCGGGCGTGCCACGCAGATGGCCGAGCGCGAGGGTGTGGACGTCCGCTACTACTCGGTGATCTACCAGGCCATCGAGGAGATCGAGGCGGCCCTCAAGGGCATGCTCAAGCCGGAGTTCGAGGAGGTGGAGCTCGGCACCGCCGAGATCCGCGAGGTCTTCCGCTCCTCCAAGCTCGGCAACATCGCCGGTGTGCTCATCCGCTCCGGCGAGGTGCGGCGCAACACCAAGGCGCGGCTGCTGCGCGACGGCAAGGTCATCGCGGAGAACCTCACCATCGAGGGTCTGCGCCGCTTCAAGGACGACGTCACCGAGATTCGTGAGGGTTACGAGGGCGGTATCAACCTCGGCAACTACAACGACATCAAGATCGACGACGTCATCGCCACCTACGAGATGCGGGAGAAGCCGCGCGGCTGACACCGCTGACCGATTGAGCCGGCGGTTCGGGGCCGGTCGACGGAACGCAAATTCCGTCGATCGGCCCCTGCCGTCGCCTGTACCGTCGTACCCATGTACGCAGGCACGCTCCGACTTGACCTGCTCCTGGGTGACGTACGGTCGCTGAAGGAGAAGAGGTCCGTGGTCCGCCCGATCGTCGCCGAGCTGCACCGCCGATTCGGGGTCAGCGTGGCCGAGACCGGGGACCAGGACCTCTACCGCAGGGCCGAGATAGGCATCGCGGTGGTGTCCGGTGAACTCGGGCACATCAAGGACGTCCTCGACCGGTGCGAGCGCTGGATGGCGGCCCGGCCCGAGGTGGACCTGCTGTCGGCACGGCAGCGGATCCACGGCGACGACGACTGACACCGGGCCGCGCGCCGCGCCCGGACCGGAGAAGAGAGAAACAGGACGATGACCGACACCGCGCGGGCGCGCAAGCTGGCCGACCGCATCCGGGTCGTGGTCGCGGAGACCCTCCAGCGCCGGATCAAGGACCCCCGGCTGGGCTATGTGACGATCACCGACACCCGGGTCACCGGTGACCTGCGAGAGGCGACCGTCTTCTACACGGTCTACGGGGACGACGAGGAGCGCGCCGCCTCCGCCGCCGCCCTGGAGAGCGCCAAGGGCGTGCTGCGCTCGGAGGTGGGCCGGCAGACCGGGGTGCGCTTCACCCCGACGCTGGCCTTCGTCGCCGACGCGCTGCCGGACAACGCCCGCACCATCGACGACCTGCTCGCCAAGGCCCGCGCGGCCGACGAGGAGGTGCGCAAGAGCGCCACGGACGCGCAGTACGCGGGCGACGCGGACCCGTACCGCAAGCCGGCCGAGGCGGAGGACGAGGACGCCGACTCGATCGACGAGGCCGCCGCGGCGGCCGACGAGCCCGGCGGGACCCGTGGCGCCGCCGACGAGGACGGTCCGTCACAGGCATGACGCACACGCGTACCCAGGCGCCCTCCGGGCTGGTGATCGTCGACAAGCCCGGGGGGCTCACCTCGCACGGGGTGGTCTCCCGGATGCGGCGGCTGGCCGGCACCCGGCGGGTCGGCCACGCCGGCACCCTGGACCCGATGGCGACCGGCGTGCTGATCATCGGCGTGGAGAAGGCCACCCGGCTGCTCGGCCACCTCGCGCTCACCGAGAAGGAGTACACCGCCACCATCCGGCTCGGCCAGAGCACGGTCACCGACGACGCCGAGGGCGAGGTCACCGCCTCCGCCCCGGCGACCGGGGTCACCGAGCAGGGCGTGGCGGCCGGGATCGCCGCGCTCACCGGCCCCATCCAGCAGGTGCCGTCCAAGGTCAGCGCGATCAAGGTGGGGGGCGTGCGCTCGTACACCCGGGTGCGCGAGGGCGAGGACTTCGAACTCGCCGCGCGCCCGGTCACCGTGCACTCCTTCACCGTCCAGGACCTGCGGCGCACCGGTGACCTGCTCGACCTCGACGTCACCGTGGTCTGCTCCTCCGGCACGTACATCCGCGCCCTCGCCCGCGACCTGGGCGCCGGGCTGGGCGTCGGCGGCCACTTGACCGCCCTGCGCCGCACCCGCGTCGGCCCCTACGCCATCGGGCAGGCCCGCACCCTCGAGCAGTTGGAGGAGTCCTTCGCGGTGCTGCCCATCGAGGACGCGGCCGGCGCGGCCTTCCCCCGCTGGGACGTCGACGCCGAGCAGGCCCGTCTGCTGGGCCACGGGGTACGGATCGCCGCGCCCGCCCTGCCCGCCGGCCCGACCGCCGCTTTCGGCCCGGACGGCCGCCTGCTGGCCCTGGTCGAGGAACACAGCGGCCAGGTCCGGATCGTGGCGGGCTTCGCGCAGTAGCGCCACGCGCCGCCAAGGGGCCCGGGCGCCGTGCCCCTCCCCGGATCCTTCTTCGGATTCCTCTTCGGATCCCTCTTCGGACGCGCACCGTGGAGCGGGCCGGTTTGTCCCCACAGCCGTCCCGCTCCACGATCCCCTCCACCCCCCTGACCTGTCCCTATCCATCCAGTACTCCGAAATCACTCCAATGGCCGGGCGCTCGGAGTGAACCGAGGGAGCACAGGGGGGCGCTTTCGCCCGGTGATCTGGGCGGAAGATCGCCGGGCACCTACCGTCGAAGCCGGACAAGGGCCTGTCCGGCGGATCTCGGCGGAGCAGCCCGCGGCGTCCGGTGCAGGGAGGCACCTCCCAGCGGCAGCCGGGGGGAGCGTGGCAAGGCGGAGAGTCGCCCCTCGTACCGGGTCGTACACGGATGACTGGACAACGCGGCAAGGTGCGGTGCCGGGGGGCGTGGGCCCGGCTGGATCCGCCGGACAGGCCCTGGAGTCGCGGCAGGCGGGGACGGGTGGGGAGGACGGCATGGCGGCGCACGGCGGCGGTACGGAGGAGGCGCTGGTCCGGGTGCGCGATCTGGCCGGCCGGCCCCGCGGCACCGGCTTCCTGGCCGATCACCTCGGCACCATGGTCACCAGTCACGAGGCGGTCGACGGCCTGGCCCGGCTCGTGCTGCACGCTCCCGGCGGTCAGGTGCGCCTGGCCGAGGCCGCGGCGATCACCCCGCTGCCCGAGCAGGGCCTGGCGCTGGTGGCCACCGAAGGGCTGACGGCGGCGCCGCTGCCGGTGGCGCCGGGCGGCCCCGCCGACCCGCACCGCCGGACCCGGCTGCCGCTGTCGGCCGCGCGCGGCGTGGTGGTGGCCTCCGGGCCCGTCACGTACACCGCCACCGACCGCTTCCACCTGCTGGACCAGGCGTACGAACTCGACCTGGACGGCGCCGAGGTGGCCGGGCTCGGCCCCGACGCGTCCGGCACCCCGCTGATCGACGCGGCCACCGGCGCCGTGCTCGCCGTGGTGGCCACCGCGTTGAACTCCGGACACCGTGCCGGCGGGTTCGCCGTACCCCTGCGTCCGGCGAACGCGCCGGAGCCACTGGCCGCCCTGCTCGCCCGCAACGCGGCGACCGTGCCCGCCTACGGCGCCCACCTCAACCTCGCCGGGACCCTGCACCTGGCCGCCGCCTCCACCGGCCCCGCGACCCGGACCGAGCGGTGGCGCACGGCGGTGGCCCGGCCCGGGATCACCGAGCCGCTGCGGGACTTCCTCACCGGGGACGTACGGGCCGCCGGTACGCCGCTGGTGCTCGCCCTGGTCGGTGAGCCCGGCACCGGCCGCACCACGGAACTGGCCGCGATCGCCGCGCGCCGCGCCCGGGAGCCGGGGCCCGCGCCCACGGTGTGGCTGCGCGGCGCCGACCTGCGCGCGGCCGACACCTCGATCGCCGACGCCGTGGAGCGCGCGCTGTGCGCCGCGGCCCGACTGGTCGATGCCTCGCCCGGCGCGCCCGAATGCGCCCCCGCGGACGCCGTCTGCGCCGTGGCGGCCGCCGCCGGGCGTCCGCTGCTGGTCGTGCTCGACACGCCCGAGGAGATGCCGCCGGCCCTCGCGCACGCCCTGGCCGGCTGGGCCTCGGCCACCGCCGCCTGGCTGCGGCCCGGCCCGGCCCGCCTGGTCCTCGCCTGCCGCCCCGAGTTCTGGGAGCACGCGGGCGCCCTGTTCCCGGCCGACCTGGTGTGCGGCCCGGCGTACGGGGCCGCGGCCGTGCCCGGGGGCGTACGCGCCGCTTCTGCGCCCCCGCACCGGCCGCTGCCGCCCTGTCTGCGGGTGACCGATCTCGATCCCGGGGAGGCGGCCCGGGCCCGGTCCTCGCTCGGGCTGGAACCCGGTGCGCTGCGCCTCGCCGACGCCGCCCACCCACTGGCCCTGCGCCTGCTGTCCGAGATCCGCGCCGAACTGCCCGGTGCCGAGCCCGGCCCGGCGCCCTCACGCGCCGAGGTGTTCGCCGCCCACCTGGACCTGCTGTGCCTGCGCACCGCGGAACGGCTCGCGGCCGATGCGCGGCGGCCGGTACGCGGCAGCGAACTGCGCCGGCTCGCCGCCCGGGTCGCCGGGCGCGTCCACGAGGCCGCCCGGCACTGCCTCGGCCCGGGCCAGGGCCAGCTGGACCGCGAGGCGTTCGCGGGCCTGTTCCCCTGGCGCACCGGCTGGGCGTCCGCCGTCCTCGCCGAGGGCCTCCTCGTCCCGGCCGGCGCCGGCTACCGCTTCCCCCACGAGGAGTTCGCCGACTGGCTCCAGGCCCTCCACCTCGACCTCCCGGCCGCCCTCCACGCCCTGGTCCACCGCGGGCTGCCCGCACCTCGCGGTGCGGTGGTGGCGGGTGAGGGGCGGTTCCGGGTGCCCGCGCAGGGGGCTGCCGAGACGGTGCCGGGCGCCGCTGTGCCGGCCGGAGCGGCGGCCCGGTCCCGTCCGGCGCGGCACCGCTGGTTCGCGCGGCCGTCGGCGGAGGCGGCGGGGCGGGCCGCGGGCGTGGGGGAGGGCGGGGCACGGGTGCCGGCGCAAGGGGGTACGCGGCGCCGGGAGGCGGCGGAGGCGACGGCCGCTCCTGGGGTGCGGCGCGGCGCACGGGCGGGGGAGGGACCGCGTTCCGTGCTGTCGGCCGGGTCCGGCTCGGTGGGGCAGGACAGGCTCATGCCCTCCGGGGTCGGTGGGAAGCCGTCGCAGGAGCCGCCGGCCGCGACAGGGAATCCGCCTCGTGCCCTGAAGCAGCGCTGGTTCGCCGCGTCCGCCGGGAGCGGGGACGGGGCAGCCCTGCGCGTTGCGGGGCGGGAGGACGCCGAGGAGGTGCTCGTACGGCTGCCCGTACGCCGTCTCGTGGCTCGCAGTGGGGCGCAGCCGCCGCCTGTGCCGCCGGCTCCGGCGGTGGCGCCCAGGGCGGTGCCGGTGCCCCGACACCGGGCCGGGCCGGTGGTGCAGGCCTTGCTGCTCGCGCCCGAGGAGGCGCGGGTGGCGCATCTCGGCGCCCTGGTGGCGGCGCTCGGGCGGGACCCGGGGCGCGAGGCCGGCTGGTGGGGCACGCACCTGGTGCGGGAGACGGTGCTGCGGGCCGCGGACGCGACGGCGTACCGCGAGGTGCTGGGGGAGCTGGCCGAGCGGATCGTGGCCGGGGCAGGGGAGCGCGGCGGCTTCGCGGCGGACGGACGGATGGGGGACCTCGGCGGCTTCGGGCCGTGGTTCTGGCAGCGGCTGCCGCTGGGCGCGATCGAACGGCTCGACCTGCTGCGCGTGCTGCTGCCCGCGGACCCTCCGCCGCCTGCCGGGCGCAATGGTGACGGGAAAGCCCGCTTCCTGGATGCCGCCGCCATGCTGCTGCGCGAGGACCCGGCACGGGCCGTGCCCGCCGTCTGCGGGTGGCTGCGCGACGAGCGGCCCTTGCATCCGGGAGCGGGGCCGGACCGGCCCCGGCTGACCGTGGCCCGCGCCGCGCAGGCGCTGCTGCACACCCACCGGCGGCTGGCCCCGGACGAGCTCATGGAGGCGCTGAGCGCGGCCGCCCACCCGCGGGCCGGGGAACTGCTGGCCGCCCTTGCCGAGGACGAGCCGTCGGCGGTGTGCCGCGCGGTCGACCGCTGGGCGCGCGACCCGCGGCCGGAGCGCCGGGCGGCCGCCGCCGCGTACGCGCCCATGGCGGCGAGCCATGCCCGCTCCGGAGCCGACCGCGCGCTGTTGCGGCACGCGGCGCTGGCCCTGCTGGAGCGGCCCGCCGACCACGCCCTGCACGGCGCCGCACTCGGCCTGCTGGTCCAGGACCCCGCCACCCGCGACCGTCACCTGTACCCGGCGCTGGAGCGCTTCACGGCCGGCGACCCCGGGGTGCCCGCGGCCGCGCTGGCAGCCGCCCTGCCGGCCCGGCCCGAGCCGGTGCTGGCCGCCTTCGGGGCGCGGCTGCGGACGGGCGGCGAAGGCGCCGCAGAGGTGCTGCGCGAACTGGCGGCGGTCACCGACCCCGCGCTGACCGGCCGCCTCACCGCCCTGCTCGCCGACCACCTCGCGCACCGCCCCGAGCAGGCCGGCGGTGTCGCGGCCTATCTGGACCTGCGGCTGGAGCGCGGCCCGGCGGTGCGGGCGGAGCTGGTCGCACTGACCCGCGCGGTGCTCCGGGACCACCCGCCGCAGGTGCGGCGCACCCTGCTGCCGGTGTTCGCGGCGCCCGGCACGCCCGCCTCGCGGCCGCTGCGGCAGGAACTGCTGGACCTGGTGCTGGACGGCGAGCACGACCCCGAGGTGCTGGACGCGCTGCTGGCCGCCGCCGCGGACGGCTGCCGCGGCCGGCGCCCGGTGCGTACCCGCGCCCTGGTGCACCGCCTCGGCCTGCTGCTCGGCCGCGACCCGGAGGGCGCCGCCCGCTTCGACCGCCGCGTGGTGGAATTCGCCCGCGCCGACCCCGAGTTCGGCCGCCTGGTACGGGGCTGGCTGACCGACGGCGCCGCCTGGGACGCGGTGCTCGGGCCCAGCGCGCGGCGCCGGCTGGAGGCCGCGGCGGCCCCGGACCCGGCCGGGCGGGGCGGCACCCAGGCAGGATGGCGCCGCGCGCGGGGCCCCGGCTAGAGTCGCGGCGTAGCAGGGCTCGCACCGGGCGGCGTACGCCCACGCGCGGGCCGCGCGGCGGCGCCGTACGGCGGCCGCACAGGTGCGGGGCGGATCCGCGGCCGAAGCAGCCCGCGGGGCTCCGCGGACCGTGCCGGTGGGCACGGCCGCCCGTCGGCATGGCAGGCTTGGTCCTGCAGGGCGACAGGGCTCGCGATCGTGATCCGGACTCGGTGAGGAAGCAGGAGCGGCAAGGTGCAGCGCTGGCGGGGCTTGGAGGACGTTCCCGGCGACTGGGGACGCAGCGTCGTCACCATCGGCTCGTACGACGGAGTGCACCGGGGCCACCAGTTGATCATGCGGCGGGCGGTGGACCGGGGCCGCGAGCTGGGGCTGCCCGTGGTCGTGGTCACCTTCGACCCGCACCCGAGCGAGGTCGTACGGCCCGGCAGCCATCCGCCGCTGCTGGCCGCCCACCACCGGCGGGCCGAACTCGTGGCGGAACTCGGCGTGGACGCGCTGCTGATCCTGCCGTTCACCCGTGAGTTCTCCCGGCTGTCGCCGAGCGAGTTCGTCAAGACGGTGCTGGTCGACGGGCTGCACGCGAAGGCCGTGGTGGAGGGCCCCAACTTCCGCTTCGGGCACAAGGCGGCCGGCGACGTGGAGTTCCTGTCCGCGCTCGGCCTGAAGTACGACTACGAGCTCGAGGTCGTCGACCTGTTCGTGCGGGGCGAGGCCGGCGGGGGTGAGCCCTTTTCCTCCAGCCTGACCCGGCGGCTGGTGGCCGGGGGCGACGTCGAGGGCGCCGCCGAGGTGCTGGGCCGCCCGCACCGGGTGGAGGGCGTCGTGGTCCGCGGTGCCCAGCGCGGGCGCGAGCTCGGCTACCCGACCGCGAACGTGGAGACCCTGCCGCACACCGCGATCCCCGCCGACGGCGTCTACGCGGGCTGGCTGCACGCGGCCGGCGAGGCGATGCCCGCGGCGATCTCGATCGGCACCAACCCCACCTTCGACGGCACCGCGCGCACGGTGGAGGCGTACGCCATCGACCGGGTCGACCTGGACCTGTACGGGCTGCACGTGGCTGTGGACTTCCTGGCCTACCTGCGCGGCATGGAGAAGTTCGACACCATCGACGCGCTGCTGGAGCGGATGGCCGACGACGTGAAGCGGGCCCGCGAGGTGGTCGACGCGGCGGCGGCCGCGGAGGGCTGAGTCCCGGCGCCGGCCCGGAATCCCGCCGTACCGGCTCAGGGGCCGTTGTCAGTGGTGCCTGCCACACTCCCGGTATGAGCGAACAGGCGTACCTACCTCCCGCACAGAGCGTCGTGCTCTCCCCGAAGTGGGCCGAGGACGACCGGCCCGCGCTGCCCACCGTGGGCAGCGAGCGGGAGATCCTCACCGCCTTCCTCGACTGGCACCGGGCCACCTTCGAGATGAAGTGCCGCGGGCTGGCCGCCGAACGCCTCTCGGAGCGGTCGGTGCCGCCCTCCGGGCTCAGCCTGCACGGGCTGGTACGGCACCTGGCCGGGGTCGAGCGCTGGTGGATACGGATGCACGTGGCCGGCGAGGACCTGCCGATGCTGAACTACTCCGACGACGACCCGGACCAGGACTTCGAGCGGCTCGACGGCGACGTGGAGGCCGCCTTCGCCGTGTGGCGGGCCGAGCGCGACCGGGCCAGGATCATCGTCGCCGAGGCGCCCTCCCTCGACATCACCTGCCGCTCCCTGGTCACCGGCAAGGTCCTGTCGCTGCGCTACGTCCTGGTCAACCTCATAGCCGAGTACGCCCGGCACAACGGCCACGCCGACCTGCTCCGGGAGCGGATCGACGGCGCGACCGGGATGTGACCGGGCCCGCCCTCGTGCGGTGCGGTCAGGCCGGGCGGACCAGCCGGGTCTCGTAGGCGAAGACCACCGCCTGGACCCGGTCGCGCAGTTCGAGCTTGACCAGGATCCGGCTCAGGTGCGTCTTCACGGTGGCCTCGGCCAGGTGCAGGGCGGCGGCGATCTCCGTGTTGGACAGGCCCCGGCCCACCTCGACCAGCACCTCGCGCTCCCGGGCGGTGAGCCGGGCCAGCCGTTCGTCCTCCGCGGGGCCGGCCGGTCCGTCCGGGCCGCCGGCGGGGGAGGGGAGCTGGTGGGCGAAGTGCTCCAGCAGCCGCCGGGTGATCCGCGGGGCGACCACCGCGTCGCCCGCCGCCACCGCCCGGATCGCCGCGAGCAGTTCCTCGGGCAGCGCGTTCTTCAGCAGGAAGCCCGAGGCGCCCGCCTTCAGCCCGGCGAACGCGTACTCGTCCAGGTCGAAGGTGGTGAGGATGAGCACCCGGGACTGCGGGCAGCTCTCGATGATGCGGGCGGTCGCCTCGATGCCGTCCGTGCCGGGCATCCGTACGTCCATCAGCACCACGTCCGGCCGCAGTTCCCTGGTCAGCCGCAGCGCCTGCTCCCCGTCGCCGGCCTCGCCCACCGGCTGCATGTCGGCCTGCGCGTCCAGCACCATGGTGAACGCCATCCGCAGCAGCGGTTCGTCGTCCACCAGCAGCACCCGGATCGGCCCGGGGCGCTCGGCGGCCGTCGCGCCCTCGGCCCCGGCGGGCCGCGGGCCCGTTCCGGATGCCTGCGCGGGGATCGGGCCACGCACGGGGCCCGGGGAGGTCCGGGGGGTCACGGTGTCTCCGGAGTGGTGAGGAGGAGGTGGGCGGCGACCTGCCAGCCGCCGCCGGGGCGCGGGCCCGCGGTCAGCCGGCCGCCGTAGGCCGCGGCGCGCTCGCGCATGCCGGGCAGGCCGTGGCCGGTGGAGCGGGCCGGTGCCTGCGGCGGGATCGGCGCCCCGGCCCCGTCGTCGGTCACGGTGACCTCGACCGCGTCGGGCGCGCAGGCCACCCGTACCTCGGCCCGGGCGCCCGCGGGGGCGTGCTTCAAGGTGTTGGTCAGCGCTTCCTGGACCAGCCGGTAGGCGGTGAGCTGGGCGGCGGCCGGTATCCCGGCGGTCTCGCCCGACACCTCCAGCCGGGTGGGCAGCCCGGCCGCCCGTACCTGCTCGGCCAGGGCGTCCAGTTGCGCGATGCCGGGCATCGGGTGCCGCATCGCGTCGGGCTCGTCGGCCCGCAGCACCCCCAGGAAGCGCCGCATGTCGGTGATCGCCTGCCGCCCGGTGGCCGACACCTGCCGCATCGCCGCGGTGGCCCGTTCCGGGGCCCGCTCCTGGGCGAAGACCGCGCCGTCGGCGAGGGCGACCATCACCGACAGGTTGTGGGTCACGATGTCGTGCATCTCGCGGGCGATCCGGGACCGTTCGCCCGCCACCGCCAACTGCGCCTGCTGGTCCCGCTCGCGCTCCAGCCGGACCGCACGCTCGCGCAGGAAGGCCAGTTGCGCGCGGCGGCCCTTCATGTTGGTGCCGATCACCGCGGCCGCGATCGCCATCGCCGACAGCGACACGAAGGTCCCCAGGATCCGGTCCTCGTACGACCACCTCGCCGCGGCCAGCGCGATACCGCACTCCATCACCGCGAAGGCGATCATGGTGCCGCGCCGGTCCCGGTAGGCGGCCACCGTGTACAGGGCCACCAGCAGGGCGATGTCCGCCATCGTCCGGATGTCCAGCGCCCACTGCACCAGCGCCACGCCCGCCACGCAGCAGAACACCGCCAGCGGCGCCCGGCGGCGCCACACCAGCGGCAGCAGCATCGCGGTCTGCACGCTCAGCAGCGGCACCGGGTCGTCCCGGATCGCCAGCCGCCCGCCTGCCGTCAGCGCCACGAACAGCCCCGCGGCGAACAGCGCGTCCACCAGCGTCGGGGCGAGCCTGGTGCGCAGCACGCCCCGGACCGCGGCCGACAGCCGCGGTCCGGGGGAGACAAGGGTCATCGCCCGTGTCCGGGTGCCTGCCCGCTCACGCGTCGCGCCGCTTGAGCAGGTACGCCGCACCCGCCAGCGCGACCAGCCCGTACAGGAGGAACACCGTGAAACCCGTCCACGGGGACAGCGTATGGGCCTGGTGGTGCAGGGTGACCAGGGACTGTCCGGCGTTGCTGGGCAGCCACTGGTTGACGTGGTTCGCCCACGAGGACGGCAGCGCCTCGAAGAGCACCGGCACCACCAGCAGCAGGCCGAAGACGGTGGCGATGCCGCCCGCGGTGTTGCGGATCAGCGCGCCGATCGCCACCCCGAGCAGGCCGACCACGGTCAGGTACAGGCCCGCGCCGAACACCACCCGGGCCACCCCGGGCGCGCTCAGCGAGGTGCCGATGTGCTTGGACGACAGGATCCCCTGGCCCAGCAGGAACGCGATCAGCGAGCCCACCGTGGCGACCACCCACACCACGGCCGCGTACAGCCCGGCCTTGGCCCACAGCACCGGCAGCCGGGTCGGCACGGCGGCCAGCGTGGCGCGGATCATCCCGGTCGCGTACTCCCCGGTGATCATGAGCACCCCGAGGACGCCGATGGCGAGCTGCGCCAGGAAGTAGCCGCGCAGGCTGGTCAGGGTCGGCTCGAAGTCCGCGCGCTCGTGCGGGTTGAAGCTCGCCCAGCGGCTGGCGGTGAACGTGCAGAACAGCGCGCCCAGTCCGATCAGCGCGATGAGCGCCGCCGCCAGCGTCCAGAACGTGGACCGTAGCGTGCGCATCTTGATCCACTCCGAGCGCAGCACCCGGGCCTGGGTGACCTGACCGCGCGGTGCGGCCGGAGCCGTGCTCGTCACGGGTTCCGCGGTGATCGTGCTCATGCTGCCTGTCCTTCCTTCGCCAGGGCCGGCTCGCGCGCGGGGGCCTGGAACTCCACCGCGTCCCGGGTCAGTTCCATGAACGCCTCCTCCAGCGAGGCGAGCTGCGGGGTGAGTTCGGCCAGCGCGATGCCGGCGTCGGCGGCGATCCGGCCGATCCGGTCACTGGTCAGGCCGGACACCTCCAGCACCGACCGCTCCGCCGAGGCCACGCTCACGTCCGGCCCGGCCAGCAGCGTCCGCAGCCGGTCCGCCTCCTCGGTGCGCACCCGCACCGACCCGCCCGCCGCGCCACGTACGAACTCCGCCACCGAGGTGTCGGCGATCAGCCGCCCCCGCCCGATCACGATCAGGTGCTCGGCGGTCAGCGACATCTCCGACATCAGGTGCGAGGACAGCAGCACGGTACGGCCCTGCGCCGCCAGGTCCTTGAGCAGGTTGCGGATCCACAGGATGCCCTCGGGGTCCAGGCCGTTGACCGGCTCGTCCAGCACGAGGGTGGCCGGGTCGCCGAGCAGGGCGCTGGCGATGCCCAGCCGCTGGCCCATGCCCAGCGAGAAGCCCCCGACCCGCTTGCGGGCCGCCTCGCGCAGGCCCACGATCTCGATCACCTCGTCCACCCGGCGCTGCGGTATGCCGGTGGTGGCGGCCAGCGCCAGCAGGTGGTTGTACGCGGTGCGGCCGGTGTGGATGGCGCGGGCCTCCAGCATCGCCCCCACCTCGTGCAGCGGCGCTCGGTGCCGGGCGTACGCCTTTCCGTTCACGGTGACGCTGCCGGAGGTCGGGGCGTCCAGGCCCAGGATCATCCGCATCGTGGTGGACTTCCCGGCGCCGTTCGGGCCGAGGAAGCCGGTCACCACGCCGGGCCGGACGGTGAAACTCAGGTCGGTGACGGCGGCGCGCTCGCCGTAGCGCTTGCTCAGGGCATGGGCTTCGATCATGGGACGGTCCTCGTGGGGATAGTGCGGGGTGTGAACTCCATCCTCGAATCCCGAACCGCCCCGCGGCGACGGTCCACGGGGGGATTCCGTGTCCGCGGCCCTGCACCCAGGGGCGGACGCGGCATACGACCGGTGTCGTACGGGTCGCCCGAACAGGTGAAAGGCCGCCCTCGCGCGGCGGGCGCGGGGACGGCCTGTCATCCGTTGGGGCAAGCGCCTCAACTCTGCGCGGGCGGGGGCGGCGGGTAGCCGTAACCGGGTTGCGGGTCCTGCCCGGACGGGTCCTGCGGCTGCTGCGGGCCGGGCGGCGGGACCGGCGATTGACCGGCGGGGGCCTGCGGCGGCTGCTGCGGCCAGCCCTGCTGCGCCTGGGGCGCCTGCGGCTGCGAGGACTGCGGCTGGAACTGCTGCGGGGCCGTGCCCGGCTGGGGCTGCCCGTACGGCTGCTGGGCCTGCGGGGGAGTGCCGTACGGGCCGGGCGGGACCTGGCCGGGCTGGCCGTACGGACCCGGCTGGGCGGGCGGCTGGCCGTATCCGGGCTGCCCCTGCGGCGGGTAGCCCGGCGCGGGCTGCTGCTGCGGGTAGCCGGCCGGCGCGCCCCCGTACGGCCCCGGCGCCTGGTACTGGCCCGGCATCGGCGGCGGCTGCATCGGCGGCTGGCTGCCGCCGTCCCCGGTCCACAGCCCCTGCGCCTGCTGCGCCCGTACGAAGTCCTCGGCGACCATCGCGGACAGGTTGAAGTACGCCTCGCGCGTCCTGGGCCGCATCATGTCCAGGTCCACCTCGGCGCCGGCCGCCAGGTGCTCGTCGAACGGCACGACCTGCACGCCCCGGCAGCGGGTCCGGAAGTGCGCGACGATGTCCTCGACCTTGATCATCTTGCCGGTCTCGCGGACCCCGGAGATCACCGTGATGCTGCGCGAGACCAGTTCGGCGTAGCCGTGCGCGGACAGCCAGTCCAAGGTGGTGCTCGCGCTGGACGCGCCGTCCACCGACGGCGTCGAGACGATGATCAGCTGATCGGCCAGGTCCAGCACGCCACGCATGGCGCTGTACAGCAGACCGGTGCCGGAGTCGGTGAGGATCACCGGGTACTGACGGCCCAGCACGTCGATGGCCCGCCGGTAGTCCTCGTCGTTGAACGTGGTCGACACCGCAGGGTCCACGTCGTTGGCGATGATCTCCAGGCCCGACGGCGCCTGCGAGGTGAACCGCCGGATGTCCATGTAGCTGTTCAGGTACGGGATGGCCTGCACCAGGTCGCGGATGGTCGCGCCGGTCTCCCGGCGCACCCGGCGGCCCAGGGTGCCCGCGTCCGGGTTCGCGTCGATCGCCAGGATCTTGTCCTGCCGCTCGCTGGCCAGGGTGGCGCCCAGCGCGGTGGTCGTCGTGGTCTTGCCGACGCCGCCCTTCAGGCTGATCACCGCGATGCGGTAGCAGGACAGCACCGGGGTGCGGATCAGCTCCAGCTTGCGCTGCCGCTCCGCCTCTTCCTTCTTGGCGCCGAACTTGAACCGGCTCGGCTGCGCGTTGGCGCCCGGCCGTTTCGGCTTGGGCTGATTGCGCAGCAGCCGGTCCGAACTCAGCTCCACCGCCGCGGTGTAGCCGAGCGGCGCCCCGCCCTGCGCGGTGGGCTGCCGCTGGTCGGGCGTGACGGACGGCCAGCCGCCGGCCGCCCGCGGGTCGACGGGGGCGCCGTAGCCCTGCTGGGGCTGGGGGGTCTGCGGGTCGGGCAGCGGGACCGGCTGGCCGGGGTGACCTGACGGGCCGTCCGCCGGCGGGCCCGGGACGCCGGGGTGGGCCGGGGGAACCGGCTGGCCGGGCTGTCCCGGGTGGGCGGGCGGCGCCGGCGGGGCGGGGTGCGGGAAGCCGTAACCGCCCTGCGCGGGCAGCGGCGGCAGCGGACCGGCCTCGGGCTGCGGTGCGCCCTGCTGCGGGAAGCCGTAACCGCCTTGGTCAGCCGGTGCGGGCGGCTGTGGTGCGGGCGGCGGGGGTACGGGCTGCTGGGCCGCCGGGCCCGGCGCGGGGGCCGGCGGCTGCGGGGGTACGGCGTCGGGCCCGGCGAACTGCTGCGGGAAGGCGGGCTGCGGGGCCGGGGGTTGGGGCGCGCCGGCCTGCGGGAAGCCGTAACCGCCTTGTGCGGGCAGGGTGTCGGCGGGCTGCGGGGCCCGGGCGGGCGGGTAGCCGTAACCGGTCTGTGGCGCAGGTGCGTCGGCGGGCTGCGGGTCGGGGGCGACCGGATAGCCGTAACCGCCCTGTGCGGGAGGAGCGCCGGCGGGCTCCGTGTTCGGCGCGGGCGGGAAGCCGTAACCCCCTTGTACGGGCGGGGCGTCGGCCGGCTGCGGCTGCTCGGGCGGCCGGGGGCCTTCCGGTTCCGGGGCGGCCAGCGGGAAGCCGGAGCTGCCGGAGGCGAACGCCGTGTCCTCGGCCGGGGTGTCCTGGACCCGCTGGTAGGAGGGCGGCAGCGGCGGCATCGCGCTCTGCGGGGGCGCGGGCGTCCACGGGCCGGGGGAGTCCGACGGGGGCACCGGCGGGTTCCAGCGCTCGGGGCTGTCGGCGGGTTCGGATTCCCGCGGGCTGTCCGTACGCTCCGGTTCCGGGGCGCCGTATCCGCTGTCGGCCGGCTCGTCCGGCGTGCGCTCGGGCAGCTTCTCGCCGGCCCGCGCCTCGATCTCGCGCCGCATCGCCTCCGCGGTGAACCGCATCGTGGCCGCGTCCATCCGGGCCGGCGGCTCGGGCGGCTCCTCGGCGACCGGTTCGGGCGCGGGCGCGGGCGGCGGGGTGTGCCGGGGCTCGGGCATCCGGGCGGGCGGCACCTGCGCGGGCGGAACGGGGGCCGGGGGCACCGGATTCGGCGGCACCGGAGCGGAGGAGAACGGAGTCGGCGGGGCGGGCGCAGGTGGGGCAGGGGCCGGCGGCGCGGGCTGCTCGTTCCGGGCCGGCGCACCGGACGAGCCGGTGGACCCGCTGCTGCCGCCGGTGTACCAGGCGGGCGGGGTGTAGTCGATGGTGAACTCACCCGTGTGATCGACGACGGATCGATCTTCGTCGGACGCCGCCCCGCCCGCGCCCATGTCGTCCCGGTCGTTGGTCACCGCATTGCCTCCTGAAGTACGGACCCGCTCACGAACGGCGAACGCACACAGGGAAGGGTCCGGCACATGTCCCGTTCCATCCCCTTGCTCCCTTCCCGGTGCGGTGGTGGTCAACCCGCCCACGCGGGGCGCCGCTCAGGACGACAGCCTAAGTGACGCCGCCCCGCCCCGGGCAGGTCCGCCCCCGGTCCACGCAGGGTCCCGGCCCCGTATCCGCACCCGTATCGGCACTCGTATCCGCACTCGGAAACGGCGCCGCGCCGGCGGACCCGCACGGCACCGGCCCGTACCCGGAGTCGGCCTCGAACCACCGTTGCCGCAGGAGCCGTTCAGTCCACCCGGCGGGCCGTCCCGAGCAGCCCGGACTCCGCGTCCGTGGGCTCGGTCATGACGAACTGCCGGTGCCGCCGAGTGCACCACAGGGTGATCGAGTCGTCCAGGGTCGGCAGCACCGCCAGGTCCGCGGCCGGCACCGCGAGGATCCGGCCCACCACCTCGGCCTCCTGCGGCGACACCCGCTGGACGCCCACCAGTTCCGCGTTCTGCAGCAGCCGCGGCGCGTTCGGGCCCAGATACTGCAGCAGCGTGAGCACCGACTGCCAGGGCGCGGCCGTCACCCGACCGCGCGGCGGCTGCGCCCCGCAGTCCCGCACGATCAGCACCGGACCCGCCACCGAGGCGCCCTGCGGCGGCACTCGGCCCGGCTCGTGGATGGTGACCGCCTGCTGGCCGCCGCCCGCGGCCTGCGCCATGGCCGTCCACACCTGCGGCCGGGCGGTCTCGACCGCGACCCGGGCGCCCGTGGCGACCGTACGGAACGCGATCACCTGAGCCGCCCACAGGCCGCCGACCAGCACCATGTCGAAGGCGGCCGGCCGGTTGACGCCGAGCGTGACCGGCTGGCGGGCGGCGTCGACCCCTATCACCACGCCGTCGTCGCCGACCGGCAGCGACAGCGAGGCCAACTGCTCGCCGCCGTCCAGCACATGGCGGTCCCGGCGCGGGCCGCGCAGCCCGAACCCGGGCATCGCACGGCGGCTCGGCCGCGGCGCCGCGGCCGGGTCGGCCGGCCCGGGAACGGCCGGGCCGTAACCACGGCCGCGCACTCCTGAACCGCCAGCCGGCCCGGACCGGCCGGCGGCGTGCCCCTGACCGGGGGCTGGCATCACGGGCCCGGACATCAGCGGGTACCTCCCAGGGGCAGCGTGGCCAGGACACCGGGCACCTGCTCGCGGTCCAGGCGCACCAGACCGGCCCGCACCCCGCGCGCCGCGCGCTGCAAGTTGCGGCGGGCCGCGACGAGTTCGTTCTCACTGCGGGCGGTCAGCCGGACGTGCCCGGTCAGCGCGGGCGCGCCGCCCGCCCCCCGGCTCACCGCCAGGCTGAAGGTGCTGGCCATCGCCGGCATCGAGGTCAGCAGCGCCACCAGGTTCGCCGACGGGGTCGCCCCCACGCCCAGCTTCGGCCACCGCGCCACCCAGTACGTGGTGTGCCAGCGGTCGTCGCAGCGCCAGGCGCGCGACGTCTCGGCGGTGCGCCGCGCGTCACCCGCCGCCCGCCCGGCCTGCGCCTGGGAGCTGGCCAGCGGGTTCGCCCCGGAGGACGTGGCCAGCGCAGCCGTCAGCTCCGCCTCGGACAGCACCTCCGCGTCGAAGCCCGCCCCGGCCAGCCGGCTCGCCAACTGGTCGGCGGCGCGCAGCAGTGCCCGCTGCGCACCGCCCAGCCCGCCGCCGCGCGCCCGTACCGCCTCCGGGCACAGTTCGGGGTCGAACTTCAGCGCCACCCAGGTCAGCCGGGTGGCCGGCGCGCCGGACTGGGCCTGCAACTGCGCGTACGAGCGGGCCGCGATCGACTGCTCCGGCAGATGCGGGGCCGGCGCCGGATGGGTGTGCTGCACGATCTGGGCGGACTCCAGCCGGATGTCGTCCACCTCCAGTACCCCGTACAGCGTTTCCAGCGGCAATGGACGCGCGGAACGGGCCGGCCGCAGCGGCTCGTCCCGCGCCTGCACCCGTACCACCGCGGTCAGGAAGGTGCCGTCGCCGACCATGCCGACGCCGCGGTCCTGCTTGCGGTCGGTATAGGCGTACGTGCGCAGCGCCGGATCGCACTCCACCACCGGCCCGAGGCTCGGCTCGATCTCGCCCAGCCGGCGCGGGTCCACCGCGGTGCGCTGCCGGCGGCGCAGGCCCATGATCGTCCGCAGCCACTCCACCACCGGCCGGCCGCGCCGCCGGACCACCGCCACCAGCACCAGCGCGAGCGCGACCACGGCGGCCGGCGCGATCATTCTGCGGCTGACCGCCCAGCCCACCAGCACCACCGCGGCGGCCACCTCGATCAGCACCACCTGGTGCAGCCACACCCCGCCGAGCCGGCCCGCCCGCGGCTGGACGTGCATCACCGCCGCGGCCTCCCGGCCACCGGCCGTCGCCACCGTGGGCCCCGCGCGCCGCCCGTCCCGCCTGCCGGACATCCCGGCCGTCCCCCGATTAGCCACCCGTTGTCCCTCGTCGTCCGTCGTTCCCGCCCGTCGCGCCGGGGCGCGCGGCGACATCCGTCCGCCGTCCCGGACCGCGACCCGACCCGCGGCCGCCGGCACCGGTGATACAGCGTCAGAACCTTGACCCCGCGCCGAGAACGCGGACCCGCGTGCCCGCGCCCGCCGGGACGGTCCGCCGACCGTACCGCGGCACCCGCCGCGCGGCGCAACGGGCATAGTAGTGCGGCGTACCGACAACGTTCCGGGGGAGCAGCAGCGGATGGCCTCGCGCAAGGACCAGCTCAACGCGTACAACTTCGCCCGGCGGCGCACCGTCGCCGCCTTCCTGCAGCCGAGCCCCACCGGCTCGGAGGAAGGCGCCCCGCGGCCGCTGCGGGCGCTCGGGCCGAGCCTGGTGGTCGGCGCGCTGGCCCTCGCCGCCTTCGGCGCATGGGGCCTGCTCCAGCCGGCCGCGCCCTCGGGCTGGGACACCCCCGGCTCGTACGTGATCGTCGGCAGTGAGTCCACCACCCGTTACGTGGTCCTCAAGGACACCGGCCCGAACGGCAAACCCGGTCCCGCGCAGCTCCACCCGGTGCTCAACTTCGCCTCCGCCAAGCTGCTCCTGGACCCCGACAAGGGCCAGGTCATCAAGGTCAAGGAGTCCGTGCTCGACAGCGGCACGATCCGGCACGGCGCGACCATAGGCATCCCCTACGCCCCCGACCGGCTGCCCAGCCCCCAGGACGCGGGCACGCCCAAGGACTGGGCCGTCTGCGACCGCCCCGGCGCGGTCGCCGGCACCGCGCCCGACCAGGCCGTCTTCGTCCTCGCCGCAAAGGAGGCGGTTCCCGCAGGGAAGCGCATGCGGCTGACGGGCAATCAGGTGCTCTACGTCCGCGACCGCGACAGCGGCACCGAGTGGCTGGTCGACGCGCACGGCACCCGCTACGAACTGGGCGGCCCGCAGGGGAACCAGGCGTCGAACGCCCCCGAGATGCAGACGCTCCGGACCACCCTCTTCGGCCAGTCCGCGCAACCGCAGCCCGTCACCAAGGCGTGGCTGAACTCCCTCAACCCCGGCTCCCCGATCGTGCTCCCGAACATCCCCGGCCTGAAGACCACCGACGCCTCCGGCCGGAAGGTCGGCACCGTCCTGGAGGCGACCTCGGCGGCCGGCGAGAACTTCTACGTCGTGCAGCAGGACGGCGTCGCGTCCACCACCGCCTTCGCCGCGCTGCTGATCGAGCAGGAGATGGGACAGGCCGCCCCCGTGCGCACGGCGGTGCCCAGCGGAGTCGTCGGCCGCTTCACCGGCGCCGCCCTTGACTGGCCCGCCCTGGAGCCGCACACCGTCAACGTGGCCACCGCCGGCGGCGCCACGCCCACCACCGTCGCGTGCAGCGTCCTGGCCGGCCCGGCCGGCACCACCGGCCGCCTGCCCCTGGAGGTGTGGGCCGGCGCCGACTACCCGGCCACCATCGTCAACGGCGCCACCAGCGCGTACGTCACCCCCGGCACCGGCCTCCTCTACGTCGAGGTCACCGGCAACGACCCGACCAGCGGCACCCTCTACCTGGTCACCGACACCGGCCTGCGCTACGCGGTGCCCCGCAACAACGACAGCACCGCCGCGACCCCGACCCCGGCGCCCACCCCCGGCGGCACCGCCGCCGTCAACCTGGCGCAGACCCGCCTCGGTTACGGCGGAGTGACCCCCAAGGGCATCCCGCTGGCCTGGTCGGAGTTCCTGCCCAAGGGACCCACGCTGGACACCGAGAGCGCGATGCAGGCACAGGGGTCGTGACGATGGGGCACCTGGAGAAGGACGACACCATGGCGGCGGGGGCGGGGCGGAAGGCCGGCGCTGTTGTGACGGGTGCGGAGGCCAAGCCCGCGGCTAATGCGACGGGTATGCCGCCAAAAGACGCCGCCACTGCGGCGGATACGGGGACGGCTGCGGCTGTTGCGGCGCGGACGCCGGCGAAAGGCGTCACCATTGCGGCGGGCGCAGCACCGTACCGGCGGGACCGGCTGCGCCGGCTGCTCGGCGCCTGCGCGGGGGCGCTGCTGACGGTGGTGCCCGCGGCCGTACCGGTGGGCGACGCGGCGGGGCTGCGCCTGGCCGACAGCGGTGAATGCACCTTTCCCGCGCAGAACATCAAGGGCACGCCCTGGGCGATCCAGCGCGTGCTGCTCAACCAGTTGTGGCAGCACACCAAGGGCGCCGGGGTCACGGTCGCCGTCATCGACTCCGGGGTCGACGCCGCGAACCCGCAGCTGACGTCCGCGATGGTCAAGGGTCACGGCTACGACGTCACCACCGGCCCGGGCAAGGCAGGCGGCGGCACCACCGACACCATCGGGCACGGCACCAAGGTCGCCGGGATCATCGCCGCCCGCCAGAGCAAGGCCACCGGATTCGTCGGCTTGGCGCCGGACGCGATGATCCTGCCCATCCGGCAGTACGTCGAGGACGATCCGTCGGCGAAAAACGTGCCCGCCCTGGTCCGCGGCATCGACAAGGCCGTCACCGCTGGCGCCCAGATCATCAACATCTCCGAGGACACCCCAAAGGACGATTCGGACCTGCGCCAGGCGGTGGAGCACGCGCTCGCCCAGCACGTCCTGATCATCGCCGCCTCCGGCAACGAGGGCACCGGAGGCACCGTGCACACCACCTACCCGGCGGCCTACCCCGGAGTGCTCGCCGTCGGCGCCTCGGACCGCAACAACGAACGCGCCGACTTCTCGCAGGCCGGCCCGTTCGTGGGCGTCGCGGCGCCGGGCGTCGACATGGTCTCCACCGTCCCCGGCGGCGGCCAGTGCGTCGACCAGGGCACCAGCTTCTCCGCGCCCTACGTCGCCGGGGTCGCCGCCCTGATCAAGTCCCGCTACCCGAAGTGGGGGCCGGAACAGATCATCGCCCGCATCGAGCAGACCGCGCAGCGCACCTCGCTCGGCCGCACCAACTTCGTCGGCTGGGGCGTCGTCGACCCGGTCCGCGCGGTCAACGACGACTCCCCCGGGGTCACGCAGGCCACCCCCGACAAGGGCCTCGCCCGCAGCAGCGGCCACGTCATACCCGCCGCCCTGACCTTCGGCGAGAGCCGGCGCGCGCACGACCGCCGGATCGCCACGTACGTCCTCGGCGCCGGCCTGCTCGCGGTCCTGGTGGTGGCGGGCGGCGCCGTCGCACTGCGCGATCTGCGCCGCCGGACCGACGGAATCGGTCGGGGATTGTGACAACCATGTACTAAGCCCGAGTACGCGTAGGTGTACTGTCGGCGACCCCCGATACAGTGGGGATGACGTTGCATCAGTGAATGGACGCGTCGGCCGCACCAGGGCGGAATCTGCCTGGTCGCATTGCACAGCCGGCGCCTTGTCATGGGGGAAGGTGAACAATGTCGGACAAGACGAAGGTCAGTGCCAGCGAACTCAAGGACCTCGCCGGCAAGATCGACACGGTGACGGGCGAGATCCAGGGAGTCATGAGCAAGCTCGACGGCATTGCGGTCGAGATGCAGTCCCACTGGTCCGGTGCGGCCGCCATTGCGTACCAGGGCCTGCAGCAGCAGGTCAACGACGACGGCAAGGCCCTGAACCGGATCCTCGGCGACATCCGCGACGCCCTGGCCGCGTCCGGCACCGACTTCGGCAGCCAGGAAGAGGACCAGAAGCACGTTCTGGAGCAGCTCAAGGGCAGCACCGCCGACGACAGCATCCTGAAGGCGTTCGGCTGACGGTCGCGCCCGGTTCTCGTCCCCGCCCGAAGAAGGAAGAGGAAAAGCCATGTCCGACATGGGAATCTCCGTAACGTATTCCGGCCTCACCACCGCCGCCGACGGCATCGGCACCTCCGCCCAGCACATCGCCAGCCACCTGGAAGACGTCAAGCAGCACGTCAACCGGGTCGTGGCCACCTGGGAAGGTGCCGCCAAGGAGGCGTACGCCCCCAAGCAGGCGGAGTGGAACCGGCACGCGGCGCACCTGCACGAGACGCTGCTCAAGGTGGAGAAGGCGGTCCGCGAGGCCGCCGAGCACTACCACCACACCGACAAGCGGAACGCCGACCGCTGGCGCTGACGTACCGCTGACGCGGCGCCCAGGCGTCGCCACAGCGAGACCGACGTGCCGACGTGCCGGGGCGTACGCGCCGGGTACGGACGGGCGGGCCGAACGGCGGGCGGGCGCGGGCATCATCGCGCCCGCCCGGCACCGGTTGGCCGACCGGGTACCCGGGCAACACGCCCAGGGGACGTCCTCCGGGACGTACCCACGGGACGGCGGACGGGCCAGAATGGAAGAAGAAAACACGGGGGAGGCGAAAGGACGTGTCGCAAGCGGCGGGTGACGGCGGTCCGGCCGGCACCAAGGTAAAGCTCGAAACACTCACCACCTTCAAGGCGCGCATCGACGAGATGCTCAAGGACCTCGACTCCTCGGACGCCTCGCCGAAGAGGATCGGTGACGACCGGCTGCAGGCTGCCCACCTGGGCACCGGCTTCGGCGAGTCGAGCAAGCTGATGGGTGCGTACAACCACGTCCACGATCGCCTGGAAACCCTCTCCAAGCTCCTCGCCGACCAGATCGAGGCGATGAGCATCACGGTGTACGGCGCCAACGTCGGCTACGCCAACGTCGACGAGGAACAGCGTCGCCGGATGTGGGCCATCTACGACACCACCGACAAGAACTACGACCCGGCGCTCGATCCCAACGCCCCGAAGAACACCGGCTCCACGCCGCCCGGCCAGACCGACGGCACGCAGCAGCAGTCGAGTGTCGGCGGGCAGACCGGATGACCGCGCCGGCGGACACGGGGGAAAGGAAGAGCTGAGTCATGTCACGACCCGACGACGCGGGCGACAACCCGTATCACGCGTCGACCGACTTCGAGAGCTTCAGTCACTCTCAGATGCTCGACATGATCCAGAACGCCGACGCGGGCAAGGTGACCGACCTCGGCCACAAGCTGAACGCCATCGCCACCAAGACGCAGAAGATCGGCACCGACCTGCAGACGCACATGAGTCAGGTCGACTGGGGCGGCGAGGGCGGCGACGCCTTCCGCGACTGGGGTTCGCGCGTCGTCAGCGCCACGCTCACCCTGTCCGACTACAGCTCCAACGCGGGCGTCTTCATCGTCAACGCGGGCCAGGTCCTCAGCGAGGTCCAGCGCGACATGCCCAAGGTGCCGAGCAACGCCTACCACACGGTCGTCGCCTACCGCGCCACCAAGAACATCCAGGGCCCCTACACCGACACGGCCGGTGTTACCCCGGACCACCTCGACGGCGTCTACGGCCCCTACGCCACGAAGCCCACCGACGCCCAGTACCGCAGCGCCCAGACCGCCCTGGAAACCGCCCGCACCTCCGCGGCCGACCAGATGAACAAGCTGGGGCAGGCGTACAACATGGCGACGGACGTCATCTCGACGTCCCAGGAACCGACGTTCCCGCCGACGCCGGCGAAGATTATGCCTCAACGGCCAACCGATCGATTCGGCGGTTCGTACGTCCCGGGTACCACGAATCCGGCGGGGACTGGGCGAACGGGCGGTACCGCGTCGGTGCATCAAGAACATTTCTCTGTCCCGGGCAACACCGACCTCACTTCGACGCACATCGCGGCAACTACAGGATCCCCGGTTTCGCCGGTGACGCCTGCGCACTTGCCGAAGGACCCGGGCCTGAACCTGGACTCGGTCGGTACGTTGCACCCGACCGCTCCGGTGGCACCGTCCCTGCCCACCCTGCCGCTGTCTCCTCCGGCGCCGCAGCCGACTCCGCCCGGCATGCCGCTTCCAGTGCCCCCTCCGTCGGGTCTGGGGCCGCTGCCGGTGTCCGGTCTCGGGCCCAACGGCCTCGGGAAGGTGCGGATGGACGTCCCGCCGAATGAACCCAATGGGTTGGGGGTCACGCGGAGGGCGGTCCAGAACGAGGCCGGAACGCTCAACGAGAACTTTTCCGGGTACGGTCCTGGCGGTCGTATGCCGGGTGGTGGCCGGGTGCCCGTGCCCGGCATGAACGGTGGGCCGGTGCCAGGGACGAGCGGTCTGTCCGCCCCCACCACAGGTGGTACCCCGGGCGGGCGGCCTCCAGTTCCAGGTTCCACGATCACCGGCGGCCGTCAGCGTCTCGGCGGGGTCGAGAGCGAGGAGGGAGCCGTTCCGCGCGGCACGGTCATCGGCGGTGCGGGCAGCGTCTCGAGCGGCCAGGGGCGTGGCTTGCACCCCACGTCGTTCGGCAGCGTCGGGAACCAGCGCCGGGAGGGCGGCGACGGTCACCGCCGGGGCGCCGACGAGGAACCGGAAGGCGTCATCGGCGGTACGCCTGCGCGCGAGCAGCGGCGCACCCGACGTCATGCCAGGAACTTCACCGCGGGCGGCGCCGGTCTTGGCCGCGAACGCGAGGAAACCACCGACAACGAGGGCGAGGACACGCCCCACATGTGGGAGTAATACCGGGGACCCTGTCTCCGACCCGCTCCCGCAGAAAGTTGACGCATGCGCACCAGCACTGAAGTCCCCGGGCGCCCGTACCGCGCCGTCGCGACCGTACTGGCGGCCGGGGCCGCCCTCCTCGGCCTGGGCACGGTGGTCGCCGTCCCGGCGGCTGCTCAGACCATCAGGGACCAGCAGTGGCACATCAAGGCCATGCGTCTGGGCGAGGCGTGGAAGTACAGCAAGGGGCAGGGGGTCACCGTCGCTGTTATCGACAGCGGGGTTGACCCTTCTGTATCGGGGTTGGCTGGGAGAGTACTGCCAGGCAAGAACTTCGCTCCGGTGGCAGGCAGCGCTCATGATCCCTTGGACGCACACGGAACCGGTATGGCAAGCCTCATCGCTGGCTCCGGAGACGGACCGTCGGGCCCCATCGGCGTGGCCCCGGAAGCCATGATTCTGCCCCTGCGAATCGACCCCGACATCAAGGGTATGCAGGGGCAGGTTGAACCGATCATCCGGGCTGAGATTGCCAAAGCGATTCGCTACGCGGCAGATTCCAGCACCAGGGTTATCAATATCTCCCAGGGGCTGGCAGAGTCCGGGTCAGATTTGGCCAGCGCGGTTTCCTACGCACAGTCCAAAGGCAAGCTGATCTTCGCTGCAGTTGGGAACAGCGGCGACACGACGAATGCCGTTGAGTACCCTGCAGCTCTTCCAGGGGTCGTTGGCGTTGCGGCATTCGACGAGAAGGGCAACTCGGCCAAGTTCTCCGAGCGTGGCCCCCAAGTCGCCCTTGCCGCCGCAGGTGTGGACATGTACCACGCCTGCTCCGGAGGTACGGGCTTCTGCAAGACCTACGGCACCAGCGACTCCACCGCCCTCGCCTCCGGCTCCGCCGCCCTCGTATGGGCCAAGCACCCCGATTGGACCGCCAACCAGGTCCTGCGCGTTCTGATCAACACCGCCGGGCACCCGGTGAGCGGCGCCAAACGGGACAACGTCGTCGGCTACGGCGCCGTGCGCCCGCGGCTGGCCCTGGAGAACCCCGGCGACCCCGGGCCGGCCGATGTGAACCCCTTGATCGCCGCAAGCGCGACTGCCTCGCCGACCCCCGCCGCCTCGACCACTCCCACGGCAAGCGCCACCCCCACCCCGACCGGCACCGCCAACCCCGGACCCGCCGCAGCGTCGGACACGTCGTCCAAGAGCAGCAACAAGGGCCTCGTGATCGGGGTGGTCATCGCAGCGGTGGTCGTGGTCGCCGCGATCGTCGGAGTGACGGTCAGCAGGCGCCGCCGAGCCTGATCCACGAAATACGCACGCTGCGGCTCGCCGAACCCACCCGTCACCCTTGCGGGTGGGTTCGGCCGCGCCTCGCACCGCTCCTCAGAGTGAAGCTGTGCAACGCAGGCGGCAAAGAAGAAGGAGCTAGTCCTTCTTGAACGCCGGCTCCCCCTGGTACTCGTCCACCGCCGTGCCGCCCGCCTCGTAGGCGTCGTGGAGCTGGTTGGAGAGAGATTCGCCCTGGTCGAGCAGGTACTGATGGACGCCGGGGAGGCTCAGGTAGGCGAGGACGGACCGGTCGATGTCACGGGTGCCGGCGGAGAAGAACTGCTCGGAGCTCAGGGCGGCCTGCCGCGAGGTGTCGGCCTGGTGGTGGGCGGCCATGTCGTCGATGCGGTGACCGAGGAAGGTGGAGAAGGCCTGGCCCACCGTGTCGGTGGCGATGGGCACCACTGCGGCGCCGACCGCGCTCGACCCGGGGACCGGGACCAGGCCCACGCCGATACCGATCAGTGTGCCGGTGCCGATCTTGAGGTAGTCGGTGGACCGGGCGAGTTCCTGGTCGGCGTCGGCGGACGCCGCGCCCAGGTCGGCGTGTACCTGGCCCACCCGGGCGTGGTCGAGGATGCCGCGCACGTGGGCCTCGACGAACAGAGCCGATTCCGCGTTGCCGAAGTTCGCCCGGGTGGTCGGCGGGGAGTGCAGCAGCATGCTCGCCGTGTAGGTGTGCTGCGCCGCCGAGACGATGCCGTGCGCCGTGCGGTCCTGGCCGATCGTGCTCAGGAAACGGATCGCGTCGCGCCGGGCGTTCGCCGAGTCCCCGAGGGCCCGGTACGCGCGCCCGCCCGCCGGGAACGGATCACCGGGCGTCGTGCCGTCGAGCATCGCGTTGTCGAGGTCGTCGATGTACGCCGCTCCCACCCGCCCGATGCTGTCCGCGATCCCGGACTGCGTATGGATCAGTGCGGGGTTGGCGCCGTATCCGGTGATCACCTCGTCGGCCACGAAGGATGTGGCGTCCGTACGGTGCAGGGCATGGCGCGTGGCGTCGTACGCGCTGCCGGTGGTGGCCGCCTCCAGGGCGTGGCCGAGGCAGTCGTAGCCGGCGATCGGGCGGGAGCCGGGGTCGGGGAGGTACGAGGTGGCGTCCAGCGGCCAGGCGCGGGCGGGGGAGCCGCCCGGCCCGGAGCCGGTGAGGTAGTGGAAGGCGTTCGGGTTCCTGAACAGGTCGGTGGCCGCTGCCGGGTTGTGGCCGAGGGCTTCCATGAGGCCCGTCATCGGGTCGTGGCCGACGTCGTCGCGGACGCCGCCCAGGTTCAGGGTGGTGCTCTGCGAGGCGCGGCTGGCCAGCCACAGGTCGCCGGGCGATCTGCGGGCGTGCCGCTCGAAGTCCAGCAGGCGGGCGCCGTAGTCCTTGAGGAACCCGGTGTCGTAGCGGCCCTGGCGCATCAGGCAGCTCATCACCTGGAAGCCGTACGGGCCCTCGGTGATGTCGGTGGGGCGCCGGGTGGGGATGCGCCGGCTGCCGAGGCCGATCATCTCCCGCTTCCAGTGCCGCATGGTCTCGGTGCCGCAACGGGTCGCGGTCGCCAGCGTGCGGCTCAGCAGCTTCTGCAGGGTGACGGTGGCGTCGTCCCGCCGCCGGTCGGTGAAGCCGGCCACCGGATTGGCCATCACCGTCCAGAACCGGAGCGTGCCCTCGGGGCCCATCCGGGTGGCGAAATCCGCGGCGAAGGAAGTGTCGTCGTGGTTCACGTTCAGGAGCGAGTCCAGCGTGAGCAGGTCACCGGTGGTCATGTGCTCGCCCCGGGCGGCCAAATCGGCGGCGTGGCCGGCCTCTTCGGCGTCGAGCGAGGCGAAGACCGGGGCATGGAAGTCGTATCCGTTGCCGCCGGCATCGGCCCGCAGCGCCCGCGCGGCCTCCTCGTCGGCGACCTTGGCTTTTTCCACGGCGGTGTCGACGCGGTGCTGGAAGGCCGCCGCCGTGGTGTGGCGCGCCGCGTCCGACGCGGCACGGTGATCGGCAGCGCCCCGGTCGGGGGACCCGCCGTCCCGTGCCTGGGCGCGCCGGTCGTCGGCCACCGCCTCGACGGTGCCGTCAGGACGTACGGCCAGTCCCGAGGCGGGCGCCTCGACGTCCCGGATGCGCACCAGCTCGTCGTGCGCCTCCTGCATCCGCAGATAGGCGTCGTCCAGGATCCGCTGGACGCCGCGCGCCGCCGTGGCCGCGTCGCCGACCTCCTTGACGACCTTGTCCAGGTACGCCAGGCCCGCGGTCGCGTCCTCGCCCGACCAGCCGGAGGACGTGACGGGCCGCACGATCTGCTGCTGGACGTCCGGTTCGAGCGTCGCCAGGTTCTCGGCGGCCGTCCGCCAGCGGTCGGCCGCCGCCTTCAGCCGGCCGAGCGGCGCGTGAAGGACCGAGTCGTACGTGAGCACGCGCGCCGTCCCCTCAGATGTCGTACGTGGCCACGTCCGCCATGGCCTGTTCGACGTTGTCGTCGGTCAGCCGCTGGCCACGGGCGCCGGCGTACAGGTTGGACTGGAGCGTGGAGAAGGCGGAGGTGAGGTGTTCGCCCCGTTCGCTCCACGAGGTCCGCGCGGTGTCCAGCGCGCCGGCCAGCGAGAACTTCTCCGCCTTCAGGGCGCCGATCGCGATGTCCGTGGCCTCGTCCACCTCACGCAGGGCGCGCGAGAGCCGGTCGTAGAGCGGGTACGTGTCCGCCGCCCGCTCCAGCGCCGGGTACCGGATCCTCAGCGGGCCGCCCGGCACCCCGCCCGTACCACCGCCCGTGTCGCTGTCCGGGCCGCCTCCCGTACCGTCCGGGCCCGTCAGCGCACTGGCGCCCCGGACCGTGCCCCCGGACACCACTGCCGCCGCGCTGCCGTCCGCGTCGTACCGCCAGGGATTGAACGCCCGGTCCATCCCCGCGGCCCTCGCCTGCCCGGCGACCGCCTCACCGGCCGCCCCCTGCCCCGCCGTTCCCCACTCGACCGTCGTCCGCTCGGTCATCGCCAAGGCCCCCTCCCGTACTCGCCGTGAGCCTGATCCGCGACCGAGTGTAACGGAACGCGACGAGACGACCGCGCTGCGTCATCACCCCCTGTGGAAAACCCTCACCGCTCCGGCAGCCACCCCGTCTGGATGAGCTGCGAGCCGCGCCGCCTCGTGACGTGGAAGCCGCGGCCGGGCGGCAGCCGGGTCGGCTTGACGTTGCCGAGCAGCGCGCCCTCGTCACGGTCGCCGGACAGCAGCAGGCCCTGGGTGCTCAGTTCGCGCAGCCGGTTCATGAAGGACTCGTAGAGGCTGCGGGAGGCGCCGGCGGAGTTGCGGGCCAGGATGACGTGCAGGCCGATGTCCTTGGCCAGCGGCAGCAGGTCCACCAGGACGCCGAGCGGGTTGTTGGAGGCGGCGACCAGCTCGTAGTCGTCGATGATCAGGAACATCTCCGGGCCGCTCCACCAGCTCCGGTTGCGCAACTGCTCCTGTGTGACCTCGGAGTTGGGCACCCGGGCGGCCAGGGCCCCGCGGATCGACCCGACGAACTGCTCCAGCGCGGGCGCGGACGCGGCGAATTCCACCAGGTGGGTCTCGGGCACCGCGCCGAGCAGGGTGCGGCGGTAGTCGACCATGATGATCCGGCCCTGCTCGGGCGTGTAGCGCTCGGTGATCTGCTTGATGAGCAGCCGCAGGACGGCGGTCTTCCCGGACTCGCTCTCACCGAACACGATGAAGTGCGGGTCGGTGTCGAAGTTGACGAACGCCGGTTCCAGGGCCACCTCGTCGATGCCGATGGCCACGCCGTGCTGCGGGTAGTCGCTGCCCTTGGGCAGCTGGTGGGCGGGCAGGGTGGCGGGCAGCATGCGCACCTCGGGGGCGCGCGGGCCGGTCCAGTTGGCCTCGACCGCGGCGACCAGGGCGGCGGTGCCGTCCGACAGGTCGCCGGTCTGCGCGGAGGCGTCGATCCGGGGCAGGCCGGTCAGGAAGTGCAGCCGCTGCGGGCTCAGGCCGCGGCCGGGCGCCGTGGCCGGCACGTTCTGGGCGACCTTGCGGTCGAACTCGGACTCCATGGGGTCGCCGAGCCGCAGCTCCAGCCGGGCCTGCACCTGGTCCTTCAGCGCCGGGCGGACCTCGGAGTAGCGGGTGGCGGTGAGCACCACGTGCACCCCGAAGCCCAAGCCGCGCGAGGCGATGTCGGTGACCACCGACTCCAGCAGCTCGTAGTCGCTGCGGAAGGACATCCAGCCGTCGATGACCAGGAAGACGTCGCCCCACTGCTCGCCCGGCAGGTCACCGGCCGCGCGGCGGCGCCGGTAGGTGGTGATGGAGTCCACCGCGTTCGCGCGGAAGAACTCCTCGCGCCGGTTGAGGATGCCGGCCACCTCGGCGACGGTGCGCCGCACCTTCTCGGTGTCCAGCCGGGAGGCGACCCCGCCCACGTGCGGCAGACCGTTCAGCGCGAGCATGCCGCCACCGCCGAAGTCCAGGCCGTAGAACTGCACTTCGGCCGGGGTGTGGGTGAGCGCGAAGGAGCTGATGAGGGTCCGTACCAGCGTGGACTTGCCCGAGCGCGGGCCGCCCACCACCAGCAGGTGGCCGGCGGCGCCGGAGAAGTCCAGCCGCAGCAGGTCCCGGCGCTGCTCGAACGGCTTGTCCACGATGCCCAGCGGCACGTCCAGCGCACCCAGGCCCGGCAAACCCGGGGAGGTCAGGCCGCGTCCGGCGGTGACCGCGAGCGGCGGCAGCAGCTGGTCCAGCGACGGCGCCTCGGCCAGCGGCGGCAGCCACACCTCGTGCGCGGGCGCGCCCTGCCCCTCCAGCCGGCGCACGATCACGTCCAGCACGGTGTCGGCCAGCGCGCTGCTCTCCGTCTCCGCAGCGGGGGCGGCGGCCGGCTGCGGGTCGGCCTCGGGCACCGGCACCTCTGCGGCGGTGAACAGCACCGGGCGGCGCTGCGGCGGCAGCGGCCCGGTGGCGGTGACGGCGCCGCGCGAGCGGTACGGCCCGGACACGTACGCCGCCTTGAACCGCACCATGGTGTCGGTGCCGAACTTCAGATAGCCAGAACCCGGCACGGACGGCAGGTGGTAGGCGTCGGGCACGCCGAGCGCGGCCCGCGACTCCGAGGCCGAGAAGGTGCGCAGGCCTATCCGGTACGACAGGTATGTGTCCAGGCCGCGCAGCCGGCCCTCCTCCAGGCGCTGCGAGGCCAGCAGCAGGTGCACGCCCAGCGACCGGCCGATCCGGCCGATCTGGATGAACATGTCGATGAAGTCGGGCTTCTCGGTGAGCAGCTCGCTGAACTCGTCGATGATCAGCAGCAGGTTCGGCAGCGGCTCCAGGGCGCTGCCGGCCGCTCGCGCCTTCTCGTAACTGGTGATGTCCTTCTGCCCGGTGGCGGCCAGCAGCTCCTGGCGGCGCTGGAGTTCACCGGTGATGGAGTCGCGCATGCGGTCCACCAGCGTCAGGTCGTCGGCCAGGTTGGTGATCACCGCGGAGACGTGCGGCATCTGCGCCATGCCGGCGAAGGTCGCGCCGCCCTTGAAGTCGGCGAGCACGAAGTTGAGCGTCTCGGAGGAGTGGGTGACGGCCAGACCGAGCACCAGGGTGCGCAGCAGCTCCGACTTGCCGGAGCCGGTGGCGCCCACGCACAGGCCGTGCGGGCCCATGCCCTCCAGCGCTGCCTCCTTGATGTCCAGCAGCACCGGCTCGCCGTTCTCGCCGACGCCGATCGGCACCCGCAGCCGGTCCTTGGTGGACCGCGGCCGCCAGGTACGGGCCGGGTCCACCGCGCCCGCGTCGCCGAGCCCCAGCAGGTCGGTGAAGTCCAGGTCGGCCAGCAGCGGTTCCTCGTCGTCGGCGCCGCCCGAACCCATCCGCAGCGGCGCCAGGTGGCGGGCCAGCGTCTCGGTCTCGGCCTCGGACAGCACGTCGGGCACGCCCTCGTACACCGAGCCGTCGGCGGCCTCCAGGGTCAGCCGGCCGGGCTGGACCACCACCGACAGGCCGCCGCGCGGCCGACCGAGGTCACCGGGCACCACCTCGATGACGGTGACGCCCTGCAGGCCCTCCGCGGCGGCGAACACCGAGTCCTGCGGCACCGCGCCGCCGTCCAGCACCACCACGATGTGCGGCTTGTCCAGCAGCGGCCGGTCGTCGCCGAACCGCGGCCGGTCCTCCAGCCGCTTGGCCAGCATCGTTTCCAGGTCGCCCAGGTCCCCGCACAGCAGCCGCCGGGTGCCGGCGCCGTCGGAGGTGCCGGGCCGCTGGGCGTGCGGCAGCCACTTGGTCCACTCCCACTCCGGGGCGCCGGCCGGGTCGGCGACCACCGCGATCACCAGGTCGTCCGGGCCGTGCAGCGTGGCGAGCTGGGACAGCACCGCGCGCGCCGTCCCGTACACCGTCGCCCGCTCCCCGGACAGCGTCAGGTGGTAGAAGGCGCGCAGCGACACCACCAGCGGCAGGTCCTCCACCTGGGCGTGGGTGCGCACGAAGGTGTCCAGCGCGTGCTCGGCCAGCGGCTCCAGGCCCTCGGTGGGCGCGGCCTGAGGCGCGATCAGCGCGGTGGCCAGCGGCTGCGGGCCCAGCCCGAAGCGGACCTGCGCGAAGTCCGGGTCGGTCGGGCGCCGTTCCCACACCCGGTTCCCCGGGCCACCGGTCACCGACACCAGCGACCACAACTGCTCCGGCGCGGGATGGGTGAACAACTGGGCGCCGCGCTGCTGTTCGGCCGTGGCGCGGACCTGCTCGCGGACCCGGGACAGGTACGTCAGGTACTCACGCCGGGTGTCGGCGAGGCTGCCGGCCGCGCCGCGCCGCATCTTGACGAACTGGGCGACGGCCATGGCGCCGCTGGAGGCCAGCATCAGGCCGCCCATCATCATCATGATCGGCTGCGAAGTGGTGAAGAAGTACGCCGCCGAACCGGCCATGCCCAGCATCGGCAGCATGGCCATCAACAACCCCTGGTCACCGCCCCGCGGCAGCCCGGGCGGCGGCTGCAGTCGCACGCTTTCGGACGGCACCGCACGCGGCAGGGACCGCGGGGGACGCTTGACGATGACCACGCTCAACCGGACGCACCAGCCCTCAAGTCACTCGACCGCCGTTGGACAAAACGGGGCCTCGTGCGGCACACCCGGTACCATCTACGCCCCCGTAGGGGTGGATCCTACTGGGCGGCAATGGAAGCGCTGTCAAGAGGACTTCACGACATCACCACATGTGACGAGTAAGGTGGCGCGGCACCCCGGGTGCGGGCCGGCCGTTCCACGCCGCCGGGCAGGCACGCCGCCCGGGTCACCACCAGCATGACAAGGGGGAACTGCTCGGTGAGCACCATTTCGGCGACCGGCCCGTCCTCGACCGGCTTCTGCCGTGTGACGGTCGTGGCGCCGGACCGCAGGATCGATGTTGCGCTCCCGGACGACGTGCCCGTCGCCGAACTGCGCGCCCATGTGCTGCACTTGTCCGGCCAGAACCAGGCCGAGGGCGAGCCCGCCGGCTTCAACCTGGTGCGGCGCGACGGCACCGTCCTGGAGGGCGGCCTGTCCCTGTCCGCCCAGCGCGTCCTGGACGGCGAACTTCTCGCGCTGCGCCCGTACGCCGACTCGCTCCCGCCGCCGGTGTACGACGACGTGGTCGACGCCATTGCGACGGCCGTGGAGCGCGACAATCGCCGCTGGAACGACGAACTGATGCGGGCCGGCGGCCTGACCGGCGGCTTCGTACTGCTGGTCATGACCGGCTTCGTGCTGTGGTTCGCCGACCCGCACCGGCACGACATGCACGCGCTGCCCGGGGTGCTGGCCGGCGTGATCGGCGTGGTGCTGACCGCGTTCGCGGGCGTACGGGCCCGCGCGTACGACGACCGCGCCTCGGCGGTGGCGCTGGGCCTGGCCGCGCTGCCGCACCTGATGATCGCCGGATCGGGCATAGTGGCGCCGGACAGCGGCGAAGGCGCCGGACGCATGCAGTTCCTCGTCGCCTGTGTGACGGTTCTGGTCGCTTCGGTCCTGCTGATCGCGCTGCTGCCCTACGGCGACGCGCCGTTCGTCGCCGCCGCCCTGCTGTCGGCGGCGGGGGCGCTGGCCACCTTCGGGGTGATCGCGGGCGGCTCCCCGCCGCGGTACGCCGCCGCGGTCGCCGGGGTGTGCGCGGTGGCCCTGGTGGGCTTCCTGCCCGGCTGGTCGGCGCGGTTCGCCCGGCTGCCGATCGGTTTCCGGGCGCAAGGGGAGAGCACCGAGGAGCCGGTGGACTACCGGCGCATCGCCGCCCAGGCGCAACGCGGTCACGAACTGCTGCTCGGCCTGGTGTGCGGTTGCTCCGCGGTGGTGGTCGGCGCGGTCACGGTGCTCGGCTTCTCCGACTCCGGCTGGGCGCAGCTGCTGGCGCTGGCCACCGCCGTCGCCGCGATGCTGCGCGCCCGCCTCTTCCGCTACACCGCACAGGTCGCCGCCCTGCTCGCGGCCGGCGTCGTGGGCCTGGGCCTGCTGGCGCTGGGCCTGGCGCTCAATCTGCCGGTCGACCTGCTGAAGAAGTTCGCGCAGGGCGACCACGGCCCGCTGGACACCCGTACGGTCTGGATCACCGCGGCCGTCGTGGCCGGCGCCGCCCTGCTCACCGCGATCGCCCTGATCGTGCCCCGCAAGGGCGTGTCCCTGTTCTGGGGCCGCACTCTGGACATCGGGGAGGCGGCGGTGCTGTTGTCCCTGGTCCCGCTGTGCCTGGCCGTGCTGAAGATCTACAGCCGGGTGCGCGGCAGCGGCTGAGCCGGCCGGCGGGGCGGACGCGGCCGATACGGCTCACCGGCCGCTGCGACGCGGCGCCGGAAACCCGTGCGGGTGACCCGCGGGTAAGTGTGTCGCCGCGGGCTGGTACTCTGGGTGACGGTCACGTGTGCTCATCCGTACCGTGACAAGCCTCACGAGTCCAGCGAGACTCCCCCGCGACGAATACCGGGGGCACTCGGAGGCGGCCTACTTCCCGGGAGATTGTATGGCGCTCGACGTCGAGACGAAGAAGCAGATCATCGCCGAGTTCGGCACCAAGGAGGGCGACACGGGCTCCCCGGAGGTGCAGGTCGCGCTGCTGTCCCGCCGGATCTCGGACCTGACCGAACACCTCAAGACCCACAAGCACGACCACCACTCCCGCCGGGGTCTGCTGATCCTCGTCGGTCAGCGCCGCCGGCTGCTGCAGTACCTGGCCAAGAAGGACATCACGCGCTTCCGTGAGCTGCGCGAACGGCTCGGCATCCGGGCCGGCGCCGCGGGCGTCCGCTAGCAGTCCTGGAGGGGGCGGTTCCCGCGACTGGGGGCCGCTCCCTTTGCCATATGCACCGGGGCCCTTGCGCGGGGCGACGGGTTGTGCACAGGACGTGCGCGACCCCCGAGTCGTCTGGTGCAATGGTGCCGTTGACAACCGTTGACAACGTATGAGGAGGAGCGTCCTCCTATTCGCCGCAAACGCCGGTCCTCGGTAGTGGCCCCCGGGTGGTGCCACCCCCGGTGGCTTCGATCGAAGACCGGCCCCGGCAGGACGCCCCTCCACCGACGGCCCGCGGACGACATGGCCCGCGGGCGAGGACGAGGAGAATCCCCAGAGTGGAGAACGAGACCCACTACGCCGAAGCCGTCATCGACAACGGCACCTTCGGCACCCGTACCATCCGCTTCGAGACGGGCCGGCTGGCCCGCCAGGCCGCCGGGTCCGCCGTCGCCTACCTCGACGACGACACCATGGTGCTGTCGGCCACCAGCGCCTCGAAGCAGCCCAAGGAGCACTTCGACTTCTTCCCGCTCACGGTGGACGTCGAGGAGCGCATGTACGCGGCCGGCCGGATCCCCGGCTCCTTCTTCCGCCGCGAAGGGCGTCCGTCCGAGGACGCGATCCTCACCTGCCGCCTGATCGACCGCCCGCTGCGCCCGTCCTTCGTCAAGGGCCTGCGCAACGAGATCCAGATCGTCGCGACCGTGATGGCGCTCAACCCCGACCACCTGTACGACGTGGTCGCGATCAACGCCGCGTCCTGCTCCACGCAGCTCGCCGGCCTGCCCTTCTCCGGCCCCATCGGCGGCGTGCGGGTCGCCCTTGTGCGCGGCCAGTGGGTGGCCTTTCCCACCCACACCGAGCTGGAGGAGGCCGTGTTCGACATGGTCGTCGCCGGCCGGGTGCTGGAGGACGGCGACGTCGCGATCATGATGGTCGAGGCCGAGGCCACCGACAAGACCATCAAGCTGGTCGAGGACGGCGCCGAGGCCCCCACCGAGGAAGTCGTGGCCGCCGGCCTCGAGGCCGCCAAGCCCTTCATCAAGGTGCTGTGCAAGGCGCAGTCCGAGCTGGCCGCCAAGACCGCCAAGCCCACCGCCGAGTTCCCGATCTTCCTCGACTACGAGGAGGACGTCTTCGAGGCGCTGGAGGCCGCGGTCACCGACGAGCTGGCGCAGGCGCTGACCATCGCCGGCAAGCAGGCCCGCGAGGCCGAGCTGGACCGGGTCAAGGGCCTGGCCGCCGAGAAGCTGCTGCCGCAGTTCGAGGGCCGCGAGAAGGAGATCTCCGCCGCCTACCGCTCGCTGACCAAGAAGCTGGTCCGCCAGCGGGTCATCCGCGACAAGATCCGCATCGACGGCCGCGGCGTCACCGACATCCGCACCCTGGCCGCCGAGGTCGAGGCGATCCCGCGGGTGCACGGCTCGGCGCTGTTCGAGCGCGGTGAGACCCAGATCCTGGGCGTCACCACCCTGAACATGCTGCGCATGGAGCAGCAGCTCGACACGCTCTCGCCCGAGACGCGCAAGCGCTACATGCACAACTACAACTTCCCGCCGTACTCCGTCGGTGAGACCGGCCGGGTCGGCTCCCCCAAGCGCCGTGAGATCGGCCACGGCGCCCTCGCCGAGCGCGCACTGATCCCGGTGCTGCCCTCCCGCGAGGAGTTCCCGTACGCCATCCGCCAGGTCTCCGAGGCGCTGGGCTCCAACGGCTCCACCTCGATGGGCTCGGTGTGCGCCTCCACCATGTCGCTGCTCAACGCCGGTGTGCCGCTCAAGGCCCCGGTCGCCGGCATCGCCATGGGCCTGATCTCCCAGGAGATCGAGGGCGAGACGCACTACGTGGCGCTGACCGACATCCTCGGCGCCGAGGACGCCTTCGGCGACATGGACTTCAAGGTCGCCGGCACCAAGAACTTCGTGACCGCCCTCCAGCTCGACACGAAGCTCGACGGCATCCCGGCGTCGGTGCTGGCCGCAGCCCTGAAGCAGGCCCGCGACGCCCGGCTGCACATCCTCGACGTGATGATGGAGGCCATCGACTCCCCGGACGAGATGTCCCCCAACGCGCCGCGGATCATCTCCATCAAGATCCCGGTCGACAAGATCGGCGAGGTCATCGGCCCCAAGGGCAAGATGATCAACCAGATCCAGGAGGACACCGGCGCCGACATCTCCATCGAGGACGACGGCACCGTCCTGATCGGCGCCACCGAGGGTGCCCAGGCCGAGGCGGCCCGCGCGCTGATCAACCAGATCGCCAACCCGACCATGCCGGAGGTCGGCGAGCGGTACCTGGGCACCGTGGTGAAGACCACCACGTTCGGCGCCTTCGTGTCGCTGATGCCCGGCAAGGACGGCCTGCTGCACATCTCGCAGATCCGCAAGCTGGCCGGCGGCAAGCGCGTCGAGAACGTCGAGGACGTCCTCGGCGTCGGCGCCAAGGTCCAGGTCGAGATCGCCGAGATCGACCAGCGCGGCAAGCTCTCGCTGATCCCGGTCATCGAGGGCGAGGACGAGTCGGACGACGCGAAGGACGAGTCGGCCAAGTGACGACCCGCTCCACCGGCGCGACGGCCCGCCCCTCCCAGCAGGGGCGGGCCGTCCGCGCACCCGCCACCCGCACCCGTACCCTCCTGCCCGGCACCGACGGCGTCGGCACCGTACGCCGCAGCGTGCTGCCCGGCGGCCTGCGCGTGGTCACCGAGACCCTGCCCACGGTCCGCTCGGCCACCTTCGGCATCTGGGCCGCGGTCGGCTCCCGCGACGAGACCAAGGCACTCGGCGGCGCCACCCACTACCTGGAGCACCTGCTCTTCAAGGGCACCGCCCGGCGCACCGCGCTGGACATCTCCGCGGCGATCGACGCGGTCGGCGGCGAGATGAACGCGTTCACCGCCAAGGAGTACACGTGCTACTACGCGCGGGTGCTCGACACCGACCTGCCGCTGGCCATCGACGTGGTCAGCGACATGCTCACCGGTTCGCTGATCCGCCAGGAGGACATCGACGCCGAACGCGGCGTCGTCCTCGAGGAGATCGCGATGACCGAGGACGACCCCGGTGACCAGGTGCACGACCTGTTCACCACCGCGCTGCTCGGCGACACCCCGCTCGGCCGCCCGGTGCTCGGCACCACCGAGACGGTCAACGGCCTCACCCGCGACCAGGTCGCCCGCTTCTACCACAAGCACTACGACCCCACCCGGCTCGTGGTCGCCGCCGCCGGCAACATCGACCACGCCACCGTGGTACGCCAGGTCCGGCGCGCCTTCGAGCGGGCCGGCGCCCTGCGCGACACCGACGCGCAGCCGCAGCCGCCCCGCGGCGGCGCCCGTACTCTGCGCGCCGCCGGCCATGTCGAACTCCTCGACCGGCGCACCGAACAGGCCCACCTGGTGCTCGGCATGCCCGGCCTGTCCCGCACCGACGAGCGCCGCTGGGCGCTGGGCGTGCTCAACACCGCCCTCGGCGGCGGCATGAGCTCCCGGCTGTTCCAGGAGGTCCGCGAGAAGCGCGGCCTGGCCTACTCGGTGTACTCCTACACCTCCTCCTTCGCCGACTGCGGCATGTTCGGGGTCTACGCCGGCTGCCAGCCGCGCCGGGTGCCGGACGTGCTCAAGATCTGCCGGGACGAGCTGGAGCAGGTCGCCGAGCACGGCCTCGGCGAGGACGAGCTGCGCCGCGCCATCGGCCAGTTGTCCGGCTCCACCGTGCTCGGCCTGGAGGACACCGGCGCCCTGATGAACCGGATCGGCAAGAGCGAGCTGTGCTGGGGCGACCAGCTCTCCGTGGACGACCTGCTGGCCCGGATCGCAGCCGTCACTCCCGACGAGGTACGGCAGGTGGCGCGCGACGTCCTGGGCCAGCGCCCCAGCCTCGCGGTCATCGGCTCGCTGAAGGACAAGCAGGCCGCCGACCTGCACGCGGCCGTGGCCTAGGGTCTGTCCTGTGGGTCGGGCCGGCGCGAGGGCCCGGCGCGACCCACAGGACGGGCCCCCCGGGTCCGCCGCACCCGATCCATCCACCGTGAGGACCGTAGAACGATGAGCAAGCTGCGCGTGGCCGTGATCGGCGCCAAGGGCCGGATCGGCTCCGAGGCCGCCCGTACGGTCGAGGCCGCCGACGACCTCGACCTGGTCGCCGCACTCGACAAGAAAGACCGGCTGGAGACGCTCACCGAGGCCGGCGCGCAGGTCGTGGTCGACCTGACCCACCCGGACGCCGTCATGGGCAATCTGGAGTACGCCGTCGGGCACGGCATCCACGCGGTGGTCGGCACCACGGGCTGGACCGAGGAGCGTTTCGCCACCCTCACCGGGTGGCTGGCCGCCGCCCCCGGCACCGGTGCGCTGGTCGCCCCGAACTTCTCCATCGGCGCCGTGCTCACCATGCGGTTCGCCCAGCAGGCCGCCCGCTGGTTCGAGTCCGTCGAGGTCATCGAGCTGCACCACGACCGCAAGGCCGACGCGCCCAGCGGCACCGCCACCCGTACCGCCCAGCTCATCGCCGCCGCCCGCGCCGAGGCCGGCCGCGGCCCCCAGCACGACCCGACCACCCACGCCCTGGAAGGCGCCCGCGGCGCCCGCGTGGACGACGTGCCGGTGCACTCGGTACGGCTGCGCGGCCTGCTCGCGCACCAGGAGGTGCTGTTCGGCGGCACCGGCGAGACCCTGACCATCCGGCACGACTCGCTGCACCACTCCAGCTTCATGCCCGGCATCCTGCTCGCGGTACGGACCGTACCCTCGGTGCCGGGCCTGACCGTCGGCCTGGAACACTTCCTTGACCGGGACCGGACCGACGACCCGGCCGGGGACCGGACCGGACAGGCCGGCCGCGGGACCGGCGGCGAAGGGGACTGAGCGCGATGCGCGCCAAACTGAGCTACACCGCCTCGGCGCTCGCCCTGGTGTTCTACTTCGTGCTGGTCGGCGACCGCGGCGTGCTGCTCATCTCGGACGGCCGCCCGGTCACCGTGGCTTTCGGCATCGCCGTGCTGGTGCTGCCGCTGATCGGCGCGTGGTTCCTGTGGCACACCACGCAGTTCGCCCGGCACGCCGGACGGCTCGGCCGTGAGCTGGAGGCCGAGGGCGGCCTGCCGGTCGACGAACTCGTCCGTACCCCCAGCGGCCGTATCGACCGCGCCTCGGCCGACGCGGTGTTCGCCAGGCGCCGGGCCGAGACCGAGGCCGCGCCCGACGACTGGCGCACCTGGTTCCGGCTGGCCATCGCGTACTTCGACGCCCGCGACACCCCCCGCGCCCGCAAGGCCATGCAGCGTGCCATCGCCCTGCACGACGGGACCCCGGTCCGCGACCGCGCGGCCAGGTGACGCCGATACGCCGCGGGGCCGGTCCACCACTCGGTGGGCCGGCCCCGCGGCGTATCGGGCAAGCTCTACGGCTGGGCGCTCAGCGCGGTTCGGTCGCCCAGGCCTCGATGGCGTCGGCGGCCACGTCGAAGGACTCCACCCGGCCCAGGAAGTCCGCGTTGTGATCGGTGAGCAGCGGCCTGAGCTGCTCGCCGCCCCGCCGGGTTATCAGCAGCGCCTGGCCCTGCACGGTCCGCGGCAGCCCCAGGACCTTCACCGGCTGCTGCGCCGTACGCACCGCCACCACCTGCCGCCACGGCACCGTCACCGTGAAGAAGAACCCCGTCTGGCGCAGCCCCTTGCCGCTCACCCACACCCCCATCCGCAGCAGCCGCAACGACGCCGCGATCACCACTACCGCCAGCACCAGCCACGTCATGGCGCCCCCCGAGTTGCTGGCCGCGGCCATCAGCAGCGCCGCGATCATCAGGTACGAGGCCAGCATCAGGGCCAGCGCGGCCACGGCGACCCGCCAGGGGCCCAAGCGGTACGGCCGGGTCCAGCGGTCCGGCAGCGGGCGCGGGGCGCGGTCGTCCGTCTGCGGCGCGTCGGACACGGCGGTGAGGGAGGAGTGGTGGGACAGGGACACGGGGGAATCCTCGTTCCGGTTTCCGGCAGGCCGACGACATCGTGGCAGCAGCGTCGCGGCGGGCGGTCTGACTGCGGTTTTCCAGGAGGCTAGCCCCCGGCACCGGCCGCGGCCAAGCGGGCGGCGGGCCGCCGACCGCCGGGAGACCGTCCGGACTAGTCTGGGCGGCGAAAACGACAGGAAGGATCCGTGGTGCCGACCGACTCACCCGCAGAGACAGACGCCCAGGTGAAGTTCCGCGACGACATGACCGTCCGCCTGATCAGATCGAGCGCGACGGACGCGGACGTGCTATGGGCCGCGCGCGTCTCCACGGCCGGCGGCCAGTCCCTTGAGGAGCTGACCAAGGACCCCGAGCGCTCCAAGGGCCTGATCAACTACCTCATGCGGGACCGGCACGGCAGCCCGTTCGAGCACAACTCGATGACCTTCTTCATCAGCGCCCCGATCTTCGTCTTCCGCGAGTTCATGCGGCACCGGGTCGGCTGGTCCTACAACGAGGAATCCGGCCGCTACCGCGAGCTGGAGCCGGTCTTCTACCTGCCCGCGCCCGACCGCAAGCTGGTCCAGCAGGGCCGCCCGGGCAAGTACGAGTTCGTGGCCGGCACGCCGGAGCAGCACGAGAGCGCCGTGACCGCGCTGAAGGAGTCGTACGCCCGGTCCTACGCCGCCTACCAGGACCTGCTGGCCGCAGGGGTCGCCCGCGAGGTGGCCCGCGCCACCCTTCCGGTGGGTCTGTACTCGTCGATGTACGCGACGTGCAACGCCCGCTCGCTCATGCATTTCCTCGGCCTGCGCACCACCCACGAGCTGGCCAAGGTGCCGTCCTTCCCGCAGCGGGAGATCGAGATGGTGGGGGAGCGGATGGAGGCGGAGTGGGCGAAGCTGATGCCCCTCACGCACGCGGCCTTCAACGCGAACGGCCGAGTCGCGCCGTAGTAATGTCCGAAGTGTTCGGATTGCAGGGATTCGTGAAGTTCATCTAGGCTTCACAATGGACTCCGGCGGTGCTTGAACCCCCGAGCAGGCAGCGCCGGAGTCCTTTGCGCAGGTCCCACGGCTGCTGCCGATCCGGACACCGAGTAGCGTGGGATCCATGGCTCCGACCTCCACCCCCCAGGCCCCGTTCGGGCGCATGCTGACCGCAATGGTCACGCCCTTCACTCCCGACGGCGCCCTCGACCTCGACGGTGCCCAGGTGCTGGCCGCCCACCTCGTGGACGCCGGCAATGACGGTCTGGTCGTCAACGGCACCACCGGGGAGTCGCCGACCACCAGCGACACGGAGAAGGACCAGCTGGTACGCGCCGTGGTCGAGGCGGTCGGCGACCGCGCCCACGTCGTGGCCGGCGTCGGCACCAACGACACCGCGCACAGCGTCACCCTCGCCCGCCAGGCCGAGCGGGCCGGCGCCCACGGCCTGCTCACGGTCACGCCGTACTACAGCAAGCCCCCGCAGGAGGGCCTGTACCGGCACTTCACCGCGATCGCCGAGGCCACCGGCCTGCCCGTGATGCTCTACGACATCCCCGGCCGCGCCGGCGTCCCCGTCGAGACCGACACCCTCGTCCGGCTCGCCGAGCACCCCCGGATCGTCGCCAACAAGGACGCCAAGGGCGACCTGGGCGCCGCGAGCTGGACCCTGGCCCGTACCGACCTCGCCTGGTACTCCGGCGACGACATGCTCAACCTGCCGCTGCTGGCCATCGGCGCCGTCGGCTTCGTCTCCGTCGTCGGGCACGTCGTCACCGCCGAACTGCGCGCCCTCCTGGACGCCTACACCAGCGGCGACGTCACCAAGGCCGCGGAGATCCACCAGCGGCTGCTGCCCGTCTACACCGGCATGTTCCGCGCCCCGGGCGTCACCACAGCCAAGGCCGCCCTGGCGCTGCGCGGACTGCCCGCCGGCCCGCTCCGGCTGCCGCTCGTCGAACTCGACGCGAACGGGACCGAGCAGCTCAGGAGGGATCTCGCCGCAGGCGGGGTACACCTCTGACAAAGACTTCACAACTGAATACGCGCAACCGAATACCGATTGACGCATGAACGCATGAAACGCACGAAGCGCATGGAACGCGTGAAGCACATGAAGCGTGTGAACACGGAAAACTGAACGACATCCCGCGCCGCCCGGGCCCCGAGGGGGCCATGAGGCATGCGCGGCAAGGAGAACCTTTGAGTCATCCGCACCCTGAACTCGGCGCCCCACCGGAAATCCCCGAGGGCGGCCTGCGCATCACCCCGCTCGGCGGCCTCGGCGAAATCGGCCGCAACATGACGGTCCTCGAATTCGGCCGGAAGATCCTGATCGTCGACTGCGGCGTCCTCTTCCCCGAGGAGGAGCAGCCCGGCGTCGACCTCATCCTTCCGGACTTCACGTCCATCCGGGACCGGCTGGACGACGTCGTGGGCATCATCCTCACCCACGGCCACGAGGACCACATCGGCGCCGTCCCCTTCCTCCTGCGGGAGAAGGAGGACATCCCCCTCATCGGTTCCAAGCTGACCCTCGCGCTCATCGAGGCCAAGCTCCAGGAACACCACATCCGTCCCTACGCCCTGGAGGTCAAGGAGGGCGACCGGGAACGCATCGGGCCCTTCGACTGCGAGTTCATCGCCGTCAACCACTCCATCCCGGACGCCCTCGCGGTCGCCATCCGTACGCCGGCCGGCATGGTCGTCGTCACCGGCGACTTCAAGATGGACCAACTCCCGCTGGACGGCCGCCTCACCGACCTGCCCGCGTTCGCCCGGCTCGGCGAGGAGGGCATCGACCTGCTCCTCGCGGACTCGACCAACGCAGAGGTCCCCGGCTTCGTCCCGCACGAGCGCGACATCTCGCAGGTGCTGCGCCAGACCTTCGACAAGGCCGACAAGCGCATCATCGTGGCCAGCTTCGCCAGCCACGTCCACCGCGTCCAGCAAGTCCTCGACGCCGCAAAGGAACACGGCCGCAAGGTCGCCTTCGTCGGCCGCTCCATGGTCCGGAACATGGGCATCGCCCGCGACCTCGGCTACCTCAAGGTCCCCGACCACCTGATCGTCGACGTCAAGGTCCTCGACGACCTCCCCGACGAGCAAGTGGTCCTGGTCTGCACCGGATCCCAGGGCGAACCCATGGCGGCCCTGTCCCGGATGGCCAACCGCGACCACCAGATCCGCATCGTCGAGGGCGACACCGTCATCCTCGCCTCGTCCCTCATCCCCGGCAACGAGAACGCGGTCTACCGTGTCATCAACGGCCTGACCCGCTGGGGAGCCAACGTCGTCCACAAGGGCAACGCCAAGGTCCATGTCTCGGGCCACGCCGCGGCGGGCGAGCTGCTGTTCTTCTACAACATCTGCAAGCCCCGCAACCTCATGCCGATCCACGGCGAATGGCGCCACCTGCGGGCCAACGCCGACCTCGGACAGCTCACCGGCATCCCCAAGGAGCGGTGCGTCATCGCCGAGGACGGCGTCGCCGTCGACCTCGTGAACGGCGTCGCGAAAATCGCCGGCAAGGTCCAGGCCGGATACGTCTACGTCGACGGCCTGTCGGTCGGCGACATCACCGAGTCCTCCCTCAAGGACCGCCGCATTCTCGGCGAGGAAGGCATCGTGTCCGTCTTCGTCGTGGTCGACAGCACCACCGGCAAGCTCGTCGGCGGCCCGAACATCCACGCGCGAGGATCGGGTATCGAGGACGAGGCGTTCGGCGCCGTCATTCTCAAGATCGAGGAAGGGCTGTCCCGTTCGGCCTCCGAAGCCGTCATGGAACCACGCCAGATCCAGCAGATCATCCGCCGTGCGGTCGGCAAGTGGGTCTCCGACAACTACCGCCGGCGCCCGATGATCCTTCCGGTCGTGGTGGAGGTCTGAGCCGACGTCAATCCCCGGGCTCCTGACCGCGAGCGGGGCGCCCGGTGTGGATCCGGCGGGGC
>NZ_JADKYB010000030.1 GCF_016918855.1 Actinacidiphila acididurans
TCCTGGTGGCGGGGGCAGAAGTAGTGGAGCTTGTGCCAGCCCGTGTCAGGCAGCTTCTCCACCACGTACTCGGACGCCGTGTCGCCGCAGATGCCCTTGGTGTTCCGAAAGTCTTCCTCGTCCCGCCTGGCCTGATCGGCGAGCTGCGCTGCGGTCGCGCCGGTCCACGGACGGCTGCGGTACGGGCGGGTGCGCGGCGCGGCACAGACCTGCAGCAGGTTGTCGTAGCTACGGGGCTGGGCGTCCGGCGGCACGTACCGCGGGGCGTCGTTCCTGATCAGCTTATCCAGGCGTTCCCCGTAGGTACGGGTCTTGCCGAGAGCCTGCCGGATCAGCGTCCACTGCGCTACCGCGTCGTCCGGGGGAGCGGTGACGACTGCGTAGGCGAAGGCGAGCAGCAGCGCCCGCGTGTCGGCGTCGGCTCGGCCGTCGGCGTAGATCCGCTGGGCGTCCTGGTAGAAGCGGTCGCCGCGGCTTCCGCCACCGTCGCCGTCCTTGCGTTTCCGCTTCGGCCCGGGCGGGGCCTGGTGGACCTCGGCGAGGTGCAGGGCGCTCACCGGTGCCCCCCTTCCCACGGTCCGGCCGGCCGCCAGCTTGACCCGTCGGAGGTGATGCGGGGCTTCCTGGACGGGTCGACGGCCAGCCACCGGTCCTGGTAGGCCAGGACGATCGGCAGGCAGTGCCGGCGGGTGTGGAACACCGCGGTGTTCGAGCCGAGGTCGGGGCGGATCAGGTTGTCGCCGCTGAACAGGATGCTGTGTTCGCGTGGGGTGACGATGTGGCCGCAGCCGTGGCACATGCCGTGGGTGAGGCGCATCTCGAACTCGATGCGCTGTGCCTCGACGGCCATCACGCGGTCCGCGAACACTTCCGCGCATGGGGGGAGTTCCCCGCACTGGCGGCACACGGAGTAGTGCTCGGGCAGGATCACCCAGCCCGCGTCGGCGGGGACGATGCCGCCGCGGGTGCCGGTCTCGGTCTTGTTGTCGTACTGGACGGACAGCCACATCGGCCGGGCCGTCCAGGTGGGGATGTCGGGGCGGCCGGCTTCCTCCCATGCCTGTTCGTCCTCGTCCCGCCAGTTCCCCCGGTTCAGGTCTTCCAGGCTCACGACGCGGAAGGCCGCCTTGCCCCAGATGACGAGCATCCCCGGGGTGAGGGCCGTGGTGAGCGCCTGCTCGGTGTCGGGCTGGTCGGACGTCCACTGCTCGTAGGACCGGATCGCGCGGAGCATCAGGGCTCCCTCCACCAGCGCAGGCCCTCGGGCTCGACCGGTTCGGGGTCGCCGTCCTGGGCACGGAGTTCACGGTTCCAGCGGGCCACAGCGTCGGCAGCGTGCTCCCGGGCGGCCGTTTCCATCTTCGAGGTGAGGTAGCGCCAGTTGCCGTGGAGCCAGACGGTGCCCCAGGCGTCGTCGCCGGGCCACAGGCGGCGGTCGCTGATCGCATCGATCGCGGCGAGGGTGTCGCGGGCCTGGTCGATGGCCTGGGCGCGCACGGACGCGCTGATGGTGAGGTCGCACAGGCGGCGTACGGCGTCGACCTGGGCGTGGGCGTTGACGGACTGGGCGCGGACGCGGTTCTCGCTGGCCTGCGCCCGCAGGGTCGCTGCCTGTGCCTGGAGGAGGGCGGCCTGGGCGTCCGCGCGGTCGGCGTCGGCCTCGTGTGCGTGCCGGGTCGCCGTACGCAGCTCGGCACGGAGCCGGTCCACAGTCGTGGGTTTCGCCTGGCCCGTCAGGATCCGCTCGTACTCCGCCTTACGGGCCAGGCAGTCCCGGCAGGTGACGGTGGCGCCGGCGTCGAGTTCGCCCTGGGGTACGGAGCGGCCGCAGATGGCCTGGCCGTGGATCCACGCCTCGGCGCGGTCGTTCCAGGACAGGACGGCCAGGTGGGCGTCTTGCGGCTCGCCCGGGAGGAGTTCGGGTCCGACGGTGACGAGGTAGCGGCGTGTACGGTCGCGGTCCACGCTCACGCCTCCTCGGTGGCGTCGGCGGGCGCGCCCGGCACCGTGTGGCCGGCCTCGGTGAGGAGCTGGAGCAGCGCGCACACGTCCACGGACGAGGTGTTGGCGTGGTCGTACGCCCACTGGCCGACGACCCGCAGGACGCTGTCCCGTTCGGCCTCGGCCTTCATGCGGGCGCCGTGCGGCGTGATCCCGTTCCGGCGTTGGATGGTTACGGCGTAGGAGTCCCAGGGAGCGTCGCTGCCGCGGAGGTCGAAGGACACGGAGGGGCGGGCCTTCAGTTCCATCTCGACGTAGTTCTTGGCGTCGTAGCCGTCGAGGATGCCGCGCATCCCAGCCACCATGATTTTGATCATCTCGGTGGCGGGCTCCAGGTCCATCGTGGCGACGCCGTCCCTGATCGTGAGGGAACGCAGCATCGTGCCATCCACGAGGATCTCTGCGGCCAGGTCGCCGAGCCCGTCTACGGCGTTGAGGGCGGCCAGCGGGAAGTTCGGGCCAGAGGCGTCGCGGGGCCCCCACTCGTCCCAGGTGTCGCGCAACGCGGTCTCGATCGCCGTACGGGCCTGCTTCCGCCGGGCTTCCTTCTTCTGGTGATCCAGCGTCTCGTCGACCTGCGGAATGGTGTCGGTGGTGTCGGGCATGGTCACGCCTCCTTGGCGGGCAACTGGTCGGCAGCGGGCAGGGCCAGGGCGGCGCGGAGGTCGGCGGCCGCGCGGGTGGCGGATTCCCGGATGCGGTCGAACTCGCGGGCGCGGCGTTCCATCTCCTTGCGGGACTCGGTCAGGGCTTTCTGGCCGAGGACGAAGGCGCGGAGGGCGCTGGCGGCGTCGGGAGCACTGAGCCGGTCGTGCCAGGTCTCGGTGTCGAGGCGCTCGCCCAGGGCCTCCTCCAGGAGGTCGAGGAGTTCCAGGCGCTTCACGGTTCGGGGGTTCACGGCGTGGGCGTTGAGTTCACGGCGCAGTTCCTGCTCGCGCCGGTACGCCTGGTTGACGAGGTCGGTGCGGACCTTACCCAGGGAGTTGGTGCGCACCGTCTCGGTGTTCTTCAGCAAGGTGACGAGCAGAGGGATGTCGATGCGGGGCTCCCGCTCGGCCGGCTTCACCACCGTCTTGAAGCGGCGGCCGCGGCCGGAGGGCACCATGAGGCCCCAGCCGGCCGGGAGGTCGTCGGGTCCGGCGATGGACAGGTGGGGGACGACGAGCCAGAACGCCGTGGAGTACGGCCACCAGGCTTCGGCCTTCGCCGGGTCGTTCAGTTCGCGGAGGAAGTCCGACCTCGAGGTCTTCAGTTCGCACACGTCGATGCGGCCGGCGCCGCGGGACTGCCACAGGCCGATGTGGACGACGTCGGCGCGCCGGTTGCTGCCGGGGGCGGTGACCTCGGTCAGGTAGATCGCTCCGGCCCCGGCGACGGAGGTCTGGTCGTCGGGCTTGATGAAGTGCGCGTGCAGCAGTTCCTCGAGCTGCTTGGTCGGGCCCTTCCCGGACGCCTCGGGTTCGGTGACGGTGGTGGTCATGCCGGGCGGTCCTCTCCGTCGTCGGTGGTGGGGTTCGGGTCGGTGGCGCGGCGGTTGGCGGCCCAGTTCGGGTCGAGGCGGGGCGCGGGCATGCGGACGGCGGGGGAGCGTTGCACGTTGCGGGCTTCCTGCCAGGAGCGGCGGTTCGCCATCGAGCGGCGCGGGTGGACGGTGAGCATCCACGCGACCGCGGCCAGGCCGACGGCCTGGGCGGCCCACCAGGCCGGCCCGTGCGGGCCGAGGTCGCGGTCCTCAGCCCACGCGAGGAGGCGCTGCCCGGGCCGTACACGGCCGAGCAGGTACCCGGCGGCGACCGCCCAGGCGAGGAGGGCGGCTTCGCCGGAGGCAAGCCAGCGCAGGACGCTCACTCGGAGGCTCCGACCATGAGGAGGAGGTGTTCCTGCCAGGCGGCTTCGGGGACGCCGCGCCAGCGGGCGGTGGGGCTGGCCCAGCCGCAGGAGCAGGCCAGGGCCAGAGTGCCGTCGGCGGGGTGCTGCCAGGTGATGCGGTGGTCGCGGATGGCCTGGGCGTGGTCAGGGCAGGCGTAGCCGGTGAGGATCGTGGGCCGCATCTGCACCCAGCCCTTTCCGGACCAGGCGGATGTGGCCGGGGGCCAGCCGGACATGTGGGCGATGACGTCGAACTCGTGCAGGCAGCCGGGGAACAGGCAGCGCCGCAGGGCGGGCGGGTAGGCGGTCGCCGCGTCGTACAGGGCCAGGGCCCATTCGGCGTCGCCGAGGGCGGTGTGGGCCTTGTCGGGGCCGGGCCTGGGGACGCCGATGGTGTTGGCCACGTCGTCGGTGGAGAACGGCATCTGCCACATGGCGCCCTGCGCGCGGAGTCGGGCGGCGGCGAGGGTGACGGCGCACACGGGGCGGTAGTGCCACGGGTCCTTCCCTGCGCGGAACAGGTGGTGGAGGAAGGAGGCGTCGAAGTGCGGGTTGGAGCCGACCATCACGGTGCGCTGCAGGGTGTCGTGGATCTGCCAGGCGGCGTCCACGTAGCTGAGGGGGATCGGCTGGCCGCCGGTGAGGGTGGGTGTCATGTCGAGGGCGTCTTCGTCGTGGGGGACGACCATGCGGTCCCGGAACCGGGAGATGTCCAGGGCCTCGTCGTCGGCGTTCATCAGGTCCACCGAGGTGGGGCGGATCTGCCACAGGTGGCGGGTCTCCGTGCCATCAAGGTCGCGGCGGATCACGCCGACCTCCCACGCCATGTGGTACGTGGGGTTGGTTCCGGTGGTCTCCACGCCGGTCGCCGCGATGGGCAGCGCGCTGGCAGTGCCGGTCATTCGGTGATCCGGTGCTGTTCGGCGCAGTCGCGGTGTGCACGGACCAGGACGCCGCGGAGCCGGCCGACGAAGCGCATGCTGTCCCCGGGGGTGGGGGTGATGTCGCCGGGGCAGTAGATGCAGGCTTCGCCGTCCCGTTGGGCGGCGGTGAGGTCGTGTACGTCCGGCAGGTTGTACGGGTACAGCAGGAACGGTGCTGTCGCCTCCGGGGCCAGGGACGGCACCTTCGCGTCGGAGGTGTCGGAGGCGTCGGGGGCGTCGGAGGCCGGGGTGAAGGTGAAGTCGAAGGCGCCGACGACGCGGTCGCCGGCCAGGATCTGCCCGCCCTCGATCTTGGGGTCGGTGTCGATCACGACGTGCAGGGGCCGTCCTTCGGCGGTCGCGTGGGGGCGGGCGTGGGCGGCGATGGCGTCGGTCAGGTCGGGGGTGGTGTGGGCGGTGACGGTGAACGGAGCGGGGAGGGGTGTGCCGCGGCGTCCGCGGCGCCCGAGGCGGGTGTAGGTGATGGTGTAGGTGCCGGGGGTGATGTGGACGGGGCGGGGCGGGGTGTCCTCGTCCGGGTCGCTGATGTCGAACGGGTCCGGATCCGGGGCCGGCTCCGCAATGGTGGTGGGTGCGGGGACGGGTCGGACGTGCGGAGCGGCCTGCCCGGGGGAGGAGACCGCGGGGGCGGTGCCGCGGGGCTTGGCGTACGAGGGGATGATGCCGCCTTTGATGATGTCGACAGGGCGGCCGGACGCGGCGGCGGCCTGGAGGGCGGGCAGCACATCGGTGCGGCGCCAGCCGAACAGGCGGAAGGGCGCTCTGCGGCGCGGGGACGGGACGGTGGCCATGGTACGGGGTGCTCCGTTCAGGACTGGGCGGTGGTGGTGTCGATCTGGGCGCGTACGGCCTCAATGAGCCCCCACGGGGGGATCCACAGGCCGAGGTTGCCGTTGATGCCGATGGGGGTGGTGAGGGGCCGGGCGTCGGCGATCTCCCAGTGCCACCGGTCCGGCTCGCCCCACGCCGCGCAGGCCGGGGTGCAGCCGTCGCCGGCGCGGTGGCAGCCGGTGATGCGGGCGGTGGCGATGACGGCGCGCCACGCCAGCGTCGGGGCCGGCGTGTAGAACCGGCTCGGCACGGCATGGAGGGCGTTCCAGAAGTTCCCGGAGCCGCCGAGCTCGTCGAGGCGGATTGCGGCGTCCCGGGAGTACCGGACGATGTGCACGCCCCGCTGGGGCGCCTTGCTGGTGTGCAGGTAGATCTCGCCCCGGTGGTTGGTGCGGCGGGTGCGGTTCTCGATGGGCTTGAAGCCTTCGGCGATGGCGAACGCGAACGGCTGCTTCACGGTCAGGGCGCGGATGCCGGACTGGCGTGCGCGTTCGGCGTTCGCCTGCTCGACGCAGTCCGGGGCCGTGCACTCCTCCAGCGGGCCTTTGTGCTCGGTGTCGCCGTGCCCGGCGGGGTGTGGCCCGTAGTGCGTGGTGGTGGTCACCGGCCGGTCACCTCCTCCTTGCTGGTGGGGGCCTGCCACAGCGGGCAGCCGGTGCAGATCGTGTCGAGGCGGTCAGGGCCGTCGGCGGCGCCACAGGACTCGGGCCAGCCGGGGTGCTCCGGGTAGGGGCCGGGCTCCGGCGGTTCGTAGTGGGTGCAGGTCTTGCAGGCGCGCACCTCTGGGTTGTGCCAGCAGCGGGCGATGTGCTGCTCGATGGCCTGCTTACGGGACCGGGAGCGGGTGCAGAACGGGCACTTGTAGCGAGTGACCTGTACGGGCACAGGCACGGGGAGTGCGGCGGTCACCAGGGCTCACCGCCCTTGGGGATCCGGCCGTGGATCTCGTCGATCGACAGGTCCGTGGTGTGCTCGGTGCGGGTCAGCGGCCCGTACTCGGAGATCACCTCGGAGAGCATCACGGCCTCGTTGTGCCTGTCGCCGTCGGCGAGCAGCCACAGGCCGCGGTCGTCGGTGGAGTACGGCAGCCACAGGCCGCCGTCACGGTCCGCGTACCAGTGCGCGGCGCTGTACTCGACGCCGTCCACCACGATCCGGGACTGGGAGCAGGCCGGGTCGTGCATCTCCGCCGAGAAGCAGCGGCAGACCGCCGCCTCCAGCTCGGCGACCCGGTCCCGCAGCGCCTGCGTTTCCTCCTCCTGCTGGGCGCGGTAGGTAAGGATCGCGGAGGCGAGCGCGGACTGGTGGACGTCGGTGTAGAACGCCTGCCAGCCGTCGCCGATCTCGTGCCGGGCGTGGTCCCGGGTGACGGTGAATGCGGACCAGGCGGCGGTGAACGCGGGGTCGTCGCTGTTCCTCAGCGCAATGAGCTGCTCGAGGTGGTCGCCGGAGGTGAGGCGGATGCACTCGCGGCAGTTCAAGCCGTCGGGGTGACCGGCACTGCGGCAGGGCCGGTAGCCGTCGGCGTTCAGATTGTGCTGGTCGGCGTGGTGACCGCACAGGGTGCAGGTGGTGTTCTCCTCGGGCACAGGCGAGGCTCCGTTCGTATGCGGCGGCGGTGTGGGTGCTCCCCCGCCCGAGGGGGGTTCGGGCGGGGGAGCGGCCGGGTCCCGTCCCCACGGGCCAGCCAGTCAGCGGGTCAGGCGGTGGAGGTCAGTTCTCCCAGCCGCGGGCGACGTCGTAGGCGCGGCGCAGGGCCGAGGCGAGGGGGAGACGCTGCGCCTCCGGTACACGCACGTCCGCGCAGCGCATGTCACCGTCGCCGAAGTCCTCCTGGACGCCGACCAGGAAACCGTCACCGTCGGGGGTGAGGGTGAGGCCGTCGAGCACCCACCTCTGCGCGGTTCCGTCCGGCCAGTGCGGCACGTGCTGCCATGGCCGGGTGACGGGCTGCTCCAGGGCGTCGAGCAGGGCGGGCAGGTCGGTGGTGGTGATGCCGATCTCCGTGGCGTTGGCGTGGCTCTTGGTCGCGCGGATCATCACCTCGGCGCGGCCCGGGCCTTCGCGGAGGCCGGCGGGGATGACGGTGAGCGTCGTGCCGGTGCTGTCGGTGTAGTCCCAGGGTTGCGGGGTGAGTTCGGCGGTGGCGATGCGGGTGGCGTCGCGGAAGTCCACGGGGTTCCGTTCGGGTTGGCGGTCAGTTGAGCTGCGGTGCGGTGATCAGGGGGTGCGGTTCGAGGGAGACCCAGTCGCAGCCGCCGCGCGCGTGTACGGCCCCGTCCTCGTCCTGCCACGCCCCGTCGATGTCGAAGGGGATCGACCGGGCGGCCTCGGCGAACGGGCCCTTCGCAACGTCCTTCGAGGCGAAGACGCCGAGGACGGTGCCGCCTTCGTGGTCTTCACCAGAGGAGAGGACCCAGACGACCGTCCCGGCCGGCGCGGCGCTGTTGCTCCGCTGGAGGCGTTCGATGTTCGGCACGGGGTCAGCTCCTTGTGGTTCAGGCGGGGAGGTGCAGGTCGTTGATGGGCCGACGGCGCGCCCGGGGGACGGTGACGTTCGGCTGGGGGAGGTCGTCGAACAGCGAGTCCTGGACGCCCGGGCCCGAGGTGGTGGTCTCGGGGTCGTCTTCCTCGGCGAGGAAACGCAGCAGTTCGGCGTGATCGGCGCTGGGGTGGAAGTCGCAGTGGGGGTTGCTGCAGGAGTGCCCGTCTTGTTCCCAGTAGGCGCGGTGGGCTTTCTCGGCTTCGGCGAGCCAGGCGGTCGGGTCATCCTCGGCGAGGAAGCTGGGGCGTGATTCCGCCCAGTAGGCGATGACGTGAGCGAGGAGGTCGCCGCCGCCGTAGAAGTCCGAGAAGCCGTGCATCTTGACCTGGAAGATCCAGTCCCGGCGGCAGGCCTCGTAGTGACTGCGGGAGTAGTCGCGGCCCATCGACGGGTCGATGTCGTCCATGTCGACGCCGCTCGCGATGAGCAGGGCGATGCGGGAGTCCGCCATGGAGGTTCGCTTGTCCGGGTCGGTGTCGTAGGCGTAGTGGCGGATGAGTGCGGCGGCCGTGTGGGCGGGCGTGGACATGGTGCCCCCGTGGGGTGTTCGTGTGGTGTGGTCCCCACCCTACCGTATAAATGAATACACGCGCAATCGTTTTCGGGAGAGGCGGACAGGCGCCGGCCGGCACGACCCCCGGAAACGACGAACGCCCCCACCGCTTCAAGCGGTAGGAGCGTTCGGGGAAGGTGCCCGGCCACAGCAGCGGCCGTAGACGGCAGTCTAGCCACGGACCTCCCGAGCAGGGGAGAGGCTGGCCGCGGCCGAGGATCCGTCAGCCGCTGATCGGGGCAATCCTGGTGACCGTGCCGCCTTCGAGGCGCTGCTCGGCGTCGAGGGCGTGCCCGTTGCACGCGTCGAAGCCCGCGCCCGCCGTGTCGGTGACGCGATGGGTGATGGGCTCGGTGCAGGGCAGGCCGAGCCGGTCGTACGTCCAGCGCCGGCCGCAGCGTTCCACCATGCACCAGGTCTCCCCGGCGGAGCTGCGCAGGGTGTTGCCGTGCTCGGGGCACACGCCCCACGGCACGCCGCACAGGCGGGGGTCCCGGGCGGTGCGTACGCGGACGAGATCCCGTGCGGTCTCCTCGAGGTCTGTGGCGGCCCCGTGCACGTAGCCGGAGGCGTCCGCGAGGCGGAACCGGATGCGCCGGACCTCCGGGTCGGCCACGGCGCCCAGCTTCTCGTACAGGGCGGTGATGCGGTCCGCGAGTGCGCCGGCCTGGTCGCCGAGTGCCCGCACTTCGGCGGGGGTCGGCTCCGAGGGGGTGGTCATGGGTTCCACTGTCCCAGGTATACCGGGCGGGTGTGACGGATCGGCCGGAACCCGCACCGGGTCACCCGGCGGTGGCCGTAGCCGGCTCAGAAAGGGGGCTGTGGACCCCCAAAAGTTATGCCCTGGCATAACTTTCAGGGGCGTCGCTGCCCCCTCCGAGCGCGCGAATCTGGCTGGCCCCGGGTCACCCGGCGGTGTCCGTGGGGCCCGGCTCCTTTGGGGGAAGGCGCTCTTTCAGGGTCCGGTGCAGCTTCTCCTGCAGCTGCCGCAGCCCATCCGGGTCGTCGGCGACCTCGGCGGAGACCACCGCCCAGCCCTTTTCGCCGTTGGGGCCCGGCATCTCCACGATCCGGTGGTCCATGCTTCCGGTACCCACCATGGTGACCACGTCCGCGAGTTCGCGGGTCACCTCCTCGGGGAGGGCTTCAGCGTCGGTGTCGAGGTCGAACGATCCCTCGCCGCCGTTCTCCATGGCCTCGTTGAAGCCGTGCAGGGCCTGCAGAAGCAGATCGAAGTGCTCGGGTTCCATCCGGGCCCGCAGGGACTCCACGTACATCTTCACCAGGTCTGCGCGGCCGGCCGGGGGGAGGTTGTACTTGTCGTCGTTTTTGTCGTCCATGGCGTCACCCTTCTCCCGGGCGGCCGGGGCGTCCAGAGTCTGGGCGAAACCGGTCGCCGGAACCGTCACCGCGCCCGGTGGCGGGTCAGGCGGTGCGGTCGAAGGCGCGCGGCACGGCGGGGGCGCGGCCGGCGATCCTACGACGCGCCCGCGCTGTGCTCATCCATCGCCATGTCCAGGTTCACGCGGGCCGCCCCGACCTCGATCGCCATAGCGTCCTTGAAGCACGCCCCGTTCGCGTCCGCGCTCGGGTCGGTGGCGCAGCCGGCGGTCTCGTAGGCGGTGGCGACCTTCACCAGGCCGTTGATGTCGGTGACCGTCTGCTGGTATTCGCTCGTGGCATTGGCCGCGGCGATGCCGCGCAGTACGCCGGTCAGCGTGGTCAGACTGTCCGTCATGGCTGCGACGCAGGTCGGGCTGCTCGCCGAGTCCGTACACGAACCGAATTGGTTGCCGGCCCCGAGCGCCTGAAGTTTGGGCCCCCACGTGGTGGACAGCTTCACCGGGGCTGCCGGCGCTGTTGTCGCTGCGGGGGAGGTGGCGGTCTGCGTGGCGGCCATGGTCGCGGCCGTGGTGGACGGTGAAGCCGTACGGGCGGTGTCCTTCGCGCCACCGCCACCGCATGCGGCCACCCCTACCGCGATGGCCGCCACCGCTGCCGCCGCGCACACAACTCGCTGAACCTTCGACATCCTGACCCCCCAGGCTCGTTCCGGAACGCCTCACCGTAGTGGGACGTTCGGCTGCCCGGGGCCGGTTCGCCGAACCTGCCGGGCGTCGGCCGCGGGCAGGGGCGGGGTCAGCCGATCCAGAGGAGAACGGGTATGCGCAACTCGCGGATCTTGTGGTCCACGACATACTCGATGATGACCGGCTCACCCGGGATCTGAACCAGGTAGCGGCGGCCGTTCTCGCCGACGCGGCCCCCGGGCGGCTCCTTGCCCGCGTCGATCGCAGCACCGGCTTCCAGGGCCAGGGCTTTGATGAAGTTCCCGACCGCGGTGTGTAACTCCCGCGGCATGGCCTCCATGGTTGCTGCGGCCTCGTACTCCATGAAGGCCGGCCAGCCGCCGCGTCCCCGGCCGGGATGGGTCACCGGGCGTCCAGGGTGACGCCGAGGCGGTCGGCGAGGGCGTCGATGGAGATCAGGTTTCGGCCCGCGTCGGCGTTCGCGCGGCTGCGTTCCGCGCCGGGCACCAGGTCGACCATTGCTTTCATCCACCACCGGTTCATTACTGCGTCGATCGGCTGGCCTGCCTCGGCGCTGAGGACTTCAGCATAGAACCGGGCGCGGTCCGCGCCGGACAGGGTGTCGCCGATGGCGTTGATGGTGTGGGGGATGGCGCGGACCCTGGGGTCCTGGGGCTGCTCGGGCTGGGCGCTCACAGGGTCCTCCGATCGTATGGACTGCGTGAGGAGATCCTACGCAGCGAACCTACGCGCATCTCCCCTTTCGAAAGGCGTACACCCTGCCTCACCTGCGGAACTGCGCACAGTACCCCGTGACTCGGTGCGTAGTCACCGCCTCATGAAATACGGGAGCGACCTGCGGAACTGCCGGACGCCGAACCGGCGCCCGGCAGCAGACGGTTGGCGGATCACGGCCGCTTGCGGGGAGCGAGGACGCCCACGATGCCGCCAGCCGCGATCGAGTCCTGAACGGCCTGTGCATGGTCGTGAGACAGGATCAGTGTGGCCAGCACAACGGTGAATTGGGCGCGTGGGTCTGTGGTGATCCGGCCAATGAATTGGCTGATCTTGCGCATGCTGAAGCTCCTGGGTGCCTGATCGTGGAGTGTCTGGAGAAGCACCCAGGAGCTTGGGTGTCAGCCGGGCCGCCTCATCTTTTGCCGGAGGGGGCGGCCCGGCGCCTGGTAGCCACACGCTAGCCGTAAACGAATACACACACAAGCACTACACCGTTGTGGCGTGGACCACGCCCTTCGTGGTCCGGAGGAACTCCTCCTCCGCGAGGCACTCGTTGCAGGTGACGATGCTCGGATCGGCAGTCCGGGCGAACACGACTTGGCAGCGGTTACACCGATGCGGCGCACTCCTCTGGGGCGGCACCGGCGGCGTCTCCTGGCCGCCGTTCTCCACCGGCTGCTCCTCGGCCTTCCTGAGCGCGTGGTCAGGCTCCCCGGCCTGACGGCGGTCCCTCCTGCGGTCCGCCAGGCGCTCGGGGCACGCTGTGCACGGCTCGCCCGTATCCACGTCTGTGCCTTCCTCGCAGCGTGGGTTCGCGCACCCGTACTGGTCGCCCCGCTTCAGGGGCCGGACCATCGCCACCGCGGCGCCGACCGGGCTCGCCAGGGTCCCGGCGTGGTGCTTCGCGGCGTATCCGTGGAGGTTCCAGCGCCGCTCGATCCGGGCGCCGAGCTGCTCCACCGTCCGGCCGGCTGCCGGTACGTCTCCGGTGAGCGCGCCGAGGATCGCGTCGGTGAGCACCGGCACCAGCGACACCCCGAGCTCCGGCGGGAACAGGTCGCACACCGCGCGGGCCTGCGCCAGCTCCTGTCGGGTGTGCCCTCGCTGTCGCCCCTTCCCCGCCTTCCCGACCTTCGCCTGGGGCGCCGGCGCCGGCCCGTCGTCCCGCTGCTGAGGGGAGGGTGGGGTCTTGCTGGACGCGGCGGAGCCGCCTGCACGCGCGCCCCCACTACCTGAGGACGAAGTGCTTCGCACGCCACGGGCGCTGCGCGCCGAAGGCGCCTCCGGTTCTACTGATAGTTCCACTGAGGGTTCACTGAGGGTTTCCAGGTCATCCTGACCTGGACCTGGGGTCATCTTGACCTGACCGCCAGGCCAAGATGACCTGACGGTCAGGTCATCTTGAACTGTCCGCAGGTCAGGGGCTGCTTTCTCGGTCTCCTCACGGTCTTCGGCGAACCCGAACTTCTCGATCAGGTTGTCGTCGTAGGGCCGGTCCGGGCGCTTCATCGAGGCCAACAGCTTCAGGTTGATCCTGGTCATGCTGCTCGTGTCCGGGCGCCGAACGGACTTCACCAAGCCCATGTCGGTCAGTTCCTTCTTCGCTCGCCTCAGCGTGCTGGCGGACATGCCGGTCTCTGCGATGAGGCGTTCCTCGCCAGGCCAGCAGAATCCGTGATCGTCGCACCGATTCGTGTAGGCGAGCAGCAGGAGCCTCTCCTTGGCATCGATTCCGTCAGCGGCGAACACCATCGCCATGTGCTCGATGCTCATCGGTCGGCCTCCGCCGTGCGGGTGCTCACGCGGTGGGTGTCTGTTCGGCGGATCGGGACTACAGGTACCCTCGTCACGAAGGGCCTTCCTTGATCGGGCTGGTCTTCTTCACGCGGCGGGTTGCAGCCCGCTGGACTTCGGACGGCCGGATGGGACTGGACCCCCACCGGCCGTTTCGTCGTATGGGCCCGACTCTGGCAGCCCCGGACGGCGCGGTCACGGCGCCTCGCCCCGCCTCCGCCGCTGCTGCTTGTCCGGCCCTCGGCCAGACCGAGGGTGCTTCCGGAAGTAGTCCAGGAAGACCCCGGTTTCCATCGTTCGGGCGTTGCTGACCTTGACGTATCGGTGCGGCCGGCCGTCGCCGAACGGCCAGTCGGCAGCGGTGCGGGCCACGTAGCGGATTGCCGTGGCAGTGGCCTCCGGGTCGATATCGAGGTCGATCAGGAGCCGGGCGCCGGTCTCGAAGGTGACGAAGACCGGCAGGGGTGGTTCTTGTTCGGTCATCGGTTGCTGCCCCCGCGGGGACTTTTACCGAGACTCGCCAAAGCGCATAGGATCACGGGGAACCTTTCCGCGAGATGGGTTCATGGGTTGGCGCTCTGGGAAGCGCTGGCCTTCGGACGGTCGGCCGGTCTGATACACCGGTCGACCGTTCTTTTGGATCAGGTACTCATCTCCCTCGGTGGGTTACTCACCGTCAACGGCGATCTCGTACGGGTAGGACACGGTGTGCCTCGGCGGGATGACGGATTCGCCGTACTCGATCAGGCGGTCCTCCCCGGCCTCGGTTGACACCCACACCAGCCACGTCATGGCGAGGACCGCGGCGCCGATCGGCAGGCCGAGAGCGTTCGCCTCACGGGCGTCCGCCCCCCGGGCGTGGTAGAAATCGCGCGCCCGGGTGCCTTGGCCCGTCACCGACTCGATCCGGCTCAGCATCGGCCCGACCTTCGACGACTCCGTGTCCAGCAACTCGGGGACGCTTTCGGCGAGTTCGGCGGGGTGCCAGGTAACCGTGAGGGCGCGCTGCTGCTTGTTCTCGACCGTCGTCCACTCCCGCCGTACGACCCGGCCGGCGTGCTCCATGTCGAACAGTTCGGCGACATACGTGGGGGCCGCGACGATCTCTGCTGCGGTCACGAAGTGGTGCTCACCGTTGGCTTCGGTCGTTCCGGTGCGTCGTGAGCGGCTTATGCGGTCCTGGGGTGAGCTTGCCTTGCTGCCCTGGCTGGCCACGACGCTGCCCCGAGATGGGGAGCTGGTGATCAGCCCCTCCACCTGGAGCTGGCTGATGGCGCGCGCTGCCGTGGCGTGGGCGACGCTCCACTCTCGGGCGATCTCGGCGACGGTGGGGAGCTTGTCCCCCTCGCTGAAGACTCCGTCGATGATCATTTGCCGATACGCGTCCGTGATCTGCATGTATGGCGGCGGCTGCCGCTGGATGCGGGGCATGAGCCCTGTCTCCTCCTGTATCTCGCATGTCAGTACGCAACGGCTTCAGCGTAGCCCCTTGCATCTCGCGTTCTAGTATGACAGCATTCTAGAACAAGAGGCAAGGCTTAGAAATGCAAGCGGCCCCCAACCGGTGCGTCAACACCGGCAGGAGGCCTCGGAGCCGCCCCTACCTGCATGCACAGGAGGAGTGATCCCTGATGACGGATCGTACCGAGACCAAGCCCAGGCGCACGACCAACAACGCGCCGATTCCGATGCCCGGCCGGCTGGCCGTGGACTTCTACGACAACCTGCTGAAGGCCCAGAAGCAGGGCCCCCTCGATCAGCAGCGGCCCGGCACCGCGGTCACCGCGACCGGCCGGATCACCCTGGTGAAGCCGCTGGACAGTGGCCGCGTCCACGTGGTCCTGACCGACACCGACAAGAACTCCGCCCTGATCGACTTCGGCCCGTCCGCGGCGGACAAGGTCTGGCCCCTGCTGAAGCAGGGCGCCCGGCTCACCGTCGCCGGCCACGTGACCGGCGCCCGCCCCTTGGTCCCGGCCGGCATCGCCGGCTACGACGCCCAGATCGCGGGTGCCCGGTGACCGCCCCCACCATCGCCCCGGCGGCGCGGCCCGTCCCGAAGCCGGCACCCCGGGGGCAGCACATGGGCCGGATCACCGAATGCGGCCCGCTCGTCCCGGACAGCATGGCGACTGGCGTCATGACGCTCCCGACCGGCCGTACGATCCGGTGGCGCGCCTCCGCCGACTTGGTGCTGGAGTGCGCCGAGGCGTTCAACGGCTCCCGGATCGTTGCGTCGGGCCACATCCTCCACAACGGCACGATGAACATCGGCTCCGTCCGTGCCGCGTTGCCGGGGGAGTGGGAGCGGCGCATCGCCGACATCATTGCGAGCCGCTACAGCGAGCCCCGGCAGGACCCGGCGCAGGAGCTGAAGCGCCGCGAAGACATCACCCGGGTGCTCACCACCTTGGTCGAGGAGACGGTCGCCAGCCGTCCCCTGGACCCGGAGAAGGTTGCCAAGTCCGCGAAGGCGGCGGCCGCGAAGCGCAAGAAGAAGATCGCGCTCGCCGAACGGGACGGTCTGGAGTGCGCCCTGTGCCACCGGCCGCTCTCCAACGCCTTGGAGGGCCGACTGCACCACATGGTCCCGTACGAGCTGTACCCGACGTGGGCCAACTCGGCACTGGTCTTGGCCTGCCCCGACTGCCACGAGAACACGGCCAAGCGGGTGCCGATCCTCATGGCCCTGCTGATCGCCCGTGTCTTCGGGATCGAGGCGTCCCAGTGACCGCCCCCGCCCCCGCCGCCACGGTGGTGCCGCCGCTGGACGACGAGATCGAGGGCATCGCCGACGACCTCACCGGCATCCACCCGGGCGTGGACTTGATCCGCGACGGTCTCCTGACCCTGGTCCAGAGCGGCCTGACCCGCGGTCAGACCCTCACGGTCCTCGCCACCCTCGGCGGGTCCGAGGGCGCCGATGTCGTCAGCCTCCTCGCCGCCGTGATCGCCCGACTCGCGAACCCCGACGCCAACCCCGGCCTGGCCGGCCCCGGTGGACTGTCCGCCGGGGACGGCGACAACGCCCGCCGGATCGGCGAGGCCATCGTCACGGATGTTGCCTACTCCTGGCCCCGCGACCTCGTCGGGGACGCCATCGCCCACATCGACCCCTACGCCCCCGCCCCCTACCCCGCCGACACGCACCACGACGTGGCGAAGGGAGGCGAAACGCGATGACGGACGAGGAGCGCGCCGAGCTCAGCCGCCGGGTCGCTGAGGCGAACAAGCGCAGCGGAAACGGCCGCTGACCAGACCGGGGCCCGGCGGACAGTCGCAGCACCGCCGGGCCCCACCCCCCACCGTGCACCACCCGCCCCCCGCGCCTGATGGCCGCGGTGTCGCCCCCGGGCCCCGCCCGGCCGGGGACGGCACCGGCCCCTCAGCACCCGCAGATAACCCGCTCCGACCTCGAACCCCGGAAGGACTCCCGATCATGCCGCTCGCCATTCGGGCACTCATCGCCCCCCGCAAGCGAGGCCACACCTACGGCTTCAGCCGGATCGAAGAGTGGCGCCACCTGCGCGACTTCAACCGCCGATGCAAGCAGATGCGAAACAACCCTCCCGACGCTCCCCTCGCTATCGAGATCGAAGGTGAGGACGTCAAAGCGATCGAGGCCATGGTCTGGGCCTGCGACGACTCGTGGAACCGCAACCGCCCCGACGCCCCCATGTACCACGACGACCTGGTCAAGCAGCTGTACGAGCGAGTCGGCGCGGCCACCACGACCGATGCCGCGCAGATGACCGTGCCGCTGTACGAGTACGAGATCAGCAGCCTGGAACTGATGCTGCCTCTCCTCAGCCGGTACGGCGGCGCCGCTGACAACCGGGCCGCCCGGCACCTGCTCAACAAACTGCACGCCCTTCAGGGACGGGCCCGCGTCATGCGGACTTTGGGCGGCATCCCCGTAACCCGCCCCGCGATCGAACGCTGACCGTGCCCTTGACCCCCGGCCCACACGGACCGGGGGTGACGAGAACGGCCAGCACTCACCCGCCAAATCCGCCGAACCGACCAGGAGACCCAGCTCCCGATGACCAGCACCCTCACCCGCCTCGGCGCCTTCGGCGTCCTGCGGCAGGAGGCCGCGGCGCTGCTGCCCGGCACCTCCGCCCGGCACCACCGCCGCGCCTACCGCGAGAACGTCGCACGCCTCATCGATCTGTGGGACGAGCTCGACCAGACCTGGCGCGCGGACGCCTGCGAACTCATCCTCAACGACCTCGCCGACACCCTGTCCCGCCTCGGCCGCGCCTACCGCGAGGGATGGCGCGGCCGGCGCGGCACCCGCCAGATCGCCGCCGACTACGACACCTCCGCCACCCTGCTGGAACTGATCGCCACCACCGAACAGAAGCCGCCGGCCCGCCGCAAGCACGCCTCGCAGGACTGGGAGGACGCCTTCGGCGACACCCTCGACGACCTCGCCTACACCTTCGCCCTGGACGAGCGCGCCGCCACCCTCACCCGCCTCTACCTGGCCGCCCACACCGCCATCGGCGACCCGGCCGACGTCATCGCCCGACTTTCCACCGCCTACTGCCGCGCCCACATCAACCGCCAGGCCAACGCCACCACCACCGACCTGGAGAACGCCTTCGGGGAGGCGGTCCGGTGACCCCCGCCGACGCGCACGCCCTCGCCATGGCCGAGCAGACCGGCGCCGACGGCATCTACACCGACTGGCACCAGGCCCTGAAGGACGCGGCCGCCACCTGGGGCGCCGAAGGCCAGGCCCGCCCTTCCGGCCTCACCGCCCGCGGCGAGCAGGCCCTCGCCAGTCTCACCGACCGGCTCGGCCTCACCACGTCGACCACCACCACGGCCGCCACGACCACCGGCCGTACGGACGCCGCCGCGGCGGGACGGAGCGCCGCCTGATGACCACCACCATCCAACCCACCGCGACCCCGGCCACCCCGGTGTTCGCGACGGTGCCGGCCAACCTCCCCGAGAACACGATCGCCGTATTCGGGACCCTGGGCGGCACGGTCGTCGCACTCACGAAGGACCCCGAGACCTTCCGCACCAACACGGCGGCGTTCGCCTGGGTGTGCCTGGGCTGCGGCTCCCAGTCCGCCTACGCCCACCCCCGGGAAACCGCCCGCGACAGCGCCAACGGGCACGCCGGCCAGTGCCGCTCCCTGCCCATGCCCCCGGCGCCCGCGCCGATCCTTGCGCAGGTCGAGATCACCTCCTTCGGCTACCTCCACGGCACACCCCCCACCGCCCACATCACCGTCGACCTCCGCCACCACTACCGCGACCCCCACGTACGCCCCGAACTGCGCCACCTCACCGCCCACGACCAGACCGTCCGCGACACCGTCCTCGGCACGGCCGGCATCCCGGCCCTCCTCGACTCCCTCACCGCCACCATCGCCGCCTACGCCGCCGGCCCCCGCACCGGACCCATCACCATCGCCGTCGGCTGCGCCGGCGGACGCCACCGGGCCGCGACCGTCGCCGCCGAACTCGCCCACCGCATCCCCGGCGCCACCCTCATCCACCGCGACCTCCACCAGTCCGTCGTGGAGCGGTAATGGCCGACTCCGACCCCACCGGCCTCCACGACGGCGCCAACAACCCCCCGGCATCCCCCGACCCGCCCCAATACCCCACCCCCGCACCCACGATCGTCGACGACGAGGAGGCCAAACCCCAATGACCACCGCCCCGCCCGCCCCGCAGGCCCGGCCCAACCCGGCCGACCCGCCCGCCGCCACCCCGCGGCACGGCGGGACGGGGCTCCCGACCATAACCACACCCCCCACCCACAAGCCCCCGGCGCCCGCAGAGCCGAGCACCATTCAGCAGGCCAGCGTGGCCCACCACGAACACCGCATCGCCACCCTGGAAGCCCACGCCGCCGCCATGACGAACAGCGCCCCCACCCCCCGGCCCCGCACCACCCCGGCACCGGCCAGCAGCCCCGAGAAGCAGACCGAGCCCAAGCGGCCCCTCGTCGACCGCTTCGGCCCCAAGGTCGCCCTCGCCGCCGCCGTCGGCCTCACCGCCTCCGGCGAATACCAGCTCGCCCACCTCGTCGGCTTCCCCGGCATCATCGCCGCCCTCCTCCCCACCGCCATCGACGTGTACGTCATCCAGGCCATGCGCCGCCACCGCGACGTCGCCGCCGCCCTCATCCTCATGGTCGCCACCAACGCCCTCTACCACCTCGCCGCCGCCGGCCTCTTCGGCGTCACCTCCCACCCGGCCGCCAGCCACATCGCCTACACCGCGAAGTGGTGGCTCATCGTTGCGGTCGCCGCCGTCGCCCCGTTCATCGTCTGGCGCATCCACCGCATCACCGAGACCAAGACCCAGTCTCACCGCCGCGCCGCCGCACGAGAGACCACGGCGGAGACCAGTCCCCGCACCGAGACCACGGGGACCGAGACTCAGGTCTCCACCCGCGAGACCAGCCGTGAGACCGCGCTGGAAACCAAGCGTGAGACCGAGACCAGGGCGCCCGAGACCAGCGAGACCAACCACCGGGAGACCCCAGTCCCGCAGACGGTGCGCGAGACCAAGCCCACGGAGACCAAGACTGAGACCCGCTCTCCCCGCCCGGTCCCGACCCGCCGAACCAGCGAGACCACCACCCCGACCGTCACCGGAATCGGAGACCGCGAGACCGAGATCAACCACCTCCTGGACCTCATGCGGTCTCGCGGAGGCGCCGACAAGGTCTCCCTCGACGACGCCATCACCGAGACCGGGCGGCCGCGGTCCACGGCCGCCAAGCGCCTCGCCACCGCGCGAGACCTCTACGCCAAGACCGCCTGACCCTGCACCGAAGGAGTTTCGCCATGGCCGCCCCCGACTACGACCTCCACCCCTCCGGCCCCGGCCCGCGCCGCCTGGCCCCCGCGGCACCGCCCCGGCCCACCGCCCCGCCGACACCCCCCACGCCCCCGGCCGCCGCCGGGCCGTCGCCGACCGCGCGGGCCCGCCACGAGCGGCGCGGCAAGACCGTGAACAAGACCCGCAACGGCGGAGGCTTCAACCCGTCCTTCAACCCCGGCGTCAACATCACCGTCGTCAAGCAGAGCGGCGGCTCCGGAGGAAACGGCGCAGGCCAGGGCGGCACCACGGCCGGCCCGTCCGGCACCGGGTCGTCCGGCACCCCCGGGTCGGCCTTCATGAGCAACGAGGACATCCGCACCTTCGCCGAGCACGTCCGAAGGGGCGCCCGGGCCCGGGCCACGGAGCGGGCCATGGACGCCGAGCAACTCGAGGAAGTCCTGCGGCACATCCCCGACCTCAACGGCTCCATCGGGGGCGCCCGCATGCGGGCCCGCCGCGTCTCCAAGCACCTGAAGCGGATCGCCAAGGCCGAGCAGGTCATCGCCAAGGAAGCCGCCGCCGCGTACGCGTCCTTCGAGCGCGAGTACGACTCCAACGCCCGCACCGTCAGCAAGGGCCGCACCCCGCCCCCGCCCCGCGCAAAGTTCTCCTTCAACTGACCCCCGACCCGAACGCCCCGCACCCCTGACACCCATCCCACCTGCACTAACACCCCTCTGACAGGAGTCCTGACACCATGGCTGACAGCCTGAAGGCCGACCTCTGGAAGGCGGCGAAGCACCAGCGGACACGGCCGTGGCTGGCAGTCATCGCCGAACTCCCCGCCTCCGTCGGCGCCCACGCCCTATGGGGCCACAGCCCCCTCGCCGCCGCCGGACTCACCGTCGCCTCCGGCCTCATGACCGCCACCACCTGGTGGGCCGGCAAAGGCACCAGCGACCAGCGGCGGCGCCACGCCACCCTCACCACCGGCGCCGCCAGCGGATTCCTCCTGCTCGGCACCATCACCAACCCGGTCAGCCCGTTCATGCTGTCCACCTGGGCCATCGGCGGGGCCGTCACCGCCGGCGGCTGGAACATCCGGCAGATCCTCCGCACCAACCCCGACAACCAGCACGGCCAGCCGGCCGCGATCGAGCAGGGCATCCTCACCAAGGCCATCGGCCAGGCGAAGGTCCAGCTCAGGGGCACCCCGAAGGTCGAACCGAACAAGGTCACCGCGCCGATCCAACTCGCCCCCGGCGAGGTCACCACCGACGAACTCGGCAACCGCGTCAAGCACATCGCCGCCGAGTTCGGCGTGGCCCCCACTGCGGTGCGGATCCTGCCCGACCCCGACCGCGGCGACCGCGCCACCCTCGTCGTCGTCCCCCAGGACATGCTCAAGCAGCCCACCGACTGGCCCGGCCCCTCCAGCCCCGGCGGCTCCATCACCGAAGCCATCCACATCGGCCTGTACGAGGACGGCGCCCCCGCCGTCCTGTGGTTCCCCTCCGGCCTGGGACGCAACGCCACCCACTTCCTCACCGCAGGCATGAACGGCTCCGGCAAGAGCGCGGGCCAGTCCGTCGCCATCACCGAAGCCCTGACCAGGTGCGATGTCGTCGTGTGGGCCATCGACCCGTCCAAGGGCATGCAGACCTTCGCCCCGTTCCTGCCCTACCTGGACTGGGTCGAGATGACCCTCAAGGGCGGCGAAGCCATGATCTCCGCACTCTCGGACGTCATCACCGCCCGCGCCAACGAACTCGGCCGCAACGGCTTCAAGAACTGGACCCCCGACGCGTTCGAGCAGCTCGGCATGCCCTACATCATCGTGTGGATCGAAGAGGCCGCGAAGTTCTTCCGCGAGGGCACCGAGATGGAAGGCCTGGTCATGGAGGCCCGCTCCGCCGGGATCTCCGTCATCGTCTCCCTCCAGCGCCCGTCCTCCACCAGCATGCCCACTGACGTGCGGGAACAGCTCGGCGGCGCCCTCGTCTTCGGCGTCAAGGGCTCCACCACCGCCGACATGGCCCTGCCCGACGACGTCCGCGACGCCGGCGCCCGCCCCGAAGCCTGGGAGAACCGGCGCCCCGGCTACGCCTACCTCGTCGCCCCCGGCGTCGACGAGGACCGCTACGCCACCCCGCTGCGCACCTACCGCATCGACGACGACGCCATCGCCGGAGTCCTCGCCGTCACCCACCGCCCCACCCTCGACCCCGTCACCACCGCCGCCGCCGGCCAGGCATACGCCGACCGCACCATCTACGAGCCCGACGTCTACGCCCCTGACACCGACCTGACCAGCACCGACACCCACACCGACGACTTCGGAGGGCCGGACATGCCGGGCGCCGACGACCTCGAGGACGCCATCCTCGCCAGCGTGGAACGCGACATCCGCGCCGGAGAAGACGAGGACGACGACACCCCCGACCCCGTCGTCGACCCCACCAAGGAAATCCCCGCCCCCGCCACCACCTGGACCTTCGGCACCGCCACGGCGACCACCGCCAGCAGCAACGACGAGATCACCACCGAACAGGCCGTCGCCGCCGTCCACGCCCTCCTCGACGAATTCCGCAAGGCCGGCTACGACACCCTCGGCCCCCGCGACTTCAAGCCCTACCTCGGCGGCGACGGCTACATCGGCCGCTCCCGCGCCTGGCTCTCCCCGCGCCTGGCCGAACTCGCCGAACAGGGCATCCACCTCGCCGACACCGACACCCCCGGCGTCTACCGCCTCCTGTACCCCGAACTCCAGCCCGCCTGACCAGGAAGGACACCACCATGGGCAACGCCCACTACACGATCACCCGCAACGGCGAGGAGATCGAAGCCGGCTACGCCGTCGAAACCGTCTGCGAGGAGTCCGGCTGCACCGAGCAGATCGACCGCGGTCTCGGCTGCCTCTGCGGCCAGACCCCCGGCGGCGACGAGTACGGATGCGGCGGCTACTTCTGCGGCCAGCACCTGCACATCGGGCCCTCCGAGGACACCGGTGACCTGTGCGCCCGCTGCTACGACGCCGCCGACAACGAGGAGGCACCCGCCTGACCTGCACCGACACCGGCTGACAGCCCAACACGCCCACCACGGGCCGTCAGCCGGTATCAGCCCCCGGTATCAGCCCGGCTGTCAGGCCGCCCACCTCTACGTAACGCGCGCGCACGCGCGCGAGCCGCCCCCCCTGACACCCCGACCCGCTGACACCACCCGCCGCCCAGCCGGACCCGCCACCAACCACCGCCGAGGACACCCCATGCCCCAACCACGCAACGCCGCGGTCCTCACCGCCGCCCTCAGAAGCTGGGCCACCACCACCCGCGACCCCGACGGCCACGACGTCGCCCGCGTCGAATTCCGGCAGGCACCCGACTGGGCCCCGGTCGGCAAAACCCCCCTCACCGGCCAGCAGGTCGACCGGCTCCTCACCATCCTCCGCGCCGACCTCATCCCCCCGCGCCGCAACACCCCCACCCAGGCAGCGGCCGCCGTCGACCAGATCATCGCCGAATGGCGCGCCGAAGGCCGCACCCGCATCCGCCCCACCGACCTCATCGGCCAACTCCCCAGGATCGGCCAGACCCGCGCCTGGCTCGCCCAGCACCTCACCCACCTCGTCGACTCCGGATACCTCCACGAGACCCGCCGCCCCGGTACCTACCGCCTCTGACCACCCGCCAGGAACCCGCCATGGACCAGCCCTTACCCACCCCCGCCGACGACACCGCGGAACCCGACCCGGCCGCTGAGGCCGCCGACGCCACCACGCCGGACGACGAGCCCACCGCCAAGGCCGTCCTGGCCCGCCTCAACCCGGCACTGACCGACTCCCCACTACGCCGCCACCTCCGCGCGGCCGGCCTCGAAGCCCCCTTCGGCATCGACACCACACCGCCACCCGCACCACCCACCCAGGAGACCTGACCCCCATGCCCGGCGCCAGCCCCGACCCGGACCTGCTCGACCAGCAGGCCGCCGCACTCATCGAGTCGGCGGCCTGGCAGGCCGTGCTCGACGGCTGGCACACCACCGCACCCGAACCCACCACGCCGCCCGCACCGGACCAGACGGCACCCGCCTCCGGCGGCCCGTACGACCGGCCCGGCCGGGGGAGCGGCGCCGACCTCGTCGGCCAAGTCCCCGGCCTCCTCCTCACCAAGACCACCGCGCAGCTCGTCCGGGAGGCCGGTATTGTCACCGGGCCCGCCCCCGCCGACCGACAACTTCCCGGCCGGCTCGCCGCCGTCCTTCCCGACCGCCTCCACACCTGGCGCCGCCTGTACCAGCCCGACATCAAACCGTCCGTACAACTCGGCTGGGCCGCGACCGTCTTGACGGAGTGGGGCTGGCAGGCGCGGCCGTACCGGCTCCGGGACGCCCGCGGCGCCCGCTGCGTATGCGGCGCCATCCTCGCCGCCGAACGCCTCGGCCACGGCTCCCGCGCCACCACCGACCACTCCGCCGCCTGGGTCATGGTCGAGTTGAAGGGACGCGGATGGCCCGGTCTCATCGGTGAGTGGAACCGGCAGCCCGGCCGCACCGCCGACCAGGCCATCGCCCTCGTCACCGCCGCCGCCCACCGCGCGACTCAGGCCGGCTACTGACCGCGCGTGTAACTCCTGGTCACCTCGGGAGGTAGTCGGCTACGCTGGGCGCGTCGCACGCGGCATGCACTTAACGTCAACGGCCCCACCCGAACCTCGGGTTGGGGCCGTTCCGCGTTCCCGCCCCTCTGCGGGCCGGACCACGCCGCTGCCGCGCACCCACCTGTAACCCCCGGCCTCGGGCAATGCCGCCGGCCGGCGCGCGCCGCGCCCTCACCAGGAGACACGCATGCAGTCGCCCCACACCCACCCCACCTCCGTCTCCGCCCCCAGCACCCAGACCGCCAGCCAGGGCGACCACAACACGCCCGCCGTCAGCGGCGACGAGTACGCGTGGCCCACCTGCATCGCCTGCCACCGCGACCTCTGGCCCGATGAGCACGGCCGGCACGCCTGCCGCGCCTGCCAAGACCGCGCCGCCCACCGCCTCGCCAGCATCCGGGCCCTCTACCCCTACCTCGACACCACCAGCGCCCTCACCCGCCACCGCGGCGGCGACAGCGGCCGATCCGGCAGCCGCACCGACGCCCCCGTCCCCGTTAACCTCGCCGTCCTCACCCTCACCACCGCCGGCGGAGTCGCCACCCGCCTCCAGGCCATTGAGGATTCCTGGCGCACCGCCCTCCGACGCCACATCGGCACGTGGCCCGGCAGCCCCCGCCAAGCCATCCCCGTCCACATCGAGTTCCTCCGCATCAACCTGGAGTGGGCCTGCGAGTCGCACCTGGAGGTGGCCGACGACCTCGAGGAGATCCGCCGCCTCCACGACCAGTGCACGACCGCCCTCCGCGGCGCCCTCGACCCCGGCGAACGCCGCCCCGGCCCCGTCCCCATCGGCCCCTGCCCCACCCCCCTCCCCGGCCTGTCCGGCGCCGGGCCAGCCGCGGCCCCCGGGGCCCCCGCCCTGTGCGGCACCCCCCTCACCACCCGGCCCGGCGCACAGCGCGTCCACTGCCCCACCTGCGGCACCACCTGGGAAGGCGCCACGGCATGGATCAACCTCCGCCGAGCCCAGAACACCCACACCCCCACGACCGCCGCCGCCTGACCAAAGGGAGCCCCCTCGTGCATGACCCCCTCACCGTCGCCTTCGAGATCCGCCGACCATGGCCGCGCCCGGACGCCTGGACGACCGGACTTGCCGCCCGTACTGGTGTCCGCTGGCAGCACCGCGGTGCGTACTCCGTCGTCGCCGGCCGCGGCCTGTACTGGCCGCCCCTCATTACCGTGTGGCACCGCGACCCATCCGGCTACGACGACGCAACCTGCGGAGCAGGACGCGGCCGAGCGTGGATGTGGCACATCCACCACTGGCGCATCCAGGTGCCCCCGCTCCAGGAATTCCGCCGGCGACTGCTGACCCGATGCGCCTGGTGCGGCGAACGCTCCACGAAGGCCGACCCGGTGAACGTGAGCCACCAGTACGACCGCAAACGCAGCCACTGGTGGCAAGGCGAACCCGGCCTGTTCCACTCCGACTGCTCGGCCATCAAAGCCGCCCACGCCGCTTGCATCTGCGACCAGCCCATCCTCGACGGGGACGGCGACGGCTACGGCCACTGCGCCCACTGCGGCCGGTACCGCGCCTACGGCACCACACCCGAACGCCTCGCCCGGATGCGGGAGCTCGCCGCGATCCCCACGGGCGGACGCCGCCCCGCCACCGACTGAACCGGGGGAGCCCCATGCCCGAACAGCCCGAAGAACCCCTTACGTCACTGGCCGCCGAAGCGGTCATGCACCACGAGATCTACGACTCGTACGTCCGAGCCGGCTTCTCCGAACCCCAGGCCCTCGAACTCCTCAAGACGATCATCGTCACCATCATCGGGAAGACAGCATGACCGCCCAGGAACAAGCCCGCCCCTCCGCAAATCCACTGGCAATCCAGCAGCGCAGCATCCCCGACACCATCCGGCACATCGCCACGAAGATCACCGACCACATCACCCCCGCAGAACAACTCGACACGCGCCTCGCCGGCCTCGCCATGTCCCTCGCCGTGGCCGCCGACGACACCGAAGCCGAACTCGCACGGATCACCGCCGAGCGCGACAGGCTGTACCGCGCCCTCGCCGACGTCGATCTCCGCAGCGCCATCGCCGCGGCCGCCCACACCGTCCTCGCAGGTGCCGGCCCGCAAACCCTCGACGAGTGGACCGCCCTCGTCGCCGACGCTGTCCTGCCCGTCGTACGGTCCCGCCTCGCCTCGACCGTGAAGGAACGCGACGGCGCCTACCGCGAACGGAATGCCCTCGCCGCCCTTGCCGCCGGCCAAGCCGAAAGCGCCGTCGTCGCCCCGGCCACGGACGTGCCCGAACCCGGCTGGCAGATCCTGTACCTCGTCCTGCACGGGCGGCAGTGCTCCTGGCACTTCGGCCCCAGGGACGCCGACCTGATCGAGCACCTCGAACACGTCCCCGCCGACGACCCCCGCGCCCAGTGGGACGGCCACACCACCGAGGCGAAGTACGAGCACATCGCCTGGATCGCCCGCGCCCTCGGAACGCCAGGGCCGTTCCGGAAGCCCGACCCCGCCAAGACCACCGAACGGGGCCAGCAGTTGTGACCGCTAACCACACCGGCATCGGCGTCATCGGCGTCGGCATGCCCGCCATGCTCCACCTCGAAGCATTCGGCCGCGAGATCAACGACGCCTTCGGCCACCTCCCCTACCTCGTCGGATCCGCGGCCAAGACCAAGACGTGGCGCGACGTCGACGTCCGCCTCATCCTCCCCGACCAGGAGTTCGACGCCCTCTTCCCGCAGCCCGCCCCCTACGAGTCACCGGACGGACTCTGGGGACTGCTCTGCGCCGCCCTCTCCGAACTCGCCAAGCTGCGCACCGGCCTCCCCGTGGACTTCCAGATCCAGCGCATGACCTACGCGAACGAGCGCTACCCCATCAGCCACCCCCGCCACGCCCTCGGCCTCCACGACCGCAACGGCCAGTAACCACCACCCCAACCACCGGAGCCCTCCATGCCCGAAACCCTCGAAGACCTCACCGCCCCCGACCTCGACAGCCTCGACGACACCGAGCCCGCCCTCCCGCCGCCCCCGCGCTGGACCGCCCACGACGCCGCCCGCCAGCTCCTCGCTGCCGGCCACCACGTCCACCTCGTCTCCGACGGCATGACCGGCTGCCTCAACGGCCGCTGTGCCCCCGGCCTGTCCCTGGACGGCACGGCATGAGCGGCCACCTGGACACCACGCCAGCCGGTCCCTTCCCCCCGCACCTCGAAGAGGTCGCCTGTCACCTGTACCTCGTGTTCTGCGAACACCTGCCGTTCTGCGGATGCGGCGACCCCGCAGCCGGATACAAGCTCGCCCACCAGATCCTCACACTCGCCCCGCTGTACGAAGACGGCCGGTGGCGGCAAGCCGAAGAACTGTGCGGCACGCCCGGCGCCCACCAACTGGTCCTCGCCGCCCTCACGGAAGCCGGACTCCTCGAACACGGCAGTAGCATCGGCGGTTCCTGGATCACCGACCGCGGCCGATGGGTCCTATGGGCAGTCGAGCAGATCGGCGGCATCGACGTCCTTGAAGACCGCCTCGACAACGCAGGCTTCCCCCATGAATGGGACCCCGTAGCCAAAACCCAGCAGGAATGCACCGACGCCTGCTGGACCATCCCCTCCGCGGCTGAGAAGCCCGTGACCGACGACGCCCCCGCGGTGCCCGAGGACTTGGCTGACGTCATCGCCATGACCCTCACCCGGCGCGCCGCCGCCTACGCCATGCTGCCCCCGTGGTCGCCTTTCCGTAGTCCGATATGGGCACCCACCCCAACGGCGGCCGTGACCCCCGGCGCCTGCTACGAGGCGTCCTTCGGCCGGGTCCACGTCAAACCCGGCTGCCGGTGTGAGAGGAGGCCGCAGTGAGCGGCGACATGGCGCGCGCGTACATCACAGACGACTACGACCTGTATGAGCAGTTCAACACGATGCCGCCGTCCTGGTGGTTCGACGACGATGCCAACGAGATTGCGCGTGAGCAGGCGGAACGCTGGCGGGCTGCGGAGGCCGACCGGGCTGAGGCCCGCTACTGGGGCGAGGCATCGAAGGAGATGCTCGCCGTCATGAGCGAGCGGCGGAACCGGCAGATAGCCGAACGGCGGGGGCGTGAGGAGGCCCGGCGCGCGGAGATCCGGGCCGGGCTCTACGGCAAGGGGACACCGTGACCACCGATCCGCTGGCGTTCCTGCGCGCCGCCCACACCACGGCGGAGGCCCGCGCAGAAGCCGCCGCGGCGCGAGCCTGGTCAGGGGAGTGGGAGTACGACCACATGGTTCGCGAGATCCGCGACCTGAGCAACGGCAACGAACTCGCACAGATCCATCTCCCGGAGATCGGCCATTTCGTCGAGGCGAACGACCCGGCCGCCGTACTCCGCCACATCGAGGCCGAGCGGAAGCAGATCGAACTCCACGCCACCGTTGAGAACCACGGCCGGTTCAGTGAACGCGGATGCGACGCCGACTGCGACGGCGACCACTACATGCCGCCCGTCTGCCGCTCCTGCCGCAACTACGCCGGCGACCCCATCGAAGCCCCCTGCCCCACCGTCGAGATCCTCGCCGAAGGCTGGGGCTGGACCAGCGACACGCCCGATCCGAACGGCCAGTAAAAGGGCATTGACCAGCGGAAACATGGTAAATCGCGGTAGAATCAAGGCAGTTGAGACCCCGGCGACGGACGTCACCCGCCCCGGGGCGTGGCCGACCGCAAGGAGCCGACATGCCCAAGCCTTCCAGAACCCACGTGAAGGTAGTCAAGCCCTTCACGCCCAGGACCCTCACCCCGGACTCGGGTAGGAGCGGCATCAGCCGCCACATACCAGCGCCCGGCGACCCCGCTCTCCCCGGCTTCATCCGCATCGCTACGGAGTGGAGCAAAGCCGGAATCGAGATGACCGATGAGATTGTGGCCGCCGCGGCGAAGCTGGCCAGGGCGCGGCTTCAGGAATCCCGGGAAGCGAACGCTCGCATTCACACACAGCGCGAAACGCAGGCCCAGCGCCTCGCAGAACTCAAGCCGGGAATCTTCGGCGACGCACCGGGCGGCGTGGTCTACTACATCCGCCGCGGTGACTACGTGAAGATCGGCACCACAACCAAACTGCGGCAGCGCATGCGTGACCTGATGCCAGACGAAGTTCTCGCCGTCGAGCCCGGAAGCTACGGCTTGGAGAGCGAACTCCACGCCAAGTTCGCCAGCATCCGCTTCGCCGCCTGGTGCGAATACTTCAAACTCACCCCGGACCTTCAGCAGCACATCGACACCGTCCTCGACAAGAACGGGCCGCCGCCCCCAGGCTTGAGTCAGTTCCTGCCTCACCCGTGAGCCCCACCTGACTTGCGCGTACGGCCGATCTAACCGTAACGTGATCAGCACTTAGAACACGTGTCTCCAAACCCCCGTCGTGAAGACTCCGGCGGGGGTTTCGTGCGTTCACAGGGAGGTGCTCCCGTGGCCGTCACCTTCCCCAACCCGGACACCATTGAGGTCCACTTCGCACAGCTCCACCAAGGCGGCCAGATCGGCGACATCGAGGAGGCCGCCCGCGCTGCGGGCGTGAAGCCGGTCACGATCCGCGTCTGGGTCAATCGCGGCAAGGTCGAGCCCATCGTCCGCGGCGACGGCCGAGACCTCTTCCACATCCCCACCATCATCGAGGCGAGCAAGAGCCGCCCGGGGCGCCGCTGGCACACGACTGCCACAGCCGCCTGACCCACACCCCCTGACTGCCCCGCCGGCCGTACTGCCGATGCCGGGGCCCGCAGGCCGATGCCCCAAGGGCGACGCCTGCCGCCGTGCGGCCCCCGTGGGAGGGCCCGGGGGCCGCACGGCCCACCCATCGCCGCCATCGCCAACGCCGCCACCAGGAGTCCCGCCATGCCCAAGCCCACCCAGACCCGCGTCTTCGTCGTCAGCACCATCGGCTCCACGCCCGACGAACCCCGCAGCGAGCGCATCGAGGCCGCCTACTACCAGCAGGAAGGCGACTTCACCGTCTTCAAGGACGTCGCCCACGAGCCCGTCCACAGCGTCCGCAACCAGCACCTGATCTCCGTCACCCGCGCCGACGGCGCCGACCCCGTGACCGCCAGCCTCCTCGAACTGGCCGCGACCGCCCGTGAGAAGGGCCGCGCCCACGGCGTCATCACCTGGGAGACCAGCAACCAGCCCGGCGGCCGCGTGTACCGGGCCGGCCTGGACGTCACCATGGTGCTGACCGGCGAGTCCGCCAGCGAGACGCGTTGAGCCCGCGGTGACCACCACCGCCCCGGCCCGCCAGGTCACCCAGACGATCCTCCACGAGCAGGACGGCGATGTACCCGGCAACTGCCTGCAGGCCGCCGTCGCCTCCCTCCTCGACCTGGACCTCAACGTCGTCCCGCACTTCATCACCCACGACGACTGGCTGAACCGACTCATCGTGTTCGGCCAGGAACACGGCTACCTCGTCCGCTGCGAGTGGCAGCCCGAGACGCCGACCCCGCTCGGGATCGCCATCGGCCCCTCACCCCGCGGAGTCCAGCACGCCGTCGTCGTCATCGACGACGAAACCGCGTGGGACCCCCACCCCTCCCGGGCCGGCCTGCTCAGCGTGTCGCTGGTCCTCGAGTTCACCCCCCTCCCCGAGGCCGGGGGCGCGCGGTGAAGCGGCACGGCAAGAACCTCATCGCCGAGTTGAAGGCCCTCGGCTTCGACTACATCTGGACGAACAGTTCCGGTGCCGAGTGCTACGTCCACCCCGGCGACGCCGCCCAGACCCAGGTCACCGTGAGCGCGTCCATCGGCGAGCGCGCCGCCCGCGACCTCCTGGCCCGGGCCCGGAAACTTGCCGGTGCCACCACCCCGGACGACAACAAGCGCAACGCCGCCCAGGTCAAGGACCGGGCCGCGGCCTCACGGCAGCGCCTCCAGGAGGCCCGCGATGCCCGCGAACGCCTCCTCGCCGCGAGGGCCAGCGCCGCCGAGATCACCCGCGCCGAACTTCTCGTCGCCGAGCGCGAGGCCGAACTCGCCCTCATCGAACGCCTCATGGTTCAGCCGGCCCAGGGTGGCAACGCTCACCGCGGCCGCGGCCAGGCCCGCCACCGCGCCGGCCGGCGCCCCTGACCCGGTACCTTCCCCTCCACCGGAGGCCCCTCATGGCCGACCAGGTCGACGAGCAGCACGACCGCACCCCCGACACCGCGCCCCGCCAGCACCGCCTCGAAGTGCGCTGCCCCAGCGGCAACCCGTCCAAGGCGACCATCCACCTCGACGGCCAGCAGCTCCTGTTCGTCTCCCGCGTCGAACTCGTCCTCGACGCGCAGACCCGCGAGGCCGCGGTACGCCTCACCGTCCCCGCCGCGGTCCTCGACCTCGATGTGGACGCCGCCGCATTCGTCACCGCCCACTCCAGCGACACGCCCGTGCCCACAGAGAACCAGGTGCACGTCCACGTCGGCGGCACCGTGATGACGGAGAACATGCAGCAGGCCGTCAGGGGCGCCCAGCGGCGCCAGGCCCAGGAGGAACGCCGGCGCCGCGGCATACGCCCCTGAGCACCATCGACGCCGTACGCCGCGAACCGGCCACCCGGACAGCGACGGGGGAGGTGCGGCCGTGACGCTGCAGTGGAACACCGACGCCCCGGCCGGCAGCCAGTGGCAGCGCCAGTTCACCCTCACCAACGCCGACGGCTCCCTCATCGACCTGACCGGCCTGGCATGGGAGTTCGTGGTCCGCCCGAGCGTGACCGACATCACCAGCCCGGCCCTGATCTCCGTGACGACCACCCCCGGTGCGCAGGGCTCAATCACCGTGGACCTGCCCACGTCCACCCTGACCGTCACCCTCACCCCCGCGGCCACCGCGGTGCTGAAGAAGGGCTTCTACCCCCTGGCCCTGTGGTCGGCGCCCACCGACGCCAGCACCCGCACCGCGTGGGTCACGGGCATGTTCAACAGCTTCCCGGCCGCCCTGCCGTAGCAGGGCCGCCCACACCCCGTAGTTACCGGCTGGTATGGGTGCGACCTGCGGTTTCCCGAGACCCCGGCACCGAGGAGGTGGCTCACGTGACCGTCAACGTCAGCCTCCCCGCCAACGTCACCGTCTCCATCCCCGGCGCCCAGGGCCCGCGCGGCAACACCACCCTCAACGGCCTCGGCACCCCGACCTCAACCGTGGGGATCGATGGGGACTGGTACTACGACCTCACCGCCTACCCGTCGACCGTCACCCTCTACGGCCCCAAGGCGGCCGGCGCGTGGCCCGCCCAGGGCGTCGTCATTGGCGGCGGAGGCACCGCCGGAGCCCTCCTGGCCGCCAACAACCTGGGCGACGTTCAGGACACCCCCACGGCCCGGGGCAACCTCGGCCTCGGTGCCGCAGCCGTCCGGAACGTCGGCACCACCACCGGCACCTGCGCCGCAGGCGACGACGCCCGCTTCACCGAGATCGTCGGACTCCCAGTCACCGGGACGCCCGCCACCGGCAAGGCCCCCGTGTGCACCAGCGGCAGCGCCCTCGCCTGGACCACCATCAGCGGCGGAGGCGGCGGGGTCACCCCAGTCTTCTACGACGACCCGGTCGGCGCCGGCATCGTCACCCTCACGACGGTTGCCGACTGGACCCCCGTCATCGGCACCGGCGGCAAACACGTCGGCCGCACCATCCCCGCCCGGGCCGGCGACGTCATCCTCTGGTCCCCGTCCTTCCTGCGCACCGGCACCACCATGTTCCTCGACGCCGTCATCCGCGCCGGCGACGGCACCATCTCCCGCTTCGTCTCCTCCGGCACCACCACCCCCAACGTCGAGGGCTACGCCCCCTGGTACGCCCAATCCGGCAGCTTCCCCGGCGTCGGCGGCACCCGTGCCTTCACCGTCCAGCCCGGCGAGATCGACCCGTCCGGGAACTGGACGCTGGAGATGATCTACAAGGGCGGCGACGACACGTGCCGCGTGTACTTCGGCGACGGCTACGACGGCTACTGGCCCCTCATCCGCTGGCCCCTCGGCACCTGAACGGAGCACCGTGACCGACCCCGCCCCGGACCCGCTCGCCCCCACCCCCGACGCGCCGGCCGAGCCCACCGCGCCCCCCTGCGGCTACTGCGGCGGCCCCTCCGCCGTCCACTGGGCCCGCCGCCTCACCGCAGACGAGATCGCCGCCGAGCAAGCCAAGGAACAGGCCCGCAGAAATGAAGCCACCGCGCTGGCCGACCCCGACGGACCGGAGCCCATCTGGCCGCCACTACCGGACTGCCTGGACTACGTCCACGCCGTGTACGGCTGCCTGACCCACTACATCACCCAGGACGCCGCCGCCCACATCCACGGGCCCGGCTGCACCGCACCGCGCCCCGAACTCACCCCCGGCTGCGACTGCACCCCCGAACCCCTCCCCGAGCCCGAACCCGAGCCCACACCGCCGCCGCTCCCGCCCGGCTGGACCTGACCCCCAAATCGGGGAAGGGAGGCAGAGGGTCATGACAGTGCCTCCTGAGCCCGAGGGTCATGACAGTCGGCACTGCGGGGCCCGCAAACGGCAAGGCGAAGGGACCTGCACTCGACCCGCCGGCTGGGGCACCGACCACGCCGGACACGGGCACTGCAAGCTTCACGGCGGCTCCACCACGGACCAGGGCAAGGCGGCCCGCGCGGCCAAGGCCGAGGCTCAGGCGCGCACCGCCCTGGCGACCCTCGACGTCCAGCCCGTCGACAACCCCCTCGTTGCGCTCAGGCTCCTCGCCGGTCAGGCCGTGGCGTGGCAGGAGGCGCTCGCCGCGTGCGTGAACCGCCTCGGCGACCGCTTCCGCTACGAGGGCTTGGCCGGCGGTGAGCAGCTCCGCTCCGAGATCGCCCTGTACGAGCGGGCCATGGACCGGTGCGGGCAGATCCTCGGCCTCATCGCGAAGCTGAACATCGACGAACGGCTCGCTGCGATCAGCGAGCAGCAGGCCGACGTCGTCATCGCCGCGATCGACGCGGCCCTCGCCCACGCCGGGATCAACGGGCCGGCTGCGGCCGAAGCCAAGCGGGTCGCGGCGCACCGGCTTCGCAGCGTCTGACCCGGGACGGGGGTGGGCGGGTGGATGCGCTCCTGCTCGCGGCCGACCGGATCGAGGAGGACGCCGACCGCAGCGACCGCGCCGAGGAGTACGCCCGGGACCCGGCCGCGTGGGCGCGGCAGAAGCTCGGTGAGCACCTGTGGTCCAAGCAGGTCGCCATCGCCGAGTCCGTGCGCGACCACCGGCTCACTGCGGTGCAGTCCTGCCACGGCGTCGGCAAGTCGTGGACGGCGTCCCGGCTGACGGCGTGGTGGTTGGACACCCACCCGCCGGGTGAGGCGCGTGTCGTCACCACGGCGCCGACCGGTGACCAGGTCAAGGCGATCCTGTGGTCGGAGATCAACGCCGCGTTCGCGAAGGCGGAGGCGATCGGGGAGCCGTTCCTCGGGCGGATCAACGAGACCGACTGGAAGCTCGGCAAGCGCCTCATCGCGTTCGGCCGCAAGCCCTCGGACTACAACCCGCACGCCTTCCAGGGCATCCACGCCAAGTACGTGCTGGTGATCCTCGACGAGGCGTGCGGGATCAACAAGCAGTTCTGGACCGCCGCGAACGCCATCGCCACCGGCGAGCACTGCCGCATCCTCGCCATCGGGAACCCCGACGACCCTGGCTCCCAGTTCGCCCGGGTGTGCGCGAACACTGACCGATGGAACGTCATCCGCATCTCCGCGTTCGACACCCCCAACTTCACCGGCGAGCCTGTACCGGACGACCTGCGGCCCATGCTGGTCGGCCACGACTACGTGGAGGACATGGCCGCCGAGTTCGGCGTCACCTCCCCGACGTACATCTCCAAGGTCACCGGCGAGTTCCCACACGACTCCGAAGACGGCGTGGTGCGCCTGTCGAAGCTGCGTGCCTGCTCCCAGCCCCGCGACAACGACGCCTCCCGCGACACCGCCGGCCCGGTGGAGCTCGGCATCGACATGGGCGCCGGCGGCGACGAAACCAGCATCCGTGAACGCCGCGGCATGACCGTCGGCCGCGAGTGGAAGTTCCGCGAGAAGGACCCCGTCAAGGCGGTCGCTCGGATCGTGGAGGCCATTCGCGAGTCCCGGGCCGCCGTGGTGAAGGTCGACTCCATCGGCATCGGCTGGGGCATCGTCGGCAGCCTGCGGGAGAAGCGGCAGCAGGGCGCCCACGAGGCGGACATCCTCGGCGTGAACGTGGCCGAAGCGTCCACCGAACCGGAGAAGTACAAGAACCTGCGCTCCCAGATCTGGTGGCAGGTCGGCCGCCAACTCTCCGAGGGCGTGAGCTGGGACCTGTCCCGCCTCGAGGAGGACGACCGCGAGCGCCTGGTCTCCCAGTTGACCGCGCCGAAGTACAGCATCGACGCCGCGGGCCGGATCGTCGTCGAACCCAAGACGGAGACCATCAAACGCATCGGCCGGTCCCCGGACAACGCCGACGCCCTCCTGCTCGCGTTCTACGCCGCGCCGGGCGGCTTCGACGGCGCCATGGGCTACCTCAACGCCTACAAGCCCCAGCAACCGGCCTGACGAGAGGACCCCCTCGGTGATACGTCTGCTGGCCCCGCGGTGCGCGCACCGCGCGAACGCCCCTACGTTCCGGGTGCTGCTGTGCCGGGCCCATCCCGGGCAGGCGTGGTGCGGCCGCCTGTGGACCGCCAACGGCCTGCGCGGACTACAGCAAGCCGCCGAGGGCAGGCAGGTCCACGAAGCCCTGTGCGAGACCGGCGTCCTCGTCGGCATCCCAGCCGCACCCGTCCCCGCTTCCGCCGGTACGACTCCCACACGCCCCGGGCCCGCCGCCCGCTGACCTGAGCGAGGGGGTGCCGGGTGTCCCGCCGCCACAACCGCCAGCGCCGCCCGGCGCGCATCGAGAAGGCCGACCGGCCGGCCATCGCCCCGTCCGCGACGTTCACCGGCGAGCAGGTCGCCGCCCTGCTCGCCGCTCAGGCCGCACCGCAGACCACCGGGAGCTTTGCGCCGCTGCCCCGCATGGACCCGCAGGTCGCCTTCGGCCCCGGCCTGCCCCTGATCCCCGCCGCGATCGACCCCGTCCGCCAGGACTCCAGCCGGCCCGAGCCGCGCTTCAACGAGTACCCCGTCTCCAGCAACCTTCCCGGGGTCACCGACCGGCTCGTGCCGTGGAAAGTCCTGCGGGACGCCGCCGCGGCCGGCGGGATCCCGCGGCGCTGCATCGAGATCCGCAAGAGCGACATCTCCACCCTCGACTGGGCGATCACCATCACCAAGGACGCCGTCGCCCAGGCCGAGGCCGACAACCCCTCGCAGTCCCGCGCCGACATCGAGGGCGACCTGCGCAAGAGCCTCGGCCCGGAGATCGGCCGCTGCACAGCGTTCTGGGAGCGCCCCGACCCCGGGCAGGACGAGGACTGGATCGAGTGGGTCAGCAAGCTCCTCGAGGAGCACCTCGTCCTGGATGCGCTGGCGATCTACCCGCGGCGGACCTACGGCGGTGACCTGTACGCCATGGAAATCATCGCAGGGGACACCATCAAGCCGCTGCGGGACTACCGCGGCGGCAAGCCCGCCCCGCCGAACCCGGCCTACCAGCAGATGCTGTGGGGCTTCCCCCGCGGCGAATACACCGCTGACGCCGAAGCCGACGGCACCATCCCCAACGGGTACCCGGCCGACACGCTGATCTACAAGCGCCGCAACGTCCGCGCCTCCAGCCCCTACGGGTTCTCCCCGGTCGAGCAGTGCCTCGAAGACCTCGACGTGTGGCTGCGCCGCCGGGCCTGGATCCGCGCCGAGTACACCGACGGCACCGTCCCGGCCGGCCTGCTCCGCAACACCGCCAACAACGGCTGGACCCCGGCCCAGGTTCTCGAGTACGAGACGGCCCTGAATGATGCCTGGTCCGGCCAGACCCTCGAGCGGCACCGCATGCGGATCCTGCCCCCCGGCTTCGAACTGGAGCCCCTGGCGGACGTCGCCGAGCGGTACAAGCCCGAATACGACCTCTTCTTGTTGAAGCAGCTCGCCAACCACTTCTCCACCACGATCGCCGAGCTGAACTTCACCGAGACCGGCGGACTCGGCAGCGCCGGCTACCACGAAGGCCAGTCCGACATCCGCGAACGCTCCGCCACCATGCCGCTGTACCGGTGGATCCAGGCGCTCATCACCCAGATCTCCCGCCGCCACCTGGGCATGCCGTCCCAGCTGGAGTTCCGCATCCTCGGCCTCGAGGAAGAAGACGAGGCCGCCGCAGACCAGGTCGCACAGAACCGGATCCAGTGGGGCCGCATGACCCTCAACGAGGACCGCGATCGCACCGGCATGCCCCGCTACACCTTCCCCGAGGCCGACAAGCCGATGGTCATGACGACCCGAGGCGTGATCTTCCTCGACGGCGCGTCACAGAACGCCGCCCCCGGACAGAGACTCGGCCTCGACGGCGGCAACCCCACCGGGCAGATCCAACCCGGGGGCCAGGAGGCCGACAGCGCCGCCGCCGACGAGGACGACGACAGCGGGGGAGACACCGCAGACGATGGCGAAGACCCCGGGAACAACGCCGGGAACAGTGCGACGGACACGGCAGTGAAGGCCGAGCTGGCCGCCTATCACCGCTGGGCCAAGAAGAACCCCAGCCCGCGCCGCCCGTTCACCTTCACCATCGTCACCAAAGCTGACGCCCCCATCGACCTCAACACCGAACACGTCATCTTCGCCGGCGGCGACACGAGCCCCTCCGGCGGTGATCCGGTCCCAAAAGGTGAAGCGGCGGACTCCTGGCCGGGCTGGGACCGCGACCAGGACGCCGCCGACGTGTGGGCCGCACGCCTGCAGCAGGCCCTCGACGGGTCCGTCAACACCGATCAGGTCGCAGAGCGCTGGCTCGCCCAGCAGGCCGGGACAGCCCCGGACGCCGAACCCGCGGACGACGCAGGTGACGGGGACGACCAGGACGACCGGACAGACGCCGCGGTGGCCGCAGCGCTCGCGTTCCTCCTCGCCGGGGGTGTCAGCGTCACCACCGCCCTCGCCCCGCTGCTGGCCGGCATCTGGACGGAAGGCTGGGCCATCGGCGCCGCCTCCGTGCACGCCGCCCTCGGCGGCACACCGGCCGCCTTCCCCTGGAACATCGGCGACGACGCCGCGGCACGGCAGACCCTGACCACCGCCATGAACGACGCCCTGACCGCATTCCTCAACGGCCGCCGCGACACCATCCCACCGATCGCCGACCGGCGCCTCCAAGCGCTGGCCCGCGTCCTCGCCCGCGCCCGGGTAGCTGGCATGACCCGGCAGCAGCTCGCGCAGGCACTCCGCGACGCACTCCGAGACGAGCCGTGGGCACGCATGACCGCCCTGACCGAACTCACCCGCGCCGCCGCCGCAGCCGCCCGTACCGCCTACCAGGACGCCGGCATCACCCAATGGCGATGGGTCGCCGAACCCGGCGCCTGCCCCATCTGCACCGCCAACGCCGCCGCCGGCCCGCGCACCATCGGCGAGGCATGGCCTGACGGCTCCGACGCCCCGCCCGCGCACCCGAACTGCCGCTGCTACCCGGCCCCTTCCTGACCCGCTACCGCGACCCCGTGTGCCCGCGACCCGGGCAAGGAGGAACCATGTCCGACACCGCCTACGCCTGGGCGCCCATCACCAAGACCGTCCGCGAGGACGACGGGACTCTGCTCGTCTACGGGCCCGCCGCGTCCTCCGCCCTGGACCGCGACCAGCAGCGCCTCGACGGCACCTGGCTCGACCAGGCCATGCCCCGCTGGCTGGCCGAGGGCGGCGGCGTCCGCGAGCAGCACGACCCCAAGCGCGCCGTCGGCGTCGGAGTGGGCCTGTCCAAGGGCGACGACGGCGCGCACCTGCTGACGGCCCGCATCGTCGACCCCGTCGCCGTCAAGAAGATCGAACACGGGGTGCTGCGCGGCTTCTCCGTCGGCATCAAGGCGCCCAGAGTGGAGATGGGCAAGGCCGACGCACCCAACGGCCTCGTCGTCGGCGGCGACGTGATCGAGGTCAGCGTCGTCGACCGGCCGGCCAACCCGGGGTGCACCTTCGACCTGGCCAAGGCCGACTCGGCTGGGGACCTGATCCTGGTCGAGGACGCCGAGGTCACCGAGAAGACCGACGCCGAAGCGTTCGGACTGCCGCAGGAACTGTACGACCGGCTCGCCGCGCCGGTGAAGGAGGCGCTGACCCGCCTCGCGGACGGCGGCGCGCAGGTGTCCGTGGACACCGCGAAGACCGACGACCCTGGTCCGGCAGTAGCGTTGCCCACCTTCGTGATCCACCTGCAAGGCGCGCCCGTGACCGAGGAAATGCTGCGCGGCCTCGTGGACGCGCGCGTCGAGGAACTCTCCAAGGCGGACCTGTCCGCGGCCGGGCGCCGCAAGGCCGCTTCCTCGGGGGCCGCAATGAACGACGGCAGCTACCCGATCGAGACCAAGGCCGACCTGCGCAAAGCGATCCGCGCGGTGGGCCGCGGCGGAGTCGACCATGACAAGATCCGCGCCCACATCATCAAGCGCGCCAAGGCCCTCGGCCTGTCCGACATGATCCCCGAGAACTGGAAGGCCGACGGCTCCATGACCACCACGAAGGCCGACGAGGCGACGATCGCCAAGGCCGAGCAGATCCTCACCGACATCCTGCCGCTCGTCCCGGGCGTGGCCAAGGCCGACGACGGCGGCACAGGCGGGGACGGAGGCGACGGAGGCAACCCGGACGAGTCGATGGACATCGAGGGCGCCCAGCAGGCGCTGGCCGGGATCGCCAAGCTCATCATCGCTGAGGCCGAGTCACTCGCCGAAGGCAACGTCAACGAGATCATCGACATCTCGCTGCTGCTGGACGCCGCCCGGTCCCTGAAGTGGTTCCAGGACCGCGAGGAGCGCGAGCAGGCCGGCATGGCCGAGGACATGTGCCTGTCCGACAAGCCCGACGCCACCAAGACGGACAAGGCACCGCCGGCGGCCGCGAGCGGTCCCTCCGGGACGGGCGCCCCGGGCGACGGCACTGGAACCGCCCCGGGCGGGAAGGCCGCGAAGAAGGCCGACGGCGACGGCGCCCTCCTCACCAAGGCCGAAGCCGCGGCCGCCGTTCAGACTGCCGTCGCCGAGGCCCTCGCCGCCCGCACCCCCCAGACCGCCCCGGCCGACGAGCCGGACACCGTGACCAAGGCCGACCTCGCCGACATGGTGAAGGCCGCTGTAGCAGAGGCCACCAAGGCCGCCGAGGAGCGCGCCGCGGCGCTCGCGGCCGATGTGGCAAAGGCCAGCGTCGCCGAAGCCGTCAAGGATCTGCCCACCCCCGGCGGCCCGGTGCTCACCCGCACCGCCGCCCAGCAGAGCACCGCCGCCGAAAGCGACGCGGCCCGGATGCGCGCCGAGGGCGACGCCCTCATGGCCAAGGCCGACCAGTTCGCAGCCAACCGCGACCTCGCCGAGGGCTACCGCATCCGCGCGAAGGCCCTGTACGCCCGCGCCGGCGCCTGACTCTGCCCCACCCCACCACCCGCTTCAGCCCCGCCACTGAGGCGGCGCTTTCGTACGGAAGGAGCAGGGCGAGATGGCTCTGCCCGCAAACCTCGAACTCCTCTTCGGCGAGTCCCACGAGGCCCCGAAGCTGTCCAAGGCCGAAGTCAGCGAGCGCTTCGACGAGCTCGTCAAGTCCATCGGAGGGATGCCCGAGCGGGAACTGACCCGCGAGGAGATCGTCACCTCCTTCAAGGCCGGCCAGCCCGTCGACTTCACGTCGCAGCCCACCAACGCCCTGGGGTACCTGGAGAAGGCCCTCGGAGCCCCCGACCTCGTCAAGGGACTGGGAGCAGACGCCGTAGCGTCCATCACCCAGGCCCTGGACGGCCTGAAGGCCCAGACCCCGGACCTGGTCAAGGACATCAACCTGACCTCCCCGGTCGGCACCGGCCTGGTCGCGTTCGACCTGGAAGCCCCGGCGAAGCTGTTGGCGCCCCGGCCGACGCCGCTGCGCAACCGCATCCCGCGCATCAAGGGCATCGGCACCAGCCACCGCTTCAAGGTCATCTCCGGATTCACCGGCTCCGGCACCGGCGGCGTCGGCAACATCCACCCCGGTATCCAGGACACCACCCAGAACAACTTCGCCCCCTCCGGCGCGGGCAACTCCCTGTACTACGCGCGCGGCCCGAAGATCGCGTACGCGGGCTACGACGTCACGCTGCCCTACAGCCAGTTCTCGATGTCGGACGAGGTGACCTGGTCCGCGCAGTACGCCGGCCAGGGCTACCAGGACATCCGGCAGCTCTCCCGCACCAGCCTGCTCTACGCGAGCATGCTGATGGAGGAGCGCATGATCCTGATGGGTCGCGGCACCGCATCCCCGTACTCGGGTGCGCTCGCCGCCCCCGGCGGGGTGTCCCTCGTCGACAACACCGTCGGCACCGGGCAGGTCGCCCTGACCGGGTACACCACGAACATCTACGTGTACGTCACCTCCGACGCCGGCGCCTTCGGAGAGTCCGTCGTCTCCAGCGTGGCGACCATCGCCCCCACCTCGACCCACAACGTGGTGCTGCGCCTGACCGACGTGCCGCAGGCCCTCGGGTACAACGTGTACATCGGCACCGGCGCCTCGCAGCCCGCGAACAGCAGTTTCTTCCTCTACGGCCGCTTCCCGAACCAGACCGCGAACGGCGGCGGCGCGGGCGGCACCGGCATCGTCCTGCAGGGCGCGATCCCCACCAGCGGCAAGAACCCGCCCACCGCCGACACCTCCGCGTACGCGGCCGGCTACGACGGCATCCTGCCGTGGGTCATGGGCACCCAGTCCGGCTACAACGTGAAGATCAACAGCACGTTCAGCACCAGCAACCCGGGCTCGGAGTTCCAGACCGCGTTCGCCGCCCTGTACAACGCCGTCAAGGCCGACCCCGACCGGATCCTGTTCAACGGCGTCGACCGCAAGCAGCAGTCCGACACCCTCAAGGCCGGGTCGTCGAACAACTACTTCCTCCAGATCACCCAGGACCAGGTGTCCGGCGTGTCCCTCGGCTCCGTCGCCGTCGCCATCATGAACGAGGTGACCGGCAAGCGCGTCGAGATGGAAGTCCACCCCTGGCTCCCCCAGGGCGTGTGCCCCATCCTCTCCGACACCCTTCCGATCCCGGACACCCAGGTCTCCAACGTCTGGTCCATGATCAACGTCCAGGATCTGATGGGCATCGACTGGCCCGTCAACCAGTTCGCCTACGAGTCCAGCTCGTACTGGTTTGGCGGAATGCTATGTTACGCACCCGCCTGGAATGGCTGCATTTCTGGCGTGACGGCCGCGTAATTCCGGAAAGCCGCAGTGGTATAGCCGCCAATCAGCTACGCTCATTGTGTGATTGAAAAGGGGCTGTGTCACTGCGGCTGCGGAAACCCAACGAAGATAGCCACCCGAACCTCCACCCGCTACGGCTGGGTAAAAGGCGAGCCACAGTTCTACCTTCGCGGCCACGCCGCTTGGAAAGAGAGTGGCCCCAAGTGGATCATCAATGAGAACGGCTGCTGGATCTGGCAACGCGCCCTGAACCCCGAAGGCTACGGCATGGGTACGTTCGCCCGGCTCGGGCACCCGGGGCACCACTTGGCGCACCGCGTCCTGTACCAGGAGAAGCACGGGCCGATACCGGACAGCATTCTGCTCGACCACACCTGCCACACGAACGACACCGATTGCCAAGGTGGCCCGACCTGTCCACATCGGCAGTGTGTTAACCCCGATCACGTAGAGCCAGTAACCCCTCTGGAAAACGTGCACCGCGGCGTTCTGCTGAAAGCTACCGAACTGGATATTAAGGCCGTGTACGAGCTGCGCCGCCGAGGCATCTCGTGGCGTCAGATAGCACCGCGGTTCGGCATGACTCATCCGCCGCTGATTACGCGGCTGAGAAAACACTGCGAAGCCAACGGTCTGGAGTGGCCGTAGCCGCGCTTCGCTCGCCCCCCCGAGAGCCCGTCGCCCTTGGTGCCGGGCTCTCGTCATGAGAGGACTCCGCGGATGCGTATCGCAGCCCCCGACGGCGCCGTGGCCGGCATGGAAGTCAAGGGCGCTCAGACCGGTCACGTCACCCGCTACAACGGCCGGATCGCCGACGTCGACAACCCCGGGCACGTCAAGGCGCTCCTCGCCGAGGGCGCGTTCGTGGCGTCCCTGTCGGGCCGTACCCGGCGCGGCATCGGCTACCGCTGCCCGACCTGCCAGTTCGGCAGCTTCGTGACGACGTGCAGCCGCTGCGGCGGCACCTGCGAAAAGGAGACCCCCTGATGCCGCCCCGCACCCGCAAGACCACCCCCAAGCCGGCCGATCCCGCCGCGCCCGATGCGTCCGGCCCCGAGGAGCCGCAGCTTCCGGCCGCCGACGACGGGAAGCCCGGCACCACCAGTCCGGACGGACAGGACCAGACGCCAACGGCCACGCCGGACGACAAGCCCCAGGACACCCCGCCAGCCGATGTTGACGCCGACGCGGAGGCGGAGGCGGCGACGGGGGACCGGGACGCGGCCGCACAGGCCAGCGCCACGGCCGATCCCGGAGCGCAGGACCCCGAGCCCGCGGCGCCGGAAGCCCTCGAGGCGACCGCCGAAGCCTTCCACTGGGAGACCCCCGCCGGCGACCGCGACGACCCGTGCCGCCTGTGCATGCCCCACGGCGTGCAGCTGAGCGCGGGCAGCGTCGGCTGCCAGCACGGGCAGTGGGTCCGCGTGCGGGACGACGACCAGTAAGGGGAAGGCGCATGTCCCCGAAGAAGCGCCCCGCCGCAGACGAACCGGCCGCCGACACCCCCGCGGTTCTCGGCCCCGGCGAAACCGTCCTCTCCGGCCCCGGATGCCAAGCAGGCCGCCCCGGACGCGGAGCCAGAGCCCGAGGGTCCTGCGCGCAGCGACCTGCAAGAGGCCAACGAGCCCTGCTCGATCTGCTACCCGGACGGCTGGCCCGAGCAAGTCTTCTCCCTCGGCTGCGACCACGGCACCTGGATCCGCACCAACAGCAACTGACTGGGCGAGGGGTGATCCGATGCCCACCCCACCTCCCTTGGTGACCGTCCCGTACGTGTCCGCCGCAGCGTTCCAGGCACACCCCACCTACCTCGACCTGGACGACCTGCGAGTGGACGTCGATGACCCCGCAGCCCAGACAGCCGAGCTCGAGAACCTTCTGCTCATGTCGTCGCAGTGGGCCGCCGACACCGCCATGCAGCCGCTGCACGCCCACGTCTTCACCCAGCGCACCAGAGCCCGGACCGACCGGCAGGGCAACCTGAAGTTCCACCTCGACCACACGCCCTACCTGAGCCTGGTGCAGGTCGGATACGGCTACAGCCCGACCGCGCTGACGGTGATGAACTCCCCGACCGTCTGGGAGCAGGACAACAACCTGACCATCCCCCTCGGGCAGGGCGGCGGGTCCTGGTCCGGAAGCCTCCAGTTCGGCTTCCCCGCCGGGGTGGAGCTGTGGGTCCAGGCAGTGTGCGTGGCCGGCTTCGTCGCCACCCGCCTGACGGCCGACACCACCGCCGGGGCGCTCACTCTCACTGTCGACGACCCCACCGGCATCCTCCCCGGCGCCCAGTACCGCATCTGGGAGCCGGGAGCCGAGGAAACGGTGACCGTCTCACCGGCATGGACGCCCCCGGCGATCAGCGTGCCGCCCACGGCACCCGCCCCCGCAGCGGTGACCCTGGCCACCCCCACCCGGTTCGCGCACACCAGCGGCCACGACTTCTCCGGGATGCCCGCCAACCTGCGGCTCGCAGTCGTCAACTACAACATCAGCCAGTTGATGCGCCCGGACACCGCAGCCGAGGACTCCTACCCCGACACCCACCTGGCCTCCAGAACCCGGCAGACGGACCCCCGCAAGGACGGCTCGGGCCTCGTCGCGGAAGCCGAACGCATCATCAACTCGTACTGGCGCGTGCGGTGAGCGGCACGACTGTGCTCGACGGGATCTGCCGGTACTTCGGCGGTCCCTACGACCCGAAGACGCACACCTACCGCGCCTCCCCGGTACCCGGGGTCGGCATCGTGCGCCGCGCGTGGCCGAAGGACGACGGCCACCAGGACTTCTTTCACGGCATGCCGCCCGGTGCCCGCACCGGCTCGATGCTCGTCTTCTGGATTCCCCGCCGCTCCGAGGGCCGCTTCGCAGTCGCCGGACCGTACAACGGCCAGAAGAACGTCCTCTACCAGATCGAGGGCGCCTGCTACCTCCGCTCCCGCACCCCCGATGCCGAGGACGCGCAGGACGACATGTACGCCCTCCAGGACGCCCTCGTGGAGTGGATGCGCCGCGACCGCACCCTCGGTAAAGCCTGCTTCCAAGCAGGCGAACACGTTGAGGGCGGCAGCGGAACGATCGACTTCGACAACGGCCAGCCCGAGACCAAGGGGCAGCTCACCAAGAGCTTCTTCCTCATGTCCTTCACGGCCCTCGAGATCGCCCAAGCCTGACCGGCGTTCGGCCGCACGCCCCGCCCCCCCTTACTGCTGTCCGCTCCCGGACTGGAGATCCGCCATGCCCGCAACCAAGCCCACATCCGGGCCGGACAGCGCTCCGGCCACCACCGGCGACGACACTCCGAAGACGAACCCCGCCGCGGCCACGGCCCCGAAGCCCGACGCCGTCGCGGTGGACGAGGTGCCCCCGGGCCGTCTGGCCGCCGGGACGTACGAGTACGTCTGGCCGATCCCGACCCAGTACCTCGACGTGCCCTTGACCGCCCGCCCGGTCGACCCGGGCCAGCCCGCAGTGCCGGCAGACGGCGACAAGCCCGAGACCCCGGCGATCCCGCCCACGCCCGCGACCGTCTTCGACTGGCCGTTCGGCGCCCCGAACGACGGCCGCTGGCAGCCCACCCGCAAGAAGCCCAACCAGGTCGCGGACAACGACGCCGCACCGCTCGTTTCGGAGGAGTGACGGTGTCGACCCCCATCACCTACGCATCGACCCAGCAGTTCGTCGGCATCGCCGCCGAAGCCGTCCAAGGGACCGCGGTGGCCATGACGGCCACCCAGCTCCTGACGACCTTCACCCCCGGTGACACCCCCTCATGGCTGAAGGACCAGTCCTGGCGCGGCTCGATGGGCACGGACGCGTTCGCGCACATCCAGGGGACCAAGATCGCGGGGATCAGCCTCGGTGGCCCGGTCTACGGCGACACCCTCGGGTTCTGGCTGCGGAACATTCTGGGCGACGTGTCCGTCGTCGGCACGCCGACCGGGTCGGGCGCCACCACGCTCGCCGCGTCGGCCGCCGCCGGGGCCACGTCGTTTCAGGCGACCGCGACGATCCCCAACGGCACCCTCCTGCAGGTCGGCACCGGGGCGACCGCCGAGGTCGTCACCACCGGCACCCCCACCGGCTCGGGCCCGTTCGTCATCCCCATCACCACCCCCACCGGTGGGCTGCTGTACGCGCACGCCTCCTCGCAGGCCCTCACCCCCGTGACCGGCCCGTACACCTACGCCTGGAGCTTGCTCAACAGCAACGGTGGCCAGCCGGCCTCCCACACCCTGACGCACAAGCTGGGGACGACAGCAACGGTGGGGGCCCGGTCCTACCCGGGGTTCTGCATGTCGCAGATGAACTTCACGTTCAACGCCGAGTCCGAGCTGTTCTCCTGGACGGGGCAGGGCACCAGCTATCCCAGTGCCCCGGCGAGTGTGGCGCCGACGGCGAACCCCACGGGCATCCTGCCGATCGCATCCTGGCAGACGAAGGTCGGCATCGGCGGCCCCGCCAGCGGGGGCACCCTCGTCAACACCGTCACCGACGGCGAGATCGACATCACCCGCGAACTCCTGCCGATCTTCACGGCGACGGGTTCGCAGCTGCCGTACATCATCCAACGCGGCGGCGTCGCGGTCACCGGCAAGCTCAACTTCGGCGCGGTGAGCGACGAGTCCGCGCTGCTGTACATGCTCAACAACACCAAGCCGCAGGTGCAGATCGTCTGCAGCAACGGCCTGTCCGGCGCCAACCTGATCAGCATCCAGATCGACATCCAGGTCGCAGCGTTCACCGCCGCCACCCCGGACACCAGCAAGGCGGCCGTCGGCTACCAGGACAGCTTCGAGACGGACTTCAACACCACCAACGCAGGCGGTAGCGGCGGCATGAGCCCGATCAAGGTGTCCGTGACCTGCAACGTGCCCCCCGGCTCCTTCTGACCCGACCGGACTGGCCGTCCCCTGTGACCGCGGTCCCGGAGAGGAAGGGCTCCGGGACCGCGCCCGCTCCCTGCCCTTCCAGCCCTTCCACCACCCTTCCGAAAGGCCCGACCCATGGGACAGCGTCACCCCCTCGCCACCGAAGGCGCCTGGGTTGAACTCCGCGACGTCGACGAGTTGCGCGCCGGCGACCAGATGGACATCCAGGGCGCGATGGACGACGAAGAGTCGGTCAACCGGCGTGCCGTCCAGATGTACAACGGGCTCATCACCGCGCTGGTCATGAGCTGGTCACTTCCGCTGCCGATCCCTTCCCAGGCCCCCGACACTCCGCAGTCCGCGGGGTCGCTGCGGCTGATGGGCATCAAGGACTACGCGGCGCTGAAGCGACTTGTCGCCCCCGCGGTCGAGGTGGTGTTCCCGGCCGATCCGGAGCCGAAGACCGCGGAGGCGCTGGAGACGGCGAAGGCGGACCCGGGTTCCCCTACTGGGGACGCCGACGCGTCCTAGCCTCTCTCCTCGGCCAGTCGAAGCCCGGGCCGGCCCAACATCCGCTGACACCGCTGGAGCGCCTCGCGTGGCCCTACGGCTGGTTCGCGGAGCGGTACGGCTGGGAGCCGGAGCGGGTCGACCGGATTCCGCTGCGGCAGCTCAACGAGTACCCGGTCTACGCGGGCGTCGTCGACGAAGCGAAGGCGATCCGGCAGGAGCAGGCCGCCGAGCAGGCCCGCGCGAAGGCGGCGCGCGAGGCCGCCCGCAGGAGGTGACCGGTGGACGTCGGCATCTCCGTGGACGGCGTGGAGGAGTGGGCCGCCGCGGTGGACGCGCTGGGGCAGCGGATGCAGTCCGCGACCCGCGCGGCCACCCGCGACGCCATGAAAATCGTGCAGCGCGGGGCGTTCAGTCGGCTGTCCCGCTACTACCACCCGCCGGGCACCCCCACCCCCGCCCCGCCCGGCGGGCCCCCGGCGCGCATCAACGGCCACCTGCGCGGCTCCCTCAGCCCGACCGGGCCCCGGCCCACCGGCACCGGCTACACCGGCCAGCTCGGTCCCACCGCGGTGTACTCCCGGATCCAGGAACTCGGCGGGCAGGCCGGCCGGAACCACTCCGTCACGATCCCGCCCCGCCCCTACCTGGCGCCGACCGTGCGGGACGCACGCGACGCCATCCGCCGCCAGTACGTGGCGGCCTGGGCCCGCGCCATGCCGTAGCCCCCTGACCGCGCAACCGGAAGGGGGCCCGGTGGCGGACTACCTGCCCCCTGTCGTCGCCAAGCTGGAGGGCGACCACTCCGGTCTCACGCGCGTCCTGGCATCCAGCAAGGAAGACGTCAAGCGGTGGGCGCTCGAGGTCGGCAAAACCAAGGCCACCCTCCAGGTCGACGCCAAGCTGGCGGACGGCACGCTCGCTGCCCTGCGTCAGAAGATCGCCGACAGCCCGGCGGCGAAACTCGATGTCGACCTGCGGCTGAAGACCGGAACGCTGACTACCCTCCGGGACAAGGTCAAGGACAGCACCGCCGCTCGCCTGGACGTCACTGTGGCCCTGGAGAGCGGCACGCTGGCCACCCTCCGGCAAGAGGTACGCGACAGTCCCGCGGCGAAACTGAGCACGGAACTGCGCCTGGCGGACGGCACTCTCGCCGCCCTGCGTCAGAAGGTCAAGGACAGTACCGCGGCCACGCTGCTGGTCGAGCTGAACCTGCAGACCGGAACCCTGGCGGCCGTCCGGGACAAGGTCAAGGACAGTGCGGCGGCGAAGCTCAGCGTCGCCGCGTCCCTCGACAGCAGCACGCTGGCCACCGTCCGTCAGGAAGTGGCTGATGGGGACCCCGCAAAGCTCGGCGTTGACCTGCGTCTGAAGGACGGCACTCTCGCGGCGCTGCGGGAGAAGGTCGCCGACAGCCCGGCGGCCAAGCTGAAGGTGAAGCTGGACCTGGCGACTGGGGAGAGGGAGGCGCTGCAGACCCAGCTCGCCGACCGCGAGGTGCAGGTCAAGGTCACCCCCAAGCTCGACCAGGTCGCGCTCCGCCGGGTCCAGACGGTCCTGATGGAACTCGGGCGGCCCATCACCGTCTCGGTGCGGCCCGACACGGACACCGGCGCGCAGGCGCGGGCCGAGGCCCGTATCGCGCGCCTGACCCGCGACCGGACCGTCGTGGTCCGTACCCGCGTCATCGGCGGCGGCAGCCCCGGCGGCGGGGGCGGTGGCGGTATCGCGGACGACATCAAGCCCCTGGCGACCCTGATCTCCCTGGCGCCGTCGCTGGTGCCGGTCGCTGCGTCGCTGACGGCGTCGCTGGTGAGTATCGCCGAGCAGGCCGGGGCCGCCGGTGTCGCGCTCGGCGCGTTCGGGCTGGCCGCGAAGTCGCAGATCACCGCGATCGGCGCCGCGGCCGACGCGCAGGCCAAGTACAACGCGGCGGTCGCCAAGTACGGGGCGAACTCCAAGCAGGCCATCGCGGCGCAGGAAGCCTCCGCGAGGTCCCTGGACGGGATGCCCGCGGCGACCCAGCGCGCCACCGAGGGCTGGCTCGGCCTGAAGGACGCCTTCAAAGCCTGGTCGGACTCCCTCGCCGGCGCCACGATGGAGCCGGTCAACCGGTCCTTCGCGGTCGCCGAGGCGATCCTGCCCCGCCTGTCCCCGCTGGTCCGCACCGCCGCAGATCAGCTGAACCGATTCGTCACGATCGCCGGCGGCGCGGTCGCCAGCCCCGGCCTCGACGGCCTCATGAAGCGCCTGACCGCCTTCTCCGGCGGCGTCCTGAAACGCCTCAACGACGACCTCGTGCACTTCCTGCGGTACCTGGACGAGGGCCCGCACAACGGGGCCATCGCCCAGGTCTTCGCCTACGCCAAGGCCGAGGGGCCGCAGGTCCACCAGGCCCTGGACGACATCGCCCGCGCGATCGGCACCATCCTCAAGGCGTCCGCGCAGGCCGGCCCCGGGCTGCTCACCGTGGTCGACGACATCGCCCGCCTGGTGGCCGCCCTGCCGCCCTCCTTCGTCGCCACCGTCCTGGACGCGTACGCCGCGTTCCGCCTGTTCAAGGTCGCCAGCGCGGGGATCACGGCCGTCACCGGGGCGGTGACGTCCCTGTCCGGGCGGCTGGTGGTACTGCGCGCCGCCTCCCAGGCCGCCGGCGGGGGTCTGGCTGGGGTCCGGGCCGCCATCGGCTCCATCTCCACAGCGGGGAAGATCGGCGGCGCCATCGCGGTCATCGCCGGGATCGCCGTGGTCCTCGACAAGTTGTCCTCGTCCGGGAAGAAGGCCCCCGACGTCGATCGCATGACCACCGCCCTCGGCCGGCTGAGCCAGACCGGTAAGGCCAGTGGCGAGCTGACCAGCGTGTTCGGGGCGGACCTGGACGGGCTGGGCAAGGCCATCGACCGCGTCAGCGGCAAGTCCTCCGGCATGGACAAGTTCAACGACACCATGAACCGCGTTTTCACGCTGGGCATGGGCCAGTCGAACTCGATGAAGCAGGCCAAGAAGGACATCGACGCGATCGACAAGGGCCTCGCAGCGCTCGTCTCCGGCGGCCACGCAGACCAGGCCGCCCAGGCTCTGAAAGACCTGTCCAAGGCCGGCCTGAACATCCCGAAGAAAAGCCTCGACGACTACAACTCCGCCCTCGCCGACGCCGCCTTCCAGGCCAAGCTCACCGCCCAGTCCGAGGGCATGTTCGGCGACCAGGCCCAGCAGGTCCAGAAGAAGTTGGACGCCCAGAAGCAGGCCGCCCAAGGGCTGCAGCAGGCCATCCTCGACCTCAACGACGCCAACCGGGCGGCGCTCGACGCCGAGTCCGCGTATCAGCAGTCCATCGACGACGCGACCGCCGCCATCAAGGGCCACCGGGACGCCCTGCACTACAGCAACGGCGAACTCAACCTGAACAGCCAGAAGGCCCGCGAAGCCTACGCCGCACTCAGCCAGATGGCCGCGGCCGCGGAGGCTTCCTCCACGGCGACGCTTCAGCAGACCGGCTCCCAAGAGAAGGCCAACAAGGTCCTGATCGACGCCCACGACCGGCTGGTCGCCACCGCCGAGAAGATGGGCCTGTCCACCAGCGAAGCGCACAAGCTGGCCGACGCCCTGGACAACATCAAGGACCCGAAGATCCAGGTCACCGTGGCCACCCAGGCCGCTGAGGCGAACCTGGCGGCGGCCAAGAAGAAGGTCGACAGCTTCCCCAAGAGCACCCGGACCAAGGCGAACTTCGACTACCAGCAGGCCGCGGCCGATGTGCAGTTCTTTCAGCGCATCATTGACCAGCTCCACGGCAAGACCGTCACCGTCCGGATCAACAACGTCTCCACGCAGGTCAACGCGAAGGACTACTACTCGCAGGGCCCCCACAAGAACGCCTACGGGGGCGTGGTGCGGGCGTTCGACGCGGGCGGCACCGTGCCGGGGTATGCGCCGATGCGGGACACCGTCCCCGCGGTCCTGTCGCCCGGCGAGGGTGTGCTGGTGCCGGAGGCGACGCGGGCGCTGGGCGGTGAGTCGGGTATCAACGCCATCAACCGGCAGGCCCGCTCCGGCGGGTCCCTGTCCAGCGCGTCCCTCTCGGGGGGTGTGGCGCCGATCGGCCGGGAGGTCGCGGCCGGCCTGTGGCAGGGACTCCAGAGCCAGCAGGGGTGGTTGGCCGCGCAGGCCCGCCAGTTCGCGCTGTCGACGATTCCGCAGCCGATGGCTGACGCCCTGGGTATCGCCTCCCCGTCCAAGGTGGCCATGTCCCTGGGCCGGTGGGTGGGTGCTGGCATGGTCCAGGGCCTCACCGGGTCGACCGCCTCGGTCAAGTCCGCGACACTCCGGCTGACCAGGTCGATTGAGCAGGTCTTCCACGACGACGCACAGAGGCAGCTCGCCAGCGACCGCAAGTCGTTCGAGAACCTGGTCGGCGTCAAGGGCAAGAAGGCCGCGCGGGAGCGCTCCGACCTGCTCGCGGACATGAAGCAGCAGCAGAAGTACCTCAGCGAGGACTCCGCCATCTCTCGCTTCGTCGCTGTCGACAACCAGCGACTGCTGAAGCTCGCCGCGCAGCGCGACAGCGTGGCGTCCAAGCTGAAGACCGCCCAGGCCAACCTGAGCAGCCTCCAGAAGCAGTGGACGTCGGAGCGTGACCAGGTCGCGTCCCAGATCCTCCAGGGCGCCTCGGTGGTCACCGCGGCCCCGCAGGCCGGCTTCGCACTCACCGCGGGCGACGTCGTCAACAACCTCAAGGACCAGGCCGAGAAGGGCAGCACCTTCGCGGCCGAACTGCAGCAGCTCCAGAAGGCCGGACTCCGCTCGGACCTGATCGCGCAGATCGCCGCGGCCGGCGTGGACCAGGGCGGCGCGACCGCCGCGGCCCTGGCCGGGGCGAGCAAGGACACCATCAAGCAGCTCAACTCGATCCAGGCGAACCTCGCCTCCTCGGCCAACGCCACCGGCGCCGCGGTCGCGGACTCGATGTACAAGGCGGGCATCGACAGCGCGAAGGGCCTCATCAAGGGCCTGGAGTCGCAAGAGTCGGCGATCGAAAAGCAGATGCTCAAGATCGCCAAGTCCATGCAGACAGCGATCCGCGAGGAGCTCGGCATCCACTCGCCGTCCACCGTGATGGCGATGGACGGCGAGCACACAGGCCGCGGCTTCGCCCTGGGGCTCGACCGCTCCGTCAAGCACGTGCAGATCGCCGCGTCGGGGCTGGCGATGGCCGCCCGGCAGGGCGCGTCGCTTACCAGCAGCGGCGGCTACCGCGGCGGTGGCGGCGGCGAGGTGCACTACCACTACAACTCCGTGAACCTCACCGTGCAGGGCTCCGTCACCACGGCACGCCAGCTGGTCGACGAGGTCGAGAACGCCCTGGCGGTCCGCGCCCGCACCAACCCGGGCGGCTTCCGCCCCGCGGCCACCTGGTCCGGTCGCTGACCGGTCACTCAACCATCACGCAGAACAGGGGGTGCCGTGGCGACGCTTGCGGCCCTGGTCGACGACTTCACCGCCACCTCGATCAGCACCACGGTGTGGAACAACGTCACGGCAGGCGCGGCGACCCTGGACACCGTCAACAATCAGGTCGTCCTGGCCGTGCCCACTGCGGCGAACGCGACCAACGTGTTCGGGGCGAACGGCCCCTGGGACGCGCGGAACAGCAGCGTGTACGCCCAGATCGGGGCGGCGGCCAACGGCAACGGGACCGTGGCGACGGGGGTGCGGCTGCAGCTGGACGCCAGCAACGCGATCCTGCTGCGCGTCCGCAGTGGCGGGGTCTTCGAGGTGGTCCTGACTACCGCCGGCTCCTCGATCGTCACGGCGCTGCCGGCCTACGATTCGCATCAGCATCGCTGGTGGCAGATCAGCGAGGCCAGCAGCACCTGGACTGTCCAGGCCAGCCCGGACGGTCTGAACTGGACCACCCTCACCACTCTCGCGCACTCCTGGTCGGCGGCGGCCGTGCAGTTCGCGTTCCTCACCACCGTCACCGGAACGGAGGCGGCGGGGAACGTCGCGGTGATCTCCCACGTCAACACCCGCGGCGGCGGCCAGTTCAACCTGGCGTGGCCGCGGATGGAGTACGCGGCCGGCCTGTGGTGGGGTGCCAACGGCGCCGCGTCCCCCCTCGACCTGTACGTGGAGGTGGGCGGTCGCACCAACGACACTGTCTCGATCAACCGCGGCCGGCAGTACGAGCTGGACCAGGTCCGGGCCGGGGATGAGACCGCGACGCTGCTCAATGTCTCCGGGGACCTGGACCCGAACGTGGCGGGCCCGTATGCGGGCCGGATCCAGCCGTACCAGCCGTGGCGGGTACGGGCGCAGTGGCCGCCGACGGTCAACATGTTCTCCCGGGGCATCGCTACCGGGGGCGACCTGGGCGGCGCCACCGTCGGCACGATCACCGCGTCGGCGGCCCTGGATCTGCTGTCCGAGACGGACGCCGGCGGGGGCAGCGTCGTCACCTCCGCGACGGCTTGGGCGGGCGGCCGGGTCACCCAGTTTGCGGTGCCGCTCGGCGCCGCGGTGGGACAGCGCATCGTGCACACCGCGCAGACCCCGGTCCTGGCCGGGCAGACCTACACGGCGACCATCCGCGTCCGGAACGTGGCCGCGTCCACGACGCTTCAGGCCAAGCCCCACTTCGGCTGGGTGACCGCCGGGTCCGCGACCCCCTCGTCGTACGCCTACGGTTCGACGGTCACCCTGACCGGCTCGACCACGGCCGGGTGGACGACGCTGACCGTGACCGGCACCGCCCCCTCGGGGGCGCTCGGCATGGACGCCGGCGTGACCGTCGCGGCCACCGCGGCGGCCACCTGCTCGGTGCAGACGGACGGCTGGCAGCAGGAGAAGGGCTCCACCGCATCGGCGTGGGTGTGCCCCGGGGCCTGGTATCCGATGTACGCAGGGTTCACCGGGGACTGGCAGTTCCAGTGGGCCCTGTCCGGGACGATGGGCTCGGTCACGGTCCCCACCGCGGACGCCCTCGGCCTGCTCGCTCAGCAGCAGTTGGACGACCCGCTGACTGAGGAGATCAACTCCCACAACCCGACGTTCCTTTACACCCTCGCCGACCCCGCCGGCGTAAGCGGGGCGACCGACACAACCGGTACCTACCCGGCGCTGCCGATCGCGGTCAGCAAACAGGGCGCGGGCACGCTGACGTTCGGCAACGCGATCACGGCCACCACCCCGACGACTGGCGTGTACACGGGCGGCACCGGAACGGTCGCAACCCTGGCCAACGCGGGCACTGGCTCGGCGGCGGCGTCGGCCGCCTCGTTCCTGTCCCTCAGCGCAATCGGCATCAAGGGCTCGCAGACCAGCACCTACAGCCGCATGATCGCCTTCCGGTACCAGGGCGGCAACCCCGCCAGCCAGGCCATGATCTGGACGGCGCAGGACGGCAATCACGGCACCGGCTCCCAGCTGTCCCTGTACATCGACAGCAGCGGCAAGCTCAACGCCTACACCAACGGCGTGTCATCCAGCATCCTGCTGACCTCAACCGCCGCGGTGACGGACGGCAACTGGCACCTGGCGATCATCGCCTACCAGATCGGCGCGACCGGCACGTTCACTCTGTCCCTGGACGGCGTCACGATCGGCAGCCCCTCCGACAACACCGTCCGCCCGAGTGGCCTCGTCTCCGACAGCATCGGCACCTACGCCGACAGCGTCCTCGGCAACCCCACCCGGTGGAACTTCTCCGGGGACATCTCCTATGTCGTGGAGTGGCCCGTCGCGCTCACCGCCACCGACTGCACCAACATGTACGCGGCCTGGAAGTCCGCGTGCGCGGGCGAGTCCACCGACGCGAGGTACGCGCGGATCCTGCGCTACGCCGGCTACACCGGCACCACCAGCATCCAGGCGGGCCAGACCACGTCCATGGGCCCCGCGACCTTCGGCCAAGACGCCGTCACCGCACTCCAGGACGTCGTCACCACGGAAAACGGCGAGCACTACATCGACCGGGCCGGCATCCCGACCTTCAAGTCCCGAGCGGCCCGATACTCCGCCCGCACCCCGCTCTACACCCTCGGGGAGCGCGCCGACCTGGGCGAGTGGCCGTACGAGGACATCAAGCCGGTGCGGGACAGCTCCCACCTCGGCAACAAAGTCACCGTCACCGGCCCGGGCAGCCAAGTCTTCTACGCCCAGGACAACGCCTCGATCACGGCCTACGTGCCCAGGCCGATGGGCCGCCCGGTCAACACTTCCAGCGCGGCCGAAGCGCAGGACGCCGCAAACTACCTGCTGTCCCGCTACAAGACACCGCTGACCCGGGTTGCGAATCTGGTGCTGCACCCGGGCGGCAACCCAGCCTTGTGGCCGGTGTGCCTGAGCTTGGAACTCGGCACACGGGTGCGGGTGATGCGCCGGCCCCCGGCACCCTACCCGCCTGTGCAGCTCGAGGCGTTCGTCGAGAACATCTCGTGGAACCTGACCACGACAGCCGACGCCACCGTCACTCTGCAGTGCTCGCCGGCGGACCCGCTGACCTACGGCGTGTGGGCGGCCTGGCACACGACGCTCGCCGTCAGCTACAGCAGTGGCATTACCACGATCAGCCTCAACGCCGGGCAGGACAACACCAACCCCCTGGTGGCGCAGCTCGCGGCCGGGCAGCAGCTCGTCATCGGGCAGGGCACCCCGGCGGCGGAGACGGTCACGGTGCAGGCCGTGGGCGCCACCAGCCCGGGCTGGACCACCGGCGCCATCACCCTGGCCTCGGCCCTCACTCAGCCGCATGTGGCCGGTGAAGTCGTGTGTGAGCCGCTGCCCGCCGGCGTCACCGATCCCACGGCGTTCGACTACTCGGCCTGGGATCAGGTCGTCTACGCGTACTAGGAGGCGGCGTGTCCCGCATCGTTCCGGTCTCGGTCATCGAGAACCCGGGCCAGTACATCACCGGCGCCTGGCAGACCGCCCAGGTCAAGGCGCTGACCGACTTCATCACTGCCGTGCCGGTGTTCTACGGCTACCAGACCAGCACGCAGGTGGCGACGAGCGGCAGCTACATCTCCATCACCCTCGACACCGAGGTCTTCGACAGCGACAACGGGCACTCCACGACGGTCAACCCGTCCCGTTACACGCCGCAGGTGCCGGGCATCTACATGGCGATCGGCACGTCGGCGTGGCAGTCCGGCGGCGTTGGGTATCGGCGTACCCGCGTGACCCTCAACGGGGTCACCATCAAGGGTGGCGGTACCGGCTTCGATACGAGCCAGTCCGTCATTCAGGGCGGCATGGCCATCGGCATCGCCGCCTGCAACGGCACCACGGACTATTTCGAGGTGCAGGCCGCCCAGTCCACCGGCGGCAACCTCAACACGGCGAGCAGCGGCGAATTCACGCCCAGCCTTGTCGTGCTCTGGCTTCGGTCTTGACTCCCTTCGTATTCACCGAGAGAGGCATCGTGAGCGACACCACCGAGATGGTGCAGTACCAGATCAGCGGATCAGCCGGGAACGCGTCGAACTCCGACGGCATCAGCATCACCCTGACCAGTCAGGCCGGCGCCACCGACGCTGTCGCTCTGGCTGTCGCCGAGGCCATCAGGGGCATCGTGTGGGCGCCCGGGGTGACCTGCTCAGTGGCCATCTTCAAGTCCGTCATGTCCACGACCTCGTGGAGCGGCGATCTGACCTCGAACCCGCCCACCTTCGTCTGACCTCCTTTCCCTTTTCCGCCCCGCGCCGTCCCGGCCGGGGCTTTCGTATGCCCCGGAGGGCCTTGTGCACGTCCAGCTCCTCAACGAAACCAGCCCGCTCAGCGGCCGTCGCCTCGGTCGCCACATCGAGCACGACCCGCGGTCGCTGGCGTACGCGCATGGCGTGCTGCCGAAGTCTGCGATCAAGTCGGTGTCGTGGACGCGCCGGATACCGATCCTCAACCAGGGCAACATCGGCTCCTGCACGGGCAACGCCGAGACCGGCGCCCTCGGCACCGACTCCGTCGGCCGCACCGCTGCGGCCACGGTGACCGTGAAGGCCGACAGCAAGGGCGTCTTCACGGCCGGGATCCGCACGCTGGACGAGACGTTCGCCCTGGACGTGTACACCCTGAACACCCTGCTGGACAGCATCAAGGGCAACATGCCCGGCGACGACACCGGCTCGACGTCCCTGGCGTGCGGGAAGTCCGGGCAGGCGCTGGGCCTGTTCTCCGGGTACACGCACGCCTACTCGTACGACGCGCTGCTGTCCGCGCTCCAGTCGGGCCCGGTCCTGATCGGGATCCCCTGGTACAACTCGATGTTCGAGCCGCAGGCGGACGGTCGGATCGTGGTGGACGTCTCGTCGGGGCTGGCCGGCGGCCACGAGATGGTGGTCCGCGAGTACGACCTGGCGAACGACGAGGTGTGGCCGGACAACTCGTGGGACACCACGTGGGGGTTGCAGGGGCGCGGCTATTTCGCGGGCGCGGACCTGCGGACGCTGTTGGCGAACGGCGGGGATGTGCTGGTGCCCGCGTTCACGGCGAGCCCCGCGCCCGCGCCGACTCCGACGCCGGTGCCGGCCGGGGTGACGGGCGCGCAGGTGGCCGCGGCGGTGCGGGGCGCCCTGACGGGGCTGGGGGTGTAATGAGCGTCAAGGACGCTGCCACGCCACCGAGCCAGTGGTGCGACTGGTGGGTAGAGGTTCACGACCTCGCGCCGACGATCGCCTACGGCTGGCCTGGGCCGGACCTGACGGCGGAGCCTGACGACCCCAACCCGTGGTTCTGGCACTGGTGCTCGCAGCAGGGACGGTGGATGGCGCAGGCCGCGCCCGAGCACACGCTCGTCTCCCGTGAGCCGTTGCACATGGAGCCGTCCTTGCTGTGGCCGTGCTGCGGCACGCATGGATTCGTCCGAGGCGGAAGGTGGATCTCGGTATGACCGGCTCTCAGGGCCAGGACTGGGCGTCGTACCAGGACTGGTCACCGTCCACCGCCGGGCTGGCCTTCGTGCTGATCAAGGCGACGGAGGGCGGCGGGTACGTGAACCCGCGGTACACCTCGCAGCTCGCCGCGGCCCGGGCCGGCAACGTCGTGCCGGGGCATTACCACTTCGCGCGGCCCGGCGGGATGCAGGCGCAGGCGGACTTCTTCCTGCGGAAGATCAGCCTGAAGCCGGGTGACGTGTTGGCCCTGGACTGGGAGGACACCGGGGTCAGCAGCGCGGACAAGGACGCGTGGATCAAGTACGTGCAGGCCAAGGCCCCGGCCCATCAGGTGCTTCTGTACTGCAACCGGGACTTCTGGCTGAACCGCGACCACTCCTCGTTCGCCGGGGATGGCCTGTGGATCGCCGACCCGGACGCCCCGGCCGGCCACCCGCGGATCCAGCACGCGTGGGTGCTGCACCAGTACAGCGAGGCCGGCGGCATCGACCGCGACTACAGCCCTCTCTCCGCCGCGGACTTCGCGGCGTGGACGCACGCCAAGGAGAACGACATGGCCATCACCGACGCCGACGTGCAGAAACTCACCGCCGCGCTCGTCCCCGCAGTGCGTGACGCGATCCTGAACTACCTGGAGGACGACCCGACCACCAGTGACAACAGCACGAAGCGCCTCGCGGCGATCCTCTGGGACATGGGAAAGAACGCGGCGCAGGCCAACTCGTGGGCGCAGAAGGTCTCGGGCCAGGTCGCCCAGGCCGCGGCCCCGGTACTGGCGGATGCGCAGGTCGGGCAGATCGCCGCCGCGCTCGCCTCGAACACCGCGTTCATCAACGGCATCGCCGACCGCGTGACCACCGACCTGGCCGCGCGCCTCCAGAACTGATCCCACCCTCCACCTCGGGGCCGCGTGTGCTCCGATCGGCAGAAACGGTACTGCTATGACCCTGTACGACACCCTGGCCAGCCTGTGGCGCACGGTGGTGCCGCTGATCGTCGGCACCGTCGTCGCGCTGTTGTCGCACGCCGGGATCGGCGTGGACTCGTCCGCCCTGACTCTCTGGCTCGGCACGGCTTTCTCCGCCGGGTACTACACCCTGTTCCGCATCCTCGAGGCCCACGTCTCCCCGGCGTGGGGGTGGCTGCTCGGCCTGGCCCGTCCGCCGGCCTACCCGTCGACCGCGACCGCCCCGCGCGCCGTCCGGTCCGAGCCGAGGGCCTGACGTGCGGGCCGCGGTGCGCCGCGCTGCCCAGCGGGTCGGCCACCGCGGCGCGCTCCTCGTCCTCCTCGGCACTATCGCCCTGCTGTACGGCGCCAGCCTCATCACCACTCCACCGGTGCCGCACCCCATCGGGCTTCGCCTGCTGCTCGGCTTGATGCCGCTGAAGGGCTGGGGCTACACGCTGGCCGCGGCCGGCGGGATCGCCGTGCTGTGCGCCCCGCTGCGGCAGGGCCGGGACTGGCCCGGCTTCACCGTGCTGGTGCTGGTCTGGCTCCCGTGGTCGCTCAGCTTCCTCACGAGCTGGTGGCCGCAGGGCGAGAACCCGCGCGGCTGGGTCTCGGCGCTGATCTTCGCCGCGCTCGCTGGTGTCCCGGCGGCGTGCGCTGGCTGGGAGGAGCCGGGCGAACCACCCCGAAGGGGATCTCCATGAGTCAGTGGACGACGGTTGTTGTCGCTGTCATCACCTCGGCTGGCACGCTGGGCGTCGCCCGCACGGCCCGCCGTACACCCCGCCAGGAACGGCGGGACGACTTCGCCGCCGTCACCAAGCGCATGGACCGCGAGTTCGAGCGCCTCGATGGCCGGGTGACCCGGCAGGAGGCCACGATCCGCGGCCAGGCCGCAGCAATCGTTCATTTGCAGGGCTGGGTCCGGGCGCTGGTGCTGTTCGTCCGGGACTCCGGTATGGAGCCACCGGCGCAGCCGCCGGTTCCGGAGGAGGCTCTGCCGTATCTGCAGGACATCGGCCTGTGAGTGCCGGGTGCGTGAGTGCCCCCGTCTGGCCCCTCTGGGGGTTGGGCGGGGGCACTTCGTGTGTCCGGTGTCGTTCGGCGTGCCCGGTGGGGGTGTCCTACCGAAAGCGGCGGAAAATAACAGGTGCAGGCGGCCCGTGATCAGCCCGGGCCCACTCCGCTGAACCTGCAGGCCAGAACAGTCACCTGCCGAACCTGACCGGGCGTCTGTTCAGGTGGCCGCGCTCTGGCGGTTGACGAGTGCGGGGTTCATGCCGCCGTCGTCGTACCAGCGGGCGAGTTCAGCGGACCGCTCGGCTCGCCGGGCCCGCCGGGCCGCCGCCTTGCGGGCCCGCACGTCGCCCTTGCTGGTGAGGTGCCACCGGCCCCAGGGCTTGCATGCCCGGGACGGGCAGCGGTAGGGCCACAGCGTTACGCCGAGCCGTTGCTCACGGAAGGGCTTGTACCAGGTGGCCGTCTCGACGTCGGGGTAACTGATCTTGCGGCAGGGCGTTAAGCCGCCAGGTATGCCGCTGCCGTCGCTCATCGTCCTCGCCTCTCGATGGTTCTGCTGGTGCCCAGTCTGCTGGTGCCCAGCATGCCGTCCGCGCGGTCGCGGGCAGCGGCCGTGGTGGGTCGTCAGGCGTGACCGGCTCACTCATCGCTGAGGATCTGCATGGGCAGGTTGAGGGAGCGGGTGGGCGGCGGGTAGTCGGCGTCCGCGCCGCCGGTGAGGAGTGCGAGGGTCCAGGTGGTGACGGTGTGCTCGAAGTCCTGCCGGGTGCGGTGGTAGTCGTCAGCGGCCGCAGTGATGTACCGGATCATGGCGGTGCTGTAGCGGGTGGCCTGGGTGGTGCAGGTGAGTCCGTCGCCGAGGAGGGTGTCGAGCGCCAAGTACCAGGTGTTCAGGTAGCGGGCGTACTCGCGGAGCATGATGCGGGTGGCGTCCTGGCCGAACTCCGTCTCGTGGTCTCGGACCGAGGCCACGTCGAAGCAGTCGAAGCAGTCGCGGATGCCGCTGCCGGCGACCGCGGCTTCGTAGGCGTGGATGGCGGCCAGTTCGCCGGTCGTGAGCGGGGCCGTCTCGAACTCGCAGGTGTCGATGTCCAGCACGGCCGTCCTCATTCCATTCCGGGGTAGCACAGGCCGTGGTCTTGGCCGGGCTGGATTTCCTGGCCGCACCAGCAGATGCGCTTGCCGTCCAGTTCTCGCTGCTCTGCTTTCATCTGGTCGTAGAAGGCGAGGATGCGCGTCTGGGCCTCTGGGCTGAGGGGGCCGGGAGGCTCCCGCCGGTTCTGGTCGTTCACGTCGGTGTCCTCACTTTTCGATGGTGTGGTCGGCCTGGGAGATGGTGTCACCGACATACAGGAGGGCCTGCGTGAGGGCAATGGTGGCCGTGGCCTGGACGAGAGCGGCGTGCGCGGTGATGACGTCGGGCCGGACGTCTCCGGTGGGCATTTCCCGCATCTGTTGACCGGCGCGTTCAAGGGCCTTCTGAGCGAGGTCGCGGTAGGTGCGGCTCACGGTCGGAGTCCTCACTTCTCACCGTGGTAGCGGTTGACGTGGTTGTTGATGCTCTCGCGGGCGCCGCGGTAGCCGCAGCCGCGCGGGCACTCCTGCCACAGTCCCTTGTCGACGGCGGTCTTGGTCACCGAGCCTTCGGCGTCGCGGTCGGCAACGGGCCGGTAGCCGTGGGCGTGGAGCATCTGGGCGACGGAGGCGTCGTGGTGGATGGCGAGGAAGGCGGCTTCGGCGGTCTTGTCGTGGCCGGCGGCGAAGTACCGGCCGTAGCCGATGGTCTGGCCGCACCCGCAGTAGCAGCGGCCGGTGGGCTGGGCGGTGGTGTCTGGCATGCCATCACTCTAGCTATCCAAGGTGAGTCAAGCAATCCAAAGATTTCTAGGGTTTGAGTCCGACGGGCAGCACGAAGCCCCCGGCCGTCGCCGGGGGCTTCTGGGGAACGCGACGGGATTTGAACCCGCGGCCTCTCCTTCAGTGGGCGCGCCCACGGGCGGCCCGGGCGCCGAGCGCTCTGCCAAGCTGAGCTACGCCGTTCCCTGGGGGCAGGGTACTCGGGCCGGCCCAACGCCGCCGGATGGTGTGGGTCAGTGGCCTGTCCTATGTTCCGCCGTGAGGTCGGTGCGGCGGCCGCGTCCGGGGCGGGTTTCGGCGGCCGCGCGCACTTCGGCGGCGTCGTAGCGGGCCTCTACCCGGCCGGAGGTGCCGGGCTCGTGCCGGACGGCCTTGACTCCCCAACGGGACAGGGTGCCGCGGGCGCTGCCCGGTTGGATGCCGAGGTATGCGGCGACTTCGACGGCCGACCACAACTCGTGGTCAGTCACGGAACAGCGCCCGTTCCAGTGCCTCATTGTGGGCGGCGCGGCGTTCTGCGGCCTGCTGTTCGAGGATTTCCGGGTGCGCCTGGTCGAATGCCGCCAGGGCTGTCTCGGCGGCTTCCTCTCGCGCTTCGTCCCGCTCGGCTTGTCCGCTCAGGTAGTAGCTGTCCAGTCCGTCTTCGCTGTCCGCGGCGGCGTTCTGGGCGGCCGTCATCGTGTCGCGGATGTTCTCCAGGTTGCTGGCGAGGGCCGCGCGCTGCCCGGCGAGTCCGAGGGGTTCGACGGTGGTCTGTGCGATGGCGGCGTTGATCTGCGCGACGTGCTCGGGGGTCAGGAGTGCGGTCCCGATGTGGTGCGTGCAGTCTGCTCCCTTGTCGCCGAGGCTCTTGCGGAGGAAGTCGTTGATGGGCTGGATGGCGTCGGTGGCCATCCCGAGCTGGTAGTTGCCGCGCATGGCGAAGATGGAGACGTGGCTGTCGGAGCGGTGGATGCGGATCTCCACGGGGCCGCTTTCCAGGTCGAGGGTGATGTTCATCTGGGGTTCCTCCGTAGCTGTTGCCAACACCCCAACTATGCATCACGTGATGCATAGTTGTCAATCGAGGCGGACCCGCCCGCATCGGCCCGGCCAGCCCGGGATCACCGGCCACCGGAGGATCGCTCTGAGGGAAGCGCATAACTCAGACCTATGCGTGGACACGCTCAGCGGGCGGCCGACGGTGCGGGCTTGGCGGTTCGTCAGGTGTGACCGACGGTAGCCTTCTGTAATTTCCCCCATAGCAGCCTGATTCCGACATTGCAGTCACGTGCTGCACGCGGAGCGGCTTCGGGTGGCCCCGGCGCCCCGCTGCTTAGGATCGTTCCTGGGGAAGATTCGAACGAGTCGAACGCCGGCTGCGTGTCGGGGTGTCACCCGGGATAACTTTCTCATATCCTGGGTGATACACCGGGCGTGAGAAAGGGTCAGGACCATGGGCCGGGAGATCGCCGTCCGTACACCGGAGCGGGCCGAACTCGAAGCGCGGTGGGCACAGCGCCACGGCATCGAGATGGCCGGGCGCCTGGCCGACGCGGAGGACTTCGCCGACGCCGTCGCCGAGGCGATCGTCCCGGAGAACACCGACGACACCTACAGCAAGGGCTGGCGGGTGTGGGAACGGTTCTGCGCCGCGCAGGACTTCCCCGTCACCGAGGGCTCCCGCGGCGCCCTGGTCGCGTTCGTCGCGTGGATGCTCCGCGAGGGACGGCAGACGCCCGGGCCCGGCGGCGTGCTCGGGTACGCCCCGTCCTCGGCCGGCTCCCATCTGACCGCCGCGGTGGTCGGCCTGCGCGAGCGCGGTCACGAGGTGTCCAAGGATGCGGCCGCCGAGGCCCGCAAGGCCCTCGACGGTCTGACGGTCAAGCTCCTCAAGGCCAAGGAGCGCCGCGGCCGCGGCAAGGCCCCGGCCGGCACCATCGAGGGCCTGCGGACCATCGCCGCCGCGTGCGACGACACCCTGACCGGGCGGCGTGACCTCGCGCTGGTGCTGCTGTCCTTCCACGTCGCCGGCCGTGCCTCCGAACCGGCCGGGCTGCTCGCCGGCGACATCACCGTCCATCCGCAGGGCCTGCGGGTGGACATCCTGACCGGGAAGACCAAGCAGTCGGTGCGCAATCCGGCCGTCCCGTACGCCAAGGATCCGGCGCTGTGCCCGGTGCTGGCCTGGCAGCAGTGGCGGGCAGCGCTGCACGCCGCCCGGCCTGACCTGAACTCGCCCTCGGATCCGGCGTTCCACGCCATCGACCGGTGGGGGCGCGTCGGCGGAGTGATGTCCCCGGACGCGGTCACCGCGGCGGTCGCCCGGATCTCGGTGCGCTCCGGGGTACCGCTGCGCTGGACCGGACACTCCCTGCGCTCTGGCCTGGCCACTGAGAGCCGCAAGGCCGGCCGGGACGCGGTCGCCATCGCCCGACAGGGCGGATGGGCCCCCAACAGCCGCCCGATGCTGGGGTACATGCGGACCGTGGACGACTGGGAGGACAACGCCTCCGCCGGCCTGGCGTGACACGCGATACCGTGGCAACGTGCCCACGGACTACCGAGACCCCCTCGTCACGTGCGACAGCTGCGGAGCGACCGCGCAGCGGCCCGACCGGAACAGCGGGGTGTACGAGCAGGGGCTGCACGCGCTGTTCGAGCTGGGCTGGCGCAGCCGGGCCGATCCGGACGAGCGCCCGTTGCGGGGCGCTCCGCACGGTCACCTGTGGTCGTGCCCCGACTGCCCGTCCGTGGCCGTGGCCTAGGACGCCTCGATCGGCGGCGCCGCGGCGGCGGCGGTGATGGCCGCGGCCGCGATGCACAGTCCGGTTGCCATGGCGTGGAGACTACCGACTCGGCAGAGGTGCTCACGCCTGGGGCCCGGGCCCCGGTGTCTCCTTCTGATCTTCTGCTGGCCCCGCCGCGGGTTCGGCGCCCTTTTGCCGGCGGGCCTGCCGAGTGCCTCCGGTTCCCCGGGTCTGGGCTACCTCGAGCGCGGCCCAGTCGGGTTCGTCGCCGGTGCCGGCGTCGTCCCGCAGTTTGGTCACGAGCAGCCCTGCGGTGCGGGCCCGGGTGGCCTGTCCGGTGTCGTAGGTCAGGATCCGTACGCGGCGCCCGGCGAGGGCTTGGATGGCCAGGGCGCGGTCGATGATCTCGTCGTCGGCTATGGGCAGGCGGGTGTGGCCGGGTGGGTCGAAGACGATTTCGGTAGTGATGGCTCCCCTGATGTTCCCGGCACGGGTGCTGCGGTCCGGTGGTTGGAGGGTTCCGGCCCCTGTGTCGTTGAGGAGGTTGTCCAGGACGCCGAGGGTGTAGCCGGAGCGCCAGCGGGCGCGCTGCTTGCCCTCCTTGAGGCGGTCCAGTTCATCGACCACGACGATGGGCAGGAGCAGGTGCACGCCGTCGAACGGGACGGTCCTGAGCAGTTCGGGGTAGTCGACCTGGTCGAACTTGACGGGGTGCTGGACGTAGAAGCTGGTGTCGGCGATGACGAAGGCCTGCTGGCCGTCCCAGCGATCGATCTGGTTCTGCAGGTCCATGAAGGCGGCGGCGAAGGCGAGTTCTCGTTCGGCGAGTTCCTGATCCACGAGGCCGTTGACGAGGCGCTGCTGATCGGCGCCGGCGAGGTGGCCGACGCCGTCGAGGAGGGCGGCGTGGCGGCGGGTGAAGATGAGGTGGTCCAGGTCGGCGTCGCTGATCTGGTCGCGCAGGCGGCGGGCGGAGTCGGTGGCCCATTCCAGGTAGTGCAGCAGGCGCTGGTAGGAGTTGAAGGGGCCGGCGCCGCGGGCGTTCATGGCTGTGGTGTGCACGTCGCGGAGGGCGTCGAGGATGTTGTTGCGGTGTGCGCCGGGTCTGGGGGTGATGAGCATGGGCTGATCCTGCCAGGGGTGGGCGTGGGACGCTGTGCGCATGGCGGAGATGGTGGAGCGGTCGCGGCGGGTGGCGTCGGTGCGGGTGCTCGAGCGGCGTGTGGATGCGCTGGCGGCGGCCGGGGAGGTGTCGGCGTCGCGGGCCCGGCAGCTCCGAATGGTCGTGGGCATGTGGGATCTGGCGTTGGGCGCCTGGCCGAAGGGTGCGCCGCGGCCGGGGCGGGCGGTGGCGTCGCTGTTCGAGGAGTCGGCGCTGCGGGCGTTCTGGGGGCTGGCGGTGGCCGGGCGCCTGCGGTCGCGCGGGGACGGGACGGTGCGGCCGTTGGCGGCGCCGACGCGGCGGGTGGTGCGGGACTGCCTGGGGATCCTCGCGGATGTGGTGGTGCCGGGCCGGGACGTGTGGTTGCCGGAGGTCCAGCAGCCGCGGCCGAAGGCGACCGTGCCGCCGGGGCAGTTGGCGGTGTTGTACCGGCGGCTGGTGGATATGGCGTCGGATGCGCCGGTGGAAGGCGGTGGGATGTCGCTGTCGCCGGAGGATCGGGTGCGGCTGCTGGCGATGATGGCGGTGGTGCTGGACACGGGCGCCCGGTCGGGGGAGCTGGAGTCGATGCGGCTGCCGGACCTGGCGGCCGGCGAGAGCCGGTTGCTGGTGCGGCGGGTACCGCAGAACGGCGACCATCTGGCGTACGAGGAGGTGTGCGAGCTGCGGGAGGGGACGGGGGTGGCGGTGCGGCGGTGGCTGCGGGTGCGCCGTCGGCTGGTGGCGCCGCTGGAGGGGGCGGCGCCGGATGCGTTGTGGGTGTCGCTGCGCCCGAATCAGTGGCAGCCGGAGCCGGGGTTCCCCCTCAAGGCGCAGGGGATTCAGAAGGCGTACGGGCGGGGGGCGGTGGCGTTGAACGGCCTGATGGCGGGCCGGAGCGGGTGGGTGCCGTTGCCGACGACGTTGGAGCAGGTGCGGCGGGCGGTCGCGCTGCCGGACGGCCCGGGTGCGGCCGCGCCGGCACCGCCGGTGGGCGCGTAGGGACCGGGGCCGGCCGGGGGCTGGGTTTTGCCGTGGGGATGATCTACAATCACCTCCATGTGAGGGGCGTGCCCGGGTCGGGGTCGCCTCTTTTTTGATGCCCGGCGCCTGGGGTGGCGTGGGTCCGGGCGGCCGGGTGCGGTCGGCGTAGATATTTGCACCGTTCGGGGGATTCCCGTGGGGGGCGGGCGGGTCTAGCGTGGCTGTCCTCCCCATCCCCCTTGGGGAGTTGGCACCAGACCCCCACCGGGTGCCGTCGCGGCCCGCTGCGCTGTCGCCCCCCGTTCGCGCGCGGGCCGCAGGCGCGCCCGGGCGCGAACGGCGGCCGGCCGTACGGAGCGGTCCGGCGATGCGGTGGTTCAGGTGCCGGGGATGTGGTCCTGATCGATGTGGTGGCCGTCAGTGCGGCGCAGGATGCGGTCGCCGTGCTTGGCGCGGCAGCCCGGGCCGCGACCCCACGACCGGGAGGTGTGGTCGATGAGGGGCCTATGGCAGTCGGCGCACTCGACCCGTAGCCGCGCGGCCGCCGGGCTGGTGGCCGGGTGGTCCAGTGGCGGTTCGGGCAGGGGGAGTTGGGGCTGGTCCTGCATGAATCTGGTGTACCACCACCTCGCGGTGGGCGCCTTTCGCCGGCGGGAATTCGGGTGCTGGTGGGTTCGGGAGGTTGTTGGGTACGCTGGCCGCGTCGTATGCGGCGTGTGTTCGTGGGTGCAGGCTCTGTCCGGGGTTGGTCCGGGTGGGGCCTTTCGTGTTTTCGGGGGCCCACCCACACCGTAAATGCTTGTGCGTGTATTCATTTACCGGGTATGGTGGTGGCACACCGGGACCGCCCCGGGCGCGCGAACCCTGAGAGCGCGTGTATGCACCGAAGGAGGACACTGGGCGTGCCCACCCTCTCCACCCACGGGCGTCCGCCCGGCCGCCGGGACGGACCCCGGCCGCCGAAAGGACGCACCCGAGTGCCCCTGCCCACCAAGCACGCCGCCCTGCTCGCGCTCCTTCCCGATGTCGCCGAGGTTCCGGACGTCCTCACGCAGGCGGGCCGGCCGGACCTGGCCGGGCCGATCGGCAAGGTCATCGCGTACGCCGAGGAGCAGGCCAAGCGCAACGCCCGCCAGAACGAGGTGCGCCACGGCCGCACACCGGCCCAGGCCCTGCGGGTCAGCCTGGCCTTCGCCGAGCACGTCCGCGCCCACGCCCTCGAGGACGTCGAGGGCGACGAGGACAAGGCGGGCAAGAGGATCAGCGCGATCGTCCGGGACAGCCTCGCCGACTTCGTGGCCGGCGACTGGACCCCACCCGCGCCGCAGCGGGTCCGGCGCGGAACGGGCACCACGAAGACCACCATCGCGGTGCGCGTCCCGGCGGACCTGTGGCAGCAGGCCGGTGACCTTGGGAAGGACGAGGGCCAGATCGCCGCCCGCGGCTTCCGGATCACCGCCGAGCGGGTCGCCATCCTCGCCCTGGAGCAGACCTACGGCCTGCCCGCCGAGGAGCAGAGCAGCACCACCGCGTAACCCGTGTGCCGGCGCGGGGACTGGACGGCGCCACCAGCCCCCGCACTACCGGCCGCGCACCACAACACCCATACGCAGGAGATCACTGTGGCGTCACCCGCCCAGGCCCCCGCAGACGCGGGCGGCCCCCTTCAGCACACCCATTTTCAGGACAACCCCGGCGGCTACACCCGCGATGAGCAGCGCGCCATCCTCGCCGCCGTGTGCGCGCCGTTCCCGGACGAGGAGATCTCCACCCGCCCGGGGATCGACTGCCGGGCCTGCGAGGAGTCCCCGGCCGGGGTATGCCCGAACCACCACAAGGTGGCCTGCACCGGATGCGGGCAGACCGTCACCGTCGCCCACACCGACCTGGACTTCGTCGGCCACGCCGAGGCCACCGCCCGCATCCTGGCCCACGACCCGTTCTGGGGCTGGGAGCCGGTCGCTCTCAACCGCGACGGCCTGCCCCGAATCGATGACTACGGGGGCATGTGGATCCGCCTGACCATCGCCGGGGTGACCCGGCTCGGGTACGGCGACGCCGGCGGCAAGGAGCGCGGCGCCCAGGCGACCAAGGTGGTCATCGGCGACGCCATCCGGAATGCCGGGATGCGGTTCGGGATGGCCCTGGACTTGTGGAAGTCCTCGGCGCGGCGCGGCCGCCCTGACGCGGTCCGGACTGCGGTGGGCGTGCCCGAGCGGGTCGTGAACTGGTCCAAGACCCAGTGGGACGACGCCGCTCGGCTCGCCGGCCTCCTGGGCCGCGCCGCGCGGGAGGGTTTCGCCGACGTGGTGCTGCCCGGCCCGAACGGTGCCGAGCCTTTCGGCCGGCTGCTGGAGACCCGGATCGCCGCCCTGCGCGAGCGCACCGGCAACGACACCGGCGAACGCGGCACCACGCCGCCCGGCCAGCTGCACCCTGGGGCCGCGGGCGAGGAGAACCAGGACACGGGGGCTCCCGCGCCTGGGGAGGCCCCGGATGAGAAGCCGTACCAGGACGAGCCGCGCCAGGAGGACTTCGGCGACGGCACCCCCGACGCCCCCGACGAGACGGACAGCAGCGGCGACGCGGACGGCCCGTACGACAGCGACGACGTCCCGGACGGGGAGAGCGAGGCCCTGGACCGGATGGTGCGGCGCGTCTTCCTCCACTGGACGAAGCCGCACCTGCTGGAACAGGACCTCACCCAGGTCCGCCGCCTCGGACTGCTGGACCACAACGTCGAGGGCCCGCAGGAGTGGGGCGGCCAGTGGATGCGCTTCGAGTTCCTCTTCGACCGCCGCTTCCGCGAGCTGGACTTCGTCCCCTCCACCGACACGGACGACACCGGAAGGAGCGCCGCCTGATGACAGGCCGCAACGCACGCCGACCGCAGGCCGACATGCTCGACGGAATGCCCGACGTCACCGCCGCTCAGCCCCCGAAGGCCAGCGAAGAGGCATGGAAGGCCCGCACCCTCGACGAGGCCATCGACTGGACCTACGACCTGCTCGACCGAGCCATCGTCCAGTTCTCCACCGGCAACGCCACCACCACCATCACCAAGGGCAAGCGCGCCGGACAGGTCATCGACTACGGGCCCCGCGAGCTGGCCGGGATCTTCGGCCTGTACTCCGGCGGCAACGACTCCGTCGTCACCATCCACATCCTGCGCAAGTACATGCAGGAACGGGCCCTGTTCCGCCCCCACTTCGGCGGGATCGTCCACGTCAACACCGGCACGGCGGTGGAAGAGACCACTCAGCACGTGCGGGAAGCGGTACCCGCATGGGGCATGCCCCTTCACGAGTTGACCCCGCGCGTCACCTACCTCGACCTGGTCCTCGGCAACGTCCGGTCCACCCGCGGCCCGAACATCGGGCGGTCGGTGTGGGTCGGCTTCCCCGGGCCGGCATCGGCCACGCAAAGCGCAGACGGGCGCAAGCAGTCCACCCCGCACAACGTGATGTACATGCGACTGAAGGACCAGCCGCTGCAGGAGTTCCGGCGGCAGCGTGTCGGCCGGGACGGGGTACGCCGCAAGGTCATGTACATCGGCGGGATGCGCTGGGACGAGTCCGACAAGCGGTTCCGCACCGCCGAGGAGATCGACGTCGACGGCGGCATCGTGTGGGTGTCCCCGCTCGTGCACTGGACCAACGCGCACATGCGCGAGTACCGGTCCCGGTACCGCTGCACCAAGAACCACAAGCATCAGCCGCACCGCATGTGCGGCGACGAGGCCCTGCCGTGGAACGAGGTCACCGAACACCTGCACATGTCCGGAGACTGCGCCTGCGGCGCCTACGCCAAGCCCAACGAGAAGGACGAACGCAGCTTCTTCTACCCCAGCAACGGCAAGATGATCGACCACTGGGAGGGCGCCGTCCGCGCCGCCGGCATCGCCGCCAACCGCTGGGGCCAGGCACCCCCCAAGGACTTCGTACAGACCCCCGCCGGAAATCCGGCCAAGCCTGTCATGGAGCGGCTGTGCGTCGGCTGCGCCCCCATGGAAGGCCAGCTCGACGTCACCGACGGCTGGCTCAGCAACGGACTGATCACCGCAGCCCAGCACGCCATCCTCACCGGCACCGCCGACCAGGACGGTGACGCGGCATGACGGTCCGCGCCATCGACCCGCCCGGCTGCGGCTGCACCGACTGCCTCCTGGAAGAAACCGGCGACTCCGTACCCCTCGACCGGGCAACTGCCGAACAGGTCGCCGCTCTTCTCGAAGGGCGCCTGCTGGATCACACCGGCTCCGACACCACCATCACGGTCACGATCGCCGCCCGCAGTGACGACCTGCACTGGGACCTGACGGGACTCCTCACCCAGATCCCGCCGGCGCCGCGAGGGCACAGCGGGAGCCCGTGACCATCGTCGCCGAGACTCCGGGCCCGGCCCTGGTCCTCGGCTTCGGGAGTCGCGCCTTCACGGACACCGCCCTGATCGGCGCGGTGCTGCTGGAGACGTGGCACGACGCCCTCCAGGCCGGCTACTGCGGGATCACGGTCATGGAGGGCGGGGTCGACGGTGCGGACGCGGCGTGCGCAGCGTGGGCGTTCCGGCACCGCCACCACGGCGTCGGGCACCTTCTGGTCGAGGCGGACTGGGAGGGGCCGTGCGCGCCGTCCTGCCCGGCCGGACACCGGCGGCGGCGAGCGGGCGGCACCGAGTTCTGCCCGGCCGCCGGCGGGCGCCGCAACCAGCAGATGGTCGACCGTCGCCCGCTGCTCGCCCTCGCGTTCATCGTGCCGTGCACCCAGCCCGGCTGTCGCCGCCCGCGGCCGCACGACTCCCACGGCACCGCCGACTGCCTACGCCGCCTGACCGCGGCCCACATCCCCGTACGGAGGTTCCCCTGATGTTCTCAACGCTGCCCTGGTGGGCGTGGCTGGCGATCGGTTGGCCGGCCGCCGGCCTGCTGTTCGGCCTGTGGCTCGGCCCCCGCATCCGCCGCCACACCACCTGACCCCGCCCACCCCGAGAACCTGAGAGGCGGTGAACCGCCGTGCTCTACCTCTATCCGATCGTCTGCGCGGCGCTGGCCGCCGCGTGGGCTGCCGCCTCCTGGCGGTGCATCACCTACCGGCGCACTCTCCTGCGGGAGCGCGCCGAGGCGCGTCTGGCCGAAGCCTGCTGGGCCCGGGACGTGACCGCGCTGGAGGACCAGGCCCGGGCCGTACGGGTGCGCGCCGGCCGGGAGGCGGCGGTGCTCGCCCAGGCGGCCGCCGTGGTCGTGGATGCCGCCCTGGCCACCGCGGGGCACGGAGGGCACCGATCCGATCCGCCTCTGGGAGGCACCGATGGCTGACCCCCGCTCAACCACCCTCCCGGACGCGGCGCCCCCGATGGTGGCGGACCAGGCAGCGGACCGGATCCTCGCTGCGCGGGCCCGGGCCTCCGCCGACCACCTCGCCGCCCTCATCGCCGCCGGCATGCTCGCCCACGTCGCCCGGCCGGACCGCCTCCCGGAGCTGCTGTGGCCCCACATCCCGGCCGAGCACGTGCGGGCGGTGTGGGATGCGGCGTTGGCTGTCGGGTATCACGCCGGGCGCCTCGCGGGCCGACCCGCCTGGGAGCGGCGCGACCTGGACGAGGCCCACGCCGCGCTGGCCGCCGCGGCGTACGACACCATGGCCGCCCTCCTCCCCACGGCCGGTGCCCACTCCGCCGCCGCGCGGGGCGCCGGGCATCCGGCGGACCACGACACCGACCGGGCCCGCCCGTGACCGCCCCGCAGCCGGCACGCCGCCGGTACCGGAGTGACGGACGCGGCCGGGTCGCCCTCTTCGACACCGCTGCCCGCGAGCTCTACCTGAAGACCCGCGCCGACGGCGCCACTCAGGCCGAGGCAGCCGCTGCGGCGGGGGTGGCCGTACGGACCGTCCGCGACGCCTACACCCGCGTCCCTGGATTCCGCGACGCCGAGAAGCAGGCCGCGGTCGCCGGTCGGTACGCCCGCCTCCCGCACGGCGAGTCCCGCTACACCCACCTCGGCTGCCGCTGCCCCATCTGCACGGTGGCCGCCGACACCGCCCGCGTCGAACGCCGGCGCCGCGCGAAAACCCCCACCGCAACCGCCCGCAAGGAGGCACCCGTTGTACCCCTCCCGCCACCACCCGACCCCGACCAGCCCCCACCCCATCGGGCACCTGACCAGGCAACTCCCGGAAGTCCGGAAGTCTTTCCGCTCGCCAGAGCCTCGTAGTCGACCCCGCAGGGGTGCCACCGCCTGCACCTGTTATTTTCCGCCGCTTTCGGTAGGACACCCTCAGTGGACGCGGACTTGTGTGATGAGCTGCGTATTTGGCGACCGGTCAGACGATCGACACGGCCGTGCAGAGAACGGGCGCTTCGGGAGGTCACGCGCTAGGCTGTCGCCCAAGGCAGGAGCCGCGCTCCCCACAGAGGGGAACTGGTGGCCCGCCGCACAAGTCCAGAAAATGGTTCGGCCCCGCTCCCTGGTGCTCGCAACACCAGGTACAGCCGCGGGGCCGGTGCCGACACACACTCAAGCCCGAGGTGTCGACGTGTTGAAGAGTACCCGGTCCCCCTGGGGGCCACCCGCCAAGACCGGCCATTCCAGCGTGAAGATCACACCGCTGACGGGGTCGGCCGAAACCCTGGCTGAGCCGAGCGACCAGTGACCGCGGCGCGCGAGGGCTACCTCGCGCCCGGTGACCCGGACCACGGCTGGGAGTTCCGCGCCGAAGACTTCGTGTACGCCCGCCTCGCCGAAGAACTCGCCGCCGCCAAGGCGATGCCCGCTGGTTCGGCCCGCGAGGCCGCCGTGATCAGCGTGGAGTCCCTGCGCCTGGCCGTCACGCTGCACGCCTGCTACGTCGACCACCAAGGTCGTTCCTGGGCGCGTTGCTACACCTGCCACCCGGAGCACGGCTTCCCCTGCACCACCAGCGGTACTTCACCCGCATGTGGCGCAGCCACCCTGACTACGAGGCGGCCTGGAACGAGGAGCTCGACCAGGCCACCGGACCGAGTTGGTGGCAGCAGGGGCATGCTGCGGGTCGCCGAACGGGGCGGCTTCCGCAACGACTTCCTCGCCGGAGAAGCCGGCCAGGACAAGGCTCCACCACGTGAAGGAGACCGTTTGACGTAGGGCCCGTAGGGCGGGAGGTCCGTAGCCCCCTTGGCGGGGGGCTTCCTCTACCGCCTGGCCGCTGGTGTTGGCGCACCGTGCGCGGCCTTCATGCCACTGCCCAGATCGCATCTCTGGGCTAAGGCGCTCCGTACGGATCCGGTTTGGCGACCGGCCCCGCGAGGAGCGCGACTTCGGTTCTCCCCGAACCACGAGCACCCAGCACGGGGGCTCTTTGTGTCTCCAGCAAGTCGAACGAGACGAGGTACATGGTGCAGTACGGCACCCTCTTTTGTCAGCCCGACGCTTTCGCGTCGGACGATTTGCCCCCTTTCTCCCCCTCGTTGGGAGGCCCCTTCACCCCTGGTATCGAACGCTCGTGCGAGTACAGTGGGGGGCCGGTCCCGCTCGTGACGGGGGCGGCCCAGGAGGTCGAGCACACCTCGTCGCGGCGCAGCGGGCCGCGCCGGTGGCTCCGCGCGGTGGTGTGGCTCATCGCAGCGGGACTGCACCCCCGTGCCGGGGCCACCACCCTGCGGGTAGCCGAGGACCTGGCCGGCCGCATGGACTACGACTCCGGACAGGTGCGGTACTGCCTCGATGAGACCGCCGCTCGGCTCGGGGTGGATCGGGCCACCGTCAAGCGGCACGTGAAGATCCTGCGCGAACTCGGGGCGCTGGCGTGGGCGCAGCACGGGACCCGCACGAACATCCGCCGCGTGCTGGGCCTTCCCGGGTACGCCGGCACCGCGACGGTGTACGCCGCGGTGATCCCGCCCGTGTACGACCGGGCGATGGGTCACCGGGTCATCGGGTCCGGGTACGGAGCGCGGATCGTGGTGGACCTGCGGAAGCCCGGACCTGTGGATAACTCCAGCGCAGGGCCTGCTGGCGCACCCTGTGCGCCCCCTTCCCTCAACGTGGTTAAGGGAGGAGAGCAGAAGGTTGAGGTAGTGGGTGGTTGTAAAGACACCTCGTGCGAGCGCGCGAGCCGCACAACCGAATCCACTCCCCCCACCACCTCGAAGCGTGCGGCCGGTGGCCGGGGAGAAAAGCGCAGCGAGAGGGGTGGGGGTGCCCGCCGCTCCCCGGCGCAGGTGGCGCGGGACTGCCGAATCGCCGCGCAGGTGCGGCCGCTGGTGAACTGGACGCAGGCCGAGGGCATCCGGCGCCTGGCGTATGCGCTGCGGCCGCTGATCGACCAGGGCCTCGATGCCCAGGGCATCGCCGCCGAACTCGGGGCCTGGTGGCTGACCTGGCGCCCACAGCAGCCCGCCGCGTACATCCGGGTCCGGCTCGCCGAGCAGGCCGCCAGGGACGCGGAGACGGCCGCCGCTGTGGAGCCCAGCGCGAACGCGGAGTGGCGGGCCTGGACCCAGCGGCAGGCGGCCCTTGCGGCACTCACGGGCGCCGACGTACGCACCGACGTCACCCGCCGTACCGCACGGCAGGACGCCTGGCACGACCCGCAGATCGTCGTCGACCACATCGAGGACTACGGCGAGGACGACGCCCTGGACCTGTACGGGCCCCGCCTGGTGTCCATGGCCACCCGCCTGAATGCCTCCGGCGCCCGGTTCACCGCCCGCTGGTAACCCCCGGCCCGACCCGCGTCCCGCCACCTACGCCCAGCCGCCGCCCGGCGCCTGCGGCGCCGCCCCGACCCACTGCTCAGTCGTCTCCCGGAAGGAACACCCCCGGCATGCCCCCGACCGAATCCGAACCCACGGGCGTCGACCTCGCCCGGCAGATGCTCGCCGCCGCCCGCGCCCGGGCCCGCCAGACCGGCGCCGGCCCCGCACACAAGCCGCGGCGCCGCGTCTCCCGCACCCGTGCGATCGACACCGCCCGCGACCCGCAGTCCCTCGGGAACGTCCTGGACCGGCTCGCCGAAACCTACGGCTGGAACAAGCCCTCCGACGGCGCCCGCGTCATCGTCCGCTGGTTCGAGCTCGCCCCCGAAGCAGCCGGCCTCGCCGCCCCGGAGCGGTACGACGCCGAGACCCGCACCCTGTTCTTGCGGCCCGTCTCCCCCGCGGCCGCCACCCAACTCCGCCTCACCGCCCCCCGGCTGGCTGCCACGCTCAACGAGCGCACCGGCACCGACACCGTCGCCACCGTGCGGGTCCTGCCGCCCGGCCGGCCACGCACCACCGAACCCGACCACCCCGGCGGCGAGCCGGTCCCGGAGCGGCCCACCGCGGCGCCGGGCCAGCCCGGCGGCCCGCCCATCCGCACCCGCGATGACGCCTCCCCCGGCCTACAAGCCGCCCAGCACTTGCTCGCGGAACTCCGCGAGGCCAACTCCCACCCCGAAAGGAAGCGGCCCGAACTGCCGCCGCCCGTGCTACGCGAGCCCGAATCCGCCTTCACCGAGGCCCTGGCGTTCACCCAGGAACTTGCCGAGCAGGCCGACCGCCTCGAGGACCCGCACGCCCGGGCACTCGCCCGCGCCCGGGCCGAGAAGGCCGGCCGCGCCCCCGCCGTGCCGCGCGCCTTCGACCGCACCGCCTGACCCGGCGCCCAGCACAACCGGGCGCACGGCAGCGCCCCGAACACCCAGCCAGCCGACCCACCGACCACCACACGAACGGACCCGCACATGCCCCAGCCCGACCCCACCGCCTGCTGCCCGGACGCCTACTACTGCCCCACCGCAGGGAAGACCGAGTGCCCCCGCCATCCAGGCTTCACCCTGTACTGCCCACACCCCAACGGGCACATCCCCATGGACCGGGCCGCCTGGCACAAGGCGCAGGAACGCTTGGAGCAACGCTGGCTGTGGGACCTGCACCGGCAGGTACTCACCAGTTGGCTGTGGGACCTGCATCAGCAGTCTCGTGCTCCCGTGGCCTGATGCAGTTGCGGGGTCGGCTCGGGCGCCGGACGATTCGCCACGCCAGGGCCAGTGCCATACGCCACGCTAGCCACAGTGCTATACGAGCCACTAGCCACCCCACTAGGGGCCGTGACCTATAGCACGCTAGGTGCCGTGCACGCCGCCACCACCACCGACGACGGCCCCGGCACCGCGCTGGGCGGGTGAATCGACACCCCGTCAACCGGCCACCGGCAGGTCCCCGCCGCGCCGCGCCGGGCGCTGTGTAGCCTCGGTGCCCAGCACCAGCACCAGCCCGCACAGGGAGGCCCCCCGATGCCCACACAGACCGTCCCGCTCGAACTCGTGGACCTGGCTGAGGTGAGACGCGCCGCCACCCGCCGCCGTGATGCGGTCGAGGGCGACGCCCTCGACCGCAAGGTCATCGTGATCGTCAACGGCAAGGGCGGCGTCGGCAAGAGCAGTCTGTCCGCAGCCATCGCCGTCGCCATCGCCAAGATCGGCAAGCGGGTGCTGCTGGTGGAGATGGATGAGCAGGGCAACAACGGCGAAGACCTGGGCTTCACCGGGAAACCGCTCGACGACGGGGGACAGGCCCAGGCCGCCGCGGTCCTCGAAGGCAAGCCCCTGGCGCCCACCGGCCATGCCCGCCCCAACTTGTTCGTCGTCCCCGGCGGCGACCACCTGGAGGACGTGGTGGAGGAGCTGTACGTCCAGCGCCGCCACGCCAAGGAAACCGGCGACACCACATGGATGAGCATGTACGCCGCCGCCCTCGACACCGTCCGGGACGACTACGACCTGATCATCCTCGATGTCGCCCCCGGCTCCGAAGTCCTCCAACTCCAGGCGCTCGTGGCCGGCGACACCGTGCTCATCCCGAGCAAGTCCGACCCCTCCAGCCGCAAGGGCCTGCGCACCGTCGCCCGCCGCTTCGTCACGGCGTCCGACCACAACGAACTGCTGGAACTCCTCGGCGTGGTCCTCTTCGCCACCAACAGCAGCGCCACCAAGGTCCAGCGCAACATCAAGGACAGCCTGGAGGCCGACCTCAAGGGCGCCGCCCCCGTCTTCGAGCAGACCATCCGGCACGTCGAGGCCGCCGCCGTCCACGCGCGCAAGGTCGGCAAGGTCCCCCAGGAACTCCGCTCCGACACCAGCCTGGACCCGGGCCTGCGCGAATCGATGAAGAAGCTCGCCGGCGACTACCAGTCCATGACCATAGAGCTTCTGCAGGCCCTCACCGCCCTCAACGAGCCCGCGGACGACGAAGCAGAAGAGGAGGGTGAAGAGGCGTGAGCGACACCGCGGAGACCACGTACACCGACGGCTTGCCCGACGACGACGCCCTGGTGGCGAACGCCTTCTCCCGCACCCAGCGCCGCGGCAGAGGACGGAAGGAGAAGCAGGAGCAGGCACCGGAGCCGCCGCCCGCGGCCGCGCCCGAGCCGGACGCCGGTGAAACGCCCGCACCCGAGGACGTTCGGGGCACCGCTGCTGAGCCCCTGGTTCAGGCGGCAGAACCCGACCAGGCCGGTCCGGAGGCCGAAGCGGCCGGGGTCGCCGTGCCTGAGCAGCGCGAGCAGGAGACCACCACGCCCGAGGCACCCAAGGCCGTACGGGCCGAGGTGGCCGTACGACCGGCCGCCCCACAGCCGGAGCCCACGTCGGCCCCGGGACTGGTCCACGCTGTGGCCCGGCCGCTCCCCGCGCCCCCTGCCGCCGCGGTGGGGGAAGGCCGGACCACCCAGGTCACCATCAACGTGTCCTCGTCCGTACGCGACCGGTTCGCCGCCTACCAGCTCGCGCAGAAGATCGAACGCGGCGTCGAGCCCACCAACGCCGTCGTCGTCAAACGCGCCGTCCTCCACGCCCACCGCAACGACCTGTGGGGGCAGATGAGGGAGCACGTCCGGCACCGGCAGGCCCCGGCGTTCGAGGAGGACGACGACCCCGACGGCCTGTTCGGGGACGTGCCGACGGCCGGGCAGGCCGTCCGGGGCCGGGCCCGGGACACGGTGCAGCAGTCGTTCCGGCCGTCCCTGGCCGAACTCGCGCGCTACGACCAGCTCGCGGCCGAGTACGGCTTCGACAACCGCAGCGAGTTCCTGGATGTCGCCCTGGAGTTCTACCTGCCGCAGGCCGAGGCCAAGCGGCGCCGCTGATACGCCCGGTTGCCCGGTGCCCGCCCCTTCGGCCCTCGGGGGCGGGCACTGCTGTTACTGGTGGATACGCCAGATCACAGAGTTACTACATGATGTAAAACAAGGTCGCCCGATCGGGTGATGATGCGGAATCAGTCTTCCGTCTTGGCGTCAACGCGGGGCACCGTGGCCCCTGTTCCGGGATCGGGTCCCTTCGGGAACCCTCCGGGACCGCCGGGGCGCGGGGCCTGGCATGCGGGTCGCAGCCCCGCCTCTACCGGGCACCGCCGCCCTGCGCGCATCGAGGACTCGCCACCGCCCTGTCTGTCCGTTCTCTACCTGGCCCGGGAGGTTGCGCGGTACGCTGACCGCGTCGTGCGGGCCGCGCGCCCACCCGAAGGCTCGCGCCACCGTGGAGCACGGCCGCCGCTCGGCGCCCCCGAGTCCCGGCCGGAGGATCACCCGCACGCTTGTGCGAGGCGGCGGATGATACCCCGCCCCACCCGCCGCAGATGGCCCAAACACCCCGCCAGGCATCGTCACGTTGACGCCAATTCTCATGTACGCACATGCCACCACCCGCGGGAAGGTGTCACAGTGGCCTGCACAGGGGTACGGGCCGCCCGGCACCCGCGCCCCGTGAAGGCCCTCCCCTTCCGAGCCGGGTGGAGACGCCATGTCCGCTGCGGCAGGATCACCTCTCGCGCCCCCGGGGCGCCCCCATCTCCGGTCCGTCCCGGCCGGCGACCACCAACCCGACGACGAGGAGCGCGTGCCCATGGCCCAGCCCGGCGCCGCCCTCCCCGACCCGGCCCTGGTCACCCTCGCCCTGCGGATCCAGGGCATGTTCATCAACCGCGGCCTGTCTCTCGCCGACCCCGAGACCGCAGAGGCATACGTCACCTCCGTGGACGCGCTTCGCCTCATCCTCGACGGGGCCCGCGCCACCGGCCTACTCGGCGACGAGCAGCACGCAACGCTCACTGGCATGTTCGACGCGGCCGGGACCGTCCCCGGCGTTCTGTGACGCACCGTCACCCGTGGTGCTCGCCCGGGACCCAGCCCAGGCGACACCACCCCACCGGCCGCGCACCGCGCGCCCCACGACCACGCACAGGTCACCGCTTCCCCCTCGTCTGGTGACCGTACGAAATTCCCGTACCGGAACACGCCAGGACGTGTCTGATCCGGTCAACGCATGCCATCATGGGGCGTCCGGAGGAGACCCGGAGTGACCGTCTCCGGCCCGAGTGCGCCCGCGTGCCCCTGAGTTGGACCCTGCGCCCCCGCGGCTGGGGCATGGGGATGGGGGACCATCATGGGGATCAGCGAGGACACCATCGGCAGCACCGCTGCGTACGCCGCGCGGAACGTCGCCGACCTGGCAGCAGCCCAAGGGGCGCTGCGGGGGCGCCCGACGGACCCCTCCGGCCGGACCCGTCCCACGGCCGGCGCCCCGATCGACCTCGGCATCCTCGACCACATGATTGCCGCCCGCGACGAACTCGTCGAGCACACCCGGGCCCACACCGACGTGACGGCACCGGTCCCGCGCGAGCACGCCGCCGTGTACGCCTGGTACGAGCAGCACACCCCGCACCTCGATGACGCGGCCCGCCGCGCGGGCGAGGCCATCGTCTACCGGCAAGCACTGGAAGCCGCCGTTCTCGCCCGCAACGCCGGGGCGCTGAGCCCCGAGCGCTGCCCCTCCTGCCGCTGCTTCTCTCTGCAATGGGTGCCCGACCTGAATGCGGCGGTGTGCAGGAACACCGTGTACGACAGCGACAAGCGCGGCCGGCCGCGCCGGTGGACCCTCGCGCAGATCGCCGAGAACGCGGTGCAGAATCGTACGGTTCGGGCTGCAACCTGACGCCCTGTCCGTGAGTCTAGGATTCGAGACGCAATAGCTTCACGTCTCGTTCACGAAACGATCACAACTGAACAGCCTTACTTCCACGGCCTGGTGAAGCTGCGACGCCTAGGCCAGCCGATGGGAGACCCTCAGTGGCCGCTCTTCACTTCAATCCTCCGGTCAGCGATTTGATCTCCCTCAAGGAGGGTGTCGCCCTCCTGGCGGACACCGGACACCCGGTGACGTACAAGCAGCTCGCGCACCAGCTCAGGGGTGTGCAGCGTGAACGGCGCGGTCTGACCGACTACTACCGCGCCTCCGACGTCTTCGTCGCCCACCGCGACCTCGTCGATCGGACGCTCAACTAGCCGGCCGCCCGGCCGCCCAGCCCCGACCCGGTTCCCCCCACCCGGGCGGGGCTTTCTGCTGTCCAAGACAGCCGAACTAAATGCTTGTGCGTGTATTCATTTACGGGGTAGTCTCGTAGAGCACACCCCGACCGCACCCACATCCGCGGCGGTTGAGCATCCCCGGAGGCACCCATGGCCGTACTCACGCACGCCTACGCGCCCACCACCGACACCGTCCCGACCGCCCTGGCCACCACGGCGGCCCCCACCGCGCGGACCGTACGGGCCGACGCCATCGACCCCGCCGACCTGGGCCCGGAACAGGCCGCCCTGGCCAGCGACGCGCTGTGGGAGCTCGGAATCGAGGACGGCCTGGTCGTCAACGGTGGCGGCAACCCGTACGTCGACCTGCGCCGCGCCCGCTCCGCCGCCGCGGCCGCCGTGATCGGCCTCCACCTCGGCCCGGCAGACGAACTCGCCCAGTGCGGCCCCTGCCGCCGCATCACCGCCGACCGCAACGTCCACGAGGCCGACGACGGCGTCCTGCGCTGCACCCTCCCCGACCCGGACGGCGCCACCTGCCACGACAAGTGGCTCGACAGTCTCTGACCCACCCCGCCAGCGCCGCCCGGCCACCGGTCGACCCCCGAGGTCCCGGGGCCGGGCGGGCACCCCACCCGACCACGCGCCACCACCCGCAGGGGCCGCCCGATGCGCACCACCGAAGACATCCTCACCACCACCGCCGACACCCTCGCCTACACCGGCCTGTGGACCGGCGACCACTTCGCCCACGGCACCGCCCTCACCGTCACCGCCGCCATCTACCACGCCGCCACCGGCCACGTCCCCGACGCGCTGCACGCCGACGACGACGCCGCCCTCGCCCTCATCACCGCCAACCCCCAGACCATGTACGCCATTCAGGCCCTGTCCGACTGCCTCGACACCGAGCCGCCCACCGACGGCGACACCGGCCGGCCCGACCACATCGAGCACATCGAGCGGTACGCCGCCGAACCTGCCCTCGGCGCCGACGCCCCGCCCACCACCAGCGAGGTCATCGGCCGCATCCTCCGCGCCGCCCACACCCACGACCACCCGAAGGGACAGGCCGCATGAGCACCAAGTCCGCACGCAGACGCCGGAACGCTGCCGCCCGCGCCGCAGGAGGCCGCACGCAGAAGACCGCCCGGCCCCGCCTCGGTCTCGTCAAGCTGACCAAGCCCCTGCCCGTGCGCACCCGGACCGTGTGCGAGGACGCCGACCGGCGCATCGCCCACGCCGCCATCGCGGCCACCGAACGCGGCATCCCCGCGTCGGTCGCCGGCTGGCACACCGAGGGTGCCGGCGAGGTCGTCCAGCGCACCGACTACGCCACCGTCCTGCGCCACAGCGGCACCGTCGGTGACCCGTTCACCGCGCTGATCCTCTGCGCCCAGGGCGCCGAGCACGCCTTCCTCATCCGCGGCGCCAGCGACCTGGACGGCGCCCGCCGCTCCACCGCCACCTGCACCACAGCGCACGCCGACCTCCACGGACTCGACCAGCCCATCCCGTCAACCGCGATGGCGTTCTACGGCCGCTGGATCCGCGTCCACACCCTGCAGCAGGCGAAGGGAGCCTGACCGGCATGACCACCACGTCCACCACCATCGAGTGGACCCGCAACGACGACGGCACCCCCGGCCGCACCTGGAATCCTGTCTCCGGCTGCACGAAGATCTCCGACGGGTGCACAAACTGCTACGCCGAGACGATCGCCGAACGATTCCGCGGCAGCGCCGCCTTCCCCCACGGCTTCGACATCCGCGTCATGCCAGACCGGATGAACGACCCGCTGAAGTGGCGCAAGGCCACCCGCGTCTTCGTCAACTCCATGTCCGACCTGTTCCACTCCGAGGTCGACCAGGCGTGGATCGCCGAGATCTTCGGTGTGATGGCCGCCGCCCGCCGCCACACTTTCCAGCTCCTGACCAAGCGGCACGCCCGCATGCGCATCCTGCTCACCGACAAGGAGTTCATCGCGCAGGTCCGCTCCCGCGCCCTCGGCAAGGGACTCCCCGAGGGCGACTGGGCGTGGCCGCTGCCGAACTTGTGGCTGGGCGTCAGCGTGGAGAACCAGCAGTGGGCCGACATCCGCATCCCCGAATTGCTTCGCACTCCGGCCGCGGTGAAGTTCCTGTCGTGCGAGCCGCTGCTCGGCCCGGTCGACCTGACCCGCATTCCGTTCCGTGGGGACGTCCAGTACGTCGTGGACGCGCTCCGCGGCCGGTACGGGCTGCGGGAGCCGAAGGAGCTGTTCTGCTTCGGCATGGCTAGCCTCACCCCGATCTCTTGGGTGATTTGCGGCGGCGAGTCCGGCCGCAAGGCCCGCCCCATGCACCCCGACTGGGCCCGCTCGCTGCGCGACCAGTGCGCGAAGGCCCGCGTCCCCTACTTTTTCAAACAGCATGGGGAGTGGGAGCCCCTCGGCCCGCTGTACGGCGAGCTGGAGGAGACCGACGACGGCCATCTGGAAGCCATCGGGCTGGAGGTGGTCGAAGGCAAGCGGGTGATCCAGCTCGAATCGGATGGCTACATCGCCGAGGGACACCAGCCCGCCGACCCGCGGACCTGGTTGATGGCCCGCGTCGGCAAGGGCCGCGCCGGTCGCCTCCTGGACGGCACCGAGCACAGCGCCTTCCCGGCGGTGACCCGATGAGCGGGCGCCGCGGCCACAGCGACAAGACGAAGAACATCAAGGAGTTCCGCCTGGTCATCACCTGGCCCGGACGGAAGCCGCAGGTCTTCACCACCCGGGACCGCAAGAGGCTCCGCTCGGTGCTGACCCAGAACCTCGACCAGGGCGCCCGCATCGAGATGCAGGAGCACGCCGGCTTCGGCGTGTTCACCACGACCAAGCGGTACGAGCCGCAGCGCGGGAGGGCGAAGGCATGACGCTGAAGCTCAAGACGGTGGTCGGGCTCGACCCGTCGCTGACCGGTACGGGTATCGCGTCGTCGCTGGGCTGGTGCGAGGTGATCGGGTACACGCCGCGCCCCAACCCGCTGACCGGGAAGCGGGAGGACCACATCACCAAGCTGCCGCACCGAGAGCGCATGGCCGCGATGCGGGACGTCCGCAACCGGGTCGTGACGACGATCGGCTGCCCGGACCTGGTGGTGATGGAACTCCCCGCCCCGTCCCGCTCCGGCGGCGGCGCCCACGAGCGGGCGTGGCTGTGGTGGGAGCTGTACTACACCCTCACCGGCGGGTACGTCCCGGTCGCGCTGATGCCCAACAACGGGCGCGCCCTGTACGCCACCGGCAAGGGCAACGCGTCGAAGACCGCCGTCGTGGACGCCGTCGCCCGCCGGTGGCCGCAGTGGACGACCGAGGGCAACGACAACGCCGCCGACGCCGTCGTGTTGATGGCCGCCGGGAAGGACTGGCTGAAGCAGTCCGTCGGCTCCGTCCCGCAGACCCACCGCAAGGCGCTGGAGAAGACGATCTGGCCCGAGTTCCTGGACGCCGAGGAGGGAGAGGCGGCGTGACCCTCATCGAGCTGTTGCCCGTGCAGGGCTGGGAGAAGCACGCATCGTGCCGCCGCGTTGATCCGGAGCTGTTCTTCTCGACCAAGTTGGCCGATCAGGAACTGGCGAAGATGGTCTGCCGGGGCTGCCCGGTACAGCCGGACTGCCTGGAGTGGGCGCTGGAGACCGGCCAGGACCACGGGATCCTCGGCGGCCTGGACGAGAGCGAGCGGCGAGCGCGGCACGGCCGGTGGAAGCGGCCGCCCGAGGGCGCCAAGCACACCACCCGTGCGCAGCAGATCGCAGCCGACCCCGACCGGCTCCTCGCTTTCCTCGCCCAGGGCCTGACGCCGGCCCAGATCGCCCGCGAGTACAACACCAATGCCGGCTCGATCAACGAGGCCACGGCCATCGTGAAGCGCCAGGCCCCCGCCGTGTACGCCGCGGCCACCACCGGATCGGAGACCACGTCGTGAGCACCCTGACCACCGCGCGGGACCGCGGTGACCTGGCCGAGGCCATGCTGCCCGTCGCCGCCCACCTCGCGTGCATCGTCCACGGCGACGGCGGCCCCCAGGACATCCGGGAACAGCTCGCCGCCCTTGATGCTGCGCAGAAGGACGCGCTGATCGTGGTCCTGGCCGGCCTGACGGACCCGGACCAGTCGATTGCCGCCACCTTGGGGTGGTTGGACTTCGAGGAGCACGGCTGGCCAGCCACCCCGGTGCCGGACGACCGCACCACGCTGCGGCAGTTCGCCGACCAGCACGCCGGCGACACCGAAGAGGGCGATGCCAGCCTGGTGGACGAGGTCGCCGTGAAGGCGTACCTGGCCGGCCGTCGCGTGGCCGTCACCCGCGCGGAGCGCCTGGAGGCCATCACCCGCGGCCTGGGCGCCGGGATGACCCTGACCGACTTCGACGCACTGCACGGTCTCGGCAAGTCGACCACCCAGCACTTCGTGGACCGGGAGCGCAAGCGTGCCGCCAAGCGGGGCGAGCAGTTCCCGGAGTTGAAGAGTGCCAGCGCGCCCCGGTCGTTCACGGCGGAGGAAGTGCTGGACATGCGGCAGCGGGTGGCGGCCGGTGCGACCGACCTGGACGTCGCCGTCGTGTACGGGGTGCGACGGCAGGTGGTGCAGCGGATCGTCTCCGGTGGTTCGCATGCCGAGGTCGGCGGCCCGATCCGGTCCAGGCAGAAGGGCGGCCAGCGGCCCGGCTCCCGGGAGTTCGTGAACAGCCGGCTCGTGGGGGAGGCGCTGGCCGAGGCGAGTTGACCGACCAGAACCCGCTAAACGATTGCGCGTGTATTCATTTATCGGGTAGTGTGGGCCCCACACCACACGAACCACCCCCGGGGGAACCGATGAAGGCCACCGCGCGCCAGACCAGCCTCAAGACCACCACCGACCTGGTCCGCGCGATGGACAACCGGCGCCCCGTCACCATCACCTACACCAAGCAGGACGGCACCGAGACCGTTCGGACCGTTGAGACGTTCGAGATCAGGACCACCAAGCAGGGCGCCGTCATCCTGCGCGCCATGGACCGCCAGAGCGGCGAGGCCCGCACCTTCACGGTCTCCTCGATCCGCGCCTACACGGTCCACAGCGGCACCTACCAGGTGGAACTCCCCGACACCGAGACCCCCGCCCGGCCCGCGCCGCGCACCGTCGCCGCCCTCGTTGCGTTCGAGATCGCCCGCGACGAGCGCCCCGCGACCACCGCCGCCCACTTCGCGCCCGCCGCCTGACCCGCCAGGAGCCCAGCATGCCGACCATCACCCCGGCGGAGACGCCCGCGGCCCGCCAGACCCGCCACGCCCTCACCGCCCTGGCCACCGCCAGCACCGACCGCAGGCGCCGCATCGCCGAGTACGCCGAGACCTACCTCTCCCAGGTCGACCGCCGCGTCCTCCCGGTCGCCTACAGCCTGCCCATCGCGGACGACCGCACCAACCGCGCCGACGCCTACCGCATGCGCGGCGGCGATCAGTTCGCCCGGATGCTCGGCATCGCTTGCCACCCGGCCGACCCGAACCTGCCCGACACCGCGCGCGCCGTTCTCGCCGACGTCAACGCCCCCGTCGACCGCCTCGTGCACGCGGCGCTGGCCACCGGCGCCCCCGGCGCGGTCGCCCTCCTCCACTGCCTCGGCGCCTCCTGACCGGGGAAGGACCACCCACCATGACCGAACAGCGGTTCACCGGCACCCCCGCCCAGGTCCACGCCTTCCTCTTGGAGCACTTCACCGAGGGCGCTGTACTTGCCTACCAGCAGGAGATCGGCGCCGTAGCCATCACCGAGGCCGTGGACGACGTACAGACCGTCCGCGCGCAGGCCGACAACGAGGGCCTCTACAACGGCGACTGGCGCGAGGGCTGGGACGACTTCTTCGACCGCATCAACCCGGAGCCGAACTGCCCGTCGCCGACCACCCTGTTCGCGCCGCCCGCCTGACCGCCGAAACCCCCAGGACGGGGCCGCCGCCGGCCGCCGGGTCGCAGCCCGGCGGCGGACCTCCCCGTACAGCAGATCCGATCCCGGAGGACTCCGTGACCACCACAACGGCCCAGCCCGGCACCACCTCCGGGCTCCCCACCGCCAAGGGCTTCCTCCCCGTAGGCAGCCCCGCGCACGTGTGCATCGGCTACAACCGCGCCTGCAAGGTCGTGCGGATCGTCGTCCCGGCCCGCGCCGAGGGCCTGACGGACGCCATCACCGACGACGAGATGGACGCCATCGCCGACACGCAGAACGTCCGCCGCCCCGGCGGCACCGACACCCGCGAAGCCGTCCGCGCCGCACTCCTCCCGCCGTACGCCGCCGACGCCACCGACCAGCAGATCGCCGAGGCCGTCGAGGACGGCGCCCAGCGAGGCCGGCCCTTCCAGTACCGCACCCTGACCGGCCGCACCGTCCTGTGGGTCCCCATCCCCCTCGACGGCACCGAGACCGACATGCCCACCCCGACTGCCGAGACCGCCTGAAAGGCCAGCCGCCCATGCCCGATACCACCTGCGCCGAGGCCCGCGCCGCCGCCCTGTGCGAGGCCGGGTGGGAGCTATGCTCCCCCCAGTGGCTCGCCGCCCACCCCGGCGAGTGCGGCACCGCGCCGCGCGTTCCCGGAGACGGGGACACCTCCCACTGGCACCCGACGGTCACCCGCGCCGAGGTGCTGACCGAGTCCGCCGACGCGGTGAACGAGCTGTACGCGCCCGGAGAGGGAGCAAAGCTCCAGCAGTTGCGGTCGGTCCTGAAACTGCGCCGCATGGCCGCCGGGCAGGTGCAGGCCGCGCCGGACTTCTTCCAGCCCGGCCACACCTACCGCCTCGGCCACCGGCACACGTTCCGCTGCACCAGCTCCGACCTGAACCCGGGCACTGGTGAGCGGCATGCGATCGGCTGGGCCTACGACACACAGACCAGCCGATGGCGGGTCACCGACCTGACCAGCGCCAACTGGCGCGGCGACTGGACCGAGGTCACCGAGGACGGTGGCCGGTGACTACCACCACGGCCGCACCGTACGCCTGCCGCTGGTGCGGGATCGGGGAGCGCGAACACATGCAGCGCTCGAAGCCACCCGTGGGATGGCACCCCTGGCAGGCGCCCACCCAGGAGCAGATCAAGACCCGCATGCTCCTGCGCCGTGCCGCCCGCCTCGCCGAGCGGGCCGCGCGCAGGCAGGCCCTCTTCCACGCCACCGGCTTCTGGACTGGCAGCTCCCTCAGCCCGGAAGACGAGGGCGAGTTCATTTGCCGGGACTGCGGCAGCCCCGCTTGTGCGCGTCTTGCCCGCGTTCAGCGCCACCTCGACCGCATCCGCTGGCCCCAATCCTGGCGCGAACCGTTCCTCTTCTGAAAGGCACCCGCCCACCCATGTCCACCACGCCCCGCCCCGACTTCGCCCGCTACGCCGTACGCCACGGCGACGGCCGCTGGCTCTACCACCTGCCCAAGACCGACCCGAACACCACGCTCGCCGTCCTCGCCGACGGCCTGGCCATGACCCAGGTCGGCGACACCACCTGGTGGGCCACCGACCATGAGGTCACCCGGATCACCGTCTCCACCCGGACCTACCCGAAGCCCGTCCGGTACGTCCTTCACGACCCGGACACCGCGTCCGTGAAGTACCCGTCCGAGCTCACCGTGGCGGAGTGGGAGCAGCGCCGCGAGGCCAACAACGGCATCGTCCCCGACAGCCTGTGGGACATGTACAAGTCCGTCACCGCCGAGCAGCCCCCCACCGAGACCCACATCGACGGGCCCTTCACCGTCCTCGACGGCAGTGAGCCCCCGGCCACCGGCGCCCGCACCTGGCACGTCAACCTGATCGACTCGATCACTCAGCGCCCCGAGTACGCCCACCTGTTCCCCGGGTACCTCGACGGACTCGACGAGTACATCCACAAGCTCATCGACAAGATGCCGCGGGTCCGCTTCAACTTCAACGGCTACCAGGGGCGCTCCGGCCTTCACGTCACCCTCGACGTGCCGTTCGAGCAGCCCGTCACGAAGTGGCAGGCCAACATCAGCGCGAGCACCGGGAAGAAGCTCAAGAGCGGCCGTACCGTCCCGGTCACCGCGCGCCGCGAACTCGTCCTCCCTGTCCCGCGCAGGGTCACCGGCAGCAACTACGCCGAGGCCATCGCCGAGTGGGACCGGCAGGTCGCCTTCTGGACCGGCCTGGTCACCGAGGCGAACGTCGCCGCCTGCAACCACTGTGGCGGCACCGGCCACGTCCCCACCGGCGCCGAGCAGTACACCGTCGGCCGCCTCCTGGACGGCACCGAGCAACCGGCATGACCAGCCCCAACGGCCTCGAGGGCCCGGCACCCACCACCGGTGCCGGGCCCGACCGCGTCCTCATCGACGCCACGCAGGCCCGCGCCCAACTCCAGGCCCTCGCCGTCGACGGATACCCCGTCACCTGGCTCGCCGCCCGCATCGGATGCGCCGCATCCGGCCTCGGCCAGATCCGCTCCGGCCAACGCGCCCACACCCACCGCAGCATCGCCGCCCGCATCCACGACCTCCACCACCAGTACGCCGGCACCCCCGCCACCGACCACAGCGTCCCCGACCACGACTCGTCCATCACCCGCACCATCGCCGGCCGCGAACACTGGACCACCATCACCCCCACCACCAGCACGCCACCGCCCGCCCGTATCGAGGACCGCTTCCTGGCCCGCACCACCCCCACCGCCGATGGGCACCTGCTGTGGAACGGGCTCCCCGACCTGTACTGGGAAGGCCAGCGGCACAAGCCCGGCCGGGTCGCGTTCCGGATCCGCACCGGACGCGACCCCGTCGGCCACGTCACGGCCGACTGCGGGCACCCCGGATGCGTCCACCCAGGCCATGTCGAGGACGCTGCAGGCCGTAAGCGCCTCCGTGAACAGCTCCGCGCCATCGGCGGCCTGCGGGCCGCTACGGGGCGCATGACCGCCCAGACCGCCCCAGGGGCTCGGGAAACCGCAGGTCGCACCCATACCAATCAGTAACAACAGGGCTCGGCCCGAGAGGAAAACTCGTGACCACCCCGCCACCCCACCCCGTCGACCCCAGCAACGTGATCCAGATCCACCCCTCCTACGTCGGCCACCAACCCGCCGCCTCCGTACCGGTCTGCGGTACCCGCGACCTCACCTTGCCCGGCGGCCCGCCGTGCGGTGAGCCGGCCATCGTCCACATCCGCTGGCAGGGCGACGTTCAGCACCCCAAAGCCACCCTCGCCTGCCCCGCCCACGCCGAACAAGCCCTCGCCCGCCTCGCCTACTGGGCACACCACCCCGCCACCGCAGCCTGCACCAGCGCCAAACCCACCTGGCACGACACCCACTGCACCCAGGAAGGCACCCAATGACCACCACACCCGACACCACCGCCGACGAGGAGCCGTGGGCCGCGATGCGCGACGCCTCCTGGTACGCGCGCCCGAACGTCCACACCGCCAAGGTGATCCACGTCTCCGGTCGCCCCGCCCGTGAAGGCATCCTGTCCCGCTGCGGCCGATCCGTTCTCAACCGCGACCTCACCTGGACGCTGGAAGACGCCCCCGAACACGCACGCTGCCGCTCGAACGGCTGCCGCCAGGCGTGGCCCGCCGCCACCGCCCCGGCCGGCGGGGGCGACCCGCGATGACCGCCTTCGTCCGCGCCTTCCTGCAATGCGACTCCTGCCACGAGCACTGGGACACCGCCACCGTCCCGTCCGCCCGGACCATCACCGAAGCCCGCGAGGAGGCCCGCCGCGCCGGATGGACGCGCCGCAAGGGCCGCGACCTGTGCCCGTACTGCGCCAGCGAGGAGGAGCCCCCGCGATGACCGACCCCACCACCTCGGGCAACCCGGCACACCCGGACACCGGGAACGCTTGCCTCGGCGACCTCACGGGCCAGCACCTCGGCTGGGAAATCCACATCACCGACCTGACCATGACCAACGCCGTGCGCGCCGTCTGGGTGCTCGGCATCGCTGAAAAGGAGATCGGCGGCGAACGCCTGATCGAGATCAGAGACGCGCTCGCCCGGCCCGGCGCCATCACCCTGTTCCGCTACCCGCCGGACACGCCATGCAAGGCCACCCGCAAATTCCCGCAGCCCCGCCGACGCAGGAGGACCACATCGTGACCGAGCCCACGCCCGCCCCGGCCCCGGTGGACGAGGCGCTCACGCAGCGCGTCGCCGAGGCCCTGCTGACCGTCCAACTCCGCCTAGGCCCCAATGCCCTGACCATGGCGCAGCGCGGGGAGCCGATCCGGCTGTCCCTCGGCGAGGCAGACACCGCTGCCGCCGCCGTGCTGGCCGAGCTCGCATCCGAACTCGCGTCCGTCCGGATGTACAGCGCGCTGTCCGCCGCCAACGCCCGCTACCGGCTGGAGATCGACCGCCTCACCGGGCTGCTCGGCCAGTACGCCGACCGGGCCATCGCCAACGGACAGCGCGCCGAGCAGGCCGAGGATCTGCTGCGCATCGCGCACGAGACGTCCAACGCGTCCGAAGCCGCCCGTGCAGCAGCCGTACAGCGCGCCGAGGAAGCCGAAGCGCAACTCAGCCTGATCGACGCCATGCGGCAAGCCAACCCCGAAGCGGCAGGCGCGGGCATCCAACGCGCCGAGCAAGCCGAGACTGCGCCCGCCGGGATCCCCCTCATCTGCTCCGACGAACGCCACCAGGCCAAGGTGGCCGCACTCGAAGCCGAGGTACAGCGTCTAGCCGAACTCGTCGAGGCGCAGCGCGCCGTCATCGAGCGGCAGGCCCGGGAAGCCCTCCCCGCCACCGAACCGGGCCAGCGCCGCCCCCGCAAGAACCCGCCCGCCACCAAGGAGGCATGACGATGCCCGCCGCACCCAACCCGCTCACCGTCATCACCCGCGTCCTGGAGGACTGCCGGACCCTCATCCCCGCCGTCCAGGCCGAGCACGTCCTCGCCGCCATCCAGTGCCTGTACGTGCCCCCGCCGCCCGGCAGTGACCGCGACAAGCTCCCCGACCAAGTCCTCGCGCTCATCACCCTGCCGCCGTACCTGTCGACCGCCTGCCAGACCGCCCAAGCCCTGGAAGCCGTCACGCCCCCGCCAGGGCGTGACCTGAGCGACTGGACGTGGGCAATGCACACCACGTGTCGGCTCACCCGCAAGCAGGACATGGCGCCCTGCCGGTGTGCCTGCCACGGTACGGGCCGTCCGATAGCACCCGCCGTCGGCGACGCCTCCGACCACACTCAGTCAGGGGAGTAAGGCTTCGTCGTCCTCGTCGTCCTTGTCGTCTTCGCTGGCGGAGCCGTTCTTGCGCGGCAGCAGTATGGACTCGGCAGCCCGCCATACCTGGACGGTGTCGGTATCGAGGCATGCGGCGATGTCGCGGACCGTCAGGTCCGGGTCTGCCCAGAGCTGTGTCAGGAGGCCAGTGTCGATCTCGGGAAGGTCGTCGCGCGTGCGGCTTTGGTAGCCCCCGCGCCAGCGGGGTGCTTTCCCCCTGGGGTAGAGGGTGGCGTACCAGCGGGCTGCCCATGCCGGATCGCTGCGGCGGACGGCTTCGTACACCTCCAGTGGGACGCCGAGTGAGGCGGCGGCTTTGGCCGGGTCTCCTGTGGAGCGCAGGGCGCGCAGGAAGCTTTCCTTCTCCTCGGTGGCCAGGGCCGGCTGGGCAGGGCCGGCGCCGGTGGCCAACGCGGCGACGGCGGCAGCAGCGGAGGCGAATAGCGGGTCTTGCCGCCAGGTAGCCAGTCGCTGAGCGGGGACGGCTGCGGCGATGGCGGCGGCGTCCGGGTTTCCACCTTCGATCAGCAGGGCGGCCAGGTAACTGGCCTGCTGGGCGCGGGCCCGCAGGGGCAGCGTGTAGCGGCCGCGCAGGGCGAGGAGTTGGGCGAGTTCGGGGTCGCGTTGAGCGCGCTGGGTGATCTGGCCCATGCGTACGCCTGCGACCGATGCCGCTTCTTCCGGGGTCTGTCCGGCTTGGAGAGCTCGTTTGACGGTGGCGAGTTGCTCTCCGCGCAGTCCGCGGTAGCGGTTGGTCTCCTCGTTGTGCGCGCGTCGGCAGGCCGGCCCGCGACAGCCGGCGCGCCAGGCGGTGGGCTTGCCGCATTTGGTCGCGCCGCGACAGGCGGAGTCAGTCACGGGTTGGTCTTGCGGGTTCATCGCGGGGGACAACGATCGTGGGGCCGGGAGGGTGTGTCTTGCGGGGCGGAAGGCTTACAGGGGTCGTTTTTCGTGTGGGCTTGACCCCTGCCGAATTAATGTGGCACACTAATTCATGTCAGCAGGAACCAGCCCGGAAGGGGACCACGATGGACACCAAGACCGCCGCCACCGAAGCCAAGGTCACCATCGCCACCATCCGCTCCTGGGCCCGCAACGGCGTCATCACCGCCACCAAGCAGGCCGGCCGCTGGGTCATCGACGCCGGCTCCCTCGCCCACCGCCTCGCCATCGCCGCCCTCAAGGCCGCCCGCCGCACGCCGAAGGCGATCGCCCTGACCGTGGAGAACCTGACCGCGATCGGCGGCCGGCTGTGGGAGAAGAACGGGATGCGCCGCGTCTACATCAACGACTGGACCCGCTACCTGCCGCTGGAGATCGAGCAGTACAAGACCGGCAACATCTCCTGGGCCGCCTGGAACGGCGAGGAGATCGCCAACCGGCAGGCGCTCCTGCTCCTCGGCTCCCTCGACAAGGTCTGGTTCGACACCGCTGACGGCAAGCTCCACGCCCGTCTCGGCTCCAGCGAGTCCCGCGTCGCCACCCGCAGCGAGGTCTTCGCCACCGTCAACGCCGGCATCCGCGCGGCCGTCGCCGCCCTCTGACACCGCACCACCCGCACCGCCCCGATGTCACCCTCAACCGGAAACGGACACCACGCCATGGCCACCACCACCGCCGTCACCATCCGCGAGTGCACCGACCCCATCGAGCTGTACCGGCACTACGACGGCCAGTCCGAGCCCCAGCCGGCGTACATCGCCCTGGACCTGGAGGACGCCCGGATGTGGGCCACGTACAACGCGGAGATCGGCAACGCCGTCCCGTTCGACGTGTTCCACGGCATCGAGCGCCGCTACGGCATCCCGCTGCTGACAGCGCAGGCCGCGAACCGGGTGATGGAGGAGTTGCGGCCGCTGGCGGAGCGGATCCTCGCTGACTCCACCGTGGACTGGGACGGCAACAACAACGTCGCCACCCTCGGGGCGGACGCGCAGGCCGCCGAGAACGAGATCGCCGAGAGGCTCGGCAACGTCTTCAACCCGGGCCCGGTCGACGCCTACTTCGACACCGACGACGTCATCGCCGTGTGGGACATCGACGGCGCCGTCAACGGCGACGAGGCCGAGGAGTACGGCATCACCGCGGCGACCACCGACGAGCGCCTGGACGAGATCGCCGCCGACATCCTGTCCAACCTCGCCTCGTGCGGAGAGGGCTCCACCGTGGTGTGCGAGGGCCTGGACGCCCACCTGCGGGGCCTGCGCGACGAGATGCTGCGGCAGGACAAGGAGGTGTACTGGTCGGTGATGCGCGGGCCCTCCCCGGACGCGTACGCCGTGCAGCCCGAGCCGGCCGGGATCGCCATCCCCGAGACCGTGCTGGAGTGGGCGACCGGCCACGGCCTGAGCATGGACGACCCGGACGTGTACCTGGTCGTCGCCCCGCAGGAGGGCGCGACGGACATGGACGGCGAGATCGACTGCATGGAGGGCGAGCTGACCGACACCGAGGCGGTCGCCATGCGCACCGCCCTGGACGCGAAGGACGCGGACGAGGACCACTGACCTCACCGGCCCGTCGCCCCGCATAACGTCCACGTCGCGGCCCCCAGCACCGGTAATGCCGGGGGTCGCGACGGCCGTCACCCTACCGAACAGGAGCCCCTTCCCATGCCCGCTGGACGCCCCGCCACCACCGGCGAATCCCCCATCGCCCGCTTCCGCGCACGCGGCCCCCTCGCCGACCGCCTGGAGGCCCGCCGCGCCTACCCGGACGTCCGCAACGAACCCGTCTACGGCGGCCCCGTACCGAAGGACGGCGAGCTGCCCCAGATCGGCACGGTCGCCGCCCGGGACCTGGCCGTCTTCTACGACCTGCTGAACACCGAACTCGCCGCGGCCGCCGCCGAGCTCCACCGCAGCCAGGTGGTGATGATCCTGGACGCCGTGTGGTCGCTGCTGCCCACCGCCCACTGGATCACGAACGCCTCGGAACTCCTCGCCGCCGAGGTAGAGGACGCCTACGGCGACGACGAGGACGGCCCCGACTGGCACCGCAGCAACCTCGCCTCCACCATCCGCTCCTGGCCCCGCCTGCGCGCGTACGCCGTGCTGGAGGCGTGCCTGGCCGTCCGGGACGCTCACGCCGGCGACGACCTCGACACCGCCCTGGCCAAGGCCGGCCTCCTCCCCAAGGGCGCGCAGCGGTGAGCAAGGTAACCACTGCCAGGACTTCCGCGCCCAGCGGGTGCGCCGAGGGCGGCTCCTACTGCGGTACCCCCACCGGCTGGCGCCGCGGCGGACGTTGCGTCCGCTGCCGCATAGCCCACAACGCCGAGGCCGGACGATACCGGGGGCTCACGGAGGACGAGCGCACCACCTTCCTGGCCGCACTCAACGCCGGACGGACCGCAGATGCCGCCGCCGCCCACGCCGGTGTGTCGCTGAAGAAGCTGGCAGCGGCATCAATTCTCGACGGCGAGTTGCGTGCCGCCTTGGACGGCATGCCCCCGGAGGTGCAGAAGGCCGCACGGATGGGCGAATACCTCGCGGCCCTGACGCGCACGGGCGGATCCGCCCAACTCGCCCTGACCATCACCGGACTCACTTCCAACCGCCTTGCTGACTACCGCCAGCAGGAGCCGGGCTTCGCCGCCGCCGAGGAAGCCGTGATGGCGTGGCTGCGTGCGACCAAGGCCGCCGCGGTACGCAAACTCTCCGAAACCCGTTTGGATGAGGCGGCCAGCGTGTTGGAAGGAGGGGGATCAGTGACGGAAGCAGCAGAGGCCATCCACACCAGCGCCACGGCACTGCGATACGCGGCGCGCCGACACCCCCGTCTGGCTGCGGCGCTCCCGCCCAAAACCAACGCTGGCCCCAAGAGTTCGCTGACGCCGGACCGGGAGAAGGTCATACGGGAACTGTGGGGGGATCTGTCCATTCCGATGGCCACCATCGGCAAGCGCCTCGGCGTCGCCGGACACACGATCTCCCGATGGGGGAAAGAACTGGGACTTCCCCCACGGCGCGCCACCGCTCTCGCCGGGCACCGTCTCCCACTTCCCCGCAACGAGGAATGACCGCCGACGATGACTGCCCCCACCATCACCGCGCCCCAGCTCCCCGCGATCCGCGCCGAACTCGCCGAGTGGCTCACCGACACCGGCCCGAACGGCGGCCCCGTCGCCTGGTCCGAGGGCTTCGACGGACAGACCGCCGTCCAGGAGCGGGCCAACGCCGGACGGTGGGCCGCCTCGCTGCGCGCCGCCGAACTGTTCTTCGTCGCCACCGACATGACCCGCCTCGCCGTCGCCGCCGGCGAGGCCCTCCCCGCCTACCGGCTCCACCCCGAGGAACTCCCCGCCCAGCACGGCCTGCTGATGTGGGAAGAACCCGTCAACCAGGGCCTGCGCGGCGGTGAGGCCACCACCGCCCCGGTCATTGCCGTCACCTGGGCCGTGCGCACCGGCGGGGTCGCGGTGCGCACCTGGGTCCACCGCGAGGACTGGCTGACGTACATGGCCGAAGGCGACGCCCGGGCCGGGATCCGCGACCTGACCCCCGACGAAGTCCGCGCCGTCCGCCAGCGGTACCCGCAGCCCATCACCGCCATGGCCGAGACCTGGCTGCCGTTCGGGAAACTGCCCGGCTGGCTGTTCTCCGCCCCGCCGCCGGGCCTGTCCCTGTACGAGCAGGAGGACCGGGCCCGCACCCTGGGCTGGCTTCAGCAGGTCGAACGGGCCCTCGTCGTCACCTGGCTGCTCATGGGCCAGACCCTGGCCACCGCCCGCGACATCGAGCCCCCACGGTCCGCGGTCAAGTTCATCCGCCGTATCGACCCGGGCATGCTCGCCGCCACCCGGTACGTCCAGTTACGCCACCGCGGGTTCGGCCCCGAAGCACAGGCGGACGCCGGCGGCCCGGGCCGCACGTACCAGCACCGGTGGCTGGTCCGAGGCCACTGGCGCAACCACTGGTATCCCTCCCGGCAGGACCACCGGCCGATCTGGATCAACACCCACGTCAAAGGCCCCAACGGGGCGCCCCTGCTCGACCCGGACAAGCTCGTCAACATCCTGCGCCGGTAACCACCCGGCGAGACTTCCGAGTGGCCCCCTCCATGCGAGGGGGCCGCTCTATATGCGTATGCCGATACCGGGCATTCGACCCAAATTCCTCTACGATGCCGAAGGTGAAAACTCAGGTCCAGGTGCGTCTCCTGCAAGCCCTCCACCAAAGGGGCGTACCGCCAACGGAGATCGCCAGCCGGTTCGGTCTCCCGCTTCCCGTGCTACGCGGCGTCCTCGGCTTGCAGCCCGGGAGAATCCTGACAGCACCACCCATGCCCACGATGTCGCTGCCGCCGTGCGCCGTTCCAAGGTGTTACGCGATGAAGGCCCGCGCACATCACCTGTGCGAGCGCCACTACTTCCAGTGGTACCGGACCGGGCGAATCGGGCCGGCCGAGCAGACTTACGGGCGCCGGGGGTGCGCTCAGCCAGGATGCCTGCGCCCCCACGAGGCGAAAGGCTGGTGCAAGCAGCACTACAACGTCTACGTCTACGCCCCGCATCGCCAGCACTGAGCCAGGTCCGCGGGGCGCCGACTCTCGCACCTGGGGCCGTAGGGTCGGTGGCATGACCGGCCCGTTCCGCCCCGCCGATTGGGAGCCTGACCCGCCTGTGGTGCGCGCCTCCCACGGCGCCCCGAAGAGTGACGATCAGCCGTGGTGGCGCCTGCAGCCCGGCGAGCGCGCCCCGGACGGGACGATGAAGCGGCGGTCCGTGGTCCATGGCGGTACGTGTATCGACTGGCCGGCCGGACGGCATCCGCCGGGCTGGACCCATCACACTCGGGCTGAGGTGCGTCGGCTGCTGTCCCGGCCGGAGGAAGTCGTCCCGTGCGAGAGGTGCCGGCCGTGGATCACCGTGTACCCGCGCGGCTCGTACCGGCCCTCTGGGGACAGTGAAGGGCCCCGGCCTCAGCACACCTGAAGGCCGGGGCCCCAGCCCGCGGTATGACCACCCGGGCAGGTCCCACACGGTACCGCCCGGGCCGAGCACCGTCACGGGCCCGTCAGCGTTGGGCCGGTATGGGCAGGGCGCGCAGGTAGAGGCGGGCCCGGTTGTGGCAGGTGACCGTCAGGCCGCCGTCGCGACGCTGCACGGCCCGCAGCTCGGCGGAGCGGCCCGCGGTCAGCACGTGCGCCATGAAGGCGTCCGCGTCCGCCAGCCCATACGGACCGCTGACCGCCGGGGCCTGAACGCCGGGGGCCGGATCACCCTCCACCGGCTGCTCCGGCTCGCTGTACCGGTCGCCCGGGGCGGACTCCGCGGTGATCTGCCACCGGAACTCCCCGCCCGCGGTCAGCTTCACGGCGACACCGTACGGGTACCGGGTCTCACCCGTCTCCGCGAGGGGGGCGGCCTGCGCCACCGCCGGGTGCGCGCCGAGCTGCTCGAGCACGAACGCCTGGAATCGGTCGGGTCTCAAGATGGTGGCTCCGTTCAGTCGGTGGTGGTCGTGGTGGCGTTGGGGGTCCGGCCGGCCAGCCACTGCTGGTAGTACAGCTCACCGGCTTCATCGGCTGTGCCTCCGGCCACTGAGTGGCCGAGGGCGATCCCGAGCGCTCCCCGGAGCCCGATCAGTTCGCCGGTCACCTGCTCTCGGGCGTGCGCGGGGACCAGGTCGTTGTCGAGGCGGCTGCGGCGCCGGTCGTACTCGCGGGCCAGAGCCTCCCGGATCCGCACCAACTCCGGGTCCGGGCTGTCGGCCGCGAGGCGCTCGTTGATGGCGTCCCGCAGCGCGGGCAGTACGTCCGCGCGCAGGCCGACATCCGCGGACCACACCTGCGTGTCCCAGTACGAGATGTCCGGGAGGTGCAGCAGCACGTGGTCCGGGATGCCCGGGTCGGGGCTGATGGTGGGTTTCTCGGTCACGGCTGGGCCTATTCCTGCTCGATCAGGTGGCGCGGGTAGATGTTGAGGATGGTGATGCAGTCCCGGCAGCAGTCACCCTCCCCGGTGGCGGGCCCCCGGGCGACGGCGCGGCCGCACAGCGCCACGCCGTTCCCCCACTCCTCGGTGCCGGGATCCCAGATGAGGACGGTCAGATGCCGGTCGACCCGCTCAGTGGCGGGGTCGAGGGGCGCGACCGGGACGACGTACTTGCGGCCGGGAACGTAGTCGTCGAGGACGGCCGGCTTGCCGGTCAACTCGTGCCCTCGGTGGCGCTGGTGTCGAGGTCGGTGCCGCCGATGATGAGCCGCAGGCGGGCCCGGGGCGGCACCGGGTCCCGGCCGGGGATCGGCCAGTCGTCCGCGCGGATCCCGTACACGGGCGGCTTCCACAACGGGCCGCGGCGGGCCCGGTAGACGGTCTCCCAGTCCGCTTCGAAGTACGACGGCAACAGCCCACCGGCATTCGGGATCGGCTCCGGGGAGCGCCCGTTCTGCTCCCGCACCTGCTCCCGCAAACGGGTGAGATGGTCCTGGTGGCGGGGGCAGAAGTAGTGGAGCTTGTGCCAGCCCGTGTCAGGCAGCTTCTCCACCACGTACTCGGACGCCGTGTCGCCGCAGATGCCCTTGGTGTTCCGAAAGTCTTCCTCGTCCCGCC
>NZ_JADKYB010000031.1 GCF_016918855.1 Actinacidiphila acididurans
CAACCGCTTTCCCGACAGGGCCGCCCCAGGCAGCCGACACCGTTCCACCACACGCACTGTTCAATCCAAAGCGAACACTGCGAACACTCGGGAGTGTACGCGTTCCATCAAACACCCCACAACCAGACAGCCACACCACGCGCCTCACGGGGCATCAAGACAGTCCGGCATCAGGAACCCGCAGGCGAGAGCACAGTTGACGGGCCGACAGCAGAGGGCCGATGGGGTACCGGGCCGACGATCATCGGCCACGGACGTCGCCGGCAACCGCGTCGGCGGCATGGGCTCACCTACTACGACACACCGGATCGCCGAAATTCACCGCTACGCGAGCGGGGCGGGCGGAAGACCGTAGGCGCCGCGGTAGAAGACAAGGGGGCGGCGGCTGTCGTCGCAGGCCAGGGCTCGTACCTCGGCGACGACGAGGGTGTGGTCACCGCCGTCGTACTCGGCCCACAGCACGCAGTCGGCCCAGGCCGCGGCCCCGTCCAGGACGGGCGCGCCGGACGGGGCGGGCGTCCAGGGCACCGCGGCGAATTTGTCCGCTCCCGAACGGCCGAAGCCGCGGCCGTGGGACTCCTGGTCCTCGGCGAGCACGTTCACGCACAGCGAGGCGGCCTGGCGGATACGTGGCCAGGTGGTGGAGGTACGGGCCGGGCTGAAGCTGACCAGCGGCGGGTCCAGGGAGAGCGAGGCGAAGGACTGGCAGGTGAAGCCGAGGGGCCCGTCCGGGCCCAGGGCGGTGATCACGACCAGGCCGGAACAGAAGTGGCCCATCACCCTGCGCATGTCGTCCCCGGTCACGGCGGCGTCCCGGCCGGAGCCGGGGACAGCCGCTGACGGCGCCGGCCCGGACGGCAGGCTGCGCGGCGCGAGGGATTCCTGCGCCTGCGGTACGGCAGACGCCACCGGCACGGAGGACGCCTGCGCTGCGGCGGGCGTCGTGGGCGAGGACATGAACCGAGGCTAGGAACGGACCCCCGCGTGCCACTATCCGATGGCCGACGCCCACCGGCCGCGGAACGTCGTACCGCCTACGTACCACCGCGCCGACCTCACCGGCACGGAAAGCATGCGGCGTACGCCCCGCCGTCCGGACCGGCCCTGCGCGGACGTCCCGCGTCGTCCACCGGATAGTCCGCCGGATTCGCCCGCCCCTACCGTGCTGACACCGTTTCCGCCGGCATGGCCGCGGAGGGGCATCCGCAGGCGACATGGACGGAGGACTGCCGTGACCCATCCGGTGCACGAGGCCGAGGGGCTCCTGGGGAAGACGAAGAACCTCAAGGAGAACCCGCTGTTCAACGACCAGAAGTTCAAGTTGGGGGTCTTCTCGGCGAATTGCAGCGGCGGACTCGTCATGAGCGACGCGCCGACGAATTTCCGCGTCACCTGGGACCAGCAGTTGCGGATCGCGCGCACCGCGGACCGGCTCGGGCTGGAGGCGATGGTCCCGGTGGGCCGCTGGATCGGCTTCGGCGGCGACACCAACTTCAACGGCGTCTGCTTCGAGACGTACACCTGGGCGGCCGGGCTGGCACAGGCGACCGAGAACATCGGGATCTTCACCACCACCCATCTGCCCACCGTGCACCCGGTGGCGGGGGCGAAGATGGCCGCGACCGTCGACCACATCTCCGGTGGGCGGTTCGGGATGAACCTGGTGATGGGCTGGTTCACGCCGGAGATGGAGCTGTTCGGCGGGCGGCAGTTGGAGCACGACGAGCGCTACGCCTACGGCCAGGAGTGGCTGGACTTCGCCGAAAAGCTCTGGAACGAGCCGGACAGCTTCGACTTCCAGGGCACGTTCTTCCAGGCGAAGGGCGCGAGTTCGTACCCCAAGCCGGTGCTGGACCCGCGCCCGGCGCTCATCAACGCCGGCGCCTCCCCGGCCGGGCAGGAGTTCTCCGCGCGCAACGTCGACGTCAACCTGATCGCGCTGCCCGTGGAGGAGGTCCCCGGCTACGTCAAGCGGATCAAGGGCCTGGCCCACACGAAGTACGAGCGCGACATCGACGTGTGGACGTACTGCCTGGTGATCTGCCGGGAGACGGAGAAGGAGGCGAAGGCGGCCTACCGGGCGATCATCGACGCCGGTGACTGGCCCGGGGCGCGCAACATCATGGAGGTGCTGGGCGTGCAGAGCCAGTCCTTCGGCAGCCAGATCGACAAGTTCCAGGAGCGGTTCATCGCCGGCTGGGGCGGGCCGACCCTCATGGGCACCCCCGAGCAGGTGACCGAGCAGTTCGCGGAGCTCAGCGAGGCGGGCATGAGCGGGGCCGTCTTCGGTTTCCTCGACTACGCCGACGAACTGGCCCAGTTCGGCGCGGAGGTGCTTCCGCTGATGCGCAAGCACGGCCTGCGGCACTGAGGTCGTCCACGCGCCACCCGTACGATCCCACGAGCGCCCGGCCGCAGCGACGGCCGGGCGCTGTCGCGTCACGTCATGCGTGACGTCGACGGGGGCCCGGGCTCCGGCAAAGAGCCTCAGCCCAGCGTGAAGGGATCCCTCGTCCCCCCGGTCAGCTCCACCCACACCGACTTGGTCTCGGTGTACTCGTCGATCGCGGCGGCGCCGTTCTCCCGGCCCATCCCCGAGTCTCCAAAGCCGCCGAAGGGCACGCTCGGCGCCACCACCCGGTAGGCGTTGACCCACACGGTGCCGGCCCGCAGCCGCGCCGCGACCCGGTGCGCGCGGTGCACGTCCTTGGTCCACACAGCCCCGGCCAGGCCGTACGGGGTGTCGTTGGCGAGCTCGAGCGCCTCGTCCTCGTCGGTGAAGGAGTAGGCGGCCAGTACCGGGCCGAACACCTCCTCGCGGACGACCGTCGACTGCGGGTTCACTCCGGTCAGCACCGTGGGCCGGACGAAGTAGCCGCCCAGGCCCGCGTCGGGACCGCCGCCGTACGCCACCGTGGCACCCTCGGCGCGGGCGGTGCGCAGGTAGTGCAGGACCTTGTCGTACTGCGGCCGGTTGGCGACCGGGCCCATCTCCGTCTCGGGGTCCTGCGGGTCGCCCAGCTTGATCCGGGCGGCCCGCTCGGCGACCAGCGTGGCGAGTTCGTCGTGCACCGAGGCGTGCACGACCAGCCGGGAGCCGGCCATGCAGGTCTGGCCGGCCGCGGCGAACACGCCCGCGACCACGCCGTTGGCGGCGGCCTCCAGGTCCGCGTCGGGGAAGACGATCTGCGCGGATTTGCCGCCGAGTTCGAGGGTGACGGGGTTGAGGTTGCGGGCGGCGGCCAGGGCCACGGCGCGCCCGGTGGAGGTGGCGCCGGTGAACGCCACCTTGTCCACGCCGGGGTGGCCGGCCAGGGCGGCGCCGGTCTCGCGGGACAGGCCGGTCACCACGTTCACCACGCCGGGCGGGAAGCCGGCCTCCTCGAAGAGTTCGGCGAAGGCGAGTGTGGAGGCGGGGGCGTGCTCGGACGGTTTGACGACCGCAGTGCAGCCCGCGGCGAGGGCCGGCGCCAGCTTCCAGGTGAGCAGCAGGAGCGGGGAGTTCCACGGGGTGATCATCGCGACCACGCCGACCGGTTCGCGCCGGGTGTAGACGAGGTAGTCCGGGTTGGGCACCGGGATCTGCCGGCCCTCGATCTTGTCGGCGAGCCCGGCGTAGTACGTGTACCAGCCGGCCAGGCCGGTCATCTGCCCGATCATCTCCCGGTACAGCTTGCCCGAGTCGTTGACCTCCAGCCGGGCCAGCCGTTCCGCGTTGTCCGCGATCAGCCCGGCGAGGCGGCGCAGCAGCGCGGCCCGGGCGAAGCCGGTCAGCGAGCCCCACTCCCCCGCCAGGGCGGACCGAGCCGCCGCGACCGCGGCATCGACGTCCTGCGGTCCGGCGTCGGGCACGAGCGCCCAGGTCCGGCCGGTGTACGGATTCTGCGAGGCGAACGTCCGCCCCGAGATCGCGTCCACCGCCTTGCCCCCGATGACCATCCGGAACTCTTCCCGATCAGCCGTCATGCGACCGTTCCCTCCTCGACGTCTGCGATGCCGCGGCCACGACGCTCGGCCCCGGGCACCGGACGCTAGGAGCCCGCGCACCGCACGGCTATCCGGTTTCGGCCGCGGGCATCCCCGGGGCGACCCCGGGACGGCTCCGGCCCGTTCGCGCCGCTCAGCCCTGCGGGCCCAGGGGGCGGGAGCGGCCGCCGGCGCGGTAGACGTTGCTGGTGGTGAGGGGGCGGCCGAGCGCGCGTTCGGCGACGGCGGCCGCCGCCAGGACCCGGTCGAGGTCGAGGCCGGTGGAGACACCGGACTCCTCCAGCAGGTAGACGACGTCCTCGGTGGCGATGTTGCCGGTCGCCCCGGGGGCGAAGGGGCAGCCGCCGAGTCCGCCGACGGAGGCGTCGATCCGGGTGACGCCGATCTGCGCCGCGGCCAGCACGCAGGCCAGGCCCGAGCCGCGGGTGTTGTGGAAGTGCACGCCGACGTCGATACCCGGGCACGCGGCCCGTACGGCCTCGACCAGCGCCACCACGCGGGCCGGCACGGTGGTGCCGATGGTGTCGCCGAGGCAGAGCCGGTCCGCGCCGAGGGCGACGGCGCGGCGGGCGATGTCCACCACGCGGTCGGCCGGGGTGCGGCCGTCGAAGGGGCAGTCCCAGGCCACGGCGATGATCACCTCGCACTCGCCGCCGGCGCCGTGTGCCAGGGCGGCGATGTCGGCCACCGCCGCGACCGCCTGGTCCGTACCGCGGCGGGCGTTGGCCAGGCTATGGCTCTCGGAGGCAGAGACCACGTACTCCAGGTTCGGCATTCCGGCCGCGACGGCACGCCGTGCCCCGCCGGTGCCGGCGACCAGGGCGGAGAAGTGCACGCCGGGCCACCGCTCGAGCTCGCCGGCCAGCTCCTCCGCGTCCGCCAGCGCGGGCACGGCCTTCGGCGACACGAAGGAGGTGGCCTCGACACGGCGCACGCCGGTGGCGACCACGGCCTCCAGCAGCTCGAGCTTGGCCCGCAGCGGGATCGGCTGCTCCAGTTGCAGGCCGTCGCGCAGCCCGACCTCGCGCAGTTCGACGGACGGCGGCAGGTAGGGCATGGCGGCTCCCCGGTGTCTTACGGACGGGACGGGACGGGCGGGCGGAAGGCAGGAGACGGGTGCGGGCGCACGGAACGAACGTACGTCAGATGACGCCGGCTTCGGCGAGCCGAGCCATCTCGTCGGCGGGCAGGTGCAGCAGATCGCGGTAGACCTCGGTGTTGTGGCTGCCGGGCCGCGGCGGGCCGGCCCAGCGGACGGCGCCGGGGGTGGCGTCGAGCGCGGGCACGACGCCGGGGCCGAGCACGTCCGCGCCGATCCGCTCGTCGTGGTGCGGCACGAGCATGCCGCGGGCCCGGAACTGCGGGTCGGCGACCACGTCGGCGACCGTGCTGACCGGGCCGACGACCACGCCGGCGGCCTCCAGGATCGAGGTGAGCGTAGCGGCGTCGTGGCCGGCCGCCCATTGCGCGACGAGGGCGTCGACCTCGTCCTCGTTGCGGCCGCGGGCCAGGTGGGTGGAAAAGCGGGGGTCGTCGGCGAGTTCCGGGCGGCCCATGGCCGTGCACAGCCGCCGGAAGAGGGTGTCCTGGTTGGCGGCGATGACCATCCAGCGGCCGTCCGCGCTGCGGTAGAGGTTGGAGGGGGCGATGCCGGTCAGCCGGGTGCCCGAGGGCTCGCGGACCAGGCCGGTGCGGTCGTAGTCGGGGATCACCGACTCCAGGAGAGCCAGGCACGATTCGGCCAGCGAGACGTCGACAACCTGGCCGCGGCCGGCCCGCGGGCTCCCGGGGCGGTCGCGGGCGAGCAGCGCGGTGAGCACGCCCTGCGCGGCGAACATCCCGGCCAGCGAGTCGCCGACGGACAGCGCGGTACGCGGCGGGGGCCCGCCGGGGAATCCGTTGAGGTAGCGCATGCCGCTGACGGCCTCGGCCACCGAGGCGTAGCCGGGGCGTTCGCGGTAGGGGCCGGTCTGGCCGTATCCGGAGACGCGGGCCAGCACCAGGCCGGGGTTGCGCGCGCTGAGCACGCCGTAGTCCAGGCCCCACTTCTCCAGGGTGCCGGGGCGGAAGCTCTCCACGACGGCGTCGGCGCTCTCCACCAGGCGCAGGAACAGTTCCCTGCCGCGATCGTGGCGCAGGTCGAGGGTGATGCAGCGCTTGTTGCGGGCGTGCACCGTCCAGAAGAAGCGGTGCCCGTCCTGCTCGGCCTGGCCCCACTCCCGCAGCGGGTCGGGGCGGTCGGGTGCCTCGATCTTGATGACGTCGGCGCCGTGGTCGGCCAGCAGTCTGCCGCAGAACGGCCCGGCTATCAGCGTGCCGAGTTCCAGCACCCGCAGGCCCGTGAGGGCGGGGGCGGGCGCGGTGTCGGTGTCACCGGCGGGGAGGGAAGGCACGGCCTCGATGCTAGGAACCGGCCGTGCGCCGGACTATCCGCCGGCGGACCGCGGGCTGTCCGCGAAGCGGCGGGCGGACCCGGGCGGCCTCGGCGGCGGCCGGTGCGAAGGGGCGGGTCCGGCGCGGGAACGGACCCGCCGAATGTCCTGAAGTCCGCGTGTACGTACTGTCGTTCGGCGGACAATGAGTGCCGGGGGCGGATGGTCCGGGCGCTGTTTTTCGGCCTAAAGTGACGCGTCCCTGTGCACGGAGCGGCCGGTCCCGCCGACACCGGTCCGCCGCCACGGTTTACGGCCACGGTTACGGATGCCGCGGGAGGCCGCGATGACGCGCGACGGTGACGGGGGAACGCCGGACCGCTCCCCTGTGCTCAGCACGCACGACCGGGACGAGGCGCGCCGGTACATCACCGACGTGTACATCCCGCACGACCTGGAGACCCGGGACGGACACCGGCTCGACTTCAAGCTGCGCTACCTGGTGTCCGAGCGGATCACCGTGGGCCATCTGGTGTACGGCGCGGACGCGGAGCTGATCGTGCCGTCCATGGTCACCTGTTACCACATGAACCTCACGCTGCACGGGCAGACGATGGTCGGCCAGAGCGGCGGGCGGGCGGCGACCCGGGCGGGCCGGAGCGGGGTGCTGTTCTCCCCCACCGACCCGTTCACGGTGCGGTGGAGCCCCGAGGCCGTGCAGTACGCGATCAAGATCCCGCGGCGGTCGCTGGAGACGCACCTGGCCCGGCTGATCCACCGTCAGGTCGAGGAACCGGTGTCGTTCGCCCTGGGCTTCGACCTGACCTCCGGTGCCGGCCAGTCGTTACTGGCGGCGGTGCACTTCCTGCGCAACGAACTGCTGCGGCCCGGCGGCATCTCCACCATGCCGATGGCCAGGGACCAGTTGGAGTCGCTGGTGCTGACCCAGGTGCTGCTGACGGTGCCGAACTCGTACAGCGACGTGCTGCGCGCCCCGGACCGCCCGGCCCGGCGCAGCAAGATCCGCGCGGCCATCGAGCTGATCGAGGAACGCCCCGACTCCGGCCTGTCGCCGGCGGATCTGGCGGAAAGCGTCGGATGCACCGCGCGGGCCCTGCAGCGCGGTTTCCGCGAGGCCGTCGGCATGTCCCCGATGGCCTACGTGCGGGCGGTGCGGCTGGAACGGGTGCACCAGGACCTGATCGCCGAGGCCGGCCGGTCCTCGGTCACCGACATCGCGATGCGCTGGGGCTTCTTCCACCTCGGCCGATTCGCCCAGCAGTACCGGGACCGCTTCGGCGTCCTGCCCTCCGAAACCGCCCGCCGCGCGCGACTGCAGGGTGTCTGAATCCGGCGCACACGGGGATACGGGCGCTGCGCCATCGGCGGGTGAACGGATCCGCGGGGGCGTGCCGGGGGCGGCTCGGGGCACGCTTCGGCCATGGACGACACCTCTCACCAGGCCCCCCGGCGCGCTTTCGTCCTGGGCGGCGGCGGCGCCCTGGGCGCGCACGAGGTCGGCATGCTCAAGGCACTGTTCGCCTGCGGAGTGGGCCCCGATCTGGTCCTTGGTACGTCGGTGGGCGCGATCAACGGCGCGGCGGTCGCCGCCGAGCCGTCGCAGGCGGCCGTCGAGCGGCTGGTCGACCTGTGGACGGGGCTGGGCCGGGCGGGGGTGTTCACGGGGTCGCTCGTCGGGCGGCTGTCCACCGCCGTGCGCAGCGGCACCCACGTGTACACGGCGGCGCCGCTGCGGACCCTGCTCGACTCCCATCTGCCGGTCGCCGGCATCGAGGACCTGACACTGCCGTTCCAGTGCGTGGCGGCCAGCATCGAGCACGCGAAGGAGCACTGGTTCACGGCCGGACCGCTGGTGGAGGCGGTGCTGGCGTCCTGCGCGGTGCCCGGCCTGCTGCCGCCGGTCGAACTCGGCGGCGAGCACTTCGTCGACGGCGGCCTGGTCAACAGCATCCCGGTCGGCCGCGCGGTCGCGCTCGGCGCACAGGAGGTCTACGTCCTCCAGGTGGGCCGGGTCGAGCACCCGCTGCGGCCGCCCCGGCTGCCCTGGGAGGTGGCGATGGTGGCCTTCGAGATCGCCCGCCGGCACCGGTTCGCGCGGGACATGGCCGACCTGCCGCCGGGTGTGGCGGTGCACGTCCTGCCCAGCGGTTCGGCTCCGGCCGAGACCAGCGGGACGTGGAAGCAGTTGCGGCACCGGACCTTCGGGCAGACCGCCGACCGGATCGAACGCGCCTACGCGGCGTCCTCGCGCTACCTGGAGAAGGTCCTGGACTCCGCGGACAGTCGTACTTCGGGCAGCAGTGCCTCGGGCAGCACGTCGGGCAGCGGCTCCTCGGCAAGCGACTCCTCGGACGGCCGCAGATGACGGCTCCCGGTACGCCGCCCGATACGCCCGCCCCGGCACCGGACGGCGGGGCGCCGGACGGTTCGGTGCGGGGTGGCGCGGCACCCAACAGTCAGGCACCCAACGACTCGGCGCTGAACGGCTCGGCATCCAACGACCCCGTGCCGAACAGCCCGGCATCCGGCAGCCCGGGCCGGAACGGCCCGGCGCTGACCGGCCCGCTGCGGGACGGCCTGGTCGCGGCGCTGCGGCGGACGCTCACCACCGCGCTGCTGCTGGCCCTGATTCCGGTCACGGCGGCCGTGTTCGTCGCGGTCACGGTGCTCGGCGCCCCCGTCTCGCTGCTGACCGGCGGGCCCTGGCGCCCGGCCCGGATCGCCGGCTTCACGCTGGTGTATTTGGTGACGGACCTGGCCGGGCTGGTGGCGGCAGCCGCGCTGTGGGTGCGCCACCCCGCCTCCCGCCCGGCCCGCGCGGTGGTCGCGTTCCGGCTGCTGGCCCGGCTGCTGCTGTTCCTGCGCCGGACCGCCGAGCGCGTCTTCGGCCTGGAACTCGACGTCTCCCCCGCGATACCGCGGGGCGAGCGGCCCGACGCACCCGTGCTGGTCTTCGTCCGGCACGCCGGTCCCGGTGACTCCTTCCTGCTGCTGCAGACCCTGCTGACCGAGGCCGGTCTGCTGCCGCACACCGTGCTCAAGGGCGCGCTGCGCGCCGACCCCTGCCTCGACGTGCTGGTCAGCACGGTCCCGCACTGTTTCCTGCCGCCGGCCCGGGGCACCGCGCAGGAGGGGATCGCGGAGCTCGCGGCCGGGCTGCGGGCGGGCGAGGCGCTGGTGCTCTTCCCCGAGGGCGGCAACTTCACCCCGCGCCGGCACCGCCGGGCGATCGCGTCGCTGCGCCGCCGCGGCCTGTTCCGCCGGGCGGCCAAGGCGTCGCGGCTGCGGCACGTACTGCCGCCGCGCGACGCGGGGGCGCTGGCGGCGCTGGAGGCCGCGCCCACGGCCGACGTCGTCTTCGTCACCCACTCCGGGCTCGAAGTGATCGACTCCGCGCGCTCGGCCTGGGCCGCGCTCCCCTTCGACCACCCGGTCCGCGCCCATTGGTGGCACGTGCCCGCCGCCGCGATACCGGCCGGCCGCGAGGCCCGCAGCGAGTGGCTGCTCGACCAGTGGGCCCGCGTGGACGGCTGGATCGCCGGGCACGCCGTACCGGGAACCCCGCATGCGTGATCGCCGGACCCGGCGGGCGGCCGGGACGAGCGCCCGCCGGGATCGGGGGCAGACGACAGGACAGGGCCGGCCCGGAACGAAGGAGCCGCGGTGAACCGTACGGACGTGGTGTGGCTGATCGTCGCCGGTGTCGTCCTGGCACTGGTCACGGCGGTGATCGCGGTGCGGGTACTGCTGAAACTGGTGCGTGCCCGGCGGCTGCTCAAGGCCACCGGGATGCCGCTGTCCACCAAGGCGATGTTCTGGGGCTCGATCGTCTACCTGGTCTGGCCGGTGGACCTGCTGCCGGACCCGATCTACCTGGACGACATAGGTTTCCTGCTGCTGGCCCTGCGTTCGGTGCACGCGGCGGCCGTACGGGCCCGGGTCGCGCGGCGCGACCCGTGACCGTACGACTGCCGGAAGAGGCGCGGCTCAGGGCGTGACGATCAGGTCCTCCTCCCAGGCACGGATCGTCGCGGTGTCCCGGCGGACCTGCTGCTCGTCGCGGTGGGCCAGGATGGCGAAGCCGAAGTCGAGGCTGTCGACCAGGCTGCGGGTGACCTCGACGTGGTCGCCGTCAACCGGGTGCCGTACCGAGAAGTGGTGGCTGGGCAGCTCGGTGATCTTGTCGAGCCCGGACATGCCGCGGACGGTGCCGGTCGCCCGGGCGATGTGGAAGACGCAGGACTGGTGCAGGTCCAGCCGGTAGGAGTCGGGTACGTCGCGGCCGGTCAGCCAGCGGACCGTGCGGTCGATCTGGCTGTCCCCGGTGGCGTTCCGGTTGAAGCGGGGCTGGCCGCCGCCGTGCGGCCGGGCGCCCAGTTCGATCAGCAGCGGGCCGTCCCCGGTGTCCATGACCTCCACGTGCGCCGATCCGAAGCGCAGGCCCACCGCGTCGAGGACCGGGAACACGTACTCGGTCAGGCGCGATACGGCCGGGTGGTCGGGCGGCAGCCAGGTCATCGTGTCGTAGACAGCCATGTGGGGGCCGTTGTCCACCTTGTGGTACGCGCAGACGTCCACGAGGGTGTGCCGGCCGTCGACGCTGAAGGTGTCCACCACGTACTCGGTTCCGGTGACGAACTTCTGCACCAGCAGGCGGTCGTCGATCTGCCCGAACTGGTTGACCCGGCCGAGCTGGCGGCCGAAGACCTCGGCCCAGTTCTCGCCGCCGGGCAGTTTGATCACGCCGTCGGTGCTGGCGCTCTTGGGCGGCTTGATAACCAGGTCGGCGCCGTGCAGGGCGTTGCTGTCCAGCCAGTGCGCCACTTCGCCGGCGTCGGCGGTGCAGATCTGCGGGATGACGGGCAGCCCCGCGGCCGCGACGGCGGCGGCCATCGCGGCCTTGTCGCGCCGGGCGGCGGCGAGTTCGGCGACGTTGCTGCGGTGGGGCGTGACGCGGGGGGCGAGTTGTTCCGCCAATTCCACGCCGGACTCGCAGCCGGCGACGACCGCTCTGGGCGCGAGTGCGGCCAGCTCCGCCACGAGTGCGTCCAGGTCGCCGTCGTGGACGAGGATCCGTGGGAAGTCCTGGGGCCGGTAGGAGGAGGCGAAGGCGTCGGGCGGGCGGGGGCTGCTGACGACGGCCACGACGGGCACGTCGTATGCGGCGAATTCCGCGGCGAACAGCGCGCCGGAGGAGTAGGGGTCGACGATCGCGACCGGGCCGGTGCCGGCGGGGTCAGTCGTGGTCACTGAGGGTGTCCTCTTCAACGTCAACGGGCTGCGGAACAAGGGTGGTTTGTGTTGTGTGCGGGATTTCCGTGGTCTCCAGGGTCCCGGTGGCCAGGGCGCCGGCGGCGGCGCAGAAGCGGGCGAACATGTCGCCGGCGGCCGGCGAGACCAGCCGGGCCCGGACCGGGGCGTGCACCATGCCCGCTTCCATGACGTACCGGACCGGGGTGCCGTGTTCGCGCAGGGCGGCGGCGTACTTCTCCGCGTCGGTGCGCAGCGAGTCCATCTCGCAGCCGACGACGTAGGCCGGCGGCAGGTCCTGGAAGTCCCCGGCGAGCAGCGGGGAGACGTAACGGTCCTCGGCCTGGCCGTCGCGCGGGCAGTAGCAGGCGGTGTAGAACTCCATCTCGCCGCCGGACAGCAGCGGCGCGTCGTCGCCGCCGTGCCGCCATCGGGTGAAGTCCAGCACCGGGCTGATGAGGGCCTGGCCGCGCGGCCGGGGGCCGCCGCGGTCGCGGGACATCATGGTGAGCACCGCGGCCATGTTCGCGCCGGAGCTCTCCCCGCACACGACGGCGGCGCGCGGGTCGATGCCGTCCAGCCCGGCGGCGGCCGGGTCGGCCAGGATGCCGCACAGGCCGGTCCAGCAGTCCTCGAGGGGGCCGGGGAACGGGTTCTCCGGGGCCATGCCGAAGTCCAGCGCGATCGTCACCAGGCCGGTGCGGTCGGCGAGTTCGGCGACCAGGCTGTGGTGGCTGGTGAGCGAGCCGATGACGAATCCGCCGCCGCGCACGTAGAACAGCGGGGCGTCGCCGCGGCGGTGGGCCGGTTCGTAGATCCGGACGCGGGCGGTGCGGCCCTCGTGCCGGACGACGGTGTCGCGGTGGGTCACCCCGTCGGGCACCGGGATCGGCAGTACCTCGGTGAGCGCGTCGTACAGCTCGCGCTGCCGCGGTACGGGGTAGGTGTAGAAGTCCGGCGGCAGGGCGCCGTTGACCGTGTCGACGAACTCCGCGATGCCTGGTGCGTAGGCCATCTGTACCGCCCGTTCTGTCGGCTGTCAGCAGGGGGGAAGGTGCGGGGTCAGGCTGTCGCCGGATCCTCCTGGCCCGGCAGGCCCGCGGCGGGCCCGGGCCGGTCCGCGGCCGGGTCGGGCGCGCGCTCGGGCTCGCGCGGCCCGGTCATGCCGACCAGTACGGCGCCCACGGCGAGGACGGTCAGCAGGCCGCACAGCCACCACACGCCGGCCGGCGACCACTGCCAGACGGCGACGCCCAGCACCGGGCCCACGGCGTAGCCGATCTGCATGGGGACGGCGGCGGCGGCGATGTAGCGGCCGCGCAGGGCGGGCGGCGCGACCTGTCCGGGGTAGGCGGAGGCGGTCGGGGTGCCGATCATCTCGCCGGCGGTCCACACGAGCGTGGCCACCACGTAGAGCGCGACCGCCGACCCGATCGCGTACATGTTCATGCCGACGCCGACCAGGCCCACGCCGAGGGCGACGGCCAGGCGGCCGGGCAGTTTCTGGACGTAGGAGGTGGCGAGCAGTTCCAGGCAGATGACGACGGCGGCGTTGAGCGAGAGCAGTGCCGCGTAGACCGTGGTGCTGTGGCCGTCCTGCCGGAGCTGGAGCGGCAGGGCCGAGGTGTGCTGGATGTAGACCACGGCGTTGAGGAACAGCGCCAGCATGAACAGGACGTACGGGCGGTCGCGCAGGACCGCGGCGTACGAGCGCGAGCCGGTGTCGGCCGGGCGCTCCGCGGGGTGCTCGCGGTCGCCGCGGACGGTGACGGCGGCGAGGACGGCGAACAGCAGGGACGTCACGGCGTCGATATAGAACATCAGGTGGTACGACCGGCTGATCAGCAGGGCGCCGAGCAGGGGGCCGCAGGTGGTGCCGAGGTTGAAGGCCATGCGGTAGACCGCGAAGACCATCACATGATGGTCGGCGGGGGTGCGTTCGACCAGGAGCGCGGAGGAGGCCGGGCGGTACGCCTGGGCGGTCATGCCGATGACGGCGGCCAGCACGACGATGGCCGGCAGGTTGTGCAGCGTCACGATGCCGAGGACCAGCAGGCCGCTGAGGGCCATGGACACCGCGATCGTACGGCCGTGGCCGAACCGGTCGCCGGCCGTGCCGCCGAACAGCACACCCAGCACCGAGCCGACCCCGTAGGCGCCGAGCGCGAGCGCGGCCCGGGAGGCGGAGAAGCCCTCGTGGGTGAGGTAGAGGACGAGGTAGATCTGCAGGAAGTTGCCGAGCCGGTTGACGAGCATGCCGGCCAGCAGGATCCAGATGCTCAAGGGCAGCCGGGACAGCGCCTGCGCGACCGAGGGCGGCCGACCGGCGGAGGCGTTCTGGTCGCTCACCGCGGCTCCGGCGGGGCGGGGTGGGCGGCGAGTTCGACGAGTTCGGGGGCGCGGCTGAGGGCCCGGCGGGTGGCGTCGACCGTGTCGGCGAGGGCGATGACCCGGCCGTAGCGGGAGATGTAGCCGCGCGGCGGCAGGCGCAGTACGGCGCCGGGCGCGGTGAGCGGGTCGGCGCTGTGGACGTCGGGCGTGAAGCGGTCCTGACGGACCGTCACCGACTCGACCTCGATGTCGTGTTCCGGGTAGAGGAAGGTGACCGCGGCGGCCCGGGGGCTGGTCCGGGTCAGGTCCGGCTCGACCCCGGCGGCCACGTCGGCGGCGGCCAGCGCGACATCGGGGGCGCCGGACAGGTGGCCGAGGTAGGGGATCATGTCGCCCCCGATACGGGCGTTGACCTCCATCAGGTGGGGGCCGTCGGGGGCGAGGCGGAACTCGGTGTGGGTGACGCCGGTGTGGAAGCCCAGCGCGGCGTGGCTGCGGCGCAGCGCCTCGGTGACCGCCGGATCGGACAGCAGCGGGTCGGCGCCGTCGATCTCGTGGCCGAACTCCTCGAAGTACGGGGCGAGTCCGACCCGCTTGTGCGCCACCACCAACGGCTGGAAGCCGCCGTCCCAGAAGACGGCGTCCACGCTGATCTCCGGGCCGTCGACGAACTTCTCGACCAGGACGGACAGTTCGAAGACCGGGACGCCGGGATAGGACGCGGCGGAAGCGGCGGCCCAGGCGTCGGCCAGGTCCTCGGGGCCGGCGAGCCCGCGCACGCCCATGCTGCCGGCCAGCCCGCGGGGCTTGAGGACCACCGGGTAGCCGATCTTGTCGGCGGCGGCCGCGGCCTCGGTGAGCGAGCCCACGGCGACGGAGGCGGGCTGCCGCAGCGCGCCCTCGTCCAGCAGGGTGCGGGTGCGGTTCTTGTCGCGGCACGCCGCGATGGCCTCGGGCGGGGTGCCCGGCAGGCCCAGCGCCTGCGCGGCATGGGCGGCGGGCGTCACCAGGCCCTCGTCGTAGCAGAAGACGCCGCTGACCCGGTGCTCGGCGGCCACCGCGCGGGCCGCTTCGGTGAGCCGCGCCGGGTCGGTGTTGTCCACCTGGGTGCTGCCGACGACGTACGGCGCCTCCCAGGTGACGGGGGCCGGCTGCAGCAGCCACAGCGCGTATTTGCGGCTCACCGTCTCCAGCACGAACTTCCTGCTCAGCCTGCTGCTGCTGCCGATCAGCAGTAACAGCGGCCGGTCGCCGTCCTTCGGCATCCTCGTCCCTTCACACCTGTACCGGTACCAGCGCCGTCCGGTTCCTCGCGCGCGGCCGCGGGAGCGCAGCCCTGAGGTGAACACCGGGGCGCGGCAAACGGTTGCACGGCTCCGGTCCGCTTTCGGTCCGCTGTCGCCGAAATGGCTGCGGTGCGACAGGAGTTGCCGGTGGCGGGCGGCAACCGAACGCGGGCGCGCGGTGTTCCAGCAGTGATGGATTCGACGGCGGAGCTGACGAGCGACACGGCGGACCTGCTGGCGGCGGACCTGACGGACGGCTTCACGGAGCTGGTCCGGCTGCACGCCTCGGCGGTCCACGCCTTTCTGCTGCGCATTTCCGGCTCGCCGACCGTCGCCGACGATCTGGGCCAGGACACGTTCCTGAAGGCCTACACGGCGCTGCGGGACTATCCGCCGGAGCGGCGGCGGGCGCTGCGGCCCCGGGCGTGGCTGCTGGTGATCGCGGCCAACACCTGGCGCAATCACGTACGCACGGCCGCGCGTCACCCGGTGGCCGCGGCCCCGGTGGAGGAGTCCTGCGTGGCGCTGTCGGACGGCAGCCCGGGGCCGGAGGAGCGCGCCGCCAACGCCCTGGACCGCGACGTGCTGACCACCGCCCTGCTGGAACTGCCCGAACAGCAGCGGATCGCGGTGGTGCTGCGGCACGTGATCGGCATGAGCTACGCGGAGGCCGCGCAGGTCCTGGACTGCCCGGTGGGCACGGTGAAGGCCCAGGTCTCCCGGGGCCTGGCCCGGCTGCGCGAGGTCGTGGGCCCGGCCGCGGTCACCTGGCAGGAGGCGAGGGGGGCATGAGCGACGAGAGATTCCCGGACGAGGGCGAGGGCGCGGACGCGGACGCGTCCGCCTCGGGGCCCGCCGGCGACCTGGAGCGGGCGCTCGCGTCGCTGATGACGCCGGCCCCGCTGGGATTCGCGGCCGGGGTGCTGCGGGCGGCCGGGGTGGCGCCGGAGCGGTACGACACGTACACCGAGGTGGCCACGGCGGCGGGCGTGCTGTACGTGGCCCACCGCGGCGGGGCGGTGACCGGCGCCGCGCTGGCATCGGCGGCCGGCGGCGCGACGGGCTTCGAGGAGGCGCACCGCGGGCGTGCCGGGCGCTCCGCGATCCCGGCGGCCGCGGTGCCCGCGGGGCTGCGCACCGCCGTCCGCACCGGCCGCTTTGCCAAGCTCCCGCTGGACCTCGGACCGGTTCAGGCCCGAATGGCGGCGGTGCTGACCGCGGTGCGCGCGGTGCCCAGGGGCCAGCTCCGGCCGGCGTCCTGGGTCGCCCGCGAGGCCGGCCTCACCGGGCCCGGGGCCGTACTCGAGGTGCTGGCCGCCAATCCGGTGCAGGTGCTGGTGCCCTCCTACCGGGTGACGGACGAGGACGGGCTGCCGTACGACCTCGGGCACGGCGCGGCGGCCGGTGACGCGCTGCGGCGCGCCGAGGCCGTCGACGTGGAGCGGGTGGTCGAGCTGGCCCGGCAGCGTACGGTGTTCCTCGGCAGTGACACCACGCACATCTACTGCCACCCCACGTGCGCCCACGCCCGGCGGATCACGCCGCGGCACCAGGTGCCCTTCCGGTCCGCGGGCCAGGCGCGGCTGGCGGGGTACCGGCCGTGCAAGAGCTGCCGGCCGGCGGCATGAACGCGCGCGGCGCCTCCGCGGACCCGCTCGGACCTCGGGCCGCCGCCACCTCACGGAACGGAGAAGGGTGATCACCACGAACACGCAGCCGCACGGGGACCGGAACACTCACGGTGACATGCCGGGCGGTCCGACGCGAGCCGGGCGGGCGGAAGGGCGGGAGCAAGCGGAACGGCCGGGTGAGCTGGAACAGCCGGAGCGCCTGGAACGACCTGGTAAGACGGAACCGCTGGACACGGTCGTGACCGGCACGCACCGGACCCCGATCGGCGAGCTGACCCTGGCGGCGTCCGAACAGGCCCTGCTGTACTGCGGGTTCGCCCCCGTCGACCGGCTGCTGCCGTGGCTGGAGCCGGTGGCCCGGCGCAGTACGGGCGAGCCGGAGGCCGGAGCCGGCTCCGCCGCGGCGGCGCTGCTGGACCGGGCGCGGGCCGAGATCGACGACTACCTCGGCGGGCGGCGCAACCGGTTCGAGGTGCCGCTGGACCTGCGCCTTGCCACGCCCTTCCGCCGCGACGTGGTGCTCGGCGTGGAGCGACTGGCCCCGTACGGCGCCACCACCACCTACGGCGCGCTCGCCGCCGGGATCGGCAAGCCGGCCGCGGCCCGGGCGGTGGGCGCCGCACTGGGTGCCAATCCGCTGTGCGTGGTGCTGCCGTGCCACCGGGTGCTGGGCGCCTCCGGCAAGCTCACCGGGTACGCCGGCGGGGCCCGGGCCAAGCAGATCCTGCTCGACCTGGAGGCCGGCCGCTGAGCGGGTCACCGGCTCAGCCCAGCAGTGCCAGGCGTACCGCGAAGCCGATGAACACCAGGCCCAGCAGCCCTTCCACGGCCGACCGGCGGCGCGCGGCCCTCGCCGTACTCCCCCGGGCCCGCCCGGCCCCGCGGCGGCGCGCGAGGTCGGTGGCGACCACCAGCAGCGCGAGCCACCCCGCGGCGATCGCCAGATAGACGCCGGCGAGCAGCGCCATGGTGCGCTGCGGCGGGTCGTGCGGGCCCACGAACTGCGGGAGGTAGGCCAGCAGGAACACGCCGACCTTGGGGTTGCTGCCGGTGGACAGCACGCCCAGGCCGTAGCAGCGGCGCAGGGTGAGCGATCCGCCGGGCGGCCCCTTGCCACCGGACGCCCGGTTCGGCCGTAACGCGGCGGCCAGCACCGACAGGCCCCAGCCGAACAGCACCAGGGCGCCCGCCCACCGCAGTGCCGTCCAGGCGGCCGGATCGGTGCGCAGCGCCAGCGACACGCCGCTCAGGGCGAGCGCGGCGTGCCCGGCGCCGGCGGTGAGCATGCCCGCCGCGCCCGCGCACGCCGGGGCGCGGCGGCCGGTCCTGAGCACCAGATGAACCGTCAGGACGGCGTCGGGCCCCGGCGAGAGGATCACCAGCGCGGACGTGGCCAGGAACGAGGCGGTGACCGCGGTCATCCGGCCGTTCCGGCGGCGGCCTTGGGGGCGGCAGCGGTGTCGGCCGGTTCGGGCAGGCCCCGGACCCGTACCGGCGGGGCGGCGCACAGGGCGTCGGACACCGGGACGTGACGCACCGTCGCCTCGGTGTCCGCGGGCACGGCGAACACGGCGGTGACCGTGTCGCCGCGCCGGACCGCCGGCACCTGGCGGCGCAGCCGGGCCAGCGAGACCCGGCCGCCGTGCCACGGGCACACCAGCCGGGCGCCGTCCTCGCTCACCGACGCCAGGTGCAGCGGGCCGCCGCGGTGCGGGCAGCGGGCGCCCATGACGAACCCGTCGGAGCCGTCCCGGCGGGTGCGGGCGTACACGTAGGGCGTGCCCGCCACCTCGACGCAGTTGCCCGCGCCCGTGGCGGAGAAGGTCACGACAAGCACGACGTGTAGTCCCCGACCGAGTAGATCTGGTAGACGCATTCCTCGGACTCGATGATCGCGCCGTGCAGGCGGTTCTTCTGGATCACGACGCCCTCGCCGGCCTCCAGGATGAGGTGCGAGTCGAAGCCGCTGACGAACTTCATGGTGCCGGAGACGATGTGGCACAGCTCGTCGCCGTCGTGGCAGTGGGTGTTGGACAGCTCGCCGAAGGGCTCGACGATGTCGGCCAGGGGCGGCTTCACCCGGCCGCTGGTGATCGCCTCGTAGACCGGCGCGTGCAGCTTGTTGTACTCCGGCTGCCCGTCCATCCAGGCGATCTGGGCGGAGAAGTCGTCGTCGGCGACGGTGAGCAGCGCCCGGTACTCCTCGATGCCGCGCACCATTTCCGGGATGACGCCCTCGCCGTGCTCCTCCACGATCGGCAGCAGCAGCTTCTCCAGAGCCATGCGCCCGTGGTGCTGGTCGATGTGGACGTGCTCGGTGAAGTACGTGACGTCCACCTGGTCGCCGAAGATCTCGGTGAGGGTGTCGACGGCGTGCCGGCACCAGTCGACGAGGCTGGACTCGGTGTAGAACAGGGCGCCGAGGTAGCGGAAGAACAGCTCGTGGTTCTTGCCGAGGTAGTGGAACCAGTTGTTCAGCAGCAGGCTGCTGTTGAGGTAGTACTGCCAGTACCGGTGCAGGTCGGAGCGCAGGCCGGCGGACTCCAGGGTCCGTTCGAACAGGCGGCTGTGCTTGGTCTCGTGGACGCCGTATCCGTACTCGTCGATGATGATCTTGAACCATTCCGACTGCGGCTGCCCGTAGTGGCCCAGCACGTTGCGGATCATCGGCGAGGCCTCGGACAGGAAGTCGGGGGCGAGCTGGATCAGCCACATCCGGGCGGCGCGTTCCCGGTCGGTGGACGACAGGATGGCCTGCGCGGTCTTCGAGGGGCCGCCGGTCATCGTGGGCTCCAGCGATTCGAGGTAGGCCAGGAAGGTGTCCTTGGTCCACTTGCCGGAGACGTCGACCTCCTCGTCCAGGAATCCGAAGGCGTAGCGCTCCAGAGCCGGGCGGATCGTCTCGCCCAGGGCGCGGTTGCCCGGGCTGTAGAAGTTCTTGAAGTCCTCGGCGCGGTCGCCCAGTCCGGACTTCGGCAGGAAGACCAGGTCCGCCTCGTAGATGGCGGTCAGCAGCCGCTGGGCGGCCAGGCTGGGGTAGTTGAGGATGTCGGCCCTGGCCGGCGGGGTGCTGAAGTCGAGATGCCGGAGTACTTGGGGGCGCAGTTGGCGGCGGTAGGGGTTGTCGTCGTTCAGCCACTCGTCGTTGTCGAGGTAGAGCGGGTTGGTGGCGTAGCGCATGACGGCCTCGCGCAGGTCGTCCGCGCCGAGTTCGAACGGCCGGTAGGCCGGCAGGGAGTGACTCATCGTCGTTCTCCTTGGGTGTGGGAGGGAGTTGCGCACGCCGGGGGTACGGGGGTGCTGCGTGCGGAGGGGTGAGTCGCGGGCGGGTCCGGGATCGGCGGAAGCGGGATCGGCGGGGGCGGTGTGCGGCCCGCGCCGGGTCGGTACGGGCGGGAGCGCTAGTGGGCGGTCAGGCGGGTGTCGGACCAGCGCAGGAGGAGTTCGGCCGTCGTGCCCCGCCGTACCGGCACCGTCCGCTCCAGCGGGATGAGGGCCTGCGCCCAGTGGGACGCGGTCTTCTCCGGGGCGTTGCCGAGCACGATTCCGGCGCCGTAGTCCAGCGAGAACCAGGCCACCAGGGCGTCGGCGCGCCCGTCCGCGGTCGCCGGCAGGCGCGCCGGGCACGATCCGGGGGTCAGCGGCTCGGCCCGGAAGTCCCACCCGACCAGCGGCACGGGCTCGGTGAGGGTCCGGTGCGGCCAGGTGTGCAGGCGCACCGGGAAGTGCCCCTGGGTGGCGGTCATGTTCATCAAGGACACGTCGTAATCGGCCGCGGACTGCGCCCGGTTGAGCCCGGCCACCGCGTCGCTCTCGATGAGCTGGCCGTACAGCCGCGCGCCGACCGGGATCATGATCCCGTCGGGGGCCAGCAGGTGCTCGCGGGCGTGCCGCAGTGTGGGCAGCAGGCCCTCGCCGATCAGGCCGCAGTCGACGATCTCCGAGATCAGGACGTCGGCCCGGCGTCCGATATCGCGTTCGGCCACCAGGCCGGTGGAGCGGCCGGTCAGCACCGTGACGGCGCCGGACATGCCGTGCCGTTCGACGGTCTGCCGGGCGATCTCGGCCAGCAGCGGGTTCTCCTCGCAGGTGTACACGTGCCCGGCGCCCGCCCGGACCGCGGCCATCGCCAGGAATCCGGTGCCCGTGCCGATGTCGAGCACCAGCGCGCCGGCCGGGATCTGCTTCTCCAGCGCCTGCACCAGTGCCTCGTTGCGCTCCGCGTCGTTGAGCATGGCGAAGTGCCAGCGCGGTACGGAGCGCCGGGCGATCTCGGCGAAGCCCCCGGAGTCCCAGGAGAGCAGCGCCTCGGGCCGGGCCAGCGCGTCGGCCGTCTCCTGGACCAGGCGGCTCAGTTCCAGCGCGCGGGTCTGGAGCGACGCCAGGGCCAGCCGGCCCAGCGGCGACATCCAGGCCGCGTCCTGCACGGCGGCGCCCGGTGGCGGCGCGCCGGTGGTCGTACCGTCTCCCGGACTGGCTTTCACAGAGTCGGTCATGCTGTCGGCACGCTCCTTGGCTGTGCTCCGGTGGGGGGAACCGGGTCGAACAGACGGTGGGAGTGCTGTGTCGCGTGCGTACGGGCCGCCCGGCCGGGCGGGGCAACGGCCGTGTCCCGCCCGCGCGATGCGCGTAGAACCCGGCCCGGATTCCGCCGGTGCGCGGATTTCCCGGAGCCGTCCGGCAGGCGGCGGCGATGTCCGCCGCGTGCGGTCGGGCGCGTACGGTCAGAAAAGCGTCGTGCCGGCCGGCACGGATGCGCGGGCGCCGCTGAACGGACAGGAAAGAGCGCGGGTTTCGGTCACGGTTTTCTCCTGCGGCAATCGACGTTGCTTTCCGCGGGCACGCCCGGCAGGGCACGCCAGCGCACTTCGGTGGGGGATGCGCGGAGGTCGCGGGAATTCGCGGACACCGGACAGGTGTGGAGCCGGCCCGTCAAGCGGAGCCGACCGGCCGCCGCACACGATAGGCCGGGGTGGTGACGTACGACACCGCTTCCCGCCGCTTTTGGCCACCGGGAATCGGCCGGTAATTGACTGTGAACTCACGTCCGCCGGGCGGCTTTACGCGGGCGGTCGGCGCCTGGAGCGACGCGGTGAAGCGCTCGCGGCCGAGGGATTTTTCGCACCGTGGACACGGGCCGGAACGAAACGCGGGTGGGCCCCGTTTTCCCGGCGCGCGGCGGCCGCGTGCGCCGCGACCACGTACGCACGCCCCGGCGCGCGCGGACCAGCGGCCGGCGCCGGGCGTGCGCCGCGTAAGTACGGGCCGCCGCGGGGCCGATCGGGGCTACGTCAGCTGCGGACCGGAAAGGAATACGTCGGGCCCGGCGGCCTTCCGCCCGGCCGGCGCGATCCGCGCTCGGCGGCGGCCGGTGCCTGCTCCTTTCGGACGGCTGCTTGTCGCCCCCGGCGGACACCGTATTTTCTCCGCGGACGGCCGGATGTGTCCCCCGTCGTCCGGCCGGTCCCGGGTGCTCACGTGGCGTCAGTTCGGGGGCATGGGCCGCGGCGAAAACCCGTTGCCGGAGCGCGGGGCGCGGCTCGACACTGCAGTCGTGCTGGGCTTCGTCAGGACCGACAACGAGGCACTCGTCGCGTGCCTGGGCGACCCGCAGCGCACGGTCGCCGCCTTTCACGAGCTGCTGCGGCGCGACGCCGACGCGCTGGACGCGATCCGGGCCGGCCTGCGGCACGAGAACGCGGCGGTCCGCGAGGGCTGCTGCCGCCTCCTGGACCATCTGGCCGACACCGACTCCATGACCGACCTCGTCGAAATGGCCGACGATCCCGACGCCGACGTCAGGATCGCCGCGTTCCACGCCCTGGGACCGCTGCAAGAGCGACGCCTGCGCACCGGGCGCGGACCTGGTCCTCGAACCCGCGCTGCGGCACCTGGCCGGCGACTCGGACCCGCACGTCCGCGCGAGGGCCGCCGAACTCGTCGGCAAATTCGCCCACACCGACATCCGCGCCGTGACCGCCCTGGAGACCTCCCGCGCCCACGACCCGAACCCGACCGTCCGCAAAAAGGCCGGCTGGTTCGCCCCCGGCGGCCCCGTCCACGCACGCACCGCCCCCCGCGCGCGCCGCTAGCAGGGCGCCCCCTGCCCGACCGAACACTCCAGGACCCGCCCGTCGTCCGTGCCGATCAGCAACCGCCCCGGCCCGGCGACCGTCAGCGCGGTCGGTACGACAAGCACCGCCCCGACCGTCAGGTGCCGGCGCCAACGCACCGTGCCGTCGCGAAGATCGAGCCCGACGATCTCACCGTCCTCGTAGCCCACGTATGCCGTCTCCGCGTCGGCGTCCAGATCAGTGGCCCCGGCGTCCGTGCGGAACACCCAGCCGGGCGCCCCGTCCGCGGCCTCGCGCCGGCGGATGCCGGGCGCGTACACCCGCTGAAGGGCGGCGGGCTCCGGGTCAGGTCCCTAGGCTGGGGCGCATGTATACGATGACGGTCTCGCGGCACATCGGCGCATCGCCTGACGCGGTCTACCGGGCCCTGCTGGACGCCGAAGCGGTGGCGGCGTGGCGGGTGCCGGACGGGATGACGTGCACCGTGCACGAGTTCGAGGGGAGGCAGGGCGGCGCCTTCCGGATCTCGTTGACGTACGAGTCGGCCGGGGCGGCCGGGAAGACCTCCGGGGCCACGGACACGTATTACGGGCACTTCGTGGAGGTGGTGCCCGGGGAGAAGGTGGTCGAGCGGCTCCGGTTCGTCACGGACGACCCCGGGCTCGCCGACGAGATGACGATGACGACCACCTTGACGCCGGCGGACGGCGGGACAGACGTGGCGATCACCCACGAGGGCATCCCCGACAGCGTGCCCGCCGCGGACAACGAGACCGGCACCCGTATGGCGCTGGACAAGCTGGCGCGGTGGACGGAGACGGCGACGGCCTGACGGCACGTGCCCGCGGGTCGACGCCCGGCCCTCCCCCGGCGCGGTGAGAAGCGACGGGCGTGGGCCGGGCGTCCGGGACCCGTGGGTCAGGGCTCGATGGCCTCGTCGACGCCGGGGAACACCGGGATCACCTCTTCCAGGCCGGTCATCTCCAGCAGCCGGGCCACGGTCTGCTGGGCGCCGGCCAGGGCCAGCGTGCCGCCGCGGGCCTGCACGGCGCGGTGGGTGCGCAGCAGGGCGTTGAGGCCACTGGAGTCCATGAAGGTGACCTCCGTCAGGTCCACCACCACCCGCGGCGCCGCGCCGCCGTCGTCCCCGCTCTCCGCCGCGGCCGCTGTCAGGGCCTCCTCCAGCGCATAGGCCGAGGTCAGGTCGATCTCCCCCCGCACCTCGGCCACCACCACTCCGCCCGCGGCCGACCGCCGCGTGATCGCCACGCCCTCGTCAGTCACTGCACACCCTCCGCATCGCGCCAGCCATCGTGGACTCCCCGCGCCTAGATCACCCCAGGTCACATAGGCGTGTCAACGGTGACTCCCCTTGCCCCGGAACAACGGCTGCCGCGGTCGCGGGGTCACGGCCGCACTCCCCCTCGTACGCCCGGTGCCGTACAAGCCCTGCGCTGCGCAAAGGGGTCGCACCGGGCCCGGGTCAGGCGTCACAGTGGAGCAACGATGGACGAGAAGCAAGTAGTGAAGGTGTCGAAGTTCCTGTCCCTGGTCCTGCGGCACAACCCGGGGGCGGTCGGGGTCGTGCTGGACGAGGGCGGCTGGGTCGACGTGGACGAGCTGATCACCGCCTGTGCCGCGCGGGGGCGGCGGTTCTCGCGGGCCGACCTGGATCACGTGGTGGCGACCAACAACAAGAAGAGGTTCGCCTATTCGGAGGACGGGCGGCGGATCAGGGCCAGCCAGGGGCACTCGGTGACCGTGGACCTGGGCCTGCCCCCGGCGACCCCGCCCGACGTGCTCTTCCACGGCACGGCGGCGGCCAGTCTGCCGCTGATCCTGCGCGAGGGGCTGCGGCCCATGTCGCGGCAGGACGTGCACCTGTCGGCCGACATGGAAACCGCCATACGGGTGGGGTCGCGGCACGGCCGTCCGGCGGTGCTCGAGGTGGACGCGGCGGCGCTGGTGGCCGCCGGTCACGTCTTCCGGGTCAGTGCGAACGGGATGTGGCTGACCGACTCGGTGCCGCCCGAGCGGCTGCGCCCGATGCCCCGCTGACCCAGGCCCCCGCCAGGCGCCCCCGAGGCGCCCTGGCCCCGGCCGTACGCGGCCGTACGCGGCCGTACGCGGCCGTACGCGGCCGTACGCGGCCGTACGCGGCCGTACGCGGCCGTACGCGGCCGACGGCCGACAGCGGCCGGCCGCGGGACCGGGGCGGGCGACGTCGGGGGACTCCCGCCGGGAACGTCAGCGGTAGCGGGCGGCCAGCTCGGCGTACCGGTCGAGGTTCTCCAGGCTCTGCGCCTCGGGTTCGGTCGGCAGATAGAGCAGCACGCGCTCGACACCGAGAGCGGCGTACCCCTCGATCACCTCGCTGTCGGTGGGTCCCGCGTAGACCGTGACCGGGATGTCCCGGTCCGCGGTGGCGCGCAGCCGCTCGATCATGCCGCCGAGCTTTTGCGGCGGGTAGGCGTTGACCAGCCAGGCGTCGCCGAACCGCGCGATGCGCGGGAACGCGGCCTCGCCGCCGCCCACGTAGATCGGCGGGTGCGGGCGCTGCACCGGCTTGGGCCAGGCGAAGACCGGGTCGAAGTTCACGAAGTCGCCGTGGAATTCGGCCTTTTCCTTGGTCCACAGCTCGACGATCGCGCCCAGGCGCTCGTCGACGAGGCGGCCGCGGGTGGCGGGGTCGGTACCGTGGTTGGCCATCTCCTCGCGGTTCCAGCCGACGCCCACGCCGAAGACGGCCCGGCCGTCGGAGACCAGGTCCAGCGAGGTCACCTCCTTCGCCGTGTGGATCGGGTCGCGCTGCGAGACCAGGGCGATGCCGGTGCCCACCAGCAGCCGCTCGGTCACGGTGGCGATGGCGGTCAGCGCCACGAAGGGGTCCAGCGTCCGGTAGTAGATGTCGGGCAGCTCGCCGCCGCCCGCGTACGGCGTACGCCGCTCGACCGGGATGTGGCTGTGCTCGGCGATGAACAGCGAGTCGAACCCGCGTTCCTCCAGGGCCCGGCCCAGCGGGACCGGCCGGATGCCCTGGTCGGTGATGAAGGTGGAGATGCCGAACTTCATGCTGCTCCTTCGGTCGGATGGCCCTGCCCGACCCTAAGCCGTACCCGCCCGCCCCATCCCGCACCGCCACCGCACCAGGTTTTCGCTGTGAAGGAGCCCACCCCGGCTCCCGGGAATGCCTTGCCGGACCGGGCCGCGCGGGAAGGATGACCGGCCGTGGACAGCGCCGTACGTGTCAGACCCGCGCGGGCGGACGACCTCGCGGCATGCGGACGGCTCGCGTCGCAGTACAGCGGCGGGGCCGCCGCGGCCTGGTCGGAGCGGTTCGCGGCACTGCTGCCGCCCGGGCCGCACGCCCTGTTCGTGGCCGCTGAGCCCGGCTGCCCGGGCGGAATCTCGGCTACGGCAAGGTGCACCACTTCACGCGCGACGGGCAGGCACCGCCCGATGCCGCGCCGGACGGCTTCTATCTCTCCGGGCTGGTCGTCGCCCCGGGTCACCGGCACCAGGGCGTGGGCACCGCCCTGGTCCGGGCACGGCTGGCATGGGTCGCGCGGCGGGCGCCGTACGCCTGGTATTTCGCCAACGCGCGCAACGTCGCGTCGCTGAGGCTGCACGCGGAGCTGGGCTTCGTCGAGGTGACCCGCGACTTCAGCTACCCCGGCGTGGAGTTCTCCGGCGGGGTCGGAGTCCTGTGCCGGGCCGACGTCACCGGGCCGGCCGGGGCGTCCGCGGGCTGACCCGGGCGCCGCGGCCGGGCACCGGGGGGCCGGCGCGCGACAGCGGCGAACTCGCTCCCTGAGCGCCCTCGAACCCCCTCCTCGCACCCTCGGGTCGCCCGCATTCTTCCCGTCATTCCCTTAATGACTTTATGTCCGTTTTAATCCCATGTGGCATAAAAGGCGCTTTACGCGCCCTGAACGCACCGCGCCCGCCGGGTCACCCCATGTCGCTCAATGAAGGCCCGCTGAGTGATGCACAGCACATTACCTGGATCACTTACGAAGAAAGCTAGTAGAAACCCTCGCCCGGACTCTCCCCTGGCAGCCGGCGCGAAATGCGGGTGGCAATGCCACGCACGCCCAGCGACCTACTATCACGCTTAGCAAAAAGGGTAATTGTGGCGGAATTTATCCGCTGCTAAGAATGTGCCCGCCGCAGCGAACCGCTAATCGGAAATGCGGGTCGGATTGACGGAGGGACCGGCAACTGCGGGCAAGCAATAACTGGAACGAGGTCCGCACCATGCCGAAACACGCCTTCACGCGCTCGAAGAAGACGCGTCTGTTCGCCACCGGTGGCGCTGTCGCCGTCGGCGCCTTCGCGCTGAGCTGCGCGGTCATGCCGGGAACGGCCCTGGCCGCCACCTCCTCTTCCGCCACTCCGGCCGCGAACACCACGAGCGCCGCGAAGACCGCGTCGGCTTCCGGGTCCGCCACCACCACGTACACCGTGAAGTGGGGCGACACCCTGTTCAAGATCGCCCGCACGCACAACGTGCAGGGCGGCTACTGGTCCATAGCCAAGACCAACCACATCGCCAACCCGAACCTGATCTACCCCGGCCAGGTCCTGACCCTGCCGGCCGCGGCGGCGGGCACGTCCTCGTCGTCCACGTCCATGACGGGCACCTCCACGACGGCGTCGTCCTCGTCCTCGTCCACCGCGCAGGCCGTTCCGGCCTCCGCGACGACGCCGGCCCCGTCCAGCACGTCCAGCTCCACCAGCACGTCCAGCACGTCGACCCAGTACGCCAACAACCTGGACGGCTGGATCAAGCAGTCGCTGGCGATCATGGCCCAGAACGGGATCCCGGGAACGTACAACGGCATCTACCGCAACGTCATGCGGGAGTCCTCGGGCAACCCGAACGCCATCAACCTGTGGGACTCCAACGCGGCCGCCGGCCACCCGTCCAAGGGTCTGCTCCAGACGATCCAGTCCACCTTCGACGCCTACCACGTGCCGGGCACCTCGTACAACATCTACGACCCGGTCGCGAACATCACCGCGGCGTGCAACTACGCGTACCACCGGTACGGCTCGATCGACAACGTCAACGGCCCGTACTAAACCGGCTGATCGACTGACCGTCGGCCGGCGAACAGCCGGCCCACCGACGTGATCCCGACCTGACTCCGGCATCCGCGGTCTGCCCGTGGCCGATCCCTCGGCCACGGGCAGGGCCGTTTCCCGGACGCCCGGAGCCGGACACCAGCAACCGCCGTGCGGCAAGCCGGATTTGCCGGGCGCGGGTGCCGCGGAAAGCGGCCGTGGCGCGGGAGTTGCCCCCTATGCTGGCCGCCCAAAGCTGTGCTTGTCAGGAAACAGGGGGGGTTGGTCATGTCTGCCCGTATTCGCAGACGGGTGCTGCCACTGTGCGTGGCCGCGCTCGTGAGCGTCGCGATCGGGAGTACGACGACGGCCGAGGCGGCCACCACGACGGTCTCACCCGTCACCATCGTCAAGAAGGCCCGGAAACTGCCGGTGTGGCAGGTCGTCATCGCCGGGAAGGCCAGCGGTCACGCGTTCCGGCGCTCCGCGCTGCTCGCCCTGGCCCCGACGCAGACCCGGGTCACCACCAACGGCGTCAACCCGCTGGACCTGTGCCTGATCTCGGGCACACCGGCGGTCCAGCCGCAGCCCGGCGCCATCCACTTCAGCAGCAACTCCGCGTGCTACGGCTACCGTTCGCGCTTGGACATGGGGTACGTGAAGGTCTCGGGGGGCACCGCCACCTTCACGCCCGACTCCCGGCTGTCGGCGACCTTCGTCAACAACCACACGTCCTCGTACGGCGTGACCGCCTGCATCTACTACCCGGTCTCGGGCAAGGGGACGTACACCTTCTACTCCAACGGTGTGGTCCGGGGCACCGTGGTCTACTCCGGGTTCGGCGGCTTCGGCTGCGGCTGGTCCACGTACGTGGCCGCGGTCGCGGGCAAGCGCGCCCAGTGACACCGACGCCGGGGGCCGGTACGGGAGCGGCAACGCCCGTACCGGCCCCCGGTCGTTCCCGGCGCCCGGGACACGGCCGCGCTCGCCGGCGCCGCACCGCCGGTGCCGTACCCTCGCACCGTGACCGAGACCCAGCCACGCGGTGACCTGCGGCCACCGGGCATCGACGCCGACGAGGCGACCACGCTGCTGACCTTCCTGGACTACCTGCGCAACGCGGTGGCGGCCAAGACGGCCGACCTCGCGGAGCAGGAGGCCCGCCGGCCCGGGGTGCCGTCCGGGACGAGCCTGCTCGGCCTGGTCAAGCACCTGGCCGCGGTCGAGCACAACTGGTTCGTGTGGGCCTACACCGGCGCGGGCGAGGCCCCGTTGGACGACGAAGCACCGGCGCGAGCGAGGGCGAGAGCGTCCACGACGTGCTGGCCGCCTACCGGGACGCGGTGGCGCGCAGCAACGCGGTCGTCGCGAACTGCCCGGATCTGACCCGGCCCGGGGCGCGTTCGCTGCGGGAGACCCCTCCCCCGTCGATGCGCTGGATCCTGGTGCACATGATCGAGGAGACGGCCCGGCACACCGGCCACGCCGACATCCTGCGTGAGCAGATCGACGGCAGTACGGGGCGGTAGTCAGGGCGCCGCCCATGCCGAACCCGCCGGCGTGTGCCGAAATGCCGGAAAGGCGCGGATACGGGGAAGGGCCCGCCGGACCGACCGGCGGGCCCTGTGCCGCGGCTCACCCGGGGCGCGATCGCCCCGGCCGGCCGTACGGGGAGGGTTACGCCTCGCTGCGGACCACGAGGACCGAGACCGGCGCGCTCTTGGCGACGCCGCGGCTCACGCTGGAGTGCAGCAGCGCGGATATGCCGCTGTAGTGGCCGGGACCCACCGCGATGAGGTCGCTGCCCAGCGCCTCGGCCCGCTCCACGAGGATGGCGGCCAGGTCCTCGCGCAGGCCCTCGTCCACCTCGCCGTCGGCCTCGATGCCTTCCGACCGCAGCCGGGCGAGCGCGTCGTCCACGACCTGGCGGCCCTCGGCGGCCTCCTCGACCGGGAGGACGGCGCCGCCGGTCAGCCCGCCGGTGATGACCTCGGACGGCCGGATGTGGATGACGTGGACCGACCCGCCGGTCAGCTTGGCGAGGTTGGCGACGTTGTCCAGCACGGCAGTGGCATGCGGCGTGCCATCGACAGCGGCGAGGATCTTCTTGAACATGGAGTCAGCTTCCTTGCATCAAGGGGGTCTCGGGGTTCCTTCGGCCCTTCGTACCAGGTCAGCGACCCGCAGAGGCGCTCGATTCCCAGCCCGCGGGTGATACCGGTCACGTCGCCCGGCCGCCCGTTTCCGCCGCTCCCGCCCCCGCGTGCGCGCGGCCGTCAACTCGGCGCCGCGACACGGCCGGAGCGGGTGCGCGGGAGTTCCGGCGGATCACGCGGCGCTTGCCTAAGATGGCGCAGCGTGAGCACTTCACCGGGTGGTGACTCGTGTTCCTGATGCGGCCGGCCCGGGCCGAGGACCAGGACACGGTGCGTGAGCTGGTCGAGGTACGGAGTCAGTGGCTGGAGCGGCGCGGCCTGCCCGGCTGGCGGGACAGCGCCCGGCAGCTCGCCGCGCGCTGCGGCACGCATCAGGGGACCGTGTGGCTGCTGGAACGGGCCGGGCAGGTGATCGGGCACACCACCGTACGGCGGGACTTCGGGCCGCCGTGGGGCTGGACGCCGGAGGAACTGGCCGAGCCGGCGCTGTACTTGAGCGACACGGTGACGCATCCCGCGCACCGGGACGCCGAGCCGGGGTCCTTGATGTCGCTGTGGGCGGTCGACCGGGCCGCGCGGGAGGGGCGGGCGTGGGTGCGGCGCGACTGCACCTCGACCGCGGTGGTGGCCCACTGGGCGGCGCGCGGATTCGCCGTGGTGCACGACGTACCCGGGCCGCCCCGCCGGGTGTTCACCCTGGCCCGGCGGGCGGAGCGCCAGGCGTGGCTGCGGGACGTACTGCGGGTGGAAACGCCCGCCCCGGCCGCCGACAGCCCGACGCCGGCGCACGGGGGCGCCCTTGCGGTCGTACGTCCACCGGCTCGCGTCCGCTGCCCGGGAACGGAGCGGTAACGCCCGGCGGCCCGGGCGCCCGACGGCACGCCCCGGGCCCGTCCGCATCGGCCCGAACCGGTACGGATCGGTATGGATCGGTTGGGATCGATACGGATCGGTCCGGGAGAACCGCCGGTGAACCAGCACGAACCGAAACGAAATCGCACCGACTTGCACGTACTCGCACGGACCCGCACAACACAACAGAGCCCGACCGAGCCCGATGGAGCCCCATGGAGGAGGACCACGTGTCGATACGGCCGGCGGTGCCGGCGCGGTGGGAGGAGCGGCACCGGGACGCGTTCGGCTGCTCGGCCTGGGAACGGGCGCTGCACCACGCGTGGGTGCTCACCTGCTGGCGGCCGAACCCGGAACTGGGCGGCCAGCCGGACCCGCACCTGGCCGAGCAGGACGGCCTCGCGGTGGCGTCCGTCCTGTACGGAGCGGCGCAGGCGCACCACCTGCTGGTGGACGATCTGCCGCTGGACGAGGCGGCGCTGTTCGCCACGACCGTGCTGAGCGCGAGCCTGGACCCGCCAAGACCCAGACTGCCGGCGCCGAGACACGGCGCCGTGCTCACCGACGAGGGACTGGGCCGGGTACTGCGGGCCCTGGGTCCGCACGACGCGGGCGCCGATCCGCCGCTGCCGCCCGCCCGGGTGGGCTACCGCACCCGTGACCTGCTCGCCCGTCCCGGCGGGCACACCCGCCCGTACCGGGACGACTGGTCGATGTACGTGGGGCTCGCCTGGGACGGCATAGACCAGACGGGCGGGCGGCCCGGCGACCGGGCCGGAGAGGTGGCCCGGCGGGCGGAGGGCATCAGACCGCCCGAGGCCCTGCGACGGCTGGCGGCCACCCACCCGGACCTGCGCGTCTTGGCCACCGAGGGGCGCCTGCCCCGGGCCACGGCCGGCGCCTCCTGGCTCTCCCACGCCGGCCGACTGATCTGCCTGTCGTACGAGGTGGTGGCCGCGATCGGGCAGTCCCCCCTCGATCCGGGCACGCTCCCGCTGCCCGTGATGGGCGCCATACGGGCCTACGCCACGGCCGTCGACAGCCTGGCCGCGGCCGCCCGGGACTTACAGGGCCTGTGGCGGGCGCACGCCGGGCAGCGGCCGGAGCCCGACCCCGCGCGCTGGGCGGAACAGGAGATCCCGCCCTCCCTGCACGCCCAACTGCGCGACACCGAGCGGTGCCTGGCCGCGATCTGCGCGGTCCTGCTGGGGCCGGCCAGCGGCTGACCGGGATTGATCGGGACTGATCGGGACTGATCGGGGACGACCGGCGCGGGAGCACGGAGCCGCGCGCGTCCGGGGCGGGTCACCGGCGGCGTACCCGGGCCCGTACGGCCGGGGCGGCGACCCGGCAGCACGATAGGGACGTGGCAGGGCACGACAGGACGCGGCGGGACCCGACAGCACGCGGTGGCGCGCGGAGACGCCCGGAGGACGCCGGGCGGGTCGGCGTTGGCGGGCGGCACGCGCCGGAGGAATGCTGGAAACCTGCCCGGCGGGCTGCCGGACGGCACGGCGGGACCGGATACGGGGCAGGGAGCCGATCCGGTACGGGACGACGCGCGCGAGGTGGGCATGGCCACGCTGACATCGGTGAACGTGGGGCTGCCGAAGGACGTGCCGTGGCAGGGCCGCACGGTGCGCACCGGGGTGTGGAAGGCACCAGTGACCGGGCCGCGGATGGCACGGCGGCTGAACATCGACGGGGACGGGCAGGGCGACCTGGCCGGGCACGGCGGCGAGATGCGCGCGGTGCTGGTGTACCAGCTCGACTCCTACCGCCACTGGGCGCGCGAACTGGACCGCGACGACCTGCGGCCGGGGCATTTCGGCGAGAACTTCACGGTGGACGGGCTGCCGGACGACGAGGTGTGCGTCGGGGACCGCTACCGGATCGGCGGCGCGGTGTTCGAGGTCACCCAGCCGCGGGTGACCTGCTACCGGGTGGGCCTGCGGCTGGGCGTGCCCGCGATGGCGGCGCTGCTGGTGGCGCACCGGCGGCCCGGGTTCTACCTGCGGGTGATCGAGGAGGGCGAGGTCGCGGCCGGGCAGGAGATCGTCAAGGTCGCCGACGGCCCCGAGGGGATGACGGTCGAGGAGATCGACGCGGTGCTCTACCTGCCCGGCCGCACCCGGGAGCAGGTCGAGCGGGCGCTGCGGATCCCGGCGCTCAGCCCGGGCTGGCAGGCCTCGATGCGGGCGCTGCTCGACCAGCCCGACGGCGGCTCCGCCACGGGCGCCGGCAACGCGGGCCTCACCGGTGCCACCGCGCCGCCGCCGGCCTGGCCGGGCTTCCGGCCGCTGACCGTCACCCAGGTGCGGCCGGAGAGCGGCAGCGTGCTGTCCCTGACGCTGGCCGCGCCGGACGGCGCCGCGCTGCCGCCCCCGCTGCCCGGCCAGTTCGTGACGCTGCGGATCCGCCCGGCCGACGGCGCGGCGCCGCTCGTGCGCAGCTACTCCCTGTCCGGCGAGCCGGACGCGGGCACGTACCGGATCAGCGTGAAGCGGGAGCCGCACGGCGTGGCGAGCGGCTATCTGCACGCGCGGGCAAGGGCCGGCGACGAGGTGGAGACGGCCGCGCCGCGCGGTACCTTCTGCCTGTCCGGGGGTGCGGAGCCGGTGGTCCTGCTGTCCAGCGGGGTCGGCGCCACCCCGGTGCTGGCCATGCTGCACGCGCTCGCCCGGTCCGGCGCGGACCGCGAGGTGTGGTGGCTGTACGGGGCCCGCGACGGCACGGAGCACCCGTTCGCAGCGGAGAGCCGGGACCTGCTGGCCGCACTCCCCCGCACCCGCAGCCGCGTCTTCTACAGCCGTCCCGGGCCCGGCGACCGCGCGGGCGAGGACTACACCGACGCGGGCCGGCTCACCCCGGCGCGGATCGGCGGCCTGGGGCTGCCGGCCGACGCGCACGCGTACCTGTGCGGGCCGCGGGCATTCATGGACGACTCCACGGCGGCCCTGGTCGACGCCGGTCTGGACCCGTCCCGGATCCACACCGAGCTGTTCGGGGCCGCGGCCGGGCTGACCCCCGGCATCGCCGCGGCGGGCGGCCGCGCCCCGCACCAGCCGGCGGGCGAGCCGGGCACCGGCCCGGAGGTGACGTTCGCGCGCAGCGGCCTGACCGTGCGCTGGCCGGCCGGCTGCGCCAGCCTGCTGGAGCTGGCCGAGGCGTGCGACGTGCCGGTCCGCTGGTCCTGCCGTACCGGGGTGTGCCACACCTGCGAACTGCCGCTGCTCGCCGGGGCGGTGGCCTACTCCCCCGACCCGGTCGAGCCGCCGGCCGCAGGCAACGCCCTGATCTGCTGCTCCCGTCCCGCCGACGACGTGGAGTCGGTCGTACTGGACCTGTGAGCCGGCGCGTCAGCGCACGATCCGCTGCTCCTCGGGTTCCGGTTCGGCCAGGAAGGAGCCGTAGCGGGGACTGCCGTCGGGCTCGTAGGTCAGGGCGAGCACGCCGGTGGAGGTGGTCCGGCTGCCGGTGAGGCGGAAGGCCGTGGCCGGGCCGTCGTCCGGGAACAGCCGGTGGCCGGCGCCGAGGACCACGGGGTAGACCAGCACCTGGAACTCGTCCACCAGGCCGTGCGCGAGCAGGAAGCGGACCAGCCCGCCGCTGCCGAACACCTGGAGTTCGCCGCCCTCGGCCGCCTTCAGCTCGGTGACCGCGGCGACCGGGTCGGGGCCGAGCAGAGTGCTGTGCCGCCAGGCCGGCTCGGGCCGGGTGAGCGTGGTCGAGGCCACGTACTTGGGCAGGCCGTTCAGGGTGCGGGCGACCGGGTTGTCGTCGGAGATGTGCGGCCAGTAACCCGCGAAGATCTGGTACGTGTGCCGGCCCAGCAGGAACGCCCCGGCGGCGGCCATCCGCGCGTCGATGATCTCCCCCATGTCGTCGTCGGCGTACGGCACCTGCCATCCGCCCTGGTCGAACCCGTCCCGCCGGTCCTCCTCCGGCCCGCCCGGCGCCTGCACCACGCCGTCCATGGTCATGAAGCTCGTCACGGTCAGTCGCATGTCCCTCACCTCACGGTGTCCGTCCGGTGTCCTGTCGCCCTTGATGACGACGGGCGCGGCCCGGATTCATCGGTTTCATCGGTACGGGGTCCCGCGCGGGCCGGTCCACGGCTGAGGTCCGTACGGGTGACGGCCGCCGCCGAGCCCGCCCGCATTCCGCTATGCCAGATAGCTATGTAACATAGAAACCATGCGGGACGGTGAGATCGAACGGCTGCGGACCCAGTTGAAGCTGCTCCAGCAGCGGCTGCGGCGTGAGGCGCTGCCCGTGCCCGGGGTGTCGCTCACGGCGGCGCGGGTGCTGGGCGCCTCGGTGCGGCTGGGCGATGGGGCGTCGCCGCGGAAGCTGGCCGAGGAGGCGCGGATGACCAGTTCGAATGTGGCCGCCGCGCTGCGCGAGCTGGAGCGGGCGGGGCTGGTGGCCCGGGAGCAGGATCCGGCGGACGGGCGGCGGGTGCTGGTCGTGGTCACCGAGGAGGGCCGGTCGGTGGTGGCCGCGCGGCGCCGGGAGCGCGACACCTGGCTGGGCCGGGCGATCGGGGAGCTGCTGGACGAGCGTGAGCAGGAGATCCTGGTGGCCGCGGGCGAACTGCTGGAGCGGCTGGCCGGGTACGAGCCGCCCGCGTCCGGACCCGCGGGCGGAACCTTGGACCGGCAGAAGTGAGGCCGCGGGCACTGACCGGCTGGCTGTCCCGGACCGGCTCCTCGCTCGCCGTGCGCGACTACCGGCTGTATTTCACCGGGCAGTCGGTCTCGGTGGCCGGCACCTGGATGCAGACCCTCGCGCTGGCCCTGCTGGTCCTGCAACTGTCCGGCTCGGGCACGGACCTGGGCCTGGTCACCGCGCTGCGGCTGCTGCCGTTCCTGCTGCTCGGCCCGGTCGGCGGGGTGATCGCCGACCGGCACGACAAACGGCGCCTGCTCTACGTGACGCAGTCCGCGTCCGCGTGCGTCGCCGCGGCCTTCGCGGTGCTGACCGCGGTGCACGCCGAGTCGGTGCCCCTGGTCATGGTGCTGTCGCTGCTGCTCGGCTGCTGCACCGTGCTGGACAACCCGGCCCGGCAGAGCCTGATCGCGGACCTGGTGCCGCGCGAGCACCTGGCGAACGCCGTCACCCTGAACTCGGTGTCCATGAACCTGGCCCGGGTGCTGGGCTCGGCGCTCGGCGGCGCGCTGGTCGCCGGGGTGGGCCTGACGGCCTGTTTCGCCTTCAACGCGCTGTCCTTCGGCGCGGTCCTGCTGAGCCTGGCCATGATGCGCGGCGAGCACACCCGGCCGCGGACCCGCCCGGCCCGGGAGAAGGGCCAGGTCCGGGCGGGTCTGCGGTATGTGCGCCGGACTCCGGCGCTGGCCCTGCCGCTCATGATGCTGACGGTGATAGGCACCCTGGCGTACGAATTCCCGGTCACGTTGCCGCTGGTCGCGCGCGGCGCGTTCCACGGCGGGGCGGCGGCGTACGGCGCGATGGCCTCGGTCATGGGCGCGGGCGCGGTGGTGGGCGGCCTGGTGGCCGCCGGGCGCCGCCGCTCGGCCCGCGCCACGAGCCTGTCCGTGGCGGCCACCGGGTGGGGCGTCGCCATCCTGGCCGCCGCGCTGGCGCCCACCTTCGCCCTGGAACTGGCGGCGCTGGTGTTCGTCGGCTACGGCGCGATCACCTTCAACTCCCTGGCCAAGACCTCCCTGCAACTGGCGTCCGAGCCCGGCATGCGCGGCCGCGTCATGGCGCTGTGGGCCCTGTCCTGGGGCGGGTCCACGGCGGTCGGCGGCCCGCTGGTCGGCTGGATCGCGCAGGAGGTGGGCAGCCGCTGGTCCCTGGTCGCCGGCGGCGCGCCGACCCTGCTGCTGGGGCTGGTCATGCTGCCCGCGCTGCGCGGCATCGACCGCGGGGGCGCCGGGCCGGTGCCCGCCCCGGCGTCCTCCCGCCCGGTGGCGGGGTCCGGCAACGCGGAGCCCAGCAAGCAGGGGTGAGCCCCGGGGCGTTGCAGGGGCGGGCCCGGACCAGGGAGTGAGCGGGCTCAGGAGGCGATCGAAGCGGTGCGCCGGGCGACGGCCTCGCGGGTCTCCTCGGCGATCAGGTCCGCGTTCACGGCCGCACCGGCCCGCACGCCCGCGGCGGCCGAGCCGATGACCTGGCCGACCAGGTCCGTGACGTTGCCGGCCACCCACACGCCGGGCACGGAGGTCTGTCCCATCGGGTCCGCCGGGACGGCGCTGCCGATCACCGTGCCGGCCATCTCCTGCTCGACCGGCACCAGCCCGAGGGGCGCGAGGAAGCCGGCCCGCGCGGTCAGCCGCCCGGCGACGGCCAGCGCCTCGCAGGGCACGACCGTGCCGTCGGCCAGCCGGACCCCGGTCATGCCGTTCCCGTTCCGTTCCAGGGCGCGCACCTCGCCGTCCACCACGGCGACGCCGCGCGCGGCGAGCTGCTCGTACTCCTGCTCGGCCGGCTCGGGGCCGGTGTGCAGGAAGAGGGTGACGTGCGGGCTCCACTGCCGCCAGAGCAGGGCCTGGTGGACGGCCATGGGCCCGGTCGCGAGGACGCCGATCCGCCGGTCCCGTACCTCCCAGCCGTGGCAGTACGGGCAGTGCACCACGTCGGAGCCCCACAACTCGGTCAGTCCCGGCAGGTCGGGCAGTTCGTCCACCAGGCCGGTGGCCACCAGGAGGCGACGGCCGCCGAACCGGGTGCCGTCGGCGAGGGCGACGCCGAACCCTTCGGGCTCGCGCCCGGCGGACACGACCGTGCCCTCGGCGATCCGCACCCCGTAGCCAGCCGCCTCCCGCCGTCCGGCGGCCAGCAGCTCGGCCGGGGGCGTGCCCTCGTGCCCGAGGTAGACGTGCACTCCCGAGGCCGGCGCGTTGCGCGGCTGCCCGCCGTCCACCACCAGCACCGAGCGCCTGGCCCGGCCCAGCGTCACTGCCGCGGCCAGCCCGGCCGCCCCGCCGCCGATCACCACGACGTCGTACCGGCCGCCCGCCGGGTCCGGCCGCGTCCCGATGTCTTCCCGCTCCGCGTTCATGCGGTGCTCCCTTCGTCCGGGGGCCCACGGTGCGCCGGATGGTGCCAGTTCGACAAACATCGTTGCCGGACCGGCAAAGGCGACAGGAAGGCTCCGGAGTCCGCTCCCGCCGCGCGGCTCAGTCCGCGGTGACACCCCAGTAGCCGATCGCGGCCGGTTGCCCGTCCACGTGGAGCACGACACAGTTGCCGGCGGCGCGGTCGGGGAAGTCCAGGCGATCGGACCTCAAGGCGTCGTGCCACTCGGCCTCGGTGGGCCGGCCGCCGGGACACCAGGCGCGGATCTCCTCCCGCGTCAACGACCGCATGAAGGGACCCCACGCCGCCGCCGGATCCGGCCGGTACGGACCCGTGTGGATCCACCCGTTGCCGCCCACGTGGGCCACCTCCCCTGCCGTCCTTCTTGATCGATGACCGCAGCGTAGGGGCGGGCACCGACAACGAGGGATGCCGGACGTGATATGCGACTCAACTGCTCCGAATGGCGGGCGATCCCGAAGTATCGTGCTAGAGCCGCGTCTTGACATCGACCTCCACGCTTGGCGGCTTTGCATCTTTCGCGGCATTTCGTGGGCCTTGAGAGAGAAAGGGGGGCATCTGATGGTCGCTTACGTGTGTCCTCCTGTCGTGTTGCAGGGCGAACACGTCGTGCACACCGACCGGATCCTGGCGGAGGTACGGGAGCGGCACCCGCGGGCGCCGTGGCTGTCGCGGATGGACGGCATCGCGGCGAGCACGGGGATCGCCGCTCGCGGGTGGATGCTGCCGCTGGACGCGGCGGTGTCGGCGAGCACCGGCGGCGGCCTGCGCTTCCCGGCCGCCCCCGCCGCCCGGGAGGCGCTGGCCGGGGGCGGGTTCACGGAGGCGGACGTGGCGCGGGCGATCGCCGCGCTCGAGGTGATCCCCGCGCCGCAGACCATCGAGGAGCGTACGGCGCCGGCCTGGGCGGCCGTGCAGGAGTACGGGGAGCGGGCCGCCCGCGGCGCCCTGGCGGCGGCCGGCGTGACGGCGAGCGACGTGGACTGCCTGATCACGAGTCATTCCACCACCCCGGCCCTGCCCGGCCTCGACCTGGCGCTGCTCAACCGGCTGCCGCTGCGCGGGAACGTCCTGCTGCTGCCGGCCACCCAGTGGGCCTGCATCGCCGGGACCCGCTCCCTCGCGCTGGCGGCCGACCTGGTCGCCGCGGACCCGGACCGGGTCGTCCTGATCGTCATATCGGAGGCGCTGAGCACCACGTACCAGCCGTCCGACGACTCGCTGGAATCCCTCATCGTCCGGCTGCTGTTCGCGGACACCGCGGTGGCCGCCGTGGTCACCGGCCGCCCCCGGGACGAATCGATTCTGCAGCTGGACGCGACCTGGCACCACACCCTGCCCGGCACCGCGGACCTGCACCGGCTGGAGACACGGGTCGACGGCACGCACTTCGTCATGGACCGGCGCGGCCCCCGTGCCGTGCAGGAGACGGTCGCCGCCATGTGGGAGTGGCTGCGCGTACGCCACCAGGACGACGGCACGCTCTGGCACCCGGACCTGCTGCTCGCGCACCCGGGCGGCACACGGGTGCTGGAGTACATGGAGCAGACCATGCCCGCGGACTGGCCGGCGGACCTGCTCGCGTACAGCAGGGAGAGCTACACCACCGGCAACCGCGGCGGCGCCGCGGTCTTCGACATCCTGCGGCGGGCGTACGACGCCGGGCAGAAGAGCGGCGACCGTGCGGTGCTGTACGCGGCCGCGCCGGGGCTCACTGCGACGTCCGTGGAGGGGCGGTGGCTGTAGCGGGTGAGCAACCGGTGGTGGGCCGAGTCGCCCGCAGCCGATCGTCGCCCGGTCGCTAGTCGTCCAGTTCGGCCCAGACGACCTTGCCCGGATCGGTCCACCGCACGCCCCAGCGGGTGGTGAGCTTGTGGACCACGAACAGGCCGCGCCCGGCGCCCTCGAGCAGGTCGGCGCGGCGCAGGCGCGGGCGGCCGTTGCCGCAGTCGGCGACCTCGCACACCAGGCGGCGGCCGACGCGTATCAGCCGCATCGTGACCGGGCCGGTCCCGAACCGCACGGCATTGGTGACCAGTTCACTGACCACGGTCAGCATGTTGTGCCGCAGTCCCTCGCCGGTGGGCCAGCGTTCGAGGTGCGCGGAGACCAGGGCCCGGGCGCGAGCCGGTGCGTGCTCGCCGGGCGGCAGGTGCCAGGTCGCCGTGTCCTGGTCGGGCCGGCCCGACATGCGGGCGAGCATCAGGGTGACGTCGTCGCGGCGGCGCCCCTGCGGCGCCAGGTCGGCCACCATGCGGCGGGCGGCCTGCGGCAGGTCGTCCCAGGGCTGCACCTGCCGGACCGCCTCGGTGAGGCGGTCGATGCCCTCGTCGATCGAGGCGGCGGGGTCCTCCACCAGGCCGTCGGTGTACAGGGCCAGCAGTGTCCCGGGCGGCACCTCGACCTCGTGGATGTCGTACGGCTCCCGCAGGCTGAACTGCGCGCCGAGCCCCGGGTGCGGCCGGGCGGCGACGATCTCGGCGGACCCGTCCGGGCGGACCAGGACCGGCGGCAGGTGCCCGGCGCTGGAGATCGCGCACTTGTGCTCCACCGGGTCGTAGAGCGCGATGGCGCAGGTGGAGCCGAGCGCGCTGTAGCCGGCCGCCAGGCCCGCGTCGGTGTCGTCCAGCAGGGTGACCGTCTCGTCCAGGCAGGCCAGCACCTCCGCGGGCCCGAGCCCGGCCGACAGCAGGGCGCGGGCCTCCATGCTCAACTGCCCCATGGCCGCCGCGGCCCCCAGGCCGTGCCCGACGACGTCGCCGACCACCAGCGCGGTACGGCCCCCCGGCAGCGGAAAGGTGTTCACCCAGTCGCCGCCGACGCCCGCGCTGTCCGGGGTGGTGGGCTGGTAGACGCTGGCGACCTCGATGGTGTCGCTGTCGGCGCGCGGCAGCAGGCGGCGCTGCAGCGCCAGTACCTGGGCGTGCTCGCGCTGGTGCTGGCGGGCCAGGTCGACGTGGTGGGCGGTCTTGGCGACGAGTTCCTGGAGGTCGAGCAGTTCGCTGTCGCGGAAGGGGTGCTCGGGGCGCCGCCAGACCTGCGCCACGCCCAGCACGATGTGGCCGTCCGCGCCGTCCGCGCCGTCGGGGGCGTCCACCATCAGCGGGATGCACGCGACGCTCAGCGGTCCGGTACCGGGTACGAGCGCGTGCGTCAGCCGCCCGTCGCCGAGCACCCGCTCGATCGCCTCCCGGTCCGGCAGCACGATCGTGGCGGGCACGTCCTGCCGCGCGACCGCCCCGGCGAGCAGCCGGCTGGCCTCCGCCGGCAGGTTGTCGCCCGGGGTCAGGAATCCCTGCGGCCAGTGCCGGTCCGGCTCCAGGGCCGCGCGCCGCAGCCGTACGGGCTCCTGCGCCTGCTCGCTGACCGCCTCGCCGGTCCACACCGCGAAGTCCAGGTCGACCGCGGCCACCTCGCCCCACGGCAGCAGGGAGCGGGCCAGGGACTGCGCGGTCTCGCCGATGTCCAGGGACGTGCCGATCGCGGTGGCCGAGGCGTAGAGGTGCAGCCGCTTGGCCATGGCGATCAGCGAGACGGTCAGGCCCTCCTCCGGCTCCGTGGCCGGCAGGATGCTCATGGACACCAGCAGGTCGGACCCGTCCGCGCGCCGGAGCCGCTGGACGCGCGCCACGTGTGCCTCACGTGTCTCGACCACCTGGCGCAGTCGCTGCGTGACCGTGGGTACGTCAGCGGACGGCAGCAGATCGGTGAAGGCGCATCCGAGCACGACCCGCAGTCCCTCGAACGGGGTAGCACTCAGGTTGGTGCCGACGATCCGCAGATCGCGGTCGAGGTTGACGGCGCCCAGTATCTGCTCCTGGCCACCGCCCCCGCGCCGGTCCTTGTCCTGGTCGCGGTCCTGGCCCCGGTCCTGGTCAGGGCCCTGGTCACGGTCCGGTCGGGGGTCCTGGTCACCGTCCCGGTCGCGGCCCTGTTCGCGGTCCGCGTCGCGGTCTTCGGAACGGTCTTCCGCGCCTTCGTCCGGCCGGGCGTCGTCGTCGCCCGGCTCCGCCCCGTGCGGGGGCACGAAATCCGCGAGTGCCCGGCTGACCAGGTCGTTTGGCGATGTGGAGGGGGGTATGGAGTTCATACTGCGCTCACCGCTCGCCGTTCCGGCGCGTACCGGATGCGTTCCCGAGTCAGTGCGATCAAGCCCCGAGATCCCGTACCGCACACACGTACTGCATAACACATATGGCGGACCCGATACACAAATGAGTGAGTCGGCCACTTGGTCGCCCGCGGCAAACACCGCGCCGTCCGGCTTCGTACCGCCCGCCCCCACGCGGCGTCCGACGGCCCGGGGACCGTGACAGCCGGCGCCTCCGATTTCCACCACGCGGAACCAGGCCTATGCGCAGGTCCTGGGCCGCGGATCCCCACGTTTTCGATCGTGCTCTCCTTGCCCATGAGCCGTGGCGCCGTGCTTGCCGGTGATCATCCCACGGCGCGTGCAATTATGCGGCCGCGTGCCGGAAGAGAGCGGCACGTCTTTTCCCCAGCCTCTCCCCCGGCCCGCGGTCCGCTGAGCGGAGCGGAGCCTGGTGCGGCCGGGACGACGCCGTGACACTCGGACGACCGGTGCGAGAACGGGTCGACGAGCGGGTCGACGACCGGTTCGGGGGAATTCCGAGGGGTCGGAAATGGACGGCGTTCTTTTCGGGAATTCCAGTGCCACGTTTGCCGGGCCGCACGGGCTCCGGCTGACCCGGGCGCCGCTGGGCGGCGAGCGGAACACCCCGCCGGAACGGCGGCCGTACCGCCGTGGGGCGGGACCTGCGGCGCAACGCGCGCTGGTGGGACGGGAAGCGGAACTCCGGCTCGTACGGCAGGCGGTACGGGAACGCGGGCTGGTCGAATTCATCGCGGAGTGCGGTGCCGGAAAGACGGCCTTGCTGCGCGCGGCGGCGCCGGATGTCCATCTGCGGGTCTCCGGAAACCGGCCAGAGGACCTGCTCCAGGATCTGGTCCGGGAATTCCATGTGTATCCCGCGGGCGGCCGCCGGCTGTCCGCCGAGGAATGCCGGCAGGCGCTCGGGCAGGTCGGCGGGGTCGTCGCGCTGGACGACATCGACCTCGGCGGGGAGTACGACGCGGAGTACGCCGGGCGGCTGCGGCGGGCCCTGGCCGGATGCGCGATCCTGATCGGGACCACCCGCCCGGTGGCCGGGCAGCTCGGCACCGCGCACCGGCTCCCGGGACTGCCGGAGCCGGCCGCGGCGGGGGCGGCGGTCACCCGGGCGAACCTGGCGTTCGTGGCGCCAGGGCGGTCCCCGTCCGGGCCGCCGGGCGGGTCCGTACCGCCGTCCGCTCCGGCGCCAGCGCCTGCCGGCCGTCGCTCCGGACGCCGCCGATCTGACCGGCCGCGGATCCGCCGACATCACCGTGACCGCGACACCAGACGGCTCGGGCTCCGTGACCGTCACGGCGGACGGCACGTCCACCCCGTGCGACCCGGGCGGCTGCCACCTCACGTACCACGACAGCCGCACCGTCCGACTCACGGCTGTTCCGGGCGACGAGTACCGGCCGAGCCACTGGTCGGGCGACTGCGCGGGCACGTACTCCGACGTCTGCGTGCTGAACAGCGGCACCGGCATCACGGCGGAAGCCGTCTTCGAGGCCGACATCCGCTGAAGGCGAAGGGCGCCGCCCCCGCAGAGGCGGCGCCCTCCTATGAGAAGCGGATCAGGTCAGCGTGAACTTCTGGGCCGCCGACCCGTTGCAGTCCCAGATCTGCAGCCGGGTGCCGTTGGCCGTGTTGCCGCTGGGGTCGTCCAGGCACCGCCCGGACTGCGGGTTGAACAGCGAGCCGTCCGAGCGCTGGTTCCAGACCTGGCCGCCGACGCCGTTGCAGTCGTACAGCTCGACCTGCGTGCCGTTCGCCGTCCCGTTGCCGTTGATGTCCAGGCACCGGCCCAGCGTGCTCAGCGAGCCGTTGGAGTTGTGGTACCAATGCTGGTCGACCGCCCACGACTGGCAGTCCCAGAGCTGGACGGGCGTGAGGTTGACGCCGGTGTCGTCCGAGGCGACGTCCACGCACTTGCCGCCCGGGCCGGGGACGGGAGCGCCGCCGTTGACGGAGAACTTCTGGGCCGCCGAGCCGTTGCAGTCCCAGATCTGCAGCCGGGTGCCGTTGGCGGTGGCGCCGCTGGGCGAGTCCAGGCAGCGGCCGGACTGCGGGTTGAACAGCGACCCGTCGGAGCGCTGTTGCCACTTCTGGCCGCCGACGCCGTTGCAGTCGTACAACTCGACCTGCGTGCCGTTCGCCGTCCCGTTGCCGTTGATGTCCAGGCACCGGCCCAGCGTGCCCAGCGAGTTGTCGAGGTTGTGCGTCCAGTGCTGGTCCTCGGCGTAGGACTGGCAGTCCCACAGCTGCACGGCCGCGAGGTTGACGCCGGTGTCGTCGGCGGCGACGTCCACGCACTTGCCGCCCGGGCCGGTGATGGTGCCCTGCGGGCCGTTGGGCACGTTCGTCTGGCCGCTGTAGCCGACCGAGACGATGTTGGCCTGGACGGCGCTCTCGGCGGCGTCGGTCGGGTAGCCGGCGACCATGGCGCCCTCGAAGAAGGTGCCCATGTTGCGGTTGCTGTTGTCGCCGCCGGTGCCCAGGATGATGCCGCCCTCCTGGTGCATCGGCCGGTAGCCGCTGCGGGTGGGCAGTCCGCCGCTCCACCAGGTCGACAGCCCGCCGCTTTGCGAGTTGCCGCCCTTGATGGCGTACGTGTTCTGGCCGTTGTTCTTCAGCACGGCGGTGACGTAGGCGCTGTTGTTGCCGGCGTTGGCGAGGTTGGAGCCGTTGTCGCCCTGGAACATGCCGTTCTCCATGTCGGCCTCGACCCAGGGGCCGTTGCCGGTGCACGGCTGGAAGTAGCAGGTGGTGGCGATGCTGACGGCGTCCATGTGGCCGTTGCCGGTGTCGTACGGGGTGCTCTCGGCGTTGCCGTAGTCGAAGCAGCAGTCCGAGCCGACGTGGGTGCCGCTGGCCACCATGTAGACGCCCTCGGACTGGCCGTTGACGGCGACGCCGGAGGCGGCCCCCACGTAGCGGTAGCCGACGCCGGGCGAGACCCAGATGCCGTACACCTTGTGGCCGCCCGCGCTGACCGAGATCTCGCTCGCGTCGGCGCCGCGGTCGGCGCCGCCCGCGCCGCCGGCCGGGCCGACCACCAGGTCGTTGTGCCGGCTGGTCTGGTCGTAGACCTTGGTGATGCGACAGGTGGTGTTGCCGCAGAAGGTGTCCTGGTGCTGGGCGTCGGCGTAGCCGCCCTGGGCCAGCAGGCCGACGTCGGAGGTGGCGCCGTCCGAGGCGCGGGTCACCTGGTAGAGCGGGCCGTTGTAGCCGGAGAACAGGGCCCGCACAGTGCTGTGCGCGGCCACGCAGGGGGTGCCGGCGGCGCCGTAGATGTCGCACGGCAGCGACCCGGCGGCCTGCGAGGACGCGGGCAGGGCCAGCATCGCGCCGAGGAACAGGGCGATCACCGCGCCGACCGACAGCAGGGCGCGGCGCAGGCGGCGCACCGCGGGGCGGGGGAACGCGGCCGGCAGGTGGGGGGCAGCGTCGGACAGGCGTCTTGGTGGCATGTCGGGTGTGCTCCTTACGTGGGGGGTCGGGGGACGGAGCGGGTTACGGGAGGAACCGCCACAGGTGGTCGGCGGTGCGGTTGTCCTCGTACTGGACGACCTGCGCGCTGTCGGCGGTCGACATGTGGTCGACCCCGAGGACCAGGCCGCTGTTGCCGTTGCGGATGCGGTACCAGCCGTCGCCGTTGTCGATCAGGTGCCAGTAGTGGTCGGCGGTTCCGTTGTCGTGGTACTGCTGCACGGCGGCGCTGTTGGCCTGGGAGGCCGCGTTGACGGCGAGCAGCAGGCCGCTGTTGCGGTTGACGATCGTGAACCGGTTGTTGCCGAGGTCGGTGAGCTGCCAGAGGTGGTCGGCGGTGCCGTTGTCGGTGAACTGGACCACGTTGGCGCTGTCGGCGGTCGACATGCGGTCCACGCCCAGCACCTTGCCGCTGTTCTTGTTCTGGATCCGGTACCAGGTCCCCGGCTGCGCGATCGCCTGCCCCGCGGCATTGGTCCACTGGAGGATCCCGCCGGAATAACCGGACTTGAGCTGGACGACGACGCGCAGCGCGGTGGTGGTGACCGGCGTGAAGGAGACGGTGTTGAACCGGTCGGTGGCGGTGCCGTATCCGCCGGCGCCGCCGACCGGCGTCCAGGTCCCGCCGGAGAGGTACTCCACGTGCCAGGAGGCCGGGACGCGGCACTGGCCGTGGCCGGTGTCGTCGTACCAGTAGACCGACGCCGAGGAGACGGTGACCGGCGAGGGGTAGGTCAGCTGGGCCCATTCACCGGTGCCGGTGTGGTCCCACCAGGTGAACCGCGGGTGCGACTGGTCGTAGGAACTGCTCGGCGCATAGCCGCTGTTGAGGGCCGTGACGGTGTCGCCGGAGAAGCACCAGGAGGCGCTGGGCGTGGCGGGGAGCTGCCAGCTCCAGCCGCCCGCGGCGATGGTGGGGAAGGACGTGATGCGCAGCGCGGCGGCGCCCATCGGGATCAGGGTGACGGTCTCGGTGGGTTCGCCGGAGTCGACCGGGCTGGGCTGGAGGGTGCTGACCACGTCCTGGGTGTCGCCCTGCCAGTTGGGGATCGCCTTGGCCTGCGCGGTGATCGCCACCGGCGCGCCGGCCTGGGTGAACGGGTTGCCGCCGGCGCCGGTACGGGTCGCGGTGAAGGTGTTCGGCAGCAGGCCGTAGTTCCACGCCGAGGTCGGGAACACCTCGTACTCGGCCCAGGCGGAGGTGGGGTCGTTGGTGCGCAGGAAGTTCTGGCCGATGCGCAGCGCGTACGCCAGCGGGCCGCGCCGTACCGACACCGAGTTGTGGTTGGCGGTCCAGGTGGTGGTCGTGACCTGCATCGGGAAGGCGAGGGTGACGGTGTCGCCGTTGTTCCAGGTGCGGTTGACGGCGACGAAGCCGGAGCCGGCCGTGGCCGGGACGGAGGCGCCGTTGACGGCGACGGCGGGGGCGGTGCACCAGGCGGGCAGCCGCAGGTAGAGCGGGAAGGCGGTGGGGCCGGGCAGCGACAGACCGAGGGTGATCGTCTCGTCGAAGGGGTAGTTCGTGGTCTCGGTGATCGTCACCGTGGTGCCGTTGCCGACCTGGGCGGTCACGGTGGTCGGCGCGTAGAGCACGGCCGCCAGGCCGTTGTCGGCGGTGGCCAGCCAGGTGTTCTCGGTGAAGTACGACCAGCCCTGGCCGTAGTTGTGCGGGCAGCAGCGGTACTGGTCGACGCCCAGCAGATACGCCTGCATGGAGCCGGTGTTGTTGAACTGGCCCAGCGTCTTGTCGTAGTTGTCGAGCTGCACCTGGTTGGCGGCGGTGGCGTAGTGCAGCGAGGTGTGGCCCGGCTCCATCGCGGCCGGCAGCGAGTTGAAGGCGAGTGTCTCCGTGCCCTCGGCCCAGCTCGAGTCGCCGGTCATCCGGGCCATCGACTCGAAACTCTGCATGTATTCGACGATGCCGCAGGTCTCGAAGGCCTGGCGCGGGTCGCCGTAGCCGGGCCGGGCGACCTCGTCGCCGGCGAAGCCGCCGCCGCTGAACTGCCCGTAGGTGTTCTGGATGGTGGCGTAGTCCTGGTAACTGGCCTGGGTGAGCGAGGCGTTGCCGCGCAGCGCCGCGAAGGCGGGCTCGGTGAAGCCCTGGGCGAGGCTGACGTTGTGCAGCACCGGCAGGTTGTTCACGTAATTGGCGCTGTACTGGTGGATCTTGTCGGCCAGCGAGAGCAGCGCGGGGTCGCCGGTGCGGGCGAACAGCCAGTGCACGGTGTGCAGCGTGGTGGCCCACCGGGTGGCTCCCCAGCTCTGGTTGAACACCGAGGCGCCGAAGGTGTTCTGGTAGCCGAAGAACCTGCTGAGGAAGGGGACGATCCGGCTGTCGCCGCTGTACTCCTGGTACGTGCACAGGGCTTGCAGCAGTGGCATGTACGGCCAGAAGTCCGGGCCGCCGCCGAGCGAGGTGCGCAGGGCCGAGGGGCCGAAGAAGCCGTCGCTCTGGGCGGTGGCGAGGATGCCGTTGACCCAGGTCGCGGCCTTGGCCTTCAGGCCGCTGTCACCGGTGACACCGGCCAGCGCGGTCAGTCCGCGCAGCCAGTACGGCACTTCCTCCCAGCCGGTCTGCGACGGGTTGATCCAGCCGGTGGTGCCGGTGTTCAGGAAGTGCGACACCTGGTCGTAGCGTCCGGCGATGCCGGTGGTGTCCAGGGCGAGTTGCTGGGCCAGCCAGCCGCCGGCCCGGACGCTGCCGGTGGGAAGTTTCAGCAGCGGGGTGCGGGTCAGTCCGGCGGGGAACGGGTGGTAGAGCCCGCCGCCGGAGGTGTCCCCGACCAGGACGATGCCGGGGCCGGTGCCGGTGGCGGCCCAGGACGAGGTCACGGTGCGGGCGGCCAGGGCGGTGGCCCCGAGGAATGCGGCGCCGCCGCGCAAGAAGGTACGCCGGTCCATCACGACTCCCGGAAGGCTTGCGGGGCGCGGGCGGGGAGCGGGAGCGCGGCTCCCGGCGGCCGGGCCGACTGGCCCGGGCACCCGTCGCCGGTCCCGCGATGATCCTCGTCCGGCGCGCCCGGGTGGGGGGCAGGCCGTCTTTCTCACGTGGGAAATCCGGTGTTCCCCGGCATGACAGCACGACCGCCATGTCATGTCCATACCTGACGCGGAAGTGGGGCGTGATATCCGCCGTACCTTCGGCTTCATCGGTGCATCGGGGGTTGCCGACCGGCGGCGCTCAGTCGGCCTCGGATGGCGCGACACGCTCGTACAACGTGGGAAACGGACAGATCTCCGGGCTACGCGGGTGGTCCCGGAGGAGCTGGCGCCGCGGCCGGTTTCCTGACTAAAGTCAGAGAATGAATGCGACGCAGATCGACCAGGTACGGCGGTTCAACCGGGCCGTCACCGCGCGCGTGGGTGTGCTGCACGACCACTATCTCGGCCGGGAACGGCCCATCGGCGAGGCCCGGTTGCTGTGGGAGGTCGGCGAGGAGGGCCGGGACGTGCGGCGGCTGCGCGAACGGCTCGGGCTGGACTCCGGGTACGTCAGCCGGCTGCTGCGCCGCCTGGAGGCCGACGGGCTGGTGACGGTGGAGCCGCAGCACGACGACCGGCGGGTACGGACCGTACGGCTCACCGACGCCGGGCGGGCCGAGCGGGCCATGCTCGACGCCCGCAGCGACGACCTGGCCGGCTCGCTGCTGGCGCCGCTCAACTCCGCCCAGCGGGCCCGGCTGGTGGCCGCCATGGCCGAGGTCGAACGACTGCTGACCGCCGGGACGGTCACCTTCGACGCCGTCGACCCCGACCATCCGGACGCGCGAGAATGCCTGCGGTCGTACGTCACCGAGTTGCACGAACGCTTCGACACCGGCTTCGACCCGGCCCGCACCCTGCTGCCCGACCCCGGCGAACTGCGCCCGCCACGCGGCCTGTTCCTGGTCGCCCGGCTGCACGGCGAGCCGGTCGGCTGCGGCGGCCTGAAAATGCCGTCCGACGCCCCGGCCGAGATCAAGCGGATGTGGGTCGCCCCCGGCGCCCGCGGCCTGGGCCTCGGCCGCCGCTTCCTGGCCGAACTCGAGGCGCGCGCCGCCGAGCACGGCCGCGACCTCCTGCGCCTTGACACCAACCGGGACCTCACCGCCGCGATCGGCCTCTACCACTCCTACGGCTTCACCGAGGTCCCGGCCTTCAACGACGAGCCCTACGCGCACCACTGGTTCGAAAAACGCGTCGCGGCGCCGCCGCGGCAGTGAGGACTACGTCAACTCCGTTGCGAGCGGCGGCAGATCGGGGCGCAGAGCGGCCCTGAGACGTTCGAAGGCGGTGGGGCGCGGCCGACGGGGCAGGAAGTCGCGGATGCGGCGGGCGCAGTCGGCGGCGCCGGCCGCAGTCGTGTCGCACTCGATGTCGTACAGTCCGTGCGCGTGGACCCGCTCCAGCTGGGCGGCGGCCAGCCCCGCGGGCCGGTCGCCGCGGGCCCGCTCGCGCCGTTCGAGCTCGGCCGGCGAGCAGTGCACGCCGACCAGGACCACGTCCTGGGCCGGGAAGAGGGCGAGGCAGTCCAGCAGCCGCCACTCCTCGCTCAGGATGTGGTCCACGACCACGTTGTTGCCGGCCGCGGCCATGCCGGCGACCGCGCGGTGGAAGCCCATCCAGGTCCGGCGCAGCAGCACGTCCAGCCCTTCCGGCGCGACCTCGCGGCGGGTGCGCATCGCGTGGAAGGCGTCCACCGGCAGGTGGAAGTACGGCTCGTCGAGGGTGTCCAGCAGCTCCCGCGCGATGCTGGTCTTGCCGGAACTGGACGTGCCGTTCAGGAAGATGATGCGGCCACGCCGGGCGGGAACGGACAGCGGCTCTGACACGGAGAGGGGCCCGGTCACGGCCACGGTCACGGGACCGGTGGGGCCGCTGCCGAGAGCGGACGGCGGCCCGGCAGGGTCCGGGCTGCCGTGGTCCGGGGCGTGGCGCATGCGGGCTCCTCGACGGTCGATGACGTCCGATCATCATCGCCCGGGCGGAGCCGCCGGTTCGCCGGGGGTGCGGGAGGCGGTGTCCCCGGCGAACCGGTGGCCGGCGGTCCGAGGGGACGGTCAGCCGAAGACCTTCAGTTCGTAGATGCGGGTGGCGGGGTCGGTGGTCTGGGTCGGAGTGGTGACGTTCAGCCGGACGTAGCGGCCGGAGGTGCCGCTGAGGGTGTGGGTGGTGACGCCGGCCGTGTTGGCGGTGGCCTGGGCGACGGTGGTCCAGGTGGTCCCGTCGGTGGAGACCTGGACGGTGTAGGCGCGGGTGTTCCAGGACGCGGACTCACCGCCCGCACTGGCGTGGTCGATCTCCAGGCCGGTCAGGGCGTGCGAGGCGCCGAGGTCGACGGTGAGCTGGGCGGGCGAGGACAGGGAGCAGAACTTGTCGCTGTTCCCGCCGCTGACGCTGCCGTTGACGGCCTTGTCCGGGGTCTCGCTGCTGTTGCAGGGGGTGCTGCCGGTGGCGGACTTGTTGAGGGCGAGGTCGGTCGGACCGGTGCTGCCGCCGTTCATGGCCGAGCTCACCGAGGCCGCCCACTGCCAGGGCGCCGAGGTGCCGCCGGGCAGGGAGTTGAAGTACTCCCAGCCCGCGACGCCGCCGAAGGTCGGGTACTTGGCGGTCAGCGAGGAGAGCGTGGAGTTCAGGGTGGTCGGATCGACGTATCCGCTGCCGCAGTTGGCGGGGTTGGTGAGGGTGCCGGCGACGACCTTGTCGGCGGGGACCACCCCGTGGGCGATGATCGCGTCGTAGCCGCTGGTGGAGCTCAGCGAGCCCCAGCCGCAGTAGAACTGGGCGTTGAACCAGGCGATGGAGCTCGCCCGGTCCCGGTAGAGCTGGTCGTAGCTGAAGCCGGAGAGGTTGCCGCCGCCGCTGAGCGCCGTGGCCACCGGCGCGAGGGTGACGATGAAGCCGGCGCCGAAGTCCGTGTGGAGCTGGTCGATGAGGTGCTCGATGCCGCCGAGGGACATGGACTCCTCGACGTCCAGGTCCAGGCCGTTCAAGTGGTACGTGGACACCACGTTCTTCAGCAGCGGGTAGTAGGTGGAGAAGGCGGTGTCCAGGCGCTGGAAGCTGCCGGCCGCCGCGCCGCCGACCATGCCGATCGCGTGCACGCCCTTGGCCTGCATCGCGGCGACGTCGGTCCACATCTGGCTGAACTTCGGGTCGCCGGGCGGGTCGTCGTTGAGATGGACCGAGCCGTCGCTGTTGAGGTGGAAGGCGCCGATGAGCAGGTCGGTGGCGCCCGTGGCGTGGTCGGTCAGGCCGAGCGGGGAGACGTACGTGCCGTTCGTGTACTGGGTCTGGTAGTAGATCACGACCCTTTTGCCGCTCGCCGCGCTTGCCGGGCTCACCCCGCCCAGCAGTGCGGCTGTGGCCGCGACCACCGCCGCCACCAGGCAGGTGAGTGCTCTTCTGACAGTCATGCTGGCCTCCTTGGCCGTCGCCCGGGGGTGCTCACGCTGTCTCGCGTTCCGCCGCGCGGCGGCCGGCGGGCATGCGGGCCGGCGGCCGGGGCGGAGGAGGGCCGGGGGTGCTCGGCCGCGGCGGCGCGGCGCCCCGGACCCGGTTGACAATGTTGTCATCGATGCTGCTGGTGTTGTAGAGGCCGGTGGCGGCCATGGCGTCGCGCCCGCGGCCGGCGTCACGGGGTGCGGGAAGGACGCACAGCACCGGGACGTAGGCTGATCGCCGGTCGGACGGGGGAAGCACGTCGGACGGAGGGATGCAGCATGGAGTACGCGAAGCTGGGCGCGACCGGGCTGGAGGTGTCGCGGGTCTGCGTCGGATGCATGAGTTTCGGCATCAAGGACCGCGGCAACCACGCCTGGACGCTCGAGGAGGAGGACAGCAGGCCGCTGATCCGGCAGGCGCTGGACGCGGGCATCAACTTCTTCGACACCGCGAACGTGTACTCGGACGGCACCAGCGAGGAGATCGTCGGGCGGGCGCTGGCCGATTTCACCCGGCGCGAGGACATCGTGCTCGCCACCAAGGTGCACGGGCGGATGCGGCCCGGGCCCAACGGCGGGGGGCTGTCCCGCAAGGCGATCATGACGGAGATCGACAACAGCCTGCGCCGGCTCGGCACGGACTACGTGGACCTGTACCAGATCCACCGCTGGGACGCGGGCACGCCGGTCGAGGAGACGATGGAGGCGCTGCACGACGTGGTGAAGGCGGGCAAGGCCCGCTACATCGGGGCGAGTTCGATGTACGCCTGGCAGTTCTCCAAAGCGCAGTACGTCGCGCAGGCGCACGGCTGGACGAAGTTCGTCTCGATGCAGAACCACTACAACCTGCTCTACCGCGAGGAGGAGCGGGAGATGCTGCCGCTCTGCGCGGACCAGGGCGTAGGAGTCATACCGTGGAGCCCGCTGGCCCGGGGGCGGCTGACCCGGGAGTGGGACACGGTCAGCGCGCGCAGCCAGACCGACGAGTTCGGCAAGACGCTCTACCAGGAGGGCGACCGTCACATCGCGGACGCGGTGGCCGCGGTCGCGGCCGAACGGGACGTGCCCCGCGCGCAGGTGGCCCTGGCCTGGCTGCTCCGCCAGCCCACGGTGACCGCTCCGATCGTGGGGGCGACCAAGGCCCAGCACCTCGACGACGCGGTGGCCGCGGTGGACCTGCGCCTCACCGACGAAGAGGCCAAGCGCCTGGAGGAGCACTACGCTCCGCACGGCATCGCGGGCCACGCCTGAGCCGGCCCCAGCGCGGGGCGCTGCCTCTTTGCCCTCTTTGCCTCTGAGGCAAAATTTTTGCCTCAGAGGCACGGGCGCTGTTCCATGGAGGCATGGAAACCCTCGGTGCTCCTGACACCGCCCCCGCCGCCGAGGCGGCGGAGCTGGTCCTCGCTCCCCGGCTGCGGGAGCGCCGGCTGGCCGCCGGAATGACGCTGGAGGCGGCCGCCCGGCGCGCGGGGCTGTCGCCCGCCCACCTGTCGAGGCTGGAGTCCGGGCTGCGGCAGCCGTCGCTGCCGATGCTGCTGGGACTGGCCCGCATGTACGGGACCACGGTGTCCGATCTGCTGGGCGAGACCTCGGCCGAGCCCGATCCCATCGTACGCGGCGCGGAGATGACGCCGGTGCCCGCCGGCGGCTGGACGTACTGGCGGGCCGGCGGCACCGGGCGCGCGATGCAGGCCCTGCGGCTGCACATCCCGGCGGGCGCCCAGCGCGCCCTGGTCCGGGTGCACCCCGGCGAGGAGTGGCTGTACGTCACCGCCGGGACTCTGGAACTGGTCCTCGGCGAGCGCACCCACACGCTCGACGCCGGGGACGGCGCGCACTTCGATTCCCTGGTCCCCCACCGGCTGGCCGCCGCGGGCGCCCCCGGGGTCGACCTGCTGTTCGTCCACACCCTCATGCAGAGCGACGCCGCGGCCTTGTGCATCGGGGCGCCCGAAGCCATTCGGATGCGAGGAGAGCGATCATGACCACGCCGAGCACGCCCCACGACACCCCGCCGGCCACCCCGCAGGTCACCGCGCACGTCCAGCCCACCACCAACGGCGACGAGAAGCAGAAGGAACGCGGCGCCATCACGCGCGTCCTGATCTACGTGGTGGCCGCGCACCTGATGGCCTTCTACCTGTTCCTGATGTTCACGGTCATCGGCAAGCGCTGACGACAAGGCCCCCGAACTGCGGGTGGCCGCCGGCCGGAACCCCCGTCCGCCGGCGGCCACCCGCTCGTGTACGACGGTCAGCGGCAGTCCGGGTGCCCCCACCCCTCGTCGTTCCGCGCGATCAGCTCCCCCGCCGCGTACGAGCGCCCGCACCGGCAGCGGCCCGGGTACTTCGCCTTGAGCGTGCGGGCCGGGCCGCCGGACGCCCCGCCCGCACCGCCTCCGGACCGGCCGGCGCCTCCCGAGGACGACGATCCGCCGGACGCCCGCCGCGTACCGGCCGCTTTACGGGCGCCGCCGCCGGCCTTGGGCGACGTCGCCGACGCGGGCGGCTCGGGCGAGCCGAGGTCACTGCCGGCCGGCTCCTGGACGACGGCGGCGTGACTGGCGGCGCGGTCCGCGAAGTCATTGAGCCGGTCGCCGCCGACCTGGTGCGCGGGTACGTACCGGAACTCCACGTCCCGGCCGGTGAGCAGCGCGTCGATGCGCACCACGAGTTCCTGGTTGGCCACCGGCTTGCCGGCGGCGGTCTTCCACCCCTTGCGCTTCCAGTTGGGCAGCCAGGTGGTCACCGCGTTCATGGCGTACTGCGAGTCCATCCGGATCTGCACCGGCCGGCCGGGGTCCACAGCCGACAGCAGCCGCTCCAGGGCGGTCAGCTCGGCGACGTTGTTGGTCGCCACGCCCAGCGGGCCCGCCTCCCACCGGTCCGGCTCGCCCCGCTCGTCGGCGATCACATATGCCCAGGCCGCTCGGCCCGGATTACCCTTCGACGCCCCGTCACACGCGGCGATGATGCGCTCAACCACAGCACCGATCATGCCAAGTCACCGCACCGATGAGCACATCGCCCCGGGGCGGGCGGCAACACCGCAGGCCGGAGGGCCTGCGCAGGGATACGGGCGTGACGGGTGGTGCGCCAGGGGTTGACGGACCGTGCCGGTGCGGGCATTTTGGTCCCGCACATGTAAGGAAACCTTCCTAACAAAGGAGCATCCCCCCATGCGCCGTCGTCTGATCGTCGCGCTCCTGGTGACCGCGACCGTCCCCTTCGCCGCCGCCGATCCGGCCCTGGCCGGCACCCGCGCGGCGGCCCGCCCGCACAGCGCGCAGGAGGGGTCGGTCAGCGCCGCGGCGCTGCTGGCCAAGGTCACGTCCTGCTCGCAGATCTCCAACGGCAAGTACAAGACCGACGACGAGACGTCCGCGACGATTCCGGTGTGCGGCAAGAACGGCGCCGTGTTCTGGAAGGCCGACATGGACATCGACTGCGACGGCCAGGTCACCACGCAGTGCAACGCCGACACCGACCCGTGGTTCCAGGACGACACCGCCTTCCAGCAGTCCAACGGCAAGCCGCTGAGCTCGGCCGCCCTGCCCTACGTCGTGGTGCCCAGCGCCAGCAGCATCTGGAAGTACTCCTCGTCCGGGATCAAGGGCGGCGGGATCGTCGCGGTGATCTACAACAACAAGGTGGAGTACGCGGTGGTCGGCGACACCGGGCCGACGCAGATCATCGGCGAGGCGTCGTACGCCACCGCCCAGGCGCTCGGCATCGACCCCGACCCGGAGTTCGGCGGCGCGGACTCCGGCGTGACCTACATCCTGTTCCAGAACTCGCAGGCCAGCCCGATCGAGAGCCACAGCGACGCGGTGACCAAGGGGCAGACGCTGGCGCAGCAGTTCATCAACAGCAACTGACGCCGGGCGTTCATCGGCGCCCTCTGCGCGTGCGAGGCGCGCGGTCCCGGCGGAGCATGGAACGGATGGGAACCGACGGGACGAGCGGATCGGACGCGGGGCGAGAGGGCGCCGATGGGCAGGGCAGAGGACGGTCCGGCGGGCGATCCGCCGGACTCCGCCGAGCTCCGGCAGATCGAGGCGCTGAACCACATCGGACCTGCGTCCACGCGGCAGGCCGGAGCGGCCTCGCGGGCGCCGGACGGGCGGGCCTCCCCCAGGCGGCGTGACTCCGACGTGCTCGCGGCCGGGCACGACCTGGCCGAGTCGGACTCCCTGGCCGACGCGCTGCGGACGCTGGTACGGCTGCGGACCCCGGACTTCCCGCTCGAGGGGCTGGTGGTCTTCGGGGTCACCGAGAAGTTCCTGAACACGCTCGGCCAGTACGGATACCGCAGCACCGGCGCCGAGTCGATGTTCCGGATGCCGGTGACGACCCGGCATCCGGCGACCGAGGTGGTCGACACCGGCCGGCCGGTGTATCTGCCCACGGCGGGCGAGTACCGGGCCCGCTTCCCGGACATCTGGCACCTGGTCGCCCGGCACGGCCGCAACGCGTGGGCGTTCCTGCCGCTGGTGGTCTCGGGCCGGCTGACCGGCGTGCTGCTGGCGGCCTTCGGCACGCAGATGGACTTCGCCGAGGACGTACGCGAGCTGCTGGCGCAGGCGGCCGGGCTGGTCGCGCAGGCGCTGGAGCGGACCCGGACCAGCAGCGCGGAACTCGCCCTCTCGCGCGGCCTGCGGCGCAGCATGGGGGCGGCCGAACCGGCCGAGCCGGGGCTGAGCGTGGCCACCCGGTACATCCCCACCGGCGGCGGGCTGGTGGTCGGCGGCGACTGGTACGACGTGATCAACCTGCCCGGCGAACGGCTCGCCCTGGTCATCGGGGACGTGGAGGGCCACGACGTGCACGCGGCCGGGCTGATGGCGCAGTTGCGGACGGCCGTGCACGCGTACGCGGCGGAAGGCCACCGGCCGGACGCCGTGCTGGCCCGCACCTCGCGCTTCCTGACCGCACTGGACGAGGACCGCTACGCGACCTGCCTGTACATCGAGGCGGAGCCGGCCACCGGGATGCTGCACATCGCCCGGGCCGGCCACCCGCACCCGGTGCTGCGGCTGCCCGACGGCACCTGCATGCTCAAGCACGTCAACGGCGGGCTGCCGCTCGGCCTGATGCCGGACGAGCACGACTACCCGGTCACCGACCTGGAGCTGCGGCCGGGCGAGATCATGATGCTGTGCACCGACGGGCTGATCGAGACCGGCGGGCACGACATGTTCAGCGGCTGGATCCGGGTCCGCGACGCCATGACGCCCGGGCCCACCGAGGACCTGGAGGGCATCGCGGACCGGCTGATCCAGGCCGTGCACCGGCCGCCGACCCGCTACGGCGGCCCGGACGGCGACCCCACCGGGCACGTACCGCAGGACCCGGACCGGCGGGCGCGCCACTCGCCGCGCAACGAGGACGACATCGCGCTCCTGCTGCTGCGCCGGGACACCCCGGTGTCCCGGCCGGAGATGCCCGAACGGCAGCTCGTCCTGACCATCGGGCAGGACGAGGGGCAGGGGCTGGCCGAGGCGCGGGCGGAGCTGGTCGCGCTGCTGCACGACTGGACGCAGCCGGACCAGGTGGACACCGCGGTGCTGCTGGCCTCGGAGCTGGTGGGCAATGTCCTGGTGCACACCGACCAGACGGCGGCGCTGACCGCGTCCGTGTCCGGCGAGCCGGGCCGGCGCCACCTGCTGGTGGAGGTCACCGACCACGGCGACGAACTGCCGCACCAGCGCACCCCGGGCGAACTCGCCTCCTCCGGCCGCGGGCTGATGCTGCTGGACATCCTGTCCGAGGAGTGGAGTGTACGGCCGGAGTCCGCGGGCAAGACGGTGTGGTTCCGGCTGGCCGAGGCGAACGGGCAGGTGAACGGACAGCAGCCGCCGGACGTGTGAGCGGGCACGGCGGCTCGCGACCGGCTGCGGCTCCCCCGCTCAGGGCTCGGTGTGCCCGCTTCCGACCGTCCGCTCCCGGATCTGCTCGGGGGTGAGATAGGCGTCGGTGTACTCGAAGTCGCGCAGGGTGGCGGGGGTGCGGGACTGGAAGCCGGTACGGACGAAGTCGTCGCCGGCGACAGCGTTGAGCAGCCAGTTGGTGAGCACCCGGGTCTTGGCGACGTTGGTCCGCAGCGCCGACCAGTGGTAGCCGCGGGCCACGGCCTGGGCCGGCAGTCCGCGCAGCTCGATGCCGAGCGGCTTGGAGACCGCGTCCCGGCCGCCGAGGTCGACCACCAGCCCGAGGTCCTTGTGGACGTACGGCTGGAGCGGCCGGTGGCGCAGGGTGGCGATGATGTTGTCGGCGACCTTGCGGCCCTGGCGCATGGCGTGCTGGGCGGTGGGCGGGCAGACGGCGTCCTCGCCGGTGGCCAGGTCCGGGACGGCGGCGGCGTCGCCGAGCGCGAAGACCCCGTCGAAGCCGGGCAGGGTCATCTCGGCGGTGACCGCGAGCCGGCCGCGTACGGTCTCCGCGCCGAGGGTGGCCACCAGGGGGCTCGCCGCCACGCCCGCGGTCCAGATCAGGGTGCGGGTCGGGATGACCCGGCCGTCGGTGAAGGTGACCTCCTCCGGGCCGGCCTTGGCGATGGACACCCCCAGCGAGATCCGCACTCCGCGCTTGCGCAGGATCTCCTGGGCGCTCAGCCCGAGCCGCTCGCCGAGTTCGGGCATCAGCTTGGGCGCGATGTCGATCAGGTGCCACCGGATCAGGGCCGGGTCGAGCCGGGGGTAGCGCTTGACCGCGGCGCTGGTCAGCCGTTGCAGGCAGGCCGCGGTCTCGGTGCCGGCGTAGCCGCCGCCGACCACCACGAACTGCAGCCGGGAGGCGCGTTCTGCCGGGTCCTGGCTGGCGTCGGCGAGGTCGAGCTGCGATATCACGTGGTCGCGCACATACGCGGCCTCGGCCAGCGTCTTCATCCCGCGGGCGGTGTCGGTCAGGCCCGGGATGTCGAAGGTGCGGGTGATGCTGCCGGGGGCCAGCACGATGTAGTCGTACGACTCGTTCACCAGCTCGCCCGTGATCTTGCGGATCACGCACACCTTGGCCTTGGGGTCCACGCCGATCGCGCCGCCGGGGATGATCCGGGTGCGGTATTTGCGGCTGCGGCGCAGCGACACCGCGATGGACTGCGGGGTGAGCATGCCGGAGGCGACCTGCGGCAGCAGCGGCAGATAGAGCTGGTACGCGGTGGGCGACACCAGTGCGAGGTCGGCCTCGTCACTGCCGAGCCTGCGTTCCAGCCGTCGTACGCACTCCACTCCCGCGAAGCCTGCACCCACCACGAGAATCCTCGGTCGTGCCACGGTGTCCCGTCCCTTCTCCGGCTCAGGCGGCTGATCGTCGCCTGCCCGCCGGACTGCGGCTTCGCACATCCTGATTCCTACCCCCGCGAACGGGCCCGCGCCAGCCGGAGGACGCGACCGGGCCGGACGGGCTCCGGCGGTACGGCTACCCGCCCGCGCCGCCGCGCACCGCGGCCGTCTCGTGCAGCAGCGTCAGGACGTGCCGCAGGTCGGGGCGTCGGGCGGTGCCGGTGCGCACGGCGGTGAAGACGGTACGGGTGACCGGCTCGGCCAGTGGGTGCAGGCTCAGTGGGGCGGACGTCTCGGGCAGGGCGAGGCGGGGCACCAGGGCCACACCGGCGCCGGCCGCGACGAGGGCGGTCAGCACGGAGAAGTCGCTGCTGCGGGCGCGGACGGCCGGCACGAAGCCGGCGGCTCCGCAGGCCCGCTGGATCATCTCGTAGCAGGAGGTCTCGGGGCCGGGGGTGAGCCAGGGGTCGCCGTCGAGGGCGGTGAGGTCCGCGGGTTCGCCCGGGCCGAGGCCGAGCCGGGCGGCACGGTCGGGGTGCAGGGCGAGCACCACGGGGTCCTGGAGCAGCACCTCGTGGTCACAGCCGGCCGGGAAGTCGCGCGGCAGCACCGTGTAGCCGTGCACCAGGGCGAGGTCGGTGTCGCGGCGGTGCAGGGCGGCGAGCGCGCGGTCGGGTTCCTGCTCGGTCAGGTGCAGGGCGATGCGGCGCCGGGCCGGGCCGTCCTCGGCCAGCCGCTGCCACAGCGGCGGGATCAGGGTGCGGGCGGCCGAGGCGAAGGCGGTGACGCGTACGGTCCCGGTCTCGCCGCCGCGCAGGGCGGCGAGGTCGGCCTCGGCGGCGGCCAGGTCGCCGAGCAGCACACCGGCGTGGGCGGCCAGCAGAGTGCCGGCCGGGGTCAGCCGCACGCTGCGGCCGTGCTTCTCGACCACCGGCAGCCCGGCCTCGCGTTCCAGGACGGCCAGTTGCTGGGAGACCGCGGGCGCGGTCAGGTGCAGGGCCGCCGCGGTGGCCGCGACCGTGCCGTGGGTGGCCAGGTGGTGGAGGATCGCCAGGCGGCGGACGTCGAGCATGCGTCCATGCTGGCGCCGGTCAGCCTCACATGCAAGGCATGCTTACGGATCAGCCAAGAAAACATCACTGGACCTTCTGTGTCCGCGCGGCCAGCCTGAGGGGCATGCCCTCGCGTACCTTCTCCCCCGGCTTCCTGTCCGCCCGGTTCCTGGCCCTGGCCGGCACCGCCGTGCTGTGGGCCTCAGCGTTTCCGGCCATCCGGGTCGCGGTGGACGGCCTGGGGGTGGCGGCGCTGTCCTTCCTGCGGCTGGCGTCTGCGGCGCTGGCCCTGCTCGCGGTCGGGCTCCGGTCGGGAATACGGCGGCCCGCGCGCGGTGATCTGCCGCTGATCGCGCTGTGCGGGGCCACCGGCATGACCGCGTATCAGGTGCTGCTGAACTGGGGCGAGGTGCATGTGCCGGCCGGCACCGCGAGCCTGATCGTGGCGAGCGCGCCGGTGTTCAGCGTGCTGCTCGGCGCCGCCTTCCTCGGCGAACGGCCCACCCGGCGGGTGGTCCTCGGCAGCATGGTGGCGCTCGGCGGATGCGCGGTGGTGGCGCTGGCCGGCGGGGCGGGCGGCTTCTCCGCGGGCGCGCTGATCGTGCTGGCCGCGGCCGTGGCGCAGGGCGTCTACCACGCGGCGACCAAGCCGCTGCTGCGGCGGTACTCCGGCCTCGAGGTCGCCACCTACGCGATGACCGCGGGCCTGCTCCTCGCGCTGCCGCTGCTGCCCGCGGCGGTCCGGGCCACCGCGCACGCCCCGGCCGGCGCGCTGGGCGCCGCGGTCTACCTGGGGCTGCTGCCCTCGGCACTTGGCTTCGTGATCTGGGGGTACGCGGTGGCCCGGCTGCCGCTCGCGGTCTCCACCGCGGCCCTGTACCTGGTGCCGCCGATCGCGCTGGTGGTGTCCTTCGTGTGGCTGTCGGAGGTACCCGGGGCCGTCGAACTGGCCGGCGGCGCCGTCACCGTGGCGGGCGTGATCACCGTCAACCGCCGGCCGCGGCACTCCCCCGCGACCGGCACCGCGTCCAGTGCTCCCCCGGATCAGGAGCGGCCGCGGGCCGGGGAACGGGCCGGTGCCGCCGCCGCACCCGGGCCCGGGCGGGGGGACGGCGGCGGCACCGGTGACGGTCAGGCGACCGGGTTCCAGTAGTCGCCGGACATGACCAGGTAGACCAGCATCTTGATCGTCTCGCCGTAGTAGGCGTCCCCGAACGGGTTGGTGCCGAGCTGCTTCCAGATCGCGTCGGTCCACGCCTGGTCGCCGGCGGCCATCGCGGCCGGGCCCGCCGCGTCGCCGGCCTCCTCGGCCTGGGTGTCGCCGGAGACATTGCCGTTCGCGCAGTTCAGCTTGATGTGCGGCTGGACCTTGGCGGGGTTGCCGCCGGACAGGGACTTCAGGCAGGCGGATTCCTTGACGGCGGTGGCGTAGGCGACCGCCGCCGTGCTCGAGCCGTTGACCAGGGCGTCGGTGCCCAGGTGCCAGGGCACGCGCAGGGAGTTGTAGCCGACGATGTTGTCCGGCTGGGACTCCTGGTAGTCGGCCGGGGCGGGCTTGGGGCTCGTGGTGTTGGCGTTCACCACGAAGTCCGACAGCAGCCCGGCGGAGGCGGAGTAGGCGCCGGTGAACTCGGAGATCACCGCCTCGGTGCGGGTGACCACCTTGTTCCAGTCGTGGGCGGTGTCGTAGGCGGCGAAGGCCCGCAGGTGGTCGAGCATCATGTCGGACGGCCGGGTGTCGGTGCCCGGGCCGTCGTCCTCGCACTTCAGGTGGCCGTCGGAGGCCACGTCGTGGGCCCAGAAGGAGGCCAGCCACGCCTTGGCGTCGGCGGTGTAGCCGCCCCACTGCTTGTCGGCGAGGATCAGACCGTAGCCGATGTCGAGATCGCCGTCGGTGGCCGAGTCGGGGGTGCCGCTGTCGGCGTACGCGCAGCTCTTGCCGTCCAGTTGCCACTGCATGAGGCCGTCGGGGTCCTTGTGGTCCTTGACCAGTTGCCACAGGCCGTCGAACTCGGCCTTCGCGTTGGTGTCGTACCCGGCCATCAGCGGCACGATGTTCATGCCGTAGCCCTGGGCCTCGGAGACGGTGCCGTTGTTGGGCGCGTCGTCGTCGCCCTTGGTGGAGACGTAGTACTCGTTGGAGGCGCAGCCGTGCACCAGGTAGCTGCTCTTCCAGGAGTCGTATGCCTTCTGCACGGCGGCGTCGCGGCTGGCCTGACTCGCCGAGGGCAGCACGCCGACCTTGTAGCTGACGTGGGCCGGGAACGGGTGGGCGGGGGTGGTGGCGGCACCGGCCGGGCCGCCGGTGCCGACCAGCAGGCCGGCCGCCGTGCAGCAGGCGGCGACCGCGAGGGCCGCCAGTGACTTCACCGATCGTGACATCCGATCGCTCCTTGGCGCGTGGGGGGTGTGCGCGGATGATGTCCAGCGATAGTTAGGAAAGGTTCCTAACGTGCTGGCGTCCAGAGTGTTGCCCGACGACTCCCGCGTCAAGAGGTGTGCAGCCGGGGCCGACGGCGGCTGACATCGGAGTCGGGTACGACCTGGCGAGCGATGCCTTGACAGACCGCACCGATGCTGATTCCTTGGGCTCAGCAAGCCGTACCGAACGGTCGGTCGGCAACCTGGTCCGGTGTGCGGGACGCGAGGAGGCGGCGGCATGGGCGGCGAGACGGCGCAGGCGGCACACCCGGGACCGGTCCCGTACGACCTGCTCGACCCGGCCGAGCGGCTGGACCGTGACGAGCTGCGGGCGCTCCAACTGGGCCGGCTGCGCCGGACCCTGCGGCTCGCGTACGACCATGTGGAGCTGTACCGGCGGAAGTTCGACGAGGCAGGGGTCGCCCCGGAGGACTGCCGCACCCTGGAGGACCTTTCACGGTTCCCGTTCACCACCAAGGCCGACGTGCGGGACAGTTACCCGTACGGCATGTTCGCCGTACCGGTCTCGCAGGTACGGCGGCTGCACGCGTCCAGCGGCACCACCGGGCTGCCCACCGTGGTCGGCTACACCGAGGGCGACCTGGAGACCTGGGCCCAGGTGGTGGCCCGGTCGATCCGGGCGGCAGGCGGCAGGCCCGGCGACAAGGTCCATGTCGCCTACGGATACGGGCTGTTCACCGGCGGGCTCGGGGCGCACTACGGCGCCGAGCGGGCCGGCTGCACGGTGATACCCGCCTCCGGCGGCATGACGGCCCGTCAGGTGCGGCTGATCCAGGACCTGCGGCCGGAGATCATCATGGTGACCCCCTCCTACATGCTCACGCTGCTCGACGAGTTCGAGCGGCAGGGCGTCGACCCGCGCGGCACCTCACTGCGGGTGGGGATCTTCGGCGCCGAACCGTGGACGCAGGCCATGCGGGAGGAGATCGAGGAGCGGTTCGCGATCGACGCGGTGGATATCTACGGCCTGTCCGAGGTGATCGGCCCCGGGGTGGCGCAGGAGTGCGTGGAGACCAAGGACGGCCTGCACATCTGGGAGGACCACTTCTACCCGGAGGTGGTGGACCCGTTCACCGACGAGGTGCTGCCGCAGGGCGGCCACGGGGAGCTGGTGTTCACCTCGCTCACGAAGGAGGCGATGCCGGTGATCCGCTACCGCACCCGGGACCTGACCCGGCTGCTGCCGGGGACGGCGCGCCCGGCCTTCCGGCGGATGGAGAAGGTCACCGGCCGCTGCGACGACATGATCATCCTGCGCGGGGTCAATGTGTTCCCCGGCCAGATCGAGGAGATCGTGCTGCGCACTCCCGGGGTGGCCCCGCACTTCCGGATCGAGCTGACCCGGCGCGGCCGGATGGACCACATGGCGGTCCAGGCCGAGGCCCGCGAGGACCTGACCGAGCCCGGCCCGCGCGCCGCGGCGGCGGCAGCCATCGCCCGGGGCATCAAGGACGGGATCGGCGTGAGCGTCGAGGTGTCGGTCGTGGACCCCGGCTCACTGGAGCGCTCGGTGGGCAAGATCCGCCGGGTGGCGGACCTGCGGGAGCGGTGAGGTTCGCTGCGCGGCGGACGCGCCGGCCGGTGAACCTCGCCCGCATGACGGACATGCCGGACCGGTGGGGTTCGCTGCACGGCCGTCGCGCCGACCGGTGAACCTCGCCCGCATGACGGACATGCCGGACCGGTGGGGTTCGCTGCACGGCCGTCGCGCCGACCGGTGAACCTCGCCCGCATGACGGATGTGCCGGACCGATGGTCCTCGCCCGCACGGCAGGCGCGCCCGACCGGTGAACCTCGCCCGCATGACGGATGTGCTGGACCGGTGGGGCTCGCCCGCACGGCCTCGGGACGATGACCGACGCGGGCCGGGCTGCGCCCGGGCGGACACGCCGTACCGCAGCCGGGGACGCGTACAGGTGCGGGCGGTGGCCGTAGACGGCGCGCCGCCCGCTCCGTGCGGGGTCGGCCGATCCGGGGTCAGCCGATGTCGACCGGGCCGTCGGAGGCGCCCTTGCCCCCGGTGCCGTTGTCGCCGCCCTGGCCGCCGCCCTGACGTCCGGACTGGTCGGACGGGGTGATGTAGCCGCGCAGCGCGACCGCGGCGGAGGAACCCGGGGCGCCCTCGCCGTCGGTGGCGCCGAGGTTCTTGCGGACCGAGTCCAGGATGGTCAGACCCTGGCTGACCAGGCCCGCGGCCAGCTCACCGAGGCCGTCGGCGCCGTTGAGCACGTTGACGTTGGCGCCGTTCAGCCCGGCCGCCGCCTCCTTCACGATCTGCGGCAGCTGGTCGATGATCATCCGGTCCAGCGCCACCCGGTCGTGCGAGGCGGCAGCGGCGGCCTGGATGCGGATCCGCTCGGCCTCCGCGGCGGCCAGCACCCGGATCCGCTCCGCCTCGGCCTCGGCGGGCTTGACGATCTCCGCGACGAGCTGCTGCTGCCGCAGCTCGGCGGCCTTGAGCGCCAGCTCGGTCTGTGCGGCCAGCACCTCCTGCTGGGCGTGCGCCTGGGCCAGCGGGCCGGCCTGCGCGGCCTTGGCCTGCGCCCGGTCCACCTCGGCGTTGTACTCGGCCTGCACGACCGCGGTCTGCCGGGCGTACTCCGCCTGGTTGCGGGTCGCGGCCTGCTGGGCCTCGACGGCCGCCTGGGTGGCCTGGGCCTGGGCGATCTGAGCCTGCCGCTGGATGGCGGCCTTGTGCGGCTGCGACATCGCGGCGATGTAGCCGGTGTCGCCGTCGTCGATGGACTGGATCTGCAGCGAGTCGACGATCAGCCCGATCTTGGCCATCTCCGACTTGGAGGTCTCCAGCACCTCCGAGGCGAGTTTCTGCCGTTCGGTGACGATCTCCTCGACCGTCATCGAGCCGATGATCGCCCGCAGGTGGCCGGCGAAGATCCGGCCGGTCAGGATCGCCATCTGGTCCTGGTCGGACAGGAAGCGCTGCCCGGCGTTGACGATGCTCTCGTGGTCGTTGCCGACCTTGAAGGCGATGACGGCCTTGACCGTCAGGGTGATGCCCTGCTTGGTCACGCACTTCTCGGCGACCTCGGCCTCGTTCATCGCCAGGGTCAGGAACCGGGTCTTGCGGAATATCGGCAGCACGAACTTGCCGTGACCGGTCACGACACGGAACGGAGCGCCCCCGAGGCCTCGCTGACCGCCCGAGATCAGCATCGCCTCGTCGGGCGCGGGAACGCGGTAACCGAACATCCTCTGTCTCCTTCTTCTGCACGCATATTGCGCGGCTCAGCCGGCCGGCGCGTCCAGGGGGTCCCCCCACGCGATGACGTCGACCTGACGCGCGCCGCGCGATTCGACCACCAGGACCGTGGCCCCCTTGGACAGGGGCTGCTCGGACCAGGCGAGGAAGGTTTCGGTCCCGCCTCTGACACTCACGAGGACCTCGCCGGGGCCGGCCGGTCCGCGCGTGCCGATGAGCAGTTCCCCCGTGCGGCCGATCACGGCATCGTCCCGTGCCATCAACGGCCGCCCCTCGTCGTGTTCCGGTTGTTTACCGACCCCGACCATCCTCCCACTCGCAGGGCCCGGGCGATCACCCTTGTCGCTGACGAATACGCAGCCGGACGGCCCGCGGTTCCGCCTCCGACCAGGCCCGAAAAGCACCCCGGGAGCGGGCCGCGGAATGATCCGGGGACCTGCGTCGGTTCGAGTGACCAAGACACCCGTGCACCCCAGGAGTGTCCGCACTACGGTTCGACGCGCCGTTCGCGGGCGCGTCGTGCCAAGGTGTGGGCTACAAGAGGTGAAGTGCAGGGAGGCTCGATGTTCCGGGGCTTGACGTCGCACTGGTCGGACCGGTCCGACCGGGACCGTACGACGGCGGCCTCCGCCTGGGCGTACATCCGTACCGAGACCGGCAGCGCGGCGGTGCTCGTGGCGGCCACGCTGGCGGCTCTGGTGTGGGTCAATGCCGCGCCCGGCAGCTACGACACGGTGTGGGCGACCCGGTTCGTGATCCGGCTGGGCCACTGGGGGGTGGACCTGGACCTGCGGGACTGGGTCAACAGCGGGTTGATGACGCTGTTCTTCCTGGTGGTGGGGCTGGAGGCGCGCCGCGAGTTCGACATGGGCGAGCTGCGCGACCGGCGGCGCATCCCGCTGCCGCTGCTGGCCGGGATCAGCGGCATGGTGGTGCCGGTCGTGATCTACCTGGGGATCAACGCCGGCCGCTCCTCGGCGCACGGCTGGGGGGTGGCGATGTCCACCGACACCGCCTTCGCGCTCGGCCTGCTGGGCCTGCTGGGCTCGCGCTTCCCGCGCCGGCTGCACACCTTCATCCTCACCGTGGCCGTGGTCGACGACTTCGTGGCGCTGGTGGTGATCGCGGTCGCCTACAGCACCAGCATCTCGATGGTCCCGCTGCTGATCGGCATCGGGGTGCTGCTGGTGGCGCTGGGCCTGCGCCGGTACGGGGTGCGGCGCGGCCTGCTGTACGCGGTGCTGGGCGCGGTGGCGTGGGTGGCGTTCCTGCACTCCGGGGTGGACCCGCTGGTGGTGGGCCTGCTGCTGGGCCTGATGTCGTACGCCTACCCGGCCTCGCGGGAGAACCTGGAGCGGGCCACCGGCCTGTTCCGGTCCTTCCGGGAGCAGCCGACGGCCGAGCTGGAGCGGGAGGCGCGGCTGGGCATCGCCGAGGCGCTGTCGCCCAACGAGCGGCTGCAGCGGATGTGGCACCCCTGGAGCAGCTATGTGATCGTGCCGCTGTTCGCCCTGGCCAACGCCGGCATCAAGATCGACGGATCGCTGCTGTCGGCCGCCTACACCTCACCGATCACCCTGGGCGTGCTGCTCGGCTACGGGCTGGGCAAGCCGATCGGCGTCGTCGGCGCCACCGCGCTGGCCACCCGGCTCAGCCGCGGCCGGATGCGGCCGCCGGTGGGCTGGGGCGCGGTGCTGGGCGGCGGCACGATCGCCGGCATCGGCTTCACCGTCTCGCTGCTGATCGCCACCCTGGCCTTCCACGGCCGGGAGCTGGAGGAGGCCAAGATCGGCGTCCTCAGCGCGGTGGTGTTCGCGATGCTCGCCACCACCCTGGTCGCCGCGGTGGTACGGCGACTGCCGGACCGGCAGCGGGCCCGGGCACTGCTCGGCACCGCGCACGCGCTGGTGGACCTGGCCGAACCGGTCGACCCCGAGCGCGACCACGTCCGCGGGCCGCTGGACGCGCCGGTGACGGTGGTGGAGTACGGCGACTTCGAGTGCCCCTACTGCGGGCAGGCCGAGGACGTGGTGCGGGAACTGCTGGCGGACTTCGGCGACGAGGTGCGGTACGTGTGGCGGCACCTGCCGCTGACCGACGTGCACCCGCACGCCCAGCTCGCCGCCGAGGCAGCGGAGGCGGCGTCCCTCCAGGGCCGCTTCTGGGAGATGCACGACCTGCTGATCTCCCGGCAGGACGAGCTCAAGCTGAAGAACCTGCTCGCCCACGCCCAGGAGATCGGGCTCGACGTGGACGTCTTCCACCGGGCCCTGAAGGAGCGGGCCGGGGGCGAGCGCGTGGCCCAGGACGTGGAGTCGGCCGACCTGAGCGGGGTGTCGGGCACCCCGACGTTCTTCGTCAACGGCCGCCGGCACCACGGCGCGTACGACATCGAGAGCCTGTCGAAAGCGGTGATCGCGGCCCGCGACCGCGCGGTCCTGGTGGAGGGCAGCGGTCTCGCGCGGTGACGCTTCTGAACCCGCCAGGGCTCACCGGCAGGCTGTCCTCGCCCGGTGCGGCCGGGCGAGGACAACTCGCAAGCGTGCACAAGACAACCGGCCGGCGGGGGGCTTCGTCGCCCGCCCGGCGGGCCGGCTCGGGATCCATGGCGGCGCCCGGCCGTGAGAAGGCGCGGCTCAGCCTCGGCTTTCGGGCCGCGGCGGGAGCCGCGCCGTCACGGCTGGATCGTGCGGACCGCTCTTGGGACGTCGGGGGCCTGGTGGCCGCCGCTGGCCATCATGCGGACCTCGCCGTCCGCACTGATCTCGGCACGTACTATGCCGGTCTCGTCCTCGTAGATGGGATAGCCGCCCGCTCCCGACTGGTCGGTGCGGTGGACGACCACGACGTCGTCCTCGACGGCGGGTGCCTGGAAGACCAATTCGTAGTTCTCCGGGTACTCCATGATTGCCTCCCGACCAGGTCGTGAGGGACCCATACCTCCTCATTTTCCCTCGCCGGGCAGCGGCACGCCTGCCGGCCCCCGGCTCACGCCCCGCAGGGGCGCGCTCACCGGGTCGCCCGGGGGCACCGGGCGGGACGGCTCGCCGCGGGAGGCGGGCCGCGTGCTCCGTACGGGTGAGCCTCATTGCCGCCTCAGACCGCCTCAGACCGCCTCAGGCCGTCGAGGTGCTGCGGAACCGGGCCCGGTAGGCGGTCGGCGCGACCCCGAGGACCTGCTGGAAGGTGCGCCGCATGGTCTCGGCCGAGCCGAAGCCGGCCTGCTCGGCGACCGTGTCGACCGGGTCGTTGCCGGCCGCGAGGAGTGCCTGGGCGGCCTCCAGGCGGATCGACTCCACGTAGCGGCCGGGGCTCATCCCGGTCTCGGCGCGGAAGAGCCGGCTGAGGTGGCGCGGGCTGATCCCGGCGGTACGGGCCAGGGCGGCCAGGTCGTGCCCGGCCGCGGGGTCGGCGCCGACCGTGTCCATGACCCGGCGCAGCGCCGGATGCCGGGCCTCGCGGGGCGCCAGCCGGGCGCTGAACTGCGACTGGCCGGCGGGCCGGGCCATGAACACCACGAGCCGGCGGGCGACGGCGCGGGCCACCTCCGCGCCGTGGTCGGCCTCGACCAGGGCGAGCGCGAGGTCGATGCCGGCGGTGACACCGGCCGAGGTGAACACCGTGCCGTCGCGTACGAACACCGGGTCGGCCTCGACCGCGACCCGCGGGTAGCGGGCGGCCAGGTCCGCGGCGAACTCCCAGTGGGTGGCCGCCCGCCGCCCGTCGAGCAGGCCGCCCTCGGCGAGCAGGAAGGCGCCCGCGCACACCGACGCGGTCCGGGCCGCGCGGCCGGCCAGCGCGCTCACCAGGCCGACCAGCCGGGTGTCGGCGACCGCCCCGCGCCAGTCCGGGCTGCCGGGCACCACCAGCGTGCCGAGTCGGGCCGGCAGATCCGCCGCGGCCAGATCGGCGCCGATCCGTACGCCCGCGGAGGTGCGTACGTCCGCGCCGCCCGGCGTGGCGACGCTCACCCGGTAGTCGGCGCCGTGGTCGTTGGCGGTGGTGAACACCTCGGCGGGGCCGGTCACGTCGAGCAGCTGGACGCCGTCGAAGGCGAGGACGGCCACCGGGTGCGGGCGGCGTACGGTCACTGCGGCCACGGCGAGTCGAGGATGGTGGTCACGAAGTCGCCGCGCTCGAAGCCGGGCACGTAGTGGGCGAGCACGTCGGCCTTGACGTTGCCGAAGGTCGTCTCCGGCCGCGGGCCGATGCCGTCCGTGAACGCCTGAAGGATGCGCCGCTTGAAGTCCGGGCGCGGGTGACCGGCGGTGATCTCGGCGCGGTCGGCGTCGCTGATGTCGTGGTAGCCGATGCCGAGGACGTCGTACTCGACGCCCGCCGTGACCAGGGCGACCTCGGGTTCCATGAAGGCGGGGATGCCGGGCGTGGTGTGCAGGGCGATCGCGGTCCACACCCGGCGCACGCTGTCCTCCGGGACGCCGTGCCGGTGCAGGAACGCGCGGGCGGCGTCCGCGCTGTCCACCTCGAAGCGGCGGCCGCTGGTGCGGTGCTCCTCGTTCAGGCCGACGTCGTGGAACATCGCGCCGATGTAGAGCAGTTCCGGGTCGAAGCTCAGGCCGCGGCGGCGGCCCTGGAGGCTGCCGAAGAGGTAGACGCGGCGCGAGTGGTGGTAGACGAGCTCGCTGGTGGTGTCCCGGATCAGCTCGGTGGCCTCGCGGGCCACCGCGGTGTCGGGCACGGTCACGCCGGCGATCACGGTCTGCTCGGTGATGGTCATGACTGCCTCGTCGTGGCTCGGGAGTCCGGGGCGCCGGTACGCGGCCCCGCTGTCCCCTCCAGCATCGGCGCGGGCCCGGGCCGATGCCACGGCCGTACGGCCGGGTGTCCCACAGATCGGGACACGACCCGGGGTTCTCGCCGGGATCTCGCCGGGGATCTCGCCGGGGCCGCGCGCAAGGGCGTCGGCGCGGCGGAGGGCGGCCGTCATCCGGTCGTGATGACGAGCTTCCCGCCCTTGGGTGTGCGGTCGCGTTCGAGTTCCGTGAGCGCCGCGATCGCTTCGGTGAGCGGGACGATGCGGGCGATCGGCAGCCGCAGTACGCCCTGGCCGGCGGCTCGGGCGACTTCCTCGATGTCCTGCGTGACGGCCTGGGTCACCTGAACCCGGTACGACCCGGACAGCGCGCTTCTCGCGAATTTCACCGGAGTGGGCTTGATGTCGATGATGGTGCCGCCGGGCTTCAGCATCGTGCGCGCCGCCTTGATCGGGAGCGTGCCGGCGGTGTCGAGGACGATGTCGAATAGTCCGCCGATCGCCGTCGGGTCGAAGTCGAAATCGACGACCGGGGCGATGCCGAGGTCGGCCGCCTCCTGTGCGGCGCCGGCGCGGCAGCTTCCCGCCACCCGGGCGCCGCGCGCCGCGGCGATCTGTACGGCGGACCGGCCCACTCCGCCGAGGCAGCCGTGGACGAAGACGTCCTGGCCGGGTTGCAGCTTCCCCTTGGTGACCAGGGCCTGGAAGGCGGTGACTCCGACCGTCGGGATCGCGGCGGCCTCCTCGTACGAGAGGCTCGCGGGCTTCTTCACGACCGCCTTCTCCTCGGCGACGACCATCTCGGCGAACGCTCCGCCCGCCTTGAGCGGCGCCGCGCCGAGCACCTCGTCGCCGGCACGGAGCCGGGCGACGCCCTCGCCGACCGCCTCGACGACGCCCGCGAAGTCGTAGCCCATGCCCCGCGGGAAGCTCCGGCCGGTCACCATCTTCATTTCGCCGTTACGGATCTGCCAGTCCATCGGATTGGCCGCCGCCGCCCGCACCCGGACCAGCACCTCGCCGGCACCGGGCCGCACCGGCTCGACGTCCTCCAGCCGCATGACCTCGGGCCCGCCGTACCGGTGGTACTGAATGCGCTTCATCGTTGCCATGCGGGGCCTCCACCCAACTGACGTCATCAAGTGACATCACCGTACCACAGTGATGTCACTTGATGACATGGGATCCGGCGGCAGCGATGTCGTTCGACGACATCACCTAGACTCCTGGCATGGGACGGTGGGAGCCCGGGGCCGGCAGCCGACTGCGCGAAGCCGCACTGGCGCTGTATCTGGAACGCGGCTTCGAACAGACGACGGTGGCCGACATCGCCGAACGGGCCGGCGTCACCGCCCGCACCTTCTTCCGTCACTTCGCCGACAAGCGCGAGGTCCTCTTCGACGGGGCCGCTGCGCTGGAGGAGAGGTCGGTCGCGGCACTGGAGGCAGTCCCGGCCGCGGCATCGGCGCTGGATGCCGTCGTGGCCGCACTCAACGTCACCGCGGAGATGATCGGCTCCGACCGCGACCTGGCACGCAAGCGGCAGGCCGTCATCATGGCCAACGCCGAACTGCGCGAACGCGAGTTGATCAAGTTCGCATCGATGTCGGTCACCCTGGCCGATCGACTGCGGGCGCGAGGCGTCGGCGACCTGGACGCGAGTCTGGCCGCGGAGATCGGCGTCGCGGCCTTCCGTGTCGCCTTCGAACAATGGGCCGGCGCCACCGGGGACGGCGAACTGCGCGACGCCATCCACACGTCGCTGGCCGCCCTGCGGACCCTGACCGCCGCCGACTGATCCACTCACCCGCACGGGCCGCGGCGCGCACTACTGCGCCGCTTCGAGCCGGTGCCACCCGTAACGCGGTGCTGCCGTCACTCCGCTCCCGCCGCGCAGGTGACGTCGCATGTCGGCGATCACACTCCGTATTCCAAGTGTCACGATACGTGCATCACCTCGTGAAAGGAAGCCGCCAATGGCGCTCCGACGTACCAGAGTGTGGATGGCTGCCGCCATCGGCGCAGCTCTGCTGGCAGGGACCACGCCCGCCGCCTTCGCATCGAGCCCCGTCACCCGGACGTCCGCCGTCCGGGCCGTGACGCCCCAGCAGAACGTACCGACTCTGGACGCTCCCGGACCTGCCCAGACCGTCACCTACGGGGCGGACGGCATCACCCGCCGCCACTTCAGCCGGATCACCGTCCAGGCCCCGCCCAACACCCGGATCACCGCCCTGGACCCGAACTGCGTCGGCTGGACCTGCCCCGTCACCATCGCCCCGGACGGGAAGAGCGCCACCGCCGACTTCCCGTCCGGCAACTGGATCTGGATCTACCCCTTCCACGTCGGCCTCGCCGCCGAGGGCGACGCGCCCCTGTCCGGAGGCACGTACTCCGGCACCTTCAGCCTCGACGGCGACACCCAGCCCCTGACCGTCAACATCTCCCCCGGGACCCAGGGCGCCATCTCGGCGTTCCTCACCGACACCCCCATCGGCGGCTCCTACGTCAACTTCGTCCTGCCCGGATCCAACACGGCCCAGTCCGGCCTCCAGGTCGGCGACATCATCACCGCGGTCGACGGCCGGCCCACCTCCAACACCGCCGCCGTCAACAACGACATCACCGGCCGACGCGCAGGCACCGCGGTTCCGATCACCGTCTTCCGAGGCGGCAGCACGCTCAACCTGCAGCTCGTCCTCGACTGAGCACGACTTCCAACTCGCCGGGCCGCAACGGGCGTTCGCCGTGGTGCGGCCACGGCGGGCCGGGCCGGCCCGTCAGTCGGTGCCGGCGCACAGGGCGTCGTCGATGAGCGCGTTGGTGGCCTTGTTGAGGGTCGGCAGGTCCGGCGGTGCGGAGGTGGTGGTGACGGAGACCGTCACGGCTCGCCGTCCGTCGGCGCTGACGGCGGGGCGGGTGTACACGCCCAGGCCGTCGCCTTCGTGCGTGTCGTACGAGCCCCCGCACGAGAGCGGGATCGTCCGCAGTCCGAGGCCGTAGTCGCCCAGCGGCTGTTCCCGCACGTCCTCGGGGTCGTCGGTGCGCGCGACGGTCTGCCGCATCTCACGCCATTGCGCTGCGGGCAGCAGCCTGCCGTCGGCCAGCGCCGTGAAGAAGGTGTCGAGGTCCGCGGTGGTGCTGACGATGCCGGAGTCCGCTGTGTGCTGGTAGCTGTTGTCGGTGATGTCCAGCCGTGTGCCGTCGGCAGTGGTGAGGTAGACCTGCGCGTGCGGTGCGGGAAGGAAGGGGTTCGCGCCCGGGATCGAGGTGTGGCGCAGTCCCAGCGGCGCGATGATGCGGTGTTCGACCAGTTCCCGCCAGTCGGTGCCGCCGGCCTTCTCCGCGATCATCGCCGCCAGCAGGTAGTTGGTGTTCGAGTACGCCCAGCGCGGTCGGCCCCCCGGCCGGGGGGTGAAAAGCGGCGGATGCGTCATCGCGATCGCGACGAGTCCGGCGGGCGGGGTGTCGTTGTACCGGTTGGCGTCCAGCTGCTGCAACAGCGCTTGGACGCCGGGATCGTCGGTGTAGTTGAACAGGCCGCTGGTCTGCCGCAGCAGGTCGCGTACGGTGATGCGCCGTCCGTCGTTGCCATGGCCGGCCACGGTGCCGGGCAGCCAGTGCTCGACGGTGTCGTCCAGCGACAGCCGCTTCTCGGCGGCGAGTTGGAGCACCACGACGGCGACGAACGTCTTGGTCGTACTGGCGACGCGGAACTGCGCGTCCCACGGCACCGGCGCCGTGGAGCCCTCTGCCGCCGCACCGATACGGGCCCGCACCGGCCCGCCCGGCGTGTCGACCCGGGCCACCACGTTCACGTCCCCGCCGCCCGCCTGCCGCACCCTGGCCACGTCCCGCCCCAGCTCGGCCGCCGAGTAACGCGAGGCCGCGCTGGTCACGTGCTGCCGCGCCGACGTGTCCGGTACGCCGAGCGCCGCCGTCGAGCCCACGGCCAGCAGCGCGCCGGCCAGCACCGCACCCTTGAACATCCCCGCACGCATGGTCACGTGACCACCCTCCCGTCGCCGCATCTGCGGAAGGCCAGTCAAACGGTCCGACGGCACGGGCCGACATGGAGCAGACCACCGCGCCCGGCGGGGGCAAACCCCCGGGAGCACGCGCCGCCCCCGCCCCTTGAGACATCCCCGCCACTGCCGCAGGCGCTCCCGGCTCGACCGGCATGGCGACGCGGAACGAGGTTTCCGGTCCGTGTGCCGCAGCGCCTCGGGGCGAGGAATGCGACTATTGTCTTGTTGTTCCCTTTGTGCAGTCAGTCCGGATTCGGGGACGAGTGGCCTGGAGGCTGCCATGGCCGCGTACCGCGGACCGAACGCCTGGCCGGGCGGAAACCTCGGCGAGGCGGGGCTGACCGCTGTGCACGAGGAAGCCGGCCGCGGCGCCATGGCACAGCGGCACCACCCCGTCCGCGTCCCCGCCGTCCCTTCGGCGAGGTCCGGCTTCCGCACGGCACGCCCCGAAGGTGTCGGTGCCCGACCGGCTCGGCCCTGCGTCAGGGGCGGCGCTTGATGGCCGGCCGCGAGCAGGAACCCCAGCCGTCGGGCATCCCGGGTCTGCGGCTGCGACTGGACACCGAGCTGGACGAGATCGCCGAACATCTCCGGGCTCTGGCCGATGCCAAGGACCGGCTGCAGAACCTGCTGGAGGCAGTGCTGGCCATCAGCAGGGAGACGGAACTGCCCGTCGTCCTGGGGCGCATCGTCACCACCGCGATGAATCTGGTCGGCGCCCGCTACGGGGCGTTGGGCGTGCTGGACGACTCCGGCGAGTACCTGGAGGAATTCATCACCGCCGGTCTGTCGGAGCAGGAGCGCGCAGGCCTGGCCGGGGTCGAACTGCCCCGCGGCCGAGGCGTGCTCGGCCACCTGATCCGGCATCCCGAGCCGCTGCGAGTGGTGGACATCCCCTCCCATCCGGCCTCCGCCGGGTTCCCACCCGGCCATCCCGGTATGCGCACCCTGCTCGGTGTGGCGATCACGGTTCGCGGCGTCATCTACGGCGACCTGTACCTGGCCGAGCGCCAGGACGGCAGGCCCTTCGACCGCGACGACGAGGACATCGTCGTCTCCCTGGCCGGCGCCGCCGGCATCACCATCGAGAACGCCCGGCTCTTCCACCGGATCCGCGACAGCGCCGAACACTTCCAGCGGCTGCTGCTGCCCACCCTGCCCGATCTGCGCCCCTTCACCGGTGCCGCGGTCTACCGGCCGGCCACTGCTCCGGCCCGCCTCGGCGGGGACTGGTACGACGCGGTCCTGCTGCCCGGCGACGTCTGCGCCGCTGTCATCGGTGACGTCGTCGGCCACGACATGCGTGCGGCCGCCGCCATGGCCCAGACCCGCAGCATGCTGCGCGCGCTGCTCTACGACCGCCTCACCCCGCCCAGCGCCGTCCTCCGGCAGCTCGACCGCACCCTGCACGCCATCGCCGACCTGCCCGTCGCCACCGCCTGCCTGGCCCGCATCGAACCCGCGGCGGACGGCTGGATACTGCGCTGGAGCACCGCGGGACACCTTCCCCCGCTCCTGCTCTCCCCGGGCCGGCGGGCGCAGTACCTCCACGCCGAGCCCGGCCTGCCGCTCGGGGTGAGCATCGAGCACCACCGCCCGGACCACATCCGTCCGCTGCCGCCCGGCTCCACCGTGGTCTTCTTCACCGACGGCCTTGTCGAGCACTTCGCCCACGGCATCGACGAGGGCATGGCCGACCTCGCCGACCTCGCCACCGCACACGCCCACCTGCCCCTGCAGGACTTCGTGAAAGCACTGGCGGACCGGCACCCCGGCGACGGCCACGACGACATCGCCGTCCTCGCCCTGCGCACCCCACCTCGGCCCGGCACGCCGACAGCACGTACGGCGTGAACGCCGACGGCAGCGGCCGTCGCCGCCCCGGTGGAGCCGGACCGCCGCCCGGGTAGGCTCACGTCCTCATGGAACAGCTGCCCGAGAGCGTGGACCGCGACATCCTGGAGCATCGGATCATCAGCGCACTCGTGACGATCCGCGAAACGCTCGGCTGCACGCTTCACCAGGCACTCGACACCTTCGTGGAGCGGTACGAGGAGCTCCGCCGGGAACGCCCGGACGACTTCGCCCTGAGCCGGGACGAATACGGCCGGGGCTTCTACTCCTGATCCTGCGGGCCCCGAACCGGAACACCCGGGCTGCCGGCCCCGGAAGCGGTCAGTGTCCGCATCGCCGATCAGGACTGCCGGAGGGCAGCGTAGCCCCGCTGGCGCACCGAGGAAGGCGGCAACGCCCCCCTTGGCCGCGATCGCGCGGGACGCCGTCGGGTTGGTCACCGACCCGAACGCACGGCCCGACTCCGGCGTTGCGCCGGCTCCGAGTGCTCAATGCTCTTCCTCGAGGGAGACCAAGCCCCGCATCTGGTGCACCGCCAACCTCTGGCAAACAGCCTTACCGCGCCTCCGGGAATCCGGGCTCGGAGGTAAGCCGTGCGATGAGAGTACGGCCGGCCCACTGGAGCTGCTCGTCCTGCTCAATGCTCTGGAACCCGCCGCCACGCCGGGGCTGGGCCAGTTGCTCGCGGAGCAGGGGCAGGGCCGGTGCCGCGTGGGAGCCCATGCGGTCCAGGCAGGCCACGACGTGGCTGGTCGTGGCAGGGTTGCGGGCCATGGCCTGCAGCAGGGCGTCCAGGACTGCCGGTGCCTCGGCCTCGCCGCCGATCTCCCAGAGCGCGGCCGCGCAAGGCACCCTAACCCACTCGTAGTCGTGCGTCAGGAGGTCCCGCAGACGCGGCAGGGCGACAGCAGCAGGCGGCCCTATCTCGCCGAGCAGAGCAGCCGCCTCACTGATCCGGAAGGTGATCCGGTCCTCCAAGAGTTCCAGCACAAGTGGCATGACCTCGGCCGGGTCACCACTGACGGCCCACAGCGCAGCGACGGCTGCAGGCCTTACGTGCGCGTCGGTGGCGGCGGTCAGCGACCGGATGGCGTCCCGTGCACTGATCGCCGCCGGGCCGAACACCCCCAGTGTTTTGAGGGCCGATCGCGTGACGTGGTGCTGCTCATGGCGCCCAGCTGCGCCGAGTGTGTCCACGACCACGGGAACCGCGGCAGGGTCGCCCAGCGCGGCGAGGGCGGCAAGGAGCGCGTTGACGCTCATCTCGTTGCACTGCTGGGAGAGATCAATGCGGCGCAGGTGATCGCAGAGCCGGGGCACCAACTGACCTGCCACCTGGGGCAGATGCCCCGCGACCTGGATCGCGCGCCAGGCGTCGACATCGCTGTCCACCGCGGCCAACAGGCTAGGCAGCGCGCGTGCGTCGCCGAGGCGCGCCAAGGCCCGGACGGCCGGCGTACACGCGGGTGTGGCGGTCAAGATCCTCGAAGACGGCGACGATCTGGGGCGGGGCCGCGTTCGTGGGTGCCGCCTGGCGGCTGGGGGCAGGTGCGATCGGCCGCACGGGCAGGGCGCGTACGGTCTCGCGCAGCAGGCCGACAGCGGCCGGTACGACGTCCTCGCCGATCTCATCCGGGGCGCAGCGGGCCCGCTGGACCAGAGCCGCGAGCCGGGTCGCCGGGCCCTGGGCACGGTCGGCGGCGAGCCCGGCGAGCCAATCCGTCACCTGTTGCGAGGCCGCCGGCAGGCGCAGTGCCAGGGTCGCTGCCACCTCCACGATCCGCAGCCGCGTCGGCGTGCCGCGCTCGGCGGCCAACCGCTCGCGCAACAATGCAGCGGCCCGGTCGGCGTCCTCGAGGAAGAGCCCGAGCCCGGGAATCGCGGCCAGGCGCACGTCCGGGTCCGGGTCGCGGACGAGTTCGGCGAACTCCGCATCCCGCTCGCGCAGGGAGACGACGGCCTGCGCGAACCCCATCGGCGGGTAGTACTCGATCTCGGTGCCGTCGTCCTCGAAGCCCCTGTCGAGGGACTCTCGGCCAATGCTGACCAGCAGCGCGACGACTGCGGCCCGCCCAGGCATGGCACGGTCGGTGGCCAACTCGAACAGGAAGGGCAGGCTGGCTGCCGTCGACGGGTACACGCTGCCCTGATGGTGGACCGCACCGTGGAAGCGGTCGAGGGCCTTGCTGCGTTCCTCGGCATCCGGGGAGCGCAGCGCCCACAGCAGGGCCGGCACCTCGTCGGCCGAACCGTAAGCGTGCTCCATCGACGCCCAGTCGATGGCATGAAGTCGCTCGAACATGATCACAACCATGTCAGGCGGCACTGACAACACTGCGCCGCCCACCGGGCTGGGCATGCGGGGTGGACGGCAGCGCACGGCAAAGGGCCGGCCCCGGGCTCGTAGGGAAAACCGGATGCGATGGCCGGGTGGGCTGGCTACCGTCCGGGCGTGGCCCACACCTATCCCCCGCTGAACGTCGAAGTCCGCACGCCGCGCCTCACGCTCGCCGGCGCGTCCGACGAACTGCTGGAACGTCTCGTGCCGCTCGTGCGGGCCGGGATCGCCGACGCCGAGCCGTGGCCGTTCGACGACCCGATCTCGTTCTACGCCGACAGCCCCGAGCGTGAATGGAAATGGCTGCGCGCCATCTGGGCCGGCCGCGCCCGCATGAGCCCGGATTCGTGGCGGCTCTACTTCGCCGTGCTCGTCGACGGCGAACCGGTCGGCATGCAGGACCTGATCGGCACGAACTTCTCGCGGTTCGGCACGGTGTCCAGCTTCTCGTGGCTGGCCCCCGGCAGCCGCGGACAGGGACTCGGCAAGGAAATGCGGGCGGCGATCCTGCAGTTGGCCTTCGCCGGACTGGGTGCACGCGAAGCCGGCAGTGACGCCTTCGTCGACAACGAAGCGTCCAACCGCGTTTCCCGCGGCCTGGGCTACGAACCCAACGGGACGGACTGGGACACCCGCCGCGGCGAACCCGCGCGGATCCAGCAGTGGCGGCTCACCCGGGAGACGTGGGAACGGGTCCGCCGGGACGACATCGAACTGACCGGCGTCGAGGAGTGCCTACCCGTCCTGGGCATCGGCTAGCGCGGATCACCGTATGAGGCGACCAGGCGACGTCCGAGAACTGCGCCGCCCGGTCGCCTCGGTCCCCTCCTGGGAAGGTTTCAGCCGGGCAGCGAACTGCGCTCCCCGCCGTGGACGGCCACCACGGTTCCGTTCACGTAGCTGCTGCGGCCCTCGACCAGGAACAGCACGACGTCCGCGATCTCCTCGGGGTCGCCGATCCGGCCGCGCGCGTTCACCTGGTCCATCGTGTCGGCGTAGGCGGCCAGCAGCGGTTCCGTCCCCGGTGTGCGCACCGGCCCCGAGGCGACTCCGTTGACCCGGATGCCGGCGCCGCCGAACTCGGTGGCCCAGTAGCGGGTCAGCGTCTCCAGCGCCGCCTTCGAGGCGCCGTAAGCGGCCCCGACGGGCGCGACCGAGGTGGCGGCTGTCGAGCTGACGTTGACGATCGCGCCATGGCCGCGTTTGACCATTCCGGGCGCCAGCGCCGCGACCAGCTGGAACGGCGCCCGGGTGTTGATCGCCAGGTGCCGGTCGAAGCTGCCGGTGCTCGTGCCCGGGGTCGAGGTGAACTCGTACACCCCGGCGTTGTTCACCAGGATGTCCACCTCCCCCGCCTCGGCCGCCAGCCGCTCGACGTCCTCGGCGTTCGCCAGATCGGCGGCGACGAACCGCGCCCGACTCCCCCGCTCGGCGATCGCGGAGACCAGTTCGGCTCCCCGGCGCGCGTCCCGGCCGTGGACCACGACCTCGGCCCCGTGTTCCGCGAGCCGCGCCGCGACGGCCCGGCCTATACCCGCCGTGGCACCGGTCACCAAGGCCGTTTTCCCTGCTAGTTCAGACACGCCGACTCCATTCTGGGTTGATGAACCCAATTCCTAGCGCACACTCTTTGGGTTGCGCAACCCAGTCGGCTAGGGTGGCCACGTGGCATTGACGCGCAAAGGGCAGGCGACCAGGGAACGCATCCTCCAGGCGGCGACCGAGGTCATCGCCCGGCACGGCGTGGCCGGCACCAGCAACGAGGACGTACGCAAGGCCGCCGGCATCAGCGGGTCGCAGCTCTACCACTACTTCGACAGCAAGCAGGCCCTGATCAGGGCGGTCATCACCCGCCAGGCCGAGGTGCCGCTCGTCCCCGGCCAGCCGATCATGGGCGCCCTGGACAGCTTCGACGCCCTCCAGGCCTGGGCCGACGCCGCGATCGAACACCAGGAGCACAACAGCGGCCGCGGCGACTGCACGCTGACCTCCCTGGCCGGTGAGCTGAGCCCCACCGACGAGCAGACCCGCGAAGACCTCTGCAACGCCTTCCAGCGCTGGCAGTCCCTGCTGCGCAACGGCCTCCAGGCCATGCACGAACGAGGCGACCTGCGCCCCGAGGTCGACCTCGACGAGTTGTCGATGGCCATGCTCGCCGCCTTGCAGGGCGGCAGCCTCCTGAGCCAGACCCTGCGAACCGCGGAACCGCTGCGGGCGTCGATGAACGCCGCCCTCGCCTATGTCCGCTCCTTCGCCGCCTGATGCCCACGCCGGTCTGAACGACCTCACGTTCGCGCGAGTCCCTGCCGCCCACACCCATGAGAGCCACGACGCAAAGGGCCGGGCCGGGACTTCCGCGTGGGGAGCCCCGGCCCCGCCTGCGGCACGAGCCGGACGAGACGTCCTAGCTGTGGATGGTGAAGCAGACGCTGTCCGGGTAGCTCGCGTCGACCGGCGCGGACGCCACTCCGCCGCAGAAGAGGGAGTTGTTGGTGAACGCTCGGTTCACGGTCAGCTTGACCCCAGTGGCTTTGCTTTCGTGACCGCTCCACTGGAAGTAGTTGTTGCTGCCGTCCGAGGCGTAGACGTAGCCGGTAATAGTGTTGCCGGACTTGGCGGGCGTCACGGTCTCGAAGTCAACGGTCGTTCCCGAGCCGGACACGTAGACGCAGTACGCCGTGCCGCACTTCGAGGCGGTGAACGGCCCGGACCCTGCGAACCTCCCCCTTGCCGAAGCCGGCCTTCCCAGCGGTGCTTGTGCGAATGTGACGGGCCATCATTGATTTCCCTCCCCTGATACTGCAATCACAGTGCGGACGACGCCTCTTGATTGCCGGCGGCCGTTCGCTGTTCGGGAGACTAAACGCCCCCGAAGTTGGCCCCTTGACAATGCGTGCACGAGTCCTTGCCGATGCGTCTCCTACCTGGCACGGGTTGGTCGCGTCGGGCGCCGCCAGGCGTTGCGGCGACTGAAAACACCGGGGTCCCGGAAGGCCCCGAGCGAGTTGCCCTCGCGTCCCGACCCGGGCCTTGCGGGAGCGCTCCCAGGGGCTGGATGATGCCTGGCGTGATCACCGAGGCAACGCTGCGGCCCTATCGGCCCGAGGACCAGGACGCGGTGGACGACATCTGCGTGCGGACGGCGCTGGACGGTGGGGACTCGCGGGAGGTGTATCCCGATCTGCGGCTGATGCCGAGCCTGTTCGCCGCGCCCTATGTGCGGTTCGAACCCGACCTGGCGTTCGTGGTGGACGACGGGCGACGGGCGGTCGGGTACATCGTGGGGACGGCCGACACCGCCGCGTTCGCCGAGTGGTTCCGGAGTGAGTGGCTGCCCGGGCTGGTCGCGCGGTATCCGGCGCCGACCGGGCCCGCGACCACGCCGACCGAGGCGATGGTGGAGCTGATGCACCGCCCCGAGCGGATGGTGCTGCCCGAGCTCGCCGCCTACCCCGCCCACCTGCACATCGACCTGCTGCCGAGCCACCAGCGGGCCGGCTGGGGGCGCCGGCTGATGGCCGCGTTCCTCGCCCGGCTGCACGAGAAGGGCGTGCCCGCCGTCCACCTCGGCATGGTCACCGCCAACACGTCCGCCCGCGCCTTCTACGACCGGGTCGGCTTCCACGAGATCCCCGTCCCCGCCCCCGGCCCGCTCACCTACCTCGGCCGGGCCACCTCCTCGTGACGCCACCGCCAGCGCCCTGGGCCATGATCCGGTCGGCGTAGTCCGGGCCGGGCCCTGTGCGGCCCGGGGCCCGACTCTCCCCTGGCAGTCGGCGCACGAGCTCCCCTGCCACTGGACTCTCCCCCTACGGGAGGGCTGAGCCTACGAACGTGCCGCAGCGCCGTCGACTCGGCGGACGCGGCAGGTCAGGGCAGGCGAGTCGGAGAGGACGGACCCGTGGGTTTTGCGGGCAGGGCAGCGGTGGTGACGGGTGCGGGATCGGGCGTGAGCCGGGCGGACGGCTCGGCGTCCACGTACGGATCCGGGCGACCTGCGGCGGCCATTGCAATGGCTCCGAGGTTTCCGAGGGTGGAGGCGAGCTGAGTGCCGACAGCGGAGGAACTCATCGGATACCAGGTCGCGCGCGACCTGGTATCCGCCCTGCGTGACGCGGCCCCGTCGCGGGAGTTCGCCACGCTCGAAGCCGCCTGCGGCCGGATGGACGGACTCGCTCTGCGCGAAAGGGTCGACCTCCTGGCCGGCGCGCTCCTCGCGGACGTGCCCGGTGAGTACGGGCCGCTCGCCGCGGTCGTCACGGCGGCGCGCGACGGCGCGCGAGGCCTGGACGGGTGGATGATCTGGCCGGTCACCGTCGCGGTCGCCCGGCGTGCCGTCGCCGACACCGGTGAGGACACCTTCGACGACGCCATGACGCTGCTGGCTTCGCTGACGCCGCGCCTGAGCGCCGAGTTCGCGCTCCGCCTGATGCTGCGAGCCGATCTCCATCGCGCGCTGCGGACCGCCCGGGCGTGGGTCACCTCCGATGACGCTCACGTACGCCGCCTGGCCAGCGAAGGCACCCGCCCCTACCTGCCGTGGGCGCTTCGCGTGCCCGGTCTCCTGGCGGAGCCCGGGATCACGGTGCCGATTCTCGACGCCCTCCACGACGACGAATCCGAGTACGTACGCCGGTCGGTGGCCAACCATCTCAACGACCTCAGCCGGGATGCCCCGCAGGCCGCGGTCGAGGCGGCGGCACGCTGGCTGCGGAACCCCGCACCAACGACGGCCCGGGTCGTACGTCACGGTCTGCGGACCCTGGTGAAGAAGGGCGATGCCGGCGCACTGGCTCTCCTGGGGTACGCCGCAGCCGATGTCGTCGTCGACGGCTTCCGCGTGCTCACCCCGGAGGTGGCCTTCCCGGGCTCGCTCAGGTTCTCCGCGACCGTGCGCAACGACGGAGCCGAGCCCGCTCGGGTGGCCCTCGACTACGTCGTCCACCATCAGCGCGCCAACGGCACCCGCACCCCGAAGACCTTCAAGCTCGCGACGCCGACACTCGCGCCGGGCGAACGGTTCGGCGTCGATCGGGAGCATGAATTCCGCCCGATCACGACGCGGCGCTACTACAGCGGTACCCACGCCGTGGCACTCCAGGTCAACGGGCAGGCAACCGAGCCGCTCCCCTTCGTACTGACCGGTGTCGTGAGCACGAAGGGCACCTGATGAAAAACTTCGAGCCCTCTGGTCACTTCACGGTTCCGGTCTGATCCCCCTCGCCCGCGTCCTGGTCGTAGGGAGAGGGCTGGTTGAAGATGACGGCGAGCGAGACGATCCTGCCGTCCCGGACCGAGAAGTAGGTGCTCATGATGAGCACCTCGGGCAGGCTCGTCTTGTCGTAGGTCCCGTCGAAGCGGCCCCGGACGATGATGTCGCCGTGGTGGTCGAGCACCTCGACCGGCTCGACGGTGACCGAGTCCCCGACGAATTCCTTGGCCATGAACGCACGGATCGCCGCCGTACCGCGAATTTCGCGGCTGTTGTCGTTGACATAGGCGTCATCGGTGAACGTCGCCATGATCGCGTCCAGGTCGAAGTCGTTGATTGCCTTGATGTGCCGGGCGACGACGTCGGGCGCCTCGGCAAGGGTGATGGTCTTCATTACGGTTCTCCTCAGCTACCGAGCGATGCGTTCTCCTTTCACCGTGGGAGCGCCCGCAGCGGGAGGGTCAAGGCTCCTGTTGAGGCTGGACTCTCCCGTTGCGGGAGGGTTCAGACTGGAGGCATGAGCGCCCCTCTGCTGTCGATCGGTGACTTCGCCCGCGCGACGCACCTGAGTGTCAAGACGCTGCGCTACTACCACGAGAGCGGGCTGCTCGAACCGGCTGAGGTCGACCCGCACTCCGGGTACCGCCGCTACGAGGTCGACCAGATCCCCACGGCGCAGGTGATCCGCCGCTTCCGCGACCTCGGGATGCCGATCGACGACGTGCGTGCCGTACTGCGGGCGCCCGACCCCGACACGCGAAACCGGCTCATCAGCCGCCACCTGCGTCGCCTGGAGGCCGAGCTCGGCCGGACCCGGACGGTCATCGCCTCGCTGCGCGACCTGCTGGAACGCCCTGCCACCGACCGGCCCGTCGAGCACCGGCACCTGCCCGCGACCCGGGTCGCCGCCATCTCGGCGACCGTGAGTACCGCCGACATCGGCGCCTGGCACCAAGGCGCACTCGGCGAGCTCTACGCCACGGTCTCCTCCCAGAACCTCGACACGGCCGGCCTTGCGGGAGGCGAGTACGACGACAGCCTGTTCACCTCCGAGGAAGGGTCCGCCACCGTCTTCCTCCCGGTCGCCGCGTCGTTCCGCCCGGTGGGCCGCATCGAGCTCCTGGACCTGGCGCCGGTCGACCTCGCCGTCGTCGAGCACCGCGGCCCCGAAGAAGGCATCGACCGTGCTTACGGAGCGCTTGCGACCTACGTCGCCAAGCACGCACTGGCGGTGACCGGACCCATCCGGGAGTTCTATCCGGTCAACCGCCACCACACCGGCGACCCCGCCAAATGGCGAACCGAGATCGGGTGGCCCATCTTCAACACGGGCCCGTCGCTATTCGCTACCGGGGACTGACCAAGAACGATGTGAAATACACGTTGGTGGCGTGCGAGCCGGGCGGTATGACGGAGAAGGGCCCCGGCGGGGTAGGGCAATTCGCGGCGGCGTAAAGACTGATCTTGAAATCTACCGTCTGGTTGTACAGTTCCTTGCCTGCCGGCGTGCCCACGGTGTAGCAAAGGCTCCCGGCCGGAGCGTAGACGTGCTGAATGCCGGCCGTGTCCGTCCACAAGATGAGGTTGCTGGACGCTACAGCGGTGGTACTGGGGCTCAGGCTGAGGGTCGCCGCAGCGGTCGCCGCGGCGACTGCGAACACCCTGGCGGCATGCTTCAGGCGCATGGGCTTCTCCCTGTCCGACTACCGCAGGGGCCAGGACGGCCACCACGGGAGAGCAGCGATCCTGGAACGCCACAGACTGTAGGGGGTGCACGCCCACGCAGCCACACCCGACCTCGGACGCCGTCGCAAACTGGCCATCGTCTTCTCCGGGACCACCGCCCGGTCGTGGACGCTCGGCTCCACAACCGTGTCCTGAGTGAGGCGCTGCCGTCTCGGCAAGCAGGTGTAAACGGCAAGCGGAAGGAGCCCCATGCTGAGGCATTCGTGGAGGGTGTGCTGGTCCACGAGAGCGAGTTGGCGCTGTTGATCGAGGAACGCGGGGTTCTCGTCGCCGGCGACATGCTTTCCGATGTCCTGATCCCGATGCTCGACGCGAACGCCGCCGACCCGCTCGAGGACTGTCTCGCCGCGCTGCGACTGCTCGAAGGCGTGGCAGCGGGCGTCGATGTCCTCGTCCCCGGCCACGGGTCCACCGGCGGAGCTGACGAGCGGTCGCGGCCGGATGGTCAGTCGGTGGCGAGCAGGTGGGCGGGGGCGATGCGGGACAGGGCGCGGATCGGCAGGGTCAGGGCCGCGCAGACCAGGGCGGTCGCGGCGAGGGTGGCCAGGAGGGCGGCGCCGGTGACGGCGAGGAGGTGGCCGTGCAGCACTCCCCGGCCGAGCGAGAGCACGGTGGCGAAGCCGGCGGCCGCGCCCGTCAGGCCGCCCAGCAGGGCCAGTCCGATTCCCTCGTAGAAGGTCAGCCGGGCCAGTTCGCGGTTGGTCCAGCCGGTCGCGCGCAGCACCGCGAGGTCGGCGGCACGCTCGCGCTGGGAGAGGACCAGGACGTCCACGGCTCCGGCGGCGCCCAGCAGCAGGGACAGGGCGACGCTGAGGTAGTCCGCACCGCGGGCCTGGGCCACGACGGCGTTCCCGAGGAGCGGCCCGGCGACCTGGCCCTGGAAGGCCAGCGTCAGGGCGAGCAGCACGGTGAAGGCGGCGACCCCGAGCGCCAGCCCTGCCGCGCCGAGCAGCGTACGGCCGCGTACGCGCAGCAGGTTGACCGCGGCCAGGCCGGCCACCGAACGTACCGGCCGGGCACGGCGGGCCGCGGCCACCGGCGGCCGGACGGCTTCCATCGGGCCCAGCCGGGTGGCGAGCACGGCGGGGACCAGGCCCGCCGCCGCGGCCAGCCCCAGCGCCACCGGTAGTACGAGGAGCGACTTGGCGCCGGCGTCGGGCTGTCCCAGGAGGCGGCCGAGCCCGTACGCGAGCAGCGCGCCGGCGGCCCCGGCCGCGAGGCCGATTGCGGCCAGTTCGCCGAGGATCAGGCGGAGCACTTCGCCGCTGCTCCAGCCCAGGCAGCGCAGCGTGCCGATCTCGGTGCGGCGCGAACGTACCGAGGCGAGGGCCGCCTGCCCGAGGAACAGCGCGCACACCACGAGGACCAGCACGAAGAGCACGGCGCTCTTGGTGTCGACGGCGGTGAGGATCCGCAGCGCCACGCCCTTGTCGACCCAGCGCTCGGTGACGTGGGCGGCCGGGCTCAGCGCGACGGTCTGCGGGCGGGGCGAGCCGCCGACGGTGACATCGATCTGGAGGCCGGGGTAGGCGGTCCGGATTTCGCCGGCCACCGCGTCGACCCGCGCGCGGGAGACGGCGTCGACGCCGGTCACCCCCGCCACCCGGATCCTGATCGCGCTGACCGGCGCGGTGTCCTGAAGGTCGGGCACACGGCGGCTCTTGGTGAGCGCGGTGATGGAGTCCATCGTGGTGAGCATGGTGGGCGGGGGGCTGACGTAGCCGCCCAGGTTGCGGTCGGGCCGCAGCGGCCGGCCGTGCAGCGCCGCGCGGGTGGCGTCGTCGGCGCCGGTGACCTGCGGGGGCTGGTAGGTCTCCAGCGGTGCCTGGGACAGCGGCGAGAAGCCGGGGAGCTTGCCGGTGTCGTAGCGGCCGACCAGTTGGACGAAGGGACTGGGCAGGCGGCCCGAGTCGATGTTGTCGCAGATGCCCAGCCCCACGCAGTCCGTGGCGGCGTGGCTGGTCACCTTCCGGTACTGCGTGCCCTGGTTGTTCTCCTCGGGGACGTCGGGGAAGGGCTGCTGCTCGGTGTTGGTCACCCACAGGCCGGGCTTCTGCGCTGCTTGCGTGCGTACGGCGAGGTCGCCGCCGGCGGTGCGGCGGTAGTCGACCGGGCCGACCGTCCAGTACTCGTCGGTGTCGAAGGAGTCCGCGTTCAGCGCCTTGCCGAAGCCCTCGCTCAGGTCGGCGCCGACGGTGCCGACCATGGTGCCGTGCAGGCCGCGGACGAAGGTGTCGGCGCTGGGGTTGCCGAGCTTGGCGGGAAGCTGCGCCGGGTCGCCGATGTCGAGCCGCTCAACTGTGGCACTGAGGCTTCCGGTGGTCAGCGCGTTGTCGGCGAGCAGCGCCGGGATGTAGCGGTCGTGCTGTCCGTGAACGCTCTTGGCGGCCGGCACCACCCATGGTTTGTCCTGCTCGGTGAGCATGCGGCCCGAGACAATGGTGCGGCCCAGGCCCACCAGCCGGTTCTCGGCGACCGGGTCGATCGCGGAGAGCAGCACGGGGTAGGTCACCGGAATGTCGACGGTGGCCTTGCCCTGCCCGGACTGGCAGTTCATCCGCGAGTGCAGGTCGGGGTCGAACGCCGATCTCTCCCTGAGATCCTCGGCGATGATGTTCGGCCGCATCGCGTGGTCCATGTTCCACAGCGTCTGCTCGGTCTTGTCCCCGTTGTAGTAGAAGCAGACGTCGTACTTGCCCTTCAGCAGGTACTGCCGGGTGTTGCGGGCGATCGCGCCCTTCTCCAGCGTGTCGGACTCGAAGACGTCCTCCGAGCCGGACGTCAGCGGGCTGCGGGTGAGGTAGACGTACTGGTCGGCGGTGCGGTACGTGCCCAGTCCCGCGGTGAGCGTCGGGCTGACGCGCAGGATCTGCCGGGTCGCCTTGCTGTCCAGGAAGCGGGAGACGTCGACGGTGACGGTGCTGCCCACCATGAGGTAGCCGATGTTGGCGACGGGGGCGGCCACGTCGACTCCGGCCATGCCGCGGATGCGGCGGTACTGCTCCATGGTGATGCCGCCGAACGTGCCCGACAGGAAGTTCGGCTCGACCAGGCCGCTTTGCCGCTCCACGTCGGTCCGGGAGTGCGGCGGACGCACCAGGACGTCGTACGCGGACCGCGCGTTCTTGCGCACCGTGCCGACGGTGGTCGCCTTGCTGGTACTGACCGCCGCGGTCAGCAGGGTGAAGCTGGTCGCCGCCACCAGGATCCCGGCGGCCAGCGCCAGTGCGCGGCCGCGCCGCCGGCGCAACTGCCCGAGGATGACCGCTGTCACGGGCGCAGGCCCCCCAGCCGGTCCAGTACGTCGCCGGAGGCGGTGACCCGCTGGTCCGAGGTGATCCTGCCGTCCTGAAGGCGCACCACCCGGTCGCCGTTGGCGGCGACCTCGGGGTCGTGGGTGGCGATCAGCATCGTCATCCCGAACCGCTCGCGCAGGCTCATCAGCAGGTCGATGATCTCCCGCCCGATGACGCTGTCGAGGTTGCCCGTCGGCTCGTCGGCCAGCAGCAGGCCCGGCCGGTTGATCAACGCGCGGGCGACGGCGACGCGTTGCTGCTGTCCGCCGGACAGCTCCGAGGGCAGGGCGCCGGCGCGCCCGTCCAGGCCGACGGCTTCGAGCAGTTCCATGCCGCGCTCGCGCCGGTCGAAGCCGACCCTGCGGGGCAGCACCGGGGCGAGCACGTTGTCCAGCGCGGTCAGGGCGGGCAGCAAGTGGAAGCGCTGGAAGACGAACCCGATGCGCCGCCGGTGGGCGTCGAGGTCGCGTGGCCGCAACTCGGTCCCGTCGATCTCGACGGTGCCCTCGTCGGGCCGGTCCATGCCGCCGGTCACGTGCAGCACCGTGGACTTGCCGGCGCCGGACGGCCCGGTCAGCATCACCGCCTCGCCCGGAGCGACTTCCAGGTCCACCCCATCCAGCGCGACCAGTCCCGGATACCGCCGGCTCACCCCGCGCAACGCCACGCTCACAGCCATGGGCGCGTCCTCCCCCTCATACATTGTGGCAATGCACGGGTATGTTGTCACAATGCAGAAGGGACGTATATGCCGCTCCACCACGCCGTACTCGCGCTGCTGATCCCGCGGCCCAACCACGGGTACGAGCTCAAGGCCCGGTTCGAGGAGACCATCGGCCCGCAGTGGGGTGGCCTGAACATCGGTCACCTCTACCAGATCCTCGAACGGCTGGTCCGGGACGGATACGTCTCACGCTCGCAGGTCACCCAGTCCGACCGGCCCGACAAGAACCTCTACACGCTCACCCCCGAGGGCGACGCCGAGGTCCGCGCGTGGGCCACCTCGGCCTGGGTGCGCACCGGCGGCTTCCGCGACGAGCTCTTCCTGAAGCTGCTGGGCGCCGTCGCCCTGGGCCCGCAGGCCCTGGCCACGCTGGTCGAGTCGCAGCGGCAGACGTACCTGTCCGAACTGGCCGGCCTGGCCCGCCAGCGCCGCGCCCACGCCGACGAGCCACTGGTCGCCGTACTCATCGACGCCGCGATCGCGCACACCAAGGCCGACCTCGGCCTGCTGGACAGCGCGACGCAGCATCTGGGCCCGCTGGCCGAGGCTCACGGCGCGCAGGCGCCATCCAGTGCGATTCCCGCCCGGCGGGAGGCCCCCACCGAATCGTCACCGGGGACGCCCGCCTGACGGGACCACAGCAGTGAGGGTTGCACGGTAGGGGCCGGCTGACGGCGGCTCGGCGGCTTGCCGCGCTCGGAGCCGCCGGTGATGGCCTACCGGTGCCTGCCGGCGTCCTTGACCGACTCCTTGGCCCCGCGGCCCTTGCCCACGGTCTCGGCCGCGTGCCCCTTCGCGGTCAGGGTCCTGTCGCCCTTGGCGCGCCCGGCTGCCTGGGCGAGCTTGCCGACCATCTGCTCGACCTTCGCCCGCACCTTCTCGTTGGCGGACATGCCGCTCACCTTCCTCGTTTGCCGGTGACAACGTCTCACGGTGCGTCTGATCGCTCGAGGCCCCGCTAAACACCCGGGCCCTCCAGTGCGGGATCACGAACTGCTTCTGAGCTTGTTCTTCAACCTCCGCCCCTACTCTGACGCTCTCCTCCCCTTAATGGTCCTCCCCTTAATGGGTGATCACGACGAGCTGATCCGACACACTGGTTCGATGCGGCGCGATGACGAACAGCCTTTGTCCGGCGGCAACGTCAATGGTGGTGTCGTTCGCGTCGGGGACACCGTTCGCCGTCCGGCCGGAGTATGGACCTCCGCCGTGCATGCCCTGCTTGCCCACCTGCACGAGGTGGGATTCGGCGCGGCGCCTCGTCCGCTCGGCATTGACGATCAGGGGCGTGAGGTCCTGACCTTCATGCCGGGAGAGGTGGTCTGGCCCGACCGGTTCTCGCTGATGGAACCCGCTCGACAACTGGCCCGCGTGGCACGGCTGATCCGGGACTTCCACGATGCCGTGCAGGACTTCACGCCGCCGTCCGATGCGCGGTGGCAGACGCTGATTCCCGCTGAGGGCAGTGACATCATCGCCCATAACGACCTGGCGCCCTGGAACCTTGTGGTCGCAGACGAGGCGCGGTGGGCCTTCATCGACTGGGACGCTGCAGGTCCCGGCTCGGCCCTGTGGGATGTCGCATACGCCGTTCACGGGTTCGTCCCGCTGTCCGCGCATCCGCACTGGCAGAGCCCGGACGCGGCGGACCGACTGCGAGTCTTCGCCCGCGCCTACGGTCTCGCTGAGTCCGAACGTCGCCGGTTGGTCCCTCTGTTGGGGCGCCGTACGCGTTCCATGCACGACTTCCTGCGCAGCCAGGCAGCCCAAGGAGCCCAGCCCTGGGCAAGGCTGTGGGCTGAAGGCCACGGCGACGCCTGGCGAAACGACGCCGAATACATCGAGCAACGCGAAGACCAGTGGATGCAGGCCCTGCTCGCTGGCTGAGGCAGCAGTGTCCGTGCCTGGCCCGGCGTCGAACGACATCTCGAACTGGGTCACTCACCTGGGCATTCGCCGGACATTGAAGCGGCCTTCCTGATCATGTGCTCCGACCAAGGTGCACCTATCGAGACGAAGGCCGTGAGGATGAGTCTGCTGCCTTACAGTGGTCCCGGGGAGGCGTTCGCGCAAGCGTCACGCTTCCGGAAGGACTTATTCGACTGTCTGACCGTGCGCGGGGAGAACTGTTCGAACTCGTGGATGCATTGTTGTGCGCGGACGGTCCTCGGATCAGTTCATCCCCGGCTGGCCGTACTCCTTCGTCGCCGCTCTCGAATCGGGCCGGACGTCCTGGTGCCAACTCCTGGACGCCGTCCGTCCCGGTCCCTGGCAAGCATGCCGTAGATCGCGTACGGGACAATCCTCAGAGGCACCCGGAGTGATCGGTGGTTTCCAGGCTGACCAGGAGGTCGCCTGCGTGCACGTTCAGGAAGGAGCCGCCGCGATCACGTACCCGACCATTCGGCGCCCGAAATCCACTCGCATGCCCCGCACCCCTCCCCGAAAATCCGGCCCACCCGGACAACGGCCGGGCCGGAGATCTACTGTCTGCCCCCCAAGTACGTCGCCACGGCCTTCGGCATGGGCCGGCAGGAGACGTTGACCCACCTCGCCGACCGGATCGACGCCACGGTCGTCTCGCGTCGGGAGCCCATTCCGTCCTGACCGTCGGTCAGAGTTCGTAGGGATAGAGAGCGATCTTCTCGCGCTCTACGAAGAGCTCGACCCACGTGCCGACGACGCCATCAGGCAATGGATCGGCCAGCTCCAGCAGGATGTTTGCGTCACCCAAGCGCAGCACCGCCACACCGTCTTCCTCAAGGCTCAGCCGCCCCCGCAGGACAACACAGTGCCCGCCGGGGCGCACCTCAGGCCCGGCCCCGATTGCCGGCTTGGCATTCCGCCCCCAGACGATCACCTCGTCGACAGTCCACTCCACGTGGTATTCGCCGGGCTCAGCCCCCGGATCCCCGCACCAACGGACAGCAGTGCGACCGAGCGCCGTCTTGACCTGGGCCAGCACAGGACTCCACGAGAACTTCGCGATCTTCTCCAACTCGACCAACACCGCTCGATCATGCAGCATCCACCTCACGGGAGAAACCTGCGCCATTCAGGCGCCGCCTCCCACGGATTCGGATGACGAAGGTGTGGTTTCAGGTTGGCGTGGCACGACCTGGGTGTGAGAGGGTCGGACGGTCCCGACAACAGGTGCTGCCGGAGCACCCGAGGGCCTGTGGCCGAACCAGCGGGCGTAAGAGGCGGCTCACGGGGCGGCCGCACGCGTGACGTGCGAAACGGCGTCCTGAGTAGGCCCCGCTGGATCCGGCCTTTGCGTGGTCACACGCACCCGTCGCTGTCTCCCTGATCGATGTCAGATGCGGACTGTACCTTCCCCACATGGGCGTGTATTTGGTGAGCGTCGGCGCGGAGGAATGGTTCGATGACGAGGAAGACGGGTGGGGCGAAGTCGCCTCGGCACTCAACACCGAACTCAGGCGACGGAGCCTGCCGCCCTATGAGAACGTCCCTGCGGAGACAGCCTTCGTACCAGGCTCAGGGCAAGCCTTCGAGGAGAAACTGACCCCGCCCATGACCGGATTCCTCGCCTTGTGCGAGACCCACCTGTCGCAAGCGGAAGCAGAGACCCTTTGTGGCTGGACGGTGCTCGTGCCTTTTGCGCTCGACGAGGCGATCGTGTTGCCCATCGACGCCGGTTACGGCGAGCCGACGGTGGTCGTCGGCGCTCCCCGAGCGCTACCCCTCGCGGAGAAGCTGGCAGCAGCCATCGATCTGCCGCCCGAGACCCCAGTGACATGCGACAGCCTTGACCTGACCATGTGGTTCCGCTCCGAAGGGGCGAAGCATCTGGGGAGCAACCGACCAGGACCGTGGAGTGATGACCTCGACAGAGCCTTCTACGTTGCGCTGTTCCTGCGAGCTGCCCAGCACTCGATCCGCCGCGGCTGCCCCATCGTCTGCACCTGAGATTCGGTCCCGGGTCCCGAGTCTCACTAGCCTCGGGCTTTCATGAAGTGGGCTGTCCGACAGGCGGTCAGCAACGCAGAAAGTGCCTCTGACTAGCAAGAATGAGGATTGTCGAGGTCCTTGTTCCCGCTGCAGCCGGAGGCACTTCCCAGGTGAAGCACCCTATCGGGTCCTATCCCCGTACCCGCGTTCAGGGCGACGGCCGTCAGATCGTCTCCCAGGCCGGGTCGGTCCTGCTCGTTGAAACGGTCCGCATGACCGGCCTTGACCAGGCCATATCCGCAGCTCTGGCTCCGTGGCGCAAACCGCGGGCCGTCCACGATCCCGGCAAGGTCCTCCTGGACCTCGCCCTGGCCGTCGCACTGGGCGGGGACTGCCTCGCGGACATCGCGACGTTGCGGTGCGAGCCGGCTTTCTTCGGCCCGGTCGCTTCCGACCCGACGGTCTCGCGCGTGATCGACACCCTCGCCGCCTCCGGCGAGAAAGCCCTGCAGGCCATCCGGGCCGCACGGGCCGAAGTCCGCAACCGGGCCTGGGCACTGGCGGGCAAGGACGCCCCGGATGCCGATGGGCAGGTCACCGTCGACCTCGACGGTGTCCTGGTGATCGCGCACTCCGACAAGCAGGACGCGACCGCGACCTGGAAGAAGACCTACGGCCACCACCCCCTCGTGGCGTTCGTCGACCACGGCTCGGGCGGAACCGGAGAACCGGTCGCCGCTCTCCTGCGACCAGGCAACGCAGGCTCGAACACGGCCGCCGACCACATCACCACCACCCAGCTGGCCCTGACCCAACTGCCGAAGAAGTACCGGCGAGGACGGCAGACGCTGATCCGCACGGACTCCGCCGGCGGCACCCACGCCTTCGTGTCCTGGCTCGCAAAACGAGGCCGATGGCTGTCCTACTCGGTCGGAATGGTGATCACCGAACCCGTCCACGAACACGTGCTGAAGATTCCGGCCTCGGCCTGGACCCCGGCTGTCGAGGCCGACGGCACGGTCCGCGACGGGGCCTGGGTCGCCGAGCTCACGGGCAAGCTGCTGGACGGCTGGCCGAAGGGCATGCGTTTGGTGGTGCGCAAGGAACGGCCGCATCCCGGGGCCCAGCTGAGTCTCACCGACGCGGACGGCATGCGGATCACGTGTTTCGCGACCAACACCTCTGATCGGCCGATCGCCGACCTGGAGTTGCGCCACCGGCTGCGGGCCCGGGCCGAGGACCGCTTCCGCGCCGCCCGCGCCACCGGCCTGCGCAACCTGCCCCTCCACCACACCGCGCAGAACCGGATCTGGCTGGAGATCGTCCAGATCGCCTTGGACCTGCTGGCCTGGATGGCCGTGCCCCGGCTGACCAGCACACTTCCCGCCCCGACAACAGCACCACCCGACCCGGAGCAGTGGAACCCGGCGCCCACCCGACGCGACAGCCGGGCAACCGGCTTGCCCACCATCAGCTCCGGAAAGCGAAACGACCCACCGACTCCGCCGGCGGACGCTCAAGAAAGATCGAGGCTAGCAGTACCCCTGGTTGTGAGAACCGTGCGGCACAGGTCCGCAAGTCGGCGTCCCGCAGGTGAGGAATCAAGGAGAGCGAGTCTGGGGAACCCGTGAGCACCGGGTGGCGAAAATCAAGGTTCTGTCTTCGATTTCGTGAATGATCTTCGGCTTCTGGCATGGCCTGACGAACTCCTGCTCACGATCGGAAGACGGCGGTGTTCTCAGGTGGCAGAGTCGCCGCCTCCTCAGTGTCCGGCCGGGGCTCCCCGTCAAGGGCGCCTTCGGCGTCGCTCACTCGATGGGTTCGACCCCATGCCGTCAGTGAGCCTCTTTCATCCTGAGTTTTCGCAGGTGAGGAGGGTGTGGGTGGCGGCGATGAGTTTGCTGATGCGGCGGGGGCTGCGGCGGGCGGCGCGGTCAGCGGACCGGGCGCAGCACCATATATCTGCGGCCGTAGGCGAAGAGCCTCGTTTCACCCACCCGATCGCTGTCGGCCACCGCCGCACGGTACTTCACGCCGTCGACGTAGAGGTAGCTTCCGTTCTCGATGCCCGGGGTGTCGAACACCGACCGGGGAATGCCCGTGTCCCGGGTCCATGAGGTGCGTTCCTCGCGGGTGAGCCAGAAGACCGGCTCCGTCGGCGGCCATGCCGGGACGACCTTCACGTCCTCCAGGGTGCCGGCGGCGGCACCGGCACCGGTGTTGCCGGCCTCCCAGGCGATCAGGCCCGGCACGCCGTGATAGGTCAGGAAGAACGTCTGCTGGATCGGGTCGGTCAGCCCGAGGGGGCCTGCCTGGGCCAGGAGGGCGGGAACGATCCGGTGCCGGTAGAGGTCCAGCACACCGAGCACCGTTGCGCCGCGTGTCGTCCGCGCCTCGTCGATGATGTCGAGCGGGTCGACGCGCTGGAACGTCCTGAAGGCCACCAGCGTGGACAGGTCACCGTCGAAGGCGGGGCGGGCGTGGACCGCCGGCCGGGTCGGCAGTTGCGTCTGGAGAACGGCCTCGGGGCCATGGCTCCGAAGGGCGTCGACCAGGGCCGCCAGCCATTGCGCGCGTTCCACCGAGTTTGCCACCCGGTTCGCCGGGGTGGTCTCGTAGGCCGCGAACTGCTCAAGGGCGTCCGCGCAGGCACCCGTCATCAGGCGGGCGCCCCAGTCCTGCACGGAACTCCTCACCGTGGCCATGCGAATCCGGGCCGCGCTGCGGACGTACTGCTCCTGGCGGTCGAGGGCGACGTGCTCGTCAGGGCGGCGCAGGTAGGCGAGGACCAACCCGAGTCGGGCGTCGTCGGACCGCACCTCCTGACTGATCCCCCTGAGCAGGTCACCGGCCGGTGCCACGTGGAGCTCCAGTTCGTGCAGCAGGGTGACCGCCGCCTGGCCCGGGTCCGTTCCCGGGCCCGCCATCACGGTCACCTTGATGAACGACTCGTGCGGCGCGAGTATCATCTGGGGCTTGAGCAGGAGCGCCTCCGCGATCAAGGTGCCCTGCGGGGCCTGGGGCGGACTCACGAACACACCGGTGGACCCGTGCACGTCGACGCCCGAAGCGAGTGCGTCGATGAATAGGTGGCAGGTGAGGTTTCCGTCGACCAGGTCGAAAAGTTCACGTAACTGCGGGCTGAACGATTTCCGATTGTCGATCAAGGACTGCAATGACGATTTGACGGCGGCGGGAACGGCAGGCTGCCCACTGAACTTCATCATTTTCCTGACAATAGCCTCGGCCGGAGGCGCTGAACAGGCGGCCGACGCCGATGCGGCGAGAATGCGGAAAAGCGGAGGCCACCCTTTCACTTCCGGCCCTGAGTGAGCCTCTTTCATCCTGAGTTTTCGCAGGTGAGGAGGGTCGGGGTGGCGGCGATGAGTTTGCTGATGCGGCGGGGGCTGCAGCGGGCGGCGCGGAAGAGCTTCCAGGTCTTGAGTTGTGCGAAGGCGCGTTCGCCTGGTGCTCGCAGGCGGGCGTGGTCGCGGTTGTACTGCTGGTACTGGGCGGGCTGTTCGCGGTGACGGTAGTAGGGGGTGCGGACGGTGGCGCCGGCGCCTTGGTAGGCGCGGTCGGCCAGGACTAGCCTCGCGCTTTCGCGACTGCGGGTGTCCGATGCTTGATCAAATAAGCGAGGAGCGCATCTGACCTGGGACGATGGGACTTGTCCAGGGTCCATGTCGTCGTCAGGGAAGCTGCACTCCTCAGGTGAA
>NZ_JADKYB010000032.1 GCF_016918855.1 Actinacidiphila acididurans
CATGATCGGCCAGCTCTACCACTGCCTCCACAGCGGGCAGCTCTTCGACGAGCAGCATGCTTTCACCTCCCCATCAGCAGATCTGGCCGCTGCGGCTTGACTTCTTAGTCACGTGAGATGTCTTTCGGAGGAGTGAGTCATGCAGCAGCGCACACTCGGCGGCCAGGGCCTTGAGGTCTCGGCGATCGGTTACGGCGCGATGGGCCTGACCATGGCCTACGGCCCCACCGACGAGGAGGCCGGCGTCGCCGCCATTCGCCGCGCGCACGACCTGGGCGTCACCTTCTTCGACACCGCCGAGATGTACGGCTTGGGCACCGGATCCAACGAGATCCTGGTCGGCATGGCGGTCAGGGACTTCCGCGACGACGTGGTCCTGGCCACCAAGTTCGGTGTCGACATGTCCGTGCCTCCGGAGCGGATCGGCAGCGCTCTCGACAGCCGGCCCGACACCATCCGCAAGGTCGCCGACAACAGCCTGCGCTACCTCGGCGTGGATCACATCGATGTCTTCTACCAGCACCGCGTCGACCCCGAGGTGCCCATCGAGGAGGTCGCGGGCACCGTCAAGGAGCTGATCGACGCGGGCAAGGTGAAGTACTTCGGCCTCAGCGAAGCCGGACCCGAGACGATCCGCAAGGCGCACGCCGTGCAGCCGGTCTCCGTCCTGCAGACCGAGTACTCCCTGTTCGAACGGGACGTCGAGGAGCTCTTCCCCACCCTGGACGAACTCGGCATCGGCTTCGTCGCCTACTCCCCTCTCGGCCGCGGGTTCATCACCGGCACCGCCAAGCCCGCCGGCCAGTACGAAGCCACCGACATGCGCAACGTCGACCCGCGCTGGCAGCCGGGCAACTTCGAGAAGAACGTCGAAGCCGTCGACCGGCTCGCCGAGCTCGCGGCGGCCAAGGGTGCCACCGTCTCCCAGCTCGCCCTGGCCTGGCTCCTGACCCGGGGCGAGCACATCGTGCCCATCCCCGGCACGCGCAGCCCGAAGCGCATCCAGGAAAACGCCGGCGCCGCCGACATCGCTCTCACCGACACCGACCTCAAGGCCATCGACGGGATCCTGCCTCAGGGCGGCTTCGGCGCCCGCTACCCCGAGGGGCGCGTGCCCACCTGGATCTGAGACCCCCGGGACAGACGCACTCAGGTCGGGCCGCTCAGCCGGTGCGGCGGGTGGCGGTCAGGCGGAGGCGCGGACCACGAGCCGGGTCGGGGTGACGATCGAGGCGAGGGCGGGCACGGCGGGTGCGCCGGCCGGGGCGGGCGGTTCCAGGGTGCGCAGCAGCAGGCGGGCCATCAGGCGGCCCATTTCCTCGATGTCCTGGTGGACGGTGGTCAGCGGCGGGTCGGTCCACTCGGCGACCGAGATCATGTCGTCGAAGCCGACCACCGCCACGTCCTGCGGGATGCGGCGGCCGGCCGTACGCAGCATGTGCAGCGCGCCGGAGGCCATCAGGTCGGAGGCGATGAAGACCGCGTCGAGGTCGGGAGAGCGCTCCAGCAGGGCAGCCATGGCCCGGGCGCCGCCCTCCGCGGTGAAGTCGCCCTCGGCGATCAGGGTGCCGCCGCCCTCGGGCAGCACGTCGCGGAAACCGTTCAGCCGGTCCACGGAGGCCGGCTGGTCCAGCGGCCCGGCGATGTGGGCGATGCGCCGGCGGCCGAGTCCGAGCAGGTGACGCACCGCGTCACGGGCGCCGCCGCGGTTGTCGCAGTCCACGTACAGGGTGCGGCGCCCCTGGTCGTGGTCCTGCCAGGTGGGCCGGCCGCCGACGACGACCGGGACACCGGCCTGACCGGCCAGGCCGGTCAGCGGGTCGTCGGCGTGCAGCGAGAAGATCAGCGCGCCGTCCACGTGGCCGCCGGCCAGATAGCGGCCGACCCGTTCGTGGTCGGACTCGCCGCCGGTGAGCAATAACACCAACTGGTTGTCGTGCGCGGTCAGTTCGCGGCTGATGCCGCGCACCTGGCGAGCGAAGAAGGGGTCGGCGAAGAAGCGGGCCTCGGGTTCGGCGACGACCACGGCGATCGCCTCGTTGCGCCGGGTGACCAGGGTACGGGCGGCCTGGTTGGGGACGTAGCCGAGTTCCTCCACGGCTTTGCGGACCCGTTCGGCCAGCGGGCCGCGTACCCCCGCTCCCCCGTTGACCACGCGCGAGGCGGTGGCGCGCGAGACTCCGGCGCGGGCGGCGACGGCCTCCAGAGTGGGACGGGACACGGGGCGCGGGCCGGGCAAGGGGTCTCCTTAGCGCGCGGAAACGACCACCGGGCCGGACGCCGGCGGCAGGTCAGGGCCCCAGAGTAAACGATTACATTCCGCCGTGAGAGCGCTCTCCGAACTCAAGACCACCGCGTCCGCCCGGCGCATGCCTCCGGGGCCGCCCGCTCCCGCGCGCCGGACCCGACCGGACCCGTTACGGTGGGTCATGGGGTGCGAGACCCGCCCGACCGCGTCGCCGCAGGTCACGAGGGTACGAGGCGTGGCGGGGCCGGGGGCACGGGGGCGTCGGGGGGCAAGGAGTCCAGCCGACCCACGCAAGGAAGCCGCGCACATGACAACAGTGCCCACGCTCACGCTGAACAACGGTGTCCCGATCCCGCAGCTCGGCTTCGGGGTCTTCCAGATCGAGCCCGAGAACACCAGGGCCGCGACGCTCGCCGCGCTGGAGACCGGCTACCGGCACATCGACACCGCCGAGATGTACGGCAACGAGAAGGAGGTCGGCGAGGCGGTCCGGGAGTCGGGCCTGCCGCGCGGCGAGGTGTTCGTGACCAGCAAGCTGAACAACGGCTACCACGCGTACGGCGACGCGCTCGCCGCCTTCGCCCGTACCGTGGACGACCTCGGCCTGGAGTACGTCGACCTGTTCCTGGTCCACTGGCCGATGCCGGGCGTGGGCGACTACGTGGAGACGTGGCGGGCGATGGAGGAGATCTACCGGTCCGGCCGCACCCGGGCGATCGGGGTCTCCAACTTCAACCCGGCCCACCTGCGGAAGCTGCTCGAGAACACCGAGGTGGTCCCGGCGGTGAACCAGATCGAGGTCCACCCGTACCTCACCCAGGACGACGTGCGTGCCTTCGGCCTCCGGCACGGCATCGCCACCGAGGCCTGGTCGCCGATCGCCAAGGGCAACGTGCTCGGCGACCCGGTGATCGCCGGCATCGCCTCCCGGCTGGACCGCTCGACCGCCCAGGTCACGCTGCGCTGGCACCTCCAGCGCGGCGACATCGTCTTCCCCAAGTCGGTCACCCGCGCCCGCGTCGAGGAGAACTTCCGCCTCTTCGACTTCGAGCTCACCGAGCAGGACATGGCCGCGATCACCGCCCTGAACCGCGACGAACGCACCGGCCCGGACCCGGACACGTTCAACTGGATCCCCTGAGCCCCGGACGGGGCGGGGCGGGGTCGGTCCGGGAGAGCGCTCTCCCCCTCCAAACGCGGGCAGGGCCGCACAGAGCCGGGCCCTGCCGTGGCAGGATGCAGCATGGCCGGTTCCGACGAGGCGGCGCGCGCAGCGCTCGCCGAACTGCTGCGCCGGGCGTGTCTGGACGAGGTACGGCCGGGAGACGCCGAGGCGGCCCGGCTGCTGCTGCGAACGTTCGTACGGGACGACCTGGACGCCGTGCTGCTCGCCGCGGGGACGGGCGGGGTGTGGGCGGCCTACCGGCCGGACGAGGAACTGGACGCGGATATCGAGGCGGCCGCGCTGGCGTCGGCCCGGGCGTTGCTGGGGGCCGGTGCCGAGGACGGTGAACGCGCCCTGGCCGCCTCCGCGCTGGCGCTGATGGCCGTTCGCGGGGCGGGGGAGCGCCCCGGGGCCGATCTGGTGGCGGCGGCCGCGGCCGCACGCTCCTGCGAACAGCACGACGTCGCCCTGTGGGCCGGACGGCAGGCGCTGGCCGTCCGGAAAACGCTCTCCGCGTCGGACGAAGCGCTCGCGCTGCTCACGGTGGCCGTGCTCGGCGGCGATCCCGCGGCGGTCGAAGAACTGTACGAGGCCACCTCCCGGTTACCGCCGGACGACATCGCCGTCCGTTCGGCCGAGGGGCTGCGTCCCACGCTCCGCCCGGCCGGGGGCAGGAAGCCCTCCGCCGCCGGCCGGGCGCTCGCGGCGGACGACCGGAAGGGTGCCGCGGCCGCCGCCGCGGCCGAGATCGCGGAGTTGCGCCGGCACACCGACGACGACCTGCTGAGCGGCCTGCACATGGCGCTGCGGGCCCTCGCCGTCGCGGACATACAGGTCGAGGCGGCCCGGCGCGGTCTGATCTCGGTGCTGGGCCACCTACGACGCCGCCAGCACTTCGGCGAGGTGCCGCCGGTCGCCCGGGCCGGGCTGGAACTCGTGGCCGATCTCCTGGCGCTGGACCCCACGCTCGAGGCCGTCAACGTCCTGGCCGAACTCCTGGAGGCCATGGCCGACGCCGGGCTCTCCGAGATCGCCGCGCTGCCCGACGCCGGCGAACTCCCCGAACTGGCCCAGGCCCGGCTGGCGCTGGAGGCCCAGCGCCACCCGCTCTGGCCGGACCTGGCGGCCTGCGTCACGGGGCTGCGCGGCCGGCCCGGGCTGCTGCTGCGCTGTCAGCGCATGCTGTCCACCGGCGAGTTCACGGTCCGCGCGCTGCTGGTGACCCCGCCGCGCACCGTGGCGATGAAACGCGCCGTGCTCAACCGGGCCGAAACGTCCCTGCTGGACCGGCTGGCGGGAGGCGACCCGCGGGAGATCGCCGGGGTCACCGCGCCGGAACTCGACGGCCTGGTGGAAAGCCTGCTGCCGGACACGCTCGTGGCCCGGCTCGCCGGCCCCGGGCTCGGCTCGCTGGTGATCGTTCCGGACGGCCCGCTGTGGAGCGTCCCGTGGCAGGCCGCGGCCGCGCTGAGCCGGACGAGCGTGACCCTGTCCCCCTCGCTGGCGGTGCACGCGCGCCTGCGGCCGTTCGCCGCTGCGATCCGCCGGGTGACCGCGGTGCTGGACGACGACGCGCCCGGCGGCGACCTGGTCTTCGACGCCCTTCAGGAGGCACGGGCCGGCGGACGGCTCGACGTACGCCTGACCGCGGAGCCCGGCGGCACGCCCACGGACCTGCTGCTGGTCTTCGCCCACGGCGGAGGCACGGGCCTGGGCTTCCGTACCGGCGCCGCCGGCCGGCCACTGGGCGCGCTCGCCCTGGCCGGCGCCGCGCCCCCGCCGAACGCGCTGATCGCCGCCTGCTGGTCCGCGGCGGCGCCTCCGACCTCGTTCCCGATCAACCTGCCGGCCGCGATGCTGCTGAACGGTACGTCCACCGTCGTCGGCGGCCTGTGGCCGCTGCCGGGCCTGCCCACCGCGCGCATCGTGAGCGCCCTCATCGGCCACCTCGCCGACCACGGGCGGTTGCTGCCGGCGCTGGCCGCCGCGCGCTCGGCGGTGCCCGCCGACTCGACCGCCCGCTGGGGCCTGGTCGTCCACGGCGCGGCGCCGGACGACCACCCGCCCGCCTGACCGCCCGCCCGCCGACGACCCGCGAACGACGACCCCGAGGAGCAACGCGTGGCACTGCCGAGCAAGTACGCCAAGGCCGTGTGGGAGACCGAAGGGGCGCTGGCGACCTGGCTGCCGGATCGTTCCCTTCAGGTCGGCGACATCGTGACCCGCGACGGGACGGGCGGCGCGATCCGGGTCGAGACCCGGCTGCGGGACCTGGTGCGGCACGAGGAGCCGGGACCGACGGTACGGCGGCCGGGGGTGGAGCGGATGCTCCTGCAGGACGGTTTCTCCTTCCAGGCCGACGCCGACGCGTCCGCGCCGGGCGCCCGGGTGCGCGCCCGCCTCAGCGGCGCCTCGTCGTTCGTCTTCGTCGCGGAGCACGGCACGGTGACGGAGTACCGGCGGGTCGCCGACGTACGGGAGGCGATGCTGTCGCTGTACGCGCGAGGCGTCTGGCGCGACACGTGGCACGTGGTCACCGCGGTCCGCTCCTTCGACGCCTGCACCCTGGTCGTGGCCGAGGGCGACGACGCCGAGGCTGAGCTGCACGTGGAGGTGCCCGGTGACCCCGGCGGCCAGCAGGTGATCCGGGCCGGAGCCGGCGTGAACGTCCACCGCGGCAGGGCGGCGACCTGGTCGCTCACCGCCTCCACCCCGCTCTACGAGGCGCTCCACGTCAAACGGCGCCTGCGCCGCACCGAAACCGCCGCCAGCTACCTGGACGACGACCCGGATCCCCGCCCCCTTGCCGATGGAGACCACACCGAACCGACCGCCGCCCGCGTCACGCCCGAGGCCCTGGGTCTGCTCGCCGGCTGACGTCCGGGCGCGGCCTGCCCCGTGGTTGGAGGCGGGGAGAGCGCTCTCCGACTTCGAGGTCGGCGCTCTCCTGGCCGGTGCGGCCCCTTCCGCGCCGGGCCCGGGCGGGCCGGCGGCCGGAGCTGGCCGTACACACCTCCGGGACCCGCCGCGCAGCCCGGCTGCCGGGTGCGGGCCCGGCAAGCAGCTTTCCTTGTCCCGGGCCGCCGCTGAACCCGGTTGCCCCGGTCTGGCCGGCCGGTTCGGACTCCCGGATCCGGGAGCCGGGCGAAGAGCCAGGTCAACTCCGGATCGGCTCACCAACCCGCCGGCCGCGAGGCCCTTCAGCGGCCCAAGGCCCGAGTGAGTTCGTCCTTGGTCATGTGCGAGCGGCCCTTGATGCCGCGTTGGCGGGCCTCGTTGTAGAGCTGGTCCCGGGTCGGGCCGCCCGGGCCGGAGCCGGAGCGCAGGCCGCCGCGACGGCCGGAGGACATGTCGCGGGTGGAGGTGCGGCTCGCGCCGCGGGACTCGCCGGAGCGGGCCCGTTCCTTGTTGACGGTGCGGGCGGCGATTTCCTCGGCCCGCTGCTCGGACTCGCCGCGTTCCCGGGCGCTGTCCTTGATGTGTTCGTACTGCCGCTCGCGCTTGGGCGACGCTCCGCGGGGCATGGTGCTCACCTCTCGTCGTACGTACGGCGCGGACCGGTCCGGCGGTCCGGCCTGCCGTTCGCCTGCCCGGCCCCCCGGACGGCACACGCACCGTGGTCCCGTACGCGCCACCGGCCGCTCCCGCGCGGCCGCCGCGCGTACGGCGTCCGGGTGGCGGCGTCACGCGCCCCCATTTTGGACCCCACGGTCCACACTCGTGTTACGGTTCATTCTGAACCGCGCAGTCCATTCTGATCCGGGCGCCGCGGCCGCCGAATCCAGCGAAGAAAAAGGAAAGGGGCACCGCCATGACCGCTCGACTGCAGGGCAGAACCGCACTGGTCACCGGCGCGACCAGCAACATCGGCCGGGCGATCGCGGTGGCGTTCGCCGCGGAGGGCGCGCATGTGGTGGTGGTCGGGCGCAACCCGGAGCGAGGCGCCGAGGTGATCGCGGAGATCGAGGCAGCAGGCGGCCGGGCCGACTTCGTCGCCGCGGACCTGGACGGCAGCGCCGCAGCGAGCACCGCGCTGGCCGAGCGCGCCACCGAGGTGCTGGGCGGCCGGATCGACATCCTGGTCAACAACGCCGGGATCTACCCGCCCGCGACCACGACCACCACCGACGACGCGACCTTCGACCGGGTGTACGCGGTCAACGTCAAGGCGCCCTTCTTCCTGACCGCCGCCGTCGCGCCCGCGATGGCCGCGCGCGGCTCGGGCAGCATCGTGAACCTCGGCTCGTGGATCAGCCGGCTCGGCATTCCGGTCGGCTCGCTCTACAGCTCCACCAAGGGCGCGCTGGAAACGCTGACCCGGGCCTGGGCCGCCGAGTTCGGGCCGTCCGGGGTGCGGGTCAACGCGATCTCGCCGGGCGTCGTCCACCCGGCGCTGCCCGAGGGGACCGGCCCGCACCCCGGCGACGTGATGATGAAGGGCACCCCGGCGGACGGCCCCGGCACACCCGAGGCGATCGCGCACGCGGCGGTGTATCTGGCGAGCGACGAGGCCGCGTTCGTGCACGGCACCGTGCTGGACGTGGACGGCGGCCGGGTCGCGGTGGCGGTCGTCGCCGCCTGACCGGCGGGCCCGGGACCGTACGATGGGACCCGGACCGCCGAGCCCGGCCGGGTCCTACGGTCCGCTCGGGTCCGGTCCCTACCGTTCCGGTCCCTACCGTTCCGGTCCGGGCCGGTCGAATCGGTCCGGTCGCAGCGGACGGGCGGCAACGCCGGTCACGTCGGTGAAGTCGCGGAAAGGCGGGGGCAGGTGCCGCAGGGTCTGACGAGCAAGGGCGCGGCCACCCGGCAGCGCATCATCGAGGGCACCTCGGACTTGATGCGGCGCAATGGCGGCGGGGTGTCCCTGGACGAGATCCGCGGCGTCACCGGCACCAGCAAGAGCCAGCTCTTCCACTACTTCCCCGACGGGCGGGAACAGCTCGTGCTCGCCGTGGCCCGGCACGAGGCGGATCAGGTGCTGGCCGACCAGCAGCCGTATCTGGACGAGTTGACCTCGTGGCCGGCCTGGTACGGCTGGCGGGACACACTGCTGGACCACTACCGCCGGCAAGGCCGGCAGTGCCCGATGCGGGTGCTGCTGGAGCAGCTCTCCCCGGAGGACGAGGGCGCGCGGCAGGTGCAGACCGAGCTGCTCGAGACCTGGCACGGCAAACTCGCCGCCGGGGTGCGGCACATGCAGCAACAGGGGCTGATGCGGCCCGCTCCGGACGCCGACCGGGCCGCCGCGGGCCTGCTGGCCGCCGTGCAGGGCGGCGCGGTCCACATGATCGTCACCGGCCGGCTCGACGCCCTGGAGGCGGCACTCGACCTGACGCTCGGACAACTCCGGGCCGACGCCTGAGCCGCAGCGGCGATCCGCCTCCGGCGGCGGCACCCGTACGCCGCCCGCGCGTTTTCACCGCGTTTCCACCACACCGTCCGTACCGGTTATGGTGACCCCTTGTCACCCGCGAGGAGTCGCACAGTCGGTGGCGAGTGGTGAGGTCCGGCCCGGCGGGACGCCGTACGGCACACCCCGCCGAAGGCCACGTGCAGGAAAGCCGGAAAGGACGACGGACATGAGGGGCGGCCGGCTGGCTCGTACCGGGGCGGTGGTCGCCGTGGTCGCCGCGGCCTGCGTCCTGGCGGTCGTGGCGCTGCTGCCCTCGCGGGGCACGGCCAGTGCGGCCCCGAAGAAGAGCGGTCCGCCGCCGCTGGTACGGGTGATGCCGCTGGGCGACTCGATCACCTGGGGGCAGGGCAGCGCCACCGAGTCGTCGTACCGGGCGCCGCTGTGGCGCATGGTGGCGGGGCAGAAGCGGTACGCGATCCGGTTCGTCGGCTCCGAGCACAACGGCGACCTGCCCGAACCGGACAACGAGGGCCACCGCCGCTACACCATCGGTCAGGTGATGGCGAACATCGACCGGTGGACGGCCGCCGGCCGGCCCGACGTCGTCCTGCTGCACATCGGCATCAACGACCTGAACCGGCGTGTCGACCCGGACCACGCGCCCGAGCGGCTGGCCGCCCTGGTGGACCGCATCTACGCCGACCGGCCCGGCGTCTCGGTCGTCTACCTGGGCCTGATCCCCACCACCCCCGGACTCCAGCCGCAGATCGCCGGCTTCAACGTGCTGGCCCGGCACTTGGCGGCCGTCGAGCGCGAGCGCGGGCGGATGTTCCGTTACGTGGACCCGCCCGCGCTGACCGCGGCCGAGCGGGTGGACCGGCTGCACCCGAATGACGCGGGCTACCTGCGGATCGCCCGGGCCCTGTTCCCGGCGCTGACCGCCGCCGTCGAGGAGCGCGAGGCCCGCGGCGCGGTGGCGCGCGCCGGTGCCGGCGTGACCGGCCCCTCGGACGGACCGGCCCCGGCCACGCCCCCGACCGGACCGGGCAGCCCATCCCCCACTCCCCCCACCGCCGTCACGCCCGCCTGAGCTCCCCCGAGCCGCGTTCGACCAGCCGCGTCTCGAGTACAACCGAGCGCGGCGCCGAGGTGTCGCCGGCGATGCGGGAGAAGAGCAGGCCGGCCGCGGCGCCGCCGAGCGCCAGCGGGTCCTGGCTGATCACGGTGAGCGGTGGGGTGAGGCGTTCGGCGAGCGGCAGGTCGTCGAAGCCGACGACGGCCAGCGGGGCGGGGTGGTCGAGGTCGTCGAGCACCCCGAGGGTGATCAGGTCGTTGCTGGTGAACAGCGCCGTGGGCGGGTCGGGCAGGGCGCGCAGGCCGGCGAGCGCTGCGCGGGCCTGGTCGCCGGTGCGCAGGCCGTGCCGGATCAGGGCCGGGTCCTCGGGTATGCCGCGGGCGGTGAGCGCGTCGAGGTAGCCGGCGCAGCGCTGGCCCTGGGTCCAGATCCCGACGCGGTCGCCGAGGTAGGCGACGCGGGTGTGGCCGTGGGCGAGCAGGTGGGTGACGGCGCGCCGGGCGCCGGCCCGGTTGTCGACGGTGACGGTGTCCACGGCCAGGCCCGGGGCGGGCCGGTCCACGCACACCACCGGGGTGCCGGCGTGCGCGGGTCCGCGCAGGAAGCCGTGGCCGGCGGCGGTGGGCACCAGGATCAGGCCGTCCACCTGGCGGGCGGTGAAGGCGGCGACGACCTCGCGCTCGCGGCGCGGTTCGTCGTGGGTGCTGCCGATCAGGACCAGGCAGCCGCGGCGGTGCGCCTCGTCCTCCACCGAGCGGGCCATCCGGGCGTAGAAGGGGTTGGCCAGGTCGTCCACGAGCAGGCCGATGGTGGCGGTGCCGGGGCTCTTGCGGCGCAGATGGCGGGCGTTGTCGTTGCGCTGGTAGCCGAGGGCGCGCACCGCCTGGCCGACCTTGGCGGCGGTGGCCGGCGCCACGCCCGGCTCCCCGGAGACGACCCGGGAGACGGTCATGGGGCTGACGCCCGCCAGTCGGGCCACGTCCTTCATCGTCGGGCGTCTCACGGGCCTCCTCGCCTCCGCCGCTGTCCGTGCTCGCGGTTGCCTGTGTTCCCGGTTTGCCTGTACGCCTGCGCTGCCTGTCCTGCCTGCCGAAACGATGTCGCCGCCGGTTTCGATGATGGCAGGCCGGCCCGGTCGGGCGGGGACGGCCGCGTGAGGGTTTGGTAACGTTCCCACCCACTCGGCGGCACGGTCAGGGATGTGACGGCGTGTCAGCAGGGCACGGAGCCGCCGTGAAGCCCGGCGCCCCTACGCTGCTCCGCGGGGCTGGTCCAGACCCTTGACATTGCGTCAGGTACACATCAACAATGCTCATCCGCTTGGTAACGTTCACACGCACCTCGAGCAGCCCCGTGTCCCGCGGCAGCCCGCCCCCTGCGAGGCGGTGCGTGCCTGAAGCGAGAAGGTGGTCCTCCGTGCTCCCTGCGGTTTTCCGCTCCAGGTCCCTTTCCAGGGCCCTCGGCGCGCTGTGCGCCCTGTTACTGGCCGTCCTCGGCGTCAACGCGCTGGCCTCGGTGCCCGCCCGCGCCGCGACGGCCGATCTGACGCAGTACGCCGACCCGTTCGTCGGCACCGACGACAGCACCGCGCCCAACCCCGTGCCCGGCGGCGCGGGCGGCTCCACGTATCCGGGGGCCGTGGTGCCCTTCGGCGGGGTGCAGTTCAGCCCGGACACGCCAACCGCGTCGCCGTCGGGCTACCGGTACTCCGACACCTCGATCGAGGACTTCAGCCTCACGCACTTCGACGGCGCCGGCTGCCCCAACAACGAGGACCTGCCGCTGATGCCGGTGACCGGCGCGCTCGGCAGTTCCCCGGGCAGCAACTGGACCGGGTACGCGTCGGCGTACACCAAGGCCAACGAGAGCGCGTCGCCCGGCTACTACAAGAACCGGCTGGACAAGTACGGCACCGACGTGGAGCTGACCGCCACCACCCGCACCGGGATGGCGCGGCTGACCTACCCGGCCACCACGCAGGCCCGGCTGCTGATCAACGACAGCCGCAGCGCGACCGGTTCGCGCAGCGGCTCGGTGCGGGTCTCCGGGTCCGAGGTGACCGGCAGCGTGACGGCCGGCGGCTTCTGCGGCTCGTCCAAGACCTACCAGATCTACTTCGACATCCGCTTCGACCGCGCGCCCACCGGTTACGGCACCTGGTCCGGCTCCACGGTGACCGCCGGTTCGGCGAGCGCGAGCGGCACCGACACCGGGGCGTACGTCACCTTCGACACCACCACCGCGCCGACCGTGCAGGCGGTGATCGGCCTGAGCTACGTGAGCGTCGCCAACGCGCAGGCGAACGTGGCGGCGGAGAACAGCGGCTGGGACTTCGGCGCGGTGCGCTCGGCGGCGACCGCGGCCTGGAACGGGGTGCTGAACCGGGTACAGATCACCGGCGGCGCCACGGCGGACCTCAAGAAGTTCTACACCGCGCTCTACCACGTCTTCCAGAGCCCCAACATCTCCAGCGACGTGGGCGGCGACTACCGCGGCTTCGACGGCGCGGTGCACAACTCCGCGCGCCCGGTGTACCAGAACTACTCCGGCTGGGACATCTACCGCTCCTGGGCGGCGCTGATCGCGCTGATCGCCCCGGCCGAGGCGAGCGACATCGCCAACTCGATGGTGCTGGACGGCCAGCAGGGCGGGCTGCTGCCCAAGTGGTCGCAGCAGACCAACGAGGACTTCGTGATGACCGGTGACCCCGGTCCGATCATCGTGGCCAGCATGTACGCCTTCGGGGTGCGGAACTTCGACACGGCGGCCGCGCTGTCGCTGATGGAGAAGGCGTCCAACGGCGGCACCATGCAGGGCTCGGCGACCCGCGGCCGGCAGTCGACGTACACCGGCCTGCACTACCTGAACGGGGCGCCCTCGGACTCGCTGGAGTACTCCGCCTCGGACTTCGCGGTGGCCCAGTTCGCCAAGGCGCTGGGCGACACGACCAGCTACGGCACCCACATGACCCGGGCGCAGTGGTGGCGCAACACCTTCGGCCCGGAGGCCGGTTACGTGCAGCCGCGCAACACCGACGGCTCCTACGTGTGGCCGCTGGACCCGGCGAGCCCCACCAACTTCACCGAGGGCAACGCCGCCCAGTACACCTGGATGGTCCCCTACGACTACGCCGACCTGATCAACTCGATGGGCGGCCGGCGCACCGCGGTGCAGCGCCTGGACCACCACTTCACCGAGGTCAACGCGGGCCAGAGCCGCCCGTACTTCTACATCGGCAACGAGCCGGAGCACGCGGTGCCGTGGGCGTACGACTTCGCGGGCGACCCGGCCGGCGCCTCGGACGCGGTGCGCGCGGTGATGACCCAGTCGTACACCACCGGACCCGGCGGGCTGCCCGGCAACGACGACCTGGGGGCCACCTCGGCGTGGTACGTGTGGGCGGCGCTGGGCCTGTACCCGGCGACGCCGGGCGCCGACACGCTGGCGGTGCACGGCCCGTCCTTCCCGCAGGTGGTGCTCCAGCGCCCGGGCGGCGCTGTCACCCTGACCGCCTCCGGCAGCGGCCCGTACGTGCAGGGCCTGGCCGTGAACGGGGTCGCCACCAGCCACAATTACCTGCGCTACCCGGACCTGGCGGGCGGCGGCACCGTGGCCTTCACCATGGGGACGGCCGCGTCGGCGACCTGGGGCACCGGCGCCTCGGACGTGCCGCCGTCCTTCACCGACGGGGCCACCCCGGTGCCGGCCGTGCCCGATCCGGGGCCGGACCTGGCGCAGGGCCGTCCGGTGACCGCGTCGGCGCCGTGCGCGAGCGCCGAGTCCGGTGACAAGGCGGTGGACGGCAGCCTGAAGAACAACAGCAAGTGGTGCTCGAAGACCTCCGGAGCGAGCCTTGCGGTGGACCTCGGGTCGGTGCGGACCGTCTCGTCGTTCGGGGTGGACCACGCCGCGCTCGGCGGCGAGACCACCGACTGGAACACCGCCGCCTTCCAGATCCAGACCAGCACCGACGACACCACCTGGTCCACGGCGGTCACGGTGAGCGGTTCGCGGTCCAGCCGTACGTACCATGCGGTCGCGCCGCGCGCGGCCCGCTATGTCCGGCTGGTGACGACCACGCCCTCCCAGACCACCGACCCGGCGACCCGGATCTACGAGCTGGAGGTGTACGGGAGCGGGCCGGCCGACCTGGCGCTGGGCGCGGCGACGACCGGCTCGGCGTCCTGCAACTCCACGGAGACGCCGGACAAGGCGGTCAACGGGAGCTGGAGCGGCGGCAACAGTGACAAGTGGTGCTCGACCGCGTCGGGCACCAAGACGCTGACCGTGGACCTGGGCGCGGCGCACGCGCTGAGCTCGCTGGTGGTGCGGCACGCGGGCGCCGGCGGCGAGGACCCGGCGTGGGACACGCGGGACTTCGACATGGCGGTGTCGGCCGACGGCTCGGCCTGGACGACGGTCGCCCAGGTCCGCGGCAACACCGCCGACACCACCACCCAGCAGGTGAGCGCCACCGCCCGGTACGTGCGCCTGAGCGTGATCACGCCGACGCAGACCACCGACCCGGCGGCGCGGATCTACGAACTGGAGGCGCTGGGCAGCTGAGGCCGGGCCGGGGGCGCGCCCCTCAGCGCACCACCTCCTGGCCCTTGCCGAGGGCGATCACCCCGGCCGCGGACACCGTGTACAGCTCACGGTCCCGGTCGGGGTTGACGCCTATGGTGGCGCCGGGCGGGACGTCCACGTTCTTGTCCAGCACCGCGCCGCGTACGATCGCGCCGCGCCCGATCCGTACGTTGTCGTGCAGCACCGAGCCCTGGACGACCGCGCCGGGGTCGACCACCACGCCGGGCGAGAGCACCGAGCGGGTCACCTGGCCGCGGATCACGCAGCCGGGGCTGATCACCGACTCCCCCACGATGCCGCCGGCCGCGATCTTGGCGGGCGGCAACTGGCCGGCGACGTGCGTGTAGATGGGCCAGCTGCGGTTGTACAGGCTGAAGGCGGGCTGGTCGCCGACCAGGTCCATGTGGGCGTCGTAGTAGGCGTCCAGGGTGCCCACGTCCCGCCAGTAGCCGTGGTCGCGGGCGGTCTCGCCGGGCACGTGGTTGGTGCCGAAGTCGTAGACCTGGGCGACGCCCTTGGCGGTCAGCCGGGGCAGGATGCTGCCGCCCATGTCGTGCATCGACTGCGGGTCCTCGGCGTCCTCCTGCAGCGCCTCCAGCAGGGTCTTGGTGGTGAACAGGTAGTTGCCCATGGAGGCGAAGACGTGGCCGGGGTCGCCGGGCAGCGACGGCGGGTCGGCGGGCTTCTCCAGGAAGCCGTCCACCTCGATGCCGTCGGCGCCGGGCGTGATCACCCCGAAGCCGTGCGCGTCGGCGCGGGGCACCTTGATGCCGGCCACGGTGACGCCCGCGCCGTGCTCGATGTGCTGGGCGAGCATCTGGCGGGGGTCCATCCGGTAGACGTGGTCGGCGCCGAAGACCGCCACGTAGTCCGGCTGTTCGTCGTGTATCAGGTTCAGCGACTGCAGGATCGCGTCCGCGCTGCCCAGGTACCAGCGCGGGCCGAGCCGCTGCTGGGCCGGGACCGGGGTGACGTAGTTGCCCAGCAGGCTGGACATCCGCCAGGTGGTGGTGATGTGCCGGTCCAGCGAGTGCGATTTGTACTGGGTGAGTACGCAGATCCGCATCATGTCGCCGTTGACCAGGTTGGACAGCACGAAGTCCACCAGCCGGTAGGTGCCGCCGAAGGTCACCGCCGGTTTGGCGCGGTCGGCGGTGAGCGGCATCAGCCGCTTGCCCGCGCCGCCGGCCAGCACGATTCCCAGCACCGAAGGTCCACCGCGCATCGGGTACCCCCCTTGATCTCGATCGAAGTCCGCATCCGTCCAGTCCCCTTGTGTTCCGCTGCCGTGCGTCCGGCCGCTGTGGGTCCGGCCGCCGTCCCGGGCCGGGTGGGCCCGGGGCGCCGGGCCGGGTCAGCCGGCGCCGAGGAGCGCCGCGTACAGCTCGGCGGTCCGGGCCGCGACCGTGTTCCAGCCGAAGTCGCCCGCGGCGCGCTCGCGGCCGGCCGCGCCCATGGCGTCGGCGGTCGCCTTGTCGCCGGTGAGCCGGTCAATGGCCGCGGCGAGGCCGGCCTCGAACTCCGCGGGGCGCTCCTCGTCGTAGGGCACGAGCAGGCCGGTGACGCCGTCCTGGACGACCTCGGGGATGCCGCCGACCGCGGAGGCCACCACCGCGGTGCCGCACGCCATGGCCTCCAGGTTGACGATGCCCAGCGGCTCGTACACCGAGGGGCAGACGAACACCGAGGCGTGGGTGAGGAGCTGGACGACGGCGGAGCGGGGCAGCATCGCCGGGATCCAGTGCACCCCGTCGCGCACGGCCTGGAGCTCGTCGAACAGGGCGCGGAACTCGCGGTCCAGCGCGGGGGTGTCGGGGGCGCCGGCGCACAGCACGAGCTGGACCGACGGGTCGATGCCGCGGGCGGCGCGCAGCAGGTGGGGGACGCCCTTCTGCCGGGTGATGCGGCCGACGAAGAGCACGTACGGGCGGGCCGGGTCGACGCCGATCCGCTCCAGCACGTCGGTGCGGGGGTCGGGGCGGTAGGTGGCGGTGTCGATGCCGTTGCGTATGACGTGCACCCGGGCCGGGTCCAGCGCCGGGTAGCAGGCCAGGATGTCGGCGCGCATGCCGTCGGAGACCGCGATCACCGCGTCGGCCGCCTCGACGGCGGTGCGTTCGGCCCAGCTCGACAGGGCGTAGCCGCCGCCGAGCTGTTCGGCCTTCCAGGGGCGCAGCGGCTCCAGCGAGTGGGCGGTGACCACGTGCGGCACGCCGTACAGCAGTTTGCCCAGGTGGCCGGCCAGGTTGGCGTACCAGGTGTGGGAGTGCACCAGGTCGCGGCCCTGGAGGGCGGCGGCCATGGACAGGTCGGTGCCGAAGGTGCGCAGCGCGTCGTTGGCGCCGTCCAGGAAGCCGGGCGCGCTGTGCCCGACGACCCCGGGCCGGCTGTCCGCCCCGAAGCGGTGCACCTCCACGTCGGCCAGGGCGCGCAGTTCGCGGGCCAGGAACTCGACGTGGACGCCGGCCCCGCCGTAGACGTCCGGCGGGTACTCCCGGGTCAGCAGTGCCACCTTCACCCGATCCTCCCGCCGTCGACGTGCCGTGTGCTCCTTGCCTTCCCCGCGGCGGGCCGGATCTATCGTGCGAGTGGCCGGTCCGTGCCGTCGGGGCGGGGGCCGGTGGGGTTGCTCGGAATTCGGCCACGTTCTATGCGTTGTCATGTACGGGGCTTCCGCGCCATCGGAGCCGCGGCCGGCCCCGCCCGATGGGGCATCAGCTCACCCGAGCGACGGCTGGGGCAGCCGCCGGTCACGTACGGCGACCATTCGATCGCCGTAGGTCCGGCCCCGCGGGCACAACCGGAACCCGGTCAAGCACATATCTGCCGGTCCCGGGGCAATACCGCGGATCTGCCCTGCCCGCGCGACAACTGGATTGACGCTTTATTGACGGTCACCGACCCCCCGGCCCGGGCAAACACAGTGGAGACAGAGCGTGATGACCGATCCGCACCTCACCGCACCCGCCGCGCTGCACACCGGAAACCGGCTGGCGCTGGCACTGGCAAGGGAAGAGATGATGCAGGACTACCACCGGTGGGAGACCGACCCGGCGACGGTGGTCGGTTTCGGTGCCCGCTGGCCGGTGCCCTGGGAAGTGTTCCAGACACGCTTCCGGAACGGTCACACCACCACCCACTACCAGTTGTTCGAGGTGATCACCGCTGACGGCGGCACTCCGGTGGGGACGACCTCACTGAATGTCGACCAGTCCGTCAACAGCGCCGAGTTCACCCTCGTGATCGCACCGGAGCAACGCGGCCGGGGCTACGCGACCGAGGCGACCGCACTCACCCTCGACTGGGCGTTCCGCATCGCGTCGCTCAGCACCGTGTGGCTGGAGGTGCTGGCTCCGCACAGCGCGGCGGTGCACGCCTACCTCAAGGCCGGTTTCCGCACCGCGGGGCGACTGCGCAACGCCGCCCTGTGGCACGGGGAGCGTGTCGACAAACTCCTTCTGGACTGTGTCCCCGACGACTTGGCGAAAAGCGACTTCGCACAGGGCTTTGACCTCGCACAGGGCTTTGCAGAGAACTTCACAGAGAACGTCACAGAGAAGAGGTGACCCACCATGTCCTGTCCCGACATCAACTGCCGCAAGGGCGGCTGCACCACCGACCCGGGCGGCCGGCCCGCACACCACGGGTCAGCCGGCCAGCGTGTCCAGCGACACCTGCCACAGCCGGGCCGCCGCCTCGGGGTCGAGGGCGTGGGCGGCCACGCCGAAGCGGGTCGGCGGCCGGTTCTCCTCGGCCTCCTGGCAGTCCTCCAGGTAGCGGCCGCCGACGCCCGCCAGCAGCGGGGAGACCGCCGCGAGCACCGAGGTCGCGGCGCCCTGCTCCGGGCTCTTCCAGAAGGTGGCGGTGCCGCCGGACTGGGCCCGCAGCCGGTTCAGCTCCTCCTCGGTGACGTGCCGCTGGAGGTTGGTGCGGATGGCGCCGGGCATCAGGGCGTTGACGGTGATGCCGTCGGCCGCCCAGCGCTTGGTGGCCTCGACCGCGAAGAGCACGTTGGCGGTCTTGGACTGGCCGTAGGCGAGCCAGGGCTCGTACTGCCGCTCGCGGAAGTGGATGTCCTCGAAGACCACGCCCGAGCGCAGGTGTGCGGAGGAGCTCACCGACACCACCCGGGCGTTCCCGGCCGCGGCCAGCGCCGGGTGCAGGCCGGTGGCCAGCGCGAAGTGGCCGAGGTGGTTGGTGGCGAACTGCAGCTCCCACCCCTGCGGAGTGCGGGCCTCCGGCGAGGCCATCACCCCGGCGTTGTTCACCAGGATGTGCAGCGGTCCCCGCCAGGCCTGGACGAAGGCGGCCACCGAGCCCTGGTCGGACAGGTCCAGAGGGGCGACCGCGATGCGCTCGTTGCCGGTGGTGGCGGTGATGTCGGCGGCGACCTCGTGGCCGGCCCGCTCGTTGCGCACCGCCAGGGTCACCTCGGCGCCCGCGCCGGCCAGGGCGCGGGCGGTCTCGATGCCGATCCCGGAGGCGCCGCCGGTGACGACGGCGCGCCGTCCGGTCAGGTCGATGCCGGCCACGACCTCGGCCGCCGTGGAGTCACGGTCGAAAGGCGTGGTGATACGCGTACTGGAAGTCATGTTCGTCCCGTTTCGCAGGTCCCCGGGATGGTCCGGGGCTGGTCGCAGCGGTGGCGGCACCCGGTGACCGCGTACGGTGTTCCGGCGACCGCGGACAGTGCCGCGCACCTGGTCGCCGGCACCACGGTCAACCGGAGGAAGCTCCGCTACGGTGCCCAGAATAAGCGGAGGTGGCTCCACTTGCAACCGGCCCAGGGACATGGCATCGGGTCCGGGCCGGCGCCCCCGTACCCTGGTGGGCGCGGCCACCGCCGACCGGGCCGACGAAGGAGACAGACCGTGCCGGGCAGCACCCCCTCCCCCAGACCCCTGCGGGCGGACGCGCAGCGCAATCGCGACCGGCTGCTGGCCGCCGCCGTGCGCGCGCTGTCGCAGGGCGGTGAGGCGACGCTGGAGTCGATCGCCAAGGACGCGGGCGTGGGCATCGGCACCCTCTACCGCCACTTCCCCACCCGCGAGGCGCTGGTCGAGGCGGTCTACCGCAACGAGCTGACCCGGCTGTGCGACGCGGCACCCCTGCTGCTGGAGTCCGCGCCGGCCGACCGGGCCATGCGGGTCTGGATGGACCGGTTCGTGGACTACATGACCACCAAGCGGGGCATGGCGGACGCCCTGCGGGCCGTGGTCGCCTCCGGCGGCAACCCCTTCGCGCACAGCCGCGACTCGCTCACCGGTGCGATCTCGGCCCTGCTGGCCGCCGGGGCGAAGGAAGGATCACTGCGGGCCGACGCCGATCCGGCGGACGTGCTCACCGCGCTCAGCGGCGTCTCGCTCGCCGCCGGCCAGCCCGACCGGCGCGAACAGGCGGGCCGGCTACTGGACTTGCTGATGGACGGACTACGGCACGGCGCCCCCGGCCCACCCGCCGGTTGACCCCTCCGATTCCGGTGCAAAATCGGACATTTGGGGACGGTGAGCCGGAAGGGACCTGTGGGGCAGGAAAATTCCGCTGCCGAATGTGGCATACCTGGTTCGAGGCCGGGCAGGCGGGCTGCGAACAGTCGAAGATGTGCGAGGCGATGACGTGACCACAACGGTTGAGCAGTCGGGAAGCACGAACGAGACGGCGACGAGCGGGCAGTGGACAGCCGGGGACGAACAGACCACCGGCGGACTGCCGTGGATCGACGACGCGACGAGCGTGGCACCGCGTGACGCCCGGGAGTTGTCCAGGCTCTTCTTCGACCGCCTCCAGGAACTGGAGGAGGGGACGCACGCGTACAGTTACGCCCGCAACACCCTCATCGAGATGAACCTGGCCCTGGTGCACTTCGCGGCCGGGCGGTACCGCAACCGGCCCGCCACCGACCACGAGGAAATCGTGCAGGTCGGCACGATCGGGCTGATCAAGGCGATCGACCGGTTCGACCTGTCGCGGGAGACGGAGTTCACCACCTTCGCCATCCCGTACATCGTGGGAGAGATGAAGCGCTTCTTCCGCGACACCTCCTGGGCGGTGCACGTACCGCGCCGGCTCCAGGAGCTGCGTGTGGAGCTGAGCAAGGCCAAGGAGGAGCTGTCGCTGCGGCTGGATCGCGACCCCACCGTGCAGGAACTCGCCGAGCACCTGCACCTGGGCGAGGAGGAGGTCGTCGAGGGGCTGGTGGCCGCCAACGGCTACACGGCCGGTTCGCTCGACACCCCTTACAACGACGCCGACAGCGGCCCGGACAGCGAGGGACGCACCCTCGCCGAGACGTTCGGCGCGTGTGATCCGGCCCTGGAACTGGTGGAGGACTTCCACAGCCTGGCGCCGCTGATCGAGAAACTGCCGGAGCGGGACCGCAAGCTGCTGCAGATGCGGTTCGGCGAGGAGATGACCCAGGCGCAGATCGGCGAGGTGATGGGCTACTCGCAGATGCACGTCTCCCGGCTGCTGAGCCGGACGATCAACAGGCTGCGGGCGGGGCTGCTGGCCCAGGAGTGACCCCTCCGCTCCCCGTCGGGCGGCCGTGACCCGGAAACCCTTCCCCGGGTCACGGCCGCCTTTTCGGCTGCGCGGATCCTGGGGGTCCTACGAGGTGGAGATGTCGGCGCGGTCGACGGCGATGTTGTTGCCGCTGCTCGCGCCGTTGCGCGCTCCGGTGTTGACGATGGTCAGCGTGTGACTGCCGGCGGCCAGCAGCGGACTGGTCCACACCACACCGGAGGCGTTGCGGGACGGGGCGTAGTCGTCCACGTTCACCGGTGTGCCGCCGTCCACCGACAGCGACATGATGCCCTGGTCGACGTCCCGCACCGCGTGCAGCGCGACCTGGGTGCCGGTGAAGCGCAGCACCGCGGTGGCGCCGCCGACGTACGACCAGTTCGCGGTCTGCTGGTACATGTCGGGCACGCCGGTGGTCACGCCCCAGTTGGCGCCGTACTCGAAGTGGTCGAGGTCGGAGACGGCGGTGTCGGTGCCGTCCACGATCACCGTCGAGTCGACCGGGCCGGTGGAGCCGTTGCCCGGGGTGAGGGTGACCGTGTACGCGTCCGAGCCGCTTGCCTGGCTGACCGGGACCACAAGGGAGTTGCCGTTGACCGCCACGTCGCTGTCCAGGACGGTGCTCGGGCCGCCGGGCAGCGGGTTCGCGTCGGGGATGCGCTGCACCTTCACGTGCACCTTGCCGTTGTTGACCAGCCAGGAGGCGGCGGTGACGTTCTGGAAGGTCACCGTGGCGGTACCGCCCTGGCCGGAGTTGTTGCCGAGCAGGGCCCGCACCTGGCGGGTGCCGCTGTCCAGGGCCGCGGCCACCGCGGTCGCGCCGTTGCCGCCGGTGCCCAGCAGCTTGCCGCTGAGCTGGGCGTAGGCCTGGTACACGTACCACTGGCCGGTGGGCTGGCCGCCGACCAGCAGTGAATCCAGCGTCCCTGCGCCGCAGCAGTCGGACCAGATGGCGTGCGCGGCGGCGCTGACCCCGGAGGCGGACAGCCGGTCCAGGAACCACGCGGTGTAGGCGGAGTTCTGCTGCTGGGAGAACAGGTACTCGTTGATCGTCAGCGGCAGTTGGGCGATCTGGTGGGCGGACAGCAGCGCGCGGGCGTCGGCGGCGTCGGCGGCCGGGTCGGTGCCGAAGTGCCAGTTGAGCACGTCCGGCAGAGTGCCGTCGGTCGTGGTCCTTCCGAGGAAGCCGTCCAGCCAGCCGTGGTTGTAGCCACTGTACGAGGGGCCGGTGATCTTCGCGCTCGGGTCGAGCCGATGGATCTCCCGGACCGCGGTGTCCCACATCTGGTAGTACTGCTCGCTGTTGACGCCGCGCTGCCAGAAGCCGGTGCCGTCCGGCTCGTTCCAGATGTCGTACGTGACGCTCACCCCGGACGCCCGCACGTCGGAGACGAGCTGGTCGACGAAGCTCTTCCAGTTGGAGCAGTCGCCGTTGTCGCACGGGTAGACGGTGTTGGCGGGCTGGGTGGTGTCGGCGCCCCACACGTCGGAGACCAGCAGGTGGTAGGTGGCCCGGTAGGGGGCGGCGGTGACCCGGCGGGCCTGGGAGAGCGCCGAGTCGATCCGCACCCGGTAGCCGGACCCGGCGCGGTAGCCGTCGCCCAGCCAGCCGCCGCCGGCGATCCGGGCGCCGCCGCCGCGGAAGAGGGTGGGGGCCAGGGGCTGCAGCAGGCTGTCGGCGGGGGCGGAGCCGTCCTGGCTGAGCCCGTAGAGGAAGCCGGCGCCGGCGTGGTTGGGCGCGGCGCCCTGGGCGTTCAGGTCGACGGTGACCGACGTGTCGGCCGCCGCGGCCGGAGTCGGCGCGAGGGCGGCAGCGGCGACGGCCAGGACGGCCGCGGCCGCGGCCAGCCCGGCGAACGCGCCCTTGCGCCACCGGGGTCGGGCTGGATTCATCGTTCCTCCCTGACGGAATCACTCACGGAATCGCTCGAATCACTGGAATCACTGGAATCGCTGACGGGAATGGCTCACGGAATGGCTGACGGAACCGCCGGGAAAAGGGCCGCCGAGGTGGCCGGCGGTTCGGTTCACGGGATCGCCGGCAGTGGTACCGACGAGGCGGGGGTGCCTGCCGGGACGAAGGGATCGGCCCGGTCGCGCAGGAAGAGCGGCACCGTCTCCAGCGGGGCGGCGGCGGTGACCCAGGTGCCCCCGGGGTGGACGGCGCCGGTGGCGTACTCCGTCCACCGCGCGCCGGCCGGCAGGTAGACCCGGCGTTCGCGCGCGCCGGCCCGTACCACCGGCGCCACCAGCAGGTCCGGGCCGCACAGGAACTGGTCGTCCACGTCCCAGGCGGCCCGGTCCGCGGGGAACTCCAGGAGCAGCGGCCGCAGCAGCGGCAGGCCGGTGCGGCGGCCGTCGTCCAGCGTGCGGTGCAGGTAGGGGCGCAGCCGCTCGCGCAGCCGCAGCGCCGCGGTCATGGCCCGCTCGGCGCACTCGCCGTAGGACCAGATCTCGTTGGGGCCGCCGCCGGTGCCGACCGGGCCGTCGAAGATCCGCGGTTCGCGGTGGCCGTGCAGCCGCAGCAGCGGGCAGAAGGCGGCGAACTGGAACCAGCGGACCATCAGTTCGCGGTAGTCCTCGTCGTCCGGGTCGCCGCCGTGGAAGCCGCCGATGTCGGTGGTCCACCAGGGGATGCCGCTGAGGGCCACGTTGAGGCCGGCCCGTACCGAGCCGGCCAGCGCCTCGAAGGTGGCCGGGATGTCGCCGGACCACAGGGCGGCGCCGTACTTCTGCGAGCCGGCCCAGGCCGAGCGGATCAGCGACAGCACCTCGGTCTCGCCCTGCTCGGTGAGGTGCTCGTGGATGCCGCGGGCGTGCTCGCGCGGGTAGAGGTTGGCGACCTCCGCGCCGGGTCCGGCGGCGAAGGACAGGTTGTGCGGGTGGCCGGGGCGCATCTCCGGCTCGCAGGCGTCCAGCCAGTAGGTGCGGATGCCGAGCTTGTAGTAGTGCTCCTGGAGCCGGTCCCACAGCGCGGCGCGGGCGGCCGGACTGGTGGCGTCGTAGAAGGCGACGCCGATGCCGGCGGCGTTGTCGCCGGTGTCGGGCCAGTCGGCGTGCAGGGCGGGGCCGGCGTCGGCGGCCACCAGGTGCCCGGCGTCGCGCAGTTCGGCCCAGGCCGCCGACAGCGGGCTCACCGACGGCCACACCGAGACCACCGGCTCCACACCGAGATGCCGCAGTTCCTCGGTCATCGCCCGCGGGTCGGGCCAGTCGCGCCGGTCGAAGTCCCAGTCGCCCAGGTGCCGCCAGTGCAGGTAGTCGATGACGATCGCGGACAGCGGCAGCCCGCGCCGGGCGTACTCGCGGGCCACGGCCAGCACTTCGGCCTGGTCGCGGTAGCGCAGCTTGCTCTGCCACAGCCCGGACGCCCAGCGCGGGAAGGCGGGGGCGTGACCGGTGGCGCCGGCGTACCGGGCGAGGACGTCGGCGGGGGTACGGCCCGCGGCCAGCCACCAGTCGATCTGCCGGGCCCGGTCGGCGACCCAGCGGGTGCCGTTGGCGGCGAACTCGACCCTGCCGACCGCCGGGTTGTTCCACAGGAAGCCGTAGCCACGGCTGGACAGGGCGAAGGGGACGGTCACCTCGCCGTTGCGCTGCCGCAGTTCCAGCACGGTGCCCTTCTGGTCGAACCGGCCGTGACCGTGCTGACCGAGGCCGTGGACGCGCTCCCCGTCATGGGCGGCGAAGCGCTGCTCGATGCGGTACGTGCCGGCGCCCGCGGCCTCGAAGTGCCGGGCGCCGGGCCACCAGAAGTGCGCCGGCTCCTCGCGCAGCAACTCCTCCCCGGTGTCGGTGCGCACGGCGGTCAGCAGGCCGTCGGCGGCGGCCACGGTGACCCGCAGCAGGCCGTTGACCAGGACGGCGTGCCCGGCGTGGATCTCCGTGACGCACTCCCGCGACGGCTGCGGCGCGTCGTCGAGCGCGCCGGGCAGGCCGTCCAGGATGCGGTGCAGGCCGGCCCGGACCCGGACCGCGTCGGGGCCCCAGGGTTCGACCTGGAGCACATGGTGGCCGTGTCGCCACAGCAGTCGGTCGGGGGTGCGGGTGAACGCGGGCGGCAAGGCGGTTCTCCTCGATCGGGTTCGTCGGTACGAGTCGTCGGTACGAGTCGTCCGTGCGGGTGCGGTGCGGGTCGTACGAGCGGGCTGTGCGGGCGAGTTGTGCCGGAGTACGGCGGGGTCCAGCGGCGGGGCGTACGGATCCGGGTCCGCGGACGGCGACGGCGCTCAGTCCTTGAGCGCGCCGCCGGTCACGCCGGCCGACACGTACCGCTGGGCGAGCACGAGCAGGGCGGCGGCGGGCAGGGAGGCGATGATCCCGGTGGCCATCACGCTGTTCCAGTCGCTCAGGTGGGCGCCGATGAAGCGGTAGATGCCGACGGTGACCGGGGCCCGGTCGTCGCGGGTGGTGAGGGTGACGGCGAACAGGAAGTCCGCCCAGGCGAAGAGGAAGGAGAACAGGCTCGCGGTGACCAGGGCGTTGCGGCACACCGGCAGCACCACGCCGAGCAGCGTGCGCAGCGGTCCGGCCCCGTCCAGCACGGCGGCCTCGCCGAGTTCGGCGGGCACCGCGCGCATCGCGGTCTGCAGGATCAGCGTGGCGAAGGGCACGCACAGGGTGGAGTCGGCGAGGATCAGCGCCAGTGGCGAGTCCAGCAGCCGCAGCCTGTTGGCCGCGGTGTAGAAGGAGTCGGCCATCACCACACCGGGGATCATCTGGGCGACCAGCAGGGCGAAGGTGAGCAGGCGGGCGCCGGGGGCGCGCAGCCGGGCCGTGCCGTAGGCGGCCGGGACCGCGATCAGCAGCACCAGCGCCACCGTGCCGGCCGACACGCCGAGGCTGACCAGCAGATGGCCGCCCTGCGTGGACAGCGCCTCGCGGTAGCCGCGCAGCGTGCCGTGCACGGGGATCCAGGTCGGCGTGCTTTTCACCAGGTCGGTGGAGGGCAGCAGCGAGGCGTCCAGCATCCAGTAGAGCGGGAAGAGCATCACCGCGAGGATCAGCAGGGCGAGCACGGTGTACGCGGCGCGCGGCAGCCCGCGGGCAGCGGCGCCGTTCGGTTTCCGGCGCGACGGCCGGGCGGCCGACATGACCGACGTTGCCGAAGTGCCCGGTGCGGTCGGGGCGCTCACCGCTGCATCTCCCGTCGCGTGCCGCGCACGTACACCACCGCGAAGACCACCGCGACCAGGATCAGCAGGTTGCCGACCGCGGCTCCGCGGCCGAACTCCAGCTGCTGGAAGGACAGGTTGTACGCGAAGGTGGTCAGCGTCTGGGAGGAGCCGGCCGGGCCGCCCTGGGTGAGGATCATGATCACGTCGAAGACCTTCACCGTGTAGATCAGGCCGAGGGTGAGCACCACCGTGGTCACCGGCCGCAGCAGCGGCAGCGTCACCGAGCGGAAGCGCCGCCACGCGCCGGCGCCGTCCAGCGCGGCGGCCTCGTACAGCTCACCGGGGATGTTCTGCAGGCCGCCGTAGAGGATCACCATGTTGAACGGGATGCCGACCCAGATGTTGACCAGGGTCACGGCGATCAGCGAGTCGTGGGTGCTGGCCAGCCACGGCACCGGGTGGGCGATCAGGTGCAGCCGCAGCAGGGTGTGGTTGAGCACGCCGGAGTCGGTGTCCAGGATCCAGCGCCAGGCGGTGCCGGAGACCACCAGCGGCAGCAGCCACGGCACGAGCAGCAGCGACCGGATCGGGCCGCCGAGCGGGAAGCGGCGGCTGAAGAAGACCGCCAGCGCCAGGCCGAGGCAGAACTGGAAGACCAGCGAACCGGCCGTGAACAGCGCGGTGTTGAGCACCGTCCGGCCGAAGTGGCTGTCCCGGAACACGGCCCGGTAGTTGTCCCAGCCGACGTAGGGGGCGACGCCGGTGTAGAAGGAGGAAACGGTGTACTTCTGGAAGCCCATCCGGATGTTGCCGGCCAGCGGGTAGAGGTAGAAGCCGAGTACGTAAAGCCAGGCGGGCGCGGTGAAGGCGACGGCGGCCCAGCGGGTCCCAAAGGGCCCGCGGCGGCGGCCGGCGCGGGGCACGGAGGACGAGGCTGCGCCGGGCGCCGCGGGGTGCGGCTCGGTGCGGTGCACTGCGGTGGTCATGGGTCACCCGCTCGCTTCACTGGTCGTGGGCGGAGCGCTGGGCCTGTGCCAGCGCGGCCTGCGGGGAGGTGCCGCCGGCCAGGGCGGCCTGCACGGCGTCCGCGAGGGCCTGGCTGACCTTGGGGTAGGCGGTGCCGAGTTCGGCGGTGCGGGCCCGGGCGGTGCCGACCTCCCGGACGAAGGCGGCCATCTGCGGCTTGTCGGTGGCCAGTTGGGCGGCTGCCGTACGGTCGCTGGGTATGTAGCCGGCGTCGCTCGCCCACTGGGCGCTCTCCCGCTGCCCGAGCAGGCACTTGACCACCGCGACCGCCTTGGCCTCGCGTCCGGGGTTGCTGTGGCCGACCGTCCACACCTCGCCGCCCAGCGGGGTCACCGGGGTGCCGCCGGCGGCCGGCACGGGGATCGGCACGATGCCGAAGTGCAGGCCCTGCTTGGCGTCGAGGGTGGGGAGCTGCCAGGGGCCGTTGACCATCATGGCCGCGTTGCCGGCCGCGAACTGGTCGTTGACGTCGGCCTGGGTCCAGTTGACCACCGACTTGGACGCCGAGCCCGAGGAGACCAGGTCCTTCCACAGGGTGAGCGCCTGCACGGCCTGCGGGGAGTCCAGCCGGGTCAGGCTCGCCCCGGCGGTCCAGAAGAACGGCTCGAACTGGAAGCTGCCCTCCTCGTTGCCGACCGCGCTGAAGGCGATGCCGTAGCGGGTGCCCTTGGTCAGCGTGCGGGCGTCGGAGCGCAGTTCGTCCCAGGTCGTGGGGGGCTTCAGGCCGGCCGCCCGGAACAGGTCGGTGTTGTAGTACAGCGCCAGGCCGTTGACACCGGGCGCGATGCCGTACGTCTGCCCCTGGTACTGCCCGGCCGCGACGATCGACGGATACAGCCCGTCGGTGCCCAGGCCCTGCTTCGACAGCGACACCAGTCCCCCGGTGGCGGCCACCTGCTGGAGGTCGGGGTTGTCGATCAGCGCCAGGTCGGGCAGCGAACGGGCGGAGGCCTGCTGGAGCAACTTGGGCAGGAACTGGGCCCGCGGCACCTGCTGGTGCTCGATCTTCACGCCCACCTGGCTGCCGCACTCGTCGAGGATCCGGGGCAGTTGGGAGTTCTGCGGCGCCGCGTCGTAGTAGTCGGTCTCGGTGAGGGTGCCGCTGCCCCCGCCGGAGCCGGACCCGGTGCCGCAGGCGGCGGTCAGCAGCGCCACGGCGGCCGCGGCGGCGAGCGCGGAGAGGCGGCGGTGCGGGCCGGCGGTCCGGCCGGTGATCCGATCGGGCGCGGGAGTTCTGCCGGGCGAGCGGGTGATACGGGCGGGGGTGCGGCTCATTGACGTGCCTTTCGCCGTACGGGTGACGAGGAAGGGGGCTGCGGGCTGGGGGCTGGGGGCTGGGGGCTGGGGGCTTCTGGTTTCGGGAGGGGTTCGGCCGGGCCCGGGCGTGCCGCGTCATGCCCGATGTGTCGAATCGATTCGACAGCGGACACGCGGTGCGCCGCGGGCCGGAGGTACGCCGGAAGCGGGGCGGGGCGATACGGGAGCGGTACGGAGGGAGGTACGGAAGCAGGTGCGGGCGGTGCTACGGGGAGCGGTCAGCGGGTGGTGCCGGGCGGGCCGGGGCGGCGGCGGGGGCCGGTGCTGGCGCGGATCTTGAGTTCGGGGGCCAGCAGCGCGGCGGCCGGCAACTCCTCCCCCTCGATCCGCCGGGCCAGGCTGCGCACGGCGGCCCGGGCCAGGGCCTCGGCGGGCAGGGACACCGAGGTCAGCGGCGGGTCGCACCGCTCGGCCTCGTCGTCCGGACAGATGGCGATCACGGAGAAGTCGTCGGGCACACGGGCGCCGAGGCCGGCCAGCCGGTCCAGCACCAGCGGCAGGATCCGCTCGTTGTAGACGATGAGCGCGGACAGGCCCGGGTCACGGGCCAGCAGGTCGTCCAGCGCGCGGACCACCCCGCCGGGGGTGGGCTCGCACGGCGCCCACACCCCGCGCTGCCCGCGGTCGGCCAGCGCGGCCAGGACCGACTGCCGGGCGTGCACGGCGTAGGCCACGTCCTTGGCGAACGCCTCGGGCGGCTGGCCGAGGTAGCCGACCGCGGTGTGGCCGAGTTCGTGCAGGTGCTCGGCGCAGGTGCGGGCGGCCAGCGCGAAGTCGAAGTCCACCCGGGGCAGTCCGCGCGGGTCGTCGGGAGTGCCGACCAGCACCGCGGGGCTGTCCAGACCGGTGAGCAGCGCGATCCGCGGGTCGCGGCGCTGCACCTCCATGAGCATCACCCCGTCGGCGTAGGCGCCGGAGACCACGTCCCGGATCGCCGCCTCGCCGTCGTCGTCGGTGAGCATCAGGACCTTCAGCCCGCATTCCTGGGCGGCGGTCAGGGCGGCCCAGACGTACGGCATCTGCACCTGGTTGTGCGGGCCGTGGACCATCGGCAGGGCCATCGCGATCACGCCGGTGCGGCGGGTGCGGATGGACCGGGCACCGGCGTGCGGGCGGAACCCCAGGGCGGCGATGCTGCGTTCGACCCGCTTGATGGTCTCCGGCGAGATGGTGCGGTTGCCGCTGAGCACGTAGCTGACGGTGCTGCGGGAGACCCCCGCGTGCCGCGCGACGTCCGCGATGGTCACTGCCACGACCGTGGTCCCTCCCGACGGCTCCGTCGTCGTCATCGAACCGTGGTCCCGCGGACCGGACGGCCGATCCGTCGAACTGATTCGACTGCGCTGAACGGCCGTGAACGTAGCACGCGCCCATGGGGCCCACAAGGGTTCGCGCACGGGGTGCCGCGGGGGAAGGGGAAGGCCGGGGCGGCGCCGAGGGTGGCGCCGGCCCGGCCTCACGGGCGCTCAGGAGGTGCGGGCGGCCGGCTGCGCGGCGGGCGGCGGGGCCGCGCTGGACAGCGGGGCGGCGATGTCCTCCAGGGAACGCCGTTCGGCATTGACCGCGAGGAACAGGGAGACCAGGCCGGCCGCGCACATCAGCGAGGCGCCGATGACGAAGGCGAGCGCGGTGTCGCCCACCACGCCGGACTTGGTCAGGTCGGAGAAGACCAGCGGGCCGCTGATGCCGCCCGCCGCGGTGCCGAGCGCGTAGAAGAACGCGATGGCCATGGCCCGGGTCTCCATCGGGAAGATCTCCGAGACCGTCAGATAGGCGCTGCTCGCGCCGGCCGAGGCGAAGAAGAGCACCACGCACCAGCAGGCGGTCAGCGTGGTGGCGTTGAGCGAGCCGCGGTCGAACAGCCAGGCGGTGCCGAACAGCAGCACGCCGGACAGCAAATACGTCGAGGAGATCATGGTGCGCCGGCCGACGGTGTCGAAGAGCCGGCCGAGCAGCAGCGGTCCGGCGAGGTTGCCGGCCGCGATGACCGCGAAGTAGTAGCCGGTGTCACCGCTGGCCACGTGGAAGAACGTGGTCAGGATCGCGCCGAAGCCGAAGGTGATCGCGTTGTAGAGGAACGCCTGCCCGACGAACAGGGCCAGGCCCAGCACCGCCCGCTTGGGATAGGTGCCGAACACGGTCCGGGCGATGGTGCCGAAGCCGATGCCGGCGCGCTGGTGGATGGTGATGCTCCGGTCCGCGCGCGGCAGCCGTTCCTGTTTCTCCGCCTCCACCTCGCGCTCGACCTGCCCGACGAGTGTCTCGGCCTCCTCGCCGCGGCCGTGGATGAACTGCCAGCGCGGGCTCTCCGGCACGTGCCGGCGGACCAGCAGGATCACCAGGCCGAGCACCACGCCGAGGCCGAAGGTCAGCCGCCAGCCCACATCGGCCGGGAAGATCGAGGTGTTCAGGGCGAGGATGGACAGCAGCGAGCCGCCGATGGCGCCCAGCCAGTAGCTGCCGTTGATCATCAGATCCACCCGGCCGCGGAAGCGGGACGGGATGAGCTCGTCGATGGCCGAGTTGATGGCCGCGTACTCGCCGCCGATGCCGAAGCCGGTCAGGAAGCGGAACAGGAAGAACCACCAGGGCGCGAAGGACAGTGCCGTCATCGCGGTGGCGGTCAGGTAGACCGCCAGGGTGACCATGAACAGCTTCTTGCGGCCGTGCCGGTCGGTGAGCCAGCCGAAGAACAGCGCTCCGGCGCAGGCGCCCGCCACGTAGAGGGCGGCGGCGATACCGGTGATCTGGGCGGAGGTGACGGCCAGCCCGCTGCCCGGCTCCGACAGCCGTCCGGCGATGTTGCCGACGGTGGTGACCTCCAGCCCGTCCAGGATCCAGACGGTGCCCAGGCCTACCACGATCATCCAGTGCCAGCGTGACCAGGGCAGCCGGTCCAGCCGGGCCGGCACGTCCGTGGTGACGGTGCCGGTTTCCGCGGACCGCGGCCGTGGATCGGCCATGGACGCTCACCTCCTCGCGGGTCAGTCTCACATTGCCCCGCGGGGACCGCGCGCGGGGCTTATGCGTACGCCTGTCCCCGGCCGCCACTGTCACGCATTGCGGTGCTCGGGTGATGCCGCACAAGTTGCCCCGTCCCGCCGTCTCCGGACCTGCGGTCCGTGGCTGGTTGCTCGCGCAGTTCCCCGCGCCCCTTGGTCGGTGCGGCGCACCGCCGCGAAGTGCGGCAACGCCGGAATACCCAGGGGCGCGGGGTCCCCCAGAGCTTCGCCTGGGAGGTACCCCCAGCGCCACAAGCCACCCACCGGAGGGAAGATCCGGAGACGGTGGAACGGGGCAGCCCGGACGGAACCGGGTGCGGCGGGGCCGGGGATCAGCGGGAAAGCCCACTTCCGTAGGGACCGTAGAGGTCGAGGAGACGCGTGCGGGCGCTGTCGAGGCGGTGACCGATGACCTCGGCGCAGGCGAGGGTGAAGACGTACCCGAAGCGGGGGTCCTGCTCGCACAACTCGCGGACGTCGGCCGCATCGAACTCCCAGGCGCGGACCGGGGTGACGGCAGTAGCCGACATGTGCCAGCGGCGCGGCGGGAACATCCAGGACCAGCCCAGCAGGGAGCCCTGCCCGAGGGTCTCGGTGACCGCGGCGACGCTGCCGGGCACCCGGAGTTCCAGGCGCGCCTCGCCGTCGCGCAACAGCCAGAAGCGGTCCGCCGTCCCGCGCTCCTCGAAGATCCTCGCGCCGGCCGGGAACTCGACCGCCCGGGCCAGCGCCATCAGCTTGCCGCGCTCCTCCTCGGACACGGCGTCCAGCCGCTTGGTCATGGTCATGAACTGCGTGGTCATCGCTTCCTCTGCTTCTTCTGCTTCTCGTCGGGTCACGGGTGCTGGGGGGTGGGGTGCCGCGGGCCGGTTCAGGCCGGGCGGGCCACCGGGGCCGGGTGGATGAGGGTGCCGGTGGTCTCGCGGACGATGCCGAGCGCGTTGTCCGCGGGGCCGACTCCGGCGATGCCGCCGGTGCGAGTGACGTAGTCGGCGGCGATGTCGGCCAGGGCCGACACACCCTCGGGCAGCCGTACGGCGGACAGCTCCTCGGGGGTCACGCGCAGCAGCGGACGGGGGCGGCCGTGGCTGCGCGGGGCGAACAGGTGGGTGGCGGAGGTCAGGAACAGCAGGGCATCGGCGTCCAGGTACGCGGCCAGCAGGGCCGCCGTCCGCGCCGGGTCGGCGGCTCCCGCCACCGCACGCAGCCGTCCCGTCCCCGGTTCGCGGATCACGGGTACGCCGCCGCCCCCGGCGCAGACCGGCACGGTGCCGTCGGCGAGCAGGTCCCGGACGGCCGAGGCCTCCAGCACGGCGTACGGATGCAGCGCGGTTCGCGGACCGCTGTCGGCCGGGTCGGCGGGCGGGCGCAGCGCGGGGTCGTGGGCCCGTACCTCGGTGTGCGTCACCAGGGCCGTGACGTGACGGCCGGGCAGTGCGTCCGACAGGGCCCGTACCAGCCGGGACCCGGCGGGTGCGGCGGCCTCGGCCGGCCCGGCGTACGTGACCGCGAGCTCGTGACCGTCCCGGATCAGGTCGGCCAGGGACGCGGCCAGCATGTCCAGGCCCTCGCCGTCGTGGTCGGGCAGCGCGTCGGCCGCGATGTGAACCAGGGTGCGCATGGTGGGACTCCTCATGAGGTGATGGCGCACGGACGAGCTTCCGCACGCGGACGACGGCCGATACGGCGAACGCCAGTAGCGTCAGTCGTGCGGGACGACGGCCACCGGCGTGGGGCTGTGGTGGAGGACGGCGTGGGCGACGGGGCCCAGGCGGGGGCCGAGTTTCGGGGAGGGGGTGCGGCGGCCGATGACGAGGAGGGGGGCGCCGGTGGCGGCCTCGATGACGTGGCGGGCCGGGGGGCCGATCACCGCCTCGCCCGTGACCGGGACGGCGGGAAACTTGTCCTGCCAGGGCCGCAGGACGCGGGCGAACTCGTCGGCGTCCTGCGCGGCGAGTTCGCCGTCAAGGTCCACGTCCAGGCTGTAGGCGACTTCTTCGCCGTACGCCGAGGGCCGGTTGCGGCTGTGCACGACCCGAAGTCCCGTCGCCCGGCGGGCGGCCGCGTCGAAGGCGAACGCGATCACGCGGTCGTCGGGGCGGGCGAGATCGAGCGCGAGGACGACGTCCGCGTCCGGGGCACCCGACGCCGGGGAATCGGTGGGCCCTTGGCCGGACCGGACCAGGACCACCGGCCGGTCGGCGCGGGCGGTCACCGCGAGGGAGACCGAGCCCAGCAGGTATCCGGCGACGGTGCCCAGCGCGCGGCTGCCCAGCACCAGCAGTTCGGAGTCGGCGGCAGCCTCGAGCAGGGTCTCCACCGGCGGCCCGGCCAACTGTTCGGCGACGACGGTCAGTCCGGGGTGGCTGCCTCGTATCGCGGCGGCGGCCTCCCGAGGGATGCGCCGGGCCCAGTGCCGGAGGAGTTCCGGGTCGGCCGGGTGGGGGCCGTAGGCGTGCGCGCCCGGGTGACGGCCCGAGGCGAGCAGCAGCCGCAGCGGCAGACCGCGTCGCATCGCTTCACCAGCCGCCCAATCGGCGGCGGCCCGGCTCTCCGAGGAGCCGTCGATACCTGCGGTGATGAACGGAAGCATGGTGTGCTCCTTCCCTGTTGGCCCCTTCAGCCTGGTCCGCCGGGGCAGCCGGCAGCAGGGGCCGCAACGCCCTCTCGCCAGGGCCGGTGGTCCCGCCATGAGAGCCCCACGGGTCGCGGCGGCACTTCAGGGCCGGGCGGAGCCCGGGGCAGGGACCAACGGCCCTGCCCGGCGGCGATGTTCGCCACCGAACATCGAACGCAGGGCGGAACCGCCCCGCAGAACGCAGAACGCGGAAAGCGCGACGAGCGCGGAAGGGACGTGCGATGACCGTGGTGACGCACGACCGGAAGGACCAGGAGAACCGGGCGGACCAGGAGGGCGGGAAGGCCCAGGAGGTCCGTGCCTGGCGCGGGTTCGGCGGCGAGGAGTGGCGCGAGCGCATCGACGTGGCCGCCTTCGTCCGGGCGAACCGTACGCCCTACGAGGGCGACGCGAGCTTCCTGGCCGGCCCGACCGACCGTACCCGCGCGGTGTGGCGGAAGGTCGCCGCGCTGTTTCCCGAGGAGCGCGGGCGCGGGATCTACGACGTGGACACCGCGACGCCGTCGACGATCACCTCGCACGCGCCGGGCTGGATCGACCGCGACCGCGAGCTGATCGTGGGCCTGCAGACCGACGCCCCGCTCAAGCGGGCGATCATGCCGAACGGTGGCCTGCGCATGGTCGAGAACGGCCTGCGGGCGTACGGGTACGAGCCCGACCCGTTCGTCACCACGGTGTTCGGCCGGTACCGCAAGACCCACAACGACGGGGTGTTCGACGCGTACACCCCCGAGATGCGCCGCGCCCGCCGGGCCGGCATCATCACCGGCCTGCCCGACGCGTACGGCCGCGGGCGGATCATCGGCGACTACCGGCGGGTCGCGCTCTACGGCACGAGCCGGCTCGTCGAGGCCAAGCGGGCCGAGCGGGCCCTGCTGGACGCCCGCCCGTCCACCGAGGACGTGATCCGCGACCGGGAGGAACTGGCCGAGCAGATCCGCGCGCTGGGCGAGCTGGAGCGGATGGCCGCCTCGTACGGCTGCGACGTGTCCCGGCCGGCGGTCACCGCCCGGGAAGCGGTGCAGTGGCTCTACCTGGGGTACCTGGCGGCGGTCAAGGAGCAGAACGGCGCGGCGATGTCGCTGGGCCGCACCTCCACCTTTCTGGACGTCTACGTCCAGCGCGACCTCGGCGCGGGTGTGCTCGACGAGAGCGGCGCCCAGGAGCTGATCGACGACTTCGTGATCAAGCTGCGGATCGTCCGCTTCCTGCGCACCCCGGAGTACGACGCGCTGTTCTCCGGCGACCCCACCTGGGTCACCGAATCGATCGGCGGCATGGGCGAGGACGGGCGCACCCTGGTCACCCGCACCTCCTTCCGCTTCCTGCAGACCCTGTACAATCTCGGCCCGGCGCCCGAGCCGAACCTGACGGTGCTGTGGTCGCCGCGCCTGCCGGAGGGCTTCAAGCGCTTCTGCGCCCAGGTGTCCATCGACACCAGTTCCATCCAGTACGAGTCCGACGAGCTGCTGCGGCCGCGCACCGGCGACGACACCGCGATCGCGTGCTGCGTGTCGGCGATGGCGGTGGGCCGGCAGATGCAGTTCTTCGGGGCTCGCGTCAACCTGGCCAAGGCTCTGCTGTACGCGATCAACGGCGGCCGCGACGAGATGTCCGGGGAGCAGGTCGCCCCGGCCGCCCCGCCGCTCACGGGCGAGTTCCTGGACTACGACGAGCTGTCCGCGGCCTACGACCGCATGCTCGACTGGCTGGCGCGGACGTACGTGAACGCGCTCAACGTCATCCACTACATGCACGACAAGTACGCGTACGAGCGGCTGGAGATGGCCCTGCACGACTACCCCGTGCACCGCTTCCTGGCCTGCGGCATCGCCGGGCTGTCGGTGGCCGCCGACAGCCTGTCCGCGGTGAAGTACGGCCGGGTGCGGGTGATCCGGGACACGAGCGGCCTGGCGGTGGATTACGTGCCCGAGGGCGACTGGCCCGCGTACGGCAACAACGACGACCGCGCCGACGCGCTCGCGGCCGGGCTGGTGGAGTCCTTCATGGCGAAGATCGCCCGGCACCCGGCCTACCGCGGCGCCGAGCACACCCTGTCGGTGCTCACCATCACCTCCAACATCGTCTACGGGCACCACACCGGCAACACCCCCGACGGCCGCCGGTCCGGCGCCCCGTTCGCGCCCGGCGCCAACCCGATGAACGGCCGCGACCGGCACGGCATGGCCGCCTCGGCCCTGTCGGTGGCCAGGATCCCGTACGACAAGGCCCGCGACGGCATCTCGCTGACCTCCACGATCACCCCGGAGGGCCTGGGCCACGACCCCGCCGAACGGGCCGGCAACCTGGTGGGCCTGCTCGACGCCTACACGGCCGCCGGCGGCTACCACCTGAACGTCAACGTCCTGGACCGGGCCACCCTGGAGGACGCGATGGAACACCCGGAGGAGTACCCGGACCTGACCATCCGGGTGTCCGGATACGCCGTCAACTTCGTGCGCCTGACCCGTGAGCAGCAGCTCGACGTGATCAGCCGCACCTTCCACGGCAGCCGGTGATCACCCCGTGACCCGTACCGCTGCCGCCGCCGGGGCCGTCCCCGGCCCGCCGGCCGACCGCCCGGCCGCGCCCGCCGTCCCCACCGGCCGGGTCCACTCCTGGGACCTGTCCACCGGCGTGGACGGCCCCGGGACCCGCTTCGTCCTGTTCCTGAGCGGGTGCCCGCTGCGCTGCCTGTACTGCGCCAACCCCGACACCTGGCACATGCGCGACGGGCACCTCGCCACCGTGGACGCGGTGATGGCCGACATCGAACGGCACGCCGGCTTTCTGCGGGCCGCCGGCGGGGGCGTCACCCTCACCGGCGGCGAGCCGCTGCTCCAGCCGGCCTTCACCGGCGAGATCCTGCACCGCTGCCGGGCCCTGGGCCTGCACACCGCGCTGGACACCTCGGGCTACCTCGGCGCGCGGGCCGGCGACGCGCTTCTCGCCGACACCGGCCTGGTCCTGCTCGACATCAAGCACTTCGACGCCGCGCGCTACCGGAGGCTCACCGGCGCCCCCCTGTCCCCGACGCTCGCTTTCGCCACCCGCCTGGACCGCCTCGGCGTCCCGGTCCGCATCCGCTACGTGCTGGTGCCCGGCCGGACCGACGACGAGGAAGCGATCGACGGCCTGGCCGGTTTCGTCGCGGGCCTGTCCAACGTCGAGCAGGTCGACGTCCTGCCCTTCCACAAACTCGGCGCCCACAAATACGACGAGCTCGGCACCCCCTTCCCGCTCCGCCACACCCCCGTGCCCGACGCCGCCCTCACCGAACGGGTCCGCGGGCAGTTCCGCGCCCGTGGGCTGCGCGCCTGCTGAACGGGCGGACCCCCGCACCGCAACCGACGCAGCCCGGTTGGGCGCGGCTTCGAAGGAGTGGCTGCGCGACCAGGAAAGGCACTCACATGACAACTCACCCGACAACCGTCGCTTCCACCGGCCTGTTCGCCGCCCTGCCCAGCGCGGGCCGGGAGCGGCTGACGATTCTCGCCAAGGACGTGTCCTTCCCGGCGGGCACCCGGATCTTCGAGGAGGGCGACCGGGCGGACCGGTTCTGGGTGATCCAGGCCGGCTCGGTCGTCCTGGACACGTCCGTTCCCGGTCCGCGGCCGGTCGGGCTGGAGGTCCTGCGGCCCGGTGACCTGCTCGGCTGCTCCTGGCTGTTCCCGCCGTACGCCTGGCACCTGGGCGCCGAGGCGCAAGGCGACGTGCGCGCCCAGGAGTTCGACGCGACCATAGTGCGCGCCCTGTCCCGCGCCGACCCGGGATTCGGTGAAGCGCTGGCCCGCCATGTGGCCCAGATCCTCGGCCACCGCCTGCAAAGCGCCCGGATCCGCTTGCTCGACCTGTACGGGCCGCCCGGCATCGGTAGGACTCTCTGACCGGGGACGCGGGAGCCGGGAGCGGCGGGTGCGACGGGCCGCGCGGGCCGGCCGGTCAGCCCTCGGCCGGCAGGGGCGCTGCCCACTCCAGTGCGGTGCCGCCGCCAGACCGGCCGGGTGCCATCGTGAACGTGCCGCCCAGTTCCTCGGCGCGGGTGCGCGCGTTGGCCAGGCCGCTGCGCCGGGTCACCGCGGGATCGACGCCACGGCCGTTGTCGGCCACGCGCAGCCGTACCCAGCCGTCGCTCACGTCCACGGCGACCTCGACGGTGGTGGCCCGCGCGTGCCGGGCGGCGTTGGACAGTGCCTCGCGCAGCACCGCGAGGACGTGCTCGGCCACGCCGGCCGGCACGAGGGTGTCCAGCAGACCGCTCATCCGCAGCGTGGGCGTGAAGCCCAGAGCCTCGGCCGCCTGATCGGCCTCGGCGAGCAGCCCGGCCCGCAGCCCCGCGTCCTGCCGGGGCTCCCGCCGGCCCAGGCCGAAGATCGTGGAACGGATGATCTTGATGGTCTCGTCCAGGTCGTCGACGACGCGCCCGATGCGCTCCGCGGCCTCCGGCCGGTCGGCGACCCGGCCCAGGGCCGCCTGGAGGGTCAGTCCCGAGGCGAACAGCCGCTGGATCGCCAGATCGTGCAGGTCGCGGGCGATGCGGTCCCGGTCGTTGAAGACGAGCAACTGCTCGGAGGCACGGCGGTGCTCGGCGATGCGCAGGGCGAGCGCGGCCTGCGCGGCGAAGCCGGAGATCATCTCCAGGACGGCCTCGGAGAACGGCTGTCCGTCCGTGGTGCGTGCCACGTGCAGTACGCCGAGTGTCTCCTCCCCGCCGCCCAGTGGCACGAAGAACGCCGGGCCCAGTGCGACCACCGACGCGCTTCCGCCCTGCGAGCGGGGGTCGGCGGACAGCCCGTCGCTGCTGACCGGTTCGCCGCTGCGGTAGACCTCGGCCGCCAGGGTCGTCCCCGTCAGCGCCAGCCCGCGGACGGCTTCCGCCGACGGCCCGGCCGCCGCCTCGACCACGAGCTCGCCGGTGCCCCCCACCGGCAGCGCCAGCGTGACCAGGTCGGCCTCGGCCATCTCGCGCACGGTCTCGACCAGGGCCAGCAGCACCTGCGCCGGCTCGGTGCCCGACAGCAGGGAGCGGGTCAGCTCGCCGCTGGCCGACAGCCACCGCTGGCGGCGCCGGGCGTCCTCGTACAGCCGGGCGTTGTCGATCGCCACACCCGCGGCAGCGGCGAGCGTGAGCAGCACCGCCTCGTCGTCGGCGTCGAACTGGCTGCCGTCACGCTTGTCCGTGAGGTACAGGTTGCCGAAGATCCGCTCGCGCACCCGTACCGGAGCGCCGAGGAAGCCGCGCATCGGGGGGTGGCCGGGCGGAAAGCCCACTGACGCGGGATGCGCGGACAGATCCGCCAGCCGCAGCGGGGCCGGCTCATGGATGAGCAGCCCCAAAATGCCCTCGCCCTTGGGGTAGTGCCCGATCCGCGCCACGTCTTCCTCGTCCATGCCCACTGTGACGAACTGACGGATCGTGCCCTCCTCCCCGATGACGCCCAGCGCGCCGTAACGGGCGTCGACCAGCTCGACCGCCGAGGCCACGATCCGGCGCAGCACCGTCTGCAGGTCGAGATCGGAACCGATGGCCAGCACCGCGTCCAGCAGCGTCTGCACCTGGTCGCGGGTGCCGCGCACCCGGTCGACGTGCCGTTGCAGGTCGGTGAGCAACTCGTCCAGGCGCAGTTGCGGCCCCGAGCGCCGGTCCTCACGCCCGTTCGTGTCCTGGCCGTCCATTTCCGCCATCCCCTGTACGTCCGCCGCCACGCGAAAGTATGCCCGAGCGGCCTGTGACCTCCGCAAGAGGCCGCATCCGTCACGCGGCCGTGCCCGGACCACTACCCGGAGCGACGGGCCCGGTGACGGTTTCGCGGCAGTCGTGTCCCCCTGCGGGTGACGTGCGGAGGACCGCGGCGGCGTACCGGCCGAAGTAGGGCCGGTCGGCCCTACCGGGTGGAGGAGGCCGTGCCGAGGATGGAGCGATGGTGGAAGACGACGGCTTTCGCGCTCTGGACCGGCAGGAGTGCTTGGCGCTGCTGGCCGAGGTGCCGGTGGGCCGCGTGGTGTACACCCGGCGGGCGCTGCCCGCGGTCCTCCCGGTCAACTTCTCCCTGGACGAGGACGGCTCGGTGCTGCTCCACAGCTCCGCCGGCTCCGACCTCGTGCGCGCCATCGACGGCGCTGTGATCGCCTTCGAGGCGGACGAGTTCCACGCGGCGAGCCGCTCCGGCTGGAGCGTGGTCGTCACCGGCCGCGCCACCGTGGTGACCGACCCCGCCGAGCAGGCACGGCTGTCGCGGACCGGCCCCGTCTCGTGGATGCATGTGCGGGACGGGGTCTTCGTCCGCATCGAGTCCGAGATGGTCACCGGTCGCGAGCTGACCGCGGTGGCGTGATCGTACGCGCTGATCGGACGGCCTGATCCGCCGCTCGGCCCGCTGCCCAGGGCTGATGCCGCCGACGGCACCGCCCTGGTCGTCACCTGCCGTCCGGCTCAGTGCGCCGCGTCGGCCAGCCACAGGTCGGGGCCGAAGACCTCGTAGCGGATCCGGCGGGCGGGGATGCCGGCGTGCAGCAGCTGGGTGCGCACGGCGCGCATGAAGGACAGCGAGCCGCACAGGTAGACGGCTGCGTCGGCGGGCAGGTCCAGGCCGGTGAGGTCCATCAGGCCGGTGTGCGCGCCGGGTTCACCGGCGGCGTCCCGCTCGTACCAGAAGTCGCCCTGGGCGCCGGGCAGTTCCCACAGGGCACGTTCCGTGTCGAAGCGCAGTGCGTGCTCCGCGGGAGAGCGGTCGGCGTGCAGGACCCGCACCGGACGGGTCGCTCCGGTGGCCGCGAGGTGTTCGAGCATGCCGACCATCGGGGTGCAGCCGATGCCTGCCGAGACCAGCAGCAGCGGGGTGGTGTCGTCGTCGAGGACCACATCACCGAACGGCGTCGAGAGCGACAGCTCGTCACCGGGCCGCACCGTGCGGTGCAGCCGGTTGGACACCTCGCCCTCGGGGGCCTGCGCCACGCTCGCGACCCGCTTGACGGTGATGCGCCGCATCCGATCGCCGGGCGCGCCGGACAGGCTGTACTGGCGGGTCTGGTGCACACCGTCGGGCATGAGGGCCCGGACGCTGACGTACTGCCCGGCCCGGGTCGGCGGCACCGGGCCGCCGTCGGCCGGGCGCAGCAGGAAGGAGACCACGTCCGCCGTCTCCACCCGCCGTTCCACCACGGTCCACTGCCGCCAGGGCCGGCGCGGGTCGACCCGCGCCTCCTGGTAGAGCCGGGCCTCGAGGGCGATGAGTGCGCCGGCCATCAGCCAGTACACCTCGTCCCATGCCGCGGCCACCTCCGGGGTGACCGCCTCGCCCAGCACGTCGCCGATGGCGCGGAACAGGTACTTGTGGACGATCGTGTACTGGTCCTCGGTCACGCCGAGCGCGGCGTGCTTGTGGGCGATGCGGGCGAGCAGGGCGTCCGGCCGCGTGCCGGGGTGGTCCAGCAGGGCCTGCGCGAAGAACGCGATGGACCCGGCCAGTGCTTTGCGCTGCTCGCCGCTGGCCTGGTTGCCGCGGTTGAACAGCCCGTCCAGCAGCTCCGGCTGCTCCGCGAACATGGTGCCGTAGAAGCGGGTGGTGATCTCGTCCAGGGCTCCGCCGACAGCGGGCAGGGTGGCGCGGACGACCGCGGCCGACTCGGGCGAAAGCATGGCTCTCCCTCAATGGGTTCCGGTGCGTGCGGGACGAGGCACCGCCGGTCGCTTCGCGCCCGGCGGGCTCATCGAGCATCGCTGTCGTCCCGGTGGCTCCCATAGGGCCGAACCGCGCCTGCCCGGGGCCGATCGGCCCTGATTACAGGTCGTTGCCGGCGTAGGAGAGGTTGAAGCTTTTGTTGGTCAGCGGGAAGTCGGGCACGATCGTGTCGGCCAGCGCGACCGGCAGGGCAGGCCAGTTGAAGAAGGACGGGTCGACGGGTTTGACGCGGCTGAGGGTCCCGTCGGGGGCGAGTTCGACGCGGGTCGTGATGGTGCCGCGCCAGCCTTCGACGATGCCGTTGCCCGCGCGGGGGCCGTGGTCCCGGGCCGGCGGGGTCACGGTCCGGCCGGGGGTCAGGTCCGCCGCGAGGTGGTCGACGAGGGCGAGTGAGGTGTCGATCTCCTCGGCGCGTACCAGGAAGCGGGCCAGGACGTCACCGGTGTCGTGGACCGGGACGGTCAGCGTCTCGCCGTAGTCGTGGAACGGGTGGGAGCGGCGGGCGTCGTCGGGCAGGCCGCTGGCTCGCGCGACGTAGCCGAGGCAGCCCAGATCGCGGGCGGCCTGGGCGGACAGGCGGGCGGTGCCGGTGAAGCGGTCGAGGACGACACCGTGGTTCAGGGCGAGCGCGACGACTTCGCGGATGTCGGCGCCGAGCGCCCGGAGCCGGTCGCGGTCGGGCAGCGCCTGCAGGACGGCGCCGCCGGGGACGACGCCGCCGCGCAGGAGGCGGTGGCCGGTGATCCCGTGGTTGAGGCGCAGCAAGTGCTCGCGGATGCGCTGGGCGTGGTTGTTGAGGATGCCGTGGCCGACGTCGTTGCACAGGGCGCCGATGTCGGTGATGTGGTTGTGGAGGCGCTCCAGTTCCAGGAGCAGGGCCCTGGCCCGGCGGGCCGGTTCGGGGACGGTGGTGCCGGTGGCTTCCTCGACGGCCAGGCAGTAGGCCAGGGCGTGGCCCACGGCGGTGTCCCCGCTGATCCGTTCGGCCAGCGCCAGGCCGGTCTCGGGGGTACGGCCCTGGAAGAGCTGCTCGATGCCTTTGTGGACGAACCACAGGCGCGCCTTGAGCTTGATGATGGTCTCGCCGACGACGGAGAACCGGAAGTGCCCGGGCTCGATGAGACCGGCGTGCACGGGGCCGACGGGGATTTCGTAGACGCCGTCGCCCTCGGCTTCCAGGAAGGGGTAGGGGCCTTCGGGTTCGGCGAACGGCGGTGGCGGCCCGGCGTCGGGCCGCATCGGGTACCAGCCGCGGGGCCAGTGGAAGTGACGGACCAGGCGGCGCGGCAGAGGGTGGTCCAGCGGTACGACACCGTGCAGGTCGCGCATTTCGCGTTCGAACCGTCCGCCGGGGAAGGACAGCCGTGCGATCGACGGGAGTTCGGGCGCGGCCGGGTCCAGGCGGGTGTGCAGTTCGGTGCGGGTGTCCGGCGGCCCGGAGACGAAGAGGTGCACGATCCGTACGGCGTCGGCGTCGTGGTGGGCGGCGACCAGCGCGAGGCGCCCGCCGTCGGCGAGCAACTGCTCGGCGGCGGCCGGGAGTTCGTCCGGAGTGGTGTCACGTACGGTCAGCACGGTCAGTGTCCTCCGATCACTGCCGCCGCGGCGTGCAGGACGTGGCCGAGCGGGCCGAGGGCGGTGCCCAGGGCCGCGCAGGCGAGCAGCCCCAGCGCCCAGGGCAGCCAGGCCGCGGCCCCGATCCGTACCGGCCGCTCGTCCACGGGCGGCTCCGGACGCCCTTCGGCGGGGGCCGGTGGATCGGAGCGCGATGCGCCGCCCACACCGGCACCCACGGCGACCTTCACCTCGGCAGGGGCCGCCGCACGGGTCGCCATCGGGGCCTGCCCGAGGACCATGCGTGCGGTACGGGCGGCGAGCGCGGCGAACGCGGTCAGCACCAGGAGCAGCGCGACGGCCACCGGCCAGCCCATGCCGTCGGCGAAGGCGGCCCGGACGATGCCGATCTCGGAGGCGAACAGGCTGAACGGCGGCAGCCCGAGCAGGGCCACGACCGCCAGTCCGAAGGCCGCGCCCAGCGCCGGGGCCTGGGCCAGCAGGCCGCGGACCCGGCCGATCCGGCTGGTACGGCGCAGTTGCAGGATGCGGCCGGCGGAGGTGAACGCGACGGATTTGGCCAGCCCGTGGCCCGCGATGTGCAGCAGCACCGCCGAGATCGCCAGCGGGCTGCCGACGGCCGTGCCCAGGGCGACCAGGCTCATGTGCTCCATGCTGGAATAGGCCAGCATCCGCTTGTAGTCGCGCTGGGCGAGCAGCAGCCCGGCGGCCACGGCAAGGGTGAGCAGGGCGGTGCCGGCCAGCAACAGGCGTACGTAGCCGGTGCCCAGAGCCGCGTCCGCGATGACCTTGTAGCGCAGGATCGCGGCGAAGGCGACCGACAGCAGCACGCCGGACATCAGGGCGGAGACGGGCGCCGGTGCCTGGCTGTGGGCGTCGGGCAGCCAGGCGTGCAGGGGCACGACTCCGGCCTTGGCGCCGAAGCCCAGCACGACCAGGCCGATCCCGAGGCGGGTCACGTCCGGGTCCAGCCGGTCGGCGTGGGCGGCCAGCACCGGCCAGTCCAGCGCGGCCGACTCCGACAGGCCGGCCTGCCGGGCCGCGTAGTAGACCAGGACGGTGCCGAGGAAGGCCAGCGCGATACCGGCCGAGCAGATGACGACGTATTTCCAGGCGGCCTCCACCGAGGCGCGGGTGTGGCGGTGGCCGACGAGAAAGGCGGTCACGACGGTCGTGGCCTCGACGGCCACCCACAGCACCCCGAGGTTCTCGGCCAGCACGGCGGCGGCCATCGCGCCCAGGAAGGCGTGGACCAGCGCCCCGTACCGGAGGGCGTCGCGGTCGGTGAAGCGGCCCGCGTCCCGTTCGCCGGCCAGGTAGGCCGGGCTCGCCCCGCAGGCCAGGGCCGCGACCGCGCCGACGACCAGCAGCATCCACGCGGTCAGGCTGTCGGCGCGCAGCAGGTGTCCGCCGGTGGTGACGGCCCGGTGGCCGGGCACGTACGCGGCGAGCAGTGCCCCGCACGTCAGGATCGCGGCGGGCGAGACCAGCCCGGCCCAGGCGGACAATGCGCGACGGCGGGGGACGGCGTAGCAGGCGGAGACGGCGAGCGGCACGGCGACGGGCCCGGTGAGCAGGACGGCGGAGGCGAGGGGGGTCATCAGTCGTGCAGCTCCCGCAGGTCGTCGATGTCGGTGCCGCCGAAGGCCACGCGCATCCGGGTGGTGAGGATCTGCAGGACCAGGACGGCCAGCAGCAGGTCGAAGGAGACCCCGAGTTCGACGATCAGCGGCACCCCGGACGTGGCGAGGAAGGCGGTGGCGGTGATGCCGTTGTCCAGCAGCAGGAAACCGACCACCTGGGACAGCGCGCGGCGGCGGGTGACGAGGGTGAAGAAACCGATGAGCACCACCGCGATCCCGACCGGCAGCGCCCGGGTGGCGGGTGAGGGCGCGAGCCGGACCAGCGGCCGGGCGGCGGCGTACGCCAGCAGCGTCAGCGCGGCCGCGGTCAGCAGCGAGGCGGCGACGTTGACCAGCGGCTGCGTCTCCCGGGTCTCCCCGCCGGCCGCCGCGCCCGCGGCAAGGGCGCGGCGCATCAGGTGCGGCAGGACGCCCACCCGCAGCACCGCGATTCCGGCGGCCACCGCTACCAGGTCCCAGCGGTGCTCGTGCAGCCCGAGCAGCAGCGCGATGGCGGCCAGCGCCATGCCCTGCGCGGCGAAGATCCGTACGATCGCGGCCAGATCGCGCCGCCACAAAGTGAGCACCGCCGCGAGCAGGAAGATCCCGGCGGCCAGGTCCAGCAGTTGACCGTAGATGCCGGTGTTCATCGCGATCCCTCCCCGGTCAGGAAGTACGAGGCGGTCACGGCGAGCAGCGCCAGCAGGAAGGAGCCGGCGAGCAGTTCGGGCACCCGGAACAGCCGGAGCTTGGCCCAGAACACCTCGGCGGCGGCCAGCAGCACGCCCAGCACTGCCACCTTCACGGCCAGCAGCAACAGGCCGAGGCAGGCGGCGCCCACCGAGGCACCGGTGGCGATTCCCCAGGGCGCGAAGAGCGAGGCGAGCAGGCCCAGCAGCACGGTCAGCCGCATCTGGGAACCGAGTTCGACCAGGGCCAGGTCGGGGCCGGAGTATTCGAGGACCATCGCCTCGTGGACCATGGTCAGTTCCAGATGGGTGGCGGGGTTGTCCACGGGCAGCCGTCCGGTCTCGGCGAGCACGACCACGGCCAGGGCCACGGCGGCCAGCGCCCCGGCCGGGGAGGCCAGCCGGCCCGGGTGGTGCTCCGCGCCGGCCACGATGGCCGGCAGATTCGTCGATCCGGCCGGTATGGACAGCGCGAACACCGAGAGCAGGATGGTGGGTTCGACCAGCGCGATCACGGTCATCTCGCGGGAGGCGCCCATGCCGCCGAAGGCCGTGCCGGTGTCGAGACCGGCCAGCGCGAGCGAGACCGTGCCCAGTGCCAGCACCGCGACGACCAGAATCAGATCGGCGCTGCCGCTGACCGGCGTCGCCGTCGAGACGAGCGGCACCAGCGCGGCGATCACCCCCGCGGTCACCACGAGCAGCAACGGCGCGGCGCGGAACGCCGGGCCGGTGCGTACCGGCGTGATGGGCTCCTTGCGCATCAGCTTGCGCACGTCCCGCCACGGCTGGGCGATCCCGGCCCCGGCCCTGCCCTCCATCCGCGCCCGCACCTGCCGCATCAGCCCGGTCAGCAGCGGCGCACCGCCGATCACGACCACGACCTGCGCGACCATGGCCGCCGCGCCGACGCCCCGCACCGCCCCCAGGGCGCTCACCGCGTGTGCGCCACTCATCGGATCCACCGCGTTCACCGCACTCACTGCGCCATCGCCAATGCCACGAGAAGGGTGACCAGGCCGAAGAAGCCGTAGCCGAGGTAGCGGTGCACGCTGCCGGTGGCCAGGCGGCGGGCGAGGGTGCCCACTCCCGTCAGGGCGTCGAGCACCGGCCGGTACACGCGGTGTTCGATCCGGTCGGGGATCCGGCGCTGGAACCGCACCCGCTCGACCAGGTACGCCGACTCCCGCACCGGTGTGACGTCCACGTCCTGCTCGGGGGCGAGCACGTCGTCGAAGACCCGCTGCAGCGGCTCGGCGAACGAGGTCGCCGTGTACGCCATCCTCGCCGTCGGCGCACCGCCGCCGCAGTCCCACAGCCGGGCCTGCCTGCGCCGCCGGCGGCGGGCGACCACCCCGGTCAGGGCCGACACCGCCAGCACGCCCGCGGCCAGGGCGACCGCCACCCACAGCGGGGAGAGCAGCGCGGGAATCCGGGCCAGCCTGACCTGAAGACCGTTCTCGGTGAGGGCGGTCCCGGATCCCCGCAGTCCGGCCGCGGCGGTCGCGTGGGTCAGCCCGTCCGCGAGCGTGCCCGGTACCAGGGCCAGCGCGACGCAGCACGCGGCGAGCAGGCCCATCCCGGCCAGCATGGCCGGCGGCGCCTCGACCGCGCCGGCCGCGCGCGGGCTGCGCGGCAGAGCGAAGAAGCCCACGCCGAGCGCCTTGACGAACACCGCGGCCGCCAGCCCCGCGGACAGCGCGATGGCCGCGACGGCCACCGGGAGGACGACGGCGGCCAGCGTGCCCGGCACCGCGAGACCGTGGATCAGCGACTGGAGCAGCAGCCATTCGCTGACGAACCCGTTGCCCGGTGGCAGCGCCACCGCGCCCAGCGCGCCGACGGCGAACAGGCCCGCCGTCGCCGGCATCCGGGCCCGCAGGCCGCCTAGCGCGTCCAGATCCCGCAGGCCCGTGGCGCGCAGCACCGACCCCGCCGCGCAGAACAGCAGTGCCTTGAACGCCGAGTGGTTGATCACGTGCAGCATGGCCGCGGTCAGCGCGAGCGCGGCGAGCGCCTGGTTCCCGGCGGCGGCGAACAGGCCCGCGGCCCCGACGCCGACCAGCACCAGGCCCAGGTTCTCACTCGTGGAGTACGCCAGCAGCCGCTTGAGATCCGAGGCCATGGCGGCCTGGAGGATCCCGTACACCGCCGAGAGCGCGCCCGCCGCCAGCACCAGCAGCCACCACCAGCGCGGCCCGCCGCCCAGCAGATCGAAGCCGACCCGGATGATGCCGTACGCGCCCAGGTTCACCATCGCCGCGCTCATCAGCGCGGAGACATGGCTGGGCGCCTCCGGGTGCGCCCTGGGCAGCCACGCGTGCAGGGGCACCATGCCCGCCTTGGACGCGAACGCCGTCGCGGTCAGCACGAACACCGTGCCCCGCGCCGCCGGCGACATGGCACCGGCCCCCGCCCGCAGCGCCGCGAACGTCTCCCCGCCCGCCCGCGCGGCGTACAGCGCCAGCCCGGCCAGCAGCAGCACCAGCCCGAGATGGGTCATGACGGCGTACCAGGTCCCGGCCTCCCGAACCGACGCCCGCTCCCGGTGCTCGGCGCACACCAGCAGCAGCGAGGTCAGCGCCATCAGCTCCCACAGCAGCAGGAACGTCGAGACGGACGAGGCGGCCGGCACGAGCAGGAGGGTCACCGCGAACAACGGGAGAACGGCCTGGGCGCCGCGGGAGAGGACCCCGTGCGCGGGCCCGGCCGCGCCGGCGACGAGATGACCCCCGTGGCCGGTGGGGCGCGCGTACCCGATGCCGTACACCCCCACGGCGGCGATCACCCCGCCGGCCACCGCCATGAACAGCCCCGACAGGGCGTCCACCGCCAGCTGCACCCCGGCCAGCGGCAGCAGGCCGGGCAGAGCGGCCGACCAGCGGGTGCCGCCGAGCGCGGCCACCCCCGCGGCAAGCCCCGCCGCCCCCACGCCCGTCGTGCACGCCCCGACCGCGGCGGCCCGCCACCGCGGCGGCGTCACCAGCCCGGCCACCGACCCCGCGCCCGCCAGTGCGGCAGCGAGGGCGAGGGCCGGCCCGACCGCGTTCACCGGCCGGTCACGGTGCGCAGCGCCGCCACGATCCGCTCCGGCGCCGGCGGACAGCCCCGCACTTCCACGTCGACCGGCACCACGTCGCCGACCGCGCCCTCGACCCCGTAACCCCCGGCGAACTCACCGCAGTTCAACGCGCAGTCGCCGACCGCGACCACCAGCCGGGGCTCCGCCGCCGCGGCCACCGTACGGCGCAGCGGTTCGGCCATGTTGCGGGTGACCGGGCCGGTGACCAGCAGGACGTCCGCGTGCCGGGGCGAGGCCACCAGCCGGGCGCCGTACCGCTCCGCGTCGTGGACCGGGCCGAACGCCATGCCGATCTCGATCTCGCAGCCGTTGCAGGACCCGGCGTCCACATGCCGCACCTGGGCGGAGCCGCGCAGCTCGCGGGCCGCGGCCGGCGGGGCGTCGGTGGGCCGCGGCGGAGCGGGCTCGGCCACTCGCCCGGTCGAACGGATCTTGCGGAGCAGATTCATCGGGTCCCTGCGCAGGTACGTCGGTGGTGTGTCGGGGGCGGGAAGGGCTCCGGCTACGAGTAGCCGCCCTCGTCAGGGGTCGCGGTGCGCGGACCGGCCGGCGATCCGCCGTGATCCGGCGCAGCGGGGTGGTCACCGCGACCGCCCCCGGACCGGGCCGTTCCCGCCGTGTCCACGCCGCGCATCGCAACCATCCGTCGCTTCCGTCGTTCGTCAGCATGCGGCCGCCTTGCGCCGCACTCAGCGCATGAGGGCTTCATGAATTGAGAACATTAGCAATTCCTCAAAGCGTGACGAGAGGGGGGTGGCCGGCCCTTGACGGCCCCGCCGGCCAGGGCCGGTCGGCCCTGGCGCCCGCGGATCACGACTGTGTTCACTGAACGTCCAGGTCCGTCGCCGGGCGCCCGGCGACGGACCCGACCAGGAACATGACCAGGACCTGGCCGGTGGGAACAACAGTCGCAACGATGACGGGAACGGCACGGGTGACGGTGGACGGAGCGGAACGGTGATCGCGGCGGTGGGGTGCGCGGACCTGCCCGCGGACACGATGGAGCTGGTGGAGAGCGAGCTGCGCGCGGCGCTGGAGCGGTGCGTGGCGGGGGCGGCCGTGCTGGTACGGGCCGGGGCCGGACTGCCCGTGGTGATCGGCAAGGCGGTGCGCGAGGCCGGCCGGAAGCTGGTGGTTCTGCTGCCCGCCCAGGGAACCGTGCCCGCCGTGCTGCCCGAGCGGGACCGGGCGGCGGCCAGGGAACTGGTGCTGCTGGCCGAGCACGTCCGCCTGCTGCCGTTCGACCCGGCGGACCGCAATGCCTGCGTGAGCGCCGACGAGCGGCTGATCGAAGGCTGCCGGCACGTGGTGGCGGTCTGGGACGGCTCGCCCTCCAGCGGCCGGGACGCCACCGCGCACCTGGTGGCCTTCGCCCGCACCCGGGGCATCCCGGTGCAGATCGTCTGGCCGGACGGCGCGGGGACATCGGCGGCGCCCGAGCCGTACCACGGCCGTACGGGAGGGCCCTTCCCCTCGCGGGAGTGAGGCACCGCTGACGGCTGAGCAGTGCGGGGCCCGGCGCCCGCGCAGCGGCAGCGGCAGCGGCAGCGGCAGCGCGTCCGGCTGCCCCCGCCGGAGGCGGACGCAGCCGGACGCCGAACGGCTGAAGGCGCGCGCAGCCTTGACGTGCCGGGGTCGCGGGGCCAGCATGTGGGAGCGCTCCCACACTCATTCGCCACAGTCCCCACCCCCACCTCTGGAGGACGCGTGACCTTGCGAAAACCGCCCTGGCCGCGCCGGGCCCGGGCCGCTGTCGTCACCGTGACCGCGGCGCTGCTGCCGCTGACCCTGGCCGCTGCGGCCGGGGCGACCGCCGCGCACGCGGCACGTTCGGCGGCCGGCGCCGCCGCGCCGAGCTACAACTACGCGGAGGCGTTGCAGGACTCGATGCTCTTCTACGAGTCCCAGCGCTCCGGCAAACTGCCCGCCGACAACCGCGTCTCCTGGCGCGGCGACTCCGACCTGACCGACGGCCAGGACGTCGGCGTGGACCTGACCGGCGGCTATCACGACGCCGGCGACGAGATCAAGTTCGGCTTCCCGATGGCCTTTTCGATGACCATGCTCGCCTGGGGCGGCATCGACGAGACGTCCGGCTACACCAAGAGCGGCCAGAACACGTACCTGCTGCGCAACCTGCGCTGGGGCGACGACTGGCTGCTCAAGGCGCACCCCTCGCCCAATGTGCTCTACGGCCAGGTCGGCGACGGCGGCAGCGACCACTCGTTCTGGGGCCCGGCCGAGGTCAACCCGTCGCCGCGGCCGTCGTACCGGATCGACGCCTCCTGCCCGGGCTCCGACCTGGCCGGCGAGGCCGCCGCCGCGCTCGCCTCATCCTCGATGGTGTTCAAGGGCAGCGACCCGACGTACGCGGCCACGCTGCTGACCAACGCCAAGCAGCTCTACACCTTCGCCGACACCTACCGCGGCACGTACGACAAGTGCATCACCGCCGCCCAGGGCTACTACAACTCCTGGAGCGGCTACTGGGACGAGCTGGTGTGGGGCGCGATATGGCTCTACCGCGCCACCGGTGACAGCTCCTACCTGACCAAGGCCGAGACGTACTACGCCCAGCTGCCCAAGATGAACCAGACCACCACGCCCGAGTACAACTGGACGCTGGCCTGGGACGACAAGAGCTACGGCGACTACGTGCTGCTCGCCGAACTCACCGGCCAGCAGAGCTACACCGACGACGCCGAACGCTGGCTGGACTGGTGGACCTCCGGGGTGGGCGGCACGAAGGTGTCCTACTCGCCGGGCGGCGAGGCCTTCCTCGACCAGTGGGGCTCGCTGCGCTACGCGGCCAACACCGCTTACGTGGCCCTGCAGTTCGGCCACTGGCTGACCGGCCAGGGCAAGGACGCCGCCAAGGCGCAGACGTACCACGACTTCGGCGTGCGGCAGATCGACTACGCGCTCGGCGACAACCCGCGGCACGAGACGTACGAGATCGGCTTCACCAACTCCGGCACCACCACCAACTGGCCGCAGTACCCGCACAACCGCACGGCGCACGGCTCCTGGGACCAGTCGATGTCCGACCCGCCGAACACCCGGCACCTGGACATCGGCCTGCTGGTCGGTGGGCCGTCCAGCGCCAACGACTCCTTCACCGACGACCGCCAGCAGTACGCCATGACCGAGGGCGCGCTGGACTACAACGCCGGCTTCTCCGGCGCGCTCGCCGCGCTCACCGACGAGTACGGCGGCACCCCGCTGGCGAACTTCCCGCCGAAGGAAACCCCGGACGGCCCCGAGGAGTTCATGCAGGCCGCGGTCAACGCGTCCGGCACCAACTTCTACGAGATCAAGGCGCAGGTGGTCAACAAGTCCGGCTGGCCGGCCCGGCACCTGACCCACGGCAGCTTCCGCTGGTACTTCACCCTCGATCCGGGCACCAGCCCCTCGCAGGTCACGCTCGCCTCGCCGTACAACCAGTGCCTGGCGCCGCAGGGACCGACCCAGTACTCCGGGAACGTCTACTACGTGACGATCAGTTGCGAGGGCCAGGACATCGCGCCGGCCGGGCAGTCCGCGTTCCACCGCGAGGTGCAGTTCCGGCTCACCTTCCCCGGCGCGCACGACCCGAAGGGCGACTGGTCGTACCAGGGCGTGTCCACCGTGCCCGGCTCCACCCCGGTGACGGTGAACGACATCGTGCTCTACGACGGCGCGAACCCGGTGTGGGGCACGGCGCCCGACGGCTCCGGCACCACCCCGCCGACCACGCCGCCCCCGACGACGCCTCCGCCCACCACCCCGCCCCCGACCACTCCCCCGCCGACCACGCCTCCGCCCACCACGCCCCCACCGACCACCACCCCGCCGGGGCAGGGCGCCGGGTGCGCGGTGACGTACAAGGTGACCAACGCCTGGTCCGGCGGCTTCCAGGCCGACGTGCAGGTCACCGACCTCGGCACCGCGCCGATCAATCACTGGACGGTGACCTGGACGTTCGGCGGCGACCAGAAGGTCGGCAACGGCTGGAACGGCACCTTCGCGCAGAGTGGCCAGAAGGTCACGGTCACCGACGCCGGTTACAACGCGACGATCCCGCCGGGCGGCTCCACCGGCTTCGGGTTCACCGGCACCTACAGCGCCAGCAACGCGGCGCCGACCGGTTTCGCGGTCAACGGGAGCCCTTGCGCGGTGTCCTGACGTCACTCAGGTGACGGCGTACACCGTGTCCCGTCTCCGCCCGGCCCCACTGCTCAGGGGGGCCGGGCGGAACCTTTTCCCCGTCCCGGCCGCCATCACCGCTGCGTCCCTGCCGTCCGCTCCAGCCTTCGGCGCAGAAAGCGGCGTTCCGCCTCGGTCGGCGCCAGCTCCAGCGCCCGGCGGTAGGCATCGGCCGCCTCCTCGGTGCGGCCCAGCCGCCGCAGCAGGTCCGCGCGAGTGGCCGGCAGCAGGTGGTAGCCGGGCAGTTCGCCGGCCGCGTCGAGCGCGTCCACCAGGGCGAGCCCCTGCTGCGGGCCGTGCGCCATGGCGACGGCCACCGCCCGGTTGAGCTCCACCACCGGGCCGGGCGCGAGCCGGGCCAGCTCCGCGTAGAGTAGCGCGATCTGCGGCCAGTCGGTGTCCTGCGGCCCCGCCGCCTGGGCGTGCAACGCGGCGATCGCGGCCTGTATCTGGTACGGGCCGGGCCGCCGCCGGGCCAGCGCGACCTCCAGCACCGTCACGCCCTCGGCGATCCCCTGCCGGTCCCAGCGGGTGCGGTCCTGCTCCTCCAGCGGCACCAGGTCACCGGCCGCGTCGGTACGGGCGGCGGCCCGCGCCTCGTGCAGCAGCATCAGTGCCAGCAGCCCGGCCGCCTCGGGCTCGTCCGGGAGCAGCCGGGTCAGCAGCCGGGTCATCCGGATCGCCTCGGCCGTCACCCGGCGCTGGTCCGGGCCCGCGGCGCCGGGCGCGTATCCGGCGTTGAACAGCAGGTACAGCACGGCCAGCACCGCCGCGGTGCGCTCGGGCAGCAGCTCGCGCGGCGGCACCCGGAACGGGATCCCGGCATGGCGGATCTTGGCCTTGGCCCGGGTGAGGCGCTGCGCCATGGTGCGCTCCGGCACCAGGAAGGCGCGGGCGATCTCCGCCGTGGTCAGCCCGGTCAGCGACCGCAGGGTGAGCGCGACCTGCGCCGGCAGCGGCAGTGCGGGGTGGCAGCAGGTGAAGATCAGCCGCAGCCGGTCGTCCGGCACCGCGTCCCCCTCGGCGGCCTCGGCCGCGGCGACCGCCTGCGCCTCCGCGGAGCCGGCCGCGGCCGCGGGCCCGGCCGGGTCGAGCCGGGCCGCCTCGCGCAGCTTGGCGGACTCGTTCGCGGCCCGGCGCAGCCGGTCCAGCGCCCGGTTGCGGGCGGTCGTGGTCAGCCACGCGCCGGGCCGGCGCGGCACCCCGTCCCGCGGCCAGGTCTCCAGCGCGCGCTCGAAGGCGTCCTGGGCGCACTCCTCGGCCAGGTCCCAGTCGCCCGTCGACGCGATCACGGCCGCCACGACCCGGCCCCACTCCTCGGACCAGGCCGCGCCGACCGCCTCCTTCACCCGTTCCAGAACGGCCGCACCTCGATCATTCCGTAGGCCGCCATCGGGTGCTTCGAGGCGATCTCGATGGCCTCGTCCAGGTCGGCCACGTCGATCACGTCGAAGCCGCAGATCTGTTCCTTGGTCTCGACGTACGGCCCGTCGGTGGTCAGCGTGGCGCCGCCGCGCACCCGTACCGTGGTCGCGTCCTCGGCGTCCCGCAGCCGGTCGCCGGTCAGCCGCCGGCTGCCGGCCATGTCGATCCACGGCTGGGGGTCCATCTCCGCCGGGTCGGCCGTGAACGGCCCTTCCGAGCAGATGAGCAGCATGTACTTCATTGTTCAATCTCCTTGCGTTGTCCTTGTGTTCCCTGGTGCTGTGTTTCCTGGTGTTGCGATCCCTCGTCGTGCCCTCATGCTGTGTTCCCCCGTGCCCGGCCGCGCGCCCCCGTGGCCGCGCGGCTCCGACGTCCTCACGACGAACGGGACCGGCCCCGCGCGACATCACCGCCGGAAAAAATCTTCCGGGTTCCGGCGGCCCGCCGCGAACGTGACCTCCCGCGGCGCACGCGTCCGCCGATCGCGCGAGCGCAGGGGGGCCGCAAAGACGTATTTCGCCCCTCTCACGGGGGTTTCTGCGCGGCACGTGCGTTGACCGGCGGCTTTCGTGGCAGATGTCATGGCAGGCAGTTCCGTCGGATGCGTTTCGTTGTGGTTTATTCGACGTCGACAAGATCATCGACTGATGAGGTGAGGTTCCGCCGTGCACCAGCCGCCGACCGCTCCCGCGTCACAGACCGCCGGGCCCCGGGCCGGACGGCGCGGGCCGAATGTCCGAAGGGTGCGGCCGGTGGGCCGCGGCATTCCCGCGTGCCTGGCACTGGGGCTGCTGGTCACCGTAGCGGCCTGCGGGAACGGTCACGGGGGTCCGACCGCGTCCTCGGCGGTGCCGTCGGCGAGCGCGACCACCGCCACGGGAACGACCCCGGGGACCGCGACCGCGTCGAGCCCGGGCGCGACCGTGCCGCCGCCGCCGGCGCCGACGACCGGCCCGGCGGGCTGCGTGAATCGCACGATCGCGGCGATGTCGCAGGCGCAGCAGGTGGGACAGCTCTTCATGACGTCGGCGACCACCACGGGGATGACCGGGGCGGAGTCCGCGGCGATCACCGCGGGGAAGACGGGCGCGGTCTTCCTCAAGGGGCACACCTCCGCCGGGACCGGCCCGGTCCGGGCGGTGGCGGATCAGGCGCGGTCGCTGGCCTCGCCGGTGAGCGGTGTCAGCGTGGGCATGCTGGTCGCGACCGACCAGGAGGGCGGCCAGGTGCAGGTGCTGAACGGCCCCGGTTTCAGCGCCATCCCCAGCGCCGTGGTGCAGGGCCGCTCGGCCCCGTCCACGCTGCAGAACGACGCGCGGACCTGGGGCGGGGAGCTGCGCAACGCCGGGGTGAACACGAACCTGGCGCCGGTCGCCGACACGGTGCCGCCGAACCTGGTGAACGTCAACGCGCCCATCGGCAGGTTCGACCGCGAGTACGGCACCGACCCGGCGACCGTGGCCTCGCACAGCACGGCCTTCCTGCGCGGGATGGGCCAGGCCGGCGTCGTCGCCACCGCCAAGCACTTCCCGGGCCTCGGCCGGGCGAGCGGCAACACCGACACGACGGCACACGTGGTGGACAACGTCACCACCACGACCGACCCCTTCCTGGAGCCCTTCAAGTCGGCGATCCAGGCGGGCGTGCCCTTCGTGATGGTCTCCTCGGCGATCTACACGAAGATCGACCCGAACCGGCAGGCGGCCTTCTCCCCCGTGGTGGTACGCGACCTGCTGCGCAACACGCTCGGCTTCAAGGGCGTGATCATCTCCGACGACCTGGGCCAGGCCGTCGCGGTGGCCGACCACACCCCGGCCCAGCGCGCCCTGGACTTCTTCGCGGCCGGCGGCAACCTGCTGCTCACCGTCCAGCCGGCCGACATCGTGCCCATGACCTCGGCGGTGCTGGCCCGGCTCCCCCAGGACCCGGCCCTGCGCGCGAACGTCGACGACAGCGTACGGCGCGTGCTGACGGCCAAGCAGAACGCGGGCCTGCTGACCTGCCACTGAGCGGGACCGGCCGACAGGAGGGCGCGGTGGTACGACCGGCGCGGCGATGACTTCCGCGCGCGCCGGCTGTCGTACCGGTCACGAGGTCACCCGGCACGCCTGGAGGCACCCATGACCACCGTCCATTCGCTGCCCGTACCCGGCGCGCGACTGCACTACGAGGTGCGCGGCGCGGGACCACTGCTGATTCTGGTGGGCGCGCCCATGGACAGCGGTCCCTTCACGCCGCTGGCCGAGGCGCTCGCGGACGCGTACACCGTGGTGACCACCGATCCGCGGGGCATCTCCCGCAGCACGGTCGACGATCCGGACCGGGACGCGACGCCCGAGCAGCGCGCGGACGACCTGCGGCGGATCGTGACGTCCTTCGGCGAGGAGTCGGCGGACGTGTTCGGCAGCAGCGGGGGCGCGGTGACCGGGCTGGTACTGGCCGCGCGGTCCCCGCAGTACGTACGGACCCTGGTCGCGCACGAACCGCCGCTGCTCACCCTGCTGCCGGACGCCCGGGAACGGCTCGCCGAGGTGGAGGAGGTGCGCCGGACGTTCCTCGCCGAGGGGCAGGGCGCGGCCTGGGCGAAGTTCCTGGCCGCCGCGGGCACTCCCGGCCCGGGACCGGGCCCCGACCAGGCGCCCCCGCCCCCGCCGAGCCCGGAACAGGAGGCCAACGGCGCCTTCATGCTGGGCCACATGCTGCGCGGGATCACCCACCACCGCCCCTCCCTCGAGGCCCTGCGGACCGGCGGCACCCGCATCGTCCCGGCCGCGGGCGGCACGTCGAGCGGCCAGACCGCCCACCGCGCGGCCGCGGCCCTCGCCGAAAACCTCGGCTGCGGCCTGACCGTCTTCCCCGGCGGCCACGCCGGCTTCGCCGAACACCCCGCCGCCTTCGCCGGCCTGCTCCGGGACGTGCTGGTGAGAGCGCCGGCTTAGGTCGTGTCCGGCGGGTTCGGCGGATCTCGGTGGAGCAGCCGGCGGCGTCCTTGGCCGCGGTTCTCCGCCGAAGGCCGTGGGGGGACCCCTGCCGGCCCGACCGGCCGCCCGCCGGGGCAAGCGCGGGCCCGGCAGGACCCGCCGGACAGGCGCTGAGGACCGATCGTCCGGCCTGGACGGCGGTGGGCGAGTGGCGGGTCCGGACCGCCGATTCGCCGAGCCCGGTCGTACGGTGCCGCCCGGCTCCACGTGGTCCGGTCAGCGAACCGCGGCGTCCACTTCCGCGTCGAGGACGAACTGCGCGCCGGCGGTCACGGCGAGGTCGGGGCCGAAGAGGGCGCCCGGGGTCCAGGTGCCGGGGCGCGCTTCGCCGTGGGCGAGGCGGGTGGCGGCCTCGGCGGCGACCTGGGCGGTGAATTCCATGGCCTCGCCCGCGCGCAGCCAGCCCTCACGGACGGTGCCGTCCGGGTACTCGAGCCGGGCCCGGGCCCAGGAGAACTCCCGGCTCGTCCCGGGCCGGGGCACGCGGATCCCGGCCAGCCGGCGCACCGCGGCGTCGGCCAGTGCCGGGCGGGACAGCAGCCGGGCCGCGATCGGGAGGAGGGCGCGGATCAGCCCTCCGGTCGGGATCTCGCTGGACGCGGCCACCACGAAGGGGGCGCCGCTGGCGCGGTGGGCCGCCGCGAGTTCACCGGAGGGGGCGCCGACCGTGGACAGGGTGGTGCCGTCGGGCAGGGTGATCCGGGCGAGGTCGCCGCCGAGCCGGGTCCGTACCATCCGCCCGTGGTCGTACCGGCGGCCGCCGGCCGCGGCGGCGTCGATCACGCTGGCCGCCAGCGCCGCGCCCATGGGCCCCGATTCGGTCGCGATCGTGGGCATCGCGTCGACCCGTACCCGCTGCGGTGCGGGCCGGTCCGCGCACAGCCTCAGGACGACGCTCTCGGTGGCGAGCACGCCGAACCCGGCGCCGGTCACCAGCGACCGGCCGGCGGCGACGGCCTCGTCGCGCAGGGCGAGCACCCCGGTGACGGCGAACAGTTCGTTGGCGAGGTCCAGGTAGTGCGTGCCGGGCAGGCAGGCCCGGGCGATCGGTACCGCTGTCCGGGTGAACGGGCCGATCGTATTGACGACCACGGCCGGTGCGCTGCGGGCGAGTTCGGCGGCGACGGCCTCGACCGACCCGGCGGTCACGGTCCGCGGCCGCCCGCCGCCTGCCCCGGTCGCCTCGGCCACCGTACGCAGCCGCGCCGGATCGCGGCCCACCAGGACCGGTGTCTCCCCCTTGCTCGCGAGCAGGGCGGCGATCGCCCGCCCGGTCCGGCCGGTGGCCCCCAGGACCCAGATCTCGTTCCCCGCACCTTGTGCTGACACGACGGTCGTCCGTCTCCTTCACCTCGGTGGTCCTGCGGACGGCTCGGGCGGCCCGCTGTCCGGGCACACCCAGCCTCTTGTCCCCGCCGGCGGTGACCCCGGCCCGATCGCGCGGTGCCCCGCCGCCCGCCCGGCCGTACGGGATCACCGTGTTGGCGGGCGGATGACGTCATGACCGGCCTCCGGCGGCAGGGAACGGCCCGGGTAGGGTGAAAGCCCATGGAGAAGTGGGGCGCCGCGCTCTACGGGGATCCCTGTGCGGAGTGCGGGTTCGGGTGGTCGTTGACTCCGGCGGAAGCCGTCGGGGTCGTGGCGGAGTTGCCGGCCCGCTGCCGGGCGCTCCTGAAGGGGCGGACCGGTTTCGAGCGGCACCCCGATCTGGGCCGGCCACCCGCGGCATACGTCAGTCACGTCACGGACAACCTGCGGAACTGGGCCGAGCGGCTGGCCGGGGCGCGCCTGGGCGGGGCGGTCGAGGTGCCCGGCTACGACCAGGACCTGCTGGCCCGGGCCCGGCGGTACAACGAGATCGCTCCGGCGGCGGCGCTGTGGTCGCTGGAAGGTGCCGTGGCGGCGTGGACGGACTCGGTCACCGCCGCGCTCGAAGCGGGGGTCGTGCTGCGGCACGCCGCGCGGGGTGAACAGCGCGCCGAGGACGTCGCCCGGAACAACGCCCATGACAGGCACCATCACGTCGGGGACATCGCGCGCATTCTGCGGTACACGGGGAAGGTCTGACGGCCTGGTTGCCGTCGGCGTACGGATCGACCGTGGATCCGCCGGGTCGGCGGGTGACGGGGGCCGCTTCTACGATGGCCGCCCGCCCCAGGTCAGGCGGCCTGTGCCCGGGTCAGGCGGCGTCCAGGACGGCCCAGTGGCCGGCCGAGTCGTCGGTGCCGCGGGCCCCGGTGCTACGGGCGAGGGCCGTGATGACCTGTCGGCCGCGGCCGTGCTCGTCGGTCTGGCAACTGGCCGCCCAGGAGCCCGGGCTCGGCGCCGGACCGCCGTCGCTGACGTACACATGGACGTGGACGACCGGGTTGTCGGCGTCGGGATCGGCCAGCCGCAGCCGCACGGCCACCGGCGGCAGCGCGTGCTCGACGGCATTGGTGACGAGTTCGGAGACCACGAGCATCACGTCGTAGACGGCCTCCTGGCTCAGGCCCCAGGAGGTGAGGACCGCTTCGGCGGCGTGCCGGGCGGCCCGGACCGATGCCGGACGGTGGGGCAGTTCGCAGTAGAAGACGGCCGCGTCGGCGGCGGAGTGGTGGCCGCGGGGTGCGCGGCCGGCACCGGGCGCCGTACCGGACGTACCGGACGACCAGGAGCCTGCGGGTCCGGCAGGTCCGGCAGGTCCACCGGGCTCGGCGGACGCTGCCGCCAGGTCAGCGGGTTGAGTGGGTTCAGCGGATTGCGTGGATCCAGGAGGTTCAGCGGGTTCGGCGGGTTCGTCCGGTCCCGCTTCGAGGCCCGCGGAGCCGTCGGACGCGACGGCCGGGGCGGGGACGGGAGCCACGGGGCGGTGGGCCCGCCCGGCTCTGCGGAACTTCAGGAGTCGACGCCAGCGGAAAGTGTTTTCCTCGGCCATGAGTCCCCCTCACAACGACATGCCTTGCACCTGTACGCGCGAGCCTTCCGGAGGGGTCACCAAGCCCGCGTAATCGGAGAAGGTTTCGTGGGCCGGTCATTCCAGGAACACCCATCGCGTCGCCGTCGCTCACCGTTTGCGAGGACGGCAGCTTCGGTTCCCCCGGGATGAGGTGGGCAGCCTGCCGGGTTCCTCTACCGCCAAGTAACCCATTCCCACCTGCGCCACGCCACCATTCCCGATGCACATCACCCGGATGGCTTATTCCGCAGGATTTTCCCATCAGCCCATAGCGGATGAGTGCAGCCCGAATGGTTCGCATACGGGAACGGTCACAGAGCGGAATGAATTGTTCCGAATAATTCACTCCCGGGGCGCACTTCCGGGCAGTGTCGATCACGCCGTGTCCACCGGACAGCACCACCACGGAAGCCCTGCCGCTCCGGGCCAGCTCAGCAGCGTCCCGTCCGGACCGCCGCGGGGTCACGAGGAGCGGTACGGGGAACGTCGCGCCGGCCGCCGGGCCGGCCGGCGCGGACCCGGGCTCGCTCCTGGGCGCGGTCACGACTTGCTCACACGCGGTTCCTGAGAGTAATGTCCCGGCCACGTTCACGACATGCCCGGACTCGTCCGGGTGAACCGGACCGCACCGCCCTTGCCCACCGGCGCGCGTCCCCCAGCCGGGCCACGTCTAGGCCACGTCCGAGCAGCGCGCGATCGGCACCCATCCGTGCCGCGCGAACCGTGCCCGCCCCGCGTCCCGGGCGCCTGCGGACCGGTGACGTCCACACCGCCGCCCCGCCCCGGGCGGTCAGCACCGCGAGCGACACCGGAAACCCGATGTCCGGACCGCCCCACAACGGATCGGAATTCCGCCCGCCGAACCGTCCCGCCACCGCTTTCCCATGCCCTTTCGCCGGAATCGCACCGGCCTTTCCGCGGAAACGCATCGCCTTCACGCCACCCGCACACAATGCCCCGCCGACGCCCGGGTCCGGGGCTTCGTCGCGTTCCCCCGAGCCCAGGTCATTTGCCCGCCGGCACCTGGGGGGCGCGTTTTCCGGCAACACAAACGGAATGCAACACTCCGCCACCTTCGAGTTATCCATACTCGACAGTATCCAACGGCACATGCCAGCATTGACGACCCGGCGGAAAGGCGCCAATATTGCCCCGCCGCGGTCCGAGGATGAATTGTTGATTACCGGAAGGACGGCACGTGATGGCGGCTCGACGGATCGTGGGGCGAGAACCCAACGAGCGGCTCCAGGCGCTCATCGAGGAAGCCAACTGTTCGAATGTGGGGCTGGCGCGCAGGGTCAACATGCGCGGTGCGGAGCGCGGACTCGACCTGAGGTACGACAAGACGTCGGTGAGCCGGTGGCTGCGCGGCCAGCAGCCGCGCGGAATGACTCCTTTCATTATCACCGAGGTGCTGAGCGACAAACTCGGCCGGCTGGTGTCGATCGAGGAAATCGGCATGACCGGCGGCCGACGACATCAACTTTCGGCGACAGGCCTCGCGTTCATTCCGGACTTCCGGCGGGCCGTCGAGCACGCCTGCGATCTGTGGCAGTCGGACGCCGCGCGCCGCAATTTCCTCACCGGCTCCGGCGTATTGGTGTCCGCCCTGCTGGGCCCCAGCCGGGACTGGCTGATCGCGGAGCCGGACACCGAGGTGTCGCACAGCGGGGAGAACCGGGTCTCGCGGGCGGACACCGAATTGCTCGGGCAGGCCACGCAGAACCTGGCCGACCTGGACCACCGGTACGGCAGCGGCAATGTCCGGCCGGTGGCCGTGCACTGCCTCAACAGCGTGGCCACGACCCTCCTGAGGGGCTCCTACGACGAGGCGGACGGGCGCCGGCTCTACGCCGCGGCGGCCCGCCTGTCCGAACTCGTCGGCTACATGGCCCTGGACGACGGCAGGGCCGGACTCGCCCAGCGGTACTACATCCAGGCGCTGCGCCTGTCGCAGGCGGCGGGCGACCGCGGCTTCGGCGGGTACATCATGGCGGTCGGCATGGGGCACCTGGCCGCGGTGGCGGGCTTCCCCCGGGAGGTCACCCAACTGGCGCGGGTCGCACTGGAGGGCACCCGCGGCCGGATCACCCCGGCCGTCCAGGCGTGTCTGTACGCCGCGGAGGCCCGCGGGCACGCCCTGACCGGCGACGGCCCGGCGTACGAACTCGCCGCCGGCCGCGCGGTCGAGGCCCTGGAGCGGTCCGACCCCGCCCAGGAGCCGGACTGGATCACCCGATTCGACCGGGCCTATCTCGCCGACGAGCTGGCGCACTGCTGTGTCGACCTGCACCGCCACCAGCCCGCGGTGCGCCGGGCGGAGGAAGCACTCGCCGGGCACCCGGCCCACCGGGTGCGCCGGCGCACGATCGACCTGCTCCTGCTGGCCACCGCCCACGCCCAGGCCCACCGGATGGAGGAGGCCTGTGGCGCGGCGAAGCAGGCCCTGCCGCTGCTCACCGGGCTGCGCTCGCACCTCGGCCTGCGGTATCTGCGGAACTTCCAGGAACGCCTGCTGCCCTTCGTCCGGGAGGCATCGGTCCGGGACTTCCACGACTCGCTGGAAGCAAGCGGCGTCCTGACCGCTTGAGCCCCGGACCGTGCCGGCCCGGCCGGCCGCCGTACTCGTCCGCGGGCTTCGTCCCGCGGGCCGTTCGTCCGGGTACGGCGGTCCTGTGGCCGGTTCTCCGGGCGGTTACGAGGCCGGCTCTTGGGCCGGTTGCAGCGCCGGTTACGGGGCCGGTTGTGTGAATGTCTGCGGCCGGTTCTGCGACCGCGCCGTACGGCTCAGCGGATCACGTCGCAGATCACCGCGCCGGGCGACAGCTTGGCGCCCACCTCGGCCGTCAGCCCCTTCACCGTGCCCGCGAAGGGCGCCGTGAGCCGCTGCTCGGTCTTCATCGACTCCAGGACGACGATCAGGTCGCCCTCCTGGACCTGCTGGTTCTCCTCGACGGCCACCTTGACGACGGTGCCCTGCATCGGTGAGGTCACCGACCCGGTGGTCATCGCGGCACGCTCGTCCCCGGCACCCTGTGCGGCGGTCCGGAAGCGGGTCGGCCGCCCCGTGGGCAATCCCCCGGCGGCTGCGGTGCGGGCGAGGGTCATGCCCAGGGAGGCGGGCAGGGACACTTCCAGGCGTTTGCCGCCGACCTCGACCACCACGGTCTCCCGGCCCTGCGCCTCGTCCTCGTCACTGACCGCACCACCGGTGAACGGCGGAATGGTGTTGACGAACTCGGTCTCGATCCACCGGGTGTGGACGCTGAACGGGCCCTGCTCGGGGGCGAACGCGGGATCCACCACAACGGCGCGGTGGAAGGGCAGGGCGGTGGCCATGCCCTCGATCTCGAACTCCCCCAGCGCCCGCGAGGCGCGCTGCAGGGCCTGCTGCCGGGTGGCGCCGGTGACGACCAGCTTGGCCAGCAGCGAGTCCCACGCCGGACCGATCACCGACCCGGACTCCACCCCCGCATCCAGCCGCACCCCCGGACCACTGGGCGGCACGAACCGGGTCACCGTGCCCGGCGCGGGCAGGAAGTTGCGCCCCGGGTCCTCACCGTTGATCCGGAACTCGAAGGAGTGCCCCCGCAGCGGCGGGTCGTCGTAGCCGAGTTCCTCGCCGTCGGCGATCCGGAACATCTCCCGCACCAGGTCGATCCCCGACACCTCCTCGGTGACCGGGTGCTCCACCTGCAAACGCGTGTTGACCTCCAGGAAGGAGACCGTGCCGTCCTGCCCCACCAGGAACTCGCACGTACCCGCGCCCACGTACCCGGCCTCCTTCAAGATGGCCTTCGACGCCGAGTACAGGCTCCGGGTCTGCTCCGGGGTCAGGTACGGCGCGGGGGCCTCCTCCACCAGCTTCTGGTGACGGCGCTGCAGGGAGCAGTCACGGGTGGACACGACCACGACGTTGCCGTGGGTGTCGGCCAGGCACTGGGTCTCCACGTGCCGGGGCCGGTCCAGGTAGCGCTCCACGAAGCACTCCCCGCGCCCGAACGCCGCCACCGCCTCACGCACCGCGGAGTCGTACAGTTCGGGGACCTCCTCCAGGGTGCGCGCGACCTTAAGGCCCCGCCCGCCGCCACCGAAAGCCGCCTTGATCGCGATCGGCAGCCCGTGCTCCTCGGCGAAGGCGACGACCTCCTCGGCGCCGGAGACGGGGTCGGGGGTGCCGGCCACCAGAGGGGCACCGGCCCGCTGGGCGATGTGACGGGCCGCCACCTTGTCACCCAGGTCCCGGATCGCCTGCGGCGGGGGCCCGATCCACACCAGGCCCGCGTCCAGGACCGCCTGGGCGAACTCCGCGTTCTCCGACAAGAACCCGTAACCGGGATGGACGGCGTCCGCACCCGATTCGGCGGCGGCCTTCAAGACTTTGGCGATGTCCAGGTAACTGGTCGCGGGGGTGTCCCCGCCCAGCGCGTACGCCTCGTCCGCGACCCGGACATGAACCGCGTCCCGGTCCGGGTCGGCGTACACCGCCACACTGGCGATCCCGGCATCCCGGCAGGCGCGGGCAACACGGACCGCGATTTCACCGCGATTGGCGATGAGCACCTTGCGCACGATCGCTCCCTCCTAGAAACAAGCCGAGAAACAAGCCGCGTCGGTTCGCCCCGCCGGCCCGAGTGGCAGCGGATGCCGGGCCGCCGGCGGCCCGGCGTCCCGGATGCCGTGTCACAGCGGGATGTTGCCGTGCTTGCGGGTCACGGCCGGGGCCCGCTTGGTGCGCAGCATGCGCAGCGCGGCGGCGACATGGGCCCGGGTGTCGCGCGGCCGGATCACGGCGTCGACATAGCCGCGTTCGGCGGCCACGTACGGGTGACACAGCGCGTCCTGGTACTCCGTCCGCAGCCGCTCGCGTTCCCGCTCGGGCTCCGGGGATCGCCGCAGGCGGTCCCGGTGGAGCAGCCCGACCGCGCTCTCGCCGCCCATCACCGCGATCTCGGCGGTCGGCCAGGCCAGGTTGACGTCGGTGCCCAGGTGCTTGGAGCCCATCACCCCGTACCCACCGCCGTACGCCTTCCGGGTGATCACCGTGACCATGGGGACGGTGGCCTCGGCGTAGGCATAGATCAGCTTGGCCCCGCGGCGGATGATGCCGGACCGTTCCTGCTCCAGGCTCGGCAGGAATCCCGGCACATCCACGAACGTCAAGATCGGTACATGGAAGGCGTCACACATACGGATGAACCGCGCAGCCTTCTCGCTGGCGCCGATGTCGAGCGCCCCGGCCCCGTGCAGCGGCTGGTTGGCCACCACACCGACACTGCGGCCCTCGATCCGGCCGAAGCCGCAGATGATGTTCGGCGCGAACCGCGGCTGGATCGCCAGCAGCTCGCCGTGGTCGAGCACCGCGGTCAGCACGTCCGTCATGTCGTACGGCTGCCGGGGGTCGTCGGGGATCACGTCGTCGAGCGCGTCGGCGCGGTCCGCGACGCCGTAGCCGCGCGGGTCCGGGTAGTGCGGCGGCTCCGCCATGTTGTTGGCGGGCAGGTAGCCGAGCAGCGCGCGGGTGAAGTCGAACGCCTCCTGTTCGGTGCGGGCGAGGTAGTGGGCCACCCCCGAGACCGCGTTGTGGCCGGTCGCCCCGCCCAGCTCCTCGCGGCTGACCGCGTGGCCGGTGACGGCGCGCACCACGTCCGGGCCGGTGACGAACATGTGCGAGATGCCGTCGACCATGACGACCACGTCGGTGATGGCCGGCGCGTACACCGCGCCGCCGGCGCACGGCCCGAGCACCAGCGAGATCTGCGGGACGACGCCGGAGGCGCGGACATGGCGCTTGACGATCTCCGCGTACAGGGCCAGCGACTCCACGCCCTCCTGGATGCGGGCGCCGCCGGAGTCGTTGAGGCCGATGACCGGACACCCGGTGCGCAGCGCCAGGTCCATCACCTTGACGACCTTCTGGCCGTACATCTCGCCGAGACTGCCGCCGAAGACGGTGAAGTCCTGGGCGAACACGAACACCTGGCGGTCGTCCACGGTGCCGTACCCGGTGACCACGCCGTCGCCGGCCGGCCGGTTCTCGGCCATCCCGAAGTCGTGGCAGCGGTGCCGCACCATGGCGTCGAGTTCCACGAACGAGCCGGGGTCGAGGAGGGCGGCGATCCGCTCGCGGGCGGTCATCTTGCCCCGGGCGTGCTGCTGGGCGACCGCCTCGCGGGAGCCGGCGGCGGCGGGTTCGGCCTCGCGCCGCAGGAATTCCGCGAGCCGCTGGGCTGTGCCGCGCGGGGAGGTGACGGTCACGGCTCCTCCTGGGCGGCGATGGCGGCGGTAGGGGCCGGCCGGGCGGCACGCGGGCCGCGGACGGCGACCGGTCGCGCGGCGGCGGCCCGCGTGGACGGTGTCACCAGGCGCAGGGCGGCGGTCAGCGCGCCGGTCCTGCGGGCATGCGTGGGGGTCACGGTCCTTCCTTCCGGTCGGGGTGTCCCTGGCCGTCCAGCGCGGCGCGCAGATGCCGGGCGATGACGTCCACATGGGGCGGGTCGATCAGCGACAGGTGGTCGCCGGGGACGGGGACGACGGTCAGCCGCGGGCACAGCGGACCCCAGCCCAGGTCCTCGTCGTCCCGCAGGTACCTCGGGTCGATTGCGGTGGTCAGGGCCTGCGGCTGCCGGGCCCGGTAGAGGACGACGGGGTCCGGCCACGGACGCGGCCGGTAGCGCTCGCCGATCCGGGCGTCGAGGTAGGAGGTGCGCTGGTGCTCCATCACGCCGGGGCTCATCTCCAGCCCGGCGGCGGCGACATGCCGCATCAGGACGTCCGTCTGGCCCTGGTCGTCCAGCTCCGCCATCTCCTCGTACGGCAGGTCCAGCCGCCGCCCGTAGGCGGTCCCGACGTACTCCGCGAACCGCCGGAACCGCTGGAGCAGCAGCTCGCGCTCGTCGATCTGGGGCAGCGCGGCGGGCAGGATGGTGTCGATCAGCCCCAGGTACTCCACGCTCTCGCCGGCCTCGCGCAGCCGCGCGGCCGTCTCGTAGGCCAGGCAGCCGCCGAAGGACCAGCCGAGCAGCCGGTACGGGCCCCGGGGCTGGGCCCGGCGGATCAGCCGTACGCTGTGCGCCGCCTTGTCCTCCACGCTGGTCAGCGCCTCCACCCGGTCCAGTCCGAGCACCGGCCAGCGGGGGCCGAGGACATCGGCCAGCGGCTGGTACACGCTGGTGGAGCCGCCCGCGGGGTGGAAGACGAACAGCGGCGCCGGGCCGGTGCCGCCGCGGGCCGGCCGCAGCACCCGCAGCGACCCTGCGACCCGGCCGCCCTCCATGAGCGGGCGGACGAGGTCGGCCACGGCCGCCACGGTGGGGTGCTCGCGGATCTGCTGCGCGGTCAGGATCCGGCGCTCGCCGCCGAGCCGGGCCCGCAGCCGCGCCACCATGCGCGCGGCCACCGTGGGGTCCTCGCGCGCGCCGGGCAGCTCCTGGTGCACCCCGCGCGCCTGCTGTCCCGAGATCTGCGTCCACACCCCGGCGACCAGGCGCTCGGCGGCGTCCCGGGGCAGGACGTGGCCGGGCAGCGGCGGATCGCCGCCGGGCCCGGCCGGAAAGGGGGTGTTCTCGTGGGTGTCGGGGGGCCGGTGCCGGTCCCCGTCCGGGCCGGAGCCGTCGGGACACGGGGCGGCGCGGTCCAGGTCCGGTGGGGGTACGGGGCCGGCCGCCGCGAGGGACAGCTCGCCGTCGGACCGTACCGCCTTCCCCTCCCCCGCCGGCGCGGCGGACACCGACGCCGGCACCGCCGTACGGTCGCGCGCCGGGGATTCCGTACCGGCCGCGGCGCCGCCGGGCGGGGCCGCGGCCGGGGACAGCGCGGCCAGCAGGGCGGCGGCGACGTCGTCCAGGCTGCCGCCGCGCAGCAACAGGGTGTCGGGCAGGTCGGTGCCGAAGTCGTTCTTGACGGCGTTGCGGATCCGGACGGCCATCAGCGAGTCGAGGCCGGTGTCGGTGAGCGGCACAGTGGTGTCGAAGTCCTGGCCGGCGAAGCCCATGATGGCGGCGGCCCGGCGCAGCAGCGGTTCGCGTACCGCGGCCAGGGCCGCGTCGGGGCCGAGGGCGCGCAGGTCGTCGGGCGTGGGGACGACCGCCCGCAGCGCGTCGTCGGCGCCGTCCGGGCCGCCGGGGCCGGTCAGCGCGGGGGCGAAGAACGGCACGGCGGCGATACCGGGGAAGGCGTCGGTGACGCGGCGGGCGTCCAGCCGGACCACGCCGGTGCGGGTGCGGCCGGAGCGGACCAGGAGTTCGAGCAGGTCGAGGCCGTCGTCGCGGACGATGGGGGCCACGGCCAGCGCGGTCATGTCGGGGGCGGCGCCGATGCCGGCCCAGGGGCCCCAGGCGATGGTCTGGCCGGGCAGGCCGCGCGCCCTGCGCCGTTCGATCAGCGCGTCGAGCCAGGCGTTGGCCACCGCGTAGGCGGCCTGTCCCGGGGAGCCGAGGAGCGCGGCCGCCGAGCCGAAGGCCAGCCACCAGTCGAGGTCGTGGCCGGCGGTGGCCTCGTCCAGGTGCCGGGCGCCGTCGGCCTTGGGCCGCAGCGCCGCGTCCAGGTCGTCCGGGCCGACGGCGCCGATCGTGCCGTCCCGCAGCACGCCCGCCGCGTGGGCGACGCCCCGCAGCGCCCGGCCGCCCGCGGTCGCGGCCTCCACCAGGCGTGCCGCGGTCCCGGGCGCCGCGATGTCGCCGAGCACGACCGCGACGTCGGTGCCGAGCGCGCGCAGGGCGCCGACCGCCTGTTCGGTGGAACCGCCGGGCGGGCGGCGGCCGTTGAGGACGACCCGGCCCGCGCCGCGTTCGGCGAGCCGGCCGGCGGTGGCCAGGCCCAGGCCGGTGAGCCCGCCGGTGACGATGTAGGCGGCGCCCGGCCGGACGAAGGGCACGGCTGTGCCGGTGTCCACCGCGGCGCGCACCAGTCTGCCCGCGTAGCGGGTGCCGCCGCGCCAGGCGGTCTCGTCGTCGTCGGCGCCGGTCAGCAGGTCGCGGGCGAGGCCGGCGACCGCGTCCGGCGAGCCGTCGGTGTCGACCAGGCGGGTGCGCAACTGCGGCTGTTCCAGGGCGAGCACCCGCAGCAGGCCGCGCAGGCTGCCCTGGTCGGGATCGGGGACGTCCCCGGCGGTGACGACCCGGGCCCGGTCGGTGGCGAGGAAGAGGCGGGGTGCCGGGCCGTCCGCTGCGGCCAGTTCCTGGGCGGCGCGGACCGCGGTCAGCACGCCGGTGCGGGCCGGGAGGCCGGCCAGCAGCAGAACCACCACGCCGTCCGCGGGATCGGGGCGGTCCCGCCGCCAGGCGCCGACCGTGGTCCGCACCGCGTCCGGCGCGCAGCGCACGACGGTGACATGGCGGTCGGCCTCCTCCAGGGCGGCCTCGATCGCCGCGGCCCGGCCTGCGTCCGCGCCGCCGTCGAGCAGCAGCCAGGAGGCGGGCGCGGGCGAGCCGGCCGGGCCGAGCGGCGCGTCCTCCCAGGCGAGGTCGTAGGCGCACTCGCGCAACGGCGGCGCCGTCTCCGCGGCGGCCGGGGCGCGCAGCACCACGTCCTCGGCCTCGACGGCGACGGCGCCCGAGGTGTCCTCCAGCCGGACCGACCAGCCGCCGCCGGGCGAGGGCCGTCCGCGGCAGGCACCGGGCGCCCCGGCCCGCGCGGTCAGGCGCAGCGAGGTCAGGGCGACCGGAACGGCGGGACCCTCGCCGTCGGGGGTGCCGCCCGGCTCGGCCCGAAGCGCCGTGGCGGGGGCGCCGAGCACCGCCTCGAGCAGCGCGGGGCCGGGCAGCCCGGTACCGGACGGCTCGTCAGGGGCGCCGGGGGCGGGCAGGTCCACCGGATACGGTGCGCCGTCCGGTCCGGCGTGGCCGGTGACCGGCCCCGCGACCCTGACCGCGCCACCGGCGTGCCGGCGCCAGGTGCCCACGGCGGACTGGCTGTGCACGCTCACCGCGGCGGTGCCGGGCCCGGACGGGTCGAGCATGGTGACCACCGCGGCGCCGTCGTCGAGCGGTGCCAGGCGGTCCAGCGCCAAGTCCCGGACCTCGATCTCGTCCTCGGTGAGGCCGAAGGCCTCGGCGGCCGCGGCCAGGGCGAGCAGCGCGCAGCCGGCGAGGGTGAGCGCCGGGCGGGCCGGGCCGCCGGCCCGGTCACCGCCGGTGGGTGCTTCGCCGCGCCACAGGGTGCGCCGGGTGCCGGGCACGTCGAGCCGGGTGCCCAGCACCGGGTGGTCCTGCGGCCGGGCCGCGGGCCGGTCGGTGCCGTCCACCCAGTGGCGGGTGTGCCGCCAGGTCCGGGACGGCAGGGACGTACGCCGTCCGGTGGGCCACAGCAGGCGGGGACTGCGCTGGACCCCCGCCAGGTGCAGCGCGGCCAGGGTGGTGTGCAGCACCAGCGGCTCGTCGCTGTCGCGGCGGCCCGAGGGCAGGACGAGATGGCCGCCGTCCGCACTGCCGTCCAGGGTTTCGCGCACCGGGAGGGACGCGACGGGGTGCGGCGAGATCTCCACGAACACCCGGTGCCCGTCGGCCGCCGCCGCGGCCACCGCCTGGCGCAGCCGTACCGGGCGGCGGGCGTTGTCGCACCAATATGCGGCGGCGGCGAGGGGGGCCCGGCGCGGGTCCTTGTGCACGGTGCCGTACCAGGGGACGTCCGGCGGTCGGTGCCGCAGGCCGTCGAGGGCCGCGCGCAGCGCGGGCAGCACCGGGTCGACGGCGGGCGAGTGGCCGGCGCCCGCGACCTCCAGCAGCCGGCCGAAGCCGCCGCGCCGGTCGAGTTCCGCCAGCAGCGCCTCGACGGCGGCGGCTGGGCCGGTGAGCGTGCACCGGCGGGGCGAGGCGTCCACGGCGACCTCGACGTCGTGGAACCGGCCCAGCAGCGCGGCCCGTTCCTCCGTGGGGAGTTCGACCGCCGCCATGGCGCCGGCTTTCCGCGCGTCCACCGAGCCGAGCAGTTCGGACCGGCGCACCACCACGCGCAACCCGTCCTCGGCGCTGAGTGCCCCGGCGGCCACCGCGGCGGCGGCCTCGCCCATGGAGTGGCCCACGACGGCCGCGGGTTCGACGCCATAGGCGCGCCAGGTGTGCACGAGTGCGGTCTGGATGCCGAAGAGGGCCGGCTGCACCCGGGCGACGTCGGTCAGCGGGACCCCGTCGGTGATCAGCCCGGTCAGCGACGTGCCGGCCATGGCGTCGAAGAGGGGGTCGAGTTCGGCCACGGCTCGGGCGAATGCGGGCTCCTCCGCGAGCAGCCGGCGGCCCATGCCCTCCCACTGGGCGCCGTACCCGGAGAAGACGAACACCGGCCCGGGCGGCGCCTGTTCGCCGCGCGCGGCGGCCGGGTGCGCGGGGACGACGCCTTTGGCCGCGCGTCCCGCGCCCAGGGCGCGCAGTCCGGCCGCCAGCGCCGTCCGGTCCCGGCCCACCACAGCGGCTCCGACCGGCCCGTACCGCTGCTCGGCCAGCGTGCGGGTCAGGTCCTCCAGCGGGGTGCCGGCCGCCTCCGGCCCGGACAGCCAGTCGGCGAGATCGGCGGCGGCCTCGGCGATCCGGTCGGCGGAGCGGGCGGAGACGACCAGGATCCGCGGGGTGGCCGCGGTTTCGGGGTCGGCGGCAGGGGCGTTGCCGTGGGCGGCGGCACGGGCGGGGGCACGGGCGGGGGCGTGGGAGCCCGACGTACGGACGGCCGTGTCACCGGACGCGGCCGTGGGAGCGGATTCGCGCGCTCTCCCGTCGCCCGAAGCGCCCGCGGGCGAGGACGTACGGGCGTCGCCCGCGCCCGAGGGGTCACCGGCCGCCATGGCCGCCGGTTGCGGGGCACCGGCCGCCCCGGATCGCGCGGGAACCCACTGTTCGAGGACGGCGTGCGCGTTGGTGCCGCCGAAGCCGAAGGCGGAGACGCCGGCGCGGGCGGGGCGGTCGCCGTCGGAGGGCCAGGGGACGGGTGCGCCGACCACGCGCAGGCGGCCGGCGGCGAAGTCGATGTGCGGGTTGGGGGCGCGGTAGTGCAGGGTGGCCGGGAGGGTGCGGTGCCGCAGGGCCAGTACGGTCTTGATGACGCTGACGATGCCGGCCGCGCCCTCCAGGTGGCCGACGTTGCTCTTGACCGAGCCGATCAGCAGCGGCCGGCCGGGGCCGCGGTCCGGGCCGAGGACCGCGCTGAGGGCCGCCGCCTCGATGGGGTCGCCGAGCAGGGTGCCGGTGCCGTGCGTCTCCACGTAGTCGATCTCGCCGGCGGGCACGCCCGAATCGCGCAGGGCGGCCCGCAGCACCGCCTGCTGCCCGCTCTGGCTGGGCGCGACCAGTCCGGCCGAGCGGCCGTCGGAGTTGACCGCGCTGCCGCGGACGAGGGCGAGCACCGGGAGTTCCTCGCGCAGGGCGTCCGACAGGCGCTTGAGCACCACCACGCCGCAGCCCTCGCCGCGCACGATGCCTTCCGCGCCGGCGTCGAAGGGCCGGCAGCGGCCGCCGGGGGCGAGCACCCCGGCCCGGTGGAAGCCCAGGGTGACCGCCGGGGAGAGCAGGACATTGACGCCGGCGGCCAGGGCGGTGTCGCAGGCGCCCGCGGCCAGGTCGCGGCAGGCCTGGTGCAGGGCCACCAGGGAGGAGGAGCAGGCGGTGTCCACGGTGAGGCTGGGGCCGCGCAGGTCGAGGGCGTACGAGACGCGGTTGGCGACGATGCTGCCGGCCGAGCCGGTGCCGGTCCATTCGGTGACCCGGTCCGGGCGGGTGGTCAGGAAGCCGTACTCCAGGGCGCTCAGGCCCACGTAGACGCCGGTGGGGCTGCCCTGGAGGGTGGGGGCGGGCATGCCGGCGTGGTCCAGCGCCTCCCAGGCGACCTCCAACAGCAGCCGCTGCTGGGGGTCCATCAACTGGGCCTCGCGCGGGGTGATGCCGAAGAACTGGGCGTCGAAGCCGGCCACGTCCGGCAGGTATCCGCCGAAGCGGACGGTCCGGGGGAAGCGGGCGGCCGCGGCGGCGATCTCGGGTCCGCAGTCCTGCCAGCGCCGCTCGGGGACCTCGCCGATGGCGTCGCCGCCGCCGAGCAGGAAGTCCCAGAACGCCCGCGGGCCGCTGATCCCGCCGGGGAGCCGGCAGCCGATGCCGACGACCGCCACGGGGTCGGCGTCGTCGGGTGGCCGGGAGGAGCGCGGCGCGGCGCCGGATTCGGGGCCGGGTACGGATCCGGATTCGGTGTCGCCGTCCAGGTGCCGGAGCAACTCGTCGAGGGTGGGGTGGTCCCACAGCAGGGTGGCCGGGACGGTACGGCCCAGTACCTCCTCCAGTTCGCCGGAGATGCCGACGGCGTCCCGGGAGGACAGGCCGTAGTCGACCAGCGGGCGGTCGGTCTCGATCTCCTCGGGGGTGCGGCCGCAGGCCTGCGCGATCAGCCGGCGCAGCAGCGCCGCGGTCCCGGTGGCGCCGTGGTCGGGGGGCCGCCGGCCCGCCTCGGGACCGGGGCCGCGGGGCCGGTCGGCGGTCATTCCGCCTCACCGGCCCCGGCCAGGTCGGGTGCCTCGTCCGGCGCCCAGCCGCCGGACAGGTAGTGGCGGCGGCAGGCGTCCCGGGCGATCTTGCCGCTGGTGGTGCGAGGCACGGTGCCGGGCGCGGCGAGCACGAAGTCGTGGACGGGGACGCCGTGTTCGCGCAGCACCGCCGCGCGCACGATACGGGCGGCGGCTTCGCGCGCGGACCCGGGGTCGGTGAGCGCGTGGGAGTGCTCGGCGACCACGACCAGGTGTTCGCCGTCCTCGTCGGCCAGCGCGAACGCGGCCACACGGTCGTGCCGGATGACGTCGTGGGACTCCTGGACGGTGGCCTCGATGTCCTGCGGGTAGTGGTTGGTGCCGTCGATGATGATCAGGTCCTTGATCCGGCCGGTGACGTGCAGTTCGCCCTCGTGCAGCGCCCCGAGGTCGCCGGTGCGCAGCCACGGCCCGGCCGGCCGGCCCGGGTCCGCGTCGGCGACGACCGCGCCGAAGGTGCTCGCGGTGCGCGCCGCGTTGCGCCAGTAGCCGCGCCCGACGTTGGGGCCGCGCAGCCAGATCTCGCCGATGCCGCCGTCCGCCAGCCGGTGACCGGTGCGGGGGTTGACGATCGCCACCTCCTGGCCGGCCGGGACCCCGCTGGAGACGAGCAAGGTGGTGTGCTCCGCGGTGGTCCCGGCGGCCGCCGGGCGCAGCAGGCCCTGCCGGAACAGCAGCCGGTCGAAGGACGTGATCCGGGGCCGCCGGCCGACGGGCGCGGTGGCGACCAGCACGGTGGCCTCGGCCAGCCCGTACGAGGGGCGGATCGCGGTGGGGCTCAGGCCGCAGGGCCCGAAGGCCTGCTGGAACCGGTCGAGGGTGCCGGGGCGAATCGGTTCGCTGCCGTTGATGAGGGTCGCCACGTCGTGCAGCGCCAGGCCGGAGCCGAGCGGGTCGGGAACGCGGCGGACGCAGTGGTCGTAGGCGAAGTTGGGCGCGGCGGAGATCGCGCCCCTGTGCTCGGCGAGCAGCCGCAGCCAGCGCAGCGGGCGCTGCACGAAGGCGAGCGGGTCGATCAGGACGCAGGGGACGGCGCCGACGACGGGAATGGCGACGGCCAGGACCAGGCCCATGTCGTGGAACAGCGGCAGCCAGGAGACGATGTGGTGACGGCGCCGGTCGATAGCGAAGGCGTCCACCGCCTGTCCGACGTTGGCCACCACATTGGCGTGGGTGATCTCCACGCCGGCGGGCTGCCGGGTGGAGCCGGAGGTGTACTGCAGATAGGCGCAGTCGCCGGGGCGCGGCAGGAGGGGGGAGTCGGCGGGCGGTACGGCGCCTCCTGCTGCGCCTGCAACGTCCGGACCTTCCCCCGCGCCTTCCATGACGCCCGGTTCGACGCCCGGTTCGGCTCCCGGCTCGGCTCCCGGCTCGTCCACGGCCAGGATCCGGTGCTCCGCCGCGATGCCGTGGGCGGCGCAGAATTCCACGACCGCGGTCCTGGCGGCGGCGGTGGTCAGGATGCGGAAGGGCGCGGCGTCCCGGAGGGCGGAGGCGAGGCGTTCGTCGCGGCCCGGGGTGCGCGGGACGAACAGGGGCACGGCGACGCCGCCGGCCCGCTGGGCGCCGAGGAAGGCGGTGACGTACTCGATGCCCTGCGGGGCGACGACGGCGATCGTGCGGCCGGCCGCGCCGGCGGGGAAGAGCGCGGCGGCCACCGCCCGCACCCGGCGGTCCAGGCCCGACCAGGTGACGGTTTCGGGCCGGCCGGCCGGGTCGGCGGCGTAGTCGACGAAGGTGAACGCGGGCTCGTGCGGATACCGGTGGGCGTTGCGGGACAGGTAATCGACGAGGGTTTGCCGGGCGCCCCCCGCATTTTCCACCGGGTCGGGCGCGAGGGCCGCGGACGGCTCCGTTGAGGGATCCCCCTGCATAACCGCCTCCATTCGGATGAAGCATCGCGGAAAGCCACGTCCATCCCGCTGCGCTGCGCTTCGATCGGCCGGTCGGCCCCGGAGCCGGACCCGAAATGAAGGGCCAGGCAAAGAAACGTAACAGAGAGCCCGGCGCCGATCCATTTCAAACCTCCACTTGGTGTAGCTCGATGTGCGAGGGGGTACGGTGTCAGCTTTTTTCGGTGGTACAGGAAATCGACTCCTTACGTCCCACCCGCTAATCTGACTAATCCGGAGTGTCTTGATTTGATATCTCCGCGGGTGATTTGCTGGAGTCATCCACACCGGCGGGCCGCCCACCTCCTCCGGGGGAGTTGCGACATACGGCGACCTGGCTGTCTGCGGAATGGCTGTCCCGGCCGTCGTTGTCGTTGGGCAAGCTCCTTCGCGGGGAGGTATGGATCCACCAGTCGGTGCCATTCCAGGCACCGACTGGTGCGCCCGCAATTGAGGGCAAAGGAAGTGTCCCCATGCGAACCCGTAAACTCACGGCCGCGTTCGGCGTCGCGGCGGCGACCGCCGGCCTGGTCCTGCTGCCGAGCACCGCCCATGCCGTACAACTCGTGCCCTGCAGCGAGAACGCGCTCGTGAACGCGATCAACGCGGCCAATCTGGTGGGTGGTGACGACCTGGTGCTGTCCCCGTTCTGCACCTACACCCTCACCACCGCGCACGGCACCGGTGTCAACGGCCCGTCAGGGCTGCCGCCGATCACCACCCCGATCCGGCTGACCGGCCTGGGCACCGACATCGCCCGGGACCCGAGTGCGCCGGCCTTCCGTATCGCCGAGGTCCGCGGCCCCGGCGTGTTCCCGGCCACCGCGGGTTCGCTCACTTTGAACGCGGTGACGCTGCGCGGCGGCGAAGGGGCCGCCGAGGAAGTGGGCGGCGGAATCGGCAATTTCGGCGGCGCGGTCGTACTCGATGCCAGCACGCTGCGCAACAACTCGGCCGAGGACGGCGGTGGCCTGTACAACGACACCGGTTCCGCCACGCTGATCGGCAGCACCGTGGTCGGCAATATCGCCACCGATGCCAATGGCGGCGGGGGGATCTACGACAATTCCGGCCCGGTGACGCTGATCGCCTCCTTCGTACGCGGCAACTCCCCGGACAATTGCGCTCCTTCGGGCAGCATTCCCTTCTGTACCGTCTGAGCGGGTGACCCCGACCGGGAACCCGAACGAGGGTCCCCGTAGCGGGCCCTGGGCCGATTCTCTCCCCGGCCCCGGGCCCGCATTTTCGTGTGGGCCCGTTTGTGCGTGCCTATGTGGGCGTGCCCATGCGAGAGCGCCGGTTTGTGCGGGCCGATTCGTTAGCGCACCCGTATCCGGCCGGGCCCACGGCACGCCGTCCCGGCCGGCCCCTCACCCGATCGGCCCCGGTGCATGACCGTACGCCGATCGTTGTGCAGGCATGACAGAGTTCGGTGCCGGACCCGACCGGGACGATTCCCCGGAGCCCTCCGCGGTGGTCCCCAGATTCTTTCTCGACGGCTGGATCGTCCTCCCGGCGGCCATCGGCCCGATGACCGGGAATGCCCGCCCCGGATACGAGGAGGAGGACACCGCGCCGCTCCGCGACGTGCACCCGCCCGCGCCATGACCCGCAGCCGGGAGCGGCAGGGAAAAACGCGAACAGGCGCGCCGGCCGGTGCCGTTGGTACGGCACCGGCCGGCGCGCCGAGCCCCGCTGAGCGCAGGGCGTGACCCACCGCTCAGATCTGGGGCGGGGCGACCCGCGTGTAGACGACGGGCGAGCTGGAGCCGCCGGGGGAGGCGGCGACGACGTTGACCGCTCCGGCCGCGCCCGGGGGCACGACGGCCGTCACCGTGGTGTCTGAGATGACGGTGAACGACGCGGGCTGCGCCCCGAACAGGACGGAGGTGACCGCGCCCAGTCCGGTACCGGTCAGGGTGACGGTGTTCCCGCCCGAGGTGGGCCCCTGGGTCGGGCTCAGCGAGGTGACGGTCGGAGCGGACAGGTAGGTGTACCCGACGCCGTTGCTGGTGCCGCCGACCGTGGTCACCGTGATCTGGACCGTACCCGGCGCGCCCGCGGGGGCGACAGCGGTGATCTGGGTGTCCGAGACCACGGTGAACGACGTCGCCGGGGTGCCGCCGAAGCTCACCGCGGTGGCCCCGGTCAGGCCGGTCCCGGTGAGGGTGACGGTGGTGCCGCCGGCCACCGGACCGGAGTTGGGGACATCGGAGGTGAGCACCGGGACGCCCACGTAGAAGAAGAGCGGTCCGCCGGACGAGGTCCCGGCCGGTGTGGTGACCGTGACGTTGACGGCGCCGGTCGCGGCCGTGGGGGTGACGGCGCTGATCTGGGTGTCGGAGACCACGGTGAAGGATGTCGCGGGGGTGCCGCCGAAGCTCACCGCGCTGGCCCCGGTGAAGCCGCTGCCGGCGATGGTGACCGTGGTCCCGCCGGACACCGGCCCCTGCGTGGGGCTCAGCCCGCTGACCACCGGCACCGCGCTGTACGTGTACGGCACGCCGTTGCTCGTACCGGCGGGCGTGGTCACGGTGACCGACACCGTACCCGTACCCGCCGGAGCCGTCGCCGTGATCACCGAATCCGACACCACCACCACATTCGTGGCCGTCGCCACCCCGAAGTGAACCGACGTCGCACCCGTGAAAC
>NZ_JADKYB010000033.1 GCF_016918855.1 Actinacidiphila acididurans
GGGCGCCGGGGTGAGGTCGAAGCGGTCGGCGCTCGGGCCGTACTCGCGCCGGTCGCGGCCGGCGGCGGCGTATCCGGCCAGCACCGGGGTGCCCTTGGCGATGGTGACGCCGCCGACCGTCACGTCGGTGATCGGGTAGCGGAAGGGGAAGTTCGCCACCGGGCTGTCCCAGCGCAGCGTCTCCTCGACCACGGCGTCCCAGGAGATCTCGCCGGCCAGCACCCGGGCGAGCTGGCCGGGGTGGGCGGCCAGCGCCCGTACCGCGTTGGTGATCAGGTTGAGCGTGGTCTCGTGCCCGGCGACGATCATCAGCAGCAGGGTGCCGGTGAGTTCCTCGTCGTTCAGCCGCTCGGCGCCGTCGCCCAGGTCCTCGTCGCGGGCGGCGATGAGCGCGCTGGTCAGGTCGTCGCCCGGGGCGGCCCGGCGGTCGCGCACCACCTGGGCCAGGATCTCGTGGATCGCGGCCTGCGCCGCCATGGCGTCGGCCGCGGCGCTGGAGGTGCTGACCATCCGATGGGTGAGGCCGTGCAGCCGGTCGCGGTGGCCGGGGTCCACGCCGAGCAGTTCGCTGATCACGCCCATCGGCAGCGGGTACGCGTAGTGCATGCGCAGGTCCACCACGCCGTCCGGGCCGGCGTGTCCCGGCAGGGCGGCCAGCAGATCAGCGGTCAGCCGCTCGATCCAGGGCCGCATGGCGGCCACCCGGCGCGGGGTGAACGCCTTGGTGGCCAGCCCCCGCAGCCGCCGGTGGTCGTCACCGTCGGCCGTGGTCATGCCGTTGACCAGGGCGAACGCATTGAGCTGCCACTGCTCGGGAATGCTGCCCTCGTGCAGGGCGGCGAAGTGCCGGGCGTTCTTGGCGATCTGCGGGTCGGCGAGGAACTCGCGCAGCTCGTGGTGGCGGGTGACGATCATGCCGGGGACACCGCCCGGGAGCACCACCGGGCAGGCGGGCGCCGCCTCGCGCAGGGCCGCCGCCTCCTCGTGCACGGCCGAACCGGTGGGGTCCATGGTGTGCGGGCTGGTCATCCGGTGTCCCCAACTCCATTCACGATCAGGCGCGTTGGGCCCCGTATTCTCCCACCGCCACCACGACATCTTCAAGATTCGTACAAAATTCCGCCACATTCGGCGCGGGACGCGCCCCGATCGGCCCCCGCATCGGCCTTGAGTGGAATAGACTCAACTTGCTTCATGTTGCTGTAGGCAGGTTTAGGAGACGAGGAGGACCGGACGCCCGTGGACGCCGAGCTGACCAACAAGAGCCGGGAAGCGCTGAACAATGCCAACACCCGGGCCGTCGCCGAGGGCAACCCCGACCTGACGCCCGCGCATCTGCTGCTCGCCCTGTTGAGCGGCACGGAGAACGAGAACATCCTCGACCTGCTGTCCTCGGTCGGGGCCGACCCAGCGGAGGTGCGGGCCGGCGCCGAGAAGCTGGTCGCCGGCCTGCCGCAGGTGCAGGGCTCCACCGTGGCACCCCCGCAGGCCAACCGCGACCTGCTCGCCGTGATCGCGGACGCCTCGCGGCGCGCCAAGGACCTCGGGGACGCGTACCTTTCCACCGAGCACCTGCTCATCGGGATCGCCGTCAAGGGCGGCCCGGCCGGCGAACTGCTCGCGGAGCGGGGTGCCAAGGCCAAGACACTGCTGGCGGCCTTCGAGAAGGCCCGGGGAGGACAGCGCGTGACCAGCCAGGACCCGGAAGGCACGTACAAGGCGCTGGAGAAGTACGGCACCGACTTCACCGCCGCGGCCCGCGAGGGCAAGCTCGACCCGGTGATCGGCCGGGACCAGGAGATCCGCCGGGTGGTGCAGGTGCTGTCCCGGCGCACCAAGAACAACCCGGTGCTGATCGGCGAGCCCGGCGTCGGCAAGACCGCCGTCGTGGAGGGGCTGGCCCAGCGCATCGTCAAGGGCGACGTGCCCGAGAGCCTGCGCGACAAGCGGCTGGTGGCCCTGGACCTGGGCGCGATGGTGGCCGGCGCGAAATACCGCGGCGAGTTCGAGGAGCGGCTGAAGGCCGTGCTCGCCGAGATCAAGGACAGCGACGGGCAGATCATCACCTTCATCGACGAGTTGCACACGGTGGTCGGCGCGGGCGCCGGCGGCGACTCGGCGATGGACGCGGGCAACATGCTCAAGCCCATGCTGGCCCGCGGCGAGCTGCGCATGGTCGGCGCCACCACGCTGGATGAGTACCGCGAGCGGATCGAGAAGGACCCGGCCCTGGAGCGGCGCTTCCAGCAGGTGCTGGTCGCCGAGCCGTCGGTCGAGGACACCGTGGCGATCCTGCGCGGCCTCAAGGGCCGGTACGAGGCCCACCACAAGGTGCAGATCGCGGACTCCGCGCTGGTGGCCGCGGCCACCCTGTCCGACCGCTACATCACCTCCCGCTTCCTGCCGGACAAGGCCATCGACCTGGTGGACGAGGCCGCCTCCCGGCTGCGCATGGAGATCGACTCCTCCCCGGTGGAGATCGACGAGCTCCAGCGCTCGGTGGACCGGCTGCGGATGGAGGAGCTGGCGCTGCGCAACGAGACGGACCCCGCCTCCGTGCAGCGGCTGGAGAAGCTGCGCAAGGACCTCGCCGACCGCGAGGAGGAGCTGCGCGGCCTGACCGCCCGCTGGGAGAAGGAGAAGCAGGGCCTGAACCGGGTCGGTGAGCTCAAGGAGCACCTGGACGACATCGACACCCGGATCGAGCGCGCCCAGCGCGACGGCGACTTCGAGTCCGCCTCCAAGCTGCTGTACGGGGAGAAGCCGCGGCTGGAGGCCGAGCTGGAGGAGGCCACCCGCGAGGAGCAGGAGGCCGCCACCGAGACCATGGTCAAGGAGGAGGTCGGGCCGGACGACGTGGCCGACGTGGTCGCCGCCTGGACCGGCATCCCGGCCGGCCGGCTGCTGGAGGGCGAGACCCAGAAGCTGCTGCGCATGGAGGAGGAGCTGGGCAAGCGGCTGATCGGGCAGACCGAGGCGGTGCGCTCGGTGGCCGACGCGGTGCGCCGCTCCCGCTCCGGCGTCGCCGACCCGGACCGCCCCACCGGCTCGTTCCTCTTCCTCGGCCCGACCGGCGTCGGCAAGACCGAGCTGGCCAAGGCGCTCGCCGACTTCCTCTTCGACGACGAGCGGGCGATGGTCCGTATCGACATGAGCGAGTACGGCGAGAAGCACTCGGTCGCGCGGCTGGTCGGTGCCCCGCCCGGATACGTCGGGTACGAGGAGGGCGGCCAGCTCACCGAGGCGGTGCGGCGGCGCCCGTACAGCGTGGTGCTGCTGGACGAGGTGGAGAAGGCCCACCCGGAGGTCTTCGACGTCCTGCTCCAGGTGCTCGACGACGGCCGGCTGACCGACGGCCAGGGCCGGACCGTCGACTTCCGCAACGCCATCCTGATCCTCACCTCCAACCTGGGCAGCACCTTCCTGATCGACATCACGCTCAGCGACGAGCAGAAGAAGGAGAGCGTGCTGGAGACGGTGCGCGCCTCCTTCAAGCCGGAGTTCCTGAACCGGCTGGACGACATCGTGGTCTTCTCCGCCCTCACCCAGGACGAGCTGCGCCGGATCGCCAAGCTCCAGACCGACCGGCTGGGCCGCCGGCTGCGCGACCGCCGGCTGACCCTCCAGGTCACCGATGCCGCCCTGGACTGGCTGGCCCGCGAGGGCAACGACCCGGCCTACGGCGCCCGCCCCCTGCGGCGCCTGGTCCAGACCTCGATCGGCGACCAGCTCGCCCGCGAGATCCTGGCCGGCGAGATCCTCGACGGCCAGACCGTCCGCGTCGACCGCGCCCCCGGCGGCCTGATCGTCGGCCCGGTCCCCTCCCCCGACTCCCCGGACGAGGACACTCCGGAGGGGCTGAACCTGACGAAGTGACGAGGCCCGCGCAGTGGCCGGCCACCACGGCCGGCCACTACGCGCCGCGCGTAATCGGGTGGGTTGTGGACGGCGGCGGGATATGGGGGAGGATGGCTGGGAGACGTTACGAAGGGACCTATACGGTGAGCATCGACCCGTCCTCGATTCCCAATTTCGGGGGCCAGCCGGACCCCGAGCCGACCGGACCCGCCGGCAGCGTGGTCATCCCGGACCAGGACCTGGTCAAGCAGCTCCTCGACCAGATGGAGCTGAAGTACCTGGTGGACGACGAGGGAGACCTCGCGGCGCCCTGGGAGGAGTTCCGCACCTACTTCATGTTCCGCGGTGAGGGCGAGCAGGCCGTCTTCGCGGTGCGCACGTTCTACGACCGCGCGTACACGGTCGACGACAAGCCGCAGCTGCACGAGGTCATCGACGACTGGAACCGCCGCACCCTGTGGCCGAAGGTCTACACGCACACCCACGACGACGGCTCGGTCCGCCTCATCGGCGAGGCCCAGCTCCTCATCGGCCTGGGCGTGGGCCTGGAGCACTTCGTGTCCAGCACGGTCAGCTGGGTGCGCGCCTCGATCGAGTTCGACAAGTGGGTCGTCGAGACGCTCGGCCTGGAGAAGGACGTCGAGAGCCCGGACGACGGCGAGGGCCCGGGCAACTGAGGCCCTGGTCGGCAGTTTGTCGACCCAGGCCCGTCACAGCGGCTGGTTGACGATCGCCAGCACGTAGGTGCCATAACCGAGCGAGATCCCGGCCAGCGTCACCACCGCCAGCGCGGTGGTGCGCGGCCGGGCCCTGGCCAGTGCGCCCGCGCACGGTGCCAGCAGCGGGAAGGCCGGCAGCAGGAAGCGCGGCTTGCACGAGAAGAAGTTGGCGCCGCCCAGCGCGATCACCACCAGCACCGCGCTGTAGACCAGCAGCGGCAGCGGCATCCGGTCCATCAGCGCCATCGCCAGCAGCAGCACCGCGCCCGCGCACAGCGCCGTGGCCATGTACGCCGACAGGTTGTCGGGGGACAGCACCAGGTGCTTCACGTAGTGCAGCGCGTAGTGGCCGAAGTCGAAGTCCGAGCCCCAGCGGCTCTGCACGTCGAAGTAGCCGCGCAGCGGCTCCCCGGTCTGGAAGCCGACCCACAGCACGTATCCGCACCAGCCCAGCGGGGCGATGGCCGCGGCGGCCCAGGCGGCGGCCTGCTGCGGCCGTCCGGTACGGCGGCGGTGCCAGGCGTCGGCCAGCACCGCGGCGACCACGGCCGCGCACACCGCCACCCCGTTCGGCCGGCTCAGCCCGGCGAGCGCGCCGAGCAGGCCCGCGGCCAGCCACCGGCGGGTCATCGTGGCGTACAGCGCCCAGGCCGCGAACGCGGTCATCATCGGCTCGGTGTACGCCATCGACAGCACGATCGCGTGCGGCAGCAGCGCCCACAGCACCACCACCGCGGTCGCGGTCCGGCGGCCGTACGCGCGCTCGGTCACCGCGAACACGCCCCAGGCGGCCAGCAGCGCGCACACCCATGACAGCAGCAGCGCGCAGGTCACCGAGCCGATCGGCAGGACGGCGGCCAGGACCCGTACGGCCATCGGGTACAGCGGGAAGAAGGCCAGGTCGTCGTAGCGCAGGCCGGGCGCCTCCCAGGACGGGATGAACGTGCCGTAGCCCCATTCGGCGATCCGGTGGTACCAGAGGGCGTCCCACTCCAGGCCGAGGATGTCGCGCGGGTGGGTGTGCCTTCGGTGCGCCCACAGCGTCAGGACGGCGATCCCCGCCAGCCGCGCCGCCGCGAACGCCAGCACCGCCGGCCGGGCCCGCCGCCACGCCCCGGCCCAGTCGGCCGTCCCGACGCGCGGCGGGGTGGCGGCCGGGGGCGGGGAGGAGGGGACGGGGTCGGCGGTGAACAAATGCGGCTCCCTGCGGGGCTCACCGTGGTTGCGGGCTCGCCCTCGCCCGGACGGCGCGGGCCGGTTCGGGGCTTGAGCCACCGGCCGGGCTCGCTGCCAGGCCCCGGCCCGGTCGGCCGTCCCGGAGGTCGGCATCCGGCGGTCGGTGGTCCATGGTCGGGCGGTCGGCGGTCGGCGGTCGGCGGTCGGCGGTCGGCGGTCGGGTCGGGGTTGGGGCGGTCGGCGCGGCTCGGGGCGGGGGCGCCCTTGGTTACGGTGCGCTGGTCGGACAAAGGGATCATCGGTGATGCGGTGCGCATAACGGGCGCTGACACGCCAGTGGGTCCGGCACATTCGGCAGGGCTGCCCATCGGGCGCGGCCGGTGCCTTCCTAGGCTGGACGGCATGTCGTCAGTACGGGGTGTTCCACAGGGCCGGTCGCAGGGTCGGTCGGAAGGTTGGCCGCAGGCGCAGTCGGAAGCGCGGTCACATGGCCGGCCGGGTGAGCGGGATGAGCCGAAGGGGCCCGGGGTGGCGAGTGGTGGGACCGTACCGCCAAGGGCGCGGTCACAGGGCCAGTGGGATGAGCCGGAGGCCTCGGTTCCGGTGTCGGGCGGCGAGCACGTACCGCCAGAGGCACCGGAACCGGGCCGGTCGGGTGAGCGGGATCAGGCGGAGAGGCCGGTCCCGGCATCGGGCGGCGGGCCCGTACTGCCAGGGGTGCGGGCGGAAAGCCGGCCCGGTGAGCGGGATCAGGCGGAGGCGTCGGGGGCGGTGAGCGACGGCCCCGTACCGCACGAGCCGGGGCGGCCGTCCGCGCAGGCCGGGGCGACCGGCGGCGTATCGCGGCGTGCGGGTGGTGGGCCCACGGCAAGTGGCTCGCTCGCGCAGTACTTCGGGGGGTTGCGGCCGGTGCGGCTGGTCGCGGGGGATCTGGTGCTGCGGCCGTTCGACGAGGGGGACGAGGCCGCGGTGGGCGAGGCGATGACGGACCCGGAGGTGTTGCGGTGGGCCGCGGGGCGGGTCGTGCTGGCGGCCGTGCCCGGGCAGCGGGGCGCCACCTGGCTGGGGCCCCGGCTGACCGGCTGGTCCAGCGGCACCGCCGCCTTCGCCGTGACCGATGCCGCGGACGGCACCCTGCTGGGTTACGTCGGTCTGCGTGACGTCCACCGCACGCCCGACCAGGCCGTGGCCGCCTACTGGGTGACGCCCGCGGCCCGCGGCCGGGCGGTCGCGGCCCGGGCGCTGCGGGCCGCCGCCGACTGGGGCTTCAGCGCCCTGCGGCTGCACCGGATCAGCCTCGACCACGCCCTGGTCAACCCCGCCTCGTGCCGTACCGCCGAGAAGGCCGGCTTCCGCGTCGAGGGCACCATGCGGGAGTCGTTCATCGCCCACGACGGCCGCCGCCACGACTCCCACCTGCACGCCCGCCTCGCGACCGACCCCGTACCGGAGCCGTAACCGGCGCGGGACCCGGCGCCGCACCCGGCTCCCTACCGGCACCGGCCCCGAGCCCCCGCGGTGCCGTACCACCCCCCGAATAACGGAATGTTCACCGCATGTTCTCCGCCCGGACGTGGCCCGGGGTTACGGTGCCGCCCGCCGCACTGCGGCGACAACTTCAGTGGGGGGATTCACTTGGCATCACGTTCGCGCCGCGGTGTCGCGGCGCTCACCTCGGCTGTCTCGCTGGCCGCCGGCATCGTGGCGGCCACCGCGACCGGTGCGCAGGCGGCGGGCACGGCCGACCCGGCGGCCGGCCAGATCGCGCTCAACGTCGGCACCTCCGTCCAGCTCGTCAACCCCGACGGCAGCGGTGCGCGGACCGTCGCGGGCATCACCGACGCCGGCCACCTCGCCCCGAACTGGGCGCCCGACGGCAGCCGGCTCCTGGCCGGCGACGGCGGATGGTCGCTCGCCACCGCCAAGGTCAGCGGCAACGCCTCGCGCGTCACCCTGCCGGCGCCCGACACGGACGTGTCGGGCACGGGCTACCACAACGCGGTGTTCTGGCTGGACGGCACGTACGTCGTGTCCGGCACCGGCGAGGAGCTGATGTACGGCCCGTCGGACGGCTCGTACGGCTCGCAGCCGCTGCTGCCGGTGAGCCAGCGGCCCTCCTCGGCCTGCGACGACGAGCCGACGGCCGCCCCGAACGGGATCATCGCCTTCACCCGGGCCGACCCGTGCGGGACGTCCGCCGGGCCGGGCGTGTGGGAGTACGACCCGAAGACGAGTACGGCCAAGCGGATCGTCGTCAGCGGCGAGCACCCCGCGTTCGCCGCCGACGGCAGCGCGCTCGCCTACACCAGCTCGGTGGACGGCCGGCAGCAGATCTTCACGGCGGCGCCCGACGGCACCGGCGCCAAGCAGGTGACCACCGACGCGGCCGACCACCAGGACCTGTCCTGGGACCCGGCCGGCGGGCGGATCGCGTACGACTCGGTCGACCCGGCCACCGGCGCGGTGACCGCGAAGATCGTGAGCCTCGCCGACGGGACCCAGACCACGCTGTCCACCACGGGCAGCAAGCCGGCCTGGCAGCCGCTGCGGCACAACATCCTGGACCGGGTGTACGGCACCGGGTCCATCGGCATCGACGGCGCCGCGTCGCGCTGGACGTTCGACACGCTGGGTGCCACGCACGTCCCGGGGCTGCTGCCGGCCAAGTCGGCGGTGCTGGTCAGCAAGTCGTTCTCGACGTACGCGGCCCCGGCCGTGTCGCTGGCGGCCGAGAAGCAGGGGCCGGTGGTGCTGACCTCGACCGGCGGGCTGGACTCCTCCGCGGTCACCGAGCTCAAGCGGTCGCTGCCCAAGGGCAGCACGGTGTACCTGGTGGGCAACACCAAGGTGCTCAGCAGCAAGGTGGCGAGCCAGGTGCAGGCGCTCGGCTACACCGCGCTGCGGATGGACGGCGCCGACCTCGGCACCGTCGGGGCCCGGATCGCGCGGCAGATCACCCAGAAGCCGAGCTGGATCTTCGTGGCCGACCTCAATGACTACCACGACCCGGTGGCGGCGGCCTCGGCCGCGGGCGCGCTCGGTTACCGCGGCACCGGCGTGGTGCTGCTCTCCCGGGGCACCACGCTCCCCTCGGCCACGCAGGCGTACCTGAACGCGCTGAACCCGGCCACCACGAACCTGGTGTCGGTGGGCACCAACGCCCGTAAGGCGCTGGAGAACACCCCTCTGAAGAACTCCTGGAACTTCTGGGACGTCAGCGGCAGCACCACCGAGGTCACCGCGGTGAACCTGGCCCGCTTCTGGTGGGCGTCGCCCAACAACGCGGTCGTCGAGGACACCTGGAACTGGCAGTACGCGATCACCGGCCAGGCCGTCACCGCGACGTACGGGCCGATGCTGTGGTCCACCGTCATCGACCTGTCCCCCCAGTCGGCGGCCTACCTGACCAGCGAGTCGGCCAGCATCCAGTACGTGCAGACCTTCGGCGGGAACGACGCGTACACGCCCGCGAACCGTACGTCGATCGGCACGGCGATCGCCGCGAGCAGCTCGTGGACGACCACGGTCTGGATCGCGGGCGGCACCCCGCCAGCCTCCGCCACCGCCTTGGCACCCGCCACGACCTTCGCCTCCCCCCGCTCCTCGGGCCCGACCGCGGCCCCCTCGGGCCCGCGCCCGGCAGCCCCGCACGTCGCCCCCGCGCCGCGCGGGAGTGCGCACTTCACCCGCTGAGTCCCCTGATCGCCGGGCTTGACCCGTGACACCGCGGCCCCCGCTTCTCCGGAAGCGGGGGCCGCGGTGGTACGTGCACAGCGAGGCTTCAGCTGATCGAGGCGATCTGGGTCCAGCCGCCGGTGGACAGGCGGGTGGGGTGGCCGGGGGTGCCGTCGAAGGCAGTGGCGGGGGTGGCGAGCTGGTCGACGAGGGCGCCGGAGGCGGTGGTGGCGATCAGGTCGGGGAGGCCGTCGCCGCTGATGTCGCCGACGCTGATGATCAGCGGGTAGCCGGCGGCCGGGTAGCCGGCGCCGATCGGGGTGGCGGCGGAGAGGGTGAGCCTGCCCGTGGTGGCGTCCAGGGCGGCGGTGTACGAGGAGAGGGCGCCCGTGGTGTCGTCGCGGGCCCACAGCGCGGCGGTGCCGGGCGTCGTGGACGTGTTGCCCGGGGCGATGAGGGTCTCGTCGTCCCAGGTGCCGGTCCCGATCAGCTGGGCCCGGCCGAACCCGGCGGCATTGGTGCCGGGGAAGAACCAGAGCTGGTTGCCGGCCTCTTCGGTGATCAGGTCGGGAATGCCGTCGTTGTTCATGTCACCGGGCGCGACGCTCTGGCGGACCGACGCCCAGGTGCCGGTGTAGTGGGAGCAGTCGGAGAGGGCCGTGTCGCACGCGGGGCGGGAGACGAATACGCGGCTGTCCGACGAGTAGTACTGGTTCCCGTGGTCGGCCATCAGTGGGCCGTCGTTGTTGTGATACAGGTACATCAGGTGATTGGTGCCCAGCGCCCAGAGGTCGTCGACGCGGCCGCCGGTCACGGACCGTACGGGGGAGGAGCGGTGGGCGGTGAGGGCTCCGGTCCAGGTTCCGTCCGTGTTCGGGCCGTTGTTGCTGTTCGAGGCGATGGCGCCGCGCGGGCCGGCCACGTCGGTGAGGTAGTACCGCAGGCCGGGGTTGCCGGTGTACGAGCCCGCGGCGGGGACGGCGGCGACGTCGGGGAGCGCGTCGCCGTCGATGTCACCCGGGGCGACCTGCGTCGCGGGGGCGTCCGAGACGTTGAACCGGTAGCACATGGTGGCCTGGTTGCCGGCCCTGTCGTTGGCTGTGGCCTCGATGATGTACGTGCCCGGTCCCCTCAACGGGTCGTGCAGGACGGCCGCCCCGTTGGCGTCGGGGACGACGGGGGCGCTGCCGAGGGACGAGCCGAAGTGGTCGAGGCCGCTGACGGTGTCGGTCGCCCGGAGGGTGAGGTCCAGGGCGGTCCGGTTCGACGCGAGAGTGCCGCCGTCGATGCACGTGCCGGAGCCTGTGCTCCTGGAGCCGTTGATGGTGAGGTCGGGCGTCGTCGCGTCGTACGTGAAGTGGCAGGAGACGCTCACGGCCGACTGGGCGGTGCCGTCGGTGGCGCGGAGCCGGAAGCCGTACGAGTGCCCGCTCACGAGGAGGCTGGTGGGCACCGCCTTGGAGGCGATCGACCCGGAGGTCTGCCAGTGTGTGTCGGCGTCGCTGTCGAGCGTCCCGGCGGTGGGGTCGGCGGGCTGGCCCATGACGATGAGGTGGCGCGGGCCGTCCCACATTTCGAACTGCGCTGAGATGGGCCGGCCGGCGTCCGGATCGGTGATCCTCCCCTGGAGGACCACCTCCCCGCCGCTCCCGCCGGCGGCGATCCAGCCCCAGTCGCCGGTTCCGTTGCAGCCGTAGTTGGGCTGGCCGGTGGCGTCCTGCGGCGCCGGCGTCGTGGATACGTCGGTGGGTACGGCGGGTGCGGTTTCGGCGTGTGCGGGAACCGCGGCCAGAAGGGCGGAAGCGATGATTGCGCTCGCCGCGAGAAGACCGGCCAGCCCGCGTCTGTGACGGGTGCGTGGCGAATCGATGAGAGCCATGGGTCGTATTCCGTCCCTGTCGCGTCCGTGAATGACAGCCTCACGGACGCTAGTTGGCCGCATTGACCAGGGACAACCAAATTCTTGGTGCGGCGCCGCGGGCGCGGAGGGGGTCGACGCAGCCGTCGGGAGGCGGAGGGTCTCGAGCACGGCGGACTGGATGGGTTTGCATGATCATGCACAATTATGCATACTCTACCCATGTCCAAGGTCCTCACCTCCCTTCCGGCCGGCGAGCGGGTCGGCATCGCCTTCTCGGGCGGCCTCGACACGTCCGTGGCCGTCGCATGGATGCGCGACAAGGGCGCCGTTCCGTGCACGTACACGGCCGACATCGGCCAGTACGACGAGCCCGACATCGCCTCGGTGCCCGGCCGTGCCAAGACCTACGGCGCCGAGATCGCGCGCCTGGTCGACTGCCGGGCGGCGCTGGTCGAGGAGGGTCTGGCCGCGCTCACCTGCGGGGCGTTCCACATCCGCACGGGCGGCCGCGCCTACTTCAACACCACGCCGCTCGGCCGCGCGGTCACCGGCACGCTCCTGGTCCGGGCGATGCTCGAGGACGGCGTGCAGATCTGGGGCGACGGCTCCACCTTCAAGGGCAACGACATCGAGCGGTTCTACCGCTACGGCCTGCTCGCCAACCCGCACCTGCGGATCTACAAGCCGTGGCTGGACGCGGACTTCGTGACCGAACTCGGCGGCCGCAAGGAGATGTCCGAGTGGCTGGTCGCGCACGGCCTGCCGTACCGCGACAGCACGGAGAAGGCGTACTCCACCGACGCCAACATCTGGGGCGCCACGCACGAGGCCAAGACCCTGGAGCACCTGGACAACGGCATCGAGACCGTCGAGCCGATCATGGGCGTACGGTTCTGGGACCCGTCGGTGGAGATCGCCGCCGAGGACGTGACGATCGGCTTCGACCAGGGCCGCCCGGTGACGGTCAACGGCAAGGAGTTCGCCTCCGCCGTGGATCTGGTGATGGAGGCGAACGCGATCGGCGGCCGCCACGGCCTGGGCATGTCCGACCAGATCGAGAACCGGATCATCGAGGCCAAGAGCCGCGGCATCTACGAGGCCCCCGGCATGGCGCTGCTGCACGCGGCGTACGAGCGGCTGGTCAACGCGATCCACAACGAGGACACCCTCACCCAGTACCACAACGAGGGGCGGCGCCTGGGCCGGCTGATGTACGAGGGCCGCTGGCTGGACCCGCAGGCGCTGATGATCCGCGAGTCGCTCCAGCGGTGGGTCGGCGCGGCCGTCACCGGGGAGGTGACCCTGCGGCTGCGGCGCGGCGAGGACTACTCGATCCTCGACACCAGCGGCCCGGCGTTCAGCTACCACCCGGACAAGCTCTCCATGGAGCGCACCGAGGACGCGGCCTTCGGCCCGGTGGACCGCATCGGCCAGCTCACCATGCGCAACCTCGACATCGCCGACTCCCGCGCCAAGCTCGAGCAGTACGTCCAGCTCGGCCTGATCGGCACCGGCACCCCCGCCATCGGCGCCGCCCAGGCCGCCGCGACCGGCCTCATCGGCACCATGCCCCGCATGCCCGAAGGCGGCGCCGAAGCGATCGCCGCCCGCGGCGAGACCGTCTCCGACGACGACGAACTCCTGGACCGCGCCGCAATGGAGGCGGGTACGGACTGACCCGCACTATGGGCGCGCCCTCCGAACGGGCCGCGCCGTGAAAGGCCCCCGGGCACCCTCCCGACGTCGGTCGGCGGGGTGCCCGAGCCGTGCGAAGGCCTCTCGCAGAACCTCGGCCTTCTTGTAGAGGGTGAAGCAGACCTGGGTGCGCCAGCGGCGGAGAGTGCGGCAGAAGGTTAGGGCGTCGTTTTCGCCGAGGGCGGCGCGATGTCGCTGGTGATGAAGCAGGTGCCGCACTAAGGAGACGTAGGCGGTGCGGCGTTCACACCCATCCTTCCGGACTTCAAATTAAAAGGCGTGTCAGGATGGTGTGCGAGTGTGGTCGCGTGGAGAGATTCTCGTAATCCGTTGGCGGCAGTGGCAGGTCTACCGTCGCCACAGCACCTTCGCCCTGCGCTCGCTGCCGTACCCTAGGCCATGTCGGTAGATTTCAGCTACCCAGTAGCGACCGTCGTTGCCTCGAGCGAAAACCCCGGAGTCCACGAGGAAGTCTGCGTCCTGTACTGAGACGCCTACCTCCTCCAAGTCGAAGGGTACTGTGACTGGCTGACGAACCTGCTGTAGCCGGCTCAACAATTCGCCGACTTCCTGGTTCTCCTGCTGGATCGAATCGATTTTGTTTGTACTGCACGCGAGTAGTGCCTTGCGCATTGCCCCTGGTGCGAGTACGCGGTCTTCCCATGCGGTCTGAGGAATTGACAATTGTGCCGCCTCGGCCAGAAACACGACAACGTCCCTGGCCTGCACCTGATCATTGAAGTCCCCGAGGGCAGCGGGCACCCAGAGGTGTGAACGCGCCTCTTTGGACTTCTCTGTTCCCATCTTCCAACCCCATACCGGGATGAGGGTATCCACCAATTCGTCGTAGGACAGTTCGGTGATCTCGGACTTGGCTACGGGTGTGGGCAGTGCGTTGGCGTGAGCAGTCACCCACAGTGCAAGCCGCAGTGCCTCTTCCTTGTCCCAGCGCAGTGCATAGGGATCGTATCGGGCAAGGAGTTGTCCGCTGTTTTGGCGGACCGCCCGTGTCACCAGATCCTGACGGACGAAGACCACCAATCCAAGAGGACGCCCCCGCAGCGAACGCAGCCAGGCGAGAACGTCGATCAGCAGCACGCGCAGTGCGGTGCGCTTGGACTCGTTATCGAGTGACTGCAATAGGTCCTCGAGTCCGTCGATGACAAACACCGCCCGTGCTCGCCTGCCGAGTTCAGTGAGAGCGGCTTCCGCGCCGCCACTATCCGTCAGCCGCACACCTGCCGCGATAGCCAGACACTCGAGCCACAAGTGCCGCCACCGGATCTCGTCCTGCTCGTTGATTGTCGCAAGCCCTGCCTTCAACCGGTCCTTGATTTCCTGAGACGTGGCAGCTTCCCCCGGCCCTCCGCTGTGTCCTGCCACGAACGCATTCCGCAGGTCCTGCGTCGTCAGGTTGTCATACTCCAGGCTGTCCGATTCAAGTACCGGAACTACAGGTACGGCCAGTTGAACGTCCTCGATGCCGGACTGCTCGGCGAACTTGTCCCAGGACTGAGCTGCGCATGCCTTCGCGTACATGAAGGTCTTGCCCGCGCCCTTGGCGCCCACCACGAGGGCCAAGGGTGGCTCTGTGCGGTGATCGCCCAGCAGCCTACGCAGCGAATCGGTCACCAGGAAGCCGCTGGCCGACGACATACCCTCTCGTTCGGCGTAAATGAATCGACGAGCGGTCTCCGCCAGTCGGCTGCGTAGCGTGGCGTGATCGACGGCCTCCAACTCTTCTATTTCGGGAGCGGTTGGTGAGACCGGCGTAGGCACGATCGGCTCGAGAATATCGGCTACTTTGCAGCTCGCCAGCACTCGCATGACAGCGTCCCAGGACGAAGGGAGTGCCAGCAGCTCCTCTCGAAATGGGCTGAGCAGCGGCTGGGAAAGGAGGGCAGTGTCTACCTCACTGCCGTCGTGAGTTTCAGTATCTGGCTCATTGTCCGGCCATCTGAGCGATTCGAACAGCGCACTGCCCAGCTCGTTACGCGCTCGTTCCGCCTGGTCCTCATGTACATCTTGTCGATATTGAGTGATGATCACAGAACTCGCCGGGTCGACACCCTGCAGCGTTGGTGCTCGGTGCCCCAGCTGTCTTAGCAGCCTCTCGGTTCCGGCGAGTGACTGGTGGCTCAAAGTGGTGACGAAAACGCGCTGAACACGGGGGTCGAGCAGCACTGGTGCGGACAACTCGGTAGCTCCTGCTCGCAAGTCCACGACGACGGTGTCTGCGCCAACACGGGCAGCGAGCGCCGCGAGCGCTTCAGTGACGAAGTACGGGGAACGGCCCGGCGTCAGTAGATCCGCCGGGTCGATCCGGGGCGGACCGAGCAGCGGCCTTCGACTGGTCGGGACCACGGTTACACGTCCCCCACTGGTGTACCGGCCGACCTGCTGGTTTGGCAGATATGCGGCGGCGATGTCCACGGCCGCCGACCAGTTGCCGTCCTCGGTTCCCTGCAACAAAGCAAGCAGGTCCTCGTAGCAGAAGTCGAGTTGTCCACCTTGGGCTCTATGCATCCACGTGATTCCGGGAGCCTCAAGATCGGCGTCGATCAGTAGGACGCTGCCACCGCGCCGGGCCACGGCGTCAGCCATGGCGAGGGCGTGGACGGTGCGCCCGACTCCGCCCTTGAACGAGTGGAACGCCACCAGTTGCACTTCGCCGGCGAAGAACTCGTCGACGGGCCTTTGCAGTGAGTGGGCCAACTGCCGGGTGATGTGCTTCTCGCGTAGCAGCGGGACACGGCGCGGCTGGTGGGAGTTCTCTGGCTCGGGGCTGAGCATGACGGGCAAGCCGACAAACTCGCTCGTCCGTGGATCGTCGAGCCCTAGCACCAGAGTGCCGTCGCGCCACTCGGTCGAACCCGCCCCAAAAGCTTCGTCCAGCCATTGCTTCACTTCTTCGGCATCCGTGCCGGGGGCAATGACAAGTTCGAGGCAGTCCCACCAGCCATCCGCCGCTTGCAGCCAACGCGGCCACCGGCCCGCTGCCGCCAGGAGAGCCAGGTGCTCTTCCACGTCCACCCAAGTGAATAGGTGTTCGGGAGGAGCCAGTCCTTCTACCTCGGTTAGTTCGGCCACGACCTCGTACTCCTACCCCTAGTCTTGCTCGCACCATCTGATCAGAGAGCGAAGGGCTTTCTGGGCGTCCTCCTCGTCCGTAGAATCAAGCTTTGCACCATAGCGCCATGCTTGATGGAGATCGGCCAGCGCGATGGCGCCACGCGTGGGCGGGTGCATTCTGCAACTCTGAAGTCGGTCGAGCTGTGCCCCCATGGCCCTAGGCAGCCGCAGTTCCTTGGCCAGTTTGCGAAGGTCGTGGGTGGGCTCCAACCCCGTGGAGTCGCGCTGCCCTCGCCGGACGAGCAGTCGCTCCTTGAGCCCGCACTCGGCGGCATAGAATAAGAGAAGACAGACAGTGGCTACGTCTCCGAGCGTACCGTTCGAATCTATTGACTCCGCGGAGTCGCGCAGTTGATCTCGTCTCTTCTGGAGCGCCCTGACCCCCACCTGAAGCACCATGGAGCCATCCTGTCACCAAAGTGCCCAGCGTTCTCCCCGATGCAAAGGGCGGCGGTTGGGTACTCCGTGGCTGTACAGTCGGGCGCCAACATGTGGAGGATGAAGCGTTGGCTGCCTGGCCACGGGAACCGCAACGCCTCAGGCGGCCGATCAGCTACTTGTACCGCCGCCGGCCGCGTTTTGTTTCATCGGCACCTCGCGACAACGTACTCCTCTGCTCTCTGCGAGCGCTGCAAGAGCGGCGGGCTTGCAGCCCTCTGTGCGGATACGTCCGAAGCTGTTGTTCTGTGCCCCTTCCCGCTCAGCCGTTGAATGCCTTCCGCAGGCGGTCGGCTGCCTCGGTGAGGATGCGTTGTTGTTTGCAGAAGGTGAAGCGGACCTGCGTGCGGCCGGCGGTGGGGTGGTCGTAGAAGACGGAGTTGGGGACGGCGACGACGCCGCAGCGGTTGGGGAGGGTGCGGCAGAAGGTGAGGGCGTCGGAGTCGGTGAGGGGGGCGATGTCGGTGGTGATGAAGTAGGTGCCCTGGGGGGTGTGGACGGTGAAGCCGGCGTCGTGGAGGCCGGTGGCGAGGAGGTCGCGCTTGGTGAGCAGGTCGTCGCGGAAGGCGGTGTAGTAGGTGTCGGGGAGGGTGAGGGCTTCGGCGACGGCGTACTGGAAGGGGCCGGAGGAGACGTAGGTCAGGAATTGCTTGGCGGTGCGGACGGCGGCGACCAGGGGAGCGGAGGCCGTGACCCAGCCGACCTTCCAGCCGGTGAAGGAAAAGGTCTTGCCGGCGGAGGAGATGGAGACCGTGCGGTCGCGCATGCCGGGCAGTGAGATCAGGGGGATGTGCTCGCCGTCGAAGACCAGGTGTTCGTAGACCTCGTCGGTGACCACCAGGAGGTCGTGCTCGACGGCCAGGGCCGCGATCGCCCTGGCCTCCTCGCGGGTGAGGACCATGCCGGTGGGGTTGTGGGGGGAGTTGAGCAGGAGCACCCGGGTGCGGCGGGTGATCAGGGCGCGCAGGGCGTCCAGGTCCGGGCGGAAGTCGGGGGCGCGCAGGGTGAGCGGGACCCGGGTCGCGCCGGCCATCGCGATGCACGCGGCATATGAGTCGTAGAACGGCTCGAAGGCGATCACCTCGTCGCCGGGTTCGAGCAGGGCGAGCATGGCCGCGGCGATCGCCTCGGTGGCGCCCGCGGTGACCAGCACCTCGGTGTCGGGGTCGAACGCGAGCCCGTAGAAGCGCTTTTGGTGGTCGGCGATCGCGGTGCGCAGTTCGGGGACGCCGGGGCCGGGCGGGTACTGGTTGCCGCGCCCGTCGCGCAACGCCCGTACCGCCGCCTCCCGTACCGCCTCGGGGCCGTCGGTGTCCGGGAAGCCCTGGCCGAGGTTGATCGACCCGGTGGCGGCGGCCAGCGCCGACATCTCCGCGAAGATCGTCGTGCCCAGGCCCTGCAGCCTGCGGTTCAGCAGTGGCCGGTCGTCCATGGCGGCTCCTCGTCTCGGCGTCCGGCTGCCATCCTCGCCGCGGGCTCGGTGCCCCGACAACCCGGCCGCGCGGCGTGCCGGACAGTCCGGCAGGCGGATGTGATCACTTGGTGGGGTCCGGGTGGGCCGGAGTGATCACGGGACGGTCAAATATGAACACCTGAACTCTTAAGCGCTCCAAGGGATGGAAACTGGGCACAGATGGGTAAAAACGCTGAGGAGGGCTCGCCTTTCGTGATTCCGTAGCTAGCGGATCCCGGCGCAGATCCCTGGACCCCACGTGGACACGAGCCGGCGCACCTCCTCAGGGGCAGGCCTCTTCGGGGCGGTGCGGGTCCCCCCTCCATCGCGTGCTCGACCCCCGTGTGCCCGAACGTCACTGCTTCACTTCGTGCTTGCGGAGCCCATCCATGCTCACCACCCTTCAGACCGCCTACACCGACACCCGCGCGGGTGACCTCGCCTGGGCACTGGGCAGAGCCGCGCTTCCCGCGCTCGCCGTGCGCGGACTGGAGGTGGGCGACGGCGGGGGCTTGAGCGCACACGTCGAATTACGCCTGCTCGGCGCCTCCCACCAGGTGCTGGTGTCGGCCGCGCCCGGCGAATGCTCGGAGACGGTGGCCTGCATGCCCGGCAGCCAGGCGCCCCTGCCCTTCGGGGTGGCCCGCCGGGTCGGCGCCTGGGAGTACGAGTTCGGGGCCCGCATCGAGACCCTGCCGCGCGGCACCTTCGAGGGCCGCGCCCAGGAGTTGCTCGCACTGGTGGCCGACCACCCGCTCGGCCTGGCCGGCACCTTCCCCGGCGACCCGAACGCCTTCACCGCGATGCTCGTCCAGTGCGGCCAGGGCAGCGTCCGCTGGCGCACCTGGCACTCGTACCCGCAAGAAGGGCGCCTGGTGACGACCCGCACCAAGGTGACGGTGCCGCCGGCGTGACCCGGCGTGACCCGGCGGGCGGGGGGCGCGTTTTCCGGGCCGGCTCGGCGAACGCGCTCCACAGCGCCGGTTTGACGCCTCGATGCCACCCCTGTGGGTGACCGATGAGGGCGCGAACCTGACATAGCGTGCATTCATGATCGACCAGCGTGGCCGTACGACCCAGGGGCCCACGGGCGCCGCCGAGCCGGAACGGGAGAAGTTCCCGGACTGCTCCGAGGCGCCGACGAGATCCCGGGCGCCGGCCGCCGCACCCGGTACGTCCGGGGTGCCCGGTGGGGCGTGCACGGCCGCCGAGCCGGGCGGACCCGCCCCCGACCGGCCCGCCCCCGACCGGCCCGCCCCCGACCGGCCCGCCCCCGACCGCTCCGACCGTCCCGATCGCCCGCGCGGCGTCGCGCTGCCCGTGCCCGCCGCCGCGGCCCGCGCCCTTGTGCTCGGCGCCGTCTTCGTGTGCGCCGCCTGCGGCCTGGTGTACGAACTGGAACTCGTCGCCCTTGCGACGTCGTTGACCGGGGACTCGGTCACCCAGGCGTCGCTCGTGCTGTCGGTCATGGTGTTCGCCATGGGGTGCGGCTCGCTGCTGGCGAAGAGACTGCGGGCCCGCGCCGCGATCGCGTTCGCCGCCGTCGAGGCCGTACTGGCGCTGGTCGGCGGGCTGTCGGCCATGGCGATGTACGCCTGCTTCGCCTGGTACGGGCAGACCAGACCGGCGGTGATCGGGTGCGCCTACGCGATCGGGCTGCTGACCGGAGCCGAAGTGCCGCTGCTGATGACGCTGGTGCAGCGCATCCGCCGCCAGGACGCGGGCGGCGCGGTCGCCGACCTGTTCGCCGCCGACTACGTGGGGGCGCTGGCCGGCGGCCTGGCCTTCCCGTTCCTTCTCCTGCCGCACTTCGGGCAGTTGAGCGGCGCCCTTGTGACGGGTGCGGTCAACGCGGTGGCGGGCAGCGCCATTGTGCTGTGGTTGTTCCGGGACGACCTGTCGTCAGCCGCGCGCTTCCGCCTGCTGCTGGTCAACCTCTTGGTGCTGGCACTGCTGGGCACCGCGGCCGCCACCGCACAGCCCTTCGAACGCGCGGCCAGGCACGCGGTCTACGGCGGCCTGGTCCGGGTGGTCCGGCAGAGCCCGGTCCAGGAGATCGTGCTCACCGGCTCCGCCGACGACCCCGAGGGCCTGCGGCTGTTCCTCGACGGCCGGCTGCGGGTCTGCGGGACGGCCGCCGACCCCTACCACCACGCCCTGGCCGACCCCGCCCTGACCCCGGCGCCCAGCCGCGGCCCGCAACCCGGCGACGCGCACCGTACGAGCGCGCCGGCGCGTACGGACGGCTTCGGCAGCGTCCTGGTGCTGGGCGGCGGCGACGGCCTCACCGCGCACCGGGTGCTCGCCCACCCCGGGGTGCGGGACGTCACGGTGGTCGACTCGGACCCGGAGTTGATACGGCTGGGGCGCACCGATCCGGCGCTTTCCGCGCTCAATGGGCGCGTGTTCGCCGATCCCCGGGTGCGTATGGTCAGCGCCGACCCGTTCGGCTGGCTGCGCGACCGCGGGCCGGGGAAGCCCCGGTACGACGTGATCGTCGCGGATCTGCCCGGGCCCGGGCCGACCGCGTCGGCGAAGCTGTACTCGGAGGAGTTCTTCGGCCTGGCCGCCCGCGCGCTGGCGCCGGGCGGGCGGGTGGCGGTGCCCGCGGGACGGTCCCCGCACACCCTGTGGACGCTGCGCGCCACCCTTGCCGCGGCCGGCCTGCACGCGGTCCCGTACGCGACCCCGGCGCCCCCGCAGGGCTGCCCGCTCCGGCCGCCCGCCGGCACCCCCGAGCCGTGGAACTTCCTGCTGGCCGCCCGGCCCGGCACCCGGCTGCCGCGGCTCCCGGCCACCCCGCTGCCCCGCCCGGAACGCGGCGCGGCGCCGTCCACCCTGCTGCACCCGCGGCTGTGAGCGGACGGAGCGCATAAGAGGCGTACGGAGCCGAGCGTCCGAGGCGCGGTACGGAACGACGGAACCGCCCCTTCCGGCGCGGGCCGGAAAGGGCGGTTCCGTCATGGGGGTTCAGGCCCGGGCCGCGGGGGACCCGCGACGGCCGGTCACCAGGCAGCCGGTCACCAGGCCGTCGGGGCCGGCGGCGGGACGACCGCCGGGCGGTCGTCGCAGGTGATGGTGTTGGGCAGCTCCCAGGGCGCCATCCAGGGGCCGGTGGTGCCGCCGCCGTCGTTGGAGCCGAGGTCGGTGACGGTGAACTCCGAGCCGGCCGGAGTGAAGTTGAACGAGCCGCAGTTGTTGATGCCCACGGCGCCGACATTGCGGGCGTCGACATTGGAGAAGGTGGCGCTGCCCGCGCTGCGGGCGCTGACCACGGACGTGCCGGTGCCGTCCACATGGATGTCGGAGAAGTGCACGCCCGAGATGTGGTAGAGGTCCTTCACCGGGAAGTCGCTGACCAGCATGATCGCGTTGTAGGTGTTGTCGAGGAAGTTGTCCCCGCTCACCTGGATGTCGGCGTCGATGTTGCGCTCCAGGGCGTAGAACCAGATCGCGCCCAGGCCGATGTTCCAGTTGAGCTCATAGGTGCCGGCCCGCACCGTGGTGTTGCCGGTGATCCACAGGTGGCCGGTGAAGGGCTCGGCGCCGAAGCGGGAGCCGACCTGGAGGGCGCTGCCCTCGCGGATGGGGTCGGCGATCAGGTTGGCGGACACCGTGTTGTCGGTGCCGCCGTAGACCGCGATGCCGTTGGCGAGCACGGGCGTCTGCACGGTGTTGTGGTCGAAGACGTCCCGGGCGTCCTCGGTCTTCTCCGACCACATCGCCAGGCCGTCGTCACCGGTGTTGCGGACGAAGTTGTCCGAGACCACCGAGTCGGTCACGCCGGTGTGGAAGTTGATGCCGTCCGCGATCTGGTCGACGATCGTGTTGCCGGTGATCCGCAGGTTGTGCATGGGGCCGTCGAACCACATGCCGACCTTGGTGTGCTGGATGTACAGGCCCTCGATCGTGGAGTCGCTGAGCGCGCCGCCGATGCCGTTGACCTGGTCGGTGTCGATGCGCTCGCGCACGTCGCCCTCGATGGCGAAACCGGACAGGTGGACGTCGGTGCTGCCGCCCGCCGAGGCGTCCTTGCCGTAGAAGCCGACACCACTGTGCACCGAACCGTCCGGAGCAGGCGTGGCGAGGTCGACCTGGTGGCCCTTGATGACGGTGTACCAGTTGCCCGCGCCCTCGATCGTCACCCGGTCCACGATGATGTGCCGGTTCACCTGGTACGTGCCCGGCGGGATGTAGACCTTGAGGTGGGCCCGCTTGGCGAAGGCGATGGCCCGGTCGATGGCGTCGGCGGAGTCGTGGCGGCCGGTCGGGTCGGCGCCGAAGGCGAGCACGTTCGCCGCGACCGGGTCCGCCTTCGGGGCGCCGACGAGCTGGGAGTCCAGCAGGTCGATCGTGGTGGGCACGCTGCCGCCGGCCGGCACGGCCAGGCGCACCTTGTCGCCGGCCCGGTAGGTGCGGCCCAGCAGCAGGCGCTGCTCGTCGTAGAAGTGGTTGGGCCGGAACGGCTTGTCGACGACGGGCGCCGGGGTGGTGGCGTTCGGCACGCAGCCGCACTCGGTCATCCACCAGTCGGGGTGGAGGATGTCGGCGCCCGGGTCGTTGGTGAACGGGTACTCGTTGTAGAGCCAGGCGTACTGCGAGGTGAGCGTCATGGTGTGGCGGTTGCCGCCGTTCACCGTGACCGACAGGGGGGCGGTCAGGCCGCCGCCGGCCGGGGCGTCCGGGATGCTGTAGCGGACGGTGATCGCGTTGGCCGCGCTGGGCAGGGTGAACTCCACGTACTGCCCGGCGCCGAGGGTGACGGCTTCACGGCCGGAGGCCTCGGCGGGGAGGGTGTACGCGGACCGGCCCGGGCCGATGACCGTGCCGTTGGTGACCGCGTTCTCCGCCTCCTGCTCGGTGAAGTCCACGGCCGCGCCGCGGCCGGCCACGAGGGAGGGGTCCAGGGCGGCGCGGGTGACCACCGGTCCGGCCCCGCCGCCGGTTCCCGCGCTGCCGCCGGGGCGCGGTCCGGCCAGCGCCGTGCCGCCGTTGATCAGGCCGAGGCCGGCCGCCGCCGCGGTGGCCGTGACCACCGCCACCAGGGCTCTTCGCCGCGGTCCTGCCGGGCGCCGCCGCCCGTCGCCGCTGCTGCTCCGTGACATCGCACGCTCGTTTCTGTCGGTTCCCACGCCATCGAGGTGAGGTGACAGTAGGGGGCGCACTTCCGTTTTCACAAGGTTCGTGCAGGTTGATTTCGGCTACGTGCAGGCCACGTACGGGTCTCTGTTGGCTTTTTGCGCAATCGGGGGGTGATCAGGGGGTGCCGGAAGCTTGCCGGAGGGTTGCCGGACGCCCCGCGGGATCCGGCCGGGGGTCCGCGGCGCGTCAACCGGGCCCTGACCGCGGGGCATTAGGCTGGGCGCGTGTCCGACCCGCTCAGCCGCCCGGACCGGGTTATCCACAGGGTGCCCGACGCACGCACCGTGCGGAGGCGCATGATCGGTGCATCGGCGCTTTCACCGGAAAGGAACCCTCATGGACGAGCGCTTCGACGTGGTGGTACTCGGAGCGGGCCCCGGCGGCTACACGGCCGCCGTCCGCGCCGCCCAGTTGGGCAAGCGGGTGGCGGTGGTCGAGCAGAAGTACTGGGGCGGCGTCTGCCTGAACGTGGGCTGCATCCCCACCAAGGCCCTGCTGCGCAACGCGGAGCTGGCCCACATCGTCACCCGGGAGGCCAAGACCTTCGGCATCAGCTCGGAGAGCCCCATCACCTTCGACTACGGGGAGGCGTTCCGGCGCAGCCGCCGGGTCGCGGACGGCCGGGTCAAGGGCGTCCACTACCTGATGAAGAAGAACGCGATCACCGAGATCGACGGCCGCGGCACCTTCCTGGACCCGCACACCCTCCAGGTCGCCCAGGCCGACGGCAGCACCCGGACCATCGGCTTCGACCACTGCATCATCGCCACCGGCGCCAGCACCCGGCTGCTGCCCGGCACCTCGCTGAGCCGGCGGGTGGTGACGTACGAGGAGCTGATCCTCAGCGAGCAGCTCCCGCAGTCCATCGTGATCGCGGGCGCCGGCGCGATCGGCATGGAGTTCGCGTACGTGCTGCACAACTACGGGGTGAAGGTCACCATCGTGGAGTTCCTGGACCGGCTCGCCCCGCTGGAGGACGCCGAGGTCTCCACCGAGATGGCCCGGCAGTACCGCAAGCTGGGCATCGACGCGCTCACCTCCACCCGGGTGGAAGCCATCGACGACTCCGGCGACCGGGTCAAGGTCACCGTCACCACCAAGGACGGCACCCAGCAGGTGCTGGAGTCCGACATGGTGCTCCAGGCGATCGGCTTCGCGCCGAACGTGACGGGATACGGCCTGGAGGCGGCGGGCGTCAAGCTCACCGAGCGCGGCGCCATCGACGTGGACGGCCGCTGCCGCACCTCGCAGTCGCACATCTACGCGATCGGCGACGTGACCGCCAAGCTGATGCTGGCGCACGCCGCCGAGTCCATGGGCATCCTCGCCGCCGAGACCATCGCGGACGCGGAGACCATGGAGCTGGACTACGTGATGATCCCGCGGGCCACCTACTGCCAGCCGCAGATCGCCAGCTTCGGCTGGACCGAGGCCCAAGCCCGCGAGCGCGGCTTCGACGTCAAGGTCGTCAAGTTCCCGTTCACCGCCAACGGCAAGGCGCACGGCCTCGGCGACCCGACCGGCTTCGTCAAGCTGATCAGCGACAACACCCACGGCGAGATCATCGGCGCCCACCTGGTCGGCCCGGACGTCACCGAACTGCTGCCCGAGCTCACCCTGGCCCAGCAGTGGGACCTGACCGTGCACGAGGTGGCCCGCAACGTGCACGCCCACCCGACGCTGGGCGAAGCGGTGAAGGAGGCGGTGCACGGCCTGTCCGGTCACATGATCAACTTCTGACGGCCGGCCGGTGCGGGTTCCGGGCCGAGCGGCCCGGGGTCCCGCACCGGGGAGCACCGGGGTGGCAGGATGCGCGGTGATGCATGTGTGGAAGGACCTGGACACCACGGTGGCCGGCCGGCTGGCCGCGGCCTCGGACGGCGAGCGGGCGGTGTTCTGCGCCGCGGCGGCGCAGCGCCTGATGCTGGCCCACGAGGCGCTGCCCGCCGACGAGCGCCGCCCCTTCACGCTGGGCCTGCGCCCGCTGCTGGAGGCGGTGTGGGACGGGGCACTCGGCGACGCCGCCGCGTTCGACAGCATCAAGCGCGGCCTGGGCACCTACTACCTGGGCCCGTACTGCCACAACGAGGGCCCGGACGGGCCGGACGACGCCGACGAGCACGCCGCCGCCGCGGTGCTGCACGCGGCCGAGGCGTACATGCACGGCTGCCACGACTTCGCCCTCTTCGTCAGCGGCCACGCGATCGAGGCGGCCACCGAACTGCCGCCGCAGGACGAGGACTTCGCCGACGACCCCGAAGAGGCCCGCGCCGAGGAGCTGCGCCGCCAGCTGCGCGACCTCGACCTGATCGCCACCGAGGCGCCCACTTTGCGCCGGGCCCGGTTCGGCCTGACCCCCGCCACCACCACCCGCCTCGCCGGGGTGCTGCGCGAACCGCTATCCCGGATCGACGACCTGTCGCAATAGGCGCGGCGCGGGCCCAGCGCCCACGACCGACCGGCCCCCGGATTCACGACCGGCCCGCCCCCGTAGACGCGTCCGGCCGGCCCGCGGGTGCGGGCCGGCCGGACCGGCGTTCAGGGACTCGGTGCCTCGGGCGCTCAGCGCTTGAAGGCGTAGTCCATCAGCTTCTTCGCGTCGGTCGCGCGGTTGGTGATGGACGAGGAGGCCAGGACCGTGCCGATGACCGTACGGCTGCCGCGGGTGGCGGCGAAGACCAGGCAGTAGCCGGCCTGCGGACCCGAACCGGTCTTCACGCCGATGGTGCCGGCGTAGGTGCCGAGCAGCGTGTTGGTGTTGGTCCAGGTGTAGTAGCGGTAGCCGTTGGTCTTCGTGGTGACCTTCTGCTTGGTGGACTTGGTGCGCACCACCGCGCGGAAGGTACCGGACTTCATGGCGGTGCTGGCCAGCTTGGTCAGGTCACGGGGCGTGGAGTAGTTGTTCCCGTTCCCTATCCCGTCGAAGGAGTCGAAGTGGGTGTTCTTCAGCCCCAGCGACTTGGCGGTGGCGTTCATCTGGCCGATGAACTGCTTGACCCGGGCCGCGCGGGTGGTGCCCACGCCGTACTTGTCGGCGAGCGCGTAGGCCGCGTCGCAGCCGGACGGCAGCATCAGGCCGTACATCAGCTGCCGGACGGTCAGCTTGTCGCCGACGATCAGGTGGGCGGAGGAGGCGTTGTGCGCCACGATGTAGTCGCTGTACGCCTTCTGGACCGTGACCTTGGAATCCAGGTTGAGGTTGCGCTGCCGCAGCACCACCTCGAGGGTCATGATCTTGGTGGTGGAGCCGGTGGAACGGCGGGTGTCGGCGGCCTTGGTGTAGTACGTCGTCCCCGTCGCGTTGTTCATGACGTAGCCGCCCTTGGCGTAGATCGCGGGCGGTGCGGGAGTGGCGGCCTGGGCGGGTACGGCGAGCGCGCCCGCGGTCAGTACGGCGCCGGCGGTCACCAGGACCGCAGAGGCGCGACGAATGGCCGTGATGCCGGTCTTCAAGATAAATGCTCCAAATGCCCCTGATGTGCCGCCGCATGGAGTTGCGGTGCGGCTCGATCAAAAGACGCACGAGACGGGCCAAAGGATGCACACAGGCGAGAAGTTGAGCCGTAATCGGGGGGTCGGCGCGTTGTACCTGGTGGGGGCCGGGCGCGGTGGGCGACCGGTTCCGGACAGTGGCCGAGTCGTGTCGGGGTCGTATCAGCCTCGCAACAGCCGCAACCGCACAAGCACAGCCTGCCCTCCTACAATGCGATGGGCGAGATGGGGAGACTCGATTGAGAACGGTACGGACGGCGGACTCCGTCGCAATAGACAGGGCCCCCGCGGGGGGCGAGAGCAGCGAAGCCGGCACCATGACCATGCGCCGGCACCGCCGGACGGGCCGCGGACTGCTGGCACTCGCGGTCGGCGCGCTGCTGCTCGGGGCCACGGCCTGCGGCGGCAACTCCGGCTCGGGCAGCAAGAGCCACGACGACGGCAAGGGTGCCGCCCCCGGGAGCACCAGTACCACGCCGACCTCCCAGGCATCGGTGACCATAGCGCCGGCCAACGGCGCCACCGGGGTGGACACGACCGGCGCGCTGCACGTCTCGGCGGCCAAGGGCAAGCTCACCAAGGTGACCGTGACCGGTCCGGACGGCGCCGTGGACGGATCGATATCCGCCGACGGCACGACCTGGACGCCGGCCGCCGGCGTCACCTTGCACACGCACACCCACTACAGCGTGTCCGCGTCCGCGACCGACGCCGCCGGCCTCAGCACCGCGCAGCAGTCCTCGTTCACCACGCTGACCCCGTCGGCCGTGAACTACGGCAACTTCAACATCGACTCCGGTGCCACCTACGGCGTGGGCATGGAGGTGTCGATCCACTTCAACAAGCCGGTGATCAACCAGGCCGAAGTGCACAAGGGGATCACCGTCACCGCCAGCCCGGCGGTGGACGTGGTGGGCCACTGGTTCGGCAACCAGCGCATCGACTTCCGGCCCGAGCACTACTGGGCGCCCGGCACCAAGGTCACCCTGCACCTGCGGCTCAACGGCGTGAAGATGTCGCCCGGCGTCTACGGCCAGCAGTCCAAGGACGTGTCCTTCGTCGTCGGCCGCTCGCAGACCTCGGTGGCGGACAACACCGCCAAGACGCTCAAGATCTACCGGGGCGGCTCGCTCTACAAGACCTTCCCGGCCAGCCTGGGCGACGCGCAGCACACCACGTACAACGGCAAGATGGTGATCGAGGAGAAGTCCATGTTCGTCGACATGGACTCGCGCACCGTGGGCCTGGGCAACGCGTACCACATCAAGGACGTCCCGCACGGCATGCGGCTGTCGGACTCCGGCACCTTCGTGCACGGCAACTACTGGCGGCCGACCTCGACCTTCGGGCACGAGAACACCAGCCACGGCTGCGTCGGCCTGCACGACGTGAAGGGCGCCGGCGACCCGAGCACCCCGGCCGCCTGGTTCTACGCCCACTCGCTGATCGGCGACGTGGTGCAGGTCGTCAACTCGCCCGACAAGGTCATCGACCCGAGCAACGGCCTCAACGGCTGGAACATGTCGTGGACCGCCTGGACGGCCGACTGACTCAAGGGCGGACCGACTGATCCACCGCACGACCGGCCGACCCGGCCGAGCGACTGACCACCGGACGACTGACCACCGGCCGGCACGAAGGCCCCTGACGCGGCTCCCGCGCCCGGGGCCTTCGGCGTACTCGGCATGGGGGAGCGCGGCCGGCGGGGCGAGCGGCAGTGCGGCGGCGGTCACACCGCGCGCGAGCAGGCGCATACGTGGACTCCGAGGTCCGTAGGGGGCGGCAGCGGTTCACCCGCGGGGGCCGCGCCGCGGCGCCACGGGCGTCCTCAAGGTCCGTCGCTCCTCCCGCCCGCCGCCCGCGACACTCCGCCCCGCGCGGCCCGGATCAGCCGATCGGCGGTACGAGGCGACGGGCCTCATGGGGTACGGCTCACCGTCCGCCCCGCCGCGGCCACCGCGCGGGCGAAGGTCACGGCGTCCGCGACGGCCGCGCCGCCCGGGTCGTTGTTGAAGTACGCGTACACGTCCTCGGCGTCGGCCCAGGTGCCGGCGATCCGCTCGGCCCAGGTCCGCAGCGCCTGGCGCCCGTACCGCGGCCAGGGCAGGGCGCGGCCGGCGTGGAAGCGGACGTATCCCCAGGAGGCCGTGCGCCACAGCGGGGTGACCGGGCGCGACCCGCGGTCGGCCCAGCACAGCGCGGCGCCGTGCCGCTCCAGGACGGCCCGCAGTTCGCGCTCGGCCTCCCACCAGGAGGCGTGACGCAGTTCGACCGCGACCCGCACGCCGCGCGGGAAGCAGCGCAGGCAGGCGTCCAGGGCGGGCACGTTCTCCCGGAAGTCCGGCGGGAGTTGGAGCAGCACCGGGCCCAGCCGCTCGCCCAGCCCGGCGGCGCGGTCCATCAGCCGGGCCACCGGCTCGGCCGGCTCCCGCAGCCGTTTCAGGTGGGTCAGGTAGCGGCTTGCCTTGACCGCCATCACGAAGCCGGCCGGGGTGCGGTCCCGCCACGCCTCGAAGGTCTCCTTCGCGGGCAGCCGGTAGAAGGCGTTGTTGTTCTCCACGGTGGTGAACCGCCGCGCGTACTCCTCCAGCCACAGCCGCTGCGGCACGCCGGCCGGGTACACCGTCCCGCGCCAGTCCCGGTACTGCCATCCCGAGGTCCCGACGAGCACGCCCATGCCCGGCGCCTGCCCGGCCGTCAGGTGGTGTACGTCAGCAGCGACATCATCCCCGTCTCGCCGTGGTAGACGTTGTGGCAGTGCAGCATCCACTTCCCGGGGTTGTCGGCGTCGAGGCGGACCGAGATCGTGCGGCGCGGGAGCACGGCCACGGTGTCCTTGCGGGCGCCGGTGCCGGCCGTGCCGAGCTGGAAGGTGTGGCCGTGCAGGTGCATGGGGTGCCACATGTCGCTGCGGTTGGCGAAGTCCAGCCGGACCCGCTGGCCCTTGGCCACCTGGAACGGGTTCGCCGTCGGGTCGGCCATGTCGAACCGGCGGTCGTTGATGGACCAGTCGTAGCGAGCCATGCTGCCGGTCAGCCGGACCTGGTACGTCACGTCATCGGGGCGGGTGGGCAGCCGTACGTCCCCGGCGGCGGAGAGCCGGTGCGCGGTGAGCAGATTGCGGGACAGCTCGGCCGGGCGCACGTCGGCGGCGGGCGCGGCGCCCGCGCCGGTACGGATCAGGGCCAGCGCGCTGCCGGTCTTGCCCTCGGCCTGCGCGACCAGCGGGAACACCCCGTCGCCGAGGGTGACCAGCACGTCGTACCGCTCGCCCATGGCCACCAGGATCGCGTCGGTGTCCAGGTGCTCCACCGGATAGCCGTCCGTGTGGGTGACGGTCATCCGGTGGCCGCCCAGGGCCACCCGGTAGGCGGTGTCCGAACCGGCGTTGACGAGCCGCAGCCGCACCCGGTGGCCGGCGGTGCCGGTGTACACCGCGGGGTCGGCCGGCACCCGGCCGTTGATCAGGTGATACGGGTAGGTGACCGATCCGCCGGGGCTGCCGAGCAGGCCGGTGCCGCCGGACTGACCACTCGACGCGGCGCCGGACTGGCCGCCGGGACGGCCGGTCGAGGTGCCCGGGCCGCCGTCCCGCATGCCGTCGGCCATCGTCGACGCGCCCGCGGACGTGGTGAGGTCGGCCAGCACCTGGTCCGGGGTGGCGCCGTTGATCCCGTCGAGCCAGTCGTCGATCACGACCACCCACTCGTCGTCGTACGCGAGCGGTTCGTGCGGGTCCTCGATGATCAGCGCCCCGTACAGCCCGCGGTCGAGCTGGACCCCGATGTGGGGGTGGAAGAAGTACGTGCCCGGGGTCGCGGCGGTGAAGCGGTACGTGAAGGTCTGGCCCGGGCCGACCGCGCGCTGGGTGACCGGCGGGGCGCCGTCCATGGCGTTGGGCACCGCCAGGCCGTGCCAGTGCACCGCGGTGCCGGCCGGGTCGGGGAGCCGGTTGGCGAGTTCGGCGACCAGGGTGTCCCCGGCGGTCAGCCGTAGCTCCCGGCCGGGCACCAGGCCGTCGAACGCCCAGGTCTGCGTGGTGATCCCGGCCCCCAGGTCCACGGTGGCGGGCGCCGCGCCGAGCTGGACCCGCCGCTCCTGGCCGGTGGTGCCGGTCGTGCCGGCGGGGGCCGGCGCGGCGGCAGCGGTGGGGTCCGGGTGCGGTGCCGCCGTGGTGTCCGGGCCAGCCGCGCCCAGGGTGCCGGCGCCGGCCGCGACGCCCAGACCGGCCAGCAGGACGGATCGGCGGTCGATGCCGTTCATATGATCTCCACGGAGAGCCGCAGGGGACGGGAGCCACGAACGTAATACCCGTCCCCGCCGCCCGCCCGCCGCGCGCCGCCCGACGCGCCCCCGGATCAGCCGGACGGCGGCGGCCGAAGCCCGCGGGGGAGACCGGTCAGGAGCCGCGCGGATAGGTGCGGGTGATCTTGCCGCGCGGGGTCGCCGAGAGGTAGCCGGCGCCGTAGCCGTCGGTCAGGTAGACGCTGATGGTGGGCGCGCCGGTGAACAGGTCGGGGCCGACGATGATGTAGCGCATCGTGGGGTGCGGCACATTGAGCGTCTTCGTGGCCTTGCTCAGCAGGCCGGGCAGCACGTTCCAGTCGTACTGCCGCAGGTCCACGGTGCCGTCGTCGGAGCTCATGGTGCCGCCGGGGGAGGAGGTCACGTCGCCGTCGCGGTAGACGAACTGGTCGTAGAGGCTCGCGTCGGCCTTGGTGGGGGCCTCGGCGCTGGCGAACTGGGAGTAGACGACGAGCTGCTTGACCCGGTGGTCGCGCAGGTGCGGGGTGAGCGCGGCCACGGCGGACCGGACCCCGGCCGGGGTGAGCAGGTTCCCGGCCGCGGGGATGTCCGGGGTCTGCCCGGCGGGCGGCTCGGCGGCGGAGGTGGAGCCCGGGTTGCCGCCCTTGCCGGTGCCCTTGCCCGCGCCGGCGGCGGAGGCCGGGGGACGTACGGTGCCGGGCGTGCCGTTGCCCGCGCTGTCGTCGCGGTTCCGGCCGTGGCCCATCGCCCATATCAGGACGCCCGCGAGGAGGACGGCGGTGACCGACAGGGCCACCGTCGTGCCGCGTCTGCGCCGACCCGGCCGCGGCGCCCACCGCGCGCCTGCCGCGCCGCCTTCCACGGCCCCTGACGCCCCGTAGCCCTGCGCGGCCGCCCCGCCCCACCGCGCGGGTTGCCCGCCATTGGCCCCGGGCACGGCTCCCCCGGCGCCTGCGGCCTGGGCAGCGCCCCCGGCCGGCGCCCACCCGGTCGCTCGCGGCCCCTCGGGCGCGGCCCATCCCCCCTGCCCGGGGGCGCCCTGCCTCAAGGCGGGCTGCGGGGTGTCGGTACGGGGCCACGCCCCGGACTGTGCCGCGGGGTTGGGTGTGCCGTGGCCTACGGGCGGGGTGTCCGTTACGGGCCAGGCCCCGGCCTGAGCTGCCGGGTTCGGGGTGCTGTGCCCTGCGGGCGGCTGCGGGGCGCCGGGCCACGCGGGCGCCGGGGTGTTTCCGCTGGGCCGGCCCGGGTGCGGCCCGGAGGGCGTGATGCCACCGGAGCCGTCGGCCGGCGCCCACCCGGCGGCCCGCGGCTCGTCCGGCGCGGGCCACGCGGCGTGCCGGCCCGCGGGACGGGGGGTGCCGTAGCCCGCGGGTGGAGCGTCCGCGACGGGCCACGCTCCGGCCTGCGCCGCCGGGTCGGGTGTGCCGTGTCCGGCGGGCGGCGGCGGGGTGCCGGGCCAGGAACCTCCCTGCGCCGGGTCGGGTGTGCCGTGTCCGGCGGGCGGCGGCGGGGTGCCGGGCCAGGAACCTCCCTGCGCCGGGTCGGGGGTGCCGGGCCACGCCGGGGCCGGGGTTCCGCCGGGGGCCGGTGTGTCGGTGCCCGGCCAGGCGGCTTGGGCGGCGGCGCCCCCGGCCGGGGCGGCCAGGTGCCAGCCGGTGGTGTGTCCCGTGGCGCCGGGCGGTGGGGTGCCACGTACTGCGCCGGCCGACGCCGCCGCGAGCAGCGTGTCCAGGTGGGACGGGTCCGGGCGGGCGGCCGGGTCCTTGGCGAGGACCGCGGCCAGCACCGGGGCGAGGGCGCCCGCCCGGACCGGGGGCGGCAGGGGCTCGTCGAGGACGGCGGCCAGGGTCGCCAGGGTGGAGCCGCGGCGCAGCGGATGGCTGCCCTCGACCGCCACGTAGAGCATCATCCCGAGGGACCAGACGTCGGAGGCGGGGTCGCCCTCCTGGCCGCGGATGCGTTCGGGGGCGATGTACTCCGGGGAGCCGATGAGCGCGCCGGTCATGGTGAGCGCGGTGGCGCCGTGGACGGCGGCGATGCCGAAGTCGGTGAGGACCGGGGTGTCGGGCCCGCCGTCGGGCGCGGGCCGCAGCAGGACGTTGCCGGGCTTGACGTCCCGGTGCTGGATGCCGGCCGCGTGGGCGGCGCGCAGCGCGGCGAGAACGCCGCGGCCGATATGCGCGGCCTCGGCCGGCGTCAGCGGTCCGGCCTCCAGTCGTTCGGCCAGGCTGCCGCCGCTGACCAGCTCCATCACCAGCCAGGGGTAGGGGTGTTCGGGCGTGTCGACGATGTGGTGGATCGTCACCACGTTGGGGTGCTGGAGCCGGGCCAGCGCCCGCGCCTCGCGCAGCACCCGCTCGCGCATCTGCCGCGCCGCCTCCGGATCGGCCGCCTCGGCCGCCGGGTCGGGCGGGCGTACTTCCTTCAGCGCGACCTCGCGGTCCAGCGCGGTGTCGCGGGCCAGCCAGACCAGGCCCATGCCGCCCCCGCCGAGGCGGCGCAGCAGCTCGAAGCGGCCGTCGATGAGCCGCGTCGCCGGCTCCCCGTGATTCATGCCCGACATCGTAGAAGCAGTGCCGGACATGTCCCGCCGGACCGGACGACGGGTCCCGTACCTTCCCGGCACCGGGGCCCGTACCGCTCGGAGGTCGCTCGACTCCCGCCCGTACCAAAGCTCTTCGGGCCCGACCGGTGTCCGGATCCGGCGGCACGCCGGCTCAGCGATCGGTCGTCCGGTCCCCGGCCGTGACCTGAGGGGCGCTCACTGCCCGGCCGGCTCGGGGGCGGCCGGGCCGGTGGGGCGCTTGCGTTCCAGGGCGACCAGGGGGCAGTTGAGCGCTTCGGCGATCTTGGCGAGGTTCGCCGGGGTGGCGCTGCGCCAGCCGGATTCGATCTCGCCCATGAGCTGCTCGGAGATGCCGACGCGGTCGGCCAGCGCCCGCTTGGTGAGGCCGGCCTTCTCCCGCGCCCAAGTGACCGCTTCCGGCTCCTGGTGGAGCCTGCTGGGACGGGTGCGAGTGCGGGTGCGCGGGGGCGACATGAGGACAAAGTAGCGAGTAGTCGGGCGCAGAAGCAAGTAGTTCGCGCGAACTCCGCGCGAAGTGACAGCTAGTAGTGCGCATCTGCGCAGGCCAGAGAAATACGGTGCGCAGGAGACTGGACAAAACTGCGTAGTTGCGCGAAGCTGTGCGCATGACGCAGTCGTTCATCGAGTCACCCGATGTGCCGCCGGAGGGCAGGCTGATCGCGACGGCCCTCAAGGGGGTCGGGTTTTCCCAGCGCGAGGCCGCCCGCCGGGCGCGGATCAGCGAGAGCCGCTGGCGGCAGATCGTGTCCGGCTATCAGTCGGTCAGCGGTCGCAAGGCCCCGGTCCGCGGCCCGGACCGCACCCTGGCGCGCATGGCGCTGGCGGTACGGGTCACGCCGGAGGATCTGGAGCAGGCCGGCCGGAGCGAGGCCGCCGCGCTACTGCGCACCCTGGAGGCCGACCGCCGGGCGGCGAGCTCGGTGCCCGCGCCGACTCCGGGTGCCGCCAACCGGCTGGACGAGCGCTGGCACGTCGTGCGGGCGACGCTGCGCGGCGCCGGCGAGGGGCTGACCGTCGCCGAGTACCACGCCCTGGCCGACCGGGTCGCCGACTTCTTCGACCAGGAGCCGGGCCCGGCCGGCCGCGACGACCTCGCGGACCCGTTCGACGGGCCGGACGGGGACGAGGACTTCGAGGAGTAGGCCCGGCCCTTCGGCGAGGACTTCTGACCAGGCACGCGACCCCCTCCCCGCTCTCACCCGCCCATGTGACGCAGGTCACATCGCCGAGGTGAAATATGTGGGGAGGGGGTCCCCGTTTGCATGCACGTGAATGAATAACCGGGGACCCGCTCCCCGGTTGCATGCCACGGATGCCGAGAGGGTGTCCGTCCGGAACGGTGGAAGGAGGGTCCGTCGTGACGACATTCGCCGAGCAGGTGGCCGTACAGGCCGCCGAGCAGGCCGCGGGTCCGGCGGCCCGCCGCGGCCAGCGGACCAGGGCGGACGCACTGCGCAACCGGGAACGGATCGTCGGCGCGGCCCGCGAGGTGCTGGTCGAGTTCGGCCCCGAGGTCCCGTTCGACGAGATCGCCCGGCGCGCGGGCATCGGCAACGCCACGCTGTACCGGCACTTCCCCGACCGTCGGGCGCTGCTCCACGAAGTGGTGCTGTCCGTCGTGACCCGCAGTGCGGACCACGCGGAGGCCGCGGTCGGTGACCCCGATCCGTACGCCGGGCTGCGCCGGTTCGCGCACGCCGCGGTGGACGAGAACGTCGGGGCGATGTGCTCCCTGCTGCTCGCCGAAGGCGACGGGGAGCAGGATTTCCCGGCGCTCGCCGCCCAGTACCGCAGGCTGGTGGCCGCCGTCGAGACCGTGATGGATCGGGCCCGGCGGACGGGGCAGTTGCGGGACGACGTCACCTTCGACGACCTGATGGTCGCGGTGGCGCAGCTCTCGCGGCCGCTGCCCGGCATCACCTGCATGGGCTTCGACGCGCACCGGCATCTGCGGCTGTTCCTCGACGGTCTGCGGACCGCCGCCGCCACGACCCCGGCCCCCCGGGCCGCCACGACCACGTCATGACCCTTATGACCTGCTGAGTCGCCGGCCTTGACGCCGACCACGACGCCGACAACGACGCCGACCATGACCTGTTGAGTCGCCGATCCCGCCGACTTCGCCGACCCTTCATCGACCTTTTCGTACGCATATGTCGCACTGACTCCTCATCCCCGTTTTCCCCGGCGCACCGTGTTCCGCGATGCAGCGGCACCGTGAGCGGCGCCCGGGAACGCCGGGACGTACTCCCTCACGCTCCGAAACGCTCCTAGGTGGCTACCTCCATGTCCCAGACAGCCGACACCCGGCTTCCCGACCCCCGCCGCTGGAAAGCGCTGGTGTTCATCTCACTGGCCCAGCTGATGGTGGTGCTGGACGCCACGATCGTGAACATCGCGCTGCCGAGCGCGCAGCACGACCTCGGCATATCCGATGCCAACAAGCAATGGGTGATCACCGCCTACGCCCTGGCCTTCGGCGGCCTGCTGCTCTTCGGCGGGCGCGTGGCCGACCTGTGGGGCCGTAAGCGCACCTTCACCCTGGGCCTGATCGGGTTCGCCCTCGCCTCCGCGGTCGGCGGCGCGGCCGGCAACCAGGCCATGCTGCTCAGCGCCCGTGCGGCGCAGGGCCTGTTCGGCGCGCTGCTCGCGCCCTCGGCCCTTTCGCTGCTCGCGGTGACCTTCACCGACGCCAAGGAACGGGCCAAGGCGTTCGGCGTCTTCGGCGCCATCGCCGGTGGCGGCGGCGCGGTCGGCCTGCTGCTCGGCGGCGTCCTGACCGAGTACCTGAACTGGCGCTGGACCTTCTTCGCCAACATCCCCTTCGCGGCGATCGCCGTGCTGGGCGCGTACTTCGTGATCCGCGAGCCGGAGGGCGGCCGCAACTCCTCGCCGCTGGACATCCCCGGCGTGATCCTGTCCACCCTGGGCCTGGTGTCCCTGGTGTACGGCTTCACGCGCGCCGAGACCAACGGCTGGTCGTCCGCCTCCACCATCGGCCTGTTCGTCGCCTCCGGCGTCCTGCTGGCCGCCTTCGCGCTGGTCGAGTCGCGGGTCAAGGCCCCGCTGCTGCCGATGCGCGTGGTGACCGAACGCAACCGGGGCGGCACGTACCTGTCGCTGGGCCTGGCCATCATCGGCCTGTTCGGCGTGTTCCTGTTCCTCACCTACTACCTGCAGATCGTCCAGGGCTACTCGGCGGTCAAGACCGGCCTCGCCTTCCTGCCGATGGTCACCGCCTTCGTGGTCGGCTCCACGCAGATCGGCGCCCGGCTGGTGACCCGGCTGCCCGCACGGGCGCTGATGGCCCCGGGCTTCGCGGCCGCCGCCGTCGCGATGCTGCTGCTGACCCGGATCCAGGTCGGCTCGTCCTACGCGGGCGTGATCCTGCCCGGCCTGATCCTGCTGGGCCTGGGCCTGGGTACGGCCTTCATGCCGGCGCTGTCGCTGGCCACCCAGGGGGTGCAGCCGCGTGACGCGGGTGTCGCCTCCGCGATGGTCAACACCTCGCAGCAGGTCGGCGGCGCCATCGGTACGGCGCTGCTGAACACCATCGCGGCCTCCGCCACCACCAGCTACCTGGCCGCGCACACCGCGGCCGCGGCCGGCGGGCAGAAGCTGCTCCAGGCTCAGGGTCTGGTGCACGGCTACTCCCACGCCATCTGGTGGGCCGTCGGCATCGAGGCGGTGGCCTCCCTGATCGCCCTGACCGCCATCAACGGAGGCCGTCCGGGCGCCGCCGGCACGAAGCTCGCCTCCAGCGAGGACGGTGCCGAGGAGGAGACCGCGCTCCCGGCGGTCATGCACTGACCGGCGGACGCCGGGCGACCGATGGCCGTACGGCCACGGCAGTGACCGGCTGACGGCCGGGAGATCGTCCGCAAACTCCCGGCCCCGCCCCACGGGCCCCACCGCGCACCCCGCGGTGGGGCCCGTTCGCGTCCCGATGCGTTTTGCCGAAGCTTTACCGCGGGAGGCGGGGCCGTCCGCGGCAGCGCGGCGTGAGTCTTACCAGACGGGTTTCCGGTCCGCGGGCGGGACGCCGGTGCCGGACGTCCGGCGTACGCGACGAAGTTGACGGGGGGATGCCGCCGTGGCCATCGAACTTCCCGGCGAGGTCGTCTCCTTGCTGCAGTTCATCGGCATCAACTGGCCGAACGTGAACGAGGACAAGGTCCGCGAGTTCGCCGGCCACATCCGGGACTTCGCCGACAAGGTCGACAGCACCCACCAGGATTCGACCGCCACCGTGAAGAATCTGGCCACGGTCTACCAGGGCGCCGGCTACGAGGCGCTGGCCACCACCTGGGCCCGGATGTCCGACACGCACATGTCCGACCTGGTCACCGCCTGCCACACGGTGGCCACCGCGATGGACGCCGCGGCCGATGTCATCGTCGGCATGAAGGCCGCCGCCATCGCCGAACTCGTGGGCCTGGCCGCCTCCTTCGTCGCCGACCAGGCCGCCGCCGTGCTCACCTTCGGCATCGCCGAGGCGGCCGAGGCGCTGATCGTCGAGGCCGCCGAGAAGTGCGTCGACTACCTGGAACAGCAACTCGAGCAGTACATCATCGGCGAGGTCGTCGAGGCCGCCGTCAACCCGCTGGTCGAGGTCGTCGGCCGGGCCGTCAACGGCCTGCTCTACCAGGCCACCGAGGACGCCCTGGGCATCCCCGAGGCGACCGCCCCCACCGGCACCCTGTTCATCCACCCCAAGGCGGTCCACGACCACGCCGACCTCATGCACGGCCACGCCACCACCATCGCCGGCCACGCGGCCGACTTCCACGCCAAGGCCTCGGGGATGAGCTTCGAGTGACCAACCGCATCGTCCAGGCCCTGGAACACGGCGCCGGCAAACTCGCCAAGACCCTCGGCGAGGACTCCGGCAAGGCGATCAAGGACTTCTACCACGACACGGGCAAGCGGCTGCGGCAGGACGCGGACGACCACCTCGCGAACGACAAGGCGATCGCCGACGACATGGAGCGGATCGCCAAGCGGCACAAGGGTGAGACGGACGAGACCCCCGTCTACCACCTGGACGACGACGGGAACATCACCCGGCTGCGGCACGACCCCACGGCCGCGAACCCGGCGGACCGCTACCGCCACGAGGCCCTGACCCAGGACGACCACGACCGGCTCGGCCTGGACAGCACGTCGATCGGCGGCCCCAGGGAAGGCGAACGCCTGGCCCTGCTCAAGGACGCCAAGGAGGGCCGGAGCAAGCCCCGGCCCACGGCGTCCTCCCAGCGGATTCCGGCCGGCAGCACGGACCTCGCGCAGGCCACGCAGCTCGCCCGGCACGCGGACAACAGCTACGGCACGCACAAAAAGGACACCTTCACCAGCAACAACTACGCCGCCGCGCGGGTGACCGGAGCGAACGGCAACGGCGACTTCATCCTGGTCGGGCGCAGCCACCGCCCCGACGGCGTACGGACCGGTGCCCACTCGGAACGGATGATCGGGATACCGTTCCTCAGACAGGGCGAGGGAAGCCGGATACAGGATCTCTACACCGAACGCGAGCCGTGTTCCATGGCGCCGAACTGCTCGTCATGGGTGGCGGAGCGGTTACCGCATGTACAGGTCTCGCACACCGTCGAGTACGGTGACACGTCGGCTTCCCGGGACGCGGGAAATCAGGCGCTGCAGACCTATCTCGACGGGCTGAAGGCCCGTCGGTAGATTGCGATCGGAAGATTTCGATCACGAGTGCGCGACAGGAAAGGCCCGAAAGGTTCATGCCCGATCTTCTGGAACTCAGCCGTCCGAACCTCGAGGCTGTGTTCGGCCCGGAAAACCTGCTGCCCGTCCCCGCGGGCAGCCTGGACGTCATCGCGGATTCCGACACCAGGGACGCCATGCGGACGCTGGGGCTGCCGATCGGGAAGAATCCGCAGGTCGTGCTCCAGCGACGGCTCGCGCAGGAATTCCCCCCGTTCTCGCAGGTCTACGACTGGGAACTCCCGGAGCGGTACGACGACGTCCCCCTCGGGGCCGAGACGTGGATTCCGCTGACCGTGATTCCGTACGACAGCATCGTGCTCGACCCGTACGCCGGCAAGGTCTTCTGCTTTCCGCAGGACGGGGAGATCTACCTCTTCAACAGCACCTTCCGGAAATTCGTGCACTTCCTGTACATCCTCGAGGCCGAACGGCCGCACTACGACGTCGAAGCGGAAGGCGACGACGACCTCTTCGACCCGCGGGGCGCCCGCGAACGCGTCGAAGCGGCGATGCGGGCGGTCGATCCCGCCGCCCTGGCGGACCCGCAGTCGCGCTGGCACAACGTGCTGACCTTCATCGAGGACCCGGAGAGCGAGTACTACTGACGGCTCCGGCGCTCTCCTGGAGGCCCGCCGTCGGGCGCTGGCACGATGGGGACGTGGGCACGGGACGTAGACGTGGGCACGGGACGTAAAGGACGCGGACGAGGAGCGGTGGGGGCGCGGTGAGCGGGGGCGGCGACGCGGTGGTGCGGGACTTCGGCACGCGGGGGGTGCTGGCCGGGGTGGCCGTGCCGGCGCAGGTGGGGCCGTACTTCGTGACCCGGGACGGGGACCCGGTGGAACTGGTGGAGTACGCCGGGTCGGTGGGGCGCGAGGTGGCGCGCGCGGAGTGCGCGCGGTGGGCCAGGCTCGGCGGCGACAACGGGTACGAGCTGTGCGCCGACGAGGACGGCACCGTGTGGTCGGTGCTGCTCGACTGGGACGAGCCGGACCGGTTCGTGAACGCCTCGCCGCAGGCGTTCGCCGAGGGGCTGGCGGAACTGCGGGCCGCGCTCGGCGTGATCATGGGGGCCGACCGGCCGCAGGCCGCGATGGACGCCTTCAACCGGCTGACCGAGCGGCTGCGGGAGCGTGACCCGCTGGCCTTCGCCGAGCGCGAGCACTGGTGGCCGCTGGTGCTGGACGACATCCGTGACACCGCGAGCGTACGGAACTACGCCGCGTTCGAGTACGAGGACCCGGCCGAGGGCAAGCGCATCGTCACCGCCGCCGGGGCGGTCGCCGCGCACCCCGAGGAGCGGCTGTGGGCCGCGCTGCGGGCGGCCGGCGTCGAGCCGGAGCAGGTGCTGCGCGTCCACACCGACCTGGAACCCTGCTTCCTGCCCGGCCACTACTGCTCGATGTGGCTCGCCGAGGTCTTCCCGCACGCCGAGTTGACGCACAGCTATCCGTACGGCGACACGGCCGTCTCGCGGGCCGAGGGCGTACGGCTGCTGCGCGAGGCCGCCGCGCGCGACGACGGCAGCGCGGGTGGACCGGCGTGAGCGGCGCCGCGGACGGCCGCCCCGACCCGGCCGCCTGGCCGCCGGCGGAAGGGGTCACGGCGGCGTACGGGCCGGCGCTGCTGGACTGGGCGGCCGCCCCCGGCCGGCCCAGGGTGTGCCTGGTCAAGGGCGCGCGCGGCAGCGGCAAGAGCCAACTGCTGGCCTGGTACCTGCTCGGCTCACCCAGCGATACGCGCACCACCGTGCACGCCACGGTGCTCGCCGACGGGCTGTTCGCCGACGCCTTCGCCTGGGAGGCGGGCCGTCAACTCGGCTACGGACCGGTGTCCGCCGAGCGGCTGCTCGACCGCCTCGCCGTCGACCCGCGCCCGCTGCTGCTGCTCGTCGCCGACCTGCACCGGGCCGGCCGCGGCCCCGCCGACCGCGCCCTCGCCCGCCCGCGGACCCTGGTCCAGGACCTGGTCCTGCCCCTGCTCGCGCTGCCCGGCACCCGCGCCCTGATCGAGGTCGGCGACTCGGGCCTGCTCGACTCCTGGCCGGACGCCGAGGTCGTCGACCTGGGCCGCAGCCCGTACGGGCAGGGCGTCCCGGTCGGTCCCGGTGACGACGACCTGACCGCGCGTCTGGTGCGCACCTCCGACGGGCGGCCGCGCTGGGACCTGGCCCCCGCGGACGCCGAGGTCGTGGACCCGGGCCGCAGCCCGTACCGGCCGGGCACCGAGGACGGTCCCGGTGACGACGACCTGCCGGCGCGTCTGGTGCGTACCTCCGACGGGCGGCCGCGCTGGGACCTGGCCCCTGCTGACGCCGAGGTCGTGGACCCGGGCCGCAGGCCGCACGGGCAGGGCGTCCCGGTCGGTCCCGGTGACGACGACCTGCCGGCGCGTCTGGTGCGTACCCCCGACGGGCGGCCGCGCTGGGACCTGGCCTCCGCGGACGTGCGCGAGCACGCGCTCGACCAGGCGCTGGCCCGGCCCGACCGGGACCGGGCGGTGCGGGCGCTGATCAGCGATCCCGGGTTCCTGGTGCACGGCTCGGCCGTGGCCGTCGCCGCCTGCCTGGCCGATCCGCGGATACCGGCGCCCGCCGGGCTGCGGGAGACGTGGCGGGCGGCGGCGCCGCGGCTGTCGGGGTCCGAACTCGGTACGGCCGAACGCGCCGCGCTGCTGCACACCGCCGCCCTCGCCGACAGCCCCGCCCTCGCGCGTTATCTGCTGCCGCTCGCCGAGGAGGGTCCCGTCACGGCGCGCTGGGCCCGGGCCGACACACCGGTGACCGCACTGGCCGCCGTGCCGGAGGGGCCGGAGTCGGAGGTCGGGCCGGGCCCGCTGCTGACCGCCGACCCGGTCGGCGGGCTGACCCTGCTGGCGGCGGACAGCGGCCGGGCCACCGGCACCGTACCGCTGCCGAACGCCGCGGCCCTGCACCCGTCGGGCGTGGCGGTACGCCCCGACCGCGCGCTGCTGCTGCTCGCCGACACCGGCGCGCTGGTGCCGGTCGGCGAGTCGATGGCGTACGGCACCCCGGACGCCTCGGCCGCGGCCTTCCTCGGCCGGATCGCCGCGCACCACTCGTTGGCCGCACTCCGGGACCCCGGCCGGCGCCCCACCGCGCTCGGGCAGAGCCCGGACGGCTCGGTGGTGGTGGTCGGCGACGAGCAGGGGGCCGTGCACGTGTGGCGGCCGGACAGCGCCGCGGCCGGGCCGGTCTCCCATCTGCTGCACGGATCCGCGGCGACCGCGGTGACCTGCCTGCCCATGCCCGGCGACGGCCTGACGCTGGTGATGAGCGCGGGAATGGACGGCGCGATCCGGCTGTGGGAGCCGTCCGCCGCACCCATGCCGACCCCCGTGGAGCAGCGGCCCGCGCTGGTCACCGCGCTCGCCGCCGCCCACACGCCGTACGGCCCGGTGCTCGCGGCGGCCTGGAACGACGCCACCGTGAGCCTGTGGCACATCGCGACCGGCCGCACCGGCACGCTCCCGCTGCTCGCCCCGGCCGCCGCACTCGCGCTGCTGCCGGACGGGCACCTGGTGGCGGGCTCGGCCGAGGGCGTCTGCGCGCTGCGGCTGGACATCGACCGGGTCCTGGGCCCGAACCCGTAGCCCAGGGGGAGCTCAGTCGGCCGGGTGCCAGCCGAGGGCCGGGCCGAGGTGCGTGGCGATGTCGGTGAGGATCTGCACGTAGTCCTCGTGCGTGAAGGTGAAGGGCAGCGCGAACGCGACCTCGTCCACCTCCTGGAAGGCCGCGTGCGCGTAGAGCTGTTCGGCGATCAGGGCGGACGGGCCGACCAGGTCGCGGGCGAACAGCAACCGGGCCGGGCCCTGCGGGGACGTGGTGCGCGGGGTGCGGGCGCGGACGAACTCCTCGTACCGGGCGCGCTGTTCGAGGGAGGCGCTGTCGGTGGGGATGACGACCAGGCCCTGCGAGACCCGGGCCCGCTCGCCGTCGGGGTGGCCGGCCCGGAAGGCGCGGATGTGGGAGAGCTGGATGTGCTCGAAGTCCTCCGACTCCTCGGCCTTCACCACGCTGCTGGTCAGCAGGTTCATCTCGTGCTCGCCCGCCCACGCGGCCGAGCGCAGGCTGCCGGCGCCATACCACATCCGGCGGCCCAGGCCCGGGGAGTGCGGCTGGACGCGGTCGGAGTACACCTCGAAGCCCTCGGTGCCGCTGAAGTCGGTGGCTGGTTCGCCGCGCACGTACGACAGCAGGCGCGCGGCCCGTTCGTGGCCGAAGTGCTCGCCCTCGGCGGTGTACGGGTAGAGCGCGCCCTTGACCCGGTCCCAGTGCATGGGCGGCCCGGCGCTCACCCCCGGGTTCAGCCGGCCGCCGGACAGGATGTCCACGGTGGCCAGGTCCTCGGCCAGCCGCAGCGGGTTCTCCCAGCCCAACGGGGTGACGGCGGTGCCCAGTTCGATGCGGCGCGTGCGCTGCGAGGCGGCGGCCAGCACGGCGACCGGCGAGGAGATCCCGTACTGCAGGTGCCGGTGGCGCACCCACGCGCTGTCGAAGCCCAGCCGCTCGCCCAGCGCGATGATGTCCAGCGTGGACTCGTGACCGGCCAGCGGATCGGCCGGGTCGAACAGCCCGATGGTCAGGAAGCCCAGCTTCCGCAACGGCTGCGAACTGCGTGGCACAGGGCGCTCCCTTCGTCGGCGATCACCGCGACCGTGCCGATTCTCGCAGGCGACGGCCCCGATCCGGCGCTCCGGCCGCCCGTACGGGGAGTGGCGCGCGTCATGTCACCCGGTGGCCGTCACCGGGGGCCGCCGTCCGGCAGGCTCACGCCGTCCGGTAGCGGTGTTCCGGCCGGCCGGTCAGCCCGTACCGCAGTTCCAGCCGGACCAGGCCCTCGCGGACCAGGTACGACAAGTAGCGCTGCGCGGTGGCCCGGGAGACGCCGGTGAGTTCGGCCACCTCCGCCGCGGACAGGTCGCGGCGTGCGCCGCGCACCGCGTCGCGGACCAGGGCCAGGGTCGGCGCCGAGTGGCCCTTGGCCGGCAGCGCGGGCAGGCCGGCCGGGCGCGCGGCCCGGAACAGCGCGTCCACGTCCGCCTGATCGGTCTCGGCGGCCGGCCCGAGCGCGTCCACCCGGTGCTGGAGTTCGCGATAGGCGGCCAGCCGTTCGGCCAGCGCGGCCGAGCCGAACGGCTTGACCAGGTAGCCGACCGCGCCGAGCTTCATCGCGGTGCGCACCGAGGCGATGTCCCGGTCCGCGGTGATCATGAGCGCGTCGGGCCGGGCGCCGCCCGCGTCCCCGGTCAGCCGGCGCAGCACGTCCAGGCCGCTGCCGTCGGGCAGGAAGATGTCGAGCAGCAGCAGTCCGGGCTCCAGCGCGCGGACCGCATCCAGGGCGGCGGCCACGGTGGGTGCCTGGCCCACCACCTCGAAGCCCTCGATCCGGCTGACGTAGGCGCAGTGGATGGCGCTCACCCGGAAGTCGTCGTCCACCACCAGGGTCCGGATCACCAGCGCCCTCCCGGGTCCTCGACCGTCGTGGCCGCTCCCGCCGGCACCGGCGGGGCGGTGGTGAACAGCGCGCCCAGCGGCGCGGGCGCGGTGTCCGGCAGCGGCAGTACCACGGTGAAGACCGCGCCCGGCCCGCCGCCCACGTCGATCGTGCCGCCGTGCCGCTGCACCAGCCGGTGGACCAGCGCCAGGCCGAGACCGCGCCGGGCGGTGCCGCGGTCCGGCCGGGTGGACCAGCCGTCCTCGAAGATCGCCTCGGCCGCGCCCGGCGGGATCCCCGGACCGGCGTCGGCCACCGTCACGGTGACCCGCTCGGCGGTCTCGACCAGCGACAGCCGCACCTCGGGCCCCTCGGCGCCGACCGGGCCGCCGGCCACCGCGTCGATCGCGTTGTCCAGCAGGTTGCCGACGATGGTCAGCAGCCGGCGCAGGTGCGGCGGGGACGCGCCGAGCGCGGAGTCGGCGGTCAGCCGGATCCGCACGCCGCGTTCGGCGGCCACCGTGGTCTTGGCCACGATCAGCCCCACCATCAGCGCGTTCCCGATCCGCTGCCGTACCGACTCGGCGAGCGCCTGCCCGGCCCCGGCCGACTCGACCGCGTAGGCGTACGCCGCCTCGTGCTCGCCCAGGTCCAGCAGCCCGGCCAGGGTGTGCATGCGGTTGGTGAACTCGTGCTGCTGGGCGCGCAACGCGTCGGTCAGCCCGCGCACCGAATCCAGCTCCCGCAGCAGCCCGACCAGTTCGGTGCGGTCCCGCACGGTGACCACCGCACCCAGCGCGCGGCCGTGCAGGGTGACGGGCATCCGGTTGACGGCCAGGCAGTGCTCGTCGGTGAGCACGGTCAGGTCCACCCCGGCCAGCGTGCCGTCCAGCGCGCGCCGCAGCCGCCCGTCCGGCAGCACGTCCTCCAGCCTGCTGCCCAGCGCCGTGCCCAGGCCCAGCAGCCGCCGGGCCTCGTCGTTGACGACGGTGATCCTGCCCTGCGGGTCGAAGGCGAGCACGCCCTCCCGGATGCCGTGCAGCATCGCCTCGCGGTCCTGGAGCAGCCCGGCGATCTCCTCCAGCTCCAGGCCGAACGTGGACCGCTTCAGCTTCCGCGCCAGCAGGAAGGCGGCCACCGAGCCCACCGCCGTGGCGATCCCGGCGTACAGCCCGAAGGTGGGCAGCTCCCGCCACAGCTCGCCGACCACGGCCTGCTCCGGTATGCCCACCGACACCTCGCCGACCAGGGAGCCGCTGGGACCGTACAGCGGCGCCTTGCCGTTGGCCGACCGCCCGGTGGCGCCCTCGTCGATGCCGACGTGCGGGCGGCCGTCGCGCACCACGATCGGCTCCTCGACCCGCTTGCCGACCAGGTCCGGCATCCGGTGCGAGTGCCGCACCCCGTGCAGGTCGATCACCACGACGTACGAGGCGCGCGACGCCCGGCGGATGCGCTCGGCGACGGCCTGGACCACGTCGCCGCCGGTCCCGTACTCCATGGCCTGCTGGATCTGCGGCTCGGCCGCCGTGGTCTGCGCGATGGCCAGCGCCCGCTGCTCGTACGCCCGGTCCAGCTCGGTGCGCTGGGCGACGGCCAGCAGCAGGAAGCCGATGACGCCGGTCACCGCGAGGATCAGCACCTGGCTGACCAGGATCCGGGTGGACAGCCGCCGCTTGCCGCCGCGGTGGGGGCGGGCCCGCACTGCCTTTCGGAGCCGGACGGCGACGGCGACAAGGGCGGTCCGTACGGCGGCGACGCCTGCCGCCGGGACGGCACGGCTACGGACGGTCGGCACCGGCGCCTCCGTGTTCCTGGCACACCTCACGCTCGGCGCGGCGCCCGCCCCCGGCGGAGCGGGACGCCCCGCGGACCGGCCGCACCCGGACCCGGCCCCTTCGCCGGGCCCGCGTGCCGGAGATTGTGCCTGGTGACGGCCGTCTTGCCCACCCCCGGCGCGGTGAGCAGAACGCGCAGAACCCCGGTGAACGCGGGAAAACCGCGCAACGTGCGCAAGCCTCGCCCGGTCCTCTGCCGCGCCCTACGGTCACGACACCCGCCGGAGACACCGGCACCACCGGCATCACCAGCACTGCCGGTACCACGCACGGTCGCACCGGCGGTGCGGAAAGGGGGCACAGTGACAGGCACGGCGAGGGACGGCTCGGGGACCCCGGCGGCTCCGGCCACCGCTGCGAAGTCGGCGTCGAAGTCCGCGGCAGCGTCGGCGTCCGAGGCTGCGTCGGCGGCTGCCGCGATCGAGCTGCGCGCGGCCACGAAGAGGTTCCGGACCCCGTCCGGCGGTGTCTACACCGCGCTGCGCGACCTGGACCTGACCGTGGCGCCCGGCGAGTTCTGCGCGGTGGTCGGGCCGACCGGCTGCGGCAAGTCGACCACGCTCTCGCTGATCTCCGGGCTGGAGCGGGCCAGCGCCGGCCGGGCCCTGGTCCACGGCGAGCCGGTGACCGGCATCGACCCGCGGGTCGGCTTCATGTTCCAGACCGACGCCGTCTTCCCCTGGAAGTCGGTGCTGGACAACGTGGCGGCCGGCCCGCAGTTCCGCGGCGCCGCGAAGAAGGAGGCGCTCTCCAGGGCCCGCGACTGGCTGCGCCGGGTGGGGCTGTCCGGCTTCGAGGACCGGCTGCCGCACCAGCTCTCCGGCGGCATGCGCAAGCGCGTCGCGCTCGCCCAGACGCTGATCAACGAGCCGGAGATCCTGCTGATGGACGAGCCGTTCTCGGCGCTGGACGTGCAGACTCGGCAGATCGTGCAGGACGAGCTGCTGGCGCTGTGGGAACTGACCCGGCCCGCGGTCGTGTTCGTCACCCACGACCTCGAGGAGGCGATCGCCCTCGCCGACAAGGTCGTCGTCCTCACCGTCGGCCCCGGCACCGTCAAGGACACCTTCCGGGTCGACCTGCCGCGCCCCCGCAAGGTCCAGGAGATCCGCTTCCAGCCGCGCTTCGTCGAGCTGTACGAGCAGATCTGGTCCAGCCTGCGCGACGAGGTCCGGCTCGCCTACGCCCGTACGGCCGGCGACGCGCCCGCGCCCGAATCCGCGCCCGTACCCGCACCTGCCACCGCTTCCGGGACGCCGTCGCCGAGCACGTCCGCGAGTTCTTCCCGGAACTCTTCCCCGACCACCGCCGACCGGGCCGAGTGACGCCGAATGACCAGGAGCCCCGTGATGACCGACACCCACACCGGCACCGCCTCCGTCCCCGGCGCCGCCCCGCCCTCCTCCGGCGCGCTCGCCGGCACCGCCGAGGAGGCCGCCCTGATCAGGGGCGCGCGGGCCCGGGCCCGCCGGCGCCGGCTGCTGATCCTGCTCACCCAGGTCGCGCTGGTCGCGGCCGTGCTCGGCGGCTGGCAACTGGGCGCCTCCTCCGGCGCGCTGGACACCTTCACCTACGGTTCGCCGGACGGCGTGGTCAAGCAGCTGCGGACCTGGTTCGCCGACGGCACCTCGCTCGGCTCGATCTGGCACAACATCGCCGTCACCATGCAGGAGACCGTGCTCGGCTTCCTCATCGGGACCGTCTCCGGCGTGGTGCTGGGCATCGCGCTGGGCCGGATCCGGGCGCTGGCCGACGTGATGGCGCCGTTCATCAAGGCGGCCAACTCCATCCCCCGCATCGTGCTCGGCTCGATGTTCATCATCTGGTTCGGGCTCGGCCCCTCCGGCAAGGTCGCGCTCGCCGTCGTGCTGGTGTTCTTCTCGGTCTTCTTCAACGCCTTCCAGGGCACCCGCGAGGTGGACCGCAACCTGATCGCCAACGCCCGCATCCTGGGCGCCTCCGAGTGGCGGGTCACCTCCCACGTGGTGCTGCCCTCGGCGATGACCTGGATCGTCGCCTCCCTGCACGCGGCCTTCGGCTTCGCGCTGATCGGCGCCATCGTCGGCGAGATGCTGGGCGCCCAGGCCGGCCTGGGCCAGCTCATCGCGCAGGCCCAGGGCAACTTCAACGCCGACGGCGTCTACGCCGGCACCCTGCTGATCGCCGTGCTCGCGCTGATCGCGGAGTTCGTCGTCACCCGGTTCGAGAAGCGGGTGCTGCGCTGGCGTCCCGCCCAGTCCGCGGGCGACGGCACGGGCCTGTGACCCGCCGCCCCACCGGCCGTACGCCCTCCCGCGCGCCCTGTTCCGTACCCCCGCCCGTACCCCCTCCGCACGCCCCCGCCCCGTACACCCGAAGGAGACCCGCGATGAAGCCGGTGCTCAAGACCCTGCTCGCCACCGCCACCTGTGCCGCCCTCGCCGTGGGCACCTCGGCCTGCGGGGGGCACGGCGCCAAGACCGCGCCGAAGAACGCCAAGGGCGAGGCCACGGTCAGAATCATGGTCGGCGGCCTGGACAAGCAGATCTACCTGCCCGCGATGCTCGCCAAGAGCCTGGGCTACTACCAGGCGCACGGCATCAACGTGCAGCTCTCGGACGAGCCCGCGGGGGTGGACGCCGAGACCGCGATGCTGGCCGGCCAGGTGGACGCGGTCATCGGCTTCTACGACCACAACATCGACCTCCAGTCCAAGGGCAAGTCCACCGAGTCCGTGGTGCAGCTCCTCCAGGCGCCGGGCGAGGTCGAGATGGTCCGCACCGACGAGGCCGCGACCGTGAAGAGCCCCGCCGACTTCACCGGCAAGCACCTGGGCGTCACCGGCCTCGGCTCCTCCACCAACTTCCTCACCCAGTACCTGGAGGCCAAGAACGGCGTGAAGGCCGGCGCCGCCACCTCCGTCGCGGTCGGCGCGGGCTCCACCTTCGTGGCGGCGATGCAGAACAAGCAGATCGACGCAGGGATGACCACCGAGCCGACCATCTCCATGCTGGAGCGCAAGCACCTCGCCCAGCCGCTGATCGACATGCGCACCGCGGCCGGCGCCAAGACGGCCCTCGGCGGCACCTACCCGGCGTCGTGCCTGTACCTGACGACGGCTTACGTGCAGAAGAACCCGGACGTCGTGCAGCGGCTGGTCGACGTGTACGTGGAGACACTGCACTGGATCCAGTCGCACTCCGCCGCCGAGATCGCCGACCGGATGCCGGCCGACTACTACGCGGGCGTCGGCAAGGACGTGTACGTCAAGGCGCTCGACAACGAGAAGGGCATGTACTCGCCCGACGGCCTGATGCCGGCCGACGGCCCGCAGACCGTGCTCACCGTGCTCTCCGCCTTCGACCCCACGGTCAAGGGCCACTCGGTGGACCTGGCGAAGACCTGGACCGACGCCTTCGTGCACAAGGCCAAGTGACACCCCGTACGGCCCCTTGTCGGTCCGGCCCGCCCCCTCCCTCCGGGGGCGGGCCGGACGCGCGAGCCGCGGCTCGGCCGGGCAAGGGCCTCAGCCGGCCAGCTCGGCCGCCAGGATCTTCGCCAGCCCCTGCTCCCCGAGGACCTCCTTCGGGGCGTTGGCGGCACCGAGTTCGCGCCGGTCCACCACGACCTCGACCTCGTAATAGGCGCCGCCCGCGGCGAAGTACACGTACGGATTGCTGCCGTCGCTCTTGCGCTTCTCCAGCGCCGCCTTGTCGCCGATGCCGCTCAGCGGCGCGACCACGTCGTCCGCGCTCGGGCTCGACGTGTCCTGCGTGAACCGGGCCCGGTCGATCTCCCGGACGTCCGCGTACGAGGCGGGGGTGCCCCAGGTGCAGCCCCACACCGGCGAACCGTCCTGCGCCGGGTCCTCGTGCGCCCCGGTGTACGGGCCGGGGGTGCCCACGAGCTGGGCCACCTGGTCGGACGTCATCATGGTGCACGCGTCGTCCGGCCGGCCCGCGCTCACGCCGGCGTCCGCGGCCGCAGTGCTGCCGGGGGCCGAAGTGCTCGTGGCCGAGGGCGAGTTCGGACCCGACGCGCTGCTGTCCTTGTTGTCCGACGACGAGGAGCAGCCGGCCAGCGCCGCCACTGTGGCCGCGGCGCAGACCACGGGCGCCGCCGCCCGTACCCACCGCCCGGCCCCGTACGCCGTTCCCGTCGGCCTGTGTCCGCCGTTGCCCGTGAACTCCATGCGCTCCCTCTTCGCCGAACCGTCCGTACGGGTGCCCACCCCGTGGCGGGCGCCCGGATGTGACCACGCGTCACGGGTGCCCGCGGTTCCGTGACGGCCCGTTCGCCGGCGGAACGCCGGGGCGGGGGCGGGGATGCGGCCGTACGCTGGGTTGCGTGGCGATCCGTGCGGTGGGACTGGACGTGGGCGAGACGCTGATCCGCGACGACCGTGACTGGGAGACCTGGGCGGACTGGCTGAAGGTGCCGCGGCACACGCTGTCGGCGCTGGTGGGAGCGGTCGTGGTGGCCGGGCGGGACAACTCCGACGCGCTGCGGCTGGCCCGGCCGGGGGTGGACGTGGCGGCCGAGCAGGCCGCGCGGGAGGCCGCCGGCGTCGGGGTGCGGCTGGCGGAGGAGGACCTCTACGAGGACGTGCGCCCGGTGCTGACGGCGCTGCGCGCGGCCGGGACACGGGTGGTGGTGGCCGGCAATCAGCCGGCCCGGATCGGCGAACTGCTGCGCGCGCTCGACGTGCCCGCCGACGTGATCGCCACCTCGGGGGAGTGGGGCGTCGCCAAGCCGGACCCCGCCTTCTACCGCCGGGTGGTCGAAGCGGCCGGCTGCCGCCCCGAGGAGGTCGTCTACGTCGGCGACCACCCGGTCAACGACGTCTTCCCGGTGCGCGCCGCGGGCCTGCGCAGCGCCCACCTGCGGCGCGGCCCCTGGGGCCACTGGTGGGCCGACGACCCGGAGGTGCGGGCCGCCGCGGACTGGTCCATCGACGGGCTGGCCGACCTGCTGGACATCGCGGCCGGCCGCCGCTGACCGTCCTGGTCCGCGGCGCCGGGTGCCCCGGGCGGCCCAGTGCGTCTTCAGGCGGCGGGCCCGGCGACCGATTCGTACAGCAGCGGCTGCTTCTTACCGAAGCGCCGCCGACCACGACCGAGCAGAGCAGGAGGCACGCCCCATGGCGGCATGGACGAACGACGAGCTGGACCGCATCGGGTCGGCGGACGAACTGCGCATCGCGGGCCTGCGGCCCGACGGCACCCTGCGCGACCCGGTGACGATCTGGGTGGTGCGCGACGGGGACGACCTCTACGTCCGCTCCTTCAAGGGCCGCACCAGCGGCTGGTTCCGCGGCGCCCAGGCCCGTCACGAGGGCCGCGTCGACGCCGGCGGCGTCACCAAGGACGTCGACTTCGCGGACGAGGGCGACGCGTCCGTCAACGAACGCCTCGACGCGGCCTACCGGACGAAGTACCAGCGCTTCGGCCCCCAGTACGTGGACCCGATGGTCGCGCCCGCGGCACGCGAGGCCACGCTGCGGCTGACGCCGCGGTCCTGAGGGTCCGGCCGCGCGGGGCTCCTGGCGCCCACTGCCCGGGGCCCCGCACCCGGCGGCCGGGGTGCTCCCGCCGGCCGCCGGGGGCTCTTGCGGTCTCCGTGCCTGCCCGTTCCGTGCCTGCCCGTTCCGTGCTGCCTGGTCCGGTGGGCCGGTTCAGGCCCGAGGCCGGGACGAGCGCGGCGCCCTCGGGCCCTTGGCCGCCTTCGCGGCTTTCGCCGCCGCCTTGGCCTCCTGCTTGTGGGCCCGTACCTGCGCGAGCGACTCCGGGCCGGTGATGTCGGCGACCGAGCGGTAGCAGCCGTGCTCCCCGTACGACCCGGCGGCCTCCTGCCACCCGGACGGCCGTACGCCGAGCCGCTTGCCGAGCAGCGCCAGGAAGATCTTCGCCTTCTGGTCGCCGTATCCCGGCAGCCCCTTCAGCCGCTCCAGCAGCTCCCGCCCGTCGGCGGCCCCCTCCCACAGCGCGGCGGCATCGCCGTCGTACTCGTCCACCAGGTACTGGCACAGCTGCTGCACCCGCTTGGCCATGGCCCCCGGATACCGGTGCACTGCGGGCTTCTGCGACAGCAGCGCGGCGAAGTCGTCCGGCTCGTAGGCCGCGATCGCCTGCGCGTCCAGATCCTCGCCGCCCATCCGCCGCGCGATCGTGTACGGCCCGGTGAACGCCCACTCCATCGGCACCTGCTGGTCCAGCAGCATCCCGACCAGCAGCGCGAGCGGACTCCGTGCGAGCAGTTCGTCCGCCTCCGGCTGCTGGGCGAGGTGCAGTGCGTGCGACATACGTCACATTATGCGCGAAAGGGTGCCTCTTTCCCAGGTGCGCCCTGCGGGCGGCGCCAGGAGAAACGACGCCTTCGAGGCCGGCGCGCATCCCCCATTGGAGGGATTCGACTTGACGACGGATCAGCGGCCGGGCCAAGCTCACCGTATTGAAAGTCGTTTCCATTTCCATGTGTACGGAGCGGGGTGATGGGCTGTGAAAATCGCCTTCGTGGGCAAGGGCGGCAGCGGCAAGACCACGCTGTCCGCGCTGTTCGCCCGGCATCTGGCCGCCGCCGGCGACACCGTGGTCGCGGTGGACGCCGACATCAACCAGCACCTCGGGGTGGCCCTCGGGCTGGCGGAGGACGAGGTGCCGGCGCTGCCCGCGCTGGGCGCCCGGCTGACCCCGATCAAGGAGTACCTGCGGGGCGACAATCCGCTGATCGAGTCGGCCGCCGCCATGGTGAAGACCACGCCGCCCGGCCGCGGCTCCCGACTGCTGGTGCCCGGTGGCGACGACCCGATCCACGGCCTGGCCCGGCGGGTGGACGGGGTGCTGCTGCTGGTCACCGGCGCCTTCGCGGCGGAGGACCTGGGCGTGGCCTGCTACCACGCCAAGGTCGGCGCGGTGGAGCTCTACCTCAACCACCTGGTGGACGGCCCCGGCCGGCACGTGGTGGTCGACATGACGGCCGGCGCCGACGCCTTCGCCTCGGGCCTGTTCACCCGCTTCGACCTGACCTTCGTCGTGGCCGAACCCACCCGCAAGGGCATGTCCGTCTACCGTCAGTACCGGGACTACGCGGCCGAGTACGGCATCGCGCTCGCCGTCGTCGGCAACAAGGTGACCGGCCCGGACGACATCGCCTTCCTGCGCGAGCAGGCCGGTGACGACCTGCTCGCCTGCGTGGCGCACTCGCGCTACGTCCGCGCCCTCGACCAGGGCGGCCACGCCTCCCTCGACGGCCTCGAGCCGGTCAACCGGGCCGCCCTGGACCTGCTGCGGACCGCGATGGAGGCCCGTACGAAGGACTGGGCCGCCTTCCAGGAGCAGGCCGTCGCCTTCCACCTGAAGAACGCCGCGGCCTGGGCCGACCGCGCCACCGGCCAGGATCTGTCCCGCCAGGTCGACCCCGGCTTCCGGCACGGCCCGCGGGCCCTGCTCGCCCAGGCACCGGCCCCGGCCTGATCCCCCCACCCGCAACAATCCTCGAACCGAACGGATCCGCCATGTCGCTCGACGTCTCCCCCGCCCTGCTCGCCGAGGCCGAGGCCGGACCGGTCGACGAAGCCGCCTTCGTCGACACCGTCCGCACCTCCCTGCCGTACGCGTACGACCTGATCGCCGGCCTCACCCGCACCCTGGGCGCCGGCTCGGCCCCCTTCGCCGACAACACCGAGCCCCCGGCGAGCGAGGCCCAGCGCGGCCAATTGCTGCGCGCCCTGTCCAGCGACGCCATCCGCGGCAGCCTGGAACGCCACTTCGGCGTCCGCCTCGCCTTCCAGAACTGCCACCGCGTCGCCGTCTTCCTCCCCGGCACCGAATCCGCCGCCCCTTACCAGGAATTCACCTCCCTGCGCGCCCAGGTGCTCAACCAGTCCCCGGAACTGCGGGACTGCTGAGGGTCCCCTGCGGGGTGCGCAGGAAAAGGGTGAGCCGGGCAGGCCCGGACCCAGGGGGTCGAAGGGTGCCTGCCCGGCCGGGGCGCGTTGCGCGTGGTTCGGGGGCGGTGTTGCGGCCGAGCCTCGTCCGCGCCTGCCGGCGACGAAGCGCGGGCGTTGGGGCCGGCCCGGTGGGTCGTACGGTCGCCTGCCGGGCCGGTGGCCCGTCCGGTCCGCGCCGCCGGGCGCCGCATCGCGTCCGTCGGGCGCGGCGCCGTGGACTTGTCGCTGCCCGGTACGTGCCGTGGAACGGGGGCCGGGGGCTGGGGGCCGGCTCGGGCGGAACCGGCGCCCGGCCCGCGGCTTCTCACATCGACTTGAGCTTCAGGTAGCGGCGGATTTCCGGGGCGGTGCCCATGGCGAGGGCGAGGAAGGCGACCGCGAGGGCCGCGGTGGTGGCGCGGACGACGCCGGGCGGGATGAGGATGCCGTTCTTCATGGCGTGATCACCTCCTTCCGGCTGCGGTGAGGAGGTCGGCGAGGAGGGTGTGGACGAACGGGACCGAGCGGTCGACCGCCTCGCGGACCGGATCGCTGAGGGCGACCACCACGTCGGGGTCGTCGCCGGCCATCCGGACCTGGGGCTCGCAGCCGACGACCAGGACACGCGGCAGGGCGCCGCCGCCCAGGGTGCGGGCCAGCGCGAGCACCTTGACCGGGTCCATGGCGTGGGCCTCGGGGGCTGCGCCGGACGGCAGCGCGTCCGGGTCGGGCTCGATGACGCTGAGAGTGCCGGGGGGTTCGCCGTGCGGGGCGGCGTCCAGCAGCACCACTGTGTCGTAGCCGTCCAGCATCCGGTACGCCAGGTCCATCCCGCGGATGCCGAAGTCGGCCACGTGCACGCCCTCCGGCAACTCGGTCCGGGCGAGCGCGGCCGCGGCCGCGGGCCCGAAGCCGTCGTCGGCGAGGAAGACGTTGCCGACGCCCGCCACCAGGACCCGCGTCCTCGGCGGCGCGGCGGCGGCGCCGGGCGGGCCGGCCGGTTCCAGCTCCTCGGGCGAGAAGAAGAAGCGGTGGCCGATCTGGACCGCGGCGCCCAGGTCCCGCCCGGGGTCCCCGTCCAGCACGACCGCGACGTGCACCTGCCCGTCCAGGTCCTCCTCGACCGCGGTCACCTCGGCCGTGCGCCCGGCCAGCGCCAGATCGAGGATGTCGGCGCTGCGCGACGGGCGCAGCCGCACCTTGCTGCCGGGGCGGAAGGGGTTGGCGCTCAACGGGCCGCTGATCGGCGTGCTGGACGTGCCGCTGCCCGGAGCGCCGGCCGAGCCGCTGGGTGCGGCGCCGGCCGGCGTGCCGGCCGGGGTGCCCTGCGCCGTGCTCAGTGCGGTGTCGGCGAGGCCGCTCGCCGGTGTACTCATCGGTCCGCTCCCCGGCGTGCTCGTCGTACCGCTCGCAGGCATGCTCACCGCGCTCCTCGTCGACTCGCTCACCGCGCCTCCCCCGCCCCGGCGAGTCCGCGCAGCTCGCGGAATTCCCGGATCGTGCCGTGCAGCGCCATCAGGCCGTCGCCGGACAGGGCCGCGCAGCGGTCCAGGATCTCCCGGGCGCGCGGGTCGGTGGCGCGGGCCTCGGCCTGCTCCTCCTCGGTGAGGCTGAGCACGCTCAGCACCAGCAACTGGTCGATCTCGGTGCCGTCGAAAAGGTCGCCGGGGCTCTCCGGGGCCACCCGGGGGAAGTCGTAGAGGGTGACCGGCGAGGACAGCACGGTGGTGGCGCGGCCGTCGCCGGTGTCACGCCCGACCAGCACCGGCCAGGTGCCCTGCTGGCGGCAGCCCGCCGCGGCCTCGGCCAGCGGCCGCGGAGGGGCGAGCAGCGAGACGAACCGGCCGCCGGAGCTGTGCAGCACGGTGTGGGTGGACACGAAGGCGTGGGCCGCGGCCTCCTCGCGGGCGCCGAGGGCACCCGGCGACGGCGCCGGGCAGGGCGTGGTGTTGGCGATCCGCACCGTCAGCCGCCGCACCCCGTCCGCGACCGGTTCCGCGGTGACCTCGACCGTGCCGGTCAGCGGCTGCCAGCTCCGTACCAAGCAGGCGCCGCCGGGCAGCGGTTCGGTGGCGGTGCCGGCCGGCACGTCGATCGCCGCGGTGCCCGGCCCGCCGGCCAGCACGGTCTCGCGTTCGGTGGCCTCCTGCCAGGAGACGTACGTGCGTCCGTCCACGGTGAGTTCGGCGACCGGCTCGGGTCCGCCGGGTCCGTCCCGCAGCACCGTGCGGTCCACCACGTGCAGGAACCGTACGCGGACGGTCAGGTCGCGGTCGTCGCCCTCGTACAGCACCTGCGTGGTCATCGTGCCGGGCTCGCCCAGCGGTGCCGCGCAGGCGGGCGGGAAGACGCCGCCGAAGGTCCAGCGCTTGGTGTTCTTCAGCGCGGACCGGCGGTAGGGCCACAGCAGATAGCCCTCGTAGAGGCAGGTCCGCACGATCTTCTCGACCTCGACCTCGACCTCGGCCCGGACCTGAGCCGCGTCTTCGGTGCCGCCGGGCGGCAGGGGATCGGTGGTGGTGTCAGTCATTCCGGTTCCGGGTCGTGGTGGGGGGCGCGGGCGAGCAGGGCGGCGACGGCCTCGTCGGGGGTGCGCAGGACGTGGCGGGCGCGGTAGGCGTCGAGGCGTTCGTACGTGTCGTGGGACAGCCGCAGCCAGGGGCCGCCCGCGTGGTAACGGCCGGTCAGGGCGTGCCAGCGGTCGGCCGGTAGCGCGTACGCCGCCTCGCCGGACCACGGGATCCGCCCGGCCCGCAGGGCCCGGTCCGGGCCGTGGTGGAAGACGGTGCCGCTGAACAGGAAGTCCAGCGGCACGTCCCCGTCCCGCACCGCTCGCAGGTACTTGGTGACCGCGAGTTCGGTGTCGTACGAGCAGGCGACCGGGAGATCGGCGGTGGTACGGGTGTCGAAAGCCGGCACGTGCACGGTGGTACGGGCCCAGGTCAGCGGGCGCAGCGCGGTGGCCCACTGGTCGGGCAGGCCGAACAGCTCGGCCAGCGCGCGGCGTTCGTCGGGTCCGTAACGGCGGCGGGCCACGTCGATCCGTACGTCCGCGGTCAGCGCGAGCGAGGCGATCGCGGGGCCGCCGGTGCGGGTGATCTCCAGGCGGAAACGGAGCGTGGGCACGGCGGCGTACCGCTCCTCCTCGGCGCCGGTGACCGCGAAGGCCAGCCCGGGGACCGCTCCCGCTCCCGTGGCGGGGGGAGCGGGCGCGGCTGCGGGGGCGGTGACGTGGGGCGTGGCCGTCATGCCGGCGACAGGTTCGGCATGTCGGGCAGCACGGGATTGCGGTGCCTGGCGTTGATGCCGGTGGAGCGGCGCGCGGTGGACAGGTTGTTGCGGCGGTGTCCGGGCTGCCGCTTGCGGCCGCCCTGGTGGTTGCCGCGGCGGACCCCCGCCACGTGGGCGGGCCGGTCGGGTGTCACATCGGGCTTTCCTACGGTGATGCCCATGACGCCTCCTCGGGGTCAGGTGCGGTGAGCCGCGTTGAGGGCTCGGAAGAAGTCGTCGATCCGCTGCCACACCTCGTCGCCGCCGCCCAGGCCCTTCCAGTGTGCTCGGACCAGCGCGACCAGGCGGTAGCAGTCGTCCAGCGGGACCAGCCAGTGCTCGGCCGCGCCACGGGCCCGGTGCACCAGCAGCGCGGTCACCTCCGCGGGCAGCTCCGGCAGCGCCGAATGGCAACGGGCCAGCTCGCGCCAGCTCTCCGCCGCCACGGTGAACCGCACCGCCCCCAGCGGACTCGGATACGCGGCCGTGATCGCCCCCGACTCCGCCGAACGAGTGAAGAAGGCCAGCCCGACCGGGATGCCCAGCGCCGCCCACACGGTGTCGTCGATCGCGCAGCCGTCCAGCCGCTGCCGCGTCTCGGGCAGCGCGAGGTAGCCGCGGTGGGGCGTGGCTTCGGAGCTTCTGGGGGCGGTGGTGTGGCCGGCGGGGCCGCCGGTGCCGGGGGTGCGGCCGGGCTCGGGGCCGCCGGTGTCGGGGGCGAGGTCGCGGGTGCTGTCGGGCCCGTGGTCGTACGCCGCCTCCGGCCGCGAGCCGCCGGTGTCGGTGGCGAGGTCGCGGGTGCTGTCCGGCCCGTGGCCGCCGGTGGCCGCCGACTCGCCGTGGCCGGTACCGCCGACAGCGCCGGGCGCGACGTGCCCGGTGGCATCGGGCCCGCCGCAGCCCTCCGGTCCGATGTGGCCGGCCGCACCGGGCCCGGAACCGCTTGCCGCCTCCGGCCGCGAGCCGCCGGTCGCGCCCGGCCCGATGCCGGGCGAGGACTCCGGCCCGAACAGCAGCGCGCAGGCCCGGCAGGCGCAGGCCACGCTTCCGTCGGCCGGGCGCAGCAGGTGCCGGTGCCCGGCCGGCAGCGGCTCCGCGCACAGCTCGCACCGCTCCGGCGCGTCCTCGGCCTGCGCCCCGGCCGCTCGGCCCGCCGCCTGCCGGGCCAGCCGCCGCAGGCCGCCGCCGGCGGTTACCGCAGCGGCCGCGGGCCCGGAGCGCGCCGCGGACAGGGCGTCCGCTCCGGTCGCGCCCGTTGCCGCCGGTCCGCCCGTCACGGTGTGCACGCCGCCTCCTGCCCGGGCGGGCGCGCGGGCCCGGGAGCGGACCCGGGAGGACCCGCACTCGCGCCCCCGGAGTCACGGAAGAGCGCCGACACCGGGATCAGGGCCTCCGGGGCGGCGGTTGTCACCTGGACGTCCTCGATCTCGGGGGCCCGGGCCGCGAGGGCGTCGCGGACGGTCTGTTCGGCGGCCTGGGCGCCGCAGCCGGGGCGGACGGCGAGGCGGACCGCGGTGTCGGTGAGTTCCAGCAGCTCGGGCGGGTCGGGCAGGGCGGCCAGGGCGGCGCGGACACGGGTGGCGACCGGGTCCGGGTGCAGGTCGTGGACGAGCAGCAGGTGGCCGACGAGCTGATCGTCGGCCAGGGCGCGCAGCGCCTGCTCGCCGCCGTGCGCCGACAGGTGGCCGGTGATCCGGGCCAGGCACTCCCCGTACAGGCCGACCAGCGCCTCGACGGCGGCGCCGGCGCGGGCCGCCGCGCGGTTGTCGGGCAGCGTGTCCAGGGCGGACAGCAGCTCCTCGGCCTCGATCACCCGGCGCCGGGTGACCTCGTCGTCCCGGGTCTCCCGGTCCTCGCGGGCCGTCGCGGGCGCGCTCATCAGGCCAGCGCGCCGAACGTCGGCGAGTGGGACTGGGTGAGGGTGCGTCCGCCGCCCAGGTACATGTGCACCCCGCACGGCAGGCACGGGTCGAAGCTGCGCACCGTGCGCATGATGTCGATGCCCTTGAAGTTGTCCGGGCCGTTCTCCTCGAAGATCGGGCAGCCCTGCACCGCGTCCTCGTACGGGCCGGGCGTGCCGTAGAAGTCGCGCGGGCTGGCGTTCCACGGGGTCGGCGGATAGGGGTGGTAGTTGGCGATCTTGCCGTCGCGGATCACCATGTGATGGCTGAGCACCCCGCGCACCGCCTCGTGGAAGCCGCAGCCGATCGCGTCCTTGGGCACGGTGAAGTCCTGGAACACCTTGGTGCGCCCGGCCCGCACCTCGTTCAGCGCCTGGTCCACGAAGTGCAGCGCCATTCCGGCCGCGTAGGCCACGAAGTACATCCGGGCCCGGTTGCGCTCCAGCGTGTTGGGGAAGGGCGGCGGGGTCCACTCCAGGCGCACCTCGGGCGAGGTGGGGGTCTTCGGCAGGTCGATCTGCACGCTGTGCCCGGTGGACCGCACGTACGGGGTGTTCACCTTGCCGGCCAGCGCGGTCGACCACAGCCGCGCGATGGGGCCGCCGCCGGTGTCGAGCGCCAGGTGCTCGTTGGTGCGCCGGTCCAGCCAGCGCGGGCTCATCACCCAGCTGTAGTTGCCGCCGTCCAGGTCGCGTTTCTGCGGCGCGGGCAGCGTGGTCTGGTTCCACGGGTGCCGCTTGTCGACCGGGTTGCCCAGCGGGTCCTTGTCGACGAAGGTCTCCTCGCCGGTCCAGTCCTGGTAGTAGGAGCTGCCCAGCAGGATCCGCATGCCGAGGTTGATGTCCACCAGGTTGGTGGTGACCAGCTCGTTGTCCACGACGATGCCGGGCGTGACGAACATGCGGTTGCCCCACTCGTTCATCCGCGCGTAGCTGTAGTCGACGATCTCCGGGTCCTGGAACGCGCCCCAGCAGCCCAGCATCGTGCGGCGCCGGCCGACCTCCTGGTAGCCGGGCAGCGCCTCGTAGAAGAAGTCGAAGACGTCGTCGTTCATGGCCACCGCCCGCTTGACGAAGTCCAGGCAGCGGGTGAGGCGGACCAGGTAGTCGGTGAACAGCTGCGGGGTGGCCACGGTGCCGACGCCGCCCGGGTAGAGCGTGGAGGGGTGCACGTGCCGGCCCTCCATCAGGCAGATCATCTCCCGGGTGAGCCGGCTCATCACCAGCGCCTCCTTGTAGGTGGCGCCCTCGAAGGGGTTGTACGAGCGCATGATGTCGCCGATGGTGCGGTGCCCGTGCTGCTCGCCGTGCGGCGCCGGGGTGCGCTCGGCCCGCTCCCACACGCCCGGGTTGGTCTCCTTGACCATGCGTTCGCAGTAGTCGACGAAGACCATGTTGTCCTGGAAGATCGTGTGGTCGAACATGTACTCGGCGGCCTCGCCGAGGTTCACGATCCACTCCGCGAGCGGCGGCGGCTTGACGCCGTAGGCCATGTTCTGGGCGTAGACCGAGCAGGTGGCGTGGTTGTCGCCGCAGATGCCGCAGATGCGGCTGGTGATGAAGTGCGCGTCCCGCGGGTCCTTGCCCTTCATGAAGACGCTGTAGCCGCGGAAGATGGACGAGGTGCTCCTGCACTCGACCACCTCGCGGGCGTTGAAGTCGATCTTCGTGTAGATGCCCAGGTTTCCGACGATCCTGGTGATCGGGTCGAAGGCGACCTCGGTGAGGGTACGCGGCTGCGCCGGGGCGGCCTGTCTCGTCGTCACTGGACGGGTTCCTTTCGTACGGAGGGCGGGGCGCGGGGCGGGGCGCGGGATGCGGCGTGCGGGTCAGCGGCCGGGCCAGCGGGGGGCGAAGCCCGAGGTCAGCTCGGTGCGGTTGTGGCGCCACTTGGGCTCGCGGTTGACCGACCGGTTGGTGATCGCGCGCAGGGTGCGCACCATCGGCCCGTAGGAGGAGGCGAGCAGGCCGGAGGACAGGCTGCCGCCGGGCGGCTCGTCCATGAACGGCATGAACTTGTCGGGGAAGCCGGGCATGGTGCAGCCGATGCAGATGCCGCCCACGTTCGGGCAGCCGCCCACCCCGTCCATCCAGCCGCGCTTGGTGACGTTGCAGTTCACCACCGGGCCCCAGCAGCCCACCTTCACCTGGCACTTGGGCGAGTTGTAGTCCTTGGCGAAGTCGCCCTGCTCGTAGTACGCGGCGCGGTCGCAGCCCTCGTGCACGGTCTTGCCGAACAGCCAGGTGGGCCGCAGTTGCTCGTCCAGCGGGATCGGCGGGGCCATTCCGGCGGCCTGGTAGAGCAGCCAGGTGACGGTCTCCATGAAGTTGTCCGGCTGCACCGGGCAGCCCGGCACGTTGACGATCGGCAGCCCGGCCGCCGAGCGGAAGTCCCAGCCGAGGTAGTCGGCCAGGCCCATGCAGCCGGTCGGGTTGCCGGCCATCGCGTGGATGCCGCCGTAGGCCGCGCAGGTGCCGATCGCGACCACCGCGAACGCCCCGGGGGCCAGCTTGTCGATCCAGGCGTTGAAGGTGATGGGCTCGCCGGTGTCCGGGTCGTTGCCCATCGACGTCCAGTAGCCGTCGCCGTTGATCCGCTCGTTGGGCACCGAGCCCTCCACGACGAGCACGTACGCGCCCAGCTCGCCGGCCGCCGCCTGGCGGAACGCGCGGGTGAAGTCGTCACCGCTCTCGTAGCTGAGCACCTTGTTGTGCAGGACCACCTTGGGCAGGCCCGGGATCGCGCCCAGGACCACGTCCTCCAGGCTGGGCAGCGAGGCGGCGGTGACCGAGACGGTGTCGCCGTCGCAGCTCATGCCCTCCGAGGTCCACAGGATGTGGACCTCCTCCACGGCCTCGGGGGCCGGCGCTACGGTGCTCATGGCGCTTCCTTTCCGGTCGTGGGCCCCCTGGGAAGGCTGGCATGTCTCATACTTACCGACAATTCGGACAAGCTGTGCGAGTGATGTCCTCGCGCAGGTGGTCCGGCGTGCCGCGCACCGGCCGCTTGCGCACGAAGGCGGCGCGCAGCGCGTGGTACGGCGCCGCCGGGTCGTCGAACACCGCCCGCATCCGGGCCAGTTCGGCGGCGCGGTAGGCCCGCAGCGGGCGCACCGCCTCGTCGCGCTCCCGGGCCGCCTTCTTCTCGCCGAGCCGGACCGCCAGGTCCGCGGACGTGGCCAGGTGCTCGGCCGTCCCGGCGACGCGCTCGGCGAACTGCGCCGGTCCGCAGTCCAGCACCCGGTCCACCAGGCCCAGCGACAGCGCGCAGGCCGCGGTGACCGGCAGCGCCCGCGCGGTCAGCCGTTCGGCCGTACGCGCGCCGACCCAGCGCGGCAGGGTGTACGTCCACAGCTCCGATCCGTACAGCCCCATGAGCCGGTAGTGCGGGTTGAGCACGCTGCCCGACCTGCACCACACCTCGTCGGCGGCCAGCGCCAGCATCAGCCCGCCGGCCGCCGCGTTCCCGGCGAGCGCCGCCACCACCAGCTTGTCCGTGGTGGTCAGGATCTCCTCCACCAGGTCGTCCATCGCCTCGATGGTCGCCAGCGACTCGGCCGCCGGATCGGCGGCGGCCTCGATCAGGCCCAGGTGGATGCCGTTGGAGAAGAAGTCCCGGGCCCCGCCCAGCACCAGCACCTCCACCGGCCGGGCCCGGGCCGCCCGGTACGCCGCGAGCAGCCGCCGGCAGTGGTCCGCGCCCATGGCCCCGCCGGGGAAGCCGAACCGCAGGAAGCCGGTCCGGCCGCGCTCCTCGTACGTGATGTCGGACCAGCCACCGCTGTCGTACGGCTGCGTCAGCCCCGGTACGTACGCCGGCAGGTCCGGCACGTCCGGCGGGAGGCGGTCGCCGAGGGCGACGGCCGCCGGGAGCTTGACCGGCACCGGGCCGCCGGGCGTGCGGCGGGCGCGCAGTTCGGGGATCCACACCGCGCCGTCGCGGGTGGCCCGGCACAGGGCGCCGGCCCGGGTGGCGAGCGGCGCGCCGGGCGGGCCGGTGAGGCGGTGCTCCGGCCGGCCGCCGTGCAGATACCACTCACCGCCGAGAAAGGCGTCCAGCACGCCCGGCCGCGAGTCGGCGGCCCGCAGCTTGCGCAGCACCGCCTCGGTGGGGTCCCGCTCCCAGTCGATGCGCCGCTCCTCCTGGGCGAGGTAGGGCCGCCAGACGTGGGACGGCGGATCGGCCGGCACATGGCCGCCGGCGGCGAACCGTTCCACCGCCGCCAGCACCGCCGTCAGGGCCGCGTCCGCCAGCTCGCCCCGGTAGAGGTCGCTCTTGCCCACGTCCGGCGGCACCGCGAAGTCCGCCGCCGCCCACACCGGCCCGGCGTCCATGGCGGCCACCGCCTGGAGCACGGTCACCCCCCAGCGCGGCACCCGTTCCTGCACGGCCCGGTCCAGTGCGGACGGCCCGCGGTCGCCCGGCGGGCCCGGGTGCACCACCAGGCACGGGTACGCCCGCCAGACCGGCTCGGGAATGGCGCTGGTCAGCATCGGTGCGAGCACCAGCTCGGGGTCGTGCCGGCGGACCGCGGCGGTCAGCCGGTCGTCGTCGTCCCTGACGGCCAGTTCGACCGCCACCGGGTGGCCGCGGTGCCGCAGTTCGGCGTGCACACGCTGGGTCAGGCTGTTGAACGCGCTGGCGAGCAGCAGGATCCGGGTCACGCCGCGATGGTCCGGGCCGCCGCGGGCCGGCCGGGTCAGGCGCGCCCGCGCCGGCCGCCCGCTTGCGCCACCCGGGCGGAAAACCGGCGGACATGCCGTCAGGGCCGCCGCCGCTGCCCGGCCGCGATCCGGGCGCTGCCTACGGTGACGGGGATGCACGAACTGTCGATCGCCGCCTCGGTGGTGGAGAGCGCGCAGGACGTGGCGCACCGCCTCGGCGCCGACCGCGTCGAGGCCGTGACGCTGCGGATCGGCGCGCTCGCGGGCGTCGTCGCCGACGCGCTGCGGTTCTCCTTCGCGCTGGTCGCGGAGGGCACCGCGCTCGACGGCGCCGAGTTGGTGATCGAGGAGATCCCGGCGCGCGCCCGGTGCGGGGGCGACGGCGGCTGCGGAACCGAGTTCGCGGTCGGCTCGCCGCCCGCGCTGTGGTGCCCGGCGTGCGCGCGGCCGGCCACGGACGTGCCGGCCGGGCGCGAACTGGAGCTGGTGGAGGTACGAGTGGCAGGGAGCGCGTGATGTGCCGGAGCGTCGCGGTACGGCAGGCGGTGCTGGCGAAGAACGACGGTCTCGCGGCCGGGCTGCGCGCCCGGCTGGCCGAGCGCGGCGTCACCGCCGTCAACCTGCTGTCCAGCCCGGGCAGCGGCAAGACCGCGCTGCTGGAGCTGGTGCTGCGCCGTGCCCTGGAACGCGGCACCGCGGCCGCCGCCCTCACCGCGGACCTGGCCACCGAGAACGACGCGACGCGGCTGGCCCGCTCCGGCGCCCCGGTCAAGCAGGTGCTCACCGGCGGGCTGTGCCACCTGGAGGCCGCCCAGCTCGGCGCCCTCCTCGACGGCTGGCTGCCGGACCGCACCCGGCTGCTGTTCGTGGAGAACGTCGGCAACCTCGTCTGCCCCGCCTCCTACGACCTCGGCGAGACGCTGCGGATCGCCCTGATGTCGGTGACCGAGGGCGAGGACAAGCCGCTGAAGTACCCGACCGCCTTCGGCACCGCGCACCTGGTCGTCCTCACCAAGACCGACCTCGCGGCCGCGGCCGGCTTCGACGAGGCCGCCTTCACCGCGGCCGTCCAGCAGGTCAACCCCGGCGTGGAGGTGGTCCGCACCTCCGCCCGTACGACACTGGGCGCCGACACCCTTCTCGACCGCGTCCTGTCGATCGCCGCCGGCGCCGCCCCCCACCGCCCGCTGCTGGCCGCGGACCACCTGAGCCGGCACGGTCACGACCACGGCCCGGACGGGGAACACGTGTTCGCGCCTGCCCACGAGGGGACGGACGGAATCGCCGAGGTCTTCGGCGGGCGGGACCGGCACGAGGGCGGCCACGGGCACGGGCACGGCCATCCGGGGTACGGCGACGGCACCGGTCATGGCGACCACGTCGGCCACGAGCACGGGTTCGTACCGGACGGGCCCGCGGACGTGTCCGGTCGGCCGGACCGCCACGAGCACGGGCACGATCACCCGGGGCAGGGCGGCCACGAGTACGGGTTCGTACCGGACGGGCCCGCGGACGCGTTCGGTCGGCCGGACCGCCACGAGCACGGGCACGATCACCCGGGGCAGGGCGGCCACGAGCACGGGTACGTACCCGACGGGCCGGGTCACGCGCGGGTCGCCCTCGCCCACCACGACACCACCGGGCCCGGCGGGCATGCGCCCGGGTCGGCGGACGGCGGTCCGTACGGCCACGGCCGGCACCGGCCGGGCGGGGAGCCCGGGTTCGGGGCCGGGGACGCGGCCGCCCATGGTCCCGGGCCCGCATCCGTATGACCAGCGGGACCGTCAGCCGGGTGCGGCGCCGGGTCACCGTGCGCGGGACCGTGCAGGGCGTGGGGTTCCGGCCCTTCGTGCACCGGCTGGCGAGTGGGCTGGCGCTGAGCGGCTTCGTCCGCAACGGCGCGCAGGGCGTGGTCGCCGAGGTCGAGGGGACGCCGGAGGCCGTCGCGCGGTTCTGCGAGCTGCTGCGCGAACGGCCGCCGCCGCTGGCGGACGTACGGGAGGTGGCGTACGAGGACGTGCCGGCCGGTGCGGGTGCCGGCGAGGGCTTCCTCATCGAGACGACCGACACCGGCACCGATACCGACAGCGGCCCCGGCGGCGGACCGCTGATCCCGCCGGACACCGCGGCCTGTGCGGACTGCCTGCGGGAGCTGGCCGACCCGGCCGACCGGCGGCACCGGCACCCGTTCGTGACCTGCACCTACTGCGGGCCGCGGTTCACCATCGCGACCGCCCTGCCGTACGACCGGGCCAGCACCACGATGGCCGCCTTCCCGCTGTGCCGGCGGTGTGCCGCGGAGTACGCCGATCCGGCCGACCGCCGCTTCCACGCCCAGCCGGTGGCGTGCCCCGACTGCGGGCCCACTGTGCGGCTGACGGTGGGCGGGCGGCAGGAGGCGGCCGGCGGGCAGGCGCTGGCCCGGGCCCGGCGGCTGCTGGCGCGCGGCGCGATCGTGGCCGTCAAGGGCCTGGGCGGCTACCACCTGGCCTGCGATGCGACCGACGGGCGCGCGGTGGCGGCCCTGCGCGCCCGCAAGGAACGCGGCGGCAAGCCGTTCGCGGTGATGTGCGCCGACCTCGCGACTGCCGAGCGCCTCGCCCACGTCAGCGCCGCCGAACGCGCGGTGCTCACCGGCCGGCGCGCCCCCGTGGTGCTGCTGCGCCGCCGCGAGGGCGCCGCCTGGATCGACGCGCAGGTGTGCCCCGGCAGCCCGGACGTCGGGGTGATGCTGCCGTACACCCCCCTGCACAGGCTGCTGTTCGGGCTGCCCGGCGACCCGCCCGGCCCGCGGGTGCTGGTGATGACCAGCGGCAATCGTTCCGGCGAGCCCATCGTCACCGACGACGCCGAGGCACTGACCGCGCTGGCCGGGATCGCCGACGCCTGGCTGTGGCACGACCGGGCCGTCGAGGGCCCCTGCGACGACTCGGTGGTGCGGGTGCGGCCCGACGACGGCAGCGAGGTCGTACTGCGCCGCTCGCGCGGGTACGTGCCCGAGCCGGTCGGGCTGCCGTTCCCGGTGGTCCCCGCGCTCGCGGTGGGCGGCGACCTGAAGAACGCGCTGTGCCTGGGGGCCGGGGACAGCGCCTGGTTCTCCCCGCACATCGGCGACATGGGCGCGCTGGAAACCGTCCGTTCCTTCGAACGGGCCGCCGCGCGGCTGTCCGCCCTGACCGGGGTGACCCCCGGCCTGCTCGCCGCCGACCGGCACCCCGGCTACCACTCCGCGCGCTGGGCCCGCCGCCGCGCCGCCGTCACCGGGCAGCCGCTGCGGCTGGTGCAGCATCATCACGCGCACGTGGCCGCCGTGCTGGCCGAGAACGGCGTTTCCGGTACCGACCCGGTGATCGGCGTCGCCTTCGACGGCACGGGCTACGGCGAGGACGGCGCCGTGTGGGGCGGCGAGGTGCTGCTCGCGCGCGGTACGGACTTCCGCCGCTTCGCCCACCTGCGGTACGTCCCGCTGCCCGGCGGCAACGCGGCCGTCGCCAACCCCTGCCGGACCGCGCTGGCCCACCTGCGCGCCGCCGGCCTGCCCTGGGACCCCGCCCTGCCCTGCGCCGCGGCCTGCGCGCCCGGCGAACTGCGGCTGCTGGAACGGCAGTTGGACCGGGGCGCGGCATGCGTGCCCACCTCCAGCATGGGCCGGCTGTTCGACGCCGTCGCCTCCCTGACCGGGGTGTGCCACCGGGCCGGGTACGAGGCGCAGGCCGCGATCGAACTGGAGGCGGCCGCGGCGCGGGTGTGGGGGCGGGAGGGCGGCGCGTACGCGTTCGGGACCGGGCGCGGGGCGGGGGCGGGGACGTTCGGTGCGGCGGGTCCGGGGCCGGGTCCGATGCCGGGTCCGATGCCGGGTCCTGGGCCGAACCCGCCGTACCCGCCGGGGGAATCGGGGCCGTACCTGGCGTATGCACCGGGCTCGACCGACTCCGTGCCGGGGCCGGGCGTCGTGCTCGACCCGGGGCCGGTGCTGGCCGCGATCGTGGGCGACCTGCGGCGCGGGGTGCCGGTGCCGGTGATCGCCGCCCGGTTCCACCGGGCGGTGGCCGTCGCCGTGGCGGCGGTGTGCCGGGCGGCGCGGGCGGAGACCGGGGCGGACACGGCCGCGCTGTCCGGCGGGGTGTTCGGCAACGCCCTGCTCGACCAGGAGTGCGCCGCGCTGCTGGCGGCCGACGGCTTCACGGTGCTGCGCCACCGGCGGGTCCCGCCGGGCGACGGCGGCCTGGCCCTCGGCCAACTGGCCCTGACGGCACGGGCGGAGCCGTGACGGGCCGCCCGAGGTCGTGGGGGAGACGAGCGATGACCACCAGAGGAGAGGGAGAGGTCGCATGTGCCTGGCCGTACCCGGACGGGTGACCGGGATCGAGGACCGGGACGGCACGCGCATGGCGCGGGTCGACTTCGGCGGAGTGGAGAAGGACGTGTGCCTGGCCTATGTGCCGGACGCCGAGGTGGGCGAGTACGTCATCGTCCACGTCGGCTTCGCGCTCCAGAAGCTGGACGAGGCCTCGGCCCGGGCCTCGCTGGAGCTGTTCGAGCAACTGGGCCTGCTGGAGGAGGAGTTCGGCGATCCCTGGCGGCAGGCCGAGACGGAGTCCGGGGCTGAGGCGGAGCCCGGGGCTGTGACCGGGGCCGAGGCATCGGCCGCGACATGGGCCGCGGTCCCGAAGCCCGTGGAGAAGGAGGGCGCGCGATGAAATTCATCGAGGAGTTCAACGACCCGGAGCTGGCCCATCGGCTGCTGGACGACATCCATGCCACGGTCACCCGGCCCTGGGCGATGATGGAGGTCTGCGGCGGCCAGACCCACTCCATCATCCGGCACGGCCTCGACCAGCTCCTGCCCAAGGAGGTCGAGCTGATCCACGGCCCCGGCTGCCCGGTCTGCGTCACCCCGCTGGAGATGATCGACAAGGCGCTGGCCATCGCCTCGCGCCCCGAGGTGATCTTCTGCTCGTTCGGCGACATGCTGCGGGTGCCCGGCACCGGCCGCGACCTGTTCCGGGTCAGGGGCGAGGGCGGCGACGTCCGGGTGGTGTACTCCCCGCTCGACGCGCTCGCCATCGCCCGCCGCCACCCCGACCGGCAGGTCGTCTTCTTCGGCATCGGCTTCGAGACCACCGCCCCGGCCAACGCCATGGCCGTGTACGAGGCCAGGCGCCAGGGGATCACCAACTTCAGCCTGCTGGTCTCGCACGTGTGCGTGCCGCCCGCCATCGAGGCGATCATGCAGTCTCCCGACTGCCGGGTGCAGGCGTTCCTGGCGGCCGGTCATGTGTGCAGCGTGATGGGCACCGCCCAGTACCCGGAGCTGGCCGAGCGCCACCGGGTGCCGATCGTGGTCACCGGCTTCGAGCCGCTGGACATCCTGGAGGGCGTGCGCCGCACCGTACGGCAGCTCGAACGCGGTGAGCACCGGGTGGAGAACGCGTATCCGCGGGCCGTGCGCGCGGAGGGCAACCCGGCCGCCCTGCGCATGATCGAGGAGGTCTTCGAGTCCGCCGACCGGGCCTGGCGCGGCATCGGCACCATCCCGGCCAGCGGCCTGCGGCTGTCCGCGGCCTTCCGGGCGTACGACGCCGAGGAGCGCTTCGACGTCGGCGAGGTGCGGACCGCCGAGCCCGCCGAGTGCCGCAGCGGCGAGGTGCTCCAGGGGCTGCTCAAGCCGCACGAGTGCGCGGCCTTCGGCACCACGTGCACGCCGCGCACCCCGCTGGGCGCGACCATGGTGTCCAACGAGGGTGCCTGCGCCGCGTACTACCTCTACCGGCGGCTGGAGGTGGCTCCCGTTGGCTGAGCACGTGATCGAGCCGGAGGGCTGGTCCTGCCCGGTGCCGTTGCGCGAGCACCCGGTGGTGGTGATGGGCCACGGCGGCGGGGGGCTGCTGTCCGCCGAGCTGATGACCCATCTGTTCGCGCCCGCCTACGGCAACGAGACGCTGGCCGGGCTCGCCGACTCCGCCGTGCTCTCGCTCGGTGGCGCGCGGCTGGCCTTCTCCACCGACTCCTACGTCGTACGGCCGCTGTTCTTCCCCGGCGGCAGCATCGGCGACCTGGCCGTCAACGGGACCGTCAACGACCTGGCCATGAGCGGCGCGCGGGCGGCGTACCTGTCCTGCGCGTTCATCCTGGAGGAGGGCACCGACCTGACGGTGGTCGGCCGGGTCGCCCAGGCGATCGGGACCGCGGCCGTGGCGGCCGGCGTCACGGTGGCCACCGGCGACACCAAGGTCGTCGAGACCGGCCACGGCGACGGGATCTACCTCAACACCGCCGGCATCGGCCTGGTCCCCGCCGGCGTCGACATCCGCCCGCAGCGGGCCACCCCGGGCGACGTGGTGATCGTCAGCGGCCCGGTCGGCGCGCACGGGGTGGCCGTGCTCAGCATGCGCGAGGGCCTGGAGTTCGGCGCCGACGTGGTCAGCGACACCGCCCCGCTCGGCGGCCTGGTCGCCGCCATGCTGGCCGTCACCCCCGACCTGCACGTGCTGCGCGACCCCACCCGCGGGGGCCTGGCCGCCTCACTCAACGAGATCGCCACCGCCTCCGGCACCGGCATCGAGATCGGCGAACGCTCCGTGCCCGTCCCCGAACCGGTCGCCGCGGCCTGCGCCTTCCTCGGCCTCGACCCCTTCTACGTCGCCAACGAGGGCCGCCTGGTCGCCTTCGTACCACCTGACCACGCCGACGCCGTCCTCGCCGCGATGCGCGACCACCCCCAGGGCGCGGGCGCCGCCGTCATCGGCACCTGCGTCCCCGAGCACCCCGGCCTCGTCGTCGCCCGCACCCCCCTCGGCACGACCCGCCTGCTCGACCTCCCCCTGACCGAACAGCTCCCCCGCATCTGCTGACGTCCTCCTCCCCGTCCCGCCGGCCCGCTTGCTACGCGCCGGCGGGACGTACGGTGTCCGCCGCCGGCCGCGGATCGCCCTGGAACACCTGCCCGGCGTGCCAGGCCCGGTGCCCCTCGGCTATCCGCGGCCGCCCCGGCTGCGGCCCCAGCAGCGGCCGCCCGGCCAGCGTGACGACCTGGTCCCGGGCGGCCGGGCTGTGCCCGACGAACCGGTGCGAGACCATCACCTCGTACGCGGCGCTCACCCCGAGCACACCCTTGTCGAACAGCTTGTGGTGCAGCGAGCACAGGCACAGCGCGTTGTCCACATCGTCCGGCCCGTCCAGTGCCCACCACCTCACGTGCGCCGCCTCCAGCCCGACCGGCACCCTGCCGATCCGGCCGTCGTAGCCGCAGAAGGCGCACCGGTACTCGTACGCGATCAGCACCCGCTCGCGTACCGCCGGGTCCCGTTGCCGTTGCCGCTGCCCGGGTACCGGCGCCGGCGTCCCGTCGTACTCCAGGTCCAGCCCCACCGCCTGGCACAACTCGCCGTGCAGGGACGGCGGGAAGTGCAGGTCCAGCAGCGTGCGCGCGAGGCGTCCCAGCAGGTCCGGCTCCCGCCGCAGATCCGCCGCCAGCTCCGGGACCAACTGCCCGGCGGCCCCCGACTCCCGCAGCTCCCGCACCCCGCTGCCAGGACTCCCGCTCCCGTGATCGGTCCGCACCTGCCACACCCCGTCGCTCACCAAATGGTGGAACGGATACGCCGGCGTCGTCTTCCGCCCCGGGCCGTACTCCGCCAGCAGCTCCTTCAAGTCCTCCTCGACGGCGCCGTACACCAACTCGCCGCCCCCCTCCCGCTGAAACCGCCCCAACGCGTACAGCACCAGCAACGGCTTGTGCGGCGCCCGCACCCCGTTGGCGGACCACTGTCTGAGCCCCGCCACCCGCCCCACCCAGTCCATGCCGGCGATCCTAGGCGCCGCGGGGTCCCGGTTGCGGGGGGCGCGGGGGGAGCTGAGCATGGCGGGGAGGGACGGCGGGAGGTGTGGGTGAGGGTGCGGTGTCTGGTGACCGGGGGGAGCGGGTACATCGGGGGGCGGCTCGTGCCGGAGCTGCTGGGGGCGGGGGAGGAGGTGCGGTGTCTGGCGCGGACGCCGGAGAAGTTGCGGGACCATCCGTGGGCCGGTCGGGTGGAGGTGGTGCGCGGGGACGTGACGGACGAGGGCGCGGTGGGGGCCGCGATGGCGGGGGTGGACGTCGCGTACTACCTGGTGCACGCGCTGGGCACCGGGAAGGGGTTCGAGGAGACCGACCGGCGGGCGGCGCGGATCTTCGGGGAGCGGGCGCGGGCCGCGGGGGTGCGGCGGATCGTCTACCTGGGCGGGCTGACGCCGGCCGGGGTGCCCGAGCGCGAGCTGTCGCCGCACCTGCGGTCGCGTGCCGAGGTGGGCCGCATTCTGCTGGACTCCGGTGTGCCGACGGCGGTGCTGCGGGCCGCGGTGATCATCGGATCGGGTTCGGCGTCGTTCGAGATGCTGCGCTATCTGACCGAACGGCTGCCGGCGATGGTCACCCCGGGCTGGGTCCGCACCCGTACCCAGCCGATCGCCGTACGGGACGTGCTGCGGCTGCTGGTGGGCTGCGCGCGGCTGCCGGACGACGTGAACCGCACCTTCGACATCGGCGGCCCGGACGTCGTCACGTACGAGGACATGATGCGCCGGTACGCGGCCGCCGCGAATCTGCGCCGGCGCGTGATCGTGCCCGTACCGCTGCTCACGCCGCGGCTGTCCAGCCTGTGGGTGGGCCTGGTCACGCCGGTGCCGGGCGCCATCGCGCGCCCGCTGGTGGAGTCGCTGCGGCACGAGGTGGTGTGCGGCGAGCACGACATCGAGCGCTACGTGCCCGATCCGCCGGACGGCCGGGCCGGGCTGGACCGTGCCATCGCGCTGGCCCTGCAACGGGTGCGGGACGCCGACGTGGCCACCCGCTGGTCCTCCGCCGCCACGCCCCGCGCCCCCAGCGACCCGCTGCCCACCGACCCCGGCTGGGCCGGCGGCAGCCTCTACCGCGACCGCCGCGAACGTACCGTCGACGCCTCGCCGCAGGCCCTGTGGCAGGTCCTGGAGGGGATCGGCGGCGAGAACGGCTGGTACTCCTCGCCGCTCGCCTGGTCGCTGCGCGGCTGGCTGGACACCCTGGTCGGCGGGGTGGGCCTGCACCGCGGCCGCCGCGACGCCGCCCGGCTGCGGGTCGGCGACAGCCTCGACTTCTGGCGCGTGGAGGAGATCGACCCCGGCCGGCTGCTGCGCCTGCGCGCCGAGATGCGGCTGCCGGGGCTGGCCTGGCTGGAGCTCACGGTCGACCGCGACGGGGACGGCCGCACCCTGTACCGGCAGCAGGCCCTCTTCCACCCGCGCGGCCTGGCGGGGCACGCCTATTGGTGGGGCGTGGCGCCCTTTCACGCGGCCGTCTTCGGGGGGATGGCGCGCAATATCGCCGCGGCGGCGGAGGGAGGGTGAGGCCGCTTCGGGGGGTTCGGCGGGGAGGGTGAGGTCGCTTCGGGGGCTCGGTGGGGGGTGTTACGGCGACAGGGGGCGCCGGTCCGCGGGTTCGGCCAGGGCCGCTTCTTCGATTCCGGCGCCGATCTCGCCCCGCGCCGTAGCGGAAGCCTCTTTTCCCGCCAGCCGCAGCTGCTCCTCCTCCACGATGCGCCGGGCCAGGGAGCCGTCCGAGACGTCCACGGCGTCGGGCGTGGCCTCGGCGACGTCGCTGCGCCGGGCGTAGGCGTCGAACAGGCGGGACTTGCCGGCCAGGATCTCCACCAGCCGCTGGTCCACGCCGGTGGTGGCGAGCAGCCGGTGGACCTGGACCGGGCGGACCTGGCCCATGCGGTGGGCGCGGGCCACCGCCTGCTGCTCGATGGTCGGCTTGACCTGCGGCTCGCACAGGATCACCACGGAGGCCGCTTGGAGGTTGAGGCCCACCCCGCCGGCCTCGATCTGGGCGAGCAGCACCGCGTGGCCCGGGGCGGCGGTGAACTCGTCGACCAGGGCCTGCCGCCCAGCGGGCGGCACGCTGCCGGTGAGCGGTCCGTGCACCGGTGACGCCTGCTGGAGCGCGTTTTCGACGGCGCCCAGCACATCGCGGAAGTAGGAGAAGACCACGACCTTCAGGCCGTCCGCCGCCGCCTCGGCGACCAGCTCGCGCAGCCGCTGAAGCTTCGCCGAGGTCGCGGGGCGCGCGTACGCGGCCCTGCGCATGGCCATGAAGTTCCCGGCGAGCACCGCCTCGCGGTAGGCGTCCAGGTCGGCGGCGCCCAGCTCCTGCCACTCGTCGGTCGCCACCACCGGGGGCAGCTCGGTGAGCACGTCCTCCTGATTGCGCCGCAGGTACGCGGGGGCCACCGCGGTACGGAACGCCTGCGAGCCGGCCACACCGTCCGCGGCCTCGATGTCCGGTACGAGCGAGGGCTGGAGGTACGCGACGAGGTTGCGGAATTCCGCGACGCGGTTCTCCATGGGGGTGCCGGTCAGGAACAGGACCCGTTCGCAGTGCGCGGCCCAGTCGGCGACGGCCTGCGACCTGCGGGCGTCGGGGTTCTTCACGTAGTGGGCCTCGTCGACGACGAGCATGGCCGGGGGGAGGGG
>NZ_JADKYB010000034.1 GCF_016918855.1 Actinacidiphila acididurans
CATGATCGGCCAGCTCTACCACTGCCTCCACAGCGGGCAGCTCTTCGACGAGCAGCATGCTTTCACCTCCCCATCAGCAGATCTGGCCGCTGCGGCTTGACTTCTTAGTCACGTGAGATGTCTTTCGTGTGCTGTCCCTGCGATGTCGTCTGCCGCTCGCCGCACGACTGGCGGTGAGGGGTTACGGGGGCGCGGTCCATGGGTTGCGCGCCACGAGTGCCAGGGCTCGTGCCGGGTGCCACTCCGAGTGCCGGCGCGGCCCGTCGTACTCACCGGCCGGACCCCGAGGGCTCACCTCCCGGAGCGCACCCGTTCCCGGTGCCGGGCCGCGGCCAGCGCGACCGCCCCGGCCACCGGGGGCACGTCCAGGACCCGCAGTGTCAGGTCGGGCCAGGTGCCGGCCAGCCGGGCCCGCAGCCGGTCCGTGAGCAGTGGCTGGGCCACCGCGACGGCGCCGGCGGCCACGACGGTGGTCCCGACCGCACCGCGCGCCCGCAAGCGGGCGACCAGCGCGGCCAAGTGGTCCGCGGCGTCGTCCACGACCGCGAGGGCGGACGGCGAGCCCGCGGCGGCGGCACGGAAGACCGCGGGTGCCGCCGGGCCCCAGACCTCGGGGGTGGGCGAGTCGTTGACGGCGCGGGCGAGCCCCGGGGCGTCGGCCACGCCGTAGTGGGCGAGCAGCGCGGACAGCAGGCCGTCATCGGGACGACCCGCGTCGTGGCCGGCCAGGGCGGCTTTCGTCGCCTCCCGGACGATCGCGGGCGCGCTGCCCTCGTCGCCGAGCACCCAGCCCCAGCCGCCGGCGAACAGGACGGTGCCCCGGGCGTCGGCGGCCACCGCGATGGACCCGGTACCGGCGATCAGGCCGATCCCGCTGTCCAGGCCGGCCGCCGGGACCAGGAGCGCGGCGTCGTTGACGACCGTAGCGGGGACCGACAGCGCCTCGACGGCCGCGGACAGCCGCCGGCAGTGCTCCTGGGTGTCGCAGCCCTGCGCGCCGACGCCGAGGGCGGCGATCGCGTCGCCCTCGGGCAGGACCGGGCCGATCCGGTGCAGCAGCCAGCGCGCGGCCTCCTCGACCGGAGCGGCGTCCCAGCCGGTGGCCGGGACCTCGGTGTCGGCGCGGATCGAGCCGTCCGGTGCCGTGACCCGGATCGCCAGCTTGGTGCCACCGATGTCGGCGCCGACGAGGACGTTCATGCCGCCGGCCCCTCGGTCACCTTGATGTCGGAGTTGTGGAACACGAATTCCTCGATGTCCACACCGCGGACCTCCGCGACCGCCTCCACCAGGATCTGTACCACCAGGATCTCCAGGACGGCGCGCTGGGCGGCCGGCAGGCGCGGCACCCGTACCGGGTGCAGCGCGGGCGCCGCGGCGGGCGGGTCCGCAGTGACCAGGATCACCGGATGCCCGGCGCCGGCCAGCGCGGCGGCCACGCCGTGTTCGCGCTCGTCGCCGAAGACGACGTGCACGCCGCCGCCGGCCGACTCCATGGCGCCGTGCAGGTACTGGCGGGTACTCATCCCGGTCGAGGGCAGGCGCGCGACCTCGCGGAACAGCAGGGCGCCGGCCTCCGCCGAGCCGACCGCGGGACCGGCGCCGACGAAGTCCGCGAAGGTGGCCGCGGCGAACAGCGGCGCGAGCGCCCGTACCTGTTCGCGCAGGTCCTTCTCGGTGGCGGCGAACAGGGAACCCAGGGCTGTCCAGCCCTCGTCGACGGCTCCGCCGTCCCAGGCGTCGGCGAGCAGGCCCAGCGCGGCCACGGTGGCGGTGTAGCCGATGGTGGAGGCGTAGCTGTCGGGGATGCTGCCCATGCCGAGCACATGGGTGGCCGTGTCGGCGATCGGCGAGGGGGCCATGTTGACCACGGCGTGCCGCAGCTCCGGCGGAACCGACCGGAGGACGGCCAGTGTCTCGGCGCTGCGGCCGCTCTGCGACACGCCGAACACCGGATGGCGGCTGCCGGGGAACGGCAGCGGGTGGTCGCCGGCCCCGAGCCGCCAGGAGTGCACGCCCCGGGCGCGCAACGACCACACCGGGGCGCACGCGGCGGCCAGGCTGGCGCCGATGCCCACGAATACCGGTCCCGGTCCGGACAGCAGGCCGGCGGACGCGAGGGAGGCGACCGAGGGGGTCATCCGGGCGATCGCTGCCTCCAGTTGCTCGGCCTGGGTGGTGCGGGCGGCCGCGAAGGGAAGGTATCCGTCGCTCATCTCTGCTCCGTTCCGTCGTGGGTGCGTGCGTTCGGGTCCCACCGCGGTGGGACCGGCGGCACCTCGGGTGCGCTGCTCGCCACTCGGACCGGTGATCCGAGCTGCGCGGACTCCTCGACGGCGAGCATGATGTCGAGTACGTGGTAAGCCAGTTCGCCGCTCGCGCGGGGGCGGCGGCCGGCGCGGATCGCACGGGCCAGCTCCAGTACGCCCACCCCGCGGCCGCTGCGGACGCCCTCGGCCGGCACGGTCGTCCAGGGGGAGTCGGGCGCGGTGCCGGTCAGCAGCCGGGTGTCGCCGTCGAAGCCGCTGACGGGGACCTCCATGACGCCGCCGCTGCCGGTGATCTCGAACAACTGGCGGCGCAGCGGGGAGTCGAAGCTGTAGACGGACGTGCCGGTGACGCCGGAGGCGAAGGTCGTCACCACGCTGAGGTGGGTCGGCACCTCGACCGGGAAGGCGGTGCCGGCGTCCGGGCCCGCCCGCACGACGCGCTCGGCGCGGGGGCTCCGGCCGGCCGCGCTGACCGAGACGACCGGCCCGAGCATCTGGACCAGGGCGGTCAGGTAGTAGGGGCCGATGTCGAACAGCGGTCCGGCGCCCTTGGCGAACAGGAACTGCGGCCGCGGGTGCCACAGATCGGGCCCGGGCCCCTGCATCAGGGTCAGGACGGTGTGCGGGGTGCCGACGGCGCCACCGGCCAGCAGTCGGTGGGCGGTCTGCACGCCGGGGCCGAGGACGGTGTCGGGCGCGTTGCCCACCACGACGCCCGCGGCGTCCGCGGCGTCCAGGACGGCGCGGGCGCCGGCCCGGTCCAGGGCCAGCGGCTTCTCGCCCCATACGTGCTTTCCGGCCGCGATGGCGGCCAGCGCCACGTCGGCGTGCGCGGCGGGCACGGTCAGGTTCACCACCAGGTCCACGTCGTCGCGGGCCAGGACCTGTTCCGTACTCCCCCACGCGGGCACGCCGTGGGTCTGCGCGCGGGCGCGGGCGCGCTCGGGCAGGAGGTCGGCCACGGCGGTGACGGCGAGGTCGGGGTAGCCGGTCAGTGCGGTCAGGTACTGGTCGCTGATGTCGCCGGCGCCGATCACCGCCACCCGGGTCGGCCCGTTCATGCGGCGGCTCCCGCGAGGAAGTAGGCGGCGTTGCGCTCCACCAGGGGCCAGACGTCGCTGTGGTGGGCGACGACCTCGACGACCGGCAGTTCCAGGGCGGGGGCCAGGGCCAGCACCTCGTCCATCCGGCCGGTGGCGTCCACGCCGCGCACGGGCCGGTCGTTGCCGGGTTCCCGGTCGTGGACCACGTGCAGGTGCCGGACCCGGTCGCCGAGCCGCGGCAGCAGGTCGAACACGTCGGCGCCGCCCACGCCGGCCCAGTAGACGTCGACCTCCAGGACGACCGCCGGGTCGAGCAGGGAGGTCAGCAGGTCGTAGACCGGGGCCCCGTCCACCTCCTGCGAGAACTCGAAGTCGTGGTTGTGGTAGCCGATCCGGATGCCGTGTGCGGCGGCGGTCGCGGCGGCGGCGTTGAGGGCGTCGGCCAGGCGTGCGACGCCGGCCCGGTCGGTGAGGCCGGCGGGGTCGGCATAGGGGGTGATGACGGTGCCGATGCCGAGCGTCCCGGCGGCGTCGACGATCTCGGCCGGGTCGTGGCGCAGCACCGAGGCGTGGGCGGTGGCCGCGCGCAGCCCGGCGTTCGCCAGTGCCGCACCGAGCCGGGCGGTGTCACCGAGGATGTCGTACGGTTCCGCGTGCGTGAAGCCCACTGCGGCCAGCCGGGTGAGGGTGCGGTCGAGGTCGTCGGGTCCGATGTCGTCGCGCACGCTGTAGAGCTGGATGCCCAGCGTCGGCGTGGTCCTCATGCGCCCGCTCCCGTCCGGTCGCCGTCGCCGTGCCCGTGCTCCTGATGGCCGCCGGCAGGTCCGTGGGGCTCGTGGTGCTCGTGGTGGCCGCCGGGGTGGCAGTGGCCGGGTGCCGGCGCCGGGATGTCCAGGGTCGGGTTGCGGTCGAAGAAGCCGTAGGGCCGCAGGGCGAAGCCGGCGGTGTCGACCGGCATGACCGGCCAGTCCTCGGGCCGGGGGAAGTGGGTGAGGCCGAAGGTGTGCCACAGCACGATGTCGGTGTCCTCCACCGGGCGGTCGGCGGCGGTCCACTGCGGCAGTCCGGCGCCGCCTTTGTGCATGTTGACCAGGTCGCCGGCCGGGTACAGCTCGTCCGGCGCGTAGGGCGTCACCCACAGGTGGCGGGTGGCGTACGTGGCCCGGCGGTGGATGTCGGAGTCGGGGTCGGCCAGCAGCACCGGCCGGCCCTCGGGGTGCAGCACGTAGCCGACGGGGGTGCCGAGCCGGTTGCGTACCGAGGGGTTGCTGACCAGCCAGGCCCGGTTGCGGGCGTTGTCGGCCAGGCGCTGCGCGCCGGACTCGGTGCGCAGCCGGGTGACGGTCTGGGTGAAGCCGGTGCCGGTGGGGTTGCGCGGCCCGCGCGGGACGAGCGCCGACTCGACCTCGTCCACGGCGTTGTCGGTTCCGTCGACCGCCATGTCCAGGCGGGCGCTGAACAGGTGCTGGTGGTAGGGGGCGCCCAGGCCCGGGGCGAGTTCGGAGGCGAAGGCGTAGCCGGGACCGGGGTAGGCGGAGGTGAAGACCACTCCGGTGGCCTTGACCTCCAGTTCTATGCTGCCGTCCAGCGAGAAGTACCAGTAGAAGCCGTAGTCGTAGTTGCCGACGGTGACGAAGAAGGACACCACCAGGCGGCGGTTGCGCCTGGACTGGGAGGAGCCGTTCCAGGCGTCGGAGTGCTTCCAGAGGATGCCGGTGTCCTCCTCGTGGACGCAGATGGCCTGGGGGACGGTCCGTACGCCGCCTTGCGCGTCGGCCAGCACCGCGTCGAGGTAGGTGATGTCGCCGACGCAGTCGCAGCCCAGTTCAAGGGAGTTGGCGAAGCCGCCGAGCAGGTACTCGCCGCAGTCGAAGAAGTTCTGGAACCAGCGCTGCGGGCTCGGGTCGCCGTAGGGGACCACCATCTCGGCGAGCGAGGCGCGGTAGAGCACCGGACGGCGTCGGCCGCCGTCGTCGATGCCGATGTCGCGCAGCACCAGGCCCTCGCGCTGGTCGAAGCAGATCTGGAGGGACCAGCCGAGCCATTCGAGCACGCCGTCGGAGTCGATGGTGAAGCTGGGGCCTTCCGGCTGGGTGATCTCGATGGGCTTGATCCCGGCCCGGGGCGGGCGGCCCACCCATGCGGGGTCGTGGTAGTTGCCGTCCTCCGGCGGCACCGGCAGCTCCGCGAGATCCAGGACCTCGAGCACCTCGCGGGTGACCACGTCCACCACGACGGTGACGCCGTCCACCGGGTGGGCCCAGCCCAGGTCGTCCGGGGTGCGCTGGAGGAAGGTGAAGCAGCGCTGGAGGCGGCGGCCCGCCTCGTCGGTGCCGGCGACGCCGGCCGACAGCGGGTTGACGCGCAGCCGGTCGATGTCGGTCAGGCCGCGTTTGCGCATCGCCGCCAGCCACCGCTCGTCGCGGTGCACCACCTCCTCCACCAGCGCGAACTCCTCCAGCACCACGGGGACATGGCCGTCGGTGGCGACATCGAGCAGGCGGGCCGAGACGACGCGGTCCTCCTCGGGGCAGACCACGGCGTCGTGCGAGCGGCCGGTGCGCAGGTCGATCAGCATCACGCGGAACCGGCGGGGTGCGATCGTGCCGGCGAGCAGTTCCCGCTTGTCCTGTTCGGCCAGTCCGAAGTAGGAGACGTGGGTGTCGGGGCCCAGCAGGCCCTCCCGGCTCAGGACGGTCCGGCAGGCGGTGATCTCGTCGGGGCGCGGGGAGGCGAGGGCGGCGGCCAGTGCGGCGCTGCCGTACGCGCCGGCCGGGGCACCGGCGGGTGCGGGTGGGGGTGTTGCGTGGGTCACGGGGGCTCCGCTTCTGCGAAGGGGACGCGCGCGAACGGGACGCGCGCGCGAAGGGCTCGTCGGAACATGGGCGGCGGGACATCCGGGCCGCGGGATGTCAGGTCATCCGCCCGCGCCCCGGATGAAGGAGGTGCGCAGCCGGTACCGGTCGCCGGCGTAGCGGATGGACGAGGAGAGCAGCGGGCGCTGCGCGCGGTCACGGACGATCTGCCGCATGTCGAGGACCGGGGTGCCCGCCGCGATGGCCAGGTGTCCGGCGAGCGCCGCGTCGGCGGGGCGCGCCTCGATGGTCGTGTCAGCCTGGGCGAGTTCGTGACCGAGGCCGGACAGGGTCTCGTAGAGCGAGCGAACGGTGAAGTCCACCTCGTCGAAGCCGACGGCGATGTCCGCCGGGACGAGGGAGTGGTCGACGGCGATCGGGACTGCGTCGAGCATCCGTACCCGCTCCAGGCGGTACAGCGGGGTGCCGGGGGCGATCTGGAACTCCTCCGCCTCGTCGAAGCTGGCCGGGGCGCATTCGCGGCGCAGGATCCGGGAGGTCGCGACCAGGCCCATCCGGCGGGCCGTCTCGGAAAAGGACTCCAGGGTGTTGGGCCACTCCTTGCGCTCCGCGGGGGCGACGTACCAGCCGCGGCCCTGGGCGGCCCGCAGCACGCCTTCCTCCACCAGGGCGGTGAGCGCCTTGCGCAGGGTGACGCGGGAGATGCCGAGCATCCGGCACAGTTCGCGTTCGGGGGGCAGCCGGGATCCCGGCTTGACCTCGCCGAGTTCGATGCGGTGCTGCAGGGCGGCCTTGGCCTGCCGCCACAGCGGCTCGGGGTAGCCGCCGGCCAGCGCGGCGGCCCCGGTGCGCCCGGCAGCGGCGTCCGGGTGCCCGCCCGGAAGCACGGCGGGCAGCGTTCCCGGGCGCGACGGCGGCGGTGCCTCGGCGACCGGGTACGGCCCGTCGGCCGGGGTCAGGTGATCGGTGCTCATGCTGCGGCCTGGACCCTCTCCCACGTGCCGGAGCGCATCGAGGCGTAGCAGGCGTCCAGCACGGTGTTCACCACCACGCCGTCCTCGAAGGTCTCCCGCGGTGTCTCGCCGCGCGCGAAGCAGTCGACGAAGTGCCGCATCTGCTGGCTGAATCCGTAGGCCCTGGCCTCCTCCGGCACGGGGTAGACCCAGCCGGTGTCGGCGTCGGCCTTTTCCACCAGGTAGCCGGCCGGGTGCTCGATGAAGCCCCACACAGGTGTCGCGGAGGTGTCCGTCACCAGCCGGCCGGCGCTGCCGACCAGTTCGTGCCGCAGTTGCATGCCGCCCTTCTCGATCCAGGACGACTCGACGGTGGCGAGCTGGCCGCCGGCGAACCGCAGCAGGGCGATGGCGGTGTCCTCGCCGGTGGTGCGGTCGGCGTGGGCGAGGGTCGCGCCCCACGCGAAGACCTCGGTGACCGGATTGTCCTTGCCGAAGAAGTGCCGGGCGGACTCCACCGTGTGGCAGCCCATGTCCAGGAGCGCGCCGCCGCCGGCGGTGTCGGTGTCCCAGAAGTGCGGGGCGTGCGGTCCGGAATGGGCCTCGCGGGCCCGCATGGTGAGCAGGTCGCCGATCGCGCCGGCGGTGACCATTTCGTGGGCCTTGGCGATGTTCGGGGAGAAGACCGAGCTCTCGGCGTATCCGTGCCAGACGCCGGCCGCCCGGACCACGTCCAGGATCGCCCGTGCCTCCGCGCCGGTGCGGGCCAGCGGCTTGGTGCACACCACGCCCTTGCCGGCCGCGGCCACCGCCCGCACCGCCGCCAGGTGCGCCTCGTTCGGCACCGCCACCACCACCAGGTCGACGGCCGGGTCGGCGCACAGCGCCGCCATGTCGTCGTAGGCGTGTGCCTCGGGTGCCCATTTCGCGGCCAGCGCGGTGGCGCGGGCGAGGTCGCGCGAACAGGTGGCGACCAGCCTTCCGTTGCGTACGTCCTGGAGCGCGTCCGCGTACGTGTCGCCGATGAACCCCGAACCGATGAGACCGACGCCGATCACGCGATCCTCTTCCCTCGTTGCCTCGGTGGCGGGTCGCTGCCCGCCCGGCCTTCCTGTGAGCCTTGCTGAGCCACGTGGTCTGCGCAGGGTATGCCGCACAGCATTCCACATGTGCTCCAATAGCATACCACTACTAGACCACTCATATGCCGAGCCCCTTCACTCCCCCACCAGGGCGTCGAAGGCGCGGGAGAGTTCCTCGTCGGCCGTCTTCAGCTCCGGGTGGGCGTCGTAGTGGGCCAGCGCCTCCCGGGCGCCCTGCGAGAAGGACACCCGCGGCGCGAAACCCGGTACCAGGGACCGCAGTTTGGAGGTGTCGAAGAGCATCGAGTGCCGGAAGTCGTGTTCCAGTACGTCCGCCCAGCCGGGCACGTGGACGGCGATGGACTCGCTGGACCGGTGTCGCAGGACCGGGTCGCGCACGCCGGCCGCGGCGGCCAGCGTCAGGTGGATCTGATCCCAGGTGAGGATGTCGCCGCTGACCACGTTGACGCTCTCGCCGATCGCGTGGTCCAGGCCGAGCAGCGGCACGAACGCCCGCGCGAAGTCAGAGACGTGGGTGAGCGACCACAGCGACGTGCCGTCGCCGTGCACCACCACCGGCCGTCCGGCGCGCATCCGGTCCACCGCCGTCCAGCCCGCGAGCACCGGGATCACCGTGCGGTCGTAGGTGTGGAACGGCCGCACGGTCGTCAGCGGGAAGCCCGAGGTGCGGTGGGCGTCCTCCAGCAGCAGTTCGCAGGCGATCTTGTCCCGCGCGTAGCCGAAGACCGGTTGCCGGCGCGGACTGGACTCGGTGATCGGCAGGTTGGGCACCGGGCGGCCGAAGACCGAGCAGGTGCTGATGAAGACGTACTGACCGGCCCGGCCGGCGAACAGCGCCGGGTGCGCGCGCACGTCGTCGGGGGTGAAGCCGACCCAGTTGACCACCGCGTCGAACTCCTCGTCGCCCATGACCCGCGCCAGCGCCTCGGGGTCGCGTACGTCGGCCCGCCACTGCCGTACGCCGCCGGCGACCGGGCGGGAGGGCTGCGAGCGGGTCACGACGGTCACCTCGGCCCCCGCGGCGACGGCGCCGGCCGCGGCCGCCGAGCCGATCATCCCGGCGCCGCCGAGGAACAGCACCCTCATGACAGCTCCTCGGCCGGCGCCGGGACGTGCGCGCCGCGGGACAGCCCGCGGCCGGTCAGGTGGCGGTAGGAGCGGCGCAGGGCCTCGAAGGTGTCGATGTGCAGCCGTTCCAGCTCCACGATGTGCCAGCGCAGGCCGGACGGCGCGGTGAGGGTGCGGTCCCAGTCGATGCGGCCCTCGCCGATCGGCACCATCACGTCGTCCTCGTAACTGACCGCGGGACCGTCCTTGACATGCACCAGGCGTGCCCGACCGCCGAGCGAGGACAGCACCTCGGCCGGGTCCGCGCCGCCCATCACCGCCCAGTACGCGTCGAGTTCGACCAGCACGCGGTCGTCCAGCAGCTCCAGCAGCAGGTCGTAGGCCCGTCGGCCGCCGAAGACCTGGGAGAACTCGGCGAAGTGGTTGTGGTAGGCGACGCGCATGCCGCGCCCGGCCGCGCGCTCCGCCGCCTCGTTGACCCGCTCGACACCGCGGCGCACCGCGTCGGGCGAGTCGAACTCCTCGCGTTCCATGCTCCACACGAGGATCCCGGCGCCCAGTTCCTCGTTGGTGTCCAGCAGCGCCTCGCCGTCCCGGCCGGCCGGGAACGGGGTGTGCGCGCTGGTCAGGGTGAGCCCGGCCGCGGAAATGGCGTCCCGGACCCGGGCCGGCCCGAAGTGCTCGACCAGGCCGTAGGTCTCGACCCCGAGGTAACCGAGGTCCGCCAGCCGGGCCAGGGTGCCCTCCAGGTCGGCCCGTGCCTGGTCCAGCACGGTGTACGTCATGACGCCGAGGCCGGCTGTCATGTCTCCTCCTCCGTCCGGGCCCGCGGGTCCGGTGTTCGTCGGGTCAGTCACGGCCGGCCGCCCACAGCAGCGCCTGCCGGACCAGGGCGCGCACCGGGGGCTCGCCCCAGGAACGCATGTCGTGGCCCAGCGCGAGGTACACCACCCGCCCGGCGCCGGCCTCGCGGGCGTACAGCACCGGGATGACGGCGCCGTCCGCCCGGTGCCGTTGCGCGAGCACCGTCACGTTGTCGTCGGCCAGCTCGAACTCGTAGTACTCGTCGAAGAGTTCGAAGTCGGACAGGCCCCGGGTGACCGGGTGGTCCGCGACGATCTCGATGGTGTGGCGGCCCTCGTGGTGGCCCGGCCCGTGCGACAGGTAGCGGTTGCCGAGCAGCTCGAACAGCGGCCGGTCGGCCGGGTCGAGGCCGTCGCCCCGCCAGCCCATGATGTTGGCGCCGTGCACCCCCACGAGCCCCTTGCCGGCCCGCACCGCGTCGGCCAGCGCCTGCTGCTGCTCGGTCGCGAAGTGCCCGCCGGCGGTGTAGAAGAGGTACACGTCCGCCTCGGCGGTCTCCGGCCGCGGGTCGACGAAGCGGCTGGTGCCCATGGCCTTGCGGGTGGCGAATCCGGCCTCGATCCCGAGCTGCTGGAAGACCCCGGCGGCGGCGAGCAGATCGTGGTGGATGTCGTCGCCGTTCACAACGACCATGGCTCTCGGTGTCGGAAGGTGGGGCATGGCTCTCCTCACGGGAACGTGACGGGCAAGTGGTGCGGGACGCGGTAAGGGTCGGCCGGCCCGGGACGGCCCGGGCGGGCTCCGGCGCCGCGGCTCAGACCGGCTTCAGCCGCAGCGCGACCACCGGGTTGGGCACCGGACTGAAGTAGGGGTCCTGCGGCGTGGGGAAGCCGGTCGCCTTCGCCGTGCTCCAGTTGCCGTAGCTGCCCCAGTAGAACATCGGTATCCAGGGCAGGTTCTCGACGAAGATCTTCTCGATGCCGTCCAGGATCTGCTGCCGCTGTGCGTCCGTGGTCGCGTTCGGGTACTCCTTGAACAGCCCCGCGGCCTCGTCGTTGCGGAACCGCTCGATGTTCTGGAACGTCGGCGTCGCCTTGCCGATCGGGTAGTACAGGTTGGGGTTGATCGTGTCGTTGTAGTACGAGAAGGCGCGCGGCGCGGAGTTGACCGGGTAGCCCATCGTGGAGTCGAAGTCGCCCTTGCCGGTGCGGGTGTTGATGTCCGACACCGTGGTGGTGTCGATGGTGAGCTTGATGCCGATGTCCTTGAGCTGGGAGACCAGCACCTGCACGCGGGAGGCGATGTCGGTGTACGCCGCCGGGAAGGTGATGGAGAACTCCAGGCGCTTGCCGCCCTTGTGGTAGTAGCCGTCGCCGCCCTTGGCGTATCCGGCGTCCACCAGGGTCTGGTGTGCCTTGGCGACGTCCTGGACGAAGTCGACGCCCTTGTACTGCGGGGCGACCGACGCGGCGTAGGCGGGCATCGGCAGCCCGGTGACGCTGGTGGCGGGCGGCGAGGCGCTGGCCGCGCCGACCTGCTTGCGGTTGACGCCGAGGCTGATCGCCTGGCGCACCGCGAGGTCGCTCAGCGGCCAGCGCTCCAGGTTGGGGATGAGCCCGTCGGTGCCGGCCAGCGGCGCCCAGTAGTTGTTGTGCTTGCTGCGGCTGAGGTAGGTCCGGTCCGCGTTCGCGATGTACGTGCCGCCCCAGTCCGCGATCCCCTGCACGAGCGCGTTGGTCATGCTCTCGTTGTCCTTGTACGCCACGAACCGCAGCGCCTTGATCTGCGCCTTCGGCTGCCAGTAGGCCTCGTTGCGGACCAGGGTGAAGCTCTGCGCGGAGAACTGGTCGAGCTTGAACGGCCCGGTGCCGACCGGGTCGGCGTCGGTGTACTTCGTCGGGTCGGCGACCTTGGACCAGATGTGCCGGGAGACGATCGGAGCCGACACCACATTGGTGAAGAACTGCTCCGAGGGCACGGGGAAGGTGAACACCACCCGGTCCGGGCCCGGCGAGGTGACCGAGGTGAAGTCGACGCCGAGCAGGTTCAGCCCGGGGTACTTCTTCAGCATGGTGTACGTGAACACCACGTCGTCGGCGGAGAAGGGCTCGCCGTCGGTCCACTTCACGCCGGACTGGAGGTCCAGGGTGAGGGTCTTGTTGCCGTTCGACCAGTTCCAGGACCGGGCCAGCCAGGGGATGTCGTGGCCGATGTTGACGGTGTTGATCTGCACCAGCGGCTCGTAGATGAAGCCGCCCGATCCCTGCGAGGTGTACGTCAGCCCCTGGGCGGTGTTGGCCAGGAACGGGTTGAAGACCTTGGTGAGGTTGTCGGACTGGGCCGCCACCGTCAGCATGCCCTTGCCGCCGGAGGCGCCGCCGGACGGCTGACAGGCGGACAGGGCGAGGGCGCCGGCGCCGGCCAGCGCGCCCGCGAGAAGACCGCGTCTCGTGATGCCGGACGCGAGGGGCGACTGCGAAGTGGTCACGTGCGTCTGCTCCTTGGGAGTGGGGACAGCGGAATGGCGTAGGTGGGGAGGGGAGGGGCCGGCGACGGCCGCCCGTCGCTGGTCAGGACGCGCCGGGAGCGGGGGCGTCGGAGGCGGTGGTCCCGGGGGCGGTGGTCCCGGGGGCGGCGCCCGGGGACGCGGCGTCCTGCGCGTAGAGCCAGCACCGGGCGGTGTGGCCGGGAGAGATCTCGAAGGGCTCCGGGGCCTGTTCGGCGCAGCGCGCCATCGCGTACGGGCAGCGCGGGTGGAACCGGCAGCCGGACGGCGGGTCGATGAGGCTGGGCGGCTGCCCGATGTCACGGACCCGTTCGGCCGTCCGGGCCGGGTCGGGCGCGGAGGAGATCAGCAACTGGGTGTAAGGGTGGGCGGCCTGCTGGGTCACCGCCTCCGACGGGCCGCTCTCCACGAGCTGTCCCGCGTACATCACCGCGGTGTCGGTGGCGAAGTAGCGGGCGGACGCGATGTCGTGGGTGACGTAGAGCATCGCGGCGTTGCGCTCCTCGGTGAGGCGGCGCAGCAGGTTCAGCACGCCCAGCCGGATGGAGACGTCGAGGCTGGAGACCGGTTCGTCGGCGAGGAAGACGTCCGGGTCGGCGGCCAGCGCCCGGGCGATCGACAACCGCTGCAACTGCCCGCCGGACAGTTCGTGCGGGTACTTCGCGGTGAACTGGCGCGGTGGCACCAGGTTGATCTGTGTGAGCAGGTCGTCGATGACGGCGTCACGGTCCTTGCCGCGGCTGCCGGGGTGGTGCAGCGCGACGGCGCGGTTGAGGGTGCCGGCGATGGTGGCCACCGGGTTGAAGGAGGCGAAGGGGTCCTGGAGGATCAACTGCACCTTGCGGACGTGCTCGCGAAAGGCCCGCCCGCGCAGCGCGTGGACGCTCTGTCCGTGCAGCCGCACCTCCCCGCCGGTGAGCGGGTAGAGCTGGGCGAGCAGCCGGGCCAGGGTGGACTTGCCGGAGCCGGACTCGCCGACCAGGGCGGTGATCCGGCCCGCGTACAGGCTCAGGGTCACGTCCTCCACGGCGTGCACCACCCGGCGGGGGGTCCCGCGCCGGGGCAGGCCGCCGCGCACCGGGAAGTGCTTGGTCACATGGACGGCCTCCAGCACGGGCCGCGGGTCCGCGGAGCCGGTTCCGGCCGCGGCTTCCGGGCGGGCGCCGCCGGCCGGCGTGGGCACCGTGGTCTCACCGCTCATCGGGTCTCACCTGTCGCCAGTTCGTTCGTGGTGGTCTCGGGCACGGAGTGCAGCAGGCAGGCCGCGAGCGTGCCGCGCGCGCCGGGCTCGCCCACCTGGAGCAGTTCGGGCACCTTCGTGGCGCAGGCGTCGAAGGCGTGCGGGCAGCGGGTGCGGAAGGCGCAGCCGCTGGGCAGCCGGCGCAGGTCGGGCGGGGAGCCGACGATGCCGGTCAGCTCCCGCTTCGGGCCGCCCAGGGTGGGGAAGGAGCCGAGCAGGCCCTGGCTGTAGGGGTGCTGCGGGTGGCGGTAGAAGTCCTCGGCCGGCGCCATCTCGACGACCTTGCCGCCGTACATCACCGCGATGGTGTCGGACAGTTCGATCAGCAGCGACAGGTCGTGGGTGATGAAGACCACCGAGAAGCCGAGCCGGTCCTTCAGCTCCATGATCTTCTCGATGATCTGGCGCTGGATGACCACGTCGAGGGCGGTGGTCGGCTCGTCCATCACGATGATCTCGGGGTCCAGGGCGAGCCCGATGGCGATCATCGCGCGCTGGCGCATCCCGCCGGACAGTTCGTGCGGGTAGGAGCTCGCGCGGTCCGCCGGGATGCCGACGATGTCGAGCAGTTCGAGCACGCGGGCGGCGCGTTCGGGCGCGGCCATCCGCGGCCGGTGGGCCACGATCACGTCCTCGATCTGGGCGCCGATCCGCAGCACGGGGTTGAGCGCGTGCATGGCCGACTGGAAGACGATCGACAGTTCCTCCCAGCGGAACTCCCGCAGTTCGGCTTCGTCCATGGCCAGCACGTCCACGCCGCGCCCGTCCGGCGCGGTGTAGCGGATCTCGCCCCGGGCGATCTCGGCCGGCGGCTTGTGCAGGCGGGTGATGGCGTAGGCGAGGGTGGACTTGCCGGAGCCGGACTCACCGGCGATGCCCAGGACCTCGCCGCGGCGCAGGGCGAAGGACACGTCGCTGACCGCCCGGGTCCGGCCGCCCTCGCTCACGTACTCCACCCGCAGGTCCCGGACCTGGAGCACCACGTCGGTGCTGTCCTGGGTGAAGGGTGCCGGGGCCGGCCGCGGGACCGGGGCGGTGCGGTGCCGCCTCCCGCGGGGACGGCCGGCCCGCACCTGGCCGCGCTGGGCCTTCTTGGTGCCGATGCCGGCCTGCCGCAGCCGCGGGTTGATGAACTCGTCGATGCCGAAGTTGACCAGGGACAGCGCCGTGCCCAGCACCGCGATGGCCAGTCCGGCCGGCACGAACCACCACCACGCACCGGTCAGCAGGGCGCTGCCGGTCTGCGCCCAGTACAGGATCGTGCCCCAGGACCACTGCGTGACGTCGGCGAGGCCGAGGAAGGCCAGGCTGGCCTGGGTGAGGATGGCCGCGGTCACGGTCCCCAGGAAGGAGGCGGCGATCACCGCGACCTGGTTGGGCAGGATGTCCTTGACGATGATCCGCCAGGTCGGCTCGCCGGTGGCGCGGGCGGCCTCCACGAAGTCGCGTTTGCGCAACGACAGGGTCTGCGCGCGCAGCACCCGCGCGCCCCAGGCCCAGCCGGTGACGGTGATGACCAGGATGATGCCGAGCGAGCCGCTGTGCGGCAGGTAGGCGGCCAGGATGATGGTCAGCGGCAGGCTGGGCAGCACCAGGAACACGTTGGCGAGCAGCGACAGCACCTCGTCGCCGATGCCGCCGACGTAGCCGGCGGTGACGCCGACCACCACCGACAGCACGGTGGTCAGCACCGCGGCGCCGATGCCGACGAACATCGAGGCCCGGGCGCCGTAGAGCATCTGCGACAGCACGTCCTGGCCGTTCTGGGTGGTGCCCAGCCAGTGAGCGGCGGACGGCCCGGCGAGCGTGGTGTCGCTGACCGCCGAGGGGTCGTACGGTGATATCCACGGCGCGATGATCGCCAGCACCACGAAGATCAGCACGATGATCACACCGCTGAGGGTCAGCGGCGAGCGCAACAGGCGCAGCCAGAGGCGGGCGGGTCCGGCGGAGGACTCGGCGGGCGCGTCGGCCTCGGCCAGGGCAGCGGCTTGCAGGGCCATGATCAGCTCTCCCTTGTCCTGGGATCGAGGAAGACGTACGCGAGGTCGGCGACCAGGTTCGCCAGCAGGACCAGCACCGTGATGAGCAGGAAGATCGCCGACATCAGCGGGTAGTCGGCCGACTGCGCGGCCTTGAACAGCACCGAGCCGATCCCGGGATAGTTGAAGACGACCTCGGTGACGATGGAGCCGCCGATGACGAAGCCCAGCGACATCGCGAAGCCCGACAGCGAGGGCAGCATCGCGTTGCGGGCCGCGTAGGTGTACATCACCCGGCGCCGGGACAGGCCCTTGGCCTCGGCGAGCCGGACGTAGTCCTCGCTGAGCGTGGTGACCATCATGTTCCGCATGCCGATCAGCCAGCCGCCGATGGAGGCCACGGTGATCGTCGCGGCCGGCAGCACCGCGTAGTTCAGCGCGCTGGTGATGAAGCCGGCGTTCAGCCCGATGTGCTGGTCCAGCGCGTAACCGCCGGACAGCGGGAACCACTTGAAGGTGATCGCGAACAGGTAGACCATGATGATCGCGAACCAGAAGTACGGGATGGACGACAGGAACGTCGTGACCGGGACCAGCGAGTCCAGCCAGCTCCCGCGCTTCCAGCCGGCCAGCATGCCCAGCGCGGTGCCGATGACGAAGCCGAGCACCGTGCAGATGGTGACCAGGATCAGGGTCCAGTACATGGACTGCCCGAGCACCGTGCTGACCTTCGACGGGTAGTACGCGTACGAGGTGCCGAAGTTTCCGGTGAACACGCTGTGCCAGTAACTGAGGTACTGCTGCCAGAGGTTCTGGTCCGACTGGCCGAACAGCACCCGCAGGGCGTGCACGGCGGACGGGCTGAGCTTGCCGTGGAACTGGTTGATCAGGTTGTCCGCCGGATTGCCCGGCATGATCCGCGGGATGAGGAAGTTGAGGCTGATGGCCGCCCACGCGGTGAGCAGGTAGAAGAAGACCTTCCGCAGGATGGTGCGCACCGGTCAGTTCCCTTCGCGGTCCGGACGGGACGCCCAGCGAGCGGCGCGGCGTACCAGCCGGCGCACCGCGGGCTCGCCCCACACCCGCATGTCGTGGCCGAACTGGAGGTAGCAGACCCGGCCCAGTCCGTACCGGCGGACGTGAACGAGCGGTTCGGCGCCGTCGCCGGTCTCGCGCCAGGCCAGCACCCGCACGTCGTCGGCGGTGCGCAGCCGGTAGTGCTCGTGGGTCACCTCGAAGGACGCGATGCCCGAGGTCAGTTCGTGGTCCGGGTCGAGCCGCACCTCGAACCGGCTCTCGTGCGGCCGCGGACCGTGCGAGAGGTAGTGGCCGCCGAGCAGCCCGGCCAGCAGCCGGTCACCTTCGTCCCACTGCTCCGGCGGGGAGGCCGGCACCGTCGTGGAATGCAGTGCGACCAGGCCGCAGCCGCCCCGCACGGCCTGCGCGAGGGCCTGGCGCTGCCCGGTGGTGAACCGGCCCAGGGCGGTGTACAGAACCACCACGTCCGCCTCGTCCGCGCCGTCCAGCGGGGCGGTGCCGAGCCCGGTCCGGGTCGCGAAGCCTTCGTCGGTCAGCGCGTCCTGCAATGCGCCCGCCGCGGTGAACAGGTCCTCGTACACATCGTCGCCGCTGATCAGGGCGAGTGCGGTGGGCCCGGCGCGCCGGGCCTCCCGGGCCCGGCGGGGCTGGATTGTCTGCATGCGGTGGCTCGATTCAGTAGGTGGAGCGCAATTCACCGGACGGGCTCCAGAAGCCCGCTGCGCGCCCGCTGGTCAGGGCGTTGTCCATCCGGTCCAGGGGCAGCGGCACCCGCCGCCGGGACCGGCTGCTCTCGTAGGTGGCGAAGATCAGCTCCGCGCCCCGCAGCCCTTGGTCGGCGTGCAGGGCGGGACGGCGGCCGGTGCGCAGCGACGCGGTCAGGTCGCGAAGGGCCTCGGCGGTGCCGGCGGTGATCGCCGGGTCCACGCCGCGGTCCCAGTGCGCGGGATCGGTGTCGAAGGGTGAGCGGTACTCCAGGTCGTCCTTGCCGAAGCGCCGCAGTACGGCTCCGGCGCCGCGGACGACGGCCCGGCCGCGAGTGCCCTGGACGATCAGCCCGAGGCCGTTCTCCGGGTTGAGCACGGGGGTGTGCGGTTCGCGGCCGGTCAGGACGGTGGCCTGCACGCCGTCAGGCCAGCCGATCCGGGTGAGCGAGGCGGTCTCGGTGAAGACGCCGTAGACGTAGCGGTTGACGGAGACGTCGATCTGGCCCATCACCCATGCCGGGGCGGCGTCCCCCCGGTGGAAGAGGATCAGGTCGACGATGTGGGTCCCCCAGTCGAAGAGGTTGGGGCAGTAGCCCTCGATCGTGACGACCTCGCCGATCTCGCCCTGCGCGATCCACTCCCGGGCCTGCCGTTGCACCGGATCGAAGCGGCGCTGGAGGTTGAAGGTCAGCACCACCCCGGCTGCCGCGGCGCCCGCGACCATCTGCCCGGCCTCGCCGTAGTTCAGCGCGATCGGCTTCTCGCAGTGCACCGCGCGGGCGCCGGCCCCGACCGCCGCCGCGACCGCCTCGGCGTGCGAGTCCGGGGGCGTGCAGACGCTGACCAGGTCCGGCCGGGTGGCCGCGAGCAGTTCGCGGACATCGCGGTGGACCGCTGGAATACCCAGTTCGGTGGCCAGGGCGCGGGCCCGGTCCGCCGCCACGTCCGCCACGCCGGCCAGCCGCACCCCGGCGGTGGCCGCGTAGCCGAGTGCGTGCACCCTGCCCTGCGAGCCGGCCCCGATGACCACCGCCGAGAACTGCGGATCGGCGTGCCGTGCGGAGTGCTCCATGAACTGCCTCCCCTCCAGGACACAGGGTGTGCCAAATGCATACCACTTGGCGACATCTTAATCCGAACGGCGATCCTGTCCAGAGGTGGAGCACAAGCTAATACGGCGGAAACATGGCCTACGATTGGCGGAGTTAACCGTCAATTGGGGCAGAACGGACGGAAGGATTCAGCCAGAAAGTACTGACCAAGGGGCTTACCACTTAGAACCAGATGGCTACACTGACCCACACCATGCAGACAGGAGGCAGCCATGAGGTTCAGCCGCGTCGTCGGCCCGCGCCGGTCCGAGGTCGTCACCGCGCAGGACCCGGTTCCGGCCGATCACCAGGTGCTGGTGGAGGTGCTCGCCTGCGGGGTGTGCACCTCCGACATCGGCCCGTGGCGCACGCACGACCCGGCCGCGGAACCGGTCCGGCTCGGGCACGAGATGGTCGGACGGGTGGCCGCGACCGGACGTCACGCCGGGCAGTGGCGGCCCGGTGACCTGGTGACCGGGCTCGGCGGCGACGGCTTCGCGACAATGGCGTTGATGGACGCCAACGCGGTGCTGCCGGTGCCGCCCGGCGTCGAGCCGGCCCTCGCCATCGGCGAGCCGGTCGCCGACCTGGAGGAGGCGCTGTCGCGCACCGGCATCCGCCCCGGCGACAAGGTGGCCGTGGTCGGCCTGGGCTTCATGGGGCTCGGCCTGGTCCAACTGGCCCGGCGGCACGCGCCGGGCCTGCTCATCGGTGTCGACCCCGACCCGGCACGGCGCGAGCGGGCCCTCGCACTGGGGTGCGACCTGGCTTTCGCCCCCGACGACGTCCCGGTGGAGTTCCGCTCCGACAGCGGCCGCGCCACCGAGGCCCGGCCCTCGATCGTGCTGGAGGCGACCGGGGTGACCCCCGGGCTGAGGACGGCCGGTTCCATGGTCCGCCCCTTCGGCACCCTCTGTGTGGTCGGCTACCACCACACCGGCGACGCGATGATGGACATGGACCTGTGGTACAAGGCCGTCACCGTCGTCAACGGCTTCTGCCCGGACCGCACCCGCCTGGTCGCCGCCATGCGCGACGCCCTCGGGCTGATCGCCGAACGCCGCTTCAGCTACGCGCCGCTGATCACCCACCGCTTCGGACTCGACCAGGTCGACGAGGCGTTCGGCGCGATGGAGGAGGCGGGACCCGGCTTCGTGAAAGGGGTCGTACTCCTCTGAACGGCGCTCCCGGCGCTCCCGGCGGTCACGGCGGTTACGGCGCTCACGGCCGGACGAACGACGTACGCAGCCGGTACCGGTCGCCGGCGTACTGGATCGTGGAGATGAACAAGGGCTCCTGCTGTGCGTTCAGGGCGACTTGGCGCATGACGAGGACAGGGTCGCCGGGCGCCAGGTCCAGGTGCTCCGCGGCCCGCTCGTCCGCCTTGGTCGCCTCGATCGTGCTGTCGGCGCGCACCGGTTCCACGCCGGCGGCCGACAGGGTGGCGTACAGCGACCGTTCGCGGAAGTCCATCGTCTCGATCCCGGGGACGAGCGCCTGGCGGAGCAGGGTCAGGTCCAGCCCTATGGGTACGCGGTCCAGCAGCCGTACCCGCTCCAGGCGGAACAGCGGGGTGCCCGGGGCGATGGCCAGTTGTTCCGCCTCGTCGATGGTGGCCGGACTGGTGTCGGCCCGCAGTACCAGCGAGTGCGGGGTCAGGCCCATGCGGCTCGCCGTCTCGCTGAAGGACTCCAGGGTGCTGGGCCACTCCTTCTTGCGCGCGGTTCGGGTGACGTACCATCCGCGCCCGTGCGACGGGCTGAGCACGCCGGCCTCGACCAGACTGCCCAGGGCCTTGCGCAGGGTCACCCGGCTGATCCCGAGCCGCTGGCACAGTTCGCGCTCGGGCGGCAGCCGGCTGCCGGGCGCGAGCACCCCGCTGTCGATCTCGCCCCGGATCACCTGAACCGCCTGGACCCACAAGGGCTCGGGATATCCGGGCAGTACGGCTCCGGAGACCTCGCGTGAGTCGTTCATGCGGTCAAGCCCCTACGGTGATGTGGGCCCGGTGCGCCCGTGGACACGCGCGGCTCACCTTAGCTTCACCGGAGATCCGCCGCCACCGGCCGCACCGCGCGGGCGCCGACGGATCGTCAGGTCGCACTGCCGCCTTGTTCTTCGGACGGGGGCTGCTGGGCGCCGGCGTCCAGGACATCCATGATCGAAAGCAGTTGCTCGCGCAACTCGGGGGTGAGCCGGCCCGCCCGCATCGAGATGGAGCGCACCTGGCGATCCGCGAGCGCCGAAGTCCAGGCCGCGGTGTCGTCCGCCGGCTCCGGCGGTTCCGGGGGAGCCTCGTTGATCAGTGCGGCGACCGAGATCGGCAGTGTCATCGGCCTGGACCGGAAGTAGCCGACGATCGCCGCCAGCACGTTCAGTGTCGGGTTGGTCTGTGAGCCGTTGCGCAGAGCCGCCAGGTAGCTCCGGGAGATCGTCACATCGTGGCTGGGATCCGCCGAGATCGCCTGGGCGACCTCGACCGTCGAGGGCTCCCGAAGGCGCCCGACGGCGTCGGCGGTCGCCGCGTCGGCGAACCAGGCGTTGAGGCGTTCCGCCAGGCTGGCCATGTCACCCCTCCCCAGCACTTCACTGACGACTCGAGTCGGCGTTCCTCGGCGTTCCCCCGGTTCCGGCGGGCCGTTCCCGCGAGCACGCTCGCACCGGTGGTGTCCGATTTCATATTAACACGGCTGCAATCAACACGGGCATGCGTGCCTGTATATTGGCACTCACGCCACTCAGGCGGTAGAGGTTCTACTGAGCACGCCTTTGAGCATGGAGGGGATCATGCGCAGCGGGGTCGGTTTCTCACAGGGCCTGCGCCGGAAGCTCGGCGACGGACCCGCGTGGACTGTTGAGGCTCTTCGTCAGGTGCGTTATCAAGTCATCCAGTCCGACAACCTCTTCTCGCCGGACAACCGGCACTTGCTGGACTCGTCCGAGGACACCCCTCTGCGGTCCGGCGACCGGCGGCTGATCATCATTGACAGCAACGTCGACAGCCACCACGGCGACCGGATACGCCACTACTTCGACCACCACGGCGTGGCTGTCACGATCGTTCCGTTGCGGGCCGACGAGCTGGTCAAGGAGTGGGACTCGGTCTCGCGCGTCGTCGACGCGATGAACGAGTTCACGCTCGACCGGCGCCGCGAGCCGGTGCTGGCCATCGGCGGCGGGGTGCTGACCGACATCGTCGGCTTCGCCGCCAGCCTCTACCGGCGCGGAACCCCGTACGTCCGCATCCCGACCACACTGGTCGGACTGGTCGACGCCGGGGTCGGCATCAAGACGGGGGTCAACTACGGCGCCGGCAAGAACCGCCTGGGCACGTACGCCCCGGCGACCGTGACGTTCCTGGACCGCTCGTTCCTGCGCACACTGGATCTGCGCCACATCAGCAACGGCCTGGCCGAAATCCTCAAGATGGCCCTGATCCGTTCCGAGGACCTGTTCGCCCTGCTGGAGAGCCACGGCACCGCCGTCCGCGCCGACCGGTTCCAGGGGAGCACCGGCGAACTGGCCGGCGCGGGGGACGCGATCATCAGCGAGGCCATCCACCTCATGCTGGAGGAACTGCACCCCAACCTGTGGGAGTCGGTGCTGGAGCGCTCCGTGGACTACGGCCACACGTTCAGCCCGACCATCGAGATGCACACACTGCCCGAGCTGCTGCACGGCGAGGCCGTGATGATCGACATGGCCGTGACCACGGCGCTGGCGACCCTGCGCGGCGACATGAGCGAGAAGCAGGCCGAGCGGGTCTACACCGTCGCGTCCACACTCGGTCTTCCGCTCTGGAACGACGCGCTGGCGGTCCCGTCACTGCTGAAGGACGCCCTCCAGGACACGGTGCGCCACCGCGACGGCCAGCAGCGGCTGCCGCTGCCGCTCGGTATCGGGCGGCACCACTTCGTCAACGACGTCACGGAAACCGAGTTGCGGGAGGCCGTCCGCCTGCTGCGCCGGCAGGTCCAGGACCTGTTCCCGGCACACGCCGACCGGTTCGGGCCCCTGCAGGTGGACGCGTGAGTGACGACAACCGCGGAGCCGTCGCCGTCGTCGTCGGCGGGTCGACCGGCATCGGGCGGGGAATCGCCGACGCCTGGGCGTCGCACGGCATCCGGACGCACGTCTTCAGCCGCAGCCGCCCCACCGGACCGGGCAGTGACCTGCTGACCTGGCACGGGCTCGACTTCCGCGACCCGCAGCAGGCCAGGTCCGCCCTGACCGACCGTGTTCCGCAGCGCGTCGACCTGGTGTGCTTCTCCGCCGTCTACTACACGTCCAGGCGCGAACCGTTCGTCGAGGTGAGCGAGACCGACTGGCAGGACCAGTTCACGATCAACGTGCATGCGCTGGCCTGGACGCTGAAGGCGACCCTGCCCGCCCTGCGCGCGGCCGCGCCCGGCATGTTCCTGAACATCTCCTCGGAGGTCGTCTACAACGCCGGACCGCACCGGGCGGGCTACGCGGCCACCAAGGCGGCGGCCGACTCGCTGATCCGGTCGGTCGCGCAGGAGACCGACCCCGCCGAGGTCTCCTTCGTCCAGGCGCTCCCGGCCGGGATGGTCGACACCCCCGGGATACGGGCCCGGCGCCGCTCCGGCTTCGACTACGCCGGCTACATGGCCCCGTCGGACTTCGGGCCGCTGGCGCTCGAACTCGCCACGACCCGAGGCGGGCCCTATGCCGGGCAGGCGCTCGTCGTGCACGAGGACGCGACCTGGTCGTCCGTGGGCGACTCCGTTCCGATATCCCAATCGCGTGCGGCCCAATCGCATGCAGCCCAATCGCGTGCGGCCGAAGGCTCCGCAGGAGGCGCCGTGGCCGTGCGCTGAGACGCAACAGCGGGTGGGACGGCGCCGATGCCACGCGCCGTCCCACCGACCGACATCACCGAGTTCAAGTCCAAGGAAAATTCCCATGCCGCTAGTCCTGTTCGCACTCATGCTCGGCGTGTTCTGCGTGGGCACCGCAGAGATCGTGATCTCCGGGTTGCTGCCGCAAGTGGCCGGCGATCTGGCCGTGTCGGTCCCCACGGCGGGTCTGCTGGTGACCGGGTACGCCCTCGGGGTCACCGTCGTCGGCCCGTTCGTCACGCTGCTCACCGGGCGCTGGCCGCGCAAGCGGCTGGTGCTGGTGCTGATGGGTGTGTTCGTGCTCGGCAACCTCGCGGCGGTGTTCGCCCCGGACTACGGCACCTTGATGGCCGCACGGGTGTTCACCTCGCTGAGCCACGGCACGTTCGTCGCGGTCGCCTTCAGCCTGGCCGCACAACTGTCGGCCGCCGATCGGCAGGGCTCCGCGATGGCGAAGATCTCCTTGGGCTTCAACCTGGCCAACGCGCTGGGCGGTCCGCTGGGCACCCTCCTCGGCCAGCACCTGGGGTGGCGTTCGACCTTCGGGGCCATCGTCGCGATCGGGGTGGTCACCATCGGCTTGATCGCGGTGTTCGTGCCCTCGGCGCTGCCGCGCCCCGAGGGAGCGGCCGCCGGTGCGGTCCGCGGTGAGCTCGGAGTGCTGTCTCAGCGAAACCTGCAGCTCACGGTCGTGGCCACGGTGCTGGCGCAAGGTGCGGTCTTCACCGCGTCCACCTATGTCGTGCCGCTGCTGACGGACGTGAGCCGGTTCAGCACGGGTGCGGTCTCCGTGCTTCTCGTGGTCTACGGCGTCGGCGCGGTCATCGGCAACTTCGTCGGCGGCCGGCTCGCCGACGGGCACGTCGTGCGCGGCATCACCATCGTGCTGTCGGCCCTGGTCGTGGTGCTCGCCGTGTTCTGGGTGACCAGCACCGTGCCCGCGCTGTCCGTCATCACGCTCTTCGCCTTCGGAGCCGTCGGGTTCTCCATCATCCCCTCGCTGCAGGCCCGCATCCAGGCGGTGGCGCTGGCCGCACCGACCCTGGCGCTGTCGGTCAATGTGTCCGCTTTCAACCTGGGCAACGGTCTGGGCGCCTGGCTGGGCGGTGCGGTGATGGACCGCGGGTTCGGCGTGCGCGCGGTGACCCTGACGGGTTCCGCGGCGGCCGCGCTGAGCCTCGCCTTCATCGCTCTGTCTTCGCGCATGGACCGTCGCAGCACCGCCCCCGGCATCGCCGGCGACGAGACCGCGGCCCCCGCCGTGGGCAGTGAAGTGCCCTCCATGGAGCGGTAGCCGAGGCGGCGGCACCGGTACGTGAACCCTGCACCACTTCGCCCGTGGCCCTGATCAGGAGTTGACATGCCAGAGTTCCCGTCCACGTACGAAGCGACCACCTTGGTCGGCGGCACCGTACGTCTTGGCGCGCACCCCTTCCCCGGGGACGCGCTCGGCGAGGACACCGTCGTCATCGAACCGGACTACATGGGGATCTGCCGGGCCGACATCAAGGAGATCGCCGGCTCCCGCGACATCATGGAGGACCGCGGACCGCTGTTCGGCCACGAGTTCATCGGTTCCGTCGTGTTCTCCGGAGCCCGGACGGGATTCCGGACGGGTGAGACGGTCACCCTCAATCCGAACATCACGCCGACGCGCACCACCGGTTTTGCCGACTACGTCTTCGTTCACGGAGCAAGGGAGCAACTGGACCAGGCGGTCGTCCGGGTGCCGGAGCCGGAGATCACGAAGAACGTCTGGATGCCCGAGCCGTTCGCATGCATAGTACATGCAGTCCGGAAGCTGGTCGGGCTCGCGAATCTCCCCTCCCTTCAGGGGAAGAGGGTGGGAATCATCGGCGCCGGCTGCTCGGGCCTCCTGTTCGCCATGTACGCCCGGCACCTGGAGGCGTCGGTGTCGGTGTTCAACCGCGGCGCGATGCGGCGTGACTTCGCGCGGGAACGGCGGATCCTGGCGGAGGAGGAGATATTCCCGCTCGCCGAGGCGGAGTCCCACCGCAACGGCTTCGACATCGTCATCGTCGCGTCGACCATCGTCACGCCGGACCTCCTGCGAACCGCTGCCGCCATGGCTGCCGACGGAGCCGTGCTCTTCGTCTACGGCGGCACACGCAAGGGCGATCGGTTCCCCGGCGGTGACGTCGACGTCGACACCCTGCGCAGGCGCGAGCGGATCGCACCCGCGGAGTACCTGGGGAAGCGCCTGGCAGTGTCAGGAGCCTACGGATGCCTCAAGGAGGACTACGAGGAAGCCTTCAGGCTGCACGCGGAGCATCCGCATGATTTCCCCCTCGAAAAGCTGACGTCGACGCAGATCGGCCTCGGCGAATTCCCGGAACTCGCCATGAGCATCGCCGCGGGAACGGCGGACTTTCCCGGAAAGGTCCTGATAAGGACCACCGCCGCCGACCCGGATCGGGCACGAAAGTGATGAACACAAGCCGTGTCGACGCCGCAAGGAGGCGCACTATGACGGCCGCATCACCCGCGTCGGCGGCACGCCCCGCGGCGACACTTTCCGCCGATGTCGGCGGGACCTGGGTCCGGCTGCGGACCAGCGAGGGCACCGGGCCGGCCGTCCGCCTGCCGTCCCCGAGCCTGCTCAACCTGCCGGGCCGCTCCGTCGACGAACTCCGCCGCGACATGGTGGAACTGCTCTGCGGCGCCGCCCCGCCCGCCGCGTGCGCGGCGATCTCCTTCGGAGCGGCCATCGACCACCTCACCGGCACGGTCTACGGGTCCGCCCCGCTGTGGGGCGCGAGCGCCGAGCCGTACGACCTGGCCGCCGCGCTGCGGCACAGACGGCCCGACGTGACGTGGATCCTGGTCAACGATGTCACCGCCGCGCTGGCCGACTTCGTCTCCGCACACGCCCGCGACGGCGTCCGCCGGGTCGGATATCTGACCGTGAGCAGTGGGATCGCCATGCGCACCGCCGACCTGACGCGCAGGCAGATCCCGGTCGACGAATGGGGTCTGCAGGGGGAGGTCGGTCACCTTCCGCTGATGACACGGACCGCGGAGCTGGCCGGTCTGACCTGCGAATGCGGGGAGCGGGATCACCTGGCCTCGGTCGCCTCCGGGCCCGGGATCGCGCGTGCCGCCGAGCGGCTCGGGATCACCGCCGGAATCACCGGCGGGGAGGAGGACCCGGAGGGGACCTCGGCTCTGATCCGCTGGCTCCCCGGGGCACTCGACGCCCGCGACCCGAGGGCGCAGCGGCTCCTGTACTGCTGCGTCGAGCCGATCGCCCACCTGATCCGTACCCTGTGGTGCGTCGATCCCCATCTCGACCTCTTGGGGCTCGGTGGTGGTGTCGTCACCGGTCTCGGCGACCACTACACGAACGAGCTCCGCCGCCAACTCGCCGCGGCCACCTCCTACGCCGATCGGGGCCGCTCGCAGCGGTGGCTCGACGATCGGCTGGTCTGCTGCGGTCCCGACGAGGTCGACGGGCTGCGCGGGGCCGAGCTGATCGGCCGGTGGGACCTGGGGATAGCCTCGTGAGCCCGGCCTCGCACCGTGCCCTGGTGCGGCGTCCCGCCGACGCCCGGGGCCGCACCCTGGTGGACGTCGTGCGGGTGCCGACGCCCCGGCTCGGGCCGGGCGATGTCCTGCTGGCGCCGCTGACCGCCGGTATCTGCGGCACGGACTGGCAGATCCTGCGGGGCCTTCGGGACGACGCCAGCCCCGTGCCGGGGCACGAAGGACTGGCACGGGTGGTCGACCCCGGCGACAGCGATCTGGCGGAGGGTTCGCTGGTCATGGTGAACCCCACGCACCCGGACGATCCGTCCTTCCTGCTCGGCCACAATCTGCCCGGTCTCTGGGCCGAGCGCACCCGCATCCCCGCCACGGCGGTACGCGCCGGCCTGGTGCTCCCGGTGCCGGAAGCCGCCGCCCGGCGGCCCTCGGTGGCGGCCTTGGCAGAACCGCTCGCTTCGGTGCTGTACGGCATGCGGATCGGGCTCGGCGTCGCCGAGCCGGCCTCACTGGTCGTCTGGGGCGACGGGACCGTCGGACGACTGGCCGCCGAGGTCTGGGCGCGCCACCTCCCCGGACTGCACCGCCTGGTCATCGGACACGGAGCCGGAGCGATCGGCCCGGACGATCCCGGACTGGGCGATCGGCTGGCGGAACTGCCGGCACCGGTCGCCGCCGTGATCGCCACACCGCGCACGGGAACCAGCCAGGCATTGGCCACGGTGGACCGCCACGTGGCGGGTCCGCTGCTGGTCGATGTGCACGCCGGGCTCGCCTCGGGGGAGATCCCCCTGGGCTGCGGTGATGTCGACGTGGCGGCCGTCCGCGCGGCCAACTGCGGAGGGCTGCCCTGGCCACCGGACGTACGAACCCTTCCTCGTCGACAGGGGCCGCTGCTGCTGTACGGCCACCGCGGCGTGTCCGGTCGGCACCTGCTCGACGCGGTCGGGCTGCTGATCGAGGACGAGCGGGTGGGCGAAGGGCTGCTGACGCATCGGCTCGACCCACCGGCGGCGGCCGACCTCATCAACACGGTGCTGACCTCGGCGGGACGCCACGTGGACGGCCGCCGGGTGCTGAAGGCCGCGATCCGGTTCGGAGACGGGTGATGGAAGCGATATCCGTCGCCGCCCCGCAGTGGCGCATCAGCACCTGTCGTACGGCCGCCGCCCGGGCCGCGCTCGCGGCGGGAGCCGATGTACTGCACCTGGACTTCGGCGGCGCCCACCGCGGCCGCATGCTCGACCATCCCGCCGAACTCGCCGCGGCCTGGGCCATCACCCAGGACCTGCCCGTCCCGGTGCTGGCGGTGAACCACGTCAACGACATCGGGCTGGCTCTCGATTCCGGCCGGGCCAATCCGGCAGCCCTGGACGTCCTCTGGCGCGCCCTGGACTGCGCCCACCGACTGGGCGCGGAGGTTCTGCACGTTCCGGGATTCCGGCGAAGCCTTCCGAAGGACGATGCCGTCCGGAGCGGTACGGCCGAGGTCCTGCGCATGCTGGGAGACTGGGTCTCCCGCATGGGCATGGTGGTGGCCTACGAGTCGCCCCTGTCGGGGCGCGACGCCCTGACCGTCGCGGGGGATGTCGGCAATCCGGCGCTGCGGCTGGTGCTGGACACCGGGAACCTGCTGGACGCCGGGGAATCGCCCGAGGATTTCGCCGACCTCGTCCAAGCCGCGGGGCTGCTCCTTCCGTGCCTGCACATCAAGGAACCGCAGGAGGCAACGGCCCTGCGGCGGGGCACCGTTCTGGACGATCTGCCGGCCCTGCTCCGCCGCACGCGGGCGTCCTCACTCCTCGTGGAGAACGACTACCGGCAGCAGCCGGCCCTCCTGCGCGAGGACATCCGGCGGGCCCGCGCGGCGGCGGGCAGCCGGTGAGCGCCTGAAGGCTGTTGCCGACAGCCCGGCGCCGGGCGGTGAGGGTGTGTGTCCGCCGCGACCGGGAAACGCTGATCGGCTTATTGGGGGTCAGGTCCGCTGTGAGATGATTCCTGTTCTGTCATCTCAGAGAGGGGGCTGAAGGTGGATGCTGCGTCATATCAGGGAGGAAGCTGTGCGGTCGGCACCCGGAGCCACGGGAGCGAGGGGAAGGGTGCGGCGTTGCCGTCCGACGTGTCCGGCGGGCGCTTTCGGAATGCACTGAAACGCACCACCACAAGGGTGCGCGGTTCTCGTCTGCGTGATGCCCGGCTGCGTGCCCACAGTCGTCATTTATTACGGCGACTCGAACCGCCTTTCCCTTTCAGTGTGACGACACTCTGCGAACAGCTCGGGGAACTGCGCGGCAGCCCGGTCCGGCTGCTTCCGTGGGAGCTGCCCGCCGACGGACCCTTCGGGATGCTGATCTCGCGTGACAACGAGGACGTCATCATCTATCAGGCGAACACGACCAAGGCCCACCAGGCCCACATCATCCTGCACGAGATCGGCCACCTGATCTCGTACGACCTCGCCGGCGAACGCCCGGCAGCGCTGTCCCTGCGGACCTGCTACTCCCCCGCCGAGGAGCGTGACGCCGAGGTGGTCGCCTCCACGATCATGCGCGTCGCGCTGACCGTGGGGCGCCGGGCCCAACGCGACGGCCTCGAGCAGCCCTGGCGTTCCTCGGTCTACAACAGCATTGTTTTCGATGGGGGATGATATCACCGCGGTCACGTGGTTCGCCATTGCCGCCACCCTGCTCGGTGCCTCATGGACTGTTCCCGCACTGGTCCGCCGAGGCTTTCGGGATTCGATGCGCCTGCATTTGTTCGCCGCACTCTCCCTGATGGGAATCGGAAACTTCCTGAACCTCCCGCCGGTTTCCGGCGCCGTCGATGCACACGCCTTCATAGGGTGCGCCAAACTGGCGTACAACCTGAGCATCCTGGTGAGTCTGTGCCTGATGACCGCCTTCCTGCGCGAGCGTCCACTGGACTCCTGGTCGGCGCTGCGCGCCTGGGAGGCATGGCTGTGCGCCGTCTGTCTGGCGGGAATGTTCACCGCGACGGCGCTGATGCCGCCTCACCTGCGCAACAACACGCTCAATTCGGGACACCTGGGTGATCCGCGCGTCGTCGCGTTCTACAACATCGGCAACGTCTACCTGCTCGCCGGCTACTCCACCTGCACCCTGCTGGCCTGGAGGATCGCGAGAAGAGGGCGCCCGCTGCTGCGCAGGGTGTCGCTGACCCCCCTGTCCGGCGGTCTGGCGGTTCTCGCGGCCAGCAGCGCCTTCCGATTCTTGTGGGTCGACGTTCCCGCGCTGCGGGCGGGGCAGTCCTTCACCTACAACCACGACTTCGTACTGGCGCTCTCCGGAACGGCCGCCGTGGCAATCGGGACGAGTCTGCCGTGCCTGGTCAGCCTGGCACAGGTCGCGTCGGAGAACCGGGACCACCGGGCCAGGTTCGAAGATCTGGGCGAGTTGTGGACACGCCTGGTGGCCGCCTATCCCGAACTCGTTCTCGACTGCCGCCCCGAAGGGCCCCGCCGGTTCCCCCCGACACTCAACCACGCTCCCGCCGTCTACCGCCGCTACGTCGAATGCCGCGACGGACTGACCCGATTGAGCCCCTACCTGCGGCTCGCCTCCGCGCAATTGCCGGCCGAGGCGTCGCCGGGCGAGCCGCACACCGCCGCCCGGCTGATCGATCGCGCGCTGAGCCTGTACGGCGATCCATGTCTGCGCGGGGAGTCGTCGAAGGCACCGCCCTGCCCGGTACTCGTGGCCCGGGACGTCTCGGACTCCTACGACGACGATGTTCTCTTCCTGGCGGCGGTCTCCTCCGAACTGCAAGCGCTCCGGGCGACGTAGATTCCCGGGCGGAGGGTCAGCGGGGGACGAGGTGGAAGGAGTACGGCGCGGTGCGGCGCTGGTCGTTCCACACCTCGATCAGGTACCGCTTGCCCGGCTCCGTCTTGAGCGGACCGACGTCCCAGCAGGTCCGGTACGGGGTCATCAGTTGGTGAAGTGGGGTGGGCCGGGCTCGTCGAGGTCGATCTCGGTGAGCAGGTCGGGGCTGTCGGTGCCGGGTTTGTTGACGGCGATGGAGACCGGGCGTGCGCCCAGGGGGCGGGCTGCCGGGTCGGCCAGCAGGGCACGGATTTCTTCGGGTTCCTGGAGGGAGGGGTCGAGCCAGGCGTCGATGTCGCGGGGTGCGATGGTCAGGGGCATGCGCGGGTGGACGCGGCCGGCGGCGTCGGTGGCCTCGGTGGTGATGATCGTGCACGTGGTCCACGAGGCGCCCGGTTCGCCGTCGTCCCCCGCGGTGGGGTCGCGCCAGAACTCGTACAGCCCCGCGAACGCCATCACGCCCTGGTCGTCGGGATGGATGAAGTAGGGCTGCTTGTAGGCCCTGCGGCCTTCCCGGGCCGGCATCGCCGCCCACTCGTAGAAGCCGTCGGCCGGCAGCAGGCACCGCCGCCGGGCGAACGCGCGCCGGTAGGCCGGCCTCTGGTCGACGGTCTCGGCCCGGGCGTTGATCATCCGCGAACCGACCGACAGGTCCTTCGCCCAGGAGGGCACCAGCCCCCAGCGGGCCGCCCGCAGATCGCGCCGCACCTCGCCGCTCGTCCGGTCCGCGCGCTCCATCACGGCCCACACGTCCTGCGTCGGCGCGACGTTCCAGCTCGGCGGCAGCACCTGCTCGGCCGGCGGCGGCCCGGCGCGGAACAGCGACGTCAGATCCTCGGGCCGGCGGGTGGACACGTAACGACCGCACATGCCGCCAGCCTGCCACGACCAGGCCGGCGAGGACGCACACACCACCGGGTGGCCGCCGGCCCGGGCCCCGGCCCGGATCGCCCGAGACGGTGTGGCCGGTTTTCAGCGGGTGCGGCGCGTGGCGTCGCTGTCGTGGCGGAGGCGGTCGGTGTGGTGGGTGAGGTCGTTGATCCGGGCGGCGAGTTCGGGGTGGTCGCCGCGCAGGTGCGGCTCGGTTTCGGCGAGGGGGGCGAGCAGTGCGGCGGCGTCGTTGTCCGCCAAGGCGTGGGCGAGTCGGCGCAAGGGGGCCCGGGCGGTGTCCTGGAGATCGGGCAGGGCGGTGACCTGGCCCGCGAGCTGACGCAGTTCGCCGGCGTTGTACCGGGCCCAGACGACGACGGCGCGGTCGGCGGCGCGGCGGTCGCGGGTGGCCTGCACCCGCTGTTCGCCGGTGCTGTCGGCCGCCCCGGGGCGGAGTCTGAGGTAGCGGCGTTCGGCGGCCTGGCGGCTGGCCACGCCCAGCGGCTCGGCCAGATCGGCCCAGCTCGCGCCGGCCGCGCGGGCCGCCTCGATCAGTCCCGGCTCCCACCGGGCGAGCTCGTGCCGTACCTGGCGGAGCAGAAGCAGCAGGGACAGCGCCTGATCAGGGCCGGGCACGACGGCGCCGGAGGGCCCGTCGGCCGCGGCGGTACCGGCGGCACGCACCGCGTCGTCGATGGCGCGCAGGGCCGCCTCGGCGGCGAGAACGGACGCCGGGGCCAGGTGCCGGGACTGCTCGTCGGCCGATGTCACAGAAGCCCGCCTCGTCACCGCTTCGACGACTTTTGGTTTGTCATCCATGCGATGACATGGTACACAGGAAGCAGGTTCAGCGCATTGGCAGCACTCACTGCCCGTCTTCCTGGAGGTGTTTCCCGATGTTGATGCGCACCGATCCGTTCCGCGAGCTCGACCGGCTCGCCCAGCAGGTCCTCGGCGCAACCGGCACCTGGTCGCGGCCGTCCACGATGCCGATGGACGCCTACCGCGATGGCGATGTGTACGTGATCGCCCTGGACATCCCCGGAGTGAGCACCGACGCCATCGACATCGACGTCGAGCGGAACATGCTGACGGTCAAGGCCGAGCGCCGCCCGACGGCCAAGGACGACAACGTCCAGATGGAGCTGTCCGAGCGCCCGCTGGGAGTCTTCTCCCGCCAGTTGATGCTCGCCGACACCCTCGACGCCGAGCGCATCGAGGCCGACTACGAGGCAGGGGTGCTGACCCTGCGCATCCCGATCGCGGAGCGCGCGAAGCCTCGCAAGATCACCATCGGCGGATCCTCGGAGCGCAGGCAGATCAGCGGCTGATCCGACTGATCCGACGGTCCGCTTCGGCCCGCAGCAACGGCAGCGGGCGGGCACGCCCATCGGCGTACCCGCCCGCCCGAAGGGGGTGACCATCGTGGCCATTCGTGCGGAGGACTTCCTGGAGCGCATCCGGGAACGCGGCCAGTACGACACCCGGCATGAAGCCGAACGTGCCGCCCGCGTCGTGCTCGCCCTTCTCGGCGCGCACCTGTTCGGCGAGGAGCGGTCCACGCTCGCCGCCCGGCTGCCGGAAACCTTCGCCCTGATTCTGCTCAACCCTCTGCCCGCGGCCGAACCACTGAGTCCCGAACGGTTCGTCCGCGCCACCGCGGCCTGGATCGAAGGAGCCACGGAGCAGACGGCCACCTGGGACATCGGGGCGGTCCTCAGCGTCGTGGCCGAGTCCGCCGGCGATGACCTCACCCGGCGGCTGCTGCTCCAGCTCCCCGTGGGCTACGACCTTCTTTTCGGCCGCCCACAGCCGGTCTGACCAGGGCCGCACCGAACACCACCCGGTCCACACCCGGCCTGTCGTCCACCGTCTCGCCGCGCCCGGCGCGGGCGGTGGACGCCGGGCCCTGTCCATACGAAAGGCACACCACCGGCCATGCTCGACCAGCGCCACCCCGACCGGCCCGAAGTCGCCATGACCTACGACGCCCTGCTGGAAAAGGTCCGGTACGAGGGCGCCTACCCGACCCGGCAACGTGCCCAGGAGGTCACCCTCCAGGTCCTGGCCGCCCTCGGCCGCCAGATCACCGGCGACGAACGGGTCGCACTGGCCGCGCGGCTGCCGCTGCAGGCCGCGCAGGAGTTCACCAGGCAGGTCCCCGCCGCCGAGCAGCTGACCGGATGGGGCTTCGTCAAGGACCTCGCACGGCTGTCCGGCACCACGCCCGCGGTCGCCCGGTGGAACACCGGGACCGTCTTCTCCGTCCTCGCCCGCCTGACCGGGCCGGACCTGCTGGATCAGATCCTCGACCAGCTCCCCGAGGGCTACGCCCTGCTGTTCGGACGCGCCGACCTCCGCACCCGCCAAGCGGCCTAGATGTAGTGATCCGCGGGGTTGTCGACGCGGGTGATCGGGGGTGACCGGCTGCCCCATCGAGGCCGACCACGCCGTCCTGCGCGCGTAGGCGTGTTCGTCCGTGGATCGCCGGGTCCAGGGTCAACTACGGTCCGGTGCAGGACGGCCGCAGCGGCCCCCGCTCTTGTTGCGCTTTTCGCCCGTCGCCTGGTCGGTGCGAGCTGCTCTCCACCCGCGCGAAGCGCGAGACCACCGTCGTCCATCGTGCTCGAGTTCGGACGGATTTCCACGGGATGCGGCTCCGGAACAGCACGGCCTCCTGAAGAAGTCGACCGTGCCGCCGGCCGGCACGGTCAGCGGTACCAGAGCGCCCTCGCGCCACCGGTACACGTTCGGCGACAGCGGCGCCGGACCGGCCTCGTACCGCGCGGTGGTGACCAGCACCAGGTCCTTCAGGACGTCCAGCATCCCGTCACCGGCGATCGGGTGGTACGCCAGCTGGATGCCGAGGGGAACCCGACAAGTGCCCCGTTGGCGGGCAGCGGCTCGCCGGTCAACTTGCGGTGACGGCGGGATCGGCCGACGGACCGGCCGACGTCGTCCATCGCCTCCCGCCGCCCGCCACCCCGCCCGGCCTACGTCGTGGCGAGCGGCGGCCGCGTCGGCGTCGTCACCCTGGACCACCGATGGCGGGGGCTGTCCAGGTGAGGGGCGGGCGTGTGGGGCGGACGGATGGGCGGTGGGGGCATAAGAAGGGGCCTGCGGAGCGGCTTCAAGGGTCACTGCACGGCGTGCCGAGCCGCAGAAGGGGGGTGGAAGCAGCGCTCTCGCGCGCTGCGCCTGCCGCGCACCCGCGTCGTCGCGGCGCCCGCCGTCCCGGCGGCCTGCCCGGCCACCGGCTGAACGTGAAGGATGTGAACGATGGAAGGACACGAGCCGGAGCACACGGGAGACGCCGCCCGCGGGGCCGGGCGGGGGCCCCGGAAGCCGTCGGACCTGCCCAGCGGGACGTCACGCGAGATCCTCAAACGCACACTCAAGGAGTACAAAGCCGACAACCTGTCCGACCTGGCAGCGGCGCTCACCTACTACGCGATCCTGGCGATCTTTCCCGCGCTGCTGGCCCTCGTGTCGATCGTGGGCCTGCTGAGCACATCGACCGCCAAGTCCCTGACCGACAACATCACCAGCGTGGCGCCCGGTGCCGTCCGCTCCACCCTGACCAGCATCGTCACCCAGGTGCAGGCCAGCGGCAACAAGGCCCTGATCCCCCTGATCATCGGTGTGGCGGTCGCGCTGTGGTCGGCATCCGGTTACGTGGCGGCCTTCATGCGGGCCGGCAACACCGTCTACGACATCGGCGAGGGCCGCCCGGCGTGGAAGACGCTGCCCATCCGCTTCGGGATCACGGTCCTCCTCGTCGTCGTCCTTGCCGCGATCGCGGTGGGCGTCGTGTTCACCGGCAGCCTGGCCCGCAGGACAGGGCACATTCTGGGCCTGGGCGACACCGCGGTGACCGTGTGGAACTACGCCAAATGGCCCGTCATGATCATCCTGTTCGCGCTGGCCGTGGCAGTACTGCACTGGGCCGCGCCGAACGTCAGACACGGTTTCGCCTGGGTCACCCGCGGCAGCCTGCTGAGCGTCCTCGTCTGGATCGCCGCGTCCGCGCTCTTCGCCGTCTACGTCGCGAACTTCGGCAGCTACAACAAGACCTACGGCACCTTCGCCGGGATCATCGTCTTCCTCGTCTGGCTGTGGATCTCCAACATCGCCCTGCTTCTGGGCCTGGAATACAGCGCGGAGTCCGAACGGGCCCGGGCCCACGAAGGCGGCCTCTCCCCGGGCGAAGAGCCCTACGTCGAGCCACGCGACGACCGCGAGATCTGACAACGTGACACCGCTCGCCCAACGGGGCGGGAGCAACGGAACCGCAAGGCCGACCCAGGTAGGCGCGCATCGGGCCACGCTTGCCGCCAGCGCCCCCGAAACGAAGGCCGCCAGGCGGCGCGCGTCGGCCTGCGGGAGCTGGTCGCCTCGCTCGACCCGCTGCCGGCCATGGTGCAAAGCAGGCGCATGGACGTCCTGGCACTGAACAATGCCGCGAAGGTACTGCTCACCGACTTCGATCGGATACCGGCCAGGGACCGCACCATCGTCCGCTGGCTCTTCACCGACCCACAGGCCCGCACCCGATATCCCGACTGGGACGATGTCGCCGGCGACACGGTCGCCGCGCTGCGCAGCGCACGCGACCCCCGCTCGACAGGCCCTGGACAACGACGCGTCAATACACCGCCGACCTAGACGCCAGGTGCACGGCGTATCGCGGGACGCGCCCCCCGCAGGCCAGGCAGGCATCGGACGGGCTCACGGCAGGGCCGTGTACCGGGTACAAGCCCTGCTCGATGCGGCGGGCCCAGCGCCGGTCGGCGGCGATCGCAGCGCACATCGCGCCTGGCCGACGGCCGGTTTCGCCGCACGCGAGGCGTGGCAGAGCGCGACCAAGGACCGGCTCGGCGCGGCGGTGGCCGCGATGGTGGAGCCGGGCTCGCGCGTGCTGCTGGACGCCGGGACCACCACGGTCCACGTCGCCGGGCACCTGGCCGCCCGGGCGCCGCTCACCGTGGCTGTGGTCAGTCTGCAGGCGGCCGTCCGGCTGGCCGACCGGCCCGGCATCGACCTGCTGGTCGTGGGCGGCCGGTCCCGTCCCGGCGAGCGCTCGCTGGTCGGGCCGCTCACGCTGCGCACCCTGGAGGCACTGGCCTTCGACCTGTTCGTGATGTCGATCGGCGGTGTGCACGCCGAGCACGGGTGGTCGGAGTTCTCCCTCGACGACGCCGCCGTCAAGCAGGCGGGCCTGGCCCAGTCCGGCCGTACGCTCACGGTGGCGGACGCGACCAAGCTGGGTGTACGCGCCTTCAGTCAGGTCGCTCCGCTCGACGCGGTGCACAGCTTCGTCACCGACCGGGCCGCCGCCGACCCGGCCACCCACCCCGGTGGCCCCCGCACCCTCGACGCCCTGCGCGAGGCGGGGGTCGACACCGTTCTCGTATGACCCGTCACGCTGTTCGTCCCCAGCCCGGAGTGTCCTCATGACCGCAGCCCCCGCCCCGTTGATGATCCTGGTCGCCAGCCCCTACCGGTCCGGCACCGGTGACGACCCGGCCAAGCTCGACGCGAACGTGCGCGCCATGAACGACGTCGCGCTGACGCTCTTCCGGGCCGGCCACCTGCCCGTCACCGGAGAGGCCCTGGCGCTGCCGCTTCTGCAAAGCGCGGGCGGCACCCTGCCGGGTACGCCGCTGTTCGAGGAGATCTTCCACCCGGTGGCCGAGCGGCTTCTCGCCCGCTGCGACGCGGTGCTGCGTATCGGCGGCGCCTCGGCCGGGGCGGACATGATGGTCGAGCGGGCCCGCGCGCAGGGCAAGCAGGTCTACGCCGGCCTCGCGGACGTCCCGGCCGCCCGATGACCGCCGGCATCGACACCCCCGACCGCCGCGGCCGTACCGGCCTGGACCGCCACGGCCGCGACCTCACCGGCAACCCGCGCGTGCGCGTCCAGGACGTCCAGGTGCTGTCGTGCGACTGGTACGTCCTGCGCAGGACCACCTTCGACTACCAGCACAGCGACGGGCACTGGAGCCGCGAACAACGCGAGACGTACGACCGCGGCGACGGCGCGACCGTCCTCCTCTACGACGAGCAGCGCCGTACGGTCCTGCTGACCCGTCAGTTCCGGCTGCCCGCCTACGTCAACGGGCACCCCGACGGCATGCTGTTGGAGACGGCGGCCGGCCTGCTCGACGGGGACGACCCCGAAGGGGCGATCCGCCGCGAGGCGGCCGAGGAGACCGGTCACACCATCGGCCGGGTCCAGCACGTCTTCGACGTCTTCATGAGCCCGGGATCCGTCACCGAACGGCTGCACTTCTTCGCCGCGCCCTACCGCTCCTCCCCCGCCGCCCCGCACACGGCGGGCCTCGCCGAAGAAGGCGAGGACATCACCGTCGTGGAACTCGGCTTCGCCGCGGCCCTCGACATGGTCCGCGGCGGCGCGATCGCGGACGCGAAGACGATCATGCTGCTCCAATGGGCCGCCCTCGACGGCCCCTTCCGCCCCACCGGTCCGACGCCCCAGGGGGGATGACAGCACGTCCACGCAATGGGCTGACGTTCAGGCGGCCTTCGCCCGGGCCAGCAGGCCGCGCAGCGCCGACGCCACAGCGGCGGGCTGCTCCTGCAGCGCCATGTGACCGGCGCCGTCGATGATCGTGCCCACCGCGCCGGGAATGGCCGCCACCAGTTCCCGCCCGTTCTCCACCGGGATGAGCCGGTCCCCCGTCCCGTGGAGCACGGCGGTCGGACACGTGATCGTCGCCAGCGTCGGCCGGGAGTCCTCCCGGCCGATCGCGGCCTGCTGCTGAGCGCAGAAGGCATCGGCCCCGACTTCGTGCGCCATTCGACTCCAAAAGGCCGCGATCGCCGCGTCCTCCCGGTTGCTCTCGTCGACCAGCGCGGGGAACGCGCCGACCACGAGATCGTCGAACCCACCGGCGCGTGTCATCTCGATCTGCCGCCGGCGCCCGTCCGCCTGCTCGGGAGTGTCCGGCCGCGCCGAGGTACTGATCAGCGCCAGGGCCCGGACCCGCTCGGGTGCGCGCCGCATCACCTCCAGCGCCACGTAGCCGCCCATGCTCACCCCGACAAGGACGAAACGCCGCGGCGCGGCCGCCAGCAGCCGCTCGGCCATGCCGCCGATCGAATCGTCACGCCGGGTGTCGGCGATCGTCACCGAACCGGACGACCATGCGTCGGCCAGCACCGGGCCGTAGAGCCTCGGCGAACAAGCCAGTCCCGGCACCAGCACCGAGTGCAGCGCATCCTCTGTCATCGGACGAACACCTCCACCTTCCGACCGGAAGCGTAACGATCGCGCTCCCCTCCCCCGGCACCACGTCTCCGGTCGACACCGGGTCGGGAACCGGAACGTTCGGGTCCGGTCGAGCCGCGGCTCGGCACATTCGTGCTGCGCGCTCTCGGGGCGGGAGAGACGGACAGCGAACCGCGGGCGGGGCTGGTGCGGTGGACGACCCGGGCGCGTCGGGCCGGACCGGCCGGTGGCCGGGAGGACGTTCACCTCCCGGCCGCCGGCCGCGCCTTGCCTACGCGCCCTTCGGGGCGGCCTGCTGCACCACGTCGAAGGACCACAGCGTGGACCCGCTCGCGGCCGGCTTGGGGGGTTCGCCGCTCTGCTCGCCGGCGCCCCGGTGGGCCGCCTTCATCGGGCCCTCCAGCCAGGCCTGGAAGGACTCCTCGTCACGCCACCGGGTGTAGACCAGGTAGTCGTCGGTTCCCTCGACGGGGCGGAGGAGTTCGAACCACTCGAACCCGTCGGAGTTCTCGACGGCGTGGGCACGGGAGGCGAAGCGCTCCTCCAGCGTCTCCCGCTGCTCGGCGGGGACGGTGAGTACGTTGATCTTGACGACGCTCATGGTCCCATCCTGCCGCAAGGCGGCCGGGGGACGGCGAGCGGCTCGTAGTCCGGCAGTCGTTCAGTCCGGCAGGGGCTCGGCGTAGTGCTGGAATCCGTCGCGGCGGGTGTGGATGTCGTACAGGAGCTGGGCCAGGACGTCGGGGCTGCTGTGCTCGGTGTCCGGGCTGATCGCGCCGGGGATGATCAGTTGGGCGGCGTGAATGTTCTCCGGAGCGAGAGCGTCGTGCAGCATGCGCGCGTAGGCACTCTCGGCGGCGAAAGCGATCGAGGTGCCGGCCCGCTGGAGGTTCGGGCGTACGGCGGTGCCGCCGTTGACGAACAGCAGGGTGCCGCGGCCGAGCTCCCGCATGCCGGGCAGGACGGCGTTCACGCAGGTGACCGGGCCCTTGACCGAAAAGGACAGGGGGGCGTCCAGGTCGGTGACGGTGGTGTCCAGGACCGGCTTCATGAAGTCGGCGCGGGGCAGCGGGCTGTACTGGAGGATCTCCACCGGGCCCGCGTCCTCGGCGGCGGTCCGCAGGGCCGTGGCGAGGGAGGCGGGGTCGAGGACGTCCGCCGGGTAGCCGCCGGCCCGGATGCCGTCGTTGCCGAGCTCGGCGGCCAGGCTGTCGAGGTGCTGGGCGTTGCGGGAGATGAGCGCGACGCTGTGGCCGGCGGCGCCGAAGCGACGGGCGGTGGCCAGGCCCAGGCCGGGGCCGGCGCCGACGAGAGCGAATGTGGTCACGGTGAGTCCTTCGCAAGGGGAGGGTGTGTGGGGGCGGGGCCGCCGCGCAGGCCCACGTCGGAGTGGTCCAGCTCCTGCTCGTCGATCGCGACGTCCTGGGGATGCCGACGAAGCCGACGTTACCGCCGGGCCGGGCCGCGCGGAGCCTGACGCGCGGCCCGGGCAGTGCAGATGCGCTGCGGCACCGCATCGGCGCCTGTCCCGACGGTGAGCTCCTTGACCGCGCGACTCCCCCGCCGGTGCGCTCGCCGACGTACTCGTGCCCCTTCGGGCGCGCCCGGCCGGACCGCGGTACGGCCACAGGTCGGAACCGCGGTCCACCACGGATGACACCGAGCCCGGCGGCGAGGACGCTGCCCTCCCCCAGCGAGCCCCCGCGTCCCACCCGCCGTCTTCTCCGGTCGGACGGAGTACGGTCTGATGGGACGTCAGTGAGCGATGGGTCGGGGGGGCGGATGACGGGCATCGAGATCGCCGTGGGGTGCATGTTCGCCTGGGCGGTCCGCAAGGCGAGGCGGGTGGCCGGCCGGGCGGATCAAGAGGTCGACCGCACGCTGGACGCCGCGATGGACGACCTCCACGACCTGGTGAGCCGGAAGCTGAGCGAGGAGCCTGCGCTGCGCCGGCTGACGGAGGAAGCCGAGGCCGGCCGGGACCAGCCCAGCGACCGTACCCAGCAGCGGGTGCAACTCGCCCTGGAGGACGCCGTGGAGCAGGATCCCGGCTTCGCCGAGGCCCTGGAGCACGCGGTCGGCACGCTGCAGTCCGTCCTCCGCACGGCCGGCGGGCCATCGGTCGGTGACGGCGCAGTGGTCGTCGAGGGCAACGTGGACATCCGGGCCGACCACGGCTCCGTGGCCGCCTGGCGGATGGGCACCGTGAACCTGGGAAACCCTCCCCAGCCGGGAACGCCCCAGGGCTGAACGTCCCCGGTACCACATCGGCCCCCGCCCCCGGCAGCTCGATCCGGGGCACGCACGGCGCGATCGTCGCCGGGACCATCGAGAACCTCCACCAGCACTTCCCCGGGAACAGGAAGACCCACCGACTCGACCTGCCACGACCGGTCGAGGAGTGGACCGCACAGCAGCTGGGCGTCCACCCCGCCATCCACGGCGCCAACACCCCTGATCCCGACGGCGCGTTCGTGCTCCCGGCGTACCTCGAACGCGACCACGACCGGAGGCTGCGCGATCACCTCCTCGACGCGGCCCGCGGCGAGCGGACGACGCTCGTGCTCGTGCGGGGGTCGTCCTGCACTGGCAAGACCCGCACCGCCTTCGAGGCCGTCCGCGTCTGCCTGCCCGACTGGCGGCTGGTCCGCCCCAAGACCCCCGAGGGGCTCCTGGCCCTGCTCGACGCCGGTCTCCTCCCGCGCACCGTCCTGTGGCTCGACGAAGCCCAGAACCACCTGCGCGGGACCGACGGGGAGGAAGCGGCCGCCGCGCTGCACCGCCGGCTGGAGGACCCCGGCCCGGTCGTGATCCTCGGCACGCTCTGGCCCGAGTACCACCGCGACCTCACTGCCACCCCCCACCGCGGCCGGGCGGCCACGAAGGACCCCCATGTCAACGCCCGCGCCCTGCTGGCCCAAGCCGTGCTCGTCGACGTCCCCGCCTCCTTCGCCACCGAGTCCCTCAGGGTCCCGCTCGTGCACCGCGACCCCGCACTGGCCACGGCCGCCCTCACCAGCACCGGCGGGAAGATCGCCCAGACCCTCGCGGCCGGCCCCCAGTTGGTCGACCACTACGAACAGGCCACCGCACCCCACGGCCCGTACGGCCGCGCCGTCATCACCGCGGCCCTGGACGCCCGCCGCCTCGGCCACGCCTCACCCCTGCCCGCCGCGCTTCTCGAGGCCGCCGCCCCCGGCTACTTGACCGCGGAGCAACGCGCCGCCGCCGATCCCGGCACCTGGTTCGCCCGCGCACTCGACTACGCGCGGGAAACCGTCAGGGGCGTGGCCGCGGCCCTGGAACCCGTCGCCGACCCGGACGGCATGGGTCCGCTCCCCGGCGTCCACCAGCTCAGCGACTACCTCCACCACCACGCCCGCACCGCCCGCCGTTACGTGTTCCCACCGGAGTCCTTCTGGATCGCCGTACGGGACCTCGCCGCCGGCGCGGCAGACCTGTACGGGCTGGCCGACGCGGCCAGGGTGCGGGGCCGTCGCCGCATCGCGGATGAGCTGTACCGGCGGGCCGCCGACGCCGGAGAACCCGAGGCCCTGGCGGCCCTGGCGAAAAGCCGCGAGGAGGTGGGCGATGGGGAGGGCGCGGAGCGATACGCCCGGCTGACCGCCGACGCCGGAGCACCCGGGTTCCTGACGGTCCTGGCGCAAAACCGTGCGGAGAGGGGGGATGCGCAGGGCGCGGAACGGCTCTACCGGCTCGCCGCCGACGCCGGAGAGCCCTACGCCCTGCTGCAGCTTGCCCAGGAGTGTGAGGAGGTGGGCGACGCGGAGGGGGCGGACCGGTTCGCCCGGCGGGCCGCCGACGCCGGCGAGCCCTTTGTGCTGATGGTCCTGGCGTCGATGGGCTCCCTGCGTACCCGGGCCGGGGACGCGGAGGGCGCGGAGCGGCTGTTCCGGCTGGCCGCCGACGGCGGAGAACCCGGGGCGCTGGCGGAGATGGCGTGGCTACGTCTGGAGGCCGGGGACACCGAGGGCGCGAGGCAATACGCCCGGCTGACCGCCCGCGCCGACGGACCCTGGGCGCGCATGTCTCCGTGGTACTACGACGGCGAGTCGGCGGACGGGGAGGAGCAGGCACGATACGCCCGGGAGGCCGCCGATGCCGGAGCGCCCCGGTCCCTGAGGACCAAGGCGGAGGAGCGCGAGAGAGCCGGGGACCCCGAAGGCGCGGAGCGATTCGCCCGGCTGGCGGCCGACGTGGGAGCCCCCGGGGTCCTGGACGCCCTGGCGAGCGCGCGCGAGAGGGCCGGGGACACCGAGGGCGCGGAGCTGCTGTGGCAGCGGGCCGCCGAGGCCGGACACCCCGCCGCACAGCAGAAACTGGCCCGGCTGCGCGCGAATGCCGACGATGCCGAAGCCGCGGAACGATTCTCGTGGGCGCCCTCCGACCCCGCGCACATCCTGGTGGGCCTGACCGCACTCGTGATGGACAACGCGGGGCTGCGCGAGCCGGACCTGTCCGACACGTTCCGTGTGCGACAGCTGCACGAGCTGGACCCCGACGTCAGAGACGACGTCCTCTCGACCGAACTCGCCACCCTCATAGTGGAGTTGGCGGGGCTGCGCGAGTGGGCCCGCGAGGCAGAGCGGGCCGAACGGCTCTGCCGGCTGGCCGCCGACGCCGGAAGCACCTTTCTGATGAAGTTGGCGACACTTCGCGCCGAGATCGGGGACGCGGCAAGCGCGGAACAGCTGTACCGGCTGGCCGCCGACGCCGGAGAACACCGGGCTCTGGTACCGCTGGCGCGGCTGCGGGAGAAGGCCGGGGACGCGGCACACGCGGAACAGCTGTATCGGCGGGCCACCGACGCCGGAGAACACCGGGTTCTGGCGAACCTGGCCGATGAGCGATGGCGGGCGGGAGATACGGCAAGCGCCGAACGGCTGTACCGGCTGATCGCCGACACCGGAGATTCCCATGCTCTGACGATGCTGATGCACCTGCGCAAACAAGCCGGGGACATGGTGGGCGCGCAACGATTCGCCGAGCAAGCCGGCTCCCTGCTGCTACTGGCGGAGCTGCGGGAGAAGGCCGGCGACGCGGCACACGCGGAACGGCTGTACCAACTGGCGGCGGACGGCGGCACCACCGAATGGGACGCTCTGGCGCGGCTGCGTGCGAAGGCCGGGGACGTAGAAGGCGCGCAACAGCTGCGGCGATTCGGACTGGAGGTTGACGGCTCTCCGGCTCGGCCGTGGTAACGCGGCCGGACGCGGGTGTCGGTGCGGGGTGCCGGTCAGGGGCGAGCCGCGCTCGGGGTGCCAGGCGCGTACGCACGTACGCCCCGGGCGGGAAGCCCGGGGCGGACGGAAGGTGATCGCTTTTGACCGGCCGGCCCTCGAAGGAGTCCGTGGGCGCTCAACCGGACCGCCGTACGGTCGAGCTGCCGCCGGTGACACTGCGATCGGTCAGGCGGTCTGCGGGCTCGTACCGCCGAGGCCGGTGGCCGGCTTGCGGCTGCCCGCTGCGGCCGGAGTGGCCGGGTTGAGGCGGTAGGCGGCCTCGATCACGGCCCGCTCGCGCCACAGGTGGTAGACGGCCATGGCGAAGATGTAGGAGCCCATGACGTTGGCGATGAAGTGCCACCACAGGCGGTACGTGGACAGGCCCGGGCCGGGTTGGGTGGCGCCGAACCAGGTGGACAGGCCGATGGCGCGGTCGGCCCCGAACCAGACGGACAGCGTCAGCGACAGGTGCTCGAGGCCGTGGATGCCCTGCATCCACACGCCCATCTTGCCCCAGCGCCGGGTCTGCGTGGCCCGGGAGTGCCGGGTGATGACCATGACCGCGGCCAGGCCGGCCAGGAAGATGAAGTTGCCGACCAGGTGCAGGATCTCCATGCCCAGCGTCGGGTGGGAGGTGTCGACGCGGCCGAAGCCCTTGGCCAGGCCCGAACCCCACGGGGTCATCCAGGCAGGGTCGTTGGGGTGCCTGATCCAGTAGCCCGCCTGCGCGACATGCTCCTGGAGGTGGCCGATCTGCCCGACGATCCCGATGGTGATGACCACCGCGCTCGCCGTGAACACCCAGCGCTTACCGGGGTTGCGGTTGGCATACCAGAGGCCCACCACCGCCGCCCACATGGCCACGGCCCACAGCAGGAGCAGAACGGCTCCGGTGATGTTCAGTCCTGACGCATGACTGCCCATATGCATACCTGGCATGGCAGGCATGCCCGGCATGTTGGGCATGCTCGGCTCGTGCAACACGACGATCCCCCGATCTCGGACGCGGGCTCTTCCCGGAGATTTCGCCTCCCTCCCGGGCACGGGCGGCAACGGCCGCACCCGCAGGGTGGCGTGACGGCCATCACAGTAGGGGCGGGTTCCACTTCACGGTTGCCCGAGATCGCTCTTTCCACAGGCAATATGTCCAAGTCATCTGCCACGGGCATTCTTTCCGCGGCAACTTCCGCTCCGCCGCCGGTCGGCCCGGAAGCAGCTATTCACGTGCCATCCGGCCGGTCGAGGCGGGGCGGCCGGCCGGGTCGGCCCGGACCGGGACACCGGCAGATCCGGGCCGTTTCCGGTGGCCGCCACCCCAGCGGCGTCCATACAGGACTCCAGCGTCTGCCGTAGACCTCCTGGTCTCTCCCCAGGCCGGCGACGTCATCACCACCCGCCTTCGTCGGTCACCTCATGGGACGACGCGGACCGTCAGTTGCCAGCCCTGGGAGAGCGGGCCATGGGGGCCGGGCCGGGTGTCGGCGGTCGCACCGGCGGGAAAGTCGGACGCGAGCCGTGCAGCACGTACGGCCGGGACGCGGCGTGGTTGACGTGACCATGTAGACGGTAGGAAGGTGACCGCGTCCTTGCGCACGTCCTGCACCTGGTTCGGTTCGGCGGGAACCCCCCTGTCCCACGGCAGGACGTGTACGGGCCTCCCCCCTCGCGTCCTCACCCGGCGGCGTACCGATGCCGGACGTGCCCCGTCCCCTCGGCAGAGGAAGCGAACATGCCCCTGGGCTCCTTACTGCGGCGCGTGGTCAGCCCCGGCCTGGTCACCGTCGCTGTGACCGCCGTCGCGCTGGTCGTCTCCACCGGTGTCGCCGACGCCGCACCCACGCTGACACAGATCAGCTCCGATCCGTACACCAACTCCAGCAGCCAGCACGCCACCGAGGTCGAACCCGACACCTTCGCCTACGGCTCCACCGTCGTCTCCGCGTTCCAGGTCGGCAGGTTCAGCGACGGCGGCGGAACCGACATCGGCTTCGCCACCTCCAAGGACGGCGGCGCCACCTGGACCAAGGGCTTCCTGCCCGGGATCACCACGGCCGCGGGCGGCACCTACGCCCGGGTCAGCGACGCGGCGGTGTCCTACGACGCGAAGCACAACGTCTGGATGATCTCCAGCATCCCGATCACCTCGTCCGTCACCGTGCCGGTCGTCTACACCAGCCGCTCCACCGACGGCGGGCTGACCTGGAGCAACCCGGTGACCACCGCGACCGGTTCGGATCTGGACAAGAACTGGATCGTCTGCGACAATACCTCGACCAGTGCCTTCTACGGCAACTGCTACACCGAGTACGACAGCCCCGCCGACGGCGACCGCCTGAAGATGACCACCTCCTCCGACGGCGGCCTGACCTGGGGCGCGTCGAAGAACACCGGCAACAGCGCCACCGGCATCGGCGGCCAGCCCGTGGTGCAGCCCAACGGCACAGTGATCGTGCCCGCCGCCAACGCCTCGGAGACAGCGATCCTCGCCTTCCAGTCCACCAACGGCGGCAGCACCTGGAGTTCGACCACGACCGTCGCCACCGTCAGCACGTACACCGTCCACGGGTCGCTGCGCAGCGGACCGCTGCCCTCCGCGGAGATCGACGCGTCGGGCAAGGTCTACGTGGTCTGGCAGGACTGCCGTTTCCGCGGCTCCAGGGGCTCGTGCACCTCCAACGACATCGTGATGTCGACCACCACCAACGGGACCACCTGGTCCTCGGTGGTCCGCATCCCGATCGACGCGACGAGCACCACGGTCGACCACTTCATCCCCGGCCTCGCGGTCGACCCGGCGACGTCCGGCGCCACCGCCCACCTGGCGCTGGCCTACTACTACCACCCGGTCGCCAACTGCACGACGTCCAGCTGCCAGTTGGACGTCGGATACGTCTCCTCCACGGACGGCGGCGCCACTTGGACCGCCCCCACCCAGCTGGCCGGACCCATGAGCCACTCGTGGCTGGCCAGCACCACGCAGGGGACCATGGTCGGCGACTACATCTCGACCTCCTTCTCCGGCGGCACGGCGCACCCCGTCTTCGCCGTGGCCTCGGCCCCCTCCGGCACGGTCTTCAACGAGGCCATGTACACGCCGGCCGCGGGTCTGGCCGCGGCCGCCGGGACCGTCGCCGCCCCGCCGGCCACCGCACGCCAGAACGCCTTCTCGGCCGTACGGGCCGAGATCGCCTACCGGCAGTGGCTCGCGAACGGCGGCGCCGAGGGCGGAGGCGAGGACAGCCCCTGACCCTTGCTCCACAACGACCGGGGCCCGGACGGCGTTCGCACGCCGGCCGGGCCCCGGCACGGGCAGGATCACGGATCGGCGGATCGGCGGATCGGCGGATCGGCGGATCGGCGGATCGGCGGATCGGCGGATCGGCGGATCGGCGGATCGGCGGATCGGCGGATCGTAAAGCGCCCGTGACGTCACATGCGGCCGGTTGGGTCGGTCGGCGTCATGGCGAGCTTTCCTTCGAGGAGCGGGGCGACGTGGGTTCCCGCGAGGGCGGGGACGCCAGCGCGTGGGTGATGCGTGGCGGTCCGGCCAGCAGGCGCCGCGCCCGCGTCTCGAACTCGTGGTCCAGCCCGGTGTAGCGGTCGTGGTGCTGGGCCAGGTGTTCGGCCCAGGAAGCGACCGTGAAGGTCTCGACGAAGTGCGCCGGATCGGCGGCGTCCTGGTACAGGCCCCAACTGGTGGCGCCCGTCCGCCGCCGCGAGCGCTCGACGTGGCTCATGGCCCGGCGGAAGGCCGCGGCGTCGGAGGGTTCGACGGTGTACTCGGCCAGCACCAGGACCGGGCCGCCAGAGGGGGCCGGCTCTGCCGGGAGTGACGGCTGCGGCCAGGCGTCGGCGGGAGCGGGGTCGGGGGGAATCCGGTCGAGCGGCGGCCACCGGCGGACCGAGAGCGCGCCGAGCAGCAGGAACCCCGCGGCGCCCGCCATGGCCGGGACGAGTCCGGCCCACGCAGCGACCAGCCCCCAGCCCAGGGCGCCGAGGGCCTGCCCGCCCTGGAAGACGGCCAGATAGAACGCCAGGCCCCGGGCGCGCACCCAGGACGGCAGCGTGAGCTGCATCGACGCGTTCAGCGTCGACAACGCCACGATCCAGACCACACCGGCGCAGACCAGGGCCGCCGCGGCGACGACGGTGCTGCGGGTGACCGCCAGCGTGGCCAGCACCGCGGCGAAGGCGGCGCCGGATCCGGCGAGCAGGCGGCCCGCGGACTGACCGCGCCGCACTCGCGGCAGAAGCACCGCACCACCCACCGCTCCGAGCCCCACCGCGCCGAGCAGGAGCCCGTACCCGGACGAGCCGAGGCCGAGGCACTGGCGGGCCACCACCGGCAGCAGCGCCCACATCCCGGCGGCGCCTGGCACGAACAGCGCGGCCCGCAGCAGGATGCGGCGCACGCGGGGGGCGTGCCGGACGTAGCGGCTGCCGGCGCGCATCGCGGCACTGACGTGTTCGCGCTCCTGGCCGGCGCGAGGCGGCGGCTCGGCGGGGCGCCATCGCCACAGGACGGCGGCGATCCCCAGAAAGGACAGGGCGTTCAGGGCGAACGTCCATCCGGCGCCGGCGGCCGCGACCAGGACGCCGCCCAGGGCCGGCCCGATCGCGCGTGCCGTGTTCATGTTGACCGCGCCCAGCGCCGAGGCCTGGGCCAGCAGGTCGCGCGGCACCAGGCCGGGCTGGATCGCCTGCCAGGCCGGCGCGTTGAGCGCGGAGCCGCAGCCCAGCAGAAAGGTGATCCCCAGCAGCGCGGCGGGCGGCAGGTGCCCGGTGAGCGCGAGGGCGGCCTGGCATCCGGCCAGCGCGGCCATCGCGAACTGGGCGCCGATCAGGAGCCTGCGACGGTCGGTCAGGTCGGCGAGGACCCCGGCGGGCAGGGCGAGCAGCAGGATCGGGGCGCCGGCCGCGACCTGGACCAGGGTGACCGTGAGCGCGCCGTGGCCGACGAGCAGCCACTGCTCGCCGACGGTCTGCATCCAGGTGCCCAGGTTCGAGGCGAGTTGCGCGATCCACAGCAGCCGGAAGACCCGGCCGGCCAGCGGCGCCCACGCCGAGGTCCCGGGCGCGGCCGAGCGTGGTGCCTCGTCGTCCGGCATCGATTGCCTTTCGTCGCTCCGGGTGCGCTCCGGGCGGGTTCGGGCCGGGGGCCCGGCCCTCGTCCAGCGCGGTCGGCGTCACCCCATCACGCCCCGGGCCGGCTTCACATCGGGGTCGGTCCCCAGCCGTGCGGCGCGACCCGGGGAGCGCCGGCACTGGGGTGTTTCCACGGTTCGAGCGGACGGGACCGGGTGTTGTGCTGCCGGCAGTGCCCACCGTCGCGCGGAGTTGCGATGACATCCATGCCCGTGGCGGGACTCAGGCCCCCGATCCCGAAAGGCACTCCATGAAACCGATGCCCTGGAACACCCCGGCGGACCGCCGGACCCTGCTGCGTACGGCGGCCGCGCTGCCCGCCGCCGCCGTCATGGCCGGCGGTGCCCTGGAGGGCACGGCGGCCGCGGCCGACGCTCCCGGCCTTCCCGACTTCGCACCGGTGCCGGCCGCCGCGACCGGGCCGGAGCTCAACGACTCGGGCTACTTCGTCGGCCGGATCCACGGCAACCTCCACTGGGTCACCGACGGCTTCTACCAGGCGATGTTCCTCAGCACCCGGGAAGGCGTCGTCCTGGTCGACGCGCCGCCGACGATCGGGCACAACCTCCTGCGGGCGATCGCCGAGGTGACGCAGGCCAACGGCCGTCCGGCGACGGTCACGCACCTGGTCTACTCGCACTCGCACGCCGACCACGCCGGGGCCTCGTCGATCCTCGGCAAGGACGTCGTGCGCATCGGCCACGCGGAATGCCGGCGCCTGCTGCTGCGCGCCGACGACCCGAACCGTCCGGCGCCGACCGTCACCTTCGAGGACCGCTACACCCTCCAGGTCGGCGGCGAGACCCTGGAGCTGGCCTACCACGGCCCCAATCACGCCCCGGACAACATCTTCGTCCACGCTCCGGAACACAGGACGCTGATGGTCGTCGACATCCTGTACCCGGGCTGGGTGCCGTTCAAGAACCTCGCGGTGTCCCAGGACATCCCGGCCTGGATCCGGGCGCAGGACATCGCGATGGGCTATCCGTGGCGGACCCTGGTCGGCGGTCATCTCGGCCGGCTCGGCGTGCGCGCGGACGGCGACCTCCAGCGGGCCTACATCGCCGACCTCGAAGCCTCCACGCGGGCCTCGATGAACCTGGACCCCACGCCCTACTTCGACACGTACGGCCCGCAGGGCAACTCGTGGGCGATCTTCAAGACGTACCTTGACGCTGTGGCGGTGCAGGCGGCCGCGCCGGTGGCCGCGAAGTACACCGGGGTCCTCGCCGCCGCGGACGTGTTCACCCTCGACAACGCGGCGGCCCTGGTCGAGTCCTTCCGCATCGACGCCGGACTGCTCGGCCCGTTCAGCACCCGCCCCTGAGCACCTCTCACCTCCGCCCCAGACCCCCGTACCGACATCCGCGAATCATCCGCGGATTCCGCTCCAGAGAAAGGCCCGACGGCCATGACCAGCCCGACCCCCGTCCTCTTCATCCATGGCCTGTGGCTGCACAGCGCGTCCTGGCAGCCATGGATCGACCTGTTCCAGGGCGAAGGCTTCGCCCCGTCCGCGCCGGGCTGGCCCGGCGACCCCGACACCGTGGAGGAGTCGCGGCAGAACCCCGAGAGCATCGCCGACCACGGCATCGACGACGTCGTCGAGCACTACGCGGCGATCATCCGCGACATGGACACGCTGCCCATCCTCATCGGCCACTCCTTCGGCGGCATGATCGCCCAGAAGCTGCTCGGCCAGGACCTGGCCGCGGCCGCCGTCGCGATCGACGCGGCCCAGATCAAGGGAGTCCTGCCGCTGCCGCTGTCCGCGCTGCGGTCGACGCTGCCGGTGTTCAAGAACCCGGCGAACAAGCACCGCGCCGTGTCCCTGACCGCCGAGCAGTTCCGCTTCGCCTTCGGCAACGCCCTGACCGAGGAGGAGTCCGACGCGCTGTACGAGCGGTGGACCATCCCCGCGCCCGGCAAGCCGCTGTTCGAGGCCGCCGCGGCGAACTTCAACCCCCACTCGCCGGCGAAGGTCGACACCGCGAACGTCGGGCGCGGTCCGCTGCTGCTGATGTCCGGCGGCAAGGACCACACCGTCCCGGAGACCGTCACCCGGGCCACGCTCAAGCAGTACCGGCACTCCGAGGCCGTCACCGACTTCATGACCTTCCCCGACCGGGGGCACTCGCTGACCATCGACGGCGGCTGGCGCGAGGTCGCGGACGAGGCGCTGGCCTGGCTGCGGCGGCAGAGCCTGGGGACCCCGGCATGACCGCCCCGGTCTTCGACCTCGGCCTGGCCGGCCGGCGGGCCGTGGTCACCGGCGCCGGCCGGGGCATCGGCCTGGCGGTCACCGAGGGCCTCCTGGCCGCCGGGGCCCGCGTCGTCGCCGGGACCAGGAACCGTACCGACGAACTCGACGACCTGGTCGAGCAGGGCGCCGAGCTGACCGTCGTGGAGGTCGACCTGGCCACTCCCGACGGCCCGAGTGCGCTGGTCGCCGCCGCGGCCGAGCTGCACGGCGGGCTCGACGTCCTGGTGAACAACGTCGGCGCGGTACGGCCGCGGGTCGACGGCTTCCTGGCCACGACCGACGCGGACTGGGACTGGACGTTCACGGTCAATTTCATGGCCGCCGTCCGAGCCACTCGCAGCGCGCTGCCGCACCTGATCGCCGCCGGCGACGGCCGCATCGTCACCGTCTCCTCGGTCAACGCCCGGCTGCCCGACCCGCTGGTCATCGACTACAGCGCCGCCAAGGCGGCCCTGTCCAGCTTCTGCAAGGCGCTGTCCAAGCAGGTGGGTCCGCAGGGGGTGCGCGTCAACTCGGTGAGCCCGGGCCCGGTGGAGACCTCGCTGTGGAAGGGCGCGGACGGCGTGGCCGCGACCGTCGGCGCGGGCCTGGGCCTCGATCCGCACACCGTCGCCGAGACCGCCGCGGCCGACGCGGTCACCGGCCGTTTCAGCCTGCCCTCCGAAGTGGCCGACCTGGTCGTGTTCCTGGCCAGCCGGCGTTCGGGCAACGTCACCGGCGCCGACTTCCTCATCGACGGCGGCATGACCGACACCCTCTGATCCCCGGGCCCCGCCAGGCCCGCCGGCATGCCGTCACCCACCACCGATCCTGGAGCACCCAGTGAAACTGCCCCTGCCCAAGAACCGCCGCCTGCTCGGCGTGGCCCTCGCCATGGCCGTCGCCGTGGGCGCGACCACGATCACCGCGGCCGCGGCCCCCGCGTCGGCGTCGTCCGCCGGCGAGCGGGTGCCCGCGGGGTTCAGCCAGCACAAGACCCGCGTCGCCGGCATCGGCCTGCACTACGTCATCGGCGGCCACGGACCGACGCTGCTGCTCATCCACGGCTACCCGCAGACCTGGTACGAGTGGCACGGCATCATGCCCGCGCTGGCCGAGCACTACACGGTCATCGCCCCCGACCTGCCCGGCGCCGGACAGAGCGATGCCCCGCCCGCCGGCTACGACAAGAAGACGATGGCCACCGAGCTGCACGCGCTGCTGGCGTCGCTCGGCAAGGACCGCGATGTACGGATCGTCGGCCACGACATCGGCACGATGGTCGGCTACTCCTACGCCGCCCAGTACCCGGCCACCGTCACCAAGCTCGTGCTGAGCGAGGCGCCGATCCCGGACCTGAGCATCTACACGATCCCCTCGCTGACCGCACAAGGGCCCGGCGTGTGGAACTTCGGGTTCTTCAACCTGACCGACGGCCTGCCGGAGAACATGATCAAGGGCCGCGAGGTCGCCTGGACCGCCGGCTTCATCGGCGGGTTCGAGGGCGTCAAGGGCGCGGTGAGCCAGGCCGACATCAAGGTGTTCGCCCACTATCTGCGCGACCCCGCCCATCTGAAGGCCAGCCTGGCCTGGTTCCGCACGTTCCCGCAGGACATCCGCGACGACGAGCAGTTCCAGAAGACCCCGCTCACCATGCCGGTGCTCGCCATCGGCGCCTCGGGCAGCCTCCGCGAGGCCGAGGGCGACCAGGTCAAGCAGTACGCCTCCGACGTCACCGGCGTGGTCGTCCCCGACTCCGGCCACTGGATCTACGAAGAACACCCCGAGGAACTGACCGCCATGCTGCTCGACTTCCTCGGCCGCCCCTGAACCGCCCGCCCCTGAACCGCCCGACACGGACGCTGTGACCCATCGGCGGGACCGCGCTGCCGCGCGCGGTCCCGCCGTCCTCGACGGTGCTTCAGCCCTCCTCGTTCAGCACCGAGCGCAGCTGCCGCCGGGAGGTGATGTCGAGCTTCCGGAACACCTTGTTGAGGTGGTACTCGACGGTCGACCGGGTGATGAACAGCCGGGCCGCTATCTCCGCGTTCGTCGATCCGCCGGCGGCCAGCCCGGCGATCCGCCGCTCCTGCGGCGTCAGGTCGTGCTCGGTCTGCAGGGTCCGCTTCCGGGCGCGCTCGCCGGTGGCCAGCAGCTCGACCCGGGCGCGTTCGGCGAAGGCGGCCGCGCCCATGCCCGCGAACATCTCGTGCGCGGTCCGCAGTTCGGCCCGGGCGTCGGCGCGGCGCCTGCGCCGGCGCAGCCACTCGCCGTAGAGCAGGTGCGTACGCGCCAGATCCGTCCGCACCCGCGTGCGGCCGAGCAGCGCCACGGACTCCGCGTAGAAGGCCTCGGCCTGGTCGTCGTCGGCCATCAGCGCCCGGCTGCGGGCCAGCAGCCCCAGCGCCCACGGCGTACCGGCCAGCGGCGCGCGGTCCTCCAGCCGCCTCAAGGCCTCCTTCGCCGTGCCGTGGTCGCCGCAGCGCACCGAGGCCTCGACGAGGTCCGGCAGCACGCGCGGCACGGCTCCGGCGTTGTCGTCGGCGAATGCCACGCGCGCGAAGGCCGCGGCCTCGGCGTAGCGCCCCAGACTGAGTTCCAGCACGGCCAGGCAGTTGCGGACCCAGTCGCCCAGGCCACCGTTCGCGTAGCGGGTCACCAGGTCGCGGACGAGCACGTCCGCCGCGGCCCGGGCCCGCGCCTCCTGGCCGCTCCACGCCAGCATCTCGATCCGGAAGGCCAGGCCGGGCGACGGCTGCCCGACGACGGCCGCGAGGTCCTCGGCCTCGTCCAGGCAGGCCGTGGCCGCGGCGAACCGGCCGGCCCGCAGCTCCCAGGTGGACCGGACCACCAGCGTCGACCGCAGCGCCCCCAGCGCGCCGATGCGGCGCTCGTGCGCCTCGACGAGCCGGGCGGCCTCCTCGCCGCCGGCGTCGTCCCAGATCTCCTCGGCGGCGTAGAGCGCGAGGGTCGCGGGGCGTAATCCGTGTTCGATCACCTCGCCGTCCCGGCCCATGGCGGCAAGCGCCGCCCGGAGCACGGGCACCGCCGGTTCGTAGCCGCGCTCCAGGCGCAGGGCGAAGCCCTGAAGGAGGAGATCGGCGCTGGTCGGCGGGGCCGACCGCATGGCCGGCGAGGCCAGGACCGCCGCGGCGAACTCCTCGCGGACCGTGTCGTGGTCGCCGCACAATGCCGCCAGCAGCCCTTCCAGCAGCATCGACCGGGCCAGGGCGGGGTCGGCTGCGGCGACCGTGTCGGCCGCAGCCAGCAGCCGGGACAGGACGCCCCCGATCCGCTCGAAGTAGATGTCGGTCGTCGCCCTGGCGTGCAGGGCCCGGGCCCGGAGCACCGGGTCGCCGGAGACCAGCAGCGGCTCGGCCTGCTCCAGCATGGCCTGCGCCGTGGCCGGGTCCCCGAGGACGAGGTGTGCCCTGACGGCTTCGACGAGCCGGACCGCCCGGTCGGCCACCGACAACTCCGCCGCACGTGCCAGGAACGCGGCCCGCGCGGCGTAGCCGCCCCTGGCCCGGGCCAGTTCCGACGCCGTGTCGAGTTCGCCGGCCACCTCGTCGTCGAGCCCGATCGTCGCCTCGGCGCGGTGCCAGGCCCGGCGTTCGGGGCTGTGCACCGGATCGCTGACCGCGGCGAGCGCCGCGTGGACCCGGCGGCGCTCGGCCGCGTCGGCCCCGCGGTACACGGCCGACCGGATGAGCGGGTGCCGGAACTCGACGCCGCGGCCGTGGGTGAGCACGCCCGCCGATATCGCCGCGTCCGCGGCCTTGGCGGGGACGCCGAGTTCCCCGGCGGCGCGCCACAGGAGCAGCGCGTCCTGCGGCGGCGCGGCCGACAGCAGCACCAGGAAGGTCCGGGTCTCCTCGGGCAGACCTCGCACCAGTTGCCCGAAGTGGTTCTCCAGCCGGGCCCCGACCGGGAGCGGCTCGAGCAGCGGAGCCGTCCCCGCCAGGTGGGCCGGGCTGAGCGCGTCGGCGCTCTCGATCAGCGCCAGGGGATTTCCGCCGGTGTCGGTGACGATGCGCGCGGCCACCGCCGGATCCAGCCGGCCGGCGACGTTGTGCCCGAGCAGCCCGTGCGCGTCGGCGTCGGCCAGGCCGCGGACCGGCAGGGTGGTGAACCCCTCGAACCCGCCGGATCCCGGGAGGTCCTCACGGCCGGCGACGACGAGGCCGATCCCCTCGGCGCCGAGCCGGCGGCCGACGAACGCCAGCGCGTCGCGGGACTCGCGGTCGAGCCACTGCACATCGTCGACCAGGCACAGCAGCGGCTGCTCCACAGCGGCGTCGGCCAGCAGGGTCAGGGCCGCCATGCCGACCAGGTAGCGGTCGGCCGGCGGCCCGGCGAGCAGCCCGAACGCCGAGGCCAGGGCCTGGTGCTGCGGTGCCGGCAGCGCGTCGAGGCCGCCCAGGAACGGACGCAGCAGGCAGTGCAGGGCCGCGAAGCCCAGCCGCGCCTCGGACTCGACCCCCGCGGCGCGCACGACGCGCAGGTCCGTCGACGTCTCGGCCATGTGGTCGAGCAGCCTGGTCTTGCCGATGCCGGCCTCGCCGACGAGGACCAGCGCCGAACTCATGCCCTCGCGGACCCCCGCCACCAAGTCGGCCAGGACCCGCAGTTCTTCGTGTCGACCGGTAAGCGGGACCCGGCGGGTACGGGTGCCGGCCGGGGAGTATCCAGCCATCCCCGCCAGCGAAACACCTGGACGCCCGGGGGTCCCTGGGGACGAACCCTAGTCCGGCCGCCGGACCGGCTACGGCTGCTGGGCCCGCAGCGCCTCCGCCAGCCGGCGGCGGGACGATATGCCCAGCTTGGCGTAGATGTTCGACAGGTGGTATTCCACGGTCTTCTGGCTGACGTAGAGCTCTGCCGCGGCCTCCTGGTTCGTCCGCCCGCCGGCGATCAGATACGCCACCGACAGCTCCCGCTCGGTGAGGGCGAGCACGCGGCTGGGGGCCTGCGCGGGGGCGGTGAGCCCGATCGCCGCCAGGTCCGCGTCGCAGCGCTCCAGATACGGTGCCGCCCGCAGTGCGCCGAACCGGTCGTGGGCCGATTTGAACCACCGCGCGGCCTCGCGCCGGGAGCCGGAGTTGGTCGCCACGAGGAGCCTGCCGTAGCTGTGCTCCAGCATCGCGCGGAACAAAGGAGCGGTGTCACCGCCCTCGTCCGGCGTTTCGGCGACGGCCTGCGCGTAGATCGCCAGCGCGTCGCGCGGCCGGCCCTGGGCTTCGGCCAGTTGGCCGCTCAGCCGGGCCAGGACGTCCTGCATGTAGCCCGTCCCGTCGTAGCCCTGCCGGAAGTCGTCGAGCGCGAGGGCGGCGGTCGCCGGCTGTCCCGTTCCGATGAGTGCTTCGACCAGCAGCGACTGCTGCCACAGCCAGAAGGGCTTGAACCGCAGCCGGATCCGCTCACCGGAGCTGTCGGCCGCGCGGTCGATCAGCGGCTCCAGCGCCCTGAGCATGGTGGCGTGGTCGGCCCGGGCCTGCGCCAGCATCGCCTGGGCCAGCGCGGCGTAGACGATCTCCGCGGGCGGCGATCCCAGCGCCTCGGTGATCCGGGACAGGGCGTCGACATGGCCCTGGGCGGCGTCCCACTGGCCCCGGCCCGCCTCGACGCACACGGCCGCGAACCAGGCGGCCGCGTCACCGAGCACATGGTCCTGAACCGCGGCGATCGCCAGCGCCCGGTCCGTCGAGGACTCGCTCGCGTTCCAGTCGCCCGACAGGTACTCCAGGATCGCCAGCAGCGACAGGGACAGATGGCTGAGTTTCGACCCGGCGCCCCGCTGGTCGCGCTGCGCCACCGTCGCCAGATCGGCGCGCGCCGCGAGCAGCCGGCCCAGGAACAGCCGCATGACGCCGCGCGTGGCCAGCGTGTCGAGTTGGTGGTCCGCCGCCTGGGCGGCCTCGGCGGGCAGGTGCGCCACGTCCAGCAACGCGGCGCGCGGCCCCTGGTCCCACATCCGGCCGGTCGCCAGCACCGCGCGGGTGAAGTCGGACGTGGCGGGGTCGAGGTCGCCGATGGCCAGCGTCTTGCCGGCGATGTCCACGGTCTCGGCGCCGCGGCAGTGCCGGATCGTGATGACGGCCAGGAACGTCCCCGCCAGGACCGCGACCCAGCCCGACTCGGGGTCCGCGAGCGCCTCGTGCCAGGCCTCGGTGAGCCGGGCCTCGGCGGCGGTGAACCGGCCGTCCAGCAGGTCCATGACGCCGAGGACGCAGGTGCGCAGGGTGCCGGGCGCGCAGTCCTCGACCTGGGTCCTGAGCTTCACCGCCGCCACCGGCTGCATGGTGAGCAGTGACTGGGCGCAGGCCGTCACCAGGCGCCGTTCCCGGTCCGCGCGATCGCCCGAGAGCGACGACGCCCACATCAGACGCATGGCCGCCAGGGCGTTGCGGCCGATGACGGCCTCGGCATTCGCGGACTGCTCCAGTTCGGCGGCCAGGCCCGGATCGGCGGACGTGGCCGCGGCGACCCGGTGCGCCCAGGCCGCGGCCGTACCGACCACGCCGGCGGCGGCGACATGGAGGGTACGGCGGCGTTCGGGGTCGATCGCGTCGTAGACGGCGTCCCGTTGCAGGGCGTGCACCATGGCGACCGGGCTGTGGGATTCGGTCGGCCACCATTGCGCGAGTCCGGCCCCCAGCGCCGGTTTCAGCGCCCGGGCCGGGTCCGGGAGCCCGGCGACCTGCGCGACGGTCGCGAGCGGAAGCCGGGCGTCCAGCACCGCCATCGCCTCGAGGAGGGCCACGGAATCCGGGGGCAGGTGGTCCAGCAGGGTCTTGACGCCGACCCGGAGCGTGCGGGGAACCGGCCACCGCTGCGCCGCCTCGTCCCGGAGCGTCTGGACCGGCACCTCGGCCAGGACGGTCCGCAGGTAGAGGGGATGGCCCTTCGTATAGCCGTGCAGCCGCTGGACCAGGCCCGGCGCCAGCCGTACGTCGAGCAGCCGCCGGGCCATCCGCGCCACGTCGTCCTCGTCGAGCCCGCCGATCCCGACCCGCACCGCCCGGTCCAGGGACCGGACCAGCCGGTCGAGGGTCAGGGCGGTGCTCTCCGCGTCCGACCGGGTCAGCAGCACGGTCAGCACCCGGTCCGCCCACAGCCGGCGCAGGACGAATCCCAGCACCTGGAGGGACAACGGATCGGCCCAGTGGACGTCGTCGACGAAGACCGCGACCGGGCCCTTGGACTCCTGCAGCGCACCGAGCAGCAGCAGCAACTGTCCGCCGATGGCGTGCGGCGACACCCCGACCGCGCTCTCCTGGGCCAGCAACGGGAATGGGGCCACCACATCGCGGTCCACCCGCCGCATCAGCTGGCCGATGACACCGCCGGGGAGGTCGGTCTCCGAAGCATCGCCGGTCGCCCACAGGACCGTGAAGCCCTCCAGCGAGGCCGCCACCTGGCGCGCGAGAGCGCTCTTGCCGATGCCGGCCTCGCCCTCGACGACCGCCAGCCACGCCTCGCCGTCGCGCACCTTGGCCGCACAGGCCGCAAGCCGCTCGGACTCGCGCAGCCGCCCGACGAAGACCTCGCCGTGGCCGTCCGCGGTCGCGTCCGCCGCGCTGGTGGCCACGCTCATGGTTGGAGTCCCCCGGGGATGGGCGCATCGGTGCAGGCGGGCGCGGGTGCGACCAGGACGATTCTAAGCGTGATCCGGCCTGCCGGGTCCGCGCGCCGTCGCGGAGCGACCGGGGCGCCGCCGCTCGTGGCGGCGGCAGGCCGTCGCACAAGTGGCCGTCCGCTCCGCGAGGTTCGCCGAGCGAGCCGATCCGTGGCGCAAGGGCATCAGGGCCAGGCGTCGCTGTCCCCGCCGCGCCACTCCACCAGCCGCGGATCGTCGATGTCCGGGTCCTCCAGGCCGGCGCGGCGCAGGAACTCCTCCACGTCGCCGCGGCGCAGCGCCCGGCCGACGTCGTGCCCGCGAATGACGACACGACGGCCCCCGCTCGACGCCGGGTGGACCACGACGGGCGGATGGGGCGTATCCGTGTCCATGACCCCAGCCTGCGCGGAATCGCCGCCGGCCGCATGTCGGTCGGCCGGCGGGCAGTGCCCACCCCCCGCCGTTCGGCGCAGGCCACGGGTCCGGCGCAGGCCACGGGGCCGGGCCCGGTCAGGCGGGGGGCTCGCCGTATCCGCCGCCGCCGGGCGTCTCGATCACCAGGACGTCGCCGGGGCCGACCTGGACGCTGCCGTCGCCGTCGAGGGGGGCTACGGTGCCGTCCGCGCGTTCCACCCGGCCCGCGCCGGTGGCCCCGGGGCGGCCGCCCGCCATCCCGTACGGGGGCACGCGGCGGTGGGAGGCGAGGGTGCTGACCGTCATGGGTTCCAGGAAGCGGATGCGGCGTACGGCGCCGTCGCCGCCGTGCCAGCGGCCCGCGCCACCGCTGCCGCGGCGTACCGAGAACTCCTCGACCAGCACGGGGTGGCGGAATTCCAGCACCTCGGGGTCGGTGAGGCGGGAGTTGGTCATGTGGGTCTGCACCACGCTCGCCCCGTCGAAGTCCGGCCCGGCGCCGGAGCCGGAGGCGACCGTCTCGTAGTACTGGTGCCGCTCGTTGCCGAAGGAGACGTTGTTCATCGTCCCCGAGCCCTCGGCCTGGACGCCCATCGCGGCGTACAGGGCGCCGATGAGCGACTGGGAGGTCTCCACGTTTCCGGCGACCACTGCGGCGGGAAAGGCGGGGGCGAGCATCGAGCCGTCGGGGACGAGGATGTGCAGCGGGCGCAGGCAGCCGTCGTTGAGCGGGATGTCGTCGGCGACAAGGGTGCGGAAAACGTAGAGCACCGCGGCGGTCACCACCGAGGAGGGGGCGTTGCGGTTGGTGGCGAGCTGCGGTGAGGTGCCGGTGAAGTCCAGGGTGGCGCGGCGGCGGGTGCGGTCCACGGTGACGCGCACCGTGATCACCGCGCCGGAGTCCGTCTCGTAGCGGCAGGAGCCGTCGCTGAGGGAGTCGATGACGCGGCGTACGGCCTCCTCGGCGTTGTCCTGGACGTGCCGCATGTACGCCTGCACCACGGCGAGGCCGAAGTGCTCGATCATCCGGCCGACTTCCTCGACGCCTTTGCGGTTGGCGGCGATCTGGGCGCGCAGGTCGGCGAGGTTGGTGGCCGGGCCGCGGGACGGGTACGGGCCGGATGTCAGCAGGTCGCGCGTCCGCTGCTCGCGGAAGGTGCCGTCCTCGACCAGCGGCCAGGCGTCGAAGAGGACGCCCTCCTCCTCGATCCTGCGGCTGTGCGCCGGCATGGAGCCTGGGCTGAGCCCGCCGATCTCCGCGTGGTGGCCGCGCGAGGCGACCCAGAACAGGATCCGGGACTCTTCGCCGGGCGCGGTTGCGCCGAAGACGGGGGTGACGACAGTGATGTCGGGCAGGTGGGTGCCGCCGTGATAAGGATCGTTGACGGCATAGGTGTCGCCGGGCCGCATCAACGCGCCCCTGCGGCGGATGACCTCCTTGACGGCGGTGCCCATCGACCCCAGGTGCACCGGGATGTGCGGCGCGTTGGCGACCAGATTGCCGTCGGGGTCGAACAGGGCGCAGGAGAAGTCCAGCCGTTCCTTGATGTTGACCGACTGGGCGGTGGACTCCAGGCGCGCGCCCATCTGTTCGGCGATCGACATGAAGAGGTTGTTGAAGATCTCCAGCATGACCGGGTCGGCCTCGGTGCCCAGGCTGCTCCCCCGGCGTTCCACGACGCGCTCCAGCACCAGGTGGCCGCCGTCGGCCATGGCCGCGCGCCAGCCGTCGTCCACCACGGTGGTGGCGTTGGCCTCGGCGATGACGGCGGGCCCGGTGACGGTGGCGCCGGGCGGCATCGTCTCCCGGTGCAGCAGCGGGACCTGGTGCCAGGTGCCGCCGGTGTGCATCCGTACGGTGCCGCGCGGCGGCGCGGCGGTACGGGCGCCGTCGGGGTCGGACGCGGCGGTCGGGGCGCCGGGGGCGGGTTCGGGCTGTTCGGTCAGGCCGGTCGCCTCCACGGACAGCGCCTCCACGACGACGGGACGGTCCATCAGGAAGGAGTAGCGGGCGCGGTGGTCGGCCTCGAAATCGCGCACCATGGCGTCGGGTTCGGCCAGGGCGACCGGGACGGCGGTGTCGGTGCCGTCGTACCGCAGCAGGGCCCGGCGTGCGACCCGGACCCGCCCCTCGGGCACGCCCTCGTCGCGCAGTTCGGCGCGGGCGGCGTCCTCCAGCGCTCCGGCGACCCGGCTCACCTCGGGCATCGTGTGCTGGCCCAGCGGGAGTTCGACGGACCGCTCCCGCATGGCGGTGGTGTCGGCCAGCCCGATGCCGAGCGCGGAGAGCACCCCGGCCATCGGCGGCACCAGGACGGTACGGATGCCCAGCGAGTCGGCGACGGCGCAGGCGTGCTGGCCGCCGGCGCCGCCGAAGGTGGTCAGCACGTACTCGGTGACGTCGCGGCCCTTCTGCACGGAGATCCGCTTGACGGCGTTGGCGATGTTGGCGACGGCCACCCCGAGGTAGCCCTCGGCGACCTGCTCGGGGGTGCGCCGGTCACCGGTCTCCCGCTCGATGCGGGCGGCCAGGCCGGCGAACCGCGCCTGCACCTCGGCGACGTCCAGCGGCAGGTCGCCGTCCGGGCCGAACACCGCGGGGAAGTGTTCGGCCTGGACGCGGCCGAGCATCACATTGGCGTCGGTGACGGTCAGCGGGCCGCCGGCCCGGTAGCAGGCGGGACCGGGGTCGGCGCCGGCCGAGTCGGGGCCGACGCGATAGCGGCTGCCGTCGAAGTGCAGCACCGAGCCGCCGCCGGCCGCCACCGTGTGGATGTCCAGCATGGGGGCCCGCAGCCGTACCCCCGCCACCGAAGTGGTGAGCACCCGTTCGTACCCGCCCGCCCAGTGCGAGACGTCGGTCGAGGTGCCGCCCATGTCGAAGCCGATCACCTTGCCGAAGCCGGCCTGCCGGGACATGCGCACCATGCCGACGATGCCGCCGGCCGGGCCGGACAGCACCGCGTCCTTGCCGCGGAAATGACCGGCCTCGGCCAGGCCGCCGTTGGACTGCATGAACATCAGCCGCACCCCGCGCAGCCGGTCCGCGACCCGGCCGACGTAGGAGCGCAGCACCGGTGAGAGGTAGGCGTCGACCACGGTGGTGTCCCCGCGCGGCACGATCTTCATCAGCGGGCTGACCTCGCTGGACAGCGACACCTGCGGGAAACCGGTGTGTTCGGCCAGCGCACCGATCGCGCGCTCGTGCGCCGGGTGCAGGTGGCCGTGCAGGCACACCACCGCCACGGCGCGCACGCCGTCCTCGTACGCGGCCCGCAGGTCGCCGGCCAGCCGCTCCAGGTCCGGCGGGCGCAGTACGGTGCCGTCGGCGCCGATCCGCTCGTCGACCTCGATCACCCGCTCGTAGACCTGCTCGGGCAGCACGATGCGCCGGTCGAAGATGCGCGGCCGGTTCTGGTAGCCGATCCGCAGGGCGTCCCCGAAGCCGCGGGTGACCACCAGGGCCACCCGCTCGCCGGTGCGCTCCAGCAGGGCGTTGGTGGCGACGGTGGTGCCCATGCGCACGCTGTCCACGAGCCCGGCCGGCACGGGGCCGTCCGCCGGGATTCCCAGCAGAATGCGGATGCCGGCCACGGCGGCGTCCTGGTAGTGCGCCGGATTGTCGGAGAGCAGCTTGTGCGTCACCAGACGCCCGTCCGGCCGCCGGGCCACGATGTCGGTGAACGTGCCGCCCCGGTCGACCCAGAACTGCCACCGCCGGCCCGTCATGCCCTCAGTATCGGGCGGGGCGGACCAAACGCGCAAAACGTGACAAGGATCCGGGCGACAGGGATCAGGACCGGCCACCGATCGGCATTCCGCGCGTCAAGGGCGCGTATGAATCGGTGGATCGGGCCGTCAAGGACGTGTCAGGGGCGGCCGCGGCGGCGCTGAGGGTGCCTAGCGTCGGCCGGGTGGGACGCGATGGCGCGCGGATACGGGTGGCGCGCGGCGGCCGGCGCCCGCGGGCCGCCGAGCCGGCGCGGGAGACCGTCGTTGCCCGCGGCTGGCCGCACAACCCACGGTTCGCCGCGGGATGCGCGGCGGCGACGTTCGCGGCGCTGCTGCTGATCGACGGGTGCAGCGGCGGGCTGACCCCGGCGCGGGCCGCGCTGTGGGCGGGCGTGGCGGCGGTCCTGCTGCTGGTGCTGTGGCCCGTACGGGTGACCGCGGGCCCGGGTTGGCTGGCCGTACGGGGCCTGCTGCGGACCCGGCGGGTGCGTACCGACGCGCTGGCCGGCGCGTGGCGGGTCGGCAACGTGTCGGCCGCCTTGGTGCTCAAGGACGTCTACGGCGGCCGGGTCGAACTGGCGCCGGAGATTCTGCTGACCAACCCGCTCGTGTGGCATCTGGTGGACGCCGGGGCGCGCCGCTCGCGGGAGCGCGGCACCCTGCGGACCGGCGGCGCGCTGCTGGACCGGATCGGCCGGCTGATCGACGCGCAGGCCGGGATGATCCTGCGTACGTCCGGGCTGCGCTGAGCACCCCGGACGTACGGCGGCTGATCTCAGGCCAGTGCCCTTTGCGGCGCTACGGGCGCCGGGGCGCCGACGCCGGCCGGCGGTGCGGACAGCACCGGGTCGATGCGCAGATCGGTCACCCCGAGGGGCTCGGCCAGTGCGCGAAGGGCCGGCTCGGACAGCCGGATCCAGGGCCGGTCCGGGCCGAGCGCGCGGACCAGGGCGCGCTCGCTGGTGAACGCGACCGCGGTACGGCCGCCCATGGCGGTTCTGAAGAAGCGGGTGGTGCAGCCCGCGGGCCCCGGCCGGACGGGAACGAACAGTGCGTGTCCGGCCGGGCCGGGTTCAAGCGGCTCGGCGTCCTCGGAATCGGCATGTACCGTCATGGCGCTCTCCTCAAGGTGCGGCTCGTGCCGCCGCGGGCGTCAGGGCCCGCGGCGCTCCTCGAGGCTATGCCCGGCCACACGGCCCACCCCCGAACCCTCCGCACCGCTGACGCCCGCTTGACGCAGAGCGCCGTTGCTTGACGTGGTTCTGACGGTGGCGCGGCCGGGGGCGGGAGCGGGAGCGGATCCGTACGGCGGTGTCGCCGCCATCCCGCCTCCGAGAGGCTCAATTCCCTCATTTCGGCTAAAATTCTGGTAATGCGCTGCGCGGATGGCGAGCCGGGGCCCGCCGGGCGAACCGGCATCGCACGAGGCGGGCGGTCCGGTCCCGGATGACCGTGAGCGTCCTGCGCGTGCTGCCCACCGCCGTCCTCGCGGCGGCGGGACTGGTGCTCGCGCTGGCCCCGCCGGACGGACATTACGGTCTGCTGCTGGCGGTGGTGCCGTTCCTGGCCGCGTCGGTGCACGGCGCGCAGGCCACCGCGGCGCTGGGCCTGCTCACCGTGGCGGCGTTCGGCGGGCTGCACCTGTGGCGCACCGAGGACAGCGCCGACGTGGCGCTGATCAAGCTGGCCTTCGTGACGGCGGCCGGGCTGATCGCGGTGCTGGTCAGCCAGGCGCGGGGCCGTGAGCGGACACTGGACCGTACCCGCAACGTCGCGCTCGCCCTGCAACAGGGCCTGCTCCCCCGGGCCGTACCCGGCAACAGCGCCGTCGACGTGTGCCACCGCTATGTGCCGACCGACACCGAGGCCGGCGTGGGCGGCGACTGGTTCGACGTGATCAAGCTCTCCGGGGCGCGGGTGGCGCTGGTGATGGGGGACGTGGTGGGTCACGGGATCCACGCGGCGGCGACCATGGGCCGGCTGCGCACCGCCGTCCGCACCCTCGCCGACCTCGACCTCCCCCCGGACGAACTGCTGGCCCGGATGGACGACCTGACCGCGCAGCTCACCGATGAGGACGACACCCGCGACCTGGGCGCGACCTGCCTGTACCTGGTCTACGACCCGGTCTCCCGCCGCTGCACCATGGCCAGCGCCGGCCACACCCCGCCCGCGCTGGCCCGCCCCGGCGGCACGGTCGAATTCCCCCGGCTCGCCACGCATCCCCCGCTCGGCATCGGCGGCACCCCGTTCACCACCACCGAACTCACCCTCGACGAGGGCACGGTGATCGCCCTCTACACCGACGGCCTGCTCGATCTGCGCGGCCGCGGCCCGGACGCGGCCCTGCGGGACCTGGCCGACGCGCTCACCCCGGCCGACCGGCCGCTGCCGCAGATCTGCGAACGGATCCACGCGCAGGCGCCGGCGGACCGCGACGACGACATCGCCCTGCTGGTCGCCCGGGTCGGCACGGTGCCGGCCGACTCCGTCGCCACCTGGGAGTTCCCACCCGGCCCCGCATCCGCCGGCCGGGCGCGCGCCGCCACGTCCGGGCAGTTGGAGCGGTGGGGTCTGGACGAGGCCGCGTTCACCGCCGAGATCGTGGTGAGCGAACTGGTCACCAACGCCGTACGGCACGCCGCCCCGCCCGTCGCACTGCGCCTGATCAAGGACGAGACACTGATCTTCGAGGTCTCCGACGGCAGCGGCACCGCGCCGCACATGCGGCTGCCGCGCCTGATGGACGAGGGCGGCCGTGGCCTGTACCTGGTGGGCGCGCTCGCCGACCGCTGGGGCACCCGCTACACCGAGACCGGCAAGACCGTCTGGGTCGACCTGCCGATGCCGGCGCGGGCTTCCGGGGGCGCCGCGGCGATCGAGACGGTGCCCTGAGCGCGGCCGTGCCCTGAGCCTGCCGGTGGGAGCCGGGCAAGTGCCGTACTACGGCCCGGCACCGGACCGGACCCCGGCGCTGAACGGGAGCCGACGCCGTACGGGACCCGGGCACTGCACGGGAGCCGAGCGAGTGCCGTACGCCGACCGGCGCCGTACCGGACCCCGGCGCTGGACGGGAGCCGACGCCGTACCGGACCCCGGCACTGCACGGGAGCCGAGCGAGTGCCGTACGCCGACCGGCACCGGACAGGAACCCGGCGCTGAACGGAACCCGGTGCCGTAACCGACCGGCGCATACCGGGCGCCGGTACGGGCAGCCGCAGGTCACGACGGACCGCCGAGCGAGGAAGGGCAGGCACCCGATGACCGACGACGCGATGGGCGACGAGGTCTACGAGCCGACGGACGGCAACGAGGAGCAGGAGGACGCCGCCCCGCTGGACCTGGAGGACGCGCTCGACGAGGACGACCTGGACGACGCCCTCGACAAGGGCTGGTCGCCGCCGGAACGCCCGCTGGGCGTCGACAAGGTGGGCACCACCGCGGCCGAGCAGCACCGCGGGGAGAGCCTGGACGAGCGGCTGGCCGAGGAGGTGCCCGACGAGGCGGAGGACGACGGCGACGGTCTCGGCGACAACCCGGACAGCGACGGCGAACTCACCGACCCCGAGGCCGGCTCCGACCGCTCCGGCCGCCTGCTCTCCCCCGACCATGGTGCCGAGTCGAACACCGACGACACAGTGGCGACGGACGTGGGCATCGACGGAGCCGCGGCCTCGGCGGAGGAGGCCGCCGTGCACCGGGTCGCCGATCCGGAGCACGGCGACGAGGAGACCTGAAGCCTGGCGAACCCGCCGCCTCAGCGCGGTCCCGCGGGCTCCCGGTCCTCCGGGTGGTCGGGGTCCGAACGACGGGCCGGGGCCGCACCCGGGCCCGGGTCGCCGACGGTGACCTGGGCGGGGCGCAGCAGGTGGCTGCCCACGCGGTAGCCGGGGCGGTGGACGGCCGTGCAGACCGGCGGGCCGGCGGGCTCGCGGCGGGTCCGCCCGGGGGCTGCGTGGTCGGGGCCTTCCCGGTCGCGGGCTTCCCGGTCGCTGGACTTGTGGTCGAGTGCTTCGTGGATCGCGGGGTCGAAGGGGTCGCCCTCGGCGCCGAAGGCCTCCAGGCCCAGCGCGGCGACCTGCTCGTCGAGGGCATCGGCGACCTGGCGGAAGCCGCCGGTGACCGCGTCCTGGCGGCGGGCCGCGTCCACAGCGTCGAGCACCGGCAGCAGGCCGGCCAGCACGTTGGCCACCGCGATCTCGCGCACGGCCATGTGATCGCGCCGTACCCGCTTGCGGTAGTTGTCGTACTCGGCCTTCAGCCGCTGCAGGTCGTCGGTGCGCTCGCGCAGCCGCTCGCGCAGCGCGGCGCACTCCTCCGGCGGGCCGGCGGGGTGCGCGGGCGGGCCGGCATCCGTACGGGCGTCCTCGGACGCCTCCGGTGCGGCCGGGCCCGCGGGGCTCGCCGGGCCGGCCGGCGGAAGGAGCCCGGCCGGGTCCCGGGCGGCCAGCGCGGGCCGGGCCGGGTGCGGCTCGTCCCGGACGACGGCCGGCCGCCGCCCGACGCCGGGACGGCCACCGCGGGGCCGGCCGGTCATCCCGCTCCTCCCTTGCGCTGCTCGTCGTCGTCGACGATCTCGGCGTCGACCACGTCCTCGTCCGCCGCCTGGCCCGTACCGGAGGTACCGGAGGTGTCGTCCGAGCCGCCGCCCGCGCCGCCGGCGCCGCCGGCGCCCGCCTGGGACGCCTGGCCGGCCGACCGGTCGGCCTGGGCCTGCGCGTACATGGCGCTGCCGATCCTCTGCGCCGCCGCCGTGGCCCGTTCGGTGGCGGCCCGGAGCGCGGCGGTGTCGTCGCCCTTGAGCTTCTCCTTGACGTCGGCCAGTTCGCCCTCGGTCTCGGCGATCACGTCGGCCGGGATCTTGTCGCGGTTCTCGGAGATGAGGTGCTCGGTCTGGTAGACGAGCTGTTCGGCCTGGTTGCGGGTCTCGGCGGACTCCCGCTTGCGCCGGTCCTCCTCGGCGTGCTGGTCGGCCTCCCGGACCATGCGGTCGATGTCGTCCTTGGGCAGGGAGGAGCCGCCGGTGACGGTCATCCGCTGTTCCTTGCCGGTGCCCAGGTCCTTGGCGCCCACGTGCATGATGCCGTTGGCGTCGATGTCGAAGGTGACCTCGATCTGGGGCATCCCGCGCGGGGCCGGCGGCAGGCCGGTCAGCTCGAACATCCCCAGCTTCTTGTTGTACGCCGCGATCTCCCGCTCGCCCTGGAAGACCTGGATCTGCACCGACGGCTGGTTGTCCTCCGCCGTGGTGAAGATCTCCGAGCGCTTGGTCGGGATCGTGGTGTTCCGCTCGATCAGGCGGGTCATGATGCCGCCCTTGGTCTCGATACCGAGCGAGAGCGGGGTGACGTCCAGCAGCAGGACGTCCTTGACCTCACCCTTGAGCACACCCGCCTGGAGCGACGCACCGATGGCCACGACCTCGTCCGGGTTGACGCCCTTGTGCGGCTCCTTGCCACCGGTCAGCTCGCGCACGAGATCGGTCACGGCCGGCATCCGCGTCGAACCGCCCACCAGGATCACGTGGTTGATGTCCGCCACATTGATGCCGGCGTCCTGGATCGCGTTGTGGAACGGGTTCTTGCAGCGTTCGAGCAGGTCGGCGGTGAGCTGCTGGAACTGGGCGCGGGTGAGCTTCTCGTCCAGGTGCAGCGGGCCCTCGGCCGACGCGGTGATGTACGGCAGGTTGATCGTCGTCTCGGTGGCCGCGGACAGCTCGATCTTGGCCCGTTCGGCCGCCTCGCGCAGGCGCTGCACCGCCATCTTGTCCTTGATGAGGTCGACGCCGTACTGGTTCTTGAACTGCTTCGCCAGGTGCTCGACGACCCGCTGGTCCCAGTCGTCGCCGCCCAGATGGGTGTCGCCGTTGGTGGCCTTGACCTCGACCACGCCGTCGCCGATCTCCAGCAGCGACACGTCGAAGGTGCCGCCGCCGAGGTCGAAGACCAGGATCGTCTGGTCGCCCTCCTTGTCCAGACCGTAGGCCAGCGCCGCCGCGGTGGGCTCGTTGATGATCCGCAGCACCTTCAGCCCGGCGATCTCGCCCGCCTCCTTGGTGGCGGTGCGCTGCGAGTCGTTGAAGTACGCCGGGACGGTGATGACCGCGTCGGTGACGTCCTCGCCGAGGTACGACTCCGCGTCCCGCTTCAGCTTCTGCAGCACCCGGGCCGAGATCTCCTGAGCGGTGTAGCGCTTGCCCTCGATGTCGCCGTGGTCCGGGAAGCGCCATTGCGGCTCGCCCATGTGCCGCTTGACCGATCGGGCGGTGCGGTCGACGTTCGTCACCGCCTGCCGTTTGGCGACCTCGCCGACCAGCACGTCGCCGTTCTTGGCGAAGCCCACCACCGAGGGCGTGGTCCTGGCCCCCTCGGTGTTGGTGATGACCGTGGGCTCGCCGCCCTCCAGCACGCTGACCACGGAGTTCGTCGTCCCGAGGTCAATACCTACTGCCCGCGCCATGTCCGTCCTCCCTCCTCCGTCCAGCACCCTTCCCCGAAATGCCCGCTTTGATAACTTTTGCCGCTTCTCAGTCTCCCGCGGCGGCGGCCGTCGCGCGCTGTCCGGGGCGGGATTTCTCTCGGTGCCTCTCCTGCCCCGGGCGGGGGCGCATCCGATCGGGTCACGGGGTGGGGGCGGGGCGGTGCTGCGGCGGGAGGGTGACGGGGGTGGCCGGGCGGGAGCGGGGGGCGGGCGGTTCAGCCGGCCAGCCGCTGCAGCCATTCGCGCAGCAGAGCCGTCTCCGTGGCGCGCAGAGGTACCCCGGCGTCCGCAGCCGGTGACCCGGCGGTGAGCGCGGTTTCCAGTGCGGCATCGAGGGCGAGGGCGCGCGAGGCCAGGTCCGACCCGGGCGAGGCGGGCGGGTCCGTGGTGACCGAGGCGATGACGGTGTCCCGCAGCCGCGCCGAAGCGGTCAGGTCCCGCTCCGAGGGACCTTCGCCGATCAGCGCCAGCGTGGCACCCGTCGTCGCCGCAAGGATGACGCGGGTCGCCTGCTCCACCGGAACCCGTAGGCGCCCGGCGTCGGCCGCCCGGCCCAGCAGTCTCACGAGCAGGGCGTGCGCCTCGTCCGCGGCCGGGGGCCGCCGCCCGGGCCGCACAGTGCCGTACATGAGCATGTAGAACGCGGGGTGCTGCACTCCGAAGTCGACGTGCAGGTCCCAGCCGCGGTAGAGGTCGGCCACCGGGTCGTCGGGGGTCAGCGCCAGCGCCTCCCGCTTCTCGGCCAGGTACATCTCGAATCCGTAGGCGGCCAGTTCGGCCAGGAGTCCGTCCTTGTCGTCGAACATCCGGTAGAGCGCGGGGGCCGTGATGCCCGCGGCTGCGGCGACGGCGCGCGTGGAGACCGCTTCGCTGCCGCCCTCCTCCAAAAGCTTGGCGGCCACCTGCAGTACCTGGCGTCGCGCGGCGCGTCGTCCCTCGTCCATGGAACAACGATATCGCATTTTGCGGATCACCGCCTTAACGGTGCTACGCTCAAAACCGGAACAGCGGAACGATGATCCACGCCGCAGCGGGCAGCTCGTCGTCCGCCCGCACACCACCGAACACGCCGCCATCGCGGCAGAAGAGGAACACCGTGTCCGACATCTCGATCGTCATCGCGTCGCATTCCGGCTACGGCCACACCGCGCAGATCGCCGCGGCCGTCGCCGACGGCGCGCGCTCCGTCGCCGGGACGCAGGTCCACCGCGTGGACGTCGCCTCCCTCAGCGACGCCGACTGGGAACTGCTGGACGCCGCGGACGCCATCATCTTCGGCACTCCCACCTACATGGGCACCGCGTCGGGGGCGTTCCACGCCTTCGCCGAGGCCAGCAGCAAGCGGTGGATGGCCCGCACCTGGAGCGACAAGCTCGCGGCGGGATTCACCAACTCCGGTTCCATGAGCGGCGACAAGCTGCACACCCTGCAGTACCTGGCGCTCCTGGCGGCCCAGCACGGAATGCTCTGGGTGAGCCTGAACCTCCTGCCGGGCTGGAACACCACCACATCCGGCCCCCAGGATGACAACCGCCTCGGCTTCTACCTCGGCGCCGGCGCACAGAGCTTCAACGACACCCCCGCCGTCCACGACGCGGACCTGAACACCGCCCGCCACCTCGGCCGGCGCGTCGCCGAGCACACCCGCATCCACCGCGCCGGACTGACCGCCGCAGCGCACTGACGCAACGGTCCGCCAAGAGTGGCCTGCCAGTTTCTTTCAGAGGGTTTCTAATTCGTGAGTAGGCGGTTCCAGCTCGGCCCGGAGTGGGCTGCTGGACTGTCGAGATGAGCTGGGTTCGTGGTGGTCCCGTGGGCGCCGGGCTGACCCCTGTGGGTTCCGGGTCCGTCGAGGCCT
>NZ_JADKYB010000035.1 GCF_016918855.1 Actinacidiphila acididurans
AAAGGCCCCCTCCCCCTCCCCCCGCCTCCGCCCGCCCCACTCCCCGCCTTTTCCCAGACTCCTGCCTCCGGCGGTTAGCCGGGGAGTGTGCCCTTCGCCTGCGGCGCCGCCCTGCAAGAGCTTGGGCTCGAGCGGGTGAGCGGGGGGGACAGGGAGGCTTTGCCTGCGGCGCGGACGGGGCATCCGGCGGTACGCCGGGGAGTGTGCCCTTCGCCTGCGGCGCGGCTGGGGAAGAGCTCGGGCCCGAGGGGGTGGGCCAGGGGGACAGGGAGGCTTTGCCTGCGGCACGGGCAGGGCATCCGGCGGTTAGCCGGGGAGTGTGCCCTTCGCCTGCGGCGCGGCTGGGGAAGGGGTCAAGCTCGGGCGAGTGGGCCGGGGGAGGTCGCGGCGAGCGCTTTGCCTGCGGCGCGCGGGGAGGCTGGAGCTTGAGTTGGGGGACGGGGTGCCCTTGCCCTTGGCCTACGGCGCCGTGGGCCCAGGGGGCAGGCCCGGGAAATCGGCACGGCTGGCTGCGGGGCAGGGGGTGCGTGCTTGCGTCGGGGCGGGCAAGGCGGAGGCCGGGGCGGGCTTCGCACTGCCGACGGCTTGCCCCCCGTAGACACCGGCCACCTCATCCGCTTGCGGTCACCATCGACCTGTTCGCCCGGGCCTCGCGGGCGGGGCATCAGGGCGGGGCTGTCGGAGGGGATAGGTAGGGTGCGGGTATGGGGAAGGGGTTGACGGGGGCGCAGCGGGCCGCGGTGGTGGGGGCGGATGAGGGGACCGGGCGATTGGGGGCTCGGGTGGAGGTGTGTCTGCGGCTGGTGGCGGCGGGGCTGGCGGTGCCGCACGGGCGCGGGGGGCACCATGCGTATTACTTGACGTCGGAGGGGCGGCGGGTCAGGGCCGAGCTCGCGGCGAAGGGGGCCGGGAAGGACCGGGAGCCGGCGCAGGAGCCGGTGCGGGAGCAGGGCGGGGGGTTCGTCGCGGACGACGGGAGCGGGAAGGTCGCGCCCTCGCCGCGCCGGGCGGCCGAGGTGGCCGCGGCCTGGGAAGGGCTGCTGCAGATCCGGCGGGTGCTGATGGACGGCGCGGCCGACCGCCCGGCGCCCTGGGAGAAGGACCGCTGCGTGCACGCGGTGTGCCTGGCGCTGGAGGCCACCGGGTGCCCGCCGGCCCGGCCGGAGCGGGCCGGCTACACGGTCACCGAGGGGCCGGAACCGGACACGGCCCGGGCCGGCTGGACCGGGCCGGACGGCACCGGCCCGCTGCTGCGGATGGCCGCCCTGCTGGCCGACCGCGGCTGGCAGGCCACCGACCACCGCACCCGCGACGGCGAGCCCTTCCTCCTGATCAGCCCGCGCCGCTGACCTGCCCGCACTTGCCCCGTACCCACCTCGCACCTGCTCTCGGCAGCGGCACGGGCCGCGATTAGAGTCGATCACCATGGAATACCGTCACCTCGGCCGCAGCGGCCTGATCATCAGCGAAATCGCTTACGGCAACTGGCTCACCCACGGCTCCCAGGTCGAGGAGGACGCCGCGACCGCCTGCGTGCGCGCCGCCCTCGACGCGGGCATCACCACCTTCGACACGGCCGACGTCTACGCCCAGACCCGGGCCGAGTCGGTGCTCGGCAACGCCCTGAAGGGCGAGCGCCGCGAGGGCCTGGAGATCTTCACCAAGGTGTTCTGGCCCACCGGCCCCGGGCACAACGACCGCGGCCTGTCCCGCAAGCACATCAGGGAGTCCATCGACAACTCGCTGCGCCGGCTGCAGACGGACTACGTCGACCTGTACCAGGCCCACCGCTACGACCGGTTCACCCCGCTCGAGGAGACGATGGAGGCGTTCGCCGACGTCGTGCACTCGGGCAAGGCGCACTACATCGGCGTCTCGGAGTGGACCGCCGACCAGATCCGCCGGGCCCACGCGCTCGCCCGCGAACTGCACATCCCGCTGGTGTCCAACCAGCCGCAGTACTCCGCGCTGTGGCGGATCATCGAGGGCGAGGTCGTCCCCACCAGCGAGGAACTGGGCCTGGGCCAGATCGTGTTCTCGCCGATCGCGCAGGGCGTGCTGACCGGCAAGTACCTGCCGGGCCAGCAGCCGCCGGCCGGCTCGCGCGCCACCGACGACAAGGGCGGCGCCAACATGATCAGCCGCTGGATGCGCGACGACCTGCTGGCGGGCGTGCAGTCCCTCCAGCCGCTCGCCGCCGAGGCGGGACTGAGCATGGCGCAGCTCGCCGTCGCCTGGGTGCTGCAGAACCCCAACGTGTCCGCGGCGATCGTGGGCGCCTCCCGGCCCGAGCAGGTCGCGGAGAACGTCAAGGCGTCCGGCGTCAAGCTCGACGCCGGCCTGCTCGCCCGGATCGAGGAGGTGCTCGCGCCGTTCGCGGTGACCGACCCCAAGCGCGTGCACGACAACGTGCCGGTGCAGCGCCCGTAACACCCCGCCCGTAACACCGCACCAGCGGCGCCGCCGCAACGGCGTCCCACGGCGAAGGGTCCGTCCGGCGTAGTCTGACTACAGAGTTGTAGACAGATCATGTGCCGGGCGGACCCGCGTCCCCCGGGGGAAGGTGGCCGGATGACCGTCCGCGCGCCCTGGCCGCGACTGCTGCTCCCGGCCGGTTTCGCCGTGGCCTTCGCGGTGCTGGCCTGGATCGTGCTGGCCCGGCACGGCTCCCCGTACGGCATCGACACCGGCCCGCACCACTGGTCGGTCGCCCACCGTCCGCACGCCGCCGCGACCGCCGCCCGGGTGATCACCCACCTGGGCACCGGCGTGTTCCCCCCGATCGTGGCCGTGCTCGGCGGCTGGCTCGCGGGGGCGGCTGCGATCGGCAGGCCGGGCGCGAGCACGTACGGCACGGACCGCGGGCGTACGGGCGACGCGGCGGCCGGGAGCGGTGGCGGCGCGGGCGCCCGGTTCCGGCGCGGTGTCCCGCTCGCCCTGCTGGCCGTCGTCGTGCTGCTCGTCGGGCAGTTGGTGCGCACCGGGTTGATGACGGCTTTGCACCGGTCCAGGCCGCCGATGGCGGACTGGGCGGCGCAGGCCTCGGGCCACGCCTTCCCCTCCGGCCACACCTCCTCCAGCGCGATCGCCGCCGGGCTGCTGACCTGGGGTCTGCTGCGGTTCCTGCCCGGCCGGCGCGGGCGGCTGCTGGCCGGGGCGTGGTGGCTGGTCGCGCTCGCCGTCGCCTGCACCCGCGTGTACCTGGGCGTGCACTGGCCGACCGACGTGCTCGGCGGCTGGCTGTTCGCCGGCTTCTGGCTGAGCGCGACCCTGCCGTTCATGGCGTACGTGGCGGCCCGCCGGGAAAACGGCCGCCGGCGCACGGACGGCGCCCCGGACGCGTCGGCGCCCGCCGGACCCGGACCGTCCGGCGACGAAGCCCGGCCGGAACGGACAGGCCGGCCCGAACGAACAGCCCGGCCGGCCCGAAAAGAGCGGCCCGAGGGGTCGGATCAGACCGACACGCCGTGAGCCCGCAGGTACCGCAGCGGGTCGATGTCGTCGCCGTAGACCGGCCCGGTACGGATCTCGAAGTGCAGGTGCGGCCCGGTCGCGTTGCCGGTCGCGCCGGAACGCCCTATCCGCTGGCCCTCGTTGACCCGCTGGCCGGCCTTCACCGAGATCTGCGACAGGTGCCCGTACTGGCTGAAGTGCCCGTCGGCGTGCCGGATCACCACCTGGTAGCCGTAGCTGCCGCCCCAGCCGGCGGTGACCACTGTGCCGTCGGCGACCGCGTGGACGGCGGTGCCGGTGGAGACCAGGAAGTCCACCCCGGTGTGGTAGCCGCTGGCCCAGCTACTGCCGGCCTCGCGGTACGGCGTCCCTATGGGCGCGTGCTCGACGGGCAGTGAGTATCCGGTGCGCACCGGGGCGGCGGTGTGCGCGGTGTGCTTCTCCAGGGTGCGGGTGCCGCCCGACGGTTTCGCGGCGGGCTTCGCCGCGGGCCGGGCGGCGGGCCTGGTCCTGGGCGCGGTCCGCACGGCGGTCTCGGCCCCGGCGGTGCCGGGCTTGGCCGGTGCCTTCGGGGCGGCGAGCGCGAGCCGCTCGCCGGGCATGATCAGGTCGGGGTCGTCACCGACCACGGCGCGATTGTCGGCGTAGAGCCGGGGCCAGCCGCCGTGCACCTTGTGGTCGGCGGCGATGCCGGAGAGCGTGTCTCCCTTGGCGACCGTGTACCGCTCCCCCACCGGCGCGTGCCCGGAGCCGGGGTGGGCGGGCGCGGGGTGCGCGGTGTGGTGGGCGGCGGGGTGCGCCGTGTGCGTGGTGGTCTTCGCGGCGGTGCGGTGGGCGGCCGGGCGTAGCTTCTCGGCGGGGACGGCCACGATGTGCGAGGCGCTCGCCGCCTCCCGGGTGAGCCCGGCGCGCACCGAGCACACCGGCCAGGCGCCCGGGCCCTGGCTGCGCAGCACCTTCGCGGCCACCGCGATCTGCTGGTTCTTGCTGGCCAGATCGGCGCGCACCGCGTAGGCCGTGCCGCCGAAGGACTTCCAGGTGCTGGAGGTGAACTGGAGCCCGCCGTAGTAGCCGTTGCCGGTGTTGGTGCTCCAGTTGCCGGAGGACTCGCACTTGGCGACCTTGTCCCAGACCCCGGCGCCGGCCGCGTGGGCGGTGCTCAGGCCGACCAGCGGCAGCGCCAGCCCGGCGCCCGACGCGGTGACGGTCAGCGAAGCCTGCGAGACACGGCTCGGGCGGTATCGGCGGTGGCGTCCGCGTAAGGCCATGACAAGAGTCCTCTCCGGGACCGCCCGCCGCCCTGCCGGGCCGCGCGGGGCCTGCCTGCCGCCCGATTGCCCGGGCGGGCCAAAGCGTAGGCCCGCGGCAACCCGTACCACAAGAGTGCCCGAGCGGTCACCGTGCGCAGCCGGGAATCAGGGCGGCGGGCCGGTGTTGGAACGAAGGTGAGTTCCGTACTGCGCGACACGCCGTTCTCCGTGCTCGACCGGTCCCGGACCCGGGAGGGGCGGGACGGGCCGGAGGCGCTGCGGGACACCGTGGACTTCGCCCGCCGCATCGAGGCGCTGGGCTACCACCGGTTCTGGGTCTCTGAGCACCACAGCGTGCCCGGGGTGGCCGGCTCCGCCCCGACCGTGCTGGCCGCCGCCGTCGCCGCGGCCACCTCGCGGATCCGGGTCGGCACCGGCGGGGTGATGCTGCCCAACCATCAGCCACTCGTGGTGGCCGAGCAGTTCGGGGTGCTGGAGTCGCTGTTCCCCGGGCGGATCGACATGGGACTGGGCCGCTCGGTGGGCTTCACCGACGGCATCCGCAAGGCGCTGGGCCGCGGCAAGGACGCGGCCGGCGAATTCGGCGACCAGGTCGCGGAGCTGCTCGGCTGGTTCACCGGCAGCCAGCGGGTCCACCTCCAGGTGCACGCCTGGCCCGCCGAGGGGCTGCGCCCGGCGCCCTTCCTGCTGGCCACCGGCAGCGGCGCGGACCTCGCCGCGCGGCTCGGGCTGCCGCTGGTGGTCGGCGCGGTGCGCGGCGAGGACGCGATGCTTCGGGCGGTCGACCGCTACCGCGCCGCCTTCCGCCCCTCCCCCTGGGCGGCCCAGCCGTACGTCGTGCTTTCCGGCACGGTCGCGGTGGCCGCCGACGGCGAGCGGGCCCGGCGGCTGCTCGCGGGCGAGGCCTGGTCCCTCGCGTACTCCCGCACCCACGGCGCCTTCCCGCCGCTGGCCCCCTACCCGGCCATCGCGGCCCGCGCCATGACCGGCCCGGAACGGCAGCGGTACGAGGAGGCGCTGACCGGGCACGTGCACGGCGCCCCGGAGGACGTGGCCAAGACGCTGGAGTCGCTGCTGACCCGCAGCGCGGCGGACGAATACCTGGTGACGACCAGTACGTACGACCGCGAGGAGCTGCTGGAGTCCTACCGGCTGCTCGCCTCGGTGGCCGGGTTCGGGGAGCCGCACGCGGGGTGAGCGCGGGCCCGGCGACAGGGCGGTGACCCCCGCGGAGGCGGTGCGGTCGCGACGCGGGCGCGCGGCGTAGTGTGCGGGGATGGACGGGACCAAGGGGTGGCCGGGGCGCGGGCGGCTGGGGGTGCGCTGGCACGCCGGGTGGCCGTCGGCCCGGCACGATCCGGCGCCGCCGATCCAGGTGCACGCGTACGACGAGAGCACGCTGATCCTGCGGCAGAACATGTCGGTGCACTTCGAGGCGCCCTTCATGTTCCTGCTGCTCGGGGCCGAACGGGCGCTGCTGCTGGACACCGGGGCCACCGCGGACCCGGCGTACTTCCCGCTGCGGCAGGTGGTGGACCGGGCCGTGGCCGACTGGCTGGACCTGCATCCGCATCCCTCGTACGGCCTGGTCGTCGCGCACACGCACGGTCACGGGGATCATGTGGCGGCCGACGGGCAGTTCACCGGGCGGCCCGGCACGGTCGTGGTCGGGGCCGGGCCGGACGCGGTGGCGGACTTCTTCGGGCTGCCGGACTGGCCCGAGGGCGGCGCCGCGCTGGATCTGGGGCGGCGGGTGGTGGACGTCATTCCCGGGCCCGGGCACGAGGACGCGGCGGCGGTCTTCCACGACCGGCGGACCGGGTTGCTGTTCACCGGCGACACCCTTTATCCGGGGCACCTCTACGTACGGGATCTGCCTTCCTATACGGCGACGGTGGACCGGTTGCTGGCGTTCTGCGAGCGGCATCCGGTCACGCACCTGCTGGGCTGTCACGTCGAGATGAGCGCGGTGGAGGGTGTGGCGTACCCGGCGGGGGCGACGTATCAGCCGGACGAGGTGCCGCTGGAGATGAACGTGGGGCACTTGCGGGCGCTGCGGAAGGCGTTGAGCGAGGCGGACGGGGTGGGCGGGGAGCATGCCCACGACGAGTTTGTGCTGCACTTGCCGGGCGGGGGGTAGGTTCGGGTCTTCCGTGTGGTGCCCGGGGGTGCCGGGGCCAGGGTCGGGGCCTGCGGGGTGGGGGTCCGAAATCTCATATTTACGGGCCTGGCGGCCCACAAATATAAGTCACCATTTCGGACCCCCACCCCTCCGGCCCCTCCTGCCATCCGAACGGTGGCCGTCCCTGCCAGGTGACTTCATCCGGACGTGCCGGGTCCCTGCCAGGTGACTTCATCCGAACGGTGCCGGTCCCGCCGGGTCGCTCCGTCCGAACGGTGTCTGTCTCTGTCCGGTCGGCACTTGCGAATGCCGGGTCAGATCCTTGCTCCAGCCCCGGAAATGGGGCCGTCACCGGGATGGGTGGGGATCTCGTGCCGGGTGCCGGTGGCGTTCTTAGCGTGGGCCGCATGACTTCCTCGCGGAAACGTGGTCGTGTGAGTGGTGTTGCCGTGGTGGCGGCAGGGTGCTGTCTGGCCGCGCTGCCCGTGGTCGCGGTGGCGGCGGACGGGGACAGCGGGTCGGGGCAGGGTGGGGGTGCGGCCCCGGCGGTGGCGCAGGGGGCGGTCGGGGGGGAGTTGCTGGGCGAGGAAGGGGTGCAGGTGTTGCCGCGGGACGGGACGCCGGAGTTGCCCGACGGGTTGTCGGCGTTGTCGTGGCTGGTCTCGGACGCGCGGACGGGTGAGGTGCTGGCAGCGAAGGACGCGCATCGGGCGCTGCCGCCGGCGTCGACGCTGAAGACGCTGTTCGCGGACACGGTGCTGCCGCGGTTTCCCGGGGGGACGAGACATGTGGTGACCGACGCGGACCTGGTGGGGGTCGGCGAGGGGAGCAGCATGGTGGGGGTGCAGCCCGGGCAGAGCTATACGGTGGCCGACCTGTGGCGCGGGGTCTTTCTGAGCTCGGGGAACGACGCGGTGCATGTGCTGGCGCACATGAACGGTTCGGTGGCGAAGACGGTCGAGCAGATGCAGGCCAAGGCGCGGACGCTGGGCGCGTTGGACACGCATGTGGTCTCGCCGGACGGGTACGACATGCCGGGGCAGGTGACCTCGGCGTACGACCTGGCGCTGTTCGCGCGGGCGGGGCTGGCGAACCCGGACTTCGCGCGGTACGTGTCGACGGCGACGGCGGACTTCCCCGGGGGGTGCGACGGGCAGGGGACGTGCGTGCCGTCGTACAACATCCAGAACACCAACCGGCTGCTCACCGGGGCGCAGGGGGTGACGCCGTATCCGGGGCTCATCGGGGTGAAGAACGGTTACACCACGAACGCGGGCAACACGCTGATCGCGGCGGCGCGGCGGGGCGGGCGGACGCTGATCGTGACGGTGATGAACCCGCAGTCGGGGATCAGGCAGGCGGTGTACCGGGAGGCGAGCGCGTTGCTGGACTGGGGGTTCGACGCGGCGGGCAGCACCGAGCCGGTCGGCACGCTGAACGCGGTGCCGGCCGCCGTGCAGCTGCCGCCCGCGCCGCGGCATGCGCCGGCCGCGCCGCGACGGGCGCCGTCCTCACCGGCGCCGGCCCCCGCGCCGACCGGGTCGGCGAGCGGCACGTCGCCGACCGCCTGGTACGTGGGCGGCGCCCTGGTGCTGGCGGCGGTGGTGTCGGTGGTGGTGCTGCGGCGCAGGCACTCGGCGAAGGCCGGTTGAGCCGCCGGCGGGAGCGGGCTGCGGATGCGCCGGGACACAGGCGGTGACGTGGCCGTATTGTCGGCAGTACCCTCGGCCGTCCGGCAGTTGACGCCGGCCGTGCGCCGAGGCCTCGCCGAAAGGAAGCCGTTCCCGCATGAGCCGTCGTCCTCCCGGACTTGTGTCCACCTGGGCCGAGATCCAGCGCCAGCAGCAACGGCAGACGGAGGCGCAGCGCAGGGCCAGGGCGCAGGCCGAGCGGGAGCAGCAGCGGCAGCGGCGGGCCGCCGAACGGGCGCAGGCCCGCAGCCGGCAGGAGGAGAAGGCCGCCTACCGGGCCCGCCGGGAGGAGGACGCCCGTCGGCGCACCGCCGAACTGGACGAGCGCTTCAGCGAGTTGACCGGGCTGCTGCGGGCCGGGGTGCGGGCGCCGGCGTTCGCGCCGGAGGCGATGTACGCGTCCGAGGAACTGGCGCCCTTCGCACCGGGCCGGCTCGCCGAGCCGGTCGTCATGCCGCGACCGGAGATGTACGGGCTCGGCCGGCAGTCCGGCTGGGGCCGGCCCGAGGAGCGCCAGGCCCGGGCCGCGTACGAGCGCGATCTGGCCGCGGCCGGCGCGGCCGAGCGCCGGCGCCAGGAACAGCTCGCCGCCTACCGTGAGGAATACCGGCGCTGGGCCGAGCAGCGGCTGGCCGACATACGCCGGCACAACGCGGGGGTTCGGCAGACGCTGGCCGCGCTGGAGCGGCGGGACCCGGAGGCGGTGGAGGAGTACCTGACGGCGGCGCTCTACGCATCGCCGGCCTGGCCGGAGGGCCTGCCCCGGCAGGTGTCGGCGTCCTTCGAGCCGCCGGAGCGGCGGCTGGTGCTCACCTGGGAGCTGCCGGCGTACGCGGCGGTGCCGGAGGCGGCCGAGGTGCGCTACATGCCGACCGCCGACCGGGACAAGGAGGTGCCGCGGCCGGCCGCCGAGCGCCGTACCGCCTACCGCGACCTGGTGGCCCAGTGCATGCTGCTGGTGCTGCGCGACCTGTTCGCCGCCGACCACTTCGAGCTGCTGGACTCGGTGCTGCTCAGCGGCTTCGTGAACGACACCGACCCGGCCACCGGCCACCGCAGCCCGGTCTTCCTCGCCTCGGTGCTGACCTCGCGGGAGGTCTTCACCGCGGTGAACCTGTCCCGGGTCAATCCGGTGGACTGCCTGGTCGAGGGGCTGGGCGGCGAGCTGTCGGCGCGGCCGGACAAGCGGGTGGGGGTCGCCCCGGTGCGGCTGCCCGGCGAGAGCGGGCGGACGGCGGTCTCGCACGGCGGCGGCGAGGAACCGGACCTGCTGGCCATGGACCCGCTGGAGTTCGAGGAGCTGGTCGCCGAGCTGTTCCGGGCGATGGGGATGCAGGCGGTCACCACCGTGCGGTCCGGCGACGGCGGGGTGGACGTGGACGCGCTCGACCCCGACCCGATCCGGGGCGGGAAGATAGCGGTGCAGGTCAAGCGTTACCGAAATACGGTGAATCCCGGATACGTAAGGGACCTGTTCGGGACCGTGCAGAGCACCGGCGCCAACAAAGGCGTGCTGATCACCACCTCCGGCTTCGGCCCGACCTCCTACGCCTTCGCCAACGGCAAGCCGCTGACCCTGGTGTCCGGCACCGAACTGGTGGAACTCCTGCACCAGCACGGGCTGGCCGGACGGCTGGGGCCGGCCCCGGCCGGCGCGGACGCGGCGGCGCGGCCCGCCACCGCAAGCCCGGACGACGAGCCCGACGCGAGCGTGCTGGGCCTGTGGTGGCAGGGGCCGGTACGGCTGGACGTGTGCGCGCTGGTGTGCCGCGGCGGCCGGGCGCTGGGCGACGACCACTTCGTGTTCTTCAACAATCCGCGCACGCCCGACGGGAGCGTACGGATGATGCCGGCGCTCGGCGAGGACAAGGCCGCGCTCTGGGTGGACTTCGAGCGGCTGCCGGACCGGGCGGACCGGCTGGTGCTCCTTGCCGCGATCGACCCGGCGGTGAACCCGGACGCCGACCTGTCCGGCTTCACCGGCGCCCGGATCCGGCTCACCGACCCCTCCGGCGCCGAGATCGACCGGCTGGAGGTCTCCGACGGCCGGCCCGGCGAGACCGCCCTGATCCTCGGTTCGTTCCGCAAACGCCCTGGCGGCGACTGGAACTTCGTGCCCGGTGGGAAGGGCTACCAGGGCCCGGGCGGCCTGGTGGAACTCGTGCAGGAGCACGGCATCGAGGTGGAATGAGCGAGCCCGTTTGCCGCGGGTTCGCACCGGGCGGACCCGCGGTGGGCGGGGTGTGCGCCCTTGTCGGCCCGACTGTCCGGGCCGGGTGTGCTACACTAAAGTCAGGGACGCATAAGTCTGTGCCTCTACTCGGCACCTGAGTCCCTGTCTGCGGGCCTTTCTCGTACGGCTCGAATCGGCTGAATTCCGCCCGGCTTTCCGTATGTCCTGCCGTTGACGGATGGGTACGTCCTGTCGGCGGCACGGGCCGTGGTGTCGTACGAAAGCACCCTCGTCACCGGCGTCCGGTCCGGCTCTGTCGGCCACCGGGACCGCCGGATTCACCCGCACCGCGGTTGGCGGTGCTGTCCGCGGTACGCGGAGCGTGACTCTTCCGCTCGCGCCGCACATCCCTTCCCCGTGTTCCCGGGCGCTGTGTCCGGGCGCGTTCTCCCGCGCGGCCCTCTGCCGCGCCTCTCCCCTTCCGGCCGGACTCCCCCTCGGGACACCCCGCCGGGAAAGGACTCGTTCATGACCGAAACACTCGACCGTCCGACGCGTTCCGCCGGCCGGGACGGCGCGCCCGCCCGGCAGGTGAGCGGCGTGCTGGACATCACCGGCGGCCAGGGCCGGCTGCGGGGCCCCGGGCTGCTGCCCGCGCCCGACGACGTCGCCGTACCGCAGGCGCGGATCCGGGCGCACGGGCTGCGCCCGGGCGACGAAGTGACCGGCCTGGTCACCGCATCCGGCGCCCTCGGGGACGTCCTCGCGGTGGGCGGCCGGCCGCCCGGCGAGCGCCGCCCGCACTTCGCGGACCTGACACCGCTGCACCCCACCCGCCGGCTCCGGCTGGAGAGCCCGGCGCTGACCGGCTCCGGCGCACTGGCCGGCCGGCTGATCGACCTGATGACGCCGGTCGGCAAGGGCCAGCGCGGGCTGATCGTGGCACCGCCCAAGGCCGGCAAGACCGTCCTGCTGCAGCACATCGCCGCGGCGATCGCCGCCAACCATCCCGAGGTCCACCTGATGGTGCTGCTGCTCGACGAACGCCCCGAGGAGGTCACCGACATGAGTCGCGGGGTGCGCGGCGAGGTGATCGCCTCCACCTTCGACCGGCCGGCCAAGCAGCACATCGCGCTCGCCGAACTCGCCGTGGAACGCGCCAAGCGGCTGGTGGAGCGGGGCCAGGACGTGGTGATCCTGCTCGACTCCCTCACCCGCCTGTGCCGGGCCCACAACACCGCGGGCGGCAGCGGCCGTACCCTCAGCGGCGGCGTCGACGCGGCCGCGCTGCTCGGCCCCAAGCGGTTCTTCGGCGCGGCCCGAGCCGCCGAGGAGGGCGGCTCCCTCACCATCCTCGCCACCGCCCTGATCGACACCGGCTCCCGGGCCGACGACTACTACTACGAAGAGCTCAAGAGCACCGGCAACATGGAACTCCACCTCGACCGTGCCCTCGCCCAACGCCGCGTCTTCCCCGCCGCCGACCTCACCCGCTCCGGCACCCGCCGCGAAGAACTTCTCCTCCCCGCCCCCGAACTGACCGTCACCCGCGGCCTGCGCCGAGCCCTCGCCGCCCGCGACCCCCACTCCGCCGCCGACGTCCTCCTGGACCGCCTCCGCCACACCCCGGACAACGCCACCTTCCTCCGCACGGTGCACGGCACCCTCCCGGGCGAGAGCTGAGCTTCGGGGCCGCCTTGCCGCCTACGGCCGGGCCGCGGACGGAAATTCGTTCGCCTCCGCCACTGTGGCGGGTCATGATCCCCCGGTGACGACTGCGGACGAGCGGGCGATGGTGGATGCCTTCCTGCGGGACGGGTTCGTGAAGGTGGCGGGGGCCTTTCCGGCGGAGATCGCGCGGGAGTGCGCGGAGTTGCTGTGGCGGGAGATTGGGTGCGACCCGGAGGATCCGGGCACCTGGACCGAACCGGTGCGGTGGGTTTTCGACATGGCGCAGCCGCCGTTCGTGGCCGCCGCCAACACTCCTGCGCTGCATGCCGCGTTCGACCTTCTGGTGGGTCCGGGCCGGTGGGTGCCGAGACCGTCGCTGGGCTCCTTCCCGCTGCGTTTCCCGCACCCGGTGGAGCCGGACGACGCGGGCTGGCACGTCGAGGGCAGCTATCTTCCCGAGGGTGCCACCTGGTACTTCACCAATCTGCACTCACGCGGCCGGGCGCTGCTCATGCTGTTCCTGTTCACCGAGGTGACCGAGGACGACGCCCCGACCCGCATCCGGGTCGGCTCCCACCTGGACATCCCGCCCCTGCTCGCCCCCTACGGCGAGGACGGCGTCTCCGGCCTCGCCCTGGCCCCCGCGCTCACGGCGGCCTCCGCCCACCGCCCCCTCGCTCTCGCCACCGGCCACCCCGGCGATGTCTATCTCTGCCATCCCTTCCTGGTCCACGCCGCCCAACCCCACCACGGCACCCGCCCCCGCTTTCTCGCCCAGCCTCCCCTGTACCCGGCCGCGCCCCTGTCCTTGGACCGCCCTGACGGCGCGTATTCCTCGGTGGAGGCCGCGATCCGGCTCGGGTTGGGCCAGTCCTGACCCTTGGCAGGGTCGGGGCAGGTGTGTGGGGCCGGGGCGGCAGCGTCTGCCCCTGTCGGTGGGTGGCGATCTGCAGGTGGTGGTGGGCTTGTCGCGCAGTTCCCCGCGCCCCTTGGGTACTCCGGGCACGGCCCGCTCCGTATGCGTGCTGCCCGTCGGGCCCACCCGGCCGGGCGCGCCGACGCGGCGTCAGCCGTATCGGAAGCAGGTCACGCCCGGAATACCCAGGGGCGCGGGAAGCCCCGCACGCCCCATACCCGCCCTCAAGCTCAACCCCCGCAAGGCGAGCCCGGTAAAACGATGAGCATGTTGTACGGACGCGAGGCGGCAACCCAAAAGATCACCGCGCTGCTGACCGGCGCCCGGGAAGGGCGGAGCGGCGTGCTGGTGGTGCGCGGCGACGCCGGGATCGGCAAGAGCGCCCTGCTCGAGCAGGCCGTGGCGGCGGCCGCCGAAGAAGTGCGGGTGCTGCGCGGCTCGGGGGTGGAGTTCGAGGCGGAACTCCCTTACGCGGGGTTGCAGTTGCTGCTGCGCAGGGCGATGGGCTCGCTTCCCGCGCTGCCGGAGCCGCAGCGGCGGGCGCTGGAGGGGGCGTTCGGGCTGGGCCCAAGTGCCGCGGGGGAGCCGATGTTCGTGGGGCTGGCGGTGCTGTCGCTGCTGGCGGACCACGCGGGCGACGGCCCGCTGCTGTGCGTGGTGGACGACGCGCAATGGCTGGACCGGGCCTCCGCGGACGCGCTGGTCTTCGCGGCCCGCCGGCTGGACGCGGAGGGCATCGCGCTGCTGGTCGCCGCCCGCGACGAGCCGGGCGCCTTCCCGGCCCCGGGCCTGCCGGAGCTGCGCCTCGGGCCGCTGGCGGACCCCGACGCCGCGGCCCTGCTCACCGAGCACGGCGGCGCGCTGCCCGATGCCGTACGGAGCCGGGTGCTCGCCGAGGCGCAGGGCAATCCGCTGGCCCTGCTGGAGCTGCCGCGGGTGCTGGGTACCGGGCCGGAGGGCACCCCGGACACGCTCGCCGGGCCGGGAGCGCTGCCGCTGACCAGCACGCTGCGGGACGCCTTCCACGGCCGGGCCGGCACGTTGCCGCCGGCCACGCGGACGCTGCTGCTGATCGCCGCGGCCGATCACACCGGGGACCCGGACATCCTGGTCCGGGCCGCGGGCTCCCTCGGGGTGGAGGTGGCGGACCTGCCGCCGGCCGAGGAGGCGGGGCTGGTGTTCGTGGACGAGGAGGACCGGCTGCGGTTCCGGCATCCGCTGATGCGGGCCGCGATCTACCAGCGCGCCCCGCTGCCCGCACGGCTCGCCGCCCACCGGGCCCTGGCCGAGGCGGCCGACCCGGCCACCGACCCGGACCATCGCGCCTGGCACTTCGCGGCGGCGGCCACCGGCCCCGACGAGGCGGTGGCCGCCGCCCTCCAGCACACCGCCGAACGCGCCCGGCTCCGGAGCGGACAGGCGGCGGCGATGGCCGCGTACGAACGGGCCGCCCGCCTGAGCACCGATCCCGCCGCCCGCGTCGAACGCCTGCTGCTGGCCGCCGAGTCCGCCTCCGAGGCCGGCCAGCTCCCGCGCGCCCGCGGCTTCGCCGGCCAGGCGGCCGACGCGCTGTCCGCCGCGGCCGGGTCGGTACCCGGCGAAGGCCCCGCGTGGCGGGACGTGCAGCGGGCCCGTGCCCTCCAGGTGCGCGGGCTCGCGGACTTCTGGGAAGGGGCGTTCCCGGCCGCGCACCGGCTGCTGACGGAGGGCGCCGGCCTGGCGGCGGAAGCGGATCCGCAGCGGGCCGCGCGGATGCTGGTGCAGGCGACGCACACGGCCTGGTACGTGGGGGCCGAGGAGGTGGCCGGGACGGTGGGCCGGCTGGCGGCGCTGCGGCTGCCGGGCGACGCGCCGATCCGGCCGGTCGCGGAGTTCCTGGTGGGCGCGCTCGGGCCCGGGGCCGCCGCGAAGCCGCCGCCGGAGCTGGGCGCGGTGGCCGTACCGGACCGGCGGCCGGCCCCGCGGGACCTGATGATGCTGTGCGGGGTGGGCCTGGCGCTCGGCCAGGACGTCCCGGCGTACGAACTGACCACCGCGCTGATCGCGGAGAGCCGGGACAGCGGCGGCATCGGGCGGCTGGCCACGCTGCTGTTCTTCCACGCCGAGGCGGAGATCTTCCAGGCACGCTTCGACGACGCGCGCGCGACGGCCGGCGAGGGGCTGCGGATCTCCCGGGACACCGGGCAGGGGCAGTGGGTGAGCCAGCTCGCCGGGGCGCTGGCGTACGTGGCGGCCGTCCGCGGCGAGCAGGAGGAGTGCCGCCGGTACGTGGACCTGGCGCTGTCGGCCGGGGCCGGCGGCGCGATGGCGCCGGGCGCGCCCTGGGCGCACTGGTCGCAGGCGCTGCTGGACCTGGGCCTGGGCCGCGCCCAGGCCGCGCTGGACCGGCTGGCCGTGCTGTCCGAGCCGTCGGTACGCCACCACGTCTCGGCCACCCGCGGTGTACCGGACCTGGTGGAGGCCGCGGTGCGGCTCGGTGCGCCGGAGCGGGCGGGCGAGGCGTTCGCCCGGTTCGAACGGTGGACGACGTGGTGCGGGCAGGGCTGGGCCCGGGCGTTGCTGGCGCGCTGCCGGGCGCTGCTGGCCGGCGAGGCGGACGCGGAGGCGTACTTCACCGAGGCGCTGGCGGCGCACGACCCGCACGGCCGGGCGATGGAGACGGCGCGCACCGCGCTGCTGTACGGCGAGTGGCTGCGCCGGGCGCGGCGCAAGAGCGAGGCACGCGAGCAGCTGCGCGGCGCCCTGGAGGTCTTCGAACGGCTGGGCGCGCCGCCGTGGGCGGACCGGGCCCGAACCGAACTGGCCGCGGCCGGAGGCCCGGTGACGGAACATCAGGCGTCGCGGCCGGTCGCGGAGGAGGCCGGGCTGACCCCGCAGGAGTACCGGATCGTACGGCTGGCCGCGCGGGGCCTGTCCAACCGGGACATCGCGGCGCAGCTCTTCCTCAGCCCGCGGACCGTCGGCTACCACCTGTACAAGGCGTATCCGAAGCTGGGCGTGGTCTCCCGGGGCGAGCTGGCCGCGCTGTTCGGGTAGCAGGCGCACGGCCGCCGCCCCCTCCTGGCAGTGAGGGGGCGGCGGGGTGCGGGGATCCGTAGCGGACCGACGGGTCAGACGGTGACGCCGTGCGAGGCCAGGTAGGCGACCGGGTCGACGTCCGAGCCGTAGTACGGCGTGGTGCGGACCTCGAAGTGCAGGTGCGGGCCGGTCACGTTGCCGGTGGCGCCGGACACGCCGATCTGCTGGCCCTCGGTGACGGTCTGGCCGGCCGACACCTCCGCCTGGGACAGGTGGCCGTACAGGGTGTACTTGCCGTCGGCGTGCTGGACGATCACGTCGTTGCCGTACGCGCCGTCCCAGCCGGCGTGGATCACGGTGCCGGCGGCGACCGAGTGCACCGGGGTGCCGGTCCACACCAGGAAGTCCACGCCGGTGTGGTAGCCGCTGGACCAGTGGCTGCCGGCCTGGTGGTAGGGGGTGCCGATGGCGGCGCTGTCGACCGGCTTGGTCCAGCCGGTGTCGGTGGTGGCCGCGACCGGCTTGACGACGGGCTTGGCGGCGGCGCCGGCGGTGGTCTGAAGTACGGCCGGGTTGGCGACGTACTCGGCGGCGGGCTTCGCGGTGGCGGCGGCCGGGGCCGTGGCGCGGGCCGCGGCGGGTTCGGCGGCGGAGGCGTGGCCGGTGACGGTCAGCGGCACGGCTATCGCGGCGGCGCCGGTGCCGGCGACCAGGAAGATACGGGTGAGGCGGCTGCTCAGGCTGCGGGGCTTGCGATGCTGTCCCTTTGCGGGCATGGATGTGTCCTCTCCTGCGCCTGCGAGGTGAGCTGTCGGATTCGGGCAGGAGATGCCCGGCCATGGTCGGTGGTCCGGCGGTACCGGCGGTCCGGTGGCCGTGCGCGGCGCGCGCCGGCCATGGCTTCACCCCGAGCCGTCCGGTGATGTCCCGGGACGGCGGCTTACCTGGGTCCCCCGCTCCTGCCGTGCGGTTGGTCGAATGATCCGTTGATCCGTGCCCGGACGGCGGCAGGATTCGGCGATCCGCCCGGCAGAGGGAGAGCGGGCATCCGGCCCGCCGCACAGGAAGCTAGACGAATGCCTGATCGGGGGGCAACCAATCGGGACATGACCCGTTTTTTCCGGCTGCCTCGTCGTGACCGGCCGTCGTACCACGGGATCCTTTGCGTGGCCGGTGTCCTCACCGTGCGCATACGACCGGTGGGCGCCGGGTGAGAAACGGCCCTTTGCCGTCACAGCGGGCGAGGGCGCGGGGACACACCGCTTCGACCCCGTGATGCCGCTCACGCGCCGAACGGAACGTGAGCGGCATCACCATCAAATGTCCGAATTAAGCCCCTACTTGGGGATTTGCCGGAACGCTGTCGGACAGCGGGTCACCAGGTCCCGGGCCGGCCGCCGATACGGGCGTCCAGCGTGCGGCTGAGCCGGTAGGCGACCGGCCGGAAGCCGACGGCCGGCCAGTGCCCGGCGGCCAGCGGCGAGGCGGAGTGCCAGCGCGCGGAGATGTAGCGGTGCCCGTTGTCGTACGCCCAGGCCAGCGCGGTGGCCAGCAGCACCCGGCTGATGCCCTCGCCGCGCGCGGCGGGCTCGACGTACGCCTCGGCCAGTTCCACGCAGGAGTCCGGGACCACCGGGTCGGCGGTGGCCGGGACCACGACGACCATGCCGATCTCCTCGCCGCGGCGGGAGGCGATCCAGGCTCCGCAGCGCGGGTCGGCGAGGGCGTCGGTGTAGTGCAGCCGCAGGGCGGCGAGCGCTTCCTCGGGCTGCGGCTGGAACATCGCCGCGCCGCGCTGGCGGCGGGCGGAGTCGGCGGCCATCCTGCCGATCTGCGGCAGGTCGCCGGGGCCGGCCCGGCGGATGCCCAGGCCCTCCACGCCGCGCGGCTGCCGGCCGCGGGCCTTGACCGCCATCAGGCCGTACACCAGCTCCCGGCCGAACCCCAGGTCCGACCAGGGCGTGGTGGCGCCCTCTCCGGCCGGCACGTCCACGTAGTGCACCAGGCGCCGGTCGGCGACCAACCGCTCCGCGACCCGTGCGTACAGCGAGCGCAGCACTTCGCTCTCCCGGCCCGACGGCAGCGCGTGCCCGCCGTGCGGGATCAGGGCCGAACGCGGGTGCGTGCGCAGTGCCGCGGGGTCCCCGGGCCCCAGATCCACCGGCACCGCGGCCAAGTGCCCGATCATCACCCCGTCGGCGTCCATCGCCCGGCACGCCTCCAGCCCGGGCACCGAATGCAGCTTGCCGAGCAACTCCTCGCCCCGCACCGGCCCGTCCGCCAACCAGGACCGCTGCGAAGGCGGCCGACGGGCCCGGGCGAACCAGCGGTCGTACCGCTGTACGGCCAGAGGTATGTGTTCGGCAGTCAGCGGCGCGATGGCGACAGTCATGGTATTCCCGGACGCTAGCGGGGCCCCCTCCTCCAGGGCAAGGTGACCCTCTACCGCCCCCTACCGGGGGCACGGTGACGGGTGATCGGTTCGCCGGAAGTGCCCCCAAGGCCCGCCTGGCGGCGGGCGGTTCGCCGGGAGCGCCCCGCAGGGGCGCGGGGCTGTGTTTGATATGCGGCCGGCGCCGCGTGGGCGCGAGCAACCACATACGGCCGGTGGCCCGGATGCGACAGCAACTGCCCCGTTGGACCGGTGGCGACCCGCGCCACGTGGGGGAAGGGTCACCCCGTCCACGCCGGATGCCGCGCATCATCCGCGTGGACCAGCACATCCGCGGTCTCCTCCGGAAGGACCTCGCGGGCGTAGCGGTCGTACGCGGGGAGGGTCCAGTGATCGGCGGGGGCGGTGCGGCGGGTCAGGGCGGGGCGCGACAGACGCAGGTGGACCGTGAGGTCGAGGGGGAGGCCCTGGCCGAGGAGGAGGGGGCCGTCGAGGACGAGGACGCCGCCGGGGGGAAGTTGGACGCGGTAGGCGCGGACGGAGCGGTCGGTCACCGGGTCGCGCAGGGAGGGAAGGGCGCTGCCGGTGCCGCCGGGGCCGAGCGGGTCGAGGACTTCGCGGCGCAGCGAACCCGTGTCCAGCCACAACTGGTAATACGCGTCGACGTCCTCGTGGCCGTACTCCAGCCGGATGGAGGCGGGGCGCCAGAAGTCGGCGGCGCGCACGCGCAGTGCGGGCCGGCCGAGGGCCGGCAGGGCCGCGGCCACCGCGTCGGCGAGGTCGGCGGTGCCGGCGGCGGGGGCGCCGTCCACGGCGAGGCGCCACCAGGGTCCGGGCGGATCGGTCGTGGCCACCCGCTCGGCGAGCGCCTCGGCCAGCTTGGGCCAGGTGATCGGGGTCAACTGCACCCGGCCATCCTCCCCCACCGCCCACCGGGCGCCCCGGGTCACCCCGGCGGCCCGTCAACACCGCATCGGGCCCCTCACCCGTTCGGCCGGTGGCGGCGTGTGGCTGGGCGTAAAGCCGCGGCAGGGGCGGCGGTCCGGCCGTGGCGCGGCGCCGGGCCGTACGGCAGCGCCCGCCACCTCACCCCCTTGGTGCAACTTCGTGATGAATCACCCATTTGCCACCGAGCGCGGCCTTTTACTTTTTGTGACCCTGGAAGAACTCATGGTGACCGTCCCCATCACCCAGGAGAAGAGCCCATGATCCTGTCCATCTCCGGCGTCGTGCTGCTCGGCGTCATCGTGTTCCTGTTCTTCCGCAAGGACGGCCTGAAGGCGTCCCACGGCCTGGTCTGCGCCCTCTTCGGCTTCTACCTCGCCGGGTCCGCCATCGCCCCGAGCATCCGGGCGGGCGGCGCGAGCCTGGCCAACCTGATCGGCGGGCTGCGGATCTAGCGCCGGCGCGGGGGGCGTCACGGGCCCGGCGCCGTCCGCCCGCGCCGGGCCCGGTCCCGTACCGCCGCGCGCCCCTCCCCCACGTACGCACGAGACCCCGCCCGAACGACCCGTGGAGCATCCGTGGCCAGGCGTCCCCTTCCCCCCGTTCTCGAGCGCCGCCCGGCGCTGGTCCGCGGCCGCGAGCTCGCGCGTACCGCCGCCGACGGCGCCTCCGACGTGCTGCACCCGGTGGTCACCGTCGTCAGGGGCATGCGCCGGCAGGTCGCGTGGGCCGCCGAGTGGTGGGCCCGCACCCCGAGCGACCGGCGCGGGCCGGCCCTGCTGCTGGCCGCGGCGGCGCTGGTCGCGGTGCTGGTGATGCCGTACGGGCCGGTCCTCGCGGTGATCGCGCTGGTGGTCTCGGCGGCCTGGACGGGCCGGGAGCGCCGCGGCCCGGCGACCTGCGGCCCGACCGAGGCCGAGGGGGTGCGGCTGCAGTCGCTGTACGAGGCGCTGGTGCCGTACCTGTCCGACCCGGGCGACCCGGCGCCGCTGTACGCCCACGACGGAAGCTGGGAGCGGGCCTTCGGCTCGTACGCCTTCCGGGACGGCCGGCTGACCCGGCTGCGGCTGCGCTATCCGGCGTACTTCACCGACGGCGAGGCCGACTCGCGGACCCGGGTCGAGCAGTTGCTGCACGCGAAGGCCGGGCGCGGCCGGGAGTACCGCTTCGACTGGAACGAGGAGGAGAACCACCTCACCCTCACCGCACTGGCGCCGCTGCCCACCGACGTCGCCGCGCAGCGCTTCGTCACCGCTCCGGGCGAGACCGTGCTGGGATTCACCGACGAGGACGCGGTCGGACGGACGATGCCGGTGGCGGCGGGCGCGGCCACGGTCGCCGGCCCGGGTTTCGGCGAGGGGCCGCGGATCAGGGACGCTCCCCCGGTCGTATGGCGCACCGGCCCGCGCTCCACCGAGCCGCACCTGCTGGCGCTCGGCCAGCCCGGCACCGGCACCACCACCCTGCTGCGGTCGATCGCGCTCCAGGCGCTGGAGCACGGCGACGTGGTGGTCGTGGACGGCGGCGGCAGCGGCGAGTACGCGTGCCTCGCGGGCCGGCCCGGGGTGCTCGCGGTCGAGGACGGCCTGCTCGGCGCCTCGGCCACCCTGGAGTGGGCGGCGCACGAGACCGAGCGACGGCTGATCGCGGTCAACCGGGCCCGGCAGTCCGGTCATCCGGTGGCCGAGGACGTACGCCGCCCGCTGTGCATCGTGGTGGACCGGCCGACCGCGCTGACCCAGCTCGCGGCGGCGGAGGGCCGGCCGGATCCGCAGGCGCTGCTGGACGTGCCGCTGCGGCACGGGCGGACCGCCGGAGTGGCCGTGGCGGTCGCCGACCAACTCGACGTCACCGAGACGCTGGCGCCGGTGGTCATCGCGCAGACCCGGGCCCGGGTGGTCCTCGGCGCGCTCGCCCCTGAACACGTGGCCGCGGTCCTCGGCGCCCCGCAGCGCACCACCCCCGCCGCGGAAGTGCCGCCGGGCCGCGGCTACGCCCGCCTGGGCACCGGACCGGTACTGCGGCTCCAGGTCCCGGCCACCCCCGACCCCTACGACGAGGAGACCCCGGCGGCCGAACGCGAGGCCGTCCTCGCCCTGCTCCCCGGCACTCCCCCGGTCAGCCTGGTCAAGCACCTCGGCATGGACGGGCTCGCCGAGGCGCCTGAGCCGCTTGCCGGGCCCATGGCGCTGGGCCCCGTCGCTCTGGGCCCTGTCGCGCTGGGCAACGACGCGGTCCTGCGCCCGGTGGCCGACCTGGAACTGGGCTGAGGCCGGTCGTCCGCGACGCGGCGGTCGCGCGGACGGGTCTGACGGAGAGTGCCGTTCGCCCGCCGGGACGGCCCCGCGGCGTCCGGTGTTCCCCCGGGCATCGCGTCGGCCCGGGGTGACTTTCCACGACCGACAGCGCAGCCAGGGCCGCCCGAAGCCGTGGGACCAGTACGTACAAGGCCGCGGGCCGGGGACACCCCAGCCGCAACCGGCGCCGGATTCCTACGCCACGAACAGCCCCGACCCCTCGCCGTCCGCGCCGCCGCCGGAGCGGACGACGTCGGCGGCCTCGGCGAGCCGGGCACCCGCCTCCTTGGCGACCTGGCCGCTGACGGTGAACGGGACGCGGATGAAGGACTCGAAGGCGCCGTCCACGCCGAAGCGGGGGCCGGAGGGGACACGGACGCCGAGGCGTTCGCCGGCCACGGCCAGGCGGGAGCCGGAGACGTCGCCGGTGCGCACCCACATGGTCATGCCGCCGCGCGGCACGGTGAACTCCCAGCCGGGGGTGTGTGCGCGCAGGGCCGCGGCCAGGTCGTCGCGGCACTCGCGGGCCCGCAGGCGGCGCGCGGCCAGGGCCTGTTCGAAGACCTCACCGCGCAGCAGCCAGGCGACGGCGAGCTGGTCCACCACGGGCGAGCCGAGGTCGAGGTAGGCGCGGGCGGAGACCAGGCGGCGCACCACGTCGGGGGTGCTGCGCACCCAGCCGATGCGCAGTCCCGCCCACACCGTCTTGCTGGCCGAGCCGACCGTCATCACGGTGCCGCCGCGGTCGAAGGCGGCCATCGGCCGCACCCCCGCCTCGGGACCGTCCAGGACGAGTTCGGCCATGGTCTCGTCGGCGACCAGCACGGTGCCGGCCACCCGTGCGGCCTCGACGAGCTCGCGCCGCTGGTCGTCGCCGACCAGGGTGCCGGTCGGGTTGTGGAAGTCGGGCATGACGTACGCCATCCGGGGCGCGGCGTCCCGCAGCACCCGGCGCCAGGCGTCCATGTCCCAGCCGGCCAGGTTCTCCCGCAGCGCGACCGGGACCAGCCGGGCGCCGGTCTCCCGGAACAGTTCCAGGACGTTGGCGTACGAGGGGGCCTCCACCGCGACCCGCTCGCCGTAGCCGACCGTGCGCCGGGCCGCGGCGCCGATCGCGCCCATCGCGCCGGTGGTCACCATGATCTGCTCGGGCATGGTGGGCACCCCGCGCGCGGTGTAGCGGTCGGCGATGGCCTCGCGCAGCACCGGCAGCCCGGCCGGGAAGTCGCCGTGGGTGGCGGCGTAGGCGGGCAGGTCGGCCAGCGCGCTCTCCATGGCGCGGGTCAGCCACGGCTCGGGGGCGGGCAGGGAGGCGGTGCCGAGGTCGATCACGGTGCCGGCGGCGTCCGGCGGCAGCGGCTCCAGGCTGCGCGAGGGCAGCACGTGGCCCTCGGGGATCGCGGTCCAGCTTCCCGAGCCGCGCCGGGAGCGGGCGAACCCCTCGGCGCGCAGGGCCTCGTACGCCGCCGCGACCGTGGTCCGGCTCACCCCGAGGGCGAGCGCGAGTTCACGTTCGGCCGGCAGCCGGGCGGCCACCTGGACCCGGCCTTCGAGCACCAGCAGCCGTACCCCGTCGGCGAGCCCGCGGTAGGCGGGCAGCTTGCGGCGGCCGCCGCCGTGCGGGCGCGGTTCGAGGAGCCGGGCCAGATGCGCCGCACTCACCGACGCGGTCCACTGGGCCATAAAAATCGGTCCACCTTCCCTTGATTGGCCGTTGCACGGATCCGGATGCAGGCCACAGAGTGTCATGCGCGCTCCACCGACCGCCAGGGGGTCCCGTGTTCCCGTTCCGCCGCGCGCCGCTCCGCCCGTCCTTCCGCTCACCCGTCCGGGCGATCCTGCGGCCGGCCCGGCGCACCTTCCGGCGCCGGCCGGTCCCGTACCACCGCGGCACGCACCACCGCCCGCAGCGCCTTCCGTACGGCAGGCCGGCCCGGTTGTACGCGGGCCTGGTGCTGTACGGCGCGACGGACGCCCTGGTGATCCGCGCGGGGCTGGGCCTGGACCCGTGGGACGTGTTCCACCAGGGCCTGGCCCGGCACACCGGGATCGGCATAGGCACCGTCTCCATTGTCGTCGGCGCGGCCGTCCTGCTGCTGTGGTGGCCGCTGCGGCAGCGGCCCGGGCTGGGGACCGTGTCCAATGTGGTGGTCGTCGGGGCCACGATCGACGCCACCATGGCCGTGCTGCCCGCGCACTCCGCCCTCGCCTGGCGGATCCCGCTGCTGGTGACCGGCGTGTTCCTCAACGGTGCGGCCACCGGCCTCTACATCACCGCCCGGTTCGGCGCGGGCCCCCGGGACGGCCTGATGACCGGGCTGCACCGCCGCACGGGCCGCTCGCTGCGGCTGATCCGTACCGGCATCGAGGTGTCCGTACTGGCGGCCGGCTTCGTCCTGGGCGGCCAGGTGGGCGTGGGCACGGTCCTTTACGCGGTCACCATCGGCCCGCTGGCACAGTTCTTCCTGCGCCTGCTGACCCTGCCCGAGGCAGCGGGAACATCTCCCCATGGATCCGGCCATGGCCGAATCGTCGCCGGTTCCGACCGTTCCGGCACAATACGTCCGGACACGCCCGAATCGGCTCGGATGAAATCCGTTTAGCCTGCACGAGTGTGGCCGGGTAGTGTACGCGGTTGGCCCGACTGCCTGACCGTTACTGCACGCAAAAGATACGACAACGGTGGGTGACAAAAAGCCCTGGACGTGACAAAGCGGGCGGTGGTGGGTACAAAAAGGGGCGACACGACGGGCGACGCATGTCCCGAAACGGGAATCTTCACCGCCGACCGGACGTTGACCGGATGACGACGACAGCGACACCTGTCCTGTGGGCGACCAAGCCCGGGAGGCACGATTCATGAGTGAGCGAGCTCTCCGCGGCACGCGACTCGGGGCCACCAGCTACGAGACGGACCGCGGTATCGATCTGGCCCCGCGCCAGACCGTTGAGTACGCATGCCGGAACGGCCATCGCTTCGAGATGCCGTTCTCGGTCGAGGCCGAGATTCCGCCGGAGTGGGAGTGCCGCGCCTGCGGCCAGACCGCTCAGCTGGTGGACGGAGAGGGTCCGGAGGAGAAGACCAGCAAGCCGGCGCGCACGCACTGGGACATGCTCATGGAGCGGCGCACGCTGGAGGAGCTGGAGGAGGTGCTGGCCGAGCGGCTGGCCGTACTCCGCTCCGGAGCCATGAACATCGCGGTGCATCCGCGGGACAACCGTAAATCCGCATAACGCTTGAGCCGCTGGGCTCGCCGCACCGAGCGAGCGAGCCCTTGACCTTCCGCCCGGCGCGGAGCGATACGCTCCCGCGCCGGGTGTTGTGTGTCCGGGTTCGCTTTTCGGGTTCGCCCGGAGTGGCTGAGGGCCCGCCTGGCGGCGGGGGGGCTCGCCGGGAGCGCCCCGCAGGGGCGCGGGGAACTGCGCGAGCAACCGGCCGGTGGCCCGGACACGACAGCAACTGCCCCTTCGGGCCGGTGACGACCCGCGCCACGGTGGTGGCTGAGCGCGCAGTTCCCCGCGCCCCTACGTACCCCCGGCCGGCCGGCCGCCGTCAGGCGGGGGTCAGGAACGGTGGTCCTTGTCGACGACCTCGCCCTGGATGACCTTGCCGTCGGGCCTGCGCATACGGGCCTGGTCTTCCGCTTGGCGGGCCTGCTGGAAGAGGTCGCCGAGGCTGCCCGGCTCGGGCGCGGGCTGGTTCCGCAGCGCACGCGCGGCGGCGCGGTCCGCCACCGCACCCACGAGCTTGCGGGTCGGCGGAAAGAGCAGCAGCAGGGCGACCGCGTCGGACAGGAACCCGGGGATGATCAGCAGGATGCCGCCGAGCATCTGGAGCCCGGTCCGGCCGCCACCGGCCAGCCTGGTCCCGGGGCCGGCCCCGGCCCCTTCGGGCGCGCCCTGCGCGTTCTGCTGCTGCACGGACGCCGCGAGGTTCTGCCAGGCACTGCGTCCGGCCCGTTTGACCGCCGCCGCCCCCAGCACGAACCCGGCCAGGATGGCCAGCAGGACCACGAACCCGTTGGTCGCGTCCGCCACCACCGTCATCAGCCAGATCTCCAGCACCGCCCAGGCCGCTATCACCAGGGGCAGGACGGTACGGACCCGCGACCGCCTCGGCCGCTGCCCCTGAGGGTGCGGACGGACGGGCGGCGGTGAACTCGTCGTCATACCGTCAAGTGTGCCAAAGACCAGGTAAAGCCGGGGACCGTACCCGGGACGACCTGTCGTGGCCGCGGCCCGCAGGAAGCCGGTCCTGATCCGCCTGGACGCGCCGCCGATGTGAGGCGGCGCACCCCGCGGCCCGGTCCGGTGGACGTGTGCCGGGCCGGACGCGAGGATGTCCGGCGTGACGCAGAGCGACAGCGGCGGCGGGCCGGAGCCGGAGGAGGGGTCCGAGCCCCAGGGCGCCGGGCGGCCGGACGTGCTGGCCGAGCGGCTGGCCCGGATCGAGGCGCTGCTCGCACCGGCCCGCGGCGAGTTCGACCGGGCCGGGCGGCGGCTGGTGCCGGCCTGGCGGCGGGCGACCCGGGGCGAGCCGCGCTGGGCCGCCACCGTGGCCGTACTGGCCGCAGTGGGCATTCAGCTGGCCCTGCCGGACCGGCTGGTGCTGCGGCCGCAGTGGGTGCTGCCGACCGTCGAGCTGGTGCTGCTGGCCGTCCTGGTGGCGATCAACCCGCACCGCATCGAGCACCGCTCCCGGCCCTACCGCTGGACGGCCGTCGGCCTGACCGCCCTGCTGACCACCACCAACGTGGTGGCGCTGTGGAACTTGGTGCACGGCCTGGTCCGCGGCACCGAGGGCAAGCATGCCGGGCCGCTGCTGACCACCGGCGGGGCGATCTGGCTGGCCAACATGATCGCCTTCGCCCTGTGGTACTGGGAGTACGACCGCGGCGGCCCGGTCGCCCGCGCCGCCGGCGAACACGACGTACCCGACTTCCTGTTCGTGCAGATGCAGTCGCCGGAACTCGCGCCCCCGCACTGGGAGCCGGCCTTCCTGGACTACTTCTACCTGTCGTTCACCAACTCCACCGCCTTCAGCCCCACCGACGTGATGCCGATCACCCGGTGGGCGAAGATGCTGATGCTGGCGCAGTCCGCGGTGTCGCTGGTCACCGTGGTCCTGGTGGTGGCACGGGCCGTCAACATCCTCGCCTGACGGCCCGCCCGCCGGGCCTCACTTGCCGCGGCCGAGAATCCGGTCGGCGCGCGAACCCACACCCCAGACGGTGACCCGCAGCAGCGCCTCGCCCACGATGGCGCGGCTCATCTTGCTGTTGCCGAGCTCCCGCTCGACGAAGGTGATGGGCACCTCGATCACGTGGAAGCCGGCCTTCACCGCGCGCCAGGCCAGGTCGACCTGGAAGCAGTAACCGGCCGAGGCCACCTCCTCCATGCCGATGCCCTCGAGCGTCTCGCGCCGGAAGGCCCGGTAGCCGCCGGTGACGTCACGGATCGGCACGCTGAGCATGAGCCGGGAGTACGTGCTGCCGCCGCGGGAGAGCAGCCGCCGCGAGGTGGGCCAGTTGACCACCCGGCCGCCGGGGATCCAGCGCGAGCCGAGCACCAGGTCGGCGCTCTTCAGCGCGGTCAGCAGCCGGGGCAGTTCCTCCGGCTGGTGCGATCCGTCGGCGTCCATCTCGACCAGTACCCCGTAGCCCTCGTCCAGGCCGTACCGGAACCCCGCGAGGTAGGCGGCGCCCAGGCCCTCCTTGCCCTTGCGGTGCATCACATGGATGTGATCGTCGGAGATGGCGAGTTCGTCGGCGAGCTTGCCCGTGCCGTCCGGGCTGTTGTCGTCGGCGATCAGGACGTGGGCGTCGGGCACGGAGGCTCTGACGCGCTTGACGATCGGCTGGATGTTCTCGGCCTCGTTGTAGGTCGGAATGATGACCAGGACCTTGCCGAGCGGGCCGAAGCTCCGCTGCTCGCCGTCGTTCACTGCTGCTGTTGCCCTTTCGCCATGCGTACGAGGTCGCGCCTGCCGAGAGCGATGGCGGCCGCACAGGACAGGAGCCCCACCATAGCGAGAGTCCACTCCGGAACCGCTCCGACGCGATCGGCGACGGTGATCTGATCGCGCAGCGGCAGGTCGGCGCTGAGCACCGTCTGGGTGAATTCCTTGCTGCGCTGTTCGATCTTGCCATTGGGTGCCACGATCGCGCTGATTCCGCTGGTCGCGGCGGTGACGACGGCCCGGCCGTGCTCGATGGCGCGCAACCTGGACATCGCGAGCTGCTGTTCGGGCTGGCCGGTGAGGCCATACGTGGCGTTGTTCGTCTGGACGACGATGGCCCGCGCCCCGGCGTTGACGGTGTCCCGCACGATACCGTCGTAGGCGACCTCGAAGCAGATGACGTCGCCGAGCCGCGCGGGCCCGATCTGCATCACGCCGTTGGTCTTTCCGGGGTAGAAGTCCCGCGGGATCTGGTTGAGCTGCTTGATGACCTTGGTGAGTTCCTTGCGGAACGGGACGTACTCGCCGAAGGGCACCGGATGCTGCTTGGTGTAGTGGGCGCCCGGGCCGCGGACCGGGTCCCACACGATGCCCTCGTTCTGCACGTGGTTCTTGTCCGGGCCGTCCACCAGGGCGCCGACCAGGATGGGCACGCCCACCGCCTGCACGGCCTCGGTGATCTTGTCGTAGGCCGCGGGATTGGAGAACGGGTCCAGGTCGGAGGAGTTCTCCGGCCACAGCACGATGTCGGGCTTGGGCGTGCGGCCCGCCTTGATGTCGGCCGCGAGCTTGAGCGTGGCGTTGACGTGGTTGTTCAGGATCATCATCGGCCGGCCCAGGAAGTGCAGGCCCGGCTGCTGGACGTTGCCCTGGACGACGGCTATCCGTACGTGGTCCTTGGCGCCGGTCGGCACCGGCACCAGCAGTCCGGACAGCAGCACGGCGGCCGACACCGCCAGGGCGCCGCCACCGACCAGGGCGGTACGCAGCGGGCGGGGCCGGGTACGCAGCCGCCACGCGGCGAGCAGCGCGGCGGCCAGCAGGGTGCCGCTGAGCGCCACGCCGAAGGTCACCAGGGGCGCGCCGCCCAGGGCCGCCAGCGGGGTGTACGGCGAGCCGGTGTTGGCGAACGCCAGCCGGCCCCAGGGGAAGCCGCCGAAGGGCAGCCGGTCGCGGGCCAGCTCCTCGGTGACCCACAGGCAGGCGGCCCACACCGGCCACAGCGGCAGCCGCTGGGCCAGCACGAGCAGCGCGCCGAGCGCGGCCAGGAACGCCGCCTCGATGACCGACAGGCCCACCACGGCGTCCCAGCCCACCGTGCGCAGCCAGTCCAGCAGCCACACGAAGAAGGGCAGCCCGAAGGCGTACCCCAGCCATGCGCCCTGCTTGACGGTCCGGCCGCGCACCACCAGCGACAGCACGGCCACCGCGACCAGGGACAGCGGCCACACCCCGTACGGCGGGAACGCCGCGGCCAGCGCCAAGCCGGCTGCCGCGGCCACCGCACTGCTGGGCGCGGCCTTGCGCGCGGTCGCCGCGAACCGTTTGCGGCGGCTCAGCCGCTTTTCGGGTGCCTCCTGGACGGGTGCGGGTACGCCTTCCGCGAGGATTTCCGCCTGCGCCTGCGGCGCCTCGACATCGGCCTGCGGCTGCTCGACAGGCGTGGTCTCGACGGCTCCGGCAGCCCGGGAGGGCTCGGCGGTGTCGGGGTGCAGGCGCACAGTCGCGGCCTTCCTGCAGGTGGAGAGGTGGTGAAGGCGACCGTACCTTGTGATGGCCGTGGAATGGGTCGCGGGTCGGCAAAGTACGGGCAAGCCCTGTGCGAGGCTCACCCGCTCAGCTTGTGCCGGGGAGCCCGGCGGCGCAACAGGGCGGTTCGCCGGGAGCGCCCCGAAGGGGCGCGGGGAACTGCGCGACAAGCCCTCCCCCAGAGCCTTCGGCCTGGGAGGTACCCCCACCGTGGCGCAGGTCGCCACCGGCCCAAGGGGCAGTTGCTGTCGCATCCGGACCACCGGCAGTGGGTGGTTGCTCGCGCAGTTCCCCGCGCCCCTGGGTAATCCGGGCGAGCCGCAGCACATACGTGGCCCACGGAACGGGCCCGGAGCCCTTCGGGCCGACCTGGGACCCGATGGCTTCGGGTCGGCACCAAGGCCGTTGTCTACTGGGCGTCCGGGCCCTTCCCGGGTCACACCTGCCGATCGGGCGGCCCTCGCCCTCCGTACCCTCACGGGCGGAGAGGCCCACTGGCGAGCCGCGTTGCGCGTCGCGGAGCTGGACCTGGCTGCCAGTGGCGGCGTGCTCGTACGGCGCGACGCCCCATGGCCCAGCGCTGACGACGCGGGCGCGGAGAGCCCCCGGTCCGACGTCCTGTGGTGGACGTGGCCGAACCTACTCGCCTTCGACCAGCAACTGTCAACACCCCTTTGACCTGCGGGGTTTCACCAAATCAGCAGGTCAGTGCGGGGCACTCGCGGGCGCCGCGACAAGCCGGGGGCACACGGTTCAGCCGCATGCCGCAACCCCCTCTCACCCGTTCGGCCGCGCGAAGACCGTACGGCCGGCGACGACGGTGCGCAGTGCCACCGGCAGGTCGTGGCCCGGGGTGAGGTCGGGCAGGCCGGGGGTGCCGGAGCGGGGGTCGGTGGACCAGTTGGCGACGCGTTCGTCGGGGGCCTGCACCACGAGGTCGCCCACCTGCCAGATCGCGTAGTCGGCGGGCGCGCCGGGCACCAGCACCCCGGCGTCGTCGCGGCCGACGGCCCGGCGGCCGCCGCGGGTGTGGGCGTTGAAGGCGGCCCGGGCGGAGATGCGGTGCTCGGGCGTGCGGTGGAAGGCGGCGGCCCGGACCGCGCCCCACGGGTCGAGCGGGGTGACCGGGCTGTCCGAGCCCAGGGCCAGCGGCACTCCGGCGCGGGTCATGGCGGCGAAGGGGTTGAGGGTACGGGCCCGGTCGGCGCCCAGCCGCCGCGCGTACATGCCCTCCGCGCCGCCCCAGGCCGCGTCGAAGGCGGGCTGCACGGAGGCGACGAGGCCGTGCTCGGCGAAGGCGGCGATGGTTTCGGCGGTCATCATCTCGGCGTGCTCGACCCGGTGCCGCAGGGACCGGACCCGGTCGGTCCCGGTCTGCTCGGCGGCGGCGCGTACGCCCTCGACGACCGTCGAGATCGCGGCGTCGCCGATGGCGTGGAAGCCGGCCTGGACGCCGGCCTGCGTGCACACGATCAGGTGGCGGGCGACGGTGGCGGCGTCGAGGTGGGCGAGGCCGGTGTGCGGGGCGTCGGCGTAGGGGGCGTGCAGGCGGGCGGTGTGCGAGCCGAAGGAGCCGTCGACGAACAGGTCGCCGCCGGCCCCGATCGCCCCGAGGTCCCGCAGCCGGTCCAGGTCGGCGGCGGTCTCGACGGCCTGCGCCCAGTACGCCAGCACGCGCGGGCCGGCCTCCTCGGCGGCCAGCGCCAGCAGCGCGGTCAGGTCCTGCTCGGAGGAGATGTCGGGGCCGGCGCATTCGTGCAGGAGGGCGATGCCGCGGGAGGCGGCGTGCGCGAGGGCGGCGCGCTGGGCCTCGGCGCGCTGCTGCGCGGTGATCGAGCCGTGCGCGGCCTCGCGTACCGCGTGGTGGGCGTCCGTGGTGAGCGGGGCCTGCGGGTCGTAGCCGGGCAGGCCGGTGACGCCGGGCACGAGGTCGAGCAGGGCGGTGGTGACGGCGGCGGAGTGCACGTCGGTACGGGTCAGGTAGAGGGGTCGGCCGCCGGCGGCCCGGTCCAGCTCCGCGCGGGTCGGCGGGCGGTGCTCGGGCCAGCGTGTCTCGTCCCAGCCGTGGCCGAGCAGCACCCGGTCGCCGGGCCGGGCGGCGACGTGGGCGGCGACGCGGGCCAGCACCTCGGCGAGCGAGCCGGCGCCGGTCAGGTCCAGGCCGGTGAGCGCCAGGCCGGTGGCGGTGGTGTGCACGTGGGCGTCGGTGAAGGCGGGGGTGACCAGGGCGCCGTCGAGGTCCACGACGGTGTCCACGCCCTCGGCGAAGGAGTCCGCGGCGCCCTCCGAGCCGACCCAGGCGACGGTGGTGCCGTCCACCACCATGGCGGTGGCGAACGGGTCGGCGGGGCTGTAGACGAAGCCGCCGCGCAGCAGCACGGTGCCGTCGGTGGCGGGACCCCCGGCGGGTCCGGCGGCGGATTCGTCCAGGGTGTCGAGGGGGCGGGGCCCGGAGATGCGGTGCATGGTGACCAGTCTCCCGCTCGGCCGGTGGTGGGGGCGCGCGGGGGCGTACGTGCGCCTGCGCGCGCAGGACACGTACGCCCGCGGTCGGACGTACGGCCGCGGGCGGGCGTCAGATGGCCGGCGGCACGGTCAGAGGGCGGTCACAGCCGCGGCGCCCTGGACTCGTACGCCGTGGACAGCACGACGGTGGTGCGGGTGGACACCCCGGCCAGGCTGCGGATGCGGCCGAGCAGGTGTTCCAGCTCGATGGGGGTGGCGACCCGGACCTTGAGGATGTAGTTCTCGTCGCCGGCCACGCTGTGGCACGCCTCGATCTCGGGGACCTCGGCGAGGCGGTCGGCGATGTCGTCGGGGGCGCTGGGGTCGAACGGCTTGACCGAGATGAAGGCGGTCAGCGACAGGCCGACCGCCTCGGGGTCGATCACGGCCGCGTAGCCGCGGATCACGCCGCGCTGCTCCAGCCTGCGCACCCGCTGGTGCACCGCCGAGGTGGACAGGCCCGTGGCCTTGCCCAGGTCGGTGTAGCTCATCCGCCCGTCGGCGACGAGCAGTTCCACGATCTGCCGGTCCAGCTCCTCCACAGCCGATGACCTTACCGGCAGCGGGGGCGTTTCTGTCATGTCTGTTATGACTGGACGACGACTCGAGCCGGCCGGTCCCGGCTAGAAGTCGAGCAGGGCGCTCAGGTGGGCGTTGCGGAAGGTGCCGCTGGGGTCGGTGTCGGCGACCAGGCGCAGGAAGTCGGGCATCCGCGGGTAGGCTGCGCGGACCTGCTCGGGGGCGGTGGTGTAGAGCTTGCCCCAGTGCGGGCGCGCCTCGTAGGGGGCGAGGGCCTGCTCGATCCGGGTGAGCACCGGCAGGACCGCCGCCGGGTCCTTGATCCAGGTGAAGTGCAGGGCGACGGTGTCGCGGCCGTGGGCGGGACTCAGCCACAGGTCGTCCGCGGCGACGGTGCGCACCTCGCAGATCCGCAGCACGGGCGCGACGGTCTCGTGGAGGGCGGCAAGCGCTTCCAGCGCGGGCACCGCGTGGGCGCGCGGCAGCAGGTATTCGGCCTGGAGTTCGTCGCCGCTGCTGGGCATGAAGCCGGGCCGGAAGTGCGGCAGCCGCTCGTGCCAGGGGCCGGGTACGCCGCCCTGGACGGTGCAGTGCACGGGGTCCATGCCGGGCACGGGGTGCTGGGGGGTGCGGGCGGGTTCGGCCCAGGGCAGTTCGGGGGCGGGCCGGCCGGCGAGCTGCTTGAACCAGGCCTGGGTGAAGCGGGGGGCGCGCCAGTCGGTGAACAGGCTGACGCTGTAGGCGGCCGCGGTGATCTCGTCGAGGTGGGCGAGGGCGTCGTCGAGGGCGAGGCCGGTGAAGACGTGCTGGGCGATGTCGTACGTGGGGACGGTGTCCAGGACGAGGTGGGTGACGGCGCCGAGCGCGCCGAGCGAGACCACCGCGCCGTCGAAGCCGGGCTCGCCGCGGGTGAAGGTGCGCACCTCGCCGTCGGAAGCGACCAGGTCGAGGGCACGTACCGAGGTACCCAGGGCGCCGTTGGCGTTGCCCGAACCGTGGGTGCCGGTGGCGACCGAGCCGGCCACCGAGATGTGCGGCAGGGAGGCGGTGTTGGGCAGTGCCAGGCCCTTGGCGTGCAGGGCCGCGGCGAGTTCGGCGTACCGCACTCCGGCGGCGACGCGTACGGTCCCGGCCGCGGTGTCGACCTCGATGTCGGCGGGCAGTGCGGTCAGGTCCAGCAGGACGCCGTCGGTGTCCGCGATGTCGTTGAAGGAGTGGCCGCTGCCGAGGACCTTGGCCCGGGTCGCGCCGGCGACCGCGGCACGCAGCTCGTCCAGGGTCGCCGGGCGGTCCACCCGCTCGGCGGAGAAAGTGAGGTTGCCCGCCCAGTTGGTACGCATCGTGGGTGCCTCCGCCCTTGTCGCGTGCCGCCCTGGCCGCGCACTCTGGAACTGTATCCGCCGTGGTGGCAAGCCCTTTCATGGGGGGCGCGGGGGGTGCGCGGGCGCATATCGGGGGCGCACATGCCGCGCACCGCACGCGGTGTGACGAAGGCCACACCGAACGCGCCGGTAGCGCTTCAGGTGGCGCGATTACACGCGTAGCACGGCGGGAAGTGCTCGCTATGGCCGCGAGCGTGACGCCGGGCCGGCCCGATGAAGGGCAATCCACCCGAGGGGGAGTCGCATCATGCGTCAACATGTGCGCAACAGCCGCAGCGAGCGGACTCAGCCCGCTTTCGAGGAGGGTGACGAACGCGACGCGTTCGCCCCGCTGCTGGACGAGGCCGAGGAGACCGACGACCCGGACGAACTCCTCGACGAGGAATTCACCGACGTGGTGCGGCTGACCTGCCCGGACTGCCGGCAGCCGATCGCCGTCCTGGAGGGCGAGGAGCACCTTCCGGAGCACGCCCTGTGCCCCACGCCCTGGAACCCCTTCGGCCTGACGGTCTGCGCCGGCTCCGGCCGTGCGGTGACCGAGGCCCCGCCGCTGGACGGCGCCGAGCCGGGCGCGGAGCAGGAGTTCGGCGTGCTGCTCGCCCTCCCGGCCGGGCTGGACTGGCGCACCCAGCCGTTCTCGCACGTGGGCGGGCCGGGCTCGCGCCCGCTGCCCGCCCCCGCCCGCAAGCTGGCGGCCTAGAGCCCGTCCGGCCGGGTCCCGCCGGACCCGGATGCGGTCCCGCTGTTCAGTCCCGTTCTTCGGGGCCGGCGAGGTGCCGGGCGATGACCATCCGCTGGATCTGGTTGGTGCCCTCGACGATCTGCAGCACCTTCGCCTCGCGCATGTAGCGTTCCACCGGGAAGTCCGCGGTGTAGCCGTACCCGCCGAGGAGCTGCACCGCGTCGGTGGTCACCTGCATCGCGGTGTCCGTGCAGAACAGCTTGGCCATCGCGGCCTGCGCCGAGTAGGGCTGCCCGGTGTCCTTCAGCCGGGCCGCGGCCAGGTACAGCGCCCGGCCGGCCTCGATCCGGGTGGCCATGTCGGCCAGCATGAACCGCAGTCCCTGGAAGTCGGAGAGCCGGCGGTGGAACTGCCGCCGCTCCCCCATGTAGGCGATCGCCGCGTCCAGTGCCGCCTGGGCGACCCCGGTGGCGCAGGCCGCGATGCCCATCCGGCCGCAGTCCAGTGCGGCCAGCGCTATGGTCAGGCCCTGCCCCTCGTCGCCGATCCGGCGGGCGTCGGACACGGTGACGCCGTCGAGGTGGACCTGGGCGGTCGGTGACGCCTTCAGGCCCATCTTGCGCTCGGGCGGCGCGGCGCTCAGGCCCGGCGCGTCGCCGGGTACGAGGTACGCGGTGATGCCGCGCGGTCCCTCGCCGCCGCTGCGGGCCAGCACGGTGTAGAAGTCGGCGACGCCGCCGTGCGTGATCCAGGCCTTGGTGCCGGTGAGCACCCAGTTCTCGTCTTCGCGCACGGCGCGGGTGCGCAACGCGGCCGCGTCGGATCCGGCGGTGGGCTCGGACAGGCAGTAGGCGCCCAGCTGCTCGCCGCCGAGCATGTGCGGCAGGTGGTCGGCGCGCTGCTGCTTGCTGCCGAACTCGGCGAGCGCGTGGCTGGCCAGGGTGTGCACGCTGACGCCCAGGCCCACGGTGAGCCGGGCCGCGGCGAGCTCCTCCAGCACCTGGAGGTAGACCTCGTACGGCTGACCGCCGCCGCCGTACTCCTCGTCGTAGGGCAGTCCCAGCAGGCCGGCCCGGCCGATCAGGGTGAAGATCTCCCGTGGGAAGCGGCCGGCGTCCTCCTCGGCCGCGGCGGCGGGCGCGATCTCCCGCCGGGCCAGGTCCCGGGTCAGCTCCAGCAGGTCCCGGGCCTCCTGGGTGGGCAACTGACGAACCACCGGCTGCGGGCCGGGCGGGGCTTGCGTTGACATGGCTGCGCACTCCTCCCTGTCGGGGGTGGCGGCGGCGTCCGCCGGGTGAGGCGGGGCCGTCCATGGGGCACTGCCCGGATTCCATCGTCCTGCGCCGGGTCTCGGCGTGCTGTGATCAACGGGTCCGGGCCTTGGAGTATGCCCGATCGGCGCCGTCGCGTCACTCCCGGTGGCCGCTGGTCGGCCAGGGCCGACGCGCCCGGCTCCGGGGGTGGTTCAGGCGTCGGCCATGGCCAGCTTGTGCAGCGCCTCGGGCGGCCCGGGGCGGCCGTAGTACCAGCCCTGGCCGGTGTCGCAACCGAGCGCGCGCAGCTGCTCGGCCTGCGCCCGGGTCTCCACGCCCTCGACGGTGACGGTCAGGCCGAGGCCGTGGGCGAGCGAGACGATGCCCTCCACGATCTTGGAGTCGACCGGGTCGGGCGGGCTGTGCCGCAGGCCGCGGGTGAAGGCGCGGTCGAGCTTGAGGACGCTGACCGGCAGCCAGCGCAGCGAGGAGAGGTTGGAGTAGCCGGTGCCGAAGTCGTCCAGGGCGATCTCCACGCCCAGGTCGGCGATCCGGCGCAGCGGCTTGAGGGCGTCCTCGTCGGCGCCGATCAGCGCGCTCTCGGTGACCTCCAGGCACAGCGAGGCGGGCGGCAGGCCGGACTCGTCCAGCGCCCGGGCCACCTCGGCGACCAGATCGGGGTGGTGCAGCTGCATCGGCGAGAGGTTGACGTTGACGTGCGGGGCGCAGCCGCCGTCCGGGGACTGCCAGGAGCGGGCCTGCCGGGCGGCCGCCTGGAGCACCCAGCGGCCCAGCGGCACGATCTGCCCGGTGCTCTCGGCCAGCGGGATGAACCGGTCGGGGCCGAGGACGCCGTGCACCGGGTGGCACCAGCGCACCAGCGCCTCCGCGCCGCGGATGCTGCCGTCCTCCAGCGCGATCAGCGGCTGGTACTCGATGAAGAACTCGCCGCGCTCCAGGGCCAGCGGCAGCCGGTTGGTCAGCCCGTGCCGGGTGATGGCGCGGGCGTCGGCCTCCGGGTCGGCCACCTCGTACCGGTTGCCGCCCAGCTCCTTGGCCCGGTACATGGTGATGTCGGCGCTGCGCAGCACGTCGGCGGCGGCGCGGCCGCGGGTGGGGCCGTGCACGATGCCGATGCTGCCGTGCACGGGCAGCTCGCGGCCGTCCAGCGAGACCGGGGTGGACAGCGCGTCCAGGATCCGCTGGGCGAGCGCGACGACCTCGGCGGCGTCCGGCGGGTCGGTGTAGAGGGCGACGAACTCGTCGCCGCCGATCCGGGCCACGAGCTGGTCCGGGGAGGTCAGGCAGCTGCGCAGCCGCTCGGCGACGGCCACCAGCAGCCGGTCGCCGACCGCGTGCCCGAGGCTGTCGTTGACCGCCTTGAAGCCGTCCAGGTCGAGGTAGCAGACCCCGAGCCGGCCGCCGGGCCCGGCGGACAGCGCCCGGTCCAGGCTCTCGAAGAAGTGCGTGCGGTTGGGCAGCCCGGTGAGCGCGTCGTGAGTGGCCTGGTGACGCAGCCGGCGCAGCAGCCCGCGCCGCTCGGTGATGTCCTCCAGCAGGGCGAGCTGGTACTGCGGCCGGCCCTCGGCGTCGCGCAGCAGCGACACCTTCAGGTTGGCCCACAGCACCGAGCCGTCGGCCCGCGGGTACGCCTTCTCGACGTGGTAGCCCTCGCGCTCGCCGCGCAGCATCTCGCCGTTGAGGCCGCGGACCTCCGGGCCGTTGTCGGGGTGCACCCATTCGCCGACGTTGCGCCGCATGACGTGCGCCTCGCTGCCGAACATGCGGGTCACGGCGTCGTTGATCTCCAGCACCCGGCCGTCCATGTCGGCGATGCCGATGCCGATGGCGGCGCTCTCGAAGACCGCGCGGAACCGGGCCTCGCTGCCGGCCAGCGCGGCCTCGGCGTCGGCCCGGGCGCTGATGGCGGCGTGGAGGATGGCCTCCTGCTCCTGCAGGGTGCGCTCACGCATCGCCTGCGCGAAGCCGACGGCGACGGCGTGCTGGAGCCGGGCGCAGCGGGCCCGGGCCTCGTCCACGGTCAGGTCGGGGGCGCAGTACAGCACGAGATAGGCGTCGATGACGCCGAGGATGCTCGGCAGCGCCTCGGGGTCGGTGCAGTGGGCGGCGACCAGGGCGGTGCCCACGGGCACGGCGGCGCGCGGGTCGAACGGACTGGCCTGCAGCGCCCGGTCGAGGAGACGGGCCAGCGGCACCAGGTGGTCCTCGAACTCGGTACGGGTCATCGACGTCGCGGTGAGCGGGTAGATCGCCCGGCTCCAGATGGCGGCGAACCGCCGCAGACTGTCCTCCGGCGCCCCCGCCGGCGCCTTTCCCGCCCCGTCCCCGGCCGTGGCCGGCCCGGGGGTCACCGCTTCAGTCCCACACCGGCCAGTCCGTGCAGGACGGCCGGGTCGTCGTCATCGGCGGGCGGGGTGTCCGGGCGCCAGTACGGCAGCGGCACCACCCCGGGCTCGACCAGCTCGAACCCGTCGAAGAAAGGTTCCAGCTGCTCGCGGGTGCGCATGATCAGCGGGGTCGTGGTGCGCTGGTAGACCTGCTGGGCGCCGCGCTGGCCCTGCGGGGTCGGGCCGTCCATGGTGGCGTGGGTGACGACCATGACGCTGCCGGGCGCGAGCGCGTCGCGCAGGGTGGCGATGATCTCGGCCGGGCGCTCCTCGTCGGACAGGAAGTGCACCACCGCGACCAGCATCAGGGCCATCGGCCGGCGCAGGTCGAGCATCGCCCGCGTCTCTGGGGCCTCCAGGATGGACCGCGGGTCGCGCAGGTCGGCCATGACGACGGTGGCCTCGTCGTTGCCCTCCAGCACCGCCCGGCTGTGCGCGACCGCGACCGGGTCGTTGTCGACGTAGACCACCTTGGCGCCGGGGCTGGCCGCCTGGGCGACCTCGTGGACGTTGCCGAAGGTGGGGATGCCCGAGCCGATGTCGAGGAACTGGGTGATCCCGCGGTCCACCGCGAACCGCACCGCGCGGCGCATCACCGCCCGGTTGGCCTGCCCGATCTTGGGGATGCCCGGGAACGCCTGGATCGCCACCCGTGCCGCTTCCCGGTCCGCCTCGAAGTTGTGCGATCCGCCGAGGAAGTAGTCGTAGATCCGGGAAACGCTGGGCACGGTCGGGTCGATCCCCGGCGGGGCCCAGGAGGGTCGGTCGGTCACGGTCGGTGTCTCCAGGTCGTGGTGCTCGACGCCGTGGGTCAACGGACGTGTCAGGGGCGGCGGTTGGGTGGGTGTACGTAACAGGTTCGCTCAAGTCGAGGCTACTGATCACGTGTTCGGAGTGAAACACCGAACCGGAGATCGAAAGTCCGTTTTCGGACAACAACCACCGGCATGTGCACGTGCGAAAACGCGCACGTGCGAAGGTGCGCAGACGCAGTGAAAAGCGGGCCCGTGGCGTGAATCTGCCACGGGCCCGCCGTTTCTCAGGTGTCACAGGCGTTACAGGTCGAGCAGGGTGGTTCACAGGTCGAAGCAGGGTGGTTCACAGCTCGAGCAGGGTGGGTCAGCAGGCTCCCTCGTCCTGCCAGACGCCCCACTCGCCGGTGGTTCCGGGGACCTCATTGGTGGTCCACCACTTGGCCTTCCACTTCTCGCCGTTGTACTGGACCTCGTTGCCACCGACGTAGACCGCGGAGGAGGTCCAGGTCGGCAGGCCCGCGCAGTTGCCGCCAGGCTGGGTGGGCGGCGGCGTGGTCGGCGGGGTGGTGACGGGCGGGGTGGCCCCGGCGAACTTCACCGAGTACTTCGCGAAGTCCCAGGCGGCCTGCGGCACGCTGCTGCACACGCCGGAGGTCGTGCCGTTGTTGTCCGGCGGCGTGCACTGGCGGTCCCGGTTCAGCGACCAGAAGGTGAACCGGCCCATGCCGTGGCTGGTCGCGTAGTCCAGCACCGTCTGGAAGTCGGACTGGTAGAAGTACTCGCCCGAGTCGCTGCGGCCGTTCATCCCGGAGAAGCCCTCGTGGGCGTACGCGGTGGCCGCGTTCCAGCCGAAGGTGGACTGCAGGATGCCGTTGAACGCGGTGAGCGCGCTGGTCTGCGAGGCCGCGCCGCTGAAGCCGCCGTCGAAGGGCATGATGGAGAAGTTGTTGGGCGTGAAGCCCTGCGACTTGGCCTCGTTGAGCATCTGCTGGCCGAACCAGCCGGTGCCGGCCGCGGTGCCCGCGGTGGTCACCGAGACGTAGATGCCGGGGTTGTTCTGCTGGAGGATCTTGGCGGCGCCGATTTCGTGCGCGACCGCGGTGGTGTTCTCGTACTCCGGCTCCTCCAGGTCGAAGTCGATCGCCTTGAGCTGGTACTTGGTGATGACCTGCTGGTACGCGGCGGCGGTCGAGGCCGCGTCGGAGCACGCCTGGCCGAGCTTGGTGCCGCCGTAACCGCCGATCGACACCGACACGTCTCCGCCCTTGGCACGGATGGCGGAGATGATGTTGCCCACCGCCGTGTCCGAGGACACCGCGCTGGTGCCGCCCCAGGTCGGGCTGCACCCACCGCCGTTGGGGGCGAGGATGAAGGCGAGCTGGAACGCCTTGAGTCCGGTGGCGTCCATGATGTCGGTGGCGCTCGGCGGGTTGTTGTCGAGCGGCATCAAATAGGGGGCGGCGGCGTACCACTGGCTGCTGAGGGCTGCGGCCGACGCGGTGGCGCCGCTGGCCTGCCCGGCGCCCAGCGCCGTCGCGGTGCCGAGTCCGGCAACGGCCAGGGCTGCGGCGGCCAGGCCGGTGCCGACGGCTTTGAGACGTTTCACGGCGGACCTCCTGTGGGGGAACGTGGCAGCAGAATGCTGCTGCTGACGCGGACCCGTCAAGGAGCTGGTCCAGACCTTTAGGTGAACCCGGCACATGGCCCGCCCGGCGGCGGGCCGGTTCGCCCGAAGTACCCCTGCACCCGCCCGGTGGCGGGCGGTTCGCCGGGAGTACCCCCCGGGACCGGGCCACCGCCGACGGCGTGCGGTTCGCCGGAAGTGCTTAGGGGCGCGGGGAACTGCGCGCGCAACCGGCCGCCGGCCGGGGGTACCCCCAGGCCGAAGGCTCTGGGGGAGGTCCGGACACGACAGCAACAGCCCCCTTCGGCCGGTGACGACCCGCGCCACGGTGGTGGTTGCTCGCGCCGGTCACGGCGTCGCGCACGATCAATGTCGGGGACCAGGGCGCCGAGCCGACAGATCCCACGCAACCACCGGAACCCGCGGGCGTCGTGTCCTCGCTCAGCGCGACGCCCGCGGGCCCCCGCGGGCCCGCCCGCCCGTATCGGGAGCGGCCGGCGGCGCGCGCGTCAAGGCAGCCCACGGACCGTCATCACGCCGCGCCTCGTGCCTTTTTGCCCCTGTTTGTGGTTCAGTGTCCAGCGGGGATGACAAGCGAAAGGACATGCGGGATGTCGAACCACTTCACCGGTCTGAGCCTCGGTCCGCCGCTCGGGGACCAGAGACTCGACCTCTGCGATCTGTACGCGTTCCAGGCTCCCGCCGATCCGGCACGGACAGTGATCATCCTCAACGCGAACCCGAACGCCGACGCCTTGCACCCCGACGCGATCTACCGGGTGAACATCGACAACGACGGGGACGGCCTCACCGACATCGCGGTCAGCTACGTCTTCGCGCCGCCGCAGGACGGCCGGCAGACCTTCAGCGTCTTCGTCGCCAGGGGTCAGGAGGCCCGTTCACCCGAGGCGGTCGGCGAGAAGGTCGTCTCCGACGCGGAGGTCTCGTTCGGCACGCAGGCCAAAGCCGTACGCGCGGGCTCCAGCACCTTCTTCGCCGGGAGCCGCAGCGACGCCTTCTTCTTCGACTTCGACGGCATCCAGAAGCTCTTCGACACCAGCGGCGGCCGGAACTTCACCGCCCCGCACCTCGGGGGCAGGTCGCCGTGGACCGGCGTGGACTCCAACGCGTCGGCCAACGTCTTCTCGACGGTCATGGAACTGCCGACCGCCGAACTCGGCGCCGCCCCCGACATCCGCGTCTGGGGCCGGTGCAGTGTGCGCAGGGACGGCCGGCTGGAGCACGTCGACCGCGCCGGACACCCGTCGGTCAGCAGCTTCTTCAACACCGACGAGACGAAGGAGGAGTACAACGCCGGCGAGCCGGTGAACGACCGCGAGCGGTGGACCGACCAGTTCGTCCATCTCATGGGCCACACCGGCGACTACTCGCGGGAGGAGGCGATCGCGGCCATCGACGCCGACGGCCTGCTGCCGGACATGCTGACGTTCGACCCCTCGAAGCCGGCCCGGTATCCGAACGGGCGGAACTTCACCGACGACGTCATCAACCACCGCCTGGCGTTCCTGTCCAAGGGCGACATCCCGCCCACCGGACTGTCGCCCCACACCGACGTCCTGACCGAATTCCCCTACCTGGGCAACCCCCACCCGGCGACGGGCTGACCGCCGGCGCCGGTGCCGCATGCGCAGGAGGGGTGCCCGGACGGATCCGGGCACCCCTCCACGGGTTCAGGTCACTTGACGGTGATCCGGGTGGTGCCCGTGACGCCGCCGGCGGTCACCGAGACGGTGACCGTACCGGAGCTGTGGGCGGTCAGGACGCCGGTGGAGCGGTCCACCGATGCGACCTTGGGGTTGCTCGAGGTCCAGACATGGGACGCGGGGTCCTGGATCGGGATCGTGAGCGGTGCGATGTTGTCGCCGGCGATCTGGTCGCCGGTCGCGGTCATGGTCACCTTGTCACCGGCGGAGAGCGGTGCCGCGGGGGCCTGGACCGTGATCGAGGCGAGAGCGGCCTCGACGGAGAACTGCAGGTTGCCGTCGTCGCCGATGCGGAGCAGCCCGTAGTGGTAGAAGCCGCCCTGGTCGGCCGGGGCGTACGCCGGCATGCCGAGGTCGGCGAAGGTCAGCTGCGGGATGCCGCCCTGGGCAGTGGTCACGCTCCGGCCCTCGGGGTCGAGGATCTGCTCGGAGAAGCCGCGGGCGTGGCCGTAGACCATGACCACGTGCTGCTTCGGGTGCGTCTGCTGGAAGCGCTGGATCAGGCGCATGTACATCTGCGCCTCCCAGCGGTCCGTGAACTGGCTGTTCGCGGCCGGGTGCGGGTCGTACGCCGGCATGTGGGTGGTGACCAGGACGTCCTTGGCGGTGGTGTGCGTCAGCTGCTGGACGAGCCACGGATACTGCTCGCCCGTCGGGTCCTGGTACGGGTCGGAGGACTGCAGGCTGCCGTGCGAGTTGTCGGTGACGATGACGTTCGCGGCGCCCTCGGCGTAGGAGTAGTGGGTGGCACCGAAGGTGTCGGAGTAGTTGCCGTTCTCCGGGTCCGAACCCTGGGTGATCTCGTGGTTGCCGACGATGTCGCGCTCGGGGATGCCGAGTTCGTCCATCTTGGACCGGGCGTACTGCAGGTCCGCCGGCGCTCCGTCGTCGGACATGTCACCGAGGAACTGGGCGGCGTCCGGCTTGGCCTGCGGGGTGAGGGTGGGCAGCCGCTTGGCGATGGAGTCCATCACGTTGCTGCTGACCGAGCCCGGGTCGCCGGCGAGCATGTGCGCGTCGTCACCGGTAAGGAGGGTGCTGCCGTGCTGGGCGAAGTCGGCCGAGTCCTCCTCGTACGACAGCCAGCCCGGGTTCTGCGGGATGGCCTGGTACGTGGGCGTGGTGACCGGTCGCGGCGAGTAGAGCGCCTGCAGGCCCGCGAAGTTGAGCGTGCCGGTGTAGGAGCTGCTGGAGTTGATGCCGAGGAAGTCGATCCAGTTGACGGTCAGCGGGAACTTCATGCCCGCCGGCAGCTGGGTGACCGCCAGGCGCCAGCCGTTGGAGGTGACGCCGGTCAGGTAGATCGGCGTGTTGACCGTGCCGTCGATGTTGATGTACGACTCGGCGAGCTCCAGGCTGCCGGGGCCGCCGTCCTTGACCCACAGGCCGATACCGGTCGGCACCTGGCCGTTGTCGGTGTCGGTCCTGATGGTGGTCCTGGGCGCGATGACCAGCTGCTTGACCCCGGAACCGGCCGGCATCGTGTAGGTGAGCTTCAGCGAGCCGGAGTCGGTCGAGCCCGGCGGGACGACGCCCGGGTCGTCGGACACCGTGGCCGCGTAGCCCGTGGTGTTGTTGGACAGGTGCCAGGCGTTGGCGTCGTCCATCGGGTCGATGGTCTTGGAGACCCTTCCGACGGCGATCGACGTGGTCGCCGTGGCGCCCCCGACCTTCGCGGTGACGTCGGCCAGACCGCCCTTGTCGGTGCTCGCGGCGAACAGGCCGTGCGCGTCGACGGTGCCCAGGCCGTCCGGGACCGTCCACGTGGCCGCCTCGGCGGGGATCTCCACCGGGCCGCCGCCCTTGACCGTGCCGGTCAGGGTGAGCTGCTGGGTGGCGCCGTTGTCGAGGTCGGCCTGGTCCGGGGAGACGCTCAGGCTCGCCAGCTTGCTGACGACGTCGAGCTTCTCCGAGGTGGTGACCCGGCCGTCGGTGGCGATGATCCGGCCGACACCGGTCCGCTTCGGCGTGAGCCGGCCGTTCGCGTACGTGGCGAGGTTCGAGGGCTCGATGCGTACCTTGACCTGGCCCGCCGCCGGGTTGGCGAATGTGTCGGTGGCGTAGACCGGCAGCGGGATGGAGCCGCCGGAGACGGTCGTGACCGTCTTGCCGCCGTTCACCACGACCTTGGTGGCGGGTCCGGCCTGCTTGGCGGCGCTGTAGAAGAAGATGCCGTTGGCGACCTTGCGCTCGGTGTTGCCGGGCAGGTCGGAGGGCGTGTTGACGACCTTGGCCTGAGCGGCGCCGGGCGCGCGGGTGGCCATGGTGGTGGAGCCGCCGCCGTCGAACAGCTCGGCGGTGTAGGCGCCGTGGGCGAGCAGGTAGCCGGCGACCTGGTCGGGCGTCACGCCGAAGGCCACGGTGGCGCCCTGCTCGCCGTCGATGGTGACGACGATGGCGTGCTTGCCGTCCTTGGTGATGCCGACGGCGGTCTCCGGGTGGGCGCCGGTCGGCGGGGTGCCGGTCGGGTCCTTGTACGCCTTGCCGTCCTTCACCAGGATGTCGACACCGCTGATCATCTGGGTCAGGTCGTTGTCGGGCGACAGCTTGGAGGCGATGCCCACCGTGTCGCCGGTGTGGACGTCGGCGGTCAGCCACTGGCCGCCGGCGCCGGCGCCGAGCAGGCCGAGCCGGCCCGCGGGCAGCTTCGGCACGGTCGTGACGTTCGCCTGCACGCTGTCGACGACGAAGCCGCCGTCGGCGGTGTGGCCGAGTACCAGGGTGGACGCCGCGGCCGAGGTCGAGCCGAGGTCGGGGGTGATCTCGGTGATGCCGCCGGAAGCCACGTCGCCCACGGTGTTCAGCGACGTGAGCGGGTGGGTGGCGGTGCCGTCGGTGATCGTGCCGGAGAAGGTCTCCGGGCCCATCACCATGGTGCCGTCGGGCTTGACCCCCAGCTGGGAGGCGTAGCCCGGCTGGGGGCTCTTGAGCAGCTTGCCGTCGGCCATGATGCCGCCGTCGGGCACGCCGCTGCCGTTGATGGCGAAGTAGCCGCCGTTGACACCGGCCACCGCGTTCGTGCGCTGGGCCATCGACGACGTGGTCTCGTCTGCCGGGTTGGTGAGGGTGTCACCGGCCTCGACCATGCCGACCCGCAGGTTCGGGTTGCCCAGGTCGGCGTTGAGCACCTGGATGTGCTGGCGGCCGCCGACGGTGTCGAGGGTCTCGCTGTAGTGCTGCAGACCGCTGGTGACGATCTCCTTCGTGGTGGTGGTCCGGTCCACCACCAGCGGCCAGTCGGCGGGCGTCTGCGGCAGCCAGTCGGCGTTGCCGGTCTGGCTGGTGGCCCCGGCGGCCGAGGCATCTCCCGGGGACGACTGGCCTGCGGCGGCTGCCCAGGCGCCGCCGCCGCCGATGGTGCCGATGACCGCCAGCGCCAGTGCGGTGGCCACGGTGGTCCGGCGTGCGCCGGCCCCCGCGACTCTCATTCCGCGTGTTGTCATTGGTGCAGTTCCTTACATTTGCGCACTGAATGGTGCATGTGCGCCGCCCATTCGACACCTGTCAAGTGACAGATAAATGGCCACTACAACAATCCTTGGGGTGTCTGCCCTTTGAATTCGGCATGTCGCGCCGGCCGCCGCCCGCCGAACCGCAGATGTGACGCCGCGCCAGACCGGTTCCGGGCGGGCCGTCAGGCAGGGCGTTCCGCGTCTGCGTCAACCGCTGTGCTTGGAGGTACCGCCGACGGCGTGCGGTTCGCCGGGAGCACTCAGGGGCGCGGGGAACTGCGCGAGAACCACCAACCGGCTGGGTGTACCCCCAGGCCGAAGGCTCTGGGGGAGGGTTGCTCGCGCCCACGCAGCGCCGGCCGCATATTGACTACAGCCCCGCGCCCCTTGGGTACCCCGGCGAACCGCCCCCCGAAGGGGTCAGGCGGTCACGCCGACCGAGGCGAGGGCGCGCCGCTGAGCGGGGCTCGGCTTGGCCGGGAAGTACAGGTAGCACACCCCACCCGTACCGCTGCTGACCTTGCCGGAGGCGTTGATCCGCTTCGTGCGCAGCCAGATCGTCTCGAACTGGGCCCGGGAATAGACGTGGTGGACCGCGTCGTCGGTCGGGCTCGCGGGGTCGTTGGCCACCACATCACCCGCCGCGGTGAAGCCGATCAGGCACATCAGGTGCCCGGAGGTGCTGTAGCCGGCGCCGTCGAGTTCCGAGGCGAGGAAGGACTGGGACGTTATCACCGGGATGCCGGCCTTGATCAGCCGCTCGACGTCGTTGAGCGAGTGCAGCCGGGTGATCACGCCCTGCAGGTCCGGGTAGGTCGCCGCGTAGGCGGCGTTGAAGGGCCAGTTGCCGCAGCCCTCGTACTGGTAGTCGTACGTGTACCGGGCGCCCTGGTCGACCTGCGGGTCGGCGTAGGACGGGTCCACCCAGGCCATGTCGGCGGCGGACGGGCCGCGGCCCCAGTACTCGATGACCATGGTGGAGGAGGTGGGGCTGCACCACGCCTCGCCGCCGTTGTCGTACTGCGGGTACTGGCCCTTGTGGATGTCCTGCGAGTAGCGCGGCACCGGCAGTTCGACCGCCGCGGCCAGGCTCGGCGCCGAGGTGGGCACAGTGAACCGGTCCGGGATGTGCGAGGCCATCGCGCCCAGCCGCCACACGGTGGGCGTGAGCGTGCTGCCCGGCTGCCGGAAGAGGGTCAGCCGCAGCCGGTACGAGGCCAGCAGCCGGCCGGCGGTGGCGTCGTCGATGGCGAAGGTGTCGGTCCAGATGCTGCTGACGCCGTCGCTCTGGCCGTCCACCGAGGTGCGCCGGATGTCCTGCGTACCGTCGCCGGCGGTCCAGCGGCCCATCACGTACGCCGGGGTGGCGGTGCCGTCGGTGTAGGTGCCGAGCAGTTCCACCTGGAGCCAGGTGCCGGCCGGGGCGTGCGCGTTCCAGGACGACACCAGTTCGGTGGCCGGCTGCGGCAGGGTGTGCTCCGGCGACGTCCAGGAGGCCGACTCCCAGGTGGCGGTGATGCCGGTGTGCGGGTCGGTGTAGTCCAGCGTGCCGGTGGCGCGGGCGATCCGCAGCCCGGGGCGCTGCCCGGGCACCGGGACCGTGCCGCGGTGCTCGCCGAACAGCCAGTCGGGGTACGACGTCCAGGCGTGGTAGTCCACCGGCGCATCGTCCGCGGCGGCGGCGGAACCGGCGGCGCCCGGCGCGGCGTTCGGGGCCGCGGCCCGGTCCGCGGCGGACGCGGGGGCGGAAGCGGTCGTCGCGGTCGCGGTGGCTGCCGCCGCGGCGAGCGCGGCGGCGAGCACGGCACGCCGGGGCGCGTTGTTGGTCATGGCTGTCACCCTCGTTTTCCCTCGATGTGAACACGGGACGTGGCCACGGGGCGCGGACAGGTCGAGCCCCGCCCGCGCCCTCGTGAGGCCGGGCGGGTGCGCACCACGATCGCAGTTCACCGGGCGTTTCCACCAGGGTTTCCGGGCTCGTGCCGCGGACCAATATTGGTCTGGTCCACTGGCGGTCAACCCGGGAGAACCACCAGGTCACGCCCTGTCAGGTTGAGCCGCTCGCCGCCGTCTTCGGTGCAGACCGCGATGTCCTCGATGCGGGCGCCGAAGCTGCCGGGCAGATAGATCCCCGGCTCCACCGAGAACGCCATGCCCGGTTCCAGGGCCCGCTTGCTCCCGGCCACGATGTACGGCTCCTCGTGCGACTCCAGGCCGATGCCGTGGCCGGTGCGGTGGATGAAGTGCTCGCCGTAGCCGGCGGCCGCGATGACGTCCCGGCCGACCGCGTCCAGTTCCTCGGCGGTGATCCCGGGCCGGATCGCGTCCGTCTGCGCGGTCTGGGCGTGCAGCAGCACCTCGTACAGCTCGCGGAAGGCGGCCGGCGGCTCGCCCACCGCGTACACGCGGGTGGAGTCCGAGCAGTAGCCCTCCGCGGTGGTGCCGCCGATGTCGACCACCACCGGGTCGCCGGTCCGGATCACCCGGTCGGACACCTCGTGGTGCGGGCTCGCGCCGTTCGGGCCGGAGCCGACGATGACGAAGTCGACCTGCGCGTGGCCGGCCTCGACGATGGCGTCGGCGATGTCCCTGGCGACCTCGCGCTCGGTGCGGCCGGGCCGCAGCCACTCCCCCATCCTGCGGTGCACCCGGTCGATGGCCTCGCCCGCCCGGCGCAGCGCGGCCACCTCCGCCGCGCTCTTGCGCATCCGCAGCACGGACAGCACGTCACCGGCCAGCCCGGCCTGGGCGCCGGGCAGCGCGTCCTGGAAGGCCAGCAGCTTCTCGGCCCACATGTGGTTGTCCACCGCGAAGCGCCGGGTGCCGGGCGGCAGCCGGCGCGCGATCAGCTCGTACGCGTCGTCGGTCTCGGCGAAGGCGGTGATCTCGATGCCGAGGGCGCCGGCCGGGGAGGCCTCGGCGGCCGGTTTCTCCAGGGCCGGGACCACGAGGAACGGTTCGCCCCTTGCCGGCACGACCAGGCAGGTCAGCCGCTCCAGGGGCATGGCCTGGTAGCCCGTCAGGTAGCGCAGGTCCGCGCCCGGGGTCACCAGCAGGGCGTCGAGGCCGGCCGCCTCGACGGCGTTCCGGGCCGTTTCCACACGCTCGGGCGGGAACAGGTCGCCTGCGGCGGGCTCTTTGATGTGGGTCACCTCGCTTACGGTAATGGGCCGGCCGTGGTGTCGCACCTGACGTTGCCTGGGGGTCTGCCCGGGTACGGGTTGGTGCCGACTCGAAGGAGTGGTTGCTGTCGGCTCCGGATCAACGGTCGTGGGTGGTCCTCGCGCAGTTCCCCGCGCCCCTTGGTATTCCCGGGTCGCCCCGCTCCCCGAGGGCACCGCCCCTACGGGGGCGCTCCGGGCGAGCCCCCATTCGTCGCCGTACGCTCGCCGGCATGGACGAGATCACGCTGAGCCGGCTCGCGGAGCTGCTGCCGGGGCTGGAGCCGACGTGCGGGGGCGTGCGGCTGGTGGCGGTGGACGGGCACGCGGGGGCGGGCAAGACAACGCTGGCCGCGAGTCTGGCCACGGAGCTGGGGGGCGCGCCGGTGGTGCACATGGACGACCTGGCCACGCACCGGGAGCCGTTCGGCTGGACCACCCGGCTGGCGGAGCAGGTGCTCGCGCCGCTGGCGCGCGGCGAGCCGGCGGTGCATGCGACGTACGACTGGACCGAGCGCCGTTTCCGCGGCACCCGGGAGATCCGGCCGGCTCCGGTGGTCCTGCTGGAGGGGGTGGGCACCGGCCGGGCGGCGGTGCGCCCGCACCTGTCGCTGCTGCTGTGGCTGGAGGTCGAGCCGGCCATCGCGCACCGCCGGGGGCTGGCCCGGGACGGGGAGGAGCTGGCGCACTTCTGGACCGGCTGGACCCGCGCCGAGGACGCGCACTTCGCCGCGGATCCCAGCCGGCCGTACGCGGATCTGCTGGTGCACCAGACGCCGCTCGGCTACCGGGCCGGCCCCGGGCCCGCGGCCCGCACCGCGAAGGCCCGGTTCGAGCACCCTCAGTGACGGCCCGGCGGCGGGGCGCGGTCGGGGCGCCCGGGCCGATCCGTGTGCGCCAACACCGCTTGACCGGCCGGGTATCCAGCAATTACGTTTTCAACCAAGCGGTCGCTCTGGCCGCCGCACAGACACGGAGCCCCCGGTTGTTCCCCCGTGACCGGGGGCTCCGTCCTGTCCGGGTGACCGGAATGCCCCGATCAGGACCACTCCGGCGATCACCCACCGTCACAGGCTCGCGCCCGTACGTTCCCGCGCTCCCGGCGTACGCCGCCCGCGCGTACCGAGGCGCTGCGGCATCGCGCATCTCACGGCACCCTACGGTGATCCCAACATCACGGGTACGATGCGAAAGGGCGGCGCGGTGCGGGCCTGGGGAAACCTCCGGCCGTCCCAACTCCTGCCCGGCACAACCGGGTTGGAGCGAGTGAGCAGGTGCGGCGGGGACGGATGGGTGGGGACTTGATGGACTTCGGCACCGACCGCCCGGGCTCCCCGGCCGATCTCGCCTGGATGCGCGGGGTGGACGCCTACACCGTGGGCGCCTACGCGCAGGCCGAGGAGGAGTTCCGGTCCGCGGTGCGGATGGACCCCGGGATGGCCGACGCGTGGCTGGGCCTGCACGCGCTGCGCGCGGACACCGCCACCGCGCTGCTCCAGATGTACCGGCACCGCGACCGCTTCGGCGAACAGCGTGCCAGCCACCGCCGTACCCTCAACTCCTGGTACTGGCTGGGCTGGTGGGTGCAGCCGGTGCTGGAGACCACCCGCGACCTGCTGTTGGCGCATGCCTCGCACTGGCTGGACGGCCGCCATGTCGCCGAGCTGGACCGGGCGCTGGCCGACTGCCCGCCCATAGACACCGACCCGCAGGTGCGTTTCCTGCACGCCTGTCGCGCGTATCTGGTCAAGGACTGGGAGCAGTTGGTCCGGCACACCGAGCCGCTGCTGGGCGACACCGTGCTCGGCATCGAGGCCGGCCTGTTCGGCGGCATGGCCCGGGTCCGGCTGGAGATGTTCGGCCAGGCCGAACCGCTGCTGGCCGCCGCCCTGATGCGCTGTCGCAGCGAGCAGCCGCAGCGCAAGGAGCTGCGCTACTGGCTGGCCCGCGCGTACGAGGGCACCGGCCGCACCGCCGCCGCGGTGCCGCTGTACCGCGCGGTGCACCGGGTGGACCCGGCGTTCATGGACACCGCGGCCCGGCTCGCCGCGATCCACGAGACCGACGACGGCCTGGACGAGGGCGTGAGCCTGGCGGCCGTACCGATGGCCGGCACCGGGCTGGCCGTCCCCGAGGGCGGCGCCGACCTCGAACTGCTGCCCGACCCCGGTCCCGTCACCGGCCCCGGCGGCCCCGACCCGGACGAGCCGCTGCTGACCGGCGGTCCGCCGGACGACGGCATACGCGACCGGTCGGTGCCGTCCGCCGGGCAGGCCGACCGTTTCCCGATGGGCGGCGCCGACCCGCTCCTGCTCTCCCAGGCACTGGCCGAACTCGACCGGATGGTCGGCCTGGAGCCGGTCAAGCGGCAGGTACGGGCCCTGTCGGCGCAGCTGCGGATGGCCCGGCTGCGCGCCGGCCAGGGCCTTCCGGTGCAGCCGCCCAAGCGGCACTTCGTCTTCTCCGGCCCCTCCGGCACCGGCAAGACCACCGTGGCCCGCATCCTCGGCCGGGTCTTCTACGCGCTCGGCCTGCTCGGCGGCGACCACCTCGTGGAGGCCCAGCGCTCCGACCTGGTCGGCGAGTTCCTGGGCCAGACCGCGGTCAAGGCCAACGAACTGATCGACTCCGCCCTGGGCGGCGTCCTCTTCGTGGACGAGGCGTACGCGCTGTCCAACTCCGGCTACAGCAAGGGCGACGCCTACGGCGACGAGGCGCTCCAGGTCCTCCTGAAGCGGGCCGAGGACAACCGGGACCGCCTCGTGGTCATCCTCGCGGGTTACCCCGAGGGCATGGACCGCCTCCTCGCCGCCAACCCCGGGCTCAGCTCCCGCTTCACCACCCGCGTCGACTTCCCCAGCTACCGCCCGGCCGAACTCGCCGCCATCGGCCAGGTCCTCGCCGCCGAGAACGGTGATCACTGGGACGACGAGGCCCTGGAAGAGCTTCACGCCATCAGCGGTCACGTCGTCGAGCAGGGCTGGATCGACGAGCTCGGCAACGGTCGCCTCCTGCGCACCCTCTACGAAAAGAGCTGCGCCTACCGTGACCTTCGCCTCTCGGAGTACCCCGCCGCTCCGAGCCGCGGCGAACTCTCGACCTTGAGGTTGCCCGACCTCATGCAGGCGTACGGAGAGGTTCTTTCCGGGCGCGGGCCGGGGCCGCAGGCCCCGGACCCCTCTGAATGACTTGGACTTGAGGAAGTACGGCTCCCCTCAGGGGCGCGGGGCTGTAGTTGATATGCGGCTGGCGCCGCGTGGGCGCGAGCAACCACCCACTGCCGGTGGTCCGGATGCGACAGCAACTGCCCCTTCGGGCCGGTGGCGACCCGCGCCACGGAATGAGGCTGAGCGCGCAGTTCCCCGCGCCCCTGCGAGGTCACCGCACAAGCTCTCCCGGGTCGACCTCGGAGGCGGGGGCGGGGACTTCCGGGTCCCGGTGGGCGGGGTCCCTGACCTCGCCGACGAGCATTTCGAGGACGTCTTCGAGGGCGACCAGGCCGAGGACGCGGCCGGAGGGGTCGGCGACGGCGGCGAGGTGGGAGGCGGTGCGGCGCATCGCCGTGAGGGCGTCGTCGAGGGGGAGGTCGGCCCGCAGGGTGGTGATGGGCCGCCACAGGCGCTGGGGCACCGGGCGGTCGAGGTCCTCCACGTCGAGGACGTCCTTGACGTGGAGGTAGCCGAGGTAGCCGGGCCCGTCGGGGGCGGGGGCTGCGACGGGGAAGCGGGAGTAGCCGGTGCGTACCGTGAGCTCCTCGACCTCGCGCGGGGTGGCGCCGGGGTCGAGGGTGACGAGTTCGCCGGGGGTGAGGAGGACCTCGGTGACCGGGCGGGTGCCCAGCTCGAGGGCGTCCTCCAGGCGTTCCTGCTCGTCGAGGTCCAGAAGGCCCGCCTGCCGGGCGTCCTCGACCAGGACGGTCAGTTCGGCGCTGGTGAACACCGCGTCCACCTCGTCCTTGGGCTCGACCCGGAAGGCCCGCAGGATCAGCCGGGCGGCGGCGCCCAGCACCACGATCACCGGCCGGAAGATGCGGGCGAAGCCGACCAGGCCGGGGCTGAGCCACAGCGCGGTCTTCTCCGGGTCGGCCATCGCCAGGTTCTTCGGCACCAGCTCGCCGACCACCAGGTGCAGGGACACCACCAGCGCGAGCGCGATGACGTACCCGATGGGGTGCACCAGGCCGTCGGGGACGTGCGCGGCGGAGAACACCGGTTCCAGCAGGTGCGCCACGGTCGGCTCGGCCACGGCGCCCAGGGTCAGTGAGCAGACGGTGACGCCGAACTGGGCGGCGGCCATCATCTGCGGCAGGTTTTCGAGGCCGTGGAGGACGGTACGGGCCCGGCGCTGGCTTTCGGCGAGCGGTTCGATCTGGCTGCGGCGCACCGAGACCAGGGCGAACTCGGCGCCGACGAAGAAGCCGTTGCCGAACACCAGCAGGATCGCGAACAGCAGTTGGAGTGCGCTCATCGCGGGGTCTCCTCCCCCGCCGCCGGTCCGGTACGCACGATCCGTACCCGTTCGGCGCGGTGGTGGCCGACCTCCTCGACCCGCAGCAGCCAGCCGGGCAGTTCGGTGGTGTCGCCGGTCTCGGGGATGCGGGCCAGCAGGTCGGCGACCAGGCCGGCCACCGTCTCGTACGGGCCCTCGGGCACGATCAGGCCGATCCGGGACAGGGTGTCGACGCGGCTGCCGCCGTCGGCGTCCCAGGCCGGGTGGCCGTTCTCGGCCGGGGCGGCGGCCAGTTCGGGCAGGTCGACGGCGTCGTGCTCGTCGCGGACCTCGCCGACCAGTTCCTCGACGATGTCCTCGAGGGTGACCACGCCGGCCGTGCCGCCGTACTCGTCGACCACGACGGCTATGGGCTGCTGGCTGCGCAGCAGTTCCAGCAGCCGGCGGCCGGGCAGTGTCTCGGGGACCAGCAGCGGCGGCACCGCGATCCGGCCGGCCGGGGTGCGGTCGCGCTGGTCGGCGGGGACGGCGAGGGCGTCCTTGAGGTGCACCATGCCGGTGATGTCGTCCAGCCGCTCCCGGTAGACGGGGAAACGGGACAGCCCGGTGGCGCGGGTGAGGTTCAGGACGTCGGCGGCGGTGGCGGTGTCCTCCAGCGCGCTGACCCGGACCCGGGGGGTCATCACGTTCTCCGCGGTGAGGTCGCCCAGCGAGAGCGTACGGACGAACAGATCGGCGGTGTCCTGTTCCAGGGCGCCGGCCATCGCCGAGTGGCGGGCCAGCGAGACCAGCTCGGTGGGGGTGCGGGCGGAGGCCAGTTCGTCGGCGGGCTCCACGCCCAGCAGCCGGACCAGCCGGTTGGCGGTCCGGTTGAGCAGGTCGATCACCGGGCCGAAGGCGCGGGAGAAGGTGTGCTGCGGGCCGGCGACGACCTTGGCGACGGCCAGCGGCCGGGAGACGGCCCAGTTCTTGGGGACCAGCTCGCCGACGACCATCTGCACGCCGGAGGCCACCATCATGCCGACGACCACCGCGATGCCGGGGGCGGCGCCGTGCGGCACGCCGGCCGACCGCAGCGGCCCGGTGAGCACCTTGCCGAGCGCGGGCTCGGCGAGCATGCCCACCACCAGCGAGGTGATGGTGATGCCGAGCTGGGTGCCGGAGAGCTGGAAGGAGAGCCTGCGCAGGGCGGCCACCACGGTGCGGGCGCGTTTGTCGCCCTCGGCGGCGGCGCGTTCGGCGGCGGGGCGTTCCACGGTCACCAGGCCGAATTCGGCGGCGACGAAGAAGCCGTTGGCGAGGATCAGTACGAAGGCGGCTGCGAGGAGCAGCAGGGAGGTTCTCACGATGCCGCCTCTCCCGGATGTCGGGGAGGGGCGGCGCAGGTACTACCGGACGATTCGCCCATCGGGGTGTCGGTGTCACTCCTCGGTCGGTCGGGGCCCCGCGGCGTTCCGGTTGCCGCGTGGTGCGTGCGGCCGAACTGGTGCGGGGCGGGCGCGGTGAGCGCCGCTCCGGTCCAGGGTAGTCATTCCGGCCGCAGCGGCGAAGGATCACGTGCCTCGCCCAGGGTCTGGGCCAGGTCACGCAGGCGTCGGGCGTCCCGCAGCGCCCGGTGGCGGGCGATGCCCGGCTGGATCGCCATGACCGCCAGGGTGGAGCCGTCGGCCAGGTCCAGGTGCACCCAGGCGTCGCCCACCCGCAGGTTCACCCGGACCACTTGTGCCCAGGACAGCCGCCGCTTGACGGTGAGGTTGACCACGGTGAGGCCGTCGGCGTCGGCGACCGCCTTGGGGCGGGCCAGCAGCACCAGCACCGCGGAGATCAGCGCGGCGGTGACCGAGACGGTGGCCCGGTCGCCGGTGCTCCACGGCGCCGCGCCGTCCTCGGGCATGAGGACGGCGACCGTGGTGAGCGTAACGAACAGCGCGGTGGCCATGGTGAGCAGCACCGCGCGGGTGACCGCCGGGCGGAAGGTCACGGGCAGCGGCCCGGCCGGCGGCCGGGCCTCGCCGGTGTCCGGCATCACAGGCGGGCGGCGTGGATGCCGGTGGTCAGGATGGCGCGCGCGCCCAGGTCGTACAGCTCGTCCATGATCCGCTGGGCGTCGCTGGTGGGGACCATGGCGCGTACCGCGACCCAGCCCTCGTGGTGCAGTGGGGAGACGGTGGGCGACTCCAGGCCGGGGGTCAGGGCGACGGCCTTCTCGACGTGCTCGGCGCGGATGTCGTAGTCCATCATCACGTACCGCCGGGCGACCAGGACGCCCTGAAGGCGGCGCAGGAACTGCTGGACCTTGGGCTCCTCGGGGTCGGCGCCGGTGCGGCGGATCACCACGGCCTCGGACTCCATGATCGGCTCGCCGAAGGTCTCCAGGCCGGCGTTGCGCAGCGAGGTGCCGGTCTCCACCACGTCGGCGATCACCTGGGCGACGCCGAGCTTGACCGCGGTCTCCACCGCGCCGTCCAAGTGCACCACCGAGGCGTCCACGCCGTGGTCGGCCAGGTGCTTCTCGACCACGCCCTCGTACGAGGTGGCCACCGTCATCCCGGCCAGGTCGCCGACGGTCAGCGCGACTCCGGGCCGGCCGGCGTAGCGGAAGGTGGAGCGGGCGAAGCCGAGCTGCATGATCTCCTCGGCACCGGCCCCGGAGTCCAGCAGCAGGTCGCGCCCGGTGATGCCGATGTCCAGCCGGCCGGAGCTGACGTAGATGGCGATGTCGCGGGGGCGCAGGTAGAAGAACTCCACGCCGTTGTCGCTGTCCACCATCACCAGTTCCTTGGACTCCTTGCGCTGCCGGTAGCCGGCCTCATGCAGCATGGCCGCCGCCGGTGCGGACAGGGAGCCCTTGTTGGGGACGGCGATGCGCAGCATGGAACGGCTTCCTTCTCTCGGGAGCTGGTGGTGCCGGGGCAGCACGGGTACGGACGGTACCGGGGTCGCGGGAACGGGTCGGGTCGGGCGGATTACAGGTGGGCGTAGACGTCGGCCAGCGAGATGCCGCGGGCCACCATCATCACCTGGACGTGGTACAGGAGCTGGGAGATCTCCTCGGCGGTGGCGGCGGCGCCCTCGTACTCGGCGGCCATCCACACCTCGGCGGCCTCCTCCACCACCTTCTTGCCGATCGCGTGGACGCCCTTGCCGACGAGTTCGGCGGTGCGCGAGGTGCTGGGGTCGCCGGTGGCAGCCTTGTGCTGGAGCTCGGTGAAGAGCTCCTCGAATGTCTTGTTGGCCATGGTGGTCCTAGGGTACGGGGAACCGCGCGCCGCTCACCGCCACGGTTCGGATACCGAGCGCAGGGTGGCGGCGGTTATCACCGCGGCCGTCACCGCCTCGTGGCCCTTGTCCTCGCGGGAGCCCGGCAGCCCGGCCCGGTCCAGCGCCTGCTCCTCGGTGTCGCAGGTGAGGATGCCGAAGCCGACCGGCACCCCGCTCTCCACGGCGACCTGGGTCAGCCCGGCGGTGACGCCCTGCGAAACGTACTCGAAATGGGGCGTGCCGCCGCGGATGATCACCCCGAGGGCGACGATCGCGTCGTAGCCGCGGCCGGCCAGCGCCTTGGCGACGACGGGCAGTTCGAAGCTGCCCGGGACCCGCAGCACGGTCGGCTCCTCGATGCCGGCCTCCTTCAGGGCGCGCGCGGCGCCTTCCAGCAGGCCGTCCATCACCTGGGTGTGCCACTGTGCCGCGATGACCGCGACCCGCAGGTCGCCGCAGTTCTTCACGGTCAGCTCGGGGGCGCCTTTACCGCTCACTTCTCTCCTCGGTGCGTGTGCTGTGCGTGTCTCGGTTCGGGTTTCGATACGTGGACGATGCGTGGTCCGGTCGTACGGTCGGGCCGCCGGATGTTCGTGTCGTCGTACGGTCGTACGGCCGTCATTGCCCGGCCGCGTCCAGCCAGGGCAGGTCGTGGCCCATCCGGTCCCGCTTGGTGCGCAGGTAGCGCAGGTTGTGCTCGCCGGCGGCGACCGGCATCGGCTCGCGGCCCAGGACGTCGAGGCCGTGCCGGATCAGGGCGCGGGTCTTGGCGGGGTTGTTGGTCATCAGGCGCAGCGAACGCACCCCGAGGTCGGTCAGGATGCGGGCGGCGGCGCCGTAGTCGCGGGCGTCGGCGGGCAGGCCGAGTTCCAGGTTGGCGTCCAGGGTGTCGCGGCCGCGCTCCTGGAGTTCGTAGGCGCGCAGCTTGGACAGCAGCCCGATGCCGCGGCCCTCGTGCCCGCGCAGGTAGAGCACCACGCCGCGGCCCTCGGCGGCCACCTTGCGCAGCGCCTCCTGCAACTGCGGCCCGCAGTCGCAGCGCTGGGAGCCGAACACGTCCCCGGTCAGGCATTCGGAGTGCACCCGGACCAGGACGTCCTGGCCGTCGCCGAGGTCACCGGCCACCAGGGCGATGTGCTCCACGCCGTCGGCGGTGCTGCGGTAGCCGTACGCCCGGAAGTCGCCGTGCGCGGTGGGCAGGGTGGTGCTGGCCTCGCGGCGGACCGTGGGCTCGGAGTCGCGGCGGTAGGCGATCAGGTCCTCGATGGAGATGATCGGCAGGCCGTGCTTGCGGGCGAAGGTCATCAGGTCGGGCAGCCGGGCCATGGTGCCGTCCTCGCGGGCGATCTCCACGATCGCGGCGGCCGGCCGCAGCCCGGCCAGCTTGGCCAGGTCCACCCCGGCCTCGGTGTGGCCGGCGCGGACCAGGACTCCGCCGGAGCGGGCCCGCAGCGGGAAGACGTGGCCGGGCCGGACGAAGTCGCCGGCGGTGGCGGCGGGCTCGGTGAGCAGCCGGATGGTGGTGGCCCGGTCGGCCGCCGAGATCCCGGTGGTCACGCCGTGCGCGGGGCCGGCGTCCACCGAGACGGTGAAGGCGGTCCGCATGGACTCGGTGTTGGCGGCCACCATCTGCGGCAGCTCCAGCCGGTCCAGTTCGGTCTCCTCCATGGGCACGCAGATCAGCCCGCGGCACTCGGACATCATGAAGGCCACGATCTCCGGGGTGATCCGCTCGGCGGCGACCACCAGGTCGCCCTCGTTCTCCCGGTCCTCGTCGTCCACGACCACGACGGGACGGCCGGCGGCGATGGCCGCCACGGCCCGTTCGACCGGGTCGAAGCCGACGTGACCGTCGTCGTAGCCCTCGTACCACTCCTCGTGCACTGCGGTCACGGCGCTCATGCCGTCACTCCCTCCCGGACGGTGCCTGCGGCGGTGGTGCGTTCTCCGTTGGTGCGGTCGGTGTCCCGGGGGCCGGTGCCGGTGCCTGTGCCGGTGGTGCGGGTCTGCTGCCACCACGCGTACATGCCGGCGATCACCAGGACGAAGTAGACGATGTAGACCAGGCCCGAGAAGGGCAGGCCGCTGTGGAAGTTGAGGGGGACGCCCACCACGTCGACGGCGAGCCAGGCGAACCAGAACTCGACCCAGCCGCGGGCCTGGGCGACCATCGCGGCCAGCGTGCCGACGAAGATGTACGCGTCCGGCCACGGGTTCCAGGACAGCGCCGGCCAGGTGAGGAACACCGAGGCGACGGCGACCGTGCCCAGGCCCGTGGCGGCGACGAGCACCGCCCGCTCGCGCCAGGTGGCGAACCGGATCCCGACCCGGCCGGCCGGGGTGGTGCGGCCGCGGCGCCACTGGAACCAGCCCCAGACGGCGACGGTGATCACCACGAACTGCTTGCCGACGCCGCCGCCCAGGTGCGCGGACCAGAAGGCGGCGACCAGCACGACGCCGGACAGCAGCTGGACCGGCCAGGTGAGCATCGCCCGCCGCCAGCCGAGCGCGAGGGCGGCCAGGCCCAGCAGGTTGCCGATCATGTCCGACCACATCACGTGCTGGCCGACCGCGGTGAACGCCTCGCTGTTCAGCCAGTGCAGTGCGGTCACCGCGCGGCCTCCGCCCCGGCGGTGCCGAGTCCGAAGGCGGTACCGGCCTCGCGACCGCCGGGGTGGGCCGTGCCGGACCGGGTGTCGGACGCGCCGGCGCCGAGCATCCGCTCGACGTACTTGGCGATCACGTCGACTTCCAGGTTGACCGGGTCGCCCGGCTGCTTGATGCCCAGCGTGGTCAGGGCGAGGGTGGTCGGGATGAGGCTGACGGTGAAGTAATCGGCGCCCGCCTCCACCACGGTGAGGCTGATCCCGTCCACGGTGATCGAGCCCTTCTCGACCACGTAGCGGGACAGGGCGGCGGGCAGCGAGATCTTCACGATCTCCCAGTGCTCGGCGGGGGTACGGGCCAGCACCTGCCCGGTGCCGTCCACGTGCCCCTGGACGAGGTGGCCGCCGAGCCGGCCGCCGAGGGCCATCGGGCGCTCCAGGTTGACCCGGGAGCCGGAGCCGAGCGCGCCCAGGCTGGAGCGGTCGAGCGTCTCGGCCATCACGTCGGCGGTGAAGGCGCCGTCGGCCAGGTCCACCACGGTCAGGCACACGCCGTTGACCGCGATGGAGTCGCCGTGCTTGGCGCCCTCGGTCACGACCGGGCCGCGGACGGTGAAGCGGGAGGCGTCGCCCAGGTCCTCGACGGCCGTGATCTCACCCAGTTCTTCGACGATTCCGGTGAACAACTTCAGCTCTCCTCATCAGGAGCGGTGGCGGTGGGGACGGTGGGCACGGCGGTGACGCGCAGGTCGGGGCCCAGCCGGGTGACGTCGGTGACGTCCAGCCGCAGGGCGTCGGCGATGGTGCCGATGCCCGCCTCGGCCAGGGCCGCCTTCCCGGCGCCGAGCAGCGCCGGAGCGAGGTAGGCGGTGACGGTGTCGACCGCGCCGGCGGCCACGAAGGCGCCGGCGAGGGTGGGCCCGCCCTCCAGCAGCACCGAGCGCACCCCGCGGGCGTGCAGTTCGGCGAGCAGGGCGGAGATGTCCAGCCCGGCGCCGTCGGCCGCGTACGGCAACCGGACGGTGTCCACGCCGGGCAGGTGGGCGGTGTCGGCGTCCTTGCCGACCGCGACCAGGGTGGGAGCGGTGTCGTCCAGGACGGGTGCGGTGGGGGCGATACGGGCCCGGGTGTCGACCACCACCCGCAGCGGCTGGGTGGCGCCCTCGATGCCGCGGACCGCCAGGTGCGGGTCGTCGGCGATCAGGGTGCCGGAGCCGACGACCACCGCGTCGGCCTCCGCGCGCAGCCGGTGCACGTCGGAGCGGGACTCGGCGGAGGTGATCCAGCGGCTGGTGCCGTCCGCGGCGGCGATCCGGCCGTCGAGCGTGGCGCCGTACTTCCACCGCACGAAGGGGCGGCCCTTGCGGGCCGAGGTGAGCCAGGCGACGTTGACCGCTTCCGCTTCGGCGGCCAGCAGCCCGCTCTCCACCTCGACGCCCGCGGCGCGCAGGGTGGCGGCGCCGCCGGCCGCGGTGGGGCTGGGGTCGGCCACGGCGAACACCACGCGGGCGATGCCGGCCTCGATCAGGGCCTGCGCGCACGGGCCGGTCCGGCCGGTGTGGTTGCACGGCTCCAGGGTCACCAGGGCGGTGCCGCCCCTGGCCAACGGCCCTGCGGCGGTCAGCGCGTGCACCTCGGCGTGCGGGCCGCCGGCCCGCCGGTGCCAGCCCTCGCCGACCACTGCGCCCGAGGTGTCGAGGATCACACAGCCGACCACGGGATTGGGTGCGGTGTCGCCGAGGGCGCGGGCGGACAGCGCGACAGCGCGCCGCATCGCGTCGGTTTCCGTGGCGGTGGCCACCGGGTCCTCCTGCCTCATAGGGCACGGACTCCGGGGCCTTCGGGACAGCGGGCGTGCTTCCGGTGAACCGCCCTTCCCCGCGGGACCCGCGCTTCGCGCTGCTGGCCCGCCAACGGCGGCGCACCTTGAGTGAACGCCCGCCGCGCACTGCCTCCCATCCGGACTTTCACCGTCGGTCCAGGAATTTCACCTGGTCAACCGGCCGCTGGATGCGGCCGGGTCGCGGACTGTAACCGCCGGTTCGGATTTTCACCGACCCCGGAGTGCGCGAACGTCACTTGGTACGCCGTCAAGTGTGCCACGTCCGCCAACCGTGCTTCCAGGCCCCGTGTCCGGCCTCACAACCCCCCGACCCCCGCCGACGCCCCTCCCCCAACCCCCGGG
>NZ_JADKYB010000036.1 GCF_016918855.1 Actinacidiphila acididurans
GACCGATTCAACGCAACCCGATCGGGTGAGTCACGAACCACTACCAACCTGACGGCACGTCAGCCAGCTAGACTCCAAAAGGGCCCTGTGACCAGGGGAAATGGAGAAGTGCAGCTGGAGTACTAGGCCCTGTTCGGTGGCGGCCGGGCCGGCTGGGCCGGGTCGGACGTCAATTGCCGAACGGGCCCATCGGGGGCATCGGCGTCGGGGTGTGGTTGGACGGCAGCAGTGAGTCGCGGTCCGGCGCGACTCGGCGATGCGCTTCGGGGTCCTGGTACTTCGCCAACCTGCGGCGCTGCGACATCATGTCCAGCAGCCTGCTGCCCTTCCTGGAAAGCCAGGCCTTCATGGTCCCCCCCGATTCCCGTACAACTGCTCATCCTGTATTCGCAGTGTGCGCCCGGGAAGACGGTGCCAACCGCGTTCTGAGCAGAACTTGAGTTTCGGCCGTCCTATGCCTCGGCGCGGGCTTGGTTGTCGTACCCCCGGGCTAGCTTGTGGCTCATGAACGACGAACTGTTGCGGTCCCTCGACGTTCCGTTGCCGCCGGGGCGGCTGATCAGGGCGGACGAGGGTGGTGGGGTGCCTGTGCTGTGGCTGAGCGACGGGCCGGTGCCGGGCGAGGTGTGGGAGCGGTTGCACGCGGCGCATCCGGGGTCGGGGGTGTGGCCGCTGCTGCTCGATTCGGAGGTCGGCGGGGACGACGCATTCCGGCCGTGGGAGACGGGCGAGTTGTATCCCGGGTACGTGTCCTCCCCCGGGAAGCACGACCCGGGCGTGCTCCTGGCGGAATGGTGGAGCCAGTACACGGCGCCCGATGAGGACGACGACGATCTCTCGGCGGAGGAACGCCTGGCCGTCACCGCTCCTTTCGGCACGGCCTGGCCGGGCCTTGCGCCCCGCCGTGAGCCCGGGGCCGAACCCGGGAAAACTGCCGCCGAGTTCGCGCACGACTTCGCCGCACACCGGCCGCAGGTCCGGCTCGGACTCGTGGCCGCGGGCCGCGGCTCGGATGCCTTGGCCGCCATGGGCTGGTCCGGGCCGGCCAACTACGACAACGACACGGCCAAGTTCGCCGCGGTCGTCCGCGACTGGGAACAACGCTTCGGCGCACGCGTCGTCGCCCTCGACTTCGGCACCCTTCACCTGAGCGTGGCCGCCCCGCCGACCACCAAGGAGGAGGCCCTCCACGTAGCCGCCGAACACTTCGCCTTCTGCCCGGACACCATCTGGCAGGGTGCCGACCCCAACACCCTGGAGGCCTACGCGGAAAGCATCATCGGCGACCACGGCTGGGGATTCTGGTGGGACTGAGGCGACCCGGTCGGTGACCGGTCACCGGCCGTGCCGACGTCGAAGACGTGCCCCTTACGGCGGGAAACCGTGGAGGACGTCGTAGCCGACGAAGGTGAAGATGCGTTCGGCCGGGGGCAAGGGGGGCGGGGAGCCGTGGAAGCGGTGGGCGGCGACGCCGTAGCCGGCGTCGGGGGCGGAGATGAAGAGGCGTTCGAAGGAGCGGGACTCGAACCAGGTGCAGATGGCGGGGAAGCGGTCGGGGGCGCTGCGGCCGCGGGTCCAGATGACGGTGCCGCCGCAGGCGCAGAGGGAGGTGCAGGTGTCGACGGTGCGCTCGATGTCCTCGTCGGTGATGTTGCCGAACAGGCCGCAGACCAGGACGAGGTCGGCGGGGGCCAGGTCGAGGTAGTGGTCGGTGAGGGAGGCGTCGCCAGTGACGATCTCGACGCCGTCCAGCCCGGCCGCTCGGGCCGCTGCCCGGGCGGCCTCGGTGTTGCGCGGGTCGAGTTCGACCAGGCGGGCCCGCACGTCGTCCCGGCGCGGGTGGCCGGCCAGCACCTCGAGCAGGTCGCGCCCCTGGCCCGCGCACAGGCTGAGCACGTTCAGCGGGCCGGGCGGGCTGTCGTCCAGGGCTATCCGGACCTGTTCCTGCACCGCCCGCAGTCGCCGGGCCAGCGACGAGCCGGGTACGTCGTAATGGTCGTGCCACTCGCTCCAGTCCACGGCGGCACCCTACGGCGACCGCGCCCGGCCGGCGACCGGGTTTCCGGGCCCGCCGCGCGCCCAGCCCTGTCAACAGACCTGCCCGTCAGCCCTGCTTCGACTCGACCCGGCCGACCGCATCGGGCCCGGACGTCAGCGCGTCCTGCGCCGCCTGCCACGCGGGGTCCCCGGGGTGGAACTCACCGCGGAGGTACGCCCAGGTGAGCCGCTGGACCGCGGCGACCCGTTCGGGGCTCTCGTCCGTGGTCTCGGCGACGTCGTATCCGGAGACCCCGCCGAGGCCGTGCTCCGCGCCGAAGAGGGTGAGCAGGGACTTGCGGCCAGGGGCGAGGACGTACGGATCGGTGTGCCATCGCGGGCCCAGGACCGTCAGGTGGGTGGAGGCGTCCTTGTCGCCGGCGACCACGAGCGCGGGCGTCGTCATCCGGGAGAAGTCCATGGTCCGGAAGAAGGTGTAGTGCTCGGCCGCGTACGCGCTGAGGGCGTCCCCGCCCCTGCCGGGCGCGGCGAGCAGCACGCCCGCGGTGATCCGGGGCTCGGTCAGGTTCGCTTCCGTGCCGTCGAGCGGATCGGTGAGCCGGGCGCCCAGCAGCATGCTCGCGGTGTGCCCGCCCATCGAGTGCCCGGCCACGGCGACCCGGCTCCGGTCCACCCGCCCCCGCAACTGCGGGACCGCGGCCTCGATCGCGTCGAACCGGTCGAGGATGCGGGACATGTCCTCGGCTCGCGACCGCCAGTACAGCGGCGCCTCGGGATGGCCGGGGTCCAGGCGCAGGGTGCTCGAACTCAGGTGGGTGGGCTGGACGACGACGAAGCCGTGCGCGGCCCAGTAGGTGGCGAGCGGGGCGTAGCCGTTCAGCGAGGACAGGTTGTTCGAGCGCCCGTGGCCGTGCGACAGGAGCACGACCGGCAACTCGCTCCCGGTCAGCGGCGCGGAGACCCGTACGTGCAGGTCCACCGGGCGGCCGGGCACCGGCAGCACCACCGGAGCGACCGACAGCACCGGGGCGGGGTCCACGGAGCCGGCGGGTGAGGTCGCGGTGCCGGCCGCGTACGTCGATTCGCTCATGATGCGGGTTTCCCTTCACTGGCCCGCGCCGCACGGTCCCGTGCGACCCGCGGCGGACGATGCGGGCAGTCCCGCTTCGGCACGACCGAAAGCGGAACACCGTTCCGACACCAAACATACGGAGCGACGTTCCGCTTTGTCAACGGCCGTAAACCCTTCACCCGAGCAGCACCAGCGCCTCCGCCAGGTTGTGCTCGACGATCCCCCGCATGAAGTCCCGGTCCGGAAAGTCCCCGTCGAGCAGCCGCAGCGGGCCGGCGACCAGGGACAACCGCATGGCCGGCTCGTAGAGCGCGAGCCGGCCGGGGTCCAGGCCGGCCCGGGACAGGGCCGGGTACCGGTGCGCGAAGCGCAGCCGCAGGAAGACGTGCTCCCATTCGAGGTCGAAGTACATCAGGCCCTCGATGTCGATGAGGACGGCCCGCCCGTCCGCGTCCACCAGGACGTGGTCCGGCCCGAGTTCGCCGTGGATCAGCCGGTGGTCGGTACGCGGCGCCACCAGGTCCGCGCGTTCCAGCAGCCGCTCGCGCATCCTGTCGTACGCGTCCCCGATCCGCGTCTCCCGCCGCGCCGCCTCGGCGAGGTCGTCCAGCGCCCGGTCCAGCACGATCTGCTCGCACGAGGTGCCGCGGGCGGTTCCGCCCGCGGCCAGCAGATCCACCCGGCCGTAGCGGGACGAGCGGTCCTCCCCCATCACGCCCAGCGTCCGGGCCAGGTCCGCGAGCGCGGCCGCGGCGCGATCGGGCTGGGTCGCGAAGAGCGACTCCAGCGTGCCGCCGGGTACGTCCTCGACGACGGCGGTGTCGGTCCGCCCGTCGGGCCCCCGGCCGGATGCCACGCCCAGCACGCGCGGCACCCGTACCCCGAGGTCCGCCAGGTGCCGCTGCGCCGCCAAGAACGGCGCGAGCCCCGAGGCCGGCGCGAACGGATCCCCGGCATCGCCCGCTTCGGCCCCCGGCCAGTAGTTCTCCTCCCCCGCCCACCGGTACACGACCGCCCCGGCGACCTCGCCGCCGTCCACCCGGACCCGGTACACCCCCTTCTTGCTGCCGCCCCGTAACCGCTCCACCTCTTCGACCCGGCCCCCCACCGCGTCCCGCACCACCACGGACAGGTCCTCGACCTCGGCAAATCTGCGCATCGGGTCAGCGTAGGAGATCGAGGACCTCGACGTGGTCGTCACAGGCCTCGCCGTACTGCTGGGTGGCGACAAGGAACATGGACAGTCTCGCGCGCGCCGACGCATCACGGCGGCGTCAACCAATTCCGTCAACCCGCGGCAGCCACGATCACCGTGACCTCGTAGCGGCGCTGCGCCGGCGAGCACAGCCTTGCCTCGCCGCAAGTGGTGCGGTGCGCGGTGATGTGCGCGGTGCCGGGGCGGGTGGCGGTGAAGCGGGCCTGGGACGTACCGCAGCCGCCGCCGGGTACGCACCTGCCGCCGGGAGTGGCGCCGCCCGGGCCGTCGGGGGCGAGCACGGCGGGGTCGGAGCCGGCCGGGGCGGACCAGTACGTGCTGTGCAGCCGTACGAGCAGGGACGTGCCGACGCGCAGTCGTACGGTCGTACCGGCCGCGTGCTCGTCGAGGACCACGGCACGCGGGGGTGGCGACGACGCGGGCCCGGCGCCCGCAGACCCGGACCCCGACCCGGACCCGGTGGCGGAGCAGGCCACGGCCAGGCAGCAGACCGCAGCGAGCGAGGCCAGCGGGGCGAGGGCGGCGCGGCGGATCATGATGCTCCTGCGGATCGGCGGCGGAACGTACATCGCGGGGGCGGACCGGACGGCCCGCCCCCGCGACGGGAACGCAGTAGAACACGGTGGAGCTCAGGCGACCTCGAGACGACTCGGGGTCACGGGCGAGGTCAGCTCACGTTGACGGCGGTGTCGTCGACGACGAAGGACGTCTGGAGGCTGGAGTCCTCGGCGCCGGTGAACTTCAGGGTGACGGTCTGGCCGGCGAAGGACGCCAGGTTCAGCGACTTCTGGGCGTACCCGGTGTTCTTGTTCAGGTTGGAGTACGTGGCCAGGGTGGTCGAGCCCGCGGTCACGGTCAGCTTGTCGTACGCCGTGGTCGTGGTGGTCTCGGCCGTGTCGATGTGCAGGTAGAAGGTGAAGTTGGCCGTGGTGCAGCCGGCCGGGATCGTCACCGTCTGGGACAGCGTGTCGGTGTGGGTGGTGCCGTAGCCGTTCAGCCACGCCTTCCAGGAGCCGGAGTGCGCGGGCTCACCGGTGCTGTTGTCGATCACGCCGGAGGACGCGGTCCACGGCGAGGCGCTGCCGGTCTCGAAGCCGGGGTTGCCCAGCAGCTGAGCCGGGGTGCAGCCACCGCCGCCCGTGCCCGAGATCGTCCAGGTGAAGGACGCCGAACCCGTGGCGCCCGTCGTGTCCTTGGCCGTGGCGGTGACGCTGAAGGTGCCCGCGGCGGACGGGGTGCCGGAGATCAGGCCGGTGGAGGAGTTGATGGACAGGCCGGTGGGCAGACCGCTGGCGGAGTAGGTCAGGGTCTGGCCGGAGGCGGAGTCCGAGGCCGAGATCTGCAGCGAGGTCGCGGTGCCGACCGTACCCGTCTTGCTGCCCGGGTTCGTCACGGTCACCGTGTTGCCGGTGCCGCCGCCGCCCACGATCGGGTGCGAGATCGCGCACGCGTTGGTGTCGTTGGACCAGCTCGCCTGCTCGGTGAAGGTGCCGGTGCCCATCGAGACGTTGGCGGCGCCGCCGGCCTGGCCGGCCGAGATCCAGGCGCACTCGTCCGAGTTCTCCTGGCCGCTGTAGGAGCTGGAGGTGTGGTTGGTCCAGCCGCCGGCCGGGTTCTGGTCCGACATCTCCTCGTGCCACTCGTGGCCGAGGGTCATGGTCCAGCCGTCAAGGGTTCCCGGGGAGTTGACGAAGCCGACGCCGCAGCCCGCGCCCGAGTCCATGTTGTACGGCTGGTTGCTGAACGCGATGTCGCCGACGCTCGAGGAGACGGCGCCGCCGGTCAGCGTGGAGTCACCGTTCCAGTCGTGCCAGGCGCAGTACTGGTTCTGGTAGCTGTCCGGGTTGGTGCCGTGCGGCGAGAGGATCACGTAGTACGCGTACCGGTTGGAGGCCGCGGTGGTGTTCCCGAAGTGGCTGGCTGCCTTCACCGCCTCGGTGCCGAGCTGGTGGCCGGAGGCCGCGCTGGGCGAGGCGGCCGAGTTGTCGTACCACACGCCGGACAGCACGCCGCCGCTCTGGTACGGGACGAAGTTCGCGTTGCTGGGGCAACTCGTCGCGCCGGAGGCCACGTTGGGGCCGTCGCACCACTGGGTGAGGTCGGCCGACCAGAGCTCGTTGCCGGTGCCGATGCCCTTGAACATCTCCTGCGCCACGGGGGCGGCGTTGTCCGGGTCACCGGAGAAGGTCAGGTCCCCACTGCTGTTGGTGCCCTGGGTGCCCCACTGGGTGCCGTAGAAGACCAGGTACACCTTGGAGTGACCGCTCTGCACCCCGATGCCGTCGACGCCGCCGCCGTACGACAGCGTCTCCGGGCCGGTCGCGGCCGGCTGCGCGGCCTGCCAGCTCTTCATCTTCGCGTTCTGCTGGACGGTGGGCACCGCGCCGTGCCGGTACGGGTGGTTGTACGCGGGGCTGTACGGGTTGGCGACCGCGTGAGTGCTGCTCTGCGGAGCGGCCGGCGCGGCCGACGCCAGGGGTGCGGCGGCGAGCATGGCGCCGGTGGCAAGGGAGGCCGCGGCGAGGCCGGTAAAGGCTACGCGCGTAGCTCTGCCGAGACGGGTTTTGCCCATATTCAGGACGGACCTTTCTGGGGTTGCCCCCGGCACCCACGGACGGGCCGGGCGCCGGCTGCACGGGACAGGACGGAACGCACCACCGGGCCGCGGCCCGGCGCATTTCACCGACCCCCCGGAACGGTCACCCGGGCAGCACGCGGCGCCGACGGTCACGCAGAGCCCGCCCGGAGGTGGGGCACTGACGGGATGTCACCCGTGAAGCGGCGGTGCGACGTGCAGTACCCATGACGAAGGCCGCGTGGTGGGACGCGACCGCCCGCGAGTGCCCTTCCGACGGTCCGGCAGGTGAGGCGTGACGTACTGCCGAACAGAGAAACAGCTTGACGTGATCCGGTCAATCGCCGCCCAGTCGCCTTTCCACAGCCTTTGCACAGCTTGACCATTGGCTGAGCAATCTCTTGACCAGCGGAACATCTTCCATTGACCGCCCATCTACCGAACCGCTCGAACCGGGCTTCAACGGCTGCCGGCACCCCCCGGCGGGATCCTCGACGTCCGGCCATTCCGGCCCGTCCCCGGTGTCCGGCGCCGCACCCTCGTCGTCCTCCTTCGGCGCCGTGACCTCGAAGCGCCTCAGCAACTCGTCGGCCGTATCCCGCATGTCGTTCGCCGCCACGGCTTCAGCCACCCGGCGGGTCAGCAGCGGGATCCGCGCGTCGTCCCGGTCGGGGAACATGGCCCGCAGGAAATCGCCGTAATGGTCGGCAGCCGACTTCTCCGGTCCCTCCTCCGCGGGCTCCGCCGCATCCTCGTCCGGCTCCGGCGCCACGGAGGGCGCGGCCTGCCAGGCGCCCGCCCACCGGTTCACGCCGAGCGGCGGTTGGTCGACGAAATGCCGGAACTGCTCGGGGACATCGGCGTTGTTGGCCGCCGACGAGAGCTGAGCGAGCAGACCGATGTCGCCCACGGTCTTCTCGACGTGGTCCTCGTTCCTCGCCAGCCACCAGACCACGGCGCTGCCCGGGTCCTTCAGCACGTCCTGGCCCAAATATTCACGCCTGCTCTGCTCGTAGGTGCGTTCGTGCTCCCAGACCGCCTTGTCCTTCCGAACGGTGGCGAGCTTGTCCAGGCGCTGCTGATCCGCCTCGGCAAGGGCCAGGACCACGGCCTCGGCCATCACCTGAAGGCTGCCGGTGTCGTCCGGCTGCAGCCTGCCCAGGGCACCGTTGAGTTCGTGCTGCACCAGGGAAGCCCTGGTGGGTTCACGCTGCTCGGTGATCCGCCGGGCGCGATCGAGGACTGCCTCGACGGCCATCCCCGCAGCGTTGACGATCGGCTCGCTGTCCAGCGCGCCGGTGGGAGACCACCGTACGGTCGCGCTGAACCGGAAATCGTAGTCAGGCCAACTGCTGGGCAGCACCACATGTGTGACGCGCTGCTCGAGGCGTTCCACCGGCGCCATCGGCAGGCTGGCCGCCAGGTCCGGCGGCATCGCACCGGGCCGACGCCCCGCCATGACGGCAGCCGTGGCGGGCACGACGGGCAGCAGCACGGCCGACAGCAGCCAGACCCAGACGCCCAGATGCGCGAACAGGACAACGACGGCAATCAGCAGCTCACAGATGACGGTCAGGAAAACTGCCACCGTCCCACGGCCGGAACTCATCACTTCTCTCCCCGGTCCACTGTTCCGCCCGGTCGTTTCACGGGCGGACTCACTCGCCCCGAATGCCCTGGGCTTCGTTGATCTTGCTGTAGAGGTGATCGGCGACCACGGGCGCGGCAGGCGACTGTTCGTCGCGGCGCTGAGCAGCCCACTCACCGACCGTCACATAGAGCCGGCCGAGCAGCAGTCCTGAACCCTGCCCGGCGGCGACCAATACGTCGAGGAACGCGTCGGCGAGTTCCGACTGCGTACGCGTCGCGTCGAACCACCGGTGGGCAAGGCCGCGCCACGTCTCACGCGGACGACTGCCCAGCACCGCGTTCCATCCGGTGACCAGGTCCCGGCGCGCACCCGCCTCGGCGAGCAACGGCCACCCGCCGGCGCCGCTCGCCGTCAGCAGACCGGGCTCGGCCAGTGCGAGGAAAACGGCGAAGTCGGCCGGCCGGGGGCCGCTCCCGAAGACCCGCGCCAGCCGGTTGAGCAGCCGGCGCAGCAGCCGCGGGTCGTCCCGTACCAGGCGCAGGAGGGCGTCGTGGGCAAGCGTGCCGTCCCGTTCGCGCCGGGCCAGGTGGTGCAGTCGGACCATGGCCTGATCGGGATGGCGTACCGCCAGGAGGTTCTCGCACACGGTCACCAGTACGGGCACCAGCCCATCGGTCAGCGCATTTTCGGCGGCCATCTGCCGAAGCCGGTACCGGACTTCGGCACCGTGCCGGTCGTCGTCGAGAGCGACGCCGAATGCCTGCACCGCCGCGGCGGAGCGAGATCGGTGCTGGGGTGATTCGGTCCACCGAACGGCCGCCCTGATCAGCCCCTCGGCACTGTCGCCGCTCAGGCGCTGCTCGGCGAAGCGGGCCACCAGCCGCTGCCGGTCGTCGTCGGACAGCTTGTCCAGGGCTACCGTGCTGCCCACCCATGTGCTCAGCCGGTCCCGCAGGTCGGGAGCGTAACGCCAGAAGTGGCTGCGCACGGCCTCGTCGTAGCCCAGTTCCTCGAAGGTCACCCGCCCGAGAGAATCGGCTCCGGCCTTGATCTGTTCGTACCGCTCGGCGAGATCGGCGCGTTCGAGCAGTGGCCGGTCGCTTTCGCGGTATCCGACGGTGCGCAGCAGGTCCCGGCCGGCCTCGTACATGGCGTCGGACCGCGCTTCGTGCAGCATGGCGACGGTGATCAGCAGCGCCCGCTGTGGGCTCTCGCGCAGCGATGCCACGAGCTTGGTGACGTCGCTGCTCCGGTCCCTCAGCGCGTTGAGGGCCTCCTTCGCCCACTGAGCGAAGGCTCCGTTGCCGCGGTCTCGGGCCCGGGCCATGAGATCGGCCAGGCGCGCGACCTCCCCCATCGGCGGGCGATGGTCGAGGAATCCGATGAGGTCCGACGACGGCTCCAGAGTCTCGGACGGATGCAGGCCGGCCAGCCGAAGACAGCGCTGGAGCACCCGCATCCGGTCGGGATCCCCGATCTCCGCCCGGTATGCGCCCAGGTCCTGGCCCAGCCCGCGCAGGCCGACCTGCGGCAGGACGACCACCAGGTGGGCGTGGCGGTCCTGCACGGTCTTGCGCAGACCCGGGAGTTCGTCGTGCACCTCGGTCCACAGCGGATCCCCGAGCTTGGACACGTCGAGCAGCAGCCGGTCGCCGGTGCCGACCTGTTCGGGGTCCAGCCGGGAGTGTCCTTGCCTGTCGTCCACCAGCAGGTCGTGCACCGTACCCGCGTCGCGCGGCAGTTCGTGCAGCAGCATCCTCCCGGCAGAGGTGCGCCCGCTGCCGACCGAACCGGTGAGCAGCACTGTGTTGTGAGCCGCGAGCAATTGCCGGGCCCGGGCGAATCCCATGGGGTGGACGAACCGCCGCCGCAGCCATTGGAGCTGGTCCTCGGCGACCGCGCGCCGGTCCCGCCGCCGGGTGCCGTCGCCGATCGACTGCACGTAGAAGGTGACGTATTGGTCCCCAGCGCCGGAGTGCATGGCCCCTGGTGCGCCCGTGACGTACGTTCTGTACGAATCGCTCACTGCTCGTCCTCGTCCTCCGGCCGTCGCCGAGGGCCCCCGAAGTGCTGTCCAATGCCGCCGCTGATGTCGCCGGACACGTTGATGGCGCCGTCGCCCGCGGAGTGCTGGGAGTTCCCGGAGTAGTGATTCCCCGAATACCGCTGCGCGTTGATGTCGCCGGTGCCCGTGTGCACGTTCCCGCTGGGGTTCTTGATGACCGTGCCCACGTCACCGGTGAAGTCCCGGCCCTGCGTGCCGGGGCCGTGCACGTCGCCCATCGTGTTGGCCACGCCGGCCTCGTGAGCCGGCCGGCGGGGGGCGGTCCGGTCCGCGGCGCGGAGCGACGGCACGAGCTGAGCGAGTTCGTCACCGATCCGGGTGAAGTCCGCGTTGCCGTTGTGCACATCGAACCGCAGGGACTGGACCTCGGCCAGGTCGGCGAGCTCGGGCGGCAGGTCGTCGGTGCTGAACCGTTGGACGTCGCGGCCGTCCAGAACAGGGATGACCGGAATGCCGCAGGCAAGCGCCTCCACGATCTCCCGGCGCACCCAGTCGTCCTCGTCGTGCAGCTTCCTCGAGCGGGACCAACTGGCGCCGGCCACTGTTAGCACCACCGTGCTACGCCGTACGGCTTCGACTAATCGCTGCGGAAAACGCTCCCCCGGCCGGATCGAGCGGGAAGCGCGGAAGACCTTGTCCTCGCCGAACCGGTGGGCCAGTTCGCGTTCGATGGCGGCGGCGGTCCGGTCGCCGTCACCCGTGCGGTAGTTGATGAAGATCTCGGCCATGAGCGGGTGTTCTCTCCTAGCTGGTCGGTGTGGACAGGGATGCGCCGAATTCCGGCGCGAGTTCGCGCACCGCGCGGTTGCGGGGGTGGCGGGCGAAGACGCGGGCCAGCTGCCGCAGGTCGGCCGCGACGGTCGCGGAGCGGACGGTGGTGACGGCTGCGAGCAGCGGGCGGGTGAGCTCGCAAGCGTGCTCGATCTCCCCTGCCGTGCCGTAGGCGAGCGCGCGGCGGATTCCGTAGCGGACTTGGGTACGCAAGGCGTGGCCCGGTACCTGCGCCATCTGCCGGTCCATCGTCTCGGCGGCGGCCAGCGGACGGCCCAGGTCGTACAGGCACCACCCTGTGATCATCGCCACCGGGTCGGACAGGTTGGTGGTGCCGATCACGGGGGCTCCGGGGTCGGGGACATGCCGGGCGAGCAGGGTCCGGGCCCGGTCCAGGGACCGCATGGCCGCGTCGTGGTCGCCGCCCAGGGCGTGCCCCTGGGCCTCCCGTTGGGCGGCCAGTCCGCGGATCCGTGGGGGCAGGCCGCTGTCCTGGGCACGCCGGGCCAGGGCGACCGTGGCCGGGGCGTCGCCTCGGTAGAGCGTCACCAGGGCGTGCCGGACCAGGGCGTACGCGGCGAAATCGCGGTCTCCCCCAGCGTTCGCCATCGCGGCGGCCTGTTCGGTCCACCACAGCGCGGCCCGGTCGTCACCGGTCTCCTGGATGAGCCAGCCGGCGTACTCCGCATAGCGCGAGGCGAGCCGGAGCAGGGCCTCCCGCACCCGGGGGCCGGCGACGGCGGCTGCCTCCCGCAAGCTGTGGGTCTGGGCCACCAGCAGCGGCAGCACCAGTTCGGTGCCGACCGTCTGCCCCAGCTGCCGGTACTGGTCGAAGAGCGGGCGGGACACCTCCAGCAGCCGCTCTCCTTCGGCGTCCGGCTGGACGCCGCGCCCGCCGATGCCGAGGCCGACCACCGAGGCCGCGCCGACGGCCATCACCTGTCTGCGTCCGGCCGACCGGAACGTGTCCCGGCCGTTCACGGACATCCCCATCACCCACACCTCCTCGTTGCTGTCGGTCACGGTTTCCACCCTCGGCCGGTCCGGCCGGTCCGGCCGATCGGGCACCAGGGCGGTCAGCGCGCCGTCGGCCCGGAGCACCGTGTCGCACAGGGTCGCCAGTTCCCTGCTCGGTGCTTTGAGCCCGCGCTCGACCTTGCTGAGCTGCGCCTTGCTGTAGTGGACGCGCGCCGAGAGACCGGCGAGCGTGAGGCCGGCGGCAAGCCGCCGCCGGCGAAGTTCCGGTCCGAACCCGTAGTGGTGCTCCCCCACCTGAACCTCCGTCACTGCCTGTTCCGGCAGCCGGCTGCCAGGTTGCGGCAGCCCGAGCCGGCCGGACAAGGCGACCGTGCTGTTTCCCGTTTCCACTTCTGAGACCTTCGGGGCACTTGAGGCAATCCGATACGGCACGGCTGTGTCGAGAGTGCCTTTTCGGTACCTGTGGGACCCGGTGGCGACGAGCCGGCCCGTCGCGGGTCGCCCGGGGAGGGGGGAGGCGGTTCGAGGGGTCCGCCCGGGGGGCGGACCGGGAGGGGTGGTCAGTGGCAGTTGTGGGCCGCGCTCGTGGCCGAGGCGATGGTGATGTCGACCGGGGCGGCGGCAGCGGGGGCCGGGAGGACGAGGTGGGCGGCGGTCACGGTCAGGCCCGTGTCCGCGTCCGGGGTCGGGGACTGTTCGTCGAGGGTGAGGCGCAGGCCGTGCGGGAGGCCGAGGGTGGTGTTCGGGCGGGCCGGGACGGGGATCGGGCGGCCCGCGACGGTCAGGGTGAGGGTGGCCGAGCCGTGGGCGGACTCGCATGTGCTGGTCGAGGTCGCGGTGATGCCGGACAGTTCGATCAGCGGCAGGCCGGGCAGGCCGATGCGTACGCTCTGCAGCCGGGCTTCGGCGCGTACGGTGCCCGGGGACAGCGTGGTGACCACCGACGGGCACAGCGCGTCGGCGTGCACCAGCAGGACGCCGGCCGCCGCCGCGCAGGGAGTGGCGGTGCGGGTCGCGGTGGCGGTACGGATCAGGCCGGTGTCCGGGGTCGGCCCGGCGTTCAGCGACAGCAGCGGGAGGCGGACCGCGGCGGTCAGGCCGGTGGCCCGGCCGGTGTAGTACTGCAGGCGCGCGGTGGCCGTGTCGTGCGAGCCCAGGTAGTAGGCGTCGCCGGCGAAGTCCGCGGACACCGGGACGGTCGCGGCATCGGTCAGCGGCTGGCCCACCGACGGGACCGTGCAGGCGGCGGTGCCGTCCGCGTCCGTGGTGGCGGTGCACGCCTGCTCGCTCGCCCCGGCGCCGAGGGCCAGTCGTACGCCGCGGCCCCGGATCGGCCCGCGGCCGACCTCGCCCTCCGTCAGGCGGGCGGCGAGCCGCGCCGGTTCGCCGTTCGCCAGGTGGGTGGTGCCGGTGTACGCGAGGTTGGTCGGCTCCTTGTTGACGGTGAAGGGCACGTCCGCGGACGAGGCCGCGTAGTCCTGGGTGCCGGAGTAGCGCACCCGCAGCGTGGTGCGGCCCGGCCGGTCGCGCGGGGTCAACTGGCAGGCGGCGGCGCCGGAGGTGTCCACCGTCGTGCCGCAGGAGGCGGAGCCGAGCGTGAACTCCACCCGGCCCGCCGGCACCGGGGCGCCGCCGCTGGTCACCCGCGCGGAGGCGACGAAGGGTACGTGGTAGTCCGCGGACCGCGGCCCGGTGTACGCGACGCGGGTCGGCTTCGGCTCGGCCGGCGGCGGGTTGGGCGCGCCGCCGGTGGTGGCCTTCAGCGTGGGCTCGTACACGTACAGCGGCCCGGCGTCCGGCGCGGCCCGTACCTGCTCGGCCGACGCGGGCCGTACGTTCGGGGCGTACGGGCCGGCCGCCCGCGTCCCGTCGCCGGCCACGACCGTACGAACGCCGTCGCTGCCGCCGGACCCGGTCATCCGTACGCCGTCGCTGCCGGCGGCGGCCATCCGTACGCCGTCGCTGCCGGCCGCGGTCATCCGTACGCCGTTGCTGCCCGGCCCCGCGTTCGCCGCCTCGATCTTCTGCTTGCAGTCCGGGTCGAGCGCCCTTTCGCAGTTCCAGGCGAATTCCTGGGCGTACGGCAGCACCATGTCGTACGGGCCGCTGTCCAGGTCGGTGCAGTCCTTGGCCACCCGGTGCCAGTGGTAGACGAGGTGGCGCTTGTGCACCCCGTACACGGCGATCATCTGCTCGCCGGCCGGGACCACGCGGTCGAAGTCGGCGGTCACGGTGACGGTGATCGAGGTGCTGGTCTGCTCGGCCAGGTCCCGGGACGCGGACGCCTTCAGCGCCTCGTAGGAGAACTCCAGGCCCATGTGGTTGGTGGTGGTGGCCGAACTGGTGGTGCCCTGGGCGATCTGCACCGACCACTTCCAGTGGCCGCCCAGGCCCTCCGGGCTGCGGGCGGGCGGCAGCGGCGCGATGTAGTCCCACTCCTCGGGCAGCACCTTGTCGACCACCAGGGTCAACGGCTCGATGGCGCACGGGCCGGAGACATTGGTGACCGTCCAGTGCTGCCGGTCCAGCCCGAGGTACGCGCCGCCGACGGCGCCGGTGTCGTCCGCGCTCAGCGCCCGCTGCGTGGTGGGGTTGAAGATCGCCCGTTCCTGGGTGTTGCGGCGCCATTCCTGGTACGGGTTGCGGCCGGCCGGATCGCAGGGGCGGGTGTAGATGTCGCCGCGGTCGTTCCCGTCCAGGCACAGCCCGGTCTGCACGTCGACCAGGGTGTGGCCGACGCCCTGCCACTGCGCGAAGTGGTCGTCCTGGCCGGGCGCGCAGGGCCGCATGGTGACGTTGCCGTCGTAGTCGCTGGCCAGGCAGTGGTGGAAGGCGTCGTCCGCGAGGGTGGCGGCGGCCTGGTCGTCACCGGCGGCAGCGGGCGCGGCGACCGCCGGCGCGGAGGGTACGGCGGCGAGCGCGCGGGCGGCCGGCGCCGGGGCGGCCCCCGCCGTGCCGAGCCCGACGACGAACACCAGCGCGGCCACGAGTGTCAGCAGCCGGAATCCCCGCTCCCCCGTCCGCACGAGCCGCTCCTTCCGTTCGCGCCCCCGCCGAATTCCCGCACCGGCGGCAGCAGGCAGCGGCCGGCAACACCGGTTTTTCGCGCCTGGCTCACGCCAAAGGGCGCCAATTGGTCTGCCCTCCAAGGAATCAGCGGGCTGACGCCCTGTCAATCGAACCGCGGTGAAGGGTCCCCCGGCCGCATTCATGGTCCGCGCACAGCGTCATCACATTTATTCCGCGGATCCCCGCCTTTCCCCGCGCGGAATGCTCACGGGTGCGTCACACAATTCGCAGGCGTCGCAATTCCGTTCACCGGACCCGCGACCGGCGGCGGGCACAATGCGCCGCGGGCGTAAGGGATGTGTGACGACGGGGTGCGGGCGCGGTCGTACGGGATGACGTACGCCGCGCCGCGCGCACCGGCCCGGACCGCGGGCGGCACAGCGGCGCCAAGGGCTACGGGGAGCGGCACCGGGGCCGCGACAAAAGAACCCGCGCACCGTGCAACCCCCGAGCGCCGAACGGGAGTACCTACGGGTGGACGTCCGTCCGGCAGGCCCCACCCGGGTGTGCCGGACGGCCGGCACACAGGGCCCGGTGTGCCGGCCGGGGGCGCCGCCCGGCAACCGTGCCGGGCGGCGTGAACGCTCTCGGTCAACGCATGACCGCAAGGACCAGTGAAGGAGACGGATCCGTGGCTTCGAGCCGCATGAAGAAGATCACCGTGGCGGGCGCCGCCATCGCCGCGGTCGGGGGGCTGACGTTCGCCGCCTCGGCGAACGCGGCGGGACGCGATGTCCGGGACGGCTCCGCGGGCCCCGCGTCGTCGGTGTCCGCCCCCGTACGCCCCGCCGCCTCGTCGCACGCAGCCGATGCCGCCCGGACGGCGCACAACCTCGCGGCCGCGAAGGCGGCCCGGGCTGCGCAGGCCGCTCGCGCGGCGGCGGCCGGCCGGGCGGAGTCCGACGCGAAGGTCGTCCAGTCGATCGCGCACGGCGTGGTCGACGGCGTCAACTGGTCGGTGACGCTGGAGTACTACCCGACGCTGCCGGCGGACTTCGGCTGGAAGCCGGTCCCGGGCACGGACCAGCCCGAGCCGAAGGCGCTGCTGTGCCAGCGGATGGTGATCGGCGGGGTGCTGATCGATCACCAGGGCGGCCCCTGGGCCGACTGCCAGCCGCTGTCCGGGCCGCACGACCCGCAGGGCAGCGGTGAAGAGGGGTTGTGGGGCTTCCAGGACAAGGGCACGTCCGGCACCCGCCTGTTCGTGTCCAACCCGGAGGCGACGGTGGCCTCGGGCGTGGTGACCCTGACCGACGGCACCCGGCTGGAGGCGCCCGCCGTCTCCGTACGCGGCACCTCGTACCGCGCGTGGGCGGTGGCCATCCCCGACGGGCACACCATCGCCTCCGTCGACCAGTACGACGCCCACCACCACCTGGTCAGCCACGAGACCGAGTGGAGCTGAGCCGGACGGCGCCCGGTTCGTAAATCCTGAGCCGCGGCGCCGCCTGCCGGGCACGACCGCGGGAGCCCTCGCGCACCACCCGCGGCCGTGCCCGGCGCGGCCGCCGCGCCGGCGTACCGCACCGGGCGGCACCCCGCGAACACCCCCCACGTGACGAAGGACGGGACACTCCCGCAGTGCACTCATCTGACCGCCGCGCCGCGGCCGACGGACCGGACCCGGATACGGACGCGGACCAGGACGCGGAGTTCAGCCTGTTCGTGGCCGCCCGCTGGCGTGCGCTGACCCACACCGCGTACCTGCTCACCGGCGACTTCCACGAGGCGGAGGACCTGGTGCAGAGCACGCTGGTGAAGGTCTTCCCCCACTGGCGGCGGGTGCGCCCGGAGACCGCCGAGCAGTACGTGCGGCGGGCGCTGGTGAACACCAACCGCAGCCGGTACCGCAGACGCCGGGTGGTGCACCTGCTGCTCCCGTCGCTGCCCGACACCCCCGCGACGCGCGGTCCGGCGGCCGGCGACGACCGGGACGCCCTGCTGCGGGCACTGGCCGACCTGCCGGAGCGGCAGCGCGCGGTGGTGGTGCTGCGCTACTGGGACGATCTGGCGGCCGAGGAGGTGGCGGCGACGCTCGGCTGCTCGGTGGGCACCGTGAAGAGCCAGGCGTCGCGTGCGCTGGCCAAGCTGCGCGCCCATCCCGCCCTCGCCGACCACCCGCTGCCCAGCGGCCTTGGAGACCCGCGATGAACCTTGACCTGGACCCGGACGACGAGCCGCGGCTGCGGGCCGCACTCGCCCGCGCGGTCGACGGGTATGTGCCCCCGCCCGCACCCGTGGACCGCGTCCTGGCGGCCGGCCGGGCCCGCAAGGCGCGCCGCCGCCGGGCCGCCGTACTGGCCGCGGCCGCCTGCGTCCTCGCCGTCGCCGGCCTGACCGTACCGCTGGCCGGACGCGGTGGCGACGGACCCGCGCGGCCCCTGCCGTCCCCGGCCGTCCCCACGCCCGAGCACGTCCGGCCACCCGCGGAGCGGCCGGTCACCGTGTCGGCCGGCCACGGCGCGCTGGACGGCACGACGTGGTCGGTGACCGTGGAGTACTACCCGCAACTGCCGCCGTCCGCCGCGGCCGACTTCCTGTCCGGCGCGTCCGCCGCGGCCGGGACCTCGCTGATCTGCCGGCGCATGTTCATCGGCCACGTGCAGATCGACCACCAGGCCGGGCTCTGGGCCGGCTGCACCGAGGTCGACGGCGCCCGGGACCCGCGGGACGGCGGCGACGAGGGGCTGTGGGGGCTGCACGACAAGGGCACGTCCGGCACCCGACTGTTCGTGGCCGATCCCGGGCCGGGCATCGCCTCCGGCACGGTCACCCTGGACGACGGCACGGCGCTGACCGGGCAAACCGTCACCGCCCCAGGCACCACCTACCGGTGCTGGGTGGTGGCCATCCCCGACGGGCGCACCATCGTCTCCGTCGACCAGTACGACGCCCGCCACCACCTGGTCAGCCGCGAGACCGAGTGGCGCTGAGCGGTACCTCGACGGCCGGCGATCCGCTGCCCGACCCGTCCGTCCCTTGCGCGCCGCAGCTCCTGCTCGAGGCCGTGGCGGGACCGCCCCCGAGGCCGCCGGCTCCCGGGCGCCGGGCGCCCGGGCTCCGGGCTCACGCTCCGGGCCGGTTGCGCGGTCGGTTGCGCAGCCGGCTTCGGGCGGTTCACCTGCACGGCAGCCGGTCGGCCGCGTACGGCCGGGGCCGCGGCATCGCCTCGGCGCGGCTCTCGTCGGTGACCGGCTCACGGCGGACCGCGACCAGCGCGGCGTCGTCGTTGAGGTTGCCCTGGGTGTGCAGCAGCAGGTCCTCGCTCAGCAGGGCGACCAGCTCGGCCGGGTCGCAGCCGGGGGTGGCGAGGGCGAGGGCGCGCTCGGCCAGCGGGTAGAACCGGCCGGTGGCGTCGCGGGCCTCGGTGACGCCGTCGGTGTAGAGGAGCAGCAGGTCGCCGGGGTGGAAGGGGAAGGCGTTGGCCCGGGCGAGGGGGGCCTGCGGCAGGCACACGCCGATCGGCGGCGCGGGCTGCCGCGGGGACAGGACGCTGACCCGGCCGTCGTGCAGCCGCAGCGGCGCGGGGTGGCCGCTGTTGAGGACCTGGACCAGCGGCGCGTCGTCCGCCACGTCGAGCAGCGCGGCGGTGATGAAGCACTCCTCGGCGTCCGGCCCCTTGCGGCCGGGCTGGGACAGCCCCCAGCAGACCGCGGCCTCCAGGTCGGCGTGCAGCGCGGGCAGCGGCAGTTGCCGGTGGGCGGCGCTGCGGAAGGCGCCGAGCAGCAGGTCGGCGTCGTCCACCGCCGTCAGTCCTTTGCCGCGGACGTCACCGATGAGCAGCCTCGTCCCGGTGTGGCTGCGCTCGGCCGCGTACAGGTCCCCGCCGATGCGGGCCTGGTCGGCAGCCGCCTGGTACGACACCGCGATCCGCAGCGGGCCGATCCGGTCCGGCAGCGGCTGGAGCACCACCTGCTGGGCCGCCTCCGCGACGGACCGCACCTGTCTGAGCTCCGCGCTGTGCCGCTCGCGCACCCGGCAGAGAAGCACGATGAACGCCGAGATCACCACCAGCGACACGAGCTGACTGATGTGGTTGCCCGTGCTGATGCTGTTGCGCACCAGGGCGATGGTCAGCAGGCCCCCGGTGGCCAGCGCGCCGATGGCGGCGGTGAGCCGCGAGCCGCCGAAGGACGCGGTCAGGGCAGGGGCCACCACCAGCAGCGGACCCAGGTGGATCTGCTGCGGCGAGGCGATGTCGGCCGCCGTGATGATCACGATGAGAGCGAGCGGTATCAGCACCAGGCCCCGGTTCGACTGCCAGGACCACGCGGTGTCCGCCTGCGGCCGGGACTGCCCGGTCAGCCGGCGCACCCGTCGCACCCGTCGTCCCTGTCGTGCCCGTCCGTACCCGTACCCGTCTCCGTGTCCGTGCGTGCCGTGCGGCGCTGAGCGCCGTGGTCCGCTTTCCATTGTGCGACTCTTGTCCCGTTTCGCACACGCCGGGCAGGGGAATTGTCGCGGTTCAGTGCAGACAGATGTGCAGCAGGCACAGGTGCGGCTGGGTGGCGCTCGGCGTCGGGGAGCCCGCGGGCGGCGCGGCGGTGGTGGTGGTGGTCGCGGTCGGCGTTGGGGCGGGGGAAGCGGGCCGGGCCGAGGTGGTCGCGGTGGTGGGGCCGTCGACGACGGTGCCGTGCGCGGTGCGCCAGGTCGTCGCCGGGGTGCGCGGAGTGACGGCCGGCGGCGGGAGGTAGGGGCCGCCGGGGGCCGGGGACAGGCGGCCGGCTCCGCCGGGGGCCGGGGACGGAGCGTAGGGGGTGACGGGGAACGGGCTCGCATGCGTGGGCGCGGCGGCGGGAGGAGCGGTGGCGGCGCCCGAGGACGTGGGGTCGTCCGGCGCCGACGCCGTACGGGGCGCCTTGGCCGATCCGGCGGACATCGCGCCCACGGTGATCCCGCCGCCGAGCAGTGCGAGCGCGGTCGCCGCCGCGGCCCGGCGCCGCCCGCGCGTCCACCGCGCGACCTGGAGCCGCCGGCCGGCGCGACCGGTGTGGAGCTCCGGCAGCTCCGACAGCTCGGCCTCGTCCGCGGCGCCGTCATACCCGTCGTCCGAACTGTCCGGGCCGTCCGGCCCATCCGGGTCCGCGGCCCGCGCCGGCCGCTCCTCGCCGTCGGCCCGGTCCGAGGCGGTCCGCGCCTCGGTGACGGGTTCGGCCTCGGACTTGGTGGCGGCGTTCCGTTCCACCACCGCAACGGGTCCGAGCCCGACCGCAGCGGCCGGCGCCTCCCCCGTACCGTCCGCTCCCGCGCTCGACCGGCGGGCCCGCGAGCCGGCGCGGTGCGGGTCTATGTCCGGGGCGTAGGCGCCGCAGTCGGGGCACACCAGCGCACCGTTGAGGATGCGGCGGCATGAGGAGCAGTGGTCCATTCGCGGTCTTTCTGTGCCGACGGCGCCGCCCCCGGGGCGGCCGCGTACTCACGTTCGCCCGCGACCGGGCAGCCCGAAACGCTAACAGTCACCTCTGGAGAGATTGCGCGGCACTTGTGGTGCTCTTGCAAAGATCGGGAGGCACAGGCCAATTCGGCCTGGTCAGCGGGGAGTTACGGGGCCGGGCGCGGCCCGGTCGCCGATGTGCGGGGGCGGCGGCAAGTCGGGCGGAAGGAGCGGGTCGGGCTGTGGGGCGCCCCAGGAGGTGTGCAGGGGCAGCACGCCGGCCCACAGGCCGAGCGCGGCGTCCGGGCCGTCGCCGTCGTCGGGCGGGCCGGTGCGGATCTTGACGGAGGCCTCGTCGAGGGCGAGGGCCAGCAGCGAGGTGGCGGCGAGTTCCTTGCGGCTGGGCCGCCGGGCGTAGTCCCACTGGCCGGGCGCGGCCTGTTCGGTGAGGCAGCGCAGGCCGGCGAGCTTCTCCTCCGGGTCGGTCACCGTACGCGGCACTCCGTAGACCATCGCACTGCGGTAGTTGACGCTGTGTTCGAAGACGGAGCGGGCCAGCACCAGGCCGTCCACATGCGTCACGGTCACGCAGACCGTGGCGCCCGGCGACTCCGCCAGGCTGCGGGCGGCCACCGATCCGTGCAGGTAGAGGGTGTCGCCATCGGTGCCGTAGAGGGTGGGCAGCACGCGGGGGGCGCCGTCCACCACCACGCCGAGGTGGCACACGAAGCCCGCGGCGAGCACCGCGTCGAGGTCGGCCCGGTCGCGGCCGGCCCGTTCCCGCATCCGGTGCAGCTGCGTCCGCGGGGTCCGCGGCAGGGGGCGGGAGGGCGGGTCACCGGTCATGACGCCTCATCGTAGAAGCCGCCCGGCAAAAGACAATGGCGCGTTCGCGGCGGCGGAGGGGAGGCGCCGGGTAATCGGAAGGAAAAACGACGGTACACGGCGGCCCGGTACAGCGTACCGTCAGTAGCGGATTTCGGCGGGTAATCGACGGTATCCGACCGGTGCCGGGGGGCATCCGGCAGGCAAGGGGCAGGAAGCAGGACGGGGGCCGCCTCGGTGGTCCCGGGGCCGAAAGAGGATATGTGAGCACATTCAACAAGGGAATCGGCCGGGTGCAGGTCCAGCTCAGGTGGGACCCGAGCGCCAAGGGTCAGGTGGATCACGACCTGGACCTGGTGGCCGCTACCTATTTCGCTGCGGATCCGACGGGGGAACCGGCGTACCTGGTGCACTTCGACAGCAGGTCGCCGGACGGCACGATCTTTCTCGACCACGACAACAGGACCGGCAAGGGGCTGGGCGCCGACGAGATCATGACGCTGGAGCCGGGCCGGCTCAGCACGGAGTACGGGCGGGTCGTGGTGGGGGTGGCCATTCAGCAGCGGGCCGCGCACATCACGTTCGCCGACGTGGCGAATCCCGGGGCGAAGGTCATCGAGGGGTACACACAACTGACCGACGTGGACTTCACGGAGGTGGCCGACGCCACGGCCGCGACCGTCGGGGAGTTCATCCGCAACCGGTCCGGGGACTGGGAGTTCCGGCGGCTGGTACGCGGGTTCGACACGGACCCGCAGTCGTTCGCGCGGACGATGGGCAGCCGGCCGGGGGCCTGACGGCAGCCCACAGGACCGGCGCCCGGCGGCGGTCCTCCCGCTCGTGGTGAACGGCGTCAATGCCGGGGGTACGGGGGTGGGGTGGTCATGATGCGTTTATGATCACTCTCACCTATTCCGCGGCGTTCATCACCTTCTTCTCGGTGATCGGGCCGCCCAAGGTGTTGCTGGCCTTTGCGGCAATCGCCAGGCATCACGAGCAGCGGCAGCTTCAGGCCATTGCGGTGGTGTCGTCGGGTGTGGCCGTGGTGGTGGGAGTGGTGGCCGGGATCACGGCGCCGTGGCTGCTGGAGTTGTTCCATATTTCAACGGCGGCGCTGGCGCTGGCCGGTGGGGTGATCTTCTTTCTTTATGCCGTGGGATTGGTGCTGGGCATTCACGTCGGGGTGAGCGGCGAGGAGGGGGAGCCGCCGGATCTGTCCAGCGGCGTACGGGAACTGCTGATGCCGTACGTCGTCAGCCCGCTGGCGCTGACGGCCGTGCTGATCGAGGCGGCCGAACGGAACGCGTGGAGCTGGCGGTCGACCGTGGTGGGGGCGTACGTGTCGGTGATCGCGGTGGATCTGGTGTGCGTGCTGCTGCTCGGGACGCTGCTGCGGCGTACGCATCACACGCTCATCGAATTGCTCGCCCGGCTGATCGGGCTGCTGCTCGCGGCGGTCGGTGTGGAGCTCGTGCTGGGCGGGCTGTTCGAACTGGGGGTGCGCTCGCTGGGCAAGCGCGGCTGAGGCCGCGCCGGGCGCCGAAGCGGACGGCCCGCCGGGGTTCCGGCGGGCCGTCCTGGTGTTTGTTCGTCAGGTGCGGGTCAGTCGGTGTCGGAGCCGGGGATGGCGGCGCCGGGCACCTGGTTCGGGGCGTAGATCTTGGTGTCGCCGGGGTAGGGCTTGGTCCAGCCGGTCGCCTCGTACCAGCTGAAGCGGTTCATCTGCTCCGGCGGCGCGGTGTCGACCTTGGCGTTGTTCCCGACGAACGGCTGCGACGCCTTCCAGGTCTGCCACTGCGCGGCCACGTTCTGCTCCGCGGAGGGGACCGCGGCCGTGGTCGGCGCGGGTGCCGCGGTCGGGCTCTGCGCCGCCGGGGTGTCGGCGCCGCACGACGGCGGGGTGGACAGGCCCAGGGTCAGCGACGTGCGGTTGGGCACCACGTTGAACGGCGTGTAGTCGGGCGTGTCGGTGAACGCCCCGCTCATCGGGCTGGCCGCGGCGTCCACCTGGTTGAGCGGGTGGATGCCGAGGATCTGCTCGATGGTGCGCATCATGGTGGCCTGGGAGTAGTAGTGGCTGTCCACGGTCCCGTGCTGGGCCCAGGGGCTGATGACCTGGATCGGGGCCCGGTGCCCGTCGACGTGGTCGACGCCGGCCTGGGCGTCGTCCTCGACGACGAAGATCGCCGACTGCTTCCAGTACTTGCTGTGCGAGATGGTGTCGACCAGCTTGCCGAGGGCCAGGTCGTTGTCCGCGACCTGGGCGGGCCCGGTGACAGGGCCGCCGGTGTGGTTGTCGGGCAGCCACATCATGTTCAGGTTCGCAGGGCCGTTCTTCTCGAAGTCCTGCTTCCAGATCTGGTACCGGTAGTTGTCCGGGATGGCCAGGTCGCCGCCGGGGAAGTCGTGCACCGAGATGGCGTCGAGCGAGGGGATGTCCACGTTCGAGTACATCGGGTACGCGGTGGTCGCCGTGGGGTCGGCCGCCATGTTCTTGCTGTCGCAGTACAGGTTCTGCCAGGACGCCGCGGCCGGCTTGTTGTTGGACTGCATCTGGTACTCGCCGAAGTCCCGCGCCGTCTTGCCGGCCGCCTCGGCACCGGTCCAGATGAACCCGGACGCCTGGTGGCCCAGGACGTCGTTGTAGCTGTCGTAGCTGCGCTGGTACTCGCCGGCGGTGGACTCGGTGTACTCCGGGTCGTCGGCCTGCATCAGCCAGCTGTGCCCCTCGGCCGAGTTCGTCGCCGGGTCGTAGAAGTTGTCGTACAGCCCGAACTGCGTGGCCAGCGCGTGCTGGTTCGGCGTCACGTTCGCGCCGTAGTCGGTCAGCGACGGGTCCCCGTTGCCCTGCGGCATGTCGCCGTAGACCTGGTCGTAGGTCCGGTTCTCCTTGACGACCAGGTACACGTACTTGATCGTCGACGGGTCACCGATCTTCACCGGGACCGGCACCGGCGCCACGTCGGGGTTGCCGTTGCTCTGCTTGACCGAGTTGCCGATCCAGCCGTTCTGGGCGAACACCTTGGCGGTGTAACCCTTGATGGCACTGTCGCTGGGCAGGGCGAACCGCGTCAGGCTCGAGGTCGTGTCGTGGCTGTTGTGCCTGCTGGTGTTGCGCAGGGCGTCGATGCCGCGGGTGTTGGAGACCACCACGTCGTCGCCGGAAGTGGCGATCTCCGCGGGGTAGTAGTCGGTCGGGAGCAGGCCGACGTAGGCGACCGGCTCACGCGCGGACGTGTACTTGTAGACGGCCACGGCGTTGGCCCGGCCGAGCGTCACCAGCAGGTGGCCGTCGTCGGTGAGCGTCACCGCGTTCGGGTCGTAACCGACCGAGGCGTCCGGCCACGGCTGCGTCGCGATGGTCTGCACGACCTTGTCGCTGGCGCTGTCGATGACGGACACCGTGTTGCCGTTCGTGTTGGTGACGAACACCGCGCCGTTCTTCGCGTACACCGCGGTCGGGTGCAGGCCGACGTCAATGCTCGCCGCGGCGGCGGTCGGGTTCGCCAGGTCGATCACGCTGACCGTGCCGGTGGTGCTGCCCGCGTTCGGATCGGCCGGCACCGCGGTGCCGTAGGAGTTCTGCGTGGCCTCGGCCGGGGCGGTCGAGTCGCTGATGTCCCAGTCGCTGAGCTGGAGGAGCGGGTCGCCGTAGTTCGCGGTGACGTTCAGCCGGTAGTAGCTGTACGCGGTGGTGTTGCTGAAGGTGTAGCTCTTGGTGATGTACCGCGAGTCGAAACGCTGCCCCGTGCGCTTGTCCAGATCGGTCCAGGTGCTGCCGTCGTTCGACCCCTGCAGGGTGAAGTCCTTGGGGTCGCGGCCCGGCGAGTCGTTGGCGGAGGTGAGCGAGTACTGCACCACCGCCTCGGGCTTGGCCAGTTGGTAGGTCGCCCAGCCGGTCGGGCTGTGGGCCAGCCACTTGGTCGACGGGTCGTGGTCCTTGAGGTTCACGGCGATCTCGTTGGGCGGGTTCTGATCGCTCGCGGTGACCGTGTTGACCTGGTCGAGCAGGCTGCCGGGCATGGGCTTGGCCGGGCGGCCGCCCTCGTTGCTGACGTAGAGCTTGGACCCGACCTGGACCATGCCCCGCGGGGCGGTGCCCACGGCCCAGCTCTGTCCGACGGCCCCGGTGGCCGTGTCGATGGCCACCACGCGGTTCTGGCCGTTGACGGCGGCGTACGCGGTCCTGCCGTCGGCCGAGAACACCGGCGCGGCCGACAGCGCGTGCTTCGAGCCCTGCGCGGGAATGCTGATGTTCGTCGGGTTCGCGAGGCTGCCGTCCGCGTTCACGGTGAACTTGGTGTAGCCATCGGTCCGGCCCAGCCACAGCTGCGAGCCGTCGGGCGAATACGTCGGGCCTTCCTGACCCACGTCGCCGCCGTTGATCCGCAGATCCGACTGCGCGTTGCCGCCGACGTACTGCTGGACCTTGTAGGTCTTCAGGTCCACGATGGCGAGCACCTGCCCGCCGTCGGTGAGCGAGGCCGCGAGGTGCGTGCCGTCCGGGCTCACCGAGGACGACATGATCTTGCCGTTCGGGATGACCAGACGCTGGCCGATCGGCTTGATGTACTGGTCGCTGGAGACCATCAGGCCCTGGTCGGTGGTCTGGCCGACCTGCGTGAAACCGAACTGATTTGTCTGAGCGAACGCGACACCCGTACCCGTGGCCGCGGCGGCAACAACTGCCACCGCCACCACCGACTTGCGGCCCATGACTCTGACGGGAGGGCCGCTGCGGACCTTCTCCCGTCTTTGACGTACTACCTGCATGTAGGTTCCCTTCAAGCTCTGTTCGGAGCAGTTCGACCACGCCGTCGAACCACCAGGCCGTGGTCCCCGTCCAGCGCCGGGTCGACCCGAATACCGCCAGTCCCGCACAGGCCACGTGTGAGGAAAACCTATGGATGCGATGTGAAGCCGCCTGGGCAGGCAGGCAAACATCAATGGAAGGTGCAACGGCTTGCGCCGCACTCCACGGGCGCCCCTTTTGCGCTGAATTCAGGGAATCCGCCCGAGACTTGAGGGTGTGTCCTACACCGATCGCGGCCATGGACAGGACGAAGTCGTTCTGCGGAGCATTGCGGACGCTTTCCGCGAGGAGGACACCCGCCGCCTTGCGGATACCTCATGCAATCGGCCCACCGCCCCAAAGGGATTACCGCGCATCACTATTCGCGCGCGACCTCATTGCCTCACCCGGCACGCGGGGCTGAGCCCCGGCGCTCAGCCGCGCAGAACCGACCAGAGGATTTTGGGGTGGAAGAGGTGGGTGGGCGGGCGGGTGAGGGACATGACGGAGACGAAGGCGGCGCAGGCGGTGCGGTCGACGCGGGCGCGGGCCAGGACGCGGTCGAGGTAGGCGTGTTGGAGGCGGAGGGCCGAGCCGGAGGGGCCGCCGGTGGTGGCGGGGAAGCGGACGTCCTCGCTGCTGGCGATGAGCCAGGCGTCGGCGGAAGCGGCGGCGATGCCGCGGCGGGCCCGGCGGGCTGCTTGGGGGCCGAGGCCGTGCCGGGTGACCGCGTCGCGCAGGGCGACGGCGCAGAAGGCCGCGGCCGAGATGCCCTGGCCGTAAACGGGGTTGAAGGTGCAGGCGGCGTCGCCGACGACGACCAGGCCGTCCGGACAGCGGCGCTCGTAGTGGCGGCGCACGCACGGGCCGGGGCGGAAACCGCGGACCTCACCGGCGGGTTCGGCGGTACGGACGAGGTCGCGCAGGGCGGGGTCGCGCAGCCGGTCGAGGTGGGCGGTGAACCCGGCCTCGCCGGGCCCGGGTTCGCCGCCGCGCAGGCCGCCGACCGTGACGAGCCAGCGGTCGCCCTCCACCGGGAGGAGGACGCCGAAGCGGGGGTCGTCCGGCGCCTTGGTCTGCACGTAGGTGGCGGGCAGGGCGGCGGAGGCAGTGGCGGGGCGCCGGTAGAGGCGGCTGGCGTAGCCGATGCCCGGGTCGACGCGTTCCTCGGGGACGGCCGGGCAGCCGAGGGCGGCCAGCCAGCGCGGCACCGCCGAGGTCCGGCCGGACGCGTCGACGACCAGGTCGGCGCGGATCTCGCTCTCGCCGCCGGAACGGTCGGCAGGGAAGGAGCCGTCGGCGCCCTCGGGCCCACCGGTGCCGCGAGGCCGCACCCGCAGGCCGGTGATCCGGTCCGGACCGCCCAGCAGCCCGGTCACCACCGTGCCCTCGCGGAACTCGATGGCCGGCTCGGCCCGTACCCGCTCCAGCACCACGTGGTCCAGCAGCGGCCGGGTGCAGGACAGGAAGGCGATCCCGGAATCGAAGACGGGCATGCGGCCGACCGCGCTGAACCAGTCGAGTTCCCCGGGCAGGCCGACCGGCCGGGCACCGAGGGCATCGAGTTCGGCGCCGATCCCGGGCAGCAACTCCTCCATCGCCCGGCGCCCGCCGTCCATCACCAGGTGGGCGTGGTGCCCCTGCGGGGTGCCGGAGCGGTGCTCCGGCCGCGCGGGGTATCGGTCCCGTTCGACGACCACGATCCGCTCGGCGCTCCCCCGCAGCGCCCACGCCGCCAGCAGCCCGGCCAGGCCCCCGCCGATCACCACTGCCACGCTTTGTCCCGGCGCGCTCACGCTCCGCGAAGATCCCATGGGCACGTAGCCTAGGCCGCCGGGCAGCCCCCGCCCAGAGCGCGGGCGCGTAGGGGCGCGGGCCCGCAGTCCATATGCGGCTGGCGCCGCGTGGGCGCGAGCAACCGGCCACCGGCTGGGGGTACCTCCCAGGCCGAAGGCTCTGGGGGAGGACCGGTCGCGCCCACGTTGCGCCAGCCGCAAATTCAACGCAGCCTCGCGCCCCTCGGGTACCCCCGGCGTACCGTCAACCAGCACGCCACAGCCCCGGCGGAAAGCCGAAGCGCGGCCCCGTGCGCCCGGTCGACCCCACGACGACCGTACGCACGGGACCGCGCCCCGCTGGAGGGGTGCTCAGTTGCAGGTGAGCACCGGGTTGGCCCAGTCGCCGTGGTCGTTGCCGTTGCCGTCGCCGCCGTCGCCGACGGAGAGGTCGAGGACCTGGCCGCCGGTGACGGGGACGTCGAGGGTGACGGGCGCGGACTTGCCGTTCAGGACCGGGGTGGTGGTGAGGGTCTTGCCGTCGAGGACGACGGAGAAGGTGACGGTGCCGGGGTCGCCGTGGTCCACGCCGACCGTGGCGGTGAACCTGGTGCACTGGCCGGCCAGGTAGATCAGCACGTCGCTGGGCGAGTTGGTGCCCAGGCCCTTGGCGTAGACGGTGCCGCCGAGGGTGATCGGGGTGCCGTCGTTCGCCGCGGTGTTGCCGACGCTCTGGTCGCGTTCGACCGGGCCCCATCCGTTGCTGGCGGACAGGAACGGCAGGTCGCTGACCTGGTCGGTGCCGGCCGGGGGTGCGGGCGGCACCGCGGTGACGACGCGTTCGTCGGAGGCGGTGCCGGGGCGGTCGCCCTGGACGAAGTCCGCCGTGGCGGTCAGCGGGCTGACCTTGTCGGGCGTGGCGGGTGCGGTGACCTGCCAGGTGAAGGTCGCCGAGCCGCCGGGGTCGATCCGGTCGACGCCGGCCGGTGCCGGGCTGCCGACGGTCCAGCCGGCCGGCGCCTTGAGCACGGGCTTCACGTGGTAGGCCGTGGTCTGCTTCTTGGGCACCGAGACGGTCGCGGTCGCGGTGAACGTCGCGCCGGGGCCGGCCGATCCGGGGACGTGCAGGGCGACCTGCGCGCCGGCCGGGGCGGGCATGGCGTACGTGGTGTTGTTCCAGCCCGGGCTGTCGTTCTGCGCGACGGTCAGCGAGGAGGCGTAACTGCCGTAATTCGTCAGGGCGACCGTGCCCAGGCCCCCGGTGCTGCCGTCGAGGTTCCACACGGCCAGTGCGATGGTGTTGCGGCCGTGCGGGTTCAGGATGCCGTTCGGCACCGGGAAACTGTGCTGCGGGCCGAGGTAGTTGACGTACGTGCCCACGTCCCAGCCGTTGACGTAGATCTCGGCGCGGTACTTGCGGGCGGGGTCGTCGTTGAAGGTGAGGCCGAGCGAGGTGTCCTGGCCCTGCGGCAGGTGCAGCGAGGTGTCGGTGACGTACCAGGAGACGCCGGGCGTGGTGTCGGTGGTCGGGAGGGTGACCGGGGTCCAGTTGCCGGTGGGGTGGCCGGGCAGCATCCAGCCGGCCCGCTCGCCGTAGAGGCCGCCGGTGGCCAGCGGGCCGCGGACGGTGTCGACGGGGTTCTCGCCGCCGCGCACGCCCTGGAGTCGCCAGGTGACGGTGTTGAGCGGGTCGCCGGTGAGCATGGCGCCGGTCAGGCCGCGGGCGGCCTTGTTGCCGCTGGACTCGTTGTAGTCCTCCTCGTGCCCCATGTTGACGGTGAGCACGGACAGGACGTTGTCCGCGCCGGTGTGCAGGAGGCCGGGCGGGAAGGTGTACGTCTTCTGGCCGTCGGCGGTGGAGCTGCCGAGGAAGGTGCCGTTGAGCCACACCGAGGAGGCCGCGGCCTTGCCGCCGCTCTGGGTGGACAGGGTGATGCCCGTCTCCTTGCCGGTGCCGGTGAACCGGCCGCGGTACCAGGTGCTGCCGGTGTGGAAGCCGTAGTCGTCGGCGAACAGCACCGGCAGCGAGCCGGGCGAAGTGATGCTGTTGGTGGTGGTCTTGTCGGCCACCTGCCAGGTGGAGTCGTCGAAGCCGGGCTGGGCCTCGGGGGACTCCTGCTCGTGCCGCCAGTCGGTCAGGGCGGGCAGGGTGATCGGGGCGGCGGTCGGCAGGGTGCCGGTGAGGCTGCCGTCGGCGGTGCGGTGGGTGGCGACGGGCCGGCCGTTCCAGCTCAGCGAGTCGGCGGCGGTGAAGACCTCGACGCCGCCGTCGGTGCCGGTGTCGCCGGTCAGGGCGAGGGCGCCGCCGCCGGCGGTGGCGCCGCGCAGCAGGTGCGTGCCGCGTACCAGGACCGGGCCCTGCGCGGTGTCCTGGCGCCAGAAGGTCTGCGCGGTGTCGGTGTCGGCGAGCAGCAGGAGCAGCGGGTGGGCGCCGCCGGTGACGGTCACCCGGGTCAGCCCGGTGTGCCGGTAGTTCAGCCGCAGGTCTCCGGTGGCCGGGTCCCAGGTGGAGGTGACGTCGCCGCCGGTGGCGGTGACCTGGGGCTTGGCGGCGTAGTGCAGGACGGTCTCGCCGTCGGAGCCGTGGTCGCCGTACAGCACCGCGACGTCGCGGCCGCCGATGGTGGCGTTGGTCATGATCTGCGAGGTGGAGTAGCGCAGTTGGTTGCCGCCGAGGTCGTAATCGGCGACGACGATCGCGGACTCGCGGCCGTTCAGGGTCAGGGACGTGCCCGGCTGCTGCGGCACCGTGTAGACCGGCGCGGCGGCGGCGGTGCCGTTGGCCACGTCGATGGCGTCGATGGTGACGAAGGTGCCGGACGCGGCGGAGTTCCTGTTCCCGGTGACCTGGATCCGCAGGGTGTGCGGGCCGTCGCTGAGGCCGCTCGCCCGGTAGGCGACGTACTGGTTCTGCTTGGTCGCGCCGTACAGGTCGACGGTGCTGACCTTGGTGCCGTCGAGGTAGACGTCGGCGATGCCGTGGTTGCCGTCGAGGTTGCTGATCCACTTCACGCCGGTGCCGGTGAAGGGCACGGTGACGCTGTCGCCGGCGGTGGAGCTGAACGACTCGGTGTGCTGGTAGTCGCCGCCGGTGTAGTTCTGCTCGGCGCCGACGTGCGACCAGGAGCCGGCGTACGACAGCGCCGGATCGGCGTCGTCCCAGGTGTAGCCGGAGTGGGCGCCCAGGTCGATGGTCAGGTGCGTGCTGTCGGTGCCGGTCGAGGTGGAGTCGGCGTGCCGCAGGACGTGGAACTGGGTGCCCGTGTCGGGGTTGATCCGGGCGGTGTCGACGACCTTGGTGTTGTCGGTGGGCGTGGACGGCAGCGCGTCGGTCTTGGTGAGCGGGGCCACCGACTGGGTGAAGTACCCGATCAGCTTGTCCTGGCCGTACTTGGGGTCGAGCTGGCGGTTCTCCCGGATCGCGGCGCCGTAGTCGTACGAGGTGTAGTTCTCCGGCTCGCCCAGCCAGCCCCAGTTGGTGCCGCCGTAGGTCATGTAGAAGCTCTGCGAGGTGGCGCCGACGGCGATGTTCTGCTTGTAGAACACGTCGGCGAACTGGTCGTTGATGAGCTGGGCGCACTTGTCGTAGCCGGGGCCGCCCCACGGGTCGAAGGCGCCGCCCTGGAACTCGGCGGTGGCCAGCGGCTTGCCGGGCACGTGGTCGTAACTGATGTCCGGGACGCCGCTCCACTTGGCGGGGTTGGAGCAGTTGAAGCCCTGCGGGTACGAGTCGGCGGCGTCCACGTCGAGGGCGGCGTCACCGGAGTTGAAGGTGCCGTTGTTGTTGCCGACCAGGGGCACGGTGATGCCGTCGGCGCGGGCCTTGTCCTCCAGGTGCTTCATGTACGTGCGCCCGGCCGCGTTGCCGTTGTAGTACTCGTTCTCCACCTGGTACTGGATCACCGAGCCGGTGCCGTCGGTGAGCTGGTGGCGGGCCAGGATCCGGTCGATCTGGGTCTGCCACTCGTCGCTGTACTTCAGGTACTCCGGGTCGGAGGTGCGGGTGTGCCCGGCCTTGGTGGACAGCCAGCCGGGGAAGCCGCCGCCGTCGACCTCGGCGTTGATGTACGGGCCGGGGCGCGCGATCACGTACAGGCCGACCTGGTCGGCCATGTCGAGCAGCTTGTCCACGTCGCGCACGCCGCTGAAGTCGTAGACCCCGGGGGCCGGGGAGTGGTAGCCCCAGTCGAAGTACAGGGAGACCGCGTTGAAGCCGGCCGCCTTCATCTTCTGCAGAGTGTCGAGCCACAGGTCCTGGCTGGGCTGCCGGAAGTAGTGGAACTCCCCCGACCACAGATAGGTGCGCTTGCCGTCGATCATCCAGGAGTAGCCGTCGTACGTCACCGTGTGCGGCGTATGTGCCGCGGCGGCGACCGCCGGCGGGGGCGCGGCCCCCTGCGGTCTGCCGACCGCGTCGGCGTCCAGGCCCACCCCCAGGGTCAGGGCCACCGCCGCCGCCACCGCGAGGCAGCGGCGCAGGACCCGGCCCTTGTGAAGCGTTCGCATCCCGACCTCCACGTCCTTCGACGTCCTTGTCGCTCTCCGACGTCCCCACAAGCAATCACAAGCGACCAGATTGGTGCGCGATTGTGTGCGTTAACACGTTCAGTTTCGTGGGTTCGTGAGGGAGTGTTACAGCCTGCCCCCGGGCCCGCAAGACTCCGGCGCGAAACCGCCACGAAACGGCGGGGAAAACCGGGCCGGGCAAGGGTGCCGCGGGCGTACGGAACGTCCGCCGGCGGGCCCGGCAGTGCCGACGCCCTGCCCGTTTACCGGGGTGAATCGACCACCCATAGTGTCTCCATGACGAGAACCCCCTCCCCCGCGTCGCTCGGAGGTGACGGCCCACCGGCCGCCGCTCCCGTCCGGGCCGGGGCCGACGAGATCGTGGCCTACGGCGAGCACGTACTGGCCGTGGAGCCCACCGGCGCGGAACCGGTGCCGGCGGCGGGCCGGCACGGCCGTCCGCTGCAACTGCTGTGGACCTGGACCAGCCCCAACATGGAGTTCGCGACCGTCTTCATCGGCGTGCTGGCGGTGGGCATCTTCGGCCTCGGCTTCTGGCCAGCGGTGCTGGCGGTGGTGCTCGGCACGGGGCTCGGCGCGGTCGCCCACGGCTTCCTGGGCCTGCGCGGACCCAGGTTCGGCGTCCCGCAGATGGTGGCCGGCCGCTCCGCCTTCGGCTACTTCGGCAACGCCCTGCCGGCCGGGCTCAACGCGCTGAGCGCCGGCATCGGCTGGTTCGCCGTCAACAGTGTGAGCGCGTCCTACGCGCTGAACACGCTGCTGCACTGGCGGCTGCTGCCGTGCCTGTTCGTGGTGGTGATCGTGCAGATCGCGGTGGCCTTCCTCGGCCACAACTTCATCCACACCGCGGAGCGGTACACCTTCCCGGTGCTGACCGCGATCTTCCTGGTCACCTCGGTGGTGATCCTGGCGAAGTCGCACCCCTCGGCGGCCGACGGCTCGCACGCCTTCAAGGGCGCCTTCCTGCTCACCCTGGGCGCGGCCTTCGGCTACGCGGCCGGCTGGACCCCGTACGGCTCGGACTACACCCGCTACCTCGCCCGCGACACCGCCCGCTGGAAGGTCGCGCTGTGGCCGGGCCTCGGGGTGTTCGTCTCCTGCGTGGTGCTGGAGATAGCCGGGGCCGCCTCGGCGACCCTGGTCGCGCCCAAGGGGGCCACGCTGACCGGCGCGTTCATCCACCCGCTGCCGACCTGGCTGGGCAAGCTGACACTGCTGGCGATCGCGGTGGGCGGGATCGCCGCGAACGCGCTCAACATCTACTCCGGCGCGCTGTCCTTCGTCGCCATGGGCATCAAGCTGCCCGCGGCGGTCCGCCGGGCCACGGTCGCCCTGGTCTTCGGCGTGGCGGGCACGCTCGTGGCGTGGAGCGGACTGCACGACTCCGGCTCGCGCTACGAGAACTTCCTGCTGGTCATCACGTACTGGATCGGGCCGTGGCTGGCGATCGTGTTCCTCGACGCGTGGCTCGGCCGCACCCGGCCGGACGAGGAGACCGCGCGGATGCTGGCCGACCCCTCCTACCGCAACTGGTCCGGCCCCCTCGCGATGGCCGCCGGCACGGCCGCGGGCGTGCTGCTCTTCTCCAACCAGACCGACTTCACCGGGCTGGTGCCCAAGCACTACCCGCAGATCGGTGACATCGCCTTCGCGGCGGGCTTCGTGGTGGCCGGCCTGCTCTACCTGGCGCTGCGCAAGGTCCCGGGCCTGGGCCCGGCCACCGGGCGCCCCCCGCGGGTGCGTACGGCGGCGGAGCCGGAACCGGCGTAAGGCCGGGTGCGTGATCTCGCGGGGCCGGGCAGCTTGATCTGCCCGGCCCCACGGCTGTGTCACCGGCGGGGGCGGTTGCCGATCCCCGGACGGCCACCGGGGCTCAGTCCGCCGCCTGGAGCAATCGGTGCGCGCACGCGGCCAGCAGGAGTTCGCCGTGGGAGTCGGGGTCGGAGACGCGCAGGCCGAGCAGCGACTCGATGCGGTCCAGGCGCTGGTAGAGGGACTGGCGTCCGACGTGGAGGAGGGCCGCTGTACGGGTGGGGCTGCATCCGTTGCGCAGGTGCACCTCCAGGGTGTGCACCAGGTCGCTGGGATGGGCCGCCTCCCAGCCGAGCAGGGGTCCCAGCGCCCGGTCCACCAGGCGGCCCAGCCGGTCGCGGGTGGCGGCGGTCAGGCCGTCGCCGAGCAGTTCGCGTTCCAGGGCCAGCGCCCGTGAGGTGGTGAGGACCGAGCCGCCCGCGGTGCGCCGGGCCTGCGGTATGGGCACGGTCAGCGCGAGCCGCAGCGCGATCCGGGCCTCGCGCAGGCTCTCCCCCCACCGCCGCCAGCCGGCGTCCGCGCGTACCGCCGGCCCGAGCGCGAGGGTGAGCCCGGCGGCCCCCGGGTCCGCGGCGGAAGACGTACCCGGCACTCGCGCGCCACCCGCACCCCCCGCGCCCGCCTCCGTCCCCGCCGCTTCCAGCGCGCTCAGGGCCGCGCACACCGGGTCGCCCGGGACGGACCGGGGAACCGTCAGAAGTGCTGCGGTGCCAAGTGCGTCGCGCAGGAGCGGGGCGCCGAGGAGGTCGGCGGCGCGGTCGAGCAGGGCGCCGGCGGCGGGGGCGCCCGGATGGCCGGGCGTGTGGGCCGAGGTCCCGGCGGCCGGATGGGCGGCAGCGGCGATGACGCGGTGGGCGCGGTCGGGGCGGAAGCGCAGGGCCCGCAGCCGGGCGGTCACCTCCTGCTGGCTGAGCGCGGTGCCGGCCTCCAGGTCGGCCAGCACCGCGGCGGCGCCGGGCCGGTGCGGCCGTTCGGTCAGGGTGGCCGTGACGATCGCGGTGTTGACCGCCTCGGTGATGCGGATGAAGGGCACGACCTGCCGCAGCGCCAGCAGCGGCAGATGGCGCCGGCGGCTCTCGTCCAGGATGGCGTACGGCATGTCGGGCAGCGAACGGCCGAGTTCGACGGCGACCCCGGCCACCCCGCGCTCGGCCAGCTCGCGGACGTAGTGGCGGCACGCGCCCGCGTCGGCGCCCGCCAGGCCGAGGCCGGTGGTCAGCAGCAGCTCGCCGCCGGACAGCAGCGGCCCGATCTCGTATATCTCGCTGGAGTGCACCCACCGCACCGGCCGGTCCAGCGCGTCCTGCCCGGCCAGCAGTTCCGCGCCGGCCGCGGCCAGCACGTCGAACGTCAGGATCTCCCGCAGGGTGAGGACCATCGCCACCTCCCAGGACGTGTCCGCGAAGTCCCGCCCGGCCGGCGACACCTGGCACGCACTCCCCCACGGCTTCGTGGGGGTACCCCCGGCCGTGTCGTCGGGCCCGTCCGAACGGGCCCACCACGACACGCCCTCGCGCCGCCGCGCTGTCCGCCGGGCGGCGCTGCGGAGCGTACATTCCGTACGTTGCGAAGGTGTTTCGCCGACCCGAGAGTGGAGGCATGACGGACGCGGTGATCACGGATCCGGCGGCGATGCTGGCGGTGGCCCTCCAGGAGGCGCGGGACGGGCTGGCCGAGGGCGGCATCCCGATCGGTGCCGCGCTGTTCGGGCCGGACGGCGAGTTGCTGGGCCGGGGCCGCAACCGGCGGGTGCAGGACGGCGACCCGTCGGCGCACGGCGAGACCTCGGCGTTCCGCGCGGCGGGCCGGCTGCGCGGCTACGGCCGGACCACGATGGTGACCACGCTGTCGCCGTGCTGGTTCTGCTCCGGGCTGGTCCGCCAGTTCGGCATCGGCCACGTGGTGATCGGCGAGGCCCGCACCTTCCACGGCGGCCACGAGTGGCTCGCGACGCACGGCGTGCGCGTCACCCTGCTGGACGATCCCGAATGCGCCGCTTTGATGCGGGAGTTCATCGCCGCGCGGCCCGAGCTGTGGTACGAGGACATCGGGCGGTAGTGGCGCCCTGACCGGCGCGCGGCGGAACGCGCCGCGTAAGGCACCGCCGCACACCACCGCACACCGCCGTACGAGGAGGGAACCCTTCATGCCGGACGCGCCCCGCATCCCCGTGATCGACCTGGCCGGCTGGCTGTCCGGCGACCCCGGCGCGCGGGCCGCGACCGCCGCCGCGGTGGACAGCGCGCTGTCGCGGGCCGGCTTCCTGCTGCTGACCGGGCACGGCGTGAGCCGGGCGGAGCGCGAGCGGGTGCGCGCCGCCGCCCGCGCCTTCTTCGCGCTGCCGCCGCAGGCCAAGGAGCGGTACGCGGTCCGGGTGGGCGGGCGCGGCTGGCTCGGCCAGGGCGCGGAGGCCAACGGCTACGCGGAGGGCACCGCGACCCCGCCGGACCTGAAGGAGTCCTGGACGCTCGGCGCCGACCGGCCCACCGGCGACCGGGAGATCGACGACTTCTGGTTCCAGCCGAACGTGTGGCCCGACGCGGAGGTGCCCGCGCTGCGCACGGTGGTGGAGGAGTACCTGACGGCCATGCGTCGGGTGGCCGACGAGGTGCTGCGACTGCTCGCGGCGGCCCTCGGCCAGGACGAGGACTTCTTCACCCGGCACACCCGGCATCCCACGTACACGCTGAACGTCAACTGGTACCCGGGCACCGAGGTGGTCGGGGAACCGCTGCCCGGGCAGTACCGGATCGGCCCGCACACCGACTTCGGCACGGTGACGCTGCTGGACCGCCAACTCGGCCGGGGCGGGCTCCAGGTGTACGTGGACCCGGCCGACGGCGGCAGCGGCTGGGAGGACGCGCCGTTCGACCCGGAGGCGCTGACCGTCAACATCGGTGACCTGATGGCCCACTGGACGGGTGACCGCTGGCGGTCCGGCCGGCACCGGGTGCTGCCGCCGTCCCCGCAGGACCCGGCCGAGGAACTGATGTCGCTGGTGTACTTCTACGAGTGCGATCCGCACACCGTGGTGGCGCCGCTGCCGGCCCCGGTCGGCCGGGTGGCGCACGAGCCGGTGGACTCCTCGGAGTACCTGCGGGCGAAGCTGGACGCGATCACGGTCGGCTGAGCCGCGGGCCCGGCCGGTGCGGCCTGACCGGCCGGGCGGGGTGGATCGGCTAGCGTGATCGCCAGGTGCGGCGCCGGCCGCGCGACCGGGCCGGGCCGGACCCGTTCGGCCGCGCGCGTCGCCGTACGCCCGGACGCGCCCGGGATCCGCACCCCGGAAGGGAGACCACGTGCCGATCGCCGACCCCATGCCCGTGCTGACCACCGCCGAGCTGGCCACCCGCAGGGAGAGACTGACCGAGTCCGGGGTGCACCTGCTCATCGGCTCCGTGGTGGACATGGCGGGAGTGGCCCGGGCCAAGACCGTGCCGCTGCGCCGGGCCGAGGTCTTCCACACCGCGGGGATGGGCGCCTCCCCCACCTGGAACGTCTTCTGCGTCGACAACTCCATTGCCTTCACCGAGCGGCTGGGCGTGGTCGGCGACCTGCGGCTGCGGGCCGACCTGGCGGCGGCGCGGGTGATCGGCGGCGGCTGGGCGTGGGCGCCGTCGGAGTTCTTCGACCAGCACGGCGAGCCGTCGCCGAACTGCGCCCGGGGCCGGCTGCGCAGCACGCAGGCGCGCGCGGAGGCGGCCGGGCTGAGCGTACGGGCCGGGCACGAGCTGGAGTTCGTGCTCACCGACGCCGAGGGGCGGGAGCTGTCCGGCCGGCACTGGCAGGCGTACGGCCTGGGGTCGGTGGTCCGCGAGGGCGCGCTGCTGGCGGAGCTGGACCGGGCCCTGGAGCACGCCGGGGTAGGGGTGGAGCAGTTGCACGCGGAGTACGGCACCGGGCAGTTCGAGCTGTCGCTGGCCCCGGCCGAACCGGTGCAGGCCGCCGACGACGTGGTGCTGGCCCGGCTGGTGACCGGTCGGGTGGCCCGCGACCACGGCATGCAGGTGTCCTTCTCGCCGCTGCCCTTCCACGAGGGCGCGGGCAACGGCGCCCACCTGCACCTGTCGCTGGCCCGCAACGGCCGGCCGCTGCTGTCGGGCGGGGCCGGGCCGCACGGCCTGACCGACGAGGGCGCGGCGGCGATCGGCGCGATCGTGGCGGGGCTGCCGGCCACCCTCGGAGTGCTCGGCGGATCAGTGCTGTCCTCCGCCCGGCTGGGCCCCGGCCGCTGGTCGGGCGCCTTCGCCTGCTGGGGCCTGGAGAACCGGGAGGCCGCGGTCCGGCTGCTGGCCGGCACTGCGGGCAACCCGCACGGCGCCAGCATCGAGGTCAAGTGCGGCGACTCCTCCGCGAACGTCTACCTGGCCTCCGCGGTGGTGCTCGGGCTGGCCCTGGACGGCATCGCCCGCGGCGCCGAACTGCCCCCCGAGGTACGGGTCGACCCGGCCCAGGACCCCTCGGCGGTACGGCTCCCCGCCACCCAGGAAGAGGCCCTGGACGCCCTGGACGCCTCCCCCACCGCCCGCGAACTGCTCGGCGACGACATCGTGTCCGCCCTGCTGGCCGTCCGCCGCCACGAAGTCGACAACTACGGCGGCCTCGGCATCGACGTCCTGGCCGAACGCTTCCGCTTCGCGTGGACCTCGTGACGGCGGCGGCCCCGGGGCAGAGTCCCGCCCCCGGGCCGCGGGACCCTACGGACTCCGGCCCGGCTCCAAGGCCGGTCACGCGGCAGGCATCCGCATCGGACTACGCTGCCTGGTCGGCGTCCGCCACACGTTCCGCCCCCGGACCACGGGACCCTACGGACTCCGGCCCGGCTCCTGGCTCCGCCACGTGGCCGGCAACCGCATCGGACTCCGCCACCTGGTCGGCGTCCACCACGCGTTCCGCCGCCGGACCGCGGGACCCTACGGACTCCAGCCCGGCTCCAAGGCCGGTCACGCGGCCGGCAACCGCATCGGACTCCGCTACCCGGTCGGCGTCCACCGCGGCTCCGGGCCGGCGCGAGCGATGAGCCTCGCCGACTTCGCCGCGGAACTGCCGCTCGTGGACCATCATGTGCACGGCGCCTTTCGCGAGCCGCTGAGCCGGGCGGAGTTCGAGGTGGCGCTCAACGAGGGGTCGCCGGGGCCGGTGCCGGCCGGGACCACGCAGTTCGACTCGCAGCTCGGCTTCGCGGTGCGCCGGTGGTGCGCGCCGCTGCTGGGGCTGCCCGCGCACGCGCCGGCCGACGACTACTGGGACCGCCGCGCCGGGCTCGACGCGATGGAGGTGGCCGAGCGGCTGCTGCCGGCCGCCGGGGTGGACCACTGGCTGGTCGACACCGGGTACGCGGCGGAGAAGCTCCTGTCCCCGGAGGAGCTGGCCGTGGCGGCGGGCGGGGCTGCGCACCGGATCGTACGGCTGGAGGCGCTGGCCGAGTCGCTGGCCGGATCGCTCGCCGGGCAGGAGACGGGCGCGGCGGCGTACCCGGACGCGTACCGGGACCTGCTGCGTACGGAGGCGCGGGACGCGGTCGGGGTCAAGACGGTGGTCGCCTACCGGGCCGGGCTCGACCTGGACTGGAGCCCGCCGGAGCCTGCGGCGGTACGGGAGGCGGCGGCGCGGTGGCTGGCGGCGGCCGGACCGCAACCGCGGCTGACCGACCCGGTGCTGCTGCGGTTCGGCGTGCACTGCGCGGTGGAGCTGGGGCTGCCGCTGCAGATCCACACCGGCCTCGGCGACCGGGACCTGGACCTGCGCCGGGTCGATCCGCTGCTGCTGCTCGACCTGCTGCGGCAGCCCGCGGTGGCGCGGGTGCCGGTGATGCTGCTGCACTGCTACCCGTACCACCGCGCGGCCGGCTACCTGGCGCAGGCGTTCCCCAACGTGCACTGCGACGTGGGGCTGGCGGTGAATCAGGTGGGCGCCCGGGCCCCGGCGGTGGTCGCCGAGTCGATGGAACTCGCGCCGTTCGCCAAGCTGCTGTACTCCTCCGACGCCTTCGGGCCGCCCGAACTGCACGTCCTGGGGGCCGTGCTGTGGCGGCGGGCGACGGCGTCGGTGGCGCAGTCCTGGGTGTCGGCCGGCGACTGGTCGGAGCCGGACGCGCGGCGGGTCATCGCCATGATCGGCCGGGAGAACGCGCTGCGCGCCTACCGGCTGTGAAGGACCGGGCCGCTCAGGCCGCCGCGTAGACCTGCGTGGCGAACTCGGCGATCTCGTCGTCGGTGAGGCGCCTGGCCACGTCGGACTCGGTGATCATGCCGCACAGGCGGTGATTGTTCGCGACGTCGATGACCGGCAGCCGCTTGATCCGGTTGCGCTCCATGACCGCGAGGGCCTCGCTCGCGTCGGCCTGGGCGTCGATCCAGTGCAGCGGCCCGGCGAACCGGCCCGCGGCCACCTGGGCCGGGTCCTGGCCGTCGGCGACGCACTGCACCACGATGTCGCGGTCGGTGATCATGCCCTTGAGCCGCTGGTCGTCGCCGCAGATCGGCAGCGCGCCGACCTTCAGGTCCCGCATCAGCCTGGCCGCGTCCTGCAACGACTGGTGCTCGCCCACGCACCGCACCTCGCCCCCGGACATCAGGTCCCGTGCGGTCATGCTGCTGCTCGCCGTGCCCATGGTCGCTCCTCTCTCCCGTGCGCCGGCCCCCGCCCGCGGCACACGCCTGCTTCCGTCACTGGGGCACCTTGCCGAGGCCGTACCGCGCGAAACCACCCATATCGGGTATCGACGGCGGCGCCGCACCTGGTCCTCCCGGCATGCCCATGTTCAAACCGTGGGTACGATCCCGGGGCATGCCGACCCCGCCTCCCCCCGGTCCGCCCTGCCTACCCCCGAGAAGGTGACCGCATTGCAAGACCGGACACCGCCGGCCCGCATCCGCCCCGGCCGCCCGCCCGCCGTGCGCCGGGCCGCCCGCGCCCTGCTCGCCCTGGCCGCCGCCGCGGCCCTGACCCTGGCCGGCGCAGGCGCCGCCGCGCGGGCCTCGGCGCCCGCCGCCCCCGCCCCCTCCTACGTCGAGAACGGCTACCAGGACCCGGTCACCGCTCTTCCGCCGGTGACCCGGCCGGACACCCCGCACTGCACGGTCACCGTGATGCGCCACGACTTCGCCAACTCCTACGGGCAGCCGTACACCGGCACGGTGACGCCGCCCGCGCAGTGCGCCGGCCCGTGGTCGAAGGTGGTGCTGACCTGGTCCGGCAGCGTCCAGGGCCGGCAGTACGACCGGCTGGCCGGGGTGTGGATCGGCGGCGCCGAGGTACTGCGGACCAGCACGCCCGAGCCGGACGACGACGGCATCACCTGGCACGTGGACAAGGACGTCACCGCCTTCACCCCGCTGCTGCGCACCCCCCAGCCGCTCGTGGCGGACCTCGGCAACCTCGTCAACAGCACGTACACCGGCGTCTACCACATGACGCTGACCCTCACGTACTACACCGCCGACCGGCGTCACCCGGCCCCCGCGCTCGCCGACCGGGTCGTGCCGCTGTCGGGCAACAGCACCACCGCCGCGGGCTGGTACGACCTCGCGCCCGGGCAGTCCGCCACCGCCTCGGTGGTGCTGCCCCGCAACCTGGTGACCGCGCGGCTGGAGGTGTACGCGCGCGGCGGCGGCTGCGACGAGCAGTGGTTCGACTCGGTGCCCTCCGACCTGGCCGCGCAGGCGCCCGACTACCTGTGCGGTGGCGGCAGTTACCGGGAGGTCCAGGTCGCGGTCGACGGCCGGCCCGCGGGCCTCGCGCAGCCGTATCCGGTGGTGTACTCCGGCGGCATCGTGCCTACACTGTGGCGGCCGATCCCCGCGGTGGACCAGTTCCTCACCCTGCCCTACGACCTGGACCTGACCCCGTTCGCCGGCCTGCTGGTGGACGGCAAGCCGCACACCGTCACGCTGACCCCGTACGGCGCGGCCGACACCTGGACGGTGGACGGCACCCTCTTCCTGACCACCGATCACCACGCCGCGCGGACCTCCGGCGCACTGACCGCCGACACCGTCGGCACCTCGCCCGCGGTGTCCACCACCGAGCAGCCGGCCGGCGACGGGTCCACCGCCGTGCACACCGCCACCACGCGCGACTGGGTGACACAGGGGTACGTGGACACCTCGCGCGGCCGGATCACCACCCGGGTGGCGCAGCGGACCGCGTACACGAACGACGACACGGTCTCCGACGGCGGCCGGCACCAGGTGGTACGCCAGCGCGATACGGGCGCGACCACGGTCACCACGAGCACGGCCAGGGACGAGGGGGCGGTGCGCACGGCGCGGCACGCCTGGTCGTACCCCGTCGACGTGGACCTGTCGGTGCCGGTCTACACCGACGGGGACAACTACCAGCTCAGCGGCAGCGTACGGCAGCAGCGGGTGCTGACCGACAGCGTCCGGGCCGGCCGCTCCGGGGCGTGGCGGCCGGTCGCGGTCACCGACGACACGGTGACCGCGACCGGTGTGCTGGCCCGGCAGGCGGGCACGGTCGTCTCCTCCGACGGCACCGGGTCCGAGCACTGGCTCGGCACCACGGACACCGGCGGCTGCTGGGACCGCACCCTGACCGCCGCGCACGGCTGGCTGACCGCCGACGTCACACGGCCCTGCCGCCTGCCGTCCGATCCGGGTCCCGGATCGAACGGTGGATCGCTGACCCGCTGACCCGCTAGCCGCGGGCCACCGTGCGGGCCGCGTTGTGGGCCTCGACTCGCAGCGCGGCCCGGTCGGCGGACAGGATCTCCGCCGGCCAGGAGACCTCCACGGTGCGCGACTCGCCGGGCAGCAGCCACAGGTAGTTGTCGCCGTAGAGGGCGGGCAGCACCCGCTTGCCGCCGGCGGCGTCCACCAGGGTGAGCCGGACCATGGCCGCGACCGCCGAGCCGCTGTTGCGTACCGTGGCCGTCACGGTGCGGCGCGCCCCGCTGTCGGTGACCTTGCCCAGCGAGGTGGCCAGCCGTACCTGCGGCAGCTTGGCCAGGGCCTGCATGTCCGACGGCTGCCGGTAGCGCCAGTAGGTGTTGGCGGACAGCAGGTTGCCCCGCGCGTCCTCCAGGGTGAGCCGCAGCAGGTGCAGGTTCGGCAGGGCGTCCGTCCAGCCGGCGGCGAACGCCTTGGCCGTGGCCGCGGACGCGATGTCCACGGTCTGCCGCGAGGTCGCGCCGATCTGCCGGCCGGAGACGTCGTACATCCGGGCGGTGACCACGGCGCCCTTGACTGCCGTCGGGGTGTGGTTGACCGCGATGACCTGCCAGTCGCCCGGGCCCGCCTGGACGTGCAGCGGCTCGCACGCGGTGCGGGCGCCGTAGTAGGCGCCGTTGACGTCGAAGTCGTAGTCGTAGGTCTGCCACACCGTGCTGTGCCAGGCCGGGTGGGACATCCACAGCATCAGGCCGGTGGCGTCCTGCCACAGGTTGGCGTTCCACGCCTCGAACATCGCGCGGTGGTTCTCGAAGTTGACGAACTGCGCCTTGGCGGTGAAGTCGTCCAGGCCGGTCGCGGTGCCGAGCCGGGTCTCGATGGCGGCCTGGTAGTTCTGCGGCGCCTGGTTCCCGCGGGTGCTCCAGTCGTGGTAGTACCACGCCCCGCCGATCGGCCACTCGGGCTGGTCGGCCACCAGCTCGCGCATGCTCTCGGCGGTGGAGACGACCGGCATGCCGATCTCTGTGTGGAAGCCGAAGCTGCCGCTGCCGTAGGTGCTCGGCGAGTAGTAGCGGTCCGGCTCGATCCAGCCGTAGGGGCCGCCGCCGGTGATGATGCCGCCGGCCGAGTTGTTCTGGTAGAGCAGGCCCGGCGCCTCCTCGGTGACCGCCTGGCGCATGCCGGTGTCGATGGCGGCCGGCGGGTTGCCCTCATTGGCACCGCACCACACGACCACGCACGGGTGCAGGCGGTAGCGCCGTACGGTGTCCCGCGCGAGGTCGTTGTACGCCTGGTGGTCCGGCGGGTCCATGCCCCACGCGTTGGGGAAGTCGTTCCACACCAGCAGGCCGTGCTCGTCGCAGGCCGCGTAGAACTCCTCGCGGTTGCTGCTGGCCACCCAGTTGCGGATCATCGTGAAGTTCATGTCACGGTGCATCCGCACGGCGGTGTCCATCCGCTCGGCGGGCATCCGGCGCAGCAGTTCGTCCCAGCCCCAGTTGCCGCCGCGGGCGAATACCGGCACGCCGTTGACGCTGATCCGCAGCGGGTCGGGCGTGTTGTCGACGGTCTTCACGTCGGTCCAGGAAGAGCCGTCGGTGGAGACCTGGATCGTGTACGTCTTGGGGTACGCCGCCTCCCAGACGATGGCGATCCGGTCGAAGGAGACCGCCGAGCCGAGGTCCACCTGGAGCCACTGCTCGTCCTGGTAGGCGGACGACCAGCGGGTGTTGGGGTCGCCGTCGGTGGCGTTGCCCGGGCCGTGGTCGGACTCCTCCACCGAGGAGGAGGTGGCGGTCTTGTGCAGCGCGAGGTCGGTGCCGGGCGTGGCGCTGTCGATCACCGACAGGCTCCACAGCGAGGAGCCCCAGCTGGTGGCGCGCGCATGGCAGAAGATCCGCACGTAACGGGCGTTCTGCGCCGGGATGTCCTCGATCTGGAGGCTGGCGTCGCCGGAGTTGAAGGGCAGCGGCACCGCCGTGTTGTCCACCGCCTTGGCGTCGGTCCACGTCGAGCCGTCGGCGGAGACCTGGACCCGGTAGGTACGGGCGTACGCCTGCTCCCAGGTCAGGTCGACCCGGTCGAAGGAGACGGAGGAGCCGAGGTCGACCTGCACCCACTGGTCGTCGGCGAAGGCGGAGGACCAGCGGGTGCCGGAGTCGCCGTCGGTGACGTTGCCGGCGCCGTGGTCCGACTCGTCCTCGGTGGAGGAGGTGGCCGTCTTGTGCAGCGCGAGGTCGGTGCCGGGCGCGGAACTGTCGATCACCGACAGGCTCCACAGCGAGAAGCCCCAGCCGGTGGCCCGGGTGTCGCACTGGACGCGGACGTAACGGGCCTGCTGCTTGCCGAGGTCCACCGACTGGGTGTACGCGTCGCCGGTCGCGACGAACGGCAGCGGCGTCGTGTAGTGGTAGTCGAACTGGCGGATGCCGAAGCGGGCGGTGCGCCGGTCGCTGGTCTGCCCGTTCACGTCGGCGGTCACGGTCAGCTTGTGCAGGTCGGGGCTGCCGTAGCCGTTGGGCCACCACAGGCGCGGGTTGCGCAGCTTCAGCGCCGCGTACACCGCGGGGGTGAACACCGCGTCGACGCTCTGGCCGGCCGGGACGGTGACCGTCTGGGAGACCTTGACGCCGTCGAAGGCGGCGGTGACGGTGGCCTTGATGTCGGCGGTGCCGGCGTTGCGGACCGGTACGGTCACGGTGAGTTCGGCGCTGCCGGTGTCGGGCAGGTTCGGCAGCACGGTGTCCACGCGCGGGTCGCCGATGACGGCGTGGCCGGTGGAGCGCAGCCGGACGTGGTTCCAGATGCCGCTGACCCGGTCGCGGACCGCCGGCATCCAGTCCCAGCCGGAGGCGGCCAGGTACGTGGGCGAGTTGCGGTTCATCATGTTGGCGCCGGCGTCCACGAAGGACAGGCCGTCCGGGCCCTTGTCGCCGGGGCTGCCGGGGAAGGGCATCGGCGTGACCTGCACGGCCAGCGCCTGCTCGCCGGTCGCGGCCAGCAGGCCGGTCACGTCGTAGGCGGCGCGGGCGAAGGGGTAGGTCATGCCGCCCACGTGCTGCCCGTTGAGCCAGATGTCGGCCTGGTGGTTGATGCCGTCGAACTCCAGCCAGACGTGGCGGCCGGCGCCGGTGGGAAGGCCGTCGGGCAGGGCGAAGCCGCGGCGGTACCACCAGGAGTGGCGGGACAGGGCCTCGGGGATGTGCAGGTTGTTCAGGCCGGCCACCGGGTCGGGCAGCAGGCCCTGGTCGACGAGGGTGGCCAGGACCGTGCCGGGGACGGTGGCCGGCAGCCAGGCGCTGGTGTCCAGGGCGGGGCGGGACAGGTCCGCGCCCTTGCCGCCGGCCCGGTCGTCCATGGTCAGCGTCCAGCCGGACTCCAGCGGGACCGTGCCGTCGGAGGCGACGTGCAGCGACGGGGCGTTGTGGGTGTGGGTGCCCCAGTCGGTCCAGCCGGTGGCGGCGGGGCGGTGGCCGCGCGGGGTGCCGTACACCTCGAAGCCGTTCAGGCCCAGGGGGTTGGCGTTGGAGCGCTTGCGCACGGTGAGCCGGACGAAGCGGGCGGCGGCCGGCTGCGTCAGGGGGATCTCGACCACGCCGCCGGTGCCGGCCGTGGTCCGGTACACCGGGGTCCAGGACTGCTCGTCCAGCGAGGTGTCCACGGTGAAGTCGACCGCGCAGCTGGACAGGATCTCCTGGCCGGTGGTGTTGTCCCACGGGTCGCCGTCGGTGGACGGGGTGAACACCGGGTCGTTCACGGTGGCCTCGAAGGTGAGGCGGATCAGGTCCACGTCGCAGGTGCCCTGGAGGTCCACGCGGATCCACTGCGGGTCGCCCGCGGCGGCCCGCCATCCGCTGCCCTTGACGCCGGTCGAGGTGAGCGTGTCGACGGCGAACTCGGCCGGGGTGGGCGCGTAGTCGGTGGAGGAGACGGCGACCGGGCGGTAGGCGGCGAGTTCGCCGCGGGTGGCGGTGCCGCTCCCGGCTGCCGCCGCGGTCTGGGCGGCAGCGCTGGTCGCGGGCAGTACGGCCCCCAGGCCGAGGCCTGCGAGCAGGCTCGATCCGGTCGTGACGACCGACCGGCGGGACGGGCGGGGAGGGTGATTCGGCATGTGCGCGGGTTCCATTCCCAGGCGGGACCAAGGGGTGTGCGGCCCCCGGCCCACCCCTCATGACAACGTTGCCAAACGCTCTCTTCTGGCTTGCGTCCTGTCAAGCCCTGGGGCACACCCGGAGGGTGTGCCGCCTGCCACCCGGGGCGCGTGCCCTCGGGGCGAGGGGTGCCCCCCTCGACGGGCTCGGGCGGGAGGCGTGTGGGCTCGGAGGTGGTGCGGACGTCGTTTCTCATGGCGCCGGGATCGGCTCACCGCTGGTGAAGGGCCGGTGCTCGGCGTCATGATCGCTGTGTGACGACCGGACGGCGCCCGCTTCTTCATCATGAGTGGCTCGCAGATGTGTGGAAGCAGGGCGACGGGACGTTGCTGGCTTCGATCTCCGTCGACCCGGCCGTGCGGGCGCCGCGCATGAACGGACACGGGGACGCGGAAGTCCTTCTCGACTTCGGTGAGGTCGAGCCCGGGCCCGACCTCGACCGGCGCCTCACGGTAGTCGTGGCAAGGATCCGCCACGCCTTGGCCGCCCTCCCGGAGATCGTCGCCTACGCGGTGGCCCACGGACCGCGGCGGTGGCGCGACCACTACGAGAGGGCGGACCCTCAACCCCTTGCGGATCGCCTCTTCCTGGAGGGCTTCGGAGTGGACGCGGAGCTCAACCTGTCCGTCTGGTTCGACTTCGGCGACCTGGACATGATCGTCGTCGCCCTCGACGCGTATGGCCGAGGCCAGGCAGTGGAATTGCGGCCCTGATCGGTTTCACGGGTGCGGTCCGGCACAAACCGTTCGGCGTGGCGCCGTGACTAATCGGTTGTCGGCAGGGGGTGGTTGGCGGACACTGTCGCGGTGTTTTCCGATGCCGACGCTGCCGCGCTGTACGACGTGCTGAACCCGTGGGATCCGGACCGGCGGGCCGACGACGGCTTCTACTTCCCGTTGGTGATGGGCTCGGAGTCGGTCCTGGACGTCGGTTGCGGCACCGGGGCGATGCTGAGCCTCGCTCGTGAGCGTGGCCATCGCGGTCGGCTGGTCGGGCTCGATCCGGACCGGGCCGCGCTGGACCGGGCCCGGCGCCGCGCCGAGGTCGAGTGGGTGGAGGGCACCGCGGCAGAGGCGAGGAGCGGTGCCGGCTTCGATCTGGCGACGATGACCGGCCATGCCTTCCAGGACTTGGTCACCGATCAGGTCGTACGCGATTCACTGGCGGCCATCCATGGAACGCTGCGCCGAGGCGGTCGTTTCGTGTTCGAGACGCGCCATCCCCAGGCGCGGGCCTGGGAGGAATGGACCGCCTCGAACCCGGACGACGTGGTCGAGGTCGTCGACGAGGCCGGCCGCGCGCTGCGGTACTGGCACGACGTGGATTCCGTCGCCGACGACGTGGTCACGATCCGCGGGACGGTGGCCCGGCTGGACGGCACCGTACTCAGGGTCTTCCGGGAAAGCCTGCGGTTTCTCGACGTTGCGGCGCTCAACGGGTTCCTCCTCGAAGCGGGCTTCGAGATCGAGGAGCAGTACGGGACCTGGAACCGGGAACCGATTACGGCGTCCAGCCGGGAGATCATCACGGTCGCCCGCCGGGGATAAGTTTCACTCGGCACCTACCGCCGCCGGGTCGCGCACCGGGCATTCACCGACTCATCGCCCGACGCGGCACCGAGGACGGAGCGCCCCACCGCGTCCTGAGCCGCCGCAGCCGCGAGCACCGCTTCGGCGAGCTTTTCGGGGGGCCGGCCCGAGGACGTGTCGATGTGGTCCAGGCCCAGCCGTGCGACGGCGTCACGCACCAGTTTCTGGTAACGCAGGGTGCGGGCAAGGAACTTGTCGATCGGGTCGCGGCCTTGGGCGGGCATCCGGTCGTAATGGCTTGCCGCGTGCATGCGGCTGGACAGGGTGCCCTCGTCCGCGGTGAGCCACACGGCGGCCGTGTGGGGCACGGTGAGGTTCGCGACGTTCTCCGGAAGGAGGGCGGACCCCTCCAGGACAAGTCCTGCCCTGTTGGGTGCCGCGAGGGCGTGGGTCGTGATCAGCTCCTCGATCCGCGGCCACAGCCGCTGATAGTGGTCCAGCACGGAGGTGATGAGCTCGTCGACAGAGAGGGAGCGGTAGTGGTCGTCGACATCCGGTGGAACCTGCCATTGCGGGGTCGGCCACGGTCGTCCGGGATGGCGCGCCAGCCCGTCGGTGGGCAGGCAGTCGAACCCGAGCCGGTCGGCCACCGCGCGGGCCACGGTCGACTTGCCGGTGTGCGAGGTTCCTCCGATCAGCATCACGCGTAGGCCGTTCACGGCAGGGCCGCGGTGAGGTCGACCTCGATGAGTTGGCCGGTGAAGCCGAGTTGGGCAACGCCCAGGAGGGTGCTGGCTGTGGTGAAGGCGGGGCCGATCACCGAATCCGTGAGGCGGCGCCATGCGGCGCCCAGGACGTGGGTGTCGTCGGTGCAGACGTAGATGACCGAGCGCACGACGTCCTCGGGGCCGGCGTCCACCGCGGCAAGGGCTGCCAGCGCGTTCTTCGCGATCTGATCGATCTGCAGGTCCAGCGACCCGGGGCCGACGAGCCGGCCGTCGCCGTCCAGGGGGCACTGTCCGGCCAAGTAGGCCGTCCGGCCGGCTTCCACCACCGTGACATGGTGATAGCCGGGCGTTTCGTGCAATGGTTCCGGGTTGATGCGGGTGATCTTCGCGTTCATACCGCCGAGTCTGGCCGACCCACGGCCCGGGCCGCACTCGCATTACCCGCCCGCTGCGTACTTCCGCCGTCCATGGCTGCGGCCCCCGCCTTGACGCGCCCCCGTCACACCCTTCGACGAGTCGTCGTGGACGGACGTGACCAACGGCGTCACGGCCTACGCCAAGCCCAAGACGCTTGGCGAGCGGGCGGCGTGGGACTTCATCGAGAGGGAGGGCGAGGAACTGGAGCTCTCCGTGGTGAACCCGACGGGGATCCTCGACCCGGTGCTCGGCCCGGACTACTCGACCTCCATCGGGTCCGTCGTCCTTCTGCTCAACCGGGCCATGCCCCGCCTGCCGCGCATGACATTCGGCGTCGTGGACGTGCGCGACGTGGCCGACCTGCATGTACGGGCCCTGACCCACCCAGCCGCCGCGGGCGAGCGGTTCCTGGCCACCGCCGGCATGGTGACGCTGCCGGACATGGCCCTGGCGCTCAAGGCGTCGCTCGGAGAAGCGGCGAGGCGCGTGCCGACCCGGACCGTCCCCGACTGGCTGGTACGCCTGGCCGCCGTCTTCGACTCCACCGCCCGCCAGGCCCTGCCCATGCTCGGCCGGCCGCACCGGGCGACGAGCGCAAAGGCCGAGCGCGAGCTTGGCTGGACGCCCAGGACCACGCAGGAGGCGGTGGCGGCGACCGCCGAGAGCGTGCTGCGCCTCGGACTGGTCGACCGGTAGCCCAACTCGTCACGAGAAGCAGGAGCGTTGATGGACTCGACCGCGCCAGGACGTACGGCCGGACATGCGGCCCGCGTGTCCGCGTACGCGACCGCGGGAGCACGGCTGGCGCTGTTCAGTGACCGCCGGCTCGCGCAGGCAGTGGCCGCCGCGCCGGGGCTCGGCACCGGAATCGGCGGCAGGTCGGCGGAGTTGGAAATCGAAGGGGTACGTGTCTTCGTCAAGCGGGTGCCGCTGACCGACATCGAGTTACGGCCCGAGCATGTCCGGTCCACCGCCAACCTCTTCGGGCTTCCGCTCTTCTACCAGTACGGCGTGGGGTCGGCGGGGTTCGGTGCCTGGCGGGAACTGGCCGCTCACCTCATGACCACGGGCTGGGTCCTCAAGAACGAGTACGCGGGTTTTCCGCTGCTGTACCACTGGCGGGTCCTGCCGGACAGTCCCCCCGAGGGCTTCGCCGACCAGTTCGGGGGCATCGAGGGGGCCGTCGCGCACTGGGACGGGGCACCGGCGGTACGGCGCCGGCTGGAGGCCATCGGCAGGTCCTCGTCCAGCTTGGTGCTCTTCCTGGAGTACGTGCCGCGGACGCTCGCCGCCTGGCTCGGCGAGGCCCGCAAGGAAGGTGAGCAGGGGCCGGAGCAAGAGCGCGAGCACGGGCCGGAGCCGGAAAGCGCGCCCTACACATGGGTCGAGGACGAACTGATCCGCGGCACGCAATTCATGAGCGCGCGCGGACTGGTGCATTTCGACGCGCACTTCGCCAACCTCCTGACCGACGGCCGCCAGGTGTACTTCGCGGATTTCGGGCTCGCGCTCAGCCGCGAGTTCGAGCTCTCGGCGACGGAGGAGGCATTTCTGACCGACCACCTTGTCTACGACGGCAGTTACGCCCCGGCCCACCTGCTGCGCTTTCACCTGCCCGACGGCGTACGGGGCGGCAGCGACCACGAGACCTTCCTGCGGGACTGGGTGGCGGGCCGGCGCCTCGACGGGGTCCCACCCGGAATCGGCAGGATCCTCGACCGGCACGCCCCGCACGCCCTCGTCCTGGACGACTTCCACCGCCGGCTCCTCACCCGGAGCAAACGCACCCCCTTTCCGGCGGCGGAGGTCCGGCATGCGCTGGCCGGCACCTACGCGGCCGGCTGATCGAAGCCGCCGCTACGGTCGCGGGTTCAGTCAGCGCGCCGCGCCGAACCACGTCGGGAGGTGGCCGAGGAGATCCTGCTGCTCCTCGCCGACCCAGGCCACATGGCCGTCGGGCCGCAACAGCACGGCGGGTACGTCCAGTTCACCGACGGAATCGACGGAATCGACGACGTGGTCGACGCGATCGGCCCAGCCCGCCACCGAGAGCCGGCCGGTCCCGTCGAGCAGCAGGCCGCGCCCGCCGTGCATCAGGTCGTAGAGGCGGCCCCGCTTCAGAGCGAGGTCCCGCAGCCGCCGGCCGAGCAGTTCGTGACCCGGGCCGAAGTCGTAGCGGACGTCGACGGCGGTGATCTTCTCCGTCAGGTACCGGTTCACCTCCGGGAAGTCCATCAGTTCCGACATCAGCCGGCGCACCGCCTGAGCACCGGGCTCGGTGGACATCAGTTCGCCCTGGGCGCGGGTGTTGTCCAGCACTGCGGCGGCCACCGGATGCCGTTCGGTGTGATATGTGTCCAGCAGCCCCGGTGGTGCCCAACCGGCGGTCTCGGCGGCCAGTTTCCAGCCGAGGTTGAAGGCGTCCTGGATGCCGAGGTTGAGCCCCTGGCCGCCCACCGGAGGGTGGATGTGCGCCGCGTCACCGGCCAGCAGCACCCGGCCGACCCGGTAGCGCTCGGCCAGCCGGGTGGCGTCGCCGAAGCGGGACGTCCAACGCGGTGAGTGCACGCCGAAGTCGGTCCCGGCGTACGCCCGCAGCTGCTTCCTGAACTCCTCGATGGTCGGCGGGACCGAGCGGTCCTCGGCCAGCCCTTCGGCGGGCACGACGACGCGGTACACCCCGTCCCCGAACGGCCCGAGGCCGAACCGCCGATGCGTCTTGCGGACCTCGGCCACCACGGCGGCCACCGTCTCCGCCGGGCGGGTCACCTCCATCTCACCCAGCAGCGTCTCGACCCGCGAGGGCTCGCCCGGGAAGCCGACGCCGAGCAGCTTGCGCACGGTGCTGCGGCCGCCGTCGCAACCGACGAGATGGCGGGCGCGCAGCCTTGTGCCTCCCCCACCGGCCACGCTCCCACCGGCCAGTTCGACGGTCACCCCGTCGTCGTCCTGGCTCAGCCCGACCAGTTCGCAGCCGCGCCGGATCTCGGCGCCGGCCTCGACGGCATGCTCGGTCAGCAGGCGCTCGATCAGCGTCTGCGGGATGCCGAGCACGTACGGGTGCGCGGTGTCCATGTCCTCGGGCGCCGGCTTGGTGATCCCGGCGAAGAAACCGCCGAGCGGATACCGCTTGCCCAGCGCCAGGAACCGCTCCAGCAGGCCGCGTTGGTCCATCACCTCGATGCTGCGCACATGCAGCCCCAGCGCCCGCACCTGCCGGGTCGGCTCCGCCTCCCGCTCCAGTACGAGCACCCGCACACCGTGCAGCCGCAGTTCGCCGGCCAGCATCAGGCCGGTCGGTCCAGCGCCGACAATGATCACGTCAATCATGAAACAACCCCTGTACGGCGACACCGAATTGCACATTCTTCGACGTCGCCGGAATGCGCGGAATGGAAAAAGGGCTCCGGCGGAATGCCCCCGGAAGTGGTGTGCCAGCGATTCTGCGGCACGACCCCGGCCTTGCCGCAAGCCCCCCGGTGCGCTATACGTTAAGAGTGGCGGGGAGTGGGTGACGCTCCTCTTTCCGGCGCCGTCGAGCCCGGGTCGACGCCCGGAGCCCAGAGGCTGCGCGCACGGGATGGTCAGGGGACGATGCAGCAGAAATGGCCCGAGGGTCCCGCCGCCGATCCGGAGGCCGCGCGGGAGCGGTACGAATCCGATCTGCGGGCCAGCCGCGCGAACGCGCGGGACGCGATGAGAGCCGAGGTGCTCGACGCGCATTTCGGCCTCGGGATCGTCGTCGTCGCCAGTGTGATCGTCGGGTGGCTCCAAGGACCCGTCACCGGGGCCCTGGTCGCAGGCACGTTCGCCGCCCTGTTCACCGGTGTGCTGGCGGTCATACGTCTGCGGCGGGTCCGCGGGCGCGACGCGATGCGCCGGGCCTACTTGCTCGTCTTCGGGTGGGGGCGCTGGTTCTAGACGGCGCGGCACACCTGCACTTCCGTAGCCGCACACCTACACGCCCTGCACGTGGCGACCGAGGACACACCTACGGGCGTCGCTGCCCGTACGGAGCGACACGCGCCCGCCCGCGCCCCTCGTATCCGAAAGGCGCGGGCGGGCGACGCTCGACTTACTGCCGCCGGACTCAGCCGACGGTGAGGGTGCTGATCCGCTGAGCCCCGCCCGTCGTGCCCGGGGCGGCGCTCACCATGTCCAGCCGGAGGCGGTCGGTGTGGACGGCGGTGAAGGAGATGACCGTCGGGGCATCGCTCGCGGTGGCCCATGCCACGCTCTGGCCGCTCACCGGGACCCAGCGGTCGCGGTCCCAGTAGGAGACGGTGACGGAGCCGGGCAGCGAGTGGGTGGCGTCGACGGTGAACGAAACCGAGACGCTGGACAGGGAGTTGGCGTCCGCCCAGGCGACCGAGACCCAGTCGCCGGGACGGGCGCCGCTGAAGGCGGGCAGGAGCGCGGTGGCGCTCTTGTTGAAGGCGTTCGACCAGCCGGTGGCGGGGTTGCCGTCCACCATCGCCGCGGGCAGCGAGCTCTCGGAGCCGGAATAACTGGCGTCCGCGGCCGGGTAGGTCACCGGTCCGGGGCCGGGGTCGGGCGCGAGCCGTACGGGCGCGGTGGTGGCGACCGGGCCGTGCGCCTTGGTGGTGCGCACGGACACCGAGCCCTTGTGCAGCCCGGGCGCGGTGGCCGTGACGGTGAGCCCGCCGGGCTCGGTGCCGGTGCGGACGATGGCGAGCGCCTTGCCACCGAAGGTGGTGCGGGTGGTGGCCTGGTAGCGTTCGGCGCTCTCCTGCCGGCCGTTGTCGAGGCCGGCCAGGGAGCCGCCGGCCACGTCGAAGGTCAGCAGTTCGGCGGCGTTCGGCAGCACCACGCCGTGCGCGTCGACGACTTCGGCGGTCACGTACACCAGGGAGTCGCCGTCGGCCGTGGCGGAATCGCGGTCGGCGGTCAGGCGTACGGCGTGCGCGGCGCCGGCCGTACGCAGCACGTCGGTGGCGACGACCCGGCCGCCGCTGCGGGCCACCGCCTTCAGCTCGCCCGGGGCGAAGGGCACCTGCCAGGTCAGGTGGAGCTTGCCGGCGCTGCCGTTGGGGCTGGTGTAGCTGCCGGGGTAGGCGCCGCCGGTGACGGTCTTGTCGTCGCCGGTCGCCTCGGTCGTCTCCAGGTACCCGCGGCCGTCAACGGTCTTCTTGCGGTCGAACGTGCGGGTGCCCATCGACGCGCCGTTGACGAAGAGTTCGACGGTGTCGACGTTCGCGTACGCCCACACCTCGACGGTCTCGCCCGGCGCGTGGTCGGTCCAGTCCATCGGGAGCAGGTGGACCATCGGCTCACTGGTCCACTGGCTGCGGAAGAGCCAGTACATGTCCTTCGGGAAGCCCGCGGTGTCCACCGCGCCGAAGAAGGAGGACTTCACCGGGAAGACGCTGTACGGGGTCGGTTCGCCGATGTAGTCGGTGCCGGACCACAGGAACTCCCCGGCGAAGAACTTCCGGTCGCGGTCCTTCTTCAGCCCGTACTCGCCGCTCATCGTCCACGAGGCGAGGTTGTTGTCGAAGCTGGAGGTGGCGCGCTTGCCCGGGACGTGGTTCTCGCCGGTGTTGAGGTGCTGCGGTTCCTGGTAGGTGCCGCGCGAGGAGGTCTCCGAGGAGGACTCGGACTCGAACAGGAACAGGTGCGGGTAGCGGGCGTGCAGGGCGTCGACGGAGGCCGCGGTGTTGTAGTTGAGGCCGAGGCCGTCGAGCTTGGCGAGCATCTTGTCGGCGGCCGAGCCGACGGCGGGCAGGCCGCGGTACTTGTCGGAGCCGATCACGACCGGGCGGGTGGTGTCGACCGCCTTGATCGCGGCGATCAGGCCGTCGGCGATGGTCAGGCCGAGGGAGCTGGTGGAGTCCGGGATCTCGTTGCCGATCGACCACATCATCACCGCGGGCGAGTTGCGGGCCGCGAGCACCATCTCGGTGATGTCGGCGGTGCTGTTGGCGTCGAAGAAGCGGTGGTAGTCGTACGTGGTCTTGCCGGTGTGCCAGCAGTCGAACGCCTCGACCATCATCACGATGCCCAGTTCCTCGCAGGCCTGGATCATCTGCGGCGAGGGCGGGTTGTGCGAGGTGCGGAAGGCGTTGACGCCCATCGACTTCATGATGGTCATCTGCCGCAGCACCGCGTCCTCGTGGATCGCCGAGCCGAGCGCGCCCTGGTCGTGGTGGAGGTCGACGCCGCGGATCTTGGCGGGCACGCCGTTGATCGACAGGCCCTGGTCGGGGTCGAGGACGAGCCAGCGGAAGCCGAATCCGGTGGTGTAGGTGTCGACGGTCCGGCCGGCCACCTGCACCTCGGTGACCAGGGTGTAGCGGTTGTCCGGGGTGTCCGGCGACCACAGGGCGGGCTGGTCGACGCGCAGGTCGAGGGCGGCGGTCGCGGCGGTGCGGCCGGCCGGCAACTCCAGGGGCGCGCTCGTCCGCGCCACCCGGTGGTCCTTCGCGTCGCGGACGGTCGCGACGACCACCGCGGAGGCGCCGGCGCCGCTGTCGTCGGCCACGGAGACCTCGGCGTGCACGGTCCCGTATCCCTGAGCCGCCGTCGTGGCGAGGTCGGGGGTGGTGACGAAGGTGCCCCAACGGGTCACGTGCACCGGGTCGGTGACCACCAGGCGGGCGTGGCGGTAGATGCCGCTGCCGGAGTACCAGCGGCTGCTCGGCAGTTGGTTGCGGATCGTGACGGCGATGACGTTCGGCGTGGAACCGTCGGTGTGGACCAGGTCGGTGATGTCGTGGGCGAACCCGGTGTAGCCGTAGGGGTGATTGCCGAGCAGCGTGCCGTTGCAGTAGACGTCGGAGTCCATGTAGACGCCGTCGAACTCCACGGAGATCCGGCGGCCGGCGACCTGCGGCGGCAGGGTGAAGGTCCGGCGGTACCAGCCGAGGCCGCCGGGCAGGTAACCCGTGCCGCCCGAGGTGCCGTTGGCGGTGGTGGGGGTCTGCTCGATGCTCCAGTCGTGCGGCACGCGGACGGCGCGCCAGCGGGAGTCGTCGTACGCGGGGTCGGCCGCGCCTGCGTACGCGCCGGTCGGGTCGGTGACACCGCCGGGGTTCACCAGCGCGAACCGCCAGCCGTCGGCGAGCGGGATACTTCGGGGGACGTTGGTTCCTGTTGGAAGCGGCTGACCGGCGGCGCCGGTGCGGGTCGTGGCGCCGGCGCCGGCGGCGAGGCCCGGCAGAGCGGGTACCACCACCGCTCCAGCGGCTCCGGCCAGGATCGATCTGCGGTCGACCGACATAGTGACCTCCTCGTCGAGGGCATGCGTCTGGCTGCGCAACACTGTTCCGCGAGCGCCATAATTGACCAACATCGAACAGACTCGCGCATCCGCCGCGGATTCTCGCAGGGCGTCACCCGGCCGGGTCAAGGGTCTTGCCGCAGCCCGTGGAAAATTGATGAAGGATGCAACGATGTCCGGCGCCGGGCGTTGACAGCGCCGGGCCGCGGCAGTTGACTCCCGACGGTCTGTGCGTACCCGAAAGGCCGGGGGTGCGCGAGAAAGCCCGGGGGTACCCGAAAGGCCGGAGGTACCCGAAAGCCGGGGCGGACGTCGACGGTCCGGCGGGCGTGAGTGCGTACGCGCGCCCGGATGCGGTCAGTTGCCGTCGTCCGGGTGGTCCGCGCCGGCGGGGACCGGGGGCCGGGCCGAGCCGTCCGCGAGGCCCGCGATGACGAGGTCGAAGGTGCGCTCGACGGCGATGTCCTGGGCCCCCGGGTCGAGGTGGCGCAGGGGGCCGTCCAGCAGCAGGACGGACAGGCCGTGCACCGCCGCCCAGACCGCGTACTCCGCGTCCACCCGGGCCTCGGCCGAACGGTCGGCGGCCGCGACGAGGTCGTCGATGAGCGTGCCCAGCAGCACGTAGGCGCCCTCCTCCCGGAATTCGTCGGGGTCGGCCTCCGGCTCGCCTCCCGGCCCCGCGCCGCCGTTCAGTCCGGCGGCCTCCTCCCCCGCCGCCGTAGGCCGGAACGCCGTCGCGAACAGGCCCGGTTCGGCGCGGGCGAAGTCCACGTAACCGCGGCCGGCCGCCCGCAGGCGAGCGGTCGCGCGGGCGACCGGATCCTCGTGCGGGACCACGTCCTCGACGGCCGCGAGCATGCGCTCGCTGATCATTGTCAGCGCCCGCTCCTTGACCCGTTCCAGCAGCGCCTGCTGGCCGGCGAAATGCCGGTACGCGGCGGTCGGCGACACGCCCGCCCGCCGGGCCGCCTCCCGCAGCACGACCGCCTCCGGCCCGCCGGCGCGGCCGAGTTCGACAGCGGCGTCCTCCAGGGCGTTCGCCAGGTTCCCGTGGTGATACGACATACGGCCCATGACGGCATCATGCCTGGCTCCGGGGGTTGTCGTCGGCCCCCCGACCGCACCACGGCAATACGGGAGAGGTTCCCGGCAGCGCGCTTACCGACGATGGCATGCAGGCACAGCAGGCAACGTCGGCCGGGGTCCGGGAGGTAGACGGGTGTCCACAGCAGTGTTCGCTTCGCCGCGTCGGACCGCCATGGCGGTGCCGCCGGCCACGGCCGCGGCCCCGATCGGGCGCGGCCCTTCCGCACAGCCCCTTCGGGACGTCTCCGGCCCGCGGCCGGCGGCGCGATTCCCCCACGAACGCCAGGCCGGCCTTTGGAGCGGGGCCGGCCTGGCCACCTTCCGCACGGGTCCGGTTCGGCCGGTGCCGGCCGAACCGGGCCTGGAGTGAGCGTGGGGCGCGGGGCGCGTCCGCGGGTGGGTTGCCGCCCGGGCGGACGGGGGACGGCGTGAGAGCGGAGGAACGGCGCGCGCTCGTGCTGCGCGTGGCCGTCACCGAGTTCGGGCTGCGCGGGTACGAGGCGACGTCGACCGCGTCCATTGCGCGGCGGGTCGGGGTGTCGCAGCCGTATCTCTTTCGGCTCTTCCGGTCGAAGAAGCACTTGTTCACCGCGACGGCGGATTTTTCGCTGGCGGAGATGTGCAGGTTGATGGAGGACGCGGCGAAGGGGGTGGACCATGGGGAGCGGCTGGCGGGGTGCGTCAGGACGTTTCTGCGGCCGGGGTCCGCGCACCGGGATCTGCTGAGGTTTCAGCTCGCGTTGTACGGGGCGGCGGGGGATCCTGACGTTGCCGTTGTCGCGCGGCGGCATTACGAGACGCTGTGGCGGCGGGTGTCGAAGGCGACGGGGGCGCCCGATGAGAATGTGCACGGGTTCTTTCAGGAGTTGTCGTTGACGATCGTACGTGCGTTGCTGGACGAGTAGCGGGAGTGCGTGCGGGTTATTCGTGATCAGGGGGCGGGGCCTGCGGGGTGGGGGTCCGAAATCTCATATTTACGAGCCTGGCGGCTCACAAATATAAGTCAGCATTTCGGACCCCCACCCCTCCGGCCCCTTCGGCCGTCGTCAACCGTCCCGTCTCCGCCCGCACGATTTCCTCTCCGGCCGCGCGGTCTCTTCTGCCGGTCTCTTCTGCGGCCGAGTCGGTTCCGTCTGCGGCCGGCACGGATTCTTCTCCGCCAGCCCGGTTCTTCTCCGGCCCGCACGGTTCCTGTCCGGCGAGCATCGTTTCTGCTGCGGTCAGCACGGCTCCTGTCCGGCCCGCACGGTTTCGCCTGCGGCCGGCACGGATTCTTCTCCGCCAGCACGGTTCTTCTCCGGTCCGCACGGTTCCTGTCCGGCCGGCATCGTTTCTGCTGCGGTCAGCCCGGTTCCGCTCCGGTCAGCATGGTTTCGCCTCCGGCCGACACGGATTCCTCTCCGGTCGGCACAATTCCTCTTCGGCCCGGATCGTTCTCCTCCGGCCGGAGACCGCTTCTTCCGGCTGACTGCCGATGTCGCCGGGCCGGGCGGACTGCCGCTGCCTGGCGTCGAGTTCGCGCACCAGCGCGGGCGCGCCCGCCGCGTCCACGGCGCCGCGCAGGCACCGTTGGGGAATCCGTACAGCCACGCCCGCGAGTCCGAAAAACGTTGCGGCCGGCCGACCGGGAATCGCTTCCCTGGGGTCGGCCGGCCGGGGTCGGGG
>NZ_JADKYB010000037.1 GCF_016918855.1 Actinacidiphila acididurans
CCCGGCGGCGTGGGCACTCGTTCGAGGGGCGGACGCACGGAACACACCCGTGACCGCCGATCGGCCGCTACACTCCCACCGCCCGACGTTTCCCCAGGTCAAGCCTCAAAGTCCTGCTGGAGTACTAAGTCAGTGGAGACCGTGACGGCGTGCCACTCGTCGCGTGGTTGACCTACCGGGCCGGCCGCCGCCTGGCGCCGGACGTGTCGTCGTAGTCGTCGATGACGGTGGCGGCGGCGGTGGCGGTGGCGGCGGCGGTGGTGGTCAGGCTGGCGCCGTCGAGGAAGTCAGCGCGGAAGTAACCCGGCTCCACGACGGTCACCTTGACGCCCAGCGGCTCCAGTTCCGCCGCCAGGGCCTCCGTGATGCCTTCGAGGGCGAACCTGGTGGAGGCGTAGATGCCGAACCCGGCGTTGTTGATCAGTACGTCGATCCGCCCGAACCACCTCACGGCGGCCTCGACAGCGGTACGGACCTGGTCCTCCTGCTCGACCCGGCCGCCCGGGATCTCTATGGCGACTGGGAGCAGGTCGCCTCGGAAATGGTCGCCAGCCTGCGGCTCCAGGCCGGGAAATGGCCGGACGACCCCGGAATCACCGAACTCGTCGGCGAACTCGCCATGAGGAGCCCGGAATTCCGGATCTGGTGGGCCGACCACCGGGTGATGGCCCACACCAACGGCACCAAGTATTTCCGGCACCCGCTGGCCGGCGACATGGGGCTGGGCTTCGAAGGGCTGACCGTTCCGGGCGACGAGGAACAGACGATCTACGTCTACACCGCCGAGCCGGATTCGCCCTCCGCCGAGGCGCTGGGCCTGCTGGCGAGCTGGAGCGGCGGCGGCCCGACCCGTACGGCGGCCCAGGGCCCGAACACCGCGCCGGGCGCCACGACCGCACCGGGCCCCGAGACCGCGCCCGGCCCCGAAGCCGCCCCTGCCCCGCGCACCGGCCGCACCCGTTCCTCCGGCGACGTCACCCCCTGATCACGGCGTCCGAAATCCGCCAGCACCGTCCCCCGCGAACCAGCAGAGTGGAGGGTGTACAAGGACACCGAAGCATGAAGGAGGCGGCGGCCATGACCGCTTGGACGACGATCACCAGCCCCTTGGGCGACCTGCTGCTGGTGGGCGAGCCGGGCGAGGACGGGACGTCCCTCGCGTCGCTGACCTCGCTGTCGATGCCCGGCCGGCGCGGCGCCACGGCCGTACGGGACGACTGGTCGCACGACCCGACCCTCTTCGCGGACGTCGCCGATCAGGTCCGGGCCTACTTCGCGGGCGAACGCGTCGAGTTCCGCATCCCGTTCACCCCCGGCGGCAGCGCGTTCCAGCGCCAGGTGTGGCAGGCGCTGGAGGAGATCCCGTACGGCACCTCCACCACCTACGGCGAGCTCACCGCCCGCATCGGCCTGCCCCGCGAGCGCGTCCAGGCGGTCGGCGCGGCGATCGGCGCCAACCCGCTGCTGCTGGTCCGCCCCTGCCACCGGGTGATCGGCGCGGACGGTTCCATGCGCGGGTACGCCGGAGGCGTGGAGCGGAAGGTGCAGCTCCTGACGCTGGAGGGCGTGCTTCAGCCGACGCTGATGTGAAGGCCCGGGACTCGGGCGCGGTCGGTACGGGATCAGTCCGCGGCCGGCCGCAGGCGGGTCCCGGCGCGTTCCTCCAGCAGGGCCACCGCAAGCAGTTCGCCGTCCGCCGGGCCGAAGCGTTCGAGGGCCTGCTGGTGGATGCGGCGGACCGCCTCGGCCGTCTCGTAGGGGGTGCCGTGGGCGCGGGCCATTTCCACGACGGTGGCGAGCTGGTCGTGGATGCGGTCCAGCCCGAAGGAGGCGAGGTAGTCCCCGGCGAACAGCGCGGGCAGGTCCCGGCGGATGAACTCACCGGCCGCCGGGCCCGCCGCCAGCACCTCGCGGAACAGCCCCGGGTCGACACCGGCCCGCTGCCCCAGCAGCAGCGCCTCCGCCGTGGCCACCGCCTGCCCGAACCACAGCGCGTTGACCAGGAGTTTGACCGTGTACCCGGCTCCCTCCCCGCCGACGTGCGCGATCCGCTCGGGCGGGGCCAGCACGTCCAGCACGGGCCGGTACCGGGCCAGCACGTCGGCGTCACCCCCCACGTACAGCCGCAACTGCCCCGCTTCGGCATCCGCCGGACCACCGCCCATCGGGGCCTCCAGCACCTCGATGCCTCGCGCGACGGCCCGGCGCCGTATCGGAGCCGCCGCCGCGGGCGAGTTGCTGCTCAGATCGATCCAGGCCGCGCCCTCGGGCAGCGCGTCCAGCACGGCATCACTCATCGCCGCCTCGACCTCGGCCGCCCCCGGCAGCACGGTCAGCAGCAGATCGGCCCCCGCCGCGACCCCGGCCGCGGTGCCGCTCCAGCCCGCCCCGCGTGCCCCCGCCTCCGCTGCCCGCCCGGCCAGCACGTCATGCACGGTCACCCGATGCCCGGCGGCGACCAGCCGCCCGGCGATGGGCGCACCCATGCGCCCCAGCCCGATAAGTCCGATGCTCAGCACGGGCGGAGCGTAACCGGGGGATGGCTCGGGAGCGTTGCGGGGGTGCGCGCCGCGGGCGTACGGAAGGGTAGGCGCGGGCGTACCCGCAGGTCACACGGTCAGCGGAGGGCGGGACACCGTCTCCGGGCCGGCCGGGAGCGCAACCGGGGATACGCCGGGACGTCGCACGGGTGCCGCTGCGGCCGTACGAGCAGGTGAACGCGGGTGCGCCTGCCGGTCGCGATCAGGCGGGCGGGGAACCGTCTCCGCGCCGCCGCTGCGGCAACCGAGGTACGCGTAGGAGCCGCGCCCCCTTCAACGGCCCGGTCGCCTACCGGAGACAAACGGAATGCCACGTGCGCTCAGTTGGACGGGTTCCCGGTCTCGCCGCCGGTGAAGGGGGTGATCACGAAGACGTTGTCGCACTCGGTGATCTGGCCCGGGATCACCAGCGAGGCGCGGCTGCCGGGCGGGTACATCCGCAGCGAGCTGGACGCGGGCAGGCAGGTGCCCTGCTGGTTGACGGTGTGGATGGTGTCGCTCGCCGAGGCGCCGGGGGCGAGCGGAACGGGCTGGTACGTGAGCCGCTCGCGGGTGGCGGGCTGGCCGATCTGGTTGCCGTTCGCGTCCAGCATGGACAGGCCGGGGAAGCCGGTGACATGGCAGGCGGTCCGGCTGGTGTTGGTGATCACCAGGTAGCGGTAGAGGTTGCCGGCGCCCGCGTCGCCGCCGCCGAGGCGGGCGGAGAGCTGGTCGGCCGTGCACTGCGGGGTGCCGGCCGGGGTCTGCTGCGTGGTCGTGCCGGCGGGGGTCGGCGTGGGACCGGGCCCGGGGACGGTCGCCGAGGGCGTGGGCGGACCGCTGGTGACCGGAGTGGGTACGACGCCGGCGGACGTCGACGTACGGCCGGGGGCGGGCACGAGCGTGGTGGGGGTCCCTGTCGGCCGCGGGGTCGGGGACGGTGCCGGGGCCTGGGTGACCTGGGCGCTGCTGGCCGGCGGGTCGTCCACCGCGCGGGAGGTGTCCGGGGAGAGCGCGCCGGCCAGGTAGACCGAGCCCGTGATCAGGGCGGCGACCACCAGGCCGCCGGCCCCCGCCCGGACCTGGCGCCTTCGCCGCGCCCGGCGTCTGATCCGCTCGAACGCCCCGGGCGGCGGCGGCAGGAACTCCCCCGGCGGCCGCAGCAGCCGGCCCAGCGGATCGGGCAGGTCCACGTCGAAGCCGTCGAGGTCCGCGAAGCGGTCGTCCGTGAAGCCGCCGTTCCTAAAGCTGCCGAGGTCCGTGCCGAAGCTGCCGCCGGAATCCGGCCCGCCGCCCGTACCGCCGTTTCCACCGCCAGGCCCGGAATCCCGCGCAGGGCTCCGGTCCCCGTCGGAGTCGTGCGGGGCAGGGACCGCCTGGCCGGTCGGGCCGGTGGGGCCCGTCGAGCCGTTGGCGCCGGCCGGGCTGGCCGAAGGTGCGGGATCGGCGGGGCTCCGTTCGCCCGGGCCCGTGCCGCCGGACGAACCCGTCGCACCGGTGGAGCCGTGATGATCGGGCGCACTCTCGCGGGGGTCGTCAGGAAATCCGGTCATGGTGTCCCCCGAGCTTGGCGCGGAGTAGTTCGCGGGCGGCGTGCAGATCGGCCTTGACGGTCCCCTCGTTGCGGCCCAGCAGTGCGGCGACCTCACGGACCGGCAGGTCCGCGTAATAGTGCAGAAGGGCGGGATTGCGCAGCCGTTCGGGCAGCGACTGCACGAGCATGCGCACCGACGGGTCCGCCGTCTCCTGCTGCTGCTTCACGATTTCCTCCGTGCCGACCCGGCGCAAGGCCCGCCGTTCGCGCTCCAGTTTGCGCCAGTGGTCGCGGACCAGGTTGGCCGCGGTCACGTAGAGGAAGCCGCTCGGCTCGTCCACCTTGGTCCAGCGCGCCCACAGCCGGGTGAACGCCTCCGAGGCGATCTCGTGCGCGGTGCCGTCGTCGTCCACCAGCCGGCGGCACCAGCCCGCCAGCCGTGGGTACAGCGCCGCGAACAGCTCCGAGGCCGCCGCATCGTCGGAGGACCGGATGGCCGCTCTCCTCACTCCTCGTCGGTCACGCGCCGCCGGGGCGGGCACCGCGCCGCCCGCCCCCGTGGCACGGACCGCGGCCGTACGGGCGGGCGCCGCCTCGATGGCGGTCGGCGGGCCGACCGGCGAGGTGCCTGCCGTCGGCATGCCTGCCGCGACCGTGCGCGCGGCGCCCGTCCGTGGTCCGGTCGTGGTCGTGGTCCGTGCCGTCGTCGTCGCGCCGGGCGCACCGGGGGGCGGCGGGCCCGGCGGTGGCGTCATCGGACCAGTGAGGCGTAGACGACCACGTTGTCCGCGTAGCCGCCGCCGGTCCGGGTGCCGCCGCACGTGATGAGACGCAGGGCGGGATGGTCGACGTTCCCGTACACCGAATTCGTCGGAAAATGTGCCTTGTCGACGGTCTGGACGGAGTCCACGCCGAAGACCGCGGTGACCCCGTTCTGCAGGCCCACCAGGATCCGGTCGCCGGAGCCGAGCGCGGAGAGCCTGCGGAAGACGCCGTCACCGTAGCGGCCGACGGTGACGTGACCGAGGATCACCGACGGTCCGGTGCTGCCCGGCGTGGGCGACCCGTCGTACCAGCCGGCCGGCGAGTGCGGGGCGATCGGCGGCACCTGGACGGTGCCGTCGGCGGCCAGGCCCAGCGGGATCACTTGGGTGTCCACGCCGATCGCCGGGATGCGCAGCCGTACCGGCTCGGAACGGGGCAGTGCGTGGACCGGGGCGGCGCCGTTGCCGGACGGGCTGTGCGTGCCGGGCGCGGACGACGTGGTCGTGGCTGCCGCCGGCCCTGGCGCGGCCGGACTGCCCGTGGACTGGCCGGGGCCGCATGCGGTGAGGACGGTGAGGGTGGTGAGTACGGCGAGGAGGGCGGCGGTACGGGCCCGGGATTTACGGAGCCGAGCCGTACGGAGCCGAGCCGTACCGCCCGTACCGGCCGGGTCGGCAGGGGCCGTACGCAACACCGTACGGACGCGGGAACGCGCACGGCGGCCCGCCGCCGCCGGGGAAGAGCGGCGGCGGGCGGGCGGCTCGTGCGACACGGAAGCCGGGGCCAAAGCTCAGCCCCGGGTACGCGCGGAGCGACGGCGGGCGGCCAGGCCGAGGCCGCCGAGCAGCAGCGCGCCGCCGGCCGCGGCGCCGCCGACGATCGCGGTGGTGTGCGAGTCGGAGGCGGAAGCGGTGGGCGCGAGGCCGGTGTCGGGCGCCCCGGAAGGCACCGCGGTGATCTGGCGGCCGGGCACGGGGGTCGGCGTGGCGCCGACCGACGTGGGCGAGGGAACCGGGGTGGGCTCCTGGCCGCCGGAGCGGGTGGGCACGGGCGTGGGGGCCGGGGCGGAGTTGGACGGGTTGCCCGTGGTGCCGGCGACGAACGGCGTGACGCTGAACAGGTTGTCGCAGTTGGTCACCTTGCCGGGGATCACCAGCGAGGCGCGGTTGTCGGGCGGGTAGACCCGCAGCGAGGTGGAGGTGGGCAGGCAGGTGCCCTGGTGGTTGATCGTGTGGATGGTGTCGCTCGCGGAGGCGCCGGGCCGCAGCACCACCGAGGCGTAGGAGTTGTGGTCGCGGGTCGCGGGCGCGCCTATCTGCTTGCCCTGCGCGTCCAGCATCGACAGCCCCGGGAAGCCGGTGACGTGGCAGGCCGTTCCGCTGGTGTTGGTGATCACCAGGTAGCGGTAGAGGTTGCCCGCGCCCGCGTCGCTCCCGCCGAGGTGGGCGGACAGCTGCGAGGTCTGGCACATCGGGGTGGTGCTGCGGGCCGGGGCGTCGGCCGTCGCGGGGACGGCCGCGACCGCGGCGGTGGTCAGGGCCGCGGCAAGGGCCGCGGTGCCGGCGGCGAGTGAGCGCTTGCGCATGTCGGTCTCTCTTCTCCCCCGTGGCCCCGGGCTCGGGAACGAGCCCGGCCGGGCCGTGCCGGGAATCGCGGGGAGAGACGACACAGCCCCGGGGCGGGTTGTAAAGAGATTCCAAAATGCTGCGGGGCGGCGGGACTTGCCGGCCCGTGCCCCGTCCGTCACATGCCGTACGTCACGCCACAGGTGTCACACTCCAGGCAGGCCACAGGTGTCACCGGCGGCACGCCTTACGCGGAGTGCCGCCGCCCGTAGTGCTGGTAGGCGCGGGCGGCCCGGTCGTTGAGTGCGCTCCCCACGTCGCGCAGTTTCCGTACGACCGGGTTCGGGTGCGGCGGGATCTCGGCGCCCTTGCGGAAGCCGGCGGTGCCCTCGCGGTCGGCCGAGCCGGGCGTCTCCTGGCCCTCGGGCGCGGACGGCAGGGCCCGGCCGGTGAGCGCAGTGAGCTTGGTGGTCGTCCCGGGCGCGACCCCGTGCGTGAAGCCGGCCGCCTTGGCGGCGGGGGTGAGCACGATCCGGGTCCGGCGCCGCTGCATCGCGGTGACGATTCGGTCCGCCGCCCGCCGCGCGTCCATCGACATCAGCGGAGTGCCGGCCAGTGCGGAGAACCAGGCGAACTCCTGCGCCTGCTCCCCGCCGAACTCCGCGGCCAGGTGCGAGCCGGTACGCATCAGCCCCGGCTGCACGGAGGTCACGCTCACGCCCTGCGGGCCCGCCTCCGCGTGCAGCCCCTCGGCGAGCGCGGCCACCGCCGCCTTGGCGCAGGAGTACGGCAGCAGGTGCGGTACCGGCAGCAGGCCGCCGACCGAGCCGATCAGCGCGAGCCGCCCGCCGGCCCGGCTGCGGCGCAGGTACGGCAGGGCCTCCAGGCAGGTGTGCAGGGTGCCGGTGAAGATGGTGTCCATCGCCTCGCGGAACTGCGTGGCGCCGGTGGCGTCCAGCGGCGCCACCTCGATGACCCCGGCGTTGGCGATCACCACGTCCACGCCGCCGCGTTCCTCGGCGGCCGCCCGGAACATCTCGCGTACCGCTTCCTGATCGGTCACGTCGCACACCGCGGTACGCACCCGGGCGCCGGGCCGCAGCCGCAGGAAGTCCTCGGCGGTGGCGAGTTCCTCCTGGTCGCGGGCGGCGACGGTCACCGCGCAGCCGCGCTCGGTCAACTGCTCGGCCAGCAACAGGCCGAGGCCGCGGGAGCCGCCGGTGACCACCGCGGACAGTCCGGCCAGGGATTCTGGGTGGAGCTGGATCGCTGCCATGGGTTCCTCCCGGTGGTGTCGCCGCCGGGCCCGGCCGGACCCGGCCTCCCAGGTGCTCGCCTACCCCGCCCACGGCCCTCACACCGCCCGGGACCCGCGGCGGCGGGGGTTCCGTACGGTCCGCCGCCTCACCCACAGGCATGTGCCCGTCACCGTACGCGTACGGAACCGGGCGGACGGGGTGTGCCGAGTGCGGGGCTCCCCGTAACCGAACGCCTGGTCGGGCGGCAATTCCGCCCCCTTAACTCGCCCCGTCAACACGTCCCGGCAAAAAGGCCGGTGAGGACATCGCATGCTGCCCGGTCTTGCGGGTACGCGACCGTCAAGAAAGAAGGAGGACCAAATGGCTGTCGTCGCTTTGGTGTTGCTGCTGGCGCTCGTTCTCGGGGGTCTCGGATTCGCACTGCACGTGTTGTGGTGGATAGCGCTTGCTGTCCTCGTGCTCTGGCTGCTCGGATTCGTATTCCGCAGCGCGGGTGCCGGTACCGGACGCAGAAGCCGCTGGTATCGATGGTGAGGTGATTCACCGCGATTCCGGGCGCGGGGCGGGGCGGTATTCCCCCGCCCCGCGCTGGCGTGTCCGCAGGCCCGGCGGAGGGGCGCAACGGGCCGCCGACTGCCGCACATTGGTACAGACCGCGCCAAGGTGCCAGGGCAGGGGCGGTTTCACGGCCGGCCCCGTCACCCGGGCCCCTGGAGCATCCTGGCCCCCGTCCGTCCCGCCGGCGGATTCGGGGCCGCGATTCTTTCGGCGAATGGGTACGAGCTTGAAAGGCGGCTGTGAGAGGGTATGCGCTTGACCCCCCGGACGGCTTTACGGAACGGCGGCCGGTATCGTGCCGGCCGCCAGGTGGTTTGTGCCGGTGGGGCATACCTCGGCGAGCCAGCGACACAAGGATCGTGCCCATGGATTCCACACTGCCCCAAGCGGCGTCGGCGGCGCGGAGACGGAAACGCCTGACCAATCGGATCAAGGACGGGCTGCGCGACCTGAGCGTTCAGCTCGCCTTGCTCAACCATCAGGTCGGCAGCCATCTCGATCTGCGTGACACCGATCTGGAGTGCCTGGACCTGATCAGCCGCCACGGCCCGATAGGCCCGACCGCCCTGGCCCGGCGCGGGGGCCTGCATCCGGCCACCCTCACCGGGGTGCTGGACCGGCTCGAACGCGGCGGCTGGGTGGTCCGCACCCCCAACCCCAGTGACCGCAGGGCCGTGCTGGTGCAGATCATCAGGGAGAAGGAGGCCGAGGTCGCGCTGATGTTCTCCGGCCTGAGCAGCGCCATGGAGAGTGTCTGCGCGGAGTACGACGACGCCGACCTGCTCAAGATCGCCGACTTCCTGCTGCGCACCGCACGCGCCAGCCGTATCGCCACCGACCAACTCGCCGAGTCCTGAACCCGGCCCGGAGCCCGAGCCCCGGCCTGAAGCGGAACCCGAACCCGAACGGGAACCTGAACGCTGCGGGGCACCACTGCGCCGGCCACCGAAAACTTTTCGCCGCGGACCCGGTGATCCGGTGGGACGGCCTGGCGATAGCGCTTGTGGCGGGGGGCGAAATTCGGCCGTGCGGGGGCAGCGTACGGGCCGGCGGACGTGCCCGCGCTCGGTGCTCCGAGAACGCGGGCACATTCGAGAAATGCGCCGCCGGCTTACGGCACCACTCAAGGCCAGCCGGCCGGCGACGGATGTGCGCCGGGGTGTGTCAGAAGCTCCACAGGTCCCGGCCGCGATACCGCGGCTGCCAGGACAGCCGGTAGAGCAGCCGCAGGGGCGGCGGCATCCGCTGGAGCCATTTACGGGCTTCGGCCGGCGCCATGCCGTCGGTGATCCAGGGCATCCACTCGGCGGCGCCGCTGAGCTTCTGCCGACGGGCCATGGCACCGCGGAATCCGCCCCAGTCCTTGGGTGTCATCACCGCCTCGATGAGCGGCAGGGCGTCGGCTTCCTCGTGCGCCAGGTGCACGTCCAGGGTGGCCCGCAACTCCTCGACCTTCTGCGTCAGGTGGGGTGCCCGCGCGTCCATGGCGGCGTCCACGGCGGCCAGTTGCGGGTCGAGCACCCCGTGCTCGGCCTCCATCGCGTCCAGCAGCGCCAGGGCGTCGGCCCGCCCGGCCACCCGCTCCCGCAGCCGCGGCCACAGCCAGGCGTCCTCCACCGTGTGGTGCACGTGAAGCTGCCGCTTGAACGTCTCCCACCCCTCCCGCACCCGCGGCGCGTCCGTCCGCCCGGCCGCCGCGGCGCCCGCCAGCCGCTCCAGGTCCCGGCGGAACGCGTCATGCGTGACGTACATCTCGGTGAAATTGATCCTGTCGGGGTCATTGGCAGTGACGATGCGCTCGATCTCGGTCGTCATGATTCCTTCACTCCCTTGCGGCACTGACTCGCGGCGGGGGACGCGCCGGCCGCACCGAGCGCCCGACGCCACCCGTGGCCCCCTCGCCACGTGCCCGCGGCTCCCCTCCCCGCGGTCCCACCCCCAAGAGGCCCCCACCGCGCCGGTGTGTGACATCGGGCTCCGCCCGGCCCGAACCGGCAAAGCCCGCCCCACCGACCGGCAGCCCCAATCACCGCCCACCCACCCGGAATTGCCGATTCCGCCAGCCCCGTTCCCCCGCCGTCCGCCGGAGCCGTCCCCGCAGCCCGCCCTTTGCTCATTCTTGCTCGAACGGCCATCTGTTCGCGCAGCTTCACTCACCTACACTGACGCCAGCAGCACGGCGCGGCGCCGGGGGCGCCGCGTGATCCCCCGGCCGACCGTGAGGAGCCCCGATGCCCGCGTCCCTGACCACCACCGAGATCGCGACGCAGCCCGAGTGCTGGCAGCGGGCGTCCGAACTGGCCACGACGGCCGCCGGGAAGCTGCCGCACGAGGGGGAACGGGTCGCCGTCGTCGGCTGCGGCACGTCCTGGTTCATGGCGCAGTCCTACGCCGCCCTGCGCGAACGGGCCGGCCAGGGCGAGACCGACGCCTTCGCGGCCTCCGAGTTCCCGTTCGGCCGCCGCTACGACCGGGTGCTGGCCATCACCCGCTCCGGCACCACCACCGAGGTACTACGGGCCTGCGAACGGCTGCGCGCGGCCGCCGTACCCGTCACCGCCCTCACCGCCGACCCGGCCACCCCCGTGATGGACCTCGCCGACGAGGTGGTCGTCCTCGACTTCGCCGACGAACAGTCGGTCGTCCAGACCCGGTTCGCCACCTCCGTACTGGCCCTGCTGCGCACCCACCTGGGCGAGGACCTGACCGCCGCCGTCACGGACGCCCGCAAGGCGGTCGAGGAGGACACGGACCCGGCATTGCCCGCCGCCGAGCAGTTCACCTTTCTCGGCACCGGCTGGACCCACGGGCTGGCCCAGGAGGCGGCCCTCAAGATGCGCGAGGCCGCCGGTGCCTGGACCGAGGCGTACCCGGCCATGGAGTACCGGCACGGCCCGATCAGCATCACCGGCCCCGGCCGCGTCGTGTGGGGCTTCGGCCCGCTCCCGGACGGGCTCGCCGAGAACGTCGCCACCGTCGGCGGCCACCTCCACCACCGCCCCGCCAGCGACCCCCTGGCCGACCTCGTCCGCGCCCAGCGGCTCGCCGTCGCCATCGCCGAGGACAAGGGCTACGACCCCGACCGCCCCCGCAACCTCACCCGCTCGGTCGTCCTGCCCTGACCCCCGTTCCCGTACTCGCCGCTCCCTGGCCCGCCCCTCCCCGCCCCGCCGAGGAACCACCCGTGCCTGCCGCCGCCACTTCCGCCCTCGTCACCGCCGCCCGCGCCTCGGGCCGGGGCGTCGCCGCCTTCAACGTCATCACCCTCGAACACGCCGAAGCCGTGGTGGCCGCCGCCGAGCACACCGGGCTGCCGGTCGTCCTCCAACTCAGCGAGAACGCCGCCCTCTTCCACGCCGGCCGCGTCGAACCCCTGCTGGCCGGCGCGGCCGCCCTCGCCCGCGACACCCCGGTCCCGGTCGCCCTCCACCTGGACCACGTGACCTCGGAGGACCTGCTGCGGGCCGGCGTGGCGGCCGGCGTCTCCTCGGTGATGTTCGACGCCTCGACGCTGCCCTACGAGGACAACGTCCGCGCCACCGCCCGCATCACCGCATGGGCCCACTCCAGTGGCGTCTGGGTCGAGGCCGAACTCGGCGAGGTCGGCGGCAAGGACGGCGCCCACGCGCCCGGCGTCCGCACCGACCCCGCCGAGGCCGCGGCCTTCACCGCTGCCACCGGCGTCGACTCGCTGGCCGTCGCGGTCGGCAACTCCCACGCGATGACCGAACGCACCGCTCGCATCGATCTCGACCTCATCGCCCGGCTCCGCGCGGCCCTCGACGTCCCCCTGGTCCTGCACGGCTCGTCGGGCGTCCCCGACGACGACCTGCGCCGTGCGGTCACCGCCGGCATGACCAAGATCAATATCGGCACCGCGCTGAACATCGCCTACACCGCCGCCGTCCGCGACCGTCTCATCACCGACCCCTCCGTCGTGGACCCTCGCCGCTATCTCGCCTCCGCCCGCGAGGCCATGACCACCACCGCGGCCCATCTCCTTCGGGTCGTGGCGGGCTGACACCCCCAGAACGTGCCGACTCGCACCAACCCCGGCGAATCCAGACGCACCATCCGCATGCACCGCGAACGGAGCCCCCTCCGCGTATCGAACCGTAACCTCCTCGCCACGTTTGTCACCGTTACGCGGGTTCCACGTCACAGCAGATCAACAAGCCCATGCGGTCACCGCCGGCCTGTCGTTGACCCCCCGAGGGTGCTGATCAACGGCTCCCCTGCCGTATGGAGGTGCATCTTGACCGACCGGACTCTGTGGTCGTACGCGGACATCGCCGCGCACATCCGCGTGCAGGTCGACACCGTGCGCTCGTACCGCAAGCACGGGCATCTGCCCGAGCCCGACGTCGTGGAGGGCGGCAAGCCGTTCTGGTACGCCGACACGATCCGGGCCTGGAGTGCCCGGCGGCCGGGGAACCGCGGCCGCCGGGATCCCGGCTGAGCGTCAGCTCCCGGAGACCGGCTCGGGGTCCCGCCGCTCCTCGGGGCGTGGGGCCCTCGGCGTGTCCTCGGCCTCGCCGCCCTCGGATATGCCGAACCGTTCGTGGAACCTGCGCAGCACGGGCGGTGCCCACCAGGTGGCCCGCCCGGTCAGCCGCATCACCGCCGGGACCAGCAGGGTGCGCACCACCATGGCGTCCATCAGGACGGCCAGCGCGAGCCCCAGGCCCAGCATCTTGGTGTTGGTCACCCGGGAGGTGCCGATGGCCACCATCACCACGGCGAGGATCACCGCGGCCGCCGTGATCAGCCCGCCGGTCCGTTTCAGGCCGAAGACGATCGCGGACTCGTGGTCGCCGGTGCGGTCGTACTCCTCCTTGATCCGGGAGAGCAGGAACACCCCGTAGTCCATGGACAGTCCGAAGGCCACGCAGAACATCAGCACCGGCAAGGTGGTCTCGATGCTGCCGGTCGCGATGAAGTTCAGCGGGCCGGACAGGTGGCCGTCCTGAAAGACCCAGACCACGCTGCCGAACATCGCGGTGAGGCTGAGGGCGTTGAGAAGTACGGCCTGCAGCGGTATGAGCACGCTGCCGGTCAGCAGGAAGACCAGCACCAGGGTGACCAGGGCGATGATCCCGGCCGCCCAGGGGAGTTTGGCGCCTATGGCGTCCTTGCTGTCCACCAGGACCGCCGCCTGGCCGGTCACGGAGGCGTGGAAGCCGGCCGGCAGCGCCCTGATCTGCCGCACCAGGTGCTGGGTGCCGGCGTCCACGGCCTCGCCCTTGGGCAGCACCGTCACATAGGCGGTGTCCGAACCCGCCGCGGTGTAGGGGCCGTCGACCCGCACCACGCCCGGCAGGGCGGCCAGTTTACGGTCGTAATCGGTCAGCTCGGCCCGGTCGGCGCGCTCGGCCAGCACGGTGATCGCGCCGTCCGGGCTGCCGGGAAACTCCTCCCGGATGTGCTGCTGCACCGCGTGCGCCTCGGCCGAGGCGGGCAGCTGACGGTCGTCCGCCGTGCCGAACTTCACCTGGAGGAAGGGCAGTCCGAGCACCAGCAGACCGGCCACCACGCCCACCACGAACAGCGGCGCCCGGCGCATCACCGTGCGGGCGATGCGGGCGTACCCGGCGCCCGGATCGGCGGCGCTCCTGCGGCGCAGCAACCTGCGCAGGTCCAGCGCGTTGACCCGGTCGCCCAACAGGACCAGTGCGCCGGGCAGTACGACCAGCGCGGCCGCGGCCGCCAGCAGGACGACGGCGATCCCGGAGTAGGCGAGGGAACGCAGGAAATACTGCGGGAAGACCAGCATCGCGGACAGCGACGCGGCCACCGTGAGCGCGGAGAACAGCACGGTCCGGCCCGCCGTGCGCAGGGTCGGCGCCACCGCCGCGCGCGGTGTGCGGCCGTTCGCCAGCTCCTCGCGGAACCGGCGCACGATGAACAGCGCGTAGTCGATCGCCAGGCCCAGCCCCAAGGCGGTGGTCAGGTTCTCCGCGAAGACCGAGACGTCGGTGAACTCGGTGATCGCGCGCAGGACCGCGCTCGCGCCCAGGATCGCCAGGATGCCCACGCCCAGCGGCAGCATGGCGGCCACCGCACTGCCGAAGACCATGACGAGCAGCACCAGGGTGATGGGCAGCGCAATCGCCTCGGCCCGCACCAGGTCGTCCTGGGTGGTGGTCTGCAGTTCGCGCCGCACCTCGGCGGAGCCGCCGACCGAGACCCCGACCGGGCCATGGCTGCCCTCGTAGGCGGGCGCGAGCCTCTTGACCTCCTTGGCCACGGCGTCGTCGTCGCCGCGCAGCCGGGCGGTGATCAGCGCGGAGCCGCCGTCCTTGGCCCGCAGCGCGGGCGAGTGCGTGCTCCAGTACGAGGTCACCCCGGTCACGTCCGGGTCGGTCGCAAGCTTGTGGGCCAGATCCTGGGCCCGGGCGGTCACGGCGGGGGTGTCCACGCCGGCGCCCCGGGAGTCGACCAGCAGCACCAGGTTCGGCTGCGAGGCAGGGAAGTGCCGGCCGAGCGCGTCCGTGGCGTACGAGGACTGGGACCCCGGTGCCTCCCAGCCGCCGCTGGCCAGCCGGCTCCCCACGCCGCTTCCCGCCACCAGAGCCAGCCCGGCGAACACCAGGGCGAGGAGCAGCGTCAGCCGCGGTCTGGCCGTGACGACCCGCACCCATCCCCCGATGGGGACTTCGCGGTTGACATCGGACATGTCTCAGGTGTCCTCTCCCCGTAGAACGACTACCATCGAAAACACGATTGATCGCTCGCGTTTCTCCAGAATGCGAGCGACCCCTCGTGTTTGTCAATCCTTCCTGGGAGTCAACGTGTCCGAGGCGGACGACAGGCCGCGCCGGCGGCAGGCACGCGGCGAGCGGCGCATCAACCAATTGCTGGAGGCTGCCGCCCGGGTGTTCTGCGTGCAGGGCTACACCGCGTCCAGCACGAGCGCGATCGCGCGCGAGGCGGGCGTCTCGCCGGGCACGCTCTACCAGTTCTTCCCGAACAAGGAAGCCATCGCGGTCGAGCTGAGCACGCAGCTCATCGCGGAGATGGAGTCGACCCACGGCCGGATCTTCACCGCGGAGAACGCCCGGCTGCCGCTGGACCGCCTGATCGACGCGGTGACCGACCCGTTCATCGAGTTCTGCGACGACAACCTGGCGCTGCTCGCGCTGCTCAAGAGCCCGGACGCCCCTGGCAGAGTCGCCGAGGACCACGACGTGCTGCACGTGGCACTTCTGCAGAGCGTGACCGACATGATCGGCGTGCGCACGCCCGACCTGTCCACGGCGGAGCGCGCCCTCATCGCCCAGATGTCGTTCGCCATGTTCAAGACGGGGCTGGACCTGATCGCCCAGCACGAAGGTCCCGAGCGCGCCGCCTACGAACGGGAGATGAAGGGCATGCTCTTCCGCTACCTGGCGCCGTACGTCGGCACGGAGGCCATGCCGGACGCGCCGGACATCACCGGGGCCCGGGACGTACCCGCCGGGACAGCAACCCACTGAACACGCGGCAGCGGGTCGTCCGGCGAGTCGTTGTCGTACGACCCGCCGGACCACCCGCCGCGGAATGAATCACCCGTCCGGGCTACTCGCATTGCCGATCAGCGGACACGGCTCGTCCTTGTCCGCATCGTCGGACGAAGCGGCGGGAGCCGGTACGGTGCCCGGCCCGCCGTCGGCCGTCGGTGGCGCCGTGCCGGAGGCGTCCGGCGGCGCGATGGACGCGGCAACCACCGCCGAGGGCCGTACGGCCGCGCCCGGCAGCCCCGCGGCGCTCGGCAGCCGCCGCTCACGGGAGTGGGAGACCCACTGCGCCACAGTGCCGACCCCGGCCACGCCCAGCGATATGCCCAGGCCCAGGCTCAGCGCGTAGAAGGAGTTGGAGGCGGCCTCTCCGGTGAGGTACCCGGCGCCCACCGAGTAGGAGGCCCAGACGGTCTCCGCCACTCCGGCGCCGATCACGTACTTGCGGGCCGGGTAGCGCATCACGCCCGCCGCCAGGCCACCGACCACCCGGCCGCTGGGCAGGAACCGCACGCCGATCACGAAGGGCACGCCGTGGCGCTGTATACGCAGCGCGGCCCACCGGAGCAGGGCGGCGCGGCGGGGTCTGCGGCGCATCCGGCTGACGACGCGGCCGCTCATGGCCCGCCCGGACCGATGGATCACCATGTCGCCCATGACGGCGCTGCCCGCGACCACCAGCAGCACCAGCGCGATGTTCAGGTGGCCCTCGGCGGCCATCACACCGCCGGTGACCAGCAGCACCGCGTTGGGGACGAGCGGCGGCGCCGTGGTGAGCGCCAGCAGGGCGTACGCCCATACGACATGCCCACCCCGGAGGTGGTCAGCAAGTCCTGAGGTGAAGTCCAGTGACGACACGCTCAGTGCAACGTCCATACCTCCGCCCCTCTTCCCGCCCCTCGGGTAACACGCTCGCAGCGATCACACGGATCGGGCAAGCCGCTTTCGGGCGGATCCGGGAACTCCCCGGGGATTCCCAGCACGATTCATTCTCCGGTCGCAGTCCGCGTCCTCCCCCGGGCGTAGCGCCGGCCGAACTGCCGTACACCGCGCCCGCCGTGCCACCGCCGTGCCACCCGGGGAGAAGTCAGCGGCCGAGCAGCTCGCCGCCGTTGCACTGCAGGATCTCGCCGGTGATGAAACCGGCTTCCGGCGAGGCGAGGAAGAGTACCGCCGCCGCCACGTCGTCCGGGCGGCCGACCCGGCCCACCAGGGTGCGCCCGGCCCGTCTGGTCAGCTCCGCCTGGTTCAGCCGCGACCCGAAGAACTCGGTGCCGGCCACCGTGCCCGGAGCGACGATGTTGCAGGTCACGCCCTGCGGGCCGAGCTGGGCGGCGAGCGAGTGGTTCCAGGCGTGCAGAGCGGCCTTGGAGGCGCCGTACGAGCCGCCGCCGCGCAGCGCCGCCACGGACGTCACAGTGACCACCCGGCCCGAGTCGCTGCTGAAACGGTCCCGCAGCGACTCGGTGACCAGGACCGCGGTCAGCACATTGCGCTCGAAGTCGCCGCGCCAGCGGGCCAGCAGGCCGTGCGGTCCCGCGCCGACCGCCAGCTCGCGGCTGCCCGCGCTGTTGACCAGGACGTCCACCCGGTCCGGGAGCTGCGGCAGCGCGCCCTCCACCGCGTCGGGGTCCGCCAGATCACACACCACAGGGGTGACGTCCAGGCCGCGCTCGCCGTGCAGCTCGTCCGCGGTCGTGCGCAGGACCTCCCGGCGCCGTCCGACGATGGTGACGCTGTGCCCGTCCTCCGCGAACCGCGTCGCGATCGCCCGCCCGATGCCCGTGCCCCCACCGGTCACCACGATGTTGCGGACCGCTTTCCCGTTCTCTGACATGTGCTCCGCCCCTGTAGAGGAGACAGCACGCTACGGGATCGGTCTCGATCGGCCGCGCGCGGGGTAGCCTGCGAAAACACGGTTCCACCGAGAGACGTAGATCACACAGCGGACCGGGTAACCATTAAGGTGGTTCGCGGGTCTTATGTCGTGAACACCGTGCTTCCGGCGGAGCCGGTGAGGGGGTTGCGAAAAGGGCTGTCGTGGGGGACGGCCCGATGCGTCGCCGGGGCGACGTCCGGGGAGCTTGAGCGGCCATCCCGGGCAGTCCGCCCCGGCCGGCGGCGCAACCGCCGACAAAAACGCCCGGTTCGGACCCGTGGGGGGATCCGCGCCGGGAGACGGGAGCGCCCCGTGCCGGACCCGTGGGGGGATCCTGCGCGGGGCGCTTCTTCTGCCGGGTGGCCGGCCGGGCGGGCCCGGCCGGCCTACTACGGGGCTCGCCTCAGCGGGCCTCGACCGGTACGTAGTCGCGGGTGACGATGCCGGTGTAGATCTGCCGCGGACGGCCGATCCGGGAACCCGGCTCCTTGATCATCTCGTGCCACTGGGCGATCCAGCCGGGCAGCCGGCCGATGGCGAACAGCACGGTGAACATGCTGGTCGGGAAGCCCATCGCCCGGTAGATCAGGCCGGTGTAGAAGTCCACGTTCGGGTAGAGCTTGCGGGAGACGAAGTAGTCGTCGCTCAGGGCGTGCTCCTCGAGCCGCAGCGCGATGTCGAGCAGCTCGTCGGACTTGCCCAGGGCGGAGAGGACGTCGTGCGCCGCGGACTTGATGATCTTCGCCCGGGGGTCGAAGTTCTTGTAGACGCGGTGCCCGAAGCCCATGAGCTTCACGCCGTCTTCCTTGTTCTTCACCTTGCGGATGAAGGTGTCCACGTCGCCGCCGTCGGCCTGGATGCGCTCCAGCATCTCCAGCACCGACTGGTTGGCGCCGCCGTGCAGCGGGCCCCACAGGGCGTTGATGCCCGCCGAGATCGAGGCGAACTGGTTGGCCTGCGACGATCCGACCAGGCGGACGGTCGAGGTGGAGCAGTTCTGCTCGTGGTCGGCGTGCAGGATGAACAGCTTGTCCAAGGCGCTGACCACGATCGGGTCGAGTTCGTACTCCTCGGCCGGCACCGCGAAGGTCATCCGCAGGAAGTTCTCGACGTAGCCCAGGTCGTTGCGCGGGTAGACCACGGGCTGGCCGACGGACTTCTTGTACGCGTACGCCGCGATGGTCGGCAGCTTGGCGAGCAGCCGGATCGTGGACAGGTGGCGCTGCTCGGGGTCGAACGGGTTGTGGCTGTCCTGGTAGAAGGTCGACAGAGCGCTGACCACGGACGAGAGCATCGCCATGGGGTGGGCGTCACGCGGGAAACCGTCGTAGAACCGCTTGACGTCCTCGTGCAGGAGGGTGTGCTTGGTGATCTCGCGTTTGAAGTCCGCGAGCTGGTCGACGGTCGGGAGCTCCCCGTTGATCAGCAGGTAAGCGGTCTCCAGGAACGTGCCGCGCTCGGCGAGCTGCTCGATCGGGTACCCGCGGTAGCGCAGGATGCCCTGCTCGCCGTCGAGGAACGTGATCGCGGACTTGTAGGCCGCGGTGTTGCCGTAGCCGCTGTCCAGGGTGACCAGACCGGTGTCGGCACGCAGCTTGCCGATGTCGAAGCCCTTGTCGCCGACGGTGCTGTCCGCAACGGGGTAGCTGTACTCGTTGTCCCCGTACCGCAGTACTACAGAGTTGTCGCTCACGTCATTCCCTCACCGACGGTGTTGCCTCTTCTTCGAGGTGCCCTGACTACGTCCACTGTCCCCCATTTGCCACGGTGGTGTGCACTCGGGGTCGGCCATCGGGCCGAAAGGTGGCACTGAGTGCCTATTTTGCGCCCAGGGACAGCCGGTGGTCGAGAGCCGTGTAGCGCTTACCCGCGGAGAGCGTGCGTACCGCCTGACCGATCGCGCGGCGCGAGCCGACCAGGACGACCAGCCGTTTCGCCCGTGTAACGGCGGTGTAGAGCAGATTCCGCTGAAGCATCATCCATGCCCCCGTGGTGACAGGGATCACTACCGCCGGATACTCGCTGCCCTGGGAACGGTGGATGGTCACCGCGTACGCGTGGGCCAACTCGTCGAGCTCGTCGAAGTCGTAATCGATTTCCTCGTCCTCGTCGGTACGGACGGTCAGCCGCTGCTCGACTGTGTCAAGACCGGTGACCACACCGACCGTGCCGTTGAACACTCCATTGGCGCCTTTTTCATAATTATTTCTGATCTGAGTGACTTTGTCTCCCACGCGGAATGTACGACCACCGAACCGTCGCTCGGGCAGGTCCGGGCGGGCGGGCGTCACGGCCTGCTGAAGGAGTCCGTTCAGCACGCCCGCGCCCGCCGGGCCGCGGTGCATCGGGGTAAGCACCTGTACGTCCCGCCGCGGGTCCAGGCCGAACCGGGCCGGGATCCGCCGCGCCACCACGTCCACCGTGAGCCGGCCGGCCTCCTCCGAGTCCTCCTCCGCGAAGAGGAAGAAGTCCGGCAGTCCCTGGGTGACCGGTGGCAGGCCGGAATTGATCCGGTGCGCGTTGGTCACCACCCCGGACTGCTGGGCCTGCCGGAAGATCCGGGTCAGCCGTACCGCTGGAACCGGGCCGGACGGCGCCAGCAGATCCCGCAGCACCTCCCCCGCGCCGACGCTGGGCAACTGGTCCACGTCCCCGACGAACAGCAGGTGCGCGCCCGGCGGCACCGCCTTGACCAGCTTGTTCGCCAGCAGCAGGTCCAGCATCGACGCCTCGTCGACCACCACCAGGTCCGCGTCCAGCGGCCGGTCCTTGTCGTACGCGGCGTCGCCGCCGGGCTTGAGCTCCAGCAGCCGGTGCACGGTGGACGCCTCGGCGCCGGTCAGCTCGGCCAGCCGCTTGGCCGCCCGCCCGGTCGGGGCGGCCAGCACCACCTTGGCCTTCTTGGCCAGGGCGAGCGTCACGATCGAGCGGACGGTGAAGGACTTGCCGCAGCCGGGACCGCCGGTGAGCACCGCGACCTTCTCGGTGAGCGCCAGCCGCACCGCCTGCTCCTGCTCCGGGGCGAGGTCGGCCCCGGTGGTGCGGCCGAGCCAGGACAGCGCCTTGTCCCACTCCACGTTCCGGAAGGCCGGCAGCCGGTCCTCCGGGCCGCGCAGCAGCCGCAGCACCTGTGCGGCCAGCGATATCTCGGCGCGGTGGAAGGGCACCAGGTACACGGCCCTGACCGGCTCGCCGTCGCCGTCCGGGGCGGGCACCTGCTCGCGGACCACTCCCTCCTCGTCGGCGAGCTCGCCCAGGCAGTCGATCACCAAGCCGGTGTCGACCTGGAGGAGCTTGACCGAGTCGGCGATCAGCCGCTCCTGCGGCAGGTAGCAGTTGCCGTTGTCGGTGGCCTGCGACAGGGCGTACTGCAGACCGGCCTTGACCCGCTCCGGGCTGTCGTGGGGTATGCCGACGGCCTGGGCGAGCCGGTCGGCGGTCAGGAAGCCGATGCCCCAGACCTCGGCGGCCAGCCGGTAGGGCTGGTTCTTCACCACGGAGATCGACGCGTCACCGTAGGTCTTGTAGATCCGGACCGCGATGGACGTGGACACGCCCACGCCCTGCAGGAACAGCATCACCTCCTTGATCGCCTTCTGCTCCTCCCAGGCGGCGGCGATCAGCTTCGTGCGTTTGGGACCGAGACCGGGCACCTCGATCAGGCGGGTCGGCTCGCTCTCGATGATCTCCAGCGTGCCGGTGCCGAAATGGTCGACGATGCGCTCGGCGATCCGCGGCCCGATGCCCTTGATCAGCCCCGACCCCAGATAGCGGCGGATGCCCTGGATCGTGGCCGGCAGGACCGTCGTGTAGTTCTCGACCATGAACTGCTTGCCGTACTGCGGGTGCGAGCCCCAGCGGCCGTGCATCCGCAGGGATTCGCCCGGCTGCGCGCCGAGCAGCGCGCCGACCACCGTCAGCAGGTCCCCGGAGCCGCGGCCGGTGTCCACCCGCGCGACCGTGTAGCCGTTGTCCTCGTTGGCGTACGTGATCCGTTCCAGGACGCCTTCCAGCACGGAAAGGTGCGGTGTCTCCCCCATGCCCCGGCCTCCCTCCGGCTCCGGCAGTGATCCGTTCCGAAGGTACCGTCAGACACGGACAGCCCGTGGGGACGCCGGGCACGGCCTGTGGAAAACTCGGCCGCTCCGCCGGCCCGGCCGGAAAGACGAAGGGGGCCCGGCGACCGCCGGACCCCTCTCGTACTCCCCCTCCAACCCCCGAAGCCCCCCTCGGGCGTTTTTCCTGCCCGGCTCCCTGAACCCCTCCTGGGAGCCGTGATGCCATGTACGACCGGCCACGCAGAGGAAGGGTTGTACTACGGACGCCAAATCTCCCAAGATTTTTTCAGGCCACGTGGCGCGCGTAGCGGTCGGAGGTTTCCGCGAGCACTTCGGCGCCGTCCCGGGCCCACAACGCCGGGTTGAAGATCTCCACTTCGACGGCTCCCCGGTAGCCCGCGGCGTCGACGAGCTCCCGCAGCCCGCGCAAGTCGACGCATCCATCGCCGAGTTGGCCGCGCCCGAGCAGCACTCCTGCGGGCAGCGGCGTCACCCAGTCGGCCACCTGGAAGCAGGCGATCCGGCCGCCGGCGCCGGCCCGTGCGATCCCCTCCGGCGTCCGGTCGTCCCACCACAGGTGGTACGTGTCCACCACGACGCCGACCTGCGCCGCGGGGAAGCGCTCGGCGATGTCGAGGGCCTGGCCGAGGGTGGAGATCACGCAGCGGTCGGCCGCGTACATCGGGTGCAGCGGCTCGACTGCCAGCCGCACCCCGCGCTCCGCGGCGTAGGGGGCGAGGTCGGCGATGGCCTCCGCCACCCGCTCGCGGGCGGCGGCGATGTCCCGGTCGCCGTCCGGCAGGCCGCCGCTGACCAGCACCAGGGTGTCGGTGCCCAGTGCCGCGGCCTCGTCGATCGCCGCCCGGTTGTCGTCCAGGGCGGCGGCGCGCGAGCCGGTGTCGGCCGCGGTGAAGAAGCCGCCGCGGCACAGGGAGGTGACGCTCAGCCCGTAAGCGCGCATCAGAGCCGCGGTGCGCTCGACGCCGTACTCCTGCACGGGGGCGCGCCACAGGCCGACCGATCCGATACCGGCAGCCACGCAGCCCGCGGCCAGTTCCGGCAGCGACCACTGCTTCAGCGTCTCCTGATTGATGCTCAGGCGGGCCAGGTCCGGTGTCATGCGTCCACCCCGTGCAGGTTCAGCAGAGCGCGCATCCGGTGCTCCGCCAGGTGCGGGTCGGGGAACAGGCCGGCGCGGTCGGCAAGTTCGTACGCCCGCGCCAGATGCGGCAGGGAGCGCGCGGACTGCAGACCGCCCACCATGGTGAAGTGCGACTGGTGCCCGGCCAGCCAGGCGAGCAGGACGACACCGGTCTTGTAGAAGCGGGTCGGTGCGCCGAACAGGTGGCGGGAGAGTTCCACGGTGGGATCGAGCAGCCCGCGGAATCCGGCCGCGTCCCCGGTGTCGAGTCTGCTGACGGCCGCGCCGGCCACGGGGGCCAGCGGGTCGAAGATGCCGAGCAGGGCGTGGCTGAAACCGTGCCGGTCGCCCTCGATGAGCTGCGGGTAGTGGAAGTCGTCGCCGGTGTAGCAGCGGACGCCGGCCGGCAGGCGGCGGCGCAGCGCCACCTCGCGGTCCGCGTCGAGCAGGGAGATCTTGACCCCGTCGACCTTGTCCGGGTGCGCGGCGATCACGTCGAGGAAGGTCTCGGTGGCGGCGTCGAGGTCGGCACTGCCCCAGTAGCCCTCCAGCGCCGGGTCGAACATCGGGCCGAGCCAGTGCAGGATCACCGGATCGGACGACTGGCGCAGCAGCCGCCCGTACACCTCCAGGTAGTCGTCCGGCCCTTTGGCGACGGCGGCCAGGGCGCGCGACGCCATCAGGATCACCTGGGACCCGGCCGCCTCGACCACCGCCAACTGCTCCTCGTAGGCGGCCGTGACCTCGGCCATGGTGCTCGCCGGGGCGAGCTGGTCGGTGCCCACCCCGGAGGCGATACGCCCGCCCACCGCGGCCGCCTCGGCCGACGACCTGCGGATCAGTTCGGCGGCGGCGGGCCAGTCCAGCCCCATGCCGCGCTGCGCCGTGTCCATGGCCTCGGCCACCGCGAGTCCGTGCGCCCACAGGTGGCGGCGGAAGGCGAGGGTGGCGTCCCAGTCGACGGCCGCCGGCGCGTCCGCGGCGGCGGCGAGCGGATCGGCGACGACGTGCGCGGCGGAGTACACGACGCGACTGCGCAACGGCAATTGCGTCGCATGGGTGACGGGTTCCGAACGCGGCACATAGGTGACCGACCGGCCGGTCCCGGTGGGCAGCACGATGGTCACAGCGACAGCTCCGGCACGTCGAAGCGGCGGCCCTCGGCCGCGGACCTCAGGCCGAGTTCGGCCAGTTGCAACCCGCGCGCGCCGGCCAGCAGGTCCCACTGCCAGGGTTCGTCCAGCACCACATGACGCAGGAACAGCTCCCACTGCGCCTTGAAGCCGTTGTCGAACTCGGTGTTGTCCGGCACCTCCTGCCACTGGGCACGGAAGGTCTCCGTAGCGGGCAGGTCGGGATTCCACACCGGCCGCGGGGTGGCCGAGCGGTGCTGCGCGCGGCAGTTGCGCAGGCCGGCGACTGCCGAGCCGTGGGTGCCGTCCACCTGGAACTCCACCAGTTCGTCGCGGTGGACGCGCACCGCCCACGAGGAGTTGATCTGGGCCACCGCCCCGCCCTCCAACTGGAAGATGCCGTACGCGGCGTCGTCGGCGGTGGCGTCGTACGGCTTGCTCTGCTCGTCCCAGCGCTGCGGGACATGGGTGGCTGTGACCGCCTGGACGGTACGGATCGGCCCGAAGAGCTCGTGCAGCACGTACTCCCAGTGCGGGAACATGTCGAGCACGATGCCGCCGCCGTCCTCGGCGCGGTAGTTCCACGACGGACGCTGGGCGGGCTGCCAGTCGCCCTCGAAGACCCAGTAGCCGAACTCGCCGCGGATGGAGAGGATCCGGCCGAAGAATCCGCCGTCGACCAGGCGCCTGAGCTTGCGCAGACCCGGCAGGAAGAGCTTGTCCTGCACCACCCCGTGCTTCACGCCGGCCGCGGTGGCCAGCCGGGCCAGTTCCAGGGCGCCGGACAGGGTCGTGGCGGTGGGCTTCTCGCAGTAGATGTGCTTGCCCGCCGCGATCGCCTTCGCCACCGCTTCCTCGCGGGCAGCCGTCACCTGGGCGTCGAAATAGATCTCCACTGACGGGTCTTCCAGTACCGAGTCCAGGTCGGTGGTCCAGTGCTCGATCCCGTGCCGCTCGGCGATGTCCCGCAGCGCGGCCTCCCGCCTGCCCACCAGCACCGGCTCGGGCCACAGCCGGGTGCCGTCGCCGAGATCGAGTCCGCCCTGCTCGCGCAGGCTGAGCACGGACCGGACCAGGTGCTGCCGGTAACCCATGCGTCCGGTGACGCCGTTCATGGCGATCCGCACGGCCTTGCGGGTCATGTCCCCTCCTCGGCTATGCCACGACGACCGCGGCCGCCGATGGGCGGACTGCGGTGACGTGCTCGTACGCTGATAGCAAGCGCTTTCTCCCACCTCACGCTAGCCGGGCGGGAGCAGGTTGAGCAAGGGGGCCAATGATCGTGGGAGTAAGCGCTTACTGCGCTGTGCCGCAAGCAGCCGACAGAGCGGACGAGCCGGGCCCGCTCCCGCCGGGCGCCGCGAAATGAGAGCATGAGCCGCGGCCGGCGCAGATCGCACGGGTGCGCGTACCGGCGCGGCGCTTGCGACCCCCACGAGGAGGACCCCACCGAGATGGCAGTGACTCTGGCCGATGTCGCAGCGCGCGCCGGGGTGTCCTCGGCGACCGTCTCCCGGGTCCTGAACGGCAACTACCCCGTGTCCGGGAGCACCCGGGAACGCGTGCAGCGCGCCGTGGAGGAACTGGACTACGTCGTCAACGGCCAGGCGCGCGCCCTTGCCGCGGCGACCTCGGACCTGGTGGGCGTGCTGGTCAACGACGTGGCCGACCCGTTCTTCGGCATCCTGGCGAGCGCGCTGCAGACCGAGATAGGGGCGGGGGCCGCGCAGCGGGGCGGCGGCGGCAAGCTGGCCGTCGTCTGCAACACCGGCGGCTCCCCCGAGGCGGAGCTGACGTATCTCACGCTGCTCGAACGCCAGCGGGCCGCGGGCGTGGTGCTCACCGGCGGCGCCGTGGAGAGCGAGGAGCACACGGCGGCGGTCAGGGCACGGCTGGTCCGGCTCGCCGCCTCGGGCACCCGCATCGTCCTGTGCGGCCGGCCGCCCCTCACCGGGCCGGACGACGGCCCGCCGGTGACGACGGTCACCTTCGACAACCGCGGCGGGGCCCGGCGGCTGACCGAGCATCTGCTATCCCTGGGCCACCGCAGGATCGGTTACGTCGCCGGCCCGGTCGAGCGCAGCACCACCCGGCACCGCCTGGAGGGCCACCGCGAAGCCCTGGCCGCCCGCGGGCTCGGCCCGGACACCCCCGAGGGGGCGGGCGCGCTGCGTCTGACGGTGCACGGCAGTTACGACCGGCCCTCGGGGTACGACGCCGCACTGGAGCTGTTGCGCAGGGAGCCGCGACTGACCGCGATCGTGGCCGCCAACGACTCGGTGGCGCTGGGCGTTTGCGCGGCGCTGCGCGACCGCGGGCTGAGCATTCCGGATGATGTGTCGGTGGCCGGCTTCGACGACCTGCCGTTCAGCGCGGACGCCTGCCCTGCCCTCACCACCGTGCGGATCCCACTGGCCGAGGCCGGGACACGGGCGGGCCGGCTGGCGATGGGACGGCAGTCCCCTCCGCCGGGCGGGGTGGCCACAATCACCACCGAACTCATCGTCCGCGCATCCACCGCACCGCCCGTGACCAGCGGTTCCTGAAGTTTTCCACAGGGCGGTGAAAAGCCCGCGCGCCGAGTTCCGCCATGGGTCTACCTTTGACTCAGTCAAAGAAACGCACGCGGGAGGGGCCATGGCCGTCGAGGAGATCCGAGAGTTCAACCGCTTCTACACCAACCTCATCGGCGCGCTGGACTACAGCCGCCACCTGCACACACCGTTCACCCTCACCGAGGCGCGCGTGCTGTACGAGCTGGCGCATGCCCCGCACACCGACGCCGCCGACCTGCGGGTCGAGCTGTCGCTGGACGCGGGTCATCTGAGCCGGATGCTCGGCAAGTTCGAGGAGCAGCAGCTCGTCACGCGCGGTCCCTCGGACAAGGACGCCCGGCGGCAGCGGATAGAGCTGACCCCGCAGGGCAGGCGGGCGGCGGCGCTGCTGGAGGAGCGGTCGCAGGAGGCGGTGGGCACCCTCGTGGGAAAGATAGCGGCCGAGGACCGGCCGCGGCTGACCGAGGCGATGCGGACCGTGCGGGACATACTGCGTGACGGCGAGCGCCCCCGCAGCCGCCCCCGGGTGGTGGTGCGCGGCACCCGCCCCGGCGACCTGGGCTGGGTCATCGAGCGCAACGCGGCGGTGTACGCGGCCGAGTTCGGCTGGAACGAGGAGTACGAGGCGCTGGTCGCCCGGATCGTCGCGGACTTCGCGGCCACCCGGGACCCGGAACGCGAGGCCGCGTGGATAGCCGAACTCGACGGCGAGCGCGCCGGGTGCGTGTTCTGCGTGCGGGACGAGGCACCAGACACCGCGCGGCTGCGGCTGCTGCTGGTGGACCCGTCGGCCCGGGGCCATGGGATCGGGGGCCGGCTGGTGGACGAATGCATCGCCTTCGCGCGCTCGGCCGGGTACGCCGAAATCGTCCTGTGGACGAATGACATACTGGCCGACGCCCGCAGGATCTACCAGCGCGCGGGGTTCGAACTCGTCGCCGAGCGGCCGCACCACAGCTTCGGCCACGACCTCGTCGGACAGGACTGGAAGCTGGTGCTGGCGACGGCACCGGACGGGCGCTGACCGCCGCGCCCGGCAGGGCCGCTCGGGGGCAGGGGCGTCCGGTGACTGTCGCGTCGGTGACAGGGCCGCTCGGTGCCGTGGCGCGGGGCCGGAGCGTGAGGGCCCGGGCATGAGGGCCGACGCGTGGGCGCCGCGGGGCAGAGCACGGCAAGGCAAGGGGGAGACGATGGCCGTTTCGATGGAGAAGGTGGCCCGGACCGCGCCGGGTCTGGTGAGCCTGTACAAGCAGGCCGCGGTGAGCCTGGACAAGCACCGGCTGTCCGGCGAGCGGGCCGCCGTCTACCTGGTGCTGGACCGGTCGGGGAGCATGCGGCCGTTCTACCGGGACGGCACCGTGCAGCACCTGGCCGAGCAGGTCCTGGGGCTGGCCGCGCACTTCGACGACGACGGCATTGTGCCGGTGGTCTTCTTCTCCACCGAGGTGGACGGAGTCGCCGAGGTGTCGCTCACCGACTACGAGGGACGGATCACCAAGCTCAACGAGGCGTACGGTCACATGGGCCGCACCGACTACGCCGCCGCGATGGAGGCGGTGATCGGACACTACGAGCGGTCCGGGGCCACCGCACCTGCCTTCGTGGTGTTCCAGACCGACGGCGGGCCGAGCAGCAGGAGGGCGGCGGTCGACGTGCTGTGCCGGGCGGCGGAGCTGCCGTTGTTCTGGCAGTTCGTCGGATTCGGTGACGACGAGTTCCGCTTCCTGCGCCGACTGGACGAACTCCCGGTACCGGCCAAACGGGTGGTCGACAACGCCGGGTTCTTCGCGGCGGGCACGGACCCGCGCTCCATATCCGACGGGGACCTGTACGACGAGTTGACGGCGGAGTTCCCCGAATGGCTGGCGGCAGCCCGGGCGAAGGGCATCGTCCGGGGCTGATCCCGGTTGACCGGGCCGGACCCGGTGCCTAGTGTCCGGCCAATGAGACTCGCCTTCTCCACCCTCGGGGTCCCCGCACTGCCCGTCGACCAGGTCGTGCGGCTCGCCACCGAGCACGGCTACCACGGGGTCGAACTGCGCGCGAGCAGCGAGGAGCCCGTCCACCCCGGGCTCACCGCGGACGAGCGGCGCGAGGTGGTGGACCTGTTCGGCCGGGCCGGCATCGAGATCCTGACGGTGGCCTCCTACGCCAAGGTGGCCGCCGCCGGTGACGACAGCCCGGTGCTGGAGGAGATCGGCGCCGCCCTGCGGCTGGCCGCGGACCTGGGAGCGGCCCATGTGCGGGTGTTCCCCGGCGGCGGGGACTCGCCCACCGCTCAGGCCGACGCCATGGCGGCGCGGCGGCTGGCCGCCGTGGCGCCCCTGGCCGAGGACCTCGGGGTACGGGTGCTGCTGGAGACCCATGACTCGCACCGGTCGGGTGCCGACGTGGCGCGGGTGCTGGGCCTGGTGGGCCACAAGTCCGTGGGCGCGTTGTGGGACGTGATGCACACCTGGCTGGCCGGGGAGCAGCCGTCGGTCACCCATCCGGTGCTCGCGCCCTACCTGGGTTATGTGCAGGTCAAGGACATCGCCTCGGCGACGGACGCCACGCCGTTGCCGTTGGGGGCGGGGGTGCTGCCCCTGGCGGAGACGGTCGAGGTGCTCAGCCGGGCCGACTGGGACGGCTGGCTGTGCTGGGAGTACGAGAAGCGGTGGTATCCGCAGGTCCCGGATCTGCCGGAACTGCTGGGGCCGGGGCGGGTGCATCTGAGCCGGTTGCTGCTGGAGTCGGCCTGAGCGGGCTGCGGTGGCCGGCCGCGCCGCCGCCCGGAACCGGCAGAGCCGGCGGGACGAGCCGGGCGGGCGGGAAGGGCGGGACGGAGGGAGGGATCACGGCATGCTGGATCTGGCCCGGCTGAGGGCGTTGCACGCGGTGCACGTCCACGGTTCGGTGGCGGCGGCTGCGACGGCGCTCGGGTACACGCCGTCCGCGGTGTCGCAGCAGATATCCAAGCTGGAGCGGGAGACCAGAACCGTGCTGCTGGAGCGGCAGGGGCGCGGGGTGGTGCTCACCGACGCGGCGCAGTTGCTGGTGTCCACGGCCCGGCAGGTGATGTCGCTGGTGGAGGCGGCCGAGGTCGCGCTGGAGGAGCAGCGGGGCCGGCCGACCGGACAGTTGACGGTGGCGGCCTTCCCCACGGCGGCCTGTGGGTTGCTGCCTCCGGTACTGGCCGAACTGACCGCCGCCCACCCGCTGCTCGACCTGCGACTGGTCGAGGTGGACGCGCATCTGTCGGTGGACCTGGTGGCGCGCGGCGTGGTGGACCTGGCCGTGGCGCACGACTGGGACATCGCCCCGCTGCCCGCGCCGGACGGCCTGGAGCGGGCGGTGATCGGGGACGACCACTGCGACGTGCTGCTGCCGGCCGGTCACCCGCTGGCCGACCGGGAGGCGTTGGTGCGGGCCGACCTGGCCCGCGAGCGCTGGATCTGCCAGCCGGCCGGTTCGGTGTGTCACGACTGGCTGGTGCGCACGTTGCGGGAGGCGGGGACCGAGCCGGATCTGGCGTACCAGGTCGGCGAGTACGGCACGCAGGTGGCGCTGGTGGCGGCCGGGCTCGGAATCGCCCTGGTGCCCAGGCTCGGACGGGGCGCCATCCCCGACGGGGTGGTGGTGCGTCCGCTGGATCCGGCGCCGGTCCGCCGGCTCTACGCGCTGTGGCGGACGGGCGCCGCGCGCAGGCCGTCGATCACCGCGGCGGTCGACACGTTGCGGGCGCACTGGTCGGCTGCCGCCTGAACGGTGCCGCGGCACCGATGATCGGGGCATGCGGGCACTGAGGCCGATGACGACAGCGGCTCGCTCCCGGGCAGGCCGGCCGGGAGTGGGTGCGGGTACGGGTGGACTCGCGGCCAGCGGTACGGAACCGGTGTCCAGTCGATCCCGTCACACCGGTATGGCGAAGGTGAGCCGTGTCGCGAGTGCACTGGTGGCCGCCGCGTGTCTGGTCGGGCTGACGGTGGGCTGTGGAGGCGGTACGACCGTGACGGGAGGGCCGCCCGCCGGTCCGGGAGACGGTGTGCCGTCGTCGGCGCCGTCCGGAGGGCCGGGGCCGACCACGCCGTCGGCCACGCCAACGGCCACGGCGTCTTCTGGTGACTCCGCCGGGGCCCGTGTGGCGTACTTCTCCACTGCGTTGCGGGGACCGGACGGTCTGCACGAGGTGCTGCGGGACCGGGACGGCCTGCGGCTGTTCGCGGAAAAGGCCGCGGGTGGTGATCAGGTGGCGGCCGGGGAGATCACCGCTTCGGGCGCGGCGACCGACTTCTCACGGAAGGTCCTGGTCGGGTGGACGCGGACGACCGGGTGCGGCCGGGCCACGTCGGCGTCCCTGGTGATGACGGGCGACCGGATGGAGTTGCGGGTCGGCCGGGAGGAGGGACCGGCGGAGTGCTTCGCGCCGTATCGGGTCACGGTGGTGTTCGAGGTGGCGAAGGAACGCGTACCGGCGCGGCCGGTGTTCGCCTGACCGGGGGTCAGCAGGCGAGGCAGCCAGAGCAGGCAGGACGGACGAAGGAGCGCGCCAGGCATTCACCGGCGGAAAGTTCCCGGTTATCTGGAGAGGTCTGGAAGTTTCCTTCAGCGTGCACTCTCCTCCGTTCCGGAAGGAGTTCGTCATGCATGACCGGCCTTCGCGCCGTACCGTCCTCGCCACCGCCGCTGCCATCTCGGCCGCGCTCGCCACCGGAATCCCCTCGGCCGCCGCCCGTGCGGATGCGCTCGGCGCCGCCGACCGGCGCCGGATCCGCGCGCTCATCGGGCGGATGAGCATCGAGGAGAAGGTGGGGCAGTTGTTCGTGATGCGGGTGTACGGGAGTTCGGCGACCGACCCCGCCCCCGACGACGTCGCCGCCAACCAGAGTCAGATGGGCGTGTCCAACGCGGACGAGCTGATCGCCCGTTATCACCTCGGCGGCATCATCTATTTCGGCTGGGCGCACAACACCCAGAACCCGCACCAGATCGCCGACCTGTCCAACGGCATCCAGCGGGCGGGTCTCACCCACGGCACCCCGATCCCCTTGCTGATCTCCACCGACCAGGAGCAGGGTGCGGTCGCACGCGTCGGGGCGCCGGCCACGCTGTTCGCGGGCGGCATGGCACTCGGTGCGGACGGCAGCACCGCCGACGCCCGCACCGCGGCCCGCATCATCGGCACCGAACTGGCCGCCATGGGCATCAACCAGAACTACTCCCCTGTCTCGGACGTCAACATCAACCCGGCCAACCCGGTGATCGGCGTACGGTCCTTCGGCGCCGACCCGGCGGCGGTGGCCGCGCTGGCCGCCGCCCAGGTCAGGGGTTACCAGAGCGCCGGAATCGCGGCCACCGCCAAGCACTTCCCCGGCCACGGCGACACGGGCACCGACAGCCACTACGCGCTGCCGGTCATCACCCACACCCTGGAGCAGTGGCAGAGCATCGACGCGCCGCCGTTCCAGGCGGCCGTCGCCGCCGGCATCGACTCGATCATGACCGCGCACATCCTGGTGCCCGCACTCGACGGCTCCGGCGACCCGGCGACGCTCTCCCACCCGATCCTCACCGGTGTCCTGCGCGAACGCCTCGGCTACGACGGAGTGGTGGTCACCGACTCCCTCGACATGGCCGGCGTACGGGAGAAGTACGGCGACGACCGGGTGCCGGTGCTGGCGCTGAAGGCGGGCGCGGACCAGTTGCTCAACCCGCCGCTGCTGGACGTGGCCTTCCGGGGCGTGCTGGACGCGGTGGCGTCCGGCGAGCTGACCGAGGAACGCATCGACGTCTCGCTGACCCGCATCCTGGCGCTGAAGCTGCGCAAGGGCCTGTTCCGCCGGCCCTTCGTCACTCATGAGGGCGTGGACCGGGTGGTCGGGACGCCCTCCCACCTGGCCGCCGCCGACCGGATCACCGACCACGGCATCACCCTGCTGGCCAACGACGCACGATCACTGCCCTTCCCCCGCCGCTCGCACCGCCAAGTACTGGTCGTGGGCGCCGACCCGGCCGCCCCCTCCGGCACCGGCGGCCCACCGACCGCCGTCCTGGCGGCGGCGCTGACCGAACTGGGCCATCCCGCGCGGGCCCTGTCCACCGGCACCGCGCCGAGCCCGGCCCTGATCGCGCAGGCGGTCGCCGCCGCCGGCGGCATGGACGCGGTGGTCGTGGGCACCTACAACGTCACCGCTGCCACCACCGAGCAGATCGCCCTGGTACGGGCCCTGGTCGCGACCGGCGTGCCGGTGATCCAGGTGGCGATCCGCAACCCCTACGACATCGCCTTCCTGCCGCCCACCGCCGCGTCGCTGGCCGCCTACGGCTGGACCGACGTGTCGATGCGCGCCGTGGCCCGGGCCATCGCCGGCCGGGCCCGGCCGACCGGCCGGCTCCCGGTCGCGGTGCCGCGCGCCGACGATCCTGCCACGCCGCTCTACCCGATCGGCTACGGCCTGGGGTACTGACCCCGCTCGCCCCGCGGCCCGCCACCGGTCGTGCTGCGGGGCGAACGTCCGGAAAGGCCGTACGGTCCGGGCGGACCGTGTGGTCAGGCCGCTGCCGCCCGCACCTCGCCGATGAAGGTGCGCCACAGCTCGGCGTACCGCCCGTCGCGGGCCAGCAGCTGCTCGTGGGTGCCGTCCTCGATCACCCGGCCGTGGTCGAGCAGCACCACCCGGTCGGCCCGGGCGGCGGTGGTCAGCCGGTGCGCGACGACCAGGGTGGTGCGGCGCACCGCGAGCCGGTCCGCGGCCTGGTTGACCAGGGCCTCGGTGGCCAGGTCCAAGGCCGCGGTGGCCTCGTCCAGCAGCAGGATCGCCGGATCGACCAGCTGGGCACGGGCCAGGGCGATCAACTGCCGCTGTCCGGCCGACAGGTTCCGGCCCCGCTCGGCGACCTGGTGCAGGTAGCCGCCGTCCAGGGTGGCGATCATCGAGTGGGCGCCGACCGCCCGGGCCGCCGCCTCCACCTCGGCGTCGGTGGCGTCCATCCGGCCGTAGGCGATCGCGTCACGTATGGTGCCCGCGAACAGGTACGGCTCCTGCGGGACGACACCGAGCCGCTGGCGGTAGGCCGTCAGGTCGAGCTCGCGGATGTCGGCGCCGTCCACCCGCACGGCGCCCCCGGTCGGGTCGTAGAACCGGGCGACCATCTTGACCAGCGTGGACTTTCCGGCGCCGGTCTCGCCCACGAAGGCGACGGTCTGCCCCGCGGGTATCCGCAGGTCGACGCCGGCCAGGGCCTCGGCGCCCTCCGCGTCGGCGCCGCCGTAGCGGAAGTGCACGTCCTCGAGCGTGATCTCGCCGCGCAGGTCACCGACGGGACGCGGCCGTTCGGGCGCAGGGGTGGTGGTGGGCTCGCGCAGCAGCTCCCGGATCCGGCCCAGCGAGACCGACGCCTGCTGGTAGCCGTCGAAGACCTGGGAGAGCTGCTGGACGGGCGAGAAGAACAGGTCGATGTAGAGCAGGTACGCCACCAGGGCGCCCGCCGTCAGGGTGCCGTCCTTGACCCGCTGGGCGCCGACGATCAGCACCAGGGCCGCGGCGACGCTGGACAGCAACTGCACGAACGGGAAGTAGACCGAGATCAGGAACTGCCCGCGCACCCGCGCCTTCAGGTAGTCCAGGCTGCGCTGCCGGAAGCGCTCGGCGCCGCGCCGCTCGCCACGGAATGCCTGCACGATGCGCAGGCCCGCGACGTGCTCCTGGAGGTCGGCGTTGACGACCGCGACCCGTTCGCGGGCCAGCGTGTACGCCTTCACCGAGGTGCGGCGGAAGATCCAGGTGGCGGCGACCAGGACGGGGAGGGTGGCGAACACCATCAGGGCGAGCTGGACGTCGATGGCCAGCAGTGCCACCAGGATGCCGACGAAAGTGAGCAGACTGACCAGCGCGGTGACCAGGCCGGTCTGCAGGAACGTGGACAACGCGTCCACGTCCGTGGTCATCCGCGTCATGATGCGGCCGGTGAGTTCGCGCTCGTAGAAGTCCAGGCCCAGGCGGTGCAGGTGGGCGAAGATCTTCACGCGCAGGGTGTAGAGGACGCGTTCGCCGGTGCGGCCGGTGAGCAGGGTGGAGCCCCATTCCACGGCCCACTGGACCAGGACCAGGACCAGGCCCAGCAGGGAGGCCGCCCAGACCGCGCCCAGCGCCTGCTGGCGCACCCCCGCGTCGATGCCGTGCCGGATCAGCACCGGCAGCAGCAGCCCGGCGAAGGCGTCGACGGCGACCAGGCCCAGGCTGATCAGCAAGGGGGTGCGGAAGCCGCGCAGCATCGCGCGCAGGCCGAATCCCGGGTCGGCGGCGGTGGCCTCTTCCTCGTCCACGTCCGGGGCGTCGGTGGCGGGTGGCAGCGCTGCCACCTTGGCCAGCAGCTCCGGGGTGGCGGGCATGCCGGCCAGCGCCCCGGCCATGGCACCGCGGCCCGGACCGATCGCGGGGGCACTGGTGGGCGCGCCCCGCACGCCGGCCTGGTCCTCCGCGTCACTCCCGGCCGGTCGCCGGTCCGCCGGCCACAGCTCCGGGGTGATGCCGGCCGCCCGCGCCCGGTCGTCGGCGGTCGCCGCGGCGGCGCCGTCCTCGCGGGCGAGCAGTTCCTCGGCCTCCGCGGCGACGCTGCCCGCGCCCGGCCCGCCGGACGAGGCGGCCACCGCGCCCGCCGGATCGAGTTCCACCACGTCCGCGCCGAGCGCGTCCGGGTCGGTGAGCAGCGCCCGGTACAGCGGACTGCGCTCCTGCAACTCCTCGTCGGTGCCGATGTCCGACAGCCGGCCGGCGTCCAGGACGGCGATCCGGTCCGCGAGCTCCAGGGTGGAGCGGCGGTGGGCGATCAGCAGGGTGGTGCGGCCGCGCATCACCTCGCGCAGGGCGTCGAAGATCTCCGCCTCGACCCGGGCGTCGACCGCGGAGGTGGCGTCGTCGAGCAGTAGCAGCCGGGGGTCGGTGAGGACCGCCCGGGCCAGGGCGACCCGCTGCCGCTGGCCGCCGGAGAGGGTCAGGCCCTGCTCGCCGACGACCGTGTCGTAGCCGTCGGGCAGCGCCATGATGAAGTCGTGCGCCTGGGCCGTGCGGGTGGCGGCGAGGATCTCCTCCTCGGTGGCGTCCGGCCGTCCGAACGCGATGTTGGCCCGCACGGTGTCGGAGAACAGGAAGCTGTCCTCGGGGACCATGCCGATCGCGGCGCGCAGCGAATCGAAGGTCAGGTCCCGTACGTCCGTGCCGCCGATCCGCACCGAGCCGCCGGTGACGTCGTACAGCCGCGGCAGCAGCAGGGAGACGGTGGACTTCCCGGAGCCGGAGGCGCCGACCAGGGCGACGGTCTCGCCGGGGGCGACCCGCAGGTCGAAGCCGTCCAGGACCGGGCGCTCGGGCTGGTAGCCGAAGGTGACGTCGTCGAACTCGACGGTGGCGGGGGCGTCGGCGGGCAGGGTGTCGGGGCCCTCCTCCAGGGTGGGCCGCGTGTCGATCAGCTCCAGGACCCGCTCGACGCCCGCCCGGGCCTGCTGGCCGACGGTGAGCATCATGGTGAGCATCCGGACCGGGCCGGTGAGCTGGGCGAGGTACGTGGAGAACGCGACGAAGGTGCCCAGCGTGATCTGGCCCCGGGCGGCCATCCAGCCGCCCAGCGCCAGCATGCCGATCTGGCCGAAGGAGGGGACCGCCTGGAGCGCCGGGGTGTAGCGGGCGGACAGCCGCACGGTGCGCAACCGGCCGGCGAACAGCCGGCGGCTGACAGTGCGCAGCTTGTCCATCTCCTGCTGTTCCTGGCCGAAGCCCTTGACCACGCGCACGCCGGTCACCGAGCCGTCCACGATCCCGGCGACGGCGGCGGCCTGACCCTGGGCGTACCAGGTGGCGGGGAACAGCCGCTTGCGGGAGCGGTCCGCGATGAACCACAGGGCCGGGGCGACGGCCAGCGCGATCAGGGTGAGCAGCGGGGAGAGGACCAGCATGACCACCAGGGACAGCAGGAAGAGCAGCAGGTTGCCGATCATGACGGGCATCATGAACAACAAACCTTGAATCAGCTGAAGGTCGCTGGTGGCGCGGCCGACGACCTGCCCGGTGTTCAGCTCGTCCTGGCGGCGACCGTCGAGCCGCATGATCGTGCCGAACATCTCGTTGCGCAGGTCGTGCTGGACGTCGAGGGCGAGCCGGCCGCCGTAGAAACGGCGCATGTAGGTAAGTGCGTAGACCACCACTGCGGCGACGACCAGCGCCGCGGCCCAGGGGGCCAGCGGCTTGTCGTGCCGGACGATCACGTCGTCGATGATCAGCTTGGGAACCAGCGGGACGAGGGCGGTGACCGCCATGCCGGCCAGTGACGCGCCGAAGGCGAGCAGGACACTGCGCTTGTAGCGCCAGGAGTACCCGACCAGGCGGCGGAGCCATCCCTGCTCCCGCCCGCCGTCATCCACCGCCGTCACCGGCTTCGGCTCTCTCACGCGGTCCTCCCTCGCGCCGCCCTGCACGTGTCCCGCACGTCTCCCGCACGGCCAAGTCCAACGCGCTGTGCTGCGCGTTTCATCCTCTCGCAACAGAACAACGACCGAAGTCGTACATGAGTGCGACTTCGGTCGTAGTCCCTTCGGGTGAATCTCCGGCAGGGTCGGGGGCTCAGCGCCCGGCGGCACCGCCCGAGCGGCCGGCCGCGATCTGCCGGCTCATGATCGTCGTGAGCTCGTAGGCGGTGTGGGAGGCGGCCACCGAGGTGATCTCGGCGTGGTCGTAGGGCGGGGCGACCTCCACCACGTCGGCCGAGACGAGACGGCAGGCGGCAAGTCCGCGCAGGATCTCCAGCAGTTCGCGGGAGGTGAGCCCGCCCGCCTCCGGAGTGCCCGTGCCGGGGGCGTGCGCCGGGTCCAGGACGTCGATGTCGACCGACACGTACAGCGGCCGGTCGCCGATCCGCTCCCGCAGTTGCCGGACCACCTCGTCCACGCCACGCCGCATGACGTCGGCCGAGGTCACGATGCCGAAGCCCATCTTCGCGTCGTCGTCGAGGTCCTTCCGGCCGTACAGCGGGCCGCGGGTGCCCACATGGGAGAGGGCGGAGGTGTCGAGCAACCCCTCCTCGACGGCCCGGCGGAAGGGCGTGCCGTGGGTGTAGGCCGCGCCGAAGTAGGTGTCCCAGGTGTCCAGGTGCGCGTCGAAGTGCAGCAGGGCCACCGGGCCGTGCCGCCGGGCGACCGCGCGCAGCAGGGGCAGTGCGATGGTGTGGTCGCCGCCGAGCGTCATCAGGCGGGCACCGGTGTCCAGCAGGTCGCCGGCCGCGCCTTCGACGGTCTCGACGGCCTCGTTGATGTCGAACGGGTTGACCGCGATGTCCCCGGCGTCCGCCACCTGGGCGAGCGCGAAGGGCGACGCGTCCTGCGCCGGGTTGTAGGGGCGCAGCAGGCGCGACGCCTCCCGCACGGCGTTGCCGCCGAAGCGCGCGCCGGGCCGGTAGGAGACGCCGGAGTCGAAGGGCACACCGACGACGGCGACGTCCGCGGTGCCCACCTCGTCGAGCCGGGGCAACCGGGCGAAGGTGGCGGGACCGGCGTAGCGCGGGACGCGCGAGGAGTCGACGGGACCGCGCGGTGCGCTGCTCATGCTGCCTCTTTCCTGCTCATTTTTCCGGCTCGTGGCCGACCTGCGGCGGACGGGGACGCCGCCGTCCCGGACGCCGACCCTACGGGCCGGGGCCGCCGCACCGGGATGTACGTTTCCACCAAATCGGGCGCGCCATTGCGCCGCGACGGCGAGCCGCGTCCCAGGACCGCAACCTCGGCCGTCGCACGCCCGTACGGCGGGGCGGGAGAATGTGCGCATGCCTATGGACTCCGCGCCCACCGCCCCTTCCCGCCAGGAACTCGTCGAACACCTGATACGTACCCGGATCGCCGGGGACGTCGCCACCAGCCGGGAGAACAACCTCGACCACTACCGGGAGCTCGCCGAGGGCAACCGGCACTTCTGGCTCGGACTGGAGCTCGGCGACCGCTGGCAGGACCCGGCGGACGTGCTGAAGGTCATGGTCGAGCGGTGCGGGGTGGTCGCCGACCCCGGCCACCGGCGCGGCCAGGACACCATCGACCCCGAGCTGACCGTCGACGCGCTGGACCGCATGGCCGCCGTGCTGCAGAAGGCGGCGGAGAACTCCTCCGGCGTGCTGGTGGCGACCGGCCACCCGGCCGGCCTGTTCGCGGTGCACCGGGTGCTGGCCGAGGCGCTGCGGGCGGCCGGCTGCACCGTCATCGAGCCCGCGGAGCACCTGTACGCGGACGGCGGTGAGATCCGTCACATGACGGGGGTCGCCATGCTGCACCGGGGCGGCGGCCTGATGCACACCCACTCCCCCGAGCCCATGCGCAAGATCCTCGACGCCCTGGAGCGGGACGGCCGGCCGCTCCCCGACGTAGTGGTCGCCGACCACGGCTGGGCCGGGTACGCCGGCAGCCAGGGCATCGACACCGTGGGCTTCGCGGACTGCAACGACCCCGCCCTGTTCATCGGCGAGGCCGAGAGCACCGTCCTGGTGAGCGTCCCCCTGGACGACAACGTGTCGCCGCACCACTACGCGCCGATGACCGCGTACCTGCTGGCCGCGGCCGGCCTGGACGGACGGTCCTGAGCCCGGCCGTCCTCGTCCGCGGGGTCCGCACTCCCGTCGGACGTCCTCACGCCCGCGGGACGCGGACCAGGCCCTCCTGGATGACGGAGACGGCCAGCCGCCCGTCCTGGGTGTAGATCCTGGCTGTGCCCAGGCCCCGGCCGCCGGAGGAGGACGGGCTCTGCTGGTCGTACAGCAGCCATTCGTCGGCGCGGAAGGGCCGGTGGAACCACATGGCGTGGTCCAGGCTGGCGCCCACGACGTCGCCGACGGCCCAGCCACCGCGGCCGTGGGCGAGCAGGACCGAGTCCAGCAGGGTCATGTCCGACACATAGGTGGCCAGGCAGACGTGGAGCAGGGGGTCGTCGGCGAGCTTGCCGCGGGTGCGGAACCACACCTGGGAGCGCGGCTCGCGGGACACCCCTGCGGTCAGGAACGGCGGATCACCGGCGTAGCGCAGGTCGACGGCGGCGCGCGCCTCCAGGAGGCGGTCCACGACGGTGGGGTCGGGGAACTTGTCCGCGTGCGCCGGCAGCAGTTCCTCGGAGGTCGGCAGCGTCTCCGGGTCCGGCGCGGGCGGCATCGGTTCCTGGTGGTCCAGGCCCTCCTCGTGGGCCTGGAAGGAGGCCGAGAGGTGGAAGATCGGCTGGCCGTGCTGGACGGCGACCACGCGGCGAGTGGTGAAGGAGCCACCGTCGCGGATGCGGTCCACCTGGTACACGATGGGCGCGCCCGGATCGCCCGAACGCAGGAAGTACGCGTGCAGCGAGTGCGCGCCGCGCTCCTGCGGCACGGTGCGCCCGGCGGCCACCAGGGCCTGCGCGGCGACCTGGCCGCCGAAGACCCGCGGCACCACTGCGGCGCGGCTGTGCCCGCGGAAGATGTCCTGCTCGATCCGCTCCAGGTCCAGGAGCGCGAGCAGGGCGTCCAGCGGTTCGTGCGCCGCCCTCGCCGCCCCCGGGACGGCGGCGGTGCGGCCGTCCGGGGGCAGGCGGTCGGAACCGGCGGCCGGGCCGTCGTTCAGCGACGGGTCTCCGGAGCCGGTGATGGAGCGGTCGTTCACAGGCCCATCGACTTGGCGATGATCGTCTTCATGACCTCGCTGGTGCCGCCGTAGATGCGGTTGACGCGGTTGTCGGCGTACAGGCGGGCGATCGGGTACTCGTTCATGTAGCCGTAGCCGCCGTGGAGCTGGAGGCAGCGGTCGATGACACGGGAGGCGACCTCGGTGCAGAACAGCTTGGCGGAGGCGGCGTCGGCGGCGGTCAGCTCGCGCAGGTCGTGGGCCTCCAGGGCCCGGTCGACCACCGCTTCGGCGGCGTCCACCTCGGCCTTGCAGGCCGCCAGCTCGAACTTGGTGTTCTGGAACGCGGCGACACTCTGGCCGAAGACGGTGCGCTCGCGCACGTACTCCTGGGTGAAGCGGATCGCGGCCGCGGCCTGGGCGTAGGCGCCGACGGCGATGGCCAGGCGCTCCTGCGGAAGGTTCTGCCCCAGGTAGGAGAAGCCCTTGCCCTCCTCGCCGAGCAGGTCCTCGACGGGCACCATGACGTCGGCGAAGGACAGCTCGGCGGTGTCGGAGGTCTTCAGGCCGATCTTGTCCAGCTTGCGGCCGACGGTGTAGCCGTCGGACTTGGTGTCGACGACGAACAGGGAGATGCCGGCCCGGCGGTCCTCGGGGCTGGGCGGTGCGGTGCGGGCGCAGACGATGACGCGGTCGGCGTGGACGCCGCCGGTGATGAAGGTTTTGGCGCCGTTGAGCACATAGTGCCGGCCGTCGTCGGTGAGCTTGGCGGTGGTCTTCATGCCGGCCAGGTCCGAGCCGGTGCCGGGCTCGGTCATGGCGATGGCGAACATGGTCTCGCCGGTCACGAAGCCGGGCAGCCAGCGCTTCTTCTGCTCGTCGGTGGCGTACGCCATCACGTACGGCAGGCACAGGCCGACGTGGACGCCGCTGCCGCCGAAGCTGACCCCGGCGCGGGCGCACTCCTCGCTGATGACGGCCTGGAACTTGAAGCTGTGCTCGCCCGCGCCGCCGTACTCCTCGGGCACCTCGATGCCGAAGAGGCCCAGCTCGCCGAGCTTGTAGTAGAAGTCGCGCGGCACCTGCCCGGCGGCCAGCCACTCGTCGTGCACGGGGACGACCTCGGCCTCGATGAAGGCACGTATCGTCTCGCGGAACGCCTCGTGGTCCTCGCTGTACACCGTACGGCGCATGGCGCGCCTCCCCTCGACCCTGAATAAGCAAGCGCTCAGTAAGTTACCTTTCGGTCGGGTGAGCTGTCCAGGGCCGCCGGGGCGGGGCCTGGTTCTCCAGGGCCTCCAGCGCGCTGAGCGCGAGGCGGTGCAGCAGGGCGGCGGTGGACGCGCGGTCGGGCAGGCCGCTCTGACCGCCCAGGTGCGGGGTGGAGTTGAGCAGGCCGAAGACCGCGTGGACGGCGGCACGGGCCTCCAGCACGCTGGCCTCCGGGTAGACCCGGCGCACCACGCCGACCCATTCCTCCACGTACTGCCGCTGGAGCTGGCGGACCAGCTTGCGGTCGGACTCGCGCAGCCGGTCCAGCTCGCGGTCGTGCAGGGTGATCAGCGGACGGTCGTCGATGGCGAAGTCGATGTGGCCGCGGATCAGCGCGTCCAGCGCCTGCGCGGGGTCGGGAGTCTCGGCGACCCGCATCCGGCCGGCGGCCAGCAGCCGGCCGCTGATGCCCACCAGCAGCTCGGCGAGCATGGCGTCCTTGCCCGCGAAGTGCCGGTAGAGGCCGGGGCCGCTGATGCCGACCGCGGCCCCTATCTCGTCCACGCCGACTCCGTGGAATCCGCGCTCGGCGAAGAGCCGGGCGGCTTCTCTCAGGATCTGCTCGCGCCGGTTTTCCACAGCCTTCGTCGGGTTCATGGGAATGAGTCTAGACAATCCCGTTAGCGAGCGTTAACGTGGTGACATCACGTTAACGCTCGCTAACACGACCGGGGGCCGAACGATGGCAGCACCCGCCCTGTCCAGCACCGTGGATCCGGTGTCCGAGGCGTACCGCGCCAACACCGAGGCGCACGCCGTGCTCGGCGCCGCACTCCGCGACAAGCTGGCCGCGGCACGTCTCGGCGGCGGCGAGAAGGCCCGCGCGCGGCACACCGCCCGGGGCAAGCTGCTGCCCAGGGACCGGGTGGACGGGCTGCTCGACCCGGGCTCCCCCTTCCTGGAGCTGGCCCCGCTGGCCGCCGACGGGATGTACGACGGCCAGGCCCCGGCGGCGGGCGTGATCGCCGGCATCGGGCGGGTCGCCGGGCGCGAGGTGGTCGTGGTCGCCAACGACGCCACCGTCAAGGGCGGCACCTACTACCCGATGACCGTCAAGAAGCACCTGCGCGCCCAGGAGGTGGCGCTCGACAACCGGCTGCCGTGCGTCTACCTGGTGGATTCCGGCGGCGCCTTCCTCCCCCGGCAGGACGAGGTCTTCCCCGACCGCGACCACTTCGGCCGCATTTTCTACAACCAGGCCACCATGTCCGCGCGCGGCATCCCGCAGATCGCCGCCGTCATGGGCTCGTGCACGGCCGGCGGCGCCTACGTGCCGGCGATGAGCGACGAGGCGGTGATCGTCCGCAACCAGGGCACGATCTTCCTCGGCGGGCCGCCGCTGGTGAAGGCGGCCACCGGCGAGGTCGTCACCGCCGAGGAACTGGGCGGCGGCGAGGTGCACTCCCGCATCTCCGGCGTCACCGACCACCTCGCCGAGGACGACGCCCATGCGCTGAGCATCGTCCGGGACATCGTGGCCACCCTCCCGGTCAAGAGCGCCCCGCCCTGGCCGGTGCGCCCGGCCGAGCCCCCGGCCGTGGACCCGGCCGGGCTGTACGGAGCGGTACCGGTGGATTCGCGTACGCCCTACGACGTACGGGAGGTGATCGCCCGGGTGGTGGACGGCAGCCGGTTCGCGGAGTTCAAGGCGGAGTACGGCACCACGCTGGTCACCGGGTTCGCCCACGTGCAGGGCCACCCGGTGGGCATCGTGGCCAACAACGGCATCCTGTTCGCCGAGTCGGCCCTGAAGGGCGCGCACTTCATCGAGCTGTGCGACCAGCGCGGCATCCCGCTGGTGTTCCTGCAGAACATCTCCGGGTTCATGGTGGGCCGGCAGTACGAGGCGGGCGGGATCGCCAAGCACGGGGCGAAGATGGTGACGGCGGTGGCCTGCGCGCGGGTACCCAAGCTGACGGTGGTGATCGGCGGCTCGTACGGCGCCGGGAACTACTCGATGTGCGGCCGCGCCTACAGCCCCCGCTTCCTGTGGATGTGGCCCAACGCCAAGATCTCGGTCATGGGCGGCGAACAGGCCGCCTCGGTGCTGGCCACCGTCAAGCGCGATCAGCTGGCCGCGGCCGGGGAGAAGTGGAGCGAGGCGGAAGAGGAGGCGTTCAAGGCCCCGGTCAGGGAGCAGTACGAGACACAGGGCAACGCGTACTACGCCACCGCCCGGCTCTGGGACGACGGGGTGATCGACCCGCTGGAGACCCGCACCGTGCTGGGCCTGGCCCTGACCGCCTGCGCCAACGCCCCGCTGCCCGCCGCCGATCCGGCCGCGCCCGGCTACGGCGTCTTCCGGATGTGAGGACCGTGACGACCATGACGACACCGGGCAGCATGTTCGACACCGTGCTGGTGGCCAACCGCGGCGAGATCGCGGTGCGCGTCCTGCGCACCCTGCGCGAGCTGGGAGTGCGGTCGGCGGCCGTCTTCACCGACGCCGACGCGGAGGCCCGGCACGTACGGGAGGCCGACACCGCGGTACGGGTGGAGAGCTACCTGTCGGCGGCCGAGCAGGTACGGGCCGCGGCCGCGGTCGGCGCGCAGGCCGTGCACCCCGGCTACGGCTTCCTCGCGGAGAACGCCGGGTTCGCCCGGGCGTGCGCCGAGGCCGGGCTGGTCTTCATCGGCCCGCCCGCGGACGCCATCGAGCTGATGGGCGACAAGATCCGGGCCAAGGAGACGGTACGGGCCGCCGGGGTGCCGGTGGTGCCCGGCAGCAGCGGCAGCGGCCTGTCCGACGCCGAACTGGCCGCGGCGGCCCGCGAGATCGGCATGCCGGTGCTGCTCAAGCCGTCCGCGGGCGGCGGCGGCAAGGGCATGCGGCTGGTGCGGGACGAGGCACTGCTGGCCGAGGAGATCGCGGCGGCCCGGCGGGAGGCGCGCGGCGCGTTCGGCGACGACACCCTGCTGGTGGAGCGGTGGATCGACCGGCCGCGGCACATCGAGATCCAGGTGCTGGCCGACGGCCACGGCCATGTGGTGCACCTGGGCGAGCGGGAGTGCTCGCTCCAGCGGCGGCACCAGAAGGTGATCGAGGAGGCCCCCTCGGCGCTGCTGGACGCCGCCACCCGCGCGGCAATGGGCGAGGCCGCGGTGCAGGCGGCGCGGGCCTGCGGCTACACGGGCGCCGGGACCGTGGAGTTCATCGTGCCGGGCGGGGACCCCGGGGCGTACTTCTTCATGGAGATGAACACCCGGCTCCAGGTCGAGCACCCGGTCACGGAGCTGGTCACCGGGATGGACCTGGTGGCCTGGCAGCTCCGAGTGGCCTGCGGGGAGGCGCTCGACTTCGGCCAGCAGGACGTGACCCTCACCGGGCACGCGGTGGAGGCCCGGATCTGCGCCGAGACGGCTCGGCCCGGGGACGGCCGGTTGGACTTCCTGCCGTCGGCCGGCACCGTGCTGGCGCTGCGCGAGCCGACCGGTCCCGGAGTGCGGGTGGACTCCGGGCTGGCACAGGGCACCGAGGTGGGCACCGCCTACGACCCGATGCTGGCCAAGGTGATCGCGTACGGCCCGGACCGGCCGACCGCGCTGCGTCGGCTGCGGGCCGCGCTCGGCGGCACAGTGGTGCTGGGCCTGGACACCAACACCGGTTTCCTGCGCCGGCTGCTGGACCATCCGGCGGTGGCGTCGGGCGACCTGGACACCGGGCTGATCGACCGGGACGGCGCCGATCTGGTCGCGGCCGGGGTGCCGGAGGAGGTGTACGCGGCGGCGGCACTGCTGCGGCAGCGGGAGCTGACCCCGGAGCCGGACGGTTCGGGCTGGACCGACCCCTTCTCGGTGCCCACCGGCTGGCGGCTCGGCGGCCGGCCGGCCTGGACCGTGCACCATCTGCGGGTGCCCGGGCACGGTCCGGTGCAGGTCCGGGTCGCGGACGACCAGGTGCGGGTCGGGGACGGGCCGGCGGTCACCGCCCGGCTCGCGGTGGACGGGGAGCGGGTGCTGCTGCACCGGGAGGGCACGGTGACCACCTTCCACCACGCGGGCGAGTGGCTGGGCCGGGACGGCGACTCCTGGCGGGTGCAGACGTACGACCCGGTGGCGGCGGCGCTGCGGCAGGCCGCCGCGGGCGCCGGGGCCGAGGCGCTGACCGCGCCGATGCCCGGCACGGTCACGGTGGTGAAGGTCGCCAAGGGCGACGAGGTGGTGGCCGGACAGAGTCTGCTGGTGGTGGAGGCCATGAAGATGGAGCACGTGATCACCGCCCCGCACGACGGGACGGTGTCGGAGATCGACGTCACCGCGGGCTCGACGGTGGCGATGGACCAGGTGCTGGCGGTGGTGACCCCGGTGGACGGGGACACCGCGGACCAGGGCGCCGTGAACCAGGGCGCCGCGGGCGAGGCCATCGCCGGGGCCGGGACACCGGCGGCGACCACTCCCGGGGCGCGGACCGGGGAGGCGTCATGACGGAGCGTTTCCCGGCGGACCCGGCGGCCGCTGCAGCCGCCACCGGCTCCACGAACCCCACGGCCGCAGACGCCACGGCCGGCGAACCCGCAGACGACGGTGTGCTCGCGCTCGGGCTGCCGATGACCGTGCCCATGCAGGGGCCGACGGCGGGGCGGCCGCCGATCGAGGGGCTGCCGCGGGAGGTGCGGATCCACGAGGTCGGCGCGAGGGACGGGCTGCAGAACGAGCAGGCGACGGTGCCGACCGAGGTGAAGGCCGAGTTCGTGCACCGGCTGGCCGAGGCGGGGCTGACCACGATCGAGGCGACCAGTTTCGTGCATCCCAAGTGGGTGCCGCAGCTGGCGGACGCCGCGGAGCTGATGCCGCTGCTGGCCGATCTACCCGGCCGGTATCCCGGCGTGCGGCTGCCGGTGCTGGTGCCCAACGAGCGGGGCCTGGAACGGGCGCTGGAGCTCGGGGTGCGGGAGATCGCGGTGTTCGGCAGCGCCACCGAGTCCTTCGCGCGGGCGAACCTGAACCGGACGGTGGACGAGTCGCTGGCGATGTTCGAGCCGGTGGTGGCCCGGGCGAAGGCGGCCGGTGTGCGGGTGCGGGGCTATCTGTCGATGTGCTTCGGCGACCCGTGGGAGGGCCCGGTCCCGGTCGCCCAGGTGGCAGGGGTGGCCCGGCGGCTGTACGAGATGGGGTGCGACGAGTTGAGCCTCGGCGACACCATCGGAGTGGCCACGCCCGGTCATGTGGCCGCGCTGCTGGCGGAGCTCACCGGCACCGGCACGGACGGGTCCGGCCCGGCGGGCGGCGGCACCGTCCCGGTGGAGCGGACAGCGGTCCACTTCCACGACACCTACGGCCAGGCGCTGTCCAACACGCTGGCCGCACTTCAGCGGGGCGTCACGGTGGTGGACGCCTCGGCCGGCGGGCTCGGCGGCTGCCCGTACGCCAAGAGCGCCACCGGCAATCTCGCCACCGAGGACCTGGTCTGGATGCTGCACGGGCTCGGCATCCGTACCGGGGTCGACCTGGCCCGTCTCAGCGCCACAAGCGTCTGGATGGCCGACCGGCTGGGGCGGCCCAGCCCCTCCCGCACCGTTCGTGCCCTGAACCGACAGGAGCAGCAGCAATGACGTTCGACCACCGCCTCTCCGAGGAGCACGAGGAACTGCGGGCCACGGTGGCCCGGTTCGCCCAGGATGTCGTCGCCCCGAAGATCGGCGAATTCTACGAGCAGGAGGAGTTCCCGTACGAGATCGTGCGGGAGATGGGGCGGATGGGGTTGTTCGGCCTGCCGTTCCCGGAGGAGTACGGCGGGATGGGCGGCGACTACTTCGCGCTGGGCGTGGCGCTGGAGGAGCTGGCCCGGGTGGACTCCTCGGTGGCGATCACCCTGGAGGCGGGGGTGTCGCTGGGCGCGATGCCGGTGTTCCGGTTCGGCACCGAGGAGCAGAGGCGGACCTGGCTGCCGAAGCTGTGTTCGGGCGAGATGCTGGGCGCGTTCGGGCTCACCGAGCCGGGCGGCGGCTCGGACGCGGGAGCCACCCGGACCACGGCCCGGCTGGACGAGACCACCGGCGAGTGGGTGATCAACGGCACCAAGTCCTTCATCACCAACTCCGGCACCGACATCACCGGCCTGGTCACGGTGACGGCGGTGACGGGACGCAAGTCCGACGGCCGGCCGCGGATCTCGTCGATCATCGTGCCGTCCGGGACCCCCGGGTTCACGGTGGCGAAGAAGTACAGCAAGGTCGGGTGGAACGCGTCGGACACCCACGAGCTTTCGTTCGCGGACTGCCGGGTGCCGGCCGCGAATCTGCTGGGCGAGGAGGGCCGCGGGTACGCGCAGTTCCTGCGGATCCTGGACGAGGGCCGGGTGGCGATCGCGGCGATGGCCACCGGGCTGGCCCAGGGCTGCGTGGACGAGTCGGTGGCGTACGCGCGCACCCGGGAGGCGTTCGGCCGGCCGATCGCGGACAACCAGGCGATCCAGTTCAAGATCGCCGACATGGAGATGCGGGCACACACCGCACGGCTGGCCTGGCGGGACGCGGCCTCGCGGCTGGTGCGGGACGAGTCGTTCAAGAAGGAGGCGGCGCTGGCGAAGCTGTACGCGTCGGAGGTGGCGGTGACCAACGCGCGGGAGGCCACCCAGGTCCACGGCGGGTACGGGTTCATGAACGAGTATCCGGTGGCCCGGATGTGGCGCGACTCGAAGATCCTCGAGATCGGCGAGGGCACCAGCGAGGTGCAGCGGCTGCTGATCGCGAGGGAGTTGGGGCTCGTGAGCTGATCGGGACACTCCCGGGAGCGGGGTGACGCGGGAGACCATGGCGGCGATAAGTTAGGTTAGGCTCACCTAACTTACCCAGCCCCCATGGGAGGTCTGCCCATGCGCTCACACCTGCTCACCGGGACCACGACACGGGAGTACCGGCGTTCCGTCGTCGACGGGGTCGAGCGGGTGGCGGCCAGACTGGCCGCGACCGACCGTCCGTTCACCGGGATCACGCCCGACGCGCTCGCCCCGCGCGTCGACGCCATCGACCTGGACCGCCCGCTCGGCGACACCGCCGCCGCGCTCGACGAGCTGGAGGCCGTCTACCTGCGGGACGCCGTCTACTTCCACCACCCCCGTTACCTCGCCCACCTCAACTGCCCGGTCGCGATCCCCGCGGTCGCCGCCGAGGCGGTGCTCAGCGCGGTCAACTCCTCGCTCGACACCTGGGACCAGAGCGCGGGCGCCACCTTGATCGAGCGCCGGCTCGTCGCCTGGACCGCGGCCCGTATCGGCCTGGGCCCGGCCGCCGACGGGGTGTTCACCAGCGGCGGCACCCAGTCCAACCTCCACGCCCTGCTGCTGGCCCGCGAGGAGGCCCTGGCCCGCGGCGCCGACCCGGCGGCACTGCGCGTGTTCACCTCCGAGTGCGGCCACTTCAGCGTGCAGAAGGCGGCCAAGCTGCTCGGGCTCGGCCCCGGCGCGGTGATCGCCGTGCCCTGCGACCACGACAAGAGGATGCGGGTCCCGGCGCTCGCCCGCGCGCTGGAGGAGTGCGCGCGGGCCGGCCTGGCCCCGATGGCCGTGGTGGCCACGGCCGGCACGACCGACTTCGGCTCGATCGATCCGCTGCCGGCCGTCGCCGCGCTCACCGCCCGGCACGGCGCCTGGCTGCACGTGGACGCCGCCTACGGCTGCGGGCTGCTGGTCTCCCCCACCCGCCGCCACCTGCTGGCCGGCATCGAGCACGCCGACTCGGTGACCGTCGACTTCCACAAGTCCTTCTTCCAGCCGGTGAGTTCCAGCGCGATGCTGGTCCGCGACAGCGCCGCGCTGCGGCACGCCACCTACCACGCGGACTACCTCAACCCGCGCCGGGCGGCGGCCGAGCGGATCCCCAATCAGGTGGACAAGTCCCTGCAGACCACACGGCGGTTCGACGCGCTCAAGCTGTGGCTGACTCTGCGGGTGATGGGCGCCGACGGGGTGGGCGCCCTCTTCGACGACCTGCTCGACCTCGCCGAACAGGGCTGGAAGGTGCTGGACGCCGACCCGCGGTTCGAGGTGGTGGCCCGGCCCGCGCTGACCACGCTGGTCTTCCGCTGGCTGCCCCCGCACCCGACCGGCCCGGCACTGATCGACCGGGCCAACCTGCACGCCCGCGCGGCGCTGTTCGCCTCCGGCCGGGCCGTGGTCGCCGGCACCACCGTGCACAGCAGCCACTACCTGAAGTTCACCCTGCTCAACCCGAACACCACGCCCGCCGACATCGAGGCCGTGCTCGACCTGCTGGCCGCGCACGCCGACCGGTACCTGGAGGAGGAGAGCCTTGTCCGTGTCCCGTGAGAAGGCCCGCACGGCGCCCCGCGAGACGGCCGGCGCAACGCCCCCTGACAAGGCCCGCCCGACTGCCCCCACGACGCCCGGCGAGCAGCCCCGCGACGAACCGGCCACGTACGAAGCCGACTTCATCGGCATCGGCCTGGGCCCGTTCAACCTGGGCCTGGCCTGCCTGACCGAGCCGATCGAGGGGCTGACCGGCCTGTTCCTGGAGCGCAAGCCCGACTTCGACTGGCACTCGGGCATGTTCCTGACGGGCAGCACGCTCCAGACGCCGTTCCTGTCCGACCTGGTCACCCTCGCCGACCCGACCTCGCCCTACTCCTTCCTCAACTACCTCAAGGAATCGGGCCGGATCTACTCCTTCTACATCCGCGAGAACTTCTTCCCGCTGCGCGCGGAGTTCAACGACTACTGCCGCTGGGCCGCCGCCCGGCTGACGAACATCAGGTTCGGGCGGACGGTCACCGAGGTCCGGTTCGACGAGCGCGGGCAGCGGTACGCGGTGACCACGGCGGGCGGCGAGACGTACCGCGCGCCCAGACTCGTCCTGGGCACCGGCACGCCGCCGTACGTGCCGCCGGCCTGCGAGGGGCTGGGCGGCGACGTGGTGCACAGCTCCGGCTACCTGCCGGCCCGGGACGCGCTGAAGGCCAAGCGCAGCATCACCGTGGTGGGCAGCGGCCAGAGCGCGGCCGAGATCTACCACGACCTGCTCCAGGACACCGGCCCCGGCGGCTACCACCTGACCTGGCTCACCCGCTCCCCCCGGTTCTTCCCGCTGGAGTACACCAAGCTCACCCTGGAGATGACCTCCCCGGAGTACGTCGACTACTTCCACGCGCTGCCCGGCGAGCTGCGCGACCGGCTCGGCCCGGTCCAGCGGAGCCTGTACAAGGGCATCAACGCCAGTCTGATCAATGAGATCTTCGACCTGCTCTACGCCAAGGGCCGGTCCGGCAAGGTCCCCACCCGCCTGCTCACCAACACCTCGCTGGACAGCGCGCGCCACGACCCGGCCACCGGCACGTACACGCTCGGCCTGCGCCAGCACGAGCAGAACCGGTCGTACGACCTCGACACCGAGGGCCTGGTGCTGGCCACCGGCTACCGCTACGAGGTGCCGGACTTCCTCGCACCGGTCCGCGACCGCATCCGCTGGGACGCGCAGGGCCGGTACGACGTCACCCGCGACTACGCGATCGACCGCACCGGCAACGGCATCTACGTGCAGAACGCCGAACTGCACACGCACGGCTTCGCCGCCCCCGACCTCGGCATGGCCGCCTACCGCAACTCCCGCATCATCCGCGAACTGCTCGGCCGCGAGCACTACCGGGTGGAGACCGCCATCGCCTTCCAGGAGTTCACCGCATGACCGCGCCCGACGCGCCCGACGCGCCCGCCGGCGCCCCGCCCGCCGACCCCCTGGTCGCCCCGGCCCCGGCACGGCCCCGCGACCTGGCACCGTCCCCGGCCCGCTTCGTCTTCCGCCCGCTCGACCCGCGCGCCGACACGCCGCTGCTGCACACCTGGGTCACCCACCCCAAGGCGGTCTTCTGGCTGATGGGCGACGCGAGCCGGGCCGAGGTCGAACGCGTCTACACCGAGATCGCGCGCGAGCCGTACCAGGACGCGTTCCTCGGAGTGTACGACGGCAGGCCCGCGGTGCTGATGGAGCGGTACGACCCCGCGTACGTGGAACTGGCCGGCGTGTACGAGGCCGAGCCGGGCGATGTGGGCATGCACTTCCTGGTCGCGCCCACCGACACCCCCGTGCACGGCTTCACCCGGGCGGCCATCGCGGCGGTGCTGCGCGAGCTGTTCGCCGATCCGGGCGTACGGCGCGTGGTGGTCGAGCCGGACGTACGCAACACCGCCGTGCACGCGCTCAACGTGGCCGTCGGCTTCGAGGTGGTCCGCCGGATCACCTTGCCGGACAAGGAGGCGTACTTGAGCATGTGCACCCGCGAGCGGTTCGAGGCGATCGAGGCGGACCGGGGAATCCGATGAGCACACCGCAGCCGCCCACGGCACCCCTGCCGCCCGCCGAGTCCGAGCCCACGCCCACGCCTGCGCCTGCGCCTGCGCCCACCGAGCCAGGGCCCGCCGACCCCGCGCCCGAGCCCGAGCCCGCCCACCCGACGGCCGCTCGGCCAACCACCGTGCCCACGGCCCCCGCGGCGCTCCCGGGTCTCGGGGACGGGGGCGAGCAGGCGTTCGTGGGTGAATTCGGCGATCGCTTTGCGTATCAGGTGGCGGGTGGCGCGCTGCCAGAGGCCGGGGGTGAGGTGGGCGGGGGTGAGGTGGG
>NZ_JADKYB010000038.1 GCF_016918855.1 Actinacidiphila acididurans
GCTGCGGGTCAGCGGGTCCACCAGCACCCAGGTCGGCACGGCCACCGGCACCTCGTTCACGGTCACCGGGCTGACCGCGTCCACCGCGTACACCTTCGACGTGGTCGCCGCCGACGCGGCCGGCAACATCTCCCAGCCCTCCAACCAGGTGAGCGTCACCACCGACGCCCCCTCCGGCACCACCAACCTGGCGCTGCACAAACCCACGACGGAGAGCAGCCACACCCAGGTCTACGGCTCCGCCAACGCCACCGACGGCGACCCGAACACGTACTGGGAGAGCGCCAACAACGCCTTCCCCCAGTGGCTCCAGGTCGACCTGGGCCAGGACGTCCCCGTCAAGCGGATCGTGCTCGCGCTGCCGCCGTCCACCGCCTGGGGCACCCGCACCCAGACCATCTCGGTCCAGGGCGGCGACCCCTCCCCGACCACCACCCTGGCCCCCGCCGCGAACTACACCTTCAACCCGTCGACCGGCAACACCGTCACGATCACCCTCCCCTCCACCGCCACCGTCCGCTACGTCCGCCTCAACTTCACCGCCAACACGGGCTGGCCGGCCGGCCAGATCTCCGAATTCCAGATCTTCAGCGCCTGACCTCCCCCTTTCAGCCCCCGCCGGCCACGCGCACCCGTACGTCCTTCCCCGCGCGTGGCCGGTGTCAGGGCCGGTCCGCCCCAGCGCCGTCCCCGACACGGGCGAGCAGGATCGCGATGTCGTCGGCCTGTCCCCGCTCCAGGTCGGAGACGATGAGGTCGGCCAGGTCGCCGGGATCGTCGGGGCCGTCGTCGAGGAGGGCCCGGAGCCGGTGCTCGCCGCTGTCCAGGTCCGAGCCGCGCGATTCCAGCAGGCCGTCGGTGAAGAGCACCAGGGTGTCGCCGGCGCGCAGCCGGATGTGGGTGGTGGGGTAGTCGTCCGCCGCGTCGGGCCGCGGCAGGCCCAGCGGGAGCCCGCCGGCCGCCTCGACGGGTGCGCTGTGGCGGTCCGGGCCCTTCACGATCGGGTAGGGATGCCCGGCGCGGACGAGCCGGCCCGAGCCGGTTCGGGGGTCGAGATGAGCGCACGCGCAGGTGGCGAGGAGATCCGTGTCCATGTCGCGCAGGTACGCCGAGGCCCGGGCCATGATGGCCGACGGCGAGTGCCCCTCGGTCGCGTAGGCGCGAAAGGCGGCCCGTAGCTGCCCCATGACCGCCGCGGCATGGACGTCGTGGCCCTGGACGTCGCCGACCACCACCGCGAGCGTGCCGTCGGGCAGGGGCATCGCGTCGTACCAGTCGCCCCCCACCTGATGGCCGCCGCGGGCGGGCTGGTAGCGCACGGCCAGCCGTACCCCCGGCACCTGCGGGATGTGGCCCGGCAGCATCGCCTGCTGGAGCGCGACCGACATCGCGTGCTCCCGGTCGTAGAGCAGGGCCCGCTCGAGCGCCTGCGCGGCGGCCGACCCGAACGCGAGCATCAGATTGCGTTCCTCGGCGCTGAAGACCCGCTTCCCCTCGTACAGGATCGACAGCGCGCCGGTCGGTCGGCCCTGCGCCGCGAACGGGATGATGGCGGTCGACGTGAGCACCGTCGGCTCGATGTACGGCCACAGCCGCGGGTACCTGTCGCGTACGTCCTCGCGCGTGACGTACATGGCCTGCTGGGTACGGATGGCCTCCGCGATGGGCAGGTCGGCATCGACCCGTTCCGTCCCGAGGTCGCGCAGCAGCTCCGCCGGGAGCCCGGTCGTGGCCAGCAACTGCCGCCGGTCCTGGTCGAGCACACTGAGCACCACCCCGGAGGCGCCGAACACGTCCAGAAACGGCTGACCCGTGAAGAACGCGAGCAGGTCGTCAACGGTGAGCACCTGCGCGAGTTCCGCGCCGATCGCCTGCACCACGTCCGACTGATGCCTCCACTCCGATGCGAGCACCCCCTGCCGCGCCGCGTGCCCCAACTCGGCGTCCGCGCTCCGCACCGTACCTACCACCCGCGCCGGCCGCCCCTCCTCGTCCCGCCGCACCGACGCCTGCGCGTGCACCCACCGGACGCGCCCGTCGCGCGACCGAACACGGAAATACGTGCCGTAGTCCGACGCGGCGGCCAGCGCGGCCACGGCATCGTCCAGCACGCCGGGCAGATCCTCGGCCAGAAGCCGGTCCCTCACCGCCTCGATCTCACCCACGAATTCCCCCGGCGGAAAGTCCAGCGCGACCGCCGCTCCCGGGGTGAGCGCTATCCGGCCCGACCCCATGTCCCACAGAAAGCCGCCCATTTCGTTTTCCCGGAGATATTCCGGCAGCTCCGCCGCCAGTATCGACCGCACGTCTCCCCGAGCCGCCGAACCCGTCCCCTGAATTCCCCGTCCGCCACCTCTTCCCATCCCGACCTCCACCCGGGTCCGGTGCACCGCCCTCTCATTTCACGGTACAGCGGGGGCCGGGGCCCTATCGGTCGTGGAGGACGAGCGGCCGGGTGACGGGGACGACGGTGAGGAGACTGTCGAGTCCCCGGTAATCGTCGGGGCTGGTGGTGTAGAGGGGGAGTTCCTCGGCGATAGCGATGGCGGCGATCATGAGGTCGGCGACACGGCGTCGGGGTTTGCGTCCGGCGCCGATGACGGCGGCGCACAGTCTGCCGTAGATTCGGGCGGCTTCCGCGTCGAAGGGGACGGGATCGAACTCGTTCTCGGCACGTTGCAGGACGTCCAGGCGGCGGGCCCGCTCGGCGTGCTCGTCGTAATCGTCCTGTTCGTCGTTCCGCCGGACCTCGTGCGGTCCTGCGGAGAGTTCGGCCAGGGTGACGGCACTGATCGCCACTTCCGCCGGGAGTTCTTCGGGGTCGATCCACTTGCGCAGGATGACGATGTCGGTGTCGCTGAGCCCTTGCTCGTGCTCAGCGGGCATAGGGGTCGTCCGTCTCCTGCTCGGCGGTGGCGTCCTGGTCGTCGCGGAAGGCCTCCAGGGAGACATCCGAAGCGGTCCGCGACATGGCCGCGAACTCGCCTCGTGGGACGAACCTCCTGCGCCGCCGCAGCGGGATCAGCTCCCCGATTCGGTGCCCGTCCCGGGTGACTGTGAAGGACTGCCCGTTCTCGACGGCGTCCATGATCTCTCTGGAGCGGTTCCGCAGGTCGCGCTGGGTGATCTCGGGTTGCGCGGTCATGCGGAACGCGGTATCACTCGGTGCTACCGCGTGCTCCGCTTCTTGCCGCCGACGACGAGGCATCCCTCTGATCTGCGCGGACGGCGCACTGCATGTGGTCGAGCTGAAGTGAATTACCTGGTCGGCTCGGACGAGGACCGCCAACGGATTCGCGAAGAGCTCGGCATCGAATCCCGCCGAGCCGGCGCCATGGTGCTGATCGGGCACTCTTCGGTGCGGCCGTCCGTACCCGAGGAATCCATCGACGAGGCACTCCGCATATTCGGCACCCACGTGAATCGTGTCTCGCCTGACGAACCGGTCGAACTCCTCATCGCCGATCTACGGGAGATCTTTGGGATTCGGGCCCGCCCGGGGTGCGGAAGCTGGATAATCACACGCCATGGCCATCGATTACCGCAAACGTCCCAAGTCGCCCGCTGCCGCGATCAGCCTGGAGAAGGTCGCCCGCCGCGCGCCCGGCCTGGTCAACCTGTACAAGAGCGCCGCGGTGTCCCTGGCCAAGCGGGAAGTCGGCGGGCAACGGGCCGCGGTGTATCTGGTGCTGGACCGTTCCGGCAGCATGCGCCCGTTCTACCGGGACGGCTCCGTGCAGCACCTCGCGGAGCGTACGCTCGCGCTCGCGGCCAACCTGGACGACGACGGGGTGGTGCCGGTCGTCTTCTTCTCGACGGACGTCGACGGGGTCGCCGAGATCAGCCTCGACGCGTATCGGGATCGGATCAACCCGCTGCACGAGGGCATGGGCCGCATGGGCCGTACGAACTACCACTTGGCGATGCAAGCCGTCGTCGACCACTACCAGTCCTGCGGGGCCACCGATCCGGCCTTCGTGGTCTTCCAGACGGACGGCTCGCCGACGTCCAAGGCGGCGGCCGAGCATGTGCTGTGCATGGCGGCGTCATTGCCCATCTTCTGGCAGTTCATCGGTTTCGGGAACGACGAGTTCCGGTTCCTGCGCAAGCTCGACGAACTGCCCGTACCGCAGCGGCGGGTGATCGACAACGCGGGCTTCTTCGCCGCCGGCACGTGGCCGAAGGCCGTCTCGGACGAGGACCTCTACGACTCGCTGCTGGAGGAGTTCCCGTCATGGCTTGCGGCGGCGCGCGACGCCGGCATCGTCAAGAGCTGACGCGGTTGCATGTCCCGTCCGATGTCGCCGTCTTCCGGGCAGCCTGACGGCTACCGAGGGCTCGATGTTTTGTGCAATCTTACGCCCAAGGTACGTCTTCGACTTCGCCCACCCAGCGGTTCAGCTTCGCAAGGTGAGCGTACGGGCCGCGGTATCCGAGGGATTCCAGGATCAGCAGAGTAAGGTAATGACGGGTGAGCAGCCATGTTTCAGTGACCACCCCGGGGATTCGGTAGATAGCGTCCTGTGAGCCGCTTGGGTGCACCAATTTGTTGCGGACCCATGTTGTGACATCTGGGCCGTCCATTTGAGCTCCGAACTCCTGGTGTCTTCTTTCGGCCAACTTTGCGAGGGCGGGCAGGGCCTTGTCATCGATCGACCGATCGATCCCTGCATTTGTCAAAACCTCTCGCAGTAGCGAATGTGCAGAACGCCTGTGATACTGGGATTCGCTTAATTGTCCATTCAATACAAGGCGCTCCCACATGACATGTTCCAGGCCGGCTGCTCCGATCATCACGCGTTGCTCGACGAAGCCTGTGTCGTGGGTCGCTGCGATTGCGTAACTGATCTGGAGCCAAAGAGGCTCGACTCTGGCCGGGTCGCTGAAGGTAGGTATCAAGGCGTCGAGCAACGTTGCCAGTCCTTCGCTGTCCAGCGCGTTCCACCAACCGCCGCTGTTCTGCCGGGCAGGATCGCAATGCCGGGCCGCCCATTCCTCCCATACGAGATTGTTGTGAGAGTCGAGTCCCACAGGAAGGAACGGTGCAACCCATCGGCCCAGACCGAAGGAGACCCCAGCGTGTAGGGCTTTCAGAACGGGGTCGGCTTGTGTCGCAGTGAAGGCCGCGCCGTCACCTCTCACTATCTCCATGACATGGGTCATCACGTAGACGTTGGCCCTGTTCAAGTCATCCCAGACGTCTTTGTGGTCGGGGCGCACATCAATTGTGATCTTCCATCCCGAGACCTCGTGTACCCACCGTCCGCCGGTCCACAGCCTATCTCCCTGACTCGTCCTCTCGGCTAGATCGTGCTGCCCCGAGAAGCGTGGAACGTTGAACCAGTGGGCAATGATCCGCTGCAGCGGCGCTGCCGGATTGCCCAGAACTGCCCCGTTCGTCCAGCCATCGAATCGCCCCCGGACCCCTACCGCCAGGGTTACGTCCCCGTAGGGGCGACGAATCTCCAAGGTCACAGCGTCTCGCGGCACGGGAAGGTTGTCTGGAACAGGATCTACGTGCCAATCGATTCCTGGCTTGGGCGAGCAGCACAGCTCGATGCGACTGGGTGCATTCTGTCTGGTGGCTCCGCGTACCGGACCGTCATACAGGACGACAGCATCTCCGGGCGCGTTGAAGGCGTAGACACCGCTGAGAGGTTCTGAAGCTGAGTCCCACCGTGAAGTGTCCGTCATGTTGGCCTTTCGTGGGTGTACTCGTGTCATCGATGGGCGAGACCCCGGACGAGCTCCGGAGCGTGACTTATGCAGAATATGCATGGCGTACGCCGACGGTGCTTCTAACCTTGGCAGATGGGGAAGGATCGGCGACGGCGGAGGGAGCCGGCGCGTATGGCTGGGGAGCAGGACGAGGCGAAGAGGATTGGCGAGATTTTGCGGCGTGCGCGGGTGGTGGCGAGGCGTTCGCAGAGCGCGGTTGCAGCGGCGCTGGGGTACCACCAGTCCAAGATCAGTCGCCTCGAACAGGGCAGAGGCGTGCAGGACTTGCACGTGCTTCGTGCCGTTGCTGCTGAACTCCGCATCCCCTTGCACACGCTCGGGTTGGCGTCTGTTCCTGTTGCCGCCGACGTGGATCGAGAAATGACAGAGGACATGTACCGCCGAACCTTCCTTGCCGCCGGCGCCGCCACGCTCGCCACTCCGGCACCCCCGACGCGAGCGTACTGTGAACTCGTCCAGTCACTGCTGCCCGGCACGACACCCGCTGGTACAGGTGAAGACGACGTTCGCCGGTTGGGGGCGCGGATAAACCGGCTGCGTTCTCTCTTCTCTGCTTGTGACTACGCCCGTCTGGAGCTTCAGCTTCCTGCTCTCATCGGTGATCTGAGACGGGTTGGAGGCAACTCCTTTGAGGTGACAGGCATGCTGGCCGCCGCATACCAGACCTCGGCGAGCCTGCTGCTCAAGCAGGGCGACCACGGGCACGCGTGGCTGGCGGTCGGTCGAGCCATGGGCGAAGCCGAGCGATCGGGTGACCCGGTCGTCCTTGCATCCAGCGTCCGGCTGCACGCCCACCTCCTGGCCCGCGAAAACCATGCTCCTCAGGCCGTCGTCTTGATCCGGCACGCTGCAGACCAACTCGTCGGTTCCTACGACCGACGGTCCCCACGGCATCTGGCCGTCCTGGGGATGCTCCTTTTGCGCGGTGTGACTGCCGCCGCGCTGGGTAGCGACCGTGGCTCCGTGCGAGACTTCCTCTCCGAGGCCCGTGACGTCGCTGGGAGCATGCCGGGCAGTCCGCCGGACAAGTGGTCCAACTTCAACTTGGTCAATGTGGAGTTGCATGCGGTGAACGCCTCCGCAGTCCTCGGTGACGCCGGTATGGCGCTGGACGCCGCGAAGCCGCTTATGCATCGGCACATTTCCGTTCCCGAGCGTCGTGCGGCGTTGTGGACCGACGCCGCTCACGCCTACAGCCAGCAGGGGCGGCTCTTCGACGCCTACCAGGCGCTCCGGGTCGCCGAGAGCTGCGCCGCCCAGGACGTACGCCGCCCTGCGGTACGGGAGTTGGTTGCGGACTTGGCCGCACGTGACCGGCGCCGGGCTGTGCCGGAGTTGTATCACTTCGCCCGCCAATTGGGTGTGGCCGTGTGAGCTCAGGTTCCGTAGGCACCAGGGTGAAGAGGCCGTTCCTGTACGTGGTCGTGTGCGCGGCCGGGGTTGCCGGGGGCGTGAGCAGACTCATCTCGACTGCGCAGGAACGCGGCTGGAGCGTGGGTACGGTGGCCACGCCGCTGGGCCTGAACTTCGTCGACGAAGAGGCGATCGTGGCGCAAACTGGCTATCCGGTCCGGTCGGCATGGCGGCGGCCGGGGGAGGAGCGTCCGCTGCCGCCAGCCGATGCGATCGCGGTGGCACCGGCGACGTTCAACACGATCAACAAGTGGGCGGCGGGCATTGCCGACACCCTCGCGCTGGGCATCCTGGCGGAGGCGTACGGGCTGGGCATTCCGACAGCCGTCCTGCCGTACGTCAACAGCGCGATGGCCGCGCACCCGGCGTACGGCGAAAGCCTGTACCGGCTGCGGAGCATGGGTGTGCTGGTCAGCGGTTACGAGCCGCACCCGCCCAAGTCGGGTGGGGGCGCCGACCGTTTTCGCTGGGAAGAGGCGCTCGACCTGTTGGAACCGGCACTGCGGGCGAAGCGATGACAGGCGCCGTCACGGTCGACAGCTGACGACCACGGCGTTGGCGGGACTCTCTTCGTTCCTGTCCTCCGGCTTGCCTTGTCCGCTGCATTGAATGCAGTTCGTGCATGGACGGCAGCACTGGGCGCATGAGCTCTGGATCGCGGTTGGCCACACACGCTTTGGTCTTTCCAAGGCGACAACGGCAACCCGATCGGGAGACCCCATGAGGCATGCGAGCGAACACAGCACGTCGCGTACGTCAGCGCAACGACAGCCGGGCAGTGTAGGCAGCGAGGACGCGGTGCGCGAGGCGCTGCTGTATACCCGCGGAACGGCAGGACTGGCTTCCGTGCCGTACGTGGTGCGATGGAGCGGGGAACAGGACGGCGCTGTGCCGGTGGTGGTGCGGCGGGACCGTCGGGGGATCGGGTATGGCGACGAACGAGCCTTCGACCGGGACGAGCGGGGGGTGTTGTGGTCGCGGACGCCGTCCGAGCCGGGGCGGGGCAGGCCGGAGTTCGGGAAGGTGCACAGTCTGCGGCAGCGGCTTGCCATGGCCGGACTGCGTTGCCAGGTTTGTGGCGGGCCGGCCGACCGTACGGCCGACGGAGCGCTGTGGTTGATCGATGCCCGCGACGACGAGTTGCTCTCAGAACGGGAGGAGACGTTCCACCCGCCCCTGTGCCGTCCATGCGCTCACCGATCAGTCCGTGCGTGCCCGCACTTGCGGTCAGGGGTCATCCCAGTGCGCGTCCGCGCTTTTGCGCCGAGCGGCGTCAGCGGTGTCTTGTACGCCCCAGCCGGGCTGACGGCGCAGCCGGTCGAAACCGGCACGTTCCGGTTTGGTGATCCGCGCCTGCCGTGGGTGCGGGCCCATCAGTTGCTGATGCAGCTGGCCGACTTCTTCGTTGTCGATCTCGACGACCTCGATACCTGATCTGCCTGTCCGCCCCTTTCGTGGAGGAAGTGCCATGGCTTCCGTACGGAATGTGACCGAGTCCTTCTCGCCGGAGTTGGCTTCTGGGTGCACGTGGAGGATCACTACAACCAGCGGCTCTTCAGGCTCGCCCGGCGACTTTCGACGACTTTAGTCAGAAATGCCGCGGATGGGCTCGCCATATGCGTGGCCCCGCCAAACCGCGTCCGACCACTTAATTTCCAAGCCAGAGTGCTGATATGACGCCTCCTGTGCAACCATGCGAGCCCTGACAGAAGCCTTGACTTTTGCTCATAGCAAGCTAAACAGTGGATGAGTCAAGTTCTCATCGGTTCGGTGGGCGGCCGCGTGTGCGGTGCTTCGCGCGCGAGAGGAGACAACGTTGTCGGCCTGGGCGGGCCGGCAGGCCCCCTCACCGGTGCCGGCGTACTCCCCATGAACCTGTGCCCCAGCGGCGCGTGACGTGAAGGAGACAACTATGCGCTCCCGAAGACTGAGAACATCGGCCGGACGAATGGTGGCCGCCGCGATAGCGGCGACCGTGGTGGCCGGGGTGCCGGCCATCGCGCAGGCGCAGGCGAGCCCCCAGGACGCGGCGCAGTCGACGCAGCCGATCTACCTGAACACGCACTACACGTTCGAGCAGCGGGCGGCCGATCTGGTGTCGCGGATGACGTTGCCGGAGAAGGTGGGGCAGCTTCAGACCAACGACGCGCCGGCCATCCCGCGCCTTGGGGTCCAGCGCTACACGTACTGGAGCGAGGGCCAGCACGGCATCAACCGGCTCGGTGCCGACACCGCGGCCGGCGGCCAGGGTGAGCTCGACGTGACGGCGACCAGCTTCCCGGTGAACTTCGCGTCCACCATGTCCTGGGACCCGGAGCTGACGTACCAGGAGACCACGGCGATCTCGGACGAGGCGCGCGGCTTCCTGGACAAGTCGCTGTGGGGGACCGGGCAGAACAACCTCGGCCCGTCCGCGTCGGACTACGGCGACCTCACCTTCTGGGCGCCGACCGTCAACATGGACCGCGACCCGCGCTGGGGGCGGACCAACGAGTCGTTCGGCGAGGACACCTACCTGGCGTCCACCATGGCCGGCGCGTTCGTCGACGGCTACCAGGGCGAGACGATCACCGGCAAGCCGCAGACCCCGTACCTGAAGGTCGCGGCCACCGCCAAGCACTACGCGCTGAACAACGACGAGAACAGCCGGCACACCCAGAGCGCGAACACCACCGACGCGAACATCCGGGACTACTACACCAAGCAGTTCGCCGGCCTGGTGCAGAAGGCGCACGTGTCCGGCGTGATGACGTCCTACAACGCGGTGAACGGCACGCCCGCGCCCGCCGACACGTACACCGTGAACGAACTGCTCCAGGCGACGTACGGCTTCGGCGGTTACACCACCTCGGACTGCGGCGCGGTCGGCGACGTCTACTCCTCCGGCGCCCACAACTGGGCACCCCCGGGGTGGACCACCAACGGCACGACGTGGACGAACACCACCACCGGCAAGCAGGTCTCCGCGGCGGCGGGCGGCCAGGCGTACGCGCTGCGCGCCGGCACCCAGCTGAACTGCGCGGGCGGCGAGTTGACCACGCAGAACATCGACGCGGCGATCTCGCTGGGCCTGTTGACGCCCGGGGTGATCGACAGCGCGCTGACGAAGCTGTTCACGGTACGTATGCAGACCGGGGAGTTCGACCCCGCGAGCAAGGTCGCCTACACCAAGATCACGAAGGACCAGATCGAGTCGCCCGCACACCAGGCGCTGGCCGAGAAGGTCGCGGCGCAGGACCTGGTGCTGCTGCAGAACAACAACGTCGCGGGCACCTCGTCCCCGCTGCTGCCGGCCGACCCCGCCAAGCTGAACAACATCGTCGTCGTCGGCAACCTGGCGAACACGACGACGCTCGGCGGCTACTCCGGCCGGCCGACCCTCGAGGTCGACGCCGTGCAGGGGATCACCGCGGCGGTCAAGGCGGCGAACCCGTCGGCGACCGTCACCTTCGACGCCTGCGGCACCTCGACCACCGCCAAGACGCCCGCGGCGTGCTCCGACGCGACGCAGACCGCGATGAAGGCCGCCGACCTGGTGATCGTGGTCGTCGGCTCGGATCTCGGCGTGGCCGACGAGGGCACGGACCGCTCGACGCTGGCCCTGCCCGGCAACTACGACTCGCTGATCAGCCAGGTCGCCGCCGCCGGCAACCCCCGTACGGCGATGGTCATGCAGGCCGACGGCCCGTACGACATCCAGGCCGCGCAGCAGGACTTCCCGGCGATCGTGTTCAGCGGCTACAACGGCGAGAGCCAGGGCACCGCGCTGGCCCAGGTGCTCTTCGGCGAGCAGAACCCCTCCGGGCACCTGGACTTCACCTGGTTCGCCGACGACTCGCAGCTCCCGTCGATGGACTCCTACGGGCTCACCCCGTCCCAGACCGGCGGACTCGGCCGCACCTACATGTACTTCACCGGCAAGCCGACCTACCCGTTCGGCTACGGCCTGTCGTACTCCCGGTTCGCGTACTCCCACGTGAAGGTCGGACCCGGTGCCGTGTCCGCCGACGGCACGGTGAAGGTCGGCTTCGACGTCACCAACACCGGTACGGTCGCGGGCTCGACGGTCGCCCAGCTCTACGCGGCGCCGCAGTTCACCGTGCCCGGCGCCGAGTTGCCGAAGGAGCAGCTGGCGGGCTTCAAGAAGACGGCGGTGCTCGCGCCGGGGCAGACCCAGCACGTCAACCTGTCCGTCAAGGCCGCCGACCTCAGCCAGTGGGACGAGAGCGCCCTGAAGCAGGTCGTCCGCCCCGGTGCCTACGAGTTCCGCGTCGGACCCGACTCCGCCACCGTGGCCGGCTCCGGCACGGTGCGGGTGCACGGCGCCATCACGCCGCGGGTGCAGACGGTCACCGTCCAGCCGGACCAGGTGGTCTTCAAGCCCGGCGAGACGCTGAACCTCACCGACACCAACCCGTGGATCGCGCCGGACACGAATTCCGCGCTCGAGCAGAATCACGCGGCCGCGGACCACATCGTCGAAGCGGCCGACAACGACCAGTCGTTCGCCGACCTGTCCCACGCCCATGTCACCTACCGCACCAGTGACCCGCGGGTCGCCACGGTCAGCGGCACCGGCGTGGTCACCATGCGGGCCCCCGGCGCCGCGTCGGTCGACGTGACGGTCAACGGCGTGACCGGCACCGCTCCGATCGTGGTGCAGAACCCGTTCAGCCTGCAGGCGGCGGGCGTCGTGCAGCCGAACAGCACGATCACCGCGACCGCGACGTACGCCAACACCAGTGCGCACGCCGTCCACAACCTGTCGATGAACCTGACCGTGCCGAGCGGCTGGACGGCGACGGCGACCTCACCGGTCACGGTGTCCGACGTCGCTCCCGGCCGGCAGGTGACGGCCACGTGGAGCGTCACGATTCCCGCCGGCACGAAGCCGGGCACCAAGGCGGAGCTGGACGCGACGGTGGCGTTCACCGGCGCGGCCGGCGTCTACACCGAGGCGGCGGTCAGCTCGATCTCGGTGACCTCGGGTGCCACGCCCGTACAGGTCACCCCGGTGGTGACCGGGATGAGCCCGCCGGCCGGTTCGCTGAAGGTGGTCCTGAACAACCCGTCGGACACCCCGACGACAGTGACGGCGGTCAACTGGAAGCTCGGCAGCGCAACGGGCACGCAGCCGGTCAGCGCCACCATCGCGCCCCAGACGTCCACCACCGTGGACGTACCGATGACGGACATCAGCTTCGCCAAGCCCTACTCCTTCACGGTGACCAGCGCCATCGCCGGTGACCTGACCTCCGAATCCTTCTCCGGCCACGTCACCTTCCTGCCCGTGGTCAACAAGAGCCTCGGCACGTCGTGGACGCTTTCCCAGGTCCAGGACGGCCCCGCGGTGGACCTGGCCACGACCGCCGACGGCACCTGGGAGACGCTGGACTCCTCCCAGCCCTACGGCGGCGCGTCCGACCTGTCGGGCAAGGTGTGGCTCAACTGGGATGCTTCGAACCTCTACATCACGGCCGACCTGACCGACGACGTCTTCTCCGAGCCCGCCACCGGGGCCGACATCTGGCAGGGCGACTGCTTGCAGTTCGCTGCCACGTCGGGCGTCCCCGGCGCGTCGGCCACGGAAAGCACCGCCTCGGTCAACGGCCACTACGAGTACGGAGCCGCCCTCACCTCGGCCGGCGCCCAGTTGTACCGCTGGATCGCCCCGTCCGAGGGCAGCGGCCAGGTCACGAACGCGACCGTCCACGTGACCAGGGACGAGACGACCCACACCACCCTGTACGAGATGGCCCTGCCGTGGAGCGACCTCACCTCGGTCCAGCCCGTGGCGAACAACGTGTTCTCCTTCGCCCTCGACGACAACGACAAGGACAACGGAGTCCGCAAGGGCTACACCCAGTGGGGCGACGGCATCGGCACCAGCAAGGACGTGGCCGGCTTCAACATGGCCCAGCTGATGCCGGCCGGCGCATCCTGACCCCTTCGTCGTAGCCCGAGATCCGTACGATCACCTCGTGCCGGGGCGCGGATACGCCCCGACGCGCGACGCGACACGGCCGCCCGGCCCGCACGCGGAGCCCTTCGCTCCCCGCGCGGGCCGGGCGTCTTGCCGGACTGCGTTGTCAGAGCCATCCGTTACGGTGCCGGCACCGATACGGTGTCCCGGGTGCGGTGCTGGCCTGGGCCTGTCGGGTGGCGTGGGTCAGCCATTCCATGTACCAGGTGGTGAAGGTCAGGGGCTTTGCCGGCGCGTCGGCGGGGTGCAGTGGGGCGAGGTCGACGTCGTCGCAGCGGGCGTCGGCCCAGATGTGGCCGCGTTCCGGGCCGCTGACGACGAGCCATCGGCGCTCGGCGCATCCGATGTGGCACAGGCAAATGGCCCCGACGGTACGGTCGTTGGACCACATCACCTCGGCCCAACGTGTGTCCCAGACCTCGTACGCCGAGTCGTAGTCGTTCACGTCCTCGAAGTCGTCCTCCGCCGGGCGCTCCGCCGCCAGCTCCGGGATGCGATCGGCGTGGGGCGATTTGACGGGGAAGGGCTCGGCGAGGCGGTCGAGGTCTGTCATGTAGCCGCCGTCGCCTTCCCACCGCCAGTCACCGCCCTCGGTACGGCGTATGGGGAAGATGCCGTAGGCCGGGCCGGCACCCCCGGCGCCCACCTCCAGGAGGAAGGCCCGGTAGTCGTCCGGCAGCCGGATGCCCAGGCGGCTCTCCAGATCCGACAGTTCGCCGATCGACAGCGGTTCGGCCAGGGCGAAGCCGTGCCCGAAGTATCCGAAGACCTTGCCCGCGCCGGGCAGCGAGGCAAGCCCCTGCACCTTTTCGCGTACGCCTGCCCATGAGCCCGAAGTCATGCGCACACGTTAGGGGACCCTGCCGACAAGGCCACAGCGCCGGGGGCCGGGACCTTCAGGGCAGCCGACACCGCCGACAACCCGGACAAACCTTCTGCCAGTCATATCACCGTATCGGGTGAATGAGATCGGCTTCGTAGGGCCAGGCGGATGAACCGGCTGTTACTGTTCCACTGGATCTGGGCGGGTTACTTCGTATTTGCACCACTTTATTCCACTGCTTCAGTGACGCGCACTCCTGCCGCCCACCGTGCTACAGAAAGGAGAGCTCGCCCGATGACAACCGATGTCGAGCCGGAAGCCGCACCGGATGCACCCACGCGGTCCAGCCTGGACACGGCGGCCGCTCGTAATCTCGCCACCACGACCAAGTCCGCACCGCAGATGCAGGCGATCACCTCGCGCTGGCTGCTGCGGGTTCTTCCCTGGGTGGAAACCAAGGGCGGTACGTACCGGGTGAACCGTCGGCTGACCCACATCGTCGGCGACGGGCGGGTGGAGTTCGTTCAGGACGGCTCCGATGTCCGGGTGATTCCCGCCGAGCTCGGCGAACTCGCCTTCTTACGTGGCTACTCGGACGGGGAGGTGCTCACCCAACTCGCCGGGCGGTGCGTCCAGCGCGACTTCCGCGTCGGCGAAGTGCTGGTCGAACGGGGCACGCCCGCCGAACAGCTGCACCTGATCGCCCACGGCCGGATCAGGCGGACATCCGTCGGCCAGTACGACGACGAAGTCACCGTCGACGTCCTCACCGACGGCGACCGGTTCGGAGACGACGCCCTGCTGGACGCGGACGCCGGGTGGGACAGCACGGCCGTCGCGGAGACGGCCGGCACCCTTCTCACCCTGTCCCGCGCCGATTTCGCCGCCGTCCTGGCGGCGGCGCCGAGCCTCCAGGCCCACCTCCAGGAGTTCGGCTCACGTCCCGGCCGGCCGCAGAACGGGCACGGCGAGGCGGAGATCGCGCTGTCGGCGGGTCACACCGGCGAGCCCGCACTGCCCAGCACCTTCGTCGACTACGACCCGAAGCCCCGGGAGTACGAACTCTCCGTCGCGCAGACGATCCTGCGGGTCCACACGAGGGTCGCCGACCTCTACAACGGGCCGATGAACCAGCTCGAGGAGCAGCTCAAGCTCACGATCCAGGCGTTGCGCGAGCGGCAGGAGTACGAGCTGGTCAACAACCGGGAGTTCGGTCTGCTGCACAACGCGGACTTCAAGCAGCGCGTCCAGACCCACTCCGGCCCGCCCACCCCGGACGACCTGGACGAATTGCTCTCCCGGCGCCGTGACTCCCGGGTCTTCCTCGCCCACCCCAGGGCGATCGCGGCGATCGGGCGCGAGTTCAACGCCCGCGGGATCTATCCGAACCACGTCGACCTCGGCGGGCAGCAGGTCCCGGCCTGGCGCGGGGTGCCGATTCTGCCGTGCAACAAGATCCCGGTCACCAAGGAGAACACCAGCTCGATCCTCGTCATGCGCACCGGTGAGGACAACCAGGGCGTGGTCGGCCTGCACCAGACGGGTCTGCCCGAGGAGTACGAACCGGGCCTGTCCGTGCGGTTCATGGGCATCGACGAGAAGGCGGTCACGTCCTACCTCGTCAGCACGTACTACTCCGCCGCCGTCCTCGTACCGGACGCGCTCGGTGTCCTGGAGAACGTGCAGGTCGCCCGCAGGCCCGACTAGCGGGGCCCGCGCCGGAGGGTCACCCACCTCACCAAGGAGTCACGTATGCGCGCCCCTGACATTCCCCCGCCGCGGACGGGTCCGCCCACAGCGGCTTTCCCGGCGCCGGCCACGAGTTCCACGAGCTCCACGAACTCCGGCGTGGAGCGGATCCTGCGCGGCCCGAGCGGCCTGGGCACGGCGGCCCTGCATCTCGTACGCAACGAAAACCAGCCGACATCGCCGGCACCCCGGACCTCGCCGGACGACCTGCCCGAGTTGCCGGAGTCCTGGGACCCGTCGGCGGCCCCCGCGGAAGGCACCCCGGTCCCGGGCCTGTACTACCACCCCGTGCCCGAGCCCGACCCGGCACGCGTGGAGGAGGTCGGCCGCAGGATCAAGGCATGGGCGCTGGACGAGGTCGACCTGTATCCCGAGGACCTGGAGGACCAGTTCGACGGCTTTTCCGTGGGGCGCTACATGGTCGCCTGCCATCCGGACGCCCCCACCGTCGAGCACCTCATGATCGCCACCCGCCTGATGGTCGCCGAGAACGCGGTGGACGACTACTACTGCGAGGACCTCGGCGGCTCGCCCATCGGTCTCGGCGAACGCCTGCTGCTCGCGCACACCGCCCTCGACCCCCTGTACACGACGAGCGAATACGTACCCCCGTGGACGCGATCGCTCGAGTCGGACGCGCCCCGACGCGGCTACCGCTCCGCCATGGAGTACTTCGTGCGCGCCGCCAGCCCGTCCCAGGCCGATCGGCTCCGGCACAACATGGCCCGTCTGCACATGGGATACCTCGCCGAGGGAGCGTGGGCACAGGAAGGCGTCGTGCCCGAGGTATGGGAGTACCTGGCGATGCGCCAGTTCAACAACTTCCGTCCCTGCCCGACCATCACCGACACCGTCGGCGGTTACGAACTGCCGTCCGAGCTGCACGCCCTGCCCGCCATGCAGCGGGTCATCGCGCTCGCGGGCAATGCCAGCACGATCGTGAACGACCTGTACTCGTACACCAAGGAACTCGCTTCCCCCGGCCTGCACCTGAACCTGCCCGTGGTGATCGCCGAACGCGAGGGCATGTCCGTCCGCGAGGCGTACCTGAAGGCGATCGAGGTCCACAACGAGCTCATGCGCGACTTCGAGGCCGAGGCGGCGGCCCTGGCCGCGGTCTGCCCCGTCCCGAGCGTGCAGCGCTTCCTGCGGGGCGTCGCGGCGTGGGTCGACGGCAATCACTACTGGCACCGGACCAACACGTATCGCTACAGCCTGCCCGACTTCTGGTGACCCGACTTTCCACAGCCCGACGTCCGGCAGCCCGGCGTCCGGCACCCCCGACTTCCGTAAAAAGGAGTGAAGTTATTCGTGACCAGCCCTGAGCTCACTCGCGACGCCGCCCCCGCCGGCGCGGCCGCCGTCATCCCCGCGCCGGCGACGCCCTACCAGGGGGACATCGCCCGCTACTGGGACGGCGAGGCCAGGCCGGTGAATCTGCGGCTCGGCGACGTCGACGGCCTCTACCACCACCACTACGGCGTCGGCGCCGTCGACCACGCCGCCCTCGGCAACGGCGGCAACAGCGGCCACAGCGGCGACGCGAGCGACAGCGCGTACGAGAAGCGGCTGATCGCCGAGCTCCACCGGCTGGAGTCGGCGCAGGCCGAACTGCTCCTGGACCACCTCGGCCCCGTCGGACGCGACGCCACCCTGGTGGACGCCGGCTGCGGCCGGGGCGGCTCGATGGTCATGGCCCACCAGCGTTTCGGCTGCACGGTCGAGGGCGTCACCCTGTCGTCCGGCCAGGCGGACTTCGCCAACCGCCGCGCCCGCGAACTCGGCATCGACGAGCACGTCCGGGCCCGCGTCTGCAACATGCTCGACATGCCCTTCGAAACCGGGCAGGCGATGGGCTCGTGGAACAACGAGTCGAGCATGTACGTCGACCTGCACGACCTGTTCGCCGAGCACTCCCGTGTCCTCGCGACCGGCGGTCGCTACGTGACCATCACCGGCTGCTGGAACCCGCGTTACGGCCAGCCGTCGAAGTGGGTCTCCCAGATCAACGCGCACTTCGAGTGCAACATCCACTCCCGCCGCGAGTACCTGCGCGCCATGGCCGACAACCGGCTCGTGCCGCACGCCGTCATCGACCTCACCCCCGCGACCCTGCCGTATTGGGAGTTACGCGCCACGTCGTCGCTGGTCACCGGTATCGAGGAGGCGTTCATCAACTCCTACCGGGACGGTTCCTTCCAGTACCTGCTGATCGCTGCCGACCGCGTCTGACCCATGCGGGGCTCGTGCACGAGGGCGGGGTCGGCCGGGAAGGAGGCTCGCTACGCGAAAGCATGCGGATCGAGCGGCTCCTCGTCGCCGAACCCCGCGTCCCGCAGAAGAGTCCGTACGTCATCGCGCGCCGTCGGATCCGAGTCGTACCCGAAGGTCAGCGGAATCAGCTCCGGGTCGAGGACGCGTACGACGTGCAGGTCCGGCCCTCCGGAGGGGTAGGTGTACCAGCAGGCCCGCTCGCCGATCGGCCCGGGCCGGGCGACGGGGAACGGGAACTCGCCGACGTCGAGCTCCGGACCCTCGAGCATCCAGTCGAGCTTGGGACGCCACTGCGGCAGGTTGTACAGCCCGGCGTGATCCGCCGGCCGGAACACCTGCGTGACCTCGATGTCCATCTCGATGGGGTGCCGGGTCTGCAGGACGGCCTCGGTCGCGGCCTTGGCGACCGCGTCCTCGACGTCGTCGGCCGCGGCCGCGCCCAGGGCGACGGCGCGCTCCGTGTCGGCCCGGACCAGGACCACCGGGACGCCGGTCGGGCTGGGCAGCACGAGCGCGTGCGCCGACGCCTGCCCGGCCAGGTAGTCCATCAGCTCGCGTGCCTCCCCGCGCAGTGAGGAGGGGCGGATCCGGGACGGCGGCCGGGCCGGGCCGACGAACCGTGCCCGCTGGAAGGCGTCCCGCTCCACCAGCTCCAGCCAGGCGCGACGCCGGGCTCCGTCGTACGTCGGATGCGCGGCGACCCCGTTGGACGAGACGGCCGACGGGCTCAGCCACGCGGGGATGCGGGTGAACGGGAAGAACACCAGCGCCGCGGGGATCCATACGGGGCCGTCCCGGTCCTCGCCCCGCACCCACCACTCCTGGCCGTCCGGGTCGAAGGTGCCGAGGCCGAGGCGATCGCGCTGCGCCGGCGCGTAGTCGATGATCGACCTCGGGTCCAGCCAGGCCCCGGACAGGTCGCGGGCCGCGGCGCGGTGCAGGTCGTCGGCGGGTACGTCGCCGGCCGCGAAGCGCTCCGCGCCCTCGGCCTGGCACTTGGCCTCCGCGAGCAGGGGGTCGGTGGCCGCGCCGGCCGCTCGCGGGTAGCCGTTGCCCCGCAGCGCTTCGCGGTCGGCCAGCGCGGGGAAGTTCGCGAGGTTCGGGAAGGCGCTCCAGCCGCTGACCACCGTGATCGTCCGTTCGGCGGTGATCTGCCAGCGATCGGTGGGCGTGCTCGCCGTCACGCTCAGCCGTCCGGCGCGCGCGTTCCAGATGTCGCCCGGCTCCCGTACCACGCCGGTCGTCGAGCCGGTGCGGAGATCGATGACGCAGGGGTGGTCGCCGAGGGAGGCCGCTTTCCGGGCCGCCGCCAAGGCTTCTGCCAGCGCCTGGGCGTCGGGGCGGTCGCCCGCGACGGACAGGTCGTGGCCCGCGGCCAGCAGCGCGTAGACCTGGCACCGGTTCAACCCGCTCAGCCGGGAGACGAAGACGCGGAACGCGGCCCGGGCCGGCTCGGGGTCGGTACCCGGCCAGAACGCCTCGTCCGCGGTGTGGACGAGGGTTCCCGCGGCCAGGCGGGCGGGGTGCCGCAGGACGTCCGCCAACGCGGCGGTGTCCGCGACCGGGGGCCGGGCCTCGTCCGCGGTGCCGAGGAGGCCGGCCGCGTCGAGCGCTTCGGCGATCGCGGCGGCGTCCTCCCCGACGAGATCGGCGAACCGCCCCACGCTGTGGTGCAGCGACTGGGACAGGGCCACCGGGGGATGACTGCCGTCCAGCTGAATGTCCACGCGCGCCGCCCCGTCGATGACGGCGACGTGCGAGGGTTCGGCGGCGACGATGACCCGGGCTTTGAGGACGCCGGTCACGGGGCCGGTCACGAAGTCGGTCACGGCGCCACCACGACGAGGAAGAGCAGCGGTACGGCCGGTCCGCTCAGCAGCGCCTGCACGGCCCGGTCGTCGAAGCCGCCGATGGGGCGGACCGCCAGGCCCAGCGCCGTGGCGGCCAGGCTGATGTGGTGCATGGCGGCCCCGCATTCCATGAGGGCGAACCGCCAGCCGCGGTCGCCGTACTTGTGGACGGTACGGGTCGGGTCCGCCGCGATGAGGACAGCCGCGGCGCCCTGGTCCAGGGCACGCAACACCCCCGGTTCGGGCCCGAACAGCCGGGGCAGCTCGCCGGCGTCGACCGTGCCCGCTTCGAGGACCGCGGCGCGGTCGTGGTCGACCGCGAGGATCCGGCGCGGCGCCCCGGCGTCGTCGGCGCCGATGACCCAGAAGTGCAGCGGGTAGAGGGCGCCGCCCGAGGCGACGGCACGGTGGCCGCCCGTTTGCGGCCGGTACGCACCGTAGGCCAGCCCGATCGCGGCTTCCAGGCTCGCCGCGGGCCGGGGGACCACCGAGCCGAGATCGGCGGACCGCCGACGGGACGCCAACTCGTCGATCCGCGCCGGGTCTTCCACCGGCTTCGGCTCCAGGGCGGGCGCTCCGGTCACGGTCATCCTGGGCATGTCGTAGGCCAGGAACGGATCGTGGCCCGCGGGCAGCCGAACAGGGCTGGACGAGGCGGCGTGAAAGCGCCGCCAGCTGTCCCGGCCGCCGGTGACGGCGCCGATGTGTTCCAGCGCGACGATCAGGTCCTGCGTGGGATCCGATGCGTTCGTCGGATCCGTCGAATCCGTCGAATCCGCCGTTTCCACCGGAGTGGATTCATCTGCCGGCGGGCGTGTCAGCCCACGAAGCAGGGACAAGATCTGCTCGATCTCGTCCCTGGTTCCGTCGACCCGTACCTCGCCTCCCGACCCTCGGATCAGGACGTGGTCGTCGTTGTCCGTCAGACTCCCGACGAAGGCCGGAAAAGCCACTGTCGTGCGGCCTCAGCTCAGCGGGGGGCGCAGTTCGTCATGACCGTCGACCGCGGAGGTGGCCAGATCGACCACGCTCACGGCCGCGCAGTTCCCGGAACAGAAAAGGCAGAAGGAGATTTCCTCGTTGGCAGCGGACTCACCGGAGTGGGCTGCCTGAGCCGCCTCCGGCTGGTGCTCTCGGACCACAGTGATCTTCATCCCTGCTCCTGTCACGTCGGCTGGGCCATCACTGTAAGTTCGGCCCGACACAGCCGCACCGGGCCATGGGGAAAGTTGCCGGTCGATGTGCCGCGGTGGGGGTGACTGCCTGTGCGAGGGGCCACCTTGACGCTGAGTGCGGGACGGAGCGCATTCTCCGGGGCATTCCGTAATCGGGGTCGGTCCGGCCTCAGTCGAAGGTGATCCATATGAGGTCGCAGATCCGTATCTGCCGTTCGCCCGGGTAGATGCTGTAACTGAAGAAGACCCCTTCCCGGGGCACCGCAACGCTGTACCAGATGACCTCGTCGATCTCCATCGGCAGTCCCGGCGGCGTCTTGCCCGATGTGATGGCGTCGCCCACTTCGAGGGCCAGTGCGCGGAAAAAGAGGACCATCTGGTCGTGGAGTTCACGGAATCCCGAGTTTCCCATTGCGTCCAGGACTTCGGCCGCCCTCAGTTCGGCGACGGCCGTCCAGCCGCGTGACTCGGGCGTCACTCTCCGCCTCCGAGCAGGTCCGGCAGACGTACCAGGTAACGGCCTTCGACCGTCGCGGTCAGACGTTGTTGGCGGTCGGGCACGGTGTCGAACATCGCCTCCATCCACCACAGATTCAGCACGTCGTCGAGTTCCGGCCCCTGGAGCGCCCGCCCGAGCGCCTCGTGGAAGGCCTTTCGCTTCGCCGTCCCGAGCGCCGCGCCGATCGCGTCGATCGTGCGCGGCAAAGGCCGTGTTCTGCTGTCGTACCCGGAAGGGACGGGCGGTGTCCTCAACGTGTGTCTCCTCGGTGCGGGTGGGCCGGACTTCCGGCCCGTCGGCTCCGGTCAGACGCTAGCCACCTGACGGACGGGGCGTGAGCGGTTTCGCTGTTCCGGTACGGGGCCGGGGCACGGACCTCGAATCGGCCCGGGCGGCAAAAAGCCCCAGGTTCTTCACCTGGGGCTTTTTCATGAAGCGAAGCCCTTATGCCAGGGCGAACTTCTGGGCGCCGGAGCCGTTGCAGTCCCAGATCTGGAGCCGGGTGCCGTTCGCGGTGGCACCCGACGGCGAGTCGATGCACCGGCCGGTGGTCGGGTTGGACATCGAACCGTCGGAGTTGACGACCCAGTTCTGGTAACCCCCGCCGTTGCAGTTGGCCAACTGGAGCTTCGTGCCGTTCGCGTTGACGCCGCCGGCGATGTCCAGGCACTTGCCGAGGGTCTGCAGGGTCTGGCCGCTCCAGGTCCACTTCTGGTCGAGAGAGGTGGCCTGCTGGCAGTCCCAGAGCTGGACCGCGGTGCCGTCGCCGCCGGTGTCGTCACCCGCGACGTCCACGCACTTGCCGCCGGGACCGTAGATCGGGGTGCCGATGGCGAACTTCTGGGCGCCGGAGCCGTTGCAGTCCCAGATCTGCAGCCGGGTGCCGTTCGCGGTGGCACCCGACGGCGAGTCGATGCACCGGCCGCTGGTCGGGTTCCGCAGCGAGCCGTCGGTCTGCCGTACCCAGTTCTGGTAGCCGCCGCTGTTGCACGTGGCGAGCTGTAGCTGCGTACCCGCGGCGCTGTTGCCGCCGGCGATGTCGAGGCACTTGCCGAGGGTCTGGAGGGTCTGGCCGCTCCACGTCCAGTGCTGGTCCTTGGCATACGACTGGCAGTCCCAGAGCTGGACCGCGGTGCCGTCGCCGCCGGTGTCGTCACCCGCGACGTCGACGCACTTGCCGCCCGGACCGGTGATCGTCTGGCCGGTCACCGAACCGCCGCCGCCCCCGGAGCCGGGCGCCTTGTTGTACACGGCCACCGAGTCGACGACCAGCTTGCCGCCGGAGACCGTGGCCGAGTTCGGGCCACCGCCGAAGGCGTCCGGGAAGCCGCCGCCCATCGCCAGGTCGTAGATGATGAAGAACGGGTGGTCGATCGCGTTGGCCCAGGTCGTCGCGTCCACCTGGTTGGCGTAGACCGTGTAGAAGTTGTTCCCGTCGAGGTAGAACCGGACCTGCTCAGGCGACACCGAGCGGTCGATCTCCACCGCGTAGTCGTGGAAGCCGGTCTGGCAGCCCGAACAGGCGCGTTCACCGGAGCCGATGCCGGTCGACTCGTTGCACGGCCCGCCCGGGTTCACGCCGCAGTGGATGGTGCTGAAGACGGAGCTGCGGCCGTTGATGTCCTCCATGATGTCGACCTCGCCGGAGGTCGGCCACGAGGTGCCGGTGCGCAGGGTGGAGCCCAGCATCCAGAACGCCGGCCAGTAGCCCGCGCCGTTGGCGGTGGTGACGTTGGGCTGCTGGAGGACGGACTCCATGCGTACGACTCCGCCGGCCGGGGCGCCGAAGGTGGCCGCCTGGGTCTCCACGCGCCCCGACGTCCATCCGCCCCGCGGGTCGGTACCGGAGTGCAGGGCCTGGAGCACCAGATGACCCTGGCCGTCGTAGTAGACGTTCGACGTGCTGTTGGTCATGGTCTCGATCTCGCCGGTGCCGAAATTGCTGCCCGGCCCGGTGTCGTACTTCCACAGACTCTGGTCGATGCCGGTGCCGGACGCACCGTTGAAGTCATCGCTCCAGGTGAGCGTGAACCCCGACGGCGCCGGGGGCACCGCCGCCTCGGCGTTCACCGTCACGCCGGCGGTGACCGCCACCGTGACCGCGACGACGGGAACCAGGACGATCGCTCTCTTCCACCCGCCGCGCCGCGGCCTTCCGAATCTCAGGCGCATATGTCCGTCCTCCATGGGAAAGGCATGTTTTCGCGTGTCCGCTACGACATCTCTGGCGGGATGCAACAGGGTCTGCGGCGCTGGGGCACGTCAGCCTGTCCCGCGGCGGTGGGCGCCCAGGAATGTCATGCACACAGCTTGTCGATCAGCCCGACGTTCGACAAGACGGCGGGAGCTTGGACCCTCACGGGGCACTTGGCGCCGCGGGACGCCGGCCGAGTCGGTGCGGGGGTCCGGCCGTATCCGCCGTGAGCCGGCCCCGCGGGCGCTACGCTTCCCCGATCCGCCTGTTGTCCAGACCTCTGCGGGCCCGGTCCAGGCTGTCCGGGCGGGTTCCGAGAGGTTCCGAGGGGTGCCGTGGGGGCGTCGGCCCCCGAGCCGCCTGGAGGGAACCCGCCGATGCAGGACCACCTGCTGGACGCCGAGCACCGGGACTTCGCCGCGATGGCGCGTGCCTTCGTCGCCCGCGAGATCACCCCGTACCACGAGGAATGGGAGCGTGCCGGGCTGGTCGACCGTGACGTCTGGCGGGCCGCCGGAAAAGCCGGGCTGCTCGGCTTCGACGTGGCCCCGGAGTACGGCGGCGGGGGCACGGACGACCTCCGCTATCCCGTCCTGCTCGCCGAGGAGCTGATCCGCGCCGGCGCCACCGGCGTCGGCTTCGGCCTGCACAACGACGTCGTCGCCCCGTACCTCAACCAACTGGCCACGCCCGAGCAGCGCGAGCGCTGGCTGCCGGGCTTCTGTTCCGGCGACCTGGTGACCGCCATCGCCCTCACCGAACCCGGCGCCGGCAGCGATCTGCAGTCGATCACCACCAGCGCCGTCCGCGACGGCGACGCCTACCTGCTCAGCGGCACGAAGACCTTCGTCACCAACGGCGTCCACGCCGACCTGGTGATCGTCGCCGCGCGGACCGACCCCGAGGACCGGCTGCGCGGCGGTCTCTCGCTGCTCGTGGTGGAACGCGGCATGCCCGGCTTCGGACGCGGGCGGCCACTGGAGAAGATCGGCCGCCACGCCCAGGACACCGCGGAGCTCTTCTTCGACGACGTCCGGGTACCGGCCGCCAACCTCCTCGGGCGGCAGGGGCGCGGTCTGCGGTACCTGATGGAGAACCTCCAGCGCGAGCGGCTGAGCATCGCGGCGGCGGCCGTCGCCGGCGCGGAAACGGTCTTCGCCGCGACCCTGGAGTACTGCAGGACGCGGACCGCGTTCGGGCAGCCCATCGGCGGGTTCCAGCACATCCGGTTCGAACTCGCCGAGATGTCCACGGAGATCGAGATCGCCCGGACCTACGTCGACCAGTGCGTGGTCGACCACAACGCGGGCCGGCGCGACCCGGTACGGGCGGCCCGCGCCAAGTGGTGGACGACCGACCTCCAAAAGCGCGTGGTGGACCGCTGCCTCCAACTCCACGGCGGCTACGGCTACATGCGTGAGCAGCCGGTCGCCCGCGCCTTCGTGGACACCCGGATGATGCCGATCTACGGCGGCACCAACGAGATCATGAAGGAGATGATCGGCCGCTCGCTGGGGGTCTGACCCGGCAGCCGCGCCGGCCGGGGGCAGGGCTCCCGCCCCCGGCCGGTCCGTACGGTCACGCCCGGCCGGTCCGTACGGTCGCGCCCGACCGGTCCGTACGGTCGCGCCCGGCCGGTCCGTACGGTCGCGCCCGACCGGTCCGTACGGTCGCGCCGAACCTCAGACGGCGGCGGCCCGGGCTCCGGATCTGGCGCCGGATCTGAGGAGGCGGATCGCCTCCGCCACCTCTGCCACGGTGTCGTACTCGAAGAACAGTTCCACGGGAACCTCGACCCCCCAGCGGGCGTGCATCACGCCCGCTATCTGCATCATGGACAGCGAGTGCCCGCCCAGGTCGGCGAGGTCGTCGCCGGGCAGCACCCGATCCACGCCGAGCACCTCGCGGCAGATCCCGCAGACCTCGTCCAGCAGGGCGTCCGACGGTCCGGGCGCGGCAACGGGTATCGCAGCGGAAGCGGGAGGGGCCGGGGCTGCGGCCGGGGCCGGGGCGGACGGATCGGGCAGGGCCCGCCGGTCGACCTTCCCGTTGGCGGTGAGCGGGAAGCGCTCGAGGACGACCACCGCGCTCGGCACCATCGACGACGTCAAGGCCGCCCGGGCGAAGTCCCGTACCTCCGCGGCGGTCGGCGCGGGGGTGTCCGCGAGGGGTACGACGTAGGCGGCGAGCGACGAGCCGCCCGGGCCGCCGTCGTACACCGTCACGACCGCCCCTGCCAGGCCCGGCATCGCACCCAACCGGGCCTCCACTTCCCCCAGTTCGATACGGTGACCGCGGATCTTGACCTGGCCGTCGGTGCGGCCGACGAACTCCAGCAGTCCGTCGGGGCGCAGGCGGCAGCGGTCGCCGGTGCGGTACATCAGGGCTCCCGCCGGGCCGCCCGGCTCGGGGACGAAGCGCTCGGCGGTCAGCTCGGGCCGGCCCGCGTAGCCGAGGGCCACCCCGGTGCCGGCGATGCACAACTCGCCCGTCACGCCGGGTGCGACCGGCTCCAGAGCGTCGTTCACCAGCCTCAGCCGGGTGTTGGCGACCGGCCCGCCGATCGAGATCGTCTCCGGCGCGGCCGGCACCCGCCAGAGCGTGGACAGGACCGTCGTCTCGGTCGGTCCGTAGGCGTTGATCAACGCGCCCACCCTGGCACGCAGTTCCCGGGCCAGGCCGACGGTGAGCGCTTCCCCGCCGGTCATCGCCACCACGTCCGGCGCGTCGAGACCTGCGTCGAGCAGCAGCCGCCACTGGGAGGGGACGGCCTGCATCCGGGTGATCGCGCGGTTGCGAACGAGCCCCACCAGGGCGCGCGGGTCGCGCAGTTGGGCGTCGGTGGCCAGGACGAGCTCGGCGCCGGTGGCGAGCGGGACGGTGAGTTCGGCCATCGCGATGTCGAACCCGGCTCCGGCCACCGCCAGCCAGCGGTCGCCGGGCCCGCACGGCATCTCCTGCGCCAGCTCCAGCACCACGTTGAGCAGCGAGCGGTGGCCGACCAGGACACCTTTGGGGCGGCCGGTCGAGCCGGAGGTGTAGATCAGATACGCCGGGTCGAGCGGACCGGCCGCCTGCGCGCGGGGTACGCCCGGTGCGCCGGCCGGCGCCGCAGGCTTCGCCTCGGATCCCGTGCCTGCGTCCGATCCCGTGCCTGCGTCCGATGCCGCGCCCGCGTCCACCTCCGCGTCCAGGTCGTCCACGAGCAGCAGTGCGGCGCCGCCGGAGTACCGGTCCTTCACGTCGCGCGTCGTCAGTACGAGTTCGGCGCCGGCGTCGGCCAGCACGAACGCGATCCGGTCGGCGGGCAGGGCCGGATCGACCGGCAGGTGCACCCCGCCGGTCTTCCACACCGCCAGCAGGCCGGCCACCAGATCGGCCGAGCGGGGCAGGCACAGGGCGATCCGGGTGCCTTGAGCGACCCCGCGGGCCCGCAGCCGTGCCGCGATCCGCTCGGCCGCCGCGTCCAGCCCCGCGTAGGTGAGGCGCTCGTCCCCGCAGGTCAGCGCCGGTGCGCCGGGCGCCTGCGCCGCGTACTCCTCGAACAGCCCGAGCACCGTGGTGGCGGGCAGCACCCGCTCGATTCCCCTGGGTCCGATGGGACGGGCGGGGCGGGTGCGCAAGGGTGCGCTTTCGTACATGTCTCTCCCTATGCCGAAGGGCGTACCGAACGCGTGGATTCTAGGAAGGTCTGGACCATTGATCGGGCATTACGGCAGGATAGGTCTGAACCAATCGCGGCGGGGATCCGCGGTGGCCGAGGGCGGCGAGGGGACCGGTATGCGGGACGGCGAGGCGGGCAGAGCGAGCAGAACCGGGTACGAGGAGCGTGCGGTGCGCTTCGGGGGCGGGACGCCGCGCAGTGGCCCGCTCACCCTGGGGCAGGGGAACATGCTCCGCTGCATCGCGGACAACGAGCCCGCCCACATCAACATGCACGTCGTCTGGGACGTCCCCGCGGGCACCCCGCTGGAGGTCGTCACCGGCGTCCTCGCCGAACTCCACACCCGGCACGAGTCGTTACGGACCACCTTCCCCACCGACGGGCCGGAGCCGGTCCAACTGGTCCACGCCGGCGGCGAACTCACCGTCGAAGTCCACCGGGCCGAAGGCGAACCCGCCCTGTTCGCCGAGGAGTTGGGGCTGCGCAGGCGCGCCGTCGCGTTCGACCCCGCGGGGGAGTGGCCCGTGCGGGCCGCCGTCGTCACCGCCGAGGGCCGGCCGACCCACCTGGTGCTCGCGCTCTCGCACGCCGCCGTCGACGCCACCGCGCTCGGGATCCTGCGCCGGGAGTGGCTCGCCCTGCTCGCCGGCCGGACCCTTCCCGAACCCGCCCCCGTACGCCCGGTGGACCTCGCCGTGATCGAGCGCTCCGAGGAGGGGCGCCGCCGCACAGCCGCCTCGCTGCGGTACTGGAGCGGGCAACTGCGTACCATTCCCCAGGCGATGTTCGCCCATCCCCGGCTGCCCGTGCCCGTGGCGGACGCGCCCCCGGCGGGCTGGACCCCGCGGCTGCGCATCCGTTCCCGCACCGCCGCCGCGGCGCTCGACGTCCTCACCGAACGCACCGGCGTCACCCGCTCCACCCTGGTGCTGACCGCCCTCTGCGCCCTCGCCGCGCACCGCGCCGGGCAGCGGCAGGCCGTCGTCACCACCCTGTCCGCCAACCGGTTCCTGCCCGAACTCTCCACCTACGTCGGCACCGTGGCCCAGGACGCGCTGCTGTCCGTCACCGCCGACGCCGAGGGGTTCGAGGCACTTGCCAGGAAGGTCCGCCGCAGGACCCAACTGGCCTACCCCAACAGCTGGTTCGACTCGGGAGACCTGTGGACCGCGATGGACGCCGCGGCCGAGGAGCGGGGCGCCCGGTTCGCCCGCGACTGCGTCTTCAACGACCTCAGCCCGCTGGGTCTGGACGGCGGAGTCCTGCGCGGCGCCGCCGACCCGCGCGACCCGGCCCAGCAGATCCAGTTGACCTGGCTTCCCCACGAGCCGCTCAACGTCGAACTGATGCTGTGGGTGTACCGCCTCGACGGCGAACTCGACCTCTCCTTGTGGGCCGACCCCGCGCTGCTGCCCGCCGCGGACGCCGAGGCGTTCGGCCGCGGACTCGCCGCGCTGCTCATCGAGGCGGCCCGCGGCGACGTCAAACTCGACGAGCTGGCGGACATCACCGGCCTCGCCCCCGCGGCCCGCGGCCCGCGCTGGGTGGTGAGCGACTCCAGCTGGATCGACCTCGACCAGGTCGCCGCGGCCGTGGCCACTGCCGCCGGAACCCTTTCCCTGCCGCGGCCGGCCGCCCTCGCGACGACCGCCGAGCCCGACGCCGCCCTGGGCCACCGGCTGGTCTGCCGGGTGGGAATGCCGGGGCCCCGGGCGGGCGGCCCGAGCGGGCCGGAAACCGAGGGAGACGGAACCGGGGCCGGGGCCGGTGGCGGTGGCGGTACCGGCGGCGGTGGCGAGCGTGTCGAGGAGGAAGCCGCAGCCGTCGCCGCGCGGTTGCACGCCGCCTGTACGGGGGCGCTTCCGGGGCGGCCCGCGGTGATGGCCCCCCACTGGTACGTGATCCACGAGGGAGTGCCCGAGGATCCGGGCGACCCGGCCGCCTGGGCGGCGCTGCCGGTGCTTTACGCGGGGAACGGCCGGGCGCCGCGGTACGGATGCTGACCGCTCGCCCCACCCGGCCCGGCACCGCGAAGGCGGGTCGCCGGCCCCGCGGGTTCGACCTGTACTTCACCGCGCGCGTGGTGTCCCTGCTCGGGGACGCCATGCTCCAGGTGGCCCTCACCGTCGCCGTGCTCGACGCCGGGTTCGGCACCAGCGGCGTCGGCTACGCCCTCGCGGCGTGGCTCGCGCCGGTCGCCCTCCTCGTACTCTTCGGCGGCGCCCTCGCCGACCGCTTCGAGCCGCGGAACGTCATGGTCGCCGCGGACGCGGTGCGGACCGTCACCCAGCTGGTCTTCGCCCTCTCCTTCGCCGCCGGCGCCCCCGCGCTCTGGCAGATCCTCGCCCTCCAGGCCGCCGGCGGCGCCGCCACGGCGATGTTCACCCCGGGCAGCGCCACGATGGTCCCCCGCCTCACCGCCGACATCCAGCGCGGGAACGCGGCACTGAGGATCGCCGAGGCGTTCACCACCCTCCTGGGCCCCGCGCTCGGCGGCCTGCTCCTCGCCGGCTTCGGGGCGGCGGCGGTCTTCGGCGCCGACGCGGCCAGCTTCGCCCTGAGCGCGCTGTGCCTCACCGCGATCCGGCTCGGCCGGCCGCAGGACCGCGCCGCGCGCCCGGCGCCCGCCCCGATGTGGCGTGCGCTCGCCGAGGGGTGGCAGGAGTTCCGTTCCCGTACCTGGCTGTGGAGCGTCATCGCGCTGTGGTCGCTGTACGGGCTGCTGGTGTTCGGCCCGGCCCTGCCGCTGAGCGCCGCGGTCGTCGTGGCCGCGCACGGGTCGGCCGGCTTCGCGGCGGTCACCTCGGCATTCGGCGCCGGGACGGTGGCCGGCGCACTGCTCGCCCTGCGGTTCCGGCCCGTCCGGCCGCTGGCCGCGGGCGCCCTGTCGGTCGCCGCCTTCGCCCTGAGCCCGCTGGTGGTGGCCGTCCCCTTGCCACTCTTGGCCGTTGTCGCGGGCAATCTGGCCGCAGGCACGGGGTTCGCCTTCTGGGGAGTGCTGTGGGCGACCACCCTCCAGACCCAGGTCCCGCCCGCCGTCCTCAGCCGGGTCGCGGCGTACGACGTCGCCGGCTCCGTCCTCGCCCTGCCCGCCGGCCGCGCCCTCGCCGGCCCCGCCGCCTCCGCTTTCGGCCCCCGCGCCCTCCTGACGGTCTGCACGGCCGGCGCCCTGCTGATCTCCGCCGCGATGCTGGCCGTCCCCGCGATCCGCAACCTGCGCACCGCCGCGCCGACCCCTGCCCCATCCGTCCGCCCATCCGCGTTCGCCGATCCCGAGCGCGCCGGCCGCGACATGGGGACCGCCCCCGAGCCGGACCTGGAACCGGCCCCGGCCCCCTCCCCGTAACGGCCGCCCCACAAGGCGGCCGATCGTCACGGCGTACGGGAGTGCGTGACCCGCCGGGGAGGGTACTCGGCGGTCGGGTCAGGGCAGCACGGGACGCGCGGCGTCGTCCTCGAGGAAGCCGCCCGACTGATGCCGCCACAGCTTCGCGTAGGCGCCGTCGCGGGTGAGCAACTGCTGGTGGGTGCCCTGCTCGACGATCCGTCCGCGGTCGAGGACGACGAGCCGGTCCATGCCGGCGACGGTGCTCAGCCGGTGCGCCACCACGAGCGCCGTGCGCCCGTCCATGAGCCGCCACAGCGCCTCCTGGACGAGGATCTCGCTCTCGGAGTCCAGGGCGCTGGTCGCCTCGTCGAGCAGCAGGATCGGGGCGTCGCGCAGGATCGCCCTGGCGAGGGCGACCCGCTGGCGCTGTCCGCCGGACAGCTTCACGCCGCGCTCGCCGACCATCGTGCCGAAACCGTCCGGCAACGCGTCGGCGAACTCCGTGACGTGCGCCGCCTCGGCGGCGCGGCGGATCTCGGCGTCAGTGGCGTCCGGCCGGGCGAAGGCGATGTTGTCCCGCAGCGTGCGGTGGAACATCGCCGGGTCCTGCGGTACGTAGGAGATCAGGCCGCGCAGGTCCCGCTGCCTGATCCTGCTGATGTCCTGGCCGCCGACCACGATCCGCCCGCCGTCGATGTCCGTCATCCGCAGCAGCAGCCGGGCCAGCGTGGTCTTGCCGCCGCCCGACCGTCCGACGAGACCGACCCTCGCCCCGCTGGGCACGGTCAGGTCGAGGTTCTCGAACAGCGGCTCCGCGCCCCCGTGCGCGAAGGTCACCTGCTCGAATCGGACGTCGGCGCCCCGGTTCGCCACCGGCTCCGGCTCCGCCGGGTCGAGCACGGTCGGCGGGGCCAGCAGCAGTTCGGTGAACTGCGCGGCCTCCGTCATCGAGCTCTCCAGGCGGCGGTAGATCTGGTTGAACTCGAACATGATCCGCGTGGCGTTGGTGTAGTACGTGAACGCCACCACGACCTCCTCCACGCCGTGCCGGCCGCCGCCGAGCGTGACCGCGAGCAGCAGGCCGAGCGCGTTGGTGAGCACCGACATCGGCGCGACCAGCGTGTCGATGCGCAGGTTGCCGTAGTCCCACGACCGCAGCGACAGCAGCCGCGAGTGCGCGACGCGCGACCGGTGCTCCGCCGCCTCACGTTCCTCGGCGCCGAACGCGCGGACCGTGTCCATGTTCATCAGGACGTCGGCGACATGGCCCGACACCCGGGCGATCGCCGCCTCGCGCCGGTCGACGAGTGCCTGGCGGCGCCGGATGAGCGGTGCCGTGCACAGGGCGGTCAGCGCGATCAGTGCCAGCAGCACGACGACGAGCAGTGGCTGGTACTGCCAGAGCACCACCGAACCGAACAGCAGCGGCACGAGGCTGCCCACGACCGAGAACGTCAGCGTGTCGGCGAACTCCTCGAAGCGGGAGGCGAAGCTCAGGACTCGCTTGGTCAGCGCACCGGCGAAGTTGTCGTGGAAGAAGGCGGCGTCCTTGGCGAACAGCTCGTCCATGCCGATCACGTACAGGTGCTCGATGCCGCCTGCGTCGACGCGGTTCAGGCAGTGGATGCCGATGCGCCAGCACGTCTCCGCGAGCAGCAGCACGCCGGCGAAGACGAGTACGTAGGGCACCATCGGCGCGACAGCGCCGCCCGCGTGGTCGGAGATCCGCCCCACGAGCTTGGCGACGACCAGTGGAGCCACGTAGTTGATCCCGATGTTGCCCAGCGCCGGCAGCAGCATCGCCGGCGCCGTCAGCCACCGCAGCCGGGCCAGCTCCCGCCCGTAGTAGCGCAGTGCCAGCAGCACCGAGCCCGGGCCCGGCGTGTCCTCGCGCGTGTCAGGCGATCCCATCCCCAACCCCGTGTCGTCGTACGGCGGCCGGCCACTTCGGGGCGGCTGCCCCCCCGGCGAGCCGCCGAAGGCCGGAACCGGCAGTCTGCCGAGCCGCCTCCCGCGCGGTCCAAGCGTTTTCCGGCGAACGCGGCGTCGAGCGAAAGGATCCGGACGCGGAGCACCCCACTCACCCTCTCGGCCTGTTTGTGCTTGCTTTATACCTAATATTCGGCCGATCGATGCCAGCTTTATCCCAAAGGTCTTTCGAAATGCCCATTAATGTGGGACCGCAGTCTTGACTTATGCCTAAGAGTCGGCTGAACATGTGTGCTGCGCCGCCACCGGATGCCGTCGTGTGCTGAGTGCTGAGCACAACCGGCGATCACTGACCATGCCCGACGATGAGCGCAGCTGCGACTCGGCTCAACGCCACGGGCGAAATGGCACCATGACATTTCCGGGAGGCATTTGTGCTGGTCATACCCACACTTCGACGCCGGACGCGGCTGCTGCTCGCGTTCCTGCTGGCGGTGGCGATCGCGGTGCCGCTCTTCGGCACGACGGCGACGCATGCCGCGGCGGCTTCATCGGGGCCCTGCGACATCTACGCGTCCGGTGGCACCCCGTGCGAGGCGGCGTACAGCACCACCCGGGCCATGTTCTCCTCGTACAACGGCCCGCTGTACCAGATCCAGCGCGCCTCGGACCAGAGCACCTTGAACATCGGCCTCGCGTCCGTCGGTGGTCCGGTCAACTCGGCGCCGCAGGTCTCCTTCTGCTCCGGTACGACATGCACCATCACGCAGCTGTACGACCAGACGCCCAACGCCAACAACATGCCCATCTCGCCCGGCAGTTCCTGCTCCGGCTGCTCGGGCAGCCTCTCCGGCCCCGGCCCGAACGGCTCGGACATCGGCGCGAACGCGATGGCGCTGCCGATCACCATCGGCGGCCGGAGCGCGTACGGCGTGCTGGTCAACAACATCGGCACCGGATACCGCAACAACGCCGCCAAGAACGTGCCCACCGGCTCGCAGCCCGAGGGCATATACATGCTCACGTCGTCGAACATCACCAGCGGCAGCTGCTGCTTCGACTTCGGCTCGGCCGAGACCAACGACTCCGACGACGGCAACGCGACCATGAACGCGATCTACTACGGCTCCGCCTGCTGGACCGGCGGCTGCACCGGCTCCGGCCCGTGGGTCGGCGGTGACCTCGAGAACGGCATGTACTTCAGCGCGGCCGGCCCCAATCCGTCGAACATCCCCAGCGAGACCGGTTCGTTCCTGACCGCGTGGGAGAAGAACAACGGCACGACGAACTTCACGCTGAAGTACGGCAACGGGCAATCCGGCGGGCTGACCCAGGCGTACTCCGGCGCCCTGCCGGGCGGCTACAACCCGATGAAGGTGCAGCCCTCCATCGAACTGGGCACCGGCGGCGACAACAGCCCGATGGGCACGGGAGAGTTCTTCGAGGGCGCCGTCACGAAGGGATTCCCGACCGACGCGACCGAGAACTCCGTGCAGGCCAACATCACCGCGGCCGGCTACGCGAACAACACCACCACGTTCCCGCCGCCCACCCAGTCCGTGATCAGCCTCAAGGCCCACGCCAACGGCAAGTACGTCGACGCGCCCAACAGCACCACCTCGCTCATCGCCGACGCCACCTCGGTCGGCACGAACGAGACCTTCACCATGGTCGCCAACAACAACGGCACCGTGAACCTGAAGGCGCGCTCCGACAACCAATGGGTCACCGCCGAGAACAACGGCAACTCACCCCTGATCGCGAACCGCGGCGGCCCCGGCCCGTGGGAGACCTTCTACCTCCTCCACAACCCCGACGGCAGCGTCAGCTTCCGCGCCTACAACAACCAGCACATCGTCACAGCCGAAAACGCCGGCGCATCCTCCCTGATCGCCAACCGCACGGCAATCGGCCCCTGGGAAGAATTCGACCTCGCCACGACCCCTTCCCGCTAACCTTCCGCGCCCGCCTTTTCCCTGCCCCGGCACCGGGGCAGGGGCAGGTGCTCTCTCCCGCACAAAAGCCCCAGGCCATTGGTCTGGGGCTTCTTTATGGAGCGGATGACGGGAATCGAACCCGCGCTCTGAGCTTGGGAATCACGGGGGGCACGGCCGGCGTGATCGCATGGCGTCGGCCCTTTGTCGTTCTGGCCGCGGTTTGACGGGCACGCCGGGTCTGGCCGCGGCTGTCCATGACGTACCGCTGTGCGTGGCGCGGAAGTGGTGCGCGTGAGGCCACGGGCGGGGCCGTGTCCGCTGGGCCCCGCAGGACAGGTGTCCGCCGGTGGCCACACCGGCTGGCAGTGTGCCCCACCCACGTTGGCGCCCGCCCCCTCTCCCGCCGTACGGCGGCCGGGATGCTCCCGCCTGGTGATGCATACCCCATTCGAGTGACTGGAAGGTTACTAACTTCAATGTTAGTAATCTCGGCGTTAGTGTTTCCCCTGAGTCGCTGGCCAGTGCGGAGGGATGACCGATGGTGGAATTCGTGGGCAGACGGAACGAGCTGAGGATGCTCGATCGCGAACTGAACAAGGTGGCGGCCGGTGCCGGCGGGCAGCGACCCGGACGGTGCGTGATGCTGCGGGGGCGCCGACGGGTGGGCAAGTCACGGCTGGTCGAGCAGTTCGCCGAGAGGTCCGGCGTTCCCTTCCTCTTCTATGCCGCGACCGGCGCCTCACCCACGGCGGACCTGGAACGGTTCGCGTCGGATGCGCAGTCGTCCACCCTTCCGCTGGCACATGTGGTCTCGGCCGCACGCCCGGCGACCTGGGATGCCGCCTTCGATGTGCTGGCGGCCTCCTTGCCGCACGACCGGGTGAGTGTGGTGGTCATGGACGAGGTGCCCTACCTGATGGATGCCGCGGGCGCCTTCGAGGGGGTGCTGCAACGGGCCTGGGACAGGGCTCTGGAGGCCAAGCCTGTTCTGCTGGTCCTGATCGGCTCCGACTTGTCCATGATGGAGGCCCTGAACAGCTACGGACGCCCGTTCCACCAGCGTGGACGGGAGATGGTCCTGGGTCCGCTCAACCCGGCCGAGGTGGGCGGCATGCTGGGCCTCGCGGAACCCGCCGACGCCTTCGACGCGGCCCTGATCACCGGTGGACTGCCCCTGATCTGCGCGGAGTGGCCGCACGGCGCCGGGATGTGGGACTTTCTGGGGACGGCACTCAACGATCCGGTGTCAGCCCTGCTGGTGTCGGCGGAGCGCTCACTCGCGGCCGAATTCCCGCAGCAGGCGCAGGCCCGTACCGTTCTCTCGGCGATCGGCACTGGTGAGCGGACCTTTTCGAACATCGCCCGCGCCGCCGGCGGAATCGGAGCGACCCCGCTCCAGCGCTCGCTGGGGCTTCTCAGTGAAAAGCGGGTGATCGCGGCGGAACTCCCGCTCTCCACGCGGCCTTCGAAAGACCGCCGCTACCGGGTCGCAGACCCCTACCTCCGCTTCTGGCTGAAGCACTTGGGCCCGGCGATGCAGGAAATCGAGCGCGGCCGGGGCGACCTGACCTTGCAGCGCATCCGCACCAACTGGACCAGCTGGCGCGGGAGGGCCGTCGAACCTCTGGTGCGCGAGGCACTAGCACGGCTCCTGCCCGACGCGAACCTGCCCGCCGCCCCTGCTATCGGGGGCTACTGGACCCGGACCAACGACGTGGAGATCGACATCGTCGGAGCCGACCGAGCGCCGATCGCCAAGGACCTGCTGTTCGTCGGTTCGGTGAAGTGGCTGGAGAACTCCCCCTTCGACAGCCACGATCTCGCAGCGCTGCACCGCCACCGCGCCGCCCTCACGCCCGAACCCGTGCCCACGGTTGCCGTTTCGCGCAGCGGGACCGCATGCACGGGTCCGGACGCCGCATACGGGCCCGCGGAACTCCTCGCCGCGTGGCCCTCCTGACCGTCATCCCGAAGCACGGCAACCGGCCCTCTCCGCCGACCCCATTCGACCACCACATATGGTGCTCAGTGGTGCAGGTTCTTTAATCGGTTCGGATAACACAAAAGGCCCGGGTCTTCGACCTGGGCCTTTTTCTTTGGAGCGGATGACGGGAATCGAACCCGCGCTCTGAGCTTGGGAATCACGGGGTGGGGGCCGGAAAGGCGCGCTGACCTGGTCGTACGGTGGTGGAGCGGGGGTGCGGCAGGCCCGCTGACGACTGCTTCTGGCTGGGGTTCACCGTCCTGATCGGGCATGTACAAGGCACGGCCGTCAGACAAGCCGCTGGCGCCAGCACCAGGGTTCACGTTCGCCGGATGGGTGCTCCACCTCGCCTGCTGCTCGTCGGACGACGAGGCGGCCTTCGTCCATCGCCACCTGGTCGCCGGGCAGGAGGAACAGAGGCCGGTCAAGCTGGAAGATCCAGTCGGGATCGAATCGCACCTCGTTCAGCAACAGCATCCGAGGCGCAGTCGCCGGTTCGTCGAAGACCCTCATGGCTCCATGATGTACGGCCTCGGGCTTGGGAGTGCCTGTCACTGCTGCTGGTGCGGCAGTGGTGCGGCGGCTCGCTGCCCGTGGCGGACTCGGCGCTGGTCCATACCCGTGCAGGTGACCCGTGCCCTTAATCTGGTAGCAGACGGCAGCTTACGTGCGGCGAAGGGGGATGAACATGACCACTGCACCTGGTGGCGTACCGCGCCCGTCCGGGGCCGCGGTGGCGCATCCGCTGCGGACCATCCGCGATATCAGGGACTCCCTCCCGGAGGACCAGGCCCGGCACTTCGACGCGGAGCTCGCCGACACCGAGCTGGACGCTCTTCCGGAGATGCTGAGCCGGTGGGTCCGACTGGCTACCGACGGCTTCGAGGAGTTCTTGCTGTCCCAGCCCTTCGAAGGGCTGGAATTCGGCGCACGCTCCTATGACGACGATCAGGCGGGCGATCGGTGATCTACCTGCTCGACACGAACGTCGTCGCTGAGCTCACTACGCGCCAACGGCCCGATCCCCGGGTCGTCGCATGGCTCCGCTCGACCGCGCGGCCCAACCGCTTCCTGAGCGTCATCACCGTCGCCGAGATCGAGGCCGGCGTGGCGGCCACCCCGGATCCCGCACGGCAGGCCCGGTACGCGGAGGTCCTCGCAACTGCCCGGCTGGAATATCGGGACCGCATCGCGCCCATCGGAGAGCGAGAGGCGGCGGCATACCTCGCCGTCCACAAAGCCCTGAAGACCGCCGGAACGACCATCGACCCACCGGACGCCCTCATCGCCGCCACCGCGCTGGCCAACGGCTGGACCGTGGCCAGCCGCAATACCAAGCACCTGGAACGTACTGGCGCCACCGTCATCAATCCCTGGGATTTCAATCCGTAGGCTGGGCGCTTTTCCGCGCCGCCGCTCCAGTCGGCCGAGATTTCCCGGGGACCCTTGATTGCATTTAAGTGAATGATTCCGGATGAAAAAATCCCCAGATTCTTGGTCTGGGGATTTCTTATGGAGCGGATGACGGGAATCGAACCCGCGCTCTGAGCTTGGGAAGCTCATGTTCTACCATTAAACTACATCCGCGAAAAGCGGGCCCGGGTGGGGCCTGCTCGTAGTGGAGAGTGTAGCGCATCGCGTGGGGGGGGATGGGGGACGCGGGGGGGGGGGGGGGGGGGGGGGGGGGGGGGGGGGGGGGGGGGGTAGGTTGGGGTGTAATGGTGCCCTTGGGAGGGGTGGGGGATCCCCTAATGTGTGGGTTTGTCGGCCACACGGAGTTGGGGAAGGGGCTTCATGGAGGGCAGCACAGTCGTGCGTTGCAGCGAGGGGCACGTGTTCAGCACCGCTTCGTTTCCCTTGCAGCGGTTGGGTGTTGAGCGGCTCGGGCCCGGGCGGCTGCTGAGGTGCCCGAAGTGTGCGCGGCTCAGGCACGCCGTGCCCGTCGGTGCCGGGAAGTAGATCCGGGCACAGGGGGCGGCCCGGCCTCTTACGGGTCGCCCCCGCCACTTCAGCCGCCCCGCGCTCTCACCGGCACCCTTCATCGCGTTAACCTCAAGGCGTGCTTCTCTCCGACAAGGACATCCGGACCGAAATCGACAACGGGCGCGTGCGCATCGACCCGTTCGAGCCGACGATGGTGCAGCCGTCGAGCATCGACGTGCGCCTCGACCGGTACTTCCGGGTGTTCGAGAACCACCGGTACCCGCACATCGATCCGGCGGTCGAGCAGCGCGACCTGACCAGGCTGGTCGAGCCGGAGGGGAACGACGCCTTCATCCTGCACCCCGGGGAATTCGTGCTCGCCTCCACGTACGAGGTGGTCAGCATCCCCGACGACATCGCCTCCCGGCTGGAGGGCAAGTCGAGCCTCGGGCGGCTGGGGCTGCTCACCCACTCCACCGCCGGCTTCATCGACCCCGGCTTCTCCGGGCACGTCACCCTCGAGCTGTCCAACGTGGCCACCCTGCCGATCAAGCTCTGGCCCGGGATGAAGATCGGACAGCTCTGCCTGTTCCGGCTGACCTCCCCCGCCGAGTTCCCGTACGGGTCCAGCCGGCACGGCTCCCGTTACCAGGGGCAGCGCGGCCCCACGCCCTCCCGCTCGTACCTGAACTTCCACCGCACCCAGGTCTGAGCCCCGGCACCGGCAGCGAACGCTCAGATCAGCGCCAGCTTGAACAGGATCAGCAGCGCCACGAGCTGAAGCGAAGCCGCACCCAGCGCCTTGCCCCACGGCAGATCGTGCGATTTGCTGACCATCGACGTGAGCAGCGCCGCACAGGCCACCCAGGTGAGCCAGCCCAGCAGCTGCACGAAGCCGTTGCCGCCGCCCAGGAAGAGGGCGAAGAACAGGCGCGGCACATCCGTCAGGACCGTGATCAGCATCGACAGGCCGACCGTGGGCGCCCACGCCCCGTCGCCGCCGAACTGCCGGGCCAGCGTGTTGGTCACCGCCCCCAGCGTCAGGGTGCCCAGCACCACCGCCACGCCCGTGGTGAGCACCCACGGAATGCTGGTGGACAGGCTCGCCGACAGGACGTCGTGGCGGGCCGCGTCGAAGCCGAAGACGGCGAGCAGACCGTAGACGAAGGTGACGGTCAGCGCCGGGGCCCACATGGTGTGGTCCCGCATCCGCCAGAAGGTCTGCGAGGGGCGCCGGACGATCCCGCTCAGCAGCTCCTTCCACGGCAGCCGCGGCCCCGCGGGCGGCGCGCTGCTCTGGCCGGCCCGGTACGTGGCGACGTTGTCGTACGCCTCCAGGTCCCGCTCTCGCCCGCGCCCGGGGTAAGCGTACGGTCCCGCGTTCTCGCCGCCGGGACCGCCGGGACTGCCGGGACCAGGCCCGTACGATCCTCCGCCCCGGTACTGCTCCGCGCCCCCGTACGCCCCAGGCCCTGCGCCCTGCGCCCCGTACGCCCCGTCGCCCATGGTGAACGCCCTGGTCCCGCCGGGACCGTCGTCGTACCCCGCCGGCCGGTGCCGAGGGCCGTGCCCCGGGCCGCCCGACGCGCCGCCGTCACCGTGTCGTTCCGTGAAACCAGCCACGCCATCGAACGTACCCGCTCGGGTTCGGCGCCGCCGCCGAGCAGCCGCCAAACCGCGTCCATTGCGGCCAACCTGTGACACGCCCGGGCGCGTCACAGGCCGCCGCCATGGATGCGGCTTTCAGCGGTTCTCCGGTGCGCTCAGGCCCCCGCCGCCGCCTGCTCGCCGAGCGGACCGCCGCCGCCCCCGGCCGCCACCGGGGTGCGCACGGAGTCCAGCAGGAGCTGCGCCACGTCGACCACCTGGACGCTCTCCTTCGCCGTGCCCTCGTTCTTGCGGCCGTTGACCGAGTCGGTGAGCATGACCAGGCAGAACGGGCAGGCGGTGGAGATGACGTCCGGGTCCAGGGACAGGGCCTCGTCGACGCGCTCGTTGTTGATGCGCTTGCCGATCCGCTCCTCCATCCACATCCGGGCGCCACCGGCGCCGCAGCAGAAACCGCGCTCCTTGTGGCGGTGCATCTCCTCGTTGCGCAGACCCGGCACCTTGGCGATGATTTCGCGCGGCGGCGTGTAGACCTTGTTGTGCCGGCCCAGGTAGCAGGGGTCGTGGTACGTGATCAGACCCTCGACCGGGGTGACCGGGACCAGCCGGCCCTCGTCCACCAGGGTCTGCAGCAACTGGGTGTGGTGGATGACCTCGTACTCGCCGCCCAGCTGCGGGTACTCGTTGGACAGCGTGTTGAAGCAGTGCGGGCAGGTGGCGACGATCTTTTTCGCGGCGCGCGGCTTGCGGGTGGCCGGGTCGTCCTCGTCCTCGCCGAAGGCCATGTTGAGCATCGCGACGTTCTCGACGCCCAGTTGCTGGAAAAGGAATTCGTTGCCCAGGCGGCGGGCGGAGTCGCCGGTGCAGTTCTCCTCGCCGCCCATGATGGCGAACTTCACGCCGGCGATGTGCAGCAGCTCGGCGAACGCCTTGGTGGTCTTCTTGGCGCGGTCCTCCAGGGAGCCGGCGCAGCCGACCCAGTACAGGTACTCCACCTCGGTGAGGTCCTCGATGTCCTCGCCGACCACCGGGACCTCGAAGTCGACCTCCTTGGCCCAGGCCAGCCGCTGCTTCTTGGGCAGGCCCCAGGGGTTGCCCTTCTTCTCCAGGTTCTTCAGCATCGTGCCGGCCTCGCTCGGGAAGGACGACTCGATCATCACCTGGTAGCGGCGCATGTCCACGATGTGGTCGACGTGCTCGATGTCCACCGGGCACTGCTCGACGCAGGCGCCGCAGGTGGTGCAGGACCACAGCACGTCCGGGTCGATGACGCCGTTCTCCTCGGCGGTGCCGATCAGCGGGCGCTCGGCCTCGGCCAGGGCGGCGGCGGGCACGTCCTTGAGCGCCTGCGCGGACGCCTTCTCCTCGCCCTCCGCGGTCTTCCCGCCGCCGGCCAGCAGATACGGCGCCTTGGCGTGCGCGTGGTCGCGCAGGCTCATGATCAGCAGCTTGGGGGAGAGCGGCTTGCCGGTGTTCCAGGCGGGGCACTGCGACTGGCAGCGGCCGCACTCGGTGCAGGTGGAGAAGTCGAGGATGCCCTTCCAGGAGAATTCCTCGACCTTGGAGACGCCGAAGACGTCGTCCTCGCCCGGGTCCTCGAAGTCGATCGGCACCCCGGCGGAGGTCATCGGCTGGAGCGCGCCGAGGGCGGTCCCGCCGGTGGCGTCGCGCTTGAACCAGATGTTGAGGAAGGCCAGGAACCGGTGCCAGGCGACGCTCATGGTGGTGTTCAGGCCGAGCACGATGGCCCACACCATGGTGACGCCCAGCTTCACCATGGCGACGGCGTACACGGTGTTCTGCAGGGTGCCGGTGCTCAGCCCGCGGAAGGCGGCGACCAGGGGGTACGAGACGAAGTACGCGCCCTCGTAGTGGTTCACGCCGTGCAGCGCGCCCTCCAGGCCGCGCAGGGTGAGGATGGCCAGGCCGATGACGACGATCACGTACTCGACGAAGTACGCCTGCCAGGCGGTGGAGCCGGCGAACCGGGACTTGCGGCCGGCCCGGGAGGGCAGGTTCAGCAGCCGGATGGTGATCAGCGTCAGGATGCCGAGCGTGGTGAAGGCGGCGATGAACTCGGTGTAGACCTCGTACGGCAGCCAGTTGCCGACCACCGGCAGGATCCAGTCGGCCTTGAAGAGCTGGCCGTAGGCGTTGACGATCGTCAGCACCAGGGTGAGGAAGCCGACCGCGACGAACCAGTGGGCGACGCCGACGACGCCCCATTTGTTCATCCGGGTGTGCAGGACGAACTCACGGGCGAGCGTCTTTGTGCGCGACACCGGGTCGTCGGTGCGGGTGCCGGCCGGCACGGGCTGGCCGAGCCGGACGAACGCCTGGATCCGCGCGACGGCGAGGCCGAACAGCGCGACGCCTACCGCGGTGAGGACCAGCGACACGATGATCGCGGCGAGTTGCATGAGGGCTCCTCGGGCCTGCGCAGCCGATGCGTACGGACTTTGCTTCGGTTGTGGCTTCTGGCTTCTGGCGTGGCTTCTGGGTGGGTCTCGGTCGACCGTCCTGCTCGGCGGTCTTGCTCGACCCTAGGTCGTACTGAGCGGTAACTTACCCGGTCTCCGCAGAGGCTACCCGGGTTTCCGGGCGCCTTGAAGTCGCACCGCTCGTGATCTGTGTCGCGCGGCGTACGGCCTGAGCGGCCGCGGTTGAAAAGTCCGTATTCGTGACAATCATGGATCAAACGGCGCGGCGCCGGAACGGCGCCCGGACGACACGGCGACGACTGCGACGACTGCGACGACGGCTACGGCGACGACCACGACGAGGAGGTGTCCCGGGATGCGCTCCGTGCTGCGATGGGTGGCGATCTGCACCGGGCTGCTCCTGGTGGTCGCGGCGGGCCTGGGCTGGGCGACGTACCGCAAGTTCAGCGGCAATATCCGCACCGACCGGGCGTCGGCGCGGCTGCTGGCCCAGGACGCCCGGCAGCGGCCGCCCGCAACGGCGCCCGGCAGCCGGAACATCCTGATGCTCGGGGGCGGCGGGCTCGGCGGCGCGGACGGCGCGATCCTGCTGCACCTGTCGGCCGGGCGGCACCGGGCCACCGCCATCGGCGTACCGAGCGACCTGATGGTGCGCACCCCGGCCTGCCCGCGCCCGGGTGGCGGGCGCAGCCCGGCGGCGTACGAGCGGTTCGGCGCCGCCTTCCGGGCCGGCGGCGCGGCCTGCTCGATCCGGGCCTTCGAGCACATGACCGGCATCCGGGTGGACCACCACCTGGTGGTTGACGCCGAGGGGCTGCACCGGCTGGCCGCCGCGGTGGGCGGGGTGAACTCCGCCGACGCGGCCCGGGACCGCGGCGGCGACCTGCTGCGCGATCTGGCCCGCGGCGCGGGCAGCGGCCTTCGCCATCCCGCCCGGCTCTACGGCATCCTGAATACCGCGACCTCCTCCATCACCGCCGACCCGGGGCTGAGCTCGCTGCCGGCGCTGTACGAGCTGGCGGGCTCGTTGCGGGGACTGCCGGCGGACGGGCTGGTGTTCCGTACGGTGCCGGCCACCGCGGACCGCGCCGGGCGCGACGTACCGCGCGAGCCGGCGGCGGGGAGGCTGTTCGCCGCGGTACGGGCGGACCGGCAGCCGGGCGCGACATGACGTGCCGACCCAACGCTCATCATGTCCGGCTCAGAAATGCGCACCCTGGGCGCGCTTAAGTTGAGCCGACCCGACTCACCTCTGTTGACACCCGAACCCGGTTGATGCACTCTTGAGCCAGTTCCACTCAAGTAGGCTCCTGGAGGAATCAACCATGGCACGTGCGGTCGGCATCGACCTGGGCACGACTAACTCCGTCGTCAGCGTTCTGGAGGGCGGCGAGCCCACCGTCATCACCAACGCGGAGGGCGCCCGGACCACGCCGTCCGTCGTCGCCTTCGCCAAGAACGGTGAGGTGCTGGTCGGCGAGGTCGCCAAGCGCCAGGCCGTCACCAACGTGGACCGGACCATCCGGTCGGTGAAGCGCCACATGGGCACCGACTGGAAGATCAACCTCGACGGCAAGGACTTCAACCCGCAGCAGATCTCCGCGTTCATCCTGCAGAAGCTGAAGCGGGACGCGGAGTCGTACCTCGGCGAGAAGGTCACCGACGCGGTCATCACCGTCCCGGCGTACTTCAACGACTCCGAGCGCCAGGCCACCAAGGAGGCGGGCGAGATCGCCGGCCTCAACGTGCTGCGCATCGTGAACGAGCCGACCGCCGCGGCGCTCGCCTACGGCCTGGACAAGGACGACCAGACGATCCTGGTCTTCGACCTCGGCGGTGGCACCTTCGACGTGTCGCTGCTGGAGATCGGCGACGGCGTGGTCGAGGTCAAGGCCACCAACGGTGACAACCACCTCGGTGGTGACGACTGGGACCAGCGGATCGTCGACTACCTGGTCAAGCAGTTCCAGTCCGGCCACGGCGTGGACCTGGGCAAGGACAAGATGGCCCTCCAGCGCCTGCGCGAGGCGGCGGAGAAGGCGAAGATCGAGCTGTCCTCGTCCACCGAGACCTCGATCAACCTGCCGTACATCACCGCGTCGGCCGAGGGCCCGCTGCACCTGGACGAGAAGCTCACCCGCGCCCAGTTCCAGCAGCTCACCGCCGACCTGCTCGAGCGCTGCAAGGTGCCGTTCCACAACGTCATCAAGGACGCGGGCATCCAGCTCTCCGAGATCGACCACGTGGTGCTCGTCGGTGGCTCCACCCGTATGCCCGCCGTCGCGGAACTCGTGCGCGAGCTGACCGGCGGCAAGGAGGCCAACAAGGGCGTCAACCCGGACGAGGTCGTCGCCATCGGTGCGTCGCTCCAGGCCGGTGTCCTGAAGGGTGAGGTCAAGGACGTCCTGCTGCTGGACGTCACCCCGCTCTCGCTCGGTATCGAGACCAAGGGCGGCATCATGACCCGCCTGATCGAGCGGAACACCACGATCCCGACCAAGCGCTCGGAGATCTTCACCACGGCGGAGGACAACCAGCCGTCGGTGCAGATCCAGGTGTACCAGGGCGAGCGGGAGATCGCGGCGTACAACAAGAAGCTGGGGATGTTCGAGCTGACCGGCCTGCCGCCGGCCCCGCGCGGGATGCCCCAGATCGAGGTCACCTTCGACATCGACGCCAACGGCATCATGCACGTGGGCGCCAAGGACCTGGGCACGGGCAAGGAACAGCGGATGACCGTCACCGGCGGCTCCTCCCTGCCCAAGGACGAGGTCGACCGGATGCGCTCCGAGGCCGAGCAGTACGCGGAGGAGGACCACAAGCGCCGCGAGGCCGCCGAGACCCGCAACCAGGGTGAGCAGCTGGTCTACCAGACCGAGAAGTTCATCGCGGACAACAAGGACAAGCTCCCCGAGGACGTCCGGACCGAGGTCGAGGCCGCGGTCGCGGATCTGAAGGAGAAGCTGAAGAACGAGTCCGCGGACGAGGCCAACACCACGGCGATCCGCGAGGCCACCGAGAAGGTCGCCGCCACCAGCCAGAAGCTGGGCCAGGCGCTGTACGCCAACGCCCAGGCCGACGGCGGCGCCGCGGCCGGCGCCACGGCGGGCGGTCCCGCCGACGCCGCAGCGGACGACGACGTGGTGGACGCCGAGATCGTCGACGACGAGAAGAAGGACGGTGCCGCGTGACGGAGGAGCCGAAGGGCTTCGAGGAGCCCGACGTCCCTTCCGAGGCCACTGAGGAACCGGCGTCCGCGAAGGACGCCGGGGCTGCCGGAACCGCCGGTTCCGCCGATGAGGCGGCTCCGGCGGCCCGCGGCGGGGACGGAACCGAACTGGCGGCCCTGCGGGCCCAGCTCGACCAGGCACGCAGTGCGCTCACCGAGCGCACCGGCGACCTTCAGCGGCTGCAGGCCGAGTACCAGAACTACCGCCGGCGGGTGGAGCGCGACCGGATCGCCGTCAAGGAGATCGCGGTGGCGAACCTGCTCACCGAACTGCTCCCGGTGCTCGACGACATCGGCCGGGCGCGCGAGCACGGCGAACTGGTCGGCGGCTTCAAGTCGGTGGCCGAGTCGCTGGAGACGGTGGCGGCCAAGCTGGGCCTTCAGCAGTTCGGCAAGGAGGGCGAGCCCTTCGACCCGCTGGTGCACGAGGCCCTGATGCACAGTTACTCGCCGGATGTCACGCAGACCACATGCGTGCAGATCCTCCAGCCCGGGTACCGCATCGGTGAGCGCAACTTGCGGCCCGCCAGGGTCGCGGTCGCCGAACCGCAGCCGGGCAGCCCGGCCAAGGACCAGGCCAAGGAGGACACCGCGACAGCGGCGGACGACGAGGAGAGCGGTGGCCCCGACGAGGGCTGACCGCCGGGCGGCCGGGTGCCACCGCGCACCCGGCGCCGCAAGGCGTATACGTGACGGAGAGGAGGGACGTCGGGGATGAGCATCAGCAGGGATCTGTTGGAGAAGGACCTGTACAAGGTTCTCGGCGTCCCCAAGGACGCCACCGAGGCGGAGATCAAGAAGGCGTACCGGAAGCTCGCCCGCGAGTTCCACCCGGACGCCAACAAGGGCGACGCCAAGGCCGAGGAGCGCTTCAAGGAGATCTCCGAGGCCAACGATGTGCTGTCCGATCCCAAGCGGCGCAAGGAGTACGACGAGGGCCGCGCGCTGTTCGGCAACGGCGGCTTCCGGCCGGGCCCCGGCGCCGGCGGCCCCGGCGGCTTCAACTTCGACCTGGGCGACCTGTTCGGCGGCGCCCAGGGCCCGGGCGGCACCACGGGCACAGGCACCGGCGGCGGCTTCGGCGGCGGCCTGGGCGACGTGTTCGGCGGCCTGTTCAACCGGGGCGGCACCACCCGGGTGCAGCCGCGCCGCGGCCAGGACATCGAGTCCGAGGTGACGCTGAGCTTCACCGAGGCGGTGGACGGGGCCACGGTCCCGCTGCGGATGTCCTCGCAGGCGCCCTGCAAGGCCTGCTCGGGCACCGGCGACAAGAACGGCACCCCGCGGGTCTGCCCGACCTGCGTGGGCACCGGCCAGGTCGCCCGCGGCTCGGGCGGCGGCTTCTCGCTCACCGACCCCTGCCCGGACTGCAAGGGCCGCGGCCTGATCGCGGAGAACCCCTGCGAGGTCTGCCACGGCAGCGGGCGGGCCAAGAGCTCGCGCACCATGCAGGTACGGATCCCCGCCGGGGTCACCGACGGGCAGCGGATCCGGCTGCGCGGCAAGGGCGCGCCCGGCGAGCGCGGCGGCCCGGCCGGCGACCTGTACGTGGTGGTGCACGTCGGGCCGCACCCGGTCTTCGGGCGCAAGGACGCCAACCTCACCGTCACGGTGCCGGTCAGCTTCGTCGAGGCGGCGCTAGGCGGCGAGATCAAGGTGCCCACCCTGGGCGGCCCCCCGGTCACCCTGAAGCTGCCCCCGGGCACCCCCAACGGCCGCACCCTGCGCGCCCGCGGCAAGGGCGCGGTCCGCAAGGACGGCTCGCGGGGCGACCTGCTGGTCACCGTCGAGGTGGCGGTTCCGGACAGGACCGAGGGCAAGGCGCTCGACGCACTGGAGTCGTACCGGGAAGCGACCGCGGACCACGATCCGCGGGCGGAGCTGTTCAAGGCCGCAAAGGGAGCGTGAGGCGATGAATGTCGACGGCGGCGGGATGGGGCCCCGTGGGCCCCGGTCGGGCCGCAATCCGTACCAGTTGACCGAGGAGACGCCGGTCTACGTCATCTCGGTGGCGGCCGAACTCTCCGGACTGCACCCGCAGACGCTGCGGCAGTACGACCGCCTCGGCCTGGTCTCGCCCGACCGGACGGCCGGCCGCGGCCGACGCTACTCCGCGCGCGACATCCAGCAGCTCCGCGAGGTGCAGCGGCTCTCCCAGGACGAGGGCATCAACCTCGCCGGCATCAAGCGGATCATCGAACTGGAGAACCAGGTGGCCGCCCTCCAGGCGCGGGTGGCGGAGCTGTCCGCGGCCGTCGAGGGCGCCGCGGCGGTCATCCAGGCCCGCGAGGCCGCCGTCCACGCCTCCTACCGGCGGGACCTGGTCCCGTACCAGGACGTCCAGCAGACCAGCGCGCTGGTGGTGTGGCGGCCCAAGCGGGACGGCTGACGGCACGCACACAGGACCACGGATGCGGCCCGGCGGTACCGAGTACGTACTCGGTACCGCCGGGCCGCATCGCGTACGGCGGCCGTACGCGCCGCCGACGGATTCACCTGACCGTCGGCGGCGTACGGCCGATCCGGCGGACCTCAGTGGCCCGGCAGCACCTCGATGGTGTCGCCGACCGCGCGCTCGCCGGTGGCGTCGGACGGGTGGTTGAGCAGCGTGCCGCCCACGGTGAAGGCGGTGGAGCCGCCGCCGTCCAGGTTCATCGCCTGCACCGCGCCGAGCGAGCGCATGAAGTGCGCCGCCTCGGAGATGGTGAAGCCCTCGCTGCCGCCGGTCAGCCGGCCATCGACGGTGACCAGCAGCAGCCGGCCACGGGCGTCGATCCCGGCCATGGTGCGCGGCTGCCGGACGTTCGCCCAGGCGTAGCCGAACGACAGGTCCTGCGGGTCCACGGTGCCCTCGGCGGCCGCGTCGATCGCGATCCGCCCGTCGGCGACCAAGGTGGGGGCGGCGCTGACCACGCTGTCGCCGGCGCCGAGCCGCACCTGGCGGCCGGCGGTGTCCCGTACGGTGTCGCGCACGTCCACCCGCTGCCCGGGCACGGCGTGCGCGGTCAGCCAGTCCGCCGCGGCGCCGATGCCCTGGAGCACCGAGCCGCCGGCCGGCACGCTGCCGCCGCGGGCGCCGACCGAGACGACCCGGCCGTGCCCGTCGAGCATGACCTGCGTACCCGCGCCGCCGGGCAGCGCCGCCCCGAAGGCCGGGGTGAACAGCACCAAGTCGTCGCTCTCGTGGCAGGTGACGTCCTGCCAGGGCAGCGCGGAAGGCGTCGCGCCCGGCCGGCCGCAGTCCCGTACCGTGCCGGGAAGGCGGTTGATGCCCTGGACGGCGTACGAGGAGCCGCCCGCGCGGGCGGTGGCGGTGCTGGTCAGCCTGGCGATCCGGACGTGACGGCCGCCGTCGGAGAGCACCAGCGCGGTCCGCGCGCCCGCCGCCATGGAGGCGACCTCGCCGTCGTACGCGGCCAGGCCGGACGGGATGCCCTGGACGCCGTCGGAGTCCGAGGTGACGAAGAAGCCCGCGTTGACGCCGACCAGGGAACCGAGCTTGGCCGCCACCGCGGAGGTGGTCTCGCGCTGCGTCACCGAGCCGTCGTGGGTGCCCTCGACCGTGCCGGTGAAGCGGTGCGGGTCGATCACCGCGACGTGGACGTTCTCCACGTCAGCGGGCTGCTCGGCGTCGTAGCCGGTCCACTCCACCGCGGTGTGGAAGCCGGTCGCCGCGATCGCGGAGGCGACGCTCTGCGCCTGCGCCTGGGTGGCGTACGAGCCGATCCGTACCCGCTGCCCCATGGCGCCGTGCGGGGTGTCGGCGTAGTCCGGCCACGCCACCGTCTCCACCCGCGGCCGGTAGCCGGCGCCCGTCAGCTGCGCGGCGGTCTGCTGCGCCCACGCCTGCGGCCCGACCTCGACGTCCACCGCCGCGCCGGTCAGCCTGCTCGTCCCCGGGTCCTTGACGGTCACCGTCCACGACGGCGCCGCCGACGCGTCGCGGATCGTGCCGGTGCGCACCTGCACGCCCGGCGCCACGTCCTGTACGGTCCACGTCGCCTGCGGCCCGGCGGCCGGCTCCTGCGCCCGGGCCGGCCCGGTCAGCCCCAGCGGCGCCACGGCGGCCACCACGGCGACCGCGCCCAGCACACTGCGCCCACTCCTGATTCTCGCCATGGCCGCCATCCCAGCCGCCGCGCGCGAACACCCCGCCGACCGGTGCATGAGGCACCGAAGAACACTCGGCGAACGGGGACGGGTCCCGGGGGGCGGCCGGACTCCCGGATTCAGCCCTCCAGCCGGACCGGCAGGCGCGTCACGCTGTTGCCGATGAAGCCCGGCAGCGGCGTCAGGTCCTCGTCCGGGACGGCCTGGACCAGCCGCGGGTAGGCGGCGTACAGCTCGCGCAGCGCGATCCCCGCTTCGAGGCGGGCCAGCGGGGCGCCCAGGCAGTAGTGGGCGCCGTGGCCGAAGGACAGGTGGCGGG
>NZ_JADKYB010000039.1 GCF_016918855.1 Actinacidiphila acididurans
GGAACCACATCCCACGCAATATTGCGGGGGACGGGGTATCAACATATCTGGCGTTGACTTTTGGCACGCTGTTGAGTTCTCAAAGAACGGAAGCTGCCTTCGGTTGCTGTCCCCAGCACCCCTCCGGACTTTCCCTTCGTCGTGTCTCCGACTTTAGCAGATGCTTTCCGGTCGGAATTACCAGCCTCTTTGGGTCCTCGCGTTCGCAGCGCGATTCCACGGGTCCCGTTGAAGCGGTCGTGCCAACGTACTGGAGTGGACCGCGCGGAGCAAATCGGAGGGGAGGTTTCCGGATAGGACGACGGAGCGTGATCGACAGGGGGCGCATCGGTTGCGCACGGGGACCCTGAGGGCGCACGGAGGTGGTGGGCACGACGGGACATTGCCCCTGGTGATGGGTTCCGGAGGGGAGGGAATCCATACTTGACATGACTTAGGCTGCTCTCGCGGCTCTCCGTCCGGTGACAGGCTGTGACGGTGGGTCTTGACTCCGCATACAGGAGGCTTTTATGACGACCGTTTCGTCGCCGCTGGCCGGGCGGGCCATCGGACTCGCCGCAGTGCCCGACCCGGTGTTCTCCGGGGCGATGGTGGGTCCGGGTACGGCCATCGATCCGGTACGGGGGCCGGGCGAGGCGGTGTCCCCGGTGAACGGGATCGTGGTGTCCCTGCACCCGCACGCCTTCGTCGTGGTCGACGACGAAGGACGCGGGGTGCTGACGCACCTGGGGATCGACACGGTGCAGCTCAATGGCCAAGGGTTCGAGCTGCTGGTGGACAAGGGAGACGCGGTCACCCGCGGCCAGGCCGTCGTCCGGTGGGACCCGGCGGCGGTCGAGGCGGCGGGCAAGTCCGCGATCTGCCCGGTGATCGCATTGGAAGCGAGTGCCGAGGCGCTCGCCGAGGTGGCCGAGAGCGGCAACGTAGTGGTCGGGGACACCCTCTTCACCTGGAAGTAGTGACATGGAGACAACGCTGCGGGGCGTCGGGGTCAGTCACGGTGTGGCCGTCGGAGAAGTCCGGCACATGGGGACCGCGGTACTCGAGCCGCCGGCCAAGCAGATCCGGCCGGAAGACGCGGAGCGGGAGCAGGCCAGGGCGCGGCAGGCGACGGAGGCGGTGGCCGCCGATCTCAGCGCGCGCGGGCAGCTCGCCGGCGGTGAGGCGCAGGCGGTACTGGAGGCACAGGCGCTGATGGCGCAGGACCCGGAACTGCTCTCGGACATCGAGCGGCGGGTCGCGGTGGGCAGTACGGCCGAGCGCGCGGCGTACGACGCGTTCGCCTCGTACCGGGCGCTGCTGGCCGGAGCCGGGGAGTACCTGGCCGGGCGGGTCGCGGACCTGGACGACGTACGCAACCGGATCGTGGCGCGGCTGCTGGGCGTGCCGATGCCGGGCGTGCCGGACAGCGATGAGCCGTATGTGCTGTTCGCGCGGGACCTGGCGCCGGCGGACACGGCGCTGCTGGATCCGACGCTGGTGCTCGGCTTCGTGACCGAGGAGGGCGGGCCGACCAGTCACAGTGCGATCCTCGCCCGGGCGCTCGGGGTTCCGGCCGTGGTGGCACTGGCGGGTGCGTGCGAGCTGGCCGAGGGCACGGTGGTGGCGGTGGACGGCAGCACGGGCGAGGTGTTCGTGACGCCCACCGCGGAGAAGCAGGCCGCGCTGCAGGCGGAGGCCGCCGAGCGGAAGGCGGCGCTCGCGGCGTCGACCGGGCCGGGCGCGACCTCGGACGGGCACAAGGTGCCGCTGCTGGCGAACATCGGCGGCCCGGCGGACGTCGCCGCGGCGCTGGCGGCCGGCGCGGAGGGCGTGGGCCTGTTCCGTACCGAGTTCCTGTTCCTGGACGACTCGGCGAAGGCGCCCTCGCAGGCGAAGCAGGTGGCGGCCTATCGCCAGGTGCTTGAGGCGTTCCCCGAGGGCCGGGTGGTGGTCCGGGTGCTCGACGCGGGAGCGGACAAGCCGCTGGACTTCCTCACCCCGGGGAACGAGCCGAACCCGGCGCTGGGCGTGCGCGGGCTGCGGACCCTGCTGGACCACCCCGAGGTGCTGCGGACGCAGCTGAGCGCGCTGGCCGAGGCGTCGGCCGGGCTGCCGGTGTATCTGGAGGTCATGGCGCCCATGGTGGCCGACCGCCAGGACGCCAAGGCGTTCGCGGACGCCTGCCGGGAGGCGGGGCTGCACGCGAAGTTCGGGGTGATGGTCGAGATCCCCTCGGCGGCGCTGCGGGCCCGGTCGGTGCTCCAGGAGGTCGAGTTCGTGTCGCTGGGCACCAACGACCTCGCGCAGTACACGTACGCGGCCGACCGGCAGGTCGGCGCGGTGTCCCGCTACCAGGACCCCTGGCAGCCCGCGCTCCTGGACCTGGTGGCGCTGGCCGCGGAGGCCGCCAAGGCCGAGGGCAAGAGCTGCGGAGTGTGCGGTGAGGCCGCGTCGGACCCACTGCTCGCGTGTGTGCTGACCGGTCTGGGGGTCACCAGCCTTTCCATGGGTGCGGCGTCGATTCCCTATGTACGGGCCACCCTCGCGAAGTACACGCTGGCCCAGTGCGAGCGCGCCGCGGCGGCCGCCCGCGCCACGGACGGCGCCGACGAGGCCCGGCGCGCCGCCCATGGCGTGCTCTCCGGGGAGTAGCCGCCCGGCACGCCCGATGACGGGAGGGCAGGCGGGTCCCGTCGTGTACGCGCCCCGGGTGCGGGCTGGGCCGGAGTCCGGCCCGCACCCGGATGGCTCCGCCGATGCCGTACGCCCGCATCCGGTTCCGGGACCGTCCGGACCCGCGCCCGGCCTCGACGACAGTGCCCGGTTCAGAGCCCGCGGGTCCGGAGCCCGGCCCCTGGGCGGGCCCCACATCCCACCGGCCGGTCCGGTTCAGGAACCGGCCGGACCGCGTGCGGTCGCGGTCGCGTGCCGACGCCGGCGGCGATACCCGATTCAGAACCGGCAGGGGCCGCGCCCGCCCCCTGGCCCGCTCCCCGCTCATCCCACCGGCGGGTCCGATTCCGTGGGCAGGGGCAGGCCCGCTCGGTAGCGGACGCCGGGTTCGGGTGGGATGGGGTCACCGGTGGCGGGGTCGGTGCAGTAGGCGTCGAAGACCTGGGCCTCGGTGAGGGGGTGGGGTTCGCCGTGGCGCAGCGCCCAGCCGCGGACGGTGTCGGTGCCCGCGGCGTCAGTGGTACGGACGACGAGCCCGCCGGGCCGGGCGGTCGCGGTGGAGGCGGCCATCACGGTGCACAGGACCAGCGCGTCCGTCTCGACGAGGCGCAGGCCGTTGCCGCTGCCGCTGCCCCCGCCCGCGTCCCTGTCCGTGTCCGTGTCCGTGTCCGTGTCCGCAGCCTCGACGTGCAGGGCCGCGAGCAGCGGCGGTCCGTCATCCGTGGGAAGGCTGCACACCACGTGGTGCGCGCCGGGGCCGACGGCCTCGATGACGGCGAGCAGGGCCTGGGAAGCGCGGTCGAAGGCGCAGTGGGCGAGGTCCTGCCCGCAATCGGGGCACGGGCCGGCGTCCATCAGGAGGTCGGTGGCGTGTTCCCAGGTGGCCCGGCGGTCGGCGGCGTGGGCGAGTTCGGCGCAGAGCACCGGCAGGGGCTGGCGGGTGTACGGCACCGTGGCGCGGCCCGCGGCGACCTCGGCGGCGTATCGGGTACGGGTGGCCGCGGCGTCGACCGGCCGGCCGGTGGTGGCGCAGTAGTCGGCGTAGCCCTCCGGGTCGAAGACGGTGACGGCGACGTGGACGCCCTGGGCGTACAGGCTGCGGAGCAGGCCGTCCAAGTGGTGCAGATACCGTCCGTAATCCGTGAACGGGAAGCTCGGGTGGCCGGTCATGACCGTGAAGTCCGCGACGGTGAGCAGGACCGCCACGACGGTGGGCGCTTCCTTGCGCAGGGCCCTTCGGTAGCGGGTGCCGCCGCCGCGTGGTGTGCCGCGCCCGGTCCGGCCGCCACGCGGCCCGGTCCCGGCGTCCGCCCTGGCCCCGGGGCGGTCGGCCGGGCCCATCGGGTCGGGCCCGGTGTGCCGGCCGGACCGGTTCGCGGCCCGCTGCGGGCGCTCGGCGTGGTCGTTGCCGCTGGTGTGGGACATGGTTCCCCCCTCGGTCATGGGGCCGGACACGCACCGGCCCCTCTTGCTCACCGACCGTAACCGACACCACTGACAACGGGACTCCCCCGCAGGTCACCGAGCCGCGCATCCACCACGCGACGCCCTGACGCCGGCGCTCCGTAGGACCGGACGCCCCCGCTACGCCCCGGCCGTCGCCCGCTCGGCCGCGAGCCGCTCGTAGAAGCGGAGCACTTCCAGGTCGTCGACCGAGCCGGGATTGACGGCGCGGTCCAGCGCGGTGCCCTGGAGGAGGCGCTTGACGGGCACTTCGATGCGCTTGCCGGTGAGGGTGTGCGGGATGCCGGGCACTTCGATGATCTCGTCGGGCACGTGCCGGGGGGAGAGTTGGGTGCGCAGGGCGGAGCGGACCCGGTCGCGCAGGGCGTCGTCGAGCACGGCGCCGGGGGCGAGTTTGACGAACAGCGGCATCCAGTAGCCGCCGTCGGGTTGTTCGATGCCGATGACGAGGGACTCTGCGATGTCCGGGAGGCGTTCGACGACCTCGTAGATGTCGGCGGAGCCCATCCGTACGCCCTGGCGGTTCAGGGTGGAGTCGGAGCGGCCGTGGATGATCACGGTGCCGCGGGAGGTACGGGTGATCCAGTCGCCGTGCCGCCAGACGCCGGGGAACATCTCGAAGTAGCTCTCGCGGTAGCGGGTGCCGTCGGGGTCGTTCCAGAACCGGATCGGCATCGAGGGCAGCGGGTTGGCGACGACGAGCTCGCCCACCTCGTCGGTGACCGGCCGGCCCTGGGGGTCCCAGGCCTGCAGATCGGTGGCCAGGCAGGGGGCCTGGAGTTCGCCTATGTGCACGGGCAGGGTGGGCACGCCGCCGGCGAAGCAGCTGCACACGTCGGTGCCGCCACTGACGGAGGCGATCCACAGATCGGCCTTGACCTCGTCGTGCAGCCAGCGGAAGCCGTCCGGGGGCAGTGGCGAGCCGGTGGTGGCCACGCAGGTCACGGCGGACAGGTCGGTGTCGCGGCCGGGGTGGATGCCGGCCTTGCGGCAGGCGATGACGTAGGCGGCGGAGGTGCCGAACACGGTGGTGCCGGTGCGTTCCGCGACCCGCCACTGGGCGGCGATGTCGGGGTGGCCGGGGCTGCCGTCGTAGAGCACGACGGTGGCGCCGGTCAGCAGGCCGGAGACGAGGAAGTTCCACATCATCCAGCCGGTGGAGGTGTACCAGAAGAACCGGTCGCCGGGGCCGAGGTCCAGGTGCAGGCCGGTCTGCTTCAGGTGTTCCAGCAGGATGCCGCCCTGGGAGTGGACGATGGCCTTGGGCAGGCCCGTGGTGCCGGAGGAGTACAGGACCCACAGCGGGTGGTCGAAGGGGACCTGGGCGAACTCGGCCTCGGTGTCGTCGCCGACCAGGTCGTCCCAGGCGAGCGCGCCGTCCGGGGCGGGGGTGCCGAGCAGCGGGATGTGCACGGTGGCGCGCAATGTCGGCAGGCCCGCGCGCAGTTCCCGTACGACGTCGGTGCGGTCGTGGCGCTTGCCGGCGTAGACATAGCCGTCCACGGTGATCAGGACGACCGGTTCGACCTGCTGGAAGCGGTCCAGGACGCTGCGGGCGCCGAAGTCGGGGGCGCAGGAGGTCCATACGGCGCCGACGGCGGCGCTGGCGAGCACGGCGACGACGGCCTGGGCGATGTTGGGGACGTAGCCACTGACCCGGTCGCCGGGGGTGACGCCGAGCCGGCGCAGGGCGGCGGCCAGTGAGGCGACGTGGCGGCGCAGTTCGGCCCAGCTCACGGTGCCGATCTCGTGGCTCTCGTCGAGGTGCAGCAGGGCGGGTTCGGCGGCGCGGGCCGGGTCGAGGGCGGGGCGCAGGGCGTGTTCGGCGTAATTGAGGCGCGCGCCGGGGAACCAGCGGGCGCCGGGCATCGCCGGGTCGGCGAGCACCCGCTCGTACGGGGTGGAGAAGCGGACGTCGAACCATTCGGTGAGCGCCTGCCAGAACGTCTCGGACTCGCTGACCGACCAGGCGTGCAGGGCGGCGTAACTGGCCGCGGGGTCGCCGGGGACCGCGGCCGGCGCGCAGTGCCGGCCGGCCGCCCACTCCTGGAAGCGGGTGATGCGGGCACCGGCGATCCGCTCGGGGCCGGGCGTCCACAGCGGTTCCGGTACGGGTGCGGTCTGCGGTGCGGTCATGGCGGCTCCCGGACGGCGCGTCGTTGCGCGTTGTTGCGTGTCGGACGGTCCGGCCGGGGCGGGCGGCCGGACGCGGTGGCCCGGGGGCGGGTGGCCCGCCGCGGGGGCTGCAAGGGACGATGCCATGTGATCGTCCGCTACGCCAGGGCGGGTACCCGCGGACGGTCGGCGAGGGTGCTCTCTCCCAGGTGAACGGTGGTTGAACGGGCGGCGCGCCTTGGGGTGACGGTGAAAGGGTGGACGCATGGATGCTCGGGACCTGCTGCGTTCGGTACGGATGGCGGGTTCCGCCAATGGATGGCGTGCGACCAGGGCGGCTTGGCGCCGGCAGCGCACGGACGCGCGGGATCTGCCGCGGCGCGGCCCGGAGCGGGCCCGGGTGCCGGGGACGGCGCTGGGGGCCGAGCCGATGCCGGGCGGCGGGGTGGTGCGGTTCGCCCGTTCCCGGCTCCAGGTGCGGGTCGCGGTGGGCGGCGCGGTGTTCTGCGGCTGGGACGGGGCGGCGCCGGAGCCGTCGTACGCGCTGGCCGGCGCCGCGCCCGAGGCCGACGGGCGGGCGGTGCTCGAGCCGGACAAGGACGGCTGGCGGGTGGTCTCGGAGCGGGTGACGGTGCTGGTGTCGCGGCACGGCGCGGTGGAGTTCCGCACCCCGGGTGGGCTGCTGTTGCGCCGGGAACTGCCGCCGCGCTGGTGGGACGCGACGGGGCCGGCCGGTGCGCCAGGGGCGCGCTGGGTGCAGCGCGCACAGACCCCGGCGGACGCCCGGGTGTTCGGGCTGGGCGGGCGGGCGGCGGGGCCGCGGCTGCCGGAGGGCACGTACCGGCTGTGGAACACCGACCCCGGCGGGTCGTTCCGGCCGGGTGACGACCCGCTCTACATCACCATGCCGGTGCAGTTCGTGGTGGCCGACGCCGGCTGTCATCTGGTGTTCCACGACTCGACCTGGGACGGGCAGGTCACGCTGCGGGACGGCGAGGAGGGCGCGGGCTCCGGGCACGACCGGCCGGGCGGCAGCGAGGTGCGGATGGAGGGCGGGCCGCTGCGGTACTGGGTGATCCCCGGCAACCCGGCGCGGGTGCTGGGCACCTGGACGGCGCTGACCGGGCGGCCCGCGCTGCCGCCGCGCTGGGCGCTGGGCCACCACCACTCGCGGTGGGGCTTCGACACCCAGTCCGAGGTGCGCCGGGTGGCCGCCGCGTACCGGGAGCACCGCCTGCCGCTGTCGGTGATCCACCTGGACATCGACCACTTCGACGGGCACCGGATCTTCACCGCCGACCCGGAGCGCTTTCCCGACCTGCCCGGGCTGTCCCGGGAGCTGGCCGAGCAGGGGGTGCGGCTGGTGTCGATCGTGGACCCGGCGGTGAAGGCCGAACCGGGGCTGGACCTGTACGAGAGCGGCCGGGCCGGCGGGATGTTCGTACGGGACGGGCGCGGGCGGGAGGTGCGCGGGGTGGTGTGGCCCGGTGACTCGGTCTTCCCCGACTTCACCGACCCCGCGGTGCGCTCCTGGTGGGGTGGGCTGTACCGGGAGCGGCTGGACCGGGGGTTCGCCGGGTTCTGGCACGACATGAACGAGCCGGTGTCCTTCGCGTCGTTCGGCGAGCCGACCCTGCCGCGCTCGGCCCGGCACAGTCTGGAGGGGCGCGGCGGCGACCACCGCGAGGCGCACAACGTGTACGCGCTGGGCATGGCCCGGGCCGGCTGGGACGGGCTGCGCCGGCTGCGGCCCGAGCAGCGGCCGTTCCTGTTCTCCCGCTCGGGATGGGCGGGGATGCAGCGCTACGGCGGGACGTGGTCCGGTGACGTGGCGACCGCCTGGGAGGGGCTGCGGGCCTCGCTGGCGCTGGTGCTGGGGCTCGGGCTGTGCGGGGTGCCGTACTCGGGCCCGGACGTGGGCGGCTTCACCGGTACGCCGGAGCCGGAACTGTACCTGCGGTGGTTCCAACTCGGCTCCTATCTGCCGCTGTTCCGGACCCATTCGGCGATAGACGGCGGCCGGCGCGAGCCGTGGCAGTTCGGGCCCGAGGTGCTGGGGCATGCGCGGGAGGCGCTGGAGACGCGGATGCGGCTGCTGCCGTACCTGGAGACGCTGGCGCACATCGCGCGCGGCACCGGCGCCCCGTACGTGCGGCCGCTGTGGTGGACCGCACCGGCCGACCGGGCGCTGCGGGAGTGCGGCGACGCCTTCCTGCTGGGGGACGCGCTGCTGGTGGCGCCGGTGCTGGAGCCCGGGGCGGTGAGCAAGACGGTACGGCTGCCGCGCGGCGCGTGGTACGACACGGCGACCGGCCGGCTGCACCGCGGCCCCGGGCAGGTGCTGCTGGACGCGCCGCTCGGGCGGGTGCCGGTGCTGGCCAGGGCCGGGTCGGTGCTGCCGGTGGCCGGGGCGGACGGCTCGGTGGAGCTGGAGGTGTGGCCGCCGCTGGAAGGACGGAGCGGCAGTGGAGTGGTGTTCGGCGGCGACCCGGAGGGCTGGGGGGCGCCGGTCATGGAACGGTTCACCACCCGCTGGGCGGACGGCGAGGTCGTGGTGGAGCGCGAGGGCGGCGGCGAGGTGGGCTACGCGGTACGGGTGCGCGGCAGCGCGTCGTAGACCCCGTCGAACCAGCGGCGCGCGGCCAGGGTGTGCAGCGGGAAGCCGAGGTCGGCCGGTGCGGGCAGCAGGTAGTGCCCGTCGGTCTCGTCGGTGGGCACCGACGGCGGCAGATCGGCGGCGTCCCGCCCCGGCAGCAGGCCGAACAGCAGCAGGTATCCGCCGGCGACGTCGGTGAGCGCGTCGGCGAGGACGACGTCCTCGGGCTCGGCCCCGATCCCGGTCTCCTCCGCCAATTCCCGCACCACGGCCCGCTGCCAGGTCTCGCCGAAGTCCACGAAGCCCCCGGGCAGCGCGAGTTGCCCGTACGCGGGCCGGGTGCGGCGCCGGATGACGACCAGCCCGGTGCGGTCGCCGTCACGCACGGGCAGCAGCGCGATGGCGACCGGCAGCGGATTGCGGTAGCTGACGGTGCCGCAGCCCAGGCACTGGCGGGGCCAGCCGGCGTCCTCGGGAAAGCGCGTGCCGCAGGCGGCGCAGTGGGAGTCCTTCACAGCGGGGAGCACGGGCGGACTGTATCCGATCGGGGGGACGGGGACGGGGCGATGCCGGAACTGGGGGCGGGGCGGAACCGGGGCCGGGGGGGAAGACGGGGGGCGGGTCGAACCGGATGCCGGGCGGCGCGGCGGGACAGGAGCGGGCCAAGCCGAAGCCGGTGCCGAGCGACAGGTGCCCGGCGCGGGGTACGGTCCTTCCCCGCGCCGGGCTGCGGCTATGCGCTCGCGGGCGAGCCGGACCGTCCCGACATGCGCACCGACCTGCCCCGCGCCGGCTTCCCCACCCAGCGCCGGTCGGTGACGTGCTGCCGGGACGGTCCGGCGGACTCGATGGCCACCGGAGCGCCGAGGAGGCCGGCGATCGCCTCGCGCCACCGGCCCGGGTCGCGGCCCGGGGTGTCCCATTCGGCGGGGCGGGCCCGGAGCAGCAGGTCGGTGAGGGCAGCCTGGCGGTCCAGGTCCCCGGGGGCACCGGGCGGGCCGGGTGGGAGGGTGGTGATCCGGCGGCCGGCGGCGGTGTAGGCGCGGCAGATGCGCAGGGCCGGGACGCGGCGGGGGGCGTCCAGGTGGGTGATCGCCAGGGCGTCGACGCCGCCGCACACCGAGACGGCGTAGGCGTGCGCCACGGCGTCGAAGTGGCCGGTGCGGAAGGGGCCCTGGTGGGGGCCGTCGCCGTTGTGGGGCTCGGGCAGCAGGGCGGTCAGTCCCGGGTCCTCGGTGACGAGGGGGCCGGGTCCGTGCCGGGTGGTGTAGGTGCGTAGGACGCCGAGCCGCCGGGCCGGGGCGGGCTCGCCGGCCTCGGCCAGGAACGCGTCGGCATTGGCCGCGGTGGTGGTGGACCAGGTGGTGTAGGGGTGGAAGCCGTGCCACTCGTCGAGCAGCACTCCTTGGGCGCCTTCGAAGAGCAGCGGTCCGCGGCGGACCAGGCGGGCCGGCTCGTCCTCGTCGGTGAGGGCGACGGTGCGGGCGAAGGCGGTGAAGGCGGCCACGCAGTCCTCGACGGGCGGGCCGTCCAGCGGGCCGAGTTCGTCGGCCAGCCGGTCGCGCAGCAGCCGCAGCCGCCGGATGAGGCGGGGCCGTGAGGCGCAGTCACCGGCGGTGGGCGCGTCGTCCGGGTGCGCCAGGGCGTAGCGAGCGCTTTCCCCGATGCCCATGCCGCACGAGCCGTGCCGGTGCTGTCCGCGGGCCCGTTCCCGCAGCCGGCCGGCCGCGGCGTGGTAGGGCGTGGTGAGCAGGGCCCGGCGGTCGACGGTGATCAGGGCGTACGGGTCCGGCACGCCGAGCAGGCGCAGGTGGTCGGCCTCGGCGGCCAGGGCGAGCGGATCCACCAGGGTGAAGCGGGACAGGAAGGTGCGGGCGCCCTGGAGGGTGCCGGAGCCGAACTGGGCGAAGGTGTGGTGGCGTCCATCGGGCAGCACCGCGTTGTGCGCGGCCTGGGCGCCGCCGTTGAACCGTACGACCGTGTGCCAATCGCCTTCCCGGCACAGCAGGTTGACGACTGCGCCCTTGCCGGCGTCGCCGAAGCCCAGGTCAACGACGGCCGTGTGCACCGAAGTCGCCCCGGTTCAGGGCCCGGGCGACCGAACCGACCGCCGGTGAGCCGATGTCGTGCAGGTCCGCCAGGCCCTGGGCGAGGTCGATGGACTCCTCGCCGAGGCCGACGGTGAGGGCGATGGTCTCGCAGACCGCGTCCAGGTCGTCCAGTTCGATGACGTTCTGCCCGAGCAGGCCGCGCCACACGGCGAGCACTTCGGGGTTGCCGGCGTAGGAGGCGCCGGCCGGGAGGATGTAGAAGACGTGGTAGCGGCGCTGGAGTTCGGCGACGATCTCGGTGACCGGGATGTCGCGCTGGAGCGGATGGCCCAGCACGGCGCGGACCTCGCGGGCCTTGACCTTGCCGTACGGCATTTCGTCGCCGATGAGGAAGAGGTAGCCGCGCCGGCCGCGGCGCTCCCAGCAGTCGATGGAGGTGTGCCGGGCCATGGCGTACATGGCCAGTTCGTAGGACTCGGTCATCTGGCCGCCGCCCCCGCCCTCCAGCAGGATGTTGCCGAGGTCCTGGTCCATCCGGTTGTCGGACTCGAACTGGCCCAGTTGCAGGGGCACCTTGTCGCAGGTGGCGTCGCCGACCGCGCCGAAGAGGAGTTGCGGGTGCGGGGTGTAGCCCTTGCGGAGCAGCAGCCCGAACAGGTCGGGCAGCTTGGTCTGGAGCACGCGCGGGACGCCGCCCATGGAGCCGGTGACGTCGAACAGCACGGCGACGGCGAGCGAGGCGGGGTGCTCGGCCGAGTCGCGGCTCTCCCGCACGGTCAGGCCCATCGGGTCGAGCGAGGGATGCGGCCGCCAGGCGGCACGCGGGGCCGAGGCGGTGACGCGGTCGCTGTACGCGAAGGCGCCCATTCCTTGGGCCGCGCGGTAGCGCGCGGCGGCGTCGTAGACATTGCTCGACCAGCTTCCGCTGCCCATGAGGGTCCCCCTGAGTGTGTCCGAGTGTGCGTATCGACAAAGAGATGTGTCGTGGGTGCTTGGAGCGCCGCGGTGGGGCGGCGTACGGGACAGCAGGTGCTCGGCGGTTCCGGGCCGCGGCCGGTCAGCGCACGTCGTCCTCGCGGTCCGGGCGGAGCAGTGGCGGGTGCAGCAGACGGGCGTCGCCGGCCCGGTAGAGGCGAGCCTTGGGGCCGCCGCGGCTGCCGGGGCGGGTGGCGGTCTCGCCCGTGGACTCCACGAAGCCCGGCACGGACAGCACCTTGCGGTGGAAGTTGCCCGCGTGCAGCGGGGCGCCCCACACCGCCTCGTAGACCGCGCGCAGTTCGCCGATGGTGAAGGGTTCGGGGAGGAAGGCCGTGGCCAGCGGGGTGTATTCGATCTTGGCGCGGGCCCGCTCCAGGCCGTCGGCGAGGATGCGGTCGTGATCGAAGGCGAGCCGGGGGCCGTCCTCGTCGGGCAGGGGCCGGCGGCCGGTACCACCCCCGTAGGCCCCGGGCCGCCGACCCTGGTCGATGGGACGCGAGCGTACCGGTCCGGGTTGACCGGCGGGGGAAAACGCTTCCACCGGCAGCCAGGCCGCCCCGGCCGCGTCACTGCCCGCTCGCGCGTCGGGCAGCCGGGGAGCGAAGGCGAGGTAGGCGATGGAGACCACGTGCATCCTCGGGTCGCGGTCCGGGTGCCCGTAGCTGCCGAGCTGTTCGAGGTGGACCCGGCCGAGCGCGGCGGGGTCGAGGCCGGTCTCCTCGGCGAGTTCACGGGCGGCGCCCTCGTCCAGCGATTCGCGGCCGGCCTGCACGAACCCGCCGGGCAGCGCCCACTCCCCCTCGAACGGCGGGCCGCCGCGCCGCACCGCGAGTACGTGCAGCCGCTCCTCCCGCAGGGTGAGCGCCACCACGTCCACGGTGACGGCGATGGGGTCGAAGGCCCGCGGATCGTACTCCGCGAGGAACTCCCGCTCCCGGTCCGGATCCACGGCGGCCCTCCTCCGGCCAAGTTGTTCTCAGTATGAGTCTTTCTCAGTACGAGAATACGGTAGCACGCAGGTCCACCACCGTCCATGGGCTTTCGGCGGGCAGCCGGACCGGCAGCGGTCAGCGGCCACCGTCCCGGGCAGCACGAAGCCCCGGTCCGGAGACGGACCGGGGCTGAGTGAGAGGTGGTTGGCGGGATGTCAGTTGGCCGCGGGCTCCCGGCGGAGGGCCGCCATGTCGGCGGCGTGCTCGACCACGGTGATCAACACCTTCTTCGCCGAGTCCCGTTTACGCGCGTCACACAGCACGACAGGGACCTCCTGGTCGAGGTCGAGCGCGTCCCGGACGTCGTCCGCGGAGTGCAGCCGGGCGCCGTCGAAGCAGTTGACGGCCACGACGAAGGGGATGCCGCGCCGCTCGAAGTAGTCGACGGCGGGGAAGCAGTCCTGGAGCCGGCGGGTGTCGGCCAGCACCACCGCACCCAGGGCTCCTTGCGCCAACTCGTCCCACAGGAACCAGAACCGGTCCTGGCCCGGCGTGCCGAACAGGTACAGCACCAGGTCGTCGCGCAGGGTGATCCGGCCGAAGTCCATGGCCACGGTGGTGGTGCGCTTGGCCTCCACACCGGCGGTGTCGTCCACGGAACGGCTCAACTCGGTCAGCGCCTCCTCGGTGCGCAGCGGTCTGATCTCGCTCACCGCTCCCACCAAAGTGGTCTTCCCGACGCCGAACCCGCCCGCCACCAGCAGCTTCAGCGCCACCGGCTCCGCCGGGGACCGGTCGTCACGGCGTTCGGCACGCACCAGGGCCATGGTGTCTTCTCTTCTTCCCTTCGGATGGCCGCCGTTCGCGCCGGGCGGCTCGTGGGACTCACGGGGTGTCACGGGAGAACGCTGCGGGGAAGCCTAGCCTGGGCAGCGCCGGACCGCTCCCCCCGGGCCACCGCGGAAACGGCCGGTCACAGGGCCCGCAGCCCGTTGATGACGTCCCGAAGGATGCTCTCGTCGGGCAGTTCCGCCGGCGGCACCGGGCGGTGGATGTGCACATGGGCGGCTTCGAGCAGATCGCCGACGAGCACCCGTACCACCCCCACCGGCAGGTCGAGGTCGGCGGCCAGTTCGGCCACCGAGGTGGCCTGGACCTTGCAGCGGTCGATGATGTCCAGGTGTTCCGGGGACAGCGACGGGTCGTCCAGCGCGGCGCCGCCCTCCCCCGCCTCGGCACCGGTCACCACCAAAGCGATCAGGTCGATCCGCGCGTCAGCCGCGTGGCTGGTCCGGCCACGTGTCATCGCGTACGGGCGCACCACCGGCCCGGCGGCGTCGTCGTACCAGCGGTCCGCCTCCTGCGATTCGGACGATTCAGAAGTCATCGTTCCCCGTCACCCCGTTGTCACCCCATGGTCAGCCGCTGAGTGTCGCGCCGCCCTCGTGCCGCGGCGCCGTGCCCAGGTGGGCGCCTACCCGCTTGACCAGCAGGGCCATCTCGTAGGCGATCTGGCCGACGTCGGAGTCGGCGTCGGCCAGCACCGCCAGGCAGCTCCCGTCGCCCGCGGAGGTCACGAACAGGAAGGCCTCGTCCAGTTCGACCATGGTCTGCCGGACCCGGCCGGCCGAGAAGTGCCGGCCGACGCCCTTGGCCAGGCTGTGGAAGCCGGACGCGACGGCCGCCAGGTGCTCGGAGTCCTCACGGGTGAGTCCCTCCGAGGAGCCGAGGGCCAGGCCGTCCCCGGAGAGGACGAGCGCCTTGCGGATGCTGGCGACGCGGCGGACCAGGTCGTCGAGCAGCCAGCTCAGCTCGCCGGTCTGGCTGGTCGGTTCGGCAGTCATCGGCTGTTCCCCTCAGATGTGGTTCGCGGTGCTGATGGCGTTTCGGTCGCGGGGCCGGCCGGCGCCGCGGTGCCCGGCGGTACGTCACCGGGCCCGGCTTCCGTTTCGGCTTCCGCGACTTCCCGGCCGCGCTGCCAGCCGCGCTGGAACGCCGCCATGCGGTCCCGCAGTTCGTCCGCGGACCAGTCCGGGCCGGAGTCGTCGGTGTCCTGGGCGGTCTCCGGGGCCGGGGCGGCGCGCAGTTGGGGGGCGAGGTTCGCCTGCCGGACCCGGCGCGGCAGTGCGCCGCCCGCCGGCGCCGACTGTGCTCCGGCGCTCCCGCCGGCCGGGGCCTCGCTCCCGGGGGCGGTTTCGTGGCGCGGAACGGGTCCGGGCGCGGGGCGCCGGCCGAAGTCACGGCCGGAGTCGCGGCCGTGGTCGGGGTCGATGTCCCGGCCGGGGGTGATGTCCCGGTCCGGATCGACGTCCCGGCCGTGGTCGGAGACCAGGACGGGGGCGCTGCGCGAGCGGCGGCGGCGCGGCAGCGGGACGGGCGCGTCGAACTCCGGCTCGTCCACGTCGACCGTCGGCGGCTCGTCCGGACGGGTGAGGTCGTCCTGCTGTGCGAGGTCGTCCTGCCGGGTGTGCTCGCGCTGCGATTCGGCGGCGACGCCGAGTCCCCAGGTGCGGAAGTCCTGCTCGGTGTCGCCGGTGGGGTCGGTGGCGCCCGGCCGGTCGGCCTCGGAGATCCGGGTGGCGCCGGTGTCCTCGCCGGTGTCGGTGAGCAGGCCGGCCGGGATGAGGACGACCGCGGTGGTCCCGCCGTACGAGGACTGCCGCAGCGAGACCCGCACGCCGTGCCGCCGGGCGAGCCGGCTGACCACGAACAGGCCGAGCCGGTCGGTGTCCGACAGCTCGAACTCGGGGGTCTCGGCCAGCCGCAGGTTCGCTTCCAGCAGCGCGTCCGGGGTCAGGCCGAGGCCTCGGTCGTCGATCTCCAGCACGAAGCCGTTGGCCACCGGCTCGCCGTGCAGCTTCACCTGCGTGTGCGGCGGGGAGAACACGGCCGCGTTCTCGATGAGTTCGGCCAGCAGGTGGGTGAGGTCCGCGACCGCCGCGCCGGCCACCGCGAGGCGGGGCAGGCGACGTACGTCGATGCGTTCGTAGTCCTCGACCTCGGCTATCGCGGCGCGGACCACGTCCATGAGCTGGACCGGCTTGCGCCACTGCCGGGAGGGCGCGGCGCCGGAGAGGATGACCAGGCCCTCGGCGTGCCGCCGCATGCGGGTGGTCATGTGGTCCAGGCGGAAGAGGTCGCCGAGTTCCTCGGCGTTCTCCGTGCGCCGTTCCATCGCGTCCAGCAGGGTGAGCTGCCGGTGCAGCAGCACCTGGCTGCGGCGGGCAAGGTTGACGAACACGTCGGAAACGCCCTTGCGCATGTCGGCCTGGCGTACCGCGGCTTCGACGGCCGCCCGCTGGAGGGTGTTGAGCGCCTTGCCGACCTGGCCTATCTCGTCGTCGGCGTAGCTGAGCCGGGGCACCTCGGTCTCGACGTCGACCTCCTCGCCCGCGGCCAGGCGGCGCATCACGCGCGGCAGCCTGGTGCCGGAGACCTCCTGGGCCTCGCGGCGCAGGCCGGTCAGGTCGCGGATGAGGCTGCGGCCGATGCGTACCGAGACGATCAGCGAGGCGATCACCGCCACCAGGCCCACGATGCCGGTCACGGCCGCCTCGATCAGCAGGGTACGCGGGATCGGCCGGGCCTCCTTGCTGAACTGCGCGGTGGAGGTGTTGTTCATCCGGTTCAGGTCGTCGAAGGCGGTGCCCTCGACGGAGGGCCAGGACATGTGCGCGGCCACGACGGGCGCGGTGCTCGGGCCGGCGGCGATCACCGCGTCCTGGACGCGGCGCAGGGCCCGGCCGCTGCCGCTCTTCCAGTACGCGTCGTACGGCGCGCGCATCGCGCCGTCCAGCACCGGGAGTTCGTCGGTGTAGTAGTTGCGTTCCTGGCCGACGGCGAAGGTGAAGGAGGTCAGCTCGGTCCTGCTGATGCGGCCGGTCGTGATGGCGGCGGCCATCAGCGCGTCCTGCCGGCTGACGTCCTCGCGCGCCCGCTCGAGGCCGGCGACGGCGCGGCGCTGGCCGTCGTGCACACTGTTGCCGATCGGGATCAGCTCGTCGAACAGGTCGTAGGCCGGCCCGACCAGGGCGTTGTAGCCGGCGTAGGCGTCGTTGAGCGAGATGTGCCGGGCGGCGACGCGGCCGCGCAGCGCGGTCAGGCCCTGCGCGGTGGAGAGGAAGGTGTCGAGCCGGGAGCGGGCGCGGCTGTCGATGGCGCCGCGGACCCCCGTGGCGAGCTGGGTGCGGAGCTTGGCCAGCGACTGGTCGGTGGCGCGCTCCTGCTTGTCGTAGCTGATCGCCGCCTGGGTGTCGTGCGGGCTGGCCGTGTAAACCAGGGCGGCCCTGCGCTCCATCTGGAAGTTGCGCACCGAGTCGGTGACGGGAAGGGCGAGGTGGGTCACGATCCGCCCGATGTCGGGCCGGTCCAGGACCGCGCGGAAGGTCAGCGCCGCCGCGTAGGCCCAGATGGCGGTCAGGGACACCAGTGGGATCAGCAGCAGTGCCACGATCTTCCGCCGGATCGTCGTACCGCGAAAGCGCATGGCCTCCCCACGTCTCCCCCGCGGCGGGGGTCTTTCCGTCCCGTCCGAACGGCGTGAGCCTACTACTGCCCCAGACGTAACTTGAAAGTCACGCAGTAGAGTTGGGGTGTTCTGAACCGATACGTACTGCTGAATGCAACCGGAAATTTCGGGGCAGGGACCACTCATGGAGTTCGAACGCCGCACGCTGTGGGAGGAAGAGCCGGCGAGCCGGGAGCGGCTGCCGGACCCGGTGCGGGACGCGGCCGTACGGGCCGTGCTCCTGGTGGCGGTTGCGGTGACCCAGGCGGTCATCGTACTGCTGCTGGTGGCCGGCGGGTCGTGGCTGACCGCGCCCATGATGCTGTGCACGGTGGTCACCAGCGTGGTGGCCAGCTGGGCGGTGCTGGATGTGTGGGTGACCCGGCAGGTGTGGGCCCAGCGGGCCGGGGTGCTGTCCACCCCGAGCAGCGCCGCGCACACACTGCGCCGGGAGCGCCGCCGGGCCCGGCGACGGGAACGTGCCGCGGCCCGGGAGGGCCGTCCGCACATACCGCGCGCGCACAGCGTCTGACCGGCCGTCCCCGGGGGCGCGGGTGCCGGATGGTCCGGCTCCGCGCGCCCGGGACGACTGCCGCGCATGACGGTGCCGGGTGCCCCGCGCGGGGCACCCGGCACCGTCATGCGCGGCAGTCGTCACCACCGGCCGGCATCGGTGTGCTTGTCGTTGATGGCGACCGGCGTCGGCGTACGCGGCGGTCGTCACGGCGCCCCGCGCCGGTGTCACGCCTCGGCTGGCGCCGGTTCCGGTGGGCGGCGGAACATCCGGGTCGCGGTGATCTCGCCGTGCACGGGCTCGCCGCCGGGGTCGGGCACCGGGAGGCCCGGGCGCAGGTGCTCCTCGACGCTGATGTACTTCAGGCCCGCCCGCAGGTCCGCGTCGTTGCGCAGCCGTACCACCAGGGGGAATTCGGCGAGCGCCGTGGTGTCGAACAGGCCGGTGGTGTAGATGAGCTGGACGCCGAGCGCGTCGGCGACGGCCCGCTGGAGCTCCAGCAGGTAGGTGGCGTTGGCGCGGCCGATGGGGTTGTCCAGGAACAGGGTGCCGGCGTGGCGCCGGCGGTCCCGGCCGCGGTCGTTGCTGCGCAACGCGGCCATGGTGCAGTACAGGGCGATGGCCGCGGTCAGCAGCTGGCCGCCGGAGAAGACGTCGCCCATCTGGCCGACGGGGACGCGTTCGGCGCGCAGCACCGCGTCGGGCTTGAGGATCTCCACGGCGATGCCGCGCGGCTGGAGGGCGGCGGCCACCCCGCGCAGCAGCAGGGTCATCCCGTCGCGCCGCAGGTCGGAGTTCTTGCGCACGGCCGCGCGGGTGGCCTCGTCGATGACCTCGCCGAGGCGTTCGCTGAGCAGTGCCTGGTCGGGGTCCTCGAACCGGATCCGCAGGAATTCCTGGCCGGACCATTCACCGAGCCCTTCGGGCAGCCGGGACAGCCGCTGGGCCGAGCGCAGGGTGGCGAGCGAGGACTCCACCAGGCCGCGCAGCCGGTCCACGATGCTGTACCGGTTGCGCTCCAGCTGGCCGAGCTCGTCGGTCAGCACCCGCAGCCGGGGGGCGAAGGCGGCGGCCCAGGCGGCGGCGTGGTCGGGCAGCGCGGCGGCGGGCAGTTCCCGGATCTGCTGCCGGGCGGGGGTGCGCACCTGCTCGTAGCGGACCGCGTTGGCGTGCCGGACCAGGACGTCGGCGGCCTCGCGCAGGTGGGTCTCGGCGGTGGACAGGTCGGCGGCGCAGCCGCGCAGCGACCGGCGGGCCTCGGCGGCGGCGCGCCGGGCGTCCTCCAGGGCGCCGGGGTACGGCTCCGGTTCGTCGTCCTCCGTCGGCTGGGCGGGCTCCCGCAGCAGGTCGCGCAGCAGCGCGGCAGTCTCGTCGAAGCCGCTCGCCGCGTCCTCGGCGGCGCGGTGGTCCCGCACCACGTCGGCGTGCGCGGCCCTGGCCTGCTCGAGCGCCTCGGTACGGCCGGCCAGTTCGGCGCTCGCGGCGCGCAGCAGTTCCTGCGCGTGGCCGGCGTCGCGCGGCTCCAGCTCCTCGGGCAGCGCGGTGTGGGCGCCGCCGTCGGCCGGGGCGTGCCGCTCGGCCTCGCCGCGCAGCCGGCCGAGCTGCTCGCTGGCGGCCGACTGGCGTGACTCCAGGGTCTGTACGAGCTGTTCGGCGCGGGCCGCGGCGGCCTGCCGGGCCGGGCCGTCGGCGCCGTCCGGACCTTCCAGCAACTGGGCGGCGCGGCTGCGCACCTTGTTGCTGAGGCGTTCCAGTTCGGCCAGGGCCGCGTGCTCGGTGCTCTCCGCGCGGGCCTGTTCGGCGCGCAGGTCGGCGCCGACGCCGACCTTCTCGTAGACCTGGGAGGCGGCGCGGTAGGCCTCGCGCAGGGCGGGCAGCGCGGCGGTCACCGGTGCGGCGCCGTCCTGGTCGTCCTCAGGGGCGCCGGCGATCTCGGAGCGTTCGGCGCGCAGCACGCGGGCGGTGCGGCGGGCGTCGTCGGAGGCACGCTGGGCGGCGCGCCGGTCCTCGTCGGCGGCGCGGGCCCGGGCCAGGCAGGTCTCGGCCCGCGCCTCGGCCTCGGCTGCGTCGGCGGCCAGTTCCCTGGCCCGGCGCTGCCAGGCGGCGCGCTCGCGCAGCCGGTGGGCGAGGCCGGCCAGGGCATCGGCGCGCCGCCGGGCCTGCTCGGCGGCGGCCCGCCGGGTGTCGCTGTCGGCCGCGGCCTCGGCGGCGGCCGCGTCGGCCTCGGCGCGTTCCTCGCGGGCCGCGGCCAGGCTCTCGCGGGCCCGGGCCGCCGCGTCCTTGGCGGCGGTGACTTCCGCGGCGAGTTCGCCGAGCCGGCCCTGCGGGTAGCTCGCCCGCCAGGAGGCCAGGCGGGCGGCCAGGGTGCGGTCGTGCGCCAGCCGCGCGGCCAGGACGCGGATCTCCTCCTCGCGCGCGGTGGCCCGCTCGCGCAGCGCCTGCCGTTCGCCGTCGGCGGCGACCTCGTCGTGCATCGCGGGGTTGGGCGTGACGAGGAAGAGGTCCGGGGCGGCGCCGGCCGCGGGCGGCGGGGCGAGCAGGGCGGTGGCCGTGCCCACGGCGACGGCCGAGCGGGGCAGCAGCGCGGCCCGCGCCAGCGCCTCCTTGGCGCGTACGTAGCTGTCGGGGTCGGTCACCACCACGCCGTCGACGAGTTCGGGGCGGGCGGCGAGCACCGCGGCGTGGTCGGCCGGATCGACGGCCTGCGCGAGGTAGCGCCAGCCGGGCAGCGCGGGGATGCCGTGCTCGCCCAGGTGCTCCACGGTGGCCAGCACGTCGGGGGACGGCGGCAGCAGCCCGCCGTCGCCGAGCGCGCCCAGGATCCGCGTGTCGTCCGCGGCGGCCGTCCTGAGCTCAAACAACTGGCGCTCGGCGGCGGTCACCGACTCCTCCAGCAGCTCGCGCAGCGGCTCGGCGAAGGAGTCCAGTTCGGCGGGGGTGAGCGGGGCGTCGCCATGGGTACGGGCGGTGGGCGCGGCCATGGCGGCGGATTCCCGCTGCTCGCCATGGGTGCCGGCATGGTCGCCGCCGGGGGTGCGGGCGGCGGGGACGGCGGCGGTACGGGCCGGGGCGCCGCCCGCCGGGGGCAGGCTCAGCAGGGCGGACAGCCGCGGGTCGGCGGCCAGGGCGCCGGCCGCCACGGTCGCCGCGCTGTGGGCGGCCTCCGCGGTGGCGAGCGCGTCGGCGGCGCGGGCGGCGGCGAGTTCGGCCCGGGTCTCGGCTGCCGCCGCCTCACGGGCCCGGCCGGCACTGGCCGCGGCGGTCTCGGCGGCGGCCCGGGCGCCGGCCTCGGCGGCCTTCTCCGCGTCGGATGCGGCCAGGGCGGCGCGGGCCGGGTCGGCGTCGGGCGCGGAGTCGTCGAGCCAGCCGGCCCGTACCGCGTCGGCGGTCTCCTGCTCGACCTCGGCGAGCCGCTGGCCCAGGTGACCGCTCTCGCTGCGGGCCCGTTCGGCCTCGGTGGCCGCGGCGGTGGCGTCGCGGTGCGCGGCCTCGTACTCCTCCTGGAGCCGCGCCGAACGCTCCTCCTCCGCGTCGGCCTGCTGTTCGGCGCCGGCCGCGGCCGCTTGGAGGGCCCGGACCAGGTCGGCGGCGGCGCGGGTACGGGCGGCCAGCGCGGGGGCGGCGTCGCGTTCGGCCTCGCGGATGGCGGCGGTGACCCGCTCCAGCCGGTCGCCTGCGGCGCGGTGGCGCAGCACGGTCTCGGCGGTCTGCCAGGCGGCGTGCAGGGTTCGGGCGTCGGTGAGTTCGCGGCGCAGCGCGGCGGCGCCCTTCTCTGCCGCGGCCAGGGCCAGCGAGGCGTGCCGGTAGGCGAGTTCGGCGGCGATCAGGGCGCTGCCGGCGCGGGCCTGCTCGGCGTCGGTGACGGCGTGCCCGGCGTCGGCCACGAGGGCGGCGAGTTCGGCGGTGCGGCCACGCTCCTCCCGGGCGCGGGCGGACAGCCGCCGGGCCAGGGCGCGGGTGCGGCGCTCGGACTGGGCGTGCACGGCGCGGGCCCGGTCCCGGGCGCCGGTGGCCTCGACGATGCGTTCCAGCAGGTCCAGGGAGCCGGCGGTGAAGTCGCGTTCGGCGGTGAGTTCGGCGCGGCGGCCGAGTTTGCCGGCGAAGCCGTGCACCAGGTCGGCCAGGCCGTCGGTGTCGCGGGTGTCGGTGACCGCGCGCAGCAGCAGGTCGGTGAAGTCGGAGTCCTTCTTGACCGCGAACAGGCCGGCGGCCTCGCCCTCGTCGGCGTTCATCTCCCGCTGGTAGCGGAAGAGTTCCGGGTCCAGGCCCAGGTCGCCCAAGTGCTCGTTCCAGCGGTCGTGGATCTCCTCCCAGACCACTTCCAGGTGCGGGTAGGCCTTGCCCGCCTCGGTGAGGGCGTCCCGGAAGCCCTTCATGGTGCGGCGGCGGCCGCGGGCCCCGGAGGTGCCCTCGGCGGGCGGGCGCATCGCGGTGGCCTCGGCGACCGGCAGCGAGTCCAGCGAGAGGCCGGGGCCCGGGCGGAAGGAATACCACGCCTCGGCGAACTTGCGCGGGTCGGAGGAGACCTGCCGGCCGCGCCATTCGCTGACCTTGCCGACCACCACGAGTTCGCCGGTGAGGGTGTGCTGCCATTCCAGGGCGACGTGGCCGCAGTCCTCGGCGAGCAGGAACTTGCGCAGCACCCCGGAGCTGGCGCCGCCCAGGGTGTTGCGGTGGCCGGGCAGCATCACCGAGAAGATCAGCTTCAGCAGGACCGACTTGCCGCCGCCGTTCTCCAGGAAGAGCACGCCCGCGGGGGCCGGCCGGCGGGGCGGCCCGGTGGGTTCGTCCGCGAAGAACTCGCCCTGGAGGGGCGCGGGCTGTGGCACGGGGTCGCCGACGCCCCGCAGGTCGAGCACGGTGTCGGCGTAGCGTGCGCCGGCCGGCCCGATGGAGTAGAGGCGGAGGCGGGACAGCTCGTACATGCGGGAAAGGCTCTCGTGGCGGGGTCGGGGACGAAGTGGGCGGTGCGGACCGGCGGGTCGCGGGTCGGGGGCGGGTCGGGTCAGGAGTGACTGTGGAACGGCAGGCCGGCGTCGAGCGCGAGGTCGTCGTCGACGCCGTCGGCGGCCGGCACCAGGGTGGGGGTGCCGTCGCTGGTGGGCACGACGCCGAGGTCCAGCAGTTCGGCCATCGCGGCGCTGCCGGCCATGTCGCGGACCTGCAACTGGTAACGAGCGGTGGTGCGGTACGTGCCGCCGGACTCGTCGCCGGTGCGCTGGAGGAAGCCGGAGTCCACCAGGAAGGCGACGGCCTTGCCGATGATGCCGGTGGTGGAACTGGCCAGCCGGCGGGCGTCCTTGGTGGCGCCGGTGGAGCTGCGCCGGGCGTAGACCCGCCAGGCGGCCTCCAGGCCGGGGGCGTCGCTGGCCGGGTCGGTGGTGCGGCCGTCCTCGTCGGCCCGCTCCTCCAGGCGGCGGCAGGCCTGGCGGACGAAGGCGTCCACGCCGTGCACGGTGATCCGGCCGATGTAGCCGTCGTCGGCCAGGTCCTCCGGCCGCGGGAAGGCGAGGGCGGCGACCGCCAGGTGCGCCAGGCCGTGCAGGAACCGGTCGCCGGCGTCGGAGGCCGCCCGCCGGGCGTAATCCCCCATTCGAACCGCGAACACCGAGTCCTCGGCGGCGGCCAGCGCCATGCCGGCCCGCGGCGAGACCTCCATGACGACCACGCCGAGGCCGGCGGCCACCGCGTCGGCCAGCCGCGCGAAGGCGGGGTCCTCCCGGTACCGCCGGATCAGCTCGGCGTACTCCACGTCCCTGGCAGGCAGCAGCCTGGGCTGCAGGCCGAAGCCCACCAGGCGGGCGGCGTCGGCCACATCGGCCGCGGTCACCGCCGCGGCGGTCGCGGCCGCCCGGCCCGCGGCCTCGCCGGTCTCGTCCCGTACGTCATTCATGCGTTGTCGTCCGTCTTCGTCCTGGTGGTCCTCGTGGTGCTCATGCCGTGCGCGCCGCGCCGCGCTTGGGCCGGTCGCGGAAACGCACGCCGTACCTCCGCGGTACGCCGCTGCCCTCGCCGTACGCCCGGCGCCCCGGCGGACAGACCGCGCCGGGTGGTCCCGGCGGCCGGGGTCACTGCGGCGCCCCCGCGGCGATCCGGGCCGTGCCGACGATCAGGTCGGCGCCGCCGAATTCCGGGTCGTCCAGTTCGGCGCCGTCGTCCACGGCGAAGAGCAGGGTGGGTTCGCCCTGGCGGTGGGCGGTGCCGACCGGCGGGGAGGCGGCGTGGACGGCGAGCAGGGCGATCAGGTAGGGCAGGTCGCCGTCGGCGGGGTGGCGCCGGCGGGCCTCGGCGAGCAGGCCGGACAGCCGGCGGGGGGCGTCGGCGGGCAGGTCGAGCAGGGCCAGGGCGGCTTCCAGCTGCTCGTCGGAGAAGCGGGAGTCGTCCGGGGTGGCGACCAGGTCGGGTTCGGGCATCTCGGCGCCCAGGTGGTCGCGTTCGGCGGGCGGGGTCAGCAGCAGCTCGACCAGGTCGGCGACGCGGACGGCCGCCGGGGTGCGCAGGCCCGCGCCGCGGGCGAAGTACACGTCGGTGACCCGGGTCGCCTGCTCGACGGGCAGCGGCAGCAGGGGCGCGACGAGCTGCCCGTACAGGTCGAGGCCGGCCCGGGCGGGCGGGGCGGCGAACGCCTGCCGGTCCTGCTCGGCGCGGAAGAGCGGGCCGGCCTCCAGCAGCCGGGACTGGAGCTGGGTGTGCCGCCGGATGCAGTCCTTGACGATGTCGACGAGTTCGGCGGCGCGGCGCTTGTGCTCGGGGTCCTCCGCCTCGTCGCGCGCCTTGCGGATGTTGGTGAGGATCGCGTTCTCGTGCCGGTAGCGGTCGGCGACGTGGTCCAGGGCCTCGGCGATCATGTCCGGCACCCGGCGCAGCCAGTCCACCGCGCGGACATTGCGCCGGGTGGCCTCCAGGGTGCGGCGCAGCGTCTCCGCGTACTGCACCGTGCGGTAGCGGGCCTGTTCGGCGGCCAGTTGGGCGTCGGCGAGCCGGCCGCGGCTGATCAGCACCTCCAGCTTGACCTCGGCGGCGATCTGGGCGCTGGTGACGTCGGTGTCGAGGGCGCCGACCAGGACGTTGACCGCTTCGTCGGTGGTGCGCAGGTAGACGCCCCCGCCGGGGCCGGGCACCTCCTCGATCAGCTTGAAGTCGTAGTCCCGGCGCACATAGTGGCCGTCGGCGCCGAACGTGCCGTAGACCGCGCGGAATCCGCGGTCGGCGCTGCCGACGTTGATCAGGTTCTCCAGCACCCAGCGGGCCACCCGCTCGTGTTCGGTCACGGTCCTGGCGGGCGCCTGGGCGGCGACCCGGGGCAGCAGGCGGGTCACTATCTGGTCGTGGTCGGCGCCGGTGTCGAAGTCCATGTGGAGGGTGACCAGGTCGATCGCGGCGAGCGCGATCTCGGCCATGGCGTACACCGAGTACTCGCCGGCCAGGTTGGCCTTGCGCGCGTCGAGGTCGTGCAGCGGCGCGGTGCAGGCCAGGGCCTTGAGCCGGCGGGCCAGGCCCTCGTCGGCCGCCGGCCCGGGAGCGGGCCGCACGGCGTCCGGCAGCGTGTACGGGACGGTCTGGGTCACACCCCACACACTAGGCGGTGCCTGCGACATCGGCCGAAACGGCGCGGACCGGCATGTGGCGGACGCCCGTTGTCGGTGGGGGATGCCATGATCGGTGCCCAGGGGGAGCGCCCGCTCTCCCGGTACGACGCGCAGGGCGCTGCCACCGGACCCCGGGGGGATCATCATGACGGACGCGGTCGTCGATCTCAACGCCGACCTCGGCGAGGGGTTCGGCCGCTGGCGGCTCACCGACGACGAGGCGCTGCTGGACGTGGTGACCAGCGCGAATGTGGCGTGCGGCTTCCACGCGGGCGATCCGGTGACCATGCGGCGGGTGTGCGAGGCGGCGGTGCGGCGCGGGGTGCGGATCGGCGCGCAGGTCTCGTACCGGGACCTGGCGGGCTTCGGCCGCCGGGCGATGGACGTCCCGGCCGAGGAACTGGCGGCCGAAGTGGCGTACCAGATCGGCGCGCTGGAGGTGTTCGCCCGGGCGGCGGGCGGCTCGGTGGCGTACGTCAAGCCGCACGGCGCGCTGTACAACCGGGCGGTGCACGACGCCGAGCAGGCCGAGGCGGTGGTGGCGGGCGTGGCGCTGGCGGGCCGGCTGCCGGTGCTGGGGCTGCCGGGCTCGATGCTGCTGGCGGCGGCCGAGGGGGCCGGACTGCGCACGGTGGGCGAGGCGTTCGCGGACCGGGCGTACACCGCGGCGGGCACCCTGGTGCCGCGCGGCCGGCCGGGCGCGGTGATCGAGGCTCCGGACGAGGTGGTGGCCCGGTCGGTGGGGATCGCCCGGGACGGGGTGGTGACCGCGGACGGCGGGGAGCAGGTGAAGGTCGCGGCGCGTTCGCTGTGCGTGCACGGGGACACCCCGGGCGCTGCGCTGCTGGCGGCGCGGGTGCGGCGGGAGTTGGCGGCCGCCGGGATGCGGGTGGAGGCGTTCGTATGACCGTACGGGTGCTGCCCGCGGGGGCGGACGGCGTGCTGGTGGAGGCCGAGGACGGCGACGCGGCCGAGGCGCTGCACGCGGAGTTGCTGCGGCGGCGGGCACTGGGGGAGTTCGCGGAGGTCACCGAGATCGTGCCGGCGGCGCGCACCGTGCTGGTGTGCGGGCTGGCCGATCCGCGGGCCTTTGCCGCGCAGGTGCGGTCCTGGCGGATACCGCCGGTGCCGCGGGACGGCGGCGCGGTGGTGGAGGTGCCGGTGCGGTTCGACGGGCCGGACCTGGCGGAGGTGGCGGCCGTGTGGGGGGTGGCCGAGGACGAGGTCGCGGGCATCGTGACCGGCACCGCGTTCCGGGTCGCCTTCTGCGGGTTCGCTCCCGGCTTCGGCTATCTGACCGGGTTGCCGCGGCAGTTGCGGGTGCCGCGCCGGTCCTCGCCGCGCACCAGTGTGCCGGCCGGCGCGGTGGCGCTGGCCGGGCCCTACGCGGGGGTGTACCCGCGGGCGTCGCCGGGCGGCTGGCAACTCGTCGGCACCACGCAGGCGTCGCTGTGGGATCCGGCGCGGGAGCCCGCGGCGCTGCTGACGCCGGGCGCCGGTGTGCGGTTCACGGCGGCGTCATGACCGCGGCCCCCGAAACGCCCCTGGTAGAGCCGGTCCTGACGGTGGTGCGGGCCGGCGCGCTGACCACCGTGCAGGACCTGGGCCGGCCCGGTCACGCGCACCTGGGCGTGCCGCGCTCGGGCGCGCTGGACCCGCCGGCGCTGCGGCTGGCCAACCGGCTGGTGGGCAATGCGGCGGACGCGGCCGGGCTGGAGACCACGATCAGCGGCTGCGCGTTGCGCCCCTCACGGCCGGTGGTGGTCGCGGTGACCGGCGCGCCCTGCCCGGTACGGGTGGGCGGGCGGCCGGCTGCGTGGGGGGCGCCGGTGCTGGTGCCGGCCGGGTCGGTGCTGGACGTGGGCGCGCCCTCGGGCGGCGGCCTGCGCAGCTATGTGGCGGTGGCGGGCGGGGTGGCGGTCCCGCGAGTGCTGGGCAGCCGCAGCACCGACCTGCTCTCGGGCCTGGGCCCCGAACCGCTGCGGGAGGGCGCGCGGTTGCCGGTGGGGCCGCGGCACGGGCCGAGCCGGGCGGCGGACGCGGTGCCGTATCCCGGTCCGGTACGGGAACTGGTGCTGCCGCTCGCGCCCGGGCCGCGGGACGACTGGTTCACCCCGCAGGCGCTGCGCACCCTGGTGACGGGCCGCTGGACGGTCTCGCCGGACTCCAACCGGATCGGGCTGCGCACGCTGGGCCCGGCGCTGGACCGGGCCCGGGACGGTGAACTGCCCAGTGAGGGCATGGTGCTGGGCGCCGTGCAGGTGCCGCCGGACGGCCGTCCGGTGGTGTTCCTCGCCGATCATCCGACCACGGGCGGCTATCCGGTGATCGGGGTAGTGCCGGAGGGTTCGCTGCCCGCCGCGGCCCAGTCGCCGCCGGGCACCCGCATCCGGTTCGTGCTGCTGCGGCCGACCCGTTTGATGTAGATCACCGGCGGCGGGGCGGTGAGACCGAGGACGTCCAGGGCGTTGGCGGTGGCCTCGTGGGCGGCGAAGTCCAGCAGGGGCGCGGTGCCCCGGGCCTCGTGCCGGTACTCCTCGGCGGCCAGCCGCAGCAGGTCGGGCAGCAGGTCGGTGCAGCGGTCCAGCACCCATTTGGTGCCGCGGGTGGCCATCCACAGCACGGAGGCGGCGGTGCCGGGCGCGGGTCCGTCGGGGTCGAGCCGGGGCGCGGGCCCGGTGGTCAGGCCGCGCGCGGCCAGCAGGGCGTGGAAGTCGCGGGCGAGCATGCGGTGGCCGATCTCGCTGGGGTGCAGGCGGTCGGCGCTCAGCGCCCCGGGACGGCTGGACCAGGGCATGTCGGCGGCGTGCAGGTGGATCGCGCCGTGGTGGGCGGACAGGGCGTGCACGGTGTCGTTGACCGCCCGCATCCGCCGGGCCAGCGGGCGGGACAGCGGCCAGGGCAGCCGCAGCACCGTGCCGGCGTCGGGCAGGCACGCGGTCAGCACCTCGGTGCCGGCCGCGCGCAGTTCCCCCATGGTGCGGTGCAGGTCGCGCGCGACGGCGGCGATGTCGAAGCCGCCGCGCAGGGTGTCGTTGCCGCCGACCAGTACCGAGGCCAGGTGCGGGCGGTGCCGCAGGGCGGCGTCGAGCTGCGGCCCGGACACGTCGTAGGAACGGGCGCCGCTGGACGCGGTGTTGAGCACATCGGCGTCCCGCGGGTCGGCGACGACGCTCTCGGCGAGCAGCACCCCCCAGCCGCGCCAGCCGCCGCCGGGCCGCGGGTCGCCGAGGCCCTCGCTGAGCGAGTCGCCGAGCACGGCGAACCGTACCCGGCGGGTCTCCTCGTTCATGACGGGATCCGATCGGTGACGAGTCCGGCCGGGATCGCGGCGTCGTGGGCGGTCAGGAAGGCGGTCACGGCCGCCGGCCAGGTGTAGCGCTCGGCGCGGGCCCGGGCCCGGGCGCGCCGCTGCTCCTCGGGGACGTCGAGCAGCCGCCGTACGGCTTCGGCGAACTCGGCGGGCGTGGTCGCCGCAGCGCCGGCCGGCCCGATGATGGCCGGCAGGGCGGAGCGGCTGCTGGCGACCACCGGGGTGCCGCAGGCCATGGCCTCCAGCGCGGCCAGGCCGAAGGTCTCGACCGGTCCGGGGGCCAGGGCCACGTCGGCGCTGGCGAGCACCCCGGCCAGCTCGGCGCGGGAGGCGACGTGGCCGAGGAAGGCGACGGGCAGCCGGGCGTCCTTGGCGTGCTGGACCAGCCGGGGCCGCAGCGGTCCGTCGCCGGCCACCACCAGTGCCGCGTCGACTCCGCAGGCGCGCAGTTCGGCCAGTGCGTCCAGAGCGGTGTACGGGCGCTTCTCCGGGGACAGCCGGGAACACAGGGCGAGCAGGACCGGCGCGCCGAGGTCGCAGCGGGCCCGTACCTCCGCGCTCCGGAAGTCCGGCCGCCAGGTGTCCAGGTCGACGCCGAGCGGGGCGCGCACCACATTGCGGGCGCCGATGCGGGCGAACTCGGCCTCGGCCCACGCGGTGGTGCACACCACCTTGGTGTAGGCGTGGGCGGTACGGCGGTTGAGGGCGTCGGCCAGGCGGCGGGCGGCGCCGGACGGCACGCCCCAGGTGCCCAGGACGCCGTCGGCGCTCTCGTGGGAGACCATGACGGACGGCACCCGGTGGCGCCGGGCCCACTCCCCCGTCCACCGCAGGGTGGTGCGGTCGGAGACCTCGAGCCGGTCGGGGGCCAGGGCGTTCAGCGCGGCCTCGACGGGTGCCCGGCGGGCCAGCACCCGGTAGCCGCCGGTGCCGGGGATCTCCGGTCCTGGCACGGTGATGACCCGGCCCTGCGGGGTCCGTTCGTCGCCTGCCTCGGGCCCCGGCACGATCAGCACCGGTTCGTGGCCGGCCGCCGCGTACCCCTCGCCCAGGTGGCGCAGGGCGGTGCGCAGGCCGCCGGAGGTGGGGGTGACGAAGTTGGCGACGCGGACGATCCGCAGGCCGCTGCGGGGGGCGCGCTCGAAGGGGACGGCGGTGCTGGTCATGCCGCGGCCTCCTGGCGCTCGCCGAGCACCTGGGCGTAGTGGTCGAGCAGTTGGTCGCCGACGGCCTCCCAGGTGCGGTCGGCGACGGCCGGCCGGGCCTGGCTGCCGTAGCGGACCCGCAGCCGCGGGTCGGCGTGCAGCAGGCGCACGGCGGCGCGCACCGCGGCGGGGTCGCCGGGCGGGACCAGCAGTCCGGTGCGGCCGTGGTCGACCAGGTCGAGCGGGCCGCCGGCCGCGGGGGCGATCACCGGCAGGCCGCTGGACATGGCCTCCTGGACGGTCTGGCAGAACGTCTCGAACGGGCCGGTGTGGCAGAACACGTCCAGCGACGCGTAGATCCGGGCCAGGTCGGCGCCGGTGCGGCGGCCGAGGAAGACCGCGCCGGGCAGGGCGGCGCGCAGCGCGGGGGCGCTGGGGCCGTCGCCGACGATCACCACGCGCACACCGGGCAGGGCACAGGTCTCGGCGAGCAGTTCGACGTGCTTCTCCGGGGCGAGCCGGCCGACGTAGCCGACGATGAGCTCGCCGCGCGGGGCCAGTTCCCGGCGCAGCGCGTGGTCGCGGTGGCGCGGGTGGAAGCGCTCGGAGTCCACGCCGCGCGGCCACAGGTGGACCCGCGGGATGCCCTGGTCCTCCAGGGCGGTCATGGAGGCGCTGGAGGGGGCCAGGGTGCGCGCCGCGGCGGTGTGGACGGCGCGGATCCGGCGCCAGGCGGCGGACTCCCCGGCGTTCAGGTAGGTCTTGGCGTATCCGGCCAGGTCGGTCTGGTAGACCGCGACGGCCGGGATGCGCAGCCGGGTCGCGGCGGCCAGGCCGCGGACCCCGAGTACGAAGGGGCTGGCCAGGTGGACCAGGTCGGCGCGGTGGGCGGCGATGGCCGCGGCGGTGCGGCGGCCGGGCAGCGCCACCCGCACCTGCGGGTAGCCGGGGAGCGGGAGGGACGGGACCCGGACGACCGGGCAGGGGTCCTGTCCGGGGTCGGGCGGCTGGGGTCCGGCCGGGGCCACGACGAGCGGTTCGTGACCACGCTGGACAAGGTGCTCGGCCGTGCGCAGGGCACAGTGGGCCACCCCGTTGATGTCGGGTGGGAAGGACTCGGTGACGATGGCGACACGCATACGGTGGTTGTCGCCGGGCTGGACGTTGTCAGGGCCACGTGGATCTTACCCGGAGGGGAACGCCCCATGAGCGTTGGGACACGCGAGCCCACCTGGGCGTCGTCATGTGCGACGCTGTGCCGCCGGGCGGGTCCCGGCGGTCACCCGGACATCACCTGGCGGAGCCGCCGGAGCTGAGCCGGCCGCGTACGGCGGTCTGCACCTCGGCCTCTTCGGCGGGGTCGGCGGCCAGCCGGCGCAATTGCGTCAGCACCCGTACGTCCCCGGAGGCGGCGGTGCGCGCGGCCAGTTCCCTGGTGCTCTCCTCGCAGTCCCACAGGCACTCCACGGCGAAGCCGGCCGGGAAGCCGGGGTCGGCGCCGGCCAGGGCGCGGGCGGCGGTGCCGCGCAACTGCGAGGAGGCGGTCTCCCGGTACAGGTGGCGCAGTACGGGGGCGGCGCGGCACTCGCCGAGCCGGCCGACGCCCTCGACCAGGGCGTCGAGTCCTTCGGCGTCGGCGCCGCCGCCCTGCACGGTGCGGCGCAGCGCGGCCAGTACCAGGTCGCCGTCGTCCGGGTCGCCGTGCCGGGCCAGCAGGCGGGCCGCGGCGGCGCCGAGCGGATCGGTGCGTACCGCCCAGCGGCGGGCCCGGTCCAGGGCCTGGTCGTCCCGTAGCCGTTCGAGCGATTCCACGGCGGCGCGGGCCACCCGTTCCTCAGGGCTCTCGGCGGCGGCCTCGATGAGGTCGAGGCGGTCCGGGTCGAGGCGGTCGGCGAGGTGGCGCAGGGCGGCGGCGCGGGCGGCGGAGGGTCCGCGGCGGGCGGCGGCCAGCAGCGCGGGGCGGTCCTCGGGTCCGGCGACCGCGTGCAGGCAGCGGGCGGCGGCCTGGTCGCGCTCCACCGGGGGGCACTCGGTCAGGCCCTGTTCGGCCCAGTCCAGGACGGCGGCCACGCTCCAGCCCGGGGTGGGCCCCGCGGTCCGCAACTGGCGTTGCCAGCGGTCGAAGGAGACCTGCTCGGTGGCCTTGCGGACCCGGCCGGCGGTGGCGGGATGCGCGGCGTCCTCGGCCCACAGCTGCCAGGGGCGCGGCTCGTACGCCTCGCGCACCGCGGCGGCCAGGGCCGCGTCGCCCTCGGGGCTCTCGGGGAAGCGGGCCACGACCGCGGGGCCCAGGGAACGCAGTCCCGCCTCGTCGTCACGCAGCGCGAGCTCGTCCAGTGCCCATTCCCAGCAGCCGCCGGTCGCGGCATAGCGGCGCAGCAGACGCAGCGCGTCGCGGCGGCCGTATCCGGCCAGATGGCCGAGCACGGAGAGCGCCAGCCCGCAGCGGTGCTCGTCCGGGACGATCAGGTCGTCGGGGTGGAAAAGATGCTGTTCGATCCCGTCGAGCGGGCCCTCCAGGTCGGAGTAGAGCCGTGCGTAGTACAAGGAGCGCGATTCGACCCGCCAGTCGAGGCGGGGGTCGCGCAGCACGCACTGCTCCAGGGCGGCGAGGGCCTCGGCCCTCGGCGCCGCCAGGGCGTGCAGCGGCCCGTCCCCGCGTCCTCTCTGGAGGAGGCCGAGAAGGGTGCCGCTGGGCGCTATGTCTGGGTCGAACATGAGGTCAGCATCCGGTGCGGGGGATTCCATGGCAACGGGATTTCCGCTGCCGATGCCCGGCATCCTTACCGGCGACCGGGCGATTCACACCTGGCGGGGGGCAGGTTTGCGTGGGGACGGGCGGCGGAAGCCTACCGATTCGCGGTACTGGATGTCGCTTCGGGGCGCGGCGGAAGCGGGCCCCGGGACGGGGCGTACACCGGGCCGTGGCGCACCGGCCGGTCCGGGAGCGCCACGGGAGAGTGACGGCTGTCCGGGTGAGTGCTGAGGGCCGTCATTGACCGCGGTTCCGCGGCCCCCGCCGCTGGTGGCCGGAAATGTGCTGGACGTTCGGCATATGCCGCCAGCACCACCGGATCGGGTATCGCCGAAACCCTTACGGGTCGTCGCTCCCTGTGCAACAGTCGTTACCGGTCGCCCCGCTCCGCCCCAAGGGCGCCTGCCAGCAGACACGTTCGGAGTGCGTCATGCCGTCGCCCACGCACGCGGATCACTCCGCGGCACAGCCACCGGATCCCGGTGCCGTGGATGCGCTGATCACTCAGGCACGTCAACTGCGCACCCGGGTCGACGCGGTGCTGCGGGACAGCGCGACCGCGCTCGAGGACCCGCAGGTGCGCTGGCAGCGCGCGCTGTGCGACCTGGCGGTGCACCAGCTCGACGACCTCGGCACGCACCTGGGCCAGCTCAGGGACGGCTTCGAGCCGGAGACCCCGGCCGCCGGCGAGCCGGTGGTGGAACCGGCCGCGCGCCGCGGGGTCCCGGACGCGGCGGCCGTGGGCGCGCTGGGCCGGGCGGGCAGCGCCGAGTGGGTTCTGCTCACCGACGCGGTGGTCTGGTCGGACGAGCTGTACCGGATCTTCGGCCGGGACCCGGAGGACGACCCGCTGACCCTGGACGAGCTGCCCTCGTGGCTGTTCTCCGAGGATCAGCATCTGCTCACCGAGATGGTGACCGCCGCCCTGGTGGACGGCCGGCCGATCGACGGTGAGTTCCGCATCGTGCGCGCGGACGGATCGGTGCGCACGGTGCACATGGTGGGCGAGCCGGTGCTGGGCGCCGACGGCGGCACGGAGTCCTTGTGGGCCGTGCTGCGCGACGTCAGTGATCTGCGCCGCAGCCAGCGGACGCTTCGGGAGACCCGTGACTCCCTGGAGCGCCAGTGGCACATCGCGCAGACCGAGCGCCGGCTGGCGGTCGAACTGCAGGAGGCCGTGCTTCCCCCGTGGCGCGGCAGCCTGCGGTTCCCGCAGGACGGAGGGCCCACCACCATGGACCTGGCAGCGCATTACCTGCCGTCCGGCACCAGCGCGCTGATCGGCGGCGACTGGTACGACGCGCTGCAATTGCCGGACGGCTCCTCGCTGCTGACCGTCGGCGACCTGACCGGGCACGGAGTGGCGGCCACCTCCGGGATGGCGATGCTGATAGGCGCGCTGCGCGGGATGGCCGTGGCGGGCCTGCAGCCGGGCCCGCTGATGGGCCGGCTGAACGACCTGCTGGACACCTCCCCGCAGCCCGCGCTGGGCAGCGCCCTGTGCTGCCGGTACGAGCCGGACACCAGGACGCTGCACTGGGCGCAGGCCGGGCACCCCGCTCCGCTGCTGTTCCGCGACGGAGCGGGGCGCGTGCTGAACCCGCCGGACGGCGTGCTGCTCGGGGCGACCTCCGGCGCCCGGTACGGTCAGGCCAGCGAGCAACTGGCCACCGGCGACCTGCTGGTGCTGCACACCGACGGGCTGGTGCCGCGCCGCAGCACAGCGGACGCCGACGCCGGGACGAACCGGCTGCTGGCGATGGCCGCGCGGTTCACGGCCGCCAGGTCCGCGCAGGAGTGCCTACGGATGCTCGCCGAGGAGTTCAGCACCCCCGAGCGCGAGGACGACGCCTGCGTGCTGATCGCCAGGATCGGCTGAGCGCGCCGGCACCGTACGGGCCGTACCGGGATGCCGCCCCGGAATCTCCTTCCATTGACCGCACCGGTTCCGTCGACCGCACCTGTTCTGTTGACCGCACCGCTCCGGTGCGTGCTCGGGTCATACGTTCATCCGCCCGGCGGTGCCGCCCCGCCCGGTCCCCTTGCGGCCGGGCCTGGGCAGCGCGGTCTCGATCTCGCGCCGCAGGTCCCGTACCGTGCCCTGGTCGGAGTAGCGGCCGGTGAGCCGGTACATCTCGCGCAGCCGGTCCCAGGTGCGGTGCGAGGAGGTCTGGCCAATGGACAGCAGCGCCATCCGGGCGTAGCGGTCGGCCTGGTCGGGGTCACCGGCGATGAAGCAGGCCGAGGCCAGCGACAGGTAGTCGAAGATCATCGACCGTTCGTGGCCGCCGGTGCGCAGGTCGATCGCCTGTTTCGCGTGGTACTGCGCCTGCACCGCGGCCGCCGGGTCGTGGTCGGCCAGGGTGCGGTGGGCCAGCGCGTTCATGCCGTGCAGGTCGGCCGCGTCGAAGTTCTGCATCCAGCTCGGCGCCGGCACGTCGCCGGAATCGGCGGCGAACAGGTCCTCGGCCTGGCCCAGGGTGCGCCGCATCTGCTGGCCCTGGCCCATGGCCGCCTGTGCCCACGCCTCGATGGTCAGCAGCATGGCCCGGGTGCGCGGCAGGGCCTCCTCGCCCGCGCCGGACCGGGCCAGCTTCATCAGGTCCAGCGCGTCGTCGGGCCGGCCCAGGTGCACCATCTGGCGGGCGGCCCGGGACAGCGCCTCGCCGGCCCGCGGCCGGTCGCCGCTCTCCCGGGCGGCGTGCGCGGCGATCACGAAGTACTTCTGCGCGGTGGGCTCCAGGCCCACGTCGTGGGACATCCAGCCGGCGAGCACCGCGAGGTTGGCCGCCACGCCCCACAGCCGGCGCTGCAGGTGCGGCGGATGCCGGTAGGAGAGCATGCCGCCCACCTCGTTGAGCTGGCCGACCACTGCCTTGCGCTGCAGGCCGCCCCCGCGCGAGGCGTCCCAGCGCCGGAACACCTCCACCGAGTGCTCCAGGGACTCGATCTCCTGGGAGCCGACCGGCGCCGCCTCGTAGGCGTCGTAGGCGGCGGGGTCGGCGTGCAGCGGGTCGTCGAGCACCGGGGCGTCGGCGGCCAGCGCCGGGTCGGAGTGCAACCAGTCGTACATGGCGGAACTGAGTACGGAGCCGGAGGCGAGCGCGGCGCCCGCGCCCACCAGACCGCGTCGGTTCAGCATGAGGTCCATTCCCGTGAATTCGGTGAGGACCGCGGCGGTTCGCTCCGGCGGCCACGGCAGGCCGTCTCCGGTCGGTTTGTTCCCCGTTTGCCGGCGCCGGTCGAACCCGAGATCCTCGATGGTCACGACACGGCCGAGACGCTCGGTGAACAGCGCCGCCAGCACCTTCGGCACGGGGTCGCGCGGCGTCTCCCCGGTGTCGATCCAGCGGCGTACCCGCGAGGTGTCGGTGGCGAGCTGGGGATGACCCATGGCCGCCGCCTGCCGGTTGACCAGCCGTGCGAGTTCGCCTTTGGACCACCCGGTGAGGCCGAACAGATCCGCGAGTCGGGTGTTGGCTGCGTTGCCCACGTCAAGCCCCCAGGTTCCTCGGCTGCGTTGACAGTAATCCCCCCGACAATCGCCCCGCGACTATTCGCCAGGGTTCGCCAGGGTCCGCCAGATGGTCTGCCACCCGCGCCCGGGTGTCAGGTAGGAACGCGCCACCCCGCTCCGTCGCCGCATTCCCCAGGGTGCGCCGGCGGGCCGGGGCGGCGTCCCCGAAGTCGTCGGCGCGCGAAGGGATCTGCTTCTTCATCATGTACTCGGCATCCACCTCCGTGTCCGTCCCGGCCCGGCCCGTCCGGCCGGTGGCGGAGCCGGCGCTGCGACCACGGCCACCGGCCGTGCGGCGCGGCATGGCCGGCACATCCCATCCGCTCAGCGGGAGACTCGACTTGACCGGCCCGCAAGGGGGCCAGATCCGCACCGCCGTCGCCGCGGTGCAACGGATCTGCCCCGAGTTCGCCCCCGTGCAACTGCTGCGCCGCGGCGGGCGGACCGCGCTGCTGATCGGGACCTCCGGGCGGGCCCCGGCGGTCGCGAAATGCCTGCTGGACCACTCACCCACGGGGGCGGAACGTTTCCGCCAGGAGATAGCCGCCTATCGCACCTTCGTCCGGCACCGGCCCCCGGTCCGGGTACCGCGGCTGATCGCGGCCGACCCGGACAGCTGCGTCCTGGTGCTGGAGCGGATGCCCGGCCGGATGGTCTCCCCGCAGCGGCACCCGTCCCAGCAGCCGACCCGCGGCGACGTGCGGGCGGCCCTGTCCGCGTACTCCCGGATCAACCTGTGGCGCCCGCCGGCCGGATCGTTCGACGCGCCCGTGGACTACCCGGCCCGGATCAGCCGTTACCACGAGCTCGGCCTGCTCACCGACCGGGACCAGGGCGACCTGCACAAGCTGCTGCACGGACTGGCGCACACCCAGGGCCAGTTCTGCCACGGCGACGCGCTGCTGTCGAACGTGCTGCTGTCCCCGGCCGGGCCGTCCCTGGTCGACTGGGAGCACGCCGGCTGGTATCTGCCCGGCTACGACCTGGCGGTGCTGTGGTCGGTGCTGGGCGACGACCCGGCGGCCCGGCGGCAGATCAGCCAGCAGGCGCAGGCGGCCGGCCCCGACGCCCGTGACGCCTTCCTGGTGAACCTGATGCTGGTGCTCACCCGGGAGATCCGCACCTACGAGACGGCCGTGCAGCGCACCATGCAGGGCCCAGGACCGGTGACGCCGGGCGCGGTCGAGGCCGGCGAGGAGCAGCGGCTGCTGCTGCGCCGGCTGCACGACGACTGCGGCATGGCCCGCCGCGCGGTACGGGCCGCGGTCGGCACCCGCTGACCCCGGCGTCATCCCCCCACTCTCCGCGGGATCTCCCGCGGTGCCTTGCGCGACCCCCGTGCGGCCTACGGGCGGGACTGTCACGGCTCCGATACGGAGCGCCCCACCCGCCCCATTGGTCCACACCACTGATGCGCACCAGGTCGGCGCGCCAAGGCCGCCGAAAGTACCGCACGAGGCGGCCACACCGGCACTGACGTGCGAAGACGACGTCGTATACGGATAGTTGACGGGCGGTTCGCCAGCCGATACCTGTGTGATGCCAATGAACCGGCATCCATGGAGGTGGCTGTGCAAGGAACCGCTCCCCCGTCCGACAGACCCCGCGGCCGGCGCACGCTGCGTACGCTGACCGCCGCCACGGCCGCGGCGGCCCTGCTGCCGGTCCTCGGCACCGCGCACGCGGCCGAACCGGCCGCGCCGCAGGCCGGCCCGTTGCAGCAGGCCTTCGCCGACGCCGCCGCGCATTACCAGGTGCCGCGCAGCGTGCTGCTGGCCGTGTCGTACATGGAGTCCCGCTGGGACACCCACCAGGGCCTGCCGAGCGTCACCGGCGGCTACGGTCCGATGCACCTGACCGACGCCCGTACCGCGCTGGCGGACTTCCCCCAGCAGGCCATGGGCGACGGCGGCGACGACGGGCGCGGCGACGACTCCCGCCCGCTGATCACCCGGACCACCGCGCAGGCCCCCGATGTCGCCGCGCTGCCGGCGAACCTGACGACCGTGGACAAGGCCGCCACGCTCACCGGCCTGTCCGACCAGGCCCTGCGCGAGGACCCCGCGGCCAATGTGGCCGGCGGCGCGGCGCTGCTGGCCGACGCCCAGCGCGGGCTCGGCGAGCCGCTCGGCTCCGACCCCGCCGACTGGTACGCGGCGGTGGCCCGGTACTCCGGCGCCGACGACGCGCAGACCGCGGCCTCCTTCGCCGACGACGTCTTCGACGTCCTGGCCGGCGGGCAGAGCCGGCTCACCGACACCGGCGAGCAGGTCACACTGGCCGCCGACCCCGGGCTGAAGCCGGCCGCCGGCCAGAGCGCCAGGATCGGGCTGCGCAAGACCAACGACGCGGGCACCGAGTGCCCGCCGGGCCTGGGCTGCGAGTGGGTGCCGGCGCCGTACCAGGACCTGGGCGGCGGCGACTACGGCAACTACGACCTGGCGAACCGGCCGGTGGACGAGAAGATCGACACGATCGTCATCCACGACACCGAGGGCTACTGGGACACGGCGATGCAGCTCGTCCAGGACCCCACGTACCTGGCGTGGCACTACACCGTGCGCTCCTCCGACGGCCATGTCGCCCAGCACGTGCTGACCAAGAACGTCGGCTGGCACGCGGGCAACTGGTACGTCAACGCCAAGTCGATCGGCATCGAGCACGAGGGCTTCCTGGTCGACCCGGGCACCTGGTACACCGAGGCGATGTACCGCTCGTCGGCCCGGCTGGTGCGCTACCTGGCCGCCAAGTACGACATCCCGCTGGACCGCCAGCACATCCTGGGCCACGACAACGTGCCCGGCCCGACCGCCTCGTACATCAGCGGCATGCACACCGACCCGGGCCCGTACTGGGACTGGGGCCACTACATGGAGCTGCTGGGCGCGCCGGTGCACCCCACCGCGGGCCCCTGGGGCGGCGCGGTGACCATCGACCCGCAGTACGAGACCAACCAGCCGCTGTACACCGGCTGCGTCAAGGCCGGTACCCCCTGCCCGGCGCACGGCTCGGACGCGGTGCGGCTGTACACGGCGCCCAGCTTCGACGCGCCGCTGGTGAAGGACATCGGCCTGCACGGGGCGACCGGCGCCAGCACCACCGACGTCAACGACGTGGGCGCGCGGGCCTCGACCGGCCAGCAGTTCGCGGTCGCGGACCGGCAGGGCGACTGGACGGCGATCTGGTACCTGGGCCAGGAGGCCTGGTTCTGGAACCCGGCCGCGGCGCCCACCGCCGTCAACGCGCTCGCCCTGGTCGCCACCCCGAAGCCGGGGCTGGCGAGCATCCCGGTGTACGGCCGCGCCTACCCCGAGGCGTCCGCCTACCCGGCCGGCGTGCCGGTGCAGGGCCTGTACGCCATGCCGTACCAGGTGCTCGCCGGGCAGCGGTACGTGGTCGGCGGCGCGGTGCACGGCGAGTACTACTACGCCGTGACGTACGACCCCTCGACCAGCCACACCGTAGTGCGCGGCAAGCAGCTCTACTACGAGGTCCAGCTCGGCCACCGGGTCGAGTGGGTCCGGGCGGACGACGTGGACCTGCGGCTGTCGCCGGTGGGCGCGTCGCACTGACGGTTCAGACCGCTCGTACGCGAGAAGGCGCCGCCGGATCCGGTCCGGCGGCGCCTTTCGTACGTCGTTCGTGCGGCTTTCGTACGTCGTTCGTACGTCGCGAGCGTGCCGCGGACTCAGCCGGCCCGGAACATCTCCGCGGGCAGCGGCTTGAGCAGCTGGTACAGGTCGTCGGTGATCGGCCGGTCCCAGGTGGCGATGGTGACCTGGACGCCGTCGCTGCGGTCGAACTGGGCGCAGGCGACGCGCGACTCGGAGATCTTGACGCGGCGCACGATGAGCAGGCTGTCGCCGTGCATCACCGGGGTGTCCTCGACGCCGGTGACCTCGGCGGGCTCGTCGTTGCCGAGCGCGGCCAGCAGTTGCGCCACCTCGAAGGGCACCTGGCCCTCCTCCAGCTCCCGGGCCGGCGACCCCTCGGGCAGGTTCCCGATCAGCATCGCCGGGCCACGCCCGCCGAACAGGTCGTAGCGCAGGTAGATGCCCTGGCAGCTTCCGTCGGGCCCGGGCAGCAGCCCGGCGCCCAGGTCGCCGGGCCAGTCCCCCGGGTCCATGGCGAGGACATCGAAGTCCGGACCGGTGGGCGTGGCCGGGGTGCGCCGGCGGAGGAAGGCCATGCCGCCATCGTACGGGCAGCGTGACGTCACGGGGACCCGGGAGCGGCTGCCTGCGGGGTGCGCTCCGGCAGTCCTGCCCGGGGCAGCAGGGCCAGCTCCGCTCGGGCCAGCTCGGCCAGCCCGTCGGCGCCGCTGTCCCGCGCTCCCTCCAGGCCCCGCAGCAGCCGCCGGGCCGCCGCGGAGTGCGCGCCGGCCGCCCGCAGCGCGGCGCCGTGGGCGATCAGGGCGCGGGCCAGCTCATGGGTCGCGGGCGAGTTCTCCAGGCGGGTGACCGCCTCCTCCAGCAGGGGCAGCGCCTGCGGGCCGCCGGTCACCTCGGCGGTGACCCGCAGCGCCATGCCGACGGTGGAGGGCGCGCCGAACTGGCGGGCGCGCGCGAGCGCATCCTCGGCGAGGGCCCGGGCCCTGCCCGGGGCGTCCGGCGCCTCGGCCAGCGCCAGGTGGAGCTGCCAGGGGCACCAGGCGGGGTTGCGCATGCCGCGCGGGTCCAGCCGGCGCCCGACGGCCGCCAGTTCCGCCGCCGCGTCCCGGTGCCGGCCGCGGGCCAGCAGCAGCTCGCCGTACACGGCCTGCGCGTCGGGGAAGGTGACCGCGGCCGGGAACGGCGCGCCGAAGGCGTACTCGGCGGCGAGCGCCGTCGCCTCCTCGATACGGCCGCGGGCCACCAGGATCTGGATCAGCACGGCCACCGAGTACCACTGCGCGGGGGTGCCGCGGCCGACCCGGTCGGCCAGCCGCACGCCCTGCCGGGCCAGCTTCTCGGCCTCGGCGAGCCGCCCGCTGCGGTAGCGCAGGTGGCCGAGCAGCAGGTAGCCGAAGGACAGGTGGGCGCCGCGCCAGCCCTGCTGCTCGAAGTCGGCGATACCGGTGGCGAACAGTTCCTCGGCGCGCTCGGGCCGGTCGGCGTAGACGTACGCCATGGCGACCAGGACCGGCACCTCGAAGCCGCGGTCCTCGTCCGCCCAGGGCAGGCCGCCGGTCAGCGCTCGGCCGGCGTGCTTCAGCGCGACGGAGGCGGGTTCGCCGCGCAGCACCGCGTCCCAGGCGCGCAGTCCGATGATGTACCGCTCGGTCAGGTCGCGGCCGGTGAGCCGGTCGGCCAGCCGGGTCAGCCGGCGGGAGCGGCTGGGCGAGTCGGGTTCGTCGGAGCGGAAGGCGTCCCACATGAACTGCTCGGCCTGCATCCGCAGCCGGGTACGGGCACTGGTCGCGGTGCGCGCCGCCTCGCCGACCACTTCGGCGGCCTCGCTGATCCGGTCGGTGTGCGCCAGGCACTGGGACAGCCGGAAGACGATGCCGTCGCGCAGTGCCGGGTCGTCGATCGGCTCGGCCAGCGCGGCCCGCAGGTGGTTGACGGTGGTGGACGGCTCCAGCAACTGCGAGGCGCAGCCCAGTTCGTAGAGGACGGCGGCGCGCTGCTCGGGCAGCGGCGGTTCGCGCAGGGCCCGGGCCAGATGGGCGCGGGCCGCCTCCGCGGCGCCGGCCCGCTGCATCTCCCCGGCGGCGGCCCGAAGCTGCTCGACCACCCAGGGGTCGCCCTCCGGGTGGGTCTCCAGCAGGTGGCGGGCGGCGGCCCGCGCGCCGAGCCCGGCGTCCATCACGGTCCAGGCGGCCTGGCCGTGCAGGGCGACCCGTACGGCGTCGGGGATGGCGCGGTAGACCGCGGTCGCGATCAGCGGGTGGACGAACTCCAGGGGTTCGGTGGGACCGCCGCGCTCGGGCCGCGACCCCGGCCGCCCCAGCCGGCCCATCCGCTCGAACCGGCCGGTCCGCTGGGGCCGTTCGGAACGCTCGGGCGACTCCGACCGCTCGGGCCTCTCGGACCGCTCGGAACGCTCCGACCGCTCGGAACGCTCGGACCATTCGGGCCGCTCCGACCGCTCGGAACGCTCAGCCCGCTCGGTGGCGAGGATCCGGGCCTCGCGCAGCCGGGCCGCGCAGTCGGCGGCCTGTTCCGGGCCGAGGCCGGCCACGGCGGCGGCCAGCGTGGGCCGGGCCTCGGCGCCGAGAACGGCGACGGCCCAGGCGAGCCGGGTCGCGGACGGGCCGAGCCGCTCCAGCCGCGAGATCAGGCCGGGGCCCTTGACCGCGGCGGCCAGGTCGCGCAGCAGCGGGGCGCTGTGCCCATGGGGGCGCAAACCGCGGTCGCGGATCTTGGCGGTCAGCTCGACGGCCTCGAAAGGGTTACCGGCCGTAACGGCCCAGCACTCGCGGCAGAACTCCTCGTCGGCGTGCTGGCCCAGCGACGCCCGCACCAGCCGGCCGACCGCCTCGGCGGTCAGCGGTTCCAGGCCCAGCGGGCGGTGCCCGGCCCGGCCGGACAGGCCGTGGAACGCCCGCGCGCCGGCCGGGAGTTCGTCCGGCCGGTAGGCGACCACCAGCAGAAGCGCGAGGTCGTCGGCGCGCGGCGCGAAGGCGGCCAGCCAGTCGAGCGACTGGGGATCGGCCCAGTGGGCGTCGTCGAGCACCAGGACGACGGGCGCGCGGTTGACGGCGAGGTGGGTGAGCACCCAGTCCAGGCCGTCGCGCAGGCCCTGCGGGTCCGGCGGCGGGCCGTCGGCGGTGCACACGCCGAGCGCCGGGCCGACGATGCCGTACCAGGCGCCGAGCGTGCCGCGCAGTTCGGCGTCGGTCAGGCCGGCCAGCCGGGGTTGGAGCAGTTGGCGGGCCACATGGAAGGCGACCTGCTGCTCCTGGTCGCCGCCCCGGGCCGACAGCACGGTGCAGCCCCGTGCGGCCGCGCGCCGCCGTACCTCGGCCAGCAGTGTCGTCTTCCCCAGTCCCGCGGGCGCGGCGAACGCGATCAGCCCACCGGTACCCGTGGCCAGCTCGTCCAGCGCGCCGTCCACGGCGGCGAGTTCGCCGTCGCGCTCCAACAGCGCACCCGTACGGTGCGGCGGCATCGTGACCCCCCTGACCCGGCGGCCGTGCGCCCCATCGCCGGCCGTACCGTACGGACAAGCGTCCGATGGCCCCACAGCGTACGCCTCCGACTGCGCTGTGTGAGGAGGTTGCGAAGGTTTCGGCCGGGTCGACCGGTTAC
>NZ_JADKYB010000003.1 GCF_016918855.1 Actinacidiphila acididurans
CAGCCGACAGCCGACAGCCGACAGCCGACAGGCGCCGGACGTCTGAGGCCAGAGGCCGGACGCCGGAGTCCGGCACCGGCCGAGGACCCCGGACGCGCCCCGGCCGGGAGGGGCCGGAGGGGTGGGGGTCCGAAATGCTGACTTATATGTGTGGGCCGCCAGGCCCGTAAATATGAGATTTCGGACCCCCACCCCGGAGGCCCCGACCCCATGGCCCCCGGAAAAGACCTACGGCGCCCCGCCCCGCCCCGACGTAACTTTGATGCATGGAGCCGACAGGCACGGGGAACCGACCCCGAGCGGCATCCCGAGTGGCACGGCTGCTGCGCACCCCCGCAGCCAAGGTCGCCGTCCCACTGTTCGCGGTCGTCGCTCTGCTGATCATCGACGAGGCCGCCGGCCCCAAGATCGCGCTCGGCGACCTCCTGGTCGCCGCCCCCGCCCTGTCCGCCGTCTTCCTCGCCCCGCTCTCCGTCCTGATCGTGGCCGTCGTGACAGTGATCTGCGTGGTCCTGGCCGAACAGGAGAACCGGCAACTGCACAGCGCGAACTTCCCCATCGTGCTGGCCACGGTGGTCCTGGTGAGCGCCGCCTCGGTCGCCGCGTCGGCGATCCGCGACCGCCGGGAACACCAGCTCGCCCAGGCCCGCTGGGTCGCCGCGGTGACCCAGCGGGTGCTGCTCAAACCTCTGCCGGGCAGACTCGGCCGGCTCAGCGTGGCCTCGATGTACCTGGCCGCCGACGAGGAGTCGGCGATCGGCGGTGACCTCTACGCCGCCGTGCCGACCGACGACGGCGGGGCGCGCGTGCTGATCGGCGACGTCCAGGGCAAGGGGCTCGGCGCGATCGAAGTGGCCGGTTTCCTGCTCACCGCGTTCCGCCGGGCGGTCCGCCACAGAGTGCCGCTGCCCGACCTGCCCGGCTATCTCGACCGGCACCTGCGCGAGGACATGGCGGACCTGGCCGCGGCCGGCCAGCCCCGCTTCGACCCGGACGGCCCGGCGGCCCCGCGGGCGGGCCCCGGCGCGCTGGAAGGGTTCATCACCGCCGTGGTGGCGGACGTGTCGGGCGACGGCGACACGCTCACCGTGGTGAACTGCGGCCACCCGCCGCCGCTGCTGATCCGCGGCGACAAGGTGCTCACGCTCCATCCGGCGGTCCCCGCGCTCCCGCTGGGCCTGGGCGACCTCGGCCCCGCCGTTCAGCCCGTGGACTCCTACGACCTGGACCCGGGCGACATCCTGCTGCTCTACACCGACGGCGTGATCGAGACCCGCGACGTGGACGGCGCCTTCTACCCGCTGACCGAACGCCTCGCCGACCACCCGCCCACCGGCCCGGACGACCTGCTGCGCACCGTACGCGACGACCTGATCCGCCACGCCGCGGAATCCCGGCTCAGCGACGACGTGGCCATGGTGGCGGTCCAGCGACCGCCCTCCTGACCCGCCGGCGATCGCTCAGCCGCTTACGCCTGCTATGTCCACCAGCGGGCCAGCGGGCGTTCGCCCGGCAAGGGGGGCGCAGACGGGGTGAGAGCGGCCTTGTGGCCTTTTTCCGTCGACGGGCTGCTCCTGCTGGCGACGGCCGGGCTGCTCAAGCCGGGGCAGCGCCAGAGCCGACGGTCGCGCGTGGTGGTGTGGCGACAACAGAGGTGGTCGTCGACGCAGACAACTCGGCGACCATCGACAGCAGGACGACGTGCCGCTCGTCTCCCTGGAACGACGCAGGACTGCCCGCACGGATCCCGTGACGCGCGCGTACCGGTGCCGGAATCCGCTCGTTGATCAGCTGATCCAGAAGCTTGACCTGGCAGCTTGACCTGGCCGACGGGGCCCTGGAGGGTGATGACGCCTATGGTCTTGCCCTGGCAGGCGGATTCCTTCACCAGCTGGGTAGGCGCTCACCTCCGTACTGGCGAAGCGGGGGCGCGCACTGTTTGTCGTCCCCCCCCACAACGACGACGCGCGGTGCCAGCCACAGCAGGAACAGTGCGTCCATACCTGCCTGACTCGCCTCGTCGACGATCACCACATCGACGGTGTTTCGCTTGGGCTGCACCATCTCGGCGACCTGCGAGACGGGCATGACCCATGCGGGCACGGCTCGAACGAGTTGACGGCCGCAGCGGATGCGTCTGGTTGCCGCCGCGAAGGGTTACGGGCCGGTCTTCCCCCCGGTCGAGGGGGAGAGGCTCGCAAGGCGGGGCCCTTGCGGGTTGATCTCGCCCTTGACGGGGATGTCGTCAGTGGGCCTTTTCGTATGCTTCCCGTACGGTTGCCGACACCCGGCCGCGGTCGTTGACCTCGTACCCCTGTTCCTTGGCCCAGGCCCTGATCGCCGAGGAGTCGGCACCCTTCGGCGATGCGGTCGCCGGCCCGCGCGTGCGACGGACCGCACCGGTGGAAGTGCCGCGCACTCGCCGGGCACCCTGGGCGTGCAGGAACGGACTCAGCGCCTCCATGAGCCTGTCGTGGCTCTCGGGGGTGAGATCGATCTCCACTCCCGCGCCATTGACCAGAATCGTGTACGTGTCGATCTCTGTGGACTCTTCCCCGGTGAGGTCGTCGGTGTAAAGAGTCACTACCTTCTGCGCCATGCAGGGGACGATATGACCTCGGACCAGGTTCTGGGTAATCGAATGGGAGCCGCCGCGTACGCTCCCGACGGGTTCCCGAAGAACCCCGCACGTCCGACACCGCGTGAACGGGAAGCAAGGAGTTCCACGGCAACGAGGGGGAGCCGTACCACCCGGGTGTACGTCGCCACCGGCGTCCACCGCGACCGGTGGCGCACCTCATCGGTTCGGGCGAGGCGATCTGCGGCGGGGGACGCGTGCCTGTGTCGCGGGCTGCCACTGGGCGCGGCTGGTCCGTGGCGGGTCAAATCACCGCTGTTCACTTCTCGTTGACACCGTTGTCTCCGGTCTTTACCGTCGTCCCGCGTAGCGTTTGCAACGATGGAAGGAGCCGTCCTTGCGTGCTGGCCCCCGCACCGCAGCAGTTGTCGGAGCCCTCATGGTCTCCCTTCTCGGCATCGTCTCCGCCTCCTCGGCCGCCGCCACGGTGGTCCCGCGCACCCCCGCCGCCACGGTGGTCCCGCGCACCGCGACCGCGACTGCGCACACATTCCGCAACCCGCTCAACACGGGCCCGGATCCGTTCATGACGTACTGGAGGGGGTCGTACTACCTGACCACCACCCAGGGCGACGCCATCCGGATGTGGCGCTCACCTTCTCTGAGCACCCTGCTCACCGCCGACCCGGTGACTGTCTGGACGGATTCGGACGCCTCGCGCAACCGCCACATGTGGGCGCCGGAGTTCTACCGGTTCGGCGACCGCTGGTACATCTACTACACCGCCGATGACGGCACCGACGACCACCACAGGATCTACGTCGTGGAATCCGACCGCGACGACCCGACCGGCCCGTACCACTTCAAGGCCGAACTCGCCCCGCCCAACCATGCGTCGGACTACGCGATCGACCCCAGCATCCTCAAGCACGACGGTCGCCTCTATCTCGCCTACGCCGGCATCAACCAGTACCAGCACAACGGCATCAACATCGCTCCGTTGTCGAACCCGTACACGGTCTCGGGTGACTCCGCCGCCATCGACGCCGCCGGCGGCTGCCCCGAGGTCCGCGAGGCCCCCGAGTTCCTCAACCGCAACGGCCGGTCCTGGATGACGTATTCCACCTGCGACACCGGCAAGCCGGACTACCAGATCTGGATGATGTCCCTGCCAAACGGCGCCGACCCGCTGGTGCCCGGCAACTGGACCCAGCACTCCGGGCCGGTGTTCTCCCGCGCCGACGACAACGGGGTCTTCGGCCCCGGTCACCACGCCTTCTTCCGCTCGCCCGACGGCACCCAGGACTGGATCATCTACCACGCGAAGACCACATCCGTGTTCACCTACACCAACCGCACGACCCGCGCTCAGAAGATCACCTGGAACGCCGACGGCAGCCCCGACCTCGGCCGGCCGCTGGCCATGGGCGCGACTCAGGACCTGCCCTCCGGCGACCCCGGATCAGGCACCTACTGGATCAATGACGACGGCCGTGCCGGCGGTGACGGGACCCTCGCGTACACGGGCGCCTGGAATTCCGGGACCGGCTGCGCCACCCAGTGCTTCTGGGGCGACGACCACTGGAGCGACCAGGCAGGCAACACCGCCACCTACGGCTTCACCGGAACCCGGATCGCCCTGCTGTCCGTCCGCGACACCGGGAACGGCATCGCCGCCATGAGCGTCGACGGAGGCCCCGAGCAACGCGTCGACTTCTACGGCCCGATCCGCACCGGCGAGACCCTCCAGTACGTCAGCCCCCGGCTCGCCTACGGCCGCCACACCCTGCGGGTCCGCGTGACCGGCGAGCATTCCACCGGCTCCCAGGGGTCGTTCGTGAGTGTCGACCGGGCCGAGGTCTACACGAACTGATCGGCGTGGGCAGATCTTTTGAGGGTGTCCGGCGCGTGCGTGACCGCGGGGGCAATGGACCTGTACGAGGCGATGGTCGCCCTCCACCCCGGCCGGATCAACCGCGGCGTGCTGTGGAACTCCGCGAAGTCCGTGATGCCTTGATCGGATTCGACCGGACTTGCGCCGGGCCCCACCTGGAGCGAATGACGCCGGTCCGTGGGCGTTGCCGCCTGCCGTTCCATGGGAAAATGGCCCTGCGCCACCCGAGGACGGCGCCGCGAACGGAGGTGCACGGTGGGGGCGCAGGAATCGACGCAGCGCAGGGCGGACCCGCTGTCGCGACAGATCTACGACCGGCTGCGCGAGGGCATCATCCGCGGCCGGTACCCGCAGGGCAGTCGGCTGGCCGAGCAGCGGTTGGCCGAGGAACTCCAGGTGTCCCGGGTGCCGTTGCGCGAGGCGGTGCCGCTGCTGGAGGTCGACGGGTTCGTCCACACGTTGCCGCGCCGTGGCGCCGTGGTGTCCAGTTGGACTGTGCGGTCCGCCCACGATCTGTTCGACCTGCGGCTGTGCCTTGAGGTGGGCGCGGCGCGATTCGCCGCGCGCCAGATCGCCGGGGGCGCGTCACCGGACCCGCTGCGCGCGGCGCTGGAGCGCTCCCGGCAGGGGGTCACGATCAACGACCCTTACCTGATCGCCGCGAACAGCACCCTCTTCCACGAGGTGATCGTCGAACTCACCGGCAACGCGCTGATGCGGTCGCTGATGCGGTCGGTGTCCGGGCGGATGATGTGGCTGTTCTACCTGACTTCCGGCCTCGACCCGCTGGACGCGCTGGCCGGGCACGAAGAACTGCTGGAGGCCATCAGCTCCGGCAACGGACGGCTGGCCGAGTCCGTCGCGTACATGCACATTGAACGGGACCGGGCCGAGTCGATGGCCGTGCTGGCCAAGCACAGCGGCATTCAGGACACGGCCTGACCGGCTGGTGGTGCGACCTTCCGGCCGCACCACCACACCGCCACACCGGTGCGGACCACGCGACCGGCCGGATTACTTGGCGATCCCGAGCAGGCTGAAGTTCAGTTCGTTCGCGCCGAGGTTCTGCGACTGCGGCACGCCCGTCAGCCATTTCTGCGCCACGATCCAGTCCTTGTTGTACGACAGGTTCATGTAGCAGCCGCCTGCCGAGTACTGCTCGGCCGCCTTCACGTACAGGGCCGTGTCCCCGGTCTTCACCGCCTGGTTCAGTTCCGCGTCCACCTGCGGTACGTCGCACGCGAAGTAGTCGATGCCGCCGGAGGCGTCCCAGAAGACGTGGCCCCACATGTACGGGTCTCCGCCGTCCGGGCCGTTGTTGCCGTCGACGAACGCGTCCGGGCCCTTCGTCGGCTGCTGCGGCCAGGAGAACACCGTGGCGGTGTCGTAGCCCTGCGCGGTGGCCTTGATGCCGTCGGCCTGCATCTGGGCGACCAGGATCTCCGCGATGTTCTGCGCGTTCGGGTTGCCGTTGGCGTAGCCGATCGTCATCGTGGTGCCCGACGGCAGGTTCTTGGCGTAGCCGGCCATCACCGACGGGTCATAGGTGATGTCCTGCTTGTCGGCGTCGCCGGGGATCATGCCCTTGGCGTACAGCGTGGTCGCCACCGAGGAGCGCTTGCCCAACACCTGCGACACGAGCTTCTGCTGGTCCACCGAGCGCAGGAATGCCAGCCGCGCCTGCTTCGAGGCGAAGAAGCTCTTGCTCGGGTTCAGCGTCAGCAGCGAGGACTGGAGCGTCGGCAGGAAGTAGTTGCGCACGTTCGGGTCGGAAGCGAAGTGCGACAGGCTCGACGAGGGCAGCGCCGCGACGACCGCGGACACGTCACCGTTGTCCAGCGCCAGTTGCAACGGCGCCGCGCTGCTGTACACCGGCAGGTTCACGGTGGTGATGGGCGACTTCGGTCCCCAGTAGCCCTTGTACTGCGTGAGCACGTACTTCGTGCCGGACACCGCCGAGGTCAGCTCGTACGGTCCGGTGCCGACGTCGTGGGTGCTGAGGTACTTCTGGTCGTGGTCGCCGCCCGCGTACTTCGTGAGCGCCGTGGGCGACTCCATCTTCGGGCCGAACGGCGAGGCGAGGTAGCTCAGGAACGCCGAGTTCGGCTTGTCGAGGGTGATGACCGCGGTGTACGGGTCAGGTGTCTGCACGCTCTTGACGCCCGCGACCATGTAGGCCGCGCCGCCCTTGACGGCCACGCGCCGCTGGAACGACGGCTCGATCGCCGCCGAGGTGAACGGCGTGCCGTCGTGGAACGTCACGCCGTGGCGCAGGTGGAAGGTGTACACGCTGTTGTCCCGGCTGACCGTCCACGACGTCGCCAGGCGCGGCGCGATCTTCACCTGGTCGGTGTTGTTCTGGTATTGCACAAGGCCCTCGTACACGTTGATCATGATCGCGGTGCCGTTGTTGGCGTAGTAGATGTCGGGGTCCGGTGGCTGGCCGATGTCGCCCAGCAGGCCCATGGTGAGGACTCCGTCGGTGGGCGGCTTGCTGCCCGCGCCGGCGTCGCCGCTGCCACTGCCGGAACAGGCGGCGGCACCGAGGGCCATGGCCAGCACCATCGTGCCGATGCGCCACCTGCGTCTGATGCGGATGATGGACACGCTGATCTCCATTCAGTGCCCGGGGAATAGCGGTGAATCGGGAAATCGGGAGCGCCGGTCACACCGTGAGACGGGGGTCGGCGACCGCCTGCAAGACATCGACGACAGCGTTGACGACGATGTAGACGCCGCCGAGCAGCAGCGTCACCCCGGCGATCGCCGGGAAGTCGGACTGGGGAATGCTCTGCGCGAGGTAGTAGCCGATGCCCGGCCAGGTGAACACGTCCTCCACGATCACCACGCCGGCGAACATGAAGCCCAGTTGCAGGCCGGCCATGGACAGCGTGGCGTCGAGCGAGTTGCGTACGATGTGCCGCCACAGCACCGTGATCTCGCGGATGCCCTTGGACCGGGCGGTGCGTACGTAGTCCGACCGGTAGGCGCGTTCCAGGCCGGCGCGCAGGATGCGGCCGATGCTGATCGCCGGGGCGATGGCCAGCGCGAGGCCGGGCAGCACCAGGTGCCGCAGCCCCGCGACGAACCCGGTCAGGTCGGCGTGCAGCAGGCTGTCGACGAGCACGAACCCGGTGGGTGAACTCGTGTCCACGCCTCGCCCGGCCTCCGGCAGCCAGTGCAGGTGGCCGTAGAACAGCACTATGCCGCCGAGGCCGAGCAGGAAGGCCGGCGCGGTTCCGGCCAGCAGCAACAGGCCCCGGTAGACGCCCGTGCCTGGCCATCGCAGCGCGCCGGACAGCGCGAACAGCAGCGCCAGCAACAGGGCCAGCACGAAGGAGAACAGCACGAGTTCGGCTGTCGCGGGCAGGAACTGCCCCAGGTCGGTGGTGACCGGCCGGTGGGTGCGCAGCGAGATGCCCAGGTCACCGTGCAGCGCGTGCCACAGGTAGCGGCCGTACCGCTGCAGCCAGGGCTGGTCGAGGCCCAGCCGGTGGTGGGCCGCCGCCACGGCGGCGGGTGACGCGTTGCCCCCCACGTAGGCGCGGGCCGGGTCGCCCGGGGAGATCTGCTGGAGCACGAAGACGAGTGCGGACAGCACGGCCAGCAGGACGGCGGTGGCGCCGGTGCGCCAGAGGACGAATCGGTTCACCGGTCGCCTTCCAGGAGGTTGCGCAGCGCGTCCCCGCCCAGGTTGGCGATCAGGCTCAGCAGCATGACCGTCAACGCCGGGATGATCGGGATCCACCACTGTTCGAGCAGCAGGTAGAGGGTGTTCTGGACATCGGCACCCAGTTCGGGGGCCGGTGCCGACTGACCGAGGCCCAGGAACGACAGGCCGGCCAGCAGCACCACGACGTTGCCGATGTCCAGGCTCGCGGTGACGACCGCGGTCGGCACCACACCGGGCAGGATGTGTCTGCGGATCAGCCGCAGACGGCCGACCCCGGCCAGCCGGGCCGCCTCGACATGCGGTCTGCCGGCCAGGCCGCGCACTTCGGCGCGGATGATCCGTGCGTAGTACGGCCACCACACGACCGAGACGCCGATCAGGGTGTGGATGAGGCCGGGACCGAGGGCGGCGTTGACCGCGATGGCGACCAGCGCGCCGGGCAGCGCCAGGAACAGGTCGGTGAACCGCATCAGCAGTCCGTCGACCCAGCCGCCGAACGCTCCGGCCACCACACCGAGCAGGCCACCGGACAGCAGTCCGATCACCACGACGGCGAGCGCCGAGAACCAGCTCGCACGCAGGCCGATCAGGGTGCGGCTGAGCAGGTCCCGGCCGAGGTTGTCGGTGCCGAGCAGATGGTGCGGCGACAGCGGCGGGAGGTTGAGATCGCCGACGGGCTGGATCGGGTTGTCCGGGGCCAGTACCGAGGCGAACACCGCGACCAGCGTGGTGAGCACCAGGACGCCGACCAGTGCCCAGTTGACGATCCGGTCGGCGGGCAGGAACTTCTCGCCGGCCGACAGGGAGAAACGGCGGCGCGGCACGGTCATCCCGGTCATCGCGTCGCCTCCGGGCGGTCGGCCGGGCCGTCGATACGGGGCACGGCGTCGAGCAGGGCGCGTGTGCGCGGATCGGCCGGGGCGGTGACGATGTCCTGCGCGTCGCCCTCCTCCACGAGCCGCCCGTGCGCCATCACTGCGATGCGGTCGCCCATCAGCCGCGCCACCGCGAGGTCGTGCGTGACGAACACGACCGTCATCGCCAGTTCCCGCCGCATCTCGCGGATCAGGTTCAGCACACTTGCCGCCAGCGACGCGTCCAGTGCGCTGGTCGGCTCGTCGCACAGCAACACGGTCGGCGGCACGACGACGGCGCGGGCCAGCGCGACGCGCTGGCGCTGGCCGCCGGACAGTTCACCCGGCCGTACCGACAGCACCGAGGACGGCAGGCCCATGGCGGCCAGCACGGTGTCGACCCGCCCGGTGGCCGCGGCCGGGGGGACCTTCGCGATGCGCAGCCGTTCGCGCAGCAGGTCGCCGACGGTCAGCCACGGCGTGAGGGAGGATCCGGCGTCCTGGAAGACCATCTGCGCCGTACCGCGCAGCACGGCGGAGCCGCCGGTCGGTCTGGTCAGCCCGGCGATCACCCGCAGCAGCGTGGACTTGCCCGATCCGCTCTCGCCCACGACGGACAGTGCCTCGCCGGCGCGGACGTCCAGATCCACGCCCTGCAGCGCGTGCACCGTGTGCCGCGGCCCGAACCCGGACCGGGTGTGGAACTGACAGGTCAACCCGCGCACTTCGATGGCGACGCCCGGGGGGTCGGCGGCCCTTGCGCCGAGCGGCTCGGCGTGCGCGGCCAGCCCCCCGGCGGGTACGACGGCGTCGTGCACGTCGCTCACGGCCCCGCTGTCGCGCCAGCAGGCCCGCTGCCCGCCGGTGTCCTCGACCTGCTCCAGCGGTGGCTGCTGCGTCGCGCAGCGGTCCACGGCCAGTGGGCAACGGGTGTGGTAGGCGCAGCCTCGCAGGCGTTCGGTGACCGGGACACTGTCGTCGGGCAGGGTGGGCAGTGCGACTCCGCGCGGGGTGGACAGCGACAGGCGTGAGCCGAGCAGACCCGCGGTGTAGGGGTGGGTCGGGTGGCGCAGCAGGTGCGCCGACCGACCGATCTCGGCGACGCGGCCCTGGTACAGCACGGCGATCCGGTCGGTGATCTGGGCGGCCACTGCCAGGTCGTGGGTGATGAACAGGACGCTGCATCCGAACTCGTCGCGCAGGTCGGCCAGCAGCGTCAGCAACTGCGCCTGCACGGTGACGTCCAGCGCAGTGGTCGGCTCGTCGGCCACGATCAGGCGCGGCCTGCCGGCCAGCGCGATCGCCGCCATCACACGCTGGCGCAGGCCGCCGGACAGTTCGTGGGGGAACGACCGCATCCGCTTGGCGGGCTCGGGTACCCGGACGGCACCCAGCAGGGTGATGGCCTCGCCCTTGTCGCCGGTGACCTCGGTGATCTGCCGGCCGACGCGGATCGTCGGATTCAGCGACGTCATCGGGTCCTGGAAAATCACGCCGAGCCGGGTGCGGCGCACGGCACGCAGTTGCGCGGCCGACCCGTGCAGCATGTCGGTGCCCGCAGTATGCACGGTGCCGGTGATCCTGGGCCGTGCGGAACGCGGCACCAGGCCGAGCATGGTCATCGCCAGGACGCTCTTGCCCGAACCGGACTCCCCGACGAGGCCGAGAATCTCGCCGGGCGCGATGTCCAGATCGATGCCGCGCAGCACCGGTGACCGCACGCCCTGGCGGCGCAGCGAGACGGTCAGTCCCCGCACCGACGCCACAGGGGCGGCGGCCGTGGCCAGGGCGTCGGTCGTGGGCCCGGTCGCCGTCGCCGGCGCGGTGTCGGGCGTCGGCATGTCATGGGCGGACATGGCTGGCCTCCTGATCCTCGGTGGTGCCGCCGGCGGCGGGCGCGGCCGGTGCGGCAGGCACGGCCGACGCGAACGCGCGGTGGATGTGCCTCGGCTGGGTGAACCACACGCCGTCGGCGTGCGCGGCCAGGTGGCTCAGCGCCCTGCTGAGTTGCCGCAGCCGGAACGGCGCGCCGGAGATGTACGAGTGCACCACGATGCTCATCACCAGCGGCCGGTCCTCGGCTGCGGCCCGCAGTTCGTCGAACTCGTCCACGATCATGTCGGCGAACTCGGTGGCCGACGCCTGACGGCCGACGATGGTGCTGCTGTCGTTGAGCTCCAGTGCGTAGGGAATGGCGAGCACCGGTCCGCCTGCCGAGGCCAGCCACACCGGCTGGTCGTCCGGGCGCAGATCGAGCAGGTACCGGTAGCCGGTCTCGGCGAGCAGGTCGACCGTTCGCGGCGTGTGCGCCAGCCACGGACTGGACCAGCCGCCGGGCGCCGTGCCCTCCTCGGCCCTGACCCGCGCCGCCACCGCCCGCAGGTACTCGCGTTCGGCGGCCTCGGTCATGTCGGCCAGCGAGTCGGAGTTGGTGATGCCGTGCCCGATGATCTCGGCGCCTGCGGCACGGGCCGCGTCGGTGACGGCGGGGGCGGTGTCGTAGACCATCGTGTTGAGCAGCACCGTCGGCGGCAGCCCCAGGCCGGTGAGCCGGTCCAGCAGCCGGAACACCCCGACCCGGTTGCCGTAGTCGCGCCAGGACCGGTTGACCAGGTCCGGATGCGGCACCCCGGGCAGCAGGTCCTCGACGTGGCCGTCGCCGAAGCGGTACTCCTCGACGCCGACGGCGATGTAGACGGCCAGTCGGCGCCGGTTGGGCCAGCAGCCGCGCGGCCGCTGGCCGATCGACGCGTACGCGTAGCGGTCGCCGGTCACGCGCTGCCCCCTGCCCACCGGTTCATGCCCACGTCACGTTGAGCGGCACGGCGCACCATCTCCTGGTACGCCGGCCGGAACCGGTCGGCCGCGGTGTGCGCCGCGCGCAACGCCGGGCGCCGAGCGGCGAACAGTTCGCGGGCCTCGGCCAGGAGTGCGGTCTCGTCCACCGTGGTCACCCGGCCGCCCTCGGCCACGACCCGCCCGTCGACCATCGTCAGCGTCACGCTGTCGCCGGACTCGCAGTACACAAGCTGTCCCCGGACGTCGTTGAGCGGCGTGAACGCCGTGGCGTGCAGGTCGATCAGCACCAGGTCCGCCAGCCGGCCCACGGCGACCGCCCCCAGCTCCTGGGCCTGGCCCATGGCCCGGGCGCCACCGGCCCACAGGCAGTCGAGCACCTCGGCTGCCGACGGCCACAGGTCGCTGTCCAGGCCGGTGACGTTGTGCACCAGTCCGGTCGCGCGCACGACGCTCCACATGTCGACGGCGTCGTTGCAGATGGCCTCGTCCACACCGAGACCGATCGGGATGCCACGGCGGCGGATCTCCCGGAAGGGCATGATCCCGCTGCCCAGTCGCAGGTTGCTGACCGGGTTGTGTGCGACGGTCGCGCCGGCCTCGGCGATCAGATCCAGGTCGGCGCTGTCGACCCACACCGCGTGGATGACGTTGGTGCGTTCCCGCAGCAGGCCCAGGTCGGCGGTGTAGCGGACCAGGGACCGGCCCGCGAACCGCGGCTGCTCGCCCGCCAGGACACGCTGCACCTTGGTCTCCAGCATGTGCACGAACATCGGCACGTCGTGCCGCTCACCCAGATCGGCCAGCGCCGCGAAGTACTCGACGCCGACCCGCTGCGGCGCGGACACCGAGACAGCGCCGCGCAGTCGGCCGCCCGCCGCGCCGTGCCAGGTGGAGAACAGGTGGGCGTAGCGGTCCAGCAGGTCGGCCCGGTCCATCGGCGCCGGCCCGTGAATCACCTCGGCCAGTTCCGGACCGGCGATCTCGGCCAGGAACGGCAGCTTCTCCGCCTCCGGGATCTCCGGCTGGTCCAGGGCGACCGTCGCGCGGATGCCGGCGTCGGCGTAGGCGGACATGATCGCGTCGATCACGTCGGGTTCGGGGGTGGGCATGACGAACGCGTCGTCCTGCACCGAGGTGGTGCCGCCGCGCAGCATCTCCAGGGCCGCCAGCATCGTCCGCAGGTACGCCTCGCGCGGTGAGGGCCGCAGTGCCTCGTCGGCCGGCGACTCGTACAGCATGAACACCTCGAGCGGTCGGCTGGGCAGCATCCCCTTCAGGTGGTTGGCGGGTGAGTGGAAGTGCGCGTTGATCAGTCCTGGCGCCAGCATGTGGTGACCGTGCCCGGGGACGATCCGGGTGCCCTCGGGCGCGGTGCCGTCGAGGGCGGGGCCGACAGCGGCGATCCGTTGCCCGGTGACCAGCACGTCGGTGGGGCCGATGACCGCGGCGGGCGCGGTGGCGTCGTACACCAGCACGTCGGTGAACAGCACGGACGGAGGGTTTTCAGCGGACAGTTCGGGGTGGGTCATGCGCTCGGCTCCCGGCGGTCGGGCGCGGCGTAGGTGCCTGCGCGCGAGGTGGTGACGCCCTGTGCCAGCAGGCCGTCGACCATGGCCACGGCTGCGGCGACGCCCTCGATGACGGGCACGCCCAACCGCTCCCGCAGCGGCCCGACGAGGTCGGCCAGCCCGGCGCAGCCCAGCACGAGCGCCTCGGCGGCGTCCTGGGCGATCGCCAGGCTCGCCTCGGCGGCGACGGCGTCGAGTTCGTGCAGTGCGCCCTCGGCGATGTCGGCAACCGGCACGTCGATCGCCCGCACGGTGCACCGGTGGGACAGTCCCGTGTCGCGCAGCACGCGGTCGGACATCTCCCGTGTGCGGCGCGGCAGCGTGACGATCGTGAACCGGGCGGCGACCAGCGCAGCCGTGAACAGGGCCGCCTCGGTCATGCCGACGACAGGGCCACGCGCCAGTTCTCTGGCGGCCTGCACGCCGGTGTCGCCGAAGCAGGCGATCACGTAGCCGTCCACACCGGACTGCTCACCGACGCGGACCTGTTCGAGCACGCCGACTGCGCCCCACACCTCGTCGACATGGCTTTCCACCGAAGCGGTGCCTACGGTGGGGGTGCCCCCGACCAGCGTCGTACCCGGCGTCGCGGCTGTTCGTGCCGCGGCTACGACGGCGTCGGTCATGGTGCGGGTGGTGTTCGGGTTGACCACCATGATCGTGCGGCTCATGTCCGTACCCCCGCGGCGACCGCGTCCAGCAGCGGGGTGACACCGGGGCCGCGTACGGCGAGGGCCGCGATCCGGACGGCGGCACGAGCCGCGGCGACCGCGTCCCCGGTCGCCAGGTGCACGGCGGCGAACGCGCCGCAGAAAGTGTCCCCGGCACCGGTCGGGTCGACCGGCTCGGCGACCTCGGCGGGCACCTGGGTGACGACGCCTTCCTCGACCACGACACAGCCCCGCTCGGCCAGTTTCACCACAACCACCCGAGCGCCCATCGCGGCGAAGTGCCGTGCCGCGGCGACCGGGTCGTCCACGCCCGCCAGGTGGGTGGCCTCCGACTCGCTGGGCAGGAACACGTCGCAGCAGCCGACGAGGTCGAGCAGTTCGGCCTCGTGGCCCGCGAGGTAGTCCTCCTGCAGGTCCAGGTAGACGTCCGCGGTGCTGTTGCGCCGCAGCCACGGGGTGAGCGTCAGCTGTGCGCGCAGGCTCATCGCCAGCACCAGCAGGCCACGCGAGGCCAGTACGGCGGGTGGCACATCGGCGGGATACACCGACATACGGTCGAAGTGGTCGTCGCCGAGCACCAGGCTCCACGACCGGCTGCCGTCGGCGGCGTAGCGGACCACGTTGCGCACGGTCGGCAGTTCGCGCCGTGGCTGGTCGAGGGACAGGCCCGCCGTCTCCAGCCGGGAGGCGAGCGCGCCGGGCAGGTCGGTCCCGAGCGGCGCCAGCCAACCGGCCCGGCAGCCGGCCAGGCGTGCCGCGAGTGCCGCGAACACCGCGTCACCGCCGAGCGCCTGCGTGCGCGTTCCGTCCGGCTGCACCGACTCGTCGACGGTGAGGTTGCCGATGCAGACCAGTCCGGGCGTCGTCTCAGTCACGGCCGGTCCCGTCGGCGGGCTCGGCGGACCGGGCGGACTCGGGGGACTCGGCGGAGGCGAACTTCTGGGCGGCGAGGTGGTAGCCGACCAACTGCGCGGGCAGGAAGTACATCAGCGGGCTGAGCGCCTCGGTGACCGCCGGCAGGTGCAGTACGTCGCGCGAGATGCCGTCGTAGGCGCTCTCGCCGTCGGTGGTCACGGCGTAGACGTGGCCGCCCAGGCGATGGGCCTCGTGGACGGTGTCCACCCCGCGTGCCGTTGCCCGGCCGGACGGCACGAGCAGCCACAGCGGCTCGCCCGCCTTCTGGGAGTTGTAGTGGTGGAACTCCTCCAGTTGCACGGCGACCGCGTGGTCGGGGGTGCACTCCTTGACCTTGGCGGCGCCCACGACGGCCGACGCGTGGTTGGGGCCGGCCCCGGCGAACAGGAACATCCGGCCGGCCCGTTCGGCCGCCGCCTGCTCGGCGATCACCGCGTCGGCCCGCTCAAGTGTGTCGGCCATCAGTTCGGGCACGGTCTCCAGTTCGGCCAGCAGCGCGGCGGCCGTCGGCACCCCGCGGGCGACGCCGACCAGCCCGGCCAGCCGCAGCAGCAGCGCCAGCGGCGCGGTGGAGGACTGGGTCGGCCAACCCACCCGGGTTGCGTCCACCAGCAGGGTCGTGGTCGACTCGGCGGCCAGTGTCGAGTGCGGCTTGTTGGTCAGGGCCAGCGTCATCGCCCCGGCGGCCTGCGCGACGAGCAGGGCCTGCACGGTGCGGGTCGTCTCGCCCGAACTGGACAGTGCGACGACCAGCGAGCGCGGCGTGACGTCGTGGGCGTAGTAGAAGGCCAGTTCCAGGCTCTGCATCGGTTCGCAGGGCACGCCGAGCATCGACTCGAGGGCCAGCCTGGCGGCGGTCATGACGGCCAGCGAGTCACCGGCCCCCACCAGCAGCACCCGGTCCGGGTCGTGCCTGCGGATCCGCGCGGCGGTCTCGGCCAGCGCGGCCTCGTTGGCGGCCCAATTGCGCCGCACGACATCGGGCTGCGCGAGCAGTTCCGGCCGTGTCGCCTCGGTCCGGAACCGGCGGTTCGGATCGAGCGGGTCATCGCTGGGCAGTGCGCCGGCCGCGACGCGCTCGGCCGCGTCCAGCCGGGCGACGACGGCGCGAGCACGCTCGTCGCACACGGTCTGGCCTGTCACCTTGGGAGTCATAGCCGCGAACGGTATACAGCTTGCGTTTCATGCGTGTGACGACTCGTTGTTTTCCCATGACTTGCTGGACTCCCGCCGTAAACGGTATTCAATTTGTCGCGGTGTGCTGCGCCACCGCCGCTCGCCGATGTCATGCGGCGGTGGGGCGGAGGCGGCACCGGAGCAGGGGGAACACCGCGGCCGCACCCAAGCGCTCACATCCGTGCGCGCCGCCCCCCCACCACCAGACGCAGAAATGTCGTGCACCGCTCTTGTGACGCGGTGAGGCGGCCCGCTAGCCTCACCGATCACTTCGTCGAAACGAATCGACGAAACGAATCGACAACTCGTTGCGATCGAAAAGAGAGCAGGCGGGGCGCGATGGTGACGATGAAGGACGTGGCGTCCCGGGCGGGCGTGGCGCAGAGCACCGTGTCGTACGTGCTCACCGGCTCCCGCCGGATCTCGGAGCGCACCCGGCTCGCGGTCGAGGAGGCCATCGCCGAGCTCGGCTACCACCCGAGTGTGAGCGCTCGCACGCTGCGCAGCGCCCGCACCCAGGTGCTGGCCCTCGCCCTCCCGCGCGGCGGCGACGGCTACCGCCCGACCGACGGCCGTTTCGCCATCGAGGTCTGCGACGCCGCCCGGGCCCACGGCTACGACGTGCTGATGCTGACCGAACGGGAGGGCGTGCCGGGACTGCGCCGGATGGCCGGCGGCGGTCAGGCCGACGGTGCGATCCTGATGGCGGTCGCCGTGGACGACCCGCGGGTCGCCGTACTGCGCGAGCTCGGCCTGCCCTTCGCCCTGCTGGGCACCGAACGCGCCCCCGGCGGGCGCGGCGCGGACGGCGCCGAGGACTTCTCCGGTGCCGCGCCCTTCGCCGACCTGGACTGGGCCGCGGCCGTCGAACTGGCGCTCACCGCCGCGGCCGGGGCCGGGCACACCGGGCTCGCCTACCTGCCCTGCGCCGCCGAGGAGGTCGCCGGCCGCAAGGGCTATGCCGTCCGGGGCCTGGCCGGAGCCGGCGCCGCCGCCGAACGGCTGGCCGGGAGCACCCGGGTCCGCCTCCTGGAACCCCCGGCTCCCGACGCGCTGTACGAGGAACTGCTCGCGCTGCTGGGCGATCCGCGGCGGCCGACCGCCCTCGCCGTACAGCACGTCGTCGGTGTGCCGACCGTGCTGGCCGCCGCAGAGGCGTGCGGGCTGCGCGTCCCCGAGGACCTGTGCGTCCTGCCGATCGGCATGCTGCCGGGCGACACGGCCGGGCGCCCGCTGCCCCGTATCGAACTGCCCGTCACCGAGATGACCACCGCTGTCACCGAGCTTGTCGTCGCCGCCATCGCGGCGCATGGCGCGGGAGAGGACCCGGGCGCCGTCGGCCACCGGCTGATCCGCCCGGCACTCCTCGACGCCCAACTGCTGCACGCCGGATGACGCGGACGGACCCCGCGTCCACCGCCACCGACCCGGCACCCCGCGCCCCGTTCAGAGCCGCAACCGATCGGAGCCCCCACCCATGCCCAACCCGAGGCACACTCCGAGGCCCACCCCGGGCAGACGCCGGGCCGCGCTCCTCGCCGTCGCGTCGACCCTCACCCTGTGCGCGGTCGCGCTGACCGGCTGCGCCGCCTCCCCGGACCCGCACACGCTCACCGTGCTCAACTCCGCGACCGACACCGCCGAGCACGCGCAGAACCAGAAGTTCTTCGACCGCTGCGGCGCCGAATACGGCCTGAAGGTGCGCCAGACCAGCGTCCCGGCGACCCAGGTCGTCTCCAAGGCGCTGCGGATGGCGTCCTCGCACTCGCTCACCGACATCCTGGAGCTGGACGGCTCCGACCTGCCCGCCTTCGCCGCCACCAGCGGGCTGGAGCCGCTGAAGCCGCTCGGCGTGGACACCGCCGGGCTCTCCCGGGGCGCCCTGTCCATGGGCAGCTTCCAGGGCACGTTCTATGGCATCGCCCGCTCGGTCAACTCGCTCGCGCTGGTCTACAACACCGACCTGCTGGCCAGGGCCCGCGTCCCGGTGCCGCGGACCTGGGACGAGCTGTTATCGGCCGCCAAGCGTCTGACCAGCGGCAAGACCTACGGCATGGCCTTCAGCGCCACACCGGACGCGGACGGCGTCTACCAGTTCCTGCCCTTCTTCTGGTCCAGCGGCGGCGACGAGGCGCACCTGAACGACCTCAAAGGCGCCGCCGCGCTGAACCTCTGGAAGACGCTGATCTCCGACGGCTCCGCCTCCAGCGCCGCCGTGACCTGGACCCAGCAGGACGTCAACGACCAGTTCCTGGCCGGCCGGGCGGCGATGATGGTCAACGGTCCCTGGCAGGTGCCGGCGCTGGACGCGCAGACGAAGATCCACTGGGCCGTGGCCACCATCCCCGCCCCCACCGCGGGCGGCAGCACCCAGCCGCCGATCGGCGGCACCGTGATGACCATCCCCAGGACCGGCCACCGGGACCGGCAGGCGCTCGCGGCGAAGGTCATCGACTGCCTCAACACCGAGCGGAACCAGGTCGCCTGGGGCGAGGCGGTCAACAACATCCCCACCCGGACCGCGGCCGCCGCAGAATACCGCAAGGACAACCCGAAGCTGGCCGGATTCGCCGACGCCGTCGCCACCGCCCGCTCCCGTACCGCGCTGGTCGGCGCCGGCTGGCCCGGCGTGCAGACCGCGCTCGCCCAGGCATTCCAGTCCGTGCTCACCGGATCCGCCGCGCCCGAGCGGGCCCTGCGGCGGGCCCAGGCATCCGTCGACGCCGCGAGCAAGTAAGGAGCCGGCCCCCCATGACCACCAGCGCCCCGACCTCCACCGCGCTCGTCCCGCCGCGCCCGGCCGTGCGCCGCCGCCCGACCGCGGCCTGGCTGCGCTGGGGCTTTGTCGCCCCGGCCGTCGTCTACATGGCCGCGTTCTTCGGCTACCCCCTGGTGCGCAACGTGCTGATGAGCTTCCAGCACTACACGCCGAAGACCTTCTTCACCGGCTCCGCGCCCTTCAGCGGACTGGGCAACTGGCGGGCCGTTCTCGACAACCCGCTGCTGGGCCAAGCGCTCTGGCACACCCTGGTCTTCACCGTGGGCTCGCTCGCCGGGCAGTTCTGCATCGGGCTGGCGCTCGCGGTGTTCTTCAATGGCCGCTTCCGGCTGGCCGGGTTCGCCCGCGCCGTGCTGCTGCTGCCCTGGCTGGTGCCGATGGTGGTGTCCTCGGTCGTCTGGCGCAAGCTGCTCGACCAGGACACCGGCGTCGTCAACACCGCGCTGCAGGACGTGCACCTGGCGCACTCCCCGGTGCACTGGCTGAGCAGCCCGAGCCTGGCGCTGCTCTCCGCGATCCTGGTGAACATCTGGATCGGCATCCCGTTCAACATGGTCATCCTCTACGGCGGGCTCCAGGAGATCCCGCGGGAGGTGTACGAGGCGGCGGCGCTGGACGGCGCCGGGCCCTGGCAGACCTTCCGCCGGGTCACCCTGCCGATGCTGCGCCCGGTGATCACCGTGGTGCTGGTGCTCGGCTTCATGTCCACCATCAAGATCCTCGACCTGATCCTGGCGCTCACCGGCGGCGGGCCCGCCGACTCCACCCAGACCCTGGGCACGCTGACCTACCAACTCTCCTTCCAGTCCCTGGACTTCGGGCAGGGCGCCGTGGTCGGCACCCTCCTGGTCGCGATCAGCGCCGTCTTCGCCGTCTTCTACCTTCGCGCCAACCGGGCCGAGTTCGCAGGGGAGCAGTGAGGCCATGTCCGCCACACCCGTCAACCGCACTCCGCGCGGCAGGACCCCGTACCGCGGCGCCACGAGCGGCAGCGGCGCCCGGCGCGCCGTGCGGACCGCCGCCGCCGTTCTCGTCCTGGCTGTGCTGCTCTTCCCGCTCTACTGGATGATCGATATCGCCCTGCAGCCCGGTACCGGCCTCGCCGCGACCGACTGGTTCCCCGTCCACGCCGACTGGGGCAACTTCCGCCGGGTGCTCGACAGTCAGGGAAGTTCCCTGCTCACCAGCCTGCTGGTCGCCCTGGGCGCGGTAGCGGTGTGCCTGGCGCTGGCCGCGCCCGCGGCGTACGGGCTGGCGCGCTTCCGGCTGCCCGGCACCCGCACCATCGTCTTCGGCACCCTGATCACCCAGATGGTGCCGGGCATGGTCATCGCCAACGCGGTCTACAGCAGCTATGTGGACCTGCACCTGGTCAACACCTACCTGGGGCTGATCCTGGCCGACGCCTCGCTCGGCCTGCCCTTCTCCGTCGTCCTGCTGCGCTCCTTCATGGCCGCCCTCCCGCACGAGGTGATCGAGGCGGCCTGGGTCGACGGCGCCAACCGCTTCACCGCGTTCCTGCGGATCGTGCTGCCGATGAGCCGCAACGCGCTGATCACCTGCGGCCTGTTCACCTTCCTCTTCGCCTGGTCCGACTTCCTGTTCGCGCTGACCCTCAACACCACCGACGACGTCAAGCCGATCACCCTCAGCATGTACGAGTACATGGGCGCGCACGTCGACGACTGGGGCGCGGTGATGGCCACCGCCGTACTGGCCGCCGTACCCGCCGCGGTGCTGCTGGTCGTGGCACAGAAGTACGTGGCGGCCGGCGTCTCCGGCGGCGCCCTCAAGTGAACCCGCCGGCCCCCACCTCATCCACGGAGGATCCCGCCTGATGAAGTTCACCGACGGCCACTGGCAGATGCGGCCGGGCCGCACCGCGCACTACGCGACCCAGGTCGCGGATATCCGCGAGGACGGGCGCCGGATGACGCTCTACGCGCCGGTGCGGCGGATCGCCGGCCGCGGCGATACCCTCAACGGCCCGCTGCTCACCGTGGAGTGCTGGTCGCCCGCCGAAGGCGTGATCGGCGTGCGCACCACCCACCACGCGGGCTCGGTACGGCGCGGCCCGGACTTCGCCCTGCCCGGCGCGGGGGAGGGGAGCGGCACAGTGCGCCGGGACGGCACCGTCGTCGAGCTCCGCTCCGGCGAGCTGACGCTGCGGGTGGACACAGCCGCGCCCTGGCAGTTGGAGTTCGCCGCGGGCGGCCGCGTGCTCACCTCGGCCGGCGCACGCGGCACGGGGTTCGTCACCGACGCCGACGACCGGCACCACATGCTCGGCCAGTTGGCGCTCGGCGTCGGCGAACTCGTCTACGGTCTGGGCGAGCGCTTCACCCCGTTCGTCAAGAACGGCCAGAGCGTGGACATCTGGCAGGCCGACGGCGGCACGAGCAGCGAACAGGCGTACAAGAACGTCCCCTTCCACCTGACCAACCGCGGCTACGGCGTCTTCGTCAACCACCCGGGCCAGGTGAGCTACGAGGTGGGCTCCGAGTCGGTCGGCCAGGTGCAGTTCAGCGTCGAGGACCAGTCGCTGGAGTACTTCGTGATCCACGGGCCGACCCCGAAGCGGATCCTGGAGCGCTACACCGCGCTCACCGGACGGCCGGCGCTGCCCCCCGCCTGGGCCTTGGGCCTGTGGCTGACCACCTCCTTCACCACCGACTACGACGAGGCGACCGTGGGCCGCTTCGTCAGCGGCATGGCCGAGCGCGGCATCCCGCTGAGCGTCTTCCACTTCGACTGCTTCTGGATGCGCGAGTACCAGTGGTCCGACTTCACCTGGGACCCGCGCACCTTCCCCGACCCGGAGGGCATGCTCGCCCGGCTCAGACAGCAGGGCCTGCGGATCTGCGTCTGGATCAACCCCTACATCGCACAGAAGTCCGCACTTTTCGAGGAGGGCATGCGCGAGGGCCACCTGGTCCGGCGCGCCGACGGGAGCGTGTGGCAGTGGGACCTGTGGCAACCCGGCATGGCCCTGGTGGACTTCACCAGCCCGGCCGCCCGCGACTGGTACACCGGCAAGCTGCGCACCCTGCTCCACCAGGGCGTGGACTGCTTCAAGACCGACTTCGGCGAGCGCATCCCCACCGACGTGGTCTGGCACGACGGCTCCGACCCGGAGCGGATGCACAACTACTACACCCACCTGTACAACCAGGCAGTGTTCGAGCTGCTGCGCGAGGAGCGCGGCGAGGGCGAGGCGCTGCTCTTCGCCCGCTCGGCCACCGCCGGCGGCCAGCAGTATCCGGTGCACTGGGGCGGGGACTGCGAATCGCACTTCAACGCCATGGCCGAGTCGCTGCGCGGCGGCCTGTCCCTGGGCCTGTCGGGCTTCGGCTTCTGGAGCCACGACATAGGCGGCTTCGAGGGCACCCCCACCCCGGCCGTCTTCAAGCGCTGGGTGCAGTTCGGCCTGCTCTCCTCGCACAGCCGGCTGCACGGCAGCAAGTCCTACCGGGTGCCCTGGGACTACGGCGAGGAAGCCGTCGCGGTCACCCGCGAGTTCACCCTGCTCAAGCACCGCCTCGCCCCCTACCTGCAGCGGGCCGCCCAGCAGGCGCACACCACCGGCGTACCGGTGATGCGCGCCATGGTGCTGGAGTTCCCGGACGACCCGGCCGCGGCCGCCCTGGACCGGCAGTACCTGCTCGGCGAGGACCTGCTGGTCGCCCCGGTCTTCACCGACGACGGCACCGTCGAGTACTACGTCCCGGCCGGCACCTGGACCAACTTCCTGACGGGTGACCAGGTCACCGGCCCGCGCTGGGTCCGGGAGCGGCACGGATTCCACACGCTGCCGCTGCTCGCCCGCCCCGACTCCGTCGTCCCGCTCGCCGCCGACGACCAGCACCCGGTCTCCGCCTGGGCGGACGGCATCGAACTGCGGGTGCACGCCTTCGCCGACGCAGCGGAGCGCACGCTTGTCGTCCCGAGCCCGGACGGCCCCGGACAGAGCGCGCGCTTCCATGTGCGCCGCCAGGGCGGACGGCTCCACATCGGTACGGACAGCCCGCACCCCTGGCGGCTGCGCCTGCGCGGCCCGGACGGCCCCGTCCTGTCCCACCCGGCCGGCACCCGGGAGGCCGTCGTCCCGTACCCCGGGTGATTCCCCGCTGAGACGGCCTACTTCGCTGAACCCACGTCAGGCTGAGGGCGGGGCGCGGAGTCGAGTTCGGCAGCGCGCACCCGCAGGTCGCTCAAGGCCGCTGCGGCATGGAGCGGGAACGGTTCGTCCTGGTCCGCCGTCATCCAGCGCTCAACGGCGACCCTGAAGGCGAGCATCCCCACTTCCGCCCCCAGTCGGGCGGTCAGCTCGTCCGTGCCCCGTTCGCGCAGGGCGGCGCTGATCGACCGGGCGATCCGGGCGTGCTTGAGCAGTCCCCGCTCCTGCAGTTCGCTGTTCGCCGCGACGACCAGTACACGCTTGGCGGCCTCGGCCCGCCGCTGCGGGGTCATCGCGGGCTCGGCGGCCGCGAACGCCGCCTGCAGGTACTCGGTGAGCGTCGCATCCGCAGAGGCGGACCGGATGGCGTCGGCGAACAACTCGGCCAGCACGTCCTCCCCGCCGAACAGGACCTCCCGCTTGTCGGCGAAGTGCCGGAAGAACGTGGCGCGGTTCAAACCGGCGCGATCCGCGATCTGCGCGACGGTCGTTTCCTCGTACCCGTTCTCCACGAAGAGGTCCAGCGCTGCGGTCTCCAGGCGCTTGCGCGCGTCCGGTGCCCATCTGCTCACCGGCACAGCATAAGCGAGGCGACCGAATCGCATCACCTTCGGCGGGCGATGCGACGCAGTCGCATATGTGGGTTAGGGTTGATGCGACCGGATCGCATCGGCCTTCCGGCCGCGGCGACTGCGCCGCGCATCTTCCTCACTTGAACCGCGACCAGGGAGACCTTTCATGCGAATCTTCGTCACCGGCGCCTCCGGCTGGATCGGCTCGGCCGTCGTCCCCGAACTCATCGGCGCCGGCCACCAGGTCCTCGGGCTGGCCCGCTCGGACGCCTCCGCCGCAGCAGTCGCCGACATGGGCGCCCAAGTGCTGCGCGGCGACCTGAACGACACCGCCACCCTGCGCGCCGGGGCCCTCGACAGCGACGGCGTCATCCACCTGGCCTTCGAGCGCGGCACGCAGGCGACGCAGACCGATGCCAGGGCCATCGAGACGTTCGCCACCGGACTCGCCGGCTCTGGCAAGCCCCTGGTGATCTCCGGCGCAACCATGGTCACGCCCGGCCGGCCCTCGACCGAACGCGACGAACTCATCGCCGCCGGACCCGTCGCGGCCCGCATCACCACCATGCGCGCCGCCCTCGCGGCCGCGGACAACGGCGTCCGCTCCTGCCTGGTCATGCTGCCCCGCTCGGTACACGGCCGGGGAGAACGTCACGGCTTCGTCCCCCAGCTCATCGCCATGGCCCGGGCCAAGGGCGTCTCCGGCTACATCGGCGACGGGACGAGCCGCTGGCCCGCCGTCCACGTGAAGGACGCCGCGACTCTTTACCGGCTCGCCGTCGAGCAGGCTCCCGCCGGCGCGGTGCTCAACGCCGTCGGCGACGAAGGCGTACCCGTCCGCGAGATCGCCGAGACCATCGGCCGACACCTGAACCTGCCCGCCCGCTCCCTGCCCGCCGGAGAATACGAGGGCATCCACGTGCCCCTGCTCACCACCGACGCACCCGCCTCCAGCACCATCACCCAAGACCTCCTGGGCTGGAAGCCCACCCACCCCGGCCTGATCGAGGACATCGAACAGGGCCACTACTTCATCTGACCGCCCCCGCACCCAGGCGAGACCACGACCCGGCCGTACGAGCGGCGGCCGCTTTCTACCAGAGCCAGCGATCCAAATGGACGGCCCACAGTCCGTCGTTGGAGTCGCCGATTGCGGCCGGGTCGAATTCGCCCAGTTCACCCTTGAGGCGTTGCAGTTCGGTCAGTACGTCCTCCTCCTCGCGCCGGTCGGGGTTGAGCAGGACGTCGCTGGAATCTGTTCGGATCCCGCAGTGGTGCAGACACTGCACCCACAGGACTACGGAGGAGTTCGCGCGGCGGGATACCCCGTCGGCTCCGACGTGATGGACGACCCCGGTCCCAGGCTCCGCTCCGAAGAGACCCCAGGCCCTGTCGGGGAAGCGGGGGTGCCGAAACTCGGCCAGGGGATAAAGTAGGCCGCCGCTGTCCGTCCGGATCATCGGACAGCTGCCGTCGCGCAGATACGTACGCGAAACGAGGCGGTCGAGGTGCGGCACGCCCACCCTCGTAAGGACTGCCTTGTCCGCGTCGGGCAGGTCCCAGTCACGGACACCGTCCGGGTCGGCACGTTCCACGTGCTCCTCTCCCGCCCAGTCGCACAGATCTTCGTACGCCAGGTCCTCGTAAAAGAGCGTCACTGAACTCCTCGGCTATCTGCTGACACCGATCCGATCCGCATCCTGTGCGCGTGGTCCGGCCCGAACGACTCCCCGCGACCTGTCACCGCACCCACGGCGTGAGCTACTTCCACGGCTGGGCCTCCGCTGGGTCGGAAGTCCGCTGCCCGTGTGAGCCGTGGTGCCTCAGTCCGCCGTGTGAGGGGATTTCCCGCGGGCGTGAATGATGCGATCCGGCGGGGGGCGGAACATTTCAGGGCCCGCCGCCCCGCCGCAGACAAGCCCGGTCCCGGTGTCTGAGAAGACGTAGTCGTACGTAAGTCCGTCGCGGGACCACCACTCGCGCCGCTCCACCGGACGGGCTCGCGGGGCCACGCACTGGCAGCGCGCGAAGATGTGCCAGAAAGACTTGTTCCGCCTGGCTGAGGTTGTTCTCCTCGTCCTCTTCGGACCAGTCGGACTCAATCACGGACGGAACTTCAGCGTTGCGAACGTCGGTAGCAACCCGCTTCTCCAGGCAGACGGATGCCGCCTGTCAGGAGCCTTCGATGAGGATGAGGTTGTTGCCGTCCGGGTCGCGCACGGCGAACATGGGGGGCACCGCGGGGCCCATCCGTACGACTTCCGCATCCGTGTCGACGCCGTGGGCGCGCAGGGCCTCGTGGTCGGCGTCGGCATCGCGGGTTGTGAGGCGGATGCCGAGCGGGATTCCTTCGGGGACGAGTGCGACAGTCGTCGTTGCTCCGGGTGGGGCCACCTCGATCCAGCGCTTGTCGCCGAAGGGGACGTCCCGGCGTATTTCGAAGCCGAGTTCACCGACGTAGAAGTCGATTGCCTTCTGTTGGTCGGTGACTCGGATCCCGATCGTGGCCACATGGGTGATGTGGGTGGTCCTGCTCATATTTGCCTCCGCTTCTTTGGTGTTCGCCAGATAGGACGGAGGCAGGCGGGGAAACTCATCGCCGGCCACGATGTTGGAGCAGGCGCAGGGCGGCGAGGCTCTGGAGGGTCATCGCGGCGGCGGCCGCGGCGGTGAGTGCGAAGCCGCCGCGTGGGCCGAGGGAGTCGATCACCCAGCCGGAGACCGCTGCAGCGGCGGCCGAGCCCGCCGCGCCGGCGGAGCCGAGCCAGGAGAACGCCTGGGTGAGGACGGTGGGGTGGACGGCCGACTCGGTGAGCACGGAGAAGAGCGCCAGAAGGGGCGGGATCGTGGCACCGGTGAGTACGACGACCAGTCCGAGCCCGAACGGTGAGCGGACCGTGAGCAACAGCAGACTGCCGAGCGTCAGCGCACCGGTCACCGCCAGCAGTTGCGCCGGGGGAGAGGCACGCCACCGGCGCAGCCCGTACAGCCATCCGGCCAGCAGCCCACCGCAGTTGGAGACGGCGAAGACCGGCGCCGCGGCGCCCGGTGCGCCGTGCGCGACGACGAAGGCGGTCACCGACACCTGCATGGCACCGAAGAAGACGCCGATGGCGAGATTGAGGCCCATCAGTACGAAGACCGCCCCGCGCAGCAACGACCGGTCCGCACGGGCGTGGGCGGCGCTCTCGACCGCCGGCGGGGGCGCGGTGCCGCGCTGCGCCGCGAAGAGCAGGCCGCCGGCCACCGTCAAGGAGGCGGCCAGCACCGTGCCGGCCACGGGATGCCCGGCTGCGGCGAGTGCGCTGACCAGCGTCGGGCCCAGGAGGTAGCCCACCGCGTTGCCGATGGACTCCAGCGCGAAAGCGGTGGGCAGTTGCGCCGCCCGGCCGGTACGCAGCAGCGCCGCCCAGCGTGCCGCCGACATCGCGCCGAGTTGAGGCACGCTGGCCCCGACCAGCGCACCGCCCAGGGCCAGGAGGGCGTCGGGGGCATCGGCGACGACCAGGGACAGGAGGACGGCCACCGCGACGGCGTGGAGGAGGAGTGCGGGCGGCAGGACCCGGGTCTGCCCGAACCGGTCCACGAGCCGGGCCTGTTGGGGCGCCACGAGCGCGTCGGTCACCGCGAAGGCGCCGCTGACCAGGCCGGCCGCGGCGAAGGTGCCGGTGTGGCTGTGCACGAGCCAGACGATGGCGATGCCGGTCATCGCGACGCCGACGCGTCCGAGCGATGCGGGCAGGAAGAAGGCAGCGGCGCCCGGGGTACGCAGCAGGGCACGGTAGTTCGCCGACGACACGGCGAGTCCTTTTCGCTGCCCGGCGGGGCGGCCCACCTGGGTCGTCGGTGCCCGAATACCGACCCGTGGTCGCCGCCTGGAACCGTCCAGTGCTTGCGCGGAGAGGGGACACGCGCCCCGCACCGACTCCGTCACCGGGCAGAAATCCTGATGAGCTGTTGATGGCTGTGAATCGTGCACATTCTCACCGCCGGGGTCGGCGATGTCCAACACGAATGTCCAACACGGTGCGGACCGGTTCTCCATCGGCGGACCATCGGGGCGGATCCATCGGCGGAGCCCTCGCCGGAGCCGTGGACGGTCGCCGCCGATTCCGCGACGGTGCGCCGGACTTCGGCGTACGCGCGCATCGCGGGGACAGACGCTGTGAGGTGCGGGCCGGGTCGCGCCTCCGGTGTTCAGGAGGCGCCCGGCCGCACCCGGCCGGGAACTCCGGCCGGGCACGGCAATGCGTGAAGGTCCCTGCCATGACGGTCGAACGCCGCAGCCTGCTGCGGAACCTGTCCCGAGCCGCCGCTGCCGGCGCGGTCGGCTCCGTCCTCGCCGCGTGCTCCGGCGGCGGTACCGGCTCCTCGGCACGTACCGGTACCGCCGGTACGGCCACGCCCACCACCGGCCGCCCCACCGGCCCGGCCACCCCGGCTCCCGCGTCCACCGCCGCCACCCCGGGCGTGCCCGGGCTCGCGCCGAACCTGCCCGAGCAGATCCGCAACGGCCCCCGCAACCGCCCGATGGTCGCCCTGACCTTCCACGGCCAGGGCGACCCCGCCCTGGCCCAAGAGGTACTGGCCACCGCCGAGGACACCGGCGCCCGGCTGACCGTACTGGCCGTCGGCACCTGGCTCGACGCCTATCCGCAGATGGCCCGGCGGATCGTCGCCGGCGGCCACGACCTGGGCAACCACACCCAGCACCACACCGACATCTCGGCGATGGACGCGGCCGGGGCGTACCAAGAGATCGAGGACTGTGCCCGGCGGCTGAGCCGGCTCACCGGGTCGATCGGCACCTGGTTCCGCCCCTCGCAGGCCGCGCTGGCCACCCCGCTGGTGCGGCGCGAGGCGCACCGGGCCGGCTACCGGCACTGCCTGTCCTACGACGTGGACTCGCTGGACTACACCGATCCCGGCCCCGCGGCGGTACGCCGCACGGTGCTCGCGGCGGCCCGCCCGGGCTCCGTGGTGAGCATGCACCTGGGCCACCCGGGGACACTGTCCGCCCTCCCCGGCATCCTCGACGGACTCCACCGGCGCGGACTGCGCGCCGTCACCGCCACGGAGCTGCTCCGGTCATGAACAGAACCACCCACCGCACCGCCCCCGTCCCTCCCACGGCGCCCGTACGACACACCGCACCGGCCCGTTCCGCCACGTCCGTACGACACCCCGCCCCCGCACCCGCCGCCCCCGCCGGCCCCGATCCCGCCCGCCCCGCGCACCGCCCCCGCCGCCCGTACGCGGCCGTACTGCTCGCCGCCTGCGCGATGCTCGCGCCCGCCGCCTGCAAGGGCCCCATCGGCGGACACGCCTCCGCGGCCACCGTCGCCCCCGCTCCCACCCGTACGCCGACCGCCACCGCCACCGCCACCGCCACGGCCACGGCCGGCCTGGACGCCGCGCCGGACCTGCTGCCCGGCATGCCGCCGCCGCTGAACCCGCACGACCTGTACGCGGCGGACCGGCCGGGCGCCCTGTCCCCGGTGGTACGCGGCTTCCCGTCCCGGATCTACGTGCCCAACACCCTGTCGGACACGGTCACCGTGATCGACCCGAAGACGTACAAGGTGATCTCCACCCTGCACGTCGGCCACGAGCCGCAGCACGTGGTGCCGTCCTGGGACCTGAAGACGCTGTGGGTCAACAACGACCTCGGCAACAGCCTCACCCCGATCGACCCGGCCACCGGCAGGGCGGGCCGCCCGGTCCCGGTGCACGACCCGTACAACCTCTACTTCACGCCGGACGGGAAGTACGCGGTGGTGATGGCCTCGCAGGACCGGCAGCTGGTGTTCCGCGACGCCCACACCATGCGGGTGGTCAAGACCGTCCCGGCCGGCTGCAACGGCGTCAACCACGCCGACTTCTCGCCGGACGGACGCTACTTCATCGTGAGCTGCGAGTTCTCCGGCGACCTGCTGAAGGTCGACACGGCCCGGATGGCGATCGTGGCCCGCCAGAAGCTGCCGTACCCCGGTTCCATGCCGCAGGACGTCAAGATCTCCCCGGACGGCCGCACCTGGTACGTCGCCGACATGACCGCGGGCGGCCTGTGGGAGCTGAACGGCGACACCTTCGGCCGCCCGCGCCTGCTGCACACCGGCGCCGGCGCGCACGGCCTGTACGTCAGCCGGGACTCGCGGCTGCTGTACGTGACCAACCGCGGCGAGGGGTCGATCTCCCTGCTGGACTTCGCGACGGGGAAGCTGGTCGGCAAGTGGCACATCCCACACGGCGGCAGCCCCGACATGGGCGGGGTGTCCGCGGACGGCAAGGTGCTGTGGCTGTCCGGCCGCTACAACTCCGAGGTCTACGCGATCGACACGCGCAACGGCCGGCTGCTGGCCCGGATCAAGGTGGGCCACGGCCCGCACGGGCTGTGCGTCTACCCGCAGCCCGGCCGCTACTCCCTCGGCCACACCGGCGTCTTCCGATGACCGGTCACCACTCGTCACTGATGAGGACCGCCGACCACTGACGAGGACCGCCGGCCGCCGGCCATGACCCCGACCGCCGACCCCGACAGTTGTGCGAACGGCCGTCAGCCCGCCTCCACCGCCAGCCCGTTGACCAGCCGACTTTCGTGATTCGGCACGACCTTCAATACGATCCGCCGATGATCTTCAGAAAGCTGTTGACCGCGGGAGCGGCAGGCGGGCTGTTCGCCGTACTCGCCTGCGGCCTGGTGCCCGCGCAGGCCGCGGCGGACGAGCCGGCCACCCCGCAGCCGACCCCCAAGGTGGAACTCGTCCTCGACGTGAGCGGCTCGATGCGGGCCCGCGACATCGACGGGGAATCCCGGATGTCGGCCGCCAAGCAGGCCTTCGACGACGTGCTCGACTCCGTCCCGCAGGGCGTCGACCTCGGCATACGCACACTGGGCGCCGACTACCCCGGACCGGACCGCAAGACCGGCTGCAAGGACACCCGCCTGCTGTACCCGGTCGGTCCGCTGGACCGTACCGACGCCAAGACCGCCGTGGCCACCCTGGTGCCCACCGGCTGGACCCCGATCGGCCCCGCGCTGCTGAAGGCCGCCGACGACCTCAAGGGCGGCAACGGGACCCGGCGCATGGTCCTCATCACCGACGGCGAGGACACCTGCGCCCCGCTCAACCCGTGCGACGTCGCCCGGGACATCGCCGCCCGCGGCATCCACCTGGTCATCGACACCCTCGGCCTGATCCCCGACGCCTCCACCCGCAATCAGCTCAGCTGCATCGCCGAGGCGACCGGCGGCACGTACACCAGCGTCGAGCACCGCCAGCAGCTCACCACCAAGGTCAAACAGCTCGTCCACCGCAGCACCGCCCCCGTGGTCACCCCGGTGGCCACCGAGGGCTCGCCGTCCTGCGCGGACGCCCCGCTGCTCAAGCAGGGCATCTACACCGACCGCGAGACCTTCGCCACCAGTCGCTGGTACCGCGTCGAGGTGCAGCCGGGCCAGGAACTGCGCGCCTCGGCCAGCGTCTCCGACGACCGGGTGGTCAACGCGAACTACGGTGTCCTGCTGCGCGGCGTCACCCAGCGCGGACGCGAGATCGTACGGGACGACGAGGCCGGCACCGGCCGCACCGACGCCGTGTCGGCCGGCATCCGCTACCCCAAGCCGCACGCGGACTCCGGCACGCCGGCCGAGACGGTGTGCCTGGAGGTCGGCAACTCCTTCTCCGCGCCCGCCTCGGTCAAGGTCGTCCCGGGCCTGCCGGTGGAGCTGTCCATCGACCTGGTGCACGGCCCCGACCAGCCCTCCGACGTCGCCTTCTTCGGGCTCGGCCGCGGCTGGTGGCTGCTCGGCCTGCTCGCTCTCACCGGAGTGGTGGCCGGCCTGATCACCGGCTGGATCGCCCGCTGGAGCCTGAACACCGGAAGGACCCGCTGATGCGCATCCCCCGCCTGCTGTCCGCCGCCGCGGCGGCCGGAGCCGCGGCCCTGCTCGCGCTGGCCGGGCCCGCCGCCGCGGACGACCCGAGCGCCACCCCCAGCGCCTCGGCGAGCGCCGGCGGCAGCGACACGCCGCCGAACGAGGCCGGCACGAACTTCCTCAACGCCACGGTGCTGCGCCAGGGCCAGACGGGTACGGCCAGCGCCTCGGCCGGTGACTACCTGTACTGGACGTTCCCGGCCGACACCGGACAGCACGTCACCGTGAACGCCACCGTGACCTTCCCGGCCGCCACGCCCCGGCACGGCGCCTCCACCTGGCAGGTCGACGTCTACGACGGGCTGCGCCGCCGCCAGGCGTGCCGTTACGGTTCGCAGACCCGTACCGCCGCGGCCGATGCCACGTCGGTCGCCCTCACCTGCCACCTGCGCGCCATCCGCTCCTGGGCCGAGCCGTGGTCCAACGATCCGCTGCGCGGGGCCTACTACGTGCGGCTGACCGACCTGAGCCTGCCCCCGGCCGACCTCGGCCTGCCGGTGGCCGCCTCGGTCCAGGTGACCTCCGACGGCACGGCCGGCAGCCAGGCCGTGGACGGCTCGGTGGCCCCCGTGGTGTCGGCGAACGGCCCCGCGGTCGCCCCCTCCGGCGGCTGGGCCGGCACCTGGTGGTCGCCGCGCTGGCTGTGGACCGGCGGCGGCGGACTGCTCGCCGCCCTGTTCGCCGTCGGTGCCCACCGCCTGGCCCGCGGCCCGGTCACCCGCGGCGGCGCCGGCTACCGCAGCGACGTCCCGGACAGCCCCCGTGAACCGGCCGGCTGGACGAGCTGACCTCGCCCCCACCCGCCGGGTCCGACCCGGAACCCCCTCCCACCGCGGCCCGCCCGACCCCACCGGGCGGGCCGCGGCATGTCCGGTTTCGCGGGGGAGGGGCAGGGGCGCCATGCTGGGCAGCACGAGATCCGTTCCGGGCGGGTGTCCGGGACGAAGGCCGCGGGAGGCCCACACTGCTGGTGGTGCTGAGTGTCCTGTTCGCGTTGCTGGGCGCCGCCAGCAACGCGACCGGCACTGTGCTCCAGCGCAAGGCGGCGCTCGCCGTGCCGCCGGAGGACGCGCTGCGACCGCGGCTGCTGGTGGACATGGTCCGGCAGCCGGTGTGGCTACTCGGCATCTGCGGGGTGATCGGCGCCGCGCTGTTCCAGGCACTCGCGCTGGTCACCGGGCCGCTCGCGCTGGCCCAGCCGGTGTTCATCCTCGAGCTGCCCTTCGCCCTGCTGATCGCCATGCCGGTGCTCCGCCGCAAGCTGCCGCCCTCCGGGTGGATCGCGGTGGGCGGCATGGTGGTGGGGCTGGCCGTCGCCCTGGCGAGTGCCGCGCCCAGCGGCGGCGCCAAGCAGGCGGCGATGGCCCGCTGGATCCCGGCGGTGGTGGTCTGCGGTGGCATCGTCGCGACCGCCGTGTTCCTCGCGCTGCACCGCCGCTCCGGCGCCCCGCGCGCCGCCCTGCTCGGCACCGCCGCGGCCGTCGCCAACGCCCTGACCGCGGCCCTGATGAAGTCGGCCGCGAACACCTTCTCCGAGCACGGCGGCAGCGCCTTCCTCACCGCCTGGCAGACGTACGGCTTCGCCGTCTGCGGGATCTCCGCGGTCTTCCTGCTGGAGAACGCCCTTCAGGCCGGGCCCATCGCCGCCTCCCAGCCCGCCCTCACCCTGGGCGACGCCCTGATCAGCGTGTGCCTGGGCGTCGGCCTGTACGGCGAGCACATCCGCACCGGCTGGTGGGTCCTGCCCGAACTCGCGGCCCTGGCCCTGATCACCCTCAGTACCGTCTACCTGTCCCGGGCCATCCCGCTGATCCGCGAAATCGCCGGCTGACCCGCCGTCCCCGCTCACCCGGCGCGGTCGGAGCACCGCGCCATGCAGCCGTCACAGGGCTGAAGTGGCGGCCGGGCGCCACCGGCGGCAGAGTGAAATGCGGGGCCGGCCCACAAGCGAATCCCAGCGAACGCAGTGAATCCAGCAGCGAACGCAGCGAACCCAGTGAACGCAGCCAACACAGCGAACTCCAGCGAAAGCGAAGGGGTGTCCCATGACCACCACCGCCGCGCGCCCGAACGCCGCCGTCTCGACCAGCAGGGGGAAGGACATCGCGGGGAAGACCACCATCGCGGACTCGGTGGTGGCCACCATCGCCGGCATCGCCACGCGCGAGGTCGAAGGGGTCCACACGATGGGGGGCGGCGCCGCCCGCGCCATGGGCGCGGTACGCGACCGCGTCGCCCGCACCAGCGATCCCACCCGCGGTGTCAAGGCCGAGGTCGGCGAGAAGCAGGCCGCCATCGACCTGGACATCGTCGTGGTCTACGGCACCCACATCTCCGAGGCCGCCACCGAGATCCGCAACCGGGTCGCCAGCGCCATCGAGCGCATGACCGGCCTGGAGGTCGTCGAGATCAACATCAACGTGCGGGACGTCAACATCCCCGGCGAGTCCGAGGAGGGCGAGGAAGAGGTCCGGGTGCGGTGACGACCGCGCCGCCCCGCCCGACCGCACAGGCGGCGGGGGGCGGAACGGCGTGGAGGTCAGGACGGGCCGGCGGGTGTCGGCCCGCCGGCCCGCACGGGGGCTCAGCCCACCGAGATCGCGAACACGTGGATCCCGGTGTCCGCCGGCAGCGTCACGGTCGCCACCGTCCTGGACGGGTCGAGCGCGCCGCCCGTGGTGTACAGGCTCACCGCGTGGTTGCCGAGCGTGTCGGTCGGCGGCCGGTTCCAGTTCGCGGTGGTCACCGCGAGCTGCGAGTTGCCGCTGGCCTTGTTGCTGTACCAGTCGGGGAAGTCCACCGCGATCTGCGCGCTGGTCCCGTCGGTGTACGTGACCTGGACCGTCGCCGAGTGCGCCGAGCTGATCCCGGTGCCCAGCAGCCCGATCTTCGAGCCCTGCGCGCCGATCCGGATCACCTGGCCGTTCGCGGCCACGTTGTCCGGCTGGCCCGGCTGGGTGTTCGGCCACTGGTACGACAGCCCGCCGGCCGTCACGGTCGCGCCCGGCGTGTAGCCGACCGCGGCCAGTTGCGTCGCGGACAGGCTGTAGCCGCCCGGGTCGAGCTTGCCGGTCGACGGGTCGCTGTCCGCGCTGATGCCGGCGTTGTTGAACGCCGCGGCGACCGAGGCGTACGGCACTGTGGTCGTCGCGTCCGCGGTCTTGGACTGCTCGCCCTGGAGGACGTAATGGGCCGTTCCGGTCAGTGAGTCGGTGCCCGGCGCCGCGTCGGTGGGAGCGGTCACGGTCCAGTCGGCGCTCACCGAGGTGTGCGGGGCGATGTGGCGCGGCGCGGGGGCGCCGGCCGGCACCGCGGTCCAGCCCGCCGGGACGTTCAGGCCCAGGGACAGGTTCTCCACGTTGTCGTCACCGTTGTTGGTGAAGGTGGTCTTCACCGTGTGCGTGCTGCCCGCGTCAGTGGTCGCCGGGGCGTCGACGGCCACGGACTGCACGCCCACCGACTTGGCCACGGTCACCGCGCCGGTCAGCGGGGTGTCCGCCGACGACTCGCCGACGTAGACCGGGTAGGTCCCGTCCTGGACCGTCCAGTCGTGGGCGTTGCTGTCCCAGATCCGCAAGCTCTCGGCCGGCAGCGTCAGCTCCACCTGCTTCGTGCTGCCCGGGGCCACGGTGACCTTGGCGAACGCCTTCAGCTCCTTCGGCGGCTCGCCCGAGCCCGCCGGGTGGCCGAGGTAGACCTGCACCACGTCCGAACCGCTGCGCTGTCCGGTGTTGGTGACGTCCACCAGCACGTGGACCGGCGCGGTGCCGTGCCCGGTCTGGATCAGGTCGGTCGGGCCGATCCGCAGGTTGGACAGCTTGAAGCTGGTGTACGACAGGCCGTAGCCGAACGGGAACAGCGGGGTCTGGTCGGTGTCCTGGTACCAGCGGTAGCCGACGTCCAGCTTCTCGCTGTAGTCGTACACGCCGTTGACGGCCGGGTAGCGGCCGGGCGCGGCGGCCACCGCGGTCTGGGTGTCGCTCGCCGGGAAGCTGACCGGCAGCCGGCCGCTCGGCTCCGCGTCACCGGTCAGCAGCGCGGCCAGCGCGTTGCCGTCCTCCTGGCCCGGGTACCACATGTCCAGTACGGCCGGCACGTTCGACAGCCACGGCATCAGCACCGGGGCGCCGGCCCGTACCACCACGATCGTCCGGGGGTTGGCCGCCGCGACCGCGCGGATCAGGTCGTCCTCGTTGCCGGGCAGCGCCAGCGTGGTGCGGTCCGAGCCCTCGCTGGAGGAGTCGCCCACGACCACCACGGCCGCGTCCGACTGGGCTGCGGCCTGCGCCGCCGCCGCGATCGTCGGGTCGGGCACGCCAGGCGCGGACCAGCCCACGCTCACCGAGGCGCCGCCGCCGTTCTCGTAGTACTCGATCCGGATGCTGTGCGGCTCGCCCGCGGTGAGCTGCACCGGGGTGCTCTTGACGGTGGTCGGCCCGTGGTCGCTCCAATTGTTGACGATCAGCTTGCCGTCCAGGTAGATCCGGCTGCCGTCGTCGCTGGTCGCGCCGAAGGTGTACGAGCCGGTGGCCGGCGCGGTGACCGTGCCGGTCCAGCGCACCGAGAAGCCGTCGGAGGGCAGCCCGGGGGCGGGCGCGCCGGTGCCCCAGTCGAAGTCGACGGCGCTGTCGGCCCGGGTGAGGGCCGGCGTGCCGGACAGCGTCATGTTCGTGAAGTACTGACCCTGGAGCCCGGTGAACGCCGAGGCCGGGATCGGCGGCATGTTCGCGCCGCCCGCCTTGACCGAGGTGACCGCCACCGAGTCGCCGAGCCGGGCCTTCAGACCGCTGACCGGGTCGACCTTCTTGTACGGCGTCACCGCGGAGCTGCCCCCGCCGCCGGTGACCGCGGTCTCGGCGTTCGGGCCGATCACCGCGAGGGACTTGAGCGTGCCCGGGTTCAGCGGCAGCGTTGCCTTGTCGTTCTTGAGCAGCACGCTGCCCTCTTCGGCCGCCTTGCGGGCGAAGGCGCTGTCGGCCTCGAAGTCGGCTGTCACCGGCGTCTGCGGGTCGAACAGCCCGGTGCGGAACTCCAGCCGCAGGATGCGGCGGGCCGCGTCGTCCAGCACCGACTGCGGCACCTGCCCGGCCGCGACGGCGGCGGGCAGCTGCTGGAAGTAGGTGGTGCCGCTGAACTCCTGGTCCAGGCCGGCCAGCGCGGAGGCCACCGTGCTGTGGTTGGCCGGGTAGTCGGTGTCGATGACCCCGTCGAACTTCCAGGTGTCGATCAGGATGTCCCGCAGGATCTGCGCGTTCTCGCACGCGTAGGTGCCGTTGACCTTGTTGTACGCGCACATCACGGACCAGACCTTGCCGTCCTTGACCGCCTTCTCGAAGGCCGGCAGGTAGATCTCGTGCAGGGTCCGCTCGTCGATGTTGGAACTCGACGTCATGCGGGCGTTCTCCTGGTTGTTGCCCGCGAAGTGCTTGACCTGGGCGGCCACGCCCTGGGCCTGGATGCCCTGGATCTCCGCCGAGGCGATGTCGCCGGCCAGCTCCGGGTCCTCGCCCATGGTCTCGAAGTCGCGGCCGCCCAGCGGGGTGCGCACGATGTTCACCATGGGCCCGTAAATGACCTGGTAGCCGCGGGACTTGGCCTCCGTGCCCATCACGGTGCCGTAGCCCTTGGCGAGCGAGGGGTCGAACGACGCGGCCAGCGACACCGGCGAGGGCAGCGCGGTGGCGGGCTGCCCGTCGCGTACGCCGCCCGGGCCGTCGGTGAACTGCATCCCGGGGACGCCCAGGCGGTCGACACCCGGTATGTAGCCGGTGGCGTGCGAACCGCTCGGCACACCCACCGCGGTCATCAGCTTCGCCTTCTCGGCGTTGGTCATCTGCCCCAGCAGCAGGTCGACCCGCTGCTCCAGCGGGAGGGAGGAGTCCAGCCAGGGTCTGGACCCACCGGAATCGTTTCCGGTGACGGCACCGGCGACGCCGGGTACCGCGACCGGCACGGCCAGAGCGGCGGCTGCCGCCACCGCGACCGCGAGACGAGCCATGCGCATACAGGTTCTCCAAATGGGCGTACGGACCTGCGGGTTCACATGCGTGGGGGGACTCGCGTTCAGCCGATGAACGCAAACGTGCGTCAGTCTGCGCTCGACCCTGTGAGGCGTCAATATTCTGAACGCAAGTCACGATGCTGACTGGCCTGCTGTGTTCGGCGAACGCACACACGCCCCGACCACGGAACGTAAGCTCGCCTCGTGAGACACGGTGTCATCGAGACGGGTGGGTGTGCGCGGTGCGCCGACCTGGAGGCGCGGTTCCGGGATCCGGCCACTCCCAACCCGGGCGCTTTTCTCTACGGCTGGGCCGCCCACCTTCTCGACGACCACGGATCGTGTCCGAAACCGCGCCCAGGATGCGTGGAATGCGACCGATTCGCCGCCGGCCCGGTCGCGGTGGACGGGACCCTCTGGCAGCGCTGGGCCCGGACGCATTACATGGTGTGTGCTTTGGCGCCGGACTGGAAACGTACGGGGGTGTGACCTCGGGCGCGCCGCGCCCGGTCGGCGGCGATTCGGCCGTGCGGTGGCCGAATACGGTTGGTCGCCGGACGGTCGGGAAGGGCCGATCCGGGGCCGTCGGGAGGTGACGGCCCCGGGCTCGCGCCTCCCGGTGGGTCCGCGTACCGGCCGTGTCGCCGCTTTTACCACGAGCCGTGCAGGGCGCGCCGGAGAGCCGTCGGATTTCGGCTGCACCGGCGTGTGCGGCGAGATTTCAGAGCTTGAACAAAGGGTCGGCCGCAAAATAAATGGGTGGCCCGGTGTCCGGCCGCGCTTGTAGCGTCCGTGCGATGCCCAGCGAGAACGAGACCGGCGACGAGACGCTCATCAGGCCCGCGCGGACCGGCGACGCGGCGGCCATCGCGCGCATCCACATGGACTCCCGGGCGGCGACCATGCCCTACCTGCCGCCGCAGAGACGGTCCCACGACGAGGTGACCCGGTGGGTCCGCGAGGTCGTGCTCAAGGACTGCCACACCCTCGTCGCCCTGCGCGGCACCCGCCCGGTCGGCTACGCGGCCGTCGACGGCGACCTCCTCGACCACCTCTACCTCCGCCCGGACGTGCTGCGCCAAGGCCTCGGCACCCTCCTGCTCACCGGCGCCAAACACCTCAGCCCCGCCGGCCTGTCCCTCCACGTCTTCCAGCAGAACACCGGCGCCCAGGCCTTCTACCGCCACCACGGCTTCGCCGTCGTCGGCTGCGGCGACGGGAGCGGCAACATGGAGGGCCTGCCGGAGATGACCCTGCGGTGGGACCCGGGCGCCCGGGACTGAGATGCGCGGGCCGGGCGGACGTGCTCCTTGCTGAACGGCGTCCGGAATCCTGGCACCTGGGGCTGAGATTCGCGGGCGGTGGGGCGTGCTTCTTGTCGAACCGCCGGAACCCTGGCGCCCCGGACTGAGATCCGCGAGCGGCGGGGGCGTACTTCTTGCCGAAGGGCGTCCGGAACCCCGGCGCCTCGCACCGGAATCCGTCGGCCAGTTGGCGTGCAACCGTGCTGAACGCCGTCCGAAACGCAGGCACCCTCGACTGACATCCGCGGGCAGCGGCACGTGCTCCGTGCCGAAGGGCGTCCGAAACCTGGCATCCCGGACTGAGATCCGCGAGCAGCCGGGCGTACTCCTTGCCGAACCCCGGCCGGATTGCGTCAGGTAGGCGCCGCCATCTGCGTAGAGTGCGGGACCATGTCCGCCGCTCCGGACCGGCCGCCGCTGTGGCGCAACCGGCCGTTCGTCCTGCTTGCCTGCGCCCGGGTCGTCTCCGTTCTGGGCAACGGTTTCGCGCGGGTCGCCCTCGCGTTCGCCGTCCTGGCGCTGCCCGGCGCCGGCCCCGGACGCCTGTCACTCGTACTGGCCTGCCAGGCCGTGCCGCAGCTCGCCTTCGTGCTGGTGGGCGGTGTCGTCGCCGACCGGATGTCCCGGTCCCGGCTGATGGCCACCTCCGACGTCATCGGAGCCGCGGCCTATGCCGGCCTGGCCGCCCTGGTCCTCACCCGGCACGCCCCGCTGACCGCGATGTGCCTGCTGGCCGTCGCCGCCGGTACCGCCACCGCCCTGTTCTCCCCGGCGATGGACGGCGTGGTCCCGCTCGTCGTGCCGCCCGACCGGCTCCAGCAGGCCAACGGCCTGCTCCGGGTCGGTACCAATATCTCGCTGCTGCTCGGGCTCGCCCTCTCCGGCGTCACCGTGGCCTGGCTCGGCGCGGGCTGGGCGCTGGCCCTCGACGCCGGCTCCTTCGTGGTCAGCGCGGTGCTGACGGCTCGGCTCGGCGTCGCGGACCGGCCGCGCAGGGGCACCTCCGGCTGGGCCGATCTGCGCGAGGGCTGGCGGGAGTTCGCCTCGCGGCAGTGGTTGTGGGCCGTCGTCGCCCAGTACACCGTGGTCGTCGCCGCCCTCAACGCCAACGTCGGCGTCCTGGGCCCGCTCGCCGTCCGTCACCACCTCGGCGGCGCCCGCGCCTGGTCGCTGATCGTCGCCGCCCAGGCGCTGGGGGCCGTGGCCGGCGCGGGACTCGCCGCCCGGGTACGGGTCCGCCGGCCGGTCCTGGTCGCGGTCCTGGCCACCCTGCCCTCGGCCCTGCCGATCGCCCTGCTCGGCGCGGGGGCTCCCGTCTGGGCGACCGCCACCGCGATGTTCGCCGCCGGCGTCTCCTCCGACGTCTTCGCCGTCCTGTGGTCCACCACCATCCAGCGCGAAGTACCCGAGGAGGCGCTGTCCCGGGTCAGCTCCTACGACTGGTTCGGCTCGCTCGCCTTCGCCCCCCTCGGCCTGCTCGTGGCCGGTCCCGCGGCGGCCGCATGGGGCACCGACCGGGCCCTGTTCACCTGCGCGGCCCTGGTCGTGGCCGCCACGCTCGCCGCCCTGCTCGCCCCGCAGGTCCGCACCCTCCGCAGCCCGGACGCGTCCTCGCCCCTGCCGCCGCGCCCGGCCGCTCCGGTCGAGGCGGCGGATGCCCCGTGACGTCGGCGTTCGGTCCGGCCTGATTGCGGGAGCCGAATGCGCTGGTGCGATCATCCTCCAATGCGAGAGATCGATGAGCTGGCCGATGTCGACGATCCGGCGTGGCCCGGACTCCAGGAGGCGCTCGCAGCCGGCCCCGTGCCGGTGCGGGTACTTCCGGCCGACCGCGACGAAGCGCGTCGCTGCCTCTTGCAGATCCAGATCACCGCGCGATCGGTGCTCGGCGCCCTCGTACTGAACACGGGCGGGCTGCTCCTGGACGACGGATGGGTACGCGTATTCGGCGGCGGTTCGCCGGCCGACCGGAGTCTGCCGAGCCTGGGGCAGGTCAACGGATTTCCCGCGGCCTTCGATCCCGCTTGGCGCCCCGCGGCCGGACTCGTCGTCGGCCACGACGTCGTGGGCGGCGTCTTCGCCCTGAACGGCCACGACCCCGCGGCAGCGGGCCGCCCGGGGGCGCCGGGCCAGCTGACCTACTTCGCCCCCGACACCCTCGCCTGGGAGCCACTGAGGATGGGCCACTCCGCCTGGGTCTCCTGGCTCCTGTCGGGCCGCCTGGAGACCTTCTACGACGGCCTGCGCTGGCCCGGCTGGCGCGAGGAGGCCGCCGCCCTGACCCCCTCCCAGGGCATCTCAGTCGTCCCCTTCCTGTGGACCGAAGAGGCCCACGCGGATCTCGCTGCCACGAGCCGACGCGCGGTCCCGATGCGCGAAGTCCTCGGAGTCGCAGCCGACTTCGCCACCCAAATGGGCCCGTCCACCCCCGGCTTCCTCGGTGAGGCATGACCCGTTCGGCCCGGCCCCAGGCAGCGGGGGAGAGGCCGTACGGGTCCCCACGGCAGGGGGCCGGCTCTGTTCACACGGGGTGGTACTTGGGCGCACCGGTGTCACCCCTGCTCGCCATGGGGCCGACCAGCTCCCCGATCGCTCGGCCAAGCGGCCAGGCTCGATGCCTCTCGGTCCCGAAGCAGGTCAAGGCTCGATATCGAAGAGACGGAGGGAAGACGGCGGTGGGGCGAGTACTCCGCGAAGGCGAGTGAGCATCGCCTGCCATTGTTTCCAGTCCTCCGGGTCCACCCAATTCGAGGCCGGCCCGGCCTCGTCGCCGGCAATGCGGGCGAGGGCTTCGTCGGCGAGTGTTCGAAGGTCGGTGGGAAACGTGGGCAGAGGTTTCTCCGGACCGTAGGGCGTGTCGACGGGTTCGCCTCCAGGGCATTGCGCCGCGATCAGTGCGGCCGCAGCCACCGCTTCGTCTGCTTCTACAAGGTAGCCAATGCGGTCGACCGTCCGGACGAGGACGCCTCGGATCAGGGATTCGCGTGCGTCGGGTTCGGCGTCGTCAAGAGCGTTGGCGAAGTCCGCAGCTGTGTCGTTGTCGAAGGGACCCGTGCCCCAGGTGCCCATGTCGATCTCCTCGGGTGGCTTCGCCGGGATCCTCGCATCCACCACCGACACCACGACCCCTCACGGGCTCTGGTGCTTCTCTGAGCGTCATGGGGGCGGCCCTTGCTGCCAGGATCGGCAGCGTGAAGACTCGCTTGGGGGTGAGACGGGTTGAGCTACGACCTCAAGGCAGTGATCGCGGGGCGCGGCTTGCTGGATGCGCTGACGGGTGATGTGTCTGCCGCCCGCCTCGTGGACTTGCGTCAGGGTTTGGCGCTGCTGCCCATGACCGATGCCTTGTCGGAGATGTTGACCGATGCGTCCCGGGCTCGCCATCCGGCCTTCTGGAGCCTCCCGGCCGGCTTCGACCAGGTGCTGGTCGAGTGGTCGCGGACCGGTCCCGTGGCCTATGTGGAAGCTGAGTACTTCGGAGGCGTGGGCCAGGAGAACGCGGCGGTCTGGCGTGACGGGGAACTCGTCCTTGGACCGCTCCACCTTGCCGAAGGTGAACCGGTGCCAGTTGAAGGAACCCCTGTCCGCCAGGCGCTGCGTGCGCTCGGCGTCAGTGCCGGCGAGGATGACGAGTTCACGGCCGCGGGCCTTGGCGCACACCGGAACAACGACGAGTGGTCGTCCTGACGGCGCGGACTCGGCAGTGGTGCAGCCCCGCGCGACCCAGCGGATTCTGCGCACGACGCTCCGCGGCGCCAGCGAATTCCACACCGCAGCGGCGTGAACCTCGGCGGCGGGGCTCATGCGGCGGGGGCGGGTTTCTGCTCGTCGCGGGGGAAGAAGGGGAGTTCGATGTAGACGCGGTCGGCGGCGGCGAGGATCTGCTGGGCGTCGTCGAGTGGCGGCTGGATGGCTTGGTTGATCCGCTTCTTGATGTCCGCGCCGGCGGCGCCCGAAGCCATGACCCTGCGGTCCCAGCCCCGGGTGAAGAGGGCACCGGCGCCGCCCAGGTCCAGGCAGGTGACGTACGGGCCGGGGGTGAAGTCACGCAGCGGTATCCGGAGCAGGTCGGCCGCCGCGTTGTAGCCGGCGACCTTGCCCAGTGGGGTGGCGTGCTGGCAGGCCCTGCATGACCGTGTGCTCGGCGTCGAAGGCCGTCGCGGCGGTGTCCCCGGCGACGAACACCTCGGGAAGGGCGCGCAGCCGCGCGTCCACCCGCACCCGGCCCAGGTGGTCGAGGTCGGCGTAGATCCGCCGGGTGAGCTCGCTGGCCCTGATCCCCACGGACCGGACCACCGCGTCCGCCTCGACCCTTGCGCCGTCGGACAGGACGGCGTAACCGTCGCCGACCTCCGTCACCGAGGTACCAAGGCGGCGTTCGACGCCCAACTCGTCGAGCGCCGCCTCGATTTCCGTGCGTGGGCCCGGGCCGAGCCGGTCCGCGACCACCTGCGACCGGTCGACCAGCAGCACCCGGCCCCTGGCGGCCAGTTCGGTCGCGATCTCCAGGCCGACGAACCCGGCACCGACGACCACCGCGGAGCAGTCCTTACGGCCGCGCAGGTGGTCGGTGAGCCGCCGGGCCCCCTCCAGGGTGTCGATGTCGAAAAGCCGCTCGGCGCCGGGCAGGCCCCGGGGCTGAACGAGGTTGCTGCCGGCCGCCAGCACCAGGCGGTCGTGGTCGATCTCCTCGCCGTCGGCCACCACCACCCGCCGGTCGGTGTCGATGGTGTTCACCGAGGCACGCAGGTGCTCCACGCCGATCGGCCCCAGGACCCTGCTGAGTTCGACCTTCGCCAGGTCCGGCTCCGGCTCGTACAGGCCCGCAGATCCCGCGCCTTCGACAGGTCCGCGGCGGCAGCGCGCAACCAGACCTCCTGCGTCACGTCCTCCGCTTCGGCCCCGGTGCCCAGGATCCGATGGGCCGCCCCGAAGACAGCGGGACGATGTGATTCCCAGTCGCCCTCCGCCAACCCACCGGCCATTTCCGCCCACCCGCCCGTAGAACGCTCTTGGGCCGGTGGTGCCTATGCGCTCCGCGGCTTGCGTCGCTTGCCCCGGCTGCCGTGGGGCCTGGCTCGCTCCTGGGCCGGCATCGTCGCTTCGAACTGGGCCTTGCTGGTCACTGCTCGTGGTTCAGGTACGAGCGTGGTCGCCGTCGATCGCCACGGGACAGCCGAGGCCCACCCGACCAGGGGCATGGTCTCGTCGTAGTGCGGAGCGAACTGCGCGACGGTGATATTGGGCATCCGGTAGTTCAGGCGGCGGACGTGTTCGAGGAACGTCTCGGGCAGCGATACGTGGTGGGTTTCCAGGTAGTGCGGGAAGTCCTGGCGCCACAGCCATGCTCCGTCGGTCACCAGGGAGGAACATCCGGAAGAGTGCCGGTGGACGCTGCCGGTGATGACGTCGTGTCCGCCTTCCATGACCTCGACGAGGACGTGGCCGGCGTCCAGGTAGGCCACCAAGTCCATCTCGTCCGGCTCACCGACGGGCTGGACGGCATCGTGTATCGATCCGTTCGGCCGGCCGGAGCGGCTGCCGAGTTCGTCGTAGAAGCCCAGCAATCCCAGCACTGCGTGCCTTTCGACGAGCTTTGGAGCAGCGGCAGCCCGCGCCCATGACGGGGGTACGGCGGAAGGTGCCGGCCGGGCGCGACCCGAGTACGGCTACGCGACGGGCGGCGCGCAATCGATGTCGGAGATCGGCGCGGCAGCCGAAGGCGTGGGGGCGGCGTCCTTGTCGAGGCCGCGGGCGGTGTGCACCCGGAGCAGTCCTTCGATGCCGCGCAGCAGGGTCTCGCCGGCCTGGACGGGGTCGCCGAGGTAGCCGGCGCTCATCGCGCCGTCGCGGAGCATGACGAAGTGCCGTCCGGCGTGTTCGGCGGGCGCGTCGGCGGTCTCGGCGAACAGTCCGGTGATCGTCTGGAGGAACCACGCGCGGTGCTGGACGACGGCCCGGTGGACCGGGTGGTCGCGAGCGGGGAATTCCGCCGCCGCGTTGAGGAAGGTGCATCCGCGGTAGCCGGGGGAGCGGATCTGCTCGACCAGGGCCGCGCCGATGCCCCGCAGGATGCCGTCGGCCGGCAGGTCCGCGGCCATCAGGGCGCCGACCTGGGTCCGGATCGCCTGGTCGACGCTCTCGATGTAGGCGACGGCCAGGTCCTCTTTGCTGCGGAAGTGGCGGTAGAAGGTGGCGTTGGTGACCTTCGATTCGGCGACCAGGCGGTCGACGCCCACCGTGTGGATGCCCTCCGCGTAGAAGAGCTGCCCGGCGGTCCTCAGGAGCCGCTCTCTGGCCTCGGAGACCCTTCTGCCGGTGCCTGCTTCCGTCTGTGTCATGTCGCCCATCGTAGCAGGTAGAACGGTCTCTCTATCTACGATGCAGAACGTTCTCTCTTGTTTTGGCGGCGCGAGTGTGCCAGGCTGCTCGACGAGAGCGATCGTTCTCTCTACTTCGAGATGAGGTTCCCGTGATCCTTCCTGCCGTCCGTCCCGCGCTCCGGCGCTCCGCGTTCGTCGGTGTGTCCCTCGCCGCGGCCGCGGCGTTCTGCGTGCCCGTCGCCGACGCCGCCGCGCACCACGACTCGGCCACCGGCCCGAAACCGACCGTCGTGTTCGTGCACGGCGCGTTCGCCGACTCCGCCGGGTGGTACGGGGCGATGGACCGGCTGCGCGGCGACGGCTATCCCGTCCGGGCCGCGAGCAACCCGCTGCGCGGCCTGACCAGCGACTCGGCCTACGTCCGCCAATTCATCGACAGCATCAAGGGGCCGATCATCCTGGTCGGCCACTCCTACGGCGGTGGCGTCATCAGCGAGGCCGCCGCGGGCGACCCGAACGTCAAGGCGCTGGTGTACGTCGCGGCGCTGGTGCCGGACACCGGCGAGACGATCGGTGACCTGACCGCCCGCCCCGTCGCCCACCCGGTGCCGCCCCTGCCGCTGCAGCAGGTGGCCGTCACGCAGCCGGACGGAACCCCCGGCACCGACCTCTACATCGACCCGGCCCAGTTCCGGGAGACCTTCGCCGCCGACGTCAACCCGGTCCAGGCGGCCGACATGGCCGACGCGCAGGAACCGGCCAACTCCGAGACGACCACCGAGCCCGCCACCGCGGCCGCCTGGCGGTCCATCCCCTCGTGGTACCTGGTCGCCAAGCAGGACCACGCGCTGAGCCCGGACCTCGAGCGCTGGATGGCCCAGCGCGCCGGAGCGCACACCGTCGAGGTCAACTCCTCGCACGCGGTCATGGTCAGCCACCCCGCCGCGGTCGCGAACCTGGTCGAGCAGGCGGACCAGGGCACCCGCTGACACACCCGCCGCCCGGGCCGGGGGAGCCCGCCTGCCCCGGCCCGGGCGGCCGACCCGTCCCGTACCCATCCCCGTACACCTCCCGCATTCACTGGAGAACCCCATGGCATCCGCCGCCTCCGCCCAGCACGTCGGCACCATGCCCGCCCTGCGCCGGCTGTACGTCGTCCGCTTCGTCTTCGCCGCCGCGTGGGCGGCGCTCCTGCTGGTGTCCGGCTCCGACCTCACCACCGGGGCCAAGCTGCTGCTGTTCGTCTATCCGGCCTTCGACGTGGTCGCGGCCGTCGTCGACGCCAGGTCGGCGCGTGCCACGGGGCCGGTCAAGGGCCTGTACGCCAACATGGCCATCAGTACGCTGGCCGCCGTCGGCGTCGCGATCGCCGGCGCCTCGGGCACCGCCGACGTGCTGCGCGTCTGGGGCGCCTGGGCGATCGTCTCCGGCCTGGTCCAGCTCCTCGTGGGCGTCGCGCGCCGGCCGCTCGGCGGCCAGTGGGCCATGATCGTCAGCGGCGGCATCTCGGTGCTGGCCGGCGCGTCCTTCGTCCGAAGCGCTTCGCAGGACAACCCATCGCTGACCGCCCTCGCCGGCTACGCGACGCTAGGCGGGATCTTCTTCCTCGTCTCGGCGATCCGCCTGTCCCGCTCGACCGCCAGGGGCTGACCCCTGCCGACCGAGGATCGCAACCACCAGACATGGCGTCCGAGTTGGTACTTCCCACCCACAGCCAACGGCTCGGTCCGCGATTGATGGTGGGTGCGGCTCCCTCTCGGGGTCAGCTGATCCGGGGTGTTGCGATGACCGTTGACCGGAGTGTTGCGACGGGCGGCGGTCGGGATATTCGATGGTCGCCGCTTGCCGAGGGTGGTCATACTGCCGCGATGGATCCGGTGACTCTTGAGACCGACCGTCTGGTGCTGCGGGCCCTCACACCTGCCGACGTGGATGCGGTGTACGAAGCCTGCCAGGACGAGGACATCCAGTTCTATACACCCGTGCCGGTGCCGTACCGGCGTGCGGACGCGGAGAAGCTCGTCGGCGAGAAGCTGCCCGCTCAGTGGGCCGAGGACAGGGACTACACCCTCGGCGCGTTCCGCAAGGACACCGGCGCCCTGGTCGGCTCGTACTGCCTGACCCTCGTCAGCCGCGGCGTCTGGGAACTCGGTTACTGGGCCGTCAAGGAACAGCGCGGACGCGGGTACTCGGTGGAGGCCGCTCGGGCCCTGTGCGACTGGGGCTGGGCTACCCTCGACGTCCACCGCATCGAGTGGTGGGCCATGGCCGGGAACACCGGCTCGCGTGCCGTCGCCGAGAAACTCGGCTTCACCGTCGAAGGGACACTGCGCAATCGCGGCATCGCCAACGACGGCAAGCCGCACGACTGGTGGGTGGGCGGACTGCTGAGGCCCTGATGCCCGGGCCGGTGCTGGTCCGGATGCGTTTGCCGATCTGTGGCTCGCCCGGTGCGGGTCGGAGCTTCACGAGCGGCGTGGCGCCGAGCGGCAGCGGGAGGCCGGTGCCGGCCCGAAGCACGACCTGGTCCCCACCGACCGCCTGCTCGTCACCCCGGTCCACCTGCGCGCCGGGCTCCCGCACGCCCAAACCTCAATCGCGCACCAAGTCGTAAGCGCATGGAACGCGAGACCGCACCGGAGTACTACCCGGCCGGGTGTATTCGAGGGCGCGCCTGTGCGGCGTACAGGGCCGCGCCCAGGAGCGCCGGGGTCTCGCCGTCGTGGTGGACGCGGACCGGCAGCCGGGCCAGGACGGGTGAGTGCTCGGCGAGGGCGGTGAGGAACGGAGGGCCGAGCAGCGGCCAGGCGGCAGTCATGGAGCCGCCTACGGCCAGCGCGTCGGCGCGGAAGGCGGCCAGCCACGGCGCGAGCGCGGCACCGAGCGTGTGCAGGGCCGACTCGACCACCGCACGGGCTGTCGCGTCGCCCTGCCCGGCGAGTTCGGCAAGACCGCGTACCCCGTCGACGGTTCGTCCGGTGCGGCGGGCGTAACGGCCGGCCATGGCCCGGGTGGAGACGGTGTCCTCCAGCGGGCCGCCGTCGACCGTGAGCAGGTCCAGCCTCCCCTCGGGGGGCACCCGCGGGCCTTGCGTCACCGCGGCGCCCTCGTCCAGGAAGGCGGAACCGACACCCGTTCCCAGTGTGACGGCGACCATCCGCCCGGGCTGTGGGTCATCGGTGCGGCGGGCGCCGAGCGCGAAGGCGACGGCGTCGCTGAGGAACCGCAGCCGGTCCGGACGCAGGCGCAGACGTTCTGCGAGGGCTTCCCCGACGGCGAGGCCGTCGAGGGCCGAGAACTTGCCGACGCCGCGGTAGCGTGCGACCCCGGTCGCATAGTCGAACGGCCCCGGCACGGCGATACCCCACGTCGCATCGCGGATTTCCGGGGGAAGGCCGCCGGCTGCCTCGGCGAGAGCGGTGAGGAAGGTCTCGGCGTCGGTGTCGGGCCGCAACGGCAGACGGCGCCGTGTGCCCGCCAGGATCCGGGCCGCCCCGAGATCGATGGCCGCCGCGGTGACGTGGGAGCCGCCCACTTCGAGGACGGGGACCAGGTCAGAAAGAAGAGTCATCGCGCACCTGCCGCGGCCGCGGATGATCGACAAGAGTGGTCGCGACGATCACCCGCCGCGGCTGGGCGGCAGCAGCGGCCTCGCGCCGCTCGTACAGCAGTGCCGCGGCGGCCCGGCCGACCTCGGCCGGGTCGTAGGAGACCACGGTGAGCGGAACGTCCAGCATGTCGGCGAGTTCGATGTCGTCGAAGCCCGCGAGGGCCACCGGGTATCCACCGGCCCGCACCGCGCGCAGCGCCCCCACCGTATTGCGGTTGTTGGCGGTCAGCAGCGCGGTCGGCGGATCCGGCAGGACGAGCATGGCGCGTGCCGTCTCCTCGGCCAGCGCGCTGTCGCCGCGGTGCCGGCTGACGTACCGTTCGTCCAGCGCGATGCCGGCCTCCTCCAGCGCGACGGCGTAGCCGCGGAAGCGTTCGGATCCCGTCCACAGCGACGGCGGCAGGCCGAGGAAGCCGATGCGCCGGTGGCCGCGGGCGATGAGCTGCCGGCAGGCCGCGCGGGTGCCGCCGAAGTCGTCCACGAGGACGCAGTCGGCCTCGATGCCCATCGGCGGGCCGGCCGCGAGCACCACGGGTGTGTCGCGCAGTTGCTCGCCGCCCAGGTGGCTGTGGTCGTGTCCGGAAGGGACGACCACCAGGCCGTCGACGCCGCGCTCCAGCAGATCGGCGACGACCTCGCGTTCGACGGCCTGGTCCCCGCCGGTGCTGCCGAGTACAACGCGCGCGCCCTGCCGCAGGCAGACCTCCTCCAGGCCGATGGCGAGCCGGGCGTAGAAGGGGTTGGCCAGGTTGGTGACGACCAGGCCGACCAGCTCGCTCGGGCCGCCCGAACGCAGGCTGCGCGCCTGCTTGTTGGGGCGGTAGCCAAGGGCGGCGACCTCGGCCAGCACTCGCTGGCGGGTCTCCTCGCCGATCCCCGGCCGGCCGCGCAGGGCACGGGAGACCGTCATGGTGCTCACGCCGAGCCGCTCGGCCACGTCCCGCATGGTGACGGCCTGTTCGGGTCCCTGCTGTGCGCTCATGCCACCTGTGCCTTCACCAGCCGGAGCGGTTCCGGCCCCTGGTTGTGGACACGGTACGCGGTGACGGCCGCCGGGACGGCGAGGGTTTCGGCGTAGTGCAGGACGTGCGTGTCCCCGCCCGCCGTGGTGATCAACGCCTCCTGCCCGTCGACGAGGGTCAGGACGTGGAAGCGGCCGTCGGTGTGCTGCTCGGCGAGGGCGTCCGGTTCGACGGCGATCCGGCGTACCTGGAAGAACATCTCGGGCAGCGCGCCGATCAGTTCCTCCCGCCAGCCGTCGCCCCCGCCCAGCGCCCGGGGGTGCTGGACCAGATCGCGGGCGACCGCGTCTCCCGACCGTGCCGGATCGAGGTTGCGGAAGGCATGCTCGACGTGGACGGCGCGCTGCCGGCCCGCCGCGTCCCGCCGCAGCCAGTCGTAGAACCGCAGCGAGTACAGGTACGGGGTGGCGCTGACCTCCAGTACCACGTTGCCCTCGCCGCTGCCGTGCGGGGTCCCCGCCGGCACGAGGTAGAGTTGCCCGGCCTCGGCGGGGAAGGCCTGCACGTAATTCTCGATGTCGAACGGGGTGCCGTGCCCGTCAGCGGCGTGTGCTTGGCGCCGGAAGTCGTCGATCCCGATGCCCTCGCGCAGGCCGAGGAACACCTTGCTTCCGGTGCCCGCCCGCATGAGGTAGTAGCTCTCGTGCTGGGTGTAGGGCCAGCCGAACACGGTGCGCATCTCGTCCGGCTGCGGGTGGCAGTGCACGGACAGGTTGCCGCCGCCGACCGTGTCCAGGTAGTCGAAGCGCACCGGGAAGGACGTGCCGAACATCTCGTGCACGACCGGCCCGAGCAGCTCGCGCGGGGCCAGGGCGACGACGAGCTGGAAGGGCACCTCGACGCTGCGACCCGGGCCGTCGCCGAGCAGGACGCCGCTCTCCGGGGCGATCAGCTCGTAGCCGAGCGCGGTGTTCGGGGCCTCGGGGTTGTGACCGAGCACCTCCTGTCCCCAGTGTCCGCCCCAGGGCGTGGAGTTGAAGGTCGGCCGGGTACGGAAGGGACGGCCGGCGAGCATGCGACACGTCGCCCGCAGCGCCGCCCCGTCGACCGACGTGGGCGCGGCGGGGTCGGTGACGTCCAGCCAGCGGTCGATGCGCTCGGCCATGGCGTCGCGGTGCCGGTCGAGCAGCGGCCAGTCGATGTAGAACAGCCGGCGCAGCGTGGGCTGTCGCCCGGGCGGGGCCGCGAGGTTGCGGCCGGTGCCGTGCGCGACCGACGCTTCGGCGTACCGCTTCGGCAGATCCGCCCACCACAGCACGTCCGGCCCGGCCAGGGCGGCGCCGGGCCCGATCAGGACCCGCAGGCCGTCCCCGGCGTCCCCGGCGGCCCCGGCGGCCCCGGCGGCCGCGGCGGCCGCGGCGGCCAGAGCGTCCGGATCCATCAGGTCCGCGAGAGCGCCGCCGGCCAGTCGTGCGAAGTCGGGATCGTCCCGCAACTCCTCCGACTCGGTCAGCCGGCACACCGTCTCCCAGTCCCGGGCGGCCGCACGCACGTCCACGATCTCCACGCGCGGCCGCAGAGCACTCAGCACGTCGTGCAGCCGGCCGGCGACCGCCGCCCAGTCGAGTACGGCCGGCCCGTCGACGGCGAGCACCCGCGTGCCCGCCGGCAGCGTGAGAGCGGCGGCCTCCCAACCGGCCTCGACCGTGCCGTCGGCGAGCGGGTAGCACGGCGTCGGGTCGTACCCCGGCGCCCGGGTCTTCGTCAGCGGTCCTGCGGTCATGTCACCCGTCCTGTGAGTTGACGTTAACGCACCGATGCCCGCGGATCGCGGCCGATCATCTACGTTATCGTTAACGTACACGAGCGGCGGAGCTCCGGCCACCGCCCGGTGCCGGAGCCGCCGGCGGGGACCACCCGTGCGGCGAGTCCCATCCGACTGACGCCGACACCACCGAGCAGGCGAGGAAATACGGGCGCGCCGAGCGGCACCTGCATACTGCTGCGGAAAGAGAAATCACAATGATTTCGAGCAGCGAGCGGGCTCGCCCCGGCTGATTTCGGAGACGGTATGACGATGTGTGTGCGGCGTCTGTGGTGGCTCGCCGGAATCATCGCTGTCAGCGGCCTGCTCGTCTCGTGCGGGCGTTCCGTGAACGGAAACGGCGCCGGGCCGGACACCGGCGACCGGGGGCCGATCACGTATGTCCAGGGCAAGGACAACACCGGCGTCCTGAAAACCATCATCGCGCAGTGGAATTCCCTGCACCCGGACGAGAAGGTCACGCTCAAGGAGCAGTCGGACAACGCCGACGAACAGCACGACGACCTCGTCCAGCACTTCCGGGCCAAGGACCCCGGCTACGACGTGGTCGGCGTCGATGTGATCTGGACCCCGGAGTTCGCGGCGCAGCGGTGGCTCGAACCGCTCACCGGCGCCTTCGCCGTCGACACCGGGCCCCTGCTGCCCGCGTCCGTGGAGGCCGCCTCCTACCGGGGAACCCTCTACGCGGCTCCCGGCACCACGGACGGCGGCATGCTCTACTACCGGACGGACCTGGTGCCGAAACCGCCGACCACGTGGGCGGAGTTGACCGCGGACTGCCGTATCGCGCGGGCGCATCACATCGGCTGCTACGCGGGTCAGTTCGCGCCGTACGAAGGGCTGACCGTGAACGTCTCCGAAGCGATCTACTCCGCCGGCGGCACGATCCTCACCCCGGACGGGAGCAGGGCCGACGTGGACACGCCCCACGCCGCGAAAGGGCTGTCCTTCCTCGTCGACGGTTTCCGCACCGGGGACATCCCGAAAGAGGCCCTCACCTTCCAGGAAGAACAAGGACGGAAGGCATTCGAGGCGGGACAGCTCCTCTTCCTTCGCAACTGGTCGTACGTCTACAACCTCGCGGCCAATGACCCCACCTCGCGGGTGAAGGGGAAATTCGCCGTCACCCGCGAGCCCGGCCCATCGGGCCCCGGCGTGAGCACACTCGGCGGACACAGTCTCGGACTGAGCGTCTACTCCAAGCACAAGGCGACCGCCCTGGATTTCATGAAGTTCTACGAAAGCCCGCAGATCCAGCGTGAGTTGCTCGTCAAGGGGGCATACGCCCCGGTGCTGAAATCCCTCTACACCGACCCGAAGCTGCTGGCCGATCCCGCTCTGGGTTACCTGCGCACCCTCGGGGAGAGCCTTGCCACCGCCAGGACCCGCCCGGCCACACCGTTCTACCCGGGTGTCACGTCGGCCGTTCAGGAGAACGCGTTCGCGGCACTCAAGGGCAATCTGTCCGTGGCCCAGGCACTCACGTACATGCAGGCGCAGATCAACTCGGCGCTCCACGGCTACCAGGGAGCCTCCAAGTGAAGGCAGAGGACCATGTGTCGCCTGTTCGGCCTCAGTAGCGCGCCGCTGCGCACCCACGCGACCTTCTGGCTGCTGGACGCCCCGGACAGCCTCAGCCGGCAAAGCCACCGCGATCCCGACGGGACCGGCCTGGGGTATTTCGCGGCGGACGGCGTCCCGCACGTCGACAAGGCACCGCTGGCCGCCTACCGCGACCGTGCGTTCGCCGAGGAGGCCCGGGAGGTGGAGTCGACGACCTTCGTCGCCCATGTGCGCTTCGCCTCGACCGGCAGCCTGGACATGCGCAACACCCATCCCTTCGAACAGGACGGGCGGCTCTTCGCCCACAACGGGGTGATCGAGGGCCTCGGCGAACTCGACGACCACCTGGGCGAGGACCGGTCCCTGGTCCGGGGCGACACCGATTCCGAGCGGCTCTTCGCCCTGATCACCCGGGAGACCCGGCGGCACGGCGGTGACGTCACCGCGGGCATCCGGCAGGCCGCCGGGTGGATCGCCGCGAACCTTCCCGTCTACGCCCTGAACCTGATCCTCATCACCCCGCGGGAACTGTGGGCGCTGCGCTACCCGGACACCCACGACCTGTACGTCCTCGAGCGCCCGGCCGGCGGCCAGCACGGCGGCCGGCATCTCGACCACAGCGGAAGCCACGGCCGTATGCGCGTCCACTCGGCGCACCTCGCCGACCACCCCGCTGTCGTCGTCGCCAGCGAGCGCATGGACGACAATCCCCACTGGCGCCGGATGGAGCCCGGCGAACTGCTCCACGTCGAGGCCGACCTGCACGTCAGCCACGAGGTCGTCCTGCCGGATCCCCCGGCACACCGGCTCACGCTCGACGACCTGCAGCCCGACGCGGCGACCTCCCAAAAGGCCACCTAGCGTTCCGTTCTGATCGAGCCGACGGTCAGGGCGAGGGCGGCAGGGGCGCGGCCGAAGCGTCGGTCGCGGCGTCGGCGCGGCGGTTGGCCCGGTCGATCTCGGCCATGTGCTCCTCGGCCCAGGCGCGCACCGCGGCGAGCGGCCCGTCCAGCGACAGGCCCAGCGGCGTGAGCCGGTAGTGCACGCGCGGCGGCACCGTCGGCTCGACGCGGCGCACGGCAAGTCCGTCCCGTACCAGGTTCTGCAACGTCGCCGAGAGCATCTTGTGCGACACCCCCGGCATCCGGCGCTGGAGTTCCGCGAACCGCACCTCGTCCGGCGCGGCCTCCGCCAGCACCTTCACCGCCATGGACATCCACTTCGTGCCGATGCGGTCCAGGAGCCGCCGCGTCGGGCACAGCGGGTCGAACAGGTCACCGCGGGCACCGGACACCGGCCCCTCCCGCCGACCGTCCCCGCCGGGTCCCTCCGCTGTGCGGCCCTGCGCCCGGGGGCCGTTCGCGCGGCCCGAGGCCCCGTGTCCGGGCGGTGGGATGGTCACCTCGCGCTCACCACCTGACGTGTCGGTGCGTTCTTGGGCGAGTCAGCGTAGTCGCCTAACGTGAGGTTGTCACCAAAGGTGACCACTCCCACCACTTATGCCTGCACCGGAGTTGCCATGAGCACGGCCTTCCCGCCTGCCGCCGTCCCGCCGTCCGCCGGCATCGAGACCCGCCGCGTCACCGCGAACGGCGTCGAGCTGAACGTCGCCCTCGCCGGCGACGGCCCCGCCGTCCTGCTGCTGCACGGCTTCCCCCACACCTGGCAGGTATGGACGCACGTGATCGGCGCGCTGGCGCCCGCGCACCGGGTGATCGCCCCGGACCTGCGCGGCTTCGGCGCGAGCCAGCGGGCCGCGGACGGATACGGCGCCGGCACCCTCGCCGCCGACGCCGAGGCGCTGCTCGCCGAGCTCGGCGAAACCTCCGCCGATGTGGTCGCCATCGACGCGGGCACACCGCCCGCCTTCCTGCTCGGACTGCAACGCCCCGCCCTCGTACGCCGCCTGGTGCTCATGGAGTCGCTGCTGGGCCGGCTCGCCGGCGCGGAGTCGTTCCTGTCGGCCGGCCCGCCCTGGTGGTTCGGCTTCCACGCCGCCCCCGCGGCACCGCCCGTGCCCGGGGCGGACGCCGGGTACGGACTCGCCGAGTCCGTACTGCTCGGCCACGAGGCGGAGTACGTCGGCTGGTTCCTGGCCCAGGGCACGCTCGGTGAAGGCGTCGCACCCGAGATCCGCGACGCCTTTGTCGCCGCGTACACCGGCCGCGAGTCCCTGCGCTGCGCCTTCTCCTACTACCGCGCGCTGCCCACCGGCGCCGCACAGATCGCCGCCGCCACCGCCCGCTCCCGGCTGACCGTCCCCACCCTGGCGATCGGCGCCCACCCCGTCGGGGACGCGCTGGCCCGGCAGCTCGCTCCGGTCACCGACGACCTGACCTCACACCTGCTCGCCGATACCGGCCACATCATCCCGCTGCACCGCCCGGCCGCCCTGCTCGACCTTCTCCTGCCCTTCCTCGCGGTCGGGTGAGGCGGCGACCTGGAGCTTCGAGTCCGGCTTCCAGTCCCGGACGAGGAGCCCGAGCAGCACCTCGTCCAGGAACTCGCCCATCACCCAGGCCGAGGAGCGCAGCACGCCCTCGCGGACGAAGCCGTTGCGCTCGGCGGAGCGCAGCATCGCGGCGTTGTCCGCGAGCGTCTCGATCTGCAGCCGGTGCAGGCCGCGCACGACGAAGCCGTAGTGACACAGCACCGCGACCACGTCGGTGCCGTAGCCCTTGCCACGGAAGGACGGCCGCAGCCCCAGCCCGACGTGTGCGGACCGGTGGTGGGTGTCGATGCCCCACAGCGTCGCGGTGCCCACCAGCGTGCCGCCCTCCAACTCCACCACGGAGAACCGGACGTGCCCCTGTTCCGTGTCGTCCGCCACGAGCCGCGGATCCTTCGCGCCGGGCGCGATCGGCCGCCACGGCCCGCTCTCGGCCCGCGAGGAGTTGACCACGTCGTCGTACAGCTCGGCCCGCAGGATCGGGATGTCGTCCTCGTGCCGGGCCCTGAGCCCGACCTTGCCGCCTCGTAGCATGCGAGCTTCCTATCCGTCCGCCCCGGCCTGCGGCAAACCAATATGCGGTCACCCCGGTCGCTGCGGCGGCGGCAGCGGATGAGGCTCCGCGTGAGCAGCCGGGGCGGCTCCCCGTTCTGGGAGTCGCCCCGGAGACGTCCGCGCTCAGGTGCCCGGATCAGATCAGCTGGACGCCTGCGCGTCCGTGCTCGATGAAGAACTTCTGGGCGTCGAAGCCCGGGGCGCCGGGGCGGCTGACGTACTGGACGTCGTGCTGGACCGCGGTCATGCCGGTCGGGGTGAACTCCGACTTGATGTAGCCGCGCAGGCCGTCGACGTACTTCACCCACGGGTTCTTCAGCCAGTTGTTCTTCGTGGCCGCGCTGCCGGGGTCGTCACCGGTCGACGTGATCGACGTGGCGATGAACTCCGTGCCCACGATCGGGCTGCCGGCGTTCGGCACCTCGAGCAGGGCGTCCAGGACGATGGTCCAGTTCATGTCGCCGGTCAGGATCACCGGCTGGAACCCGGGCTCGTAGTACGCGCCGTAGATGCGGTTCCGGGTGGGGCTGGAGGCGGGGGATGTCGCCGAGCTGCTGGCCCTGGGCGATGACGTTCCAGCGCGCGCCGTACTGGTTGATCCCGTCGATCAGCCAGGCCTCCTGCTCGTTGCCGAGGCGCGAGATCACCGGGTCGTTGTCCGCGGTGCGGTACTGGCGGCTGTCCAGCATGTCGATCTGGCGCAGGTCGCCCACGGGGAACCGCCAGCAGACCTTCATCGACGAACCCGTCGGCTTGGCGAGCCTGGTCGGCATGCTCTCCCACCACGCCTGGTACGTAAAGCCGGCCCGGGTGCGCTGCGATGCCGTCGCGATGCCGCCCTTGTAGTCGTTGGTGACCTTGTGATCGGGTCCAGTGGCTTCAAGGCCAGGCGGGTCCACAGGACGACGGAGGTCGAGTCGGGATCACCCATTCAGGACTCAACGCCCCTCGACGAGGAGGGACCCCGTGAACGTAGCCACGCCCGACCCGGCCGTCGCTCATCAGTCCCAGGCGTTGAAGAGCACTCCGCCCAGCGTGGTGATGCCGTGGCGACGAACTTCGCGCCACTCGCTTGGGGTCAGGACCGAGGTGTCGAGGTCCGAGAGAGGCGTGGTGAGCTGCGCCCGGCTGAGCACGAGGAACCCCAGGTGGGCGAATGCGCCGGCCCACTGTGGTGGTGCGAGGAACTCTTCGGTGTACCAGTCCCGGCGCTCCTGGGCGAATGCGATCCAGGGGTGATAGGCGTGACAAAGGATGATGTGCTCGCCCGTGTCATCGATGACCGTCGCGGTATGGAATGTGCGAGGGTAGCGCTGTTTCTCGCACTCACCCACCTTGCCTCCGGCGGCACGGGCGGCTGCGTACAGCGCGGAGCGCAGGGTTCGAAGATCGGTCTCGGGCAGCGGCCCGTCCTCCGGGCGGAAGAAGCCCGACGCTCCCCGCGGAAGGGTGAAGCCCGCGTCCTCGTCGTTGACCATGTGCTCATCTTGCCCATGACTTCTGGCGGGTGCTGAGCTGCGGCGCTGTGCCGTGCGGCGTGGCTTTGTTCCGGCGAACGCTCAAACCCGTGCCCGTAGGCCGCGGCCGCGACGCGGAGTCATCGCAACGGCTCGGTGGCGTGTGCCGGAACCGGGTCCGCGCTCGGGGGTGCGAGGAAGTCGAGGAGCAGGCGGAGGGCCGAGTCCGAGGGGGAGCCGGCTTCGGCGCTGTACATGAGAATCCACTGGCCGGAGTCGTCGGGCATGTGCAGGGATTCGAAGGACAGGTCGAGCGGGCCGACCAGGGGGTGGTGGAAGGACTTGGTGCCGCAGACGCAGTTGTGCACCGGGTGGCGCTGCCAGAGCGTGGCGAACTCGGGGCTCTTCAAGAGCAGTTCACCGATGAGCTCGGCGAACCGCCGGTCGTCGGAGTAGCGCCCGGCCATGAGCCGCAGGGAGGACACCGCGCGCTTGGCCTCCTCCTCCCAGCGCGGGTAGAGCTCGCGCGTGTGCGGGTCGAGGAACAGCAGGCGTTGCAGGTTGGGACGGTCGCAGTGGCTGTCCGGAGCCGCGAAGTCGAGGTGGCCGGCGATCAGGGCGTGGCCCGCGGGGTTCCAGGCGAGGATGTCGCTGCGCCGGTCGAGGACGATCGCGGGGACCGTGCCCATCGCGCCGATCAGCTGCCTGGTACCGGGCCTGGCGCAGGCCGGGCGTTCCGGCGGGCGCCGCCCGGTACGGGAGGGCCGCGCGAGGTTTCGCAGGTGGGCATGCTCGTCGTCGCTCAGTTGCAGGGCGTGCGCCAGCGCGTCCAGTACCGCCGCCGAGGCGTTGTTGCTCTGCCCCTGCTCCAGCCGGGTGTAGTACGCCGCGCTCACCCCGGCCAGCCGCGCGAGCTCCTCGCGGCGCAGCCCCGGAACGCGGCGCCGTGCCCCGTACGACACCAGTCCGACGTCCTCGGGCCGCAGCCGCGCCCGGCGGGTGCGCAGGAATTCACCGAGTCCCATGGGTGCGTCCATACCGATCAGTATCGCGCCGGGCAACCGGGCGCGCGGGAGCCGATCCTCCCCCTGCCCGTGGTAGGAACGGCGGTCCTACGCACGCGATGCGTACGTAACAAAAGGGACTGGCTGCGTTTCCCGGGCCTTCGCAGACTCTCGCTCAGCGTGATGGCCGAAGGCGAGAGGGAGTTCAGACGATGTCGACAGTGAACGACGTGTCAGCGGCAAGGCCGCCGGCCCCACCGGAGCGACTCACCCGGCGCCTCGGGCTGGTCCTCGCGGTGCTGCTCGTCTCGCAGTTCATGCTTGCCGTGGACTTCTCGATCCTGAACGTCGCGCTCCCGGTCATCGGCAAGGGGCTCGGCTTCTCGTTGGGCAACCTCCAGTGGATCGGCACCGCGTTCGCGCTCGCCGCCGCCGGGTGCACCCTGCTGTTCGGCCGGATCGCCGACATCGTCGGCCGGCGGCGGCTGTTCCTGGCCGGGCTGGCCGTCCTGGGCGCGGCCTCACTGGTCGGCGGGCTGGCGGTCAACCCCGAGATGCTGATCGCCGCCCGGGTCGCGCAGGGCCTGGCCACGGCCGCCGTGACCCCCGCCGGCCTGTCGCTGCTGACGTCGTCCTTCCCCGAGGGGCCGCTGCGGGAAAAGGCGCTCGGGCTGAACGGCGCGCTGATGTCCGCCGGCTTCACCACCGGCGCCGTGCTCGGCGGAGTACTGACCGAACTGATCGGCTGGCGCTGGTCGTTCTTCATCAACGTGCCGGTGGCGCTGGCCGTATTGATCGTCGCCCCCACGGTGATCGCCGAGAGCCGCGGCGACCACCGCGCCCGGCTCGACGTACCGGGCGCTCTGACCGTGACCATCGGCCTGCTGTCCCTCGTCTACGGTCTGACCAGGGCGGGCGAGCACGGCTTCGGTGACTCCTGGGCGCTGATCGGTCTGATCGTGGGAGCGGTGCTGCTGGTGGCGTTCTACGTCGTGGAGAAGGGCTCGCCGCAACCGCTCGTGCCGGTACGGATCCTGCGCCGCCGCACGGTCGTCTTCGGCAACCTGGCCGGGCTGCTGGCCTTTGTCACCGAGACTTCCCTGGTCTTCCTGATGACCCTCTACCTCCAGAAGGTGCTGGGTTTCTCCGCGCTCGCCGCCGGCCTGTCCTTCGGCGTCCTGGGCCTTGGCACCGTCGCCGGCGGTGTCGCCGCGTCCCGGGTGATCGGGCGGATCGGCGCCACACCCACCCTGGTGGCCGGCGGGCTGGTTCAGGCTGCGGCCACGGCGGCGCTGGTCGGCCTCGGCGACAGCCGGAGCTGGATGTGGCTGCTGCTGACCGCCACCTTCGTCGGCGGCGTCGGCAACATGCTGGTGATCGTCGGCTTCATGGTGACCGCCACCTCCGGCCTGCCCGACACCGAGCAGGGCATGGCCACCGGCATCGCCACCATGAGCCAGCAGGTCGGCATCACCATGGGCACGCCGATCATGAGCGCCGTCGTCACCGCGCACGTCGGCACATCGACCGACCAGCACGTGATTCTCGACGGCATCAGCACCGCCGTCCTGGTCAACGCGGCCCTCGTGCTCGCCGGCGCGGTCCTGGCCGCCCTCTTCCTACGGACGGGGAAGCGCGCCTCCGCCGAGGCCGGCGAGGGCTCGTAGCGCTACGTACGGGGGACAGGCCGACCGGATCTGCGTATCGGCGTGCCAAGAATTTCGTCGACCGACGCTTCCACAAGGCTGAGGAATTCCTGCCCGAAGAGACACAGGGAGAACTCCCAAGGATGCCCGAAGCTACCGGTGCGGAAATCCTCGGAAAGATAGATGTAGTAATCGCCGTCGGGGTACGGGCTCAGCGGCCATTGTGCCTGCTCGGGGCCTCCGACCAGGTGCGGAGAGAATCGGTACGAGGCATGGTGCCAGTCGAGCGCGAACAAACCGCCCTGCGGAGGAACGCAGACCGCCCTCAGCCCTTGCTCGACCACTTCGACCAGTCTGTCGAGCAGTTCGTAGTCCGGGTCGTCGTCCAACGCCCCCAGGCTCCAGGTGACCGAGGCGTCCGGTTCCTTGATCGCCGGCCACATCGCCGAGTTCATACTGGGACGAAAGCCGAATTCCGCGTAGAAGCGGTCCCACACCCGTCGGTACTCGGCCTCGGAGAGTTCGACCACGGGCTGGTCCGTCATATGGGAGAGCGTATCGATCCGGCTCGAGGAACGCGCCGCCTTTCTCGAGAAGCACGACTCCTCCTTCGTGGAGTAAGCGCCCTTCGGTTTCCCGGCGCCCGGGTGACCCCCGCTGTGCCCGTTCCCGCTCGTGAGGGCCGGGCATGGCGGCGGGGGCCCCGACGCGGCGGCTTGTAGCATGAGCGCTCCGGATCTGGAGGACACCATGCACGCCGAGGACGACGCGGGCTCCCTCGACCGGGCGACGAGGGATTTCATCGCGGTACGTCCCCGGCTCTTCGGCATCGCCTACCGCGTGCTCGGCAGCGCCGCGGAAGCCGAGGACATCGTCCAGGACGCGTGGCTGCGGTGGCAGCGGACCGACCGCGCCGTCGTCAACGATCCGGCGGCCTTCCTGGCCACCGTGACCACGCGTCTGGCGATCAACTTCGCCCAGTCCGCCAGGGTGCGGCGCGAGTCGTACGTCGGGCCCTGGCTTCCCGAGCCGGTCGACACCAGCGCGGATCCGCAACTCGGCGCGGAGCGCGCGGAGGTCCTCGACCTGGCCGTGCTCTTCCTCCTGGAGAAGCTGAACCCGGTGGAACGCGCGGCCTACGTGCTGCGGGAGGCCTTCGACTACCCGTACCAGCGGATCGCGGAGATCCTGGAGACGAGCGAGGCCAACACGCGCCAGTTGGTCAGCCGCGCCAGGAAGCACCTGGCGGTGGAGCGCAGGGAGCCGGTCAGCGCCACGGCTCACCGGCGCCTGATGGAGGTGTTCCTCGCCGCGGCGCAGTCCGGCGATCTGGCGGTGCTCGAGGACGTCCTCACCGAGGACGTGGTCAGCTGGACGGACGGCGACGGGGTGCGCGGCGCGTCCAGGATCCCGGTCGTCGGACTGTCGCACGTCTCCAAGTACCTCGCCGCCTTCGCCCCGCGCTTCTGGCCGCCCACGCGGACCCGCTGGGTCGAGGCCAACGGCGGGCCGGCCGTCCTCGTATCGGTCGAGGGCGAGCCGGTCGCGCTGCTGTCCCTCGACGTGTCGCCGCGAGGCATCGAACGCATTCTGTGGGTCATGAATCCGGCCAAGCTGGCTCCTTACGTGGCGTCGCTGGACGACTGAGGCACGTCGGCCCGGCCACTGGTCCGGCGGGCGGTACGACCGGGTACTCCGGACCGGTGTGACGGGTACTCCGCACCGGTGCAGCGGCCGTATCCCCGTCGGCGGTTCCGGGGTTGTCCCGGCAGGAGCGGCTGCCCGGTCGGTCGGGTGATCTGCCCGACAGGACATGCCGCCTGCGAGACCCGGGATGAGGACTTCTGTGAACACCTTCGTGATCGTCCGTGGCGGTCTGGCCGCCGGCAAGGCGGCCGAAGCGCTGCGGCAGCACGGCCACAGCGGCCCGCTCGTCATCATCGGCGACGAGCGCGAGAAGCCGTACGAACGGCCGCCGCTCTCGAAGGGCTACATGCTCGGCGCGGAAGAACGTGATGCGATCTTCGTGCACCCCGACGACTGGTACCGGGAACACGACGTCGAACTGCTGCTGGGCACGCGCGCCCGGGCGCTCGACCCGCGGGCGCGGACGGTGGAACTGGCGGACGGCCGTGGGATCCCTTACGCCAAGCTGCTCCTGGCCACCGGCTCGTCCCCGCGCCGTCTGACCGTCCCCGGCGCCGACCTGGACAACGTCCTGTACCTGCGCCGGGTCGAGGACAGCGAGCGGCTCAAGTCCGTCTTCACGGCAGGGCCAGGATCGTCGTGATCGGTGGCGGGTGGATCGGCCTCGAGACCGCCGCCGCGGCCCGGACGGCCGGCGCCGAGGTGACCCTGCTCCAGCGCTCCGGGCTGCCGCTGCTGAAGGTGCTCGGGCCCGAGGCGGCCGAGGTGTTCGCCGCGCTGCACGCCGATCACGGCGTGGATCTGCTGCCCGACGTGGAGGTGGAATCCCTCACCGGGACCGCCGGCCGGGTCGACGGGGTACGGCTGGCCGACGGTAGCGGGGCGGCCGCGGACCGTATCCGGGCCGGGTCTGGACCTTGTCGGCGGAGTCCGGAGCATCCAGGTCGGCGACCTCGTCCGGGTGGGAGTCGAAACGCCCGTGCTCGGGCCGGGCGCCCGCTCGCAGTCGAATGACAGAAGAGGCTCCGGCACGGGTCGGGACAAGCTGAGCGGGTCGGTCGGCGGAGGCCGGACGGACGAACAGGGTCCGGCCAATCGGGTGAGGAGCACAGCATGCACCGGACTGTGGCGGACCACATGGTCGCCGCTCTCAGGGAATCGGGAATCCGGCGGGTCTACGGACTGCCGGGCGATTCGCTGAACGGTTTCACGGACGCCCTGCGGCGGGACGGCGGCATCGCCTGGCAGCACGTACGGCATGAAGAGGCGGCGGCGTTCGCGGCGGCCGGCGAGGCCGGCCTGACCGGGGAACTTGCCGTGTGCGCTGCCAGTTGCGGCCCCGGCAACCTGCACTTGATCAACGGACTGTTCGACGCGAACAAGAGCCGGGTCCCTGTGCTGGCCATCGCCGCGCACATCCCGCGCGCGGAAATCGGCGGCGGCTATTTCCAGGAGACCCACCCGCAGGACCTGTTCGCCGAGTGCAGTGTCTACAGCGAGCTGGTCAGCGTTCCCGAACAGTTGCCGCGCGTACTGGAGATCGCGATGCGCACGGCCGTCGAGCGCCGCGGGGTCGCGGTGGTCGTCGTGCCCGGGGAGATCTTCCTCCACCCGGCCGGGGACGACGACCGGGTGCACGTGGTGCGTGCCGCGGAGTCGGTGGTCCGGCCCTCCGACAGCGCGCTCGTGGCGGCGGCCGAGATCCTCAACGGCGCCTCCCGGGTGACGATTCTGGCCGGCGCGGGCTGCCAGGGCGCGCACGACCAGGTGGTAGCCCTCGCCGGGCAGCTCAAGGCACCGGTCGTACACGCGCTGCGCGGCAAGGAGTACCTGGAGTACGACAACCCGTACACGGTCGGGCTGACCGGCCTGCTGGGCTTCAGCTCGGGCTACCGGGCCATGGAGCACTGCGACGCGCTGCTCATGCTGGGCACCGATTTCCCCTACCGCCAGTTCTATCCCGAGGGTGTCCCGGTGATCCAGGTGGACATACGGGGCGAGAACATCGGGCGCCGCACCCCCGTCGACGTGCCCCTGGTCGGGACCGTCCGCGACACCGTGGCGGCCCTGTCACCGCTGCTGAAGGCGAAGACCGACACCGACCACCTGGATACGATGACCGCCCACTACGCACGGGCGCGCCGCAGGCTTGACGCGCTGGCTTCGCCGGGCCACGACCGCGGTCCGCTGCACCCGCAGTTCGTGGTGGCGAAGATGGACGAAATCGCGGCGCAGGACGCGGTCTTCTGCGTCGACGTCGGCGGTCCGACCGTATGGGCGAGCCGCTACCTGACGATGAACGGCAAGCGGCGGATCCTCGGCTCGTACAACCACGGCACGATGGCCAACGCGCTGCCGCAGGCCCTCGGGGCACAGGCGTCCCACCCGGGCCGTCAGGTGGTGACCCTCTCGGGCGACGGCGGCCTGGCCATGCTGCTGGGCGAGCTGCTCACGCTCCGGCAGCAGGAACTCCCGGTCAAGGTGGTCGTCCTGAACAACGGGGCCCTGTCCTTCGTGGAGCTGGAAATGAAGGCCGCCGGCATCGTGAACTACGGCACGGAGCTGATCAACCCCGACTTCGCCGGAATGGCGCGCTCGGCCGGCCTGCACGGGGAACGGGTGGAGCGGCCGTCCGAACTCGAACGGGCCCTGCGGGCGGCCTTCGCGCACGACGGCCCCGCACTGGTGGACGTCCAAGTGGCTCGGCACGAACTGTCGATGCCGCCCAAACTGGAACTGGCGCAGATCAAGGGGTTCACCCTGTACGCCACTCGTACCATCCTGTCCGGCCGCGGCGACGAGATCGTCGAACTGGCCCGGACGAACCTGCGGGACCTGCGGACGGAGTAGTGCGAGTCGCGCGTGAAGCACCGGCCCGGCGCGTGCGGGGGATGGCAGCATGCGCCGGGCCGGGACAGGGGCACGCGATCTGCGGGAGGCCACGCCGTGGTGGTCGACATGGTGTGCGCCGGCCGTCACCATGCCGCGTCCGTCGGGCTGGGCTCGGCTGGCGAGTCCCGGTGCTGTCGCCGCGCACCCCGTGTCCGCGGCGGCCACACCCGGGCGACCGAGGCGGCAAGGGCCACGACTTGCTCGTCCACTTCGCCGGCCGGCGCCGGGGCGCCGGAGCCGTAGGGGCCGGCCCACGGGACGCGGCCGCGCACCGCCTCCGACAGCGTCCGGAGCCTGGCCGCCGCCCCGGGAAGACGGCTCGCGTCGTCCGTGCCGGCCACCCGGGTACCCGCGGTCACCACCGCCAGGGCCCCGTCCACCACGTCGGACCACAGCAGCCGCCTCGCTCGGACTGCGGGAGGTTCGTACGGGCCGTGCCCGGTGACCGTCCGCAGGTCGGCGAGTTCGGCGTACACCCGCGCTCGCGCACGACCCGTGTCGCCGACTGCGGGGTCCAGGACCGACGCGAGCGTGGTGAGCAGCCGGGCGATACGGGTCCTGGAGGGGGGTCGCCATGTGCCCGGCCACAGGACGTACCCGAAGACGAGCACCACGCAACCGCCCAGCAGCGTGTTGACGATGCGCTCGACGACACCGGCGCCGCCGACCGGTCCGCCGAAGTGCAGCACGATCAGCACGATCGGCGTGATGAGGATCGCGAACAGCCCGTAGTTGCGCCGCACCGTGTAGGGAATGCCGCAGGCGAGGAGCCCCATGGCCACCAGTTGGCCGACGTGCGACGTCGCGCGGACGAGCAGCACGGCAGGCAGCGCGCCGATCAGGGTGCCGGCGATGCGCTGCAGTGTCCGGGCCAGGACCGCCTGGAAGTCCGGCTTGAGGCAGATGGCCACCGTGATGAGCACCCAGTAGCTGTGCGCGACGGGATCCGCCTGGCGCACGAGCTCCGCCGCGGTCATGCACAGCGCGACACGCACCGTGTACGCGCGGGTCGACGCGCTCGTGAGCGCGTCGACTATGCGGCGGCTGGACCGGGCCCGCCACTGGCCGGCCCGGTCGTGCGGTGGGGCCGCGGCCGCGGCGAGCAGCAGCGTGCGGGCCCGGCGTACAAGGCGCTCCGCCGCCGGGTCCGCCGGGTCCGCCGGGTCCGCCGGGAGGGCCGGCGCGCGCCGGGCGGCGATCGCGGCGGCGACCTCGTCCACTTCGCCGGCGAACGCCGTGCGCACGCGCGGGTCGGCCCGCTGGACGGCCGCCGCCGCTGCCGTGGCCACCTCGGGCAGTCGGCTCGTGATGCCGAACAGGGCCTCGAGTTCGCCTCGCAGGGCGGGACGGACGGGGGTGGCGAGCGCCACGAGGTCGTCGGTCGCCGCGATCGCCGTCTGCGCGGCGAGCAGCCCCGGCTCCCCGCCGCGTACCGCGTCGGCGAGCGCGGACACGGCCCCGGCGACCTCCGTCCGGTACCGGCGCGACGTGCGCTCCACCGCGCCCTGCACCAGGACACCGAGCAGCACCCAGGCGACCGCGCCCACGTACCAGGCGAGCAGCACCGGCCGGGCCACGCCGGGGGACAGGCCCCCGGCGACCGACATCTGGACGAGCAACTGCATGCCTGCGAAGGACAGCGTCGGGTGAACGGAACTGACGACGCCCGAGACGCAGGCGAAGCCGGCGACGACGAGCAACGGCGCGACGCCGGTACCGGCGGTGTGCGGGCCCAGCAGCATGGCGACGACTCCACCGCCGGCCGCCAGACTGATCCGCGTCACCCGCTGGCCGGTGGTACCGCTGCGCTCGGCGAGGATCCCCAGGAGCGCGCCGAGCGTGCCGAACAGACCGGCGGCCACCTGCCCGGTCGCGAGCCCGAGCGCCATCGGTCCCGGCAGGAACAGCCCCGAGCGGAGCACGTCGGGCCAAGGCGGCTTCGCGGGCCTGAGCGCGGTCACCCGGCCGAGCCAGTTCCGCCGGACCCGGTGGGAACCCCGGACAACCAGCACGATCCCTCCCTCCGCCGAGAGCCGGCAGCCGTCCTCAGCGGGTGACCACGACCTTGCCCACGGTCCGGCCGGACTCCACCGCCCGGTGGGCCTCGCGCAGCCCGGCGGCGCTGAAATCCTCGATGACGGTGGTCGCGGTGGTGCGGACACGCTTGTCGTCGACGAGTCCGGCGACCGTGCCGAGCAGCTTCTTCTGCGCGTCCATGTCGGGCGTGCCGAACATCGGGCGGGTGAACATCAGCTCCCAGTGCCAGGCGATGCTCTTGGGCTTCAGCGGGACCAGGTCCAGGTCCCGCGGCTCGTCGATCGCCGTGATGTGGCCGAAGGGCCGCAGCAGGGTCGCGTACGCGTCGATGTTGCCGCGTGAGTGGGGGCTGAAGATGTACTCCACACCCTCGGGCGCCTGCTCCTGGGTTGTCGTGACCAGGTCGTGGTGGTTCACCACCGCGTCGGCGCCCAGGTCACGGACCCAGGCCGAGGACTCCGGACGGCTCGCCGACGCCAGCACGCGAACGCCCGTGAGTTCCTTGGCGAGCTGGATCATGATCGAGCCGACGCCGCCGGCGCCCCCCATCACCAGCAGGGTGCCCCGCGACTGCGCCGTGAGCCGGAAGCGCTCGAACAGCGACTCCCAGGCCGTGATGGTGGTCAGCGGAAGGGCCGCGGCCTCGGCGTACGACAGCGACGCCGGCTTGAGCGCCACGATGCGCTCATCCACCGCGTGCAGCTCCGCGTTGCTGCCGGCGCGGGTGATGTCACCGGCGTACCAGACCTCGTCGCCGACCGCGAGGGTACTGACCTCGGCGCCGACGGCCTCGACGACGCCCGCCGCGTCGAAGCCGAGGACGCGGGGATCGCGGGAGGCGGGCAGGCTCGCTCTGAGCTTGACGTCCGCCGGATTGACCGACACCGCCCGCACGCGTACGAGCACGTCACGGGGACGCAGCCGCGGCACCGGTACCACGACGTCCTGCAGGCTCCCCGGACTGTCCACCGGAAGCCCCCGGTACGAACCGACTGCCTCCATCGTCTGCGCGGCCATGAGGCGCTCCTTCTGCACGGTGCCCTGCTGTTTCGAGGTCTTCCCCAGCCTCGGACGGGGCGGTGGGCGTCGGCATCTGTCATATGACTCGACCGGCGGGGCATACCCGCACACGTGCCACCGCTGGAAAAGACGGCACCGCTGGAAAAGCGGCCGGTGCGGGTACTCCCGATAAAGTGCCCGCACCCTGGACGCCGCTACGAGCGGCCGCCGGGAACAGACGCCACGAGCGGCCGCTCAGCACATCCCTTACGAATGGGCCGTCGCGGTCGGCGTGTTGTAGCCGGCGACCCGGAGCACCGGGTCCCCGCTCATCGCGTGCTCGGGCCAGGAGACGGTGAGCCGGCGGGACTCGCCGGGCAGCAGCCACAGGTAGTTGTCGCCGTACACGGTCGGCAGGACCCGGTTGCCCCGCTGGTCGAGCAGGGAGAGCCGGACCATAGCCGCGATCGCGGAGCCGGTGTTGCGGACGGTGGTGGTGAACTGCCGCCGGCCGTCGGAGGCGGTGACCCGGCCGATACTCGCCGTGACCCGGGTCTGCCGGGCGGTGTTGAGTGCCTTCATGGCGGCCGGGGTGCGGTAGCGCCAGTAGGTGTTCTCCGACAGCGTCCGGCCACTGCTGTCGCCCAGCGTGAGGCGCAGCAGGTGGAAGTCGGGCAGGCTCGCGCCGAAGTCCGCGGTGAAGGACGCCACGGCGGTGGAGGGTGCCAGGTCGGCGGACGCCGTTTTGGCGGCGCCGAGCTGGCTGCCGTTCAGGTCGTACGTCCGCGCGGTGATCGTCGCGCCCTTGATCGCGTTCGGGGTGTGGTTGACCGCGGTGACCTTCCACGTGGTGGGGTCGGCCTGGACGTGCAGCGGTTCGCAAGCCTTGCGGGAGCCGTAGTAGAGGCCGTTGACGTCGAAGTCGTAGTCGTAGGTCTGCCACACGGTGCTGTGCCAGGCGGGGTGCGACATCCAGAGCATGAGGCCGCTGGCGTCGTTCCACAGGTTGGCGTTCCACGCCTCGAACATGGACCGGGAGTTCTCGTAGTTGACGAACTGCGCCTTCACGGCGAGGTCGTCGAGATCCTGGACCGTGTCCAGGCGGGCCTCGATGGCGGCGACGTAGCTCTGCGGCTGCTGGTTCCCGTGCTCGCTCCAGTCGTGGTAGTACCAGGGACCGCCGACGGGCCACTCGGGCTCGTCGCCCACCATGTCGCGGGTGCTCTCGGCGGTCGAGACGACCGGCATGCCGATCTCGGTGTGGAAGCCGAAGCTGTGGCTGCCGTACGAGCCGGGGTCGTAATAGGCCGTCGGCTCGACCCAGTTGTAGGGGCCGCCGCCGTTGATGATCCCGCCGGCGGAGTTGTTCTGGTAGAGGATGTCCGGGTCCTCGGACTGCACCGCAGCCCGCATGCCGTCGTCGATCGCCTGCGGCGGGTTGCCCTCGTTGGCGCCGCACCAGATCACGATGCTCGGGTGGATGCGGTAGCGGAGCACCGTGTCGCGGGCGATCGTGTTGAAGGCGTCGTGGTCCGGCGGGTCCATGCCCCAGGCGTTGGGGAAGTCGTTCCAGATCAGCAGCCCGTACCTGTCCGCGGCGGCGAAGAACTCCTCACGGTCGCTGGAGCCGACCCAGTTGCGGATCATGGTGAAGTTCATGTCGCGGTGCATGCGCATCGCGGCGTCCATCCGCTCGGCCGGCATCCGGCGCAGCAGCTCGTCCCAGCCCCAGTTGCCGCCGCGGGCGAAGACCCGTACGCCGTTGACGCTGATCTTCAGCGGCTCCGGCGCGTTGCTCACCGTCTTCAGATCGGTCCAGGTGCTGCCGTCGCCGGAGGACTGGATCGCGTACGTCTTGGGGTACGCCGCCTCCCACAGCACGGCGACCTGGTCGAAGGTCTGCGCCGAGCCGAGGTCCACCTGGATCCACTGGTTGTCCAGGTACTGGCTGGACCAGCGGGAGTTGCCGTTGCCGTCGGTGGCGTTGACCGCCGGGTACGACGGGTCCTCGGTGGAGGCGGTGACCGCCTTGTGCAGCGCGAGGTCGGTGCCCGGATTCGAGCTGTCCAGGACGGACAGCGTCCACAGCGAGTTGCCCCAGTCGGTGTTGCGCAGTCCGCAGGACAGCCGCACGTACCGTGCGGTCGTCACCGGGACCGACTCGACGCGCAGGCTGGCGTCGCCGCCGTTGAACGGCAGCGGCAGGGCCGTGTTGTCGACCGCCTTGGCGTCCGTCCAGGTCGACCCGTCGGTGGAGACCTGCACCGTGTACGTCCGGGCGTACGCCTGCTCCCAGGCGAGGTCGACCCGGTCGAAGGACTTCACCGAGCCGAGGTCCACCTCGATCCACTGGCCGTCCGCGTACGCCGACGACCAGCGGGTGTTCGCGTTGCCGTCGGTGACCGCGGACGGGTCGGTCCCGTCGGCGACCGTGGAGGAGGTGGCGGTCCCGTGCAGGGCCAGGTCCTGGTCCGGGTGCGCGGAGTCAAGCACCGCCACCGTCCACAGCGAGAAGCCCCAACCAGTCGCGCGCGTCTGGCAGTTGACGCGTACGTAGCGGGCCTGCCGGGCGCCGACGTCGACGGACTGCGTGTAGGCGTCGCCGGAGGCGACGAACGGCAGGGTGATCTTGTAGTCGTAACCGAACTCGCGGATGCCGAACCGGGTGGTGCGGTGGTCGCTGGTGCGGCCGTCGACGACCGCCGTCAGCGCCAGGTCGTGCAGGGCCGGGTCGCCGTAGCCGTTGGGCCACCACAGCTCCGGGTCGCGGACCGTGAGCTGGGCGTAGTCGTCCGGCGTGAAAACCACGTCGGTGCTCTGCCCGGCCTCGACGGTGACGGTCCGGCTGACCGTCACCCGGTCGAACTCAGCGGTCACGGTGACCGCGTGATCGGCGCTGTCGGCGTTGCGGACCGGCACCAGGATCGTGAGTCGAGCGGTGGAGGTGTCGGGCAGATTCGGCAGCTCGGTGTCCACCCGCGGGTCGCCGATCACCGCGTGACCGGTGGAGCGCAGCCGCACGTGGTTCCAGATGCCGCTCACCCGGTCACGCACGGCCGGCATCCAGTCCCAGCCCGAAACAGCGAGGTACGTAGGTGAGTTGAGGTTCATCTGGCCCGCGCCGGCATCGACCCAGGACTCGCCCGCGGGGCCCTTGTCACCTGGGCTGCCCGGGAGCGGCATGGGGGTGATCTTCACAGCCAGCGCCTGGGTGCCGGTGCCGAGCAGCGCCGTCACGTCGTAGGCGGCACGGGCGAACGGGTACGTCATCGTGCCGGCCTGCTTGCCGTTGAGCCAGATGTCGGCCCGGTGGTTGATGCCGTCGAACTCCAGCCAGACGTGCCGGCCGCCGGCGATGTCCAGGCCGGCTGGCAGCTCGAAATCCCTCTTGTACCACCAGGAGTGGCGGGAGAGGGCCTCGGGCACGTGCAGGTTGTTGAAGCCGGCCACCGGGTCGGGCAGCTTGCCCTGGTCCACCAGCGAGGCCAGTACGGTGCCGGGCACGGTGGCCGGCAGCCAGGTGCTGGTGTCCACGCCCGGCTTCGACAGGTCGGCGCCCTCGCCGCCCGCCCAGTCGTCCATCGTCAGCGTCCAGCCGGACTCCAGCGGCACAGTGCCGTCCGCGGCGGTCGTCAGCGGGGGCGCGACACGGGTGTGGCGGCCCCAGTCGGTCCAGCCGGTCGCGGCGGGGCGGTCGCCGCCGGGGGTGCCGTACACCTCGAAGCCGTTGAGGCCGAGTGGGTTGCCGGTCGACCGCTTGGTTGCGGTCATCCGCACCCAGCGGGCGGTCACCGGGGCGCTCGGCGCGATGTCGACCGCCCCGCCCGTTCCGGACGTCGTTCGGTACACGCTCGACCAGGACCGGTTGTCGAGGGAGGTCTCCACCACGAACTCGGTCGCGTAGCTGGACAGGATCTCCTGGCCGGTGGTGCCGTCGGACCAGTTGCCGGACGTCGCCGGGATGAAGACCGGGTCGCCCGCGGCGGCTTCGAAGGTCAGCCGGACCGAGGTCACCCGGCAGACCCCCTGCAGGTCCACCGAGATCCACTGCGGGTCGCCGTCGCCGGCCCGCCACCCGGAGCCCTTGACACCCGGGGAGCTCAGCCGGTCGACGACGAACTCGGCCGCGGTGGCCGCGTAGGCCGTCGACGACACCTGGACCGGACGGTAGATGGCGAGTTCACCCGCCGTGGTCGCCGCGGGCGTGCCGGTCGGCTCGGACGCGCGGGCCGCGCCGGGCAGCACGGCGCCCAGGCCGAATCCGGCCAGCAGCGTGGAGCCCGCCGTCACGACGGAGCGCCGGGACGGTCGGGGCGGTTGTTCGGACGTGCTTGTCATGCTGGAGTCCCCTCACACGAACATAGGGAAAGGAAAGAGAAGACAACGTTGTCAACCAACGCTGGCAGCCGCCACTGTCAGGGCGTTGACCGGCTCGATGTTCCCGGCGGTGTCGACGGCCCGGTAGCTGATGCCAGTGCTGTCCTTGCCGATCCGTACGGGTCCTGTGGCGGTCTGCCAGGGGCCGGTGCCCAGACGGTATCGGATGGTGGCGACGCCTGACGTACTGTCCGCGGCGCGCAGGGTCACCGTGCGCCGGGCCGGGTCGAGGGACGCGTTGGAGACCGGCGCCGTCGCGTCGATGCGTACGGTCCGCCGGTCGGGCCGCGACGTCGCGCCGGCGGAGTCGATGGCCCGGACCACCACGTCGTGGAGGCCGTCCGCGGTGATCCTGATCCCGCCCCGGTAGGGGGTCCAGGCGCCGCCGTCCAACTGGTACTCGAGGCGCGGGGCGCGGTCCACCGCGTCCGCGGCCACCGCGGTGACGGTGACGGTGACGGGACCGGTGTACCAGCCGTCGGCCCCGGTGGGGAAGGGCGGCCTGACCTGGGTGGTGACCGTCGGCCCGGTGGCGTCGACGCGCACGGTGAGCGTCGAGGGGGCGGAGGTGTTTCCGTTTTGGTCGATGCCCCGGGCGGCCACCGTGTGGGTGCCGTCCCGGGTCACGGACACGCTGCCGGAGTTGCTGTGGGCGCGAGTCCAGGGACCGTCGTCCACCTTGGTCTCCACGACGGGTGCCGGGTCGGCGTTGTCGTAGGTGGTCGCGGTGACGGTGACGGGTCCGGTGTACCAGCCGCCGGTCCCGGACGGCTGCTGCGGGTCGGTTCTCAGGGTCACCGTGGGGGCGAGGGTGTCGGAGGTCGTCACCGCGGAGGCCACCGAAGCGTACGAACCGCGGTCGGCGGATCCGTTGGTGCCGGTGACCGTCTCCACCAGGGTGTGGGTGCGGGTGGGGTCGAGCCCGCCGAAGGCGGCCATGGCCCTGGGGGTACGGCTCGGGGCGGTGGAGAAGTCGACCAGCTTGGCGGGGCCGCCGTCGACGGCGAGGGAGGCGATGCCGTTGAGGGAGTTGGGGAAGGCGTAGAGCGTCACGCCGCTGCCCTTGAAGGAGAGCGTGGCGGTGGCGCCCTTCTGGCTGGAGTACGCGTTGCCGTCGCTGGTGCCCCAGGCGCCCGGGGGTTCGAAGTCCCACTCGCCGGTGCCCGTGCCGGTGTGCGTGTACAGCACGGTGCCGGCGCCGTCGCGCGGCACGTCGAGCGCGGGCTTGGCGGCCGTGGAGAACGTCACCGTGGCGCCGGCGGGCAGGGTGTAGGCGAAGGAGCCGCTGCCGTTCCACGCCGTGGTGAAGGTTCGGTCCCGGCCGCTGTTGTTGGAAGCCACCAGGGCCTCGCTGCCGTCGGGATTGCGGAAGGCCGTCGCGGAGATCGCCGAGGAATCGGCGGCGGTCACCCCGACATGGGTCGCCCCGGGGTCAGCGAACCGGGAGAACTGGCCCATCTGGAAGAACCCGAGATTGTAGGTGACCGTGCCGTCCGGGTTGGCCGTGACCAGGCCGTCGCAGTTGGTGCAGCCCGCGCCCATCTTGGGGCCGCCGCCCGGGTTGAGGGCGAGGTTCCAGGTGTCGACGCCGCTGACGCCGGCGTTGATCGAGTCGATGATGAGCTGGCTGGTGGTCATCGGGGCGATGCCGGGCGGCGGCGAGCACTCGGTGAGGTAGGAGCGCTTGGGGTGGTCGGCCGCGACCTTGGCGATGTCGCCGATGTTGCCGCCGTAGCAGTGGTACGCCAGTGCGTACAGGTCCTGGTCGGTCTGCGGGTCGGAGACCAGCGATTCCTCGTAGCCGACGCTGGGGTTGTCGTCCGCTCCGAGGATCTTCGTGTCCAGCCCGGCATTGTGCAGCGCGGGGGACAGGTACTGCGCGACGAGCTTGCTTTCCTGGGCCGCCGACAGGTTCATGCCGGGGTAGCCATTGGGCGTGACCGAGGGCTCGTTCTGCGGGGTGATGCCCCACACGTTGACCCCCGCCGCCGCGTACGCGCGCAGGAACGCCACGTAGTAGTGGGCCAGGGCCGGGTAGCCGGCCGGGGTCAGGGTGCCGGCGTCGCCGTCCACCGGGATCATCGAGCCGGTGGTCTTCATCCAGGCCGGCGGGCTCCAGGTGTTGGTGTACAGCTTCATCGCCGGGTTGAGCGCCTGGGCCTGCTTGACGACCGGGATGACGTACCGCTCGTCGTGGGCGATCGAGAAGTGTGCGAGCGTGGGGTCGGGCACGCCGTCGTTGTCGTCGTAACTGTACGCCGCCGCGTTGTCCGGCGGGCTGGCCGAGTAGTCCGAGGCTCCCATGGGTTCGCGCATGAAGGACAGGCCGATGCCGTCCTGCCGGCTGAACAGGGCGCGCATGGCGCTCTCCCGCCGACCGGCGGGCAGGCCCGCGAGCAGGTAGTCCGAACTGTCGGTGAAAGCGGCACCGAAGCCGTCGACGCTCTGCAGTGACTTCGTGTCGTCGAGCGTCACGTCCGGGTGCGCGGCCGGTGCGCCGAGGGTGATGTCGGGCTGCGGCGCCATCGCGCTGCTCAGGTCCGCCGTGGTCAGGGTGACGTGCAGCACGGGCGGCTGCGTGTCGGCCCTGGCGGCCTGCGGACCGAGCAGCGCGGCCCCCAGAACCACCGCCCCGAGCATCGCGGCGGCGCGTGCGCGGCGCGGCCTTCCGCCGGACACGGCGGGCCCACTGCGGATCAAGGATTCCAGACCCATGTCTCCATCGATTCTGTGAGATCTGACAGAAGGGAAAGCAGGGAGAAAACGGGCTGCGCAGCGCCGCTCGCCCAACCGCCGCTGTCCCTGCCGCGGTTGGGCGCACACGGACAATCGTCCGATCGTCGGCCGCAGTCAAGGAGGAGGGCCTGGAGCACCCGGCCGTTTATGTTTCAATCCGGAGGAAATAAAGGCTTTTTCGCTGGACTTCCCTGTGTCATTCGGCTGAAACTCCGTCAATTGCACGGCGTGCCAGGCATAGCGGCCCTGGTTCCACCGCACAGTGGCGAAGCGGCGCGGGCAAGAACTCGGCAGGGACAGGCAAGAACATCCGGCCGGTCGGTCGACCGCCGGCCGCCCTGTCGCGCCCGCGCCGCGGCGCCGGGACGACAGGGCGGCTGAGGGCGTCAGGCCCCGTGCGCGAGGTACTTGCGGACCGCCTTCTCGTCCCAGGCCACCCCCGTACCCGGCTTGTCGGTCGCCGTCACCGTGCCGTCCACGGGCAGGCACGGCTCGTCCAGGACCGGGTGCGCCCAGTCGACCCACTCCAGCCAGTGCGCCGTCGGGGTCACCCGCAGCAGGTGCGCCGCGATCTCCGGGTACAGGTGGCTCGAGAGCTGGGTGCCCGCGGCGGCCGCCAGCCCTGAGGCCTGCAGCCATCCCGACACGCCGCCGATCCTCATCAGGTCCGCCATGGCGTACGGGACTGCCCCGCTGCGCAGGAAGGTGAACAGGTCCCGCGGCCCGTAGTAGTTCTCGCCGAACTGCAAGGGAGTGCGGATCTTGCCGGCGAGGCGGGAGTACCCCTCCACGTTGTCGTACGCGATCGGCTCCTCGAACCAGTAGAGTCCCTGCTCGTCGAGCTCGTGGCAGCGCCGGACCGCGTCGCCGAAGCCCAGGGCCTGGTTGAAGTCCACCATCAGGTCGATGTCGGGGCCGACGGCGTCCCGGACCGCCCGCACGGCGTCGAGGTCGTGGCGGACGTCGGGGTTCCCGAGCCGCAGTTTCATGGCGCGGAAACCGCCCTCGTCCCGCAGTTCCCGGGCCTCCTTGCCCAGCGTGTCGATGCCGTGCCGCCACAGGCCGTTGCTGTTGTACGACGGCACGGGGCCGATGGTGCCGCCGAGCAGCCGGGCCAGCGGCAGCCCCGCGGTCTTGGCCAGCGCGTCCCACAGGGCCATGTCGAGGGCCGACCGGGTGATCATGGACACGCCCGCCACACCGACGACGTTCAGTGACCGGCCGAACTGCGCGAAGGCGTCAGCCGGCGCGAGGGGCTTGTCGCTCCACACCTCCCCGAGGTCGCGGAGTTCCGCGGCGATCGCCGGCATGGCGGCGGCCCGGTAGGGGGCGATGTAGCTGCTGCCGGTCACGCCGTCGCTGGTCTCGACGTCGACCAGGACCAGGGGCCATTGGTCGAATCGTCCGATGCCCGCGATGACCGGGCGGCGCAGCGGCACCACGACGGTCCGGCTGCGTACCGCTCGCAGCGTGGGTTGTTGGGTCAGGACAGGATGTACGGCCGTCATCTTCGCTCGATTCCTTGAATCCGCCTGTGTCGTGAGGCGGTCGGAGGGGCCGGGCGCCCGGGACACCGTCCGCGCCGTTCCGGGCGCGCGTGACGAGCGCGAATGCTCTTCCGGCTCAGCCGCCCACTCGTGCAGAGTGCGTCCGGGCGGGCGGCGCCGACATCGGTCATTCGACTGCCGCCGGCCGTTGCGGCCGAAGGGCCCGGGCAATCGATCGAAGTCCGGCCTGCCGGGGGTGCGGGTGGGTGCGCTCCGGCGCCTGCGACGGCCGAGGCAAGAACTGTGCACGTCCGGTCAAGTCGCCGCGATCCCGCGGTTCTAGCATCGAATGGCGCGGACCCGCTTCCCCATGCGGAGAGCGGTGTGCGGTGTTCTTCGGCTACCGAAAGGAATGGTCGCAATGCCTTTTGTCAACGTCAAACTCGTGGAAGGCGTCTTCTCGGAGGAGGAGAAGCACGCCATGGCCGCGGCACTCACCGATGTGATGGTCCAATTCGAGGGATCCGAGGCCTTTCGCGAGGTGGTCTGGGTCCTGATCGAGGAACTGCACACGGACGGCTGGCACATCGGGGGCCGCCCCTTCCGCGGACCCCGGTCCCTCGGCGAAGTCCTCACCAATTCCAAGGTTGTGATCGAGACGGTCGACGGCAAGCCGACGACCAGGGCCGAGTGGGCCGAGGCCGCGCCGGTGAAGGAGCCGGGCGCTTGACGGGCTCCCTTCGGGACGGCACAACGCACGGTGCGGTGCGCGTCGGCCCACCGGAGGCCACGCGCACCGCATCTCTCGGGCCGCCGGTCAGCCCGGCGCGCCGAGCCGAACCGGCCGGGCGTTCACCGGAACCCGCACGATGCGGTACGGCGGGATGCGCTGGTCGACGCCGCCGTTGAACAGCGGAGTGCGCGGGAGCTGGTTCACGCTCACGTACAGGTAGCCGTCGGCCGCCAGCGCCAGCGTGTCCGGCCACAGCACGTCGGGGCCGTGCAGCACCGTGGACCACGCGCCGTCCGCCGTCCGCTTCAGCACGGCGCTGTGCTCATACGCGGTGACGTATAGGCCGCCCTCCGTGTCGGACTCCATCCCGTCCGACGCGCCCTTGTCGCCGTGGTCCACGATCGTGGCGGCCACGGCCTCGTCGTCCAGCGAGCGGTCGGTCAGCGCCGCGGTGTCCACGCTGTACAGCCGGCGCCCCGACAGCGGACAGTAGTACAGGCGCACCCCGTCGTGGCCGATGGCGATACCGTCCGCGCCGACCACGTAGTTCTCCCGGACCACACCCTGGACCACGGCGCGGAAGCCTTCCGTCGCCGTCGTCGAGACGTGACCCCGCAGGCGCGACCAGCTCTCGCCGGTGGCGAGGTCCACCACGATCAGGGCCCCGTGGGGCTGCGAGTCCGTGATGTAGGCGTAGCCGCCCCTGCCCCGGGACAGGTCGAACCGGACGTCGTTGAGGTAGGTGGTGGACGTCACCGCGGCCGGGTCGAGCCGCACCGTACGGACGACCTCGTCGGTGGCCAGGTCGATCTCCACCAGCTTGGGTCCCTCCTCGACCCACGGCGAGAAGGCGAGGCTGCCGGTGTCGAGCAGCCACAAGTGCCCGGCCGGGTCAACGATCACGCTCTGGACCGACACCAGGCGGTCCGGATCGTCCTCCGGCGCCCACGTGTTGGACTCCAGGTCCGGGTAGGCCACGGCTTTCCCGTCGACGACCTCGGCGACGGTCCAGGGGACATCGTCCCCCCACCGGGGGAACGAGACGAAGACCCGGCCGGAATCGCTCACCGTGACACCGGTAGGCATCAGGTCCTCGAATTCCGCAACGATTTCGTAGGCCGGGGCCGTCCAACTGCCCAGGGGCGCGGGTCCGGTCGCACCGGAGCCGTCGTGAGAATTCATGATCCATCCCTTCTGTGAATCCCATGGATATCCCATGGATTCCTGGCGAAGCGGAACAATGGATCACACGCTAATCAGACGGACCGCGCCCCGGATGCCTGTCTCCGCCAGATCCTTGCCCATCCCTGCACGATGCCGTGACAAGTCGTCCGACCAGGGTGCGGCCGGCCGGTCACGTGGTGGAGACAGTCATTCTACCGATGCAGGGCCGGAGGTAATTCCCGCACGGTGGATACGTCAGCCACAGGCAAGAGAAAGGTGCGAGGAATGACCGGGACCGAAAAACCGCGTGCTCTCCTGGTTCTCACCAGCCACGGCGACCTGGGCTCCACCGGGGAACCGACCGGCTACACCGTCGCCGAGGCCGCCGACCCGTGGGTCGTCTTCGGGGACGCGGGCTGGCAGGTCGACGTGGCCACGATCGCGGGCGGCCGGCCGCCGGAGGACGGCTCCAGCGGCTACTCGGTGAACGAGGCCGCCTGGCATGCGAGTCCGCAGGTGGCCGAGCTGCTGGACCACGCCCCGGCGATCGGCGCCGTCGACGCGGGGGAGTACCACGTGGTCTACCTCGTCGGCGGACACGGCACGATGTGGGACTTCCCCGACAACACCCCCTTGGAGCGCGTGATACGGGAGGTCTACGAGCACGGCGGTGTCGTCGCGGCCGTCTGCCACGGCCCCGCGGCGCTGACGACCGCACGGCTCGGCAACGGCCACCTCCTCGTGGAGGGCAAGAACATCGCGGCCTTCACCGACGACGAGGAGCGGGCCATCGGACGGGACCGCATCGTCCCGTTCCTGTTGCAGTCGCGGCTGGAGGCGGACGGCGCCAAGCACACCTCGGCCCCGGAGCTCTGGGCGCCGCACGTCGTCACCGACGGCCGGCTCGTGACCGGGCAGAACCCCGCGAGCGCGGCGGGTGTGGCGCGCTCCGCGATCGCCGCGTCGAACCGGTAGTCCGTACGGCCGCGCGGCCCGCACCCGAAACCGGGCGGGCCCGCGCGGCACCGGCCCGTCCGCCCCCGGAGGAGTACGAACCGTGGTTCAGGATCTGTTCGTGAGCGGGATTCCCTACGCGGAGAAGGCCCTGCGCACGATCCTGGTGTACATGCTGGTGCTGGTGCTCCTCCGCGTCGCGGGCAAGCGGGAGCTCGCCCAGCTCAACACCTTCGACCTGGTGGTCACGCTGCTGCTGTCCAACGTGGTGCAGAACGCGATCATCGGGTCGGACGTGTCGGTGTCCGGCGCGGCGTTCGGTGCCGCCGTGCTCGTCGGGGTCAATGCCGTCGTCGTCCGGCTGACGGCCAGATACGAGCGGATCAGCAAGCTGCTGGAGGGGACGGCCACGGTGCTGGCGCGGAACGGGCGCTGGCTGCCGGCCGCCAACGGTTGGCACGGCATGCGCCCGGAGGACCTCGAGGTGGCCATTCGCCGGCAGGGCGGTGACGGTGTGGCCGACACCGCCCTGGTCACCCTGGAACCCGGCGGCACCCTGGTGGTCAGCCTGAACCGCAAGGACCAGGCGGCCGACAAGTCCGACATCCATGCCCTGCAGGAGGCGATCGCCGAACTGCGGCGGGCCCTGGCCGTTTCCGACGAGACGTGAATCCTTCGGCGCGAGCGCCGGACGGCACCGGGGCCGGATCACCGCAGGGCGTCCAGCGCGTCCCGCAGCGCGGCCCTGGACCTGATGCCCAGCTTGGGGAAGATCTGGTAGAGATGCGCGCCGACCGTACGGTGGGAGAGGAACAGGCGTGCGGCGATCTGCTTGTTGGTCATGCCGGAGGCGGCGAGCTGCGCGATCTCCTGTTCCTGCGGGGTGAGGTTCCCTGCCGTCATCTCCTGGCTGCGCGGGCCCGCTCCGCCGGCGGCCCGCAGTTCCTTGGCCGCCCGCTCCTCCCACGGGCGTGCCCCGATCCGGTGAAAAGTGTCGGCGGCGGTCCGCAGCGCCTTGCGGGCCTCCGCGGCGGCCCGGGCCCTGCGCAGCCGCTCCCCGTAGGCCAGTTGCACCCGGGCGGCGTCGAAGGACCAGCGCGCCACGCCGGGGCCGGCCAGCGCTTTTTCGAAGAGCCGCAGCGACTCGTCGTCCGCCCGCGCGCACAGCGCCTCGGCCGCGCCCCAGAGCAGTACCAGACGCGACGAGACCGCCGCCGGATCGGCCGCCCGCAGCGCCTCCACGTGGCGCTGCGCCTCGGCGACGCGGCCGGTGTGCACGGCCGCCTCGACCAGGTCCATCGCGATCCACAGCGCGTGCGGGCGGTAGGGCGCCAGCTCCCCGGCCGGGCTGACCCTTTCGGCGTGGTGGAAGGCGCTGTCGAAGTCGCCCGCGCCCAGGTCCGCCACGATCCGGCTGTGCTCCGCGTAGTCCGCCGCGGCCTGCACGCCGCGGGGAAGTGCCCAGTGGGTCATGTGGTCGGCCAGCGTGTGGCAGGTGTCGGTGTCACCGCGCGCTCCCGCGATGACGGCCAGAGGGTATTCGTAGTACCAGCGGAAGAATTTGTACCCCGAGGTGTCGCACAGTGCGGCGCCCTCCTGGGCGAGCGCGATCGCCTCGTCCCACCGGCCGGTGGTCCAGTCCTCCATGCACAGATGCACCAGCCCGCCCAGGTGGTGGCGCACCGGGCCGCCGTCGCGGCCTTGGCGGACCACCCGCCAGGAGGCCTCCCGCAGGTCGCCCAGGCGGTCGGCGTACACCGCGGCCGTCCCCGCTCGGATGATCAGCGCGGGATCGGTCTCGTCGCGGACCCGCTCCAGCGCGGCCTCCATCCGCGGACGGCCCTGCGCGGCGGTCCGGGCCGGGTCCCCGATGGTCAGCGCGGTGGCCGCCAGCGGGTCCGGCACGTCCGGGCGCAGGCGCCGCATGGCCTCGTGGAAGAGCCGCCACAGGTCCTCGCGGCCGCTGTAGAAGCACAGCAGCGCCAGCAGGTGCAGGGCGTCGACGAGCGCGCCGTCACCGGAGTCGTGGCGGTGGTCGCCGGACTCGATGGCGCCCACCAGCAGCCGGTGGGCGGTCTCCACGGTGCCGTCCCGGTTGAGGACCAGCATGACCGCGGCCGCCGCCGCACGCAGCGAGCCGCCCAGCAGCGGGTCGGCCCGCCGGGCGTCCTCCAGCAGCTCGGAGGCGACCGACAGCGCGCCGGCCGCGTCCGCCCCGATGTACGCGGCTTCGGCCAGGCGCCTCGCCCGGTCCGGACCGCCGGGGCTGAGGTGGGCGGCACGGGCCAGCGCGGTGACCGCGCTCACGGCGTCACCGCGTCGCATCACGTGGTGCGCGGCCCGCTCCAGCAGGGCAGCCACCCGCTCGTCGGGTGCGACCGTCGCCTCGGCGAGGTGCCAGGCCTGTCGCTCGGGCCGGCGGGCCAGGACATCGGCCAGGGCGCTGTGCGCCGCCCGCCGGCTGCCGCTGGTGGTGGCGGCGACCACGCCGGAGCGGATCAGGGGATGCCGGAAGAGGATCCTGCCCGCCCCCTCGTCGACCTCGATCAGGCCCTCGCGCTCCGCCGGGGCGAGGTCGGCCAGGTCGATCGCGGTGTCCAGGCGGCGTGCGGCGTACAGCACCGTGGCGAGGTCGCCGCTTCCCTCCAGGGTCGCCAGCAGCAGCAGGTTCAGCGACGACGAGGGCAGGCTGGACACCCGGCGGACGAAGAGGTCCTGCAGACGGACGCCCAGGGGAAGGACGGGGGGCAGCTCCTCATGGGCTGCGCGCTGGGAGCTGCGCAGCGCCGCGGGCAGTTCCAGCAACGCCAGCGGATTGCCGCCCGCCGACTGGAGCAACCGGACGCGGACCCGCCGGCTCAGGTCGGGGAACCGTTCGGTCAGCAGGGCGTCGGCGGCCTCGTCGGGCAGCGGAGGCAGTTCGTACACCGGCAGGGCACTGCGGTTGGGTCCGGCGGGGAACGACCGGGCCGCGACCAGCAGGCTGACCGCGCTGCCGCCGATCCGACGCGCGACGAAGCCCAGGACCGCCTGGCTCGCCTTGTCCAGCCAGGCGAAGTCGTCCATGACCACCAGCAGCGGCGCCCTCGCCGCCGCCTTCTGCAGCAGGATCAGGGTGGCGTTGCAGACCAGCAGCCGGTCCGGCGGGTCCCCGGCGCCGAGGCCGAGGGCCACCCGCAGGGCCTCCCGGTGGGTGTCGTCGAGTTCGCCGAAGGTGTCGCGCAGCGGATAGAGCATCTGGTGCAGCCCCGCGTACGAGATGTCCGCCTCGAATTCCGCGCCGGCTCCCCGCACCACCCGGGTGCCCGTCGCCTCGCGGCCGTCGGCCACGGCACCGAGCAGGGCGCTCTTCCCCGCACCCGCCTCGCCCGAGACGACCAGCGCATTGCCTTCGCGACCGCCCACCAAGGCGGTGATGCGCTCGATGTCGGCGTCCCTGCCGACGAGCGGACCATGCCGTCCGGAGAGGTTCTCCTCGTACCGCATCGCACCACATCCCAAGCGTGTGCCGACGGCGGTTCGCGAGTACCGGGCCCTGCTTCAGCAGGTCCTGCCTCGGCTTCCCGGACCGCGGCTCCGGGGGAGCCGGAGGGCCGGGACCCGTCGCGTGGGCGGGACGTGTCCGTCCGCTCGCGGCAGGGGGAGGCGGTGCTCGTGCACCAACGCCGTAGATCTGTGAATACGCTGCGAGCGTAGGCATCGTGCGATGCCGGGGTCTTGCTCTGTTCCGCACGCTTGTTGCCTGATCGTGTCGGGCTTCCGCGCGGGGGCTGGACAGCCGGCCGGGCGGCCGGGGGAGCCTCAGCGATCACGAAGAAGCCGCCGCGCGGCTGTTCCCCGTGGCACGCATGTGCCCCGAGTCGGATGTTAGTCTCATTCACCAGCAATGTTAATCCCATTAACTCGGCTCTTCGCCTTGAGGGTGCCATGGAGACTTTCACCGAGGTTCTCGACCGTCTCGCCGGCGGCCGTTACGTCAGCCTGACCACCTATCGCAAGGACGGCCGGCCGGTGCCCACTCCCGTGGGCTTCGCCGTCGACGCGGGAGAACTGCTGCTCCTGACGCCCGCCGACACCGGCAAGGTCAAGCGCATCCGCAACAACAGCCGGGTGGTCATCGCCCCGTGCGACAGCGCGGGCCGCGTCCCGAACGGCGCCCCCTCGGCCGAGGGCACCGCCAGTCTCCTCACCGGGCCGGACGCGGCGCGGGCGCACCGCCTGCTCGCCCGGAAGTACTTCCCGCTGCGGGTGATCCACCTCTTCGACCGGATCGTGCGCCGCCGCCGTGTGCTGGTGGGGATCGCCGTCCGCGATCAGGCCGCCGTCCGGCCGCAGGCCGGACCCGCGCCCGAGGGACCCGCGCCCAAGAGCCGTTAGCCGGTCGGCACGCCGTCAGGCGGTCGGCCGGTCCATGGCGCCGGCCACGATGTCGCGCGCCGTGCGGGCCGACCGGGCCTCAGTGGCGGCCAGGGTGTCCGGCGTAGTCCCGAACATGTTCTGGCGGTGGAGGAGGGCCAGTCCGTGGGCGGCGGCGGCGATACGGATCAGCAGGTCGAAGGCCGCCTCCTCGCTCGGGGCGAGCCGTCGGGTGATGGGCATGAGCGCGTCGAACAGGGCCTGCCCCGCTTCCGTCAGTTCGGGGTGGCTGGACTTGTCGACGTCCGCGCAGAAGGCCACGTCGAACAGGGCCGCCTCCTCGGCGGCGAACCGGACATAGGCGGCGGCGAATGCGGCGATCCGCTCCGCCGGGTCCTCGCTCGCCGCCGTCGCCGCGGTGAAACGCCGGTGCTGCTCGCGGAAACTGCGGGCCGCCAGGGAGGCGAGCAGGGCGTCGCGGTCGGCGAAGTGCTTGTAGGGCGCGGCCACGCTCACGCCCGCCCGCCGGCTGGTCTCGACCATGGTGAATCCCCGCGGGCCACGCTCCGCGACCAGGGCGAGCGCTGCCTCTTCCAGTTCTCTGCGCAGGTCTCCGTGGTGGTAGCGACCCGACTTGACATGTGACGGCATGCTCCTAAGGTTAGTGGCATTCACAATGTAAATGCCACTAACTTTGACTGAGGTCGGCAGCTGTTGGCGCAGCTCCGGCGGCAAGTCCCCCGGGCCACCCCTGTCTCCATCGCACGTACGAAACCGTTTCGTACGTCACTCACCGTGTCTGGAGCCTGCTCCATGTCCACCCCGTCCACCTCCTCCGTTTCCCGAGCGGCACCGCAGCCCGCCGAGCCCACCGGGCGCGCCGACCACCGCTGGCAGATCCTGGTGGTCATCGCCCTCGCCCAGCTCATGGTGGTGCTCGACGCGACCGTGGTGAACATCGCTCTGCCTTCCGCGCAGAAGGCACTGGGCTTCAGCGACGGCAACCGCCAGTGGATTGTCACGGCCTACTCGCTCGCCTTCGGCTCCCTGCTGTTGCTCGGCGGCCGGCTCGCCGACCTGATCGGGCGCCGGCTCGTCTTCCTGATCGGCGTGGCCGGTTTCGCCGGGGCCTCCGCGCTGGCCGGCGCCGCAGGCAACTTCGAGGTGCTGGTCACCGGCCGCGCCCTGCAGGGACTGTTCGGCGCGCTGCTCGCCCCCGCCGCCCTGTCCCTGCTCAACACCACGTTCACCGATCCCAAGGAACGGGGCACCGCCTTCGGCGTCTTCGGCGCGATCGGCGGCGCGGGCGGCGGCGTCGGACTCCTGCTGGGCGGCCTGCTCACCGAACACTTCAGCTGGCGATGGACCCTGTACGTGAACCTGGTGTTCGCCGCCCTCGCCTTCGCCGGCGCCCTGGTGTTCCTGCGCAAGGGCGCCCCCACAGAGCGGCCCCGGCTGGATCTGCCGGGAACCCTGCTCGTCACCGCCGGCCTCTTCGGCCTGGTCTACGGCTTCTCCAACGCCGAGACCCACCACTGGGGCTCGCCGATGACCTGGGGATTCCTCGCCGGGGCCGGTGTACTGCTGGTGGCATTCGTCGCGTGGCAGACCCGGGCCGCGCATCCGCTGCTCCCGTTGCGGGTCCTCCTCGACCGGGACAGGGGCGCGTCGTTCACCGTCCTGGCCATCTCCGGTGCCGGCATCTTCGGTGTGTTTCTCTTCCTGACCTACTACCTGCAGTTGTCGCTGCACTACAGCCCGGTGCGCACCGGTCTGGCCTTCCTGCCGATGATCGGGGCCATGATCGTGACGGCGCAGCTCGCCACGACGAACCTGCTTCCCCGCTTCGGTCCGCGTCCCGTCGTCCCGGCCGGCATGGCGCTGTCCGCCGCGGCGATGGCCTGGCTGACCGCGCTCGGCCTGCACAGCTCCTACGCGGCCGACGTGCTGCCGCCGCTGCTCCTGCTGGGTGCCGGGATCGGGATCGCCCTGCCGCCCGCGATGGCCGTGGCCACGTCCGGCGTGGCTGAGCAGGACGCGGGCGTCGCCTCCGCGGCCGTCAACACCATGCAGCAGGTCGGCGGTTCGGTCGGCACGGCGCTGCTCAACACACTCGCCGCATCGGCGGCGACCCGTTACCTGGCCGGCCGCGGGGCCGGCGCGGAGGTCCTCGCCCGGTCCCAGCTCCACGGATACGACACCGCCTACTGGTGGGCGGCCGGGTTCTTCGTGGCCGGCGTGCTCCTCGCGGTGGCCCTGCACCGCAGCGGCGCTCCCCGCCCGTCCGAGGAGGGTGTGATGCACGTACACATGTGAGCCGGGCACCTTCCGGGCCGGAAGGTCTGTCCGGGGGCACTGCGGAGCCGACCACCGGCTCCGCAGTGCCCCCGGACATCTCCCGACGTGGCGCTGATCTGCGAACTCGCCGGTAGCCGAGTAGCGTGTCGGTGTGCTGCGGGTATGACGGGGCGGCCCGGAAAGTGAGCGCGCCAGTGACTTTGCACGATCCAAACGGTTTCGCGACCGAACGGCAGGCCGTGCCGTACGGGTTCGACATCGGACGCGTCCGGCCGGCAGACCGCCATGAGATGATCCGCGAACTCGCGCGCCTGCGCGAAGGGCGCGTCGAAGTGATGATGGAGCCCGATCCGAACCGGATCCAGGGCGTCTTCTCCGACTTCTCCTACGGCCCCGTCGGCATCAGCAGCGGCGGCTGGGGAGCGATGACCGTGCGGCGGGATCGGGACGGGACCGAGGAGAACGTCGAACGTTACGCCGTCGCCGGACTGCAGATATCCGGTCGCACGACGATCGAGCAGGCCGGCCGGCAGGCCGTGATGAAGCCGGGCGACTTCTGCGTGTACGACAACCTCCGTCCGTACGCCGTCGCCAACTCCGGGTTTGTCGAGCTGGTGACCGTCCGGGTGCCGGTGCGCATGCTCGCTGTGCCGTCGCCCACCCTGGAGCGGGTGAGCGCCCGCCGTATCGGCGCGGGCCATCCCGTGGCGGACGCGGCGGCCGGGTACTTCGCCCGGCTGGCGCAAGCCGGGCGGACGGGCGAGGCCGGCGCAGGGGCGGACCTGCTGGCCCAACCATGCGTCGAACTGCTGCGAGCCCTGGTGACGATCGGCGCGGGCGCGGCGGACCTGGCCGCGGACGCGCTCGACGTCACGCTCCAGGACAGGCTGCTGGCGTACATGCGGCTGCACCTGGGGGACACCGACCTGACCGCGGCCCGGCTCGCGGCCGAGCACCACATCTCCGAGCGCCAGCTCTACCGGATCCTGTCCCGGGCCGGGGTGTCCCTGGGGGAGTGGATACGTGCCCAGCGGCTGGAGCAGTGCCGCCGCGAACTGGCCTCGGCCCGCGGTGACCGCGCCACGATCGCGTCCATCGCCAGCCGCTGGGGCTTCGTCAGCGCTCCCCACTTCAGCCGCGCCTTCAAAAGCGCCTACGGCATGTCCCCGCGCCAGTGGCGCGACCTGAGCCGCACCTCGCGGACGCAGACCCAGGCGTGATCGCCGGACACCCTGACGGTGAGCGGCTTCCGCCACTGGGGACCGGGCAGCAGTGACACGGCCTGGCCGAGGCCGTCAGCAGCCGGTCCCGTACGGCCGGCGCCTCCTCCACATGCTTCAGGCCAATCGCGTGCTGCGTCAAAGTGACCTTTGAACGATTCACGCTGATGCTCGTTGCGTGCGCAATCTCTGTACATCACCGAACCGCGCTTGTAGCCTGCTGCCCGTTGCACCTATTGAATCGTTCAAATGCTTCGTCAAGTGATCGATCAGGAGCCGCACATGCCCGAGCACATGCCCGACAGATCGGCCGGGGCCGAGCCCGGCGTTCCCGCACCGCAGCGCCGTACCGTCCTGAAAGCCGCGCTCGCCGCCGCCGGGGTCACCGTGGGCGCCGCGGCTCCCGCCGCCGCCTCGGCCCAGCCCGCCGAGCCGACCGGGGCGGCCGCAAGCGCCGGCGCGTCCCAGGAAGCCGCCCACGAAGCCGCGCCGTCCTGGCAGTCCTACGTCCAGGGTCCGTCCGGCCGCACCGTCCGGCCGACCGGGATCGTCCGCAGCAGCGGCGACGTCACCCGCGCCGATGCCCTGCTGCGGCCGGGCGGCGGCACCACCGTGCTGAAGCGGCCCGAGCCCGCGGACCCGCCGCGCTGGCCGGAGGGCACCACGGCCGCCGCGTCCTCCTCGCACGCGCCGAACAACGGCAACGACGGCCGCCCGCGCACCTACGACGCGTCCAACGCCATCGACGGCGACACCGACACGTTCTGGAACGACGACACCATCGCCGCCTATCCGGACACCCTCACGATCACCACGGCCGCGCCCGTCACCCTGCCCGGCATCACGCTGCTGTCCAACCCCGACGGCTTCCCCACCGACTTCACCGTCGAGACCTGGGACGGCGCCGCCTGGAGCACCGCCGCCACCGTCACCGGCAACGACCGGGTCCGCCGTGCGGTGCCCTTCGCCGCGCCGGTGGCCACGACGCGGGTGCGGATCACCGTCACCGCCGACCAGGACACCCCCAAGGGCGACTTCACCCGCGTCAACGAGGTCTACCCCGGTGTCCTCGCCGACGACGAGATACCGCGCGTGGTCGTGGACTTCGGCAAGGTCGTGGTCGGCTACCCGCACCTGCGCTTCGCCTCGGCCTCCGACAACAGCCCTGGAATCCGGCTGGCGTTCTCCGAGACGCTCCAATTCCTCACCGACCGCAGCGACTTCACCCGCTCCGACCAGTCCGGCGTGCCCGCCCAGGGCACCGACCAGATCGCGGTGCCGGCCGGCGGCGCCGACTGGAAGGACGTCAAGGGCTACCAGAGCGGCAGCCAGGTCTACGCCGACGGCCTGCACGGCTTCCGCTACGTGCAGATCAGCCTGGACGCGCTGCCCGCCGACGCCCCCGCCGCCCAGCCGTTCGGCGAAGTCGCCGTCGACTCCGTGTGGTTGGAGTTCACCGGCTACGTCGGCACGCCCGACACCTACCGCGGCTGGTTCCTGAGCTCCGACGACGACCTGAACCGCTACTGGTACGGCGCCGCGTACACCAACGAGCTGGTCACCGACACCTTCAGACCCGACGACATCGACCCGCGCGGCGCCGACTCGCCCACTCTGGACGGCCGGCTGGTGCTGCACGACGGAGCCAAGCGCGACCGCGACCCGTACGTCGGCGACCTCGCCGTCTCCGCGCGCACCCTCTACCTCACGCACGACGACACCGCGCAGGCCGCCCGCAACGTGCTGGCCGACCTCGCGGAGCACCAGCGCGCCGACGGCTGGATCCCCCCGGCGTCGATCAACAACTACACGCTCCCGCTCTTCGACTACCCGCTGTGGTGGGTCACCTGCAGTTGGGACTACGTGCTCTACACCGGCGACCGCGGCTACGCGACCCGCTACTACCCGCAGCTGGTGAAGGTCCTCGACGGCTGGTACCCCTCGGTCACCGACGCCGACGGCCTGCTCAGCAAGGGACTGAACAACACCGGCGGTTACGGCGACTACGCCTTCCTCGGCCGCACCGGCCGCGTCACCTACTACAACGTGCTGTACGTGCAGGCGCTGCGCGACGCCGCCGCGCTCGCGGCATTCCTCGGCCACGCCGACGACGCGGCGCGGTGGACCACGCGGGCCGGCACGGTGGCCGACGCCGTCAACGCCCACCTGTGGGACGCCGACGCGGGCGCGTACCTGGACTCGGCGACCGGCGCGGTCCGGCACGCGCAGGACGGCAACTCCCTGGCCGTCGTCGCGGGCGTCGCCGAGGCCGAACGGGCCGCCGCCGCGCTCGCCCACCTGGACGCCACGACCGTCCGTCCGTACGGCAACGCCTTCATGGACAACGACACGATCTTCGGCGGCGCCTCGCAGCGCGTCTACGCCTTCACCTCCTACCCCGAACTGCTCGCGCGGTTCGAGGCCGGCCGCGCCGACTCCGCGCTCGACCAGATCCGCCGCACCTACGGCTGGATGGACCGCAACGACCCGGGCACCACCCACTGGGAGGGCATCGGCCCGGACGGCTCCTTGTACGAGGGCGCGTACACGAGCATGGCCCACGGCTGGTCGACGGGCGTCCTGCCCGCGCTCACCAACGAGTTGCTCGGCGTGCTGCCGACCGCGCCCGGCTTCGCCTCCTGGTCGGTGCGCCCGCACCCCGGGTCAATCGCCTGGGCGCGCGGCCAGGTCCCCACCCCGCACGGCCCGTTGACCGCCCACTGGCAGCACCCGGCGGCAGGCGTGTTCACCCTCGCGGTCCGCGCGCCGCACGGCACCCGCGGCGAGGTCGCCGTACCCACCGACGGCCGCGCCGTCACCGTCACCGTCGACGGCCGCCGCGCCTGGTCCGGCGGCAGGCCGGCCGCGTACGGCGCGACGCTCCAGGACGGGGGCGGCCGGATCCTGCTGAACGGCCTCGGCCCCGGCGCCCACACCGTCACCGTCCGGCCCGAGGGGCGGTGAGGGCGATGGCGCCGAGATCCCTGGCGGTGCTCACGGCCGTCGCGGCGCTGACCGGGGCGGGACTCGCCACGCCCGCCACCGCCCGTGCCGATGCGCATCCGGGCACCACCGGGCCGCTCGCCCCGACCGGGCTGCGCGTGGACGGGCAGGCCGCAGGCGCGCTGGTCGGCGACGCCCGGCCGTCGTTCGCCTGGACGGTACGCGACACCGGCCGGGCCGAGGCGCAGACCGCGTACCAGATCAAGGTCATCCCGCGCGGGAGCGGTGCCGAGGACCGCGCGGCGGAGGGCTGGAACTCGGGCCGGGTGCGGTCCGCGAACTCGACCGACACCGCCTACGCGGGCCCCGCGCTGCTCGGCGACCACACGTACACCTGGTCGGTGCGGACCTGGAACCGCCAGGGCCAGGCGTCGCCGTGGTCGGCGCCCGCTACCTTCGACACCGGGCTGTTCGCGGCCACCGACTGGTCGGCCGCCTCCTGGCTGCGCGTGAACGACGGCGCCTACGTTCGCGGCGACTTCGAGGTGAGCAAGCCGGTGGCGCGCGCCCGGCTGTACTTCGGCGCTCAGGGCATCGCCGAACCCCACCTGAACGGCGCCCGGGTGGCACCGAACGAGGTCCTCGACTCCTCCGTCACCGACTACGGCAGCCGCGTGCTCTACCGCGACCTTGACGTCACCGCGCTGCTCCGCCAGGGCCGTGACACCCTCGGATTCATGGCGGGCAAGGGCCAGTTCAGCGGCCAACCGGTGTTCGCCGCCCAACTCGACATCACGTACACCGATGGCAGCACCACCGCGTTCGGCACCTCGCCGTCGTGGCGGACCGCGCCGGGCCCGGTCACCGGCGACGACTTCTGGTACGGGGAGACGTACGACGCCCGCAAGGCCGTCGCGGGTTGGGACACCGCCGGCTTCGACGCGAGCGGCTGGGCGCCGGTGCACGCGCTGTTCCCGGTCGCGCACGACAAGAGCCTCGCGCAGGGCAGGCCGGTCACCGCGCTGGACACCACGACCACCGCCGGCTGGTCGCCCGCCGCGCTCACCGACGGCATCGACGGCTCCGTCGACGCCTCCGAGGGCTACCACTCGGGCATCGAGTCCCACCCCGACGCCCTCAAGTGGGTGCAGACCGACCTCGGTTCGGACCAGCGGCTGAGCAGCATCCGCCTGTTCCCGGCCCGGCCGACGAACGACACCGGCGGCGACTTCCCCGGTGCCGGATTCCCGGTGCGGTACAAGGTCCAGGTCAGCGACGATCCGACGTTCGCGCAGGCCACCACGGTCGTCGACCGAACCGACGCCGACCAGCCGAACCCCGGTACGACACCGGTCGACATCCCCGCCCCCGTCACCGCCCGCTACATCCGCGTCACCGCCACCGAGTTGCGCTGCATCGGCAGCAGCTGCACCTTCCGGCTGGCCGAACTCGGCGCGTACGGCGGCACTCCGCCGGTCGTCCTCGACGCCATGACCGATCTGCAGGCCGACGTCACGCCGCCCACCCGCATCACGCAGACGATCCAGCCGGTCAAGGAGACCCGCCCGGCGCCCGGCGTGCGCGTCTACGACTTCGGGCAGAACCGCACCGGCTGGGCCGTCCTCACCGCCGCACAGCCCGCCGGCACCCGCGTCACCGTCACCCAGGGCGAGATCCTCGACGCCAAGAACCAGGTGACCACGTCCAACATCAGCTTCTCGGCCTCCGACCCGCCGCGGCAGACCGAGCACTACACCTTCGCCGGAGGCGGCGCCGCCGAGACGTACGCCCCGCACTTCGGCTACGCCGGCTTCCGCTACGCGCAGGTGACGGGCCTGCCCGACGACGCCGAGGCGACGGTGACCGCGCAGACCGTGCACACCGACGTACCCGTCACCGGGCAGTTCAGCACCTCCAACGCGCTGCTGAACACGATCCAGGCAGGCGTCGCGCAGACCCAGCTCAACGCCCTTCAGTCGATCCCGGTCGACTGCCCGACCCGCGAACGGCACGGCTGGCTCGGCGACGCGGGCGACTCCGACCAGGAGGCGATGAGCAACTACGACATGCAGGCGTTCTACGACAAGTGGCTCGGTGACGTCGCCACCAGCGCCAACGCCGACGGCAGCCTGCCCTCGGTGGCGCCCGCCAACGGCAGCACGGGCTGGGCCACCGACCCCGCGTGGGGCACCGCCTACCCGCAGATCATCTGGGACTCCTACGTCCGCTACGGCGCCGCAGCGCCGATCACGGCCAACTACGCCCACGTCAAGGCGTGGGTGGACTACCTGGCCACCATTAGCGACGCCGACCACGTCGTGGTCCGCGCCCCCACGTCCTGGGGCGAGGACTGGCTGTCCACGGTGAGCACCCCGCACGGCTACTTCCAGACCGGGTTCTCCTACCTCGACGCCACGCTGCTCACCAAGATGGCCGGGGTCCTCGGCAGGAGCGCCGACGCCGCCCACTACGGCGCGCTCGCCGAGCAGATCAAGGCCGGCTTCCTGAAGCGCTACTTCGACGCCGGCACCGGCGTCTTCGGCAACGGCTCGCAGCTGTCCTACGCCATGCCGCTCGTCCTGGACCTGGTCCCCGCGGGCCACGAACAGGCCACGCTGGACCGGCTGATCCAGGACATCACGGCCCACGACGACCACGTCACCACCGGATTCGTCGGCACCACCTTCGTCTTCCAGGCACTGGGCGCCTACGGCCGCGACGATGTCGCGCTGGCCCTGGCCGAGCGCGAGGACGCCCCGAGCTTCGGGTACATGGTCGACCAGGGGCCCGGCACGATCTGGGAGAAGTGGTCCAACTCCTCGTCCCCGGACGGCACGTCGTCCAAGGACCACATCGGTCTGGGCGGCTCGATCGGCCAGTGGTTCTACGAGCAGCTGGCCGGCATCCGCACCGACGACAGCGGCCCGGGGTACCAGGGCCTCACCCTGGCGCCGAACGTGGTCGGCGACCTGACGCACGTCTCGGCGACGCAGCAGACCGTCCGCGGCACGGTGGAGAGCTCCTGGCAGCGCGACGGCAGCACCCTGACGTACCACATCGTTGTGCCGGTCGGCGCGACCGCGACCGTCAAGGTGCCTTTGCTGGGCGGCAGTTCGTCCACCATCCGCGAAGGCGACCGCACCCTCTACACCGGCGGACGCCCCGACCAGTCCGACCCGGGCCTGTCCGCGGGCGAGTTGAGCGCCTCCGCGCTGACGCTGACCGCGGGCTCCGGCGACTACACCTTCACCGTCACGGCGCCGGCCACCCCGGTCACCCACCTCTCGGTGACGGCCGCCGACCCCGCGCCCGTCACCGCCGGCGCGGCCACCGACGTCAAGGTGCTGGTCGGGGCATCGGCCACCGGCTCCGGCTCCGGCTCCGGCTCCGGCTCCGGCTCCGTGACGGTGGGCGCGCAGGTGCCCGCCGGCTGGACCGCGACCGCCACCCCGGCGACCATCCCGTTGACCCCGGCGCCGACAGCCACCCTCGCGACAGTACGGCTCGCCGTGCCGGCGGGAACGGCGGGCGGGATCCACACGGTGCCGGTGACCGTGCGCGCTCCGGACGGCACCACCGGCACCGGCTCCGTACGGGTCCTGGTCCTCGGCGACTGGCCCGCGGGCACCACCGCGACGGCCTCGTCCTCGCACGCCCCGAACGTCGTGGACGGCGCCACCCGCACCTACGACCCGGGCAACGCCATCGACGGGAACAGCGCCACCTTCTGGAACGACAACACCGACAACGCCTATCCGGACACCCTCACGGTCAGCAGCCCGACCCCGGTCACGCTCGACGGCGTCGGACTCGTCTCCCACCCCGACGGTGTGATCACCGACTTCACCGTCCAGACCTGGGACGGCACGCAGTGGACCACCCGCGCGACGGTGTCCGGCAGCACGGCCGTCTTCCAGCGCGTGGCGTTCGGTGACCCCGTGACGACGACCCAGGTGCGGGTCGTGGTGACGGGAGCGCAGAACACCTTCTCGCGCATCGCCGAACTCGCCCCCTGAGGCCGGTTGCTCGGACCCGGGCCCGCTTCCGCCTCGACCCCCGCACCCTCGAGCAGGACGACGTCGAGGGTGCGGGGGCCCTGGCCGCCCCGATGAGCCGGAGAAATGGATCAACGACCGGGATCTATGCGATGTGACATTGCACTGTTAGCCTTTCGGCACCTTCACTCGAGGAGCCGTGGCATGACCAACCCTGCGAAGCCCTGGCGCGGCGTCCACGTCGCCAGCGCCCTGCCGTTCAACGACGATCTGTCCGTCGACTACGACGCCTTCGCCGAGCATGTGCGCTTCCTGGCGGCCGGCGGTTGCGACGGTGTGGTGCCCAACGGTTCGCTGGGCGAGTACCAGACGCTGACCGCGGAGGAGCGGGCGCGGGTGGTCGAGACGGCTGTTCAGGCAGCGCCGGACGGATTCGGCGTGATGCCCGGTGTGGCCGCGTACGGATCACTGGAGGCGCGCCGCTGGGCCGAGCAGGCCGCCGCCGCCGGAGCCGGCTCGCTGCTGCTGCTGCCGCCCAACGCCTACCGCGCGGAGCGGGGAGCGGTCGTGGCGCACTACCGGGCGGTCGCCGAGGTGGGGTTGCCGGTCGTGGCGTACAACAACCCGATCGACACCAAGGTCGACCTCGTCCCCGAGCTTTTGGCCGAGCTCTTCGACGAGGGCCTGATCGTCGCCGTCAAGGAGTTCACCGGCGACGTCCGCAGGGCCTACCGGATCGCCGAGCTGGCCCCCGGCCTGGACATCCTTGTCGGCGCCGACGATGTGCTGCTCGAACTGGGCATGGCCGGCGCGGTCGGCTGGATCGCCGGCTACCCGAACATGATCCCGGAGAGCACCGTCGAGCTCTTCCGGCTGGCCACCTCCGGCGACCCCGCCGACCTCGCCAAGGCGCTGCCGGTGTACCGCGACCTGCACCCGCTGCTGCGCTGGGACTCCAGGACCGAGTTCGTACAGGCGATCAAGCTGTCGATGGACATCGCCGGCCTCGAGGGCGGTGCCTGCCGCCCGCCGCGCCTGTCGCTGTCGCCCGAGCAGACCGACCGGATCACCGCCGAGACCGAGGCCGTACTCGCCAAGGGCTACAAGTGAGGTCCCGGCGTACCTTCCATGCCGTCGACTCGCACACCGAGGGCATGCCGACCCGGGTGGTCGTCGGTGGCGTGGGCGTGATCCCCGGCGTGACCATGGCCGAGCGAAGGCTGTGGTTCATGGAGCACAGCGACGACGTCCGCACGCTTCTGATGTACGAGCCGCGTGGCCACGGCGCGATGAGCGGGGCGATCCTGCAGCCGCCGACCCGCCCCGACGCCGACTACGGGGTGCTGTTCATCGAGGTGTCCGGCCTGCTGCCGATGTGCGGCCACGGCACGATCGGGGTGGCCACGGTCCTGGTGGAGACCGGCATGGTGCCGGTCACCGAGCCGGTGACCACGATCCGGCTCGACACTCCCGCCGGACTCGTCGTCGCCTCCGTGTCGGTCGAGGACGGCGCCGCCACGTCCGTCACCATCGAGAACGTACCGTCCTTCGCGTACGCGCTGGACGCGAAGGTGGAGGTGCCCGGCTACGGCGAGGTGGGGTACGACCTGGCGTTCGGCGGCAACTTCTACGCCATCGTGGATCTCGCCGACCTGGGGCTCCCGTTCGACCGGTCCAGGTCGGCCGATCTGCTCGCCGCCGGGCTGGCCGTGATGGACGCGGTGAACGGTACGGCCCGGCCGGTCCATCCCGAGCGCGACGACATCTCCGGCTGCCATCACGTCTACCTCAAGGCTCCCGGTTCCACCGCCGAACTGTCCCGGCACGCCATGGCCATCCACCCCGGGTGGTTCGACCGCTCCCCGTGCGGCACCGGCACCAGCGCCCGCATGGCCCAACTGCACGCCCGCGGTGAACTGGGCATCGGCAAGGACTTCGTGAACGAGTCCTTCATCGGTACCCGCTTCACCGGACGCCTCCTCGGGGAGACCGCCGTCGGGCCGTATCCCGCGGTGCTGCCCTCGATCACCGGCCGGGCCTGGGTGACCGGCACCTCGCAGTTCCACCTCGACCCGACCGACCCGTTTCCCGCGGGATTCCTGCTGTGAACGCACTGTCCGTGAACGCACTGTCCACCCCGAACCTGCAGCATCTGGGCCAGCGGGAGACGCTGCGCGACCGGGTGAGGGAGGCGTTGCGGGCCGCCATCATCTCCGGCGAGCTGGAGCCCGGCGTCGTCTACTCCGCGCCCACGCTCGGCGCGCGTTTCGGTGTCTCGCCCACGCCCGTCCGGGAGGCGATGCTGGACCTGGTCAAAGAGGGCCTGGTCGTCGCCCAGCCGAACAAGGGCTTCCGTATCACCGAGGTCTCCGAGCAGGACCTCGACAACCTGGCCGCGGTACGCCTGCTCATCGAGCCGCCGACCGTACGCACCTGCGTGCCGGTGATTCCCGAGGCGGACTTTCCGGCCCTGCGGGAACTGGCGCAGGCCATCGTCGACGCCGTCGAACGCGGTGACCTGGTCGGCTACATCAGGGCCGACCACGTCTTCCACCTGACCGTGCTGGGCTACAGCGACAACCGGCACCTGGTGGACGTCGTCTCCGACCTGCGCAACCAGACCCGGCTGCTGGGCCTGTCCCCGCTGCTGCACAGCGGCCGGCTGGGCCACTCGGCCGCCGAGCACCACGCCCTCATGGACCTGATCGAGGCCCGCGACGCGGCGGCCGCCGAGGAACTGATGCGCCGTCATATCGCCCACGTACGGGGGCTGTGGGCCGGCGGCACCGAGGACGCCCCGTGACGGCGGGCCCGGCGGGCGCGGATCTGGTGGTCGTCGGGGCCGGCGTGGTGGGCGCGGCCTGCGCGTACTTCGCGTCGCTGGCCGGATTGCGGGTGATCGTCGTGGAACGCGGCGCGATCGCCTCGGGCACGTCCAGCGCGGGGGAGGGCAACCTGCTGGTCTCCGACAAGGAGGCCGGCCCCGAACTCGACCTCGCGCTCTACTCGCAGCGGACCTGGCGCGAGGACCTGGCCGAGCACGCCGGCCGGTGGGAGTTCGAGGCCAAGGGCGGTCTGGTCGTCGCCGCGACCGAGGGGAGCCTTGCCTCGCTGCGGGACCTCAACGTCCAGCAGCGCGCCGCTGGTGTCGAGGTCCATGATGTCGGGCACGCCGAACTGCCCGACTACGAGCCGCACGTGTCACGGGACCTGCGCGGGGCCGCCTACTACCCGCAGGACGCGCAGGTGCAGCCGATGCTCGCGGTGGCCCATCTGCTGCGCCTGGCCCGGGACATGGGTGCGCGGGTGAGCACCCGTACCGAGGTCAGTGGCCTGCTGCGCAGTGGCGACCGCGTCACAGGCGTGCGCACCACCACGGGCGACATCCGCGCCGGCGCGGTCCTCAACGCGGCGGGCACCTGGGCGGGGGAGGTGGCGGACCTGGCCGGCGTGCCGGTCCCGGTCCGCCCCCGGCGGGGATTCGTCCTGGTCACCGAGCCCATGCCGCCCCGCACCATCCGGCACAAGGTGTACGCCGCCGAGTACGTGGGCGACGTGGCCAGCTCCGACGCCGCCCTGCAGACCTCGCCCGTGGTCGAGGGCACGGACAGCGGCACCATCCTCATCGGCGCGTCGCGCGAGCGCGTCGGCTTCGACCGTACGGTGTCCGTTCCGGCCATCAGCACCCTCGCGGCCAAGGCCGTCGCGCTGTTCCCGATGCTGCGCCAGGTGCGCCTGATGCGTACGTACCACGGCTTTCGCCCCTACTGCCCCGACCACCTCCCGGTGATCGGCCCCGACCCGCGCGCGCCCGGCCTGTGGCACGCCTGCGGCCACGAGGGCGCCGGCATCGGCCTGGCCGCCGGGACCGGCAAGCTGATCGCCCAGGGCCTGGCGGGCAAGCGGCCGGACCTCGACCTGGCGCCGTTCGCCCCCGACCGTTTCTCCGACCCGCACCAGGGCGCCGAGGAGGTTTCCCCGTGACGTACCGGATGACCTTCCGCGGCGCCGAGGTCCCCGCCGAGCCCGGTCAGAGCGTCGCCGCGGCCCTCGTCGCCGCCGGAATCCCCGACTGGCGTACCACCCGCAAGCAGGGGCGGCCGCGCGGGCTCTTCTGCGGGATCGGCGTCTGCTTCGACTGCCTCATCACCATCGACGGCGCGCGTGCCGAGCGCGCCTGCCTGGTCCCGGCGGCCGACGGCATGCGCCTGGGCGACGCCTTGGAATCCGGCGACGACGACCGTGACGGCGCAGGGACGCACGCGAAGGAGGACGGCGATGCCGCGGACGCATGACGTGGCCGTGGTCGGCGCCGGTCCCGCCGGACTCGCCGCCGCCGTCGAGGCGGCCGACGCGGGGCTGGACGTAGCCCTCGTCGACGCCGCCGCACAGCCCGGCGGCCAGTTCTGGCGGCACTACGACGAGAACCGGGCCCGCCCGGAGGACCGCCACGGCCACCACGGCTGGCCGGCCTTCACCGCTTTGCGCGACCGCCTGTACGCCCTGCGCACCGCCGGGCGCATCCACTGTCTGCCCGGCCGCCAGGTGTGGCTCGCCACCCGTGACGACGGCGGGACGTTCACCCTCCGGGTCACCCCCACCGTGCCGACCCCGGGGACAACCGGCGGCCGCGAACCCGTCGTGGCCCGCGCGCTGATCCTGTGCCCCGGAGGGTACGACCGCCAACTGCCCGTTCCCGGCTGGGATTTGCCCGGCGTCATGGCCGCCGGAGGAGTGCAGGCACTGCTCAAGGGACAGCGCACCCTCGCCGGCCGGCGCGCCGTCGTCGCCGGGACCGGGCCGTTCCTGCTTCCGGTCGCCACCGGGCTCGCCCGCGCCGGCGCACAGGTCGCGGCCGTCGTCGAGGCCAACGCCACGCTCGGCTGGCTGCGTGACCCGGTCGGCGCCGTGTCCGCCCCCGGCAAGGGAGTCGAGGCCGCGCAGTACGCCGCCACGCTGGCGCGCCACCGCATCCCGTACCGTACGAGGACCGTCGTCCGCGCCGTCCTCGGCGACGGCCGGGTCGAGGCGGTACGAACGGTGAAGACGGACCGCGAGGGCCGGCCGGCCGGACCCGAACGGGAGATCGCCGCCGACCTGGTGGCCCTCGGCTGGGGCTTCACGCCCTCACTCGAACTCCCGCTCATGCTCGGCGCCACCACCCGGCAGGACATCGACGGCTCCCTGGTCGTGGCGGTCGACGAACTCCAGCGCAGCAGCATCGACGGTGTGTACGTCGCCGGTGAGGCCACCGGCGTGGGCGGCGCCGCCCTGTCCGTCAGCGAGGGCCGGCTCAGCGCCCTCGCCCTGGCCGTCTCGCTCGGCTCCCTGCCCGGCGGGGCCGCCGAGATCCGGCGCACCCAGGCCCGGATCCGGCGAGGACGACGGTTCGCCCACGCCATGCACCGCGCCTATCCGGTCCCGGCCGCCTGGCCGCAATGGCTCCTGGACTCCACCGTGGTGTGCCGTTGCGAAGAGGTCACCTACGGAGAGTTGCGGCACGCCGTGGACGACCTCGGCGCGACCGACGCGCGCACCCTGAAAATGCTGGCCAGGCCGGGTATGGGCTGGTGCCAGGGCCGGATCTGCGGCTACGCGACCGCAGGCATCGCCGCCTGCCCGAGCGGCCGCCGGCCCACCGCGGACGACCTGCGCCCACTCTCCGGCCGCACCCCCGCCGTCCCGGTTCCGCTCGGCGAACTGGCCGCCCTGGCCGAGGGCGGAGCGGCCGACCGGGCCGGCGGGGACTCCCGGACCGGCGAGGAAGCCGTGAACAGAGACGGCGAATGACGATTTACCAGCCACCGCCGGGCCGGCTCCAACAGAACACGTTTTGGCGTGGACGACTGGAGCACTAGGCCCGCTCGGCGGCGTCCTGCGCCCCGAGGTAGCGGCGCAGGGCATGGCCCGCCTGGCGGACGTGGAGGCGGATGTGCTGCTCCGCGGCGCGGGGGTCTCCGGTGCGGATCGCCTCGAGAATGGCCTCGTGCTCGTCGAGGGCGACCGGCAGTCGGCCGGGGGCCTGGGCGGAGAGGCGGTTGCCCAGGCGTACCTGGGCGATGAGGTTCTCGGCGATGGGGATGAGCCGTCGGCTGCCCGAGCCCTCCCAGATGAGGCGATGGAACGCCAGGTCCAGCTCCCCGTAGGAATGCAGGTTGCCGGCCTCGATGGCCTTGCGCTGCCTGACCAGCAGCCGGCTGAGCTGGACGGCCATCCGCGCGTGGTCGGGTGCCACGGCCGCCCGGCGCGCGGCGATTCCGTCGAGCGCCTCCCGGAGCTCGTACAGCTCCAGCAGGTCGTCGGTGCCGGTCTCGGGGACGAAGTAGCCGCGGTGCGGGACGGCGATGAGGAAGCCCTGGCGTTCGAGTGCGGCCAGGGCGGCCTTGATGGGGGTCGGGCTGAGCCCGAGCTGTTCGCTGAGGGGACGCACGGTGACGCGGGAGCCCGGCGCGAGGGAGCCGTCGAGGATGGCACCCCGCACATGGTCGTAGGCAGCGTTCAGCAGGGTGCGGCGCGGGACGGTCATGGTCGCCGGGTTCCCCCCTTTCTCCCGTGACGATGGTACCGATCGCGCCGCTGCCCCGAAGGCGATCGGCGCGGCCGGACACCTCAGTGAAGCCTCCGCTCGTACCAGCGGGACAGCATCGTCAGGGGCAGGCAGATCACGAAGTAGACGGCGAGTACGGCCCCGAGGATGGGTACGGCATGGGAGGAGCCGCCGGAGAGGGTGAGGCGTTCGATCGAGCGTTGCGATGCCTCGAGGATGTCGAGCAGTCCGATGACGGCGGCCAGTGACGTCTGCTGGATGAGGTTGACGACCAGTCCGATCAGCGGGGGGAGTGCTCGCCGCGCGGCCTGGGGCAGCAGGACGTACCGCATGCGTCCGGTCCAGGAGAAGCCCAGCGCCGCGGCGGCCTCGGCCTGCCCGCGGGGCACCGACTGCACGGCCCCGCGGACGACTTCGGCCACGTTGGCACTGCCCCACAGGGACAGTCCGATGACGGCGGCGCCGAAGGTGTCCACCCGCAGTCCGATGATGGGCAGCACGAAGAAGATGAAGTACAGGATGATGATGATCGGCAGGCCCCGCCAGATCTCGACGTAGACCCGGGCCGGCGCCCGCACCGCTCTGCTGGGCAGGGTGAGTACGGAGCCGACCAGTGTTCCGGCCAGGAGGCTGGCGGCGACGCAGGCGAGCGCCAGCAGGGCCGTTTCGCGCAGGCCGGTGGCGAGGTAGCTCGCCACCGGCCCGACCCATGGGGCCATCAATGTCCTCCGGGTATCGCGTAGTGACGTTCGACGGCCCCGGCGCCCAGGGACATGAGCCAGACCAGCCCCAGGTAGATGACGCCGATGGCAAGGAACATCTCGAAGACCCGGAAGCTGACGGCGACGATGTTGACGGCGGTGTCGGTGAGTTCGGGGTAGCTGATGGCGACCATGAACGACGAGTTCTTGAAGACGGAGATGAGGATGTTGGTGACCGACGGCAGGGCGATGCGGGCGCCGAGCGGGAGGGTGACGTGCCGGAAGGCGGCCGGGCGGGAGAAGCCGAGGGCCCGGCAGGCTTCGACGTAGCCGCCTTCGACGGCTTCGAAGCCGGCGCGGAAGTTCTCCACGTTGTAGGCACCGCCCCACAGAAGCAGGGACAGCCAGCCGACGGTGAAACCCTCGAATTGCAGCCCGATGTCGGGCAGCGCGAAGTACAGGAAGAAGATCTGCACGAGGAGCGGGGTGTTGCGGAACACCTCGACGTAGACGGTGATCAGGTGCCGGGCCACCGGTATGCGCAGCGAGCTGATCGCGCCGAGCAGGACCCCGACGAGCAGGGCGCCGGCCATGCCGATGCTGCTGATGGCCAGCGTTCGCAGCAGGCCGGAGCCGAGCTCGCCGAGGTGGTGGGCGATGAAGCCCGGTTCGAAGTGGTAGCCGGCGGCGTCGGGCATGCTCAGCACTGAAGGGTGGAGCCGGACGGGTAGGTCAGGTTGCTGCCCGGGCGGGGTACGTACTTGGCGAACTGCTGCTGTACGGAAGTGTCGGTGACGGTCTTCCGGAAATCGGTCCAGAAGAAGTCGGCCTGCTGCAGGTGGGCCAGGGCCGCGTTGAGCCAGGTGAGCATCTGCGTGTCGCCCTTGCGGACGCCCATTCCCCAGGGGCTGTCGGCCTTGGCGTCGCCGACGACCTTGAGTGCGGAGTTCTTCGCCGCGAGATCGAGCAGGAGGGTGTCGTCCTGGGCGAACGCGACGCCGCGCTTCTGGTTGAGCGCGGTCAGCGCCTGGCTGGTCTCGGTGAACAGGGACTGCTTGACGTCCTTCATGCACTGGCTCAGCCAGAGGCTGGCGGTGGCGCCGGAGATGCTGATGACGGACTTGCCGGCCAGTTGGCCGAAGGAGGTGATCGGGGAGTCCTTGGGCACCAGCAGTTTCACGCCGCTGTCGAAGTAGGGAGTGGAGAAGTCGATGGTCTGGGCGCGTTCCTGGGTGTAGTTCATGGTCGCTTCGATCAGGTCGATGCGCTTGGAGGTCAGGAACGACACCCGGTTGGATCCGGTCACGCAGGTCAGGGTCAGCGCGTTGGGGTCGCCGAAAGCGTAGGAGGCCAACTGGTGGGCGATGTCGATCTCGAAGCCCGCGTTCTTCGACGATTCGTCGATGTATCCGAACGGCGGGTAGTCGCACTTGACGCCGACGGTCAGCTTGCCCTTGCTCTTCACCTCGTCGGGCAGCGGCGCCCCCACGTCGACGGGGCTGCCGGTGGCGGTGGCACCGCCCGAGCCGCCGGCCGACGCGGACGAACCCCCGGACGAGGAGGACGAGGAGGAGCAGCCCGCGGCGAGGACCATGACCATCGCCGCGCCGATGACAATGCCGAACTTCGATCTCACGGTGTGCATCCTTTTGCTCGATCTGGCGGGCTGTCGGAGGACTTGCGGAGGAATCGGCGGGTTATCGGAGGACTTTGCGGAGGAATTGGCGGGTTCGGTCGTTCTGGGGCCGGTCCAGGACATCGGCCGGGCGGCCGTGCTCCGCGATGACGCCACCGTCGACGAACACCAGACGGTCGCCGAGTTCGCGGGCAAAGCCCATCTCGTGGGTGACGCAGAGCATCGTCATCCCGGAGCGGGCGAGGTCCCGCATGACGTCGAGGACCTCGCTGACCAGCTCCGGGTCGAGTGCGGAGGTCACCTCGTCGAAGAGCATCACGTGCGGGTCCATCATCAACGCGCGGGCAATGGCGACCCGTTGCTGCTGCCCACCCGACAGTTGTCGCGGGTGGGCGTCGGCCTTGTCGGCCAGGCCCACTCGGGCCAGCAGCGCCAAGGCCCGCTTCCGTGCCTCGTCCTTGGGCATCCGCAGCAGCTTGCGCGGCGCCAGGGTGAGGTTGTCGACGGCGGACAGGTGCGGGAAGAGATTGAACTGCTGGAAGACCATGCCGATACGCCGTCGTACCGTGTTCAGGTCGGTGCCGGCCGCCGTCAGGTCCTCGCCCTCCAGCAGTACCTGCCCGGCGCTCACCGGCTCCAGCAGGTTGACGCAGCGCAGCAGGGTGCTCTTGCCGCCACCGGACGGGCCGATGACGGCGACCACCTCGCCGCGGGCCACCGTCAGGTCGACGCCCTTGAGCACTTCGACGCTGCCGTACGACTTGTGCACGCCGCGCAGTTCCACCATCGCCGCCCGAGGGTCGGCGGGTGGCCGGGCGGAGGGACCGTCCACGCTCGGCGGGTTCGTCATCGCGGCGTCCGCCGGTCGCCGTCCGCGCGCAGGGCGTCGCCCGGGCCCGCCGTGGCGGCGGCCTCCGGCGGCAGGTCGGCGTCACGTGCCAGCCGCGGTGGCCGGCCGACCTGCAAGGAGTCCTCGTACTTCAGCGCGCTTCCGGTGTTGAGGACCAGGACCTCCTCGTCCCCGCCGAGCCAGCCGTCGGCGCGCAGCCGGCGTACCGCGGCCAGCGTCGCGGCCCCTTCCGGGCACATCAGCACACCGTCGGAGGCCGCACAGGCCACCTGCTCCTGGAGGATCTCCCGGTCGTCGACGGCGATCGCCGTGCCGTCGCTGTCCCGCAGCGCGGACAGGATGAGGAAGTCGCCCAGCGCGGCGGCGACGTTGATGCCGAACGCGACGGTGCGGGCCTGATCAGCCGGCCACGGTTCGGCGGTCTCGGCCCCCGCCTCGAAGGCCCGCACGATCGGCGCGCAGCCGGTGGACTGCACGGCCACGAACCGGGGCAGCCGCCCCGAGATCCACCCGAGTGCGGTCAACTCGTCGAGCGCCTTGCGGATACCGATCAGGCCGACTCCGCCACCGGTGGGGTAGACCACCACGTCCGGCACCCGCCAGCCGAACTGTTCGGCTATCTCCAGGCCCATCGTCTTCTTGCCCTCGATGCGGTACGGCTCCCGCAGCGTCGCGGCGCTGAACCAGCCGTCCTTCACCGCCTGTCCCGCGATGCGGCCGGCGTCGCCGATCAGACCGTCGACGACGTACACCCGGGCGCCGGCCGCCAGCGACTCCTTCCGCGTCACCTGCGGAGCGTCCGCGGGCATCACCACCAGGCACTCCGTACCGGCCCGCGCGGCATAGGCGGCCCAGGCGGCGCCCGCGTTGCCGTTGGTCGGCAGTGTCAGGCGCCGCACCCCCAGTTCGTGAGCGCGCGAGACGCCGACCGCCGCGCCGCGGGCCTTGAAACTGCCGGTCGGCAGCATCCCCTCGTCCTTCGCGAGCAGGCCGGGTACGCCGATCCGCCGGCCGTACCCGGGCAGCGGCAGGATCGGTGTCCAGCCCTCGCCGAGGGTGATCACATGCGCGGGATCCCGTACCGGCAGCAGCTCCCGGTATCGCCACAGGTCCGCGCCGCGCGCGGCGATGTCCTGCGGCCGGACCGAGGTCCGGACCCGGTCGAGGTCGTAGCGGGCGAGCAGCGGCGCGCCGCAGCGGCACACGTTCTGCGGCACGTCCGCGTCGTACCGCTCGAAGCACCGTCCGCACTCCAGGTGGGTCAGCGCGCTGGTCCATTTCCCGTCGTCGGGATACAACCGGTGACTTCCTCTCCGTGAGGCTCCGCGGTGGCGGGCGCGGGGCGCGCCCGCCACGCGACGTTCTACTGTCCGAGGCGCCGGAACCGGTCGGCCGTGAGCTTCGTCGACGGCCCGTAGTAGGCGGCGTTGAAGAGCACCCGCTGCTCGGACCGGTTCCAGGTACGGAAGCCGATCTCGTTGCCGAAGGTGACGACGTAACCGTCGCCGATCGTCCAGGCGAGCCCGTTGACCGCGCCGTCGAGGTTCTCGCCCCCGATCAGCCAGCCGCTTCGCAACTGGTTGCCGCTGTCGGGGTACTTCGCCACCACCTCGACCGGGTACGTGCTGGTGTCGGTCACCCGGTAGGCGTCGTCCGAGACGAACCACACGGGGTTGTCCGCAGGCACGCCCCACGCGACCGGGTTCTGCGCGTCGAACTCCTGGCTCAGCAGCGATCCCGGGCAGTAGAAGTCCGAGGAGGAGCCGCCGGGGAGGGTGGAGGCGATCGGCAGATCGAACAGCGACTGGGCGGTGGCGGTGCCGCTGCCGAAGGTGACCAGTGTGCCGCCGCCGGTCACGAAGTCGTGCAGCTGGTTCCAGCCGGTGGTGCCGACGCCGAACGCCCACGCCCAGTCCGGTGGATAGTTCTTCGGGTTCAGGCCGTTGACGATGGAGTTCTTGCTGACCCCTTCCGGCATGACGATGGCGTCGTAGCGGCCGGCGAGGTCGGCGTAGTCGCTCGCCGCCACCACCGAGTAGTCCACCCCGTACTGCTCGAACGTCCACATCAGCCAGCCGGACGGCATGTTGTCCGGGGGCTTGAGCAGGCCGATTCTCGTGCCCGGCTTGAGCTGGACGCCGGCCACGGAGGGCACGGCGCGCAGGGCGGACACCGGGATGCCGGTGGCCTTCGACTGGGCTTCCAGGAGCTGCTGGGCCGCCCGGGACGGCGGCACGAGGAAGGTGCCCGCGGCGAAGGTGCGGCCGTTGTCGGTGAACGCGGCGGCGGCACGGAAGGTCGGGATGTTCTGCTTCTGGAGCGCGGCGACGATCCGGAACACCCCGTAGGACTCCGGGCCGATCGCGTACGCCCCGGTGCTCGGCGGTGCGGGCGGTGTGACGACCGCCGGGGGCCTGACGGAGCTCAGCAGCTTCGTGTCGGCCGGGAAGGACGTGGTGACGAGGTCGGCCTGGAAGCCGAGCAGCATCGGCAGGGTCTGCGCGGTGGTGTCGTACGGCCGCTGCGGCGGGCCCCCGGGGTACTGGAGCAGCTGCGGGTAGTCCTGCACCTCGAGCAGGGTCTTGGCGAACCCGGCGTAGGGCTGTTGGAGGTGGATGATGTACGACCCCGCCGGATACTGCTTGCCGTCGGCGGTGAACGCGGCCTGCGCCTGGTGGATCTCGACGGCGCCGAGGTGGAAGATCTCCAGGGCGTCCAGGACCGCCTGCGGGTCGCGCTGCCCGGCCGGGATGACATAGGCGTAGGGGCTGGTCCGCGTGACCGCCTTGACCCCGACGCGGTAGGTGTTGAACAGCCAGTTGTACGTGTCGTAGGCGACCGTCTCCAGCCCCGAGTAGAAGGCCTGGGAGACCCAGTCGACGATGTTGCGCAGCGTCCAGGTGTTCGAGTCGTACGGCTCGATGAAGTTGATGTCGGTGGTCTGCTGGCCCAGCGGCTTCGTACCCACCTGCGGGTAGGCGAGGTTGGCGGCGGCCGCCGCCTCGGTGAGGATGCGCGCCGAACCGTGGTAGACGCAGTACTGCCGGGACGGGGACCAGTAGTCGTACTCCGATCCCCAGCCGTTGCCCTTCATGCCGGCGGCGGTCATGCCGCGCTGCATCGCCAGGCCGACCGTGTCGGTCTGCTGCACCAGGATGGTGTCGATGTTGGGGTCGTACGGCGACAGGTACGGCGGGGTGAACAGCCGGGGAGAGCCGGAACTGGCGCCGTGGGAGTCCTGGAAGACCTGGGGGCGGTACTTGTTCAGGATCGCGACGTTGTACTTGCTCTCGACCTGGGTGAGCATGATCCAGTCACGGTTGTCGTCGTGGCCGGTGTACTTGTTGTACAGGTCGGGATAGGTGCGGGAATAGGCGGTGCCGGCGGTGGCGGCGAAGTAGTCGTTGACGAGGACGATGCCGTCCGGGTTCTGGCACGGCTGCAGCAGGATGACCAGGTTGTCGAGGATCTTCTCGATGTAGTCGGACTGCTCGGTGGCCAGCCGGTAGGCCCATTCGATGGCGGCCTGGGAGTTGCCGACCTCGGTCGAGTGGATGCCGGCCTGCGCGTAGTAGAACGGCTTGCCCTGGGTGGCCAGTTTCTTCGCGTCGGCCTCGGACAGGCCCCGGGGGTCGGCCAGCCGGGCGTTGGTGGCGACCAGCTCGTCGAGACGGGCCAGGTTCTTCGGCGAGCTGATGGTCAGCAGGATGTACGGATTTCCCCGGGTGGTCTTGCCGATCTCCTCGTACGTCACCCGGTCGCTGCGCTCGGCGATGAGCTGGAAGTACGGGACCATCGAGTGCCATTGGGCGAGGAAGCCGTCGGTTCCGATCGGCGTTCCGAAGTACTCCGCGGGAGTCGGTATGCGGCCCTTCTGCTGCGTTCCGGCGGACGGCCGGTGGGGGTCGTCCGTCGCGGGGGTGGCCGGGGCCGCCGAGGCGACACCCGGGTGGATCACGGTCGCGGCTGCCCCTGCGCCTGCGGCAGCGGTGGTTCTGAGCAGGGTGCGGCGGGAGAGGTTCGAGTTTTCGCTGCTGGTCATCTGACGACATCGCCTTTCGCGGCCCGGCCTGACCGGACCGTTCTCCGTCGCGGGGTCGGGGTGGGCCGACTCCGCTGGTGTGCGGGGTGTCGTGCAACTCCATTCGTGGCGCGACGCTGCGCCACGAATGGCCGTCGAGATGCCTGGGTGCCGCGCGCGGTGCGCTGCGCGCCGGCTGTCGGGCGGACCCGCGTGCTCCGCGGGCGCTCCGGTCCCGGGGCCTGAAAACCTTGCGTAAAACGCAATGTGCCAGCCGCCGGCGAGAGGCGGCAACGCTTCCAAGTTGGATTTAATATTCAATACACATACCGCGCGGCGGCCCGGCAGGGCGGGCCTGAGGCACGCATCGGGGCGAGGAGGACGAAGCGATCCAGGCCGCGGACACTGCGCCGCTCGCCATTCCGAACCAGCTCGGGGCCGGCTGCAGCGCCCAGCCGGCGAAGGCCGTTGACAGGCATCGGGCGATCCTGGCCGCTGTCCAGGACGGTGACGGTGAGCGGGCGCGGCGGCTCGTGGCTGAGCACGTCGGCCGGGCGGCCGCCGCGGCTGAGGCGTGCCTGGGCCGGGTCCGGGTGCGCCGCGGCGGTCCTGACCCGAGACGGCCGGACCCCGCGGCGGGCGTCAACTGCTGTGGGGGCGGCCGTCCGTGGCAGGTGCGGGGCCGAAGTCCACGCGCGGGGTGGGGCGGAATTCGTCGGGGCGGACCGGTGAGGTGCCGACGAGGTGCTTGGCGAAGGGGAGTGGGCCGCCGAGGGTTTCCGGGTCGGCGCTCAGGTCGAACAGCGCGGTGTATCCGGCCGCGAGGTAGAGGCCCTTGGCCTCCGGCTGGCGGGGGCCGGTGGTGAGGTAGACGCGCCGGTAGCCGGCCGCGGCGGCGGCCTGTTCCAGTGCGCTGACGATGCGGCGGCCCAGCCCTTTGCGGCGGTGGGCGCTGTGCGTCCAGATCCGCTTGAGCTCGGCGGTCTGCTCGTCGTATCGGCGGTAGGCGCCTCCGGCGACGGGCTCGCCGTCCCGCAGAAGCATGAGCAGCAGCCCGCCGTGTGCCGGTTCGAACTCCTCGGCGGGGTAGCGGGCCAGCTCCGCGCGTCCGCCGGCACGCCCCGGGTAACGGGTGCTGTACTCCTCTTCCAGTTCGCGCAGCAGCGGTCGTACGAGGGGATCCGCAAGCGCCGCCGGCCGCACCTCGTACTGCGCCGCCGTGCCGGCCGGAACGGCGCGCGCCCCGCCGCGAGTGGCGTCGGCGCCGGAGAACTCCATGGGCACGGCAAGCCTTTCTGCGTGGGGGCCGAAGCCGTCCGGTTCCCGGGCCGGGCACGGCACCGCGCCCCGGGCCGAAGATCACGCTAACTGCCCGAGAAGCACCGGGCAATGGCGCCCCTCACGGGCACGGGGGAGTGGACCCCGGCGCCGCGCGCGAGCTGCTAGCGTGTGCGGCATGAGTACTGCTGCCCTGTTGACGAGTCGACGCCCGGTCGATTACGTCCAGGTTGCCAGCTGTCTGTGTCGTTGACCTCTTCGCGGCACCGCACGACCTGAGCCGACCGCGCTGATTTCCCCTGCGCCCGTGGCCGCCTCCGCGCCACGGCCTTTCACCTGGCCCGGTCGGCCGTTGGACCTGCTGCTCCCTCGTGCCGCCCGCACCGCGCGGTGAACTGCGCGCCGGCCGCGGCATGTCCGGCCGGATCCACGCGCCCGCCGCTCGATTCCTGATCGTGCCGCACCGCGCACCGCCCGCTCCACCCCCTGAACCTGCCTGGAGGTAACTGTCATGCCCGAGTCACCCATATCGAGCGGGGCCCCGGACGAGCCGGATGCCGAGCCCCGACTGCCGTCGCGCGGTGGCGGCCGGCGGCGCATCGCATGGATCGTGTCGGCAGCGGTGGTGCTGGCCGCCGCCCTGGTGGTCGGCCTGGTCCTGTCGTTCACCGGCGGCTCGGACGATTCCCGGACCGTGCGCATCGGTGTGGTCGACGCCTCCCAGCCGTACTGGCGGACCTTCGCCGACCTCGCGAAGCAGAAGCTGGGCGTGACCGTGAAGTACGTGAACTTCAACGACTACAGTCAGCCCAATCCGGCGCTGCGCGAGAAGCAGTTGGACCTCAACGAGTTCCAGCACATTCAGTACCTGGCGAACTACAACACCACCGCGCACGACGATCTGCAGCCCATCGGTGCCACCGCGGTGTACCCGCTGCCGCTGTACTCGCTGAAGTACCGCACGCCCTCGGCGCTCCCGGACGGGGCGAAGGTGGCGATTCCCAACGACGCGATCAACCAGGCCCGCGGTCTGCTGGTGCTTCAGTCGGCCGGGCTGCTGACCCTGAAGGACGGCGGCACGGCCTTCTCGACCACCGACGACGTCCTGACGCACAAGGTCGACGTGGTGACGCTGGACGCCTCGCAGACCGCCGGCGCGGTGCAGAACGGCTCGGTGGCCGCCGCGATCGTCAACAACAACTACGCCACGAGCGCGAAACTGCCGACGTCGGATGCCATCTTCCAGGACGACCCGGCCGGCACCGCGGCCGCGCCGTACGTGAACATCTTCGTCGCCCGCAGCGCCGACAAGGACAACGCGACCTATCTGAAGCTGGCCGCGCTTTACCACGACCCGTCCGTGGAGAAGGGAGTGCAGCAGGCCAACGGCGGAACCGCGGTCTTCCGTACGGTGCCGGCCGCGCAGTTGCAGTCGGAACTGGCGACCGTGGAACAGCAGGCCGGGGCCGCGCGGAAGTAGCGCGCAGCAGCCCGCACCGGAAGAGGAGACGGAGACGAGGAGGCCGATGTCCGTCGGTACGCAGGCGGCCGGTGCGCCGCCACAGGTGCACGTCCGCTTCGAGCACGTGGGCAAGACCTTCCCCGGCAAGGGCCGCCGCGGCGCCCCGCTCGTGGCGCTGGAGGACATCAGCCTGGAGATCAGCCGCGGCGAGGTGTTCGGCATCATCGGCTACTCGGGGGCCGGCAAGAGCACCCTGGTGCGGCTGATCAACGGCCTGGAGACGCCCACCTCGGGCCGCGTGCACGTGGGCCCGCACGACCTGACCGCGCTGAGCGAACGGGACAGGCGCGAGGTGCGGCGCGACATCGGGATGATCTTCCAGCAGTTCAACCTGTTCCGGTCGCGCACCGTCGCCGGCAATGTCGCGTATCCGCTGAAGGTCGCCGGTGTGCGCCGGCCCGAGCGGGACCGCCGGGTGGCACGGCTGCTGGACTTCGTCGGCCTGCTCGACCGGGCCCATGACCACCCCGAGCGGCTGTCCGGCGGGCAGAAGCAGCGGGTGGGCATCGCCCGGGCCCTGGCCACCGAGCCGTCGCTGCTGCTGGCGGACGAGGCGACCAGCGCGCTCGATCCGGAGACGACCGGCGAGGTGCTGGCCCTGCTGCGGCGGGTCAACCGCGACCTGGGTGTCACCATCGTGATCATCACCCATGAGCTCGACGTCATCCGCTCGACCGCGGACCGGGTCGCGGTGCTGGACGCCGGCCGTCTGGTGGAGACCGGAAGCGTCTACGACGTCTTCGCCCGCCCTCGGACCGAGGCGGCCGGGCGCTTCGTCGGCACGGCGCTGCGTGACCGCCCGTCACCGGCGACGCTGGCACGGCTGCGGCGCACGCACAGCGGGCGGCTCGTGACGGTCCGGGTGCGTGACCAGCAGGGTTTCCAGACGCGCCTGGCCCGTACCTTCCTGGACCACCAGGTGGCCGCGGAGATCGTGTTCGGCGGCATCAGCGAACTCCAGGAACGCCCCGTCGGCAGCCTGACCTTCGACCTCACCGGTCCCGGCGCGGCCGTGGACGCCGTGCTCGCGGCGCTGCGCTCCGACGGTGTCGACGTGATCGAGGAGAACCCGGACCCCGAGCCGGACCCCCAGGAAGGGGCCTGAAAGATGCACGAGTTCGTCACCAACCTGCCGGTGTACCGGGAGGCGATCCGGCAGACCTTCTTCATCGTGATCATCTCGGTCGTCGCCGGCGGGCTGCTCGGCCTGGCTCTCGGACTGGTGCTGTACGCGACCCGCCCGGGCAACCTGATGGCCAACCGGGCGGTGTTCCTGGCGGTCAACGTGCTGGTCAACGTGATACGGCCGATCCCGTTCGTCATCTTCCTCACCGCGATCCAGCCCGTCATGCTGCACACGATCGGCACCACGATCGGTACGAACGCCGTCACCTTCGCCCTGTCGTTGTCCGCGGCGTTCGCGATCAGCCGGATCGTCGAGCAGAATCTGCTCACCGTGGATCCCGGCGTGATCGAAGCCGCCCGAGCCGCCGGCGCCCGGCCGGTCGGCATCCTGCTGACCGTGCTGATCCCCGAAGCGCTCGGCCCGATGATCCTCGGCTACACGTTCATCTTCGTCGCCGTCGTCGACATGTCCGCCCAGGCGGGCCTCTTCGGCGGCGGCGGACTGGGCGACTTCGCCATCACCTACGGATCCCAGCGGTACAACTGGCCGGTCGTCTACATCACCGTGGCGACGATCGTCGTCATCGTGCAGGCCGGCCAATTCCTCGGCAACTGGCTCGCCCGCCGCGCACTTCGACGGTGAACCGTACGGTGTCCGCTGCTCCCGGAAGGAGGTGGGTGGCGCGGTCGTCGGCCGGGGCCGGCCGGGCTGCCGGGCCACCCGCCGGGCCTGCGGTCAGTGGATCCAGACCAGGACGGGTATGCGCAGCTCGCGGAGGTCGCGGTGGACCGTGTACTCGATGACGATCGGCTCGCCCGGGATGTGGATCAGGTACCGGTGGTCGTGGGCGCCCACCGAGCTGCCGGGGGGTTCCTTGCCGGCGTCGATCGCGGCGCCGGCCTCGATGGCCAGTGCCCTGATGAAGCGCGCGACGGCCGTGTGCAAGGGGCGCGGCATGGCCTCCATGGCCGCCGCGGGCATCTGCTCCACGTACGCGGGCCAGCCGCCGCGTCCCCGGCCGCCGGGATCGGTCACCGGGCGTCCTCGGGGACGCCGAGCCGCTCGGCAAGGTCGTCGATGGTGATCAGGCGCCGTCCGGCCTCGGCGTTCGCGCGGCTGTGCTCCGCGCCGGGCACCCGGTCGACCATTGCCTTCATCCACCAGCGGTCCATCACCGCGTCGATCGGCTGGCCCGCCTCGGCGCTGAGGACTTCGGCGTAGAACCTGGCCCGGTCCGCCCCGGACAGGGCGTCGCCGATGGCGTTGATGGTGTGGGGGATCGCGCGGACCCTGGGGTCCTGGGGCTGCTCGGGCTGGGCGCTCACAGGATCCTCCGATCGCGAATACGGAATACACGCGGCATGCTACGCGCACCTGCGCGCACGACAGGCACGATCACCGTGCTCGTCCCGTCACCGGGCGGGGTGCCCCGCACAATTGTGCGTAGTCGCCTTCGCCGGAAGCGCCGGCCCGGCGTGCTTCAACGGCCATCCGCCGAATTCTGCCCGTCGCCCTGGCGCCGGCGTACCGCCGCGAGCTCGCGCTGGAGCGCGAGGGTGGTCCGTTCCTGGGCTTCATCCGGGACGGTCTCGGCGAGGACTCGTGCGATCGCGTCCATCGTGTCCTTGAAGTAGGCGGCGTCGTCCGCGTCGCGCCGGGCCTGAGCCTTCTCCACCCGCACACGTACGTCCTCGGTGATGCCCGCTGCCCGCGCCGCCGATGCCGCGTCGTGGAGGGTCCGGGCTGCCCGCATGGCGCTGAGAACGGTCTGGCCGAACGCCGCGTGCCCGGGGCTCGCGCCCTCCCTGTCCAAGCCACCGCGCCGCAGCAGCTCCTGCACCTGCGGCATGGGGGGACGGTCATCGACCGAGGCCGCCTCGGAGAGATGGCCGCGCCATGCGGCATTCGCCAGGCCGCCCTCGATCGCGTCGGCCAACGTCGACACCTCCCCGATGAAGTCGAGAAGGCCCGCCGGGGAGGACACCTCCGCCCCGGCCCGGAGGATCTGATCGGGCAATCCCCGCAGAGGGTTGGGGCGGGCTCCATCGGTGCTGGTGGACATCATGCCTCCGTACGGCCGCGCTCCCAGCGGCGCATAGGTGCTCCGCTGCCGTGCCGTTCTCAGCCTGACAGCCACGCGATGCCCGTGACGCCCTTTCACCCATAGCCATCACTTCACGCTGCGTGCAGCACTTCGAGGCGGCCGAGCTCCGCATCGAGCCCCGGTCACTGTCGGCCTCCCCGGTTGTCGGCGGGCGACAACCGGGGGCACCGACAACCGGCCCGGGCCGGGCCTGTCGGTCAGGCCGACGCGTCCTGCGTCGTGATGCGGATCAGCCCGGCGGCCTGTTCGGCCAGGGTGACGGCGGCCGACGGGTCGGGGCCCTCGGCGATCACTTCGCCGGCCCGGTCCCAGGAGGAGTGGGTGGGGCGTACCACCGTGCCGGGGGCCGGGGTGACGTGGACGGTGTGGACGCCCGGCAGGGCCCGGGCCTCGGTGACGCCCTCGACGGCGGTCACCGTGCCGGGGGCCGCGGGGACGAACCGGATGGCGGCGGCGCCCGCGGGGGCGGCCGGGACGTCGGGGGTGCGGCCGAGCAGGGTCTCCAGGTAGGCGCGCATGAAGGGGAAGTCGTAGGCCAGCCGGATGAGCAGCGGGATCTCGTCGCCCGGCATCCGGGCCGCGCACTCCACCAGGACCGGCTCGCCGGACGGGTCGTCGTCCACGATCCACTCGCAGTGCAGCACCCCGGCCCCGAAGCCGGCCGCCGCCGCGAGGCGTTCGGTGGCGCCGACCAGGCGTGACCGCAGGTCCTCGGGTATCGGCGCGGGCAGCACATGGCCGGTCTCCACCGGGAAGCGGCCGGGCAGCACGTCCTTGGCGGTCACGTTGGAAAAGCACGGCCTGCCCCCGGTGACCAGCATCTCCACGCTGAACTCCGCGCCGTGGACGGCCTCTTCGATCAGCACATCGGACGGGATGCCCCGGTCCGGGACGACCCGGCCCTCCTCCAGGTCGGTGGTCAGCGACCAGCCGGGCCGGATCTGGTCGGGCGAGGACAGGATCTGCACGCCGAGGCTCGCCTGACGGCCGGTCGGCTTGAGCACGCAGCTCCCGCCCACCTCGGCCATGAACGCCTCGGCCTCCTCGGGACCGGTCACCAGGGTGTAGCGGGGGTTGCGGATTCCCGCCCCGGCCGCGAGGTCGCGCAGCCGCCGCTTGTCGCGGAACACCCGGCCGCCCGTCGGCCCGGCGCCCGGCAGACCCAGTACGTCGGCGGCGACGGCCGCGGCGGTGACGCCGTACTCCACACCGGGCACCACGGCGAGCGCCGCCGGGGCCTCCTCCTTGAGCAGCCGCAGCAGCTCGTCGTCCTTCTGGTACTCCCGCTCCACCACCCGGGAGACCATCGGGTGGCTCAGGGCCAGGCGGTGCAGGTCGCGCTTGCGCACGACGTCCGGTTCCTCCACCACGAGCACGCTGCCGTCCGGCAGGTCGCCGGCCAGCTTGCCCAGGATGTTCGCGCTGAAGCCGAAGAAGAGGACCTGCTCGTGGCCTATGCCGTCGATCACTGCTGGTCTCCAGGAGGTGGGGTGGGGGTACGGGACACGGATCCGCCGGGTGCCGGATCGGCCGGCGGGACGGGCGCGGGCAGGGGCAGACTGAACCGCACTTTCGCCAACCCCCTTGCGCCGTACCGACGATAGAAGCGCACGGCACCCTCGTTCCAGTCCGGCGTCTGCCACTCCACGCGCGGCGCGCCCAGCCGGCCCGCGTGCGCGGCGACCTCGTCCAGCAGCGCCGCCCCCACCCCCTTGCCGCGGTGCTCGGCGTCCAGGTACAGGCAGTCCAGGTGCACGTACTCACGTACGCTCCAGGCCGCGAACTCCAGCGAATAGGCGGCGTACCCCGCCAGTTGGCCGCCAGGTGCGCCACGTGCGCCCGGCGGCTGCGCGACCAGCGCCCAGGCCCGCGGCGCGGGCCCGGCCGCGGCGTCCAGCAGCGCGGCCACCGCGTCCGGGTGCGGCGGCGCCGCCTTCTCGTACCGGGCGTGATCCGCGTACAGCCGGGCCAGTTCGGCGGCGTCCGCGCGGGTCGCCGGGCGCAGCGCGTAGCCCGCGGCGGTGATCACCCGGCACCGCCCGCCGGAAGCGCCGGAGGCGCCGGCACCACCAGCACGTCCAGCCGCCGGTCCAGCTCCGCGGCCACCGCCTCGATCCGGTCCACGTCGGCGGGTTCGCGGTAGGGGCCGGCCACGCTCAGCGAGCCGGCGATGTCGTAGCCCTCCGGCGCCCGCCGCAGCCGGTCGCCGGGCCGCGCCACCGGCACGTACGACTGGAAGTGCGGCGACAGGGCCGCCTGCCCGGGGGTGTTCCGCAGTACCACGCCGGTCCGGTAGGCGTACGTGATGCAGGTGGCGCGGCGGGCCGGCAGCCGGGGCGTCTCGCCCGCCCACACCTCCTCGTGGCCGTCGGCGCCGAGCGCCTTGACGTACAGCCGCACCACGTCGATGCCGTGCACCTCGCGCAGGTTGCGGTAGTTCTGCCCGCCGCTCATCCGGGTGCTGAACTCCACCACCCGGAACTGCCCGTCGGCGTCCTGCCGCAGCTCGATGTTGAACAGGCAGTGCTCCACCCGCAGATGCTTGACGACGGCCTCGGCGATGCCCGCCAGTTCCGGTTCCAGCTCGGGGCGGCGGAAGGGCAGCGTGTAGAAGTCCTCCTCGAAGTACGGCCCCGGCATGTGCATCTTGTTGATCACCCCGGCCAGGTGGAACCGGCCGAACAGCACCACACCGTCGAGCGTCACCTCCTCGCCGGGCAGGAACTCCTCCAGCAGCGCGTACGTCCGCTCGGCGCCGGTGAAGTAGTTGCCGTCGCCGGAGCGGGCCAGCTCCTCGATGTCGCCGAGCCGGCCCTCCAGTTCCTCCGGGCCGGAGACCAGCGCCACGCCCCGGCTGAACGCGGCGTGCGTGGGCTTGACGATCAGCGGATAGCCGATCCGCTCCGCCGCGGCCAGGCCCTCGGCCGTGCTCGACACCGCCGCGTGCCGCACGGTGGGCAGGCCGTGCTCGTCCAGGAACTCCCGCTGCCGCCGTTTGTCCCGGGCGATCGCGTCCGCCTCGGGAACCGCCCAGGCGTGCCCGAGCCGCCGGTTGACCAGCGAGGTCAGGTGGATGTCGGTCTCCGCGAAGGTCAGCGCGGTGCCGATGCCCTCGGCCGCGGTGATCGCGACCGCCCGGTCCACCGCCTCCCGCACCGGCAGGCCCGCCGGGATCACCGTCACCGCGGCGAACCGGCCGTCCACGTCGAGGCCGGGCACCTCGGTGAGCAGGTGCAGCTCCCGGCCCATGGCGCGCAGCGTGTCGATGTGGTCGGCGTGCCACAGGACGCTTTTGCGCATGACGAGCAGCAGCCGCATCTACGCCTTGCCCCCGGTGACGACCTCGACGCTGCCGGTCAGCCGCTCGCAGGTGGCGATCGCGGCCGAGGTGTCCTCGCCGGTGACCACCAGTTGGCCCAGTCGGTCCCAGTTGCCGCGCAGCGGGTTCACGGTGGCGCCCGGCGCGATGTCGAAGTCGAAGGCGACGACCGACGGATCGGCGCGCACCTCCTCCACGCCGCGCACCTCGGTGACCCTGCCCGGGGTGCCGATCAGGAACCGGGTGGCCGCGGCGCGCTTGGGCTCGGGCCGGTCCGGCAGTTCCTCCACCAGCCGGAAGGGCCAGCCGATGGTGTACGTGTCGAGGTCGATGCCGTAGGCGGCGTGCACCATCTCGTTGATCCGGTCGCCGCCGACCCGGTTGTGCGACTCGACCACCCGCGGCCCCCGCGCGGTCAGCTTGATCTCGGTGTGCGCGGGCCCGTCGGCCAGCCCCATCGCGTCCAGGAACGTCACCGTGGCCTCGACGACCGCCTGCTCGAGCGCCGGGTCGAGCCGGGCCGGCAGGGCGTGCCCCAGCTCGACAAAGCCGGTGCCCAGCACGGCCTTCTCGGTGACCGCGATCACCACGTGCCGGCCGGCGAAGCTGAAGCTCTCCACGCTGTACTCCGGGCCGTCCAGGAACTCCTCGGCGAGGAAGTCGCCCACCGGGAAGAACCGGGCCCACTGGTTGGCGCCTTCGCGCCGCAGCTCGTCGATGCGCGCCCACACCGCGTCGAGCTTGTCCTCGCCGGTGACCTCGATGACGCCGAAACTCGCGGTCACCGCGGTCGGCTTGACGATGAAGGGGTAGCCGTGCGCCGCGCCGAAGGCGGCCAGGTCGGCCGGCTCGCGCAGCAGCGCGTGCGCCGGTCCCGGCACGCCGGCCGCCGCCAGGTGCTCGCGCATCAGCGCCTTGTCGGTGAAGCGGTGGCTGACCTCGTACGACGTACCGCCCAGCGCCAGCAGGTCGTTGACCCGGCCGGTGGGGTCCAGGCCCGGCTCGGTCAGCGACAGCGCGGCGGCGAAGCCCCAGGCCTCGTGCGCCGCGGTGGCCAGCGGGCGCAGCACCCGCCAGTCGGTGTAGTCCCCGAGCAGCGCGCCGGCCACCAGCTCCTGGTGCGCGGGCCCGTACTGCTCCTTGACCTGGATGTGGACGACGTCCAGGCCGAGCGCCCGGGCCTTCTGGACGATCTTGAGCTTTCCGCCGATGATCAGCACCGTACGGTCGGGGTTCATGGTGCTCCTGTTGGGGCCGGCCCGCCGGTGCGGCGCTGCGGCCGTGCGGCGGTGGTGGGTCGGTGGGGTGGTGCTGGCCGGGCGGGCGTACGGGACCCCGCACGCCCGCCCGCGGGTCACACGGACGTGCCCTCGACGGGCTGTCCCTCGGCCTCCCAGCCGGGCAGGCCGCCGATCATCTCCTTGACGCGGTAGCCCAGCGCGGCGAGCTTCGCGGCACCCTTGGTGGCGCCGTTGCAGTGCGGGCCCCAGCAGTAGGTGACATACAGCGTGTCCCGGTCCAGGCCGAGGCCGTCGGCGCTCTCCGGGGTGATCTCCCAGTGCGGCAGGCTCACCGCACCGGCCGCGTGGCGCTCCGCGTACGCCTCCCGGCTGCGCACGTCCAGCACGGTGAAGCCGGTGATGCCCTGCTGGAGGTCGTGCCACACGTCGGACGGGTCGCACTCGAAGTGCAGCTTGCTGAGGAAGAACGCGGTGGCGGCCGACGGGTCGGCGGCCGGGACGTCGAACAGCTTGCTCTTGGGGGAGAACAGGGCGTCGAGGTCGGTGCTCATGATCGGATCTCCTGTGACGTACGGTCCGGCGTGCCGGTCTGACGTGTCGGCCTGACGGGCCGTCAGCGGGCGCGGACGGCCTCGATCGCGCGCTCGATCTGGTTCACGTGCGCCAGGTCGTGGGCGGCGGACTTGCGGACCATCTCGTCGAACGTCTCCGGGCCCTGCTCGCCGTGTACGCCGGTCCGGCTCCACAGCTCCCGCGGGGTGGCCGCGATCAGCGCGATGTTGGAGGCGCGCAGGCCCTCCCAGGCGGTCAGGAGCTGCTGGAAGGGCAGCCGGGCCAGGGGGGTCCACAGCTTCTCGTCGTAGCCGGGGTAGACCGGGTCGTCCTCGGTGAGGACTTTCCGCCACCGGAAACCGTAGACGATGTCCACGTCGAACAGGTGGGCCACCACGGCGGCGGCCGGCCACTCGCCGGGCTCCGGCTCGGCGTGCACGATCTCGTCCGGCAGGTCGCCGAGCAGCCGGCGCACCTCGGGGGCGGTCGCGCTCAGCGCCTCCAGCGGGTCCTTCTCGCCGATCAGGTCGAGCAGCGCCTGCTTGTACGCCTCCGGCTCCAGGGTGGCGTCCGGGATCTCGATGGGCTCGATCACGAGGATGTCCTTTTCTTTCTCGGTCGGTACGGGGGAGTCGGTGCGGTTCAGGGGGTCAGAGCGTGAGGACGGCCGCGATGCCGCAGACGGCGAGCGCGGCCACGGCGGGCACCGCCGGTATCCGCGCCGCCGCCGGCCCGGCCCGCAGCGCCGCCGCCCCACCCAGCAGATACGCCGCCCAGGTCGCGACGGCCGGCCCGCCGAGCAGCCCGGTGACACTCCAGCCGAACGCCCCGGCGCCGCACAGCAGCACGCCGACGGCCACGCCGACGCCGACGGTGGCCCGCGCGGCGGCTGCGGCCGGCCGGGCGGAGGGCCCGGTGCTTCCGGCGGTCGCGGGGGCGGGCTCGGTGGGGGTCGCGGGTGCTTCGGGGAGCGGCGAGGCGGGTGCGGTGGTATGTACGGCTGACCGGGCGGAAGGCCCGGCGGTCAATGCGGTCGCGGGGGCGGGTTCGGCGGGGGTCGTGGGTGCTTCGGGGAGCGGCGAGGTGGGTGCGGTGGTACGTGCAGCCGATAGGGCGGCGGCTGCGGCGCTTCCGGCGGTCGCGGGGGTGGATACGGCGGGGGTCGTGGGTGCTTCGGGGAGCGGCGAGGTGGGTGCGGCAGTACGTACAGCTGATAGGGCGGAGGGTCCGGCGGCCGTGGCGGCGGGTTCGGTGGGGGCGGTGGGCGTTTCGGGGAGCGGTGAGGCGGGGCCGGTGGTACGTACGGCTGTCCGGGCGGAGGGCAGGGCGGGTTCGGTGAGAGCGGGCAGCGATTCGGCGTGCGGCGAGGCCGGCCCGGCGTGGTGCGTGGCCGGCCCCGGCGCGGGTGACGGCCCGGACGGCCGCGGTACGGTCACCCGCTCCGGTACGGCCTGCCGCTCCGGTACCGTCTGCCGCGCCGCGACCGCCGGAGCGGCGCCCCGGCCCCACCGGTGACGCAGCCTCAGCAGGAACGACCCAGCGGCCTCGATGTTCGTGGCGCAGTAGGTGGCGAGGAGCAGCGCCGCGGCGACCGCGGCGGTACGGGTCACGGGGCCGGGCGCGCCGGGGGAGGGGGGCAGGGCGGCCCGCAGCCACAGGGCCGGGACCAGGCAGGCGGCCGTCACGAGCAGCGCGCCGGTCAGCACGGCGGCCGCGGTGCGGCGTAAGCCGGCGAGGCCGGGGGCGATCCGGGCCACCCGTTCCCAGCCGACACCGGCGAAGAGCAGCAGGAAGGCCGCGGCCCACCAGCGGTGACCGCCGCCGGGCACCAGGCCGGCGGCGGACAGCAGTGCGGGGTCGGCGCACAGCACGACGGCCAGCAGCCAGGCCGCGGCCGGACGCGCGCGCCGCCACCCGGCCGGCGGCAGCACGCCGCGCGCGGCGAACCCCGTCGCCAGGACCGGCACGAGCAGCGCCCACCACGCCGCCTGGCCCGTACCGGTGCCGAGTCCCGCGGCGGCCAGCCGCCACGCGGCGAGCGCGATGGCGGCCTGACCGACCGTGAAGCCGGCCAGGTACAGCGCCGTCACGGCGTCCTCCGCGCGCGGCCCGAGGGCCCGGCCGGTGACCTCGGCCAGCGACCCGGGGCCGGTGCGGGAAAGAGCCAGCGCGCCGATCGCCAGGCAGAACAGGGTTCCCGTGCCGAGCGTGAAGGCCCATGCCCAGGGCGCGGCGCCGCCGGCGAGCCCGGCGGCCACCGGCGGCATGAGCAGCAGGCCGGCGCCGAGGACACCCTCGGCGACGGCCAGCCCCTCCCGCAGCGGCACGGTCACGCGCGCCCCGCTCCGATCGGCCGGAACAGCTCGGAGAAGCCCAGCGGCAGCCGCGCGCCCGGGGCGAGCACCCGGTCCGCGCCCGTCGCGGCGAGCGGCGGGATGCGCCGGACCGGGTCGGCCCAGGCCAGGCCGAGACCCCGCCACACCTTCTCGGCGAAGTAGGGCATCACCGGGGCCGCCGTCGCCGCGAGCCGGGCCAGCAGCTCCAGGTGGGTGCGCAGCACCACGCCGTTCCCGGCGCCGGGGGCGTCCCAGCCCTCCGTGTCGGCCGCCAGCGCCTGGACGGCGTCGCGGATCGCGGCGGTGGCGGCCTGCGGGCTGAACACCGCGGGCTCCAGCGCCCGTCCGGCCTCGGCGAGCAGCCGCACCGCACGGCCGGGCGCGCCCTCGCCGGCCAGCGACGGGGCGTCGGCGGGCACGGTGCCGCCGTGCTCGGCGGCCAGCGCCTCCAGCCGGTCCAGCCACCGCTGGAGGCCGCCGACCAGCACGTCGTCCACGACCGCGGTGAACTCCTTCATCGCGAAGTTGGTCTGCTCCCGCTCGGGGCCGGTCAGGCACAGGTGGAAGCGCAGCACGTCGGCGGGCACGGTACGCAGGAAGTCCCCGCCCCAGATCGCGTGGTCGCGGCTGGTGGAGAACTTCTCGCCCTCGAGCCGGTAGAACTCGTTGATGACCACCTGGGTCGGCAGCGTCAGCCCGCCGTGGGCCATCAGCAGTGCGGGCCACAGCACCGCGTGGGAGAAGCTGCAGTCGAAGCCGATGAAGTGGACGATCTCCGCGCCGCTGTCCTCCTCGGCGCCGCCCGGCGTGCCGTCGCCGGCCCACAGCTCCTCCCAGTGGTCCGGGTGCCCCTGGGCGGCGGTCAGCCGCGCGGTGCCCGCGACATATCCCCAGATCCCGCTGAACCAGGTGTCGAGCACGTGCCCCTCCCAGCCCGGCAGCGGCACCGGGATGCCGTAGTCGGCCTCCCGGCTGACCGGGGTCAGCGGCAGCGGTCCGGCCAGCAGTCCCTCCAGGTATGCGGTCAGCCGCGGGCGCCACTCGGCGGCGGCGCCGGCCGCGGCGACGTAACCCGTCAGCCGCTCCCGGTAGTCGTCGAGCGGGAAGGCGATCCGCTTGAGCGTACGGGTCTGCGCAGGCTCCCAGCAACGGGTGCATTTGGGGTCGGACAGCCCCGCCGGGTCCTGCGCCAGGCCGCACGCCTCGCAGTACACCCCGTCCGAAGGGTCGCCGCAGTACTGGCAGTTGCCGCGCACCTCGGCCTCGTACAAGTAGCGGTCGCAGGTGCCGCAGTGGAACACCGGCAGTTCGCGGACCTCCAGCGCGCCCTTCTCCCACAGGCCCAGGAAGAAGCGCTGGACGGTCCGGGTGTGCACGTCGTCGGTCAGCGGCCGGGTGAACCAGTCGTGGTGCATGGCGCCCAGCGAGAGGGTCTCCTCCATGCGGTTGCCGAACAGCAGCGCCGCGTCGTGCGCCGTGATCCCCAACTCCTCGGCGCGGCGCGGGACGTAGCAGGAGTGCTCGTCGGAGTAGCCGACGTAGAGCACCTCGCGGCCGGCCTGCCGCAGCCGCCGGGCGAGCACGTCCGCGCCGAGGAACGGCCCGGCGAGGTGCCCGAGGTGCAGGTCGCCGTTGGGGTTGGGTGGGGCGCTGGTGATGATGGCGGGCCTGGTCGTGGTCATCGCGGGATCGGTCCTTTGGTCGTACGGACGAGGCGGACGGCGGGCGGGACGGTCGGCGCGGCCGGGGGCGCCGGGGCGTGCGGTACGGCCGGGGCGGGCGCGTTCTCCTGCGGCGCCTCCTCGGTCAGCCCGGTCAGCGACTCGGGATTGCCGGGGGCGGCCGCGCGTGCGGAGCGGGGCTGGACCATCGCGGGCGGCAGGAACACCCGGGAACCGGCCGGCACCGAGTCGGTGAGCACCACGTGCGCCCCGATCAGGCAGTCGGCGTCGACCGTGATCGGGCCGAGCACGCTGGCGTTGGTGCCGATCACCACCCGGTCGCCGATCACCGGGTGGCGCCGCGCGCCCGAGGCCCGTCCCAGGTCCTTCCACCAGCCCACCGATCCGAGGGTGACCTGGTGGTAGAGCATCACGTCGTCACCGATCACGACCGTCTCGCCGATCACCACGGCGGCTCCGTGGTCGACGAAGAAGCGGCGGCCGATGGTGGCACCGGGGTGGATCTCCACGCCGGTGCGCCGCCGCGCGTACAGCGAGACGGCCCGCGCGGCCAGGGTGCGGCGGTGCCCGTAGAGCCAGTGCGCGACCCGGTGCAGCCACAGCGCGTGGATGTGCGGGTAGAGCAGCACCTCCCAGCGGCTGTGCGCCGCCGGGTCCTTGTCCAGGACGACGTCCAGGTCCTCCCGCATGCGCGCGACCAGCAGCCGCAGCCGCCGGCCGGGACGGCGGCTGCGCGGGCCGGCGTCGCCGCCCTGCGCTCCGGACGCGTCCACGTCACATGTGCCCATAGGGGAAGTCACTTCCTGCGGGAGTCCCGGCGCCGAAGCGCCCGGGGCGGTAGGGGGCCAGCAGTTCCTCGGGCGCGCCGCCGGTGACCTCGGCCGCCACGAGCTCGCCGACCGCGGGGGCGGTCTTGAAGCCGCCGCCGCTGAAGCCGGTGCAGGCGTAGAGCCCTTCCGGGCCCACCGGGCCGATCAGCGGGCGCCGGTCGGGGGTGTAGCCGTCGAGCCCGGAGCGGCTGCCGTCGATCAGCGCGCCGGTCAGCGCGGGCACCCGCGGGGCCAGGTTGCGGCGGGCCGCGTCGACCTCGGCGCCGGTCAGCGGCGTGGGCCAGCCGTCCAGCGGCACCGCCGGATCGGCCGGCACCCCGAACCACAGGCCGCCGTCCGCCTCGGGGCGGAAGTACGTGCCCAGGGTGTCGTCGATGCACACCGGCAGCGCGTGCCCGGGCTCGCCGGTGCGGCCGCGGGCGATGCCGATGCGGCGCGGCTCGACCGGCAGGTCCACCCCGGCGGTCGCGGCCGGCTCCCGGGACCAGGCGCCGCCGGCCAGCAACACCAGCGGGGCGCTGAACGCGCCGAGGTTGCCGGTCACTCCGGTGACCCGGTCGCCGGAGACCGTCACCGAGGTGACCCGCACGCCCTCGGCGAGGACCGCGCCGCGCCGCCGCGCGGAGGCCAGCAGGTCGCTCGCCGCGGCGGCGGGGTCGGCGTAGCCGCCGTCCGGCTCGAAGGAGACCGCGACCGGCCGGTCCAGGCGCAGTCCCGGGTACTCGGCGGCCAGTTCGTCCGCCTCGGTCAGATACGCCCGGCCGCCGGCCTCCTGCACCGCGGCGGTGTTCTTGGCCAGGCTGTCCGCGTAGCTCTCCGCCACGACCATAGCGAAGCCGGTGCGCCGGTAGCCGCAGTCACCGCCCACCCGCTCCGCCCAGTCCTGGTAGGCGCGCAGGCCCTGGACGGCCAGGCGGGTGTCGGCGTGCGTGGTGTGGTGCTGGCGCAGCAGCCCGCCGGAGCGGGAGGTCGCGCCGGCCCCGGGGAACCGGCCCTGCTCGCAGACCAGCACCCGGCGCAGGCCGCGCAGCATCAGGTGGTGCGCCAGCGACGCGCCCACCACGCCGCCCCCGACGACGATCGCGTCGTACGGCTGCCCGTCGGTCACCGCGTGCCCTCCGCGGCGGCGGCTTCGGTGGGCTCTGCCTGCTCCGGCTGCTCCGGCTGCTCCGGCTGCTCCGGCGCGACGCCGAGCCGCTCGGCCCACTGGGCGCGCTCCTTGGCCACGGCCTCCGCGCCGCCCCACCAGATGCTCACGAACACCAGCCGCTCGGTGCCGGTGTTGGTCAGGTCGTGCTCGACGAAGGGCGTCATGTACAGCGTGTCGCCGTAGCCGACCTCGCGCACCTCGTCGCCCAGGCGCCAGCGGCCCTGGCCCGTCACGATGAAGAAGATCTCCTTCTCGTCGTGGGCGTGCGGGGTGATCGTCTCGCCGGGATCGACCGCTACCCATGCGCCGCCCCAGAACGGCTCCTCCACGCCCGGGAACGGGAAGATCCGGCGTGCGTGGGTGTTGTAGGCGGGCTCGTGCACCAGCTCGTCGTGCTTCCAGGAGAAGGCGTGCATGCGGAAGGCTCCTTCGTCGCGGCGGGTCGGCCGGGGGTGGCCGGGGGGCCGGTAATGGCCGGGTTCGGCCGGTTCAGCGGGGCAGGGGCGCCACGGGCTCGGGCTCGGGCGCCGGGCGGACCGGCCGTGCGCGGCCGGGCGTGTCCTCGGTACGGTGCGCCGCCAGGTCGGTGAGGATCTGCTCGGCACGCACGGCGATGGTGCTGAAGGAGGTCGCGCTGTTGATGCCGTGCCGCCACTCGGTGATGCCGTTGAGGTAGACGCCGACCGTGCACTCCGGTCCGGTCTCCAGCCGGAAGGCCCGGGTGACCAGCGGGTCGCCGTACTCGTCGAACCGGACGTGCCGGCGCAGCGGCTCCAGCAGCGCGGGGAAGCGCGGCTCGCGGAAACCGGTGCACAGCACCACGACGTCCGCCTCCAGCTCCTCGACCGCGCCGCTGTGCACCTGACGGGTCGTCAGCTTGTAGGCCCCGGAGGGGGTGGGCTCACAGGCCTCGACCGACACCCGGCGGCGGAAGTCCAGCCGGCCGGGACCGAAGTGCCGGTCCTCGTAGGCGAGCTGGTACAGCCCGGTGCTCACGTCCGGGTCCACGCCCGCGTAGTTGGTGGAGTGCACCTCGGCGAACACCGACTCGCGCTGGCCGCGGTCCAGGGCGTAGAAGTAGTCGACCTCGCCCGGGAAGTACGCCTCGTTGCTGAAGTGGCCCAGGTTGTACAGCCGGAAGCCGGAGTTGCGGGCCAGTGAGGTGATCCGGGCCTGCGGGTAGGCGGACGCCAGGTGCAGCAGCGCCTCGCCGGCGTTCTGGCCCGCGCCGACCACCGCGATCCGCAGGTTCGCCTCCCGGGGCAGCGACCGCAGGTGCGCCAGGTACCCCGAGGAGTGGAACACCCGCTCGCCGAGCACGTCGGCGAACAGCTCCGGCACGTACGGCTGGTGACCGGTGGAGACCAGCACGTTGCGGGCCAGGTGGGTGGCCGTGGCGCCGGTCGCGGTGTCCCGGGCGACCACGCGGGCGGTACGCACCACCCCGTCGTCGTCGGTCACCGGCGCCACCTCCAGCACCTCCTGCCGGTAGCGCACCGGCTGGTCGAGCGAGGTCGCGACCCACTCCACGTACGCCGACCACTCCTGCCGGCTGACGTAGCCGCCCAGCAGCGTGAAGGGGTAGAGCCGGCCCACTTCCTTCAGGTAGTTGGGGAAGGTGAAGCGGCTGCGCGGGTTGCGCGGCCCGGCCAGGTCGCGCAGGAAGTGGTGCTGGATGTCGGTGCCGGGCAGCAGCATGTCCGGCTGCCAGGCGGAGGACTTCGCGCGCTCCAGGAACAGCGCGGTCGGCTGCGGGCCGACCGCCGCGCCGTGCCGGGCGCAGGCGGCCTCCTCCGCGGCGTCGTCCAGCGCCGTGGCCACCGCCAGGGCGGCCGGGCCGTAGCCGACTCCGACCAGGTCGACCGGATCGGCCGTACCGAGCCGGGCTGTCGGACCGTCCGGATCGGACCCGTCGGGACGGCCGGAGCGGATGTCAGCGCTCATGGGTTCCTCCTGCGGTGCGCGGATGTACGGTCGGGCCGGTACCGGGCGCGGCGCGCCCCCGCCGGCCCCGGCGGGCGGGAGCCGGACTCACCCGGCCGCCTCGGTGAAGGCCCGGTCGAGGATGTCCACGACGAACCCGATCTGCTCCTCGGTCACGTTCAGCGGCGGCAGCAGCCGTACGACGGTGTCGTCGCGCCCGCCCACCTCGCAGATCAGGCCGCGCTGCAGGGCCTCGCGCTGCACCGCCCGGGCCATCGCCGTGACGGTCTGCGAGGTCGCGTCCGGTCCGGCGTCCGGGTCGGCCAGCTCGATGCCCCACATCAGCCCGAGTCCGCGCACGTCGTTGATCCAGCGGTGCCGCCCGGCCAGGGCCGGCAGCAGCTCCGCCAGCTGGGCCCCGCGCTCGCGCACGTTCTCCAGCACCCGCTCCTCGCGGATCACGTCGAGGGCGGCCACACCGGCGGCGAAGGCGAGCTGGTTGCCGCGGAAGGTGCCGATGTGCGCGCCCGGCTCCCACACGTCCAGCGCCTGGTCGTACATCAGCACCGACACCGGCAGGCCGATGCCGCTGAGCGCCTTGGAGGCGACCACCACGTCCGGCTCGATGCCGTACTGCTCGAAGGCGAACCAGGTGCCGGTGCGGCCGCAGCCGGTCTGCACCTCGTCCACGATCAGCGGGATGTCCAGCTTCCGGGTGATCTCCCGCACCTGGCGGGCGAACTGCGCGGTGGCCGGCACGACGCCGCCCTCGCCCTGCACCATCTCCATGATCACCGCGGCGGGCCGGGTGACGCCGCCGTTCGGGTCGGTCAGCACCCGCTCCAGGTAGGTCGCGCAGTTGGTCTCGCAGGTCTCCGGCCGCAGCCCCAGCGGGCAGCGCGCGCAGGAGGAGAAGGGGAAGAAGTGCACGCCCGGCAGCGCGCCGCCGACCTTGCCCTTCGTCTCGGTGTTCCCGGTCAGCGCCATCGCCGCGGCGGTGCTGCCGTGGAAGGCACCCTGGAAGGAGACGACCTCGCTGCGGCCGGTCGCGATCTTGCACAGCTTGATGGCCGCCTCGACGCCGTTGGCGCCGGTGGGACCGCAGAAGTGCATCCGCATCCGGTCGCGCAGGCCCGGCGGCAGCATCGCCAGGTGGCGTTCGGTGAACTCCGCCTTCGCCGGTGTGGGCAGGTCCAGGCCGTGCACGAAGGTGTCGAGCTGGCGGCGCACCGCCTCGGCCACCACCGGGTGGTTGTGGCCGAGCGAGAGCACGCCGGCTCCGGTCAGGGCGTCGAGGAAGACGTTGCCGTCCGCGTCCTCGATCCAGGGACCCTGGGCGCGCTCCACCGCGATGGGCAGCCAGCGCGGATAGCTGCGCGCGTTCGACTCCGAACTCGCCTGCCGCGCCAGGTACTTCTGGCTGAGCGGCCCCGGTACGGCGGTGCGCACCACGGGAGCACTGTGCGTGTTCATCCTGTCCGATCCATGGAAGGAGGGATCCGGCGCGCGCCGGGATCCGGGTCGAGTGGGAAGTGGGGGGAGGGGTGGCGGCCGGCCGTCAGACGGCGACGGACGCCGTGGCGCGGGCGGCCAGCCGGTCGCGCAGACCGGTACGGATCACGTCGGCGCGCAGCGAGAGCAGGCTGAACGAGCCGGCGTCGCCGATGCCGTGGCTGGACTCGCACAGGCCGTTCAGGAACAGCGGCGGCATGCCGCCGGGGACGTCGGACTCCAGGCTGTAGTCGACGTTCACCGCCAGATGCCCGTCCTCGTCGAAGCGCAGCCGGCCGGCCACGCCCGCCAGCAGCGGCGGGTAGGCCTCCTGGTGCGGCAGCGGCCCCAGGTCCCGGAAGCCGGTGGCGATCACGACCAGGTCGAACGCCTCCTCGGTCAGCTCGCCGGTGTGCGTCTCACGGATCCGCAGCGTGACCTCGCGCCCGTCGTCCTCGGCGGCGATCACCTGCCGGTTGCCCTGCACGAACACCTTCTGGTCGCCGTCCAGCCGCTGCTCGTAGATCCGCAGGTACAGCTCCTTGAGCACGTCGTCGTCGGCCGAGGAGTAGTTGGTGGCGCGCATGTACGCGTCCAGTTCGCGCTTGCTGGCCCGGCTTGCCCGGTAGTAGTAGTCGGTGAAGCCGGGGAAGTAGCCCTCCTCGCTGAACGGGCTGGTGTCCTTCAGCCGCAGCGAGAAGGAGCGGACCAGGTCCACCACTCGGGCCTGCGGGAAGCGCCGGGACAGGTCCAGGGTGAGTTCGACAGCGCTCTGGCTGCCGCCGATCACCGCGATCCGGGCCGGCGCCTGCTCCAGCTCCCGCAGCCGGTACAGATACTGCGTCAGGTGGAACACCCGCGGCGAGGACATGGTGTCGAACGGCGCCGGGACGTAAGGGGTGCGGCCCGGGCCCACCACCAGGGACCGCCCGGTGCGGCGCGCCCCCTGCTCGGTGGTGACCGCGAACACCGGCTCGCCGCGGTGCTCGGCGACCTCGACGTCGGCGACCCGCTGCCCGTACTCCACCAGGTGGTCGAAGTGCCGGGTGACCCAGGACACGTACTGCGCGTACTCCTTGCGCAGCGGGAACTCGGCCGCCACGTTCAGGTGCTCCAGCAGCCGGTCCTCCTCGTACAGGTAGTTGAGGAAGCTGTAGCGGCTGCGCGGGTTGCGCAGGGTGACCAGGTCCCGGGAGGGGTGGTTCTGGATGTTGGAGCCCTCCAGCATCATCCCGCCCTGCCACACCGGGTCCTGGCGGCCTTCGAGGAAGTGGGCGCGCAGTCCCGGGTCGGCCTCCTCCAGGGCGATGGCGAGGGCGAGATTGGCCGGGCCGAAGCCGATGCCGAGCACGTCGTACGGCTCGTCCTCGTCCGGGGTGGTCTGCTGATGCGGAACGGGCATGGCTCGAGTCACTTTCCTTCCAGCGGGCCGGCTCCGGCCGCCGCGTCTTCATGGGCGGGCGGCGCGGACACGGGACGTATGTGCGGGAGGGTCGGATTGCCGTAGAAGTCCAGGCGCACCCCGGTGAAGGCTTCGGCGTCGAAGACCCGGTGGTGGGTGCGGAACCACAGCGGGACGATCGCCAGGTCCTCCGCCACGGCGATCCGCTCCGCCTCGCGGAACCAGCGGTCGCGTTCGGCGGCGTCCCGGCTGCCGCGGGCCCGCTCCAGCGCGGCGTCGAAGGCCGGATTGACGTACCGGCCCTCGTTGTCGCCGTGCGCGACGCCGTCGGCGTCCGGGCGGGTGCAGGAGGAGTGGAGCAGCGGGAAGAGCACATTGTCGGGCGTGGGGTAGTCGAACGCCCAGGCCGCCCGGCACAGCCCGCGGGCGTCCGGTCCGGTCCGGTACTCCACGAGCTGACGCGGCGTCATGGCGTGGGTGCGCACGTCCAGTCCGAGGACCGTGCGCAGTTGCCTTGCCACCGCCTCGATCCACGGCTCGTGGCCGGCGCCGGTGTTGTACGCCAGGTCCAGCGCCGTGCCCGGCGAAAGACCCGCCTCCGCCGCGCACTTGCGGGCCAGTTCCGGATCGTGCCGGACACAACTGGGCGCCAGGTCCGGCTGATGTGCGCCGGGCAGCGAGGGCGGGACCAGGGACGCGGCGCGGGTGCGGTAGCCGCCGAAGACCTCCGCGATGATCGCGTCGCGGTCGATCGCCCAGGACACGGCCTCGCGGGCGGCCCGCCGGTCCATCGGCGGCCCCATGAGGAACGGCAGCAGGTAGTTCACGCCGGCCAGGTCCTGTTCCAGGAACCCGTCCGGGTGCGACCGGGCGGCCTCGGCCAGGTTCTGCGGGGGGATGCGGGCGAAGTCGAACCGGCCGTCCAGGAAGCCCTGGTACTCCCGTTCCACCGCGTCCGCCGGGTCGAGCAGGGTGATCTCGACGACGTCGAGGGCCGGCGGCTCGCCGAACCAGTGCTCGTTGCGCACCAGTCGGATGCCCTCGTGGTGCCGCCACGGCCCGTCCAGCCGGAACGGCCCGTTGCCGACCGGCTCGTCGTTGAAGACGGGGTCGAGCGCGCCGCCGGCCACCCGCGGCACCGGGCTGAAGACCGGCTGGAGCGTCTTCTTGTCGAACTCGAAGTCCGGTGCCGTCAGCCGCACCACCAGCGTCGCCGGATCCGGGGCCAGCACCCCGGACAGCTCCGGCGTCCGCCCGGCCACCGCGTCCGCGCAGCCCTCGACGCCCGCCAGGTGGTACGTCGTCTCCGACCCGGCCACCGGATCGCAGGCCCGGCTCCACGCCCGGCGGAAGCTGTCGGCGTCCACCGGTTCGCCGTTGCTGAACCGGACGTCGGTGCGCAAGGAGAAGGTCCAGGTCAGACCGTCGTCCGTGCAGTCCCAGCGGTGCGCGACGGCCGGCTCCAGCCGCCCCTCGCCGTCCACGGTCAGCAGACCGACGAACAGCGCCTTGGTGACCAGGATCCCCTCGACCTCCTGCGAGCGGTACGGATCGATCGCCGTCGGCTCGGTCAGCGCCAGCCGGAAGACCGCCGGACCGCTGTGTCCGGGCGAGCCGCCGCGCTCCTGCGGTGCGAGTGGTGAGGGCATGCCGAAGAACTCCTGAGCTGCGGACACGCGGGCACGGCGAACCGGCACCGGGTGTCACCGGCGAGGAAAACTGCGTGGGATGGATTTGTGTCGCCGCCCGGCAGAACTGCCGGACCGCACCGGGGTGCGGCCGTCCGGCACGAGGCGGCAGAACTGCCCTTGCCCGGTACAGGACGTCAGTGGCCTGCAGGGCTTACGGCGCTGTCGATCCTGCAAGACGAGCAGATGGGGAGTAAAGCGCTTCCGCTGTCCGATGCCAGTCGTGGCAACACCTGGCCACCACACCCGTCCGGGGGGCCGCCGGGCCCGGGCAGGACGCCGACCAGGCACGCGGCCCGCGCCGGCCGGCCCGCGTGCGGCCGCCCGCCGCGGTCCGACGTGACCGGCGCCACCCGGCGCTCCCGCCCGGTCGGCGCTCCCGGCCGCCCGTTCGCCGCCCGCCGCGCCGGCCCGTCAAGTGCACCGGACCAGCGCACCCGGACCGGCGCGGCCCGATCAGCGCTTCCGGATCCCAGCGCTCCCGGATCCCAGCGCACCCGGATCTCGTGCGCCCGGATCCCAGCGCACCCGGATCAGTGCACCCAGCCCAGCACCGATGCGCGGACGCCCAACTGGTAGCGACTGGTCACCCGCAGATCCGCCATCAGGCCGCCGATCAGGCGGCCCAGGGTGCGGACCGAGATGCCAAGGCTCCGGGCGATGGCCTCGTCCTTCATGCCGTCGGTGAGCATCCGCAGCACCGCCCGCTGCTGCTCGGTCAGCCGGGGCGCCCCGCGCCGGTCCACGGCGGCCGGGACGGACCGTTCGGCCCGCTCGGGCCGCTCGGCCGGGTCGCCGGCGCCGCGCCGCTGCTCGAGTGCGGTCGCCTCGGCCTGCGCCCGGTGCTCGGCGAGGGGAGCGGCCGACAGCCAGCAGAAGTCGAAGACCTCGCGCAGCGCCTCACCCAATTCCCGGCCGCGCAGCACCACCGCGGCGGGCTGCGCGCGCGGCACGAGGCGTTCCACCACCGCCAGCGAGGAGTCCGCCACCAGCAGCCGGAACGGCGTGTGCGCCATCAGCCGGACGTCGGCGCCGGTTTCGGCCAGCTCCTGGAGGTTGGTCAGCCCCTGCGGCGTGCGGGCGGTGGACATCAGGTGGATCACCCGGGCGGCCGGCTGCCCGGCGTCAGCGCGCCCTGCCCCGGGCCGCGCCAGCATGCCCGCCGTCACCGGCACCGCGTGGTGCATGCTGACCACCTCCCGGCGCGCCCCCCGCCCCGCCTCCAGCAGCAAGGCGTCGATCCGCTCCCGGCCCAGCACCACCGTGGCGTTGCCGCCCCCGGCCTCCCGCGCGTACAGGGCGTCGTACTCGGCGACGATCGCCGCCATCGTGGTCCGCAGTGTGCGGATCCGGCGCATCGCCGTGTTCAGCTCCGCCTCGTTCTGGTCGATCAGGTGCATCAGGCTGACCCTGGGCGAGGCGGCCGTCAGCCACGGGCGGCTGCGCGGCAGGCCCGTGGCCGACGCCGGCTCGCCGTCGTCGCACGCCTGCCAACCCGGGCGCGTGTGGTCCGTACCCCCTAAGGCGTCCAGGCCTTCCAGCTCCACCGCCGGGACGACCACCTCCAGGTCCATCAGCCGGCCGAGCGCGGCCTCGATGTCCTGCGCGGCGTAGCCCGACTGCCGCTGCACGTCCAGCGGATCGGCGTTCGGATCGCTCAACAGCACCTGGTACAGGTGTCTGTCTCCCGCTGTGTCCATCCCGTGGTCCATCCGGCTTTCGTCCCCCTGTTGTCGACATCGTCGGCTCGACGAGCAGGCCTCCCCAGGGGCGCGTCCGGCACATCCCGTCCGTCCGTACACGGTCCGTTCGCCGGATGCGGCCCAGGCCTGTCTCGTTCGGGACATGTCTACTATCAGACGCCCCCGGCTCTGGCTCTTCGAGCCGAAATTGCCCATCATGCTCACAGGGGCCCCGCTGGTCACAAGGCTGCCCGCGCGCCACCGGCAAGCCCGGCACGGCGAGCGCTCCCGTCCGTCCCGCCGGCTCCGAACGGAGAGCATGACTACCCAGCCATCAGCCCCGGACAGCACCGGAGCCGGACCGCGGAGCAAGGGCTGGCGGGCCGGTGCCGGACGGCTGGTCACCGACGCCCTGGTGCCGGCCTCCGGGATCGGCCGCCGGCTCGCCGGCATCGCCGTCATCGACTCGCTGGGCAGCGGCATGTTCTACGCCGGCTCCGCCCTGTACTTCACCAACGTGGTCGGCCTGAGTGCCGGACAGGTCGGCCTCGGCCTGTCGCTGGCCGGACTCGCCGGGCTGCTGGGCGCGGTGCCGCTGGGCATCCTGGCCGACAAGGTCCGGGCCGGACGCGTCTACGTCGGGCTCCAGTTGTGGCGGGGCCTCGGCTACGCCGCCTACTGCGTCACCAACAGCTTCGCCCTCTTCGCCGTCGTGGCCTGCTGCATCGGCCTGGCCGACACGGCGGTGCCACCGGTCAGCCAGGCCGTGGTGAGCGCCGTGGTCTCGCCGGCCGAGCGGGTGGACACTCTTGCCAAGATCCGCGCGGCCCGCAACGTCGGGTTCGGCGTCGGGGCGCTCGTGGCCACCGCCGGCATTCAGATCAGCTCCAATTGGGGCTTCACGACCTTGGTCGCCGGCAACGCCGTCTCCTTCGCGATCTGTGCCCTGCTGCTCCAGCGCGCCGGCGTGACCCGGCTGGACACCGTGGCCGCGCCCTCCACCGCCCGGCGCCCCACCCTCACCCACGACGCGCGCTACGTGGGCGTGGCGGTGCTCAACGGCCTGCTGTCCATGCACCTCACCCTGCTGCCGCTGGCCCTGCCGCTGTGGATCAGCCACCACACCCGGGTCCCGATCGGGGTGTACGGCCCGTTGTACGTGCTCAACACCGTGATGGCGGTGGTCCTTCAGGCCCGCTTCGCCCGGCCTGCCGACAAACTCCCGGGCGCCGTCGCCTCGTTGCGCTGGGCCGGCTACGCGCTCGCCGGATTCGCCGTCGCCTGCTGGGCGATGGGCCGCATCCACACGGTCTGGATCGGCGTGCTCCTCGCGATCCTCGCGGCCGTCCTCGTCACCTGCACCGAACTGCTCCAGTCGGCCGGCGGCTGGACCATCTCGTACGAACTGGCCCGGCCCGACCGCCGCGCCCAGTACCTGGCGACCTTCCAGCTCGGCACCGCCCTGCAGTCCATCGCCGCCCCCGCGATGCTCACCGCGCTGGTGCTCCCGCACACGCTGGGCTGGCCGGTCTTCGCGGTCGGCGCCGTCCTGGTCGGCCTCGCCGTCCACCCGATCGTGCGGCACCACCCGGTCGTCGCGGCCCAGTTGGCCGGGGAGAGCGACGGCGCGGACAGCGACGGCGCCATGCCGGCGGCCGTGGCCGAACCGGACGCGACGGCCTCGGCGGAGGCCGGCACCGTGTCCTGAGCGCACCGATCGCCCGGGCCATGGCGAAGGGCGCCCGATGACGGCCTGAGTTCGACTTCTGGCTTGGACGCCCTTCAGCCCCGGACTCTACGGGCGCGGCGCGCGTCGCCGCGGTCCCGTATCGCCCGTTCGGCCCACCGGCCGCCCCGCGCCCACCGGATCGGGTGACCGGCGGTCAAGGACGGTCCGGGCGCATCGCGACCGCCTTGAAGAAGGTGTAGTGGAAGGTGCCGTCCTGCCCGGCGGTCCGCCGCAGGTCGGCGATGCCGCGCGCCCAGTCGGCCGGCGTGGTCAGGCCCGCCGCCACCGCCTGGTCCCCGGCGGACTCGATCATCGGGATGAAGGTGCCGCGGGTGAAGCCGGCCACCAGGTCCGGGCGGGACGGGTCGGCGTAGACCGTGCGGGGAGCGACGGAGACGTCCGCGTATCCGGCCCGGGTCAGCAGCGGGTGGAGCCGCCGGCCGAGCAGGGCGTCACCGCCCGCCGCGGCCTGCAACCGGACCTGGTGGCCGATCGCGGCACGGGCGTGTGCGCTGTCCGGGTGGAAGAAGGCCGAGCCGTGGTCGCCCTCGATCACCGTCATGGTGCCGGCCGGCCGGAGCACCCGGCGCACCTCCCGCAGCGCCCGCACCGGGTCCGCCAGGTGTTCCAGCACGAAGCACACGAAGACGTGGTCGAAGGAGTCGTCCGGGAACGGCAGCCGGAACAGGTCGCCGTGCACCCACTCCACCCGCGCCCCCGGCGCCTGCGCGGCCACCCGGGACCGGGCTCGCGCCAGCGAGTCCGCGGAGACGTCGAGAGCGACGAACTGCGCGCCGGGGCTGGCCGCCACCAGGTGCACCGTCTGCGCGCCCACCCCGCAGCCGGCCTCCAGCACCCTGCTGCCCGCCGGATACCGGGTGCCCGCGTGCAGCAACGCGGCCAGCGTGTCGGCCTGTTCACCCAGCCGGCGCGCCTCGCCCGTCGAGTACCCGTGCACGTAACCGGCTGCCCGCCGCTGTTCCGTGCCTGCCTTCGTCGTCGTGTCCACACCCCGAGCCTGCTGCCACAATGGACCGGTGAACAGGTCCAACGGGCAGGGCTCGCACAGGTCCAAAGGGGGCGGTTCGGATTTCCTCCACCTGAGCATCGGCGACGCCCCGGCCGGCGGACGCGCCGACTGGCTGGCCGGGCGGATACGGGACGCGATCGGCGACGGCCGCCTGCCGCTCGGCAGCCGGCTGCCCGCCACCCGCACGCTTGCGGCCGACCTGCACGTCTCGCGGGGTGTGGTCACCGAGGCGTACCGGCGGCTGGCCGAGGAAGGGCATGTCGCGGGGCGCGGCCGCAACGGAACGGTGGTCGTGGCCGCGCCCGTCGGCACCCGCGCCCCGGCCCCCGCCGCGCCACCGGGCGTCGCCACGCCCCCCTTTGGCGCACCGCCCGGCCCGGACGCCTTCGACCTGCTGCGGGCGGCCCCGGCCCGGATCGACCTGTCGCCCGGCACGCCCGACCTCACCGCCTTCCCGCGCGCGGCCTGGCTGCGCGCCGAACGCGCCGTCCTGCGGGACCTGCCGGCCGTCGGCCTCGGCTACGCCGACGCGCGCGGCGCCCCCGCCCTCCGCACGGCCGTCGCCGGCTGGCTCGCCCGCAACCGCGGCATCGTCGCCGACCCCGCCGGCATCCTCGTCGTCGCCGGTACGGCCCAGGCGCTGACCCTGCTCGGGCGGGTGCTGCGCGCCGACGGCACCGACGCGGTGGCCGTGGAGGACCCCGGCTCGCTCGGCACCCGCCAGCATGTGGCCGGCACCGGGCTGCGCACCCCGCCGGTCCCGGTCGACGCCGCCGGCCTGCGGGTCGACGCCCTGCGGGCCACCGGCGCCCGGGCGGTCCTGCTCACCCCGGCCCACCAGTTCCCCACCGGCGTCGTGCTCAGCGGAGAGCGCCGCCGTGACCTGCTCGGCTGGGCCCGCGACGGCGGCCTCGTGATCGAGGACGACTACGACTCCGAGCACCGCTACGACCGCCCGCCGGTGCCCGCGCTGCGCGCCCTGCTCGCCGAACACGTCTGCTACGCCGGCAGCGTCTCCAAACTCCTCGCGCCCGCCCTGCGCATCGGCTGGCTGCTCCCGCCGCCCCGCCACTTCGACGCCCTGTTCGCCGCCAAGCGCTACGCCGACCTCGGCAACTCCGCCCTGCCCCAGCTCGTCCTGGCCCGTCTGATGGAGTCGGGCGAACTCGACGCCCACCTGCGGCTGTTGCGCACCCGGCACCGCCGGCGGCGCGACACCATGATCGCGGCGATCCGCACGTACCTGCCCGGGGCCACCGTGCACGGCGCGGCAGCGGGCCTCCACCTGACGGTCACCTTCGAAGGGCCCGGCACTCCCGACGCGGACCCGGCCCGCCTCGCCGACCGCGAGCTCGCCGCAGCCGCCCTGGCCCGCGGGGTGAAGGTCCAGCCCCTGTCCTGGCACGCCCAGCGCCCCCTGCCGCCCGGCCTCGTCCTCGGCTACGCCGCCGCCACCGGCACGCAGATCCATGAGGGCGTGGCGGCTATCGCGGACGCCGTACGGGAGTTGTGGGGCGCGGCTGTGACGGCGGGCGCGGACTCCCGGGCGTGAGGCGGGCCGACGGGGCCGGTGCCTGCCGCCGATCACCCACCGCGGGTGATTCAGGTTGCTCATGTCAGGTGCCTTGCGCGAGGCGCCCGCTGCTGCCGCCGGTACCTATGGCCGGTGGATGTCACCGGTCAGCTCGGTGAGGGGACGGCCGCTCCCGCCCCACCGTGACCTGACGATCTCGGCGGCGATGGACACCGCCGTCTCCTCCGGGGTGCGCGCGCCCAGGTCGAGTCCGATCGGGGAGGCCAGCCGGGCCAGATCCGCGTCGCCGACGCCCTCGGCGCGCAGCCGAGCGGTGCGGTCGTCGTGGGTGCGCCGGCTGCCCATGACGCCGATGTACCCGGCGTGGGTGCGCAGTGCCGCGTGCAGCAGCGGGACGTCGAACTTCGGGTCGTGCGTCAGGACGCAGATGACGGTCCGCTCGTCGACCTCGGTACCGGCCAGGTACTCGTGCGGCCACGCGCGGACCACCTCGTGGGCGGTCGGGAAGCGCTGGAGTGTGGCGAAGGCGGGGCGGGCGTCGCAGACGGTCACCCGGTAGCCGAGGAACGCGCCCATGCGGGCGGTCGCGGCGGCGTAGTCGATCGCGCCGAAGATCAGCATGCGGGCGGGCGGGGTGAACGCCTCGATGAAGACCGAGACCTCGTCCATGCGCCGCTCGCCGTGCCGCCCGTAGTGGTGCAGCGCGGCCGTGCCCTGGGCGAGCAAGCCGCGCGCGTCGTCCGCCGCGGCCCGGTCGAGCCCCGCTGCGCCGAGCGTGCCGTCGGCCCGGCCAGGCCGCACCAGGCGCAGCGCGCCCAGCGGGCCGCTGCCGCCCGCCACGGTGACGGCCGCGACGGGCTCACTGCGGCCGATGGCCTCGACCAGGTTCAGCAGCACGGCCCGCGCCGCCGGCTCGGTGAACGGCCGGACGAGCACGGTGAGGGTGCCGCCGCAGGTCAGGCCGACGGCGAAGGCGTCGTCGTCGCTCACGCCGTAGGTGTGCAGCGCGGCCTCGCCGGTGGCCAGCGCCTCGGTCGCGGCCTCGTACGCCGCGCTCTCCACGCAGCCGCCGGAGACGCTGCCGGCCACCTGCCCGTCGGCGCCGACCGCCATGGCGGCGCCGGGCTGCCGCGGGGCGCTGCCGCGCACGCCGATCACGGTGACCATCGCGAAGGGAGTGCCGTCGCACAGCCAGTCGCGCACCCGGGGGAGGATCTCACGCACCGGCCCGCACCTCCTCACGGACCGCCTCCTGCCCGTCCGCCGCCTGCCCGTCCGACCGGACGCGGCTCTCGTACTGGCCAGATGGGCCGTCCGACGCCGATTCCCCGTCCCCGGCGGGAGACTGCGCCGCTTCCACCGTCGGGCCGCCCCCGGGCGGCGCTGCACGTCCCGCGCCGAGCCGGCCCTGCCACCGCTGCGTGAGGGTGTGCGGCACGCCGACGACATCGAGGACCTTGGCCGCCACGAAGTCCACCAGCCGCTGTACGTCCTGCGCTCCCGCGTAGAAGCCGGGGGAGGCCGGCAGGACGACGGCGCCCTCGCCGCTGAGGTCGGCCATCTGCTGCAGGGCGACGCGGCGCAGCGGCGTCTCGCGCACCACCAGCACCAGGGGCCTGCGCTCCTTCAGCGTCACGTCGGCGGCGCGCTGCACCAGGTCCTTGCTCATGCCGGTCGCCACGCCCGCGACCACCGCGGTCGTGGCGGGCACGATCACCATGCCGCGGGTCCGGTACGTGCCGGAGGCCGGCCCGGCCGCGAAGTCCTCCGGCCGCCAGACCCGCATGTCGCCCGGGTCGCGGCCGATGAACTCCCGTACGTCGGGCCGCCACTGGACCTCCCGGAAGGACCGGCCGGTCTCGTCGGCCATGGTCAGCCGGGCCGCCCGGCTGACCACCAGGTCGATCGCCTCGCCCGCGTCGAGCAGCGCCCTGACGACCGCCGCCGCGTACGGCGTCCCGCTGGCTCCCGTGATACCGATGACCCAGGGCACCCGTGGTGTGATGTGGTGATCCATGAGGAACCTTTCGATGAGCTGGGACCAGGCTTGAGGCGGTGCGTGATGACGGGGATGGGCGGGCGGGAGCAGCCGGGGCCCGGGCCGGCGGCGAATGCGGAGCCGCGCAGGGCCTGGGGGTCACCGCGGGAGCCGGGAGCGCCGCTGACGGCGGGCGAACGGGAGATCCTGCGGGTGCTGCGGCGCTCGCAGGAGATCTCGGGCGTCACCGACGAGATCCTGATCGCGGTCGGCAGCGGCATCGTCGAGGGCCGGCTCAAGCCCGGCGACGACCTCAACTCGGTCGAGCTGGCACGGCGGTTCAGCAGCAGCCGCACCCCCGTCCGCGAGGCCCTGCTGACCCTGGAGCGCGAGGGCCTGGTGGAGATTGCCGCCCGCAAGCGCCCCAGGGTCAAGCACCTGGGACTCACCGAGGTCCGCGAGATGTACGAGCTGCGCTCCGAGCTGTACGGCCTGGTGAGCCGCCGGATCGTGGCGCTGTGCGCCCCGGAGCAGATCGCGGTGTTCCACGACATCCAGACCCGGCTGGAGGAGGCGGCGGCCGCCCGGGACCAGGAACGGTACTTCTGGCTGATCGTGGAGTTCCGCAACACCGAGGCGCGTCTGGCGGGCAACGAGACGGTGCGCAATGTGCTGGACTCCGTCGGCATCCGCACCCTGCAACTGCGCCACCTCAGCCTGTCGCTGCCCGGCCGGCTGGACACCTCGGTGGACGACCACCGCCGACTGGTCCGGGCGTACGTCGACGCGGAGGGCGAACTGGCCGCCGCGCTCACGCAGTCCATCGTCCGCCGGGGTCTTGCCGCGGTGGAGCGCTCAGGCTGGACGGGCTCTCCGGGCTGACCTCGCCGAACAGTCCCGTCGCGGTGAGCACGGCGGCGCGGTCGGGGCCCGACAGGGCGAGTGCGTCCATCGTCTCGACCGGCCGGTCCAGGCGCATCGGGAACGGGTAGTCGCTGCCGAGCACGACCCGGCCGGCGCCGACGACGTCCAGCAGGTGCCGCAGCGCCGCGTCGTCGTGCAGCACCGAGTCGAACCACAGCCGGTCCAGCAGCCGTTTCGGAGACAGTTCGCCCCGGGCCCGCACCGGCGGCGGCGCGGCGTCGAACCCGTGGTCCAGCCGCCCGATCTGGTACGGGACGAAGCCGCCGCCGTGGACGAGCAGCACGCGCAGCCGTGGGTGCCGTTCCAGCACGCCGCCGAGCATCAGTGCGGCCGCCGCGTACGTGGTCTCCGACGGGTTGCCGACCAGGATGTGCAGAAACAGCCGCCGGAGGCGTTCGGGCACCTCCAACTCGGCGGGGTGCACGATCACCGGGACGTCCAGCTCCTCCACCGCGTCCCAGAAGACGTCCAGCCCCGGATCGTCCAGGCCGAGGTCGTTCACCCGGGCGCCGATCTGCACGGCGCGGTGGCCGAGTTGCCGTACCGTGCGCCGCAACTCCTGTGCGGCGAGCTTCGGTTGCTGCAAGGGCACGGCGGCGGCCGCCCGGAAGCGGTCGGGGTACGCGGCGGCCAGCGCGGCCAGTGAGTCGTTCTGCACCTGCGCGAGCCACAGCCCGGCGGGACCGTCGAGGTCGTACCCGGCCAGATCCATCCATGGCGCGACCAACTGGACGTCGACGCCCGCGGCGTCCATCCAGGCCAGCCGTGTCGGCACGTCGCTGAGCGGCGGGACGAGCGGCAGCCCGGTCAGCCGTCCGGCCACCTCCACGCGGGTCACCGGGCCCTGTTCCACCAGCCGCACACCGTGTTCGGCGCCCTCTTCGCGGATCCGCCGCACGGCGGGCGCGCCCACATGATGCGCGTGGACGTCCACGACGAGCGGCTTCGCGGCCTGTCCTGCCGCGGCGGGGGCGCTCACGAGCGGCCGTCCGTCGCCGTCTCGGCCGTCTCGGCCGCCGCGGCCGGGGGACCGGCGTGACCGGCGTGACCGGCCTCCGGCCCTCGCACGACCCGTTCGGTCAGCCGCACCAGCGCGTCCACCACGACGTCGGGGTTCTCCAGCGGCGTCAGGTGGCGCGTGCCGGCCACGACGACCGCCGGGCCGTCGCCGATGCGCGCCGCCAGGTCCTGTGCCATCTCCGGCGGCGTCGCCCGGTCGTCCGCGCCGACCAGCACGGCGGTCGGGGCGCCGATGTCCGCTGCGGACTCCCGAAGGTCGGCGGTGCCCAGCATTGCGCAGGTGGCCTCGTACGCCGCCAGGTCGTTGGCGGTGAAGACCTCGGTCAGCCGGGCCATCAGGCCGGGGTGGCCGGTGCGGAAGGCGTCGCCGAACCAGCGGGTCAGCTGGAACGGGACGAGCGAGGCGAGGCCCTTGCCCCGGGCGGCCGCCGCGCGGCTCGCCCAGTCCTCGACGGCGGTGGGCCCGTACCAGGCGGTGGTGTCGACGAAGAGCGCGGCGCGGGTGCGGTCGGCGTGCCGTGCGGCGAAGGACTGGGCGACACACCCGCCCATCGAGCAGCCCGCGACAGTGATCTCCGGCCAGCCCAGGTGGTCCAGCAGGTCGCGCAGGTCGTCGGCGAACTGCCCGACGCTGTACGGGCCGGCCGGGCGGCCGGACCTGCCGTGGCCGCGGCAGTCCAGGGCGACCATCTCGGCGCGCCCGGTGAGCGCCTCGGTGACGCCGGACCACAGCGAGCGGTCCAGGGCCAGGCTGTGCACGAAGGCGATGCGCGGGGCGCCCGCCGGGGCCGGGTACCGGGTGTAGGACAGCGGGACGCCGTCCCGAGCGGTGGCCGTCCCCTCGACGGCGGTGGCTGTCATCGGCCGGTTCCTTCCGCGGCGCGCAGCGCCGCCGTGGTCAGGGCGCGCCGGGCGAACTCGGCGATCATCCGGGTCTTGTACGCCGCGGAGCCGCGGACGTCGCCGTACGGGCTGGTCTGCTCCGCGGCGCGCCGGGCGGCCTCGTCGATCACCCGGTCGTCGATGCCACCCGCAGCCTCGCCGGCTTCTTCCGCGAGGCCGGCCAGGTCGACCGGGACCGGTCCGCCGGTCACCGAGCCCACCGCGAGCGACAAGTCCCGCACCGCGCCGCGGGCATCGAGCCGTACCACCGCGCCGACGTTCACGCAGGCGTACTCCCACAGTCCGCGGACGAGGAACTTCTGGAAGGACGAGCCCACCGTGCCCTGGTCCGGAGCAGTCAGCGGCAGGCGGACGTCCTGGATCAGCTCGTCCCTGCGCAGTCCGCCGATGTCTCCGATCGCGAGGGTCCGGCCGGACAGCGCGTCGCGGACGGTCAGCCGCGCGCCTGCCGCGGCCAGCGCCACCGGCGGGTCGTGGCTGTCGTCGTCGGCGGCGATGTTCCCGCCGAGCGTCACCATGCGGCGGATCCGGGCGGTCGCCACCGATCCGGCCGCCTCGGTGACCATCGGCCACGCCGCCGCGAGCCGGACGTCGGCCTCCAGGGCGCTGAGCCGGACGCCCGCGCCGATCACCACCTCGGTGTCCGTCCAGGTCACGGTGTCGAAGCCGGGAAGCCGGCCGACGGAGACGAGGGTGGCAGGGCAGGGGCGCCGGTCGTGGCGGCGCAGCGTGTGGCCCACCCCGCCGGCGACCACCGCGGCGTCCCCGGCGGCCAGCAGCCGCAGCGCCTCGTCGAGGGAATGCGGGGTGAGCAGCATCGACGGTTCCAGGGGCCCGGTGTGCTCAAGGGCGCGGTCGAGGGTGGTCATCGTGGATTCCCTTGCTCGGGGAACTCGGCCGGGTCGTCCGCCGCGCCGGGCGCGCCCGGCTCCGGCCGGTGGATGCCCCAGTAGATCTTCTCGGCGGTGATGGGCAGTTCGTGGATGCGCACGCCCACCGCGTCGGCCACGGCGCTCGCCACGATCGACGGGACCGGGTCGAGGGCGATCTCGCCGACGCCCTTGGCGCCGTAGGGTCCGGTCGGCTCGTAGGAGTCGGCGAACTCGACGTGCAGAGTGGGCATGACGCCGGCGGTAGGGAGCTTGTAGTCCACGAAGTTGGGGCGGGTCGGTGCGCCGTCCGCCCAATCGAAGCGCTCGGTGATCGCCATACCGAGGCCCTGGGCGATGGCGCCCTCGACCTGGCCCTGGGCGAGCGGCGGGTTGAGCACGGTGCCGCAGTCGACCGCGGCGGCCAGTTCCAGCACGGTCACGGCGCCGGTCGCCGGATCGACTTCGACCTCCGCGGCCTCCGCGACGAAGTTGTACGCGCCCGACTCGTTGCCGAAGCGCGCCTGGTCGGGGAACTCCGAGGGGTTGTCGAACGAGCCGATGCCGACGATGGGCTGCCCGTTGGGCCGGTACAGCTCGGCGCGGACCACCACGCCCACCGGCACATGGACGGGGGTGTCCTCGCCCGCGGCGGGCGGCGCGTGCACCATGCCGTCCTCGACCCACAACTCCGCTGCGGGACGGCCGAGTTGGCGGGAGGCTGCGCCCAGCAGCTGCTCGCAGGCGTGCTTGGCGGCGCGCCGCACCGCGTTGCCCGCGACATAGGTGACACGGCTGGCCAGTGCGCCGAGCGCGTGCGTGGTCAGGTCGGTGTCGGGGCGCGAGACGGTGACGTCCGCGACGGCCAGGCCGAGTTCGGCAGCGGTGATCTGCGCGAGGGTGGTGCGGGCGCCGGTGCCGATCTCGCCCTCGCCGACGATCACCGCGGCGCGGCCGTCCTCGGTGAGCCGCACCATGGCCGAACTGCCGTCGTAGTCGCCGAAACTGCGGCGGCCCGAGACATGGACGCTGACGCCCATCGCCAGGCCCCGGTTGGGGGTGGGGGCGGCCCGCTTCTCGTACCAGCCGATGGCCTCGGCGGCGCGGCGGATGCACTGCTTGAGCTCGCAGCTGCTGATCCGGTGGTTGTGCGCGGAGACGCTGCCCGCCTCCACGGCGTTGAGCAGGAACAGGTCGGGCGGCTCGATGCCGAGCCGCGCCGCCGCCAGGTCCCACGCCTGCCCGACGGCCCAGTCCGCGGAGGGGTTGCCGAAGCCGCGGAAGGCGCCGGTGGGCACCAGATTGGTGTAGATCAGACGTGAATGAGCGCGCACCGCACGGTAGTTGAACAGCGCGTCGTGCCGTACCGTGGCCGCGCCCAGCACCGCCTGGGCCTTGCCGGTGTAGGCGCCGTTGTCGGCGATGAGGTCGATGTCCTTCGCGGTCACCAGGCCGTCGGAGGTGAAGCCGAGCCGGACCCGGTAGCGCATGGGGATGCGCGGGCGGCCGGCGAGGAACTCCTCCTCGCGGGTGTTGACCAGCTGCACCGGCCGGCCGGACTTGCGGGCCAGGATGGCGCAGATCACCGAGGTGTTGTCGTCGCCCGACTTGCCGCCGAAGCCGCCGCCCACCTCGGTCTGCACGACCCGCACGGCCCGCAGCGGCAGGCCGAGCGCAGTCGCGTACCGCTGCCGGGCGAGGAACGGCGTCTGGGTGTTGACCCACAGGGTCACCCGGTCCTGCGACCACTCCGCGGTGCAGCCGATCGTCTCGATCGAGCCGTGCCACTGGCGGGTGGTCTGCCACACGCCCTCGACGATCACGTCGCTGCGCTCGAACCACGCGTCCGCGCCGCCACGGTCGTAACCGAACTCGTGCGCGAGGTTGCCGACCGCGTCGTCGTGCACCAACGGCGCGCCCTCTGCGAGCGCCTCGTCCAGGGTGAGCACGGCGGGCAGCACCTCGTACTCGACCCGGATCAGCTCGGCCGCCCGCCGCGCGGTCTCCGGGTCGGTCGCTGCGACGGCGGCGACCTCGTCGCCGACGTAGCGGACCCGGTCCAGGGCCAGCGGGTAGAGGTCGGGGCGGAACGCGCCCCACTTGATGCGTGCGGTGTCCGCGCCGGTCACCACTGCGTGGACGCCTGGCAGCCGTTCGGCGAGCGTGGTGTCGACCGACACGATGCGCGCGTGGGCGTGCGGTGAGCGGACCACGGCGCCGTGCAGCATCCGAGGGATGCGGACATCGCCCGCGAAGGCGGACCGGCCGGTTACCTTCTCCACCGCGTCGACGCGCTGGACCGCGGTGCCGATCACCGGCGGTAGCACGGCACGGTCCAGGGACAGCTCGGGGGCGACCGGCGCCTGCGGGGCGTCGGCGGCCGCGGCGCGGCCGGCCGAGGCGTGTGCGGTGGACATCAGCGCACCTCCTGAGCGCGCGCCCGCTCCAGGGCCACGGCCTCGCGCGCCGAGTCCAGGATCTTCACATAGCCGGTGCAGCGGCAGTAGTTGCCGTCGACGGTCCGGCGCAGCTCCTCCTCGCCGGGGTCGGGATCCCGGTCGAGCAGCGCCCGCACCGCCATGACGTGCCCGGGCGTGCAGAAACCGCACTGCATGCCCGCGCATGTGACGAAGGCGTCCTGCACCGGGTCCAGGCCGCCGGGACCAGCCAGGTCCTCGACGGTCCGCACCTCGCGGCCTTCGAGCAGGCCGACCATCTGCAGGCACGCGGGGACGGCCTCGCCGTCGACGATGACCGTGCAGGCCCCGCAGTACCCGATGGCGCAGCCGGACTTGGTGCCGGTCAGGCCGAGGTCGCCGCGCAGCAGGTCGAGCAGGGTCGCCGCGGGGTCGTGGACGTGGATCTCGACGTCCTCGTGGTTGAGCCGGAAACGCAGGGGAACCGCCATTGCCGTCCTTCGTGTCGATGGTGCCGACCCAGTGCCTGTGGTGCGGCCCTCGCCGCCGCGGGGGGCCGTCATGGCTCGTCCCCGGTCCAGCCCGAGCGTTCGACGGCGGCGAGCCCGCCGAGGACCAGGGACTGGGTGAGCGCGGCGGCCAGGTTCGCATCGCGGTCCTCGTACGCCCGCACCAGCCGGGCGTGGTCGGACAGCGATGGATGCAGCCGCCCGGGCTGGGACAGGCTCAGATGCCGCAGTTGCAGGGCGCGCAGTCCGAGTGTGTCGAGCACCCGGCGGATCGTGGCGTCCCGGGCGATCTCCGCCTCGGCGTTGCGGAACTGCACGTTCACCCAGAAGTACGCGTCCACGTCGCCCGCCGCGGCCGCCGCCTCCAGGGCCCGCTGATGGCCGCGCAGCACCTCCAAGTCGCTGTCGGTGGCGGTCCGGACGACGGTACGGCTCACCACCGAGTACAGACAGGCACGCAGGCTGTACAGCTCCCGCACCTCCCGCAACGCCAGCCGGGCCACCCGGGGCCTGCGCCGGGCGGCCAGCTCGACGAAGCCCTCCCGCTGCAGGACCAGCAACGCCTCGCGGACCGGGGTGCGGCTGGTGCGGAACGTCCGCGCCAGCTCCACCGAGTTGACGTCGTCGCCGGGCGAGAGCCGGCCCTCGATGATGTCGGCGGCGACCGCTACGGCGATCTCGTCGGCGATGCTGTCGCCGGCCGTGCCGCGCTTCAGGATGCGCATCAGCTCCAGCCGCCGGGTCCCCTCGCTGACCGAGGGGAAGCCCGAGACGATGGACAGGGCGGAGTTCGTGCTCACCGTGCGCCGCCCAGCACGTCGGGCCAGCGGCGGACCACGTGGTCGATCAGGTCCCGGCCGGACTCGGCGACCTGTGGGAAGTCCTGCAGCCGGGTCCACGGCCGGCAGGCATCGATCACCGCACGGGTGTTGAACGGCGGCAGGCCCGCCGCGCGCAGCGGATCGACCCGACTGCCCCATGTCCGGCGCATCGTCTCGATGTCCTCGGCGGGGTCGGTGCGGGTGCACACCGCCCACATCACGTCGTTGAGGCTGCGCGGGTCCACGTCGGCGTCCACGACGATCACGAACTTGTTCATGTAGGCCGCCGACGGCAGCTGCGAGGTCAGGTACCCGGCCTGCCGGGCGTGGCCCGCGTAGCCCTGGTGGATGGCCACGGCCAGCAACTGACGCCCGCCGCCGACCTCGTGGGCCCACACCCCCTCGACACCCGGCAGACCGGCCCGGACCAGCGCATCCTGGATCATCGCGGACTTCATCACGCTGCGCATGTACGAGTAGTCGTGCGGCGGCTTGCCGGGAGGGGCGCCCAGCTGGATCGGGTCGTCGCGGTGGTAGATCCGCTCGATGTCCATGGTGAGGACCGGCGTGGTGCCGCCGCTGTAGTAGCCGGTCCACTCGCCGAACGGCCCTTCCGGCTCCTTGCGGTCGGGGTACAGCCAGCCCTCCACGGCGAGTTCGCTGTACGCGGGCACCGGCAGCCCGGTCACCTCACCGCGGACCACCTCGACCGGCCGGCCGCGCACTGCCCCGGCGTACTCCAGCTCGGACAGTCCGGTGGGCACTTCGGTGCCGGCCACCACGAGCAGCAGCGGGTCGTGGCCGAGCGACACGGTGACCGGCGCCCGGCCCTCTCTGGCGAACCAGGCGCGCACGTGCGCCGCGCCGTGCTTGCCCGCCTCGATGTTGACGCTCGCGGCCTTCCCGCCGTTCTGCACCTGCATGCGGTACGCGCCCGCGTTGAGCACACCGGTGTCCGGGTCGGTGGTGAACACCGCGCAGCCGGTGCCGATATACCGCCCGCCGTCCGCCTCGTGCCACTTGGGCACCGGGAAGCCGAGCAGGTCGGCGTCCGGGGCCCGAACGACGTTCTCGCACACGGGCCCGGCATCGACCTCCCGCACCGGGTACTTGGCCGCGTTCTCGACCCATTCGCCGGGCCGCCTCCGCAGCGCCTCGACCAGGCCGCGGTCGTCCAGGTCGGTGCCGAGCCGCAGCGTCATGCCGAGCCTGCGGGCGTTGGCCATGCTGGCGGTGAGCACCCGCTGACCCGGCCGGTAGTCCTCGATGTCGTCGAAGAGCAGCGCCGGGGGTGACGGGCGCTTGTAGTTCACTTCGGACGCGGCGCCGATCTCCCTGTCCCAGTGGGCGCCGGAAATGGTCCGCACCTCGTCCATCTTCCGCGCGAGGTCGAGCCAGTCGCGCAGGTCGTTGACATCCTCCAGGGATCCCACGTCACCTACCTCCTCATCGTCTCCGGGGTGCGCCGTGCCCGTGCGGGCTGCTGCCCGCTACTTGTAGAGACCGGCGATATAACCGGATTTGACCAAGCTGTCGACGAAGGAGTTGTCGACGTACTGGGCGGGGTCCGCGGGCTTCTTGCCGCCGCCCGTCGCCACCGCCTGGGTGAAGGCGTCGTCGATGAGCTGCGGCGCCACGCTGGGCGTCTTCGCCCACAACGGCTCGAAGAAGTCGTAGGAGTACTGCGCCAACGACCGGTCGGTGTTGCCGCTGTGCTTGATGATGCTGGCGATCGCCGCGGACTTGTTCTTGTGCAGGATCGACAGGCACTCCGCCTCGGACTTCGCGAACGCCGTGACGGCCTTCGTGTTCTTCTTGAGGTAGTCGCCCTTGACGGTGTAGGCGTTGGCGGCGGCCGGGAACCGGGTGAAGTCCATGATCTTCTTGAAGCCCTTGGCCCGGGTCTGGGTGCCGGTCGGCGGCTGCGTGACGATTGCCGACACGGCGCCGTTCTCCAGCGCGGTGACCTCGGCCGGCGAGCTCTTCAGGAAGGTCTTCTTGACGTCGCTCCCGCTCCAGCCCTTCTGCTCCAGCAGCGCGTCCAGCGAGGCGTCGCCGAGCGACCCGGGCGAACTGAGCCCGATTCTCTGCCCCTTGAGGCCGTCGACCGACGTGATCGACGACTTGCCCCACATCTCCAGGTAGTAGTGCGAGATGGGCAGTGCCACGTACTTGAGGTCGAGACCCTTCATGATGCCCTGTGCGGTGGTCCGCGCCGTGCCCGCCCCGACCTGCACGCTGTTGCTGACGAGCGCCGCCACCAGCTGCGAGCTGCTGTTGAGCAGCGTGAGCTTGACGTTGAGGCCGTTCTTCTTGAAGACGCCCTGGTCCTGGCAGACGTAGAGGTCCGCGTAGGCTGCGCCGATCGCGGTGTACCCGATGTTCATGCTCATGCTGGAGGACGGGGTGGAGGCGGCTGCGTTGCAGCCGGTGACCAGGAGGGCGAGCGCGGCGCCCAGGGGCAGGGGAGCCAGTCTGGCGATCTTCATGAGGGTTCCTCAGGTGTGATGGCACAGCGAAGGCACAGTGCGGGGACGGAGCCGGATGAAGGACGGCCGGGCAGGGGGAACCGGCCGGTGAAGGGGGAGCGGCGAGCGGGGGAGAGGGGAGAGGGGGAGAGGGAGAGCGCGAGGGGTGGGGGCCGGGCGGTCAGTCCGTGCGGGACCAGAAGGTCAGCCGCTGCTCCAGGTACGCGACGCCGTGGTTGAGCAGGACTGCGATGACGGCGATCACGGCGATGGCCGCCATCGCGTCGTCCGTCTGGAAGTTGGAGGTCTTGAGCTGGACCACGTAGCCCAGTCCCGCCGAGCCCATGAACAGCTCCGCGACGATCGCTCCGATCAGGGCGCGGCCCACCGCCTGCCGGACGCCGGCGAGGATGTACGGGAGCGTCGCCGGGAACGCGACCGAGCGCAGGGTCATCAGCCGCGATGCGCAGAAGACCCGGGAGACCTGGAGGTGGCTCTGCTCCAGATTGCGGGCGCCGGCGATCACATTGATGAGCAGTGGGAACAGCGCGCTCCACACCACGATGACCACGCGTGCGTCGGCGCCGATGCCGAACCAGAAGATGAGCATCGGCAGGAAGACCACGTACGGGACCGAGTACATGATGCTGATCAGCGGGTCGGTGAGCGCGTACAACACGCGGTTGCGGCCGATCAGCAGCCCGAGCGGGATCGCCGCCACGATCGATATCACCATGCCCCAGGCGACGATGGACAGCGTCGACCCGAGCGGCGACCACACGTCGCCGGACTTGAAGGAGTCGACCAGGGCGCCGAACGCCCCGGACGGCGAGCTGCTGAACTTCGGGTCGACCACGCCCGTCGAGGCGCAGATCTGCCAGGAGGCGAGGACCACCGCGACGCCCACTGCACCGAGCACCGGGTTGAGGTAGCGGTCGAAGGCCCTGCGGCGCCCCGGCGCCGCGGCGCCGGCCGGGGTCTTGCGCACCCTACCGGGAGAGAGCTGCGTTGCTGTCATGGTCTTCCGTCCTCCGACCGGGCTTGTTCTGGCTCATGACGAGGCTGAGGATGTAGTCGCTGATCTCCTGGAACTCCGGCGAGCGCTTGACCTCGGGGCCGCGCGGGCGGGGCAGGTTCACCTCGACCACCTCGACGAGGTGGGCGGGCCCGCTGGACAAGACGATCACGCGGTCGGCCAGGAAGACCGCCTCCGGCACGTCGTGCGTGACGAACACCGCGGTCTTGCCGCTGCCCGCGCTGTCGGCCTGCCAGACCCGGGTCAGTTCCTCCTGCATCAGCTCGCGGGTCTGCGCGTCCAGCGCGGAGAACGGCTCGTCGAGCAGCAGCAGATCGGGGTCGGTAGCAAGCGCGCGGGCCAGGTTGACCCGCTGGCTCATGCCGCCGGAAAGCTCGCGCGGGTACTTGTCCTCCTTGCCCGACAGGCCGACCAGCTCGACGAGTTCGGCGACGCGCGCTCTGCCCTCGGCGTCCAGCCGGCCCTGGGCCTTGAGGCCGAACTCGATGTTGGCCACGACGTTGCGCCACGGGAAGAGGGACGCCTGCTGGAAGACCAGCGACCGGTCACGGGAGGGACCGCTGATCTGTTCGCCGTTGAGCTCCAAGCGGCCGGACTCCACCGGGATCAGCCCGGCCAGCGCGGTCAGGAACGTCGTCTTCCCGCAGCCGCTCGGTCCGACGATGGCGACGAACGCGTTCTCCGCCACGTCGAACGTCAGTCCGTCACAGGCGAGCGCGAAGGTGCCGCTGCGCCGCGACCAGTGTCCGATCCGCAGATCGTCCACGACGAGCTTTCGGCGTGGGTCGTTCACGGGGATACCTCCTGCTTGAGGTGAAGCCGAGCACCGAGCATGTCCGGGAAGTGTCGACACTCGGATTGAAACAGTGGGGAAACTTCGTGTCTAGACGCTGGAGCTCGAAAAAATGCCGCATGAGGTGTCGACACTTCGGCGGCCGAAGCGGCATGCTGCATGCGGCAGGCCCGATCCCGCACGAGTCGCTGCGCGGAACGGAGAGCCCGGCACGACCGGAGCCCGTACCCCCCGCGCGGCGCGAGAGGAGGAACGTTGACGGACGACTCCGCGCCCCCGTTCCCGTACGTACGCCAGGTCGACTTCGCGGCGCTCGCCGCCGCCGGTCCCGAGGTGCGCTACGTTCAGAAGCTGCTCGACCGGGCGGACGGCGCCGACGCGGTAGGGGTCGGCTACATCCGCACCCCGCCGGGCGGCGGCTCACCGGAGGGACTGCACACCCACGTGGTCGAGCAGGTCTTCTACGTGCTCTCCGGGACCATGACGGTCGAGGTCGACGGGCAGCTCAGCACGGTCGGGCCCGGCGGCCTGGTGCACTTCCCCCAGGGCGTACCGCACCGCAACTGGAACGCGGGCGCCACGGAGACGGTCCACCTGTCCATCACCGGCCCCGCCCCGGACCCCAGCGTCCCTTTCTCCCTCCCGGCCGACGGCACGCAACCCGCCTCCGCCTGACCCGGAATCGCGCATCGCTCACCACCAGGGGCTTGCCGTTGGTCACGACGTACTGGCACAGCGAATGCGTCAGCGGTGTCCGGCGGGCGGACGCCCACGGATCGTCCAGCCCGACCATGCCGGGGAAGCACTGCCGCCCGGAGTCCACCGCGGCAACCCGTTGCGGGTGTGCGAGGCGCGGGAGTGGGCAGGCGGCTGTCGACACAATCGGCAACGTTGGGCGATCACATGAGGGTTACCACGCACGGTTCGGGCACCACCACGAGGCCGGCGGGGGCCGGCCGCAACGTCCCGGCTGTGGGTGGACTGCCGGTCATCGAGCACGCGGAGAAGGTGACGCCGGGCGACGCCCGGGAGCTGTCGCGGCTCTTCTTCGACCGGCTGCAGATCCTGGAAGAGGGCACCGTCGAGCACGCTTACGCGCGCAACACGCTGATCGAGATGAACATGTCCCTCGTACGGTTCGCCGCCCGCCGTTTTCGCGGGCGCGGCCAGGAGGAGATGGAGGACATCCTCCAGGTCGGCACCATCGGGCTGATCAAGGCGATCGACCGGTTCGACCTGTCACGCGAGGTGGAGTTCACCACCTTCGCCATCCCGTACATCGTCGGGGAGATGAAGCGGTTCTTCCGTGACACCTCCTGGGCCGTGCACGTGCCCCGGCGCCTGCAGGAGTTGCGGGTGGAACTGGCCCAGGCCCGCGACCACCTGACCGCGGTCCTGGACGCCCCGCCCACGGTCGCCGAGATCGCCGCGTACCTGCAAATCCCCGAGGACGAGGTGATCGAGGGACTGGTCGCCGCCAACGGCTACACCGCGGGCTCCATCGACCTGCCCGGCGGCGGCGAGGAAGGTGAGGACGGCGGCCGCTCCTACGCCGACACCATCGGCGGCCTCGATCCGGCGATGGAACTCGTGGAGGACTTCCGGACGCTGGCCCCGATGCTGGACGAACTGGACGACCGGGAGCGCCGGATCCTCCAGATGCGCTTCGGCCAGGAGCTGACCCAGGCCGAGATCGGCGCCGAACTCGGCTGCTCCCAGATGCACGTCTCCCGGCTTCTGTCGCGCACCCTGACCAAGCTGCGCGCCGGGATGCTCACCGACAAGTAGAGCATCCGGCCTTCTGCGCGGCACCACTGCCGATCACCACGTCAAATCGTCGCAGGGCCGGTTCAGGCGGCTGCCGACCGCAACGGCATCCGCGCGGTGATCCGCTTGCCCGTGACCGTGGGCGTCGTGGTGAAACCGCCGCACAGCACCTTGACGATCTCCATGCCGTGGCTGCCCACCCGGAGCGGATCAGCGGCCATCGCCGTCACCACTTGCGTGGAGGTGTCCCACACGGTGATCTCCACCGCGCCGGCGATGACCCGCAGGTCCACGCCGAACGGGCCCGCGGTGCACTTCACCGCGTTCGTGGCCAGCTCGCTGACCACCAGCTTGACGTTGACAGCGACAGCGGCAGCCACCCTCGTCCCCACGCTTCCCAGGCGGGCGAACAACTCCTCCACCAGCCGCCGGGCCGCGGCGATATCGGCACCCTCGCCCTGATACACCCCGCTGACCTGCACTGCGCCATCCCTTGCCGGCGTTCCCCGACGGCCGCTGCCACCGGATCCCTTCCTCCACGACCACGCCACCTCACCGGCACCGTATCGGCCATTCCCACCGCCTACCCCGCCAGGGCCGCACACACCAAAGCCCACCGCAACGATCCCGGGTACAGGCTGCCGGCACCCGCTGCGCCAGATGCCGCTACGATCGCGAGTCCCTGACCAACCAGCGCATCGAACACCTCCTGACCGCATAGGACGCACAGCCGAGAACCGTTGGGAGCTTGGCGGTCGCCTGTGTTGTGACGATCGTTCCCGAACGGAGGTGCTGATCGCCAAAGGTTGTCCCGTAATTGATCTTCGGTGTGCGGGTCGGGCCTGTGGGGTTGTCCGTCAGGCGGTGAGTGCGAGGTTGCGCAGGCGTGCGATGCCGAGGACGGCGTGGTGGACGCCGTCGCCTTTGAGGCGGCAGTCGCGCCGACGGCTGCTTTCTTGCCGGATTCCTCCCAGGCCCGGCAGCCGTTGTGGTTGCCGGGCCTGGGCTTGCCCACCGCCACGACCAGGCGGGTGCCGGCGTCGAGGGCGAGCGCCGGGGCGAGGTGGCCGACGATCTGGTCGGCGGCGGACTTCGACACCTCGAACAGCGGAGCGATCTGCCGCAGGGTGAGGCGGCTGGCCGGCGCGGATCCTTGACGAGACCGACGAGAACGGGTCCTGGGACTCGGGGGTCGGCTCGCGGAGCGCTCCTGCTGTATAGTGGATCTTGAGCCGCCCGGGTCAACTCGACCCAGGCGACGGTGCGTTGGTCGTCCAAGGAAAGACACCCCGCTTCCTGCGGGGAGATGCAGGTGCAAGGCCTGCCCAGCGCTCGAACGGGCCTCTGCGCGCACACGGTCAGGCAGGCCCGACTCTCGCCTCCCTGGTCGGTACCTGGTCGTTATTGCTGCCCTTGTTGCCACTGTCGCTGCGAAATCAGACGGAGTCGCTCGCCCCGTCCCGTCTTCCTCGGCGCCTCCACGTCCCACGGCGGGGACACGGCCAGAAAGGCAGCGGGAAAAGTCGGGGCGGCCGCTGACCGATGGGCGTGGCCACTACGGGCTGGCGTTGTCGGTATGCGAGGGGGAGCCGACGGGCGGTCCGAAACGTGGATCGGCTCCCTGATCTCCCGGTTCTTCTCTCCGCCCTCGAAGCGTTCCACGGTGGAACGGTGGCGCCGGGCCTGGTGGGAGCGGGGTGGGGTCGGCGTCCTGTCGAAGGTCACCGTCAGCACCCGGTGCCATGGCCGACGCCATCCAGCAATCCGCGGTCGGTTGAGACCTTCTGCTCAAGCCTCGGCAGACGACGGTGTCCCCGGCCTGCGATGGGGCCGCCCGCGGCTTTGAATGCCCGCGCTGATGTTCATCACCTGTTGATCACCGCGGGCTGAAGCGCGCACCTGGGCGTCTGGTCACGCACGCCCGCAGCCCCATGAGGACGAACACCCCATCCAGCGCCCACTGCGACGACGTACAGAGAACGTCCAGAGCGCACAGCCACACTCGCGGGTACCCCGGGCACACCGAGAGAGGGCTTCCGGTCGCGACAGCGTCGCCGCCCGCCGGGGAAGCTCGAACCCAACATACACGGAGGTACTCATGCGAAATACCGACACACCACGCTTCTTGCACCGGGTGTACCGGCCCGTGCGGAGCCGCGGACCGCTGGGCGTACTGGCGCTGTTGACCGCGGTCGCGCTGTTCGCGTTCCCTGCCGTCAGCGCTCAGGCGGCCGGCAGGTCGGCCAGGCAGGCGACCCCGTCCCACTCGCGGCCTTCCCTTCCGGGCTCCGCCGACCGGAACAAGCCGGCCGCGGTGCAGGACCGGCCGCTTGCCGCCGTCACCACGAGCAGCGTCAGCGGCGGCTACTTCCGCAGCGTTCAGAGCGGCAAGTGCATGGACGCCGTGTGGAGCCACGACAACGGGACGGACATCCACCAGTGGGACTGCTACGGCGGTGCCACCCAACTGTGGTACTGGAACGGCGAGCAGGTCGTGAACGTCGACAGCGGCAAGTGCCTCGACGCCGTGTGGAGCCACGCCAACGGCCAGGTCATGCACCAGTGGGACTGCTACAACGGCACCACTCAGCAGTGGTTCCTGCGGTACGTCGACAACGGTACGCACGCCGGCTGGGAGGTCGTGAACGTCGACAGCGGCAAGTGCCTCGACGCGCAGTGGAGTACGTCCAACGGCACCGGCCTCGTGCAGTGGGACTGCTACGGCGGCGACACACAACTGTGGACCGGCTGAACCCAAGGCTCGCCGGCCGCGGTCCCTCCGGGTTCCGGCCCGGAGGGACCGCGGCCGGCACCTGCCCCACCTCCCCGACCCCCGGCACCGCAGGTGACGGCACCGGCCCCGAGGTCGCCGACGTCGTCCGACTCCTCCACGTGATCACCATCGGCGCCGACGGGCGGGGACGGCGACCGGCGAAGTCCCCAGGCCCGCCGCTCATGAAGGAGCCGGAGGTTGGGGGACAGGGGTTGGACGTCACGATCAGTGTTGCCGCGGGAGGCGCCGGGGCGGGAGAGGTCTCCGAGCACACACGGTCCCTGTGCGGCTGTTGAACTTGAATCGGTGATGTGGTCAGCCGTCCGTGATCAGGCCGGTGCCCGCCGGACAGCCGTCGACCAGGTCAGGGCGATACTGGATCTGCTTCAGGCGATGCTTTACGGCCCGGGTGATCTGCCCGAGGTCGGCTGCGGCCAGGTTGCCGATGTCGCGTTTGACCAGCGACCAGATGCCCTCCTGTGGGTTCAGGTCCGGGGCATAGGTGGGCAGCTGGAACACGGTCAGCCAGCCGGAGCTGGCCTCGATGAACTCGCGCAGTGGTCTGGTCAGGCGCAGGCGCACGTTGTCCCACACGAGTACGACCGGGCCGCCGAGCTGGGCGCGGGCGCGGATGATCAGGTCGTGGAAGTCCCGCCATCCGAAGCCCTTCGGCTCGCCCTTGCGACATAACACCATCGCACCCGTCATCGGCGGTGAAGCGGCACCGCTCGGCAGCCGCCGGGCCGCGGGCCTGCCCCCGCACCCTCGGAGCCGGTCGACGCGCTCGAAGGCGACGTGGGAAAGGGCGGAGGGCCGGAGCCAGCCCGGTGGGATCAGGCGGGAGCGGCGTGGGCGCCGAGCGGTGTCACCAGCAGGTCGCACCGGCCGACACCGTAGGAGATCAGGCAGATCGTGTGCGGGTGGGGGAGGGCTCCGGACCGGCTGATGTGTACTTCGCGGTCCGCCGACGGTCACGCAGTCGGGCCGGATCCGCCACACCATACGGCTGACGGTGTATCGCCGGCGGGGTAGCTGCGCTGTTCGGTGCTCGCGAACCAGGCGCGCAGCAGCTGCGCCACGTACCTCGCGACGTGCTCGGTGGTGGCGCTGTTCGTCGCGCGCCTGCGGGGTTCGGGCGGCTCCGTCCGGTCGCCCACGCAAGGGAGTCAGCAGTCGCTCAGGGACGGAAGCCCCCGCGACGGGTCACGGGAAATGAGCGTGTGTCAGGCTGCCGCGAGTGGGAAGATCATGGGCCCTTGCCCCGTTTCTTCATCATTTGATGGTGCCGTACGACAGCTACCGCACGAAAAACTCTCGATATATATATTCAGCGTACTGCCCGGATGAGTGGAACGGTGCGCACCGTCGAGGTCATTGCCGCCCGAATGGCGAGCAAGGCCGGGAAATTCCGTCCTGCGACGGGAGGTGACCCATCGCGACCGCCGCCGGAACCCGGGCGGAAGCCCTGGCCCGCCGCGTCTGCCACGGTCGTCCCCGCTTGTGCTACCGTTCGAGAAGTTGCAGTTTTGGTACCCATGAATGCTGTGTGCGCCTGACAGGATGTGACCTTTTGGGCGCATTTTTTGTTGTCGGCCTCCGGTTGGGGTCAACGCAGCGACGCCGGGCTCGCGAGGTGCGGGTCCGGGGACTGCCCCTGTCAGAGGAGATCGACATGGCGACCGGCACCGTGAAGTGGTTCAACGCGGAAAAGGGTTTCGGCTTCATCGAGCAGGACGGCGGCGGCGCCGACGTCTTCGCCCACTACTCGAACATCGCGGCCGAGGGCTTCCGTGAGCTCCAGGAAGGCCAGAAGGTCAGCTTCGACGTCGGGCAGGGCCGCAAGGGCCCGCAGGCGGAGAACATCGTCCCGGCCTGATCCGGGAGAAGGCATTCCGACCGGGTCCCGCACTTTGGGCGCGGGGCCCGGTCCTGCTTTTGTCCGCACCACCATTTCATCGGCTCGTTCTGCGGATCCCCGCGCGATTGCCAGTGCGGAGTCCTCTTCCGGCACGCGCCGCTTTCGAGGAAGACTCCGGTGTGCAGGAAAAGAATCGCAATCCGCTTTCCGTCCCCACCCACCGCTCCGCGCGCCGCCGGCCCCGCCCGGCGGATCGCCGCGCTCAGGCCACGCCGTCCGGCCCGGGAGCGTCCGCGCCTGCGGTGACCGGCGCGAACACCATGGGGACGGCGCCTGCGGCCGGCTTCGCGGAGAGCCTTGGCACTGAGAGAACGGCCGAGACCCGGAGGACCGCAGGCACCGCGAGGGCCGCTGGCACCGCACCCGCGCCGATGGCCACGTCCTTCGCCGAACTCGGCCTGCCCGCCGCGCCGTCGGCCGCGCTGACCGCCGAGCGCATCACCGCACCCTTCCCGATCCAGGCCGCGACGCTGCCCAGTTCGCTGGCCGGCCGGGACGTACTCGGCCGCGGCCGTACCGGCTCCGGCAAGACCCTGGCCTTCGGTCTCGCGCTGCTGGCGCGTACGGCCGGACGGCGTGCGGAGCCGCGGGAGCCGCTGGCCCTGGTCCTGGTTCCCACCCGCGAGCCGGCCCAGCAGGTCACCGAAGCCCTCGCCCCGTACGCCCGTGCGGTGCGCCTGCGGCTGGCGACCGTCGTCGGCGGGATGCCGATCCGCCGCCAGGCCGCTGTCCTGCGTGGCGGCGCCGAGGTGGTCATAGCCACCCCGGGCCGGCTGCGGGACCTGGTCGACCGGGGCGACTGCCGGCTGGCCCGGATCCGGGCGGTCGTACTGGACGAGGCCGACCAGATGGCCGGTATGGGCTTCCTGTCGCAGGTCACCGCGCTGCCGGCGCAGTTGCCCGCGGACGGCCAGCGGATGCTGTTCTCGGCCACGCTGGACCGCCGCGTCGACCGGCTGGTCCGCCGGTTCCTCAGTGAACCGGTGGTCCATCACGTGGACCCGCCGGCCGGCACCGTCGGCACCATGGACCACCGCCTCCTGCATGTGACGGCCGAGGACAAGCGAGCGGTCACGATCCGTATCGCCGCCCGGGAGGGACGGGTGCTGCTGTTCCTGGCCGGTAAACGCGCCGCCGACCGGCTGACCAGGACCTTGCCGGCGGGCGGGATCCCGGCGGCGGTATTGCACGGTGGCAAGTCGCAGCCACAGCGCGGCCACGCGCTCGCCCGGTTCAGGAGCGGTGAGATCACCGTGCCGGTGGCCACGAACGTGGCCGCACGCGGTATCCACATCGACGACCTCGGCCTCGTCGTCAACGTCGATCCGCCCGCCGACCACAAGGACTACCTGCATCGCGGCGGGCGCACCGCCCGGGCCGGGGCGAGGGGCCGCGACGTCACGCTCGTCCTGCCCGACCAGCGCGGCTCCGTCAACAAGATGATGGCGGACGCCGGCATCAGCGCGCGCGGGACCGCGGTGCACTCCGCGGACGCGGAACTCGCCCGAATCACCGGAGCGCGCACGCCTTCCGGTGTCCCCGTCGTCATCGCCCCGCCGGTCGCCGTCACGCACGCCGGGGGCACCACGGCCGGGCGTTCGGGACGTCGGCGCCAGGCAGCGCGGATCCTGCCGCCCGGCTCCGGCCGCGGAGCGGTGCGTACCCGGTCCGTGCCCCGGCGCCGGAGTGCCGCGTGAGGCCCGCGGCCGCGGCCGCCGGCCAGGGACCGTATGCGACCGAGCCGGAGAGCGCACCGAACGGCGAGGGCAGCGACTTCGCGGTGCTCGCCCGGAGGATCACCGCGTCGGGCCTGATGACGCGGCGCCCCGGGTACTACGGGGCCCGGACAGGTGGCCTGGCGGTGTGCTACGCGGGTACGTGGGTGGCGTTCGTCCTGCTCGGTCACACCTGGTGGCAGCTCGTGACGGCGGGCGTGCTCGGTGTGATGTTCGCACAAGTGGCCCTGGTCGCGCACGACATCGCCCACCGGCAGGTCTTCCGGCTGCGCCGGCCCAGCGAGGCGGCCGGGCGGATCGCCGGGAACCTGTGCGTCGGCATGAGCTACGGCTGGTGGCAGGACAAGCACACCCGCCACCACGCCAACCCCAACCACGAGGACCTCGACCCGGACGTCGTTCCGTACATTCTGGTGTGGTCGCAGGACCAGGCGCGGGCGGCCCGCGGACTGCCGCGCCGGCTCGGTGCCCGGCAGGCGTACTGGTTCTTCCCCCTGCTCGCCCTGGAGGGCATGAACCTGCATGTGGCGGGCGTGCGGGCGCTGTTCCGCCCGGCCTGCAAGCAGCGGGCCCTGGAGGCGGTCCTGCTCGGCCTGCACATCGCCGGATACGCCGCCGCGCTGCTGCTGGTCCTCCCTCCTGTCCAGGCGCTGGTCTTCCTGGCCGTGCACCAGGCGGTGTTCGGCGTGTACATGGGCTGCACGTTCGCGCCCAATCACAAGGGCATGCCGACGCTGACCGGCGACGACCGGCCCGACTTCCTCCGCCGCCAGGTCCTGACCTCGCGCAACGTCAGGGGCGGACGCCTGACCGACCTCGTTCTGGGCGGTCTCAACTACCAGATCGAGCACCACCTCTTCCCCAGCATGCCCACCCCCCATCTGCGCCGCGCCCAGCCGATAGTGAAGGCGTACTGCGCCGAACTCGGCATCCAGTACACCGAGAGCGGGCTCGTCACTTCGTACGCCCAGGCGCTACGACACCTCCACCACGCAGGAGCGCCCCTGCGGCGGCGCCCAGCCCCGGAGACGGCTCCGTAGCACCTCCGGCGGCACCAGCCCTTCGCCGGAAGCACGAGGATGTCGGCGCTTTCCGGCTCCACCCTCCCCCCTTTGTCGAGGAACGATGCGCGTCACCATCGCCCGCCGTCACTTCTACTTCCACCCGGCCGAGGTCGAGCAGGCGATGAAAGGGGTGGTCCCCGAACCCGTCACCGGCAAAAGCGTCGACATAGGCGGCGTACGGTACCCGATCATGCAGGTCGGCGCAGTCCTCACCCGTCAGGACCGGCGCGACTTCAACGCCGGCGAGGTGGAACGGGCAATGCGCGTGCTCGGCTTCACCGTCCACCCCGCGTCCCCCTGACCGCGGGAGACCCGCCGGTTTCACCGACGCCCCACCGTGATGAGGCGCATGTGGGGAGCCCCTGCACATGCATGCGGGGTCGCCGCCGGTTTCGGATTTCCGGTCGCCGCCGGATGACCGCCGGCGGCACTCGTACAGCCGGTCACCGCGGTTGCCAGAAACAATGCGACGACGGCAGGCACGGCACAGTCGCGCCGCATCGTCATCGAACTCCTTGTCTCGTCATGCCGGCGGCTGCCTGATGCGGTGATCGCACGATTCAGCGAATTCTCTTTGACGGCGGCCGGAGTCCCCCGTTCTCTCCGGCCGCCCGCTGGGTACGGCCTGCGCGGCCCTGCCGGTGCACCCGCCGCCGGGCGGCGCCACTTTGGGCACCAAAGATCTTCATGCCTGCTTTCCGCCTGTTCGCGGCAACATGGCCGACCCTTGCGTCGCAGGAACAGCTCCGTGCCCCACCTGACGCTATGGACACGAGTCCGTCGGCCGTCCTAGATTCGTCCTAGTGCGAGGTCGGCCGGGGGGGGGCTGGACGCTGATCGTGCCGGGGGGAACATGAGATTCGGCGTGCTGGGGCCGTTACGCGCCCAGATCACCGGGCGAGAGGTCCGGCTCGACGGACCGCGGCAGGCCAAGATGCTGGCCGCGCTTCTGGTCGACGCCAACAACCTCGTGGCCATGGAACGGCTCGTCGCCGTGATGTGGGACGGGAAGGCACCCGCCACCGCGGTCCGCCAGGTCCAGGACGCCGTGTCCGGGCTGCGCCGCAACCTGGCCGCGTGCGGAGCGCCCGGCTCCCTGATCAGCACGCGGCGCGGCGGCTACGAGATCCACTTGACCGCGGATCAGCTCGACGTGCTGGAGTTCGACCAGCAGCGGCGCCTCGCCGAACGGCACAAGACGCCGTCCGAGACGGCTGTCGCGCTGCGGCGCGCGCTGACCTGCTGGCGCGGTGACGCCCTGATCGACATCTCCAGCCGGGTCCTGGAACTCGACGCGGCCCGGCTGAACGAAACGCGCGCCGCAACGCACAAGCTGTGCCTGAGCATCGAACTCGACCTGGGGCGTCACCGTGAGGTCATCGAGGAGCTGACCGCCCTGCGGCGCGAGCACCCCTACGACGAGCAGGTCGCCGAGCACCTGATGGTCGCCCTCTACCGCTGCCAGCGGCAGGGCGAGGCGCTGCAGGTGTACGAGCGGCTGCGCCGGACACTGGTGGACGACCTCGGCGTCGACCCCACCCCGCCGATCCAGGCGCTGCACCTGCGCATCCTGGCCGCCGATCCCGCCCTGGCGGTCCCCGTCCCGCCGAGCGGTCCCTCGGACGAACGGCAGGACGGCTCCGGCACGGCGGACAAAGAGCCGGTCATGGCGATGCCGGTGCGCCAACTGCCCCTCGACGTACCCGACTTCGTGGGCCGGGTCGACGCGCTCGCCGAGGTCGCCCGATTACTCGACGGGTCGGCGGCGAACCGGGCCCCGGTGGCCGTCGTCGTGGGCGGTCCGGGCGTCGGCAAGTCCTCCCTGGTGACGCACGCCGCGCGGCTGGCGAGCGCCAACTTCCCCGACGGCCAGCTCTATCTCAACCTCGCCGCGACCTCGGACGAGCCGCGGGACCCGGCGCTGATGCTGGCCGAGGCGCTGCGAGCGCTCTCGATCGCGGGCAGCGCGATACCCGGCGCCCTGTCGGAACGGGCCGCGCTCTACCGGTCGTTGCTGGTGGACCGCCGGATGCTGGTGGTGCTGGACGACGCCGGCTACGCCGATCAGGTGCTGCCGCTGCTGCCCGGGGCCGACGGCTGCGCCGTGCTGGTCACCAGCCGTACCCTGCTGACCCAGCTTCCCGGCGCCCGGCACATCGACCTGGACGTGCTGAACCCTGAAGAGGCGCGGGAGTTGTTCACCGGCATCGTCGGCCGGCAGCGGGTCGAGCGGGAGCCGGCGGAGGCCGACGCGATCCTCGACTGCTGCGGCAACCTTCCGCTGGCGATCCGGATCGCCAGTGCCAAGCTCACCGGGCGCCCGGCCTGGTCGCTGCGGGTGCTGCGGGAACGGATCGAGGACGAGTCCCGGCGGCTGGCCGAGCTGAGGATCGGGGATCTCAGCGTGCGCGCCAGCGTGGAGATGAGCCTGCGGCTGCTGCCGGACGACGCGGTGCGCGCGCTGAGCCTGCTGGGTCTGCTCGGCCCCTACACCCTGCCCGGCTGGGTGGTCGGCCCGCTGCTGGACCGCCCCGACGCCGAGGACGTGCTGGACACCCTCGTCGACGCCAGCCTGGTGCGACTCAGCACCACCGACGCCATCGGCCAGCCGCGCTACCGGCTGCACGACCTGATAAGGACCTGTGCGGTGGAGGTCGCCGACCGGCTGCCGGAGCAGGACAAGCGGGACGCGATCGTCCGGGTGCTGGCCGCCTGGCTCGACCTGACCGGGCGCGGTACCGACGGGCTGCCGGCCGGGCTGCTGGTCGCCGAGCCCGGTTCCGCGCCACGCCTGCCGCTGCCCGACGCGGTGGCGGACCGGCTGCTGGCCGACCCGGTCGGCTGGTTCGACGCGGAACGCGACACCCTGCTCGGTGCGGTGAAGCTGGCCGTGGACTGGGGACTGGACGAGATGGCCTGGGAGCTGGCGGCCGGCCCGGTGACGTACTACGACCACCGGTGCCTGTACCAGGACTGGGAGCACGGGCACCGGCTCGCGCTGGACGCGGTCCAGGCCGTCGGCAACGCGCGTGGCGCGTCGGTGCTGCTGCGCGGCCTCGGCCAACTGCACATCTACCGGGACCACTTCGACGGGGCCACGAGTGCCCTGGTGTCCTCCGCCGGGCTGTGCAGGGACGCCGGGGACAAGCGAGGCGAGGCGTTGTCGATGGCGATGCTGGGCACGGTCAGCCGGGTGCAGGGCCGTTACGAGGAAGCCGTCGACCGCATCCAGCGGGCGCTGGGCCTCGCGGTCGGTGAGGGCGACCGGCACCTCGAGGCTCAACTGTCCTGTTCGATGGCCGTGATGCGGCTCATGCAGGACAGACTCGACGAGGCCGAGTCCTGGTTCGGCGAGGCCCTGAGCCAGGCGACGGCGCTCGACGACGGGCACCGGGTGGCGGTCGTACTGCGACGGTTCAGCCGGCTGCACGACCGGCGCGGTGATCCGGACGAGGCGCTGCGCTGCCTGTGGCAGGCCCTGACCACCTTCGAGGAACTGGCCGACGAGCGCTGCGCCGGGTACACGCTGTTGGAGGTCGGCCGCGTGTACGCGGGCCGGCACGACCGGGAACGGGCGAGCCCGGCGCTGGAGCGCGCGGCGGAACTGTTCCACCGGCACGGCGACCGCGAGGACGAGGCCGCGTGCTGGCAACTGATCGGCGACCTGGACGCCGCCGCCGGCGACCACGACCAGGCGCACCGGCACCGCGGGCGAGCGCTGCGGCTGTGGCGGACGATCGGGGACATGGACGCGACGAAAGCTCCGGCGCGGCCGTCGTCGCCGTGAGGGAGGCGGCGCGCGGTGGGCGGGAAGCGCCACCGCGCGCCGGGAGCGGTCAGAGAGCGGTGAGAGAGCGGTCAGGGTGCGTACGTGTCGTCGTACCAGCTCAGGTCGTCGCAGTAGATGAGGTGGCGGGGGGTCGCGTTCTGGCTGGTGCCGGGCGCGGGCGGGCCGATGTTCCACGGGTTGCCCCCGTTGCCCCGCTCGGTGATGTTGCAGTTGTCGTAGGCGTTGCCGGCGTCGCTGTTGACTCCGGGGATGTTGGAGAAGTTCACGAAGTCGCCGGTCTGCACCGGCTTGGTGGTCGGGTGGCCGGTCTGGTCGACCATCTTCCCGTCCAGGTAGAGGTAGAGGTTGGGCATGTAGCTCTGCGCGACGAGGCTGTTCTCCGGGCTGTCGTCGCCGTTCGGTACGGTCTGCGTCGACTTGACCGTCCCGTCGGAGCAGAAGGCCATGTCGACCTGCTGCCAGATGGGCGGGGCGCCGTTGAACAGCGAGCCGTTCGTGTCGCCCCAGCCGCGGAAGAACATGTTGTAGAAGTCGGTGGCGGTGGTGGCCATCTGCGGCGGCATCCGCCCGGCGTTCACGGCGTTCCGGATCTGGCCGACCCAGGCGCTGAAGTTGGCGTCGGTCCTGCCCGACTGGGTGTCGAGCGGCCGGTAGCCGATCGATCCGCCGCTGATCGACTTGACCGCGACGCACTTGCCGGTCGAGTCGACCTGGGGGGCGCTGACGTGCGGCATGTACGCCTGGCCGGGCGCCGTACCTGTGACCAGCGGGTTGGGTACGTGGGTCGGATCGCCGGTGTAGGTGTTGGCGTCGACCTCGTCGTAGGACAGGTCGGGAATCGGGATTCCGTAGTCCGTCTGCACCCCGGCGACGAAGGCCACCAGCCAGTCCGGCAGTTCGGTGGTGCCGGTGCGGCTGGTCACCACGGCCGACTGCGAGCCGCTGAAGACATTGCCGTTGGCGTCGACCGCGTAGGTGACGTCGATGTGGGTCTTCTGCTTGTAGCTGGTGTCGGCGGCGTAGTTCTGGTCGGGCGTCTTCGACAGGTCGGGGCGCGGTACGGAGAACTGCATGAGCCGGGCGGGCGTCATGCCATCGGGGGTGCCGGTGCCGGTGGCGGTGTCACCCGCCTCCTGGACCTCGTTCCCCCAGTTCTGCACCGCGGTCAGCGTGGCCTGCCCCACGCAGTTCGCGGTCTTCGGGCCGGTGTCGCAGGAGGGGAAGCTCATGCCGCCCAGGCCCACGTCCTGCTGCTGCGGGTTGGCCCAGTCGGGGCCGCCGACCGTACGGTCCAGTCCCCAGGCGTACAGCATCGGCATGGTGTTCAGGGGGCTCTGGAAGGAGCTCGGCGCGTGGGTCGTGATGTCCTGCTGCGGGTCGAAGAGCGAGACCGCGTCGAAGCTGTGGTGCTGGAAGGTGCCCGAGACCGGCACGAACGCGACGGCGTCGAAGGCGACGTCGTGGGTTCCGAGTTTGCTGTCGTCGGTCACGTTGTTCAGTGTGACCTGCGCGTTGCTCCCGAGCTGGAAGTAGCCGACGCTCTGCCACTCGTCGGCGCTGGTGTGCTGGCTGATCGGGCGGTCGTAGACGGTGCCGTCGGCGGCGGTCACCTTGTAGTGCGCGGAGTCGGTGGTGCCGCCGGTGCTCGGTGTGTGGGCGAGCACGTGGTAGAGGCTGCTCGGCAGCGGCGCGGTCCAGGTGCCGGTCACCTGGTGCTGGGGGTCGCTCGCGGCACGGTTGTGAGTGAAGTACAGGTGGCCGCCGAAGCCGGCACCGAGTTGGTGGGTGTCGATGGCCGCGATCGGGTCGCCGGCCGCGTTCGTACCGTACGTCATCGTGAACGCGCCGCCGTTGGTCCAGTTCATGCCCGTGCAGCCGGCGGTGTTCTGGCTCGGTGTGGCCAGTTCGTCCACGATCACCGCGCCGGCCGGCAGGCTGGACTGGCAGTCCGCCGGGTGCGGGTTCGTCACCCCGGGGTCGGCGGAGCCCGGGGCGAAGGCGAGGGACTGCGTCGCGCACGAGGTCGCGCAGTCCGGTGCCCAGGTGACGGGTTGATGCCACCAGCAGTGGTAGTAGAGCGGGTCGTCCTTGGTCAGGTTCCCGTAGCCGCAGAAGGTCTTGGTGGGGTCGGACGCGTCGCAGTTGTCGGACCCGTCGCAGAAGAGGGTGGTCGGCGGGATGATGAGGCCCCGGATCGCCCCGCTGTACCGGGGCGTCAGGTAGGACGTCTGGCTCTTGTAGTTCAGGATCGGGTGCTCCACCCAGCCCAGGACCCGCTCCTGGTAGGGCCAGTCGGCGGGATGCGAGGCGTCGCCGTAGCCGTTGCGCAGGAAGAGGTCACGGTTGGGCGGATAGGCGGGGTTGACCGGGTTGTTGGTCCAGCCGAGGCCGCTGTTGCCGGACGAGTCGGCGGGGTGGAACCCGGTGTTGTACGCCCACAGGGCCAAGTACCAGTTCTCGATCTTGCTCGGGTCGCCGTTGTTGGCGATGGTCCCAGCCGCCGCGAGCTGGTTCCACTTGTCCTCGAGGATCTGCAGGCCGGCCGCGATGTTCTCCTCGTAGTCCACGGCGATCTTCATCTTGCCGTGCTGCGAGTAGGTGGGGTCGTAGGCGGCCATCCCGGTGGTGACCTGGGCGATGCCGTAACCGCAGTCCGCCGCCGCGTAGTTGATGACGTCGACGGTGCCGGCCGAGCCGTAGTAGTCGGCGATCAGCGGGTTGCCGGACAGGCCGGGCAGCGAGTGCCAGGACGCCTGCTCGAAGTTGGACTCCTGCGCGAGCAGGCCGAGGAAGACCTGGGCCGGTACGGTGCCGCCGCCCGTCAGCGCATGCGGAGGGAAGTCGGCGCTCGGCTGGTAGGCGGCCAGCCCCATGTTCAGGAAGTTCGCCGGGCGCTGGTCCGTCAACTGGCCGGTCACGGCGAGGTCGACCGCCCGTTGCACCTGCGGCGCCCCCGGCTGCATGGCCTGCAGCGTCGGGTCGTTGCGCGGTACGGCGCAGGCCAGCGTCTGGGGGGCGGTGGCGGCCGTCGAGAGGCGGCCGGGGGCCGTCGCGCCGGTCGCGAAGCCGGTGCGAGAGACGGCGGTGGTGGCCGGAGCGGCCCGGCCCAGCCCCGTACTGCCGGGCAGGGTACGGCCGGTGGCGGTGGCGACGAGTTGGACGGCGATCCGGCCGGCGTCGCTCGCGGAGGAGTGGCCGGCGGTCGTACCGTCGGCGGCCGGGCGGGCGCTTGCCGCGTGGCCGGCCACGGCCTGCCCGTCCAGCGAGACGCCGTCGACGACGTCCGGCAGGCTTCCGGTGATGGTCGTGGCCACGCCGTGCGGGACGGATCCGCTCAGCGATCTGGCCACCAGCACGGCGTGGCCGCCGCGGCCGTTGAACAGGCCGGTGCTTGTCAACTCTCCGTGAGCGAGCCGGGTCAGCCGGCCGCCGGCCACGCGGAGGACGTCGGCGTCGACGCCGTGCTTCGCCAGGAACGTCGCGTTTCCGGCCTGGTCGGCGACGATGTCGAAGACCTGGCCGGGCCCCGTGGCGAGGGCCTGTACGGTGCCCCGCTCGTCCACCTGCACCAGGGAAGCGCCGCGCGCGGCCAGGATCCGGCCCTTCCCCGCGGGTACCGCGCTGGTCAACTGACCGGGTTCGGTGATCGGCGCGGAGACGGTCGCGGTGTCGGCGTGCACGGTGAGCAGTTGGGTGCCCTGCTCGTCCGTTCCGAGGCTGCGGGTCAGCACCGCATCGTCACCGGCTCCGCACCCGGGCGAGGAGTACGTCAGCGCGACGCCCGAGGTGACCGGGTGGACCTTGCCGTCCGGGACGTCCACCACGTAAGCGAAGGCGCCCCGGTCCCGGAGCGTCGGTACGTCGGCGAAGCCCGCGGGCGCCACGACGGCGACGACGTGCTTGCCGTCGCCGGTCGGGCACGAGTAGCCGGTCCAGGCCGAAGCGTCCAGGTCCAGCGGTTTGAGCGTAGCCAGCGGCTGCCAGACGAAGCCGGACCGGCCGGCCGCGGTGAACAGGTGGTATCCCGCGGAGTCCTCGGCGGTGTCGAGGATCAGGTCGCGGGAGTCGTACCAGCCGGGGCCGAGGTAGCGGGCCCGTTCGGTGGGGGAGGTGGCGGCAGCCGGAGCGCTGCTCCTGTGCTTGGCAGGGGCCGGAGCGGTGCTCGTGGGCTTGGGGGTGGGCGGTGCGGCGAGCGCCGGGGGGCCGCTCAAGGAGAGCAGCACGGCTGTTGTCGCCACTGTCGCGCTCGTGGCCAGGACGTGCCTGGCCCAGGTGCGGTGCATGTATCACTCCTCGCTTGCTGGTTGAGATCCGGATTGCGCGAGAGCGCCGGTGGGCGGCAGGAGCAATCGACGGGCTCCTGCCGCCCACCGGACGGATGAGGCGCGGGACTGACCGCCTCGGCGGCGATCGGCGTTGAGGCCGGCGAGACCGTCCGGCGACCGACCTCTTCGGCACGGAGAAGACGGCCGAGGCGGCGCTCGCGCTCGGCGTTCCCGCGGAGAGGATCTCCACGATCGCCGCCGGCCCCCTCCCACCCGGGGGGCGTGCGGCCGACCGGCGGCATCAGCAAGCGGCCCGAGGGCGAGTCGCGCGGGGTGCCCGCCACCTTCCTGCTCGGTCCTGCTGCCCGGCCGTGGCGGGAGCGCTGTTCACCGGCGCCTGGCTCATCCCGCGGCCGCCCCGCCGGAGGCGATGATGCGCTGCGCCTTTGCGAGCCGGTCGTCCAGACTCCGTGTGAAGGCCGAGAGAGCCGCGGCGTGCGAGCCGATGTACTGCTTGTCGTACGCGGTCTCGACGGCTACCGCGACGCCCATCAGGTTCGTCGACAGTTTGCAGTCCAGATCCGCGGTCACCGTGGCGATCTCCTCACGCGTGTGAGTGAGGGGGACCGGGACCGCCCCCGGTCTCGGTACGGACCGCCACTTCCGGTCGAAATAGGCCGCCCCCGGTGACGCGTAGCCGAAGCCCTTGGACTTCATGCAGCGGCTCCACTCGGCGTTGGCACCGACCATCCGGGGATCCGTCGCCGGAACCTTCGGCCCGCCGTCCGGCAACTCCTCGGAGTCCGCGGGCATCGGTGGATCCCCCACCTCTGCCCTTCCCCGGCCCAGGCACCCGTGGTCGGGCACGGCCTTACCGCCGTACACGGTGACGGGCCTGTTCGTTCTGTCCACGCCGTCGAGCACCGTGCGCACCGCGTCGGAGAGGGGCGGCTGGGGGCTGCCGTCGCCGACCGCGACCGCGTCGTACCCGTCATTCCTCGGGGCGGCCGGATCGAAGAAGCCGTAGACCACCGAACGCCTCTTGAGATCCCGAGGAGTGTCGCTGAACGCGTCGCCCCACTGCGGAGCCGGATAGGACAGGCCGTAACTCCGCATGCACTGCTGGGTCACCACGGTGGAAGCCTCGAACAACGTCCTGGTCTGCTCGACGGTGACCTCGTAGGAGTCGATGGGCAACGCGATCTGGTCGACCGATGTGATCACGGGGACGTGGCCGAGCGGCGGCGGCGAACCGTGCTGCTCAGCCGCTCCGTGGGCACAGGAGGCCACAGGGATCAGCATTGCCAGAACTGCCGCACATCGTGCTGCACTGATAGCCGGAGCGGTCTTGATGCTCACCATGCGACCTCGGTTGGTCCCGGTTGTCTGTGTTCGGTGGTGGCGGCCACTGCGGTGACCGGTGACCGGTGACCGCAGTGGCCGGGACGGCGTTGCCGCGTGCCGGCTTCACGGGGTGGACCGGCGCGAGGCGTGCCCGGACGGGCGGACAGCACCCACCGCGTGCCGGGCGGAGCCGACTGGCGCTAGTTGTTGGTGATGTAGATCCACCGTGTCGTCCAGTAGCAGCCGGACGGACAGTCGGGCACCACCATGCTGCCCGGGCTGAAGTGGACCGGAATCCAGCCGGAATCAGCCTGGACATAGCCGGTGTCGTTGCCGCTGCCGACCGCCCACGAGTTGGGAATGTTGGCCCAGCCGGGGCCGGTGTTCCCGTCCTTGACCAGCGTGTAGCAGTAGTTGCCGCCGTCGCTGTACACGGTCACCTGGTTGGTCGGGCAGCCGACGTTGACGACGGTGGCGCCGGCCGGTGCGGCCAGTGCGACACTGCCGGCGAGGACGCCGCCGGCGACGGCGACCGCCGCGAGCTTCCTACGGACCCTCATCATCGTGTACTCCGTTTTCGTCGCGTGGGAACGAGCTGGATACCTGCCCGTGACGCTACGAATACGAGTCCGCCGGCCGTCCTAGGTTCGTCCTAGTGCGAGGTCGGCCAGGGGACCGGCGCTGATCGTGACGTGCCGGAGGGGGACGGTGGACCGGGCCCCGGCTTCGGGCCCGTAGCCGCCTGCTCTGGCTCAGTGGATAGGGCGATGCCCCGTCCTGCTCCGATGCCGCTGCTGGTGGTGGTGCTGTCGCGGGCGCCATTGGACGGGTTAGGCTCGTACTCGTGTCCGTCGATGACCGACTCACCCGGGCCATGGGGATGTTCGTCACGCACGAACCTCACGGCTTCCCGCATCTGGACCCCGATTGCCTTGAGCGAGAGTTCGGAACCGTGGCTGCGGAGCTTCGGCCGCAACTGGAGGCGCTGGTGACGGAGATGATGGCGCTGCCGTTTCAGGGCGAGGATCTGGCTACCGGAACGCGGACGGCGGAGGCGACAATGAGCGAGCGGCATCCTGAGCTCGGCCCAGAGGCCATAGCCGCACTTGGCTCGTACTACAGCTACTGCCATTTCTGATGCTGGGTCACGCCACGTTCGCTCTGGCGACGATTTCGCATCGGCGTTTGTCCTGGGCGTACTTGTTCCGCCTGCCCCGCGCGGGTGCACGGGGCGGTGCCGCCATCGGCGCGATCTTCGCGTAGCCTCACCTGGGACGGGCCGGGGCTGGACAAGCCCTGCTGGACGCCCCGTCCGGGTGTGAAGTCCCGGAGAAGTCCCCCAGATGCCGCCGCACCCCGTTCTGCCCTGCGTTCGCGCAGGTCAGGCAGGGGGCCGGCAGCTGCTTTCAGATGTCCCGGAAGAGCGCCAGCCGGGAGGCCAGGGCCGCTGCTTCCGTGCGGCTGGTGACGCCGAGTTTGGCGAGGACGGACGAGACGTGGAGGCCGGCCGTCTTGGGGGAGATGCCCAGGTCCTCGCCTATCTGGCGGTTGCTGTGGCCGACCGCGACCAGGCGCAGGACCTCGCGCTCGCGGGCAGTGAGCCCGTCCGCGCCCGTCGCGGCGGGGGAGCGGGGCGGCCGTAGGGGCCGGCTCCCGTTGCGTGCGGGGGCGGGTTCGCGCCGGGCCGGACGCAGGGCGATGCCGCGGGCGGTCGCGAGATCGGCGAGCCGGGCCGCCAACAGGACCGCGCCCAGATCTGTGGCCGCCGTGTGGGCCTGCCGCAGCAGTGCGGTGCCGGCCCGGGTGCGGCCCCGGTCCAGCAGGGCGGCCGCCCATCTGCCGCGTACCGAGGCCAGTTCGTACGGGCGCTCCAGCCCCGCGAAGGCGGAGGCGGCCCGGGCCCACGGATCCAGGACGGGGTTGCCCGCGGCCCGCGCGAGTTCGGCGTCCAGCCAGAGCCGGTGCGCGCGCCACACCGGTATCGCGTGCCCCATCCCGACCGCGTGACCGCGGATCGCCGCGAGGATCTGCCGGCCGTCGGCGTCAGCACCGCGGGACTCCCGTACGTCCCCCTCGACGGCCGCGGCCGTGCACAGCATCGGCAGGGCGTACCGCTCCGTGCCCGGCGACAGCCCGAGGGCCGCGATCCGCCGGAACTCCGCCCGGGCCGCGTCGATGTCGCCGTCGCACGCCGCCACCCGCATCGCCACCTCCGCCGGGTGGACGAGAAGCCACGGCTGCGGATCGTGACCGCCGAACTGCTCGCGCGCTCGGGACACATGCTTGCGGGCCGCCGCCAACTCGCCCTGCACGAGGGCGATCTGAGCCCGGCGTACCGCGGCCAGCCCGTGCGCCGTGCGGGACCGGGCCGACGCCGCCGCCTCGTCGATCGCCTCGAGCGACTGCGGCCAGCGGCCCAATGAGTACAGCGACAGGGACTGGTCACAGCGCACCCGCGCCTCCGCGTCGACCAGCCCGCGAGCCCGGCACAACCGGGCCGCCTCCTCGGCCGCGGCCACCGCCTCGGCCGAACGGCCCGCGCCCTCCAGCGCCGAGGGCAGCGCGAGCCCGACCCGGCCGAGCAGCGCGGCCGACCCCGTCTCCTCGGCGATCCCTCGCAGCGCGGACAACTCGGCCAGGCCCTCCTGGTAGCCGGCGGTTGCCGCCTTGAGCCGGCCGCGGGCGATCCGGGCGTCCAGCGCGACCTCCCGCGCCCCGGCTTCCTCCGCGTACCGCACGGCACGCTCGGCGGCCTCCACGGTGTCCGGTCCCGGCTGATGCCGGGCGCCCCACTCGGACGCCTCCGCCAGTACGACAGCGTGAACGGCGGACGGCGCCAGGCCCCGTACGCGTTCCTGCGCGCGGTCCAGCTCGCGCAGGCCGTCCCCCAGGGCCAAGTCCTGGACCAGCAGCGAACGCTGCACCCAGAACCAGGCGGCGGCCGCCCGATCACCAGAGGCCTCCGCAGTCGACACCCCCTCTTCGGTCAACGCCAGCGCCCGCTCCCGGTTGACGCTCAGCCGCGCCGCCAGCGCGGCTTCCGCCACCACGTCGAGCCGGGTCAGGGGCGCTTCGTCGAGTTCGGGCGGTTCCGTGGTGCGGGCCGGGTCGGGGGTAACTGTCGTACGGGGCGGGAGGGTCGCGTCGGCCGTACGGTCGGCTGTGGCCGCACCCGTGGCGCCGCCGGGATTGGACACCCCATCCGCAGTGTCGGCCCCGCCCGTCCGATCGGTCCTGTCCGTGTCGGCCGGGTCGGTTGCGTCCGTCGTCGGGGCCGCAGTGGCCGGGTTCGTGGCACGGTCGGGGCCGGGCACTTCGCTCGATGCGCCGGTCTCGCCCGCCCGGGCTGTTCCGTCCAGGCCGAGTGTCGTACTGGTCGGGCCGGTTGCCTCCGACGTACGGGTCGCCACGGCCGTGGCCCCGTCGGGGCCGGACGCCCCTCCCGCCGAGTCGGCCACGCCCGCCGCCGCCGGACGCAAGTGCCGGAAGGAAGCGGCGTCCGGTGGACGCAGGCCCGTACGGACCTGCTCGGGTGCGCGGTCCCACAGCCGAAGCACGCGTTCGAGCATCTGGAGCTGCTCGGCGTGGGCGTGCCGGTGGTGGGCGTCGGCGGCTGCCCGGAGGCCTGTCGGCAGGGCCTTGGACACGTCGTCGGCGGCGAACCAGTGGCCTGCGAGCCGGGTGGCACGTTCGTCCGGGCGGACCAGGGACGGGTCGGCCTCCAGGGCCCGCGCGTACCGCTGGTTGAGCAGGGCGCGTTCGCCCGGCAGGATCTCGTCGCCGACCGCGTCGCGGACCAGGGCGTGGCGGAAGCGGTGGCCCGGGCGGTCAGGATCCGGTGCGAGCAGGAGGATGCCGCCGGCCACGGCCGCGCGCAGGGCCTCGTTCAGCTCGCTCTCCGGCAGTCCCGCCACCGCGCGCAGCAGCGGGTACTCCACGTCCGTGCCGCTCTCGGCGATCAGGCGGGCCACCTGCCGTGCCGTCGCGGGCAGGGCGCGCAGCCGAGCCGACAGCAGTCCGCGCACCGACTCGTCCACGTCCTGGGTGCGCGCCAGCTCCGCCACGTAGAACGGGTTGCCCTGCGAGCGCCGGTGGATCGCGTCCACCAGCGGCGGCGAGGGCTCCGCCGACAGGATCGCGGCGACCTGTTGCCGTACCTCGTCCCGGGTCAGTCCGGGCAGCACGACGTCCGTCACCGTGGGCAGCCGCCGCAGTTCGGACACCACGGGCAGCAACGGGTGGCCGGCGACCAGGTCGCCGGTGCGGTAGGTGCCGACCAGGGTGAGTTGCCCGGTGCGCTGCGGGCGGCACAGGTACGCCAGCAGGCTCAGCGTGGACTCGTCCGCCCAGTGCAGGTCCTCCAGCACCAGGACGAGGGGCCGCTCCCCGCCCAGTTGCTCCAGCGCCCGGGCGGTCAGCTCGAACAGCCGTGAGGCGCCGTCGGGTTCGGGGACCGGCGGCCGGACCTCGCTCGGTTCGGGCACGAGGGCGGCGAGCATGTCCTCCCGGCCGCCAACGGCCGCGGCCACCTCGGCCGGCAGTTGCCGCCGCAACGACCGCAACACGGTGGTGAACGGCGCGAAGGGCAGCCGCTGCGCTCCCGCCGCCACGCACTCGCCGACCGCTACGACGGCGCCCCGGCCCATCGCCACCGTGCCCAGCTCCTGGACCAGCCGCGTCTTGCCGATCCCGGCGTCCCCGCCGACGAGCACGATCCGCGGCTCCCCGCCGCGCGCACGCTCGAACGCGTCGACCAGGAGGGCCACGTGCTCTTCCCGGCCGACGAGCACCGAGGAATCAGACGGGCCAGCCACCGGTCGATTATCCCGCACATCCTGTGCCGGAGGCCCTGCGCAACGCCCATGAGCACCGGCAGGTACGGACCAAGTGGCCGCCCGCGCGGGTGCATTGTTGCCGGGACGAGTCCCGCCGACGCGGGAAGGCGCGGCCACGGTGACGCCTTCCCGGCAGGCGGCCCGGACTTGACCTCGGGGAACGGGGCGTGCGGTCGCGCGTTCATCGACCTGCTCCGGGGGGAGACACCGCCCGGGTACGGCAGATGGGCCCGTTGACCGGTTCCGCTTCGTGGTCGGTGGCGACCATCGCCGGCTTCGGGCAGAGCGGCGGCCGTACGCGGTTCGGGCAGGTCGGCGCCCTCAGGATCGAGCCACGGCCGGCTTCCCGACGCCCCGTCAGCCCCGGTCGTCTCGTGTCCGCCACGCTTCCGCTCGCCCATCGGAGTGGTCCGACGGGACGGAACCCGGGGACGGCTTATTGTCGATGCCGTGACGACCTTGGCACTCATCGGCAGTGGACACATCGGAAGCACCTTGGCCCGTCTGGCGGTCGACGCCGGGCTGGACGTGGTGGTCAGCAACTCGCGCGGGCCGGAGACGCTGCAGGACCTGGTCGCGGAGCTCGGGCCGCGGGCCCGGGCGGCGACCGCGGAGGCGGCGGCCGCCTCGGGAGACATCGTGGTGGTGTCGGTCCCGGTCCGGGCCGTACCGGAGATTCCGCGCGAGCCTCTTGTAGGGAAGACCGTGATCGACACCGGCAACTACTACCCGCAGCGCGACGGGCAGATCCCGGAACTGGACTCCGGCGAGCTGACGCACAGTGAACTGCTCCAGCGTCACCTGCCCGACTCCGGCGTGGTGAAGGCGTTCAACAACATCTACTTCGCCCACCTGGGCGACCTGGCCCGGCCGGCGGGTACGCCGGACCGTACCGCCCTGCCGATCGCCGGCGACAACGCGGACGCCAAGCGGCGCGCCACCGAGTTGCTGTCCACGTTGGGATACGACGTGGTGGACGCCGGGCCGCTCGCAGAGGGCCGCCGCTTCCAGCCGGGCACCCCGGCCTACGGCGTGCCCTACTCGGACAGCAAGACCAAGGACTTCGCGGGACGGCCGGCGGGCCCGGCGCCGGCGGCGGACATCAGGGCGGCGCTGGCGGCGGCCGGGGACTGACCGGGGCCCCGCCTGCGGGAATGCGAGCCACGAGGGGACGGCCGGACAGGTCGGAGCCGCGATGGTGCCCCGCCGCACCGGAGGGGAAGTGCGGCGGGGCATTTCCCAGAGGGTGCGGGACAGAGTTGCACCGGATGGGCCGCGCGTCCATACGCCGATCGGCCCGGATGACACGTGCCGACGGGTCATCGGCGCCGCGACCGGTCCGTCCGCATCCGGCGGTATCGTGCGGAAACCCCCGTATCGGAGGCCGCGCGAACGTCGGACGAGGAAGGGCGGCACCGTGCCGGACAGCCTGGACCAGCCCCCGGCCGCCGGCGCGTCGCGCCAGGCCCTGCAGCGGGTGCTGTTCGGCGGGGTGTACGGAACGGTGCTCGCCAGCTCCCTGGCGTCCGCGCTCGACCACGACACCGGCCAGCCCAATCCCGGGTACGACGCGCTGTGGATCATGGTGGCGGCCCTGGCCGCGGCCGCCTCGCACGGCTACGCGCACGCCATCGCCCACTGGACGCCGGGCGGACGGAAGACCACGGTCGAGGCCGCCCGGTCGGTGGTCACCGAATGGCCCCTGGTCGCCGCCGCGGTGCCCACGGTGGCCGTGCTGCTGGGCTCCTGGGCGGGCTGGTGGAGCGAGGCGGGCGGGATCGGCGTGGCCCTGCTGCTGAACACCGCCGCGCTGTTCGGGTGGGGGCTGTGGGCGGCCCGGTCGGCGGGCCAGGGCTGGGCGCGGGCCTGCCGGGTCGGCGCGGTGGACCTGCTGCTCGGCCTGCTCATCGTGGCCGTGAACGCGCTGAGCCACTGAGCCGGGCCTTGCCCCCGCACGTCACGCCTGCTGTTGCAGGGCGGTCAATCGGCGGCGGGCGGCGGCGAGGGAGTGGCCCCGGGGAGCGTTGTGCCACGGGTCGGTCCGCAGGAGCTCGTCCGCGCGGGACAGCGTCCAGCGTCGCGGCGTCAGATCCGGGTCCTCGATGTCGTCCCAGGCCAGGGGCGCTGCGATGGGCGCGCCGGGCAGCGGCCGGAGGCTGTAGGGGGCGACGGCGGTCTGCGCGTAGGCGTTGCGCTGGACGTCCACGTACAGCCGGCCCGCGCGGGCGGCCTTGCGCGGCTCGATGGTGAGGGCGTCGGGGCGGCGGGCCACGAGCAGTTCGGCGACGTCATGGGCGAAGGCGCGCGCTTGGTCGAAGTCGGCGCCGCCCCCGGTGTCGAGCGGGATCACGGCGTGCAGGCCGCGCGAGCCGGTCGACATCAGCAGGGACGGCAGCTCGAGGTCCCGCAGCACATCGCGCAGCAGTAGCGCGGCCTGCCGTACCGGGGCGAAGTCCGCGTCCGGCGGGTCGAGGTCGAAGACGATCCGGTCGGGTCGGTCCGGGTGGTCGGCGGTGGACAGGAAACGGTGGAAGGTCGTGCAGTTCTGGCCGACCAGATACGCCAGGGTCGCGGTGTCGTCGCACACCGCGTACCGGACGCTGCCGCCGCCCTGCTTGGGCAGCTCCACCCGCCGTATCCAGTCCGGGAAGGAGTCGGGCACGTCCTTCTGCATGAAGCCCGGATCGTCGGTCCCGCTCGGATGGCGTTCCAGCATCAGCGGCCGTCCGCGCAGGTGGGGCAGCATCCTGCGGGCAACCGTGCGGTAGTAGCCGACCAGATCGGCCTTGGTCAGGCCGTCCCCGGGGAACAGCACCTTGTTCGGGTGGGTGATCCGGACCGGGTGACCGCCGAGCCGGACGGTCATCGGCTGGGTCGTCATCGCGCCTCCCGTCGGGTTGTCCGTAAGACCTGCGCCGCGGCCGCCGCGCGGGGAGTCACAGCCGCTGCTCGCCGTTGGCGGCGGGCACGGCACGGGCTTCCTCGACCGAATCGTGGAGCTTCAGGACGGCGTCCAGCCCCACCATTTCGATGAGCCGCCGCAGCGCGGGCCGCGGCGCCGCGACGCGCAGGTCCGTGGTGCGCGCGACATCGATCAGGATGCGGAGGAAGCTGGAATCGCCGAATGTGATGTCAGCGGCGTCCAGAATCACCACCGGGCTGCTCGCCGCGGCGGCCCGCAGCCGGTTGGCCAGAGGCTCCAGGTTCGACAGGTCCAGGTCGCCCTGGGCCCGTACGACCGCGGTGGCGGATACGGCGGGGCGAGGGCTCGACGGGTCATGAGTCACCATGGCGCACAGTTGCCCCCGTATCTCCGGATCATGCGTCGTATTCCGGCCTCCGATGGCGGAGCTTCACCTACCGGCGGGTGGGCAGAAGCGTCCGCAGCGGGGTGCGAGGCGGTCGCCCGGGGCGACCTGTGACCGGCAGCTCCGCACCGCCCGACGCATCACCGCAGCACATGACCGCAACGCACGACATCAACGCATCACCGTGGAAACGCAGCACCGTGCACCGGAAGGAAGGCGAACCATGCCCGAGACCGTCGTGATCACCGGAGCCAGCGGGGGCATCGGGCGGGCCACGGCCCGCGAGTTCGCCCGCCGGGGAGCCCGGATCGGGCTGCTCGCCCGCGGGCGTACCGGGCTGGAGGCCGCCGCCGCCGAGGTGCGGGAGCTGGGCGGGCAGGCACTCGTCGTGCCCACCGACGTCGCCGATCACGCCGCGGTCGCCGCGGCCGCCGACGCGGTGGAGGAGCGGTTCGGTCCCGTCGACATCTGGGTCAATGTCGCCTTCACCTCGGTCTTCGCGCCGTTCACCGAGATCGAGCCGGCCGAGTTCCGGCGGGTGACCGAGGTGAGCTACCTGGGCTTCGTCAACGGCACCCGGGAAGCGCTCTCCCGCATGCTGCCCCGGGACCGCGGCACGATCGTGCAGGTCGGCTCGGCGCTCGGCGAGCGCTCCATCCCGTTGCAGTCCGCGTACTGCGGGGCCAAGCACGCCGTCAACGGCTTCACCTCGTCGGTGCGCACCGAGCTCATGCACAGCGGGAGCAATGTACGGATCACGGTGGTGCAGATGCCGGCCGTGAACACCCCGCAGTTCTCCTGGGTGCTCTCCCGCCTGCCCCGCCACCCCCAGCCGGTCCCGCCCATCTACCAGCCCGAGGTGGCCGCGCGCGCCGTGGTGCACGCGGCCCGCCATCCCCGGCGCAAGCAGTACTACGTCGGCGCCTCCACGGTGGCCACCATCCTCGCCAACCGGATCGCCGCCGGGCTGCTCGACCGCTACCTGGCGCGTACGGGCTACGACGCGCAGCAGACGGCGGAACCGGTCAAGCCGAACCGGCCGCACAACCTGTGGCAGCCGCTGGACGGGACCTCCGGCGCTGCGCACGATTTCGGCGCCCACGGCATCTTCGACGACCGCTCGCACCCCCGCTCGCCCCAGACCCGGGCCGCCCGGCACACCTCCGCCGCCCTGGCCGCCACCGCCGCCGCGGGGATCGCCGCGGCCGCCGGGGCCGCGCGCCGCAAACGCGCCTGACGAGACGCACCTGAGAGCGCGGTCCTCGGCGTCGCGGCGACGTATCGGCGGCTGCGGAGCGTGAGCAGTGACCGTAAGGCGTGGAATATCAGGATGCCGACCGGGCACGCGATCACTTGAGCGGGGCACGCGGCCCATCGGTCCGGTACCTCCCCCGCAGGCAGGGGCCGGACACGGCCCCGGGCCACTGATCGCGCCGGGACGGCAGCGCACCGGGAAGGGCCAGCATGAGCATCCTTGAACGCTCCACCTCCACCCGCACCCTGGACGATGCCGCCCTGGAGGCGGCGCTGCGGGAGGAGGTGGACGGCGAGGTCCGGTTCGACGCGGGCAGCCGCGGCGCGTACGCCACGGACGGCTCGAACTACCGGCAGGTCCCGATCGGCGTCGTCGTGCCGCGCACGGTGGACGCCGGTGCCACCGCGGTCGCGGTCTGCGCCCGGTTCGGTGCCCCGGTCCTCTCCCGCGGGGGTGGTACGAGCCTCGGCGGCCAGTGCACCAACACCGCCGTGGTCATCGACTGGACCAAGTACTGCGACCGCCTCGTCTCGGTGGACGCCGAGGCCCGTACCTGCGTGGTCGAGCCGGGCATCGTGCTGGACGAACTGAACCGGCGGCTCGCCGGCCACGGGCTGATGTTCGGCCCCAAGCCGTCCACCCACAGCCACTGCGCGATCGGCGGCATGATCGGCAACAACTCCTGCGGCGCCTCCGCCCAGGCGTACGGCAAGACCGTCGACAACGTGCGCCGCCTGGAGATCCTCACCTACGACGGAGTGCGCTGCTGGGTCGGCCCGACCTCGCCGGAGGAGTACGAGGCGATCGCCGCGATGGGCGACCGCCGCGCGGAACTCTACGCCGGCCTGCGGAACATCGCCGACGAGTACCTGGCCGACATCCGCCGCGGATACCCGCAGATTCCCCGGCGCGTCTCGGGATACAACCTGGACGACCTGCTGCCCGAGAAGGGCTTCAACGTGGCCCGCGGCCTCGTGGGCAGCGAGGGCACCCTGGTCACCGTGCTGCGCGCCGAGCTCGAGCTGGTGCCCGTGCCCCCGGCCGACGCCATGATCGTGCTCGGCTACCCGGACATCTGCGCCGCCGCCGACGATGTGCCGCGCATTCTGGAGCACAGCTCGCCGGCCCAGCTCGAAGCCCTCGACGACCGCATGGCCCAGCTCATGCGGGAGGAGGGCAGCCACCTGGAGTCCCTGCGCACCTTCCCCGAGGGCAAGAGCTGGCTGCTGCTCCAGTTCACCGGCGAGGACCAGAAGGACGCCGACCGGCAGGCGGACGACCTGCTGCGGGCGCTGGGCCGCACGCCGGGGGATCCCACCGTCGCCCGCTCCGACGACACCCAGCGCGAACAGCGCATGCTGCGGGCCCGCGAGGCCGGCCTCGGCGTCACCGCGCGCCCGCCGGACGAGCGCGAGACCTGGGAGGGCTGGGAGGACTCCGCGGTGCCGCCGGACCGGCTCGGCGACTATCTGCGCGACCTGAAGCGGCTGTTCACCGAATTCGGCTACGACCACCCGTCGCTCTACGGGCACTTCGGGCAGGGCTGTGTGCACACCCGGATCCCGTTCCAGCTGCGCACCGCCGAAGGGGTCGCCGATTTCAGGGAGTTCCTGCGCCGGGCCGCCGAGCTCGTCGCCTCCTACGGCGGCTCGCTGTCCGGCGAGCACGGCGACGGCCAGGCGCGGGGCGAACTGCTCCCGACGATGTTCGGCGAACGGCTCGTGCAGGCCTTCGGTGAGCTGAAGGGCCTGTTCGACCCGGACAACCGGATGAATCCCGGCAAGGTCGTCGCGCCGAACCCGGTGGACGGTCAGCTGCGGCTGGGACCGCGGTGGCGGCCGCGCGACGACTCCGACGCCCGGTTCGGGTACCCCGAGGACGGCCACTCCTTCAACACGGCCGTCATGCGGTGTGTCGGGGTGGGGAACTGCCGCACCCATGAGGGCGGGGTGATGTGCCCTTCGTACCGGGCCACGGGGGAGGAGGAGCACTCCACGCGGGGCCGGGCCCGGTTGCTGTTCGAGATGATCGGCGGTCACGCGGACTCGCCGGTCTCCGACGGCTGGCGTTCGACGGAGGTCCGGGACGCCCTGGACCTGTGCCTGGCCTGCAAGGGCTGCAAGTCGGACTGCCCGGTCGGGGTGGACATGGCGACGTACAAGGCGGAGTTCCTGTCCCATCACTACGAGGGCAGGTTGCGGCCGGCGGCTCATTACGCCCTGGGATGGCTGCCGTTGTGGGCGCGCGCTGCCTCGATCGCGCCGGGCGTGGCCAACACCGCACTGCGCGCCCCGGGAATCGCCCGGCTCGGCAAGCGCCTGGCCGGAGTGGCCGACCGGGACGCCCCGCTGTTCGCCGACGAGCCGTTCCTCGCCTGGTGGCGTGCGCGCGGCACTGCGGAGCCGGACCCGGCCGATCCGCGCACGGTGGTGCTGTGGCCCGACACCTTCAGTACGTACTTCCATCCGTCCGTGGCCAGGTCCGCGGTCCGGGTGCTGGAGGACGCCGGATTCCGCGTCACGGTGCCCACCCAAGCGGTGTGCTGCGGGCTGACCTGGATCTCCACCGGCCAACTCGGCATCGCCGAGCGGGTGTTGAAGCGGACCCTGAACGTACTGCGGCCGTGGATCGAGGCAGGTACCCCGGTGGTGGGGCTGGAGCCGTCGTGCACCGCCGTCTTCCGGTCCGACGCCCCGGAGCTGATGCCGGACGACGAAGACGTCAAGCGGCTGTCCGGGCAGTTCCTCACCTTCTCCGAACTGCTGCTGCGGCACGCGCCCGACGACTGGACGCCGCCCCGGCTGACCCGGGCGGCCACCGTGCAGACCCACTGCCACCAGCACGCCGTCACCAAGTTCGACGCCGACCGCGAGCTGATGCGCCGCGCCGGGCTGGACGCCGACGTCCTGGACGAGGGCTGCTGCGGCCTGGCCGGCAACTTCGGCTTCGAACGCGGCCACCACGAACTGTCCATGAAGATCGCCGAGCAGGGTGTCCTGCCCGCGGTCCGCCGCACCGCCCCCGGCGCCCTGGTGATCGCCGACGGCTTCAGCTGCCGCACCCAGATCGAGGAGGGCGGCACCGGCCGCCGCGCCCTGCACCTGGCCGAGGTCCTGGCCCTCGGCCTAGACGGACCCGCGCCCGCCGACCACCCCGAGAAAGCCGCCGCCCGCCCGGAGCCGCCCTCCAGGGTCCGGGCCGGCCTCGCCACGACGGCCGCGGCACTCGCGGCCGCCGGCGGCACCGCGGGCGCCGCCTACGCGCTGGCCCGCCGCGCCAGGCGATGACGCGGCGGCGATGACGCGCCGGGCGACGACCGAACCCCCGAGCCACCCCGGCCCCGAGAGCCCGACGAAGTCCCACCAGAGCCTGACCAGAGCCCCCACGAGAGCCCCACGAGAGGAAGTCCCGTGTCGATCAAAGTCTCCGACCACATACTCCAGCGGCTGCGCGAATGGGACGTCCGGCATGTCTTCGCCTATCCCGGCGACGGCATCAACGGCCTGCTCGCGGCCTGGGGCCGGGCCGACAACAAACCGGAGTTCATCCAGGCCCGGCACGAGGAGATGGCCGCCTTCGAGGCCGTGGGCTACGCCAAGTTCTCCGGCCGGGTCGGCGTCTGCGCGGCCACCTCCGGCCCCGGCGCGATCCACCTGCTCAACGGCCTGTACGACGCCAAGCTCGACCACGTGCCGGTGGTCGCGATCGTCGGCCAGACCAACCGCAGCGCCATGGGCGGCAGTTACCAGCAGGAAGTCGATCTGCTGAGCCTCTACAAGGACGTGGCGGCCGACTACTGCGAAATGGTCACCGTCCCCGAGCAACTGCCCAACGTCATCGACCGGGCGATCCGCACCGCGTACACCAAGCGCACCGTGACCGCGGTCATCATCCCCGCCGACGTCCAGGAACTCGACTACAGCGCCCCCACCCACGCCTTCAAGATGGTGCCCTCCAGCCTCGGCGTCGCCGACTACGCGCCGATGCCCGCCGACCGCGACATCGCGCACGCCGCCGAGATCCTCAACGCCGGCGAGAAGGTCGCCGTCCTCGTCGGCCAGGGCGCCCGGCGGTCCCGCGCCCAGGTCGAGGAGGTCGCGGACGTGCTCGGCGCCGGCGTGGCCAAGGCACTGCTCGGCAAGGACGCGCTGCCCGACGACCTGCCGTACGTCACCGGCTCCATCGGGCTGCTCGGCACCCGCCCCTCGTACGAGATGATGCGTGACTGCGACACCCTGCTGGTGATCGGCTCCAGCTTCCCGTACACGCAGTTCATGCCGGAGTTCGGGCAGGCCCGCGCGGTGCAGATCGACATAGACCCGTTCATGGTGGGCCTGCGCTATCCGTTCGAGGTGAATCTGGTCGGGGACGCGGAGCAGACGCTGAAGGCGCTGCTGCCGCAGCTGGACCGGAAGAAGCACGGCGCCTGGCGCAAGACGATCGAGGCGAACACCGCCCGCTGGTGGGACGTCATGCAGCGGCGGGCCGCCGTCGACGCCGACCCGGTCAACCCCGAATACGTCGTGCACGCGCTCGACGGGCTCCTGCCGGAGAACACCGTCATCGCCGCCGACTCCGGGTCCGCGGCCAACTGGTACGCCCGGCACCTGCGGATGCGCGGTGCCATGCGCGGTTCGCTGTCCGGCACCCTGGCCACTATGGGGCCGGGCGTGCCCTACGTCATCGGCGCGAAGTTCGCCCACCCGGACAGCCCCGCGCTCGCCCTGGTCGGCGACGGCGCCATGCAGATGAACGGCATGGCCGAACTCGTCACCGCGGCCAAGTACTGGCGGCAGTGGGAGGACCCGCGGCTGATCGTCGCCGTGCTCAACAACCAGGACCTCAACCAGGTCACCTGGGAGATGCGGGCCATGGAGGGCGCACCGCAGTTCCTGCCCTCGCAGGCCATCCCGGACGTGCGCTACGCCGACTTCGCCCGTTCCGTCGGCCTGGACGGCATACGGATCGAGGAGCCCGGCGGGGTGCACGACGCCTGGCGGCAGGCCTTGGTCGCCGACCGGCCCTTCGTCATCGACTTCCGCACCGACCCGGCCGTGCCGCCCATTCCGCCGCACGCCACCTGGGACCAGATCGAGGCCGCGGCCTCAGCCGTCCTGCAGGGCGACAGCGACCGGGTCGGCATGGTCCGGCAGGGCGTCAAGGCGAAGATCCAGGAGATGCTGCCCGGCCGCCGGCACCGCGAGGACCGGCCGGGCGCCGGAGCCGGCGCGTGACCGAGCCCGCCCGGCTCGCCGCCGAGCCGCAGGCGGCCGGCGCGCCGCGGGTGGAGTCGGTCAGGACCGGCGTGTACACCGTGCCGACCGAGTCCCCGGAGGCCGACGGCACCCTCGCCTGGGACGCCACCACCTTGGTGACGGTCCATGTGACGGCCGCCGGCATCGAGGGCCTCGGCTGGACGTACGGCTCTCCCGCCGCTGCCGCGGTGATCGACGACCACCTCGCGCCGCTGGTCACCGGCCGCTCCGCATGGGACGTGCCGGCCGCCAACGAGGCCATGAGCCGGGCCGTGCGCAACGCGGCCCGGCCCGGCGTCTGCGGGCACGCGATCTCCGCGGTGGACATCGCCCTGTGGGACCTCAAGGCCCGCCTCCTCGGCCTGCCCCTGGTCCGGCTGCTCGGCGCCGCCCGCGACGAGGTCCCCGTCTACGGCAGCGGCGGCTTCACCACCTACGACGAGCGGCAGCAGGACCGCCAACTGCGCACCTGGACCGAGGAACTCGGCATTCCCCGCGTGAAGATCAAGGTCGGGGAGTCATGGGGCACGGCCGAGTCCCGGGACCGGATGCGGATCACCAGGGCCCGGCGTTCCATCGGCGAGGCGGCCGACCTGTACGTGGACGCCAACGGCGCGTACACCGCCAAACAGGCGATCCGGCTCGGGTCCGTGCTGGAAGCGGAGAACGTCACCTGGCTGGAGGAGCCCGTCTCCTCCGACGACCTCGCCGGGCTGGCCCTCGTCCGGGGCGCCGTCCGCGCCGACGTGACCGCGGGGGAGTACGGCTACACCCTCGCCCACTTCCACCGTTTGCTCGGCGCCGGCGCGGTGGACTGCCTGCAGGCCGACGTCACCCGCTGCGGCGGCATCACCGTCTGGCTGCGCGCCGCCGCCCTCGCCCAGGCCCACGGCCTGCAGATCTCCGGCCACTGCGCGCCCCACCTGCACGCACACACCGCCGCCGCCGTGCCCAACCTGCGCCACCTGGAGTGGTTCCACGACCATGTGCGCATCGAGAACCGGCTGTTCACCGGCACCCTCGACCCCTCCGGCGGCGCAGTGCACCCCGGCGCCGACGGCACACCGGGCCACGGCCTGGCCCTGCGCGAGGACGCCGCGCGGCCGTACCGCGAGCGCTGACCCGACCGACCGACGCGTACGGCCCTCCCGAAGAACCGAGACCCGAAGAATCGAGGCACGACCATGCCGAAGCCGGAAGCGACCGACGCGCCCGGCGCCGTCCTCTTCGACGTGGACGGCACCTTGATGGACACCGTCTACCTGCACACCGTGGCCTGGTGGGAGGCACTGCGCCAGAACGGGCACGTCGTCACGTCGGCCAGGATCCACCGGGGCATCGGCATGGGCAGCGACCACCTGCTCGACGAGCTGCTGGCGGACGACCGCGACCGCGCGCAGGACGCCGTGCTGAAGGCCGCCCACGACGTGCTCTACGCCCAGTACTGGAGCCGCCTCGTGCCGCTGCCGGGCGCCGCCGACCTGCTGCGGGAGTGCGCGCGGCGCGGCTGGCGGGTCGTCCTGGCATCCTCGGCGTCGCGGCAGGAGGCCGAGGTGATGACCCGCGCGCTCGGCGCGGACGAGGCGATCACGGCGGTGACCACGGCCGACGACGCGTCGTCCAGCAAACCCGCGCCCGACCTCGTCCACCGCGCCCTCGAGCGGGCCGGCGCGGAGCCGGAGCGGGCGGTCTTCGTCGGCGACGCGGTCTGGGACGTGCAGGCCGCCGGGAAGGCCGGCGTCCCCTGCCTGGGCCTGCTCACCGGCGGCTGGTCGCGCGAGGAACTCCTGGCCGCCGGCGCCGAGGCGGTCCACGCCTCCCCGGCCGACCTGCTCTCCCGCCTCGACAGCAGCCTGCTCGCGGCTCCCGGGCGCCCCCGGCCCTGACCGGCCGGCGCCCGGGCGGATGCGTCAGCTCACCGAGAGATTCTGCGCGACGGTGTCGCCCGAGAAGGCGTTCACGCCGAACAGCCCGCTCGCGTAGGTGGTGTCGGTCGCGTCGATCACGGGGTCGGGGCCGTTGTTCAGCCAGACCCGGATACGTGCTCCCGTCGTCTGCACCCGCAGGTGGTAGGTCAGGCCCTCCGTGATCGGGGTGTGGTAGACGGCGATGTCCTGTCCGGGCCGCCACAGCTTCACCAGTCCGCTGGTGTCGACGTTCGCCGTGTAGCCGGCGCCCGAGGCGTTGGCGCGGAAGGTCAGCCCGGTCGCCACGCCGTTGGTGACCGACAGGTCGCCCTGGTAGGTGAAGTCGGTGCCCGTGCGGTCGCTGAGGTAGAAGCCGTCCTGCGCCGAACTGCCGTGCAGGCCCGCCGGGGTGACCGTCCAGGTGCCGGCGGCCGGCGTCCAGCGCCCGGCGTCGAAGGCGGTGAGCCCCGCGGCGCCGGTGTTCAGGTTCTGCACGCTGGCCGCGCCGCTGAACACGTTCGCGCCGAACAGGCCGCTCGCGTACGTGGTGTCGGTGGCGTCGATGACCGGACTGGCGCCGTTGTCGAGCCAGACGCGGATGCGCGCTCCGTCCGTCTGGACCTTCAGGTGGTACGTCCGGCCCTGCGTGATGGGCGTGTGGTAGACGGCGATGTCCCGGCCCGGCCGCCACAGCTTCACCACACCGGTGTCGTCGATGTTGGCCGTGTAGCCGGCGCCCGATGCGTCGGCGTGGAAGGTCAGACCCGCCGCCTGCGCGGTGCCCAGCGTCAGATCGCCCTGGTAGACGGCGTCACCCGCGCTGCTTGCGCTCAGGTAGAAGCCGTCGCCGCCGGCGGACCCCTGCTTGCCGCCCGCGACATCGGTCCACGTGCCGGCGGGCGCGTGCCACGGCCCGCCGAGGTTGCTGTCCAGTGTCGACTGGGTCGGCTGCCCGGTGCCCCAACTGCTGCCCAGCCGGGCGAAGGTCAGGCTGTCCAGCTTCACCCGGCCGCCGGTGGCGAACAGCCGGATGCCCTGACTGGCCGCGGAGGAGTCGAAGGCGACGTTGTCCGACAGCGAGTAGCGGTAGCTGTCGGCGAAGATCTCCAACTGACCGCGGTCGACCAGCAGTTGTATGCTGACCTTGCCGCTGCGCGGTGGCAGCGGCTTGCCGTACAGGGTCTGGGCGGCGGTGTCGTAGGCGACGCGGCGGTCCTCGGTGCCGTCGGCCCGCGCGTGCAGGTCGAAGCCGAACTGTGTCGCGGTCGCGCCGGTCACGTCGAACTGCGCGGTGATCTCGTACGTGTCCGCCTTGACGTCGGAAAGCAGGTTGCCGCCCGTGCTCGCGTCGATCGTCTGGTTCTGCCAGGTCCTGGTGTCCGAGGCCAGCGAGGACAGTTCGGCGACCGGCGTGCGGGTGATGCGCGGCCCGTCCGGGGTGCTGACCAGGCCGAGCGTCACCGGGAACGTCGCGTCGCCGGTCCAGGTGCTGCCCTGGTTGCCGCCCTGCCAGGCCATCTGCACGGTACGGCCGTCGGGCGTGTTGGTGAACGTCTCGGCCGCGTAGAAGCTCCCGCCCGCGTACGTGGTGCCCAGGTTCATCTGCTGCGGCTGGGTCCACGTGGTGCGGAACGTCGTGCCGTCGAACGTGCCCACCTCGTACTGGCCGGAGGCCGAGGTGAGGACCCACTGCTGCTGGTCGGCGCGGCCGTCGAGCGGCAGCACGTACAGATCGGGGCACTCGAAGAGCCAGGAGGCCTGGAAGCGGCTGGCGAACGTCCAGTTCAGCAGGTTCGGCGAGGTGTAGATGCTGACCCCGTTGCCGCCCTGGTCCGACCACACCACCATCGCCCAGCGGTTGCGGGCGGCGTCCCAGAACACCTTGGGATCACGGCTGGTGACGCCGGCCGGCACCGTGACCACCTTGCGGCCCTTGTCGTACGCCTGGAACGTCCGCCCGTTGTCGTTGCTGTAGAAGACGCTGACGCCGTCGGTGTTGGAGAAGACCACGATCGGATCGAGCGAACCGGTCTTCAGGCCGGATGTGTTCGCCTTGTCCACCACCCCGCCGCCCGACCACAGGTCGCCCGGGTGCACGCCGGGCTCCAGCGCGATCGGCTTCTGCGTCCAGTGCACCAGGTCCGGGCTGGTGGCGTGGCCCCAGTGCATGGTGTCCCAGGCCAGGCCATGCGGGTTGTGCTGGTAGAAGAAGTGGTACAGCCCGTTGGCGTACACCAGGCCGTTCGGGTCGTTCATCCAGCCCTGCTGCGAGCTGAAGTGGAACTGACCCCGCAACGGCTCGTCGTAGGCGGTGGGTTGGTACGGGAACTCCGGGTAGTCCCATGTGGTGCCGGCCACCGCGGGCGCGCCGGGCAGGAACACCGCCAGGCCCGCGGTCAGCACGACGAACAGGATCCAGATCTTCCGGCGCATGTGAACCCTCTTCGGTCGCCGCACCTCGATGACAACGTTGGCAGGGCGTCAACGCTGACCTCCGGACGATGACCGATGATGAGTTGCTGGCGTGACCGCGTCAAGACGGCATTCCGGCCTCCGCGCCCTCCTCCGGTCAGGCCCGCAGGGCCGGGCGCAGGCGCGGGTCGCGGGCCATGGCGGTGATCTGGGCGGCGGCGATCGTGGCACGTCCGGGGCGGCGGAGCCGGCGTTCCAGGGTGGGGGAACCCACGGTGCCGAGGCTGAGCGGTGGAAGGCCGCCGGCCCGGGAGACGACCAGCTCGCCGCGGCGGGTGCGGTGGGCGCCGGACACCAGGGCCCAGGGGACGGTACGGCCGCGGCCGAGTGTGCCGATGCGCAGGCCGTCCATGTCGGCGGTGATCCGCCAGAACATCAGGGAGGTGAGGTAGACCAGCCACACCGCGGCGCCGAACCCCATCGCCACCACCACGTGCCACACGAAGCCGTGCCACCACGCCACGGCCACCACCGCGGTCACGGCGAGGAGTTGCAGGATGCCCACGCCGCGGGCGACCGGACCGGCGTGCCAGCGCACCGGGACACCTCCGGGCGGCAGGGTGGCCAGGGCGTGCCCGACCCTGACCTCGGCGGCCAGCAGGTGTTCGGCCTCGCGGCCCGTGACCGGGCTGTCCGGGTCCCATGGCCCGATGTCGTCGTCTGTGTCACCGGAACCGGCCGTCTCCGCCGGGGCCTCGACGGCGCCCGGCCGTATCGGCGGCAAGGACGCCTCGACGAACGGCAGTCCGTCCGGACCCGCGCCGGACAGCACCACGGCGCCGCCCTTGCTGACCGCCCCGTAGAGCACGGCCGGGCCGGCGGGGGCCGGGACACCGGTGCTGGGGACGTAATGGAGCACCGGCCGCGCGTACTCGGGGTCGTCGAAGGCGAACACCTCCGTACGCCCCTCGTTGCCGCGGACCCGCACCCGCAGCACCGGGACCGGGCCGTGCCGCAGGGCGGCCATGCGGCGCCGGGCCAGCAGGCCGGAGACCAGCGAGACCAGGCCGAGACCGGCCAGCCCCAGACCGAGGGCCTGGCGGACGAAATGGTCGCCGTAGGGCTCGGCGGCCAGTTGCACCCACGTGCCGTCCCGCTCGTCGCGGACCCGGACCCGTACTGTGCGCACCCCGGTGTAGTCGCCGATGACGTCGAACCGGTGCCGGTGGCCGTCGGGCAGTCGCACCGTCAGCAGGTAGTCGTCCCGGCTGTACGCCACGACCGGCACGTCGCGCACCGCGGCGGTACGGGCGGTGCGGTCGGTCGCCGTGTCGTCCAGCACGACGCTGCCGAGCACCCCCGCCGCGGCCGCGCACAGCAGCGCGCCCAGCACGATGCGGATCGGGCCCCGAGAGGCGGCGTCGCGGTCCGTCGGCCGCGGGGCCCGGCCGGTGAGGCCGCCGGCCGCCTCCCGTACCAGCCGCCGTTGCCGCCGCCGCCCCAGCAGCCGGGCCCCGGCCACGGCCGAAGTCCAGCACAGCGCGGCGATCATCGCGCCGTCCGCGACCTTCTCCCCGGTCCCGCCCTGCCACCGCACGGGCCCGGCGCCGTAGAACAGCAGCACAGGCCCGGTCAGCACCGCCAGTTCCGGCAGCACGAACAGCCCGACCAGGTGCGGCACCAGCAGCATCGTGCCGACCGCGTCCCACCATTGCTCGCCGCACGGCGACTGCGGCGAACACACCTGATCCGGGCTCAGCGCCAGCACCACGACCAGGGCGAGCACCAGGACCGGCGCGGCCAGGACCGGCCGGGCCCACCACGGCGGACGGGTGGCCGCCCACCGCCGGGCGTCCGCGGTCAGCCACGGGCGGACCAGCCCCGGCGGGGACGGCACCGTGCTCTTTGTCATGCGCGCATTATGAACGGTTCCTGACGTCCGTGGCGGCCCGGACCGGCGGTGCCGACTCCCGTACGGGGTGCCCGCGTCGGCACCGGCCGCTGCTCGTTGCGCGGCGCCGCGAAAAACCGGTGGAGCTCGAACGCCGCTGCGCCCTAAGGTCGCGGCGTGAGTACGCGCACCTTCCGCATCACCGTCCGCGGCGTCTTCGACGGGCTCGGCGCCGAGCAGCGGGCCGAACTCCTCGCCCACGCCGCGGAACACGACGTCCTGCACGCGGCGTTCACGGCCGAGGGCCACCTCAGCTACGACCTCGCCGCCCGGGCCGCCTTCACCTTCCGCTTCCAGGACACGGGCGAGGCGGAGGAGGACATCCTGGCCGCGACCGAACGGGCCGAGGCGGCGGCGCAGGCATGGCTGACCGAGCGCGGCTACGGCTGGAAGAACCTGCGCTCCCAGGCCGAGGACCTGTCACAGGCCCCGCTCGGCAAGCGGCAGCGGCGGGCGGCGCGCAACTCCTGATCCGGGGCGTTCCGGCGCCCTTGTTCCGGCCTGCCCCCGGTTCCGGCCACCGGCCCGGCGCCGCGCTCCACCGACCGTAGGGTCACAGGGCGATGCTCTTCAGCTCCACGTAGTGGCCAAGGCCCGCCGGCCCGAACTCCCGGCCTATGCCGCTGTTCTTGTAGCCGCCGAAGGGCGCGTCGAAGCCGCCGCGGGCACCGTTGACCATGAAGGTGCCGGTACGGATCCGGCGTGCGACGGCCAGACCGCGCTCCCGGTCCGCGGTCCACACACCGCCGCCTAGGCCGTACGGCGAGTCGTTCGCGATGCGCACCGCGTCCTCGTCGTCCTCGAAGGGGATGATGACCAGGACCGGGCCGAAGATCTCCTCGCGGGCGATCCGCATGGAGTTGTCGGCGTCGGCGAAGACCGTTGGGCGGACGTAGTTGCCCTGCTCCAGCCCCTCGGGCGCGCCGAGTCCGCCGACCACCAGTCGCGCGCCCTCGTCGATCCCGGACTGGATGTAGCTCTGCACCCGCTCCTTCTGGACCGCGGTCACCAGCGGCCCGACGAAGGTGGCCGGATCCGCCGGGTCACCCACCGTCACCCGGCCCGCCGCTTCGGCGACGGCCGCGACGAACTCCTCGTACCGGCTGCGCGGCACCAGCAGACGGGTGTGCCCGACGCAGGACTCGCCGTTGTTGGAGAAGGCGAGCAGCGGTGCCGCCTGGGCGACCGCGGACAGGTCGGCGTCGTCCAGCACGATGGACGCGGACTTGCCGCCCAGTTCCAGGCTGACCCGCTTGAGCTGCTCGCCCGCGATCGAGGCGATCCGGCGGCCGGCCGCGGTGGAGCCGGTGAAGGCGATCTTGTCGACACCCGGGTGCGAGACCAGGTACTCGCTGCTCTCCCGGCCGGCCGGCAGGATGCTGACCACGCCCTCGGGGAAGCCCGCCTCGGCGAACACCTCGCCGAGCAGCAGCCCGTCCAGGGCCGTCTCGGGCGACGCCTTGAGCACGACGGTGCAGCCGGCGAGCAGCGCGGGAATCATCTTGACCAGCGCGGACTGGTGCGGCGCGTTCCACGGGATGACGGCGGCCACCACGCCGGCCGGCTCACGCCGCACCAGCGACACCGAACCGCCCGGGCTCTCCACCTTCTCCTCCCAGGGGTACGCCTCGGCGGCGCGCAGATAGGCGTCGGTCTGCTCGGCCAGCGACGCCTGGAGGCTCTGGGTGAACCAGGCGGGCGTGCCGTTCTCGGCGGTGATCAGCCGCGCCGTCTCCTCGGCGCGGGCGGCGTGCAGCGCGTTGAAGCGGCGTACGACCTCCTGCCGGGCCTCGGGCGCCAGGTTCGGCCACGGGCCGTTGTCGAACGCCTCGCGGGCCGCGGCCACCGCGCGGTCCACATCGGCCGGGCTCGCCTGGGCGGCACGGCCGACCAGGGAACCGTCGTGGGGCGAGCGGACCTCAAAGGCGCCGCCGTCGACCGGGGCGACCCAGCGGCCGCCGATGAACAGGTTGTCGAAGTCGGGCATCGGACTCGGGCTCCTTGCTCGGGGTTCTTGTTCGGGGTTCTTGTGGCGCCGGGCTGCGGCTCGGCACTTTCTAACTAGTTAGTTATACGCTAACCCGAGGCGGCCCCGACGGCAAGCGCGGCCGGATGGTGCCCTCCGCTGCGGCCGGGACCTGCCCCGTTACCCCGCCTGCGGGCCCGGCGGCCGGGTCAGCCGCCCCACGGAGACCACGACCCAGTGCCGACGGGCGCTGACCAACTCGGGATCCTCCTGGTCGAAGCGGCCCTCCACCGAGCCGTCGCTCCAGGCGGCGGACAGGTTGAGCACCAGAGTGAGCAGCGACTCGGGCGGCATCCCGGCGTCCACCACCCCCTCGGCCTGGGCCTTCGCCAGCTCCCGCAGCTTGATCTCGGTGGCGGCGCGGCCGCCGGGCATCCCGGCCGGCTCCGGCCGCTCCAGCGCCTGCCAGCGGGCCAGCCGCAGCAGTTCGGGGTGGGCGCGGTAGAAGTCGAACAGCTTGCCCGCGTATCCCGGCAGGTCGTGCGCCTCGAACGGCACGGTGCTGACCAGCCGCTCGACGGCCGCCTCGCACACCTCGTCGAAGAGGCGGTCCTTGCTGCCGAAATACATGTAGATCAGGTTCTTGTTGGCCTCGGCCGCCGCCGCGATACGGTCCACCCGCGCGCCCGCGATGCCGTACCGCGCGAATTCCTCCGTCGCCGCCCGGAGGATGCGGGCCTTGGTCTGCTCCGACTTCTGGGTCATGACACGAGGGTATCGGAACTAACCATTTGGTTTCATGTGCCGCTTCTTGCGTCGTCCGGGCGGATCACTGGCCCAGTGTGTCCAGCCACTTCAGCAGGAGCCGCTGCTCCTCCTCGCCCAGCGACGTGGCGGGGCGGTCGCGGAGCTGGGCGGCGAGCTGGATCGCGGTCCGGCCGCTGCCTGTACCGCCATGTTCCACAACGGGCGCGCTGACGCAGCCGGCGAAGACCGCGTCGCGGACGCTGTCGGACATGGCGGGGTCGGTGTAGATGTCGGGGCGCACCAGCAGGGCGAGCGCGACCCCGATGTTGGCCGACAGGATCCGCTGCGCCGCCGCTTCCGGCGTGACGAGCAGGGCGCCGATCCGGGCGCACCGCTCCAGCGTGTCGCCGAGCAGCTTGAAGATGGTGCGGGGCGCCTCCGGCTGCCGGGCGAGCGTGGGGGAGAACATCAGCCGGTAGATCGCCGGGTTCTCCTGGGCGAAGGCGATGTGGTCGTCCCACCCGGCCCACAGGTCCTTCAGCGGGTCGTCGGTGATCTCCATGGCCTGCTTGCGCGCGACGTACCGCTCGAAGCCGTAGTCCACCAACGCGCTGAGCAGTCCCGCTTTGTCGTCGAAGAGCCGGTACAGCACGGGCTGGCCCACCCCGACCGCCTCGCACACGGCCCGGGTGGAGATGTCGTGGTCGGACGACGCGGCAAGCTGCTGCTCGGCTGCTTGCAGCATGCGGAGGCGCAACGCTGACTGCTCGGTCACATTATCAACGCTACGCGATACGGAAGAGCGGTTCGCCGGGAGCACCCCACCCGGGGCGAGGGGTACCGCCTGGCGGCGGGCGGTTCGCCCGGGATACCCAGGGGCGCGGGGAACTGCGCGAGCAACCGGCCACCGGCCGGTGGTCCGGACACGGCACCAACTGCCCCTTCGGGCCGGTGACGACGTGCAGCCCGTGGTGGGCTGCTCGCGCAGTTCCCCGCGCCCCTGTGGGGCACTTCCGGCGAACCGCGCTCCATGATCGTATCGACGATACGAGGTCACCGTTGTCACCGATAAGAAAAGCTGTTATCGTCGATTACATGAACACGCGAGCGATGATTCTGGGCGCGGCCTCGCGGCTGCTCGCCGAGTCGTCCACCGGCGACGTGTCGACACGTGCGGTCTGCGACGCCGCAGGCGTAGCGCAACCGACGCTGTACCGGCTCTTCGGCGACAAGGACGGTCTGCTGGCCGCGGTGGTCGACGCCGGGTTCGAGCGGTACCTGGCCTCGAAGCGGGCGCTGGCCCCCACCGGGGACCCGGCCGCCGATCTGCGGGACGGCTGGGACAACCACGTGGCGTTCGCGCTGTCCAGCCCGCACCTGTACCGGCTGATGTTCGTGCCGGGGCTGGGCACCGAGCCCGCGGCCGTCAAGGAGATGCACACCCTGCTGCGGCGGACCGTGGACCGGTGTGCGACGGCGGGGCTGCTGCGGGTGCCGGCCGGCGCGGCGACCCAGATCGTCATGTCGGCCAACACCGGCCTGGCGCTGTCCCTGGTCACGCACCCGGGGCTGTTCCCCGAACTGTCGCTGTCCGCCCTGGTCCGCGACATCGTGCTGGCCGGTGTGCTGACCGGCGCGGATCCGGCGCCGGTGCACTCCGGGGCCGACGAGGCGACCGCGATCGCCGCGATCACCCTCGCCGCGATCCTGCGCACCGCGCCGCCCGCGGCCCTGACCGACGGCGAGACCGGCCTGCTCCTGGAGTGGGCGGACCGGCTGGCCGCGACACACCTCGCCGCCCCCGCCGTCGGAGCCACGGGGGTGCGGCGCACCCAACTCTCACCCTCGACTTCAACGTCACACTCACTCTCGCAAGGAGACAACCTGTCATGACCGACACCACTTCCCCCCGCGTCGCACTGGTCACCGGCGGTTCCGGCGGCATCGGCCGCGCGGTCGTCGAGCGGCTGGCCAAGGACGGATTCGCGGTCGGCGTGCACTACGCCGGCAACAAGGCCAAGGCCGAGGAGCTGGTCGCGCAGGTCACCGCTGCCGGTGGCCGGGCCGTCGTGGTCGGCGGCGACGTGGCCGACGAGCACGCCATGGCGGCGGCCTTCGACGCCGTCGAGACCGCGTTCGGCGGCATCGACGTCCTGGTGAACACCGCGGGCATCATGCGGCTCGGCCCGATAGCGGACCTGGACCTGGACGTCCTCGACCAGATCTACCGCACCAACATCCGCGGCACCTTCGTGGTGGACCAGCTCGCGGCCCGGCGGCTGCGCACCGGCGGCGCGATCGTCAACTTCTCCACCTCGGTCACCCGCACCCAGTTCCCGTCCTACGGGGCGTACGTGGCGAGCAAGGCGGCCGTGGAGGGGATCACCCTGATCCTGGCCCGCGAACTGCGCGGCAAGGACATCACCGTGAACACGGTCGCCCCCGGCCCCACCGCCACCCCGCTGTTCCTGGACGGCAAGGACCAGGCCGCTGTCGACCGCCTCGCCGACGCGGTGCCGCTGGAGCGGCTCGGCCGGCCGGAGGACATCGCCGAGACCGTCGCCTTCCTGGCCGGCCCGGCCCGCTGGGTCAACGGCCAGGTGCTGTTCAGCAACGGCGGCCTCGCCTGACCCGCCGCACCGGACACACCGTCACCCCCTGAGACACCCACCTCGCGCACACCGACAGGAGAAGGCCATGAGCGAGAACACCGTGAACACACCCAACCCCGGGAACAAGGTCGTCGTCATCACGGGCGCGTCCAGCGGCTTCGGCAACCTCGCCGCCCGCGCGCTGGCCCGGGCCGGCCACACCGTCTACGCCGGCATGCGCGCCACCGCCGACCGCAACGCCGCGCGCGTCGCCGAACTCACCGAACTGTCCGCGGCCGAGGGCATCGACGTGCGCGGCATCGAGATGGACGTGCAGGACCAGGCGTCGGTGGACGCGGCCGTCGAGCGCATCGTGGCCGAGCAGGGCCGCCTCGACGTGGTGGTCCACAACGCCGGCCACATGGTGCTCGGCCCCACCGAGGCGTTCACCCCCGAACAACTGGCCCAGGTGTACGACATCAACGTGCTCTCCACCCAGCGCGTCAACCGCGCCGCCCTGCCGGTGCTGCGGGCACAGGGCTCCGGCCTGCTGGTGTGGGTCGGGTCCTCGTCCACCCGCGGCGGCCACCCGCCGTTCCTGGCTCCGTACTTCGCGGCCAAGGCCGGCATGGACGCCCTCGCCGAGAGTTACGCGGGCGAGCTGATCAAGTTCGGCATCGACACGGTCGTCGTCGTCCCCGGCGCGTACACCAGCGGCACCAACCACTTCGCCCACGCCGGATCGCCGGCCGACACCGAGCGGGCCGCGGCGTACGACGAGCGGTACGGCGCCCTGCGGGACAGCATGGCGCAGGCCCTCGCGGACATCTTCCCGGAGGGCCGCACCGCCGACGAGGTCGCCGACGAGATCGTGCGCGTGGTCGGTCTGCCGGCCGGCAAGCGGCCGTTCCGGGTCCACGTTGACCCGAGCAAGGACGGCAGCGAGGTCGTCTCGGCCGTCGCCGACCGGATCCGGGCCGAGTTCTACCACCGCATCGGCATCCAGGAACTGCTCACCGACGGCGCCAGCCTGTAGTGGCGGCGCCGGACGGCGGCGCGCGGGGAGCCGGGGCGGCGGGCTCCCCGCGCGGCGTTGACGAGGCGTTATGACCGGGGCACCCGCGACGGCCGGACCCGGAGAACGTACAATGTTGAACCACTCAGGGGGTGCGGCCGGGAGCGGCTGCCCGGCGTGCGGCGCGGCACGTACCCGGTGGCGGTCCTCGCCGGTGACCGGCGGATCAACAGCGCCGGCGGACCGGGGAGGCGGAACGTCCGGTAATCGGCGGGGTTACGGGCGAGTATTTCCGCCGGCCGGGGAATGGGATTTCTCGAATTTCTTTTAGATTGTCATGACCTGGTCATAATAACGGGCAATGTTGAGTTTTTGTTTCACCTGCCTGTGAGGGCGGGGCCCGAACCGGCTGAATCCCCGTGCGCTCGGGTGGGTTGCGTCCGATTCGTGACGCGTTGTCGGGTGACCGGGCGTCACACCTCCGGAATGCCCCGGAAACACATCGCAGGGCCCGGCGCGGGCGGCGCGGAAATATCCAGGGCGGACCTTCCCCCGGCAATTCCGCAGGTCCTAGAGTCTCGGCGTGCCGCAATTCCCCCCACGTTCACGTTTTGCCCGTCCCACGCACAGCCCATGAACGAGGACAGGAAATCCTGCCGATGACAGCAGAACGCGTCACATCCACACCCGCCGGGACTCCCGCGAGACCGGCTCCGGCCGCAGCCCGCACCGGGCTCAGCCGGCGCGCCGTACTCGGTGGCGCCGCGGCCGTGACCGGAGCCGTCGCCGTCTCCACCGCGGTGGCAGCGCCCGCCGTCGCCGACTCCCCGGGGAACTCCGGCACTTCCGGCGCAACCGCCTTCCAGCGTGCCCTGCCCACCCTGTCGAGCATCAAGAAGCGTGCCCGGCTGGTCGACTACGAGGTCGTCGAGCTGGCCGTCCTGCTGCGGGCCGGCGTCATCACCGCCGTCCAGCTCACCCAGGCGTACCTGGACCGCATCGACCGCCTCAACGGCCCCTTCGAGACCTACGGCGACAACGGCGGCTACAACGCCTTCGTCCGGCTCGACCGCGACGGCGCCCTGGCCGCGGCGGCCGCCGCCGACGCCCGGTTCGCCCGGGCCCGGCACTCCGGCGAGGACCTGCCCCCGCTGCTCGGCATCCCGTTCGGCATCAAGGACTCGGTCGCCGTCAAGGGCCTGGAGGCCAAGGACGGCAGCCACGCCTTCGACGGCAACACGGCCCTGCGCGACGCCACCGTCGTCCACCGGCTGCGCGAGGCCGGCGCCGTCATCCTCGGCCACACCGTGTGCTCGGCGTTCTCCGGCTCGATCACCGGCACCTTCGCCGGCAACGCCTGGAACCCCAAGTACGTGCCCGGTGGTTCCAGTCAGGGTTCGGGCGTCGCGCCCATCGCCCGGCTGGCGGCGGCCTGCATCGGCGAGGAGACCGGCGGCTCCATCATGATGCCGTCCGCGGCCAACGGCGCCAGCGGCATCAAGCCCTCGCTCGGCACCAACTCGGTGGCCGGCCTCATGCCGCTGTCCCCGGGCTACGACGTGCTCGGCCCGATCGCCCGCTCGGTCCGCGACGCGTCCCTGATCATGTCGGTCATCCACGGCCCCGACCCGGCCAACGACCCGCTGACCCTGTCCGCTCCCGACCCCTTCCCGGCCATGCCGCTCACCGCCAGCAAGGGCCACCGGCCGCTGGCCGGCCTGACCATCGGCATCCCGCTGTCCGACTGGATGCGCACCAGCAAGGGCATGCAGACCGGCACCAAGCCGCAGGACCTCTACGACGCCGACCACGCCGCCGCGTTCGAACGGCTCAAGAGCCAACTGACCGCGCTCGGCGCGACCGTCAAGGAGTTCCCGGGCCTGGACGTCACCGTCGCCGCCAACGACCCGTACTTCTCCAGCACCGACGTGCTGGCCACCGTCGACGGCTCCTCGGTCTCGCCGTCCTCCGCGGTGCTCAGCCCCAACCGCTACGAGATCCGCTACTGGGACGCGGTCAAGGACTTCGCCGCCACCCGCCCGGCCGACCAGGCAGCGGCTCTGCTCGCCCAGTACGGCCGCAAGGGTCCCAACGACACCACGTCCTCCTTCGACTCGGCGATCCGCTTCGGCGGCGCCATCCCCGCCTCGGTCCGCGTCGAGGGCGAGAAGCGCCGCCGCACCCTTCAGGCCAACTACCAGGCCGCGCTGGACGCGGCGGGCGTGGACTTCATGCTCGTGCTGTCCCTGGGCGCCCAGATCGGCCTGCGCGCCGGCGGCGGTTTCCCCGTCTACCGGGCGTACTACCAGCTCCCGAACGCCCTGACCTGGCCGATGGTCTCCTTCCCGATCGGTTACGACACCACGGTCGGCCTGCCGATCGCCGCGCAGTTCTGGGGCCCGCGATTCAGCGAGCCACTGATCGTCCAGGCCGCCATCGATTACCAGGAGCACTACCCCGAGTACCACAACGCGGCCCCGGCCGACCCGGACTTCAGCGCCGCCACCCCGAAGGTCGCGCCGCGCATGCTGGTCGTCGAGCCGGCCACCCCGCCGGAGCTGTCCAACGACCCGCTGGTCGCCGAGGAGGCCCTGCGATGAGCTTCCTGACCGTGGCCTGGGGCCCGGTGATCAACGCCGGGCTGCCGCCGCAGCACCCCGGGGAGGGCACACCGATCGCCACCGTGGGCTGGGTGCCCAAGCTCGGCACCGAGTTCTACCCCTACCCGCACGACGACCCCGAGGCGGACCCGCCGGCCACCGGCCGCTGACCGCGCGGCGGCCGGCCCGCTTCCGACGACGCCGGTCGGGGGCCGCTGACGGGTTCCCGAGGATTTCCGCAGGCCGTCCCATGTCTCCGGAAACGTCGACACACCGACAAGTCGGCAATCGATCCGTCGGCGGTTCGGCGCGTCGTCAGTCCCACAGCTACGCGGCCGCCGGGCCGCGCGGCCGGTCCGCCGCGGCCCGGCGGACCGGCCGCGCCCGACCGTCCCCCTCCGCCCAACTGTTCCACGAGCAAGAACACGAGTTGAGAGACCGAGTGAACCGAGTGACACGACACAGAACCACCCGGGGCCTGATACGCCCGCTCGCCGCCACTGCCGCCGGCCTGCTCGCGCTCGGTGCCGGCACCACCGCGCTCGCGCTGCCGGCCGCCGCCGCGCCCGGACCGGACACGGCCGTCGTCGACTCCGGCGACGGCTGGACGGTGACCCGGGCCGCCGGCGGCTACCAGGTGTCGCTGAGCCTGACCGCCGCCCTGCCCGTCAAGAACGACATCCCCGAACTCCTCGCCGACGGCCAGGACCTGGGCCCGGCCGTCGAATCGGCCGACGGGCTCACCCTGTCGGTGACCACCACCGACCCCGCGGCGGCGACCGCCCGGGCCGTTTCCTGGCAGTGGTCCAGCGGGGGAGCCTCGACCACCACCGGCCCGAGCACGCTGCCGTCCTTCGGCAACCGGGCCCAGGCCAAGCGGGCCGCGCCGCAGACCCCGGCCGCCGGGGCCGACGCCGCGACCGCCGACCCCACCACCGTCGGCACCCACCCGTACACGATCGCCGACTACAACTTCGGCGCCCAGGCGATTCCGCTCGCCGACATCGGCGGCATCCGGGGCGAGCTGGAGGGCCGTATCTACCTGCCCACCGGCGGCGGGGCGCACCCGCTGGTGATCTTCCTGCACGGCCGGCACAGCGCCTGCTACAACACCACCACCCTGCGCGGCACCAGCGGCTGGCCCTGTCCGACCGGCACCGCGCCCATCCTCAGCTACGCCGGTTACGACGGCGCCGGTGAGGCGCTGGCCGCCGACGGCTTCACCGTGGTGTCGATCTCGGCCAACGCGATCAACGCCAACGACAACCAGCTCTCCCCGGACGACGGGGCCGCCACCCGCGGGCAGTTGGTGCTCGACACCCTCACCATGCTCAAGGCCGTCGACGAGGGCCGCACCGTCAGCTACCACGACGCGGCCACCGGCAACGACATGACCATGAGCCAGGCGCTCACCGCGGGCCTGGCCACCTACCCGGGCGGGACACTGACCGCCGGGCAGCTCGCCGGCAGCATGGACTTCAGCCGGATCGGCCTGATGGGCCACTCCCGCGGCGGCGAGGGCGTGGTCACCGCCGGCACCCTCAACGAGGCCCTGCCGCACCCGTGGAACATCAAGTCCGTCTTCGCCCTGGCGCCGATCGACTTCACCCGCGCCACCCTGCCCGACGTGATCACCACCACACTGCTGCCGTACTGCGACGGCGACGTGTCCGACCAGCAGGGCCAGCACTTCTACGCCGACTCGCGCGACGGCACCTTCCGCGACGACGTGCAGCGCTCCGACATCTGGGTCATGGGCACCGACCACGACTTCTACAACACATCCTGGACGCCGCCCTACCCGGGTGCCTCCGACGACTGGTCGAACAGCAACGACCCGGTGTGCGGCACCAGCGCCACCGCGCTGGCCTCCGGGCACAACATCCGGCTGAGCCCGACCCAGCAGTACCAGGTCGGCTCCGCGTACATCGCCGGCTTCTTCGAGTCGACGCTCGCCGGGCAGAAGCAGTTCGCGGGCATGTTCGACGGTTCCGGGCAGGAGCCGTCCTCCGTGGCCGGCTACGCCGACGTGCGCACGGTCGCCCAGCAGCCCTCCTCGCTGCGCACCGACGTCGCCACCTTCCAGTCCGCCTCGCCGCAGGTGACCGCCGGCGGTGACGTGACCGCCACGGTCTGCGCCAGCAAGTACGGGCGGACCGTCGCGCAGGCGCTGCCGTACTGCACCAACCCGGGCAGCACGCTGACCAACCAGCAGGTGCCGTACTGGACACCGGCCAACTACGCGCCCAACGTGCCGCTCAACCCGATGACGCACGTGACCTGGACCGGCACCGACGGCGCGGTCTCGGTCGCGCTGGCGCCCGAGCAGCGCAATGCCGCGGGCTATCAGGAGATGACCGTGGACATGTCCCCGGACGAGTCCGTGGCCACCGGCACCGACATGACCCTGGGCGTCACCGACGGCTTCGGCCACACCTGGAGCGCCCCGGTCTCCACCCTGAACCGGTGGGGCGTGACCAGGATGCCGGCCAGCACGTCCACCCTGCTGGGCAAGATCGTGCTCCAGCAGGTCCACGTGCCGACCGCGACGCTCGAGGCCGCCGGGCTCGACCTGCACCGCCTGGCGAAGGTCACCTTCACTCCGGCCGTGGGCGCCGACGGCGCGACGACCGGCGGCGTGTACCTGTCCGACCTCGGCTTCGACAGCAAGGGCCTGGGTACGCCCGACGTGCACCCGCGCACGGCCGTGAACGTGGCCTCCACCACCGTGGAGGAGGGTTCCGGCCCGGCCACCGACCACGTCGCCGTCTACCTGTCGCAGCCCAGCCGGTCCGGTGTCACCGCCTACCTGACCGTCATCGGCTCGGCCACCGGCAAGGTCGGCCTGGCCGTGCAGAAGGTCACCTTCGCACCCGGCACGACCTGCCAGGCTGTGGCCGTCCCGATGACCGGCGACACCGTGCCCGGGGCCGCGGCGACCACCTCGTACAAGGTCGCCGTCTCCGACTCGACCGACGCGGTGCTCGGCAGCCAGGACTTCGGCACCGTCACCGTCCGCGAGGACGACGGCGTCACCGGAACCGCCACCCCGGCGCCCCCGGTCGGCGTCCAGGGCGACGTGTGCGCCGAGCACGAGGCCCTCGGCGACCCGGGCAAGCTGTCCGTCTCCGACCCGACCCCCGCTGCCGGCCAGGCGCTGGCCCTGCACGCCGGCGGCTACCGCGACGGCGAGAGCGTCACCCTGACGCTCGGCGGCGCCACGCTCGCCACCGCCGTGGCCGCGGCCGACGGCACCGTGGCGTTCCAGGCCGCGCTCCCCGCGGACCAGCCCTCCGGTGCCGCCGTGCTCACCGCGACCGGCGCCGGCTCCGGTCGTACGGCGACGGCGACGATCCGCGTCCACCCGGCGGGCAACTGACCACCCGTCGCATACCCAGGGCCCGCAAGGGCTGTGAACCGGTCCTGAACCGGCCCTGACGCGCCCCGGCCGTCGTGGGCGGCGAGTCTTCCCCAGCTACCGCTGGGGGTGCCCGCAGCCCGCGGCGGCCGTCCGGCGTTCGGCGGCCGCAGGCGCCGGATCAGGCCCGCAGGACCACGGTGATGTGGGCGATCACGTCGTCGATCGCCGTGTCGAGGTAGAAGTGGCCGCCGGGGAAGACGTTCAGGGCGAACGGGCCGCCCGTGACGCGGGACCAGGAGTGCATGCCGTCGACCTCGGTGATGGGGTCGTGGCTGCCCGTCATGGCGGTGACCGGCAGGGACAGCGGCGGCTCGGGGAGGGAGGGCCGGTAGCTCTCCAGCAGGCGCCAGTCGGCGGTGACCATCGCCAGGATGGCCTTGCGGGTCTCGGCGTCCTCCAGCAGGGCGGGCGACGTGCCGCCGAGCCGGCGGATCAGGCGCATGGCCGCTTCCTGGTCGTCCGAACTCTCCGGCAGATCCGGTCCCTGGTGCGAACGGCCGGAGACCAGCAGGTGCTCCGGCCCGGGGACACCGGTGGCACGCAGCGCGAGCGCGGTCTCGTAGGCGACGGCAGCGCCCATGCTGTGGCCGAAGAAGGCGTACGGTCCCTGCTCGGCGACCGGCGCGACCGCCGCGCGCACCCCGGCGACCAGGGTGCGCATCCCGCCGGGCATCGGGTGCCCCTGCCGCTCGGCCCGCCCGGGGTACTGCACGGCCACCACTTCGATGTCCTCGGGCAGGCGGCGCGCCCAGCGGAAGAAGGCCAGGGCGGTGCCTCCGGCGTGCGGAAAGCAGATCAGCCGCAGCCGTGCCTGCGGCCGCGGCACGAAACGGATCAGCCAGCCCGGCGCACTCAGCGCGGCCATGGTCCTGCCCCCCTACGACTGAACTCGCCCCCGCGACCCGTCATATGAGTCACAACACGGCGTCCCACGGCTCTTGTTCGGCCGGGGGGAGTGATTCACGTCACAATTGCGGCGGCCAGGAGCCCGCCCCGGAGGGCGCCCGGGGCGAGCCCGTTGCGTCCGCCCTGCCCGTCACCATTGCGGCGGGCAGGACGGGTGGCCGGTCCGGACCCGGGATCAGGCCGGGTGGCCGGTCCGGTCGTTCTTGGTGAGGATGCACAGCAGGGAACAGGCCACGGCCGACGACGGCGCCGTGACGGTCGGGCAGGTGCCGTGCGGGGAGTGCGCGGGCGTGAAGGTCGCGGTGGCGGTGTTCTTCAGCGGCAGCGCCAGCACGAAGGAGTCGCAGTAGACCTGCCGGCTCGTCCCCGCCGCCAGGGTGAAGGTGCCCGCCTCGGAGCGGCACTCCGGGGTCGTCGGGTCGTTGACCGTGACGTCCACCGCGTCCACCGGACCGTCGTTGGTGACGGTGATCCGCCAGTACGCGGTGCCGAGCAGTTGCAGCAGGCCGACCGGGCTGGTCTTGGCCCAGGGGCCCGGGCCGCCGGGGCCGCACGCGTGCCACGAGGTCGACGCGCAGATCTCCTTGTTCACGCTGACGTGCGGCTGGCACGCGGCCCCCGGCGCCACCTCCAGGGAGACCGTGTTCGAGGTCAGCGCCCCGGTGCTGTCCGAGCCGGTGGCCTGGTCGGCGACCTGGGCGATCGTGCAGTCCGTGCCGACCACGGTTCGCAGGCACACCTGCGGGTCGTCGCCCTGGAAGGACGCGGTCAGCGCGGGATGCCCGGTCCCGCCGAAGTCGCCGGTGCCGGTCAGGACGAGCCGCACGGTGACGGTCAGGGCCGGATGGGCGGCCGCGGAGATCCCCGACAGGTCGATCACGCCCGACGAGGTGAGCGGCGGCGCCGCGACGACGCCGCCGTCCGGGTCGCTCACCGTCACCGTCGAGGCGGTCAAGTCGGCGTGCGAGAGGTCGAAGTTCTCCAGCCGTGCCTGGGTGTAACCCTGGACGTGTCCCGGCGCGCCGTCGCAGTAGAAGGCGCCCGGGCGCAAGGTCACCGAGGCGCCGCTGTGCAGGCACGGCGAGGCGCCGGTGGCCGGGTCCATGGAGAACAGCACGCCCGCGTCGCCCAGGCCGATCAGGCAGCGGGTCGTCGTGTCGTACGTGTAGCCGTAGTCGCGGGTCGCGCCGCCGTTGACGTTCGGATGGCCGGCGGCCGTGGGAAAGCCCGCGCAGGGCCGGCCGTACGTCCAGTCCCAGCAGACGGTGTTGCCCGGCAGCGCGCCACCCCAGACGGGGAAGTAGCTGCGGGTGCCGCCGTCCGCGGTCACCACCTCGGGGTTGAACACCAGGGCGCCGGCCGACAGGCTCCCCAGGCCCGTGGCGGCGGGCGGCTGCGCGCTGCCGTCGAGGCCGTAGCAGGTGGTGTCGGGGGCGCCGCCGGTGGTGTCGGCCGTGCACACGCCGGTGACGTGCCCGGCGGTGTCGTAGGCGGCGAAGACGTTGTACGTGTAGGCGCTCGCCGAGGGTCCCGCCGGGTGGGGCGTCGTCCAGCCCGCGCACACCGCCGCGGTGGCCGGGTCGAAGCAGCCCAGGGCGGGCGGCCCGCTCACCGTGGAGGCGGCCTGCGGCGCGGAGGACGCGAACACCTTGCCGTCGGCCACCACCGTGGCGCCCTGGTAGAGGGCATAGGTGTTGCCCGGAAGGTCGTGGTTGGGCGGCACAATGGCGGCGAACGGCTGCCCGGCGCAAGGGGCGCGGGTCGCCAGGTCCATGCACAGCACCTGGCCGGTGCTCGCCACGCCGTAGACGTCGCCGCCGGTGGTGACGAGCCCGGCCAGGCCGTTGGCGCCGGAGGGCGTGCCGCCGGAGGCGAGCAGGGACACGAACCCGCAGTTGGCGCGGGCGGCCAGGTCGAGGCAGCCGACGCCGACCGAGCCGGCGGTCACCGCCGGGTAGTAGACGATGCCGGGCCGGCCGGGGTCGAGGACGTACTGCGGCGTCAGCGGGGTGAAGACGTCGCCGGTGCTGCCGCTGCCCAGCGGCCCGGCCGTCGTGTTGAGCGGGCGCGGCCAGGGCCCGCCGGGGCACGGCTGCCCGGAGGACAGGTCGTTGCAGACCACCAACGGCGCCGCCGGGCCGGTGTGGTGGTAGATGTTCCATGCCTCCACGTCCCCCGAGGCGGCGCGGTACAGGATCGGGCTGAAGCCGTCGCCTCCGGTGGAGCGTGGCGCGGCCTGCACCGGCGGCAGCAGGTCGGCGCGCACCTCGGTGCCGTTGCCGGTGGCCCCGGGGTTGCTGGCGCGCACGTCGGTGGTCGCGGCGCCCTGGTCGGTGGGCCCGAACGTGGTCCCGTCCGTCGACCAGGACGGCGTCCATCCCGGTGGCACGGACAACGAGCCGGGCACGTACGTCTGCGCGGCGCCGGCGCCCTGCAGATGGTCGGTGATCACCGCGGGCGCCGGGCCGCCGGTGCCGGCGTTGTGGTAGCCGACCGTCCAGTTGACGGTGTCCCCGTGGTCGGCCGGGGACTGGCCGGGGTGCGTGATGTCGCCGGCGCTCTTGGTGAGCACCGATGTGCCCGGTGCGTCCGCGGCTGCCGCCCCGTGGGCGGCTGCCGGGCGCGGGGTGTCCGCGGGCGCGGTGGCGTCGGCGACGACGGGCTGGACGGAGCCGGCGGCGATCGCCAGCAACGCGGCGCCCACGGCGACGGCCGCCCTTCTCAGGGGCGGCCGCGGTCTTGTGCCGGACAGCAGGGTTCGGGTCACGTATTTCCCCCACCTTCGTCTCGGGTCACGCGGGCGTCACAGGCGAGCCCGCCGGATGACCGTAAAAGAGGATGAGGTGATCAGTCATCATATTGCTAAGGGCCGACAACAATTGACCGCAGATGAAGGTGTGTTGCCGGAAATCCAGTCGGGTCCGGTGTATTTCTGACCGCCACCCGGGGGCATTTTCCCGCTCGGCTCATTGTGCGCGCGGGGGCTCACGCCCGCGCGATCCCGTCGCGGTATGCGCTCTTACCCAGTGGTTTCACCCCGTGCTTGTCCGGGCACGCGGACGAACTCGGGGCCCGCGAGGGCGCGGCCGTGCTGGTGAACGGCGCCGGCGCCACCGTCGGATAGGCCGCGGCGCAGATCGCGCTCCAGCGAGGGGCGCGGGTCATCGGAACTGATGCGCGCCGTCAAGACGCCCGAAAACGTGCTGACGCTCAGCGACTTCGCCGAGAGCCGGAAACTGGGCGTGCGCATCGGCTTCGGCACCGAAGCCGTTCTGCGCACCGACGTGCTCGGCGCGTAGGCGCAACTCGCCGCCGAGGGCCGCTTCCCGGTGCCCGTGGCGGGTGTCCTCCCGCTGGAGGACTGGCGCAGGGCCGCCGAGCCGAGCCGGTCGGGGCAGGCGCACGGCAAGCTCGTCCTGCGGATCGGCTGACGGGCTGCCGGACCGGAGCGCCTGCCTGCCCGCCGGGCCGGGACGCCGCTCGTGGCCGGCGGCGCGGCCCTCGCCGACCTCCGACCTCGCCGAGGCCGACGCCACGGGCCGGCCCCCCGGTCGGCCGCAGCAGCCACCGCCCGGACCCTTGCGGGCCCGCCCGCTCGTGCCGGAGAGTGAAGACACGACCTCGTGCCCATCTGCCGTTCATCTCGGCGTCGGGCGGAGCGAATAGTTTCAGCCACCATGGACCTTCACCACAACGACACCGCGGGCGTCACGCGCCGCGGACTCATCGTCGGCGCCGTCGCCGCCGGGCTCGCGGCGACCGCCGGCGTGGGAACCGCCGAGGCCGCCACCGCGCCGGGCGCGGCGAGACCCGCGGGCAGCGCGCCCGGCACCGGCCCGGCGGAGCCGGACGGCACCGGTGTGCCGGCGTACGCGACGACCGTTCCGGGGGAGTCGGTCGAGGCCGACCGGGTGGACCGGCCGGTGGCCCCCGGGATCGTCCTCACCTCGTTCGACACCTTCGGCCGCACCGGCTGGCTGCGGGTGCACGTGCTGAACGCCGACCTCGGCCGGGCGTCGGTCGGCGTGGACCTGATCGCCGACAAGGTGAGCGACCCGCGGCCGCTGTCCCAGGCCGCCGACGCGGCGCACGCGGTCGCCGCCGTCAACGGCGACTACTTCGACATCACCGAGACCTTCGCCGCCGAGGGCCCGGAGATCCAGGGCGGGAAGCTGCGCAAGGGCACCTCCCAGCACGCCACGGTCGCGGCCGTCGGTGCCGACCGGGTGGCCCGCCTGGCCGACCTGGTGCTCACCGGCACGGTGACGGTCGCCGGCACCCAGCGGCCGCTGGCCGCGCTCAACTCCCCCTCGGTGCCCGCCGACAGCCTGGTCGCCTTCACCCCGCAGTGGGGCGCCGGCAACCGCACCCTCATCCAGGACGCCGGACCGTACACCGAACTCGTCGTCTCCGGCGGCACCGTGACCGCCGTCAACAGCGCCATCACCAACACGCCCGTCCCCGACGGCGGCCTGATCGTCCTCGGCCGCGGCGCCGCCGCCGCACAGCTCGCCGGCACCAAGCCGGGCGACGCCGTCGCCGTGGCGTTCGCCCCGCGCAGCGACGCGCCCACCGACCTGCAGATGGCGCTGGGCAGCGGCGCGGTGCTGGTCCAGGGCGGCACCGCGGTCGACTTCCCGCCCAGCACCGGAAACGACGCGCCCAAGCCGCGCACCGCCATCGGCTGGCCGGCCGGCGGCCACCGGCTGCTGCTGGTCGCGGTCGACGGCTCCGCCAACTTCTCGGCCGGCCTGAGCTTCGACGACATGGCCAAGCTCATGGTCCGCCTCGGCGCCGACGAGGCGTTCATGCTCGACGGCGGCGGCTCCACCGAACTCGTCGCCCGCCGCCCCGGCGACGCCGTGGTCGGCGTCGTCAACACCCCCTCGGACGGCAGCGAACGGCCCGTGCCCAACGGCGTCGGCCTGTTCGCCGCCAAGGGCTCGGGCACCCTGCACGGCCTCGACGTGCGGCCCGGCGCCGACCGGGTGATCCCCGGCCTGACCCTGGACCTCGCGGTCGCCGGCTACGACGAGACGTGGGCGCCGGTGCCGCTCGACGGCGGGAACCCGGTGGACTGGGCCGCCGACCCGCGCTCGCTCGGCAAGGCGAGTGACGGGGTCTTCCGCGCCAAGCGGCCCGGCGCCGGCACCCTGCGGGCCCGGTCCGGCCGGGCCGACGGCGAGCACGAGGTACGCGTCCTCGGCGGCCTGCACAAACTGGCCTTCACCGAACGCGCCGTCACCATCGACCCGGGCACGACGGCGAACGTCGGCCTGACCGGATACGACGCCGACGGCTTCGACGCCCCCGTCGCCCCGCGCGACGTGACCCTCGACTACGACCGCACCGTCGTCACCGTGACCCCCGCGGCGGGCGGCGGGCTGGTCGTCACCGGCGGCGCCGACGCCGGCGGCAAGGCCACCACCGTCACCGCGACCGTGGCAGGCGTGACCGCCAAGCTCCCCGTCACGGTCGGCCTGGTCGACGTCCCGCTCGCCGACTTCGAGCCCACCGAGCACTGGACCGCCACCTCCGCCCGCGGCACCGCCTCGGTCGCCTTCGTCGCGGCCCCGGAGCGGCCCGGCGCCGCCGCCGGCAACAACGCGCTGAAGCTCACCTACGACTTCACCGGCCAGACCAGCACCTCGGCCGCCTACGCGGTCGCCGGCCCCGGCCCGATCACCCTGCCCAGCGGCGCCAGGAAGCTCGCCCTGTGGGTCAACGGCGACGGCCGGAACCACTGGCTGCGCGCCATGATGTACTCCCAGGGCACCACCAACGTGCCGTTCACCTTCGCCGCGACCATCGACTGGACCGGCTGGCGCCGGGTCGTCGGCGACATCCCGGCCGGCTTCTCCGAGCCCATCACCCTGCAGCGGGTCTACATCGCCGAGACCTCGCAGACCAACAAGAACGCGGGCGCCCTGGAGTTCGACGCGCTCACCGCCCAGGTCGGCCAGCAGCCGGACACCACCGAACCGCCGCAGCCCGACCCGTACGTCACCGAGCAGGGCGGCGTCCCGGACGGCCGCTGGACCTTCGCCGTGCTCTCCGACCTGCACGTGAGCGCCGCGGCCGGGCTGGACTCCTTCTCGGGACGGCAGGCGGAGATCGCACTGGACCAGGTCGTCGCGAGCAAGCCGGACTTCATCCTGATCAACGGCGACTTCGTGGACAACAACACCCAGGCCGACTTCGACCTGGCCAACGGGCTGCTGCGCGACCACGTCCCGGCGGACCTGCCGGTCTACTGGACCCCCGGCAACCACGAGGCCGGCCTGTCGGCCACCGGTGGCCTGGACACCTTCCTCAGCGCGACCGGCCGGCCCAACCGGCAGATCTTCGACCACAAGGGCACCCGGTTCATCCTGCTGGACTCCCACACCGGCGACATGCGCACCTCGGACTGGGACCAGGTGCCGCTGCTGCGGTCCGAACTGGACAAGGCCGCCGGCGACCGCTCGGTCACCGGCGTCGTGATCTCCTTCCACCACCCGCTGCACGACCCGTCCGGGGCCGGCGCCTCGCAGCTGTCCGACCAGCTCGAGGCCGACCTGCTCAAGCGCTGGCTGGCCGACTTCCGGGAGCGGTCCGGCAAGCCGGTCGCACTGTTCACCGGCCACGCGCACACCGCCGCGGTCACCCGCGCCGACGGCGTGCTTGAGGTCAACACACCGGCCGTCGGCAAGACCCCGTACAGCTCGCCCGACCAGGGCGGCTTCTTCGGGTGGATGAACGTCGGCGTCGACCCGCGGCCGGCGAAGGTGAAGGCCGGGCAGCCCAGCCCCGGCACCCGCGACTGGCTGCTGGCCGAGAGCCGGCCGGTGATCGACGGCATCGAGGTGTCGGCCCCGGGCCAGGTCGCGGTGGGCGCCTCCGCGGCGCTCACCGCGACCGGCGTCACCAGCGAGTTCGGCCTGCGGTTCCCGCTGCGCTTCCCGGCCAGCGTGACCTGGAGCGGCGACTCCGGCGTGGTCGTCACCGACTCGCCCTCCGAGGCGAAGTCCGCCGCCCGGCGCCGGACGACCCTGGCCGTGCTCGACCCGGCGACCGGTACGCTCACCGCCGTGCGCGCCGGCACGGTCACCGTCACCGTGGCCTCCGGCGGCCTGACCGGCTCGGCGGCCGTCACCCTGGCGTAGCCGGCCAAGGTCCAGGTGGCCGTTCCCCTACACCCTCCGGGTACGGGAACGGCCACCTGGCCGGCTCACCGGGAGCGGCTCAGGGCGTGTTGTTCGCCAGGGCGAGCAGGCGGCTGCTGGTGCCGTTGAACTTGTCGCGGTCGACGGCGCCGGTGATGCCGCTGACCGTGCCGCCGTCGTCGTACTGCCAGACCGTCCAGTACGGGAACCCGCTCGGCAGCGTCGGGCTCGCCGCCGTGGTCCAGTGAGCCACCCACAGCGGGCTCTTGCCCGACATCCCGGTCCAGCTGCCGGTGCAGGTGTTCCACCAGCCGGCGTTGGTGTAGACGACGACGTCCCGGCCGGTCCGCGCCTTGTAGGCGGTGTAGAAGTCCGACACCCAGGTGCGCATGGCGCTGGTCGACAGGCCGTAGCAGGACGCCCCGTACGGGTTGTACTCGATGTCCAGGACGCCGGGCAGCGTCAGGCCGTCCGCCGACCAGGCGCCGCCGTTCGCGGCGAACCAGGCGGCCTGGGTCGAGCCGCCGGACAGGTCCGGGCGGGCGAAGTGGTAGGCACCCCGGATCACCCCGGCGTGATAGGCGTTCAGGTAGTTCGCGGCGAAGGACGAGTCCCGGGAACTCGTGCCCTCGGTCGCCTTGATCCAGGCGAACTGCATACCGGCGCTGTGCACCGACGTCCAGTTGATGGTGCCCTGCCAGTGCGACACGTCGATGCCCTGGACACCGTCGGTCTGACTGCGCGGGGTGGGCGTGCCGGATTCCCCGGCCTTCTCCCAGCCCTCGTGGATTCTCGTGCCCACCCCCATGTAGGCCTGTCCGTCGGGGACCCGGGGACCGGACGGCATGGGCGGCTCGGCCGTCCGCGCGTCGGCGGCCCCCGTCATGGTGGTGAGCAGTGCGAGCACCGCCGCGGTGGCGGCGGCGATCGCGCCCCGCCGCAGGCGCGGTCCTGCGAAACGCGATCTGTTCATGGACGGCTTGTTCAGGGACGACTTCATGGGAACGCGACACCTCCGCACCCAGGAAACGACCTGCGGCGCACGAGCACGGCGGCGCCCCGCCCGCGCACCCCGAATGGCCCAGCCGGACCGACCGGATGGAGCAACGGCCCCCGGCGCCGCAGGTCGCGCGACCCCGGGCGCGGTCCGGCGCACCGGCCCGGCCGCCCCGGTTGCGGGTGCGGACCCGCCCGGTACGGTCGGGATCGGGCAGGTGCCACCGCACGAAGGAGCAGGCGGATGGGCGTGAAGCAGTGGATCGGCCAGTGGCCGGTGTACCGGCAGCTCACCGGGACCGACCCGCTCGGGCGCGGCAGCGCGGCGCAGTCCGCGCGCTCGGCCGGCCTCGAACCCCGCACCCGCGGCGCCGACCGGGTCGTCGACTCGGTGTGCCCGTACTGCGCGGTCGGCTGCGCCCAGCGCGTCTACGTCAAGGACGAGCAGGTCGTGCAGATCGAGGGCAACCCGGACAGCCCGATCTCCCGCGGCCGCCTGTGCCCGAAGGGCTCGGCCAGCAAGCAACTCGTCACCGGCAAGCAGCGGGTGCGCACCGTGCGGTACCGCGCGCCCTACGGCACGCAGTGGCAGGACCTGGACCTGGACACCGCCGTGGACATGGTCGTCGACCGGGTGCTGGACGCGCGGCGCAAGGGCTGGCAGGACGCCGACGAGGCCGGCAACCCGCTGCGCCGCACCATGGGCATCGCCAGTCTCGGCGGCGCCACGCTGGACAACGAGGAGAACTACCTGATCAAGAAGCTCTTCACCGCGCTGGGCGCCTTGCAGGTGGAGAACCAGGCCCGCATTTGACACTCCGCCACGGTTCCCGGTCTGGGAGCCTCGTTCGGCCGCGGCGGCGCCACCGACTACCAGCAGGACCTGGTCAACGCCGACTGCATCGTCATCATGGGCTCGAACATGGCCGAGGCCCATCCGGTGGGGTTCCAGTGGGTGATGGAGGCCAAGGCACGCGGCGCCAAGGTCATCCACATCGACCCGCGCTTCACCCGCACCAGCGCGCTCGCCGACCAGCACGTCACGCTGCGGGCCGGCACCGACATCGCCTTCCTCGGCGGCGTGATCAATTACGTCCTCACCCACGACCTGCACTTCCGGGAGTACGTGCAGTCGTACACCAACGCGACCTTCCTGCTGAGCGAGCGCTACCGCGACACCGAGGACCTGGACGGCCTGTTCAGCGGCTACGACCCGCTCACCGCCTCGTACGACTCCTCCAGCTGGGCGTACGAGAGCGTCGCGGCGCCGGAGCGGCCCGGCCGCCGGGACAAGGAGCAGGCCGCGTCCTCCCGGCACGGCGCCGGCGGCCCCACCGTCGAGGGCCACGCCGGCGAGATCGCCGCCGACCTCGCCATGGAGCACCCCAGGAGCGTCCTCCAGGTGCTCAAACGGCACTTCTGCCGCTACACCCCGGAGGCGGTCGAGCGGATCTGCGGGGTGCCGCGGGACCTGTTCCTGGACGTGTGCCGCGCCTGGACCGCGAACTCCGGCCGGGAGCACACCACCGCCCTGGTCTACAGCGTCGGCTGGACCCAGCACTCGGTGGGCGCCCAGTACATCCGCGCCGGCTCCATCGTCCAGCTGCTGCTGGGCAACATCGGCCGCCCCGGCGGCGGGATCTACGCCCTGCGCGGCCACGCCAGCATCCAGGGCTCCACCGACATCCCCACCCTCTTCAACCTGCTGCCCGGCTACCTGCCGATGCCGGACACCAGTCACGAGTCGCTGGCCGCGTACCTGGAGAGCATCAGCGGCCGGAACCAGAAGGGATTCTGGGGCAACGCCGACGCCTACACCGTCTCGCTGCTCAAGGAGTACTTCGGCGAGGCGGCGACCGCGGAGAACGACTACTGCTTCGACCACCTGCCGCGGATCAACGGCGACCACGGCACCTACCGCACCGCGATGGACATGGTCGACGGAAAGGTCTTCGGCTACTTCCTGCTCGGCCAGAACCCCGCGGTCGGCTCCGCCCACGGCCGCCTGCAGCGCCTGGGCATGGCCAACCTCGACTGGCTGGTCGTCCGCGACCTCACCATGATCGAGAGCGCCACCTTCTGGCAGGACGCGCCGGAGATCGAGACCGGCGAGATCGTCCCCGAGCGGTGCCGTACCGAGGTGTTCTTCTTCCCCGCCGCCTCGCACGTGGAGAAGTCCGGCACCTTCACCCAGACCCAGCGGATGCTGCAATGGCGCGACCAGGCCGTCGCACCGGCCGGCGACCAGCGCTCCGAACTGTGGTTCTTCCACCAGCTCGCGCTGCGGCTCAAGGCCCGGCTGGCCGCCTCCACCGACCCGCGCGACCGCCCCGTCCAGGACCTCGCCTGGGACTACGCCGCCGACGGCGACGAGCCCTCCTCCGCCGACGTGCTGCGCCACATCAACGGGATCGACCTGAACACCGGACGCACCGTCAGCGGCTACACCGACCTCAGGGCCGACGGCAGCACGTCCTGCGGCTGCTGGATCTACAGCGGGGTCTACGCCGACGAGGTCAACCAGGCCCGCCGCCGCACCCCCCGCTCCGAGTGCGGACCCTACGACGCCGAATGGGGCTGGACCTGGCCGATGAACCGGCGCGTGCTCTACAACCGCGCCTCCGCCGATCCGCAGGGCCGCCCCTGGAGCGCCCGCAAGGCCCTGGTGTGGTGGGACGAGGAGCGCGGGGAATGGACCGGCGACGACATCCCGGACTTCGAGCGGACCAAGCCGCCGGACTACCGGCCGCCCGAAGGGGCCTCCGGGCCCGAGGCGCTGCGCGGCGACGACCCGTTCATCATGATGTCCGACGGCAAGGCGTGGCTGTTCGCCCCGGCCGGCCTCGCCGACGGCCCGCTGCCCACCCACTACGAGCCGCACGAGTCCCCGATGCGCAACGTGCTCTACGGACAGCAGGCCAGCCCGGTGCGCAAGGTGTACGGGCGGCCCGACAACCCGTCCAACCCCGCCCCGCCCGAGGCGCACAGCGACGTCTTCCCCTACGTGTTCACCGCGGCCCGCCTCACCGAGCACCACACCGCGGGCGGCATGAGCCGGCAGCTGCCGTACCTGTCGGAACTCCAGCCCGAGCTGTTCGTGGAGGTGGCCCCGGAACTCGCGGCCGAACGCGGGCTGCGGCACCTGGACTGGGCCCATGTGATCACCAGCCGGACGGCCGTGGACGCCCGGGTCGTGGTCACCGACCGGATGGCGCCGCTGCTCCTGGACGGCCGCGTCGTGCACCAGGTCTGGATGCCCTACCACTGGGGATCCGTCGGCCTGACCACCGGGGACGTCGTCAACGACCTGCTCGGCGTGGTCGTCGACCCCAACGTGTTCATCCAGGAGAGCAAGGTGCTGACCTGCGACGTACGGCCCGGACGCCGCCCGCGCGGCCCGGACCTGCTCGCCTACGTGGCGGACTACCGCCACCGGGCCGGGATCACCCCCCGTACCGGCACCCGTGTCGTGACGGCCGGCGACACCGACCGGCCCGAGCACACCGAACCCTGCGAATGGCCGGAGGACCCCTCATGAGGCACGGACAGAGCTTCTTCGGGCCGCTCGCGGACCCCGCCGCCGACGCCGGCCACCGGGACCACCCGCCCCGGGTCGGCTTCTTCACCGACACCTCGGTCTGCATCGGCTGCAAGGCCTGCGAAGTGGCCTGCAAGGAATGGAACGACGTCCCCGAGGACGGCCTCGACCTGCTCGGCATGTCCTTCGACAACACCGGCATGCTCGGCGCGAACTCCTGGCGGCACGTCGCCTTCGTCGAGCAGGAACGCCCGCTCGGCCGGCAGGACGCCGGCCTGGCGGAGCTGCCCACCGGCCCCTCCACGACCGAGGCCGCCGCCTCGGTCGTGGCCCGGGCCCTGCCCGGCACGCCACGCGACGGCGGCGACCTGGGCACCGCCCCCGTGCACCTGGGATTCCCCTCCTTCGACCTGCCCGGCACAGACGCCGACGCACGGGAGCGCACCGACTTCCGCTGGCTGATGTCCTCCGACGTGTGCAAGCACTGCACCCACGCCGGCTGCCTCGACGTGTGCCCCACCGGCGCGCTGTTCCGCACCGAGTTCGGCACGGTGGTGGTCCAGCAGGACATCTGCAACGGCTGCGGCTACTGCGTGTCCGGCTGCCCCTACGGCGTGATCGACCGGCGGCACGACGACGGCCGGGCCTGGAAGTGCACGCTGTGCTACGACCGGCTGCGCGGCGATCTCGAACCGGCCTGCGCCAAGGCCTGCCCCACCCAGTCCATCCAGTTCGGCCCGCTGGACGAACTGCGCGAACGGGCCGCCGGGCGCCTGGCGCAGCTCCACGAGGCCGGAGTGACCGAGGCCCGGCTCTACGGTCACGACCCGGACGACGGCGTGGGCGGCGACGGCGCCTTCTTCCTGCTGCTGGACGAGCCGGAGGTGTACGGCCTGCCGCCCGACCCCGTGGTGCCCACCCGCGACCTGCCGGCGATGTGGAAATCCGCGGGGCTGGCCGCCTCCGCGATGCTGGCCGCGGCGGCCGCGGTCTTCCTCGGCGGGGACCGGTCATGAGGAGTGGGAAGCGCAGGGGGCGCGGGCGCGGCGCGGGGAAGGGCGACGCGATGGCGGCGGCCGGGGGTACGGGGGATGTCGGCGGGAACGGCGAGGGTGGGACGGTCGGTGGTACGGGGGATGTCGGCGGGAACGGCGAGGTCGGCAGGGGCGGAACGGTCGGCGCTACGGGAAGCGCCGGGGAGAACGGTGAGGTCGGCGGTACGGGGGACGGCGGCGGCAACCGTGAAGCCGGCGGGGGCGCAACGGCCCGCGGGGGTGGGGCGACCGGCATCCGCGCGGCCGGTTCCGGGGCGGGCCGGGGCGGCGACGGCAGCCGGGAGCAGTCGATGGTGCCGCCCGCGCAGTTCCGTTCGTACTACGGGCGGCCCGTGCTCAAGCCGCCGGTGTGGGAGTGGCGGATCCCGGCGTACTTCTTCACCGGCGGCCTGTCGGCGGGTGCCGCCCTGCTCGCGGCCGGCGCCGACCTGACCGGGCGGCGGGCACTGTGCCGGGGCTGCCGGCTGGGCGGCTTCGGCGCCTTGGCGGTCAGTTCCTACCTGCTGATCGCCGACCTGGGCCGGCCGGAGCGGTTCCACCACATGCTGCGGGTCGCCAAGCCGTCCTCGCCGATGTCCGTCGGCACTTGGATCCTGGCCGCCTACGGTCCCGGCAGCGGCCTGGCCGCCGGGGCCGAACTGCTGCCGCCCGCCCTGCACGCGACCCTGCCCGGCCGCCTGGCGCGGGCCGCCGCACGCCCGGCCGGGCTGTCCGCCGCCCTCTTCGCCCCCGGGGTCGCCTCCTACACGGCGGTGCTGCTGACCCAGACCGCAGCCCCCGCCTGGCACGAGGTCCGCCGCGAACTGCCCTTCGTCTTCACCGGTTCGGCGGCGGCCAGCGGCGGCGGCCTGGGCATGCTGGTGGCGCCGGTCGCCGAGGCGGGCCCCGCCCGCCGACTGGGCGCGGCCGGCGCGGTCGCCGAACTCCTGGCGTCCCGTCTGATCGAGCGCCGCCCCGGCCTGGTCACCACGGCCTACACCACCGGCCGTGCCGGTCGCCTGCGCCGGGCGGCCGAACTGCTCACCCTGGGCGGCGCGGCAGCGGCGCTCACCGTCGCCCGCCGCAGCCGCCCCGCCGCGGCGGCGGCCGGCCTGGCCCTCCTCACCGGCAGCGTCCTCCAGCGCTTCGGCGTCTTCGCGGCGGGCGTCGCCTCCACCGAGGACCCGGCCTATGTGGTGGTGCCGCAACGCGAACGCCTGGAGGCGAAGAAGGCAGAGGAGCGGGCGTGAGGCCGACGCACATGGGCGCCCGACGTGTGCCGACCTCGTTCTTCACCGCGGTCGGCTGCCTGCCCGAGCCGGCTGCCGGGTTCGCCGGGACAACGGGACCGATCCCGACACGCCGGGGTCGGCGCCCTGTGCGCGCCGCAGGGCGATCGCCGAACACACCCGTGTGAGACCTGACGGGGCGCCACAGCGGCGACGCCGCGCCGGCCGTGGCGGATCCCGGCGTACTCCCTCGGCCCCGCCCCGACGACCGGACCCCGTTCCTCGAGTCGTCGTGCCGCCCGGCGGCCTGGCGCCCTCCACCGGGGTCAGCGCACGACGAGCCGGTGTTCGCCCGCGGGGCGCAGTTCGCCGATGACCGGGGCCCCGGGGATCTCGCCGGCCACCAGCAGGCCGCCGGAGGTCTGGGCGTCGGCCAGGAGCAGACGGGTCGCCTCGTCGGCGGTGCCGAAGTCGGTGCGGGGGTCCACCCACGCCAGGTTGCGGCGGGTGCCGCCGCTGACGTAGCCGTCGCGTACGGCCTCTCGCGCCCCGTCGAGCAGCGGGACCGCGCAGGCGTCCACCACAGCGGTCACCCCCGAGGCGCGGGCCAGTTTGAACAGGTGGCCCAGCAGGCCGAATCCGGTGACGTCGGTCGCGCAGACGACTCCGGCGGCCAGTGCGGCGCGCGACGCCTCGCGGTTGAGCGTCACCATGGTGGCGATCGCCTGCTGGAAGACCTCACCCGTCGCCTTGTGCCGGTTGTTGAGAACGCCCAGGCCCAGCGGCTTGGTCAGCGACAGCGGCATTCCGGGCCGGCCGGTGTCGTTGCGCAGCAATCGCGCCGGGTCGGCCACACCGGTCACCGCCATGCCGTACTTCGGCTCGGGATCGTCCACGCTGTGCCCGCCCGCCACATGGCAGCCGGCCTCGGCCGCGACGTCCAGCCCGCCGCGCAGCACCTCCCGGGCCAGCGCGAAGGGCAGCACCTCGCGCGGCCAGGACAGCAGGTTGACGGCCACCAGCGGTGTGCCGCCCATGGCGTAGACGTCCGACAGGGCGTTGGCGGCGGCGATCCGGCCCCAGTCGTAGGGGTCGTCCACCACCGGGGTGAAGAAGTCGGCGGTGGCCACGACGGCCGGTTCGCCCGGCCCGCCCGGCAGCCGTACCACCGCCGCGTCGTCGCCGCTGTCCAGCCCGACGAGCAGGTCGCCGGACCGGTCCGGGTCCGGCGTGCGGCCGGTGAGCCCGGCGACCATCTCCTCCAGTTCGCCCGGCGGGATCTTGCAGGCGCAGCCGCCGCCGTGGGCGTACTGGGTCAGCCGGACGCTCTCCGCCTGCTCCTGCTGCTGCCGGGTCGCGGTCGCCATCACTATTCCCCTCTCATGTCGGTGCTGGGTTCTCCTCGCGCGGAGTCCGCCCGCGCCACGGGCGCGCAAATCGCGCATACAGGTGCGCGGTGCGGCACGTTGACACATACCGGACGCGCGGGTTCGATGGACGCTCGTCCGGGCTTCCCCGCGCCGTGTCGCGCGAAGGCGCCCGGCGGGGAGGCGTAAGGGTGCCTGGTGGCCCTCCCGGTCTTCAAAACCGAGGTGCCCGAGCAACTCGGGCAGGCGGGTTCGATTCCCGTCCGTCTCCGCTCGTCGCTCGCGCTGCGACGCGCTGTGCCGGGGCCCGGCGCCGGCTCAGCCCGCATCGGTACGCGCCTCCTCCGGTTCCGCGGCGGGGGCGCAGCGGCGCAGGGCCCCGTCCAGCCGTACCGTCCGGCCCTGCCGGTCCAGGTGCTCCAGCAGCGGCAGCGCCACCCGGCGCGTGGTGTCCAGGGCGCGGCGGGCCTGACTCGCGGTGAACGGCTGCGCCAGCCGGGACAGCAGCGCGGCGGCCCGGGCGTCCGCGCCCGGGAGCAGCACAATGCTGTCCGCGATCCGCAGGAGTGCCCCGGCCGCTGCCGCCGCGGCCAGCAGCCGGGGTGTCAGCCCCAGCTCCGCCAGCCGGCCGGCCTCGGGCGCACGGAACGGCGCCTCGGCCAGGTCGGCGCGTACGGCCGCGACGGCGGCCTCGACCGCGGGCGGCAGCGCGGGACGGGACCGGCTGCCGTAGATCCGGCCCTCGCGCTGCCGCAGCCCGGAACCGGCCGTCAGCAGCGCTTCGACCAGGCAGCGTTCGGGCAGGCCCAGCACCTGACGGGCCGTCTCCAAGGGCAGGCCCGGCTCCAGCGGGTGGCCGGCGGCGTGCTCCTTGACCGCTTCCCGCAGCCGCTCGCCGAGGGCCGTCCAGTGTGCGGGGTCGGCCAGCCAGTCGCCGGCCACCGGCTCGGAGGGCGCGGCCGCGCCCATGGCGGCGAGTTCGCTGCGGCGCACCAGGCCGCGCCGGCGCAGCTCGCCGGCCCCGTCCGGCCGGCCGGTCAGGGCCCGCAGGTCGTGGGCCCGGGTGGCGGCCGCGCCGCGCCGGGCGAGGACCGGCGGCCGGACGTCGAGCACGGTCACTCCGGCCGGTACCCGGTGCCGGCCCGGATCGCGCAGCAGCGCCCGGTCGCCGATCCGCAGCGGCAGGGTGGCGGCGAGCCGCAGCCGGGCGGTGTCGTCGCCCAGCGGACGGACCGTCACCGGAACCGCCGCGGAACCGGCGTGCAGAGTGAGGTGCCGCGGCAGGTCACGGGCCGGGTCGCCGGTCAGCCGTACGTCCACGGTGTCGGCGGTGAGCCAGCGCCCCGGGGCGAGCAGCGCGTCCCCGCGGCGCAGGGCGTCGGCTCCGGGGCCGTGCACGTTGACGGCCACCCTGGCCACCGCGCCCACCTGTGAGCGGGGCTCCTTGAGTGCCTCCAGGCCGCGCACCCGCAACGTCCGCCCGCCGCGGGCGGATTCGAGGTGGTCGCCCACCCGGAGGGTGCCCGCGCCGAGGGTGCCGGTGACGACCGTGCCCCGGCCGCGCACGGTGAACACGCGGTCCACCCACAGCCGTACGTCCGCGCCGGGATCGGGCGCGGGCAGCGCACCGGCGGTCCGGGCCAGTTCGGTCCGCAGCTCGGCCAGGCCGGCGCCGGTCACTGCGCTCACGGCCACCGACGGCACGGCGCCCAGCGAGGTCTCCGCGATCCGGTCCAGCGCCTCCTTCCGCGCGGGCTCCGGGTCCGCCAGGTCGGCGCGCGTCACGGCGAGCAGCCCGTGCCCGACGCCGAGCGCGTCCAGCACCCCCAGGTGCTCCTGCGACTGCGCCTGCCACCCCTGATCGGCGGCGACCACGAACACCACGGCCGGCACCGGCCCGACCCCGGCCAGCATGTTGCCCACCAGCCGCTCGTGCCCGGGCACATCGACGAACGCCACCTGCCCGGCACCGGGCACCTCGGTCCACGCGAACCCGAGGTCGAGCGTCATCCCGCGCCGCCGTTCCTCCGCCCACCGGTCCGGCTCCATCCCGGTCAGCGCTCGTACCAGCGCCGACTTGCCGTGGTCGACATGCCCGGCGGTGGCGAAGACGTGCATGGGTCACCTGCCGGTGGGGGTGGGGGCGGGGGCGGTTCTCGGGTGTGGCGGTGGGGGTTCGGGTTGTTGGCGGGGTTCGGGTGCGGGGGTGGGTGTCGTGCATGTCTGCCGGATGGCGGCCGCGGGTGCCGGGTCGGTTCCGGTCGGTGTTCGTGCGAGGGCGGATGTGCCGTGGTCGGCGTGTCCGGCGGTGGCGAGGAGGCGCATGGGTCACCTGCCGGTGGGGGAGGGGGCGAGGGTGGTTTCGGTGCGTGGCGGTGCGGGTTCGGGTGCGGCCGTCGCGCCCACCTGCCGGATGGCGGCCGCAAGAGTCGGGTCCGACTCCTCCGGGACCGTGCGCAGGTTCAGTAGGCAGCGGCCGGACTCCACCCGGCCCAGCACTGCGGGAGTGGCCCGGCGCAGGAGGACCGCGCAGGAAGCGGGCAGCGACAGGGCCGCGCTCGGGAGGGTGACGCCGGGGGCGCCGCCACCGCCGATGACGGCTTCGGAGTCGACGGCGTGGACGTCCAGGCCGTCGGCGCGCAGGTCAGCGGCGAGGCGTGCGGCTCGTTCGCGCAGGCGGCGCGGGTCGGCGTGCAGGGCGAGCCGGACCGGCGGGGCGGGGCCCCGTACGGTGGCCTCCAGGGCGGCGAAAGTCAACTTGTCGACGCGCAGGGCGCGGGCGAGAGGGTGGCGGGCGAGGCGCTCCACCAGGTCGGCGCGGCCCAGCAGAAGGCCGCACTGGGGCCCGCCGAGGAGTTTGTCGCCGCTGGCGGTCACCAGGTCGGCGCCGGCCCGCAGCCAGGTGGCCGCGTCCGGCTCGTCCGGGAGCGCCGGTTCGGGAGTGAGCAGCCCGGAGCCGATGTCGGCGACCACCGGCACGCCCAGCCCGGCCAGCTCGGCGACACCGGCCTGGCTGGTGAAACCGGTGACGCGGAAGTTGGACGGGTGGACCTTGAGGACGAACCCGGTCTCCGGCCCCACGGCCGCGGCGTAGTCGGCCCGCGTCGTGCGATTGGTCGTACCGACCTCGCGGAGCCGGGCGCCGGTCGACACCAGCAGGTCGGGCAGCCGGAAGCCGTCGCCGATCTCCACCAGCTCGCCCCGGCCCACCACGATCTCCCGCCCCCGGGCCAGCACGGTCGCGGCCAGCACCAGCGCGGCCGCGCCGTTGTTGACCACGTGCGCGGCCTGCGCGGCCGGCACCCGTTCGAGCAGCGCCTCGAAGGCCGGCCGGCCCCGCCGGGACCGCAGCCCGGTGGCCAGGTCGAGCTCGACGTCCGTGGTGCCGCCCGCGGCGAGCAGCGCGTCGAGGGCGGCCTGCGACAGCGGCGCGCGGCCCAGGTTGGTGTGCAGCAGCACACCGGTCGCGTTGAGCACCGGCCGCAGCGTGGACGCGGTGGCGGGCAGCGCGGCCACCACCCGCTCGACCACCTCCGCGGCAGGAAATTCCCCGGCCCGCGCCCGCTGTTGCACCTGCGCCACCACCGCCTTCACCAGCCCCCGCCCCAGCCGGCCGGCGGCGGCCACCAGCCGCGGTTCTGCGAGCACGGTGTCGGTACGCGGCAGATGGCGCCGCACGTCGTCCCGTACGTCAGGGTCGGTACGGGTACGGTCCGGCTCGCCTTCCATCCGCTGCACCTTCGCTGAGAGCCAGCACGACCGGGGTACGCCCGATCACTGTTCCGGGCCCGACGCCTTCCGCGGCCCTGCCACCCGGCGCCCGGCGCCCTCCGACCGTACGGTCCCCGTCCCCGCGGCCCCGGCCGCCACACCCGGTCGCCGCGCGAGCACCCCCCGAACGCACCAAGCGGCCGCGACGCCACGGCCGCCCTCGTCCTCCGGTTCCGCACATGACCGTGTGCAGGACATCAGCTCACCGAGGCACCGGACGCCAGCGCCAGGCCCGCTGCCGCGAGGAAATCCTCAAGGCTGATCACACCGCTTCCGGTGCCGTCGTCCCATTCGGTCAAGAGGCCCGAGAGGCCCTTGTTCCAAGAGCCCGGCGTGTCGGAATCGGGGTCAGGGCCGGGATGCCACTCGACGCAGCCCTGACCATGCCGGTATCGGAGAAACAAGTACTGACCGTCTGCCGTCCACGCGTCCCACTGCGAGGGACAGGCAGAACACGTCTGCACGACCCGTACCAGCTTCCGGCCCTCATCCGCGCCCATCCGAGGATGCTTGCGCGCCAGTGGAACCCCGGCAATCGACTTCAGGCCGCCGTCAAAGGCGCCTCAAGCCGCAGCACGACGCACCGCAGCAATGCTCCGCCGGGCGGCACCTAGCGGGTACGCCGGCGCAGGACCGTCGCACCGCGGGACACTGCCGCGTAGGCCGTCAGGCCCACCGCCGCGCCCGTACCCGCGCCGAAGAGGGCGGACGGGAGGGCATCGAGGAGGTGGGAGAAGGGGCCGCCGGGGCCCGGGGTCCAGCCGGACAGGCGCCGGCCGGCACCGGCCGCCGCGGCGGCTGAGACCAGGGCCGCGACCGCCGCCTTGGCGCGGCCGGACATGCGCGGCCCGGACGGCGGCGGGGGAGCGGTGGCGGGCGCGGGCGACACTGCGTCGCGCCGCAGCATGTGCGGCACATACCAGCCGAGGACCGCCAGCCCGGCCGCCGAGCAGCCGATCTGCAGCCACGTGTAGACCGGCCGGCCCGCCACGGTGTGCGCCAGCACCGGCAGCAGGCGTACCCCGACGCGGCCGTCGTGGGTGAAGGCGTCCCAGCCCACGTGGGTGACGGCGCCCAGGACCGCGGACACGGTGAACCACGCCGCGTCGGCCGGACCGGGCCCGCGGCCGGACGGGGAGGTCAGGGCGTCGGCGGCGTCGGCCCACCGCGCGGGGAGCAGGGCCACCAGCGGCTCGCGCAGCAGCCAGTGCCAGCCCGCGACGAGCGCGGCGGCGATGCCCACGTCGGCGGTGGGGATGCCGGCCAGGCTGTGCGTGAAGGTGCCGTACCGGAAGGTCCCGTGCACCAGCGACTCGGTGAAGAAGGGCACGTCGGGCGCAAGCGACCCCGCGACCAGCGCCGAGGCGACCAGCGGACCGCGGGGCCGCCCGCCGCGCAGGAACGGCAGCACGGCCGCGGGATGACTCAGGGTGAACGGCACATGGTCATCCTCTCCTCCGGCAGCCGGACCCGGCACGCCGGGGTGGCCGTCGCGCGCGGCACCTGGTTCCCTGGAAACGGAAGGCGCGCGACACGGAACGAGGCTCGATCATGAGCGGCAGCAGCGCATCCCACCCGTACACCGGCCCGTCCCACGCCCACATCGAGGCGCTCCGCGAAGAGGCCCGCGGCCTGCGCTCCGCGGCCGAACGCAGCTCCGATCCCGACGAGCGCGAACGGCTGAAGCAGCGGGCCCGGCAGCTCGACTCCGACAGCGAGCAGGAGAGCATGATGGCCGCGGGGGACATCTACCCCACGGAGTGACCCGGGCCTCGGCGCCGCGTCCTCGACGACGCGGCCCCGGGGCACGTGTCTGTCGCCCGACGGAAGCGCTGTGGATCAGGTCCGGACCAATTATTGACAGAGGTCAGTCAAGGGCGTCACGGTGAAGGGCTGTCCCGATGGGCCACCCGAAGAACGCCAGGAGGCGTCCATGCGTGTGCTGTCCGGAAGATCCCGCTTCACCCAGTCCCTCGAGTCCCCGCGGTCCGATCGGTCGTCGCGGGCGCGCACGCCGTGGCGGTGGCTCCGGCCGCTGCGGTCGCTCAGGTCCCTCGGCGCCGCCGCCGTCCTGGTGGCCGCCGCCGCGGCCGTGCCGCCCGCCCTCCCGGCGAGTGCCGCCGCCGGCACCCTGCCGCAGGTGTACGGGGCCTGGCACTGCGGCAACGACGCCTGCACCTGGGCGACGGTCCGTGACATGACCGACTTCGACCACAACAACCACTGGCTGATCGACCGCGGCGACGGCCGCCCCTCGGTCAACCTGGTGGTGCTCAGCTTCGTCAACCCGCTCACCCTGCTCAACGGCACGACGGACACGGCCAATACCGACGGCGTCCCGGTCGGGATGACGCAGTCGGTGGTGAACTACTTCACCGCGCACGGCATCCGGGTGATGCTCTCGATCGGCGGCATCACGTACACCGGCGACTGGAACACCGCGCTCTCCCAGAACCCCACCCTGCTCGGCCAGCGGGCGGCGGCCCTGGCCACCCGCCTCGGAGTCGGCATCGAGATCGACTACGAGGAGAGCTCCAGCCCGAACACCACCGGTCTGCAGGCCTTCATCGACGCCTACCGCGCCGCGCACCCGTACGACGCGACGGGTGCCGACCCCACCGCGCGGCTGACCATCGACGTGGCGGCCGGGGACCGCTGGCTGATCGGACTGGACCAGTACGCCACCGCGCACTGGCTGACCACCACTGCCCCGGTGCTGGACTACGCGAACGCCATGGTGCCCAGCAAGCAGCCCTCGGCGAGTACCGCCGAGTCCAACTGGCAGGAGCACCTGACCGGCAAGGCGAACTACAGCCCGGCCATTCCGCCGCTGGCCCCGGCGAAGTTCACCGGAAGCCTCTACATCGCCGAGGGGTCCCAGGTCCGCCCGGAGTGCAATGACTTCGCGTCCTCGGTGCAGAACGCGACGAGCACTTGGACGCAGACCGCGGCCCCGGCCGGCGCGGGCAGCACCTCCGGCCTGCTGGGCTACATGTTCTGGGCCGCCGAGCAGCCCTCCACCCGCGGGGTGACCACCGACCCGCCCAACACCTGCGAGGGCGGGGTCGGCGCGGGCGCGACCGCGTTCAACGTCCCGGTCCCGATGCCGGCTCTGCGGCAGAACTGACGCACCGGCAACGAAGGCCGGACACACCTGCCGGGAACACCTGCCGGACACACCTGCCGGAAACGCCGAGCGGCGCCGGTCCCTCACGCGAGGGACCGGCGCCGCCGTACGCGCCGACGCGCGCGGTCAGTGCGTCAGCGGATCAGTGCTGACGGCTGCCGCGGCGGCGGAACATCACTGCCGCGCCGATCGCCAGCAGGACGACGCCCAGCACCGACGCGCCGGCGACCGACGCGCCGGTCTCGGCGAGGCTGCCGCCCGACCCGCCCGTGCTGCCGCTGGACGACGCGGCCACGGGGGAACTCGTCGAATCGGTGCCGCTGGTGTCGCCGCCGCTCGTGCTGCCCGACGTCGAGCCGCCGGCGGCCGTGCTGCCACCGGTCGAACCGCTGGTCGTGCCGGTGGTCGAACCGCCCGACGCGGTGCCGCCGTCGGACCCGCCGGTGGTGGTGCCGGTAGTGGAACCACCGTCCGTGGAACCGCCGGTGGTGCCGGCCGTGGAGCCACCGTCCGTCGTGCCGCCGGAGGCCGTGCCGCCCTCGGCGGCGCAGTCGACCCAGAAGACCTTCTGCTTGGCCTTGCCGTGCTCGCCGTCGAAGTTCCACAGGAGCTTGTAGTGGCCGTCGGGCAGCGTCATGTCGTCGGTCCGGCCGTGGCCGGAACCGTCCAGCGTGATGGCGCCGGTGGAGGCGACGACGTCCTCCTTGCCGGTGGGCGGCTGGTCGACGATCTTCCAGTCGGCCTTCTGCAGACCGTCGAAGAAGAAGGCGTCGAGGTAGAACGTGCACACGTGCGGCTCGTTCTTGACCAGCTCCGCGCCGGTTTTCGCATCGTGAATCTTGATGGTGCCGTTGTCACCGGGTGCGTTGCCGTGGGCAGACGCACCCGGGGCGAGCACCACGGTCGCCGCCACGGCAACTGCCGCGGCACCGACCGATGGTAGGACGCGCATGGGCATACCAACCTGAGGATGGATGTGTGAAGTCGGGGGGGAGGGCACAAAGCCTCCGGGGGAGCACCCGCGCACGTCAAGTCGGGTACATGACCGTTCGCCCGCACTTTTCCGCGTTCTGGCCCCAGGCGTCCGATTTGCGATGGTAACGATTCGGCCAAGCCTGCCAGTTGGGACATGAGGTGAACCTGTCATTTTAGCTCATGGCTACTTGGCTTCGCAACTCCATGGACATGTCACCGCATCGCTGTCCGATTCACCATCTGTGCAGGTCAGAAGCGTGATTGACGTCGAGCTTTAACATCCCATGGCTTTCCAACCGTTCGCTTTTCCTTCACTCTGGCGCCGTCGCAGACTCCACTACCCGAGGAGAGTCATATGCTCCTGCGCGCACGGCTGTTAAGCACGGTGACCGCGGTTCTGGCGGCGATCCCGCTTGCGGTCCTCGGCTCGGCAACAGCCTCGCACGCCGCCGCACAGCCGGCCGGCAAAGCCCCCGCGCATTCGTGTGCCACTCCCAAGGCGGGCTTCGCGGCCTGCGAGGCACTGGTCCGCACCGACCTGGTCGCGCCCGCCTCGGTGGCACCGCACGCCACCCCCTCCGGCTTCGGCCCGAGCAGCCTGCAGTCGGCGTACAACCTGCCGTCGGCCACTGCCGGTTCTGGCCGTACCGTCGCCATTGTCGACGCGTACGACGACCCCACCGCCGAGGCCGACCTCGGCGTCTACCGTGCCCAGTTCGGGCTGCCGGCCTGCACCACGGCCAACGGCTGCTTCAAGAAGGTCGACCAGACCGGCGGCACCAAGTACCCGCGGGCCAACGGGGGCTGGGCGCAGGAGATCTCCCTGGACGTCGACATGGTCTCGGCGATCTGCCCGAACTGCCACATCCTGCTGGTCGAGGCGAGTTCCTCGTCCTTCGCCAACCTCGGCGCGGCGGTGAACACCGCCGCAGCGACCCCGGGCGTGGTGGCCATCAGCAACAGCTACGGCGGCTCGGACGCCTCGGATGCGACCTACGGCTCGTACTACAACCACCCGGGCATCGCGGTGACCGCGAGCTCCGGTGACAGCGGCTACGGCGCCGGCTACCCGGCCTCCTCGCACTACGTCACCGCGGTCGGCGGCACCTCGCTGTCCACCGCGTCCAACAGCCGTGGCTGGAGCGAGACCGCCTGGAGCGGTGCGGGCAGCGGCTGCTCCGCCTACAACACCGCGCTCAGCGGCGCCGCGTCCTTCAGCACCGGTTGCGCCAAGCGGGCCGAGGCCGACGTCTCCGCCGTGGCCAACCCGTCCACCGGTGTGGCCGTCTACGACAGCACCGCCTACCAGGGCCTGTCCGGCTGGCTGGTCTTCGGCGGCACCAGCGTCGCCTCCCCGATCATCGCCTCGGTGTACGGGCTGGCCGGCAACACCGCGTCCATCGACAACAACTACCCCTACACCCACGCGTCGTCCCTGAACGACGTGACCTCCGGCAGCAACGGCTCCTGCACCACCAGCCAGTGGTGCAACGCGCGCACCGGCTGGGACGGCCCGACCGGTCTCGGCACGCCGAACGGCATCGGCGCCTTCTGACCCGTGAGCCGCGGCAGCCCCGTGGCTGCCGCGGCTCGGCCGGACGCGCGGGCACCGAGGGGGTACCGGTGAAAAGGACCACCGCGCGCCCGGCCGCTGCAACCACTCCACGGGTTGCTCCACCGTGCGGGGACACGGTTCGATACAGGGAAGCGCACAGGCGTACGGAAACGTTACTGGCGCCTCGGTGCGCCCACCCATGAGGCGCGCAGTCGGTACATGTCGGGAATATGGGCCGCGTCGCCAAGACCGGACCGGGCCTGTATGGTGCCCAGCCGTGCAGCCCTCCCCCCGCACCGACGCTCCTCCCGGCCCGCCCGTTCGGCCCGCCGGGGGCAGTCATGCGGCCACCCGACCCGTCTTCGTCGACGCCTCCGGGCGGCGGCAGCGGCGCGTGCGCCGCGTCGGCCGGATCCTGGTGCTCCCGGCCGCGGCCTATGTCGCGCTGCTGGTGAGTTCGGCGCTCGGCGGACCGACCGTTTCCTCGCCCTACCTGCCGCTGCCCCAGGCGCCCGGGCCGGGCGGTCACCACCATGCCCCGCGGCCGGGGGCCGTGACGAAGGATCCGCACGCAGGCGCCACCACCGTCCGGCAGACGCCGCCGACTCGTGGGACGCAGGCAGGTGCACCCACCGGCGGGACCGTGCCGGTGGCCGGTCCACCCCGTGGCAAGGCGGCCGGTCACGGTCCGGCGCCCAGCCCGACCGCCGGCACGGTGAGTCCCAGCGCGGCACCGTCCACCACTGCCGCCAGTGCTCCCGTGGCCACCGGCACTTCCACTGCCTCGCCGACGGTCACGCACGGCAAGAGCACCGCGAGTCACCCTGTCCCCAGTCCCACCCACACCGCCCACGGCCACTGACGAGCCACCTGGCGCCCTGCCGCGGAGAACCACCACTGCCATGACGTCCCCGTCCGTGCAGGTCGGGATGGGCCTGTACGCCTTCCGGCTCGGCAAGGAAAGCCCACGCCCCCTGTGGACACTGCCACTCCAGCAATTCGTCTACCGGCAGTTGATGTACCTCGTCGTCATCCAGTCCGTGGTGACCGCCCTGGCCGGCACCCGCCTGCGCCGGCAGCGCATGGAACGCCACGGCAGCCTCACCGTCCCCCCACCCACACCACCACCCCCGCCGATGATGTCGGACGCGAGCGGCCGGGACGGCGGCACGTACCGCTGAGCGGGCGTCCTGCCCGCCGTACGCCGTTCCGCGTCGCTGCACGCCCGGGTCGCCGTACGGCCCCGCCTCGGGAACAATGGAGGGCAGGTGCTGATCATGCCCACATGGCGACTGCGGGACTTCCACGACGACGACCTGGACCGCGCCATACAACTCTGGGACCAGGACCGGCAGGTGGACGACGGCAGCTCGGTCTTCCCGGTCTCCGAGGTGATGGCCGGGGCCCGGGCCGGCGAGCCCGCCGTGGTCGCGGTGGTCGGCGCGGACCTGGTGGGCATGGCGATGGCCCGTACGCAGGGCGAACGGGCCTGGATCACGCTGGTGGCGCTCGGTCCGATGTGGCGCAACCGCGGCATCGGCAGCTCACTGATCACGGAGCTGGAACGGCGGCTGCGCAACCAGGGGGTGCGCCGGATCGGCGCGATCCTCACCCCCGGCGCCACCGGGACCGCCGCCCTGGAGAACTCCGGCTACCGCAGGCGGGCCGGGCTGCTCCTCTACGAGAAGGTGGAACACCTCGGCGCCGCCGACGCGGGCCTGCTGGCCGAACTCGGCGGCCGGGTCGAGCCGCCCGGCCTGTGGGAGGCGCTGGCCGGGATGGAGCGGGAGAAGGACGCCGTAGAACGGCGGGTCGTGCTGCCGCTGTCCGAACCCGCGCTGGCCGAGCGGTACGGGGTGCGGCCGCCGAAGGCCGTCATCCTGTTCGGGCCGCCCGGCACCGGCAAGACCAGCTTCGCCAAGGCCGTCGCCTCCCGGCTCGACTGGCCGTTCGTGGAGCTCTTCCCCTCCCGCCTGGCCTCGTCCGGCGACGGCGGCCTGGCCGCCTCACTGCGCGACACCTTCGGCGAACTGGCCGGGCTGGAGAGCGTGGTGCTGTTCATCGACGAGGTCGAGGAGATCGCCGGGGTGCGCTCCGGCCTGGCCGCCGACCCCGCGCACGGCGTCACCAACGAACTGCTCAAGCTCATTCCGGGCTTCCGCGACCACGACGACCGGCTGATGATCTGCGCGACCAACTCCGTACGCTCCCTGGACCCGGCCTTCCTGCGCCCCGGCCGCTTCGACTACGTCATCCCGGTCGGCCCGCCCGACCCGGTCGCCCGCGCCGCGATCTGGCGGCGTTACCTCGGACCGGCCGTCGACGACGTCGACCTGCCCCGACTGGTCACGGCCAGCGAGATGTTCACTCCCGCCGACATCGAGTTCGCCGCCCGCAAGGGCGCCCAGGCCGCCTTCGAACGCGAGGTCACCGCCCGCCGCGGCATCCCGGCCGGCACCGACGACTACCTGGCCGCCATCGCCGACACCCGGCCCGCCCTCACCGACCGTGCGCTCGCCGAGTTCCAGCAGGACATCGAGACGTACGTGCGCATGTGACCTTGCGGTGGTCGGGGGAGGGGCGGCCGGGTGCGGGTTCCTCGGGCGCCGGTTTTCGGCGGGGGGTCCGTCAGCCGCGGGCCAGCAGCTCGAGGGTGTCGACGACGCGGTTGGAGAAGCCCCACTCGTTGTCGTACCAGGCCACCACCTTGACGTGCCTGCCGTCGACGCGGGTGAGCGCCGAGTCGAAGATCGCGGAGGCCGGCCGGCCGGTGATGTCGCTGGAGACGAGCGGCTCGTCGGCGTACACCAGGATGCCCTTGAGCGGGCCGTCGGCGGCGGCCCGATAGGCCTCGATCACCTCGTCGCGGGTGACCTCGCGCGTGACCGCGGTGTTGAGCTCCACGATCGAGCCCACCGGGACCGGTACGCGGATCGAGTCGCCCGACAGCTTGCCGTCGAGGTTCGGCAGGACCTTGCCGATGGCCTTGGCGGCACCGGTGGTGGTGGGCACGATGTTCACGCCGGCGGCGCGGGCACGGCGCATGTCGCGGTGCGGGCCGTCCTGCAGGTTCTGCTCCTGGGTGTAGGCATGCACCGTGGTCATGAAGCCGTGCTCGATGCCGGCCAGGTCGTCCAGCACGGAGGCCAGCGGCGCCAGCGCGTTCGTGGTGCACGAGGCGTTCGAGACGATCACGTGCGCGGCGGGGTCGTAGACCTCGGTGTTCACCCCGTAGGCGAGCGTGACGTCGGCGCCGTCGGAGGGGGCGCTGACCAGCACGCGCTTGGCTCCGGCGTCGATGTGCGCGCGGGCGGCCTTCGCCGCGGTGAAGCGGCCGGTGGACTCCAGCACGATGTCGACGCCGAGCTCGGCCCACGGCAGGGCGGCGGGGTCGCGTTCGGCGAGCACCTTGATGCGGCGGCCGTCGACCAGGAGGTCGGTTCCGTCGACCTCGACGGAGCGCCCCAGGGGGCCGAGCGCGCTGTCGTACTTGAGCAGGTGCGCGAGCATTTCGGGGGCGGTCAGGTCGTTGACGGCGACCACTTCGAGGTCGCTGCCGCGCTCGAGCAGGGCGCGGAGGGTGTTGCGTCCGATGCGGCCGAATCCGTTGACGGCAATGCGGGTCATGGGAAGTCCTTTCGTATCCGCTCCCCATCGTCGGCGGCCGGTGGCCGGGGCGGCATTGGCCTGAACGACAGCATGCGCAAGTATCGCGCCAGACCTTTCGCCACGGTCCGCAAGGATCTCGCCAGGCGGGTTCTCGTCGGTTGCCCGTCGGACCGGCGCCTCCCGTCATTCTCCGGACGGACTCCTCGTGTTCAGGGCCGCAGGGCTGCTCGAGGCGGACGGTTCAGGCCGAGAAGGTGTGCCGGTACTCCGTGGGGGAGGTGCCGAGGATGCGGTGGAAGTGCAGCCGCAGGTTCGCGCCGGTGCCGAGCCCGACCCGCACGGCGATCTGCTCCACGCCCAGACTGGTGCGTTCCAGCAGCTCACGGGCCAGGTCGACGCGGGCCCGCAGCACCCACTGCATGGGCGTGTAGCCGGTGTCCTCCACGAACCGCCGGGAGAACGTACGCGCCGACACCCGCGCGTTGCGGGCGAGTTCTTCGAGGGTCAGCGGCTCGGCGAGGTGTTCCAGTGCCCATTCGCGCGTGCTCGCGAACAGGTCGCCCAGCGGTTCGGGCACGCTGCGCGGCACGTACTGGGCCTGCCCGCCGCTGCGGTAGGGCGCCGCCACCAGGCGTCTGGCCACGTGGTTGGACAGCCCGACGCCGTGGTCACGCCGTACCAAATGCAGGCACAGGTCGATGCCGGATGCCGCGCCCGCCGAGGTGAGAACATTGCCGGCGTCCACGAACAGGACGTTCTCGTCCACCCGTACGAGTGGATGTTTCTCGGCGAGCGCCTTCGTGTAGTGCCAGTGCGTGGTCGCCCGCCTGCCGTCGAGCAGACCCGTCGCCGCCAGCGCGAACGCCCCGGTCGAGATGGCCGCGAGCCGCGCCCCGCGCTCGTGCGCCGCCATGAGGGCGCCGACGACCGCGGCCGGGGGTTCGGTGGTCGCCGGTTCCCGGTAGCCGGGCACGAAGACCGTGTCGGCGTGCGCGAGGGCGTCCAGCCCCTCGGCCACGTGGTACGACAGCCCGTCGCCGCCGGTCACCAGCCCCGGCGCGGCCCCGCACACCCGCACCTCGTACGGCATGCTCGGCCGGCGGGAGAACACCTGCGCCGGGATCCCTACGTCGAGCGGCTTCGCCCCTTCCAGCACGAGCACGGCGACGTGGTGGTTCGTGCGCGCCATCGGTACTTCTCCGTCCTTCCCGCGACCGGGGCCCGGGCCGGCCCCGAATGCCTGACCGGCGTCCGTGCCATGGCGTCGACGGCATCTGTCGCAAGTATCCTGCCATCACCCGGACGGCCGACCGGCAAGTGGAGCAATGGGCCGACCTCCTTGTCGCGCGGTCGTCAAGACTGCTCGCGTGAGGTCAACCCATTCCCGGGGCCCGCTGGTGCGGGAACCCCTCCGTCGAGCCACAGGGAGCGACGTGCGCCCACAGCATCCGCGATCCGGCCGGGGCAGGTGGCTGTTCACGATCCTCGCCACCTGCGCCCTGGTCCTTGCGACGGCGACCACCGCGCTCCCGCAGTCCCGCGCGGCGGCGGCAGCGCCGGCCCGGCAGGACTGCATTTCCACGCCGGCCGAGTACAAGGCCGCCTGGGACGCACGGCAAGTACGGTGCGTCTCCCCGTCGTTGTACGTCACCGCCTTCTCCCGCGGCGACAGCTCGCTGTATCCGGCGGGCTTCTGGTTCGCGTGGGCGAACTCCGGCGGCAACCTGGAGAGTTACCTGAAGCTGCGCAACCTCTACGGCAACCGGCCCGACAAGGTCGGCATCGGCATCCTGTCGTTCGTCGGCTTCCCGGGCCTGGACACCTGGAACTACCCGATGGACCTGCAGGTCTACACCCTCCCGGCCGGCGTCCGGGCCCAGGTGCCGACCTTCGGGACCTGGCAGCAGGTGCTGGCCGCGCAGTACGGCACGGCGGCCTTCCCGCCGGCCGCCGAGCAGCAACTCGCCCGGATCTACGCCGGGATCGGCCCGAACCAGGACGTCGTCGGCGCCTTCCAGACGGTGACCGGCTGCGACCGGACCGCGCTGCTCCAGGGCAGCGATCCGACGGCCGCCATCGGCTGCAATCGCGACTTCCTCGACGCGCTCGCCGCCGCCGGACCCTCCCCGTACTCCACCGGCCAGTCGAAGACCTGCTTCCAGAACTTCACCACGGGGTACAAGGGCCCCCGGAACGCGGCCGCCCTGCGCGCCGTGCTCTACCAGTGCCAGGACGCGGGCTTCCTCAACACCGGCGCCGGGGTGGGCTACAACACCTACGCCAACCCGTTCGTGTGCGCGCCCGCCGACTGGCAGACCGTCCAACAGCGCTACACCGGCCAGGAGTTCATCCTCACCAACACCACCTTCGACGCCCTGCCGAGCCACGTCGACATCCCGCTCGACCTCGGCACCCCCGGAAACCGCGACTACCTGCACAGCGGCTACTGCTGAACCGCCTCCGCAGGTCCCGGGCCGGCCTCCGCACGGCCGGCCCGGGACCTCCGGGCGCCCGGGAGCGGGGCCACGTTGTCCGGGTTTTCCGTCCGGCGTGTCCGGGCACCCGCGGGCCATGAGCAAAGTACTCAGCCTGATGGCCCGCGGCGCCCTGGCCGGGACAGCCGGGACGACCGCGCTGAACAGCGCCGCGTACGTCGACATGGCCGTGCGGGCCAGGCCCTCCAGCAGCACTCCCGAGCAGGTCGTGGACACCTTCGCCGAGAAGGCGGGCGTGCGGATTCCGGGCGACGGGACGAAGCGCGAGAACCGGCTGGCCGGGCTCGGCCCGCTCGTCGGCATCGCGGTGGGTACGGGCGTGGGCGCGGCCGTGGGGGCCCTGCGGGCGACCGGTTCGCGGCTGCCCTGGTGGGCGGAGGCCCCGCTGGCCGGCGCGCTGGCCATGGCCGTCGCCGACCTGCCCATGGTGGCCCTCGGCATCTCCGACCCCCGCACCTGGTCCGCCAAGGACTGGCTCTCCGACGCCGTGCCCCACCTGGCCTATGGCCTCACCACGACCGCCGCGCTTCCCTCCGCGAACGGACACTGACCGGCCCGCGGTCACCCCATGGACCCCTCCACCACCCACCACCCCTCGTACCCGCGATCATTCAACGTTATAAACAGCCGCACTCCAGCGTGCTGCCACAGCGGGAAGTGCCGGATGCCCCGCGCGGCGCATTCGGCGAAGCTTCCAGACCGCTGCTGGTCGTGTCCGCGCCGGCAGCCACGCAGAAGGCGCTGCCGGATACTTGCGGTGGTCGGATGTGTCTGTATAACGTTGTAAAACATGCTCGGGCGTGCGGATGGTGCCTCCGTCCGCACGCCCGGGGCTCCGGTCGACAGGGCGGCGGAGCGCGGTCGCCGGTTCCTTGGCCGGACCCTGGACTCCGGACGTGGGGCACCGCGGCCCGGGACCGCCGTGTCCCACGTCCGGATGCCGAGGGAAGGAACTCCATGGGCGCCAGCCTCAAAGACGTCGCGCAACTGGCCGGCGTGTCCGTCAAGACCGTGTCGAACGTGGTCAACAACTATCCGCACGTCACACCGGGGATGCGCGAACGCGTCCAGCGGGCGATCGACGAGCTGGGCTACCGGCCGAATCTGACGGCGCGTCATCTGCGCAAGGGTCGGACCGGGATCATCGCGCTGGCCGTGCCCGAACTGGGAAACCCGTACTTCGCCGAACTCGCCGGCGCGGTGATCGACGCGGCGGCACGCCACGACTACACGGTGCTCCTCGACCACACCGCGGGCCAGCGCGAACGCGAGGTCCTGGTCACCCAGGGCTTCCGGGCGCACGTCATCGACGGGCTGATCCTGAGCCCGATCGAGCTGGAGACCTCCGATCTGCTCGGCCGTCGCGACGACGCGCCGCTGGTGCTGCTGGGCGAGCGGGAGTACGAGGCGCCCTACGACCAGATCGCCATCGACAACGTGGCGGCGGCACGTACCGCGGTACGGCACCTCAGCGGCCTCGGCCGGCGGCGGATCGCCTTCATCGGGGCCCGCCGCGAGATGGCCCGGCGCCCGGCCCACCTGCGGCTGCGCGGCTGGCGCGAGGAGCTGACCGCGGCCGGCCTGCCCTGCGACGAGTCCTTGGTGGCGGCGACCGACGGGTACGGGCGCTGGGACGGGGCCGCGGCGATGAACGCGCTGCTGGACCGCGGCGAGCGCCCCGACGCGGTGTTCGCGTACAACGACCTGATGGCGCTCGGCGCGATGCGGGCGCTGGTGGAGCGCGGGGTGCGGGTGCCGCAGGACGTGTCCGTGGTCGGCTTCGACGATGTGGAGGAGGGCCGGTTCTCCACCGTCGCCCTGACCACGGTGGCACCGGACAAGCAGGCGATCGCCCGCCTGGCGGTGGAGCGGGTGGTGGCCCGGCTGACCGGTGACCGGCAGGTCGAAGCCGAGCGGATCCAGCCCGGCTACACCCTGGTCGCCCGCGAGTCCACCGCCGCGCCGGGCGCCTGACGGCCGGACGGAGCCCGCCCGCCTCCTTCCCGGAGACGGGCGGGCTCCGTGGCGTGCCCGCGGAACCCGGCCGCTACTTGCCGAGGCTCAGCAGCGCGAAGATGCCGCCCACCACGGGACGGGCCTGGAAACCGCTCTGGGTGCCCGACACCGTGTCGTACCAGTCGGAGAACGGCACCCGGGTCGGCGTCGCCGTCGCGAAGTCGTACAGCGTGTCGATCAGCACCTGGCTGACCGCGTGCCCGCGCAGCCACGCCGCGGTCCACATCTCCCAGTCGCCCTTGGTGTACGAGTGGCGCGGGTCGAGCGGTATGCCGTACTGGTTGACCTGCGTCAGGTACCAGTCGGCCTCCTCCTGCGCCACCTCGGCGGGCACGAGGCCGAGCCCGAGCAGTGCGTCCGGGTAGCCGTTGTACTTCAGGCTCCATGTGCCCGGCTGGTCGTAGGCGAGCTTGAGGTGGTCCGGCGTGGTGTCCTGCGCCTTGGCCACCCACTGGCCGATGTAGTCCTTGGCGGTGGCGCGGTAGCGGGTGGCGTCGGCCGCGTTGCCCACGGCGGTCGCGACCTGGGCCATCGCGCCGATCGCGAGGATGCCCTTGAGCGCCAGGTTGGCGCTGTGCGCGATGAACCCGGTGAAGTCGTCCGTCTGGTTCTGGTAGCCCGGGTCGAGCGCGTTGGCCACCAGGTAGTCGCTCCACTGCCGCAGGATCGCGTAGTGGTCGGTGGCGAACGCCTTCGCCGTCGCCGCGTCGGTCCGGGCGAGGTAGGCCGCGGTCATCAGGAGCATGTTGGCCGACTCCTCGACCGGCATGTCTTCCTCGTTGCCGTCGTTGTGGCCGCTGGCGTTGGGGTAGCTGGAACCCAGGTCGTGCTCGGCGAACTCCTTGGGCCAGCCGCCGTTCTCGGGGTAGTCCAGCAGCGGTTCGAGCAGCAGCCGCAGGTACTCGGGGTCGGTGTAGAGGAAGACCGGGATCGTCGGGTAGGTGACGTCCACCGAGGAGACGTTGCCGTCGGAGGAGATCTCCTTCAGGAACGCCCACGGCTTCCCGTTGCGGCTGACGAGTTCCGTGGCGCCGTACGCCTGCCGCAGCGACAGGGCGCACAGCGCCGCGTACTTGGCACCGCCGGCCGCCGTGGCGTCGCGCTGGATGCGGCGGTCGAGGGAGTCCGTGCGGGACCGCGCACCGTCCGCGTCGGCGTGGAAGTACCCCACCATGTCCTGCCAGGAGGACCAGTACGACTTCCACAGCGGCGGGAGCTGCGCGCCCAGGTAGCTCACCGCGGGCTCGCGGACGTGGCCGACCGACAGTGCCGCGGTGCGCGGTGCGTTGCGCACGCTGCCCAGGTCGAAGTGGAAGGCGAACACCGGCCAGCGGTCGTTGATCGCCCGCGGCTGCGCGGTGTCGACGGTGTTGCCGAGCTTGCCGTTCGACAGTGCCGCGGGACGCACGTCGGTGTCAGCGCCGATCTGCCAGGTCAGCCCGTCCTGGTTGGCGGCGCTCCACACCACCGTGCCCCAGGAGGCGGTGTCGCCGTTCTCGCTGAGCACCTGCGGGCTGGCCGGAGTGAAGGACAACGATGTCAGGCTGGGGCCCGCGCCGGAGGCCGGCACCTGCTCCTGCGCCCACTGGATCTTCGTGCCGGAGTTGCCGTGCGCCCACTCGCCCGAGATGTCGAAGTACAGGGCGACGTCGTGCGCCTTGCCGTCGAGCGAGCGCACCTCGGCGAAGAGGTACGACAGCGGCATCGACTGGCGGCGCAGGTCGCCCGGCTCGACCGGGGACAGGAACGTCAGGGTCAGCCGCACCCCGCCGCCCTCCAGTTCGAACCGCGAACGCGTCGCGGTCAGTGTGAGCGACCGCTGCACCAGCCCGCGCGACAGCGGGTGGTTCGGCACGCCCGGGGCGCCGAGGAACAGGTAGTTCTGGCCGTCGATGACGGCGATGCCGGTCATGGCGGTGACGCGGCCGGTCCAGAAGCTCGGCCAGTGCCCGGCCGGCACGTCGGCCGTCATCCAGGTGCTCAGGTACGGGGAGCGGACCGCGAGCGGGACGGCCGGCGGCCGCAGCGGGTCGAAGGCCGGGAGGGCGGGGCTGCCGGACGCGGACGTGGCGGGGGCCGACCCCGCCGCCGTCGACGGCTCGGCCTGCGCGCCGGTGACCACGCCGGGCAGCAGCGCCACCCCGGCCGCGCCCAGGCCCACCGCACCGGATCTGGCGAGCAGTCCTCGGCGGCTCACGCCCGGGGCTGCGCTTCGGGGCTCACCGCCGTCACCGGGAGCGGCGGGCGAGTTGACGGTTTCGGACATGCGGATTCCTCCTGGAACGAACCTGCGACGTACATGGCCGGCCGGCCCGTGGGCCGGCGGGTGCCGTCGCGGGGACGGCTCTGGGTGCTTGCCCGGGCGGTGGCGGTGAGGGGGCCGGACGCGACGAGGCGGCCGCGCGGGGCCCGGGGGCTCGCGATCGGTGGGAGGAAGGCGTCGAGCGCGGCTCCCGACGGACGCCGCGGCGGCTCTCGCGTGCCTTCAAGTAATAACGTTGGAAAGCACCGGCATGACAGCACGCTCCGCGGCGGGTTGTCCACCCCCACGGCGCGTACTTTCCGGTTTGTCGCTTCCGAAGGTACGTCAAAGCGCCCTGGACGGCCGGATGGAAGCGGCATTCACCTGTGACTTTCCGTTCCGCCCCCGCGCGTTGCCCAGCCGATGCGCCACGGAGCCGATTTCCGGGTCCCGGACAGAAATCCTTGCACGGACGCTTGACAGTGTGAGGACGCTGGGCTCAGGGTCTCTACAACGTTGGAAAGAGCGGGAGTTCAGCGACTGCTCCCCGCACCCTCAACCGTCCCTCCCTTCACCGCCTCCGAGGATGTGATCGGCGCATGATCGCCATCCCACGCGCCAAGGCCGTAGCAGCCGCGATGATCACGGCCGGCTTGTGCCTCACCGCCGCCGCCTGCACCAACTCCGGGAACGACTCGTCGAGTTCGTCGCCGTCCAGCAGCGCCGCGGACAACACCGCCGCGGCCCAGCAGGTGGCCACGCCCACCGACAGCGCCGCCGCCGCGGGCTGCACGTACCAGAAGTACGGCGGTGGGGTCGCCAAGCTGGACATCACCGACGGGAAGACCGTCGTCGGCTTCTCCCAGTCCGAGTCGACCAGCAACCCCTTCCGCGCCACCGAGACCAAGAGCATCGAGAACGAGGCCAAGCGACTGGGCGTCAAGCTCATCGAGCGCAACGCCAACGCCGACGTCAACGCCCAGAACTCGCAGATCCAGGACATGATCGCGCAGGGCGCCAAGGTCCTCGTCGTGGCTCCGGAGAACTCCGACGGCCTCGGACCGGCCCTGGCCCAGGCCAAGGCCAAGAAGATCCCGGTGCTCACCATCGACCGCACGGTCACCGGCACCGCCTGCACCGACTTCATCGCCTTCATCGGCTCGAACTTCTACGGCCAGGCCCAGATCGCCGCCGACGACCTCAACACCGCCACCGGCGGCAACGCGCACGTCGCGATCCTCACCGGCACGCCCGGCAACAACGTCACCACCGACCGGACCAAGGGCTTCCAGGACCAGGTCAAGGCGAAGTATCCGAACATCAAGATCGTCGCCTCGCAGACCGGTAACTTCGCCCAGACCGACGGCCAGAAGGTGATGGAGCAGTTGCTCCAGGCGCACTCCGACATCAACGCGGTCTACGCCGAGAACGACGAGATGGCGCTCGGCGCGATCCAGGCGATCCGCTCGGCCGGCAAGACGCCGGGCAAGGACGTCAAGATCGTGTCCATCGACGGCATCCAGCAGATGGTCCAGAACGTCGCCTCCGGCTTGGCCGTCGCCGACATCGAGACCAACCCGCGGTTCGGCCCGCTCGCCTTCCAGTCGCTGCAGAACTTCTACGGCACCTCCGGCGTGCAGGACAAGGTGATCATCAAGGACGGTCACTTCACCACGGACAACGCCAAGCAGGCCCTGTCGCAGGGTCTCGTGTACTGACCGTCGCGCCGGCTGATGCGGCCGGGCCGGAGGGTCCCCACCCGTCCCTCCGGTCCGGGGCCGGCCCCGGGCTGCCTGCCGGCAGCCCCGTACGAGGAGGCAGACGTGGTCCAGCAGGACCTCGACCCCCGCAGTGACTCCGTGCTGGAGGTCTCGGGGGTGCACAAGAGCTTCGCGGGCGTGCACGCGCTGCGCGACGTCGGCTTCGCGCTGCGGCCCGCCGAGGTGCACGCGCTGATCGGCGAGAACGGCGCGGGCAAGTCCACCCTGATCAAGGTGATGACCGGGGTCTACCGCCCCGACCGGGGCACGGTCCGCCTGGACGGCCGCGACCGCGACTTCCGCAACCCCCTGGAGGCCCAGGCGGCCGGGATCTCCACCATCTACCAGGAAGTCAACCTGGTCCCGCTGATGTCGGTGGCCCGCAACCTGTACCTCGGCCGTGAGCCGCGGCGGTTCGGCCTGGTCGACGTGGGCCGGATGAACCGCCAGGCCACGCAGACCCTCGGCCGCTACGGCGTCGACGTCGACGTCACGCGGCCGCTGCGCACCCTGGGCCTGGGCGCGCAGCAGATGGTCGCGCTCGCCCGCGCGGTCCAGGTCGACGCCCGCGTGGTCATCATGGACGAGCCCACCTCGTCCCTGGAGCCGCGCGAGGTCGAGACCCTCTTCTCGGTGATCCGCCGGCTGAAGGAGCAGGGCATCGCGGTCGTCTACGTCAGCCACCGGCTCGACGAGCTGTACGCGATCTGCGACCGCGTCACCGTGATGCGCGACGGCGCCGTCGTGCACACCGGGGACATCGCCGACCTGGAGCGGCTGCGGCTGATCTCCCTGATGCTCGGCCGGGAGATGTCCACCGTCCGCGACAAGGGCACCACCGCCTTCGACGCAGGCGGGCACGAGCGGCGCACCGAGCGGCCGGTGCTGTCGGCGCAGAACCTGACCGTACGTCACCGCATCCGCGACGTGTCGCTCGACATCCACGCCGGCGAGGTCGTCGGCCTCGGCGGCCTGCTCGGGGCCGGCCGCAGCGAGACCGCCAAGGCGATCGTGGGGGCGCTCGGCACCGAGTCCGGCAGCGTCGAGATCGAGGGCCGGCCGATGCGCCGCCGCAGCCCCGCCGCCTCGATCCGGGCCGGGGTGGTCATGCTGGCCGAGGACCGCAAGGCCGAGGGCATCATCCCCAACCTGTCGGTGCGCGAGAACATCTCACTCGCCGCGCTGCCCCGCCTGTCCCGGGCCGGCCTGGTCAACCGGGCCAAGCAGGACGAGGTGGTCCGCTTCTTCATGGAGCGGCTGCGGATCAAGGCGTCCGGGCCGGACCAGAAGGTCAGCGACCTGTCCGGCGGCAACCAGCAGAAGGTGCTGCTGGCCCGCTGGATGTGCCTGAACCCCAAGGTGCTGCTGCTCGACGAGCCGACCCGCGGCATCGACGTCGGCGCCAAGGCCGAGGTGCAGGCGATCATCGACGAACTCGCCCGCGACGGGCTCGGCGTGCTGCTCATCTCCTCGGACCTGGAGGAGCTGATCGAGGGCTCGGACCGGGTGGTCGTCCTGAAGGACGGCCATGTGGTGGGCGATCTCGTCGGACAGGACGTCAGCGAGGAGGGTCTGCTCGACGCCTTCGCCACCGCGCCGGCCGTCTCGCCCGACGCGCCCGCTCCTGACCCGGACGCCGACCCGGACGCCGCGTCGGAGACCGCTTCGGACAGCGCCGCCAGCACGTCCGCCGCCCCCGGCACACCCGACTCACCCGACGACCCCGCCGGGACGCCGCAGGCCCCCGCGCAGGACCCGGCCGCCGCGCCCGTGAAGGAGAACCACGCATGACCTCCCTCACCTGGACCGGACCCGCGCTCGACCGCGCGCGGCTCCGCCGCCTGCTCCAGGAGTACGGCGTCTACGCGGCGCTCGCCGTGCTGTTCGCCGTGGCGGTCGGCCTGGACACCAACTTCGTCGAGATGAGCAACATCCGCGTCCAGCTCTACCAGGTCGCGCCCACCCTGCTGGTCGCCCTCGGCATGGCCCTGGTCATCGGCACCGAGGGCATCGACCTGTCGGTCGGCGCGGTGATCGCGCTCGCCGCCTCGGTGGTGCCGCTCTATCTCGGCTACGGCCTGCTCCCCGCACTGCTCGTGTCGCTGCTGCTGGGCGCGGCCTCCGGCGCGGTCGGCGGCGCGATGGTCGCCTTCGCCCGGATCCAGCCCATCGTCGCCACGCTCTCCCTGATGATCGGCGTGCGCGGCCTGGCCGAGCTCATCAACGGCAACTCCGCCAAGCCCGTCACCGAGTCCGCCATCCTCGACCTGGGCTCCCGCAGCCTCGTGGGCATCCCCGAGATGGCCTGGATCGCCGCCGTCTGCGCGCTGCTGACCGGCTTTCTGGTACGGCGCACCACCTTCGGCCGGCAGCTCGTCGCCATCGGCGACAACCGCCAGGCCAGCCGGCTGTCCGGGCTGCCGGTCCGCCGCGTGCTGGTCACCGTGTACGTCATCTCCGGGGTCCTGTCGGCGCTCGCCGGGCTGCTCATCGTCGGCCACGGCGCCGAGGCCGACCCGGCCAACCAGGGCCTGAACATGGAACTGAACGCGATCACCGCGGTGGTGGTCGGCGGCACCCCGCTCACCGGCGGCCGGGTCCGCGTCCTCGGCACCGTCGCGGGCGCGCTGTTCATGCAGCTCATCACCGCCGTACTGACGCAGCACAACGTGCACACCTCGTACACCCAGATCGTGGAGGCGGCCATCATCTGCTTCGCCGTCTACGCCTCCCAGGAGCGTGGTACCCGATGACCTCCACCGTGCTGCCGCCGCCGGCGACCGCGAAGACCCGTGCCCCGCGCGCCACCCTCGGCGAGCGGATCGCCTCCCAGTTGCAGCGCCGCGGCGCGCTGGCCGTGCTGGTCCTGGTGTGCGCCATCGCCTCGGCCACCTCCTCGACCTTCCCCACCTGGTCCAACATCAGCAGCATCCTGGGCAACAACGCCTTCGTCTGGCTGCTCGCGCTCGGCATGACCTTCGTCATCATCACCGGCGGCATCGACCTGTCGGTGGGCTCGATGTACGCGCTCGGCGGGGTGCTCGGCGCCTACGGTTCGACGCACGGCACATGGCTCGCCGTGCTGCTGCCGCTCGCCGTCGGCGCCGCCTGGGGAACCGTGCAGGGTTTGCTGGTCGCCAAGGCCGGGATGGCACCGTTCATCGTCACCCTCGTCGGCCTGCTGGGCCTGCGCGGACTGCTCCAGGCCGTCACCAACGAGGGCGCCACCACCTATCTGGTGCCGGCCCACTCGGCGTTCCGCAACTTCGGCTCGGGTGTGTGGACCCCGGTGCTGATCACCGCCGCGTTCTTCGTGCTCGGCGCGGTGCTGCTCACCCGTACCGGCTTCGGTCACACCCTGACCGCGATGGGCGGCAACGAGCACGCGGCCACCCTCCTCGGCCTGCCCGTCGTCCGCGCCAAAGTGCTCGTCTACCTGCTGTCCGGGACGCTGGCGGCCGCCGCCGGCGCGCTGGGCGGCGCCCGGCTCGGCTCGGGCGTGACCACCATCGGCGTCGGCTACGAACTCACCGCCATCGCCTCCGTCGTCATCGGCGGCACCCTGCTGACCGGCGGCAGCGGATCGATCGGCGGCACCGCCAGCGGCGTGCTGCTGCTCGCGGTGATCCACAACCTGATCGACCACTACTTCTCGCAGTACGGCTCCGCCTTCACCGACACCGTCAACGGCGGCTTCCTCGCCGCCGTGGTGCTGCTGCAGACCCTGCTCAGCCGCACCCAGCAACTCGAATGACCGCCGTCCGGGCCCGCGCCGCAGAAGGGAGGAGCCGCCGTGGGGGCCAGCCTCAAGGACGTGGCGTCGCGCGCCGGCGTCTCGCTCAGGACGGCGTCCAAGGTCGTCAACGGCAGCCCGCACCTGCGCCCGGCCACCCGTGAGCGGGTGCTGCGGGCGGTCGCCGAACTCGGCTACCGGCCCAACCAGACGGCGCGCCACCTGCGCCACGGGCGTACCGGGCTGATCACCATGGCGATCCCCGACCTGGCCCGGCCGCACTTCGCCGAACTGGCCGACGCGGTGATCGCGACCGCGGCCCGGTACGACCGCACGGTGCTGGTGGAGCAGACCGGCGGCTCGTTCGAGCGGGAGCTCATGGTGTGCGAGGGCACCGGCTCGTACCCGGCCGACGGGCTGATCCTCAGCCCGGCCGGGCTCGGCGAGGCCGACCTGCTGGCCCGCTCCGGCACGGTGCCGCTGGTGCTGCTCGGCGAGGCCGGCTTCCGCGTGCCCTACGACCGGGTCGCCATCGACGACTTCGCCGCCGCGCGGACCGCGGTCCGGCACCTGACCTCGCTGGGCCGCCGCCGGGTGGCCTTCATCGGGGCCCGCCCGGACCGCGGCCGGCGGCAGGCCCATCTGCGGCTGCGCGGCTGGCGGCTGGAAGTGGCCGCGGCCGGCGGCGAACCGCGCAACTCCCTGGTGGTGGCCACCGACGGGCACGGCCGCCAGGACGGCATGGACGCGATGACCCGGCTGCTGGCCGGCCCGGGCCACGGCGGGCGCCCGCCGGTGGACGCGGTGTTCGCCTACAACGACCAGATGGCGCTGGGCGCGATGCGCGTGCTGGCCCAGCGCGGCCTGCGCGTGCCCGAGGACGTCGCCGTCGTCGGCTTCGACGACACCGACGAGGGCCGGTACGCCGCGATCTCCCTGACCACGGTCGCGCCCGACACCTCCGCGATCGCCCGGCTCGCGGTCACCCGGCTGCTGGACCGGATCGACCGGGACCCGGAGTCGCCGCCGCCCGCCCCGCGCCGCATCACGCCCGGCCACACCCTCGTCGTACGCGAGTCGACGAGGGGCCGGGCGGGCCCCGGGCGCCCGGCACGGCCGGCCCCCGGACGCGCCCCGCCCGCCGGGCGCCCGTACCCCGGCCAGCGCCGCCCTCCCCACACCCAGCCGACTGCTCCCGGCGGCAGTCGCCCGTCGTCCGAGGAACCGAATGACTCGCCCATCCCTGGTCCGCTCCGCCTTCGGCGTCACGTCCGGCGGCGCTCCCGTGGACCGCTGGACGCTCGACTCCGGCACCGGCGTCCGCGCCGAAGTGCTCACCTACGGCGCGATCCTGCACAGCCTGCGAGTGCCGGCCCCCGGCGGCGAGGAGGACTGCGTCGTCCTCAACCTGCCGTCGGTCGGCGAATACGAAGCGCACAGCGCGTTCTTCGGCGCCGTGATCGGCCGCTACGCCAACCGGATCGCGGCCGGCCGGTTCACCCTGGACGGCACCCCGTACCGGGTGCCGGTCAACGACCGCGGCCACGCGCTGCACGGCGGCCCCGAGGGCTTCGACCGGCATGTGTGGCAGGCGGCATCCGGACACCTGGACGACAGGGGCGTGCGCCTCCGGCTGACCCTGCACAGCCCGGACGGCGACATGGGCTTCCCCGGCGCCCTGGACGCCTCGGTGACCTACACCCTCGACCGCCAGGGCACCCTGCGGCTGGACTACGCCGCGCGCACCGACCGCACCACCGTGGTCAACCTGACCCACCACGCCTACTTCAACCTCGCCGGCGCGGGCGTGGGCGACGTGCTCGGCCATACGCTGGCCCTGGACGCCCCGTCCTACCTGCCGGTCGACCCGGCCGGTATCCCGCTCGGCGCGCCGGAGCCCACCGCCGGCACCCCTTTCGACTTCGCCGAGCCGCACCTGATCGGCGAGCACATCGACGACGCCCACCCCCAGGTGCGCGCGGCCGGCGGCTACGACCACTGCTGGGTGCTCGGCCCGGGCCCGCAGGACGGCACTTTGCGCCGCGCCGCCCGGCTGGCCGACCCGCGCGGCGGCCGCCGTCTGGAGGTGTGGACCACCGAGCCGGGCATCCAGGTCTACAGCGGCAACACCTTGGACGGCACCCTCAGCGGAGCCGACGGCAAGCCGTACGAACGCCACGGCGCGGTCTGCCTGGAGACCCAGCACTTCCCCGACTCCCCGAACCGCCCCGACTACCCCTCCACCGTCCTGACCCCGGCCGACGCCTTCCACAGCACCACCGAATTCCGCTTCCCGCACCTGAACGGCCGGTAGCGGATCCGCCGAGGCCGAAACAGCCGGACACCGAGACAGCCGCATAACCAAGCAGCCGGGGCGCCGTCACGACGGCGCCCCGGCTGCTTGCTTGCACGGGCTCAGGCGGTGGGCAGGGCCGCGACATCCGCGGCGCTCAGCGCCCGGTTCCAGACCTGCACCTGGTCGATCGCGCCGGGCCAGTAGTCGGCGTTGTGGCTGCCGGAAAAGGCGCGGCCGATGGCGAGCGGACCGGGGGCCGCGTCACCGGAGGGCTGGTGCCACACGGTGGACTGCGCGACACCGTCGACGTACAGGGTGTACGAGCCGGCGTCGGCGTCGTGGACGCCGGTGAGCCGGTACCACTTGCCGGTGACCGGCGGCTGGTCGGACAGCGCGCGGCCCTCGGCGGTGGAGAACGCGAACCGGTTGTCGGCCAGCGAGTACTGGAGGTAGAAGCCGCTGCTGACCGGGCCGTCCTGGCTGACCGCGGTGGCCCAGGAGCCGGTGCTGTCCAGCTTCACCCAGGTGCTGACCGTGAAGTTGCCCGTGGTGTCGAGCACCGGCCCGGCCGTCTGCCCGTACTGCGAGCGGCCGTCGAGTTGCAGGGCGGTGCCGGACACGCCGGGCACCCATGCGGGAGCGCCGGTCAGGGCCGCGTCGTGCCCGCCCGCCGGGTCGTGCGCCACGGCGCCGGTGCCCTCGTCCAGGCTCCATACCCCGACCGGGTCGTGCTGTCCGGGCGGGTACGCGGTGTGCAGGTTCTGCAGCCGGTGCGTCGTCTCGACCGGGCCGCCCGGCTGCTGGTACGTCGCGGTGGCCAGCAGCCCGGCGGCGGTGCCCGGCGCGGCGTCGGCGGGAGCGGCGACCGTGTAGTGCCACACCGCCGAGGAGCCCGGCCGGACCACCGACGGCTGGGCGCCGACCGGTTGCGCGGTCCAGCCGGCCGGCAGGCCGAGCGCGACCGAGGCGGAGTCCAGCGGCCGCTTGGCCGTGTTGTGCACGGTCACGTCGACCGGCGTCGCCGTGCCCACGCTGATCAGGCCGTTGGCGTCGGTCGGCCCCACGGCGACCGTCGCGTCCGTACTGGACGGACCCCACGCCTCGAACTCCGTCACGCCGACGAACGCCCCCGGCGGGTTGGTGAACAGCAGCCGGACCCGGGTGGTGGTGAGGGTGGGGAAGGTGACACGGTTCAGGCCGTCGCCGGCCGGCTGCTGGGGCGTGCGGACCTGATCCGGCACGTCCTGCCAGGCCGAGCTGTCCCAGTACTGCACCCGGTACGCCGCGGCCGGCCGTACGCCGCCCCCGTCGTCGTAGCCGTACCAGCGGATGTCGCCGACCGGGGTCGGCGCGCCGAAGTCGACGCCGTAGTAGTCCTGGGCGTTGGGGGAGGAGTAGTTGGTCCAGCGGGTGTCCTCGGGCACCTGGTTGTACCAGACCTTGCCGTCCAGGGCGTTCCAGGGGTTGTCGTTGGGCCAGGTGTACGAGGTGATGGGCTTGGGGTAGCCCTGGCGCAGCGGGTTGGCGGCGTCGTTCACCAGGTGCGCGGCGGGCGCGGTGGCCGCCTGGGCCTGCACGGCACCGACGCCGATGGTGGTGTCGCGCAGCGTCGGCGAGGAGTGCGCGAGCCGGCCGTCGACGTAGATCCGCAGGCCGGCGCCCTGGTGGTAGTGGCTGCCGTCGCGGTCCCACAGCACGGTCACGTTGTGGCCGTGGTAGGGCACGTTCTCGGCCGCGAAGTGGTCCCAGGAGTCCGGGACCAGCGGCTGGACGCGCAGCGAACCGCCGGACTGCGGGCGCAGGCCGATCAGCCCGGACAGCACCAGGTCGTTGTAGGTCGAGTGGTTGTAGTCCTCGCTGTGGTTGTACCCGTCGTAGATCCAGCGGTTGCTGTCCGGGTCGTGGGCCTCGGCCACGTACGGCTGGCCGTTCCGCATCTGCGTCTTGGCGTACGTGGCCAGTGCGGCGGCGTAGTCGTCCTTGCCGATGGTGGTCTGCGCCGGGCTGTCGTCCAGCAGATCGGCCAGCCCGGTCAGCGTCTGCGAGGTGGCGTAGGGCCAGCTCGGCCCGTCCCAGCGGCAGCAGCCGGACGCCTCGTGCATGAACCAGGGGCTGCGGCGCTCGGCGGTGGTGGGGCCGTAGGCGCCGGCGAAGCCCTGCGGGTCCAGCAGCTGGGACCACGCGTCGGTGTCACCGGACCCGGCCGCGCCGAACATCCAGGGCAGGTAGCCGATCTCCTCGCGGGTGTCGGACAGCTTGTGGCCGGGATTGTTGTCGCGCGCCATCGTGTAGTAGAAGTGGCGGCTCGGGTCCCACAGCCACTTCTGCATCCCGGCCTTCAACTGAGCGGCCCGGCCCGCGTATTCGGTGGCCAGGGCGGTGTCGCCCGCCGACGCCGCGATCTCGCTGATCGCCATGGCGTCGCCGTACTGGTAGGAGTTGAGCGTCGGCCGGTAGCCGGCGCCGCCGTGGTACGGATCGCTGGACGCGTACGAGGACGCGGAGAACTCCATGGCGTCCCATACCGGGACCGACCAGTACAGGCCGAGGCTCGCGTCGAACTGCTTGTCCCAGCCGCGGTACTGGCGCACCAGCGCGGGCAGCAGCGCCCGCAGCCGGCTGAAGTCGCCGGTCACCTGGGCCTGTTCGTACGCCGCGGTGGCCAGCCACACGCTGTACTCGTGCGCCCAGTCCGAGGTGTCGGCGTTGACGTCGTCGGTCGCGGGCTTGGCGCCCGCGCCGGGGCCGGTCAGCCAGAAGCGGATGTAGTCGTCGTCGTAGGACTGGTCACGTACCCACCGGCCCTCGGTGATCTGGTGCCCGGCGGCGGCGTTGATCGCCTGGTAGGGCGCCGCGTAGCCGCAGCAGTCGAGGAACTCGGTGGAGATCCAGCCGTCGGCCGGGTCGGTGTAGCGCAGGTGCTCCTTGTACGTGCGCCAGCGGTAGTAGTAGACGCTCTGCATCGTGGCGTCCGGCAGGTCCACGAACGGGATGTTCGCCTCGTACCACTGCGGGTCGTCCATCCCCGACAGGTACGAGGCGTCGTCCAGGAAATGCGTCCCGGGGCCCACTTCCGGGTAGGGCGCGGCCGGGTCGGTCCCGGCCGGCGCGGCAACTCCCGCCGCGCCGGCCTGCTGCGCGGTCCCGCTCAGCAGTAGCGCGACGACGGCGGCCAGCGCCGCGAAGCAGGCGGTCAGCCGGCGCTGTGCCGGCGGTGCGGATCTGCGTCTGCTCGGTCCCCTGATGATGTGCTGACGCACAGTGGATCGCCTCCGTCGTATGCGGCTTGTACAACGATGGAAATCTGGCCCCGCTCACAGGTTCGCGTCAACCCCGCGGAGGCCACGGGTTTTTCCGCTGCTCCGGGGGTGGCGGCCGATTGCGAGGAGGAGTGGGTGCGTCAGGAGGCGAGATCTTTCCATCGTTATAAGAACTGGAGGCGCCTCGTGCGGCTAGCGGGTGGGGTCGTCCTTGCCCTGCCAGCGGCCGAAGTGGACGACCTCGTCGAACGGACGCCGCTTCGGCGTGACGATCGGCCGCAGCGGCCGGTCGGCGGGGTGGCCGACCCCGAGCAGATAGGAGACGACATGCGTCTGCGGTACGCCGAGGATCGCCCGCGCCTTGTCCTGATCGCCCACCAGCGAGTGCCCGGTGCCGATGCCGAGGTCGGTCGCCGCCAGCATCATCGCGTACGTCGCCTGGCCGAGGTCGAACTGGTCGAGCAGCACGGCCTGTTCGTCCCGGGGCTGGGGGAGGACGAGCGCGATGGAGGCGGCCGCGGCGGCGATGTACTGGCCGCCCTGCCAGATGGCGCCCAGATCGGCCAGTTGCCGGCGGTCGGTGACCAGGACGAAGTCCCAGTGCTGGCGGTTCCCCCCGGACGGGGCCCGCCGGCCGGCCTCCAGGATCTGCCGCAGGTGTTCGTCGGACACCGCGTCCGGCCGGTATCTGCGGACGTTGCGGCGGGCCCGGATCGCGTCCCAGGTCTCCATTGGTCGCTTCCCTTCCTCGGTGGCGGTCACGTGCTCGGTTCCAAGCCGGCAACCGCCCCCGGTGTTCCCCCGGTTGCCGTTCCGGCGGACACCGGGAACCGGTCGAAGGGTAGCCGTGCCTCGTGCCGTGCGGCGGCACTCGGCAGGTCAGCGCGTGTCCGCGCGGCCGCGCCCGGCGGACCGGCCGGGCAGGGCACGGGTGCGTCGCTACAGGGAGTCGCGCAGGTGCTGGGCCTCCTCCAATCGCGCCGCGTACGCACCGGGGTCGCTCTGGGCGAGCTGGCCGTAGAGGTCGACGGCTTGCTGTGCGGCGGTGCGCGCCTCGGGGCGGCGGCCGGCCTGGACCAGCAGCCGGGCCAGTTGGAAGGCGGCGTTGGCCAGCTCGGGCTGATAGGTGGCGGGGTCGGTCCGGGCGAGGCGTGCGTAGACGTCGCGTGCCTCGCCCTGGGCGTCCGCCGCCGCCGACGCCTGTCCGGCGGCCGACAGCCGTAGCGCCAGGTTCCACAGCGACCAGGCGAGCTCGGGGTCCTGGGCCAGCCGGCGGTAGAGGTCGACCCCGGCCTGGCCCGCCGTGACGGCGTCGGCGTACCGGCCGGCCTGAGTGAGGTAGGCCCCGAGGAAGACGTCGGCCTTTGCCTGCTGGGGCTGGTAGGTGGCCGCATCGGTCTGGGCCAGGTGGGCGTAGATGTCCCGTGCCTCGCGCTGCGCGTCCACCGCGCCGCCCGCGTCGGCGGCCGCCGAGCACCGGAACGCCAGGTTCGTCAGCGCCCAGGCCAGCCCCGGCCGGTCCCCGAGACCGCGGTAGAGGGTGACGCCTTCCCGGGTCACCGTCAGTGCCTCCGGCGTCAGACCGGCGTTCTGCGCGTAGTTGCCGAGGAACACCGAGCTGGAGGCCAGAGCGGTGGTGTACGAGCCGTCCGCGTCGGCCAGCTTGCGGTACCCGTCGCGTGCCTGCCGGGCCACCGTGACGGCCTCGGCGGCGCGCCCGGCCTCGGCCAGCCGGTTGGCCCGGATCCCGCACGCCTGCGCGAACCGGGCAAGGCCCGGGTAGTCCTCGGGCGCCGGCCGGTACGTCGGGTCCGCCCAGGGCCGGATCATGCTCGGCCCGCCGGCCAGCGGCCTGGAGTAGAACTTGCCGTTCGACGGGCGCCACACGGCCGGCTCGGCCTTCCCGTCGCCGTCGTAGTCGGCGGGCACCGGGAAGTCCCCCGCCTGCCCGAACGGCACGATCACCGAGCCGCCGGACGACAGCGGTACCGTCCACATGCCGTCCTCGGGAGACCATTGCGCCGTGACGGGATGCCCGGTTCCCTCGAAGTCGGCCTGGACGGCCATGGGAGCCGCCGCGGGGCCGGAAGGGCTGCCGGTGTCGTAGACGAAGGTGAACAGCGACACCTTCAGCGCGCTCAGCCCGGCCAGGCCGAGGCCGGCTCGCTTCGCGTCGTCCGGATCGATGGTGATCTGCCAGGTCGTCGCGGGGCTGCGGCCCCAGAAGGAGGGCCGGCTGCCCTCCCGGTGGCCCGGCTCGGAGGCGTCGAGGGTGGCGTCGACGATGGTGCGCCGGGCCGGGGCGGTGAGGCTGACGTGGCTGCCGTCGCGCAACCGGTTGACGGCCGCGCCGCCGTGCCGGACGAACACCGGGATGTGCTGGGCGTTGCCGGTGGCACCGACCAGACCGATGTGCACTCCGTCGGTCTTCAACTCCTTGAGTACGGTGGGGAAGTCGGCCAGCGTCACGTCGAACTCGGCGGTGCCGGTGGCGCGCAGGGAGTCCAGGACCGCGGGGCTGGTGACGGTCAGCCGCAGGTTGTAGTCGTCGAGATGGTTCTGGTATTCGTCGTAGGCCGCGCGCAGCGCGATGAGTTCCGGCATCCGGGACCAGGTGGTCAGGTACGCGTTGAGCAGCGGGATGATCCGGCTGTCGTCGCCTCGGGCCAGCGGCTGGTAGGCGTTCTCGACGTCGTCCGGGGGCAGATGGCCGATGTCGAAGCTGAAGCGGGGGGCGTTGCCGCTGAACGTCCACAGGTCCAAGGCCCGGTTGGCGTAGAAGGCGTAGGTGATCAGCACGTCCATGTAGACCTGGGTCTGGGCGATCACCATGCGCGCGATCGCGCTGAGCCTGGCGATGTCGGCGTCCCAGCCCGCCTGGAGATTGCGCAGGTCGGCGAGGTCCTGCTGGTTCAGGGCGATCTTCGCCTGCGTCTCGGCCGCGAGCATGTTCTTCTGTCCGAGGTCGAGCTTGGCCAGGTCGAGGTCGGCCAGGAGTTCCATCTGCCGCAGCACCAGCTGTTTGTGCAGGGCGGCGGTCTCCGGGCTCACCTCGGCGATACGCAGCTGGCCGATGGTCCTCCCCAGGTCGGCGAAGTCCTTGGCCACCCCGAGGAGGTCCTTGAGATCGCCGAGCTTGTCCTTCTTGTCGTCCTTGGGTTTCGGGTTCTGCGGGTCGCTCCAGTCCATCCACTCCACGAGGTACGCGCCCTCGAAGGTGCCGGTGTTCAGGTCGAACTTCTCCACCGCCTCCGCCCGGGCGATCGTCAGCCGCGCGGCGGCGGCGTAACGGGAAGCGGCATCGAGGTCGGCAGAGGACGCCTGGACGGCGGCGTCCGGTACGGCGACAGGGCTCGACGCGGTGGGAGTGTCCAGGGCAGCGGGGGCGCCGGAGGCCGACAAGGCGCCCTGAGCGGTTCCCGGGGCCGATACGGCGGCGACGGCGAAGACGCCCGCGAAGGCCAGCAGACCGGCCACGGCCTTGGCGGCGGCGGCCACCGTGGAGACGACCTGCTCGATCGGGAAATCCAGCCGCTCCTCGTCCATCTGCTCGAGCACGGCGTCGATCGCCGCCTGGTTGACGACGACCCGGCGCTGGGCTTCGGCCCGCCGTGCCGTGGCTTCCTCCACGGCCAGCGCGGCGGCCGTCTTCTCGATGTCCAGCACCGAGCCCAGGCCGACGAGATGGCCGATGTCCGTCTGCAGCCGCTGGTTCTTCTGCCCGGTGTCCTCCGCCCGGAGCAGCAGGCTCAGACCGTTGTCGAAAAGGCTCTTGACGATGGTGTCGTAATCGGTGACGACCTTTTCGAACTGCGGGAAGTCCGGCACCAGATCCAGGTCGTAGGGCTGCCCGACCGGGGTGAGGTTCCCGGCGACATAGCGGGACAGCTCCGCTGCCTGCGCCTGATCCGCCGCCAGGGTCAGGGCTCGCCCGAACTCGTACCCGGCGACGGCCCGGTGGCCGCTCTTGCCGGGATCGCCCGGCGCGTAACCGCGGAAGTGGTACTCGCCCACCCGGGTGCGGTAGTCCGCCCAGATCCGGGCGTTGTCCCCCAGCCGATCCAGGACCAGCGCCCACCAGTCGCCGTCCGCGTGCCCCGTCAGTTGCGGGAGGACCGAGGGGCCAGGGGCGCCGGGTGAGCCGACAGGTCCCTGCGGACCGGGGTCGCCGATCCCGTTGTTGCCCCCGCCGCCCTGTCCGCCCGCGCCCCCGGCCCCGGCGGTCCCTGGATCGCCGCCGCTGCCGTCCGCGTTCAGACCCGACTGGGTGATGAACTCGGCCACGATCGCCGCTCCGGGCCCGCCGGTGCTGCCGTGTCCTCCCGGACCTCCGGGGCCGCCGTTGCCCGGATCCGTACCGTCGATGTCCGGCTTGTTGGGCTTGTGCCCTTCGAGGCCGGCCCCGCCCCGGCCGCCCGAGCCGCCGGTGCCGCCCCGGCCGCCCCGTGCGATCAGCCGCAGATCGCTGACCTGGGCCGCCAGCAGCGTGATCGGTGACCCGGCACGGCCGGGCCCGGCCTCTCCGCCCGGGCCGCCGGGCCCGCCGTCCCGGCCCTCCGGTCCGTGCCCGCCCTTTCCCCCGGCGGTACCGGTGCCCCCGTAAGCGCCCTGCTGCCCAGAGGTGTCGATCGCGCCGCCCTGGCCCCGGTAGGTCTCGGCCACGAAAAGCAGCGGGTAGTCCGCAAGGGCCAGCACATACCCCTGGTCATGGGTGATCTCACGGGCGACCACGGCCAGCAACGAACCGGCCGGCAGCGCGTGGAAGGTGATCTCGGCCTTGATCTCGTTGAGCAGTTGGTCGTTCACCTGAATGGTGTCCCTGACGTACAGCCACTTCACGGGCAACGCCATGATGTGTTCCCCCCTCGCCTGGTCGCGTCCGGTCAGGACGCCGGCCCCACGAACCGTCGACCGTCCTCGTCGGCCGTACGGATTCGACCGTCATCCCGTGACCTCCCCAGGCAGCCGAAATGACGTACGGAACACGACCGTAGCCATCCGATGGGACACGTGACGGCCCCTCCGTGCCGCTGTCGCCCCGACGAGTGAAGCAACCTGTCGTGGTTCCTTCGCATGTTCAGAGGTGGCACACAACTTCGGTGGCCCGGAGGGGACTTGGCCGGGCGGGCATGGGGAGATCCGCCCGCGGGACGAAGGAGGGGTGCGCTGCCCCGTAGTGCAAAGCCGTCCGGCCGGAAGGTGGACCAGGCCACGGAGGACTTCTGCCCGGACAACACACGCGCCCCCTTGGCCCGGGCCGTCAGCGGTTGCCGTCCTCCTCGGGCCGGGGTTCCAGGGGGCCACCGCGGCGCAGGACGGCGTAACCGATGCCGATCCCGACCGCCACCGGCCATTCGAGGACGCCCGCGACACCGAGGGCCCCCAGGCCCGCGTACAGCGGGAGGCCGCCCTTGGCGGGCAGGACGCGGCGCGCGGTGGCGACGGGCAGGGCCACGGCCTTCTTCGCGGTGTCGGCCGCGCGGTCCACCGGAATGGTGACGGTGATGTCATGGGCGTGCTCGGCGCCGTCCGCGGCGCGTTCGCGGGTGGTCGTGCTGCCCGTGGCCCGCCTGCGCCCGGCCTCGGACGCGGGGCGCGTGGCCTTCCGGGCGCGGGTGCCCCTCGCGGCCTCGGCTGCCGTCCGGCCCTGCCCGCTGCGGGTGCGCTTGGTGGGGGTCGTCATGCCGGATCCTTCCTATAGCCGATCACGATGAAGAGTCATGCCCTATTAAGTCGCATTATTCCGCTATGTGCCTATGCGTGCCATGTGCACGTCCGGGTACTGCCGCCCCGGCGGCGGGTACGCCTCGTACCCGCCGCCGGGGCGGCGACGACCTGGTGCAAGCGGAGTTCGAACGGGCTTCGAGCGGAGTCCGTGGGCGAAGGGAGACGGCTGTGCTGCCTTGGAGTGGGCTCGCGCCCTCGATGGCCGGTCTGGTGGCGGGACCGATCGGCGTACTGGGCAGCGCGGCGCGGGATGCCGCCGAACGGGTGGAACACGGCAGCCGTGCCCTGCTCGGCGCGGTGGGCGGCATGCCCGCCGACCTCGTGGAAGCGGTCGCCTCCCTGGCCGACGCCGGACCGCGCCGCGGCCGCCGCCGGGTGTGGGCGCACCGGGGACGCGCCCACATCGAGGTGCGCGGCCTGACCGGCCACGGCGATCGGCACGAACGGCTCAGCGGCGCGCTGACCGCCGCGGTCCGCGCGATGGACGGAGTGCACTGGGCCGAGGTCAACGCCGTGCTCGGCCAGGTCGTGGTGGACCTGGACGAGCAGCAGGTGGACGCCGACGACCTGCTCGACCTGGTCGAGGAGATCGAGCGGGAACAGGGCACCGACGACGAGGACTTCCCCGGCCTGCGCCCGCCGCTTCCCTCCGACACCGCGCCGGCCGCCCTGGCCAAGGCCGTCCTGCTCGCCGACGTCGCCGGACTCGGGGTCGCAGCCGTCCGCCGTGTCGTACCGCTGCGGGTCCTCCCGGTGGCCCTGCGCGTCCCTGCGGTGGTCGCCGAGACCCAGCCCCGGGTGCGCCGCGCCTTGGAGAAGCGGCTCGGCAAACAGCACACCGACGTCGTCCTCGCCGTCTCCAGCGCGGCGGCGCACGCGCTCACCGACGGCGTGGCCGCCATCGCCCTGGACGGGGCGCAGCGGGTGTGGCAACTCGCCGAGATCCGCTCCCGCCAGCAGGTGTGGGCCAGACGGGAACACGAACTGGTCCGCGGCGGGAAGGGCCTGCACCCGCGGATCGCCGAGCGGCTGCCCCGCCCGGCGCCGCTCCCGCCCGGGCCGGTCGAGATCTGCGCCGACCGTACGTCACTGGCCGGGCTGGCCGGCGCCGGCGGCCTGCTGGTCTGGACGGGTGATCCCGGGCGCTCCGCGCGGGCCCTGCTGGCGACCGTGCCCAAGGCCGCCGGGATGGGCCGTGAGGCGTTCAGCGCGTGGCTGGGCCGCGACCTGGCCCGCCTGGGCGTGGTGCCCATGAACGGCAACGCCCTGCGGGTGCTCGACCGGGTGACCACCGTGGTGATCGACTCGGCCGCGCTGTGCGCCGCCAGCCCGCGCCTGCTGTCGGCCGTGGCCGGCGACGACCTGGACGAGGCCGGCGTGTGGAGTGCCGCCCAGTCCGTGCTGTCCGGCCGGCCGGCCGCCGAGCTGGCCGGCGCCGGCCCCTGGAGCGGCAACGGATGGCGGCTGCGGCGGGTCCGCGGCAGCCGGCCCGGGCGGCCCGGCGCCGCGCTGCGCGACGGTCTGCCGCTGGAACTCCTCGGCCCGGACGGCGGGAAACGCGGCGAGGTGGTGGTGACCTACGACCTCGACCCGCTCGCCGAGGCCGTCATGGCCGCGGCCCGGTCCGCGGCCGGACGCCTGATCCTCACCGGGCACGCCGCGGTCCGCGAGCTGCTGCCGTGGGCGGACCGGGTGCTGGACGGCGCGGCGTCCCTGACCTCCGAGGTACGGGCACTGCAGGCGGACGGCGAAGTCGTCCTGCTGGTCAGCGCGCACGCCGACCACGCCCTGGCTGCCGCCGACCTCGGCGTCGGCGTGCTGACCCGGGCGGGTACGGCCGAACGGGTGTGCTGGTCGGCCGATCTGGTCTGCGGCCCCGGGCTGGCCGAGGTCTGGCGCGTCCTGACCGCCACCGGCGAGGCCCGCCACGTCAGCCGCAGGTCCGCGCACCTGTCGGTGGGCGGCTCGGTGCTGGGCGCGCTGCTCGCCGCCACCGGCTCGGACGCCCGCCGCGGCGTGGCCGGACTGACCACGTCACCGGTGCACGGGGCCGCCCTGCTGGCCCAGGCCGGCGGGGTCGGCACCGCGCGGCGCCTGGCCCGTCGTACGCCACCGCCGCCGCGGGTGCGCGGCGCCTGGCACGCCCTCGGCGCCCGCGAGACCCTCGCCGTCCTGCACACCGTCAGCGGGCGGCCGGCCACCGCAGCGGCCGCGCCCACGCCGGACCCGGCCGTGGCCCGGGCCCGGCGGCTGCTCGTCGACGGCGCGCAGTACGCCGCCCGCGTCACCGGTACCGGCCCGGCGGTCCGGGCCGGCGTCCAACTGGCAGGTGCCGTACGCGAGGAACTGCGCGACCCGCTCACCCCCGTCCTCGCCCTGGGCGCCGCCGCGTCGGCCGCCGTGGGCTCCACCGTCGACTCGGCCCTGGTCGGCGGGGTGATGGCCGGCAACGCGCTGATCAGTGGCGCCCAGCGGTTGCGCGCGCAACGGGCGCTGTCGGGGCTGCTGCTGGCCGAACGCGTCTCGGCGCGCCGGCTGCGCTGGGAGCCGCCGCAAGGGCCGGTCACCGGGGACCGGAGCCGGTTCTTCGCCGGGCTCGCGCGGGCCGGCACCGACACGGTCGCCGCGGACGACCTGCGGGTGGGCGACGTCATCGCGCTCGGCCCCGCCGACATCGTGCCCGCCGACGCCCGGCTGCTGGTCGCCGACCGGCTGGAGGTCGACGAGGCGAGCCTGACCGGGGAGCCCACGCCGGTGGCGAAGGACCCCGCCGCCGCCCCGGGCGCGGAACTGGCCGAACGCACCTGCATGGTCTACCAGGGCTGCACCGTGCTCTCGGGCACCGGCTACGCCGTGGTGGTGGCCACCGGGGCGCACACCGAGGCGGGCCGGGCCGCCGAACTCGCCGGCGCCGCCGGGGTCCCGACCGGTCTGGAGGGCCATCTGGCCGAGCTGACCCGGGTGGCGCTGCCGGCCGTCGGCGTCGGCGGCGCCGCCGTGACCATGTTCGGGCTGCTGCGCGGCACACCGGTGCGCCAGGCCCTGGCCTCCGGCGTGGCGGTCGCCGTGGCCGCCGTGCCCGAGGGGCTGCCCCTGGTGGCCACCGTGGCCCAGTCCGCCGCCGCCCGCCGGCTGTCCCGGCACGGCGTCCTGACCCGCTCCGCCCGGGTCCTGGAAGCACTGGGCCGGGTGGACGTCGTCGCCTACGACAAGACGGGCACGCTCACCGAGGGACGGCTGGCCGTGACCCGCGCGGCCTCCTGCGAGCACGAGGTCGACCTGGCCGGCCCGGGCGGCCTGATCCTGCTGCGCACCGCGGCCCGGGCCTGCCCCCGGCCCGGGACCGGCGGACGGCTCGCCCACGCCACCGACCAGGCCGTGGTGGACGCGGCGGCGGCCCACTGCCCGCCCGACGACGCCTGGCGGGTGACCGCGGAACTCCCCTTCGAGGCCAGCCGCGGCTTCTCCGCCACCGCGGGCACCGACGCGGGCCGCCCCGGCCTCGCAGTCAAGGGCGCCCCCGAGACGGTCCTCGCCCGCTGCTCGGCCGTGGTCGGTGATCCCGGCGCCGCCGCCGTACCCCTGGACGCGGGCCGCAGACGCGCCGCCCAGGACGTCGTCCGCAGGCTGGCCGACGACGGACTGCGGGTGCTCGCGGTGGCCCAGGCGTCACCGGGCCGGGCCGCGACGGAACCGGACCTGCGTCCGGAAGGGATCGACGGCCTGACCCTGCTCGGCTTCCTGGCCATCTCCGACCCCGCGCGGCCCGGCGCGGCCGAGACGGTCAAGCGCCTGTCCCACGCCGGGGTGCGGATCGCGATGATCACCGGCGACCACCCGGCCACCGCCGCCGCCGTGGCCCGTGACCTGGGGATCCAGGTGGCCGGAGTGGTGACGGGGGCGGAGCTGGACGCGCTGGCGGAACCGGACCGGATCGCCAGGACCGCGGCGAGCGCGGTGTTCGCCCGGATGTCCCCCGAGCACAAGGTCCGGGTCGTCCACGACCTCCAGCGGGCCGGACACGTGGTCGCGATGGCCGGCGACGGGGTGAACGACGCGGCGGCGATCCGTATGGCCGACGTGGGCATCGGCCTGTCGGCGTACGGCTCCGGGGCGGCCCGGGCCGCCGCGGACCTCGTCCTGACCGATCCCGCCCCCGACCGTCTCCTGTACGCGCTGGTCGAGGGCCGCACCCTGTGGCGCAGTGTCCGCGACGCCGTCGGCATCCTGGTCGGCGGCAACGCGGGTGAGGTCGCCTTCACCGTCCTGGGCACCGCGCTCTCCGGCCGCGCCCCGCTGAGCACGCGTCAGCTCCTGCTGGTCAACCTGCTCACCGACATGCTGCCCGCCCTGGCCGTCGCCGTGGCGCCCGCGCGCCCGTCCACGGCCGGCGCCGACCCGCTGGCCGGGGGTCCCGCGCCCGGGCTGCTCGGCCCGGACCTGGCCAGGGTGCTGGCCGTGCGCGGCGGGGCCACCACGCTGGGCGCCGCCGGGGCCTGGCAGATCGGCCGGATGACCGGCCGGGGCAAGCGGGCCGACACGATGGGCCTGGCCGCGCTCGTGGGCACCCAGCTCGGGCAGACGCTCATCACCGACTGGCACAGCCCGCTGGTGCTGTCCACGGCCGGGATCTCCACCGCCGTGCTCGTCGCGGTCGTGCAGACGCCCGGGGTCAGCCAGTTCTTCGGCTGCACCCCGCTGGGCCCGGTCGCCTGGGCGGCGGTCACCGGCTGCTCCGCGACGGCCACCGTGGCCGCCGCGCTCGCGCCCCGCGTGGCCACGGCTCTCCGCTCGGAATGAGTACGGACCGGGCGCGGCTTGAGTGCGGCACGCCCGATTCGCCCCGAATTCACCCGCTGGACATGTGTGCGACCCGTCCGTCTGGCCTCGCCGGGTTTGCCTGGGGGTACGACCCATGTTCGTACCCCTGGTACCCCTGCCGGGGTCGCCCCGTCGGAGCACCCGTGACCATCACGATACGCATCACCCTCCCGGCCGCCCTTCCCGGGCCCGCCCTCCTCCCCGAAGCCGCGCGCCTGCTGCGCGCCGCGGCCCCGCTCGCCGTCCCGGCCCTGCTCACCGCGGCGGAAGTCGTGGCCGAGGCCGCGGGCGTGGGGCTGCCGGGCCGGATCCTGCTGCGCGGCGCGCTGAGCACCCTCGAACGGGGCACGACCCGCGCCGCCTGACCCCATCCCCGGGCGCGGACCATGAAGGAGGAGACGGACGCGCCGGGCGCGGGCGGGGTGCGGGTCCGGTCGATCGGGCCGAGCTCGGAGCCGTGCATACGTTCCGGCTGGTGACGGACGGCCCCTTGCGGGGTCAGTGCGGCGTCGGCGGGGGCGTGCGCAGCCGTACTTCCAGCTGGCCGTCCGCCACCCGGGCGTCGAACACCGGTTGCGGGGCGGTGGCCGGGCCGTGGTTGTTCCAGCCGTCCGTGAGACGGAAGGTGCTGGCGTGCCAGGGACAGCGCAGGCAGCCGTTCTCGACCGCGCCCTCGGAGAGCGGGCCGCCGAGGTGGGTGCAGCTGTCGGCGAGGACGTGGAAGGTGTCGCCGGCGCCCCGGACCACCACCACGGCCACCTCCCCGATCATCCGGCGCACCGGGCGTCCCACCGGGAGTTCGGCCACCGGGCCGGCGTGATGCCAGCCGGGAGGCACGAGGTGCGGGACGGCCTCGGCGTGGTTGGTCCCCGACGCCTGACGGTAGGCCAGATGGCCGCCCACCGCTCCTGCCGCGCCGACCGCGCACAGGCCGGCCAGGGCGAGCAGCCGCCCGCGCAGCCCGCGCCGGGTGAGCCGGGCGGTCAGGGACGCGGTGTAGCAGGCCACCGCGGTGGTGTTCAGGGCCGCGTGCAGCAGGCCCACTCGGGCCTGTTCGTGTTCCAGCTCCGCCCAGTCGACGAGCCCGGCCAGGACCGCCGGCCCGGCGCCCGCCAGCCCCACACCGATCAGGACCGCCGCGGACCGGCTGCCGCCGGGCGTCCAGTCCAGCACCGCCGAGGAGATCCACGCGCCGACCGGGACCTGTACCAGCACGGGATGCACGGGGTGGCCGAGCCACCGCCCGTGCAGGACGTCCCTGCTGCGGCCGAGCGGCACCGCCCGTACGGCACGGCGCAGCACCTGCGTCAGCCCGTCCAGGGCATCGGCCTGTTCGAGCCGGTTCATCCCGGCGAGGACGTATCCGGGCCCGTCGGGGTTCGGCAGCACCCGCCGCAGCAGCGCGGCAGTCGTGAGCGACGTCTTCACCGGGCCTCACCCCTTTCCGCACCGACCATGACACAGCTCCTGCCCGCCCGCTCGGCGATCATGGCGCGCGCCGCGGCCGAGTGGCGCACAAGCGGGCCCGACCGGTACGAGTCGTTGGAGCGGCTGTTCGGCCGCTTTCAGGCGCAGCCGGTGGCGAGCGCGTCCTCGATCACCGCTTCCTCCATGCCCAGCAGGAAGGACTCCATGTCGGCCGGGGGGAGCAGCGCGGTGTCGGCCGTGATCGACAGTTTGACCGCGCCCGGTTCGTCGTTCACGTTGACGGCGAAGGTGACGTTCTTGCGCGGCGAGGACTCGCCCGGCCAGGCCAGCGTGCTCAGTTCACGCGATCGGGCCAGTGGCAGCGACGAGGCGTCGCCGGCCGGCGGGCGGTACAGCTCAGGCTCGCGGGTGTCGTTGAAGAAGCACGAGTGGTCCGCCACGTCCGGCAGCCGCCCGCGCAGGTCCTCGATGTCCCGGTCCAGCAGCCGCTTGTCGTACGAGGCGTGCCGGTACATGCCCAGCGCGCCGGTGTGCACCCACTTCACCAGGGACCCGAAGTCCTCCCAGCCCGTCTGGAGCTGGAACAGCCCCTCCTGGGCCACGGTGCTGATCGACTGCGCCATACCGGGGAGGAAGCGATTGCTGACCACCACCTGGAGCAGCGGTTCCGCGGTCCGGCTCAGCCGCGCGGTCTGCTGGGCCACCGCGGCCAGCAGCACCGACGCGCTGCTCACCCCGCGCGCGGCCGCCACATGGTCCACCGCGGGCAGCAGCGCGGGGGAGTGCAGCATCGCGTAGGGGGACACCGGGCCGGGCGCCCGCTCGGCGCGCGGCGGGAAGAGCTCGCGCGGCCCCTTGCCGAGCTTGCCGATCCAGTACCGGCGGGAGGCGGCGTCGCGTTTGCGCCCGCGCTCCGACTGCTGGTACGCGGCCTCGTCCAGCGGCTGGGTCGCCGGGAACAGCTCCCGTATCCGCTGCGGTGACACGCCGTCCAGCATCATGACCACGTCCCGGGCCAGGCGGCGCAGCGCACCGCCGTCGACCGCCGTGTGCGCCACCACCATCACGTAATGGCGGACCAGGCCGTCGGCCTCGACCAGCCCGATGCGCAGCGGCCACTCGACGGCGCAGTCGAAGGGCCGGGCGCCCAGTTCGGTGAGCAGTTCCCCGCCCGCGGCCGCGGTGTCCTCGCGCGCGCTGGTGCGCACCGTCACCGGGATGCGACCGGAGGCGTCCAGGATCTGCGTCAGCGCGCCGGTGTCCTGCGGCTCCAGCCGGGTCCGCAGCCCCTCGTGCAGTCGCACCGCGTGGGTCAGCGCCTCCAGCACGGCGGCGCGCGGCCGCGGGGAGGGGAGTTCGAAGCCGGCCTTCACGCTGTACCAGGGGGCGTCCTCGCCGAGGACCAGGACCGCGTCCCAGACCGCCTGCTGACCCCAGGTCGCCGGGGCCCGCCCGGACCGTGCCGCGGATACGTCCAGTTGCAGGAACTCCGGCCCGCTCATCGCCAACTCCTCGCATGGAAGCCCGGGTCGGCATTCTGGCCTACCCGGGACGGTGACCGGAAGCATGCGGAAGGGCGCCGGGCCCTCGCCGGGGAGGAGCCCGGCACCCTTCCTGATGTGTCATTTCACGGGGCGGCCGGACGACCTAGGCGAACACCTGCATCTCGTAGAGGGAGTAGCCCCATTGGCCTGATGTCGCCGTGCCCTGCATGCGGACGTACCGGGCCGGTCCGCTTACGGCGATTTTCTCCGTGCCCCCTGACGAATTCGTCTGGGTGTACATGTCCCGCCACGTCGACCCGTCGGTGGACGCCTGGAGTTTGTAGCCCTTCGCGTAGGACGCCTCCCACATCAGGTCGACCTCGCTGATGTTGTAGGTGGCGCCCAGGTCCACCTGGATTCAGTTGTCGGCGCTCTGGCTGGCGCTCCAGCGGGTGGACAGGTCGCCGTCGAAGGCCTTGGCGGCGGTCTGGTCGCTGTTGGACTCCGAGGAGGCCGAGGCGGGCTTGCCCTGGGCCAGGTTGGTCCGCGGCGCGTTCAGGGTCAGGTTGACGGTGACGGTCTTCCCCTGTTGCAGCGGCAGGACCCGGGCGATGGTGCCGAGCGGGGAGCTCTGGACCGTGACGCCGTCCGCGGTGATCGACGCTATGCCCGAGCGCTGGATCAGCGTCAGGTTCTGGTCGATGCCCGAGGTGAGCGTCACCTTCACCGTGTGGCTGCCCATGTCCCAGCTCAGATTGTTGATGGTGAACTGGCCCTTGCCGAGCAGGCCGGAGATCGAGCCCTTGTCCAGGCCCTTGGGCAGCGCGGGCAACAGCTCCAGCGTGCCCGGCTTGGTGGCGGCGAGCATTTCCATCATCACGGTGGGCACGGAATTGACGACGTCCGTGGCGAAGGTGTTGTGGTTGTTGTAGTGCGACGTCGCCATGCCGGTGTAGTAGTAGTCCTCCTTGGCGAACCGCAGCAGTTTCGCCCCGACCGAGTCCGGCTGGTTCAGGTCGGCGGCGATCAGCGCGCCGTGCAGCAGGCCGTGCCCGGCGTTCTCGTAGTTCCCGGCGTCCTTCTTCTGCAGGAACACCTGGGCCGCCTTGAACTGGGCAGGGTTGGTCTCCGGGGTGATCTCGCGGTAGGGCCAGACCGGCATCAGGCCGCTGGAGTGCCGGTGCTGGTAGTTGTTCTTGTTGGCCAGGTCCGGCCAGGCCCATTCGGCCAGCGCGCCGTCGTTGTTGATCAGGTACGGCGGCAGATTGTCCAGCTTCTCCTGCCAGACCGGGATCTTGTCGGCGTCACGCCCGAGGATCTTGCTGGTCTGGATCAGCGTGGACAGGGCGAACCGGGCGCCGGAGATGTCGTAGACGGAGTTGACGGCCAGCGGCACACCGCCCGGCGGGGTGTTCTCCGGGGAGATGGAGCCCGCGAAGATGTACTTGCCGTTGCTGTCCTTCTTGACCAGGAAGTCCTCGTAGAAGTCCCCCATGTCCCGGATCAGCGGGTAGTACTGGTTGGCGAGGAAGTTCTTGTCGCCCGACACCTCGTAGTACTCCCAGAACGGGTAGAGCAGCCAGGACTCGCCGCCGGTGACGTACTGGTACGGGTAGTCGAAGTTGATGTTGGAGATCAGCCCCTCGGTGTTGGGTGTGTTGCCGCCGGTGAGCATGCCTCTGGTGCCGAGGAGTTTTTTGGCGTTGGTCCGGAAGTCGTTCTGCCACTGTTTGTTGAGGTAGAAGTAGCCGGCCATGGCCTCGGGCATGTTGCCGATGTTGCCGCTGGAGATCTGCAGGTTGAGGTTGGCGTCCAGGTGGTAGTAGCCGTCCCAGCCGACATTGCTGTCGCCGGTCCAGTTGCCGAGCAGGTCCGGTGCGGCGGTCTCGTTGCTCGACCCGAGCAGGTGGTAGCGGCCGGCGTAGAACATCCGCTCGTACAGGGCGGGGATCGGCGTGGAGGACGCCTTCTGCTCGGCGAGGAGTTCCTCGGTGGACTTGGCGCGGTCCTGCGGCGAGGCGCCGAAGTCGAGGGAGACCCGGTTGAAGATCGCGCTGTGCTTGGCCACATGGCGGTTCAGCAGCGTCTGGTAGTTGTCGTTGATCGCGGCCAGCTTCGACTGGAGGAGCTGCTTGTTCCAGTCCTGCTCGGCCGGCACGCCGCCGTTGTAGGTGCCGTTGTAGCGCTGGGTGAGCGACAGCAGCATCACATAGCTCGCGCCCGAGACGGACACGTCGGTGCCGGACATCGTCTTGGTGCCGTCGGTCACGATCCGGGTGACGCCCTCGTAGCCGGCGTTGAAGCTGCCGCTGGGGTACTTCGCCCGCAGGTTGAGGAAGTCGGTGGTGGAGTTGTTGGTGTAGGTGACGCCCTTGTTGAGCAGGTTCATGCCCGGGTCGATGGACAGGCCGAGCTTGACGTCCAGCCGCTGCCCGGCCGGCGCGGGCAGGTACTGCACGGTGACGCCGTCGGTCCGGGAGGCGAATGAGTCCCGCTCCCAATTGCCCTTGTCGTCCGTCCAGTTCACCTTGACCACGCCCGAGGAGTAGTCGGTGGAGCGGACGTAGTTGCTGATGGGACCGCTGTCCGGCATCGCGATCGTCATCTTGTAGCCGGGGTGCTTACTGCCCTCGCCGCCGCCCTGGTATCCCTGGACGTCGGCGGCGAGCTGGTTGGCGTCCTGGTAGTCGTCGGCGATCAGCAGGTCACGGATGCGGTTGATGTTGTCCGCGCTGACGGTGTTGAACGTCCGGTGCGGGTGGGCCTCCGTCCGCGCCATGAAGAAGTCCTTGTCGTCGAAGACGACTGTGTCGTTGCGCGGATTGCCGAAGACGATGATGCCCTGCTTGCCGTTGCCGGCCAGCAGACCGTCCTGCCAGTCGCTGTAGGTCTGCGGGTACGTGGTCGACGGCGCGATGGTCGCCGAGCCGGGGCTTCCCGTGCCGCCGCTGCTCGTCGTGCCGTAGACCTGGAACTCCCACAGGGAGTAGCCGTATTGCGTGGCCGGGGTGACGCCCTGCATCCGCACGTAGTGGGCGGCCTTGTCGACGGTCACGGTCTCGGTGCCGCCGTGCCCGCCGGTGGTGGAGTACGCGTCCGTCCAGTGGGTGCTGTCGTCGGACACCTGGATCCTGTACGCCGAGGCGTACGCCGCTTCCCACACCAGCACGGCGGTGGTCACGTTGTACTCGCCGCCGAGATTGACGTGGATCCAGGCGTTGGGGTCGTTGCTGTGGTCGCTGGACCAGCGGGTCGCGGTGTTGCCGTCGATCGCGTCGGCCGCGGTGTACGAGCCGTCCTGGTACGAGGCGACCGCTGTCGCGCCGGGGCCCAGCGACAGGTTCACCGGGGTGTCGGCCGGCTGGGCCGCACTGGAGTGGAGGGAGGTCACGAAGAGCAGCAGCAGGGGGAGGGTGACGCCGAGCAGCCGCCTGCCGACGGCGCCGGGGGAGCGGGGCCGGTTCGTGCGGAGTTCCGTGCGGTGTTTCATGCGTGGGGGTCCTTTGCCCGAGGTGAATCCCGCACCGGTGAGCGGCCGGTGCGGGCTGGGGGGAATCAGGCGGCGGTGACGCGCAGGGACGAGATCTTGTCGTTGTTGCCCGTGGCCGTGAGGTCGGGGGCGTCGGCGGTGAAGGTCCACTGGGTCCCGGAGAAGCCCGCGTCCGCGTAGGCGGTCACGGTCCAGCCGGCCGGCACCCGCAGCGACGAGATGCTGTCGTTCGCGATACCGGCGGCCTGGAGCTGCGGCAGGTCGTAGCTGCCCGCGGGGAAGGTCGCCGAGGGGCCCGAGTAATTGCTGTCCCCGTAGACCGTCGGGGCGCCGCTGCCGCCGCCCGAGGCCGGCGTGCCGTAGATCTCGAACTCCCAGAGCGAGTAGCCGTATTGGGTGGCGGGCGTGACGCCCTGCATGCGGACGTACCGCGCGGCCTTGTTGACGGTCACCGTCTCGTTGCCGCCCAGGCCGCTGGTGGTGGAGTAGGCGTCCGTCCAGTGCGTGGCGTCGTCCGAGACCTGGATCTTGTACGCTGATCCGTACGCCGCCTCCCAGGACAGGACCGCGGTGCTGACGTTGTACTCGCCGCCGAGGTCGACGTGGATCCAGGCGTTGGGGTCGTTGCTGTGGTCGCTGGACCAGCGCGAGGAGGCGTTGCCGTCAATGGCGTTGGCGGCGGTGTAGGCGCCGTCCTGGTAGGAGGCGACGGCCTTCGTCCCCGGGTTCAGCGAGAGGTTCACCGGCAGGTTCGTCGGCGGCTTGGGTACGGTCTGGCCGGCCGGCGGCCACAGCGTGAAGGAGTTGGTGCCGCTGTGCGCGGCGGCGAACGGGCCTGCCATGACATTGCTCGTGTTGACCGGCTGGCCGAAGAAGTCGGTGGTCACATCGGCGGCGATGCTCTGGTCGGCGAGCGGGATGACACCCACCCGGGACTGGGTGACCGGGGTCAGGCCGTGGATGCCGGAGGCGTCGAGGTCGAAGTTCAGCGACATCTGGGTGTTGGTCGCCGTGTAGTGCACGTTGGAGATCACCCCGGTGAAGTCGCCTTCCTTCACCTGGGTCTTGTCCGTCGCGTTGTCGGGCAGGGTCGAGCCCTGGACCAGGTTGTTGTACCAGAAGAATTTCTCCGGTGAGGTGAGCGCGGTGGTCTGGTTCATCGTGCCCGGCTGGAAGTAGTAAGCGTCCCGGCCGCTGCCGTCGTTGTGGATGCTGCCGTTGTCGATGAACAGGTTGTGGGCGAAGACCACACCGGTGGCGTCCAGCGTCCGGATGTCGCTGTTGCCGATGAAGACGTTGTTGTCCACCAGGATCGGGCCGAAGACGGCCTCGGCGTAGTAGCCCCACGGGCTGTTCATCACGATGTTCTGGGTGATGCGGACGTTCTGGTTACCCCAGTCCGTCCAGATCCCGGCCGAGTTCCCGCCCTTGGAGTTCTTGATGTAATTGCCCTTGATCAGGCCCTCGTTCATGTAGTGCACCTTGATCGGGGCGGTCTCGGCACCGCTGAACTCGTTGCGGTAGTTGGTGTCCTCGATCATGTTGTAGAGGATCTGGGAATGCCAGGAGAAGACGCCCGCGATGCCGGACTGGCCGCATCTGGCGATGTAGTTGTTCCGGACGATGTGCGAGCCGTACTTGTCGGTGTCGTGGAAGTCGGTCCGGGTCGTGCCGGGCCGGTTGCCCGCCCATTCGTCGTTGCCGAGGCCGATGTCGATGCCGATCGTGCGGGCGTTGATCACGATGTTGTTCTCGATGATCCATTTCAGGCCGCCGTTGACGCTGATGGCGCCGGCCTGCCGCCGCGTGGGGCTGCTCGGGAAGTCCGAGTAGGTGTTCGCGGCCTGCTTCACGGTGAAGCCGTTGACGGTGATGTAGCCCAGGCCCCAGGCGTCCGGGGCGAAGATCTGCCGGCGCACGTTGATCTCGGCGAGCCCGGCGTTCGGATCGGCGCCGTTGAAGTTCGCCCAGATGGTGGTGCTGCTGGTGGACACCTCCGAGTACCAGCTGCTGGCCGACCCCTGTACGGCGCTCAGTGACGGCTTCTCGTAGTACGCCTGCTCGTTGAGGTAGACGTCGCCCGCGGTGTAGCCCGGGAAGGTGCCGCCGTCACCGCCCTGCGGCTGGCCGGTCGCGTACGGGTTGTAGTCGCCGAAGTAGCTGTTGGGCAGGGTGACGCTCCAGACGTTGCCGCCGGTCTGCGTCCAGGAGTTGACCTCCTCGGAGCCCTTGACGACCACCTCGCCGTCGCCGGCGTTGGTGTACGTGATGCGGTGCGCTTCGTCGGTTCCGCCGCGCGCGGGCTTGACCGTCTCGCGGTACAGCCCGGCGTGCACCATCACCGTGTCGCCGGGCTGCGCCTCCTGCGCCGCGTGATTGATCGTCAGATACGGGGCGGCCTGCGTCCCCGGGTTGCTGTCGCTGCCGTTCTTGGCGACATGGATGACGCGCGGGGCCTGGGCCGCGGCGTGCGCGGCGAACGAGGGCAGCGCGAGCGCCAGGAGAGTGAGGGTGCCGGCGAGGGCACCGAGCGCTTTGATCCGGACGCCGAAGCGCGCGGTCCGGCGGGTCCTGCGGAGTCTCATGGGGGGCTCCTTCACGGAAGCCGATAAGTTTCATTATTAATCTATGCAAGTCGAGTGCGTACTCGACCTGCGACAGTCCCGGCGGCTCGTGCACCGTACCGGCGTGCTGCCCCGTCAGCAAGACATCGGACACAGGGCGCCTGACGCGGCGTCGGATCCGTACGGTTACGCCCGCGCCGCGACCTGCGGCCCGTGGCCGGGCGCGACCGAGCCCTGGAGCACCAGCGCCGCCCCGCCGATCGCCGCGGCGTCGCGCGGGTTGCTGGACAGGTCGACCTGAACGCCGTGCACGTCCCGGGTGAACGCCCGCTGCGCGAGCCGGCGGCGGATCTCGGTGACGTAGACGGACCCGGCGACGGCGAATCCCGGGCCGGCCAGCACCAGCGTGTCGAGGTCCCACAGGTTGGCGAGGACGACCGCGCCCTCCGCGAGCAGCGCCGCCGATTCGTCCACGAGCGCACGGGCCTCCTGGTCGCCGTAGAGCGCCGCGCGCGCCAGCACGTCGAAGGCCCGCGCGTCCGGGTCCTCGGGCCGGATCGACAGCCGCTCCGCCAGGCCCGGCAGCGCCCGCGCGCGCCCGACGACCACGTGTGGAGCGGCGTACTGCTCCAGGCAGCCGCGGTTGCCGCACGGGCACGGCTCACCGTCCCGGACCACCGCGATGTGCCCGATCTTCCCCGCGTTGGAGCTGGCGCCGCGGTGCAGGGCGCCGTCCAGGACCACACCGGAGCCGATGCCGGAATTCATGTAGAGGCAGCCGAAGGTCCGCTCGCGCGAGACCTGCCGCCCCCAGAACTCCCCGACGGCCGCCGCCGCGGCATCGCTGTCGACCAGCACCGGGACGTCCAGCCGGCCGCTCAGCGCCTGCGCGAGATCGAGCCCGGCGCGCTGCCCCGGGTCCGGCGCGAGGAACCCGCCGCGCGCGACGTCGACCGGCCCCGGCCCGACCACGGCCAGCCCGGCCACGCTCCGCGGCGGCAGGCCCAGGCCGTCGGTGACGTCGCGGTACAGCGCGGCGAGCCGGGCGACCACCTCGGCCGGCCGGCCGTCGGCGGGCGCGGCCACGAGCTGGCGGCCGATGGTCCCGCCGCGGGTGTCCGTCACCACGCAGGTCAGGGTGTCGGCGGCCATGTGGATGCCCACGCCGTACGCCGCACGGGAGTTGATGATCAGCATGGCGCGGGGCTTGCCGCGGGTCGCCACGGTGTCGCCGGTCTCGCGGACCACGCCGTCGTCGATCAGCCGGCGGACGATGTTGGAGATGGTCGGCTGCGTCAGCCCGGTGACCTTCACCAGCTCCACCCGGCTGATCGGCCCCGAGGAGCGGATGAGGTCCACGACCAGCGCGCGGCTGCCGGGCCCCGCGGCCGAAGACTCCCGTCGGGCCACCGTCGACCACCTCTCGTCCCGCCGTACGCTGTCGCACGACCACGTTATGTGGATGAAGGTTAGACGAGGCCGATCGACCAGGAGGAAGCATGGCTTCGGCACCGGCCGCCCGCACGGCACGCCCGCAGGAGGGCACCCCGGTCGGCCTGGCCCTGGTCCGGGACGCGGAGGTGCTCGGCGCCGAGCCCTTCTTCCACGAGTTCATCGCCGGGATGGAGCGGGTCCTGGTGCCGCTCGGGGTGCCGGTGCTGCTCCAGGTCGTCGCCACGGTGCGGCAGGCAGGTGAGCGCATGCGCGCCTGGGCCCGGTACGGCCAGGTGCAGGGCATGATCCTCATCGACTTGCTGCCCGGGGACGAACGCGTGGCGCTGGTCAAGGAGTTGGGCATGCCGGCCGTGGTCATCGGGGATCCGGAGACGGCCGGGGGACTGCCGGCGGTGTGGACGCAGGACGACGTGGCGATGCGGGACGTGGTCGCCGGACTGGTCGGTGCGGGCCACACGCACCTCGGTCACGTCGGCGGCCCGGCGCAGATGGCGCACACCATCATCCGGCGCCGTACCTTCGAGGCGGTCGCGGCGGAACACGGGGTCCGCACCACGGTGTTCGACGGCGACTACTCCGAGGCGGCGGGCGTACGCGCCATCGCCGCGCTCGCCGCGTCCGCCGAGCGGCCCACCGCGCTGGTCTTCGACAACGACGTGATGGCGCTGGGCGCGCTGCACGAGGCGGGCCGCCGCGGGCTGGCCGTCCCGGCCGACCTCGCGCTGGTCGCGTGGGACGACTCGGCGCTGTGTCAGCTTGCCGTGCCGCCGCTCAGCGCGGTCGGCCACGACGTGCAGGAGCTGGGCGAACTCGTCGGGAACGCGCTGGCACAGGCCCTGGCGGAGGGTGCGCCAGCGGCCGGCGGACGCGTCGTCAAGGCGGCGCCGGCCCGGCTGGTCGCCCGCGGGGCGCTTTAATAGATTACTAATCTAAGTTATTGACTTGGCGGTTGGGGTGCTCCACGCTGTCTGGCGAGCACCCGCCGCGCAGGCCGGTGTGCTCTCGGTGACCGCCCGGGACGACCCGTCCCGGGCTCGTTCCAGCTCGTCGTTCCCCGCACGCCACCGGCCGATCGCCGTGATCGACGCGCTGTCCCCTGTCCTGCCCGCACAGCAAGGGAAAGCCTATGAACCACCGCACCAGGCCACGGGCCGTGCGCGCCGTGGCCGTGTTCATCGTCAGCGCCCTCGCCCTCGGCCTGACCGCCTGCGGTACCAGCGGTCACGCCGCCGGCGGCGGCAACTCCATCGACGTCGTCACCCGCTGGTCGGCCGGCAACTCGGCGGCCGGGGCGCAGAGCAGCGTCTTCAAGGCATTCACCGCTCAGACCGGCATCAAGGTCAACGCCACCGACGGCCTGGAGACCATCGACGACCAGGTCGAGACCGCCGTCGCGGCCGGCAAGTCCCCCGACCTGGTGATCGTCAACCTCTTCGACAAGACGCTGGGCTGGCTGGACGCGGGCGTCACCGTCCCGGTCGACGGATACCTGAAGGAGTGGGGCCTGCAGGACCGGATCAAGCCCGCGGCGCTCGACGAGTGGCGCGTCGGCGGCAAGCCGGACGGCACATTGCAGGGCCTGCCGTTCTCCGGGTTCAGCTGGCCGGTCTGGTACAACACCGACCTGCTCAAGAAGGCCGGGGTGCCGAAGATCCCGACCACCACGGACGAACTCGTGGCCGACGCGGGCAAGTTGCGCGCCGCCGGCATCCAGCCGCTGGTCGTCGGCGGGAACGACTGGACCGGGCAGAAGCTCTTCTACCAGATCGCGCAGTCCTACACCGACGCCGCGACCATGGAGAAGGTCATGAAGAACGGCGGCTACTGCGCGACCCCGTCGGTCATGGACGGCATCAAGCTGTTCACCCGGCTGCGCGACGCCGGTGTCTTCGCCGACGACTCCGCCGGCCTGACGGCCGACAGCATGTACGCGTCCTTCTACTCCGGCAAGGCCGCGATCATGTCGGCCGGCTCCTGGGCGTACACCGAGGCCACCAAGTCCGGCACCGGCATCGAGAAACACACCACACTGGCCGGACTTCCGGTGCCGGGCGGCTCGACGTACCGGAAGCCCACCGCGTTCCAGGGCTTCACCGGCGTCGGATTCATGATCACCAAGCGGGGTGCCCAGCCCGACCGGATCGACAAGGTACGCCGGCTGATCACCGCCTTCTACGCGAACGCCAGCGTCGGGCACTTCGTCAAGGACGCAAGCATCCTGCCCCCGACCAGCGGCGACTTCGGCTCGTACGCGACCGACCCGCTGCTCGCCCAGTCGCTCCACCTGGACACCGCCGTGGACTACCCGGTCGTGCCCGACGTCTGGATCGGCTCCGCGTCCGACCGGATCATCCAGGTCCTGACCGGGGCGTACGGCAAGTCGACGGCGCAGAAGATCTGCGCCGGCCTCGACAGCGCCACCAAGGGCTGACCCACCGCCACGGGCTGACCGCCGTCGTCTCGCCGAAGGACACACACATGTCATCGACCAGCATCCCGGCCGGGGGCCGCGCCGCGCCCCCGACCGCCGCTCGCAGACCCGGCCGCGGCCGCCGCGGCGGCCTGAACTCGCCCCGCCTGCTGTGGCTGACCGTCCCGTCCCTGGTGTGGTTCGCCGTGTTCTCGGTGGGCCCGCTCGTCGCCATGTTCGTCATCGCCACCCTGCGCTGGAAGGGCCTGATCTACGACCCGACGTTCATCGGGACGCGGAACATCCGGCACGTCTTCGCCGACCCCACCTTCCACGACGCGGTGCGCAACAGCCTGGTGCAGGTCGCCGTCGTGATCCCGGTGATGATTCCGCTGGCGTTCATGCTGGGCTACCACCTGAGCACCAAACCCCGCGGCTACCGGGTGCTGTCGGTGCTGTACTTCTCCCCGGGCCTGATCTCGATCTCCGTCACCGGGATGATCTTCTACGGGGTGCTGTCCCCCGAGGGCGGGGCCAACGGCCTGCTGCGCGCGGTCGGCCTGGACTCGCTCGGCACCTCCTGGCTCGCCGACCCGAGTACCGCGCTCCCCAGCCTCATCGCCATCGACCTGTGGCGTGGCATCGGCTGGACCGCCGTGCTGTTCGCCGCGCGCCTGGCCAGCGTGCCGGCCGACGTGATCGAGGCGGCCCGGATCGACGGCGCCGGACGCCTGCGCATCATGTGGCAGATCGCCTTCCCCATGGTCAAGACTTATGTCCGCACGCTCACCATGCTGCAGTTCCTGTGGACGCTGTTCACCTCGGCCGCGCTGATCCTGCTGCTGACCAAGGGCGGACCCGGCACCTCGTCCACCACGCTGTCGTACCTGGTCTACGAGAAGGCGTTCGGCCAGAGCGACCTCGGCTACAGCCAGGTGGTCGGCGTCGTCCTGCTCCTCCTGGGCGTCGCCGGGATGCTGCTGATCCGTGCGCTGCTGCGCAGCCCTCGGGAGAGGACCCGATGACCGCCCCGCAGCCCGCCACCCGGCTGCCCCAGCCGCCGCCTCCGCCCCGCCGCCCGGCACCGCCCCGGCCCGCCACCGCTGCCGTCCGCCCGTCCGCGCGCCGCCGCTCACCGCGCGCCCGCGGCCCGGTCGCCGGCCTGCTGTCCTGGCTGTACGCCCTGGTGCTCGCGGCGCCGCTGTACTACCTCGTGGTCAGCGCCCTCAAGACCAACATCGAGATCTTCACCCATCCCTTCGCGCTGCCCGAGCACTGGCTGTGGCGGAACTTCTCCACCGCCTGGCGGACCGCCGACCTGGGGCAGGCCCTGCTCAACTCGGCGCTGATCTCGGCGGTCGCGATCGTGCTGACGCTCGGCCTCGCGCTGCCCGCCGCCTACGCCCTGGCCCGCCTGGACAACCGGCTCGCCCGGCTGATCACCGGCACCTTCTCCGTCGGTTTCCTCATCCCGCCGTTCGCCGCGCTGATCCCCACCGTGGTGCTGTCGATCAAGATGAACCTGTTCTACACGCGCGAATTCCAGATGCTGTTCCTGCCGGCCGGCGCACTGCCGCTGTCGGTGCTGCTGCTCACCCAGTTCATGCGCACCGTGCCGCCGGCGCTGGTGGAATCGGCCGCCCTCGACGGCGCCGGCAACTGGCGGCTGCTGGTCAACGTGTTCATCCCCATCGCGATGCCGGGCGTGGTGAGCGTGACGATCCTGCAACTGCTCGCCTTCTGGAACGAGTACCTGTTCTCGCTCACCATCACCGGCACCGCGCCGGACATCCGCACCGCCCAGGTCGCCCTCCCGACCCTGGTCTCCGACGCCACCGACTTCGGCGTGCTCACCGCCGGCACCGTACTCACCCTCCTGCCGGTGTACGTCGCGTACTCGCTTTCCAGCCGTCGCATGCAGGAAGCTCTCACCGCAGGGGCAGTCAAAGGATGACACTCACCACGCAGCCGGCCACCCCCACCGCCGCCACCCGGCTCGACCTGGGCGGCGCATGGGAACTGACCTGGTCGGGCGGCCCGCCGGAGGTCCCCGGCGCCGTCCGCACCGCAGCCGTCCCCGCGCAGGTGCCCGGCGAGGTGCACACCGCCCTCATCGCCGCCGGGCTCCTCGCCGACCCCGACACCGGATGGGGCGAGCAGCAGCAGATGTGGGTCGGCCGCTCCCGGTGGACGTACCGCCGCCACGTCCAGTGGTCGCCGGTGCCGGGCGCCCGCACCGACCTCGTCGCGGACGGCCTCGACACCATTGCCGAGGTGTACGTCAACGGGCAGCACATCGGCGCCGCCCGCGACCAGCACCTGGCCTACCGGTGGGCCGTCGACGACGCCCTGCGGGCCGGCGACAACACGATCGAGGTGCGCTTCGCCTCCGCCTGGGACGCCGCCCGCGCCCACGAACGCGCGCACGGCCCGTTGCCCAGCCCGTACGACGAGCCCTACCCGCACCTGCGCAAGGCCGCGGCGAACTTCGGCTGGGACTGGGGACCGCACTACGTCACCGCGGGCATCTGGCGCGGCATCCGCCTGGAGATCCACCGCGGGCGGATCGAGCACGTCCGGCCGCTCACCCGGCTCACCCCCGACCACAGCGCCGCCCACGTCACCGCCCACGTACGGGTCGACGCACCGGCCGGCTCCCAGGTCCGGGTCGAACTGACCGACCCCGACGGGCAGGTCGCCGCATGGGCCACCGGCGCCGTCACCGGCGACGAGACCGCGATCACCCTGACCGTGGACGACCCTGCCCTGTGGTGGCCGATCGGCCTGGGCGCGCAGCCCCGCTACCGGCTGCGGGCCGAACTCGTCCAGGCCGGTGCCCTGCTGGATGCCACCACCGTCCGCATCGGCCTGCGCAGCGTCGCCCTCGACGAGACCCCGGACGCGGCCGGCACCCGCTGGGCCCTGGTCGTCAACGGCCGGACGGTACGGGTGCGCGGCTACAACTGGATCCCCGACGACACCTTCGCCGGCCGGGTCACCCCCGAACGCGTGAAGCGGCGGATCGACCAGGCCGTCGCCGGGAACGCCAACCTGCTGCGGGTGTGGGGCGGCGGCCACTTCGCGACCGAGGAGTTCCTCGACGCCTGCGACGAACGCGGCGTCCTGGTCTGGCACGACTTCCTCTTCGCCTGCGCCGCCTACTGCGAGGACGCCGAGACGACCGCACTGGTCACCGCCGAGGCCGAACAGGCCGTCGCCCGGATGTCCCCGCACCCCAGCCTGGTGCTGTGGTGCGGCGGAAACGAGACGGTGCTCGGCCGCCACCACTGGGGCTGGGCCGACCAGCTCGGCACCCGCGGCTGGGGCGCGGCGTACTACCTGGACGTCCTGCCCGGCGTGCTCGCCCGACTCGACCCCACCCGACCGTACCTGCCCAACTCGCCCTGGTCGGGGGACCTCGACCGGGACCCGCTGGCCGACACCCACGGCCCGAGCCACCTGTGGGACGCCTGGAACACGGCCGACTACGCGCACTACCGCGACCACGACCCCGCCTTCGTAGCCGAGATGGGCTGGTGCGGGCCCGCCGCGTGGACCACCCTCGAACGCGTCATCGACGGCGAGACGCCCGGCCCCGACTCACCGCTGACCCGCCACCACCTGCGGGCGATCGACGGCATGCACAAGCTGACCCGCGGCCTGCAGCCGCACGTGCCCACCCCGCGCGACGGCGCCGACTGGCACTTCGCCACCCAGGTGGTCCAGGCCCGGGCCGTCGCGGCCGGCGTCGAGTGGCTGCGCTCGCGCGAGCGGTGCTCGGGGGTCGTCGTCTGGCAGCTCAACGACTGCTGGCCGGCCATCAGTTGGTCGGCCGTCGACAGCGCCGGCATCGAGAAGCCGCTCTGGTACGCGCTGCGGCACGCGTTCGCGCCCCGGCTGGCCACGATCCAGCCGGTGCACCCGGGCCCCACCCACGACCCGACCGGCGACGCGGGACTCGTCCTCGTCCTGGCCGACGACGCCGACGACTCCGGCACGCCGTGGCGCCCCGACGTCCTGGTCCGGCGGATCGGGTTCGACGGCCGCGAACGCGCCGCGGTCCGGCTGCGCCCCGACTGCCCGGCGGGCGGGACGTACCGGCTGACCCTCGACCCCGTGGTCGCCCTGCCCGACGACCCGTACGGCGAACTGCTCGTCGTCGATGCCGGCGGGGTCAGGACCACCTGGACGTACCGTCCGGACCGCGAACTGACCCACGTACCGCCGGAGCGCCGGATCGATCTCGCCGTCACGGACGGCGAACTCCGGCTCACCGTCACCGCCGTGACCCTGCTGCGGGACGTCTGCGTCTTCGCCGACCGGCTCGCCGCGGCGCTCGGCACCGAGCCGCAGGAACTCGCCGTCGACGACGCCCTGGTCACCCTCCTGCCCGGGGAGTCCCGCACCTTCCGCGTCACCCGCCGCGACGACCGGCCGGTCCCGCCCGGCGCGGCGACCGCCCTGACCGGCACGGACGTGCTCGAAACGGCGGTCCGGTCGATCGCCGAGATCACCGGCTGACCGCACGGCGGCCGGGAAGGGCGACGCGCCCCGCGGTGTGGGCGGGGCGCGCCGCAAAAACGGCCGGCCCGGCGGCCGGTGGATACGGGCCCGGACGGGTCAGCGGACGTCGACCCAGCCCGAGGGGCTGACCGAGGTGTACGTCGTGGCGTCGCCGACCTGCACCGCGCGCCACCAGCCGTCGGCGCCGGCGGTCACCGTCTTCTGGAAGTACCCCTTCGTATTGGACTGGACGACCGCCTTGCGCACCCATGTGCTGACGCTGGTCGGCCGGTACCAGATCTCCACCGGGTGCGTGCCGCGGTTGCGCCAGACACTGCCGTCGAGGTACTGCAGGGTGCCGCTGAGCCGCAACGGCTGCCCCTTGCGCACCGGTTGCGGGGTGGCACGGAACCCGGCGATGCGCTCCATGGTGCGGTAGACCGTACGGGACGCCGAACTGTAGAGGACGCAGTTGTCGGATTCGGGGTGGCTCCACCGGTACAGCCCGTTGCCGCCCTTGTACGTGGCCTTCAGCCATCCGTCGGCGTCGTTCACGGCGGTGGCGACCGTGTGCCAGACCTTCTCGCCCTTCTTGGCGAACTGAAGGTTCACCTTCTCCTTGTGGTACTGGTAGCAGCCCTGGTTGAGGCGCCCCTGGACGGTGGCGACGCCGTTGCGGTCGACGGTGGCGGACAGGTTGGAGTACGTGATCCCCACCGGGTTGTGCACGGGCAGGGACGCGTCGGCCCCGGTGAGGTAGAGGTCCTGGGGAGCGGTGATGACCTCGAAGTCCTGGTCGTAGCCCCGCACGGGGTACTTGATCGTGTAGTGCCCGGTCGCGTCGGCCGTCGCGCGAGCACTCCACTCGTCCTCCCAGAAGGCCCGCAGGAACACCTGCGTCCCCGCCGGGCTGCCGTGTCCCGCGGGCACGGAGACGGTGCCGGTCACGGTGAGCACGTCGCCCTTGTGCACCCGCGTCCGGTCGACCTTGGCCGACACGCCCGTTTGGACGCCCGGCGTGCGCACCTCGGTGTAACCGTAGACGGAGTCGTACGTGTCGGGGTTGCCGTCCGGGTCCCACTGCGCATCGATGTCGACCGTGGCCAGGGCCCCGAGCATGGAGCCGTTCCCGAAGTGGGCGATGACGGTGCCGGGCAGGGTGAACCGCCCGTTCTCGTCGGTGGTGACCGGCCCGAGGGCGTGGGATTCGCTCGCTTCGGTCGGCGGGATGGGGTCTCCCCAGGGGTTCCAGGTGGCGAACAGGACGCTCTCGGTGACGTCGACCGAGGCGTTCGCCACCGGGGTGCCGTCAGCCCTGGTGAGGACGCCGGAGACGTCCACGGTCCGGTGGCCGTAGTCGGTGGCGGCGGGGTCGGCGGACACGGTCAGCGTGTACGGCTGCGGCGGCGGGCCGTCCGTCGCGTGGGCGGGCAGTGCGGCGACACCGGTCGCGGCCGCGGCGAGCGACACGGCGGTGGCGATGCGGATGGTGAACGGACGTGGTTTCACAGGTGATTCCCCCCAGGACTCGGCCCGGTCCCCGGGGCCGGCGAGTCGCCGGCCGGGCCGGACTCACAGCTTTGACCGCCGAACTCCTTCGAAGGTTGCCCGCGCCCGGTCCGTCCGGGCACGGCGGGAGCCGCCCCGCATCCACCGGGACCCTGAGCCCTGCCGCCGGAAAATCACGAGTCCTCCCCACCCCGCGCTCACTAGGATCCGGCCCATGTCCTCCACCCACCGCGCGCTCGCCCACGTCCTCGCCCGCTACCGGCCCGGGACCGCGGCGGAGCACGCCGACGTGGACCGGGTGCGTGCCCTCGCCGAAGCCGGTGACCCGTGGCCGCGGTCCAACCCGCTGCACGTCACGGCCTCGGCGCTGATCGTGCACCCGGACAGCGGCCGGGTGCTGCTGCGCCGGCACCCGCGCCACCGGTCCTGGCTGCTGGTCGGCGGGCACGCCGACCCGGGCGAACACGACCCGCTCGCCATCGCCCTGCGGGAGGCCCAGGAGGAGACCGGCCTGCCCGACCTGACCCCGTGGCCGGACCGGGACCCGCGGCACCTGGTGATCGTGCCGGTCCCGGCGAACAGCCGGGAGGAGGCGCACGAACACGCCGACCTGCGCTTCGTCCTGGCCACCGCGGACCCCGAGAGGGTCCGGCCGGAGCACCCGGACGCCCCCCTGCGGTGGCTGACCCCGGCCGACGCCCGGGCGCTGGTCACCGAGGCCAACATCCAGGACACACTGTCCCGGGTGACGCCCCTGCTCGCGGGCTGAGCCCCCGAACCCGCCGCCGGGCCCGGCGGGGAGCGTCACGCCGTCGCGCGCACCGAACGGGACAGGATCAGGATCCCGGGCAGGATCATCAGCAGGCCGACGACGAAGATGGTGCTCGCCGGGCTGATCAGCAGGCCGGCGACACCGCCCACCGCGAAGCCGGCGGGGACGGCGGTGAGGTTGACGGCCCGGTAGGCCGCGGTCGCGATGGGGCGGTCCGTGTCGGTGATCGCGCGCGCCCGGAACGCCTGGATGCGCACCAGTACGACGCCCGAGCAGAACTCGTCGAGGGCGAACCCGGCCAGCACGACCACCAGCCCCGCCGTACCGCCGATGTGCACGCCGGTGCCCAGGACGGCGTACGAGGCCACCGCGCCGCAGCCGAACAGCGAGGTCCCCAGGCCGCTGCGCAGCGGTGCGGGCAGCCGCTCGGCCGCGTAGGCGCCGACGGCGGCGAACAGCACGGCGCCGGTGCGGATCACGCCGTAGGAGGCAGCGCCGACGGGCGTCCGGTCGACGAGCGCGATGAGCAGGAGCGCTTCGATGACGCACTGGCCGAAGTTGTACGACACCGCCCACAGGGTGATGATCCGCAGCGGGGGAGTGCGGACGTTGAGCCGCAGGCCGCGCCGCAGGGTGCTGCGCGAGGCGCCGGTCGCCGGTCCGGGGCTGCCGGGCTCGGCGGCGGGCAGCCGGATCCGCGGGATGCGCAGCAGCAGGGCGCAGGCAGCCAGGGCCAGGACCGAGGCGGCGCCGAAGGACCGGGAGACGCCGATCGCGGCCAGGCTCAGCCCGGTGAGGAAGGGGGCCACCGCGTCGGCGGTCGATTCGGCCATGCCGAGCCGGGAGTAGACCCGCGGCAGCTCCTCTTCCGCGAAGACGGCCGGGACCAGCACCTGCGTGGCCACCGCCGTCAGAATGGACGCGCACGCCAGGGCGACGTTGGCCAGCGCGAAGATCGCCAGCCCCGCGCCGCGGGTGAAGGCGAGGGCGAGGGCGGAGAGCAGGAAGGCGACCACGCGCAGCAGTTCGGAGCCGAGCATGACGGTGCGCTGGTCGTAGCGTTCGACGGTGCGCGCCGCGGTCCGGGCCAGCAGCACCTGCGGCGCGAAGCGGCAGATGCCCAGGGCGGCGATGACGAGCGAACTCGCGCCCAGCGTCGCCACCGCCACGAACGGCACGGAGAACTCCACCGCGGCGATCGCGAAGTAGGACAGGAAGGTGGCGACGGGCAGGGCGGTCGCCAGCGGCTCGCTGTGCTGTGCCGCCGCGGTCTCCTCGGTTTCCGTGGTCATCAGGCCTCAGGCTTCGACGAGCAGTCCGGCCCGAAGGCAGTCCCGGACCAGTGGGGAACCACTGTCGGCCAGCGCCGTGTCGCCCTGGCACAGGTCAAGGAACAGCCGCCGGTCCACCGGGCCGGCCGCATTCCCCTTGCTGAGCACGTACTTCGCGTCGGCGCCGGCCCCGAACATCGCCATGACGACCGACGGCGGGCGCCGTACCGGGATGGGCCCGGACCCCGACGCGGCGAACAGGCAGTCCGAGGTGAGCACATGGTCGACCAGCGGGTGCCGGGCGAAGGCCAGCGCGTCGTCGGCGGAGTCGATGATCGGCTGGCCCGGCCCGTTGAAGGAGGTGTTGATCAGGACGGGAACCTGGCCGAGTTCGGCCACCCGCGTCAGCAGGTCGTGCAGCGGCTTGTTGTCCTGCGCGCGGACCGTCTGCACCCGGGCGGTGCCGTCGGCGTGCACGGCCTCGGCGAGGATGCCGCGGTACTCCTCCCGGACCTGGAAGTTGAAGTTCATGAAGGGGGACCGGTCCGGGCCGCGGAAATACGTGTGCAAGTCCTCCTCCCGCACCATGGGGGCGACCGGCCGCCAGTCCTGCCGCTGCTTGAGCCGGTTCAGTTTCGCCCGGGCGTCCGCGCAGGTCACGGGGTGGCACAGCAGCGACCGGTTGCCCAGGGCCCGCGGACCGAACTCGGCCCGGCCGGCGTAGCGGGCCACGATCGACCCCCGCGCCAGCGCCTCGGCGGCGCGGGCCGCGGCCGCGTCGGCGTCACCCGGCGCGGACAGCGGCGTACAGCCGTATTCGGCGGCGTGCTCGGCGGTGACGGGCTCGGCGGGGCGGCCGAGGAAGTCGTCGCCCAGGCGGGGCCGGCGGGGGGAGCGGGCCCGGCGGTCGGCCGGATCCGCCTGCGCGCGGGCCCAGCCGAGGAAGGCGGCGCCGGCCGAGATCCCCGCGTCGTGCGGGCACGAGGGCACGTACAGCTCCCGTACCTCCGGCAGTTCGGCGATCGCGGTGTTCGCCGTCAGGTTGAGGAAGACCCCGCCGGCGCAGCACAGGTCGGGGTGGCCGGTGAGCGCGACCGCGCGGCGCGCGTGGTGGGTGAGCAGCCGGGTGAAGGCGTCCTGCACGGCCGCGGCCACGTCGGCGTTGGCCACGGGATCCGGCGCGGCGTCGAAGAGCTGCCAGCCGTTCTTGAGCCGGGGCACCGCGTCCGCGGTGACGATGTCACCGGTCACGAGCTTGGCCGGCCCCTCCACCGGGAGACCCGCCAGCGCCATGAGCTGGCCGTGGGCGTGCTCCTGGCGGAAAAGGAACCGCGCCACGTTGTCGTAGAGGCTCGCCTCGCTCTGCACGAAGACGTCGGGCTGGTTGTGCGGTGCGCTGAACGCCCGGTCGAGCAGCTCGAATTCGCCGTCGCGGAAGGCGTAGACCGAGCGCATCTCGGTGAACAGCGCGGCGTCGGCCGGCGTGTCCGTGCCGTAGCGGCCGAAGAACTGCTCGAACGGCAGGACGTAGTCCTTCCCGTCCCGCGACGTCGTCCCGGCGAGGTCCGACACCAGGACGGTCGCCGTCGTCATGCCGGACGGGTAGACGGCCGAGGCGGCGTGCGCCAGGTGGTGGGAGACGACGTGATGGCGGACGTCGAGCGGGTCGAAGGCCGAGAACGCCGGGGAGACCAGCGGCCGTTGGAAGCCGACGGCCGAAGGGCCGGCCGCCTGGAAGGAGCTGACCACGATGTCGACGTCGTCCATCGTCACCCCGGCCGCGCGCAGGGCGGCCTCGATCGGCAGCCGGCTGGACAGGAACTCCTGGCCGTCGTATTTGCGGCGGGTGACCCGCTCCTGCTGGACCGCGGCCACCAGCCGGCCGTCGCGTACGACCGCGCAGGAGGATTCGTGTCCGCAGTGAATCCCGAGGGCGACAGTCACCGGCGGTAGTTCTCCAGCGGTGCTCCCTGCGGCATGAAGCCGAAGGTCAGGATGGTCACGCGCTCGCCGGCCCGGATGGGCGTGCGGCTGTGCGCCTGCGTGCCCGCCAGGAAGATGACCACTTCGCCGGGCGTCAGCTGCAGCCGCTGTTCGGTGCCGTCGGCGAAGTGCATGTAGAGCGCGGAGGGTTCACCGGGCCCCTGCGGGATCTCGTGCGCGAGCATCATGAGGACGTTGAGCGAGAAGATGTCGGTGTCGATGTGCGGGATGATGCCCTGGCCCGGATCGCGGTAGAACAAGTAACTCGCGATGCCGGTGGCCTCCGCGCCGGGGACCACGCTCGCGACGACGTCCGCCAGTTCCCTGCTGGTGGCGATCCGGTCCGCGATCGGGCCGCCGCAGCCGAGGTAGTGCTCGTCGAAGGGGACGGCCGTCCGCCCCACGTCCCGCGCCTCGTCGATGAGCGAGGTGAGCACGTCGCCGGTGAGGAAGTCCGGACGCCCCCGGTACTGGATGCCGCGGGGATCGGCGACGTCGTACGGGCACAGGATCTCCAGCGCCTCGGACACCGCCCGCCGGCCCTGCTCGGAGCCGGGGTCCTTGTCCGGGACCAGCCGGCCGGCCGACAGCCCGAGGATCAGCTTCAGGTTGGCCTGTTCGGCCGGGGTCAGGCTGCGGTGCAGGTCCGCGAGCCGGCGCCCCAGCGCGGATCCGTCGCTCATGCCGCACTCCCGATCGTCCGGTAGCCAAAGGACACCAGCCGGATCGCCTCGCCAGAGACCGTCCGGGTGCGCTGGTGGGTGACGCTGTCGGCGAAGAAGACGAGCGATTCCCCCGGGTCCAGGTGAATGCGCAGGGCCTCCTGGTCGGGCGGGTAGAGGATCAGCTCGGACTGCCGTGGTTCGGCCCGGTGCTCCAGCATCGTCAGGACGTTCAGCGAGAACTCGTCCTTGTCGACATGCGGATCGATGCCGAGCCCGGGTTCGTCGTAGTAGAGGTAGTTGGCCTTGTACGTGGGCAGCACCGGGCCGACCTTGGCCGCAAGGAAGTCGCTGACCGACTGTGACAGGGCCAGCTCGCGGGCGACCGGGGCGCCCGACGCCACGTAGTGGTCTTGGAACCGCTCGGCCCGGGCCCGGTACGCCAGCGACTCCCGGTCCAGCACGGCCAGGTCGTCCGCCGAGAAGAACGGCCCCCGGCCGCAGAACACGACACCGGTGTCGAACGCCGGCCGCAGGGCGCCGTGCAGTTTCGGCAGCGAGTGCTGGGCGGTGGTCAGCGCGGCCTTGCGCAGCGGCTCCGCGACGGTCCGGGCATGGCCGCTGAGGAGACCCCCGGCGGCCATGCTCAGCAGGAATTTCAGGTTCTCCCGCTCTGCGGTGGTCAGTTCGGACGAAAACTGGGACAACCGGTCCACCAACGTCGAGGGTTCCACCGCAGTCTCCTCTGCTCGGCTTGTCTGATCGGGGCCTTCGCGCCGCTACTCGGTGAAGCCGAGCACCTCGGGCAGGTCGAGCAGCTGCTCCCGGATGGTCGGGGTGGCGGCGGCCGAGATCGGCTTCGAGTAGATGTACTCGGCCTCGGCGTTGATGTTCTGCAGCTCCTTCAGGTGCAGGCTCGCCGAGGTCACGATGCTGCTGAGCACCGCGCGCTCGTCCTCGGTGAGCGTCGCGGAGAGGCTGCCGAGCTTCTCGGTGAGTGTCGGGAGCGCCGCCTCGAGCGCCGCGGCGTCGAGTTCGGCGTCCAGTTGGGGATCGGGCGACGTGGCGATTTCGGGACTGGTTGCCACGGGTGCGCCTCCAGATGTCGGACGAATGACGTGATCACGTCCAAGGTGCAACGACTGTTCAACGTAGCGGTGCGGTGTTGACATGGACAGCACCGTTTTCGGCCGCGAGTCGCTCGATCTCGCCGGGCCACCGGCGGCACAGTCGATACGATCTTCCGCGTGTCCGACATCGCCATCTGGCCGACCGCCGCACCCCTCACAACGCCCCGGCTCCACCTGGAGCCACTGCGCGTCGAACACGCGCGGGAGGCCGTCTCGGTCTTCGACGACGAGCGACTGCACACCTGGACCGGCGGCACACCGTGCACGCTGGAGGAACTCGAGGCGAAATACCTGCGCCAGTCGGCCGGGCAGTCGCCGGACGGCAGCCACGGCTGGCTGAACTGGATGCTGCGCCGCCTGACGGACGGGCAACTGGTCGGCACCGTGCAGGCCACCCTGTACCACCCCGCTCCGGGCCGCACCGAGGCCGAACTCGCCTGGGTGATCGGCGTCGACCACCAGGGCAACGGCTACGGCCGCGAGAGCGCGCGGGCCATGGCCGACTGGCTCGGCACGCACGGCGTGGACGGGCTGACCGCTCACATCCACCCCGGGCACAAGGCGTCCATCGGCATCGCCCGGGCCCTCGGACTGAGCGAGACCGACGAGATGACCGACGGCGAGATCCTCTGGCGGTCCACCGACCGGTGAGCACCGCGGGCCGGCGGCGCCGCCCGGTCAGAAAGCGGGGGCCGGGGCGCTGCCGACGCCCGCACCCAGGGCGTGCTTGAACTTCGCCTCGTCCGCGCTGCCGGGCGACGCGGTCAGGATCACGATCTTGAGCTCGGAATCGCCGTCCGTCAGTACATCGCAGTCCACGTGGACCGGCCCGACCTCGGGGTGCTCCACGGTCTTGCGGTCCTCGCGATGCGCGGCCACCGTGCCGCTCGCCCACAGCCGCGCGAAGGTCGGATTGCCCTCGGTGAGCTCATGGATCAGCTCCGCCAGGCGTGCGTCATGGGGAAAGCGGCCGGTGGCGCGGCGCAGGTCGGACACGATGGCGAGGTCCGATTCGTCGGGGCTCTGCACCGACACCGGCCACAGGGAGACGCGTACCTGCCCGAGGCCGATCGGGAACCTCTCCCGGGCGAAGTTGCGCAGTTCCGGCGGCGACAGCGACGGATCGCCGAGCAGTCCCACCCACCCGGGGTTCCACCAGATCATCTGCCAGTCCGCGGCGAACACGGCGACCGCGACGTCCCCGAGCCGGTTCAGCACGCGCTGCACGCCCGGCGGGATGCGATCGGGGATCGGGGCGTCGTTCGGGGGGACCAGCCCGGCCATGCGGTAGAGATGGTCGCGGTCAGCCGCAGGGCGCGGGCGAGGGAGGCGACGACCTGGGCCGACGGGGTCGTGGCCCGCCCCTGCTCCAGGCGCACCACGTAATCGACCGATACGCCGGCGCGTTCGGCCAGCTCCTCCCGGCGCAGCCCGGCCGCGCGGCGGGTGCGGCCGGAGGGCAGCCCCGTAGTCGGCGGGGACAGCCGCTCCCGCCAGGCGCGGATCGTCGCACCCAGCCCGGCCGCCTCTTTCGTCGCCATGCCGTCCATCCTGCCGCACTGCGCCCCCGAGGTGGTACCGCTGCCCCCGAGGTGGTACCGCTCTTCCTACGGTCGAGGCGTCCCTGGGCAGGCCACCGGCGCGGCGCGACGATCGAGACATGACCACTACGTTCATCACCGGAGCCAACAAAGGGCTCGGCCACGAGACCGCCCGCCGCCTGATCGCCCTCGGTCACACCGTGATCCTGGGAGCCCGCGACCCGGAGCGGGGCGCGGAGGCCGCTGCGACGCTGGGCGCGCGCTTCGTCCGTATCGACGTCGCCGACGACGCCTCCGTCGTCGCCGCGGCCGCCGATGTCGCCGCGCACGAAGGCGTGGTCGACGTCCTGATCAACAACGCCGGCGTCCACGGCCCGCACGGCGACCCGGACGACCTGACCGGCGCGGACGCCCTCGCCGTCTTCGACGTCAACCTCTTCGGCGTGGTCCGCACGACCACCGCCTTCCTGCCGCTGCTGCGCCGGTCCGCGGACCCCGTCGTCGTCAACGTCAGCAGCGGAATGGGGTCGCTCGCCATCACCCACGACCCGTCGCGGGTCGAGTCCTCGGTCGTGGCGCCCCTTTACACATCCTCGAAGGCGGCCCTCACCATGTTGACCACCCAATACGCCAAGGGCCTGAAGGACATCCGGGTCAACGCCGCCGACCCCGGCTACACGGCCACCGACCTCAACGGCCACAGCGGCCCGCAGACCGTGACGGAAGGCACCGACGCGATCGTCCTTCTCGCGACCGAAGGCCCCGGCGCCGGCTCGGGACGGTTCATCGACCGCGACGGCCCGATCGACTGGTCCTGACCGCCGGCCGGACCGGCGTTGCCGAGGTGACGGAGCGGGCGGCTCCGCCGAGGTGATGGAGCGGACCGGCCGCCGCGGCCGGTCCGCCCCCGGCCCCGCGCCGCCGTGACCTGCCCCGACCCGACAGATCGGGACCAGCCGCTTTCCGGTGTACGACTGTCCACTCCTCGCGTCCTGCGAGTAGGCTCTACTATTGCGGGGCAAGTCGCATCATAGGGAGGGGAGCGGGTATGGCATCGCCGGGCACGGAGGGCGGGCGGGTCAACCAGAAACTGCGCACGCGCCGGGCGATCGTCCAGGCGGCGGCCGAACTCAGCGAGTCCGGGCGAGACGTGAACATGGCCGAGATCGCCAAGGCCGCGTTGGTGTCCGAAGCCACCGCCTACCGCTATTTCCCCGACCTGAGCAGTCTGCTGGAGGAAGCGATCGTCGGGTACGTCCCCTCTCCCGAGGACGCGCTGCGCTCGGTCGCGCAGTCCGGGGACGTGGTCGAACGCGTCGCGGCGGCCACGGAATACCTGCTGCGGCACGTACTGCGCCGGCAAGGAGTGGTCCGCGCGATGATCGCCGGCACCATCACCCGGCCGGAGCGCTCCACCCGCCGCCCGGGGCTGCGGTTCGGCCTGATCGACTACGCCCTTTCCCCCCTGACGGACGGCTCGGCGGCGCTCGGCGCCGAGGCGCTGGAGCAGCTCAGGCGCGACCTGTCCGTCGTCGTGAGCGCGGAGGCGCTGTTCAGCCTGACCGATCTGTACGGCCTGCCGCCCGAGGAGGCCGTGGCCAGCCTGGTGCGCACCGCGACGAGCCTGGCCCGGGCGTCGCTGGAGAAGTGCGACGCGCCGGCCGCGCGGCCCCGCCGCCGCCTCACCGCTCCGCGGGACAGGGCCGCCGACTGACCGCCGCCTTTCGCTGCTCCTACGCGAAGTCGGTCGAGGGGACCGTGGCGTAGCGGCTCATGGCCGTCACGGTCGTATCCGGTGTGAGTTCCTGACCGGACGCGATCATGTCCCGCAGGTCGTGGAAGTACCGGACGTACAGGTCCGGTGTGAACGTGTTCAGCACCACCGCGGGTGTGTCGCCGCGGTTGGCGAAGGTGTGCGGGGTGCCCGGCGGAATCATCGCGAGGGTGCCGGCCGGAGCCTCGTAGGTCGTCGCGCCGACGGTGAAGTGCACCGTGCCGGACACGACGTAGAAGCCCTCGTCGTGCTCGGCGTGGCGGTGCTGCGGCGGGCCCTGCGTGTGCGGGGCGATCGTGATCTCCCCGATCCCCAGGCGGTGCCCGGTGGTGCCGCCGTCCTCGAGTATGCGCATGCGGGTGGGCCCCAGCTGGATCGTTTCCCCGCCGTCGGGGCCGACCACGGAAAGCCTGTCCATGACTTCCTCCTGCGTCGAAAAGCTGACTCCGGAAGGGTACCCCCTCATCGTGAGAGTTGACTCGCATGACGGGGGTGACTACCTTCGACTTCGTGAGGGGCGCCTCTCACGACAAGCGATGAGTCGTACGGAATCCGGAGGGCATGATGAGCACGCCTGTCACCACGCGGAACACCGTTGTCGCCTTGGCCGCGGACAAGTCGGTCGAGGTTCCGCTCACCTTCCAGGAACAGGGCCGGGGCCGGGCCTTCCTGGTCCTGCACGGCGGCGCCGGCCCCCAGTCGGTCGCCGGCTTCGCGGGCCTGCTCGCCCGCCGGGCGGGAGTCCGGGTGATCGCACCGGTCCACCCCGGCTTCGCCGCCACCGACCGCCCCCAGGCGCTCGACGGCGTCCCCGGGCTCGCCGGCCTCTACGCGGCGCTGCTCGACGAGCTCGGCCTCGACGACGTCACCGTCATCGGGAATTCCCTCGGCGGCTGGATCGCGGCCGAGATCGGACTGCTGAACTCACCCCGGGTCAGCGGCATCGTCCTCCTCGACCCGGTCGGCATCGACGTCCCCGACCACCCGGTGACCGACGTGTCGGGCATGACGCCCGATCAGATCATGGCGCTCAGCTTCCACGACCCGGCCCCCTTCCGTATCGACCCCACCACCCTGGACGAAGGCCAGCGGGCCGCCGCGGCCGCCAACCGCGCCGCACTCCAGGTCTACGCCGGCACCATGACCGACCCGACCCTGCGCACGCGGTTGCGCGACCTGACCCTCCCCACCCTCGTGCTCTGGGGCGAAAGCGACGAGATCGTCACCCCCGCCTACGGCCGTGCCTTCGCCGAGGCGATCCCCGGCGCACACTTCGACGTGCTGCCCCGCACGGGCCACATGCCGCAGCTGGAAACCCCCGACGCGGTGGTGTCGGCGATCGTGGAGGCAGCTGAGCCGCCGCCGAGCGCCCACTCCCTGTCGGACCGCCATTGAGAATCGGGTCGCGAAGCGTGCAGCCGATCACTACGGTGTCACAGCACCCGAGTCCGATCCCGAGGCGCTGGCCGCGTTCTACCAACGGGCCACCGGGTTCGAGCTCCACCCGAAGTCCGACGGCGACTTCGCCGGCCTCACCCGCGAAGACGGACTCTTCATCGGCTTCCAGCGGGTCGACGACTACCGGGCCCCGCAGTGGCCCGGCCAGACCACGCCGCAGCAAGTGCACCTCGACTTCACCGTCGACGACCTCGACGAGGCCGAAGCCCTGGTGCTGGAGCTGGGTGCGGTCAAGCCGGAGGATCAGTCGGGGGGTGACCGGTGGCGGGTGTTCACCGACCCGGCCGGGCATCCTTTCTGCCTGACCAGGAGCCGGGCGGTCACGCCAGGCTCGTGATGATGTCGGCGACGGTCTGCGGCTGGGACAGGAAGGGGTGGTGGCCCGCCGTCACCTCGACGACCTTGTCGGCGCGGTGGGAGAATTCACGTTGCGCCGCCGCGGGGGTGCCTCGGTCCTCGCTGCACACCACATACGTCGTGGGCAGGTCGTGCCATGCCGCGGCCCGTACCGGCTGCTGGGTCACGGCCAGCGTCTGCCGGGCCAGGCGGGTGGCCGCGTCGCGGACGATGTCCGGCGGGCAGTCCTGGGCGAAGGTCCGGGCGAACAGTTCGGGCCGGGCGCCGAAGGTGCCGCTGTCCGGGTCGAAGTCCAGGAACGGCGGGGGTGTGTCGGCGCCGAACGTCGACAGTGACTCGCCGGCCTCGGGCAGGTAGCTGGACACCAGCACCAGGTGGCGCACCGCGGCGACGCCCGCCGCGGCCTCGGCGGTGACGATGCCGCCGTAGCTGTGCGCGACGACCACGGTCGGCTCGTCCGAATCGGTCAGGACGGCGCGCACCGCGGCGACGTCCTCCGGCAGTCCCGGGCCCAGCGGTCCGGCCGGCCGGTCGCCCTCGCCGCAGCTCGGCAGCGCCGGGGCGACGCTGGCGATGCCGCGCTCCCGCAGGACGGCCGCGGTCGGATGCCACCACCACGACCCGTCACGAACACACGCCCCGTGCACGAAGACCACACGCATCTTTCCTCCTTGATTCGGTCTCGATCCGGTGTCCCGGCCACCTGGATCAACGTTAGACGTAGTGCCGGTTACGTGAAAAAGTGTGGGGATGGGACGGCACAAACAACCCGAGATCCGCGACCGGATACTCGACGCCTGCGTCGACCACGCACTCGCCCACGGACTGCCCGACCGCCTGGAGCCGTTCGCGGCGGCGTCGGGAACCTCGGCGCGGATGCTGATCTACCACTTCGGAACCCGCGACGCCCTGCTGCGGGAAACCCTGCGGAGGGCACGGCAGCGCCAGCGCGATTTCTTCGGCGATCTGGTCTCCCCGCGATCCGACGAGCCCTACCTGAGCACTTTGCGACGGGCCTGGCAGGTCATGACCGGTCCGGACGGCCGCCCGTACCTCAGCATGTTCGGCAGGCTCCGCGAGAGCGCCGGGCAACGGCTGTGGCCGGACTTCCGTCGCGAGGCCACCACGGACTGGCTGCAGCCCTTCGAAGACGGCATGCGCAGTATCGGCCGCCCCGAACTGGGCACCCTCGTGCTCGCCGTCGTCCGCGGTCTCATCATGGACCTCGATGCCACGGGTGATACGGGGCGAGCCGACCAGGCCTTCGACGATTTCCTGGCCGCGCTCACTTTCGTCACCACCCCGCCCGGCCACGTCGTCCCGGCGGAGCCCGGCGCGGATACGCCGGCGGCGGGAGCGGGCACCGAACGGCCGGCCTGACGCCGTAAACATCACAGGGCGGCCGACGGGCCCCGGGCCGCCTACGCCCGCACGTCCACGGCGTATCTCGACGCACTCGACGAGGACTGCGTCGTCGTACGTCTCCGGTGCCACTGCTGAGTGACCGGCGGTCCTTCCCGCAGCCCCGACATGTGTCAGTCCGGCTTGCGCACCATGAACACGTCCACCCGGTCCTCGCTCTCCGCCGAGAATCCGTGCCGCTCGTACAGCCGTCGGGCCGCACTGCCCTGGAGCACGTTCAACCGTACGAGGACACCGCGGCGGTCACATCGTTCCAGCAACCGGCGCAGTACGCCCGAACCGATACCGCTGCCCTGAAGGTGCGGGACCAGATAGAAGTGCTCCAGCCAGTGGGCGTCCTCGGCCGGCCGCAGCGCCACGCAGCCGGCGAACGCACCGCCCACCTCGATCACCCAGGTGTGGGCCGGGTCGAATCCGTCCCGCAGCCGCTGCCGCACCCGCTGCCCGTCGTACCGCCCCAGCCGTTCCAGATCCGCGCGCAGCACCACCGCCCGCAACTCGGCCACGGCCTCGACGTCCGACGCCTGAGCCGGCCGCATGTCCCAGTCCGCCATGATCGCCACGCTACCGTGCGGGCCCGGCAAGATCGCGGTCCGCGGCGGGAGTCAATAGGGTGGACAGAGACCCGAGGCGGACACTCGAGCGGAGCGACAAGCATGCGCGAGTTCTTGGTCGAGATCACGACCACCATTCCCGAGGGCACCAGCCAGGACGAGGTCGACCGGCGGCGGGCCGCCGAGGCGGTCCGGGCGAAGGAACTGGCGTCGACGGGACACCTGGCGCGGTTGTGGCGCCCGGTCGGCGAGCGGCGCAGCATCGGCGTCTGGCGCGCAGCGGACGAGGACGAACTCCACGAAAAGGTGCTCGGCACGCTGCCGCTGCATCCGTGGATGACGGCCCACGTCACCCCGCTCGAATCGCACCCGAACGACCCGGGGCGGGCCGACCGTACGCGGTGACGGCCCGGCCCGCGCGGCCGAGTAGTCGATCGGTCGTATACTCACGACGTGGGACGTACCAGCAATGCCAGGGAGAAGATTCTCGGCGCCGCCCGGTCGCTCATGGCGCAGCGGGGCTACTCGGCCCTGGGCACCGCCGAGATCTGCAAGGCGGCAGGCGTGCCGAAGGGCAGTTTCTACTACTTCTTCGAGTCGAAAGAGGCGCTCGGCCTGGCCGTTCTCGACGAGCACTGGGCGATGCAGCGCAAGGACTGGGAGCGCGTCCTGACCGGTGACGGCGCCCCGCTCGACCGGCTGCGGCTGCTGTTCGAGGAGACCGAGGCTGGCCAGCGTGCCGGGCAGGAGAGCTGCGGCACCGTACTGGGCTGCATGTTCGGGAACCTGAGCCTGGAGCTGAGCAACCACACCGAAGTCATACGGGGACGGCTGCAGGAGATCTTCGACGCGCAGGTCGACATGGTCCAGGAGGTCGTCGCGCAGGCCCGGCAGCGGGCAGAGATCACCGCCGAGGACACCCGCGACGCCGCCCGGGCCGTTGTCGCACAGCTCGAAGGCCAGGTCCTCTTCGCCAAGCTCTACAACGACAGCACGCGTCTCAACGTGATGTGGCGCAACTGCCTCGCCATCCTCGGCGCCAAGGCATCGGGGGAGACCGCCGGGGTGGCGTAAGGGCACAAGGACGCTCTACGAGGGCGGACCCGGGCGAAGGAGGGGCGCAAGCCCGCCGGCCCGGACATTTCGGTGACAGGGCTGTCACACAACGGAGCACAACTGGCCGCCGGGCCGGCGGGTCCAACTGTGCGTGACGACGGCACTCTGCCCGACGTCACCGAGCGCGGCGACACCGCGCGACACACGTATCCGGGGGGACACGTTGAACACGTTTGCACAAAGGGTTCGTTCGTCGGGGGCAGTCTCCGGGACGGCACTGCTGCTGGCCGCCGCAGGTTTCGCCCTCGCGCCAGCCGCTTCCGCGGACGGATCGCAGCCGCCGAAGCTGACGGTCGCCACCGCCGCGCCCGCGGAGGTGGGGTTCGCCGGCCTGCCGGTCGACTTCACCACCAAGGTCTCCAACACCGGCGCCTACGACACCTCGTCGGCGCGGCTGGCCTTCCGCCTCGACGGGGCACTCAGTCTGATGCCGGACGCCGTGAGCCTGCAGTACCGGCTCAGCGGCACGACCTGGAAGACAGTGCCGCTGACTGCGGCCGGCGACACGTTCTCCGGCGATCTGCCCGAGACCTTCCCGCTCGCCGCGGGCCGGTCCCGCACCGTGCAGCTCCGCATAGGGGTGCCCATGGGCACCCCGCACCACGGCGACACGAACGGCGGCGTCTCGCAGCTGAAACTGACCACTCTCGTCTCCAACGGCGCCTCCGGAGCGGCCGTCGACACCGACGACGACACCATCAAGGTCGACCCCCTCATCACCGGACTGTCCGGCGCCGCCACCACCGTGACGGCGGGCGGCCCCGCCGTCCGCTTCGAGGCCACGGTGACCAACCCCACCGCGTCGGCGTACGCGAACCTGACGGACACGCTGCTCGCCAACCACTACGCTTCCGTGCAGGTGTTGCGCTCCGGGACCTGGAAGACCCTCACGCCGCTCGCCTCCAACGCGGGAGAGGACGTGTACCAGTTCGACCTGAGCGGCAAGGACACCTCCCTCGCGGCGCACAGCAGCACGGCCACCAAGGTCCGGGTGGCCTACCGCAAGGACACCCCTGCGGGGAAGGTCACCCTGGAGCCCTGCGTTTTCGTCAACCAGGGGTCAATACCGTTGCTCGGCACCGGCCTCTGCGGAAAGAACGTGACCTTGACGGTGCTCGCCGCGGGCTCCACCGGATCCACCGGGGGCGCGGCCACCCCGACCGCGACCGCCTCCGCGACCCCGACCCCCTCCACCTCCGCCTCGCCGTCCGCCTCGACCGAGGCCCCCTCCACGACCTCCGGCACGACCTCCGGCACGACCTCCGGCACGACCTCCGGCACGACCTCCGGCACGACCTCCGGCACGACCGGTACGCAGCTGGCCAGGACCGGAAGCAGCGGGACGTCTACGCTCGCCGCAGCGGCCGGCGCCTTCGTCCTGGCCGGAGCCGGGGCACTGGGCGTCGTGGCCCTGCGCCGCCGCCGCACGCGGGCCTGACCCGGACCCGCCGCAAGGCGCTGGACACGCAAGGGCGGCGGCGTGTCGTGCGGGCCGCCGCCCTTCCCCTGAGCCGCGGCAGGAGATGGCATAGCCGGCCGCGACTGAACCGCAGGACCGGACATCCTCACCTCGGCCTCTCAGGCCCCGCCCGTGTCCGGGTCCGCGGTGGCCCCGGCCGGTACGGATCCCCGTACCGGGGCGTCGTACCGCGCCGTCGGCATGTGGTGGGGGAAGCCGATACGCAACAGGGCGGCGGCCGCGGCGGCCGCCAGGACCACGGCGGCGGCCAGCAGCAGGGCCTGGTGGTAGCCGTGCCGGAGCAGTGGGGTGACGACCAGGGGGCCGAGGATCTGGCCGACCGAGTAGCCGGCGGTCAGGAGGGCGACCGAGCGGGGGAACCGCAGGTGGGCGCCGGTGGCAAGGGCGAGCGTGCTCACCCCGATGAAGGTGGCGCCGAACAGGAGCGCGGAGGCGAGGGCGGCCGCCACACCGCCGACCAGCGCCGGCAGGGCGATCCCGGCCGCCTGGACGACGAGCGCGACGAACAGCACGTCGGGGCGGGACCGGCGCTGGCCCAGGCGGGCCCACAGCGGTGAGGACGGTACGGCCGCCAGCCCGACCAGCACCCAGGCGCCGCTGCCGATCCACCCCGGTGAGCCCTGCTCGATCGCGGCGACCAGGAAGGTGCCGGCGACGATGTAGCCGATGCCTTCCAGGGTGTAGGAGGCGAGCAGGACGCCGAACCAGCGGTGTGTACGGGCGCCCGGTGCAGCGGCGGGGGCCGCCGCCCGGCCCGGTTCCGCTCCGGCCGCGGGAGCCGGTTCGGGGCGCAGGTGCCACGAGGCGAGGGTGAGGGCGGCGGTGAGGGCTGCCGAGGCCCACCAGGCGGCCCGCCAGTCGGCAGCCGAGCGCAGGGCGAGCACGAGGAGGCCGGACAGGGCGATGCCGGCGCCCACTCCGCCGAAGCCCCAGCCGGACAGGTGCGCCGGCTGCTCGCGCAGGTGGCCGTGGAGGGAGCTGACGGCGATGACGAAGATCAGGGCGCTGGCGGCTCCGGCCAGAAGCCGCAGCACGATCCATACCGCCGTGCTGTGGGTGGCGGGCATCGCGGCCAGGCTGCCGGTCAGCGCGATCAAGGAGCCGCGCAGGAGGAAGGGTGAGCGGAGCAGCGCGGGCGCCGCGATGCCGGCCAGCGCTCCGGCGAGGTAGCCGGTGTAGTTGGCGGTGGCCAGGTCGGCGCCCGCGCCCGCGGACAGCCCCGCCTGGGCGTGCATCAGGGGCAGGATCGGGGTGAAGACGAACCTGCCGACACCCATGCCCGCGGCCAGTGCCGCGGCTGCTTGGGTGACGTGCAGCCAGGGGGAGCGAGGTCCCCGGGACGGGGACGCCCACCGGGCGCGTACTGCCATGACGAAGTCCTTGCGGGTCGTACGGGTATCGGGGCGCGGAGCTGCGGGCCGGCGGCGGCCGGTGCGAACGACCGCCGCGGCGTCACGACGTGCCGTCGGGCCGGCCGGGGTCGTTGGGGTGGGACTCCAGCGCAGTCACGGTGAGCGTCATCCACGGGTGCAGCGGCAGCGTGCCGAGCACCTTTTCGTGGAGTTCGTCCTCGTCCGCTGCGCGCCAGACGCCGATGCTGCGCCGCTCGCCGACCGGGCGCCACAACCGCGTGAGGTGGCCGGCGGCGGCCAGTTCCTTCGCCCGGACCGCCTCGGCGGCCCGCCGCCGGTCGACCTCGTCCTGGCTGGTGCCCTCGGGAATGGTGGTCGTGATCTCGACCAGGAACTCGCGCATGGTCCGCATGACCTGCTCCGCTCGTCGGGTGTCCGGCGGGGGCCGGAACACCGCTGGTGATGACGGCCTGCCCGGGCCGGGGCGGCCGGGGCGCCACGTACCGGCCGGACGGCGAGGGGTCACGGTGCCGCCGCGTCACGCCGGGCCGGCCGATTCCGATCCTCCGCCGTCGCCCCGGGCCACGCCACGACCGGTCGCCTCCCTGCTGGGAGGACGCGCCTCCCACCGGCACGGCGACGTAGCATGACGGCCGTGGAGCTGCGCCAACTTCGTTACTTCCTGGCAGTGGCCGAGGAACTGAACTTCGGCCGGGCCGCCGAGCGGCTCCTGATCGCCGGCCCGTCGCTGTCCCAGCAGATCAAGGCGCTCGAACGCGACCTGGGAGTGCGGCTGTTCGACCGTGACCGCCGTTCCGTGTCCCTCACCCCGGCCGGCTCGGACCTGCTCCCGTACACCCGGGCCCTGCTGGAACAGGCCGACGAGCTCCAGCGGCGTGCGCGGCGCCTTTCGGGGTCGCAGCCGGTCCGGCTCGGCTACGTCAACTGGCTTCCCGCGGACCTCGTCGCCCGGACGTCCGCCGTGGCCGACGTACACGTCGACGCATGGGTCGCCCCCTCGCACGCCCAGGCCGCCCGGGTCGCCGACGGCAGCCTGGACCTCGCGGTGTGCTGGGTGCGGACCGTTGACCTGGACCGGCTCGGCCTGAGTGCCCGGCTGCTCGGCGCCGACCGGCTCTACGCCGTCGCCACCGGCAAGGACACCGGCGACGTGCCCGCCCGTGACACGACCGTCCTCGTGGACGACGACACCACCTCCTGGTCGTCCTGGAACGCGTACGCCGAAGACCTCGCCCGTGACACCGGTGCCCGCGCGGCGCGCATCTCCGACGGCGGCATCACCGGCCCGGCTTTCTTCGACCACGTCCGCCGCAGCCGCCGGCCGGTCGTCAACTCGCCCAAGGGCCAGACCACCCAGCTGCCGCCCGACCTCGTCCGGCGGCCCGTCGTCGCGCCCCGGATCCACTGGACCTGGTCCCTGGTGCGGCGCCGCGACGAGGACCGCGCCGCCGTCCTGGCCGTTGTCGACGCCTTGTGCGACGACGTCGGCGACCTCGGCATCCGCACCCCCGACGACTGGCTGCCCGCCGACGACCCGCACCGGTTTTAGACATCGGGCCGCGACCTGCAAGGTACGACCTGCACCGGCACGACCTGCACCGGCACGACCTGCACCGGCACGACCTGCACTGGGAGGCCACGCCTCCCAGCTGGAAGGAAGCCGGTCCTGGCCGGACCGCCCCTGACCTTTGCCTTCGCGTCGGCGCGGAGCGTACGTTCTGGATAGTTGACCGGTCGGCTAGTAGCGAGAACCGGTTGACCGTACGTCCGCCATCACACCGACGAAGGTCATCATGAACTCTCAGCACCAGAAGGTCGCAGTCATCACCGGCGCCTCGCAGGGCATCGGCGCGGGACTGGCCGAGGCCTACCGCAAGCTCGGCTACGCCGTCGTCGCCACGTCCCGTACCATCGCCCCGTCCGACGACGCGGGCGTTCTGACCGTCCAGGGCGACATCGCCGACCCCGCCACCGCCGAGCGTGTCGTCGCCGCCGCCATGGAACGGTTCGGCCGCGTCGACACCCTGGTCAACAACGCCGGCATCTTCGTGGCCAAGCCCTTCACCGACTACAGCCAGGACGAGTACGCCGCCGTGACCGCGGTCAACCTCACCGGCTTCTTCCGCATCACGCAACTGGCCGTCGAGCGGATGCTCGCCCAGGGCGGCGGACACATCGTGAACGTCACCACCAGCCTCGTCGACAACGCCGACGCCCGGGTGCCGTCGGTGCTGGCCTCCCTGACCAAGGGCGGCCTGCAGTCCGCCACCAAGTCGCTCGCCATCGAATACGCCGCTCGCGGCATCCGCGCCAACGCCGTGTCCCCGGGCACCGTGAAGACCCCCATGCACCCCGAGGAGACCCACGCTGCTCTCGCCGCCCTGCACCCGGTCGGCCGGATGGGCGAGTTGAGTGACGTGGTGGACGCGGTGATCTACCTGGAGAACGCCCCGTTCGTCACCGGCGAGATCCTCCACGTCGACGGAGGGATGAGCGCGGGCCACTGAACTCCCGTCCCAGCAGCGGCAGTTGAGCGTCCGAGCCCGTCGTCTCCCTTCCCCTGTCCCTCAGACCGGAGAACCCTCATGAACACCATGACGAACACCGAAACGATCCTGCGGGGCGTCCTCGACCGGTGGAAGGCGGCCGTCGACGCCCACGAGCCGCACGGGGTCGCCGCCGCCTTCACCGAAGACGCCGTTTTCCAGGGGCTGCACCCGTACAGCGTGGGCCGGCAGGGTGTCGTCGACTACTACGCATCGCAGCCCGTGGGCATGTCCGCCGCCTATCGGGTTCTGGAGAGCAGGCGACTTTCCGACGACCTCGTGCTCGGGTACCTGGCCGTCGACTTCTCCTTCACCGACCGGCGGCCCGCCCTGCACGTCAACCTCGGCGTCGTACTCGAACGCTCCGAAGGCGACTGGTACATCGCCCACTACCAGGTCTCCCGGCTCGACTAGGTTCCGCCCCGCGGTGGTTCCGCCATGACCGCCCTGCGCCTGCCGCCGGCCCGTCAGTCGGTGCCGACGGCGCGCAGGCCGGCGTGGGGGAGCCGGGTGCCCTGGTGATGGGGTGCGGTGGAGTGTCGGACGACGAGTTCGGGTTCGTGGAGGAGTTCGGTGGGGGTGGGGTTGGTGCCGTTGATCTGGTTGGTGAGGAGGGTGACGGCGGCGCGGGACATGGCTTCGATGGGTTGGCGCAGGGTGGTCAGGGGTGGGTCGGTGTAGTTCATGAAGGCGGAGTCGTCGTAGCCGACGACGGACAGGTGGTGGGGGACGGTGAGTCCTTGTCGGCGGGCGGCGCGGATGGCGCCCAGGGCCAGGACGTCGCTGCCGCAGATGAGGGCGGTGATGCCGGTGGTGATGAGGTCGGTGGCGACGGCTTGTCCGCCTTCGAAGGAGAAGATGGCGTGGCCGATGGGGTGTGCGGTGCGGCCGGTGGGTGCACGGTCGGCCAGGGCGGTGAAGGCTGCGGCTTTGCGGCGGGAGGGGGTGTGGTCGGCGGGACCCACCATCAGTCCGATGCGGGTGTGGCCGAGCGAGGTCAGGTGGGCGTAGGCCTGCTGGACCGCGGCCACATCATCCGTCGACACCTGAGGAAAACCGGGTGTCCGGATCGCCCCGCGCTCCTGGCGCCGCTCGCCGGGACGGTACGGGCCGCGGTCCGCGGGGGCCGGCGGGTCATGCGGCCGGTCCTGGGACGGATGAGATGGATGAGACGGATGGGGCGGGCGGTCGAGCGGCCGCTCGGCCCGGACCGCCGCGTAGTCGACCGCGGCGTTGAGCAGCACGACGGGCACGCCCCGCCGGAGCAGCGCACCGTACTCGTCGGCGCTCAGTCCGCCGCAGAAGATGACGCCGGAGACCTGCTGGTCCAGCAGCATCGTCACGTATTCCGCCTCGGTGAGCCCGCCGGCGGTGCGGGTGCAGAGGACGGGGGTGAAGCCGAGCTGCACCAGCGCGCCGCCCGCGACCTCCGCCAGCGCCGGGAAGATCGGATTCTGCAGCTCGGGCAGCACCAGACCCACCAACCGCGCCCGCACACCCCGCAATTGAGTCGGCCGCTCATAACCCAGCACATCAAGCGCCGTCAGCACCGCCTGCCGCGTACTGTCCGACACCCCCGGCTTACCGTTCAGCACCCGGCTCACCGTCGCCTCGCTGACCCCCACCCGCTTGGCGACTTCCGCCAGTCTCCGAGTCATGACGTGATGTCCGCTCTCTTCCGTGAGTGCTTCCGTGAGTTCTTCGGGGAGTTGTTCGTCGAGTTGTTTCTCGTCGAGCTTTTCTCCGTGGTCAGCGTTGCCGCAGCCATACGGTCGTGTCGGAGGGCAGCTCACGCGCGGCCCGGTCGAGGCCGGGGTCGCTGGCGAGGACGACATCCGCGTCCTCGGGCAGTGGCGTGGCCGCTCCGGAGAGGTTCGCCAGGCAGGAGAAGCCGTCACCGCGGGCGAAGCCCAGGACGCCCGCAGGGATTCCGGGGAGCCAGCGGAAGTCCGGGCCGCGCAGGCCCCGTTCGGCCCGGCGCAGCCGCAGCGCGGTCCGGTAGAAGGTGAGCATCGACTCCGCCCTGCCCTCCTGCGCCTGCGCGGTGTAGGCGGCCCACTGCTGCGGCTGCGGCAGCCACGGTGGCGCGGTCGCGCCCTCGGGGCTGAAGCCGAACGGCGGGCGGTCCCCGGACCAGGGCAGCGGCACCCGGCAGCCGTCGCGGCCGATGTCGGTGCCGCCGGTGCGGTGGAAGATCGGGTCCTGGCGCAGCTCGTCCGGAATGTCCTCGACCTCCCACAGGCCCAGCTCCTCGCCCTGGTAGAGGTAGCAGCCGCCGGGCAGCGCCAGGTCGAGCAGCAGCGCGGCCCGCGCCCTGCGGGTGCCCAGCTCCAGGTCGGTCGGCGCCTTGTGCTGGCGCAGCGACAGCCCGAAGGACGTGTCGGCGCGGCCGTAGCGGGTGACGTGCCGGGTGACGTCGTGGTTGGACAGCACCCAGGTGGCGGGGGCGCCGACCGAGGCGTGCGCGGCCAGTGTCGCGTCGATGACCCGGCGCAGCGCGGCCGCGTCCCAGGGGCAGTTGAGGTAGTCGAAGTTGAAGGCGCTGTGCATCTCGTCGGGCCGCAGATAGGCGGCGAACCGTTCCGGGTCGCCGAGCCACACCTCACCGATCAGGGCGCGGGGCCGTTCGTAGCCGTCTGCGAGGGCGCGCCAGGCGCGGTAGATGTCGTGCACGTCGTCGCGGTCGATGTACGGGTGCGGGGCCGGCGGCGCGGTGTGGTCGAAGTCCGGGAGCGCGGGGTCCTTGGCGGGCATCGTCGCGGAGTCGATCCGCACCCCGTCGGCGCCGCGGTCGAACCAGAAGCGCAGCACGCTCTCGTGCTCCTCGCGGACCTTGGGGTTGTTCCAGTTCAGATCGGGCTGCTCGGGCGCGAACAGGTGCAGGTACCACTCGCCGGGCGTGCCGTCGGGGTTGGCGGTACGGGCCCAGGCCGACCCGCCGAACACCGACTGCCAGTCGTTCGGCGGCAGTTCGCCGTACGCGCCCCGGCCGGGCCGGAACCAGAACAGGTCGCGCGCCTCGGCGCCGGGACCCGCGGCCAGTGCCTCCCGGAACCAGGCGTGCCGGTCGGAGACGTGGTTCGGTACCACGTCGACCACGATCTGCAGGCCCAGGGCGTGGGCCTCGGCGATGAGCGCCTCGGCCTGCTCCAGGGTGCCGAAGGCGGGGTCGATACGGCGGTAGTCGGCGACGTCGTATCCGGCGTCGGCCTGTGGGGAGGCGTACCAGGGGCTGAACCACAGGGCGTCGACGCCGAGATCGGCCAGATAGGGCAGGCGGTCGCGGACGCCGGTCAGGTCGCCGATTCCGTCGCCGTCGCCGTCGGCGAAGGAGCGGGGGTAGACCTGGTAGATGACGGCGTCACGCCACCACTGGGCGTGCTCGGCGGGTTCGGCTGCGGCGTGCTGATCGGCCACGGGGGCGGGCTCCTTGCGTGAAGAGAGAGCGGGCACAACGGAAGAAGGGGATGAAACGGCCGCCCTCTTTCTGCAGGTCGGAGGGCAGGGCGGAGCGGCGCGGCGGCGCTGGGCGCGACACCGGGTGAGTCGGCGGGGTGCGACAGGCCGGCGCCGGGTCAGCCCTTGAGTGCCCCCGCGGAGAGCCCGCCGAGGATGTGCCGCTGGAAGAACAGGAACAGCACGATCATCGGCACCGCCGCGATGGCCAGGCCCGCGATCATCTCGGTCGGCGGCACCTGCGTGGTGGACGTGGACAGCCGGTGCAGCGCCACCGACAGCGTCTGCTTGTCGGGGTCCTGGAGCACCAGCAGCGGCCACAGGAAGTCCTTCCACATCCCGACGACCGCGAAGACGGAGATCACCGCGAGCACCGGACGGGACAGCGGGAGCACCACACGCAGCAGTGTCTGCAGCCGGGAGGCCCCGTCCACGCTCGCGGCGTCGAGGAGTTCGCCGGGGATCCGGTCGAAGAACCGCCGCAGCACATAGATGTTGAAGGCATTGGCAGCGCCCGGCAGCCACAGCGCCCAGGGCGTGTTGAGCAGATTCAGATGGAGCAGCGGCAGATCGGATACGGTCAGGTAGGCGGGCACCAGCAGCGCCGCGGAGGGCAGCATCAGGCTGGCGAGCATCCCGGCGAAGATCGCCTTGCCGAAGGCCGGCCGCAGCTTCGACAGCGCGTAGGCCGCGCACACGTCCACCGAGATCTGGATCAGCCAGCCGCCGGCGGCGTACCAGACGGTGTTGAGGAAGAAGTGCGCGATGTCCATCTGGCTCCACGCGTCCTGGTACGCGGTCAGGTGGACGGACTTCGGCAGCAGCGTCGGGGTCTGCGCGGCGAACTGGCGCGGCGTCTCCAGCGCCGAACTCGCCATCCAGTACAGGGGGAAGAGGAAGGCCGCGGCGAACAGCACGGTGGTGACGGTCAGCACCGTGAAGTAGACGGCGCGGTAGCGGGGTCCGGCCAGCTCCTGGTCGGAGATCAGGCTGCGGTTCGCCGGTGCGGCGGGGGAGGGTGCGGTCATGGTCGGGGTCCCTGGTCGTCGCTGGTGCGGTCAGTCCGATTCGCGGGTCAGCCGCAGGTAGAGCGCGGCGAACACGCCGAGCACGGCGAACAGCAGCACGCTCATCGACGCGGCCAGCCCGAAGTCGTTGTCGACCGCGAAGGCGTAGCGGTAGATCAGCGTCATCACGGTGATCGTCGACGGGTCGGTGAAGCCGGTGAGCTGGAACGGCTCGATGAAGACCTGCATCGTGGAGATGATCTGGAGCAGCAGCAGGACCAGCATGATGAACCGCATCTGCGGCAGCGTGACGTACCGCAGCCGGGCCCATATGCCGGCGCCGTCCAGCTCCGCGGCCTCGAACAGCTCGCCGGGGATGGCCTGGAGCGCGGCCAGGTACATCAGTGTCGCGCCGCCCATGTTCGCCCAGGTCGACACCAGCACCAGCGAGATCATCGCGGCGTGCGGCGACTGGACCCACTGCGAGGTCGGCAGGTGCGCGCCACGCAGCACGGTGTTGAACAGGCCGCCGCCCGGGTCGTAGAAGAACTGCCAGAGCATGACGACGACGATCGGCGGCAGCATCACCGGCAGGTACACCGCGATGCGGAAATACGCCTTGAAGTGCCGCAGTTCGTTGAGGAGCACCGCGATGACGAACGGCACCGCGTAGCCGAGCAGCAGGGCGAGGCCGGTGAACTCCGCGGTGTTCTTCCACGCGGTCCAGAACAGCGGGTCGTCGAACAGGCGGCGGTAGTTGGCCAGACCCACCCACCTCGGCGCGGTGATCAGGTTGTCCTGCTGGAAGCTCAGCACGATGCCCCGGACCAGCGGGTACCACGAGAACACCGCGAAGCAGACGATGCCGGCGGCCATGAAGGCGTACGCCAGGGCGTTGTCGGCGATCCGGCGGCGCAGCCGGGCGCGCCGCGCGGAGTGCGTCCCGGGGCGGCGGCGGGCTGGGGCCGCGGGGGAGCCGGGGCGGCGGGGGGCCAGGGATGTGGCCATGGGAACTCCTTCGTCGGCGCCCGCGGGCCGCGCCGGTCAGGGCTCGGCCGGCCCGCGGACGGTGCAGGGTGGACTTCCGGGTGGGCGGCTACTGCGCCGCGAGCAGGGAGTCGACCTGCTTGGCCGCGTCCGACAGCAGGCCGTCGATGTCGGCGTCCTTCTGCGTGAGGACCTTCGCCATGGCGGTGTCCAGCACCGCGTAGATCTGCTGGGCCTTCGGCGGTTCGAGCACCAGCGGGATGCCGGGCAGCGACTGCTCGAACGGCGCGTAGTTGGCCACCGGCTGGTTGGCGTACTTCTTGTCGGCGGCGGCCTTGGCCGCCGCGGCGGCGCCGGTCCAGATGTTGGGCTCGGGCAGGCCGACCGGCTGCCCGGCCCGGGCCGCGCGCTGGGCGCCCAGGTCGATGCGGCCGGGGTTCTCGTACTTGAAGGTCACCCAGGCCAGGGCGGCCTTGATCTGGGCGGGGGTGTCCTTGGGGTTGAACATGAACCCGCCGCCGCCGGCCAGTGTGCCCCGTCCGCCGGGGATCGGGCCGAGGCCGTAGTCCTTGGGGTCGCCCTTGTACTGCGAGGCGATGGTGGGGATGTTGTCCGCGGTCGCGAGGTACATGCCGAGCTTGCCCGCGCCCATCATCTGCAGCAGGTCCGCCCACTCCAGCAACTGCCGCTGCCCCATGGAGCCGTCGCTCCAGCGCATGTCGTGCAGTTGCCGGAGCACCGCCTGGCCGGTGGTGTTGTCGAAGTCGGCCTTCCAGGTGCCGTCGGACTGCTGCTTGGCGACGTCGCCGCCGCGCGAGTACATCTCGGCGGTGAAGTGCCAGCCGCCGGTGTTGGACTTGCTGTAGTCGCCGTAGCCGACGACGCCGTGGCCGAGGGCGGCGATCCGCTTGGCGTCCGCGCGGACCTCGTCCCAGGTCGTCGGCGGCCGGTCCGGGTCGAGCCCGGCCTGCTGGAACAGTACGCGGTTGTAGACCAGGCCCATCGAGTAATTGCCCTCGGGCAGGCCGTAGGTGTGGCCGTTCGCGTCCTGGAAGACCTTGCGCAGTTGCGGCTTGACCTGGTTCACGGCCGGGAACTGCGACAGGTACGGGGTGATGTCGGCCGCCTGGTGCCGGGCGATCAGGCCCGCGGGGTCGGTGTAGTAGACGTAGAAGGCGTTCTCCAGCTGGCCGCCGGCCAGCTTGGTGGCGAAGGTCTGCGGGTCCATCTGGCCCTCGTGCGGCACCACCTTGATCTTGGGGTGCAGCTTCTCGAAGGCCGATACGTCCGCCAGGAAGATCTTCCGGTTCACCGGGTCGGTCTTGGCGGGCATGTCGTTGACCGTGATGGTGACGGTGCCGTCGGCGGCGGCCGACGAGCCGGAGGAGCTGCCGCAACCGCTCACTGCGAGGGCGAGCCCTGCCGCCATGGCGACGGCGAAGGCCGTGCGGGCTCTGCTGCCCGCCGGGAAACCGGTCATGAATCGTCCCTGGTCATGAGGGTGGTGGAAGGGGCGGCCGCTCCCCGAAGTGACGCACAAGCTACGTCGCCCGCACCAAGCCCGCAATACAGAAACACATTTACGCAAAAACCAGACTGATGTGTTGTGGCAGCGCGTAAGTCGCGCATGTACAACGCAGAAAATCGACAGCCGAGCACGGCTATAGTGCGCACATGGTGCGCAAGCTCGTGCAGGTGGCCCAGAAAGTGGGGGTCAGCGAGGCGACGGTGAGCCGGGTGCTGAACGGTAAGCCGGGGGTGTCGGACAGTACGCGGCAGGCGGTGCTGACGGCGCTTGATGTGCTGGGTTATGAGCGGCCGACTCAATTGCGGGGTGTGCGGGCGCGGTTGGTGGGTCTGGTGCTGCCCGAGCTGCAGAATCCGATCTTCCCGGCGCTGGCGGAGGTCGCGGGCGGCGCGCTGGTGCAGCTCGGCTTCACTCCTGTGCTGTGCACCAGGTCGGCGGGCGGGCTGACCGAGGCGGAGTACGTGACGATGCTGCTGGACCAGCAGGTCTGCGGCGTCATCTTCTGCGGCGGGCTCACCCTGGACGAGAGCGCGGCCCTGAAGGAGCGCGGTGTGCCGGTGGTGCTGCTGAACGCCGCGGTCGACCACGGCGGTTTTCCTCAGGTGTCGACGGATGATGTGGCCGCGGTCCAGCAGGCCTACGCCCACCTGACCTCGCTCGGCCACACCCGCATCGGACTGATGGTGGGTCCCGCCGACCACACCCCCTCCCGCCGCAAAGCCGCAGCCTTCACCGCCCTGGCCGACCGTGCACCCACCGGCCGCACCGCACACCCCATCGGCCACGCCATCTTCTCCTTCGAAGGCGGACAAGCCGTCGCCACCGACCTCATCACCACCGGCATCACCGCCCTCATCTGCGGCAGCGACGTCCTGGCCCTGGGCGCCATCCGCGCCGCCCGCCGACAAGGACTCACCGTCCCCCACCACCTGTCCGTCGTCGGCTACGACGACTCCGCCTTCATGAACTACACCGACCCACCCCTGACCACCCTGCGCCAACCCATCGAAGCCATGTCCCGCGCCGCCGTCACCCTCCTCACCAACCAGATCAACGGCACCAACCCCACCCCCACCGAACTCCTCCACGAACCCGAACTCGTCGTCCGACACTCCACCGCACCGGCTCCGACACCGGCACCGGCCGACGGCGACAGGCCGTAGGAGCGGGAGCCCCGCGGAATCCGAGCAAGAAACCGACCGAAAAGCTTCGCCGCATTCACCGCCGGCTGCCGCGCCCGCCCGCGATGCGCGAACGTCCGTGCAGGTCAGGCCATTTGTCGTGGACGGCAGGCGGATTCCGCGCGGTGCCGCGGGAATTCCACGGGTCGGCGTCCGCGCATTGCACCGGAGGTGACCCGGGGCTACGGTGCCGCTCACTCAAGCACCCCCCCACCTGCTGCGGAGCCCGTCCATGCCCGAATCCCCCCGGGGCACCCGTCTGCCCACATCAGCGCCCGTGCCCGGATCAGCGCCTGCCCCCGGACCGGCGTCTGTCCCCGGACCGGCGTCTGTCCCCAGAACAGCGCCCGCCGCGGTCGTCGCGCTGCTCGCCCTGCTGGCCGCCCTCGTCGGCTGGACCGCCCTGCGTGCCTCGGCATCCCCCGCCGGCGCCGTCTACGAGGCCGAGTCGGCCGCCTTGTCAGGCGGCGCCGCGGTCGCGACCGACCACACCGGCTACTCCGGCGCGGGCTTCGTCGGCGGTTACACCGACGGCAACAAGGGCAGTGCCGCGACCACCTTCTCCGTCACCGCGGCAAGCGCCGGCGGCTACGTCTCCACGCTGCGCTACGCCAACGGCACCACCGCCCCGCAGACCCTCTCGGTCTACGTCAACGGCGCCAGGCTGACCCAGATCTCGCTGCCCGCCACCGCCGACTGGAACACCTGGAACACCTTCGCCACCCCTGTCACGCTGACCGCGGGCGGCGACACCATCGCCTACCGCTTCGACAGCACCGACAGCGGCAACGTCAATCTCGACGACATCACCCTCACCGCCGCCCCGGCCCCGCCCGGCGGCCAGTACGAGGCGGAGTCCGCGGCCCTGTCCGGCGGCGCGGCCGTCGCCGCCGACCACACCGGCTTCACCGGCGCGGGGTTCGTCGGCGGTTACACCGACGGCAACAAGGGCAGTGCCGCGACCACCTTCTCCGTCACCGCCGCGAGCGCCGGAAGCACGCCGGTCACCCTGCGCTACGCCAACGGCACGACGACCACCCGCACTCTGTCCGTCTACGTCAACGGCACGAAGGCCGTGACCACTTCACTGCCGGCCACCGCCGACTGGAACACCTGGGGCACCGTCACCGAGAACCTGACGCTCAAGGCCGGCGCCAACACCGTCGCCTACCGCTTCGACAGCACCGACAACGGCAACGTCAACCTCGACAACATCACCGTCGGCAGCACCACGACCACCCCGCCCACCACCCCGCCGCCCGGCAACGGCCAGACCTACGACGCGGCCACCGCCTTCTTCACCGGCGGCCCCTCGGTCGCCACCTCGATCTCCGGCTACTCCGGCAGCGGTTACCTGACCGGCTTCACCGCCCAGGGCGCCCAGACCCAGATCGACACCGCCGTGCCCTCGGCCGGCGCCTACACCGTATCGGTCGGCTACGCGAACTCCACCGGCTCGGCGCAGACCCTCTCGCTCTACCTCAACGGCATCAAGGACTCCCGGCTGAGCCTGCCCGCCGGCAGCGGCTGGCGGTCCGTCAGCGCATCGGTCACCCTGCGCTCCGGGCTGAACCTGATCGGGCTCCAGCACGACTCCGGCGACACCGGCGACGTGGCGGTCGACGGCGTGACGATCGACGGCGGCACCGCGCTCGCCACCCGGGGCGCGACCCTGCCGTACACCGAGTACCGGGCCGCCGACGCCACCACCAACGGCACCGTGCTGCCGGCCGGCCGCGCGTACCCCTCGCTCGCATCCGAGGCCACCGGCCGCAGCGCCGTACAGCTCACCGGCACCGGGAAGTACGTCCAGATCACCCTCACCAAGCCGGCCGACTCCGTGGTCGTGCGCTACTCGATCCCGGACACCTCCGACGGATCGGCCATCACCGCCCCGCTCACCCTCTACGCCGGCGGCTCCAAGGTCACCGACCTGACGCTGACCAACAAGTACTCCTGGCTGTACGGCGACGGCTACCACGACACCAACAGCCCCGCAGGCGGCTCCGGCCACCACTTCTACGACGACGTGCGCTACAGGAACTCCGGTACCTGGCCGGCGGGGACCGTCCTGAAACTGCAGAAGGACAGCACGGCCGGCGGCACGTACACGATCGACACGGTCGACACCGAACTGGTCGATGCTGCCTACGCCATGCCCGCGGGATACGTCTCGGCGGCGGACTACGGCGTGACTCCCGGCGGCGACGTGACCTCGGCACTGAACAGCGCGCTCAGCCGGCTCTCCGGCACCGGCCAGGGTTTGTGGCTGCCCGCCGGCACCTACGGCATCTCCGGCCGCGTGAATCTGAGCGACGTCTCGCTGCGCGGCGCCGGCCCCTGGTACACCACCGTCCAGTCCACCGCGGAGAACGGCGACGGCGGCCTCTACGCGACCGGCGGACGCAACCAGATCGCCGACCTGTCGATCTTCGGCGACCACACCTTCCGCAACAACGACCAAGGGGCGCCCACCATCGAGGGCGCCTTCGCCTCGGGCTCGCTCGTCCTTGACGTGTGGCTGGAGCACGCCAAGGTCGGCCTGTGGGCGGTGCCCGCCACCGGCCTCGACGCGGCGGGCCTGCGGGTCCGCGACATCTTCGCCGACGGCGTCCACCTGCACGGCGGATCGACCGGCTCCCGCGTCGAGCAGTCCGACGTCCGCAACACCGGCGACGACAACATCGCCCTGGACACCGAGGGCGGCGACGTCACCGCCTGCACCGTCTCGCACAACACCGTGCAGAGCCCGATCCAGGCCAACGGCATCGGCGTCTACGGTGGCGGCAACAACGTGGTGGAGGACAACGCGGTCAGCGACACGGTCGCCTTCGGCTCCGGCATCACCGTCAGCACCGCCTTCGGCCAGAACTTCTCCGGCCCCACCACCGTCCGCGACAACCTCCTGCTGCGCACCGGCTCCCACAACGGCAACTGGAACTCCGACATCGGCGCCCTGTGGATCTTCGCCGACGCCAAGGGCGACATCACCCAGCCGGTGAACGTCACCGGCAACACCATCAAGGACAGCTCCTACCAGGCCGTCCTGCTCAGCTTCGGCCACACCATCAGCAACCTGACCCTCGACCACGACACCATCGACGGGGCCGGCACCTACGGCTTCGACATCAACAACGTCACCGGCGCCATGACGGTCAGCAACACCACCGTGAGCGGCACCGGCTCCGCTGCCCTGAACAACCCCGGCGGCTACACCGTCAACAGGGGCCCGGGGAACTCGGGCTTCTGACCCGTCCCAAGAGTCCCGCATGCGGCCCGGCCGCGCGTCACGACGCGCGGCCGGGCCCGTCGCCGCGGGGCGGTACGGCGACTGGCCCCGCCGTAGCATCGACCCCATGGCGCGGGACGGGCACAGCCGGCGGCCGGGGCGGCCCGGGAAGGACACCGGGGCACGTGAAGCCATCCTCGGCGTGGCCCGGACACGGTTCCTGGCGCGCGGATACGACGCCGTGACGCTGCGGTCCATCGCGCGGGAAGCGGGCGTGGACCCCGCCCTCATCAGCTACTACTTCGGCTCCAAACGAGGGCTGTTCGGCGCCGCGATGGCGCTGGTGACCAACCCCGCCGAGGCGATCGCGGAAGCGCTCCAGGGCGATCCCGCCACCTTCGGCCCCCGGGCCCTGCGCACGATGCTCGTCTCCTGGGACTCCGCCGAGTCCGGCCCCGCGCTGCTGGGGATGCTGCGCAGGGTCGCCGCGGACGACGACTCCGCCGCCCTGGTCAGGGAGGTGCTGGAGCGGGAGCTGATCGACCGCGTCGCCGACCGGATCGGGGGGCCGCACGCCCGGATGCGGGCGATGGCGTTCTGCACCCAGATGGCCGGCATCATCGTCACCCGCTACCTGCTGCGCATGGAGCCGATCGCGTCCATGCCGGCCGAGGAGGTCGCGCGCCTGTACGGGCCCGCGGTCCGTGCCGCGCTCCAGGACCCGGTACGACGGCGCCCGGCCGGGCCCGCGCCCGCTTCCGCGAACTCCGACGCAGGAACGCGCGGCCGGGGCTGACGGCGCGCGCCGGCCCTCGCGGTGGGCGTCGAAGGCGTGCGCGAATTCATCGCCCGGACCGATCCGCGCCGGCCGGCCCCCCGGCCGCAGGCGACGCGTGCCCGGCTGACCAGCAGAAAGGCTCCCCGCACCATCGCGGGAGCCGTCGCCCGGTAATTCAACAGCGTGGAAAACGCGGGCCGGGCCGCGCCACGGTGGTCGCGTCAGCAACGGACATCCTGACGGAGGAGGGCGTCCATGCGCACCCACGCGCGCACCCGGGTCGAGGGATCCTCGACCACGCCGCCGACGAGCGGCGGCCGGCCCGTACGCCACGGCCCGGTCCTGTTCATCACCTGCCTCGCGCTCGGCGCGGTCGTCTCGGCGATGGCCTCGCTGAACGTCGCGCTGCCGGACCTGGCCCGCGACACCCATGCCGGGCAGACGCAGCTGGCCTGGGTGGTGGACGCCTACAGCCTGGCCTTCGCCTCTCTGCTGCTGCCCGCGGGGGCACTCGGCGACCGGTTCGGCCGGCGGCGGCTGCTCCTCATCGGTCTCGTCGTCTTCGCGGCCGGTTCCGTGCTCGCCGTCCTGACCAGGAACCCGGACCAACTCATCGGCCTGCGCGGCCTGCTGGGCGTCGGAGCGGCGATGGTGATGCCGGCGACCCTCTCCACCATCACCAGCACCTTTCCGCGCGAACAGCGCACCCGGGCGGTGAGCGTGTGGACGGCGGTCGCCGCCGCCGGCGCGGTCGTCGGGGTGCTGTGCACCGGGCTGCTGCTCCAGGAGTGGTCGTGGCGCTCGGCGTTCCTGCTCAACGTGGTGCTGGGCGGCGTCGCCGCTGTCGGCACCCTGATGTTCGTGCCGGAGTCGGCCGAACGCGACCGGCCGCGGCTGGACGTGGTGGGCGCGGTGATCGCCGTGGTCGGCCTCCTGGCGCTGGTCCACTCGGTGATCGAGGCCCCGACCCGCGGCTGGACCGACCCGCTCACCCTCGGCGGGATCGCGCTCGGGCTGCTGGTGCTGGCCGGCTTCACGCTCTGGGAACTGCGCCGGGAGCACCCGCTGCTGGACCCGCGGCTGTTCCGCAACCGCCGGTTCGCGGCCGGCTCGGTGTCGGTGACGCTCCAGTTCCTGGTCTTCTTCGGTTTCATCTTCGTGGCCATGCAGTATCTGCAACTCGTCCGCGGCGACAGCCCGTTGACGGCCGCGGTGGGTGTGCTGCCGTTGGCCGCAGCGCTGGTGCCGGCGACCCGGCTGACGCCCAGGCTGGTTGGGCGCGTCGGAGTGCGCCGGCCGTGGGTGGCCGGACTGGTGCTCGTCGCCGCCGGCATGGCGGTGCTCTCCCGGCTCGCCGCTGACAGTTCGTACGGACTGGTCGTCGCCGGACTGCTGCCGCTGGGCGCCGGCATGGGCCTGGCGATGACCCCGGCCACCACCGAGATCACCGACGCCCTGCCGAAGGCACTGCAGAACGTGGGTTCGGCGATGAACGACCTGTCCCGCGAACTGGGCGGGGCGCTGGGCATCGCGATCCTGGGCAGCGTACTGAGCGCGGGCTACCACGACCACCTGCACCTGCCGCCCGGGCTGCCGCCGAAGGCCGAGGGCGCTGCTCGGGCCTCGCTGGCCGGCGCGGAGGCGGTCGGCGGCAGCGCCGCCGCGCAGTCGGCCCGGAGCGCGTTCGTGGACGGCCTGCACCTGGCCTTCTCCACGGGCGCGGGTGTCGCACTGCTGGCCGCCCTGGCCGTGGCACTGCTGCTGCGGGGCGCCGCACCGGCCCGGCGGGCGGGCGAGGACGAGGACACCGCGCGCCCGGAGCCCGCCCGCAGGCCGTCCGCGGTCGCCGACCCCGCCCCTTTCACGGAATGACCGCGCCGACCGCGCACCTGCCGGGGGTGCTTTCCAACGATGAACACAAGCAGTGCCGGCCGTCTGCGACACACTCTCCGACGCACCCTCAACTACCAGCCCATTCAGCCGCGGGACTGGACAACCCCACCCCGCCGTGTTGTCATGCCTGTGCTTTACAACGTTTGAGCAACCCGCACGCAAGGACCCGCACGGCACCGCCTCTGCGCGGCACGCCGACTCCGCACGTCCAGTTACCCGTCCCGCCCGCCCTCGGCGGGACACCGGTACCCGACGCCCCGCCCGGCGGGCCGACGGGCGGGCGCCGACGGTGTCGTCGTACGCGCGCCGGCGTGGCCCTCCGTACCGCAGAAAGGGTAACCATGTCCCTGGGAGTGAACCGGTCCGCCCGTAGACGAAGGCGACGCGGCGTCGCACTCGTCGCCCTCACCGCCGCGCTGGCGGGGGTGACGGTCGCCGCGAACAGCCAGAGCGCCGCCGGGGCGGACCACAGCACGCGGCCGGCGGCCGTGGTGTCGGGCGACGCCCGCTTCGAGGTGCTGTCGCCCACCCTCATCCGCACCGAGTACGCCGGGGACGCGCGCTTCCTGGACGCGCCCACGTTCAACGCGATCGGCCGGGACGCGTTCGCCCCGGCCACGTACACCTCGTCGGTCTCCGGCGGCTGGCTCACCGTGTCCACCAGCGCGCTGACGCTGCGGTACAAGGTGGACTCCGGCCCCTTCGACCAGCAGAACCTCTCGGTGACCCTGCGGGCCGGGCAGCAGGACGTGACCGCGGCCCCCTGGCGGCGGCTGACCTGCGCGGTCGGCACGCTCTGCGAGGCCGAGGACCTCCCGTACGACGGCCTGGCCCCGGCCACCGACCACACCGGATACACCGGCACCGGATTCCTCGCCGGATACGCGGCCACCGGCGCCACCGTGTCGGCGCAGGTCGACGTGCCCACCGCCGGCACGTACGCCTTCGACGCCCGGTACGCCAACGCGTTGGGCGGCGACGGGAAGAACACCACCCGGACCCTGACCGTCACCGTCGACGGCGGCTCCCCGCAGCAGGCGCAGCTGCCCGTCACCGGCAGCTGGGACACCTGGAGCACGCTGTCCGTGCCGCTCCAGCTCGCCCCCGGCGCGCACACGATCGCCCTCACCCGGGCCGCGGCCGACTCCGGCAACGTCAACGTGGACAGCGTCGCGCTCGTCCCGCAGGGCGCCGGCTTCCCGCCGGTCTCCACCCGCGCCGTGCCGCTCTGCGCCTTCGGCACCGCCTGCGAGGCCGAGGACACGAGCTTCACCGGCTCCGCCAAGCAGGCCACGAACCACGCCGGTTACTCCGGCGACGGCTTCCTGGCCGAGCTCAACCAGAACGCCGGCGTGTCCACCCGGGTGGTGAACGTCCCGGCCGACGGCACGTACACGCTGCACCTGCGGTACGCCAACTCCACCGGGGGCGACGGCCAGAACCGGACCCGTACCGCGACCCTCACCGCCGCCGGGACCGCGCAGACGATCTCCCTGCCGGTGACGGGCAGTTGGGACACCTGGGGCACGCTGTCCGTCCCGGTGGCGCTCAAGGCCGGCACCGACGACCTCTCGCTGGCCTGCCCCGACCCGGCCAGCTGCCACGTCAACCTCGACACCCTCGCGGTGACCGCCGCTCAGGCGTCCGCCCCGCCGCCGCACATCGCGCTCGGCGGCTACCGGCGCGGCCTGGACGGCGTGAACGGCGACAACGGTGCGCCGCAGACCGCTCCCGGCCTGCTGCACCAGGACGGCTGGTACCTGCTCGACGACACCCCGTCCGCGGTGTACGACCCGGCCACGCGGACCGCCACCGCGCGCCCGGAGCACGGCGGGGCGCCGTACCAGGACGGCTACGTCTTCGGCTACGGGCACGACTACAAGCAGGCGCTGTCCGACCTCGCCACACTGACCGGCCCGCCCGAACTGCTGCCGCAGTGGGCGTACGGCGTCTGGTACTCGGAGTACTTCGACCGGACCGCCGCCGACTACGAGAGCACGATCCTGCCGGCCTTCCGCTCGCACGGGGTGCCGCTGGACGTGCTGGTCACCGACACCGACTTCAAGTCACCCAACACCTGGAGCGGCTGGGAGATGGACCCGGCCAAGTACCCCGATCCGAAGGGCTTCTTCGACTGGTCCGCGGCGCAGGGGCTGCACAACACGCTCAACATCCACCCGAGCATCCTGGACACCGACCCGCAGTTCGCCCAGGCGCAGGCCACGGCCAAGGGCAAGCTCCAGCCCGGCGGTTGCAGCGCCCCCTCGGGCAGCGGCACCTGCTACGTCTTCGACTTCGGCGACCCGGACCAGCTCAAGGCCTACATGGACCTGCACAGCAGCATGGACCAGGCGGGCAACGACTTCTGGTGGCTGGACTGGTGCTGCGACGACTCCCGGTCCTCGCAAGCCGGCGTGACCCCGGACGCGTGGATCAACCAGCAGTACGCGCAGGACACGCAGCAGGCGAGCGGCGGGCGCGGCTTCGTCCTGTCCCGCGCCTACGGCTCCCTGCAGTCGGGCGGGTACGCCAACCCGTCGGCGGTCCCGACCGGCCCGTGGGCCGACAAGCGCTCCACCATCCACTTCACCGGTGACACCGCGTCGACCTGGGGCACGCTGCGCGCCGAAGTCGGCTACACACCGGGCGAGTCGGCGGCCACCGGCATGTCGGCGATCAGCCACGACATCGGCGGCCACAACGACACGACCGGGCTGAAGGGCTCGGAGACCTACACCTCCGGCGGCCAGACCCGCACCACCGCCAAACTGCCGGACGACCTGTACGTGCGCTGGGTGCAGTTCGGCGCCTTCCAGCCGATCGACCGGCTGCACAGCAACCACAGCGACCGGCTGCCCTGGCAGTACGGGCCGGCGGCCGAGGAGGCCGCGGCGAAGTTCCTGAACCTGCGCGAGAACCTCGTGCCCTACACCTATTCGCTCGCCGAGCAGGCGGCGGCCACCGGAGTGCCGGTCGTACGGCCGACGTACCTGGAGTACCCCGACGAGCCCGCCGCGTACGGCGCCGCAGGCAGCGAGTACTTCTACGGCTCCGACATGCTGGTCGCCCCCGTCACCACGCCGGGCACGACCGCCACCACCTCGGTGTGGTTCCCGCCGGGCCAGTGGACCGACTACTTCACCGGGAAGACGTACACCGGCGGTACCACCCAGGACGTCACGACGACCTGGGACACCATGCCGGTCTTCCTGCGGGCCGGCGCGATCGTGCCCACCAGGACCGGTGACGTCCCGGCCGACGACACGAGCCCGCTGACCGACGTCACCCTGCACATCGCGCAGGGCGCCCCCGGCAGCACCGCGCTGTACGAGGACGACGGCACCACGCCGGACGCCAAGCACCACAGCGCCACGACGCAGATCCGCTACACCGAGAGCGGCGGCCGGCACACCGTACGGATCACTCCGACCGGTGCCTCCTTCCCCGGGCAGGTCCACGCCCGCCGCTGGACCCTGTCCTTCTCCGGCGCGACGGCCCCCACCAGCCTGACCTTCGACGGCGCTCCTCTCGGCGCCGACGCGGTGCACTTCGACACCGCCACGCATGTCCTGACCGTCACCCTGCCCGAGCGCAACGTCCACGCGCCGATCACCTTCAGCTACCAGTAACCACCACGTGAAGTGAGCGGCCACCTCCGCCGCCGGGACCCGGCCGACCGGGACCCGGCGGCGGTCGCGCATCAGCTCCGGCGCATCACCGCCGGCGCGGCTCCGCCGAACGGTCGGGCCCGTGCTGGGCCAGGCGGTCCATGAGCGCCACAGCGGCGGCCAGTTGCTGCCGTTCGCGGCCGGACAGCTCCTCCTCGATGGCCCGGCCGAGCCAGTCGGCCCGGCGCCGGCGTTCCTCGCCGAGCATGTCGCGTCCGGTGTCCGTGAGGTGCAGCACGAGTTTGCGGCCGTCGCTGGGGTGCGGCTCGGCGCGGACCAGGCCGGCGCCGATCAGTTCCTTGACCGCCTTGGCGGCGGACTGGTGGGTGACCCCGCGGCGGGCGGCGATGTCCGCGGTGGTCTGCGGGCCCTCCCGTTCGAGGTAGCCGAGGACGGCGGCTTCACCCGGCGTCATGGTGTCGGCGGCGCGTACGGTACGCACCAGCCGGCCGAGGGTGTGACGCAGGTCCTCGGCGAGGTCGTAGGCGTCCATACCGGCACTTTACTTCACATGTACAGCTTTGGTGTACAGCCTGGTTGACGCAAAGACGTGCCGGGGGGGGTCAGCGGGAGGGCAGTTCGGCGCTCTCGCCCGGGGTGAGGCGTCCGTAGGTGCTGCCGGCGCCGGGGCCGGTGCCGCCGAGGAAGCCGGCGACCATGGCGAGGCCGATGTCGTTGAGGGCGCCGTCGTGGATGGCGTAGACGCGGTCGGGGGCGACGTCGCGGACGTAGTCGATCAGTTGGCCGGTGGCGGACCAGGGGCCGTGGACCGGCAGCAGCAGGGTGTCGACGGGGGTGCCCGGGACAGTGAGGGCGTCCCCGGGGTGGAAGACGGCGCCGTCGACCAGGAAGCCGATGTTGGTCACGCGCGGTATGTCGTCGTGGATGACGGCGTGCCAGGTGCCGTGGACCTGGACGTCGAAACCCTCGGCGGTGAAGGCCGAGCCCTCGCCGACGGTGATCACCTGGTGGCCGAGCCCTTCGAGTTGCTTGGCGACGGCGGTGTCGGTCCAGATCCGCAGGCCCGGCTCCGCGGCGGCGGCCGCGCGCAGGGCCGCCTCGGAGAAGTGGTCGAAGTGCTCGTGGGTGACCAGGACCGCGCGGACCCCGTCCAGGACGGCGGGGTCGGTCAACCCGCCCGGATCAATGACCAGCCGGCGGTCGCCGTCCTCGATCCGGACACAGGCGTGGCCGAACTTGGTGAGCTTCATGCGGGCTCCTCGGTGCGCTGATGTACAGCCTGGTTGTGGAATCGACCGTAACATGAATACAGCCTGGTTGGACACTTTGGTTGTACAAGTCGGCTGTAGGTCGCCCCTCGGTGCGACCCCTATAAAAAAACGAACGTTCGCCTTGCAGTGCCCCTGCGAGCGAGCTACGGTTCAAAAGAAAGCGATTGATCGTTCGTTTTGAGAGAGGGGAGTCCCCATGCGACTGCCACTGGTGCCCCCGGCGGATCTGACCGCCGGGCAGCGCCCCCTCTACGAGGCATTCGAGACGATGACCCGGGACGCCGAGTACCAGGGCTTCGACGTGCGAAACCCCGAGGGCGCGTTCGTCGGCCCGTGGGGCGTCATGCTCCACTTCCCCGAACTCGCGGCGCCGCTGGGCCGGTTCATCGACCTCGCGCAGAAGCTGCCCGGGCTCGGCGAGAGAGCCCGGCAGGTCGTGATCCTGACGATCGGGGCCCGCTTCAATGTCGCGTACGAGCTGTACGCGCACGCTCCGCTGGCGGCGCGCGCCGGACTGCGCGCGGACCAGATCGCGGCCCTCAGCGCCGGATCGCGCCCCGCCGGCCTGAGCGAGGAAGAACTGCTGGCCGGTGACGTCGCCGGGGCTCTGGTCCGGGCCGGGGCGGTTCCCGGGCCGCTGTACGACGCCGCCGTGGCCGAGCTCGGCCGGCCGGGCTTCGACGCCGTGGTGTTCATCACCGTCCACTACGTGGCACTGGGCGTCCTGCTCAACGCCTACGACGTGCCCGCCGGCCGTCCCGTGGCCGGCGCTTGTGAAGGAGGGCAAGCATGACGAGTGCCAAGGAACTCCTGGCCGAGCTCGAGGACCCCACCGACTTCGGCACCTTCGGCCGCTTCGTGGAGACGCCGGTCGACGAGATGCCGGCGGCCATGCGTGACGCGTACGACCGGACGACCAGGCTCCGCGGGCTGGTGCCCGGCCCGCACAAGATCTGGCTGGCCAACCCGGCGCTGTCGATGACGATCGTGCCGACCGGAGCGTACTTCCAGACGAAGTCGACCCTGTCGAAGGCCGAGATCGAGATCGTGACCAACGTCATCAACGGGCGCTGGGGCGCGGCGTACAGCAACTTCGAGCACGAGAAGATCGGCGTGATCCTCGGCGAGCTCGACCCGTCGCAGGTCGAGGCCCTGATCACCGGCCGGCCCACCGCGTTCGCCGACCCGCGTCGGCAGGTGGTCTACGAGCTGTCGTCGGCTCTGGCCGCGGCGCGCGTGGTGCCCAGGGGCCTGCACCGCCGCGCGCAGGAACTGCTCGGCGACCAGGGCATTGTCGACGTCACGGTCCTGATGGGCTGGTTCACCGCGGTCTGTCTGACGCTGATGGCCTACGACGTGCCGGCCGGCGCCGTCGGGCTCGAGCAGTAGCCGCGCCGCGAGCGGCACGAAACCCCTGGTACGCAACCCCACCACATCCCGAGGAATCGGAGGAACCGCCATGGCCATCGCGCCTCTTCCCGAGGTCACCCTGACCCCGGTGGCCCACTTCCCGCAGGGCCACTTCCTGGAGAACCTGGTCGTCCGTGCCGACGGCTCGCTGCTGATCACCGCCGTGGTGCAGCAGGAACTGTGGTACGTCCCCGGCCCCGCCCCCCGCACCCTGGTCGACCCGGTGCTCGTGCACACCTTCGACCACCCGGTCACCGGCATCGTCGAGGTCGAACCGGACGTGTTCGTCGTGAGCCTCACCGAGGGGTACACCACGCACGAATCCCATCTCGCCCGGATCGACCTCAACGGCTGGACCCCCGGCGACCCGATCCTCCCGGAGATCGTCCACACCTTCGACAACAGGGTCCGCGCCCTCAACGGCAGTTGCCTGCTCGGCCCCGGAGTGCTCGCGGTCGCCGACTGCTTCGCCGGACTGGTCTGGCGCGTCGACCTGGCCGAGGGAGCGCACAGCGCCACCGGCCGGGTATGGCTCGCACACGACACGATGGCCTGGGATCCCGACGGCGAGGTCGCCCCGCCGCCGCAGCCGGGCATCAACGGCGTGCGGTACGGCGCGAAGACCGGCTACCTGTACTACACCTCCACCGCCCAGAAGGTGTTCATGCGCGTGCCGGTCGACCCGACCACGCTCGACCCGTCCGGCGCCCCCGAATTCGTCGCCGCCATCGACAACGCCGACGACTTCTGCATCGACGAGGACGCCGGCTTCGCGTACGTCACCCGGCATCGCGCCAACACCCTCGACCGCGTCCCGCTCGCACCGAGCCACGGCAGCGAGGTGCGCCACCTCGCCGGTGACCCGTTCGACCCGGTGATCGCCGGGCCGTCCAGCGCCTACTGGGGCGGCGAGCCCGGCGACCACGGCCGGGTCCTCTACGTCACGACCGACGGCGGCCGTACCGCACCGCCCGAAGGCATCGTGCGCAACGCCGCGCTCCTGCGCGTCGAACTCGACCCGCCCGCCGCATCCTGAGCACCGGCCGTCGCGCCCGGAAGGGAGACCAGTGAACCGGCACAGCAAGACCACCGGCAGCGGCCAGGTGTCGATCGAGACCTACCTGGACGGCGAGAACAACGACCTCGACGTGGTCATTCTGCCGTCCTACGGCCGCGACGGCGGCGAGGACTTCGATGTGTTCACCGCGGCACTGGTCGCAGCGGGCTACCGCGTCCTGCGACCCCAGCCGCGGGGTACGGCGGGCTCCACCGGCCCGATGAGCGGCGTCACCATCGGCGATCTCGGTGATGACGTCGCCGGTGTCATCGACCGGCTCGGCCACGGCCCCGCGGTCGTCCTCGGGCACGCCTACGGGAACTTCGTCGCCCGCACCGTGGCCACCGACCACCCCGGCACCGTTCGCGCCGTCGTCCTCGCGGCAGCCTCCACCCGCGCGGTTCCGCCCGAGATCGACAACGCCCCCTTCCGGGCCGGCGACCTCACCCTGTCCGACGAGGAGCGGCTCGCCGCACTGCGCCTGGCCTTCTTCGCCCCCGGCCACGACGCCTCGGTCTGGCTGTCCGGCTGGTACCCGCGGACCCTGGCGATGCAGCGCGCCGCCGTCACCGGCATCGACATCGGCCGCTACTGGGGCGCGGGCCAGGCGCCCATTCTGGAGATCCTCGCCGACAGCGACCCGTTCCACCCCAGGAGCCAGTGGGACGACCTGCGCACACAATTCGGCGAGCGGGTCACCAGCGCGGTCGTCGAGGACGCGGGGCACGCCCTGTTCCCCGAACAACCCGCCGCCGTCGCCGACGCCGCGATCACGTATCTCCGCGCCATGACCCGACCGAATCGCCGCACCACGACCTGATCGACGCCCTTCACTGCTCAGGAGAACGAATGATCGCTTTGTTGGTATATTCGGTGCCATGCCCAAAGTGAGCCAGCGGCACCTCGACGCCCGTCGCGCGGAGATCCTCGCCGCGGCCAGGCGCTGCTTCCTGCGCGACGGTTTCCACGCGACGTCCATGCAGGACCTGCTGCTCGAAGCGGGACTGTCGGCGGGGGCGGTGTACCGGTACTTCGCCAGCAAGCAGGACATGATCGCCGCGATCGCCGAGGAGAACCTGCGCGAGGTCGTCGCCGAGGTCGACAAGGTGGTGAACCGCGAATCGGCGGTCGGCCTCGGCGAACTGCTCGCCGACCTCTTCCGGGTGATCGAGGCCAAGCACCGGGAGAACGGCTTCGCCGCCATGGCGCTCCTGGTGTGGTCCGAGTCCCTGCGCGACCCGAAGCTCGCCGAGCGGATCAGGACCACGCTCACCCAGGTGACCGCCGATCTCGCCCGGATCGTCCGGGAAAGTCAGGAAACGGGAGACCTGCCGTCGGACATTGCGGCAGAGCCCCTCACCCAGGTGATCGTGGCCACGGTACCCGGCTACATCCTCCAGTTGGCGACATTCGGCCCCGGGGGAGTGGCGGGCCTTCCGGACGCGGTGCGCGCCGTGTGGCCGGACCGGAGCGCGCCTGCGAGGTGAACGCGGGGGTCGGCGGGACCCTCGCGACGGGCCCGGCGGGGGCTGTTCGCCGCGTGGGGCATACTCGGGCCCAGCGGGGCGTATCGGCGCTCGCGAGCAGCGGAGGTGCGCGATGGTGTCGTCGTCGGGGGCGGAAATCCGGAAGGTCACGATCCATGACGTCGCCCGGTTCGCCGGGGTGTCCCGGCAGACCGTGTCGCGCGCGCTGAACGGCAAGGACGAGATCGAGGGCTCCACCAAGCAGCGCGTGCTCGACGCCGCCCGCGAACTCGGCTACCGGCCGAGCCGGTTCGCCCGTGGCCTGGTCCGGCAGGACACCACCACCATCGGACTGGTGATCCCGGACCTGCTCAACCCGTTCTTCACCGAGGTCGCCGCCTCGGCCCTGGAGGCCGCGCGCACCCGCGGCTGGCACGTGGTCGTCTACGACACCGCGGACCGGGCCGCGGAGGAACTCGGCACGCTTCAGGTGATCGGCTCGCAGGTGGACGCGGTCGTCGGCTACTTCAGCTGCTCCGAGGACGAGCTCGACCGCTACACCCGCGGCATGCCCATGGTGCTCATCGGCAGCGAACACCGCACGGCGCGGTTCAGCTCGATCCGGATCGACGGCGAGGCGGGGGTCCACGCCGCGGTCGCCCACCTGATCGCCCAGGGACACACCCGGATCGGCATGCTCGACCACGCCGGCCGCGCCGAGCCGAGCCTGCGCCGCGCCTGGTTCCTCACCGCCGCCGCGGCGCACGGCATCGACGCCGGCCTGGTGGCCGGCGCGGACCAGTCGGCCGACGGCGGCGGAGCCGGCCTGCGGGCCCTGCTCGCCGCCCACCCCGACGTGACGGCCGTCTTCACCTTCAACGACATCATCGCGATCGGCGCCCTGCGCGAGGCGCGCCGGATGGGCCGGAGCGTGCCGCGCGAGCTGGCGGTGATCGGATTCGACGGACTGGCGCTCGGCGCACTGGTCGAGCCCCCGCTCACCAGCGTCGCGCTCGACACGCACCGGCTCGGCGCGCTCGCCATAGACCAGGTCGGACGGCTGCTGACCGGCGCGGATCCGCTGGACGCCGACGAGTTGGTGGTGCACGCCGAGCTGCGGCCGGGCGGTTCCGCCTGACCTGCCGGACCGGGCATTGACCCGAATGTCTTGACAATCGTCCGTAGCGGAGCGCAAACTTCCGAAACAATTCATCAACATCCGTGAACGTTCACGGGAGCGCTCACGGGAACGTTCACGGAATCATTCCAACCAGAAGGCAGCCGGTCTGCCTTGGGGTGTCAACGTCGACCCGTCCAGCGTTGGGGCTGGACACTCTGGAAGGAAACCATGAGAAACACCGCCACGCGCGTCCGCCTCACCGCCGTCGTCGCCGCGGCCGCCAGCATCGCCGTGCTCGCCGGATGCTCCTCGTCCGGTCACTCGGGGAGCTCCGCCTCCGCCTCCTCCTGCGAGCCCGCGAAGGGCAAGGTCACCCTCCAGTACTGGAACACCGTTCCGGGCATGGACAAGGTCGTCGCTCTGTGGAACAAGCAGAACCCGGACATCCAGGTCCAGACCAAGAACATCTCCAATGACCAGTACGGCACGATCAGCAACGCCCTCAAGGCCGGCACGGCGCCGGACCTCGCCCAGGTCGGCTACGACGAACTCCCCAACCTGCGGACCCAGAACGCCTTCGTGGACGCCTCCGCCTGCTCGGCGGCCACCGCCGCCAAGTCGCAGTTCGTGCCCTGGACCTGGTCGCAGGCCAGCTTCGGCGGCACGGGCGTGTTCGCCTTCCCGCAGGACACCGGCCCGATGGCGCTCTACGTGCGCAGCGACATCTTCAAGCAGCACGGCCTGACCCCGCCGAAGACCTGGGACGAGTACGCGGCGGACGCGCAGAAGCTGCACGCCGCCGACCCCGGCCTGACGATGACGTTCTTCGACCCGAACAACGCCGAGTGGTTCAACGGCCTGCTGTGGCAGAACAGCGCGCAGATGTACTCGTACTCCGGCAACGAGTGGCACGTCACCGTCGCCTCCGACCAGAGCAAGCAGGTCGCCGACTACTGGCAGAAGCTGATCGACGCCAAGCTCGTGCGCACCGACCTGGCCAACGGCTCGACGCAGATGTACGCGGCCTACCAGAAGAACCAGATAGCCAGCTACGTCGGCGCGGCCTGGGGCTACAGCATGTTCCGCGACAACCTGCCCAGCCAGGCCGGCAAGTGGTCCATCGTCCCGATGCCCACCTGGGGCGGCAACAGCGCCTCCGGTGACTGGGGCGGATCCACCGTCGCGTTCATGAAGGGCAGCAAGCACCTGTACGAGTCGGTCAAGTTCAACACCTGGCTGAACACCGACCCGCAGGCCCTGGCCCTGGAGAACTCGCTCGGCGGCCTGTACCCGGCGGCGACCGCCGGCCTGAAGCTGCCCGCCCTCTCGCAGGGCGTGCCGTACTACAACAACGAGAAGATCTTCGACGTCTTCGCCGACTCGTCCAGGAACATCGACACCAACTTCGCCTGGGGCCCGACCCAGAAGACGGTGAACCTGAGCCTCCAGGACGCGATGGCCAAGGCGGCGGCAGGCAGCGGCACGCTGACCGGAGCGCTGTCGACCGCCCAGTCGACTGCGCTGAAGTCGATGAAGGACCTGGCGATCCCGGCCGCGGCAGGCAAGTGACCGCAGTGACTGTCACCGAAACCCGCGCGAAGCGCGTGGTGGCGGCGCCCCGCGCCCCCCGCCGTCGTCTCAGCGGCGGCGGGGTCGGGGCGGGCACCATCATCGCCTTCCTGACCCCGTTCTTCCTGCCGTTCGTGCTGTTCTACCTGGTGCCGGTCGGCTACGCGATCTGGCAGAGCTTCCGGGTCGTGCGCCGCAACGGCGGACAGTACGGCACCTCGTACACGACCTTCGGCGGCTTCGACCAGTACAGCCAGGTGCTCCACAACCACGAGTTCTGGTCGAGCATCGGCCGCATCGGCCTGTTCGGCATCGTCCAGGTACCGGTCATGCTGTTCGTCGCACTGGTCATGGCGCTGCTGCTGGACACACCGCTGCTGAAGGTCAAGTCGTTCTTCCGCATAGCGGCGTTCATGCCGTACGCCGTACCCGGCGTGATCGCCGCCATCATGTGGTCGTACCTGTACTCGCCGCAGCTCAGCCCCGTGGTCGACATCCTCAAGCACCTCGGGCTCCAGCCGAACTTCCTCGGGCCGGGCGCCGTGCTGTGGTCGGCGGCCAACGTCTCCACCTGGCTGTGGACCGGCTACAACATGCTGATCATGTTCTCGGCCCTCCAGGCGATCCCGCAGGAGCTGTACGAGGCGGCCAAGCTGGACGGCGCCGGCAACTGGACGATCGCGTGGCGGATCAAGGTCCCGATCATCGCCCCCTCGATCGTCCTCACCACGGTGTTCTCGATCATCGGCACACTGCAGCTCTACGCCGAGCCGGCCGTGCTGCGGCAGATCTCCTCGAACATCTCGAGCACGTTCACCCCGAACATGCTCGCGTACGCGGTGGCCTCCGGGAACAACTACCAGCAGGCGGCGGCGATCTCCGTGGTCATCGCCCTGATCACCTTCGTCTTGAGCTTCGGGTTCATGCGACTGACCTCGAAGAAGGCCGGACTGTGAGCAACCTGACCACGGGCGGCAAGTCCGCCCTCCGCGAGAGCCGCGCCAGCCGCACGGCCGTCATGGCGCTGATGCTCCTCCTGGCGATCTACTTCCTGCTGCCGATCTACTTCCTGATCGTCGCGGCCACCAAGCCGCAGGGCGACCTGGCCTCCACCAACGGCCTGGCGTTCTCGCACTTCAACCTGTTCAGCAACCTGCACACGCTGTTCACCCGCAGCAACGGCATCTTTCTGAAGTGGGCCCTGAACAGCGTGATCTACGCGGTGCTCGGCGCCGCCGTCGGCACCCTGATATCCGGGCTGTGCGGCTACGCGCTCGCCAAGTTCCGGTTCCGGGGCCGGGAGTTCCTGTTCTCCGTCGTCCTCGGCGGCGTCCTGGTCCCCACGACCGCTCTCGCGCTGCCGCTGTTCCTGCTGTTCTCGGCGACCGGCATCGTCGACACCTACTGGGCGGTGTTCCTGCCCAGCATCGTCAGTCCGTTCGGCGTCTACCTGGCCAGGATCTTCGCCTCGGCCGCCGTGCCCGACGAGATCCTGGAATCGGCCCGCCTGGACGGCGCCGGCGAGTTCCGCACGTTCTTCTCGGTGGCGTCCAGGCTGATGGCGCCGTCCCTGGTGACCATCTTCCTCTTCCAGTTCGTCGCCATCTGGAACAACTTCTTCCTGCCCATGGTGATGCTCCAGAAGGAGTCGCTCTTCCCGGTCACGCTCGGCCTGTACGAGTGGAACGGCCAGACCGCCCGGGCCCCGCTCCTCCAGGAGTCCGTGATCACCGGCGCGCTGGTCTCGATCGTGCCGGTGATCGTCGTCTTCATCCTCCTTCAGCGCTTCTGGCGCACCGGGCTCGCCGCCGGCTCATTGAAGTGACCGGCCGGCCCCGGCCGCCCCGCACGCCCACCCCGCCCACAGAAGGTCGCCGACCCATGCAGAGATCCGCCGTCTTCGTGCCCCATTTCCACTGGGACCGCGAATGGTACGAGCCCTTCCAGGTGTTCCGGCACCGGCTCGTGGCCGCACTCGACACGGTGCTCGAGACGGCCGAGGCGAACCCGGACTTCCGGTTCACCGTCGACGGGCAGATGGCCGCGGTCGAGGACTACCTCCGGATGCGGCCGGAGAACCGCGACCGGCTGGCGGCCCTGGTCGCCGAGGGACGGCTCGCCATCGGGCCCTGGCTCATCCTGCTCGACGAGTTCCTGTGCTCCGGCGAGACCATCGTGCGCAACCTGCGGATGGGCTGGGCGGCCGCCGCGGAACTCGGCGGCGCCATGCCCGTCGGCTACCTGCCCGACATGTTCGGCCACGTCGCGCAGATGCCGCAGATCCTGGCCCGGGCCGGCTTCGAGCACGCGGCGCTGTGGCGCGGTGTCCCCGGCTCCGTCGAGGGCCACGCCTTCCGCTGGCGCGCCCCCGACGGCTCCGAGGTGCGCACCGAGTTCCTCTTCGACGGCTACGACAACGGGCTCGACGTCCTGCTGGTGCCGGACAGCATCGGCCGGGCGCTCGGCGACTACGCCGGGATGACCGCCGACCGCTGGGGCAACGACCCGGTGCTCGCGATGGCCGGCACCGACCACAACGCCCCCGACCCGCGGCTGACCGAATGGCTGCGGCGTGCGTCGAGCGACCAGCGTGCCATCACCGTCGCGACCCTGGACGAGTACATCCGCGCGCACGCGCGCGACGAGGTCTCCGCCGTCGTCACCGGCGAACTGCGCAGCCACGTACGCGGCAACATCCTGCCCGGCGTGCTCTCCGTACGGCTCGGGCTCAAGCAGCGGATGGCCGTCGCCGAGCGGACCGTCGACCACGCCGAGCGGATCAACGCCCTGTGGTCCCGGCGCGACGACTCGCCCTTCCTCGCGCTGGCCTGGCACAAGATCATCGAGTCCACCGCGCACGACTCGGTCGTCGGCTCCGGCACCGACGAGACCTGCGACCAGGTCGACGCGCGGCTCGCCGAAGCCGCCCAGACCGCCCGGGCGGTACGGGACGCGGCCCTCGCGGAGCCCGCCGCCGAGGTGCCCAGTGACGGCTACCTGGTCGCCAACCCGCTGCCGTTCGCGCGCACCGCCGCCGTCGAGGTGGACGTCGTCGCCCCGCCCGAGGCAGGCGTCCTGGTCGCGACCGCGGCCGACGGCTCGGCGCACCCGGTGCAGACGATCCACCGGGCCCCGACGGTGCTCAGCGACGAGCGCATGGACGCCTCGCAGCTCGAACGCGTGCTGCGCCGTATCCACCGCCGCGAACTGTTCGGCCGGCTCATCGACTCCTACGAGCTCACCGCGGGATCGCTCGTCTTCCACCTCGCCGAGGTGCCCGCCGCCGGACCCTTCGACCTGCTGATCCTGCGCCGCGAGGTCGCCGAGGCGGCCGCCGCGCACCCGGGGGAGTGGCGGGTGCTGACGCTGGAGGAGCCCCGCGCGACCGCGCTCGTCTCCGTGCCCGTCCCCGCCTCCGGGCTCGCGGCTTTCCGGGTCGAGGCCCGGGAACAGGCGCCCGAGCAGGCACCGGCGTTCGTCCCCGCGACGGCGGCGGACCGTACGCTGTCCAACGGCCTGGTCGGGGTGGAGATCGCCGCCGACGGCACCCTGGACGTGACCGGCGCCGACGGCTGTGTGCTGCGCGGCGTGGGCCGCCTCGTGGACGGCGGCGACCGCGGCGACAGCTACAACTACGGCCCGCCGGCCAAGGACGTGCTGGTCACCGAGCCGGCGGAGGTCACCGTCGAGGTCCTGGAGACCGGCCCGCTGCGCTCCCGGACGCTGGTCACCCGGGTCTACGCCTGGCCCGCCGCGCTCTCCGCCGACCGCGACGTGCGCGACGCGCGGACGGTGCGGACCCCGGTCGAGACCCTGGTGGAGGTCAGGGCGGGCGAGCCGTTCGTACGGGTCTCCACCTCGTTCCTGAACCGGTCCGCCGACCACCGGCTGCGCTTCCACGTCCCCCTGCCCGAGCCGGCCGCCGAGTCCGCCGCGGCGGGGCAGTTCGCCGTCACCCGGCGCGGGCTCACCGCCGAGGGCGGTTGGGGCGAGTACCCGATCCCGACCTTCCCGGCGAGCTCCTTCGTGTCGGCCGGCGCCGCCACACTCCTGCTCGACCACGCCTCGGAGTACGAACTCGTCGGCGACGGCTCCGAACTCGCCGTCACCCTGCTGCGCGCGATCGGCTCCATCAGCGTCAACATCCATCCCTACCGCGACGAGCCCGCCGCGAGCGAGATCCCCGCGCCGGGCGCGCAGGACCTCGGCATGCGCATTCACAACCGCTTCGCCGTCCTGCCCTCGGCCTCCGGCTGGCAGGGCGCGGACGCGGTCGCCGCCGCCGAACTCTTCCGCAACGACGTCCTGGTCACCCGCGGCACGGCGCCCGCCGGCGCCCCGCTGCCCCCCGATGCCACCGGCGTGCGGGTCGACGGCGCGGACGTCCTCGTGTCCACCGTCCGCCGCGTCGGCGCTCAGGAAATCGGCACTCAGGAAATCGGCGCCCGGGAAGTCGCGGTCGAGGAAGCCGGCGCCGGGCGGTCCGGCGGAGGCGGCGTCGAGGTGCGGCTGGTCGCGATGAGCGACACCGGCGCGACCGCCCGCGTGACCGGCCCCTTCACCGAGGCCACCACGGTCGACCTGCTCGGCCGGCCGCTGTCCACCACCCCGGCCCCGGACGGGCTCGAACTCGCCCTCGGCCCCTGGGAGATCCGCACCGTCGTCCTCCAGTAGCCCCCGGCCCCACGGACCCACCGCCTCCGCCCTCGAGAAAGAGTTGTGACCTCGTGCCCTCCCCCGACACCTCGTACGTCTCGGACCCCACGCCAGGGCGCGGCGCGCTGCGTGCGGCGCGCTCGTGGCTGCACTCCGACGCACCCTCCCTCTCCCTGAACGGGCCGTGGCGGTTCCGGCTGTCGCCCACCGCCCGCGCCGCCGAGGACTTCGCCGCCGAAGGCTTCGACGACGCGGGCTGGGACAGCATCCCGGTGCCCTCCCACTGGGTGCTCCAGGGCGACGGCGCCCACGGCCGGCCGATCTACACCAACGTGCAGTTCCCGTTCCCGATCGACCCGCCCCACGTCCCCGACGAGAACCCCACCGGTGACTACCGCCGGCATGTCGAACTGCCCGCCGCCTGGTCGGACGCCGAACGGGTGGTGCTGCGGTTCGACGGCGTCGAGTCGCTGTTCCGGGTGTGGGTGAACGGCGAGGAGATCGGCGGCGCGAGCGGCAGCAGGCTCGCCCACGAATTCGACGTGACCTCGGCCGTGCGCCCCGGCGACAACGTCGTCGCGGTGCGTGTGCACCAGTGGTCGGCGGCCAGCTACGTCGAGGACCAGGACCAGTGGTGGCTGCCCGGCATCTTCCGCGACGTCACCCTGCTGGCGCGGCCGGCCGGCGGCGTCGAGGACGTCTGGCTGCGGGCCGGATTCGACGACGGGCAGGGCCGGATCGAGCCGGAGGTCACCGCCGGCGCCTCGGCCTTCCCGGTCACCCTGCGGCTGCCGGAACTCGGCGTCGAACAGGTCTGGGCGAGCCCGGCCGACGTGACCCCGTTCGACGTCGGCGCCGTGCAGCCGTGGTCCGCCGAGGTGCCCCGCCTTTACGACGTCACGGTCTCGACGGCCGCCGAGACCGTCGCCCTGCGGGTGGGGTTCCGTACCGTCGAGATCCGCGGCGACCGCTTCCTGGTCAACGGCCGCCGCGTGGTCTTCCACGGCATGAACCGCCACGAGACCCACCCCGTGCGCGGCCGGGTCTTCGACGAGGAGCACGCCCGCGCCGACCTGGCCCGGATGAAGCGGTTCAACGTGAACGCGATCCGCACCAGCCACTACCCGCCGCATCCGCGGCTGCTCGACCTGGCCGACGAACTCGGCTTCTGGGTCGTCCTGGAGTGCGACCTGGAGACCCACGGCTTCGACGCGGTCGGCTGGGCCGGCAACCCGAGCGACGACCCGGCGTGGCGCGAGGCGTACCTCGACCGCGTCCGGCGCACGGTCGAACGGGACAAGAATCACCCCAGCATCGTGCTCTGGTCGCTCGGCAACGAGGCGGGCACCGGCAGCAACCTGGCCGCCATGTCGGCCTGGGTGCACGCCCGCGACACCGGACGGCCCGTGCACTACGAGGGCGACCACACCGGCGCGTACACCGACGTCTACTCGCGGATGTACGCCTCGGTGCCCGAGGTCCGGCAGATCGGCACCGACGGCTCCCGCGCGCCGCTGCTGAACTGCACTCCGGCGCAGGGCGCGAGGCAGCGCACCAAGCCGTTCCTGCTGTGCGAGTACGCGCACGCGATGGGCAACGGACCGGGCGCGCTGGACCAGTACGAGGCGCTGGTGCACGAACACCCGCGGCTGCACGGCGGCTTCGTCTGGGAATGGCGCGACCACGGCATCGCGACGACGACCGCCGACGGCACGCCGTACTTCGCGTACGGCGGCGACTTCGGGGAGGTGGTGCACGACGGCAACTTCGTGATGGACGGCATGCTGCTCAGCGACGACGTCCCGACCCCGAGCCTGTACGAGTTCAAGGCCGTCGTGCAGCCGCTCCGCCTCGCCTTCGACGGCGATGAGTTGGTGGTCACCAGCCTGCGGCACTCGGCCGACACCTCCGACCTGCGCTTCCACTGGCGCGTCGAGCACGACGGGGCCCTGGTGGACGCCGGGGAACTGGACGTGCCGGTCCTCGCGCCCGGCGGGTCGGCGCGGGTGCCGCTGCCGCCGGTCCCGGTGGCCAAGGACGCCGAGACCTGGCTGACCGTCGACGTGGCGCTGGCGGCCGCGACCGCCTGGGCGGACCAGGGGCATGTGCTGGCCACCGCCCAGCTCGACCGTTCGGCTGCCCGCCCCGCGCCCGCGGTCCGCCCGCGGACCGACTGGCGGCCGAGCGAGGGGACCTTGACGCTGGGCATCGCCGAGTTCACCGGCGGATCCCTGACCCGTCTGGCCGGCCGTCCGGTGACCGGACCCCGGCTGGAACTCTTCCGTGCCCCGACCGACAACGACGAGGGCGCCTCCACGGAGGTCGAGGAGAGCGACGCGAGCATCGCCGGAATCTCCAACGCCGCCCTGTGGCGCCGCGACGGCCTGGACCGGCTGACCACGCGTCGGGTGGCGGTGGAGCGCGCCGCGGACGCCCTGCGCACGGTCGACCGGGTCTCGGCGGCGAACTCCGGCCTGTGGGTGACCGTGGAGACGCTCTGGTCGCTGGAGGGCGACGAGCTCGAACTGCGGGTGGAGACCGCGCCGTCGAGCGGCTGGCCGACGGTGTGGCCGCGGATCGGCATCCGGTTCGAGCTGCCCGACGGCGCGGCGCCGGTGGACGGCGCCGACTGGTTCGGCCTCGGCCCGCTGGAGTCCTACCCGGACAGCCTGCGCGCGGCGCGCACCGGCCGCTTCACCGCCGGGGTCCGCGAGCTGTCCGTGGCGTACGCGCGCCCGCAGGAGACCGGACACCGCTCCGCGCTGCGGCAGTTGACGCTGACCAGCGCCGGGACCGGGGTGGTGCGCATCGCCGCCCTCCCCGACGCCCGCGGACGCCGCCCGGGCTTCACCCTGGCCCGCCACACCCCGCAGCAGATCGCCCGGGCCGCCCACCCGTACCAGCTGCCCGAGTCGGCGACGAGTCACCTGATCATCGACGCGGCCCAGCACGGACTGGGCTCGCGGGCCTGCGGGCCGGACGTGTGGCCCGACTTCGCGCTGCGCCCGGAGTCCCGCACGATCCGGCTGCGCCTGGCGGCGGGCTGACGGATGACCGGGCACGGGCGGTTCGGTCACGGCGCCGGGTACGAGGACGCGGCCGCGGTGGGATCTTCCCGCCGCGACCGCGTCCCCGGTGCCTCGCCCCGCCCGTGCCGGTCAGCCCGCCTCGGCGACGCGGACCGGGCGGCCCTCCTTGCGCGACCGGGTGGCGGCCTCCGCCACCGCGAGGGCGGCGCGCGCGTCCTGCCCGGTGCAGGGGCTCGGCCGCGTACCGGCCACCACCTCCGTGAACGCCGTCAGTTCGGCCCGGTAGGCGTCCTGGAAGCGGTCCATGAAGCCGCCGTAGGGAGTGCCGGCGGGCCAGGGGGCGCCCTCCGCCGAGGTCAGCGGGGCCCGGTCGGTCAGCCCTGCGGCCAGCGTGCCCCGCGAGCCGCAGGCCTCTAGGCGTACGTCGTACCCCGCGCCGTTGTAGCGGGTGGCCGTACAGGTGGCCAGGGTGCCGTCGTCCAGGGTGAGCAGGGTGACGGCGGTGTCCACGTCGTCGGCCGCGGCGAAGAAGTCCTCGCCGCGGTTGGCGCCGGTCGCGTACACCTCGGTGACCTCGCGTCCGGTGACCCACCGGATGATGTCGTAGTCGTGCACGGAGCAGTCGCGGAAGATGCCGCCGGAGGCGGGGATGTAGCCGGGGTGAGGCGGCGTCGGATCGGCCGTGCAGGCCCGCAGGGTGTGCGTCCAGCCGAGCCGGCCGTCGGCGATCGCCTCGCGCACCGCCTGGTACCCGGCGTCGAACCGGCGCTGGAACCCTATCTGCAGCGGGACCGGCGCCCCTTCGAGGGCGCGCAGCACCGCGTCGGTCTCCTCCAGGGTGCCGGCCACCGGCTTCTCGCAGAACGTCGGCAGCCCGGCCCGCCGCGCGGCCAGTATGAGTTCGGCGTGGAAGGCGGTGGGGGCCGCGACGACGACCCCGTCGAGTCCGGCGCCGAGCAGCCCGTCCAGGTCGCCCGCGTACTGCGCCCCCACCTTCTCCGCCACGGAACGGGCGGAGCCTTCGTCGGCGTCGTGCACCACGATGCCGGTCACGGCCGGCAGCGTGGCGAGGGTCGCGGCGTGGAACGCGCCGATACGGCCCGTGCCGATGAGTCCGATACGCATGTGCGTGTGCCTTTCGTCCGGAGGGCCTGGAGCGCCCATCTGCTTTCTACTCTCCGGCGAATGACAAGGCAAGAGATTGTTATGACATATGGACGTACGAAACTTAGTCTGCCATGAGTCATACTGACGTCCGACGGCAGGAGCCTCCAGGAGGGGTGAACAGTGGAGTCACTCGCGCAGCAGATCACCATCGACCGCAGCAGTCCGGTGCCTCTGTACTTCCAGTTCGCCCAGCAGTTGCAGCACCTCATCGAGACCGGGGCCCTGCCGCCGGGCACCCGGCTGAGCAACGAGGTCGCGATGGCCGACCAGTTCGGGCTGTCCCGCCCCACGATGCGTCAGGCGATGCAGCACCTGGTGGACAAGGGACTGCTGGCCCGCAAGCGCGGGGTCGGCACGCAGGTGGTGACCAACCGCATACGCCGCCAGCTCGAATTCACCAGCCTCTACGAGGACCTGGAGCGCGACCGGCGCCTGCCCAGCACCGAGGTGCTGTCCATCGAGACCGCCCCAGCCGACGCCGAGATCGCCGCGGCGCTGCGGGTGGCGGAGGGCTCCGAGGTGGTGTCGGTGGAGCGGCTGCGCCTGGCCGACGGCGAGCCGATCGCCGTCATGCACAACCATCTGCCCGCGGGCCTGGTCGAGCTGACCCGCACCGCGCTGAGCGAGGGCGGCCTGTACCAACTGCTGCGCCGCTCCGGCATAGTCCTGAGCACCGCCGACCAGACCATCGGCGCCCGCCGGGCCACCGCCGCCGAGGCCAGGCTGCTCGACGAGACCCGCGGCGCCACCCTGCTGACCATGGTCCGCACCGCGCACGACGAGTCGGGCCGGCCCGTCGAGTTCGGCTCCCACGTCTACCGCGCCTCGCGGTACTCCTTCGCCATGACCGTCTCCGCCCACTGATCCGGCCGGTGCCGTACCCGCCGCGCGGAGTTGATGGCACGGAAGTTAGAATGTCAGGACAAACTATTGACATGCTGTCACTGCGGAAGGCAGGCTCGGTACACGTGCGCCGGGCATCCGGCCCGGTGGACGGCAAGGGCACGACGCGAGAAGTGACGCGGGAAGAGGGGCGCGGTATGCGGATCAGGTTGGCCGGCGGTCACGCCGCCGGGCCGGACACCGGTTGCGGCCAGGCGAAGGGAGACCGGTCGTGACGTCCACCCCCGCACCGCCGCTGGCCCGGCGCGTCGCCGGAGCGCCCATCTCGTGGGGAGTGAGCGAGGTGCCGGGCTGGGGCCACCAGTTGGCGCCGGAACTGGTCCTGCGGCAGATGAAGGACGTCGGCCTGAGCGCCACCGAGTTCGGCCCCGAGGGCTTCCTGCCCGACGCCCCGGCGGACAAGGCGGCCACCCTCGCCTCGTACGGCCTGCGCGCCGTGGGCCAGTTCGTGCCGGTCGTGCTGCACGACCCCGGCCACGACCCGCTGCCCGAGGTCGAGGCGGCGATGACCGGCCTGCTGGCCGCCGACGCAGGCACCGTCGTGCTCGCGGCCGCCACCGGCACCGAGGGCTACGACGCGCGCCCGGCGCTCGACGAGGCGGGCTGGGCCCGCCTGCTCGCCAACCTCGACCGCATCTCCGCCGCCGCTTCCGCGGTCGGCCTCACCGCCACCCTCCACCCCCACGTCGGCACGATGATCGAGTCCGGCGAGGAGACGCGGCGCGTCCTGGAGGGCTCCGGCATCGGGCTCTGCCTCGACACCGGGCACCTGCTCATCGGCGGCGGCGACCCCCTCGCCATCGCTGCCGGCTGGCCCGGCCGCATCGCCCATGTGCACCTGAAGGACGTACGCCTCGCCCTCGCCCGGCAGGTGCGCGCCGGCCAGCGGACGTACACCGACGCGGTCATCGGCGGCATGTACGTGCCGCTGGGCGCCGGAGACGTCGACATCGCCGGCATCGTCCGGCTGCTGGAGAGCAGCGGATACGCCGGATGGTACGTACTGGAGCAGGACACCGTCCTGAGCGCGGCGCCCGGCGAGGCCGGTTTCGCCGACCCCCTGGACGACGTACGCGCCTCGATCGCCCACCTGCTCTCCCTCGCCGAGCCGTCCGGGTCCGCGCCCGGCCCGGCAGGGGAGTGAGCGATGGCCCACGATCTCGTCACCATCGGGCGGACCGGCGTCGACATCTATCCGCTCGACCACGGCGTCGGCCTGGAGGACGTGCGCACGTTCCAGAAGTTCCTCGGCGGCAGTGCCACCAACGTCGCCGTGGCGGCCGCCCGTCACGGCCGCCGCGCCGCCCTCGTCAGCCGCGTCGGCAACGACCCCTTCGGCCGCTACGTACGGCAGGAGACCGCGCGGCTCGGAGTCGACCCGACACACGTCACCCCGATCGAGGACCCCGCGGGACCGCCCACGCCCGTGACGTTCTGCGAGGTCTTCCCCCCGGACAACTTCCCGCTCTACTTCTACCGGTACGGCACGGCGCCCGATCTGCTGATCGACCCCGACGGCCTGCCGCTGGACGACATCCGTGAGGCGGCCGTCTTCTGGGCGACCGTCACCGGACTGTCCGCCGAGCCGAGCCGGTCGGCGCACTTCGCCGCCTGGCGGGCCCGCGGCCGCCGCGGCCCCACGGTCCTGGACCTCGACTACCGGCCGATGTTCTGGGCCCGCCCCGAAGAGGCCAGGGAACAGGTGAGCCGGGCACTGGACCACGTCACCATCGCCGTCGGCAACCGTGAGGAGTGCGAGGTGGCCGTCGGCGAGAGCGATCCGCGACGCGCCGCCGACGCCCTCCTCGACCGCGGCCTCGAACTGGCCGTCGTCAAGCAGGGCCCCAAGGGCGTGCTGGCCGCCACCCGCCACGAGCGCGTCGAAGTGGCGCCCTTCCCCGTCGAGGTCGTCAACGGCCTCGGCGCCGGGGACGCCTTCGGTGGCGCCCTGGTCCACGGACTGCTCAGCGGCTGGGAGTTGCGCCGCGTGATCGAGTTCGCCAACGTCGCAGGCGCCATCGTGGCCTCCCGCCTCGAATGCTCGACCGCCATGCCCACCACGGCCGAGGTGGCGGCCACCCTCGCCTCCGGGGCGCGCACTTCCGAAAGGACGCCATGATGGACGCCGCCGAGCTGACCGAGATCCGGGCCCGCGAGCCCGAACGCATCGCACGGTCCTGGCAGAAGCGCTCCCGGCGGCCGCTCGTCGGCGACGACGGCCGGCTGCTCATCGTCGCGGCCGACCACCCGGCCCGCGGCGCCCTCGGGGTCCGCGGCGACAGCGGCGCCATGGCCAGCCGCACCGATCTGCTGGACCGCCTCGCCACCGCACTGTCCCGGCCCGGCGTGGACGGCGTGCTCAGCACCCCCGACCTGCTCGACGACCTCCTGCTCATGGGGGCGCTGGAGGACAAGGTCGTGATCGGCTCGATGAACCGCGGCGGACTGCAGGGCGCCGTCTTCGAGTTCGACGACCGGTTCACCGCCTACACCCCGCAGGCCATCGCGGCGCAGGGCCTGGACGGCGGCAAGACCCTCACCCGGATCTGCCTCGGCGAGGCCGGCACCGCGGCCACCCTCGAAGCGACGGCGACCGCGGTCACGCACCTGGCCGAACTCGGCCTGATGGCGATGATCGAGCCCTTCCTGTCGGTACGCGAGGAGGGCCGCTCGCGCAACCTCCTCGACCCGGACAGCGTGATCAAGTCCATCCACATAGCCAGTGGACTGGGCGCGACCAGTGCCCGCACCTGGCTCAAGCTGCCGGTGGTCGACGAACTCGACCGGGTGCTGGACGCCACCACACTGCCCACCCTCCTGCTCGGCGGCGACCCCCAGGGCGATCCCCGCGACACCTACACCTCCTGGGCCGCCGCCCTGCGCATTCCCCAGGTACGCGGGCTCGTCGTCGGACGCGCCCTGCTCTACCCGCCCGACGGGGACGTCGCCGCCGCCGTCGACATCGCGGCCGAACTCACCCACGGGAGCACCAGGTGAACCACGACGCCCGTTGGGTCCTGCCCCGCGGTACGGCGGGCGGCGACGGATGGGACCTCGCCGTCACCGACGCCCGCCCCGGCTGGCACCACACGAGCCTGCGCGTGGCGACCCTGACCGGACCGGACACCCGCACCCTGGAGGGCGGCGACTGGGAGTACCTGGTCGTGCCGCTGTCCGGCGGCGTGCACGTCACGGCGCAGGCCCCCGACGGAACCACCCACGAGGCCGCGCTCACCGGCCGGCCCGACGTGTTCGCCGGACCCACCGACCTGGCCTTCGTGCCCGCAGGCTCGCGGATCACCGTACGCGCGGCGGCCGGCCCGGCCCGGGTCGCCCTCGCCGGCGCCCTGGTCCCCGGCGGGGCAGGGCCGGGCAGGGCCTTCCGTCACGTGGCGGCGGCCGAGGTGCCCGTGGAGCGCCGCGGCGCGGGCACGGCCTCGCGCGAGGTACGCAACTTCGGCACCCCCGCGGTGCTCGACGCCGACGCGATCATCGCCTGCGAGGTCGTCACCCCGGCCGGCAACTGGAGTTCGTGGCCGCCCCACAAGCACGACGTCGAACGCCCGGGCGAGGAGACCGCCCTGGAGGAGATCTACTGGTTCGAGACGCAGCCGGCCGACCCCCGCTGCACCGACCCCGTCGGCTACCAGCGCGTCTACACCGCCGACCCGGACCGGCCCGTCGACGTGCTCGCCGAGGTGCGCACCGGCGACGCGGTCCTCGTACCCCACGGCTGGCACGGGCCGTCGATCGCCGCACCCGACGCGCACCTCTACTACCTCAACGTCATGGCGGGCCCGGGGCCGGAGCGGGCCTGGCTGATCTGCGACGACCCCGCCCACGCGTGGGTCCGCGACACCTGGCGGGACCAGCCGTTCGACCCGCGGCTTCCGCTGTCCCGCCCAGCATCGGGAGGATCGGTATGAGCACGGAGCGCGCCGCGACGGTGCGGCTGACGGTGGCCCAGGCGACGACCCGGTTCCTGGCCGCCCAGTGGTCGGAGCGGGACGGGGAGCGCCGGCGGTTCTTCGCCGGCGTCTTCGGGATCTTCGGCCACGGAAACGTCGCGGGCATCGGGCAGGCCCTCCTCCAGATGGAACAGGAGGCCGGCGACGGGCCGGACCTGCCGTACGTCCTGGCCCGCAACGAGCAGGCCATGGTGCACACCTCGGTCGGCTACGCGCGGCAGAAGGACCGCCTGGAGACCTGGGCCTGCACCGCCTCCATCGGCCCGGGCTCGACCAACATGCTCACCGGCGCGGCCCTGGCGACGATCAACCGGATCCCGGTACTGCTGCTGCCGTCCGACACCTTCGCCACCCGGGTGAGCAGCCCCGTCCTGCAGGAACTGGAGCTGCCGTACGCCGCCGACGTCAGCGTCAACGACGCCTTCCGTCCGCTGTCCCGCTTCTTCGACCGGGTCACCAGGCCCGAGCAGCTGCCCTCGGCGCTGCTCGGCGCGATGCGGGTGCTCACCGATCCGGCCGAGACCGGCGCGGCGACGATCGCCCTGCCGCAGGACGTGCAGGCCGAGGCGTACGACTGGCCCGTCGAGCTGTTCGCCCCGCGCACCTGGCACATCGCCCGGCCCCCGGCCGAGACCGCCCGGATCGCCGCGGCCGCCGACGTCCTGCGCACCGCCCGCCGGCCGATGCTCGTCGCCGGCGGCGGCGTGCACTACTCGGGCGCCGAGGAGTCGCTGCGCGCCTTCGCCGAGGCGACCGGCATTCCCGTCGGCGAGACCCAGGCCGGCAAGGGCTCGCTGCCGCACGGCCACCCGCGGCTGATGGGCGCGGTCGGCTCGACCGGCACCACCGCGGCCAACGCCCTGGCCCGGGAGGCCGACGTCGTCATCGGCGTCGGCACCCGGTGGAGCGACTTCACCACCGCCTCCCGCACCGCCTTCCAGAACCCCGGCGTGCGCTTCGTGAACATCAACGTCGCGGCTTTCGACGCGGGCAAGCACGCGGGCCTGGCCGTCGTGGCCGACGCCCGCGAAGCCCTCACCGCCCTCACCGCGGCCGTCGCCGGCTACCGGGTGCCCGCCGGTCACGAGGAGGACCAGGCCCGCCTCTGGGCGTCCTGGGACGCGAGTGTCGAGGCGGCCCACCACCCCGACGCGTCGGTCACCAGCCGCCTCGCGGACGGCGTCCTCACCCAGAGCACCGTCCTGGGCTGCGTCAACGAGCTCTCCGACCCCCGTGACGTCGTCCTGTGCGCCGCCGGCTCGATGCCCGGCGACCTGCACAAGCTGTGGCGGGTACGGGACCGCAAGGCGTACCACGTCGAATACGGCTACTCCTGCATGGGGTACGAGATCCCCGCCGCGATCGGCGTCCGGCTCGCCGACGGCACCCGGGACGTGTTCGCGATGGTCGGCGACGGCGGCTACCTCATGATGCCGACCGAACTCGCCACCGCGGTCCAGGAGCGGGTCAAGATCGTGGTCGTCCTGGTGCAGAACAACGGCTTCCACTCCATCGGGTCGCTGTCGGAGTCCCTCGGCTCCCAGCGGTTCGGCACGCAGTACCGCTACCGCTCGGCCGACGGCCGGCTCGACGGCCCCCCGCTGCCGACCGACCTCGCCGCCAACGCCCGCAGCCTCGGCGCCCATGTGATCGAGGTGCACTCGCGCGCCGGACTCGAGGCCGCCATCGCCGAGGCGAAGGCCCGGCCGGCCGACGGCGGTCCTGTCGTCATCCATGTCGAGACCGACCCGCTGGTGCCCTCGCCCGACAGCGAGAGCTGGTGGGACGTACCGGTCGGCGCCGTGTCCACGCTGGAGTCGACCCGGGCCGCCCACCGGACCTACGACCGGCACAAGCAGAGCCAGCGGCCACTGGTCCGCGGCACGGAAGGAGCCAGCCGTGAGTGAGCCGCGGCGCATCACCCACCTGATCGACGGCCGCCCCTGGGAGGGCACCGCCGAGCGCACCGGCCCGGTCTTCAACCCGGCCACCGGGGAGCGGACCGGAGCGGTCGACCTCGCCTCGGCCGAGCTGGTCGGCGCCGCCGTCGCCTCGGCCCACACGGCCTGGCGGTCGTGGCGCAACGTGTCCCTCGCCCGGCGGACCCGGGTGCTCTTCGCCTTCCGCGAGCTGCTGCACGCCCGCAAGGACGAGATCGCGGCCCTCGTGACGGCCGAGCACGGCAAGGTGCTGTCGGACGCGCTGGGGGAGGTCACCCGGGGCCTGGAGGTCGCCGAATTCGCGTGCGGCATCCCGCACCTGCTCAAGGGCGGATTCTCCGAGAACGCCTCCACGGCGGTCGACGTCCACTCGATCCGGCAGAGCCTCGGTGTCGTCGCGGTGATCTCGCCGTTCAACTTCCCCGCGATGGTGCCCATGTGGTTCGTGCCCATCGCGATCGCCTGCGGCAACGCGGTGGTGCTCAAGCCGAGCGAGAAGGATCCCAGCGCCGCGCTCGCCGTGGCGGCCCTGTGGAAGGAGGCCGGCCTGCCCGACGGCGTGCTGCAGGTCGTCAACGGCGACAAGGAGGCCGTGGACGCGCTGCTCACCCACAAGGACGTCAAGGCGGTGTCCTTCGTCGGGTCGACGCCCGTCGCCAGGTACGTCTACGAGACGGGCACCGCGCACGGCAAGCGGGTCCAGGCGCTCGGCGGGGCCAAGAACCACATGCTGGTGCTCCCCGACGCCGACCTCGACCTGGCTGCCGACGCGGCGGTCAACGCGGGCTTCGGCTCGGCCGGCGAGCGCTGCATGGCGATCTCGGTGCTCGTCGCCGTCGAACCGGTCGCCGACCGGCTCGTCGCCGGGATCACCGACCGGATGGCCCGGCTGCGCACCGGCGACGGCACCCGCGCCTCCGACATGGGACCGCTGGTCACCCGGGAGCACCGCGACAAGGTCGCCTCCTACATCGACGCGGGGGTCGAGGCCGGTGCGACGCTGGTCGTCGACGGCACGAAGGGGGACTTCGACGCGGACGGCGACGGCTTCTTCCTGGGGCCGACCCTCTTCGACGACGTCCGCCCGGACATGCCCGTCTACACCGACGAGATCTTCGGCCCGGTGCTGTCCGTGGTCCGCGTGGCGTCCTACGACGAGGGCCTGGACCTCATCAACGCCAACCCCTACGGCAACGGCACGGCCCTGTTCACCAACGACGGCGGCGCCGCCCGGCGCTTCCAGAACGAGGTCGAGGTCGGCATGGTCGGCATCAACGTGCCGATCCCCGTCCCCGTGTCGTACTTCTCCTTCGGCGGATGGAAGAACAGCCTCTTCGGCGACAGCCACGCCCACGGCACCGAGGGCGTGCACTTCTTCACCCGCGGCAAGGTCGTCACCTCCCGCTGGCTCGACCCCAGCCACGGTGGCATCAACCTGGGCTTCCCCCGCAACGAGTGAGCCGTCGCCGACGGGTCGCCGCCACCGGCGAAGTCGCGGTAGAGAGGAGGTATGTCACGGTTCGCCGGTCCGGCAGGACTGCTCCCCTCCCGGAAGTCCTCGAGGGAGGCAGCGGCCCCGGCCCGGCGTGGGCGCCGCAAGGGCGAGTCGATCCGGTCGCTGCTGAACCCGCACAGCGTGGTCGGGAAACTGTTCATCCTGCAACTGGTCGTCGTGCTGCTGCTGTCCGGCGGGGCCCTGGCCATCCTGGTGCTCACTCTCCAGCGGCAGAGCACGCATGACGCGGAACACCGCTCCCTGGCCGTCGCCGAGGGCTTCGCCAACGCTCCTGGAGTGGCCGCGGCGATGAAGTCCCGCAACCCGCCGGCGATCCTCCAGCCGGTGGCGTCCGCGGCCGCGGCCCGGGCCGGCGTGGACTACATCGGCGTGGTGAACCGGGACGGCATCCGCTACACCGCCTCCACGCCGGCCCTCATCGGGAAACGCAGCTCCATCGACATGGCACCGCTGCTGGCCGGCCGTACGACGCAGGCCCACGACACCGGTGCGCTCGGCCCGCGGGTGCGGGCCGAGGTCCCGATCCGCGACACCGACGGCCGGATCCTGGGCGCGGTGGGCGCCGGGGTCCGGATCGCGAGCATCAGCCACCAGGTCGGCGAGCAACTGCCGGCGCTGCTCGGCATCACCGGCGGGGCGGTGGTACTGGCCACGGCGGGCACCGCGCTGCTCAGCAGACGCCTGCTGCGCCAGACCCGCGGCATGGGACCGGCGGAGATCACCCGTATGTACGAGCACCACGACGCGGTGCTGCACGCCGCGCGGGAGGGCGTGCTGATCGTCGACGGGGAGCACCGGCTGCTGCTGGCCAACGACGAGGCACGCCGGCTGCTCGACCTGCCACTGGACGCGGAGGGACGTCAGGTCACCGAGCTGGACCTGCCCCCGGCGATCGCCGAACTGCTGGTCTCGTGCCGGGTGGCCAGCGACGAGGTGCGGCCGGCCGGCGGACGGGTGCTCGCCGTCAACCAGCGGCCGACCGAGCAGTACGGCGGGCTGCCCGGGAGCGTCACCACGCTGCGCGACTCCACCGAACTCCAGCAGACCGCCGGCCGGGCACAGGCCGCCCAGGACCGGCTGAAGGTGCTCTACCACGCGGGCACGGGCATCGGCACGACGCTGGACGTGGCACGCACCGCCCGGGAACTCGGGGAGGTGGCCGTCCCCGCCTTCGCCGACTTCGTCACCGTAGACGTGGCCGAGGGGATCCTGCGCGGCGACGACCCGGCGGACACCGCGAATACCCTGCGCCGGGTCGCCACCGTCGGTGTCCGCCAGGACCCGCCGCTGTGGCCCGACGGCACCCGGATCCGGCTGCATCCGGACGGCCCGCAGGCCGCAGGCCTGGCGACCGGGCACGCGGTGCGCGAGGCGGAGCTGAGAGAGGGCACCGCGTGGGCCGCGCAGGACGCCGAACGCGCCCGGCGGATCATCGACTACGGCATCCATTCGCTGATCAGCGCGCCGCTGCACGCCAGGGGTGTCGTGCTCGGGGTGGCCTGTTTCTGGCGTTCGCAGAAGCCGGAGCCGTTCGAGCAGGACGACGTGGCGCTCGCGGAGGAACTGGCCACCCGCGCCGCGGTGAGCATCGACAACGCCCGCCGCTACACCCGCGAGCACGCGATGGCCGTCACGCTCCAGCGCAGCCTGCTGCCGGCGAGCCTGCCGGAACAGAACGCCCTTGACGTCGCCTACCGCTACCTGCCCGCGCACCAGAGCGTGGGCGGGGACTGGTTCGACGTGATCCCGCTGTCGGGCACGCGGGTGGCGCTGGTCGTGGGCGACGTGGTCGGGCACGGTCTGCACGCCGCGGCCACCATGGGGCGGCTGCGCACCGCCGTGCACAACTTCGCCGCCCTGGAGCTGACGCCCGACGAGATCCTCGGCCGGCTCGACGAACTGGCCGACCGCATCGATCGCAGCGAGGACGCGTACGGATACCCCGACGAGGTGATCGGCGCGACGTGCGTGTACGCGATCTACGACCCGGTCGAGCGGCGTTGCGGCATCGCCCGGGCCGGACACCTGCCACCCCTGCTGCGGCGTCCCGACGGCACGCTGGAGTTCCTCGACGCACCGGCCGGGCCACCGCTGGGCATCGGCGGCTCGCCCTTCGTGACGACCGACGTCGAGGTGCCCGGGGGCAGCACGCTCCTGCTGTACACCGACGGCCTGGTGGAGGACCGCGGCCGGGACATCGACGAGAGCCTCGATCTGCTCCGCACGGCCCTGAGCGGGGCGACCGGCGACCCCGAGCGGGTCTGCGGCTCGGTGCTCGCCGCCATGCTGCCGCACCATCCGGAGGACGACGTGGCGCTGCTGGTCGCCCGAACCCGGGTCCTGCCGCCGGAGCACATCGCCCGCTGGGACGTGCCTGCCGAGCCGACGGCGGTGGGCATGATCCGCACGGAGGTCGCCGGCCGGCTCGCCGAATGGGACCTGGCGGAACTGGGCTTCACCACCGAGCTGATCCTGAGCGAGCTGGTCACCAATGCCATCCGCCACGCCGACGCCCCGATCGGCGTACGCCTGCTGCTGGACCGCAAGCTCATCTGCGAGGTCTCCGACGGCAGCAGCACCTCACCGCACCTGCGGTACGCGACGGCCACGGAGGAGGGCGGGCGCGGGCTGTTCCTCGTGGACCAGGTCGCCGAACGCTGGGGCACCCGGTACACGGCCGGCGGCAAGGTCATCTGGGCCGAGCAGCCGCTTCCGGCGGCCCCTGCTTGATGCGGCCCCTGCCTGGCACGGCCCCTGCCCGGCGCGGGCCTCTGCTGGCGACCATTTGCCATTTGCCTAAAGGATTTAGGTATGGTCATAATCGGTGTCGGCGAGCGAGGAGAGGTCATGGCACGCGCGGGACTGAGCACGGAGCGACTGGTACGGGCAGGCGCGGAGCTGGCGGACGAGGCCGGCTTCGACCAGGTGACCGTCTCGGCGTTGGCCCGGCGGTTCGACGTCAAGGTCGCGAGCCTGTACTCGCACGTGAAGAGTTCCCAGGACCTCAGGACCGGGATCGCGCTGCTCGCCCTGGAGGAAATGGCGGACCGGGGAGACGCCGCGCTCGCCGGACGGGCCGGCAAGGACGCCCTGGCCGCCTTGGCGAATGTCTACCGCGACTACGCGGGGGAGCACCCCGGGCGCTACGCCGCGGCCCGGCTCCGGCTCGACCCGGAGACGGCGGCGGCGAGCGCGGGCGGTAGGCACGCCCGGATGACGCGCGCGGTCCTGCGCGGCTACGACCTGACGGAACCGGAGAGCACGCACGCGGTTCGGCTGCTGGGCAGCGTCTTCCACGGCTACGTCGACCTGGAACTGGCCGGCGGGTTCAGCCACAGCGAGCCGGACTCCCGGCAGAGTTGGGCCCGGATCATCGACGCGCTCGACGCCCTGCTGCGGAACTGGCCCGCGGCCTGACCGCACCCCCGAATTCGCGGACCTGTCCTGGCGGCCGGTCTTCCTGGCCGCCATCGTGCCCGGCGGGGTCGGCACGCGGTCGGGCCGCGGTCGCGTCCCGTAGGCACAGGCGCTGATCCCATGCCGCGCGCCGGGCCGGCCCGTACACCGGCCCGCCCGTACACCGGGCCGATGCGGGCCGGTTCCGTCGGCCTGCCCGTCGCGCGCGCCGACCCCACCTTCAACGCACCGACGACACCCTCGACGTACAGGCGGAGAACCATGCCCACCGACGACCTGATCACCACACGGCTGACCACCGGCCTCCTGCGCGGCGCCCTCGACGTGGAGCGCACCGCGCACGGCCTGCTGCCCCACCGGCTGCCGGCCTGGGCCCGCGCCCAGAACACCGACGGGCAGCTGGCCATGGCCGAGTCCCAGCCCTCCGGCGTACGGCTGGCCTTCCGCACCCGCGCCACCGCCGTGGAACTGGACGTACTGCCGACCAAGCGGGTCTACGTGGGAGCCCCGCCCCGCCCCGACGGCGTGTACGAGCTGCTGGTGGACGGCCGGCCGGTGCACCGGGCCACCGCGACGGGCGGCAACATCCTGACCGTGGACATGACCGCCGGGACCTTCGAGCACCGGCCGGGCCCGGCCGCCACCCTGCGCTTCACCGGGCTGGCCGACGGGGTCAAGGACGTGGAGATCTGGCTGCCGCACAACGAGACCACCGAGCTCGTCGCTCTGCGCGCCGACGCGCCCGTCGAACCCGCGCCGGATCCGGGCCGCCGGGTGTGGCTGCACCACGGCAGCTCCATCAGCCACGGCTCGGACGCCGCGGGTCCGACCAGCACCTGGCCCGCGCTGGCCGCCTCCCTCACCGGCGTGGAGCTGGTCAATCTGGGCCTGGGCGGCGGCGCCCTGCTCGACCCGTTCGTCGCCCGCACCCTGCGGGACGCGCCGGCCGATCTGATCAGCGTCAAGATCGGCATCAACCTGGTGAACGCCGACCTGATGCGGCTGCGCGCCTTCACCCCGGCCGTCCACGGCTTCCTCGACACCGTCCGTGAGGGGCACCCCACCACCCCGCTGCTGGTCGTCTCCCCCGTCCTGTGCCCGATCCACGAGGACACGCCCGGCCCCAGCGTCCCGGACCTGAGCGCACTCGGCGAGGGCCGCATCCGCTTCGTCGCCGCCGGGCACCCTGCCGAGCGCGCCGCCGGCAAGCTCACCCTGGGCGTCATCCGGGACGAGCTGGCCCGGATCGTCGCGCCGCGCGCGGCCGAGGACCCGCACCTGCACTACCTCGACGGCCGCGGCCTGTACGGGGAGGCCGACGCCGCTGAACTGCCGCTGCCCGACGGACTGCACCCGGACGCCGCCACGCACCGCCGTATGGGCGAGCGCTTCGCCGCCCTGGCCTTCGGCCCGGACGGGGCCTTCGCGGACGTCCGCGAAGCTCCGGCATCCGGGTGAGCGCCGCCTGCCGGCGGACAGGTCGCAGGCCGCCGCATGGGCCGGCGACCTGTCCGCCGTCCTCGACGGCGAGCCGCTGATCGTTCTCGCCCCCCGCACCGGCAGCGGGTACGCCCTGACCATGAGCGGCATCGGGGACGACTACCAACCGCACACCCTGCTCGCCGACCGCCTCATCGGCGACCCGGATCCCTCGGTCACCGTCAATTCGTGGCCACGGAGGCGGGCGCGGGCCCCGGAACATCGCGCATGTGGCGGAGCGGGGAGAAGAACACGAACCAGCCGGCCGCCCAGGAGCCGATGAACGCCACCCAGAGCACGGGCCGTACCCCGATCAGCGTGCCGAGGATTCCGCCCAGGACGCTGCCGAGCGGCAGCGTGCCCCACACGACCCAGCGCACGGCCGCGTTCATCCGGCCCATCAGCTCCGGCGGTGTCACCGACTGCCGGTAGCTGAGCTGCGCGACGTTGTACACCATCAGGGCGAAGAACGTGATGCCCCAACCCAGCGGGAACAGCAGCACCCCCCAGCCCCGCCAAGCGGCCGCCGCGACGACCTGCGGCGCGCTGAAGACCAGCATCGACACCCAGATGATCCGCGCCGAGCCGATCCTCCTGGCGAGCCGGCCGGCGAACACCCCGCCGGCGATCCCGCCGACAGCCGAGCCCGCCATGATCACCCCGACCAGCCCGGGGCGCACGTGCAGCACCCGGACCAGGAAAATCACCGCGACCGCCGAACTCATGCCGCCGAACAGGTTCGCGGTGCCCGTGCACGCCACGACCCTCCGCAGGATCCTGTGCCGGACGACGAATCGCAGTCCCTCGGCGATCCGGCTCCGCAACGTCTCGCCCTCGCGCCGCGCGGGCGGCGGCTCCTCACGTGTCCTGATTCCCGATATCGAGACGACCGAGACGACGTACGAGATCGCGTCGGCCGTCATCGCCCCCGCCGCGCCGAACGCCGCGACCAGCGCCCCGCCCAGGCCGGGTCCCCCCAGCTGCGCGAACGCCTGAGTGGTCCCGAGCTTGCCGTTGGCGTCCATCCGGAGATCGGCGCGGACCAGCGACGGCACGTAACTCTGGTACGAGACGTCGAAGAAGACAGTGCACACGCCGGCTGCGGCAGCGACGACGTAGAGCTGCGCCATCGTCACGGCGCCCAGGGCGGCCGCCAGCGGTACCGAGCCGATGATCAGCAGGCGGAGGATGTCACAGCCGATCATGATGGAACGCTTCGAGCCGCGGTCCACGAGCGCACCCGCGGGCAGCGCGATCAGCGCGAACGCCGCCGTGGTGGCGGCGGTCAGCAGCCCGACCTGGAAGGTGCTCGCCCTGAGCGCGACGACCGCGACCAGCGGCAGCGCGACCTGCGTGACCGCCGAGCCCATCTCACTGACCGTCTGACCGCCCCACAGCAGCATGAAATCCCGCTGCCGCCACAGACTCGGCCCCTCGCCCCCCGCCCCGACATCCCGCAGATCCTTCACGACGTCCGCCACAGCACCACCCCCGCTCCCACACCCGCTTTCCGGACCATTGCGCCGATCACCAACACGCCGCCACACCGCCAGCGGTTCTCCCCGCCATCCCCAGGCGCCCCGACCGCGAAGGCGGGCCTAGCGCATGTCGGTGACCGGTGTGACCGTGGTCATCGCGCGGTCGATCGCCGCGGCGAACGTACCCTCGGCGCCGTCGGCGAGCCAGGCGTGCTGGGCGGCGAGCAGGCAGGCGAACGCGGCGCCGATGATCGCGCGCGGGGTGGGATCGCCGGCGCGGTAGGGCGCCCCCGCGGCGGCGGCGCGTTCGCGCAGCGCGGTGTCGGCCGCGTCCTGGAGGAGCTGGAGCTTCTGCAGATAACCGGCCAGGAGTGTCGGCGTGGAGAAGACGATGCGCTGCATCGGCTCGGCGACTTGGCGCCGGCCCGGCGCGTCCACGTACGGCACGAGCAGATCGAAGGTGCGGCGCATCGACTCCCAGACGGGCTCGCCGGCGGGCCGCTCCCGCAGTACCCGGAGCATGTCGTCGGCGACGAGGTCGAACTTGCCGACGATCAGGTCCTCCTTGGTCGGGAAGTAGCGGAAGACGCTGCGCTGCGACATGCCGACCGCCGCGGCGATGTCACCCACCGTCGTCTCCTCGTAGCCGCGCTCGACGAACAGCGCGTGCGCGGCTTCGGCGATCTCCTTCTGGACGGCGCGGCGCGTGCGTTCCCGCAGGTCGGGTTGCGAGTCAGTCATGGTCCCACCAAAATAGCATGTCGAGTCGAACTTGACATCGACTGACAAGTTCGACCCATACTGTCAGGGTGGTGCGCGAGGTGGAACCGCGCCGAGGTGCCCGGCCCGGGCGGATCCCGGCCCGGCGCCGACGGCAGTCCCCGCCCGCACCGCATCCGCCGCGCGGAACCTGCGGCGGCACACCGAAACGGACAGGAACCATGCCCAAGACCATCGTCATCACCGGTGCCAGCGACGGGATCGGCGCGGCCGCGGCCCGCCGCCTCCACCGGAACGGCCACCGCGTCGTCGTGGTCGGCCGCTCACCGCACAAGACCGAGGCCGTCGCCCACGAGCTCGGCGCCGACCACTTCCTCGCCGACTTCACCGACCTCGACGACGTACGGCGCCTGGCCGCCGACCTCGACCGCGCCTGCCCGCGCATCGACGTGCTCGCCAACAACGCCGGCGGGATCTTCGGCGACCGCACCCGGACGACCGACGGATTCGAGAAGACCTTCCAGGTCAACCACCTCGCGCCGTTCCTGCTGACCGATCTCCTGCTGGACAGGCTCCTCGCGAGCCGGGCGAGCGTGATCCAGACCTCCAGCTCCGGCGCCCGGCTGTTCGGCAGGCTCGCCGTCGACGACCTCGATCACGACAAGGACTTCACCCCGCAGCTCGCCTACGGCACGGCCAAGCTGGAGAACATCCTCTTCACCCGGGAACTGCACCGCCGTTACCACGCCCGGGGCCTGTCGGCCGCAGCCTTCCATCCGGGCGCCGTGGCCACCGGCTTCGCCACCGAGAGCGACAGCTTCATGAAGCGCATCTACTCCAGCCGCATCGGCCGCGCCTTCATGGCGTCCCCCGAGAAGGGCGCCGAGCAACTCGTCTGGCTCGCCGAGTCCACCCCCGGCACCGACTGGATCTCCGGCACCTACTACGAAAAGCACCGGCCCGCCAGGCGCACCAACCCCCAGGCCACGGACGACGACCTCGCCCGCCGCCTGTGGGAACGCTCCGCCGAACTCCTCCGCGAGCGGACCCACTGACCCGACCGGCGGAGCGTTCCCCGGCCCGTGCCGCCGCGTTGCCGAACCCAATCCCTGTCACATCTCTTGACGCTCGCGTTCATCGGTCCGTAGCGTCACTAAGCAGGTTAATGAAACGTTTCAATCATGCAAGGAGGGGCCGATGCGCCGACGATGGGCATCCCTGGTGGCCACGACCGCAGTTGTCGCGTCACTCGCCCTGATGCAGCCCTTCGCCGGCCCCGCGGGCGCCCAGGCCGCGGACGTGTCCGGCAGTGGCACCGGCATCGGCGCCGCCTCGGGCGCCCCCACCGGGCTGGTGACCGACTCGCTCGCCGCTCCCATGGACGTCGACCAGGCCGGCGGCGGGCTCGACTTCGGCTGGCAGTCGCGGGTCGGGCAGCAGAGCGCCTACGAGATACGCGTCAGCGCGGGCGACTCGGACGACGCCCCCGCGGTGTGGGACAGCTCCCGGATCGCCTCCGACGCCTCGACCGCCGTTCCGTACGGGGGCGGCGCGCTCAAGCCCGCCGAGCGCTATTCGTGGCGGGTCCGCGTATGGGACGAGCAGGGCAGGCCCACCGCGTGGTCGCGGCCCGCGCTCTTCGGCACCGGGCCCGGCCGGACCTGGGGGAGCAGCCGGCCCATCTGGTCGGCCCCGCCGTCGCAGCCCGCGTGGACCGACTACCGCCTCGATCTGAAGCTGGCCGTCACCAGGACCGCGCTGGGTGTCAAGTTCCGCTCACCGGACTCCCGTGACGGCTACATGTGGCAGTTCCGGGCCTCGAACGCCGCCACCCCCAACTCCCTCGTGCCGCACATCGAGACCAACGGCAGCTACAAGGTCGGCACTCCCGTGCCGCTGGGCACCGCGCTGAATCCCGATACCACGCACGACGTGGCGATCGAGGTCACCGGGTCCACCATCAGGACCTACCTCGACGGCAACCTGGTCGACTCGCGGACCGACACCACGTACTCGCAGGGCGGCATCGGCCTGCGCACCGGCAGCACCGAGACCGGCACCGTCGACGACATCACCGTCACCAGCCTGGTGCCCGCCGAGAGCGGCAAGGCGCTGTACGCCGAGGACTTCGGCGCCGCCGACGCCTCGTTCCCGTGCGGCACCGTGCAGGACCGGCAGTTGGTCATCGGCACGAGCCAGGACTGCCTGAGCGTCAACACCACCGACGACTGGGCACTGATGCGCCGGGACTTCGCCCTGGCGCCGGGCAAAACCGTCGACTGGGCCACGGCGTTCGCCACCGGCTCGTCCTTCGACGCCGCCAAGCAGTACGTCTACAAGATGTACCTGGACGGCGGGTTCGTCGGACTCGGGCCCACCGAGTCCTTCGGCACGGAAACCCGCTACGACGGCTTCGACGTCACCAAGGCGTTGACCACCGGCGGCGCACACACCCTGTCCGCGATCGCGTACACCACCAAGGACCAGCGCTTCCAGGCGTATCTGGTCATCCGCTACACCGACGGCAGCACCCAGACCGTCGGCACCGGACCGGACTGGAGGACGAGGTCCGGCGCCACCGTCTGGCCGTCGGCCAGGAGCATCGGCACGAGCTACTGGAGCGCGCCCCAGGAAGACATCACCATGAGCGCCTACCCCGACGGCTTCGGCACGCCTGGGTTCGACGACTCCTCCTGGTCCGGCGCCGCGGTCAAGAACGCCTTCACCGACCTCGAACCCACGCCCTTCGCGAAGGTCACCGAACAGCTGCGCGCACCGGTCAGGATCACCGACAAGGGCAACGGCGACTACCTGGTCGACTTCGGCCGGACCTGGCAGGGCGGCGTCCACCTCACCCTCACCGGCACCGCGGGACGCCGGGTCACCCTCCGCTTCGGCGAGGAGCTCTCCGGCCCCGACACGGTCCGCTACCAGCTCCGCGCCGGCAACACCTACCAGGACGTCGTCACCATGCGCTACGGCACCCAGACCGTCGACACCTGGGGCATGCGGGTCTTCCGCTACCTCGACGTCATCGGCTCGCCCGTGCCCGTCACCACGCACGATCTCCAGGCGCTCGCCCTGGTCTACCCGTTCGACGAGAGCCAGTCCCAGCTCACTTCCTCGAATCCCGACCTGGTCTCGGTGTGGCAGCTCTCGAAGGACACCGTCGAGACCACCGACCAGAACTTCTACACCGACTCCTGGACCCGCGAACGCGGGCCCTACGAGGCCGACAACTACATCCACCAACTCGCCAGCCTGTATCTGAGCGGCGACCCCACCCTGGGCGAGTACTCCATGGAGTACTTCACCGACCACAGCACCTGGCCCCAGGAGTGGCCGCTCTACGTCATCAGCTCCGTCTACGACAACTGGCAGCGCACCGGCTCCCTCGCACAGGTGAAGAGAATGTACTCGGCGCTGACCGGCAAGCTGCTGAGCAAGCAGTTCAACCCCGTCACCGGCACCATCGACGAGTCCGACGCCATCGTCGACTGGCCGGCCGGCGAACGGGACGGCTACGTCTTCGCCGCGCGCAACACCATCCTCAACGCCCTGTCGTACAGCAACTACCGCGACATGGCGGCCATGGCCACCGCGCTGGGCCGGACGGACGACGCCGCCGGATACACCAGGACCGCCGACACACTGCGCACCACGCTCAACTCGGCGTTCTGGAACGCGAGCAAGGGCGCCTACGACGACGGCCTGGACGCGAACATGAAGCCGACCGGGCACTTCGCCCTCCAGGCCAGCGCCTTCCCCGCCGCCTTCGGCGTCCCGGCCAGCGAGCAGCAGTACGCCGGCGTCGCCGCGTACATGGCCTCGCGCGGCATGGCGTGCGGTGTGTACTGCTCGGGCTTCCTGCTCCAGGGCCTGTACAACGCGGGCGACGCCCAAGCGGCCCTCGACCTGCTGACCTCCGACAGCACCAACAGTTGGCGGCACATGATCGACCTGGGCGCCGGCGCCACCGGGGAAGCGTGGGATCCCGCCCAGAAGAGCAACATGACCTGGTCGCACGCCTGGGCCGCTGCCCCCGCCTACGTCATCCCGCGCGACATGTACGGCGTCGCGCCCACCTCACCCGGATACCGGACCTTCACCGTCACCCCGCAGCCGGGCGACCAGACCTACGGCTCGGTGAGCACCCCCACCGTCAAGGGAACCGTCGCGGCGGCGTTCCACAAGCAGTCCGGCCGCACCGACCTCGGCGTGCTGGTGCCCGGCAACTCCACGGCGACCGTCAGCGTTCCGGTCACCGACGGCGACACCGGCGACACCGTGTACGTCGACGGCCTTGCCACCCCGGCCACTCGCGACAACGGCCGGCTCGCCGTCGCCGTCGGCGTCGGCTGCCATGTCCTGAGCACCTCCGCCGACCCGGGCGTACGCGGCGACCAAGCGCTGACCGGTATCTGCCGGCAGACCGACGACGCGGGCGACGCCCCGACCGGAAGCCTGGCCACCACCGCCCGCCACGCCACCACCGGGCAGGCCGTCCCCGTCACCCTCACTCTGGACCAGCAGGTCACCGGGCTCACCGCGGCCGACATCCAGGTGGCGAACGGCACCGCGAGCGCCCCGGCCCGTCACGGCACCGGGGCCGCGGGCACCACCTGGACCTTCACGGTGACGCCGGACGGCCGAGGACCGGTTCGCGTACGGCTCCCGGCCGCAGCCGTCCACGGCACCACCGGAAGCGCGAACCTGCCGGTCACGCCCCTCGTCATCCCGGGCGACGCCCCGACGAGCGGGTGATGCGGTGTGTCCGGCCGCCATGGGGGCGGCCGGACACACCTCTCGGCGGCCGGGCACACCCGTCGGCACCACGGTCTCCGACGACACCCTCACGGTCTCCCTCGACGGCATCTGATCGCAGCCGCCGCGGCGTTCAGCGCGGGATCACCCAGCCCGGGATCCAGGTCCCGGCGGCGTCGTGGCCGGCCGTCGGGGCCGCGAGGTGGGCGCGGAGGGTGGCCAGCCCCGGGTGGGGGTTGTCGCGGTGCCACAGGAGCGAGTGCGGGTAGACGGGCGTCGGGTCGGTCACCGGGATGCGGCGCAGGCCGTGGCCGGCGGGCCAGACCAGGCGGGTCAGCCCGCCCATGAAGGTGGCCAGGGCCGGGGTGTCGGCGACGGTGTCGAGGAGTGCGTCGGAGCCGAAGTTGGGGCCGGTCGCCTCGATGGTGAGGCCGAACTCGGCGACAAGGTCGTCGTAGTAGGCGGCCCACTCGGTACCGGGGACGATGCCGGGCATCCAGATCCGGTGCCCGGCGAGCTGTGCGACGGTCACCGAACGGGCGCCCGCCAGCGCGTGCGCGGGACCGGTGAGGAGCTGGAGCGGCTCGTCGAGCACCCGGACTGACTCGATGTCCTCCGGAAGGGGCCGGCCGGGCGCGGCGACTGCGCGGAAGGACGCGTCGATCGCACCGGACCGGATGGCGGCGACGGCCGTCTCGATGTCGAACAGCATCACCACGTCCAGCTCGATCTCGGGGTGCGCGCGGTGGAAGCCGCGCATCGCGCCCGTCGCCGCGCCGCGCGAGGAGATCACGTCGACGCGCAGTGGACGGCGGCCGGTGCGCACCGACGTGGCCGCGCGCTCGGCGACACGCAGCAGTTCGCGCGCGTGGGGCAGGAACGCCTGCCCGTCGATGGTGAGCTCCGCGCCGCGAGCTGTGCGGGTGAACAGCCGCACCCCGAGGTCGCGCTCCAGCGTGGCGATGCGCTTGGAGACGGCCTGCTGGGTGACCGCCAGCTCGGCGGCGGCCTCCTGGAACTGCCCCGCGTCGGCGGCGGCGACGAAGGTCCGGACGGTGTCGAGGTCCATGCCGACACCCTATGGGCACAACCATTGGTTGTGGCCGACGGCCCCGCGGTTGTTTGATCCGCGGGTACGGTGCTCGCTTTGATGCTTGCGATCGCGGATCGGTTGTGCGGGTGAGTGACGGGGGCGTCGGACATGAGGAGCGGGCAGCGGCCGGGACATGCGCTGGGACTTGTGCCGGGACATGTGCTCGGACAGCGGCTGGGGCGGCGGTTCGGATGGCTGTGGGCAGCGTACGGGACCAGCGCGCTCGGTACGTGGCTCGCCTTCGGCGCGTTCCCGCTGATCGCCATCCGGGTGCTGCACGCCGGACCGGCCGAGGTCGCCGCGCTCTCCTCCGTGGGGGCCGCGGTGGGGGCCGCCGTGGCGGTGCCGCTCGGCCCGTGGGTGGAGTTCCGCCGCAAGCGGCCGGTGCTGATCGCGATGGACCTGGCGCGATTCGGGGCGCTGCTCACCGTCCCCGTCGGGTACGCGCTCGGCGCGCTCACCTTCCTTCAGCTCCTGCTGGTCTCGGTCGTCGTCGCGGCCGCCGACATCACCTTCCGCGCCGCCTCCGGCGCGTACCTGAAGACGCTGCTGCCGGCCGGGGACCTGCTCGTCGCCAACGCCCGGTTCGAGTCCACGGCCTGGTCGACCACGATCGTCGGACCGCCGCTGGGCGGCGCGGCGATCGGGCTCCTCGGCCCGGTGGCGACGGTGGTGGCCGACGCGGTCAGCTACCTGCTCTCGGCCCTGGGCATCCGCGCGACGGGCGGGCACGAGCCGCGGCCCGAGCGCCGGCAGGCCGCGCGGGTGCGGGCCGGGGACCTGCTCGACGGCTGGCGGTACATCCTCGCCGACCCGACGCTGCGGCCGCTGTTCTTCAACACCGCCCTGTTCAACGGCCTGGTGATGGCCGCCGAGCCGCTGCTGGCCGTCCTGATGCTCGGCCGGCTCGGGTTCGCACCGTGGCAGTACGGCCTCGCCTTCGCCGCGCCCTCCCTCGGCGGGCTGCTCGGTTCGCGGCTGGCCCGGCCGCTCGTCACCCGGTACGGGCAGCACCAGGTGCTGCTCGCGGCGGGGGCGCTGCGCGCGCTCTGGTCCGTCGGCCTGGCCTTCCTGGGGCCGGGTACCGGCGGGCTGCTGCTGGTGATGGGCGTCGAACTCGGGCTCATCTTCTGCTGCGGGGTCTTCAACCCGGTCTACGCCACCTACCGCCTCGAGCGCACCGCGGCCGACCGGGTCACCCGTACCTTGTCCGCCTGGACGGTGACGACCAAGGCCTCGACCGCGCTCCTGACCGCCCTCTGGGGCGTACTGGGCGCCCTTCTCGGCCCCCGCACGGCCATCGCTCTGGCCGGCGTGCTCCTGCTGGCGACCCCGCTGCTGCTCCCTCGCCGCGCGGCAGCGCGTCCCGCCGAGCCGCAGCCGGCACCGAGCCGCGCCTGACAGCCGTCGCGGCCCCTTGGTTTGTCTGCTTTTGCACTTTAGGTGACGCTCTTTCACCCCCTAGCGTGGGCAGTCGGCGTGGACGAAGCCGGTTCGAGAATGCGATGCCCCGACGAAAGGGAGAAGCCCCGCATGGGAAAGGTTTCCACCAAAGGTGTCTGGAAGAGCGTCAGCGTGGACGAGTCGATCATCACCGGGCTGAACACCAATTACATCCGGTGGGGCGAGGCGCCGGAGGGCCGCAGGAGCGGCTATTTCTTCCGGGGCCGTGAGGTCGAGGCGAAGCTCGACGGCACCGAATTCGTGCTGGGCACGTTCACGCACCACAACTTCCCGATCGTGCTCGCGTACACGCAGTTCTACGCCTACCTCGACGTCGACGTGACCTTCGAGGACCAGACCAGCGTCCACCTGCCCTCGTTACGGTTCCACCACAACGAGACGCCCAACGTGGGCGAGCACCAGGAGGACATCGTCCTGCTGCCGAACATCGACGAGAACCGGACCGTGAAGGTCAACGGCGAGGACTACCTGGTGCAGATCACCGGCTTCACCCGGGAAGGCGTGCGCCACATCCCGCAGTTCACCAGCCCGGAGAACGGCCGCAACAGCGCGGACGTCAAAGCCCTGTTCGCCCGTGTCGGCCAGCCCAACAGCTACATCTCCCACGTGCAGTCGCACGGCCACTCGGCGAACCGGCAGGCCGACGAGTACGTCGAAATCCTCAACGGCGGCGCGGAACCGCACGACATCTCCGGCTGGACCCTGACGTCCGACGAGTCGGGCCACAGCTTCACCTTCCCGGAGGGCGCCACGGTCGAGTCCGGCCGGCGGGTGCGGGTCTACACCAACGAGACCCACGACGAATACGGCGGCTTCTCGTACGGCGTCGCCCACCCGGTCTGGAACAACCAGGGCGACACCGCGATCCTGGAGGACGCCGACGGAAACATGATCTCGGTCTTCCCCTACGGCGGCTGACCTGCGACCGGTCGAAGACGACGCAACGCGAGGGGGCCCGCCGGTGTCGGCGGGCCCCCTCGCGCGGGGAGGATGTGCGGCTACAGGAGCCAGCGGTTGTCGCGGACGAAGGGGAGGCGGGCCCAGATCCGGCCCAGGCCCCAGGTGTTGCCGGCGTAGGAGGCGGCGAAGAGGATCATCGCCAGGGCGTAGAGGACGTGGTAGTCGATGAGCGGGTTGCTGGAGCCGGTGGGGGCGCCGGTGGTCAGGTGCTGGGCGAGCGGCCATTCGGCGGCCCACATCATGGCCATCAGGGCGGTGCCGGCGACGGCGGTGATCCGCAGGGCGACCCCGCTGGTCAGGGCGAGTCCGATGCCGAGCAGGCCGAGCATGAACAGTGTGTCGGCCCAGCCGGTGCCCGCGATGTCGTGGAAGAAGGACCGCAGCGGGCCGGCCTGCACGCCGGACAGGAAGCCCTTGGTGGGCGAGCCGCCGTCGATCCAGCCCTTGCCCGAGCCGGTGGCGTAGTGCAGCCCGAAGGCCTTGTCGAGGAACGCCCAGAGGAAGACTCCGCCGGTGGCGATCCGGACCACAGCCGCGGCCCGCGCTGCGGCCGGGGTCATGACGGCACTGTGCCGGGGTGCGGTTCGCGCCGCTTCGACGGCCGGCACCTGCATGCGCGACGTCGGGCGGGACTCCTGGTGAACGGCCATGACGGCCCCCCTTGCTGATCGGTGGTGCAGGTCGTTTGCTGACGTCATCACTGTCCCGCCGGGCCCCCTGCCGCCGCTGGGGGCGCAGGGCCCGTATCCGCTGGGCCGAACGGCCCCATGTCCGGGCCTGGTTGGCACCTTGGTACCTGGTACGCCCATGGCATCCGCCACGTCACGGTCGTCATTGGGCCTCTTGGCGCGTCCGTCACGAGCGCGGTACGGCCGGGACGCCGCCGCAACGCAGTTCGGCCCGCCGGCGACATGCCGGCGGGCCGAACGAGCTGTGTCGGACGTGGGGATCAGCCGCGGGGGACCGGGATCACGGCCACCGGGCAGTGGGAGTGCCGGAGCAGTGCCTGGGCGACCGGGCCGAGCCGCAGCCGCTCCGGGCGTACCCGGCGGTGGCGGACCGCGATGACCGCGAGCTCCGCGTCGGCCGTCGCCGCGAGCAGCGCGCGCCACGGGGTGCCGCGTACCGACCATGTCACGACGCGCAGTTGAGGGTGCGTCTCACGCAGCGGTGCCACGGCGACGCCCGGCAGGCAGGCCGCGGTCGCCGCCTGCCGCGCGAGGTCGGATTCGACCGGACCGGCGGGGGAGCCGTACACCGGCTGCCGGTCCGTCCAGGCATGCAGCACGCACACATGGGTGCGGCGCATCTCCGCCTCCTCGAAGGCGAACAGCGCCGCTTCCGCGGCCTCGGCGCCGCCCACGCCGAGGAGTACGCCGCGCGGGCCGCTGTGCTCCGGGCCGGACGGCTCCCGGCCGCGCACCACGAGCAGCGGTCCGTGCACTCGGACGGCGAGCCGCTGCCCGACCGCGTGCGGCAGCAGCCCGCCGGTCCCGACGGCCGCCCGCGCGCCGACGACCGTCAGCGCGGCGCCCCGGCTGCGTTCGGCCAGTACCTGCACCGGGTCGCCGACGACCGCCGACGCACGCAGGATCAGGTCCGGGTGACGCTCTTTCACCCGGTCCGACGCCGAGCGCAGCACCGGCGTCGCCTCCGCCAGATCGTTCACGCAGCACACGATCTCCAGTGCCGTCGCCCGCCGTTCGGCCTCCGACGCCGCCGCGTCCAGCGCCCGGAAGGCCGCCACCGACCCGTCCACGCCCACCACTGTGCGCCGCTCGCGCATGACCCTGCCCTCCCGTTCGGCTCACTTCTGCCGCCGTCGATCCTCGGCGCCGCCGCCGGGAGCCGGACAGTGCCGGACGAGCCCTGCCCGCAGGGCCGTTCGGCCCTCGGCCGCAGGGACCGTGCGGTGAGACGGGCGGGAGGTTGCCGTGCGCCGCCCGGGAGTGCCCGATGCGCCCCCGCCCGGGGGCCCTTCGGCCCATGCCGCTCGCGGGCCCCGCGCCGGACCGTGAAGGCCATGACCACACACATCCTGATCGTGGGCCGCGGGCCCAGCGGCACCCTGGCCGCCAACCGGCTGCGCCTGGCCTACGACGGCGACGGCGTCGAGATCACCGTCGTCGACCGGTCCGGCCCCGCACGCGACCCCGAAATCGAACTCCTCACCGCCATCGGCCTGTACGGCCCCGGCACCCTCCGGGCCCCCGAACACCGGGACCTGCGCGACGGCATCCGCCCCCGCCACGCCGAGGCCGTCACCCTCGCGCCCGACCGGGAGGAGGCGACCCTCACCGACGGCACCGCCCTGGCCTACGACATCCTGGTCGTGGCCACCGGCGCACCGCCCCCCGCACAACCCCGCACCGGCTTCGCCGCCCGCGCCGGACTGTGCGACAGCCGCGGCTACGTCGTCGTGGACCCGCACACACAGCGCTCGCCGGCCCGCCCGCGCGTCTTCGCCCTCGGCGGCGCCACCCGACTCCCCACCGGCCGTGTGGCCCAGGCCGAGACCCTGGTCAGGCAGGTCCGTGCGGTGCTCGCAGACGCGGCCGGTGCCGCCCCGAACGGCGACCGCTGGAGCGCCGCCGGCCCCGCCTGAGCCCGGCCGCGGGCAAGGGCTGCTGAGACGATGGCGGCGGCTGCAGGCCGTCCGTGTCGAGCGGGATCGAGCGACCGCGGCGGAGGCCCTTGACCTGGTGCTACGAGTTCTGGGTCGAGATCGGTGCAGGCCCCCTGGCCAACCTCGTGCCGCTCGACCGTAAAGGGCGTCGCCCAGACGCACACCACAGCCCACGTGAACCGATTGTGGCGGCATACCGTATAGCAGCTGGTTACCGCGATCCGGCATGCCCCACGGCCTGTTCCGCAGCTTCGCTCCGCTGCGACACTTGCTCCCCGCGTCACGTCGGCAGCCGAGGTAGTGCGACATGCATCCTGATCTTGGATCATTATGGACCGCGGCCGGAGTGGTCTCCGGCTTCCAGGTCACCGGGTTCGCTCTACGGATCAACCGAGAGATCGATGTCAGCGGCAAGGGCGATATCACGTGGCTGCCTCCCGCGGACATCCTCAACTTGCTGTCGATCGCCGTAACCATGCTCGGGGTGTTCATCGCACCCGTTCTTGGCATAGGCAGCGCAACCGTCCCAGTGAAGGCGTTCGGTCTCTCCGTCCTCTTGCTCGCGGGATATCCATTCGCACTCGCAGGCCACTACGACATGTTCAACCCACGAACGCTTCGCTCATGGACGTATTGCCCGAGACAGGAGCGGATCGCCCTAGCCGTCGTCGGTGTATCGGCAGCCGCCTATACCGCTCTTGCGACACTCCGCTAGCGGGTCGCTTCATCCCCACTCCGACCTGTCGGCCAGGCGGCGATACCACCAAAACTCCGTGCGCCACTGGCGCCGATACGCGAACGGGTCAGGGAGGGTGCGGTGAAGGAACAACGTGTCCAGAGGCCTGACGACCCGCCCGAGCTCGGCACGCGCCCGTTCCGGCAGTCTCTCCAGGACTTCTTCCAGCACGTCGCGTGCGTGTCTGACGTCGTCGAACGAGCACCAGGTGCACGAGCAATGCGATTCCTGCGGGTACAGCGGACGTCTGCCCGGCGGGTGCAGGAACTCCCGGTATCGACGCAACGCCCGGTCGGTGGCACCCGGGTGCAGATAGGAGCTGTCGCTCAGGTACTCGACCCGGTGCACAGCCAGGCTCGCTTCAGCGGAGAGTCCGTGAATCCTGAGCGGAGGGGTTGCCGCCCAGACGCGGGGGGCCGGTCCTTCAGCGCGCAGCGCGCGTCGCCGTCTACGCGCCATCGGCCTTTCGATGCGTGATCACGGAAGCCATGATGCCACCGTCCGGTCGGCGCCTGCGGAATGCTTGTCACACGGGGTGCAGCACCAGGAAATCGTGCCGGAGCCGGTATACGGCGGTGGGATCGCTCTCCACCCCGGGCCGGGCGCGGCAGAGGAACCTCAGCCGGTCGCCGGGGGCCACGTCGACGCGGGACACGGGGCTCGTGCACCAGGAGATCTTGACCTGGACGGTGTGCGGGCCCGGGGCCACGGATGTCACGCAGTTCTCCCCCCGCCGGAGGTTACCCACGCGCTTGCCGTCCACGTAGACCTTGTAGCGGCGTAGTTGCGCGTAGGAGTCCGCCTCGTCGCGGATCACCAGGATCTCGGCTGTGCCCTTGTGTTCGACCGGCAGTGACGCGGACACCGTGTCGGCTCCTTGTCCAAGGGACGAGCCGCTTTCCGGGCCGGACGGGCGACCGGTCAGGTCTGCGTTGTCGTGCCGGGCGTGCTTCGGCAGGACGAAGCGAGGTCTGCCCAGGAACGCCAGCGAGATCTGGCCCAGGCATCCGGCGAGGAAGACCGCGAGTCCCCCAAGGGCCACGGCGAACGCGACCGGGTTCTGCGTACCGGCGCCACCGCGCCGGGGCAGCCACGCGCCCCCCAGCAGCAACAGCGTCACGCCGCTCAGGCACACGGAATTGAGCAGGGAGCCCCGCGCGAGCCGGCGCTGGGCCGCGGGTCCGGCGAACCGGGCCAGGGCCGTCGCCGACGGATGCGCCGTGGGATCGCCCCAGTAGCGTGCCACCTGTACCCAGGAACGGGCGGAGAGTCCACCAAAGGCGGCACTGCCCGCGAGCGCAGCCCACGAGACCATGTCAGAACCAACCCCCGAAGTCGGGAAATGACTGAGCTTATTCTTCAAGCTCGGCCTGGTGGCGGTCAGATGGTGATGGGCGCGGTGCTGTGCCACGACGGACCGCTGCCGATCATCGAGGGCGCCGTCCGTATGCTCAAGCAGATTCTCGGCTGGACCCAGTCGCGGCTTCGCAGTTCGCCCCGAACTTGAACGAACCGGTGGAAAAACAAGCTCAGCTCTCCTGGGGCACTATCGCCACCGGGCACGGCGCGTGGTGGAGGAGGGCGTGGTTGACCGGGCCCAGTTGGAGGCCGACGGTGCCGTGGCGGCGGCGGGCTCCTGCGACGAGGAGATCGCCGGGGCGGGCGGCCGACAGGAGGGCGGTACGGGGCCGGCCCTCGGGGACCTGGGTGCGGACGGTGACGTTCGGGTAATCCTGGGCGGGGGCGGCGAGCGCTTCCTCCAACTCGCGGGTCGCGGCGCGGACTTCGGGAGCGGCGCCGCCGCCCGCGGCGTAGAGGGCACCGGGCGGGTCGGCGCCCGGGCGGCGCCAGGCGTGCAGGGCGACGAGTTCGGCGTCGTGGGCCGCGGCCTCGCCGAGGGCGAATCCGGTCGCCGCGGCCGACCCGCCCGCGTTCTCGACGCCCAGGACGACCCGGGCGACCGAGGGCCGGTTCTCCGGGCCGCGGACGACCACCACCGGGCATTCGGCCCGCCCCGCGACGACGAGCCCGGTGGAGCCGAGCAGCAGGCCGGCGAGTTCGCCGCGGCCGCGGTCGCCGACCACGACCGCGAAGGCGTCCCGGCCCTCCCGGATCAGGGCGGCGGCCGGATCCTCGGCCGGCACGTCGGTGCTGACCGGCACGTCGCGGGCGACGTCGGCGACGTGCCGGGCCGCCGCGCCCACCACCTGCTCCGCCGGTACCAGGCCGTCCGGGCCGTCCGTACCGGACCCGGGCGTCACGTGCGTGTAGTGGTCCCACAGCGAGCCGTACACGATCCGCAGCGGCACCCCGCGGGCGGACGCCTCCGCTGCCGCCCAGTCCAGCGCCCGCAGACTCCGCTCCGAGCCGTCCACGCCCACGACCAGCGGCTTGCTCATGACCGCATCCCCTTCCGATGCGCGATATCGGAGAACGTGTCGCTTTGTCGCCATTCGCCGTCGCGCACGACAGCGCCGAGGATCAGGGCCGTACGCCCCTCACCACCGCTGAACCCCTCACCACTGCGCCGACGTCCCCGGCCCGAACCGGGCCCACTCGTGGTCCAGGGCCGCGGCCCGCTGGCGGGCGAGGGCGTGCCGCACCAGGGACAGGCCGCCGCCGGAGACCAGTGCCGTACCGGTGAAGGCGGCCGTGCCGTACGCGAAGGCGCGGGCCTGGACGACGGACGCGTCGACCGGGGCGGGGCGCAGATGGCCGGAGGCGTCGAGCCAGATCGTGGTGGTGCTGCCGGCCGGCGCGGCCGGGCGGGCCGGAGCCTGGCCGGTGTGCTGGGCGCCGTCGGGGCCGCTCCAGCGCACGGTGGCCTGCACCGGGGCCGAGCCGGTGTTCAGCGTGCCCGTCACGGTCGGCGGCGGCGCCCGGTGGGTGAGGACCGCGGTGGTGCGGTGCCAGCCGGGCGGTGGTTCGGGGGCCGAGGCCATGGTGTTCAGCGCGGTGGCGGCGCCCGCGGCGGGCGCGCCGGCCACCAGCAGCAGTCCGGCGGTCAGAACGGCCCACGCCTCGGCGCGATCACTGCCCCGCTTCAGGGGGTTGCGCCGCCAGCGCCAGAACCGCACGCTCGTCCTCGTCACCGGGATCACCCGGTCCCTTCCGGTACGGCCGGTCCCCTCACTCCTACGGTCTCACCGTTGGGGCCGACGGTCACAAGGGCCGAACGGCCCGGTCCGGCGGCCGGGAGGTCCGTTCGGCCCTAGTGCCGGGCGGTCCCCGGCACCGATGATCGGAAGAACCGGGCGGCCGGCGGCGGCCGGCCCTCCACGAGGCGAAGGTCCGAGATGAGCGAGTCACGGCAGTTCTCCCCGCAGTCCCCGATCCGGGTGTTCCTGCTCGACGACCACGAGGTGGTCCGGCGGGGCGTGCACGACCTGCTCGACGGCGAGCCGGACATCGAGGTGGTCGGCGAGGCCGGGACCGCGGCCCACGCCCTGGCCCGCGGGCCGGCCCTGCGGCCGGACGTGGCCGTGCTGGACGTGCGCCTGCCGGACAGCGACGGGATCACGGTGTGCCGCGAGCTGCGCTCCCGTATGCCGGGCCTGGCCTGCCTGATGCTCACCTCCTTCGACGACGACGACGCTCTGCTGGACGCGATCATGGCCGGTGCCGCGGGCTATGTGCTCAAGCAGATCAAGGGCTCCGACCTGGTCTCGGCGGTCCGTACCGTCGCCGCCGGGCAGTCGATGCTGGACCCGGCCACCACCGCCCGGCTGATGAGCAGCCTGCGCGACGACGCCGCGCCCGCCGAACCGGAGCAGCAGGCGCTGGCCGCCCTCTCGCCGCGCGAGCGGGAGATCCTGGGCCTGATCGGCGAAGGGCTGACGAACCGGCAGATCGGCCAGCGGCTGTACCTGTCGGAGAAGACGGTGAAGAACAACGTCTCCCGGCTGCTGGCCAAGCTCGGCGTCGAACGCCGCGTCCAGGCCGCGGTCATCGCCACCCAGGGCACCCCCGGAGCCGAGCACGACTCCAGGTGACCCGCCGGGGCGCGTCCCGGGCCGCCGGGGGAGCACACGGCCCGGCGGGACAGGACACGGGATGCGGCCACGGATCAGGCCACGGATGAGGACCGGGCCCCGGGATGAGGCCCCGAGATGAGGCCACGCATCAGGACATGGATCAGGGCCGGTCGGCCCCCTCCCGGTGCCCGTCGGCCCCTCCCGGCGGCCGGCCCGCCCGGTGACCCTGGGACCACGACGAACCAGGGGAGACGGCCATGACCACCGCAGAACTGGACGCGACGACGCTGGAAAAGCTGATCTCGGCGGCCGTGGCCGCGCCCTCCATCCACAACACCCAGCCCTGGCGCTACCGGCTCGACCCGGACACCGCCACCATCGAGGTGTGGGCGGCGGCCGACCGCGCCCTGCCGCACACCGACCCCGCCGGGCGCGCCCTGCACGTCTCGGTCGGCGCGGCCGTGTTCAACCTGCGGGTGGCCGTCGCCCACTTCGGCTGGGAGCCGCTGGTCCGGCTGCTGCCCCGGCCCGCGCGACCGGCGCTGCTGGCCACCGTACGGCCGGCCGGCCCGCGCCGGGACCGGTCGCTGCGCCGCCCCGACCTGTACGACACCGTGTGGCGCCGGCACAGCAGCCGCTTCCCGTTCTCCGCCGACCCCGTGCCCGCCGACGTGCGGACCGAACTCGTCGAGGCCGCGACGGTCGAAGGGGCGCGGCTGAGCCTGCCCGGGCCGGCCGAGACCGCGCGGATCCTGCGGCTGACCGCGGAGGCCGAGCACCTGTCGGCCGCCGACCCCGGCCGCAGGGCCGAGATCCGGGCCTGGCTCCGCGACGCCGCCGCGTCCGACGGCATCCCCGCCGCTGCCCTCGGCCCGCGCGACGCCACCGGCCGCATACCGGTACGGGATTTCGCCGCGCCCCGGCCCGTCCCGGAGGCGGCCCCCTTCGAGGCGCGCCCGGTCATCGGCGTGCTGAGCACCGCGCACGACACCCGCGCCGACTGGCTGCGCACCGGGCTGGCCCTGGAGCACGTGCTGCTGACCGCCACCGCGCACAAGGTACGGGCTTCTCTGCTCAGCCAGGCCACCGAATGGCCCGACCTGCGCTGGGCCCTGCGCGACCCGCGCGGCGGCCCCGAACACGTCCAGATGCTCGTCCGGCTCGGCTACGGCCCCGACGGCCCGCCCACCCCGCGCCGCCCGGCCCGCGAGGTCCTGGGTCGCACAAACGTCTGAGCCGGCGACGTCCGAGCCGGCGACGTCCGAGCCGGAGAGGATCCGAGCCGGGGATGTCCCAGCCGGTCCCGCGGGCCCGCGCTCAGTCCGCCGCCATCGGCGCCAGCGGCACCTGCCAGCGCACCCGGGTGCCGGGGCCCGCGCCGGTGCCCAGGCCCGGTCCGGTCTCGAAGGTCCCGCCGAGGCGTTCCGCGCGCTCGGCGAGATTGCGCAGGCCGCTGCGGCGGCCGCCGGCCGGCAGGCCGACGCCGTTGTCCGTGACCGTGACGGTGAGGGTCGGGCCGGTGACGACCAGCGCGACCTCGGCGGCGGTGGCCCCGGCGTGCCGGGCGATGTTCGACAGCGCCTCGGCCAGGACCGCCACGACGTCCTCCACGACCGGCTGCGGCACCTCGGTGTCCAGCAGCCCCTCCATGTGCAGGGCCGGGGTGAACCCCAGGGTCCGCGCGGCCTGCTCCACGCTCGCCGAGGCCCGCGAGCGCAGCCCCTGGGGCCGCCGCTCGGCCTCCTTGGCGCGCAGACCGAAGATCGTGGACCGGATGATCTTGATGGTTTCGTCCAGGTCGTCCACGGCCCGCATCAGCCGCTCGCTCGCCTGCGGGTGGTCCACGAAACGCAGCGCGCTCTGGAGCGTCATGCCGGTTGCGAAGAGCCGCTGGATGGCCAGGTCGTGCAGGTCACGGGCGATGCGGTCGCGGTCCTCCAGCAGGGTGAGCTGTTCGGCGGACCGGCGCCGCTCGGCCAGCTCCATCGCCAGCGCCGCCTGGCCGGCGAAGGCCAGCAGGGGAGCGGCCTCGGCCGCGGAGAACGGCGGCGCCCCCTCCTCCCGGGCCAGCAGTAGCGCGCCGCGCCCGCCCTCGTCCGTCGTCATCGGCACAGCCAGCGCCGGCCCGAGACCGGCGAACCGCGGCGGCCCGGCCGTCACCCGCGGGTCCTTCTGCACCTCCGCGGTGGTGATCGGCTCGCCCGCGGTCATCGCCGCGCCCATGAACGACCCCTCGCGCGGCAGCCGCAGCCCTTGGTGCGCCTGTGCGTCGGTGCCCATCGCGATCATCACCCGCAGGTCGGTGCTGTCCTCCACCAGCAGCGCCAGCGCCCCCAGATCGGCCCCGGCGATGCTCCGGGCGTGCCGGACGATGCCGTGCAGTACGTCGGTCTCCGCCGCGCCCGACAGCAGATGGGCCACGACCTCGGCGTTCGCCTCCATCCAGCGCTGCCGGTCCCGGGCGGCCTTGTACAGCCGGGCGTTCTCGATCGCGACGCCCGCCGCCACCGCGAGGGTGCCGAGCACCGTCTCGTCCTCGGCGTCGAACTCGCTGCCGCCGCGCTTCTGCGCCATGTAGAGGTTGCCGAACACCTCCTCGCGGACCCGGATCGGCACCCCGAGGAAGCTGTGCATCGGCGGGTGGTTCGGCGGGAAGCCGTACGAGGCCGGGTGGTCGGAGATCTCCCGCAGCCGCAGCGGCTCCGGGTGCCGGATCAGCTCGCCCAGGATGCCGTGGCCGGACGGCAGCGGACCGATGGCCCGTGCCTGCTCCTCGGTGACGCCCACGGTCAGGAACTCCGACAGGCGCGTGCCCTCGATCACCCCCAGCGCCCCGTACTCGGCGTCGACGAGCTCCACCGCGGACTCCACGATCTGCCGCAGCACCTGCGGCAGATCCAGCTCGCGGCCGACCGAGAGCACGGCCTCCAGCAGGCTGTGCACCCGGTTCTGCGTGCCGCGCACCGCGTCGATGCGCACCTGGAGCTCGTCCAGCAACTCGTCCAGCCGCAGGCGGGGCAGCCGCCCGCCGTCCCTGTCGATGCCCTCGCCCACCGGGATCCTCCAGTCGCGCCCGGGCTCCGGACCGGACGTCCGCCGATCTCCCACGGTAGCGGGCGCGGGTCCCGGCCGTCCCGCATATGCCCGCGTCCCGTCCGCGTCCCGTCCGCGTCCTGCCCGCGTCCCGCCCGCGACGGCGGGTGCGGGCGGCGTGAGTCGGCAGGCGGCGGCGTAACGGTTTCCCGGGGCCCTGCGCTCCCCTGATCGGGGGCTCGACCGTGCGGGACACGGTGGAGAAGGGACGAACAGCGGAGGGACGAAATGGGGGAGCGCGAGGGGGGCGAGGCGCCCTCGGCGACCGTGCTCGGGCCGCGGCTCGCGGCGGACACGGTGGTCATGGTGCGGCAGGGCGCCGGGATCCGGCTGGACTACTCACCGGGGAGCCTGGCCTTCGTGGACCGGGTCATCGAGGGGATGCGCCACGCCGAACGCCCGGCGCCGCGGCTGACCCGGACGCTGATCGGCTTCGGCGCGTACACCGGCGAAGTGCTGGTCCGGGTGGCGGGCGCGCACTGGGTGGCCTTCGACGACGGCGAGCGCGAGCTGTTCGGCCAGTCGCTCGGCGTACGGACCCCCGACGGGCGGCTGTGGAACCCGCTCGGCAAGGCGGTCAAGCGGTACGAGAACGGGTCCGAGGACAGCCTGCGCCTGTTCTGCCTGTCGGTCGCGGGCCGCGCCCTGGCCTGAGAACCCGCGACCCGACGGCGAGCCCCGGGGCCGGGCGGTGTCGTTGCGTGAACGCGCCGGAACCCCGGCTGGTGGCGTGCCTGTCGCCGGCAACGGCTAGTGTGCGACCTCACGCGCCGAACGCGGGAGGGGTGCAGGTGGCTGAGCAGCCGATCGAACTGATTCGCCTGGAGGGCGAGGGCAACAGCGTCATTCTCCGGCTCACCGGGAGGGAGAAGCTGCACGACGAGGCCGCGGCCGACGTGCTGGCCGGGGAGTTCCTGGTCGAGACGCCGTTCGTGCGCGGCAGCTTCCGGACCTGGGTCCACCCGGACGAACTGGAGCAGTGGCAGGAGGCCCTGGACGCGCTCGACGCCGGGCAGGACGTGGAGTGGCGCGAGGGCAAGCGGGGCGCCGAGATGTTCATCGAGCGCGACGCCGCCGAGGAACGGGCCCAGGTCACGATCCGGGACACCTCGATGTCCCTGACCTCCGTCACCGTGACCGTCCCGCTGGCCGACGGCTGGTTCGACGAGGCGTACGAACGGCTGGACCGGGCGTGGGAGTTCTGGTCGCCGGCCGAACGCTGACCGCCTTCCGCCGACCGCCCGCCACCGGCTGACCGGTCCGTCGCCCGCCACCGGGCAGGCCGCACCCCCACGATGCGGCCCGCCCGGGCGGTGCGGCCGGTCGGGGCCGGCCGCACCGCGCACAGGGACGCGACACCGCGTCACACGGTGTCGTACGTGGGCACCAGGTCGACCTGGGTGCCGCCGGCGGCGGTGCCCATGGCGGTCAGCGTCACGGTGCCCGGGCCCGCCGGATCGGTGCCGTCGGTCAGGACGGCCAGGGCCAGGGTGTTGCGGCCGTGCGGGTCGAGCAGACCGGCCGGCAGGACGAAGGTGTGCTGCGGGCCGACGTCGTTGATGTACTGACCGATGTTCCAGCCGTTGAGGAAGATCTGCGCGCGGTAGGCGCGGGCCGGGTCGTCGGTCAGGGTCAGACCCAGCGAGGCGTCCACGTCGTGCGGGATCGTGAGCCGGAACGAGGTGCGGTACCAGGCCACGCCCTGCCGGGTGTCGGTGTACGGGAACACGACCGGCTGCCAGGCGCTGTCGTCCAGAGCGGGCAGGTGCCAGCCGTTGCGCTCCCCGTACAGGCCGCCGGTGTTCATTGGGCCGCGGGCCGGGTCCATCGTGGCGGCCGCGCCCTGCAGCCGCCAGGTCGGGGCGGGCGCCGCGGTGGCGCCGGCCGGCGTGAAGGCCGCCGAGACCAGGCCGCGCGCCGACTTGTGCGAGTCGCTGCCGCCGCCGTCCTCCTCGTGCGCCATCCGCCGGACCAGTACGGCCAGCACGTGCGTGCCGTCGCCCGCGGCGGCCGCGGGCAGCGCGAAGGTCGCCGTCGCGGCCCAGGTGCCCGTGGTGGCCTGGGACGAGGTGGGCACCGGCATCCGGTGGGTGCCCAGCGGGGCACCGTCCAGCCAGGCCATCAGCGCGCCCTGCGTGCCGGTCTGGTAGGCCAGGGCGATGTTCGCCGCGTCCACCGGGCCGGTCCAGGTCGCCCGGTACCACACGTCGCCGTAGTGGAAGCCGTAGTCGTCGGCGAACAGCACCGGGCCGCCGGCCGGGACCTTGGTGGTGCTGAACGAGGTCGCCTTGTCCGCGACCGTCCAGGCGGAGTCGTCGAAGTCCGGCGCGGACTCCGGGTTCTCCGCGGCGCGGCGCCACCCGGTGAGCGCGGGAAGCGTGATCTGCGGCGGGCCGGCCAGCTTGTCGCGGGCGGCCAGGCTCCCGGAGGAGGTGCCGGTGACCGCCACCTTGGACCGGTTCCAGAAGACGGTGTCGATACCGCGCGGCGCCCACACCTCCAGGTCGCTGTCCGCGGTGGTGTCCCCGGTCAGGTGGAGCGTCGCCCCGGCCGCCTGTGCGGTGCGCACCAGCGCGGGGCCGCGCACCAGCACCGGCCCGGACGGCGTGTCGTACCGCCACAGCTGCGCGCTGGCCGTGTCGTCGGCGAGCAGCAGGAGCAGCGGCGTGTCGGTGCCGCCGCCGCTGATCAGCAGCCGGGTCAGCCCGGACAGGGTGGCGGTGATCCGCAGCAGCCCGGCGCCTGCGTCGTACGAGGCGACGGCCGCGCCGTCCAGCACGGTGGTCCGCGGCTCCGCTGCGCACTCCAGGGCCAGGTCCACCGGGTCGCCGGGGCGCCCGACGAGCACGGCGACGTCCTGGCGGCCGATGGTGTCCTGTGTCATCGGCTGCGCGGTGGTCCAGCGCAGCGTGCGCGAGCCCGCGGCGATCCCGGTGAGCAGGACCTTGGCGTCCCGGGCCACGGCACGCACCGCGACGGTGACCGAGCCGCCGTCGGCGGTGGTCAGCGGGAGGGTGGTGGAGCGCTCGGTGCCGGTGTCGTTGCGGATCAGGTAGGCGTGCGCCGAGGTCTCGGAGTTGACCAGGTGGTAGACCTTGACGCTGGGATCGGCGGCGGTGACGTCGGCCGCCCGGTCGAGCCGGCCGAGGTCGGGCACGGCGGTGAGCATGTGGCCGATCTGCTTCATCGGCGTGATCTTCGAGGTGAGGTTGCGGGCCTCGTCGATGGCGGCGCCGTAGTCGTAAGAGGTGTAGACGACCGGGGCGGGCAGCCAGCCCCAGGAGGTGCCGCCGAAGGTCATGTAGACGTTCTGCAGCTTGATGCCGTTGGCCAGGTTGGTCAGGTACGCGCGGCGCTCGTAGACGGCGTCACGGCTGGAGCGGGCGCCGGCGTAGCCCTGGCCGTTGAACTCCGCGCCGCCCCAGCAGTCGAACCAGCCGCCGCCGAACTCCGCCAGGAAGCCGGGAGTGCCCGGGCTGGCGGTGCTGCCGCCCTTGGTGCCGCCGGGACCGAAGTAGCCCCAGTCCACAGGGGTCCCGGTCGGCGAGGGGTACCCGTCGAAGGCGTAGAGGTAACGGCCGGTCTCGCCGCCGGTGCTGAAGCTGCCGGGCACCCAGTAGCCGTTGCGGCCCTTGTCGTTGTGGAACAGCGGCACCTCGATGCCGTCGGCGCGGACCTTGCCGTACAGGTGCGCCATGTAGCGGGCGCCGGTGCCGTCGGTGATGTGCGAGGCGTACTCGTTCTCCAGCTGGTACAGCAGTACGGTGCCGCCGCCGTTGGTGTATTGGCGCGGTGCGACCACCGCGTCCACCGCGGTCAGCCACTCGTCGACGTGGCCGAGGTAGGTCGGGTCGTCGGTGCGGGCCCGGCCAGCGGTGGCGGTCAGCCAGCCGGGGTAACCGCCCGCGTCCACCTCGGCGTTGATGTACGGGCCGGGCCGCACGATCACGAACAGGCCGGTCTCGGCGGCCATGTCGAGCATCGCGCCCAGGTCGCGGACGCCGGTGAAGTCGTACACGCCGGGCGCCGGCGAGTGGTAATTCCACGCCACGTAGATGGAGACCGCGCTGTAGCCGCTCGCCTTGAACTTCTGCAGCACGTCGCGCCACAGGGACGGGCTCGGCAGCCGGAAGGGGTGGAACTCGCCGGACCACACGGGCAGCCGCGCGCCGTCCACGATCAGGGAGTAGGGGTCGAAGGTGACGCTGTGGGCGGTACCGGCGCCGGTCCCGGCCGGCGTCACCGCGGGGGCCGCCGCGGGCTCCTCGGCGGCCGCCGTGCCGGGGACCTGCCCCGGGCCCAGGGCCGTCCCCGCGGCAACTCCCGTACCGAGGACGGCGAATCGTCTCCTGCTGAGCTCCATTGGTCCTCCCAGGGCGCGGCTCGCACTCACACGAGCGGATTCCGCCCGAGAGCCAACACGTACCAACGAGAACCGTCAAGATAAAACGCACGAGCAGGCGTCGCCGGTGGTGATTTGTGGGCGCTCACGCCGGTGGCTACCAGGAAGTTGTGTGGTGAGAGCCGATCCTGTGGGGCGCATCGCCCGTCACTTGTGTGTGCGCGGACATCAACACGATGCACCAACTCCGAGACCGGGGCGGGTGAGGCGCCGCCCCGGATCCTGCGGCGCCGCCGGGCGGCGTCAGGGGTTCGAGGGGCGGGTCTCGGTCCAGTCGACCAGCAGCCGGCGCTCGGCGAAGAGCCAGCGGCCGTCGTCCTGCCTGGCGAAGGTGTCGAGGTAGCGGATGGCGGCGATCATCAAGGTGCGCAGGCCGTCCTCGGTCCGGACGTGGTGGGCCAGGCAGTAGGTCTCCCCGGTGGCGGTGTCGCCGTCCAGGACGACCGTGGACTGGCCGTTGAAGTGGGTCGTCGCCTCGTAGGCGTTGAGGGCGTCGAACACCGGGGCCAACGAGTCCCGGCCGCGCAGGTCCTGGGTCGGCTCGGGGGAGCGGCTGTCCATGTGGACGGCGAAGCGCGTGTCCTGCGTGAAGAGCGCCATCTGGCCGGCGGCGTCCCGGCGGTCCGCGCAGTGCGCGTAGGCGTCGACCAGTTCGCGCAGGGCGAGCCGGTCGGCCGCTTCCTGCTCCGATACGGCGGCGTGGGTGGCCATGGTGTCTCCTTCGGGGGTGTGGGCCGGGGGCCCGGTCCGCAGCGGTCGATTTATTTGACAGATGTCTAGGATGATAGTCGTAGCAGCAGGTGGTCGCGGTGCACCCGCCTCCGTGCTGCGGGGCACCACCCGGTCGCCGGGTTGCTCGGTCGCCGTGAGGCGAAGGACGCGAGGAGAGGGAGGGCCCGCATGGTGGACCCGAGGATCGTCCGGACCGAGCGCGCGGTGGAGGAGGCCGTACTCGCGCTCGCCGCCACCCGGCCCGTCTCCCGGATCAGCGTCTCGGAACTCGCCGCGGCGGCCGGCGTCAGCCGCGCCACCTTCTACAACCGCTACGCCACTGTGCTGGACGCCCTCACCCGGGCGCTGCGCCGGGACCTGCGGGTCGGGTGGGAGGCGGACGTGCGGCGGCGGGCGGCGGGGGCTTGCGCGCAGGACGCACTCCGGCTGGCGAACGCGGCCGTCGTCGACCACGTCGAGCGCTTCCGCGCGGTCTACGCCGGCGCCCCTGAGGACGACGCGGGCGACCACGGGGTCTTCGAGGCGCTGACCGAGCACTTCATCGAGTACGCCCTGGACTTCATGCGGACCTCGGGCCACGCCCCGCCCGACGGGATCGACCGCCGGATCGTGGCCCGGTTCCTCGCTCACGGTCTGGCCGGGGCGCTGCGCGCCTGGCTGCGCGACGGCGGACCCGGCCGCGACGACCTGGTCGAGGCGCTCAGTTGCGTCGCCCCGCCGTGGTGGACCGGACGTCCGGGCCCCCGGTGAGCCGGGGCGCGGTGGCGGGCGACTGAGGCGGCCGGGCCGTCGCGGTGCCCTTCGCAGGCCCCGGTTGTCCCGGCTGTCCCGGCTGTCCCGGAAGGGGCACGGACCTGGGCCGTGACGCGGCCACGGCACGCAAGGATCCCGCCGGAGCCGAAGACGCCGCCCGCTTGCCGCCCGCGCCCGCCGTCTGCCGGGAGTCGCACCGGTGCGCCGGGCAGGGGTTCATGGCACCATATGTCCCTGCGTACACGGCGCTGAGGGGGGATCAGCACTATGCCTGGCGCACCGTTACGACCACTGGGCATCCAGGCCATCGAGGACCTGGTGCACGACTGCTGGGAACGTCCGCGGGGCGGCCCGGGCCGCCGGCCGGGGCGGGAGCTGCCCGTCGTGGTGCTGCTGGGGCGGCACGGCAGCGGGAAGACCAGCGTGCTGGAGTACCTGGCGCACCGCGCCTCCACCGCGCCGGTGGCCGGGTTCGACTTCGCCTCGTACACCCTGCGCCCGTACGAGGTGGCCGCGCGGCTCGCCTTCCGGCTGTCGGTGAAGTCGCCGCACCAGCCGCCGCTGCACTTCCCGCGGCTGGCCCATGGGCTGGTCGCCGTCGACCCCGGGCTGAGCCTGGACACCGGCAACCCCGAGCACGCCCGCCGCCAGCTCACCAAGGCCACGCGTGACGCGCGTCGACTCGAGGCGGGCCGGGCGCTGGACGCCCTGTCGGAAGGGGTGGGCCTGCTCAACGACTTCAACATCGTCCCGCTGCCCGGCATCGGCCTGCTGGCCGGTCTGCTGCTGCGCGGGCTGGGCCCGCGGGTGATCGGCGCCGTCTCCAAACCCGGCCTGGAGTGGTACGGGCGGCTCAGCGGACGCGAGCCGCTGGACACGCTGGCCGAGCTCAACCGGCGCAGCGCGAGCGACGACAGCGCCGACCGGGACTGGGTGGACGAGCTGCTGTGCGAGGCGTTCCTGTCCGACCTGCGCGCCGCCTACGACAGCCGGCCGCGCGGCAGCAGGGACCGCAACTGCCTGGTCGTGCTGGACAACATCGACCACGGCGGCGGCACCCGCTTCCTGCGGCTGCTGCTCAAGCTGCGCGAGTCCCTGGCGCTCACCGAGGGCGGCGACCCCGATCCGCTGCTGGTGGTGGCCAGCGCCTCGACCGCCCGCGCGGTGCCCGGCCCCTTCGACCCGGGCCCGGCCGGACTGCGGATCCGCACCACCGCGCAGGCCGGTTACTCCGACTGGCGGGCCGGCGTACCGCAGTCGCCCGCGGACTCGTCCTGGTGGTGGTACTCCGTCCAGCTGCCCGACCTGACGGCAAGTCAGATCACCCAGCTCGGGCGGGCGATCGCGCCGCGACTGCCGGAAGCCACCCCGCTGGTCCACCGGCTGACCTACGGGCACCCGTGGAGCGTGGTGCGGATGCAGCAGGCCGTGGCCCGGATGATCGACCGGCCGGACGCGGACACCGCGCTGCGCGGCATCCTGGACTCCGGGCCGGTGGACCGCGACCGGGACCGGACCCCCGCCGACCGGCTGACGCTGCGCCAGGAAGCGCTGCGCTACCTCTTCCAGAGCATGCCGCCCGAGCTGGTGCAGGGCCTGGTCACCTGCGCCGCCTCCCGCGACATGGACTCGGCCGTCAACTCGGCCCTGCTGGAGGGCTTCCCGGACCGGGTCCGGGAGACCCTGCTGGAGGAGACCGCAGAACGCCTGTGCCTGGTACCGCCGTTGTCGGAGGACGCCGGCACCCGCGGCGGCCGCGGCTCGGCCTACCTGCCCACCTCCGGCTTGAACGCCCACCCGCATCCGCTGCCGCACTCGTCCGTCCTCCAGCCCTGGCTGTGGCAACTGCTGCTGCGGGAGCTGGCCGGCCGCGGCCCCGGCGACCCGTACCCCGACTGGGACACCGCCCACCAGCGGCTGCACGACTGGCACGCGGCACGCGACGGCGACGACCTGGACACCCACTACCATCGGCTCGCCCTCGGCCGCGTCGAGGAGGTCGTCGCCCACCTCGACGCCTCGCTGCGCACCCTGCCCACCACGGCGTGGCTGTACGAGCTGTACGCGATCACGGCCGCCCCGATGCGCGACCCGGTGGACCTGACCATGACGGCCGCCGGCCGCGCCGACCGGCTCGCAGCCGAGCTCGCCCCGGACGGCTTCCGGCACAACCGCGCCCTGACGCTGCTGGTGACCGCCCTGTGGCTGGCGGTCGACCCGCGCAACCGGCTGCCGAGCGCGCAGCCGGAACTCAACTTCACCATCAGCGCCTCCTTCCGGGATCTGGCCCTGCACGCGGACGCCAACGGCGCCGTACTGCGGTCCGAGGCCGCCCGCTACGAGGCCCGCCTGTCGTGAGCGCCGCCGGCGCCGCGGGCGCCGCCGAGGAGCTGGAGGTACCGCGATGACGTCGCACGTCCCCACCCCGTCGGGCACCTGGGACCCGCCGCGCCGCTGGTGGCGCGGCTGGCGCGGGATCACCGCGCTGGTGGCCGCCCTGCTGCTGATCGGCTCCGGCGTGTACTGGCTGACCCGGCCGGCCGGCGACCGGTGCGCCGACGGCGTGGCCAAGGAAGGCACCGGCCGGGCCTGCGTCGGCCTGACCGACGGCTCGTACCCCTTCACCCACGACCTCGACGGCGTTTTCGCGCGCATCCACAAGGAGAACGACAGGGTCGCCCAGCAGGCTGCCGCGCCGAACGGCACCCCCTGGGTCGGCGTGGTCTACCTGATGTCGATGGTCGCCGGCGGGTCCGGCAACACCTACAGCCAGGACACCATCCGGCACGAGCTGGAAGGGGCCTACGTCGCCCAGCAGTTGGCGAACCGCGGCTCCACCGTGCACATCCGGCTCTTCCTCGCCCACACCGGCGACGACCAGGCCCAGCGGGACTTCACGCTCGCCCAGCTGGCCGCCCACCGGGACGAGGACCGGATCGTGGCCGCCGTGGGCCTGGGCACCAGCACCAGCGCCACCCGGGCCACCATCCAGCGGCTCACCGGCACCCTGCACATCGCCGCCTTCGGTTCGGTGCTCACCGCCGACGACCTGGCGGGGATCGCCGGGCTGGTCCGGGTCGCCCCGCCCAACTCCGACGAGGCGGCCGCCGCCGCGAAGTACCTGCTGCACGACCGGAAGAAGCCCCGGGTGCTGGTGATCGAGGACACCCGGGCCGACGACCTCTACACCAAGACGCTCGCCGACCACTTCCTGTCCGCCTATCCCAAGAGCCTGCTGGCGGGCCCGATCATGACCTACGACTCGGCCAAGAGCGCGGTGGCCACGTACTTCGGCCAGCAGATGGCCACCTTGTGCCTGGAGCATCCCGACGTCATCTACTACGCCGGCCGCGGCGTGGACCTGGCCTCCCTGCTCACCCCGCTGTCCTCCCGCATCTGCGACCAGACCACCGTGCGGGTCGTCTCCGGCGACGACATCTCCCAGGTCGCCCAGTCCCCGAACGCCGACCAGGTCAAGAAGGCGCTGAGGTTCGGGCGGATCGAGCTGGTCTTCACCGGCCTCGCCCACCCCGGCGCCTGGAGCGTGCGCCCGCAGGCGTTCCAGCGCAGTGCCATCGCGCCCTTCCAGAAGGGCGGCGAATTCCTCGCCGACTTCCCCGGCGAGCTGCTCGACGACGGCCAGGCGATCATGGGCTACGACGCCATGAACACCGCGCGCGCCGCCATCACCGCCGCCGCGGCCGGCGGCTCACGCATGACCGGCGACGCCGTCATCCAGATGCAGTCCCTGCTCTACGGCGCCAAGGCCGTGCCCGGGGCCAGCGGCACGATCTTCCTCGACAACTCCGCGAACCCCGGCGCTCCGCGCAACAAGGCCATCCCCATAGTGGAGTTCGCCCCGGACGGCTCGACCTCCACCCTCGCGGTCTCCTCCAGCGCCGGCACGCCCCCGGACGCCTGAGGGGCACCAGGGGTACGAGGGGTACGGGGGCGGTCGGAAGCGAAGGGGGCACGTCGGGACGGCGCGCCCGGAGCGCAGGACCCTTGTGTTCGAAATTTGCGAATACTTTACGACACCTTGGCTATTTTTTGATCTTTCACCGGAAGGTAATGATCCGGCAAAGTGCGGGAGTGTGCGCAGACCGCGCGCCCGTCCGTGTCCGACCTTCCGAGCGCAAGGAATCCCCGCATGCGCCCTGTGCGATCGTCACGATCCGCCCCCGGAAACCGCGGCCCCGCCCTCCCCGTCACCTTGCGCGCCGATGTGCTCGCCTCCTTCGTCGTCTTCCTGGTCGCCCTGCCGCTGTGCGTGGGCATCGCCGTCGCCTCCGGTGTGCCGGCCGAACTCGGCCTGGTCACCGGCATCGTCGGCGGCCTCGTGGTCGGAGTCCTCCCCGGCAGCAGCCTTCAGGTCAGCGGCCCGGCGGCCGGACTGACCGTCCTCGTCCACGAAGCGGTCGACACCTACGGACTGGCCGCGCTCGGCGCGGTCACCGTGCTGGCCGGCCTGCTCCAGATCGGGCTCGGCCTGCTGCACCTGGGCCGCTGGTTCCGGGCCATCTCCCTCGCCGTCGTCCAGGGCATGCTCGCCGGCATCGGCCTGGTCATCGTCCTCGGCCAGGTGTACGCGCTCGCCGACACCGCCCAGCCGTCCGGGGGCGTGCGCAAGATCGCCGAACTCCCCTCGCTGGCCCGCTCGGTGGCCTCCGGCGGCGCCCCGCTCACCGCCTTCCTGGTCGGGGCCGGCACCATCGCCGTCCTCGTGCTGTGGCCCAGGCTGCCCGGTCGCTTCCGGGTGGTGCCGGCGCCGCTGGCGGCAGTGGCGCTGAGCACGGCCGTGGTGGCCGTAGGCGACCTGAACGTGGCCAAGGTGCGGGTCAGCGGGCTGCTGGACGCCGTGGACGTCCCCGGCACCGCGGCCTTCGGCGCGCTCGGCGGCCTCGCCGCGGTCGGCACCGTCCTCGCCTTCGCCCTGATCGCCTCCGCGGAGAGCCTGTTCAGCGCGGCCGCCGTGGACCGGATGCACGACGGGCCGCGGACCGACTACGACAAGGAACTGCTCGCCCAAGGCGTCGGCAACACCGTCAGCGGCGCGCTCGGCGCCCTCCCGCTCACCGCCGTCATCGTCCGCAGCGCCGCCAACGTCCAGGCGGGCGCCCGTACCTCCGCCTCCCGCGTGCTGCACGGCGTATGGCTGCTGCTCTTCGCCGCGCTGCTGCCGGGCGTGCTGTCGGTCATCCCGCTCACCGCCCTGGCCGGCGTCCTGGTGCACGCCGGCGGCAAGCTGATCCCGGTCAAGGACCTGGCGCCGCTGTGGCGCGAGCACCGCGGCGAGGCGCTGGTGCTGGCCGCCACGGCGACCTGCGTCCTGGTGACGAACCTCTTCGAAGGCGTCCTGTTCGGCCTGCTGCTGTCGGTGGTGAAGACCGCCTGGGACACCTCGCGCCTGCACATCGAGGTCCACACCCTCACCGGCGGGCGTCTGCTGGCCACCGTCACCGGCAACGCGACCTTCCTGCGGCTGCCCCGCATCCTCGAGCAGCTCGAAAGCCTGCCCAGGGACCGGCCCATCGAGCTCGACCTGACCGGGTTGCGCCACCTCGACCACGCCTGCCGCACCGCTCTCGACGGCTGGGCGGCCCGCCACTCCGTGTCCGGCACCGAACCGGTACGGGTCCGGTTGCCCACCGCCTTGTGAGGCGCCCCGGCCCCCGCGTTGTCCCCGCGTCGTCCCCGGGCTGTCTCCTGTCGCTCTCCTGCCGGTCTCTCTGCTGGATGTAACAGCTGCTACATTCGGAACTGTGGCAACCGAATCCGTCCGCTGGCTGGTCCTGCTGGTCAAACTGCCCCCGGAGCCGTCCCGGCACCGGGTGGCGGTCTGGCGCGAGCTGCGCAGGGTGGGCGCGCTCTCCCTCGGGCAGGGGGTGTGGGCGGTGCCCGACGTGCCGGTCTTCGCCGAGGGCGTCCGCCGAGCGCTGGAGCTGACGGAACGCGCGCAGGGCGAGGCCGTGACGCTTGCGGCGCAGGGGCGCGAGCAGGCCGACGCCGAGCGGTTCGAGGCGATGTTCACCGCCGCCCGGCGCGCGGACTGGGCCGAATTCCTCGCCGACTGCGGCAAGTTCGAGGCCGAGCTCGCCAAGGAGATCCGGCAGGCCAAGTTCACGCTGGCCGAGCTGGAGGAGGAGGAACAGAGCCTGGAGCGGCTGCGCCGCTGGCACCGGGACCTGACCGCACGGGACGTCTTCGGCTCGCCCGAACGCGCCACGGCGGGCACCCGCCTCAAGGAGTGCGCGCAGGCCTGCGAGGACTACGCGGAGCGGGTCTTCGCCGCGCTGCATGCAGCCGGACCGGAGCAGCCGTGAGCGGCGACCGTACGACAGGGGCGCGGGGCGCCGCGGGCACGCCGGGCCCGCGGCCGCAGGAGTCGCCCACCGCGGCCACCGGTGAACCGCGGCCCACCCGCGCCCTCCGGCGCCGGATGTGGCCCCTGTACGCCGCCGGATTCACCACCGCCTTCGGCGCCCACGGCGTGGCCGCCAGCCTCGGCAGCGCGACCCCCGACGCGGTGACCTCGCTGCTCACCCTCGGCGCCCTGCTGGCCCTCTACGACGGCGCCGAAGTGCTGCTCAAGCCGGTGTTCGGGTCGCTGGCCGACCGGATAGGCGCCCGGCCGGTGCTGCTCGGCGGGCTCGTCGCGTTCGCCGCCGCCTCGGCGGTGTACGCGCTCGCCGGCAGTTCCGGCTGGCTGTGGGCGGCGCGCCTGGGCCAGGGCGCCGCCGCCTCCGCGTTCTCCCCCTCGGCGTCCGCGCTGGTGGCCCGGCTCAACCCGGCCGCCAAGCGCGGCCGCGCCTTCGGCAGCTACGGCTTCTACAAGTCCATCGGCTACACCCTCGGCCCCCTGCTCGGCGGCGTCCTGGTGTGGGGCGGCGGCCTGCGGCTGCTGTTCACGGTGATGGCCGTGCTCGCCGCAGTGGTGGCGGCCTGGGCGGCGCTCGCCGTACCCGCGGTGCCGCCGCTGCCCCGGGCCCGGCAGACCGTCGTCGACCTCGCCCGCCGGCTCGCCGATCCGCGCTTCCTCACCCCCACCGCGGCGCTCGCCGGGGCCACGGCCGCGCTCTCCGCGGGCGTCGGCTTCCTGCCGGTCTCCGGGAGGGCGGCGGGGCTGGGCACCGTCGCGACCGGCACCGCCGTGTCGGTCCTCGCCGCCTGCGCCGCGGTGACGCAGCCGCGGGCCGGACGCGCCCTGGACACCGGGCGGATCACCGTACGGACCGGACTCGCCGCCGGACTGCTGCTCGCCGCCGCCGGCCTGGCCTGCGCGATGCTCCCGGGCCTGGCCGGAGTGCTGATCGGCGCGGCCCTGACCGGCACGGGCACCGGCCTGATCACCCCGCTCGGCTTCGCTGCCCTGGCCGGCTCCGCGCCCGAGGGACGCCTCGGCCAGACCATGGGCGCCGCCGAACTCGGCCGGGAACTCGGCGACGCCGGCGGCCCCCTGCTCGTCGGCGCCGTGGCCGCGGCCGCCACCCTCACCTACGGCTACGCCGCCCTCGCCCTGGTCCTCGCCGCGGGCCCGCTCGCGGTCGGGATCGCCCGCCGCGGACACCGGCCCCCGGGCGCGGAGCACACGGCCGGGTAGTCGTCGGCGGGGCGCGGAAGCGGGGCGGTCGGCGTCGATACGGTGCCGTGAGGTTTTGCCGTCCACGCCACCGGCTTCAGCGCGACCGGGCCGGACAGGCTCCGCCGGGCCGCCCGCGAGCAGGACGTCGAGCGCCGGGCGACGACCACCGTGCACGACATGTGCGAGCCGCCGCCGGGCCGGACCCTGCGCGAGGTCCACCCCTCGAGGAGGACGGCCTTCCACGTTGGCTGTCTCGCGTCACCCGGGCCCTGCCCCCCGGCGGCCGACCGACGCCGAGTCGGCGGGCAACTGCGCAGGCCGGGCGCCCGATATGGGTGTCCACGGAGCCGACCCGCTCGTATATCGTTCGCCGATACCGAGATCCGTCCACCGTGCCCGAACCGCGGAGTGTCAGCGATGAGTACGTCTTCACCCGGTGCGCCCGCACCGCAGGCATTGGTGCGGCGGCTGGGTGTGGGCGACGCCGTGGTGATCGGCCTGGGCTCGATGATCGGCGCGGGCGTGTTCGCGGCGCTCGCGCCGGCCGCCCGCGCTGCCGGGTCCGCGCTGCTGCCGGCCCTCGCGGTCGCGGCGGTGGTGGCGTACTGCAACGCGACCTCCTCGGCCCGGCTGGCCGCCCGCTATCCGCAGTCCGGCGGCACGTACGTCTACGGCAGGGAGCGGCTGGGCGACCTGTGGGGCTACCTGGCCGGCTGGGCGTTCGTGGTGGGCAAGACCGCCTCCTGCGCGGCGATGGCGCTGACCGTCGGCAGTTATGTCTGGCCAGGGCAGCAGCATGCCGTCGCGGTCGCCGCCGTCGTGGCGCTGACCGCCGTGAACTACACCGGCGTGCAGAAGGCGGCCTGGCTCACCCGGGCGATCGTCGCTGTCGTACTGGCCGTGCTCGTCGCCGTGGTGGTGGCCTGCCTGTCCTCCGGCGCGGCGGACACCTCACGGCTGGACGTGGGCTCGGACGTCACTCTGCGCGGGGTGCTGGAGGCGGCCGGGCTGCTGTTCTTCGCCTTCGCCGGGTACGCCCGGATCGCCACGCTCGGCGAGGAGGTCCGCGACCCGCGGCGCACCATCCCGCGCGCCATCCCGGTCGCGCTGGGCATCACGCTGGTGGTGTACGTGGCGGTGGCCGTCGCCGTGCTGACCGTATTGGGCCCGGGCCGGCTGGCGCACGCCGGCGCCCCGCTGTCGGACGCGGTCAAGGCCGCGGGCGTGAGCGGGCTCGCGCCCGTGGTCCGTACTGGGGCGGCGGTCGCCGCGCTCGGCTCGCTGCTCGCCCTGATCCTCGGCGTCTCCCGGACCACCCTGGCGATGGCCCGCGACCACCACCTGCCCTCGGCCCTGTCCGCCGTCCACCCCCGGTTCGGCGTGCCGCACCGGGCCGAGCTCGCGGTCGGCGCCGTCGTGGCCGTCGTGGCCGCGACCACCGACGTACGCGGCGCCATCGGCTTCTCCTCCTTCGGCGTGCTCGTCTACTACGCCATCGCCAACGCCTCCGCCTGGACGCTCACCCCGGCCGAGGGCCGCCCGGCGCCGGTCGTACCCGCGGTGGGCCTGATCGGCTGCCTGCTGCTGGCCCTCGCACTGCCGCTCACCAGCGCCCTGTCCGGCGCCGCCGTCCTGGTCGCCGGCCTGGCGGCGTACGCCATCCGCTGGTCCCTGACCGGCCGCGGCCGCTAGACCAGCCCCACCACCTGCCCTTTTTCCCGACGGGTGAGCTCCTCGACCGGTCCCGTTCTTGGGAGTTTCTAGACCAAGGGTTCACGGCTCGGCCACGACCGGGCCACCACCGGGGGCAGTCGATGGTTGAAGCATGCACTTCCGTACCCGGGAGGGAAAGCGCACCACCGTGGTCCCGTACAGGGGGAGCGAACGGGTGCGCGGAGCACGGAAACAGGTGAGACATGCTCTTTGCACGAGCGATGACACGTCCGGGTCGTACCGGGCGGGCGGCGGCCCTGGTCGCCGCCGCCGCGCTGGCGGCCCTGGGCGGTTCGGCGATGCCGGCCGCGGCGCACGACGCCCACGGCGCCAAGGACAACAGCGCGAAGACGACGACGCCGATCAAGCACGTGGTGGTGCTGTTCGACGAGAACATCTCCTTCGACCACTACTTCGCGACCTACCCCAAGGCCGCGAACACCGACGGCACTCCCTTCGAGGCCGCCAAGCACACGCCGAAGGCGAACAACCTGGCCAACGCCGGGCTGCTGACGCAGAACCCGAACCAGTACCTGCCCTCCCGCCTGGGACCGGCGCAGGCGATGACCTGCTCGCAGAACCACTCCTACGGGCCGGAGCAGTACGCCTACGACAACGGCAAGTCCGACAAGTTCGTGGAGAACACCGAGCAGGACAAGTGCTCCGGTGGCCTGTTCGCGCAGCCGGGCATGGTCATGGACTACTACGACGGCAACACCACGACCGCGATCTGGAACTACGCGCAGCACTACACGCTGGGCGACAACTCGTTCTCCAGCACGTACGGTCCGTCCACGCCCGGCGCGCTGAACCTGGTCTCGGGCCAGACGCACGGCGTGGTCTCGGTCGACGCCACCAGCGGGACCGACAACCCGAAGCAGACCGCCACCCCGTCGTCGTTCGTGGCCTCCCCGAACGCGCAGGGCGTCGGCACCCTGAGCGGTGACACCGACCCGGCCTTCGACGACTGCTCGGACAACAACCACGCGTCGACCGGCGCGCTGGCCGAGATGACCGGCAAGAACATCGGCGACCTGCTCAACGCCAAGGGCGTGTCCTGGGGCTGGTTCCAGGGCGGTTTCCGGCCCTCCACCCCGTGGGACGGCACCGCCGGCTCGTACGCCAAGTGCCAGACCACGCACACCAACGTCGGCGGCGCCGCGGTCACCGACTACAGCCCGCACCACTCGCCGTTCGAGTACTACAAGTCGACGGCGAACCCGCACCACCTGGCGCCGGCGTCGGTGGACGAGATCGGCCACAACGGCCGGGCGAACCACAACTACGACCTGACGGACTTCGACGCGGCGCTGGCCGCGCAGAAGCTCCCGGCGGTCAGCTTCCTGAAGGCCGCCGCCTACCAGGACGCGCACCCGGGCAACTCCGACCCGCTGGACGAGCAGAACTTCCTCGTCAGCACGATCAACAAGATCCAGCAGTCGCCGGAGTGGAAGTCCACCGCCGTCGTGATCGCCTACGACGACTCCGACGGCTGGTACGACCACGTGGCCCCGCCGGTCCTCAACGGCTCCACCGACACCAAGACCGGCTCCAACGGCCTGGCCACCGACAGCCCCGCCTGCCAGAGCGGCCCCGCGGCCGTCGCCGGCTACCAGGACCGCTGCGGCCCGGGCCCGCGCCAGCCGCTGCTGGTGATCTCGCCCTACTCGAAGACGAACCACATCGACCACACGCCGACCGAGCAGGCGTCGATCACGTCCTTCATCGAGCAGAACTGGAAGACCGGCAAGATCGGTGACGGCTCCTTCGACCAGCGTGCCGGCACCCTGGACAACGCCTTCGACTTCCAGCACCCGAACAAGGTCGAGGTCCTCCTCGGCAGCAACGGCGCGGTCTCCAAGGTCGCCCCGTTCCCGAAGAAGTACCCGGCGCCGGTCGTCCAGCCCATCTCCGGCCCGGCCGGTGGCGGGGTGGACACTGCGAAGCTCGCCTCGGCCAGCGCGTCCAGCACCGGCACCTCCGCACTGCTGCCGGTGACCGCCGGTGTCGCCGCGGTGGTCGCCATGGGCGGCATGGCCTGGGGCCTGCGCCGCCGCCAGTCCCGCACCGGCGCCTGACCCGAGGCCACCACCTCACGTCACACCAACTGAACAGCGTCACAACGGCAGGCCCCGCACCCACCCGGTGCGGGGCCTGCCCGCGCATGGCTTCTTCCGCTGCACATCGCGCCTTCCGCCACGCGCCAACAGCCGGTCGCACACTGTTCTCACGGGCTCTCCAGACTCAGCGCGTCTTTACCTTCGTAAAAGATTCTTTGCCTTCGTAAAGTCGCTCGTTAAGTCGCTGCTATCGGCGGGAGTTCCCATGACGCACGGCCACGACCACGGCCACCACCATCACCACGGCCCCCACACGCACACGCACGGTGACGCGGCCGGCGCCCTGCCGCCCGCCCTCGACAACTCCGTGCCGGACGAGGAACTGACGCCCAGCCAGCTCTCCCGCCGCTCCATGCTGCGCCGCACCGGCCTGCTCGGCGCGGGCCTCGCGGCCGGCAGCGTGCTGCCGATCGCCGGCCAGGCCGCCGCGGACGAGCGAAGAGAGGCCGGCCCCCGCTCCGCCGGCAACGGACGCTCGGCCGGTTTCCTGTGGCTGGCCGGCGACCACCACATCCACACCCAGTACAGCTCCGACGCCAAGTACCGGGTCATCGACCATGTCCGGCAGGCCAACGCCCACGGCCTGGACTGGATGGTCATCACCGACCACGGCAGCGAGCAGCACGCGAAGATCGGCGTGGAGAAGGTCAACCCCGACATCGTGGCCGCCCGCGACAAGGTCGGCGACACCCTGGTCTTCCAGGGCCTGGAGTGGAACATCCCGGCCGCCGAGCACGGCACCGTCTTCGTCCACCCCGGCCGCAACGAGGTCGCGGTCCTGAAGGACTTCGAGAACTCCTTCGACGGCACCGTCAAGGGCGCCGGCGACAACACCCCCGCCAACGAGGCGCTGGCCATCTCCGGCCTGAACTTCCTGGCCGACGCGGTCCGGCGGCGCCGGGTCAAGGACGCCCTGATGCTGGCCAACCACCCGGCGCGCAAGGGCATCGACTCCCCGCACGAGATCCGCAACTGGCGCGACGCCCAGCCGTCCATCGCGGTCGGCATGGAGGGCGCCCCCGGCCACCAGGCCGGCGGCATCGCCGCCCCGCAGGGCGCAGGCTCCGGCCGCGGCCTGTACGACAACAGCCCCAGCGCCGCCTCCTTCCCGGGCTATCCGCTGGAGAGCTACCGCACCTGGGGCGGCTTCGACTGGATGACCGCCACCGTCGGCGGCCTGTGGGACAGCCTGCTGGCCGAGGGCAAGCCGTGGTGGATCACCGCCAACTCCGACTCCCACAACGTGTACGCCGACTCCTCGGTGCGCGGCCCCGGCAGCGACTTCAACGCGAACGGCCGTTATGAGGACCCGGTCTACGGCGGCGGCCTCAACGTCACCGACACCGACTTCTGGCCGGGCCAGTACTCCCGCACCCACGTCGGCGCGGCCGACTTCTCCTACGCCGCGGTCATGGACGGCATCCGCGCCGGCCGGGTCTGGGTCGACCACGGCGGCCTGATCAGCGGCCTGGACGCCCGGCTCGCCTCCGGCCCGCGCGCCGTCACCCTGGGCGGTGTCCTGCAGGTCCGGCGCGGCGGTCAGGTCGACCTGGTCGTCGAGATCTCGCTGGCCAACGGGCCCAACTGGGCGCAGTTCGTGCCCGCACTGGCCCGGGTCGACGTCATCCAGGGCGATGTCACCGGCCCCCAGGCCGACAAGGACGCCTTCGCCACGCCGCGGACCAAGGTCGTCAAGTCCTTCGAGATCGGCCGGGCCACCGGCACGGTCCGCCTGACGTACTCCCTCGGCCGCGTGGACAAGCCGGTCTACGTCCGTCTGCGCGGCACCGACGGCAACCGCACCGCCGTCGGCCTGAACGGCCCGGCCGTCGACCCGGCCGGCCCGGCGATGGACGTCCTCGGCGACGCCGACCCGTGGCGCGACCTGTGGTTCTACTCCAACCCCATGTGGGTCCTGCCCGCATGACGACGCTCCCGCAAGGCCCCGGTGCCGGCGCCGTGATCGGCGTCGACACCGGGGCGGGGTCGCTGCGCGAGGCCGACCACGACCTGCACGAACTGGTCGACGCCCTCGGCGGCCCCGTCCCCGGCCTCATCGCGTGCACCCACCTCGTCCGCCTCCCCGGCCGCCAGGTCACCGTCCTGTCCCTGGCCCTGCCCGACGCGAGCACCGCCGAACGCGTCCGGCGCGACCTGCCGGACCTGCTCGCCGAGCGGTACGGGCCCGGCGCAGCGGCGAGTTCGGGCAATCCCGGTTACGAGCACGGCCCCGCCGACGCGGTGCGTGCGGCCGGTTTCGCGGCGGCCGAACACGCCCGCAGGTCCGGCGGCCGGGCGGTGGTCTACCCCGGCGTGGCGGCCCTGACCGGCACGCTCACCGTCGCGGACCTGCTGTCGTACTCCGCCATCGGCGCAACCTCCGTCGTCGGCGGCCCGCCCGCCGATCCGGCCGCCCCGGTCGAGACCCGCGGCCACGTACGGCCCGAGTGGTGCCGCGGCGTGCTCACCCTGGCCCTCGCCCCGGCGCCCGGCGGCCGGCTGGCGCCCTTCGAGGTCCCCAACCCCACTCCCTGCTGCGCCGACCACGCCTGAGCCGGTACGCCGGAACGGTGCCGGGCACAACCGGCGTCCCCGGCGTCCCGGCTCAGGCGGCCGTGCGGTGACGGTCGCCGGGGTGGTGGTGGGCCAGCGCGGCGTGCGGGTCGGCGCCGTGGCCGGGGGAGAGGTGGTCGGTGTGGACGGTGGCCGCGGTCAGCCGCGGGACGGCGTGGATCAGGGCGTGCTCGGCGCGGACCGACACCGCGTGCGCCTGCACGACGGTCAGGTACGGGGCGACCACGATGTCGGCCTCGGCCCGCAGGGTGTGGCCGATCCACCGCATGCGCAGGCCGCCGACCGCGAGGACTCCGGCGGCCTCGCGCAGCGCGGCCTCGCCGGCGTCGACCAGCGCGGGGTCCACGGAGTCCATCAGCCGCCGGCCGACCTCGCGGGCTGCGTCCCGCAGCACCGACAGGATGGCGACGGTGATGAGCAGGCCGACGGCGGGGTCCGCCCAGCGCAGGCCCAGCGCCGCGCCACCCGCGCCGAGCAGGACGGCCAGCGAGGTCAGCCCGTCGGTACGGGCGTGCAGTCCGTCGGCGACCAGCGCCGCCGAGCCGATCCGCCGCCCGGTGCGGATGCGCAGGCGCGCCACCCACTCGTTCCCCGCGCAGCCGACGACCGCCGCGAGCGCCACCACCCACAGGTGCGTGACCGTGCGCGGGTGCAGCAGCCGGTCCACCGCCTCGTACCCGGCCAGTGCGGACGAGGCGGCCACCGCCAGCACGACCACGACACCCGCCAGGTCCTCCGCGCGGCCGTAGCCGTAGGTGTAGCGGCGGTTCGCGGCCCGGCGGCCCAGCACGAAGGCGATGCCGAGCGGGACCGCGGTCAGCGCGTCGGCCGTGTTGTGCACGGTGTCGCCGAGCAGCGCCACCGACCCGGACAGCCCCACGACGACCGCCTGCACCGCCGCCGTCGCGCCGAGCACCAGCAGCGACAGCCACAGGGTGCGGATGCCCTCGCGGGATCCCTCCAGCGCCGGGTCGACCTTGTCCGCGGTGTCGTGCCGGTGCGGGCCGACCAGGTGCGCGAGCCGGTGCCGCAGCCCGGCCCGGGCACCGTGGCGGTCGCCCTGGTCGTGCGGGTGCGGGTGCCCGTGACCGTGCGCGGACTCGCCGTGCCCGGGCCGGCCGGCGCCGGGGCCGTCGTACGGGTGACGGTGCTCGTGAGGCTCCATGCCGCCCACGGTGGCACGGAACACCCATTGCGGCTACTGCCGTCGTACCGCCTGTGAGCAGGTGCGATGCACTCGCAACAGCGACCCCGGGGCGGGTGGACACGCCCGTGCCGGCGACTGGGCGCGGGCGGGTCAGCGGGTGGGATCAATGGGCGCGGTCAGTGGTAGGCGTGGACCGCCGCGTGTCCCTTGCCGCGGCCGATCATCCAGTGGTTGACCGGCACGGTGAGGGTGAACGCCACGGCCAGCGAGGCCGCCAGCGACCCCCAGAACAGGAGGTCGGCCAACCCCGCGTCCATCGCGCCGGGCACGGTGACGACAACGGTGTTGTCGAGCAGTTCCATCACTGCGATGGACACGGTGTCGGCGGCCAGGGCGACCCGGACCGCCTGGCGCAGCGGCACGCCGGCCCGGCGCACGCCGCGCATGGTCAGCCCGTAGCCGAAGACGAAGGCCAGCACGACCGACAGCGCCACGGTCGCGCCGTTGTGCAGGCCGGCGGCGGTGCCGATGACCATGCCGAGTACTTCGCCGATGGCGCAGCCGGTCAGGCAGTGCAGCGTCGCCGTCACCGCCGTGCGCCAGCCGGGCGCCGCGTGGTGTCCGGCGTGCGCGGCCGCGTCCTGGTACGGCTCGGGTACGTGCCGCGTGCGAGGTGCGTGGTCGGTGTGCGTGTGGTTCATGGCGTTCCTCCCGGTGGTGGGGCCGGGTACCCTCAACCGTATACCCCCTGGGGGTATTCCTCGAATACGGGAGCGACCCGACCGCGGGCGTCCCGGCGCCCGTCGGCCCGTACCGCACCGGCCCCGACACGCCCGCCGGATCATTAGAATCGGCGACCACGGCGGTCGTCCGGGCCCGCCGGGGCGACCGGCGAGCGGCCCGGGACCACAGCGCTCAGGGCGGGGACATGGTGCTGCGCCAACTGGAATACCTGGTGGCCCTGGCCCGGGAACGGCACTTCGCCCGCGCCGCCGCCGCGTGCTACGTCTCGCAGCCCTCGCTGTCGGCCGCCATCCGCAAACTGGAGCACGAACTCGACGTGCCGATCGTGCGCCGCGGGCGCCGCTTCGAGGGGCTGACCCCCGAGGGCGAACGCGTACTGGCCTGGGCGCACCGCATGCTCGCCGAGCGCGACGCCCTGCGCCAGGAGCTGGCGGCGATGCGCGGCGGCCTGACCGGCACGCTGCGGATGGGCGCCATCCCGACCGCCATGACCGTCGCCTCCCTGCTGACCACACCGTTCTGGGAGCGGCACCCGGGGGTGCGGGTCAGCCTCGACTCGCTGTCCTCGGCCGAGATCACCCACCGGCTCGCCGCGTTCGAACTCGACGTGGCGATGACGTACCTGGACGACAGCATGCTCCGCCACGTCCGCCGTATCCCCCTGTACGAGGAGCGCTACGTCCTGCTCACCCGCCACCCCACCGGCCCCACGGCCACCTGGGCGCAGGCCGCCGCGCTGCCGCTGTGCCTGCTCGCCCCCCGGATGCGCAACCGCCGCATCATCGACGAGTACTTCGCCGCCGAGGGGGCCACCGCCGACCCCGCCGTCGAGTCGGACACCGTGGCCGGACTGTACGCACTGCTGTCGGCCGGCCGCTGGTCCAGCGTGATCTCGCACGCCTGGCTCCACATGTTCGGCGTCCCCCCGGGCATGCACGTCGTCCCCCTCCGGGGCCCCGTCCACGGCCCCCGGGTCGGCCTGGTCGTCGCCGACCACGAACCCCGCTCCGTCCTGGCCGCCGCGCTCCTGACCGTCGCCCGCGAAGCCCGCGTCCGCGAGTCCCTGGACGACCTGCTCACCTCCCACCTGTCCGGCGAGCGACCCGCCGGCTCCTGATAGCCGTTGGCTATCCGCACATAGCGACAATCGCTTTGACCTGCGCAAACGCCCAAGAGGATGGTGAAAGGGCCCACCCGACAACGGAGTTGAGGAGCCCTTTCCATGGCCAAGGTGCTGTGCGTTCTGTACGACGACCCCGCCGGCGGATACCCCACGTCCTACGCGCGCGACGACCTGCCGGTGATCGACCGTTATCCCGGCGGGCAGACCGCCCCCACCCCCGCGGCCGTCGACTTCGTGCCCGGCCACCTCCTGGGCAGCGTCTCCGGCGAACTCGGCCTGCGCCGCTTCCTGGAGGAGGCCGGGCACACGCTGGTGGTCACCTCGGACAAGGACGGCGACGGGTCGGTCTTCGACCGCGAGTTGGCCGACGCCGACGTGGTGATCTCGCAGCCGTTCTGGCCGGCGTACCTGACCGCCGAGCGGATCGCCGCCGCCCCGAAGCTCAAGCTCGCCGTCACCGCCGGCATCGGCTCCGACCATGTGGACCTCGACGCGGCCGTCGCCCGCGGCATCACGGTCGCCGAAGTCACGTTCTCCAACAGCATCAGTGTCGCCGAGCACGTGGTGATGATGACGCTGTCCCTGGTCCGCAACTACCTGCCGTCCTACCGGGTGGTGCTCGACGGCGGCTGGAACATCGCCGACTGCGTGGCCCGCTCCTACGACCTGGAGGGCATGAACGTCGGCACGGTCGCGGCCGGCCGCATCGGGCTGGCGGTGCTGCGCCGCCTCGCGCCCTTCGACGTCAAGCTGCACTACACCGACCGGCACCGGCTGCCCGCCGAGGTCGAGCGGGAACTCGGCCTGACCTTCCACGAGAGCGCCGCCGCGATGGTCCCGTACTGCGACGTCGTCACGATCAACGCCCCGCTCCACCCGGAGACCGAGGGCATGTTCGACGACAAGCTGATCGGCGCGATGAAGCGCGGCGCGTACCTGATCAATACGGCACGGGCCCGGATCGCCGACCAGGACGCCGTCGTCCGCGCCCTGGAGAGCGGGCAGTTGGCCGGATACGCCGGCGACGTGTGGTTCCCGCAGCCCGCCCCCGCCGACCACCCCTGGCGCACCATGCCGCACCACGGCATGACGCCGCACATCTCCGGCTCGTCGCTGTCCGCCCAGGCCCGTTACGCCGCCGGCACCCGGGAGATCCTCGAGTGCTGGCTGGCCGGCCGCCCCATCCGCGACGAATACCTCATCGTCCAGGGCGGGGCGCTGGCCGGGGCGGGCGCCCACGCGTACAGCACGCACTGACGCCCGCACACTGACGTCCGCACACTGACGTCCGCACACTGACGTCCGCGCGCCGGCTTCCCCGTACCGGCACACGCCAGTCGTTCCGCGCCGGCCCGGATGCCACGGCAGTGGTCCGGGCCGACGCGGCGCCCGGTCAGGAGGCCGCTGCGCCCGCCCGCGCCTCGATCAGGAAGCGCTGCGCGTGCGCCACGAACGGCCCGTGGCGCTCGATGAAGTCGTGCAGCAGCGCCAGGCGGCCACGGTAGGCGGGCACGGTGAAGTCCGGCACGATCCAGATCACCTTGCGCAGGAAGTGCACCACGGCAGCGATGTCGTGGAACTCCATCCGCAGCGCCTCCTGGCGGACGTCCACCACGTCGAGCCCGGCCGCCTCGGCACTGGTGACGGCCGCGACCGGACTCGCGCCGGCTGTGGTCGCGTACGGGCCCAGGTCCGGATGGACCGAGACCTGGCGCGAGCCCATCATGAACTCGGTCAGCTCCCGGACCGATCCGGACCCCACCTGCTGCGACAGATACGTGCCGCCCGGCCGCAGCACGCGCCGCACCTCGTCCCAGCGGGTGAGCACCGGGTGGCGGCTGACGACCAGGTCGAAGCGGTCCGCCGGGAACGGCAGATCGGCGGTGGCGGCCACCTCCACGACGCCGCCGCCGAAAGGGGCGAGGGCGCGCCGGGCGATCGGCACGTTCGGCTGCCACTCCTCGGTGGCCGCCAGCACCGGCGGCGTCGCACCCGCCGAGGTCAGCGCGAACGCCAGCACCTCACCGCCGCCGGTCTGGACGTCGAGCACGGATTCGGCCGCCGCCAGCCGGCCCGCGAGCAGCCGCGCGTACCCCCACGACGGCCGCTGCTCGGTGGCCCGTCCCGCGAACCAGGAGAAGTCCCAGCCCTCGGTGGGGACGGCCGCGCCCTCGGCGAGCAGATCGTCGAACCCGGACATCTCGCGCTCCTTCAGCCGAGGAATCCGGCGACGGACGCCGTGAACCGTTCGGGATCGTCCAGCCACGGATAGTGCCCGGCCCCGGGCTGGACGACGAGTTCGGCGTGCGGGAACAGCCCGGCGTACTCGGCCACCGCGGACGGCGGGGTGTTGAGGTCCACCTCCCCGGCCAGCAGCAGCACGGACCCGCCGAACCGGGCCAGTCCCGCCCGCGTGTCCGCCGGGTCGAAGGCGCTCTCCTGCGTGAACACGGCCTCGGCCGCGCCGTTCGTCTGCTCCTCGTCGGCCGCGTGCAGGGCCCGGGCCGCCGCGTCCCAGCGGCCGTGGAAGAAGGGGGCGGCGGTCTGCCACAGCTCCTCGCTCTGCCGCCCCGCCATGAGTTCCTCCAGCGCGGCGAACGCCGCGGGGAACCACTGCTCGCCCTTGCGAAGCTCCGCCGTCCGCAACCGCAGGTCCGTATCGATCGCGATGCCGACCGCCCGGACGCTCGGCGTGACCAGTACGAGCCGGCCGACCCGCTCCGGGTGGCGCGCCGCGTACATCGCGGCGAGATTCGCACCGGCCGAGTGCCCGAGCAGGTCCAGCCGCTCCAGACCGAGGTGTTCGCGCAGTGCCTCCACGTCCGCCACCAGCCGCTCGCAGCGGTACGAGGCCGGGTCGTCGGGCAGCGCGGACTCCCCGGTGCCGCGCAGGTCCAGCCGGATCAGCCGCCGGTGCGCCGGCAGGCCGCCGAGGTCGCCGAGATAGACCGAGGCCCGCATCGGACCGCCGGGCAGGCAGACCAGCGCGGGGCCGGTCCCGGACGCGTGGCAGGCAAGCATGGTTCCGTCGTACGCGGAAAAGGTGGGCATGCCGATGACCATGACAGCCGCGTCCCACCTGCGGCAACCGGATTCCCGTGGGGCCCTGTTCGGCACGGCCGGACCGTTCGCGCACCCCTCACGGCGGGGGTTGGAGCACGGTCGTACGACCCCGGGTCAGCGCGAGCCGGGTGACGCGGGCCCAGTCCAGCGGCGGTCCGCCGCGGGGCGCTCCCGGACGGTCGCGCGGCACCCGGACCCGCAGCGCGGCCGGGGCGATCACGCACCGGACCGGAGTCGGCAGGACCAGTGACTCGCCGTCCACGCCGACCGGGACGGCCGGGGCGTCGGCCTCAACGACCGCCTCCCCGGCGCGGACCAGCACCAGCCCCCGGGCGTGCCGCCCCCGCAGCATCCCGGCGGCCTGCGCCGCGTTGTCCACGGTCACGCCGAGGATGCCGAGTACCCCCGTGTCCAGCCGGTCCCGGCGGCCCAGCCCCGCCGGATCGTCGGTCCGGTACGGATTGTTGCTGATCAGGACGGCCTGCGGTGCCTCGATGCGGGTCCGCCGGAGGCGCACGGTCAGGCGGGGGCCGCGGTGCCCGGTCAACAGGCCGGGCAGCATCGACAAGGTGGTGCGGACCTTGTCCGCTCGGTAGGCGGGGTTCTGGACGACCGCCGCGTAGGCACCGAAGGAGACGTTGTTCACGAACACCCGCCCGTCGACCCGGCCCAGGTCCACCCGCACCTCCACTGCGTCGGTGAGCGCGTCCAGGCACGCCCGCGGGTCGTCCCGGTCCAGCCCCAGGTCCATGGCGAAGTGATTGCGGGTGCCGGCGCAGATCACCAGGAACGGCAGTCCGCGCTCGGCTGCCACACCCGCGACCAGAGCCTGCGTCCCGTCGCCGCCCGCGACGCCGAGCAGGTCCGCCCCCGCGTCGGCGGCCCGCCGGGCGAGCTCCGCCACGTCCTGCCGGCGGCTCGCGTCCAGCAGCACGACGTCCGCCCCCAGCTCCCGCGCCCGTTCGACCAGACCGAAGGCGGCGACCTTGCCGCCGCCCGAGCGCGGGTTCATCACGAGGAACGGCCGCCGCGGGCGCGGCGTCCAGTGCTCGGCGGCGGCCTGGCGCCCGTACGCCCCGGCCAGCGCGGCCCGTCCCGTCCCGGCGGCCGTCCCTGCCAGGGCGAGCGAGAGCAGCACCACCCACAACAGGTTCATGACGACGTAGAACGCGATCACCACCAGCGGGGCCACCACCACCAGTACGGCGGCCAGCACCCGCAGCGGTCCGGTACGGGTCAGCGTCCACCACGTCCCCGCCGCCACGGTCACCAGTCCTGCCGCCCCCGCGCCGAGCAGGACCAGATTGCGCAGCCCGCCGGCCAGCAGCAGCACCGTCGGCGCGCTCGCGCCGGCCACCAGCGCCAGCCGGGCGAGCAGTCGTGGCGCCATGTCGTGCTGGAGAGGCGGCGACGCCATGGAGCCTCCCGCGTGCTGGGCCGACCCCCTGCACCCATTGTGGCCCGGGACGGTCGGCGGGGCGCTGCGATGCGCCTGCGGCGCGCGGTTCACTACGAGTGCGCGGCGCCCGGGCCCCCACGGACCGGGCGCCGCGCACGTGTGCGGACGGCGGGCGCGGATCAGCCGGGCGTCACCGTGCGGTACAGGCCCAGCGTGGACAGGCTGGGGGTGCCGCGGGATTGCGTGATGGTCAGGCGCAGGCGCTGGGTGGCGCTCTGGAGGGGGACGGTCAGGATGCGGGAATAGCCGATGGTCGTGCCCGTGGCCAGCCGGGTCCAGGCGGCGCCGTCCCAGGAGTCCAGGGCGAACTGCTCGACGTGCTGGCCGCGCCTGATGTCCTCGCCCAGCCGGACCTGGTCGAACTCGGTGCCCGCGGGCAGGCGGAGTTCGACGGTGCCGGTGGTGGCGTCGCCCGGCGGGGACCAGGAGGTGCGCAGGGTGCCGTCGCTCAGGCTGTCGGCGAGGTCGGCCGGCTTGGCGCCGGCCAGCATGTTGTCCGCGTAGGTACGGGCGATCGCCTGCCCGAAGGCGGTCAGGGAGGCGACATCGGCGTCGTCCACCCGGCCCGCCGTGTTCGGCGGCACATTGAGCAGCAGGACCGCGTTGCGGCCCACCGAGGTCAGGTAGCGGTCCACCAACTGCTGGGCGGTCTTGGGGCGTTCATTGGCGTGCCAGAACCAGCCGGGCCGCAGCGAGACGTCCGCCTCGGCGGCGAACCACTGCAGGAACCTCACCCCCGGCGCGGTGATCGCCGCGTCCGAGCCGATGTCGGTCACCTGCGCGCCGTGCGGCAGCAGCCCCTCGCCGTGCGCCGTGGCAGGGTCCGCGGTCGCCGGGGTGACGCTCCACTCGCTCAGCCGGGCCACCCCGTCCTCGTTGCCGACCCAGCGGGTGCCCTGCGGGCCGGCGAAGGTGACCGTGTCCGGCGAGAGCGCGTGGATCAGCTTGAACCACGTCGTGAAGTCGTACGCCTCGCTGACCCCGCTGGACGTCCACGGGTTGGCGCCGTCCAGCCACAGCTCGTCGATCGGGCCGTACTCGGTGAACAGCTCGTACAGCTGGTTGAGGTAGTAGGCGTTGTAGTCGTCCGTCGTCACCGAGAAGCTCGGCAGCCGCCCGGCCGCGACCGCCTCGGCCCGGTCGTCGCCCTCCACCAGCGTCGGGATCGTCCGCTCGACGACCGCGCTGCCGCTGCCGTACCGGCCCATCCCGGACGGCGTACGGTCCCGGTCGTCGTACGTCGACTGCTCCTCGGTGCTGAGCGGCCGGCCCGCGTCGTGCTTGGCGACGACCTGCTCGACGAAGGTGCGGTGCCAGGCGTGCGGGAGTTCGGCGCCGTCGGCGGGGGAGAGGTAGACCCCGACCCTCAGCCCGGCCGTGCGGGCCGCGCGCAGGTAGCTGCCCAGGATGTCACCGGCCGGGTTGACGTTCCCCTCGCCGCGGATCTTCCAGTACGCGGCGTAGTCGGTGTCCCGGTCCGCCGCCGCCCGGGCCCGGGCGGCCTGCGCGGTCGCGTCCGGGGCCCCGCCGCCGTACCACCACGGGCTCGCGATCACCGAGTGGTTGGTGTAGCGGGTCGGGTAGACCACGAAGCCGTCGTGGTGCTTGGCGGTGAGCATCACCTGCTTCATGCCGGCCGCCTTGTACGCCCGCATCCACTGCTCCACGTCCACCGCGGCCGGCGCGAAGGTGGCCTCGTCCTCGCAGCCCGAGCCCCACTCCCGGTCGGTGAAGGTGTTCATCCCGAAGTGCGTGAACCCGGTCACCTCGCACTGCTGCCAGGCCACTTGGGGCGGGCGTGGCACGATGTGCGCGGCCTTCGCGATGATCCGCTCGGGCGTGTCGGTGGGCAGGACCGGCATGACCGGCGCCGGCCGGATCGGGCCGCCGGGCGGGGGCGGCACGTCGTCCGCGGCGGCCGGCGCCGCGAGCCCAGTAGTCAGCACGGTGGTCAGCCCGGTGGCGGCGGCCGTCACGGCCGTACTCGTGGCCAGGAAGTCGCGCCTGCTGATCATTCCGCACCTCCCGCGGCCGTGATGCGCCAGACGGCGTGCCCGGCCGCGTCCCGCGGCTGCTGCACCACGGTGCCGCCCGCGCCGGGCGCGTCGAGCGTCTGCTGGGTGATGGCGTTCACGACCCGGTATCCGCCGGGCACCGGTTCGAGCTGCCACTTCTGGCTCTGCGCGGTGCCGCAGGTCTCGGCGCTCGCCGCGGCGCCGGCCTGCTCCACGACGTGCATGTTGTTCGTCCGGCCGCGGTCAACGTCGGCGCACAGCCCGCTGTCGGCCGCGACGACCTGGTAGTAGCCGTCGTCGGTCGGCCGCAGCCGCCAGTCGGTGCCGGCGCCGATGGTGAGCTCGGAGCCGGCCGACTGCGCCGCGGTCAGCTCTCCGGCGCCGGCCCGGATCCGGTACGTGCCGGCCGGCAGCGGCTGCACCCACTGCGGGCCGTAGCCCGGCGCGTGGCCGAGCGCGGCGGCAAGCGCGGTGAAGGACGCGTAGTCCGGCGCCGGCTTCGGGCTGCCCCACACGCCCTGCGCGAACGCCCGCAGCGAGGTGAACATCCCCTGCTGGGTCTGGTTCTCGGTCTCCTTGCCGTAGTTGTCCGGCCAGACGTTGTACTCGGCGCCGGTCAGCCGCCCGCCGGTGTCGGTCACCGTCCCGTCGGCGAAGTCCAGTGGCGTCCAGCCCGACTCGTAGAGCCGCTGGGCGGCGGGCTGGTAACTGCCGCGCACGTAGTACCAGGAGTCGGTGGCGTTCATCACCCGGTAGCCGCTGTCCAGCAGGTTCTGCGCGGTGACCTTCTCCGGCAGCCAGTGCTCGACCACGATGTCCTTGTTCAGCGGGATCGTGTTGGCCCCGGTCAGTCCGTCGTTCCAGATCCGCAGCGTGCGGCCCTTGGACCGTACGTAGGCGTCCACGCGGTTGACGAAGTCCACGTACGCGTCCTGCGCGGTGGCGTTCGGCCCGAACTTCTGCCGCGCGTAGGCCAGGAGCTGCGGGAAGTCGGAGTAGGCCGAGTTGACCATGTACTCGTCCGCGCCCATGTGGAAGTACGGGCCCGGGAAGACGCTCAGGTCGTTGTCGATCAGGTGCGTGTAGAAGGTGAAGGAGTCGGGGTTGGTGACGTCCAGGCGGGTCGGGTCCTTCACCCCGGAGGCATTGGTGAGCTGGAGGTCCGGGTACGCGGTGATGTACGGGTCCACGTGGCCGGGGGAGTTGATCTCCGGGATCACCGTGATGTGGTATCGGGCGGCCAGCGCGACCAGGGCGCGCAGCTCCGGCTTGGTGTAGTACGAGAAGGAGTTGACGCCCGGGTACGCGTCGTTGCGGACCTTCAGCTCCAGGTGGAGCGTGTTGAGCTTCAGGTACGCCATGTCCTTGATCAGGCGGGCGAACCAGGCGTCGGTGTTGTACGTGTAGCAGGCGCACACGCCGACCGCGCGCTCGGCCGAGGACGGCACGTCGGTGGTGCTGCCGGCGGGCAACGCGGGGCCGGCCGCGAGCAGTTGCAGGACGGTGCGGGTGCCGTAGAAGACGCCGGCAGCGGTGCCGCCGGTGATCCGGGCCTCGTCGCCGACGTCGAGTGCGTAGCCCTCGGCGCCGAGAGCGGTGCGGTGCGGGTCGGTCCGCAGCACGATGTCGCCGGGGCGGGCGGGGCCGCCGACCACCGGGGTGTGCCAGCCGCGGGCCGCCAGCAGGTCGGCGGCCAGGGTACGGGCGGTGGCCGCGCTCGCCGCGTCGGTGTCGATCCGGGTGGCCGGGCCCGGGGTGAGAGATCCGGTGCCCGGCGACCAGGAGTCGAGCGCCGGGATCAGGGCGGGGGCGGCCGGCGCCGCGGTGGCGGCATCGGCGGCGGTCGTGGCCGGGTTCGCGGTGGCCGCGGCGGAGCCGGCGCCGGTGAGGGCGGCCGCGGTCAGTCCGGCGCTCAGCAGCAGGGCCGTGACGGTGGCGGCGGCGTGGCGTCTGCGGCGTGGCGCACGGGTGGCATCGCCTGTGGATGTCATGGGTTCGCGCTCCAGAGTCGAAGGGTCGTGGTGCCCGTCTCTTCAGCCGGCGCAGCGCTTCGGCGGTCGGGTTCCTGCTGGCTGGCGTCCGGCATGGGAGGTCCCCGTCTGAAGAAAAATTGTTCTTCGTCGACCCGGGACTTTGCCCGCTCGGGCTCGCTTCCGTCAATGGTTACGGCGTGACGGGGATGGAGATTGACAGTCCGTGAGGAGGCAATGAAGAATTATTCTTCACTCGGTACTCGATGCACTCGATGCTGGATCAGAGAGGTGGCCGGCCATGCGTTCTGCCGCAGACGTCGCCGACGACGGGGTCGTCGAGCGCATCCGCGGTCTGCTGCCCGCCCTGCCCGAGGCGCAGCGGGCGGCGGCCCGGCTCATCCTCGACGACCCCGCGGCCGTCGCCCGGATGACCATCCTGGACCTGGCCGACGCGTGCCGGATCTCCACCGGGAGCATCACCCGCTTCTGCCGCTCGCTGGGCCTTCCCGGCTACGCGGCCCTGCGCATCGCGCTGGCCTCCGACACCGGCCGCTCCGAACACGAGACGTGGCAGGCCAACATCGGCCGGCAGATCTCCGAGCACGACGAGATCGGCCGGGTCGCCGACGCGGTCTCCGCCGCCGTGCGCCAGGCCGTCGGCGAGACGCTGGCCCGGCTCGACCTGTCCGCCGTCGAGAACGCCGCCGCCGCCATCGCCGGGGCGCGCCGGGTGGAGATCTGCGGGGTGGGCGGCAGCGCCGGGATGGGCGCGGAGTTCCAGCAGCGGATCTTCCGGATCGGGGTGCCGGCCTGGTCCTGGAGCGACACGCAGATCGCCCTCACCGGCGCCGCGCTGCTCGGCCCCACCGACGTGCTGGTCGCCCTGTCCCACAGCGGCCGCACCCGCGAGGTGACGGACCTCGCCGCGGAGGCCGCCTCCCGGGGCGCCACCACCGTGGCGATCACCAACGACCACGACTCCCCCCTGGCCCGCCGGGTCGACCTCGTCCTGGCCACCACCGCCCGCACCGACGGCCCCGGCCACCACACCATCCTCAGCCGCCACGCCCAGATGGCCGTCCTCGACCTCCTCTACATCGCCGTCGCCCAGCGCACCTACGACCAGACCACCGAGGCAATGGCCGCGACCACCGAGGCGGTCCGCCCCTACAAGCACGACCGTCCCGACGACTGACTCCCGGTGTCGGTGGCCCGCCATAGGGTGCGGCCACCATCGAAGAGGGAGTTGCAGTGGGGTTTTCCGGGGACGTCGTCTTCGGCCGCAGCGAGCGGCCGCTGACACAGGCGCCGTTCTTCGCCCGGGTCGGGGAGGCGGAGCTCAAGCTCGAGGAGTGGTGGCCGCGCCCCGGCGGGTGGCAGACGGTCTCTTTCGACTACGGCCTGTGGGAGCCCGCCGACCTGGACGACCTGGTCGCCTGGACCGGTGCCCCGGCCTGTTTCGCGTCCGTCCACGACAGCGACGTCGCCTGGGTGACCGGTCTCGGAACCGACGGCCGGCGCTGGGAGGTGTGCCTGCACCTGGATGTCGGTTCGGGGATGTGGGCCGAGGAGCCCGATGACCTCGAGGACATGAGCGAATGGGTCACCACCCCCGAAAACGCCGAAGCCACCCGGCGCAAGCGCGCCGAACTGGACGCCCTCGTCCCCGGGGCCGCCCGGGAGGCGCTCCACTGGGCCGAGCGGGCAGGTGTGCCGAGCGGCGCCACTGCGGTCGCCATCGAGACGCTGATGCGGTCCCAGGAGGTCTTCGTGGAAGATCTGTTCGCCTCGCTGCTCGATCATCTGGGTTTCCCGGCGGCGGTGGAGTCGTAAGCCGCTCCCGCCGAACGGCCGGTGACGCAGGCGCCTGCCGTCTCCGGCCGCGGCACCCCCGTGGCGTGTTCCGCTTGCTATCCGGAGGGGGGTCCGGTTAACGTGCAGGGGAAAGCGGACCTCTCTCCGTTTAGGTGGGCTGAGGTTCGGCTACGTCGGCGGCCCCCGCGGGGGCATGGGATGCGGAGAACGACATGAGCGGACGACTGGACGGCACTGTGGCGCTGGTGACCGGGGCGAGCAGCGGGATCGGGGAGGCGACCGCGCGGGCGCTGGCCGGGCACGGCGCGGCCGTGGCGCTCGTGGCGCGGCGGCAGGACCGGCTGGAGAAGCTGGCCGACGGGATCAGAGGGGAGGGCGGCACCGCCCTGGTGGTGGCCGCCGACATCACCGACCGGGAGCAGGCCGCCGCGGCGGTGGAGCGCGCGGTGGCCGGACTCGGCCGGCTGGACACCGTGGTCAACAACGCCGGGCTGATGCTCATCGGGCCGGTCGCGGACGCCCCCGCGGGGGAGTGGGAGCGCATGATCGACGTGAACGTGCAGGGCCTGCTGCACGTCACCCGCGCCGCCCTGCCCCACCTGCTGGCCGCCGCGGAGAACGGCCCCCGCCGGGTCGCCGACCTGGTCAACATCAGCTCCACCGCGGGCCGGGTGGCCCGCCCGGGCACCGCCGTCTACAACCTCACGAAATTCGGCGTCAACGCCTTCACCGAGGCGCTGCGCCAGGAAGTCATGACCAAGCGGGTACGCGTCAGCGTGGTCGAGCCGGGCACCGTGAACACGGAGTTGAGCTCCCACGTCCGCGAGGGCATCCGCGAGGCGATCCGCGGCCAGGTCGAGGGCATGGAGATGCTGCACCCGGAGGACATCGCCGACGCCGTGGCGTACATCGTCACCCGCGACCGCCGGGTGGCCGTCAACGAGATGCTCGTCCGCGCGGCCGAACAGACCTGGTGACGGACGCAGCCGAGTGGGCGGCGTACCGTCAGCGGGCCGGCCCCTTGTCCGCCCGCACCTCTTCCTCCTGCTCCTCGGCCTCGCCCTCCGCCTGGGACGGCGTGGTCCGTTCGATCTGCGCGGCCTGTGCCGGCGACGGGCTCACGCGTTCGTCGTCCTCGCGGTCGCCTTCGGCCTGCGAGGGTGTGGGGTACGGAACTGTCATGGCGGCCCTCCGATCCGTGTCCTTGGACCTTCCGTCCCTCGGCTCCCCGCCCCGGCGCGCCCGAAACGCAGCCGGCGGCCGCGCCCGTACCGCACACCCGCCCGTCCGGCCCGGCCGAAATCCGTGCGGCCGGACCGGACCCCGTCACGGCGCCGTCGGCACCGCCCGGGTCGGGCAGTAGGACGGGTTCGGGTCGTTGTACCAGGCGTCACCGCTGAAGGCGTTGTAGTGGCACGTCAGCTGCGGCAGCGACTCGTTGTAGTAGCAGAGCAGGTTCCCCTGGCCGTACGTCCAGGTGTAGAGGCCGTGCGCCCCGTCGTTCAGGAACGCCGGACACATGTAGGGCGTGGGCGGCGTGGTCGCCTCGGCCGGGGCGCCGACGGCGACGGTCGTGGCCACCGCGGCCAGGGCGGCGGTGGCGAAGGCGGCGGCGATGCGGGTGCGTATCACGGAACGTCCTTTCCGCTGAGCGGTACGGCACGGGGCGCGCGGCCCCTACCGGCCCGCAAATGATGAACGCGCAGACCGTAGCAACGGCACAGCTCTACGAAAACAGTCGACGCAACAACGAATATCGGCGACTTGCCCTCGTTTTCCCCGGGCTCCCGGCCGGAACTGCGTATTCCGCCCACAGCGACCGTTCCGGGTACGCCACGGCTACGCCACGTGCGGTGCCGCCCCGCTCCGCCGATCCGCGGTGGGCCCGGCGGACGGATGCCGCACCCCCGGCCCGCGTCCGGCCGGTGCCCGCCTCAGCAGGGCCCCCGCCGGATCCCTCGCTGGCCCCGCACGACCGCTCGCCGGAGCCCTGACCGCACCCCTCGCCGGCCCCAGCCACGCCCGTGGGGTGAACCGCCGCCCCCGGGGCACACGCACGACCATGACGACTTACGCGAGCAGCGGCCCGTCCCTCGGCCCCGGCGGCCCCGACGCCTATGCCCTCGCACGGCGCCGTACCGACGGCGCCGGCCAGACGGCGGCCCTGAAGGTGATCGACCTCGACGTCGACCGCGTCGACCGCGCGCTGCGGGTGACCGTGCGCGGAGTCCTCGACTACGACACCGAGTACGCCTTCCTCGCCACGGTCGGCACCTACCTGGACGCCCCCGCCGATCCGCCCGCCGATCTGCGGCTGGACTTCGCCGGGCTGACCGACTGCGACTCCTCCGCCCTCAACGCCCTGATCACCGTGCACCGCCGGACCACCGCGGCGGGCACCCGGTTCCACCTGGACCATCAGCCGTCCTTCCTGCGCCGTATGCTCGTGCTCACCGGCCTGGACCAGCACCTCACCGGGACGCCCGAGCGGCCACGAAGCGGCCGGGGCGGTGACGACTTCATGTCATGAACCGGCCCGGCCGAAGACGGCCCGGTACGCACCGCCCGGCGGAACGCCCGTGGCGGCGCGCCGACCCTCATTGGCACCCCGACCGCCGGGAATGGCAGACTGCCGACCAAGAACACGACGAACCCGACGAAGAACTCCGGGAAGAACACCCAGAACACGAAGCCGGCCAGGAGGGCGGAGCCGATGGACCGGCTCCGCCGTGGCGGGTCTGCCGAGCCGAGGAGGACCGCGTGAGGATCGCTCGCAGTGCGGCGAACCTCGCTCCGGCCGACGTAGGTGACCACGTGTGCTGGGTCGTGCCGCCGCAGGAGGACTTCCACCGCGCTGCCCGGGCCTACCTGTCCGACGGCGCCGAACTCGGCGACAAGATCATGGTGGTCGGCTCCCCGGCGTCCGTCTGGCATGAGTTCCAGGCCCCGGTCGGCCTGCTGGTCGACCCGTTCGCCGAGGGGCCGGGCCGCGGCTGGGACGCGGACGCCCTGGTCGCCCTGGTCCGGCAGGAGGCGGAGACGGCCGACCGGCAGGGCTTCCGGGCGCTGCGCGTGCTGGCCCAGATGGACCGGATCTGGGCCAGCGACATCAGCCCGCAGCAGGTCGCCGACCAGGAACTGCGACTGGACGCCCTGATCGGGGGCACCCAAGCCCTTGTGGTCTGCGCCTATCCGGGGCTCGGCTTCCTGCCGGGCATACTCAGCCAGGCGGCGAGCGTACATCCGCACTTCGCGGGTACCCGCACAGCGATGCCTCCTTTCCAGATGTTCAGCTCGGGGGAGGACTGCTGGAGTGTGGCCGGGGTGGTCGACGCCGACGGCGCAACAGCGTTCTTCACCGCGGTGACGGAACTGCTGCCCGGCACAGTCGCCCTGCGGCTGCGCTGCGATGCCCTTGAACTGATGGACGTCGCGGGGATGCGCGCGCTGGCCCGGGCGGCCGGCACGTACCCCGGACGCAAGATCCTCGTCGAGAACGCGAACACGACCGTGCGCCGATGCTGGGAACTGCTCGGGTACGACGATCCGGGTGTACCGGTGGAGCTGGTGCCGTGACGTCGCCCCCCGCGGCCATGACGGCCGGCGGCAATCGACCGCCGGCCTTCCGCCATGAGCTCTACCCGTACGAGGGCGATGCCGCCTTCGTGGCCGGCGCCGTGTCCTTCATCGAGGACGCGCTGTCCGGCGACGAGACAGTGCTGGTCGCGGTCGGCGAGGACAAGCAGGCCATGCTCCGCGACGAACTCGGCAAGAGCGGCGCCGACCGGCAGGTGTCGTTCGTCGACACCGGCGCCCTCGGCCGCAACCCCGGACGCCTCATCCCCGCCTGGCAGGACTGGATCGCGAAGAGCGTCGGCGACGGCCTGCCGGTGCGCGGCATCAGCGAGTCCCCCTGGCGGACCGCCAGCCCGGCCGAGCGCGGCGAGCTGCGCTATCACGAATGGCTGCTGAACCTCGCCTTCTCCGCTTCGCCGGCCTGGTGGCTGCTGTGCCCGTACGACACCACCACCGTCGAGCCGGCCGCGCTGGACTCGGCCCGCCTGTGCCACCCCTTCCAGCTCGCCGACGGCCGCCACGGCGACAACCCCGTTTTCCGGCAGGGCCCCTTCGCCTTCGACGACCTCGGTGCCGCCTGCGACCCGGGCGAGACCCTGGAGTACGGACCGGGCGCACTCGCCGCCGTACGCGACAAGGTCGCCGTCTGTGCCACCGGGCACGGTCTGCAGGGCGCCCGGCTGCGCGAACTGCTGGTCGCCGCCACCGAGGTGGCCAGCAACAGCATCCGGCACGGCGGCGGCTCGGGCACCCTGCGCACCTGGGTCGCCGACGGCGTGCTGATCTGCGAGTTCCACGACGCGGGCCACATCGAGGACCCCCTCGCCGGCCGCTTCCGCCCGGCCGTCCGCCAGATCGGCGGCCGCGGCCTGTGGCTGGTCCACCAGCTCTGCGACCTGGTCCAGATCCGCTCCACCCCCGAGCACGGCACCACGATCCGGCTGAGCACCGTACTGGACTGACCCACTGAGCCGTGCGGCCCCCGGGCCGGCAGCGCGGATCCGGCCCTACGAAGCCACCGGACCGCGCCGGGCGAGCGACCGGGCGAGGCGTTGTTCCAGCCCCGCGCGGCAGTCCGGCCACTCCTGCGCGGTCACCGAGAAGATCGCGGAGTCGCGCAGCCGGCCCTCCTCGCCGGGCACCCAGGACCGGGACCAGTTGCGCAGCACGCCCTCGAACCGCGCGCCCACCGCCTCGATCGCGGCGCGTGAGCGGCTGTTGCGCGCGTCGGTCTTCAGGTCCACCCGGGCCACCCGCCACTGTTCGAACGCGTGCCGGAACAGCAGGTATTTGGCCTCGGTGTTCACCCCGGTGCCCTGCGCCGACGCGGCGAGCCAGGTGAAGCCGACCTCGACCGCGCACAGGCCCTCACCGGACGGCCAGGGCCGCGGGTCCCAGTACGCGGTGGCGCCGACCGCGCGCCCCGACGCCCGGTCGACCTGCGCGTAGGGGGCGAGCTTCCCGGCGGCGGCCCGGGCGAGCTGGGCGTCGATGTACTCCTCGACACTGTCCGCCGTCGGCACCCAGGTGAACCGGTACGAGCCGCGGTCCTCCTCCGCGGCCGCCGCCAGGTCCGCCGCGTGCCGCCGGTCCAGCGGCTCCAGCCGGACGAGCGAGCCCTCCAATATCGGACCCTCGAGCCTGAAATCCAACCGAATCACTCCCGTGCCTGCCCCTGTCGGCCCGTCCGCCGTCCGCGGACCGAGCCGCAGCGTTCCACAGCCGGCACGTCGTGTCGCGCGAATTCCGTCCGGCTCCGGCACCGCGCACGCCCTGCGCCGTACGAGGCCGTCGCCGCCGTGACACGTGCGGTCTCGATGCCGCCCGGGTGCGTACGAACGGCCGGGCCCCGGTGATCCGGAGCCCGGCCGTGACGGTCATCGGCCGTGACGGTCATCGGCCGTGACGGTCATCGGCGGCGCGGTGATCCGCGCACGAGTGCGCTCACGCCTCGACCAGGTCCTCTTCGGCGAGGGGCACCGCGGTCGCGGTGCGGCGGCGGGCGAGGACGCCGGAGAGCCAGTAACCGGCGGCCATGACGGCGAGCACGGCAAGGGTCTCGGCGGTGCCCCAGACCCAGGTGGACGTGCTGACCTCCTTGGCCGGCAGCTTGGGCAGGTCGCCGAGGGCCGCCGCGCCGCCGGCGTGCTCGGCGAGCCGGGCCTGGTAGGCCTGGTTGCGGGCCGACCCGTGCAGGAAGGGTGCCACGAACAGCACGGCCGCCCCGAGCAGCGTCTCCACGGCGACCACGGCCGGGAACTCCCGGACCAGGACGGTGCGCAGCGGGCGCAGGTCACCGGCGGCGCGCAGGCCCTCCAGCCGCGGGTGCAGCCAGAACTGGTTGAACGCGCCGAGCAGCAGCAGCGCCCCGAAGACCAGGATCTTCACGCCGAGCACCCGGCCGTACATCGTGCTGACCAACTGCCCGGGGCCGTCGACGTGTTCCCAGTACAGGAACAGGCCCGACAGGGCGATGGCCGCGACACAGCTCATGGCGGCGGCGGAGAAGCGGCGCAGGGCCGGGGGCCAGAACGCGCCGCGGGCGGCGGGCGCGACCGCGCCGGGCAGGGCGATCAGCGCCAGGCCGGCCAGCCCGCCCAGCCAGACCGAACCGCCGATCAGGTGCAGCATCCACATGGCGGTCTCGAAGACGGTACGGCCCCAGTCGTCGGGCGCCTTGTCCGGGAACTTGGTGGTGCCGAGCGCCACGGCTCCCGCGCCCAGGCCTGCGGCGAGCAGCCATCGCCGGGCCGGGCCGGCCGCCGTGCGACGCACCGTCAGCGGGGCGACCAGCGCGGCTCCGGCCAGGATCAGGGTGACTTCCAGACCGGACAGACGGCCGTCGTTGCTGCCGTCGTACAGGCCGTTCCAGGCGGCGCCGTAGTCGTAACCGCCGCTCTGCGACGCCCCGTGGGCCAGGTCGGTGAGCACCGCGGGCACGGCGAGCGCGCCGAGGACGACGGCTGCCCGCGCCAGCCGGACGGTCGTCGCGGTGAGCGCCGCGGCCCCGGCCCGGCGGGCCGCCGGCCCGGCCACCACCAGTGCGAGGGCGGTCAGCCCGACGAACCCTATCAACGTCACCCACGTCGTCCAGGCGACGGCGCTGTCCTCGAACGGGCCGAGGGGCGTCGACGGCGCCGGGGCCGTCGGCAACAGCGGGAAGCCCGGCGACGGGTCGGACACAGGCATGGCGAAACCACCCTTGCTCACGTGGGGAAAGGAGAACCGGGTGGTTAGGTTAGGCAAACCTAAATTCGATGGTCAATGTGATGAACCCGATGGCCGGTCGCTTGAACACGAGGCCGCCCGCTCACGTACCGAGCGGTCCCTTCCGCGCGGTCCGTCTCCCGCGACACCGCAGGCCGGGGGCATGGCGGGGTTCACAGGCCGGCCAGGAAGTCGCGTACGGCGGCGGCGTACGGCCCCGGCGCGGTGGCGTGCACGGTGTGGCCGGCCGGGAGTTCGACCAGCCGGGTACGGGGGCGGCGGGCGGCCATGTCCCGGCCGTGTTCGGCGCCCAGCAGGTCGCTGCGGGCACCGCGGACCAGCAGGGCCGGGCAGTGACTCGCCAGCCAGTCGTCCCAGTGGTCCCCGTCGAGCAGACGCTGCGAGGCGACCATGTCCTGCGGCTCGAAGGCGAGCCCCCAGCCGTCCGGGCGCTCGCGGAAGGCGTCCGTGAGGTGGCGGGCCGCGGGCCCCAGCTCCTTGACCAGGGCCGCACGGGTGGGAGCGCGCTCCGGCCAGGACAGGCAGAAGGACAGGTCGTCCGCCACTTCGGCGCCGATGTCCTCCACCACCAGGGCCCGCACCAACCGCGGGTGGTGGGCGGCGAGTTGATAGGCGTTGACGCCGCCCAGGCCGTGGCCGAGGACCACGACGCCGTCCAGCCCGAGCCGGGTCAGGAGCGTCGCGGCGTCGGCGACGTAGCCCTCCCGGGAGAAGTCCGCCCGCCGGTCGGAGCGGCCGTGGCCGCGCTGGTCCGGGGCGATGACCCGCCACCGCGGGGCGAGTGCGCGGGCCAGGGCGGCGAAGGTGCGGCCCTCGCCGAAGTGGCCGTGCAGCGCGAGCAGGGGGCGGCCCGGACCGCCGAAGTCCAGGTAGGACAGGCGGCGGCCGTCGATCGTCACGGCGTGCCGGGCCGGTTCCTCCTCGGTGGGCGCGGGCAGCGCGCCCAGCTCACGCGTCACCCGGTCGCGCAGCACCTCGTACTCGGCCCAGCGGCGGGGGAGCGGCCCGGCCGGGCGGGGGACCGCACGCAGCCGCGTCACCGTCTGCCCGCACCGGAACTGGTCCCGGGTCAGATCGACCTCGACCCCGCTGGGCAGCCGGTTCCAGTTGTGGTAGCCCTGCTGCTCGCCGTCGAGGTGGACCTCGCCGACCACCAGGTCGCCGCCGAGCAGGTCGTGCACCACCAGGGCGGTCACGTCGCAGTGCCCCCAGGCGGGGTTGTCGCTCGTCCAGGGGGCGCGCGCGACGTCGTCGGGGGAGCAGGTGTCGGCGGCCCAGCTGGCCCGTACGGCCTTCTCGATGTCGGTCAGGAACCATGTCGTCATGCCGGCCACCCTGGCAGGAGGCACTGACAGCGGCTCCGCGTACGGGCCCTTGGAGTCACCGGTCCGAGGGTCCGCGGAACCGTGGCCTCAGCCCGCGTCCGGCGGCTCGGGCGGCTCGGCGTCGAGCTGATGATCGGCCCAGACGTACCGCTCCGGCAGCAGCTCGGCGACGGCCACGGTGCGCAGGGCGTCCCCGGCGCCGACCACCACCCGCACGTCCGGGAAGTAGTCGACGAGCACCTGCCGGCAGCGGCCGCACGGCGGCAGGACGCCTCGCCCCCGGTCGCCCACGGCCACCACGGTCGTCAGCTCGTACACCCCCTGAGCAGCGGCGGCGCCGATCAGGGCCAGCTCCGCGCACGGCCCGCCGGTGAAGTGGTAGGCGTTCATCGCGGTCACGATGCGCCCGTCCGCGGCCCGGCCGGCGGCCGCCACCGTGTGGTTGTCCCCGTGGCTCCGGATCCGTACGACGTCCGTCGCCGCCCGGACCAGCTCCTGGTCCACGGAATCGCCCTGCGTCCTCATCATCTCCGCCTTCGTCCGCTGTGCGCTGCGACGATGCCCCGGCCGGCGACGCCGCGCACCCGAATATTCCAGGCGGATCTCTTCTGGTCGCCGCGGCACGACCGGGCCGGCGAGGAGAGACGGGTGCTTTGTCTTTTCGCCCGACGCCGTTCGCCTGCCGCTCCCTGCGGCTTTTCCCGGGATCGGCCCGGGGCACGGCTGATCGGACAGGGGCTTTGAGCGGCCGGATGCCCGGGCGCTCCAGCTTCAGGAGCTGCTGATCCGTCCGGTCCGCCGTGGCCGGGAGCTGCCTGTGTGCTTGCGGCATGCGGTCGGCCGTGTGGCTGACAGCTCCTTGGTGCCCGTTTCGTTACGATTCGCGTGACTGTGGTGGTGGCGCAGGGTGCTGCTGTGGTCGCCCGTCATCGGCGTGCGCTCGGCCGGTCGCGGTGGGGACGCCTTCATTCGCTCGACGGCCCGGCAGCCGTTGCCGATGTTCCAGGGAGCCGATGGTGATGTGCCCGCGATCCGTGGAGAGCGCCTCCGCCGTCGCCGGTCCCGGGGACCTGGACGCCGTACGGGAGATGTGGTCCGGCCCCGACGTGCTGGGGACCGGCGGGGCTTTCGTACTGCTCACCTATCTGGCGCTGCCGGGACTGGTCGCCGTGCGGCCGCCGGGCGGTCGTCCGCGTGCCGCGTTCGACGGCATGGCGGAGCGGACCTTCCTGCTGCGGCTGCTGGGGCTGACCACCGAGCCGGAATGGGGCGGCGGAGTGGGGAACCGGGAGGTGAGGCGGCTGGCGGCGACTCTCGGCCGGGAGCACCGCGCCTTCGCGGGGATGCGCCAGGACCACATGGAACTCATCGCCGCGCTGGTGGCCCTGGCCCCGTTGCTGGTGCGCCGGGCATGGGGTCGGCCGGTCGGCGGCGGCGAGTTGCGGTCGTACTGGCGCTACATGACCTGCGCCACCGCCCTGATGGAGACGCGGCTGGAAGGGTGGCCTGCGGCGGAGCAGAGGTGCCGGGCCTTCTGCGCGGAGCACGCCGGTCGGTCGGCGGCGGCCCGGAGGCTGCTCGCGCAGTTCGCCGGGCGGCACCCTGGTTACGTCGCTGCAGCGGTTCCGCTGCTGTTTCCGGAGCCACGCGCCGTGGTGCGCGCCGCACTCGGGGACGCGGATGACTGAGCAGCCGAAGACCGATACAGCAGGGCCTCTGACCGTGGCTTACGCAGCCGAACCGGCAGAGGTCGTGCGTCTGCCCGATGCGGAGCCGGGCCGCCGGCCCTGGCGGGCAGCGCCGCAGTCGGGAAGGCTCGCCCGTACGCAAATCGGCGTGAGGGGCAAGCAGGTCAGGCCGGCGCTGTTGTGCGATTCGACCGAGCACGCACGGCGGTTGCCGGAGCACGTGCCGGAGCCGGCCGCGGGGTACGACGCTGCGCCGCTGGCGGACTTGGTCCGGCTGCTGCCGGGCGCCGCGGGCGTATCGGCCGGAGCAGCGGCGGAATGAACCGGGGGGCGATGGAGGGCACCCTCGCGCTGGCCGCCGACTCCGGGCCGTTCGCCGCGCACTGGTGCCGCCACCTGGTCCGGCGGCCCTACCGGCGCGGGCTGACCGGTGGGCCCCGCCGTGCCTCGCGCCCGGCGCTGGCCGGCTACGACGCGGCGATGAATCTGCTGCTCGACGGCTGGACGCAGCTCACCGGCCGGCCCGTACGCCCCGGGACCGGCGCGGTGGCGATCCGGCTGAGCCGGCTGATCTTCGCCTTCGACGACGCGTACGAGCACCTCCTCGACCAGGGGCACCGCCCCGACCCCGGTGACGTCCTCGCGCACGAGGCCGTGCGCGCGCACCTGTGGAACCTGCGCGACTTCCTGCGGCCCCACCCGGAACGCCGGCCGATCCGGGCGTTCCTGGCCGATCAGCTGGACCGCTCCTACGACCGCTACACGGCGCTGCAGCACCCGCGCTACGACATCGGCGACGCCCTGGAAAGCGCCGCCTTGGACTCAGGAGGCTTCGGCGCGTGCCTGGCCCAGGTGATCGGCCTGTTCAACGGCCTTCCGCCCGACGCCCGTACGGTCCGGCAGTTCACCGCCGTCGGAATCCTGGCGAAGACCACCGACGACGTCCTCGACCTGTTCGAGGACCACGCGGCGGGCCGCCCCAACCTGGCGCTCGCCCTGCTGCGCCGGCACCCCACCGAGCACGCCCGGCTCCTCGCCGCCGGCCGCCCGGCGATCTGGCTGACCCCCAGCCGGTGGCGACGCCTGTGCCCCGAGTCCCACCACGAGCTGACCCGTATCACCACCACCCACCTGTCCGCGCTGACCGCGCCCCGCCTCGCCCTTGCCGCCCGCCTGATCCTGTGGCCCGTCTCCCACGGAGCCGTCCCGACCAATGCCTCAACCCCCAGCGACGGCCCGCCAGGCGCGCCGGCACGTAGCCAGGCGACGCGGGGCAGCGACGGGTGACGCGGTCCGGGCCCGATCCTGGGAGCACGATCCGGTTGCGTCCGACCGTTGCTTCGACGCGACGACCGCAGCGCGCTGCCTGCGGGCGCCGGGGTGATGCGCGCCGCCCTCGGCCCGACCGCCCCCGGCCCGCTCGTCCGTCGCGCGACCCACCGCTGCGCACCGCACCGGGCCAGGTCGCCCGAGGGCGCGGTCGCGACGGGCTTCGATACGGTTGCCGGTGCGGCATACGTGAGCCCGCCCGGCGCGGCGTGTTCAGCGGCATGGTCAAAGGGCGAGCGGACCGGTGCCGCGCCCGAGGGAGCCGAGGTGAGGTCGCCCATGGACTGCTCAGCCGATCGGTCCGGTGAGGGCCGTACGAACCGTCCGTTCGCCGGGCGGGCCGGCCGGTGAGCGCGGGGCCCCCGGAGGTGCCCGCGCGGGGTGCGGAGGCGGACCGGTTGCGCGTCCTCTTCCGGTTCTTCGCCGCGACCCAGTGCCGCGGGCGCTCCGCGGTGTACGAGGCGCTGAGCGAGTCGGTCGCCGGTGACGACGCTCTGCTCGGCCTGCTCCTCGACACGCCCGGCGACCAGCGACGCCCGAGCCTGCTGTTCGCCGCGGTGAACCTGCTCCTCGCGGCACACCCCGGGGACGAACTGTCCGCGTACTACGCCATCCACGGCGGCCGGCGCACGCCCGACGAGCGCCTCGTGCCCGCCTTCGCGGCCTTCTGCGCCGACCACCGCGACGAACTGCTGCGGCTGCTGCGCGAGCGGTCGACCCAGACCAACGAGATCCGGCGGTGCGTCGCCCTGCGGCTGGCACTCGACCATGTGCGGCGTCGCTTGCCCGGACCGTTCGCCCTCGTCGAGGTCGGAGCCAGCGCCGGACTCAACCTGCTGTTCGACCACTACGGCTATCGCCTGAACGGGCGGCAGGACCCGGGGGCCGGCGCACCCGTCATCTCCTGCGAGGTCCGGGGCGACCCCAACGGTTTTGCCCTCGGTACGGCACCGCGGATCACCCGGCGCCTCGGCATCGACCGTAATCCGGTCGACCTGTCCGACCCCGACGCCAGGGCGTGGCTGGAGGCGTTCATCTGGCCCGAGCAGGTCGGCGAACTCGCCACCCTGCGAGCCGCGACCGACCTCGCGCTCGCGAGCGCGGAGCTCTCGGTGGTGCCGGGCGAGGCCACCACCGACACCGCGCGACTCATCGGCCAACTGCCGGGCAGCGAGCCCGTGGTCGTCTTCACCGCCTCACTGCTCAGCTACCTTGCCGCCGAGGCCCGCAGCGCCTTCGTCGCCCAGCTCCAGGAGGCAGCCGCCCACCGCCCGGTCGCCTGGGCCTTCGCGGAAGGGCCCGGCCTGCTGGCGACCGTCGGCCTGCACACCCCCGCCCTGAACGGCCCGCTCTCCCGCCGCAATTCCCTGTACGCGGTAGGCGTCAGCCTGCGCGGCCCCGGGCTCCGCGACGATCAACTGCTCGCCCTGGCCGACCCTTACCTGCGCTGGCTCGCCCCGGCCCGTACCAAAGCCGACGACTTCGCCTGGCTCCCCTCGGACGGGTGAGGCATCGCACCCTGATCACACCGCGTCCCGTCCCCTGCGGTGTTGTCACCGCTCGACGGTCCCTGCCCTGGCCCGGTAGAGGGACCGGGCCCGCGCGTTGTGCAAGCCCCGTTCGCCCCGCCCGGGATGATCGACCTCGGCGATCCGACGCCCGTACCCGTCCTCGCGCGGCAGGCTCCACGGCATCGCCCTGCTCCCCGACTGCGGCCCGCGGGTCGTCCACGGACATCCCGTGCCCGGTCGAGCCGAAAAGAAGGGTCCGTCGTGCCGCTGCACATCACCGCCGTTCAGGCCATGGAAATTCTCGATTCCCGGTCCCGGCCGACGCTGTCGGTCAGCGTCGGGCTCGCCGACGGGAACACCGCGCGTGCGGGCGTGCCCTCGGGCGCCTCAACAGGGTCGGGGGAGGCCCTGGAATTGCGTGACCATGATGCGTCACGGTACGGCGGGGCCGGGGTGCGGACCGCTGTCGGCCACGTCAACGGCGAGATCGCCGCCGCGCTGTGCGGCCGGGACTTCGCCGGTCTCTCAGCGCTGGACCAGGCCCTGATCGATCTCGACGGGACGCCGGACAAGTCCCGGCTCGGCGCGAACGCGATCGTGGGGGTTTCCATGGCCGCGGCCCGCGCCGCGGCCGGGCAGGCGGGCGTACCGCTCTGGCAGGGGCTGGCCACGGACGGCGCAACGGCACGGCTGCCGGTACCGCATTTCAACGTCCTCAACGGGGGCGCGCACGCGCCCAACCCGCTGGACTTCCAGGAGTTCATGATCGCTCCGCTGGGCGCGCCGGGCATTGCCGAAGCCGTACGCGCCGGGTCGGAGGTCTACGCGGCACTGCGTCGCCGCCTGGCGGAGGCCGGACACACCACGGGGCTGGGTGACGAGGGCGGCTTCGCCCCCGATCTGGCCGAACCGGAAGAAGCACTGCGCGTGATCGTCCAGGCCATCACCGACGCCGGATACGAGCCGGGTACGGGCGGCGTCGCCATCGCCCTGGACCCGGCGGCCAGCGAGTTCCGGCAGCCCGACGGAACCTACCGCGTGAACGGGCAGGTGCTGACCACCTCGGACATGATCACCCGCTATCGGCAGATCGTCGACGAGTTCCCGGTGTGGAGCATCGAGGACGGCCTGGGCGAGGACGACGACACCGGCTGGGCCGAACTCACCGGCGCGCTCGGCGAGCGCGTCCAGTTGGTCGGCGACGACAATTTCGTCACCAACCCCGCGATCATCACCCGGGCGGTCCAGGACGGTATCGCGAACGCCGCACTGATCAAACTCAACCAGATCGGCACCGTCACCGAGACCCTGCACGCCTTGGAGGTGTGCCGCAAGGCCGGATACGGGGCCATGGTCTCCCACCGCTCCGGCGAGACCGACGACACCTTCATCGCCGATCTGGCGGTCGCCTCCGGCTGCGGCCGGATCAAGTCCGGTGCCCCCGCCCGCGGCGAACGCGTCGCGAAGTACAACCGCCTGATGGAGATCGGGCACCGCCACCCGGATCTGCCCTACGGCCTGGGACGCTGACCGCCCATGACCCTCCCCACCGGCACCCGCACGCCCGGCTAGTGCGACGGGATCACCTTCACGAACGGCCCGGTCGTGCCCCAGGCGCCGCAGTTGAGGCCGCAGAAATAGGGGGCCTCGAAGGAGAGGAGGGCGGCGGCGCCGTCGGTGGCGGTCAGGCCGGAGTAGGAGACGGAGTCGCCGAAGGTGCCGCCCAGGGAAGCGATGGGGGTGAGGCCGCCGGGGGCGCCGGCGGCCACCACGGTGCGGGTGCAGCCGTAGCCGGGGTTTGCGGGATCGGGGCACGGCACGGGGTTCTCCCAGGCCGCGTACAGGTGGCCGGACCGGTCGTGCGTCATCGACAGGTTGACGGCGTCGGCCGAGGAGACCGTGGTGCGCGCGCCTGGCTGCCCGGAGGAGTCGACGACGGCCAGCACCACGCCGGCGGCGTCCAGGGCCAGGATGTCCGCGGTCCCGTCCGGTTCGGCCGCCAGCCCGCCGAAGGCGCACGCGTCCGTCGGGTCCAGGCCCAGGGCCGCGGTCACCGGCAGCGACCACACCTGGCCGCCCGGCCCGGTGCGCGTGATGTTCTGGTCGGCGCAGGAGGAGTCCGGGCCGCCCACGGTGGTGTAGGCGTCCGCGGGCCCGACGTCGCCGGCGGCGATGTTCGCCGGGACCGGCTGGGTCGCGACGAGTGCCAGCGTCACCGGGTCGAAGTACTCGATGTAGTTGGCGCCCCAGACGTCCTCGAGCGCGGTCAGGTACTGCGAGGAGGCGGTCCAGGACCAGGCGCCGCAGTCGGTGACGCCGGTCGCCGTGTTCAGCGTCGCTCCCGTCGGCGTCATCCGGACCAGCACGACATCGCACGATCCCCAGGCGTGCGGGCTGAGCGCCTCCACGTAGAGCGAGCCGTTGCCGTACGCGACATGGGACGGCCCGCGCATGTCGCCGTCCGGCGCGGTGCCGAACGAGTGCAGCCGGCCGGCCGAGGTCGCGCCGGGTTCGTAGGCGAGGACCTCGCCGCCCTCGGAGGAGTTGAACGCCCCGGTGGTGAGATACGCCGTGCCGTCGGTGCCGAATGCGACGCTGCCCACCGGCACCGGCAGGTCGAGCGCCTGGGCGGCGTCGGCGCCGGGAGTGCGCCACACCAGCCAGGTGTCGTTGCTGCCCCCTTCCGTGTACGTGGCCAGGAACCGGCCGCCGGGCGCGGGCAGTATCTGTGCCGGCGTCGCGTCGGCGGGCAGTGCGGACAGCGATCCGGCCGTGCCGAGCGGGGGCGCCGCCTCGGCGACGCTGATCGAGGCCGTCGCGGTGGTCCGGTCCCCGTAGGCGTCGGTGAACCCGACCTGGAAACCGTAGAACCCGGCGGCGGTCGGCCGGCCGGAGACGGTGTACCCGGCCAGGGCGAGCCCCGGGGGCAGGCTGCCGCCGACGACGGCCCACGTACCGGATCGATGGTCGGCCGTGGTCAGCATCGCCGCATAGGAGGCGCCCACCGAGCCGTCGGGCAGCGCCGTCGTCGTGATCACCGGAGGATCGGGCGGGTTGGGCACCGGTACGCCGCCGCCGGCGACGCACGCGTGTGCGACGGGCAGGTCGGCCTCGGCGCTGAAGCTCTGCGCCGTCCACTTCTTGACCCACAGGTCCAGGTACGCGTACAGGCTGACGCGCAGGAACGGCCCGATGTCCGCGCACACCTGCCGGTCGGAGCTCACCTTGGCGGTGGCCTTCAGCCCGCCGCCGGCCGAGATGCCGACGCCGATACGGTCCAGCAGCCCGAGCTGGATCGCGACCCCGCCGTACGCCTCCGCGGTCAGGTCGCCGGACGCGGCGAGGCTCACGGGATCGGCGGACTTGCCGTCGACGCGCCGCAGCGATCCGTCCGACTGGGTGATGAACCCGGTGACGTGGTAGCTGTGCTGCCGCACGGAGACCGTCCCCGATGCCGACAGCGAGAACGAGACGTCGGGGGAGAAGGACAGCACCGCTCCGGTGTCACCGAGGAAGAACAGCTTCTTGTGGGTGTTCTGCCACTCGGCCGACAGCTCGCACTCCGCCTTGGCCGCCTCGGAGGTCAGGTCGAAGCCGACCGTCTGCTCGTACTGCACGTACGCCTCGACGAACGGGGAGCTGACCAGGGAACCGAAGTCGGCCCGGTAGTGCGATGCGACGTTGTCGATCTCCAGGGTGACCGAGCCGCGCAGCGAGGCGGGCTCGCCGCCGGCGGTGCACTCGAACGCGGAGGCGCCGATCCGGCCGAAGTCGAATCCGCCGCTGCCGGCGGCGGTCAAGCTCTGTGCGGCGAGGCGCCGTTGCCGCGCGGACGGCGTCAGCGAAGGGGCCGCGCCGCCCAGCGGGCCGGTGTAGTCGACGCTCACGCCGTCGAAGGCGTCGTCGAGCGGCGCGGCCGTCACGGTGAGCACATGGGTCCCGCCGTCGGCGTCGTCGACCGCGGACACCGTACCGGCCAGGCCGCTCGGGTACGCGGCGGTGCCGGGCGGCAGGTAGTACCGCGCGCCAGCTGCGGGCACGACCGCGCCCGAGGCGAGTGTGACCTGCCACGGGGCGACGCCGGGGCCGGCAGCGTCCTGCTGCCCGCCGGTCACCGACACGACGTCGGCGGCGGCGCTGGAGCGGGTCGTGGCCGACGGGGTGTACGTCGCGGTGTTGGCGGGGTCCGGGGTGCTGAACTGGTACCGGTCCGGGGAGTTGACCGCGCTCGTCCCGGAGCCGGTCGTGACCCGTACGTCGACCGTGGCCGCGAACGCGGCCGGGGTCACCGCGTCGATACGCGTCGCCGACACGACGGTGAAGGACGCGGCGGGCGTACGGCCGAAGGCGACGGCGGTCGTCCCGGTCAGGTCGGTGCCGGTGATACGGACCGTCTGCCCGCCGGTGACCGGCCCGGTCCGGGACGACAGGGCGGTGACCGTCGGCGCGGGTGCCAGGTAGGTGTACCGGTCGGCGACGACAGACGCCGACCGCCCGAACGCGGACCGCACCCATACGTCGACCCGCCCGGCCGGCGCCTTGGGCGCGGTGACGGTCAGCGTCTTCGCCGAGGAGACGGTGACCTTCGTCCCCGGCAGGGAACCGAATCCGACCGACGAGACCTTCAGGAAATTCGTTCCGGTGACGGTGACTCGGGTACCGCCGGCGCTCGGTCCGGACGCGGGGGCGACCCTGGTGATGACCGGCGCCGACACGTAGGTGAACCGGTCGGCCTTGGTCACCGGACTCCAGCCGGCCGCCGTGTGCACCCGCACGTCCACCGCGCCCGCGGAGTGCTTGGGTGCGGTGACGGTCAGCTTCCGCGAGGAGGCGACGATGATGCGCGTGCCCCGTGCCGACCCGAAGGCCACCGCGTTCACGTGGGTGAACCCGGTACCGGTGACGGTGATCCGGCCACCCCCGGAGAGCGCCCCGTCGGCGGCCGACACCCCGCTGACCCTCGGAGGCGCGGTCGCGGCAACGGCTCTCGGGGCACTGCCGAGCCCGACCGCCACCACGGCGGTGGCGAACGCCACTCCGGCCGTGACAGCCCGCATCCCCCGTACTCCGAACACCGCGCACCCCCGGTCTGACCGCCCCCCGTTCACAGCCCTCTTTGGAGGTCCAGTGGCGATCGAGTGAAGGAAGTGTGCCACAAGCTCCCAGACCGGACACCGTATTCGCCCCACAACGGGCTTTGCACCCAAAGGCGTTGAGCGACCCGCGCGGCCGGTGCCGTCCCTGCCCGGGGAGGCGTCGATGTCCGGATTAGGCTCTGGGTCCATGACAGCTGCCCTGTTGACGTGCTGCGACCCGCTGCGGCCACGCCGTCCGGACCCGCACTTCGCGGCCGCGGCCGAGACGGCCAAGGACCTGGGCAGTGACGTCGCGCTCGTCGACCACGAAGCCCTGATGCAAGGACGCGCGCAAGAGGCCGTGGCCAGGGTGCCGCGCGGTCTCGGCCCGCTCTGGTACCGGGGCTGGATGCTGCCGAGCAGCCGCTACGCCGAACTGGCGAACGCGCTGGCCGAGCGCGGCAGCCCCCTTGCGACCGATGCCCTCCGGTACCGCAGAGCCCATGAACTGCCCGGCTGGTACGAGACGTTCGCGGCGGTGACACCCCGCAGCGTCTGGCTCCCGGCGGACCCGGGGGTGACCCTCCCGGCAGCGCGCCTGGCCGAGTCGGCAGCGCCCTTGGGCCCCGGACCGGTCGTCGTCAAGGATTACGTCAAGTCCCGCAAGCACGAATGGGACGAGGCGTGTTTCGTGCCCGACGTCGCCGACGCGGAGCGGCTGGCGGCCGTGGCCGGGCGCTTCGTGGAGTTGCAGGGGGACTTCCTCACCGGTGGAATCGTTCTGCGCGCTTTCGAGGACTTCACCGGCGACGAGGTCCGGGTGTGGTGGATCGACGGCGACCCGGTCCTGGTCACCGTGCACCCGGACGCCGGCACGGGCGCGGGTACGGCCGAGGCGTCCGTGCCGGGCCCGGAACTCGACCGTCTGGCACCGCTGGTGCGCGCCCTCGGCTGCCGATTCGTCACCACCGACCTGGCCCTGCGCTCCGACGGCGTCCGGCGGGTGGTGGAGGTCGGGGACGGCCAGGTCAGCGATCTGCCCGCTTCCGCGAACCAGCGGCATCTCCTGGAGCCCCTGCTGCACTCGGCGTCGAACTGACGCGTCGGGGTTGCTCCCGTTCTCACCCGTCCCTGGAGTCACTACATCATGTAGTAGCCTGGCCGGAGAGTGACGCCCGTCGACGGAGCCTGTCGACACCGTCCGCCCTCGCCTCGCCGCGGTCGTGTGTGGATCGTACGCCAAGTCCTTGCCGTACCCGCGCCGTTCGCCGCGGGGGCCTGGACCGCGGCGCTGCGTTCGCCCGACATGCGCCGCAGGGCGGGCCGGCCGGCCACGTACTCACTCTGGTCCTTGTACGTCCTCGTTCCGGTCAGCTCGTACGTGGCGGCCTGACCTCTGCCCCTCAGGAGCCCTCGTGATCCCCACCACGCCCCTTCTCGCCCGCTCCGACGCGTGGAGCGACGCGCGGCTGCTGTACGCGCTGGAGGAGGTCGTGGAACGCGAGCTCGACCGCCATCTCGGCGTCGCCAAGGAGTGGATGCCGCACGAGTACGTGCCGTGGAGCGACGGCCGGAACTTCGACGGGATGATGGGCGGCGAGGCGTGGCGGCAGGACCAGTCCAAGGTCTCCGAGGTCGGCCGGATATCGCTGGTGGTCAACCTGCTCACCGAGGACAACCTGCCCAGCTACCACCACGAGATCGCCACGATCTTCGGCCGTGACGGTGCCTGGGGCACCTGGGTGCACCGCTGGACCGCCGAGGAGGGCCGGCACGCGATCGTGATGCGCGACTACCTGCTGACCAGCCGCGCGGTCGACCCGTGCGAGCTGGAGCGGTTCCGGATGCAGCACATGTCCGACGGGTTCGAGCACGACCACCGGCACAGCATGCTGCACTCGGTGGCGTACGTGGCCTTCCAGGAACTGGCCACCCGGGTCTCGCACCGCAACACCGGCCGCGAGTCCGGCGATCCGGTGTGCGAGCGGATGCTGGCCAGGATCGCCACCGACGAGAACCTGCACATGGTCTTCTACCGCAACCTGCTGGCCGCGGCGCTCGACCTGGCCCCGGACCCGGCGCTGGCCGCCATCCGCGACGTCGTGACGGCCTTCCGGATGCCGGGGCACGGGATGCCGGGGTTCGAGCGGGCGGCGGCCCGGATCGCCATCGGCGGGATCTACAACCTGCGGATTCACCACGACGACGTGCTGCTCCCGGTGCTGCGCCACCTCAAGGTGCTGGAGCGCGGCGGCCTCGGCCACGAGGGGCTGCGGGCCCAGGAGGAACTGGGGCTGTTCATGGGCGGGCTGGACGACCAGGCCGTGCGCTTCGACGAGAGGCGCGCGGCCCTGCTCGCCCGCCGCGCGGCCCGGACCTGACGTGCAGGTCAGTGCGGGACGGCTGATTTTCCGCGCCTCGCAGTAGCGTGGCACGTCCGGCGAGGACCCCGCGGACGACAGGGGAGGAGATGCCGGGTGACGCCGAAGGACGGCCGGCAGGAGGCCCGGCGGCGCGGGCGGGGTGAGCCGGAAGGGGATGTGCTGGCCGCTTTGCGGGCGGCCGGCGGGCCGGTGACCGCGGCCGTGGTCCAGCAGAGCGTGACCGGCGCGGCCTACACGACGGTGCTGACGATCCTGACCCGGCTGTGCGACAAGGGCCTGGTGGCCCGCCGGCGGAGGGCCGCGGCCAGCTCCGCCCACGCCCCGCCGCAACGGGGCGACGGTGGCGTTCGCGGCCTTGATCACGGCCTGCTGCGTCAGCCTGGCCATCACGGCACACGACACGGAGCGGCTGTTCGAGGCCGCGATGCACGCTCACGCCACCGCCGCGCAGGTGCGTACACGCTGACGGATCGGGAGCCTGGTTCATTTCCCTCGTGAACCCGTGGTGGTGCCGCCCGCGGCCGGCCCGGTGACCAGTTCCCGCAGGTCGGACACGGTGTGGTCGGGGGCGGTCATCGTCCGCGGATAGGGCCCGCCGCCGCGGTTGACCCACGCGGTGCGCATTCCGGCCCGGGCCGCGCCGTCGATGTCCCACGGATGAACGGCGACCAGGAGGATCCGGGCCGGTTCGACCTCGAGCCTTTCCGCGGCCCAGTGGTACGCGGCACGAGCGGGCTTCCAGGCTCGCGGCTCGTCGACGTCGAGCAGCGCCTCGAAGTGCGGCAGCACGCCGGCGCGAGCCAGCAGGCGCTCGCCGGTCGTCCTCGAACCGTTGGTGAGAGTCGCCAGCCGCAGCCCGGCGGCGTGCAGGCCACGTATCGCGTCCGGGACATCCGGATGCACGTCGAGGTCGTTCACGGCGTCCAGGACCGCACGCACCGCCCGGTCCGGATCGCCCTGCCACCCGCGCCGCCCTGCAAGCAGCCCGCGCAACACGTCGTCGGCGACGTCGCCGAAGCTTGCCCAGCCCCCGGCGGCGGTCAGCGCGATGCCGTCGCGCAGCACACCGGCGAACCATGTCGCGGCCAGGTGCCCGGGAAGCCCGATTTCCTTGAACCGGCTGCGCAGCGGCGCCATGTCGCTGAGCGTCTCGTTCATGTCGAAGAGCACCAGCCGGACCAGGCCGTGGGTGCCGTCATCCTGGGGCGTCATAGGTCCTTGCCATGGCTTTCGGCGAGGCCCGGACGCGCCGGGAAGGTGTCCACGCGGACCGGCCACGACTCGCCCGGCCCGTACGGCGTGCGGATTCCCCACGGTTCGGCAGTACGGTCCGGCTGGGGCATGCGTCCTCCTCGTCCCCCCCGGGTGGCACTGTCCCACCTGCCCCGCTGCGGCCGGATCACACAGCACCCGGCGATACGGCGCGCTCTCAGCGGGGCCACGCGTCGTGCTCGGCCTCGGTCGCCTCCGGGGGCCGGTCCGGCACGCGCAGCACCAGAAGGGCGATGTCGTCCTCGTTCCTGGCGGATCGGACGCGCTGGAGGAGCTGATCGCAGAAACCCTCCAGCGGGCGGTGGACAAGGGCGGCGGCGTGCCGGCGCAAGCGCTCCAGGCCCTCGTCCAGGGGGCGGCCGGGGGCTTCCACCAGGCCGTCGGTGTAGAGCACCAGAGTGGACCGGGCCGGCAGGTCGACGGTGCCTTCGTTCCGGTCGGGCGACAAGCCCGTCCCCAGGAGCATGCCATGCGGCTTGTCGAGGAACCGGGCGCGCCCGGTGGCGTCGATCAGGAGCGGCGGAGGATGGCCCGCGTTGCTCCACCGCAGCCGCCAGCCGGCGGCAGCGCTGCCCTCCAGCCGGCCGAAGAGGACCGTGGCCATGGACACGTCAGTCACATGCATCACGGTGTCATCCAGCTGGCGGATGATCGCACCCGGCCCCTCGGGCTGGGTCCAGGCGTGTGCGCGCAGCATGTTGCGGAGTTGCGCCATGCCGGCCGCCGCGTCCAGATCGTGGCCCACCACATCACCGACGGCCAGGGCCAGGCTCCCGTCCCGAAGGGGGAACATGTCGTACCAATCGCCGCCCACCTGCGAGGCGTCGGGGGCCGACACGTACCGGACGGTCGCCTCGAGTCCGGGCAGGGTGGGCAGCTTGGGCAGGAGATGGTGCTGCATGGTCTCTGCGACGCGGCGCTGCCGCTGGAACAGCCGGGCGTTCTCCAGGGCGATGCCCGCCCGGCGGGTGATGTCGTCGAGCAGCGCGATGTCGTCGTTGGTGAAGCGGGCGCTGCGCTCGGCCCGGCCCAGCGTGAGCGCGCCCAGGGTCTCCCGTGGCCCCCGGATGGGCGCGACGATCGCGGAGTGCATTCCGGTGGACTTGAACAGCCGGCGCTGCTCGACCGCGAGACCGGAGTCCAGCCGCCCCTCGTACGTGGCCGGAGTCGCCACCGTGGAGACCGCCGCCCGCAAGGCCCGTGGCAGCGGCAGCAGGGAATCCTGCGGTATCGGGGGCAGTGGCCCGCACAGCTCTTCGCGGTCCGTCAGGGCGCCGTCCTCGTAGTGCACCACCCTGGTCCGCCACACCTCCTCGTTCTCGGCCACGAGGTCGACGACCACCCAGTCGGCGAGCCTGGGCAGCACGAGGCGGATCAGCCGGCGCAGTGCTTCCTGGGAATCGAGCGTCGATGTCAGGCGGGTGGTGGTCTCCGCCAGCAGCGCGAGGCGCTCCACCTCCGACAACGGCGCTGTGGCGGGATCCACTTCTCTCGTGGCGGTCTCCGCCGCGGTGCGCTGGTGGAAGACCACGACCGCACCGGTTGTCTCCTCGCCGACCCGGAAGGGCGTGACGAGGGACGAGACCGGAAGCAGGGAGCCGTCGCCGCGCTCGGCCCAGGCATCGACCTGGGACGTCGTGCGGTCGGCGAACATGGCGCGGATCACCGGGCACGCGGAGCGCGGCGCCGGCCTTCCCGCACTGTCCCGGTGCAGCAGGTCATGGGCGTCCTGCCCGAGCAGGTCGACGGCGTGACGGGCCAGAAGTCGTTCAGCCCGCCGGTTCACCGCGACAATCAGTCCCTGCTCGTTGACGGCGTACACCCCGGCATCGACGGACTCCAGAACGGTGGCGAGCAGGTTCTCGTACCGATCCGGTGCCTTGTGCCCGACAACATGCGGATCGGCCATGCCCAGCACCTCCTGTCCACGCTTGTGCCCTGCTTGATCCTCTCCACGCGCCGCGGATCGCACGGCTCGTGCTCGGCAGCAGGACGCACTGGGCCCGTGGGCGGGCTGGCCGGCCGCAGGCTGCCGCGTCGCCGTTCACGTGTGTCCCCGGGCCGTCAGAGCGCGCGAAGCAGCCAGGTCAGTCCCAGGTCGCGGGCGGTCAGGCCGGCCATCTCGCGGAGCTCGTCGGCCTCGGCTCCGGGAGGCAGCTCACCGCCGAGGGTGAGGGCGGCCGCGGCGGTCTGTGGACGGGCGCCGAGGGCTGCCCGCAGGTGGTAGGAGCGGCGCAGGTGGGTGATGCCCTGCTCCCGGTCCTGTGCCAGGAGGTGGCCGCCGATGTGGCGTACGGCGTAGGACTCCAGGAGCGCGTCACCCCGTTCCCGGGCGTGCTCCAGTGCCTGCCGGTAGGCCGATCCGGCCGCGCCGGGGTCCCCGTCCATGTTGTCGGCGAGGACGCCGAGCCAGAAGGTGGCCCAGCCGGCCAGTCGCGCGTCGGCCGCGGCAGTGGCGAAGCCCTCGCGGGCCCGCGGGAGGTCGTCTGGGAGCGGGCTCAGCCCGAAGAGCTGCCGGGTGTAGCGGATTTGTGCGTCGAGGTACCCGGCGAGGACCGGTTCGGACGGGAGGAGCCGGCTGACGGCCTGCTCGGCCGCCCGGGAGTCGTCCAGTCGCCAGAAGAAGCTGTCCACCAGGATCTCGGCCCGTTCCGCCACGGCGTCGGCCGGCAGGGCGTGCAGTGCCTCGTCCCACCGGCCCGCGCGGTGCAGCATTCGCGCGGCGGCCGTTCCGCCGCGCATCATGTAGGTGGCATCCATAGTCATGATGCCTACTCTTCAGGTGGGCGAGGTAGGTGGTCAAGTGCGTTACGTCGACTACATCGGGAATCTGACCCGCATCGCGGTCGAGATCGTCAACGGCGACGATCCCAGTGAGCTGCGCCGGGAGATGTTCCGTCAGCACCGGATCGCCGAGCCGGACACCGAGCGGCTCTCCGCGTTCCTGCCCGGGCTGCGCGACGCGGTGGAGGCAGCCTCCCGTTCCGGGCCGATCGGCCCCGTCAACGCCCTGCTCGCACAACACCCACCGCTGATCCACGTCGACGACCACGACGGCGAGGGCTCACCGCACCTGCACTTCGCCGCGAACGGCGAGGACGCCGTGAGCTGGCTCGGGCGCAGCTGCTCCGCAGCACTGGCGCACGTCGTCTGCGGCGACCCGGCCGTGACCATCGGCCGCTGCAGCGCGATCGGCTGCGAACGCTTCTACGTCGACGACTCCCGCAACCGCACCCGCCGCTTCTGCTCCAACGCCTGCGCCAGCCGCACCACGGTCGCCGCCTACCGCGCCCGCCGCAAGGAGACGGGCTGACCACGGGCAGCCGGCGTTCACCGACCACCGGGACCGTCGTCGGCAGCGGGGTTGCGCGAAAGGAAGGCAGGGCGGTCGCCCTGGCCATGGACGACGGTCCGGACCCCGAGTGGACACCGCAGGCCGTATCCCGCACCGAAATCCGTGCGTGCCCCGCTCAGCGCCGGTGCGCTCCGGCGAAAGGGTGCGTCATGCGCCCGGACTGAGCCAGCTGTCGATTCCTCCTCGCCGTAGCTGTTCGCGCAGGCGCGCACCATCCGCGGCGGGCGGTTGTCCGTAGAGGTGGCGGTAATCGCGGGAGAAGTGAGGGGCGCTTCGGTAGCCGACCGCGGAGGCGGCCTGCGCTGCGGACTCCCCGAGGACGACCATACGGTGACGGGCCTCGCCGAGGCGAAGACGCTTGAGGTACTGCATGGGCGTCATGGAAGTCGCTTCCTTGAAGCGTCTGAACAGCGTCGGCTGGCTGGTGCGGACCTCGGCGGCAAGCGCACTCATCGACCACGGCTCAGCCATCCGGTCGGTGAGAAGGCCCACGGCGCGCGGCACGACGGGGTCGCCCTCGTCGACCGCGGCAAGGACGCGGGGTGCTTGATCGGTCTGCAGGAGGCGCAGCACGATCTCCCGTGCGATCAGGGGGCCGAGAAAGGGGATGTGCTCGGGCTCGTCGAGCAGGCCGATCAGGCGGGCGAATGCGTCGGCCAGGGCGGGTGACCAGGTGCCGAGCCGGTCGATCTCCGAGAACGGCCGGTCGTTGCGCGGCATTGCGGCGGCGACCTCGGCGACGAGGGTCGGAGCGAGCTGCCATATGGCAGCCAGGAAGCCGCGCTGCGGGTCCGTTTCGACGACACCCGCGACGACAGGGATGTCGACCGGCGTGATGATGAACCGGTCACGGCCCCAGACCTGGTCGTCGTCGCCGACGATCGAGCGCTTGCGTCCCGCGAGAACGACGGACAGGGAGGGGGTGTAGCGCTGGTACCCGACTTCGGTCGGGGCGGTGACGTGGCTGAGTCGCAGCCCGAGCGCCTCCGCCGGCGCCCGGTCCCGCGCACGCCGCGACACGACCTCGGCCGCTCGGTCGAGGCTCTGTGCAGTCGCCTGTTCCATACCGTCATCCAACCTCATCCCCGCTGGTCGCACCGTGGGACAGGATCTGGCAAGGGGTTGATCGTGCCGGGCAAGCCGCAGGGCGGCCCGCGGCACGAGGATCGAGGCATGCGAACGAATGAAGAGCTCCTGGCCTCTCTCACCCCCGACACCGTGCTTGCCGGACGTACCGCGCTGGTCACCGGGTCGTCGGCCGGAATCGGTGAGGCGGTCGCCCGGGTCCTTGCCGCTTCGGGTGCCGAGGTCGTCGTCAGCGGACGGGACGCCGGCCGAGTGCAAGGCGTAGTGGACGCGATCGTCAAGGCCGGCGGGCGGGCGCACGCGCTCACCGCGGACCTCGGCGCCGAACCGGCCGGCATCCGTGCTTTCGCTCAGCGGGCCGAGGACGCACTCGGCGGAACCGTCGACATCCTCGTCAACAACGCGGGCGTGTATCCGGGCACGCTCACCGAGACGGTCACCGATGACGAGATGCAGGCGCTCTGGGCGACCAACATCCGTGCCCCGCACGTCCTCGTCGCCGGCCTCGCGCCGCGTATGGCCGAGCGCGGATCCGGTGTCATCGTGAACATCGGCTCGTGGATGGCCAGGGTGGGCGTCCCCTACAAGGCTCTGTACCCGGCGACCAAGGCGGCTGTGGAGCAGCTGACCCGGGCCTGGGCAGCGGAGTACGGTACGCGCGGTGTCCGCGTGAACACGGTCGCACCGGGAGCGACTGCCACCCGGGGCAATGCGGCGTTCGCGGATCAGCTTGCCGAGATGACGAAGGGCACTCCCGCGGGCTCTCCCGTACGCCCCATCGACATCGCGTACGCGGTCCGCTTCCTCGCCTCCGACGAGGCGCCGTTCATCCACGGGGCAACGCTCGACGTGGACGGCGGGATCGCGGCCACCCGCCTGCGCTGACCGGAGCCGAAGCGATGCGATGACGACCACTTGACGCCCCTGGCGCGGGCGCGTGGCGTGCTCAGTCCGACGTCGTCCACCGGACCGGCAGCTTGTGCGGGCCGCGGATGAGCATGCCGTGACGCCAGGTCAGGGCGGCCGGGTGGGCGTCGAGGGCGAGGTCGGGGCAGCGTTCCAGGAGGGCGCGGATCGCGATACGGGCCTCCAGGCGGGCGAGCGGCGCGCCGAGGCAGTAGTGGATGCCGTGGCCGAAGGCGATATGGCCGTTGGCGGGTCGCCGGACGTCGAAGCGGCCGGGGTCGGGGAAGCGTGCGGGGTCGCGGTCCGCGTCCGCCAGGGCCACGAGGACCAGCTCACCGCTGGGGATGACCGTAGTGCCGATCCGGACCGGCTCGGTGGTGAACCGGAAGGTGGGCGTCTCGACCGGCCCGTCGTAGCGCAGCATCTCCTCGACGGCGTTGTCCATGAGCGTCATGTCCTCGCGGAGTGCCGCGAGTTGGCGGGGATGGGTCAGCAGGGCCAGTACGCCGTTGGAGATCAGATTCACCGTGGTCTCGTGCCCCGCGACCAGCAGCAGCCAGGCGGTGCCCCGCAACTCGTCCGCGGACAGCCGGGCGCCGTCCTCGTCGGTGGTGCGGATCAGGGCGCTCATCAGATCCTGGCCGGGAGCCAGGCGCTTGTGCTCCAGTAACTCGGCGAGATAAGCGGCCACTTCACGCGTCGCCGCCAGCCGCGCTCCCGGGTCGGGGTCGGTGAGGATCGTGCCGGTCCAGGCATGGAACGCGGCCCTGTCCAGCATCGGCACGCCCAGCAGCTCGCAGATCACCGAGATCGGCAGCGGGAACGAGAGCGCCTCGACCAGGTCGGCCCGCCCTTCCGGCAGCGCCACCATCGCGTCCAGCAACTGGTCGGTGATCTGCCGCACGCGCGGCGCGAGCTGTTCGATCCGGCGCGGAGTGAATTCGCGGACGACCAGTTTGCGCAGCCGTTCGTGGTCCGGAGGGTCGGAGTTGAGCATGTGCGGCCCCGCGGACGGGCTGGCGATCGGGAAGGAGGGAGAGGCGTTCTTCCACAGTTTGGACAACCGTGGATCCGTGAGCGCGGCCCGCCCGGCCTCGTACCCTACGACAAGCCACGCCTCCGCACCCTCCGGAATCCGCACCTTGTGCACCGGGCCGCGCTCCCGCAGCGCCGCGTACACCGGATACGGATCTCGGACGAAGTCCTCGCCCATCGCCACCAGATCGGTCACCTCGGCTGCTGCCATCGCCTGCTCCCTGCCCCGGTTCGTCCCGACGCTAGCAGCGGGCGGCGTTTCGAAGAAGGATGAATCCAGTCGAACCGGGCGGCGACGAGCTGTGCGCGTCCCAAGTGCCGAGGGCGGTGGTCGATGGAGAAAAGTGCGAATGGGACTGCACGCTCCGCGCCCTGCATCAAAGGGCGCGGAGCGTGTGAAGTGATTCAGTCGAATTCGAGGCGCGCGCTCATTCCCTGGAGTTTTGGGATCTGCGACTCGCGGGGGAGTCGGTCATGACCATTCTTGATACAGCCGCGCCTGGGATCGGTCTGCAGGCGAGAATGCGGGCTGGAGTGCGCGGCCAACATTTAATGGTGGACTTTTCGGGGAGGGTGAACCTTCACCTGCCGGCCGGCAACTCTACATTTCGTGCTCCCACCAGCCGCGCGTGTCGACGTCCGCGGCATCCGCCAGCGCCTCCAGCTCCGCGATCTCCTCGTCGGCGAGCTCGATGCCGCGAGCTCGGACCAGCCCGTCGATGTAACCCGCCTTCGTGACCCCGATGATCGGGGTGGTCCCCTTGGCGATGGCCCAGGCGGTGGCGACATCGGCGGCGGACGCGCCTCGGTCCTTGCCGATCACCCCCATCCGGTCCGTCAGCGCCTGCAACTGGGGCAGGATGCCGTTGTACGCGCCCGCCCGGCTGCTCCCCTCCGGCAACGGATTCGCCGGGCTGTACCTGCCGGTCAGCGCTCCTTGCTCGAGGACCATGTAGGAGAAGAACCGCACGTCGTGCTCGCGGCAGTGGTCGAGGATGCCCGCGCGCTGAGAGCTCCGGTACAGGAGGCTGTAGTGGTTCTGGACCGCCTCCACGCGGAAGCCGGCCTCGCCGAGGATCTGATCGGCAAGGGCGATCTCCTCCATGTTGTGGTTCGAGACGCCGACATGCTTGATTTTGCCGCTCTTGAGCAGCGGGATCAGAGGCGGCGTCCATCGTGCCACGTCGGCAGGATTGTGGATCCAGAAGAGATCCACATAGTCCGTATTCATTCGGTCGAGGCTCTGCTCCAGCATGTCCGCGACCGGATCGTCGCCGTCGCCCGCGAGCTGCGGGGTGAACTTCGTCGACAGCTGGTACTCGCTGCGGTGATAGCCCGTCAGTGCCTGGGCGAGGACAGTCTCCGAGCGGCCCATGCCGTACGCCACGGCGGTGTCCCACAAGGTGAACCCGTTCGACTGCGCCTTCTCGACGACCTCTCGCAGGCCGGACTCGCTCAGCTGACTGCCGAAGTAGCCGTCGCCTGCCTCGCCGCTGTCTCCCCAGGCCCATGTGCCCAACGCCACCGCCGGCACAGTCAGCGCCTTGCTCGTCATGTCTTACCTCTGCTGTTCGTTCTTGGGATCGTGTCGGAACGTTTCGCATCCCAGCAGACCGCGATCGCCGCCACCGGAGAAGGTCGCGTCTATGGGGGTATAACCTCAACCCCCCTTGCGCCGTGACCAGCGGCTACCATGAATGACATGGACCAACAGCCCGGAAACCGCGGCGAAATCCGGGACTTCCTTGCCAGCCGACGCGCCAAAATCACCCCGGCACAGGCCGGACTGCCGACCAGCACCCGCCGCCGGGTCGCCGGGCTGCGGCGCGAGGAGGTCGCCGTCCTTGCCGGCGTGAGCACGGAGTGGTACACGCGGCTGGAGAAGGGGCACATCGGCGGCGTGTCCGAAGACGTCCTTGACGCGGTCGCTCGTGCCCTGCGACTGGACGACGACGAACGCACCTACCTGTTCGACCTGGCCCGGTCATCGCGGCACGCGGGTCGCACGCCGTCGCGTCGCAGGGACGTCGAGGTCCCGCCCCGGGTCCAGTGGCTGCTCGACTCCATGACGATGTCCTCGGCGTTCGTACGCAACGGCCGCACGGACATCGTCGCCGGCAACGCCCTGGCCCGAGCCCTGTTCGCGCCGATGTTCGACAGCGCCACCGTCGACAAGCGCGGCCGCCCCAACCTCGCCCGCTATATCTTCCTCGACCTCGGCGCACACGACTTCTTCGTCGACTGGGACGCCGCCGGTGCCGCCACCGCCGCCCTGCTGCGCGCCGAGGTCGGGCGCGAGCCCCGCGACCGGGCACTGCGTGAACTCGTCGGCGAGCTGTCCACCCTCAGCCCGGAGTTTCGCACCCAATGGGCCGCGCACGACGTCCTGATGCGCCACGACGGCGTCAAACGGCTCCAGCACCCCGACGTCGGCCCCCTGGAGCTGACCTTCCAGTCCCTCGACCTGCCCCTGTCGGGCCGTGCCGTGCACGACATGATCATCTACACCGCCGAACCCGGCACCGCATCCGAGGACCGGCTCAAACTCCTCGCCACCTGGGCGGCCACGCAATCTCGGGCGGTACAGCCCGCCCGCAGTTCTCCTCAGCCCGGGTCGCTCTGATCCGTCGCGGTTCGCCCGGCCGGGAGGCCGGAGCACGATTCACCACAAGCCCGTAAAAGACCAGGTCAGAGCCCTCTTTGCCGCGCCCAGTAGACTGAACGTACAGTTCAGTTCTGAGGACTCGTTCTAATTCTGAGGAGTCGGCCATGACCGAAACCCCCGCCCGCGCGAGCGGCACCTTCGCTCTGGGGGACCTGACCCTGACCCGCCTCGGGTTCGGCTCGATGCAGCTCACCGGCCCCGGCGTGTGGGGCGACCCCAAGGACCCCGACGAGGCGGTGCGTGTCCTGCGGCGGGCCGTCGAGCTGGGCGTGAACTTCATCGACACCGCCGACTCGTACGGCCCGTTCACCGCCGAGCTGCTGATCAAGAAGGCCCTGCACCCGTACGCCGATGACCTGGTCATCGCCACCAAGGCCGGGCTGAGCCGGCAGGGGCCCGGCATCTGGACCCCGATCGGCCGGCCGGAGTACCTGCGCCAGCAGGCCGAGCTGAGCCTGCGCCACCTCGGCGTGGAGCGCATAGACCTGTTCCAGCTGCACCGGATCGACCCGGCCGTGCCCCTGGAGGACCAGGTCGGCGAGCTGAAGAAGCTGCAGGAGGAGGGCAAGATCCGCTACATCGGGCTGAGCGAGGTCACCGTCGAGCAGACCAAGGCGGCCGCCGCGGTCACCCCGATCGCCACCGTGCAGAACCTCTACAACCTGGCCAACCGGTCCGCCGAGGCCCTGCTGGACTACTCGGCCGAGCAGGGCATCGGCTTCATCCCCTGGTTCCCGCTGGCCACCGGCGAGCTCGCCGGCCCGGAGGGCCCGCTGGCGACGCTGTCCGAGCAGTACGGCGCCTCCGCCTCCCAGCTCGCGCTGGCCTGGCTGCTCAAGCGCTCCCCGGTCATGCTGCCGATCCCGGGCACGTCCAGCGTGGCGCACCTGGAGGACAACATCGGGGCCGCCGGGATCGAGCTCGACGACGACGCGTTCAAGACCCTCGCCGCGGCCGTCTGAGACTCCGCGGCGCCGACCGCCGTACACCTGATCGTCACCGCGCGGCGCGCACTGCCGCCGGGAGAGGAGCGCGACGATGCCACAGCGCAGAACCGATGCCGACCCGCGGGCCGAGCCGGCGAGCCTGGGCATCGTCGCGCACCCCACCGGGCCGCGCAGCCAGCGCGTCCATGAAGCCGTACTGCTGGCGACCCAGGAACTGCTGACCGAGGGCGGGCTGCCGGCCGCGACGGTGGACGCCATCGCGGCCCGCTCCGGGGTCAGCAAGGCCACCATCTACAAGCACTGGCCGTCACGGACGGCGGTGGCGGCCAAGGCGTTCGGACGCATGATGGCCGAGGAACTTCCGCTGCCGGACACCGGATCGGCCGTGGACGACCTCACCGAGCAGGTCGTACGCGTCAGCGCCTTCTACGCCGGCGAGCGCGGGCAGGTGTTCGCCCAGCTGGTCGCGGCCTGCGTGGACGACTCGGCGGGCGCCGCGTACTTCCGGGCGTACTTCCTGGCCGGCCGCCGCACGGCCATCACCGGCTTGTGGCAGCGCGCCGTGGCGTCCGGCGCGGCCGACCCGGCCGTCCCGGTCGACGACGCCATCGACATCCTCTTCGGCCCGCTGATCTTCCGCCGCCTGACCGGCCACTACCCGCTCACCGAGGAGCACGCCCGTACGCTCGCGCTGTCCGCGCTGCGGGGCCTGCTCGTCCGCCCTGCCGCGTCCCCTGTAGCCCGTGGCACATCAGGGGCCTGACCTGCCGCGGCGCCTCCGGCGAAAGGCGGCGGTCAGTTGCCCGGCACGGCGTCGTAGGCGGTCTGCGCGGCCGTGATCCGGCCGACGTTGGCCTCGGCCCAGTCGCCGATGGCGGCGAGCGGTCCGCTGAGGGAGTGGCCGAGGTCGGTGAGGGTGTACTGCACCCGGGGCGGCACCTCCGCGAAGACCTCGCGGGTGAGCAGGCCGTCCCGCTCCATCCGGCGCAGCGTCTGGGTCAGCACCTTCGGGGCTATCCTGCCGAGCTGCCCGCGCAGTTCGGAGAACCGCATCGGGCCGTCGCTCAGCAGCAGGACGACGAGCGCGGTCCACTTGTCGCCGATGCGGTCGAGCACGAGCCGGGTCGGGCAGTCCGGGTCGAACAGGTCCCCCTCGGGCGCCTGGGTCCGCTGCGACCGCAGCCGGTCGATCAGACGTGGAGCCGCAATAGTAACCATGAGGTACTTATAGCACGTTGAAGTACTCAGTATCCATTGGTTACTGTCGGCACGTGCCGGCTGACAGGCCGGTGACCAGGACCGAAGCGATACTGAGGCCACGGGCGGTCACCTGCGGCGGACGGCCGGCGGCACCGGATCGAGGACGAAGGAGCGACACCATGAGGATCGCGGTCTACGGAGCGACGGGCATGATCGGCAGCCGGGTGGTGGCCGAGGCCCTGTCGCGCGGACACGAGGTCATCGGTATCACCCGCACCGGCGGCGACCTGCCGGACGCGGTGCGGGCGGTGCGCGGCGACGCGGGGAACGCCGAGGTGGCCGCCGGCATCGCCGGTGAGGCCGACGTCGTCGTCTCGGCCATCGGGCCGAGCCGTACCGGCGGGGACGTGCGGGAGTACCTCACCACACTGCGCACCCTGGTGGACACCCTCAGCGGCTCGCGGCTGCTCGTGATCGGCGGCGCCGGCTCCCTGCTGGTGGACGGCAAGCGGATCGTCGACCAGCCCGACTTCCCCGAGATCTACCTCCCCGAGGCCCAGGTCGTCGCCGAGGGCCTGGAATACCTGCGCGGTCTGGGCGAGGGCGTCGACTGGACGTTCTTCTCCCCGGCGCCCCTGATCGAGCCCGGCGAGCGCACCGGCTCCTTCAAGATCGGCACCGACTCCCCGGTCGGCGACTCGATCTCCGCCGAGGACTTCGCGGTCGCCCTCCTCGACGAGATCGAGAAGCCGGCCTTCCGCCGCGCCCGCTTCACCGCCGCCAACTGACGCGGTCGCCGATCGACGCGGTTGCCGGCTGACGCCGTAGCGGCGCTCCCTGGCCGTGCCGCCGCGATCCGGGGAGCGCGGCGGCCGGCCCATCCGAAGCAGGATCCCTCCGGCCCGCCCTCGCTGAAGTGACGAAGGTGGAGCTTCCCGCGTACTGGCTGCCGCGACCGGACTTCCGCCCGGACCGGCGGACAGCGGCTTCCTTCGACCGGCTGCTGGACGCCGCGCTGGACCGCAGCCCCGACCGGCCCGTCGACTACCGGCTCGACGCCCCGAAATGGCAGTTCCTGTGCCACGTCGCCGACCGCGGCGACGTGGTCCTGCACGGCTCGGGCGCCCCGATCGTCCCGAACGGCCCCGCCCCGCCTCCCCGTTGTGATCGGCTGGCCCGGTGGAAGCCATCTGGACCAGTGTCGTCGCTGTCGCGGGCACCCTGCTGGGGTCCGTGATCACCTACGTCTTCCAGCGCGCCGCCTCCGCGCGTGCCGAGGGGTTCGCCCGGTCCGAGGCGCTGCGGCAGGAACGCATCGCCGGCTTCGGCGCGTTCGCCGCGGCGGCAGAGGACTACCGCCACGGGCAGGCGGCGCGCTGGTACCGAGGGCAGGAGGATGCGGACGGGCCGGGTTTCGTCGTCGTACGCGACGAGGCGCACCGGCTGCGTACCCTGGCCCGGCAGGCGCTCTACCGGGTCAAGCTCCTCACCGACGACGAGGGCGTGGTCCGCGCGGCCGAAAACGCGTACCGGAGCACTTGGGACCTGTCGAACGCGCGGGACCAGGCCGACTGGGAGGCGCGCGACGCGGAGGCTCGCGAGGCGATCGAGGCCTTTGTGTCGGGCGCCTCGCCCCTGGTGCGCTGAGTGGAGCCGACGGCGGGGGAGCGGGCCGGCCGCCCGGACCGGGTGGACGGGTCCGGGCGGCCGGCCCCCGGGTGGGGGCGCGGTTCCCTACTGCGCCGGCACGACCTCCAGCTGTATCAGGCCGGCGTTCTCCTCGGTCCAGCCGGTGACCGCGAGTGCCACGTAGCGGGCGGTGGCGGTCACGGCGAGCGAGGACGTACGGCCCTGGTGCCGCAGCGCGCCGGCGGGGGCGTACGTGAGGCCGTCCGTGCTGAACTCGGCTGTCGCCGCGGGCACTCCGGCCCCGGTCCAGACCGCCCGGACCTCTTGGACCGGGATCGCCGAGCCGAGGTCGACCACCATGCGGCCGTCAGGTCCGGGCCGCCACGAGGTCGCCGGGTCCCCGTCGACCGCCGCGGCCGGGTCCGACATCCCGGCCGGCAGCGGGCCGGTGGGGAAGGTGTCGCGGCCCAGCGCCGCGTCCGCCAGCGGGTACGGTGTGCCGCCGGGCACGGTCACCTCGCTCGTACGGTCCGGGCGGACCTCGGCGCGGACGCGGGCCCCCGCCGGCGTGGTGAGCTCCAGATGGGCGCGGGCCCCGGTGAACCGTACGGTCGCGGCGTCCACCACCTCGGCCCGCAGCCCCACGGGGACGGACCCGCCGCGACGGGAGCGCACGCTGAAGCGGGCGGGTGCGATCGTCGCCGCGGCGGCGTCCAGCACGGCCGAGTAATCGGTGCCGTCCGCGGTCACCACCTGGGTGCCGGCGAACAGCGTGACGGCGGAAGGGTCCTGGGGGACGGACACCGTCGTCGTGACCGGCGCGCCGGAGAGGTTGAACAGGCTCAGGTGACCGCCCGCGGTGCTGGTGCGTACCGCGGGGTGCTGGGCCTGCGGCGCCGGACGCGCGGCGGCGGCGCGTACCGTGGCCGGGTCGCCGTCCGGGTAGCCCTCGGCCAGTAGCGGTTCGGCGGCGCCGTCCGAGAGCACCACCAGATCGCCGTACACCGACAGCGGGTTGGCCGCGCCGCGTACCACCAGGCCGGCCCGGCCGTCGACCGACAGCCAGCCGCCGCGGCTGGACAGGTCCGCGGTCGGGAAACGGACCAGGTCCGTCCACGTCGTGCCGTCCGCCGAGCCCTGGATCCGGTACGCCCGGCCGGCCGCGACCTCCCAGCGCAGCGTGACCCGGTCGAAGGCACGCGGCTGGCCCAGGTCGACGGCCAGCCAGCTGTCCGGCCGGGTCCGCTGGGCGACCGAAACCGCCCACCGCGTCGTGGAGTTGCCGTCCACCGCCAGCGCCGCGCCCTTCCCGGTGTCCGCCGAGGAAGCGGTCACCGCCGCACCCTGCGCGAGGTCGGCGCCGTCCGCGCCCTCCCGTACCTCGAAGGCGTACAGCGAATAGCCGTACTGCGGATGGCCGGTGATCCCGAGCATGCGCACGTACCGAAACGTGGACTGCGGCAGCGTCAGGGTGTCGACACGTGGCCCGGCGCCGGGGCCCGTGCCACCGTTGTCCTGGGCCTTCACATCGGCACTGCCCTCGGCCGCGGTGTAGGTACGGCTGCCGTCCAGGCCCGCCAGGCCGGGCATGGTCAGGTTCTGCACGGTGAGGGCGCCTTCGCCCGCGCCCGTGCCGGTCGTCGCGTACACCACCTCGCCGCCGGGCAGCGTGGTGAACCCGGCGAACCCGGAGTCCAGCGCCAGCAGCGTCGCGGTCGCCTCGATGCCGTCGCGGATCTCCCAGTACGTGCGCACCGAACGGCCCAGCACCTTGCCGCCGCTGCCGGGCAGGAACATCGGGGTGGCGGCGCTGACGGTGAACAGCCAGTCGTCGTGCGCCGGTTGCCAGGCGAACTTCACGAAGCCGGGCTTGCTGACCGCCGCCGCCCAGGCCGCCGCGGTGCGGTGCGCGACCAGGCCCGGGCCGGAGCCGAAGTCCTTGGCCCCGGCGGCCTGTTCGAGCATCTGCTGGTCCGACAGCGGCGTCACGGTGCCGCCGTTGGCCGCCCGCCACTCGTGCAGCAGGTAACTGATGGCGACCTCGGCCCGCGCCTCGGGCTCGTACTTCGGCTCACCGGAGAACTTCGCCAGCCGGTACAGCGGCGGGTACGCCTGGTACGGCGCCAGGCGCGTGGCCATCGCCGCCTCCGCCCACGCCGCCGAGCGGTCGCCCGCCACCTGGGCGAGGAACGCCAACGGGATCACGTCCCGCCCGTACAGGTGCTCGCGGTCCGCGACCATCGGCATCAGCGGCTCGCCCGAATCGCTCATCATCAGCAGCAGGGTGTGCCACAACTGCCGCGCGTTCGGCTGCGCGGTGAGCACCTCCGGCAGCGGCCGGCCCGCGGTGATGAAGTGCACGGAGTTGCGGCCCGAGGTGCGCCACAACTCCTCCTGGTAGTGCGGCCCGAACGACCCGTGGTTCTCCACGATGAAGGTGTCGTACAGGTTCTGCGCGGTGTTGGCGCTCACCGGGACACCGTCGACCAGCGCCGGGTTGGCCAGGTCGGCCGCCGGCAGCCCCGTCTCGTTGCGGCTCCACACGCCGTACGCCCTGATCCAGTCGGCGTAGCGCGGGTCGTCCGCCGCCCAGGCCAGGCCCGGGGCCAGCGATTGGGCGTAGACCCCCATCTCCTCCAGTTTGGTGTCGCCGACGAAGCCGCCGTGCAGGCCGTTGGTGGTCCAGGGGCTCGACGCCGGGTCGGCGGCCGTGCCCAACGAGGTGGTGTACGCGGCTTGTTCCCGCACGATCGTGTCGACGTGCCCCTGCGTCACCGAGTCCAACTGGTCCCACAGCAGCCGCGCGGCCAGCACGAAGTAGAGCTGGAAGGTGGTGTCGAAGAACAGGGTCCGGCCCCATTCGGTGCCGCCCGTCAGCCGGTTGGACGCGGCGAAGTGCTGGATCGAGACCAGGGTGTGCGAGCGCAGCGTCTCGAAGTCCACCCCGGCGCGGTCCGCGTCGTACGTACCGCGGGTCAGCAGCACGGCGTTGCCCAGCACGACCGCGAAATTGTAGTCCGTCGCCGTGTAGCGCCCGGCCTTCGCGTCCCACTGCGTCTCGGCCCACCGGGTGTGCGTCAGCAGCGCCTGGTAATACGCCGCGGCCACCTCGTCCGGCGGCCCCGCGGCCCCGGCCCCCATGGCCGGCCCGGCATCCGCCGGAGCCGCGCTCCCTGAAGCGGCCCCCACGGTCACCGAACCGGTCACCGCCAGCGCGGTCAATGCGGCGAGCTGAGTGAATCGCCGTCTGCCCAGTCCACCCGAGTCTTGGGACACGAGGATTCTCCTTCACGCTTGCTGGACAACGTTGTCAAACTGCGGCGAGCCCGATCTTTCTTGGCGCGACGGGCGACGTCAAGATGTACGGCGCAAGGAGATCTGCGGGGGGTTCGCCGGTGGCGGCCCAGCCGGTGGGACGCGGGGTGGCCTGGTGGGGGCTGAGGGGCTTGAGGCCGGTGGGCTCGCGGGTTGAGGTGGTGCGTATGCGTGGACGACGTCCGGTGGTCGTGACCGTATGTCGGTGCCCTGCGGCATGATGATCGCCGTGAAAACCGAGATGCTCGTCGACGTCTGGCAGCGCCTTCTCACTGACCCCGATCTGTCGTGGGTGCTGTTCGAACATGGCACCTGTGTGGTGCTGACCGCTCCCGAAGGCGACCTTGCGGAGCAGGCCACCGGAATCCTCGGGACGTTCGGTCCCGTTCACGCAGGTTCTCCGGCGGCCGACTTCGGGGTGATCGACGTCAAGGACGCCGACGGGTGGGTGGTCACCGGTGACCACCAGGACGTCCTCACGTATGTCGCGCCCGACGAGCCCGGCGGCCAAGAGGATTTCGCCGTCGGGCTGTTCGGACGCTCCAAGCGCCACCTGGACGGCACCGAACTGCGAGTCGTCCATGTCGAGGACAGGCGTGGCTCTTCAGGCGCTGCACAAGTGCGCGGCTGAGCCTCGTCCCGTGGGTGCGGAGGGAACCGAGGGGATGCCTTGCCGGCGATGAGCGGGGACAGCGTCCGGATCGCCGGTGCGCACGAGGGCGCGGCTGGGCCAGTGCTCTTGGCAGCCGACCCAGCGGGTCAGGTCCTGCTGGTTTCGAACAGCAACGGCCGGGACGGCGTGTGCCGCTGGGATACGGATACCGGCGCGCTGCTGTGGCGTTCGTCGGATGCGCTGGGGGGCGGGAACGCTCTGGCCGCGGTGCGGCTGGCCGACGGACGGTGGGTGGTCGCGGCTGCGGGCGAGAGGGGTGTTGCCCGGTGGGACGGGCTCACCGGGCAGGTGCTTCCCGGATGCGAGCCGCGCGACGAGACGGTGTGGGGTCTCGCCTCGGCCCGTCTGCTCGACGGCAGGGCGGTACTGGTAGGAGCGGGTAACGGCGGAGAGATCCACCGCTGGGACGCGGAAACCGGCATCGCCCTGGGGAAGCCGCTTGTCGGGCACGGGACCAGCGTCAAATGTGTTGCCGTACAGGAGCTGCCCGGCCATACGGTGATGATCGCGTCGGGGGGCGATGACGGGTGCGTCCGCCGGTGGGACGCCGCCACCGGCCAGGCCCTGGGCATGCCGCTCGAAGCCTCCGGTTGGGTCATCGAGGTCGTGATGCTCCCTCTGGCCGGAGGGAGGACACTGATCGCGGCCTCCGACAACGAGGACATCCTGTACCGGTGGGACGCCGAGAGCGGGGAGCCGATCGGGCACCCCGTTGAAATGGGCGAGTACACAGTCCTGGCCTCGGCGGTCCATCTTGCCGGCGAGCCGATGCTGTTCACCTTCGGCGCGGACGAGGTCGTGCGCCAGCGGCACGCGGTCACCGGCGAACCCACCGGTCACTCCTGGAGAGGCCAGGCTGCCTCTTGCGTGACCCGCGCGGACGGGACGGTGCTGCTCGCCACGGGTGCGTTCAACGGGGACGTCGTCGTTCAGACGCTTGGCGTTCCACAACGCTCAGGCGGCTCCTGACCCGCGAGCTGTGGATATTCGGTGTGCCCAACCCGAGCGAGCCGTAAGAGCCCTGCGCTGCCCACGGGAGCGGGCGGCCGCGGGGCAAGTCGCCTCCGGCGGCGCCGGCCCGGCGCACATCAGCCGGTCGTCGTTGAGTCCCGCGATCAGGAGAAAGTACCTGACGACAGCACAGCGTTCACGAAGTCTGCCGGCGGCAAGTACCGGTGGGCTTCGACATAATGCGCAACCAGCTCAGGAGCCACGTAGGCGAGGTCGTCGCCCATGACGCGTATCTCTGCGCTGCCCCATGGGATGTCTCCACGGGGTCCGAACAGCCGCAAGGAACACCAAGGGCAGACATGGCGCCCCCGCGTCTGCGCGGCCCGATGCGTCCGGGCCATTCGCTTCAGCGCCTCTGCCAGCCCCGCAGGCGGCGCTCCTTTTGCGTAGCGCCTGCCGCGGCTGAGCCACCCCACGGTCAGCAGCGGGATGCCCTGCCAGCGGCCCGCCAGGTCCCAGTCGTCGCTGCCGTACGTGTACGGAGTCAGGTCGCGGTAGTACGTCATGGCGATCGTCTACCGACCACAGCCGATCGGCGCCAACGTGCAGCGCCCCGGCCGCTCCGTACGAGGTTCACGAAATGGCGGCCCGAGCCGGAAGTTCCTCAGGACCGCCTCCCATCAGCAGCACACGGAAGTGACCGCATGAGCTTCCCACAAGCGTCGCCTCCGATGTTCCTCAAGCCCCGCCGATGGCCGGCCGCTGGGCCGGCGGACACGCCGGGACCGTCCCGCTCAGCGCAGCAGGGCGATCACTTCGGCGAATGCCGCCATGCTGGGCTCGACGACGGAGAAATACGTGATCCCGAGCGATTCGCGGAGGCGCAAGAGCTCGTCTGCGATCTCCCGGGCCGAGCCGGAGAGCACGCAGGGCTGCGCCAGGATTTGCTCGTCGGTCAGGCCGGGGAGCAGGGGACGCAGGGGCGACGGGTCGGGCTGGGCGGGCGCCAGTGCCACGAGGGCGACGAGGAGATTGAGCTCCGGAGGGTCGGCCCGGTCGGCGGCGGCCTCCCGTACGACGGCGACCCGGCGGGCGAGGGCCTGTGCGGGCGCTGCGCCTCCGTCGACGCCGGCCTCAAGGGGGAAACCGACGATGTCGGCCTCTCGTCCCGCGAGGCGCAGCATCCTTTCCCCGCTGCCGGCGAGCAGCAGCGGCGGACCCTGGGTTCGCGCGGCACCGGGCGACTGGTCGTCCGGTGAGACCGGTTCGCGCAGCGCCCGCATGGTGCGCGCCAGGTGCTCGACGCGTTGGGCGGCGCTCGGATACGGCAGCCCGGCCGCTTCGTAGTCCGCCGGCTGGTAGCCCGCGCCGAGTCCCACTTCCAGGCGGCCTTCGGTGAGGCGGTGCACCTCGGCGGCATCCCTGGCGAGCAGCGCGGGATTGTGGAGGCCGGCGTTGAGGACCAGGGTGCCCACCCGGATCGAGACGGCCTCGGCGGCCGACATCAAAGCGGGGAAGGGGGCCGGCATCCCGAAGTGGTCCGGGACCAGCAGGACGTCGTAGCCGAGGTCCTCTGCCTGCCGGGCCCTGCTCTGCCAAGCCGTCCGCGAGCCGGTGGAGAACAGACTGACGCCGAACCGGAACGGGCGCGGGTTGCCGACCGCTGCGGACGCGGTTTCTGGGTGCGCGGCGGGACACATGACGGTGGTCCACCCTTCGGTGTGCCGTGGGGGCCGACGAGGCCTTGACGGGGGCCGACGACCGGGGTCGCCCAGCCTGCCGCGCGACAGACAGTAGGGGCAGGCCCCCGATTTGTCCGCACGCGACGCACGGGCAACGGGACCGGCCACCCCTTCATTCACCCTCCCAGCGGTGCGAGCCGCACAGGGAGCCGACCGCTGGTGCCGGCAACGTACGTCCCAGGCGGGCGAGCGGGGACAGCGCCATCACGGCGGGGGACAGCAGCATGCCGGCGGCCGTCACCAGGAGGCCGGTGCGCAGCCCCCACCGCTGCGCGAGAAAGCCGCCGAGCAGGGAGCCGATCGGGGTCAGGCCCATCCCGACGAACGTGATCGTCGCCGCCGCGCGGCCTTGCATGTCGTCCGGGGTGACGGCCTGCCGGACGGCCATGACCGTGACGTCGACCAGTTGGCCGATGGCGCCGAACACGAAGTTGACCGCCACGAGCACGGGGACCGTCACCGCGGCAGGTCCGTGGAGCGGGGGCACACACAGCATCACGCCGTCACCGAGAGCCGCCGAGGTCACGAGCACCACGCCGTAACCGAATCGGTTCGGCAGGCGGCCGGCGAGCAGCGAGCCCAGGAGCGCGCCCGGCCCTGTCGCCGCGAGCGCCAGCCCGACGGCGGTGCCCGGCAGGTGCAGGACCCGGGGCAGGAAGAGCAGATAGACGGTCATCATGGTCGCCAAGGAGAACTGGAAGGCGGCCGAGGCGAGGCCCACGGCCCGCAGCAAGGGATCGCCGACGACAAAGCGGAGGCCTTCCTGGATCCGCCGCCGGACCCGACGGGGACGCTCCGCGCGCTGAGGGATCGCTTCGGGCCGGCGGATCTGCCGGATCGACAGGAACGACAGTACGAAGAACAGCGCGCTGGACGCGATGGCGATCGGTGCCGACAGCAGGGACACCAACGTGCCGCCGAGAGCGGGGCCGCCGATCTGAGCCGCGGACCGGCTGCCCTCCAGCGCGCTGTTGCCCCGCAGCAGTTGATCGCGTCTCACCAGCCGTACCAGAGACGCCTGATACGCCACGTCGAAGAACACGGACAGGGCCCCGACGGCGAAGGCGACCACGAGCAGGGCCGGCAGGCCGAGTACGCCGAGAACGCCGGCCACGACGGCCGCGCCCAGGGCCGTGGCCCGGCCGGCATCCGCCAGCACCATCACCGTGCGGGTCCGCCACCTGTCCACCCACGCGCCGGCGAAGAGCGAAAGGAGCAGGATCGGCGCCTGCTCCACCGCGCGGAGGACGCCCAGCCGGCCGGCGTCGGTGTTGAGCGTCAGGACGGCGATCAGTGGCAGGACCACCAGGCTCGCGTGCTCGCCGAGTTGGGAGGCGGTCTGGCCCGCGCAGAGCCTGCGGAAGTCGGCGTCCCGCCACAAGCCGGCCGGTACGGATCGACCGGAACCGAACGTATCAGATGAAATGGAGGAGTCGTACGACACGGGGATCCCTTGGATTGCCGAGAACGAGGCCCGCCACCCGGCGCCCGGCAGGACGCACCGACGGTTCAGGCGGGGGAAGGCTCGCTGTGCCCACGGATCACGGGCGGCACGCGATGACAGGCCGACGACGGCCTACGACGTCAACGCGCGCTCGGACGACCGGCCATGTCTCAGCTCCTCGTGGATCACTCCCTGCCCGGACAGTAGCCCGCGGCGCTCCGACGCGAAAGCCGATTTCGGAGTCGGCGCAGGCGTTCCTGTGCAGGCTCGACCTGGGAAATTCAGCTCAGCGGACGATGGACACGATCCGGCAGGCGGCCTCGGCGAGTTCGCGGTCACCGTCGATGCGGGCCGCCGCCGTCCAGGTGGGAACCCATGGCCGCAGCCTGGCACTCGTGCCACGGGGTCCGCCACGTGAATACGCCTGGCACCGGCGGCCGGCCCACGAACGCGGCCGGACCGAGCCCCCGGCAGCCCCGTAGAAGCGCAGCCCTCACCCCCGCGCCCGGACCTCCACCGGGAGCCGGTCCAGGCAGCGCACCTTGCCGCGGCGCCAGCGAAGAGCGTCCGGCGGGACGGCGAGCGACAGGTCGGCGGTACGGAGCAGCAGCTCGGTGAGGACGCGGGTCTCCAGGAGGGCGAGGGACGAGCCCGGGCAGCGGTGCACGCCGTGGCCGAAGCCGAGGTGGCGGTTGGAGCGGCGGTCGAGGAGAAGGGTGTCGGGGTCGGGGAAGGCGCGTTCGTCGCGGTTGGCGGCGGCGAGGCAGAGGAAGACGTGGTGGCCGGCCGGGACGACGCGCTCCGCGATCCGTACATCGGTGAGGGCGGTACGGTGCACCGTCATCGTGACCGGGCCGTCGTAGCGCAGGACCTCCTGGACCGCGGCGGGCACGGCCAGCGGCCGCCGGCGCAGGGCGGCCGCCCGGTCCGGGTCGCACAGCAGGTGGCGGACGACCGCGGACGTCAGGCCGGTGCCGGTCTCGTGCCCGGCGACCAGCAGCAGCATCGCGGTGGTGAGGATCTCCTGGTCGGTCAGCCGCTCGGCGGGCGGGGCGTTCACCAGGTCGTGGACGAGACCGCCGGAGGAGCGGGCGACGGCCCCCGGGCGGTGCCGGGCGGCCAGGTCGCGCACGAAGCCGGCGAGGTAGCCGGTGAGGCGCTGCCGGCCCGCGGTGCTCGCGGCGCGCGTGGCCGCGTCGGTCTGTTCGGTCATCAGCTCGTGGGACCAGCGCAGCAGGTCGTGGTGGTCCCGGGACGGGAGGCCGAGCAGCCGGCAGATGGTGAGCACGGTCAGCGGGGCGGCCAGGGCCTCGACCGCGTCGGCGGGCCCGGCGGCCGGGGACAGCGGCAGGGCGCCGATCAGGCCGGCCGCCGTCCGCTCGATGTACGGGCGCAGGTCCGCGATGCGCTGCCAGGTGGGGGTCCGGGTCACGGTCCGCCGCAGCCGGGTGTGCTCGGGCGGGTCGGAGGTGAACATCGAGCGGGCGAACGCCGCCCGGGAGACGTGGTTGTCCTGGTCCGGCCGCGTGCCGCCCGGGCCGCGGGCGGGATCGCTGCTCAGGCGGCCGTCGCGCAGCGCGGCGCGGACCGCCGCGTGGCCGGTGACGACCCAGGAGGGGGTGGCGGCGTCGGGCAGCGGGTGGACGTCCCCGGCCGCCCGTAACCGGGCCAGCAGCGGGTACGGGTCGGGCATGCTGGTCAATCCGGGCGGTATGGCGGCGTCCACGGCTGCTCCGGTGGTCGGGCTCGGGCCGGTCCCCGGCCGCCGTCGGCCGGGGCGGCGGCGCTGCGGGGGAGCGGAGTGAGGATGTCCGCGACGTCCCCGGCGGCGCCGAGAGCGGTTTCCGGGCCGGCGTAGCGTCCGGTCGTCGCGTACCAGGCGCGCAGTCCGGTGACCATGTCCTGCGCCCCGGCGAGGAAGCGGGTCACCGCGTCCGGACCGGGCGGTACGGTCGGACGGGCCCGGTGGGAGTCGAGGAACGCCTGCCGCTCGGCGGCGAGTTGCGCGACGGCGTCCCGTTCCCGGGTCCGCAGTTCCTCCAGCGCCTGTGGGACGGAGAGCCCGCGGACCTTGTGCAGGACGACCGCCAGGTTGACGTCGTCACCGCGGGCCAGCTCCCTGGGCAGCGAGTTGCGGTCGTTCAGCAGGAGCGCGACATCGGCCACGCACAGGCGCACCCGGGCGATGTGCGGGTCCTCCCACACCGGGTCCGGCAGTTCGCAACGGGCCGCCCGCTCCAGCAGCACCGACGCGAAGTCGCCCATCACGGCCGCCCGGCGGACGGTCAGGTACGTCTCGACGGCGCGCGGCCCCTCCGCCGTCAGATCCGCCTCCACCACGCAGGCGTCGAGCAGTTCGCGCCAGGACGCGGCAGCGCGTGCCTGCCACCGCGGCGACATGCCCGCCAGGATCCGGGGACCCAGGTCCGCCCAGGCCCGGACCAGCGGAACCCGGCTCGGACCGGTCGCCCTTCCGGTCATGCGGTCCATCAACTCGTCCCGCAGATCGGCCAGTTCACCGGCCCGGAACCGCCTGGTGCCGTCGTACTGGTCGTCCAGCAGCGTGAACCAGCCCAGCGTGTCCACCGTCACGTCGAGGTCGGCGCCCGAGGCGGCCGGATAGGTGAGAGCGCCGAGTTCGGTGATGCGCCAGCGCGCGTACCGGGCCGCATGCCGCTCGTCCCCGATCAGCCCGAACCGCCGGACCCACGCCAGATGACGCGCCCGAGCGGCGGCGATCCCGGGCCCCGGCGGGGGAGGAGCGGTGCGAGAAATGTCGGCCACAGGCCGGATCTCCTGTGCGAGGAGCCGAACGGATTCAGACAGCAACCGAATATACGTCCCGCGTGCCCGCGCGACAGCGGAACGGAGTCGAAACTCCGCTCCACCTGCCGTCGGTGGGCGGGCAGCCCACCCGTCGCCCGCGACCGGCTCCCGCCGAATTCGCCGGTACCCGGGCGGATACGGCAGGGCCGGCAGCCGTACGGCGCCCCGTCCGCTCACCCGCTCTCGCGCACCGTCACGGACGGCGCCAGCAGCACCCCTCGCTCCTCGGGGACCCGGCCGCTGAGCGTGGTCGCCAGCAGCCGCATCACCGCCTCCCCGATGTGGGCGAGCGGGCGGCCGACGCTGGTGAGCGTGGGCGTCACCCGGGAAGCGATCGGAGAGTCGCCGAACCCGATCACCGCCAGTTCGCGGCCCACCGCCAGACCGAGCCGGCCGGCGGCGGCGTAGCACCCCATGGCGAGCATGTCGTCGGCGGCGACCACGGCGGTGGGGGCCGGCTGGGCGCTCAGCAGCCGCAGCGCGCCTCGCGCCCCGTCCTGGCACGTGCTCGGCGCCCAGTCGCAGGCGTCGGCGGGCAGGCCGTGCTTGCGCATCGCCCGTCGCCAGCCGGCCAGCCGCGGTTCGTCGCGCTCCGCGGATCCGGGCGACCGGCCCAGGAAGGCGATATGGCGGTGCCCCGCGGCCACCAGGTGGTCGACGGCCGCCTCCGCCCCGGCGGACAGGTCCACGTCCACCCACAGCGGGCCGGCGGCCGCGTCCGTACCCGCCTCTTCCGTACCGCTGCCCGCCTCCGCACCGGAAGCGCCGCCCGCTCTCGGAGGCCGGCCGAAGGACACGAAGGGGGCCCGCCGGCGGCTGAGCAGGTCCGGCCGCGGGTCGTCCGGCCGGGCCCGCAGCACGAATCCGTCCACGCTGCCGGTGCGCAGCAGGCCGGCCCAGCGGGTCGTTTCCACGTCCCCCGCCGGGTAGTTGAACAGCAGCAGCAGATACCCCTCGGCCTCGGCCGCCTCGCACAGCGCCTGCAGGAACTCGTCCTGGACAACGCTGTCAGGGTCGCGTCCGCCCCCGTCCAGCAGATAGCCGATCTGCCGGGTGTACCGCGTGCGCAGCGAGCGGGCCATCAGATTCGGTACGTAGCCCAGTTCGTCGATGGCCGCCATCACACGGGCCAGCGTGCCCGGCCGCAGCCGGTGAGGGGCGTTGAGCGCGTTGGACACGGTCTGCCGTGAGACTCCGGCCGCCTGGGCGACCTGGACGATGGTGGGCCCGCTGGGCCCTTGTTGGGTGGTGGACATGCCGCCTCGATGCACCTCGATGTACTTTCCGGCACCTCCCCGGTGGTCAAGTCGGGTCGGAAACCGGCGCTTCCCCGCGCGGCACCTGGGCGCGCGAATCCGGTCGAACGGACCGGAGAGCCCTCGCCGGGCCTCCCGTCATCGGCAGAGGTTATCGGAAGGAGACGGCGCTGCTCGCGCGCGATCCACGGGCGAAGGGCCGTACGGCATCGGACCGGACGAGAGCCGACCGTACGGTGTCGGAACATCGGGCGTCGGAACGTAACGCATCGGACCGGTGACCGCGCTGCACGAAGCGCGTGCGGGAGCCGGCGATCGTCCGCGGAAGCCGCGGGGCCGGCCGCCCCGCCCCCCGGTCTTCCGTCGGGATGTCGCAATCACCGCGGCTGCGATCGCCGCGCGCCGCCCGGGCCCGCGGCGCCGTCGCCGGCGCGGCCCTGCGGCGTACTGTCCGGGCCCGGCCGCCTGGGCACCGGAGCCGGGGTGCGCCCCCGGCGGGCGGTCAGCGCCGGTAGCCGTTGGCCATGATGCGTTCCGCGGCCTCCTCGTAGAGCTGGGGCTCGTTCGGGGCGAGCGTGCCCAGGCCGTCGACGTACCGGTTGTACATGCAGAAGGCCGCCGCGATCAGCACGGTGTCGTGGATCTCGACGTCCGTCGCGCCCTCCGTCCGGGCCGCGTCGACCAGTTGCGTGGTCACCTTGCGGCCGTCCTGCTGGACGGCGGCCGCGATGGCCAGCAGCGCGCGCATCTTGTCGGTCACCGGCGCGCTCTGCGGGTCGTGGCGCACCTGGTCGACCAGGTGCATGCCGCCGGGAAGCTGCGCGGCGGCGAACGCCGAGTGCGAGGCGGCGCAGAACTTGCACTCGTTCAGGCCCGAGACGTAGGCGGCGATCAGCTCCCGCTCGCCGGGGCTGAGGGAACTGGGCCCGCGCAGCAGGGCGTCCGCGAGCTCGTTGAGGGGCTTTGCGGTTTCCGGCCGGTAGATGAGGAGACCGGTGATACCAGGGTGCTCGTACTCGTCGAGACCGAGGTCGATGTGGGCCATGTGACGTGTCCTCGAATTCTTTCGGGGATGGCCCCGGCGGTCCCCGTGGGTTCCCGCCGGGAGCAGGCTTGGTGTTCCGGCATGTGCCTGTACGTCGTTACGCCGCCCCGTGAACGACCGGGGCGGTGGGTCCGTTCCGTCGGGACTGTGCCCGGCGGGCGGCGGCGGCACACGGCAACAGGAAAGAAGTTCGGCACCCCCGATGCTGCTATGGGAGAGGCGATCCGGGGCAAGGCGTGCGTCGGATGTGTGCGGGGCGCAGATGTACGGCCGGGTCCATTGGTGTCGGAATTCCGTGGAGACCGGCGTACGGCGGTGGCCGGATGGCTACCGTGTGCGCCATGACTCTTCAGACAGAGCAGATCGGGAGCGTGCCGCGGCCGGCGGAGCTGGTCGGCGCGGCGGCGGACTTCGGGGCGGGCAAAATCTCGGCGGACCAGCTCGCGGAGGTGGCGGACCGCGCGTTACGCGACACCGTCACCCGCCTGGAGGCGACCGGGTCGCCGGTCATCAGCGACGGCGAGCAGACGAAGTCCAGCTTCGCCACGTATCCGCTGGAGGGCTCGGAGCAGCTCGTCCCCGAGGGAGCGGTCATCCCCTTCGCGGACGGACACACCCGGCAACTGCCCAGCCTGGCCAAGGGGCCCTTCCGCTACACCCGGTTCGCCGACGCGTATCTGCGGGCGGCCCAGCAGTACGCCAACGTGCCGGTCAAGCAGGCGGTCATCGCCCCCTCCGCGATCAGCCTGCTCTACCCGGCCGACGGTCTGGAGGGCTACTCGCGCGAGGAGTTCCTCGACGACCTGGTCGACCAGGCCGAGAAGGACGTACGCGGCTGCCTGGACGCGGGCGCCCACGTGGTGCAGCTCGACTTCACCGAGGGACGGCTGTCGGTGAAGCTGGACCCGAGCGGCGGCCTGCTGCGGTCCTTCGTGGACCTCAACAACCGTGTGCTGGAGCGGTTCTCCGACGAGGAGCGGGCCCGGATCGGCCTGCACACCTGCCCCGGCGGTGACCAGGACTCCACGCACAGCCTCGACGTGGACTACGCGGACCTGCTTCCGGACCTGTTCCGGATCAAGGCCGGCCGGGTCTACATCCAGCTGGCCAGCGAGAGCGACCCGGAGCGGGTGCTGCGGATCGCGGCCGAGCACCTGGGCGCCGACCAGCAGCTGTTCGTGGGCGTGATCGACCCGATCGACCCGGTCGTGGAGACGCCGGAGCAGGTCCGCGACCGCGTGCTGCTCGCGGCCCGGCACATCTCGCCGGACCGGCTGGGCACCTGCGACGACTGCGGCTTCTCTCCTTTTGCCGACGACGCGTCCACCTCCCGGGACCTGGCCTTCGCCAAGATCGCCGCCAGGGTCGAGGGCACGGCGCTGGCCGCCGACCAGCTCGGCGTCTGACACCCCTCCCGCCGGCCGCGTCCCGCGGCGCTTGTGCGCCCGCCGCGGGGCCCGGCCGGTCCGGGTCTGCGCCCGGTGAGCCGGGATTTCACGGTCGGCGGCGGAGGTCCGTGGATGCCGCCGACCGGGCGTGCGTGCGTTCCGCGGCGGACGCGCATGCCGTACGGATGGCGTAGTCGTGTCCGGTCCCGCCATGAACCGGAGAATGGCCTTCCGTTTCCGGGACTTCTCGGCTTCGTGCCCGATCGTGGTGCGCATTCCCGGAATTCGGAATGCGTGGGACGCCGGCGGCCAGTTCGTCCCCGAATTGAACGGGAGGAACGGGCCGCCGGCGTACGGGCGGTGCGGTCGAAACGGCCGGCTCGGACCGGATCACATCGGAGCAGGCCGCATCAGGCCGGCTCGGACCGGATTGGACCGGATCGGACCGGATCGGATCAGTGCTGGACGGAGACGACGATCTTGCCGACCTGGGCGTTGGATTCCATGTAGCCGTGGGCCTCGACGATGTCGCTCATGTCGAAGACCTTGTCGATGACGGGCGTGAAGGAGCCGGTGGCCAGGCCCGCGTTGACGAACGCCACCCCGCGGCGGAGCCGGTCGGGGTCCCAGGTGATCTCGGTGAGGGTGGAGGTCCGGGTGGACAGCGCGGGGAACAGCCGGGCGTTGGGCAGCGGGGTCGGGGTGGTGTCGAGGGCGCCGTAGACGATCAGGTGGCCGCCCTGGGCGATGCCCTGCGCGAGGGTGTTGACGCCGGGTCCGGCGATGGGGTCGAGGGCGGTGCGTACGCCGGTGCCGCCGGTGATCTCGTGGATGCGGGCGGGCAGGTCCTCGTCGTCGGTGACGATGACGTGGGCGGCCCCGGCGTCCAGCAGTCGCTGCCGCTTCTTGGCGGTGCGCGTGGTGGCGATCGGGATCGCGCCGATGTGGCGGGCGGTCTGGATGGCGGCCAGGCCGACACCGCCGGTGGCCGCGGTGATCAGGACGTGGTCGCCGGGGCGGGTGTGGCCGTCCTCCGCGAGGCCGCCATAGGCCGTCAGGTAGGACATCCACACCGCGGCCGCCGTCACGGGGGAGATGCCGGTGGGATGGTGGACGGTGGCGCTCGCGGGGACGATGGCATGGTCGCCGTAGCTGCCGTACTCACTCTGGAGGAACCCGGGCACGGTGCTGACGGCGTCGCCCACGGCGAACCCCGTCACGTCCGGGCCGATGGCCTCGACCTCGCCCGCCGCCTCGTACCCCAGCCCGGATCCCGGTAAAGCCGGCGGATAGAAGTACTCGCCCTGCCGGAACATGATCTCGCCGCGGTTCACTCCGAAGGCGTCCACGCGCATGCGCAACTCGCCTGGACCTGGCTCGCCGACCTCCACCTCGCGTAGTTCGAGGACTTCGGGCCCGCCGGTCTTGTCGAACTTGACTGCCATGGCCATGCTGCTCGCCGCCTCTCAGGGGGTGCTCTGGGGGAAGGCCCGCCGGGCTTCGTCGCCCGGGGGCCGGCTTTCGGCATCCGTCAAACTTTTGACGACCGCGAAAGTACGAGACACATTTGAATCGTAACCCCATGAGCCCCGAAAAACCGCTGGAGACACACCTGTTGTGTTCACTCCTACGAGTGCAATTGCATCTCACTGGTCACATGTGTGCCGGGAAGAAAGACCGTTGGAGCGGCAGCCTCTCGACAGGGCGGCCGACGGACGCCTCCGCCGCCCGCGGGGCGTGCCGGGCTGGACGCGAGTCATGGTGATTTCATCATGCAAATGCACTTGCTAGGCTCGGCGCATGCTGGGACGGACGTACGAGGCACAGGACTGCTCGGTGGCCCGGGCGCTCGAAGTGGTCGGCGAGCGGTGGAGCCTGCTGATCATCCGGGACGCGCTGTTCGCGGGGAGCACCCGCTTCCGCGACTTCCAGCGCGCCCTGGGAGTGGCCAGCAATGTGCTGTCGGCGCGTCTGGAGGGCTTTGTGCAGGCCGGGCTGATGGAGCGCCGGCCGGAGGAGGGCCACGACGCGTACGTACTCACCGCCAAGGGCCGCGATCTGCAGCCGGTCGTGATGGCGTTGGCCGACTGGGGCGACAAGTGGGCGGCGCCGTACGGGCCGCCGGTCGCCTTCGAACACGCCGACTGTGGCGGTGGCGCGCGTCAGGAGACCTACTGCGCCGTCTGTGCGGAAGACCTGGGCCCCGGCGACGTCGTCGCGGTACGGAGAGCGGGGCCGGGGACGGCGGGCCCGGCCGGACGCCGGGCCGCCGAGTGATGACCGTCAGCCGTTGAGCTGCAGCAGGTTGACGAAGTTGCCGTCCGCGTCCTTGAGTGTCGCGATCGTGCCCACCGGGATCTCCTCGACCGGCCGGATCCACTCCAGGTCCAGCTTCTCCAGGTGCGCCACCAGCACGGACATGTCGTCGACCTGGATGTTGATGATGATCCGGCCCGGCTCCGCGGACTGCGCGGCCACGTCGTCGCGCTCCTCGAACACCATCGCGCCGGTGCTGAGCTGCAGCACCGAGTCGGTGATCTCCACCTCGGGCGCGAAGGCGGCCTGATACCAGGCGGCCAGCCGCTTCGGATCGGTGCTGCCCAGTACCAGGCTGCCCACGCGGGCGTTGCTCACCAGTGCCACGTTCTGCTCAACTCCCAGGTTTTTTACGGCGTACCGTCCGTACACGGCTCCTGCTTGCGCCACGCAAGCGTATCAGCCGGGAAGGATCATGAGGGGCATCCCGAGCACGGAAAGTCATGGATCCCCACGAGTGGTGATGGCCGGGCCGAGGGTGGATTTTGCATAATGAACGTTCATTCGCACAATGGGTGCCATGCCTGCACGTGACCCCGACGACAAGCGCCGGCGCCTGCTCGATGCCGCGCTGGCGGAGTTCGCCGAGTACGGCATCGGCGGTGCCCGGGTGGACCGGCTCGCCAAACGGGCGGGCACCAGCGCGGGCCTCGTCTACACCTACTTCGAGGGCAAGGAGGGCCTGTTCGAGGCCGTCTACGACGCGATCGTGGAGCAGGCCGTGGCGGGCATCCCGATCGACGCCGACGACCTGCCCGAGTACGCCGGCCGGCTCTACGACGCCGGGCAGCAGTACCCCGAGGTCATGCGGTTCATGACCTGGTACGGCCTCGAACGCGCCGGCCGGCGGGGCGTACGCCCTCTCGTGGCCGCGTCGATGGCCGACAAGACCGCCGCGATCGAGGCCGCCCAGCGCCGCGGCACCGTCACCGGCCGCACGACCGCGCCCGAACTGCTCGCCCTGGTCCTGGCCGTCGCCAACATGTGGCAGCACCAGGGCGAGGACGTCCGCGGTCTGGTCCCCGCCGCCGAACGCCGCCGCGTCGTCGTCGAATCGGTCCGCCGCCTCACCGCTCCCTGATTCGGCCTGACACTTCCGCCGCGGCGGGGTGTCGTAGGACGGCCGGCGTCAGTGCGTCGAGCCCAGGCGGTCCAGTTCGGCGCCGACGGCTTCCCGCAGCGGATCGTGCCGTGGCCCGAGGGCGTACGCGGCGTCGGCCCATTTCGTGCGCGGGTGGAGCCACACCGGTCCCTTGACCAGCTCCGCCGGCTCCCAGTCGAAGCGCGGCCAGACATGGGCGTGCAGGAAGCTGTCCGTGTTGCCCAGGATCTCGAGGTTCACCCGCCGGAAGGCCGCGTCCCGCGCACGGGAGACGCGCTCGACCGCCTCCCCGAGCCGGTCCATGTCGGACAGGAACGCCAGGCGCCTGCTCTGGGGGAGGTCCGACAGTCTCTCCACCCGCGGGTTGTCGACCAGCAGCACCGAGTAGCCGGGCAGGAACTGCACGTCGCCGATCACCGCGAATCCGGCGGTCAGGCGGCGCAGCACCGTCGGGTTCTCGCCGCGCAGTGCGCTTCCGATGCGGTCCGTTCGCCAGTCGGTGCCGGTCGCGGGAGTTGGGCTGCCTGGTGGGTCCGGTGGTGGTGGGGTGTCGGGGGCCATGGGCTTGTTCTACCAGCTCCGCTCGAGCTTAATGAACGTTCATTTGACAACTCGGCCGCGTCTTGCCATGCTGAAGCTGTTGAATGAACGTTCAGTCCGAAGAGGAGCGAGAGTCATGACCACTCCCACCGCCGACCCCACCGCGCCGCCCGCGCACTGGACCCCGCGGGCCATCGGCGACCTGACCGGCCGGACCGCCCTGATCACCGGCGGCAACAGCGGCATCGGGCTGGAGACGGCCCGCGTCCTGGCCCGCCACGGCGCCCGGGTCGTGCTGGCCGGGCGCAGCGCGGCCAAGCTGGCGGACGCCGTGGCCGAACTGCGCGCGGAGCAGCCGGACGCGTTGCTGGACACGGCCGTGCTGGACCTCGGATCGCTCGCCTCCATCGCCGCCACCTCCGCGCGCCTGGCCGCCTCGGAAACGATCGACCTGCTCATCAACAACGCCGGCGTGATGAACGTGCCGGAGCGCCGCACGACCACCGACGGCCTCGAATTGACGGTCGGCACCAACCACCTGGGCCACTTCGCCCTCACCGCCGGCCTGATGCCCGCCCTGCTCCGCGCCGAAGCGGGCCGCGTCGTCACGGTCAGCGCCATCGCCGCGTCCTGGCGCATGGGCCACCTCGACGACCTGATGAGCGAGCGCCGCTACCGCCCGATGGCCGCCTACGCCAAGTCCAAGCGCGCGAATGTCGTTTTCACCCGCGAACTGGCCCGCCGCCTCTCCGGTACGTCCGTCACCGCGCTCGCCGTCCACCCCGGCTCCGCCGTCACCAACCTCCAACGCCACAGCGAGGGCCCCCTGTCCCGGCTCGCCATCGCCCTCACCCGCCGCACGATCATGGGCTCCCCCGAAGGCGCCGCCTGGCCGTCCCTCTACGCGGCGACCTCCCCCCACCTCCAGGGCGGCGCCTACTACGCCCCGGCCGGCCGCGACCAGACCTCCGGCACCCCCAAGCCCGCCCCCCTCCCGCACGGCGCCGACGACCCCACCGAAGCCGCCCGTCTCTGGCAGGAGAGCGAACGCCTCACCGGTGTCGCTTTCACCATCTGACGTCGATCCAGGCGGGTCCATGCGAGGATCGTGCCGTGGAGAGCCCCGGTCCCGCGTTCCGCCGGCGCCTGCTGCTCGAGTCGCTGACCGTACTGGCGGCCGACGCCCGGGCTCAGGCGGCCTGGCTGGCCGAGTACGGCGTGGTGACGGACGAGATCGCGCTGGACTTCGATCACGCCTACCGCATGGCCGAGGCCCTGGCCGGGGAGGGACAACTCGATCCCGGCGTCTTGCCCGACCTTCGGGAGATCGAAGCGCTCCTCAGCGGGATGAGCGGCGCGCAGAACTCTCATCGATGGACGACGGACGCCTTGTCCGTCGACGAGGGATGGAGTCGGGCCCGGCAGCTGGCCCGCAGGGTGCTCGTCGCGGAACTGGGCGGCGACTGGCAGCGGCCCCTTCCGGTGATCACGGTTGTCCGGTGACGGACTGATCGGCTTGAGCGGACCCCACCATGGGCCCATGGAAACGATCCTCGCCCGGCTCCCCGCCGACTTCTGGACCGTGCCGTACGTGGCTTCACGCTTTCCGGGTGCGGCCACCGTGGCCGACCGGCCGGGTCCGGCAGCAGGCGGCAACTGCCAGCTGTTCGCTTACGAGGTGCTCAGCCACTTCGGCCTGACCCCGGCTTCCTGGCGCTCCAGCGAGCTGTGGGACGACACCGACTCCACTGTCCATGTGCCGGCCTTCGAACCCCTCGACCTGCTGCTCTTCAACGCCTCGGACACCCCCTACGGTGCCCACGTCGGTGTCTGGGCCGGTGACGACGCGGTCCTCCACCTCTGCGCGGAGCTCGGCCGCCCGGCCGTATGGCGCCTGGCCGATTTCGCGGCCCGGGAGCGCTACCGCGTCCTCCTCGGCGCCAAGCGACTGATCACGCCGAGCGCACTCGACGGTGAGGCCAGCCTTCAGCCGTTCTCCCGGCCCGGCAGGGGGGCGCCGTCCAGGAAGGCGCGATAGGCCGCGACGGCGTCCGGCTCGATCTCAGGACCGGTGGGGCCATAGCGGGTGTCGGTACGGTCCCGCTTCGGGCCGGAGACCCAGAACTCCTCGTCGGTCTCGACGTCGTAGAAGTTCGCGTCGAACATCCCCTCCGCCCGACGCAGCGTCCGCCCGTGAAAGTACGCGGTGCCCCAGGTCCTCGAGAAGTCCACCCACCCGATCCAGGAGGGCCCGCGGTCGGTGTCGTAACCCGTCTTCAGCTGCATGAACATGATCCGTCGAGGCATGCGCCCAGGGTCCCAGGAACCCGCACGGAGCGCATTTACGTTTCACAACTGATCAAGGGAGGGCGTAACCGTGAGCCAGTACTTCGAGCTGGGCGAGCAAACCCTGTGGAACCCCTCCAACGGCGCGGCTCGGCTGTTTCTGCGCCAGGTCTCCGTCTTCGAGGCCGAACTCGGCCTGCCCTCGGGTATCGGCCCGATGCGGAACGACGACTGCCAGATCGACCCCGCGGCCCTCAAAACGTTCGTCGATGCCCTGCTGAGGCAGTATTTCCTGACAAGCCACAGGATTCTGATCGCGCTGTCCGAGGGGTTCATTGCGACGGTGCTGGTCCTGGCCGAACGGGCCGGCGTCGAAGCCGGCTGGCCGACGGACAGCGACGCTCCTGAGGACGACCGCAGAGATGTCCAGGTGCCGGCGGACGCATCGGACGGCACAGCCGGTGCCCATCTGCGGCTGGGCCGACTCCGCGTCATGTCCCACGAGTTGAGCCGCTTCATGGGCCGCTGAACACATGAAGCGGGCAATGGTGTGTGGTGGGCCCGCCCGATCGCCGTCCTGGCAGGATGGCGGCGTGGAACGTGTGCTGGGAATCGGTGGATACTTCATGCGGGCCGCCGACCCGGCGGCCCTGAGCACGTGGTACCGCGATTGCCTCGGCCTGGACGCCGATGAGAACGGCCTGTGGCATCAGGGAGCCGGGCCTACGGTGTTCGCGGCGTTCGACTCCGGGACCGACTACTTCGGGTCCCGCCCCCAGCAAACCATGCTCAACTTCCGGGTCCGCGACCTCGACGCGATGCTCGCGCAATTGCGCGCCAAGGGAGCGGACGTAGCCGAAGAAACGCAGGACATGGAGGGCGTCGGCCGATCCGGCTGGGCCACCGATCCCGAGGGCAACCGGGTCGAACTGTGGCAGCCCGCCTGACCGCGCCGCCGCGGTGGCGGCTATGCATGTGCAGAGCATGACGTAATTCGAAGGCGGTCGTGGGGACGGGTCCCGTACGGTGCCGGGATGTGGACGGTACGGGAGATGACCGAAGCCGACATAGTGGCGGTATCAGGCATACGAGTAGTCGGCTGGAAAGCCGCATATGACGGGATCCTGCCGCAGTCCTACCTGGATCGTATGACGGTCGAAGCGGATGCGCAGGAGCGTCGGCGGTACTTCGAGCGGCCGAAGCGCGGCGTTGTCAACCTCGTGGCGGTCGACGCCCAGGGAACGGTGGTGGGCTGGGCATGTGTCGGGCCTTACCGTGGCACAGGATCGTCCGCAACTGCGGGTGAGCTCTACGCTCTGTACGTTCAGCCTTCGCTCATCGGGTCGGGAATCGGGCGGGCACTGCTCGGGGCCGTACACGCTCACGCTCTTGCCCAGGGCTTCGAGTCGCTGCTGGTGTGGGTCCTCACCGACAACGCCACGGCACGCCACTTCTACGAGCGGGCCGGATACGCCGCTGACGGTGCGGTCCAATCCGACGACTACGACGGGGTGTCGGTCTCCGAAGTTCGCTACCGTCGCTCGCTGTAGGTGGGTGACATGTTCGGCGTCGGCCGATGTCGTTGCGGAGCGGGTGCGTAGGATCGCCGACATGGCCCTGCGACCGGTTCAGGTGAACATCAAGGCTCTTGACGCCTCGGCGGTCGGCCGGTTCTGGGCGGAGGCGCTCGACTGGAGTGCGTACAGCCCCGGCGTGACCACCTACGTCGGACCCGCCGGCGGCCTCGTCTGGCCGGACCCGGTTGCCGTAGGCGTGGACGTCGTTCCCGTCCCGGAAGCCAAGGCAGCAGCAAAGAACCGTGTGCACCTCGATCTCGCCACCACCTCCGCGGCCCATCAGGCGGAGCTGGTGGCACGCCTCCAGGCTCTCGATGCGACGCCTGCCGACGTGGGCCAGCGCAAAGTGCCGTGGACGGTCCTTGCCGACCCGGAGGGCCACGAGTTCTGCGTCCTCGCCTTGCCTGACGCGGAGCTCTGAGACCTTACGGTGATCCCGTCGCCGGCCACCACGCCCGATGTCCGATCCGGTGGCAACGGCTCGGTCCGCGCCCACCGCACGTCAGTTCAAACGGTGCGGTGGGCGCGGACCAACGATCAGATGATCGGAGCGAAACGCCCTAGGGGCAGGTGGCCAGGATGACGGAGACGACGGTGCAGGTGGCGGTGGCAGTGTCGTTGGCCGCGTTCGGGTCGTTCGGTGCGGACGCGGTTCGTGTGCCGGTGACCGACACATGTCCCAAGGAGAGCAGGCTCAAGGGGACGCGGAACGACTTGGCCGCGCTCGTGCCATTGGGAATGGCCCCGTATGCGCAGGTCACCGTTCCGGTGCTGGTGGTGCATCCGGTCGGCAGATCGGTGGCGCTCGCACCCGTGGGCAGGGACGCGGTGACCGTGGCCGAGGCGACCGCGTCGGGGCCGGTGTTGTGCGCCGTCAGCGTGTAGGTGAGGTAGGGCACCAGGATGCCCAGGTGCGGCTGCGCGGTGACGTCGACGCCGATGTCCGCCTTGGGGTTGGCGAAGGTGAAGACGATCGAGCCGTCGCCGGCGTTGACGCCGTCGGTGACCGTGGACGGCGAGCCGGGGACAGTGCCGGACACCAGGCTGGAGCCGCCCCCTCCGCCGCCGCCGGCTCCGCCTGTCTGGCCGCCGGGGATGAAGTTGACGCCGCCGCCTCCGCCCGCGCCACCGGACCCGTAGCCCGCGCCGCCGTAGCCGCCGAGTCCGGCGTTGTAATAGATGTTGAAGCTGGGGACGCCGCCTCCGGCGTTCGGCCAGGACCCGGGGTTGCCGGCGCTGGGGCCGGGGGTTTGGCCGGCGCTTGCCGCGGTGCCGCCGGCACCGCCCGCTGTCGCGGTGCCCGCTCCGCCCCCACCGCCACCGCCACCGACCGAATCGCCGGCGCCGGCGCTGCCAGGACTGCCGCTGTCGCCACCGGGGGAGCCGGGGAAGGAGGGAGTGGCGATGCCGCCTCCGCCCGCGCCGCCGCCGGAACCGGCGGTCAGCAGTGGGGTGCCGTCGGATGCGGTCACCGCGACCAGTCCGCCGCCGGTGCCTCCGTCTCCCGGGTAACCGGGCACGGTGACGCCCTGGCTGCCGACGATGACGTTCAGCGTGGCCCCGGGCGTCACGGCCAGGGTCGCCTCGACCCGGGCGCCCTTGCCGCCGGGCACCCCGTCCGCGGAGGGGCCGCCGCCCGCGCCCAAGAGGGTGACCTGTCCGGCGGTGGCGTCGGCGGGTACGGTCAGGCTGCCGGTGCCTGCGGCCGTGCAGGTGATCGTCGTGGTGGTGTCCGTCACCACCGGCGCGGCGCACACCCCGTCGGCGGACGCCGGAGAAGCCAGGGCGACCAGGGCCCCGCCCAGCAGCGCGGAAGAACCGGCAAGAACCCCCAGGTGTCGTCGCATTCGCGAAATACGTAAGTGGGGAGGAGCGGTCGGCAGCATCTATGCGTCGTCCCTTCCGGGGTTGCGGCGCCGCCGCGGTCCAGGGCCCGGCTGGCCCCTGCGTCCCCCGCCGGCGCGGTCGTACCGAACACGGCGGGGCCCCGGGATGCGGCGGCGCGGACCACACGCCACACACCCCGCAGGCGACCTTCCGCGGCCATACTGGCACGGCATAGAGATCATTCGCCCCAGAAACAGATGAAATCGGCCCCGCTCCCGACGCGCCCACGACGTTTTAACCGCTCGCCGGAGGGGACGGCGCATTCCTACTCTCAGGGGCATGGAGCTTCGAGAAGAGCAAGCCGGCGACAGGGAAGCCGTGCGGGCCATCCATCTGGGGGCGTTCGGCGATCACGGGCCCGTCGTGGCCGGGTTGGTGGACGCCCTGCGCGAGACTCTGACGCCCGGCCGGGGGCTGTCGCTGGTCGCCGAGCGTGCCGGTGAGGTGGTGGGGCACGTCATGTTCACCCGCAACCTGCTGGACGCCCCGCGGCGCCTGGTCGACGTGCAGGTGCTCAGCCCGCTGGCGGTGAGGCCCGGTTACCAGCGGCAGGGAGTGGGCTCGGCTTTGGTCCGGAGCGGGCTGGAGATCCTTGCCGAGCGGGCGGTGCCGCTGGTCTTCCTCGAGGGCGACCCGGCTTACTACCCGCGGTTCGGGTTCACACCCGGAGCGGAGTCGGGCTTCCGCAAACCGTCCCTGCGCATTCCCGACGCCGCCTTCCAGGTGCTCAGGTTCCCGGCGTACGAGGCGTGGATGACGGGGACTCTGGTGTACTCCCAGCTGTTCTGGCAGCACGACGCGGTCGGCCTCCGGGACGGCGATCAGAGCGTCTAGGCCGATTCTTGTTGATCACCTCGCTGACCGGATGAGGAGGGCAGCGACGTACAGCCCGGCGAGGATGGAGACGGTCCGGTGGGCCGGCGCCGGGGTCACCGCCCGGATCCCGCGACGTAGCAGCCGACCTCGGATCGCGCGCGATGAGTTGGCCTTGTCGGCCAAGACCACCGCTGGCGTCGTTCGAGGTCTGCCGACTGGCCTGGTTACCCGTGCCATGAGCGACTGGAAGGCGGGTGCGTCACCTGCCTGACCCGCAGTGAGGACGTAGGCGAGCGGTCGGCGGCGGCTGTCGGCGGCGACACCTGTCGGATTGAACGATTCAACACGTGGCCGCGCACTGGTGAAGCGGCTCGCCGATCGCCCATCACCACCGACCGCCGGTTCCGCGACCGTGACCTCTTCCGCGTACCGATCCGTGCGCGAACCCTGGCCTCTCGTCCGCAGAGCTGCTACAACGGGTCGCCGACTGAATCGTTCCATTCGGTCAAAGCGGGACCGCTTCAAGTCCCGCCGGCCCCGCGGGCGCCCCTGCGGAAAGACAGAGAGGCCAGACGCCGTGCCTGGACGCAGCCGACACCCCGCCCCACGATGGAGATTCCTCGCCCTGCTCGCCGCCCTGGCCGCGCTGCTGGCCGGCGCGCTGACGGCGACGACTGCCACGGCCGCCCCCGGCGGCCTCACGGTCGGCGCGCTCACCGTCGACGGGAGGCCGTCCGCGCCGCCCTCCGCGGCGACGGTGTCCGGCGCGCCGGACGGTCCGCGCGCGAGTGCCGCCTCCGCCGCGTCGGTGACCGTCACCGGTGAACAGCCCGCGCTGGGCTGGCAGATGGACTCGCACCGCACCGGCGTCACGCAGTCCGCGTACGAGGTCGCCGTCGCCACCAGCGCGCAGCGCCTGGACCAGGGCCGCGCCGACGTCTGGGACAGCGGGAAGGTCACCTCCGACGCCTCGGTCTCCGTACCCTATCGCGGCCCGGCGCTCGACCCCGGGCGCGCCTACTACTGGAAGGTCCGCGTCTGGGACGACCACGGCGCCGCCTCGGCCTGGAGCAGCCCCGCGACCTGGGACACCGGCCTCGGCACGGCCGCCGACTGGCACGGCGCGCAGTGGATCACCCCTGACCGCTCGGCCGAGCAGACCTGGTCGGACTTCACCCTCGACACCGACTTCACCCTCAAGACCGCGGCCGCGGCCGTACTCTTCCGCGCCGCCGACGCCTCGCACTACTACATGTGGCAGATCAACGCCGCCAGCACGCCCGGCAAGGTGCTGCTGCGCCCGCACGTGAACGACGGCGGCTTCCGGCTGCTCGGCGAGGTCGATCTCGGCGCGGTCATCACCCCGGCCACCCTGCACGCTCCGCACCACCTGCGGATCACCGCCGCCGGCAGCACCCTGACCACCTGGATCGACGGCGTCCTGGTCGACACGCGCACCGACAGCACGCTCACCTCCGGCACGATCGGCTTCCGCACCTCGGTCACCGCGGGCGTGCCCGAGGACAGCACGTACGACAACCTCACCGTGCACGCGCCCGACGGATCAACCCTGTTCTCCGACGACTTCTCCGTCAGCCCCGACCCGTCGTTCCCCAACACCCAAGTCGCCGATGGCCAGTTGGAGCCCAAGGGCGACCCCACCCTGCTCGCCCGCGACGCCGGCGCGCCCATGCTGCGCACCGACTTCACCCTCGACAAGGAGATCGCCCAGGCCCGCGCCTACGTCTTCGGGCTCGGCTTCTACGAACTGCACCTGAACGGCGCCAAGGTCGGCGACCAGGTGCTCACCCCGGCCAATTCGCCGTATGACAAGCGCGACCTGTACGACACCTACGACGTGACCGGCGCGCTGCGGAAGGGCACCAACGCGGTCGGCATCTGGCTCGGCCGTGGCTACGGCCCGAACTTCAGCCAGTACGGCTTCCGCTGGACCGGCCCGGAACAGGCGATCATGCTGCTCCAGGTCACCTACACCGACGGCACGCAGCGCTACGTCACCACCGACCCGTCCTGGAAGTGGTCCAACGGGCCGATCGTCGCCGACGACATCTACAACGGCGAGTCCTACGACGCGCGCCAGGAGCGAGCCGGTTGGGACACTCCCGGTTACGACGCGGCCGACTGGCAGCAGGTCACCACCGCGTCCGCGCCCGGCGGTTCGCTGCAGGCCGCCACCCTGCTTCCGATGCGCGTCGTCGGCGACCTGAAGCCGGTGCGGGTCACCCAGCCCCGGCCGGGGGCGTACGTCTACGACTTCGGGCAGAACATCGCCGGCTGGGAGCGCCTGACCGCCACCGGCCCGGCCGGCACCGCGATCACCATGCGCACCGCCGAGGAGGTGAACGCCGACGGCACGCTCGACACCTCCACCAACAGGAACGCCGCGTCGACCGACCACTTCGTCCTGGCCGGCACCGGCGGCCCCGAGACCTACGAACCCCGGTTCACCTACCACGGGTTCCGCTACCTGGAGGTCACCGGGTATCCCGGCGTCCCGACCGCCTCCGACGTCACCGCGCGCGTCGTGCACGCCGACGTGGCCTCCACCGGCGACTTCACGTCCTCCGACCCGCTGCTCGACCGGATCGCGCAGAACAACCGCTGGAGCGTGCTCAACAACTCGATGAGCGTCCCCACCGACAACCCCGTGCGCGACGAGCGGACCCCGCCCGGCATGGACGTGCAGGCGTACCACGCCGCGTCCATAAGGGAGTTCGGGATGGACGCCTTCTACGCCAACTACCTCCAGGACATGCCGCCCGGCACCGCGCTCCCCAGCGACGGCGGAAACGCCCTGCTGCCCGACATGGGCGGCGACCAGGTCTCGCTGGCCTGGGACCTGTACGAGACCTACGGCGACCGGGCGACGCTCGCCGCCCAGTACCCGGCGATGAAGGCGTTCGTGGACACCCGCGACGCGCAGACACCCGGCCACATCTGGCCCGACAACCACGGCTTCGGCGACTGGTGCCCGCCGTACTACGGGCCAGGGACCAACGACGGCATGGGCAGCCCCGGCGCCGGAAGCTGCACCAGCGAGGTCTCCCTCGTCAACACCGCGCTGTCCTTCCGCCAGGCGCAGGACACCGCCAAGGCGGCCCAGGCACTCGGGCACCCGGACGACGCGGCGCACTTCACCGCGCTCGCCGCGGCGATCGAGCAGGACTTCAACGCGCACTTCCTGAACGCCGCGGGCGACACCTACGGCGACGGCAGGCAGACCACCAGCATCCTGCCGCTGGCCTTCGGCATGGTCCCCGCCGACCATGTCGCCGCCGTGGGCCGTCAACTGGTCGACACAGTCATCGACAAGAACGGCGGCCACCTCGACACCGGGATCTTCGGCACCCGCTACCTCGTCGACGCCCTCGCCGCCGTCGGCCGCACGGATGTCGCGATGACCGTGCTGAACCAGACGAGTTACCCGGGCTTCGGCTTCGAGATCGCGCACAACGCGACGAGTTCGTGGGAGGAGTGGCTGTACGCCTCGGCGATGGAGACGCACGACCACGCGATGTTCGCCGGGATCAACGCCTCCCTGTACACGGTGCTCGCCGGCATCCGGCCTGCCGCCCCCGGCTACGCCGCCGTCACCATTGCCCCGCAGGCCCCGGCGGGCCTCGACCACGTCGCGGCGTCGCTGGACACCGTGCGCGGCCGGGTCGCCAGCTCCTGGACCCGGGAGGGCGACGCCCTCACGCTCACCGTCACCGTGCCCGCCAACAGCCGGGCAACCGTACGCGTCCCGCTGCCCTCCACGGACAGCGCGGTGCACGCCGACCACGACGCGACCGCGGCCGGACGCGACGCGCGAACCGCCTCGTACGCGGTGGGCTCGGGCACCTGGCGGTTCCAGGTGCGGTGACGCGGCCCCGGCGGGCGGGGTGAGCGCTCTGTCTCACCCCGCCCGCCGCACCCTCACGCCGGGCTGGAACTCGCGACTGGGACGACGACGCCGTCCGGCGCAGGCAATGGCCGCGTCCGAAACGCGGGTGTCAGCTCTTGTGCGCGGCACGTTCGGCGGCGATGAAGTCCCGGTACCAGCGGTAGCTGTCCTTGGGCGTGCGCTTGAGCGTGTCGTAGTCGACGCGGACGATGCCGAAGCGGCGGTCGTAGCCGAACGCCCACTCGAAGTTGTCGAGCAGGGACCACACGTAGTAGGCGCGCACGTCGACGCCTTCGGCGATGGCTTGGGCGAGGGCGTCGAGGTGGTCGCGGAGGTAGTTGACGCGGTCGGTGTCGTGGACGGTGCCGTCGGCTTCGGCGATGTCGGCCTCGGAGGAGCCGTTCTCGGTGATGACGATGGGCGGCAGGCCGGGGTAGCGGCGGGTGAGGTCGACGAGCAGGTCGCGGAAGGTGGAGGGGACCACGGGCCAGCCCATGGTGGTGCGGCGGGCGGTGTCGTCGCCCCAGGTTTCCTCGGCGCGGATGTCGACGGCGGTACGCAGTGCCGGGTCGGTCTCGCGCCAGGGGGCGTCGGCGACAGTGATGGGCCGGTAGTAGTTGACGCCGCAGAAGTCCAGCGGGCGGGAGGCGAGTTCGAGGTCGCCGTCGCGGCGGAAGGCGAAGTCGCTGATGTCGCCCCATATTTCCTGCTCGCCGTCGGGGTAGCGGCCCAGGAAGATGGGGTCGAACCAGCAGCGGTTGTGGAGGATTTCGGCGCGCGCCACGGCTTCGGCGTCGGCTCGGGAGTCGGTGGCGGGAAGCAGCCGGTCGGGGTTGAGGGCGATGCCGACCTCGCGGGCGCCGGCGGCGCGGAGGGCGTCGACGGCGAGGCCGTGCCCGACGAGCAGGTGGTGCACGACGGCGAGGGCGCCGTTGCCTTCGCGGGTGCCGGGGGCGTGGCGGCCGATGGCGTGGCCCACGAACGCGGTGCAGAACGGCTCGTTGAGGGTCATCCAGCGTCCGGCGCGGTCGGCGAGGCGTTCGGCGACGACGGCCGCGTATTCGGCGAAGGCCTCGGCGGTGTCGCGGACGCGCCAGCCGCCGACGTCCTCGAGGGGCTGCGGCAGGTCCCAGTGGTAGAGGGTGGGGGCCGGTTCGATGCCGGCGGCGAGCAGTTCGTCCACGAGGCGGTCGTAGAAGTCGAGTCCGGCGGGGTTGACCGCTCCGGTGCCCGTAGGAAGGATCCGCGGCCAGGCGATGGAGAAGCGGTAGGTGTCGGCGCCGAGCTCGCCCAGGAGGGCGACGTCCTCCTGGTAGCGGTGGTAGTGGTCGCAGGCGATGTCGCCGGTGGAGCCTTCGGCGGTCGCTCCGGGTGTGCGGGAGAAGGTGTCCCAGATGGAGACTCCGCGGCCGTCCTCGCGGGTGGCGCCTTCGATCTGGTAGGCGGCGGTGGCGGCGCCGAACCGGAAGCCGCGCGGGAAGCGCGGAGCGGGGGCGGACGTCATGGCACGGCTCCTCAGGTGGTCGGTCCTCGCGGCCGCCAGATTACGCGACGGCCCAGGCCGATCAGGAGGTCGACCTCCGGTGATGCGGCGGACGGGGCGGCGGCAGGCCGGCCGGCAGCGACCGCGGTCGGTCGGGCTGCCCGGCTACGCCGGTTCCGACCCTGAGCCGCCCGGCACGGAGCTCAGTCGTGCATGGGTCGGTCCGGGGGCGTCCATCTGTTTCCAGGCCGGGAAGATCACGGGGCTGAGCGTGGCGAACAGATACGCGCCGCCGATCGCGAGCGTTGTGGCGAACAGGCCGGCCGAACCCACGAGGAAGCCGGCAGCGAGGCCACCGAGCGGGGTGACGGTCAGGAACGAGGCGGTTGTGGCGCTGAGTACGCGGCTGTGCAGTTGCCCGGGCACGGTCTCGTACATCACCGTGGCCATGATCGGATTGAGTACTCCGCAGGCCAGGCCCTCGATCGCCATCATCACGCCGAGCGGGGTCACGGTGTCGGTGAAGGCGGCCACGACAAAGCGGGGCATGCCGACGATGAGGAAGGCCACGGTGAACACCGGCCACCGCCGGAAGCGGCGGCCCACCCAACCGTAGACCAGCGCACCCGTCAGGGCTCCGGCGGAGAACAGGGCTTCCAGCACCCCGAGATCCCCGGCACCGCCCAGCTTGTCGCGGACGTGGACCGGAAGGAGGACCGCGCTCCAGCCCTGGTCCAGGCCCCTGGTCACCAAGGTCATGAGACAGACCCCCAGCAGCAACGGCGTGCCCGCCACGTAGCGGTAGCCCTCCGTCAGTTCACGGCGACAGCCCCGCGGCAGACCCGGTTCCGCTCGCGCCTGGGGCCCGGCCTCGGCCACTGCGCGCAGCCCGAACGCCAGGAGCACGGCGGATACGGCGAAGGATCCGGCGTCGAGGAACAGGACATGCTGGGCACCCAGTACGGTGATGAGCACGCCGCCGACCGCCGAGCCGATCATCCCCGCGCAGCGTGAGGCACCGTCGTACAACCCCGCCGCCCGCGCCAGCGGCATCCCGGCGCGCTCGGCCAGCGCGGGCAGGAGCACCCCGCGGGCAGTCTCTCCCGGCGCGTGGAACAGCCCTGTGACGGCCATCAGCCCGCACAGCATCCAGAACCGCAGCACTCCGACAAGCTGCAACAACGGGATCGTGGCGACGGCCGCTCCGCACACAAGGTCCGAGGCCACGCCGACCCGTCGCCGACCGATCAGGTCGATGACCGGACCGCCGGCCATCGCGGAGAGCACAACCGGCAGCATCGCGCAGAACGCAACCACCCCCGCCTTGGCGGCACTCCCCGTGCTCTGCAGCACGAACCACGGCACGCCCATCCCCGTGAGCGCACTTCCGGAGATCGAGACGACGTTGGCGGCAAGTACGGAGGCGAGAGGTCTGCGATCACCGGGCAAGGCGGCTCCACGGACGCAGCACAGCGGGCGTGCCGCGCATCATGGCAGGAGCGCGGGTCCGGGGGCACCGCAATATCGCGGCGACAGCGTTGACGACAATTCGTTACGACGGTCCCGGCCGTGAACGCGCGTCCGCCCCGAGTGGGAAACCCGGGGCGGACGAGGCGGACGGCAGGCGAGTCAGGTCCGGAGAACGGTTCGCGGAACGCACGGGACCTGGACGGACCCGGTGGTCAGGCGGCCTGCGGGCTCGTGTCGCCGAGGCCGCTGGACGGCTTGCGGCTGCCCGCGTTCACCGGGGCGGTGGGGTTGAGCCGGTAGGCGGCCTCGACCACGGCCCGCTCGCGCCACAGGTGGTAAAGGGCCATCGAGAAGATGTAGGAGCCCATGACGTTGGCGATGAAGTGCCACCACAGGCGGTACGTGGACAGGCCCGGGCCGGGCTGGGTGGCGCCGAACCAGGTGGACAGGCCGATGGCCCGGTCGGCCCCGAACCAGACGGACAGCGTCAGCGACAGGTGCTCAAGACCGTGGATGCCCTGCATCCACACGCCCATCTTGCCCCAGCGCCGGGTCTGCGTGGACCGGGAGTGCCGGGTGATGACCATGACCGCGGCCAGGCCGGCCAGGAAGATGAAGTTGCCGACCAGGTGCAGGATCTCCATGCCCAGCGTCGGGTGGGAGGTGTCGACCTGACCGAAGCCCTTGGCCAGGCCCGAACCCCACGGGGTCATCCAGGCAGGGTCGTTGGGGTGCCGGATCCAGTAGCCCGCCTGCGCGACGTGCTCCTGGAGGTGGCCGATCTGCCCGACGATCCCGATGGTGATGACCACCGCACTGGCCCGGAACACCCAGCGCTTGCCAGGGGTGCGGTTGGCGTACCAGAGGCCCACCACCGCCGCCCACATGGCCACGGCCCACAGCAGCAGAAGGATGGCCCCCGTGACATCCATTCCTGACACATGATGGCCCATCTGCATGCCCGGCATTTCGGGCATGGTGGGCATGCTCGGCTCGTGCAACACGACGTTCCCCCATCTCGGACGTTGCTCCGATGGTTTCGCCCTCCCTCCCGAGCTGGGTGGTTCTGGTCGTGCCCGGGGGTGGCGTGACGGCCATCACGGTAGGCGCCGGTTCTGCTGCGGTGTTGTCGCAGGTTGCTCTTTCCCGTGGCAATACGGCCCAGCCATGTGCCACCGGCTGACGCGGCCCCTTACCGGCGGCCGTCGGCCCCACCGGCGTCCAACCGCTTCTGCTGCGCCTGCCGTACGTCCCCTGGTCCCGTCCGGCAGCCGATCCGGACGATTCGCGGGGTCAGGCGGCGGAGCGGTCGTCGGCAGGGCGGCGGCGCAGCGCGGGCTGCTTGATGGCGGGCGGGTTGTACGCCATGTCGAGCGTGCCGACGTCGGTGCCGGGCGGCACGATGGCGTCGATCTCGTCCAGGACGTCGTCGGGCAGGGTGATCTCGGCGCCGGCCAGGAGGTTGTCGAGGTGGTCCATGGTGCGCGGCCCGATGATCGCGGAGGTGACGCCCGGGTGGGCGATCGCGAAGGCCATGGCGAGGTGCGTCAGCGGGATCCCCGCCTTGTCGGCGACGAGGAGGAGCTGTTCCACGGTGTCGAGCCGGCGCTCGTCGCGCAGGTGCTGGAAGCCGAAGGCGGCCCGGTGGGTGTCGGCCTGCTGGTCCTTGCGGTAGCGGCCGGTGAGCAGGCCGCCCGCGAGGGGGCTCCAGACCATGGTTCCCATCCCGTACCGCTCGCAGACGGGCAGGACCTCGCGCTCGATGCTCCGGTTGAGGATCGAGTACGGCGGCTGTTCGGTGCGGAACCGCACCAGGCCGCGCCGCTCGGCGACCCACTGCGCCTCGACGATGTCCGAGGCGGGGAAGGCGGAGGTGCCGATCGCCCGGACCTTGCCGGCGCGGACCAGGTCGGTGAGGGCGGAGAGGGTTTCCTCCACGTCGGTGTCGGGTGCGGGGCGGTGCACCTGGAACAGGTCGACGTGGTCGGTCTGGAGCCGGCGCAGCGAGTCCTCCAGCGCGCGGGTGAGCCAGCGCCGCGAGTTGCCCTGCTGGTTGGGGTCGTCGCCCATCGGCAGGTGGGCCTTGGTGGCCAGGACGACGTTGTCGCGGCGGCCCTTGAGGGCCTTGCCGACGATTTCCTCGGACTCGCCGCGCGAGTAGGCGTCGGCGGTGTCGACGAAGTTGATGCCCGCGTCGAGCGCCTTGTGGATGATGCGGACGGAATCGTCGTGGTCGGGGTTGCCGATGGCGCCGAACATCATCGCGCCGAGGCAGTACGGGCTGACCTTGATGCCGGTCCGGCCCAGCGTGCGGTACTTCACGGTTCTCCTCCGGTATGGGCTGATGCCGCCGAGGCGCGCTATGCTCGCGTAAGCGGAACACTGTTCGGCTTCAACAATACGGAGCATTGTTCCGGTTGGCAAGAGGGGGGAGGGGGACACGCCGTGGACGACGACTCGAAGGGCGGGGAGCAGCCCCGCAGGCGCGTGCGCGCCGACGCGCAGCGCAGCATCGACACCCTGCTGGCCGCGGCGGCCGAGGTGTTCGCCGCCTCCGGTGTGGACGCCCCCGTGCGGGAGATCACCGCCAAGGCGGGCGTCGGCGCGGGCACCCTCTACCGGCACTTCCCGCAGCGCTCCGACCTCATCGCCGCAGTCTTCCGCCACGAAGTCGACGCCTGCGCCGAGGCGGCCCCCGCCCTGTCCGCGCAGTACGAGCCGGTCGAGGCCCTCACCCGGTGGCTGCACCGCTTCGCGCAGTTCGTCGCTGCCAAACGCGGCCTCAAAGCGGCCCTGCACTCCGGCGACCCCGCCTACAGCAGCCTGCCGACGTACTTCAGGAAGCGCTTCGTCCCCGTCCTGTCGGAACTCCTGGACGCTGCCACCACGTCCGGCGACATACGGTCCGACGTGGTCCCGTACGACCTGCTGCGTGCGATGGGCGACATCGTCGCGCCGGACGACCACGGCTACACCCAGCGCATGATCACCCTGCTCGTCGACGGGCTCCGCTACGGCACCCGGCGTACGCAGCCGGCCTGAGCGGCTGTACGAGGGGTGACCGACTGTCGTTACCGGGGCGGCGTCGGCCGGGCCGGCTGCGCCCCGCCGGAGCCGGCGTGGTCCGCCGCCCAGGCGGAGAGCACCTGCAGGGCCTCGTCCGAGGGTGACCCGGGATCGGCGAGGAAGGTGAACAGGATCTGGTCCGGGTCGCCAGGAAACGTCAGCGCCTCCGTGCGAAGCGTGAGAGGGCCGGCGAGCGGGTGATGGAGATGCTTGACGTCGTGGCCCGGCTGGACGACTTTCTGTCCGGCCCACCAGCGGCGGAAGGGTTCGCTCTTCATGGACAGCTCGCCCACCAGCTCGGCGGTGCGGGTGTCGTCGGGATGGCGGGCAGCGTCCATCCGCAGCATGCCGACGAACACGACGGCGACCTGCTCCCAGCTGTCCGCGAAGAGCGAGCGGGCGGCCTCGTCGAGCATGATCCAGCGTGCGGCGTTGCGGTCCCGGGCGGGCGCCGCCTCGAAGTCGGCGAGCAGAGCGCGGGCCATCCGGTTGGTGGCCAGGACGTCGGTGCGGCGCCCCATCACGAAGGCGGGCGTGTCGCCGAGGCGGGCAAGGAGCGCGTGCACCCCGGGGCGCACCTTCTGCGCGGTACGAGGGGTGCGGCGGCGGCTCGCGGGAGGCCGGCGCGCCACGGTGTGCAGGTAGCTGCGTTCGGCCGGATCGAGCCGCAGCGCGGTGGCCAGGGCGTCGAGGACCGACTCCGAGGGAGTGATGGGCCTGCCCTGCTCCAGGCGCGTGTAGTAGTCCACGCTGACGCCGGCCAGCGCCGCCAGTTCCTCCCGGCGCAGCCCGGGGACCCGGCGGGGCGCCGCGTCGTGAAGGCCTGCCTGCTCGGGATTCATCGCCGCGCGCCGGGCGCGCAGGAAGTCGGCGAGCCCTTCGTTCCGCTCCATGACCTCATCGTCGCGCACGCCGGCGAACCCTGTCGTGGCGAAGGTGGCCCTCCGCATCCCAGGAACGAGCGGGCCGGTTCGGCCGTGGCCGCACGGGTCCGCCGGCGGTTGGCTGGAGAGCGGGACGCCGCCCGGCTGTCCCGTACCCACCGCCGTACGCAGGTCGTACGGCCCACCCGCAGGGAATCTCCGACATGCCTTCCACCTGGCTCGTCACCGGCGCGACCTCCGGCTTCGGCCGTCTCGTCACCGAGCGCGCGCTCGCCGCAGGCGCCCACGTGATCGCCGTCGGCCGCCGCGCCGACCGGCTCGCCGATCTGGCCGCGCAGGCCCCGCAGGGGCGGATCACCACGCTCCCGCTGGACATCACCGCCCCCGACGCGCAGGAGGTCCTGGCCGACGCCGTACGGTCGGCGGGACGCCTGGACGTCCTGGTGAACAATGCGGGTTACGGACTGTTCGGGTCCGTCGAGCAGACCGGCGCCGACGAGACGCGCGCGATCTTCGACACCAACGTGCTGGCCAACCTCGCCGTCCTACGCGCCGCGCTGCCCGCCCTGCGGGCCTCCCGCGGCCGGATTCTCCAGATCTCCTCCCTCATCGGCCAGTTCGCCTGGCCCTCCTCGGGCCTGTACTCGGCGTCCAAGGGCGCCGTGGAACTGCTGAGCGAGGCCCTCGCCCACGAACTGGCCCCCACCGGCGTGAAGGTCACCATCATCGAACCGGGCATGTTCGCCACCGAGTTCGCCACCAGCAGCCATGTCGTCGCTCCCGACGAGACCTACGCACCCACCGTCGGGAAGTTCCTCACCGACCTGTCCGCCCTGCCGGCCGACGCCTTCGGGCCGCCCGAGGCCGTGGCCGACGCGATCATGGCGGTAGCCGCCCTGGAGGAGCCGCCCCTGCGCCTGGCCGTCGGCGCGGACGCGATTGAGCAGATCCGGGCCTCCCTCCACTCCCGCCTGGCCGAACTCGAGCGCTGGCAGTCCTTCCCGCGCGAAGCGGTCGGTGAGCGCGTCTGACGCTCCAATAGCCCCGCGACGTGAAGCGGCGCCGGAACGTTTCCCCGCGGCACCCGGCACCCGGCACCCGGCACCCGGCACCGACTCCGCCCCGCGGGGAGCGCTGATCCGAGGCCGGCGCGGGGGAGTGGTTCGGCGTGGAACTCGGCCTCAGGACAGGAGGTCGTGCTCCGGCAGCGGCTCGTGCGCGTGCCGGCGCGCGACGTCAGCGGGCACGCCGAGCATGACCAGCAAGTGCAGGCACAGGTCGTCGGCGACCTCGGCCGCGTCGAGCTGCGGATCGGCCTCCAGCATTTGCAGGGTGCCGAGTACGGCGCCCGCCACCGCCATCAGTGCGCGGTCGACGGTCCAGCCGGTGAAGGACCCGTCCTGGAACCCCTGGCGCAGGTCCCTGCGCAGTCGCGGGACCAGGCCCTCATCGCGCAGCAGCATCGAGGTGCCCAGGCCGATGACCAGCCGGATCACCTCCGGCTGGAGCGGTGGCAGCCGGCAGGTCAGCCGTACGCCCAGGGCGAAGGCGTCCATGCCGGTCAGGCCGTCGGCCAGCTCGTCGACGAGCCGGCCGTGCAGCTCCATCGTCTCGACGATCACCGTGTCGAAGAGCGTCTCCTTGTCCGGGAAGTGGGTGTAGAAGGACCCGAAACCCATGTCGGCCTCTTCGGTCAGCTCCTGGATGCTGATCGACGTACGCCCCTCGGCGAGTGCGCGCCGCGCGACGTCGATCAGAGCCGCCCGCTTGGCGGCCCGCTTGCGTGCGACGCGTGAGACGACCTCAGCCATGTACGTCCTCTGGTTGTGTTCCGGAGCCGGCGCGCCCGGGCGCCGGGCAAGCATCGTAGCCAGCGGGCCCGCGGCGGTGCCGGTGTCCCGGGGTTGGTTCCCCTCTCAAAATTTGATGATGGCATCAAAAATGCTTGCCAGATCAAAATCGAGCGGACATCCTTGGCGACGTGCCCCGCCGGACGGGCGGGCGCAGCGACGGGAGGTCCTCGATGCGGCCAACACCACCGATCGGCCACGGTGCTGTGCGTGCGGCCTGCGCCGCGGCGGCTACGAGGGCACCTCACCGTCGAACGCGGCCTCGCGACGGTCGAGTCCGGACCGGAGCGAGGGCGGCCCGATGACCGAGCCGGGCCAGGCGGCCGTGGACGGCGGCCTCATCGACGTGCACGCCCATTTCCTGCCGACGTGGTACGTCGACCTGGCGCGTGGGCACGGCCACCACGTGCCGGACGGCATGCCCGCCTGGCCGGCCTGGGACCTGCGGACGCACCTGGACCTGATGGACGAGCGCCGGATCAGCCGGGCGCTGCTCTCCCTGTCGTCCCCCGGCATCGCGCTCGGACCGGACGTCGATCTGCCGGCCCTGGCCCGGCGGGTCAACGAGGACGGGGCGGGGCCGGCCCGGACCCGCCCCGACCGTTTCGGCCTGCTGGCCTCCCTGCCGCTTCCCGACGTGGACGCCGCACTCGCGGAACTCGACCATGCCCTCGACCGGTTGGGCGCGGACGGCGTCGTCCTGCCGACCCACGCCGGCGGGACGTACCTCACCGATCCCGCCCACGAGCCCCTGTGGTCTGCGCTGGCCCGGCGGCAGTGCGTCGTCCTGCTGCACCCGACCTCGCCCGTGGGGTCGGAGCACACCGGGCTCGGCCTCCCGCCGCCGATGATGGAGTTCCTCTTCGACACCACCCGCGTCGTGCTCGGGCTCGCCCTGGCCGGCACACTGTCCCGCCACCCCGGACTGCGGCTGGTGATCCCGCACGCCGGCAGCCTCGTGCCCCTGCTCGTGGACCGCGCCGCGCTGTTCCAGCTCGGGATGCGGATGGGCCTGCCGCCGGACGACCCCGAACATGACGTGCCCGGCGTCGCGGAGGCTCTCGCCGGCCTGTGGTGGGACCTGGCCGGCACCCCGACGGCGACCCACGTCGGCGCGCTCGTGGAGCGGTTCGGACCGCAACGGCTCGTGTACGGCAGTGACTTCTGCTTCACCCCACCGATCGCGGTGGACCTCCAGCTCGGGTTGCTCGACCAGGTGTGGGCCGGGCTCGACGCCCTCGAACCGTGGCGCCCTCTGACGCGGGCGAACGCCGAACGCCTGATCCGCCGACCGACCCCACCCCGAGGAGGCAGCGGTGCCTGAGCGGCACGATGGCCACAGCGATCTGCACAGCGAGCGGGGCGCTCTGGCCGGGGAACACCCCGGCCGGGTGAAGAACCCCGTGATCAAGGTGTACGACCTCGCCTGGCTGGAGTTCCAGAAGCCCGACCTGGTACGAGCCGAGGCGTTCGCACACGCCTTCGGATTCGTCACGGCCCTGCGCACCAGCTCCGAGCTCCACCTGCGCGGGACGGACGCCGGCTCGCCGTGCGTGATCATCCGCAAGGGCCCGCGCTCCCGGTTCCTCGGCCCCGCCTTCCGTGCCGCGGACGACGCCGACCTGCTACGGCTCGCCGAGGCGACAGGGGTTCGGCCCCGGCCCCTCCCGGAGACGCTCGGCGGGACCGTCACCGACGTACGCGACCCCGGCGGCCTCGGCGTCCGCGTCGTCTCCGGCACCCACGAACTCCCGCCGCTGCCGGCGCAGCAGCCGCTGACCTGGAACAGCGGACCGTATCCGAAACGCACCAACAGCCCGCAACGGCCCTCGCGCGAACCGGCGAAGGTACGACGCCTCGGACACGTCGTGCTGCAGTCCACGACCTACCGGCGCAGCCTCGACTGGTATCTGCAGCACCTCGGCCTGATCGTCAGCGACTTCCTGTACTACCGGGGCCAGCGCGAGCGCGGTCCGACGATGAGCTTCATCCGGTGCGACCGCGGCACGATCCCCACCGACCACCACACGCTGGCGATGACACTCGGTCCGGCCAACCGCTACGTCCACTCCGCCTACCAGGTCGCCGACCTCGACGCCATGGCCGCCGGAGGCGAGTACCTCCTCGATCACGGCTACCACCGGTCGTGGGGGATCGGCCGCCACGTCCAGGGCAGCCAGTTGTTCGACTACTGGCGCGACCCCGACGGCTTCCTCGTCGAACACTTCGCCGACGGCGATGTCTTCGACTGCACCCTCGAGCCGGGCTGGGCCCCCATGACCGCCTCCGGGCTCGCCCAGTGGGGACCCCCGGTCACGCCCGACTTCCTGAACGTCGCCGTCGGGCGCCGGCTGCTCGGACAGGCGCGCGACGTCGTGGCCGCTCTGCGCGCCGGCAACGAGTTCGACCTGTCCCGTCTGTCCGGCCTGCTGAAGGTGGCCCGCTCATGAGCCTCCCCGTTCTCCGTACCGCGGACGCCTGGTGGCTGCGCACCGCTGAGGGCGCCGTCCGCATCGATACCGACGCGCGGACGACCGCCGAACTCCTGGCCGATCGCGACGCCGTGACCCGCGCCCGCGACGCCGCCGGCGCGCACTCAGCCACCGAATACGTGCCGCTCTCCGAACTCTCCTTGCTGTCACCGGTGTCGGCCCCCTGCCGGGTGGTCGCCCAGATGACCAACTTCACCTCGCACGTCACCGACTCCGGCATGGACCCCGCGACGGTTCCGCTCACCTTCTTCCGGAAGACTTCGGGTTCGATCTGCGGACCCGACGACGAGATCGTGCGGCCCGCCCACGTCACCCTGCTCGACTACGAAGTCGAGATCGGGCTGGTGCTCGGCCGCGAACTGCGCGTCGGGGACGAGGTCGGCGAGGTGGAGCTGCCCGGACTCGTGGCGGGACTCGTGATCTGCAACGATGTCTCGGCCCGCGACATCCAACTGCCGAAGACCCAGTTCTACGAGGCCAAGTCCTATCCGACCTTCACCCCGGTCGGCCCGGTGCTGCTGCTCCTGGAGGAGTGCGACCTCAAGCGCTTCGGCGACCTCCGGCTGCGGCTGTGGGTCGACGGCGACATCCGCCAGGACGCCGTTGTGGGAGGCGACATGATCTACGGACCCCTGTCGGCGTTGCGGGCCCTGAGCCGGTTCCAGCACCTCGACCCGGGTGACCTCGTGCTCACCGGCACGCCGGCCGGCACAGCGCTCAGCGCGCCGCCCAAACCGGTCGAGCTGATCGGACATCTGCTCCCGCCCGCCACCAAGTGGCGCCTGTTCTTCCGCAAACAGGCCGTCAACCCGCGCTATCTCCGGGACGGACAGGTGATCGAGGCCTCGGTCGCCACCGACGACCGCGAACTGGACCTCGGCAGCCAGCACACGAGGGTGCGGTGGGCCCGATGACCGCGACCGCCGACTCCGGCTGGCCGGCCTACTCCGGTCCCGGCGACCTGGCCGCCATCGAGGCCGTGCCCTTGTCCGACCGCCGACTGCCGGACACGACGTACGACCTGCTGGTCCGGGCAGCCACGACCTGGCCCGAGCGGCGCGCCCTGCGGGTGCTGCCGGACGCCGAACGCTGGGAGGACCCGGCCGATGCCGGCTTCGCCGAGTTGCTCGCCGACGTCCACCGGGTCGCGAACGTACTGCGGGCGTACGGCGTCGGGCGCGGTGACGCCGTGACGGTGCTGAGCCCCAACTGCGCCGACCTGGTGCCGGTCGTGCTCGGCGCCCAACTGGCCGGCGTGGTGGCCCCCGTCAACCCCGCGCTCACCGTCGACCACGTCCAGGACCTCCTGACCCGGTCCGGCTCCCGGGTGGCCGTCGTCGCCGGTCCCGAGCTGGACCGGAAGGCGTGGGAGACCGGGCTGGAACTTGCGCGGCGCGGTGTGCTCCGCGTTCTCCTGGTCGTGCGTCCCACCGCCGCCATCGGCGCGGGGCCCGCGCTGCCGGCCGGGTCCGCCGCGATGCGTACCGACCGGGTCCGCTACCTGCGGGAGGCGATGGCCGACGTGCCGGCCGACCGCTTCGAGGGAACCGCGCCGACCGCCGACGACATCGCCTCGCTGTTCCCCACCGGAGGCACCATGGGAACCCCGAAGCTCGCGGCCCACCTGCACAGCAACGAGGTCACCGACGCCTGGATGATCGCGGCCGACGAGGAACTGGACGAGGACGCGGCGGTGTTCGCGGGACTCCCGCTCTTCCACGTCAACGCGCTCGTCGTCACGTTGCTCGCCCCGATGTTCCGCGGGCGGACCGTGGTGTGGGCGGGCCCCCGCGGCTATCGCGAACCGGCCCTCTACGCACACTTCTGGCAGATCGTCGAGCACTACGGGCTGTGCGCCATGAGCGCGGTTCCCACCGTCTACGCGGTCCTCGCGGCATGCCCGGTCGATGCCGACATCAGCACGCTGCGCTTCGCCATGGTCGGCGCGTCGCCGCTGCCTGCCGCCGTCCGCGAGGCGTTCGAGACGCACACCGGGGTGCCCCTGGTCGAGGGGTACGGCCTCACCGAGGCCACCTGCGCGAGTGCGCGCGGCTTCGCGCGGCACCCGCGGGCCGGCGCCGTCGGCCGGCGGCTGCCGTACCAGCGGATCAAGGTGGTGCGGATCGAGGAGGACGGCAGCCGGACCGACCTGCCGCCCGGCCGGGTCGGCAACGTCGTGATCGCCGGCCCCACCGTCTTCCCCGGCTACGTGACCGGTCGCGACGCCGGCGGCTTCGTCCTCGACCCGATGGGCAGGCTGGTCGACGGATGGCTGGACACCGGCGACCTCGGCCGTCTCGACCCGGACGGTTTCCTGCACCTGACGGGCCGGGCGAAGGACCTCATCATCCGCGGTGGCCACAACATCGACCCGCAGGTGATCGAGGACGCCCTGCTCAGCCACCCCGAGGTCACCGCCGTCGGCGCGGTCGGGCGGCCCGACGAACACGCCGGCGAGGTGCCCGTGGCGTTCGTGACGCTCGCCCCGGGCGCGACGGCCGGCACGGAGGAGCTCACCCGGTGGGCCGCCGACCATGTCACCGAGGCCGCCGCCGTACCCAAGCAGGTCACCGTTCTGCAGGCGCTTCCCGTCACCGATGTGGGCAAGCCGTACAAGCTCGAACTGCGCCGGCTCGCCGCACTCGCCCGGTTCACCGCCGAACTGCGTGACGTGCCCGGTGTCCGGGCCGTCGACGCGGAGATCGTCGACGGCGCGGTCCTCACCAGCGTGACCGTCGACGGCGCGCAGGCCGAGGCGAAGGCCGGCGAAGTGCTGGCCCGTTTCGCCGTCGCCTACCGGATACAGGTCGCGCGGTGAGCGCCGCCGATACGCCTGGGGCGCCTGCCGCCCTGCTCCCGGTCGTCGTTGTCGGTGCCGGCCCCACCGGCGTGACCGTCGCCACCCTCCTGGCCGACCACGGGGTACCGGTCCTCGTCCTCGACCGCTGGGCGGACGTCTTCCCGCGCCCCAGGGCCGTGCATCTCGACGACGAGGTCTACCGCATCCTCGACATGCTGGGCGTGGCCCACGAGTTCGCCGCGATCTCGCGCCCGGCGCGCGGCCTTCGCCTGCTCGACCGGGACCACAGGGTGCTGATGGAGTTCGACCGCAGCGGGAATTCGCCCGACAACGGTCACCCGCGCGCCAATATGTTCGACCAGCCGGACCTGGAGCGGCTGCTGCGCGCCAACGCCGCCCGCAGGGAGCGTGTGACCTTCCGCGGCGACGTCGACGTGAACTCCCTGACCGACCACGGGACTCACCTCGACGTCCGGGGCGTGGACCGCGGGACCGGCGCGGAGCTGGTCTGGCGGGCGGCGTACGTCCTCGGGTGCGACGGCGCCAACAGTACGGTCCGTACGTCGATCGGCAGCGCCTACCAGGACCTGGGCTTCGAGCAGCGCTGGCTCGTCGTGGACGTTGAGACGAAGACCGAACTCCGGTTGTGGGAAGGCGTCCACCAGGTGTGCGGTGCGGAGCGCGCCGCGACGTACATGCGGGTCGGCGACACACGCCACCGCTGGGAGTTCCAGCTCCTCGACCACGAGCAGCCCGGCGACTTCGGTACGGTCGGCGATCTCGCCCCGCTGCTGCGTCCCTGGATCGCGTCGATCCCGCAGGACGAACTGCGTCTGCTGCGAGTCGCCGACTACACCTTCCGCGCGGCGATCGCCGACCGGTGGCGCCGGGGACACGTCTTCCTGCTGGGGGACGCCGCTCACCTGACCCCGCCGTTCGTGGGCCAGGGCATGGGAGCGGGCCTGCGCGACGCCGCCAACCTGGGGTGGAAGCTGGCCGGGGTCATCGGCGGATCGCTGCCCGAGTCGGTGCTCGACACCTACGAGGCCGAGCGCGAGCCGCACGCGCGCGCGATGATCCAGCTCGCCCGTGCCACCGGGATCGTCATGACCGCGGGAGGCCGGCCCGGTGACCTGATACGCCGGCTCGCCGCCCCGCTGCTCGCCCGCATCCCGCGGTTGCCGTCCAGGCTCGTGGACGGTGCCACTCCACCACTGCGCCGTCCCGACGACGGAGGGCCGCCCCGCCGTGACCGCCTCGCCGGCCGACTGGTGCCCAATGCCGTCATCGACGGCGTAGCACTCGATTCGGCCGCCCGGCGCTCCTGGCTGCTCGTCTCCCGCGACCCCGTCGCTCCCCGCGAGCGGCAGCTCCTGGAGAACCACGGATGTCTCGTCGTCCACGCCCGCGAGGGCCGGCTGGCGGACTGGCTGCACTCCGGGCGCAGCCGGGCCGCACTCGTCCGGCCCGACCGGACGGTGCACCTCGCCCACCCGCGGACCTCCGTGGTCACCGCCGCCGGGCTCGGCGTTGTGGTGCACGGCATGCTGTGAGGGCGGAACTCAGTGATGAGCCGCAGCAGGCGGGTGGACAATGCCTCCCATGACATCGGACACAGCCCGCCCACGATGGTGGATCGCCCTCCGGAGCTTCCTGGGCTTCTTCGTGGGCGGCGGTCTCGGCTCCTTCGCCTACCAGGTGGTGAGCCATCGCCCGCTCGACGGGATGCCGTGGGGCTGGCTGCTGTTCGGGTCCATCGTGTGCGGGGCGCTCAGCGCGCTGTTCCCGGGGCGAGGGCGCCGCTGACTTGCCCTCGTGCGAGCGGATGCGTCAGGCCGTGACGTGAGGTGGGCGCACGCATCCGAAGGGGCGCCTCTGCACGCCGGCGCCGCATCAGGCAACGTCCGCCTTGCGCGACAGCTACTCCCCGCACTTGACCCCCAAGCGCTGCCACCAGGTCGCGGACTGGGCCGAGGCCAACACTGTCGAGATCGCCTACGCCACCTTGCGGCCAAGGCGCATGCGGCCCGAAACGTCGTCAGGCCACGGCATCTGCCGGAAGCGTACCGTTCGTCGTGGCGACACGTGCGGAGCGAAGCGGAGACAACGCGGCCACCGACGCGGACGCGGCCATCCCGCCGATCGCGATCCACAGCGCCGTCCGGAATCCGATTCCCGCTGCGAGAATGCCGCCGATCGGCCCGCCGATGGTGAACATGCCCCAGTTCAGCGATCGGATCGTCGCATTCATCCGCCCCTGCAACCGGTCCGGAGTCACCGACTGCCGGTAGGCCATCTCGTGCGGCCCGCTCGCCCCCAGCCCCACCCACACGAAGAACTGCGCGGCGGCCACCATCGCCCATCCGGTGACCCCACCGGTGGCGAGCGCGGCCAGCGTCCACGCGACGGGCTCCGCGAGCCGCTCACCGACGATGACCCGGCCCGCGCCCCAACGGCCCACGACCGCGGACAGCGCGTTGCCGACCGTCGCCCCGACGCCCCCGCAGGCCAGGACCAGGCCGAGTCCGAGCGCCGCTCGCGGCGACGACGCGCCCAGGCCGGGGCTGCGCAGGACGAGCAGCGTGAAGACGGTGGAGATGATGCTCGCGAACAGGAAACGCGCGTGGAGCGTCAATGAGGAACTGCGCAGGATCGGGTGCTGATAGACGAAGACGAGCCCCTCCTTGAGTTCCGCGCGCACGTTGCGCGCCTGGATCTCCAATTTGGGCTCGGGGCGTCGGATCAGCGCCAGCAGTATGCCGGACATCAGGTAGGAGACAGCATCGACGATCATCGACAGTGGCGCGCCGATCGCCGCCACGAGCGATCCGCCGATGAACGGCCCCGTCGTCTGGGCCAGCGCCGTCGTCTGCTCCAAGCGCGCATTGGCCCGCATCAACGAGACCGGCGGAACCAGGCGCGGAAGGTAGGACTGGTGGGCGGCGTCGTACAGCAGCGACAAGGCGCCGAAGACCACGACGAATGCCATCAGCCCGTAGACGCTCATCATGTGCGCGGCCGCCAGAGCGGCGACCAGGGCCAGCAGGCCACCGCGCATCAGGTCGGTAGCCACAAGGATCGGCCGGCGCCTGTACCGGTCGGCAGCGACACCGGCCAGCAACCCGAACAGCAGGTACGGCATCCAGCGGGCCCCATTGAGCAGACCCACCTGCACGTCGCTCGCCTTCAGCGTCACCACGGCGAGCGTCGGAAGCGCCACGGTGGTGACGTAGGTGCCGAACGTGGAGACCGCGTCCGCTGCCCAGAATCGTGCGTACCCCGGATGAACGAACAACCCCGCCATGGCTGCAGAACCTACCGAAGCGCCCACGTCCCCGGGAACATCGCCCAGCCGCTGCCTGGACCGGGCAGCAGGGCGAACGCTGCCTGATGCGGCCCTGGTCAGGCCTGCACGGTGGGCCGGACGACGATCTCGCTGATGTCGATGCCGTCGGGCTGCTCGATCGCGTAACCGATCGCGGACGCGATGGCGGACGGCGGGATGGCGATCTCGTCGCGCAGTCGGGTGGCCGCCGCCGCTGCCTCGGGACTCGCGCCCTTGCCCACGCCCTCGGTATGGGTGAACCCCGGCGAGACCAGGGTGACCCGCAGGTGCGGTCCCGACTCCTGCCGCAGGCCCTCGGTCAGCACCTTCACCGCGGTTTTGGTGGCCGCGTAGACGCCCTGGGGGGATTTCACGACGTAGGCCGCGGTGGAGGCGACGTTGACGAACTGGCCGGAGCGCTGCCGCCGGAAGACGGGAAGTGCCGCCCCGATACCGTTCAGCAGGCCGGTGACATGTGTGGCGACCATGGCGTCCCAGTCGTCCTGGCGCAGATCGTCGAACGGTGACACCGCCATCGTCCCGGCGTTGGAGACCAGGACATCGAGCCGGCCGAACCGGTCGACCGCCGTGTCCGTCAGGCGCTTGAGGTCCTCGCGGCGCGTCACGTCGATGACCGCTCCGACGGCCGAGCCGCCCTGCGCGGTGATCCGGTCGACCACCGCCTTCAGCCGGTCCTCCCGTCGGGCCCCGAGCACGAGCCGGGCTCCTTTCCCGGCGAGGTAGGTCGCCGTCGCCTCTCCGATGCCGCTGCTGGCACCTGTGATCGCCACGACCTTGCCTTCGACACCTGACATGATCAACGTCCTTCTCAGGGGGATGTGCGCAGGTCACCCCGTGACCTACAGTGGAACCGGGGGTGCCCCCACTTATGTCAGGCTAAGTGGGCACGCCTCCGTTTAGCAAGCAGGGCACCGAAGAGGGGGATGGTGACCGCTGATGGCCGACAGCGCACAACGCCCGTTGCGAGCCGACGCGCGGCGCAACCGGGACAAGGTCCTCGCGGCCGCGGTGCGCGTGTTCGCCGAGGACGGGCTGGACGCGCACCTGGAGCGCATCGCCAAAGAGGCGGGCGTGGGCAGCGCGACCCTCTACCGCAACTTCCCCACCCGGGAGGCCCTGATCGAGGCGGTCCACCGCAACGAGGTGGCCCAGTTGTGCGACGCCGTCCCCGGCCTGCTCGCGACGCAGCCGCCCTACGAAGCCCTGCGCGCCTGGACACGCCTCTTCCTGGACTACGTCACCGCCAAATTCGGCATGGCCGAAGCCCTGCGTGCCATCGCCGCGACGGGAAGCAACCCCTACGGCCACAGTCGGGACATGATCCAGGCCGCGATCACCACCCTGATGACCGCCTGCGCAGCCGCCGGCACGATCCGCACCGACATCACCCCCACCGACATGGGCGCCGCCCTCGAAGGCATCGCCCTCACCTCGGCCAGCCCCGACCAGCGCCACCAAGCCGAACGCCTGCTCGCCCTCACCCTGGACGGCCTGAAGGCCCCTTCGTGAGCTGCTACTCCAGCACCTCACGGAAGGCGCGCTCGCCGATGCGGTGCATCAGCGGGTTGTCCGCCGAGTGCGTCAGGAAGACGAGGGACAGGGCAAGCGCCCACCCTCGGGCGCGCTGCCAGGTCGCGTCGTCCGCCCGGCCGTACGCCTGCCGGAAGGCGGCACGGTGGTCCGCTGGGAACAGCGTCCAGGCCAGGGACAGATCGGTGGCGGGATCGCCGGAGGTCATGTCACCGAAGTCGATCACGGCGCTGATCCGGCCGTGGTCGACCAGGATGTTGGCCGGATGCAGGTCTCCGTGCAGCCACAGCGGAGGACCGTGCCAGGCGGTCGCGGCGGCAGCCGATTCCCAGACCCGCAGTGCGGCGGCCCGGTCGGCCGGGCCGACGTGTGCCAGCGCTTTCATGACTCCCTCGGCGCGTCCGGCCAGCGGAATCCCGCGAAACGCGTTGACGGGAGCCTCCGCGGGAGCCGGGACGTGCAGCGCGTCCAAGAAACCACCGAGTGCGGCCGGGGCGGACCGAAGGTCGCCACGATCCCTCCCTGCCGCGGTCCGCCCCGGAAAGAAGGGCACGACGCTCCAGGACCACGGGTACTGTGCCGTCGGCTGCCCGACCCGCACCGGCGCGGGCACCGGCAGCGGCAGGCGGCCGGCCAGCTCCGGCAACCACCGCTGCTCATGCGCGACGAGTTCGGCGGCCACGGCGCGCCGCGGCAACCGGACGAGGAACTCCTCGCCGAGCCGGCACACGAGGTTGTCCCAGCCGTTGGCCAGCACCTCGATCGGCAGGTCCGCGAGGTCAGGATGCTGCTCGTCGAGCAGACCGCGCACCAACTCGACTGAGACGGGAAACTCCGCGGCGGGCATCCGGTGGACTGTCACAGCGAGCAGCCTACGGCCGGCCCCGGCGCGCTTGGCGGCCGAAGAGCCGAGTGACCGCACTCGGCCGGGCTGAGCAGCACATCGTGGTTGCTGGTCGCCGCGTTCCGGGGCGCGCATCCGAAGGCGCATGCACACGCGGTGCGGCCGGTGACAGAATCCGGTGAATGGACGGCAAGGGAGAACGCGCCTCGATCTGGCGCAATCGCGAGTTCCTGCTGTTGTGGGTCAGCCAGACGGTCAGCGAGATGGGCTCGCAGGTCACCGTTCTCGCGCTGCCGCTGGTCGCCGTCGTGCTGCTGGACGCCTCCGCGTTCCAGGTCGGGCTGCTGGCGGCGGCGGAGACGAGCGCGTACCTGCTGGTGGCCCTGCCCGCCGGAGCCGTCGTGGACCGAGTCGTCCGGCGTCGTCTGATGATCGGGTGCGACCTCGCGCAGTTCCTGGTGATCGGCTCGGTACCGGTGGCCCACGCACTCGGAGTGCTGACGCTGGCTCAGCTGTACGCCGTCGCGTTGATCTCCAGCGTCCTGTCCGTCTTCTTCCAGGTGGCGTACCAGGCGTACCTGCCGGTGGTCCTGGAGCACGGCCAGCTGATGGACGGCAACGGCAAGCTGGCCGCCTCCCGGTCGGTCGCGCAGATCGCCGGGCCCAGTACGGGCGCGGCACTTGTGACGCTGGTCGGCGCCGCGGGGGCGATGGCGGCCGACGCCGTCTCTTTCGTGTCGTCGGCCGGCTTGCTGACGGCCATCCGCAGCCGTGAACCACGCCCGGACCGGGCCGAGGCCGGCCGCCGGCCCAGGATGACGGCGCAGATCCGCGAGGGCCTCGCCTACGTGCTGCGTGACCCCATCCTGCGCAATTCGGTGGGGTTCAACGGCACCGCCAACTTCTTCGTCATCATGGTCGAGACCCTCGGCACCGTCTTCCTCGTCCGTACCCTCCATCTGCGTCCTGGCCTGGTCGGGCTACTGCTGGCGCTGGGAGCCGTCGGGGGACTCGCGGGCGGGCTCGCGGCCCAGTACCTCGCCCGGAAGGTCGGTTCGGCGCGGATCAGCTGGATCGCGATGACCCTGCTGTCGCTGCCCGGACTGCTGATCCCGGCGGCCGAACCCGGCTGGACTGTGCTGCTGTTCGCGTTCGGCTGGATCTCCTGGACCTTCTCGTCCACCGTCGCCGGAATCTCGCTGACCAGTTACCGGCAGGCCGCCTGCCCGCCGGACATGCTCGGCCGGGTCGGCGCCGCCGCGCGCTGGATCAACTGGGGCACCCTGCCACTGGGCAGCCTGGCCGGCGGGGGACTCGCCACCCTCCTCGGCATCCGGACCACCCTGTGGATCGCCGTCGCCGGCGGCTGCTGTGCGGGACTGTGGCTGTTCTTCTCCCCGTTGCGCGGGATGCGCGACATCCCGCTCGCACAGGTCGGCCCGGTGGCCGCGGCCGGAGCGTCGTAGAACATCCGGGCGCCGCTACTGAAGGATGAACCGGCTTCCGGCGCGGAGCCTGTCGACCAGGGCGGCCGGAGCCTTGTGCGGGGAACCCGCGTCGTACGGCGGCTGGGGGTCGTACTCGGTACCCAGCTGGACGGTCTGCGCCTGTTCGTCGCCGGCGACCTTGCCGACCAGGGTGAGGCCCATGTCGATTCCGGAGGAGACTCCGGCCGCGGTGATGAACTTGCCGTCGATGACGACGCGTTCGCCGGTCGGCTCGGCGCCGAACGTGGCAAGAGTGTCGAGTGCCAGCCAGTGCGAGGTGGCACGACGGCCCTTGAGCAGCGCGGCCGCGGCGAGCAGGAGCGATCCTGTGCAGACCGAAGTCGTCCAGGTGCTGGTCGCATCGGCGGTGCGGATCCAGCCGAGCAGCGCCTCGTTGTCCATCTGGGCGGACTGCCCGGGGCCGCCGGGCACCAGCACGATGTCGGGGGCCGGCACCTCGTCGAGTCCCTTGTCCGCGACCAGCGCGAGGTCGCCGCGGTCGTTGCGTACGGGGCCGGGCTGTTGGGCGACGAAGACGGTTTCGGCGCCAGGAATGCGGCAGAGCATTTCGTACGGGCCGACCGCGTCCAGCGCGGTGAAACGGTCGAAGAGGACAATCGCGATCTGCATGGCCGGCCTTTCAACGGGCGAATTCACGTGGTGAAAATGGTGAATACGGGTGGAAGCGGCGCCGGTATTCGGCCGGAGCGGTGCCCAGGGCTTTCACGAAGGCGCGGCGCATCGCCTCCGGAGTGCCGTAGCCGCAGGCGCGGGAAATCCGGCCGACGCCATCGCTGGTGTCTTCGAGGAGTCTGCGGGCCTGCTCCAGACGCACCCGCTCGACGAATCTTCCCGGTGTCGTACCGGTCTCCAGCTGGAAGGCGCGGGCGAAGTGCCGCGGAGAAAGGCTGGCGCGCTTCGCGAGGCTCTCGACCGACAGATCCGCGTCCGGGTGCTCGGTGATCCACTGCTGCACCTCGCGCAGCGGTTCGCGCCGGGCGGTCTGGGCGGCGAGTTGGGCGCTGAACTGAGCCTGATTGCCCGGGCGGCGCAGGAAGACGACGAGATGGCGGGCGACGGTGAGCGCGGTCTGCCTGCCGTGGTCCTCCTCGACGAGTGCGAGCGCGAGATCGATGCCCGCGGTGACGCCGGCGGAGGTGGCGATGTTTCCGTCGCGTACGAAGATCGGATCCGGATCGACGTCGATGTCCGGGTACGTCCTGGCCAGGTGGTCGCAGAGCGACCAGTGAGTCGTCACCCGGCGACCGTCGAGCAGTCCGGCCTCGGCCAGCAGCAGCGCGCCGCTGCACACGGACACGATGCGCTCGGCGTTCCCGGCGTGCTCCCGCAGCCACTCGATCAGACGGGGAGTGGGGCGGCGGGTGCCGCTGCCGCCCGGGACGAGCAGGGTGTGCGGCGTCTCGACATCGGGCAGCGCGCAGTCCGGGACAAGGGTGAGACCGCTCGACGTACGCACCGGGGCGCCGTCGAGCGAGGCGGTGCGGATCTCGTACGGATCCCCGCTGTGGTGCCCCGCTCCGGCGAACACCTCCATGGGGCCGGTCACGTCAAGGCTCTGCACGTCGTCGAAGACGACCACCAGCACGGATCGCTGCGTCACGCCGTCCATCCTTCGCTGCGGCCACGATGGCCGCAATGACGAATCCCCCACCCTTTCTGCCATCCCGGGCTCGCCCCGCCCGGACCGTCACCCGGTCGGCCGAGCGGGGCCGAAGTCCCTTGCGAGCCGTTACGACGTGTGTGAGCCGTGGGCGGTGGGCCAGCCCATCTCGGTGTACGGGTTCCCGGCGGTGATGCCCTGGATGGCGGTTCGGGTGTAGGGGACGAGGTTGTCGGGGAGGGCGTCGAGGGGCCAGAAACGCCACGCGGTGCAGCGGTCGGGTTCAAGGATCCGGGGTCGGCCGGCCCAGTGGGTCGGGGCGAAGAAGAGCTGGAGGCGGGGCAGAGTGCTTTCGGGGTCGAGGTGGTGGACGGTGTGGACGAGCCGCAGGTCGTCCTCGTCGATGGCCAGTCCGGCTTCCTCGGCTGCTTCCCGGGCGAGGCAGGCGCGGGCGGATTCCATTTCGCAATGGCCGGCCAGGGCGTGCCAGGTGTCGGGGGCGTAGCCGGAGTCCGGGTGACGCAGGCCGAGGAGGACGGCGCCGCCGTGTTCCAGGTACAGGTGGCAGCCGATCACATTGGGCACGGTGCCCATGGCGTGGGCGCTGGGTGGGGCGGGAGCGGGGACGAGCGTGCCCGCGGTTCGCGCCTGGTGGAGGCGGATCACCTTCATCGTGCCGGGGTCCAGGGTCAAGTGGGCCATGGTGGCGGCGTCGAACCAGTGGAGCATGATGCCTTCGCTGATTCGCAGCCGGGCCGGATCGCCGTTCCAGGTGCCGAGGTAGATCTGGACCCGGCCGTCGAGCCTGCCGCGGGCGGTGGTGAACGGGACCAGGTCGGGGACGACGAGGCCGGCTTCTTCGAGCAGTTCGCGGGCGATGGCCTGGTCGGGGGTTTCGCCGGGCTCGCATCCGCCGCCGGGCAGCGCCCAGGTGCCCGGTTGCCAGATCGGCTTGTTGGCGTCGCGGAGGTGGAGCAGGTACTGGCCACGGGAGTTGACGAGCAGCGCGGAGGCGGCGGTGACGGGGGTGGTCCGGATGGGGGGTTCGGGCAGCACGGGACCTCCTGGGCGGGCCGGACGGCATCGGGGTACGGGTTGGAGCAGTCAGCGGTCCTTGGACAGGGCGAGGAGTTCGGCGAACAGGCCGTTGCCGGCGGCGAGTTCGTCGTAGGTGCCCTGCTCGCTGATACGGCCGTGGTCCATGACGACGACCCGGTCCGCGATCTTGGTGTTCTCCAGCTGATGGGTGACGACCAGGGTGATGCGGTCGGCGGCGACGGCTTTGAGGCGTTCGAAGATCTGGTGTTCGCCGCGCGGGTCCATCTGCGAGGTGGGCTCGTCGAGGATGAGCAGGTCGGGCTTGCGGTACAGGGCGCGGGAGCAGGCCAGGCGCTGCCATTGGCCGCCGGAGAGCTCGGAGCCGCCGAACAGCTCGCGGGCGAGGAGCGTGTCGAGTTGCCCGGGCAGGCTTTCGACCGTCTCGCGCATGCCGACGGCCTCCACCGCCTCCCACACGGCTTGGTCGTCGTACGTGCGGGGCCGGCCCAGGGTGACGTTCTCCCGGGCGCGCAGTGGCCACTGGGCGAAGATCTGCGGGACGAGTCCGCAACGTGGCCACACACTGTGCGGGTCGGCTTCGGCCAGGTCGGTGCCGTTCCAGGAGACGTGGCCCTTGTCGGCGAGGTAGATCCCGGTGATCAGCCGGCTCAGGGTGGACTTGCCGGAGCCGTTCTCGCCGACGATCGCGACGATCTCGCCGCGGCGCAGGGTCAGGGACAGGTGGTCCACGGCCGGGGTTTCCTTGCCGGGGTAGCGGAAGACGGCGTCGTCCAGGCGGATCTCCTCGACGGGCCCGGTGACGACCCGGTCTCCGCGGGCGGGGGCGCGGGCGGCGGCCAGGTCGAGGAAGCTGCTCATGTCGGCCAGGTAGAGACTGGAGTGGAAGAGCGCGGCCGCGGCCGCGACGACCTGGGACAGCGCACCGAGCACGGCCTGGACGGCGACGACCGCGGTGGCCACCAGGGCGAGTTCGACCCGGCCGGACAGCGCGAGCCAGCCCAGCGCCACCCAGGTGACGAGGAGGAAGAACCCGCCGAGAGCCGAAGTCCCCACAGTGATGCGCAGCTTGTGCGGGGCCGTGGCCAGGGTGCGCCGGTCGATGCGCTGGGAGACGGCGCCGTACCAGTACACCAGGTAGTCCGTCATGCCGTTGGCGCGTACCTCGTCGCTGTAGCGCGGCTCGGTGGACCACCAGCGCATCATGCCGCGCACGTTGCGGTCGCCGATGTTCGCGTAATGCGTCGCGTAGTCCACCCGTGCGGCCAGCACCGCTCCCAGGCCCGAGGGCAGGACCGCGAGCAGCAGCAGGGGCAGCATCAGCGGTTTGAGTACGGTCAGGACGCCCGCCGCGGCGGCCATCCGGATCAGCGCCGCCGTGAAGGTCCGCGCGTCCTGGACCATCGTCTGGGTACGGACGACGCCCATTTCGGCAGCCTCGTGCCGGTCGCTGAAGCCCTCCTCGCTGTAGGCGGTGGCCTCGACCCGGCACACCGCCTCCACCAGTGCGACGTCCGCACGGGTCGTCAGACCCGGCGTGATCCTCCCGTCGGCGTACGTGGCCAGCGCCGAGGCGGTGCGCACGGCGGCTGCCGCGGCCGCGATGACGATCAGGGCGGGCAGCGCCGCGTGCAGCCGGTCGGCGACCGGTGCGGCACCGACCAGGGGGCGCATCGCCTTCGCGGTGGCCGACAACTGCACCGCCGAGCCCGCCCCCATCGCGAACTGGCAGGACAGCAGCAGCACGACGGCCCGGCGGTCGACCTGCCAGGCCATGCGGGCGGTTCGGCCCAGCACCGAGGGGAGGCGGGCGCACATCGCCCTGAACGAGACCCCGCCCAGGGGATTCCTGCCGTAGTGGCCGTTGAAGACGAACTCCGCCGGCGGTGGCGGAGGGGGCGGCGTCCCCGGGTCCTGGGCGGGGAGGGTGCCGGCGGTCATGACGGCTCCCCGCTTTCCGGTCGACGGTCGTCACGCCGGGGGTCGGCGCCGTACCGCGGCATGCGGGACTCGGGCGATGCGGGCCGTGCCGGTAAGCGAGGGCGGGAAGGTGCCGGGGCCACAGGTCCTCCTTGGTCTCCGGTGACGGGACGGGTGATCGGACAACGCGGCACGGCGGGCACCGGTCACGGTGTCCGCCGACTCGCCTACTGCCGCTGCTCCTTGCCCGCCTCGGTGCCGCCCGGTGCCGTCGGCCACGCCGGTACGCGAGGTGGGCCGGGACGGCGTGCAGCGCAATACGGAGGTGCGTGAAACGGTCTTGCTGAATCGATCTGACGGTGACTACATTGTGGTGATGAATGAGGTCTTTGAGTCGAAGTTCCGACCCGGCGACCGGCCAACTCCCTCTCGGGCGTCGCACTGGACCAAAGAAAGAGCGGGCGCGATGTTCGCCGCTCTCGCCGCAGGCTTTTTCACATTCATTATCACCTTTGATGTATTCCGCAGAATTGTGCCCGATTGGATGTATCTGGCAACGATTGCGTCGGGCGCAGTGGTCGCGCTGGGCGCGTACAGAATTTCCCTGTCCTGGCTCAAGCGACTTCCCTGACCTGACGCGGTGGCTCCACGGTCCGCTGCTGCTCCTGTCCGTTGCCGCCGGGGCAACCGGCGCCCACCGCCATCGAAGAGGAGGCGCCGTGACCGACTATTTCGCCGGAGACGACCGCACCAACCGGGAGCGGATGCTTGCCGGGGACTGGTACGTAAGCCACGACCCCGAGAGCTGGGAGCAGGCCAAGCGGGCCGTCCGCCTTCAGGCGGCTTACGCGGCCGCGTACGTCGCCGACCCTGATGCCGCGCGCCCGATCCTGGAAGACCTTCTCGGGCATCTGGGCGCCGAAGCGCACATCAGGCCTCCGCTGTACGTCGACTACGGCACCTCCGGGAACTGTGAGGGCTGCAGTGGTCCGCTCCGGCGGGCGTCCTTCTCACGCCGGAGGACGGCGTGTCCTCAGGCCGTCATCGACCGGATGGCAAGGCGCCTCACCGTAGTTGCCCGTCCAAGTATTCGATCAGCCTGGATTCGCTTCGTTCGAGAAGTTCCCGCTGATCACGAGGCAGTGACGCCAGGGCATCAACGAGGACGTGCTTCCGAGGAACGTGCACCATCGAGCCGGAGTAGACCCGACAGCCGGAGCACCAGGCGAACCCGACGCACCGCTCGAACATGGAGGACTCAGGCGGATGGAAGCGGTACTGGTATGAGCGGACGGTCGTCCCGCAGGTGGCACATCTCCGCCGATCGCCATCGGGGACCGTCTCCCAGGTCCCGACCTTGAGCCACGGCTGCCGTGCGCCAGGCGCTCTTCACATCGTCATGCGGACCATTCTTCTCCTTGACCGGCTCATGCGTGGTGGCGATCAGACTTGTTGGCGGAAGTCCAGCATGTAGAAGACCTTGTCGTAGCGCCGTTCGCGGACGGCGACGAAGTCGGGCAGGCGGCCGTATTCGGTGAAGCCCAGCGACCGGTAGAGGCGCAGAGCGTTGGTGTTGTCGCCACGGGCGTCCAGGGTGAGGACCTCGATCCCCGCTTCCCGGGCGTCAGCGATCAAGGCAGCGGCCAGTGCCCGACCGACACCGCGGCCATGGGCAGCAGCGTCTACCGCGAGTTTCTCCAGATCGGCGTGCGGCCGGTGGGTCGGTCGGCCGTAGCGGAGCCAGTACCCCAACCCGACGAGCCGACGGCCGAGGTACGCCACACGCAGGGCCCCGTCCCCGGCCCGCGCCGCGGAGACGACATGGCCGAGAAGTTCACCCACTTCATCCCGCGAGGGCGGTTCGACCCAGCCCAGCGCGGCACCTCCACCGACCAGGTCCGCCAGGATCCGGTGGGCCGACTCCGCGAACCGGACGTCCAGCTCCGGGTCGGAAGCCAGGTCCATGGCGTCAAGGATGGTGACCTCAGCGGTCACCCCGCCGGCCGTGGGCGGATGCGCCGGATTCATGCCCAGCAGCTTATGGCACCGTTTCTTGTCTTGTTCCTTGACCTCGGCCTGCTTGGTTGCCAGCTGCAGGCGGGGCGGACAGCGTGTAGGAAGAGGGCAGCCGATCTCGATGGTGCTTGGAGGGAGTGGACATGCCGGACGATGAGGCGATGGTTCGGATAGGTGATGTCGTGCGGGTCACAGATGGGCCATTCGCTGACTTCAGGGGCCCTGTCAGATCCGTCGACGTCGGTCGTGGACGAGTGCAGCTGACCGTCGACATCCTGGGCGACGTGAGCACTATCGACCTACCCCTGGAGGATGTGAGCCCTGCAGCCGCTGACGAGTCAGTGACGATGGACGGGCCGTCAAGCGCAGCTCACCCCAGGGCATGAAGTCGAGCGCGACGGCGTCGAGCATGCTCCCGATCGGTGGGAAGTCCTCCGGGCGCGGGTGTTCCGGACGGTCGTTGAGGTTCACGAAGTCGATGAAGGCCGGGACGTCGGATGCTGGAGCGACCACCTCGACTTCGACGCCGAATCGTCCCCGATGCCCTGTCACTCGGCAGCGAACAACCTCGAAAGCACGGATTCCGCTGCTGAGCCAGAGCTGAGTGCCGGTCACAGCTGACCAGCGTAGGAGGGCTCAACCTGGCCGCGCCCGCCATCGTCAGAGTCCTCGCCAGCAGGTCTGCCCCGAGCCGAAGCCCAGTTCCAGCGGCAGTTGCTGCCCCCTGGCCCGCCCCGCGCAAAGGCGGGCCAGGGATGGCGTTCAGCGAAGGCCGACCGCGCGGATGATGGTTTGGTCGACCGTGTTTCCGGCCGAGTCGCTCGCGCTCAGGCGCAGGGAGGCGAAGGCCGCCGCCCGGGGGGCGTTGAACCGGTAGTGCCCGTGTGCGTCCACCGTGAGGGGCGTCCAGGTGGTGCCGTCGTCGTAGGACACCTCGACCCGGGGTGCACCGGGGGTGCCGGCCCCGGCGACGGTGACGTCGACGAGGCCGACGGCGACCGGGGCGCGCTGCTGGACGGTGACCCCGAAGGTCGAGTCGCGGGAGACGAAGCCGGCGTCGTCCGTCCGCACATCAAGGCCGATCTGCAGCAAAGGCAGCAGGTCCCGCCGGCCCGACACCGTCGGCGCGGCGGAGGTGAACTTCCACTGCGTCGTCGTCGAGGACGAGTACGGGCTGTACGACGCGTCGCGCTGGTTCGCGACGACGAGCCGGTACGGCAGGGGCGCCGCGCCGGGCAGGTTGGGGCTCATGACGAGCCCGCTGCTGGTGGAGCCCAACCGGGTGTCGCCCTGGTAGAGGGTGACGCTCTGGGCGGCGTGGGTTCCCCAGGCCAGGGAGTACCCGGCGTGGTCGGCGTTGCCGTAGCCCGGGACGTCGATCCGCATCTGGTTACCCGTCCGCGTCGGGCCGAGGTAGCTGTTGTTGAGGTACGGGCGCTGGACGGGCTTGAACCAGTCCTCGCTCACGACGGCGCCGGGGTGGTAGGACCGCTGGACACTGTTCTCGTACTGCGTCCCGTCGCTGGCCTCCTGGCCCCATGTGTTGGCGCCGTCGGTGCTGACCCAGTCGGTCCGGCGGCTGTTGACCGAAAGCGCTACGTCCTGACCGATGCCCCACTCCGAGTAGACGGGGTAGTCGTACCGCCATTCCTGCGCGTAGGGGGAGGGAGCCGGGCTGTCGAAGTTCTCGTCGATCCGGACGAGGTTGTTCTGCGACGCCTGGACGACCATGTTCTTCGGGAGCTCGTTGTGCCAGGTGTGCATGAGGTCGTAGACGTAGGTCGCGACCGGGTGGGACTGCGCCCGCAGCACCACGCCTGACTGCTGGGCCTGGGCTATGAGCTTGTCGCCCTCGTCGGGGGACAGCAGGCCCACGTCGATGGTGGTCGGGTCCAGCCCGTCGGTCCCGAAGGAGAGCTGCTGGCGTCCGGCCCGGTCGTTGGCGACCAGCAGGAGCGCCGCCCCGGCGTCGGCCGCCGCCTTGGCCTGCGCGACGGGTGTCACCGTGGCGGTGCGTCGTACGACGACCGCCTTGCCGTGGACGTCGATGCCGTCGTAGTCGGCGGCGGCACCGTTGCCGGCGAAGGCCAGGGGGAACGTCCGCGTCCCGGCGGGCAGCGGGGTGACGTTGTCCTGCCGAAGCACGTCGGTGTAGTCGACCCCTCGCGCGGACACGGTGAGCGCGGGCTGTTCCTTGCGCCACCGCGTGCCGAGGTAGAAGTCACCGTGCTTGACGGCGCCTTGAGGCTGGACCCACAGGCTGTCGTACGCCGTGTCCTCGACCTCGAAGTCGAGCCACTGGGACTGGCCGAGCGCCCGGTTGTACTCCAGCCGGAGGTACGTGGGGTCGCCCGGCTGCGGAATCGTTTCGTCGACGCGTCGGATGTGGCCGGCGTCGAGCGTGACCGTGCGGTCCTGGTTGAAGGCGATGTCGGGATCGCCGAGCAGCGCCATGCCTTGCGACCTGGGGCCATGGGCGCCCGGCACGGTCATGAAGCCGAGGGCGGAGTAGTTGTCGTCGGGCGTGTAGAAGGTCGCGCTTCCCTCGACGGGAATCAGCGCAGGCGTCGGGTCGCCGGCCCGCAGCAGCGCCACGGTCGCGGCGCCGGGGTTGCCGGCGGCGTCCTTGACGTTGATGGTCATCTTGTGGGACACCGCCCCGAGCGAGATCGCCGTGTGCGCGAGCACGCCGTCCGGGCCGGAGGCCAGGATCTGGCCGCTGAAGCTGCCCGAGGCACTCGCCGCCGCGGTGGGGTCAATGGTCAGGGTGATGCCGGCGGTGCCGTGAGCGGGCACCGTGACGGAGTCGGCCGAGAGCCGGAAAGTGCCAGCGGGCGCGCCCGGGGCGGAGATCGACAAGGCGAGGGTCACCGTGCTGTCGCCCAGGTTGGTGTACGTCACGGGCCGTTGCACCGGACCCGACTCGCTCTCACCCGCGTACGCCGTGGCAGTGGCGAAGACGGCGGCTCGTGTGGCGGCCGCCGCGTCCACGCGGCCGCTGCCGGCCTCGAAGCTGTTGTAGGCGGGGGTCTGCTTGGAAGTGCTGGTCAGCAGGTCCTTGAGCTGGGCTCCGGTGAGCTCCGGGTGCTCGGCCGCGACAAGGGCCGCGGCACCGGTCACGTGCGGTGTGGCCATCGAGGTGCCGCTCAGCGTCTGGTAGTAGCCCTCACCCTCCGCGGCGTACTGCGACCGGGCGGCCAGGATGTCGACGCCGGGCGCGGTGATCTCCGGCTTGAGAGCGCCGTCGCCGACCCGGGGACCCTGGCTCGAGAAGTAGGCGAGCGAGTCGTTGCTGTCCACCGCACCGACGGTGAGGGCGGCGTCGGCAGCGCCGGGTGAGCCGACGGTGCCGGAGTCGCCGCTGTTGCCCGCGGCGATGACGAAGAGGGCGCCGGTCTGGGCGCTGAGCTGGTTCACGGCCTGGGACAGCGGGTCCGTGCCGTCGGACGGATCGGGGTCCCCGAGGCTCATGTTGATGACCTTGGCGTGCTCGTCGACGGCCGCCCACTGCATGCCGGCCAGCACCTCGGAGTCGCTGCCCTGACCTTCGTTCGACAGGACCTTGCCGATGTGCAGCCGGGCGCCCGGGGCGACGCCCTTCTCGGTGCCGCCCGACGCGGCTCCCGTGCCCGCGATCGTGGAGGCGACGTGGGTTCCGTGGCCGTTGTGGTCCTTGACGTCCTCGCCGGCGATGAAGCTGCGGGTGTCGACGATCCGACCGGCCAGGTCGGGGTGGGAGGTGTCGACGCCCGTGTCGAGGACGGCGACATCGACGCCTTGGCCGGTGTCACCGGTTGCCCAGGCCTGCGGCGCGCCGATCTGCGCGGTCGACTCGGCCAGATCGGCATGCACCGTGCCGTCCAGCCAGATGTGCTTGATGCCCTCCTTGAACGACGGCGTTGTCGCGCCCGGAGCGACGGACGGTGCCGAGGACGACTCAGAGGATGACTCAGAGGAGGATGCCGACGGCGAGGAGGACGCTCCGGTGACGGCCGACCAGAAGTCCTTCACCTGCGCGTGGTCCGCGGTGACGGCGGCACCTCCGACGCTCGCGAGCGTGCGGACCATCGACGAGCCCTTCGGCGCGGGGGTCGCGCGGAACCCGGGCGCCTGCTTTCCGTAGGAGATGATCAGCGGGAGGCTGTCGCGGTGCGCGTTGTCGTAGCCGTCGGCGATGAGGTTCGTGACATCGAAAAGCCGGCGGTCGAGCTCACCGTCGGCAACGTAGGGCATCGCCGAGTCGGGAAAGACGTACAGGTCCCCGGCCGACTCGAGGATTCTCGCTCGAGCGGGCCCGCCGTCCGGCCCCTTGACCGATACCGTGCCGCCCGCGTCGGCGGTGCCGGCCTTCTGGCGCACAGTGACGACGTCGCCCGTGACCAGCGTGACGGTGTGCTCCGCGGGGCCGTCGGCCTGGCTCGCGGCTGAGGGGCTCTGGCCGGGGGTCGCGCCGTATGCCGCGGATGCGGGTCCGGCGACCGCAAGCGGGGTGAGGAGCAATGCCAGAGATGCGGTCGCGGCCGTGGTGAGAGTCCAGCGTTTGCGTGGAGATCTCAAGGAAGATCCTTTCCGTTCGAGCAGGGGGCGGGTGCGGGTGCCACCGGGGGATTGGCCGAACACTGCCATTTGGCGGAGAAGCATCACAAGGCGTTTCGTGGCTGCTCGCTGCCACTTGGCACAACCCCGACAGGTCCGCTACAACGGCCCCATGGAGCTCGCGGTACTTGGACTGACCGCCGATGAGGAGCGGGTCTACGAGGCGCTCGTCGCCCAGCCCGGGGCGACGGCGGCCGCACTGGCCGACCACCTCGAGACCGAGGCAGGCCCGCTCAAGCGGGTCCTCTCCTCGCTCGTCGACAAACACCTCGCGACCCGGAGCGGTCGCCCGATCCGGTATCTGGCCGCTCCGCCGGACATCGCGATCAATCAGCTCGTGCAGACCAGGGAGAAGGAGCTGAGCGCGGCGCGCACCAAGGCGTACGCGCTCTCGGAGATCCACCGGAACGCGAACCGGGTGAGTCCCGAGCTCGCCATCGAACAGCTGACGGACCGCGAGACCATCGCCTCGGCCGTCGCGCTCCTCGAATCCAAGGCCCAGCACCAGGTCCGGGTGTTCGACACCCCGCCCTACTACGAGCCCCCCGAAGGCGAAGGCGCCGCCCGGAGCACCGCGGTGCAGATCGAGCGCCACCAGCGCGACGGGGTCGCTCACCGGGTGATCTACAGTCAGGACGCGCTGACCTGGCCGAAGAAGCTCCAGACGGGCATCCTCCCGGCGATCCGTGGCGGCGAGCAGGCCCGTATGAGGCGCAGCCTGCCGCTCAAGATGATCATCAGGGACGACCAGGACGCCCTCATCCCCTTCGACTTGAGCCGCAGCGGGCTACAGGTCGCCTATCTCGTCCGGCGGTCACCGTTGTTCACCGCCCTCGAGGCACTCTTCGAGGGCGAGTGGACCCAGGCCGTCCCGCTCGATACCGGAGCGGTGGCGCCGTCCGCGCCCGACGGCCGAGCCCGACCGGACGAGGAGACCCAGTCCCTGCTCGCGATGATGATGGCCGGCCTCACCGACACGGCCATCGCTCACGCGAACGGATGGAGCACGCGGACGACCTACCGCCGGCTCCAGGACCTCATGACCGAGCTCGGAGCGTCCACCCGCTTCCAAGCCGGCTGCATCGCAGAAAGACGCGGCTGGCTCTGACCGTTGCCGGGACGTCGAGATGAGCGCCGCCCTGCAGCAGCGCCGCACGCGGTGGCCATTCCTGCTGCGGGCGGGCAGCTGTCACTCGTCGTAGTACTCACAGTCGTCGCCTTGGACGCGCGCCCCAGCACCCCAGCGATCTCCCGCATTTTCTTGAGAAGTAGCTCATCCGGGTGCTTCACCACGATCCGCCCGTCTTGCCAGTCCAACCAGGCGCCGCGCTTGTCCCGTTCGGGGTGAGTAACCATCTGTGCCAGCCACTCGTTCCGGTACTCCAACACCGAGTGCTGGCCTCGCGGAGAGACCCGGGCCACCCCAGCCATCTCCAGGTCGGTGTCGGCAGCGACCACCGCCTCCCATTCCGGCCTGGTGATCTGCCCGCCCTCATCCGCCCACCACGGCGTTCGCCTCGTGATGTGCACGCCATAGCCCATGCCCGCCACAGTAAGGGGCCGCACTGTCGGCCCGAGCCGGAAGCCATGGCGCGATCGCTCTGCGGGCGGACCGCGATGTCAGCCGGTACGGGTGGGGGGTGCGTGACGGCGGTGCGATCGGGCATGCTCTTGCGACTCTGTGGAAACGATTGGACCAATGGGGGGCCGGCCTGCTCGGCGTGGTGCGGCTTTCGTGCGTGGGGAAGTGGGTACCGGGTGCAGGAGAATGAAGGCTTCAGCATAGTGAAGGCGGCGTCGGCGCACGTTTCCGCCATTGCTTCGATCGCGAGATCGCGCAGCCTGGATGCAATTCCGGATGTCGAGGAAGCGAGCCGGAGTGGATTTCTGGTCTCGGGATACGATGAGGCAACGTATCGTGACCGGCTCACGAAGGCCGAGCATTTTTATGTGGCGCTCAGGGGTGGGGACGTAGTCGGCTTCATCCTGGCCTACAGTGATGCGAACCTCGAGAGCGACGAATGGCTCAACCACAGGATAAAGGGAGAGTTCGGCAGCTTCCTCGTCATCAAGCAGGTGTGCGTCGCTCGGCATGCCGCACGCCAGGGCGTCGCTTCACGGCTGTATCGGCACGTCCTGCGGCAGTGGCACGCCAGCCCGGTGATCGCGGCCATCGTGTCGGAGCCGGAGAACGTGGCGTCGATCGCCTTCCATCGGGAGATGGGATTCGAGCCCCTGACCGAGCTCACCCCTCCTGACGGGGTGGCGCGGAAGGTGTGGGTGCGGCGCTCGCACCGCGAGGCAATGCTGCACGCCCAGTACCAGGTGGCCGTCGACTTGTACAAACACGAGGACGTCACCAACTGGAACAAGCTGAACAACTTCTTCTACATCACCGCCGCACTGGCCGCCGCGGCCAGCTTCGCATTCAGCGGCGGTAACGACAACCATCGCTTCTCCGATCAGCTTGCCCTCGTGGTCGCGATCATCGGGTTCGCCTCGTCGCTGGCATTCGCGGAAATGCTGTTGTGGGGCCGCAGGTATTTACTGGCCCGCAAGAATTCGGTGGCCCGCATGGAGCAGTACATCGTCTGGCACGGCGGTCAAAGAGTGGTGGGCCGGGAGCTGTCGGGGCCGCGCCGGGACGGGCTGCGGCAGTCACCGACCGGGATGATCATGATCCTGCTGCCCTTGTTCGTGGGGTTGTGCTGGGTTGCCCTGATCATCGTCATCGCCGTCAAGTAGGTCTCGCGCTCAGCCGCGCCGGGGGCGAGGCGCAGCAGGACAGCGCCCCGCCCCCGACGGGTGGTCAGGCGACGTGCAGGGTCAGGGCCGCGGTGTGGAGGTGGCCCGCGGTCCGGAACTGCAGGAACAGGCGCCAGTTGCCGGATGCGGGCAGTTCGGCGTGGAAGGAGAGGTCCGGGCCGCCATGGTTGCCGACGGCCGGAGTGGTCGGGTGGAGGTGGGCGAAGGCCGTGTCGCCTTCGTGGAAGGCGGTCAGGTGGGCGTAGGTGTCCAGGTAGGGCTGGAGGTCGGTGACGGGCGTGCCGTTCTTGGTGAGGTGGACGGTCAGCAGGTGGGTCATGCCGGCCATGAGTTCGCCGTCGACCGTGACGGTGTATCCGTCGACCTCTGTGGTGCGGGCGGCGGCGGGCAGCGGCGTCCGGGCGGCGGCTCCGGGGACGGTGACGGTCCGGCTCAGGACGAAGTCCGTGCCCTTGCCGGCGCCGCTGTCGGGGATGAAGGAGGCGAACAGCCGCCAGGAGCCGGGGGAGAGGGCCGCGAGGTCGGCGGTCCAGGTGCCGTCTTCGGCCATGGTGGGGTGGACGTGCTGGAAGCCGGTGAGGTCGGACCGGACGACGTAGAAGTGCATCCGCACGGTCTGGTCGAGGGCGAACCCGGTGACCGGTTTGCCGTCCGGGCCGCTGATGGCGAACCGGTACCTGATCGGTCGTGCGGCGCCGACGGCGGCGTCGGGGCCGGTGAACCGGTAACCGTCCTCGGCGTCCGCGAGGCCGTTGCCGGCAGTCATGTGGTCCATACCCGGCATGCCGCCCATCGCGGGGTCGGAGCCGGAGCCCGAGTCGGCGCTCGGCGAAGCGGATGCCGAGGCCGATGCCGTACGGGTCGTGCCGTGGGCCATGCCCGGCATGGAGTGGTCGCTGCCGGAACCGTCGGAGGAGCCGCAGGCGGCCGGGCCCAGTGCGAGAACGGCCGCAAAACCAACGGCTGTCAGGCCGCGTCGGCGCACAGTGGATCGTTGGGTGAACAGCATGGAAGCAGTGGTCTTTCCGTGTGGCGCGCCACAGGCGCGCGCAGTGGTCAAGGGCACTGGGCCGGAACACGGGGCTCACGTCGTTGACGTCCCGAGTCCGGCGCGGCCCCGTCACGTCCGCGCGACGCACACCTGAAGCAGCAGTCTTCGTCCCGTTGGCGGCCCCCGACGGCGCATCGCGGCCAGGCGCCAGGCAAGCACCACCGACCAGGCCGCGAGAGCGGTGAGCGCCGCGGTGCCCAGGAGCGCGGGCACCGGAAGAGGTACGTGCCCCCGCGCCGGAGTGGAAACGCACAGCCCCTCGTGGGGACCGTCGCCCGTCACGACCGCCGTTCGGTCCGCTGCCCCCGTACCGACCGCCGCCGCAGCCGGCCCGGCACCCGCCCCTGCCGCCATCCCCGGCATCGCGGACGCGGACTCGTGATGCTCGCCGTGCACGGTGACGGCGACCATGGGTTCACCGTGGCACCCACCGGCCGCACCGGCCGGCGCGCCGTGCATGAAGAACAGCCCGGCCAGCACCGCGCACACCACAAGTGCCCGGGCGCCGCCTCGCCACCCGGCCCCCACAGCGCCGACCCTCACCGCCGCCCTCCCGCTCCCATGGGCTCCCGTCCGCACGCCCGCACCGCCCCTGACCACCCGTCAGCCACCCTCGATGGCCAGTGAAACCGCCCCCACAATAGTCACTCCTGCCCCCCGCTCCTGCCGCACCCTTGCTCCCGCCATCCGGCCCGAGCCCCGGTTTTCGGCCCCGACCAGCGGGAATGCCGGCCGCACCCGATATTGGTTCACATCAAAACTATTCCCCGAATGCGGCCCGCCTATATCACGCGGACCCGGCCGGCGATCCCGGCGATTCTGCGACATCCGGGCGGAATCAGTGGTTCCGCTGGTTTTGGCGGGAACTCTACGCGCGTATGACACCCGGCTGGACAATGGATTACCTGAACTGGGCATTCTTCGAGAAGGGGCGGCGCGCTCGTGCCGGGCACAGTGGCACCGGAGTCCTGAGAGCCGAGCGCCGGGTGGTTCCGGCCCGGCGCGGGACGGGGGAACTTCGTTTATCCTCGCCGCTGTCCGGCCGGTTGGAACGCCTTGCCGTCCGAAGGCCGGGAGCAGCCCGTCCCGGCGTAGGCCAGGGCCCGGTGGCAGCGAAGTGGGGAGGAACGAAGGATGGTCACGAAGCTGTACGGCACGGAAAGACTCATGGCGGCCGAGCGGTTCACCGCCTGGCAGGAGATGTGTTCGCAGTCGGCGGTGCCGCTGGCCCTGAAGGCGGAGCATCCGTCCTCGTTCAGCGCGGAGTCAGGGAACGCGGAACTGGGCTCGGCGGTGCTGCAGACCCTCAGGTTCAGCTCGCACCGGGCGAGCCGGACCCCGGCGCTCATCCGGCGCAGCGATCCGGAGGCGTGCGCGGCGGTACTCGTGGTCCGGGGCACCCTGGGCGTCGAGCAGGCGGGCACCTCCTCGATGGTGCCCGAGGGCGACCTGGTGCTCTACGACAGTTCGTACCCGTTCTCCTTCCAGGCCGGGGACGGCCCGGGGCTCACGGAGGTGCTGCTCGTACGGGTCCCCAAGCGGCTGCTGCCGGCCCGTAACGAACGGCTGAAACGGCTGGTGGCATGCCGGCTGTCCGGCAGCCGGGGGTTCGGCGCCCTCACCGCGCAGACCATGGCCGCGGCCCGCCGGCAGATGCAGTACTGCTCGGTCGCCGACGCGGCCCGGCTCGGCGTGGTCCTCACCGACCTGGTGTCGGCCCTGATCGGGCACCACCTGGACGAGCCGGGCGGCCCGCCGACCGCCGAGTCCGGCACCGACATGGTGCTGCTGGCCATCGAGAACTTCATCGCCCAGCACCTGCACGATCCTGAGCTCGGGCCCGGGATGGTGGCGAGCGCGCACCACATCTCGGTGCGCTACCTGCACCACCTCTTCGAGCGGCGGGACACCACCGTCGCCGCGTACATCCGCCGCCAGCGGCTCGAGATGGTCCGGCGGGACCTCGCCGACCCCGCCTGCGGCGACGTGCCGATCCACGCCGTGGCCAGGCGCTGGGGATTCCCCGACCAGGCCGCCCTCAGCCGGGCCTTCCGCGGGACCTACGGGGAAACGCCCCGCGACTACCGCAAGTCCGTGCTCCGGCCGGGCGAAACCGCCGGGTGGAGCGCGGGGGTCTGAGCCGGCCCCCCGTACGCGTCCGGCCGCGGCCGATCGCCGCCTCCCCACGGCCGGGCGCCCTCACCGAGCACGACGCGCCGGCGGGCGCTCAGCCCTCGCGCAGCATGGCCGCCGCGTGCTCACCGATCATCACCACGGTGAGGTGGGTGTTCGCGCACACCATGGCCGGCATGACCGAGGCGTCCGCGACGTAGAGGTTGTCCACGCCGCGCACCTTGCACCGCTGGTCCACGACCGCGCCCGGGTCGCCGTCGGGACCCATCCGTGCCGTGCCCACCGCGTTGTACGCGCTGTCCGCGTAGTCGGTGACGTAGCGCCGCAGCGCCTCCGGTGAATCGATCGTGTCCTCGTCGAGCCCCAGCACGTCCTGGCCGTAGTCGCGGATCTTCGGCGACTGGGTGAACTCCCAGCAGCCCCGCACCGCCTCGGCCATGACCGCGTAGTCCCGCTCGTCGGAGAAGTAGCCCAGGTCGATGGTGGGCGCGACGCGCGGATCGGCCGAGGCGAGGGTGATCCGGCCGCGCGAGTGCACCCGGCGGATCAGCGCCATGACGCCGAAGACGGACTCCGCGGACGTCGTCCCGCGCAGCCCGGCGAAGTGGTTCTTCAGGTCGATCCGGTTGACCATGATGTAGTACAGGTCGTTGAAGCGGCCGGGCGTGCCCTCGGCCTGCGACGTGGTGCGCACCACGACCTGTCCGGGTGGACTGCCCTGGTTCTCGGCCCCGGGTCTTGGAGTGAGGAACACGCCGATCCGCGGCTGGTCGGTCAGCCCCGCGCCGACTCCCGGCAGGTCGGCCTCGACACCGATGCCCAGCTCCCGCAGGTGCTCGGCCGGCCCGACGCCGGAGCGCAGCAGGATCGACGGGGAACCGACGACGCCGGCGGCCAGCACCACCCGCCGGGCCCGCATCTGCTGCCAGCCCGACCCGATGGAGAGCCGCACGCCGTACGCCTTCCCGTCCCGGAACAGGACTCTGTCGACGACCGTGCCGGAGAGGATCTCCAGATTGGCGCGGCCGCGGGCCGGCCACAGGTAGCCCATCGCGGTGGAGACGCGGACCCGGGTGTCCTGGCGGTGCAGCGGGTTGGGGCCGACGCCGGTGGAGTCCGGGTGGTTGTGGTCCGGCACGTCGGGCAGGCCGGACGCCAGGCAGGCGCTGTAGAACGCCTCCTGGACCGGCGTCAGCTCCTCGTCGCGCCAGCGCCGGACGGGCACCGGGCCGCCGCGCCCGTGGAATCTCCGGTGGCCGAAGTCCAGGTCGTCCTCCAGCGCGACATAGCGCGGCAGGACGTCCTCCCAGGACCACAGCGGATTTCCGAGTTCCGCCCATTCCGTGAAATCCTGCCGGGTGCCGCGGACCGCCGCCGTCAGGTTGATGGCGGAAGACCCGCCGGTAACCCGACCCTGGAGAAAGGGAATGGACCGGTCGGCGGTTATCCGGGCCGAATAGCCCCAACTGTGCTGGACCGAGATGACGTTGCCGTCGAGGATGTCCGGGGGAGTGGCGGTCGCCCCACCGTAGTGCGGGCCCGCCTCCACCAGAAGGACCCGGCGAGCCGGATCCTCACTGAGTCGCGAGGCCAGTACCGAGCCCGCGCTTCCACCCCCAATAACGATGTCGTCGTAAAAGCTTTCGCCCACCGTCCTGCTCCTCCCCGTGCGCGGCCTTTTCGGCATCGGGCGCAGCGCCCGATATGCAGAGTGTGCCTGCGCTGCCCGGAAGGTTCTTGGCAGGGAGTGCGAGCTTCTTGGCAATCAGTGAAACTTTCGCGGTGCACAAGGCGCACGCCGGTTGCGTAACGGAACAACAATCACAACCGCACCAGGAATTCGCGAACGGTCACCGAACGGGCCGGAGGGGACGTCCCGGTCAGGCCCTCGTGTCCGCCCAGCCCGTCCGCCGGCCGGTCAGGACCGCGTGCCCGCCGCCTTCGCCTCGGCCTCCCGGCGCGCCCGGGCCTCGGCCCGGCGGACCTTGGCGCGGGCGCGTTCGGCGTTGTAGTGGGCGCCGATGAGCAGCGCCAGGTTGGTGAACCACAGCCACACCAGGAAGGCCACCGAGCCCGCCAGCGGCCCGTAGAGCCGGTGGTACGTGCCCATGCGCGCGGTGTACGTCGCGAAGCCCGCCGAGGCGAGCAGCCACAGGCCCACCGCCACCGCGCCGCCGGGCGCGGTGGTCCGCAGCGACCGGGCGCCGCGCGGGCCGGACCGGAACAGCACCAGCACCGATACGGCGGCCACGACCACCAGCAGCGGCCAGCGCAGCCCGCGCCACGCGGTCACCAGCGGGCCGCTCAGGTGCAGCAACGTGCCGGCGTGGTGGGCCAGTTCACCGCTGACCACCACGCACAGCGTGCTGCACACCATCAGGACCAGCAGCATCAGCGCGGTCAGCAGGACCCGCGGCGCGGCCCGCCAGGCCGGACGGTGATCGTCCCCGCCGTGGATACGGTGCAGCGCCCGCCGGAAGACCGCCGCGTAGCTGCTCGCGGCCCAGACCGCGCCCGCGGCACTCACCGCGGCGATCGACGTGGTCGTCGAGGTGTCCTTGGCCATCTGCCGCAGGGTGTCGGCGACCAAGGGCCGGGACTGGCCCGGCAGCAGCGCCGCCAGCCCGGCGGCCGGCACGCCGCTCGCGTCGCGGGTGCCGGTCAGGCCCACCAGCGAGACGGTCAGCAGCAGCGCCGGGAACAGCGCCAGCACCGCGTAGTAGGTGAGCGCGGCGGCCCGTTCCGTCGCGTCCTTGTCCCAGGCCGAGACCACGGCCCTGCCCAGGGTCCAGACGAAGCCGAACACCGCCGCCGCGCCCTGCCCCGCCCGCCGGTGCGGGGCCGTCCTGCCGGACTTCTCCCGCGCCCGGTCCGCCGCACCGCTGTCCGTCGTCACCGCTGTCCCTTCTCCCGGCTCTGGCGGCCGATCCTCTTCCTGCCGATCGGCACACTCCCCGCGAGGCGTCTGCCCGGTCCGCGCCCGGTTCAGCCCGCAGCGATCGATACCGGCCAATACCCGCTCCCGCGCGACCGATTCGAGCCACCGCGGCCGGCCCGGCAGGTGGGTCCGGCCGCCGCCGGGGCAGCCGAGGCCCCAGGAGGTGTGTCATGAGCGTGCAGAACACGACGGTCCGCCGTACACCGTGGTGGGCCCGGATCGCCCTGGTGGTCGTGGTCCTGGCCCTGTTGTTCTTCCTGCTGGGCCGCGCGAACCTGCTGCCCGGGCTGCCCAATCCCTTCGCCGAGCGGACCAAGGACCGCAGCGGCCCGGTGCTGCTCAAGTCGATCCAGGACATGAGCCGTTACGAGGGCGCCAGCGGCAATTTCGAGGTCGTCGTCGACCTCCAGAAGGACGCCAAGTACCTGCCCGACATCGTGCACGGCCGCCGCACCTTGTACGTGGGCGCCGGCAGCGTCAACGCCTACGTGGACCTGGGCTCGGTCGGCGCCGACGCCGTGCAGGTTTCCAAGGACCGCAAGACCGCGACCGTCCGCCTGCCGCACGCGGCCCTGGAACGCCCGTCCCTCGACCCCAAGCACTCCTACGTCGTCTCGCAGCAGCGCGGCTTCTTCGACCGCGTCGGCGACTTCTTCGGCAACGACACCGGCAGCGTGCAGCAGCTCAACGTCCTCGCGTCGCGCAAGATCGAGGACGCGGCCCAGCAGACCGAACTGGCCGGCCGCGCCGAGACCAACACCCGCTCCATGCTCGAACGCCTGCTGACCTCGCTGGGCTTCACGCAGGTGACCGTCACCTTCGGCCCGCCCCCCTCCTCGTCCCCGTCCGCCTCGCCCTCCGCTTCCGCTTCTCCCAGCCACACCTGACGGCCCGTCGGAGCGGCACGCAGGCCGTCGCCGCCTGACGTGAGCCGAACTGGTGTGCGTCAAGGCGGGGTTCCGGGGCATCCGCCCTGACGAGGGGCGCACGCGCGGCGCCCGACACCGAGTGGCCGGCCCGAGCGGGCCGGCCACATCACCCTTGGAGGCATGGGCATGCTGGCTGCCGTGGGCGCCGTCGTCTTCGCGATCGCGTACCTGATCAACGTCACGAACACGTCCACCGACGCGGCGTTCACGCCGCAGGCCCTGACGATCGCCGGGCTGTGCTTCGTGGCCCTGCACCTGGCGGGCTTCGGCGCCGGCTGGTCGTACCCGGCCGGACGGCGCCGCCGCCGCTGAGCCCGGACCGCCCGGCGCGGCGACGGCCTCGACCCCGGCGGTCCCGGCGGTCAGCCGCTCGCGGGTGTCTCTTCCTCCTCCTGCTGGGTCCGCAGGTAGAGCACGAGGAAGAGCACGCGCAGCAGGTCCTCCGGGAGGAACGGGTAGTCGGCGGGCAGTTCGGCCCGGCGCGGCCGGCTGCCGAGCCGGTCGTACACCAGGGTCAGCGGTCCTATGGTGCGTACCCGGCTGCCGAAGCGGTCGTACCCCACCTCGTACGGCCCCACGTGGGTGAGCTGGCGGCTGAACCCGGTGTACTCCAGCGTCAGGTCGCCCAGCGTCGCCGGCAGACCGCTCTTGCGCCCGTAGTCGAGTTCGCTGTCACCGATGCTGCGCAGCCGGATGCCGAGTTCGTCGTACTCCAGCGCCCAGTCCCCGAGCGTACGCGCCCTGCGGCCCAGCCGGTCGTACGTGATCGTGGCGCCGCCGATGGCACGCAGCCGCCCGCCGAGCCTGTCGTACTCGAGTTCGACGTCCATGCGACCCCTCTTTTTCCGGCCTCTGCGATCTCCACCCCTGCCGCCGGAGGTCATACCCACCGGGCACCGGGAAAACGACGCCAGCTTCCCGGTCGGCGGACGCGGCCGGGGGTTCTCACGGCAGTAGGGCAATCGGAAGGAAATGGCGGACGCGGCGCGGCGGTCGACTCGACCCCGCGGCGAACCCGCTGCGGATCGCGCGAGTTGGTACAGTCCGGACCATGCCCGCTTCCTCCTCGCGCGACTCCCTGGCCGGCGCCGGCTGGCAGGACCAGGAACCCGGAAATTATCGGGAGTTGATGCCGAAACGGGTGAAGAACCTTTTCTGGCTGAACCCGTCGACGCTGTGGAAGGCCCGCAACGGGCCGCTCGCCTCGATGTTCGGCGACCCGACCGGCGAGACCCGCGGCCGCTGGGTCCGCGCGCAGATCGAGCGCGGCGCGACGGACGAGGACCTGATCGTCCGGCGGGACGACCCGGACACCTTCTCCTTCCTGCTCATCGGCGACACGGGGGAGGGCGACGACCCGCAGTACGCGGTGGTGCCCGGGCTGCTCCAGGCCGGCGCCGGCACCCGGTACGCGGTGCTGTGCAGCGACGTGCTCTACCCGGTGGGACACGCGAACGAGTACGGCACCAAGTACTTCCGGCCGTACCGCGACTATCCGGCACCCATATATCCGATACCGGGCAACCACGACTGGTACGACGGACTCGTCGGCTTCATGCGGGTGTTCTGCCGCGCTCCCGCGCTGCCGACCTCTCCCCGGCCCCGCCCGCTGTCCAGGGCGTGGTGGCGCGGCCTGCTCTGGGCGGCCCCCGACGTGCCCGACGACGCCCTGCTCGACGAGGCCCGGCGGATGCGGCCCGCGCCGCAGCAGCAGGACGCGGTCCCGGCACCGTACTGGGCGATGGACACCGGCCCGCTGCGCATCATCGGCATCGACACCGGCCTGCTCGGCGACATCGACCGCGAACAGGGTGCCTGGCTGCGCCGAGTGGCCCAGGGGCCGCGCCCGAAGATCCTGGTCACCGGCTCGCCCATCTACGTGGACGGCGAACACCACCCCTGCGCGATCGAGGGCGGCGGCACCGTGGACGAGATCGTCCGCGACCCCGCGCACCACTTCGTCGCGGCGATCGGCGGGGACATCCACAACTACCAGCACTATCCGGTCGACGTGGACGGCCGCCGGATCGAGTACGTGGTCTCCGGCGGTGGCGGCGCCTTCATGCACGCCACCCACACCATCCCGCGGGTCGCGGTCGGCGGCGTCACCGAGGACGACTTCCGCTGCTACCCGATGCGCGGCGACTCGCTGGTCTTCTACAGCCGCCTCTACGGCCGGCGGCTGCGGCTGCGCCGGCTGTTCGACCTGACCCCGGACGAGGCGGCCGCGGTCGTCGCGGCCCGCCTCGGCACCACCCCGGTACGCACCTCCAGCGCGCGAGTCACGCTTCGTACCCGGTTCGTGGCGTCCGTACTGGGCGTGGCGTCCCGGCCCGGCCGCACCCGCCGGATGCGGTTGCCGGTGCGCAAGACCCTCACCCACGTGCTCTCGCCCGGGTCGGCCACTTACAGTCCGCCGTTCTTCAAGAACTTCCTGCGCCTGGATGTCAGCCCCACCGGAATACGGGTACGGTGCTTCGCCGCCACGGGTCTGCGCGCCCAGGAGCTGGACCCGCCGGTGGAGGACGAGTTCACCATCCACCTCACCGACGCCACGGCCGGCGACCGGGCCCACGCGGACACCGACACGGACATGGACGCCGACACCGACACCGACTGACGCGGGTCCCCGGCGCCGGGGAGCACCCGGCGCCCGCGGGCGTCAGCCGGTCGCCATGACCGTCAGCCGGTGCCGGCCGGTGTCAGCCGTGCTCCGCCAGGACGGCGCGGAATTCCTCGCTCGTGGTCAGCAGGGCGTCCCCGGCGAACCGCAGCGCGTCCAGCGAGCGTTCGCCGGCCGCCGGGTCGCCGGCCCCGCAGGCGTCCGTGACCAGGACCGGGACGTAGCCGAGGTCGGCCGCGTGCCGCGCCGTCGGTTCGATGCCGATCTCCGTGGCCACGCCGACGACGGCGACCGTGGTGACACCGCAGTCGCGCAGGGCGATGTCCAGCCAGGTGCCCTCGAACGCGGACATGGTGATCTTGTCCACCACCGCCTCGCGCTCGGTGGGCCGCAGTTCGGGCACGATCTGTGTCTGCTCGGCGTCCGGCGGGAACGCGGAGACCACGTCGGCGGCCCGCTCGGCCCGCTGCCAGGCCCGCCACATCCGCAGCTGGGCGACGCCCATCAACTCCGCCGGGAGGGTGACGTGCCGCAGGAAGAAGGTCCTGACCCCGGCGGCGCGGGCCGCCTCCAGCACGTCGCCGACCCGTTCGACGACCCGCTCCCGGTCCTCGATCTGGTTCAGTACGCCGACCTGCATGTCGTACACCAACAGGGCCAGCCGCCGCGGGTCGCACGCCTCCCGCAGCGAATGCGGGACGGTCAGACCGTTTCGCTCATCCACGAAGGCGACGCTACCGGGCGCCACCCTCCGCCCGAAGCACCGGGCGGCCCGGCGCGCACCGGCGGGCCGTCACCGGCGCGCCCGCGGCCCCCGGCTTCACATCGGATCCCTCGTCAGCCCCGCCCACAGAGTCAGGAACGCCCGCAGCGGCGCGCCCGGCTGCGGGTCGCGTCGCCACACGAGCAGCTTCTCGTAGGAGATCTCGGGCACGACGGGCACGCGGACGACCGACGTCGCGTACCGCACCGAGGGATCGGAGCCGGCCGACAACGCGATTCCCACGCCCTCTCCGGCGAGAGCGACCTGCAACGCCACGTCATTGGTCGAATACGAGGCGACGAGTTCGGTACCCGCGCGGCGGAATGCCGCCGAGATGAGCGCGTGCAATCCGCTGTGCGTGTCGTAGGTGATGAGCTGTTCCGCGGCGATCTGTTCGGGGGTGATTTCGCCGGCCTCCGCCCAGCGTGAATTCACGCCCACCAGGGCGACAATTCGATCGCCCAGTACGCGCAGCCAGGAGAAGTCCGCGGGCAGCGGTTCGAGTGGCCGGGCGACGATCGCCGCGTCCAGTCGGCCCTGCTGGACCTGTGCCAGCAGCGGCACGCTGGTGCCGCCGCCGAGGCTGACAGCCACGGCCGGATGCCGCTCGTGGAACGCCCGCAGCACGACGGGCAACGCCGTCTCCTCGACGCCGTCCACCGTGGCCAGCGCCAACTCGCCCTTGAGCAGCCCGGCGCGCTCCTCGAACTCCTCACGCGCGGCCGACGCGGCGCCCAGACACGCCCGGGCGTGCGGCAGCAGCGCCACACCGCCCGGCGAGAGCGTCACCCGCCGCGAATCCCGGCCGAAAAGCTGCTCCCCGAGTTCTTTCTCCAGTCCGGCAATGTGGTGGGAAATCGTCGGCTGTGCGACGTGGCACCGCGTCGCCGCTTTGGTGAACGACATCTCCTCGGCCACCGCGACAAAGTATTCCAGTGCTCTGAGTTCCATGCGGCGGCTCCGATCGGAAGGCGCTATTGCTGCTGAAGAAAACGTCTATTGGACATGTCGGAGGCCGTCTGTTTGGCTGGGCCGTGACACAGCAGAGGCCAAATATACGGAAAGGATGGCCGTCATGCCGGACCGCACACTCTCGCACGCGGTGTTCACCGCGCCCATGGACGTGCCCATCGAAAAGGTCGACATCGCCGACTGGCTGTTCCACCTGCCGTCCCCCGAGTACCAGCGCTGCGCGCCGCCCGACCACATCGCCGCGGGCGCGACCACCACCGACGACGGCCGGCCGATGTCCATCAACGTCGAGACGATCGGCGACAGCCTCGTCGTCCAGAGTTACGTCGGCGAGGTGACCACCCCCACGTACTGCCGCATGGTCTCGCAGTCCGACACCTTCACCCCACGCGGCCGCACCAAGGTCCAGGTCGTGTGGGAGCTGAGCGCCACCCGGGTGGACGACACCACCAGTGAGTACCGGAACGTGGTGACCGCGACGGCCACCGACGAATTCCTCACCTCCATCGCCGAACACGGCGTCAGTTTCGAGGAAGCGGCGAAGGCCAGGTCGGCGGCCTCCACCGACCATTGCAGCCGCGAGACCCCGCTCTACGCCAGGAGCACCGCCGCGCACGCCCGCGCTCGCGCCTGACACTCGCGCCGCAGGTGCGCGCCGTGCGCCCGGGACGGCCGGGAGATGGTCCGTGAGCCGAGCCGCACCGGGCACACTGGTACGGCCGGTGCCGCGGGGCGCCGGGGCGGCGGGGCCGGACGGGTGGGGCATGGTGGCAGGGGCGGTGGGGGCGGGCGGCCGGTGGCCGCGAATGTCGGGGCACGCGGAGACGCTGCGCCCCTACGACCTGGTGGTCGCCGCGCTGGTGACCGCCGTCGGCGCGGTGCTGGCGGCGCCCGCGCCGGGCCTCGGACGGGTGCTCGGCGCCGCCGCGGCGGGGCTGGTGGCCTGCGCCGGCGCCCTGTACGGCGACGACTTCCTCACCCGCGCGGGGGACATCGAGACCAAGCCGTACCGGCCGATCCCCTCCGGCCGGTTGCGCCCGGGGACCGCGGCCGGCTGCGCGGTCGCCCTGTGGCTGGCCGCGGTGGTCGCCGCCGCCGTGGTCAACTGGCGCAGCCTGCTCTTCGTCGCGATCGCCGCCGCCGTCCACTACGCCTACGCGCGCCGGCTGAAGGACCGCGGCCTGTGGGGGGACCTGGCGGTCGGCGCCTCCGGGTGGACCTGTCCGCTGCTGGCCGGGGCCTGCTTCACCGCGTCCTGGCCGCCGCCGCACCTGGCCGTGCCCGCGCTCGCGCTCGGCCTGCAGGGCACGTTCAGCAACCTGCTGCTGGCCCTGGCCGACCTGCCGTACGACCGGCGCGCGGGCAGCGGCACCCTCCCGGTCCGACGCGGCCCCCGCCTCGCGGTGCGGGTCCTGGCCGCGCTGGCCGTCGCCGGCTGGACCGCCGCCTGCCTGACCCCCCTCGCCGCCGGGCACCGGCCCACGGCCGCCTTCGTCGTCCTCATGGCCGCGGCCGCCGTCCTGTCCGCCGCATGTCTGGCCGAACTGCGCGCCCGGCCCGGCCGTCAGCCGCGCCCCGAACGGGCCATCGGCCGCCACCTGTACGAGCGACTCGCCCTGCCCGGTGCGCTGTGGGCCCTGAGCGGCCAAGCGGTGGCCGCGGCGACGGTCACCGCGGCCGCCGCCCTGGTCGTACGCCTGGCGCCGCGCCCCATGCTCGACCCGGGACCGCCCCACCCGGGACCGGTGCAGGAGGCCCCGGCGACCCCGTGACGTCCGCGGCTGTCCGGGCCGTCGCGGCGCCGGGCGATCGGGGCCGGGTCAGGACCTGCCGGTGCCGGTATCGGTCCCAGTGCCGGTGTCCGTGCCCTCGCCGGCCGCGGACAGCAGGCGGATCAGCACGTCGGAGAGCTGCCGTCGCGCGTCCGCGTCCGTTATCAGGCCGTCCGGGCCGACCATGGTCCGGTCCACCGGGATCCGTACGCAGGCGGTCTCCACGACGCGGGCGCCGGTGTACGTCAGGACCGTGCGCAGCGTGGCCTCCGCGCCCTGGCCGCGGCCCGGGGCGGCGGCGTTGATCCAGGCGACCGGCTTGTCGCCGATCTCGGTGCCGCCGACCGTCCAGTCCAGCAGGTTCTTGAACGACCCCGGCAGGGTGCCCGCGTACTCCGGCGCGCAGACCAGGACGGCCGCGGCCCCGTCGATCGCCGCCCGCAGCGCGGCCACCGGCCCGGGCAGGGGGTCGGTGTCGTCGTCCGGGTTGAAGTGCGGGAGGGCGGCCAGGCCGTCGTAGGCGACGGCGCGGACCTCGGGGGGCGCCACCTCCTGCGCGGTGCGCAGCACGATCTCGTTGGTGGAGCCGGATCGCAGACTCCCCGACAGCAGCAGGATCACCGGTGGCGTGGCCATGCGCCCAAACCTACCTGCCGGGTACGACAGTCCGGCCGGGCCCCGGCTCGCCCGCCGTCCGCCGGGGACGGGTTCACCGGGCGCGAGATTTGACCGTACGCGGACAGGAATTTTACGTGGCTGTCTATGCGCGTTGACCGTACACCGTCACACTCCCTGTGAAGACGCCCCTTCTCGTGTCCCCCCACACGGCACGCATCCGACCCTCGCCCGTCCTGCCCCGCCCCGGGAGGCGCTCGTGCTCAGGAAATGGTGGAAGTATCTGGCCGCGGCAGTGGTCGTCGCGCTGGCGGTGGTGGTGCCGCTGACCGCCGGTAACAGCAGCGCGGGGGCCCGGTATCACTCGACCCCCGACGCCGAGGAGCACGAGGAGGTGGTGGCGCACAAGGCGGCCACCACCGGGAGCTGCGGCGTGGAGCGGTGGTCGGTGAAGACCGGCACGGACGCCGACGCCGGGCTGATCAACCTCGGGACCACCACCGCGACCACGATCGCGGCGCTGGACGCCGTCGCCAAGCCCGCGTCCCTGCCCGACAACAACCGGATCAAGCCGACCGAGACGACCCTGTACAAGCTGTCGGGGACCCTGACGCAGTACAAGCTCGAAGCCGACTCGGACTACCACCTGGTGCTCAGCGACGGCGCCGGGCACACCATGATCGGCGAGATCCCGGACCCGGCGTGCGTGGGTGCGGGCAGCCGGCTGATGACGGGGATCCAGAAGGCGCGCGGCGAATTCGACGCCAAATACAGCGCCACCGGCAGCTTCCAGACGGCGAACGTGCCCGTGACCGTCACCGGCGTCGGCTTCTTCGACTTCGACCACGGCCAGACCGGGGTCGCGCCCAACGCCATCGAACTGCACGCCGTGCAGGACATCCAGTTCGGCGGCGGCACCACCACAGGCGGCACCACGGGAGGTACGACGGGCGGCACCACCGGATCCACCACCGGCGGCACCGGCTGCACCCCGGCCCAACTGCTCGGCAACCCCGGCTTCGAGACCGGCACCGCCGCCCCCTGGACCGCGGCGTCCGGCGTGATCAGCAACAATGCCGCCGAGACCGCCCACGGCGGCAACTGGTACGCCTGGCTGGACGGCTACGGCACCACGCACACCGACACACTCTCCCAGACGGTGACGATCCCGGCCGCGTGCACCTCGGCCACCTTCACCTACTGGCTGCACATCGACACCGCCGAGACCAGCACGAGCACGCAGTACGACAAGCTCACCGTCCAGGCGAACTCCACCACCCTGGCGACGTACTCCAACCTCAACGCCACCACCGGCTACGTGCAGAAGAGCGTGAACCTGTCCTCGTACGCCGGCCAGGGCGTCACCCTGAAGTTCACCGGCGCCGAGGACTCCACGCTCCAGACGTCCTTCGTCGTCGACGACACCGCGGTCAACGTGAGCTGACGCGCGGCGGACCGGGCGGCGGCGCCCGGGCGGGTCAGGCCGTGGCCGAGGGCCCGGCGGTCTCACCTGCCGGGGCCGCCGCCACGGCCGCCTGTCCCGTGCCGGGCGCCGCCGCGACCGCGTCGAGGGCGGCGTGCAGGAGCGGGATCAGCTGTTCGGTCTCCGGCCGGTTCAGCTCGGTGTGGCCGAGCACCATCCGGCTCAGCAGCACCCCCGAACAGATGGCGATCAGCAGGGCCGAGCGGGCCACGGTGTCGCTGCCGGGCAGCGCGTCGGCGAGCCGGCGCTGGTAGTTGCGCTGGATGCTGTCCCGCATGATGGCCGCGGCCCGCTCGTTCGAGGCCGAGCGCAGGGTGAGCAGCAGGCCGTCGTGCGCCGAGCTGTCCGGGTCCATCAGCAGGGCGCGCGCCGCCTGCGCGTTGAGCTCGGGCGTCATCATCAGCGACTTCTCGTAGGCCACGTCGACGACCTCGGCGAACAGGCCTTCCTTCGACCCGAAGTACCGGGTGATCAGCCGGGTGTCGACATCCGCCGCGCGGGCGATCTCGCGTACCCCGGCCCCGTCGTACCCCAGGCGGGTGAAGGCCTCGCGGGCGGCGCGCACGATGGCGGCCCGGGTCGCGGCGGCGTCCTTGCGGCGGGGTTCTGCGGGGGGCAGGTCGTCCTGGCTCATACCGCAAGGGTACGAGGCGGTGGCACGCCGTATCCGGCCCCGGTTGCATGTCCACGAGTGAGGACATACGCTTGTCCACGGTTGTGGACATGGTCGCCGTCCCGGGCGGCCGCACCGTACGAAACGAAGATCACGAGGCTTTCCCATGCCCATTCCCCAGCGCGTACTCGGCACCGCGGGCCCGGCGGTCGGCGCCGTCGGCTACGGAGCGATGAGCTTCGCCCGTCCCTACGGGCAGACCGAGGAGCACACCACCGACTCCGGCGCCGACGCCCTGATCGGCCGGGCCCTCGAACTCGGCGTCACCCTGATCGACACCGCCGACCTCTACGGCGACAGCGAGGAGATCATCGGCAAGGCCGTGGCCGGCCGCCGGGACAAGGTGGTCATCGCCACCAAGTTCGGGATCGTCCGCGGGATCACCCCCGACGGGCCGCCGCCGGTCATCAACGGCCGCCCCGAGTACGTCCGCGAACGCATCGAGCGCTCGCTGACCCGACTCGGCACCGACCACGTGGATCTGTACTACCAGCACCGCGTCGACCCCGACGTCCCGATCGAGGAGACCGTCGGCGCCATGGCCGCCCTCGTCACCGAGGGCAAGGTCCGCTTCATCGGGCTCAGCGAGGCGGCGCCCGACACCATCCGCCGCGCGCACGCCGTGCACCCCGTCTCGGCGGTCCAGACCGAATGGTCGCCGTGGTCGCGCGACATCGAGAGCGAGGTCTTCCCGCTGTGCCGTGAACTCGGCATCGCCGTCGTGCCCTACAGCCCGCTCGGCAGGGGCATGCTCACCGGCCGGATCACCTCCCTGGCCGACCTGCCGGAGAACGACTACCGCCGCAGGATGCCGCGCTTCGCGCAGCAGGCATTCGACGCCAACCTCGCCGCCGTCGAGGCGGTACGGGAGATCGCCGGCGCCCACGCGGCCGCTCCGGGCCAGGTCGCCCTGGCCTGGCTGATGGCCAAGGCCCCCGACGTGGTCCCGATCCCCGGCACCCTCCACGTCTCCCGCCTGGAGGAGAACACCGCGGCCGCCGACCTCGTGCTGACCCCCGAGGAGATCGCCCGCCTGGACGCCCTCCCCGTCGCCGGCGCCCGCGAGAGCGAACTGGGCCACAACTGGTCCTACGGCGTCACGCCCCGCCCCTGACGGCCCGTTTCACTGCTGCCCGACCGTTACTTCACCACCACCGCGTCGCCCGTCGCGATGGCCGACTGGGTGGTGACGGCTCCGGCGTAGACGTAGCGCCACGTGCCGGACGCGGTCGCCGTGGCCGTCGTCCGCAGCGCACCGGTGGTGCTCGAGGTGACGGTCTTGACGTTCACGAAGGAAGTGGCGCCGCTGCGGCGGAACTGGAGCGTGACCGGCTGCTTGCCGAAGCTCGCCCAGCGGCCGGTCTTCCAGTCGGCCCGGTTGAGCTGGCCGGTGACGGTCAGGGTGCCGCCCTTGCGCACCGGCTCGGGTTCGGCGTTCACCGTCACCGTGGCCTGCCGCTTGAAGGTGAAGACGGCGGCCTTCGCCTTGAACGCCGTCCCGCCGTCCTTGGCCGTGACCAGGACCGCGGTGTACCAGGCGCCGGCCTGGCTGTTGTCACCCAGGTCCGAGTGCGAATTGACCGTCACGCTGAAGGTGCACACCGAGGTGGTGGCCGAGGCCGCCTTGCAGGTGGCCGACGGGTTGCCCGGGTCACGCACGTCGGCGGCCGTGGGCACCAGGCCGTAGGACTCCAGGGCCCGGGGCCAGGGCAGGAGCTTGACGCCCTTGATGCCCGAGTTGTCGCTGACAGTCGTGGAGAACGTGAAGGTCTTCGTGGTGTTCGGGCCGAACACCAGCGAGGAGGCCGAGGTTTTGCCGATCACCGGCGCGGGGTTGGTGGCCGCGGAAGCCGCCGGGGCGGCCAGACCGGTCACAGCAAGGGCGCCGACCAGGGCCGGCGCCGCTACGCGAATGCGCATGATGCTCCATCATCCGAGACCCCGCAGGACTGCGGGGTTCCTGTGCACATTCAATACGATCGTAATTCCGCTGCGTGCACGGGTACTTACTCCGCGCGTCGCGTCACCGCCACCGCTCGCGATGCCCGGCTTTCCGGCGGCATCCGGGCCCGGGCCCGCGCCCGTGTCTCAAGGAAGCGATGCGGCGATCACGGTGCCGGCGCGGGTGAGGGCCGCGGCCAGGGCCGGGAGCGACCGGGAAGGGGCGGCCAGGGCGCACAGGGCCGCGACGGGAGCGCCCGCACCCGTGGGGATGACGGGCACGGCGGCGCAGTTGACCTCGGGACGACACTCTCCCGGTCGAAGGCCGCGCCACGCCCCCGGTGCGGCGGGTAAGGGGCCCGATGGCAACCGGCGAGCGGCTCGGCGGCGGCCCGGCGGCGGCCCGGCGGCGGTCCACCGGCGGTCAGACGCCGATCGTCAGGGCCTCAGTGAAGCCCAGGATCCCCTCGGCCCCGCCGAGTTCGCGGCCCGTGCCGGAAGACTTGAAGCCGCCGTAGGGAGCGGCGAAATCGAAGTCGATCGCGCTGTTCACCGTCTGTGAGCCCGCGCGCACCCGGCTCGCGACGGCGACCGCCTCCTCCTGCGGACCGAAGACGGCCCCGGAGAGCCCGAAAGGCGTGTCGTTGGCGATCCGGACCGCCTCGTCCACCGTGTCGTAGGCGATCACGCAGATCACCGGGCCGAAGATCTCCTCCTGCGCGATGCGCATGCCGTTGTCGACGCCGGTGAAGACGGTGGGCCGCAGGTAGTAACCGCGCGCCGGGCCGTCCGGGCGGGTGCCGCCGTACGCCGCCGTGGCGCCCTCCTCCGCGCCGAGCCGGACGTACGACAGGACCCGCTCGTACTGCCGCCGGGACACCAGGGGACCCATGGTGGTCGCGGGGTCGAACGGGTCGCCGACGACCACCGCGTCGAGCGCCTCGGTGTAGCCGGCCATGAACTCCTCGTGCCGGGCGCGGGGCACCAGGACCCGGCTGAGCAGGGAGCACGCCTGCCCGGAGTTGATGGTGGTGCCGGTCACCAGGGCCGGCATGGCGGCGGCCAGGTCGGCGTCGGGCAGCACGACGGCCGCCGACTTGCCGCCGAGCTCGAGGGTCACCCGCTTGACGTCCCGGGCGGCGATCCCTGCGACGCGCTGCCCGGTCGCCGTGCTGCCGGTGAACGAGATCTTGTCGACGCCCGGGTGGGCGACCAGGTACTCCGATCCCTCGCGGTCGGCCGGGAGCACGCTCACCACCCCCTCGGCCAGGCCCGCCGCGTCGAAGGCATCGGCCAGCACGAAGGAGTCGTACGCCGTCTCCGGCGCGGGCTTGACCAGGACGGGGCAGCCGGCGAGCAGCGCCGGTACGACCTTCTGCAGGGCCAGGAACAGCGGCGCGTTCCACGGGACGACGGCCGCGACCACGCCCACCGGCACGCGCCGCACGATGCTGGGCCGGAACACGCCCGGGACGTGCTCCTCGAACGGCAGGCCCGCCGCGACCGAGGCGAGGTAGCGGGTCAGGCCCACCGCGCCGTCCACCTCGCTGGGCCGGTTGACCGGCGCGCCCATCTCATTGGTCACCGCGGTGGCGATCTCCGCTCCGCGCGCCTCCACGGCGTCGGCGAAGCGCAGCAGCGCCTTGGCCCGCTCGGCGGGCGGCACCGACGCCCAGGTGCCGGAGTCCGCGACGCGCCGCGCGGCCGTCACGGCCGCGTCGATCTCGGCGCGGCCCGCTTCCTGGACGCGGTAGACGAGCTGCTCGGTGGACGGGGACACGATGTCGATCCAGCGGCCACTGGTCGCGGGGATCCAGCGTCCGGCGACGTAGACCGTGTCGCGGGTGTCGATGAGGGTGCCGGTCATGGCGGGGGTCCTTTCAGGACGGGGGTTCACGGATTCGTTCGTACGGAGGTCGCGGGCCGATGAGGGCCGGCCGCGGGCCGGGAAGGGCGGCCGGGTCCTGACCGGGGGCGGTCCGCCGCACACCAGCGACTGTAGGCACTGCCTACGAGAGTAGTCAATGCCTACGAAAGTTGTCGCCGCCTACGCGGTGGTCTAGCCTGACGCCATGCAGGCCATCCCGTACCGCCGCAGCAACCTCCGCGAAGCCGTCCTCGACCGTGCCGCCGCCGCCATCGAGGAGACCGGGTTCGACGGGATCTCGCTGCGGCAGATCGCCCGGGACCTCGGCGTCAGCCACGCCGCGCCCAACCGCTACTTCCCCGACCGCCAGACGCTGCGTACGGCGCTCGTCCGCCACGGGCTCGCCGAACTCGGCGACCGGCTCGCGGCCGCCACGACGGATCCCGGCGCCGACTTCGGCGGCCGGCTGACCGCGTTCGCCGCGGCCTTCGTCGGCTACGCGGCCGCCCACCCGGCGCTCACCTCACTCGTCCTGGCCACCACCAGCGACGACTCGGCGGAGGGGGACGAGCTCAACGAGATCAAGCAGCGCACCTTCGGCGCGGCCATCGCCCTGCTCGACGACGCCCACCGGGAGGGAATCGTCGTCGGCGACCCGGACCGCGTCGCCATGGCGATCCTCGCCGTCATCCAGGGCCTGGCCACCATGGTCGCCGGCGGCAGCATCGGCGACCGCCCGGTCGACACAGTGGTGACCGGCACCGTCGACGTCCTGCTGCACGGCCTGCTCCCGCGCCCGGAGCCCCCGGCGACGTAGCGGACGGGCACATTGGGCCTGAAAGCAGCGGCGACGGCGACGGCAGCAGAAGCGCCGCCGGCCTGTCCGCGTGGGATCCGGCCGGGGGCAAGCTCCTGGGCGTGGTTCCCGGTTTCTTCCCCGCGCATCACCACCCGGGTGCCGGGCAGTTCGTGGAGGTCGCCGGCGACGTGGTCCGGGTGTGGACGGCGTGAGCGGAGATGTGGCCGGGGCCGCCGCGTTTGCGCGTGGCGGCCCCGGGCTCGTGGTCGGCGGGTGTCAGTTCTGTTGCGGGGTGAGCAGTCGCAGGGACGCCGCGCTCGCGTAGAGGTCGACGGGGCCGGTGTCCCCCGTACGTATCTGGACGTGGGTGTCGGCCGCGGAGGGGACCGCGCCCTGGACGACGATGGTCTGCGGGGTGCTGGTCAGCTGGACGGTCTGGCTGGTCAGGTCCTGCGCGCCGTTCCAGAAGTCCAGATAGACCGTACCGGTGCCCTGGAGGGTGATGGTCGCCTGGTAGCTCTGGCCGGCGGGCAGTTGGGACACCGGATCGACCCAGATCCAGGTGTTGGGGGCCGCGGCGGTCTCGGTCCACCGCACCGCGCTCGCGCCTTCGGGCGTGGTGGTGGCGGCCAGCGTGCCGGGAACCGAGCCGACTCCGTTCTGCACCGGGCCCTGCCAGGCGAGTTGACCGGTGGGCGTGTCGCCGAGCAGGTTCGGTCCGGTCGGCGTGAGGATGATCGGTTTGCGTCCCGGCGGGAACTGCAGCGGCCCGGCCGGGTACGACGGCGGCGCGTCGGTGGCCGCCGACGCCCACGTGGTGTCGGCGGTGGGGGAGAGGGTGAAGTCCAGCTCCGTGGCGGACGGCTGCCCGGCCGGGGCGTCGGCGCCGGTCAGCAGCGACGCGGGCAGCCAGGCCGGCGCCCAGGTCTTCCCGTTGACGGACAGGCTGTGGACATAGGTGCTGGTCGAGGCGCCCGGCGCGGACAGCTTCAGCTGGTGGCCGCCGGGCAGGTCGAACTCGGCCCGGGAGAAGATCGGCGCGCCGAGTGCCAGCACCGGTGCCCCCGGCGTCGTCGGGTACATGCCGAGGCTGGACCACACGAACCACGAACTCATCGAGCCGAGGTCGTCGTTGCCGGGTTCGCCGCCGGGGCTGTCCGCGTACACCGTGGTGAGCAGCCGGTGCACGATGTCCTCGGTCTTGTACGGCGCGCCCGCGTAGTCGTAGATCCACGGCGTGCCGAAGGCCGGTTCGTTGCCGGCCCACTCATACGGCTGGTTGGGTCCGGCGTTGAGCTGCTGGAAGTAGGTGTCCAGGCGGGCGATGGCGGCCTGGTCGCCGCCCATCCCGGTGATCAGGCCCTGGATGTTCTGCGGGATCGCCCAGGTGTACTGGGCCGCGTTGCCCTCCTGGAAGCCCGACTGGCCGAAGTCGCCCATGCCGTCGGTCGTCGGGTCGAACTGCGGGAACTGGCCGTTGCCGTCGCGCGGCTGGATGTAGCCGGTGTCGGTGTTGAAGATGTTGGTCCAGTTCTGCGAGCGCCCGAGGAAGGCCGAGTACGTCGAGGTGTCCCCGAGGGCCTTGGCGAGCTGCGCGATGCCGAAGTCCGCGGTGGCGTACTCGATGGTCTCCGAGGCGCCGTTGTTCGTCGGGGACAGTGAGCTCTGCGTGGTGTTGGGGATGTAGCCGAGCGACTGGTAGGAGTCGAGTTGCGGCCGCTCGACGTACCAGCCCTGGCCCTTGTCGGCCGGCGAGGCCGGGATGCTCGTGGCGCCCTTGACCATGGCCGCCAGCGCGGCGTGGGCGTCGAAGCCGCGCGCGCCCATCGCGTACGCCTCGGCCAGCATCGGGTCGGCGGCGTCCCCGTTCATGACGTCGGTGTAGTCGTTGGCGAAGCCCCACTTGGGCAGCCAGCCGCCCTGGGCCTGGTCGTTCAGCAGCGAGGTCATCATCTGGCCGGTCTGGCGCGGGGCGACCACGGCGAGCAGCGGGATCTCGGAGCGGTAGATGTCCCAGCCGGAGAAGTTGGCGTACTGCACGCCGCCGTGGGCGGTCCGGTGGACCTGGTCGTCGAAGCCGAGGTAGTCGCCGCCTGCGTCGGAGAAGATGCTCGGCTCCAGCATCGTGTGGTAGAGCGCGGTGTAGAACTCCTGCCGCTGGTCGGCGGTTCCGCCCCCGATGCGGATCCGGGACAGCAGGCTGTTCCACTGCGCGTACGTGCGCTGGGCCACCGCGTCGACGTTCCAGCCGGGGTCCTCGGCCTCGAGGTTGGCGGCGGCGTTGGCCTGGCTGACGTAGGAGAGGGCGACCTTCATGGTCACCTGCGGCTGGGAGGTGGTGTCGAAGCTGACCCACGCGCCCGACTGCAGCCCGTCCGTGGCCGCCACCTGGGTCCGGGACTGGGCGCCCTTGGCCTCCACCCCTCGCGGTGCCACCGGTGTCCCGGTGCCCGGGCCGGCCGGCTTGCCGTCGCGGTCGGCCGGCACCCGTACGGTTCCGGAACCGTGGGTGCTCACCCGCGCGGTGCCGGCGGACTTGACCACGGTGTCCTGCTGGATCGACGTGGCCGAGGCCAGCAGGTCGACCGGGCCCGCGCCGGCCGTGCGCACCTGGAACTGCGGCGCGCCGATGGAGCCCGTCGGGATCGCCGTGTCCACGGTCAGGGTGACCGGCGTGGAGCTGAGGCTGACGGCCTTGCCGCCGACGTCCTGCCGCCCGTTGTAGAAGTTGAGGTAGACGTTGCCGGTGCCCTGCAGGGTGACGCTGGCCTGATACGTGTCGCCCTGCACCAGGCCGCTCGGCGTCGCCTCGATCCACGTGTTGGCCAGGGCGTTGCTCTGCTTCCACGCCACGGCGCTGCCGCCGTCGGAGGTGGTCGCGGGGGTGATGCTCGCCGGAGTGCCGCCGCTCGCCACCTCGTGGTACGTCCACGGGAGCTCGCCGGTGGGCTTGGTGAGGAGGTTCGGCCCGGTGGGCGCGGTGTGCCAGGTGCCGTACGAGGAGAAGGGGCGGGAGAAGGTGGCCGTGAAATGCACCGGATACGTGCCCGGCGAGCCGCAGAACTGCCCGGCCGTCTCGGTGCCCGTGACCGTGCGGTCGCCCACGACCTGGATGCTCGCCGACTGGTTGCCCGACTGGGCGGCCCCCACTTTGAACAGCACGTTGGCGTCGCTGGTCGCCGGATAGGTGAACCGGCCGATGCCGGTCCGCTCGGTGGCCGCCAGTTCGGCCCGCACGGCCGAGGACGTGCCCGGGTTCAGCGTGACGCCGTACGAGCCCGGCGCGGCGTGCTCCTGAGCGTGCTGGAACGCCGCCGTGGTGCTCGCCGGATCGTCGCCGAGCGCGCCCGCGGTGGGCAGGATCGGGAAGTCGCCGAAGGCGCCGCACCCCGGGCCGGACATGTGCGTGAGGCTGAAGCCGGTCGTGGTCGCTTCGTCGTAGTTGTAGCCGCCGCCGTCGGGCCGTGAGGGCGTGTCAGGGCTGAACGACATCATGCCGAAGGGCGCGGTCGCGCCGGGATAGGTGTCCACCTGCCCGACCGTGGCGCCGCCGGAACCCGTGCCGATCAGCGGATCGACCAGCGAAGCGGGGTCGCTCACCAGCGAGTCCCCGGTGGAGGCGGCCGACGCGGACAGGGCAAGGGGCCGGGCCACGGCCGCTCCGCCACCGCCGGCCGCGAACATGCCGGCGGCCACGACGACGACCGCCGCAGTCCGCAACCGCCGCCGTGGCGACAGTCCTTGACGAGGGGGCATATACAGACCTCCCGCTATGACAACGTTATCGAAGGCGTTGTATCTCCCTCCCGCGTCACCTCACAAGCCCCGTGCGGTGTCTCTTCGCACCGGGCATGCGGCGCCCGGACCGGGCACACCACGGCGCAGGGCTTGACGGTGCACCGTCACGGGCAGAGTCTGCGAGTAGTTAGGAAAACTGACTAACTAAGTGCTGACTCCATCCCTCCGTGACCGATGGGAGCGCACGTGATCTACCGAGGGAAACTCGTCATCGCCGCGGCCGTGCTGAGCCTGGCGGCGCTGACCACGCTGCCGGCCGGAGCGGCCGGCGGCCCTGGACACCGTGTCCTGTCCACCTCGTCGACCGTGACCGCGTCCGCCCAAGGCCGGTCCGCTGAAGCCCGGTCCGCCGCGGCCCCGTTCGCCGATCCCCCGACCGGCTCCTCCGCGCTGACCGACCTCGGCGCGACGAGCGGCTGGGAGGTCCAGTCCACCGCCACCGCCACGCAGAGCGGGGCGCAGATCTCCACCCCGGGCTTTTCCACCGCCGGCTGGCTGCCGGTGCAGAACGACGGCGGGGGAGCGCCCGGTACCGAGATCAACGCCCTGCTGCGGGGCGGCACATGCCCGAACGTCTTCTTCTCGACGAACATGAAGTCCTGCTTCGGCCAGATGACGAAGGTCGGCCCGGACACCCTCGCCCGGTTCTCGGTGCCGTGGTGGTACCGCACCGACTTCACCGCCCCGCCGGCCGGGCAGAACGCCGCTCTGGTGCTGAACGGGGTGATCGGCTCCGCCGACATCTGGGTCAACGGCACCGAGGTCGCGACCTCGGCGACCGTCACCGGCGCCTACGCCCGGCGCTCCTTCGACATCACCGGCCTGCTCCGGCAGGGGACCAACTCGCTCGCGATCGAGATGCACCCCAACGATCCGACGGCCATGCTCACCCTGGACAATGTGGACTGGAGCCAGATCCCGCCCGACAACAACACCGGCATCCAGTTCCCCGTCCAGCTCCGGGCCGGCGGCCCGCTGATCGACGGCAACGCCCACGTACTGCAGAACACCGCCGCCGACCTGAGCAGTTCGGCACTGACCGTCAAAACGGACGTCACCAACACCTCGGCCGCCGCGCAGACCGGCACGGTGACCGCGACCCTCACCCCGCCGGGCGGCGGCACCCCGATCACCGTCGCCCAGGACGTGACCGTCGCCGCGGGCAGCACCCGGACGGTGACCTTCGCACCCTCCGCCTACCCGGCGCTGACCATCGCCTCCCCGCAGCTGTGGTGGCCGTACCAGCTCGGCGCACAGCCGCTGTACACCCTGGCCACCTCGGTCGCGCAGAGTGCGAACGTGCTCGGCACGACCAGCGGGACCTTCGGCATCCGCAGCGTCACCTCGTACCTGACCGGAGCGTCGGCCCAGGCACCGGACGGGGTACGGGCCTTCAAGATCAACAATGTGCCGGTGGTCATCCGCGGCGGCGGCTGGGACCCGGACCTGTTCCTGCGCTACGACCCGGCCGACACCGCCCAGCAGATCGGCCTGATGAAGGCCCTCGGCATCAACACGGTACGACTCGAAGGGCACTTGATGCCCGCCGACTGGTACCAGCAGATGGACGCCGCCGGCATCCTGGTCAACGCCGGCTACCAGTGCTGCGACTTCTGGGAGAACACCAACTACACCAGCGCCCAGCAGGCGGACTACCAGCTGACCGCGCAGTCCGTCGGCGAGACCCTGCGCAACCACCCCTCCGTCTTCAGCTTCCAGTGGAGCGACAACCAGCCCAGCGCCGCCCAGGAGACATCGGCCCTCAACGGCTTCACCGCGGCCGACTACACCGGCCCGTTCATCGCCTCCGCCGAGTACAAGAGCAGCCCACAACTCGGCCCGGCCGGCGAGAAGGAAGGACCGTACGACTGGGTGCCGCCGAACTACTGGTACGACACCACCCACAGCACCGGAGGCGACCTCACCAACTCCGGAGGCGCCTGGGGCTTCGACAGCGAGCAGAGCTCCGGCAACACCGTGCCCACGCCCGACTCCCTCAACCGCTTCCTGTCCGCGTCCGACCAGGCCGCGCTCTGGCAGACGCCGGGGGCCAACCAGTACCACAACAACTACGAGGGCACGAAGCACACGGGATACGCCTTCGGCACGCTCTACAACCTCGACACCGCGATCACCAAGCGCTACGGCCCCTGGTCGGGGCTGAGCCAGTACGTCGAGGAGGCCCAGGTCCAGAACTACGAGAGCACCAGGGCCCAGTTCGAGGCGTTCCTCGCACACTCCACCCGAACCGCCGCCCCCTCGACCGGCACGATCTACTGGCAGCTCAACAAGGGCTGGCCGACGCTGCTGTGGTCGCTCTACAACAACGACGGCGACCAGGCGGGCGCGTTCTTCGGCGCCCAGAAGGCCAACCGGCCGCTGCACGCGCTCTACGCGCTGGACGACGGCACCGTCACGCTGGACAACCTCGGCGGTACCACCCAAGCGGGCGTGACCGTCGAGTCCAAGGTGTACAGCACGGCGGGCGCGCTGCTGGACGACCAGGCGACCGGTGCGATGTCGCTGGCGTCGCAGCAGGTCCGCAACGCCGTGCTCAAGCCGGTCGTGCCCACCTCGGCCGGAACGGTCACCTTCGTGGAACTGCTGGTCCGCCAGAACGGCACGGTCGTCGACCGCAACGTTTACTGGCTGCCGGGCACCCCCGACGCGACCAACTGGAACAAGACGCTGGGCAGTCCGCAGGCGTCGATGTCTCAATACGCCGACCTCACCGCCCTGAAGAACCTGCCAGCCGCCAGCGTGTCCGGGACCGCGGCCACCACCACCCAGGCCGGCCCGGGCGGCGCCGACCGCAAGGTCACCGTCACCGTCACCAACACCTCCTCCCAGCCCACCGTCGGCTTCTTCCTGCGGGCCGACGTGCGGCGCGGCACCGCGTCGGGCACCGAACTGTCCGGCGACAACGAACTGCAGTCCTCGATCTGGAGCGACAACGACACCACGCTGTGGCCGGGCGAGTCCGAGACGCTCACCGCCACGTACCGCGCCGCCGACCTTCAGGGAGCCACACCCGTCGTCAGCGTCTCCGGCTGGAACGTCCCCAGGTTCGACGTGGTGGCGGGGTGAGGCGGTGATGCGACGCCGACCGGAACAACCTCCGGCTGGTCACCCGGCAGGAGAACGCCCGAGGGAACACCGAACGAGGCAACACCGAACGGGGGAACACCCGATGAAGCACCGGCCGATGCAATTCCCGACGGAACACGTGACGCAACTCCCCATGAATCTTCGCCACACCCTGCTCACGCTGCTGGCCGCGCTCGGCCTGGTCTGCGCCGGCGTCCTCGCCGACGCGGGCCCCGCCGCGGCTGCCGCCCTCCCCAACACCGTCGTGCCCGCCCCGGTCAGTGAGGTCTCGAACGGCAGCACCTTCACGCTGACCTCGACGGCCACCCTCACCTCCGACGACACAGGCGTCGGCGGATACCTCGCGGGCATCCTGCGCGCCTCGACCGGGTACGCCCTGCCGCTCACGGTGGGCGCGGCCGGTCCGGGCAGCATCGCGCTGGAACTCACCGGCGCACCCGCGAGCGTCGGCCCCGAGGGCTACCAGCTCACCAGCACCGCGACCGGCGTGGTCATCCAGGCCCAGCAGCCGGCAGGGCTCTTCCACGGCGTGCAGACCCTGCTGCAACTGCTGCCGCCCGCGGTGATGAGCACGACCACGCAGCCGGGACCGTGGACCGTGCCCGGCGGCACCGTCCTGGACTACCCGCGCTTCGCCTACCGCGGCGCGATGCTCGACGTCGCCCGGCACTTCTTCACCGTGGCCCAGGTCGAGCACTACATCGACGAGCTGGCCCTGTACAAGGTCAACTACCTCCATCTGCACCTGTCCGACGACCAGGGCTGGCGCATCGCGGTCAACAGCTGGCCCAACCTGGCCACGTACGGCGGCAGCACCGAAGTCGGAGGCGGCCAGGGCGGCTTCTACACGCAGGCCGACTACTCGGCGATCGTCGCCTACGCCGCGTCGCGGTACATGACCGTCGTCCCCGAGATCGACATGCCCGGCCACACCAATGCCGCGCTGGCCTCGTACGCCCAGCTCAACTGCAACGGAGTGGCGCCCGCGCTCTACACGGGGACCAACGTCGGCTTCAGCTCGCTGTGTACGTCGCTGCCGCTGACGTACACGTTCGTCGACCAGGTCGTCGGCGAACTGGCCGCGCTGACTCCCGGGCCGTACCTGCACATCGGTGGCGACGAGGCCAGTTCGACTCCGGTCTCCGACTACACCTCGTTCGTCGACCAGGCCCAGCAGATCGTCGCCGCTCACGGCAAGTCGGTGGTCGGCTGGCACGACATCACCAAGGCGTCGCTGCTTCCTTCGGCCGTCGCCCAGTTCTGGGGCACCACCACGACGGACAGCAACGTGGCGAACGCGGCGGCGAGCGGCACCAAGGTGATCATGTCCCCGGCCAACAAGGCCTACCTGGACATGAAGTACACCCGCAAGACGAAGCTGGGGCAGACCTGGGCCGGCCTGATCGAGGTGAACACCGCTTACGGATGGGACCCGGGCAACTACCTCACCGGCGTCACAGGGTCCTCCGTCATGGGGGTGGAAGGCCCGCTGTGGACCGAGACGATCGTCACCTCGGCCGACATCGACACCATGGCCTTCCCCCGCCTCCCCGCCCTCGCTGAACTCGGCTGGTCGCCGTGGTCCACGCACAACGTGACCGACTTCGACCAGCGACTCGGCGCGCAGGGTCCCCGCTGGAAGACGATGGGCATCGCCTACTACCACTCCACCCAGGTGTCCTGGCCCGCGGGCTCCTGACCCCGGGGCCGTCGCTTGCACCGACGGCCCCACGCGTGCACGTGCGCCCCGCGCGCACGTGCACGCGTCCGGGCTACGCCCCCGGCTCAGCTCTGCTCGGATCCGCCGGACGCGTCTCAGGCGGGCGCGTCCAGCGGGTTGGCGGCCATTCTGCCGGCCAGGTCCGATCCCACCGCGGCGGCCGCGGAACTGCCGGGCTTGCGTGCGGCCTGGGCCCGGAAGCACGCCAGGAACTGCTCGGTGAGGTCCAGCCGGGGGTAGCGTTCCAGCACTTCGGCGCGGAAGCCGGCCGGGTAGCCGTCCGCCTCCTTGCCGATGATCTCGGTGGCGGTGGCGCGGGCCAGCAGGTGCCCCTCGGGGTCCTCGGACACCTCGACGTGCGGCCACATGTGGCGGACGATCACGTCCGAGAGGCGTTTGCGGCGTTCCGCCGGCCACCCGGCGCCGGCGGCGAAGACCCGGGCGACGTGGCCGCCGGCCTCCTCGAAGACGACGGTGTGGCTGTCGAAGGCCGGCACGAGCCCCAGGTCGTGGAACAGCGCGGCGACGTAGAGGAGTTCCGGGTCGAAGGGGACGCCCTCTGCCGTGCCGCGGGCGGCCGCCCAGACGTAGGCGCGCAGCGAATGGTTGAGCAGCGCCGGGGACAGGTAGGCGGACGCCACCTCCAGCGCGGCGGCCGCCGCCGCGCTGGAGGGCATGACAAGGGCGTCGAACTGCGGGCGGTTTATCGTGTGCCCGCTTCCGCGGCGTCCTCCGGTACGACCCGGATGATCGTCTTACCGTGACTGGAGCGGCCGGGCGCGAATGCGGCCGGGGTTTCGGCGAGCGGGCGCACCTCGCCGATGATCGGCTTGAGCCGGCCGTCCCGCACCCTTTGCGCGAGGTCGGCCAGGCGGGCCCGGTCGGGTTCGACGACGAAGAAGACGGCCCGCCCGTCCTGGGGCCTGACCGTGGGCGGCGCGGCGATGGTGACGAGGGTGCCGCCGGCCCGTACCAGCGCGGCCGAGCGGTCGAGGATCTCACCGCCGATCACGTCGAACACGACATCGGCTTCTTCGGTGTCCTCCAGCCGGTCCGCCTCGAGGTCCACGAACACCTCGGCGCCCAGGCCCAGAGCGGTCTCCCGGTCGCGGGCGCGGCCGGTGGCGATCACCCGCGCCCCCGCCTCCCGGGCGAGCTGCACCGCGATCGACCCCACACTTCCGGCAGCGCCGTGCACCAGGACCGTCTGCCCCGCTGTGAGCCGCCCGTGGTCGAACAGGCCCTGCCATGCGGTCAGCCCCGAGATCGGCAGCGCGGCCGCCACGGTGTGTCCGACATCCGCGGGCAGCGGGGCCAGATTGCGCGCCTCCACCGCGGTGTACTCCGCCAGCGACCCGTCGCGGGCCCAGTCCGCCAGGCCGAAGACCCGCTGGCCGACGGTGAGGCCGGTGGTGCCGTACCCCAGTCCGACGACAACCCCCGACAACTCGTGTCCCGGAACGCTCGGCGTCCGGTCCCGGCCGGCCCGGTCGGTCCACGTCGCGGGCCAGTCGAGTTCCCCGCGGGTGAATCCCGCGGCGTGCACCCGCACGATGACGTCGTTCTCGGCGGCGTGCGGATGGGGCAGTTCCGCCAGGGCGAGTCCTCCGACACCGGCATCCCGGTCGCGGACGGTGATGGCTTGCATGGGCATTCCTCTGAAAGTTTGAGCAGCGGCAAATCGAGCACACAGATGCCCGCCGGAAGCGGACACGGCACCCGTCACGTCGTCGACTCGACCGTATGCCCCGCCCGGTCCATCCACGTGGGCCACTTCTGCGTCAAAGGGATGAGCCACTTGCGGACCGTCGGGGGCTGTGCACCCAGGTGACCCGTGGAGCCGGTTCGGCTCCCCGGGCCGGCCGGCCCCGGCGGCCCGCGACCCCGACGTCGCGCGGACCGCCGGCAGGGATCGGCGGGATCAGGCCTGCTTGCGGCTGCCCGGGGGGACGCGGAAGGTCACGCTGAAGCGGTTCCAGGCGTTGATCGACACGATCGCCGCGACGAGGCGGGACAGCTCCTCCTCGTCGAAGTGGGCCGCGGCGCGCGCGTACACCTCGTCCGGCACGAAGCCGTCGGTGAGCACGGTGACGGCCTCGGTGAGGGCCAGGGCGGCCCGCTCCCTGTCGGTGTAGAGCCCGTCCACTTCTTCCCAGGCGTTCAGCAGATGGATCCGCTCGTCCGTCTCGCCGGCCTTCTTCGCGTCGTTGATGTGCATGTCCAGGCAGAAGGCACATCGGTTGATCTGCGAGGCGCGGATCTTCACCAGTTCGGCGATCACCGGGTCGACCCCTTCGGCCGCGGCCCGGCTGAAGGCCAGCATCGCCCGGTACGCCTCGGGCGCCTGCTTCGCGTAGTTCGCTCGCTGTGTCATGGGTACGACGCTACGGCGCGATTGACCCGCGGCCGTGTGCCACTCGGGAACCAAAAACGTGGGCCACTTCGGCCCCGAACGCCGGCTGGACCGGCTCAGCGGGGCGGCGGCGTCATGGCCCAGCGGATGGTCCCGGTCAGCGCGTGGCCGGCCAGCCGGATCCCGGTCTCCTCCAGCCCGGGCAGCCAGGGCAGGCGCAGCGGGAGGCGGGCCCAGCGGGGGAGGAGGGCGACGGCATTGGCGGCCAGGACGCCGTACGCCGGGCGCGCGGCCAGCGGCAGCGGCGGCGTCAGGAGCAGGAAACGGGCGGCCTCGCGGGCTTCCGGGGTCGAGCGCAACTCCGGGCGGAAGGCGGCCAGTTGCCGGGCGAGTTCGGCCTGGTCGCGGGGCGGATCCGGCACGCCGAGAGCGAGCGCGACGCGCGCGGTGTCCGCGACGTAGGCGTCGTACCCGTCCACGTCCAGGGGCCGGGCCCCGTACCGCTTGTGGGCGCGCAGGAAGCTGTCGGTCTCGGCGGCGTGCACCCAGGCCAGCAGGTGGGGGTCGGACGCGTGGTACGGCACGCCCTGCGCGGTGGTGCCCCGCACCCGCTCGTGCACCGCCCGCACCTGGTCCACCGCGTGCTGCGCGTCCTCGGCGGTGCCGAACGTGGTCGTCGCCAGGAAGGCGGTGGTGCGCTGCAGCCTGCCCCACGGATCGCCCCGGTAGCCGGAGTGCGCCGCGACCGCGGCCATCGCCAGCGGGTGCAGCGACTGCAGCAGCAGGGCCCGCAGGCCCCCGATGAACATCGACGCGTCACCGTGCACGACGCGGATCGGCCGGTCGGCCTCGAACCAGCGCGGCCCCGGCGCACCATGGATACGCGCCCGCCTGGCCGGCCCGCCCGGCCCCGCCACCCTGGCGAACAACTGGGCGCCCAGCCGGTCGCGTACCGCGCCGAGCCCGGGTATCTCCGGAACAGCCACCACAGCACCACTGTACGGCGCCGCCCCCGGCAGTGGATCACCGCGCGCCCTGTCGCGGGGAGCGGGCGCGGCCGAGCGGGAGCCGTGGCGGCGCGGGCCTCAGCGGGACTGCTCGTCGGCGGCGCGCTGCGCGTTCTTCTCCCTGATGCGCGCCGCCTCCTTGCGGACCTCGGCCTGGGTGGCGCGTTCCCGCTCGAGCCACTCCGGGCTCTGCTGCTTCAGCGCGTCGATCTGCTCGGTGGTGAGGGGCTCGGTGACGCCGCCGCGGGCCAGGCCCGCGATGGACACGCCCAGTTTGGCCGCGACGACCGGGCGCGGGTGGGGGCCGTTGCGCCGCAGGTCGACGAGCCACTGGGGCGGGTCGGTCTGGAGCGCGTTCAGTTCGGCCCGGGAGACCACGCCCTCCTGGAACTGCGCGGGCGTGGCCTGGAGATACACCCCCAGCTTCTTCGCCGCGGTCGCGGGCTTCATCGTCTGGACGGACTTCTGCGACGTCATGCCGACAAGGGTAACGAGCGCGTGCACTGCCGCTGACCACTGCCGATCGCCCGGCGGGCGGCCCGGTAGCCTTGCCGGGTGACCGGTCCGCAGGAATCCCCCTCCTTCCGCCTCGCCTACGTCCCCGGCGTGACGCCCGCCAAGTGGGTGCGGATCTGGGAGGAACGCAAACCCGACGTCCCCCTGGGCCTGCTGTCCGTGCCCGCCGCCGAAGCCGCCGGCCTGCTCCGCGAGCGCGGCGCCGACGCGGGCCTGCTGCGGCTGCCCGTCGACCGGACCGAGCTCAGCGCGATCCCCCTGTACACCGAGACGACGGTGGTCGTGATCCCCAAGGACCACTACGTGGCGGCGGCCGAGGAGGTCGCCGTGGCGGAACTGGCCGAGGAGATCGTGCTGCACCCCCTCGACGACACCCTGGACTGGGAGCGGCCGCCGGGTCGCCCGGCGCTGGAGCGGCCGGACACCACGGCCGACGCGATCGAACTGGTGGCGGCGGGCGTGGGGCTGCTCCTCGTCCCGCAGTCGCTGGCCCGGCTGCACCACCGCAGGGACCTCACCTACCGGCCGGTCACCGACGCCCCGCAGTCCCGGGTCGCCCTGTCCTGGCCGGAGGACGCGACCACGGACCTGGTCGACGACTTCATCGGCATCGTCCGCGGCCGGACCGTCAACAGCACGCGGGGCCGCTCGGCCCAGAACCAGGCGCAGACGCGGGCCGATAAGCAGGCACAGAATCAGGCCCGGAGCCAGCCCCGGAGCCAGGCCGCCGGACCGGCTCGGGCCTCCGCCCCTGCCCGGTCCAAGGGCAAGCCCGCGGCAGGCACCGCAAAGGGCGGCGCCAAGCGCGGCAAGCCCCGCCGCCGCTCGTAGAGGGCAGTCAGACCGCGCGGAGCCGGCCCGCCGGCGCCGCGCTCAGCGCAGGTGGACCAGCACCCGGCCGGTGTTGGTCGCGTCGGTCTCCACCCGGACGTAGAGCTTCTTCATGTGTTTCTGCGCCAGGACGGCCAGCACCCGCTGCTTGAGCCGTCCCGTTCCCTTGCCCGGGATGATCTGCACGACGTCGACCCCGGTCGCGGCGGCCTTGAAGAGGGTCTGGCGCAGCGCCATGTCGATGTCGCGGTCGTTGCGGAAGATCGGGTGGAGATCCAGCGTGAGCAGGGCGATCGCCTCCGTTGCGCTTCGTCACGGGCCGACGCCGGGTCCCCGTGGGTCGGTACGGTCGCAGCGTACGTCCTCCTCCGGTCCGCCGTCCCCGCGCGAGTGCTGCGATCCGCCGCATACCTACCGGCGAAGGCGAGCCGGCCTCACGACCGTCCGGCATCGCGCTCGCGCAGCCAGCGCTCGAAGTCCACCGCCACGATGCGCTCGTCGTGCACGCCGGCCGCTTCGTCGGACGCCAGCCAGACCACGGGCGGCCCCATCACCTCGGGCGCCAGGAAACCGTGCCCCTCGGACACGGCGTCGGGCGGGAGCATGCCGGTGACCGTGGCGCCGCCGGGCAGCAGCAGGTTGACGGTGACACCGGTGCCCCGCAGGTCGGCGGCCATCACCCGGGACAGCGCCTCGCTGCCGGCTCGCGACGGCCCGTACGGCACGAACCCGGCCCGCCGCATGGTCGACTCGTTCACCGAGACGTTGACGATACGGCCGCCGCCCGCGGCCAGCATCCGGGGCGCGACCTCCCGCGCCACCAGGAAGTACCCGGTCAGGTTGGTCTCGACCACGGCCCGGAAGCCGTCGGCCGGCACTTCCCAGAAACCCTGCGGCCGCGTCATGAAGCGCGGATTCACCGTCCGCATCCCGATCCCGGCGTTGTTCACCAGCATGTCGATCCCGCCCAGCCGCGACCACACCTGCTCCACCGCCCGGGCCACCGACGCCTCGTCCCGCACGTCCAGCTCGATGCCGATCGCTCCGGGCAGTTCGCCCGCGACCGTTTCCGCCCGCCGCGCGGACCGCCCGGTCAGCGCCACGGTCGCTCCCACCCCGGCCAGCGCGGCGGCCATGGCCCGCCCCAGCCCGCTCGTCCCGCCGGTCACCAGCGCCCTCATCGGTCCACCTCCGTGATCGCGTCACCCACGACCGCGACGCTAGGACCTGGAGTCCGCTCGAAGCCAAACCGCGCGTTCGCCGGGCCGCGCCGCGCGGGGACCGCCCCGGTCCGGTACGGCGACTTCAGGGGCGCACAAGGGGCGCCGGGGGCGTGCGCTCCGGGGCGTTGAATGCCCGCGTTCCTCTTCTCTGCGCCCTTACCGGCGGCATGTGTCGGTCCTTTGCTGTACGAGTGCGTCGCACGCGCGTACGACGTCAAGGCCGTACGCCTCCGCGTACGACGTCAGCACGTCCGTCCCGTCCCCCGAACCGCAGGAGGAGCGTATGAGCCTGATCCACTCGGCCCCCATCGTCCTGGACGTCAAGGGCAGCGACATCCACGGCGAAGGCGCCCGCATCCGGGAGCACGGGCCGGCCACGCCGGTGGAACTGCCCGGCGGCGTGGTGGCCTGGTCGATCACGGAGCCGCAGTTACTGAAGGACCTGCTGACCGACCCCCGCGTCTCCAAGCACGCCCCGAAGCACTGGCCGGCGTTCGTGGCCGGGGAGATCTCGCCCGAGTGGCCGCTGTACATGTGGGTGGCGGGCAAGAACATGTTCACCGCGTACGGCGAGAACCACACCCGCCTGCGCAAGCTGGTCGCCCCGGCCTTCACCGCCCGCCGCACCCGCAGCCTGCGCCCGCGGATCGAGGAGATCACCGCCCGGCTGCTCGACGACCTCGCCGCGGAGCCCCCCGGCGACGCGCAGGACCTGCGGGAACGGTTCTGCTACCCGCTGCCGATCGAAGTGATATGCGAGCTGATGGGCGTGCCCGAGCAGTACCGGCCGGGCCTGCGCGAGTGCGTGGACGGATTCTTCGACACCACCATCAAGCCGGAGGAGGCCGAGGCCAACATCGGCCGCATGCACGCGATCCTCGCCGACCTCGTCGCTCTGCGCCGCTCCGAGCCGGGCGACGACCTGACCAGTCTGCTCATCGCGGCCCGCGCCGACGACGGCGCCCGGCTGAGCGAGGAAGAGCTGATCGACACCCTGCTGACGGTCATCTCCGCGGGCCACGAGACCACCGCCAACCTCCTCGACCACGGCATCGTGCACGCCCTCACCCACCCCGACCAGCTCGCCGGCATCCGCGAGGGCCGCCTGACCTGGACGGACTTCATCGAGGAGACCTTGCGGCTGGAGGCCCCCGTCCCGCACCTCCCGCTGCGGTTCGCCGTCGAGGAGATCGACCTGTCCGACCGGGCCGGCGTCGTCATCCGCCAGGGCGACCCGATCCTGGCGTCCTTCGCGGCAGCCAACCGCCACGCGGACTGGCACGGCGACACCGCCGACACCTTCGACCCGCTGCGCGCCCACCAGGCCCACCTCGCCTTCGGCTACGGCACCCACCTGTGCATCGGTGCGCCCCTGGGCCGGCTGGAGGCCGGCATCGCGCTCCCCGCGCTCTTCGACCGCTTCCCGGACATGCGGCTGGCGCTGCCCGCCGACCAGCTCCGCCCGCTGGCCACCTTCGTCTCCAACGGCCACATGGAACTGCCCGTCCTGCTCCACGCCGGTCACGCCGCGCCTTCGGCGGACGCCTGACCCGTACGAGCCCGGCGAGCGAGCGCCGGCGCCTGCTCGGCGGGGCTGTGGCGCCGGTCCGCCCGGGTCCCGTCGGTCAGGCGCCGGCGCCGCCGTCCACCGGCACGATCGCTCCGGTCACCATCGAGGCCCGGTCGCTGAGCAGCCACGCGGCCACCTCGGCGACCTCGTGGGGCTCGGCCATCCGGCCGAGCGGGATGCTCGCGTTGATCCGGTCGATGACGCCCGGGGACGCCGCCTCCCAGGCGTCGATCATTTCCGTCGCGGTGCCGCCGGGGGTGATGCCGTTCACCCGGACACCCTGCGGCCCCCAGGTCACGGCGGCGGTCTCGGTGATGCTGTTGAGCGCGCGCTTCATCGCGCCGTACGCGGGCAGAGCGGGGTTCGCGCGGCGGCTGCCGATGCTCGAGGTGTTGACGATCGCCCCACCACTGCCACGGCGCATGAGCGCGGCCTCGGCCGTCATCGCGGTCCAGTGCGCGCGGAAGTTCACCGCGAACTGCTGCTCGATGTCCTCCTCGCTGGTCGTGTCGAGCGGGCCGGGGTGCTGGATCGCCGCGGCGTTGTTGAACGCGCCGTCGAGCCGTCCGTGCAGCTCCTCGACGCGGTCGATCGCCGCGCCGATGCTCGCGCGGTCGGCGAGGTCGACCGTCACGGCGTCCGCGACGCCGCCTTCGGCGCGGATCTCGGTGACGATCCGCTGGAGGGCGTCGGTGCTGCGGGCGGCGAGCACGACGGCGGCGCCCTCGCGGGCGAAGAGCCGGGCGGCGGCCGCCCCTATGCCCCGGCTGGCGCCGGTGATGAACACGACCTTGCCGGTGAGCAGGCCGATGGGTGCGATGTCGATGTTGTTCGTCATGGCGCCAGTGTCGGATCGGCGTGCGGACCGGATGCAGGCACAGGCAGTACCAGGATCCGCCGCCGGGCGGCAGGCAGACTTGAGGTATGGACAAGCAGGAGTTCGGGGCGTTCCTCCGCAGCCGTCGCGAGCGGCTGCGGCCGCAGGACGTAGGCCTTCCCTCGGGCTCGCGGCGCCGGACACCGGGTCTGCGCCGCGAGGAGGTGGCGGTCCTCGCGCACATTTCCACCGAGTACTACGTCCGGCTGGAGCAGGCCAGGGCGCCGCGGCCCTCCGGCGAGGTCCTCGCCGGGATCGCGGGCGCGCTGCGGCTCACGGACGCCGAGTCCGACCACCTCCACCTCCTCGCGGGCACCGCGCCGAGCCGCACCGGACGGCACCGGCGCGACGTCCGCCCGAGCATCCTCACGCTCCTCGAGCGGCTGCCGCAGACGGCCGCATTCGTCATATCCGCCACGTTCGAAGTGCTCGCCTGGAACGACCTCGCGGCCGCGCTCATGGAGGACTTCGCCGATCGCGCCCCGCAGGACCGCAATCTCGCCCGCCGCGCGTTCCTCGGTCCGGCGCGCGAAGAGACGACGCTGTACGGGGTCTCCGACGCCGCGGAGTTCCGGCACCACGTCGTCATGGGACTGCGATCCACCCTCGCCCGCTACCCGTCCGACCCCGCGGTCACCGAACTCGTCGACGAACTCCGCGACGGCAGCCCCGAGTTCGCCCGGCTCTGGGAGCGGCACGACGTGCAGGCCCCGCCGATGCTCACGAAGACCTTCCACCATCCGGTGGTCGGGGACGTCACCGTCGACTGCGACTCGCTCGCGCTCACGGACCGCGACCAGCACCTCGTGCTCTACAGCGCGCCCGCGGGATCCCCTGCCGCCGAGGCGCTGGCGCTGCTGAACGTCCTCGGAACCGAGGCCGTCCACGCGAGCGGATCGCTCTGACGCGGCTCCCCGGGCCGTTCGGCCCACCCGGCCGGGACGGTGTGCCCATGCGGGGGAGTGGAAGACGGCGCAGGCTGGAGACGTGCGAAGGGTCCCGTCCGGGCCCGGGGGCCGTGCGCGGCACGCCGGGCGGGAGGGGCCGGCTGCCGAGCGAGGAAGAGGGTCCGATGAAAGCGCTCGTCTTCGAGGGACCGGGACGCGCCGTGTGGCGCGAGACACCCGATCCGGTCGTCCAGGACGCGACCGACGCCGTCGTCAGGGTGGAGGCCGTCACGATCTGCGGTACCGACCTGCACATCCTCAAGGGGGACGTGCCGGAGGTGCGCCCGGGCACCGTGCTGGGGCACGAGGCCGTGGGCGAGGTGGTGGCGACCGGCAGCGCGGTGCGCGGCGTACGGCCGGGGGACCGCGTCCTGGTGTCGTGCATCACCGGGTGCGGGCGGTGCCGATACTGCCGGGAGGGCGCGTACGGGCAGTGCCGCGAGGGCGGAGGGTGGATTCTCGGCCATCTCGTCGACGGCACGCAGGCGGAGTTCGTCCGGGTGCCCTACGCCGACAACGCGCTGCACCCGCTCCCGGCCACCGTGGACGCCACCGAAGCCGTACTGCTGGCCGATATCTTCCCCACCGCGTACGAGGTCGGCGTGCTCAACGGGCGGGTACGCCCGGGGGACACCGTCGCCGTGGTCGGCGCGGGGCCGGTCGGGCTGGCCGCCGTCGCCACCGCCCGGTTCTTCTCGCCGTCCCGGATCGTCGCCGTCGACCTCGCCCCCGCGCGGCTGGACGCGGCCAAACGCCTGGGCGCCGACGTCACCGCCACAGTGGCGGACAGCGAGACGCTGATCGCGGACCTCACCGGTGGACTCGGCGCCGACGTGGTGATCGAGGCCGTGGGCGCGCCCGAGAGCTTCGAACTGTGCACCCGCATGGTCCGCCCGGGCGGACACGTCGCCAACGTCGGCGTGCACGGCCGGCCCGCCACGCTGCACCTCGAGGACCTGTGGAGCCGGAACGTCACGATCCGCACCGGCCTGGTCGACACCTACTCCACGCCGACCCTGCTGCGCATGCTCATCGACGGCCGTCTCCCGGCGGCGCCGATGGTCACCCACACCTTCGAACTGGACGCGATGGAGCAGGCGTACGACGTCTTCGCCCGCGCCGCGGACACCGGCGCCCTCAAAGTGGTGCTCGGCGAACCGCGGCCCGAGGGCCCGACCGCGCACGCCGCCGAGGGGAGCTGATCCGCCGTGCCGAAGACAGCCGGACCGCGGGGCGACATCGGGCGCAGGCTGACCCACCGCCGCGAGGAACTCGGGCTCAGCCGCGAGCAGGTGGCCGAGCGGGCCGGTGTGGCCACCGCCTACCTGCAATACGTCGAGGAGCGGCCGTCGGCGAATCCGGGGCCGTCGTTCATGCTCCGGGTCGCCGAGGCACTGCAGACCACGGTGCCGCACCTGCGCGGCGGCGACGCGGACCTGCCGCCCGGCACCGGCGCGGCACCCACCCACCCCGTCTTCACCGAACTCCCCCCGCAGGAGTCCATGGCCCTGCTGTCCGGCCACGGCGTGGGCCGGATCGCGCTGACCACGGACGCGGGCCCGGCCATCCTGCCCGTCAACTACGACGTGATCGACGGGGACATCGTCCTGCGCACGGCGCCGGCCGACCCGGTCTCGCTCGCCGCCGGGCACGAGGTGGCCTTCGAGGTGGACCGGATCGACGAGGCGCTCAGCAGCGGCTGGAGCGTCCTGGTCGTCGGCCCCGCGGACGAGGTGACCGACGCCGGCGAGGTGCGGGGCCTGCGCGGCCGCGCGTACACCACTCCCTGGGTGGGGGGCGATCGCGAGATGTGGCTGCGGATCCGGCCGGTACGGGTCACCGGCCGCCGGATCACCGCCGGGTGAGACCCGGCCCGCCCCGGGGCCCTGCGACCGCGGCGCCGGGCAGAGGAAACGAGCACGAACGAGTCAACGAGGAGGCCGCACCATGAGGCACCGCACGGTCGGCGACCTGATGACGCACACGGTGGTCCGGGTCCGCCCGGACACGCCGTTCAAGACCATCGCCAAGCTCTTCGCCGAGCACGACATCACCGCCGTGCCCGTCGTGGACGACTCCGGCCGCCCGGTCGGCGTCGTCTCCGAGGCGGACCTGCTGCGCAGGGAGTCCAGCCAGCCGGACCCCGCCGGGCTGCTGGCCGTCCTGGACACACCGGGCGAGGAGTTGCCGCCCCCGGTGGCGACCACCGCGGGCGGGCTGATGACCGGCCCCGCGATCGTCGCCCACCCCGAATGGTCGGTGGTCGAGGCCGCGCGGGTCATGGACCGCGGCCACATCAAGCGCCTGCCCGTGGTGGACGAGACCGGCACGCTGGTCGGCATCGTCAGCCGGTCCGACCTGCTGCGGGTGTTCCTGCGCCGCGACTCCCTGATCCGCGAGGAGATCAGCGGCGACATCCTGGAACGGGCCATGGGCATCTCACCGGACGAGGTGAGCGTCCGCGTCGACGACGGCCGCGTGCTGCTGCACGGCACCGTGGACCGCCGCAGCCTCGTCGACGTCCTGGTCCGGCTGAGCGAGGCGGTCGACGGCGTCGTCGGGGTCAGCGCCGAACTCGGCTACCGCACCGACGAGGCGGTCGCCGTGGCGGGCCGGCAGGACCGTACCGGCCTGGGGTGAGCGGCCGTGGCCGCGCCGCAGCACGTCCTCGTCGCCTACGAGTCCAGGAACGGCGGCACGTCCGAGATCGCCGAGTGGATCGGCACCGCACTGCGCGAGGAGGGGCTGCCGGCCACCGTGCTGCCGGCGTCGACGATCGGCACCCTCCACCCCTTCACCGCCGTCGTCCTGGGCTCCGGGGTGTACGAGGGCCGCTGGCTGCGCGGCGCGGTCAGGTTCGCCCACCGCAACCGCCGTGACCTGCTCGAGCGCCCGGTCTGGCTGTTCAGCAGCGGCCCACTGGACCCGACCGTGGACGAGCGGGACGTGCCGCCGGTACCGAGCGCCCTGGGCGTCGCCGACGCGGTGGACGCCCGCGAGCACATGACGTTCGGCGGGCGCCTTGTGTCGGGTGCCCGCGGTCTGCTCGCCCGGCTGATCCTGCGTCGGGGAGGGGGCGGCGACTTCCGCGATCCCGACAGCGTGCGGGAATGGGCGCACGCCATCTCCCGCGAGCTGATGGCGGAGCCGACGCCGCGCTGAGGGCCGGCACCCCCGGAACGTATACACCCGGGCCCGTTGCTGCGCACCGACTCGAACTTCTGTGTTTTCTCTGAATGTTCGGGCGGTCTCCTACGTACAGGTGGTCACGCGCAACAATGACGTCGCGGGGTGACAGTGTTCACTGCTGTCACCTGGCCCCCACAACGGACAGGTATGACCGTAAGGGCCGAAACCCATCCGTTCCTTCCCCCCACATCGAAGGAGCTTCCATGTTCAAGCTCGGCGTGAAGCCGGAGGCAGTGACTCCGGCTGTCTTAGCCCTGTACCGCATGGTCATCGGGCTTCTCTTCGCCTGCCATGGCGCGTCCTCCGTCCTCGACGCCTTCGGCGGCACCCCCGGCGGCGGGCCCGCCGTCGGGCACTGGCCGTCCTGGTGGGCAGGGCTGATCCAGCTCGTCTGCGGCGCCCTGGTCTTCATCGGCATCGGCGACATCGGGACGCGCGTGGCGGCGGTCCTCAGCTCCGGTTCCATGGCGTACGCGTACTTCACCGTGCACCAGAAGCACGCGCTGTGGCCGATCGAGAACGGTGGCGAGCTCTCCGTCCTCTTCTGCTGGAGCTTCCTTCTGATAGCGCTCGTCGGCCCCGGCGCCTGGACCCTGACGAGCGCTTTCACCAGGAGTTCCGCGCCGGCGGCCGTTTCCGTCCCCGCGCAGGCGGCAGCTCCCGCGCCGGTCACCACCACAGAGTCGCCCTGACACCGTCGTCACGGGACTGACTCGATCCTGCCCGACCCCGCTCGGGCCGTGCTGGACCTGGTCCGACCTCCTTCGACCCGGTTCGGCCCGGCCCGCGGCCCCGGAGTCCGCGCTGTGCCCGCACAGCCGACCTCCGGGGCCGCACCACAGGCGTCATCCGGCCCGCCCCCGGCCGCCGTACCCCCCTCGCCGCCCCGGCCCGGCCCGCGCTCCTCGGCCGGGGGTGCCGCGCTGCTCATGGGCCGCTCTCCCGCCGATGCCGGAGGACTGTCTTCCTCCATTGGCACGGCGGCTCGGCACGCCGGGACGGGCCGTACGGGCGAACGGGTACGCGCCCGCATCCGTCACGCCACGGGCATCGGCGGGGACTTCTGTGAACGGGCCGTTACTTTTTGGACCGTCACTTCCCCGCCGCTGCGGGGAGCGGTCGGCCGCCGCCGGTCGGGCGGCGGCCGATGCTGTGCGAACCCGGGCTTCCCGGGCGCGGCGCTGTGCCTCAGATGCCGCTCTCGGATTCGGCCACCGCGATCGTGAAGCCGAGCGCCTCGGCGATGCGGCCGGCGGCTGCCATGACGCGCGCGGTGCCCACGACGGGCGCGACCGCGATCAGCACGTCCTGGACCTGTTCCGCCGACAGGCCGGCCCGTACGGCCGGATCGATGTGGGTGAGGTAGGAGACCGCGGGGGCGTCCATCGCCACCAGCGCGGCGATGCGCGTGAGGATGAGGGTGCGTTCGTCGAGGCCGCAGCGTTCGATCGAATCGACCGTCATGGCGGCGATGGTGTCGAGTACGGGGGTGTCCGACGCGGTTGCCATGTCCGGACCGCCTTCCAGCGAGGTACGGACCGGTACGCACCCCCGGCGGGCCCGTCCGCCCCGCGTGCCGGCTGCTTGCCCCTCCACGGTAAGGGCCGGTCCGGCTTCCGCGCATGCCGACCGGGCGCGGCGGACCGCCCCCTGACCTGCGGCAGCCCCGTACCGCGCGGACACAGCCGGTGACCGCCGCCCCAGCTTCCGGCCCCGGCGAGGGCCCGCGCACCCGGGCAACTCCGCGCCGACCAGCGCCCGTACGGCTGCCCGCCGGACCGCTCGGGCACCACGCGCACCGCCTTTACAAGAGAGCAGTGGTCCGTTAAGTTCGGCGGCCAAGCGGTCCGCCACCGCCCGCCCGGCCCTGACCAGGACGTGCGTCGTCCAGGGCACGGGCGCCCGGGGCGGAATCCGCTTGTCCGTGGTGCGCCGCGCGAGCCACCGGGCACCCACCCCCTTCCGGAAGGAAGCCGCCACGTGAAACGCCTGCGTCTCCATCTCGGTCTGGCCGCCGGTCTCACCGCCGTCATCGCCCTGACGCCCCCGTCCGTCACGGCCGGGGCGGCCGGGCGGGTGGGCGGGGCGAGGGTCGGCGGGACCGTGGTCGGGGGCGCCGACGTCGGCGGGGTGGTGGTGGGCGGTGGGGAGGTCGGCGGGGTCGGCTGGGGGATGTAGACGCCAGCGTCGATCGTGTGGTCGACCCCTCCCGGCTGCGCGGG
>NZ_JADKYB010000040.1 GCF_016918855.1 Actinacidiphila acididurans
GGAACAGGGTGGCGATCTGGTCGTTCCGCGACCGGCCGGCCCGCAGCTTCCCGCCGAGTTCGGGACCGACCCGCTCCATCAGCCCACGTTCGAGCGCGGTGTGCACATCCTCGCCGGCGATCGTGCCGAGGATGTCGTAGACCTCGGCCTGGTCGATGGCGGAAGCCAGAAATTGCGCGGCGCCGGGCGGGGTGCGCAGCACGACCAGGTTGGCCGAGGCCTCCGCGGAGATGAGGAGCTCACCGGCGAGCCGGCGCATCCTCTCCTCCTTGACCGACTCCCCCAGGGGCGCCTGGGGCGTGCGGAAGCCGCCCTCGGAGGGCACCGCGTAGATGAGCTCGCCGTCATTCGTGCGGATCTTGACGGCGCCGAGTTCGTCGAGGTCGCGGCTGAGCGTCGCCTGGGTGACGCTCAGCCCGTCGTCGGCGAGCAGCTTGGCGAGCTGGCTCTGCGAGCGCACCGGCTGACGGCCGAGGATCTCCACGATCCTGCGGTGCCGTGCGGTACGGGTCTGCGGTACGGCGTGGCCGCCGCCGTGCGCCTGCGCCTCGCTCATCGTGTTGTCATTCTCCGTCGCTCTCCCGGGCCCGGACCGCTCCGAGCGCCTGGTCGAGAACGCCGGGCAGGGCCCCGAGGAATGCGTCGGTTTCGCCGTCGCCGATGATCAGCGGCGGGGCCAGCCGTACCGTGCCGGGCACGGCCGCGTTCACCAGGAATCCGGCGTCCTGAGCCGCCTGCTGCACCGCAGCGGAAACGGGCTCGGTGAGCACGATACCGATCAGCAGGCCGGAACCGCGCAGATGATCGACCAGCGGGTGGCGCAGTACCTCGATGCCCTGACGCAGCTTCTCGCCCTGCCGCTTGACGTTCTCCAGCAGTCCGTCGGCGGCGATGGTGTCCAGGACGGCGAGCGCGGCGGCGCAGGCGACCGGGTTGCCGCCGAAGGTGGTGCCGTGGGCGCCCGGGGTGAGCAGGTCGGCGGCCGGGCCGAACGCGACGGTGGCGCCCAGCGGCAGCCCGCCGCCCAGGCCCTTGGCCAGCGTCACCACGTCCGGCTCGACGCCCTGTGCCTGGCACTCGAACCAGTGGCCGGTGCGGCCGACGCCGGTCTGCACCTCGTCGAGCACCAGCAGGGTGCCGGTGGCGGCGGTGATCTCGCGAGCCGCCTGAAGGTAGCCGGCCGGGGGGACGATCACGCCGTTCTCGCCCTGGATGGGCTCGAGGATCACCATGGCGGTGTCGGTGGTGACGGCGGCGCGCAGCGCGTCCGCGTCGCCGTACGGCACATGGGTGACGTCGCCGGGCAGCGGCCGGAACGGGTCCCGCTTGGGGGGCTGGCCGGTCAGCGCGAGCGCGCCCATGGTCCGGCCGTGGAAGGCGCCCTCGGTCGCCACGATGTGCGGGCGGCCGGTGAGCCGGCCGATCTTGAAGGCCGCTTCGTTGGCCTCGGCGCCGGAGTTGGCGAAGAACACCCGTCCGGGGCGGCCGAAGAGCTGGAGCAGCCGCTCGGCCAGGGCGACCGGGGGCTCGGCGATGAAGAAGTTGGAGACGTGGCCGAGCGAGGCGATCTGCCGGCTCACCGCCTCGACCACGGCGGGGTGGGCGGTGCCCAGGCTGTTGACGGCGATGCCGCCGAGGAAGTCGACGTACTCGCGTCCGGCGGCGTCCCACAGCCGGGCGCCCTCGCCGCGCACCAGGGGCAGCCGGGGCTGCCCGTAGTTGTTCATCAGCGAGTCCTGCCAGCGCCGGGCCAGCTCCTCGTTGGCGGCCGCCGGGCCGGGCGTCGCCTCGTCGGGTGTGGCCGTTCCTGCCGCGGTGGTCACTGAACTCCCCCTTCCGGTACGGATTCGGACGCTGCCGCGGGTGCCGGTACGGAGGCGCTCGCGGTCGCGGTTGCGGCGGTGTCCGCCGGGTCGGGGTCGGGCACCACCATGGTGCCGATCCCCTCGTCGGTGAAGATCTCCAGCAGGATCGAGTGCTGGACCCGGCCGTCGATGACGCGGGCGGTGCGCACGCCGTTGCGTACCGCGTGCAGGCAGCCCTCCATCTTGGGCGCCATGCCGCTGGACAGGTCGGGCAGCAGCTTCTCCAGCTCGCCGGCGGTCAGCTTGCTGATCACGTCGTCGCTGTTCGGCCAGTCCTCGTAGAGCCCTTCGACGTCGGTGAGGACCATCAGCGTCTCGGCGCCCAGCGCGGCGGCCAGTGCGGCGGCGGCGGTGTCGGCGTTGACGTTGTAGATGTGGCCGTCGTCCTCGGCGCGGGCGATCGAGGAGATCACCGGGATCCGGCCGTCGGCGAGCAGCGCCTCGATCGCGCCGGTGTCGATGGCGGTGATCTCGCCGACCCGGCCGATGTCGACGCTCTCGCCGTCGATCACGGGGTAGTGCTTGACGGCGGTGATGGTGTGGGCGTCCTCGCCGGTCAGGCCGACGGCGAGCGGGCCGTGCCGGTTGAGCAGGCCGACGAGTTCACGCTGCACCTGGCCGGCCAGCACCATGCGGACCACGTCCATGGCCTCGGGGGTGGTGACCCGCAGGCCGGCCTTGAACTCGCTGACCAGGCCGTGCCGGTCGAGCTGCGCGCTGATCTGCGGGCCGCCGCCGTGCACGACGACCGGCCGCAGACCCGCGTGCCGCAGGAAGACCACGTCCTGGGCGAAGGCGGCCTTGAGGTCGTCGTCCACCATGGCGTTGCCGCCGAATTTGATCACGACGGTGCGGCCGTGGTGCTGGGTCAGCCAGGGCAGGGCCTCGATGAGGATGCGGGCCTTGGGCAGGGCGGTGTGCTTGCGGGTGCTCATGAGCTGTAGGCGCTGTTCTCGTGGACGTAGTCGGCGGTCAGGTCGTTGGTCCAGATCACCGCGGAGGCGTCGCCGGCGGCGAGGTCGGCGGTGATGACGACCTCGCGGAACCGCATGTCGACCAGGTCGCGGTCCTCGCCGACGGCTCCGTGGCGGCACACCCACACGCCGTTGATGGCGACGCCCAGCCGGTCCGGTTCGAAGACGGCGGAGGTGGTGCCGATCGCGGACAGCACCCGGCCCCAGTTGGGGTCCTCGCCGTGGACGGCGCACTTGAGCAGGTTGTTGCGGGCGATGGACCGGCCGACCTCGACCGCGTCCTCCTCGCTGGCGGCGCCCACGACCTCGACCTTGATGTCCTTGCTGGCGCCCTCGGCGTCGCCGATGAGCTGCCGGGCCAGGTCGGCGCAGACCGCGTGGACGGCGTCGGCGAACTCGCCGTACTCCGGGGTGATGCCGGAGGCGCCGGAGGCGAGCAGCAGGACGGTGTCGTTGGTGGACATGCAGCCGTCGGAGTCCACCCGGTCGAAGGTCTGCCGGGTGGCCTCGCGCAGTGCCTTGTCCAGGGTGACGGAGTCCAGGTCGGCGTCGGTGGTGAGCACCACCAGCATGGTGGCCAGTCCGGGGGCGAGCATGCCGGCGCCCTTGGCCATGCCGCCGACGGTCCAGCCGCCGGCGCCCTGGCTGTCGCCGCCGTGGGCCACCGCCGTCTTGTGCACGGTGTCGGTGGTCTTGATGGCGATCGCGGCCTTCTCGCCGCCGTGCGGGGACAGTTCGGCGGCGGCCGCCTCGACGCCCGGCAGCAGCTTGTCCATCGGCAGCGTGATGCCGATCAGGCCGGTGGAGGCGACCGCGACCTCGCCGGCGCCGCAGCCGAGGACGTCGGCGACCTTCTCGGCGGTGGCGTGGGTGTCCTGGAAGCCCTGGGGGCCGGTGCAGGCGTTGGCGCCGCCGGAGTTGAGGATCACCGCGGTCAGCTCGCCGGCCTTGAGCACCTGCTGCGACCAGAGCACCGGGGCGGCCTTCACACGGTTGCCGGTGAACACCCCGGCGGCGGACCGGCGCGGCCCGGTGTTGACCACGAGGGCCAGGTCGGCGCTGCCGTCCGCCTTGATTCCGGCGGCGATCCCGGCCGCCGTGAACCCTTGGGGAGCGGTCACACTCATGGAGCGACTCCGATCGTGGAAAGTCCCGTCGCCTCGGGCAGTCCGAGGGCGATGTTCATGCTCTGCACCGCGCCGCCGGCGGTGCCCTTGGTGAGGTTGTCGATGGCGCTGATCACGATCACCCGCCCGGCGGCCTCGTCCAGGGCCACTTGGAGGTGGACGGCGTTGGAGCCGAAGACGGCGGCGGTCGCCGGCCACTGCCCCTCGGGCAGCAGGTGGACGAACGGCTCGTCGGCGTAGGCCTTCTCGTACGCGGCACGCACCTCGGCGGCGGTGACGCCGGGTCCGGCCTTGGCGGTGCAGGTGGCGAGGATGCCGCGGGGCATGGGCGCCAGGGTGGGGGTGAAGGACACCGAGACGGGCTCGCCGGCGGCCGCGCTGAGGTTCTGGATCATCTCGGGGGTGTGCCGGTGGACACCGCCGACGCCGTACGGGGACATCGAGCCCATCACCTCCGAGCCGAGCAGGTGCGGCTTGGGCGACTTGCCGGCGCCGGAGGTGCCGGAGGCGGCGACGATCACCGCCTCGGGCTCGACCAGGGCGGCGGCGCACGCCGGGGCGAGGGCGAGGGAGACGGCCGTGGGGTAGCAGCCGGGCACCGCGATCCGCTTGGTCCCGGCGAGCGCGGCCCTGCCGCCGGGCAGCTCGGGCAGGCCGTAGGGCCAGGTCCCGGCGTGCGGCGAGCCGTAGAACCGTTCCCAGTCCGCGGGGTTCTTCAGCCGGAAGTCGGCGCCCATGTCCACCACCAGTACGTCGTCGCCGAGCTGTTCGGCGACGGCCGCGGACTGGCCGTGCGGCAGGGCGAGGAAGACCACGTCGTGGCCGGCCAGGACCTCCGCGGTGGTCTCCTGGAGCACCCGCCCGGCCAGCGGCACCAGGTGCGGCTGGAGCGCGCCCAGTACCTGTCCGGCGTTGGATCCGCCGGTCAGCGCGCCGATCTCGACCTCGGGGTGCCCCAGCAGCAGCCGCAGCACCTCCCCGCCCGCATAGCCGCTGGCTCCGGCCACCGCCACCCGCACCGTCATCACGCCCTCCGTCTCGACGGCATGACTATACGGCGAGCCGCAGCTTTATGCAAAGATATCCGGGTGCCGGGTCAGTGCTTGGTGGCCCGCAGCAGGACGAATTTCGGGTTCGCGGCGATCACCTCGCAGGAGCCGAAGAGGCGGCGCAGGCGGACGTGGTAGCCCAGGTGGCGGTTGCCGACCACCCACAGTTCGCCGCCGGGGCGCAGGGCGGCGTGGGCGGTGGTGAACATGCGGCGGGCGCTGTCGTCGGTGACGGCGCGGTGCGAGTGGAAGGGCGGGTTGTTCAGGATCAGGTCGGCGCTGTCCGGCGGGAGGCCGGCCGCCGCGTCGCCGACCCGGAAGTCGGCCTTGGTGGCGGGGTCGGCGTTGGCCTGGAAGGTGGCCCGGGCGGAGGCCACCGCCTGGTGGGACTCGTCGGTGAACAGCACCTCGCACTCCGGGTTGGCCAGCGCCGCCGCGGTGCCGACCACGCCGTTGCCGCAGCCGAGGTCGACCACCCGCTCCGGGCCGCTTCGCTCGGGCAGGTGGGCCAGCAGGAAGCGGGTGCCGATGTCCAGGCGGTCGGCGCAGAACACCCCGGCGTGACTGACGACCGTACGCCCGGACAGCACGCCGACGTCGTCCGGCAGCGCGTACCGCAGCGGCCAGGGGCTCGGGGTACGGGGCAGCGACGGGTCGGGGGTGCACAGGATCAGCCGCGCCTTGCGGACCGCGAGCGTGGTGCTCGTCGGGCCCAGGATCCGCTCGAAGATCCGCAGGGTCGAGGTGTGGATCTCGGTGACCATGCCCGCGCCGATCACCAGGGTGCCGGGGTGCACCGCGGGGGCGAGCCGGTGGAGCTGGTCCTCCAGCAGCGCCAGGCTCTTGGGCACGCGGACCAGCAGCACGTCGATCCGGTCCGGCGGAGGGTCCTGGGTGGACAGCAGCCGTATCCCGGGCAGGGCCGCGGGGGCGTTGCGCCGCAGGTTGGCCTCGGTGGCCTGCCGGCCGAGGAAGGAGTCGGAGATCTGGACCGGCCGGTGCGCGGCCAGCGCGGTCACCAGCGTCCCCCAGCGGTCGCCCAGCGTCACCACCTCGCCGGACAGGTCGGCCCGCGTCTCGGCAAGGTGCTGCAGGACGTACGCGTCGGCGGCGTCCCAGGCCCGCAGCTCCTCCCGCGGCCGCTCGGGGTACCGGGTCAGATCGAGGTCGCCCCACGGCGTGCTCAAACGATGCATGGTGGTGTTCAGGCTAGCCGAGCGCCGCGGCCGGGCCCCGCGGGGGAAAGGCCGGACGGGAAAGGCGGGGCAGACCCGGGGGTCTCCCGTCTCCGGCGTGCGCGGGTGGCCGGAGACGGGAGGGACCGCGTTACGTGGCGGCGGTCCTACTTGGCGGTGAGGAACTCCGCCGACGACAGCGGACGGTTCACGATGCGTATGTCACCGACGTTGCCGTGGAAGACGATGTCGATGGCGCCCGCGTACTCGTGGCCGCCCACCAGCCAGGGCAGGCCGAGCGAGGTGAGGCCGACCGACAGCCGGCTCGGGTTGTCGACGACCGGCGCGCCCTCGACGTACAGCTTCGTGTAACGGCCGTCGTTGACCACGGCCAGGTGCCACCACCTGAGCTCCACCAGGCCGTGGCCCCAGTTGGTGGTCGGGTAGGTGTCGTTCAGCGGGTAGTGGTTGAACTGCGGCTCGCGGCCGTTGTTCGAGATGGCGAACTGGACCACGGGCTCGCCCGGGTCGGTGTTCTTGCCGTGCTTGCCGGCGGCGCTCGCCGAACCCCGGCGGCTGAGGATCGACGCCCAGCCGTTGTTGCCGGCGTCCCAGTCCAGCGGCATCATCACGAACGTCTCGATGGTGTACCCGGACGCGAACGTCTCGGCGTTCAGCGGGGCCTGCGCCGCGGTGGTCAGGTACGTGCCGTGGACCGGGTTCCGGCCGCCGACGAACTTCAGGCTCGCGTGCCCGGGCTGGTCGGGGTGGTGGTCGTCGGACCAGGTCAGCGCGTCGGCGGCGGTGCCGGGCACGGTCACCACGGTCAGGTCGTTGCCCTGGCCGGACAGGTCGCGGACCGTCTGGCCCGAGGTGAGCGAGGTGCCGGGCGCGCCCTGCGCGTCGAAGCGCCAGTACGCCAGCGTGCCCTTCACCAGCTCCTGGGCGGCCGGGCGGGCGGGGCGGACCGCGACCGGGGCGAAGCTGGAGAAGCGCTGCTCGAAGTCGATCGGGATCGAGAAGTTGTCGACCGGACCGGTGACCCGGGCGAGCTCGGCCGCCAACTCGTTGCGGGACTCCGGCTCCTGGGCCAGGATCCACGGGTTGATCGTCTCGACGTCGATCATGTTGCGGGTCAGGTCGAAGTGGTACAGCCGGATCATGCCGCCACCGCCGAAGTAGCGGTTCTGGTAGTTCGTGATGTGCATGTACACGTCGTTACCGGCGGCGTTCTTCTTGGTCATCCGCCCGGGCGGCCAGTAGTGGCCGTTGAGGGTCAGGAAGACCTGATCGTTGTCGTTGATCAGTTTGTCCCACATCGCCTGGCCGTTGCCCTCGAGTACGGCGTTGTTCTCCGGGTCGCCGGACTCGTACGGGAAAACGTTGTCATCGTACGGCGAGGCCACGATGTCATGCGACGTGAGGATCACCGGCATCTTCGGGTGGGCCTTGATGACGCTGTTGGCCCACGCGTAGCCCTGGTCGGTGGTCCGCCAGTCCAGAGCGAGCACCAGCCAGGAGCGGCCGGCCGCCTGGAAGATGTGCGCGGTGTTGTAGCCGGTCGGGTCCGACCCGACGAACGTCCTGGACCGCTTGAACCGCTGCGGGCCCATGGTCTGCAGGTACGACGTGTCGCCGCGGCTGTCGTCACCGCTCACGTCGTGGTTGCCGGCCAGCACGCTGTACGCCACACCGTGCGTGTCCAACAGCGCGAACGCCTTGTCGACCTGCTGGAACGACGTCGGATCGCCGTCCTGCGTCAGGTCGCCGAGGTGCGCCATGAACACGATGTTGTTGTCGGCGTTCCCGCTGTTGTCGATGATGTAGCGGAAGGACTCCTCCTGCGGAGTCCGGTTGACGCTGTCCTGGCTGCCCCAGTAGAGGAACTGGGTGTCCGGCATGACCGCGAGGGTGAACTGGAGGGCCGTCGCGTCGGGGCTCCACGAGCCGGTTCTGCCGCTCTTGGTGTCGTCCGCGGCGAACGCGGGGGTCGCGCCGAGCGCGGGCACGCCGACGACGGCGGCCGCTCCCGCACCGGCGATCGCCGCGTTGCGCAGGAAGCCGCGCCGGCTCTGCCCGGTGGTCTCTTGTGACGGATTGTCACCGTTGGTGGACATCGGGGTCCTTTCCGGGTCGGTGTCTCAAACCGTCAACGAAGCTACTCAGACGCGGCTTGAACTGGGCGCACACGGGATGACGAACGAGGATCGAGTCGCTGTCGAACGTCAAAAGCTCGCGTCAAGTCATGAGCGGGAGATGGTGTCCCGATGAGCGGAGTGTGACCGGAAGAAGTCGCGAGGTCCTGCCGGGGACCGCCGGGCTGGCGGGTCCCCGGGCTGCCGGGCTGCCCGAAAAAGGAGGAGCGGGTCCCGGGGGCATGTCCAGCCCCCGGCACCCTGAGGTGGCCGCCCCGTGCACACGCCGGCACGCTTGAGGCCGCGGGTCAGTTTGATGTCGTCACGTTCTACCGTTGAACTACCGCCGCACGAAGAGAGCGGCGGACCGGATTTGAACCGGCACCTGACGACCCAGCCCGTGGCCGGTCGATCCGGCGATCGGCGGCAACTGCTGAATCTGGAGCGAGAGTCTGAGATTTACCGCGGCCTGCCTCTGCCTGGCTTGGGCTACCCCGGCCCGTGGTGCCGGGGGAGGGATTTGAACCCCCACTGGGGACCGCGTCGGTCACGACAAGGCTCAGTTTCAGCTTTGCGCTCCTCGCGCACCCTCCGCGCTCCCACGGAGGGGTCTGTGGGACGGACGGCCGCCGCGTATCGCGCGGGGCCGTGACCGTCGATCGGTGCCCGTCAGGGGGCGAAGACGTAGCCGAACACCGCGTCGCCGACCCGCTGGTCGACGATCTCGATGCCGTTGGCCTCCTCCCGGGCGAACTTCACCGCCTGCTGGAGTTTCTCCACGCGCTCACGCAGCTCGTTGACCCTGCGGGCGGGCAGTGCGCCGGAGAACTTGACGGTGGTCCAGTACCCGACCGCCACGTCCTCGTAGTACACCTCGACCTGCGCGGGGTGCTTCTCGGTCGCCTCGGCCTTCACGTGGTTGCGCGGCACCTTCTTGGTCCTGATGGTGCGCACCGGGTCGGTCTTCCACGCGTCGGTGGAGGCGTCCAGGCTCCAGGACTCGGCAGCGTCCAGGACCGGCAGCTTGCGGACGAAGGTGTGCAGGTCGGTGAGCTGCTTCTCCAGGAAGAGCAGGTACGACACCGGCACGCCGGCCAGCAGCACCCGGCCGTCGACGACGACGTCGGCACGGGCCTCGCAGTTGGCCCAGTCCTTGGTGGCGGTCACGTCGAACAGCCGGGTCAGGGTGGCGGCGGTGTCCCGCAGCACGGATTCGGCCTGGACCTGCACCCGGGTGGACTCGGGCGGAAGCTGCTCGCCCTCCTCGTCCTTGGGCTGGTAGGTCCGGGCGATGCCGGACAGCAGTGCGGGCTTCTGCAGGTCGTGATGGGCCGCCGTCAGCTCTTGCTGCGCCTTGGACTTGACGCCCTTCTCGACCGCGATGATCTGGTTGAGTTTCGCCACGGCAGGACGGTAACAGGCCGTGTACGCCGGTTCGAAACGATTATCTGATCGGCAGTCACAGCGTCCGTCACGCCGGCCGCACCCGGGTCGGATAGTGCTCGGCGACCACCGTGCTCATCGCGCCCAGCGGGTCGCTCCGCACCTGCGTGGCCGAGAAGTAGACGTTGCCGCGCACCTGCGGAAAGCTCTGGTCGAAGGTCAGGTGACGGGACAGCTCGCGTGCGTCCTGCCAGGCGGCCGGCTGGCCGGCCGCGCCCACCTTGTACAGCGCCTCGCCGATGTACAGCTCCGCCCGGGTCCCGGCGACCACCTGGGACCACCAGGGCACCAGCACCGCGTAGTCGGCGGCGGCGAAGCCGATGTTCCAGTACACCTGCGGCGCGATGTAGTCCAGCCACCCCTTCTTCACCCAGCCGCGGGTGTCGGCGTGCAGGTCGTCGTAGGTCTGCACGCCCGCCGCGGTGGCCGAGCCGAGCGGGTCGGTGGTGGCGTTGCGCCAGACCCCGAACGGGCTGATGCCGAACCGGGTGGTGGGCCGGATCTGCTTGATCCGCGTCGCCGTCTCGCGGACCAGCAGGTCGATGTTGTGCCGGCGCCAGGCGTCCCGGTCCGGATAGCCCGCGCCGTAGCGGGCGAAGGCGGCGTCGTCCTGGAAGGTCTGGCCGGCCACCGGATACGGATAGAAGTAGTCGTCCCAGTGCACGGCGTCCACCGGGTAGCGGCGCACCGCGTCCAGCATCGCGTCCTCGACGAAGCGGCGGACCTCGGGCAGGCCCGGGTTGTAGTAGAGCTTGCCGCCGTAGGTCACCACCCAGTCCGGGTGCCGGCGGGCCGGGTGGGAGGGGGTCAGCGTGCCGGGGTCGGCGGTCATCGACACCCGGTAGGGGTTGAACCAGGCGTGCAGTTCCAGGCCCCGGCGGTGCGCCTCCTGCACGGCGGTGCCCAGCGGGTCCCAGCCGGGAGCACGCCCCTGGACGCCGGTCAGGTACGCCGACCAGGGCTCGTACGACGACGGCCAGAACGCGTCGGCGGTCGGCCGGACCTGGAACATCACCGCGTTCAGCCGGCGTTCGACCGCCAGGTCGAGCAGGTCCAGCAGTTCCCGCCGCTGCTCGTCCGACGACAGGCCCGGCGCCGAGGGCCAGTCGGTGTTGGCGACGGTCGCGATCCACATCCCGCGCAACTCCCGCCGCGGCCCCCCGCCCTGTGCCCCGGCGGCCCGTACGCCCGGACGAACGGCCCGCGCCCCGGGCTCGGGCGCCATCGCCGCGGCGGACCCGGACAGCGCGGTCGCCGCCAGCGCCCCGGCCGCCCCTGCGGTGACCCTCCTGCGGGTGAGCCCTGCCATCCCTGCCTCCTGCGGATCGCCCGTCATGCCCCGCCGATGATGGGCCGATTCCCCGGGGAGGGCAACCGCCGAACGGCTGCTTTCCCGGGCGCCTCCGGAAGACCCGTGCGGGCGCCTGCGGGTGGGGTTGCCCCCACCGTGCTCACGGGTGCCAGCGAGACAGCCGACAGACGGGCCAGCCCGATTCCATGATCGGCCGCGGGATCGAAGGATGGGACGTCAGGAGGGCACCTCAGCGCCCCCAGTCACCGAAGGACCAGCCATGTCCCGCACTCCCCTCAAACCGGGCCGGCCCGCGTACCGCGCCCTGTCGGCTCTCGCCCTGCTGACCCTGACCGCCGGTGCCCTCACGGCCTGCGACAGCAAGGAATCGAGCTCCCGGCATGCCCCGGCCTCGCCCTCGGCCACATCGTCCGCCGCACCGAGAGGCGGACCGTCCGCCGGATCGAAGCCGCGCATGATCACCCACGACGGGCACCGGCTCGCCTTCTACGTCACCCCAGGAAGCGGCCGCACGATCGTCCTGGACTCGGGTGGCGGTGAGGACGCCTCCTACTGGAAGGACCTCGTGCCCAAGCTGCACGCGGCCACCGGCGCCACCGTCATCACGTACGACCGGGCCGGTATGGGCAAGAGCGACGTGGTGCCCGGCGCGTGGAACGCCGAGGGCACCGCCGGTGACCTCACGTCGGGGCTCGAGCAGTTGGGCGTCACCGGGAACGTGATCCTGGTGTCCCATTCGGAGGCCGGCGAGGTCGCGAACTACTTCGCCGCGGAGAACCCGAAGATGCTCTCCGGTGCGGTGCTGGTCGACTCCAACCTCCCCCAGTTCTTCACCGACGAGGAGATCGCCCGTGTGGTGGCCGGGAGCCGGTCGCAGATCGACGTGGCGAAGAGGGATCCCGGCAAGCCGGGGAACCGTCAGCTCATCTCCACGGCGGAGGACTACCTTCCGGCGCACCAGGCGTTCCACAAGGTCAGCTGGCCGGACTCGGTACCGGTGACGGTCATCGTCTCGGAGAAGACCCCCTTCGACGGCTCCCCCGTCGACGCCCAGCGCTGGCGCGACGCCGCGGCTTCCTTCGTCAAGGCCGGCCCCCACCGCACCCTCGTCACGGCGAAGGGGAGCTCCCACGACGTGCCGAAGGACCGCCCGGCGCTCGTCCTCAAGGAGATCGAGGCGATGGCTGGCGCCGCCGCACCGAACTGACCTCGCCCGATTCCGTGGTGCGGGTCGCCACCGGCCCGAAGGGGCAGTTGCTGTCGTCTCCGGGCCACCGGCCGCGTGTGGTTGCTCGCGCAGTTCCCCGCGCCCCTGCGGGGCGCTCCCGGCGAACCCGCCCGCGCGGAGGGCCGGTTCGCCCGGAGTAGTCAGGGGCGCGGGGAACTGCGCGACAAGCCCACCACCGGGCCGCAGGTCGCCACCGACCCAAGTGGGCAGTTGCTGTCGTCTCCGGGCCACCGGCCGCATGTGGTTGCTCACGCAGTTCCCCGCGCCCCTGCGGGGCGCTCCCGGCGAACCCGGGTGCAGCCCGGAGGGCCCGAGGTGCGCAACCCTTTTCGCGCGGACAAGCCGCAGCTACCATCCAGCGGAGTGGGAGCGCTCCCACACACTTTCGAATCCATGTCGTCCACCCCCCACCACAGAGGACGCCCGATGCTCCGCAGACCGATGGCCGCGCTGGTCGCGGCACTTGCTCTGATCGGCGGCGCCGTGACCGCCGCCTCGGCCACCGCCGCGGCGACCGCGCCGCACGCCGGCGCCGCCGCGCCACAGGCGGTCGCCGACTCGTACAGCTGGAAGAACGTGCAGATCGGCGGCGGGGGCTTCGTCCCCGGCATCGTCTTCAACCAGTCCGAGAAGAATCTTGCCTACGCCCGGACCGACATCGGCGGGGCCTACCGATGGAACGAGGCGGCCAAGTCCTGGGTCCCGTTGCTCGACGGGGTGGACTGGACGCACTGGGGCCGGACGGGAGTGGTGAGCCTGGCCACCGACGCGCTGGCGCCGGACAAGGTGTACGCGGCGGTCGGCACGTACACCAACTCCTGGGACCCGGGCACCGGCGCGGTGCTGCGGTCGGCCGACCGGGGCGCGACCTGGCAGGCCACCGACCTGCCGTTCAAGCTGGGCGGCAACATGCCCGGCCGCGGCATGGGCGAGCGGCTGGCGATCGACCCGAACAAGGACAGCGTGCTCTACCTCGGCGCGCCCAGCGGCAACGGCCTGTGGCGCAGCACCGATTCGGGCGTGACCTGGTCGAAGGTGACCGCCTTCCCGGACGCCGGCACCTATGTCGCCGACCCCACCGACACCACCGGCTACAACAGCGACAACCAGGGCGTGGTGTGGGTGACGTTCGACCCGCGCACCGGCACCAAGGGCTCGGCCACCCAGACGATCTACGTCGGCGTCGCGGACAAGGACAACACCGTCTTCCGTTCCACCGACGGCGGCGCCACCTGGTCCCGGCTGGCCGGCCAGCCCACCGGCTACATCGCCCACAAGGGCGTCCTGGACCCGGTGAACGGCTACCTGTACCTGGCCACCAGCGACACCGGCGGCCCGTACGACGGCGCCAAGGGCCAGGTGTGGCGGTACGCGACGGCCACCGGCGGCTGGACGAACATCAGCCCGATGTCGGACGCGGACACCTACTTCGGCTACAGCGGCCTGACCGTGGACCGCCAGCACCCGGGCACGGTCATGGTGACCGGCTACAGCTCCTGGTGGCCGGACACGATGATCTTCCGGTCCACCGACAGCGGCGCCACCTGGACCCGGGCCTGGGACTACACCAGCTATCCCAACCGGTCCAACCGCTACACCCTGGACGTGTCCGCCGTGCCGTGGCTGACCTTCGGCGCGAACCCGCAGCCGCCCGAGCAGACGCCCAAGCTCGGCTGGATGACCGAGTCGCTGGAGATCGACCCCTTCGACTCCGACCGGATGTGGTTCGGCACCGGCGCCACGGTCTACGGCACCGACGACCTGACCGACTGGGACACCGCGGGCGGAAAGATCACCCTCAAGCCCAATGTGAAGGGCCTGGAGGAGACCTCGGTGCAGGATCTGGTCAGCCCGCCCTCGGGCGCCCCGCTGATCAGCGCGCTCGGCGACATCGGCGGCTTCCGGCACACCGACGTCACCGCGATCCCGTCCGCCATGTTCCAGCAGCCGGTCTTCACCACGACCCACAGCCTGGACTTCGCCGCCGCCAACCCCAACGACCTGGTCCGGGTCGGCGACGTGGCCTCCGGTTCCACCGACCACCGCATCGCCTTCTCCACCGACGACGGCGCCAACTGGTTCCAGGGCGCCGAGCCGTCCGGGGTCAGCGGCGCCGGTACGGTCGCGGCGGCGGCCGACGGCAGCCGCTACGTCTGGAGCCCGGTCGGCACCGGCGTCAACTACACGGTCGGCTTCGGCTCCTCGTGGACCGCCTCGACCGGCATCCCGGCCGGCGCGGTGATCGGCTCGGACCGGGTGAACCCGAAGAAGTTCTACGGCCTGTCGGGCGGCAAGTTCTACGTCAGTACGGACGGCGGCGCGACCTTCGCCGCCACCGCGGCCACCGGGCTCCCCACGGACAGCGCCAAGTTCAAGGCGCTGCCCGGCACCGAGGGCGACATCTGGGTGGTCGGCGGCTCCGGCAGCGCGTACGGCATGTGGCACTCCACCAACTCCGGCGCGTCGTTCACCAAGCTGAGCAACGTCCAGGAGGCCGACGTGATCGGCTTCGGCAAGGCCGCGCCGGGCGCGAGCTACCAGGCGATCTACACCAGCGCGAAGATCGGCGGGGTGCGCGGCCTGTTCCGCTCCACCGACGCCGGCGCGAGCTGGGTGCGGATCAACGACGACGCCCACCAGTACGGCGTCACCAACAGCGTCATCACCGGCGACCCGCGGATCTTCGGCCGGGTCTACGTGGGCACGAACGGGCGCGGGATCATCTACGGCGACACGTCCGACACCGGCGGCACGACCCCGCCCACCACGCCACCGACAACGCCACCCACCACCCCGCCGACGACCCCGCCGACCACTCCGCCGACGACGCCTCCCACCACTCCCCCGGGCTCCGGCGCCTGCCAGGTGGCGTACAGCGTCACCAACTCCTGGCCGGGCGGCTTCCAGGCGTCGGTGACGGTGAAGAACACCGGCTCGGCGGCCGTGAACAACTGGAAGCTGGGCTGGAGCTTCGCCGGTGACGAGGCCGTCACCTCGCTGTGGAGCGCGAGCTACACGCAGAGCGGCAAGGCGGTGACGGTGACCGGGCCGAGCTGGGCCACCTCGATTCCGGCCGGCACCGCGGCGACCTTCGGCTTCACCGGCACCTCGTCGGCGACGCCCGCGGTCCCGTCGAACTTCGCCCTGAACGGCTCCGCCTGCACGACCGGCTGACCCCGTACCGCCGGTGCGCCCCCGGGACCGGCCCGCCCGGCCCGGGGGCCACCGGACAGCGGTAACGTCTGTCCGGCAAGGACGACGGACGGGCGACAGCGAAGGGCTGACGAGTGACTGACATCCAGCGCGTCGGGGTGGTCGGCGGGGGCCAGATGGGTTCCGGGATCGCCGAGGTGTTCGCCAGGGCCGGCCTCGACGTCAAGGTCGCCGAGATCACCGGCGAGGCGCTGGAGCTGGGCCGTACCCGGCTGGCCAACTCGCTGGCCAAGGCCCAGGAGCGGGGCAAGATCAGCGCCGAGGAGCGGGACGGCACGCTGGAGCGGCTCACCTTCACCACGGACCTCGGCGAATTCGCCGACCGTGACCTGGTGATCGAGGCCGTGGTGGAGAACGAGCAGGTCAAGACCGACATCTTCCGGGTGCTCGACCAGGTGGTGACCCGCCCGGACGCGATCCTGGCCTCGAACACCTCTTCCATCCCGCTGGTCCGGCTGGCGGTCGCCACCTCGCGCCCGGACCACGTGCTCGGCATCCACTTCTTCAACCCGGCGCCGGTGCAGCGCCTCGTGGAGCTGATCCCGGCGCTCACCACCGGCAGCGAGACCGTCAAGCGCGCCGATCACCTGGTCACCGAGGTGCTGGGCAAGCACGCCATCCGCGCCCAGGACCGGGCCGGCTTCGTGGTGAACGCCCTGCTGGTGCCGTATCTCCTCTCCGCGATCCGGATGTTCGAGTCCGGCATCGCCACCCGCGAGGACATCGACAACGGCATGGAGATGGGCTGCGCCCACCCGATGGGCCCGCTCAAGCTGTCCGACCTGATCGGCCTGGACACGGTGGCCGCGATCGCCGACTCGATGTATGCCGAGTACAAGGAGCCGCTGTACGCCGCGCCGCCGATCCTCCAGCGGATGGTCGACGCGGGGCGGCTCGGCCGCAAGACGGGCGCGGGCTTCTACTCGTACTGAGCTCCCGGCTGACCGAACTTCCCGGCGTCACTTGTTGGTGTGCTCCTCGTAGGCGGCGACCACCTCGTCGGTGGGGCCGTCCATGAGGAGTTCGCCCCGCTCCAGCCAGATCACCCGGTCGCAGGTGTCGCGGATGGAGTTGTTGTTGTGGCTGACCAGGAAGACCGTGCCCGCTTCCTTGCGCAACTCGCGGATCCGGGCCTCCGAGCGCTTCTGGAACGCGCGGTCGCCGGTGGCCAGCGCCTCGTCGATCAGCAGGACGTCGTGGTTCTTGGCGGCGGCGATGGAGAAGCGCAGCCGGGCGGCCATGCCGGAGGAGTAGGTGCGCATGGGCAGTGAGATGAAGTCGTCCTTCTCGTTGATGCCGGAGAAGTCGACGATGCCCTGGTAGCGCTCCCGGACCTCCTCCCGGGTCATGCCCATGGCGAGGCCGCCGAGGATCACGTTGGTGGCGCCGGTCAGGTCGTTCATCAGTGCCGCGTTGACGCCCAGCAGGGAGGGCTGGCCGTCGGTGTAGACCTTGCCGCGCTCCGGTGGCAACAGGCCCGCGATGGCCTTGAGCAGGGTGGTCTTGCCCGAGCCGTTGGAGCCGATGATGCCGATCGCCTCGCCGCGGTAGGCGGTGAAGCTGACGCCTTTGACCGCGTGCACGGTCTGCACGTTCGGCGAGCCCTGGCGCAGCAGGAGGCGGCGCAGGGCGGCGGTGGCGTTGCCGTGGCCGGTGCCGGCGCCGTAGATGCGGTAGACGACGTGCAGGCCGTCGACGATCACGGTCGGCACGGGGGTGCCGTCCGACGGCGCTGCGCTGCCGGGCTCGGGCCCGGCGGCCGCGGGTTTCGTGGGGGCCACCCCGTCGGCCATGGGCACCGCGGATGCGGCCCCGGCGGCCAGGGATGTCGTGGACGGCGCTCCGGCGGCCTCGTCGGGTGCCGCCGGGGCGATGCGGGTCGGTCGGGTCCCCATCCGGTCGGGGACCTGCTCAGCGGGTGGTTCAGCCACGTCCGTACTCCTCCTCGGACGACCAGAAGAACGCGTACCCAGCGCTTGCGGCCACAGTCGCCCAGATCAGGGCGAGCGGCCACACGTGGGGCGGCAGACGGTGGGCGCTCACACTGTCGATCAGCGCGTAGCGCATCAGGCTGACGTAGATCAGCGCCGGGTTGACGTCGAGCAGCAGCCGTACGGTGTGCGGGGCGTGGCCGGCGATCCGGGACAGGTCGTAGAAGATCCCGGACACGTACATCCAGGTGCGCAGCACAAAGGGCAGTACCTGGGCGAAGTCGGTGGTCCTGGCGCCGATCCGGGCCAGGGCGAGGGCCAGGCCGCAGTTGAAGAGGGTCTGCAGGACCAGCGCGGGCGGCGCCAGCAGCCAGCGGGCGGTCAGCGGCACCCCGTCGGCGAGCAGCACCGCGGCGAGGACCGCGAGCGAGAGCAGCAGTTGCTGGAGCTGCGCGACGGTCGCGGCCAGCGGCAGGCTCGCCCGCGGGAAGTGCAGGGCGCGCACCAGGCCGGCGTTGTCGGTCAGGGAGCGGGCGCCGGACAGCGCCGCGGACTGGGTGAAGGTGAAGACGAAGACCCCGGTGCACAGGAACGGGATGTAGTCGGGCACCCCGCGGCCGGTGCCGAGCAGGTCGCCGAAGATCAGGAAGTAGACGGCGGCGTTGAGCAGCGGGGTGAGCACCTGCCAGAGCTGGCCCAGCCGCGCGCCCGAGTACAGCGCGGTCTGCCGGGCGGTGGCGAGGGCGACGACGAAGTGCCGCCGGCCCCACAGCAGCCGGGCGTACTCGGCGAGCGGCGATCGGGCGCCGACCGGCGTCAGGCCGTGGGCCGCGGCCAGTTCCGCGGCGGTCGGAGCCGGTGGGACGGGTGGGACCGTAGCGGGGGCCGGCAGAACGGGCACGGCTGGGGAAGCGGGCACAGCGGACCTCACGGGCTCGCGGCCGGGGCGCCGGCCGAAACGTGATGGGCGGGATGCGGGCGGGACGTGCGGCGACGCCTCCGGGTCCGGTGCGGTCCGGGTACGGCGAGGCGTACGGCTCCTCGTGCACCGGGTGGACAGGGGGACCTGAACGGCTGTTACGGCGGTCCGGATACGGGAGCGCGTACGCCTTCTCGCACGACGAGCCGGATACCAGGACACGCCCGGCTCCTCGTACGACGGGCAAGCACGAGGACACGTGCGGCCGCTCTGACGACGAACCGGACATGGGCACACGTACGCCTCCTCGTACGCCTCGCACGACGGAACGGATACGAGGACACGCCCGGCTCCTCGTACGACGGGCAAGCACGAGGACACGTGCGGCCGCTCTGACGACCAACCGGACACGGGCACACGTACGCCTCCTCGTACGCCTCGCACAACGGAACGGAACCGTATCGTCGTGCCGACGGTACGCCCGGGCTACGATGGAACGCAACCGTTCCGTCGTCACGTATCCGCTCAGCGATAGGCTCCCGGCATGCCCGACCAGCCACCCCCGCCCCCGCACTCCGAGGCCCCGAATCCGGCTCCCGCCTCCGATCAGCCGGTGCAGCAGCCGGTACGCCCGCCCGCCCGGCGCGCGCCCGCGGGTGCCGCCGTGCTGCGCGAGGAGGTGACCGAGGCGATCCGGGCCGCGGTCTTCGCCGAGCTGGCGGCGGTCGGCTACGGCCGGATGTCGATGGAGGGCATCGCCCGCCGGGCGGGCGTCGGCAAGGCGGCTGTCTACCGCCGCTGGCGGGCCAAGCTGCCGCTGGTCCTGGACCTGGTCGGCCAGGTCGCGGCCCAGGGGCTGCCGGTGCCCGACACCGGCAGCCTCGCCGGGGACGTACGGGCCCTGCTGGAGGTCAGCGCGCGGGCCCTGCGGCACCCGGTGGCCGCGCAGATCGTCCCCGACCTGCTCGCCGAGGCCGCACGCAGCCCGGAACTGGCCGAGGCGCTGCGGGCGACCCTGCGCGACGCCCAGGGCGCGGTGGTGACGGCGGTCGTCGCCCAGGCCGTCCGGCGTGGCGAGGTCCCCGCGGACACCGACCCCGGCCTGGCCCTGGACCTGCTGGCCGGGCCGCTGTACTGGCGCCTGACGGTGATGGGGGGCTCGTACGGCCCCGGCGCGCTCGACGCGCTGACCGCCGCGGTGGTGGCGGGGCTCACCCGGGGGGCGTAGCCCCCGCGCTTCCGGGCGCGCTCACCGGTCCGGCGCGCCCGAGAGGAGGGCCGGGCGGGGGTGACCGGACGGTCGGCCGGCGTCACGGATCAGGACGATCAGGGCCATGTCGTCGGTGAGGCGGCCGTCGGTGTGGCGCTGGACGGCGGCGCTCAGGCCGGCGGCGAGGTCACGGCCGGAGAGCGGGCCGGCCGCGCCGCCGGCGTGCAGGGCGTCGGGCAGCGGGAAGAACCGTCCGGAGGGGTCGCGGGCGTCCGGCAGGCCGTCGGTGTGCAGCAGCAGCCCCTCCCCCACGGCGATCCGGCCGCAGGTCACCGGGACGCTGACGCGGTCGGCGTCGAACAGGCCGAGCGGCGGGAGCGGGTCGCCCAGCGGCAGCGGGCGGGTGCCGCTGCCGAGCAGGTACGGCTGCGGGTGCCCGCAATTGACCGCCCGGAAGATGCCGTCGTCGCCGAGCTGGACCAGCTGGACTGTGGCGAACTCCTCGGCGACCGGGTCGCGCGGGGTGTCGCCCGCGGTGGCCGGGTGCTCGTCGTGGACGCGTTCGCGTAGGTGGCGGCGCAGGGTGCCGTCGAGCCGCAGCAGCACCCCGGCGAGGTCACCCTCCTGGTGGGCGGCCTCGCGGAAGCTGCCGAGCAGGGCGGCCACCATGCCGATCGCGGGCAGGCCGTGCCCGCGCGCGTCCCCGATCAGCGCGCGGACCCCGAACGGCGTGGCCAGCACCTCATAGAAGTCGCCGCCGACATGGGCGCCGCGGCTCGCCGACAGATACGCCCCGGCCACGCTCCAGGTGCCGGCCCGGCGCGGCAGCGGACGCAGCAGCACCTGTTGCGCGGCGAGCGCGATCTCCCGGGTACGGTCCAGCTCCGCGGACAGCACGCTGCGCCGCGCGGCGGTCCACATGCCGGCGCAGATCACGGCGACCAGCGAGACGGCCGCGCCCAGCAGGGGTCCCGCGTCGAGCTGGGCGCTGTCCACCAGCTCCCCGCCGATCACCGCGACCGCCAGCAGTCCGCCGGCCAGCACGCGGCGCCGCCGGGCACCGGTGGCCAGGGCGAGCGCCGGGGTCACCGCCAGCCCGGGCAGCACGTCCGCCCCGTCCGGCAGCAGCCAGACCAGGGCCCCCAGCGCTCCGGCCCAGGTCACGGGGAGTACGGCCCACGGAACGTGGCGCAGCCCGGCAGCGGCTCGTGTGGCGATCATCCGGCCGGGCCCCCTCGTGCGGCGGTGGCGGGTAAGGGGCGGACCGAGTGGCTCGCTCCGCGCCCGACCGATTCTGACCCGGGGTCATGGGCAGGGGTCCCCGGCGGGGCCTTAACCACTCGAAAGTGTGAGGAAACCTCCCAGGGGGGTACGGAAGGGGGTACCCCCCTTCAACCCGGTGAGGCGGAAGGGGTTGGGCCCCTTCGACCCCGAGGGTCCGCCTGACGGCGGGCGGTTCGCCGGGGGTACCCCCGGGGCCCCAGGTGCCTTACGGCGACGGTTCGCCGGGAGCGCCCGGGGCCGCGGCTGCGCCGCGAGGGCTCGCCGGGAGTAGTCAGGGGCGCGGGGATCACGCGCGGTGCGACCGGAGTACCCAGGGGCGCGGGGAACTGCGCGAGCAACCACATGCGGCCGGTGGTCCGGATGCGACAGCAACTGCCCCTTCGGGTCGGTGACGACCCGCGGCCCGGTGGTGGGCTTGTCGCGCAGTTCCCCGCGCCCCTGCGGGGGCGCTTCCGGCGAACCGGGCCGCCGGCGGGTGTACCCCCGGCGTGGGGGTACACCCGGCGGACCGTCGCAGGATCAGGCGCCGCGCAGGATGGCGCCGGTGCGCTCGGCGGCAGCCGAAATGGCGGCGTCGCGGGCCGCGGAAGCTTCTTCCGCGGTCAGGGTGCGGTCGGGGGCGCGGAAGCGGAGGGCGTAGGCGAGGGATTTGCGGCCCTCGCCGATTTGGGGGCCGGTGAAGATGTCGAAGAGGCGGAGGGATTCGAGCAGGTCACCGGCGCCGTCGCGCAGGGCGGACTCGACGGCGGCGGCCGGGACCGTGCCGTCGACGACCAGGGCGACGTCCTGGGTGGCCACCGGGAAGGTGGAGACCCGCGGGCCGGAGACGCGGCCGGTGCCGGCCCGCTCGATGAGGTCGAGGTCGACCTCCATCGCGCTGACCCGGTCCGGCAGGCCCAGGGCCTTGGTGACGCGGGGGTGCAGCTCGCCGGCGTGGCCGATCAGCAGCTCGGTGCCGTCGGCGGCGTCCGTGGCGTACAAGGCGGCGCACCGGCCCGGGTGGTAGGGGGCGTACTGCGCCTGGCGCACGGTCAGCTCGACGTTGGCCTCACGCGCCACCGTACGGGCCGCCTCGATCGCGTCGGCCCAGGTCTCCGGGTGGCCCGCGCCCCACCAGCCGGACCGCTCCCGGGCGCCGGCCAGCACGACGGCCGCCCGCCGGGGCTGGTCGGGCAGGGCGGCCTGAACCGCGGCCAGCTCGTCCGCGGTGGGACGGCGGTCGACCGGGAGCCGGGGCGGCCGGGCCGGGCCGTTCTTGGTGCCCTCCTTGGGCAGGAAGACCAGGCCGGTCTCGAACAGGGCCAGGTCGTGGCTGCCGCGCCCGTCGTTGCGGCGCAGTGTGGCCAGCAGCCCGGGCAGCATGGTGGTGCGCAGCACGGGCTCGGTGTCGTAGAGCGGATTGGCGAGCCGTACGGCCCGGCGCCGGTCGTCGTCCCCGTCCAGGCCGAGCTGGTCGAAGACCTCGGTGCCGACGAAGGGGTAGCTGGGGGCCTCCGCGTAGCCGGCGCCGGCAAGGGCACGGCCGATGCGGCGGCGCAGGAGCTGCCCGTCGGTCAGGCCGCGGCCGGAGGGCAGCCGGGGCAGGGTGGAGGGCAGGTTCTCGTAGCCCTCCAGCCGGATGACCTCTTCGGCCAGGTCATTGGGGTAGGACAGGTCCGGGCGCCAGCTCGGCACGGTGACGATCAGCTCGTCGACCTCCTGGCCGGAGGTGCCGGTGAACCCGTCGGCGTACGTGCCGCGGACGTGGCAGCCGATCTCCTGGAGCCGGCGGACCACGGTCTCGCGCCCGTACACGGTGCCCGCCACCCGGTCGGGGTGGTCGGCGGCCATGGTGATCGTGCGCGGCTGCGAGGGCGTGGCGATCTCGGTGACGCCGGGCTCGGCGTGGCCGCCGGCCAGCAGCACCAGCAGGTCGACCACCCGCTGGGCGGCGGCGGAGGTGGCCAGCGGGTCGGTGCCGCGCTCGAAGCGGCGGGACGCCTCGGAGCCCAGCTTGTGCCGGCGGGCGGTACGGGCGATGGACACCGGGTGGAAGTGGGCGGCCTCGACCACGATCTCGGTGGTGCCGGAGTCCTCGCCGAACTCGGCGATCTCGGTGTGGGCGCCGCCCATCACGCCGGCCAGGCCGATGGGGCCGCGCTCGTCGGTGATGACCAGGTCCGAGGGGTCCAGGACGCGCTCGACGCCGTCGAGGGTGGTGAGCTTCTCGCCGGGCTCGGCGCGGCGCACCCCGATGGCGCCGGTCAGCCGGCTGCGGTCGTACGCGTGCAGCGGCTGGCCGACCTCGAACATCACGTAGTTGGTGATGTCCACGGCGAGCGAGATCGGGCGCACCCCGACCTTCTGGAGCCGGCGCTGGAGCCAGATCGGCGAGCGGGCGCCCGGGTCGATGCCGACGACGGTCCGGGCGGTGAAGCGGTCGCAGCCGGTCGGGTCGGCCACCTCGACCGGGTAGCCGATGGCGTTGGGCGCCGGCACGTCCAGCAGTGCCGGGTCGCGCAGCGGCAGCCCGTACGCGGTGGCGGCCTCGCGGGCGACGCCGCGCATGGACAGGGCGTAGCCGCGGTCGGGGGTGACCGCGATGTCCAGGACCTCGTCGACCAGTTCCAGCAGCGCGATCGCGTCGGTGCCGGCCTCGTGCTCGGGCGGCAGGACGATGATGCCGTCGTGGTCGTCGCCCATGCCCAGCTCGCGGGCGGAGCAGATCATGCCGTGCGAGACCCGGCCGTAGGTCTTGCGGGCGGCGATCCGGAAGTCGCCGGGCAGCACGCCGCCGGGCAGGATCACCACGACCTTGTCGCCGACCGCGAAGTTGCGGGCGCCGCACACGATCTCCTGCGGGTCACCCGTGCCGTTGGCTTTACCGACGTCGACCGTGCAGAAGCGGATCGGCTTCTTGAAGCCCTCCAGCTCCTCGATGGTCAGCACCTCGCCGACGACCAGCGGCCCGGCCAGACCCGCGCCGAGCTGCTCGACGGTCTCGACCTCCAGGCCGGCGGAAATGAGCTTGGCCTGGACGTCGCGGCCGGTCGCACCGGCGGGCAGGTCGACGTACTCCCGCAGCCAAGAAAGCGGGACCCGCATCAGATCTCCATCCCGAACGGAAGGGTGAAGCGCACGTCACCCTCGACGATGTCTCGCATGTCCTCGACGTTGTGGCGGAACATCAGCATCCGCTCGATGCCGAAGCCGAACGCGAAGCCGCTGTACTTCTCCGGGTCGACGCCGCAGGCGATGAGCACCTTGGGGTTGACCATCCCGCAGCCGCCCAGCTCGATCCAGCCCTCGGACGCGCAGGTGCGGCAGGGCCGGTCGGGGTTGCCCACGGACTCGCCGCGGCAGACGTAGCAGAGCATGTCCATCTCGGCGGACGGCTCGGTGAACGGGAAGTGGTTGGGCCGCAGCCGGGTGGTCATGCCCTCGCCGAACAGGGAGACCACCATGTGGTCGAGGGTGCCCTTGAGGTCGGCCATGGTCAGGCCCTCGTCCACGGCCAGCAGCTCGACCTGGTGGAAGACCGGGGTGTGGGTGGCGTCCAGGGCGTCCGGGCGGTAGACCCGGCCGGGGCAGATCACGTACACCGGCAGGTCGCGGGTGACCAGGGAGCGCACCTGCACCGGGGAGGTGTGGGTGCGCAGGACGACGCCGGACTCCTCGAGGGCCGCGGGGTCCTCGGTGTCCTGTACGAAGAAGGTGTCCTGCGGGCCGCGGGCCGGGTGGTCGGGCGGGAAGTTCAGCGCGTCGAAGTTGAACCACTCGGCCTCGATCTCGGGGCCTTCGGCGACCTCGTAGCCCATGGCCACGAAGATGTCCTCGATGCGGTCGCTCAGCGTGGTCAGCGGGTGGCGGGCGCCGGCCGGGCGACGGTCGTAGGGCAGGGTGACGTCGACCGTCTCCTCCGCGAGCACCCGGGCGTCCCGCTCGGCCTCCAGCTCGGTCTGGCGGGCGGCGAGCGCCTGGTTGACCGCGCCGCGGGCCTGGCCGACCCGCTTGCCGGCGTCGGCCTTGGCGTGCGGCGGCAGGGCGCCGATCTCCCGGTTGGCCAGCGCCAGCGGCGAGGTGCCGCCGGTGTGCGCGGTCTTGACGTGAGTGAGCGCGTCCAGGTCGGCGGCGGCCGCGATCGCGGCCAGCGCCTGATCGCGCATCCGCTCGATCGCCTCCGGCTTGAGCGCCTCGACCTCGACAGGGTCGTACGACTTGTTGGGTGCCGACATCTCTTCCCGTTCCGATGCGGTTGCGTGTGCGGCTCAGCCAGGCCGGACACATGCCAGCCTTGAGTCTAGTGGGGCCGCGACGACTGTCTGCTGCGCCCATGTGGGCGGCTGCCGAGCCCGTCGGGGGCTACGGTCCCCGCGCGGCGGCTCAGGCCAGGAACGCGGGTGCCCCGACGGGCAGGATAAATCGGAACTGGGCGCCGCCGCCGGGCGCGCGGCCGACCGAGATGGCGCCGCCGTGGGCTTCCACGATCCCCTTGACGATGTACAGGCCCAGCCCGGTGCCGCCGCGCTTGCTGCCGCGCCAGAAGCGGGTGAAGACGCGGCCCATCGACTCCTCGGGGATGCCGGGGCCTTCGTCGCTCACGGTGACTGCCGTTCCCCGTGTCGTACGGTCGCCGCCGGTGGCCGGGGCGGGGGTCACTTCCATGGTGACGGTTCCCGCGCCGTGGCGCACCGCGTTTTCCAGCAGGTTGCCGAGGATCTGGTCGACCTTGTCGGGGTCGGCCCACAGCGGCGGCAGCGGGCCGGTCACCTTGAGGGCGAACCGCTCGGCGGGCTGGCCGGCGGCGACGTGCCCGTCCACGTGGCGGCGCAGCGCGGCCGGCATGTCCACCGGCTGGCGGCGCACCTCCAGCCGGCCGGAGTCGATGCGGGAGATGTCGAGGAGTTCGGCGATCAGCCGGGTGACCCGGTTGGCGTCGGCGTCGACCGTCTCCAGCATGACCTTCTTCTGGTCGTCGGTGAACCGCTCCCACTTGGCCAGCAGCGTGGCGGTGAAGCCCTTGACGGAGGTGAGCGGGGAGCGCAGTTCGTGGGCGACGGTGGCGATGAGCTCGGCGTGGCTGCGCTCGGTGCGGCGCCGGGCCTCGGTGCCGCGCAGGGTGACCACCAGCCGCCGGACCGGTCCGCGCGGGTACTGCCGTACGTAGCGGGCGGAGACCAGCACTTCGCGGCCGCCGGGCAGCAGCAGGTTCCGCTCGGGCTGGCCGACCCGGATGGCCAGGCCCCCGTAGGGGTCGGTGAGCGGCCACCAGCGGCGGCCCTCCAGGTCCTCCAGCGGCAGTGCCTGCTCCACCGGCAGGCCGAGCACGTCGCGCGGGCGCAGTGCGGTGATGCGGACGGCGGCGGCGTTGAAGCAGATCACCCGGCGGTCCTCGTCGGCGATCAGCAGGCCGTCGGGCAGGTCGTCGGGGTCGATGCCCAGGGTGTCCAGGTGGTCCACGGTGTCACGTCGGTCGGGGGCGGGCGGGACTGCGTGCCGGGGGACGAGCGCCGTCGCGCCGTCCGGCGCGGCTTTCGGGCCGACCGGCACCGGCCGGTCCACGAGCGCGCCGCGCGCGCTTTTCTGCGGCATGAGGTCCATACCCCGCCACCCCCCTTTCAGGGCCCCCGGGCCGCCACCCTACTAGCTGGACGTCACGCTGCGGCACCCTCCGGGCGCGCGCTGCGCCCGAGCGGACGCATACAGGCACACGGCGGCGGCGGTGGCGAGGTTCAGGCTCTCAGCGCGCCCGTGGATGGGTACGCGTACCACCGCGTCCGCCAGCGCCCGGGTCTCCTCGGGCAGGCCCCAGGCCTCGTTGCCGAAGACCCAGGCGGTGGGGCCGCCCATGGCGTCCCGGTCGAGTTCGGTGTCCAGGTCGTGGTCACCGGCGCCGTCCGCGGCGAGCACGCGTACGCCCGCGGCGCGCAGCCCGGCGACGGCCTGCGCCACCGGGACGCCGACCGCGACGGGCAGGTGGAAGAGGCTGCCGGCCGAGGCGCGGACCGCCTTGGGGTTGTACAGGTCCACCGAGGCGTCGGTGAGCACCACCGCGTCCGCCCCGGCGGCGTCCGCGCAGCGCAGCACGGTGCCGGCGTTGCCGGGGTCCCGCACGTGCGCCAGGACCGCGACCAGCCTGGGCCGGGCGGCGAGCAGGGCGTCCAGCGGAGTGTCCAGGAAGCGGCACACACCGACCAGACCCTGCGGGGTGACGGTGTCGGAGATCTCGGCGATCACCTGCGGGGTGGCGGTGAGCACCGGCGCGCCGGCCGCGCGGGCCGCCGCGATCAGGTCCGGGTGGCGTTCGGCGGCCTCGGGCGTGGCGTACAGCTCGATCAGGGTCCGCTCGCCGCCGGTGCCGCGGTGCGCCACCGCCTCCCGTACCGCCTGCGGTCCCTCGGCGAGGAAGCGCCGTTCCTTGCCCCGGAAGCTCCGTTTGGCCAGCCGGTGCGCGGCGGTCACGCGCGCCGACCGCAGGGACGTCAGCTCGGGCTGGGCCATGGGCTCGGTTTCCTGGGTGCGGGAGGGGCTGATACGGGGGTGTCGGGGTGTGTACGGCTGCGGCGTACGGCATCGCGTACGGCGCGGGTGCCAGGCACGGCGCGGGCCCGCGGGCGGTGTGCCCGCGGGCCCGGAGCCCTGCTCTGCCGTGCGCCGTGGCGCGGCCGCGCAAAAACCGTGCCGAACCGTGCCGAAAGCGGTCAGGCGGCCTTGGGGGCGTTCACGTCCGCGGGCAGCGCCTTCTGGGCCACCTCCACGAGCGCGGCGAAGGCCGGCGCGTCGTTCACCGCGAGCTCGGCCAGGATCTTGCGGTCGACCTCGACGTTGGCCGCCTTGAGACCCTGGATGAAGCGGTTGTACGTGATGCCGTTGGCGCGGGCCGCGGCGTTGATCCGCTGGATCCACAGCTGGCGGAAGTCGCCCTTGCGCTTCTTGCGGTCGTTGTAGTTGTAGACCAGGGAGTGGGTGACCTGCTCCTTGGCCTTGCGGTACAGGCGGGACCGCTGACCGCGGTAGCCGCTGGCCTGCTCGAGGATCGCCCGGCGCTTCTTCTGGGCGTTGACTGCCCGCTTGACGCGTGCCACGTGAATAACTCCTTCTGGGGGACCGCGGGAGTGCGCGCGGTCCGAAAGCGGATGGGGTCCCGATGGACGTCGGCGTGCCCCTCGCGGGGCGCGGCCCGGTCAGATGCCGAGCAGCTTCTTGACCTTCTTGGCGTCCGCCGGGGCCATCTCGGCGTTGCCCGTCAGGCGGCGCGTCTTCCGGGACGGCTTGTGCTCCAGCAGGTGGCGCTTGCCGGCACGCTCACGCAGCACCTTGCCGGAACCGGTGATCTTGAAGCGCTTGCTGGTGCCGCTGTGGCTCTTGTTCTTCGGCATGGCGCCGTGGTCTCCTCGTCGCTGGCCCTCCCGGCCGCCGTGAAGGCGTACGGAGAGCGTCAGTTCTGCACGGTTGTGCACCGTCTGCATAAACGGACCCGGAGCCCGGGGGCTCCGGGAAGTGTTCTCGTGCCGGTCGGCCGGCATGTCCTGCTCGATCCGGTCCGATGCGGCTCGGTCCAGTCCGATCCCGGCGGGTCGTACCGGTCAGCCCGCGTCGGCCGGGGCTTCGGCCTGGGCCTGCGAGTCCGCCGTCTCGTCGTCGGACTCGTCCTGGCGACCCGATTCGCGAGCGACGTACGCCGCGCGGGCCTCCCGGGCCTCGGCCATGGCCTCGGTCTTCTTCTTGTGCGGACCCAGGACCATGATCATGTTGCGGCCGTCCTGCTTGGGGTTCGACTCGACGAAGCCGAGCTCCTGGACGTCCTCGGCGAGCCGCTGCAACAACCGGTAGCCGAGCTCCGGCCGGGACTGCTCGCGTCCGCGGAACATGATCGTGATCTTGACCTTGTCGCCCTGCTTGAGGAACCGGACGACGTGACCCTTCTTGGTGTCGTAGTCGTGCGGGTCGATCTTCGGCCGGAGCTTCATCTCCTTGATGACCGTGTGCGCCTGGTTCTTGCGCGCCTCACGGGCCTTCATGGCCGACTCGTACTTGAACTTCCCGTAGTCCATGAGCTTGCACACAGGCGGACGGGCGTTCGCCGCGACCTCGACCAGGTCGAGGTCGTACTCCTGCGCAAGCTCCAGGGCCTTGGCAAGCGGCACGATGCCGACCTGCTCGCCACTGGGACCGACAAGTCGCACCTCGGGAACGCGAATCCGGTCGTTGATGCGGGGCTCGGCGCTGATGGGGCCTCCTCGGTTGCACCACGCGGCTGACTGGCCGACAGTCGCGCTTGATTCTCTGTCTCGTCCGACCCCGTACCCCGGGCGCGAAAAACGCCCCGTACGGTACACAGGCGGGGCTCCTCACAACCGGGAGCACCGTCGCGTTATTCCGCGGGGCGCACGGACGGCATCGAATCAGCGGTGCTGACCTGACCGTCTGACCGGAACCCGTCGGCCTTTCCGGCCGATCAGGTGGGAGATCGGAGCCTCCACTTGCTGGCCGGACACGCTGTTGTCCGACCGGTCGTCCTTCCACTGTAGCAGCGACGGGCCAAAGGCCGTAATCGACCGGACGGGGCATATCGTGTGCGCATGAGCGACGCACCCGCCCCTGTCTCCGCCCCCTCGCCCGGTTCCGTGTCCGATGCCGGTGCCCCGGCGCCCGACGACGCCGCCATGACCCGCGACATCATCGAGGTGCCCGCGGTCGAGGTCATCAGCACGACGGCCGTCCACCTGATGAGCGCGGCGGCGGTGCACCTGGGCCTGGCCGACGACGCCGCGGACCACAAGGACCTGGACGAAGCGCGCAAGCTCATCCAGGCGCTGGCCGGCCTGGTCACGGCGAGCGCGGGCGACCTCGGCACCTTCCACGCGGCGCCGCTGCGGGACGGCCTGAAGTCCCTGCAGCTCGCCTTTCGCGAGGCCTCCCTGATCCCGGACGCGCCGGGCGAGGGCCCGGGCGAGAAGTACACCGGGCCGGTCTACGGCTGATCCGTCTCTGGGGGCGATACGGGGCCGGTCCACGGCTGACCGTCCCCCGCCCCCGGGCTACGGCCGGTCGTTCCCGGCGGCCTCGTCGCGGACGATCGCCTCGGCCTCTTCCGCCTCGATGGCCGCCGCCCGCGCCGCCTTCAGTGCCTCCAGGGCGGGGTGCGTGGCCTGGTGGACGACGGCCGCGAGTGCCCCGCCGACCAGGGGCGCGAGCAGGAACAGCCACACCTGGGCGAGTGCGGGGCCGCCGGCGAAGACCGCCGGGCCGAAGCTGCGGGCGGGGTTCACCCCGGTGCCGGTGAGCGGTATGCCGATCAGGTGGATCACCGCCAGGGCGAGGCCGATGGGCAGCCCGTCGAAGCCGACCACGGCTATCCGGTGGGTGACCGCGAGCCACACGTAGACCAGCAGGAAGGTCAGGATCACCTCGGCGACGAAAGCGCCGAAGATGTTGATGCCCACCGCCGAGCGGTAGCCGTAGCCGTTGGTGCCGAAGGCGCCGTGCGTGCGCAGGCCGGGCACCTGCTTGGCGACCAGCAGCAGGAGGGCGGCGCCCGCGATGCCGCCCAGCATCTGGGCCACCCAGTACTCGACCGCGCGGCGCAGGCCGATCCGGCCGGCCACCAGCATGCCCAGCGTGACCGCCGGGTTCACGTGGCTGCCGGAGACCGGGCCGAAGGTGTAGCACAGGGCCAGCAGCACGAAGCCGAAGGCCAGGGCGATACCGAGGGTGCCGATGTACTCGCCGGACAGGACCGCGGCGCCCACCGCGAAGAAGACCAGCAGCAGCGTGCCCAGGAACTCGCAGGTCACCGTGCGTGTGTCCGTCGGGACGAACCGCCTGTCCATCCGGGCCTCCCTCATCCGTGCGTGGTACGTGCCGGGGCGCGCGTCTTGCGCACCCGGCGTGCCCGGCGCGTCACGAGCCTCTCGTGCGTTCGTCTCGTGCGTCCGTCTCGTGCGTTCGCGTCGTGCCAGGTGATGATCACACGTATCTGCCTGCGGTTGCGGACCCCGGACGATGCGCGCGTTCGGGATGCTCCCGGCATTTCATGCATAGTGCGCAGGGGCCGGGCCCGCCCGCGCGGGGCCCGCATGCGGGCGTCGCCCGCCGGTCCCCGTAACGCCCCGCGCTCAGCGGGCGAACAGCGGGTCCCCGGGCACCTGGACGTCCGGCGGCAGCAGCGCCAGGTCCAGGCCGCGGACCAGGGCGGCCCGCAGCACCTCGTCGGCGGCCAGCGCGGTGGCGATGGCCTGCCCGGTGGCGGCTGCGTCCGCGTCGGGCGCCAGCACCAGGCCGAGCGTGCCGTCGCTGTCCGCCCGCCCGGCCGTCAGGTGCGCGCGGACGATCCCGGGTTCGGCGGCCACCGCGGCCCGCAGCGCCTCGCGTACCGCGGGGTCCGCCACGGGCGGCCGGCGGCCGGGGCCCAGCAGCGCGGCCCGCAGCGCCGGGCCGGTCAGCTCGTACGTCACCGGTCCGGCCAGGTCCACCAGCAGCGTGTCGGCGCCCTCTTGGGCGAGTGCCGCGAGTGCCTGGGCCAGCGGTACGGCCACCGGGCGCGCGTCCGCGCGCCACCGGGCCAGCGCCTTGACGGAGGTGAACACCGGCAGTGCCCTGCGCCCGTCCGGGGCCTGGAGGGTCGGCACCGCCATGTCGCTGGTCTTCTCCCTGGCCAGGCCGTCCGGCCCGGTCTCGGCCTCGCCCAGCACGGCGACCACCGGCACCATCAGCCGCGCGGAGTGCAGCGCCTCGACGACGGCCGGCTCGGTGTCGCGGTCCGCCGACCAGGCGGCCAGCGCGGCTGCCAGGGCAGGGTCCGCGGTGCCGTCGTCGTCGGGGAAGCCGGGGTCCGGGATGTTCTTCAGCGCCACGGCCGAAACCCTATCCGGGCGGCCGGCTGCGCCCGGTGGCGGGCCCTGGGTACGCGGGAGCGTCTGCTGGCCGGCGGCGGACCCGTACCTCACTCTCGTCCGGAACCGGAACCGTACGTCAGCACCGGCTTGTGCGGACGCGCGCCGCCCTCACCCGACCGGGACCCGTACAGCACGCCACGTCCCGGACCGGACCCGTACCTCAGCAGCCGCCCGCGCCGGCGCGCAGCCCCCACCTGACCGGGGCCCGTACACCACGCCTCGTCCCGACCAAAGCCATACGTCAGCACCGGCTTGCGCGGACGCGCGCCGCCCTCACCCGACCGGGACCCGTACAGCACGCCACGTCCCGGACCGGACCCGTACCTCAGCAGCCGCCCGCGCCGGCGCGCAGCCCCCACCTGACCGGGGCCCGTACACCACGCCTCGCCCGGACCAAAGCCATACGTCAGCAGTGGCCCATGCGGGCGCGCGCCGCCCTCACCCGACCGGGACCCGTACGGCACGCCACGTCCGGGACGGGGCCCGTACCTCAGCAGCGGCCGCGTGCGTGGGCCTCGTCCGGAGCGGCTCTCACCTGATCGGGGCCCGGCGGCGGGGCCGGAGCCACAGCAGGGCCGCCACCGCGACCAGGCCCGCGCCCGCCAGGGCGAAGACGGTGGCCACGCCGTCGCCGAGCACTTGGTCGGGGTCGGCGGGGCGGGGTACGAGGGCGGGGCCGGGCCCGAAGTAGCGGTGCGGGTAGGTGACGGCGGCGGGGACGGCCGGGCCCGGGGTGAGTTTGCGGGCCGCGGCCAGGGCGGCCGCCGGGTCGATCTCGCCGGTGCCGACCTCGTCGTCGCGGCCGCCCTTGGGCCGGTGCCGGGTGGTGCTCTCCAGGAGCTGCTTGATCTGCGCCGGGCTCAGCTTCGGGTAGGCCGAACGGATCAGGGCGACGGCGCCGGAGGCGTACGCGCTGGCCGCGCTGGTGCCCCAGCCCTGGTAGTAGGTGCGGTCGGGGTCGGCGATCACCACGTCCACGCCGGGCGCGGCCACCGAGGCGTACCAGCGGCGGGTGGAGAAGGGCGCGTAGGCCCCGTAGCGGTCCACCGCGGCCACCGCGATCACCCCGGGATAGGCGGCGGGGTAGGAGGAACGATCCGCCCCGTCGCCGCCGTTGCCGGCCGAGGCGACCACCACGACGCCCTTGCTCAGCGCGTACTGGATCGCGTTGTCCTCGGCGGCGACCGGCGCGGCGGTGGCGCTGTCGTCGCCGAGCGAGAGGTTGATGACGTCGGCGCCGTGGTCGGCGGCCCAGCGGATGCCGTCCGGCAGCGCGCTGCCCCGGCTGGTCCGGGCCTTGGGCCGCTGCGGGTCCTTGTCCTCGAGGATCACCCGTACCGGCAGGATGCGGGCCTGCGGGGCGATGCCCAGCACCCCCGAGGAGTCGCCCGGGCCGTGCCCGTGCCCGGCGATGATCGCGGCCATGCCGGTGCCGTGCTTGGCCCAGTAGCTGTCGCCGCGCTCGGCGCCGAAGCCGACCTCGTCCTTACCGGGCAGGACCTGGCCGGTCAGGTCCGGGTGGATAGCGTCCACGCCGGTGTCCAGGACCGCCACGGTGACGCCCTTGCCCTGCGTGGTCTGCCACGCGGTCTGCGCGTGCAGTGCGGCCAGCGCCCAGTCGGCCTGGCGCGCGGCGTCGGCGCTCGCGGGCGGGGTGGCGAGGGCGAGTGACAGTCCGGCGGCGACCAGCCCGGTCAGCAGGCGGGCGGCTCCGGCTCCCGGACGCAGTCGCGCGGCGACGAAGGCGGGAGCGGGGGCACGAAGAAGGGCGGGGCGGGGCATCACTTCTCCGTGCCGGGGGTCGTCGGGTGCAGCAGGGCGCCGACCGTGGCGTGCAGCCGGTCGTCGACGGCCGAGGCGAGGCCGGTCGCGTCGTAGCCGAGGCCGGCCTGCGCGGGCGTGGTGGTGGCGCCGTCCGCGGTGGCCTTGTCCGCGGGCTGCCGGTCCGGTACGGCGCGGCCGTCGGCGAAGCCGCTCACCGCGTACACCACGAAGGGCAGGTCGGCGGAGACCTGTACGTCCCAACTGCCGCGCTGCGGATCGCCGAAGGACGCGGCCGGGGTGCCGGGGAAGGCGACGGGCTTGGGCAGCAGGTCGCCGCGCTCGCCGAGGTGCTCGGCGGTCCACCGCTGGTTCAGTGCCCGCATCGCCGGCGCCTCGCCCGAGGTCACCAGCAGGCCCACGGTGGTCACGGTGGTCGAGGTGCTGTCCACGTACGTGGCGCGCAGCAGCCGTACGCACCCGGCGGGCGCCAGCACCCGCTGGAGCAGCGGGTCGAACGCTCCCGTGCAGCCGGTGGGCGCCGCGACCCCGATCCGGGTCCACGCCTTGTCGGCTCCGCCGGGTCCGCCCGCCGCGCCCCGGACGGTCCGCGGGAAGATCTGGTCCACCGGCGTCTCGCGCCAGACCTGCCGCGCCTTGGCGAACGCCTCGGGGCTCCCGTCCACCACCGGCGGCTCGTCCCTCGGCCCGTGATTGATCACGGCCCCCGCGACCGCTCCTCCGATCAGCCCGAGCCCCAGCACCAGACTCAACGCGGCCGCCACCCGCCGCCCCCGGGTCCCCCCGCGGTACTCCGCCCCGGCGTCACTCGGGCCGGCCACGCCTCCCGGGTACGCGGGCCCCACCCCGAATCCGCCCCCCGGCGGCACGGGCCGCGCGGGTCCGGCGGCGCTCAACGGCCGCCCGGCCGGGGGCGGCGGCACGGCGGGCGGGGTGAAGAGGGGCAACGGGGACCCGCCGGGCGCGGCCGGCGGCCGGGGCGGCGGTACGGGAGCAGCTGGAGGCGGCGGGGGCGTGCCCGGCCGGTTGCCCGGGGAGGGCGCGTCCCGCCGGTCCGCCCACTGCTGCCCGCGCGAGTCGGCGGCCGGGTACGTACCCGGCGCATCCTGTCGGTCGGTCCTCGGCGACCTCTGCGGTCCGGCCGGCGGGGACGTACGCGGTCCGTTGTCCGGGACCGGTGCGTCTGTCCGTTCGGGCCGTTCCGGCCCGCGCGGGGCGGCCGGACCACCCTGGTGATCGCGGCGCCGCAGGTCGCGGGGCTGTTCGGGGTCCTGGGAGCGGGCGGCGGCGCCCTCGCGCGCGGGCGGGACAACGCGTTGGGCCGGGTCCGGCGGCGGCATGACCGGAGCCGGGCCACCGGGAGCGGGCAGCGCGGGGCCGGACGGAGGGCCACTCGGGCGCGGCGGCACCGGGCCGTCTGCCGGGCGTTCGTCGGAATGCCGGGGCTCGGGGAGGCCGGAGTTCGAGGACGAGGGATTGCGTCCGTTGTCCACTCCGGTGCTCACCCGGCGCCCCCTCGTGACCTGTACCCGTAACGACTCCGCGTCACTTTACGGGGTCACCGCCCGCCCGGGCGCCCTCGGGCCGCCCCGCATTCCGCCCGGTTCCGACAGCCCGGGCAAATCCATCCGCCGGGCCGGGCAAACCCGCACAAGCCCCGCCCCGGATCCTCACCCCGCGCCCCGTCGCGAACCCGTATCCGCAGCCGCATCCCGCCACTTCACGGCTCGGCGCACGCGCTCGGAAAGCGTGTCGGGGGCCGCCCCTCACGAGGTCGAAGCTCGCGTCCTCCGCCGCATCAGGCGGATCGTCCGGTGGACGTGGTGGGCGGGGCCGGCCGTGATGACGGGCGCCTGCGGGGCCAGGTCGCCGGGAGTCGCCGCTCGTTGCGGTGACTGCCATCTGACGTTCATGTCTGTCCAGCCGCGCCGGTCGTCCGTGCTTCCTAGCGTCCGTGAGCGTGCGCACCGCTGGTCGGCCGCAGCTCGCTGTCAGGTTCGAACCGCTGCTGTCCGGCCGGTGTTCGACTGCACTCGAACGACGTGAAAGGCCCCGGAATGTCCGAAGAACCCAAGCAAACTCGCATCTCTCGTCGCAACGCGCTCGGCCTGTTCGGCGCGACCGTGTCCGGCGCCGCCGCCGGGCCGCTGGTCCTCGGCGCCGGAACCGCCGAGGCGGCCCCGGCGACGTCGGAGGTCACCGGTCTCACCACCGGCTCGGCCACCACCCCCGTCCAGGGCCTGCACCTGACCTTCGGCGCCGACCCGCGCAGCCAGATGGTCGTCTCGTGGGTCACCGACGCGGATGTCAAGAACCCGCGGGTCGTCTACGGCACGCTGAGTGGCGGCTTCGGCTCCACAGCGCAGGCGACGACGAAGACCTACGTGGACGGCACCTCCGGGCGGACGGTCTGGGTCCATCACGCGCTGATCAGCAAGCTCAAGGCCGACACCGACTACCTGTACGCGGCCCAGCACGACGGCGCCACCCCCGACGCCGGCACCTTCCACACGGCGCCGTCCGGCAGGGCTCCGTTCACCTTCACCAGCTTCGGCGACCAGGGTGCGCCCAGTGTGACGTGGAAGACCGGAGCGAACCCGGCCGACGCCTCGGGCCGGGACTTCGAGCCCAACGCCACGCCCGCCGCCGCCGACATCGTCACCGGCGTCGAGAAGGTCGGCCCGCTGTTCCACCTCCTCAACGGTGACCTCTGCTACGCCAACACCGGGCCCGACCGCATCCGCGTCTGGCACGACTTCCTCACCAACAACAGCCGCTCGGCGCGGTTCCGTCCGTGGATGCCGTGCGCGGGCAACCATGAGATCGAGCTGGGCAACGGCACGCTCGGCCTCGACGCGTACCAGACCTACTTCGAGCTGCCCTCGACCGAGACCCAGCCCGAGCTCGACAACCTCTGGTACTCCTTCACGGTCGGCTCGGTGAAGGTGATCTCCCTGCAGAACGACGACATCGCCCTGCAGGAGGGCGGCGACATCTACATCCACGGCTACTCCGGCGGCCGGCAGCTCGCCTGGCTGGAGCAGGAGCTCAAGTCGGCGCGGGCTTCGAAGAACATCGACTGGATCGTGGTCTGCATGCACCAGGTCATGATCAGTTCTGCGACCGCCGCGAACGGCCCCGACCTCGCGCTGCGCGCGGCGTACGGCCCGCTGTTCGACAAGTACGGCGTCGACTTGGTGGTCTGTGGCCACGAGCACGACTACGAGCGCTCGTTGGCGGTGCGCGGCGTCGTCCCCGGCAGCGTCACCCTCACACCCAACCCGAGTCAGACCGCACTCGACGTGATCGAGAGCGAGCACGGCACGACGCACATGGTCCTCGGCGGTGGCGGCGTGTCCGGCATCACCAACAACAGCTTCACCACCGACGACGCCGACGGTCACGGGCATCACTCGGCGTACGTCCAGATGGAGCACGTCGGCAAGTTCAACTCGGTCAAGGAGCAGGAGACGGCGGTCTGGATCGGCGTCCGCGACGCGCAGCATCCGTACGGCTTCGCCGAGTTCACCGTCGACCCGGGGCGTCACCCCGGTGACATGACCCGCATCTACGTCACCTACTACAACATCATCACGCCCACGGGTGAGCTGTCGGTCTTCGAGAAGTTCACGCTCGAGCGCCGTCGTAGTGACGGCGGCAACGGCCAGCACTGACCCACGGCGACCAGCGGCAGTAGTCGTCAACACCTGGGGCCGGGACGTCCTACCGGCCCCAGGAGTTGCCGGGCTCAGCCCGCGTAGGTGGCGAACAGCTTGGAGAACTGGTACGGGGTCTGCGGGATGTTCGTGCACTCGCTCAGGCCGCCGTTGCAGGCGTTGCCGTCGCGGGTGACGTCCCAGAAGCTCAGTTCGCCGAGGTGGTTCTGCTGGGCGAAGGTGAGGACCTGCTGGGCGTCGGTGGGGGTGAACACCTCGCTGGCGGTGTCGTTCTGGCCGAGCATCGGGGTGAGGCCGACCATGGCCCAGGTCTGGGCGGTGGTGAGGTTCGGCCAGACCGAGGCGATCTGGGCGCGGGTCGAGGTGGCGGCCTGGATGGCGTAGGTGCCCATCTTTCCGGACGGGCTGGGCGCGGCGCTGTCGCCGTAGTCCATGGCCATCAGGTTGACGGTGTCGACGTCGAGGTTGTGCGCCTTGGCGGAGGTCAGGACGTAGAGGCCGTCCGCGGTCAGGCCGCTGGGCAGGACCGGGAGGGTGAGCGTGACCTTGAGGTCGCGGCCCTTGGCGCGCTGTGCGGCCTGGACGGCGGCGACGGCCGTCGAGCGGCGGTCGATCGAGGCGTGGTCGGCCGCCGCGGCGCCCTCGATGTCGAAGTCGACGCGGTCCAGGGCGTAGGCGTCGACGACCTTCTGGTACTGCGCCTGCAGAGCGGTCGCGCTGGTGCAGGCGAGAGCCAGTTCGGTGCCCGCCTCGCCGCCGAAGGACGGCCGGACGTCACCGCCCATCGCGCGCAGCGCGTCGAAGTCCGCCCGGTCCCAGGCCGTCCCCGGGTCGAAGGCGTTGAACCAGCTCGCCGCGCAGCCGGTCGACCCGGCGGTGATGAAGCCGAGCGAGAACTGCCGCAGCCCGGTGGTCGAGGCGATCTGCGTCAGGTTCGGTGTCGGGTAGGCGCCGAGGTCGATGAAGGGGGCTGCCACGCCGGGCGTGGTGCCACTGCCCGCGGTCGCGCTGATCGTCGCGGAGTGCGCCGACTCGTTGTTCGAGTCGTCGAGTGCGGTCACCGAGAAGCTGTGGCTGCTGCCGGGGAGCAGCCCGGTCACCGTGAAGGTGGTGCCGGCGCCGGAGGTCGTGGCGATGACGCCGCTGCCCTCGTAGATCCGGTAGCCGACCACGCCGACGTTGTCGGTCGAGGCGTTCCAGCCCAGTGTGACGCTGCCGGGGCCGGTGGCCCGGACCGCGAGGCCGGAGGGGACCGAGGGTGCGACGGTGTCGGCGGGGACGCCGGCGCAGGGGCCGTTGTTGATCAGGCAGGCGCTCGGCTGGACGATCGAGCCGCTGTAGCTGAAGTCCATGCCGACGACGGGCGCGGAGTCACCGGGGGCGAGCGCGCCCTCCCAGGTGGGGGAGGTGATCGTGTACTGCGTCCCACTGTGGGTGAGCGTGCCGTTCCATGTGCTGGTGACGGCCTCGGTCGCGGGCAGGGTGAAGGTGATGGTCCACGAACCGACCGTATGGGTCGATTTGTTGGTGACCGTGTAGCCGCCCTCGAAGCCGGAGCCCCAGGTGGAGGTGATGCCGAAGGAGGCGATCAGACCGGTGTTGTCGGCCGCGCGGGAGGCCGGGGCGGCGACGGTGACCATGCCGCCGACCATCACGGCGGCGGTCATCGCGGCGCGCAGTGACGCACGTCTCATGCGGGTGCTCCTCGGTGGGGGGAGGCCGCGTACGGCGCCGGACCGGTACGCGGATTGCGTAACGTGATCAGGGCGGGGAGAGGCCGGGAGATGCGGGGAGAGGCGGGAGAAACCGTTCACCGGCCGGTCGTGAACCTAATCGGAAACTTTCCTTACACCTGCCTGCGTAGGGAAGAGTGACGGCCCTCGCCGGGCCGCGTCAAGGGATCCGGGCAGGATTCGTCTAGACCAGTCGCGGACCCTGCGGCCCGAATCCCCTCCCCCGCTCCGGCCGGGCGAACGGCCGCCGCGCCGGCCCGGGATGAAGCCCCCCCCCCCCCCGCCGTGTCCATTA
>NZ_JADKYB010000041.1 GCF_016918855.1 Actinacidiphila acididurans
TTTCGGTGGTCATAGCGAGAGGGAAACGCCCGGTTACATTCCGAACCCGGAAGCTAAGCCTTTTAGCGCCGATGGTACTGCAGGGGGGACCCTGTGGGAGAGTAGGACGCCGCCGAACAATTATTGAGAAAGCCTCGGTCTCCTGGACTTCGTCCTGGAGGCCGAGGCTTTTTCGCGTTCACGGAGCCTGTGTACCGTACCCCTGTGCGGTACGAACTGGTCATCTTCGACAACGACGGCGTCCTCGTCGACAGCGAGCCGATCTCCAACCGGATCCTGGCCGACTACCTGACGGAACTGGGCCACCCCACCACCTTCGAGGACTCGGTGCGGGACTACATGGGTGCCGCTGTGCACCGGGTGCACGAGATGGTGCGGGAGCGGTCCGGGCAGGCGCTGCCCGACGGCTTCGACGACGAGCTGCACGCCCGGGTGTTCGCCGCCTTCGCCAAGGAGTTGGCGGCCGTTGCCGGCGTGGCCGTGGTCCTCGACAAGCTCGCGGCCGAGGGCGCCGCGTACTGCCTCGCGTCGTCCGGCACCCACGAGCGGATCAGGGTCGCGCTGCGTACGACCGGGCTGTACGACCGGTTCGGGGAGGAACACATCTTCTCCGCCCAGGACGTGGGCCGCGGCAAGCCGGCGCCCGACCTGTTCCTGCACGCGGCCCGCACAATGGGCGTGCCCCCGGAGCGGTGCGCGGTGGTGGAGGACAGCCCGCTCGGCGTCCAGGCGGCCCGCGCGGCCGGCATGGATGTCTACGGATTCACCGCGATGACTCCCCCCGAGAAGCTGGCCGACGCCACCGCGCTCTTCGGCACCATGGCGGAACTGCCGGCCCTGCTTCTCGGCTGAGGCCGTAGCCGAGCGGAGCCGCCCACCACCTTCACCGCTTCTCCTGCTGTCGCGCACCTACTCATCCGTAGCTTTGCGGCTTACGCTGCACGCTCATGGACGACGACGCTCGCCCGGTGGCCGGGGTCCCGGCGGCGGTGCGGCAGGGCCGTGCCGCGCTCGCGGTCAGCTTCTTCGCGCAGGGCGCGGTCTTCGCCATGCTCGTCACCCGTATCCCGGCGATCCAGGACCGGTACGGGATCGGGGACGGGCTGCTGCCGGTGTTCCTCGCCGCGGTGCCGGTGCTGGCGGGGGCCGGGAGCGTGGCCACCGAGCAGGTGGTCAAGCGGGTCCGGCCGAGCGTGGTGCTGCGCTGGGTGCAGCCGGTGGTCGGCCTGGTGCTGGTCGGGCTCGGCGCCGGCGACCGGCTGTGGACGGCCGCGCTCACGATGGCGCTGTTCGGGGTGTGCGTGGGCGCGCTGGACGCGTCGATGAACATGCTCGGCGTCAGCCTCCAGCGGGCGTACGGCACGAGCATCATGCTGGGCTTCCACGCGGCCTACAGCCTGGGCGGCATCGTCGGGGCGTCGCTGGCCTGGTCCGACGCCCACTGGCACTGGTCGCTGCTCGTCCTCTACGGGCCGGCGGTGGCCGTACTCATCCCGCTGACGCTGGCCGCCAGCCGCTGGTACCGCGACCGTGCGCCCGGGAACGTACCGCAGGTCGCCGGGCACGTACCCGCGTATCCCGAGGCGGCAATCGGCGATCCTCACCCCACGATCCCCACCGAAGACCCCGATCCGGCCCAGCCGGTCATCATGCGCATGCTGCTCCCGCTCTGCCTCGTCATGGCCTTCGCCTACATAGGCGATTCCACGGTGTCCAACTGGAGTGCGAAGTACCTCCAGGACACGCTGCACAGCTCTGAGCAGCTCTCCACGGTCCCGTACGCGGTCTACATGGTCACGACACTCCTGGGGCGCTCCACGGGCGACGTGGGGGTTCGGCGGTTCGGGGCGGTGGCGGTGGTACGGGCCGGGACGGTGGTCGCGGTGGCGGGCTTCGCGGTGGTGGCGGTGGCGCCGGGGGCGTGGGTGGGGATGCTGGGATTCACCCTGCTGGGGCTCGGGCTGTGCGTGATCGTGCCGCAGACCTTCGCGGGGGCCGGGCGGATGTTCCCGGGCGCGTCGGACACCGCGATCGCGCGGTTGAACGTCTTCAACTACGTGGGCTTCCTGGTGGGTTCGCCGCTGGTGGGGGCGCTGGGGGACGCGTGGAGCTACCGCGGGGCGATGGTGGTGCCGATGGTGCTGGTGGGGCTGACACTGCTCTACGCCCACTCCTTCGCGCCCGGGCCCGCCGGGTACGGTGTCGGCCATGAGCGGCCACGCGCGGTTGATGTGGGATGAGCAGGTAGCGCGGTACGACTTCGGTCCCGGGCACCCGATGGACCCGGTGCGGCTGCTGCTCACCAGGGATCTGGTCCGGGCGTTCGGGCTGGACGCGGCGCTGACGGTGGTGGCGGCGCCGCCCGCCGGGGAGTCGACGCTGGCGCTGGTGCACCGGGCGGACTACCTGGCCGCGGTGCGGCGCGCGGCGGCCGATCCGCGCGCGGCGGACCTGTCGTACGGGCTGGGCAGCGAGGACAATCCGGCGTTTCCCGCGATGCACGAGGCGTCGGCGCTGATCGCCGGGCAGTCGGTGGGGGCGGCGGAGGCCGTGTGGGAGGGCGAGGCGCTGCACGCGGTGAACTTCGCGGGCGGCCTGCACCACGCGATGCCGGGCTCGGCCTCCGGGTTCTGCGTGTACAACGACGCGGCGCTGGCGGTCGCCCGGCTGCTGGAACTGGGCGCCGAGCGGGTGGCGTACGTGGACGTGGACGTGCACCACGGGGACGGCGTGCAGACGGTGTTCTGGGACGACCCGCGGGTGCTGACCGTCTCGCTGCACGAGAATCCGCTGACGCTGTTCCCGCAGACGGGCTGGCCGGAGGAGACCGGCGGGCCGGCGGCCGAGGGCGGCGCCGTCAACGTGGCGCTGCCTGCCGGCACCGGGGACGCGGGCTGGCTGCGGGCCTTCCACGCGGTGGTCCCGGAGCTGCTGGCGGCCTTCCGGCCGCAGGTGCTGGTCTCCCAGCACGGCGCGGACACCCACTTCGAGGATCCGCTGGCGCACCTGGCGGTGTCCGTGGACGCGCAGCGGGTGGTGGCCGAGGCGTGCCACACCCTTGCCCACGAGCACGCGGAGGGACGCTGGGTGGCGCTGGGCGGCGGCGGGTACGCGGTCACGGATGTGGTGCCCCGCACCTGGACCCACCTGGTGGCCATCGCCGCCGGGGCGCCGATCGACCCGGCCACCGAGGTGCCCGCGCAGTGGCGTGACCAGGTCTTCGCCCGCACCCGCGCGACCGCGCCCCTGCGGATGACCGACGGCCGCACCCCCTCCTGGCCGGCCTTCGAGGACTCCGGCTACGACCCCGCCAGCCGCCTCGACCAGGCGATCCTTGCGACCCGCCGCGCCGTCTTCCCGCTGCACGGCCTGCTGCCGTGACCTCTTTCGCCGGCGACCGCCGGGCGCGCCGCGGGTGCGTCACCGCCGGCGGGGGAGGGGCCGCACTTCAGCCGGGGCGTCACCCGGCAGGGGTGATTCCAGTGAATTCGCCCGCACTCGTCCGGTCCGACCGCCAGGATCTGCTGCGTGGTCAGTGCGGGCGCCCTGCGGGCGCATCTGGTGGCGGCGGGGCTCGCGGGGCAGGTGGCCACGCCGCGGGAGAAGGCGCTGCGCAGCTATCGGTGCTTCGCGGCGCGCGACCCGAGGGCGACGCTCGGCCTGGACCCCGAAGGCGCGTGGACGACCGGGGAATTGCTGCGGCTGATGGCCGAAAAATGTGGTGTCTCGCCGGACCCGGCCATTACGGAGGGTGCGGACACGATCGACCCGGATTGCACGGTGGCCGCCCTTGACGCCTTCGCCGAGCGGTTGCGCCGGGCGGCCCGGAACCGTCTCCCGGTCCTCTTGGGCACGGGGCATCCACAACGCCTCCACGGTTTCTACGCAACTTTGGCCGCCGCGCTGTCGGCGGCCGGCTGTGTTGTCCTGACCCCCGCCTACGGCAGGCGCATCGACGTGCCGACGCCGTTCGGCGTACGCCGGTATCGCCTCGGGTATGTGGGCGGGGTCGCGGTGTTGTGCCAGGCGGAGGGGGGTGCGCCGGCCCGTACGCACTCCCCGTTGCCGGTCAGGGCTGCGCTGGCGGCCGCCGCGCGGGAGAACGGAATCCTGCCCGCGCTCGTCGTCGGCGATCACGGATTCATCTGCGGAGCAGGTCAGTTGGGGATTGAAGCAATCGGCCCGGGTGCGTCGGACGATCCGGCGGTGTTCGTCGGTGAGGCAGAAGGCATGGTCTCGGTTGCAGTACCGCTGGACGACACCGGTCGGCCCGATCACTACCTGCCACTGTCGCGCTACGTACTCCGTCGCGCGTGGCTGGCACAGTAATCAACCATTGGCAACTCCTCTTCCCCACTTGCATCACGCGCCTCTAGTCTGTGTGGGAGCGCACATGCCTGTTGAGCTGCCGGAGGGGAAGCCGGTGGCGTCATGTGCGGAAGGTTCAGGTGTGTCATGTCTGTTGCTGAGAGTCGGCCTCTGAACGAGGTCGTGTTCCTCACCGTCGCCGAAGTCGCGGCGGTGATGCGGGTCTCCAAGATGACCGTGTACCGACTGGTGCACAGCGGTCATCTGCCGGCGATCCGGGTCGGTCGGTCCTTCCGGGTTCCCGAGCAGGCCGTCCACGAGTACCTGCGCGAGTCCTACGTGGGGGTGGAATCTGCCTGAGCGGGCCGGGACGGTCCGGTAACGGACCGGTGACCTACGAGGGCGGGCCTCGGTTCCTGCGAGCCTCTCCGGGCGGGTAGGCTTGGCCGACGTAGGTCGTGTGGGCTCGGACGCCCCGCACCGAGTGAAACCGAAGCGAGGGTAGTCGTGGGCTCTGTCATCAAGAAGCGGCGCAAGCGTATGGCCAAGAAGAAGCACCGCAAGCTGCTGAAGCGGACGCGAGTGCAGCGCCGCAACAAGAAGTAAGCGGGCCATACCGCCGCTCCTCCTGCCCCTCTTCCAGGGCCTCCGGGCCCGGAAGGGGGGCAGTGGTGTTGTCCGGGCCCGGTGACCGGCATTGGGCGGGGCGTCACCGTCCCGCAACGGCCGGGCGGTACGGTGAACTGCATCCCCCCGTCATGGTCCTGCGCCGGGGGTCCGGCCGGGACCGCTGAGGAAGGCGCGATACGTGGGCAAGGTGGTGCTCGTCACCGGGGCCGCGCGGCGGCTCGGCGGCCGGTTCGTCCGGCAGGTGCAGCGCGAGCCCGGGGTGGAGCGGGTGGTCGCGGTCGACGCTCTGGTGCCGGAGCACGACCTGGGGGACGCGGAGTTCGTCCGTACCGACATCCGGCAGCCGGCCATCGGCAAGGTGCTGGCCCAGCACTCGGTGGACACCGTGGTGCACCTGGACGTCAGCGGCACCTCGCTGGGCTCGGGCGGGCGCACCCAGGCCAAGGAGACCAACGTCATCGGCACCATGCAGCTGCTGGGTGCCTGTCAGAAGGCCCCGACCGTACGGCGGCTGGTGGTGAAGTCCACTACGAGCGTGTACGGTTCCGCGCCGCGCGACCCGGCGGTGTTCACCGAGACCACGCCGGTCAAGTCGCTGCCCAGCGGCGGCTTCGCCAAGGACGCGGTCGAGGTCGAGGGGTACGTACGGGGCTTCGCGCGCCGCCGGCCGGACGTGGCGGTGGCGGTGCTGCGGTTCGCCAACATCCTCGGGCCCACGGCCGACACGCCGCTCGCGGAGTACTTCTCGTTGCCGGTGCTGCCGACGGTCCTCGGCTACGACCCCAGGCTGCAGTTCGTGCACGAGGACGACGTCAACGCGGTGCTGCTGGTGGCCGCGGGGGAGCCGCGTCGCGGCACGCTGAACAGCGGCACCTTCAACATTGCCGGTGACGGGGTGCTGCTGCTGTCGCAGACCGCGCGGCGGCTGGGCAAGCCGACCGTGCCGGTGCTGTTGCCGGCTGTCACCTGGGTGGGACAGCTGCTGCGCACGGCCGGTGTCACGGACTTCTCCCGGGAGCAGATCCGGCTGCTGACCCACGGCAGGGTGGTGGACACCCGGCAGATGCGGGAGACCCTCGGTTTCACCCCGGCCTGGACGACGGCCGAGACCTTCGCCGACTTCGCGCGCGGTCACGGGCCGGGGCTGCTGCCCCCGGACCGGCTGGCCGCGGCCGTCGACCGGCTCGCGGCGGCGCTGCCCGCCCCGCGCGGCGCCGGCCCCCGGACCGGCGCCGGTGCCGACGCCGTATGACCGCTGACCGCCGCACGACATGCCCTACGACAGGGGCCACGGTCACGGCCGCGGCGGCCCGGCGACCGCCCGACAGCATCCGACAGCGGAAGGAGCAGGAGTCATGACGGACGCCAAGGTGATTCCGTTCGACGAGGACTCCCGGACCCGGCGGGGCGGCCGCGGACGGTCCCGGCAGGGTGCGCGGGGGGCGGCCGGCAAGGGCGCCGACACCGGTACGGACGCGGGCGCGGGGTCGGGGGCCGGCTCCGGTACGGGCGACGCGGGGGACGGCGGGACCGAGCCGCTCACGGGGGTGCCCGAGGTGGCGGAGATCCCGGCGCAGGCGGCGGCCGGCGGGCGCGGTGCGCAGGGTCCGCGCGAGTCCGCGGGCGCCGGCCCGGACGCGGCGGCCGACGACGAGGGCGGTGAGTCCGCGGTGCCGGCCGAACCGCCGCTGCCGTCGCTGGGCGGGGTCCTCACCGGCCTGGCCGACAAAATGCTGGGCGGGCCCTGGGAGCGCAAGGTCGCCTCCGGGCTGGAGTTCCTGCGCCGCCGGGTGACCGGGGACTACGAGGTCGACGAGTTCGGCTACGACGAGGAGCTGACCGAACAGGTCCTGATGCCGCTGTTCCGGCCGCTGTTCGAGAAGTACTTCCGGGTCGAGGTGCGCGGCGTCGAGAACATCCCCGCCGAGGGCGGCGCCCTGGTGGTGTGCAACCACTCGGGCACACTGCCGTGGGACGGGGTGATGGCGCAGATCGCGGTACGCGACCACCACCCGGCCGGGCGGCATCTGCGGCTGCTCGCCGCCGACCTGGTGTTCGCGCTGCCGGGCTTCAACGAGCTGGCCCGCAAGGGCGGTCACACCCTGGCGTGCACCGAGGACGCGCAGCTCCTGCTGGAGCGCGGCGAGGTGGTCGGGGTGATGCCGGAGGGCTTCAAGGGCCTGGGCAAGCCGTTCTCGGAGCGGTACAAGCTCCAGCGGTTCGGGCGGGGCGGGTTCGTGGCGACCGCGCTGAAGACCCGCAAGCCGATCGTGCCGTGCTCCATTGTGGGCGCCGAGGAGATCTACCCGATGCTCGGCAACTCCCGCACCATGGCCCGGCTGCTGGGCATGCCCTATTTCCCGCTGACGCCGACCTTCCCGTGGCTGGGCCCGCTCGGCACGGTCCCGCTGCCCACCAAGTGGACCATCCAGTTCGGCACGCCCATCCCGACCGACGGCTATCCGCTGGAGGCCGCCGACGATCCGATGCTGGTGTTCAACCTGACGGATCAGGTGCGGGAGACGATCCAGCACACGCTGTACGAACTGCTGGTGCAGCGGCGGTCGGTGTTCTTCTGATCGGGGCTGTGACCGCTGTTCCGGTGACCGGCGCCGCGTACGCGCGCCTCGTACGCGGACGGCCGAGCGGGGCGGCCGGTCCCCTCCTGAGGGGAGACCGGCCGCCCCGCGTCGGGAGCGGTCCGGATCACTGACCGGCGGTGCCGGTCGGGTCGTCGTCCAGGCCGAGGCCCGGCAGCAGACCGGGCAGCAGAGGCGGCAGTATCACCGAGTGATGGGTGGGCGATGCGGAGGGCGTCGCGGTGGGCGTGACGCCCGGCACCGGCGGCACGGACACCGACGGCGGGTCCAGCAGGTCGCCCGAGCCGCCGATCAGGCCGGGGGCGGAAGGGGCTGACGGCGACGGGCTGGGGCTCTGCGTGCCGCCCTGGCCGCTCTGGTCGCTCGCCGGCGCCGAGGGGGTCGCGTCGGTGGGTGTCGTGCCGGTGCCGCCGCCTCCGCCCTGCCCGGAGCCGGTGGGGCCGGAACCGCCGCCGCGGGAGCCGGGGGTGCCGCTGTCCTTCGGCTTGGGCAGCAGCGGCTCCAGCGGGGCCACCTCGTGGTCTATGGCGTCGAAGACCGAGGTCACCTGGTCGGAGACGTCGGTGAGCTGGCTGGGCAGTTTGCCGCGCAGCTCGCGCCAGCTCTCCCCGTGCTGCTGGGCGAAGGAGTTGAGCAGCTCCATCGGCTGGAGCGAGCCGTCCTCCTGGTAGGCATGGCTGAGCAGCCGGTGGCCCTCGGAGGCCTCCTGGTGCATCCCGGACAGGGCCTTGCGCACCTCGCCGACCGATTCCTGGTCCAGCGGGCCGCCGCGGCCCCGGTCCATCAGCCGGCGGGCCTCCTGCATCCGGGTGGCCGCCATGTCGAGGTAGACCTTGCCGCGCGAGGCGTCGCCGGTGGCCAGGTCCAGCTTCAGGTCCTCCATGCCGCGCTTGAGGCCGTACAGCGTGTCGCCGGGCAGCGCGTCGCTGCTCGCCGCCGCCACCCCGCCGAACGCCCCGGCCGCCACGCCGACGGTCAGCGAGCCGACCGCGAGGCGCCGGGACAGCTTCGAGCGCGGGCCGAGGCCGCGCAGGCGGCCGGCCCGCGACCGGTGGCTGCCGCCGCCCTCGGTGCGCTGCTGCGGGAGGCGCCGGGCGGTCTCGAAGCTGCCGTCGGCAAGGGCCTGTTCCATCGCGGCGATGAGCTGGGCGCGCTGGACGGTCTTCTTCTCCGCGTCCATCACCGGCCGCGGCCGGTTGCTGAGGGCCGCGGCCAGCGCGAGCATCGCCGGCTGGCCGGGATCGGCGTGCCGGTCCGCGGCATGGGCGCCGTGCGCGCCGGTGGGCGCGCCGGCTGTGGGTGCGGCGGCGGTGGGGTGGGTGCCGCCGGCACTGTGCTCGCCAGTGGTCTCCCCGGGGACTGCGGCGTCCTCCAGGGCCTGGGCGAAGGCGTTCGCCCGGCGGTGTGCCATTGCCGGTCCGATCACGGGCGGCACCTCCTCTCGTCTTCCACACTCGACTGCCGGTGCCGCCAGGATGGTTGTACGCCTGCCGCTCCTCCACCCGATCGGGTGAAAAGGCGGGAGAAGCGGTGAACAACCCTTGCGGGAGCCGGCACGAAGTGCCTGCATCCGATGCAACGAGTGCCCGGCGCGTTGGGTTACGCGGGCCGGAGGAGCCTTCCCCGGACGGTTGCCGGCGGTCGCCGGTCGTCGCCGGACCGTTACCGGTACGGCGCCGTCAGCTGCGGCTCACCGCGCGTCCTCCGGCAGCAGCCGGGCCAGTGTGCGTACGGCACGGTACTGCAACGTTTTGATCGCCCCTTCGTTCTTGCCCATCACGCGGGCGGTCTCGGCCACCGAGAGCCCCTGCAGGAAGCGCAGGGTGACGCACTCCTGCTGCTGCGGGTTGAGCTTGCGCACCGCGGTCAGCAGGGCCTCGTTGGACAGCGACTCCAGCACCGAGTCCTCGGGGCTGGGCTCGACCTCGTTGGCGTCGAGCATTTCGCCGGTGGTCACTTCGAGGCGGAAACGGCTCGACTTGAAGTGGTCGGCGACCAGATTGCGCGCGATCGTGACCAGCCAGGCGCCGAAGTCGCGCCCCTGCCAGGTGAAGGTGCCGATCCGGCGCAGGGCGCGCAGGAACGTCTCGCTGGTCAGGTCCTCGGCGGTCGCCTTGGCCCCGACCCGGTAGTAGATGTACCGGTAGACGGTGTCGCTGTAGTGGTCGTAGAGCCGGCCGAACGCCTCGGTCTCGCCGTCCTGCGCCCGTTCGACCAGGTCCATCATCCGGCCGCTGTCGGTGTCGGCGGCCGGGCGCCGGGCGTGCGCGCCCGGCGCGGCGGTGTGCGTCTGCTGCGCGGAATGCGCGGAGTGCGCCCCGGAGCGGGCAGCGCTCTGGGCGTGGTGGGGGCTGTTGCGGGTGCGTCTGCCTGCGGTGCTGCTGATTTCGGCCAGCGCGTAGGCCGGCCCGGAGGCGGTGGGGCCGGAGGAACCGGACGTGGCGAGGACTGGCGTGGCGGGCGCCGGGACCGTGCGCCGGATCTGGTCGAGGACCAGTGCGCGCAGCGCCGCCAGGCCGGAGGTGTCAACCCCGTCGAGTGGGTACACGGGACTCCCAGAGGCAGAACTTCCATCACGTGCAGTACGGGACCGTTCACCCGTCGTGGCGACGTGTGGGTACCGGAGTGCGTCTGAGGAGAATAACGCTTCGTACAGGCGACGCTACACCGAGTTGCTCAAATCGCCGTTTCCGCCGCTTCCTGTACGGATTGGCGATCGACCAATTATCGAACAGGTGGCCATAGTTGACCACTTGGGTTCGTGAAGTGGTCGCGGAGAGAGCGTGTTGTTCCGGCGGGGATCTGTTCGCGGCCCCGGACGTAAACGTGTGCGGATACCCGCGCGTCGCCGTACCCGTAAAGGGCGCGGCGGCGCGCCGGTCGACGGTCGTGCGCAGGAGCACCGCTCAGTGGCGGGGGCTCAGTGGTGGCGCCGGCGGTGGATCGCCGCCGCGGCGATCGCGCCGCCGGCCAGCGCGCCCAGGCCCGCCGCGGCGGGCACGCCGACCCGGACCGCCTTGCGGCCGGTGCGATAGTCACGAAGGCGCCACCCCTCGGCGCGGGCGTGCCTGCGCAGCCGGGCGTCGGGGTTGATCGCGTACGGGTGGCCGACCAGGGACAGTATCGGGATGTCGTTGTGCGAGTCGCTGTAGGCGGCGCACCGCGACAGGTCCAGGTCCTCGGCGACCGCCAGCGCCCGTACCGCCTCGGCCTTCGCCGGGCCGTGCAGCGGCTCGCCGACCAGCCGGCCGGTGTAGATGCCGTTGACCGACTCCGCCACCGTGCCCAGCGCGCCGGTCAGGCCCAGCCGCCGGGCGATGATGGTCGCGGTCTCCACCGGCGCCGCGGTCACCAGCCACACCCGCTGGCCGGCGTCCAGGTGGGCCTGGGCCAGCGCACGGGTGCCCGGCCAGATCTTGCTGGCCATGTACTCGTCGTAGATGTCCTCGCCGATGGCCATCAGTTCCTCGACGCGGTGCCCCTTGACGATCGACAGTGCGCTGTCCCGGGCGTCCTGCATGTGCGCGGGGTCCTCCAGCCCGGCCAGCCGGAAGTACGTCTGCTGCCAGGCGAAGCGCACCAGGTCCCGCTTGTCGAAGAACTTCCGCTTGTACAGGCCGCGGCCGAAGTGGAACAGAGCGGCGCCCTGCATCACCGTGTTGTCCAGGTCGAAGAACGCCGCGGCCCGCACGTCGCACGCCACCGGCACGTCGGGGATCCCCGCCGCGAGATCGTCCGGGATCTCCGCCGGCGGCGCGTCCTGCGGGGCCAGATCGGGCACGTCGGCCAGGCCGGTCAGCGCGGACAGGTCCGTGGGGGCCGGCCCGGTCGTCAGAGCGGCCTCCGCTGCGGCCGCCGCGGCCTCGCCGGCCAGCACGCTCCGCTCGGTCGTGGTCTGCCTACGGGGGGTGAGCCATCTGAGTGCGGCCATGACGCGAGCATAACCACCTTGCGGGGCAAGGCTGATGCGCACACCGGGCAGGCACGTGAACTCCATGCGACACCTTGGCCGTACCTTTGCCGCATGACGACTGTGACGCTCATCGGCAAGCCCGGCTGCCATCTGTGCGACGACGCCCGCGTCGTGGTGACCAAGGTGGCGGCCGAGACCGGCGCGGTGGTGGAGGAGCGGGACATCACCCAGGATCCGGAACTGCACGAGCGGTACTGGGAACAGATTCCGGTCGTGCTCGTGGACGGCGAGCAGCACACCTTCTGGCGGGTGGACGAGAAGCGGCTGCGCAGCGCGCTCGCGGGCGGGTGACCCGAGGCGGGGCACTGTGTGAAATCGCGCACGAACGCATGGGTGTTTTGAGAGTGTTACCCGACTCTCCCACGTATTCGATTACCATCAAGGCGTTTTGTACATGCCGGGGGCGATGCGTGAGGAGTGTGGCAGGTGTCCCCGGTGGTCCCGATCCGCGGCCGAGTTCCGCAGCCGCGTCCGTACCCGGCCCCTGAGCCGACCCCGTACGACGGCGGCTGGGCGGTGGTGGACCTGGAGGCGAGCGGCTCCTCCTCGCGCCGGCACCGGGTGGTGGAACTGGCCGTGGTGCTGCTGGACCGCGATCTCGAGCCGCAGGGCGAGTTCACCACGCTCGTCGACCCGCAGGGGCCGGTCGGGCCCACCCACATCCACGGCATCGAGCCCGCCCACCTGGCCGGCGCGCCGCGGTTCGGCGGGATCGCCGGGCGGCTGCTGGGACTGCTGCGCGGCCGGGTGCTGGTCGGCCACAACGTCGGCTGCGACCGGTCCTTCCTGGTCGCCGAGTACGCCCGGGTCGGCCTGCGGCTGCCGGTCGTCCCCGAGCTGTGCACGATGCGGATGGCCACGCGGTACGGCGAGCCGGGCGGGACATCGTACGGACTGAGCCTGCGGGCCTGCGCCGCCGCGATAGGCGTCACCGGCTGGCGCCCGCACACCGCGCTGGAGGACGCCCGCGCCACCGCCGCGCTGCTCGCCCACTACGCCCCGCGCGCGGCGGGTCTGGACCGGCTGCTGACCGCCGCGGCCGCGGTCCGCTGGCCCGAACCGGCAGAACTTTCCGGCCTTTCCGGCGCCGACGCGCTGTGGACCGCCCGCCCCGCGTGGGCCGCGCCGGGCAACGATTCGGCCCCTCGTTCGGTGCCCGATGTCCGGAATGGGCTGGCGTGATGCCCATCACTTCCCGCGGGCAAATCGGACACCATCTTTGTGCACGCGTTCACAAAGACATAGCCTGGCGTCCACGGGGCGGCCCCAAGGACCGTGGTCGTCCTCAGCCCAGCTCTACCCGCAGGAGCACCGTGGCAACTGGCCGATCACACCGACCGGCGACCCGTAGCCGAGGAATTCCCGAGGCCACCGTCGCCAGGCTTCCGCTGTACCTGCGGGCGCTGACAGCTCTGTCCGAGCGCTCGGTGCCCACCGTGTCGTCGGAGGAGCTCGCCGCCGCCGCCGGAGTCAATTCGGCCAAGCTGCGCAAGGACTTCTCCTACCTCGGCTCGTACGGCACACGAGGCGTCGGCTACGACGTGGAGTACCTCGTGTACCAGATCAGCCGTGAACTCGGACTGACCCAGGACTGGCCGGTCGTCATCGTCGGTATCGGCAACCTCGGCGCCGCCCTGGCCAACTACGGCGGTTTCGCCTCCCGCGGCTTTCGGGTGGCCGCCCTGCTCGACGCGGACACCGCGCTGGCCGGCAAGCTGGTGGCCGGCCTGCCGGTCCGGCACATCGACGAGCTGGAGACGATCGTCGCGGACAGCCAGGTGTCCATCGGCGTCATCGCCACCCCGGCCGGCGCCGCCCAGGAGGTCACCGACCGCCTCGTCGCGGCCGGCGTCACCTCCATCCTGAACTTCGCGCCCACCGTGCTGTCCGTCCCCGACGGGGTCGACGTACGCAAGGTGGACCTGTCCATCGAGCTGCAGATCCTCGCCTTCCACGAGCAGCGCAAGGCCGGGGACGAGGACCGTCAGGAACCCGACGGGGACGTACCCGCCGTGATGCCGGCATGAGCGTCCTGGTCGTCGGGCTCAGCCACCGCAGCGCCCCGGTGAGCGTGCTGGAGCGGGCCGCGCTGGCCGACGGCGCGCGCGGGCCGCTGCTGCGGGACGCGTTGGCCGCCGAGCCGGCCGCCGAGGCGGTCGTGCTGTCCACCTGCAACCGCATCGAGCTGTACGCGGACGTCAACAAGTTCCACGCCGGGGTCGCCGAGCTGTCCACGCTGCTCGCCCGGCACAGCGAGGTGCCGCTGGAGGAGCTGACCCCGCACCTGTACGTGCACTACGAGGACCGGGCCGTGCACCACCTGCTCACGGTGGCCTGCGGGCTGGACTCCATGGTGGTCGGCGAGGGCCAGATCCTCGGCCAGATCAAGGACGCGCTCGCCCTCGGCCAGGAACTGCACACCGCCGGCCGGCTGCTCAACGACCTCTTCCAGCAGGCACTGCGGGTCGGCAAGCGGGCACACTCCGAGACCGGCATCGACCGGGCCGGGCAGTCCCTGGTCACCTTCGGCCTGGCCCAGTTCGCGCCCGACGCCCTGCCCGGCCGCCGCGCCCTCGTGGTCGGCGCCGGCTCCATGTCCTCCCTGGCCGCCGCCACCCTCGCCCGCTCCGGCGTGGCCGAGGTCACGATCGCCAACCGTACGGTCGAGCGCGCGCGCCGCCTCGCCCACCTCATCGGCGAGCAGGGCACGCCGGCCCGGGCCGCCACCATGGACGAGGTCCCGGCCGCCCTCGCGGCCGCCGACATCGTCGTCTCCTGCACCGGCTCCACCGGCCTCGTCCTGACCGCCGACCAGCTCAAGGCCGCGGTCCACGGACGCGGTGGCGCGCCGCTGGCCGTCCTGGACCTGGCCATGCCCCGGGACGTCGACGCCGCCGCGCACACCCTGGACGGCGTCCACCTGGTCGACATCGAGTCCCTGGCCGCGGCCTCCGCGGACGCGCCCATGGCGTCCGACGTGGACCAGGTCCGGGCGATCGTCACCGAGGAGGTCACGGCGTTCGGTGCCGCCCAGCGGGCGGCCCGCATCACTCCCACGGTGGTCGCGCTGCGCGCGATGGCCGCGGACGTGGTGGCGAGTGAGCTCGCCCGGCTCGACGGGCGGGTGCCCGGTCTTGACGCCAAGGAGCGGGCCGAGGTCGCGCAGACGGTTCGCCGCGTCGTGGACAAGCTCTTGCACGCGCCTACGGTGCGGGTGAAGCAGCTTGCCGGGGAGCCCGGGGGAGCCGGGTACGCCGATGCGCTCCGGGAATTGTTCGACCTTGACCCGCAGGCTGTCGTTGCGGTCAGCCGGGCGGAACCCGGGCCCGTGCAAGGGGCTTCTTCCGTGGTTCCGCCGGGGGTGCCTGTGCCGATGCCTCGTGGGGACGGGGGCAGTAATGGGTGAGGTGTTCCGCTGGGGCGGTGACCGGGGCGGCAACCAACTCGGGTCGTTGCGGTTCGTTGCCGACTGCCGGTCCGTTGTGGCTTGTCGCGCAGTTCCCCGCGCCCCTGAAGGTGACCTTGCTCCCGCCGGGTGCCGTCCTTCCGGCTCGCCGCGGACTGGCGTCCGCGCCCCTGAGGGGTGCCGCACGCCGCGGACTGGCGTCCGCGTCCTTGAGATGTGCCGTACTCCCGGTCGAAACTCCTTCCGGGCGTGTCGTACTGCACGTTCGGGAAAGCCGCAGCGTGGCAACGTTGACACTTGGATCGGGTACGTTACTTCCGGCACGCTCGGCGCGGTGGGGTCGGTCGCGGCCGGGTCGGTTCGCAGGGGCCGGCTCGCCGGGGCGGGCGAGCCGATCGACACCGTATGCACACGCGTCGTGGCTGCTTCCGGAGAGGGGGCGGCCGTTGAGCGCGCCGCCTCCCACCAGGAGCCGGCCGCACTCCTGTCCGCCGCCCTCGGGGCCGGCTGTATCGCGCCTGCGGGCGCGCCGGCCGGCCGCGTGGCCGACGGGCAGCATTCCGAGCTGGGCCGGTTCGGCACCGTCGGCACAACCGACGGCACCGCGCCGGCACAGATGTCCATCACCGGTTCCGCACCGGCACCGGACGACAGAGCGCGGGCCTTCCGCTGTGCGCTCGCCGCCCCGGTGTTCACCATGAGTGCGGCCGGTCCTATGGGGGAGCGCACACCTTGAACCCCGCCGCCGTCGCTGATGACACCACGACAACCGCCGGCCCGTCCGGCACGACCGGACCTGTGGCCGGCCCCATCACCGGGCACGTCACCTTCCTCGGTGCCGGGCCCGGTGATCCCGGGCTGCTGACGCTGCGCGCCGTCGAGGCGCTTGCCGCCGCCGACCTGCTGGTCGGCGAGGGCCACGTGCTGGACGTCGTGCGCGGCCACGCCCGCGCGGACGTGGGCACGGCCGAACCCGCCGTCGACGGCGAGGTGTTGGATCCCGGCGTGGACCTCACCGCCGTCGTCACCAAGCTTGTCATGGGCCCCGCGCGGTCCGGCAAGCGGGTGGTGCGAGCGGTGTCCGGCGACCCCGGCCTCGACCCGTCCGCCGCCGCGGAGATGCTCGCCTGCGCCCAGGCCGGGATCCCCTTCGAGGTGGTGCCCGGAGTGGCCACCGCCCTCGGGGTGCCCGCCTACGCCGGCGTGCCGCTCAGCGGGGACGTACGGTTCGTGGACGCGGCCACCGCCGGCGAGCGCTGCTGGACCGAGATCGGCCCGTCCGACATCACCCTGGTGATGTCCACCACCCTCCAGACCGTGGCCGCGGCCTGCGCCGAGCTGATCGCGGGCGGCCGCAAGCCCGAGACGCCGCTGACGGTGACCGTGGCCGGCACCACCACCCGGCAGCGCACCTGGACCGCGACGCTCGCCACGATCGCCGCCGAACTGAAGGCCACCAAGGCGCTGCCCACCCCGGAGGGCCCGATCGCCGCGATAGCCGTGGTCGGCGAGCGCGCCGGTCAGCGCGAGCACCTGTCCTGGTTCGAGACCAAGCCGCTGTTCGGCTGGCGGGTGCTGGTCCCGCGCACCAAGGAGCAGGCCGCCTCGCTGTCCGACCAGCTCCGCTCCTACGGCGCAGTGCCGCATGAGGTGCCCACCATCGCCGTGGAGCCGCCGCGCACCCCGCAGCAGATGGAGCGGGCCGTCAAGGGCCTGGTCACCGGCCGTTACGAGTGGATCGCCTTCACCTCGGTGAACGCCGTCAAGGCGGTGCGCGAGAAGTTCGAGGAGTACGGCCTGGACGCCCGCGCCTTCGCCGGCATCAAGGTCGCCGCCGTCGGCGAGCAGACCGCCCGCGCCCTGGTCGACTTCGGCGTCAAGCCCGACCTCGTGCCCAGCGGCGAGCAGTCGGCCGCCGGCCTGCTCGAGGACTGGCCGCCGTACGACCCGGTCTTCGACCCCATCGACCGCGTCTTCCTGCCGCGCGCCGACATCGCCACCGAGACCCTGGTGGCCGGCCTGGTCGAGCTCGGCTGGGAGGTCGACGACGTCACCGCCTACCGCACCGTCCGCGCCTCGCCTCCCCCCGCCGACACCCGCGAGGCGATCAAGGGCGGCGGCTTCGACGCGGTCCTCTTCACCTCCTCCTCCACCGTGCGCAACCTCGTCGGCATCGCCGGCAAGCCGCACAACGTCACCGTGATCGCCTGCATCGGCCCGGCCACCGCCAAAACCGCCGAGGAACACGGCCTGCGCGTCGACGTCATGGCCCCCGAGCCCTCCGTCCACGCCCTCGCCCAAGCCCTCGCCGACTTCGGCACCGCCCGCCGCCTCGCCGCCGAAGCCGCCGGCGACCCCGTCACCCGCCCCAGCGAACGCCGCCCCGGCGCCCGCCGCCGCACCACGAGGGTCTAGGAGCGCCCCCGAAGGGGCGGAGCGCCCCCGAAGGGGCGCGCGGAGGACGGGGGCGCCCCGAAGGGGCGCGCGGGCAGGGCCATGCGCCGGGCGGAAGCACGGCAACCTACAGGGGCGCGGGGCTGCGTTTGATGTGCGGCTGGCGCCGCGTGGGCGCGACGAGCCACAACACACCAGCACCCGGCAACGCAACAGCACCTCCCGAGCTGGAAGCCGCCCATAGCTGACCCTCGCAAAGACCGACGCAACGTCGGAAAGAGCAGCACTTCCCCGGGCTTACGGTGGAATCCCAAGCCCAACCACGGAAGGCGCAGCCATGACGAAGTACGGCGACTTCCCCGGCGCCCGCCCCCGGCGCCTCCGCTCGACCCCCGCGATCCGCCGCCTGGTCGCGGAGACCCGGCTGAACGCGGCCGACCTGATCCTCCCCGCGTTCGTACGCGAAGGCATCACCGAGCCGCACCCCATCGCGTCGATGCCGAACACGGTCCAGCACAGCCGCGACACCCTCCGTAAAGCCGCGGCGGAAGCCGCCGAAGCCGGGGTCGGCGGGATCATGCTGTACGGGATCCCCGAGGTGAAGGACGCGATCGGCAGCCAGGGCACCGACCCCGAGGGCATCCTCCAGGTGGCGATCCGGGACGTGATAGCCGAGGTCGGCGACGCGATGGTCGTGATGTCCGACCTGTGCCTGGACGAGTTCACCGACCACGGCCACTGCGGCGTGCTGGACGAGCAGGGCCGGGTCGACAACGACGCCACCCTGGAGCGGTACGCCGAGATGGCCCGCGTCCAGGCCGACGCCGGCGTCCACATGGTGGGCGCCTCCGGCATGATGGACGGCCAGGTCGGGGCGATCCGCCAAGCCCTCGACGGCATCGGCAAGCAGGACGTGACGATCCTCGCGTACACCGCGAAGTACGCCTCCGCCTTCTACGGCCCGTTCCGCGAGGCCGTCAACTCCTCGCTCAAGGGCGACCGCAAGACGTACCAGCAGGACCCGGCGAACTTCCGTGAAGCCATGCGGGAGTTGGCGCTGGACCTCGCCGAGGGCGCGGACATCGTGATGGTCAAGCCGGCTTTGCCGTATCTTGATGTGCTGCGGAAGGTCGCCGACGAGGTGGATGTGCCGGTGGCCGCCTACCAGATCTCGGGGGAGTACGCGATGGTGGAGGCCGCGGCGGCCAATGGCTGGATCGACCGGGACCGGGCGATCACCGAGACGCTGACGTCGATCCGCCGCGCGGGCGCCGACATGACGCTGACGTACTGGGCGACCGAGGTCGCCCAGTGGCTCCGGCAGGGGCGGTAACCGTACGGGACCGGGCGGGCCTCGCGGCTCGTCCGGCGAACCGGAAGGAAGAGGGCATCCCATGGCACGAGGGGGACGCACGCGGGGCATACCGTCCTGGATGTGGACGGCGGGCCTGACCGGCGGCGCCATGGTGGCCGTCTCCGTCCTGGCCTACCAGGCCAGCGGCGCACCGGCGAAGGCCCCGCAGGCCTCGCGGGCCCCCCGCCCCTCGGCGACGCGCCCGCACACCCCGCCGCCTCCGCCGCCCGTCCCCGCGCACTCGGGCCTGGGCAAGCGGATCGTCTACTCCCTGTCCCAGCGGCGGGTGTGGGTCGTGCCGGCCGCCGGCAAGCCGGTCGCCACCTACCCCGTACAGCCCGGCACCGTGCCCGCGCAGCCGGGCCTGCACCTGGTCACCGGCCAGAAGGCCACCAGCACGGGTGCGGACGGGGTGGCCGTCGAGCACGTCGTCTTCTTCGAGTACACCGCCGAGACCTGGGTCGCCTTCTCCTCCGCCGTCAACGACAAGGTCACCGCGCCCAACCCGAATCTCCAGACCGGCGCCATCCGGTCCCATCGCGACGCGGGCACGGCGATCTGGAACGCCACGAAGATCGGTTCCGAGGTCTACGTCGTCCGCTGAGTCCCGGGTTTCTCCGGGATTTCCGCGGTGAGCCCCCCGGTCAGCGGGCCAGGACCTTCCGCAGCAGGTCCTCGCAGGTCGGCGCCGGGTGCCAGCGGTCGTCGTGGTTCAGCAGGCGGTCAACGAACGGGGTGTCCGCGCGGACGTCGTACGTCGGCTCGTACTGGCACGCCTCGTGCGACGTGATCGCGTCCTCGCCGACCGTCACCAGGACCCCGTTCGAGGACAGGATCGTCTGCGACGTGCCGTTGTCGTCCAGGACGTAGCCCACGAACGAGAAGTGGCCGTCCATGTCCCGGCCGTTGAGGTACGGGAAGTCCGCGTCCCGCCGGATCTGCTGGTCGGTGAACGCCGCCGGGTTGTGGTCGATCGTGATCACCTGGGAGGGCAGCCACATCCGGTCGTCGGTGTGCTTCAGCAGGGACCAGGTCATCAGGACGGCGACCGGGAGCAGGGTGTACGTGGCGACGCCGCGCCAGGGGAGCCAGGGGTTTCTTGCCGGGGATGCGGGAGCTTGTTCCGTAGGTTCTTCCGTGCGTTCGGCGCGGTACGCCAGGTAACGGCGGCGGGTCAGGATCGCCAGTGCGCGTACGACGTAGATCACGAGCAGCCACGCGTAGATCCGGAGCAGGTCGTCCGGGGTCCAGCTCAGTTTGTTGTCCGCGTCGAAGAACTCTTCCTCGTAGGCGCTGCTCAGGAAGATCGTGAAGGTGCCGGCGAGGAGCCAGAGGGCTGTGCGGCGGTGTGCGGAAACGATACGGCGGAGCCAGGCGGGGCGGATGGTCGTGGGCGGGAGGCGGCGGAGGCGGAGGAAGAGGAAGGCGGTGACCGCCATGCCGATCACGCCGATGAAGCGGATGAAGGTGTCGAGCATGAGGGCGGTGACGTTGAGCGTGCGGAGGAGTTCCAGCATGGTGGAGCGGTCGCCGTGGGCTATCAGGTAGATGCGGACGGCGGATATCAGGGTCGGTAAGAGGCCCAGGAAGAAGAACAGGTACTCCGTGACGCTGCCGGAGGGGGCTTCTTCCGGGGTGGGGCTCGGGCTCGGGCTCGGGTTCGGGCTGGCGGTGGGGTGCGGCTCGTCCATGGTGCCTGCCATCTTCCGGGTTCGGCTTCTTCCGGGACAGGGGTCGGGGCGCCTGGGCCTGCGGGAAAACGCTAGAGGCGGATGACGACCAAGGCCGTGTCGTCCGTGGCGCCGGTCGGGGGGAGGAGTTCGGAGAGGAGGACGTCCGCCAGCGACTCGGGGTCGAGGGAGTGGTGGCGGGTCAGGGAAGAGGAAAGGCGGGCCAGGCCCAGGTCGATGTCTTCGTGGCGGCGTTCGATGAGGCCGTCGGTGTAGAGGACGAGGGCGCTGTCGGGGGTGAAGCGGGCGGTGGCCTGGGGGCGGGGGACGTGGTCGGGGCGGGCGCCGAGCGGGGGGTCGGTGGCGAGGTCGAGGAAGCGGACGTGGCCGGCCTGGTCGACGAGGGCGGGCGGGGGGTGGCCGGCGCTGCTGTACTTGATGGTGTGGGCCGGCCAGTCGATGAAGACGCTCACGGCGGTGGTCGCTTCGGCGCCCTCGATGGAACGTGAGTAGAGGCCGAGGATTTCGAGGGCTTCGCCGGGGCCGGCGGTGGCGCGGGAGGCCGCGCTGAGGGCGCTGCGGAGCTGACCCATGACGCCGGCGGCTTCGAGGCCGTGGCCGACGACGTCGCCGACCGCGACGGCCATGCGGTCGCGGGGGAGGTCGACCAGGTCGTACCAGTCGCCGCAGACGTTGAGGGCCCCGACGGCGGGCTGGTAGCGGACGGCCGCGCGGTGGCCGACCGGCTGGGGCGCCGGGAGCATGGCGTCCTGGAGGGTGAGGGCGATCTCGCGTTCGCGGGCGTGGGCGGACCGCAGGGCGTCGTTGATGTCCTGGAGTTCGCGGGCCCGCATGTAGACCTCGGCCTGGAGTTCCTGGGCGCTGCGGCCCCGCTGGCCGGAGACGCCGCTCGTGCGGATGTAGTCGGTGACCTCCTCGACGCGGTGGATGACGTACTCCACGCGGCCGCTCGGGCCGGGCATGGGGCTGTTGATGATGCTCCAGTAGCGCTCTTCGAAGACGCCGGTACGGGCGCCGCGCTCGACGTCGAACCGCTGGAGGGGGAGGGTGTCGCGTACGCCGGTGGCCAGGACGCGGAGGAAGGAGTCGCCCACGGTGCGGGAGCCCTCGGAGTCCGGGTCGAACGGATTGTCCGGGAACAGGCCGAAGATGTAGTGGCCGACGAGTTCCTCGGGGCGGCGGCCGGCCATCTGCGTGTAGGACTCGTTGACCGCGACGTACTCCAGCCGCTGATTCAGCACGGCGAGCCCCGCGGGCAGGGCCTGGAAGACCGCCTCGAAGTCGATCTGCGGTTCCGTCACGGTGCCCCCGGGCGCGCTGCGGTGGTCAGTGGCAATCCCTGGACGGCCCCTCCCAGGGACCCTCCCCGAAAAGGTCACCCTAGGGAGGGAGCGCACACTTCCCCGTAGGCTCGCGGGCCGGGCGTCACGGAGTCACGCGGAGAGCCGCACCTTCGGGGGTGCGGCCCCCCGGCCACCCCTTAAAGACGGTCCGGCGTCCGGATGCCCAGCAGCACCAGGCCCTGGTGGAGGGTGCGGGCGGTCAGGTCGGACAAGAAGAGGCGGTTCTCCACCTGGGGGGCGCCGCCCTCGGCGGTGAGGACCGGGCACTGCTCGTAGAAGGTGGTGAACAGCGAGGCGAGCTGGAAGAGGTACGAGGCCAGGCGGTGCGGCTCGTAGGTGGTGGCGACCTCGGCGAGGGTGTCGCCGAAGGCGTCCAGGTGCAGGCCGAGGGCCCGCTCGGCCTGGGCCAGGGGCACCTCGGGGTGCGGGGCCGGCTTCAGGTCGCCGCCGCCCTTGCGGAAGATCGACTTCACCCGGGCGTAGGCGTACTGGATGTACACGCTCGTGTCGCCGTTGAGCGAGACCATCCGGTCCAGGTCGAAGACGTAGTCCCGGCCGAGCGAGGTGGACAGGTCCGCGTACTTGACCGCGCCGATGCCGACCTGCCGGCCGTTGGCGGTGATCTCCTCGTCGGTCAGGCCGATCTTCTCGCCCTTCTCCCGCACCACCGCGGTGGCCCGCTCGACCGCCTCGTCCAGCAGGTCCTCCAGCCGCACCGACTTGCCGGCCCGGGTCTTGAACGGCTTGCCGTCCGGGCCCAGCACGGTGCCGAACGGCAGGTGCCGCGCGGTGACGTCGTCGGTGAGCCAGCCGGCCCGCCGGGCGGTGTCGAAGACCATCTTGAAGTGCAGCGCCTGCCGCACGTCCACCACGTACAGCAGCGTGTTCGCGTGCAGGTCGCCGGTCCGGTTGCGCACCGCGGACAGGTCGGTCGCCGCGTACCCGAAGCCGCCGTCGGCCTTGCGGACGATCAGCGGGACCGGCTCGCCGTCCTTGCCCTTGACGTCGTCGAAGAACACGCACAGCGCGCCGTTCGACCACACCGCCACGCCGGCCTTCTCCAGCAGGTCGCAGGTCTCGGTCAGCATGTCGTTGTAGCCGGACTCGCCGACGATGTCCGCGTCCTCGATGTCGATGTCCAGCTTGTCGTACACCGAGTAGAAGTAGATCTTCGACTCGTCGACGATCTGCTGCCACAGCGCGCTGGTCTCCGGGTCGCCGGCCTGGAGGTCCACCACCCGCCGCCGGGACCGCTCCTTGAAGCCCTCGTCCGCGTCGAACAGGGTCCGGGCGCCCTTGTACAGCCGGTCCAGCCGGGACATGGACGCCTCGCCCGCGTCGGCGTCCGCGCTCTCGGTGTGGTCCAGCTCGTGCGGGTGCTCCACCAGGTACTGGATGAGCATGCCGAAGTTGGTGCCCCAGTCGCCGATGTGGTGGCGCCGGATCACCCGCTCCCCGCCGAACTCCAGGATCTTGGCGATCGCGTCCCCGATCACCGACGACCGCAGGTGCCCGACGTGCATTTCCTTCGCCACGTTCGGCTGCGCGTAGTCGATCACGGTGACGCCCGGCTCGGCCGCGAGCGGCACGCCCAGCCGCGGGTCTTCCGCCCGCGCGGCCAGGTTTGCGGTGATCGCCGAGTCCGACACGGTGAGATTGAGGAAGCCCGGCCCGGAGACCTCCGCGCCGGCCAGCACGTCGTCCGCCGGCAGCGCCGCCAGCACCTGCCCGGCCAGCTCCCGCGGGTTGGCCTTGGCCCGCTTGGCCAGGCCCAGCACGCCGTTGGCCTGGAAGTCGGCCCGGTCGCTGCGTCGCAGCAGCGGGTCGGCGTCGGCGGCCGACGGCACCGCGGCCGCGAGGGCTGCGGAGACACGCTGCTGGAGCGAAGCGGAAAGGGAAGCGACCGAGGCCATGGGAGGTGTGCCGTTTCTCTGTGGTGGTGTCAGTGTCGGTGACCTCGCACCACGCGGTGCGAGGTTCCCAGTGTCCCACGCGCTTCGCGCCCGCCGCCCTCGGTTATCCACAGGCCCGGGACGGGAGTGGGGACACCGGACCGGTTGTCCACAGGCGGGCCCGCCGCCGGTCCGGCCGGGCCGCCCGGTCTGGGAGAATGACAGCACCGGGCCCGACCGGCTGCGGCCGGCGGACCGGCACCACCGACGACAGAGAAAGACAGAGGAAGAAGAGGACCGTGGCTGAGAACACCGAGGCCGACTGGGTCTCCCGTTTCGCGGACGACGTGATCGCCGAGTCGGAGCGCCGCGCCCCCGGGAAACCCGTCGTCGTCGCCTCGGGCCTGAGCCCGTCCGGCCCGATCCACCTGGGCAACCTGCGCGAGGTCATGACCCCGCACCTGGTCGCCGACGAGATCCGCCGCCGTGGGTACGAGGTGCGGCACCTGATCTCCTGGGACGACTACGACCGCTACCGCAAGGTCCCGGCGGGCGTGACCGGCGTCGACACCTCCTGGGCCGAGCACATCGGCAAGCCGCTGACCTCCGTGCCCGCCCCGGCCGGGTCGGCGTACCCGAACTGGGCCGAGCACTTCAAGGCCCAGATGATCGACGCCCTGGCCGAGCTCGGCGTGGAGTACGACGGCATCAGCCAGACCGAGCAGTACACCGCGGGCGCCTACCGGCAGCAGGTGCTGCACGCCATGCGGCACCGCGGGGACATCGACGCGATCCTCGCCCAGTACCGCACCAAGAAGCCGGCCGCCGGCGCCGGGCAGCAGGCACAGAAGGGCCAGAAGTCGCAGAAGCCGGTGGACGACGCCGAGCTGGCAGCCGAGGAGGGCTCCGGCGCCGCGGCCGAGGACGACGGCAGCGGCGCGGGCGGCTACTACCCGTACAAGCCCTACTGCGCGGAATGCGGCAAGGACCTGACCACGGTCACGGCGTACGACGACGAGACCACCGAGCTGACCTACACCTGCGCCTGCGGCCACACCGAGACCGTGCTGCTCAACGAGTTCAACCGCGGCAAGCTGGTGTGGAAGGTCGACTGGCCGATGCGCTGGGCGTACGAGGGCGTGATCTTCGAGCCGTCCGGCGTCGACCACTCCTCGCCGGGCTCCTCCTTCCAGGTCGGCGGCCAGATCGTCGGACCGATCTTCGGCGGCGAGCAGCCCATCGGCCCGATGTACGCCTTCGTGGGCATCTCCGGCATGGCCAAGATGTCCTCCTCGCGCGGCGGCGTCCCCACCCCCGCCGACGCCCTGAAGATCATGGAGCCGCAGCTCCTGCGCTGGCTCTACGCCCGCCGCCGCCCCAACCAGTCCTTCAAGATCGCCTTCGACCAGGAGATCCAGCGGCTCTACGACGAGTGGGACGCCCTGACCCGCAAGGTCGCGGACGGCACCGCCCTGCCGGGTGACATCGCGGCCCACGGCCGTGCGGTCCGCACCGCCCGCGCCGAGCTGCCCGGCACCCCGCGCCCCCTCCCGTACCGCACGCTGGCCTCGGTCGCCGACATCACCGCCGGCAACCCCGAGCAGACCCTGCGCATCCTGTCCGAGCTGGACCCGGCCGACCCGCTGTCCGACCTCCACGACGTGCGGCCCCGGCTGGACCGCGCCGAGAACTGGATCACCACCCAGGTCCCGGCCGAGCAGCGCACGGTCGTCCGCACCGAGCCGGACCGCGACCGCCTCGCCGCGCTCCCGGAAGCCGACCGGGCCGGGCTCAAGCTCCTGCTCGACGGCCTCGACGGCCACTGGTCCCTGGACGGCCTGACCTCCCTGGTCTACTCGGTCCCCAAGGTCATGGCCGGCCTCGACGCCGACGCCAAGCCCACGCCCGAGATGAAGTCCGCTCAGCGGGCGTTCTTCGTCCTGCTCTACGAACTCCTCGTCGGCCGCGACACCGGCCCGCGGCTGCCCACCCTGCTCCTGGCGGTGGGTCAGGAGAAGGTGCGGGTCCTGCTGGGCGGGGCGCAGTAGTCACCGGGCCGGAGGGGCGAGGGCTCCTCCGGCCACTGGGGGGACTACGGCGTACGACGACGCGTACGGCTTACGGGATGTCCTCGGCGCCCGCCTCGGACTGGTAGCGGTAGCGCAGGTCGCGGAGGGCCGTCACGAGCTCGCGCTCCTCGGGCGCCGTGCCGTTGTAGACGGTGGGCAGGAAGCGGGCGAACTGGCGGGCGTTGGGGAAGTCGCCGTGCTCGCGGACGTAACGGCGGTAAGCAGCGAAGTAGGCCTCTTCCAGGGAAACGCCGTCGGGCAGGTCGAGCCCGGCGTTCGGGTAGGGCTCCACTTCCGGCTCGGGCTCGGCGCCCACCGTCTGCACCGCAGCCGGCTCGGACTCCGGCTCGACGACCTGGACGTCCACATCCGGGGCCAGCCGGAAAGGCGGCTGTGGAGGCTGGGAGTCGCCGTTCACCGCGGTGAAGCCGTTCACCGTGTTGAGCCCGTTCATGCCGACGTTGCCGAGCGGGCGCTGCCGGCCGGGCGCGCCCGAGGGCACCATCTGGACCGGCTGCTCCGGCTGCGCGGCCTGCATCTGCGGTACGGGCACCTGCTGCTGCAGCGGCTCGCCCTGCGGATCGGTGAACGGGTACCCCACGTACCGCTGTTGTTGCGCGGCGAACCAGGGGCTGTTGTGCTGCGCGTACTGCATCTGCTCGGCGTACTGCTGCTGGCCGTACTGGTGCTGCTCGTAGGCCTGCTGCTCGTACATCTGCTGCGCCAACTGCTGGGCCATCTGCTGCTCGTACGCCTGCTGCTGGTCGTACTCCGGGCCGTACTGCTGGGGCTGCCCCTGGGCCTGGGCCTGCTCGGCGGGAGCGGGTGCCTGGCCTTGAGCGGCCGGCGCCTGAACAGCGGGGCCCTGAGCGGCCTCCTCGCGTACGGTCTCGCCGGCCGCGGCCCCCGCGGCGGCACCGGCGGCCGCAGGCGTGGCCACGACCGCCTCCGTGCCCGTCCCGGCGGCCGCGGGGACGGAACCCGGCTCCAACGCCCGCCGGACCGACGACAGTTCGATCCCCGCCGCCTCCAGGCCCGCGTCGGCGGTCTCGGAGAGCGGCACCCCGTAGCGGGCCAGCCGCAGCGGCATGATCGCCTCGATCGGGGCCTTGCGGCGCCAGGCGACGCCGTACCGGGCGCGCAGCCTGGCCCGGTAGACGAGGCGGTCCTGTTCGCGGCGGATGACCTCCTCGTACGACCGCAGTTCCCACAGCTTCATCCGGCGCCACAGCCGGAAGGTGGGCACAGGCGCGAGGATCCAGCGGGTGATCCGCACCGACTCCATGTGCTTGTCGGCGGTGATGTCGGCGACGCGCCCGATCGCGTGCCGGGCGGCCTCGACGGAGACCACGAACAGCACCGGGATGATCGCGTGCATGCCGACGCCCAGCGGGTCCGGCCAGGCGGCCGCGCCGTTGAACGCGATGGTCGCGCCGGTCAGCAGCCAGGCGGTCTGCCGCAGCAGCGGGAAGGGGATGCGCAGCCAGGTCAGCAGCAGGTCGAGCGCGAGCAGGACGACGATGCCCGCGTCCACGCCGATCGGGAAGACATTGGCGAACCAGCCGAAGCCCTTGTGCAGGGCCAGCGTGCGCACCGCCGCGTACGAACCGGCGAACCCGATCGCGGCGATGACCACCGCGCCCGCCACCACGATGCCGACAAGTATCCGGTGAGTCCGGGTCAAACGTATCGCGGCCACCCGCGATCCCTCCTGCCCTTGGCTGCCCCGTGGCCGGTGCCCTCGGCGACTGGCCGACTTAGATTGCCATACAGGTGTGAAGACGGGACCATCCGTTCGTCGGACAAACGTACGGATAGCGGGCCGTGCGGCCGGAGTTTGTTACGTGTTCGCCGCCGCGACCGCGGCCAGTGCGTCCTTGGCTGCCCGCTGTGCGCCGCTCTGTACCACCGACCGGCTCGGGTTCTTCTTGCCCTCAAGACCGGCGCCGTCGTACTCGACCAGCACCACCACATTGCCGCTGACCGCCACGACGGTGTCGTTCTGCGAGGTGACCTTGGCGACCGTCTCCCAGCCGCTGACCTGGCTCGCCTCGTCGCCCAGGCCCGTCACGACGCCGGTGGTGCCGGCCTTCTTCAGGTCCTGCAGCTGCTGCGTGTACCGCTTGCGCGCCTGGTCGTCGCCCGAGCCGAGCTGCGGATCGTCCGGGTAGCGCTGCAAGGTGACGGACAGCCAGCGGTACTGGTAGCCGTCCTTGCCGTTGCCGGTCCACGAGCAGCCGCCGCGGGTCTGGAGGTCGGCGGACTTGTCCGCGGTGCCGGCCGGGCTCTTCGCCTTGGGCACGAGCGTGGAGACGGTGGCGGCGGTGATCGCCTTGCAGGGGGCGGGGAGGGTGGTGTACTTGGCGACGCCACCGGAACCGTCGGCCGACGTGCCCGAGCCGGACTGGCCGGCCGTACCGCTCGCCGTACTCGTGCCTGTGCCGCTCGCCGTCGGGGTGCCGCCGCTCCCGGCCGGCCCGGAGGCGGAAGTCGAAGCGGAACCGGAGTCAGAGGGCGCGGCACTGGCCCCGTGGCCGGAGCCGGAGTTCGAGGAGCACGCGGCGAACACCAGGGCGGCCACCACGGTTGCGGCGCCGCCGATCAGGGCCGCCGTGCGGCGGCCCGGGAGGGCGGGCGTCCGGCGGCGCGGGGCGGCGCGGCGGCGTCGTGATTCCATGGCTCCGGGGTCCTTTGCGTCAGGTGCTCGGTACGTCGGCCGTACGGTTCGCGCGCCCGGCCGGCGCAGGGCCGGCCACGGCGGGCGCTCGGTCGCCGTACGGTCGGCCCTCCACCCTAAGGGGTCCCGCCGCGGCTATCCCTTGACCTTGTGCTCGAGCTGGGTGGCCACGTCCTGCGCGCCCTGCTGGAGGACGTCGCTGTGCGGGGCCGTGGCGCCCTTGCCGACGGATTCCGAGTACACCACCGTGACCAGCACGTTTGCCGTACGGAAGACCACCGTGACGTCGCGCCGTGAGCGGCCCTTGAGCACGTCGTCCAGGAACGCGTCGTTGCCGACGCCGCTGAGGCGGCGCGGGGAGAGGTCCTGGCCGGCGCCGGAGCCGTTCGAACCGCCGGCCCCGGGGGAGGCCGACGCCGTGGCGCCCGCGGAACCGGAGGATCCGGCGGAGCCGCCCGAACCGGAACCCGGTGTGCCCGCCCCGCCCGAGGGCCCGGTCATGGTGGAGGCGCCCGAGCCGTTGCCGTTCCCGGCCGGGGTGCCGCTGGGGGTGCCCACCGCCGCGGGGATGTGCGCGGCGGTGGCCTGCTGGGAGAAGTCGTCCTGGGCCTGCACCTCGTCGCTGATCGCGGGATCGTACGAGACCACCCGTACCAGGTCCACGCTCAGTGACCGCGCGGTGCCGTCACTCGTACGGCTCTGCCACCGGCAGCCCACCCGCCGGTCGGTGTCGTACGTCAGCGACTCCGTACCGGAGTAGTCCGGCAGCCCCGGGACCAGGTGCTGCAAGGAGTCCAGCGAGACGGCGACGCAGGGCTGCGGGAGGGTCTGGTACTTGCCGGGCGGCGCCGGGGAGACCGTGGCCGTGCCGGCCGGGACCTGCTTGCCGTCCGAGGCGGTCGCCGAGGCCGAGCCGTGCCCGCCGCACCCGCTCAGGCCGGCCATGGCCAGGGCCGCGACGGCCGCACCCACGGCGACCGGCACCTTCCGCGTGGACCCCACTGGCACTGGGCTGGCCCCTTCCTGTACTTCCTGTACGCGATTGCGCCGCATTCCTGCTGCCCGATTGTGTCTCGCGGACCTGTGCCGCGGTTCCTGTGTCGGTGCCCGTCCTCCGGCCCCGCCCGGCCCGCGGTAAACCCTTGGCGCGGCTGAGCGAGCCGTGGACACAATGTCTACCGCACGCATCACCGAAAGCGCCTGTCGGGGCGGATTATCGGGTGACCTTTTCGCGAACCCGGCGCAAGTGATGTTTTGTGGACAGTGGCGGCATTGTCCCGGTACGACGCGCGGCGCCCGACGTGCCGGGTGTTCGACGTGCTGTGCCTCCGACGTACGGGCGGCACAGGTTTCGAGTTTTCGCTCTCCTGGGGGACAGCCATGACGTACACCGAGGTGCCCGGCGTCCGGGTGCCGATCCGGATGTGGACCGACCCGGCCGCGGTCGAGGGCGCCGCCATGCAGCAGCTCCGCAATGTCTCCTCGCTGCCGTGGATCAAGGGCCTGGCGGTCATGCCCGACGTGCACTACGGCAAGGGCGCCACCGTGGGCTCGGTGATCGCCATGCGGGACGCGGTCTGCCCGGCCGCGGTCGGCGTCGACATCGGCTGCGGGATGAGCGCGGTGAAGACCTCGCTGCGCACTTCCGACCTGCCCGGCGACCTGTCCCGGCTGCGGTCCCGGATCGAGCGGGCCATCCCGGTGGGCCGCGGCCTGCACGACCGTCCGGTGGAGCCGGGCGACGTGCACGGGCTGCCGCAGGCGGGCTGGCAGGACCTGTGGGGCCGCTTCGACGACCTGGCCCGGCCGGTCCACCCCCGGGAGGAGCGGGCGGCCAAGCAGATCGGGACGCTGGGCTCGGGCAACCACTTCATCGAGTTCTGCGCGGACGAGGACGGCTCCGTCTGGCTGGTCCTGCACTCCGGGTCGCGCAACATCGGCAAGGAGCTCGCCGAATATCACATCGGCGAGGCCCAGCGGCTGCCCCACAACCAGGGTCTGGTCGACCGCGACCTGGCCGTGTTCGTGGCCGGCACCCCGCAGATGGCCGCCTACCGCCGCGACCTGTTCTGGGCGCAGGAGTACGCCAAGTGGAACCGCGCGATCATGATGGCCCTGTTCAAGGACGTCGTCCGCCGCGAATTCGCCAAGGCGAAGCCCACGTTCGAGCCGGAGATCTCCTGCCACCACAACTACGTGAGCGAGGAGCGCTACGACGGGATGGACCTCCTGGTCACCCGCAAGGGCGCGATCCGCGCGGGCACCGGTGACCTGGGCATCATCCCCGGCTCCATGGGCACCGGCACCTACATCGTCCGCGGCCTGGGCAACCCCGAGGCCTTCAACTCGGCCTCCCACGGCGCCGGCCGCCGCATGAGCCGCAACGCCGCCAAGAAGCGTTTCACCACCCACGACCTGGAGGAGCAGACCCGCGGCGTCGAATGCCGCAAGGACTCCGGCGTCGTCGACGAAATCCCCGGCGCCTACAAGCCCATCGCCCAGGTCATGGACCAGCAGAAGGACCTGGTCCAGGTAGTCGCCAAGCTCAAGCAGCTCGTCTGCGTAAAGGGCTGACGGCCGGCTCGAGTCTCCCCGAGCCAGAGGCAACCGGAGTGGTCGGCGGTCCCCAGGTCCACCAGGAGATCACCGGTGTGCAGGTTCAGGAAGGACTGGCGGCTGTGCCAGCCGTCGAACTGCCGGTCCATGTCCGTGGCGAAGTAGTCGTCGCCCACGTAGAGCCAGGGTTCGGCGTGCCACCCGGCGGCGCGGACGGTCCGCAGGATCTCCTCGCGTACGGAATCGGTGTTCGCCGTCGTGTAGTGGACCTCCACGTACGGCGAGTCCTCGCGCGCGCAGGTCCCGTCACGGCGGAGCGTCCTGTGGGGGCCGAGCGCCCGGTCGAGTGCCGGGATGACGCGGTCCGCCTGCAACTGAGCGAGCCGGGCGTTGATCTGCGCGCGCTCGCGCCGCTCCTGCATGTCCTTGACCGACAGAGCGGTCGCCGCGGCCACGGCGACCGCCACGGCGATCCAGGACCACGCCATGCGGCGCCTTCGCGTACGAACGGACCCCGCCACCACGCAACCCCCCAGCAAACGGACCGGCAATCGGATCGGACGTCACAGCCCATCCAACCGCTGCGGGCGGCCGCCGGCGGTCATTCGCGGAGGGTGCGGTCCTCCGCGAGGGCTGTCTCGGCGATGACCGCTTCCTCCGGCAGGCCCGGGGTCTCCCGGACGGCCTGTTCCGCGTCGGCGCGCTCGTGGGAAGGGCTCGCGTGGGCCTCTTCCTTGTCGGCGTCGTCCAGGGCGCGGTGGACCGTGCTCAGGACGAGGGGGGCCGCGGCGACCACGATCGCGCCCAGGACGAAGGGGACGTGGGTGTTGTAGTGCTCGACCAGCTTGCCCGCCACGTAGGGGGCCAGGCCGCCGCCGATGAAGCGGACGAATCCGTAGGTCGCCGACGCCACCGGGCGGGGCACCGGGGCGATGCTCATGACGGCTGTCGTGACCAGGGTGTTGTTGGTGCCGATGAAGATGCCGGAGACGATCGTCGCGCCGATGACGATGCCGGGGTGGCCCGGGAAGATGCCGATCACCAGCGTGTCGAGGGCCATCAGCACCATGTTCCCGTAGAGCGTGCGGGCCGTGCCGAAGCGGGCTTTGAGCGCCGGCGCGCCGAAGACCGCGAATATCGCGACGAGTACGCCCCAGCCGCAGAAGACGGCGCCGAGCCGCAGCGGCGACAGGTGCATCAGGAACGGGGCGTAGCCGAGGATGGTGAAGAAGCCCCAGTTGTACAGCAGCCCGGTGACGCTGGTGGTGGCGAGGCTGCGGTGGCGCAGCGCCTTGATCGGTTCGCTGATGGAGGAGGGCTGCGCCGGCTTGGGCGTCGGAGGCAGCAGGATCGCGGTCGCCGCCAGCGCGATCAGCATGAGGACGGCGACGCCGAAGAACGGTCCGCGCCAGCTGACGTTGCCGAGCAGGCCGCCCAGCAGGGGACCGCTGGCGATGCCCACGCCGAGCGCGGTCTCGTAGAGCACGATCGCGCCCGCGAAGCCGCCGCTGGCCGCGCCGACGATCACCGCCAGCGAGGTGGCGATGAACAGGGCGTTCCCCAGGCCCCAGCCGGCCCGGAAGCCGACGATCTGCCCGATGGTGCCGCTGGCGCCGGCGATCGCCGAGAACACCACGATCAAGGTCAGGCCGGTGATCAACGTGCGTTTGGCGCCCAGCCGGCTGGAGACCCAGCCGGTCACGAGCATCGCCACCGCCGTGACCACGAGGTAGCTGGTGAACAGCAGCTCCACCTGGCTCGGGCTGGCCTTCAGCTTGACGGCGAGCGACGGCAGGATCGGATCGACCAGGCCGATCCCCATGAAGGAGATCACACAGGCGAACGCCACCGCCCAGACGGCCTTCGGCTGCCGGAACGGGCTCGCCGGTGCCGCGGTCTCGGTGCCTGCGGTCGGCCCACTGCTGTCGGGGGATCCGGTCATGCGTCTCTTCTTTCGGCGAGGGAACACGCACTGAGCGCCTTCGCCCGAAAATCATATAGGGGCTCTATATAGATTGCCAATGTACCTGGCGGAGAGGCGGCGGGTAGCTATGCTTCTGACCATGAGCAGGCCCACTCCCACCTCAGAGAACGGGCGCACCGACAGCTCGCTGCGGACCGCCGACGCGGTGTACGGACTGCTCTCCTCGCTGATCTTTCGCGGATCGCGCGAGCTGAGCCTCACCTCCATCGGGACGCTGAGCACCCTCGACCGCACCGGGCCGCGCCGCATCACCGACCTCGCGGCGATCGCCGGCATCACCCAGCCCTCCGTGACCTCGCTCGTCAGCGGCCTGGAGCGGGCCGGCTACGTCGAACGCCGCGGCGACCCGGCCGACCGGCGCGTCGTCCTGGTCGCCCTCACTCCCGAGGGCTCCGCCTTCCTGCACGCGCACCGCCGGGCCCGCGTGGAGTCCTTCGCCGGGCTCGTCGGACAACTGCCGGAGGCCGAGGCGGCCGCCCTGGCCGCCGCCGTCCCCGCCCTGGAACACCTGCGCGACCTCGGCGCCAGGACCCGCGACCCCGGCGCTCCCCTCACCGCGGCCCAGGACCCGGCGCCGGAGCCCGCCGCTTGACCGACCCGCTCAACGACCCGTGGCGAGCGGCTTCACCGCGCGCACGATCGCGGAGTGGAGGCCGTCGGCGACCGGGTGGGTGGGGGTGACGGTGATGTCCGTGAAGCCGGCGGCTGCCAGGCCCTCGCGGTATTCGGTGAAGGAGAGGGCGCCGGCGATGCAGCCGGTCCATGCGCCGCGTTCGGCCCGCGCCTGAGGGGTCAGGGCGTCGTCGGCGACGACGTCGGAGATGCCGAGCCGGCCGCCGGGGGTCAGGACGCGGAAGGCCTCGGCGAGGACGGCGGGCTTGTCGGTGGACAGGTTGATGACGCAGTTGGAGATCACGACGTCGACGGTCTCCGCGGGAAGTGGGACCGCCTCGATGGTGCCCTTGAGGAACTCGACGTTGGTCGCCCCGGCCTTCTTCTGGTTCGCCAGCGCCAGGGCGAGCATTTCGTCGGTCATGTCCAGGCCGTAGGCCTTGCCGGTGGGGCCGACGCGGCGGGCGGAGAGCAGGACGTCGATGCCGCCGCCGGAACCGAGGTCGAGGACGCGTTCGCCGGCGCGGAGGTCGGCCACCGCGATGGGGTTGCCGCAGCCGAGGGAGGCGGCGACGGCCTCGGCGGGCAGGACGTCCCGGTCGGCGGGACCGTACAGGGCGGCGCCGAAGTTCTCGTCCACCTCGACGGCCTGCGGCCCGCAGCAGCCGCCGTCGTCGCCGCCCCCGCAACAGCCGTCGCCGTCGCTGCCGCCCACGGTGATCTTCAGGGCCGCCTCGGCGTAACGGCGGCGGACGGTTTCGCGTACTTCCTCACCCTCCTGCGCGTCCCCGCTCTCCCGTACGTCCCCGCGTACGTCGGCGATCTGCTCGCTCATCCCCTTGCTCCCTTCCATGGCACCGGCGTTGACCCGGCTGTATCGACGTTCATTGATGCCACCTTGCGTCGTGGATCGAAAAACGTCAACATAGAAGCATGTCGAAGCAGACGCAGACTCTTACGGTGCTCGGTCAGGACGACCAGGACGACGCCGCCTGCTGCCCGGTGATCACCGCGGCCCCGCTGGACGCGGAGCAGGCCGCCGGCCTGGCGCAGGTGTTCAAGGCGCTGGGCGACCCCGTACGGCTGCGGCTGCTGTCGATGATCGCCTCGCGGGAGGGCGGCGAGGTGTGCGTGTGCGAGCTGACCCCGGCCTTCGAGGTGTCCCAGCCGACGATCTCCCACCACCTGAAGCTGCTCCGCCAGGCCGGCCTGATCGACTGCGAACGCCGCGGCACCTGGGTGTACTACTGGGCCCTGCCCGCCACCCTGGACCGCCTCGCCGCCGTCCTCAGAGCGCCGCAGGCCGCCACGGTGAGCGCATGACCGCCCCCGCGACGCTGCCGCGCCGGGCCGCCGCCGAGGCGATCGGAACCGCCGCGCTGGTGGCGGTCGTCGTCGGCTCGGGCATCCAGGCGACGCGGCTCTCGCACGACGTCGGCCTGCAACTGCTGGCCAACTCCCTGGCCACCGTCTTCGGCCTCGGCGTACTGATCGTCCTGCTCGGCCCGGTCTCGGGCGCCCACTTCAACCCGGTCGTCACGCTCGCCGCCCACGTCACCGGCCGGCGGAGCGGGGAGGGCCCGACCGTACGGGAAGTCGCCGCGTACGTACCCGCCCAGGTCGCGGGCGCGATCGGCGGCGCCGTGCTGGCCGACGCGATGTTCGCCCGGCCCCTGGTGAGCTGGTCCACCCACGACCGCTTCGCCGGACACCTGTGGCTGGGGGAGGTGGTGGCCACCGCCGGCCTGGTGCTGCTCGTCCTCGGCCTGGGCCGTACCGGCCGCGACCGCCACGCACCGGCCGCGGTCGCCGCGTACATCGGCGCCGCGTACTGGTTCACCTCCTCCACCAGCTTCGCCAATCCCGCCGTCACCATCGGCCGGGCGTTCACCGACACCTTCGCCGGGATCGCCCCCGCCTCCCTCGCGCCCTTCGTCGCCGCCCAGATCCTCGGCGCCGCGATCGGCGTGGCCCTGACCCAGCTCCTCTTCGGCCGGACCGCCCCCGCCCCGGCCCGGACGCCCCTCCCGGACGGCGAGGCCGAACTCGCCGCCACCGCCACCCCCTGAACCTGAACCACCTCATCCGGAGAGCCCGCCGTGACCACCCCCGCCACCCCCGCGACGCCCGCCACCCGCCCGTCGGTGCTGTTCGTCTGCGTCCACAACGCCGGCCGCTCCCAGATGGCCGCCGCCTTCCTCACCCACCTCGCCGGCGACCGGGTCGAGGTCCGGTCGGCCGGCTCGACCCCGGCCGACGAGGTCAACCCGGCCGTGGTCGAGGCGATGAGCGAAGCCGGCATCGACATCTCGGCCGAGACCCCGAAGGTGCTGACCGTCGAGGCCGTCCAGGCGTCCGACGTGGTGATCACCATGGGCTGCGGCGACGCCTGCCCGGTCTTCCCGGGCAAGACCTACCTCGACTGGCAGCTCGACGACCCCGCGGGGCGCGGCGTCGAGGCCGTCCGCCCGATCCGCGACGAGATCGAGCGGCGGGTACGGGACCTGATCACGGAGATCACTGCCGCCTGAGACCGCACGCCGAGGCGCTAGAAAGCGGCGAAAGCCACCTTCCGCCCGCGCGCGTCGAGGGGCTGCGGCGTGTCCAGTGCCGTCCCCTCGGCGCGGCTCGGCCCCCCGGCCGGCTCGAAGTGGAGCCAGTACCGGCCGGCCGGCAGGCCTTTGCCCGCCGGCAGCGGCTTGGTGGCCACCACCTCGTGCGTCGCGACACGGATCCCGGTCGCGGCGGCCGGGAGCGGGCCGAAGGTCCAGCCGCTGTCGTCCGGCCCGGTCGAGTCGGTGTAGAAGCCGCTGCTCGGGTCCTTGTCGTCGAAACCGCACCCGCCGCCGCCCGCCGCCGGCCAGGTCGGGGACGACCGGTCCACCGGATGGCCGGGGTCCACCCCGGCCGGCACCAGCATCATGCACAGCTCGGACCCCTGCTCCCAGGCCCACAGCCCCCAGGCCGCGCCGCGGTACGTGCCGCCGTCCAGCTTGACGTACGGCGTGTGCGCCGGATCGGCCTGGGACGCCCGGCACCCGGAAAGAGCGGCGGCCGCAACTCCCGCGACAACGGCGAGGGCCGGCACCCGGCGGCGGACAAGTCGGCGTATCGGCACGTGAGTTCCCCCCGGGTTTTCCGCACGTACGGACCTCGTACGGTACGACGCCCCGCCCTCCCCTGCGGTTCTGCGCCAGGCAAAGACGCGAGGCGGCGGAAGCGTCAGGCCGGGGACGCCGACGGAGGGGAGTCGAGGCGGGGCGCGAGGAGGTCGAGGCCGAGCGGGGTCGCCGTGTGGAGCACGTACTTGCCGGAGCGGTGGCTGGCCAGCAGGCCCGCGTCGCGCAGCACGCCGAGCTGGTAGCTGGCGCTGGGCAGGGAGACACCGACCGCCTCGGCGATCTCGGACGTGGTGCGTGCCTCCGTGCTCGCCGCCTCGGTCAGGACGGCGGCCCGGGTCCGGCCGAGCAGGCGGACCACGCCGTCCTCGGCGTGCGTACGGCACAGCGCCAGCGGGTCCTTGGCGACCGGGTAGACCAGCACCGGCGGCAGGTCGGGGTCGGCGAACGCGGTCGGCCGGCGCCAGCAGAAGTAGGAGGGCACCAGCAGTAACCCCCGCCCGGCCAGGTGCAGATCGCGGTCCACCGGGTAGTCCACCGCCAGCACGGGCGCGGCCCAGGTGGCGAACGGCCGCAGCCCGGTGAGCAGTTCGCGGGTGCCGCCCTCCAGCAGGGCCCGGGCCCGCAGTGCCACGTCCTTGGCGACCGCGGCCCGTATCTGCGGCCAGTGCGGGGCCAGCAGCGCGTCGTGGTACGTGGTCAGCGCGCCCGTCACGTCGCCCAGCCCGCCGCGCCCGGCGACCACCGCGTAGGCGGCCGCGCCCGCCGCGCCGGTCGCCGCGAGCCGCGCCAGGTCACGTACCACTTGGGCGCGTGGGGTGGCGCGGACCGTCTCCAGGCCCGCGCCGAGTTCGGGGCCGGCCGGCGCCGGGGTCAGGAAGTCCGGGATGTAGCCGGCCGGCGGGATCAGCGCGCGCAGCACCGCCAGCGCGTCCCGGGCCTTGGGGTCGGCCCGCAGCCGCTGGTGCGCGCTGCGCCGCCAGTGGCCGAAGGCCAGCGGGCCCTGCCGGGTCTGCACCCGGCACACGCTGCACATCAGCTCCCACAGCGGGTCGGGCGCGCGGGCGACGCGAACGCGTTGCAGGTCCTCGGTCGTGAAATGGATACGCAGCACGGATCTCCTCCCGTGCGGCGGCCCACCACGGACCGCCGCGGTCCGGTGCGGGTCGTCAGGGCAGACGAGATCGGCCCGTACGGTGGTTGCGCGCTGCGCCGGCAGCGGAACAGATTGTTCCGTGGACGGCCCGCCCCGTACTGCCGCCCTTCATCCGCGCGCCCATCGGTAGCACAGCTCCGGGCGTCCCACCTGGCCGTACTGCGGGGTGCGGACCGCCCGGCCGGTGTCGACGAGGTGTTCGAGGTAGCGGCGGGCGGTGATACGGGACACGCCGGCGGCCTGCGCGGCGGCGGTGGCGGTCAGGCCGTCGGCCGCGGCGTCGCGCAGGGCGGCGGTGACGGCCTCCAGCGTGGGATGGCTCAGGCCCTTGGGGAGACCCGCCGGCCGCGGGGTGCGCAGGACGGCCAGGACCCGGTCCACGTCGTCCTGGCCGGACGCCTCGCTGTCGGCGGGCTCGCTGCGGTAGCGGGCCCAGCGCTCGAGGCGGTCCCGCAGCGAGGGGAAGGTGAACGGCTTGAGCAGGTACTGCACGACGCCCACCGAGACCGCCTGGCGGACCATGCCCAGCTCGCGGGCGGAGGTCACCGCGATCACGTCGGCGGTGTGCCCGGCCGCCCGCATGGTGCGCACCAGGTGCAGGCCGTGCCCGTCGGGGAGGTTGAGGTCGAGCAGGACCAGGTCGACCGGCCGACGCTCCAGCAGCCTCAGCGCCGCCCCGCCGGTGTGCACGACACCGGCCACCTCGAATCCGGGCAGCCGCTCCACGTAGAGCCGGTGCGCCTCGGCGGCCACCGGATCGTCCTCGACCACCAGCACCCGGGCCCGGGGCGTCACCGGCTCACCCCCTGACCGGCCCCGGACGGATCGTAGGGGCCGGCGGGAGCGGTCGCGGTGGCGGGGGGAGGGGCTGGCTCGTGCCGTGCGGTGGCGGGGGGAGGGGCTGGCTCGTGCCGTGCGGGGGCGGGGGGGGGGGGGG
>NZ_JADKYB010000042.1 GCF_016918855.1 Actinacidiphila acididurans
CGAGGTGAGTACGGGTGGTGATGTGGTGCCGGCCGAGGCGGTGTCGCGGGTGCTGGAAGCGGTGCCGGGGATTGTGGTCCGCAACACGTACGGACCTACCGAGATGACGTTGTGCGCCACGCAGGTGGCGTTCACCGATCCGGCTGAGGTGGGTGGGGTGTTGCCGGTCGGCCGTCCGATGGACAACACCCGGGTGTATGTGCTGGACGATCGGCTGCGGCAGGTCCCGGTGGGCGTGGCCGGCGAGTTGTATCTGGCGGGTGCGGGGATGGCCCGTGGCTACCTGAACCAGCCGTCGATCACGGGCGAACGTTTCGTGGCCGATCCTTTCGGTTCCGGCGGGCGCCTCTACCGCACGGGTGACCTGGCCCGCTGGACCGCCGACGGGCTGCTGGAGTTCGCCGGTCGTGTCGATGATCAGGTGAAGGTGCGCGGCTACCGGGTCGAGCCGGGTGAGGTCGAGACGGCGCTGAGTGCGTATGTGACGCAGTCGGTGGTGGTCGCCCGGGGTGATGCGCTGGTGGCTTATGTGGTGCCGGCCGATGTCGACACCGTGGTGGTTCGCGAGGCGTTGGCGGCCCGGTTGCCGGAGTACATGGTGCCGTCGGTGTTCGTGGGTCTTGACGTGCTTCCGTTGACGGGTAACGGGAAGGTCGACCGTCGGGCGTTGCCGGATCCGGAGGTCACGGCCGGGCGTGGCCGTGGTCCGGAGTCGGTGCGTGAGGAGATCTTGTGCGCTGTGTTCGCCGAGGTGCTCGGGCTGGATGCGGTCGGTGTCGACGACAGTTTCTTCGACCTGGGCGGTCACTCGCTGCTCGCGGTGACGCTCGTGGAGCGGCTGCGGGTCCGGGGGGTCTCGGTCGATGTCCGTACGCTGTTCGCCGAGCCGACACCGGCCCGGCTGGCCGTGGTGGCCGGCCGGGATCCGGTCGAGGTCCCGCCCTGCCTGATTCCTGCGGGGGCCACCGAGATCACCGCCGAGATGGTGCCGCTGTCCGGCCTGACCACCGAGCAGCTCGCCGTGCTGGCGGCCGCGGTGCCGGGCGGCGCCGCCGAGATCGCCGACGTCTACCCCCTGGCCCCCCTGCAGGAGGGCATGCTCTTCCACCACCAGCTGGCGGCGGGCGACGAGGCGGACCTCTACCTCAACCGGCACGTCCTGCGGTTCCCGTCCCGGGCGGCCGTCGACGGATTCCTGACCGCCTGGCAGCACGTCATCGACCGGCACGACATCCTCCGCACCCTGCTCGTCTCGGCCGACCTGCCGTACCCGGTGCAGGTGGTCCTCCGGCACGCCACCCTTCCGGTGACCGAGGTTCCAGCGGCCCCGCCCGGCACGCAGGCCCTCCCGTGGCTGCTGGCCCGCGCGTACCGGCCGATGGACCTGGGCCGGGCGCCGTTGATGGACGCTTTCACCTGCCCCGAGCCGGAGGAGGACGGCTGGCTGCTCGTCCTGCGCGGGCACCACATCCTGCAGGACCACACCACCACCGACGTCCTGATGGCCGAGGTGCGGGCGATGCTGGACGGCTGCGGCGATGACCTGCCCGCACCGGTGCCGTACCGGGAGTTCGTCGCTCAGGCGCTGCTCGGTATGCCGGCGGCCGAGCACGAGGAGTACTTCTCCCGGCTGCTCGGCGAGGTCACCGAACCCACCGCGGCGTACGGCGTCCTCGACGTGCGGGGTGACGGCAGTGATGTCGACGAGGCCCGCTCCTTGCTGCCTGGGCCGGTCGCGCGACGGCTGCGCGAGGCGGCCCATCGTGCCGGGGTCAGCCCGGCGACGCTCTTTCACGTGATCTTCGCGCGGGTCCTCGCGGCGGTGTCCGGCCGTGAGGACGTGGCCTTCGGGACCGTGCTGTTCGGGCGGATGCGGGCGGGTGCCGGTGGTGATCGGGTGCCGGGTCTTTTCATCAATACCCTTCCTGTGTACGCGCGTACGGCGTCGATCGGCGTGCTCGATGCGGTCCGGGGGATGCGGGCGCAGTTGGCCGATCTGATGGTGCATGAGCACGCCTCGTTGGCCTTGGCGCAGCGGGCGAGCGGGGTGACGCCACCGGCGCCTTTGTTCACGGCCATGTTCAACTACCGGCACAGCGAGCAGGCGGTCGCCGAACAGCCGGACACGCGGGTCGTCTGGGCCGAGGAGCGCACCAACTACCCGCTGACCGTGGCGGTGGACGACTTCGGCGACGGCTTCGGGTTCGCGGTCCAGGCCGTCGCGCCGATCGCGGCCGCCGCGGTCGGCGACCTGCTGCGGACCGCGACGGTGAACGTGCTGGACGCCCTGGACCGAGAGGAGGCCACCGAACTCGCCGACGTACCTGTTCTGAGTCGCGCTGAACTGGATGAGTTCGCTGGCTGGAATGACACGGTGGTTCCGGGTGTCTCTGCTTCGCTGGTGGATTTGTTTGCCGTGTCGGTTTCCCGGTGGCCGGGTGCGGTGGCGGTGGTCGACGGTGGTGTGGAGTTGACCTTTGCGGAGTTGGACGAGCGTTCTACTCGGCTGGCCCGGGCTTTGGTGGGTCGGGGGGTGGGTCCGGAGGTCCGGGTCGGTGTGGTGATGCCCCGTTGCCTGGATTTGGTTGTGGTGTTGCTTGCGGTGGTCAAGGCGGGTGGTACGTATGTGCCGGTGAATCCGGAGGATCCGGCGTCGCGTCGTGAGGCGTTGCTGGCGGATGCCGGTGTGACGGTGGTGTTGTCCGGGGTGGACGGCGTGTCCGGTGTGGATGATGTGTCGTCGTCGGGTGTGGTGTTGCCGGTGGTGGATGCGGGTGTGGGTGCGTATGTGATGTTCACGTCGGGTTCGACGGGTGTGCCGAAGGGTGTGGTGGTGTCGCAGGCTGATGTGGTGGATCTGGTCTCGGACCGGTGCTGGGGGTTCGAGGGCCGCGCGCGGGTGTTGATGCGTGCTCCGCATTGGTTCGACGCGTCGGTGTACGAGGTGTGGGTGCCGCTGGTTTCGGGTGGCACGGTGGTGGTTGCGGGTCCGGAGCGTTTTGATGCTTCGGTGTTGCGCCGGTCGGTGGCCGAGCACGGGCTGACTCATGTGCACCTGACGGCTGGGCTGTTCCGGGTGGTGGCTCTGGAGGATCCGGGGGCGTTCGGGGGCCTTGCCGAGGTGAGTACGGGTGGTGATGTGGTGCCGGCCGAGGCGGTGTCGCGGGTGCTGGACGCCGTGCCGGGGATTGTGGTCCGCAACACCTACGGACCTACCGAGATGACGTTGTGCGCCACTCAGGTGGCGTTCACCGACGTGTCGCAGGTGGGTGGGGTGTTGCCGGTCGGTCGTCCGATGGACAACACCCGGGTGTATGTGCTGGACGATCGTCTGCGCCCGGTGCCGGTGGGAGTGGCCGGTGAGTTGTATCTGGCGGGTGCGGGGATGGCTCGTGGTTATCTCGGCCGCTCGGGCCCGACCGGCGAGCGCTTCGTCGCCGATCCGTTCGGCGGTTCCGGCGGGCGTCTGTATCGCACGGGTGACCTGGCCCGGTGGACCGCCGACGGGCTGCTGGAGTTCGCCGGTCGTGTCGATGATCAGGTGAAGGTGCGCGGGTTCCGGGTCGAGCCGGGTGAGGTCGAGGCGGCGCTGACCGGGTTGCCGGAGGTCGCCCAGGCGGTGGTGACCGCGCGTGAGGACGGGCCGGGTGGTAAGCGGTTGGTGGCCTATGTGGTGCCTGCGGAGAGTGCCGATGGGGTCGATCAGGCCGCGTTGCGGGTGGCTCTCGCGCGGGTGCTGCCGGAGTTCATGCTGCCCTCGGTGTTCGTGGCCCTGGAGGCGCTGCCCCTGACCGGCAACGGCAAGGTCGACCGTCGGGCGTTGCCGGATCCGGAGGTCACGGCCGGGCGTGGCCGTGGGCCGGAGTCGGTGCGTGAGGAGATCCTGTGCGCCGCGTTCGCCGAGGTACTCGGGCTCGACACGGTCGGCGTCGACGACAGCTTCTTCGACCTGGGCGGTCACTCGCTGCTCGCGGTGACCCTGGTCGAGCGGCTGCGGGTCCGGGGCGTCTCGGTCGACGTGCGCACCCTGTTCGCCGAGCCCACCCCGGCCCGGCTGGCCGCGGTGGAAGGTGTTGCCACGGTCGAGGTCCCCCCGTGCCTGATCCCGGAGGATGCCACCGAGATCACCGCCGAGATGGTGCCGCTGTCCGGGCTCACCACCGGGCAACTGGCCACCGTCGCCGCGGCCATCTCCGGGGGAGCGGGCAACATCGCCGACGTCTACCCCCTCGCCCCCCTGCAGGAGGGCATGCTCTTCCACCACCGGCTCGACGGCGAGGACCCGTACCTGCTCGACATGGTGCTGCGCTTCGCGTCCCGGGACCTGGTCGACGAGTTCCTGAGCGCGTGGCAGCAGGTGATCGACCGGCACGACATCCTGCGCACCGGTATCGTCCACGACGACCTGCCGTACCCGGTCCAGGTCGTGCACCGCCGGGCCGTGCTGCCGGTGACCGAGCTGGATCCGGCGGACCGGCCGGCGGGCGAGGATCCGCTGACCTGGCTCCGGGCCCGCGCCGCGACGCCCATGGACCTGACCCGGGCGCCGCTGATGGACGCCCACCTTGCCCCCGAGCCGGGCACCGGGCGCTGGCTGCTGGTCTGGCGCAGCCATCACCTCGTGCAGGACCACACCACCACCGACGTGATCCTGGACGAGATCCAGGCGTACACCGAGGGCCGGTCGGCGGAGCTGCCACCGCCGTTGCCGTACCGGGAGTTCGTCGCTCAGGCGCTGCTCGGTATGCCGGCGGCCGAGCACGAGGAGTACTTCGCCGGCCTGCTCGCTGAGGTCACCGAACCGACGGCGCCCTACGGGGTCCTCGACGTGCGCGGCGACGGCACCGGGACGTCGCAGGTGCGGGTGCCGGTGCCGGACGACGTGACGGCGCTGATCCGGGAGCAGGCGCGCCGGCACGGTGTCACCCCGGCGACCGTGTTCCACGTGATCTGGTCGCGGGCGCTGGCGGTGATGGCGGCCCGCGAGGACGTCGCTTTCGGCACGATACTGTTCGGACGGATGCGGGCCGGCGCGGGCGGTGACCGGGTACCGGGCCTGTTCATCAACACCCTTCCTGTGTACGCCCGCACCGACGTCTCCGTGTCCGGTGCCCTGAGGGCCATGCGCGACCAGCTGGCCGACCTGATCGTGCACGAGCACGCGCCGCTCGCCCTGGCCCAGCGCGCGAGCGGCGTCCCCGCTCCGGCCCCCCTGTTCACCTCGATCTTCAACTACCGCCACACCGGTACGTCCGCCGGCGCGAGCGTCGCGGCCGAGGCCCAGGTCGAGCAGCTCAGCGGAGAGGAGCGCACCAATTATCCGCTGACCGTGTCGGTCAACGACACCGGCACCGGCTTCGAATTCGCCGTGCAGGCGGTCGCCCCCATCGACGCGCCGGCGGTGTCCGGTCTCCTCCAGGACGTCGCCCGCACCGTGATTACGGCGCTGGCCGGGTCCCCGTCGGTGATGCTGTACCGGGTGCCCGCCGCGAGTCCCGCCGAGCTGCGGCGATGGGCGCTGGACGGCAACGACACGGCGCGCGGGGTTCCGGCCACGACGGTTCCGGCCATGGTCGCCGAACAGGTCGCGGCCACCCCGGACGCGGTCGCGGTGGACGACGGCGACGTCACGATGACCTACCGGGAGCTCGACGCGCGCTCGAACCGGCTGGCCCGGGCGCTGATCGGGCAAGGCGCCGGGCCCGAACGGCGGGTCGCCGTGCTGCTGGACCGCTCGGCCGGGCTGGTGACGGCGCTGCTGGCCGTGCTCAAGACCGGCGCCGCGTACGTGCCGCTCGACCCGGCCTACCCGGACGCCCGGATCGCCTCCCTGTTGCGCGACGCCGGGGCCTGCGCCCTGGTGACGGGCGCCGGGACGGTGGCCGCGGCCGGTGATCTCCCGGTGATCCGGCTGGACGACGAGGACGGCCTTGCCGGGTACTCGGACGACGTCCTGACCGCGAGCCCGGGGCCGCTGCCGGGCAACGCGGCGTACGTCATCTACACCTCGGGCTCGACCGGCCTGCCCAAGGGCGTCGTCGTGACCCACCGCTCCGCCTGCCACTACCTGGCCTGGGCCCGCAGTGCCTACCCGGGACTGGCCGGGACCGCCCTGGTGCACTCGTCGGTGGCGTTCGACCTCACCGTGACCGGCGTGCTCGGCCCGCTGGTGGCCGGTGGCCGCGTATGCCCGGCCGACCTCGACGCTCTCGCCGACGGGCCGCGCCGGCCGGCGCCGTCGTTCATGAAGGTCACGCCGAGCCACCTGCCGCTGCTCGACCTGCTGCCGTCGTGGGCCGCACCCGGGCAGGACCTGGTCATCGGCGGCGAGGCGCTGCACGGTGCCCAGCTCGCCCGCTGGCGCGAACGGCACCCGGCCACGGCCGTGACCAACGAGTACGGCCCCACCGAGGCGACCGTCGGCTGCGTCGCCTGGCGCATCGAACCCGGCGGCGATCCGGGCCCGGGAGCGGTCGGCATCGGCCACCCGATCTGGAACACCCGCGCCTACGTGCTCGACGAGGCCCTGCACCCGGTCCCGCCCGGCGTCGAGGGCGAACTGTACGTGGCCGGGGCCGGCCTGGCCCGTGGCTACCTGAACCACGCCGCGCTGACCGCCGAGCGCTTCGTCGCCGATCCGTTCACCCCGGGCGGCCGGCTCTACCGCACCGGCGACCTGGTGCGCCGGGACGCGGACGGCGGCCTGCGCTACCTGGGCCGTACCGACCAGCAGGTCAAAATTCGCGGCTTCCGGGTCGAGCCGGGTGAGGTCGAGGCGGCGATCGTGGCGAAACCCGGGGTGGTCCGGGCCGCAGTGGTCGTGCGTGAGGACGTGCCGGGCGACAAGCGTCTGGTCGCGTACGTTGTGGGTGACGCCGATCCGGCCGCGCTCGCCGCTGGGCTGGCCCACGAGTTGCCGGGACATCTTGTTCCTGCGGCCTTCGTGACCGTCGGTGAGCTGCCGCTGACGGTCAACGGCAAGCTGGACCGGCGGGCCCTGCCGGCGCCGGAGTACGCCACGAGTCCGGCCGGCCGCGCGCCGCGTACGCCGCGGGAGGAATTGCTCTGCGGTGTGTTCGCCGAGGTTCTGGGCGTTGCGACGGTCGGTGTCGACGACAGTTTCTTCGACCTGGGCGGCCACTCCCTGCTCGCCACCCGGCTGGTGTCGCGGATCCGGACGGTCCTCGGCGTCGAGATCGGCCTGCGGCAGGTCTTCGCCACCCCGACAGTGGCCGGCATCGCGCGGCTGACCGGGGCCGCGGAGGCTGCCCGTCGGGCACCGGCGCCGGTCACCCGTCCTGTGGAGCTGCCGTTGTCGTTCGCCCAGCAGCGGCTGTGGTTCCTCAATCGGCTCGAGGGCCCGAGCGCCACCTACAACATCCCGCTGATCCTGCGGCTCTCCGGCGACCTGCGGGTGCCGGCCCTGCGCGCGGCCCTGAACGATCTCATCGGCCGCCACGAGAGCCTGCGGACCCGGTTCGCCGAGATCGACGGCCGGCCCTGCCAGTACGTGCTCGACCCCGGCGAGGCCGCAGTGGACCTGCGGGTCGTCGAGGTGCCGACGGGGGAGCTGCCCGGGAGCGTGACCGAGGCCGCCGGGTACCCCTTCGACCTGAGCACCGACCTTCCGCTGCGGGCCGTGCTGTTCCCGGCCGGCGAGCGGGAATGGGTGCTCGTCCTGACGGTGCACCACGTCGCGGCGGACGGCTGGTCGATGGGTCCGCTGTGGCGGGACCTGTCCGAGGCGTACGCGGCCCGGGCCGAGGGGCACGCACCCCGGTGGACCCCGCTGCCCGTGCAGTATGCCGACTTCACTCTCTGGCAGCGTGATCTGCTCGGTTCCGGTGACGACCCCGGCAGCGTGCTGAACGAGCAGGTCGGCTACTGGCGTGCGGTGCTGGACGGTGTGCCGGCCGAGCTCGATCTGCCGGTGGACCGGACCCGGCCGCCGGTTGCCGGTCATGAGGGTGACACTTTCGTCGTGGAGGTGCCCGCGGACCTGCATGCCCGGCTGCGCGAGGTCGCCCGTGCGCATCAGGTGACGGTGTTCATGGCTTTGCAGGCGGCTGTGGCGGTGATGCTGTGCCGCTCGGGAGCCGGAACGGACATCCCCCTGGGCACCGCGGTGGCCGGGCGCACCGACGAGGCACTCGACGACATGGTCGGGCTGTTCCTCAACACGCTGGTGCTGCGGGCCGACCTGTCCGGCGACCCGTCGTTCGCGGCGCTGCTCGGCCGGGTCCGGGAGGCCGGGCTCGCGGCCTACGAACACCAGGACGTGCCGTTCGAGCGGCTTGTGGAGGAGCTGGCGCCCGAGCGGTCGCTGTCGCGGCACCCGCTGTTCCAGGTGATGCTGACGCTGCGCAACGCGGGCGCGGCCGGCCTCGGCGACCTGGACGGCGTGCGGGTCGAACCGATGCCAGGCGGCCGGGCGTACGCGACCTTCGACCTGGGCCTGGACTTCGCCGAGCGGTTCGATGCCGAGGGCGCCCCCGCCGGCCTGGAGGGTCTGGTCACCTACCCGGTTGAGCTGTTCGACCGGCCCACCGTGCGGGCCCTCGGCGCGCGGCTGGTCCGGGTGCTGGACGCCGTCACCGCGGACCCGGGTGAGCCGATCGGCCGGCTCGCGGTGCTCGACCCGGCGGAGCGGCGGCAGGTGGTCCACGAGTGGAACGACACGGCGCGGCCGGTCCGGGACGTTTCCTTGCCGGAGCTGTTCGCCGGCTGGGTCGCCCGGACGCCGGACGCGGTGGCGGTCAGCTGGGACGGTGGTTCGCTGACCTACCGGCAGCTCGACGCCCGGTCCAACCGGCTGGCCCGGCGGCTGGCCGGGCACGGCGTCGGCCCCGAGGTCCGGGTCGGCGTGGTGTTCGACCGGTCGCCCGATCTGCTCGTGACCCTGCTCGCGGTGCTGAAGGCCGGCGGCGCGTACGTGCCGGTCGATGTACGCTCGCCGGCCGCCCGGCAGGCGGCCGTGCTGGCCGGAGCGGCCGTCGTGGTGGCCTCCCCGGCGTACGCGGACGGCTGCACCCGGACGGCCCCGGGCGCGGTGGTCGTCTCGGTCGACGGTGACGGGCCCGGCGACGGTGAACCCCTGCGGACGACGCCGGATCCCCGGTCGCTGGCCTACGTCATGTTCACCTCCGGCTCGACCGGTGTGCCGAAGGGCGTCGGCGCCACCCACCGCGACGTGGCCCAGCTCGTGAGCGACGGGTGCTGGGACTTCGATGGCACCATGGCGGTGCTGATGCAGGCGCCGCATTCGTTCGACGGCTCGACGTACGAGATCTGGGTGCCGCTGACCCGCGGTGGCCGGGTGGTGATCGCTCCGCCCGGTGACCTGGACGCGGCGTCGCTGCGGCGGCTGGTGGCCGGTTCCGCGGTGAACCATGTGCACTTGACGGCCGGGCTGTTCCGGGTTGTTGCGGAGGAGGACCCGGCGGCCTTCACCGGTGTTGCGCGTGTGCTGACCGGTGGTGACGTGGTGCCCGCGGTGGCGGTGCGGCGGGTCCTCGAGGCGGTGCCCGGCATCGACGTCCAGGTGTCGTACGGTCCCACCGAGATGACGTTGTGCGTCACCCAGATGTCGTTCACCGACCCGGCTGAGGTGGGTGCGGTGGTGCCGGTGGGGCGGCCGATGGACAACACCCGTGCCTACGTGCTGGACGCGGGGCTGCGGCCGGTGCCGGCGGGTGTGCCCGGGGAGCTGTACCTGGCCGGCGCCGGTCTGGCCCGCGGTTACCTCGGCCGACCGGGCCTGACCGCGGAGCGCTTCGTGGCCGACCCGTTCACCCCGGGCGGGCGCCTGTACCGCACCGGCGACATGGTCCGGTGGACCCGCGACGGTGTCCTGGAGTTCCGCGGGCGGGCCGACGAGCAGGTCAAGGTGCGGGGGTTCCGGATCGAGCCGGGGGAGATCGAGGCCGTGCTGGGCGCCGATCCGTCGGTCGCGCAGTCGGTCGTGGTGGCGCGGGGCGACGCGCTGGTGGCGTACGTGGTGCCGGCCGACACGGACGCCGACACGGACGCGCTGCGCGAGCTGCTGGCGAGCCGGCTGCCCGAGTACATGGTGCCGTCGGCGTTCGTGGCCGTCGACCGGCTGCCGCTGACCGGCAACGGCAAGGTCGACCGCCGCGCCCTGCCCGCTCCTTCGTACGCCGGCACCACGACCGGCCGTGGCCCGCGCACGGTTCGCGAGGAGATCATCTGCGCGGTCTTCGCCGAGGTGCTCGGGCTCGAGTCGGTCGGCGTGGAGGACAGCTTCTTCGACCTCGGCGGTCACTCGCTGCTCGCCGTCACCCTGGTCGAGCGGCTCCGCGCCCGCGGCGTGCCGATCCAGGTGCGGACCCTGTTCGCCGAGCCGACCCCGGCCCGGCTGGCCGAGGCGCCCGGCCCCGACCGGGTCGTCGTGCCGGCGTGCACGATCCCCGACGGCGCCACCGAGATCACCGCCGAGATGGTGCCCCTGTCCGGCCTCACCACCGGCCAGCTCGCCGTGCTCGCGGCGGCCGTACCGGGCGGCGCTCCCGAGATCGCCGACGTCTACCCGCTGGCCCCGCTGCAGGAGGGCCTGTTCTTCCACCGCCAGCTCGAGGCGCGCGGCGACCAGGACCTTTACCTGCTGCGGGAGATCCTGCGCTTCGACTCACGGGACGGCCTCAACGCGTTCCTGACCGCCTGGCAGAGCGTCGTCGACCGGCACGACATCCTGCGGACCTCCCTGCACTGGCGGGACCTGCCGCAACCCGTCCAGGTCGTGCACCGCACGGCCACCATGCCGGTCACCGAGCTCGACGCCACCGGCGCGCCGGAGGGTGACGGCCTGCTCGCCTGGCTGCTGGCCCACAGCGACGGCCCGCTGCCGCTGGAGCGCGCGCCGCTGATGGACGCGCACGTCGCGCCCGAGCCCGGCGCGGAGGGCTGGTTCCTGATCCTGCGCAGCCACCACATCGTCCTCGACCACACGACGATGCAGGTCGTCATGGCCGAGGCGCGGGCCTTCTCCGAGGGGCGCGAGGACACCCTGCTGCCGCCGCTGCCGTACCGGGAGTTCGTCGGCCAGACCCTGCTCGGCGTCGTCCGGGCCGAGCACGAGGAGTACTTCTCCCGGCTGCTCGGCGAGGTCACCGAGCCCACCGCGGCGTACGGCGTCCTTGACGTGCGGGGTGACGGCAGTGATGTCGACGAGGCCCGCTCCTTGCTGCCCGAGCCGGTCGCGCGACGGCTGCGCGAGGCGGCCCGCCGTGCCGGGGTCAGCCCGGCGACGCTCTTCCACGTGATCTTCGCGCGGGTCCTCGCGTCCGTGTCCGGCCGTGAGGACGTGGCCTTCGGCACGGTGCTGTTCGGGCGGATGCGGGCGGGTGCCGGTGGTGACCGGGTGCCGGGTCTTTTCATCAACACCCTTCCGGTGTACGCCCGCACCGCCGGCCTGTCCGTGCTCGACGCCGTCCACGCGATGCGGTCGGGGCTGGCCGATCTGATGGTGCACGAGCACGCCTCGTTGGCCTTGGCGCAGCGGGCGAGCGGGGTCACGGCACCGGCCCCGCTGTTCACGGCGGTCCTCAACTACCGGCACAGCGGCGCCGGTCCCGCTTCCCGTCAGGACAGCCAGGTGATCTGGGCCGAGGAACGCACCAACTACCCGCTGACCGTGGCGGTGGACGACTTCGGCGACGGCTTCGGGTTCGCGGTCCAGGCCGTCGCGCCGATCCCGGCCGCCGCGGTCGTCGACCTGCTGCGGACCGCGACGGTGAACGTGCTGGACGCCCTGGACCACGACCCGTCCCAGGAGCTGGCCGGGGTGCCGGTTCTGAGCTCCGCTGAACTGGACGAGTTCGCTCGCTGGAACGACACGGTGGTTCCGGCTCGTCCGGTTTCGCTGGTGGATTTGTTCGCGTCGTCGGTTTCGCGGTGGCCGGGTGCGGTGGCGGTGGTCGACGGTGGTGTGGAGTTGACCTTTGCGGAGTTGGACGAGCGTTCTACTCGGTTGGCTCGGAGTCTGGTGGGTCGGGGGGTGGGTCCGGAGGTTCGGGTCGGTGTGGTGATGCCGCGTTGCGTGGATTTGGTTGTGGTGTTGCTTGCGGTGGTCAAGGCGGGTGGTACGTATGTGCCGGTGAATCCGGAGGATCCGGCGCTGCGTCGTGAGGCGTTGCTGGCGGATGCCGGTGTGACGGTGGTGTTGTCCGGTGTGGATGATGTGTCGTCGTCGGGTGTGGTGTTGCCGGTGGTGGATGCGGGGGTGGGTGCGTATGTGATGTTCACGTCGGGTTCGACGGGTGTGCCGAAGGGTGTGGTGGTGTCGCAGGCTGATGTGGTGGCTTTGGTCTCGGACCGGTGCTGGGGGTTCGAGGGCCGCCCGCGGGTGCTGATGCGTGCTCCGCATTGGTTTGACGCTTCGGTGTATGAGGTGTGGGTGCCGTTGGTTTCGGGTGGCACGGTGGTGGTTGCGGGTCCGGAGCGTTTTGATGCTTCGCTGTTGCGCCGGGCGGTGGCCGAGCACGGGCTGACGCATGTGCACCTGACGGCTGGGCTGTTCCGGGTGATTGCTCTGGAGGATCCGGGGGCGTTCGGGGGCCTTGTCGAGGTGAGTACGGGTGGTGATGTGGTGCCGGCCGAGGCGGTGTCGCGGGTGCTGGAAGCGGTGCCGGGGATTGTGGTCCGCAACACGTACGGGCCGACGGAGATGACGTTGTGCGCGACGCAGGCGGCGTTCACCGACGTGTCGCAGGTGGGTGGGGTGTTGCCGATCGGTCGTCCGATGGACAACACCCGGGTGTACGTGCTGGACGATCGTCTGCGCCCGGTGCCGGTGGGCGTGCAGGGCGAGTTGTATCTGGCCGGTGCGGGGATGGCCCGTGGCTACCTGAACCAGCCGTCGATCACGGGTGGGCGTTTCGTGGCCGATCCTTTCGGCTGCGGTGGCCGTCTGTATCGCACGGGTGACCTGGCCCGGTGGACGCCTGATGGTTTGCTGGAGTTCGCCGGTCGCGTCGACGATCAGGTGAAGGTGCGCGGGTTCCGCGTCGAGCCGGGGGAAGTCGAGGCGGCGCTGGGCGCTGACCCGTCGGTCGCGCAGTCGGTCGTGGTGGCGCGGGGTGATGCGCTGGTGGCTTATGTGGTGCCGGCCGATGTCGACACCGTGGTGGTTCGCGAGGCGTTGGCGGCCCGGTTGCCGGAGTACATGGTGCCGTCGGTGTTCGTGGGTCTTGACGTGCTTCCGTTGACGGGTAATGGGAAGGTCGACCGTCGGGCGTTGCCGGATCCGGAGGTCACGGCCGGGCGTGGCCGTGGTCCGGAGTCGGTGCGTGAGGAGATCCTGTGCGCGGTTTTCGCCGAGGTGCTGGGTGTGGACGCGGTCGGCGTGGAGGACAGTTTCTTCGACCTGGGCGGTCACTCGCTGCTCGCGGTGACGCTCGTGGAGCGGCTGCGGGTCCGGGGCGTCTCGGTCGACGTGCGCACCCTGTTCGCCGAGCCCACCCCCGCCCGGCTGGCCGTGGTGGCAGGCCGGGATCCGGTCGAGGTCCCGCCGTGCCTGATTCCTGCGGGTGCCACCGAGATCACCGCCGAGATGGTGCCGCTGTCCGGCCTGACCACCGGGCAACTGGCCACCGTCGCCGCCCAGATCCCGGGCGGGGCGGCCAACATCGCCGACGTCTACCCCCTCGCCCCCCTGCAGGAGGGCATGCTCTTCCACCACCAGCTCGACGGTGAGGACCCGTACCTGCTCAGCGTGGTTCTGCGGTTCGACGGGCGGCGCCGGCTCGACGCGTTCCTGAGCGCGTGGCAGCAGGTGATCGACCGGCACGACATCCTGCGCACCGGTATCGTCGGCGACGAACTGCCGTACCCGGTCCAGGTCGTGCACCGGACGGCCACCCTGCCGGTCGTCGTGCTCGAACCGCCGGCCGGCGCCGATCCGCTCCCGTGGCTGCTGGAACGGGCTTCGACCGGCATGGACATGTCCCGGGCGCCGCTGATGGACGCCCTGGTGGCCGCCGAGGAGGGCACCGGCCGCTGGCTGCTGGTGCTGCGCAGCCACCACATCGTCCAGGACCACACCACCACCGACGTGATCCTCGGCGAGGTCCGGGCGATCCTCGACGGGCGCGCGCACGAGCTGCCCCCGCCGGTGCCCTATCGCCAGTACGTCGCTCAGGCCCTGCTCGGCGTTCCGGAGTCCGGGCACGAGGAGTACTTCGCCGGCCTGCTGGGGGAGGTCACCACCCCGACCGCGCCGTACGGCGTCCTGGACGTGCGAGGCGACGGCACCGGCGTCTCGGAGACCCGGGTCGCGCTGCCCGCCGAAGCGGCCCGGGAGCTTCGCGAGCAGGCGCGGCGTCACGGGGTCAGCCCGGCGACACTGTTCCACGTCATCTGGTCGCGTGTCCTGGCCGCGACCTCCGGCCGCGGCGACGTGGTCTTCGGCACCATTCTTCTCGGACGCTCGCACGCCGGCGCGGGCGGCGACCGCGTACCGGGCCTGTTCATCAACACTCTGCCGGTGTACGCCCGCACCGCCGGCCTGTCCGTGCTCGACGCCGTCCACGCGATGCGCTCAGGGCTGGCCGACCTGATGGTGCACGAGCACGCCTCGCTCGCGCTGGCCCAGCGGGTCAGCGGGGTGACCGCGCCCGCGCCGTTGTTCACGTCCCTGTTCAACTACCGGCACATCGGCCTTCCCGCCGGCGCGGACGAACCGGCGGACACCGGGATGGAACAGCTCTGGGGCGGCGAGCGTACGAATTATCCGTTGTTGGTGTCGGTGAATGACTTCGGTGTCGGTGTGGGGGGTGGTTTTGAGTTTGTGGTGCAGGCGGTTGCGCCGATTGATGCTGGTCGGGTTGGTGAGTTGTTGTGTGCTGCGACTGAGGGTGTGTTGAGTGCTCTGGTGTATGAGCCGTCGCGGGCGTTGGAGAGTGTTCCGGTGTTGGGTGAGGGTGAGTTGCGGGAGTTGTTGATCGGTCGTAATGAGACTGCGCGGGGGGTTGTGGCGGGTAGTGTGCCGGAGTTGTTTGCGGCGCGTGTTGCTGTGGCGCCGGATGCGCCGGCGGTGACCGGTGTCGGTGGGACGGTGTCGTATGCCGAGTTGGATGAGCGGTCGGATCGGCTGGCGCGGTTGCTGATCGGTGCGGGGGTGGGTCCGGAGTCCCGGGTTGGTGTGTTGTTGCCTCGTTCGGTGGATCTGGTGGTGGGTCTGCTTGCGGTGGTCAAGGCGGGTGGTTGTTATGTGCCGGTGGATCCGCAGTGGCCGGCGGCTCGCAGGCAGTTGCTGGTGCGCGATGCGGGGATTGTGCTGATGCTGACCGACCGGAATGTGATGGGGGTTGTTGGGGACTGTCCGGTGTTGTTTGTGGATGATCCGGGGGTGGGGCAGGTTGTGGGGGGTGCGGTGTCCGGTGTGGTGCGGACTCCGGAGAGTGCTTTGTATGTCTTGTACACGTCGGGGTCGACGGGTGTTGCGAAGGGTGTTGTGGTGCCGGACGGGGCGGTCGACCGGCTTGTGCGTTCTTCGTGGTTTTGGCCGGTGGGTCCGGGTGATGTGGTTGCGCAGGCGGCGCCGGTTACTTTCGATGCGGCCACTCTTGAGATCTGGGGTGCTCTGCTGACGGGGGCGTGTGTGGCTGTTGCGCCGTCGGCCCGGTTGTCCGTGGGGGAGTTGGGCGGGTTTCTTGCGGGTGCTGGGGTGAGTGTGCTGTGGCTGACTGCCGGGTTGTTCCATGTTGTTGCCGATGTGGATCCTGGTGTGTTGGGTCCGGTGCGGTTGCTGTTGGCCGGTGGTGATGTGCTGGCGCCGTCCGCGTGTGCCCGGGTGTTGGGGCATCTGCCGGGGTTGCGGTTGTTGAACGGGTACGGTCCGACGGAGAATACGACCTTCACCACGGTGTATCCGGTTGTCGGGTCCGGGGCGGGCCGGGTGCCGATCGGTGTGCCGGTTGCCGATACCCGGGTTTATGTGCTGGATGAGCGGCTGGCGCCGGTTCCGGATGGTGTGGCGGGTGAGTTGTACACGGCCGGTGCGGGTCTGGGGCGTGGCTACCTGAACCACGCCGCGCTGACCGCGGAGCGGTTTGTGGCTGATCCGTTCACGCCGGGCGGGCGGCTGTATCGCACGGGTGATCTGGTGCGTTGGGGTGGCGGGGGGGATCTGGAGTTTCTGGGCCGTACCGATGATCAGGTGAAGGTGCGTGGTTTCCGGGTCGAGCCGGGTGAGGTCGAGGCGGCGTTGAACGGGCTCGGCGGGGTTGCCGGGTCGGTGGTGGTGGCCCGGGACGACACGCTGGTGGCCTACGTGGTGCCCGCCGACGTCGACATCGTGGCGGCCCGGGCGGCGCTGGCGGAGCGGCTGCCCGGTTACTTGGTGCCCTCGGTGATCGTGGCCCTGGACGCACTGCCGCTGACCGCGAACGGCAAAGTGGACCGGCGGCGGTTGCCCGCACCGGACGACGGAGAGCGGCGGGACGCTTCCCGGGGCCCGCGCGACGCCCGTGGGGAGTTGCTCTGCGCGGCCTTCGCCGAGGTGCTCGGCCGGGACCTGGTCGGGATGGACGACGACTTCTTCGCCCTCGGCGGGCACTCGCTGCTGGCCATCCGGCTGGTGTCGCGGATCCGGGTCGCGCTCGGGGTCGAGGTCCGCGTCCGGGACGTGTTCGCGTCGCCGACCCCGGCGGGGATCGGCCGGCTGATCGAAGGGGCGCGACCGGCCCGGCGATCGGTGACGGCGGCCGTCGTACGGCCGGAGACGCTCCCGCTGTCGTACGCGCAGCAGCGGCTCTGGTTCCTCGGGCGACTGGCCGGCCCCAACGCGACCTATAACATCCCCCTGGTCCTGCGAGTGTCGGGCGCGCTCGACATCGCCGCTCTGGGCCGGGCGCTCGAGGACGTGCTGCAGCGGCACGAGAGCCTGCGCACCCGGTTCCCCTCGGTCGACGGGCACCCGTACCAGCAGATCGGGCCGGTGCCGGACGGATTCGCCCCGGCGCCTGTGCGGGTCACGGCGGAGTCGCTGCGCGAACGGGTGGCGGCCGAGGCGGCGTACCCGTTCGATCTGGCCGTCGATCTTCCCCTGCGGGTGTCGTTGTTCGTGCCGGAGGACGGCGACGCCGGTGAGCACGTGCTCGTGCTGGTGCTGCACCACATCGCGGGCGACGGCGCCTCGATGGGCCCGCTCTGGCAGGACCTGTCGATCGCGTACGCCGCCCGCACGTGCGGCCAGGCCCCGGACTGGGTGCCCCCGGCGGTCCAGTACGCGGACTACGCCCTGTGGCAGCGGGACGTGCTGGGCTCGGACGACGACCCGGACAGCGTGCTGAGCTCCCAGGTCGCCTACTGGCGTACGGCGTTGGCCGGCGCCCCGGCGGAACTGGCGCTTCCGACGGACCGGCCTCGCCCGCCGGTGGCGAGCAACGAGGGAGCCGTCGTCGCCCTGGAACTCCCGGCCGGGCTCGCCGCGCGGCTGCGGGACCTGGGCCGCGAGCACCAGGCGACCCTGTTCATGGTGCTGCACGCGGCGGTGGCGGCCCTGCTGTCCCGGCTGGGCGCGGGGGACGACATCGTGGTGGGTACCCCGGTCGCCGGGCGTACCGACGAGGCGCTGGACGGCCTGGTCGGCCTGTTCGTCAACACGCTGGTGCTGCGGACTCCTCTGTCCGGCGACCCGGCGTTCACCGAGGTGCTGGGCCGGGCCCGGGAGGCCGGACTGGCGGCGCTCGAGCACCAGGACGTGCCGTTCGAGCGGCTGGTGGAGGAGTTGGCGCCCGAGCGGTCGCTGTCGCGGCACCCGCTGTTCCAGGTGATGCTGAGCCTGCAGCAGGCCGGCGCCGCGGCCCCGCGGTTGGACGGGGTCCAGGTCAAGCCGCTGTCGACGGCCGGCGCCGCCGCGAAGTTCGACCTGGAGTTCGCGTTCACCGAGGAACCCGGCGACGACGGGCTGACCGGCGTCATCCTGTACGCCGTCGAGCTGTTCGACCGGGACACGGTGGCCGGCCTCGCCGAGCGGCTGGTCCGGGTGCTGGAGGCGGTGGCCGCCGATCCGCGTACGCCGGTCTCGGCCCTGCCCGTGCTGGCTGCCGACGAGTACCGGCGGCTGACTGCGGGCTGGAACGACACCGCGGAGGACGTGCCCGCGGCCACGCTCGCGGAGCTGGTCATGGCCCAGGCCGTTCGGACCCCGGCGGCGACGGCTCTGGTCCGGCCCGGGGGCGACGTCGTCTCGTACGCCGAACTGGACGCCTGGTCGAACCGCCTGGCCCATCGCCTGCGCGCGGCCGGGGTCGGTCCGGAGTCACGGGTGGCGGTGGTGATGGACCGGTCGGCCGAGCTTGTCGCGGTCCTGCTCGCGGTCCTCAAGGCCGGCGGCGCTTACGTCCCGGTGGACCCGGACTACCCGCCGGCCCGGATCGCCTTCGTCCTCGACGACTCGGGCGCGCAGGTCGTGGTCGCCGACGGTCGCTCGGCCGGTGTCGACGCCGGCCCGCGGCACCTGATCGTCGTGCCGCAGCCGGACTCGGGTGCGGACCCGGGACCGGTGGCCGGACTGACGGTGCCGGGCAACGCCGCCTACGTGATGTACACCTCCGGGTCGACGGGTACACCCAAGGGCGTGATGGTGACCCACGCCAACGTGGTCAACCTCCTGTCCTGGATGCAGTCCCGGTACGCGCTGACCGCCGACGACCGGGTGCTGTTGAAGACGCCGATGGTGTTCGACGTGTCCGTCTGGGAGTTCTTCTGGCCGCTGGTGTGCGGAGCAGCGATCGTCGTGGCGGAGCCGCAGGGCCACCGGGACCCCGCCTACCTGGCCCGGGTGATCGCGGCGGAGCGGATCTCGGTGCTGCAGTTCGTGCCGTCGATGCTTGCCGTCTTCGTGCCCGCCGTACCTGCCCTGGACTGCCCGGACCTGCGCTGGGTGTGCTGCATCGGCGAGGCGCTGCCGCCCGCGGTGGCCGACGCCGCGTACCGGCTGTTCGGGGTGCCCGTCCAGAACCAGTACGGGCCCACCGAGACCACCGTGCTGTCCACGGAGTGGCCGTGCGACCCGGCGGCGGACAGCGGCCACGTACCGATCGGGCGGCCCATCGCCAACGCCCGGGTCTACGTCCTCGACGACCACCTCGTGCCGGTCCCGCCGGGAGTGCCGGGCGAGCTCTATATCGCCGGCGCCGGAGTGGCCCGGGGCTACCGCGGCCGGCCCGGTCTGACCGGCGGGCGCTTCGTCGCCGACCCGTTCGCCGGCGACGGCGGCCGGCTGTACCGCACCGGGGACGTGGTGCGCCGCGACGGCCGAGGCGTGCTGGAGTTCGTCGGCCGCACCGACGACCAGGCGAAGATCCGCGGCTTCCGGATCGAACCGGGCGAGGTCCAGGCCGTCCTGTCCGGTCTGCCCACGGTCGCCCAGGCCGCGGTGGTGGTCCGCGAGGACGTGCCGGGCGACAAGCGCCTCGTCGCCTACCTGGTGGCCGGCGGCGACACCGAGACCGCGGTGACCACGGCCCGGGAACGGGTGGCCGCCGATCTGCCCGAGCACCTGATGCCGTCGGCGTTCGTGCCGCTGGACGTGCTGCCACTGACCGTCAACGGCAAGCTGGACCGCGCCGCGCTGCCCGCTCCCTCGTACGACGGCGCGCCGACCGGCCGGGGACCGCGGTCCGTCCGCGAGGAGCTCATCGGCGCCGTGTTCGCCGAGGTGCTCGGGCTCGGCACGGTCGGCGCCGACGACAACTTCTTCGACCTCGGCGGCCACTCCCTGCTGGCGGTCACCCTGGTCGACCGGTTGAGCGCCGCCGGGGTGGCGGTGGACGTGCGGACCCTGTTCGAGGAGCCGACCGTGGCCCGGCTCGCCGCCGCTCCGGCCCGGGACCGGGTGGTCGTCCCGCCGTGCCTCATACCGGCGGACGCGACCGAGCTCACCGCCGCCATGGTGCCGCTGGCCGGCCTCACCGACGAGCACCTGGCCGTCGTGGCGGCCGCGGTGCCCGGCGGGGCCGCCAACGTCGCCGACGTCTATCCGCTGGCGCCGCTGCAGGAGGGCATCTTCTTCCACCACCGGATGGAGTCCAGCGACGGCGCCGAGCTCTACCTGAGCCGCCAGGTCGTCCGGTTCGCCTCCCGGGAGCGCCTGGACGCGTTCGTCGCCGCCTGGCAGCGGGTCGTCGACCGGCACGACATCCTGCGGACCGCCGTGCTCTGGCGCGACCTGCCGCATCCGGTCCAGGTGGTGCTGCGCACGGCGGAACTGCCGGTCGCCGAGATGGAGATCCCCGACCGACCGGACGGCGCGGACCCGGCGGGCTGGCTGCTGAGCCACTGCGAGCAGCCGATGGACCTGAGCCGGGCGCCGCTGATGGACGCGATCGCCGCCGCCGAGCCGGGCAGCGACCGGTGGCTGCTGGTCGTACGGGCGCACCACATCATGCAGGACCACACCGCGACCGACCTCGTCCTCGCCGAGGTGCGGGCGTTCCTGGAAGGCCGCGAGGAACAGTTGCCACCGGCCCGGCCGTACCGGGAGTTCGTCGGGCAGGCCGTGCTCGGCATCCCGCAGTCGGAGCACGAGGAGTACTTCGCCGGGCTGCTCGGCGACGTCACCGAGCCGACCGCCGCCTACGGGGTGCTCGACGTGCGCGGTGACGGCCGGGGCGTGGCGGAGGCGCGGGTCGTCCTGCCGCCGGACGCGGCACGGCAACTCCGCGAGCAGGCTCGCCGCCTCGGCGTCAGCCCGGCCACGGTGTTCCACGTGATCTGGTCGCGGGTCCTGGCGGCCGTCTCCGGGCGCGACGACGTCGTCTTCGGCACCATCCTGCTCGGACGCATGGCGGCCGGCGCGGGCGCGGCTCAGGTGCCGGGCCTGTTCATCAACACCCTGCCGGTGCGCGCCCGCACCGCCGGCCTGTCCGTGCTCGACGCCGTCCACGCGATGCGGTCGAGCCTGGCCGGGCTGATGGCGCACGAGCACGCCCCGCTCGCCCTGGCCCAGCGGGCCGGCGGGGTGAGCGCGCCCGCGCCGCTGTTCACCGCGGTGCTCAACTACCGGCACAGCGAGTCGGCGACGGGCCCGCGCACCGAGGGCGAGGTCGTCTGGGCCCAGGAGCGCACCAACTACCCGCTGACCGTGGCCGTCGACGACTTCGGTGACGGCTTCGGGCTGGCCGTGCAGGCGGTCGGGCCGATCGAGCCCGAGGCGGTGGCCGCCCTGTTCCGCACGGCGACGCTCGGCGTGATCGAGGCGCTCGCCGGCTCGCCCGGCCGCCGCCTCGACGCCGTCGCGGTGCTCGACGAGGCCGGTCTCGACCAGGTGGTGACCGGCTGGAACGACACCGCGCGGCCGGGCCCGTCCGCGACCGCGGCGGACCTGTTCGCGGCCCGCGCCGCCGAGCATCCGGACGCCCCGGCGCTCGTCGCCGACGGCGTCGAACTCACCTACGCACAGCTGGACGAGCGGGCCAACCGCCTGGCGCGGCTGCTGATCGACCGCGGCGTACGCCCGGAGGTCCGGGTGGGCGTCCTGATGAGCCGCTCGGCCGAACTCGTGGTGACCCTGCTCGCGGTGGCCAAGACCGGGGGAGCGTACGTCCCGCTGGATCCGGGTTATCCGCCGGCCCGGACAACGGCCCTGTTCGCCGACGCCGGCGTGGCTCTGGTGCTCACCGACTCCACCGACCACGGACTGCCCGAGCCGGTCGCCGTGCTGATGGTCGCGGAGGCCGAACGGGCGGCGGCCGGCCGGCCGGGAACCGACCCCGGCATCCGACGTCACCCCGGCGCGGGCGCGTACGTCATGTTCACCTCGGGCTCGACCGGTCGGCCGAAGGGGGTCTGCGTCAGTCACCGTGACGTGGTGGATCTGGTTTCCGACCGGTGCTGGGGGTTCGAGGGCCGCGCGCGGGTGTTGATGCGTGCTCCGCATTGGTTCGACGCGTCGGTGTACGAGCTCTGGGTGCCGTTGGTTTCGGGTGGCACGGTGGTGGTTGCGGGTCCGGAGCGTTTCGATGCTTCGGTGTTGCGCCGGTCGGTGGCCGAGCACGGGCTGACTCATGTGCACCTGACGGCTGGGCTGTTCCGGGTGGTGGCTCTGGAGGATCCGGGGGCGTTCGGGGGCCTTGTCGAGGTGAGTACGGGTGGTGATGTGGTGCCGGCCGAGGCGGTGTCGCGGGTGCTGGAAGCGGTGCCGGGGATTGTGGTCCGTAATACGTACGGGCCGACGGAGATGACGTTGTGTGTGACGCAGGTGGCGTTCACCGACGTGTCGCAGGTGGGTGGGGTGTTGCCGGTCGGTCGTCCGATGGACAACACCCGGGTGTATGTGCTGGACGATCGTCTGCGCCCGGTGCCGGTGGGAGTGGCCGGTGAGTTGTATCTGGCGGGTGCGGGGATGGCTCGTGGTTATCTCGGCCGCTCGGGCCCGACCGGCGAGCGCTTCGTCGCCGATCCGTTCGGCGGTTCCGGCGGGCGTCTGTATCGCACGGGTGACCTGGCCCGGTGGACCGCCGACGGGCTGCTGGAGTTCGCCGGTCGTGTCGATGATCAGGTGAAGGTGCGCGGGTTCCGGGTCGAGCCGGGTGAGGTCGAGGCGGCGCTGACCGGGTTGCCGGAGGTCGCCCAGGCGGTGGTGACCGCGCGTGAGGACGGGCCGGGTGGTAAGCGGTTGGTGGCCTATGTGGTGCCTGCGGAGAGTGCCGATGGGGTCGATCAGGCCGCGTTGCGGGTGGCTCTCGCGCGGGTGCTGCCGGAGTTCATGCTGCCCTCGGTGTTCGTGGCCCTGGAGGCGCTGCCCCTGACCGGCAACGGCAAGGTCGACCGTGGGGCGTTGCCGGCGGACGAGTTCGTCGGCGCGACGAAGGGCCGCGGCCCGCAGACCGCCCGCGAGGAGATCCTCTGCGCCGTGTTCGCCGAGGTGCTCGGGCTCGACACGGTCGGCGTCGACGACAGCTTCTTCGACCTCGGCGGTCACTCGCTGCTCGCGGTGACGCTCGTGGAGCGGCTGCGGGCCCGGGGCGTCTCGGTCGACGTGCGCACCCTGTTCGCCGAGCCGACGGTGGCCCGCCTGGCGGCCGTGGCCGGCCGCGAACGGGTGCAGGTGCCCCCGGTGCTCATCCCGGAGAACCCCGCGGCGATCACCGCCGAGATGGTGCCGCTGTCCGGCCTCACCACCGGGCAACTGGCCACCGTTGCCGCCCAGATCCCGGGCGGGGCGGCCGAGATCGCCGACGTGTACCCGCTCGCCCCACTGCAGGAGGGCCTGTTCTTCCACCACCGGCTGCACGAGGCCGACGCCCACGATCCGTACCTGCTCGACGTGGTGCTGCGGTTCGGCCACCGCTCCGGGCTCGACGCCTTCCTGGCCGCCTGGCAACAGGTGATCGACCGGCACGACATCCTGCACAGCAGCGTGGTCTGGGAGGGCCTGCCGTACCCGGTGCAGGTGGTTCGGCGCGGGGCGGTCATGCCGGTCACCGAGGTCGATCGGGCCACCGCCCCCGCGGGCGCGGACCCCGTCGCGTGGCTGCTGGAACGGGCCGCCGAGCCGATGGATCTGACCCGGGCGCCGCTGATGCACGCGTACGTAGCGGCCGAACCGGGCGGTGACCGGTGGCTGCTGGTGCTGCGCAGCCATCACATCGTGCAGGACCACACGACGATTGATGTGGTGCTGGCGGAGGTGCGTGCGTTTGTGGAGGGTCGGCAGGGTGAGTTGCCGCCGTCGTTGCCGTATCGGGAGTTCGTGGGGCAGGCGCTGCTGGCGGTGTCGAGGGCGGAGCATGAGGAGTACTTCGCCGGGTTGCTGGGTGGTGTGTCGGAGCCGACGGCGCCGTTCGGTGTGCTGGATGTGCGTGGGGACGGTACGGGTGTTTCGGAGGCGCGGGTGGCGTTGCCCGCTGAGGTGGCCGGGCAGGTGCGGGAGCAGGCGCGGCGGTTGGGGGTGAGTGCTGCGACGGTGCTGCATGTGGCCTGGTCGCGGGCGTTGGCGGTGATGGCCGGCCGTGAGGACGTTGTGTTCGGGACGATCCTGTTCGGGCGGGTGCAGGCCGGTGCGGGTGGTGACCGGGTGCCGGGCCTGTTCATCAATACGCTGCCGGTGTATGCCCGTACGGGTGCGGTGTCGGTGGCGGATGCGGTTCGGGGGATGCGGGATCAGCTGGCCGAGTTGATGGTGCACGAGCATGCGTCGCTGGCCCTGGCCCAGCGGGCGTCGCGGGTGCCGGCGCCGGCGCCGTTGTTCACGGCTCTGTTCAACTACCGGCATACCGGTGTGCCCGGTGCTGGTGACGGGCCGCAGGTGCCGCCGCCGGTCACCGACGACGCCGAGCAGCTGTGGGGCGAGGAACGTACGAACTATCCGCTGCTGGTGTCGGTCAACGACGCCGGCCCGGGCGCCCCGGTCGCATTCGAGTTCGTGGTGCAGGCGACCGCCCCGATCGACGCGGGCGCGGTGGCCGCCATGCTGAAGGCGGCCACCGTCTCCCTCGTCGAGGCGCTGGCCACCGACCCGGGCAGCGCGCTGGAACGGGTGGCGGTGCTCGACGACGCCGACAGCAGGCAGATGCTGACCGGCTGGAACGACACCGCCATGCCGGTCCCGCCCGGCACCCTGCCCGGCTTGTTCGCGCAGCAGGCGGCCCGGACCCCGGAGGCCGTCGCGCTCACCTTCGAGGGCGGGCACCTGTCCTACCGCGAGCTCGATCGGCGCTCCGACCGGCTGGCCCGCGAGCTGGCCGGGCGCGGGGTGGGTCCGGAGTCCCGGGTCGCGGTGCTGATGGACCGCTCGGAGCGGCTGCTCGTGGCCCTGCTGGCCGTGCTCAAGGCCGGTGGCGCGTACGTGCCGATCGACCCGGGCTACCCGGCCGAGCGCACCGGCTGGCTGATCCGGGACTGCGGCGCCGAGCTGATCCTGGCCGACGTCCCGCTGACCGCCGTTTCGGCCGAGGTCCCCGTACTGGTGGTGGACGACGGCCCGGCACCGGCCGGCGAGGCACCGGACGGCGAGGCCCCGTTCGCGACGCCGGCCATCGGGGCGAACGCCGCGTACGTCATGTACACCTCCGGGTCGACCGGTACCCCGAAGGGCGTGGTGGTCACCCACGCCGGCGTGCTGAACCTGCTGGCCGGGATGCAGGACCGCTACGGGCTGACCGCGGACGACCGGGTGCTGCTGAAGTCGCCCACCGTGTTCGACGTGTCGGTCTGGGAGGTGTTCTGGCCGCTGCTGCAGGGCTCGACGATCGTGGTCGCGGCGGCGGACGGTCACCGTGACCCGGCGTACCTGGCGGCCCTCATCGAGCGGGAACGGGTGACGGTGCTGCAGTTCGTGCCGTCGATGCTGGCCGCCTACGTGCGCCGGGCCACGGCGGGAGCGGGACACGTCCGGTGGCTGTTCTGCGCCGGCGAGGCTCTGCCGGCCCGGCTGCGCGACGAGGCCGAGGCGCTGTTCGGGGTCCCGGTGCACAACCAGTACGGCCCGACCGAGGCCACGGTGCTGGCCAGCGTATGGCGGTGCGACCGGGACGCCGACGGCGAGACCGTGCCGATCGGGCGCCCCCTGCCGAACACCCGCCTCTACGTGCTCGACGACGGGCTGCGCCCGGTGCCGGTCGGCGTGCCGGGCGAGCTGTACATCGCCGGCGCCGGAGTGGCCCGCGGCTACCAGGGCCGGCCGGGCCTGAGCGGGCAGCGGTTCGTCGCCGACCCGAACACCCCGGGGGCCCGGCTGTACCGCAGCGGCGACGTCGTCCGGTGGACGCGGCACGGGGTGCTGGAATACCTGGGCCGCTCGGACGACCAGCTGAAGGTGCGGGGTGTCCGGATCGAGCCCGGGGAGATCGCCGCGGCCCTGGCCGCCGAGCCAGGGGTCGCCCGCGCGGCCGTGGTCGTGCGCGAGGACCAGCCCGGCGACCGGCGGCTGGTCGCCTACGTCGTCCCGGACGGCCCGGTGGATCTGGCCGCCGTCCGGGCCTCGGTGGCCGGGCGCCTGCCCGAGCACCTGGTGCCGTCCGCGTTCGTCCGCCTCGACGCGCTGCCGGTGACCCCGAACGGCAAGCTGGACCGGGCGGCCCTGCCGGCTCCCGGCCGCGACCGGACGGCCTCCGGCGGCCGCGGGCCGGAGACGGTCCGCGAGGAGATCCTCTGCGCGGCGTTCGCTGAGGTGCTCGACGTCGCCTCGGTCGGCGTCGACGACAGCTTCTTCGACCTCGGCGGCCACTCGCTGCTCGCGGTGACGCTCATCGAACGGCTGCGCTCGCGCGGGGTGTCGGTGGACGTCCGCACGCTGTTCGCCGAGCCGACCGTCGCCCGGCTGGCCGCCGTCGCCGGTCGCGCGCCGGTCGAGGTACCGCCGTGCCTGATCCCGGACGAGGCGCACGAGATCACCGCCGAGATGGTGCCGCTGTCCGGGCTGAGCACCGAGCAGCTTGCCACGGTCGCAGCCGGCGTGCCCGGCGGCGCCCGTGGCATCGCCGACGTCTACCCCCTCGGCCCGCTGCAGGAGGGGCTGTTCTTCCACCATCAGCTCCGGGCGGGCGCGGGCGACGACGATCCCTACCTGATGCGTACGGTGCTCAGGTTCGCCTCCCGGGCGGAGGCCGACGCGTTCCTGGCCGCCTGGCAGCGGGTCGTCGACCGGCACGACATCTTCCGCACCGCCCTGGCCTGGGACTCCCTGCCGTACGCCGTGCAGGTGGTGCACCGGCGCGCCACGATGCCGGTCGTCGATCACGGCCACGCGGGCGCAGAAGAGGGCGAGCGGGCGGTCGCATGGCTGCTGGAGCGCTGCGCGCAGCCGATCGACGTCGCGATCGCGCCGATGATGGACGCCCACCTCGCCGCCGAGCCGGGCACCGGCCGTCAGCTGGTGGTGCTGCGCAGCCACCACATCGTGCAGGACCACACCACCATCGACGTCGCGCTGGCCGAGGTGCGGGAGATCCTGGCCGGCCGCGCCGACGAGCTCGCGCCGCCCCGGCCGTACCGGGAGTTCGTCGCTCAGGCGCTGCTTAGCGTGCCGAGGGCCGAACATGAACGGTACTTCTCCGGGCTGCTCGGCGACGTCACCGAGCCCACCGCGCCGTTCGGCGTCCTCGACGTGCGGGGGGACGGCGGCGACGTCCGCGAGGTGCGGGTGGCCCTCGACGACGACGTCGCCACCCGCGTACGGGAGCGGGCCCGCGCGGCCGGGGTGAGCCCGGCGACGCTGTTCCACGTCATCTGGTCGCGGGCGGTGGCCGCCATGTCCGGCCGCGCGGACGTCGCCTTCGGTACCGTCCTGTTCGGCCGGCTGCAGGCGGGCGCGGGCGCGGACCGTGCGGCCGGGGTCTTCCTCAACACCCTGCCGGTGCGGACCGCGACGGCCGGAGTCGGGGTCGCCGACGCCGTCCGGGCCATGCGGGGCCGACTCGCCGACCTGATGGCCCACGAACACGCGTCGCTCGCGCTCGCCCAGCGGTGCAGCGGCGTGACAGCGCCTGACCCGCTGTTCACCGCGATCCTCAACTACCGCTACACCGCTGTCCCCGCCGAGCCGGCCGGGGATCTCCCGGCGGCGGAGTTCGAGCAGGTCTGGGGACAGGAGCGGACCAACTACCCGCTGACGGTGTCCATCAACGACCCGGGCACGGCCGGCTTCGAGTTCGTGGTGCAGGCGGCGGTCCCGATCGACGCCGGGACGGTCGTGGAGGTGCTGCGGACGGCGACCGCGGGCGTGGTGGACGCGCTGGAGCGGGCGCCGCAGACGCCGCTGGACCGGATCCCGGTGCTGGGCGACGCCACCCGCGACCGGGTCCTCACCGCCTGGAACGCCACGGATCGGCCGCTGCCCGCCGCCTCGGTCGTCGAGCTGATCGACCGGCACGCCCGCGCGACGCCGGACGCGACGGCGATCGGCGACGCCCGGCGACCGATCACGTACGAGCAGCTGGCGAAGCGGTCCGGTCAGGCGGCCGCCGCGCTCGCCGCCCGGGGCGTGCGGCCGGGCTCGCGAGTGGCGCTCGTGGCGGCGGCCTCGGCGGAGCTGATCTGCTGGATGTCCGGCGTGCTGCGCGCGGGGGCGGCGTACGTGCTGATCGACCCCGCGACGTCGGCCGAGGGGATCACGGCGACGACCGGCGAGCTGGGCGTGACGCTGGTGCTGACCGGTGCGGATCTGGACGCGGCGCTCGACGGCGAGCCGACCGGCGCTTTCCTCCCGGGCCCGGCGGCCTACCTGACGTACGGTCCGGGCGGCGGCGTCGCGGTGACGCACCCCGCGCTGGTCAACCGGGTGTCCTGGCAGGGGCGCGACCTGCTCGAGGCCGGCGAACGGGTGCTGGTCCAGGCACCGGTGAGCGCGAACTCGTTCCACGACGAGGTCTGGCTCGGCCTGGCCGCCGGCGCCGAACTCGTGTTGGCCCGGCCCGGCGGCCACCGCGACGCCCGCTACCTGGCCGACCTGATCGAGGACCGGGGAGTGACCACGGCCCTGTTCTCGCCGGCCGGCCGGGCCGCGTTCGCCGGCGAGTCCCCGCGTACCGACCCGAGGCTGGTGCTCGTCGACGGGGCCGCGACGGGCACCGGTTTCCCGGAGACCTCGGGGACGGTGCTCGCGGACGGCAGGCCCGTCGGCAACACCCGGGTCTACGTGCTGGACGGCCGGCTGCGGCCGGTGCCGATCGGCGCGCCCGGCGAGCTGTACGTCGCGGGGGTCCAGGTGGCGCCCGGCTACGACGGCGACCCCGCGCGTACCGCCCGGCGATTCGTACCGGATCCGTTCGGGGCCCGCGGCGGACGGCTGTTCCGCACCGGCTTCCCGGCCCGCTGGACCCCGGACGGCCGGATCGAGCCGCTCGGTACGCCCGCCCCGGACGGGCTGCTCGATCCCGGCGCGCTGCGGTCGGTGCTGGCCGGCCACCCCGGCGTGGCCGGAGCCGCGGTGCTGGCCCGGGGAGACGAGCTGACCGCCTACGTCGTGGCGACCGGCGAACTCGGCGCCGGGGAGCTGCGGGACTGGCTGGCGCAGCGCTGGCCCGGCCCGGTCGGCCTGGTCCTCGTGGAGGTGTCCCGGGACGACCCCGACGCCGCGGTGGCCCTCTCCGGCGGCCGCGAGCCCCGCAACCCGCGGGAGGAGGGCCTGTGCGCGGTCTTCGCCGAGCTGCTCGGGCTCCCGCGCGTCGGGATCGACGACAACTTCTTCGCGCTGGGCGGCCACTCGCTGCTGGCGACCCGTCTGGTGTCGGTGATCCGGGCCCGGCTCGGGGTCGAGATCGCCCTGCGCGACGTCTTCGAGGCACCCACGGTCGCCGGGCTGGTCACCCGGATCGATCCCACCGCCCCCGTACGGCCTGCCCTGCGCCGCATGCGACCGGACGACAGTTCCGCCGATCGAAGGAGTTCATCGTGATCCCCGCCTCGTACGGCCAGCGTCGTCTGTGGTTTCTCGATCAGGTTCTGGACGAGGGTGTCTACAACACGAATCTGGTGGTACGGCTGACCGGCGTGCTCGACCGGGCGGCCCTCGAACAGGCGCTGGCCGACGTGCTCGCCCGGCACGAGAGCCTGCGCACCCGGTTCACCACGGTGGACGGGCTGCCGTACCAGGAGATCACGCGGCCCGGCGAGGTGCCGGTCACGCTGCCGGCCGTGCCCGCCACCCGTGAGACGCTGCCGGAGCTGATGCGGGCCGCCACGACGTACCGGTTCGATCTGGCCGTGGACATCCCCGTGCGGGCCACGCTGTTCGAGCTGTCCGGCAACGAGTGGGTGCTCGCCGTCGTCATGCACCACATCGCCGGCGACGGCTGGTCGATGGGCCCGCTCTGGCGTGACATCGGTACGGCGTACACGGCGCGGGTCGGCGGCCGGGAACCCGGGTGGGAGGAACTGCCGGTCCAGTACGCCGACTACACCCTGTGGCAGCGGGAACTGCTCGGCGCGGAGGACGACTCCGCCAGCCTGCTCACCAAGCAGATGGACTACTGGCGGGAGGCGCTGGCCGGCCTCCCCGAGGAGCTGCCGCTGCCGTCCGACCGGCCGCGCCCGCCGGTGGCCAGCTATCGCGGCGGCGCCGTCACCTTCGAGATCCCGGCCGACGTCCACGACCGGCTGCGAGCGTTCGCCCGCGACCAGCAGGCCACCGAGTTCATGGTGGTGCAGGCCGCGGTGGCGGTGCTGTTGTCCCGGCTCGGTGCGGGCACCGACATCCCGATCGGCACGCCGGTGGCCGGGCGGACCGACGCCGCCCTGGACGACCTGGTCGGATTCTTCGTCAACAACCTCGTGCTGCGCACCGACGTGTCCGGCGATCCCACGTTCGCCGGCCTGGTCGCGCGGACGCGGGCGGTCGGTCTCGCCGCGTACGAGCACCAGGACGTGCCGTTCGAGCGGCTGGTCGAGGGCCTCGCGCCGGAGCGCTCCCTGGCCCGGCACCCGTTGTTCCAGGTCATGGTCACCCTGGAGAACAGCCAGAGCACGCGGGCCGAGGGCGGCGCGGCCGGTCAGGTCACCGCTTTGCCGGGGCTGCGTGCGGAGGCCGTGCCCGGTGCCACCACGTCGGCCCGGGTCGACCTCGAGTTCACGTTCATCGCTCGCTTCACCGACGACCGCCGCCCCCAGGGGCTGGCCGGGTCGATCGTGTTCGCCCGCGACCTGTTCGACGACGAGACCGTGCACCGCTTCGGCGAGCGGCTGACCCGCATCCTGACCGCGGCGGTGGCGGACCCGTCGACCCGGGTGAGCCGGCTGCCGCTGCTCGACGCGGACGAGTCGTGGAAGGTACTGACCGCCTGGAACGACACGGCGACCGGCGGCGCCCCGGGAACGCTGGCCGGGCTGCTGGCGGAGCAGGCCCGCCGTACGCCGGACGCGGTCGCGCTGGTGGCCGGGGACACCACCGTCTCGTACGCGGATCTCGACCGCCGCTCGAACCGGCTGGCGCGGGCGCTGATCGAGCGGGGCGCCGGCCCCGAGTCGCGGATCGGCGTCGTGCTCGACCGCTCGATCGAGCTCGTGGTGGCGCTGGTGGCGGTCCTCAAAGCCGGTGCCGCGTACGTCCCGGTCGACGCGGCCTACCCGCAGTCGCGCATCGACCTGATCCTCGGCGACGCCGGGGTCGCGCTGGTGCTCGCCGGCGAACGGACCGCGGCCCTCGCCGGTGACCGCGCGGTGCTGGTGGCCGACCCGGCGGAGGAGTACTCGGCCGAACCGGTCACCGACGCCGACCGCCGTGCCCCGCTGCGCCCCGATCATCCCGCGTACGTGATCTACACCTCCGGCTCGACCGGCGTGCCCAAGGGCGTGGTGGTCCAGCACGCGAGCGTGGTCAACCTCGCCGCCGTGCAGGCCGGGCGGTTCGGGACGGGCCCGGACAGCCGGGTCCTGCAGTTCGCGTCGCCCGGCTTCGACGCGGCCACCTGGGAACTGGTGATGGCCCTGTGCTCCGGCGCCCGGCTCGTCATCGCCGCCGCGGACGAACTGCTGCCCGGGGCCGGGCTGGAGACGGTCATCGCCCGGCACGGGGTGACCCACGCGACGCTGCCGCCGGCGGTGTTGTCGATGCTGGCGCCGGCCGCCCTGACCGGGGTGACCACGCTCGTGTCCGCCGGGGAGGCGCTCGGCCGGGAACAGGTGGCGCGCTGGGCGGCGGGGCGCAGGTTCGTCAACGCGTACGGGCCGACCGAGGTGACCGTGTGCGCGACGATGACCGCCGCCCTCGACCCGGCCGGCGAGCCGGTGATCGGCACCCCCAACGACAACACCCGCGTCTACGTCCTCGACGACGGCCTGGCCCCGGTGGCGCCGGGCATCGTGGGGGACCTGTACGTCGCCGGCGCCGGGGTCGCGCGCGGCTACCTGGGCCGGCCGGACCTGACCGGGCAGAGCTTCGTCGCCGACCCGTTCGGCGGCCGCGGCGCCCGGATGTACCGCACCGGGGACCGGGTGTCCTGGACGGCCGGCGGCGAGCTGGTCTTCGCCGGCCGTGCCGACGACCAGGTCAAGATCCGTGGCTTCCGGGTCGAGCCGGGCGAGGTCGAGGCCGTCCTCGGCGCGAGCGGCCTGGTCGCCGACGTCGTGATCACCGTCCGCGACGACGGCCCGGGCGGGCGGCGGCTGGTCGCGTACGTGGTGCCGCTCGGCGACGGTGCGGTGGCGGACGGGCTGCGGGCGTACGGGGCGAAGCATCTGCCTGAGCACCTCGTGCCCGCGGCGTTCGTCGAGCTGCCGGCGCTGCCGCTGACGCCGAACGGCAAGGTGGACCGGGCGGCCCTGCCCGCCCCGGTCGTCGGCGGCGGGGCCGGGGGCGCGCCGCGGACCGTACGGGAACAGATCATCTGTGCCGCCTTCGCCGAGGTGCTGCGCCGCGACGTGGTCGGCGTCGAGGACGACTTCTTCCGCCTGGGCGGCCACTCGCTGCTGGCGGTGCGGCTGATCGAACGGCTGCGCGCCCGTGGGGTCTCCGTCGACGTCGGTACGCTGTTCGCCGAGCCGACCCCGGCTCGGCTGGCCGCGGTGGCCGGCCGCGAGCGGGTCGAGGTGCCGCCGGTGTCCATCCCGGAGCACCCCGAGCGGATCACCGCCGAAATGGTGCCGCTGGCCGCCCTGACCACCGAAGAACTGGCCACCGTGGTCGCTGGTGTGCCCGGCGGAGCGGCCAACGTGCTGGACATCTACCCGCTCGCGCCCCTTCAGGAAGGGCTGTTCTTCCTGCACAACCTCGGCTCGGGCGACGGGCGTGACCCGTACCTGGCCCGGCAGGTGTTCGAGTTCGACTCCCGGGACCGGCTCGACGCCTTCCTGAGCGCCTGGGAGCAGGTCGTCGCCCGGCACGACATCCTGCGCAGCTGCCTGGCCTGGAAGGGGCTGCCGCACGCCGTCCAGGTCGTCCACCGCCGGGTCGCCCTGCCGGTGACCGAAGTGGACCTGAGCGGGCCGGCGGCGCTGGAGAACCCGGTCCAGGCACTGCTCGCCCGGTGCGCGGAGCCGATGGACCTGGGCCGGGCGCCGCTGCTGGACGTGCACGTCGCGGCGGATCCCCGCTCGGGCGGCGAGTCCTGGCTGTTGGTGCTGCGCACGCACCACATCCAGCACGACCACGTCACGATGGACCTGCTGCTCGGCGAGGTCGAGACGATCCGGGCCGGCCGGGCGGCCGAGCTGGCCCCGGTCCTGCCCTACCGCGAGTTCGTCGGTCAGGCCCGGCTGGCCGTGCCGGAGGCCGAGCACGAGGCCTACTTCGCCGGGCTGCTCTCCGGCGTGCACGAGCCGACGGTGCCGTACGGCGTGCTCGACCTGCCCGGCGGTGGTGCCGGCATCCGCGAGCACCGGGTGATGATCCCGCTCGCGCTGGCCGAGCGCCTGCGCGAGCGGGCCCGGCTGGCGGGGGTCAGCCCGGCCGTCGTGTTCCACGTGATCTGGTCGCGGGTCCTGGCCTCGGTGTCCGGCCGCGCCGACGTCGTCTTCGGCACCGTGATGCTGGGCCGGATGCAGGGTGGCACCGGCGCCGACCGGGTCGCCGGGCTTTTCAACAACACCCTGCCGGTGTACGCGCACACGGCCGGCCTCGGCGTCGAAGCGGCCGTGCACGCGATGCAGCGGCAGCTCGCCGACCTGATGGCCCACGAGCACGCCTCGCTCGCGGTCGCGCAGCGGGGCAGCGGGGTGGCCGCGCCGTCGCCGTTGTTCACGGCGGCCCTCAACTACCGCCAGAACACCGGGGTCACCGGAACCGAACCGGGCCGCGCCCCCGAGGGCTTCCGGCAGATCCTCGCGGAGGACCGCACCCACTATCCGCTGGCCGGCGCCGTCGACGACTTCGGCCCCGGCGGCTTCGGCTTCACCGTCCAGGCCGTGGCGCCGATCGACGCCGTCGACGTGGCAGCCCTGATGCTGACGGTCACCCGCGGCGTGGTGTCCGCCCTCGAGAACGACCCGGGCACGGCACTGGACGCCGTTCCGGTGCTCGACGAGGCTGCGGTGCGGCGCCAGCTCGTCGAATGGAACGCCACCGGCACGGCGGTGCCCGGCGGGACCCTGCTGGAACTGCTCGCCACGCGTACGCCCGAGGCCGTGGCGGTCGTGGACGGCGACGAACGGATGACGTACGCCGAGCTGGACACCCGGTCCAACCGGCTGGCACGGCGGCTGATCCACGCCGGGGTGGGGCCCGAGTCGCGGGTCGGCGTGGCGATGCGCCGCTCGGCCGGTGTGCTGGTAGCGGTGCTGGCGGTGCTCAAGGCCGGCGGCGCGTACGTCCCGCTCGACCCCGACCATCCGCCGCAGCGCCTGCGCTCGGTGCTGCGCGACGCGGGGGCCCAGGTGACGCTGGCCGACGAGGACACGGCCGGGCTGACCGGGACGGTGATCGTCGTCGGCTCCGAGGAGGCGGACCAGTCCGGCGACCCCGTGACGGACGCCGACCGGGGTGGCCGCGTGCTGCCCGGCCACCCCGCGTACGTGATCTACACGTCCGGGTCGACGGGCGAGCCCAAGGGCGTGGTCGTCACCCACGCCGGCGTGGTCAACCTGCTGAGCTGGATGCAGGACGAGTACGCCCTCACCCCGGCCGACCGCGTCATGCTCAAGACGCCGCTGGTGTTCGACCCGTCGGTCTGGGAGCTCTTCTGGCCACTGCTGGCCGGGGCGTCGATCGTGGTGGCCGCCCCCGACGGGCACCGCGACCCCCGCTACCTGGCCCGCCTGATCGCCTCCGCGGGCGTCACGGTGACGCAGTTCGTCCCCTCGATGCTGGCCGCCTTCGTCCAGGAACGGGACGCGGCGCGGTGCCCGAGCCTGCGGCTGGTGTTCGCCGGCGGGGAGCCGCTGACCGCCGCGATCCGCGACCGGGCCGAGGCCGCCCTTGGACTGCGCATCCGCAACCCGTACGGACCCACTGAGACCACGGTGCTGGTGACCGCCTGGGAGTGCGACCCGGCCCGCGACGGCGAGGTCGTGCCGGTCGGGCGGCCGATCCACAACACCCGCGCGTACGTGCTCGACGACCGGCTCCGCCCGGTGCCCGCCGGTGTGGCCGGAGAGCTCTACCTCGCGGGCGCCGGAGTGGCCCGCGGCTACCTGGCCCGCGGCGGGCTGACGGCCGGGCGGTTCGTCGCCGATCCCTTCGGTACGCCCGGCGAACGGCTCTACCGCACCGGCGACGTCGCGCGCTGGGGTGCCGGCGGGGTGCTCGAGTACGTCGGCCGCGCCGACGAGCAGGTCAAGGTCCGCGGCTTCCGGGTCGAGCCCGGCGAGATCGAGGCGGTGCTGCGCGCCGGCGGGCTCGTCGACCAGGCGGTGGTGGTCGCGCGCGGCGGCGAGGCCGACGATCGGCGGCTGGTCGCCTACGTGGTCGGCGGGGACGGTGCCGACCTGCGCGAACACCTCGCCGCGCGGCTGCCTGAGTACATGGTCCCGAGCACGTTCGTCACCCTCGGCGCCCTGCCGCTGACGGCCAACGGCAAGGTCGATCGGCGGGCCCTGCCCGAGCCCGGCGCCACCGCGGCCACGCCGGACCGGCCGGTCGCCCGGGACGGCCGGGAGGAGATCCTGCGCACCGTCTTCGCCGAGGTCCTGGGCGTCGCCTCGGTCGGCCCGCGGGACAGCTTCCTCGCCCTCGGCGGTCACTCGCTGTTGGCCATCACGCTGGTCGGCCGGATCCGGGCCGTGTTCGGCATCGACATCGGCCTGCGGGAGATGTTCGAGGACCCGACGGTGACCGGCGTCCTGCGTCTCATCGAGGCGGCCGGGACCGCGCGCCCGCCGGTGGTCGCCGGCCCGCGCCCGAGCGTGCTGCCGCTGTCGTTCGCCCAGCGCCGCCTGTGGTTCCTCAACCGGCTGGACGGCCCGAATGCGACCTACAACATCCCGATGGTGATGCGCGTCGAGGGCCGCCTCGACGTGGGCGCGCTGCGGTCGGCCCTGACCGACGTGGTCGACCGGCACGAGACGCTGCGCACCCGGTTCGTGCTGATCGACGGCCGGCCCGCGCAGCAGGTCCTCGAACCGGGGGCCGGCGTGCGGCTGGTCCTGGAAGCCGTCGAACCGGGCGAGGTACGCGAGCGGGTCGCCCGGGAGGCCGCGTACCCCTTCGATCTCGCCGCCGACCTGCCCCTGCGGGTCCGCTTGTTCGCCGTCGGCGCCGAGGAATTCGTCCTGGTCATCGTGCTGCACCACATCGCCGGCGACGGCGTGTCGATGGGGCCGCTCTGGCGCGACCTGGCGTCGGCGTACGAGGCCCGGCGGGCCGGGCAGGCACCACAGTGGACACCGCTGCCGGTCCAGTACGCGGACTACGCGCTGTGGCAGCACGAACTCCTGGGCGACGACGAGGACCCGGGGAGTCTGCTCAACGGTCAGCTTGCTTATTGGCGTGCGCGGTTGGCGGGTGCGCCGGTGGAGTTGGCGTTGGCGACGGATCGTCCTCGGCCGGCGCGGGCGGGGCATGTGGGGGGTGTGGTGCCGTTGGTGGTTTCGCCGGAGTTGCATGTGCGCTTGCGTTCTGTGGCGCGTGAGTATCAGGTGACGGTGTTCATGGTGGTGCAGGCTGCGGTGGTGGCTGTGTTGTCGCGGTTGGGTGCGGGTTCGGATGTGTCGTTGGGTACGCCGGTGGCGGGGCGGTTGGATGCGGGGTTGGAGGGTTTGGTCGGGTTTTTTGTGAATACGCTGGTGTTGCGGGTTGATGTGTCGGGTGATCCGTCGTTTGCTGATGTGCTGGGTCGGGTGCGGGAGTCGGCGCTGGGGGCGTTCGATCATCAGGATGTGCCGTTCGAGCGGTTGGTGGAGGAGTTGGCGCCGGAGCGGTCGCTGGCTCGCCATCCGCTCTTCCAGGTCATGCTCGACGTGCAGAGCGCGGTCACCCGGCCGGTGGAGTTGCCCGGCGTGGAGCTGACACCGCTGCGGGGCGAGGGCGCTACGGCCCGGTTCGACCTGGAGTTCTCGTTCGTGGAGCAGTTCACTTCCGATGGTGTGCCGGATGGTGTGACGGGTTCGGTGGTGTATGCGGCGGAGTTGTTCGACGAGTCGTCGGTGCGGGGGTTGGTGGATCGTTTCGTTCGGTTGCTGGGTGCGGGGGTGGCTGATCCGGGGGTGCGGGTGAGCCGGCTGCCGGTGCTGGACGAGTCGGAGGTGCGGTGTTTGGAGGAGTGGGGCGGTACGGGTGTTGCCGCTGTGCCTGAATCGGTGCTGGGTTCGGTGCCTGACTCGGTGTCTGATTCTGTGCCTGCTGTTGTGTCTGATTCGGTGTTGGGGTTGTTTGCGGGGTGGGTGGCGCGGACGCCGGATGCGGTGGCGGTTGTGTTCGAGGGGACTGTTGTGTCGTATGGGGAGTTGGATGCGTGGTCGTCGCGGGTTGCGGCTGGTCTGGTGGCGCGGGGTGCGGGTGTGGAGGTGCCGGTTGCTGTGGTGCTCCCGCGGTCGGTGGAGTTGATTGTGGTGTTGCTGGCGGTGTGGAAGTCGGGTGCGGCTTTCGTTCCTGTTGATCCGGATTATCCTGCTGAGCGGATCGCTGCGATCATTGCTGATTCGGGGGCGCGGCTGGTTGTTGATTCTGCCGATCTTCCGGGGCTGGTTGGTGATTCCGCCGATGTGGTGAATGCGTCGAGTGTTGATTCTTCGGGTGTTCCGGGTGTGTCGGGTGTGGGTGGGCCGTTGCCGGGTCAGGCGGCTTATGTGATGTTTACTTCGGGGTCGACGGGTCGTCCGAAGGGGGTGGTGGTTTCTCATGGGGGTGTGGGGAGTTTGTTGTCGTG
>NZ_JADKYB010000043.1 GCF_016918855.1 Actinacidiphila acididurans
CTGGGCGGCGCCGCCGGCGAAGGGCCCCCGCCCCGGCTACCCGCCGGAGGCTGGCGTCGGGGAAAAGGGGGGGTGTGGGGCGGGCGGAGGCGGGGGGTGGGGGAGGGGGCCTTTAGGATCCAGGGATGGATCTTCGATGGCCGCGCCGGTGGCGAGGGGTTGCCGTGGGGGCCGCGGTGGCGGTGCTCGTGGTGGGTGGGGGCGTGGTCGGGGGGAGTGCGGTGGCCGGGGGCGGAGCCCAGGTGCACCGGGTGGACGGGACGATCGCCGGGGCCGGCGGGGTGCGGCTGGACACGTCGTACTTCACGGCCGGCGGCCCGGGCCGCCGGCCGGCCGTACTGCTCGGCCACGGCTTCGGCGGGACCAAGAACGACGTGCGCGGGCAGGCCGAATCGCTGGCCCGGCACGGATACGCCGTGCTGACCTGGTCCGCGCGCGGCTTCGGCCGCTCCGGCGGCCAGATCGGGCTCAACGCCCCGGACGGCGAGGTCGCCGACGTGAGCAAGCTGGTCGACTGGCTGGCGAAGCGGCCCGAGGTACGGCTCGACGCCCCCGGCGACCCGCGGGTCGGCATCTCCGGCGTGTCGTACGGCGGCGCGATCTCCCTGCTCGCGGCCGGCTACGACCACCGCATCGACGCCATCGCACCACGCGAGACGTACTGGAACCTCAGCGACGCCCTCTTCCCGGGCGACGTGTACAAGAAGCTGTGGGCCGGCATCTTCTTCTCCGGCGGCTCGGCGCCCTCCGGTGCGGGCTCCTCCCCGCTGGGCACGGCCCCCGCGGCGTCGGCGCCCGCCGGAGCCCCCGGCCCGCCGTCCGCGGACGGCGACCCGGTGTGCGGCCGCTTCGCCCCCACGATCTGCGCCCTGTACAAGCGGGTTGCGGCCACCGGCACCCCGGACGACGCGGCCCGTCGGCAGCTGACCGCGCTCAGCCCGTCCGCGGTCGCAAGCCGCATCAAGGTGCCCGCGCTGATCGTGCAGGGCCAGACCGACTCCCTCTTCACTCTCGACCAGGCCGACGCGATGGCCTCGGCGATCCGCGCCAACGGCGCCCCCGTGTCGGTGGACTGGATCTCCGGCGGCCACGACGGCGGCGACACCGAGGACGCCCGTATCGACCGCCGGGTGACCGCCTGGTTCGACCACTACCTCAAGGGCGGCAAGGGCTCGACCGGTCCGGCGTTCCGCGTCACCCGTACCGGTGGCCTGAATTCCACCGACGGCAGCGTGGTGCTGCGCGGCGCGCACGGCGGGCGCTACCCGGGCCTGGACGGCACCGCGGAGCGCCGCGTCACCCTCAGCGGCAGGGCCCAGCAGATCACCAACCCGGCCGGCGGCGCGCCACCCGCGGTCTCGGCGGTGCCGGGAGCCGGGGCCTTGAGCCAGCTCGCCCAGTTCGGGGCAAGCCTCGCGCTGGACTTCCCCGGGCAGTACGCCCGCTTCGACTCCGCCCGGCTGCGCCGCTCGCTCACCCTCACCGGCTCGCCCTCGGTCACCGTCGAGGTGGCCACGTCGGCACCCGACACCGTGCTGTTCGGCAAGCTGTACGACGTCGCGCCGGACGGCAAGGAGACCCTGCCGGCCTCGCTGGTCACGCCGGTCCGGGTGAAGGGCTCGCCGCAGGGCGTCGCCGTGCGGCTGCGGCTGCCCGCCGTCGACCACGACTTCGCCGCCGGGCACCGGATGCGCCTGGTGCTGGCCACCACCGACCTCGGCTACGCCTCCCCGGCCGCGCCCGCCAGCGTCACGGTCTCACTGGCCGCCCCGGCGCTGGCCGTGCCGGTCGACACCGCGCTGACCGCCGACGCGGCGCCGCTGCCCTGGTGGGTGTGGGCGCTGCCGCCGCTGGCCGTGCTGGTCGCCGCCGCGCTGCTGCTCACCGGCCGCCGCCTGCGCCCGCGCCCGGCCGACCCCGCGCTGGTCGCGGTCCCGCTGGTGATCAGCGGCCTGACCAAGCGGTACGCCAAATCCGCCGACCGGTACGCGGTGCGCGACCTGTCCTTCCGGGTCGAACCCGGCCAGGTGCTCGGCCTGCTCGGGCCCAACGGCGCGGGCAAGACCACGACCCTGCGCATGCTGATGGGACTGATCAGGCCCGACGAGGGCGAGATAAGGATCTTCGGCGAGGCGGTGCGGCCCGGGGCGCCGGTGCTCTCCCGGGTCGGCGCCTTCGTCGAGGGCGCCGGCTTCCTGCCGCACCTGACCGGCCGGATGAACCTCGACCTGTACTGGCAGGCCACCGGCCGCCCGGAGCAGGACGCGCACCTCGCCGAGGCGCTGGAGATCGCCGGTCTCGGCGAGGCGCTGGACCGGGCGGTGCGTACGTACTCCCAGGGCATGCGGCAGCGCCTGGCCATCGCCCAGGCCATGCTGGGCCTGCCCGACCTGCTGATCCTCGACGAGCCCACCAACGGCCTCGACCCGCCGCAGATCCGCGAGATGCGCGAGGTGCTGATCGGGTACGCGGCCGGCGGCCGCACCGTGATCGTCTCCAGCCACCTGCTGGCCGAGGTCGAGCAGAGCTGTACGCACCTGGTGGTGATGGACCGCGGCCGGCTGGTGACGGCCGGGCCGGTCGCCGAGATCGTCGGCTCCGCGGACACCGTGCTCGTCGGGGTCGACGGCGAGGTGGCGCAGGACCTGGTGGACCAGGTCGCCGCGCTGCCCGGGGTGGCCACCGCGGTCCGCGAGGAGGACGGTCTGCTGGCCGTGCTCGACACGATCACCGCGCCGCAGCTCGTCGCCGAACTGGTCCGGCTCGGCGTGCCGGTGTCCCGGGTCGGCCCGCACCGCCGGCTGGAGGACGCCTTCCTCACCCTGATCGGAGGCTCTGCATGAGCACGCTGACCGCGCCCGGCTACCGTCCCGGCCGTACGCTGCGGCTGCGGGTCGAGACCCGGCGCCAGGTGCGCCGGCGGCGGACCATGATCGTGGGGGCGCTGCTGGTGGCGCTGCCGTTCGTGCTGATCGCGGCCTTCGCGATCGGCGGCACGCCCAGCGGCGGCGGCCGCAACGGCCCCACCCTGATCGACGTCGCCACCGCCTCGGGCCCCAACTTCTGCGCCACCTGCCTGTTCGTCTCCTCCGGGTTCGTCCTGGTGGTGCCGGTCGCGTTGTTCTGCGGGGACACCGTCGCCTCGGAGGCGGGCTGGTCGAGCCTGCGCTACCTGCTGGCCGCGCCGGTGCCGCGGGCCCGGCTGCTCGGGGTGAAGCTGGCCGTGGCGCTCGGCTTCAGCGCCGCCGCGCTGGTGCTGCTGCCGGCCGTCGCGCTGGCCGCGGGCACGGTCGCGTACGGCTGGGGCGACCTCCAGCTGCCCACCGGCGGCTCGCTCTCCTCGGGCGACGCCCTGCCGCGGCTGGCCATCTGCGTGGCCTACATCTTCGTCAACTCCCTGGTCACCGCGACCCTCGCGTTCTGGCTGTCCACGGTCACCGATGCACCGCTGGGCGCGGTCGGCGGCGCGGTGGGGCTGACCATCGTCGGCAACGTGCTGGACGCGGTGACCGCGCTGGGCTCCTGGCGGGACGTGCTGCCCGCGCACTGGCAGTTCTCCTGGGCCGACGCGATCCAGCCACAGTTGGAGTGGACCGGGATGCTCCAGGGCGTCTCGGTGTCGGTTGCCTACGCGGTGGTGCTGGCCGCGCTCGCCTTCCGCGGCTTCCGGGGCAAGGACATCGTGTCCTGACCGATCGTCGGTGCGTTCCGTGCGGGGTACGTTGCCGGGCCGATGCCGCCCGGCCGCTGTGCCCGCTGACAGTGAGTCAAGCGACCGCAAAGAAATAGGCCGATCGGGTAAAACGACCGGCAGCATGCGGCGAAGCCGCTTGTCCTGCGCATGATCTCCCGATGTGATCAGCCGAACCGCTCCGTGCGGTCGTCCCACCGAGGAGATCTCCAGTCGAGGAGAGTTCATGCGCACACGTCGTCCGCGGCCCCGTGCCGCGGCCGCGGCGGTCGGAGCCACGGCTCTGGCCGCCGCCGCTTTGATAGCTGCTCCGACGGCGGGTTCGGCCACCGCCGCCCCCGACCGTGCCGCGCCGGTCAAGGCGGTGCCGGCCGTGGTGGGCCACCACCTGGTCAAGGGGGCCAGCAGCCCGCTGACCCTCGCGCAGTGCCAGGCCAAGTGGGGCATCAACTGCTACACCCCGCTGCAGTACCGGCAGGCCTACGACCTGAAGCCGCTGTACCGGGCCGGGGTGACCGGCAAGGGGCGCACCATCGTGATCGTGGACTCGTTCGGCTCGCCGACGATCCAGCACGACCTGGACGTCTACAGCGCCCAGTTCGGCATCGCCAGCACGCATGTGCAGGTGGTCAAGTGGGGCGACGTCCCGCCGTTCGACCCGACCAACCCCGACCACACCGGGTGGGCCGGCGAGACCACGCTGGACGTCGAGATGGCGCACGCCGTGGCGCCCGACGCGCACATCGTCCTGGTGGAGACCGGGGTCGCCGAGACCGAGGGCGTCACCGGCCTGCCCGAGATGATGGACGCGGAGAAGTACCTCGTCGACCACGGCGTGGGCGACGTGATCACCCAGAGCTTCGGGGCCACCGAGAACACCTTCCCGGGCTTCGACCAGGGCGACTTCTCCAGCATCCAGAACCTGCGCTACGCCTTCAAGGACGCGCAGAAGCACGGCGTGACCGTGCTGGGCTCCTCCGGCGACGGCGGGGCCACCGACGCGGTCGAGGACGGCAGCCACAACTACCCGTACCAGGTGAACTCCTGGCCGTCCGCCGACCCGCTGGTCACCTCCATCGGCGGCACGCAGCTGCACCTGGACGACGCGGGCAACCGCATCGCCCCGGACAGCGTGTACAACGACTACGGCGCGGGCGGCGGCGGCCAGTCGCACGTCTTCGCCCGGCCCTCGTACCAGGACGGCGTCAAGTCGGTCGTCGGAGCGCAGCGCGGCACGCCGGACATCTCGATGGCGGCGGCCGTGGACGGCGGCGCGTGGGTGTACTCCAGCTACGACCCGACGGCCGTCGGCTGGGACGTCTACGGCGGCACCAGCGAGGCGAGCCCGCTGTTCTCGGGCATCGTGGCGCTGGCCGACCAGGTCGCCGGGCACCGGGTGGGCGACATCCACCGGGCGCTGTACCAGCTCGCCAAGGGCAACCCGAAGTTCACCGGGATCGTGGACGTGAACGACGGGACGAACAACACCTACGACGGCGTCACCGGCTACACCGCGGTGAACGGGTACGACATGGCCACCGGCGTCGGCACACTCGACGCGGCCCGGTTCGTCCCGGCGCTCGCCGTCACGAGCCTGCTGCGCTGACATCGGGTGATCCAGGGCCGCCGCCGCGCCTGCCGGGCGCGGCGGCGGCCCGCGCGTGTCGCCGTACCGGCACACAACCCCATTATTTGTTAGGACCCTTGACAGTTGGGTGGTCCAGACCAAGAGTATTGGTCCAGACCAGCACCTCCCCGTGCTGAGACCCCCCACCGTCGAAGGGAGCGCGGTCCATGACCGGACCCGTTCGCAGACCCTCCACCCCGTCCCGCGGGCGCCGCTGGGGACGCCCCCAGGCCCTGCTGACCGGGCTCGCCACCGCCGCGGCCTCGGCCGGGCTGGCGCTGCTCGGCGGCGCCGGCACCGCGCACGCCGCCACCCCGCTGCCGACCCACGTCGCCGCCCCGTACTTCGAGGCGTACAACGGCGACAGCCTGTCCGGGCTCGCCTCCGCCTCGGGCAACAAGTACCTGACGATGGCGTTCATCCAGACGCCGTCCCACGGCTCGTGCACCCCGTACTGGAACGGCGACACCGGCCTGCCGATCGCCTCCTCCAGCTTCGGCAGCGACATCAGCACCCTGCACGCCGGCGGCGGCGACGCCATTCCGTCCTTCGGCGGATACGCCGCCGACAACGCGGGCACCGAGATCGCCGACAGCTGCACCGACGTCGCCACGATCGCGGCCGCGTACGAGAAGGTCGTCACCACCTACGACGTCAGCCGGATCGACCTGGACATCGAGGACAACTCGCTGACCAACAGCGCCGGCCTGGACCGCCGCAACAAGGCGGTCAAGATGGTCCAGGACTGGGCCGCCGCCAACGGCCGGACCGTCCAGTTCTCCTACACCCTGCCGACCACCACGCACGGCCTGACCACCGGCAGCCTCGGCGACGGCTCGGGCTTCTCGGTGCTGCAGAACGCGGTGTCCAACGGGGTGCGCCTGGATGTCGTCAACCTGATGACGTTCGACTACTACGACGGTGCCACGCACAACATGGCCACCGACACCCAGACCGCGGCGCAGGGCCTGCACGACCAACTCGCCCAGCTCTACCCGTCGAAGACCGACGCGCAGCTGTGGAACATGGTCGGCGTGACCGAGATGCCGGGTATCGACGACTACGGCCCGGCCGAGACCTTCACCACGGCCAACGCCACCACCGTCTACAACTGGGCGGTCAGCAAGGGGATCAACACCCTGTCCTTCTGGGCGCTCCAGCGGGACAACGGCAACTGCGCCGGCACCGGCGGCTCCGACTCCTGCTCCGGCATCGCGCAGAGCACCTGGCAGTTCAGCCACACCTTCGAGCCGTTCACCGGCGGCGGCACCACCCCGCCCCCGCCGGCCAACGACTTCTCGGTCTCCCTCGCCCCAGCGTCCGGCTCGGTCGCGCCCGGCGGCTCCACCACCGCCACGGTGAGCACCGCCGTCTCGTCCGGCTCCGCCCAGTCCGTGGCCCTGTCGGTCAGCGGCGCCCCGGCCGGCGTGACCGCCTCGGTCAGCCCGGCCTCGGTGACCGCCGGCGGCTCGGCGACGCTGTCGGTGAGCACCACCGCGTCCGCGGCGCCGGGTACGTACCCGCTCACCGTCAAGGGCACCGCCGCCTCCGGCAGCCACACCGCCACGTACACCCTCACCGTCACCGGATCCAGCGGCGGCTCGGGCAGCGTGGTCAACGGCGGCTTCGAGACCGGCAGCCTGTCGCCGTGGACCTGCCAGCCCGGCGGCGGCGTGGTGACCAGCCCGGCGCACGCCGGCTCGTACGCCCTGCACGTGAACCCGACCTCGTCGCAGACCGGTGAGTGCGACCAGAACGTCACGCTCCAGCCCAACCACTCCTACACCCTCACCGCATGGGTGCAGGGCTCCTACGCCTACGTGGGAGTCAGCGGCGGCGCCTCGGCCAGCACTTGGACCAGCAGCACCGGCTGGACCAAGCTGACCGTGCCCTTCACCACGGGCGCCAACGGCACCGTCACCGTGTACCTGCACGGCTGGTACGCACAGGGAGCCGTCTACGGCGACGACTTCTCCGTGGCCTGACCGTGACCGGCCCGCCGCCCGGCGGGCCGGCCGCGTCTTCTAAACTCGCGCCCCTGATCACACCGTATGACTGCATGCGTGTCGTCGTACGGAGGCAGTCGTACGGAAGAATTCAGGGGACGGGCAACCCATGAGTGTCATCAGCACCGGGCAGGCGGTCGTACTCGGCGTGGTGGAGGGGCTGACCGAGTTCCTTCCGGTCTCCTCCACCGGGCATCTGAAGATGGCCGAGGGGCTGATGAACATACCCGTCGACGACGATGCCGTCGTCGGGTTCACCGCCGTCATCCAGGTCGGTGCGATCGCCGCGGTCTTCGTGTACTTCTTCCGCGACATCGTCCGGTTCGTCGGCGCGTGGCTGCGCGGCCTGGCCCACCGGGACCAGCGGGAGAACCACGACTACCGGTTCACCTGGTGGGTGATCTACGCCACCGTCCCGATCGTCGTGGTGGGCCTGGCCGCCAAGTCGCTGATCGACGGACCCCTGGGGTCGCTGTGGGTGGTCGCCCTGTCACTCATCGGCGGCAGCGTGGTGATGTGGTGCGCCGAGCAGATGGCCCGGTTCAAGCGCGGCGAGGACGCCGTGACGGCCAAGGACGCCATGATCGTCGGCACGTCGCAGATCCTCGCCCTGCTCTTCCCCGGCTTCTCCCGCTCCGGCGCCACCATCTCCACCGCCCTGATCCGCGATCTGGACCGGGTGGCCGCCACCCGGCTGTCGTTCTTCCTCGGCCTGCCCGCGCTCACCGGCGCCGGGCTGTACGAGCTGAAGGACGCCACCGGCGGCGGTGTGCCCAAGGCCGCGCTGGCCGTCGGGACGCTGGTGTCCTTCGTGGTCGCCTACGCCTCGATCGCCTGGCTGCTGCGGTTCGTCCAGCGTCACTCCTTCAACTCCTTCATCGGCTACCGGATCGTGGTCGGCGTGCTGCTGATCGGCCTGCTGGTCACCCACGTGCTGCCCTGACCTCCGCCCCTGCTCCCCGGAGCAGCGCCGCCAACTGCGCGGAAGGGCCCGGCCGGTGCGGCCGGGCCCTGCGTGTTCCCGGTGCCCGCACGGATAGTTCACGACTTATTTTTTGATGTGTATTGACGCCCCGGGCGGGCGGCCCCTAGCGTCCGATCCGCATCGCGCCCCCACAACGCGACCGAGGAGACACGCGTGTCCCACACCTCCGCCGTGCTTGCTCGCCATCACCGCCATCGCGGACGAACCGCTCTCGTGGCGGCCGCCCTGCTGCCGGCCGCCGCCGGCATCGCGCTGATCTCCGCCCCCCAAGCGGGCGCGGCCACCATCCCGGCCGGCGCCACCACCGTGGTCAACTCCGGCAGCGGCAAGTGCGTGGACGCCCGCGCCGCGGCCACCGCCAACGGCACCGCGGTGCAGCAGTACACCTGCAACGGCACCACCGCCCAGACCTGGCAGTTCACCGCCACGGACTCCGGCTACTACCGGATCGGCGCCGCCTCGGCCCCCGACCAGGTCTGGGACGAGACGAACGTGTCCACCGCCGACGGCGCCCTGACCCAGCTCTGGCTGTACGGCGGCGGCGCCAACCAGCAGTGGCAGCCGGTCGCCGAGGCCTCCGGCGCGTACCACTTCGTGAACCGCAACAGCGGCAAGTGCCTGGACGTGCCCAGCGCCTCCACCGCGGACAGCGTCCAGTTGCAGCAGTACACCTGCAACGGCACCGCCGCCCAGTCGTTCACCCTCGGCTCGGGCAGCACCACGCCGCCCCCGCCGGCCGGCACGCCGGACTTCGGCCCGAACGTGACCGTCTTCGACCCGTCGATGTCCGCCGCGACCATCCAGTCGAAGATCACGTCCGTCTACAACGCGCAGGTCGGCAACGAGTTCGGCACCCAGCGCAACGCCATGCTGTTCATGCCGGGCACCTACAACGTCGACATCCCGGTCGGCTACTACACCCAGGTCTCCGGCCTCGGCCTGTCGCCGGACCAGGTGTCGATCACCGGCGGCACCACCCACGTGGCCGGCCACACCAGCGACGGCAACGCCACGCAGAACTTCTGGCGCGACGTGGAGAACATGTCGGTCAGCCCCAGCTCCGGCAGCACCATGTGGGCCGTCTCCCAGGCCGACCCGTTCCGCCGGATGGACGTGCACGGCGGCATGCTGCTCTACGACAACACGCACGGGACCTCCGGCAACTGGTCCAGCGGCGGCTACGTCGGCGACTCCCGGGTCTCGGGCCAGATCAACTCCGGCACCCAGCAGCAGTTCCTGACCAAGGACACCGCGATGGACGGCGGCTGGACCGGACGCAACTGGAACATGGTCTTCGTCGGCGACACCAACGCCCCCGCGACCAGCTTCCCCAACCCGCCCTACACCACGGTCGCGCAGAGCCCGGTGACCAAGGAGAAGCCGTTCCTGTACGTGGACGGCTCCGGCAACTGGCAGGTGTTCTCCCCGGCGCTGCGCACCAACGCCCAGGGCCCGGACTGGATCAACGGCACTCCGGCCGGGACCTCGATCCCGATCGGCCAGTTCTACATCGTCAAGCCCGGCGACACCGCCGACACCATGAACGCCGCCCTCGCCGCCGGCAAGAACCTGCTGGTCACCCCGGGCGTCTACCACCTGTCCTCGGCGCTGAACATCACCCGGCCCGACACGATCGTGCTGGGCATGGGCCTGGCCACCCTGGTGCCGGACAACGGCGTCACCGCGATCACCACCGCCGACGTCGACGGCATCGACATCGCGGGCCTGCTGATCAGCGCCAACACCACCAACTCGGCCACCCTCATGCAGGTCGGCCCGGCCGGCGCGACGGCGAGCCACGCGACCGACCCGACCGTGCTCCAGGACGTGTTCTTCCGGGTCGGCGGCGACATCGCCGGCAAGGCCACCCAGACGCTGGTGATCAACAGCGCCAACGTCATCGGCGACGACCTGTGGCTGTGGCGCGGCGACCACTCCAACGGCGTGGGCTGGAACACCAACCCCGCCATGCAGGGCTTGATCGTCAACGGCGCCAACGTCACCATCTACGGCCTGGCCGTCGAGCACTACGAGAAGTACCAGACCACCTGGAACGCCAACGGCGGCCGCGTGTACTTCTACCAGAGCGAGACCCCGTACGACGTGCCCGACCAGGGGAGCTGGACCACCAGCGGCGGTGACCTGGGCTACGCCTCGTACAAGGTCGCCAACTCGGTCACCACGCACGAGGCCTGGGGCGTCGGGGTCTACGCCTACCTGCGGGACAACCCGTCGGTGGTGCTCGGCCACGCCATCGAGGTGCCCACCACCGCGTCGGTGAAGTTCCACAGCATGGTGACCACCGTCCTCGGCGGCGACGGCACCATCAACCACATCATCGACAACACCGGCGGCCAGGTCACCCCGAGCCACAACGTGGAGTACCTGGTCAGCTACCCGTGACCGGCGGGTCCGCGCTCGTCACGACTGCACTGAGCACCACTTGAGCGGAGGGGCCGGCCGGCCCAGGGGGCGCATCCCGTCGGCCGGCCCCTCACCCGTGCCGCGGGCGCGCCGCCGGGTCAGGCCGGGGCGTGCGGCGCGCTGCACCGCTCGCCCGCGGGCACGTTCTTCGCGGGACCGCGTTCATTCCGGGCTCATGCCGGGCCGGCGGACGTGGTGCGGTTCAGCAGGTCGGCGACCGCGTGGATGGTGCGCAGGGTGGGCACCGGCGTCCCGGTGAGGTCGGCCAGTTCGACCACGGCGGCCAGCAGCACGTCCAGTTCCAGCGGCCGGCCGCGCTCCAGGTCCTGGAGGGTGGAGGTCTTGTGGTGGCCGACCCGCTCGGCGCCGGCCAGCCGCCGCTCGACGGAGATCTCCGGCCGGCTGCCCAGCCGGGCCGCGACCTCCAGGGTCTCCCGCATCATCGCGGCGACCAGCTCGCGGGCGTCGGGGTGGCCGCAGATCTCGGCCATGGTGGCCCGGGCCAGCGCGCTGATCGGGTTGAACGAGATGTTGCCGAGCAGCTTGATCCAGATGTCGTTGCGCAGATCCTGTTCCACCGGGCACTTGAGGCCGCCGGCCACCATGGCCCGGCTGAACTCCAGGCAGCGCGGGGACAGGGTGCCGTCGGGCTCGCCGATGGAGAACCGGGTGCCCTCCAGGTGCCGGATGACGCCGGGCGCGGCGACCTCGGTGGCCGCGTAGACCACGCACCCGATGGCGCGCTCCGGCGGCAGCGTGGCGGACACGGCGCCGCCGGGGTCCACGCTCTCCAGCCGGCGCCCGGTGTGCTCGCCGGGCAGTCCGTGGAAGTACCACCAGGGGATGCCGTTCTGGGCGGCGATCAGCGCGGTGCGCTCGTGCAGCAGTGGGTGGACCAACGGGCCGCTGGCGGCGTACGCGTTCGCCTTGAGCCCGAGGAACACGTAGTCGACGGGTCCGATCTCGTGCGGGTCGTCGGTGGCCCGCGGGTGCGCCGTGAAGTCGCCGCGCGGGCTCAGGACTTGTACGCCGTGCTCCCGCAGGGCGGCCAAGTGGGCGCCGCGGGCGATGAGATGGACCTGCGCGCCGGCCCGGTGCAGGGCGGCTCCGACATAGGCGCCGATGGCTCCGGCGCCGACAACAGCGACTTTCACCAGGGGGCTCCGATCCGGTCGGGGGAGCGGCAGTTGCACTTGCAGTCGACAAAATATTGTCTACAGTATTCTTTTTGAGGGGGCAAGGTGTCTGCGCGGCCCCGATTCCCGGCTTTTCCGGGGCTGTTGGGCGGTGCGTGCGGCCGTAGGGTCGGGCGGCGGGGTGTGAAGAGCGTCACCTGTGGTTCCGCTGTGCCAACTGGCTGTACTCGGTAGACTGTAGACGAAAACCAATCGGCCGGGCCCGTGCCGGCCCGGCGGGCGGGAGCCGGGAAGACCAGGAAGAGGGGGACGCGGATGCTGTCCACCGGATTGCCGCACGGCGCGGTGCCGAAGCTGGAGCGCCCGGGGCCGCTGCGCGAACGGGTCTACGAGGCGCTGCTCGAACTCATCACGTCCCGTGCGCTGCGCCCCGGCCAGCACTTGGTGGAGACCGAACTCGCCGGCCTGCTCGGCGTGTCCCGGCAGCCGGTCCGCGAGGCGCTGCAACGGCTGAACACCGAGGGCTGGGTGGACCTGCGCCCCGCGCAGGGCGCCTTCGTGCACGAGCCCACCGAGGACGAGGCCGACCAACTCCTGGTGGTGCGCGCCCTGCTGGAGACCGAGGCCGCCCGGCTGGCCGCCGCCCACGCGACCACCGAGGGCCTGGAGCGGCTGGGGGAGCTGTGCGCCAAGGGCGAGGACGCGGTGCGCGCCGACGAGGTGGACGCGGTGGTCGCCGCCAACGCGGCCTTCCACGCCGAGGTGATGTCCCTGGCCGGCAACGCGGTGCTGGCCGAACTCGCCGCCCAGGTCGACCAGCGCGTCCGCTGGTACTACACGCCGGTCGCCCGGGTCCGTGGCATGCAGTCCTGGCGCGAGCACCGTGAGCTGATCGACGCCATCGCCGCCCGCGACGAGGCCGCCGCCTCCCGCATCATGCGCGCCCACACCGAGCACACCCGCGCCTCCTACCACGAGCGCGCCGACCGTACCGAAGGCGAGTGACCGGGGCCGACAGTGACTGGGAGCCGGTGACCGCGGCCCGCCGCCGAGCCGCCGCACCGGCCCGGGCATTCCGGCGGCCGGCCGGTGTCCGGCCGGCCGCGTCCGTCACGTCATCTCGCGGCTGATCGGCCGCGGGTTGGGCCGGATCCGGCGCAGCGGTGTCCGGCCGGGCTGCCGCAGCAGCAGGGCCAGCGCGGCCGACAGCAGCCCCGCGGCGCCGGCCATCAGGTAGGCCCCGTGGTAGCCCCAGGCGGCCACCACCATGCTGCCAAGACCGCTGCCGGCCAGCCCGCTGACCAGTTTGGCGCTGTAGACCAGGCCGTAGTTGGAGGCGTTGTTGTTCTCCCCGAAGTAGTCCGGCACCAGCGCCGCGAACATCGGGAAGAACGCGCCGCCGCCGAAGCCGGACAGGAAGGCGAAGGCCAGGAACAGCGGCTCGTTGCCCGCGTCCCCCGACCACAGCACCCCGAACTGGGCCAGCCCCTCGATCACCAGCACGCCGATCAGCGACTGCTTGCGGCCCAGCCGGTCCGACACCCAGCCCACCGCGGCCCGCCCGGTGCCGTTGACCAGGCTCAGCACACCGGCGGACGAGGCGGCCACCAGCGGCCCGAAGCCCTCCTTCTTGGCGAACGGCACCTGGAAGGCGATGCCGAAGATCGACACCCCCGCGATCAGCACTAGGCACAGCCACATCAGCGGCAGCATCCCGGTCCTGATCGCCTCCATGGGCTCGAACTGCCGTACCGCGGGCGGGTTCTTGCGCAGGGACGAGTTGCTCGCCCGGTTCCGGGTGTACGCCAGCGGGTCCACCTGGGCCGGCCACCAGTTCTTCGGCGGGTCCTTGAAGAACATTCCGCAGACGGCGACGACGATCAGCACGTACACGCCCACCAGGTCCAGCACCCGGTGGTAGTCGCCCTCGTCGAACCAGTACGTGAAGACGAAGATCAGCGGCACCGACCCGTACGCGAAGCCGCCGTTGACGAACCCGGTCGTGCCGCCCTTCTTCTCCGGGTACCACTTGCCGACGATGTTGATGCAGGACGAGTAGACCATGCCCGCGCCCGCGCCGCCGAGGACGCCGAACCCGCCGATCGCCACGGCCAGGTCGGGTGCGTGGCTGAGGGCGACGAAGCCGAGGCCGGCCAGCACGGCGCCGATCAGGGTGGCCCGGCGCGGGCTGAGCAGTCCCTTCTCCCGCAGCCGCCCGGTCGGGAAGGACACCCCGGCCTGGAAGACCGTCCAGATGCCCAGCAGCCAGAAGGTGTTGGTGCTCGTCCAGTGGTGCACCGAGGAGAGGGTGTCCTCGGCCGATCCGTAGGCGTATTCGGCGACGCTGATGCCGAACATCGCGGCCCACGGCAGCCAGATCATCAGGCTGCGCGGGCCGCCGAGGATGTCCTGCGGGCTCTCGCCCACCCGGTACACCCGGCCATTGCTGTCACGTATTTCCCGGTACGGTGCCGATGTCGAGGCCGACGTCGTTGTCATCTCACTCCCCTTGCGCGAAGAGAACCTGCCAGCGCCCCCTGGAGACTTCTCTCGTTGGCTTTCGGGGCGGGCCCGGCCGCGCGGCTCGCGGCCGGGCCCGTCGTCACCTGTGCGTCAGTGAGTTCGGTGCGTCAGTGCTCAGTGCTCAGTGCTCAGTGCTCAGTGCGTCCGTGCTGCGTGGGTCAGTGGGTCGGTCCCCGTGCGTCAGTGCGCCGAAGGCGTGGGCAGCAGTCCCGCGGCCCGGGCCCACCGGTACTTGGCGCCCAGCGCCGCCACCGGCGCCTCGGTGGTGTAGGGATAGGCCACGACACCGTGGTCGAACAGATAAGCCGCGGCCGCCTCCACCTCGGTGTCCCCGGCCAGCGAGGCCACCACCGGCTTCTCGATGCCCTTGGCCCGGGCCTGCGCGACCACCCGCGCGGTGACTTCGGCGAACACCATCGGCGGGGTGACGATGGTGTGCCAGTAGCCCAGGACGAGGGCGTGGATCCGCGGGTCCTCCAGCCCGAGCCGGATCGTGGCCTCGTACGTGGCCGGGGGCTCGCCGCCGGTGATGTCGATCGGGTTGCCGGCCGCGCCGAACGGCGGGATGAACGCCCGGAACGCCGCGTCCAGGTCCGGCGGGATCTCCATCAGGTCCAGCCCGTTGTCGGCGCAGGCGTCCGACAGCAGCACCCCCGAACCGCCGGCGCCGGTGATGATCACCACGTTGTCGCCCTTGGGGGTGGGCAGCACCGGCAGCGCCCGGGCGTACTCCAGCATGTCCCGCAGCCCCGGCGCCCGGATCACGCCGGCCTGCCGCAGGATGTCGTCGTACACCTTGTCGTCGCCGGCCAGCGCGCCGGTGTGCGAGCCGGCCGCCCGCGCCCCGGCCGAGGTCCGGCCGGCCTTGAGCACCACCACCGGCTTCTTCGGCACGGTGGCCCGCGCGGCGGCCACGAACGCCCGGCCGTCCTTGAGGTCCTCCAGGTGCATGGCCACGCACTCGGTGTGCGGGTCCTCGCCGAAGTACGTCAGCAGGTCGTCCTCGTCCAGGTCGGACTTGTTGCCCAGGCCCACGATCGCCGACACGCCGGTGCCGGTGGTGCGGGCGAAGCCGAGGATGGCCATGCCGATGCCGCCGCTCTGCGAGGTCAGGGCCACGCCGCCCTTGACGTCGTAGGGCGTGCAGAAGGTGGCGCACAGGTCCTGCCAGGTCGAGTAGTAGCCGTAGATGTTCGGCCCCAGCAGCCGGATGCCGTACTCGCGGGCGATCGCGGTGACCTCGTCCTGCAGTGCCTGCTCGCCGGTCTCGGCGAACCCGGAGGGGATCAGCACCGCGTTGGGGATGCCCTTGCGGCCGACCTCGCGCAGCGCCCGCGCCACGAGCCGGGCCGGGATGGCGAAGACCGCCACGTCCACCTCGCCGGGCACGTCCAGCACGCTGCGGTACGCCTTGCGGCCCAGGATGTCGTCGGCCTTCGGGTTGACCGGCAGGATGTCGCCGGCGAAGCCCCCGTTCACCAGGTTCTTCATCACCGAGTTGCCGATCTTGCCGTCCTCGTTGGAGGCGCCGATCACCGCGACGGAGCGCGGCTTCATCAGCCGGTCCATCGAGGCCAGGATCTCCTCGCGGGTGAACCGCGGGCGCGGGGGCGGCTGGTGGTCGTCGAGGATGACCCGGATGTCGGCGGCCACCGCCCCCTCGGGGGTGGCGATCACCGGGTTGAGGTCGACCTCGGCGATCTCGGGGAAGTCCGACACCAGCCGGGAGACCCGGCGCAGTTGCTCGGCCAGCGCCCACCGGTCCACCGGCGGGGCGCCGCGCACCCCGCGCAGCACCTCTGCGGCCTTGACGGAGTCCAGCATGGCCAGCGCCTCGTCGGCGGTGACCGGCGCCAGCCGGAAGGTCACGTCCCGGATCACCTCGACCAGCACCCCGCCGAGCCCGAAGGCCACCACCTTGCCGAACGTCGGGTCGGTGACCGCGCCGACGATGACCTCCTGGCCCGGCGGCAGCATCTGCTGCACCTGGATGCCCTCGATCCGGGCCTGCGGCGCGTACGCCCTGGCGTTCTCGCAGATCCGGTGGAAGGCGGCCCGTACCTGCGCCGCGGTGCGCAGGCCCGTCACCACCCCGCCGGCCTCGGACTTGTGCAGGATGTCCGGCGAGACGACCTTGAGCACCACCTCGCCGCCGATCCGGTCGGCCAGCGCGACCGCCTCGTCCACGTCGGCGGCCAGCCCCTCGGCCGGGGTGGCGATGCCGTACGCGTCGGCGATCCGCTTGCCCTCCGGCGCGGTCAGCGCGGTGCGCCCGCCGGCCCGCACCTGGTCCAGCACGGCCGCCACGGCGGCCCTGTCGGGCTCCATCGCTCAGATCACCCCCGCCGTCCGCAGGCCCGCCAGTTCGTCGGCGGCCAGGCCCAGTTCGGTCACGTAGACCTCCTCGTTGTGCTCGCCGAGCAGTGGCGAGCGGGTGACGGGCACCGAGGAGTCGGACAGCTTCAGCGGGCTGCCCACGGTGACGTACGCGCCGCGCTGCGGGTGCTCGACCTCGACGACGATGCCGTTGGCCCGCAGGCTGTCGTCCTCGATGATCTCCCTGGTCGACAGGATCGGACCGCAGGGGATGTCGTGCGCGTTCAGCGCCTGGAGCACCTGCCACTTGGGCAGCGTGCCGGTCCACTCCTCGATCAGCTGGAACATCTTGCCGAGCTTGGGCAGCCGCGCCTCGGGCGTGGCCCAGTCCGGGTCGGCGGCCAGTTCCGGGCGGCCGATCAGGGTGGTCAGCGGGGCCCAGCCGACCGGTTGCACGATCACGTACACGTAGTCGTTGGGGCCGCCGGGCGCGCAGCGCACCGCCCAGCCGGGCTGGCCGCCGCCGGAGGCGTTGCCCGACCGCGGCACCTCGTCGCCGAAGTCCTCGTTCGGGTACTCCGCGAGCGGTCCGTGCGCCAGCCGCTGCTGGTCGCGCAGCTTGACCCGGCACAGGTTGAGCACCGCGTGCTGCATGGCGACGTTGACCCGCTGGCCGCGCCCCGTGCGGGTGCGCTGGAGCAGCGCCGCCAGCACCGCGGCCACCAGGTGCATCCCGGTGCCCGAGTCGCCTATCTGCGCGCCGGTGGCCAGCGGCGGCCCGTCCTCGAAGCCGGTGGTGGCCATCGAGCCGCCCATCGCCTGCGCGACCACTTCGTACGCCTTGAAGCGGGTGTACGGGCCCTCGCCGAAGCCCTTGATGGAGGCGTAGACCAGCGCGGGGTTGATCTCGTGGATGCGCTCCCAGGGAAAGCCCATCCGGTCCACCGCGCCGGGGCCGAAGTTCTCCACCAGCACGTCGGAGCGGCGGATCAGCTCGGTCAGCAGCTCCTTGCCGCGCTCGGTCTTGGTGTTGAGGGTGATGCTGCGCTTGTTGCCGTTGAGCATCGTGAAGTACAGGCTGTCCGCGTCGGGCAGGTCGCGCAGCTGCTTACGGGTGATGTCGCCGGTGGGCGCCTCGAGTTTGAGGACGTCGGCGCCCAGCCAGGCGAGGATCTGGGTGGCCGAGGGCCCGGACTGGACGTGGGTCATGTCGAGGACGCGAATGCCCTCGAGCGCGGTGGCCGCCGTCGGTGCCATGGCAGCGCCTCCTCACTTGTACATGGTCTGATTCATGGTTCCGGGGGCGTACGCGTCCGGGTCGACCCAGACGTTGATCAGCGACGGCTTGCCGGACTCGCGGGCGCGGCGCAGCGCCGGGCCGATGTCGGCCGGGTCGCGCACCTCCTCGCCGTAACCGCCCAGCATCTGGGCGAACTTGTCGTAGTGCACGTCGCCGAGGGTGTTGCCGACCCGCTCGCGCGCCGGCCCGTACTTCTGGGCCTGGCCGTAACGGATCTGGTTCATCGAGGAGTTGTTGCCGACGATGCCGACGAACGGCAGGTCGTAGCGGACCAGGGTCTCGAAGTCCCAGCCGGTCAGGCTGAAGGCGCCGTCCCCGAACAGGGCGACGACCTCCTTGTCCGGCCGGGCCTGCTTGGCGGCCAGCACGAACGGCACGCCGACGCCGAGGGTGCCCAGCGGGCCGGGGTCCATCCAGTGGCCGGGCGACTTGGGCTGCACCACCTGCCCGGAGAAGGTGACGATGTCGCCGCCGTCGCCGATGTAGATCGAGTCCTCGGTGAGGAAGTCGTTGATCTCGCTGACCAGCCGGTAGGGGTGGATGGGGGAGGAGTCGGAGCGCAGTTGCGGCAGCCGCTTCTCCAGCGCCCGGGCCTCGACCGCGCGCAATTCGTCCAGCCATTCCTTGCGCCGGGCCGCGCCCCCGTTGATCCGCCCCGAGGCCGCCTCGGTGACCGCGGCCAGGATCCGGCCCGGGTCGCCGACCAGACCGAGGTCGATGTCGCGGTTGCGGCCGACGGTGCGGTAGTCCAGGTCGATCTGCACCACGGTCGCCGCTTGTGACAGCCGCCGCCCGTACCCCATCCGGAAGTCGAAGGGGGTGCCGACGACGACGATCAGGTCGGCCCCGGCGAACGCGTGCCGGCGCGAGAGCTGGAAGTGGTGCGGGTCGCCGGGCGGCAGGGTGCCGCGGCCGGCGCCGTTCATGTACGCCGGTACGTTCAGCGACCGCACCAGGGCGACGGCCGCGTCGGTGGCGCGGGTGGTCCACACCTGGCTGCCCAGCAGGATCGCCGGCCGCTCGGCGTGCACGAGCAGGTCGGCCAGCTTCTCGACGTCGTCCGGGTCGCCCGCGCCGCGGGTGGAGGCCCGGTAGTGGCCGACCGCGGGAATCCGGGCGGACTCCAGCGGGACCTTGGCGTCCAGCACGTCCCGCGGGACCTCCAGGAACGACGGCCCCGGAGCGCCGTGGTAGCACTCGCGGAAGGCCATCGAGACCATGTCGGCCACCCGGCCGGTGTGCGGGACGGTCGCCGCGAACTTGGTGATCGGCGTCATCATGTCCACGTGCGGCAGGTCCTGAAGCGAGCCCATCTTGTGCTGGCTGAGCGCCCCTTGACCGCCGATCAGCAGCATCGGGCTCTCGGCCCGGAAGGCGTTGGCGACGCCGGTGACGGCGTCGGTGGTGCCCGGGCCCGCGGTGACCACGGCCACCCCGGGCCGGCCGGTCAGCCGCGCCCGGCCGTCGGCGGCGTGCGCGGCCACCTGTTCGTGACGGACGTCGACGACTTGGATGCCCTCGTCGACGCAGCCGTCGTAGATGTCGATGATGTGGCCCCCGCAGAGGGTGTAGATGACGTCGACGCCCTCCGCCTTCAGGGCCTTGGCGACCAGGTGGCCGCCCGAGATCAGCCCCGGGGAGCCGCCCTGCGCGGCTGGTGAGGCGTCGGCGGTGCCGCTGCTCCGGGTGCCGGAAGTGCCGGAAGTGCCGTCTGGCATGGGGAGTTCAGTCCCTTCGCTCCAGTAGCTGTACGCGCTTCTGTACATTGCATACAGGACACGAATACTGTATGCAGATGGTTATCCCGCATCAGTAGGCCGATGTCCAGGGGCATGCACCGGATTCCCGTCGAACCCGTTTCACCGGAAGGCGTGTTGACGATGGACCTCTTCGAGTACCAGGCACATGAACTCTTCGCCCGCCACGCAGTGCCCGTCCCACCGGCCCGAGTTGCCGACGACCCGGCCGCCGCGCGCACCGCCGCCCTCGGGCTCGGCGGCGCCGCCGTGGTCAAGGCGCAGGTCAAGACCGGCGGCCGGGGCAAGGCCGGCGGCGTACGGATCGCCCGCACCGCCGACGAGGCGCAGCGGCACGCCGCCGCGATCCTCGGCACGACCATCAAGGGGCACCGCGTCCACCGGGTACTGCTGGCCCGGCCGGCCGACATCCAGGCCGAGTTCTACGTCTCCTACCTGCTGGACCGCGCCAACCGCGGCTTCCTGGCCATGGCCTCGGCCGAGGGCGGCATGGACATCGAGGAGGTGGCCGCCACCCGCCCGCACGCCCTGGCCCGGATACCGGTCGACGCCGAGGAGGGCGTCACCGAGGCCAAGGCCCGCGAGATCGCCGCGGCCGGCGGGCTGCCGGACGCCACCGTGCCCGTCCTGATGGCGCTGTGGCGGCTGTTCGCCGCCGAGGACGCCCTGCTGGTCGAGGTCAATCCGCTGGTGCGCACCACCGGCGGCGCGATCCTCGCCCTGGACGGCAAGGTCACCCTCGACGACAACGCGGCCTTCCTGCACCCCGGGCACGCACAGTACGCCGCGCCCGGCACCGGCACCGGCACCGGCGCGGGGGCTGACGCGCTGGAGACCGCCGCCCGCGCCAAGGGCCTGAACTACGTGAAGCTGGACGGCAGCGTGGGCGTGATCGGCAACGGCGCGGGCCTGGTGATGTCCACTCTGGACGTGGTCGCCCGGTGCGGCGCGGCCCCCGCGAACTTCCTCGACATCGGCGGCGGCGCCTCGGCCCAGGTGATGGCCGACGGCCTGGAGATCGTCCTCGGCGACCGCGATGTCCGCTCGGTGTTCGTCAACGTCTTCGGCGGCATCACCGCCTGCGACGCGGTGGCCGACGGCATCGTACGGGCCCTGGAGCTGCTGAAGTCCAAGGGCGAGGAGGTCAGCAAGCCGCTGGTCGTCCGCCTCGACGGCAACAACGCCGAAGCCGGCCGGGCGATCCTCGACCGGGCGGCCCACCCGCTGGTCACCCGGCTCGACACCATGGACGGCGCCGCCGCGCGCGCCGCCGAACTGGCCACCACCGTGAGCGGAGGGCACTGACATGTCGATCTTCCTCAACCGGGACAGCCGCATCCTCGTCCAGGGCATGACCGGCACCGAGGGCATGAAGCACACCCGCCGCATGCTCGCCGCCGGCGCCGCCGTGGTCGCCGGCGTCAACCCGCGCAAGGCGGGCACGGTCGTCTCCTTCCCCGGCGCCGAGGTGCCCGTCCACGGCGGTGTCAAGGAGGCCGTGGCCGCCACCGGCGCCGACGTCAGCGTCGTCTTCGTGCCGCCGGCTTTCGTCAAGGACGCGGTGGAGGAGGCCGTGGCCGCGGGTGTGCCCCTGGTCGTGGTCATCACCGAGGGCGTGCCCGTCCACGACACCGTCGCCTTCCGCGCCCGCGCCGAGGCGGCCGGCGTCCGCATCGTCGGCCCGAACTGTCCGGGCCTGATCAGCCCCGGACAGTCGAACGCGGGCATCATCCCGGCCGACATCACCTCGGCCGGCCGCATCGGCCTGGTCTCGAAGTCCGGCACCCTCACGTACCAGCTCATGTATGAGCTGCGGGACATCGGCTTCTCCACCGCCGTGGGCATCGGCGGTGACCCGGTGATCGGGACCACGCACATCGACGCGCTGGCGGCATTCGAGGCCGACCCCGACACCGACCTGATCGTGATGATCGGCGAGATCGGCGGCGACGCCGAGGAGCGGGCCGCGGCCTTCATCGCGGAGAACGTCACGAAGCCGGTCGTCGGCTACGTGGCGGGCTTCACCGCGCCCGAGGGCAAGACCATGGGCCACGCCGGCGCCATCGTCTCCGGCTCTCCCCCTGGCTTCGCCGGAGGTGCCCCCACCGGCACCGCCCAGGCCAAGAAGGAGGCACTGGAGGCCGCGGGCGTCCGGGTCGGCCGCACCCCGTCGGAGACGGCCCGCCTGGCTCGGGAGCGCCTGGCCCTGCCGCGTTGACCGACGCTGCCCGCCGGGACCGCACGCCGTCCCGGCGGGCACCGGCGGATCAGTACGGCGTGATCCCGTAACCGAGCGGGAAGAGCGGGGTCTTGCCGTCCCCGCTGTTGATCGGCTCGTCGGTCACCGCCTTCGGCCAGCTCACCGGCAGCTTTCCGGTGAAGCCCGCGCCGAAGAGCACGTCGGTGATGCCCTCGCCCTCGGTCCCCGGCAGCCAGGCGGCGACGAACGCCTGCGCCTTGGGGAGCTGGTCGCCGATGATCACCGGTCGGCCCGAGTAGAGGATCGCGATGCAGGTCTTCACCCGCGAGCAGATGTCGCCGAGCTGGCTGGAGTTGTCGCTGCCGAAGGCGAGGGTGGACGAGTCGCCCTGCCCCTCGGCGTACGGCGTCTCGCCGCCGACCCAGATGCCGACGTCCGCGGAGTAGCGGCCCTTGGTGCGGGTGCCGACGTTCTGGACGGTGATGCCCGTTCCCGCGGTCGCCTGCTGCAACGCCTGCCAGAACGTGGTGCCCGTGGTGTGCGTGCCGCTGGACCCCTGCCAGGAGATAGACCAGCCGCCGGTCTGGTTGCCCAGGTCGTCCGCGGACTTGCCGCCCACCACGATCGAGTAGCTGCCGGTCCTCGGCAGCGGCAGGGCGCCGCCGTCGTTCTTCAGCAGGGTCAGCGATTCGCGCACCGCCTGCCGGGCCACGTCCCGGTGGGCGGCGGAGCCGACCTGGGCGGTGTAACTGCGGTCGCTGTACGGGTGGTCGAACAGACCCAGCGCGAACTTGGCGTCGAGGATGCGTGTGACGGCGTCGTCGACCCGGGAGAGCGGGATGGCGCCGCTGTTCACCCCGTTCACGATCGCGTTGATGGTGCCGACGTAGTCGTCCGGCACCATGATCATGTCCAGGCCGGCGTTCACCGCGTCCGCCACCTGGGCCGGGTAGGTGCTGTCCGGGAGTTGCTTGACGCCGGCCCAGTCGCTGACGACGAAGCCCTTGAAGCCCAGTTCGCCCTTGAGCACGTCGGTGATCAGGTACTTGTCGCCGTGCATCTTCTGCCCGTTCCAACTGCTGTACGACACCATCACCGAGCCCACCCCGGCGCTGATCGCCGACTGGTACGGCGGCAGATGGACGGCCCGCAGGTCCGCCTCGCTCAGCCGGGTGTCGCCCTGGTCGATCAGGTAGCCGCTGCTGCCGGTGCCGTAGGTGGTGCCGCCGTCGCCCAGGTAGTGCTTCGCGGTGGCCAGTACCGAGGTCGGCCCCGGCGAGCTGCCCTGGAAACCCTGGACGGCGGCTGCCGCCAGCGGCGAGACCACGGACGGGTCCTCACCGTAGCTCTCGTACGTCCGGCCCCAGCGGTCGTCGCGGACCACGCACACGCACGGCGCGAACGACCAGCGGATACCCGTGCCCAGCACCTCCTGCCGCGTGATGTCCTCCACGCGCTGGACCAGGCCGGCGTCCCGGCTCGCCCCCATCCCGATGTGGTGCGGGAACAAGGTGGCGCCTTGCACGTTGTTGTTGCCGTGCACGGCGTCCACGCCGTACAGCAGCGGAATGCCCAGCCGGCTCCCCAGCGCGTAGCTCTGGAAGCCGTCCACCATGTCGGCCCACTGCGTGGCGGTCCCGCCCGCGCCGCTGGGGCCGCCGCCCCCGCCGCCGAGCACCGAGCCGAGGCCGTAGGTGGCGATGTCCTGCTTGTTGGTGAGGTAGGTGTTGGCCACTTGGGTCATCTGGCCGGCCTTCTCGGCCAGCGTCATCTTCGACAGGCAGTCGGTGGTGGACACGCAGCCCGTGGCGGCCCGAGCCGCCGGCGCGCCGCGGGTGGTGGTGACCAGGAGCGGCAGGAGGAGCAGGAGCGCACCGAGCAGGACGGTGCGGCCGCGCCTGCGGCGGGTGAAGTGCTGTGCGTACGTCAACACCAGAGGGACTCCGTTCCGGGACGGCTTCGTCGGCGTTCTCGGACGGCACGGGGGAAGCGGTCGTGCCGGGTGCTGGTACGGAGGGTGGCGCGAGGGCATGGGCACGTCAATAGAAAACAGGCACGTCCGGCCGACCCGTCCCCCCACGGGCAGGCCGGCCGGACGGCCCGGCCGCCGGAACCGGCAGCCCGGCGACCGGAGAACGGCGGTGGCGGCGGCCGCGCAGCCGCGCCTCCGGCCGGGGCGCCGGTCAGGGTGCGGCGCCCGGCCGGTCCACCGCCGGTCCGGACGACCGCCGGCCCAGGATGCCGGCGGTCGGTCGACCACGCGCCCCCACGGCACATGGTCGGCCGGTTGCCCGGCGGCCGGTGAGGCCGCCGGACGGTCGTGACGGCCGCCGGATCCGGGTGCCGGCGGCCGGGTCCGCGGCGGTCGTGGGGACCGCCGAGGACCGGGTCAAGAGGGCTCGACTCGAGCCGGGTCGGGCCGTGCGGGCCTGGCTCAGCTCAGCGTCGCCGCCTTCGGGTCCCACCCCTCGGGCAGGACCTCCGCGCGCGGCGCCGCCGACTCCAGGCCGACGAAGCCGTGCCGCTGCGCCGAGTCGGCGACCGAGGCCATCAACTCCAGTACGTGCTGGGCGAGTTCGCCGGAGGCGCGGTGCGCGGCGCCGCCGCGGATCGCCCGGGCCATGTCGAGCACGCCGATGCCGCGGCCCGCGGTGGTCCCGGTGACCGGCAGCTCCCGCCAGTCCTCGGCGCCGAACTCCTGTATCCGCAGCGGCCCGTCGAAGGTGTTCGGGTCCGGCAGCGACAGCGTGCCCTCCGTACCGGTGATCTCGATCATCCGGCGCGGCACCGAGGAGTCGAAGCTGAAGGTCGCCGAGGCGCTGGGCCCGCCGGCGAAGTCCAGCAGGGCGTGCACATGGGTGGGCACCTCCACCGCGAAGGCGGTGCCGGCCTTGGGCCCGGAGCCGATCACCCGCTGCGCCCGCGCCTGCCGGGCGGTCGCCGCCACCCGGGCCACCGGCCCGAACAGCGCCACCAGAGCGGTCAGGTAGTACGGACCGATGTCGAACAGCGGCCCGGCACCGTACTGGAAGAGGAACTCCGGGCTCGGGTGCCAGCTCTCCGGGCCCGGGCCCTGGGTGACGGCGGTGGCGCTGACCGGCTCGCCGATCAGGCCCGCCCGCACCGCCCGCGCCGCCGACTGGAGTCCCGCGCCGAGGAACGTGTCCGGTGCGCTGCCGACGCGCAGGCCCCGCGACTGCGCCTCCGCCAGGATCTTCGCCCCGTCCGAGGGCGCCAGCGCCAGCGGCTTCTCGCCGTAGACGTGCTTGCCGGCCCGCAGCGCCGCCGTGGCAACCTCGGCGTGCGCCGCCGGTATGGTCAGGTTGACGACGATCTCGACCTCGGGGACCGCGAGCACCGATTCCACGTCGCCGGCGACCGGTATGCCGTACGCCGACGCCTGCGTGCGGGCCCGTTCGACGTCCAGGTCGGCCACGCCGAGCACCTGCACGTCGGGGAAGGCGGTGAGCGCGGTCAGGTACTGGTCGCTGATCACCCCGGCGCCGACCAGCGCCACCCCCACCGGCCCCACCCCCACCGGCCGGGCGGCCGCGCTCATCGGCCCTCCAACTCGGTCAGGTAGGCGCGGCTGGCGGCGACGGCCTCGAAGATGTCGGTGTCGCAGGAGTCCAGTTCCACGATGCGCACCGCGTCCGGCGCGGCCGCCAGGATCGACGGCACGTCGATGACGCCCTGGCCGACCGCGGTGTGCGCCTCGCCCTTGACGCCCGGTCCGTCCTTGACGTGCAGCGCCAGTACCCGGTCGCCCAGGGTGCGCAGCAGGTCCGGCACGTGTGCGCCGCCCACCTGCGCCCAGTAGGTGTCGACCTCCAGGAAGACCTCCGGCGCGAGCAGGTCGGTCAGCACCTCCAGCGCCGTACGGTCCTCGAACCGCGGCTCGAGCTCCCACCAGTGGTTGTGGTAGCCGATCCTGATGCCGCGGGAGGCGGCCTGCTCGGCGAAGCCGTTGAGCAGGTCGGCGGTGCGCCGCAGGCCGTCGAGGGTGGTGAACTCCTCGTGCTCGATGCCGCCGGGGATGATGGCGAGGTCGGTGCCGACGGCCGCGACCGCGTCGAAGACCTCGCCGGCCTCCTTGCTGAACAGGGCGTAGGCGTGCGTGCTGGTCACCGAGATGCCCAGGTCGTCGGCGAGCTTGCGGAAGCCGGCCGGGTCGGCCGTCGGGTCGTACGTCTCGACCGAGCGGTAGCCGATCTCGGCGAGCCGGGTCAGGGTGCCGTCGCGGTCGGCGGCGAGCTCATCCCGGAGGGTGTAGAGCTGAATGCTCAAGGGTGTGGCCATCGAAGCGGTGCCTCCTGGAATTCCTGGTTCTGGTGCGGGTCCTGATCCTGGAACGGTCGGTGCTCAGCCGACGATCAGCGGGTGCCGGCGGTCAGTGGTGCTCAGCCGACGATCAGCGGGCTCAGCGTGCGGTGGGCGATCTTCAGCCCCTGGGTGACCCGGTGCACGTCCCCGCTCCACACCGGGTCCTCGTGCTCCACGGACAGCACCCCGGTGAAGCCGCCCTCGTAGAGGGTGTCGACGATCCGGCGCCAGTCCACGTCGCCCAGCCCCGGCACCCGGTAGCGCCACCAGCCGCTGTCCCAGCCGTCGGTACGGGCCACGCTGCGGCCGAAGAAGCCGTAGCGGTCCCGGGCCCGCGGGTCGAGCTGGGCGTCCTTGGCCTGGGCGTGCGGGATGCGGTCGATGTACGGCTTGAGCGCCGTCACCGGGTCGATGCCGAGCCACAGCAGGTGCGAGGGGTCGTAGTTGAGGTAGAAGCCGAGGTCGAACATCCACTCCCACAGCTCGGGGGAGTAGGCGAGGTTGCCCGGGTAGCCGTCCGGGTGCCACCCCTCCATCACGCAGTTCTCGATGATGATCTTCACGCCGCGCTCACCGGCGTACTCCACCAGCGCGGGCAGTTCGCGTTCCGCCAGCGCCAGGTTCTCACTTACGCTCAGCCCCGGGTGGCGGCCGATGAAGGTGCCTACGGTCTCCACGCCCAGCAGCGCCGCCGCGTCCACGTTGGCCCGTACGTGGGCGGCTGTTTCGGCCCGGCGGGCGACGTCGGGGTGCAGGTTGTTCTCGTAGTACGCCAGCGACGACAGGGTCAGGCCGTGCTTGTCGAACAGGGCGCGGGTTGCGTCGGCGGCCCGCTCGTCGAAGGCGGCCACGTCCAGGTGGCTGGCCTCGAAGTCCCGGGAGCCGGTGGCCGGCCAGGTCGCCACCTCCAGTGCCTCGTAGCCGTGACCCGCGGCCCACGCGGCGATCTCCTCCAGCGGGAGCTGCGGCAGGCAGGCGGTCAGGAAGCCGAGCTTCATCTCAGGAGACCTCTTTCCAGGACCGGTCCGCCGCGGACGTCAGGACGGCCTCGGTGAGGCGCACCATGCGGGCGGCGTCGTCGAACGTGGGATGACGGAGTACGGCCGCCGCGCCGTCGCGGATCGCCGCGTGCACATCGCGGACAAAAGCGGCGAAACAGTCGAGATAGCCCATGGGGTGACCGCCCGGCACCACCGACAGCCGGGCCGCGTCGGGGGAGAGCAGCCCCGGGTCGCGCAGCACGGCCGCGTTCTCCCCGCGGGAGCCGACGAACAGCGACTCCGGGTTCTCCTGGTCGAAGGCCAGCGAGGTACGTGCCCCGTCCACCTCGAACCAGAGCCGGTTCTTGCGGCCGGGGGAGACCTGGGAGACGGTCAGCGTGCCGGTCGCGCCGCGGTCGGTGCGCAGCAGCAGGTGCACCACGTCCTCGGTGTCCGGCACGCCGCCGTCCCGCGGGAGTGTGCTGGTGAGCGCCGTCACCTCGGCGATCCGGTGACCGGTCACCCACTCGACCAGGTCGCACCAGTGCGAGCCGATGTCGGCGAACGCCCGCGACGGGCCGCCGGCCGCGGCGTCCACCCGCCAGTTGGTGTCGCCCGGCTCGGACAGCCAGTCCTGCAGGTAGTGGCCGTGCACCAGCCGGACCTCGCCGGCCCGGCCGTCGGCGACCCGGGCCCGGGCCTCGGCCGCCATCGGGTGGTAGCGGTAGACGAAGGGGACCGCCGCGACCAGGCCGCTGTCCGCGGCCAGCCGGGCCAGCGCGTCCGCGGTGTCCGCCGAGGTGGTCAGCGGCTTCTCGCACACCACGTGCTTGCCGGCCCGCAGCGCGAGTTCGGCCAGCCGCGCGTGCGACTCGTTCGGTGTGCAGATGTGCACGACGTCCACCTCGTCACTGGTGACCAGCTCCTCGGAGGAGTCGAAGGCCTGGGCCACGCCGAGCGCGGCCGCGGCCTCCTTGGCGCGCGCCGGAGACGAGGCGCTGATCCCGGCGACAGGCGCGCCGGCGCGGCGTACCGCGTCCAGATGGACGCGCCCGATCATGCCGGTACCGGCGATGCCGGTACGCAGCGACGTCGCTGTCTGGGTCACAACTGCCCTCCCTTTCGGTCCGCATGAAACGCTAGCCAGCGGGCATTCGGTTGACAATGGCAAGATTTACGCTAACTTCTGTCATAAATAGCGGGGTGGATCGCAGAGCCGGACCGGGCGCACGACCGCGCACAGCGGGCTCATGGCAGGCTCATGGCTCGCGGTTCGCGGTTCGTGGCTCGCGGCTCATGACGATCAGGCCGCGACCACTGCGGTGCACGGCGGGGGGGGGGTCCGTTGACGGCGGCTCACCACTGGTCGCGACCGTTGGCGAGTGCTCACGGCGACGTCACGGACGATGTCAGGACGAAGAGGACAGAAGGGGCGGGGTGCCCGTGGCGACGGCAGGCGACCGGCAGGACCGGCAGTTGACCGCGCTCAGCGAGCTGGCCGCACTGGTGGCGGGCGGCGCCACCCGGCGCAGCCAACTGGCCACCGCCACCGGGCTGTCCAGGGCCGCCGTCGCCCAGCGGGTGGACCTGCTGATCAGCAAGGGACTGCTGGTCGAGAGCGGCACGGTGGCCACCGAGCGCGGCCGGCCCCCGCTGGCCCTGCACCTGGCCTCGCACAGGGCGGTGGTCTGCGCGGTCGACCTCGGCGCCACCCACAGCGCGGTCGCGGTCGCCGAACTCGGCGGCACCGTACTCGCCGAGACCACCGAGGAACTGGACATCAACGAAGGGCCCGAGGCCGTTCTCAACGGTGTCCACGAGCAGATCGGCCGGCTGCTGGCCACCGCCGGCCACCCGGTCGAGCACGTGCGCGCGATCAGCGTCGGCGTGCCCGGACCGGTCGAGGCGCGCACCGGTACGGTCATCCGCCCGCCGATCATGCGCGGCTGGGACGGCTACCGGGTCCCCGAGTTCTTCGCCGGCCGCTACGACGCGCCCGTCCTGGTCGACAACGACGTGAACATGATGGCGCTGGGCGAGTACGGCCACCGGCCCGCCACCGCCCACCTGCTGTACGTCAAGGTCGGCACCGGCATCGGCTGCGGCATCGTCTCCGGCGGCCTGGTGCACCGCGGCGCGACCGGCGCGGCCGGCGACATCGGCCACATCCGGGTGCCCGGCCACGACGACGTGCTGTGCCACTGCGGCAACACCGGCTGCGTGGAGGCCGTCGCCTCCGGCGCCGCGATCGCCGCGAGCCTGCGCGAGGCCGGCCTGCCCGTGGAGCACGTCGCCGACGTGGTCCGGCTGGTCGGGGCCGGCGATCCCGTCGCCCGCCGGCACGTACGGCTGGCCGCCCAGCGCATCGGCGAGGTCCTCGCCTCCCTGGTCAGCTTCTACAACCCCGACACCATCGTCCTCGGCGGCTCCATGGCCAGCCTCCACGACGACCTGCTCGCCGACATCCGAGCCGCCGTCTACCGCCGCGCCCTCCCCCTCGCCACCCGCACGGTCGCCATCGAAAGCACCCTCCTGGGCCGCCGCGCCGGCATCGAAGGCGCCCGCCGCCTCGCCGTCCACCACCTCCTGTCCCCCGAGGGCATCGCCCGAATCCTGGCGCGGGGCGGTACGTGAGCCAACCCCCGGAGGAGCGCGATCAGTTGCCGCAGGCACGATTGCCGCGAGGGGTGGGAAACGGGCGCGTTTCGCCGAACGGCCGCGTGCGGGGGAGGGGTTATGCATCCTGGTGCCATGGAGCCGTACGCCGACGACGACGCCTCGACGCTCTGGATCGACTCGCTCGTGGCGCCGGACCCGCAGACCACCAGGCCGTCCGACATCGAACTGTGGAAGGCCCGCAAGCACTATCCCTCGACACTGGTCGCGGGCGGGCCCGTGTTCGGGGCCGCCCGGGAGCGGGGTGACGGCACCTGGGAAGTGCTGCCGTACTTCGCGGGCCGTACTCCGCAGGACGCCCGCGACGAACTGGGGGCGCACTTCCGTGCGCTGGCCCGGCTGGCGCAGGACACCGGCGGGACCGCCGCCGCGGCGGACTACCTCGCCGCGGCCGACCGGCTGGACACGTCAGCCGTGGACGAACTGACGGCGGGCGGCCACCGGCACCGGGTGATACGCGCCGAACGCTTCCTGCGCATGGGCCCCGACGGCCCCGAACCGCCGCGCGTCACCGATCCCGACCCGGGCGGCCCCGGAGACCCGGCCACGACCGCCGACCCCGCGGCCGGCCTGATCGTCACCCCCGGCACCGCCCCCGAGAGCGTGCTGACCGCCGAACTCCTGGCCGCCGTGGACCGCGACGCCACCGTGCCGGACGACGCCGCGCGGGACGCACGCCACGCCGTACGCAGCCACCCCGGTGTCCTTCCGCTCCCGGCCACCTTCATGACCGCCGAACGCAGCGGCCACGGCTGGCGCCCCGCCTCGGCCGGCCTCGCCCCCACCCCCCAGGCCGCCCGTGACGGCCTGGCCATGCAACTTCGGGTCCTCTTCCCCTGGCAGCGCGAACTGACCGCCGAGGAACGCGAGATCCACAAGCGCGCCGCCGACCGCCTCGACACCGACCGCGTCGACGAACTCGACGTCGCCGACCGCCACTTCCGCATCGTCCGCGTCGAACGCGTCCTCCGCGTCGGCCCCGACGGCCCCGAAGGCCCCCGCCCCTCCGACCGCACCGAGGAACACGGCCCCTTCGCCGCCCCGGACGACGAGGACGAAGACCTCCCCAGCGAACGCCTCTCCCACTTCCTCGACCTCGTCGCCGAGGAACGCCGCCGCCGGGGTGGGGCGGAGGGGGAGCGCTGATCCCTGGGGGAGTACGGGCCGCTCCGGCACAGTGCGGGCTCAGCCCTCCGCGTGCCAGACGTAATGGGTGGCGTAGGAACTCCAGGGGCGCCAGCGGGAGATGTGGGCGGGGGCCAGGGTGAGGAGGAGGGCGGGGTCGAGGAGGACGTCCGGGTCGCTCAGGGCACGCATGCGGATGTAGCCGGCCGTCCAGGTGCTGATCCCGGGGAGGGACAGGAGCGCGCGTTCGGCTTCGTCGCGGTCGGCGCCCGGGTCGAGGCGGAGTGAACCGCCGGCCAGGGCCACGGCCAACGCCCGTACGGCGGTGGCGCGTTGCGGCGCGACAGCGATGCCCAGGTCGCCCGGGGCGGCGGTCAGGTCGCGTGGCCGGGGGAACAGGTGGGTCAGGCCGCCGCTGGGCTCCGGGAGGGGTTCGCCGTGTGCCGCGACCAGATCCGCCGCGAGGTGCCGGGCCTCCGGGAGCGGCAGCCCGTCGCCGAGGACCGCCCGCAGTGCCAGCTCCTCCGGGTCGGCCGCTCCCGGCGCCCGCAGCCCCGGGGTCGCCGCGACCAGCGGCGCCAGCGCGGGGTCGGCGGACAGCCGCTGGGCCACCGCGTACGGATCGGCGTCCAGGTCGAACAGGCGCCGTATCCGCTGGGTGGCCGTGGTCAGGTCGCGCAGGTCGCCCAGGTGCAGCGAGCACTCCAGCCAGCCGCCGGTGCCCGCCCGCTCGGCCACTTCGGCCACTCCCGGCGCGTGCGGCAGTCGCAGCGTGCGCCGGTACGTCCGCCGCCCCGGCTCCCCGGTGACCTCCTCCACCCCGGCGACTGCCCGCTCGGCGAGGAAGCCGAAGACCTGCGCGGTGTCGTACGGGCCCCGGTACGCCAGCCGCAGCGGCACCCCCGCAGCGCCGTCCCGCCCGGCCACCGGCAGCCGCCCCGGCCGCCCCGCCCGCAGCTCGGTGGGCGTGGCCGCGTAGATCTCCTTGATCGTCTCGTTGAACTGCCGCACGCTCGCGAACCCCGCCGCGAACGCGATCTCGGCCGCCTGCATCGAGGTGGTCTGGAGCAGCACCCGTGCGGTGTGCCCGCGCTGCGCCCGGGCCAGCGCGATCGGCCCCGCGCCCAGCTCGGCGTTGAGCTGCCGCTGCACCTGCCGTGCGCTGTACCCCAGCCGCGCGGCCAGCCCCGCCACACCCTCGCGGTCCACCACCCCGTCGCCGATCAGCCGGACCGCCCGCCCCACCACATCGGCCCGCGCGTTCCAGTCCGCCGACCCCGGCACCGCGTCCGGTCGGCACCGCCGGCACGCCCGGAACCCGGCTCCCTGCGCGGCCGCGGCGGTGGCGAAGAACGACACGTTTTGCCGCTTGGGCGTGATCGCCGGGCAGCTCGGCCGGCAGTAGATCCCGGTCGTGGCCACCCCGAAGAAGAACACTCCGTCGAACCGGGCGTCCCTGCTGCGCACGGCCTCGTACCTGCTGTCCTCGGTCGTCATGCCTCCAGTATCACCCGGGCCGGGCGCGCGCTCTGGCGGATTTCGGACGCGAGCTTTTTGGCCATGCCAGGCATGAGCGGCGTCGGGCTGTGAAGGCCTGTGCCCCATTCCGTGGCGCGGGTCGTCACCGACCGGGAGGGGTTGTTGCTGTCGTGTCCGGACCACCGGCGAGTGGGTGGGGGTACCCCCAGGCGAAGCTCTGGGGGAGCTCGCGCCCACGCGGCGCCAGCCGCACATCAAATCAGCCCCGCGCCCCTGCGGGGCGGCCCCCCGGCGGTGGGCGCTCAGCGGGGGCGTACCGTGCGTGGGCCCGTGACCTGCGCGCCGGTGGTGGTGACCCGGGTGCGCAGCTCGCGGTCGGCGGTCACGACCAGGCAGGGGCGGGTGGGGGAGGTGGCGCGGGAGTCGGCGGCGAGATCGGCGATCAGGTCGTCGCCGCTCGCGGGGGCGGTGGCGACGCGGACGCCCGGGACCGGGTCGATGCCGCGGGCCGCGCCCTCGACCACGAGGACGACGTCCAGCGGGGTGCCGATCGCCCAGGACGGGGCGCCGCTGTCGGCGGGGAGGCCCCCCGTGGCCAGCGGGACCAAGGCGTCGCGGAGCCGTTCGGCCGCCGCGCGCCGGTCCCGCCACCAGCCGTCCGGGACCGAGCCGACCACGTTGGCGCCGTCCACCACGAGCAGCGGCCGCTCGTCCTCGTCCGTCACGCGCCCTCCCCGGTCCGGCTCAGATGCGGGAAGTGCCATTCGGTACGGGTGCGCAGCACCTCGCCGGGCCGCAGCACCGTGGTGGGGTACTCCGGGCGGTTGGGCGAGTCCGGCAGGTGCTGGGTCTCCAGGCACACCCCGCCGAACCGCTCGTGACGCCGGCCGTTCGGGCCGGCCAGGGTGCCGTCCAGCTTGTTGCCGGTGTAGAGCTGGAGGCCCGGCTCGGTCGTGCGCAGTTCCAGCGTGCGGCCGCTGTCCGGATCGTGCAGCACCGCGGCGGTGCGCGGCGTGCCGGGGTCGCCGGCCGGGCGCCGGAGCACGAAGCAATGGTCGTACCCGCCGGCATCGGTGAGCTGCGGGTCGGACGCCTCGATCCGCATCCCCATCGGCCGCGCCGTCGTGAAGTCGAAGGGAGTGCCCGCCACTTCGCGCTCCGGCCCGAGCGGGATGCCCTCCGGCGTCACCGGCAGGTAGTGGTCGGCGTCGATCCGCAGGGTGTGCCCGAGCACGCTCCCGTTTCCGGCGCCCGCGAGGTCGAAGTACGCGTGCTGGGTCGGGGCGATGACGGTCGGCCGGTCGGTGAGCGCCTCGACGTCCAGGGTCAGCGTGCCGTCCGCGTCCAGCGCGTAGGTGGCGCGGACCGTGACCGCGCCCGGGAAGCCCATGTCCCCGTCCGGACTGTCCAGGGTGAGCCGCAGCGCGCCCGGCCGCGGCTCGGCCCGCCACAGCCGCCGGTGGAAGCCCTCGGGGCCGCCGTGCAGCGTGTTTCCGCGGTCGTTGACCGGGAGCTGGTGCTGCCGGCCGTCCAGCGTGAAACGGCCACCCGCGATCCGGTTCGCGTACCGCCCGATCAACGCCCCGTAGAACGGACTGCGTTCCTCGTACGACGCCACGTCCGGCAGTGCCAGCACCACCGTTTCGGCGCGGCCCGCTTGGTCGGGCACCCGCAGGTCGTGCAGGATCCCCCCGTAGGTGAGGATCTGCGCGGACACTCCCGAGGCGGAGGCGAGCCGCCAGAGCTCCACCGGCCGGCCGTCGGACGTGGTGCCGAACGGCTCGGCGATGGGCAGCGGGGCGTTGGGCGGCATGGATCGGGTCCTTCGGTCGGGTCGGGTCGAAGCGGGCGGATGTGCGGGCCGGATGTGTCGTGGGCCGGGCGGAATGTCGGACGGGCGGGTCGTTCCCGGCCGGATGACCGGCCGGTCCGATGGTTCGGCTTCGCAGACCGCTCAGCTTCGGGCGGTGCGGTCGGGTGGTGGATCGGTGGATGGTGCGGCCGGTGGTGCGGTGGCGTGGGCGGTGCGGTCGGGTGGTGGATCGGTGGATGGTGCGGTCGGGTGGCGCGGGCGGTACGGCCGGGCGGGTGGATCGGTGGTGGTGGTGCGGGCGGGCGGTAAGTCGGCGAGTAGTGCGGTCGGGCGGTGGATCGGCAGGCGGTCCGGTCGGGCGGGTGGATCGGCGTAGCCGTGATCGCCGCTCCGTTGCGGCCCGCGGCCGGGCGCCGCCTAAGCCGCGCACACAGGTCCGGCGAGGAGCCGTACGCTCGGGCACGCACCACCACCGGATCCGCGGACGCGGCCGTTCACACCGTATGCGGCGCCGTCGACTCGCGGGTGACCAGGGTGTAGCCGGGCTGGATCCGTTCGGGGCGCAGCCCGGACGTGCCGGTGAGCCGGGCCACCACTCGTTCCACCGCCAGGCGGGCTATGGCCTGCTTGTCCGGCGCCACCGTGGTCAGCGACACCGCGCCGAAGCGCCCCTCCTCGATGTCGTCGAAGCCGACCACGGACACCTCCTGCGGCACCCGTACCCCGCGCTCCACCAGGGCCCGTATGGCGCCGAGCGCCATCAGGTCGTTGTACGCGAACACGGCGTCGGGCCGGGCGCCGCGATCCAGCAGCGCGTTCATCGCGGCGGCGCCGTCCCAGCGCCCGTAGCCGTCGGTGGCCGCGACCAGCGACTCGTCGCAGGGCAGGCCCGCGGCGAGCAACTCCTCGCGCCAGCCGCGCAGCCGCAGGTGGGCCGGGCGCCGGGCGGTCTCGCGGCGGGCGCCGATGAAGGCGATGCGGCGCCGGCCGAGTCCGGTCAGGTGGCGTACGGCGGTACGCGCGGCGGCCACGTTGTCGATGGCGATCTGGTCGTAGGGCGCCTCGTACTCCCGCTCGCCGAGCAGTACGAGGGGGCCGTCGTCGGGGCGGCGGCCGAGCAGGTCGGAGGTCTCCAGCTCGATCGGGCTGAGGATCAGCCCGTCGATGACGTGGGTGCGGAAACCCTGAGTGACCAGCACTTCCTTCTCCCGGCGGCCCGCGGTGTGGTCGAGCAGCACCGTGTAGTCGTGCCGGGCCGCGGTGTCGATCACCGCGCCCGCCAGCTCGGCGAAATAGGGATTGCCGAGTTCGGGCACGGCCAGTGCGATGATCCCGGTCCGGCCCTTGCGCAGGTGACGCGCCGTCAGGTTCGGCCGGTAGCCCAGCTCGTCGATCGCCCGCCGGACCCGTTCCCGCGTCGCCGGAGTGACATGCGGGTGGTTGTTGACCACGTTCGACACGGTCTTGACGGACACGCCCGCCAGGTGTGCGACGTCTTTGAGGCTGGCGCCCACGCAGTTCCTTCCCTCGGCCGGCTCCTCGCTGAGCTGCGGCGGACCGGGTCACAAGTGTGCGCGTTCCGCCCGCCGGCGCGCGAACCCCCGGTAGTCGGCCGCTCAGTTGTACATCGTTATACGACCATCGGTCCCGTTCGGGAAACGTCCGAGCGCTGCCCGGTCCTGCCCGCTGTGTCCTCCCTGACGTATCGTCATGCCCGGTCCGGGCAGCGGTCATGCGTTTCCGGACGGCATATCCGCGTCAGCCCTATGGACGGGGCGCGTACGTACGTGCTCTCATGCCGGGTGGCACCACCAGTTTTCCAACGTTGGAAGAACCGGACGCGCCAGGAGGCCACCCCCATGCCCCCGCACCGTCGACAGTCGC
>NZ_JADKYB010000044.1 GCF_016918855.1 Actinacidiphila acididurans
CCCCCCCACCGCCCACCGCATCCTCGTCCTCGGCACCGAAGAATTGATGTACACCCCCCTCCGCCTGGCCCACTCCCTGGAGGAGCTGCCGGCGGAGGGCAGTACCCGCGCCCGGGAAGTCAGGTTCAGCACCACCACACGTTCACCCGTGCTCGCCTTGGACGACCCCGCCTACGCCATCCGTACTCGCCTGGTCTTCCCGGCGCACGACGCGCCGGACGGCGAGCCCTCGCAGGAGCGCTACGCGTACAACGTGGTGGGGGCCGACTTCGACGCGGTGATCGTCGTGGTGGACTCGGCCGGGGACACCCCGGCCCTGCACGCCCCGGGCGGCCTGCTGGCCCAGCTGGCCGCCCACATCCCCGCCACGCTGCTCGCCGTGGTGCCTTCTTACCGCCCGACGACCCGCCGACCGATGGGGACGACGCACCGCATGACCCGGACCGCACAGCCGCTCGCCGAACCCCTGCGGGGCCCGGCCTTCTCCTCGTACGCCCCCGAGGAGGTCGGCTGGCTGCTGAAGGACCTGTCCGGGGTGGAGCTGGAGGCCCCCACCGAGGAGCGGGAGGAGGCCATCCAAAGCGGCGGCGCGCACTACGCCGAGTCGCTGCCGGTGGAGTACCAGCCGAGCCCGGAGTACCAGGAACTGTTCCGCAGCGCGCTGACCGCCTCTGCCGCCCGTATCGCCCGCGCGGTCGGCGCGGTCACCGAACTCGTCCTCGCGCAGCGCGGCCCGGACAGCGTCCTGGTCTCGCTGGCCCGGGCCGGCACCCCGGTCGGCATCCTGATGCGCCGCTGGGCCCGGCACGCCCACGGCCTCGAACTGCCGCACTACGCCGTCTCGATCGTCCGGGGCCGCGGCATCGACGCCAACGCGCTGCGCTGGCTGGCCGCCCACCACGACCCGGCCGACGCGGTGTTCGTCGACGGCTGGACCGGCAAGGGCGCCATCACCCGCGAACTGGCCGCCGCCATCGCGGACTTCGGCGGCTTCGACCCGGACATCGCGGTTCTGGCCGACCCCGGCGGCTGCGTGTCCACCTACGGCACCCGCGACGACTTCCTGATCCCTTCCGCGTGCCTGAACTCCACCGTCTCCGGCCTGATCTCCCGCACCGTGCTGCGCGACGACCTGATCGGCCCGGACGACTACCACGGCGCGAAGTTCTACCGCGAGCTGGCCGGCGCCGACTACTCCGCGCTGTTCCTCGACACCGTCTCCGCGGCCTTCGGCTCGGTCGGCGAGGACGTGGCGCGGGACGTCAAGGCGCTCCAGGCGCAGGACCGCCGCCCCACCTGGGCGGGCTGGGCCGCGGTGGAGCGGATCAGCGAGGAGTACGGCATCCACGACGTGAACCTGGTCAAGCCCGGGGTCGGCGAGACCACCCGGGTACTGCTGCGCCGCGTGCCGTGGAAGGTGCTGGCCCTGCGCGGCGCGGGCGCCGACCTGGACCACGTCCGCCTGCTCGCCGCGCAGCGCGGCGTACCGGTGGAGGAGGTGGACGACCTGCCGTACTCCTGCGTCGGGCTGATCCACCCCCGCTGGACCCGCGGCGCGACCGGCACCGACGGCAAGGCGGTGGACGCCAAGTGACCCGCATCCCCGACGTGCCGGCCCGTACCAGCCGCATCCTGGTGGCCAGCGACCTGGACCGTACCCTCATCTACTCCGGCGCCGCCCTCGCGCTGACCATGCCCGACGAACAGGCGCCGCGGCTGCTGTGCATAGAGGTCCACGAGAGCAAGCCGCTGTCGTACATGACCGAGGCCGCGAGCCGCCTGTTGCTCGAACTCGCCGACACCGTACGGTTCGTGCCCGCGACCACCCGGACCCGCAAGCAGTACCGGCGGATCAGCCTGCCCGGGCGGCAGCCGCGGTACGCCATCTGCGCCAACGGCGGCCACCTGCTGGTCGACGGCCGCACCGACCACGACTGGAACGCCGAGATGCGGCGCCGACTCGCTGACGGCTCCGCCCCCCTGGAGGAGATCCAGGCACACCTGTCGGCCACCGCCGACCCGGAGTGGCTGCGCAAGGAACGCATCGCCGAGGACCTCTTCACGTATCTCGTGGTCGAGCGCACCCTCCTCCCGGCCGGCTGGGTCAAGGAACTCGCCGCCTGGGCCGACCCCCTCGGCTGGACCGTCTCCCTCCAGGGCCGCAAGATCTACGCCGTCCCCAAGCCCCTCACCAAAAGCGCCGCCCTCGCCGAAGTCGTCCGCCGCACCGGCGCCGACCACGTCCTCGCCGCCGGCGACTCCCTCCTCGACGTCGACCTCCTTCAAGCCGCCGACCTCGGCTTCACGCCCGGCCACGGCGAACTCGCCGACACGGGCTGGACGGCCTCCCACGTCACAGCCCTCCCGACGGCAGGCGTGCTGGCCGGCGAAGAGATCCTGCGGCTGATGCTTACGCACTGCGGAGGGTGAACCGGGCCCCGAAGGGGCGCGGGGAACTGCGCGGGAAACCACAACGGACGGAGGATCCGGCGAGGGCAGGACTGGGCACCCCGGCCGGAATATGTCCAACCCCGGAAAAGGGTGCCCCAATGTCAGACCAGGTCCCCCTCGGTCACCGTGCGCGAACACGTGGAGCGCGTCGCCGCAATACGTTCCGCGTTCGGCTGCTCACTCAGCAGGATGAACGCCTGCGCCTCCGGAAGGCTGCGCCCGGCATGCAGATGCCGGCTCAAAAGCCGAGCCTCGCGCACATCACGCGGAGTGTCCACGTACCAGAGCTCGTCGACGAGATCGCGTACGGGATGCCAGGCAGGATCCGCGTCGGCAAGATAATTCCCCTCGGTCACGACGAGTCGCGCGCCGGGGAGGACGACGAGGCCGGCGGCGACGGGCTGGTCCAGGTCGCGGTCGAAGTCGGGGGCGTAGACCGGGCGTTCGCGTTCGCTGCGCAGCCGGCGCAGCAGGTGCACGAAACCGTCCGCGTCGAAGGTCTCGGGCGCGCCCTTGCGGTCGCGCAGGCCGAGGCGGTCGAGCTGGGCGTTGGACAGATGGAAGCCGTCCATGGGCACGTAGGCGGCCGTGCCCTGGCCGAGGCGGTCGTTGACCGCGGCGACCAGGTGCGCGGCCAGGGTGGACTTGCCTGCGGCCGGCGGGCCGGTCAGCCCCAACAGGGCGCGGCGGCCTGGGATGCTGGGGACCAGCGCGATCACGTCATCGACGAGCATCCCGCCACCTTAAGCGCGACCCAGGGGAGAACACCCTTGTACGAGACCAAGAACCCCCAGCTCACGCCCGAGCTGTACGCATACGTCCTGGAGCACAACCCGCCGCTGGACCCGGTGCGGCGCGAACTGGTGGACACCACGCACCGCGCGCTGGCCGAGGTGGCGGGCCTGCAGACCGCCGAGGAGCAGAGCCCGCTGCTGGCCTTCCTGGTCCGGCTCACCGGCGCCCGGCGGATCGTGGAGGTCGGCACCTTCACCGGGCTGTCCACGCTGTCCATGGCCCAGGCGCTGCCGGCCGACGGGCAGGTCGTGGCCTGCGACGTGTCCGAGGAGTGGACCGCGATCGGCCGCGAGGCGTGGGCCAAGGCCGGCGTCGCCGACCGGATCGACCTGCGGCTCGGCCCGGCCCTGGACACCCTGCGGGCCATGCCCACCGACCCCTGGATCGACCTGGTCTTCCTCGACGCCGACAAGGAGAACTACGTCGCCTACTGGGAGGAACTGGTGCCCCGGATGCGCCCGGGCGGCCTGCTGGTCGTGGACAACACGCTCTTCCACGGGCTGGTCGTCGACCCGGCGGCCGGCGGCTCGGCGGGAGCGATCCGGCGCTTCAACGACCACGTCCGGGCGGACGACCGGGTCGACGACGTCCTGCTGACCGTCGCCGACGGGCTGACCCTGGCGCGCGTGCGCTGACCCGGGGACGGCGGGTGGGCACGGGCATCCGTGCGGGCTCCTTCGCCGGGCGGACGGCCGGGGCGGCGCTAATGTAGGGGCCATGCCCCGTTACGAGTACCGCTGCAGGTCCTGCGGCAGCACCTTCGAGCTGCGCCGGCCCATGTCCCAGGCGAACGCCCCGACGCTGTGCCCCGCGGGCCACGACGACACCGTGAAGCTGCTGTCCACCGTCTCGGTGGCGGTGGGCGGCGGCGCCTCGTCCGCCCCGTCCTCGTCGCCGGAGTCCGGCGGCGGCGGTGGCTGCTGCGGGGGCGGCTGCTGCAGCTGACCCTGCCGTACGGCCCGGGGCCCGGTTCGCCGGCCCCGCGCCGTACGTCCTCACCGACAACGCGCCCGACGTGATGTTCTCGCCGGCCACCAGCACGCCGACCGGGCCGGTGCTCGGCAAGGGCTCGGTGACCGCCAAGCCGTCGCCCGCCTTCCCCTACGTGCTGGCGCCCCGGCCCGGCCGGCGCCCGGCTCGTACGTACCGCTCAGCGGCCGGCCGCGCGGTCCTCGCGGATGTTGGCCACGACCCGGTTGGCGGTCTCGCGGACGGCGGCGGTCTCGGTCAGGAACGCCCAGTAGTCGGGGTGGCGGCCCTCCAGGCCGGCCAGGGCACGGTCGAGGCGCGCCACGGCCTCGTCCAGCGGACGGGCGTGCCGCGGTTCCGGGGTGACCCGGCCCTGCATGGCCAGGCGCTGGGCGTCACGGATGACGAATCGGGTCCGCTCGACCTCGGCCTTGGGATCCTTGGCGACCTCGTTGAGGCGCCGCAGCCGGTCGCCGGCCGCGCCCACCGCGCCGTCCACGTCGTCCATCAGCGACCGTACGGTGGCCAGCTTGGCGGTCGCGTCGGCCCAGCGCTGGTCGGCGCGGGCGCGGCGGGCGTCGGCGAGCGCGTCCTCGGCCTGCCGGACCGCCTGGGCGGCCTGGTCGGGCACCTGCTGGAGGTCCTGCCAGCAGGCGACGGAGTAGCGGCGGCGCAGCTCGCTGAGGACCGGGGCGACGCCCTCGGCGCGGGTGGCCAGCGCCTGCACCCGGGTGCGCAGCGAGACCAGGCGCTTGTCGATCTCCTGGGCCTGCTGCGGCAGCCGCTCGGCCTCGGCGCGGACCGCCTCGGCGGTGCGGCGCACCTCGTCGGCGCGCCGCAGCGTCTCCTGGACGCCGTGCTTGTGGGCGCCATCGTTGAGCCTGGTCAGCTCGGGGGCCAGGGCGGCCAGCCGGGCGGCCAGGTCGTCGGCCTTCAGACCGGCGGCCCGGACCGCGTCCAGGGCGTTGCTGGCGGCGAGCAGGGACTGCTTGGCCCGCTCGACGGCGGGGGTGAGCCGGGCGAGCTGGGTCTCGGCCTTGCTCAGCAGCGGGCCGAGGGTGGTGGAGAACCGTTCCAGTTCGGTCCTGGCCTTGTCCAGGTCGTCCTTGGCCCGGGTCAGCTCGGTGCGGGCGCGGGTGGCGGCGGCGTGGTCCAGCTCGTCGCGGTCCAGGTCGTGGGCGTCGACGGCGGCGATGTAGGCGCCGCTGACCTGGTCGATCCGCTCGTTCAGGGCCCGCAGGCCGGACAGGGCGCGGCGGGCCTCGGGGGAGTCGTCGACGGCGGAGATGGTCTCGACGGAGATCTCCAGCTCGCGCTGGCCGGTGTCCAACTCGTAGAAGGCCTGCGCCGCGGCATCCTTCGCCGCCTGGGCCTCCGCACGCAGATTGTCGCCGCGCCGCCACCACGAACGTGCCGTCGTCACAGTGACACTCTCTCCCCGCGTCCTCGGCCTTCGGCGCCCTCGCGGCCGCCGTCCACCCAATCCTCCCACCCGGCGGCGCGGGACACACCGCCCGGTGCGGGCGGCTGGTGGTTGCCGACCTCGCCCCGGGGCACGGTAATCTGTGACGTCGCGGTGTCCCGGGCGTGTAGCTCAGCGGTAGAGCGCCGCCCTTACAAGGCGGATGTCGGCGGTTCGAAACCGTCCACGCCCACCCCGGACCGAAGCCCTCCCGGTGATTCCACGGGAGGGCTTCGGTGTCCCGGAACCCGCGGCACGGGCGCGCGGGACGGCCGACACCGTGCTGGAGGCGCGGGCGGCGGGGATTCCGGTGGACGTGGTGTGGCCGGACGGGGCGGGCCGGACGGCGGCGTAGCGAGCACGGCGCAGCGCGGGCCGCAGGACGGCGTGGAGAACGTGGCGTGGAGCAGCCGACGGCGGTCGTCGGTCACGGGCCGTGGTTGCCGGGCCGTCGGTTCACCGCGGCGAAGGGTGGCCGGCTCCGTCCGGTGGCCGTCCGGTGCGGGGTGCGCAGCCGGACGGCCGGCCGGAGTCACGTCAGGCGGGGTCGGCCGCCGGGGGCTCGGGCTGCGGGGCGGGTTCCGGCCGTTCCGGGAGTCCGTCGAGGTCGTCCGCGGCCCGGCGGATGTCGACGGCTATCCGGCGCAGGGCATCGGTCTCGAGGGCGAGCCTGCGGGCTTTGGCCCGTAAATCACTGCTGGTCATGCTTCCTCTCCGGCGTGCTGGTGTTCTTCGGCGGACGGCCACCTCCGCGCGAGCGCCGCCCCGTCAGCTCCCGCTCGGCCGCCGCTGGACGTGGCCGAAGAGGTCATGGTGCCACACCGTCCGCACCCCGAGGATCTTGTCCGGCCACCCGGCCGTTCCGGCGGAAGTGGCCGCTCTGACCTGGGCTCGGCTACGCTCGGCAGCGCTCGGCGCGGCCCGTCCGCACGAGCGGGCGGCGGTGAGGCAGGGAGCGGGCAGTCCCGCGGGGGAGAGTGGCGCAGTGGCCATCCGGAAGATCGAGCACAAGGCGCCCAAGAAGCACTACTTGACCCTGAACGACCTGGCCGCCTTCGTGGACGCCGCCCGCCACTCGGGCGCGGACGGCACCGAGACCGTCGGCGCGGTCGTCTCCATCGGCGGCCGCCTCCAGGCGCTCACCATCGAGGTCGACGCCCCCGCCGAACCTCTCGTCCCGCCCGCCCCCGCCCCGATCGCCGACGCCGTGCCGCCCAAGGCGTTCGACGAGCCCTGAGGAGCCGACGGGTGGACGAGGGGGAGCAGGGGAGCGTGCCCGGGCGCGGGGAACGGCTGCGGGCGAGAGTGATCAGCGAGGCGGCGGATCTGGCGTTCGCGCTGGCCGGGCTGGCGCTGCTGTTCGGGCTGGCACCGATGGCATGGAAGGGCGCCGACTGGGGCGCCGCTGCCGGGCGGGTCCGGTCGATGCTGCCGATGATCCTGGGGATGACCGGCGGGCGGTGGCTCCGCGAGGGGTGGCGGGCCGGGCGGGCGCGCCGGCGGCAACGGCCGGCGGCGTAACCCGCGAACAGCCGCGGAAAGTCGGGGGTTTGACGGCGGCTTAATCCGAACGGGGGAACACGTCGGAGGGGTGGGCCGTGGGGGCCCGATGTCCTGACGATAGACGGTGTGACCAATCCCTGGGGGAAGCGCGCCCGGACGTGGGCGGCGCTCGTTTTCGTGGTGGTGGTGGCGGGGTGCTGGTGGGCGGGCGGTACGGCGACCGCCACCTCCCGGGCACCCTGTCCGCCCGGGGCCCGGCAGCAGGCGTGCTTACCGGGCACGGACGGCGTATTGGCTGACGTAGGGGAGGACGCGGGGGACGGCCCCCGGTACTGGTGGGAGTGCGGGCACTGGGTGCCCCGCTGGGACTGGGGACCCGGCTGGCACCGGCACCACCATCACCGGCACAAGCACTGCCCGCCGCCCAGCCCGAGCCCCACTCCGACGCCCACCCCGACGCCCACCCCGACACCTACGCCCACACCGACTCCGACGCCCACCCCGAAGCCGCCGCCTCCCACGCCGAAGCCGACTCCGACACCCGTACCGACCACGCACCGCCCGCGGCCGGCGCCCGTCGTCGTACCGCCCAGCCCGCCGCCGCCCCGGCCGAGCCCGGCGCCGGTGGCGCGGCCCGCCCCGAGCCCCGTACCGAAGCCCGCGCCCGGACCGCGGCCGGCGCCGAAGCCCGCGCCGAGCCCGCCGCCCGTGCACTGGCCGGCCCGCGCCCCCGTGCCCGTCGCGGCGCCGCGGCAGCACCACCTGGCCATGACCACCACCTTGCTGCTCACCACCGTGCCCGCGGTCCTGGTCGTCGCCGTGCTGCGGCCCGGCGGCGGGACGAACCGCAGAAGCAGGTAGCGCCGTGCGGCGACCACCGGACGGCCGTGCCCGGGCCGGCCGGACCAGACGCAGACGAACAACCGAGGGGGAATGACGAATGTCGCAGTGGGTCGTGCTGCTGATCGCCATGGCCGCGGTGTGCGCGGTCGTGCTGACCGTGGTGGTGGTCAGGCAGCGCAGGATCGGAGACGACGACGATCCGACGCAGACGCCCGACGTCATCGAGTACATGGTGATGATGATCGGGGTGATCTACGCGATCGTGCTGGGCCTGGCGATCGCGGGCGTGTGGGAGGGCCGGGGCGCGGCCCAGGCCGCGGTGCAGGCCGAGGCGCAGGCGCTGCACGAGATCAAGGCCAGGGTGCAGGTGTACCCGCCGGACGTACGGGACAAGGTGCGCGCGGACGTGGACGCCTACGCGCGCTACGTCTCCGGGCCGGAGTGGTCGTACATGCAGAACCACGGTCGACTGAGCCCCGAGGGGACCCGGCTGCTGGACCGGGTACGGGCCGACGTCACGCAGTTCGACCCGAAGTCCGACCTGGCGGCGCAGGCGTACCAGCCGGTGGTGGACCAGGTGGCGGCGGCCGATCAGGCGCGCGCCGAGCGCGGACAGAGCGCGGGCGCCGTCATGCCGGGCGTGGTGTGGTTCGGCCTGATCACCGGCGCCCTGGTGACGGTCGGGCTGATCTTCACCCTCCAGATCCGGCGCTCCCCACGGGAGTTGCTGCTCGCCGGATTGTTCAGCGCGCTGATCGCCTTCCTGCTGTTCCTGATCTGGGACCTGGACGCGCCGCTCGGCTCCGGCCTGACGATCTCTCCGGACGTGATCAGGAATCTCGTGCTCACCCAGTAACCCTTTGTGCACGGGGGTCGCTTGTGTACCGGGCCGTCCCGCGGCGCGTCCGCAGGCGGCCCCGCCCGTCCGGCAGGATCGACCGATTCCCCTGAATGATCCACGCCGTTGCGACTAGCATGACGCCGCTGCTCATGGGGGCTTCGACCGGGATCACCCGAGCCGAGGTGAGCCGCACCGGCGTGTCCGGCGCCATCAGCACAACCACCCACGACGAAAGGGAAGTTGTCATGGTGAGCATCGCAGACAGGACACTACTGGTGACGGGGAGCCACCGCGGCATCGGGCTCCAGCTGGTCGAGGAGGCCCTGCGGCGCGGCGCGAAGCGGGTGTACGCGGCGGACGTCGAGCCCTTCACCCACCCCGACGAGCGTGTCGTGCCCATCCACATGGACGTCACCGACCGGGAGCAGATCGCCAAGGCCGTCGAGCAGGTCGAGTCGCTCGACATCCTCATCAACAACGCCGGTATCGCGATCTACGACGACCTGACCGACCGGGCGATCATCGAGAAGCACCTCGCCGTCAACCTGTTCGGCATCTTCGACGTGACGCAGGCCTTCCTGCCGCTGCTGGTCAGCTCCAAGGGCGTCCTCGTCAACAACCTGTCGGTGAACGCGCTGGCCCCGCTGCCGCTCATACCGGCGTACTCCGTCTCGAAGGCGGCCGCGTTCTCGCTCACGCAGTCGCTGCGCTCGCTGCTGGCGCCGCAGGGCGTGCGGGTGCACGCGATCCTCACCGGCCCGGTGGACACCGTCATGACCAAGGACCTGCACATTCCCAAGACGTCTCCGCAGGACGTCGCGCGCGGCATGCTCGACGGGCTGGAGAACGACGAGGAGGAGATCTTCCCCGACGGCATGGCGCAGAGCCTCGCCGAGGGCTGGCGGGCGGGGCCGGCCAAGGGCCTGGAGGGCGAACTCGCCGGGCTCGCGACGGCCATGCGGGACACCGTGCCGCTGTAGGCCGCTCTTGGCCGCGTTGTCGCGGGCCGGCTGAGTGGGTGAGCCGGCGCCGCGGATGAACGGATGACGGCGGTTCCCCCGTCCTGCTCACGGGCCCGGGGGGACCGCCGCTGCGCGCTCCGTCAGCTCCAGTTCGAGACGTTGACGTTCTCCAGCACGCCCAGCGCATCCGGCACCAGCACCGCCGCGGAGAAGTAGGTGGTGACCAGGTAGCTGATGACGGCCTTCTCGTCGATGCCCATGAACCGGACGTTGAGCCCGGGCTCGTACTCGTCGGGCAGGCCGGTCTGGTTCAGGCCGATCACGCCCTGGTTGTCCTCGCCGGTACGGATGGCGATCACCGAGCTGGTACGGGCCGCGGTGACCGGGATCTTGTTGCAGCTCAGGATCGGGACGCCGCGCCAGGCCGGGACGGTGGAGCCCAGCACCTCCACCGGGTCCGGGTAGATGCCGCGCCGGGTGCACTCCCGGCCGAAAGCGGCGATGGTCTTGGGGTGGGCCAGCAGGTAGCGGGTGCCGCGCCGGCGGCTGATCAGCTCGTCCATGTCGTCCGGCAGCGGCGGGCCGGCGTGCGGCTGGATCCGCTGGTCGTACTCGCAGTTGCTGAGCAGCCCGAAGTCCGGGTTGTTGATCAGCTCGTGCTCCTGGCGCTCGCGCAGCGCCTCGACGGTGAGCTTGAGCTGCTGCTCGGTCTGGTTCATCGGCTCGTTGTAGAGATCGGCGACCCGGGTGTGCACGCGCAGCACGGTCTGCGCCACGCTCAGCTCGTACTCCCGCGGCTTGACCTCGTAGTCGACGAAGGTGCTGCTCAGCGCGGGCTCGCCGGTGTGGCCGGAGGCCAGCGCGATGTCGGCCTCGCCGCGCCGGTTGGTCCGCTGCTGCGGCAGCGTGCGGAACGCGTCCAGGTGGGCGCCCAGTTGCGGGAGCCGGGCCAGCGCGGACTCCAGGTCGGCGCGCGGCAGCACCAGGGCGGTGGTCGCCGCGGCCGTGCGCGCGGTGAACTCCCAGGAGCCGTCGCCGGACAGCAGCGCCTGCTCGCCGAAGTGGTCGCCGTCGGCCAGCACTCCGAGCCGGGTCTGCTCCCCGTACGGCCCCTCGCCCAGCTTCTCGACCTTGCCGTGCGCGATCAGGACGACCGTGTCGGCGGGCTGCCCGGCCTCCGCGAGGACCTCACCGGGCCCGAACTCGCGCTGGACGAAGCGGTCCGCCAGCGCGGTCAGCGCCTCCTCGTCCTCGAACGCCCGCAACGGCGCCAACTCGCCCAGCTCGCGGGGGATGACGCGGACCTCGGACCCCGTCTTCACGAAGGTCACCCGCCCGTCGCCGACCGCGTAACTGAGCCGCCGGTTCACCCGGTAGGTGCCCGCGGTGACCTGCACCCAGGGGAGCACCTTGAGCAGCCAGCGGGACGAGATGCCCTGCATCTGCGGCTCGGACTTGGTGGTCGTCGCCAGATTCCGGGCTGCGGCGGTGTCCAGACTGGTGCGCGGCTGGCCGTTCTGCGGAGTGCCGTGTGCGGTGTCCTGGCCCGCATCAACCGACATGGGCTGTCCTTTCCCGTCAGTGGGCGATACGGCCCTCATTGTTTCGGTGACGCTCCGTGGTGCCTATTGCCGGATCGAGTGAGAATACTTTCCGAAATCCTGGTAATTGGCGCTGACCTGCCCGGATTCGCCCCGCACCTGGGGGCGTACGAGGTGCACGCATGCGCAGAGGGGAGGTGGTACGCCGATCCATACGGCATCCGTCTACCCCGAACGAGTCATTCCGCTTGCCCTTGCAGAGGCTGCGGTTGCTGACGGTGCGGGTTTTCGGTGGGCTGCGGGTCTGTGGGGCCGCGGGGCGGGTGTGGGGTGCGGACTTGGGAGAGGGTGCGGGTGATCGGGGTGCGGGTTGTGGGTGGTGGTGCGGCTCCGGAGTGCGGTATCGGCACCCCGGTCCTGCGGCCTGCCGGCCGGGGACGGCCGCACGCGTTCGGAGCGGCCGGCGGATGCGCAGGGGCGCGCCGCTCACCGGCCGCAGGCCGACGGAGTACCCGCATCATCAAGGGGCGCGGGGAACTGCGCGAGCAACCCTCCCCCAGAGCCTTCGGCCTGGGAGGTACCCCCACGTGGCGCGGGTCGTCACCGTCCCGTAGGGGCAGTTGCTGTCGTCGGCGACCACCGGCAGGTGGATACGCGCCAGGCCGGAACCTGGACAGCGCGACGAAAGAACGTCAGAGCGCTTCGGCGACCGGGGCGCGCTCGGGGCCGGTTTGCTGACCGGGAATCGGGAGCGGGCCCACGCGGCGGAGTGCGAGGCGCCGTTCGCGGCGGAAGACGTACGCGGCGAAGGCGCCGGCCCCCACCAGGGCCAGGAAGGACATGGCGGCGCCCAGCCAACTCGCGCCCAGCCATTCGCCGCCGAGCCAGCCAAGGCCCACGCTGTAGGTGGCCCAGCAGACGCCCGCCAGGGCGGACCAGGGGAGGAACTCCCGAGGCCGGCGCCGGGCGGCGCCGGCGAGCAGGCTGACCACGCTGCGGCCGGCGGGAGCGAACCGCGCCAGGACCACCAGCGTGCCGCCGCCTCCGTGCAGCACCTGGGCCAGCCGGTCGTGCGCGAGAGCGAGACGCCGCGAGCCGGCCACCCGCTTCTGGAACCACTTGCCGCCGCGGTACGCCAGCCGGTACGCGAGCAGGTCACCGAGGCACGAAGCGGTGGCGGCGCAGACCAGGAGCGCCATCACGTCGAGGAAGTCGTCGCCGGGACTGCCCGAGCCCGCGGTGGCCGCACTGATCACCAGCATGCCGCTGGGCAGCACGGGCACGAAGACGTCGAGCAGAACGGAAAGTGCCACCAGCAGGTAGATCCAGGGCCAGTCGAAGAGCGAGCCCATGCCGTGCAGCACCGCCGCCTCCTCGTCTCCGCCAGTTCTGCCCGTGTCGTGAACCTGGTCCCGCGAGTCCTTGTGCGGAGCAACGGTGCCGTTTTCGTGCCTGGTCAAGCCCGGTTGAGCGGTCGTGACCCACCCGGCGGACGGCAGCGGATCTTCCTCCACCGTCAGCCGTAAAGACTACGCCAGTCGGGCGCCCCGGTTCCCCGTGATCGACGTCACCCGGCGGACAATCACACTGCGGTCTGGCTGAAAACGGAGCCTCGGGCCGGTCCGGGCCCATCCCACCGCCCGCGCACCGCCCCGATCGGCGGCCCCGAGCCGTGTGCGACAGTGGCGCCGTGCCCGCCCTCGCCTCCCCACTCCTCGCCTCCTCCTCGTCCGAGTTGCTGCCCGTCGACCGCACGCTCGGCATCGTGCTGGTCGTGCTGCTGGTCGTGGCGGCGGGCGTGGCGGCGTACGCCCGGCTGGCGGACCCGCAGGAGAACTACGCGCGCGGCATCGTGCTGGCCGGGGTCCGGGCGACGGTCCAACTCGCCGTGGTCTCGCTGCTCATCGGCTGGGTGGTCAAGCACCAGGCGGCGCTGCTCGGCTTCGTGGCGCTGATGTACGCGGTCGCGGCCCGGACCGCCGGGCGCCGGGTCACCCGCAACCGCACCTGGTGGTGGGCGTTCGTGCCGGTCGGCGCCGGGTCGCTGCCCGTGGTGGCGGCCCTGGTGGTCACCGGGCTGGTCCCGGTCAACGGCACCGCCCTGATCCCGGTGGCCGGCATCCTCATCGGCGGCGGTCTCACCTCGACCGTGCTCGGCGGGCGGCGCGCCCTGGAGGAACTGAGCGGCCGGGCCGGCGAGGTGGAGGCCGCGATGGCGCTCGGCTTCAGCGACCGGGACGCGCGGATGGAGATCGCCCGGCCCGCCGCGGCCGGGGCGCTGGTGCCGGCGCTGGACCAGACCAGGACGGTGGGCCTGGTCACGCTGCCCGGCGCCTTCGTCGGCCTGCTGCTCGGCGGCGCGAGCCCGGTCACCGCGGGGGCGGTTCAGCTCTTCGTCCTGATCGCGCTGCTGGCCGTGCAGGCCATCGGGGTGACGGTGGTGCTGGAACTGGTGGCCCGCGGCCGGATCACCCGGCCGCCCGCCTCGTGACGGTCCCGCCGCAGCCGTCCCCGCCTGAGGCGCCCCCGCCCGAGCCGCCTGCCGAGGCGCCCGCTAGACTGGTCGCAGCAGAAGGGGAGTAGCTCTTCGCCGGAGTCGTCGACACACTGCCCGGACCGTCCCGCGGGACGTACCGGGCCGGCGCCCGGAGGCGGTCCGTCGCGTACGGGCGCGCCAGCGAGACCTTCGGCCGCAGTGTTCCGACGCTGCCGTGCCGAAGCGACCCCCGAAGTCCTCTCGGTACGGCACCCGACCGATCGAGGATCCACTCCGTGTTCAGTCCGACCGTCATCGCCGTCGTCTTCGGCGTGATCTTCCTGGCCGAACTGCCCGACAAGACCGCGCTCGCCTCCCTGATGCTGGGGACCCGCTACCGGGCGGGATACGTCTTCGCCGGGGTCGCCGCCGCCTTCGTCGTCCATGTGGCGCTCGCCATCGCCGCCGGCAGCCTGCTCCACCTGCTGCCGCACCGCTGGGTGCAGGGCGTGGTGGGCCTGCTCTTCCTCGGCGGCGCCGCGATGCTGCTGCTGTCCAAGGGCGAGGACGAGGAGGAAGTGCGGCCGCCGGCCTCGCAGAGCTTCTGGAAGGTGGCCGGGGCCGGCTTCACCCTGATCCTGGTGGCCGAGTTCGGCGACCTCACCCAGATCATGACCGCGAACCTGGCCGCCCGCTACGGCGACCCGGTGTCCGTCGCCATCGGCGCGGTGCTGGGCCTGTGGGCGGTGGCCGCGCTCGGCATCTTCGGCGGCCAGTTCCTGATGAAGCGGGTGCCGCTGTCGCTGATCACCAAGGTCGCGGCGGCCGTGATGGTGGTGCTGGCCGGCGTCAGCCTGTACGAGGCGATCGCGGGCTGAGCGCGGCGGACTCCGGCGGCGCGTTCACGGCGGCGCGTTCACCCGGGGCCGGCGGGGGACACTCAGGGGAAACGGCTGTGCCCCCGCCGGCCGCGGGTGCGGCGGGCCGGGGGCACAGCCGTGCGTGCGCCGTCCGCGGGAGGACTAGCGGACGACCACATGGAGGCCGCTGTCAGGTGCGGCCTCCACGCGTATGTGGTCCAGCGACGGGACATGGGCGGTCGGGGCCTGGTCCGCGGCGCGCGGGCCGACGCCGATCACCCGCATGCCGGCCGCCTTGGCCGCGGCGATGCCGACCTGGGCATCCTCGAAGACCAGGCAGTCCTCGGGAGCGAAACCCAGCTCGGCGGCGCCCTTCAGGAAGCCCTCCGGGTCCGGCTTGCTGGCGCTCACCCGCTCGGCGGTGACCAGCACCGGCGGCAGCGGCAGGCCCGCGGCGCCCATCCGGGCCCGGGCCAGCGCCTCCGGGGCCGAGGTGACCAGCGCGTGCGGCCGGCCGGCCAGCGACGCCAGGAACGCGGGCGCGCCCGGGATCGGCACCACCCCGTCCAGGTCGGCGGTCTCCTCGGCCTGCAGCACCAGGTTCTCGGCGAGGTTCTCCGCCATCGGGCGGTCCGGGAGCAGCTCGGCCATCGTCATGTGGCCCTGCCGGCCGTGCACGACCCGCAGCACCTGCGCCGGGTCCAGGCCGTGCCCGACGGCCCAGCGGGACCAGCAGCGCTCCACCACGGCGTCGCTGTTCACCAGGGTGCCGTCCATGTCGAGCAGCAGGGCGCGGACGGAAAAGGTGGCCGTGGCCGGCATGGGGCTCCCTCGGGAACGGACTCGTACGGTCTGGGCGGCCTCTGTCGCGTGCCGCCTACGCAGTGGCTCCGCCCGCCGGTCAGGGAGGAGCGGGCGGCGCCACTTTGTTCCATCAATATACAAAGTGGGGGCGTGGGACGCCAGTGCCACCCGGTGACGGGTTCAGGAACGCTCGGGGGTCACCACCTGAAGCAGGCCCCACGTGAAAGTGGCGATCAGCCGGGTGGGGGCGTCCGGCACGGTCAGAGCCAGCCGGAACCGGCTCGGGGCGTCCGCCGGGAGCGGAGCCGCCGGCGGGAAAGCGCGGGCCGCGTCGTCCACCGTGCAGGACCAGGGCGTCAGGTCGGCCGCGGTACGCAGTGGCGGCGCGGGCGCCTCGGGGGCCCGGACCAGCCACTCGTTCCACACCGCGCCGCCGCCCGGCGCGCACAGCACCTCGAATCTCAGGTCCGGCCACAGCGGCATCGGCCATTGCAATGCCTTGCACGTCAGGTCGCCCACCCGGCGCTCCAGCTCGGCCACGGGTGGGCCGAGCGCCACCCAATATCTTCTTTCACCGCCCGGGAACGTCCGGGACCTCAGCCGTGCCTGCCACTTCTGGTGTGCGTCGCGCAGGTCCCCTTTGCCCGCACCGAGTTCCCGGAGTGCGTCTTCGACCAGGTCCGGGTGGAAGTCGGCCATTCTGCGCAGCAGCACCAATTGGAATTGGTCCAGGCCGAAACGATGAGGTGGCACAAGGTGCACTTTACGGGGGTGGGGTTCGCCGGGAGTGCCCTGGGCCCGCCTGGCGGCGGGCGGTTCGCCGGGGATACCCGGGCTGCGGCTGCGCCGCGGGGCTCGCCGGGAGCAGTCAGGGGCGCGGGGAACTGCGCGACAAGCCCTCCCCCAGAGCCTTCGGCCTGGGGGTACCCCCAGCCGGTGGCCGGCTGCTCGCGCTGGGGGCACCCCCGGACGGAGTCTGGGGGACCCCGCGTCCCTGCGGGGGCGCTCCCGGCGAACCCGGGGGGATGTGTCAGTCCGAGCCGGAAGAACCCGAGGAGCCGGAAGAAGGGGACGTCGCACGTTCAAGAGCCGTACGCGTGTTGGGGCCGTAGACACCGGAAGGGTCGCCGTGGACGCCGTACCAGACCTGGAAGGTCGTGACGGCCTCCTCCGTCTTGTGGTCGAACGTGCCGTCCGCCCGCCCGTGGTACGCCCAGACCTGGGCGAGACGGCGCTGGAGGTCGGCGACAGCCGGACCCGTGTCGCCGAGCTGGAGGACGGGCGGGGTGGCCGGAGCCGTGGGGGCCAGCGGCGGCGAGGACGTGCCGGGGGGCGTCGTACCGGGCGAGCCGGGGGCGGACGTGCTCGGGGAGGGGGAGCCGACCGAGCCGGTGGCGGTGGCCGTCGTCGTGGTGGACGCGGAGGGCGAGGCGGAGGCCGACGGGGAGGCGCTGGGCGTGGAGGTGGTCGTCGGGGCGGGCGAGAAGTGGGTGGCCGGGGGCGCCGGGTGGGAGGCCGGGGTGGGCAGCTCGGTCGGCAGTTTCACGTCGGGGACGGAGGTCGTCTGGTCCGGCAGCGTCAGGTCGCTGCCTTTGTCCTCGCTCACCATCTGCCCGGTCACCGCGACCGCGCCCGCGGCCAGGGCCGAGGCGGCGACCGCTGCCGCCGCCACCACGATCCGGCGTCTGCGCCGCCGGTGCCGGCCCCGTACCGCCGCGGCCTCGTCCTCGTCCGGGTACGGCAGCGCTCCGGCCTCGTGGCCGCCGTCGTCCCCGTAGGGTTCCTGTTCCTGCGGTGCGGGCAGCAGCCCCAGGTCGGTGCCTACGTTGTCGGTGCTCCACAGCAGGGGTGACAGGACAGCGGTGGGTTCCCCGGGGTCCCCGGCGTCGTCCGGGTCCGCCTGTGCCGGCGGCAGGACCGCGGTGGGCTCGCCCTGGTCGGCGGAGCCGGAGGCGTCCGGGCCGGGTCCGGCGACGTAGGGGCGTACCCGCAGCGGGTGGAAGCCCTCCGTCTCCGCGATCTCCTCGGCCCGCAGGGCGGCGAGCTCGGCCGCGCGTCTCTCGCCCGCTTCGGGGTCGGCCTCGCCCGCGCTCGCGGCCTCTCCCGGGGGCGCGGGCACGCCCGCCCCCGGTTCCGTGCCGAGCGCGGGCGGCTGCTCCACCCCTTCCGGTTGCTGCTGCGGCGCCACTGGGTCCCCTCCCGCGTTCGTTCACCCGTTCGTGAAGTCAGGGGCGATTATGCCTATCCCGGACGCGGGCGCGCAGCCTGCCCCGTACCGCACGGGGGAACGGGCCCTGCCCCACCGGCCGCACACCGTAGGTCATAACCGAACAAACGGTGGGAAGATGAAGATCCGGACCTCGGGGGGACAGCCGACGAGGCGAGGAGCGAACGATGGACCGGAACACCGGCACCGCGGCCGGTCCGGCAGCGGCGGCGCCGGGCGAGCAGCAGGACAAGCGAGCCGTCCGGGTCGCGATCGGGGCCCTGGCACTGGGCCTGCTGCTGGCCTCCCTCGACCAGACCATCGTGTCCACCGCTCTGCCCACCATTGTGAGCGAACTCGGCGGCATCGACCACCTGTCCTGGGTGGTCACCGCCTACCTGCTGGCCTCGACGGCCGCAACTCCGCTGTGGGGCAAGCTCGGCGACATGTACGGCCGCAAACGGCTGTACCAGGCCGTCATCGTGCTCTTCCTGATCGGCTCGGCGCTGTGCGGAGTCGCCCGGAACATGCCCGAACTGATCGCGTTCCGGGCGCTGCAGGGCCTGGGCGGCGGCGGGCTGATCGCACTGTCGATGGCGATCGTCGGCGACATCGTGCCGCCCCGCGACCGCGGCCGCTACCAGGGCGTGTTCGGCGCGGTGTTCGGCGCCAGCAGCGTGCTCGGGCCGCTGCTCGGCGGCGTGTTCACCGAACAGCTCTCCTGGCGCTGGGTGTTCTACGTCAACCTGCCGATCGGCGCGGTGGCGCTCGCCGTGATCGCCGCCGTCCTGCACATCCCGGCCCGCCGCACCGAGCACCGCATCGACTACCTGGGCATGGCGGTGGTGGCCGCGGCCGCGACCTGCCTGGTGCTGGTCACCTCGCTCGGCGGCACCACCTTGAAGTGGAGTTCGCCCGGCATCATCGGCCTGGCGGTGGCCGGCGTCGTGCTCGTCGTGGTGTTCCTGTTCATCGAGCGGCGTGCCGAGGAACCCGTGCTGCCGCCGAGGCTGTTCAGGATCCGCACCTTCGCCCTGTGCTCGGCGATCTCCTTCGTGGTCGGCTTCGCCATGTTCGGCGCGATGACGTACCTGCCGACCTTCCTCCAGGTGGTGCACGGCTACTCGCCGACCCTGTCCGGCGTCCACATGATCCCGATGGTGCTCGGCCTGCTGGTCGCCTCCACCGGGTCCGGCCAGATCATCAGCCGCACCGGCCGCTGGAAGGTGTTTCCGGTCATCGGCACCGCGGTCGTCGGCGTGGGGCTCTTGCTGCTGCACCAGCTGGACGAGTTCACCGCCACCTGGGTGACCAGTCTGTACTTCGTGATCTTCGGCTTCGGCCTGGGCCTGGTGCTCCAGGTGCTGGTGCTGGCCGTGCAGAACGCGGTCGGCTACCAGGACCTGGGCACGGCCACCTCCGGTGCCACCTTCTTCCGTTCCATCGGCGCCTCCTTCGGCGTGTCGGTGTTCGGCACGATCTTCACCAACCAGCTGCGCCACAAGCTCGGCTCGGCGCTGCGCGGGGTGCCGTTGCCGCCCGGCTTGCACCCGGCCTCGCTCCAGGCCGACCCCAAGGCCGTCGCCGCGCTGCCCGGCCCGGTCAAGACACCCGTGCTGCACGCCTACTCGACCTCGATCACCACGGTGTTCCTGTACGCGGCGCCGGTGGCCTTCGCCGCCTTCGTCCTGTCCTGGTTCCTCAAGGAGCAGCCGCTGCGCGGCACGGTCAGGGTGCCCGACGGCAGCGAGACGGTCGGCACCAACCCCGTCGAGCGCTCCTCGCTGGACGAGATCGCCCGCTGCCTGTCCCTGCTGGGCAGCCGGGAGGCCCGCCGCGACCTCTACATCCGCATCACCGCCATGTCCAAGGCGGACATCCATCCGGCCACGAGCTGGCTGGTGCTGCGGCTGGCCCGGGACGGCGAGGCCGATCCGGTGGAGCTGGCCCGGCACGCCACCGTGCCCGCCGAGATCATCGAGACGGCCGCGACCGAGGCGGAGACCCGCGGTTACGCCGTACGCGAGGGCAATCCGCTGCGGCTCACCGAGTCCGGCCTCGTCCTCGCCGACCGCCTGATCGAGGCCCGCCGCTCGGTGCTGGCCGGCCTGCTCGGCGACTGGGACCCCGAACGCCACTCCGAACTGGCCGCGCTGGTCCGCAAGCTCAGCGGCGAACTGTGCGGCGCCGACACGGACCGTCCGGAAGGTCATCACCGCAACCACGACCGTACGGGTGCGGCCGCCGGCGGCAACGCGCGCTGATCCGGGTGACCCGGCTCACGCGGTTCGCCCGGGTCACCCGGTTCACCTGGGGCGCTCTCAACTCCCGTACGCCTTCGCCTGTTTGACGTTCGCCGTGCCCTTTTGTGCGCGCCGATCCCGGTCCCTTTGGGGGGAGTTTGCGGACCGCGCGAGCGGCAAACCGACCGGAGAGAGACGGGAGGCACGTGATGTCCACAGGAGCGGTGGCCGCCGTCGTCGTGGTGGCCTTGGTGGTGGTCGCGATCGCGGCGGTGGTGATGCTGCGCGGCGGCGCAGGTGCGGGCGGGGCGGTCGGGCTCAAACGGCGGTTCGGGCCCGAGTACGAGCGGACGCTCGCCCGGCATGACGGCGACGTCAAAGCGACCCGCAAGGAACTGACCGAACGGGTGCGGAAGTTCAAGGGGCTGGACCGGCCGGCGCTGTCCGCGCAGGCCCAGGAGCGGTACACCGAGAGCTGGGCGGGCGTGCAGTCCCGGTTCGTCGACGAGCCCGGCCCGGCGGTCAACGAGGCCGACCGGCTGCTGGCCTCGCTGGCGGCCGAGCGCGGCTTCCCCGGCGCGGACTCGTCCGACCACTTCGACGCCCTTTCGGTGCACCACCCGCACGCCGTCCAGGGCTACCGGCACGCCCACGGCCTGGCCGAGCGCGGCCCGGCGGGGCAGCACGCGACGGAGGAGCTGCGGCAGGCGCTGCTCGGGGCCCGCGAACTGTTCGACGCGCTGGTCGCGGAGGTTCGCCCGGCCGGCGACACGGCTGTCCCCGCGCCGCCGGCCGCGCCCGACCGGGAGCCGGCGTCGCTGGAGAAGTCCGGGGCCTCCGCTTCCGCCTCCGGCGAGGACGAGGCCGAGGGCGCGGGCGAGGCCGTCGGGTCCGGCTCGGGCCGCCGCGGGCAGCTGTCGCAGCGGTTCGCCGCATTGACCGGTGCCCGGCGCGGCCACGACGACGAGGAAGAGCACCGGCAAGAGGTCTGAGCAGGCCACGCAGGCATGCCTTCGCGGACGACGGAGGGCCCGCGCCCCAAGACGGCGCCCCGGGAAGGTGAACCACGGCCCTTCCCGGGGCGCCCTCCGGCCGGGACGCGGCAGGAACGCGGCAGGAACGGTACGGAACGGAATCGCACGGCGCGGAATCCGCACCGCGCGCAACGGAACGGGACGGACGGCATCCAGGAGATGAGGACCATGAACGGACAGCAGGAACGTACCGGCGAGGGCGCCGAGCCCCGCACCGCGGAGGACCGGGACGACACGCGGGCTGATCCTTCCGCTGCCGGCGGCGCGGCCGGCGCTTCCGGGGCGGCGGTGGAGCCCCGTACCGAGGTGCTGCCCGCACGTGCGGACGGGGCGGCGGAGCTGGATCGGCTGGGGCGGCGGATGGAGCGGGCCGTCGGTGGCTTCGTGGACGATCCGCGGCGGGCGGTCAAGGAGGCCGATGCCGTGCTGGAGGAGGCCGCGGAACGCCTCGCGCGGCTGCTTGCCGAGCGGCGGCGCACTCTGCGGGCGAGCTGGCACGCGGATGACGGGAGCCGGGCCGATACGGAGGAGCTGCGCGTCGCTCTTACCCGGTACCGGGACATGACCCGTCAGCTTCTTACGGTGGCCTGAGCGGTGGGTGGTACGGAGGGGTGCGCTCGGGGAGGCTCGGGTCTCGGCCTTGGGGGTCGGGGCCTGCGGGACGAGGGTCCGAAATCGTATATTTACGAGCCTGGCGGCTCACAAATATACGGCAGCATTTCGGACCCTCATCCCTCCGGCCCCTCCCGCTCCGAACCGGGCGAGGGCGGCGACGGGCGGTCGTCCCCCGGTCGGCCCGGTGGTCGGTTCGCCCGGCGGTTCGCCGGTGGGTCCAGTCGTTCCGACGGTCGGTTCGGTGGCCGGTCCGGTGGTCGGTTCGCCGGCGGGTCCGCTGATCGGTCCGGTGGGTCCGTTCGGGGGGCCAGTGGTTACGGCGGTCGGTCCGGTGGTCCGTCGGGTCGGCGGTCCGGTGGGGTGGTACGGCCTGCTCGGCTGTTCGCTCACCTGGTGCGGCGGCGGGCGTTTCTTGTGGTCGCTCTCGTCGGGCGGCTCGGGTGAGGGCTGGTGGCTGCGGTTACGTGGGGCCCGGCGAGGTGTGTGACGTGGGGTCTTCGGGTGGGGTGAAGGCGGGGGTGGCGGTGAAGGCGGCGCGGCGGGTGGCGCGGCGCAGGGCGCGCAGGACCGGGGGGCCGAGGGTGAAGGAGAGGATCGCGGTCAGGGCGGCGCGGGGGAGGTCCCAGCCCAGGGACGTGGTCAGGCAGTAGGTGGTGAAGCGGGCGAGGTTGGTGGTCAGGGCGGCGTGCGGGTCGTAGGAGATGTTTGAGGCCAGGCCGGCGATGTAGGGCCAGCCCTGGAGGTTCATGACGGTGCCGTAGCCGATCGCGGAGACGGCACCGTAGGCCGCGAGCAGGGCGAGTTCGGCGCGGCCGCGCAGGGTGGCGGCGCCGGGCAGGAGTCCGGCGCCGGCCGTGACCCAGCCCATCGCGAGCATCTGGAAGGGCAGCCAGGGTCCCACTCCGCCGGTCAGCAGGGCCGAGGCGAACATGGTGAGCGCGCCCAATACGAAGCCGAAGCCGGGGCCCAGGACGCGTCCGGACAGCACCATCAGGAAGAACATCGGCTCGATCCCGGCCGTGCCCGCGCCCAGCGGGCGGAGTGCGGCCCCGGCGGCGGCCAGCATGCCCAGCATCGCCACCGCCTTGGCGTCCATCCCGGTGTCCGCGATCGTGGCGATCACCACCGCGACCAGCAGCGGCAGCAGCGCCGCGAACAGCCAGGGTGCGTCTGCGCTGTGCGCCGCCACCGCCGAGCCGTGCGTCGCCAGCAGCGGCCAGCAGAAGGCGGCGGCCCCGATCGCCGACACCAACGCGAGCGCGACCCCCGACCGCAACCCGACCCGCACCGGTCGCACGGCCCCTTCGACGGCACCCGGCCCGACCTTCTCGGCGGTCACCGCCCGCCCCCATGCGTCCGTACGAACGGCCAGGGCTTCGGTTTCCTCCGCGCGTTCACGCCGTGTCTCCGGGTACGTGCTCGGCCTGGTGGACAGCAGTTGTGGTGCGGTCCGTCCGTCGGCTGTCCTGTCGTGGGTCCGGTTGCTGATGCGAGGTGCTCGGTGGGAGGGCCGGGGTGTCGTGGTCCCGGGCGTCGGCACGCCGGGCGAGCTCAGGCGTCCGTACGAACGGCCACGGCGCCGTCCTCCGCGCCGCGCTCACTCCGCACCTTCCAGTTCCCGTTCGACCTGGGACACCGTCAGCCAGGGGGCGGGGGCCAGGATTTTGGCGATTTGGGGGGCGAAGGCCGGGGAGGCGAGGAGGACGTCGGGGGTGGGGCCGTCGGCGACGATCTCGCCGTCGGCGAGGACGATGACACGGTGGGCGAGATCGGCGGCGAGTTCGACGTCGTGGGTGGCCAGGAGGATGGCGTGGCCGGCGGTGGCCAGGGAGCGGAGGCGGTCGGAGAGGCGGGACTTGGCGGCGTAGTCGAGGCCGCGGGTGGGCTCGTCCAGGAGGAGGACGGGGGGTTCGGCGGCCAGTACGACGGCCAGGGCCAGGGTGAGGCGCTGGCCCTCGGACAGGTCGCGCGGGTGGGCGTCGCCGGGGACGCCCGGGAGGAGGTCGGCGACCAGGGCCGCGCAGGTGCCGGGGGGTGCGTCGGCGTCGCGGTCGGCGGCGGCGCACTCGGCGGCGACCGTGTCCGCGTACAGCAGGTCGCGCGGTTCCTGCGGGACCAGGCCGACCCGGCGGACCAGGTCGGCGGGCCGGGTGCGGTGGGGGGCGGCGCCGCACACGCTGACGGAGCCGGTGGCCGGCGGGAGCAGTCCGACCAGGGCGGACAGCAGGGTGGATTTGCCGGCGCCGTTGCGGCCCATGAGGGCGACCGTCTCGCCGGGGCGTATCTCCAGGCCGATGCCGTGCAGCACTTCGCGGCGGCCCTGGCGTACGGCGAGGCGTTCGGCGACGACCAGGGGGGCCGCGTCGGGGGTGGCGCCGGGCAGCGGCTGGGGCACGGCGTCGGCGAGGCGTTCGCGCAGCGGCCCGGCGCGGCGGCGGGCGTCGCGGACCGAGAGCGGCGGCGGGGACCAGCCGGCCAGGCGGCCGAGGGCGACCACCGGCGGATGGACGGGGGAGCCCGCCATCACCTCGGCGGGGTCGCCCACGACGGCGGGGGCGCCGGGCGCGGGCAGCAGGATCACCCGGTCGGCGTATTGCACGACGCGTTCCAGCCGGTGTTCGGCCATCAGCACGGTGGTGCCCAGGTCGTGGACGAGGCGTTGCAGCACGGCGAGTACGTCCTCGGCGGCACCCGGGTCCAGCGCCGAGGTCGGCTCGTCCAGGACCAGCACCGAGGGGTGCACGGTCAGCACCGAGCCGATGGCCACGCGCTGCCGCTGCCCGCCGGACAACGTGGCGATCGGCCGGTCCCGCAGACCCGCCAGGCCCAGCAGGTCCAGGGTCTCCTCGACCCGGCGCCGCATCGTGTCCGGTGGCAGGCCCAGCGACTCCATGCCGTAGGCGAGTTCGTCCTCCACGATGTCGGTGACGAAGTGGGACAGCGGGTCCTGGCCCACCGTGCCGACCACGTCGGCCAGTTCGCGGGGCTTGTGGGTACGCGTGTCGCGTCCGGCCACGGTGACCCGCCCGGCCAGCCGCCCCCCGGTGAAGTGCGGCACCAGCCCGCTGACCGCCCCCAGCAGCGTCGACTTGCCGACCCCCGACGGGCCGACGAGCAGGCACAGTTCCCCTTCGGGGACGGTCAGGTCGATGTCGCGGAGGGTGGAGTGGGTGGCGTCTTCGTAGGTGATCGTGACGTTTTCGAAGCGGATCACGCGGTGGCCTCCCGGACGGCTGGGGCGGGCGCGGGAGCGACCACCGCGGGGAGCAGGCCGAGCAGGACGGACAGGGCGGGCCACAGGGGGAGGGTGGGGGTGGTCAGGGGGAAGGCCGGGGGGTCGAGGGGGGTGGGGGCGTAGTGGGAGGCCGCGATCATCAGGGCGGCCACCGCGATGCCGGAGCCGGCGACCAGCCAGGCACGGGCGTCCCAGGGGTCGGGGCGGTAGCGGGTGCGGACCGAGCGGCGGCCGCCCAGGCGCAGGCCGGCCAGTGCGGCGGCGAGTCCGGGGAGCAGGACCCACAGGCCGTAGCCGGAGCCGGCTGCGGACATCAGGCCGTACGTGCCGGCGCACACTCCGAGCAGGCCGCCGAGGGTGAGCGCGGCCGTGGCCCGGCGTACCGCGCGGGGGACATCGGCGGTACGGCCGTATCCGCGCGCGTCCATCGCCGCCGCGAGGGCCACCGAGCGTTCCAGGGCGCCCTCGAGCACCGGCAGGCCGACCTGGAGGAGGGCGCGTACGCCCCGGTCGGCGCGGCCGCGCAGCCGCCGGGCCGCGCGCAGCCGGGCCACGTCCGCCACCAGGTGCGGGGCGAACGTCATGGCGACCACGACGGCCACCCCCGCCTCGTACAGCGCGCCCGGCAGCGACTTGAGCAGCCGGGCCGGGTTGGCCAGCGCGTTCGCCGCGCCCACGCACACCAGCAGCGCGGCCAGCTTCATGCCGTCCCGCAGCGCGAACACCAGCCCCTCCGCGGTGACCCGCCCGCCCAGGCGTACCCCCTGCGCCCAGTGCGGCAGCGGCACCTCGGGCAGCGTCACCACCACGTGCGTGCCCGGCACGGGGGAGCCCAGCAGCACCGCGAACACCAGCCGGATGACCAGAACGGCGAGCCCCAGCCGCAGGAAGGCCCCGTACGAACGGGCCCACGGCGCGTCGGTGCGGCGGGCGGCCACCACGTAGCCGGCGACGGCGACGACCAGGGCGAGCAGCAGCACATTGGTGGTCCGGGAGGCCGCCGTGGCCAGGCCCAGCGCCCACAGCCACCAGGCACCGGCGTGCAGGGTGTGGGCGCGGTCGGCGCGCGGGGCCCGCAGCGTGTTCACGGCCGCCGGCGGCGCGACTGCCACCGCGCCGCCCAGCCGATGACCGCGATCGCTCCCGCGGCGGCGAACCAGCCGATCTCGGGCCCGTGGTGCGGGCGGGTGCCGCCGGAGTCGCCCCCCGAGCCGCTGCCCGTCGCGACCTGCTCGCCGCATCCGGCGGCCGGGTAGCCGCCGATCGCGCACAGGATGCCCGCCGAGTCGTAGCGCAGCGGCCGGGCCACTGCGGCGAGCGCGTCGGCGGAACTGGCGTCGCCGGAGACCGAGGCGCACGCCGTGCGCGGCGCCGGGACGTGCTCGCCCCCGGTCGCGTCGGCAGCCGTGCCCGGGTCGATCACCAGCGCGATCCGCTTGTGCCCGGCGGCGGCCGGAGTCTGCCCGCAGATCGCGGCGAAGGTCCAGCTGCCCCGCGGCTTCGCCGCCTGATCGGCCGCGTCCCGGCTGACCGCGAACCGCCAGCCCTCCAGGTCCCCGTCGCGCGGCACGTGCGTGGCCGGCCCGGTCTGCGCGTACGTCCACCCGTTCGCGCCGTTCGTGGCGGTCAGCCAGTACGACCAGTACCGGTAGCCGGTGGCGTACGCGGGCGCCGCGGTGCCGAGGAGGAGGAACGCGAGCGCGGCGGTGAGCGCGAGGAGGAGGTGGCGGGGCTGCCTGTCCCCGCGGGGCCGTCGGGCGGTGGGGTCGTCCGTGATCCGGCCGACATGGGGCCGGCGGTCGCCCGTGGCGCCGAACCGCGGGAAGGTGAGCGTGAGGAGGGTGCGGCGGCGTGGTTTCTCGCTGCGGGGCCGACCGGCGGCTGGGTCGCCCGCGTCACCGCGGCCGGTCCGGCTGCCGTCAGCGGTGAGGCCGCTCGCCAGGGCGTGTCCGCGTACCGCCGCGCGGCGAGTCGGCGCACGGCCCGCGGGGCGACGCGCCGGGAGCGGTCCGCTGCTCATGAAGAGGCCGAGGGACGTCATCGTGCGGGGCGCGGCCCGCGTAGGGCCCTGCATCAGCTTTGCCGCCGGCGGGCGCTGAGGAGGAAGCCGAAGCCGATGCTCGCGACGAAGATCACGCCGACGATCAGCCAGGTGCCCGGACCGGAGGAGGACTTCTTCGACTTGTGGGCGGCCTGGTCCGTGCGGGTCGTGACGGACGCCTTGGCGGGGCCGGCCGCGGGGGCCGGGCCGAGGTTGGTGAGCTGGCGGACGAGGTCCGCGCCGGCCGCGTTGTGCGGGTCGGCGCCGGTGGCGTGGGCGGCCAGGATGAGCTGGGACAGGGCCGCCGGGTTGCCGTGCGACCAGGCGGTGGAGTGGCCGGCCAGCCAGGTGTACGCGGCCTTCGCCGTGCCGCTGTCGCCCCCGGCGGCCAGCGCGACCACCGCGTCGGCGGTGGTGCCGTAGTCGGGGGTGGGCTTGTCGGCGCCCGGGGTGAGCGCGGTCAGGTGGCCGCCGCCCGCGGTGAGCTGTCCGGCCAGCCACACCGCTCCCGCCGCGCCGCCGGCCTTCGGGGCGAGGCGGGCGTAGGCGTCCGCCGCGTTCCTGCCGTCGCCGCAGGCCGGCGCCGCCGGGGCGGAGGCGGCGGGCGGCGGGGTCACCACGAAGCCCGCGCCCTCGGCGGCGCGCACCGCGTCGGCGGTGGCCTTGGCGTTGACCGACAGCTTGCCGTTCATCGGGTAGCCGTAGGAGCCGCGGTCGGCGGGCTTGGCGGCGCAGCCGAACTGGAAGCCGTGCAGCGCGTCGAACGGAGTCCTGCCGGTGCGGGACCTGGTGGCCAGCGGGTCGTGATCGGCGGCGGCCAGCGCGCCGACGACCACGGCGGTGGAGTCGGGGTCCGAGGGGTTGCCGGGGTTGTACGGCCAGCCGCCGTCGGGGTTCTGCACCGCCGTCAGCCAGGCGGTGCCGCGGTTGACGGTCGCCGAGTGCCCGCCGAGGACGGCCAGCGCCTGGAGCGCGATCCCGGTGGCGTTGGTGTCCTCGGCCTTGGGCACGCACGGCTTGGCGGTGTCCGCGCGGAAGGACGGGAAACCGCCGTCCGCGCACTGCTGCCCGGTCAGCCAGTCGACCGCCGCCGCGGACGGCGTGACCCCCGCGGTGTGCAGCGCCAGCAGGGCGTATCCCTGCCGCCACACCCCGTCGTAGGTGGGGTCGGCCGAGCCGTACAGTCCCGCGGGCGAGGTGGCCGCCGACGCCGTGGCGGGCGTCAGCACGGTGGCTGCCGCCACGAGAAGCAGGGCGGCGGCGCGGCGCAGGGACATGGCGGAATCGGCCTTTCGGGGGACATGGGAGCCCCCCAGCCTAACCCGCCCCCGGCGGCGCCCGGCCGCCACCCCGGCGGTCATCTGCCCGGCGGACTGTTCTTGGCCGGACCCTGCCGTATGACCTGGAGGAAGTCCGCCAGATTGGCCCGCGAAGTGCGCAGCACCACCGCGGGGTTGTCGCTCTCCCGGAGCAGAACCGCGCCCCCGATCACCGCCAGCTCGACGCAATCGCCCTGCTCCTGCGAGTACGTGGACTTCTGCCAGCTCAGGGACGCGGTCATGGGCGGCCTTTCAGAGGTCTCGGGCGACGGCGTGGATGAAGTCGCGGGACTTGGCGCGGTCGAGCGCGACGGCGGCGAGAGTGTCGTACAGCACGCGGGAGTTGTTGAGCTGCGGCGCCGCGTGCAGGAAGCTCACGCCGTGCGCCGAGTCGATCTCCACGGTGTCGAGCTGGCGCACCGGCCCGCCGGCGTAGAGCATCGCGTGGCCGGATCCGATGTGGCCGTCCACCGCGAACGGGATCACCCGCACGCTGATGTGCGGCAGATGGCCGAGCTCCTGGAGGTGCTCGAGCTGGGCCCGGGCCACCTTGGAGCCGCCGAACCGCATGCGCAGCGCGGCCTCGTGGATCAGCGCCTCGTACGGCGGCGCGGCCTCGCGGTAGAGCACCCCGGACCGTTCGAGCCGGTGCGCCACCCGCGCCTCCAGCTCGTTGTCCGGCAGCGGCGGGATGGCGTAGCCGAACACGGTACGGGTGTAGTCCTCGGTCTGGAACGCCCCCGGGATGTGCGTGATCTGGATCGTGCGCAGGTGGACCGCGTGGTGCTCCAGTTCGGCGATGTCGAGCAGCGACGCGGGGACCACCCCGCGGTACGCCTCCCACCAGCCCTTGCGGCCCTGCCCGTTGGCCATGGTGACGAGCGCGTCGATCAGGTCGGTGTCCCCGCATTCGTAGAACGCGGCGAGGCGCCGTAACCGCTCCTCGCTCACACCGAGCCGGCCCGCCTCGATGTGGCTCACCTTCGCCGGGTCGGTGCCGAGCAGCCGCGCGGTGTCGCGGGCGGTGATGCCCGCGGCTTCCCGCATTTTCCGTAGCTCCGCACCGAGGCGCTCCTGGCGGGCGGTTGCGGTGCTTCTGAGCGGCATGGTGTCCCTTCTTGATGGTGGTTCTGAGTGTGCCGTTCCGCTCTCGCGGGGTCCAGATCGTTTCTGGAAAATTCGGCGGCAAGGTTGCAGAGGTGCATTATTGCCCCAAACTGCCCCGTGCCGCCACCCCCGCCCTGCGGACATGGAACATCCAACTCCCTTTCCGACCACGCGTGTTGCCCGGGTGCCGGAGCGGAGGGACCGGGCTCCGGGACGCGCCCCGCAGGGGCGCGAGCAACCACTCACCGGCCGAAGGTCCGAAGCGGACGAAAAGGGGCAGGGCGGACGGCGAAAAAAGCCCAAGCCGGGAAGACGCGGCGGCCACGGCAGGAGGGCAAGGTGCCGGTCGTCAGCCTGGTGCTCGCGCCACCAGTAAAACCGCCACTCTTCACCCCCGTCGCCCGCGCCCGCAGGGTGGGAGGTGATCACGTCCGCAAGATGTCCGGAAAGGCACCTCCATGGCGCACTCCAACACCGCATCGAGCACCGCAGCCGGCACCACTTCCGCCTCCTCCGCCCTCACCCGGTCGGTGCTGGTCACCGGAGCAACCGGCGGGCTCGGCCGCGCCGTGGTGCGCCGGCTGGCCGCCGAGGGCTGGACCGTCCACGCCGGGGTACGGCGGGACCCCGGCGCCGACCTGTCGCCCTGGCGTACCACCGCCGACCGTTCGCGTACCGAGGGCCCGTACGCCGGGGAGATCCGGCCGGTGGTGTTCGACGTCACCGACGAGGCCTCCGTGCGGGCCGCCGCCGAGCGGATCGGCGGGCGGCTCGACGCGCTGGTCAACAGCGCCGGCCTGATCACCCAGGGCTTCTGGGAGCAGGTCCCGGACGAGGCGCTGCGCCGCCAGTTCGAGGTCAACGTGACGGGCCTGATGACCGTCACCCGCGCGATGCTGCCCGCGCTGCGCGCCACCGGCGGCCGGGTGGTCAACATCGGCGCGCTGTCCTCGCTGGTCGCCCTGCCCTACTTCGGGCCGATCGCCGCCTCCAAGGCCGCGCTCGCCTCGCTCAGCGACAGCCTGCGGCTGGAACTGCGGCACCAGGGCGTCACCGTCAGCCTCGTCGAACCCGGCGCCATGGACACCGAGATCTTCGAGCGGGCCGAGGCCGCCGCCCGCGCCGACGGTCTGGCCGGTGGTCCCGCCACCGAACGCACCTACGACCGGGCCCTGACGGGCGCCCGCGCCGCGCTCGCCGCCCAGAAGCTGCGCCCGGTGGACCCCGCCGTCGCCGCCGTCCACCACGCCCTGACCGCCCGCCGTCCCCGGGCCCGCTACCTGGTCGGCCCGGACGCCCGCACCCTGCGCGTGCTGCGCCGGCTGCCCCGCCCGGTGCGGGACCGGCTGCTGCTGAACGCGCTGAAGCTCGGACCGGCGGCATTCGCGCAAGTCGGCGCCTGACCGCCGGACCCGCCGGACCCGCCGGATCCGATTGGTACCGGCCCCGGTGTGCGCCGCGCCCGGCCGGAACCGTGCGTTCCGCACGGTCAGGAGGTGACATCGGTGACTTCTGCCGGCCCGGCGCATTGTGAAAATCTCGGTCCCACACCGGCCGAGGGGGTTCGATGGACAATCGCTACGAGGTTTTCTGTTTAGCCGATCCGCATTTCTACGAAAGCCTCGACCGGTTGTCCGCGACCCCTTCCGGTGGCGCGCCGGCCGGCCTGGGGGGAAGCGGCGCGCGGCAGCGGACCGGTACCGAGCCGGCCGGTGCCGGTCCCCTTTTCGACACCGCGCGGCGCGAGGTCCCGGCCGGCTGGCGCACCCTGCGCAACGGCGACTGGCTGCACGTGGACCCCGAGCACAGCGTCGACCGGTACGCGATGCAGGGCTGGAAGATCCACGTGTCGGCCACCCTGCGGAACGCCGACAAAATCGCCGCCGAAGTGTGGGACTACTGTGTGCCGCGGGACATCCCGTTCAAATTCGTGCCCAGCGCGCAGCTGCTCCACCTGCGCAATTCGAAATACGCCGGCCGTGACACCAGCGGGAAATTCGTCACCGTCTATCCGGCGGACGAGGAACACCTCAAGGTGATCCTGGAGGAACTCGGCGACCTCCTCGACGGCGAGGACGGCCCGTACATCCTCACCGACCTGCGCTGGCGGGAAGGCCCGCTGTACGTGCGCTACGGCGCCTTCGCCAAGCGGTACTGCGTCGGCCCGCACGGCACCCTCGTGCCCGCCGTCGAGAACGCCGAGGGCGTCCTCGTCCCCGACGACCGCTCGCCCGCCTTCCATGTCCCCGACTGGGTGACCCTGCCCGACGTCCTGGCCCCGCACCTCGCGGCCCGCAACGCCACCACCGTCGCCGACCTGCCGTACCGGATCGAGAAGGCGCTGCACTTCTCCAACGGCGGCGGCGTCTACGCCGGGACCGACCTGCGCACCGGCGAGCAGGTGGTGCTCAAGGAGGCCCGGCCGCACGCCGGGCTCGCCGCCGACGGCGCCGACGCGGTGGCCCGCCTGGAACGCGAACGCGACGCGCTGGAACGGCTCGCCGGCACCGGCGTCGCCCCCGCAGTGCGCGACTGGTTCACCATCGGCGACCACCGCTTCCTGGTGATGGACTTCCTCGACGGCAAGCCGCTCAACTCCTTCTTCGGCCACCGGCACCCGCTGCTCGCCCCGGAGCCCGACCCGCGCGCCGTCGAGGACTACACGGCCTGGGCGCTGCGTATCCACGCCGCCGTCGAGAAGGCCGTCGCCGCCGTCCACGAGCGCGGCGTCGTCTTCAACGACCTCCACATGTTCAACATCATGGTCGGCCCCGACGAGGAGTCCGTGGCCCTCCTCGACTTCGAGGCGGCCGCCGCGGCCTCCGACAACGCGCGCCAGTCCGTCGCCCACCCCGGCTTCGTGGCCCCACCCGACCGCCGCGGCACCGCCGTCGACCACTACGCCCTGGCCTGCCTCCGCCTCGCCCTCTTCCTGCCCGCCACCACCTTGCTGGCCATCGACCGCTCCAAGGCCGCCCACCTCGCCGAGGTCATCGCCGCGGAATTCCCCGTACCACTGGACTTCCTGGCGGAGGCGGTGGCGGAGATCACGGGGGAGGGGAGGCGGGTGCCGGTGGCAGCGGGTGTGGGGTCCGAGGGTGCCGCGTCCGCGTCGGTGGCGACCACGGCTTCCGTGCCGGCGGCTGCGGGGTCCACGGCTGCCGTGACCGGGCCACGTGCGTCCACGGCTTCCGTGCCGACGACTGCGGGGTCCACCTCGGCGGCGACCGCTGTCGTGCCCGCGCCAGTCGCGCCGGCTGCTTCCGGGTCCGGGCCCGCGACCTCGGCGGCGAGCCTCGTACGCGTCCCCGCCCGTTACCTGCCCGCCGATCCGGTGGACTGGCCCGGGGCGCGGGACGCGATGGCCACCGCGATCATGGCGTCGGCCACGCCGGACCGCACGGATCGGCTCTTCCCGGGTGACATCGCGCAGTTCGCCGACGGCGGCGGGCTGGGCCTCGCGCACGGGGCCGCCGGAGTGCTGTACGCCTTCGCCGCGGCCGGGCTGCCCCGGTACGAGGAGGGGGAACGGTGGCTGCTGCGCCGCCTGGACCCGCCCCCGCACGGCATCGGACTCGGCCTGTACGACGGCGTGGCCGGCATCGCCTGGACGCTGGACCGGCTCGGCCACACCGACCGCGCGGTGGACCTGATGCACACGCTGCTGGCCGAGAACTGGCGGCACCTGGCCTCCGACCTGTACGGCGGGCTCGCCGGGATCGGCCTGGTGCTGGACCACCTCGGCCGTACCACCGGCGACACCGAGCTGCGCGACCGCGCCCTGGAAGCGGCCGGCATCGTCGCGGGCCGCCTCTCCGCGCCGCCCGGAACGGCCGCCCGGCGCGCCGGCCTCATGCGCGGCGCCACCGGCCCCGCCCTGCTCTTCCTCCGGCTGTACGAGCACACGCGCGCCCCCGCACTCCTCGGCCACGCGGCCCGCGCCCTCCAACTCGACCTCGACTCCTGCGTGACCACCGCCTCCGGCTCCCTCGAGGTCGACGAGGGCTGGCGCACGATGCCCTATGTCGGCGACGGCAGCGCGGGTATCGGCCTGGTCCTCGACGACTACCTCGCCCTGTCCGCCGGCTCTGCGAAGGGCTCCGACTCCGTGACCGCGCCGTTGAACGGCCACTCGACGGCTTCGCCTCATTCCGTGGGCGCCTCTTCGAACGGTCACCCGGTGACCTCACCCGACCCTGCCGGGGGCGACCCCGGAGCGGTCGGCCGGTTCGAGGAGGCCCGGGTCGCGATCGTGCGGGCGGCGACCTCCCGGCTGTACGCGCAGCCCAGCCTGTTCGCCGGGCGGGCCGGGATGATCCTTCACCTGGCCAGGACCACCGCGCCGGTACCGTCCGGCGCGCTGGCCGCGCAGACCGGCGCCCTCGGCTGGTACGGCATTCCGTACGCCGGCGGGCTGGCCTTCCCCGGGCACCAGATGATGCGGCTGTCCATGGACCTGGCCACCGGCACCGCGGGCTGCCTGCTCGCCCTCGCCGCGGCCCGGGACGACCACCGCGCACGGCTGCCCTTCCTGCCGCCCCTCACGGGTGGCTCCTGATCGCGGCTCACGAGGCCATACGGGTCCGTATGGCCTCGGGGGGCCGTTGCTCCACCGCTCCATTCAAACCCACCCGTCACTCCTGTGACGTCAGTGAAAGGAAGCCGTCATGGCCCTGCTCGACCTGCAGAACCTGGAGCCCACCGACCGCGGCCACGAGGGGGGTCAGCCCGCGAGCTCGCTGAGCCTGCTGAGCTGCGTCAGCTCCGTGAGCTTCCTCGTCTGCCTGTGATCTGACGTTCCGCCCATCCCGCCGGGTGCGGCCCTTCCCGGGCCGCACCCGGCACCCACGTCCCCCCGGGCCGCAGCCCGGCGCCGCCTGACGCCGGCCGGGTTCGCCGGGAGTGCCCGGGCCCCGCTTGGCGGCGGGCGGCGCGGCCAGCCCACCGCCGTGGCGCGGGTCGCCACCGACCCGAAGGGGCAGTTGCTGTCGTGTCCGGACCACCGGCCGGTGGGTGGTTGCTCGCGCAGTTCCCCGCGCCCCTGCGGGGCGCTCCCGGCGAACCGCACGCCGCCAGGCGGGCCCTGGGTTCCCCGGCGAACCCGCACTCGCCGCGATCC
>NZ_JADKYB010000045.1 GCF_016918855.1 Actinacidiphila acididurans
GACCGATTCAACGCAACCCGATCGGGTGAGTCACGAACCACTACCAACCTGACGGCACGTCAGCCAGCTAGACTCCAAAAGGGCCCTGTGACCAGGGGAAATGGAGAAGTGCAGCTGGAGTACTAGGAGCCCTGGTGTGGAGGCGGCTGGCCTTCCCCGAACAGCACCCTGGAGAAGCTCACGCAGCAGACGGGCGCCCGCCTCTTCCAGTGCCTGGTCAGGCAACGACTGCCCTGTGGCTTGCGACGCGCCGGTCGGGATCCGTTCTCGGCCTGCGCGTAATCCCGTGCGCCTCACACCGCAACGCTCTTCCGCGTAGGCGGAGTGGCACCGGTGACCGCCCAAGCCGCCTCGATCATGCGGAAGATCTGGTCCACCGCGGTTTGCGGGGCGTCCGCTTCGCGGGCGACCGAGAAGGCGTCGACCACGAAGCGTGCGATCGCGCTGCAGGTCGGCGTGGGCTGCGGCAGGTCCAGGTCGGCGGCGATCGCCGTTGCCAGCGACTGGGCGTGGCGCTGTCTCATCGACTCCTCGTACTGCCGCAGCGCCGGTGATTCCTCGATCATGCGCCACAGCGGGGCGGCGCCGTCCGCCGTGCAGTGCCGCACCATGGCGTGGATCTCGCGGCGCAGGGCGGGGACAAGGGCCTCGTGGGACGGGCGGTCGGTGACCGCCCGCACCAGGCGCTGCTCGAAGTCCTCGTCCTGCTCGAAGACCAGGGCTTCTTTCGAGCTGAAGTGGGAGAAGAGCGTGGTCACGGCCACGTCGGCCTCGGCGGCCACCTCGCGGATGCCCACCGCGTCGTAGCCGCGCTCGGCGAACAGGCGCAGGGCGGTGTCGGCGATCTTCTGGCGGGTTGCGGCCTTCTTGCGCTCGCGACGTCCGGGCTGCTCGGTCATGCGGTAACACTACCAGGTGCAGAAATGTAACCGTTCTAAAAAGCTAACCGTTAGTGTTACGGTCTGCCGCATGAAAAAAGTGAACTTCACCGAGTTCGGCGGTCCGGACGTCCTGCACATCATCGAGGCCGAGGAACCCCACGCGGGCCCCGGCCAGGTACGCATAGCGGTGCGGGCAGCAGGCGTGAACCCCGTCGACTGGAGAATCCGTGAAGGCCAGAACCTGAAGGCCCATCCGATCCGGCTGCCCGCCGGAGTCGGACAGGACGCCTCAGGAGTGGTCGACGAGATCGGGGAGGGGGTCGAAGGGTTCGACATCGGCGACCGCGTGTTCGGCGAAGGCACGGACACCTACGCCGAGTTCGCCGTGCTCTCGGCCTGGGCTCGGATGCCCGACGGTCTGTCCTTCGAAGAGGCGGCCGGGTATCCCTCCGTGACCGAGACCGCGCTGCGCATCATCGGCCAAGTCGGCGTCCAGCCCGGGCAGACGCTCCTGGTCAGTGGCGCCTCCGGCGGAGTCGGGTCCGCGGTGCTGCAGATCGCTCGCGACCGGGGCATCACGGTGATCGGCACGGCGGGGGCGGCGAACCAGGACTATCTGCGCAGCCTCGGCGCCCTCGCCACGACATACGGCCCCGGCTGGGTCGACAGAGTGCGCCGACTCGGTCCCGTCGACGCAGCCCTCGATCTCGCCGGTTCCGGCGTGATTCCCGAACTCCTGGAGCTGACCCGGGACCCGCACAAGGTCCTCTCCATCGCCGACCTCAGCGCGCCGCAGTTCGGCGTCCGATTCTCCGGCCGGGCCGGAAGCGTGCCGGAAGCACTCGCCGAGGCCGCCGCGCTCATCGCGCGGGGGAAGCTCCGCATCCCGGTCGACAAGACCTACACGCTGGCCGAAGCCGCAAAGGCGCACATCGACAGCCGCGCCGGCCACACACGCGGCCGCCGCGTCATCCTCGTCTAGCGCCATCCTCGTCCGGCGCCGCAACTGGTTCCGCCGACCGCCGACCGCCGACCGCCGACCGCCGACCGCCGGCCGCCGACCGCGGACCGCCGACCGCCGACCGCCGACCGCGGACCGCCGACCGCGGATCCGCTGGGAGATCCGCGACGACGTCCACGAAGCCTTCCTCACCCCGGACGCGCACTCATCTGCGGGCGGCGACCGGGTCCTGTGGGCGCCGGGCCGCTGTCGGCCCGGCGCCCGGGTCGGGCGGGTGGCGCTGTCGTTACGTGTACGCCTGGGCGGTCGCGGGAGACGACTGGTTGCCGACCGCGTCCACGGCGACGAGCCGGAAGTAGGACCAGCCGGTCGGCGGTGAGTCGATCCGGAAGAAGCCGGACGAGCCGGTGGGCACCAGCGGCTGCGGGGTCAGCGGGGTGTAGGTGCCATTGGCGGTCGCGGACCAGTAGATCAAGTAGCCCACAGTGTCCGAGCCGGGGGCGACCGCGCTGACCCAGCTCAGCTGGTAGTACCGCGGACCCGCTGAGGGCGTGACAAGGACCGCCGAGAACCCGGAGGGCCGCGGCGGGGCCTGCGTGTCGATGTCCTGCCGTACGGTGACCGGAAGGGACCGGGTGCCGGACCCGTCCACCGCCACCACCGCGTAGTACCAACTCGGGGCGGTACCGCCTGCCGGGTCGGTGAAGGTGGTCGCGGTCACGGGCTGCGGGGTCAGCAGGTTGTCGGCGACCGCGACGCCGACGGCGCTGCGCGAGCGGTAGACCAGGTATCCGGCCACCTCGGGGGTCGTGCTCGCCGCCCAGTTCAGCTGGACGCCCGCAGCCGTTTGCGCCCCTGCCAACGTGGTGACAGGAGCGGGGACGGCCACGCCGTCCGGATAGGGGCCGACGGCCTCACCCGGAGCGGAACGGCCGGACTCGTTGCCCGAATCGTCCACGGCGGTGACCACGTACAGGGCGGAGAGGCCGGGCGCGGCGTCATTGTCGGTCCAGGTCAGCTGCTCCTTGGGCACGTCGGCCACCAGGGTGTAGCCATTGGTGCTGTCCACCGACCGGTAGACCCGGTAGCCGGCCACGTCGTCGTTCGGTGAGCCGTCGTCGGTCCCAGAGGCGTCCCAGTTGACGACGACCGCCTGGCCCTGGACGGTGGTCTGGGCGCGGCCGACGGCCGCCGGCGGCACGGTGTCCACCGCGGTGGCGAAGACCGGCTGGGAGGGCGTGCGGTGCCCGCCGTTGTCAACGGCCTCCACCTCGTAGCCGAGCTCGACGTGGAGCGGCGGCGAGGGGTCCAGCCAGGCGGTGGTGCCGACCGGAACCGAGGCGATCGGGGCATACCCCTGGTCCGGGGCGTTGCGGCGCAGCACCAAGTAGCCATTGAGATCGGAGTCGGTGTTGTCCGACCAGTCGAGGGCGATGCCCGACCTGCCGGGGGTCGCGGTCAGCCCGGTGGGGGCGGCCGGCGGGGCGTCGGAGTCCCACCGCACGTACACCGTGGTGTCACTCCGGTTGCCGGCGGCGTCGAACGCACTGATCACGTAGTAATCGACGGAGGCGACGTCGGGCGATCGGTCCGCGTAGGTCGTTTCGAGCGGCAAGTCCAAGGGGATCGGCTGGACGGTGCCGTCCTCGAGGTGCCGCTGGAGCTCGAACCGCACGGTGTCCGTGTCGGTGGGATAGCTCCAGTACACATGGATCCAGGTCTTGTCGTAGGTGAGGATGGCCCCGCCGCCGCTGGGCGCCGGCGGCGGAGTGGTGTCTGGCGGAACCGGCCTGGTGGCCGAGGTCTGCGCGGGGATCGACTCGTGAAGGTCGCCGTAGACGTCCGGCTTGCTCACCGCGGAAACCTGGTAGTAGGAGACGCTGGCGCTCGGCGCCTGGCTGTCCTGCCACTGCGAGGTGGTGATCGGCGTGGGGGTGAGCTTGGTCCAGGGCCCGTTGATGGCGGCGGAGCGGTAGACGTAATAGCCGTGGGTGCCGCTGCCGGCCGGGCTGTCGGCCCAGTCGAGGGTGACGCCGTCGGTGGTCGCGGTTGCCTTCAGCCCGGTGGGCATCGGCGGTGTGACGCTGCCGTCGTCGGGGCGGATGCCGCTCGCCGTGGCGGGGGTGGACTGGTTGTTGGCCTCGTCCACCGCGACCACGCGGTAGTACGCCCGGATGCCGATCGGTGCCTTGGTGTCGTAGAAGAGGTTGCTCGTCACCGGCGTGGTGGTGAGCCTGGTCCAGGGCCCGGTGGCGGAAAGCGACCGGTAGACGTGGTAGCCGACGACGTCGCCCACGAATTGGTCCACGCTGGGCGCCCAGGTCAGGGCGTTCTCGTTCGCGTAGGCGTCAACGCCCAGATCCGTCGGCGGCCGCGGCGCGGTGGTGTCGGCGGGTACGACGCTGACCGCGGCCGAGGCACGCGACTGGTTGCCGCTGCGGTCGACACCGGTGATCACGTACCAGTACGTGGTGCCGTTGCGCAGCCCGCCGTTTGTGTAGGAGGTCGTGGTGTGTATCGTGCCGCCGCTGATCCGGTGGGCGGTGTCCAGCGGGACCGTGGCGCTGGTGTTGCGGTAGACGCGGTAGCCCGCGAGGTCGGCCTCGACATTGCGGGCCCAGCTCAGCGTCGCCTTCGTGTCCCCGCGGACGGCTTTGACGGCGGTCGGCGCGCCGGGTGCGGTCCGGTCGCCGGTGGTGGCCGGGGCGAGCCCCGCGCTCACGTTGGCGTTGCCGGTGACGGCGGCGTAGTCGACCCGGACGGTGTGCGTGCCCGGGGGGACGGTGACCCGTACGGTCTTCCGCTGGGTGGAGCTGTAGTCGTGCCACAGGTTGATGTACTGCTTGCTGTCGATCCAGACCCGGATCCCGTCCTGGCCGGCGACGGAGAGGTTGAAGGGCCCGCCGCCGCCGAAGTTGCGCTTCATGGTCCAGCGGACGGCGAAGTTGTTGTTCGGCAGCGCGATGCCGGCGGGGTGGCCGCTGCCCCAGTTCTCGTTGATCGAGGTGTCGCAGAGCGACTTCTTCGGGGTGCCGCTGAACCTCGTGTTGGCGTAGTAGTCCGCCTTCCAGACCCCGGCGGCGCAGGTCACCGAGGCGACGGGCACGGCGTCGGGATGCGGCGCGCTCTGGAGCGTCCCGGCCAGCAGCGCGGCGGTGGCCGTTGCTGCAGGCCAGAGCAGTCGGTGTATGCCCAGTATGCCCATGTGGGCGGCGGTCCTTCCGTGGACGGAACATGACATTCGGATCGTCGCAGAGAAGGTGGGCCTGGGGAGGTTCTACGGAGAAGTTGTGTACGACCTGAGACATGAGCCGGTTCGTCGGCCCGCAGGTCGGCGGCCGAACTGTCCACTCGGTCGGCCGAACTGTGCACTCCTGATGCGCGGCTGACGGCTGGTGGGCTCGGGGGCATTCCGGAAGCCGGCCTTCTTCTCCCCGCGAGGTGGGTGATGAAGGTACGCAGGTCGCGGGTCAGGCCGTGCGGGCGAGGTGTTCCTTGGCGGACTCGTGGAAGTCGGCGACCAGGGGGTCGTGGTCGTCGGCGCGGGTGGCGACGACGACCTGGCAGGGCTCGATGCCGTCGATGGGGATGGTGGCGAGGTCGGGGCGGAGGGTGGTGCGGCGGTCGCCCGCCGGGAGGACGGCGACGGCCTGGCCGTCCGCGACGAGTTCGAGTTTGTCCTCGAAGCTGTCGATGAGGACCGGGCCGGTAGGCGCGGTCAGGCCGTCCGAGCGCGGGTCGAGGTGCCAGAACGATCCCCAGTCCATGGCGGCGGCCGCGGCCGGGCACGGGATGAACGACTCGTCCGCGAAGTCGTTCGGGCCGACCGACTCCTTGCCCGCCAGCCGGTGGGTGTCGGGCACGACGAGGACGCGCGGCTCCTCGTAGAGCACGGTGACCCGCAGTCGGTCGGTCGGGAACGGGAACGGCGCTCGTGCGACCACCGCGTCGACCTGGTGGCCGAGGAGGGCGTCGCGCGCGTTCCGCGAGGTCAGGTGCCGGGTGCGCACCTGGGCGTCGGGATGCCTGCGGCGCAGGTCGCGTACGGCGGGCGTGACGACGAAGTCCTCGACGTAGCCGACGGTGATCGCGCGCGGCGGGGCGGCGTCGCGGGCAGTACGCATGGCCCGGCGGGCGGCGTACAGCAGCGCCCGTGCCTGTGGCAGGAACGCCTCGCCGGCCTCGGTGAGGCGGCTGCCCTGCGGCGTACGGTCGAGCAGCCGGACGCCGAGCCGGCTCTCCAGCCGCTGGATCTGGCGGCTCAGCGACGGCTGCGCGAGATGCAGTACGGCGGCCGCGCGGCCGAAGCTCGCCTGCTCCGCGACGACCACGAAGTAGCGCACCAGCCGCAGGTCGAGGTCCGGACCGAGGTCGAACCCTCCGGGGTTCGCGTTGGCGTCGGGCACACGGCAAGGCTACTCCCGGCTCGCCGGGACTCCTGCTGGTTCGCCCCCTCCACCCGGCATGACGGCAGGCCATGCACCGCGGCTATGAGGGGGTGCGGAACAGGTCTTGGACAGCGGCGCCCGCCCGGCCGTTGACTCGATGACACGGGGCGCCGACAGGAGCCGCGGGACCTCGAGAAACCGCGAAGAGACATCAGAGAGGGGCCGTTCGACATGGGCAGCTACGACGGCAGGAAAGTCGTGATCACCGGGGGCAGCAGCGGGTTCGGGTTCGAAACGGCGAAGTTCCTGGCGGACGGGGGAGCGCGCGTGCTGATCACCGGGCGCACACAGGCCACCCTCGACGCCGCTCGCCAGCGACTCGGGGAGCGCGCCGTGGCCGTACGGAGCGACGCGGCGTCCCTCGCGGACATCGGCGCGCTGGCCGACCGCGTGAAGGCGGAATTCGGCACCGTCGACGCGCTGTTCGTGAACGCCGGCATCACGCACTTCGCCCCCTTCGAGGCGGTGACCGAGGAGATCTACGACGAGTTGTTCGCGATCAACACCAAGGGCCCCTATTTCACGGTGCAGAAGCTCGCCCCGCTGCTGAGCGCGGGCAGCGGCGTCGTACTGACCACGTCGGTCGCGAACGTGAAGGCCATTCCGATGATCAGCGCGTACTCGGCGACCAAGGCGGCCCTGCGCTCGATGACGCGCAGCCTGGCCGGCGAACTGCTCCCGCGCGGGATCCGGGTCAACGCGGTGAGCCCCGGCCCCATCGACACCGGCATCCTGGACAGGTCGCTGCCCAAGGAGGTCGCCGCCGAGACCAAGGCGCAGATGATCGCGAACAGCCCCATGGGGCGGTTCGGCGAATCGAGCGAGATCGTCCGCGCGGTCGTGTTCCTGGCTTTCGACGCCACCTACACGACGGGGACCGAACTCGCGGTGGACGGCGGCGGCTCGCAGTTCTGAGCTTCTACGGTCAGGCCCGGGGCCTTCGCCTGCCGCCGGCCGGTGTTCCGGTGCGGTTGCCAGTGGCTCGGTCGGGCTGGGGCCTACGCTGACGCAATGCGACCTCTCAAGTATTCCATCAACGTCACCTTGGACGGGTGCTGCGATCACCGTGCAATGGTCCCGGACGAGGAATTGCATCGTCACGCGACCGAGAACCTTGCCCAGGCCGATGCCCTCCTCTTCGGCCGGGTGATCTACGAAATGATGGAGGCGGCGTGGCGGCCGCCGGCGCAGAAGGACGCGTGGCCTGATTGGATGGCACCCTTCGCCCGGACGATCGACGCTGCAAAGAAGTACGTCGTGTCGAGCACCCTGGACCGGGTCGATTGGAACGCGGAACTCGTGCGCGGGGATCTGGGGAAGGCCGTTCAGCAGCTCAAGCAGGAATCCGGTAAAGGGCTCTTCGTGGGAGGCGTGAAGCTCCCGATGGCCCTGGCGGAACTGGGATTGATCGATGAGTACGAGTTCGTGGTGCATCCCAGGCTGGTAGGCCATGGGCCGACGCTGTTCGCGGGGCTGTCGAAGCGTGTCGACTTGAAGCTCGTGAGCCGACTGGAGTTCGCCTCGGGGGCGGTGGCGATGCGGTACGAGCCGAGAAGGTAGCCATTGGAAACTGGCAGTCCGAGTCGGCCACAGCGCGATTGACCTCGCCACGTAAGTCCCGCGTAGGGTCGGGTGCGTGATCATCTGGCTGAACGGCACGTTCGGGGCGGGGAAGACCACGACCGCGAAGGAGTTGGCCGCGCGGATCCCGGACGCTCGGATCTTCGACGCCGAGAAGGTCGGGGAGATGCTCTGGCACGTGCTGGGCGTTCCGGAACGGGACTTCCAGGACTTCCCTCCCTGGCGGGGGCTGGTGGTGGAGACCGCGCGGCAACTGCTCGATTACGTGGGCGGCACATTGGTGGTGCCCCAGACGGTTCTGGTGGAGCAGTACTGGCAGGAGATTCGCGCCGGCCTGAGAGAAGCGGGCATCCCGGTGCACCACTTCCTGCTGCACACCAGCCAGGACCGGCTGGTGGAACGCATTGAGACCGACGCGAAGCCCGAGAGCGTCACCGCTCGCCAGTGGCGTCTTGATCACCTCGCCGACTACGAACGTTCCCTGTCCTGGCTCCGCCGGACCGCCGAGGTGATTGACACGACCGAGATCGTTCCGGCCCGCGTGGCGGAGATCATCATGTCGCGCGTGCAGGCCGGTTGATCGATCCGCCGCTGCTCCGCTGGGTCCCAGTCGGGGCCACTCATCGGGCATCAAACCAGTCGGACGCTACTTCGGGCGCAGTGCGTCGACGACCAGGTCCAGCAGTCGGCCGGCCTGCTCCGGCGTGTCGCTGGCGGCCGTGGAGAGAAAAACTCCGAGCATCAGGGCCGCGACCTCGCCGGGGCGGATGCCAGGGCGGAGCGATCCCGCTTCCGCGCCGCGCGGCCTCCCAAACGCGCGACGCGCCTGCCTAGCGGTTGCGTCCGGTTGACGGCTCCGGCCGATGCCGCGATGACCTGCGCGTGTCCTTCGATGCCGCGAGATAGGGGGCGTACGGGGCGTTCTCCTGGCCACAGGTACCCCGCCCACCCGGCCCTCGGAACAAGAGATATCCTACAGGTGTTGGATAACTCGGGAGCATCCGAAACGGCGAGGTGAACCATGGACGCGCGGATCGAGGCGACGCGGCAGCGGCTGCGCGAGGCGATTTTTGAGCTGGCCGCCGAGAAGGACGTGTCGGCGATCAGCGTGGCCGAGCTGTCCCGCGCGGCCGGGATCGACCGCAGCACCTTCTACGGGCACGCGGACTCTCCGGCCGGGCTGCTCGCCGTCCTCCTGGCCGAAGACCTGGAGCCGTTGCGCGTCGCGGTCGAGGAGACGCTGGAGAGCGCGCCCGGAACTCTTGCCGCCGTCGGCGAGCAGCTCAACGCCCGTCTGGTCGATCACGTCGAGCGTCACGCCGCGATCTACGCCGACCGCGGCGACGGCGGCCGTATCAACTTCGCGCTGTACTCCGTACTGAGCGGGTACACGCGGACGGCGCTCGAGAGCGTCTTCGGCCACCTCGCCGAGGCCGGAGCGCCCGTTCCACCGTCGGCGGACGACCGTCGCTACCTCGCGGCTTTCGTCGCCCACGGCATCGTCGGCGCCATCACCACATGGCTCGCCGAGCCGGAGCCGCGCGACCGTACGCGGCTCGAACGCGTGCTGGGCCTGGTCTATACGAACTGGCTGGTGCCGGCCGCATCCGCAATCGAAGGAGAAACACCATGAAGGCGTGGCGACTCACCGCCGCTCATGAGCCCCTTGTGCTCACCGATGTCCCCGAACCGGTGGCCGGCCCCGGCGAGGTCGTGATCGACGTGAAGGCCGCGAGCCTTTGCCACAGCGACGTCGGGTTCCTCGACGGCACGCTCACCGGCATCCTCGGCTTCACGCCCATCACGCTGGGCCACGAGATCGCGGGTGTCGTCTCGCAGGTGGGCGAGGGCGTCGACGGCGTCTCGGTCGGCGAGCGCGTCGGGGTGCCGACGGCGTTCGGCGGGCCGGGCCAGGCGATCGACGGCGGCTTCGCGGAGAAGGTGAAGGTGGGCGCCGAGTGGGTGCTGCCCCTGCCGGACGGCATCTCGTTCGAGCAGGCCGCGCCGGCGACCGACGCCGGGATGACCGCGTATCACGCGCTGAAACTCGGCGGCGTGACCGCGGGCACGAAGCTCGGCATCATCGGCGCGGGCGGCCTCGGCTCGCTGGCCATTCAGTTCGCGGTCAGTATGGGCGCCGAGGTGTACGTGGCCGAGATCAACGAGGCGGTGTGGCCCACGGCCGACACCTACGGCGCGAAGGCCGTCGCCAAGGACATCACGGCGTTCGCGGACCAGGGCCTGCAGGTCGTCGTGGACTACGCGGGCTTCGGCACGACGACCGCGGGCGCGATCGACGCGGTCGCCGCGAAGGGAACGGTCGTCCAGGTCGGCCTCGGCAAGGAGCGCGCCGACATCTCCGCGCAGAACGTGGTGTTCAAGGAGGTCACGTACGTCGGATCTTCGGCCGGCACCCACGAGGACTGCGCCGCCGTGATGGACCTCATCGCGCAGGGCAAGGCCGCGTCGATCCTGAACGAGATCACCTTCGACGAGATCGGCGAGGGCGTCGAACGCCTCCAGCGCGGCGGTGTGGTCGGCCGGCTCGTCGCGGTCCTGCCGTAACGCGGGGGCGGCGGTCCAACCTGTGGGCGTACGTGACCAGGCCGGGCAGGCTGCGGAGTTGGGGGCTATGGTCGCGCTCACGTCGGGGTGTGGCGCTGTCGTTGTCGCGCCTTCCGTACGGGGAGGACGCCGGATCGAGTCCGGCCGCCCGTGCCTCCGGGGCGATCAGGGGCCCGGCCTGTCGGTCGTCGACCGTTCGACGAACTCACCGTCGGGTCGTCCAATGGGGGGTCGAGGGAACATGCGAGCTGTCCGGACCGTCGCGGTGTCGGGTGTCGTCGTCCTGGCTGCCGTGTGGGTGAGCGGATGCTCCGGGCAGACGCCGGCTCCACCACGCGCGGTCGTGCACCCGGCATCCTCCTCGGCATCGCCGTCCCCGCTGACGCCCAGCCCATCCGCCCCCCGCACCCCCGTTGCCGTCGCCACCCCGCGGTCCACGCCGTCGGCGGCAGCACGCTCCATGCCTACGGCGACATCTACGAGCCGGCTCCTCAGTCACAGCGGATCGTCCAGGCCGGCAGGGTCGACAGGCAGCCACTGCACCACCGGCTGCTCGTCCAGTCGGCACGCGCCGACGGCAGAGGACGGCCTCCACGAGAACCCCGGCCCGCGCCCCACCGGCCAGGCCACCGGTCCAGGAACCGTCCCGCAACCAGGCACGTCCGCGCCCGGACAGGGCCCATCCCTCCAAACGCCGGTCGTTCTGTCACCGGCTCCCTGACTCCCGCCTCTGGAGCAGGCAACTGCCGGAAAATGTAGATCAGTTGTTCGTATCGATCTGATTTACTTTACGCGTGAACCAACCTCAGCCCTCCGTGCCCGGCAATGAACCCGGCGCCGGGACGGCCGCGTACGGACGTACGCAACCGAGCGCAGGCCCGTACTCGGGCAGCGAACAGCCGGGTCCGCCGATGTACCCCGGCGGCGGGCAGGACGACCTGTACGTTCTCGCCGGTCAGCCGCTTGGCATGCCGCCACTGGCCCACTGGGGGCTGCGCGTCCTGGCGGCCGTCATCGACGGCGCCATCAGCTACGTGCCGAACCGGGTCGTCTACTACGCTCTGGGCCGTGGCAACGTCGGCAGCCTGTGGGGCGCGACGGTTTCGTTGATCATCGCCGTCAGTCTCTGGTACGCGGTGGGAACGACCGGCCGGACCCCGGGCAAGCGGGCTGTCGGTATCCGTCTGCTGCGCGAAGCGGACGGCAGCGTCCTCGGCGTCGGCCGGGCCGGCGGCCGAGGGTTCCTGCACCTGCTGGACGCGATCTGCTGCGGGATCGGCTACTTGTGGCCGCTCTGGGACGGGAAGCGGCAGACCTTCGCGGACAAGATCGTGCACTCCGTCGTGGTCAAGGCCTGACCGGTACGGTTCGGAGTGTGAGCGGATCGATACAGCGGCCACTGCTGTTTCTGGACGTCGACGGGCCTCTTCTGCCGTTCAGGGCGATTCCGGGGCGGCGGTGGTGGGGGGATCAGGAGTATCCGGGGCTGAGCCTGCTCAATCCGGCGCACGGGCCGTTGCTGCTGGCGCTGCCGGTCGACCTGGTGTGGGCCACGGCGTGGGAGGCGGACGCGAATGCCCTGGTCGGCCCGCGGATCGGGCTGCCGGAGCTGCCTGTCGTCCTGTGGCCCGAGGGGTCCGAGGAGGACGAGCGGTGGGGGCTGCACTGGAAGACTCGTACGTTGATCAGTTGGGCGGCCGGGCGGGCGTTCGTCTGGTTGGACGACGAGATCACCGAAGCCGACCGCGAGTGGGTGGCGGCCTACCACCCGGGACGCGCCCTTCTGCACCGCGTCGACCCGTTCATCGGACTCACCGAAGCGGATCTGGACGTTCTTGCGGAATGGCTGCGCGCGGAGTCGTGATGAACGGGGCCGCTCATTGTGCGCTGACCGCGAGGTCGACATTCGACTGAGGTGGCGGGGCGGAGGCGCCATGGGGGTGTCGGACCCGGCTGGTAGGCATGGGCGTATGGAAACCGAGCGGGTGGACCCGGACGACCTGGCCTTTCTGCGGGGCGCGTTCGGCGTGGACGGCGGTGGGCAACCGGCTCTCGGATGGGACGCCGTCCGGGCGTTCGAGGCGGAGCACGGGATCGTCCTGCCCGAGCCGTACCGGACATTCGTCGCGGAGGTGACCGACGGCTCGCCGTCCGGGCCGCCGGAGTACGGCCTTGTCCCGCTGGCCACACTGCCGGCCGACTGGGGCAACGGTCGCCCGGAACGGGTCCTGAACAGGCCGTTCCCCCTGACGGAAACCTGGGTGTGGGAGGACGACCCGAGGCCCGGCGATGTCCTGGACCCGCTGCTGGACGAGGTGTTCGACCACGGATCGGTCGTCCTGGGGACGGAGGGCTGCGGAATGTACTGGCACCTGATCGTCAACGGGCCGCAGCGCGGGCACATATGGCTTGTGACGGGCGAGGGCGCGATGCCGTTCGGGTCCGACCCCGGTTCCCTCGACGGCGAACCGGGCTTCCTGGGATGGGTACGTCACTGGGCGGACGGCAAGTCCTGGTTCGACATGCGCTGAAGCGGAGCCCACCCGGTCTGCTGCGTTCACCTCAACGTGTACGGCCCGCCAGCGAGTTGACGGCGGCCGCGACCATGTCCGGGTCGGAGATCAGCGTCAGGTGATGGGCGCCCGGGATCAGGGTGGGCGGCGGGGCACCGATTCGGGCAGCGGTCTCCTGAGGAGTGGTGCGGCTGAAGACCGAGTCCTGGGCGCCGAAGACGACCGACTTGGGGATGTCGGTCCGGCGCAGGAGGGCGACCTGGTCGGCGGGCAGACCGGGTACGCCCTCGCCGAGCATGCTCCACAACGCGCCCTCGGCACCCGCGACTTGGAGAGGACGCCGCCACACGTCCACCCCCGCCGCGTCCAGCTTTGCGCAACGCGGCCCGCACTGCGAGCTGTAGATCTTGCGGATCAGCCAGTCCGAGCCCACGCCGAGCCGCAACAGGCTGGTGCGGTACGGGTCGATCAGCAGGTAGTGCAGGAACGGCGGCGGCCCGGCGCCGGTGTCGAGGGCGTCACCGTCAAGGAACATCAGTCCCCCGATACGGCTCGGCTCGCGCAGCGCCGCCTCCGCCACCATGGCCGCACCACTCGAGTGACCCACCAGCACGGGCCGTTCGCCCGGACCACCGAGGTGCATCGCGTCGAGGAAGCCGAGAAGCTGCTCGGTCATGTGGCCCACCGTGTACGGGCCGCGCCGCTGGCTGTAGCCGCTGCCCGTCAGGTCCAGGGCGTACACCCGGTGGTCGCGGGCGAGCAGCGGGGCCACCCGCGACCAGGTGTCCACCTGCTCGAACGCGCCGTGCACGAGCACCACCGGCGACCCCGTGCTGCCCCACGTCTGGTAGCGGGTACGGATGCCGTCGGCCTCCACGTACTTCAGGCCGGGCGGCGGCGCTGCCCGCCCGCTGGTGAAGGCGTTGAAGACGAACGACGCCACCGTCGCCGCCACCAGCGCGACGGCCGCGGTCAGGCCGAGCCGTCGGCCCCAGCGCCGCAACCGGGAACGACGGACCGGCCGGACGTCGGGGGACGCCGCGTCGGCCGCGGCTTCCGTAGGACCGGGCAGCTCCTCGGCCGCAGGCGGGACCGGGTGCGGGTCCGATCCCGGATCCGGGCGCGGGCCCGGGCGCGCGCCCTTGACCGTGTCCTCGTCCGTGTCCTTGGCCGATGCGGGCCCGGGTACGCTCGGTCCGGCCGCCTCGGACTGCGCGGCCGTGGCGGTATCCGCTGTTTCGGCCGTCGTGAGCCCGTCGGCGTCGGGCTCCACGACGTCAGGCCCCCCGGGCTCGGAGACCTTGTTCTCATCGATACGTGGCTGGTCGATACTCGGCTGGTCCACAGGGTTCGCGTCCAGGTCCTCGGAATGTGATCGCTCGGGCAGGCGGGAGAAGGGGCGGTTTCCACTTATTACGTGCCCGTGCCTCCCCCACCACTCTCGCAGCCGGGCGCGTGAGCCGCGTCGGTCCGGGGTTGGCCGCTGACGTACTCCTGCGGGAGTACGGGTCCGCCGGTTCGGACCACGCGCTGCCGCAGGCATGCGTCCTCGGGCAGGACAGGAAAGCGGACTGCTCGTCCGACCCTGCCCGACGCGGCGATTCTCGCACGGTGCCGATGTCGCCCCGCGAAGTTATCCACAGGCCTGAGTTATCCACAGGCTCGGTGGGCGGAGCCGACGGGGCCCGCACCCGCGATGGCAAAGTGTGCGTATCGCCAGCGAGGCGCTGTTCCGGACTTTCGGGATGACCGGGTCATTCGAGTCGTCCGGGCGGCATGCATGAGAGAGGACGGAGGTGCGGCCGTGAGGAACGGACGGGCGGGCGCACGCGCGCCACGAGGAGAGAGGGGCCCCGAAGAGAAAGAGAGGGCGAAGGCGGCAGGGCGGGCGGGACCGATCAGCCGGCCTTGCGCCAGAGGCTGGCCGGGCGGACGGTACCGGGGCCGAACCGGGTGTTCAGCGCGTCGATGACGGGCTCGGTGCGCAGGCGGTTCTCGCGAGCGCGGTCGAGAGTGAGCTGACGGCCCGCGGTGGTGGAAGGAGTGAGCCGGTCGGCGGCGACGGTCAGGCCACGGACGCGGGCGCGCTGGAGAGAGAGGGCGTCGAACATGCGATAGAGGGAGGTGCGCAGGTCCTCCGTGTGGGCGGTGGGTTCGGGGAGACGGCGGGTGCGGGCGAGCGTGGAGCCGTCGTTGAAAGCGAGTTCGAGGGTGAGGCCGGCGGCGGCCTGATGGCGGATGCGCAGGCGGTCGCCCAGGGTGACGGCGATGTCGAGGAGAGCGGTACGGATCAAGGAGGGATCGAGAATGTCGGTGTCGAAGGTGCGGCGTTCGCTGGTGGTGTCGGGAAGGGCGGTTGGGGTGACCGGACGCGGGTCGATACCGCGGGCGCGGTCGCGCAGCAGACGGCCGGCCCTGCCGCCGAGGATCCGCTGGACGGTGTCCTCGGGGGTGGCGGCCAGGATGCCCACGGTGGTCAGGCCGTAGCCGCTGAGTCGTTGCTCCTGGACGGGGCCGATGCCGTGCAGCATGCCCACGGGCAGCGGATCGAGGAAGGCGCGCACCGCTTCCTGGGTGTCGGGCACGGCGGTCACCGGGTTCGGACCCTTGGAGGCCATGGCGGCCACGGTCCAGTTGGGGCCCGCGCCGATGCGCACGTCGATACCGAGACTGGCCAGGGCGCGGACGCGGATGCGCTGGGCGAGGTCGTAAGGGCTGGCGTCCCAGTAGCGCAGGGCGCCGGCGACGTCGGCCAGGGCGGCGGCAGGCGGGAGGGCCTGCAGGACAGGGGTGACGTCGTGGACGAGGGTGAGCAGAGTGCGGTAGTCGGCCTGGTTCGTACCCGGACGGCACCGTATGTGCAGGATGTGTGCGCCCGGCGACCCGGACTGTTCGTGCGCCATCTCCGACCACCTCCGTACTGTCACTCTACTCGAACAAAATTCGAACACGCGAGAGCGGCGAGTCGGCGTCGTGCGCGGCCGCGACCTGCGGGAGCGAGGGGTGCGGCTTAGGCTGGCGCTGAATCGTCGCAGAAGGGGGGAAGAGGGAGCAAAGGGGCAGAGGCATGCCGCGGATCTGGTCGGGCAGCCTGACGTTCTCGCTGGTCACCATCCCGGTGACGGTGGAGGCCGCGGCCTCCAGCCACAAGATCGCTTTTCGGCAGGTCCATACGGAGGACATGGGCCGGGTGCGGTACCGCAAGGTGTGCGAGCTGGACGAGCAGGTCCTCGAACAGGAGGAGATCGGGCGGGCGTACGAGGCGCCGGACGGGACGCTGGTCGAGATCACCGACGAGGAGCTCGACAGGATGCCGCTGCCCACGCTGAAGACGATCGAGGTCAGCGGGTTCGTCGACCTGGCCGCGGTGCCGCCGGAGCAGCTCGACCAGCCGTACTTCCTTTCGCCGTCGTCGCCGGCGGCGAACAAGCCGTACGCGCTGATGCGGGACGCGCTCGCCCGCAGCGGCAAGGCGGCGGTGGGCAAGTTGGCCATGCGCGGCAGCGAGCGGCTGGCCCTGGTTCACGCCCGTGACGAGGTGCTGGTGCTGGAGATGCTGCACTGGGCCGACGAAGTGCGGTCGGCCGGGGACGCGGCGCCAAGGGGAAGTTTCGACGTGTCGGAGGAGGAGCTGGCAGGAGCGCAGGCGCTGATCGAGTCGATGAGTGGGATCAGCATGGCGGATTTCCACGACGAGTACGCCAAGGCGGTCGAGGCGGTGATCACCGCGAAGGCCGAGGGCGCGGAGCCGCCGCACGCGCCGGAGCCCGAGGCGGAGGAGGCCGGGACCGTCGACCTGATGGCCGCGCTGCGGGCGAGCGTGGACCGGGCCCGTACCTCCCGTTCGGGCGAGGGAGGGGACGGAGACGAGGGCGGTCAGGGCGCCCAGGTCACCCACCTGCACGAGCGGAAGGGACGCAAGAGCGCGGCGAAGAAGGCCCAGGCCAAGAAAGCCGCCGGAAAGGGGACGACCAGGAGGACGACCGACAACGAGGCCGGGGGCGACGCCGGCGACAGGGCCAGTAGCGGGGCCGGTGACAAGGCCGAGGGCACGAGTGGGAGGAGGACCACCAAGAAGGCGGCCGCCAAGAAGAGCACCCGGACACCCGGGACGAAGGGCACAGGCGGGGGCAGGCGCGCGGGCTGAGCCGTACCTATGGCCAGTGCCGTACTTCGGGGCCGAGTCGCGCCAGTGAGCCGAGCCGTCCCAGGAAGCGACCCGTCCGCGAGCCGAGCCGTCCAGGGGGCCGACCCGCCTGCGAGCCGAGCCGCACCCGCGGCGGCTCATTCCGCAGCCCACACGCCACAGCCGCCTCGCGCCGCGGGCCTGGCGGCCGGGCGGGAGGCGGCATGGGTGACGCGATGACGAGTCCCTGCCGGGCTGCCGGGTCCCCTGCTCGGGACCCGGGCCCCGGGGGCCTCGAAACCTCAGCCGATGCAGAGGACCAGCAGGCAGAGCTGCTGCGGCGGGGGCGTGCTCGCGGTCGAGGACGGCGGCGGGGTGGTGGTGGACGAGGCCGGCGGGGTCGAGGTGGAGCTGCCCGAGCCGGAACCGGAGCCGGTGGCGGTGGAGCCCGAGCCGGAATCGGTGCCGGAGCCCGCGGTCGTACCGGTGGAGCCGGAGCCGGAACCCGTCGTGCCGGCGCCGGAGTTCGAGCCGGTGGAGGACGGAGGGGCGGTCGTGGTGCCGCTCGGCGTGCTGGACGAGGACGACGGGGTGGCGGCGCTGCCGTCGTAGGTGACCTGCTTGCCCGTCGAGCCGTCCGGGGCGGTCGAGGGGGACGCCGAGGGGACGGTGGCCAGGTTGTCGGCGGTGCGGTGGCCGGGCTGGGCATTCGGCAGGGTCGGGGCGCCGTGGCCGTGCTGCTGCGAGGTGGTCGCGGCGTGGGAGGGGGTGGCGCCCGGGGTGCCGTTCGGGGTCTGGGGAGTGAGGGTGCTCTCGTCGGACGGCAGCGAGGTGAGGTTCACCGGGGTGACCGCCGAGGCGGTGGTGCCGCTCTTGCCGGCGTGGTGCGGCATGGCCGCCATGGTCAGCCCGCCGCCGAAGAGGGCGAAGGCCGCGGCGGCGCCGGCGCGGCGCCGGTTCTTCTGCCAGCGGGCCATCTGCCGGCGCCGGGCCGCGCGGCCGCGGTGCAGGGTCGGCGCGATGGCGGCCGGGCCGAGCACCGGTTCGGCGTCGGGCGCGTGGGGCCCCTCGTGCGCCGTGAGCCCGGCACCCGGGTCGGCGGCGGCCGCGGCCGGCAGGAGCGCGGTGGCGGCGGGGGCACCGTCGGCGCGGTCCACCGGCGCGATCTCCGAGAGCAGGGCGAGCGCCTGGGAGGACGCGGAGCCGGACGCCGAGGCGAAGTCGGGGTGGCCGCCGGCTCGTGGCAGGTCAGCGGTGGCCGCGCGGGTGTGTTCGGCGCGGGCCGCGGAGTCGTAGCGGTAACCGGGTTCGTAGCCGGAGGCGGGGGCGGCCGGGTTCTGCCAACCCGCGGTGCCGGCCGGCTCGTCCTCCTGGTGGTAGGGGGGCGGGGCTATGTCGGGGGCGTACGCGCCGCACCCCGGGCACACCAGGGCCCCGTTGAGGGTCCGACGGCACGAGTAGCAGTAGTCCATTCGCGGTCTTTCTGTGGGTGCAGCGCAGCTTGACAGAGCTGGTGGCATGTTCACGTAGTGCCCGCGGGCAGCGTGAAACGGTAACAGCCGAGCCCGGAGAGTATGCGGGGCAGTTGTGATGCTCTTGCAAAGATTGACGACTGTTGGCGCGCTGGGGGTTTGACGACCTGCGCGTTCGGCGCGGGCGGTGTGGGAAAGGTCACGCGGGCCGGACGGCGGAGGTCAGCAGTCGGTGTGCGGCGCGCCCCTCGTGCGCGTCAATGCGGACCGGAGGGCAGGTTTATTGACAGATCGTCACGCGTGGGGGCGAAAAGGATTCGTACCGCGAATCGGTCCGGCGCGGCTCGGGCAATCTGCTGTCGGCGACGCCGAGAAGGCGGTGGAGCGGTCGGCCGGCCGTCCCGCCGATGAACCGAAAAGCCAAGAGCCGAAAAGCCCGAAGAGCCGAAAGCCAAGGGCCGAAGAGCAGGAATTCTCCCCTGGGAGGGAACAGCATGGCAATCACTCGTACCCGTCGTGTCCTGGCCGTTCTCGGTGCGCTGCCCGTCGCGGCGGTGCTGTTCGCCGGGACGGCCGCGGCGGACGACGGCGCTTTCGCGGGTGGCCACTCCACCGCCGGGGTGGTGAGGAACGCCGGGGGCAACTTCGTCGGCGGCGCCAACTCCGGCAACGTGACCTCCACCCAGCAGGCGGCCAACGGTGCCGGGGCGTCCAACCAGAACAACAACGCCGGCGTGGTGGGCTCCGGTTTCACCGCGATCCGCCAGGACAACATCAACGTCCGTTTCACGCAGCTCTGGTGACGGTCCGACACCGGTCCGAGGGGACGGGACCGGGCCCGGCGCGGACGACGTCGGCGCCCTGACCACCAGCGCGCGGCGGCACACCGAGTGCCACCGCGCGCCCGTTCGTACGCCCTCGCGCCGCCGCCCCTGCACCACAATGAGCCCCATGAGCACCCCCACCACCTCTCCGGACCGCGCCTCCTCCCTCCTCGTCGTGGGCTCGGCCAACGCCGACCTGGTGGTACGGGTGGCCCGGCACCCCGCGCCCGGGGAGACCGTGCTCGGCAGCGACGGGCTGGCCGTGCATCTCGGCGGCAAAGGCGCCAACCAGGCCGTGGCGGCCGGCCGGCTCGGCGCGCGGGTCGCCTTCTGCGGGTGCGTGGGGCAGGACGCGTACGGCGAGCGGCTCGCGGCCGAGTTGGGCGCCGCGGGCGTGGCGACCACGGCCCTCGCCACGGCCGCCGACGCGCCCACCGGAATCGCGCTGATCACGGTCGCGGAAAGCGGGGAGAACACGATCGTGGTGGCCCCGGGGGCCAATCGTTCGCTGACCGAGGCGCGGGTGCGGGCCGCCGTCACCGCCGCCGTACGCGTGGTGTCGGTCCAGTGCGAGGTGCCGCTCGACGCCGTACGCGCCGCAGCCCGCCACGCGTCCCGCCTGGTGCTCAACCCGTCGCCGCCCGAGGCGCTGACCGCGGCGCCGTACGCGGCCGAGATCCTGGCCGCGGCCGATCCGCTGGTGGTCAACGAGCACGAGCTGCGGGTCCTGCTGGCCGGCCGTACCGACCGCCCCCGCCCCGCCGACCTGGTGCCGCTGCTGGGCGTACGGTCCGCCGTGGTCACCCTCGGAGCGGCCGGCGCGGTGGTGGTCGACGGGGAAGGCCGTACGACGAAGCTGCCCGCCCCGGCCGTGCCCGTCGTGGACACCACCGGCGCGGGCGACGCGTTCACCGGCGCGCTGGCCTGGCGGCTCGCCGAGGGCGACGAACTCGTGGCGGCGGCCCGCTGGGCCGTCCTGGCCGGCGCCGCAGCCGTACAGGAACACGGCGCGCAACTTTCGTCCACAGCCTGTGGAAAACTTCTGGCCGTGGGCGTCTGAGCAGCCCGAAAGCGCCCAGGCGCCGCTCTGAACCCCGGAGACCCCCGCGGCCCCCCGGAACAACCCAAACCGTCACCCGAACCGTCACCCGGACGGCCCGGCGGCGGCGTGTCTGCGCTGAATTGACGGCTCGTCATATTTCACTCACGGAATGAGCGAAAAGAGTACGTTCGTCCGTTACGTCCTTATCGGAGCGCTCACGCTGGCCGGCCTGTTGTTCCCGTCCACCGCGGCGAACGCGGCCGGCCCGGCCGCGAACATCTTCACCGGCCGCGCCTTCGACACCTGCCAGGCCCCCGACCTGGCCACCATGCGCGCCTGGCGGGCCCAGTCCACCTACCGCGCCACCGGCATCTACTTCGGTGGCCGAGCCCGCGCCTGCTCCTCGCAGACCAACCTCACCCCCGACTGGGTACGGCAGACCACCGCCGACGGCTGGAGCCTGCTGCCCATCTACGTCGGTTCCCAGGCCCCCTGCGTCACCGGCAGCAACAAGAACCCGTACCGCATCGACACCAGCCGGCCCACCGCGCAGGGCACCAGCGAGGGCACGGACGCGGTGCAGCGCGCCAAGGCGCTGGGCCTCGCCCCCGGCAGCCCGCTCTACCTGGACATGGAGTCGTACACCATCTCCGACACCTCCTGCACCGACGTGACCCTGAAGTACGTCCGGGCCTTCACCCGCGAAGTGCACGCGCAGGGTTACCTGTCCGGCTTCTACAGCAGCGCCGACTCCGGCGTCCAGCACATGGAGAACGCCCGCCGGGCCGGCGCCGGCGACCTGCCCGACGTGATCTGGTACGCCCGCTGGGGCGTCAGCGCGACGCTGACCGGCGAGCCCGTGCTGGCCGACGGTGCCTGGACGCCGCACGCGCGGATCCACCAGTACACCGGCAGCGTCACCGAATCGCACGGCGGCAAGCAGTTGTCCATCGACCGTGACCTGGTGGACGCCCCCGTGGCCGTGGTCGGCTGACCCGCCGCCCCCCTCGTCCCTCCTTGTCCCGCCCGCGGGGGCGGCCCCGCAGCCGCCCCCGCGGACCCGCCCACGTACATCCCGGGGGGCGACCCCGCATACGCCCCGCATACGCCCCGCATACGCCCCGGCGTACGCCCCCGGTACCGTCCCCTACGGGCCCGCCGCCGATCCCCTCCGGGACGGACCCGCCCGGCTCCCCCCTCGGGAGGTGGGGCCTGCCCCCGTCCTACGACCTGAGGGGGATTCCGCTGCGGCACCTGCGGCCGATCCGCCGACCGGCCCCCGGCTCCTAGCGTGGAGTCATGACCACGCCTGTGCGCACCAGCGCCGCCACCCCCACGCAGTTCCCGGCGTTCACGACCTATGTACGGACCAAGGGCCCGACCCTGCTGCGGACCGCGCGCACGCTCACCCCCAACCCCGCCGACGCCGAGGACCTGCTGCAGACCGCGCTCACCAAGACGTACCTGGCCTGGGACCGCATCGAGGACCACCGGGCGGTGGACGGCTACGTGCGCCGCACCCTGGTCAACACCCGGACCTCGCAGTGGCGCAAGCGCCGGGTGGACGAGTTCTGCACCGACGAGGTGCCCGAGCCGGTCACCGACGTTCCCGACCTCACCGAACAGCAGGCCCAGCGCGACGCCCTGCTGCGGGCGATAGCCCGGCTGCCCCCGCGGCAGCGCGCCATGGTGGTCCTGCGGTACTACGAGGACATGAGCGAGGTGCAGACCGCGCAGACGCTCGGCGTCTCCGTCGGCACCGTCAAGAGCGCCGTCTCGCGCGCCCTGGGCAAGCTGCGCGACGACCCGGAGCTGGAGCCCTGCGTGGCCTGACCCTGTCTGACCACCCGACCCGTACCCCCACCCACCGGCGCCCCCACCGCACCCGTACCGGGTAGTGACATACCGCGCGGTATGCGGCCAGAATCGCGGACACACCCATCCGCCGTCGCCGCCGGAGGCCCGCTGTGCTGAGCACGATGCAGGACACGCCGCTACTCACCAGCCGGATCCTCGAACACGGCCGGATCGTGCACGGCGCCGCCACCGTGACGACCTGGACCGGGGACGGCGACCCGCACGTGCGTACCTACCGGGAGGCCGGCGACCGCGCCGCGCAACTCGCCCACGCCCTGCGTGACGTCCTGCGCATCGAGCGCGGCGACCGCGTGGCCACCCTCATGTGGAACAACGCCGAGCACCTCGAGGCGTACCTCGCCGTCCCCGCCATGGGCGCGGTCCTGCACACCCTCAACCTGCGGCTGCCCGCCGGCCAGCTCACCTTCATCGTCAACCACGCCGCCGACCGGGTGATCCTGGTCAACGGCTCGCTGCTGCCGCTGCTCGCCCCGCTGCTGCCGCACCTGGAGCCGGTCGAGCACCTGGTGGTGGTCGGGCCCGGCGACCGTTCGCTGCTGGACGGCTGCCGCCCGGCCGTGCACGAGTACGAGGAACTGCTCGCCGGCCGGCCCACCGCGTACCCCTGGCCCGAGCTGGACGAACGCGAGGCCGCGGCCATGTGCTACACCTCCGGCACCACCGGCGACCCCAAGGGCGTCGTCTACTCGCATCGTTCGGTCTATCTGCACTCGCTCCAGGTCACCACCAAGGAGTCGATGGGCCTGGACGCCCACGACCGCACCCTCCCCGTGGTGCCGATGTTCCACGTCAACGCCTGGGGGCTGCCGCACGCCGCCTTCATGGCCGGCGTCAGCATGATCATGCCCGACCGGTTCCTCCAGCCCGCCCCACTGGCCGAGATGATCGAGACGCTGCGCCCCACGCACGCCGCCGCCGTACCCACCATCTGGCAGGCCCTGCTCGCCGAGCTGACCGCCCGCCCGCGCGACGTCTCCTCGCTCCGCCAGGTCACCATCGGCGGCTCGGCCTGCCCGCCGGCCCTGATGAAGGCGTTCGACGAACAGCTCGGGGTGCGGCTGTGCCACGCCTGGGGCATGACCGAGACCTCGCCGCTCGGCACGGTCGCCCAGCCGCCGGCCGGGGTCAACGAGGAGGAGGAATGGGCCTACCGGCTCACCCAGGGCCGGTTCCCCGCCTCCGTCGAGGCCCGGCTGATCGGCCCCGACGGCTCGGTCATGCCCTGGGACGGCACGTCGGCCGGTGAGCTGGAGGTGCGCGGGCCGTGGATCACCGGCGCCTACTTCGGCGGGGCCGGCGCGGAACCCGAGCGCCCGGAGGACAAGTTCAGCCCCGACGGCTGGCTGCGCACCGGCGACGTCGGCGTCATCTCCCCGGACGGCTACCTCACCCTCACCGACCGGGCCAAGGACGTCATCAAGTCCGGCGGCGAATGGATCTCCTCGGTCGACCTGGAGAACCACCTGATGGCCCACCCCGACGTGACCGAGGCGGCCGTGGTCGCCGTCCCCGACGACCGCTGGGGCGAACGCCCGCTGGCCACCGTCGTGCTCCGGTCCGGCGCCGCGCCCGACTACCCCGCCCTGCGCGACTTCCTCGAAGGGCGCGTCGCGCACTGGCAGGTACCCGAGCGGTGGGCGGTGCTGGAATCCGTGCCCAAGACGAGTGTCGGGAAGTTCGACAAGAAGGTGATCCGTAAGTCGTACGCGGACGGGGAGCTGGACGTCACCCTGCTCTGAGCAGCCGCTTCACCCGGCCGCACCTCACTCCTGCAGCTCACCCCGCCGTACGGGGCCGCCCACCGCCGGGCGGCCCCCGCTCATGCCCCGATCTTCCCCAGCAGATCCACGATCCGCGACTGCACATCCGTACTGGTCGACCGCTCCGCGAGGAACAGCACCGTCTCCCCGGACGCCAGCCGCGGCAGCTCGGCCGGGTCGATGTCGGCCGAGGTGTAGACGACCAGCGGCGTGTTGGTCAGCCGCGAGTTGCCGCGCAGCCAGTCCACGATGCCCTGCCGGCGGCGCCGGATCAGCATCAGGTCCATGACCACCAGGTTGGGGTGCACGGTGGCCGCCCTGGACATCGCGTCCGTCTCGGATGCGGCGTGCGTGACCTGCATCCCGCGCCGTTCCAAAGTCGCGGCGAACGCCTGGGCTATCGGCTCGTGCCCCTCCACCAGCAGTACCCGTGGCGGGTGCTGCTCGCTGTCCCGCGGTGCCAGCGCCTTGAGGAGTACGGCAGGGTCCGCGCCGTACGCCGCCTCCCGCGTCGCCTGGCCGAGACCCGCCGTGACCAGCACCGGGACCTGCGCCGCCGCCGCGGCCTGCCGCAGCGACTGGAGCGCGGTGCGGGTGATCGGCCCGGTCAGCGGGTCCACGAACAGCGCGGCCGGCGGCTCGGCGACCTGCGCGTCCACCTCCTCGCGGGACCGTACGATCACCGGCCGGTAGCCGCGGTCGGTCAGCGCCTGACGGGTCGACACGTCCGGCTCCGGCCACACCAGCAGGCGGCGCGGCTCGTCGAGCGGCTCATCCCGGAGGTCGTCCTGATCGGCCGGGTCCGCGGCGGAGTCGGGCAGGTCGGTGACGTCGACCGCGCCGTTCGGCCCGTCCAGCGGTTCCGGCCCCTCGTCGGCCCCTTCGGCGGGCGCGCCTATCGCGTACGAGCGCCCAGGCGCGTGGTTCGGGTCCGCGGCGGGCGGGCGCGGGGGCACCGGTACGGCGCCGGGCACGGCCGGCTGCGGCGGCTGGGGTCCCGGGACGACGGGGGCCGTGTGGGTCGCCGGAGCCGCCTGGTCCGGTGCCGCCGGCCGCCCGCCGGGCAGCGCGATCCGGCCGTCCGGGTCCGCCTGCGGGTGCTGCCGGGCCTGGGCCTGTCCGCCCGGGCCGTGCGGCTGCTCCGGTGCCTGCGGCTGGGCGGGCACCTGCGACTGCGGTTCCGCCTGCGGCGGCGGGGTGAGCCTGCGGCGCCGTCCCGAACCGCCGGCCGCGACCTGCGCGGGCAGCCCCTGCGGGTGCTGTGCCTGCACGGTCTGCGTCGGGGTCTGCGGCGGCTGCTCGGTGCCGTACGGCTGGACGCTCTGGCCAAGGGTGCGCACGCTGATGGCCCGGCCGTGCCCGCCGCCCGCCGCCTCCTGCTGCGCCGGACCCCGGCCCGGCGGAGTGCTCGGCGTCGTCGGGATCCGGCTGACGCTCTGCTGCGCCGACCCGCCGGCCACCGGCCACGAGGGCTGGCCCGGGAGCGCGGGCAGGTTCTGGTCCTGGGTGGGTGCCGGTGAGGGGGCCGCGGGCGCGGGCGGCGTGGGGGCCGGGATCCCTGGCGCGGGCGCCGGTGGTACGGGCCACCCGCCCTCGGGCTGCGGTGGTACGGGGCCCCGCGTGCCGTCCGGGCCCTGGCCCTGCGCGGGTCCTTGGCCTCGGCCTTGTCCCGGGTCACGGCTCTGGTCCGGCTGCTGGGCCACCGGGCCCTGGGTCGGGGCCTGGCCCTGTCCCCGGCCGGGCGTCTGCTGCCCGGGTCCCTGGTGCGGGCCCTGCTCGCGAGGGGCGTGCGGGCCCGGACCCTGGACCGGCGGCACCGGTCCCCGGGCCTGACCCGGCCCCTGCGGCCGGCCCTGCGACGGAATCTGCGGGACCTGCGGAATCTGCGGGGCCTGCGGGAGTTGGGGAATCTGTGCCTGTCCGGCGGCCGCGGGCCAGCCCTGACCCGGCCGACCGGCCTGCCCGCCGGGGCCCGCCTGCTCGGAGGGCCCGGCTTTCCCGGAAGGTCCCGGCTGCCCCGACTGCTCGGCGTGCTCCGGGTGCGCGATCGCCCGCCGCCCGCTGGCGTCGGCCGGTGCCTGGTCCTGAGTGGCCGCCGGCCACCCCTCGGGCAGCGGCAGCGGCGGCGGGCCCTGCCGCCGTACCGCCACCGGACCCTGCTGCGGCGCCGCGGGCTGCGGCGGCACGGGCACGGGCACACCGCCCGGCGGCACCGGACCGGCCGGCTCCACCTCGCGCCGGCCCCGCCGGCCCGTTCCCTCGCCCGAACCACCGGCCGGCGGAAGGGCGTTCGGGATCGGCGGCGCGGGCAGTTCGGGCCGTTCGCTCTCCGCCTCGGCCGTCTCCGGGCGCGCCCTGCGCCCCCGCCGCCCGCTGGGCCGGGCCTGGGACGCCCCGTCGCCCGCTGCCGCCGCGCTCTCGGCGTCGCCCGGACGCCGCAGCGCCCGGCGCCGGCCGGTCGGGGCGGCGGCATCGCTCTGGTCCGCCGCGGCCGGGATCGCCCACGCCGCGTCGGCCCCCTGCTGCTGCCCGGCCGCGCCCTGGGGTGGGACCGGCCCGGCCTTGCCGTCAGCCGCGGCTTCCGGATCCGTGCCCGCGTCCGCCGGCGCGCCGTCCGCGGACTGCTCGTCCGCGGTCCCGGCGGCGGACTTGGCGCGGGTCCGGCGCGGGGACGCGGCGGCGCCGGTGACGGAGCCGACCGGGAACTCCAGCACATAGGCGCTGCCCTGACCCGGCACCTCGTGCGTCTGGAGCACGCCGCCGTGCTTCTCGACGACGCCGCGGGCGAGCGGGAGGTGCACCGGGTTGCCGCCGGCGTGCGGGCCGCGGACGTCGATCCGTACCGCGTCACCGCGCTGCGCGGCCGCGACCACGATGGTGGAGTCGCCGCTGAAAGCCATCGCGGTGCCGGCCGAGTCCACCCCGGCCACGTCCGCGATCAGGTGGGCGAGCGCCTGCGCCATCCGCGGCCCGTCCACGTCGACCTGGATCTCGGGGGCGTGCACGGCGAACTGCGCGCGGCCCGGCCCGATCAGCTCGACCGCGCCCTCCACGGCCGCGCTGACCACGTCGTCCAGGCCGACGTCCGCGCGCTGGAGCTTGTCCTCGCCGCGGTCGAGCCGCTGGAAGGCCAGCACGTTGTCGATCAGGGTGGTGATCCGGGCGTAGCCGGCGGACAGGTGGTGCAGGATCTGGTTGGCCTCGGGCCACAGCTGCCCGGCCGGGTCGGCGGCCAGCCCGGTCAGCTCGGCGTGCAGCTCCGCCAGCGGGCCGCGCAGCGAGGAGTCCAGCAGCGCGCTGAGCTGCAGGTTGCGGGCGGCCAGCGCGTCCATCGGGGTCCGGTCGGTGAAGGTCATCACCGCGCCGACCAGCTGCTCCCCGTCCCGTACCGGCGCAGTCGTCAGGTCCACCGGCACCGCGGTGCCGTCCTTGCGCCACAGCACCTGGCCGCGCACCCGGTGCTTGCGCCCGGAGCGCAGGGTGTCGGCGAGCGGGGTCTCCTCGTACGTCAGCGGGCTGCCGTCGGGCCGCGAGTGGTGCACCAGCGGGTGCAGCTCCTTGCCGCCCAGATCGGTGGCGCGGAAGCCGAGGATCTGCGCGGCCGACGGGTTGACGAGTACGACCTTGCCGGCGGTGTCCACGCCGACCACGCCCTCGGCGGCGGCCCGCAGGATCATCTCGGTCTGCCGCTGCTGGCGGGCGAGTTCGACCTCGGTGTCCACGGTGTGCTGAAGGTCGCGGACCACCAGCATCAGCAGTTCGTCACCGGTGTAGTGCGGCAGGCCGTCGCCGTAGTCGGCGTAGGGGGAGCGGTTGCCCTCCAGGTTGGCGCTGGTCAGCTCGACCGGGAACTCCGTGCCGTCGGTGCGCCGGGCCACCATCCGGGTGGGCTTGGTCCGGGGCTCCTCGGAGTCCTCGCGCGCGCTGCGCATCGATCCCGGGATCCGCTTCGGGTCGAAGGCCGGCAGCAGATCGAGCAGGCCGCGCCCCACCAGGGCGGTCCCCGGCGACTGGAACGTCTCCAGGGCTATCGCATTCGCGTTGACCACTGTGCCGTTGACGTCGACCAGCAACAGCGCGTCGGGGAGGGCGTCCAGTATCGATGCGAGGCGAGCAGCGCCTCTGGATGGCCGGCTGCTCACGAGACGCGTCCTCCCTGTTACCGCATGGTGCTGCGTTGCCGCATGGTGCTGCGTATTACGTGGTGCTGCTGATCCGGGCCGGCCCCGGGCGGACATCGTGGCGAGCACGCGTACGGCCGGAAATCACGGCTGATGTACGACTGTCGTCACGGACGGCCCATCTTGCCGCCACCCCCGGGACATGTCACTAGACCGAGTGTACGGGTCGGGCTTCGCGCCGGGGCTCCGGATCGCCATGTACCGCTGTGCGCTTGGGTGTTCGGGGTTGTACGGGGCTGGTGTGGTGTGCGTCACGGATGTTTTCGGCCGGGGGTGGTGGGGGTGTCGGCGGGGGCGTCGGTGGTGCGGTTCGCCAGGCGGGGGT
>NZ_JADKYB010000046.1 GCF_016918855.1 Actinacidiphila acididurans
GGTGCTGTGGGTCTACCGGGGTACGGGCAGCGCGTCGGGGGTGTTCTCGACGCGGGCGCGGGTCGGCGCGGGCTGGAACACGTACAAGGCGCTGGCCGCGACGGGCGATGTGACGGGTGACGGGCGGGGCTGCCGAAACCGTAGAGGATGCCGTCGCGCGTGCCGACGTACACCTTTCCGGCGTCGGCGGTGGGGGTGCTGAACTTGGTCGCGGTGCCGATCGGCGCCGACCACAGCAGGGGCAGCAGGCCGTCGCCGTCGGGGGTAGGGCTGTAGGCGCGCAGGGTGCCGCCGGCCCCGGAGGCGCCGGTCGCGGAGACCACCCAGACCAGGGCGCTGGTGTCGTCGGTGCCGTCGGAGGTGACCAGGGGCGAGCCGCTGGTGTAGCCGAAGGTGTCCTGGCTGCGGCCGGTGAGGGTGAGCGCGGGGGTGCCGCGGCTGCTCACGCCGTACGCCAGCGCGCGCAGCGGGCCGTTGTTGCCGACCACATACACGTAACCCCCGTCGCCGCCCCAGAAGGCGGGGTGGCCCCACAGCCCTTGGTACGGCCCGGTGACGCCGACCGCCGCGTCACCGCCCGCGGGGCCCTGGGCGCGGCCGCCGAGATTGTCGCGGTCGAGCAGGAAGATCCGGCCGTCCTTGCCCTGCTGGACGAGCAGGTGGGGGTGGTCGGGGGTGCCGAAACCGTCGGGCAGGCCCATCGGGGCACCGGCGGAGATGTCCTGGTCGGTCAGGTCGAGGGTGGGTGCGTTGGCGGGGCTGAAGAAGTCGGCGGCGGTCAGGCTGCGGTCGGCGTTGACCTGAAGGCGGATCACGGACTCGGCGAGGGTGCCCTGCACGGTGCCGCCGGGGCCGGGGGCCGGGCTGATGCCGTTTCCGGTACTGAAGAAGATCCGGCCTGGGCCGTCGGAGACCAGGCCGCCGCCGGACTGCCACACGCCGGCGCCGCTCACCGACGGACCCGTCTCAGTGGCCCACATCGACACGACCTGGTGCTCGGCGGTACCGACGCCCACCACGTAACCCCGGTACGGCGACACGTCGCAGTGCCCGCCGAAGCCCGCGTACACCACCCCGTCCATCAGCAGCAGGCCGGGCCGCTGCTGCTCGTAGTACGCGTCGAAGGGCGCCGCCGGGTCATTGGCCGGGCTGCCGGCGATGGTCACCGGCCAGCCGGCCTGCTCGGCGCCGCTCGCCGGATCGACGGCGTGCATCAGCCACAGCGGATGGCGGTGGGTGGCCGTGCCGTCGTCGACCTTGCTGGTGAAGTAGACGACTCCGGCGGCCTGGTCGTAGACAGGCGTCGCGGTCGCCCCCACGGTGGGGGTCAGGTCGCCGCACCCGATCGCCGAGGCCGGCCAGGCGGGACCGTAGTGGTGCGACCAGCGCACGGCGCCGGTCGTGCGGTCCAGCCCGTACGCCGTGTTGTTCTCGGTCACCGCGATCACCTCGTCGCCCACGACGAGCGGCTGGGCGTAGACCTGCCCGTCGAGCTGCGTGGCGAAGAGCCGGCCGAACGCGGAGGACTGCACGAGCGCCGGGGAGAGCCCGGGTTCGGCCTGGTCCCAGTTGGTACGGAGAGAGTCGGCGCCTTGGGTGGACGTGGTGGCGGGGATGGCGAGCGCGGCGGTACGGGTGGACGTCGTATTACGGGTGGCCGGCCCGGCGTGGGCTGCCGGTGCGGCCAGAGCGGCCAACGCGGCGGCGAGGGCGGCGGCCAGGAGGGTGCGGGCTGCCCGGGGTGACCGGGATACGCGGAGAGAGCGGGGCGCGCGGGCGGTACGGGTGCCCTCGCCCGGGGTGCGGGTGGGCGGCACCCACCGCCCGGACCGCAACCAGGAACGCGGGCCCGGCCGCGACCGCCGGCCCGGCCACGAACGCGGCGTGCCGTCCTTTCCGCCGCCCCGCCCCTCGTCCCGGCCAGCACCGTCACCGTCACCGCATGACGGCATGAAAGTCCCGGCCATGCCGGCTCCCCCCTCCGCGCGCCGGACCGGTCAAGGCCCCCGGCGCGGTACAAGTCCCCCAAGTGTGCGGATGTGTTCATATCATCCGCTCGCGGGTGTGTGCAGCTTACGTACGGATCAGGTGGCACGTGCCGACGGGACATATCAGCCGGACCGAAGAACCTCGGAAAACCTCCCGCATCCTGATCGGCTCTTCTACAGTGCTCCTCCAGGCGTCAGGAGCGGCCGCGCGGGAGCGCGGGCCGGTGGCGGCCAGGCGCACCGGGGGAGGGAAAAGCACGTGGTACAGACACCGATGCCTGCCTTACCGCAGTACGCCGACGACCTGATCACCCGTCAAATGTGTGCGACAGCCCATCTGGACGCCGCTTTCGCCCGGGAAGTGCTGGAGGAGTACGCCGCCGACGGCATCCGCTCGGTCGGGCTGCCGTTCGGCGTGAACCTGGTGGCGCTGGTCCGGCACGCGCTGGCGGCGCAGAACCGCAGGGGCCGGCGCGACCGGCGATTGCTGGCGCTCGAAGGAACACTGGCCGCAGCGCTCGTTCTGGGCGTGACCGCCGTGGTGAACCACCACACCGGGTTCGGTACGGCCCTGCTGCTGGTCGCGGCCGCGGTCTTCCCGGTCGCCGGTTTCGTGGTCTATGAGTCGGAGTGGGCGCTACGCCGGGCCGTCGTCGACCTGAAGAACCCTCGGGTACGGGCGCAGGAGCAGGTGCCCGCCGCTGAACCGGCGCTGGAGACCGGCCTGAAGGCGCTGCGTTCAGCGAACATGGTGGTGTACGGGCTGGAAGCGGAGTCGGAGAATCCGTTCGTCGGCAGCGGCTGGCGGATCACCGAGGCCGTATGGAGCCCCTTCGACGTCGGCAGGCCGGCGCAGGCGCTGGGGGGTGGCACCCTCACCCCGCTGCCATTCACCGCGGCCGATCTGCACCACCACCTGGCCAAGGAGATGCCCAAGGCTACGGGTCTGAGCAGCCTCCGGGCCCGCAACAGGCTCTACGTCCGGGGTCCCAACGTCGCGGCCCTCGGCACCGACGCGCTGCCCGACCCCACCCGCCGGCCGCTGCCGACGATCCCGTCGTCGTACGTCAAGTCGGGCGCGGTGACACCCGGCGGCGGTATGGAGACGTACCTGTGCCTGTGGACCGCGGGCGCCGGCGGCCAGGTGATGGTGTCGATGCACCTGCGGGCCCTGCTCAACCCGCCGAAGCTGAGCTGGGAAGTGGCCGCGTACGTGCTACCGCCGCTCGGGCCGCGGTTCCGGCTGCCCGCGGAGTACAGCGCCTCGGAGAGCCGGCTGCGCCTGAACGCGGTGCGCGCGGCGGTCACGTTCGCGGTGCCGGGGGTGCTCGGCGCGGCACGCCGGGCCCTGAGCCGCCGGGCGGCGGCCGCGTCCCGGGCGCGGGACCTGGAGCGGGTGCGCAAGGAGATCCGCAGAGGCCACACCGGTTACGACTACGGTTCCACCAACAGCCTGCGGGAGCGCGCCGCGCACTGGCGGGAGATGGGCTACGGCGAGCGCCGCGACGCCCAGAACTACTTCAAGCTGATGGTCCAGTCCGTGCTGAGCTGCACCGCGGCCTTCCTGGAGAGCCGCAACGTCGACACGGCGGATCTCAACCACCAGCAGCAGCAGATCGTCAGCCTCCAGACCTTCAACTTCAACGGCGTCATCGGGCAGCTCCAGGCCGGAGCGCACAACCAGATGAACGTCGGGCAGCCGATGCCGCCGCCCGGCGGTGGCATCGGTGCGGGCGTTCCCGGCAACGCGCCGGGCGTCCCGGCCTCGCCCGCCGGCCTGCCCTGAGCGGCGGGCGCCACAGCCACGCGGTCGCGTACGGGGGGGGCAGGGCTGGGCCATCGGGGAAGCCGAAGGCGCCGGCGAAGTCAGAGCATGAGGACGTCAGGGCATCAGGAAGGACGAGCGGACGGGCATGAGCACCTTCAACTTCAACGGGCCGATCGGCCAAGCCCAGGCCGGTGACCACAACACCATGAACGTGCACCAGCTGGCCGGGCCTGGCAACGGGTCCGCGGCCGGCTGGGACGCGGAGCGCACGCGGGCCGTCCTGGCGCTGGCCGAACGCCTGGTGGAGGTGGTCGGCCGCGAACATCCTGCGCTGCGGCCGCATGCCGAGGCGGTCCGCGCCGAGTTGGTGCCAACCACGGCACCGGAGGGGACAAGCGTCGGAACGCCGGCTGGGACGGCTGCCGGTGCGGGCCCGGACATCGGCCGGATCCGGCAGCGGCTGGAACTCATCGCCGCCGGAGTCGGCACCGGGACCGCGGCGCTCGCCCTGATCGAGGGCATCGTCCACGCGATGGGCGGTTGACGACCGAGTGGGTTTCCGGGGGAGGGCGAGAATGGGGGACGTGACCATGGCATTGCACCGGCTCAGCTACCGGGTGCCGCCGGGTGCGCCGGCGGAGGAGTTACGGCCGCGGGGCGCGCACCCGTTCAGCGAGGAGGAGCTGTCCCGGATCGCACCGGTGATCGCGGGCATCGCCACGCTGTGGTCCGGGCCGGCCGACGGTCCGGCGGCACTCAGCCATACCCGGGTGCCCGGCGGGGGATCCGTGCTGTGCGAGACGAGCGTGCCGCCCGCAGCCGGTGGCACGACGACCGCCGCCGTACGGGACGTCGCCGCGTACTGGCTGCCCGGCGGCGGCGGTGACCTGGCGAATGCGACCCCGATCGAGACCTGGGGGTCGCCGCTGTGGGACGGTACGGCCGACAGCAGCAGCGACGCGCCAGCCGTGCCGGACTGGTGTGACGACGACAGTCTTGCGGAATTCGCGACGGAACACACCGACCGAGTCGAACCCTTCCTCGCGGACGTCCACCGCCTCTTCGCGGATCCGGCCGGCCGGCAGATCGTGATAGCCGAGCCGGACCCGATGACCGTCGCCCGGTGGATCGCCCTGGCCTGCGCCACCCTGACCCCGGACTGCGCCCGCGCTCTCACGTTCGTGCTGTCGGCGCAGGACCCGTCCGCCGCGCCGCACCAGATCGTCGGCATCGGCCCCGGCGCCCGCTTCGACCGCGCCAACGAGACGACGCTGCGCCACCTGTACCGGGTGTACGACGGGCTGGGCGGCCCGGGCAGCGAGGCGCTGCCTGGCCGGGACGACTGGGCGGGGATTGCCGCGCAGATGTGGCGGTCGGGCAAGGTGCCGCGCACGGCCTACGCCCGGGCGGGCTCGTCCGCGCCCTTCGCGGTGGAGCCGCTGCAGGACGTACTCCTGCCTGCCCATCCGGTGGGGCCCGGGTACGCAAGGTGGCAACAGGCCACGGCCGAACCGCCGGGGGCGGTACAGGACCCGCGCACCGACGTCTCGGCGGACGGCTGGGACGTTCCCGGGGGCGCCGCGGTCCCCCCACTTGCGCAGGTACGGGAGGCAGAGGCCACTGTCGCGCCGGAGCGGGGGACTCCCACGGCGAGCGCATTTGCCGGCGGGAGCGGCATGCCGAGTGAGGGGGTGCCGGATCCCAGGGCCGGATGGTACGACCGGGCCGCAGCGGCCCCGGCGGCGTCGGGGCCCCTGACTCCGGCCGGGCTGCACGCGCTATTCGCCTGCCTGGGCGCGCCCGTGCCCACGTATCCCGGCCCGGCAGAACTACTGGCCGGCCTGGCACCGTCCGCGTGCGGCGAGGTTGGGAACACGGACCAGTTGCGCGCCGAGGTGGTGACACGGCTGCTGGGCGAGTTGGAGCGCCTGAACTCCCGTGCGCCTGAGGAGTGGATGAACGTACTGCAGGCTCTGCACGCTGTGTCCCCGCCGCGGGACCGGCCCGGGACGCTGGGCGAGCAGGGCAGGTCCCGGCAGGACGCCCTCGAGACCAGAGCGGCTGCCCGGATCGCCCGCGACATGCTGCATCAGCGCCCGGATGGACAGGAACTGGCCACCCCGCTCGGCCGGATGGCACGCCCCTTCGTCCGACTCGTGCTGGATCAGATCGCCAAAAGCAACCCGGGCGATGAGCCCGTCACTCTCCTGAGGCTTGCCGCCTCACCGCTCGGCGAGTGGCTGGCCACCGTCCACGACGAGGCGCCATTGCGGCTGCAACTGATCGTCAAAGGACAGCGGCTGCGGGCGAAGGGAACGACCGGATTGCCCGCCTTCCGCCTGCTGGCCGAACTGCTGCCTGCGGAGCGGGAATGCGAGCCCTGGATGGCGAGGCTCGTCTGGTGGCTGGCCTGGGACACCGGCAGGCCGAGCGCGCGGGACGCGGTGGACCTGCTGGGCACCCTTCCCGGCAGACTGTTCACCGGCGCCGGCATCGACCGGGAGCTGGCCACCCTGATCGCCGCCCCGGGACCGCCGACCGACGCGCTGGCCGAACTCGCCGACGCCCTGCTCAATATGTCTGCGGATCTGTCACCTCGGCTGCGGGACATAGCGGAGATGCTGCGGCTCGGGCGGCAGTTGGACCGAGCGGAGAAGGCACCGCGGAAGGCTCTCGAAGAGTTCAAGGGCTCGTCGGTCACCGTCTCCGGGCCGTCCGGGCTGCGCCCTTGGATCATCGGCAAACTCGCTGTACGGCTGGCCGAGTCGCCGCCGGCCGATCTGTACGACGACTATGTGCTGCGGGTGCTGTCCGGACCGCTGGACGAGGAACTACTCAGTGCGTACCTGACCGCGCAACTCGCCCCGAACCAGGCGCTGAGGCTGGCCGACACGCTCGTCGCGCACGTCGAGGACTCCGCCCGGCTCTTCATGGCATGGCAAGGAGAACAGCTCTTCGGCGCATCGGCCTGGAGGAAGGACGCCCGGGACCTGTCCGAGGGAATCTTCGGCACGGCCTTGCGGCGCCTGCCCGACGCCGAGCGGTCCGTGTACATCACTCGAGTGGCCGCGCAGATCGCGTGCCTGCGACCCGGCTCCGACGGGGAACATCGCTGGCTGGACTTCGCCGCCGCCCACCCGTCGGACACCGGTGGCGACGTACATCCCGGCGTCCTGCCGTGATCCCCCCACGTGCGGCGCTGGCACCGGCGTACCACGCACGGATCGCAGGTGGCGCGCCGACCCGGCAGACCGAGTGACACCTACCGACACAACCCGTACCGACGTACCACCGCGCAAGGCCGGGCATCAAGGCGCCCGGCCGAGGGAGGACCTGCGTGAGCGACATGCCCGGCGGCGCTATGGCCAGCCGACCCGTCCATTTCATCTGGCTTCTGGATTGCTCCTCTTCGATGAGCGTCAACGGAAAGATCGCGGAGCTGAACTTCGCCATCCGGGAGGCCATCCCGGAGATGCGCAAGGCCGCTGAGGAGAACCCGGCCGCTGATCTGCTCGTCCGGGCCATTACCTTCAACGACGGCGCGTCTTGGCGCGTCGAGAAGCCCACCTCTGTCCACGACTTCACCTGGAAGGATGACGCGACGACCGCCGGCTGGACGTCGCTCGGCGCCGCTCTGAAGCTCGCGGCGACCGTGCTGGACATGCCGCCAATGCCCGAACGGGCCCTGCGCCCGGTCCTCGCCCTGGTCTCCGACGGCCAGCCCACCGACGACTGGCGGGCCGGTATGCGGGCGGTGGACGCCACCCCGTGGGGGAAACGGGCGGTCCGGGTGGCCGTCGGCATCGGCCAGGACGCGGACAAGGCCGTGCTCAAGGAATTCCTCGCCGACCCCGAGCGGGAGCCGCTGCTGGCCTCCAACCCGCAGCAGTTGGTGCGGGCCATACGTTGGGCCTCCACCATGGCGATCCGCGCCTCCTCCACCCCGGCCGGCGGCGGCGCCGGGGGCGGTGGCAACGTTCAGCTCACCAAGAACGTGGCGCCGCCGCCGGTGATCACGTCGGCCGACGATGACGACGACGTCTGGTGACTGACGCCCCCGACAGCCCGCACTGGGCCCTGCTGCACGCGGCGGTGAAGGGCAGCCACAAGAAGTACTCCCAGGACAGCTCGACCGCCCGGCTGGTGCTGGGCGGCGCCGGGGCGCTGCTGGCGGTCGCCGACGGACACGGCTCGCGCGCCCATCACCGCAGTGACCTGGGGTCGCGGTGGGCGGTGGAGGCGTTCACCGCGTGCGCGCTGGCGCTGGCGGAGGACGTACGGCGCCGGGGCGGGGACGAGGCGCGCTGGCCGGCGGTGCTCGCCGCGGCGCGGGGACTGCCGCAGCAGATCGTGCACCACTGGTGGACCCGGATGGCGCTGCACGAGGCCAACTCGCCTGCGGGAGGCGCCTGGACCTCGGGCCCACCTCCTGGGCCGGACCCGATCCCGTACGGCAGCACGCTCGTCGGCGTCCTCGTCGTGGGGCGGTTGCTGCTGTGCTGGCAGCTGGGCGACGGAGATGTCGTCCTGGTCGACGAAACCGGCGAGCCCTCCCTGCCGCTGTACGACGGGCCGGAGCTGGGCGACGAGGCCGACTCGCTGTGCCAGGCGGAGGCGTGGCGGCAGATGCGGGTCCACTGGCAGCGGCTACCCGTCGATCGGCACACCGGTGTGCTCGTCTCCACGGACGGGCTCTCCAAGAGCTTCGCCGACCACGCGGGTTTCGTGAGCTTCGCCGCCGGGCTGCGCGACCGGGCCCGGGACACGGGACTCGACAGGATACGGGACCACTTGCCGGACTGGCTGACGCAGGCAGCCAGTTACTCCGGGGACGACTCCACACTGGTGGGGGCGTTCCCGGCGGCCCGGTACGCGTTGGGGCCGCAAGGCGCCACAGAGCCGCAGCCGGCGGCGGAACAGCGCCACATGGCAGGACCGCGAGGAACGGAAGGAACGTCAACGTGAACGGGATACTCCCCGAGGGGCACGTCCTGCAGGCCGAGAGCGGCGAGAAGATCACCGTGGGCAGGATGTTCGGGGCCGGCGGCCAGGGCGAGGTGTACCTGGCCCAGACCCCTGGCGGGGAACGCGCGGTCAAGTGGTACTACCCGGCGCAGGCCACCGACCTGCAACGCCGCATCCTGGACAGCCTGATCGGCCTGGGGTGGTCCGACGACCGCTTCCTGTGGCCGCAGTCGGTGGTCGTTGACCCCCAGAGGCTGAGCAGCGGCTTCGGCTACGTGATGGCGCTGCGGCCGGACCGCTTCAAGGACCTGCCCGCGCTCTTCCGCCGCGACCCGTCGGTCAGCGCGGTCAACCAGCGCACCCTGCTGATCGCCGCGCTGCACACGGTGGAGGCGTACCAGGCCCTGCACGCGCGCGGCATCGCGTACCGGGACATCAACTGGGGCAACATCTTCTTCGACCCGGCGACCGGCGAGATCCTGGTCTGCGACAACGACAACGCGGTGTTCGAGAGCGAGGCCGCGGCGATCGCCGGCACCATGGACTTCATGGCGCCGGAACTGGTCCGCGGCCACCCCGGAGCGGCACCCGGCACCCAGACGGACCTGCACTCGCTGGCAGTTCTGCTGTTCATGCTGTTCATGAACCACCACCCCTTCCAGGGCGCCCTCGCGCTGAAGATCCGCTGCTTGGACGAGGCGGCGCAGCGCAAGCTCTACGGCACCCGGCCGGTGTTCGTCTTCGACCCGGACGACACCACCAACCGGCCGGTGCCCGGCGAGCAGGACACGGTCCTGGCGACCTGGCGGACGATGCCGCCCGTGCTGCGGAAACTGTTTGTGCAGACGTTCACCCGCGGCCTGACCGACCCGGCCGAACGGGTCCGCGAGAGCCAGTGGCGTATCGCACTCAGCAGTGTCCTGGACAGCGTGCTGCGGTGCTCGACGTGCGACAAGATCAACCTCGGGGAACCCGGAGGGCCCGCTCCCGAGTGCTGGAAGTGCGCGCGGCCGCTGGCCCTCCCGCAACGCCTGGAACTGCTGACCGGGGTCGGCTCGGTACGCGGCCGGCGTGAGGTGCGGCTGATCCGCGACGGCCGTATCTACGGCTACCACCTGGTCAGTGACCCGCTACGGCACGACTTCGACGACGTGGTGGGCGTGGTCACCGAGCATCCGAACAAGCGAGGGGTCTTCGGCCTGACCAACCGGTCCCGCACGGCCTGGAGCACCCGCCGCCCGGACGGTACAAGCCAGCCGGTGCCGCCCGGCCGGACGGCCGCCCTGCGCCAAGGCATAACCATCGAGTTCGGCGGCGGCACGGAGGGAGTCGTGCACATCTGAGCCCTGGCGTACCTCGCCGGCCCGCGTCCGCTTCGGCGGGTACGCCCCTCGGGCGCGGGCTGGACTGCCCCCTCTTGTGGCGGTGTTCAGGGACGCTGGACGCGGAACCACGGCGGCCACAGGCGGCGCCACCACGGCCTGCGTTCCTGCTCCGTACCAGCCGGGAGTGGCGTGCTGCCGGGGCCGGCCGCGGGTAGTGGCTCGGCGGGCAGTTCCAGCCGCGCAACATCTGCCGGAATCACCACCACGTCCGGCCGCGGCAGCGCGCCGACCGTCACCACTGCGGCCTGCCGGGTCAGCGGGATCTCCACGCCGTCAGCCCCCATGCGGCTGCGCGCCACCCGCAGTTCCGCCGTACGCCCGCCCTGCTGCCAGCGGATCAGCGCCAGCACTGCCGGCTCGGGCCAGCGGAACCGTACCTTCGCACCCGCCACGCCTGTACGATCAACCCGCAGGTCGGTGACCGGTGCGGGAGCCTCGATCAGCACGCTCGGGCCGGCCACCGCCCGGCCGTCCATCACGCTGACGGCAGTCATCCGGGTCGCGGTCCCCGCCGCCGGGCGCAAAGTCACCAACCGGTCCCGGACGTCTCTGCTTTCGTCGGCGCCGCCGATGAGCGCAGGTAGCAGGGGCGTGACGTCCTCGCCGGACTCCACCGGCCACGACCGCCAGGGCACCAGGTGTTCTGTGCCCCGGTCCGGTGGCGACCACGTAATGTCGACCCGTCCGTCGCCATGAACGGCGGCGACCGAGACTTCGGGAACCGGCGACGGCCACTGTTCGGCGCGGGCCCGGATCGTTCGTCCCGCCGACCAGACCACCTCGCCGTCCGGTGCCCGGTAGCCGGCGCTGACTCGGAACCAGAACTCTCCGGCGGGCAGCGGCCGACCGGTCCAGCCGCCCGAGCCGCCCGGAACCGGCGGCTCGGTGTCGCGCCACACCTGGGTGCGGATCGCGTGCGGGTGCTCCCGCCAGTTCAGGGCCACACCGTCGGGGACGGCCCGCCACCGCAGGTTGCCGACCTCCGGCGCGGACAGCACAGCACGGGACGCGGCCGGCGCGGCGGCAATCCGCTCGCCGAACCGGGGCAGGACCGCGTACCGCAGCGGCGTACCCGTCGGCACGTCGGTGTCGCGTACGGGGTCCACAGTGTCGGCCGTGGCGATCTCGACCGCCTGTTCAGGGGCGCCGTCGGGGAACCGTACGACCGTGTACCGCACTGTGCCGCGGTGCCGGGCCGAGGCAGGGAGGGGGCGCCAGCGGACAACGACGGAGCCTTCTTCGAGCTGGACCTCCAGTCGCAGGGCCGACCCCGTGTCGGACCGGTCGGAGCCGGTGGGCGGCTCGCCGGCGTGGCCTGCCCGGTCCGCGGTCAGGGCGGCCACGCCGAGCAGGCCGGCCCTCGCACGGGGATCGTCCACCGCGATCCTGGCGGCTCCCAGCCATGCCTGCGTTGCCGTTGCGAGCTGACCGGCCGTTTGTCGGCGCAGGGCGGTGGCCCGGAGTGAGTCGGCCGCCGAGGCACGGTCGCGCAGGTCGTCGAGGAGAGCGGTGAGCACAGGGTCGGCGGGGCGTGCGGGGAGCAAGGCGGCGAGGTTGCGGGCGCGGTGCAGTCGGCCGGTCCGCAGAGCCTCGGGGAACTCCTCACCCGCATCTCGGGCCGGGCCGGGCGGCGGGAAACCGGAAGCGGCGGACGCGAGCGCCGCCGCTTCCGAGGGGTGGACACCGAGGTTCTGCGCCGCCTCGGCGGTGGGGCCGCCGGAAGCGTCGGTGAGGAGGCAGCCGAGTTGGTAGAGCACCAGGTGCCGCAGCAGCATCGGGTTGTCACGCATCCGGCGGCGCAGGCGGGCCAGCAGAGCGCGCACGGCATCGGCGCGCGGATCGCCGCTGGCCTCCCATCGCCTGCGGCACTCGTTGAGGTAGGCCGAGCCCACGCGGTCCCAGTTGTCGCCGCGGCCGGGCAGCCAGAGGCCGTCCAGTACGCGGAAGCCAGCCGGAGGCGGGGCCGAAACCGCGGTCCGGCCCGGGGGCGGGGGCGGGACCGGGATGTGCAGCAGCGGATCCACCGCATGGCGGAACCGCAACGCGGTCAGCCGGTCGGTGAAACCGGCGAATCCGGGCAGGCCGGGGGTGACCGGCAGCAGCGATGCGGCAGCCGGTGGCGTGGTGGTCGTCATGGGCAGCCTCCGTCCCTGGCGGGTGCGTTCGTCCTGACGTGCGGGCCGATCTTCGGTCCGGCCTTCGGCTTGATCTTCGGCGGCGCCTGTCCCCCACCGGCCGGATGGCGGTTCAGCGGGTCGCCGTGTAGAAGTACACCCACAGGTGGGCCGTGTTCGCCGGGTTGTCGAGCTTGAGGAAGTCCTCGGTGGCGGTGTCGCGGTTGAACATCGAAGGCCGGGCGCGGTGCAGCAGGTCGTTGACCCTGCGCGCGTACGCCGTTCCGTCGCGGGTGCCGCCGAAGGTCAGGACGAACGCGGCCGCCCGGTCGCGGTTCTTCTCGGTCGCCGTGCGGATCTGCTGGACCAGGGCATTGTCGTCAGTGCCGTGCACCTGAAACTCGAACCGCGTCCTGACCACCGCGCGCGGACCCGCTGGTTTGTGGGTGGCGCCGGGCTTCGGCTTGGGGGTCGCCGTCGGGCGGGGCGTGGAGCGCTGCACCGCGAGCGGATCGGGCTGGTCGCCCATCGCGACCAAGGCCAGCACCAGCAGGAAGTCCGCGAACAACCAGCCAGCCAGGACTATGGGGCCGTAACGGCGGCGCCGTGGCCGCCTCGGCGCAGTCATGACGACGTCCTGGAGCCAGCTGCGGTGCCTGCGTCAGCCGGGCTGCCGCCGGAAGGCGGGACGGCGAGCGACGGCGCACCGGTCAGGCGGTGCATGCCCGCGTCGAGGCGAGCGGCGGCGTCCTGCCAGTGCGCGGCAGCCGCGTCCCATTGCTCGGTCGCCCGGCGCATGCCGTCCACGGCGTCCACCGTGCGGTCGGCGCTGCGGACCATCGCCTCCGAGGCACGGTCGGTGGCCGCCAACGCTTGTCCGGACACACCCGCGAGGTCACGCTGCGCTGTGACGAGTTCCTTCAGCGCGGTGTCGATCAGGGCGCCTGCCTGCACTATCCGGTCGCCGACCTCGCGGACCGCGGTCACGTTGTCCTGCCCGGTTCGGGTGGTGCTCTCCTGGCTGGTGCGCACCGCGTCTACGGCCTTCGTGTGGGCGTCCCGCAGCCCGTCCGCGCCAGCCCGGATCGCCGTCTCGATCCGGTCCACCGCGGCGCCGAGCTGCGGCACCTCCAGGGTCAGGCGGTCGGTGGCGGCCCTCAACCCGGTCGCGGCCGTCTGGGAGGCGTCGGCAGCCAGTACTAGCTTCTCGTGGCTCTTGACAGCCTGGCTGTTGAGCGAACGCAACTGACGTGCAGCCGCCGTCAGTTCGGCTCCGAACTGCTTGGGCGAACCGTACCGGTGCGGGACCAGGGCCAATTGCGCCCGTGTCATCACCGACGTCAGTCGGGCGAGCAGCACGTCCCGCTCGGTCTCCTCCGCGACCAATTCTCTTTCCGCTCGAGTACGGACCCAGGCGTGCCAGGTGGCGAGCAGTAGCAGGACACAGATCAGTCCGACCGCCGTCAACGCCACGCTGTCGAAACGCTCGTAAGGGGACAGGTGACCACCGAAACCCGACTGCCACAGCTGCAGGAAGGGCCTCGATGCCTGCTTCGGGTCGGACTTGGCCAGCTCGCCGTAGGCACTGCTGGCCATCCGCAGCCCCGCCCAGGTGACCAGCAGTGGCAGGAAGACCAGCACACCGAGCGCGGCTTCCAACGGCTCGTCACGGATGCGCCGGATCCGGGCCCAAACCGAAGCCCACGACCAGCCGTTGCGCCCGGCGGCGGCCTTGGCTGTACCTGCCACCGGCGTAGTGAGGCTTTCCGGGCAGGCGAACGAGCCCACCAGGTCGATCTCTGCCCAGACCTCCAGGTCGCTTCCCGCGGCCAGGTCGTCCGCGAGGCTCTCCAACTCCCCCTTACGACCGGCCAACTGCTCCCGCTCGGCCAGGTCCCGTAATTCGCGTGCCAATTGCGCGAGATCCACCAATGCCGGATACGGCACTCTTCACCCCCTGCTGTGTACCACCCCTGCGGTCTCCCGCAGAGCTGCACTCCACCACACCAGGGCGATGGGGAAGCGGGCTTGTCCAAATTGTGACGGCCGGGCGTTGGCCCAGTGGGCTGTCGGCGAGCAGGTCAGCGGGGCGCCCGCCACAGGGGGTGCATCTCGGGGCCGCCGGGCAGGTGGACGGAGGCGCCGGTGGGGCGGAAACCGAGCCGTTCGTAGAGGCCGCGGCTGCGCACTGAACTCGCTTCCAGGTAGGCGGGTCGGGAGGCACGGTCGAGGCGGTCCAAGGCGCTGGTCAGCAGGACGGTGCCCAGGCCCTGGCCGGTCAACGCGGGGCTGACGGCGATGAGCATGAGGTAGTCGTGGGCGGTACCGGTGGGGTGGGATTCACCGGTGATCCGGGCGATCTGCTCGATCCGCTCGTTGGCCGGGTCGATCGCCCCGCGGAACGCCGCCGGACCGTCCGGATCCTCCTCGGGCTCGGCCGGCACCGGCATCCACAGCGCTGCCGCGGAGCCGTCGTCGGTCATGTCCACGTAGCCCTCGGCCAGCGCCATGTCGACGAACGCGCCCATGAGGACCTTGTGGGTACGCCGCCGGTACTCCTCGTCCGGAAAGATCCAACTGCTCACCGGGTCGTGGAAGAACCCCACGTCCAGCAGCCGGGCCACCCTGTCCCGGTCGCCCTCGCCCGCCCTGTGTATCGGCACGCCCATTCCGGCCCCTCCAACTGATCGGCCGCACGCCGTACGTACCGTCTGTGCGGCAGTCGCGGTACACGTGGTGACGGCAGCCTATGGGCTGCGCCGTACGGACTCCTCCTTTCCTTGCGCCTGTCGAATCGTGCCTGCCGTCGGCAGCGCCGCCGCCGTACGCGTCCGCGCCGGCGATTCCTGGCCCGAGGACCGACACCCCGCACGACGTGTCCGATTTGCCGGGAGTTTGCGGTGCCGGCCCGCGGGCAGCCGGACCACGTACTTCCGCGAACCGTGACGCGACGCGTAAGGAGACGGCCATGGTCGAGCCGATTGCCGAACCGGTGCCCGAGCCCGCCGGCGGAGACGAGGTGGACGCGGTCGGCGAGCCGGCCACCGCTCCGACCAGCGAGTCGGCCATGGAGTACGGCCGGATCGTCGTGGGCGTCGACGGGTCCGAACCGTCCATCAAGGCCTTGCGCTGGGCCGTCCGGCAGGCAGCGCTGACGGGCGCGGCCGTCGAAGCCGTCATCGCCTGGGAACTGCCCGCGGCCTACGGCTGGGCGGGCCTGCCCGGTGCTCCGCAGGACCTCGACTTCGAGCAGCCGGCCGCCCAGGCCCTGGCCGAGGCGGTGAACGCCGCGCTCCCGCCCGACCTGGTGCCGGGCATCACACAGGTCGTGATCATGGGCAACGCGGCCCAGGCGATACTCGATCGGGGGGACGGCGCCGACCTCGTTGTCGTGGGCGCGCGAGGCTACGGCACTTTCCGCTCCACCCTGCTCGGCTCGGTCAGCCACACGGTGGTCTCGCACGCCTCGTGCCCGGTGGTCGTGATCCGCGGCGAGGCCGAACAGTCCCATTGACCAATCGCCAATGCCCTGATTCATCATATTTTTTGGCTTTTGCGGCCTTCGCGGCCGAATCGACTGAATTCATGGACCGAGCATGGCATGCCCCGACGACCCCGCGAAAAAGTTATCCACAGGCTGTGGCCGGCGAGCGATCCGTGAAGTTTTCCACAGGCCCTGAACGCGGTCTGAACGCGGGTGCGTACGGCAGAGCATGATGGGGGCATGAACGAGATCACCCGATCCGCCGCCGGGTCCAAGCCGGAGGCCGGCTCCATGCCGGAATGGGAGCTGCGCTTTCGCGCACCGCGCGTGGGACTTCCCGAGTGGGCCGAGGACGCCCCGCACCACAGCCTGTTCGTGTCGAACGTGACGGGCACGTATGAGCTGTACGCCTGGGACCGCACGTCGGGCGGACGACGTCAGGTCACCGACCGGCCCAACGGGACGACGGACGGCGCCCTGAGCCGGGACGGCGCGTGGGTGTGGTGGTTCTCGGACACCGACGGGGACGAGTTCGGCGTGTGGATGAAGCAGCCGTTCGACGGCGGCGAGGACGTCCCGGCCGCGCCCGGCCTTGACCCCTCCTATCCGGCCGGCCTCGCGCTGGGCCCCGGCGGGCTCGCGGTCATCGGCCGCTCGACGGACGAGGAGGGCACGACCATCCATGTCGTACGTCCCGGCGCCGAGCCCCGCGAGATCTACCGCCACCCCGAATCCGCGGGCGTGGGCGAACTGTCGGAGGACGGCACGCTGGTCGTCATCGAGCACACCGAGCACGGCGACGCCATGCACAGCGCCCTGCGGGTGGTCCGGGTCGAGGACGGCTCGGCGGTCGCCGAACTGGACGACACCGAGGGCGGCCAGCACGCGCTGGGCCTGGACGGCCTGGGCTTCGCGCCGGTGCCCGGCGACACCCGACTGCTCGTCGGCCACCAACGCACCGACCGCTGGCTGCCCATGATCTGGGACGTGGCCACGGGCGAGGAGACCGCCCTGGCCGTGGACCTGCCCGGCGACGTCCACGCCGAGTGGTATCCGGACGGCTCCGCCCTGCTGGTCGTCCACGACTTCCACGCCCGCAGCGAGATGTTCCGCTACGACCTGGCGGCCGGCACGCTGACACCGCTGGAGACCCCGCCCGGCTCGGTGAACGGTGCGACGGCCCGCCCGGACGGCACGGTGGAATATCTGTGGTCGTCCGCCGCGCAGCCCCCGGCGGTGCGGTCCACCGACGGCGCGGTCGTGCTGGAGGCCCCCGGCCTGCGCGCCCCGGACTCGGTGCCGGTGGAAGACGTCTGGGTGGACGGTCCCGGCGGCCGCGTTCACGCCCTGGTCCAGCGGCCCGCGAACGCCGAACCGGGCCCGCTGCCGACCGTCTTCGAGATCCACGGCGGCCCCACCTGGCACGACTCGGACGCCTTCGCCGCGGGCCCGGCAGCCTGGCTCGACCACGGTTTCGCGGTGGTCCGGGTGAACTACCGCGGCTCCACCGGATACGGCCGGGAGTGGACCGACGCCCTCAAGCACCGGGTCGGCCTGATCGAGCTCGAGGACATCGCGGCGGTGCGCGAATGGGCCGTCTCCTCCGGCCTGGCCGACCCGTCCCGGCTGGTCCTCACCGGCGGCTCGTGGGGCGGCTATCTGACCCTGCTGGGCCTGGGCATCCAGCCCGAGTCGTGGACGGTGGGCATAGCCGCGGTCCCCGTCGCCGACTACGTCACGGCGTACGAGGACGAGATGGAGCCCCTGAAGGCACTGGACCGCACCTTCTTCGGCGGCTCCCCGCAGGAGGTGCCGGAGCGGTACGAGGCGTCGTCCCCGCTCACCTATGTCGACCGGGTCACCGCCCCCGTCTACATCAGCGCGGGCACGAACGACCCGCGCTGCCCGATACGCCAGATCGACAACTACGTCGAGCGGCTGCGCGCCCTGGACAAGCCGCACGAGGTGTACCGGTACGACGCGGGCCACGGCTCGCTGGTGGTCGAGGAACGGATCAAGCAGGTCCGGCTGGAGCTGGCCTTCGCCCTACGCCACGTGGGCGGCTGAGCCCTCGGTCCGCTCGGCGTCCGGCCCGGCGTCCACGCCGCCGGGTCCGGGCCCGGGTCCCTCCGGGACCCCGTCGTCCTCCTCCGGCAGGAGGCCGAGTGCCGCGTCCGCCCGCGCCTCGGCCTCACGCCGGATGAGCCGGAACCACATGAAGACGACGAAGGCGGCGAAGACGAACCACTGCCCGGTGTAGCCGAGGTTCTGGAAGGCCTTCAGGTCCAGGCCGCTGTTGGGCGGTGCCGCGGGGGGCACGGCCTTCAGCGGGGCCGAGGGGTGGGCCGCGGTGATCCAGCCGCCGTACACGGGATAAGGGAGGACATTGACCAAGGACGCGGCACTGATGATGCCGAGCTGACCGGACGGCAGCGCACCGCTGGCGGAGACCCCGCTGGTGTCGGTGCTCTCGGGGTTCTGCAGGGCCCCGGTGACGGTGACCTGTCCGGCCGGCGCGGCGGGAATGGAACGGGAGCGTTCGGCGGCCGAGGCGTCGCCGGGCAGCCAGCCACGGACGACGGGGAGCGCGGCGCCGCCGCCGACCCGCAAGGGGGTGAGGACGTAGAAGCCGTTGCGGCCGTCGAGGGTGCGGTCCGGGACGAGGAGTTGGTGACCGGCGTCGTAGCTGCCGGTGGCGCTGATCTGCCGGCCGGAGTCGGCGCCGGGCACCTGGGCCCGGACGTTCGGCAGCACGCTCGCCAGCGGCACGGGCGCCTCAGCGGCGATCTTGACGCTGTCGTGCTTGGCCGTCCGGTGCTGCGCGACCCGCATGTCGAACCGGCTCAACTGCCAGCTCCCCATGAACACGCAGAACGGTACGGCCAGCAGCGCGAGCGCACTGACCGCCAGCCAACGCGGGGCGAGGAGGAACCGGTACACGCCTCCAACGGTACGGGCATCCGCTGAGCCGCCCGCACCCGGGCCCTGCGGTGCGGTTCGCACCCCGCACCGCACCGCTACGACAACCGCGCTCCTACGACCCGGACGCGCCCGCGGGCACGGGCACTGCCGCGTCGGTGTAGACGGTGCCGGCACAGACGTTCTGGATCACCGGTCCGGTGACGACAGGGGCGCCGGTGGCCGGGATGTGGCTGAGGACGACACTGCCCGAAGGCGTGGTGGTCGGGGCTTCGGTGACGTCCTGGGGCGCGGGCGCGTTGCCGGTGGTGCCGGTGCCGGTGCCCGCACCGGGGTCGGCGGTGCTCGGGCTGCTGGTGTCGGTCGGGGTGGGGGTCGGCGTCGAGGTGTCCGGCGGCGAGGTGGGCGTGACGGGACAGCCGCCCGGTCCGTCGGCCGCGGGCACCCAGGCGAAATCGACCTCGTAGTCCTGGCCGGGGGCCAGGACCAGCGGAATGCCGGCCGCGGTGGCAGGAGGCAGCCCCGTGGCCGGGTCGCCGGCGCTGTGCGCCAGCACCTGGATCCGGGACGGATCGGCGGAGCCCGCGGCGACCGCTTGGACGACACCGGAACCGGTGACTGTACAGGAGGAGGTGGAGACGTTGGCGAGACGGAACCAGCCGTAGGTGCGGCCGTCGGCCTCGGGCGTGCCGAGCTGGCCGGCGCCCTGGCCGAGCTGGGCGCTGGAGCAGTCGGGGACCGCCGGCGAGCTGGTGTCGGTCGGGCTGGTGGTCACGGCGGAGGGCGCGTCGGAGCCGAGGGTGGGCGGCTGCGTGCTCGGGCCGGCGGTCGGCGCGGTGGTGACATGGGCGGAGGGTCCGCCGACGCCGGGCCAGGCGCTGGTGTGCCCGTCCTCACCGGGTGCGGCGGCGTGCGAGCTCGCGACGTTCTGGGGCGCGGCGTCCGTGCTGTCGGCGGTGTTGGCGGCGCGCAGCAGCGCGGGCACGGCCATGCCCGCGAGGAGCACGGCCGCTACGGCGCCGGCCAGGGCCTGGCGCCGGTGCTGGCGGCGTGCCGGGATGGCCCGCTGTATGTGGGCGAGGGCATCCGGGGACCCGTCCAGCCCCTGGACGGCGTTCTGCATCAGCGCGCGCAGAAGCTCCTCGTCGAGGAGGTCCTCGCCAGGGGTGTCCTCGCCGAGCCTTTCCGCGCTGGGCGTTTCCTCGTCCAGGGGTTCCTTGCCCGGAAGTCGCTCGTCCGCCGGCCCGGTGGACGGCTCGCCCGGCGCCGGGCTTTCCGCTGTCGGACCCGCACTGCCCGACGCCGAACCCTCAGCGGTCGCACGCTGGGCGGTCGAACCGTCCGGTACCGCACTCCCCGGTGCGGCACCGCCCGTCCCGACGGCGGGGCCCGGGCTCGAATCCCGGTCCGGCACCGGAGCCGGTGCCTCGGCGGCGTCTGTTCGTCGCGTCTCGGTCGGGTCCGGGGGTGACCCGGCGGCCGGCCCGGCCGTCGGCTCGCCCGCGGGCTCGGCGGCCCGGTCGGCGGTGGCCGGTGCGGGTTCCGGCCCGGATGACGGCGACTGCGCGGCGGGCTGGTGCGGCAGTTCGCTCGGTCGGCCGGGCGGGGCCCCGTCGGACTGGGGGGAGGAGTTGGGAGAGTTGTTGTGTTCCATGCCGTGAGGGTGAGAGTGAGGGTGAGGAGCGTCGTCGGGGCCGTTCGGGGCGTTGGGCGTCGTCATACCGTCGCCTCCATGGCGACGCGGAGCGCCGCGAGGCCACGCGAACCGTACGCCTTCACCGAGCCCAGGGATATCCCCAGGGTCTCGGCGACCTGCGCCTCGGTCATGTCGGCGAAGTAGCGCAGGACGAGCACTTCGCGTTGTCTGCGCTGGAGGGTGCGCATGGCGGCCTTGAGCTGGTCACGCTCGAGGATCTCGTACGCGCCCTCCTCCGCGCTGGCCATGTCGGGCATGGGCTTGGCAAGGAGCTTGAGCCCGAGGATGCGCCGTCTCAGGGCCGAGCGGGAGAGGTTGACGACGGTCTGGCGGAGGTAGGCGAGGGTCTTGTCGGGGTCCCGTACGCGGTTGCGCGCGGAGTGCACCCGTATGAACGCCTCCTGGACCACGTCCTCGCAGGAGGCGGTGTCGTCCAGCAGGAGCGCGGCAAGGCCCAGCAGGGAGCGGTAGTGCGCGCGGTAGGTCTCGGTGAGGTGGTCGACAGTGGTACCGACGGCCATCGTGGTGTCAGCGCCCTCGCCGGTGTCGGAGGCGGCGGGAGCGCCGGTCGTGGCCGGGCGGTCCGTTCCGCCTGCCACCCGCACCGGCCAGGGCGCGATCACCGGGATACCGCCGGCGGTTCCGGCCGCAGGCCGCGGCAGGCGCGGGGGTGCGATCGTGCCGCCGCCCCGCCGCCCGAATGCCGTCTCGATCCCGAGTGTGCCCAATGCCTCCGCCACATCTGTTGGACACGCATCCCCCCGTCAGGGTTGTACGCGCAAGGTACCTCGCCCGACGGAGCGTCAAATATCCCCATGCGTACCAGCTCTTCCTCAACGCCCCTCTTGCGCCGACGCTTCCCCCCGGGTCGGCGCCGCTTCACGGCGCCGTCCCAGGAGGAACCCTAGGACAGTGCGCTGACACGAAGACGCGCCCCCACCCGTGCCGGTTGCAGCCGAGGGAGAGGAAATTGTCCAACGGGCAGGCAGGCCGGTTCAAGTGGTCCAGACCAGCAGTTTTGTCACATATACGTGCGGGCCGCAACGACTTCTCGGTGAAGTCTTTGCGGCCCGCACATCAGATCGAAAACTACGGCCGGATCGAGAACTCGGGTCGGCTCCGGCTCAGCACCCGCCCCGGCGTACCGGTACCGGGTGACTCAGCGGCCCGTCCCGCCGTACACGACCGCCTCGTCCGAGTCGCTGTCGAGCCCGAAAGCGGAGTGCACCGCCTGCACCGCCGGCTTCACGTCGTCCACCCGGGTCACCACCGAGATGCGGATCTCGGAGGTCGAGATGAGCTCGATGTTCACCCCCGCGTTGGACAGCGCCTCGAAGAAGGTCGCGGTGACGCCGGGGTTGGTCTTCATACCCGCCCCGACCAGTGAGATCTTGCCGATCTGGTCGTCGTACCGCAGCGCGTCGAAGCCGATCACCGTCTGCGCCCGGGTCAGCGCCTCCATCGCCTTGTGCCCCTCGGCCTTGGGCAGCGTGAAGGAGATGTCGGTGAGCCCGGTGGCGGCCGCCGACACGTTCTGCACCACCATGTCGATGTTGATCTCGGCGTCGGCGATGGCCCGGAAGATTGTCGCGGCCTCGCCCGGCTTGTCCGGCACCCCGACGACCGTGATCTTCGCCTCGGAGGTGTCGTGCGAGACCCCGGAGATGATCGCCTGCTCCATCGGCTTTACCCCTTGCGGTGGTTCGTTGCTGACCCAGGTGCCCGGCAGCCCGGAGAACGAGGAACGTACGTGAATGGGGATGTTGTAGCGGCGCGCGTACTCCACGCACCGGTGCAGCAGCACCTTGGAGCCCGAGCTGGCCAGCTCCAGCATGTCCTCGAAGGAGATCCACTCCATCTTGCGGGCCTTCTTCACCACCCGCGGGTCGGCGGTGAACACCCCGTCGACGTCGGTGTAGATCTCGCACACCTCGGCGTCCAGCGCCGCGGCCAGCGCCACCGCCGTGGTGTCCGAACCGCCTCGCCCCAGCGTGGTGATGTCCTTCTTGTCCTGGGACACCCCCTGGAAGCCGGCCACGATCGCGATGTTGCCCTCGTCCAGCGCGGTACGGATCCGGCCCGGGGTCACGTCGATGATCCGCGCCTTGTTGTGCACCGAGTCGGTGATCACCCCGGCCTGGCTGCCCGTGAAGGACTGCGCCTCGTGGCCCAGGGTTTTGATCGCCATGGCCAGCAGCGCCATGGAGATGCGCTCTCCGGCGGTCAGCAGCATGTCGAACTCGCGGCCGGCGGGGATCGGCGACACCTGCTCCGCGAGATCGATCAACTCGTCCGTCGTGTCACCCATCGCGGACACCACGACGACCACCTGGTGGCCGGCCTTCTTGGTGTCGACGATTCGCCGGGCGACGCGCTTGATGCCCTCGGCATCAGCGACGGAGGAGCCGCCGTACTTCTGCACGACAAGGCCCACGTGCGCTCCTCGCTCAGGGTTGATGCGGTCGCTCCAGTCTAACGAGCAGGACCGATACACCCCGGGTGTATTGCATGCTGAGACGGAGCGTTCACCACGTGATCATGCGGTACGTGTCCGCGTGCGCGTACGGCCCGGCGTACAGCCTCGCGTACGGCTCCCCGTACGAGCCCACGCGCGCCCCGTACGTACGCCCGCTCCAGCACACCCGGTCCCCGTACGCCCCCTACACCCGCCGCCTCCGCCGCAACCCCATCGTGCCGAGCTCCGCCTCCATGACCATCCCCGCCTCCCGGGCGAGCTGCTCCTCGTCGTCGCCGTCGGCCCCGGTGTCCAGCCCGTCGAGCTCGTCCAGCGGACTGTCCAGCCGTACGTGCGCGACCAGCGACTGGAGCGCGCGCAGCGACGCGCTGGCGGTCGGCCCCCAGTTGGACAGGTACGAGAACTGCCACCACCACAGCGCCTCGGACGTCCGCCCGGCCCGGAAGTGCGCCAGACCATGCGTGAGATCGGCCACGACATCGGCCATGTCGTCCGAGATCCGGCACGCGACCGGCGTGGACCTGGGCACGTACGGGTCGAAGACCTCCGAGTACACGTCGATGGGCTCCAGCAGCGACGCGAGCCGCTGCCGCAGGTCGTCCTCGTCCGGCTCCGGACCGACGTCCGGCTCGTACCGCTCGTCCGGCACGAAGTCCTCGTGCGCGCCCAGCCGGCCCCCGGCCAGCAGCAGCTGCGAGACCTCCAGCAGCAGGTACGGCACCGCGCTGTCCGGGTCGTCCCCCTTGGCGACCTCGCGCACCGACAGGATGAAGCTCTCGATCTGGTCCGCGATCTGCACCGCGAACTCGTCCGGCTCGACCGGCATCGGAACCGGTCCCGGACCGGCGTCGTCCCGGCGCCCGCCCTGCGTGTTCGTCACCGTCTCAGACATCCAGCAACCGCCTCCCTTCGAAGGCCCGCCCCAGCGTGACCTCGTCCGCGTACTCCAAGTCGCCACCCACGGGAAGACCGCTGGCCAGTCGCGTCACCCGGAGCCCCATGGGCTTCACCATCCGGGCCAGATACGTGGCCGTGGCCTCCCCCTCCAGATTGGGATCGGTGGCCAGGATCAGCTCGGTGACGGTGCCGTCCGCGAGCCGGGCCAGCAGTTCCCTGATCCGCAGGTCGTCCGGGCCCACTCCCTCGATGGGGCTGATCGCGCCGCCGAGAACGTGGTACTTCCCCCGGAACTCCCGGGTGCGCTCGATCGCCACCACGTCCTTGGGCTCCTCGACCACGCAGATCACCGCGGGGTCGCGACGCGGATCGCGGCACACCCGGCACTGCTCGTCCTGCGCGACGTTGCCGCACACCGCGCAGAAACGCACCTTCGCCTTCACCTCGGACAGCGCATGCGCCAGCCTGCGCACATCCGCCGGATCGGCCTGCAGGATGTGGAAGGCGATCCGCTGCGCGCTCTTGGGACCCACGCCGGGCAGCCTGCCCAGTTCGTCGATCAGGTCCTGAACCACGCCTTCGTACACGCCGGGCGCCTTCCTTCTTCCTTGGGGTCGTCTTCGGGTCTTCGGGTTTTCGGCTTGCCTGGTTGTCCGATTGCATCACCGCTACGGGAACGGTGTCGTGCCCGGCTCGGTGGCTTCCCTCTCAGGGAGTACGGATGGCCGGGACGCACCGCTCATCGCCGAAACGTTTCCGGGGCCTTCGGGGTGCCCGGGCCGTCGCGGACGTCCTGCGTCACGAATGTCACAGCCGCCGTGCGTCGCGGACGTCGTGTGTCGCGGAGGTCCGACGTCACGGACGTTCTAGAAGGGAAGCCCCGGAATCCCGCCCAGCCCCTGGGCGAGCGGACCGAGCTTGGCCTGCTGGAGGGCCTGCGCCGACTCGTTCGCGTTGTGGACAGCGGCCACGACCAGGTCGGCCAGCGTCTCGGTGTCGTCCGGGTCGACCGCCTTGGGGTCGATCACCAGTGAGCGCAGCTCGCCGGCACCGGTCACCGTCGCCTTGACCAGGCCGCCGCCTGCCGTGCCCTCGACCTCGGTCTCGGCAAGTTCCTGCTGAGCCGCGGCCAGGTCCTGCTGCATCTTCTGGGCCTGCTGAAGCAGCGCCTGCATGTTCGGCTGACCACCGGGGATCACGGGAATCGCTCCTGCCTGTGCCGTGCTGATTTTCGCCTGACAGGGCGAGCCTACGTGCTCGTACGGCGCAGCGCCCTACGCCGTACGGAGGATCGGCCGGACCTGCGCTCCGCCGCGAGTACGGCGCCGGGATCGGCCGGTCATACCCGGCTCAGTCGTGCTTGATCTCCTCGATGACGGTCGCCCCGAGCTCCCTTATGAACAGGTCATGGCCGCTGAGCGCGGAGTCGACCAGGTCGGGGTCGTCCTCCTCGGGGATGTCGTCCTCCAGCGGCGGCGGGACGTCGTCCACCGGAGGCGGCTGCGGTACGGGGGAAGCGGCCGCCGTACGCATGCTCCCGGACCCTTCCCCCCCGCTGTGACCTGCGGGTCCACCACCGGAACCGCGCGGTCCGCCCGGGCCGCCGCCCTGTCCGTACCCGCTCTGTCCACTCGGTCCGCCCTGCCCGCTCTGCCCGCTCTGTCCGTACGACGCCGGGCCCGCGGGCGACTGCGGCACGGCCTGCGGCTGGGGTGCGCCGCCGGCCGCGTAACCGGAAGCGGCGCCCGGTCCCGTACCGCCGAAGCCGCCGGGAGCCGGACCGCCGGGACCGCCGAAGCCGGCACCGGGCGCGCCCGGACCGCCGGGCCCACCCCCGTAACCGCCGCCCGGGCGTCCCCCGGAACCGCCGCCTCCAGGTCCGCCCGGCGCGCCGCCACCGCCGGACGGGTCCACGATCGCCTCGATGCGCCACTGCACGCCGAGGGCCTCGCCGATCGCCTGCTGGAGGGTCTCGTCGCTGCCGTTGCTGACGAAGGCGTTGCGCGCGCCGGGGTTGTCGAACCCGATCTGCAGGGTCTCGCCGTCGAAGCCGGAGACCTGGGCGTTGTTGAACAGCAGCATCCAGGTCACGCGGCGCTTGTTCTTGACCGCTTCCAGGATGTTCGGCCACATCTGCCGGACCCGCGAGGCGTCACCGGCGGGCCTGCCTCCGCCTCCGCCCTGCCGGCCGCCGGGTGCCGCGGCGGGCGGTGCCTGGGGGGCCTGCGGAGCAGCGGGGGGCGGGCTCGCCGGGGCTCCCCCGGTGCCGGGCGCGACCGGGGTGGGCCAGGCGCCGGGTCGGGGCGCGCCCGCGGGCGTACCACCGCTTCCCGGCGGCGGGCCCTGCGTACCCCCGTTTCCGGGGCCCGTACCGCCGCTGCCCGGGCTGCGCGTGACCGGCCAGGCGCCGGGGCGGGACGGATCCGCGGCGGCGGGAGCGGGTTGCGGGGCCGCGGGTGGGGTCTGGCGGGTGCGTGGGGGGTCTTCGCTTGTCCGGGGGTGACCGGGTACGACTGCCGAGGTGATGCGGCTCC
>NZ_JADKYB010000047.1 GCF_016918855.1 Actinacidiphila acididurans
TCCCGCCGGGCTCCGGCCCCACCTCCCGCCGTCGGGCTCAGCGGTGGGTGCGCAGCAGCGTGCGGAAGGTCCGCATCGCCACCGACAGGGTGGCCAGGTCGAACTCCTCGGCGCCCTGGATCTCCTCCAAGGTGGCGCGGGCCCGGTTGACCAGCCCGGAGTTCTGCTCCTCCCATGCCTGGAACCGCTGCTCCGGGGTGGCACCGGCCGCCCCGGCGGCGAGCACGTCCGCGGTGAGGGCGGCGTGCGCGGCGAACAGGTCCTCGCGGATGGCGGCGCGGGCCATGGACTGCCAGCGGTCGGCCCGCGGCAGCAGGATGATCCGGTCCAGGAGCTGGGTGATCTGCAGCCGGTCGGCGAGGTCGAAGTAGACCTCGGCCACGTCCAGCGGCTCGTGCCCGCCGCGGTGGGCCACCTCCACGATGTCCAGCGCCGGGAACGACGAGGACAGTCCGGCGACCTTCGCCGCCAGCTCCTCCGGCACCCCGGCACCGGCCATGTCGTCGTGGATCTGCTGGTACCACTCCAGGTCCGCGCCGCGCAGCAGCCGGGGAAGCTGCGACCCGACCATGGCGACGCCCTTGCCGAAGAAGTCGATGGTCTCGGCGATCCGCAGCGGCTGCATCCGGTTGTTGAGCAGCCAGCGGCTCGCCCGCTCCACCAGGCGGCGGGCGTGCAGCCGGATCCGGGTCTGCACCTCGGCGCCCACCACGTTGTCCAGCGACTCCACCTCGTCCCAGATCGGGCCGAGCTCGAAGATCGCGCGGGCCGCGGTGTGCGCCCGGACGATCTCGTCGGTGGTGGCGCCGATCTCCTCCCGGAAGCGGTGCAGGAAGGTGGTGCCGGCGGTGTTCACCGTGTCGTTGACCAGGACGGTGGTGACGATCTCCCGGTGCAGGGCGTGGTGGTGGATCTGCTCGGCGAATCCCTCGCGCAGCGGCACCGGGAAGTACGCGTGCAGCAGCGCCCGCAGGTAGGGGTCGTCGGGCAGGTCGGTGTGGATCAGCTCGTCGGCGACGGTGATCTTGACGTACGCGAGCAGGACCGCCATCTCCGGCTGGGACAGGCCCTGGCCAGCGGCGAGCCGCTCGCGGATCTGCCGGTCGGTGGGCAGGAATTCCAGCGCCCGGTCCAGCCGGCCGTCCCGGACCAGCCGGCGCATCAGCCGCTGGTGGGCGTGCAGCAGGCTCGGGGCCTGGGCCATGCTGTTGGCCAGCGCCACGTTCTGCGCGTAGTTGTTGCGCAGCACCAGCTCGCCGACCTCGTCGGTCATCTCGGCCAGCAGCGTGTTGCGCTGCTTGACCGTCAGGTCGCCGTTGTCGACCACGCTGTTGAGCAGGATCTTGATGTTGACCTCGTGGTCGGAGGCGTCCACGCCGGCGCTGTTGTCGATGGCGTCGGTGTTGATCCGGCCGCCGGCCCGCGCGAACTCGATCCGGCCCAGCTGGGTGAAGCCCAGGTTGCCGCCCTCGCCGACCACCTTGACCCGCAGGTCGGCGCCGTTGATGCGGATGGCGTCGTTGGCCTTGTCGCCGACGTCGGCGTGCGACTCGGTGGACGCCTTCACGTACGTGCCGATGCCGCCGTTCCACAGCAGGTCCACCCGGGCCTGGAGGATGGCCTTCATCAGCTCGGCCGGGGTGATCTTGGCGGTCTTGGTCTCGATGCCGAGCGCGGCCCTGATCTGCGCGTTGAGCGGGATCGCCTTGGCGGTGCGGGGGAAGATCCCGCCGCCGGAGGAGATCAGCGAGGTGTCGTAGTCGGCCCAACTGCTGCGGGGCAGTTCGAACAGGCGGCGGCGCTCGGCGTAGGAAGTGGCCGCGTTCGGCTTGGGGTCGATGAAGATGTGCCGGTGGTCGAAGGCGGCCACCAGGCGGATGTGCTCGGACAGCAGCATTCCGTTGCCGAACACGTCGCCGGACATGTCGCCGATGCCGACGACCGTGAAGTCCTCTTCCTGCGTGTTGTGGCCCGTCTCGCGGAAGTGCCGCTTGACCGACTCCCAGGCGCCGCGGGAGGTGATGGCCATCTTCTTGTGGTCGTAGCCGACCGAGCCGCCGGAGGCGAAGGCGTCGCCGAGCCAGAAGCCGTAGCCGACTGCGACCTCGTTGGCGATGTCGGAGAACGCCGCCGTGCCCTTGTCGGCCGCCACCACCAGGTACGTGTCGTCCTCGTCGTGCCGCACCACGTCCCGCGGCGGGACGACCTCGCCGCCCACCAGGTTGTCGGTGATGTCGAGCATCCCGGAGATGAACGTCTTGTACGACGCGATGCCCTCGGCCAGCCACGCGTCGCGGTCCACCGACGGGTCGGGCAGCCGCTTGCCGACGAAGCCGCCCTTGGCGCCCACCGGCACGATGACGGTGTTCTTCACCATCTGCGCCTTGACCAGGCCCAACACCTCGGTGCGGAAGTCCTCCCGGCGGTCGGACCAGCGCAGGCCGCCGCGCGCGACCTTGCCGAACCGCAGGTGGACACCCTCGACCCGCGGGGAGTACACCCAGATCTCGTACGCCGGCCGCGGCGCGGGCAGGTCGGGGATGGCCTGCGGGTCGAACTTCATCGACAGGTAGGCGTGCGGGCGGCCGTCCTCGGCGCGCTGGAAGTAGTTGGTGCGCAGCGTGGCCTTGATGAGGGTGAGGAACGCCCGCAGGATGCGGTCCTCGTCCAGGCTGGCCACTTGGTCCAGGGCGCCGTCGAGCTCCTCCATGATGCCGTCGATGACCTCGCTGCCGGCCCGCTGGTGGTCGGGCGACAGGCGGGCCTGGAACAGGTTGACCAGCAGCCGGGTGGTGTGGACGTTGTTGCGGAGGGTGTCCTCCATGTAGTCCTGGCTGAAGGTCGAACCGGCCTGCCGCAGGTACTTGGCGTAGGCGCGCAGCACCATCGCCTGCCGCCAGTCCAGGCCGGCTCGCAGCACCAGGGAGTTGAAGCCGTCGTTCTCGGCCCGGTCGGTCCAGGTCGCCGCGAAGGCCTCCTGGAACCGCTCGCGCGCGTCCTCCCCGAGTGAGCCGCCGCCCCGCCCGCCGAAGCTGAGCGGGGCCTCCACACGCAGCCCGAAGTCGTAGATCCAGGCGCGGGCGCCGTCGGGGAACCGCAGCTCGTAGGGCCGCTCGTCCACCACCTCGACGCCGAGCCGCTGGAGCACCGGCAGCACGGCCGACAGCGACACGGGGGCGCCGGTGCGGTAGATCTTGAACCGGCGCTCCTCCGGGGCGGCGCCCACCGGCTCGTACAGGCTCAGCGTGAAGTCGTCCACGCCGAGGCTGTCCAGGTGCTGGAGGTCGGCGACGGCCGCGCGGGGGGTGAAGTCGGAGCGGTAGCCGTCGGGGAAGGCGTCGCCGTACCGGCGGGCGAGTTCGGCCGCCCGCTCCTCGCCGCATTCGGCGTTCAGCGCCTCGGCGAAGCCGTCGGCCCACGACCGGGTGGCCTCCGCCAGGCGGTTCTCGATCCGCTCGATGTCGGAGTCGGTGAGCGACGGCAGCGGGGTGCCGGGGTCGACCCGGATCACGAAGTGCAGCCGGGAGAGCACCGACTCGGTGTTCCAGGCGCTGAAGTCCGCGCTGTGGCCGCCCAGTTCCTCCTGGAGGATGTGGGTCAGGCGCAGCCGCACCTCGGTGGTGTAGCGGTCCCGGGGCAGGTAGACCAGCGCCGAGAAGTAGCGGCCGTACTCGTCCTGGCGCAGGAACAGCCGCAGTTTGCGGCGCTCCTGGAGGTACAGCACGCTGGTGGCGATGGACCGCAGTTCGTCGACGGGGGTCTGGAACAGCTCGTCGCGCGGGTAGGTCTCCAGGATCTGGAGCAGGTCGCGGCCGTCGTGGCTGTCGGTGGAGAAGCCGCAGTCCTCCAGCACCGCCTCGACCTTGCGCCGGATGACCGGGACCCGCCGCACCGACTCGGTGTAGGCGGCCGAGGAGAACAGGCCGAGGAAGCGCCGCTCGCCGGTCACGTTGCCTTCGGCGTCGAACTTCTTGACGCCGACGTAGTCCAGGTAGGAGGGCCGGTGCACGGTGGAGCGGCTGTTGGCCTTGGTGAGGATCAGCAGCTTGTGCTCGCGGGCCTTGGCCCGGGCGTCGGCGGGCAGCCGGCTGAACGACGGCGAGTTGGGGTGTCCGGGGTGAGTGCTGTCGGTGGCCGGGTGCTGCGGGTCGGAGCGCAGGATGCCCAGGCCCGTGCCGGGCACGGCGACCAGCACGTCCTCCTCGGTACCGTCCGGACCGGCCTCGGTGGTCAGCTCGTACTCGCGGTAGCCGAGGAAGGTGAAGTGGTCCTCGGCCAGCCAGCGCAGCAGCTCCCACGCCTCGCCGGTCTCCTGCTCCGGCAGCGCGATCGGCTCGGTCGCCAGGTCGTCGGCGATGGACAGCGCGGCCTGCCGCATCTTGGTCCAGTCCTCGACCGACTCGCGCACGTCGGACAGCACGCGGCGCAGGTCGGCGGTGATCTCCTTCAGGTCCGCGCGGTCGGTCTCGCGGTCGATCTCGACGTGGATCCAGGACTCGACCAGCACGTCGTGCCCCTGCGGCAGGTCCTCCTGGCCGCTGACCGACCCGATGACCTCAAGCAGCTTGCCGGTGACGTCCCGGCGGACATGGAACTGGGGGTGGATCACCAGGTGGATCGCCCGGTTCGCCTGGGTGAGGGCGTTGGTGACCGAGTCGACGAGGAACGGCATGTCGTCGGTGACCACCTCGACGACGGTGTGGCTGCTCTGCCAGCCGTTCTCTTCCACGGTGGGGGTGTGCACGCGGACGTTCGCGGTGCCCTGGGGTCGGACCTCGGCGAGCCGGTAGTGCGAGAGCGCGGCCCCGTAGACGTCGACCGGGTCGCGGTCGATCAGGTCCTCGGGCGCGGTGTGCAGGTAGTAACGGTGAAGAAACGCGGTCAGCGCCTCTGTGTCGAGGCCCTGGCCGGGCAGTCCGCCCGCCGGGCTGTTCTCACCTACCCGGGCTGCTCGTTCCAGCAGCTCGGTCCTGGCTTCGTCCAGCTTGGTCTGCATGTCCTCTGACTCCTGTCGCGCGCCGTTGCGTGACGTCGGGTGATGGCACGACGTCCCTCGGCGCGGGGTTTCCGCTACGGGACGACGCTATGCCGGAAACGGGGTTCGCCGTGCCCGTCAGCACGTACGGGCCCCGGGGGGACGGATCGACGGTGATCACCTCAGTAAGGCTATCGCTCCGTCCGGGGTGCCTGTCAGGCGACGACTTCGTACAAATGCACAGTGCAGCCTTCGCCGATATGGCCAGAAACCGGCCGGAAACATGGCCGGAAACCACCGGTGAACAGGCCGGGCGCCGATGGTCAGGCAGCTATCCGCTCGGCCTCGGCGACGGCCTCGGCGAGGCTGTCCACCACGGGCACACCGGCCGCCTCCAGACCGGCCCGGCTGTTGGACCCGCCGGTGTAGAGCACCGCGTGCGCCCCCACGTGCGCGGCGGCGACCGCGTCGTCGAGGGCGTCGCCGATGACGACCACCCGCTGCGGCACAAGTCCCAGACCGGCCAGGTGCCGGGCCATCTGGGCGGCCTTGCCGCCGCCGGACGGGCCGGTGCGGCCGTCCACCCGTACGAAGTGCGCGGCGATGCCGTGCGTGGTGAGCAGGGGCAGCAGCCGCTCGTGCGGGGCCAGGGAGCACAGCGACTGGGAGCCGCCGGCCGAGCTGCGGGCGGCGAGGAGCTCGGCGGCGCCCTCGGCGAGACCACAGCGCTCGGCCGCCGTCCAGTAGTAGCGGTGGAACGCCTCGTCCAGCACGGCCCATTCGGCGTCGCTGGGCAGCCGGCCGATCAGCCGCTCGTAGAACTTGGGCACGGGCACGCAGTACAGCTCGCGGTAGCGGTCCAGCGTGATCGGTGGCATGCCGACTTCGGCGAAGGAGGCGTTGGTGGCCTCGATCACCGCGTCCATGTCGTGGAACAGGGTGCCGTTCCAGTCCCACACGAGATGCGCGTTCACACGAAGAACCGTACTCGGGCCGACGGCCGACGGGATCCGGCCCTGTGGATAACTTGCGTTCGCGCAGGTGGGACGGGCGTGCGAAGGGCCCGGCGAGCACGCGGGAGGGCGGTACCCGGGGCGGTGGAGGCCGGGGCGGGTCAGCCGATCAGGTTGGGGATCTCCTGCGTGGCGTACCAGAGCAGTTCGTGGTCCTCCGCGCCGTCCACGGTGAACTGCGCGTCGTCGTCGCCCGCGTCGGCGGCTCCGAGCGCGGCCGCCGCGGCGGTGACGTCCTCCTCCGCCTCCGGCCCGTCCACGTGCACGGCCGCGGCCTTGGCCATCGGGACCTCGCGCTCCAGCCGTACCTCGCCGAGCGCGGCCGGGTCCAGGCCGCGGTCCGGGTCGTGGCGCACCGCGTTGTCGGCAACGTCCACCGCGATCACCACCCGCCGGCGTGGCACGTCCGGGTGTACCGCGAGGAGCCGCAGTGACGCCTGCGCGGCCCGGGTCAGCGCCGCGTACTCGAGTTCCTCGAGGTCGTCCGAGACGTACCACTCGCGCAGACCGGGCGTGACGGCGAAGGCGTCCAGCGGCCCGGGCCCCACAATTCCGGCCTTGTACGCCTCGGCGAGCCCCGGAAGTGTGGTGGGAATGTAGACGCGCATGGCGTGAAGCATACGGCGGCCACCACGCTGATAGGTGAATCTCGCCGGGCCCGCAGATGACGCCGACCGGCGTTTGCCAATCGGGCCCCGACCCCCTAAAACCGGCCTACCAGTCGGTAACTAATCTTCGGGGGAACGCCCGTGCCCACCACACCCCTGCCCGCGTCCGCTGCCACGCCCCTGCCCCGGCCCGGCTCCCCCGCGGCGGCCCGGCCCGCCGCCACGTCCCCGCCCCGGTCGGGGCCGGCCGCCCCGCCCGCCGCGCGCCGTACCGGAGGCCGTACCGGACCACCCGGCCGCCGGGACACCCGGCGCCCAGGAACGCACCCGGGATCACGCCCCGGGGCCGCCCGCCCAGCGGTCGCTCTGCGCCCGCTGCCGCCCCCTGTGTGGTTCGCGGGCCTACTGCTGGACGTACTGACCGGGCGCCGGCCGCTGACGGCGCTGGCGGGCCGTGTGCGCGACGAGGTGTACGAAGCACTGTGGGAGCTGCGCGGCGCTCGCACCGACTGGCGCCGTCGGGTGCGCGGCCGTACCCCGTACGTGTACCGCTGCCGGGTCTTCCCCACCACGGACGGCGCCCTCGAAGTGGCCGCCGTGGTCGCGCTGGACCAGGACGTCTTCCGTGCCCTGGCCTTCCGGCTGGAGCCCGGCGACGAGGAGTCCGGCCCCGGCTACGGCGCCGCCCGCTGGCGCTGCACCGCGGTCGCGGCCCGGTGACGGCGTACGTGACGGCGTACGGCGCAAACGGCCGGAGGCCGAACCCCAGCGGGCCCGGCCTCCGGCCGTACGACACCATGGGCGCCGGTTTCTCACTTCTTGCGGCGCCGGCCGCCCTTCTGGGCCTTGCGGCGCTCCGCGCGGGTGCTGCCCGCCGCGCCGGCCGGCTCCTCGTCCTGCGGGCCGCCGTTCGGCGAGGGCTCGCTGAAGTCGCCCTCGACGACGCCGCCCTCGCCGTCCACCGACGGCGCGGAGAAGTGCAGCCGGTCGACCCGCTTGGGCTGCTCCAGGCCCTTGGCGCTGAACTCCGGCCGCTCCTTGGTCAGGGACGGCGGCGCCTCGTGGATGTCGCTCGGGGCCACGGCCACCGGGACCTCCTCGACCTGCTGCTCGACCTGGACCTCCAGGTTGAACAGGTAGCCGACCGACTCCTCCTTGATGCCGTCCATCATGGCGGTGAACATGTCGAAGCCCTCGCGCTGGTACTCCACCAGCGGGTCGCGCTGCGCCATGGCGCGCAGCCCGATGCCCTCCTGGAGGTAGTCCATCTCGTAGAGGTGCTCACGCCACTTGCGGTCCAGCACCGAGAGCACCACGCGCCGCTCCAGCTCGCGCATGATCTCCTCGCCGAGCTGCTTCTCCCGCTCGGCGTACTGCTCGTGGACGTCCTCCTTGACGGCCTCCGCGATGAACTCCGAGGTGAGCCCGGCGCGGTCGCCGGCCTCCTCCTCCAGCTCCTCGATGGTGGCGTTGACCGGGTAGAGCTGCTTGAAGGCGCCCCACAGCCGGTCCAGGTCCCAGTCCTCGGCGAAGCCCTCGCGGGTCTCGGCGTCGATGTACGCGTCGATGGTGTCGTCCATGAAGTGCTGCACCTGCTCGCGCAGGTCCTCGCCCTCCAGGACGCGGCGGCGCTCGCCGTAGATGACCTCGCGCTGCCGGTTGAGCACCTCGTCGTACTTCAGGACGTTCTTGCGGATCTCGAAGTTCTGCTGCTCGACCTGCGACTGGGCCGAGGCGATGGCGCGGGTGACCATCTTGTTCTCGATCGGCACGTCGTCCGGCACGTTCGCCATGGACATCACGCGCTCGACCATCTGCGCCTTGAACAGCCGCATCAGGTCGTCGCCGAGGGAGAGGTAGAAGCGGGACTCGCCGGGGTCGCCCTGGCGGCCGCTGCGGCCGCGCAGCTGGTTGTCGATGCGGCGCGACTCGTGCCGCTCGGTGCCCAGCACGTACAGGCCGCCGAGGTCCTTGACCTCCTCGTGCTCGGCCTTGACCGCCGCCTCGGCGCGCTCCAGCGCCTCGGGCAGCGCCGCCGCCCACTCCTCGACGTGCTCGACCGGGTCCAGGCCGCGCTGGCGCAGCTCCGCCTCGGCCAGGTCGTCGGGGTTGCCACCGAGCTTGATGTCGGTACCGCGGCCGGCCATGTTGGTGGCCACGGTGACGGCGCCCTTGCGGCCGGCCTGAGCGACGATCGAGGCCTCACGGTCGTGCTGCTTGGCGTTCAGCACCTCGTGCGGCACGCCCCGCTTGGACAGCTGCGCCGACAGGTACTCCGACTTCTCCACCGACACCGTGCCGACCAGGACCGGCTGGCCCTTCTCGTGCTTCTCCACGATGTCCTCGACCACGGCGGCGAACTTCGCCTCCTCGGTCCGGTAGATCAGGTCGGGGCGGTCGAGCCGGGACACCGGGCGGTGGGTCGGGATCGGCACCACGCCGAGCTTGTAGATCTGGTGGAACTCGGCGGCCTCGGTCATGGCCGTACCGGTCATGCCGGACAGCTTGTCGTACAGGCGGAAGAAGTTCTGCAGGGTGATCGTGGCGAGCGTCTGGTTCTCGTCCTTGATCTCCACGCCTTCCTTGGCCTCGATCGCCTGGTGCATGCCCTCGTTGTAGCGGCGACCGGCCAGGATACGGCCGGTGTGCTCGTCGACGATCATGACCTCGCCGTCCATGACGACGTAGTCCTTGTCCCGCTTGTACAGCTCCTTGGCCTTGATGGCGTTGTTCAGGTAGCCGACCAGCGGGGTGTTCACCGACTCGTAGAGGTTGTCGATGCCCAGCCAGTCCTCGACCTTGGTCACGCCCGGCTCGTGGATGGCGACGGTCCGCTTCTTCTCGTCCACGTCGTAGTCGCCGGTCTCCTCCTTGCCGAGACCGCCGGCCTCGCCGCGGTTGAGCCGGAGCACCAGGCGCGCGAAGTCGCTGTACCACTTGGTGGCCTGGTCGGCGGGGCCGGAGATGATCAGCGGGGTGCGCGCCTCGTCCACCAGGATGGAGTCGACCTCGTCGACGATGGCGAAGTTGTGGCCGCGCTGGACCAGCTCGTCCTTGGCCCACGCCATGTTGTCGCGCAGGTAGTCGAAGCCGAACTCGTTGTTGGTGCCGTAGGTGATGTCGCAGTGGTACATCTCCCGGCGCTCGGGCGGCGCCATGTTCGCCAGGATGCAGCCGACTTCCAGGCCGAGGAACTTGTGCACGCGGCCCATCCACTCCGAGTCGCGCTCGGCGAGGTAGTCGTTGACCGTGACGATGTGCACGCCCTTGCCGGAGATGGCGTTCAGGTACGCGGGCAGGGTGCCGACCAGGGTCTTGCCCTCGCCGGTGCGCATCTCCGCGACGTAGCCGAGGTGCAGCGCGGCACCTCCCATGATCTGCACGTCGTAATGGCGCTGCCCGAGTACGCGCTTGGCGGCCTCACGGACTGTCGCGAACGCCTCGGGGAGCAGATCGTCCAGGGATTCGCCCTCGGCGTACCGTTCCTTGTACTCGTCGGTGAGGGCCCGCAGCTCGGCATCGGAGAGGTTGACGAAATCCTCTTCGATGGAATTGACCTGGTCCGCGATGCGGTGCAGCTTGCGCAGGATCTTGCCTTCGCCTGCACGCATGAGCTTGTTGATGACGGACACGTAGGCTGGCTCCTTGCCGGTCGGGCCTGGCGCGGCTCCCGCGCTGGCACAGCGGGGTTTCTTCTGTGTCACGGACCCTGCTGCAACGGCCATCGTAAGCGAGGAGCCCCGCGGGCCGGGAGGCCCAGCTGTGGCAAAACGGTTTTCCGTGAACGACGGGACTCCGGGATACTCGGCGAACGCCCGTAGTTCCCCCGTTCCTCACCGTTACGACCGGAAGGCCCGCGCCGCCATGGAGCCCGTTTCCCTGACCACCGACCGCCTGCTCCTGCGCCCGCTGGGACCGGACGACGCCGACGCGGTGCACGCCGCCTGCCAGGACCCGGAGATCCCGCGCTGGACCAGCGTGCCCTCACCGTACACGCGCGAGCACGCAGAGGAGTTCACCGGGCGGATCTGTCCGCAGGGGTGGCGGGACGACTCGCTCTACAACTTCGGCCTGTTCAGCCGGGAAGACGGCGTACTGGTGGGCTGCATGGGCCTGGTCCGGCTGGCCGGCGTCCTGCACGCGCCCACCCGCCAGGCCGAGCTCGGCTACTGGACGGCCAAGGAGGCGCGCGGCAAGGGCTACACCGCCGAGGCCGGCCGCGAGGTGTGCAGGTGGGCCTTCGAGGACCTGGGCGCCGAGCGCATCGAGTGGTACGCAGAGGCCGGCAACGAGGGCTCCCGCGCGGTGGCCCTGAAGGTCGGCTTCGTGATGGAGGGCACACTGCGGTCGAAGATCATATACGCGGGCACCCGGCGCGATGCCTGGGCCGGCTCCCTGCTCCCCTCGGACTGGGCCCGCGCCACCGCGACGCCGTATCTGCCGTATCCCGAGGCCGTAGGGGACGCCGGGCACTGACCGCGAGGCCTCGCCCGGCCGACTGCCCATGAGGTTGTCAGCGCGCTTCTCGGTGGGCTTGTCGGTGGCGTTGTCAGTGGGGCGTCCTACCCTTTCGGCCATGACGCTCCTGCCGCCGCCCACGATGTCCCTGTCCGCCGACGAGGCCCGCAGGATCGCCCTGCGCGCCCAGGGGCTGCTGGGCGCGCCGGACCGGCGGGCGGGGACCCGCGGGGTGCTGCGCTCGCTGGGCGCCGTGCAGCTCGACACGATCTCGGTGCTGGCCAGATCGCACGAACTGATCGCGTACGCCCGGCTCGGCGCGGTCGGCCGCGCGGCGGTGGAGGGGGCGTACTGGAGCGACCACCACGCCTTCGAGTACTGGTCGCACGCCGCCTGCGTGCTGCCGATCGAGGAATGGCCGCATTTCGCCTTCCGCCGCCGGGCCCGGCGGGCGCGCGGCCGGCGCTGGCACGTACTGGCCGACGCCGATCGCTCCACCGCGGCCGTGCTGGACCGGCTGCGGGCCGAGGGACCGCTGACCTCCACCCAGCTCGGCGGGGCGAAGAACGGCGGACCGTGGTGGGACTGGTCCGAGACGAAGATCGCGGTCGAGTGGCTGCTCGACACCGGTGACGTGGTGGTCTCCGAGCGCCGCGGCTGGAAGCGGGTGTACGACCTGCCCGAGCGGGTGGTGCCGGACGGCCTGTTGCACGACGACATCGACGACGCCGAGTGCATGCGCCGGCTGGTGGCCCAGGCCGGAGCGGCGATGGGTGTGGCCACCCGCGCCGACCTGGCCGACTACCACCGGCTGACCGGCGAGCAGGTCTCCTCGGTGATAACCGACACCGGTCTGGTGCCGGTGGAGGTCGAGGGGTGGGGCAAGCCCGCCTGGGCCGACCCGGCGGCGCTGGCGAGCGAGCCGCGCGGCCGGCACCGCACCACCTTGCTGTCCCCGTTCGACTCCCTGGTCTGGGACCGGCCGCGCACCGAGCGGATCTTCGGCTTCACCCACCGGCTGGAGGCCTACACCCCCAAGCCCAAGCGGGTGCACGGCTACTTCGCCATGCCGCTGCTGGCCGGCGGCCGCCTGGTGGGACGGGTCGACCCGGCGCGCGAGGGCCGCACCCTGGTGGCCCGGCAGGTGTCGCTCGACGGCTCCAAGGCCGTGCAGCCCGCCGCCGACGCGATGGCCGAGGCGGCGGGCTGGGTCGGCTGCGACGAGGTCCGGGTGGAGAAGGTACTGCCGGAGACGCTGCGCGAACCGCTGGTCACCGCGGTCAAGCGCGCGCAGGACCCCCGCTAGCGGATCTCCAGGATCTTCTCCCGCATCGCATACACCACGGCCTCCATCCGGGAGTGGAGCTGGAGCTTCTCCAGGATGTTGCGCACGTGGTTCTTCACGGTGTTCTCGCTGATGAACAACTGCTTGGCGATGTCACGGTTGTTCATCCCGGTGGCCACCAGCTTCAGTACCTCGAGCTCGCGGTCGGTGAGCTTGGGCGCCGGCAGCAGCCGCCGCTCGTCGGTGCGCTGGATCATCGACTTGAACTCGGTCAGCAGCTTGGACGCCATCGACGGGCTGATCTGCGACTGCCCGTCGGCCACCGCTCGGATCGCGGTCGCCACCTCGTCCGTAGAGATCTCCTTGAGCAGGTAGCCGGTGGCACCGGCCTTGATCGCCTCGTAGAGGTCGGCCTCCTCGTCGCTTATGGTCAGCATGATGATCTTGGCGCTCGGGGCGACCTCCTTGATGGAGGTGCACGCCTCGATCCCGCCGCGGCGCGGCATCCGCACGTCCATCAGCACGATGTCCGGCAGCAGGTCGGCCGCCTTCTCCACGGCCTCCGCCCCGTCCCCCGCCTCCCCGACGACCTGGATGTCCTCCTCCTGCGCGAGCACGATTTCCAGCCCGCGCCGGAACAACGCGTGGTCGTCGACCACCAGCACCCGGATCGGCTCCGCACGAGCCGGCCCCACGGGCTCCTGGTAGGGGAGCGGGCCGCGCTCCCCAGGGGTCCCGTGTTCGACGTCCGGCATCAGATCCTCCCCCTCAGACCAGAGTTGAGCACTGGTCCAGCATTTCACGTCGCGGCACGATGGTGCCCCCAGGAACACCCTGGGGGCACCGAGCGGGCGGGCCGCCCGCGGGCATCGGGTCAGCGGCGCAACGTCCCACCGGCCCCGGACGGGGACTCCACCCCCGCCGCGTCCGCGTTCAGATGGATGACGCCGTAGTCGTAGCCGTGCCGACGGTAGACCACGCTCGGCTGCTTGGTCTCACTGTCGACGAACAGGTAGAAATCGTGCCCGACCAACTCCATCTCGTACAGCGCCTGGTCGAGCGCCATCGGAGCGGCCAGGTGGGTCTTCTCCCGGACCACCAGCGGGCCTTCCCCGCGCACCTCCAGACGGCCGATCCGCGTGGTGGGCTCGGCTTCCGCCTCGGCGTCGGCGTCGAACGTCCCGTCCCCGTTGATGGTGGCTGCTCCCGGGACGCTCTCGCCGACCTCCGCGGCCGGGGTACGCGCGGTCCCGCGGCGGGTGTGGCGCTTGCTCGCGGCCTTGCGCAGCCGCGCTTCCAACTTGCCGACCGCCACGTCGAGGGCGGCGTAGGGGTCCGCGGCGGCGGCTTCTGCGCGCACCACCGGCCCCCTGGTGTTCAGCGTGATCTCCACCCGGTCGGCCCGATCCGCCTGCCGGGGGTTGAGCTCCTTGGACACCTCGACGTCAAGGCGAATCACCTTGCCGTCGAGCTTCTGGATCTTGTCCAGTTTCTCGGCCACGTGCTTCCGGAACCTCTCGGGCACCTCTGTCTTGCGGCCTTTGACGACGATGTCCACGCAGAACTCCGTTCCCGGACCGCTCCCTGCGTCCGGGGGCGGTCCCTTTCCTGAAGGCCGAACGGGTGCCACCCGTCCGGCGCTGCGTCGGCTGCCGCTTCGCCTCCCGGGGCTTTCCGGGTACCGCGAAGCCGCGGCTTTCACCTCCTCTTGCCCCACGAGGAAGATCGACACCCCAGGTGTCCGCATCCCTCACCCCCGAACATAGACCCGTAGTGCGGAAGTCGGCATCCCCAACGACGCCTTACCTCCGTTCGGGTGAAACTCCTCGTTCACCACCTGCGGGCATGCCCCTCCGGACGGCCCTCCGGATCGCGCGGACCGGCCACCACGGCCGCTCCGGCGACCCGCCCGCCCGCGACCGTGACGGCCCGCGCGGCCACGGTGAGTGACGCGCCCGTGGTCATCAGGTCGTCGACCAGCACTACCGGGGCGGCGGACAGCAGCGCGCCGGAACCGGCCGCGGCCGCCAGAGCGCCGGACAGGTTCGCCAGCCGCCCGGCCGCGGTGAGGCCGGACTGGTCGGCGACCGGCCGCCGCTGCCGCAGCACGGGCGCCGCCCGGGCCGGCACACCCCGCCCGCGCAGCTCCCGGGCCGCCGCGCGGGTCATGCGGGCGATGGCGTCGTGCCCACGCCGGGCCACCGCCCGCCGCGCCGAGGGCACCGGCACCAGCAGCACTGGGCCGGAGACACCCACCCGCTGGACGGCCGCGGCCAAGGCCGTGCCCAGCGGCCGGGCGAGCCCCAGCGCACCGCGCTCCTTGTGCGCCAGGACGACGGCCCGCACCTCGTCCCCGTACCGCGCGGTCGCCCACACCGGCGGCAGCCCGGGCGGCTCCGGCGACGGACGCACCCGCCGTACCGAGGCCGCCCCGCCCAGCAGCCCCCGGCACCGCGCGCACAGCTCCGTCCGCGGACGCCCGCAGCCGGCGCAGTCCACCGGCAGCACCAGCCCGGTGATTTCCTGCCACCAGCCCCGCATGACTCCACAGTGAGGGTTGCGCCGCGTGTGTCGCCAGTCACCCGTTCGAGGGCTGTGGAAAACCCGCACGCGGCCGCTCAGCCGATGAACCAGCCGACCCGATCACCCCGGATAGACGGGATTGCTTCCCTTGGGCGTGAGCTGCTTCCAGTTCGCGTCGGCCGGCAGCCGGTAGACGTAACCGTTGTAGGCGGCCAGCAGCGGACGGGACTGGTCCTCCGAGGCGGCCACGGAGGCCGCCTCGGACACACCCGGCAGCGCGGAGGCCGCCGAGCCGTCCGTGTTGACGTACTGGATCTGCTGCACGCCGCCCTGGACGCCGCCCAGCACCACCAGGCGGCTGGAACCCGCCCAGGACACGGACGTCACGTCCTCGTCGGTCGGGGTGAGGGTGAGCAGCCCGGCCACCGAGAACTGCGGGTGCGCCGGGGTGCCCCCGCGCACGATCCGGCCGAGCTTCAGCACGGTGGTGTCGCCCTGCTGGACCACCAGCGCGAGCCGTACCCCGTCCGAGGCCACCCGCAGCGACTCGATCCGGCCGGTCAGCTTCGGCACGGACACCGCGACGGGCTGCCCGGCGCCCTCGCTGAGCACCAGCAGCTGCGGGGCGGCCGGATTGCGGTCGGCCACCCACAGGTCGCCGAAACCGTCCCAGCTCGGCGCGCTCAGCCCGTTGTCCTTCGTGTCGTGCGCGTGGCTGCTGGCCACGACGGGGCCGAAGGTCCCCGGACCGGTCAGCGAGCCCACCACCAGGTCCTTGCCGTTGTTCTTGACGGCCGCCGCCACATGCTCGTCCTGCCGCACCGCGACCGCGCCCAGATCCGCCTTGCCCGTGCCGAAGGGGCCGGGCACCGGGTCGGCATGGGTGTCGTCGCCGTTGACCACCACGAGCTGGTGCTGGGAGTCGGAGGTGATGTAGTACGCCCGCGCGGGGGCGCCGGTCCCGCCGGCCGGGTCGTACTGCTGCGCCTGCGCGCCGGGCAGCACGCACGCCGTGGAGCCGTCGGCGTGCTGCACCTCGGCCGAGGCCAGCTTCGGCGACGCCTCCTCGTGCACGGTGGCGAACAATTGCGCCGCGAAACGCACGCAGTCCTGGCCGCGCAGCCCGTCCGCCGCGTGGTCGAGCCGCACCCGCAGGTGCTGGGCGTCGTCCAGCGTGACCCCGTGGTCGTCGCCCTTGTCGTACAGGTGCGTCCCGCGCGGCAGCGCCGTGGACACCACCGGGGCCAGCCACTGCGTGGGGCCGTCGAGCAGGGCGCTGACGGTCGGCAGCAGCGGATCGTTCTCGTTGCGCAGATACACCGGGTCGGCGACCAGCCGCTCGCCCCCGCCGCCGACGCGCTGCGCGTCCGGGCCGGCCTTCGCGAAGTAGTACATGTCCACCGAGTGATACAGCCGCTGGAAGTTCGACAGCGACATCACCAGGCCGTCGGACAGCTCGTCGATGCGCCACTCGTTGTTGACCTTGACCAGGTGGAAGGACGTCTGGAAGGCGTTCTCGTCCGGCCGGTAGGTGTGCTTGCCGTCCACCACGGCCGCCATGTGCCCGGACAGGTCCACAGTGGCCCAGCCGTCCTTGCGGCCGCTGCCGAGGTCCTCGTTGCTGTCCGGCGAGCTGCTGGCGTACACGGTGATCTGCGCGTAGGGGTTCCAGTGCGCCGCGGTGCTCGTCGTCAGGTACTTCTTGGCGGTCGCGAAATCGTCCTCGCCGCTGGTGGTGGCCTCGAGGAAGCCGTTGACGACGTCCTGCGCGTTCTCCCCGGGCTGCGGCGGGATGCCGAACACCCTGATCTGCGAGCCGTTGTCAGGGCCCTGGCCGTCGCCGACCTTGCGGACCTCGCCGCTGCCGGGCATCGAGGCGCAGCCGGCCAGCAGCAGCGCCGCGCACACCGGCACCCAGCCGTGGCGCAGCAACCGCAGGCCCCCCATCGCTCGCATCAGCTGTCGTCCTCCCGAGCCGCGTCCCTGCGTTCGACCACCCGCGCGCCGGTGCCGGGCAGCGCCGCCGGATCCGCGGACGGCGGCCGCGGCGCATGGCCGGGCCCCGGCGTACCGTTCGCACCGCCCATCATGCGCGCCGTGCCCGAGCCACCCGGCCCGCCCGCGGCGCCGGACGTGCCCGTACGAGGCACCGGCACCTGCGGCGACCCCGAAGGAAGCTGCGGCGCGGCGGGCCGGCCGGGCAGCCCCGAGGAGTTCAGCCCGCGATTGCGCCGTGAGTCGTCCGGCTCCAGCGGGATCGGCGAACCGCGCAGGCTGTCGCCGGCCGTACGCGGCAGCGTCATGCGGAACTGCGAGCCGCCGCCCGGTTCGCCCCAGGCCTGCAGCCAGCCGCCGTGCAGCCGGGCGTCCTCAACCGCGATGGACAGCCCCAGGCCGGTGCCGCCGGTGGTACGTGCCCGCGCCGGATCGGCCCGCCAGAAACGGTTGAACACGCGCGTCGCCTCGCCCGGCTTCAGCCCGACGCCGTAGTCGCGCACCGCGATCGCCACCGCGCCGTCTGCCGTGGCCAGCCGTACCACCACGTCCCGGCCGTCGCCGTGCTCGATCGCGTTGACGACCAGGTTGCGCAGCACGCGCTCGACCCGCCGCGGGTCGGCCTCGGCGATCACCGGCTGCGCATCGCCGCGTATCAGCACCCGGCTGCCCTTGCGCTCGGCCAGCGGCTCGGCGGCGTCCACCACACGGTGCACCACGTCGCGCAGGTCTATCGGCTCGGCCGCCAGCTCCGCCGCGCCCGCGTCGAAGCGGCTGATCTCCAGCAGGTCCGACAGCAGCGACTCGAACCGGTCCAGCTGGTTCTGCAGCAGCTCCGCGGACCGCGCGGTCGCCGGGTCGAAGTCGGTGCGCGCGTCGTGCAGCACGTCCGCGGCCATCCGGACCGTGGTCAGCGGGGTGCGCAGCTCGTGCGAGACGTCGGAGACGAAGCGGCGCTGCATCCGGGACAGGTCCTCGAGCTGCTGGATCTTGACCTGGAGGTTCTGCGCCATCTTGTTGAAGGACTCGCCGAGCCGGGCGATGTCGTCCTCGCCGGTGACCTGCATCCGCTCCTGGAGCCGCCCGGCGGCCAGCCGCTCGGCGATCCCGGCGGCCATCCGCACCGGGGTGACCACCTGCCGGGTGACCAGCCAGGCGATCGCGCCCAGCAGCACCACCACGAATATCCCGGCCGTGGCGAGGGTGCCCTTGACCAGGCCGAGCGTCTTCTCCTCCTGGTCGAAGGGGAAGAGGTAGTAGAGCTGGTACGTGGTGCCGTTGATGTCGGTCAGGCGCTTGCCGATGGCCAGCCCGCGCTGGGCGCCGCCGGAATCGGTCCTGATCACCGTGTACTGCTCCAGGGCGCCGGTGTGCGTCTCGACGGCGTCACTGAGGCTCTTGGGGATGCTCTGCCCCGGCAGCACCCCGTTCGAGCCGCGCGGCCCGCGTGCGTACGCCCCGCCCTCGCCGAACGACTTGCCGGCGTTGGCCGGACTGAGCGTGGCGATGTAGTAGACGCCCTTGCCGCCACTGGAGAACTGCTCGACCAGGCTGTTCAGCCAGTTCTCGGAGTCCACCGGCGTGCGCGGCGTGCCGTTGCCCGAGGTGTCCTGAGTCTGGGTGCCGCGCTCGGCCATGGTCTTGGCGATGGAGAACCCGCTGGTCGCCTGGTTCTCCGCCGCCTTCTCCTTGGCATCGAGCAGCCCGTTCTTGACCTGCCCGATGACCACGAAGCCGAGCAGCAGCACCACCCCGACCGACATCAGCAGGGTGAAGGCGACCACGCGGAGCTGGAGGTTGCGCCGCCACAGCCGGACAGCGGGCTGCACCGGGCGGCGCACCCAGCGCACGAACGATCGGATCACCGGCAGCAGCCCCTGCATGGGGTCCACCAGCCGACTCTCCAGCCGCTCACGCTCGTACGACGCGCACATCTCAGCCCGGGCCCGCCTTGTAGCCGACGCCGCGAACCGTCACGACGATCTCCGGGCGCTCGGGGTCCTGCTCCACCTTGGACCGCAGCCGCTGCACGTGCACGTTCACCAGCCGGGTGTCCGCTGCGTGCCGGTACCCCCACACCTGCTCCAGCAGCACCTCGCGGGTGAACACCTGCCACGGCTTGCGGGCGAGCGCCACCAGCAGGTCGAACTCGAGCGGGGTCAGCGCGATCGGCTGGCCGTCCCGCTTCACCGAGTGCCCGGCCACGTCGATGACCAGGTCACCTATGGTGAGCTGCTCGGGCGTCGGCTCCTCCGCCCGCCGCAGCCGCGCCCGTACCCGGGCCACCAGCTCCTTCGGCTTGAACGGCTTGATCACGTAGTCGTCCGCGCCCGACTCCAGGCCGACCACCACGTCCACCGTGTCGCTCTTCGCCGTGAGCATCACGATCGGCACACCGGACTCCGCCCGGATCTGCCGGCACACGTCGATGCCGTCCCGACCGGGCAGCATCAGGTCCAGGAGCACCAGATCAGGCTTGGTCTCCCGGAACGCCGTCAGCGCCTTGTCACCGTCCGCACAGAACGACGGCTCGAAACCCTCTCCGCGCAGCACGATGCCAAGCATCTCCGACAGCGCGGTGTCGTCGTCGACGACCAGGACACGTCCCTTCATACCGACCATCATCCCATTTACATATCGGTTCCCGTGACCTTCGGTGATCGAGGTCACGAGCTGGGCCATTGTCCATGAATGTCCACAGACGTCCAGCGGAATCCGTCGCCGTTGACGTCAGCGGTGAATCCCCCACTGCCGTCGGCCGCGACCCTGCTTCATGCCGCCAGTATGGCCCGGTCACCCTCGGTGCGGCACCTCCGCCTGTGGATAACCTCCCCTCGATCGGCCGGCTCGTCCTTTGGGGCTGCGGGGACAGCGGATACGCCGCCGCCCCTCCACCAACGCATCCGTGCTGGTGGAGGGGCGGCGACGCCGCGGGGCGCCGGATACTACGCCGGGCACACCGCCGCGAGGCTGGGGGACGTCACAGGGGAGACGATGCCGTTCTCGGTCACGATCGCCGTGATCAGCTCGGGTGGTGTGATGTCGAACGCCGGGTTGTACGCCTGCGTGCCCAGCGGGGAGGGCGCCAGGTCGGTCACCTCGCTGCCGGCCCGCTGCTCGATCTCGATCGCGGAGCCGTCCGGCGTCGCGAGGTCGACCGTCGTCGTCGGGGCGACCACGACGAACGGCACATGGTGGTACTTGGCCAGCACCGCCAGCGGATACGTGCCCACCTTGTTGGCCGTCGAGCCGTCCGCCGCGATCCGGTCGGCACCGACCAGCACCGCGTCCACCTCACCCGCCGTGAACAGCGAGCCCGCCGCGTTGTCCGCCAGCAGCGTGTACGCCATCCCGGCCCGTGCCGCCTCGTACGTCGTCAGGCGCGCGCCCTGCAACAGCGGTCGCGTCTCGTCCACCCACAGCCGCCGCAGTTCGCCGGCCTTGTGCGCCGCCATGACGACCGCGAAGGCCGTGCCCTCGCCGCCGGAGACCAGGGCGCCCGTATTGCAGTGCGTCAGAATGCGGTAGCCGCCGCCCGGTACGAGCTCGGCCAGCAGCCGCTCACCCTGCTCGGCCATCGCCGCACTGGCCGCCGCGTCCTGCGCGTGCAGCGCCCGCGCCTCCGCGAGCGCCGCGGCCACGCCCTGCCCGGAGCCCGCCTCCCGGAAGGCGGTCACCGCCCGCCGTACCCCGTACTCCAGGTTCACCGCCGTCGGCCGCGCGTGCGCCAGCGCCTCCGCGGCCTCGTTGACGTCGTACCCGCGCGCCGCCGCGAGCGCGATCCCGTACGCACCCGCCAGCCCCAGCAGCGGAGCCCCGCGTACCGCCAGCGTCCGTATCGCCCCCACCAGCGCCTGCACATCCGTACACACCAGCTCGACCTCCTCCTGGGGAAGCCGGGTCTGATCGAGTACCACCAGGACCGGACCCTCCGGCGGCTCCTCCCAACGCAGCGCGGGAATGGGGCCGGACTCGGGTCGCGCGAAGTGATCAGCCATTCCCTCAGTCTGCCCTCCCGAGCCGATTTGACGGCAGCCCATGACACGATGGCGGCCACCTACCGCACGAGCGACACGAAGGGGCAGCCTCCGATGACCAACCCTCCGGGCCCGACACCGCCCGGATCCTCCGACTCTCCCGAGCCGGACGCCGGCAGCGGCACCGCTCCCCCCACGTCGTCGTCCTCTTCCGGTTCAAGCTCCTCGGGTACCGATTCCCCGCCGTCCGCGTCCACTGCTACGGGCTCCGGCACGTTCGATACGTCCGCCCCGGCGGATACGGCCGACGCACCCACCGACGGCCCGACTGCCGGGGGTTACCGCGGCTGGTCGCAACGTCAGCCGCCCCCCACCACCACCGGCTGGGCCCGCTGGTCGCCCCCACCCGGTGCTCCTCCCCAGCAGTGGGGCGGGCCGCGCCAGGGCACCCCGGCGCCCGGCGCCCAGCAGCAGTGGGGCGGGCAGCGGTGGGGGTGGCAACAGCAACCGACCGCGCCGAAGCCCGGGGTCATCCCGCTCCGGCCGCTCGGAGCGGGCGAGATCCTGGACGGCGCGCTCACGACGCTGCGACTGCACTGGCGAACCGTCATCGGCGCCACCCTGGGGATCGCCCTGGTCACCGAGACCGTGTCCGTCCTGGTGCAGGGCCTGTTCATCGACGACACGCGTCTGAACAACCTGCGGGACAACCCCGACCCGAGCGTCGGCGACATCGCGCACGCCCTGAGCGGCACCGTGGCCGGTGGTGTCCTCACTTTCGTGGTCGCTCTCATCGGATGGTGCGCCGCCACCGCCGTGCTCACCCCGGTCACCAGCCGAGCGGTGCTCGGCCGCCCGGTCAGTGCTCGTGAGGCCTGGCAGCTGGCCAGGCCCCGGCTGCGGCATCTCCTGGCCCTTGGGGCGCTGTTGCCGCTCTTCAGCGTCGGCGTCATGGCCGTGGCCACACTGCCGGGTCTGCTGGTCGCCGTGGCCGGCTCCCCGAGCGGCGGCGCATCGCTCGGCGTTCTCGGCGGCATCGCCGGCCTGGTCGTCGAGGTATGGCTGCTGGTGCAGTGGAGCCTGGCCGCACCCGCTCTGATACTGGAGCGGCAAGGCGTGACGGCCGCCCTGAAGCGGTCGGCGAAGCTGGTACGGGACGCGTGGTGGCGTGTCCTCGGCGTCCAGCTCCTCGGGCTGCTGCTGTCAACCATCGCTCAGGGCGTGATCAGCACCCCGTTCAGCCTGCTGGGCTCAGCGGTCACCGGCGACGGCGGACTTTCCGCCTTCATGTCGGACAGCTCCAACCCCGGCTGGGGATTCCTCGTCATTGCCGGCGTGGGCGGAGCCATCGGCTCGGCCGTCACCCTCCCCATCACGGCCGGCGTCACCGCGCTCCTCTACATGGACCAGCGGATTCGCCGTGAGTCCCTGGACCTGGAACTCGCGCGGGCCACGAAGAACGACTGAGCAAGCGACTGATCGCCGCCGTATCTGCCGAGCCCCGGGGAGGGGAGCGGCAGATACGGGCAACAAAAAAGCCTCGGTCTCCGGGACGAAGTCCAGGAGACCGAGGCTTCTCAAAAATTGTTCGGCGGCGTCCTACTCTCCCACAGGGTCCCCCCTGCAGTACCATCGGCGCTAAAAGGCTTAGCTTCCGGGTTCGGAATGTAACCGGGCGTTTCCCTCTCGCTATGACCACCG
>NZ_JADKYB010000048.1 GCF_016918855.1 Actinacidiphila acididurans
GGGGTTGGGGTGCGGGGGGGGGCTGGGGGGCCGGGGGCGGGGCCTGAGAAGCCACGGGCGGGGCGGCCGGAGCCGTACGGTTCAGGGCGGCGCGGGCGGCCGCGGAGCCGCCACCTGCCGCGGGGCCGTACGAACCGGCGGGCGCGGACGGGTCGCCGGCGGCGGGCGGACCGGCGGGGACAGCCGGCCCGGCCGGTCCGGCGGGGGCGGGCGCACCGGCAGCGGCGAAACCGGCACCCGCGGCGACCCCGCGTTCCAGCCGTTCGATACGCGCCTGGACCGAGCGCTCGTCACCGTAGGCGGCCGGCAGCAGCACCCGGGCACAGATCAGTTCGAGCTGGAGGCGCGGGGAGGTGGCACCGCGCATCTCCGTCAAGCCGGTGTTGACGAGGTCGGCGGCGCGGCTGAGTTCGGCGGCGCCGAAAACGGACGCCTGGGCGCGCATGCGCTCCACCACGTCGCGCGGCGCGTCGATGAGCCCCTTGTCCACCGCGTCCGGCACGGCGGCGATGATCACCAGGTCGCGAAGGCGTTCCAGCAGGTCGGTGACGAAGCGGCGCGGGTCGTGGCCGCCCTCGATGACCCGCTCGACGATCTCGAAGACGGCGCCGCCGTCCCCGGCCGCGAAGGCGTCCACGACGTCGTCGAGCAGCGCGGTGTCGGTGTACCCGAGCAGGGCGGTGGCCATGGCGTACGTCACGCCGTCCGCGCCGGCGCCGGCCAGGAGCTGGTCCATCACCGACAGCGAGTCACGCACCGATCCGGCCCCGGCCCGTACGACCAGCGGAAACACGCCGTCCTCGATAGCGATGCCCTCGCGCCCGCACACCTCGGCGAGGTAGTCGCGCAGGGTGCCGGGGGGCACCAGGCGGAACGGATAGTGATGGGTCCGCGACCGGATGGTGCCGATGACCTTCTCGGGCTCGGTGGTGGCGAAGATGAACTTGAGGTGCTCCGGGGGCTCCTCGACCACCTTCAGCAGGGCGTTGAACCCGGCCGGGGTGACCATGTGGGCCTCGTCGATGATGTAGATCTTGTAGCGGCTCCCGGCGGGCCCGAAGAACGCCTTTTCCCGCAGGTCACGGGCGTCGTCCACACCACCGTGGGAGGCGGCGTCGATCTCGATGACGTCGATGGACCCGGGCCCGTTGCGCGCGAGGTCCCGGCACGAGCGGCACTCCCCGCAAGGAGTGGGCGTGGGCCCCTGCTCGCAGTTCAGGCACCGGGCGAGGATCCGGGCACTGGTCGTCTTCCCGCACCCGCGCGGCCCGCTGAACAGGTACGCGTGATTGACCCGGTTGTTGCGCAGCGCCTGCTGCAACGGGTCGGTGACGTGCTCCTGCCCAATGACCTCGGCGAAGGTCTCGGGCCGGTAGCGGCGATACAGAGCGAGAGACACGCCTACGAGCCTATCCGCGCCCACCGACACCGCGCCCCGCCCTCACCGCGGAGCCGCATCACCTCGGCAGTCGTACCCGGTCACCCCCGGACAAGCGAAGACCCCCCACGCACCCGCCAGAGCCCACCTACCCTTGCTGCCTTCCGGCCCTGGGGGGGTTCAGCGAGATAGCGCCACGTGAGGGGCTGCACCCAACCCTACCCCACCCCCCACCCCGGATCGAGTTCGCAACCACCCCTCCCCAACCTGTACTCTTTGCGGCGGAGGATTCGCCTAGAGGCCTAGGGCGCACGCTTGGAAAGCGTGTTGGGGGCAACCCCTCACGAGTTCGAATCTCGTATCCTCCGCCAGTGCCTCACCGGCCACGACGTTGATGGGCCCCGCTGCGAGCAGCGGGGCCCATCAACGTTCGGGATCGCGTCATCGGCGCGCCCATGTTTGGGCGGGCGGCCGTCGGTCTGCCTCCGGGGCGGCCCGTGCTGCCCATACCGTGCGATGTGACCGCTTCAGCCTCGGTTCATCCTCTTTCATGACGTCGATGGTCCGCTCATTCCCTTCGGGGCGACACGGGAGCGTGCCTCGACGGTTATCCGACGTATGTGTTGTAGGAGACGAGCGCGAATCCGCTGCCGGCCAGGTCGATCCCGCCCTCGGCCCAGGCGGCTGGGTCGTCCGTGTGATCTGGTGTGGGACATCACGTGGGAGCCCGAGGCCAACAACTGCCTCCCGTCACTCCTGGGCTGTCGCAGCTCCCCATGGTCAACTGGGCCGCACCCTCCGAGGAGCCCACGCCGCCCGGCTTGCGCTGGGAGATCCACACGCTTCTGGGCGGGGTGGCCGACCGGCCCTTTGTATGACTCGACGCCGACCGCACCTGGGCCGAAGTGCACCACCCGGCCCGGAACCTCCTGCACCGGGTTGACCAGACGCACCCCAGGAGAGCCGCCATGTCGCGGCAGCACGAGCCGTGGAATGATCGCCGTGCTCTCCGAGGCAGTAGCCGCACGCCCTCGCAGCGGCTGACACGGCGTTGCGCGTAGCGGTCCTTCAGGGCAGGTCGACACCTGTCCGCGTGAGGCCGAGGACTTCACTCTGGCACAGGCCGAGCGGCCACTTGTGGAGTGCCAATATTCCGGCCCCCCACGTATCGTCCGTGCCGCCAAACATAGTTCACTCGATGGGGCTAGATCCAGCAGAAATCTCCAAGGTACAGCTGCTGCGCCTCATGATTTTTCGCAGGCCAGATCTGGCGATGCGAGAGGAAAATCATGCATGATGTCTTCACTCTCATCAGTGAAAGAGTTCTGCGTGTCTGCGGCGGGGAGCCCATCTGTGCGCATGTCGGCGATGTTCGGGCATGCGTAATCAAGAACCACTCTTCATATCAGATGTTGCGCGAGAAAGTTCGACTTGGTCGATCCAAATCCGTAGCAAGCTTGCACCTCTGGGAGTCGGTGGGCACATTGGCCCGAGAAAGCGACCAACAAGATCGGGAGAAATGGTTGCTGATCCTACTGGATCTCCTGACTCCATATTTTCGGGGATGGTCGAAAGAGTTGGCACGAAAATGGAATTATGAGGTCACTGACATCAGATCCGCGATGGTAGAAGGTGCTCTGGAGGCATGGTTTTCCGTGACAGGTGGCATGCCTTCCAAGGAACTCCTCGATATCATGATGACTCGTGCGTTCACTGGTGCTCGTGGCTTGGTGGAAGCGGGGAGGTCGGAAACATGCACAGCGAGTGTGGCATATTTGATTGCCGATGTCGATCGCGAGGAAGATTCCACGCTTCGCGCATCGTCAATCGTTGAAGCCGTTACGATGCTAGATCCGGATACCGATGAGAGGATTCGCGGCGAGCGCGCGGGATCCCTATTGCAGCGGATGGGTGCCATGGATCACGTCAAAATCTTTCACGAGAAACTCCGAAGCGGTTGCCGTGACGAGGCAGATGCTCCCGTCATCACCCCTACGCAAGTCGGGCGGTCCTGGGCGGACGGGAAGAATCTTTATTATCGAATTTCTGATCTCCTGCCGCAATACATCGGTTTCAGTGAGGCGGCCAGTATTGTTGGCCTGTCGGAATCGCAAGCATCGAAGATGGCCGGCAAGGGTTCCCTCTCCTTTAGGGTACTCTGGATCGGTAATAGCCGATTCGTGTCAGTCAAGTCACTTATGCGCATCTTGGGCATCCAAGACTCCATCGTGCATCCCGATGATGTAGAGAATGGAGCTTCGCATGTCGGCAAAGAATAGAAAATCGAAGGTTGACCAAGCGGCTGCTTGAATCCGCCCTGGAGGACGGGGTCACCGATTACCTCGGGTAAATGCGATCTCGCGAGGAAGACCAGCAGGCGCAACGGCATCCGGGCGAAGGCAGTGCTGACCGATGTCGGTCCGGTCGAGGTGAACGCGCCCCGGTGTTTGGAGGGCAGCTTCGAGCCGCCGGCCTGACTCGCACCGTTTCCCGGTGATGAGGGCTGCGGCTGACCTCCCGGCATCGCCGCGATCCGCGACCGTCTCGTGGACCTGCTCTCGCCGCCGGGGGATCTCCCACCACGGGGACGTCGCGTACGCCGACGCCCTCGCCTACGGGGGTGGCGCCGGAGTGACGCGTCGGTACAGCAGCCCGACAAGCGTGATCGGCATCGTTGACCGAGTTGTAAGGGGGTGCCACGCCACCCCCCGCTTGACTTCGGAACATATTCCGAAGTAACGTGAACCCATGTCCATTCTGACCGTTTCGTTCTCCGATCTGTCGAAGAACTCCAAGCGGGTCGCCGACACCGTTGAGCGTGCCCAGCGCGTCCATGTGACGCGTCGGGACGGCGAGGATCTGTACCTCACCACCGAGCGCCATGACCGTCAGCGCGAGGAGACCGCCGACGTCACCGCGCGGCTGTTCGCGGCGCTGATCAGCAGCGACGAAGGTGCCCGCGCGATTCTGCTGGCCCTGCCCGAGGTCTTTCCATGGACCCGACATCTGTCGACGGACGAAGTGCGCGAGTTCGTCCTCGACCTGGTGAAAGCAACCCACGACGCCGCGGAACTGGACGTGCACACCAATCTGCACCGGACCATCGTCGAATGGCGTGCCACCGCCCGGATCCTCGCGGATCCCGAACTGACGGCGCAGCTGACGGCTCCGCTTCCGGACGAGGACCATGGCGAGGTACCTGCTCCATGAGCCCCAAGCGCGGCGACGACGTCCCGCCACCGCCGATCGAGAACGAATGGCGTCTCCGATTCGCCACGAACGATGCGGCCAAAGGCTGGGGCGACCTGTGCGCCGAGGCGCCGGGGAACACCCGGCGCTGCTACGAGGCGCTGCGCAACGACCCTGCTTCCATGAAGGACCCCGACCGCCAGCACCGGCTCCGCGGACGACTGGGCACTGCCACCCTCGGTGGCACGGAATACCCGCAATGGGAGTACGAGGTCACCGCCGGCGGTCGCGTCCGCTATCTCGTCGACCAACCACGCCGGACCGTGCATCTCGTCTACGCCTCTACGCGCCACCCCAAGGACACCGACAGCTGAGTCCGTCGCACCGCACGCGAGTGAACAGGTGTCGGCCTGGTGCGCGATGCCCGGCGCACGCTGAACGGGCCATCTCATGGACAGCAGTACGCTTCGGCCGCTGACCAGGAGGAATCTGCAACGTCCGGTCTCAGTTCTAGTCTCATTCGCGCCCGTTCATCGGCGTCCGTAAGCCTTTCGCCCGGCCACTCCATCGCAGGTCAGGACGTCCCCGCCTCTCCCCGGATACCAAGGTGACCCGTTGGAAAGCGTGTTGGGGGCAACCCCTCACGAGTTCGAATCTCGTATCCTCCGCACCCGCCCACCAGGGCAGACGAGAGCCCCGACCGCGCTGCGGCCAGGGCTCTCGTCATTCCGTAGTTGCAGTTGGCTGCTCCGAGCCTGCGACTCCGTGATCGCCCTCAGGAGCCACTGCCGCCTCCGGAGAGGATCGAGCGGACGCGAGCCAGCGCGTCCGGCCACGTCCGTCCGTGGAGAGGCCAGGAGGAAAATCCCCGCCGCCGCCGGCACTCGCGCGCCCTCCGGCAGTCGTAGCGCGGCCGGGAGCCACGTCACGAAGGGCGCTGCGACTGCGAGCAGCGCGAACCTCAGCGGCTCCCAGTTGTGAGCAGGCTGGATACCGGCCAAGTCGCTTTGTCCCCGCACCGTCCTGACCGAAGCAGCCGGGCCCACTCCCGATCCCCGGGCTCGCCGCAGGCGCCGAACCGGCGCAGTACCTGCCGCCATCCGTCCTGCACCAGGCTCGTGAGCAACGCCACGCCGCGTTTTAGTGTCTACAAGGCTGTAGTCGCTACAGTGTCGCCGCATGACGACTCCCCGGACTCCCACCAGTCCCACGACCGCCGCGACTCCACCAGGTGCTGCGGGAAGCCGCCTGCTGAACAAGGTGCCCGAGGTCACGGTCTGGTTCTGGATCATCAAGATCCTCTGCACGACCGTCGGTGAGAGTTTCGCCGACTACATCAACACCACGCTGGGCTTCGGCCTGACCAACACCATGCTGCTGTTCACCGCGATCTTCGCGGTCGTGCTGACGATCCAGTTCCGCACCAGGCGCTACAGCCCGTTCCCGTACTGGCTCACCGTGGTCGTGGTCAGCGTCACCGGCACCCTGTACACCGACATGCTCACCGACCAGCAGCATGTCGCGCTGTGGCTGAGCTCGACGGTCTTCTCGGTCCTGCTGGCCCTCGTCTTCGGCGTCTGGTGGCTGCGCGAGCGGACCCTGTCGATCCACAGCATCACGACCTTCCCGCGTGAGGCGTTCTACTGGCTGACCGTCCTGGTGACGTTCGCCCTGGGCACCGCCACCGGCGACTGGACGCTGGAGCTGACCAACTGGACGCCCGCGAAGTCGGTGCTCCTGCCACTGGGCCTCATCGCGTCGATCACCGCACTGTGGAAGTTCGGCGCCAACCCGGTCCTCTCGTTCTGGCTGGCCTACATCCTCACCCGCCCGCTCGGCGCCAACATCGGTGACTGGCTCGCCTCCCCGAAAGTCGCAACCAGCCCCGGCGAGCCCGTCGGACTCGGCCTTGGCACCCTCGCCACCAGTCTGATCTTCCTCAGCGCCATCCTCGCGACGGTCGTCTACCTGGCCCTCAGCCGCAGCGACGTCGCCGAGACCCACGAGCTGACCCACCAGCCCTCGGTCACCACCAACCCGCACAAGGAGCGCATCGCGCTGGGAGCCTTCGGCGTACTCGCCGCCGCCACCGTCGCCCTGCTCGTCTGGGCCCACAACCAGCCCCACGTCACCTGCGACCCCACCGGCCAGAGCGAGACGATGCCGGCCTGCCCGAAGGCGGCCCTGACCGCCGGCCAGACCACCGCAGCGGTGGCGAAGTACGAGAAGCTCGCCCACACCGCGATCGCCCAGGACCGAGCGGGGACGGCCGCGGCCTCCCACGCCACCGTGCAGACCATGCGCGACGACTGGGACGCCGACGCCACCTCCCTGCAGGCGGTGAACAACACGACCTGGACCCTGCTCGACAACCAGATGGACGCGGTCCTCAAGACGTACGCCATCGACCACGGCAACATCAAGCCGGCCCCAGCCGCCCAGCAGGAGCACCAACTCAACATCCTGCTGAACGACCTCAGGAGCCACCACTTCTGATTCCGAGTGGGCGCGTAATCCTGAGCCTCGACGTCCACCGCCGACAACTATGCGGTCGCAACGCCCAGGAAGCGCAGCACCGCCAGGACGCGGCGGTGGTCGGCGTCGGCCTTGGGCAGGTCGAGCTTGGTGAAGATGCTGTTGATGTGCTTGGCGACCGCGCTCTCGCTGACCACCAGCTCGGCGGCGACGCCGGAGTTGGAGCGGCCGCCCGCCATCAGCTCCAGCACCTCCCGCTCGCGCGGTGTCAGCCGGTCGAGCGGATCGCTGTGCCGGCGCACCAGCAGTTGCGCGACGACCTGCGGGTCGAGCGCGGTGCCGCCGGCCGCCACCCGGCGTACCGCCTCGGCGAACTCCTCGACGTCGGCGACCCGCTGCTTGAGCAGGTAGCCGACGCCCGAGGTGTTGGCGGCGAGCAGATCGGCGGCGTACCGCTCCTCCACGTACTGCGACAGCAGGAGCACGGCGGTACGCGGATACTGGCGGCGGATCACCAGCGCGGCGCGCACCCCCTCGTCGGTGAAGCCGGGCGGCATGCGCACGTCGACCACGGCGATGTCGGGACGGTGCTCCTCGACGGCCGCCAGCAGCCCTTCTGCGTCGGCGACCTGCGCGCACATCTCGAAGCCGGCCGCCTCCAGCACCTTGACCACGCCGATGCGCAGCAGGAGGGAATCCTCGGCGATCACGGCGCGCACGGCAGCTCCACGGTGAGGACGGTCGGGCCCCCGTCGGGGCTGCGGCAGGAGAACGTGCCGTCGACGGACGCGACGCGCTTGGCGAGCCCGGCGAGCCCGGTGCCGCCGCCGGCCGCCGCGAGATCCGCGCCGCCCGCGCCGTCGTCCGCGACGACCACCAGCAGTGTCTCCCCGATCCGCTCCACGGTCACGTCCGCACGGGTCGCCTGGGCGTGTTTGACCACGTTCGTCAGGGCCTCGGAGACCACGAAGTACGCGACGGCCTCGACCGTGGGTGAGGGGCGCTGCGGCAGGTGCACCGCCACGCGCACCGGGATCGGGAGGCGGGCGGCGACCCCGGACAGCGCGGCGTCGAGGCCGCGGTCCTCAAGGACGGCCGGATGCAGGCCGCGCACCAGGTTGTTCAGCTCGGCGATCGCCTCCTTCGCCTCGCGGTGCGCCTCGTCGATCACCTTGCGGGCGTCCGCCGGCAGGTCGCCGAGGGTGGCCCTGGCCAGGCCCAGGTTGACGGCGAGTGAGACGAGGCGCTGCTGCGCGCCGTCGTGCAGGTCGCGCTCGATCCGCCGCCGCTCGGCGTCGGCGGCGTCGAGCACGCCGGCCCGGCTCTCGGCGAGGTCGGCGACCCGGCGGGTCAGCTTCTCCGTGCGGCTGGGGCCGAGCAGGACTTCGGCCGCCCGGGTCTCAAGACGCACCAGAGCGCCGGTCAGCCGGGGCCCGAGGAACAGCAGGGCGAGGCCGCCGGCGGTGATGTACGCGGCCTGCGTGGTGTACCCGAAGTCGGTGACCCGCCATTGCGGGGGCAGCGCCCAGATCCACACGTAGATGGAGGCGGCCACGAGAGCGGCGGCCCAGACGGCGAGGACGGCGAGGTCCAGGACGGCGAGCAGCGGACCCGCCACGGCGTGGTAGCAGACCTGCCGCCACAAGGCCCGCGTGGCCAGCCGACGTACCGCCGACGTCCAGTTGCGTCCGGGCCCGGGTGCGGCGGGGCGCGGGAGGTCCTTGCCGACGAGTGCCCGGTAGCGCCGCCGCTGCCCGACGGTCAGCAGGGGTGTCACCACGAGCGTGAGCAGCACGGGCAGCGGAGTCACGGCCGGCACCAACGCCGCCAATGTGCCGGCCAGCCACAGCCACAGTGGCACCACGGCGAGGTGGAGCGGCAGGCCGGCGGCGACGAGCGCGGTCCGGTGTCCCGCCCTGCGGAACGGCCGGCCCGGCACCAACTGCAGCCACGTCGTGAGTTGCATGCGTCAAACGGTAAAGCCGCAGGCCATCCCCGTGCCATGACGCTCCCGCCCGGTTCGGGGGTGCACTTTTCTCCACCCCGGGCCGGAACCCTGCGTGACTGACGGCGCCCCGGTGTGCGGCGGAGGGTGGAGCACGTGAAGGGGAGAGCCGGCGGGGAGCGGGGGAAGAGGATGCGTCAACTGGCGTTGTGCGACGAGGAAGTGGCCGGTGCCGAGGACTTCGGCCGCGCCGAGGTCATCCCGCTCCACGAAGAGGCGGAGGAGCCGCGCCCGGCGTGGGGCATGCGGCGGGCCGGGGGGCTGCTGGTCGCCTGCGGGCTCGGCCTGCTGCCGTGGCTGTACGTGCTGGCCACCGGCCTGCCGGCCACCGCGACCGCGGCGCACTGGCCGGTCGCCTGGGTCGGGCTCGACGCGCTGGAGGCGCTCGGCCTGATCGCCACCGGCCTCCTCGCCGCCCGCGGCGACCGGCGGCACGCCCTGGCGGCCGCTGCGACCGCGACGCTGCTTGCGGTGGACGCCTGGTTCGACACCACGACCGCGGCCCCTGGCGGCGACTTCGCCACCGCGCTCGCCATGGCGCTCGGCGCCGAGCTGCCGCTCGCCGCGCTGTGCGGCCGGCTGGCGCTGCGGACGCTGGGCCGGCCCGCGTGACGCCGACCGCCCGACTACGTACCACGGACCGAATCGATCCACCGGAGAACACCATGCACCGCATCACCACCGCCCCCGTCGCCCCGATCCCGGCCCGGACCCGCTGGGCGGTCGCCGCCGGCGCGGGCGCCGCGTTGGCCGCCGCCTGGTGGCTGGGCGACACGGCGCCCTATCCGTACGCCCAACGCGGCCTGCTCGACGTGCCGTTGCCGTTCCTGACCGCCGACCGGATGGACGCCGTACTGCGGCCGCGGCCGGGGGAGCGGATCCTGGAGATCGGCCCGGGGACCGGACTGCAGTCGCTGCACGTCGCCCCGCAGCTCGGGCCGGAGGGACGGCTCGATGTGCTCGACATCCAGCAGGAGATGCTCGACCACGTGATGTGCCGCGCCGAGCGCGACGGCCTGGCGACGATCAGGCCCACCCGCTCGGACGCACGTGAACTGCCCTACGCCGACGGGACATTCGACGCCGTATACGCCGTGACCGCGCTCGGGGAGATCCCCGAGCCGGATCGGGTACTGCGCGAGGCGGCACGGGTGCTGGCACCGGGCGGGCGGCTGGTGATCGGCGAGTTCTTCGACCGGCACTGGATCCCCTTCGGCCGACTGCACCGGCTCGCCGACGCCGCCGGCCTCCACCTGACCGAGCGCCGCGGCCCAAGCCCGGCATACCTCGCCCGCTTCCGACCCTGCAGAGCCCACGCGCCAGGCCCCCGGAGCGAGCGCCTCGCCGACAGCGACCGGGACACCAACGACGGGAAAGCGTGAGCACCGCACGCGGGGACCGCGATCACCGAGCTGAACGACCTGGCGCGCGGTAGGCCGTTCCAGGAGGCGAGGGGGCTGCGCCCCGACCGCGGCCGGCCACGAAAACCGCGGCGCCCCCGCAAGGTGAGAGGGGAGTCCTGCGGCTTCTGCCGCGTGATTCCGGTCTCCGATCGTGCTGGGTCCTCTCCGGCAGCAAGCCCGGGCGGCGGCGACAAGCCGAGGCCAGCGGCGCCATCACCCTCACCGTCGCGCGTTCAGCGGCCGCACACCGCCTATGGCACGCGCGCGAGCGCAGGGCCGAAGCCGCCACCCTGCTCGTCCCACACCGGCAGTTCCGTTGGCCACACCGGCCGTTTCAGACCGCGGGCTCGTGCGGGCCGGACGGGTCGGGGAGGAGGCGAGCGCTGAGGCGGTCCGCGCTCGGCCAGCGGACGTCGCGGACCCAGCCCAGCTTTTCGAAGATCCAGATCAGGCGGGCCGCCGGGTCGAGTTGGCCCGGGAGCACGCCGTGGCGGGCGCCCGTGGGGTCGGCGTGGTGTGAGTTGTGCCAGCTCTCGCCGAAGGACAGCAGCGCGAGGGGCCAGAAGTTGGTGGCCTTGTCCCGGCTGGCGAAGGGGCGGCTGCCCGCGACGTGGCAGACCGAGTTCACCGACCAGGTGACGTGGTGCAGCAGCGCCATCCGCATCACGCCGGCCCAGAAGAACCCGGTCAGCGCGCCGGCCCAGGTGCCGGTGACGAGGCCGCCGACCAGCGCGGGAGCCAGGAGCGAGACGACGGCCAGCGGCCCGAAGAGGCGACCGATGACTCGCAGGTCACGATCGGCGGCGATGTCGGGGGCGAACTTGGCCCGGTTGCTCAGTTCACGCTTCAGCATCCACCCGATGTGCGCGTAGAGAAGTCCCTTGAGCAGCGCGCGCGTGTCGGTTCCGAAGCGCCAGGGCGAGTGCGGGTCGCCCTCACGGTCGGCGAAGGCGTGATGGCGGCGGTGGTTCGCCACCCACTGGACCGGCGAGCCCTCGACCCCCAGCGAGCCCGCGACGGCCAGGGCGATGCGCAGGCCCCGCTTCGCCTTGAACGAGCGGTGCGTGAAGAGGCGGTGGTAGCCGACCGTGAGGCCGGCCAGGGACACGACGTAGGCGACCACGGCCATGCCGACGTCCAGCGCGGACAAGCCCCGTCCCCACACGAATGGCACCACGACGAACAGGCAGATCAGCGGGCCGACGACGAAGATCCACATCGTCACCGCCGCCGCGGGCGTCCGCGGGGCTCCCAGCAGCGGCTTGACCTCGCCGGCGGTGTCGGCGTCGCCGTCGGCGGCGGGCTGTTCAGAACGGTCGGTCTCGCTCGGGTTCATCGGTTCCTCGCCGTGGCTCGAGCTTTCTCGGACGCCGTACCGAACCCACCCGGTTCACGCGCGCGTGCGCGCGCTTTCGAGCACGCTCAGCGGCTCACTTCACAGGATCGCACCGCACAGCATCCTCGCAGGTCATCGCTCATGTCCAGGGTGTGAACGTCACAAGACCAAACGCCACCCGAACGGACAAATACGGGCATTCACGAGTAGATCATTGTGCCGGCGTCAAGGACGGGACTGCCGTGGGCGGGTCGACGCTGCCGGAGCGGGAGCTGTTCGCGGAGGAGACGCCCGAGCAGTGGAACGCGGCGTTCAGGCTGCTCGCGGAGATCCTGCCCGATGACAGGGCGAGCGTGGTGGTCATCGACGAGGTGCCGTATCTCATGGAACGCGTCGACGCCTTCGAGGGCATGCTCCAGCGGGCGTGGGACCGCCTGCTCAGCCGCAAGCCCGTGCTGCTTCTCCTGGTCGGGTCCGACCTGTCGATGATGGAGGCGCTGAACAGCTACGACCGGCCCTTCCATCAGCGGGGCCGGGAGATGGTGGTAGGGCCGCTCAATCCGGCCGACATCGGGGAGATGCTCGGGCTCGAGCCGGCGGCCGCCTTCGACGCCGCCCTGGTCACCGGGGGTCTGCCGCTGATCTGCGCCGAGTGGCGGCCCGGAGCGGACCTCTGGGAGTTCCTGCGCGACTCCCTGGAGAACCCGATCTCGGCGCTGCTGGTCTCCGCCGAGCGGTCGCTGGCCGCCGAGTTCCCGCCGCAGGCGATGAGCAGGGAAGTGCTGCGGGCCATCGGCAGCGGGGAGCGGACCTTCACCAACATCGCGCGCGCCGCGGGTGGCATCGCCCACACCACCCTCGTCCGGGCCACCGACGTGCTGACCGAAAAGCGGGTGGTGGCGGCCGAGTTGCCCCTGTCGCTGCGGCCATCGAAGGAACGCCGCTACCGCGTGGCCGACCCCTACCTGCGGTTCTGGCTCGCGTTCCTGGACCCGCACATGGCGGAGATCGAGCGCATGCGCGGCGACCTCACACTGAGCCGTATCAAGGAGCGGTGGACGAGCTGGCGGGGGCGGGCGATCGAACCCCTCGTCCGGGAATCCCTGGCCCGCCTCCTGCCGGACGGCACCCTGCCCGCCGCCCCGGCGATCGGCGGGTACTGGACCCGTAGCAACGACGTCGAAATCGACCTCGTGGGCGCCGACCGGCAGCCCGTGGCCAAGGAGTTGCTCTTCCTCGGCTCAATCAAGTGGCTGGAGAACGCAGCCTTCGACGATCAGGACCTGGCCGCACTCCAGAAGCACCGGGCCGCGATCACCGGCGAGCCCGTACCCCTCGTGGCGGTCTCACGTAACGGGATCCGTTGTTCCGGCCTCCAAGCGGCGTACGAACCGGCGGAACTGCTGAGCGGCTGGCGCAGGGCCTGAAGGGGGGCAGGGGTGGACTGCGCATTGACCGGCCGTGACACGGGACCCGACCGGGATGAGGTCGGGTCCCGTGGCGCGGAATTACGGATGGGCGATCTCGGTGACGACCTGGTCGTAGCGCTGGACGTGGCCGGTGAAGGTCAGCGTCGGATACTTCTGCTGGTAGCGGACCTTCACCGCGTCGAGATAGGCCCAGATGTCGGCGGGGTTCGCCTGCGCGTCGAACGTCGCGTCGGTCACGTAATCGCCCTCGTCGCTCTGCAGGTACGCCTCGTACTTGAGGGTCGTGGTGGTGCCGGCCATGACCGAGTCGGCCTCCTTCGTGGTGGCGGGCGATGCGGTCCGAGGCTCGGCGTCCGCGCTTTCGGCTGCCTGCGCTGTTCCGGTCGTCGTGAGAAGCGTCGCGGCGGCGACGCCTCCGGTGGCACCCAGTATTTTTCGCCGGGACATCTCCGACATGATCCTCCCCCTGGCCCTGGCATCCCTCCCTGCGAGGGGCCTCGGCCGACGCTACCGGGAGGGGCTGAGCCGGGCATCGCACCTGCCTGAAGCGGAACCCGTGGTCCCGCATGCGGGTACGTCCTACGCGTCCGCCAGCAGCGGGTCGTACGGGGTGGAGCGGCGGCGGCCCGACATGAAGGAGAGGAAGTCCGTGATGAAGGCGCTGCGGGAGTACGTGGGGCCGGCGGCGGTCATGGTGCGGCTGAAGGCGGTGCGGAACAGGGCGCGGTATTCGTCGGCGTCGATGGACTCGTTGCCGTCGGCGTCGGTGACGTCGAAGAGGACCTCGGCGACGCGGATGAGGGCAGGGCCGGCGAGGGAGGGGACGGCGGCGGCGTACTCGTCCTTGCTGATCCGGCCGTCGCCGTCGGCGTCGAGTTCGGCCTGGAGCTCGCGCCACCACTCGGCGTACGCGGCGTAGAGCCGGGTCTCCTCGGGTTCGTCCAGGTCGAGGCGAGTGGACAGTTCGCGGGCCATGGCGGCGAGGTCGGGCCAGTCGAGGTAGCCGTCGGCGGTCTGGTCCAGCACCTCGGTGAAGAATTCGGCGGCGCTGCGCTGCGGGCCGGTCTGCTCGGGGACCGACTGCTGCTGGGAGAAGGGCGAGGTCAGGGGGGTGGCCAGCCGCAGGAGGGCGCCGGCCTGCTTGATCCGGTCGCGCAGCGCGGTGAGCGCGGCGGCCCGCGGGTCGTCGCTGTCCGGGGAGAGGTAGAGCAGGTCGAAGAGGTTCTCGGTGCGGATCCAGTTGTCGGGCAGGAAGCGGGCCAGGCCGGCGGCGGCGTACGCGCTCTGCATCAGGGTCTGGGCGCCGGGGACTTCGGGCAGGCCGGCGCGGCGGCGGAAGGGCTCGGGCAGGGACGCCACGGTGATCGTGCCGATGAGCGGGCCGGCCAGCGCGCGCCCCGCCGCCCACACGGTGGGTACGCCGTCGAGCAGGGGCGGCGCCGGGAGATGGTCGAAGAGCTTGTAGAGGATGATGCGCAGCGCCTCGGTGTTCTCCAGCTCGTCCTCGACCATACGGTCGTAGTACCGCCAGAACTCGGGCAGCGTGGGCGGCAGATGACCGGGTTCGTCCGCCAAGGCGACCAGGAACGCGCGGAATTCGGCGTAGAGCTGCTCCATCGTGCTCTGGTCGAGCGGCTGGCCGCTGAGCCTGCACATGGTGACCGAGCTTTCGAAGAGCGTGGCGACCACCCAGGCGCGGACCTCCGGGTCCATCGCGTCGTAGTGCCGGTTCCGCGGGTCGGCGCCGCTGATCCGGGCGTGCAGGCGGTTGAGCCGCGCCGCCTCCCGCTGCCGTACGTGGTCGTCGGGGCCGAACATTCGCTGGAGGCTGACGAGGGTGTTGCGCAGCCGTCGCCAGGGGTGCGCCACGAACGTCGAGTTGTCGATCAGCGCCGCGCCGACCTGTGGGTGCGCGGCCTCCAGGACGGTGGCCCGGATGACGGCCAGGGCCCAGCGCGGGTCGTCGAAGAACCGGTGGAACTGGGAGTCGGGGCCGAACAGGGATCCGGGCTCCGCCGCAGGAGTCGGCCCTGCTTCCGGATTCGGCCCCGCGTCCGGAGTGGGCGGTAAGGGACCGGCTTTGCCGCCGGCGGCTCCCTTACGTCCGGGCCGGCTGTTGTTGCTGCTGCCTGAGTCCGTCACAGGTGGGGCTCTCCGTTCGCGTGCGGCGTCACACCGCCGAAGCGGCGGTCGCGTTGCTGATAGGTACGCAGGCACTCCAGGAAGTGGGTGGCGCGGAAGTCCGGCCAGAGCACGGGCGGGAAGGTCCACTCGGCGTAGGCCACCTGCCAGAGCATGAAGTTGGAGATGCGCTGCTCGCCGGAGGTACGGATGACGAGGTCCACGTCGGGGGTGTCGGGGAAGGGCAGGTGGGCGGCGAAGTGCCGTTCGTCCACGGCGTCGGCCGGCACCCCGCTGCGGATCAGGGACCGGGCCGCCTCGACGATGTCCCGGCGTCCGCCGTGGTCGAAGGCGACGGTCAGGGTCATGCCCCGGTTCTGGCCGGTCAACGTCATCAGGTCGGCGAAGTCCCGGGCGAGCGGCGGCGGAATCCTCGGGTCCGCCACCCCGAGGAACCGGCACCGGATGCCGCGCGCGAACAGCAGCGGAGCGTGCTTGCGTACCACCCGGCGCACGAGCCGCATCAGGAAGTCGACCTCGTCGCTCGGCCGCCGCCAGTTCTCGGTGGAGAAGGCGTACAGGCTCAGCCACTCCACCCCGGCCGCCCGCGCCGCCTCGATGACGTCGATCACGGTCTTCTCCGCCGCGGTGTGCCCGGACGTCCGCGGCAACGACCGCTGCGCGGCCCACCGCCCGTTCCCGTCCATCACGCACGCGACATGCCGGGGCACGCCCCGGCCCGGGCCCTGCTGCGGAAGTGGTGACAGACGGCCGCCGGGTTCGCCCTCGTCCGCCCGGCCGGCTGTCGCACGCACGTGCCCAACGCTCACGCCGCCCCCTTCCGCCAACCCGTGCACAGCAGTGTCCCGAGGCCGGGGCTCCGGGCACATCAAAATCCCGGCGTATTCACCCTTCGCACGTATGTCGGAAAATACGACCAGGGTGGCGCGGGTTGACGGGCAGCGTGCGGGTTGACAAGGCGGTGGTCGCCGGGCAGCACCGGTCCGCCGCAGGTCGGTATTCTGGCGGGCGCCGGGACGGCCCTCGGGCCGGGGGACACGTGACGTTCGGGGAGTGCGGAAGCCTGATCATGCTCGACGCCGAGGATGTCCGCCGGATCGCCATGTCCCTGCCGGGGACGGCGGAGAAGGAGATGTGGGGCCACCCCACGTTTCACGTCGTCAACCGGATGTACATCACCGTCCCCGGTGACGGCACGTCCTTCGCGGTGCGCTGTCCCCGGTACGAGCGGGACGAGCTGATCGCGGCCGAGCCGCACAAGTTCTGGGTGCCGCCGCACGAGGCGGGCTCCTCGTGGGTACGGGCCCGGCTGGCCACGCTCGAGGACATCGGCGAGCTGTACGACATCCTGGTCGACTCCTGGCGCCAGGCCGCCCCCGCCGACCTCGCGGAATCCTTCGTGCCGCCCGGGCCGGGACGCCCCTGAGCACGGCTCCGGCCCGGTCTGCGAGGCTGGGACCCGGCAGGCCGGGCCCGGGAGCCCGGACCCGGGCGGAGGTGCCGTCATGGCCGGTGCGGAGGAGCGCGGCGCGGCCCTCGCGCGGACCGCGGACCGTATCGCCTCGTGCGTACGGTGCCTGCGGCCGGCCGGCGCCTGGACCGCGTCGGCGGTACGCTGCCCGCCGCCCGCCAACCGCCCCACCCCGGCCGAACGCGACGCCTGCCTCCCCTACCTCACCGCCGAACTCGACGCCCTCTCCGACGTCTCCGTCATCGTCACGCTCGGCGCCTTCGCCTGGCACGCCGCCGCGCGCCAGGCGGGCCTGCGCCCCCGTCCCCCCTTCCGCCACGCCGCCGAGGCCCGCCGCCCCGACGGCCGCGTGCAGCTCGCCTGCTACCACCCGAGCCGGCGCAACACGGCCACCGGCCTGCTCACCGATGCGATGCTCGCCGCGGTGTTCCGGCGGGCGCGGGAGCTGGCCGGGGCGGGGGCGGGACCGGGATTCAGCGCGTGAGAGGTTCCGGGCTGACGCCCGTCGTCTCCTCCCGGGCCACGTGCACCGAGGCGGTCGCCGCCACGCGGGCGGCCGCCGGAGCGGCGGGGGCGCCGCAGAAGACCGGGTCCAGGGTGGCGCGTTCGGCGGCGAAGACCGCGGAGTTGTTGGAGGCGTTCGCCGAGACCGTGACCTGCCGGGAGCCGTCCGCGGTGGTGTACGAGTAGGTCTGGTAGCCCTGCACGATGCCGTCGTGGCCGTAGACCTGGATGCCGCAGGAGAGGGTGTAGGCGCGCAGGCCGAGCCCGTAGAAGGACGTACCGGTCGCGTCCGCCGGCTGCATGGTCTCCATTTCCGCGAGCTGTTCCGGCGGCAGCAGCCGGCCGCCGGTCAGGGCGCGCCAGTAGCGGTTGAGGTCGGCGGTGCCGGAAATGGCGGCGCCCGCGGTCCAGATCCAGGAGCCGGTCTGCTCGGTGGCGTCGAACAGCGGCTTGGAGCGGTCGTCCTCGGTGAGGTAGCCGACGGCGTGCGGGCCGCCGATGCCGGTGCGCGGGACGACGAAGCGCGTGTCCTTCATGCCGGCCGGCCACAGGATCCGCTCGTTCAGGACCTGGGCGAAGGGCTCCGCGGTGACGTGCTCCACGAGCATGCCCAGCACCACGAAGTTGGTGTTGGAGTACTGGTACCGGCTGCCCGGGGTGAACTGGGAGCCGTGCGTGAGGGCGTCGGCCACCAGGTCGGCGGGGTCGTAGGTGGCGTACCGGAACTGCTGGTAGCCGGTGACGGTGTCGCCGACGAGGATGCCGGGCAGGTCGTTGGTGTAGTCGTACAACCCGCTGGTGTGGTCGAGCAGTTGTCGTACGGTGATCGGCGAGTCGGCGGGCAGGACCCCGCTCGGCAGGTAGCCGGCGGCCGGCGCGTCGAGGTCCACCTGGTGCCGGGCGACGAGTTGCAGCACCAGGACCGCGGTGAAGTTCTTGGTGATGCTCCCGACCCGGAACTGCCCCTGCGGGTCGACCGGCGCCTGCGTGGTCAGGTCCCCGGTCCCCGCGCTGACCGTGCCGCCGGCCCCGCCGCGGTCGCTCACCTGCGCGAACACCCCGGGTGATCCGGCCGCGACGACTCCGTTCACCGCCTGCCGCAGCCCCTGGTAGTCGGGCGCGGGCAGGGCGCCCGTCGCCGGGGCGGCGCTCGCCGGGCCGGCGGTGAACAGCAGCGACGCGACAGCGGCCGACGCGGCCGCGGCGACGACGGCCCGGCGCCCGGCCGCGCCGATGGGACGAGAAGACACGACACAACTCCTGATGTGTTCCGGTACGGATGTGCTCGCTGCGACAGCAGCGGTTCGATCACTGCTTCTTCATACGGCCTTGGGGGCGCGCGGGGTTGCACGCCGGCGCGGATCAATCGGCTTCGGGCGCGCGACCACCCGATCCGCCCGGCTCTGTCGGAGGGCCGTGGGAGGATGCCGGAGGCGTCGTGGGCAGTGGTGGGGAGCGGGATGGGACAGGCAGGGGGGTCGGCCGCCGAGCGGAAGGGGCTGGTGGGGGCGGCGGCGGGGCTGGGCGAGGCCGCGCGCGGGGTCATCGGGGATCACGCGGCCGCGGTCGGCGAGGCGCGGGGGGTGTTGCGGGGGATCGTGGCGGAGCTGGCCGAGGGCGAGCTGCGGACGATTCCGGTCGGGCGGCTGAAGGACGTGACCGAGGGGCGGCTGCGGCTCGGGGCCATCGAGGCGGCGGGCTACGAGTCCGTCGCCGATGTGCTCACGGCCGACCGGTACCGGCTGCGGCAGATACCGGGGGTCGGCCGGCAGACCGCCGACCAGGCCGTGGCGGCGGCCGGGCAGATCGCGCGGGCCGTGGAGGAGACAGTCGCCGTCCGTTTCGACGTGGACCGGCCGACGCCCGGGACCACCGCGCTGCTGGTCGCGCTGCACCGGCTGGTGCGGGCCGGCCCGCAGGCGCGGCGGGCGGTCGAGGTGGCCGAGGCGCTGGCCGCGGAGCTGGAGCCGCTGCTGGAACGGGGCCGGCCCGCCGCCGGGCGGCTGCGCCTGTGGCTGGCCGGCCGGGCCGCCCGCGCGCAGGCCCTGGCCGCGCTCGACGCGCTCCGGGAGACGTACGAGCGGGCCGTACGGGACGGTGTGCCCGAACTGCTCCGGCAGAGTTCGGTGGACCTGCTGCGCGACCCGGCGAACGACGTCGAGGCGTGGGTCGACTTCGAGGTGCGCTCGGCGGAGTACTACGGCCTGCTCGCCGAGATCTCCGGCCGCGGCCCGGACCCGGCCGCCGCCGAGGGCTTCCTGCCCGCCGACGTGGCCGAGCGGGTACGCGTCCAGGAGCTGGACGACACCCACCGCCGGGTGTCGCTGCGCGGCTACCAGTCCTTCGGCGCCCGGTTCGCGCTCGCCCAGCGCCGGGTGATCCTCGGCGACGAGATGGGGCTCGGCAAGACCGTCCAGGCCATCGCCGCCCTCGCCCACCTGGCCGCGCGCGGGCGCACCCACTTCCTCGTGGTCTGCCCGGCGGGCGTCCTCGTCAACTGGACCCGCGAGATCGAGACGCGCAGCGCCCTGCGGGCGATCCCGCTGCACGGCCCGGACCGGTACGAGGCGTTCGCCCACTGGCGCGAGCGCGGCGGGGTCGGCATCACGACGTACGACGCGCTGCGCGGCTTTCCCGCGCCCGGAGCCGACGCCGGGGCCGAAGCCGCATCCGTAGCCGCGCCCTCCGTCCCGGCGCCCGCCTCCGTCCCTGCGACACCCTCCGCCCCCGTGC
>NZ_JADKYB010000049.1 GCF_016918855.1 Actinacidiphila acididurans
GACCGGGACGGACGGACCTCTGGTGTGCCAGTTGTTCTGCCAAGGGCATGGCTGGTTGGCTACGTTCGGGAGGGATAACCGCTGAAAGCATCTAAGCGGGAAGCCTGCTTCGAGATGAGGACTCCCATCTCCTTTGAGGGGGTAAGGCTCCCGGTAGACGACCGGGTTGATAGGCCGGATGTGGAAGCATCGTAAGGTGTGGAGCTGACCGGTACTAATAGGCCGAGGGCTTGTCCTCAGGCGCTCGCGTTCACTGTGTGGTTCTGAAACAACCAGCAATCCCACAACCATCGGCCCTGTAGTGCGGGGTGGGTGTGGGGTGGTGTTTCGTGGTGTTTCGGTGGTCATAGCGAGAGGGAAACGCCCGGTTACATTCCGAACCCGGAAGCTAAGCCTTTTAGCGCCGATGGTACTGCAGGGGGGACCCTGTGGGAGAGTAGGACGCCGCCGAACAATTTTTGAGAAAGCCTCGGTCTCCTGGACTTTGTCCCGGAGGCCGAGGCTTTTTCGCTGTTCGTCACCCCGTGTTCACATCCTGCCGAGACGCTGGGCGCCCCGGGACAGGCGGAGGTGTGGAGACGTGCAGCAGATGACGACTGCCGGCCGACGGCACAGGATTGCATCGGACATGACGGCCGCCGCTCTGCGCGATGCCCTCGTGGGCCTCGGAATCGGTGCCGGATACGAGGTCATCGTCCCGTCCTTCGGGCCCGGCGCGCCGGCCGACGCCGTACGACTGGTCGGCGCCGTACCGGTGTTCGCGGACATCGACCCGCGGACCTTCTGCCTGGACCCCGACGCGGTGGCCGCGAGCGTCACCTCGCGGACGGCCGCGATCCTGCCCGTCAACGTCTTCGGGCACCCGGCGCCCGTGGCCCGGCTGAGCGCGCTGGCCGAGCGCTGGGCGCTCGCGCTGGTCGAGGAGGCGCCGTCGAACGAGGACGCGGGCGCCGTGGCGCGCCGGCGGGCCCACGCGCGCTTCCTGGACTCGGCGTTGACCGGAGTGATCGTCCCCTACGCCGAGCCCGGTGTGCGCCACCTGTACCACCAGTACACCGTCCGGGTCCCGGGCAACGGCCGGCCGGACCGCGACGCCTTCGCGGCCGCCCTGGCCAGGCGCGGCGTACGGGCCTCGGTGAGCGTCCCCGTCCCCGTGCACCGACTCCCCGCCCACCGCTCGGAGTCCATGCCCTACCTGCCGCACACCGAGTTGGTGGCCGCCGACAGCCTGACGCTGCCGGTGCACTCCGGGCTCACGCAGCGAGAACTCACGCACGTCGCGGATGCCTGCAACGCGCTGGGCGGCCTGATCTGAGCCGGCGCCAGGACCTCCGCCGGAGGCCCCGACAGCGGTTCACCGCACACCCGTTCATGGGATAAGATCGTCCCGTCGCTGCGCCCCAATAGCTCAGTCGGTAGAGCGTCTCCATGGTAAGGAGAAGGTCTACGGTTCGATTCCGTATTGGGGCTCCGATGGGGAAGGCCCCCGCCACCAGGCGGGGGCCTTTTCACGTATATACGCGTCACGTATCCGCGCGTCACCTGTCCGCGTGAAGTGACGCCGGTGCCGGCCGCCCCTCGGGGAGCGGACCGGCACCGTACAAATTCAGCGGACTGAATCAGCGGGACGGCGGCGGGGACGGCAGGCGCATCGCCAGGATCGCCATGTCGTCCGAGGGCGCGTCGGAGGCGAAGCGTTCCACCGCGCGCTGGATGCGGGACGCGACCGCGCCGGCCGTCAGGCCCGTACATGCGGCGAGGACATCGGCCAGGCCGTCGTCGCCGAGCATGCGGGAGCCCTCGCGGCGTTCCGTGACGCCATCGGTGACGCACAGCAGGACGTCACCGGGGTCGAGGGTGACGGTCTGTTCGGCGAGCTCCAGGTCCTCCAGGACGCCGAGCAGGGGCTGCGGGTCGGCGGCCGGTTCCACGGTGCCGTCCGGGCGCAGCCGCAGCGGCAGGGGGTGGCCGGCGCAGACCATGCGCAGCACTGCGCTGCCGTCCTGCTGCGGCCACAACTCGCCGTACAGGAGGGTCAGGAAGCGGCTGCGGGCGCCCTCGTCGAGGATGGCGGCGTTCAGGCGCTCCAGGACCGCGGGGCCGCCGAAGCCCTCGCGGGCGAGCAGGCGCAGGGCGTGCCGGGCCAGGCCCGTGACGGCCGCGGCCTCCGGGCCCGTACCGCACACGTCGCCGATGGCGAAGCCCCAGCAGCCGTCGCGGATCGGGAACAGGTCGTAGAAGTCGCCGCCGACCTCGTTGCCCTCGCCGGCCGCGCGGTAGACGACCTCGACCTCGACGCCGGGGACGTGCGGCAGTTCCGGGGGCAGCAGGCTGCGCTGGAGGGCCTGGCTGATGGCGGTGCGCTCGCTGTAGAGGCGGGCGTTGTCCAGCGCCAGGGCGGCGCGGCGGGACAGGTCCTCGGCGAGTTCCAGGATCTCCTGGCGGAAGCGTTCGTCGGTGGGTTTGCCGAGGGTGAGCATGCCGATGACGCGGTTGCGGGCGACCAGCGGCAGGACGACGGTCTCGCCGCCGACGGCCGCCGCGGTGGCCAGGGCGATGCCGGGGGCGCTGGCGGGGCGCCCGCCGGTGGAGGAGCCGACGCCGAGGCTGCGCAGGGAGGCACGCAGGGCGCTGGAGTGGGCGGCGTCGGAGGGCGCGGTCCACATCCGGGCGCCCGGAGTCGGGTCGGGCTCGGGCGGGCGGACCTGGGAGAGCAGGGCCTTGATGCCGTCGATGCGGTCCTCGTCCTCGTGCAGGACGAACGCCAGTTCCGGTTCGGACTGCTCGGCGATGGTGTAGACGGCGCACCAACTCGCCAGGGTGGGCACGGTCATCTGGGCCATCAGGGCCAGCGTCTGGTCCCGTTCCAGGGTGCCGGCCAGCAGGTCGGAGGCCTCGACGAGGAAGGACAGCGAGCCGCGGCGCAGCCGTTCCAGTTCGGTCAGGCGGGCGCTCTCGACAGCCAGCGCGATGCGGTCGGCGGCGAACTGGAGCCGCAGCGCCTCCTGGTTGGAGAAGCGGCCCGGTGCCTCGGCGGCGACCCCGAGGGAGCCGGTGAGGCGGCCCTCGACCTTCAGCGGCACGGTGACGACCGAGCGCATCCCGGTGCCGGACAGCAGCGGTACGGCGCCGGGGACTGCGGTCAGGTCCTCGTGGACGGCGGGCATGCGGGCGCTGCCGTAGCGTCCGGTGCCAGCTTCGACGGGGACGCGGGCGAACCGCTGGCGGGCGGAGGGCAGGCCGGTGGAGGCGCGTACCTCCAGCTCGGTCTCGTCGTCGGTGGCCAGCAGCAGGTACGCGGCGTCGCCGTCGAGCATGTCGCGGGCGCGTTCGACGGTGCGCTGGAGCAGGCCGTCCAGGTCGTCGGGGGCGGGGGAGCCGATGAAGCCCTCGAAGGCGTCGGCGCCGCGGCCGCGTCGGCCGGGTCCGGTGTCGGCGGCGGAGGGCCCGCGCGGCGGGGTCTGGAGCACCGCGCGTTCCTCGGCGCGCACCAGCAGGCAGACCGTGGAGGGCTCGCCGCCGGTGTCGCGTACCCGCAGGTGCGAGCCGTACACGGACAGCACGCGGCCGTCGGCGGCGCGCAGGCCGTACGTGCCCTCCCAGCGGGAGAGCTGGAGGGCCTCGGCCAGGCCGATGCCGGTGCCGGGGGTCTGCGGCCAGGCGGTGAGGTCGGTCAGGGACTTGCCGAGCACCTCGGCGGCGGGGTGGCCGAAAAGCTCGGTCGCGTCCTCGTTCCAGCGGGTGATCGCGCCATCACGGTCCACCTGGACCACGGCGACCCGGACGCGCTCGTCGGCGACGGGCAGCTCGGCGGTGGGCAGCGGCGGTCCGGCGGCGTGGGTGCCGGCCGGGCGTTCGGGCAGGTCGAGCTGGAACCAGACGTGCTTGCCGGACGGGGTGTACTCCACGCCCCAGCGGCTGGCGAGGGCGGCGCACAGCAGCAGTCCGCGCCCGCCTTCGTTGTCGCTGTCGCGGAAGGGCCGGCCGCGGCCCTGGAGCGGCACCTCGCGCTCGGGGTAGTGGTCGGCGACCTCGACGCGGACCGCGGACTCGTACCGCAGGCACTGCACGTCCGCGGCGGTGCCCGCGTGGATCACCGCGTTGGTGACGAGTTCGCTGGTCAGGACCACGGCGTCGTCGACGACGTCGGCGTATCCCCAGCCCTGGAGGGTGTCGCGGACGAATGCGCGCGCCACCGCGACCGACCGCCCCACCGGTTCGAAGGTGGCCGCTGCCCGCGCCGTGATCACTGCACTCCTTCGCATTCGTTCCGCCGGAACCACCGGGTCCGCCGGGTCCACCGCGTTCTCCGGCTTCTTCACGCCCGCCGGCTTCTTCACGCCCGCCGGGTCCGCCACGCCCGCCGGGTCGGTCGCGGCCGCCCGTACGGGGGCCGGAGCACCCGCGGCGTCCGTGGCGGTACCGCCGCCGCGCTGCTCAATTCTCACCCGCGGCTCCCCAGAGGTGTACGCCCGCCGGGGCGCGGGCAACCCGATGCCAGGTTACTTACCCACGCCGAGCGCGTGTGCGCCGGTTGCGGGTGTTTCCGCCCCGAAAGCTTCCCCGGGTTCCGAGCGATGCTGCCGAACTGTTATGGCCCGGCGGGGCCATGGTGAAACACTGGGCATGCTTGCTGGGCGGCCGGTGGCAAAGTTGCGCGGGAAGCAAGGATGCACGTCTGCGGGTCTGCATGACCCTCCAGGAGGGACCACGGTGGAGTCTGGCGCATCGGCGCGGGGCACGGTCACGCGTACGAAGAACGGACGATCCCGCTCCGGCGGGACCGTAGAAGTCGATTCGGCTGCGCTCCTGAAGCTGGTCGGGGCGCTGTCGGCGATGCGGGACGGAAACTTCCGCAAGCGGCTGACGGTGTCCGGGGACGGCGTCATGGCGGAGATCGCGGCTGTCTTCAACGAGGTCGCGGACCGTAATCAGCACCTCACCGGTGAGCTGGCGCGGGTGCGGCGGGTGGTCGGCCGGGAGGGCAAGCTGACGGAGCGGCTGGAGACCGGGGCCTGCGAGGGCTCCTGGGCGGCGGCCGTGGAGGCGGGCAACGCGCTGGTGGACGACCTGGTGCGGCCGGTGTCCGAGGTGGGCCGGGTGCTGTCGGCGGTGGCCGAGGGCGACCTGGAGCAGCGGATGGACCTGCGGGCGCAGAACGCGGACGGGTCGGCGCATCCGCTGCGCGGGGAGTTCCTGAAGGTGGGCCGTACGGTCAACGGGCTGGTGGACCAGCTCTCGGCGTTCACCGACGAGGTGACGCGGGTGGCCAGCGAGGTCGGCACCGAGGGCAAGCTCGGCGGCCAGGCGAAGGTGCGAGGGATGTCGGGGTCCTGGAAGGACCTGACGGACTCCGTCAACACCATGGCGTATCGGCTGACCGCACAGGTGCGCGACATCGCTCTGGTCACGCAGGCCGTCCTCAAGGGTGACCTGTCACGCAAGGTGACCGTGCATGTCGCGGGAGAGATGCTGGAGCTGAAGAACACCGTCAACTCGATGGTGGACCAGCTCGCGTCCTTCTCCTCGGAGGTGACCCGGGTGGCCCGCGAGGTGGGCACCGAGGGCGAGCTGGGCGGCCAGGCGCAGGTGCCGGGCGTGGCCGGGGTGTGGAAGGACCTGACGGACTCGGTCAACACGATGGCCGGGAACCTGACCGCGCAGGTACGGGACATCGCGCAGGTCACCACGGCGGTGGCCAACGGCGACCTGACGCAGAAGATCACCATCGGGGCGCGCGGCGAGGTGGCGCAGCTCGCCGAGACGATCAACGCGATGACCGAGACGCTGCGGATCTTCGCCGACGAGGTGACCCGCGTGGCGGGCGAGATCGGCGCGGAGGGCCAGCTCGGCGGTCAGGCTCAGGTGCCGGGAGCCGCGGGCACCTGGAAGGACCTCACCGATTCGGTGAACACCGCCTTCCGGAACCTGACCGCGCAGGTGCGGGACATCGCGCAGGTGACGACGGCGGTCGCCAATGGCGATCTGTCGCAGAAGGTCACGGTGGACGTCTCCGGCGAGATGCTGGAACTGAAGAACACCGTGAACACCATGGTCGACCAGCTCTCGGCGTTCGGCGCCGAGGTGACGCGGGTGGCCCGCGAGGTCGGCGTCGAGGGCATCCTCGGTGGTCAGGCGCAGGTGCCGGGGGCCGCGGGCACCTGGAAGGACCTGACGGATTCGGTCAACACCGCCTTCCGGAACCTGACCGGCCAGGTCCGCAACATCGCGCAGGTGACGACGGCGGTCGCCAATGGTGATCTGTCGCAGAAGGTCACGGTGGACGTCTCCGGCGAGATGCTGGAGCTGAAGAACACCGTGAACCGGATGGTGGACCAGCTCGGCTCGTTCTCCGCGCAGGTGACGCGGATGGCCACCGACGTGGGCACCGAGGGGCGCCTCGGCGGTCAGGCCCGGGTGGACGGCGTCAGCGGCACCTGGAAGGACCTGACGGATTCGGTCAATTTCATGGCCGGCAACCTCACCTCCCAGGTGCGGCAGATCGCGCAGGTCACCACAGCGGTGGCGCGCGGCGACCTGTCGCAGAAGATCGACGTGGACGCGCGCGGGGAGATCCTGGAGCTGAAGAACACCATCAACACGATGGTCGACCAGCTCTCGTCCTTCGCCGAGCAGGTCACGCGGGTGGCCCGCGAAGTGGGTACGGACGGCAGGCTCGGCGGTCAGGCGCAGGTGCCCGGGGTGGCCGGCGTGTGGCGCGACCTGACGGACTCGGTGAACTTCATGGCGGGCAACCTGACCGCCCAGGTCCGCGGCATCGCCCAGGTGGCGACCGCGGTGGCCCGCGGTGACCTGTCGCAGAAGATCGACGTGGACGCCAAGGGCGAGATCCTCGAATTGAAGAACACCCTGAACACGATGGTCGACCAGCTCTCCTCGTTCGCCGAGCAGGTCACGCGGGTGGCCCGGGAGGTCGGCACCGAGGGGATCCTCGGCGGCCAGGCCGAGGTCAAGGGCGTCGCCGGGACGTGGAAGGACCTCACCCAGTCCGTCAACTTCATGGCGAACAACCTCACCAGCCAGGTCCGCAACATCGCCGAGGTGACCACCGCGGTCGCCCAGGGCGACCTGTCCAAGAAGATCACGGTGGACGCCAAGGGCGAGGTGCTGGCCCTGGTCATCACCGTGAACCAGATGGTGGACACCCTGTCGGCGTTCGGTGACGAGGTGACCCGGGTGGCCCGCGAGGTGGGCACCGAGGGCAAGCTCGGCGGCCAGGCCCGGGTCCGCGACGCCTCGGGCATCTGGAAGGACCTGACCGACAACGTCAACCTGATGGCGAACAACCTGACGAACCAGGTGCGGTCGATCTCGTCGGTGGCCGCCGCCGTCGCCAACGGCGACCTGACGAAGAAGATCGACGTCGACGCCAAGGGCGAGATCCTCGAGCTGAAGAACACCATCAACACCATGGTCGACACGCTGTCGGCGTTCGGTGACGAGGTGACCCGGGTGGCCCGCGAGGTGGGCACCGAGGGCATCCTCGGCGGCCAGGCCCGGGTGCCGGGCGTGGCGGGCACCTGGAAGGACCTCACCGAGTCCGTCAACGGCATGGCCTCCAACCTCACCGGCCAGGTGCGGCAGATCGCCCAGGTCACCACGGCGGTGGCGCGCGGCGACCTGTCCAAGAAGATCGACGTGGACGCGCGCGGCGAGATCCTGGAGCTGAAGACCACGATCAACACGATGGTGGGACAGCTGTCCGCCTTCGGTGACGAGGTCACCCGGGTGGCCCGCGAGGTGGGTACGGAGGGCCGGCTGGGCGGTCAGGCGCGGGTGCCGGGGGTCTCCGGCATCTGGAAGGACCTCACCGAATCGGTGAACCTGATGGCCAACAACTTGACCAGCCAGGTGCGCAACATCGCGCAGGTGGCCACCGCGGTGACCCGCGGCGACCTGAACCTGCGGATCGACGTGGACGCGGCCGGGGAGATCCTGGAGCTGCAGGACTACATCAATACGATGATCGTCCGGCTGCGCGAGACCACGCTGGCCAACAAGGAGCAGGACTGGCTCAAGGGCAACCTGGCGCGGATCTCCGGTCTGATGCAGGGGCGCCGCGACCTGGGCGACGTGGGCGCGCTGATCATGAGCGAGCTGACCCCGGTGGTCTCGGCCCAGCACGGCGCGTTCTTCCTGGCCGAGGAGGCCAGCGAGGCCGGCGAGGAGTACGAACTGAAGCTGATCGGCTCGTACGCCTTCTCCAACAAGACGATGTCCACCCGCTTCCTGCCCGGTGAGGGCCTGATCGGGCAGGCCGCGGTGGAGAAGCGGCCGATCCTGGTGGAGTCCGCGCCGCCCGGCTACCTGAAGATCGTCTCCGGGCTCGGCGAGGCGCCGCCGTCGCACGTGATCGTGCTGCCGGTGCTGTTCGAGGGCCGGGTGCTGGGCGTGATCGAACTGGCCGCGTTCCAGCCGTTCACCCAGATCCAGAAGGACTTCCTCAACCAGATCACCGACATGATCGCGATCAGCGTCAACACGATCTCGGTGAACACCAAGACCGAGGGGCTGCTCAAGCAGTCCCAGGAGCTGACCGAGCAACTCCAGGAGCGCTCGGCGGAGTTGGTGAACCGGCAGCGGGCGCTGGAGGCGTCCAACTCGGAGCTGGAGGAGAAGGCCGCGCTGCTGGCCCGGCAGAACCGCGACATCGAGGTGAAGAACACCGAGATCGAGGAGGCCCGGCAGGTGCTGGAGGAGCGCGCCGAGCAGCTCGCGGTCTCCATGCGCTACAAGTCCGAGTTCCTGGCCAACATGTCGCACGAGCTGCGCACCCCGCTCAACTCGCTGCTGATCCTGGCCAAGCTGCTGGCGGACAACGCCGACGGGAACCTCTCGCCCAAGCAGGTCGAGTTCTCCCAGACCATCCACGGCGCCGGCTCCGACCTGCTCCAGCTGATCAACGACATCCTGGACCTGTCGAAGGTCGAGGCCGGCAAGATGGACGTCTCGCCGACCCGGATCGCGCTGGTGCAGCTGGTGGACTACGTGGAGGCCACCTTCCGGCCGCTGACCGCGGAGAAGGGCCTGGACTTCTCGGTGCGGGTCTCCCCGGAGCTGCCGGTGACGCTCCACACCGACGAGCAGCGGCTGCTCCAGGTGCTGCGCAACCTGCTGTCCAACGCGGTGAAGTTCACCGACTCCGGGTCGGTGGAGCTGGTGATCCGCCCGGCCGGCAGCGAGGTGCCGCAGTCCATCCGGGAGCAGTTGCTGGAGGCGGGCACCCTGCGCGAGCCGGACCAGCCGCTGATCGCGTTCTCGGTGACCGACACCGGCATCGGCATCGCGGCCGGCAAGATGCGGGTGATCTTCGAGGCGTTCAAGCAGGCCGACGGCACCACCAGCCGCAAGTACGGCGGGACGGGCCTGGGCCTGTCGATCAGCCGGGAGATCGCGCGGCTGCTCGGCGGTGAGATCCACGCCGACAGCCAGCCCGGCCGCGGCTCGACGTTCACCCTGTACCTGCCGCTGAGCATGGGCGACGTGCCGCCGGCGGCCGGCTCCCAGCAGGCGGGCAACGGACAGGGCGCGGCGGCCGAGGAGGGCGCCGAGCAGGCCGCGCCCTCGCGCACCCGCGGCCCGGGCAGCAGCCTGGCCCGGCTGCGCCGCAGCTCGGCCCAGCCCGCCCCGCAGCCGGCCCCCGGCAGCAACGGCGTGGCGCCCGCCCCGCGGACCCCGGTCAACGGCTCCGCGCCCGCGCCGCAGGCCCCGGCCCACGAGCCGTGGGCCGAACAGGAGCAGGCCGGGGGCTACCCCGGCTTCTCCGGCGGCTTCAGCGGCGAGGTCGTGCTGATCGTGGACGACGACATCCGCAACGTCTTCGCGCTCACCAGCGTGCTGGAGCAGCACGGGCTGACGGTGCTGTACGCGGAGAACGGCCGCGAGGGCATCGAGGTGCTGGAGCAGCACGACGACATCGCGATCGTACTGATGGACATCATGATGCCCGAGATGGACGGGTACGCCACGACTGCGGCGATTCGCAAGATGCCGCAGTTCGCCGGGCTGCCGATCATCGCCCTCACTGCGAAGGCAATGAAGGGGGATCGTGAAAAGACCATCGAATCAGGAGCGTCGGATTATGTGACGAAGCCTGTCGACACCGATCATCTGCTCACTCTCATGGAACAGTGGATGCACGCACGCTGAGCGCGGTCGCGGTGGGCCCGGTACGTCCGGGCCGCCGTGTCCACGGCGGCGCATCGGTCCGGCCCGCGGGCCGGTGAGGGACCGGTCCACCGGTCCTTCGCCGACCGGGCGCCGACTGGCGCCAACTCGTGGCGACTGGTGTGCCCGGCGAGGTGTGGCGGTCCCGGAAGCGGGGAACCTTCTGGTTTCCGCCTGCGTTTGCGGTGTGTGTTGAGTGACCTGGCGGTGACAGGGTGTGGCGAACGGCGGGGTGCGACTACCATGACCGGCACAAGGACGGGCGGCATGACGGAGTCGTACCCGGGGGCGGCGACCGGCACGATGCCGGGGCGAGGAGGACGGGCCATGGTGCCGAAGGCCAAGATCCTCCTGGTCGATGACCGGCCGGAGAATCTGCTGGCGCTGGAGGCGATCCTCTCGGCGCTCGATCAGACACTGGTGCGGGCATCGTCCGGGGAAGAGGCTCTGAAGGCGCTGCTCACCGACGATTTCGCGGTGATCCTGCTCGACGTGCAGATGCCGGGCATGGACGGCTTCGAGACGGCCGCGCACATCAAGCGGCGCGAACGCACCCGGGACATCCCGATCATCTTCCTGACCGCCATCAACCACGGCCCGCACCACACCTTCCGCGGCTACGCGGCCGGCGCGGTGGACTACATCTCCAAGCCGTTCGACCCGTGGGTGCTGCGCGCCAAGGTGTCGGTCTTCGTGGACCTCTACATGAAGAACGTGCAGCTGCGCGAACAGGCCGGGCTGCTGCGGCTGCAGCTGGAGCAGGGCCTGCCCACGGACGGGTCCGGCAGCGGCAAGGAATCGGCCGGGCTGCTGGCCGAGCTGTCCGCGCGGCTGGCCGCCGTCGAGGAGCAGGCCGAGGCGCTGAGCAAGCAGCTCGGCGAGTCCGGCGACGCCGCGGCCGTGGCCACCGCCGCCCACCTTGAGCGCAAGCTCACTGGGCTGCGCCGGGCGCTGGACGCGCTGGAGCCGGGCACCGGCGGCGACAACGGGGTCAGGCTGCCGCCGGCCGAGTAGCCGCCGCTGCGCGGCCATCGGCCGCTGGTCGGGCTTGCCCGCACGCCGCTGGACGTCCCGACGTACCTCTGACGTCCGTCCGTTGTGACGGGCGTCTGTACGTCGTGATGCATGTCGTGCTGTACGTCGTCGCGTGTCCGTGCGTGTGGGCTCGTCGCCGCCTCCGCCCGCCGGTGTTCGTCGACCTGACACCGTGAAGTCACCCGAAAGAGCGTGAAGTCAGCCGAAAGTGTGTGACCACCGAATCCGGTTGACGTGGCGTCAACCGGACGACTGCCGGTGGGCCGACACGAACGGGCGTATCCACAGGCACGCATGTCCCCCGATCACAAGGGCGGTAACCTCATCGCCATGGCCTCCCGTACGTCCGGCACCGCCAAGAACGCCCCGGCGAAGCCTGCCGCCAAGAAGGCCGCCGCGAAGAAGCCCGCGGGACCGCCGCCCGCCAAGAAGGCCGCGGCGGCCAAACCGGCGCCCAAAGCGGCTCCTTCGCCCATGAACCCCGTGCTGCGGCTGATCCGCGCCCTGTGGCTCGGCCTGGCGCACACCGTCGGAGCGATCTTCCGTGGTATAGGACGCGGCGCCCGCGGCCTGGACCCGGCCCACCGCAAGGACGGCCTGGCCCTGGCCCTGCTCGGCCTGACCCTGGTGGTCGCCGCCGGCACCTGGTCCAACCTGCTGCACGGCCCGGTCGGCGACCTGGTCGACCTCCTGATCACCGGCGCGTTCGGCCGGCTCGACCTGCTGGTGCCCCTGCTGCTCGGGGCCGTCACCGTGCGCCTGATGCGCCACCCGGAACAGCCCGAGGCCAACGGACGGATCGTCATCGGCCTGTCCGCGCTGTTCCTCGGCACCATCGGCCTGCTGCACATCGCCTGCGGCTCGCCCACCCGCGGCGACGGCGCCACGGCGATGCGCCACGCCGGCGGCCTGATCGGCTGGAGCGTCGCCTCCCCGCTGCTCTACACCGTCGGCGTGTTCCTGGCCGTCCCCCTGCTGCTGCTGTTCACCCTCTTCGGGCTGCTGGTGGTCACCGCCACCCCGGTCAACACCATCCCGCAGCGGCTGCGCCACATCGGCGCCCGCCTGGGCCTGTACGCGCCGCCCCCGGACCCCGACGCCGTACCGCTGGAGGACTTCCTCGCCGAGGACCCGGACGGCTTCGGGGACGGCCGCGTCGCGGGCGGCGAGCAGGCGGAGTCGCCGGTGCGGCGGCTGCCGCTGCGCTTCACCAAGCAGGAGCCGGCCAAGGGCGCGACCAAGAACGCGGGCCGCGGCAAGGACGCGGCCGACGGCGGCGACGAACCGTACGACGTGGACAACGACCCGGCCGGCTCGCCCGCCGAGGCGCCCCCCGAGCCCAAGGCGCGCCGCCGCCCCCGGCGCCGCCCCGACGGACAGCCGGCCACCGCAAACGCAGAGCCCGACGCGGTGGACATCGCGGCGGCCGCCGCCGCGGCCCTGGACGGCGCGGTGCTGCACGGGGTCCAGCCCAGCCCCCTGGTCACCGACCTGGCCGGGCGCCTCACCAAGCCGGTGCCCGCCGCGCGCACCCAGGAGCGCGACACCCGCCCCGCGGACGACGACGGGGCCGCGGTGCCCGACCTCACCAAGGACACCGCACCGCCGGCCGGCGAACCGCTGCCGCCGCGGGCCGAGCAGTTGCAGCTCTCCGGCGACATCACCTACTCCCTGCCCTCCCTGGACCTGCTGGAGCGCGGCGGCCCCGGCCGCAGCAGGAGCGCCGCCAACGACGTGGTGGTGGCCTCGCTCACCCAGGTCTTCAAGGAGTTCAAGGTCGACGCCCGCGTCACCGGCTTCACCCGCGGTCCCACGGTCACCCGCTACGAGGTCGAACTCGGCGCGGCCGTCAAGGTGGAGCGGATCACCGCGCTCGCCAAGAACATCGCCTACTCCGTCGCCAGCCCCGACGTGCGGATCATCAGCCCCATCCCCGGCAAGTCCGCGGTCGGCATCGAGATCCCCAACAGCGACCGCGAGATGGTCAATCTCGGCGACGTGCTGCGCTCGGCCGACGCGGCCGGCGAGGACCACCCGATGACCGTCGCGCTCGGCAAGGACGTCGAGGGCGGCTACGTGATGGCCAACATCGCGAAGATGCCGCACGTCCTGGTGGCCGGCGCCACCGGCTCCGGCAAGTCCTCCTGCATCAACTGCCTGATCACCTCCGTGATGGCCCGCGCCACCCCGGACGAGGTGCGCATGGTCCTCATCGACCCCAAGCGGGTCGAGCTGACCGCCTACGAGGGCATCCCGCACCTGATCACCCCGATCATCACCAACCCCAAGCGGGCCGCCGAGGCCCTGCAGTGGGTGGTGCGCGAGATGGACCTGCGCTACGACGACCTCGCCGCGTACGGCTTCCGGCACATCGACGACTTCAACGCCGCCGTGCGCTCCGGCCGGGCCCGCACCCCCGAGGGCAGCGAGCGCCAACTGACCCCGTATCCGTACCTGCTGGTGATCGTGGACGAGCTGGCCGATCTGATGATGGTCGCACCGCGCGACGTGGAGGACTCCATCGTCCGCATCACCCAGCTCGCCCGCGCCGCCGGCATCCACCTGGTGCTGGCCACCCAGCGGCCCAGCGTCGACGTCGTCACCGGCCTCATCAAGGCCAACGTGCCCTCCCGGCTGGCCTTCGCCACCTCCTCGCTCGCCGACAGCCGGGTGATCCTCGACCAGCCCGGCGCCGAGAAGCTGATCGGAAAAGGTGACGGGCTGTTCCTGCCGATGGGCGCGAACAAGCCGATCCGCATGCAGGGCGCCTTCGTCACCGAGGACGAGGTCGCCAAGGTCGTCGAGCACTGCAAGGCCCAGCTCACCCCGAGCTACCGCAGCGACGTCACGGTCGGCGGCGGGCCGAAGAAGGAGATCGACGAGGAGATCGGCGACGACCTGGACCTGCTGTGCCAGGCCGCGGAGCTGGTGGTCTCCACCCAGTTCGGCTCCACCTCGATGCTCCAGCGCAAGCTGCGGGTCGGCTTCGCCAAGGCCGGCCGCCTGATGGACCTGATGGAGTCGCGCGGCATCGTCGGCCCCAGCGAGGGCTCCAAGGCCCGGGACGTCCTGGTGAAGGCCGACGAGATCGACGGGGTGCTGGCGGAGATCCGGGGCGGCGCGTGACGGGTCGCGTGACGCGTGGCCCGATATCGTCCGAACGCATGACCGCCGGGGCGCGTCGGTGCGGGTGACACCCGGGACACGGCACGTGTGATCTCGCGGGACTCGGGGCAGGTACTGAGGCAACCGTTGCTGCTGCTCGTACGTCAATGTGGTGGAAGGGAAAGCGGTCCGGTCCGATTCCGGTGACCGGCCGTGGCCCCGGCCCAGGTCCGGTCCGTGCCCCGGCCGCACGGGACCGTCCTCGCGTGGCCGTCCGATGGCGGACACGTTCCCCGCGGTTCGTTCGCCCAGCCGATTCGCACCCCCCTAGACTGATCGCAGCAGGTGGCTGCACCCCCGAAAGGCGTCCTCGTGACCATCGGCAACTCGCCCTCCGACGACCGGCTTTCGGTCGGTCACGCCCTGGCCCAGGCCCGTCGCGCCTCCGGGCTGACCGTCGACCAGGTCAGCACGCTCACCCGGGTGCGCGTGCCCATCGTGCAGGCGATCGAGCAGGACGACTTCTCCCGCTGCGGCGGCGACGTCTACGCCCGCGGGCACATCCGCGCCATCGCCCGGGTGGTCGGGCTCGACCCCGATCCGCTGATCGAGCAGTACGCGGCCGAGCACGGCCCGCAGAACCTGCCGGTCACGGTGGCCCCGGTCTACGAGGCCGAGCGGATCCGCTCGGTGGAGCCGCGCCGCCCCAACTGGACGGCCGCCATGATCGCCGCGATCGTCGCGGTGGTCGGCTTCGTCGGCTTCACCGTCGTCAGCGGGTCCGGCGGCGGCGACACCACCGCCAAGTCCGGCACCCCCTCGCCGACCGCCACCACGGCCACCCCGACGCAGAGCGCCCAGGCCCCGCCGGTACCCAAGCCGCAGCCGTCCAACAGCGTCATCGCCGCCGCGCCGCCCGGCAAGGTGACCGTCAAGGTCAGCGTCGAGGCCGGCACGAGCTGGATCCAGGCCACCGACTCCAACGGCAAGCAGCTCTTCCAGAAGTCCCTGAAGAAGGGCGAGTCCCGCACCTGGACCGACGACAAGAAGATCAAGCTGATCGTCGGGAACGCCGGCGCGGTGCAGCTCTTCGTCAACGGCAAGGACCTGGGCCCGGCCGGCGCCGACGGGCAGGTCGTACGGCTGACGTACACCCCGGGTGACCCGACACAGGGCTGAGCGCGGCCGGGGTCCGGGAACGTATGGGCACAAGATCGTACGGACGCGGTGGCGTACGTACGACCGTATGCGTGGGTACGCCCGAGCGGGCGGGGCGAGCAGGCGTACGACCGGACGTACCACCGGAGCGGATCGGGCAGGGGGCGTATCCGCGGGCGTATCAGAGGGAGCAGACCCTCCGGGTAGGCTGAGGCCATGCCCGAACCCCGTACCGTCGCCCTTGTCACGCTCGGCTGCGCCCGTAATGAGGTGGACTCCGAGGAACTCGCCGGCCGACTGGCGGCGGACGGCTGGCGTCTGGTGGACGACGCCGCCGACGCGGACGTCGCGGTGGTCAACACCTGCGGCTTCGTGGACGCGGCCAAGAAGGACTCCGTGGACGCCCTGCTGGAGGCCAACGACCTCAAGGGGAAGGGCGGCCGCACCCAGGCCGTCGTCGCGGTCGGCTGCATGGCCGAGCGCTACGGCAAGGAACTCGCCGACGCGCTGCCCGAGGCCGACGCGGTCCTCGGCTTCGACGACTACACGGACATCTCCGACCGGCTGCGGACCATCCTGTCCGGCGGCATCCACGCCTCGCACACCCCGCGCGACCGGCGCAAGCTGCTGCCGGTCAGCCCGGTCGAGCGGCAGGGCACGGCGGTGGCGCTGCCCGGGCACGGGGAGCCGGCCGAGTCCATCTCTTCCGCCTCCTCCGACTCTTCGGGCTCTTCGGGCTCTTCGGCGGACCTCACCGACCTGCCCGAGGGCGTCGCACCCCCCTCCGGCCCGCGCGCGCCGCTGCGGCGCCGGCTGGACAGCGGCCCGGTCGCCTCGGTCAAGCTCGCCTCGGGCTGCGACCGCCGCTGCACCTTCTGCGCGATTCCCTCCTTCCGCGGCTCGTTCGTCTCCCGCCGCCCCGCCGACGTGCTGTCCGAGACCCGCTGGCTGGCCGGACAGGGCGTCAAGGAGGTGATGCTGGTCAGCGAGAACAACACCTCCTACGGCAAGGACTTCGGCGACATCCGGCTGCTGGAGACGCTGCTGCCCGAACTCGCCGCGGTCGACGGCATCGAGCGGGTCCGGGTCAGCTACCTCCAGCCGGCCGAGATGCGGCCGGGCCTGATCGACGTGCTCACCTCGACGCCGGGCGTGGTCCCGTACTTCGACCTGTCCTTCCAGCACTCGGCCCCGGGCGTGCTGCGGGCGATGCGGCGCTTCGGCGACACGGAGCGCTTCCTCGACCTGCTCGCCGCGATCCGCGTCAAGGCGCCCGAGGCCGGGGTGCGGTCCAACTTCATCGTCGGCTTCCCCGGCGAGAGCGAGGACGACCTCGCGGAGCTGGAGCGCTTCCTGAGCGCCGCCCGGCTCGACGCCATCGGCGTGTTCGGCTACTCCGACGAGGAGGGCACCGAGGCCGCCGGGTACGACACGAAGCTCGACGAGGACGTGGTGGCCGAGCGGCTGGCCCGGGTCTCCCGGCTGGCCGAGGAGCTGACCGCGCAGCGGGCCGAGGAGCGGCTCGGCTCGACCGTGCGGGTGCTGGTCGAGGCGGTGGACGAGGAGACCGGCGAGGTGACCGGGCGGGCCGACCACCAGGCGCCGGAGACGGACGGGCAGGTCGTGCTGGAGTTCTCCCCGGGCCTGGCTCCGGCCTCGGTCGTTGCGGACGGGGCTGCCGGGGCGGATCCGGCGCGGATGCTGCGGCCCGGGATGTTCGTCACCGCGAAGGTCACCGGGACACAGGGGGTGGACCTGATCGCCGAGCCGCTGGATTTCGCCGCCGGTGCTCCGGCGGGAGTTCCGGATGCCGGGGCGTGTACGGAGGTGGCGGCCAGATGAGCAAGGCTCCCGCGTCCGGCGGGAAGGGCGGGGCCGGCGCCGGTGCGGGTGCCTCCGGCGGTCCGAGGCCGGGCGGAGCTGCCGGTACGGGGACGGGTGCGGCGGCAGGTGCGGGCGGCGGGGCTTCCGCGGGAGCGGTGCCGGCGGTTCCTGCGGTTGCGGCAGGACTGGCCGCGGCGGCTGTGGCATCGAGTTCGGGCTCGGGTCCGGCTTCGGCTTCGGGTCCGACTTCGGGCTCGGGCTCGGCTGCGGCTGGTACGGCCGCCGGGGCGGTCACCGGCGGCGAGGCGGGCACGGGCGCCGGTCCGTCCGGTGCGTCGGTGGCCTCCGTGGCGGCCAAGCCCGGGGTGTGGAACGTCGCGAACCTGCTGACCATGATTCGGCTGGCGCTGGTCCCCGGCTTCGTGCTGCTGCTGGTGCACGGGGACGGGCACGATCCGGCCTGGCGGTCCTTCGCTTGGGCGGCCTTCGGCGTGGCCATGATCACCGACCTCTTCGACGGTGAACTCGCCCGCCGCTACGGCCTGGTCACCGACTTCGGCAAGATCGCCGACCCCATCGCGGACAAGGCGATCATGGGGGCCGCGCTGATCGGGCTCTCCGGGCTCGGCGACCTGCCCTGGTGGGTGACGGCGGTGATCCTGACCCGTGAACTGGGCATCACCCTGCTGCGGTTCTGGGTGATCCGGTACGGGGTCATCCCGGCCAGCCGCGGCGGCAAGCTCAAGACGCTCACCCAGGGCGTGGCCGTGGGCATGTACATCCTCGTGCTCACCGGCCCGCTGGCCTCGATCCGGGCCTGGATCATGGCGGTCGCGGTGATCCTGACCGTCGGCACGGGGCTGGACTACATCCAGCAGGCGATCGTCCTGCGCCGGGCCGGCCTGGCCGGGGAGGGCGCGGAGGCGGCGGGGCAGGCCCGGGAGGGCGGGCAGCCGGATGGAGCCGAGCAGGGCCGGGACGCCGAGCGGGTCGGAGCGGCCCAGCGGGACGAGCGAGGGCAGGGCGAGGCCGAGGACGCCGCTCAGGACGTACCGGAGGCGGGTTCGAGGGCCGCGGCGGCCGCGGAACGGCGGCGGGGCGCATGAGCGGCGCGGCGGACGTACTGGAGCTGCTGGGCGAGCGGGGGGCCACGGTGGCCGTCGCCGAGTCCCTGACGGGGGGTCTGCTGGCGGCCGAGTTCGCGTCCGTGCCCGGCGCCTCCCGCAGCTTCCGCGGCTCGGTGACCGCGTACGCCACCGAACTCAAGCACCGCATCCTCGGAGTGGACGCCGCACTGCTGGCCGAGCGGGGCGCGGTGGACCCGCAGGTCGCCCGCGAGATGGCCGAGGGCGTACGGGAACGGCTCGTCGCGGACTGGGGGGTGGCGACCACGGGCGTCGCGGGACCCGATCCGCAGGACGGGCAACCGGTCGGCACGGTTTTCGTGGCCGTGGCCGGACCCGAAGGTTCGCAGGTCGCGCCGCTGCTGCTGACCGGCGACCGGGGCCGGATCCGGTCGGCGTCGGTGACTGCGGCACTGGATCTGCTTGCGGAGGCGCTGCGAAGGAGTACGGTTGCGGGTCCGGGAGTCCGCCCGGACGGGACGGATAGCGGTCCCGGCATGAGTCCGGCGGCCAAGGATAGGGAAGAAGACGGGGGGAAGGGATGTTTGCAGCCCTGAGTGAACACGTCATCGCTCCCCGCACGGCCGGCGCCCGAGGCGGTACGGTGGGGCGAGAAGGATGCGGTTACGCGGTCCGAGGAGGGAGCCACCGATGATCCTGCTCCGTCGCCTGCTTGGTGACGTGCTGCGTCGGCAGCGCCAGCGCCAGGGCCGAACCCTGCGTGAGGTCTCCTCGTCCGCCCGGGTCTCGCTCGGGTACTTGTCGGAGGTCGAACGAGGGCAGAAGGAGGCTTCCTCCGAACTGCTCTCGGCGATCTGCGAAGCACTGGACGTCCCGATGTCCGAGGTGATGCGCGAGGTCAGCGACGATCTGTCGCTCGCCGAGCTCTCGCAGTCGGCAGCGGCCGAGACCACTGCCGCGCCGATGCGGCCCCTGCTGGGCGCGGTCACGTCCGTCACATCTGTCACGTCGGTTCCGTCCCCGCCCGAGGAACGGATCACCATCAAGGCGCCCAAGAAGTCCAGCGAGGCGGTCGACGTCGTCGCCGCCGGCGCGGCTGCCTGACCGAGGCGTCCTGCCGTCTTCCGCGGCGGCCCGGGGCCGGTT
>NZ_JADKYB010000004.1 GCF_016918855.1 Actinacidiphila acididurans
ATACACCTACGAACTCGACAGCAACGGCAACCCCTACGTATCCGATCCCGCCAGTCCCCCGCAGCCCCCCGTCTTCGGTGACCCGAACGTCGCGTTCGGCATCGCCGTCCTCATGCAAACGGCCCCCAATTAATCCCCTTGAGGAGGTTGCTGTGGTTGGTCTTGGTCTTGGTCCTGTCCTTGGGGCGCGTACCTTTCGCCGGAAGTCTTTCCGGGGCATGCGGAGCATGCTGGCGGCGAGCCTGGGGCCGGTGCTGACGGTGGGCGGGATGGCGTTGCCCCCGGCCGCGGTGGCTGCCGCCGGCGTGACGGGGGCGGCAGTTGTGGCCGCGGCCAGCGTGGCGGCGGCGCCGCCGGCAAAGGCGTCCACCCCGCCGGGCAAGGCGCTTGTGCTGCTTCAGAACGGCGAGACGACCGCCCCGGAGACGCCCGCGCTCCAGGCGGCGGGGTGGGCGGTGACCCAGGCGACGCCGGCGCAGTGGCTGGCGGACTCCGCGAGCACCTTCGAGTCGTACGCGGTGCTGGTGATCGGCGACCCGTCGACGACGAGTTCCTGTTCGACGCTGACGCCGACAACGGCCACGTCGGGCACGGACGCGATCGGGACAACGTGGCGGTCCGCCGTGACAGGGAACGTCGCGGTGCTGGGAACCGCGCCGGCGGCGGGCACGACGGCGGCGAGCAACCTGGTAGACGCCTCGGTGGGGTACGCGGCGTCCGGGTACTCGTCGGCGGCGGGCACGGGCACCGGCCTGTACGTGTCGTTGAACTGCGAATACAAGACCGCGGCGGCGAAGACGGCGGTGCCGCTGCTCAGCGGCGTGGAGGGCATCGGCACGGCCGGCGGCCTGACCGTCCAGGGGAGCCTGTCGTGCGGCGACCCGGGCACTGTGAACAAGTGGGCGGCAGCGGCAGCGGGCACGTTCGGCGCGGTCACCAACAGCTCGCTGGGGACGGGATCGTGGGCGTCGCCCGGGTGCCCGGTGCAGGAGGCGTTCAACTCCTGGCCCGCGATGTTCACCCCGGTGGCCCTCGACGCCGCCCCGGACGTGACGGCCGACTTCACCGCCTCCGACGGCGTCTCGGGGCAGCCGTACGTGCTGCTCGGGCAGCCGGTGTCGGCCGCGACCACGGCGCTCGCGCCGGGTGCGGGCGGTGAGGTGCTGGCGGGCACCACGGCGGGCAGCGGGAACGCCGCGGCGCCGGGTGTGGTCCAGGCGACGGCGGCCGATCCGGTGAACACCGAGAACGGCGACTTCACGCAGTCGTCCGCCGACTTCTCGGTCCCGGGGTTCGGCCCGGCGCTCGATTTCACCCGGACGTACGACGCGCAGGCCGCCCGGCGGCAGACGGTGGCCGGGCCGCCCGGGCCGCTGGGCTACGGGTGGACGGATGACTGGGCGACGTCGCTGACGCTCCAGCGGCCTGTGCCGGGTGACATCTACACGGTGAACCCGGCCGGGGTATACCCGTTCGAGCCGGTTGACATGGTGTCGGACGCCGCCGGGGACGTGTTCTACGCCGATGCCACGGCCAACGACGTGGTGGAGGTCGCCGCGGCGAGCCACACGCAGTTCGGGATCTCGATGACGGCGGGGCACGCGTACGTGGTCGCGGGCAGTTCCTCGGGGGCGTCCGGCCACTCCGGCGACGGCGGGCCGGCCACCTCGGCGCTGCTGAACGAGCCGTGGAGCCTGACCCTCGACGGCTCGGGCAACCTGTTCATCGCCGACATGCTCAACAACCGGGTCCAGGAGGTCCCGGCGGCGACCGGGACGCAGTTCGGCATCGCGATGACCGTCGATGACATGTACACGGTCGTGGGCAGCGCGAGCGGCACGGCGGGCTCGTCCGGCGACGGCGGTCCGGCCACCTCGGCGAGGCTTGACAACCCCGCCAGCGTGCGGACGGACGGCGAGGGGAACCTGTACATCTCCGACAGCCAGAATTTCCGCGTCCAGGAGGTGCCCGTCGCCACGGGCACCCAGCGGGGGCAGTCGATGACCGCCGGGGACATGTACACGATCGCGGGGAAGGCCGGCACCAGCCAGTATTCGGGGGACGGCGGGCCGGCCACATCCGCCAGGTTCATCTCCCCCTCCGGAATGACGCTGGACGCCGCGGGTGACCTGTACATCGCCGACGACTACGTGAACGTGGTCCGGGAGATCCCTGCGGTGACCGGCACCCAATGGGGCCGGGCCATGACGGCCAGCGACATCTACACGATCGCGGGAAGCTCGTCGGTGGAGGGGACGGGCGGCAGCGCCGGGGATGGCGGTCCCGCTACGTCGGCGGACCTGAACGGGCCGGACGGCGTCGTGACGGACACGGCCGGCGACCTGTACATCAGCGACGGCAACAACAACCGGCTGCAGGAAGTCCCGGTGGCCAGCGGAACCCAGTGGGGCCAGTCGATGACCGCCGGCGACATGTACACGGTCATCGGCTCGTCCATGGCGGCGGGCGACACCGGCGACGGCGGCCCGGCCACCGCGGCCGAGATCAATTCGCCCGGGCCCGTCACCTTCGACACCAGCGGCAGCATGCTGGTCCCTGACCCCATCGACTCCAAGATCCGCGAGGTCTTCGCCACCACCAGCCAGCAGTTCAACACCGGCCCGGCCGGCACCGGGATCACCGTGAACCAGGCCGATGGCTCGAAGGTCACCTTCTACCCGAAAAGCGGCGGCACCTGCACCACCCCCTATGTCGCAGCCAGCGGCAGCACCTACTGCACCCTCCCGCAGAACGTGAACGCCACCCTCACCTACAGCTCCTCGGGCGGCACTTACACCTACACGCCCACCCCCGGCACCAGTTACACCTACTCCGCCAGCACCGGCGCGCTCGTGTCGGAGTCCGACGCCGTGGGCGACACCCTGACGGTGACAGCGGGCAGACCATCGCCCGGCAGCGGGAACTGCCCGTCAGCGGCCGGCTCCTGCACGATGATCACCGCGGCCTCCGGCCGCTCGCTGGTGCTGGGCAGCAACTCCGGCGGCCTGGTCACCTCCGTCACCGACCCCCTCGGCCGCCGGTGGGCCTACGCCTACAATTCGGCCAGCCAGCTTGTCTCGGCCACCGACCCGATGGGCAACGTCACCTCTTACACCTACGGAGCAGGCTCCACCGGCAACCCGCAGCTCGCCAGCGACCTGCTCACGATCACCAGCCCGAACGCCCAGCCCGGCGGCCCGGACGCGGGTGATTCCACCGTCAACGTCTACGACTCCCTGGGCCGGGTGACCTCGCAGACCGACCCGATGGGCTATCAGACCACCTTCAACTACTGTGCCAACGCCGCCACCGGCGACTGCATGAACCCCGCCACCGGCACCGGCATCGTCACCGTGACCGACCCTGACGGCAACTCCACCGTCTACTCCTACCAGCAGGGCACCCTCGCCTCTACGTCCACCTTTACCGGCACCACGCTGACATCGGAGACCGACGAGCAGCCGAATACGACGAGCGGCACGCTGCTCGATGCGACGAGCACTGACGGCGACGGCAACCAGACCACGTACAACTACGACAAGACCGGCGACCTGACGTCATCCACCGATCCGTCCGGGACCACTACGACCAGCACCTACACGGCGCCGGGCGAGAACAACTGCAACACCGAGGGCGCGGCGTCCGCAGCGTGCTCCAGCGACGCGCCGCCGGCAGCGGTGGCACCGGGTGGCCCGATCGGCGCGCCGACTTCCGCCCCGCCAAGGGGTGTCACGTACACCCTGCACGACACCGACGGAAACACGCTGTACACCGATACCGGCGTGTACGAGCCCGGCTCGTCGACGGCGGCCTATCAGCAGGTCACGTACACCCTGTACAAGGGCAACTCCGTCACCGTGGGCGGCACCACGGTGTCCTGCACGGCCACCCCACCGAGCCAGGCCCTACCGTGCGCGAAGATTGACGCCGACGGGGTGGTCACCCAGCTCACGTACAACTCGGCAGGAGACCTGACGTCGTCCTCGACCCCGGACGGCAACGGCTCTGAGGTCGCCATCACCAGCTACGCGTACGACGGGGACGGCGAGCAGACCAACCAGACGCTGCCAGACGGAAACCTGTCCGGAGCGAACGCCGGAAACTACACCACCGTCACCGCCTACAACGCCGACGGCAAGAAGACCTCGGTCTCCGCCGGGGCGGGCAGCGGCGCGACGGTTACCGCCCGCACCACCACCTACGGATACGACGCCGACGGCAACCAGATGTCGGTCAAGGACCCGCGGGGCTACACCACCACGACGGCCTACACCGCCAACGACAAGGCCACGCTGGTCACCGACCCGGACGGCCACGCGACGCTCACCTGCTACGACGGTGCCGGGAACGCCGCCCAGACCGTCCCGGCGACCGGGGTCGCCGCCAATGGCCTGAATGCGGCGTCCTGCCCTACATCGTACCCGGCGGGCTACACCGAGCGTCTGGCATCCGACGCCACCACCACCACCTACAGCGCGGGGGGCGAGAAGACCGCCCAGACAGCCCCTGCCCCGGCGGACCAGTCCGGCACCGAGACCACCACGTACACCTACGACTCAGCCGGCCGCACTACCAAGGTGGTGGCCCCGCCGACCAGCAGCGCCTCCGGCGCGCCCGGCAACGTCACGACCGAGACCTACACCCCCGAAGGAGCCATCGCGACCCAGACGACCGGCTACGGCACGTCCACTGCGGCCACCACTGTCTACTGCTACGACAGCGATGGAAACAGGACGGCTGTGATTCCCGGTGACGGGAACACCTCCGCCGCCACGGCCTGCTCCGGGTCTTCCCCGTTCGCAACGACCTACGCCTACGACTCCGCGGGGGAGAGGGTCTCCCAGGTCACCCCGGACACCAGCGCGGACAGCGCCGGGGGTACCACCACCTGGACCTACGACCCGGCCGGCAACCCGCTCACGACTACTGACCCAGCGGGCGTGACCACCACCTACACCTATACCCCGGCGGGCAAGGAGGCGACGGTCAGCTACTCCGGCTCCGCCGCCCACTCCGTCACCCTTGGCTACGACGCCGACGGCAGCAAGGTCTCGATGGCCGACGCCACCGGGACCACCACCAGTATCTATGACCCGTTCGGCGAGCTGACGTCCACCACCAACGGCCACGGCCAGAACGTGGGCTACGGCTACGACGCCGCTGGCAACACGACCGGCATCACCTACCCGCTGCCGTCCACCGCCACCTGGGCCACGACGCACACGGTGGGCTACGCCTACGACCACGCCGGCAACCTCACCGCGGTCACCGACTTCGCGGGCAATGCCATCGGCGTGACCAACAACGCGGACGGCCTGGCCACCAAGCGGACGCTCGGCGCGACCGGCGACACCATCACCACCGGCTATGACAACTCGAACCGGACCTCCTCGATCTCCCTCGAGAACTCGTCCGGCACCACGCTGCGGTCACTCGCCTACGGCGACGCCCCCGACGGCAGCATCCTCACCGAGACCGACTCCCCGACCAGCGCGGGAACGTCGAAGACCTACGCCTACACCGCGCAGGACCAGCTGTCCTCGGAGGTGAACTCCCAGAGCGTCGGGTACGCATACGACGCCTCCGGCAGCCTGACCGGCCTGCCCGGCAAGGCGACGGGGAGCTACGACAACGCTGGCGAGCTCACCAGCTCGACCAAGTCGGGGACGGTCACCAGCTACACCTACAACGCGGACGGTCAGCGCACCCGCGCCACTACTGGCGGCGCCACCACCGGGGCGGCGAGCTGGAACGGGGCCGGCGAGCTGACCAGCTACACCGACAGCACCGACGCAATGACCGCGGCCGGCTACGACGGTGAGGGCCTCCGCGCTGCCAGCACCGACTCCGCGGGCACTCAGTACTACACCTGGCGGAACACCGGCGCGAGCACGCCGGAGCTCCTGATGGACGGCTCGAACGCCTACGTTTACGGCACCGACGGGTCCCCCGCCGAGCAGGTCGACCTGTCCTCCGGGACGGCCGGCTACCTGATGACGGACTCCCTTGGCTCCGTCCGCAGCACGATCAGCGCCAGCGGCGCCCTCACCGGCAGCGCCACCTACGACGCCTACGGCAACCCCCTGACCCCCGGTGGCCTGACCGCCACCACCCCGTTCGGCTACGCGGGGTACTACACCGACGGAACCGGGCTGGACTACCTCGTCAACCGCTACTACGACCCGGCGACCGGGCAGTTCATGTCCGTGGACCCGCTGACGTCCACCACCAACGCCCCGTACGCGTATGCCGCGGGCAACCCCGCGACCTACACCGACCCCAACGGCCAGAGCGCGGTCAACTGCAATTGGTGGGGCGGTTTCGGCTTCAGCAAGTGGGGCGTCAACATCAGGATCCCCGCCGGACAGCTCTGCTCGGAGATTCACGGCAGCGGGCACTGGGTCAGCTACGTCCGGGGCACCTTCGTGGCGGCGTACGTTATCAGCGCCTTCTCCTACGAGTACCGGTTCGCCCACACGAACAGGTCCGTTTACTGGACGTTCTGGAGCGACCACTACTGCTGCTCCGCCATCTCCAACAACGACGCCTACCACTACACGAACCGGAACCTGTCGGACGGTCCCTTCTGGACCACCTTCTGGGTGGACTGGCGGGCCCGCAATACGGTCACCACCACCAGCAACATCATCGGCTAGCGCATCATCCGCGCTGGCGAGCCGGGTTAAGGGGCTGGGGAGGCCACCACCTCCCCAGCCCCGCCGTACAGAGATCGGCCTGGACACCCGCCATGGGAGTGCCTGATAAACGGCCCTGCGTGTGCACGGCTGTCACTGGCGGATGGTCGCGGACGTGCCGGTCGACGGCCGCTCCGGCGCTGTGCGGGGCGATGCGGGGCGGTGGCACGTAGCGGCTGGCGGCCGAGTGGACCTGCTCGGCCGACCACTCGGGAGGGTCGGCGCGCAGCCGGTCCGCGTACTTCTCGGAGTGCTCCCGTTGCAGCGCGGGCGGCCGGTCCCCCTCGACGAACAGCAGGCGCAGGCCCCGCGGCAGCGCCTCCCGCGCCCGCAGCAGCCGTTCAAGGACACCTTCCCGAAGATGCGCGACGGCACCCGCCGGGTCGTTCTCGCGGCCGTCGACGAGCAACGAGCCGTCGCGGCGGACGTCCACCAGGCTCTCACCGCACTCCACGACGGGTATGGCGGCGACCTTCGGACCCGACATCAGGACGCTCTCACTCATGGCGGCGTCATGCCGCAGCCCGCGCCGGGCCCGGTGCTCGTACGCGCTCCTCGTACGGCCGGGGAGGCGGCCGGAACCGGCTGTCGAAAGTTTCGACATCGCTGTCCGCAAACCCCTTCACCAGGCAGGTCGAGACCCGATCGAAGCCGTTCACCCCATTCCACCTCTCCCCGTCGTGAACTGGATGAACCTGCCTCCCCGAGCCCGCCACGCCGGACCGACTCTTTCGAAATAATTGCCGAAACCGTTGACACTCCATGCGGTCGAACCAACACTGTCGGCATCGACAGACCGCAACCGCTGTCGATACGGGCCGCCACGCGCGGCCCGGTCCTCTGGCCGCCGGGCGCCACGACGACCGGCCAGTCCGGCTGCGCCGTACGATCCGACGCGCCTCCTCGCATCCGGGCCGTGCGGGCACCCGCCCGGTACCCCCCACGCCAGTCTTCAGAGGAGGAATCAGTACATGAACCACGCGCTCGCACATCCCGACCACCGCAGACGGGGCCGCGCCCAAGTCCTGCTCAGCGGCGTCTGCGCCGTGGTGCTGGCCACCCTGGCCGCGCTGCTCCTGCCCGGTACCGCCAGCGCCGACACGGTCGTCAACTCGAACAGCACCGGCACCAACAACGGCTACTTCTACTCCTTCTGGAGCCAGAACAGTGGCCAGGCGTCCATGACCCTGAAAGCCGGTGGCGAGTACAGCACCACGTGGAACAACGTGACCAACTTCGTGGCCGGCAAGGGCTGGAACCCGGGCACGACAGCGCCCGTGACCTACTCGGGCACCTGGAACTGCAACGGCAACTGCTACCTGTCGCTCTACGGCTGGACCACGAACCCGCTCATCGAGTACTACATCGTCGACAACTACGGCAACTACAACCCGAGTTCAGGCACCACCAAGCTGGGCTCGGTCAACAGCGACGGCAGCACGTACGACCTGTACCGGACCCAGCGCGTCAACCAGCCGTCGATCATCGGCACCGCGACGTTCTACCAGTACTGGGCGATCCGCCAGGCGAAGCGCACCGGCGGCACCATCACCGTGGCCAACTTCTTCAACGCGTGGGCGCAAGCGGGCCTGAACCTCGGCACTCCGAACTACGAGATCCTGGCCACTGAGGGCTACGGGTCCTCCGGCAACTCCGACATCACCGTCGGCTCGGCCGGGGGCACGACCGGAGGCACCACGGGCGGGACCACGGGCGGGACCACCGGAGGCACCACGGGCGGGACGACCGGCGGGACCACCGGAGGCACGACCGGCGGCACCGGCTCCGCGTCCTGCACGGTGAGCTTCACCCCGCAGAGCTGGAACGGCGGCTTCACCGCCAACGTGACGGTCGCGAACACCGGTTCCAGCGCCATCGACGGCTGGAACGTCGGCTTCACGCTTCCCTCCGGCGAGGCGGTCACGAACGCCTGGAACGCCACCATCAGTCCGTCCTCGGGCTCGGTGACCGCCACGAACGTGTCCTACAACGCCCAGATCCCAGCGGGCGGAAGCCAGTCCTTCGGCTTCCAGGGCACGGATTCCGGCTCCTTCAGTCCGCCTACGGCCTTCACCCTCAACGGCACGGCCTGCACCACTGGCTGATCCCCGCCTGCCCGGGCGCACCCGCGCCCGGGCACACCGGCCGGCCGACAGCACCGGCGTCGGCCGAGCGGACGCGTGCGGGCGGGCAAACCCGCCCGCACGGACTCGGTGTTCGCGCCGACACCGGTCCCATGACCGCGGCGACGAGGGAACCGCTGCCGGGCGGCGCCCTCGTCCTGGCCGTACCCGCAGGCCGGCCGGGACCGCCCGGCCTGCGCTTCGAGGACGCCACGAGCCGAACACCCGCTGATCCGGGCCCGGTCTGAGGGCGGCTGCTGCTGCCACGACCTCCACCTGCACCGCCTGCCGGGCCACCGCTCGAATAACGACCAGATGATCCGGACGAAACGGCCTAGTCACAACGTGAGGACGCAACTGACGCGTCATCAGTCCCATCCAGCACCGATCCAGCGCTCGTACCCATGACCAGCGATGACGACAGCTGACGAGGTGTCGCCTACACGTTGAACCGGAACGTTGTGGGCAACGCTGCAATCTGCAGCGATGGCCAGAAACGGCGCGCGATCCAGCACGGATCCAGCTATAGGGCTTCATGAAATGCACGGGCCCGTCAAAGGATCAGGGCCGCGATGCAGGTGAGCCCATAAAGGAGCGCGAAGCACACGGGCACCAGCTCCTCCAGCCTCGTGAGAGTGAGATAGCGACTGCCCCATGACGACGACAACAGCCCCCGCTCGGCGTCGGACCAGGCACGAACCGGCAGCAACCGCTCAAGCGCCCCGACAACGCGCCATTTGACGTCGCTCAGTCGTCGATACGCGTGGATGGTGGCCGCCCAGAGGAAGCACTGGATCAGGAGAGCACACGTCAGACTGCCGATCGCCCACGCCGAAGCGTGATGCGCGCCGAGGCCGACGGCCACGTTCACGGCCGCGGTGGCCCCGGTGTTGATGGTCAGAAAGAAGGCGTTGGCGACACCGCGCCGGGCGCTGACACGGTCGGCCATCTCGACATAGAGCTTGTACTGCTCCAGCAGCGCGGCACGGTGGAGCCGCGACGGCCCGTCCGCGTACTGAGCGGGCCCGACCGTGGAATTCGCCAGCATGTGATCCAGCGCGGCAGTGCTGTGGTGCATGGTCGTACTCCCTTCGAGTCAACGGAACCGGCCCCACCGTGGGCGGGGCCGGTGTCGGGCGATCAGGCGGCGGGGGCCAGTTCGGGCGCCTCCGCCGGGTCAGGAACCTCCTCGACGGTCACCCGTCCGCTGCGCGGGTCGGCGGTCAGGACCCGCACGGAGATCAGTTCACCGAGCTGGATCTGGCCGGAGTTCAGGTCCGCGCGCAGTTCCTCGCTCATCGCCGTGCAGTGCAGCAGCACCTTGCGCGGCAAGCCCTTCACGCCGAGGAGGAGGAAGCCGCCGCTGCCCTCGGGCTTGACGCAGGCGACCTCACCGTCGAAAAGGTCTCCCACCCGGGGGAAAGCCGTGGGGGGGTTCTCGGGCCCGGTCGTCGGCCAGGGACCGGCCGTCATGGGCCTGCGCAGGAACCGCAGCGCGATGCGGCGCTGCTGCGCGTCGATCCGGACCACGGCGACGTCGAGCTGCTCGCCCTTGACCAGGTCGCCGGGGAGCTGAGCCGCCGGAACCAGGCCGTTGACGTCGTGGGCGACCCGGACGAACGCGCCGGTGCCGGGTAGCACGTGCTGGACGACGCCGGTGAACTCCCGCCCCTCCGGGTAGGCCGACACCAACGCCGGCCACGGGTTCGTCTCTCCGGCCAGCAGGGTGTAGCGCATGTCGCCCTGGGCGCTGACGTGAAAACTCCCGTTGACCCGTGTTCCCCGGGGGAACTTGGCCGACATGTCGTGGATGATCCGGGCGTAGTCCACGTCCGAGGCCGACAGCACGCCGTGCCGGCCGTCGTCCGTCCTGATCACCGCGTGGTCCTCCGTCGCGGAGACCACCATGCCGGGCGCGGGCGTGGCGCCCGTCGTCGGCATCGGCACGAGCATCATCTCGGCGCTGGGCTCCTCGCGCATCGTCTCGAGGGCGGCGAGCAGTTCGTCGCGCATGCGGTTCATGTCGGCAAAGTTGGAGCTGTACCTGATGGTCCGCAGCCCCCGCACGTCGCTGGGCAGATCGTCCGAGTCCTGCGTGAGGTAGATCATCTTCTTGCCGATCAGGTAGGCCATGGCGAACTCGAGCGAGACGTTCGTCGAGGCCGGGGAGAACACGATGAGCACGATCTCCGCCTGCTGGATGCCGCGCCAGACGGGCTCGATCACGGTGTCGCCGCCGTGCATGGCGTCGGCACGCTGCATCGACATGCCAGCCTGGGCGACCGTGGGCACGAGCACGCCCTGGTACATCTGGTCGTAGTCGAAGGGGCGGCCCTGCGCGTCGGGCTTGACCCCGTACGGCATGACCATGAAGACATTCCCCGGGTTCATGCCGTGCTCCCGGGTGAGACGTTGCGGACTCATGGAGTGCTCCTTCAAGAGACGTGGCCGCATGGCCGTCGGACCGTGGTGGCCAGGGCCGCGACCCCTGCCTGCCGGCGGGCGGACCGGCCACCATTTCTTCGTGAGCCGAGCATCGATCCCGGTCCGCTGACACAGCCAGGCGAACGTGCGATGACATTCCGGCGGGCCGGCGGGTTCCGTCAGCGCCGCCGTCAGCGCCGCCGTCAGCGGCACATCGACGAGCGGAGCGGCATTTTGGGGCACTCGTCCCCAGGAGTCCGGTTGTCGGCCTAGGCTGAGGGGGTGGTGGACAGACCGGACACGGCCTCCGTGAGTGTTCAGGACGACAAGCTGCGGATCGATCTGCTGGGACCCCTGCGGCTGCGGCGCAACGAGCAGGAACTGCGCGTGCCCCCACGTAGCCCCGCGCGGTTGCTGGTCCATCTGGCGCTGATCGACAGACCGGCGGGGACCCGGGAGCTGTGCAAGCTGCTCGGCATCACCCGGGACAACTTGAACAAGCTGGTCGAGCGCTTACGACAGCACGATGTCCCCATGGCCCCCACCACGCACGACGGACTCTACGCACTCGACCGCGACCGGGCCGAAGTGGACGTCTGGCAGTTCGTCGGCGCCTTGGCACCGTCCGCCCCGCTGTTGGCGCCGGACGCTCTGGAGCGCCTGCTGAGCCTGTGGCGGGGTGATCCCAAAGCGACGTATTACGAGGACGTGGCCGAAGTCCACTGGAGTCGCGTGGATGAGGCCCGCGCCCGGATGCTCGACCTCATAGGCCAGTTACCGGTGGAAGGACGGCCGGCGGGGCTGGCGAGATTCGTCGGGTACTTCCCGCTGGACCGTCGTGCGGCCGACCTGTTGCCGGTACGTCAACGACCGGGGTACAAGCGGCTGCTGGTGGTCGACGACACCCACGCCGAGGCGATCAGGGACATCCTCTCCGGGGACTACGACGTCACGACGGTGGATTCGGTCGACGGGTGGCTGAGCCTGCGCGACGGGGGCGAACTCGAACACTTCGACGGAGCCGTGGTCGACCTGTATCTGACCGACAACCTGGGGGGATACGGACACCGCATCGTGGACCACCTGCGAGACCGCACGGACATCCCGTGTGCGCTCATCTCCCGGGATCCGCCCGCCGCCGCGGGCGACCCGAGCGGCAGGTATTTCGCGCAACACCGCGTGCTCTACGCCCTGTCGAAGGGATCCAATGACCGCAACCTCGTCGACGCGCTGCCCGAGATCGCCGACCGGCTGGTCGGCGAGAGCCCCGTAGCGGAGACGGCTCGGTTGCGCTGCTGGCTGAACTGGGCCTGCGAAATGTTCGTGGGGCCGGTGCTGCTCAGCGAGGGCAGCAAGTCGTCTCGCGTGACCGCCGTGTACCAGGCCAAACGAAAGGCGGAGCAGGCACTGGACGAGGGCCGGCTGCCCGAGGCCCGAACGCTGGTGGACTCCTTCTGTCGAAAATACGTCGGGCGTGGCGGCCCCCGCGGCTCCCGTCCGGCGGGCAAAGCGGCACAACCGCGCCGCTCACGCTGAGGGGGGCGGACCGCTCACGGCGTGAGCAGCGGCAGCCAGACCCGTACATGGCCACCGCCCACCCGCTCCGACCGGCCGACCAGTTCGAGCTCACCGCGGTAGTACTCGGCGAGGATCCGCGAAAAGTACACGCCCTCGCCGGTGCCGTTCGGCCGGGTCGTCACCTGCTCACCACGGCGCAGCCGCTCCAGCACCTCCACGTCGAAGCCGACGCCGCTGTCCTCGACATCGACAACGCACCACGGCCGCTCGTCACCGGCGCGTCCCTGCACCTTGTGCACGGTCAGCCACACGAAGTCCCGCTCATGCGGCCGCGCGTGTATGGCATGACGCGCGTTCTCCAGGAGATTCCAGAAAAGCTGGAACAGCAGCCACTCGTTGGCGAACACCGTCAGGCCCTCGGCCCCGGTGAGCCGAAGGTCGTCCGCCTGGCGGAATTCCTGTTCGTACACGGCGAGCGCCGCCCGCAGCGTGTCGTCGAGCGAGAGGCGGGTGTTCGGGCGCTGGGCCCGTTCGACCATCTCGGTGAGATTGCCGAGCTGTTGTTGCAGCTCCGAGAAGCGCGCGAAGATCGATGCCCGCTCGTCGTCCGGCGCGTCGACCATGGCCTGGACGAGTTGGTTGGCCCGGCTCTGCCGGTTGCGATTGAAGTGGTCGACGATGCCGGCGATGTGCCTGGCGATGTCGAGCAACGTGCCCGCATGGGCTCGTTCCTGCAGCCGGCGGCGGGCCGACACGGCTGCCCAGATGAGTTCGTGCAGTTCGGACTCGGTCAGGTCGACAAAGAGGATCAGCAGTCCGTAGGCCGCGAGACCGTACAGGCCGCCGTCGTGTGCGCGCAGCAGCCGCGTGGCCACCAGACGGGACAGGGTGTCCTCGACCTCGACCAGCGTCGCCAGATCGGCGCTGTCGATGTCCTGACCCTGAGCGCGTGCGATCTCCGCCAGGGCGGCCACCAGGTCGTCGCCGTCGAACGTACGCCGGTGGTCGCCATTGCTCAGCCAGACCGCCGTGTACAGCACTGCCAGATCGGCCGCGTTCGGCTCGTACGGCTGGAGCACCATGTCCCGGGTGCGCTGCCGCCAGCCACGGTTGAGCCAGAGGTCGTGCAGACCCGCCGGGGTGGGCTCGACCGTACCCGCGCGCCGGACGGGCGGGCACAGGGCCGTGATCACCTCGCGGAGCAGAATCGGATGGGCACCCGTCTCGTAGAGCAACTGTTCGAGGAATACCTGGTCCGGTGCCTCGCCGATCAGATCGAACACCCAGCTCAGGGTCAGGGCCGGCGCCTGTCGTCCGGACAGGTCGAGCCCGGCGGACGACTGCTCACCCGGTCCGCGCAGCAGATGATCGGCTCCCAGCTGGTGTCCGATCAGCCGCAGGAGCCCGATCCGCCGCACCGCGGTCGCCTGGGCGGGCAGCACCCCGGTGGGCGCGGCCAGCCGCAGCAGGTCCTCGACGGTCAGCCGGACGCATCCGTTCGGCCCGGCCTCGGTGACCGTGCGCTCCGGCACGACCCAGAGGAACGGCCGGTCCAGTTCGTCGGGCGGAAGGTGGTCGGCAGGCGCCACCCACATCGGGGTGTGAGTGCGTTCCAGCAGGCCGAACGCCGGGAAGCGGCTGTCACCGGGCCATCGGAGCTTCACGACGACGCCGCCGGGACGCGTCGCGGCCACCGCGGGTTCGTCCGCCGTGCCGATGCATTCGTGCAGCGCGTCGACCAACGCCTTGGCGGCCGACTCGTTCTCGCGCGGACCGGGCGACGTGGCGTCCTCGTCCGTCGCCGGGGGCGCCACCAACGCGCGTAGCGCCTCCACCAGGTGCCAGGCGGGGACGTCGTCCCGCTCGGGCAGCCAGCCGGCCAGTCGGGGGACGGTCCGTCCGACCACCGGCGACTCCCGTTCGTACCATTCGAGCACTTCGGCTGCCGGAATGCCCGGGCGTGGCAGGGGTGCGACAAGACCGGGCACCGACTGCGGCCCCGCGTTCTCGGGCGGACTGGGCCGGCCGCTCTCGATGAGGTGCTCGGCGGTGTCGAACTGGCCGGCGGTCAGGCAGTCACGGATCTGCTGCGCAAACGTCGCCGAGACGGAGCCATCCAGCCGTGCCGTGTCGAGCCGTTGGAGAATGCGCCGGGATCGTTCGTTCTCCTCTGCGTCGGCATCACGCTCCCAGCCGCGTATCAGTTCGGTGGCCTGTTCCGGCTCGTCCGCCAGCAGCATGTCGAGGAGTTCTCGCTCCGTATCATCGCGGTCGGGCCACGCCACGACCCCCAACCGCCGGGCACGCAACTCCAGGGTGGTCAGCACTCGCCCGTGCGCCATCCGCAGATCACGCCTCGCGGCGTCGATGGCCCGGGAAAGGAGGTCGGCGTCGTCGCCACCGAGCCGGCTGTCGGCGCGAATGCGGTCGGCGAGCGCGAACTCCCCTTCGGCCAGCAACGACTCAGCCGTCTGAACCGGGGTGTGCGGCTCGGCCAGGCCTCGCGTGACCAGTTCGGCGAGCACGTCCGGCGCCACGGCCCCGGCTTCGGACAGCGTCCGGGCCCGGTCCGGATGGGACCACCGCCCTGCCCAGTCGGCGGCCGCCTGGTCCAGCAGCCGGTCCGCGGCCGTCATTCCGGTCCCCCCTGCCAGGCATCCTGCGCCGCCTGCCCGTCCAGGAGATCGGCGCCGGGACCCGGCCCCGTGTTCGGGGAGGGCTCGGGCGCGAAGCCGAAGTCGTCGTCCAGGTACTCCCGCACGGCCCGGATCACTCTCTCCTCGACATGACCGGTCGAGCCGGCGGCCGACTGCTCGCGACGCGCCTGCTGGTAAGCAGTGCGCAGGGTTGCCGTCAGCTCGCGCTCCTCGTCACTGAGTCCGGAGCGCGTGCGATCGCGCTCGTCCTGCGCGGCGTACAGCGCATGGCATGCCTGGACCGCCTGCTCCAGCCGCCCCAGGTACTTCGGCCGTGGCTTCCCGAACAACTGGGCGTCCTGGTGGCTGCCCCTGACCTGGTCCCAGACCTCGTCCACCAGCCGCTCGACTTCGGCCGCACACGGCTCGCCCAACGGAAACCGCTCCTCGGTCAGCGCCCGCAAGGTGGCCGGGTCGCGAAGGCGGGCGGCGGCCACGATCCGGCCGAACTCACCGTTCGGGCCGAACAGCAGGCCGTGGGCGCGTACGGCCTTCCCGACGTACTTCGCCTGTTGCCCGGCGAGCCGCAGCGCGTCGTCCAGCGTGTTCCACGCGTCTTCGAGGCCGCGAGCGTAACGGTCGTTGTGGGTTGCGCGGCGCACGACCGGTTCGAGGGCCCTTTGATGGGAGTCGCGCCAAGCAGTGAGCAACGCCTCGCCGAATGCCTGCCACCCCGCAGTAGCCGCACTCGCCACTTCCGTGACTACGGCTGCCGAGTCCGCGTCGCCGGAGCGCAGCAGCTCGGCCACCGCGATCGCGTGCACGGCAGCCCGCTCGTCGGGTCGCAGTTCGGCCTCCACGAGGACCTCGGTCAGCGCGGCGCCGGTCAACGGTCCGCCGAAGGCGGCGGCGATCGCCGCCAAGTGCGGCGTCGGACGAGAGTCGGGAGAGGGATCGAGCCGACGCAGCGCTGCCGCCGCGAAGAAGTCGCCTGCCTGCCAGCGCAGTTCCATGAGCCGGTGACGCCAGATCGGCAGGGCCTGCGGATCGGCCCGGTCGGCGTGGTCGATGAGACACTGCGCGACAGCGGCCTCGCGCAGCGCGTCGTCGGTCGCCGCGTAGATGCTCTCGAGCAGCGCCCACGGGTCGGCCGCCCGGGCCAGTTCGGCACGCACGTGCCGGCTGCCTTCCTGCCCGGGACGGAACTGTTCGACGAGTCGCTGCCTGGCGAGCAGGACGTCGATGTCACCGCCGGACGTCTGGAGCGGGTCGCTCTGCGGCGAAGCGACCAGTGGTCGACGCGAGAGCGGGGCGGGGCGGTCCGTCTGTGCGGGTCCGGCCGCAGCGGCGGTACGGAAGTGCTCGCAGACTTCGTCGGCCAGCCGCGCGTCCTTCATCCGCAGGCCGAGTTCGGCCTGTCGGCGGTGGCGCGGCCGGGATGCCTCACGGCGTCCCCGTTGCAAGAAGTCGAAGCTGCCGACGACGACCTCGTCGTCCCGGACCAGCACACGTCCGGCGATCCGGGACAGTACGAGCCTGCCGGGGTTGGCCCGGGACAGCCGGTGCAGTTCCTCGGCGGGACCTCCTCTGTCCGGCGCCAGGGACGGACTGGAAACGGTGACGTGGACCCCCTCGTTCAGGCGCTCTGTGAGATACGCCAGGAACCGTTCGTCCACGACCTTCTCGTCCAGCCGCTCCGTGGCGACCAGCAGCCGGTGCTCGGCGCCGCGAGCGGCCTGCCAGAGCAGATCGCTGTGCGCGGCGTCCTCCACCAGCTCGGCGGACGGGTGCGACCGGGACCGCAGCCGCAGCGCCAGCGCCGCCGCGTACCCCTGCCAGGCCTCGTACCAGGCGCGGACCTTCTGGCCGGAAGCGGTCTGCTCGTCCGGGGCAAGCGGCAGTGCCAGCGGATTCGGGAGAGCGGACTTGTGCCCCTTCGCGGCGAACTCGTCCTCACTGATCAGCACGAGGCGGCTCGTCCACCCGTCCGGCACGGTACGGCCCACCCACGACAGTAGATCACGCACGGCCGCAGACCCGTGACCGTCGGTGCTCCGTATCGTGATCGCCGGTGCGTGCTCGGCTCGCGACGGCATGAGCACCGGCCGCGAGGTCAGCAGCGCGGCACGATCGTCGGCGACGACCACCCCGACCCGGACGGAGGCCGAGGTCTCCGGCAGCAGGAACAGGCCGGCTCCCTCCCGCCGTACCAGCCGCATCATGGCGGTGTGCACGTGCTTGGGCAGGCTGTCCTGCTGATTCGCCCCCCAGAGCACCAGGACCTGTACTCCCTTGTCCAGGAGATGCTCCACCGTCTCCTCCACCCGGCTCCATTCCAGGTGTCCCAGGCTCGGGGTGCACAGCACCAGTTGCCGCTCGGCGGAGGCGATCACCTCCATCACGTGATCGAGTTGACGGTCACCGGTCACGAGTTCCGCGGACACCTCCGTACGGATCCGATTGTCCGCCATCGCGGCGCACAGCCGTGCGTCGTCGCACAGTTCCAGGTGCCGCTGGAGACGCCGGCCGGCCGGGACGGTCGGCAGTTTGTGCACCGCGGCGGTGAGGTCCGCGAGCAGGGTGTCCAGGGCCAGCGGGTTCACCATGGCGCGCCGAGCGGTGCCCCGCAGTATTCCGGCGACCTTCGACGCGGGTTGCTCGGCGATGAGCTGGGTGAGCCGTACTCCCGCCGCGGCGCGGTGGGCCGACGGGTATTCGCGGTCGATCACGGTCACCGCGACCGCGCCGTTGTCGGCGTCCTCCTCCACTGTGACGTCGAGCGGGATCCACCGCTGCTCGCCGATCGGCGCTGCCCCGCCCTTGCCCAGCCGATAGGACTGGACCCGGGGCCGACGGTCCACCGCCTTCGGATGCAGGTTCGCGGGTCCCGACGGCTGCATGAGCGAGGCGTCCTCAATGGCACTGCCCCCCTGCCGCTCGCGGTTTCGCCGATGGAGCACGCGTTCGAGCGAGGCCACCAGTTCGGAGCCCGGCACCCGCGCGATCAGGCCGTCGTCCTGTTCCACCTCGACCGCGTAGCCGGGCAGCAAGGGCCGCGGGCTGCCGCCCTGCGGCCAGACCGCGCCGGTGAGCCGGTCGACCATCAGCTCGACCGAGTCCTCCCCCAGTTCCGCTCCCGGGAGCGAGCCCAGGGTGCCCTTGAGGATCGCATCGGCCACCTTGGCGGTGGTGAGCACCTCGCCGGACTCGAAATCGAGGACCACGTACTGTTTGCGCCACAGGTCGTGCAGCAGATCGAGGGTCACGCGCAGGCCGAGACCGAGAATCTGCGCCAGGCGCTCCGCCGACGTGATGCCCCCGTCGTGGCCATGGGCCGAGCGTTCCCTGCGGTCGCGGGCCAGGGCGTCGATGACGCGCAGCGCGATCTGCTCCATGGCGGACAGACCGTCACCGAATCCCACCCTGACCTCGACGGTGATGCAGTCGCACGGGACGTACAGCGTCACCGCGGAGTTGTGCCGGTCGGGCATCAAGCACCGCCCCGCCAGGGGTAGAGGTCAGCGGCCTTCACCACATCGCCGTGGGCCGCGAATGCCGAGCAGACATCGGGCCAGAAGGCCCCGCGCGTGTCCTGACCGGGCTCCACAGCCCGTGACCGTGGCGTGGGAAGCCGTGCCGGGCGAGCCGGAGCCAGCCCGGCCAGAACCGCGGGTGTGGGCACCGGCGACTTCGGGGACCCGGCGACGGACGTCGGGGAGGCCATCGCGGCCGGCTGCGCGATCGATGAGAAGTGCGTGAAGTTGCCGACTACCACGAGGAGTTGACGAGCCCGGGAGAGCAGGACATTGGTGAGCTGCGCGCTGCTCAGATGCCCCAGACCGGCCCAGGGCGCGGTGCGCGTCTCACGGCGGGAACGGTCCCGGACGAGCGAGACCACGATGATGTCCGCCTCCCGGCCCTGGAACGCGTGGATCGTGTGGAGAACCGGACTCACTCCGTCGAACCGCTGCAGCAACTCGTTCTGCCGACGGTAGGGGCTGAGGACGGCCAGGCCAGGAGGCGCGACGCCATGCGGGGTCCGAAGGGCACCGGTGATGTCCGCGACGAGGTCGCGGACGATCCTGGCCTCCCCGGGGTTGCGCCATTGCGGCTCGTCACCACAGTCCGCGACCCCGTCCGTGTCGAGCCACACGAGCGACCGGCCGGACAGCCAATGGGAGGGGTCGATCGGCGCCTCGGGAATACTCCGCCCTGTGCTGAGCATGCCGGGCCGAAGACCGGTTCCGTCCGGCTGGGCGCCCGGGCGCGGGTAGAACACCCGCCCCACGACCTCGCAGATCTGGGGACGCATGCGGTACTGGGTCCGCAACGTCGCGAGCGGGCGATTGACCGCCGACGGCGGCTTGGTGAGGTCGGCGCCCTCGTCTCCGGACTCCCGGAACAGGGTGCGGAACAGATTGAACGCGCGCAGGTACTCGTCGCGGTCCTTGGCCGACACCGCCACATTGGGATCGGGGTCGGCGATGCAGCTGTCGAGGAACCGCTCTACATCGTCGTGCCGGTGAGCCGGCAACTGGTTGTGGTCCCCGATCAGTGTCCACCGCGCCCCCCGGCACAGCGGTACGGCGAGCTCGGTCGGCCATGCCTTCGCCGCTTCCTCCACGACCACCCAGTCCACCGAGCTGCGGCTCCCGGACGGTGTCACCCGTTCGGCCGTGGCCATGGAGCAGGTCGCGAAGACCAGGTTCGCCGCGCGCCGCAGACGGTCGCCCAGTTCGGGGAGCACACTCTCTTCGGCGGTTTCGCGCAGCATGTTGTGCCAGTCCTTCAGGACCGCCTGCGTGCGCGCACCTACGTCGCGTCCCGTGGGGGGACGGTTGCGGATCTGCCGGGCCCGTCGGTCGGCAAGCCGGTCGCCGGTCCAATCCCGCATCACCGGGTCGAGACGTTCGGTCTCGCTCGGAGAGATCCGCAGGGCCACCCCGTCCCAGTCCTTCGTCGAGTTCCCGTCCGGGTGGATGGCGCCGACCCGTTCCAGGATCCGCCGCGCAAGGTTGTCCAGGGCGTAGTTGGACTGTGCCGAGACCAATACCCGAGCGCCGGGATTGACCTGGAGATAGTGGGCGACCGCCTCGGCCGCCACGGTCGTCTTGCCGGTACCCGGCGGCCCCTGGAGGGCGAAGAAGGGCTCGTGGGTCAGGATCGAGCGCACCGCCTCCTTCGCGTCGTCGCCGGACAGGCCGGCACCGGCCCGCCGCCAGCGGTCGGGGAGCATACGGATCGACATGGGCCGCCGGAGCTGCGCCAGCAGCGGCCTGTTGTCGAACAGGTCCCACCGCCCGTCAGCCTGCCGCCGCAGCGCGACCGTCGTTCCGCGGTCGTCGCCAGGACTGATCCAACATTCCTCGGGCACCGGCGCTCCCGGGTCACGCAGCCGGAGCCGCACCCGGTCGGGGCCTGCCAGTCCGTCCACCCAGGCGCGGATGCCGGGTGCGTTGCGCGAAGGACGCCCGCGGTCGTCGGGCACCAGGCGTACCTCGGTGCCTCCCTCCTCGTTCAACGACGCGAAGAAATCGCCGAGTTGGGGACGCAGACGCGAATTGCCGTTGAACTTGCCGAGCATGGGCGACTGCGCGGAGTACCTCCCGTCCCGTGCCGGGTCGAAGACCACGGTGAGCATGGTCGGCGTACGGTCCACCGCTGTGCAGGCGTACGTCCGGGAACGGAGCTCGACGCCCTGGTACTCGAGCAGCCAGTTGATCGCCTGTTCGTACTTGAGCTCCTGCTCGGTGACGGTACGCCCGACTGTGATCGGCTCGAACTGTTCACTCCACGACTGCCCGTCGGCGACCTCGGCCTGGAGCCATTCGGGATCCGTGTCGGTCGCCACGGCCACGATGTGCCGCAGCGACGCGGGCTGGTAGCTGCGGAACAGGTCGTCGAGGCGGTCACGCACTGCCTGGCGTTCCAGCGGCGCCACGTATTTGATGACGACCAACTGGTCCATGGGCGGACCGAATCGTCCGCCAAGGCCGGTCCGGAGCCGGAACGGTGTACAGAACCAGGCGGCTCGCTTGCCCAACAGCAGATGTTTGGCGTCCCGCAGCAGTTCCGGATCCACGTCCCGGATGAACGGCTCGGCCCCGTGCGGCGAGTAATAGAGCTTGGCGTCGCGCAGGTCGGTCTCGATCAGGGACCGGAGTTCCTCCCGGCCGGTTCGCTCGGTGGGCGGATGGTCCAACCAGTTCCACTGATAGATCGTCGCCGTGGACTCGGCCGGCATGAACGCCACGTACATCGGGCCGCCGCTCGTGTCCGGCCGCCAGTGGGCGAGGATACGCGCGTACTCACGGGTCAGCTCGTGCAGTACCTCGGAGGCCGATAACCGGTGCTCCGGATTCTCCTCCAGCATGCCGCGCAACAGCGCCGTGAGCTGTCGCGGCAAATGCCGGGCCGGACTTCCGAACGCGGCGTCCAGGTGCTTTCGGAGCTGATCGTACTGATCGCCGATGCTGACGGGCGCGCTACGGTCCGGGATCAGGTCCTCGGGGAGCGGACCGCAGAACCATTCCCAGACGATGACGCCCAGACTGTAGACGTCGGCCTTCTCGTTCTCCGGAACCTTGGCCAAACCGGTCTCCGGAAAGAGGAACGGGATCCGCTCCGGTGGGCAGTACGCGAAGGAACGTAACGGCTGCTGTTCGTACACCGAGCGCAGTACGTTGCCGCCGTCCCGGTCAAGCGCGTCATTGTTGACCAGGTTGGCCAGCAGGGCGCTCATCTCGAAGCGGGCGATGCGCAGTTCGAGGCCCTGGTCGTCCTTGGCGTTGATGGTGCCGGGCCACAGGTTCCGGTGCCACACTCCAAGGTCGTGCAAGACCGCGAGCGCTTTGGTCAGCACCATGAACTGCCTGAGCGCTTCGCGGCGGCGGGACGGCTCCGCCATGTATTCCGTGTTGCCCTCGGACGCGAGACTGGAACTCGATCCGCGCGTGGCGACGAACGCCACGCCCGGGGCACCGCGTGTGGGTAGTACACGATCCACACTTCGGTGGTCCTGGAAGCCGCCGCCCAGGATCTCCGGCAGTCCGGGGTGACCGCCCATCGCCACCTTGAGCAGCACCCTTATCTCCTGCTCCCACAACTGGCCACCCAGTCCGACGATGCCGGTGTAGATCTGGAGATCCACCGGCAACCCCTCGGTGTCCACCAGTCGGTAGCGGTAGAGGCTGCCCGGAATGAGTTCGGTATGTACAAGCCTCCCGGTGCCGTCCCCGACGAGCGGCCGGTACGGCCCATACTGCGCGGTGCTTGGATTGATGCAGAAGTAGCGCACCAGTTCGTCGACGTCCACGGATGCGAATGCCACGCGTTCCCCCAGCGATGTCTCCCCGCCCCTGCACATCAGAGTGCCACACAGGCGGAGCAGCGTCAGGGAATCAGCGACTCCGGCAGCATGAGAGGCCGTACCTCGCCCGCCCAGCTTCCGATGTGACGGCTGTGCACGCCGCCTGGAACCCGCCCGTCGCAGGGGTGCCGCCGGGGCAGTGAAAGACGGAGGTATGCGACGGCTCGCGCCGCAGGAGCCGCAGCGGCAACGACCTCGAACGCCGCCCCCGTAGATCGACCCACACATTGAGGCAGAATTCCTGCGAGGGTGCCACGACTTGCAGTGATCTACGGCGCAGCCTGCAATTCAGCACAACTGTAGCGAGGAGAAACCATATCCGGAACATGAATGCCAGCACACACGCAACTCCAGCCCCCGCGGTTGTCACCATGTACGGCGCCCCGCCCAAACACCCGCCTCGGACGGTGAATACGTTCAATAGGGCATCACCACGTTCCGGCCCGCGAGGTCAGGCGAGCGCACAAAGTTGACAGTTTCCAGATTGTTGCGGACCACGTCGGCTGGCTCGGCCGATTCCTGGCACGTACCGGGGCGGCCGGTCTGGCCGCCTTCTCAGGAGGCGGGCAGAGCGCGGCCCCCTACCTCACCTGCCAAGAACGAGAACGCTACGAAGTGCCCGCCTTCTCCGTCGCATGGGGCGGAAACCCCGAAGCCGGCGGGTGGAGCGGGCCCATCCCCAACCATACCGACGGCACCGTCATGGTCTTGAGAATTCTGCCCGTCCGCAAAAGACGCACCCCCTGAATCCTCCGACGGACCCCCCAGTTCGGCGCAACGGCTGCGCAGGCTCCGGACTCTCTGCCGGTTTCGAACCGTTCGCGAAGCACGCGCCGCACTTCCTTGGAGACGCCAGTCGAATACTGGCCGTCACCCACTATCGGAACCAGTCGGGCGTCCATCCGCCCGTCGCCATCCGACCGACCGACCAGGCGGGCGGGCGGGCGGGCCAAGCGCCTGACGGTACGTCAGGAAATTCAGCACCGATCCAGCACCCGCAAAGCCCGCCCAGATTCAACTACTGATGGCCGACGAGCTGACCTGCGCAAACGCAATCCCCACTCGCGTTGGATGAGCAATCCGACGTTCCCCCAGAACGCACGAAAACCAACGTCACTCACAGCTAGAAACGCCCCCTGACCTGCATCAATACCAGCCCAGGGGGACACGCCCAAATAACTAAACGTTGAAGCGGAATTCCACCACGTCGCCGTCCTGCATGACGTATTCCTTGCCCTCCATGCGGGCCTTGCCGCGGGCGCGGGCTTCGGGGACGGAGCCGGCGGAGACGAGGTCGGCGAAGGAGATGACCTCGGCTTTGATGAAGCCGCGCTGGAAGTCGGTGTGGATGACGCCCGCGGCCTCGGGGGCGGTGGCGCCGCGCTTGATGGTCCAGGCGCGGGCTTCCTTGGGGCCGGCCGTGAGGTAGGTCTGCAGGCCGAGAGTTTCGAAGCCGACGCGCGCCAGCGTGGCCAGGCCCGGCTCGTCCTGGCCCACCGACTGGAGGAGTTCCAGCGCTTCGTCGTCGTCGAGCTCGGCGAGGTCCTGCTCCAGCTTGGCGTTGAGGAAGATCGCCTCCGCCGGGGCCACCAGGGCCCGCTGCTCGTTCTTGAAGTCCTCGTCGACCAGCTCGTCCTCGTCCACATTGAAGACGTAGAGGAACGGCTTCGTGGTCAGCAAGTGCAGGTCGTGCAGCAGCACACCCTGGTCCGTGCCCTTGGTGATGCCGTGCGAGAAGAGAGTGTCCCCCGCCGACAGGATCGCCTGCGCCGACTCCACCGCGGCCAGCACGGCCACCTTCTCCTTCTGGAGCCGCGCCTCCTTGGTCAGCCGCGGCAGCACCTTCTCGATCGTCTGCAGGTCCGCCAGGATCAGCTCGGTGTTGATCGTCTCGATGTCGTCCTTCGGCGACACCTTGCCGTCCACATGGACCACGTTCTCGTCCTTGAAGGCCCGGATGACCTGGCAGATCGCGTCCGACTCCCGGATGTTCGCCAGGAACTTGTTGCCCAGCCCCTCACCCTCCGACGCCCCGCGCACGATGCCCGCGATGTCCACGAAGTCCACCGTCGCCGGCAGCACCCGCGCCGACCCGAAGACCTCCGCCAGCTTGGCCAGCCGCGGGTCGGGCACCCCCACCACGCCCACATTGGGCTCGATCGTGGCGAACGGGTAATTGGCCGCCAGCACGTCGTTCTTGGTCAGGGCGTTGAAGAGCGTCGACTTGCCGACATTGGGCAGACCGACGATTCCGATGGTGAGCGACACGTGACGTCTTTCCCGCGCTTCGATGAGAGGACGGGCCCCAGTCTACGGCCCGCCTCCCCGCGCCCGGGCCCCCGTACGAACCCCGCCGCACGTCCCCGCCGTACCCACCCATCCCCCCAAAGGGGCGCAATCCGCGTGTCCCACCCCTATTCGCCCCACTCCGGGCGCCTACGTTACGCAGGTGGACCAGCACAGTGCGCCTCCGGGGCCGGGCCCCGCCCCCGCCTCGCCCGCGCCCGCTCCCGGCGGAGAAGCCGCCGCAGGGGTGTACCGCGGCCCGAGAACCGCCGGCCCGCCGCCCACCAATCCCGTCGCCGTCGCCGTGCGCCGCCTGCGCGCCGTCAAATGGCCCCGGGCCCGCCTCACGGGCCTGGGCACCGGCCTGCTCACCACCGTCGTCACCGTGCTCGGCGGGGCCGTCGACTCCTTCCTCTTCGACGGCCCCGGCGTGCTCTTCGGCGTGGTCTTCGTCGCCGTCAGCATCGTCGGCGCGGTGTACGTGCGCCCGTACGACCTGGTGGCCGCCCCGGTCGCCGCGCCCATCGCCTTCGCCGCCGGGATCGCCCTGACCGCCGACGACGGCAACGGGGGCCTGGCCGGGCACCTGATCGGCGTGTTCACCGGGCTCGCGCTGATGACCGGCTGGCTCTACACCGGCACCGTACTGGCCGCGCTGATCGTCGCGGTCAGAGCTTTGCTGCGGCCATCGCGGCGCCGACGATCCCGGCGTTGTTCTGCAGCTCCGCGGGGACGATCCGGGCGGTGATCCCGTCGATCAGCGGCAGGAACTTCTCCGCCTTGCGGCTGACGCCGCCGCCGATCACGAACAGGTCCGGCGAGAACAGCATCTCCACGTGGGCCAGGTACTTCTTCAGCCGGTGCGCCCAGTGCTCCCAGGTCAGGTCGCCGTCCTCGCGGGCCTTGGCCGAGGCGCGCTTCTCCGCGTCGTGGCCGTTCAGCTCCAGGTGGCCGAGTTCGGTGTTGGGCACCAGGCGGCCGTCGACGAAGAGCGCGCTGCCGATGCCGGTGCCCAGCGTCAGCAGGATCGTCGTACCGCCCTGGCCGCGCCCGGCGCCGTAGGTCATCTCGGCCACCCCGGCGGCGTCCGCGTCGTTGAGCACCACCACGGGCGCGCCGAGCCGCTCACTGATCAGCCGGCGCGCGTCCAGCCCGATCCAGCCGGGGTCGACGTTCGCGGCGGTACGGGTCACGCCGTCCACCACGACCCCGGGGAAGGTCACCCCCAGCGGCCCGGTCCAGCCGAACTTGGTGACGACCTCGTGCACCGCGTCGATCACCTTCTCCGGGGTCCCCGGATGCGGCGTGGGCACCTTGTACCGCTCCTCGGACAGCTCGCCCCGGTCCAGGTCCACCGGAGCGCCCTTGATGCCCGTACCGCCGATGTCCACACCGAACACGCCTACGCCCTCCAGGTCCCGCGAACCGACGAACCGACCTCTGACCGAACCGCCGCCCGGGCCTCCGACCGAAGCCGTAGCCCTGACGACTCAGTGACCGAAAAACGTCACCTCTTTGCCGATTCCCCGGTGGCCAGCTCCGCACGCAGATCACGGCGCAGTTCCTTGGGCAGGGAGAACTGGATGGACTCCTGCGCGGACCGGACCACCTCGACGTCCCCGAAGCCGCGCTCGGCCAGCCACTCCAGCACGCCCTCGACCAGGATCTCCGGGACCGAGGCGCCGGAGGTGACGCCGACCGTGCCGACGCCCTCCAGCCAGGCGTCCTGGCACTCCTCGGCGAAGTCCACCAGGTACGAGGCGCCGGCGCCGGCCTGGAGGGCGACCTCGACCAGCCGGATGGAGTTCGAGGAGTTCTTCGAGCCGACCACGATCACCAGGTCCGCCTCGGGGGCGAGCTGCTTGACCGCGACCTGGCGGTTCTGCGTGGCGTAGCAGATGTCGTCGCTGGGCGGGGAGACCAGCTGAGGGAAGCGGGTCTTGAGCGCGTCCACGGTCTCCATGGTCTCGTCCACCGACAGGGTGGTCTGGGACAGCCACACCACCTTGGACTCGTCGCGGACCGTCACCTTCTCCGCGTCGGCGGGGCCGTCGACCAGGTGGATGCGCTCGGGCGCCTCGCCCATGGTGCCGATGACCTCCTCGTGGCCGTCGTGGCCGATGAGCAGGATGTCGTAGTCCTCGCGGGCGAACCGGACCGCTTCCTTGTGCACCTTGGTGACCAGCGGGCAGGTCGCGTCGATGGAGGCGAGCCGGCGCTCGGCGGCCTCCTCGTGGACCACGGGGGCCACGCCGTGCGCCGAGAAGATCACGATGGAGTCCTCCGGCACCTCCTCGGTCTCGTCCACGAAGACCGCGCCCTTCTTCTCCAGGGTCTGGACCACGTACTTGTTGTGGACGATCTGCTTGCGCACGTAGACCGGGGCGCCGTACTGCTCCAGCGCCTTCTCGACGGTGATCACGGCACGGTCCACGCCCGCGCAGTACCCCCGGGGGGCGGCGAGGAGGACGCGGCGGGAGGTCTCAGCAGTCATGGCCCCATCGTACGGGCAGCGCCCGGCGCCCTTGCGGGGCGCACTAGGGTGCGGGTATGGCTCTGAACACCTCGGCGGAAGCGCCCATTCCGGTCGGTCAGGTGTCCCGGCTGATCGGGGACTGGATCGACCGGCTGGGCGCGGTGTGGGTCGAGGGGCAGATCACCCAGATCAGCCGCCGGCCGGGCACGTCGGTGGTGTTTCTGACCCTGCGCGATCCGGCGCACGACATCTCGATCGGCGTGACCTGCTTCCGTACCGTGTTCGAGGCGGTCGCGGACGTGGTCGGGGAGGGCGCGCGGGTCGTGGTGCACGCCCGGCCCGAGTGGTACGCGCCCCGCGGCCAGCTCTCGCTGCGGGCCCGGGAGATCAAGCCGGTCGGGGTCGGCGAACTGTTGGCCCGCCTCGAGCAGTTGAAGCGGACGCTGGCCGCCGAGGGGCTGTTCGCGGTGGACCGCAAGAAGCCGCTGCCCTTCCTGCCCGGGCTGATCGGCCTGGTCACCGGCCGTGCGTCGGCGGCCGAGCGGGACGTACGGGAGAACGCGCGGCTGCGCTGGCCCGCGGTCCGCTTCGAGGTGCGCAACGTGCCGGTGCAGGGCGCGACCGCGGTGCCGCGGGTGGTGGAGGCGATCCGGGCGCTGGACGCGCACCCCGAAGTGGACGTGATCATCGTGGCGCGCGGCGGCGGCAGCGTGGAGGACCTGCTGCCGTTCTCCGACGAGCGGCTGGTGCGGGCGGTCGCGGACTGCCGCACTCCGGTCGTCTCGGCGATCGGGCACGAGCCGGACTCGCCGCTGCTTGACCTGGTCGCCGACCTGCGCGCCTCCACCCCGACCGACGCGGCCAAGCGGGTCGTGCCGGACGTCCGCGAGGAACTGGCCCGGGTGGCGGCAGTACGGGACCGGGCGCTGCGGGTGATGCGCGGGCTGCTGGAACGCGAGGAGCAGGGGCTGCGGGCGGCACTGAGCCGGCCGTCGATGGCGGCGCCGTACCGGATGGTGGACGAGCGGGCGGCCGAGGTCGCGGACCGGCTCGACCGCGGACGGCGGGCCCTGAAGCACGCGCTGGACCGGGCGGACGCCGACCTGGCGCACACCCTGGCCCGGGTGGTCGCCCTCTCCCCGGCCGCGACGCTGCGGCGCGGCTACGCGGTGCTCCAGCGCGCGGACGGCGCGGCGGTACGGGCCCCGGCGGAGGTCCACCCCGGCGACGACCTGCGGGCCCGGGTCGCCGAGGGCGAGTTCCCGGTACGGGTGCTGGGGTCGGCGGGGCCCGGGGAGCAGGAGTGAGCCGGGCCGCCGGTACGCGGTGACCAGCACTGTCCTTCCGCCCGCCTAGGCTGGCCCCCATGGCAGAGCAGAACTCCACGATGGGCTACGAGCAGGCCCGCGACGAACTCATCGACGTAGTGCGCCGGCTGGAGGCGGGCGGGGCCACCCTGGAGGAGTCCCTCGCGCTGTGGGAGCGCGGGGAGGAGCTGGCCCGGGTCTGCCGGAACTGGCTGGAGGGCGCGCGGGCCCGGCTGGACGCGGCGCTGGCCGCCGAGGAGGCGGAGGAGCTGGCCGCGGGTGAGGCGGAGCAGGCGGCGGTGGACGCCGAGGAGGCCCGGCGCGGGCGGGCGGGCGACGAGCGCTGACCCTGCGCGCGGTCACCGGCAGCTGATCACATAAGGTCGGAAACCCCAGGTCAGAGGCGTGGGTACTCGTGACTCCAGTCACAGTTGAAGAGGGAATGATTGAACTCTCACCCACGTTGTGAGGGGTGTTTCACGGGCGCCACCCCCCGGGGCGCCCACGTATGACCCTTTGTGACCGGAAGAGGTTCCCATGACTCTCGCCCTCGACTCCGCCGCCCAGGACCTGCTGTTCCGCGAGGCCCGGACCGCGAACACGTTCACCGACGAGCCCGTCACCGACGGACAGGTGCAGGCGATCTACGACCTGGTGAAGTACGCCCCGACCGCCTTCAACCAGCAGCCGCTGCGGGTCGTGCTGGTCCGCTCGGCCGAGGCCCGCGAGCGCCTGGTGGGGCACATGGCCGAGGGCAACCGGCCCAAGACCGCCACCGCGCCGCTGGTCGCCATCCTGGCGGCGGACAACGAGTTCCACGAGGAGCTGCCGACCCAGTTCCCGCACTTCCCGCAGGCCAAGGACGTGTTCTTCGGCGAGCGCCCGGTGCGCGAGAAGTCGGCCGCCCTGAACGCGTCCCTCCAGGTCGGCTACTTCATCATCGGCATCCGCGCGGCCGGCCTGGCCGCGGGCCCGATGACCGGCTTCGACGCGGACGGCATCAACAAGGAGTTCTTCCCCGAGGGCGACCACTCCGTCCTGGCCGTCGTCAACATCGGCAAGCCCGGCACCGACGCCTGGTTCCCGCGCTCGCCCCGCCTGACCTACGACGAGGTCGTCACGACCGTCTGACCACGACTCGACGGGGGCACGCCCTCCGCCGGACGGAGTCCGGATGGCCGACCGAAGCCGGTGAGGCCCGCCAGGGCCGAGCGGTGCGAGGACGGCAGAAAAAACTCAGTGGCCGCCGCGCAGCTTCAGCGCGGCGGCCATTTGCGTGAGCTGGGAGTCGGGAGCCGTGCCCATGACGACGGTGGTGACGTGGGGCTGGCGGTTGACGAGGGCGGTGTAGCGGCCGCCGGTCCACCGCTCCCAGGTCAGGCCGCCGGCCTGGACCGTACGCGTGCCGTCGCGGTGGGAGTCCAGGGTGACCGACGCGACGAACGGGTCGGTGCGGGTGTTGCCCTGCTCGACCGCGACGTACTGCTGCTCGGGGTCGACGAAGCCGATGTGCCAGGTCGTGTCGGCCGGGTCGGCGCCGTTGAAGGTGACCGAGGTGGACCGCCAGTCGGCGCTCAGCCCCTCGGGCCCGGCGACCGGGAAGGGCGCGACCCGCCGCGCCTGGCCGAGCTCGACGTTGTACGGCACCACCTTCACCGGGTCCGCGTGCGAGTCGTGGGGCACGAAGAGGTAGATCACGAACACCACGAACCCGAGGACCACCAGCGACAGCAGGAGGTCCCGCACCGTCTTGTTGCCACGTTTGTCTGCTGCCACGCCCCTATCGTCCCCCATGCCCCGCCCGGCCCCCGCCGCCGGGGTGCCGCCGCGCGGGGCCGCGGTACGGGTCGCGGCGCGTACGACCACCCGTCCGCTCATGTGACGTACACCCTGCTCATCTTCGCGGGTAACAGTTATGGTCACAACACCCTCATCTACGGCCGTCCTCGTACAGAAAGGTGCGCTGCGATGACCGAACAACAGCACTTGCCGCCCGCTCTTGAAGTAAAGCCCGAAGCCCCCGACCGCAACCTCGCCCTGGAGCTCGTCCGGGTGACCGAGGCCGCCGCGATGGCCGCCGGGCGGTGGGTCGGCCGCGGCGACAAGAACGGCGCGGACGGCGCGGCCGTCCAGGCGATGCGCACGCTGGTGCACACCGTGTCCATGAACGGCGTGGTGGTCATCGGCGAAGGCGAGAAGGACGAGGCGCCGATGCTCTTCAACGGCGAGCGGGTGGGCGACGGCACCGGTGCGGAGTGCGACGTCGCGGTGGACCCGGTGGACGGCACCACGCTGACCGCCAAGGGCATGCCCAACGCCGTGTCGGTGCTCGCGGTGGCCGAGCGCGGCACCATGTACGACCCGTCGGCCGTCTTCTACATGGACAAGCTGGTGGTGGGCCCGGAGGCGGCCGAGTTCGTCGACATCGACGCGCCGACCGAGGTCAACATCCGCCGGGTCGCCAAGGCGAAGGGCAGCGTCCCCGAGCACGTCACGGTGGTGGTGCTGGACCGGCCACGGCACGAAACACTGGTGCGGGAGATCCGGGAGACCGGCGCGCGGATCAAGTTCATCTCCGACGGCGACGTGGCCGGCGCGATCATGGCGGTCCGCGAGAACACCGGCGTGGACATGCTGATGGGCATCGGCGGCACCCCGGAAGGCATCATCTCGGCCTGCGCCATCGCGTGCCTGGGCGGCGTGATCCAGGGCAAGCTGTGGCCCAAGGACGCGGACGAGCGCCGCCGGGCGCTGGACGCGGGCCACGACCTGGACCGGGTGCTGCACACCGGCGACCTGGTCTCGGGCGAGAACGTGTTCTTCGCCGCGACCGGCATCACGGACGGCGAGCTGCTGCCGGGCGTGCGGTTCCGCGGCGAGACGGCGTCGACGTCCTCACTGGTGATGCGGTCGAAGTCCGGCACGATCCGCCGGGTCGACTCGGTGCACCAGCTCTCCAAGCTGCGCGCGTACAGCTCGATCGACTTCGACCGCGGGTCGCACTGAGCCTGCCGCCGAGGCCGCGGTACGGACCCGCGGCCTCGGCGTGCGCGCGTACGCGCATGCGCCGGCCGCGGGTGCACCTGTACGTGCGTACGCGCCTGCGTGACGGCCGTGCGGATCCCTACCGGCCCCGCCGGGTGAACCGCCGGCCGTACGGACGGCACGTGCCGCGGTACGTACGTCGCCAACCGCCCGGACCGCGGGTGCGCACGTACCCGGCACGCCGTGACCGGCACGCCTGCCGCCGGGCCCCCAACCCGGACTGCCGGTGGCGTGCGCCATCGCCGGCCGAACCGCTCGCCGTCCCTCCGCGCCGGCCGCGAACCCGGGGCCCCGTCACCCAGGGGCGCGGCCGGAGGCCGGAGGGACGGCGCGGTCAGCCGGCCGCGGCTATCTGCGGCGCGGGCCGCTGCAGTTCGACTTCGCGGCGGCGCCGGCGGGCGAGGACCACCCGGCGCTCCGCCGCGGTCATGCCGCCCCACACTCCGTACGGTTCCGGCTGGAGCAGGGCGTGTTCACGGCATTCGAGCATCACCGGGCAGCGGGCGCACAGACGTTTGGCCGCCTCCTCCCGGGACAGTCGAGCCGCTGTGGGCTCCTTGGAGGGCGCGAAGAACAGCCCCGCCTCGTCACTGCGGCAGGCGGCCTCCGAGTGCCAAGGACCGCCCAGATACCGGGGGTGGCCCGGTGGGAGGGCGGGGTCCACGACGGGCTCGATCGGTTGAAGCACGGGAAACTCCTGACGACGGCTTGGCGATTGCCATGCTTTGCCCGTCGCCGACGGCTTGCGGGCAGGGGGTGCCGTGCGGCCGTGCGGCGGCGTGCTCGAACCCCTACCCGCTGTGCGCAAGTTCATGCGCACCGTGTCCGGCACCGAGTGCCCAGCGGCACCCCTTCCGACCTGCGGTTGGCGTGAACACGCAACACCACTGGCGCACACACGCACCATGCGCCGATCACTGGCCCGCGTTCAGCGATTCGACTCTTTACCACCCGCTCGGCTTCATCCGTCGCTGGCCGTACATTCACCGCGGGGCCCGCCGGCGACCGGTTTCCCCGGGTCCGCCCGTGTTCAGGAACCGAAGACGCTTCAGCCCTCGACGGCCTTCTTCGTCCAGTCCTTGACCTTTTTGCCGCGCTTGGCCTTGGCCTCCACGCCGCCCCAGATCGCCAGGCCGTTCACCCGGACCACCGGGGCGCCGGGGTCCTCCGACTCGAACGCCTTGATGTCCGAGCCGCCCATGATCCCGACCACGCCGCCGCCGCGGAGCGTCACGTTCTCCGGCAGCCTGATGCTGATGCCGCCCATGATCGCGGTGCAGTGGATGACCAGTTCCGGGGCGGTGAAGGTGGCCTCGGTCAGGTCGATCTCCACGCCGCCCACGATCGCCACGGCGTTGATCCGACTGCCCACCCGCCAACGGCCCTTGCGCTCGGCGCCGCCGATGATGCCGACCAGGTTCGGGTTCTCGCCGGTCAGCCCGTAGTCCTGGCCGCGCCCGGCGGCCGGGCCGGCGCCGGCCGCCCGGCCCGCCGGCAAGTCCCGGACCAGCGGCTCCAGTTCGCCCATCGTCTTGGCCGCGTACGTACGGTCCAGCCGCTCGGCGTGCTCGCTCGCGTCCAGCCGCCCCTCGGCGAGGGCGTCCCGCAGGATCTCGGCGATCCGGTCGCGGTCCGCGTCCGACGCGCGCAGGTCCTTTTCCGACGCCCTCAGGTCCGTGTCCCCGTTGCCCTGCGGGCGCTTTTGGAGCTCCTTCTCATCCACAGGTGTCACGGTACCCAATCGCGATAGATCGCAATACCCTGAAACCTTTCGCTTCGTCCCCTAGGGGACCGTCCTCCGGGCCCCGGCCCGGGACCGGGATTACGCGGGTTTTCCGGGATGCGGCTCCCGGCGTCCGGCTCGGGCCGCCTGCGCCGTTGCCGACTGCCGGCCCGTTGTGGTTCTCGCGCAGTTCCCCGCGCCCCTTGGGTACTCCGGGCGCGCCCCCGGACGCCCCCTTCGGCCAGGGGGCGGAGAAGCGCAGTCAGGTGCGGGTCTTACCCTGAAGACGCTTCCCGGAGCCCCTCAGAGTCGAAGGAAAACCATGCCCGAGTTCGCGTATACCGATTTGTTGCCGCTCGGTGAGGACACGACGCCGTACAGGTTGGTGACGAAGGAGGGCGTGGGGACGTTCGAGGCGGGGGGCCGGACGTTCCTGACCGTGGAGCCGGAGGCGCTGCGGTTGCTGGCAGCGGAGGCGATGCATGACATCTCGCACTATCTGCGGCCGGCGCACCTGGCGCAGTTGCGGCGGATCATGGAGGACCCGGAGGCGAGCCCGAACGACCGGTTCGTCGCACTGGACCTGCTGAAGAACGCGAACATCGCGGCGGCGGGGGTGCTGCCGATGTGCCAGGACACCGGGACCGCGATCGTGATGGGCAAGCGCGGCCAGCAGGTGCTGACGGAGGGCGGTGACGAGGAGGCGCTGGCGCACGGCATCTACGACGCGTACACCAAGCTCAACCTGCGGTACTCCCAGATGGCCCCGCTGACCATGTGGGAGGAGAAGAACACCGGCTCCAACCTGCCGGCCCAGATCGAGCTGTACGCCACGGACGGGGGCGCGTACAAGTTCCTGTTCATGGCCAAGGGCGGCGGCAGCGCCAACAAGTCGTTCCTGTACCAGGAGACGAAGGCGGTGCTGAACGAGGCCTCCATGATGCGGTTCCTGGAGGAGAAGATCCGCTCGCTGGGCACGGCGGCCTGCCCGCCGTACCACCTGGCGATCGTGGTCGGCGGCACCAGCGCGGAGTTCGCCCTGAAGACGGCGAAGTACGCCTCGGCGCACTACCTGGACGCGCTGCCGGCGGAGGGCTCGCCGACCGGGCACGGCTTCCGCGACAAGGAACTGGAGCAGAAGGTCTTCGAGCTCACGCAGAAGATCGGGATCGGGGCGCAGTTCGGCGGCAAGTACTTCTGCCACGACGTACGGGTGGTGCGGCTGCCCCGGCACGGCGCGTCCCTGCCGGTGGCGATCGCGGTGTCCTGCTCGGCCGACCGCCAGGCGCTGGCGAAGATCACCGCCGAGGGCGTGTTCCTGGAGCAGCTGGAGACCGACCCGGCCCGCTTCCTGCCGGAGACCACCGACGAGCACCTGACCGACGACGTGGTGCGGATCGACCTGAACCGGCCGATGGCCGAGATCCGCGCGGAGCTGACCAAGTACCCGGTCAAGACCCGGCTGTCGCTGTCCGGGCCGCTGGTGGTCGCCCGCGACATCGCGCACGCGAAGATCAAGGAGCGGCTGGACGCGGGTGAGCCGATGCCGCAGTACCTGCGCGACCACGCGGTCTACTACGCCGGCCCGGCCAAGACGCCCGAGGGCTACGCCTCCGGCTCCTTCGGGCCCACCACGGCGGGCCGCATGGACGCGTACGTGGAGCAGTTCCAGGCGGCCGGCGGCTCCATGGTGATGCTCGCCAAGGGGAACCGCTCCCGCCAGGTCACCGAGGCGTGCGCGTCCCACGGCGGCTTCTACCTCGGCTCCATCGGCGGCCCCGCGGCCCGCCTCGCCCAGGACTGCATCAAAAAGGTCGAGGTCATCGAATACGCCGAGCTCGGCATGGAAGCGGTCTGGCGCATCGAGGTCGTCGACTTCCCCGCCTTCGTTGTAGTGGACGACAAGGGGAACGACTTCTTCACCGACCCGGCGCCCGCCCCGACCTTCACCTCGATCCCCCTGCGCCCGGGGGCCTGACGCCTGCCGGCGGCAACCGTCCGCCGGACGGAGTCCGGCGCGGCCGCCCGAAGCCTGTGAGGCCCCCCGGGGCCGAGCAGTGCGAGGGCGGCCATCGAAAATGGTGTCAAGGGGAACGACTTCTTCACGGACCCGGCACCCGCTCCGACCTTCACCTCGATCCCCCTGCGCCCGGGGGCCTGACGCCCGTCGGTCGGCAATCGGTCGTGGGTGAGCCGATCTCCCTTCAAAAAAAACTTTGGCACCCTCGAAGCATGAGCGATGACTTCCGGATCGAGCACGATTCGATGGGTGAGGTACGGGTGCCCGCCACCGCGAAGTGGCGGGCCCAGACGCAGCGGGCGGTGGAGAACTTCCCGATCTCCGGGCAGCGCATCGAGCGGGCGCACATCGAGGCGCTGGCGCGGATCAAGGCGGCCGCGGCGAAGGTGAACGCCGAGCTGGGGGTGCTGGACAAGGACGTGGCGGAGGCGATCCAGGAGGCGGCCGGGGAGGTGGCGGCCGGGAAGTGGGACGAGCACTTCCCGATCGACGTCTTCCAGACCGGCTCCGGGACCTCGTCGAACATGAATACGAACGAGGTGATCGCGACCCTGGCCACCGAGCGGCTGGGCCGCGACGTGCACCCCAACGACCACGTCAACGCCTCGCAGTCGTCGAACGACGTGTTCCCCTCCTCCATCCACATCGCCGCCACCGCCGCGGTGACCGGGGACCTGATCCCGGCGCTCACCCATCTGGCGCAGTCGCTGGAGGCGAAGGCGGCGGAGTTCGCCGACGTGGTGAAGTCCGGCCGCACCCATTTGATGGACGCCACCCCGGTGACCCTCGGCCAGGAGTTCGGCGGATACGCGGCGCAGGTCCGCTACGGCGTGGAGCGGCTGGAGGGGACGCTGCCGCGGCTGGCCGAGCTGCCGTTGGGCGGGACCGCGGTGGGCACCGGGATCAACACCCCCAAGGGCTTCCCGCAGGCGGTGATCGCGGAGGTGGCGCGGGCCACCGGGCTGCCGCTGACCGAGGCGCGTGACCACTTCGAGGCGCAGGGCGCGCGGGACGCGATCGTGGAGACGTCGGGGCAGCTCAGGACCATCGCGGTGGGCCTGACGAAGATCGCCAACGATCTGCGGTGGATGTCCTCGGGGCCGCGCACGGGCCTGGCCGAGATCGCCCTACCGGACCTCCAGCCGGGCTCGTCGATCATGCCGGGCAAGGTCAACCCGGTGATCCCCGAGGCGACCTTGATGGTGGCCGCGCAGGTGACGGGCAACGACACGGCGATCACCGTGGCCGGCGCGGCGGGCAACTTCGAGCTGAACGTGATGCTGCCGGTGATCGCCCGCAACATCCTGGAGTCGGTGCGGCTGCTGGCCAATGTCAGCCGGCTGCTGGCGGACCGGACGGTGGACGGCATCACCGCGAACGTCGAGCGGGCCCGGGAGTACGCCGAGTCCTCGCCGTCCGTGGTCACCCCGCTGAACCGCTGGATCGGCTACGAGGAGGCCGCGAAGGTGGCCAAGAGGTCGCTGGCCGAGCGCAAGACCATCCGGCAGGTGGTGATCGAGGGCGGTTACGTCGAGCGCGGCCTGCTCACCGAGGCGCAGTTGGACGAGGCGCTGGACGTACTGCGCATGACCAAGCCGTAACCGGCACGTCCGCGGCCGGCCGTCTCGTAAGCGACCCCGCCGTAACAGTCGGTCCGTAAGCTCTGTTCATGACAGCCGACATCGTCACCTCGATCCCGAACGGTCACGACTCTCCCGGAACTCCCGGATCTCCCGGTACCGCCGGTTCGCCCGGACCGAACGGGCACCGTCGGCGCGGCGGTTTCTGGGCCCCCGGCGAGCAGGTGCTGTGGCGCTACCGCGGCAACGGCACGCAGCGGGTGCACATCTGCCGGCCGGTGACCGTGGTGCGCGACGACGAGGAACTGCTGGCGGTGTGGACGGCACCGGGCACGCCCTGTGTGCGCCCGGTGCTGGCCGACGGCACGCCGGTCCACCGCGAGCCGCTGGCCAGCCGGTACGTCAAGCCGCGGGTGCTGCAGGTGCTGCCGTGGCGGGGAACAGGCGTACTCAAACTCGCCCGTCCGGGTGAACCGTGGTCCGTATGGCTGTTCTGGGAGCCCGGCTGGCGGTTCAAGAACTGGTATGTGAACCTTGAGGAACCGCTGCGTCGCTGGTCGGGCGGGGTGGACTCGGAGGATCACTTCCTGGACATCTCGGTCGCGCCGGACCGGCGCTGGCAGTGGCTGGACGAGGACGAATTCGCGCAGGCGCAGGCCGACGGCCTGATGACGGCCGAGCTCGCGGCCCGGGTGCGGCAGGCCGGGCAGCGGGCGGTGGCCGCCATCGCGGCCTGGGACGCGCCGTTCCGGGACGGCTGGCCGGACTGGCGTCCGGACCCGTCGTGGCCGGTCCCGGCACTGCCGGCCGACTGGGACCGGCCGGGGGTCTGAGGTAACCGCGGGTACGGCCGAGCCCCTTGTTGCGTCCCTGACCGGCAACCGTAGGATCGTGCCCCGGAACGCTGCACGATTGCCCACTGGGGCCTAGAGTTTGACGCTACGTCATGAACCCGTGATCCGCCGACGCCTCCGCCGTGGCGTCGCCTACGCCCGGCCGAGCAGTCAGGGAGGCTCAGAGCAGTGGAAACCGGCGACCATCAGTACACGGGCGGGCCTCCTGGTGCCCGGGACCGGACCGGCCAGGCGGAGGCGTTCGACGCCATCGGCGACCGGTACGACGAGGCGTTCCCGCACAAGGAGGGCCAGATCACGGCCGGCGCCTGGCTGGCGGCCTCCCTGGAGCCCGGCTCGCGGGTGCTCGACCTCGGCTGCGGCACCGGACTGCCGACCGCCCGCCAGTTGGTGACGGCGAAGATGCGGGTCACCGGAGTGGACCTGTCGTCCGGGATGCTGGCCCTGGCCCGGCGCAATGTGCCCGAGGCGGACCTGATCCGGGCCGACATCGCCGACCTGGTCGACGGCGGGCCGCTGGCCACCGGCAGTTTCGACGGGGTGACCGCCTTCTTCTCGCTGCTGATGCTGCCCCGGCCGGAGATCCCGTTCGCCCTGGGCGCGATCCGCGACCTGCTGCGGCCGGGCGGGCTGCTGGCGCTGTCCATGGTCGAGGCCGACGTGGACGACATGATGATTCCGTTCATCGGTCACACAATCCGGGTATCCGGTTATCTACGGGACGAGCTGCACCATGTGGTGTCGGACGCGGGATTCGACGTGATCAAGGAGGATTCCTACGCGTACGCGCCGGCGACCATCGATGTGCCGCCGGAGGAGCAGATCTTCCTCTACTGCCGACGTGCCTGACCTGACCAGGCCCGAGCGCGGCCGGACCGCTGCGGCCGGCGGCGTACCGACGGATGGAACGACACGCGTGACCAGCGACCCTCCACGACCGCCCCGCCCTCCCGCCGCGCCGCCCCCGGACCCGCGCGGCGCAGTCACCGTGCCCGCCGACGAGCCGCCCGGGCCGGGCGGCGACCCGGCCGGCGAACGGCCGCCGGTCGTCGCGCCCACGGCCCGAACGGACGGACCGCCGCCGGACGGGGACGACGGGCACGGCCTCCACGAGGACCACGAGGGCAACCACCCGCACGCCGGACCCGGTGGCGGCCCGCGCTCGCACGAGGAGCCGTACGGGGACGGGTACGGGGAGTCGTACGAACCGGGTCCGGGGCCGTACGGTGGACCGCACACACGCGACGGGGCGGGTGGGCCGGCGGATCCGGAGCAGGGCGGTCCGGACCAACCGGAGCCTCCCTACCCGCCGCAGCCGCAGTCCGGGCCGCAGTACGCACCGCCTTACACCGAGCAGCCGTTCGGACCGCCGTACGAACCGCCGTACGGGCAGCCGTACGACATGGGGGCGCTGCCGCCGATCCCGGCGCACGGGACCGGCTGGGTACCGGGAGAGGGGAGCGAGACCTTGGCGTCGTTCGTGAGCACGCCGCCGCGCGGCACCCCGCCGGCTGCGGCCGGGCACCCGGGGGACGAGGACTCCACGGGGTTGCGCATCCCGATGCCCGTGCAGACCGGTCCGGAGGCGGACCGGCTGCGCTACGTGGGGGCCGCCACCCGGCGGATCGCCCGCGGCCTCGACCTGGACGAGATCCTGCTGGGCCTGTGCCGCTCGGCGGTGCCGGCCTTCGCCGACGCGATCCTGGTGTATCTGCGCGACCCGCTGCCGGTGGGCGACGAACGGCCGTCGGGCCCGCTGCGGTTGCGGCTGCGCCGCGCGGACGGCGGGCTTGACGGGCCGTCGGACCCGCCCGAGGACGCGCCGGTGGGCGTCGGCCCGGTACTGCCCGCGCTGGAGGCCGGATACGGCGCCGAGAGCATCGCTGTGCTGCTGGACGGGCCGCTGGCGGAGGTGCTGCGCGGGGTGCGGCCGGTGTTCGCGGACTCCCCGCGCGCCGCCGACGCGATCGCGGAACTGCTGGGCCGTTCGGAGACCCCGCTGCCGACCGGGCGGCGCGCGCTGCTGGCGCCGCTGCGCGGCCGGAGGCGGGTGATCGGCGCCGCCGTGCTGCTGCGCCGCACCGACCGCCCGGCGTTCGAGACCGACGACCTGCTGGTGGCCGCCCAGCTCGCCACGCACACCGCGCTCGGGGTGGACAAGGCGGTGCTGTACGGGCGCGAGGCGTACATCGCCGACGCCCTCCAGCGCGAGATGCTGCCCGACTCGCTGCCGCAGCCCACCGGCGTGCAGTTGGCCAGCCGCTACCTGCCGGCCGCCGAGTCGGCGCGGGTCGGCGGCGACTGGTACGACGCGATCCCGCTGCCCGGCAGCCGGGTGGCGCTGGTGGTCGGCGACGTGATGGGCCACTCCATGACGTCGGCGGCGATCATGGGCCAGCTGCGCACCACCGTGCAGACCCTGGCGGGCCTGGACCTGGCGCCGCAGGAAGTGCTCTACCACCTGGACGAGCAGGCCCAGCGGCTCGGCCAGGACCGGATGGCGACCTGCGTGTACGCGGTCTACGACCCGATCGCGCACCGCCTGGTGGTGGCCAACGCCGGTCATCCGCCGCCGGTGCTGCTGCACGCCGACGGTCTCGCGGAGGTGCTGCGGGTGCCGCCGGGCGCGCCGATCGGCGTGGGCGGGGTGCCGTTCGAGGCGGTGGAGCTGCCGGCGCCGGCCGGGGCGACCCTGCTGCTGTACACCGACGGCCTGGTGGAATCGCGCAGCCGCGACGTGTGGGGCGGCATCGAGTTGCTGCGGGAGCGGCTGCACGACGCGGCCGGCGTGGTCTCCCCGCCGCCGCTGGAGCCGCTGTGCGACGAGGTGCTGGAGATCCTCGGCCCCGGCGACCGGGACGACGACATCGCGCTGCTGGCCGCCCGGTTCGACGGGATCGCGCCGAGCGACGTCGCGTACTGGTTCCTGGAGCCGCAGGCGCAGACCGCCGGCCGGGCCCGCCGCCTGGTCCGGCAGGCGCTGCGCCGCTGGGACCTGGAGGACCAGCTCGACGCGGCCGAACTGCTGGTCAGCGAGATCGTCACCAACGCGGTGCGGTACGCCGAGCGGCCCATCACCCTGCGGCTGCTGCGCACCGACGTGCTGCGCTGCGAGGTCGGTGACGACGCGCCCCTGCTGCCCCGGATGCGCCATGCGGCGCCCGAGGAGGAGGGCGGCCGCGGGCTGTATCTGGTCAACCGCATGGCTCAGCGCTGGGGCGCCACCCGGCTGGGCGCGGGCAAGGTCGTCTGGTTCGAGCTGCCGCTGTAATCGACCGGAATCGTTTCCCGGGACGGCCCGCACACGGTGTGTGCGGGCCGTCCCGTGTCACCACCCGGGTGGGCGAGGGCGGGGGCGCAGGCGGGTGGTTCCGCGGATGCCGGGCCGTGAGTCCGGTGCGAGTGTGGGTAGCAGCCATCCCGACGCGACATCGCAACGTGCCCGGCGCACCGCCGGACGGGAGGACCCACCCGATGAGCACACCGAACTTCCAGCACACCACGAACAACGCCGGAATCCCCGTGGAGAGCGACGAGCACTCGCTGACCGTGGGCCCGGACGGCCCGATCCTGCTCCAGGACCACTATCTGATCGAGAAGATGGCCCAGTTCAACCGGGAGCGGGTCCCCGAGCGGGTGGTGCACGCCAAGGGCAGCGGCGCGTACGGCCGCTTCGAGGTGACCAACGACGTCAGCGACTTCACCAAGGCCGACATGTTCCAGCCCGGTCGCAGCACCCGGATGCTGGCCCGCTTCTCCACCGTGGCCGGCGAGCAGGGCAGCCCGGACACCTGGCGCGACCCGCGCGGCTTCGCGCTGAAGTTCTACACCGAGCACGGCAACTACGACCTGGTCGGCAACAACACCCCGGTCTTCTTCGTGCGGGACACCATCAAGTTCCAGGACTTCATCCGCAGCCAGAAGCGCCGCCCGGACAACGGCCTGCGCGACAACGACATGCAGTGGGACTTCTGGACCCTCTCCCCCGAGTCGGCCCACCAGGTCACCTGGCTGATGGGCGACCGCGGGATCCCCCGCACGTACCGGAACATGAACGGCTACGGCTCGCACACGTACATGTGGATCAACGGCGCCGGCACCAGGTTCTGGGTGAAGTACCACTTCAAGACCGACCAGGGCATCGACTACCTGACCCAGGAACAGGCCGACGAGACGGCCGGGCAGAACCCGGACGCGCACCGGCAGGACCTGTGGCAGGCGATCGACCGCGGCGACCACCCGTCGTGGACGCTGTGGGTGCAGATCATGCCGTTCGAGGACGCGGCGGACTACCGGTTCAACCCGTTCGACCTGACCAAGGTGTGGCCGCACGGCGACTACCCGCTGATCGAGGTCGGCCGGATGACGCTGGACACCAACCCCGAGGACTACTTCGTCCACATCGAGCAGGCCGCGTTCGAGCCGGCCAACATGGTGCCCGGCATCGGCCCGTCGCCGGACAAGATGCTGCTGGGGCGGCTGTTCTCGTACCCGGACACGCACCGCTACCGGATCGGCCCCAACTACGCCCAGCTCCCGCCGAACCGCCCGCACGTGCCGGTGCACTCCTACGCCAAGGACGGCCCGATGCGGTACGAGCCGAACCGGGTGGGGGCGCCGTACGCGCCGAACTCCTACGGCGGCCCGGCCGCCTCTCCGCAGGCCTACGGGGACATCACCGGCTGGCAGACCGCCGGTGAGATGGTCCGCGAGGCGTACACCATGCACCGCGAGGACGACGACTTCGGCCAGCCGGGCACGATGGTGCGCGAGGTGCTGGACGACGCGGCCCGCGACCGGCTGGTCTCCAACGTGGCCGGGCACCTCATGCAGGGCGTGAGCACGCCGGTGCTGGAGCGGGCGCTGGAGTACTGGCGGCTGATCGACGCCAAGATCGGCGACCGGATCGCCGAGGCCGTCTCGCCCCGCTGAGCGGAACCGGGCCGCCGCGCCCGGCCCGACAGGCGCAGCCCCGGGGCACGTGAGGTTGTCCCGTCCCCCGGGGCTGCATGTCCGGCCCCGGGAGGACCTGTGCGGGGTGCTGTGCGGGTTCGCGGGCACTCCCCGCTGCGCGTATACACGCGGTGTATACCCATGGTGTAGTGTCCTCGGCATGTCAATCGGCCACACCCTGCTCGGACTTCTGGAGTCCGGGCCGCGCCACGGTTACGACCTCAAGCGCGCCTTCGACGAACGCTTCGGACACGACCGGCCGCTCGCCTACGGCCAGGTCTACGCCACGATGGCCAGGCTGCTGAAGAACGGCCTGGTCGAGGTGGAGGGCATCGAGCCCGGCGGCGGCCCGGAACGCAAGCGGTACGCCATCACCGAGGCCGGCGTCACCGACGTCGAGAGCTGGCTCGCGCAGGCGGAGAAGCCCGAGCCGTATCTCCAGACCACCCTTTACACCAAGGTGGTACTCGCCCTGCTCACCGGCCGTTCGGCGGCCGAGCTGCTGGACACCCAGCGCGCCGAACACCTGCGGCTGATGCGCGAGCTGACCCGGCGCAAGGCCGGTGGCGACTTGGCCGACCAACTCATCTGCGACCACGCGCTGTTCCACCTGGAGGCGGACCTGCGCTGGCTGGAACTGACCGCGGCCCGGCTGGACGAGCTCGCCGCGGAGGTGACCGCGTGAACGAGGCCACCGACACCGACCTGCTGGTCGGCACCGGCGTGCGCAAGACGTACGGCCACACCGCCGCCCTCGACGGCGCGAACCTGCGCATACGGCCCGGCGAAGTGGTGGCCGTGATGGGCCCGTCCGGCTCGGGGAAGTCCACCCTCCTGCACTGCCTGGCCGGGATCGTCCCGGTCGACGGCGGCCAGGTCCGCTACCGCGGCCGGGACCTGGCGGCGATGTCCGACGCCGAACGCAGCGCCCTGCGCCGCACCGAGTTCGGCTTCGTCTTCCAGTTCGGCCGCCTGGTGCCGGAACTGACCTGCCTGGAGAACGTGGCGATACCCCTGCGGCTGGCCGGCACCCGCCGCCGCGCCGCCGAGGCCGAGGCCGCCGCGTGGCTGGACCGCCTGGAGGTCGCCGACGTGGCCGGCCAGCGCCCCGGCGACATCTCCGGCGGCCAGGGCCAGCGTGTCGCCGTGGCCCGCGCGCTGGTCGGCGGCCCCCGGGTGATCTTCGCCGACGAACCGACCGGCGCCCTGGACTCCCTGAACGGCGAGCGCGTGATGCGCCTGCTGACCGACGCGGCCCGCGACACCGGCGCCGCGGTCGTCCTGGTCACCCACGAGGCCCGGGTCGCCGCCTACTCCGACCGGGAAATCGTCGTGCGGGACGGGAAGACGCGCGACATGGCGAACGCGTCATGAGGGCGGAACACGAGCCCGGGGGCGGCTCGGGGGGTGGCCGCGGGGGGTACGGGGGCCGTGGCGGTCACGACGACAGCGGCGATCGCGCGGGACACGGCGGACACGCGGGCCGCGGCGGCCAGAGCGACCCCGGCGTCCACGGCGGTCACACCCGCGAGGCCGCCCGGCCGTCAACCGGGGTGCGGGCCTGGGGCCGGGACCTGTCGCTGGGGGCGCGGTTCGCGGCCGGGGGCGGGCGCGAGGGCTGGATCCGGACGGTCCTCACGGCCGTCGGGGTCGGGCTCGGCGTCGCGCTGCTGCTGCTGGCCGCGGCGGTTCCGGCCATGCTGAACACCCGGCAGGATCGGGAGGAGGCCCGCGACGTCTTCCTCGGCGCGCCTGTGACCGCGGCCACCAGCCGTACGCTGCTGGCCGCCGACGGCTCCACCACGTACCACGGCAAGGACATCGCGGGGGTGCTGCTGCTCGCCGAGGGGGCGCAGGCCCCGCACCCGCCGGGCACCCGGGCGGTGCCCGCGCCCGGGCAGATGGTGGTCTCCCCCGCGCTGAAGAAGCTGCTGGCGGCCTCGCCGCTGCTGCGGGCCCGCCTGCCGTACAGGATCACCGGCACCATCTTGCACGCCGGGCTGGCGGGCCCGGCCGAGCTGTACTACTACGCGGGCAGCGACCAGTTGGTGGCCCGCGACGCCCATGGCCGGGGCAACGCCCAGCGGGTGGACGCCTTCCGGAACACGAACGGCCCGGAGATGCTGGGCCCCACCTTCCAGCTGCTGCTGGTGACCATGCTGGTCGTCCTGCTGCTGCCGGTCGCGGTGTTCATCGGCACCGCGGTACGCCTGGGCGGCGAGCGGCGCGACGCCCGGCTGGCCGCACTGCGGCTGGTCGGCGCCGACATCGCGGCGACCCGGCGCATCGCGGCCGGCGAGGCGCTGGCCGGGGCGCTGGGCGGCCTGCTGCTCGGCGCGCTGTTCTTCCTGGCCGGCCGTCAGCTCGCGGCGCACGTCACCATCCACGGCATCTCCGCCTATCCCGCCGACATCCGGCCCGGCGCCGCGCTGACCGTGCTGGTGGTGCTGGCGGTGCCGGCCGCCGCGGTGGCGGTGACCATGCTGACCCTGCGCGGCACGGTGGTCGAACCGCTCGGCGTGGTACGGCAGAGCGCCGTACGCCGCCGCGCCCTGTGGTGGCGGCTGACGGTCCCGGCGCTCGGCCTGCTGCTGCTGGCCCCGCTGTTCGGCACGGTCGGCACCTCGGGAAGCGGCCCGGGAAACGTGAGCACCTACCAGATCGCGGCCGGCACGGTGCTGCTGCTGTGCGGGGTGACCGCGCTGCTCCCGTGGCTGGTGGAGACCGTGGTGGGCCGGCTGCGCGGCGGCCCGGTCGCCTGGCAGCTCGCCACCCGCAGGCTCCAGCTGAGCAGCAACGCCTCGGCCCGCCTGGTCAGCGGCGTCACCGTCGCGGTGGCCGGGGCGATCGCCCTGCAGATGCTGTTCGCCGGGGTGGGCGACGACTTCGTCCACGACACCGGCGCCGACCCCGCCCGCGCCCAGACGATGGTCTCGGCCGACATCGCCGACGGCGGCCGGGCACGAACCGTCACCGAGGCAGTCGCGCACACCACCGGGGTCACCCGGTCGTACGGCTGGATCACCGCCGACGCCACCGGGGCGGACGCCCGGCGCTCCCCCGAGAACGCCCTCTACGTGCCGCTCGCGGTCGCCGACTGCTCGATCCTGACCCAGCTGGCCACCATCGGCTCCTGCGCTCCCGGCGGCGTCTACGCCGTCCCGATGCCCGGGGGCGAGGGGCCGGCCATGCCCTCCTACGCCCGGGCGGGCACGCGGCTCGACCTCAACCTGCCGGAGGGCGACACGTACACCGGCCAACCCCGGCCGTGGACCGTCCCGGCCGGCGTCCGCCCGGCGACCACCCGCGCCGACTTCTTCGGCAACCGCTTCCGGGGCCTGCTCGTCACCCCGCAGGCGATCGACGTCCGCGCCCTGACCGAGCCGACCGTCCAGGTCGCGGTCCGCCTCGCCCCGGGCAGGCCCGACGCCGTCGAGTACCTGCGCAACACCGCCGCGCGCCTGGGCGTCGGCACCCGGGTGGCGCCCATCAGCATCACGGTCACCAAGCGCAGCTACGTCCAGTTGCGCAGCGGCCTGTTCGCCGGCGCGGCACTGGTGATGGCCCTCATCGGGGCGAGCCTCCTGGTCACCATGCTGGAGCAGTTGCGGGACCGCAGGAAACTGCTGGCCGTCCTGGTGGCCTTCGGCACGAAGCGGACGGTCCTCGCCTGGTCCGTGCTCTGGCAGACCGCGCTTCCCGTGTTCCTCGGCCTCGTCCTCGCCTGCGCCGGCGGCCTCGGCCTCGGCGGCGCGCTTCTCGCCCTCGCCGGACGCCCCTTCCACGTGGACTGGGGCAGCGTCCTCGGCATGTCGGCGATCGGCTCCGCCGTGGTTCTCGGGGTGACCTTGCTCAGCCTTCCGCCTCTGTGGAGGTTGATGCGGGCGGACGGTTTGCGGACGGAGTAGCTCTTCCCTTGCTACCGACCCGGAGGGGCAGTTGCTGCCGTCTCCGGGTCGTCGGTCGTGGTCGGTTGCTCGCGCTCACGCGGCGCCAGCCGCACATCAGACTCAGCCTCGCGCCCCTGGGGTGCCGGCTCCGCCGGCGGTTCGACCGCTTGGGCACCGTAGATCTCCTCGGCAGCCCTCGCGGCGGCGAGTTGCTTGGAGTAGGCCCGCAGGTAGGAGACGACCGTGTTGCCGACGGCCACCAGGGGGACGGCGGTCACCGCGCCGCCGATGCCCGCGACGAGCGAACCCGCGGCGACGGAGAGGACGACCGCGAGGGGGTGGACACGGACCGCGCGGCCGAGGATGAAGGGCTGGAGGATGTGGCCCTCGATCTGCTGGACCGCGAGGACGACGCCGAGGACCATGAGGGCGCTGACCGGGCCCTCGGTGACCAGGGCGACGACGACCGCTATGGCACCGGAGGTCACCGCGCCGACGAGGGGCACGAAGGAGCACAGGAAGATCAGGACGGCGAGCGGCACCGCCATGGGGACGCCGAGGAAGAAGATGCCGATGCCGATGCAGATGGCGTCGATGAGGGCGACCAGGACCGTGCCGCGCACGTAGTGGGTGAGGGTGTTCCAGGCGCGGGGGCCTGCGCCGCCCAGCCCCTCGCGGGCGTTCTCGGGGAACAGCCGCAGCACCCAGTTCCAGATGTTGGGGCCGTCGTAGAGCAGGAACAGCGTGCTGAACATCGTCAGCAGCATGCCGGTGATGAAGTCGACGAGGAAGGTGACGCCCTGCAGCCCGGCGTCGGTGAGCTGCTTGGTGTTGTGACTCAGCGCGTTGCTGAGGTTGTTGGCGACCTGGTTGATCTGGTCCTCGGTCACGTGGAAGGGGCTGTTGAGCAGCCACTTCTTGCCCTCGGCGATACCGTCCTGGAGGCTGCTGGACAGGTTGTCGACGTTGTCCATGACCTGCCAGACAACGAACCAGCCGACCAGGCCGATGATGACGAAGCCGCTGATGCAGACGATCGCGGTGGCCAGCCCGGCCGGAACCCCGGACCGTTTGAGCCGGGCCACGAACGGCTGGAGCAGGGCGGTGATGAGCAGCGCGGCGGCGAAGGACAGGACCACCAGCCGGATCGCGCCGATCACCCGCATCAGCACCCAGACGGTGCCGGCCAGGATCAGCAGCCGCCAGCCGATCTCGGCGGCGACGCGCATGCTCCACGGGACCACGGACACCGGGTCGGTGACCGGTCCGGTGCGCTGGGCGGGCAGCGAGACCCTGGGCGGGGCGGTGAACGGGCCGGCGTCGACCGGGGCCTCGGCGGCCGGGTCGGCGGCGGCGTTGTCCTTGGTGCGAGCGTTGTCCTTGGCGCGCGGGGAGTCCGGAGTTGCTGGTGCCGGAACGGGCTCGGCGGTCGCCTCCGGTACGGGTACCGGTGCGGCGACCGCCGATGCGGCTGCGGATGGTGCCGGGTCGAGGTGCGGCTCGCGCTCCTCGGCGTCCCGCGCGGTGATCCTGGCGTGCCGTTCCTCCAGCCGTCCGGCCAGATTGGCCAGTCCGGCGGCGAGCGCGGCGCTCCAGTGACGCTTGTCCGGCATTCCCCGCTCCCCTGTCCCCTTCGGCCGCCTGTGGCACTGCTGTGAGAGACGACGTTACCCGGGGCGAGGGTTGCTCAGGCCGAGGGCAGGGCACCCGGCCTGTGGATCGGCCTAGTAGTAGTGGTTGGCCTGCCAGAACGACCAGGCGCCGCAGGGGCTGCCGTACCGGCTGTTCATGTAGTTCAGGCCCCACTTTATCTGGGTGGCCGGATTGGTGCGCCAGTCGGCCCCGACCGAGGACATCTTGGAGCCGGGCAGTGCCTGGACCAGTCCGTAGGCGCCGGAAGCCGCGTTGGTGGCCGTGTAGTTCCAGCCGCTCTCGCGCGTCACGATGTTGGAGAAGCAGGTGAACTGGCCGGAGCCGACGATCTGCTGGGCCATCGCCTGGACCTGCGAGATGCTGTAGGACGCCTGGACGGCGAAGCTGGCCGACGGGTCGCCGGTGCTGGCGGCCAGTGCCTTGGCCTTCGCCTCCGCGGCGGCCTTGGCAGCCGCCTCGTCCGCCGCCTTCTTCTTGGCAGCGGCGTCCTTGGCTGCCTGCATACGGGCGGCCTGCTCGGCATTCTGCCGGGCCGTCGCGTCAGCGGCGTCGGACTGAGCCTGTACCTGCTCGGTCAGCGATGCCTGCTGAACCTGCTGTCCCTCGGGGATTTCCGCGAGGAGGGTGGTCGTGCCGGCCGCTTCGACGGGCTCGCTCGTGCCGCCCTTTTCCGCACCCGACGCGACGCCTACGACGGCGCCCACAGTGGTGACCGCGGTGGCCGAAGCCACTGCGAGTCCCCGGACCGAGATCCGGCTCACACGGTTTCCTTCCGGAAGCGCCCGCTCGGTGACCGCACGGACGCAATCGTGCCCCTGGCACTGACCCCAAGGACCGGTCCGCCGTACGGGCCGGTCGGTCACGGGGGTACTGGCCCGGTGCGAAGTCCCTCGCGGGGTCCGCGTGATGCTCGGGCGGCTCATGGCGTCGCTGTGTACTTGTGTGGTGAAGCCGAACCCGGGTCCACAAGGGACACGGGAGTGCCATGAGCGGGGCCTGACAGCCCCACACCCTGCCGTACGCAGACGCGTCGCGGCAATTTCCGGTTGAGTGGCAAAGTTCACATGCTGCGGACGAAGGCAAATACCTGCGACCCGGAGCCGGAAACGCTAAGCTGCTGCGCCCTCTTGGCAGGACGCAGCAGCTTTTCGGCGTTTTTCCGGGTACTCAAATCATACGAGGAGGGGGCAGACTACCCAACAGTCACCCCGCGGCGGGCCCTCGTTCAGCCCACACCGTCCTCCAGCATCTCCGTGACGAGCGCGGCGATCGGGGACCGCTCGGAACGGGTGAGCGTCACGTGGGCGAACAGCGGATGGCCTTTCAGCTTCTCGACCACCGCGACCACTCCGTCGTACCGCCCCACCCGCAGGTTGTCGCGCTGGGCCACGTCGTGGGTGAGCACCACCCGGGAGCCGGCGCCGATGCGGGACAGCACGGTCAGCAGGACGTTGCGCTCCAGCGACTGGGCCTCGTCGACGATCACGAAGGCGTCGTGCAGCGAACGGCCGCGGATGTGGGTCAGCGGCAGCACCTCGAGCATGCCGCGGGCCACCACTTCCTCGATGACCTCCTTGGTGGTCACCGCGGACAGCGTGTCGAAGACGGCCTGCGCCCACGGGCTCATCTTCTCCGCCTCGGTGCCCGGCAGGTAGCCGAGTTCCTGGCCGCCGACCGCGTACAGCGGCCGGAAGACCATCACCTTGCGGTGCTGGCGGCGCTCCAGGACGGCCTCCAGGCCCGCGCACAGCGCGAGCGCGGACTTGCCCGTGCCCGCGCGGCCGCCCATGGAGACGATGCCGACGTCCGGGTCGAGCAACAGGTCCAGGGCGACGCGCTGTTCGGCGCTGCGGCCGTGGATGCCGAACGCCTCGCGGTCGCCGCGCACCAGCCGCACCCGGCCGTCGGCGGTGACCCGGCCCAGCGCCTTGCCGCGCTCGGACTGGAGCACCAGGCCGGTGTGCACCGGGAGTTCGCGGGCCTCGGGCAGGTCCACCACGTCCTCGGCGAACAGCGTGTCCACGTCCTCGGCGGAGACCAGCAGGTCCGCCATGCCCGTCCAGCCCGAGGTGATGGCCAGTTCCGCCCGGTACTCCTCGGCGAGCAGGCCGACCGAGGACGCCTTCACCCGCAGCGGCAGGTCCTTGGATACGACCGTGACGTCGTACCCCTCGGCCTGCAGGTTCCTGGCGACGGCCAGGATCCGCGAGTCGTTGTCGCCGAGCCGGAAGCCCGCCGGCAGCAGGGCCGGGTCCGAGTGGTTGAGTTCCACCCGGAGCGTGCCGCCGAGGTCCCCGAGCGGGATGGGCGCGTCGAGCCGGCCGTGCCGGATCCGGAGCTCGTCGAGCAGCCGGAGGGCCTGGCGGGCGAAGTAGCCCAGTTCGGGGTGGTGGCGCTTGGCCTCCAACTCCGTGACCACGACGACCGGGAGCACGACCTCGTGCTCCTCGAAGCGGGTGACGGCGTTCGGGTCGGCGAGCAGCACGCTGGTGTCGAGTACGTACGTACGCCGGTCGTGATCACGGCGATTTTTGCTGGTCACCACGTGTGGACGAACCCCCTCGGGTGAGGTGAGTCTGCGGGGCCGACAGCCGTGGCCGGCTGCCGGTCTGCCAGTGATATGCCCTGGAAATCCCGCACCCATGCGAATGCATATGACAGTCATCCGACGGTCATCGGGTGCTCACCGACTGCTCACCGCGGTTTCGGTGCGGGCCTGGCCCACCGTAACTCCGCAGGCAGGAAGGTTGCGAGACCTTTTTGTCCGTGCTACCGCGCGGTCACGCGCCGTAACGCCGGTGCCGGGCGGCGTAGTCCCGCAGCGCCCGCAGGAAGTCCACCTTGCGGAAGGCGGGCCAGAAGACCTCGCAGAAGTAGTACTCGGAGTGCGCGCTCTGCCAGAGCATGAACCCGGACAGCCGCTGCTCGCCGGAGGTGCGGATCACCAGATCCGGGTCGGGCTGGCCGCGGGTGTAGAGGTGCTCGGCGATGTGCTCGACGTCCAGGATCTCGGCCAGGTCCTCGATCGAGGTGCCGCGGCCGGCGTGCTCGTGCAGCAGCGACCGCACGGCGTCGGCGATCTCCTGCCGGCCGCCGTAGCCGACCGCCACGTTGACCAGGATGCCGGTGACGCCGACGGTGGCCTGCTCGGCCTCCTTGAGCACCCGCTGGGTCTGGCCGGGCAGCATGTCCATGGTGCCCACGTGGTGCACCCGCCAGCGGCCGGTCGCGGCCAGCTCGGTGACCGCGTCCTCGATGATGCCCAGCAGCGGGACGAGTTCCTCGGCCGGCCGGTCCAGGTTGTCGGTGGACAGCAGCCACAGGGTGACGACCTCGACGCCGGTCTCCTCGCACCAGCCCAGCATCTCGGCGATCTTGTCGGCCCCGGCCCGGTGGCCCTGCACGGTGGTGCCGCCGGCCGCCTTGGCCCAGCGCCGGTTGCCGTCGAGGATCACGCCGATGTGCTTGGGGGCCCGGTCCACGTCGAGTCTGCGTTCCACCCTGCGGGAGTACAGCCCGTACACCAGGTCGCGCAGATTCATCGCCTACCAGCCCCTCCTCGGCTCGGCGCCCGGCGGCCACACTACTGCGGAATCGGCCGCATGGACGAACCGGGAGAACGGGGGGCGGCGGCGGCCGGTCCGTAACCGGTTCAAGCGCGCGTGATAAGCAAGGTCTGTGAACATCCGTACCCTTTACCGCGCCTCCGACGAGCGCTACGACTCGATGGAGTACCGCCGCACCGGCCGCTCCGGCCTCAAGCTCCCGGCCGTCTCGCTCGGTCTGTGGCACAACTTCGGCGACGACCGCACCCTGGACTCGCAGCGGGCCATCCTGCGCCGCGCGTTCGACCTCGGCGTCACGCACTTCGACCTGGCCAACAACTACGGCCCGCCGTACGGCGCCGCGGAGGCCAACTTCGGCACGCTCTTCGCCCAGGATTTCCGGGCATATCGGGATGAACTGGTCATCTCCACCAAGGCCGGGTACGACATGTGGCCGGGCCCGTACGGCGAATGGGGCTCCCGCAAGTACCTGCTGGCCAGCCTCGACCAGTCGCTGTCCCGGATGGGCCTGGACTACGTCGACATCTTCTACTCGCACCGCTTCGACCCGGAGACGCCGCTGGAGGAGACCATGGGCGCGCTCGCGTCCGCGGTCCAGCAGGGCAAGGCGCTCTACGTCGGCATCTCCTCCTACGGGCCGGACCGCACCCGCGAGGCCGCGCGCATCCTGCGCGAGATGGGGGTGCCCGCGCTCATCCACCAGCCCTCGTACTCCATGATCAACCGGTGGATCGAGGACGAGGGTCTGCTCGACGTCCTGGCCGAGGAGGGCATGGGCTGCATCGGCTTCGTGCCGCTGGCCCAGGGCCTGCTGACGGACCGCTACCTCAACGGTGTCCCGTCCGACTCGCGGGCCGCGCAGGGCAAGTCCCTGGACCCGGCCCTGGTCAACGACGAGACGATCGCCCGGCTGCGCGCCCTCAACGAGGTCGCCCGCTCGCGCGGCCAGTCCCTGGCGCAGCTCGCCCTGTCCTGGGTGCTGCGCGATCAGCGCGTGACCTCCGCGCTGATCGGGGCTTCCTCGGTGGCCCAGCTCGAGGCGAACGTCGCCGCGGTGGGGGCCGCGCCGCTCACGGAGGAGGAGCTGGCGGAGATCGATCGTCACGCCGTTGAGCCCGAAGGGGTCAACCTCTGGTCGGTCAGTAGCGAGGCCTGATTCCGGGTCGGGGCCGGGAGGGCGGGACTCCGCGGTTGGGGGTCCGTTCCTTCCGGCCTCGGCTTTTGTCCTCAATCGCCGGACGGGCTTGATTTTGTGCGGCTCGGGTGACTTGCGGATTCCGCTCGGGCCGTTCGTCCCCTTGCGCTCAAACGCCGCGCGGGCTTGATTTGGTGCGGCCTTGCGGGTCAGGTACGCGCCGCGTGGAGGAGAGCCGTGAGGGCGCCGAGGAGGAGGAAGGGGCCGAAGGGGTAGGGGGTGGTGCGGGTGGAGCGGCCGGTGAGAAGGAGGGCGAGGCCGGCCAGAGCGCCGAGGGCGAGGGCGGCGAAGGTGCCGAGAAAGGCGGCGGGCCAGCCGTACCAACCAAGGGCGAGGCCGAGGGTGGGGGCGAGCTTGACGTCGCCCAGGCCGAGGCCGGCCGGGTTGAAGAGGTGCAGGACCAGGTAGAAGGCGCCGGTGGCCAGGGCGACCAGGAGGGCGCGGGGCCAGGAGCCGTGGTGGGCCGGGAGAAGGGCGGCCAGGCCCAGAAGGGCGGCGGTGCCGACCAGGGCGGGCAGCGTGAGGACGTCGGGCAGGCGGAATTCGACCAGGTCGACCCGGGCGAGAACGATGCCGACGGGGACCAGCAGCAGCCAGACCGCCAGCTCGGGGTGCGGGCCCACCTCGTACGCGAGCGCGCCCGACGCCAGGGCGGCGGCGAGCGCGGTGGCCCGGGTGGGGGCGTACCAGGCGTCGTACGCGGGGGGTGCCTGCGTGCACGCCGGGCAGCGCGAGGGGCCGAGCCAGCCCCGTATCGGATGACCGGCCGGGCACGCCGCGGCCCACGGCTCCTCCGGGGGAACGGCCAGCCGGTAGGCGGCCCGCGGCACCAGGAGCAGCCCCGCCGCGAAACCCCATACGGCGGCGCCCGCGATCAGATAGACATGCACCGGCCGACCGTACACGCGGATCGTGGCCGAAGAGCAGGACCGGCGGCGGTCGGGGCTTGCCCGTGGAATCCGGCTCCCCCGGGCGGCGCGGGACGGGCGGGACGGGCAGGCACCGTCCGGGGAGGGCAGGGCGTATGGGCCGCCGCCGGTCGGGTCCCGCCTCTGGGGTCGGGCGTTCCTTCGGGCGCTACGGGCCGGACGGGATGTGGCAGGCACGATCGGGAGGGCAGGGCGTATGGGCCGGCGCCGGTCGGGTCCCGCCTCTGGAGTCGGGCGTTCCTTCGGGCGCTACGGGCCGGACGGGACGTGGCAGGCACGATCGGGAGGGCAGGGCGTATGGGCCGGCGGTGGCGGGACGGGGACGGGACGCTGCGGGCGCCGCGGGCGGAGGTGCCGCTGCGGGTCGCGGCGTCCTATCGGGCCCGTACGCGGGGGCTTTTGGGGCGCGACGGCTTCACCGGCGCCCTGCTGCTCACCCCTGCCTCCAGCGTGCACACCATCGGGATGCGCTTCCCGATCGACGTCGCCTACCTCGACCGGCGGCTGCGGGTCCTGGCCGTCCGCACGATGCCGCCCGGCCGGATCGGCCGCCCGCGCCTGCGCGCCCGGCATGTCCTCGAAGCGGAGGCGGGCGCTCTCGCGGGGTGGGGCGTCGCCAAGGGGGTCCGCCTGGAGGCGGTCCTGACGATGGGTGGGCCGGAGGGGTAGCCGTCCCTACCGCTGCGGGGCGAATTGGATGCTGTTGACGATTTCGCGGAGCAGGGAGGGATCGTCGGCGGTGCCGTCGACGGCCCAGGCGCGGATGAGGACCGGGTGGCCGTGGGGGTCGGTGGTGCGGACCTCGATGTGGCCGGCCGGGCGGCCGTCGGCGGCGGGCTGGGCGTAGCTGAGGATCTGGGACGGGCGGCCGTCGATGCGCAGGGCCTCGCGGCGGACGTAGCCGGGGGCGGGGACACCGGCGGGCTGGTCCAGGACCTCGGCCTTGCGCGCGGCGGTCTTGGGGTTCCCGCCCGCCGGCACCGTCTCGGCGTTGCCGGCCCCGCCGCCCGCGGTCACGGAGAAGGCCGCGTCGGTCCGCCCGTGCCTGCCGTGCAGCACCGCCCCGTCCCGGGTCTCCCGCCAGGTCTTCGGGTGGGCGACCTCGACCGCGCCCGTGGTCATGTACCGCCACCCGTCGGGCGAGCCCTGGCCGACCGAGCACCCCGCGGCGGCCACGAGCCCCGCGACGAATGCCCCGATACGTACCGCTTTGCTCCGCATGTCGGCAATCTACGACGCCCGGGGAAAAGAAAACGGGCCGGCTCGCAGGGGGGGAGAGCGAACCGGCCCGAGGGGGGGAGTTACACCGTACCGCGTCTGAGCGGCTGCTCAGTACGTTACGCGGCAGGTGGCGTAAAAGTGATCTCGACCCGGCGGTTCTGACGGCGGCCGGATTCGGTGGAATTGTCCGCGATTGGGTAGTCCTCGCCGTAGCCCCGGACCTGGAATGTGTGGGATGCGTCACCAAGCCTTCCCAGTTCCTCCGCCAGGATGGCGTACACCGCCTGGGCGCGCTGCTTGGACAGCACCAGACCGTGTTCGCTGCTGCCCAAATCGTCGGTGAACCCGAAGACACGGATGGGTGACGTCACGTGTCGCGCGTTGATGTCGGCCGCGATCGCCCTGATCCGGCCGCCCGCGGCCGGTGCCAGTACCGCGCTGTCCTTGCCGAACAGCACCTCGGCCTGGAGCGCGTAGGTGACCGTCGAGTTCGACGTCTCCTGCCGCTGCTCTGGCTGGCTGGCGGCCACCGAGCTCTCGTCGGAGACCGAGACGATGTCGAGCACCTTGGGCGGGGCCAGCGTGGCCCCGGGGGGCAGTTTCAAGCCAGGTGCGGTCGGGTTCACCGAGACCGGCGCGCTGGGCGTGTCCACGGTCGGCGAGGGCCCCGGCGCGCCGTCCGCGACCGCCGGCCCCCCGGCCGCCGTGGCGGCGGCCAGCACCAGCACGAGCGCGGCCGGCACAGTGACGGCCGCGCGGCGGGAGGGGCGAAGGGGGCGCCGGCGCCCCGGCCGCGAGGCGGGCTGCTCGCTGCCGCTCTCGGGCGGCTCAGTGTGCTGTGGGTTCACCTCGCGCTCACCCCTGGGAGATGGTGATCTTGGCGGGGGGCATGGTGGGGAGCTCGAAGTCCACTTGTGTGGTGCCGGCCGGGGGGGCCGGGAACTGGGCGAAGAAGGGGCGGGACTCCTGGGGCTGGATCAGGAGCAGGCCGGTCGTGCACAGGCAGGTGCCGTCCGTATCGCGCAGCACGTAGTAGCGCTTCTTGCCGGCCTCGTCGACCAGCACCGCGCCGGCGACGGACGGCCCGGAGGGCACCAGGGCCATTTCGGTGCCACGCCAATAGGACGCGGTGAACGGCTGGTCGCCCTGGTTGGTCAGGGTGCCCTGCACGGTCACGAAACCGCCGGAGTCACGTACGGCGGAGTTGATCACCACCTCCATGCCGCTGTCGCCCTTGATCTGGGCGAGGACCTGGGTCGGGGTGGCGGACGGCGTGGCGCCGGCGGTGTCGGTCGCGGCCGGTGCGGAACTGCCGGCGGGTGCAGACGGGGTGGCGCCGGCCTTGTCGGTGCCACCGCTTCCCCCGCCGCTGCCGCCACCGCAGCCGGTCAGCGTGAAGACGGCCGCGGCGGCGCAGGCCGCCAGAGTCGTCACTGTGCGTCGCATCGTTCCCCGTTCCCTCATCGGTTCGGCCCGCCCGTCAGTTCGTCAGGTGGACGGCGTAGAAGTCGGACAGTTGCAGGGTGAAGCCGGGCGCGGTGGGGTCGAGCGTCAGGGAACCGTCGTCGCAGGTGATGTCGAGGCCGTGTGCGCCGTCCTTCGCCACCCCGCCGCCGCACCGCGGCTCCACCACGGCGGTTGCTGTGGCCACGGAATGGATGTCCTCGGTCCCGTGCACCACGGAGCGCCCGACCGAATCGTTGGCCTGCACCTGGACGGTGAAGGAATTCCCGTTCACCTGGACGGAGCCCTGGAGCGTGGCGCCGTTGGCGGCCGCGTAGTTGCTCGCCGCCGTCTGCGCGGCGCCGCCGTCGTCCTGGCCGATCAGCGTGAGCAGGTGCTGCAACTCGGTCAGGTCGCCGGCATTGAGCGCGGCGAGCAGGTCGTCCTTGATGTGGTCACGTTCGGCCCGCGCTGCTGCCAGTGCGGCGGCGTCCGCGGCGGTCTGCGCGCTGTTGCGGTTGACCGCGGCCTGCCCCACCGCGAAGTAGGCGAAGGCCAGGAAGAACAACGCCGAGATCGACACGATGTAGATGCCGACAGTCTGGCCGTCGTCCCGTCGTAATGCCGTCCGCAACCGCTCCGGAAGCAACGCCCGCCCCGGCAGCTGGCCGCCCGTCCGGACCGCCCGTCCCGGGGCCGCCGGGTGCCTCACTTGCCCCCGCCGCCGCCTCCGCCCGAGATCCGGCCGATCACGCTGATGATCGCGTTCTCGATGGCGGTTCCGATTCCCGTCGTGGCCAGGACCCCGATGATCACCGCGATCACCACCGCGATGCCGAGGTACTCGAACGAGGTCTGGCCACGGTCGGCCGCCGTCCTGCGCTCGGCTTGCCTGCTCGCGCGGTCGCTGATCCAGACCGCCAAGCGGCTGTACCGCTCGACTACCCACCTGTTCATGATTGTTCGCCCCATCCTTTGTCACCTGGCTAGTGCGTGCGGCTGCCGTGAGTGGTGTGTCGGGAGTGTGGTCCACGGCGCACCGCCTCTCGCTGGTCGTGTCGTCGGGTCCGCAGCGGGTCGGATTGAATTGCAGGTGCAAATATGGTTGCGAATGCAAAGGTACACCCGAGGCCGGGGCATCCGCAGCCAGTTGAGCCGGTGCCGGTCGAACTCCCGCGCGACGGTGGCCGGTCGAACCGCCGTACGAGTGAGGGTCCGCTGACGCCAGCATGACGCCCGCCGGTGTCCGGCGGGAGAGAAATCGGGGTAATAACCGGAATCACCCCGTCACCCGTTGCCGAAGACATCGCCGAAGTGGATGCGCGAGCCGAGGATCGTGCCGGAGATCAGCAGGATCATCGTGGCCGGCACCAGCAGGACGGTGATCACACCGGTGGCGCGCGGGACCATGCGGGCCGCGCGGCGGCGGGCGTTCTGGGCCTCGGTACGGCGCATGTCGGTGGCGATCTGGAGCAGCGTACGGGCGATGGGGGTGCCGAGTTCCTCGCCCTGCTGGAGGGCGGTGACGAACTGGCCGACCTGTTCACTGCGGTTGCGCTTGCGGAGCTGGTCGAAGGCGTCGCGGCGGCTGACGCCGACGTCCATCTGGCGCAGGGCGACCCGGATCTCGTCCGACCAGGGGCCCTGGTAGACGGAGTTGACCCGCTCCAGGGCCTGGCGGAAGCCGAGGCCGGCGCTGACCACGACCGCGAGGACGTCCAGGAAGTCGGGCAGGGTGCGCTCGATGTCGTCGCGGCGGCGCCTGACGGCCATCCATATGCCCAGGTCCGCCCAGCCCCAGCCGAAGGCGATCACCAGCACCGCCAGCAGCCAGCTGCTCTTGGCGACCAGAACCACGCCGCCGATCAGGCCGAGGGCGCCGTAGACCGCGCGGCGGGCCGCGTACCGCTCGACCGTCAGGCCGTACGGGTGACCGGCGTTGTCGATCCTGGCCCGCATCCGGTTCACCCGGGCCGGGCCCATCATCCGCATCACCATGGGCGCGTAGCGGATGCCGATCCGGTCGATGGCGTTGCCGGTGCGGGTGGTGCGCGTGCGGCCCACCTCCAGGGCGAGCGCGAGGTCGTCGGGCAGCTTGACGTCGGCGCGCATCAGGCCGACCGCGTACACCACCCCGGCCACGCCCAGCGCCAGCACCAGCCCGAGCCCCAGTCCCACCAGGGTCATCGCACCCACCTCTCCGTACGTGTCCTGCGTCCGCGCCCGTTCATTGATCTCACGCGCCTCATACGTCGATCCGGGACATCCGGCGGATCAGCCAGAAGCCGAGCGCGTACAGGCCGAGCGCCACCAGTACGAGGATCCGGCCGATGTTCGAGCCGGTCAGGGCGCTCAGCGAGCCCGGCATGATCCGGTCCAGCAGCAGCAGCGAGCCGATGCCGATCACCGGGACGGCGTAGGCGGTCACGGTCACCTGGGACATCTGGGTTCGGACCTCGCGGCGGGTCTCCTTGCGCTCCTCCAGGGTGACGGTGAGGTTGCGCAGCGACTCCACCACCGAGCCGCCGGCCCGGCTGGAGAGGATGAGGGTGGAGACCAGCACGATCAGTTCGCGGCTGGGCAGGCGCTGCTGGAGTTCGGCGAGGGCGTCCTCCACCGAGGCGCCCAGCGCCATCGCGTCGGCGACCTGCCGCAACTCCTCGCCGGCCGGCCCCTCCAGTTCGTCGGCGGCCATCGACACCGCGGTGCGCAGCGCGAGGCCGGCCTGGGTGGCGTTGGCCAGCACCCGGGCGAGGTCGGGCAGTTGGGCGATGAAGCGCTCGGTGCGCACCCGGCGCCGCCACTCCAGGAAGGAGTAGCCGGCCCAGGCCGCCAGCAGCGCGGCGATCGGGCCGAAGAAGGGCGCGAAGATCAGCGCGGCCAGCAGCCAGGACACCGCGATCAGCCCGACCACGGCGGCGGTGAACTGGCCCGGCGTCAGGTCGGTGCCGGTGGCGGCCAGCCGGCCGGCGAGCCTGCGGCCCCAGGCATAGCGGCGAACGCGCCGGTCCAGGGCGGCGAAGGACTGCGGCCGGGGGACGGCCCCGCCCGATTCGGCGGCCAGCCGCTCGACCAGCGCGATCCGGTCGGCCCGCCCGCCGCGCCAGGCGGTCAGGCCCCACACACCGAGCACCAGAGCGAGGAAGGCCGCGCCCAGCACGATCAGCGGATACGGGCCGGAGGCGAAGGCCGCGGCCAGGGCGCCTCGAGAAGGACCGGGCCCGGGTGCCGCCGGGAGCGGCGCGGCCGTCGCACGGTCCGGCACTCCCGCGGGCAGGGGTACGGCGGCGCCCGGCACCAAGGCGACGTAGGACGCGCTCACTTCGCCTCCCGGCTGTCGAGGTCGAGTTCGGTGGCGCCGACACCGTACGCGGCCGGCACGTGCTCGCCAGCCAGGTAGAGCCGCTCGCCGATGGCGCGGGGCAGCGGCAGGTGCTCGTACCAGCCGCGCACGATGCGGTCCACGCCGAGCGGTTCGGCCCGGAAGCGGGTGGCGGTGGTGAGCAGGAAGACGTCCCGGCCGCGCGAGGAGAGGACGGCGATCTCGGAGATCCGCCGGGTGCCGTCGACGTGCCGCTGCAACTGGACCAGCACGTCCACCGCGGAGTTGATCTGGTCGCGCAGCGCCTCGAAGGGGATCTCGACCTCGCTCATCGAGGCGAGGGTCTGCAGTCGCAGCACCGCGTCCTCGGCGGAGTTGGCGTGCACGGTGGCCAGCGACCCGTCGTGGCCGGTGGACATGGCCTGGAGCATGTCCAGGGTCTCGCCGCCGCGGACCTCGCCGACGATGATGCGGTCCGGGCGCATGCGCAGCGAGTTGCGGACCAGGTCGCGGATGGTGATCCGGCCCTCGCCCTCGACGTTGGGCGGCCGGGACTCCAGGCGGATCACGTGCTCCTGCTGGAGCTGGAGTTCGGCGGCGTCCTCGACGGTGATGATCCGCTCGCCGTCCGGGATCAGCCCGGACAGGGCGTTGAGCAGCGTGGTCTTGCCCGAGCCGGTGCCACCGCTGACGATGATGTTGCACTTGGCGCGTACGAAGGAGGACAGCAGCAGGAGCATCTGCTCGTCCAGGGTGCCCAGGTCGATCAGTTCACGCAGGGTGTACGCGCGCGGGAAGCGGCGGATGGTCAGCGTCGGGCCGGTCAGCGACAGCGGCGGGATGATCACGTTGACGCGCTCGCCGGACGGCAGGCGGGCGTCGACCATCGGATTGGACTCGTCCACCCGGCGGTTGACGGTGGAGACGATGCGCTCGATGGTCTGGAGCAGCTGCTCGTCGGAGGAGAAGCGGGCCGGCACCTGCTCGACCCGGCCGCCGCGCTCGACGTAGATCCGGTCCGGGCCGTTGACCATGATCTCGGTGACGGTGGGGTCCTCCAGCAGCGGTTCCAGGATGCCCAGGCCCAGGGCCTCGTCCACCACGCGGCGGATCAGCGCGGCGCGCTCGGTGGTGGAGAGCACCGGGCCCTCGCGGCTGATGATGTGGCCCAGCACGCGTTCCAGCCGGACCCTGCGCTCGGCGGCGGCCAGCGCGGACATCTCGGCGAGGTCGATCTCCTGGAGCAGCTTGGCCCGGTAGACCGCCACCAGGTGGCCTTCCTGGCTCTGCGGGGCGGCCTCGTCCACGGTGAGGCGGGAGCGGAGACTCACGGGTTCGTGTCCTCCTTGGGCATGGTCGCCCGGCGGGTCACCGGGCCGAAGAGGTGCACCCCCGGGAGGACCGAGGGGATATGGACGGTGGCCGAGACGGTGACGCTGTTGTCCCCGCCGTCGCTCGGCGGGTCGATGGAGGTGTTGCCCTGCAGCCAGCCGCTCACCGCGTCCAGGCCCACCTGCTGCGGGTCCGGGTGCGGGGCGTGCGCGGCGGCGGTACGGGCGGCGGCGCGCGCCGCGACCCCGGCCTGCTCGCCGCAGTAGGCCACGATCCCGAGCTGGATGCCGGCCAGCGCGACCAGCAGCAGGATCGGCAGCATCCCCAGGAACTCCAGGGAGGCGGTGCCGCGGTCGCGGCGCCGCCCCGGCGTCCGGGTCCCGGTCCGCGTCCTCACGGCTTCGTCTCCTCGTCGACCGTGCCGGCGGTGCCGTGCACGGTGAGGGGGAAGTCGATCAGGCCGGGGAAGAGGACCGGGACCTTCAGGCCCACGGTGACCTTGACCTCGCCGTCGACGGGGCGGTCGACGCTGAAGTCCGGCATGTCCCAGGCCCCCGGTACGTCGCTGCGCGCCGCCGCCTGCGCCGCGCCCTCGCCCTGACTGACCGCCGCGGCCCGGGCCGCCTTGTCGGCCGCGTTCCCGGCCAGCGTCATGGTGTAGCCGGCCAGCACGGCCTGCCAGACCAGCACCAGCGTGGCCAGGATGATCGGCGTCATCCCCAGGGTCTCCAGGGTGACCTGGCCCCGGTCACCGCTCCGGTCGCCGGTCCGGTCGCTGCTCCGGTCCGCGCTCCGGTCGGCGCCGCGCCGCTGCCGCCGGCCGCGCGGGGCGGGCAGCGCGGCGCCGCTGATCAGGCCGAGTTCGCCGGCCAGCGACCAGATGCCGGTACGGACGGTGGAGCGCGCGTCGAGGTCCTGGAGCCGGCCGGCGTCGATGACCGGCTGGAGCTCGCGGAAGCCGGCCGGGATCACCGAGGTCGCGGTGCGGGCGCCGGTGATCCGCGCGATGAGGGAGGGCTGGATCTCGGTGCTCTTGGACCACCGGTTGACCACGGCCACGGTGTCCTGCGGCTTGCGGATCTGCAGCCGGTCCCACAGCCGGACCATCCGCTTGGCGGCCCGCACCGCGATCACGTCGGGGGTCGTCACCAGCACCGCGGTGTCCGCGGTCTCCACGGCGACCGCGTTCGCGCCGGTGATCTGGGTGCCGCAGTCGACGACCACGACCTCGTACCGCTGCCGCAGCGCGCCCAGCACCAGGCGGGCGGACCGGTCGGTGACGTCCTCGCCGCGCTCGCCGTCGGCCGGGGCGAGCAGCAGGGCCGGGCCGGACTCGTGCACGTACATCGCGTCGGCCAGCACCCGGCTCGACACGTCCGCGATGTCGGCCAGATCGGCCATCGAACGGCGGAACTGCACGTCCAGGTACGACGCCACGTCGCCGCCCTGCAGGTCCAGGTCGACCAGCGCCGTGGTCCGGCCCGCCGCGTGCGCGGCCAGCGCGAGCTGCACGGCCGTGACCGTGGTGCCCACCCCGCCCTTGGCCCCGGCCACCGCGATCAGCGTGCCACCGGCCACCGCGGGCAGCGCGGTCCGGCCCGGCGTCAAGTGCCGCCGCACGCCCAGCGCCCACGTGGCCGCGGCGTCCACCCGGGCGCCCAGATCGTCGTACGACAACGGGAGCGAGGCCACCCCGCGCGCGCCCGAGTTCATGGCGGCCGTCAGCATCGCCGGACTCGGGTCCGCCGTCAGCAGCACCACCCCGACCGACGGAAACCGCAGCGCCACGTCCCGGATCACGTCCAGCGCCGGCATCGGCCCGATCACATCGTGCACGATCAGCACTTCGGGCAGCTCGTCCAGCCCCGCCTCCCCCGCCCGCGCCAGCACCTCCAGCAACGCGGTCGAGTCCCCCACCGCCGGCGCCGGCTCCACCGACGGCAACTGCCCCAACAACCCGAGCAACGCCCGCGCGGCATCCGGATCCCCAGTCCCGGCCACAACCCGTACGACCATCAGCCCGCCTCCCTCGCCCCAGCCCCGTGCCGACCAACAGGCGCGACCAGCGAAAGCTGCCGCCCATCAAGGCGCCGGGGCCCCCAGGCCCCGCGTCCGACCGAGGCCCGGGCCCGCCAGGGCCCGGCCACCCCATGGGCTCGGGCCCGCCAGGGCCCGGCCCCAAAGGGGCGCGGGGAACTGCGCGACAAGCCACGACGCATCCGCACCCGGCCACGCACAGCAACCCCCCGAGCTGAACGCCGCAAGCCCAACCCGGCAGACCCCGCACCAATAAAGGAACCCGCACCTACCAGGGAACCCGCACCAAGTGCGGCCCTCACGACTTGTCCCCGGCCAACGTGTAACTCCGCGCCGAAGGCGGCACCGCATCATCCCCAGGCGCGACCAGCGCAAGCCTCACATGCCGAGCAAACGACTCCGCATAAGCAACCCTCTGCGCATCCTCCGCGCTGAGCGCAAAAGTAATGGGCACCCCCTGCGCGGAGACCCGCTGATTGTTGTCGGTCTGATCGAACGCCTTGATCTGCCCGACATCGATCACCTGCGCCCCGGCCACGATGATCCGCGACACATCCGGATCCGTATCCTTGCGCGGCTCAAAGGTCGCGAAAATGTTCACCCGCGACCCAGGCGTGATCTTCCCGGCCACGCCGGTCTCCGCGTCGATCATGATGGCCATCTCCATCTGACCGGGCTTGAGTTCGAGCTTGGGGGCGACCATGTCCGACTGGAGCAGCGACCCCTTCTTCAGCGGCACCGCGGCGATCTTCCCCTGGACCTGCCCGAGATCGCGTACCGCCGTGTCCGGCAGCCACTTCTTGGGGACGGATATCCGGTGCACGTCGGAGCTGTCGAGCGAGCTGTACGCGGGCACGTCCGCGGACAGTTCGTACGCCGTGACCTTCGGCCCCACCTGCGACCGCGCGTTGCTGACGACGGCGACCACCCCGACGAAGGCGGCCGCCGCGAACAGCACGGAGATCACCAGGAGGACGACACCACGGCGCTGACGTGAGTTCATGTGCGGTCGCACCTATCGCTTGTGGGGTTCGAGTTGGGGGCGGCGGGCGGGCTGCACCGCGCGCTCGGCGGGCGTGCCCGCGGCCCCGGCGGCGCCCTGACCAGAGGCCGGTGCGGCCCGGACGCCCAGCCGGGTCGCGCAGAACAGGCACTGGTCGCCGATGACTTCGAGCCCGCACCAGGTGCAGGTGTCGCGGCGTACCGAGGTGACGAGTTGGTAGAGCATGCCGATGTCGGCGATGTAGGCGGCGAACTCCACCAGCCGGGACGTGCCCCACCAGCGGGCGGAGTCGGGGGGCTGCGGTATTTCGCGCAGGTGGGTGGTGCGCCAGGCGGAGGCCAGCGGGCCGGTGATCCAGGCCGGGTCGAGGCCGTTGCCGGCCACGGCGAGCTGGGTCTGGTAGGCGGGGCCGGGCGGGACCTTGTCCGGGTCGGCCTGGCCGAGATACGGCTCGGGGTGCGCGAGGACCGCGAAGTGCCGTCCGGGCACGAGGGACTTGACGTGGGTGGCGACGCCGACCGGGACCCGGTCCAGCTTGGTGACCGAGCCGAGCAGCGCGCCGGCGTGCAGGTAGTAGGTGAGCAGGCGGGCGGCGCCGGCCAGCACGCCGGGGCCGAGGTCGGTGCCGGCGAGCTGGCGGACCTGCTCGGCGAGCAGCACCCGGGCCAGGGGCGGCAGCGTGACGGGCACGACGGCGATGCGGTCGGACTCCAGGGCCGAGCGCACGGTGTGCAGCCGGCGCCGGGCCGGGTCGGTGGGGTCGGCGGGGGCGAGCGCGACCAGGTGGCCGTACTGCTCCAGGGCCGCGGCGGTGCGCATGACGTGCTCTTCCAGCGGGAGGGCGAGGTCCTCCGCCGTGACCGTGACGACGCTCGGCATCAAGTACCTCCCCTGGTCCGCCGTTCGAGCCCGTGACACGTGTCCACCTGGCGATTCGTGCTCGTCAGCTTATCGATCCGTAGCGATGCGGGTGCGGAAAGTTGCGGATCGGGACATGTGAACAGCCGGTGTCCGGCAGAGGTCTTGACAACCCGATTGGTCTGGACCAACTTTCTCCCTTGCAGGCTGTGTTCATGTCAGGTGTTCAGTCGGGCCGGCGCCGCAGGCGCCCGGACCGCCACCCGCACTCCCACCACCCCCCAACTCCTTGCCCCCAGGAGGCAGTCGTGGAACGTGCCGAGCACGCGAATCACGCGAGCCCGCCGCAGTCGAGATCTCCCCGTCACCGGGCGACCGCGGTCCGCCGCGTGATCGCCGCGGCCAGCGCCACCGCCGTGATCGGCGCGGGCGCCGCGCTGGCCACCGTCGGCGCCGCCAGCGCCGCGACCACCAATCTGATCGCCAACCCCGGCTTCGAGAGCGGCCTTTCCAACTGGACCTGCACCAGCGGCAGCGGCGCCACGGTGAACAGCCCGGTGCACTCCGGCTCGTCCGCCCTCCGGGGCACCCCCACCAGCAGCGACAACGCCCAGTGCACCCAGACCGTCAGCGTGGTGCCCAACTCCCAGTACACGCTGAGCGCGTACGTGCAGGGCAGCTACGTCTACCTCGGCGCGACCGGCACCGGCGGCACCGACCCGTCCACCTGGACCCCGAACGCCGCCTCGTACAGCCAGCTCAGCACCAGCTTCACCACGGGCGCGAGCACCACGTCGGTGACGATCTACCTGCACGGCTGGTACGCGCAGCCGGCGTACTACGCGGACGACGTGGTGCTGTCCGGCCCCGGCGGCACCCAGACCACGCCGCCCACCACCCCGCCGACCACGCCCCCCACCACGCCGCCGACGACTCCCCCGACCACGCCGCCGCCCACCTCGCCGCCGCCGAACACCGGCCTGCCCAAGCACGTGGTCACCGGCTACTGGCAGGACTTCAACAACGGCGCGACCGTGCAGACCATCGCGCAGGTGCAGAACCAGTACGACATCATCGCCGTCGCCTTCGCGGACGCCACCACCACGCCCGGCGCGGTGTCCTTCACCCTGGACCCGTCGCTGAACTACAGCGTGGCGCAGTTCAAGGCGGACATCGCGGCCAAGCAGGCGGCCGGCAAGAAGGTGATCATCTCGGTCGGCGGGCAGAACGGCACGATCTCGGTGCGCGACTCCGCCTCGGCGACCAACTTCGCCAACAGCGTGTACTCCCTGATGCAGACGTACGGCTTCAACGGCGTCGACATCGACCTGGAGAACGGCATCGACACCACGTACATGCCGCAGGCGCTGCGGGCGCTGAGCGCCAAGGCCGGGTCCGGTCTGATCATCACCATGGCGCCGCAGACCATCGACATGCTCTCGGCGGGCAGTGACTACCTGGCCACCGCGCTGAAGATCAAGGACATCCTCACTGTCGTCAACACCCAGTACTACAACAGCGGTTCGATGAACGGCTGCGACGGCGGGGTCTACAGCCAGGGCTCGGTGGACTTCATCACCACGCTGGCCTGCACCGCGATCCAGGCCGGCCTGTCCCCGGCCCAGGTCGGCATCGGCACCCCGGCCTCGACCAGCGCGGCCGGGTCCGGCTACGTCTCGCCGACCGTGGTCAACAACGCCCTCGACTGCCTGGCCAACGGCACCAGCTGCGGCACCTTCCACCCGCCGGCCAAGTGGCCCACCATCCGCGGCGCGATGACCTGGTCCACCAACTGGGACGCGTCGGCGGGCAACACCTGGTCCAACGGTGTGGGGGCGCACGTCCACGCCATGCCGTAACGCCCCGCACCGCACGGCCCCGGCGGACTCAGCCGCAGACCGCCAGGGCGTCGATCTCCACCAGCAGCCCCTCCGGCAGGCCCACGTACACCGTGGTGCGGGCCGGAGGGGCCTGCCGCAGGTGGGCGAAGTGCTCGTTCCAGAGCTCGTTGAACTCCGGGAAGTGGCCGGTGTCGGTGAGGTAGACCCGCATCATCACCACGTCCTCCCAGGAGGCGCCGCCGGCGTGCAGGACGGAGGCGACGTTGGCCAGGGTCTGCGGGACCTGGTCACGCAGCGCCGGACCGGCCGGCGTGGGCGGCTTGCCCGGCTCCGCGGGCAGGAAGCCGACCTGGCCCGCGACCTGGAGGATGTTCCCCTTGCGCACCCCGTGCGAGAACTTCGCCGGCGGCACGGTGTGCGTCGGCGGGGTGATGCCGATCTTCGGCAGGTGGGGCAGTTGGCCGGGGTTGTGCTCGGGCAGCTCGCTCATGCGGGGGCGTCCTCGGTTCTCGGATGGGGTACGGGGTCGGTCGGGTGGTCCTCGGCGGCGCCGGTCCCGGGCGCGGTACGGGAAGCGGTCCCCGACACGGTGCCGGGAGCGGTCCCGGAAACGGCGCCCCGGTCGGTCCCGGGCGCGGTCTCCGGCCGGCGCGGCGCCGGGCCGGACAGCTCCCGGCTGATGGCCGCAGCGGTACGGACCACCAGCGGGCGCAGCCGCAGCAGGTCGTCGGCGCCCACCACGACGCTGGGCGCGGACACCGACATCGCGGCCCGGACCCGCCCGTCGGGGCCCCGCACCGGCGCGGCCACGCAGTTGATGGACTCCTCGTGGCCGCCCAGGTCGCTGGCCCAGCCCTGCTCGCGCACCCGGGCCAGTTCGGCGAGATAGGCGGCGGCGTCCGGGGTGGAACGGGCGGTGTAGCGCGGGTACTCCAGCGCCTCGGCGACCGCGCGCCGCTCCGGCTCGGGCAGGTCGGCCAGCAGCAGCTTGGCGACCGCCGCGACCGTAATGGCGACCGGGCGGCCGATGCGGGAGTACATCCGCACCGGGTAGCGGCTGTCCACCTTGTCGATGTAGACGACCTCGCCCTGTTCGTAGACGGCGAGGTGGACGGTGTGGCCGGTGCGTTCGCCGAGCGCGGCCAGGTGCGGGTGGGCGATGCCGCGCACGTCCAGGGTCTCCAGGGCCTGCTGGGCCAGCGCGAACAGGCCGGCCCCCAGCCGGTAGCGCTGGTCGTCCTGACGGTAGACCAGGCCGTGCTCGTGCAGGGTGCGCAGCAGCCGCAGCGCGGTGGACTTGTGCACGCCCAGCAGGCCGGCCACCCGGTCCAGGCCGGCCGGCTCCTCGGCGAGCAGCGGCAGGATGCTCAGCGCACGGTCCACGCTCTGGCTCATGCCCCGACCTCCTCCCGAGTCCACCCGGCGCTCAGCCGCAGTTTCCCCCACGCCGCGTCGTCGAGGGCGGCAAGCGCGTCGGCGTGTGCCCGACTCGGGGGTACGGCCAGGTCACCGGGCACGGTCAGGGCCGCGGCGGCCAGCAGGTGACCGTGCCGGAGCCGCAGCGCGAGCGGCAGCCCGCGCAGCGCCGCCGACAGGTAGCCGGCCGCGAAGGCGTCGCCGGCCCCGACGTGCGCGACCACCTCGACCGCGGGCGCCGGCACCGCCACCCGCTCCCCGCCGCCGAACACGGTGGCGCCCGCGGCACCCTGCTTGACCACCACCGCGGCCGGCTCGGGCAGCGCGGCCCGCACCGCGTCCGGCCCGGCCAGCCCCCACAGCGCCGCGGCCTCGTCCTCGCCGACGAACACCAGGTCGCAGCCGCGGGCCAGGCCGAGCAGCGCCTCCGGGTCCTGGCGCAGCGCCGGGCGGTGGTTGACGTCGAAGGACACCAGCGGGCGGCCGGCCTGCCGATCGGTCAGCCGGTGCAGCAGGGCCAGGCAGGTCGCCGACAGGGCGGAGGTGATGCCGGTGAGGTGCAGGATCCGCCCGGACCAGGCGTCGCGGCGCCGTACCAGGCCGGGCGCGAGCGCGGAGGCGGCCGAGCCCGCGCGGTAGTAGACGACCTCGGCGTGCCCGGGCCCGCCGGCCAGGGTGGTGGCGCGCTCGCCGGCCGTACGGAAGTACACCCCGGTGGGCCGGTGCGGGTCGCGCGGCACCGCCGAGACGTCCACCCCGCTGGCCGCGATCTCGGCGAGCAGATGGTCACCGAAGCCGTCGGCCCCGACCCGGCTGATCCAGCGCACCCGGTGCCCGGCCCGGGCCAGCGTGCAGGCCACGTTGGACTCCGCGCCCCCGATCCCCCGCCGGAACCCGCCCACCCCGGCCAGCGCGCCCGGCCGGTCCGGCACGAAGGCGATCATGGACTCGCCGAGGCAGACCACGTCGAAGGAGGGGGCGGGGACGGAGTCGGAATCCGGGGCCGCCTCCCAGCCACGCTCCGAAGCCGAGCCCGAAAACGGGTCTCCGGCCGAGCCCTGGGCAGGCTCGGCCGGCTCCGCTGCGTGCGGCGTTTCGGTCACGCGGGGACCTCCGGGTACGGCCGGCCGCCGTTGACCCGGCGACGCGGGGATGTTAGACAGCTCGGAGCGCCCTGCGCAACGATGGTTGCACAGGGCGCAACAGACCAGGTCGCAGCGGCAGTCCGGAGGAATCACGTGGCTGAGGGCACTACCGGGGTACGGGCGGACGAGGCGCTGGCTGCGCTGGGCCGGGAACGGATCGACCACCGTTTCAAGGCGGTGCCGCCGGACGCGGACGGCCTGACCGTCGCCGAACTCGCCGCCCAGCGCCGCAACCTGTTCGACGGCGGCTTCGCCACCCCGGTGCTGACGCTGTCCGAGGAGTCCCTGGAGCACAACCTGGCCCAGCTCCAGCGGTACACCGCCGAGCACGGCCTGGCCTTCGCTCCGCACGGCAAGACCTCGATGGCCCCGGAGCTGTTCGCCCGTCAGCTCGCCCGCGGCGCCTGGGGCATCACCGTGGCGGTGCCCGCGCAGGCCCGGGTGGCCCGCGCCTTCGGGGTGCCGCGGCTGTTCCTGGCCAACCAGCTGGTCGACGCCGCCGCCCTGCGCTGGGCCGGCGAACAGCTCGACGCCGACCCGGACTTCACGCTGATCTGCTACGCCGACTCCGAGCGCGGGGTGGAGCTGATGGACCGGGCGCTGCGCGCGGCCGGCACCCGGCGCCCGCTGGACGTGGTGGTCGAACTCGGCGCGGGCGAGGGCGCGCGCACCGGCGCCCGGACCGACGCGGAGTGCCTGCGGGTGGCGCGGGCGGTCGCCGCGGCCCCGGCGCTGCGGCTGGTCGGGGTCGCCGGCTACGAGGGCGAGGTGCCGGACGCCGACGCGGAACGGGTCCGGGCCTGGCTGCGCCGCCTGGTGGCACTCGCCGGGGAGCTGGACGCGGCCGGCCTCTTCGCCGACACCGCGGAGATCGTGGTCAGCGCCGGCGGCTCGGCCTGGTTCGACGCGGTGGCCGAGGTGTTCGCGGAAATCGGCGCGCTGTCCCGGCCGGTGCTCAAGCTGCTGCGCTCGGGCGCGTACGTCACCCACGACGACGACCACTACCGGCGGATCACCCCCTTCAACCGGGTCCCCGACGAGGGCGCGCTGGAACCGGCGTTCCGGCTGTGGACGCAAGTGCTCTCCCGGCCCGCGCCCGGGCAGGCGTTCCTGAACGCGGGCAAGCGCGACGCACCGTACGACCTGGGGCTGCCGGTGCCGCTCACCGTCCGCTCGGCCCGCGACGCGGGGCAGCGCCCGGCGCCCGAGGGGCTGACCGTGGTCAAGCTGTCCGACCAGCACGCCTGGCTGGAGGTGCCGCCCGGCGACCCGCTGGAGGTCGGCGACTGGGTGGCGCTCGGCCTGTCCCACCCGTGCACCACCTTCGACAAGTGGCAGCTCATCCCGCAGGTGACCGCGGACGGCACGGCGACGGCGTACATCCGTACGTTCTTCGGCTGACCCGGCCGGCGGGGCCGGGACGGGCGGTACGGCGGCGGGTACGGGTGAGCCCGTGAGACGGCATTGACGCCGAAGGGGGACAGCCGAGGGGAGACAAGCGTGGATCTGGTGGTGCGCGGCGCGCTCGTGGTGGACGGCACGGGCGGCACGCCCTACCGCGCCGACGTCGGCGTGCACGAGGGGCGGATCGCCGCGATCGGCGACGGGCCGATCGGCGACCGGCTGAGCGGGGGCCGGCTGAGCGGGGGCCGGCTGACGCTGGACGCGGACGGCCTCGCGCTCGCCCCCGGCTTCGTCGACATGCACGCGCACAGCGACCTGGCCCTGGTCACCGACCCCGAGCACACCGCCAAGGCCGCCCAGGGCGTGACCCTGGAGGTGCTGGGCCAGGACGGCCTGTCGTACGCGCCGGTGGACGACGACGTGCTCGGCCAGCTCCGGACCCAGATCGCCGGCTGGAACGGCGAGGGCGCCGACGCCGACTTCACCTGGCGCGGCGTCGGGGAGTACCTGGACCGCCTCGACCAGGGCGTCGCGGTCAACGCCGCCTACCTGGTGCCGCAGGGCACGGTCCGGGCCATGGCGGTGGGCTGGGCGGACCGGCCCGCGACCGGCGCCGAGCTGGCCCGGATGAAGGAACTGACCGCGCGGGGCCTGGCCGAGGGCGCCGTGGGCCTGTCCGCCGGGCTCACCTACACCCCCGGGATGTACGCGCCCGACGCCGAACTCGCCGAGCTGTGCCGGGTGGTGGCCGATTACGGCGGCTACTTCTGCCCGCACCACCGCTCGTACGGCGCCGGCGCGCTGGACGCCTACGCGCAGATGATCGCCCTCGCCGGGCAGGCCGGCTGCGCCCTGCACCTGGCGCACGCCACCATGAACTTCCCCGTCAACGCCGGGCGCGCGCCCGATCTGCTGGCCCTGCTGGACCGCGCGCTGGCGGCGGGCGCCGACATCACCCTCGACAGCTACCCCTACACCGCCGGCGCCACCACGCTGTCCGCGCTGCTGCCGAGCTGGGCGGCGGCCGGCGGCCCGCGGGCCACCCTGGAGCGGCTGCGGGACGACGCCACCGCCGAGGCGATCCGGCGCGCGATGGAGGAGGATGGCTCCGACGGCTGCCACGGGGTGCCCGTGGACTGGTCCACGATCGAGATCTCCGGGGTCGGCGACCCGGCGCTGGCCGCCTCCGTCGGCACCCGGCTCGACGCCTGGCCCACCGCCCGCCGCCTGCTGCTCGCCGACCGGCTGGCCACCGCGATCCTCCAGCACGTCGGCGACGAGACCAACGTCGTCACGGTGATGCGCCACCGCGCCCACACCGGCGGCTCCGACGGCATCCTGCACGGCGCGAAACCGCACCCGCGCGCCTTCGGCACCTTCCCCCAATACCTCGGCCACTACGTGCGCGAACTCGGCGTCCTCGGCCTCGCCGAATGCGTCGCCCACCTCACCGGCCGCCCCGCCGCCCGCCTCCGCCTGCCCGACCGCGGCCTGATCCGCGAGGGCCACCGCGCCGACCTGGTCCTCTTCGACCCGGCCACGGTCGCCGCCACCGCCACCTACGACCACCCGCGCGCCCTCCCCACTGGCATCCCGCACGTCCTGATCGACGGCCGCTTCGTGATCCGCGACGGCCGCCGCACGGATGTCCTGGCGGGGCGCTCGGTGCGGCGGACGCCGTACCGGGGGCGTTAGTGCTCTTCTCGGGGGGCGGCTTGTGGTGCGGCGGCGGCCGGGCGGGGTGTCTGCTGCGGTACGGCGGCCAGGGCGCGGGTGGCCAGGCCCGGCAGGGCGCGTACGTCGTTGGTGATCTCCGCGCCCAGCTCGGCGGCCCGGGCCTCGCGGCGGGGGGTGAGCCGGTGGGTGAAGAACACCACCGGGCCGGTCCAGGTGCCGCTGTCCCGCAGTTCCGTCACGAAGTCGAAGCCCCGGTCGGTACCGTCGCCAAGGTCGACGTCGCAGATCAGCAACGCCTGCCCGCTGCCCAGCCCCCTGACCGCCTCGGCCTCGGAAGTCGCCGGGTAGATCGTGTACAGCCGGGTCATCGCTCCGAACATCTCCGTGAGCGTGTTGCCGTCGGCGAGCGCGACCACCGGGGTCCGCACGACCGGATACGCCTGCTGCGGCACACCCCCCTGCGCTCCGTACACGCCACCCCCCTGCTGCGGAAAGCCGTAATCGGGCCCGGGGTCGTACCCGGCCGGCTCCGGATACCCGACCTGGACCGGGTACGGGCCCTGCCGGCTCGGCGGCTCCGGGTACCCGGGAAACGACGGCCCCGGGTACGGCGGATACGCGCTCCCCGGATCCGTCTGCCCCGGGACCGGGTCCCCGAGCGGTGGCGGAGAGGTGTCGACGCGGCCGGCCGCAGGCGTGGACGTCCCCTCGCGCAGCCGGCGCAGGACGTCCGGGGCGCCGGTGGCGGCGAGGAGTTCGTCCAGCAGGGAGGTGAAGGAGGGGTCGGCGACCAGCGCGGGGAAGTCGGTGGGGAGCTGCTGTTCGAGTTCGGCCAGGGTCTCCGTGGGGCGGTCGAAGGAGTCGTGCGGTGGCAGGCCCTGCCGGGTCAGGAAGGTCCGCACCTGTTCCTGGGCCGTCCGGTCCACCGGGCCCGCTCCGCCCGGCATGGCGCGCAGCACCGTACGCACCTGCCGGTAGTCGGTGAACTCGGCCACCACGTCCTGTCCGGCCGGCCCGGCCGGGGGCAGCGTCATCATCCGGTAGAAGCCGGGATACAGGTACTGGAGCAGCAGCGTGCGGATCACGGTCTCCGGGGCGACCTGGTCCCACAGCGGGGTGAGCAGCGCCTCCAGCAGGAAGAAGTTGATCAGGCGCTTGATACGGCGCGGGTTGCGGGCCGAGCGCTGGGCGACGAGGTCGGCCAGGTCGTGGTCGAAGAGGGCGGCGATGCCGGCGTCCTCGGCGCAGCGCAGCACATAGCCGCGGATGTCGGCGGGGCTGCCGACCGGCACCCGGTAGCTGGTCTGGAAGATCTTCTCCATGAAGGCGGCGCCGGCCGGGGACAGGTCGCGCAGCAGGCCGGCCGGGCCGATGGCGTTCTGGTCGGCGCCGACCACGAAGGCCAGGCCGGGCACGTCGAGGTAGACCTTGACCGCCTCGCAGACCGCGAGCACGGTCGCCTCGGTGCAGCGGTCCAGGTCGTCGATGAAGACGACCAGCATCCGGCCCGGCCGGTCCGGGCCGTCGCCGCCGGACCAGTCGGCGACGATCGTCCGCAGGGCCTCGCGCATGTGGTTGCGGGCCTGCGGGTCGGCGCTCATCGCCGTCCACAGCTCGTCGATCGTTCCCGACAGGCCCAGCGGCCGGCCGAGCAGCACGGTCAGCGCGCGCACCGCCCGTACCAGCGCCGGGTGTTCCGAGGCGCGGCGCACGGCCCGGCGCAGCACATTGCGGTCCATGCTGCCGAGCACCGACTTGATCAGGCCCTCCAGGGCGTCACCGCCGGTGGAGGTCCAGGCGTTGTACCAGACGGTGTGCACGGCCGGGGCGCCCGGACCGCCGGGGGCCCGCAGCTCGGCGTCGACCAGCCGCATCAGCGAGCTCTTGCCCATCCCCCACCCGGCGTCGATGGCCAGCGTGAAGGGGGTCGAGCGGTGCGAGCCGCGCAGCAGTGCCGCCAGCCGCACCGCGGCCCGCCGGGCGCCCAGCAGGTCGCCGTCCCGCGAGCCCAGCGGCTCGTCGTTGAGCAGCGCGTACGGCCCCACCGGGGTCAGCGCGGACAGCCCGGGGGCGCCCGGCGGGTACCCGGACGGCGCATACGGCAAGGGTTGCGGCTGGGGCTGCGGCTGGGCACGAGGTGGTACTGCCATGGGCCCAGTCTGGCAAGCGGCGCGCGGCCTCGTCCCTCGCGCGGTGAAATGTCCGCCGCCGTCCACGTGGTGAGAAACACCGCGCGATCCGTGGGACGGGACCGTAAGGTGACCGGCATGCAGGTGATCCAGTCAACGAAGCTCGCCAACGTCTGCTACGACATCCGCGGTCCGGTGCTCGAAGAGGCGATGCGGCTCCAGGCTGCCGGTCACCGCATCCTGGAGCTGAACACCGGCAACCCGGCCCCGTTCGGGTTCGAGTGCCCGCCGGAGATCCTGGAGGACATGCTCCGCTCGCTGGGCACCGCCCACGGGTACGTGAACTCCAAGGGCATCCTGCCGGCCCGGCGCGCGGTGATGCAGCACTACCAGACGCAGGGCATAGACCTGGACGTCGAGGACATCTACCTGGGCAACGGGGTGTCCGAGCTGATCCAGATGTCCATGCAGGCGCTGCTGGACGACGGCGACGAGGTGCTGGTGCCCGCGCCGGACTACCCGCTGTGGACGGCCTCGGTCTCGCTGGCCGGCGGCACCGCGGTGCACTACCGCTGCGACGAGGAGGCGGGCTGGTTCCCCGACCTCGCCGACATCGAGCGCAAGGTCACCGACCGCACCAAGGCGATCGTGCTGATCAACCCGAACAACCCGACGGGCGCGGTCTACGACGACGAGCTGCTGCGCGGCTTCGCCGAGATCGCCCGCCGGCACCGGCTGATCGTGTGCGCCGACGAGATCTACGACAAGATCCTCTACGACGACGCCACCCACACGCCCTTCGCCTCGCTGGCCCCCGACCTGCTCACCCTCACCTTCAACGGGCTGTCCAAGGCGTACCGGGTGGCCGGCTACCGCAGCGGCTGGCTCGCGGTCTGCGGCCCCAAGGCGCACGCCACCAGCTACATCGAGGGCCTCACCATCCTGGCGAACATGCGGCTGTGCGCGAACGTCCCGGCCCAGCACGCCATCGCCACCGCCCTCGGCGGCCGCCAGTCCATCAAGGACCTCATCCTCCCCGGCGGCCGTCTCACCGAGCAGCGCGACGCGGCGTACGAAGCGCTCACCTCGATCCCCGGGGTCACCTGCGTCAAGCCGCGCGGCGCCCTCTACGCCTTCCCGCGCCTCGACCCCAAGGTCCACAAGATCAAGGACGACCAGCAGATGGTCCTCGACCTCCTCCGGGCCGAGCGCATCCTCGTCGTCCAGGGCACCGGCTTCAACTGGCCCGACCCCGACCACTTCCGCATCGTCACCCTCCCCGCGAAGGACGACCTCACCGACGCGGTGACCCGTATAGGGGACTTCCTGGGGAGCTACAGCCAGCCGTAGAGGGTGCGTTGCCGGGGCGCCCCTGCCGGCGGGGCGCCCCTGACTCCTAGCCCAGCCGTTCGACCAGGGCGTGGTACTCGTCCCACAGCTCCTTGGGCGTGTGCTCGCCGAAGAGCTCGAGGTGCCCCGGAATGAGCGAAGCCTCCTCGCGCCAGACGTCCAGGTCGACCGTCAGGAGAAGCTTGAGCTGCTCCGGGGTGAGGCCGAGCCCGTCCGTGTCGAGGGCGCCGGGGGTGGGGAGGACGCCGATGGGGGTGGTGACCCCTTCGGCCTCGCCGTTGAGGCGTTCGACGATCCACTTGAGGACGCGGCTGTTCTCGCCGAAGCCGGGCCAGACGAAGCGGCCGGAGGCGTCCTTGCGGAACCAGTTGACGTAGAAGATGCGGGGCAGCTTCTCCGGGTCGGCGGACTCCCCGATCCGCAGCCAGTGCGCGAAGTAGTCGCCCATGTTGTAGCCGCAGAAGGGCAGCATGGCGAAGGGATCGCGGCGCAGCTCGCCAACCTTGCCCTCGGCGGCAGCCGTCTTCTCGCTGGCGACGTTCGCGCCGAGGAAGACGCCGTGCCGCCAGTCGAAGGACTCGGTGACCAGCGGGACCGCGGAGGCGCGGCGCCCGCCGAAGAGGATCGCGGAGATCGGGACGCCGCGCGGGTCCTCCCATTCGGGGGCGATGATGGGGCACTGCGCGGCGGGCACGGTGAAGCGGGCGTTGGGGTGCGCGGCCGGGGTGTCCGAGGCGGGCGTCCAGTCCTGGCCCTTCCAGTCGGTCAGGTGGGCCGGCGGTTCCTCGGTCATCCCCTCCCACCACACGTCGCCGTCGTCGGTGAGGGCGACGTTGGTGAAGATCGAGTTGGCGTACATCGTCTTCATGGCGTTGGCGTTGGTGTGCTCGCCGGTGCCGGGCGCCACGCCGAAGAAGCCGGCCTCGGGGTTGATCGCGTACAGCCGTCCGTCCGCGCCGAACCGCATCCAGGCGATGTCGTCCCCCACGGTCTCCACGGTCCAGCCGGAAATCGTCGGCTCCAGCATCGCCAGGTTGGTCTTGCCGCAGGCCGACGGGAAGGCGGCGGCGACGTAGCGGGGCTCGCCGTGCGGCGGGGTGAGCTTGAGGATCAGCATGTGCTCGGCCAGCCAGCCCTCGTCGCGGGCCATGACGGAGGCGATGCGCAGGGCGTAGCACTTCTTGCCGAGCAGCGCGTTGCCGCCGTAGCCGGAGCCGTACGACCAGATCTCGCGGGTCTCGGGGAAGTGCGAGATGTATTTGGTGGTGTTGCACGGCCAGGGCACGTCGGCCCGGCCCGGCGCGAGGGGGGCGCCCACGGAGTGGACGGCCCGGACGAAGTCGCCGTCCTCGCCGAGCTCCTCCAGCACGGCGCTGCCCATCCGGGTCATGGTCCGCATCGAGACCGCCACGTACGCGGAGTCGGTGATCTCCACGCCGAGGGCGGACAGCGGCGAGCCGAGCGGGCCCATGCTGAACGGGACCACGTACATGGTGCGGCCGCGCATCGAGCCCCGGAACAGGCCGTCGCGGCCGTCGGTGCCGGTGAAGATCTCCCGCATCCGCGCGGGTGCCATCCAGTGGTTGGTCGGGCCGGCGTCGGCCTCGCGCTCGGAGCAGATGAAGGTCCGGTCCTCCACGCGGGCCACGTCCGTGGGGTCGGAGGCGGCGTAGTACGAGTTGGGGCGAAGGGTCGGGTCGAGTTCGGTGAAGGTGCCCTTGGCGACGAGTTCACCGGCGAGGCGGTGGTACTCCTCCTCCGAGCCGGTGCACCACACGATCTCGTCGGGCTCGGTGAGTTCGGCGATCTCGCCGACCCAGCCGATCAGTTCCTGGTGGTTGGTGGGAGCCGTAAAGCTGCGCGCCACGATCGCTCCGTCCCGCCGGGCCCGCACAGCCCGGCGTCACAAGTCGAGGGTTGGGGCGCCCCATGGGGGCCGCGGCCCGGACGCGTTCATGGATCCGCTCATCCGGTGCCGACGGCACTCATCTGAGTCCTGAGTGCTTCATCTGAGTGTGGTCTCCCTCAAATGATTCTGTCCAGAGCACAGAGCGTGACCATCGCCACGCGAAAACCGCTTTCACTACGAAGAGGTAACCTACGGTTCCGTAGATAAGATTGGCCGCATGAGCGCTGTGGACGAAGCATCGGGGACGTCCCCCACGCCCGACCGGGTCGATCTCCCGGCGTTGGTGAAACCCAAGCTCAGGGGATGGCTGCACGCCGGGATGTTCCCGGCCGCACTCATCTCCGGGGTCGTGCTGACGGCTTGTGCCAACAGCGTTCGCGGCCGCATCGCGTGCGCCGTTTTCACGGTCACCGCATGCGCCCTGTTCGGGGTGAGCGCGCTGTACCACCGCGGGAACTGGGGGCCGCGGGTCTCAGGAATTTTGCGGCGCCTTGACCATGCGAACATCTTCCTGATCATCGCGGGCACCTACACGCCGCTCACCATCCTGCTGCTACCAGGGGCCACCTCGGAGCTGCTGCTGTGGCTGGTGTGGGCGGGCGCACTGGCCGGAATCGCCTTCCGCGTGTTCTGGGTGGGCGCCCCGCGCTGGCTCTACACCCCCTGCTACATCGCTCTCGGCTGGGTGGCGGTCTTCTTCCTCCCCGAGTTCCTGCATCGCGGCGGCGTCGCGGTGCTGGTCTGCGTCCTGGCCGGCGGCGTCCTGTACAGCCTGGGCGCGGCGATCTACGGCTTCAAGCGCCCGAACCCGTCCCCGCGCTGGTTCGGCTTCCACGAGGTGTTCCACTCGTTCACGCTGGCCGCCTTCATCGTGCACTACGTGGGGATCTCGATGGTGGCGTACACGCACGCGTGAGCCGACGGCGTACACGCACGCGTGAGCCGACGGCGTACACGCACGCGTGAGCCGACGGCGTACGCGGGCGCGTACGCCGTAGCCATCCGGTACGGCCCTGGTGCTCTACGTGCTACGCCCGGCGCGGGCCGGTCCAGGGGCCGGGCCGCAGCTGGGAGCGCAGGGTGCGGTTGTCCGAGGTGGGGGCGTCGCAGACGAACTGGCGGCAGACGTAGGCGACGGCCCGGCCGGCCCGGGTGGGACGGTCGGCCAGCAGCGGGAACTCGGTGGTGCCCTCCTCGCCGACCGCCACCACGGCGCCGGGCGCGGAGCTGAGCAGCGCGGTGCGGTGCAGTTCCGAGGTGAGCGGGTCGCCGGTCGAGCCGACGACCGCGACCTCGCGCGGCCCGTCGAGGGCGGCCTCGGCCACCGCCAGTCCCCAGCCGATGAAGCGGGGGGCGCGCGGGGCGAGTGCGCCCACCACGCCCAGCGCCCGCTCGGCGGCCTCGCGGTGCCGCTGGGAGCCGGTGTGCGCGGCGTAGGAGAGCAGGGCTCCGGCGGCCGCCGTCCAGCCGGACGGGGTGGCGTTGTCGGTGGGGTCCTGCGGGCGCCGGATCAGGCGTTCGCCGTCGTCCGGGGTGTCGTAGAGCGTGCCGTCCCGCCCGGTGAAATGGTCCAGCACCGTGTCGAGCAGCAGCCCGGCGAAGTCGAGCCAGACGCCTTCGCCGGTGACCGCGGCGAGCGCGAGGAAGCCCTCCGCGACGTCGCCGTAGTCCTCCAGGACGCCCGCGTGGCTGCCGGCGGTGCCGTCGCGGGAGGTGCGCAGCAGCCGGCCGCGCGGGTCCAGGTGCACCCGGATCAGCAGGTCGGCGGCGTCCACCGCGGCCTGCACCAGGTCGGGCCGGTCGAAATAGGCGCCGGTCTCGGCGAGGGCGGCGATGGCCAGGCCGTTCCAGGCGGCGACCACCTTGTCGTCGCGGCCGGGGCGGGGCCGGTCCGCGCGGGCGGCGAGCAGGCGCTCGCGGACCGAGGCGACCCGGTCGGCGTCGACCACGCCGGTGCCCTGCGGGAGCTGGAGCACGGAGGCGCCGGCCTCGAAGGTGCCCTCGTCGGTGACCCCGAACCAGGCGGCCGCGAGCCGTCCGTCGGCCTCGCCCAGCACCTCGGTGAGCTGCTGGGGCGTCCACACGTAGTACGCGCCCTCGGCGTGCCGGCCCGATCCGTCGTCGCTGTCGGCGTCCAGGGCCGAGGCGAACCCGCCCTCGTTGGTGGACAGTTCGCCGACCAGGAAGTCCGCGGTCTCCAGCGCGACCCGGCGGGCCAGGTCCGAGCCGGTGGCCCGCCACAGGTGCGCGTACACCCGGGTGAGCTGCGCGTTGTCGTAGAGCATCTTCTCGAAGTGCGGCACGGCCCAGGCGCGGTCCACGCTGTAGCGGGCGAAGCCGCCGGCGAGCTGGTCGTAGATGCCGCCGCGGGCCATCGCCTCGCAGGTGTCGCGGACCATCTGGAGGGCGCCCTCGGCGCCGGTGCGGGCGTGGTGGCGCAGCAGGAACTCCAGCACCATGGACGGCGGGAACTTGGGGTCGCCGCCGAAGCCGCCGTACCGGGAGTCGTACTCGCGGGTCAGCGCCAGCAGGGCGCCGGAGGTCTCGGCCGCGCCGGGCGCGACGGAGACGGCGTACGCGCCGGAGCGCGAGGCGAGCTCCCGGGTGATGCGGGCCGCCACGTCCGCGACCTTGTCGCGCTGGTCGGTCCAGGCGGCGGCCACGCCCTCCAGGACGTCGCGGAAGGCGGGCATGCCGCCGTGCGCGGTCGCCGGGAAGTACGTACCGAGGTAGAAGGGCGCACCGTCGGGCGTGAGGAACACGGTCATGGGCCAGCCGCCGCGGCCGGTGGCGGCCTGCACGGCCTCCATGTACACCGCGTCCACGTCGGGCCGCTCCTCGCGGTCGACCTTGATCGCCACGAAGTGCTCGTTGATGTACGCGGCCAGCGCCTCGTCCTCGAAGGACTCGTGCGCCATCACGTGACACCAGTGACAACTGCTGTATCCGACGCTGAGCAGCACCGGCGCTCCGCGCTTGCGCGCCTCGGCGAAAGCGTCCTCGCCCCACGGCCACCAGTCCACGGGATTGTCCGCGTGCTGGAGGAGGTACGGCGACTGGGAGCCGGCCAGTCGGTTCATGTCGTCATCCTCCCACGAATCACACCCGACCCGCACGAACCCCACGGGCCCGCCCGGGTGGCACGGCACGCCAGAAGAAGAGCCGCGTGACGGGAGGCGGCGGGGCGGGTACGGCTGCGGCCGGCGGGGCGGACAACCCTCGGGTGGGGCCGAAGGTCGAAGGAGCCAGTCCGGTACGGCCGGCGACCACGTCGGACCTGACGGCCGGGCCGCACATCCACCGCGGTCAGCCCCTCCGGCTGGATCCACGTCCACCGCTGAGACCACTGCGACCGCTGAGCGGTCCCGGCCTCGGTCCCGGCCGTGGCCCCGACCCCGGCACCCGCTCGCAGCCCGGTCCGTATACGACCCGTATCGCTGATCGGACGGCGCGCCCCGCATACCCCGCGGGGCGCGCCGTACTCGTCAACCGCCGTCTCGCACTGATCCATTGTCCCGTCAGGTTCACGCCACTAAGCTCTGCGCGTCCGCAACGGCTGTGCCTCGTATCCCCCCTCCAGCAAGGGGCGGACATCGCTTCTCCCCGGACGTTCTGACACGTTTTCAGGAGGACTGTCGATGGCACACACCGTCAGACGGTGGTTCATCGCGGGAGCGGGAACCCTCGCTCTCGCCGCGGCGGGCACGCTCGCCGCTCCCGGGCTCTCGGTCGCGGCCCCACAAGTACGGCCGACCGTCTCGGAGTACACCCAGGTCAGCACAAGCACGACGCCGCCGACGCAGGCCCAGTGCGCCTCGGCCGGGCGGCGCTGTTTCGCTCCGCAGGCGGTCCAGGCCGCGTACGACGTCGGCCCGCTGCACAGCGCGGGGCTCGACGGGCGCGGGCAGACGATCGCGATCGTCGACGCGTACGGCAGCGACACGATGGCCCACGACCTGCACGTCTTCGACCAGGCATTCGGCGTCGAGCCGATGTGCGGCGAGGAGGGCGTGACCTGCGCGCCGGGCATGCCGACGTTCAGCGAACTGCACCTGCAGGGCTCCCCCGCCACCAAGGCGCCGCCGTCCACCGGCAAGGGCACCGGGCAGGAGGACAAGGCCGCGTGGGCGCTCGAGGTCGCGCTCGACGTGGAGACCGCGCACGCGATGGCGCCCGGCGCGAACATCCTGCTGGTCGCCACCCCGACCGCCGAGACGCTCGGCGTGCAGGGCATACCGCAGATGATGGCCGCCGAGGACTACGTGGTGCAGCACCACCTGGCCACGGTGATCTCGCAGTCCTTCGCCTCCGCGGAGGACGCGTTCGGCAGCAGCCAGTCGCTGGAGAACCTGCGGTACGCCTTCAAGGACGCCGCCGCGAACGGCGTCACCGTGCTGGGCTCCTCCGGTGACGGCGGCACCGCCAACGGCGGCAAGACGCCGGTCGGCAAGGGCGGCAGCGCGTTCCCGTACCCGACCGTCGAATGGCCGGCGTCCGACCCGCTGGTGACCGGTGTCGGCGGTACGTACCTGTGCACCGACCCGACGGCGACCACCGCGCGGGTGACCGACAGCGTCTCGCAGCCGGCCACGTGCGCGAGCAACGCCGGCCAGGCGGAGGTCGGCTGGACCCTGTCCGGCGGCGGCTTCAGCCACATCTTCGGCAAGCCCGCCTACCAGAGCGGTGCGCTGCCGGCCGGGAGTACGGCCATCGGCGCCATGCGCGGCGTCCCCGACATCGGCCTGCAGGCCAGCTCCGCCACCGGCGCGCTGGTCTACCTCTCGCTCCCCCCGGACGGCCAGAGCGGCCTGATCTGCGGCAAGTCCCCGTGCAGCACCGGCTGGTACGACATCGGCGGCACGTCGCTGTCCTGCCCGCAGTGGGCCGGCCTGGTCGCGATCGCCGACCAGATCAACGGCGGCGGCCTGGGCCAGATCAACCCCGCCCTGTACAAGCTGGCCGCCGACCCGGCCGCCTACGCCGCGGACTTCAACGACGTGACGACCGGCAACAACACCGCCGACCCGTCGGTCCCCGGCTACCCCGCCACCCGCGGCTGGGACCCGGTCACCGGTCTCGGCACCCCCAACGCCGCCAAGCTCCTCCCCGCCCTCGTCTCGGCGGCCCACGCGAGCTGACCCGGCCGCATCCGCTGCAGAAACCCCTCCCCGCCCCTCCCGGCGGGGAGGGGTTTCGCGTGGTCGCGTGCTGCGGGAGGCGGTCAGCGGGTGTACTCCGCCAGTTCGCCGGCCAGGGTCTCCTCACCGATGAGTTCGAAATGGTCGAGCGGCGTCAACCGGACGGAAACACGCTCCTCGTCACCGTGCCGCCGTATTGCCGTGCGCATGGCCGGAAGGTGTTCTTCGTACGGCGCGGAAAGCACCAGCCGGACCTGGCCGGCGATCTCCGCGACATTGTGCAGGCGGGCACCGAACTGCTCGTATCCACTGGGTTCCCAGTAGCGGATCGTGTCCTGCGACAATTGGCGTACCTGTCCGAAATCCTTTGGTGCGACTTTGATCAGGTACTGGCACAGCGCGCGAAACCCGTTGCGGTCCGGTGCGAGATTGATCAGCTGTTTGAATGCCGGAACCGGATCTCCCGGGTCCGCTTCCGCGAAGAGCCGGGAGATCGTCATCGTCGACCGGTTCACGTTCGGGTCCAGCAGCACGGTCGCCCCCACCCGCGGCGGCCGGCCGCCGGGCCGGCGCCAGTGCTCCGCCAGCTGGAGCACAAGGTCGGCACCGAGCGAGAAACCCACTAAAACCACACTCTTGTCCGCATTGCGGCGACTGACGTGCTCGACGAAGTCGGCCACCATGGCGACGTGGTCGCCGAGCGGCACCGGCGCGGCCCCCGCCGCCGCCTCGGGTTCGTAGCCCCGCAGATTGACGGCAATGCTGTGGCTGCTGTGCCCGTTGAGATATCCCAGGTAGTCCGTGGCATCGAGACCCAGACCGTGGAAGAGGAACGTCAGCGTGGCGGAGTCGGCACGGCGTTCCAGATAGCTCAGCCCATCCGACTGCCGTCGATCGACGTGTTCGGCGAACAGGGCATACGGCATTGAGATCATCCCTCGGCAGGCGGGTGCGTCATGTGTCGGTGACTCTAATCCACTGCCCGCCTGGCATGTGCCCGAATCACACAGCCGTAGCAATCGGGAGCACTCGTCGCCGTCCTGGCGCACTGGACAGTGCTGCGAATCTTTGGCCTAATTGACAACAGTCATTCGACTCCAGATAGGCGATGGAAAAGCGCGAATTCCAGTCAAGATCCATGAATCCGGGTGGGGGAGCGTGCTTCTTGGACGGCGTCTTGGACGAGCCGGAGGCAAGGGATTTGATCATGTCGCGGGCGTTCTCGAGGGAGCGCGCGGGGCGAATAGGGGTGGAACTGGAATGGCTGGTGTACGCCGGCGCGGAAGCCGATTCCGCGCCGGCGGCGCCGGGGATCGGCACCGGCACACCCGACCGCACATCTGACACATCCGAACAGAAGCAGATCATCGTCGACCATCCTGCGGCGGTTCTTGATCGGGGGGATCAAGAAGACCGTCCGGTGCTGCCCGCCGGCGGCACGATCTCGCGAGAACCGGGCGGCCAACTGGAATTGAGCACTCTGCCGGCCGATTCCCTCGGCGCGTGCGCGCACAACGCGGCCGCGGACCTCGCGGCCCTGCGGGCCTGGGCCGGCCGACGCGGCCTGACCCTGCGCGGCCACGGCCTGGACGACCGCCCGCCCCGGCTGCGGGTGACCGACCCCCGCTACGTGGCCCTGGACCGCTACTACCGGAACATCGGCGCCGGCCCGGTCCTGCTGTGCAGCACGGCCTCGGTGCAGGTCAACGTGGACGCCGGGGACGGCAGCGCCGGCTGGCGCGGCCGGACCCGCCGCTGGGCGCTGGCGAACGGCCTCGGACCGGTGCTGACCGCGATGTTCGCCAATTCACCGGCGGTCCAGGACGGCGTCCCCGTCCGCTCGGCCCGCCAACTTCTGCGCCTGCGCACCGACCCCGCGCGCAGCGGTCCGTTGCCGCTCGCCGCCGAGCCGCGCGCGCTGTGGGCGGAGTACGCCCTGGCCACCCGGGTGGTGAGCGTACGGTCACCGGGCACCGGCACGTGGGACGCGCCCCCGCCGGGGCTGACCCTGCGCACCTGGCTGCGGGGGGCCGGGCCCCGTCCGGTCTACGCCGCCGACGTGTTCAACCACCTCAAGTCCCTGGTCGCTCCGGTGCGCGCCTGCGGGCACCTGGAGCTGCGCATGATCGACGCGCAGCCGGACGACGACTGGGTGGTGCCGCTGGCGGTGGTGGGCGCGCTGCTCGACGAGGAAGGGGCGTCCGAGGCGGCCTGGCGGCTGGTGACCGCCGTGCTGCCGCGCCCGGGCCGGGCCCTGTGGCTGCGGGCCGCCGCCGACGGCCTGTCCGACCCGGAACTCGCCGCGGCGGCACGCACGGTGATGGCAATCGCGACCGCGGGGCTGGCCCGGCTGGACGCGCCGCCATGGCTGCGGGACGCGGTCGCGGCATACGCCGACCACTACACCGCCCGCGGCCGCTCGCCCGCGGACACCCGCTCGGCCGGCTACGCCGTGCGCCCCGTGTCCCACGAAGAGGTGCACGGCGCCGTCGCCTGACCGGCGGTCGTCCGGCGTCCGCGGTCACGGACCGCGAGCGGCGCCGCACCACGCCGTGCCCGGGGCCCGCTGCCCCGGGCGCGGCCCGCGGGGTGCCGGGGGACGCCCGTCCCCTTCCTTGCGCTCACCCTTCACAGGCATTCGCAGAACAGAAAGGTCTCACCGCATGACCACCGATCACGCGGACTCCCTGCTGGAGACGCTGACCGACATGCAGAGGCACGAACAGGGCAACCACGGCTGGTCGGTGGTGCACGAGGCGCTGGCACTGCTGATGCGGTCCGGCGACCCGGCCCTGGACGCCCTGCTGGCCGCCGTGCGCGCGTCCCGCCCGGGGATCAGCGACTCGCACCTGATCACCTTGCTGGGCATAGCGCTGCGCGGCCTGGCCGACCGGGACCCGGAGGCGGCCGGCCTGTTCCGCCCCGAACCGGCCGCCGCCGGACGGGCCGCGGCCCTCGCCTCGATCCTCGGCCGGGACGGCGCGCAGATCGCGGCCGTCGTCACCGAGCACTCCAACTCCTTCACCGCGGCCCGGCGTTTCCTCGTCCCGCAGGTGCTGCTCGGCGCGTACGCGGCCCACCACGGCATCGCCGAGGTCCGGCTCGCCGACCTGGGGACGAGCATCGGGCTGCTGCCGCGGCAGCTGAACAACCGCGCGGTCTTCGAGCGCTTCGCCCCGGACCTGCGCTGGTCGCCCGAGGCCCCGCCGTACCGCCCGATCCCGCTGACCGCCCGCTACGGCGTCGACGCCCCGCCGCTGCCCGACCTGGACTGGGTGCGGCACTGCCACGGCCCCTCGGCGTACTACGGCGACCGCTTCTCCGAAGTGCTGTGGACCCTGGAGCAGACCACGCCCGACCCGCCCGGGCTGCGCCTGGAGGCACTGGACCTGCTCGACGCCGACGCACTCACCGGTTATCTGCGCGAGCGCCGGATCAACGTGGCGACCTGCAACTTCGTGCTCTACCAGTACGATCCGGCGACCCGGGAACGGATCGTGGCGGCCGTACTGCGCGGGCTCGCCGCACCCGGGCTGCTGCTGAGCATGGAACCGGGCCACGAACTGCGCCGCCAGGGCGCCCGCGTCACCGCGTACCTGGACGGCGACACCACGGGCCGGCCGGTCGCCGACGTCTCCGACGCCCACTGCATCGGCACGGTGACCCTGCTCCCGGCGTCCGCCGACCTGACGGGAGCCGTACGGAAACCGCGATGATCATCGATCCGTCCGAACCGGGCCGGTTCTCGGCCCTCCTCACCCGTTACCGCCCGGCCCTCGCGGCCGCCGGCGGTCTGGCGGGCCTGCTCATCGGCGTGTACAGCGACCAGGCCCGCAGCATGATCGGCTGGACCGGGTCCCATGTGCTGGCCGGCGGCACCCTGGTGGCCCTCGCGGCGGTGGCGGTCTTCTCGCTGGCGTGGTGGGCCCGCGGCCGCCTGGAGCGCAGCCGGGCCCGCGGCCGGGCGATCGTGGCCCGATCCTTCGACATCCACCCCGACGACTTCGACGACGACCTGCCCTCCGACCACGCCGTCATCGGCCGCGAACTGCGCTACCTGGAACGGCGTACGTCCTCCTCGCACCTCGTGGTGCTGTTGCACGGGCTCGGGCTGGACGCGAGCGACTTCCGGCCGTTCATGAACGCCGCCCCCCAGCACACCGTCGGGATCACCACCTTCGGCCACAACACCGCCGAGGCCACCGACGGCCGCTACCGGGCCATCGGCCTGGCCACCCACGCCGACCTGATCAGCGGGGCGATCAACAACCTGTCCCGCCAGTACCCGCACAAGAAGATCACCCTGGTCGGCTTCTCGGTCGGCGCCGACATGCTGTTCCGCCTCGCGGAGCTGTGGACGGACCACCCCGACCGCCGGCCGCCCATCAGCTCCGCGCTGCTGCTCGACCCCAACATCAACCACTCCACGATGATCATCACCGGCCGGATGGCCCGGCTGAACCCGGACGAGCCGCTGGCCGAACTCCTGCGCGTCGCCCACACGCCCAGCTCCCTGATCGAGTTCCAGAACATCTGCGAATACCTGCACAAGATCAGCGAGAAGGACCTCGACCAGATCCGGCGCTACGCCGCCGACCTGTGGGAGTACTGGGAGCCCGACGGGCGCTACGACCTGTTCGTGCGCCGGCTGGAACGGCTTCAGTCGGTGTGCCGCGGCGGCCTGCGGGTGCTGTTCTCCACGCACTTCGAGCACCACTTCAACGACGTCATGTCCCTGGCCCGGCAGCGCGGCCTGCGGCAGGTGTTCGACCTGCGCCGGGTGGACCACTTCGAGCTGCTCCGGGAGACCTTCCTCACGCACGAGGTCGACACGCTGCTGCGCCGGTGATCCGGGCCGTACGGGTCGGGCACGGTTCGGCCGCGGCTCAGGCAGGGGCGTCGGTCGGCAGGGTGAGGGTGAAGGTCGAGCCCTCGCCCGGGGTGCTGGTGGCGGTGATCGTGCCGCCGTGGGCCTCGGCGAGTTTGCGGGCGATGGGCAGGCCGAGGCCCGAGCCGCCGGTGCGGCGGGTGCGGGATTTGTCGGCGCGCCAGAAGCGGTCGAAGACCCGGGGGAGGTCGGACGGGGGGATGCCGGTGCCCGTGTCGGTGACGTCGACGGTGACGGTGTCCGGGGCGGGGGTGGTGGCGCGCAGGGTGACGGCGCCGCCCGGCGGGGTGTGGCGGACGGCGTTGGACACCAGGTTGCCGATGGCCTGGCGCAGCCGGACCGGGTCGGCGGTCAGCGGGAGGCGGTCGGGCACGGCGGTGTCCAGGGTGACCCCGGCGGCCTCCGCGGTGCCGCGATGGGCGGTCGCGACCTGGGCGATCAGCTCGGCCAGGTCCAGCGGCTCGGCGTGCAGGCGCAGTTCACCGGCGTCGGCCGCCGCCAGGTCCCGCAGGTCGTCGATCACGTGCTGGAGCAGCACCGCCTCGTCCAGCAAGGAGGCCAGCAGATCGCGGTCGGGGACCACCAGGCCGTCCTGCGCGGCCTCCAGCCAGCCGCGGATGTTGCTCAGCGGATTGCGCAGCTCGTGGGCGACGTCGCCGACCATCGCCTTGCGCAGCCCCTCGGACTGCGCGCGCCGCTCGGACATGGTGTTGAAGGCGGCGGCGACCCGGCCGATCTCGTCGTTCGCGGTGGCTTTGACGCGTACGGTCAGATCGCCGTCGGTCATCCGCCGGGCCGCGCCGGCCAGCGCGCGCAGCGGCCGTACGATCCGGGTCCCGGCCAGTGCGGTGACCGCGAGGGTGACCAGCAGGACCAGGCCGGTGACCTCGGCGACCCGGGTCCGGTTGGCCGGGGACAGGTCGAGGAAGGTGGCCGCGGGCTGCCGGGGACTGCTCACGAAGAGCAGGGCGGGCGGGGCCACGTAGGGCGCGAGCTGCCGGCGGCGGGCGGCGTCCACGCAGGAGGCGGCCGGCGCGTCGTCCGCGGCGCCACGCGAACCGGCCCGCGCCGCCGTCCGCGTCGGCATCGGCGTCCACGTGAAATCCAGCCCGACCTGGACCGGCGCGCCGCCCTCCCGGCGCAGGCACGCGTTCGCCAGAGTGTCGAGTCGGCGCAGGGCGCGGGTCTCGGTGGGGGTCGGCCGCGACAGGCTGCCGGTGTCGCAGTCGGTGGGCAGGTACAGGCCGGTCAGCGCGGTCTTCACGTACGGCCGTCCGCTCGGCCCGGTCAGTACCTGCGCGTCCAGGTGCAGCCGGTCGCGCAGGCAGGCGGCGGTGCGCAGGGCGGTCCCGCGCAGTGCGTCGCGTTCGGCCGCGGGCAGCCGGAACGGGCCGACCGCCCGCGCGTCGATGGTGCCGGCCCCGGCCGGGACCTGGGTGGCCGGGGGCGCCGCCGCCGGAATGGGTGCGGGCGCCGGGGTGGGCAGGCAGCGGGTGCCCTCCGGGCACGGCAGGGCGGACGGCAGATCGGTCGGCGCGGGGCCGCCCTGCCCTTGCGTCCGCGCGACCAGAGCGGTGTCCACCGCGAGCGGGTCCACGGTCGCGGACGCCTCGGCGGGCAGCGCGTCGGCGCCGGACCGTACGGAAGCGGGTACGGCCGCAGCCGCCTCCGACTCCCTCGCCGAGTCCAGCAGCGGCCGGCGGGCGGTGTCCGTGACGGTGATCCGCAGGCCGGTGTCCCGGGCCAGCTTCCGTACGGTCCCGGCCGCGCCCCGCCAGTCGTGGTGCGTGGCCGCCCAGCCGAGCAGCGCGTCGTACGCCCGCGCGTCGTCGGCGAGCGCCTGGCCCTGCTCCTGGCGGATGCCGACCGCCGTGATGTGCACGGTCAGCCACGCGGTCGCGGCGATCGACCCGGCCGACACGAGAGTGGCCAGCACCATCAGCTTGACCAGGAGGCTGCGCCGCAGCGGTACGTCACGCGCCATCGTGCCGGTCCCGATCCCGGGCGGGGCGGGGCGCTGGGGCCGGCGCGCGGTCCGGGGACGCCTCCAGCTTGTAGCCGACGCCGTAGACGGTCAGGAGGCGGGTCGGGCGGTCGGGGGCGGGTTCGATCTTGCGGCGCAGGTTCATCACGTGGACGTCGACCGTGCGGGAGGTGAACCAGCGATCGAAGCCGTGCAGGTGCTGGATGATCTGGGCCCGGGTGAAGACCCGGCCCGGCTCGGCGGCCAGCAGCGCGAGCAGGGCGAACTCGCCCGGCGTGCAGGAGATCGGGCGGCCGTCGGCGGTGACCTCGTGGCGTACCGGGTCGACGGTGAGCGCGCCGACGCGCAGTACGGGGTCGGCGGGCGCGGCCGCGTGGCCGGAGCGGCGCAGCAGCGTACGGACCCGGGCCATCAGCTCGCGGGGGCTGTACGGCTTGGTCATGTAGTCGTCGGCGCCCAGGTCGAGGCCGAGCAGCAGGTCGTCCTCGGTGGAGCGGGCGGTGAGCATCAGTACCGGCAGTTCGGCCAGGGCGGAGTCGGCGCGCAGCACCCGGCACACGTCCAGCCCGTCCATCCGGGGCATCATCACGTCGAGCACCATCAGGTCCGGCCGGTGGGCCCGGGCCTCCTCCAGCGCGGCCCGGCCGTCGTGCACGACCGCCACCCGGTGGCCCTCGTGCTCCAGGTAACGGCGTATCAGCTCGGCCTGCTTGGGATCGTCCTCGGCGACCACCACGTGTGCGCACATGGCGTCGAGTCTAGGAACGGGTTCGGCCCTCCGACCGGCCGGAATGCGCCCGCGGGCCGGGTACGACCGGAGGAGAACGGCTTCCTGACAATCTCCTGACATCCGCGCCCTAGCGTCCCCGGTCATGTCACCCCACTCCGCCCGGCGCGGCCCGCTCCTGCGCCGCACCCTCCTCCCGGCCGCCCCCGCGCTCCTGTGCCTGCTCGCCCTCACCGGCTGCGGGGGCGGCGGCACGGCGGCCCCAGGCGTCGCCTCGCTCCCCACCACGACCTCGGCGACCTCCGCCGCCCTCACCACCGATTCCGCGGGCACCCCCGCCGGCACCACCCCGGCCACCCCGCCCGCGGCCCCCACCGGCACCTCCGCCACCCGCCCCCAGGAACGCCTCGACGACACCCCCGCCGAACGCGAGGCGATGATCCACGCCTGGGACGAGTGCCTGGTCGCGCACGGCGCCCACTGGACCACCACCCGCCCCGGGGTGGCCGGCGCGCCCAAGACCGTGGCCGACCCCGTACCGAAAGAGGCGAGCGCGGCCTGCGAGGACAAGCTGCCGCAGGAGCCGCCGGAGCTGAACCCGGCGCTCAACCCGCACTACCGCGACGACACGCTCGCCGAGATCGACTGCCTGCGGTCGCACGGCGTCATGGTCCACCTCGTGCCGGACACGAGCGTGGACCCCGGCGGTCTCGGCTGGACCTACGACAGCGGCACGACCAAGGTCCCGGCGAACGAGGGCGAGATCGAGGACCAGTGCCAGCTGAAGGCCTTCGGCGGCGGGACGGGGAAGTAGCCCGTGCCCGCCAAATCCCGCCTCGCCGTCCTGGCCGCCCTGCTCCTGGTGGCCGGCGGCGCCACCACCGGCGTCGTCGCCCTGCGCGCCCACGCCCGCAAGTCCCCCGGCCCCCCGGTGAGCGCCGCCAAGGTCGCCACGGCCACTGTGACCAGGACCGATCTGTCCGACAGCCGGACCCTGCCGGGCGCCCTCGGCTACGGCCCGCAGACGCCGGTGACCGGCCGCGGCACCGGCGTGGTGACCGCGCTGGCGACGCCCGGCGCCACGGTGACCCGCGGCCACGCCCTCTACCGGGCCGACGACCAGCCGGTGGTCCTCTTCTACGGGGGCACCCCGCTGTTCCGCACCCTCAAGGCGGCGACCGGCAAGCAGCACCCGGAGCGGGGCCGCGACGTCACGGTCGTCGCGGACAACCTCCAGGCGCTCGGGTACGACATCGGCTACCGCCCGCCGGACACCGACGGGCTCGGCGCCACGTACACCCCGGCCCTTGCCGCGGCCGTCAAGCGCTGGCAGCGGCACATCGGCGCGGCCGCCACCGGGACGCTGGGCGTGGGGCAGACCGTGGTGCTGCCGGGGCCGGTCCGCGTCGGGCAGGTGCAGGCGCGGCTGGGCGATCCGGTGCAGGAGACGCTGATGTCGGTCACGGCGACCGGCCGTACGGTCACGGTGCCGGTGGAGGCCGGGGACGCGACCGGCATCGCGGCGGGCGCCGCGGTCACGATCACGCTGCCCGACGACCGTTCCGTAGCGGGCCGGGTGACGTCGGTGAGCAGTACGGTCCAGGCCGGCGGCACCGATCCCGGCTCCGGCCAGCAGGACCCCGCCTCCCCGCCCAGCATCGACGTCACGGTCGCGCCCGCACACCCCGAGGACGTGGCCGGGCTCGACGCGGCGCCGGTCACCGTACGGTTCACCACCACGACCAGGCACGGGGTGCTGGCCGTGCCGGTCACCGCGCTGGTGGCGCTCAAGGAGGGCGGGTACGCGCTCCAGCGCACCGACGGCACGCTGGTCGCGGTCACCACCGGGCTGTTCGCGGCCGGCCGGGTCGAGGTGAGCGGGCCGGGCGTCAGCGCGGGCCTGCGGGTGGAGACGGCGTCGTGACCGGCGCGGACGTGCTGCGCGTGCGTGCGGTCAGCAAGGTCTACCCGGGCGGGGTGACGGCCCTGGACCGGGTGTCGCTGACCATCGGGGCGGGCGAACTGCTGGCCGTGCTCGGCCCGTCGGGCTCGGGCAACCCCACGCAAGACTTGTGTCCTCAATTTTGCCAGACCGGTGGGTCACTCGGCTGAAGGTGGCGTTTGCGCAGGTCGGGAGGGGCGGAGCAGCAGTCCTAGACGTTCGCGTTGCTCAGGTGTGACCGGTGGCCACGTGTCGATCATGCGCCGGATCGCCTCATCAAGGGACTCGGTGTCGTTCTGCGGCTGCTGGTGGCTCTCAGTGGTCATCGGCAGCCCCCGCGGCATTGGGGCGGACGTCCGCAACGATCGTCTTGCCGGAGTCATCAGAGCAGCAGTGCACGTCGCTGCACAGGCATTCCACGATGGCCAATCCCCTGCCCCCCAGGGCGTCAGCAGAGGGGTCCACCGGATGCGGCAGATGCGCCGCATCGTCGTCGCTCACTTCTACATGAGCGCCCCCTCTGTCATCTGCGGCCACGGTAACGGTAACTGCCGCGGTATCCGCGTGAGTTATGGCGTTCGTGACCAGTTCACTGACGACGATTTCAGCCGCATCCCGCACTGCCGGCGGCAGGGCCCGAGTCAGTTCCCGTGCCTGCGGTACTGCGGCACGCGTGGCAGGATAGATAGCAGAGAAACTATCGGGCCGACTGAGCGGCAGGGGAAGCGCCGCTTCGGGCCGGATGATCGGTGGGGCTGTCATTTCTGTACTCCGTCCAGTCGTGAACTCCGTCCGTACTCACGACGCTAGGGCGGGCATTCCGCGGATTACACACCTCGTGACGCCCCGTGCGCACCCGCTTAGGTTACTTGCGCGTACGCTTACGCTTTTCACGCTGCGCATCGGTACGACCGCATAGCGCGCCTTGACATACGCCCCGAGAGCGCGCCTCATGGGCCCTAAGAGCACTGCACGCGCAGGGGGTGTCATGGACGCCTACAGAGTCACAGAGCCGCGGTCCGAGGCGGGCGCGAGACCCGCGGAGCTTCAAGAGTTCTGGGCCGACTATTCGCGCCAAGCGCTGTTTGCCGATCATCGATTTCCAGCGGGCACGATCGGGCAGCGTCGCGCAGCGCGTCAGGAATCGGGGCTCTACGCACTGCATACGTTCGTCTCACCGGTGGACCATCACGCGCGGCGTACGCCGCTGCACGTGCGGAGAGAGCCCGATGACGATTACCGTCTTCTCCTGCTGACCAGCGGACAGATTACTTTTCGGCAGGAGACATCCGAGGCTGTCACGCTCCCCGGGGTCGCGCGGTTCGCAACGGCGGGGCGCCCGCTGGAATTCTCAATGGAGAATGCGCAGGGGTTCATTCTGCGCGTGCCGTATGAAGCCGTGTCCGATCGGCTGGGCAAGCGGTGTCCTCTGGCCATTGAACTGGACGTGGAGCACGGTCTAGGCAGGCTCGTTATGGACATGCTAGGCAGTCTCTACCGTGAGCGGGACTACCTGACAGCCGACGAATTCAACGCTACGTGCGACCGGCTGACCGAGCTTTTCGCCATGATGGTTCTCAGCGACCATCGAACGGTCGAGGGCAACGTGAGCGAGATCAATTCCATGATCCGCCGGTACGTGCGGGAGCACTCGGGAGATCGGACGCTAAGCCTGTCGGGCATGGCACGCGCGCTTGGCTGGTCGCAGCGACAGCTACAGATAGCCATGTCGAGAGTGGACACTAGTTATCGGGAAGTCGTGCGCGAAGAACGACTAGAGGCGGCCCGCCGGCAACTGGCGGACCCAGCGTTGCAACAGCGGTCCGTAGAAGAAATTGCCCGCCGAGCGGGATACCCATCGGGTAACGCGCTCAGTATGGCGTTTCGGGGGCGGCACGGCGAGTCTCCGCGTGAGTACCGACAGCGGATGATTACTGCGCGGCAGCTTGGAATCTCCGTACCGCCCCCGGGATCACCTGATAGCGGCATTGCAGGCTAGGTGAGTCCTGCCAGTCCTATTCACCGGCCGGTCATCGCGGGATGTCTGCCCCGCTCGGGTACCGGTGTCTCAACGCCATGCGTTCACCCGCCTGCGAAGTTCGTTCTCCCTGCGCGGGTGGACTGTGCCTGTAGCTGTGTGCTCCGGGCCAGGGGCCGACGGGCCGCCTGCCGCACATCCGGCCGCACAGAGGGGCCGAGTCGGGCGCAATGACGTCTCAGTGGCAGGGTCTCTAGGGGCCGCTACGGGGCCGCCTGCGGGACGTGGGCATAACTACACGTCCGGGTGCGCCGAGGTGTCAAGAGGGGCCCAGGAAGGCTCGCCCATGGGTACCGGTGCGAGGTACTTCAACGGCCGTTCCGCTGCGGAGAGTTGAGGCAGCGCGAGGCACGGAAATTCGCCCGCCGCGCAGCACGGCGCCCCTGCTCGGTCGTGTGAGCAGGGGCGCCGTGGGGTGCTATGCGGCGTAGTCGAGTACGGCCCGTACTTCCGGGACGTCCCGGTACTCTTCCAGTCGGTCAAGCACTACCCGCACGCGTGCGGCGGTGCGCTCGCTTGCCACATCAGATGAGAGCGAAATGACGCGCTCTGCCGTTGCCGCGGATTCCTCTGGCTCGTTTGCGTCTGCCAGTGCTACCGCGAGCCAACTTAGATAAAGAGCCGTTTCCCGAACATGCGCAACTTCATAACGTGATAGCACCTCTCGAAGCTGGGGAACTGCGCGCAGTGGGCGGTGTAGTTCGGTGAATACCCGCGCCTCCATGACTTGCAGCTCTCCAGGATTCACCCAGTAGAGGTAATTGGGCGATGGCATTTGGTTGGCGTCGTCGGCCAACGCGTCGGAAGCCTGCCCCAAAGTACGGATGGCGTCCCGACTATCATTCGCTTTCGTCTGCGCCCAGGCGAGGCGATCCAGGGTCAACGCCTTAGCTTCGGCCGGGGCATCTCCGCTCACCGAATCCCACGCTGCGCGCGCCAATAATAGGCCATCAGTCACACGTCCTGTATTGCTGTACTGATAAGCCAAAGATCCCGCTAGGTTGGCCACTAGTGTCGCATCTTCCGCCTGCTTGGCGGCACTCATTCCTATGCGATAGATGCGGTCCGCCTCATCATGGCGTCCGGCATCGCTGGCGATCCATCCGCTAATCTGCGCCAACTCCCCGATCTGCACAAGCAAGGCGCGCCCCACGTCACCGGCGTAAGTAGACTCGCGGTAGAGCTTGATAGCAGAGCGTAAATCTCGCAACGCACGGCCGATCAGGTCCCCGCCTGCCACAACGTCATCAGCCAAGCGCAGCGAATGAACACGTGCGGCAAGATCCGCCACTTCGGTTGCGCCGATGCGGCGCCCTTGACGTACCTGTGACGGTTGTAGCGCATCGGTGTCCGACAAGAAATCAGCCAAAGTGACAGGCGCGGTGTCCTCTTTTTTGATCGTGGCCGCGATTTGCATTTCAGCCAAAGGCACTTCAAGAGCCGCAGCGATGAACGGAAGCCACTCGCGCGGAGTTCGCTTCCCCGCCTCCCAGCGGTAAAAGTCCTGCCGTGTCAGTGAGCCGCTGTCTACGCCTGCCGCAAGGCACGTCTTAGCCGCAAGGCTTGCTTGGCTCCATCCCTTCGCCACACGTAGGCGCTTGATCATCTGCCCAACCGTCTCTCCGCGCATGACATCAGTCTGGCCTACATCGGGCCTACAGGGGGGCCCGTACGCGAAGGACTGGCCTACATCGGGCCTACAGCGGGCCGCTTACTGCGCACCTTGCGCGGCGGCAGCGTTGTCCGAGACAGACGCCCTCTAGCGGACCGTGCGACCGGTCTGCGTAGGGCCAGGTCACAGCGCCGCGGGCAGCACAGACCCCCGCGACCGTGCGACCGGCCCGGGGGCATGGCCAACGCTGAATAGGAGCGCTGACGTGCTTCACACTATCGTCCGACTGATCCTCACAGTCGCGTTACGCCGCAGAGCCCGCACCGCCGGCAAGCATCGCGCCCGACGCGCGGAGCTGCCCGCCGCGGTGCACACCGCCCGCCCCGTACCTGCCGAGAGCGCGCCTGAGTACGAGGCGCCCAGTGCGGCGGCAGGGGGCGCACGGACCGAGGACACTCCCGCCCCCGGGACATGGCCGCCGCAACCGCAAGCGCAGGGAAGCTGGTTCCGTCCGGAGCAGTGGGAACGACCGTTCGTCCGTGCGGGCAACGAACCTGCATTCGTCCGACCGTACGTGCTGCAAGCCCTAGATAGGGACGACGCGCGGTGACCGCGCTGTTCAGCGAAGAGTGGCATCCCCGGGCCCGCCATTGGTGGCCGCATCGCCCAGAGAGCCCGGGTGAGGCGCGCACGGTACTCGCCTTTTATGCGCTCGTCTGGATGCTGCCGAACGAGGTGATTGACAGCGCGGAGCTTGTGCTCTCGGAGCTGATCACAAACGCTATACTGCACGCCGCGCCCCCGCCGGATACTCCGCGAGGGAAAATGCCGCTGATTGAGACCGTATTCGTGCCGTTCCCCGGTGGGGTGAGGATCGAAGTGCACGACGAGTCGGAGACGAAACCGGAAATCCGGGAAGCGTCCGACGAGAGGGAGTCTGGGCGCGGTTTGGCCCTGGTAGACGCCCTGACCGGTGGCCGGTGGGGTGTCTGCACTGGGCCCGACACCGGAAAAACCGTGTGGGCGGAATGCCGACAGGCAGTCTCGTGAATCCTTTGTGGGGGCGCGTCCAGCCGTACGCGGGGTCAAGGCTGCAAAAGACCTACGAGGAATGGGTGAGGCACGCCCGCAACTGCAACCAATGCCATAGGGCTGAGGAACTATGTGCCATAGGGAAACCCCTCTTGGCCGCTTACCGAAAAGCCCAGCGTACCGCATAGGCAGTACCCGACGGCTGCCATTCCGGGCGTGAGCGGGCACAGGGCAGCGAACCACCACCCGCACCATAGGCGCCCCCGCAGGCGTGAATGTGTCATCCGCCTGCGGGGGTCGGCCCTCTGTAGCTCATGGGAGAGCGCTGCATAACCGGATTCCGTGGGGGTTTTCCGGGCAGAGACTCCGGTTCGATTCCGGGCAGAGGGGCGGCGCACCATCCGGGGCGCTGAGAAAACCAACATAGGAGAGTGATGGGCATGAAGGCGTTCAAGCGCCTGTGGCTGCTGATGATCGACCCGAATTGCGGATGGTGCAACGGGACGGGCTACAAGACGGGCCCCGATGGCCAGTCGAAGCCGTGCATTCAGTGCAACCAGTAACAAGATATTCGGCCTGACCAACCGACACGGCTCGGGAATGGCGCCCCCGGAGGCTGCGAGGCTCCGGGGGCGCCTGCCTCACACTCCTCATCTGATGAATTCCCTTCCGTCGCTCAAACAGCAAAGAGCCCGCTCATGACCGAAACCCATGTCGTTCGTCGATTCGAGATTGCCTGTCCGCGCACCCCCCGTGCCGCTCACTTCGTCCGGGGCATGCTGACGGAATGGTTGACAATCTGGGATTTGCCAGACCTCGCAGACGACGCGGTACTTGTGGCTTCGGAGTTATTCAATAATGCTTTGCTTCACACTGAGGGCCCCATCCGCTTGCACGGTATCCGTCTTGACGGCGGCATGCGCATAGTGATGTATGACGAGTCTTTAGTAAAGCCAGTTCCGCGGGCGGCAGAGATGGACGATGAGTCGGGACGTGGGTTAGCTCTGGTACATGCCCTGACCGGCGGGAATTGGAGTTCCCACAACCGGAATGGCCGGGATAAAGGTGTGTGGGCCGACCTCTACAGAATGGACGCCAGGCGACGTAAGCACATGACGCGACGTACGCTAACGAACCGACTCAATCAGGAGCCGGGGGCAGTGACAGCCGCGCGTCTACGCGCAGGACTCACAAAAAGCGCGCTCGCTCAGCGGGTCGGAATTTCTGCTCAGCTCATGAGTGACATTGAATCGGGTTGGCGAAGCGCGACACCCGAAGTTCTCCCCAGGATCGCCGGAGTGCTGAACTGCCCCGTTACGGCTTTGGAGCGAAAGCTCACGTAGCCCCCGAAAAACTCCCGTGCCGATCCATCCCGGTCAAGATGCAACCGGCGCGGGAACGGCGCCCCCCGACAGGCGTTCCGGAACCCGCCTATCGGGGGGCGCTCTCGTCTCCACTCAAAGGAAGGCACCAGCGATGCGACTGAGCAAGGCTAAGCGCCCTCTCACGCCCGACGAGATCCGCGCGCGGAATATCGAGCGAATCCTGAATCCGCCTAAGCCGAGCATGTGGAATCGCTTCATGGGCGGGGTGGTGGACCCCATCGAAGAGTGGTGGTGCCGTCACGTGTGGCAGAGAGAGCTTTACCGGCACCTCGATGGCATGCGTCTGGTTGTGCGGGACTACTCGGAAGCGGTGCCGCCGCTCGGTCGCCTGCGGGCCGACATGTACCCGGAGAGGCCCGACGGGAGCGACTGACAACGCAGAAAAACGCCCCCGCAAGCCTCGCTGAGAGGCTGCGGGGGCGCGCAATGGGGTGATAGCTCAATCGGATGTGCCGTGACACGGCAGCCCTGTCCAAGTGCGGTCCGGCGGGTTGGACGCCATAGGATCGCGGCGGTACGTCCATGGCAGAGCGCCAGAATCCAGCGCGGTCACCGCCGCGCATGCTGGACGATGGGCACTGATCCGCGGTTCGAATCCCGGTCACCCCACGACATGCCCCAAGCGCCCCCGCAAGCCTCGCTGAGAGGCTGCGGGGGCGCTGTGCTGTCACGTGACGTTGGGCTGATCGGGGGTGCCGATGAACCGCACCGCGGCCCCGTAGGCGGCCCGCAGAGCGGCCCCACCGGCCGCTGCCAGGGCCGCGGTTGACCAGTCGGCCCCGGACGCTGCCAGAGCGCCCACGAAAGCGGCTCCGGCCGTTACGGCTGTCTGTTCGGCGAGTCTGACGAGATAGGCACGCATGGCGCACTCTCCTTGTTACTTCGTTGCCGGCGGGTATCCCGCCCACTGTTTGAGAGCGGCGCGCGTGCTGAAATTGCCGACGTCGCTGTCTGTGTTGTTGGCTGCCGAATACTGGTTGAACAGCCACGCGTGTTTGATGGCGGGGTGGCCGGCGGGGTGCGAGTAGTCCGCAATCCAGAGGCCGTCACCGCAAACGCTTGTACGGTCGTGGTTCAGCCAGTAATCCCGGTTGCAGTACAGGACTACGCGATGCTTTGGGGCGAGCCGCTTCACTTCTGCGAGGAATTCGTCCTTTTCGGCATTGCTGGGAAAGGTGCCGTCGGTGTTGGCTTCCCAGTCGCAGGCGAGGATTTCTCCCGGGCGCGCGCCTGCTTTGGCCACGAAATACGCCGCCTGAGCTTTGATGTTGCCGCGTACGAGGAAGTGATACATGCCGACCACGACCCCCGCATTGCGGGCCCGCTGCACCTGGGCGGGCATGTGCGGGTTGACGTAGTTCGTGCTCTGCGTTGCCTTGACAAAGACGAAATCCAGTCCGGTCAGGCTGTAGGTGGTGCTCTGGAATGACGAAACGTCCACTCCCTTAATCACGTGCTTACCTCAGTGCGGATATGACCGCGGTTGCGATGGATGCTGCGCTGAGAAGCGCACAGGTGGGCAGGGTGTACCGCCACCGTTCAAGGGTGGTGATCCGGTCCCCATGGGATTCGGTGCCGTGACTTTCCAGTCGCCGTATCCGCGTCTCGTGATCGGCCTGTTGCTGCAATGCCAGGTCGAGCTTTGTTTCTATGCGGATGAGGGTTTCGATGTCGGCCACGGTGACACCTCCGCCAGTAGTTGTGAGGCGCATACGGCCTAGCTGGAGATCCGCCAGAGACACATGGTTGTGGCAGAGGCGGCATTACTGGTGGCCAATGTCGAGCCGGAGTTCTGCCACGTGCCCAGTTCGACGTAGTCGCTGACAGCGAGTTGCACGAGCGTAAAGCACGTGACGGATGCGCTATTGGTCGATGTGGGCGCCGATTGCACGGTCGATCCCACGACAGCGGTCCCGTTCACGGAGATTTGCAGTGCGCGGGCGCCGTTCGCGTTGGTGACGTATCCAGTCGAGCCGTACACCGCGTACAGACCCGCTGTCTGGCAGACGTATCGGCTTGTGTTCGTGGTGGTGCTGTGCCCGCCATCGGAATCTACTATTTCGCTGTCTAGACCGAGCGGGGTGGACAAGGTCGAGCTGACGATAGATTGGGCTGTCGTCGTGTATGCCTTGAAGCGCACCGGGGCGAGCAGATAATTCGTAATGCTGCCCATGGTGTTGAACAGGGCGGAGGTGTTGAAGTTGCCCGGTACCTCTACAGGAACGTTGGGGATAGTGACCAACGGACTGCCCCCTAGTACGCGAACGCGCTCCCGTCGAATGTGCTCACAGAGTCATAGGCGGCAGCGTTCGTTACTCCCGCCGGCAAGGGTTCGCAGACGACGTCTCCGCCCGCATGTGCTTGTGTCGTGGGCGCGGTGAAAACGATATTTGCGGTTGCCCAGCCGGGGACGGAAAATCCCACGGTCTTGACTGTGACGGTTTCCTGAGTCGCGGTGCCCGGACCGAGGATCAGCGATAGCCCCGGGTATATCTGAGCGCTCAAGGGGTTGACGTTGTCTGTCGGTGCATTGATTGTCAGAGTAGTGATCCCAGCAAGAGGCGCCACATTCATTGTTGTGTGCCACGACGAGAAAACCGCGTATGGGGTGGTGTCGACTGGAGAGCACTGGAGTACGCACCATGCCTCGCCCCGGTCGTCAAAGTCCCACTGAATGCTTTCTATGAAAGCCTCAACGGTGATGACCGGAGCGCCGAACGGGCGCCGCTTAATTCGCACGCGCATACCCAGTTCTAGGCCGAGAGCGACCGGCCAGAGCGCGGGATACGCGGACGGGTGCAGCCGCAGTGTGGTGACGCGCGTAAGCGCGTTGCGGTAGCGGCTCACAAGGTGGTTCGCGGCATCCTGGCATTCGCCCGCGCTGGTCGCGTTGATATCCCGTGTGAAAGTACGAGCCCCGTAAGCGGCCACACTTGCCGCGTCTGTAGCGGCGAATGTCTGGCCGGTACCGGTCTGTGTGATGGTGGCCATGTTGGCAAGGTGCGTGCTGTCGAGATCCAGTGCGCATTCCTCGTACGGGTACTCTCCGGCCCCCTCCCCGAAAATGACTGCGGGAGTCGTCGCGTTGTACCGGGCGTCACGTCCCTTGAACGTCAGGGTTCCGTCCGCGGATACGAAATGCTCGCCGTTCTCCGTCGTGACGACGCTGGTAAGCGCGGTGAAAGCGTCCTGTCCGGTGATGTCAGTAGCGGGCCCCATTGACGTTGTCTGGCCGGTGGCGATGTTGGTTGCTCCCGTGTATCCGGCATATCGCAGGATGCGCCGGTAACGCGCCCCCGTGGATTCTCCGGAGCATGCGGAGCGCCATGCGGCATACAAGTTCGCGCAGTCGGTGGACGAGAGGAAGTCTGCGAGTTCGCCGACGTATGACAGGTCGCCGGAGAAAGCGAAAGAGGTTGCCGCGCCTAGGGTGCCGTCAACAAACGCGCCGATACTGTCCGAGACGATCCCGGTAGGTGAGTAGCCGGAGCCGGCGGGGGTAGACAGGTATCCGCCGTCGAGAGACAGGAAGAAATTCCCTGAGCTTCCGGCGCTGTAGCCGAACAGGGCAAGGTGCCAATTGCCATCCGTCACTGAAGCGGCGGACGTGAGCGTGAGACCGCCGGTGAAGAATCCCGACGTAAGCGCGTTCAGCTTCCCTGTGCTGTCGATATAGAGGCGGATGGTCCCGGATGGATTTTGCGCGTGATGGCTGTCCAGCGTGCACCACAGATCCGCCGCAGTAGTCGGGGGCGCAGCGCCGATATAGCGGAAGGCGATAAGACGGGTATAGGTCGAGTTCACCGGCCCGCGGATACCGGCAGCGTCGAGAGACAGGTAATCCGCGGGAGTGGCGGAGCCGGTACCGGGGGCCGATGATGCGAAGCGCGCGACCGTGCCCGATGCCCCCGTGTAAGTGCCGGCGGGGGTGGTCGCGGTGATGTCCGTCCCCAGCGTGACCGACCCTGCGCCGTACTTGCCCGCTCGGATGGGCACGGCCGGATAGGCACCGATCGTGTCCGTGACGGCCGCTGCCTCTGCGGGGTCGGCACAGGTGTAGAGGTACACGGGCCGATGGCTGCTGATCTCCGCTGTGAGCGGGTCCGCAAGCGTCACCTGTGAGAGCAGCGCGACCGCGTCCGTAGTGGTCGGCTGTACCTCGCCGTATCCCTCAGTCGTCCACACGCTTGGCCAGCGCTCCGTCAGACCAGCAATCAGCGGATACCAGGTACCCGGCATGGTCCAGGCGGACGGAGCTGCCGCACGCTCAACCTGCCACCCGTCCACCTGGGCGGCACAGGTGGCGCCCGCGCCCGCCACGAGCGAGACCCCTATATCCATGCCGTACGCAGTGGCGGGGGCGGTCGCGGTGACCGCGACCAGCGTCCAGGGCGCCGACGCTCCGCCCGTCAGAGTCGAGCTGGCCCCGGTCACTGTGGTGACCGGGGCAGCGCCCGGGGTCGGTCCTAGCCACCCGATCACCGCGGCCACGCTCAGCGAAGTGCCGGCGGTGACGTCCCGCACCCGGAGTTGCACGGCGTAGGTTGCGCCCGGGCGCACGGCTACCGCGGAGGTGTGGACGATGCGGGACCCCGCCGCGGTGCTCACCGGTACAGCAGCCTGTAGGACGTTGCTGCCCACCCATGCGGTACCCGAGGCAACGACCGTGGGCGCCGTGTCCGTGTCGGAGCCGACCACATCCGGACTCAGGACGGTACCGGCGGCAACCGTGTCTCCCCCGGACGCGAGAACCTGTGTGAGCAAATTGGGTGTCGGTGGCCACTGGGCCCGTTTCCGGAACGGCTGATACGGCGCTATGTGCCCGTACCAGGGCCCGGCCGTGTTGGTCGGGTCGAGGGCGCCGGTCGCGTTGTCCAGTGACGACGTGTATTCGCCTGCCTGGATCTGGTCGAGTTCGTATTGCCGTCCGCGGCGCGTGCTGGACTGGTGCAGCGGAGTGACCTGGACGTACCCGCCCGCCGGCACGCCGCCACCATTGGCGCCGTAGGCGGGCGCCCATGCGTCCTCAATGATCGGCCAATTGGGATTGATCACCGGTCGGCCCCCTCTGCCTCATCGGCTGTAGGCGGGCCAGGTGGCGGGGTTGCGTCCGCCGAACCGCAGCATCTCTTGTTGAACGACGTCCCGGAGATCCCGGTCAGTGCGCACGCTGCCGTGCACCTCTATGTGCACGTGGTGCACGACCGGTGCCCCCGCGCCCGCGCCTGCAAGGGATAGGCGCGGGGCGGCAGTTCCGGTCACCGCCTGGGCGAGACGCACGGATGCGCCCGCGGCCAGACTCCGGCCCGCATCGATGCCGTTCGCCAATCCCGAGGCAATCCATTGCCCGATTTCGTGGAACACCTGGGAAGGGGAATGGATGTGCAACGCGTCTTTGATGGCGGTCTGCATAGACTTGGCGATGCGGAGCATCATCTTTTTGATGTTGGATTCTTGAGATTCGAGCCCGCGGACGAGCCCCTGTGCGGATTTGATCCCAGCGCCGTACATGGCATCCGCGACCGTGCTACCGGTGGCGTTGGCGGACGAGAGCAGTTGCTTTTGCGAGGCGTTGAGTTGCTTGATCTGCGCGCGGGATGCGGTCGAGAGTGCCTGTGCGGTCTCTCCGCCCTGGTCAACTCCGGCGTCGGCAAGCTGCTGTATCAGGTCGGAGCGCAGACCCATTTTTCGTAGCCGTTGCAGGTTGGCTGCAAATTGGTCGTCGCTCTGCACCTGAGCGCGCATGTTGTTGACGACGTCCGCCGCGGACAGGGGCAATCCGTTGTCCCCTGCCTGTGTCACGAGCGAGACACCCTGCATGATGCCTTGAGCGACGTTGTTACGGGTGTCCGTCCATTCCTTTTGCAGACCGGCTAGGCGACTGTTTGCCGCTTTGAGGCGCGTTGCGATGGTGTCCCGTTGCTTTGCCAGTTGCTCAAGTTCGACACCATCGCGCCGCACCAGGGCTTGCAGTCCCCTTTGTTTCTTCGGGCCGAAAGCCTCATACAACAGTTCTGCCATGCGGCGCGCCGCGCTCGCCACCTTGGCCTGAGATCCGGTGAGCCCCTGTATGAATCCCTCTGCGACGAACACGCCGATTGCGTGGAACACCCGCGACGGAGACCCGATATCCAGGATTTTTGTGACACTGTGCACGGCCCCGTGCGCGACGTCGGACACGGCGCCTGTAACGGCGTGTCCCATGGATTTGATGCCGTTGATAAAGCCCCGGATCAGCTCTTTTCCCGCGTCGTACAGCAGGGTTCCGAATCCGGAAACGAGCTTGCCGAGAACCGACACCAGGTCAGTAATTGCCTGAGTGGCGAGTTTCTTGAGGTCTCCCCAGACCCGCGACCACCGCCCCGTGATGATGTCGAGTATCAGGCCGACGACATTTTCAATCATGTGCATGCCGTAGGTGATGACTCCGGAGATGACCGACCACGCGAGTTTGGTTGCGTCTCCGATGACCGCCCAGACAACGCGCCATGTGTCCATGAGCACGGACAGCCACGCGCGGATAGCGCGCCACGCGACTGATACGTAGGTCGTGATGAGCGTCCACACCGCGGCCCACACCTGGGCGAGTTCCTGTGAATGCGCGTGCCACCACTTGACCAACTCACCGACGCGCGCGCGTAGCCACACCAAGACATTGCGGTCGAACCATTTCACGAGTACCTGAACGGCCTTCGTGGCGTTGCTCCAAAGGACGTGCCAGAGAGCGAGCGCGGTCCGCCATGCGGAAGTGAAAAAATGCGCGAGACCGGGAATGTTGGCGCGTATCCATGCGGTTGTCTGTCGCCAGTGTGTGACCAGCAATGCCAGACCCGCGACCACGGCCATGATGCCGATGACTATCCAGGTGATGGGGTTCGCCAGTAGGGCTCCGGTGAACTCCACTGCGGCCACCGCTGCGGCCACCAGGCCGATGGCGAGGATTCCGCCCACGGCTCCGCCCAGAGCGATAGCCGCAGTGCGATTACGGGTCATCCATGCGACGCCCTGGGCGAAGATGCCCACAGCCTGTGTCGCGTACGGCAGAAGCACGGTACCTATCTCGATACCGACCGCCTGGAGGGAACCTTTTACCTCCGCCATCTTCTGATTAAAAGTGCCCTGGACGTCCGACCAGCCTTCGACTTCTTTCCCGCCCTGCCGAACGTGAGAGGTTATGGTGTCTACGTCCGCGGCGAAAGTCTTGGAGTGGGCGCCGGTCAACTCAAGGGCACCCATCATGGATTTGGTGCCGCCTACCATGGTGGCGAGCGCGCCGATGTAGGTTTTCTGCGATCCCGACAGCCCCGCAAGGGTCTTCTGATACTCGCTGGTGTGCTTGCTCGCCTTTTGCAGCGTCGATATCAAGACCGTGCCGGAAGGCCCCATTTTCTTCTCAATGGCGGTCGTCAGCATGTCAAAAGTGCTGGCGAGCCCGCGCTTTCCGAGGTTCAGCGCGACTTTGTTTGCGTCGAGCCCGAGCCCGCGCATGGTCTGTGCCGCTTTGGCGGTCGGGTTGGAAAGTTGTCCGATGGTCTGCCGCAGGTACGTTGCCGCCACATCGGCCGAGGTGCCCTGGGCTGTCATGGTGGCCATTGCCCCGAGCACTTCATAAAGTCCTACGTGCGCGGCGGATGCCACCGGGAGAATACTCGCCATGGAACCCGCCAGGGCTTCCATGTTGGTTTTGCCTGACGCCTCGGTGGCGACGAGCGCATTCATTACCGCGGTGACATCGCTTGCCTTGAGGTGATAGGCGTTGAGCGCGGTTGTTGCCGCGTCCGTAACGGTGGCGAGTTCAGCGTTACCGACTTTGGCGCCCTTGGCTGCGGTTTCCAGGACTTTAAGGGCGTCGGCCCCGTGATATCCGGCGCTCTCTGTCGTGTAGAGACCCGCGGTAAGTTGCTCGGTGGACTGGCCGACTTCCCCCGCCATTTGCAGAACACCGCGACTGACAGTCGCCATGTTCTTTGCGAGTTCACCGGCGCCGGTCCGTACCCGGACCATTTGCTGTTGGAAGTCCGCGGCCATGTGGACGGTTTTGGCAACGGCTACTCCGGCGGCAACGCCAATGCCCGCAAGCGCCGCTTTTGACACGGCGCCGAGGCGCGCCATATTGCCGCCGCCCTCACGCTCAACCGCAGCGAGTTCCGTCCGGACCCCGCGGGCGGTAGCGTGAAAACCGCTGGCACTGCCCAGGAATTCAATGAACACCGGAGGGAGAGACGACATGTCTCACCCCCGGTTGCGCGTTGAACGCTCCCATGCCGCATGCCACAGGGCAGGCATTTTTGGTTTGGCCCTTTCGACTCCCGGACGGAAGTAGGGCGCCGCCGCTTCCACTTTTTTCTTGTAGAGGTTCTGGGGTCCGCCCCTTCCGCCGGAGAAAACGACCCCGGAGAATCCCTCGCCCCCCTCCACCGGGCGGGGCTTTTTGCTTGGCCGGATGCTGCGTTGCAGCGCCCCGGAGAGCTTCCCGGGGCCGCCGGCACGGGGCCGGTGGTGGGGAGACATCGCAACTTTCACCAGGGGCCCCGTGCGGTCCGAGCGGCCCCGGTGATTCCAGCGGGGCCGCCCGCGCATCTGCCCTTTGATGCTGCTACGGGTAACTTGCTGGATTTTCTTGACACCTGCCGCGGTGCCGAGGTCAACGCTTTTTTGCATCCGGGCGAGATCCGCCGCAGCGCGCTGCGCCGTGACGCGTGCGCCGAAGAAGTCCGGGGGCATTACCGCCCCCTCTCCTGCGCGTCCCGCTGTGCACGCTGTACCGCGTCGTCAACGGCAATGAGCCAATCGAGCGCCACTGCGGATTCGTGGTCCAGCTCGCTCGGTCGGCAGTGCAGCATGGTGCACAGGCGCCACGTGCGGTATTCCTCCGCCGGCACCATGTCCGACGTGTATCCGGTGTGTCCCTCTAGCGCTCGTCTTAGGCGGTAGAGGGCCCGATAGGGGATTCAGGGTCCGGGGTAGGCTCGAAATCGGGCATGAGCTGTCGCATGAGGGGCGCGCATTCCTTGCGGAGCGCGTCAAGGTCATGCCCTGGGATGTCCTGGACTCCGTCCAGGGTCACCGGGTGCCCGTACGACCATCCGGCGACCAGCGCGACAATGAGCGAGTCATTCAGGTTTTCTAGCGTGTCGAATGCGGAGCCCATTCCGGCAGCGATCCGCATTTCTTCCTCATCCGTCAGGCTGTCCGTGCCGCCGGAGCGTTTCGCCTGTGTGATCGCTGCGGCGAAATCCGCATCCGCGACTAGCTGTGCCTGTAGCCGTTTGATCGGGCGGCGCTGCCGCTCGGTCACGTCTGCCACCGGGCGCAGGTCCGCCCATGCACCGGAGGGGAGATGAATCCGCTTCACTACACGTACACCCCCGACGCTACGGCGTTCTTGAGCGTGGCTTTGATGGGCCCGTATCCGGCCGAGGTGCCGACGTCGGTCGTGTTGGCGAGCGCCTTGAAGGTGACCGGCAGCTCTATGTAGTCCTTGCCGCGAGTGATGTCCGCCGCGGAATACGCCACCTTGGACATGTGCAACTTGAGTTCCACCGCGGCGGAGCCGGCGCCCTGCGAGAAGTCGAAATCGAGGGCCGGTTTGACGGTGGTCAGGTAGTTCGTCAACTGCGCGTCCGACTCCATGATCAATGTGAATTTGCCGTCCACACTGACTGGGCCCGACCACAGCGTCAACGGCGCCTGCGTTCCGTCCACCGTATTGATCACGGTCACAGTGCGCTTGATCGTGACTTCTCCGTCCATGACGAGAGTTGACGCCACTCCGCCGATTTGTACGGCGCCGATCCACGCCGCAAGCGGCGGAATTGCCGTCCAGGACGGGGGTGGGGCGGCAGCCGTAGCCGACCCCAGCGTTACGGCTTTCGCCGAGTACGTCAGGAGTCCATCGGCGCTGAATTTGAAGCCGAGTTCGGAGAGCTTCGCGCCCGGGTACTGCCGGTTTCCCGCGGAGTAGAAGTCGTTGATTGTGTAGCTGCTCGGCTGTCCGGTGCCCGAGTTAAGTACGGTCATGGCGTGCGAGTACGGGGCACTTGCGCCGGTAGTTGCTACCTCGCCCAGCACGCCCGCGAGGGCCCAGCCGATTGTGTCCGGGATTGCGTCTCCGTCCCAATCCAGCTCAGCCGAGATCGGCCCGGCTATCTCGTCATAGACGTCCGTCATGCTGCCGCGCATGCCCTTGTCTTCAAGCAGCGTGAGATTGTCTTTAGGGGTGACGCCGGTCACTGGAATGAAAGCCGTTGACGCCACCGGAGTACCGAAAGTGGCCTCTTTTGCGATGCCTAGATAGGAAAATGCGGATGCGGCAGGCATCGTCACACCTCCGGTGCCCCGCCGGGCGTTTCATCGGGCGCAGGGCCGGTTTCGGGTGCAGCCTCGGGAGTGGAGTCGGGAGCGGTGCCGGCGGGAATCCAGCGACCATCGTCGGGCGGTGCGTCTGCGAATTCAGCGACAGCACCGGGCACCGCGGATATCCCGAGTGAGGAGTAATATCGGGAGTCATCTCCCGCGTAGACGTACGAGGACACGGGAACCCCCGCGTGCGCTATATGCGCTGTAGGCACTCGATTTCGAGCGTGGCGGTAGCGTGCCGTCCTAGGTGCTCGTCGTCCCATTCGGCATCGGTGCTGTGTGTTGTGGGGCGGGCTGCAAGCACAGCGCCCCCTAGCGTGAGATCACTGCGGACCGCGGCCACGATTTGGTCAGTGAGATAGGCGGCCCTGATGTATGCGCCTTGTGCGTCGTCTCCGCCGCGGAATACATCAACGGTGATTTCTACGGTGTAGCGCTCTTGGAGGTATCCGGCGCCCCCGCTGCCGACGAACGAGGAAAACTCAAACGTGCGGATGACCTTGCCGACGCTGACAATGTCATCCGGCTGATTTGGGCCCGGTTGGTCGTAGCAGACCAGCAAACTTGAGCGCGGGGAATCAGGGTCGGGGGTCAACTGCGCCGACAGTTGCCCGAACAAGTAGGCACGGGCGGCAGGGGCCGATGATGCCGGAACGGTCATCACGCCACCCCCGGGGGCCGCCGCTCCGGCGCCCACAGTTCGAGCACGCGGGAAGGCAGGGCGAATCCGGTCGGTAGGGGAACGTCACCCGCGTCGTAACCGGCCCCGCCGAACCGCGGGCGCCCGCCTTGCTGCGAGAGCTGCCACAGGTGCCGGATCAGCTCCAGGGCGCCCAGGCGCACGGCGTAGCCGACCGCCCCGGAGCGCCCGGCCGTGTAGACGACACGAACGTTTTTGTTGCCGACCGGGAAACACACCGCATCGCCGACAGCCCTACGTGTGATCTGCCCCCGGTCGAGATCGACCGTGTACCCGTAGGCGTCCACCGATGCCCCGAGCGGCTGCTCAGTGAGCACCCATGCCGTAGCGGCTATGTACTCGGTCACGCCCTGGACGGAGGCAACCGGCTGCCAGTCCAGCGTCAGCGTAGGTGTGCCGCCGTTGTGCCACTCGGTGTGTTGCTCCGGCATGACCGGGCCGAGTACGTGTCTCGCCATGTCTCCGGCGGCAAGGATGAACCCGCGGAGTTCGTCGTCCTGCCGACCATCCGTGATGTTCAGATGCGCCCGCACAGACGCGAGATCCACGATCAATTCCGTGTCGGAGGGGCGCACCTGGACCTGATCGGCATCGGCCCATGACACACCGGGGGCGGTCGCGGTCCACCGGTACCGCCACACCCCCGCCACCGATACGGCCGGGATGATCGCCCGGTAGACCCCGCCTCCTGCCGCCACAACCGCGGGGGTGGTGACTGCCCCCGCGGGGTCAGTGACAGTCACCACCACCACGGCGGCAGGGTCGGTCACGGGGGCACCATCCGCGTCCGTGACCGTGGCGGACAGCGGGATGTCCTGCCCCACGACGTAGACCAGGGCCACGACGTCACCCCCGTCCGCTGCTGATCAGGTGTGCTCCGGGGGTGGGGGCGCTGCCGCGTGGCGGGGTGGTCGGCCCCCGCCGGCGGCAGCGTCCAGGGCCCGCGCCTGTTCCTGCGCATGGGCGAGGGAGCGCAGTAGGGCAGGCGCGGGCGGTTCCGTGCTCGCAGGGTCTTGGTCGAGGATGGAGCGCAGCGCGGACGCTGCCTCTGACAGCTCTCCGGCCCGTGCGTCTTCTCCCTCTGTGGCCAGCCGTGCGGACTCCGCCGCTAGCCGGTCGGCATCGGCCCCCAGCTCCGCGCGCACGCGCGCAACCTCCTCCCGGATCGAGTCCGCGGAAGAGGCGCGCGTGTGCCGGCGGGGGCCGCCGAGAGAGAGCGCGAGTTCGGCCCGTAGGCCGTGCAATTCTGCTATCCGATCATGCATGACGGACCCCCGATCAGAATCCGGTCGGAGCGATCAGACCAGTACCGGAAATCACGGAGATTGACTCCGGGCGCCGGTCCGCCATGAATGCGGCGTAATTCCAGACCTGCAAACGGACTTGCAGGGTGCCGGACAGGATTTCTTGGAGGACCCTGGTACGCATCGCACCTTCCCAAAGGAAAATGTCCGAGGTGCGTGCGACGATGATTCTTTCCTCATTCGTTCCGGCGCCCAAGTTCGCAGGAATGTTGCCGTCCGCCAAAATCGGCTGAGCACCGACGCGTCCCACCGGCCCCTCAACATCCCCCCCGGTCTGCAACGCAAGCGGGTTGAAGGGCGCGTTTGCCTCGGGGAGAATCAGCGGTCGATTCTGCGAGTCAAGCTGACTTGCAGCCCAGTACCACCGCGACGGAGTCATGAAAGTCGCGGTTGCCAACATCTTCCGGTTTTTTGCGACGAGTGAGAGCGCCTGCATGAGAGGCAGGTACAACTCAGGCAGCGTCGGAGTGGCATCCGTATACGTGACCGAGTTGATTCCCGACACATTCAGCATGCCTTTGAGCTGTCCCGCGCTGCCGGACCCGTTGATTGCCTGCGTATCGAGCCGCTGATTGTAGTCAGCGATAAGGTCGGCGAAAACCACCTCGTCAAATGCTACGGGGCTTTGGTCGAGAAGCTGCAAGGCGATGTCCTGCTGACCGGCGATGGTGCGCACCGGGGCCGACACGAACGTATCGGTCAAATCCTGTGAGGTCACCGCGCCCGCATCCGCGGTCTGCACTCCGGTCGCAGTGCCGGTGGCGACTTTCGGAATATTGACGCTATCCGTACCCGCGGGCAACGTCAGATTCCGTACGGAATTGGCGATGGTGCGCCCGAATCGGGGCAGGTCAATGTACTCGTCTACCAGCCACAGGGGCGGCACGAAATACCCGCCTTGCCCGTCGGTCCGGTTCGGATTGACGCGCTTTTCGAAAACGCTCCGCCTGTCGATTCCGCGCATTTCACGGTCTGCGCGCTGTGCACGTGCGCGCTCCCGCTTGACCATGTCCGCGTCTACCTCTGCGCGGTGTCGGGCCAGTCGGTCGCGGGCCGCTTCCACTCCTCCGTCTCCGTCACCCCTGTTGAGTTCGGAGCGAATGAGATCCAGAAAGTAGGAGTGCTTTTCGTCTCGCCGGTACGTGGTCGGCTCCGACTGCACTCCCTCTCCGGCACGCGGTAGTTCGTAGCGGCGGAAAGTCTCTGCCGCCTGCTCGTCCGCGCGTGCCTGCTCGTCCAGCTCGACCACGCGCGCGTCTACGGCGCGTATGTCTTTCTCGAATTCCTCGAAGCGAGACCGTTCGTCGTCGTTTAGGTCGCGTGCTTCTCGCGTCGGGGTTTCCAGAAGCGCGTCTAGACTGGCTTTCAGCTCCGCGCGCCGTTTCTGGAGAGCGACAATAAACGCTTTGGACATGTCTACCCCCCTCGGGGTGGTGGGAAAGTGGCGCGCGGACATCGCGCGGTAAACGGGCATGCCGACGAACCCCGGAGCCGTAAAGGGCCCGGGGTTACGGGTGAAGTCGGCTACAGGGCCAGAGCGCGGGCCCGATAGCGGTACAGATCCGCACTGGGCACCGCGGGTGCCGGCGGAGAGAGCGCAAAGCGGGCCGACAGCCGCTCATAAACCTCGCGCTGTTCGTCTTCCGGCAGCTCCGCTATGCGGGCGGACAGGTCGCGCGCGTTGAGCTGTGCGCCTGCCGTAGCCGGATTGGCGCCAAAATTGACAATCGAGACATCGCCTTGATGTATGTCAACTTCGATGATGTCGCGCTGGTCATAATCCGGCGACCACTGCTGACGGACGATCCAGAACCCGAAAGACATCTCATCGACGTCACCCCTGTCCATCGCACTCCGCAGCGCTTGTACGTGCGGACTGGCAGGGTCAAGGCGTGCGTCTACATAGAGCCCGCTATCGTCCTCTGCGAGTTGCATGGTGCCGCTTTTCGTACGTGCTAGCGTCAAGCCACTGTGATTGACGAGTAGGGGCACATCAGCGCCCGCGGCGAGGGTCTGCGCGAACGCGCCGCGCCGCACGATTTCCGTGTACGGGCCGAACGCGTCCGACATGGCATAGCCGGTCTCGGTCACGCACGCGTAGCCACAGAAATGCAGCGCATCGCCCCCGGTGCCGTCCGGCGCTGCTCGCAGCGTGACGTCACGGAAAGGCGTTTGCCGCCTCTGTATATCGGCCGGGCGGGCGGCCCGCGCCGACAGATCAAGGCTGCTCATCGGGTCCCCCTTCCGGTGTGCCGCCGGCACTCGGGTCCGCACCGGAGTGCGCGGAGTTGAGAGGCGCGTTGATGTCGTCTCCGCCCGGTATCGGGCGCAGGCGCTCTTTCGCTCTCGCTTCGTTTTGCGTGAGGATTCCGGCGGTACGGGCCTGGACGTATCCAGCCATGCGGCCCGCGGTGTCCGTGCGCTGGAGTTCCGTCGTGTCGATAAGCGCGGACTGGCCACGGGGAAGCATCCCGGTCCAAGCGTCCTGGAACATGGTCAGCCAATCCGCCATGGTGTAGGCGAGAAAGCCGATGCTCTGCTGTTCAATCCCGGTACCCCATGACGTCGTGCGGTCCACCTGGCCCAGCATGTGAGGGGGGATGCCGTACAGCATGGCCATTTCCAGATTTGCCGCAGCACGGGTGCCCAAAAATTGAGCGTCTTCCGGCGGGACCGTGATCTGTGTCCATTTCGCCCCGCCGCTCAAGATGCCCACGGCGTGAGCATTCTTGAGACCGGTGTGGCTCGCTTCCCATGCTTCTTTCATGCGTCGAGCTGCCGCACGGTCCAGATCGGCATCAGTCGTGATCACACCGGAGAGGTGAGCGCCCCCGCCGAAGAACTCGGCACCGAATTCCTGTGCGGCTAGTCCTAGGCCGATGGCTTGCCGGGCGTAGGCAATCGGGGACATGCCCACGACGTCACCAGGCATCGACATGCCGATGATGTGCACCATGTCCGCGGTGTCGATGGGCTGCCGGTTTACCTTATACGTGCGGCCCCCGCCATCATCGGTATCTACCTGGACGTGATCCGGGTGGCACACCATGAGACGAGTCGGGCGCATGAGGGAATCCCGCGCGGTGACCACCGCATAGCCGTTTCCGCGGAGCGCGCACGACACCGCGAGTTGTTTGATGCCGTCCCGGCGGGAAAGCCATCGGGCGGTAATCGCACCACCGAAAGGATCGACCACGATTGTGGGTTGCCGGTCAAGCGGAGTGAGGACCGAATCCCGTAGTTGCATCGCTTGCATCGGCAGCGTGGCAATCGTGTTGGCGATAATCCGAACTGAGGCATAGACCGCGATCAGTTTCATGGCGGCCTGATCGTTGACCGGCACTCCGGATGCTGTCAGGTGCGCCAATTGCCCATTGGTCGGAATGCTGGAGTCTCCGAACAGAGGGATAGCGCGGGACTCCTCCGCGGACTCTCGCCGTTTCCAGGGCAGCCGCATAGCGCCCCCTTACAGGTCGGCCCACGAGAAGAATTGCGGCTCCGCAGGCTCCGGCTCTGGTTCCGCCATGGCGCGTTCAAGGCCCATCACACTCGCCACAGCCAAGTCAATTTTCCGGGGCGAATGCCGTGCATCCTTGGCAATACGGGAACCGCGGTTGTCCACTTTGATCACGCAGTTCGCTATGTGGCGCGCTAGGCGCGGGTCGCCAGAGTGGGCGACCTGCCGATTCATGACCGCTTCGTAAAACCGCTGAGTCGCGGGCACCATCCGTTGCGGGCTCTGCGGAAACTCAACGATGGGCAAGCCATCATCTTCCAAAATCTGATAGCTACGCGCCCAGCGGAACGGGTCGCAGCAGATTTCCCGTACCTGCCAGCGTCGGCACGCTCGCCGAATCTCTTCCTCTACATCCAGGATCGGCACCGCCCAGTCATTCCCGCTACCGGTCGGGCGCTCCCATGAGGCAACGACGTCGATATACGGCAGCTCACCGCCCGCCGGCACCGTAACGGCAATGAGCGCCGTACTGTCGTTGTTGAACGAGCCATCAAAGGCTAGGACGACTTCCGTACCGTCCGGAATCGGCCCGCGGGGGTCCGCGCACGCTTCCCATGCGCCACCGGGCAGCCACGCTTGCGCGGTCGCCACCCATTGATTAAGGCGCTTCGTGCGGAATTCCGATTCGGGTGTGATCAGGACCGAGGCTTGGAAATCCTCCGCCCCGACGATGTCCCCGAATCCCGGATTTGCCTGCGCCCAGGTGGCGGGGTCCCGGTGGTTCGCGTCATCGGGGGCACCCCACCATGCAAGGAAAAAGGTGGGGTCGGCGATTTCGCCGGACACGACCTTGAGGCCGTACTGATACAGCGTGTAGCACAGGGAGTCTCCGCCTGTGCTGTCCGTCTTCACACCGGCAGTCGTGATACCGACCATCATCGGTTCAAGGCGCGACCCGGACGCGAGGCGCATCACGTCCCACAATTCGCGGGTCGGCTGTGCGTGCACCTCATCCGCAATCACGAGGTGCGGATTCAAACCCTCTTTTGTGTACGCCTCTGCGCTGAGACAGCGGTACACGCTGCCTGTCGCGGGCAGCTCGATAGCGTCACGGTAGACGCGCATCGCGCTGGATAGCTCCGGCTCAAGCTCAATCATCCGGCGCGCGACACCGAAAACGATCCGTGCTTGATCCTTGTCCGCAGCGATGCTGTATACCTCGCCGCCGCTCGGTCCGAAAGACAGGCCGTAAAGGCCGATGCCCGCACCTACCGCGCTTTTGCCGTTCTTACGGGGCGTTCCGATAAGCGCCGTGCGGTGCCGTAGGCGCCCATCGGGCCTGCGCGCCCAGAGCTGCCCGGCTAGCGTGCGCTGCCACGGGCGCAGGCGAATCCTGGTGCCCGCGGCCCCGCCGATGCTGTCTTTCGTGATGCGGCAAAATTGCTCGGTGAACTCGCAGAATTGCGGCCCATCGCCGCGGGCGATGTCCGCGGCCGGCACTGGAGTAAGCCAACGGGGGGCAGCCATAGCCACCCCCCGCACAGCCTATTTGTGCTCTGCCTGTCTCAGCGTTTCAAGGACCCGTGACCAGTCAAAGGGGGCCGTGGAATCCTCTAGAGCCACGGTCGCGTAAAAGGCAAGTCCCCGATGATGCAGCCATCGCCGCAGAGAGCGCCGGAACCGTGTCATGAGGTCTCTTTCCTCCGGCTCAGCATCTCTTCAAAGGCGCTCTTAGCCTTGACTTCCGCAAGCCCCATCCGGGCGCGGTCGGTAGGTGTCAGGCCCAGGGCGGCAAGGAGTTTCGCTATCTCGGTCTCGACAGTTGAGAGCATCCCAACCAAGGGATTGGGGTACGCGTAATTTTTCTCCGTATACAAAACCGGTTCCGAGTCGGCCAGTCGTCGGAGGAAGTCGTCCCGCCGGTCCGTCTTCTCTGCGAGCAAGAGCAGCGTTGGCATGTCCGTCTGCGCGAGCCACACCGCGCCGGACACAACGCGCTGCCAGATATCCCGCCCCGCCGGCCCCAGGTGCGCGGGCAGCTCCGCCCCGCCCAGCGGTGCCACCTCTACCACCCGGGTAGCGTCCGGCAACGCGCGCTGCCCCGGATTACCGAGGCGCCGCTTTCGCTCGGTCGGCACCGGCGGACGTCCAGCGACCATTGCCGACTCACCTCCTGAAATGTGCAGCGCGTGACGAATGCGCCCGGTCACCTAGCAGACTCCCAGGGCCGAAATTCCGCAGCGGTGTTCGGGGCCATGGGAGCCGGGTCCCGGAAGGTGTGCGCTACAAAGATTGCACTACCCCCCCATTTTTTCACGCAGCGTGACCAATTTCGGATCTCGTTACGCAATGCGATTATATTTGCGTGCATTACACATCCGGCACAGCACGGCCAAGTTTTCCGGCGTATCGGCTCCGCCTGCGCTTTTCGGCGTGATGTGGTCCGCGGTGAGATCCGCACTCCGGTGCGCGGGGACTCCGTATCCGGGGCACCAGTCGCCGTACACCTGCCTGTGCGCGCTCACCTTGGCCGCCGCGGTGACGCGGTAGCGGTATCCGTACCCCCGGTGTGTAGCCGATCCGCGGCGCTGCTCTATGCGCGCTTGGTGGACAGCGGCGCAGCGCTCGCAGCGTGAGGCGTGTGTGAGGCGCCCGCAGTCAAGGCAGGGGCGCCTAGGCATCGGCTGTCTGTGCCCAGTGCGGCGGCAGCTCAGCAACGGGTGCCGGCGGGGCCGCGTCGGTGGGGGCGGGCTCGGGGGTGCATGAGCATCCGGGCAAATCCGTGGGGTGGGGTGCTGTGCAGTCTGCGGCGTGCACCTGGGCGGCAGCGTCCAGGGTGATGGCGTGTTCTGCGCAGGCGTACACGGGCACGGTTGTCTCTGCCTCGGTCGGCAGGGGCCCGTAGTCCGGCGGTTGCTGCGGGTCGGCGAGTGCGGCGCGTTCGTTGCGCTGCGCTTGGACCAGGGCGACGTGGTCGCTCCGTTCGGTGGGAGTCGGGCGGCGAAACCACTGGACGAGTGCGGGTGCGCCGCACAGGGTGCATTCCGTCACGATTCCTCCGTATTTGCCTGAATGGCGGATGCCCTGTTCATAACGACAAGCTCACGAAATGGTCATCGATAGACCAAGAAGGTAATGGGGGGACCCAGTCCGCTTGCGTCGCCGCCCGGGTGGCGGTGCACACTCACCGCGGCGGTACCGCGGAGAGGACCACCATTTGAGTCACGACAAAAGAGAGCGCTATGCCCGACACTCAATTACGCCCGTTCTTTGAACTGCGCATCGGCGGACTGCACATCACTGCGGAGCGCTTTCCGGTGCGACTCGTCACCGCGATCATTACGGCTGCCGCTTCCGGCATCGGAACGTGGCTCGTCACGCTTCGCTAGCGTGCAGGCACGCAAAAGGGCTCTGGATCAGTGGGATTGATCCAGAGCCCTGGCCTGTGTGTTTCCGGGCATGCCGGAAGCGCCTTTATCTTCGGTCATCCGTACGCGGTTCGTCAACGGGTAACTTTGCGTTGGCCGGGGATACGAATGCGTGTTCGTGCGGGCGGAGGGGGCGGCAGGGGCGGACACGCGCCGCTCTGGGCGCATCCGAGGCTGCACAGGTGCACGTACCGGGGCAGCTCCGCCAGGTCCCACAGAGCCCCGTAGCGGCCCGCTCTGCCGTGTCTGGTCACGCGCCCCTCATGGGCCCACCGGTACAGCGTGGCTCGGGGGCGCCCGGTCCATGTCTCGGCAGCCTCGGTGTCCACCAGGCGCAGGCTCCGGTCTGTCACTCGGCACCCCCGATCAGGGCCGCGATGTCCTGCCACGCGTAGGCGGTGCCGCACGGCGAGGTGTCCGCGGTGCCGGTGCAAACCGCGCGTCCGTCTTCGACGCGGAGCCCGCCCCCGCAGTGTCCGCAGACGAATCCGCGGATGGTGCCGGCGGGCACGTCATAGCCGCATATCAGGCGCGCACGGCGGACGGCACTGGCCAGGTAGCGCCGGATTTCGTCTATCAGGTCGAGCGCAGCAAAGTTCCCGGGCAACGGCGGATCTACCACAGTTGCGGCGCGCCCGTCGCTGTCCGCCGACTGTAGCTGCGCTATCGCGTCTTCAAGCTGTGCGATCAGCGCGCGCTGCCGGACGGTTTTGACGCGCATCTCTGTTGTGGTCGGGCAGGCACACCGGCGCAGGCGCGTACTTTCGGCGAGACATGGCGCGGTGTGGGTTTTGATGGATAGGCGGTATTCGATCCGTTCGTCAAAGCCTGTGACGAGTGCTTCTGTCAGTGTGGTGATGCGTTCAAGGTCACGTGACATGGGTAGTGCTCTCCGGGCACTCATCATGGACAGCCCATAGGTAGGAACCGCATTCGATGCCCCAGAAAAGGTCATCGTTGCGGATGAATCCGCGGCACGTATCGCACCTGCGGACCCTAGAAAGGCGCGGGGTCGCAGTGCTCGCAGCTTTGCGGATTTGGCCCGTGCGGGGCTTTGAGGCAGAGGGGGCGCCCAGGTGCCCAGTAGCGCTCACACGGGCTGAGCGGGGGTCCGCGGTGACCGGCCGGAGCGGTCGCGTGCTCGTCCCGCATGGGTGGTCGCCAACGAGCTGCCCCGCGCCCAGGACGTCGCCGGGACGGAGCGGCCGGAGCGCCTGCGCGCGACCGGCCAGCATGCCGACGCGGTACACGGTCCGTCCGGCGACCAGGGCGGCCCGTACAGCGTCCAGGTCGAGCGGACCGGGGTCTACGGCCGTACTCACTCCCCCGACCAGACAGGCGAGCACACAGGCGCCACAGCGGAAGCATGCGGCCAGTACCGGCCGGGTGTCGATCATGTATCGGCTAGATATTTGATCTTCCTTTCTGTACCTGCCCGACGCCTGCCCGACCCGTGCTGTCCCGACCTGTCCCCACCCCTAAAGGGGTGGGGACAGGGGACAGGTCGGCCGGGGACAGGGGACAGTTTTGGGGACAGGTGCGGGGACAGGTCTGACCTGCGAAAACGGCAAACCTGTCCCCAAGTCGGGGACAGGTGCTTTTCGACCTGTCCCCAAGATCAGGGGACAGGTTTCGCTCACTGGACGTCGTCTGAGTCGTCACCCTGGGCGACATCGTCAAAGGACTCCGCCGCGGGACGCTCATCCGCCGGCACCGGGGCGTCACGCTTCTTCCGGTGAGCGATAGCGGACGCGAGCACCGCATTCCGGATGGTCACCTGACGGTGCGTGAGCCACATGCGCATACGGTCCCTGCCGAGATCGGTCGGAGCGCCAAGCCTGTCCAGTAGCGCTACCGCGTGAGACACGGCGGGGTCGAGTCCGGGCACAGCGAACGATGCGCCTTGCTCTGGCACCAGAACCACCGAGGTTTCCGGCTCACCTGTCCGCCGCGTCATCCCGTCGATTGCCACGACACGGGGCAGCAGTCGGATTTCCCGGCTGTCATCGTCATCCTTGGTCTTGTCGATGCGTACGGTGACGACACGATCGGCCCCCTTGCCTTCCGCTTTCATCAACAGTTCCGTTTGCACGGCACCGAGGATTGCGGAAGCGCCGCGCCCGTGCTCGCCCTGGTGCCCGGTGTGGTGGACAAGCGTGGCGCACGCGTCGCATCCTTTGGCGAGGCGTTCCACGCGCGCGAATATCGGCCCCATCCTTTCGTTACTCGATTCCTCTATGCCGACTGTCGCCCGTGCCTGCGTATCGAGAACGACCAGCACGGGGCGGATTCGGCGGCACGCCTCTTCAAGTACGAGCCATTCCGGCCCGGCAATCTGCACGGGGCGGGGCAGGAAATGTACGTCCGTCATCCGTCGGCCCCTGTGCTGTTCCCATGCGCGGACGCGCTTACGGATGCCCCCTGCGCCTTCCGCAACGAGGTAGAGAACGGGCCCGGGAAAGGTGGTGCGGTCTGCCCAGGGGATACCGGCCGCTACGCATCCGGCGATATCGAGCGCCGCAAAACTCTTCATGCTTCCTGGGCGCCCGTTGATTCTCGCTACGGTTTGTCGGTACAGAAGTCCGTCCACTACGGGTACGAGCGCGGGAATGCTGTCCAGGGTGTCACTCGTCAGCGTCTCGGATATGAGCGCGTCAGCGAGTTCTTCGATGCGCCCGCGCTGTTCTTCTTCCTCCAAGTCCGCGGCCCGCGCTTTGGCCCGGTTGTAGCTTGCTATCTCCCGTGCCTTTTCGAGTTCGGCAGATTCCCGGTTGCGCGCGTCGATCAGGGCGCGCGCGTTTGCGTCGTGGACGGGTGCGGGCAGTCGAGAGGACACCGCGGCGACGATGCCTTGCACATCTTCGGGGAGGGATTCGAGCGGGGCAGTCTCCGGATTGAGTAGCCAATAGAGTGCTAGGCGCGCGCTCACCTCCGGCGATTCCAACGTCACGTCACACCGCGCCTTACCCTGGTATCGTGCGTGTCATGGCACATGTGCATGATCTTGAGTACGTCAGTCAGGTAATTTTCACCGGCCCCAAAAGGCAACAGAGACCGAACGTTGTCGCCCGGAATGCCTGCTACGGGTGCGACACGCTTTGGTGTTTCACGTGTGGAACGGAAGTGCCGGATCATGAGTTCTGCCCTAAGTGCCCGGACGAGAAACCCGCCTAGATCATCGGTACGGACCTGATTTCAATACCCGTCCATGCCCAGCCGTGCAGGGGAACTTGCGCATAGAGCTTGTGGGTTTTCGTCCAGCGGAAGCGCGCCCCGCGGTAATCAGTGCCAATCATGTGCTCTAGGACGTGTTTCCGCGCTGCACGCTGGGACACGGCGACGCCTTGCACCATGCCGTTCTCGACAATCACGTATATGCCTCGGTAGCCGTACATTGCATTGCGTCTCCAGCGGGTCTCCGCACGCGTCTCCGGTACTGGTTTCGTGTCTGCGGGACGTCCCGCGCGGTGAGGTATCCGGCAGCCCAGAGCACGGACACGGCGTGCGGCTCCGTCCAGCACAGCAAGTCGTCACACAGGACCATCAGGGCCCGGCTGCACCCCCGGTACGGGATGCGCTGCACGGCGACCAGGGCGCGCATGGCCCGTAGGTGTCGTGCGGCAGCTCCGCGGCGCACCTGGGCGCCCCCGCTGCGGTCCGGCCGGATGGCGCCTCGCTTCAAGCCCTGGGCAACGGCGGCCCCGGTGGACGTCACGCCGTACTTGACCCGCACTTCGCCGAGACCGACGCGCACGGCGTTGACTTTCACCCAATGCCGTTCCGCGGTCTCCTCGGCTGTCAGCCCGTCCGCGGCAGCCTGTAGGTAGGAGAGTTGTTGCGGGGTCGGACGGTAGGACATGGGCTGCCCGCGGAGCGTGTACGCCTGTACGGTGCGCGCTCGCCTGCCCGCTCTCCCGCTGGGCCCACTGGCCCGGTGCGGCCCTGTCCATTCGAGCTGTAGCCACCAGGGCAGCGCCCGCCGGCGGGAACGTTCCTGGGCGCGCTCGGCAGTCGTACGGCGCTTCCTCGCCAGGGCGCAGGGGCGGCACTTGCGGCGCCATGCGCCGCGGTCCCGGTCGTACGTGAGGTACACGTTTCCCGGATCGTCCAGGCGGTGAAGCCCCTTGCCGCAGAGCGCTTGTGTCTGCCTAGGCATCGGCGGCCCCCTCCTCGGTCTCCTCGGGGGGCGGGTCGGTGGGCGCCGTGTAGCTGCCGACGCACAGAACGAGGGAATAGGCGGGTCCGGTACGGGTGTGGTGGGGAACGAGGTAGCCATCCGGAAAGAGGACGGCACCGCCACGTGCCCGCAGAACGGATTGGGCCCGCATCTCTACTTCGCGCTCGCAGTACCGGCAGTACCCCCACTGGGCGCCGGACAGGTCTCCGCGTACGCGGTGCAGGTTCACACCCATTCCGGCCACCCCCGAGGCACCTCGGGTACAGCCATCGGCCACCCCTGACCGATCCAGCCGGAGGGAATGCGGTCGCAGGTGAAGAGTCGGCTAGCTGTGTGCCGCCATGGGAGGTATCCGCGGCGGAGTCCGAGAAAGGGTGCAGCGAAGATTCCTTGCCGGCAATGGGCGCATCGGGACGTGGTCATGGGGCACGGTCCTTTGTTCTATCGATGCGCCCGCCTGGACAGCGGGGCACGGGCACACCGAGAATGACGCTGATCATGGGGTGCGGGAGTACACGGTCTCTGCGGACGCGTGCAATGTGCCGATCGTCTGTTCCGGCGACTTGTCCGCAGCGCGGGCAGTAGTAGCGCACGCGATCACTCCGGTTCGTCGGCCATGATTGCCGCGGACGGCAGGGGCACGGCCTGAAAGATGACGTCAAGGCGCGCAGCTACGGCACGGGAAAGGTCGAGTCGTAGCGAATCCTCTATGAGTGGTCGCGTTGCGGGATCGGCCCATGCGGTCTCCGATATGTACTGCCGCGCCGTGATGACTTCTCCCCCGAGGCGAGTTCGGGCGTGCACGACAATGACAGTGAGAGACATCAGCTTCCTTCCTGTTTCGGGCAGCAAAAACCCCCGCCGCTCAAGGTGAGCGACGGGGGTGGGTAAGCAGTCGGCTCTTAGCATTTAGATCTGCAATACTCTTCCCGCCTCGGAAACGAAGTTTTCGAAAGAATCAAGAAATGCATCTTTTGCGAGACGGTAAGCGCGCAGGTTGGAATCAGTGGCGGCGGACACGAAGCCGCTCGCCAGGGCCTCTAGTAAAGTGTAAATTCGGCTCTCAACGTCAGCGCCCTTTGCAGCCATCGATTCCGGCCCCAGCATCCGCACCCGAGCTAAAGCGTAATCCATTTCCAGAGAAGGAGTGCCCAACAACTCCATCCTTTGGTGTCCGTCGGGGGCGCCCCAGTTATCTTGCGCTTCTTCAATGGCAGCTTGAAAGGCATTCATGCTCACCACAAATTTCGCGTAAGCGTCTTGGCGCTGTTCAAGTAGCCAATGCCGTCTTTGGGCATCTTCTTGATCGCGCACGGTCCGTCGCCCAGCAGCGTACGCGATCACTCCTGCGATGATCGCTGCGATTCCGCCCGCTGCCGCAGCCCAGACGGTTGCCGCATTCTGACTCATGGCTAGGACCGGTCCCGATGGCGTCATGAGCAGACGCTAGCCCTTGCGCCCCTGTAGCCGGTAGGCGCTGCGAACTGTCGCCTCGCCTGCGGCGATCTTCCGCGCAACCCGTGTGCCGCGCCCGAGTCAAGCCTAGAGTTGTCCCATGGCTGGACACAGTGCACCGCCGCCACCGCCACCCGCGACCCCGCCGTTACCGCCGGGCAGTCCGCCTGCCCACCAACCGCCGCGCTGGGCATGGTGGGTTGGAAGCATCTTGATCCCGATTGCCGCGATCACCGTGCCGTTGGTGGTTCGCGCCAACCAGTCATCCGGGGGACACGGCTCAGCGCCCACCCTCGGAGCAACCTCCGCACCCACTCTCACCGCGACTTCCGCGCCAACCCAGACTAACGCTAGCCCTAGTCCGAGCACCACGACTAGCAGTGCAACTCCGCCTGCTGTGGCGAAGGTATATTTCGGGCCTGCGGAAGTGACTGCGGGCATGAATCAAGGTGCCCATTATGTTGACTTTGACTCAAATCCCCCGCTGGCGACGACGACTAATACCGGAGGCACGGATGTCGACTTCATAGACGCGGGCAGCGGATCGGAAGCTTGGAACAAAAATATCGCTCCCTTGTCTCCTTCGGGTCCTGACCCCAGTGAAAGTGAATGCGCTAACCAAGCAGCAAACGACAGCACATACTTCGCGACCTTAACGCGAGGCGCGCGCGTTTGTTTCGTAACCGATGAAGGGCGAACGGTCTATTTCCGGACCGTTGCTGCTCCTCCTGGGGGTGTCGGGTTTGTCAAACTCATGGTGACCGTTTGGAATGTCCCGAACTGAACCTGACAGGCGCTAGCCGTTCCGACCCTGTAGCCGATAGGCGCTGCGGATCGTGGCTCGTGCCTGCCGTTCCCCTCCGTCGCCCCGTACGGCCACGTAGGCAGCCGTGAGGGGCCCTAGCGCCTCGTCCAGGGCGATGCCGTCCCCGGCTGCCGCACGGGCCGCCCACAAGAGGACCTGATTCCTGTTGCCCGGCTGGGCGCTCTCGACTGCCCGCACCAGCCCGCCAAGGGCGCCACCGGCCCGCGGCTGCCGGAACGGCCCCTCCGCGGCAGGGTGGGACAGCCGGGGGCGCGGCCGGGCCCGCAGTAGCTCAACCAACCACCCCGGGGCGTCCCGTATCGGCAGCTCGCACTCGGCCACGTAGGCGCCCTTGTGCGTCACGCTGCCCGCGCCCAGCACGTACCCGCCCCATGTGCCGGCGGACCCGCGCACGTCCAGGAGACCGGGCACGGGACTGGCCTGTGTCGCCCCTACTCCGGTCGGCCACCGGTAGTAGTAGTGACACCCCAGGCTGCCAGTGCACACCCGATACGTGTCATGGCACTCCCGCCAGTCGCCGGACAGGGACTCACAGATGTGCCGGTAGACATCAGTCCCATCAACCAAAGACCCAAATCTGTCATGCAGTCCCGCGTACTCCGTCCCCGCCAACGCGTACTCCTGTTTTGGCATATCGCAATCCACAACGAGTAGTCCGCTCGGCTTACAAGCAATGCCGATGTTTGCATCAGGCCAGCGCGACCAATACTCAATGACTCTGTCCAGACTGTGAGTTGCAGCCTCGCCCCAGCGCAGGGTGAACGACTGCCCGGGAATCAGGGTGTGCGGAGTCTTGCCCAGGGGCTCAACGGGGAAGACTCGAAAGCCCCGCTGCACGGCCTGTACTGCGTACGCGATGAGGTTCACTGGTCGGCCCTCTCACGTCATGCACCACCCTGAGTCGCACGTGCCGTCCGCCTCATCAAAGAGGGGCAACAGGTCTACACCGTCCGGTATCGCCTCCCGCAAAGGCTTGCCGAAACGCGTCAAGTAGACATGGCTCTTACCCAGCATGTCGCGCCGCTCGTTCAGGATGTCCTCAAGCTGACACGACTTCTCGAACAACTCCGGTTCACTCCGCCGCTGATCGTGCCACGTTTCCGGCCGATGGAATGGGCAGAAGAAACATGCAGATTTCGGCGGAACGGGCAACCCCGCTTCACGAATGATCCGCATGCAATCGATCCGGCGCAGTCCCAGATCAAGCAAGGGGTAGACGATGCGTTCATGTGGTTCGCAGCGTCGTTTGTTGGCCCGGTGGATCTCGTCCACCGATATGCCTATGCCGATGGTCGCGGGGTTCTCCGCGTCAGCACCACGCCGTTTCAACTCGCGCCCGATCACTTCGATTTTGTATGTCGCAGTACATGAACGCGTGCCCGGGGCCCCGTTGCTCATGCGCACCGGGATTTTCAGGGACCGCGACCCTTCACGGGTAAGGTCCTCCCAGAGTGTTCGCACTTCACCGCTACGCTGCATGACGCGGTGCAATTCGACCAGTTCGATACCGTGCCGCTTCGCGTACGGCTTGGCGATGGTCTCGACGTACTCCAGCGTTTTCGGACTCTCGCTGTCATGCCCGACGTTGGAGAACAGAAACAGCCGGAAGTCAATCTTCCCTTGCGCCGCCAGTACGAGAAGTGCCGTTGACTGCACACCCCCGCCGAAACTGATAGCGCGAACGGGCGGCAGGTTCAGGCGCAGTTGTTCATGTTGCTTGGGAGTTGTCGGCATTGGGTGCCTCCCGGGTGTCCCGGACAGCACTAAGGGCCGCTCACCGGAGATGAGCGGCCCTTAGTGCGCTGGATTACTAGCCGGTTACCGCGTCACAGGCGGCATTGAATGCGGCCTGTGCGGCGCTCAGTTCTTCGCGCGCCTTGATCGTGGCTTCCTCGTGTCCATCCAGCCGTGAAAGCCTTTCGTTGTCCCGCTCGATTCGGGCGAGGATTTTCGCCCGCTCCGCGTCAACGTCCAGCGCGTCGAGGCGCGCGAGAGCATGACGCGCACGCTCGTACCGTGCGGCTGCCGCGGGCAGCGTGAGCGCCCTCCGGCCCCGCTTGCCAGAAGCGGACGCCTCGGATTCCTCGTCCGCCGGCACCGCTTCAACGGTCCCGTCCCATGCGGGGTCTTCCTCGTACGGCTCCGCGTATACCTCGGTTCCTTCGGTCATGCTGGTTTCCTCTTTCTGCGTTGTCGATTTGCGCCGTGTCGGCATGGGCACTCCGGTCGGTTCAGCGATAGGGGTTGTCCGGGAAGGTTGCTGCGATCAGCCGCATTTGGTCATCCGACATGCCGGCGGTAGGCACTCCTTTGCCTGCGAGCCACTGTGCGAGAGGGCTCGGGACGGCAGGCGCCGGAGCTGCCGGAGCGGGGGCCAGCGGTAGCACCGGGGCGACCGGCGGAGCGGACACCTGCGGCTGGGCAAAGGGCGCGGTGCGGGGGTGCGTCTGGACGTAGGCGGTTGCCAGAGCGGCATCCTGCGGGGTGAAGTCCGAGAGCACGTAAGCCCCGTCTTTCTGCCCCTGAGACGGGAGTTTGGACAGGCGCCCCAGGACCATTGCCCCGACTTGTTTTTTCAGTTGCGGCACAAGTCCCTTGCCGCCGATGCGGGCGCCGGAAAGGACCGTGGGCTGTCCAGTCTGCGGGTCGGGCAGATCCACAATCACAACGTCTGCCTCAACGACGTCTGACGTTTCCTGTGTTCCGTCCGGTCGTACGAATGTCTGCGGCGAGCAGGCGTCCGGGTAGACAAGGAAGAGTTTCCCGATCCACTCCGGGTGATCGCGCGGGGCGAATCGATCCGCTTTCCCCGGTTGGCTGAACTGCGGCGGTACGGGTGTAGTCATGCGCTCTCTTCCATGAGTTGTCGATAGGCCGTGAATGCCTGAAGGGAAACGACGGAATTCCCGATGCCGTGAAGGGCTCTGTTGCGTGGCACGACTCCGGTAGCCCATCCGGCCGGAAGTCCCATGAGCCATTCCGCAAAGGGTGCTGCCAGTCGTCTGCCGCCGCGCGGCCCTATCTCGGTGGGGGACGGCGCCGGCTGTTTGGTTATTTGCTCCCACCGGCGAATTGCGGGCAGATATTCACCCCACCATTCGGAAGGTGAGTGACGAGTGTCCGGAGGTTCATTCCGCCCATTCGCGTTCCCCCGGGGCCGCCTTTTCCGTCCTGTGCCGTCGGAGTCGGAAAAAGACAAAGGTTTGTGCGGGAGCAGGAATGAGGCTTCGTCGTCAAGGGTGGGACCGTGCCCCCCCCCCCCCCCCCCCGCTGATTTCCCGGTGCCGTACTTCCGTACGTCCGGGTGCTGGGGGGCGCCGTTTCTGCCCAGTTGCGCGGTCGGCGTTTTGAGCAATGGCAATTCCGAACCATCTATCCCGCCTATGCGGGGCGCCGATATCGGAAGCGCGTAGGCTCGTCCATTGCAGGTCGTACCCGTTCGCGGCCAAATCCGCGGCGACAATGTCGAGTCCCCGCGTCCTGATTGCTGCCACGTTTTCCAGGAATGCGATTTCGGGTCGTAGTATCCGAATGGCGTCGGCGACGCTTTTCCAGACTCCGGAGCGCTTTCCATTGATTCCCTCCCTCGTTCCCGCGCTGGAGATGTCCTGGCAGGGAAATCCGGCCGTGATGGTGGTGACTTCCGGGTGGTCCTCTGCAACGGCCTGCCAGTCTGCCCGCGTGATGTCCCCGAGATTCGGCACCCCGGGGAAGTGGGTTGCCATCACGGCCGAGGCGTGCGGGTCAATTTCCGCGTACAGCGCGAGGCGCTGACCCGTCAGACGCTCAACGGCCAAGTCAAGGGCGCCAATCCCCGAACAAAGACTCAGGATCAAGGCAACTCCCGCGTGACTGCGCCACACTTGGCGCAAGTCCACGCGGGAACGCTGCTATTGGCGTGCGTGGTGATGTCAGCCCAGACATGAAGAATGGGCGCTATCCGATGGATAAGCGCCCTGATTACAAGCGTTGGCCGCATGGTCAAGTCCTTCCGTTGCATCCCCTCTGGCCTGCGGTGTCTCCGGGCGCGAAGTAGGGGCAGTACCGGCAGTCATCCGCTATCGGGAAGGTGCGCGCTATCTCCAGCGCTGACCCCTCACGTGCCTTGCACTCCGCGGCTATCCGGTCAACGCGCGCGAGTGCGTCTATGGCCACGCTGGGGTCATAGGGCTCGGTCCATACGTACAGGTCGTCTAGCGTGGCGTTCTCCCGCGGCCAACCGACGATTGCCACGTGATCGACCTTTTCCCCGCGCAGGCGGGCCCCGTAGGCGTAGGTGTGCACCTGCACGCGATAGACCGGAGTCGGCCCCGCGGTGCGGAGCTTATCCAGCGACCATCGGCCCATGGCTTTGTGGTCCAGGACCATAAGGAGAGTCCGGTCAAGCAAGTCGCTTGTGCCCCGCGGTACATGCTCACTGGGGAAGGTGAGCGGAACTTCTACGGCGTACCGCCCCGTTCCCGCATTCGCCCATGTGAGCATTCGTGCCAATCCCTCATGCACGCAACTACCAACGTAGCTAGCCCAATTGTCACCCCCGGGATTGACGCATGGCACCCGCAGTAGGGACAGTGCCAAACGACGGTCACAAGGGGTTCCGATTTCGGACGGGCCGAGTGTCGTCTGAGTCTGCCTGTCCAGACGATTCGTGTACGCATAGAAAGTCTCTTTCAGCCGTGCCGCAATCTCCGCCCCCTGCCGTGTCATCGGCGCCGCATGGGCAAGTGCCCGCGGGGGCCGGTCCGGCTGGACGAACGGCGGGTCCGGCTGCCTCAACTGCTGTGGTGATGGATTCGGCGTACTGGTCGATTCCCGGGATGGGGTCCACTCTTCACCGCCCCCGCTGTTGCCGGCGGCCCCTGTGAGGCGCCCAGGTACGTATACGCCGCTCATGGCGCACTCGGTGCCGTCGCGGTTGTTGTGGTTGCGAAAGCGGTTCGTCAGAGTCGGCGCGACATCTTTTCCGCATACGGGGCACCGATATTTCTCACTGTCCATACAGGGCCGCCAATGCCTGAACTTCCTCCGTCATGTACCGGCGCTCACCCGCGGCTGTCTGGACGGGGGTGAGCACTCCGCGGAGTTCCCATCGGCGCACGCGACCAGGGCGGACACCGAAGTACGCGGCCACCTGTTCGCGCGTCATCAGGTCGGGAGGTTCAACCGGCCGCACTCTGCGGATCACCCTGCGGCGCTTCACCGCTCACCCCAGGTGGCTATGTGCCGCCGCATGATCCAAAGAGCCTGCGGGCCCGTGATAGCTACCGGCCCCATGCGGTAGCGGCCCAGGTGTCCGCTGTCCGCGTACCAACGCCACTCCGCTGGGGACGTGTGCCCGGCGCGCTTGTGACAGAGCAGGGGCAGCGCGCGCGGGCTCCGCCGGTCGCGCGTCTCTATGAGCTGCCGCCACCAGTCGGCCCACTGTGCTGTCTGCATGTGGGGCGCGGGCCGCTGTCGGCAGTGCGAGCAGTAGGGGGCGCCCCCGACGTCCTTTACGGAGATAATCACGGGCGGCCGGGCCGTCGGCACGGGTTCGACGTCCCCGGAGTCGAGAGCGCCCGTCAAGGCGTTCCGGCGCGCGTCGCCGAATCCCGCACCTGCCAGCCACCGGACAACGGCTGTCTCTGCCGCGGTACCGCGCTTCTTGTTCCTGTTGCTCAACGACACCACTCTTTCGGGTCGTGGTGCCGCGTGGCCCTGCCGTGGGCGCAGGCGGCACCGAGGTAGGGTTCTGGGAGTCCGGTCCTGCCTTGCGGCGCACAGCGTCCAGGAACCGGGCGCATAGCGGCCCCCTGTCATGCGGACCGGGGGGCGGCACTTCGGACGGGTGCTTGCGCATGCGGCGCCCGGACACGACGAGACCCCCGCCTCTTGCACAGGCGGGGGTCTCGTTCGTTATGCGGAGTCTCGGCTCAGTTCGACGTCATCTCGGTCAAACCTTGTCCACCGATCGCCGTCCCACGTGTTCCACACGATCGTGATGACCGTACGGGTTTGCAGGTCCACGCACAGCACGAGTCGCGGTGTGTGGAGTAGGTGTCTACCCGGATACTTCCTCGCGGGTATCGGCCGTGTCGGATGCTCAAGCGCCTCGCGCAACTCTTCCGCGTCCAGCGCCATTTCCACGGCCCGTGTGAGCGCGTGATGTGTGAACGTCCAGCCGCTTATGCCTACGTCGTGCACTGCTACCCCTTTCGGGGCAGCAGCCCCTACCTAGGCGTAATGATGATGGTGGACAGGTCTAGTTCCTCCGGCTCCGGCACGTAATTCTTAGGGCGGGGGCCCCGCTTCCGCGGCGGAGCCTGCATGAGTTCCACCCGCAGGAGGGTGCGGAGGATTTCACGCTTACGCCCCAGGCTCATGCCCTGCCAGAGTCCGGCCGCATTCTGATAGTTGAGAGCGAACGGAGCTAGCGGCGATTCGCTGACCGCGGCAGAGAGTTCATTCGCTATCTCGTTCAAGCGCTTGTTGATCAGAGCCGTCCCAGCCTCAAGCTGGGCCATGTCTATATTTTTGTCGGGATCGACGTAAGCCAGCGTCAGTTCATTCTTCTTCTGCCGCAGCGTTGCCGCCTCATCTCGCAGCGCTTCAACGTCTACGCTGGGAGACGTAATAATCAGGTCTACAATGTCCGGCCGCGACAGGCGTTCGACCGCTACGCGCTCAATGTAGAGATCCAATTGCGGTGCAGGCTGCCGACCGCGATTGCACGTATTGCAGAGGTAGAGGGGCGTTCCGCTGGGGGACTTGAGGCGCTGCCTCATTGTTCCTCCCCCGCACTGCCCACACTCGAATATCAGGCTGCCCAACCACTTGGTTACGTTGCCCGTGGTTGTCTTCCGCCCAGGGGTCGAAAAAAGCGTAATGAGCGCCTGACGTTCTTCTTCTGTGATGATGCCCGGGAAGGCGTGCCACTTCACGATTTCGCCGCGGTACTCGGCATGCCCGGCCACGCGGGGACTCGTCAGGATGCCCCTGATAGTGACAGCACCCCACTTTGACGTTTCCGCGTACTTACCTGTCCGCTTCCTCTCGCCTGACTCCGTGACCGTTCTGACTTTCCGCTTCGCAAGGTCGCGGAGTAGCTGATTCATCGGCACGCCCGACAGCAGTTCTTCTTTCCACTTCCGGATTTCCTTCGCCTCATCCGGTCGGTACTTCGTCATGTCGAGGACCGGCACGTCTTCATATATCCGGTCGGCAACGTCAGCTTTCGGATTGATGCACTTGGAGCGGACGCGGCCGGTGTCCACCCCCCATCCGTACGGGCGAACGCCTCCGCCCCATTCGCCATTACGCGCGCGCCGCTTGTGTGACAGGGCAACGCGTTCGCCTTTGTGTCCGGATTCCTCTTCCGCCGCAACAATGTCCCGTTGGAAGTCGCCTCGCCCTGCGGAGCGTTCGAAGTTGTACTCTCCGCCCCGCTGGTGGGAGAACAATCGGACTCCGTGAGTACGGCACAGCCGGATGAATTCCCGAGCCTCGCCGACATCCCGAGTCAGGCGGTCCGCGTGCCAGACAATGACGATGCGAATCAGTCCGGCCGCGATGTCACGCAACAGTGACTCGTATCCGGGGCGTTCCTTTCCGGAGTACGCCGAAATACCGATGTCCTCGTAGCGGACCTGAACGGGTTCCCCGATACCCTCTCCGAATTCCTCGTTTTCGAGGTGCTGGGAGTTGACGCCATGGCCTAGTTTTTGCTCGTCAAGGCTCACGCGCCCGTAGCTCACGCAGAGTGCAACCAGCACTACAGAATGAGGTATATTGCGGGATTGGGTGACTTGCTGAGGCATGTGTCCGGTTTACCCTCGGTTTGGCACCCCGTCTAGGGGTGAGTGATTGGGGACACAAGCCCTGAGTGGGGAAGTCCACCCTCCTGCACCTCATGGGGACCCTCGACCTGCCGAGCGAGGGCACCGTGGAGGTGGCCGGGCAGGACGTGGCGGCCCTGTCCGACCGGCGGCTGTCGGCGCTGCGGGGGCGCTGGCTGGGCTTCGTGTTCCAGCAGTTCCACCTCACCGACGGGCTCAGCGCGACCGAGAACGTGGCCAGCGGTCTGCTCTACGCCGGGGTGCCGCGCCGCCGGCGCCGCCCGCTCGCCGAGGAGGCGCTGGCCCGGGTCGGTATGGCGCACCGCCTCGGCCACCTGCCGCACCAGCTCTCCGGCGGCGAACGGCAGCGCGTGGCGATCGCCCGCGCACTGGTGAACTCCCCCGCCCTGGTGCTGGCCGACGAGCCCACCGGCGCCCTGGACACCGCCAACGGCCGGGCCGTCCTCGACCTGCTCACCCGGCTCAACACGGAGGGCACCACCATCGCCGTCATCACCCACGACCGGGAGATCGCCGCCCGCCTGCCGCGCCGTATCGAACTGCGGGACGGCCGGATCGTGGCCGACACCGGTCCCGGCGGCCGGCCGCTCGTGGACGGCCCGACCGAGGAGGCCGCCGTATGAGCCGTACGATCCGAAACCGACGTCACGCTGTCGGACGCGGGAGACGCGGGAGCGACGTGGACGGTACGGACGCGCGTACGCCCTTCGCCGCCGGCCCGCGGTCGGTGCGGCTGTCCCCCGGTGACGTGCTGCGGCTCGGGCTGGTGGGGCTGCGGGTGCGCAAGCTGCGGGCGGCGCTGTCGGCGCTGGGGATCTCGATCGGGATCGCCACGATGATCGTGGTGACCGGGATCCCGGCGTCCAGCCAGAAGGGGCTGCTGGAGCAGTTGACGGCGCTGGGCACCAACATGCTCCAGGCCCAGCCGCAGCCGAACCAGACGCCGCCGGTGCTGCTGCCGCCCGCCGCGGACGCGATGGCACGGCGGATCGGGCCGGTCACGCGGGCGAGCGCGGTCGCGAACACGCACCGCGGCGTGCAGCGCACCGACCGGTCGGACCCGAGCGACAGCGTCGGCATCAGCGTGCTGGCCGCCCGGGACGACCTGCTGGCGGCGGTGGGCGGCCGGGTGCACACGGGCACCTTCCTGACGCCGGCCACCGACCGCTTCCCGACCGTGGTGCTCGGCTACCAGGCCGCCTCCTGGCTGGGCTTCCGGCAGCTCCCGGCGGGCGGGCCGCTGCCCCAGGTCCTCATCGACCGGCGGCTGTTCACCGTGACCGGCATCCTCGACCCGATGCCGCTCACCCCCGAACTGGAGCAGTCGGTACTGGTCGGCTGGCCGGCCGCGACCCTCTACCTGGGGTTCGACGGGCACCCCACAGTGGTCTACGTCAAGGCCCGCGAGGACGCGCTGGAGGACGTACGGGCGGTGCTGCCGGCCACCCTCTACCCGCAGCTCCCCGGCCTGATCGAGGTCAGCCGGCCCTCGGACGCGCTGGCCGCCAAACGCGCCACCGAGCACACCTTCTCCTCCCTCTTCCTGGGCCTGGCCGGAGTCGCCCTGCTGGTCGGCGGCATCGGAGTGGCCAACACCATGATCATCTCCGTGCTCGAACGCCGCCGCGAGATCGGCCTGCGCCGCGCCCTGGGCGCCGGCCGTGGCCAGATCCGGGGCCAGTTCCTCACCGAGGCCGTCGTCCTCTCCGCCGCCGGCGGCATATCCGGCGCCCTCGCCGGCGCCCTCGCCGTCCTCGGCTACGCCACGGCCCAGGGCTGGCCCCCCGTCGTCCCCCTCTCCTCCCTCGCCGAAGGCCTCGCCGCCGCCCTCCTCATCGGCATGACCGCCGGCGTCTACCCCTCCCTCCGCGCCGCCCGCCTCCCCCCGACGGAGGCCCTGTCGGCGACGTGACGACGAAGGCGGTGCGTCGAAGGTTCAGCCGCGCCGGTTTACGAGCAGCACGGCGAATGGAAGGCACTATGGTGAGGGCAGGTCGAGAGGAGGGAGTGCCAAATGAGTGCGGCGTACGACTACGGCGAGTTGCACGAGCTGATCGACCACCTTGAGCCCGAGCAGGCCGAAGAGGTGCGGCAGTACGCACTGCGCCTGGTGCATTCCGTTCCATCGCGCTTTCGTGTGCTGCGCAGCTTCGACGGACCGGCCACGAATCTAGGGGCTCGTGCCAAGGACATCGTTCGTGAGGAGTTCGGTCAGAGCGATGCTGATCGTTGACACCGGTCCGCTGGTTGCCCTCCTGAACCGTAAGGACTCCGACCACGAGCGGTGCTCAGCACTGCTGGAGAGTCACAACGGCGAACTGCTCATCACGCCTTACGTCCTGACCGAGACCTGCTATCTCGTTCAGAAGCGCCTGGGGGGAGCAGTAGAGACCAACCTCGTGGAAGCCGTCGCCGCCGGAGAATTCACGCTGGTCCCCGCCGAGGGCCGTGACCTCGCCCGGATCGGGCAGCTCATGCGTCGCTACCAGGGCTTTCCCCTTGGCATTACTGACGCCTCCGTCATCGCCCTGGCCGAGCGGCTGAAGCTGACGGAGGTCGCAACGCTTGATCACCGGCACTTCCGGGCGGTCGTACCCGAGCACGTACCCGCGCTCACCCTCCTGCCCTGACCCCCACCCCGCCCTCCGAAAAAAATCTCCGCCACCCTGTCGATTTCCGGCGCCCCCGTTCGACGCGTGAGTGAGCGGCGGGAAGAGAGCGCCGCGGACCGAAGAAGAACGGCAAGGCAGGAAGAGGCGAGCGGAATGCGCTACATGATGCTGCTGCGGCTGGACCAGGACCAGGCGGGGAAGCAGCCGAGCGATGAGCTGATGGCCGAGATGGGGAAGCTGCTGGAGGACATGACCCGGCAGGGGGTGCTGCTGGACACCGCGGGGCTGGCACCAGTGGCGGAGGCGACGTCGCTGCGGCTGTCCGCGGGGAAGACCACCGTGGTGGACGGGCCGTTCACCGAGGCCAAGGAGTTCATCGGGGGCTACTGCCTGGTGCAGGCGAAGGACCAGGACGAGGCCGTGCAGTGGGCCCGGCGGTTCCTCGCGATCCACGGCGACCAGTGGGACCTGACCGCGGAGGTGCGGCAGGTGATGGAGCCCTGAGCGAGGGCGGCAACGGGGGAGCCGCCGCGGGCCCGCTTTGCGCGGGTCCGCCGCGGCTGCTGTGATGGGTGACCGTGACGGCAGGAAGCGGACCGGAACGGCGGGCGGTGGACCGTACCGTCGACGCGGTGTGGCGGATCGAGTCGCCGCGGCTGATCGCCGGCCTGACCCGGATGACGCACGACCTCGCAGTGGCCGAGGAGCTCGCGCAGGACGCGCTGGTGGCCGCGCTGGAGCAGTGGCCGCGGGAAGGCGTGCCGCGCAATCCGGGCGCGTGGCTGATGACGACGGCCAAGCGGCGCGCGGTCGACCAGATCCGCCGGGACCGCACCTTCGCCCGCAAGCTGGAGCTGCTCGGGCACGAGCTGGAGATCGCGCAGGGCGCGGACGAGGGCCCGGCGGACCCCGAGGAGATCCAGGACGACCTGCTGCGGCTGGTGTTCGTCGCCTGCCACCCGGTGCTGGCCCGCGAGGCCCGGGTCGCGCTGACCCTGCGGCTGCTCGGCGGCCTGACCACCGACGAGATCGCCCGCGCCTTCCTGACCGGCGAGGCCACCGTCGCCCAGCGCATCGTCCGCGCCAAGCGCACCCTGGCCCGCGAGCAGGTGCCCTTCGAGGTGCCGTCCGGCCCCGCGCTCGGCGAACGCCTCGCCTCCGTGCTGGAGGTGGTCTATCTGATCTTCAACGAGGGGTACGCGGCCACCGCCGGCGACGACTGGATGCGGCCGGCGCTGTGCGAGGACGCGCTACGGCTGGCCCGGGTGCTGTCCGGGCTGCTGCCGCGCGAGCCCGAGGTGCACGGCCTGACCGCGCTGCTGGAACTCCAGTCCTCGCGCGCCGCCGCCCGCTCCGGCCCCGACCCCGTGCTGCTGGCCGACCAGGACCGGGCCCGCTGGGACCGGCTGCTGATCCGCCGCGGGTTCGCCGCGCTCGCCCGGGCCGACGCCGCCGCTGCCGCCCGCGGCACCCCGCCCGGCCCGTACGCCCTCCAGGCCGCGATCGCCGCCTGCCACGCCCGCGCGGCCACCCCCGGCGAGACCGACTGGGCCACCGTCGCCCGGCTGTACGAGGCCCTGTCGCTGCGCGCCCCCTCGCCCGTGGTGGAACTCAACCGCGCGGTCGCGGTCGGCATGGCCGACGGCCCGGCCGCCGGGCTGGCCCTCGCCGACGCCCTGGCCGCGGCCGGCTGCCTGGCCGGCTACCACCTGCTGCCCGCCGTCCGCGGCGACCTGCTGGCCCGCCTGGACCGCCGCGCCGAGGCCCGCGCGGCCTTCACCGAGGCGGCGGACCTGACCCGTAACAACGCCGAACGCACCCTGCTGCTGCGCCGGGCCGCGGAGAGCGCCTAGCCGGCGGGCGCGACCGGACAGCCGCACGGCCACGGCAGGCGGACCACCGTACGGTCGGGCGGCCGTACGGTCACAACGGGGCGGGGCGCGCTCAGGACTTGGGGTCGGCCGCCTTCGCCGCCGGGCTCGGGCGGCGCTCCTCGGCGGCTTTCGCCGCCGGCGGCCGGCTCTTGTCGGCGGGCTTCTCCTCGAAGTCGATCTTCTTCATCTGCTTGCCCATGTTCTTCATCAGCGCCCACAGGGCGACGGCGATGACGGCGAAGATCACGAACCCGAGGAGGCCGGGCGTGACCTTGTCCTGGTTGAGGTCCTGGGCGAGCGGGACCAGTGCGGGGTGGGCCAGCAAGGGGGCGGCGTCAGCAGTCACGCCGACCATTGTCGCTCAGGCGCCGCGGACGCCCGCGAAGAGGTCGTCCTCGGGCATCGAGACGTCCACCCGGGACCGGGCCAGCTCGTAGTCCTCGGTCGGCCAGACCTCGCGCTGAATGTCCAGCGGCACCCGGAACCACGGCCCGTCCGGGTCGATCTGGGTGGCGTGGGCGATCAGCGCCTTGTCCCTGATCTCGAAGAAGTCCCCGCACGGCACGTGCGTGGTCAGCGACCGCTCCGGCCGGTCGGACTTCTCCCACATCTTGAGCCACTCCTCGTACGGCGACTCCAGGCCGCGGGCGAGCAGCGTCTCGTGCAGGGCCAGCGTGCGCTGCCGGTTGAAGCCCTGGTTGTAGTAGAGCTTCAGCGGGGTCCACGGCTCGCCCGCCTCCGGGTAGCGGTCCGGGTCGCCGGCCGCCTCGTACGCCACCACCGAGATCTTGTGGGTCATGATGTGGTCGGGGTGCGGGTAGCCGCCGTTCTCGTCGTACGTGGTGATCACGTGCGGTCGGAACTCGCGGATCAGCTTGACCAGCACACCGGCCGCCTCGTCCACGTCCTGGAGCCCGAAGCAGCCCTCGGGCAGCGGCGGCAGCGGGTCGCCCTCGGGCAGGCCCGAGTCGACGAAACCGAGCCAGGCCTGCTTCACACCGAGGATCTGCCGCGCCTCCTCCATCTCCTTGGCGCGCACCTCGTGGATGTGCTCCTCGATGTAGGGGTCGCCCTGGAGCTTGGGGTTCAGCACCGAGCCGCGCTCACCGCCGGTGCAGGTGGCCACCAGGACGTCCACCCCCTCGGAGACGTACTTGGCCATGGTGGCCGCGCCTTTGCTGGACTCGTCGTCGGGGTGGGCGTGCACGGCCATCAGTCGCAGTTGCTCGGTCAAGGCGGGTCCCTCGGTCCTCGGTGTCGGCGGGGTCTGGGCGTCGGCGTCGGGTCGTCTGCGAGGGTGCTCCTCGGGCCCGCCCGCGTCACCCCCGGCCCCCTCCGTCGGCCGGGAGGGCACCTCCTATAGTGACCGAGGGCGGCGGGGAAAAATTCCGCGGCCCGGGCAGGAGGGACGATCATGACGGCTGTCGGGCCCGCGGACCGCTACGGGCGGAACGCCGACGCGGACGCGCGCGCCAACCGCCAGCTCAGGATCGCCGCGATCCTGCTGGGCGCGCTGGCTGTCATCGGCATCGGCTGGTACGGCTGGCATTCGGTCGTCGACAGCAAGGTCAGCGCCCAGGTGGTGGCCTTCAAGGCGGTCTCCGACCAGGCGGTCGAGATCCACCTCGAGGTGCACAAGAGCAGCGGCACGGTCGCGGTGTGCACCCTGCGCTCGGAGGACAAGGACCACAACGAGGTCGGCCGCAAGGACGTCACCCTGGCCGAGCACGCCAAGCAGGTCGACACCATCGTGACGGTACGCACCACCGCGCGCGGCGAGACCGGTGAGCTCGTGCACTGCGGTACCGCGCCGAAGAACTGACCTTCCGACGAGCCGACCGCAGGGCCCGCCGTACGCGCAGCGCGGCGCCGCCGTCACCCGGAGGGTTAATACTCCCGTCCACCGCCGGTAATTGTTAGGCTCGTGGTTTCGTCCCGGCGAGCGATGGCAATGCACTTGTTCATCGGGTGGGGGTACCTCGGCGACAGCGGAGGAAGCCCGTACGTCTCGCAGGAACGACCGCCGGCCGCGCACGTGGCCGGCGGCACGGCACACGGCACCACATGTACCGACGAGGAGCACCTGTGACCCAGACCAGCGACAACGTCACCTGGCTCACCCAGGCGGCGTACGACCAGCTCAAGGCCGAGCTGGAGCATCTGTCTGGTCCGGCGCGCGCCGAGATCGTCGCCAAGATCGAGGAAGCCCGCCAGGAAGGCGATCTCAAGGAGAACGCCGGCTACCACGCGGCGCGCGAGGACCAGGGCAAGCTCGAACTGCGGATCCGCCAGCTGAACCAGATCCTGGAGAACGCCAAGGTCGGCGAGGCCCCCGCGGACGACGGCGTCGTGGCGCCGGGCATGGTGGTCACGATCGCGTTCGACGGCGACCCGGACGACACGGTCACCTTCCTGCTGGGTTCCCGCGAGGGAGTGGCCGGCGACCTCGAGACGTACTCCCCGCAGTCGCCGCTGGGCCGGGGCGTCACCGGCAAGCGAACCGGTGAGGACGCGACGTACGAACTGCCCAACGGCAAGCCGGCCACGGTGCGCATCCTCGAGGTCAAGCCCTACCGGGGCTGATCGACCCCGTACGCGACGGAGCCCCGGCCGCCAGGTGCGGCCGGGGCTCCGTGCGTCCGCTGCTACGCGGTCGCCGAGCGGTACTTGCGGACCGCCAGCGTGCGGAAGGCCAGGATGATCAGCACGGACCACACGAGCGAGGCCCACACCGGGTGCTCCATCGGCCACGCGTTGGAGTGCACCACGCCCGGGTTGCCGAACAGTGTCCGGCAGGCCTGGACGGTGGCGCTGAACGGGTTCCACTCGGCCACGTGCCGCAGCCAGGGCGTCATCTTGTCCGGGGACACGAAGGCGTTGGACACGAAGGTCACCGGGAACAGCCAGATCAGGCCGCCGGAGGTGGCCGCCTCCGGGGTGCGCACGGTCAGGCCGATCAGCGCGCCGATCCAGGAGAAGGCGTAACCCAGCAGGAGCAGCAGCGCGAAGGCGGCGAACATCTTCGGCACGCCGTGGTGGATGCGCCAGCCGACCAGCACGCCGACTATCGCGAGCACCACCACGGTCAGCGCGGTCTGCACCAGGTCGGCCAGGGTGCGGCCGGTGAGCACCGCGCCGCGCGACATCGGCAGCGACCGGAACCGGTCCACCAGGCCCTTGTGCATGTCGTCGGCGATGCCGGCGCCCGCGCCCGCGGTGGCGAAGGTGACGGTCTGCGCGAAGATCCCGGCCATCAGGAACTCGCGGTAGGCGGTCGCCGAGAAGGTGCCGCCGACGTTCACCGAACCGCCGAAGACGTAACTGAACAGCACCACGAACATGATCGGCTGCACCAGGCCGAAGATCACGACCTCGGGGATGCGCATCATGCGCAGCAGATTGCGCCGGGCGATCACCAGGGAGTCGTGCATCGACTGCAGCACTCCCCCGGCGGCGGTGGGCGCGAGAGTGCGCGTGTTCGGGTCGGTCACGACGGTCATTTCACCGCCTCCTGTGCGAGCGACGGCTCGGTGCCGTCCCCGGCGCCCCCGTTGCCCGCGGCTTCCTGCTCGGCCCGGTGGCCGGTGAGCGAGATGAACACGTCGTCGAGGGTCGGGCGGCGCAGCCCGATGTCGTCGATCTCGATGCCCTCGGCGTCCAGGTCCCGGATGATCTCGGCGAGCAGCTTGGCGCCGCCGGTGACCGGGACGGTGATCTTGCGGGTGTGCTGCTCGATCCCGGCCTCGCTCTTGCCGCGGGCGGACAGGATGCGGGCCGCGGCCTCGATGCGGCCGCGCTCGTGCACCACCACCTCCACCCGCTCCCCGCCGGTGCGGGCCTTGAGCTCGTCGGAGGTGCCGCGCGCGATGACCAGGCCGTGGTCGACCACGGCGATGTCGTGCGCCAGGTGGTCGGCCTCCTCCAGGTACTGAGTGGTGAGCAGCAACGTGGTGCCGCCCGCGACCAGTTCCTGGATGACCTCCCACAGCTGCTGCCGGTTGCGCGGGTCGAGCCCGGTGGTGGGCTCGTCCATGAACATCACCGGCGGGCTGACCACCAGCGCGGCGGCCAGGTCGAGCCGGCGGCGCATGCCGCCGGAGTACGTCTTGGACGGCCGGGTCGCGGCGTCGGCCAGGTTGAACCGCTCCAGCAGCTCGTCCGCGCGGGCCCGGGCGGCCTTGGCGGAGAGCTGGTAGAGCTGGCCCACCATCTGCAGGTTCTCCCGGCCGGTCAGGTACTCGTCGACCGCCGCGAACTGCCCGGACAGGCCGATGTGCCTGCGGACCTCGTTGGGATTCTTCAGGACGTCGATGCCCGCGACCACGGCCTTGCCGCTGTCGGGACGGAGCAGGGTGGTCAGGACCCGTACGGCGGTGGTCTTCCCCGCGCCGTTGGGACCGAGCAGGCCGAGTACGGTCCCCTCCGGTACGTCGAGATCCACTCCCCCCAGCGCTCTGACGTCGCCGAAGGTCTTGACCAGACCTTCGGCGTAGATCGCGCCCGGCATGTTGTTCGCTCCCGTCGGTTGCTCGATTGTCGCTGTGCCCGAGCCGCGCACGGCGGCTCCTCCCCGGTAGACCGGCACCGCGGCCGTAACTCATCGCGTACCTGTACACGTACACGCACGCGGGCATGCGCGCACGGCGGACGCCCGGGTGACAGGGCGCGATAATGCCAGACGCGATATATCGCGTCAACGGGATTTACGGGGGCGCCCGGGCGGGGTCAGCGGGTGCGGCGGGTCCGGCGGTTCCGTCGGGGTCGGCAGGTCGTCCGGCCGGCTCAGTCGATCACCGGGTACCCGGCGTCCTCCAGCGCCGCGCCGAGGGCCGCGCAGTGCTCGTGGCCCTTGGTCTCCAGGTGCACCTCGACCTCGGCCTCGGTCAGGCCGAGCCGGGGGTCGGTCCGGACGTGGCTCACGTCGAGGACGTTGGCGTCCGCCGCCGAGAACACCCCCAGCAGCGTGGCCAGCGCGCCGGGGCGGTCGTGCAGGCGGACCCGCAGCGACAGGTAGCGGCCGGCCGCGGACATGCCGTGCCGCAGGGTGCGCTGCATCAGCAGTGGGTCCACGTTGCCGCCGGACAGCACCGCCACCACCGGCCCGGCGAACGACTCCGGTGCGGCCAGCAGCGCCGCCACCGGGCTCGCCCCGGCCGGCTCGACCACCATCTTGGCCCGTTCCAGGCACAGCAGCAGCGCCGAGGACAACTGGTCCTCGGTCACCGTGACCACCTCGTCCACCAGCTCGCGGATGATCGCGAACGGCAGGTCGCCGGGCCGGCCGACCATGATCCCGTCCGCCATGGTGGCCACCGATTCCAGCGTCACCGGACGCCCGGCGGCCAGCGAGGGCGGGTACGCCGCCGCGCCCGCGGCCTGCACCCCCACGATCCGCACCTGCGGCCGCAGCGCCTTGACCGCCAGCGCCACCCCCGCGGCCAGCCCGCCGCCGCCCACGCCCACCACGATCGTGCCGACCTCCGGGCACTGCTCCATGATCTCCAGGCCCAGCGTGCCCTGGCCGGCGATGACGTCCTGGTGGTCGAAGGGGTGGATGAAGACCGCGCCGGTCGACTCCGCGTACTCCTTGGCCGCCAGCAGCGACTCGTCGACCACCGCGCCGTGCAGCCGCACCTCGGCGCCGTACTCCCGGGTCGCGGCGACCTTCGGCAGCGGGGCGCCGACCGGCATGAACACCGTCGAGCGCACCCCGAGCAGCGAGGCCGCCAGCGCCACGCCCTGCGCGTGGTTGCCGGCGCTGGCCGCGACCACCCCGGCCGCGCGCTGCTCCGGGGTGAGCCCGGCGATGCGCACGTACGCGCCGCGGATCTTGAACGACCCGGTCCGCTGCAGGTTCTCGCACTTCAGGTGCACTGGTGCCCCGACCAGCGACGACAGGTGACGCGAGCCCTCCATGGGGGTGACCCGGGCTACGCCGGCGAGCATTTTGTGCGCACCGCGCACGTCGTCGAGAGTGATCGCTGCGGGCCGGCTTGCGTCCATGGCCCCAGTGTCGCAGCTCTGCCTTCCCCGCACCCCCAGCGCCCTCACCTGGGCCTTCGCACCGCCCCCGGGGCGTGGGCGCGCCCGGACGGCGCATCCGCCGGTGGTACGGACCCGCGCCGACCCGCCGGGACCGGGCGTACGGCTGCTTTCGGGCGCATTGCGGTTTGGGCGGGAACGGCCCCTGGGCCACTCGCTCCGCGTACTCTTCTCCCAACTTCAGGCCCAACTTCAGGCCCCGTCCCCCTCATTGCAGGACCGAGAGAACGCGAGCTTTCAGGTCATGTCCAACCCCACGGAGACCTCGACCGAACTCCTTGAGCGGCTCCAGCACCAGGTCGCCCTCTTCGCCCGCCGCGCCGAACAGACGCGGCTCGGCGGCGTCGGCAAGGCCCGCAACTCCATGGACCGCGCCGCCTATCTGCTGCTCAACCGGCTGGACCGGGAGGGCCCGATGGGCGTCAAGGCGCTCGCCGAAGCCATGGGCATCGACTCCTCGACAGTGACCCGGCAGGTCGCGCCGCTGGTCGACACCGGCCTGGTCAAACGCACCTCGCACCCCGAGGACGGCCGCGCCGTCGTCCTCGCCCTCTCCCCACGCGGCCGCGGCCGGCTCAACGAGGTCCGCGACTCCCGGCGCAGGCTGATGGCCCAGGTCACCGACGCCTGGACCACCCAGGAACGGGAGATCTTCACCGAGCTGCTGATCCGCTTCAACACCGGCCTCGCCGAGTGGCACGCGGGACTGCGCGAGGAGACCGAGGAGCAGGCGGCGCGCGGGACGCAGGGGGGCACATCGGGGGCGCGAACGGAGCCGCAGGGGGCTTGACCCGCGGCGCCGGGTTGCCGTCCCATGGCCGCGTGGGCAAGCGCCGGGCGGCAGCGGAACTGCGACGGGACGCCGAGTTCGCGGCGTTCACCGCGGGAGCGGCCGGGCGCCTGCTGCACTCCGCCCTGCTCCTCACCGGCGACCGAGCCGACGCCGAACGGCTCCTGGTCGCCACCTTGGCCAGGACCTACGCCGACTGGTTCCGGATGCGCGCGGAGGACCCCTACGAGCAGGCCCGCAGCGAACTCGTCCGCCGCTACGCCGGCCGCCCCCGCTGGCGCCGCCCGCACGGCGGCACCCTGGACCGCCTCTCCGCGCAGGAACGGCTGGTCGTGACCCTGAGGCTGTTCGAGGGCGTCGCCGAGGAACAGGCGGCGGCGCAGCTCGGACTGCCGGCCGAACGGGTCCGCGCGATCTGCGGGCGTGCCACGGCGACCCTGCGGTCCAGGCCAGGGCCCTCGCGGGGCCCGTCGAGGGGGTCCGGGCGCGGCCCGGAGCCGGCCGGTTACCGGCTCGGCGGGACGTCGACATGAGCACCCTGCCCAACCGGCGCGACGACGAGGTTCGGCGGCAGCTGGACACCCCGCACCCGATGGTGCCGCCGGACCTCGCCTCCCGCGCCGCGGCCCGCGGCCGGCTGATCGTCCGGCGGCGCCGGATCACGCACGCGGTGCTGTGGACGCTTGTGGTGGCCGCGGTGATCGCCGGGATCGTGCTGGCGGTGCTGCTGTGGCCGGACAACGGCTCGTCGCAGGTGCCGGACGCGCCGGGCGGCGGGGCGTGGTGGCCGGTGGGTGGGTAGCCGCGCAGGTACGTAGATACGTAGGCGCGTAGGTACGTCGGCGCGTAGTGCGTCGGGCGAGGTACGTACGGGTGGTCGACGCGCGGTCGTACCGCTGGCGTACGCCAGGGCGTAGGTGGCGGCGCGGATCCGCAGGACGGACGCGGCACCCGGAGGAGACGGACCCGACACCCTACGGCGTACGGCTCACCGGCCGGCCGTTCGCTGTTCGCACCGGCCGGTGAACCGCAGGGGTCTCAGCCCAGGGCCTGCTGGAGGTCGGCGAGAAGGTCGGAGACGGCCTCGATGCCGACGGACAGGCGGACGAGGTCGGCGGGGACCTCGAGGGCGGAGCCGGCGACCGAGGCGTGGGTCATCCGGCCGGGGTGCTCGATCAGGGACTCGACGCCGCCCAGGGACTCGCCGAGGGTGAAGAGTTCGGCGCGGTTGCAGACCTCGACGGCCGCGGTCTCGCCGCCCTCGACGCGGAAGGAGATCATGCCGCCGAAGGTCCGCATCTGCGCGGCGGCCACCTTGTGCCCGGGGTGCTCGGGCAGGCCCGGGTAGTAGACCTGGGTGACGCGCGGGTGGGTGGCCAGCATCTCGGCGATGCGCTCGGCGTTCTCGCTGTGCCGGTCCATCCGTACCGACAGCGTCTTGATGCCGCGCATCACCAGCCAGGCGTCGAAGGGCCCGGCGACCGCACCCATGGCGTTCTGGTGGTAGGCGATCTCGTCGCCGAGGCCGGCGTCGGCGGTGATCAGCGCGCCGCCGACCACGTCGGAGTGCCCGCCCATGTACTTGGTGGTGGAGTGCACGACCACGTCCGCGCCGAGCGCGAGCGGCTGCTGGAGGTAGGGGCTGGCGAAGGTGTTGTCGACGACCAGCTTCGCCCCGGCGCCGCGGGCGACCTCGGCGAGCGCGGCGATGTCGCTGATGCCGAGCAGCGGGTTGGAGGGGGTCTCCACCCAGATCACCTTGGTGCGCGGCTGGAGGGCCTGGCGTACCGCCGCGGGGTCGGAGGTGTCGGCGACGGTCCACTGCACGCCCCAGCGCTCGACGACCTTGGCGAACAGGCGGAAGGTGCCGCCGTAGGCGTCGTTCGGGATCACCACGTGGTCGCCGGGGACCAGCAGGGTGCGCAGCAGACAGTCCTCGGCGGCCAGGCCCGAGGCGAAGGCGAGGCCGCGGCTGCCGCCCTCCAGGGCGGCGAGGTTCTGCTCCAGGGCGGTACGGGTGGGGTTGGCCGAGCGGCTGTACTCGTAGCCGCCGCGGAGCCCGCCGACGCCGTCCTGTTTGTACGTCGACACCTGGTAGATCGGGGTGACCACCGCCCCGGTCGCCGCGTCGGCCGGCTGGCCGGCGTGGATGGCGAGCGTTTCGAAGTGGTGGGGTGGTGCGGCGGAGTGCTGATCGCTCATGGGCTCGAGCGTAGTGGGCGCGGGGCGGCGGTACGGGCAGGTTCGGGCGGAATCAGGGGAGGCCGGATTGCGTTGTAGCGTCTGGTCGACCGGTGGTGCGGCGCGAGGTGACCCCTGGCGCAGGGCGCCACCGGACGGACCAGGGCCAGATCACGCACCCGCGTCGGAGGAGTACCGCTGATGCTGTTCAACCGCTACAAGTCGCACCTTCCCACGGCGGAGGAGGCGCTGCCGGGTCGCGCGCAGCCGGAGTTCCCCGTGCCGGCCCGCCACACCGTCCTGGGCAACCCGCTGACCGGCCCGTACCCGGAGGGGCTGGAGATCGCGGACTTCGGGCTGGGCTGCTTCTGGGGCGCCGAGCGGGTCTTCTGGCAGATCCCGGGCGTGTGGACCACGCTGGTCGGCTACCAGGGCGGCCACACCCCGAACCCCTCGTACGAGGAGGTGTGCACCGGGATGACCGGCCACACCGAAGCGGTGCGCGTCGTCTACGACCCCGCCCTCGTCTCGTACGAGCAGCTGCTGAAGGCCTTCTGGGAGGGCCACGACCCCACGCAGGGCTTCCGTCAGGGCAACGACGTGGGCACCCAGTACCGCTCCGCGGTCTACACCCACTCCCCGTCCCAGGCCGCCACCGCCGAAACCTCCCGCGCCGCCTTCCAGTCCGTCCTCACGGCGGCCGGCCACCCCACGATCACCACCGAAATCCTCCCCGCCGGCCCCTTCTACCCGGCCGAGCCCTACCACCAGCAGTACCTGGACAAAAACCCCAACGGCTACTGCGGCCTCGGCGGGACCGGGCTCTCCTGCCCGGTGGGCATCGCGAAGGCGTAACCCTTCCCCGCCCGGTCTGCCGGGCGGGCCCGCTGTCATTGACGCGGCCGTTCCCGTACGGGCGGGGGCGGCCGCGCCGTTTGTTGTGACGTGTCCACCACCCCTGCGCTGATCACACGATCAGGTGATCATGGTCCAAGCCGGCCAGCAGGGTCCCGTCGCGAGCGGCGCTTCTGTCTCGGCTCGGACTTCGTGCCGCACGCCGCCTGAGGGGTTCAGCTGGGGCTGCAGGGCCCGTCGATGAGGGCGAGGTGGGCCGCGGCGGAGCGGGAGAGGCTGGCCAGGAGGGCTTCGCCTTTGGCCGCGGTGGCCAGGGAGGGGCGGCCGATGACGCCGGTGGTGGTGTAGCCGGCCATGCCGAGGGTGAGCAGGTGGGGGCGATCGACGGCTACGTGGTCGGTGGTCTCGATGCCGTCGCGTACGAGGTGCGGGGCGCCGTGGAGGAGGAGGGAGACCTCGAACTCCCCGCCGTGCATGTCCTCGCCTGGGCCGCTCTCTGTCGCCGCGTCGCGGCGGGCCCGGGCGCGGTCCTCGGAGCCGGGGAAGAGGGCGAGGCGGGGGCCGTTGACGTTGAGTTCCTGGACGACGTTGGACAGGACGTAGTTGCCGCCGTGGCCGCTGACAATGAGCAGTCCGGGGGTGCCGGCCGCTTCGAGGGACCGCCAGATGTCGTTGACCATCGCGTAGAGCGTGGCGGCGCTGATGCTTACGGTGCCGGGCATGTGGGCGTGCTCGTGGGAGCAGGAGATGGTGACCGGCGGCAGCAGGAACAGGCCGTGGTCGTCGGCGATGCGGCGGGCGATGAGACACGCGATCGCCGTGTCGGTGATCAACGGCAGGTGCTCGCCGTGCTGTTCGAAGCTGCCCACGGGCAGGACGGCGACGGCTTTGCCCCTGCGGCGCTCGTCACTGGAGGTGGCCTGTGTGATCAGTTCGTCCATGATCCTCAGCATCTCCCTTGCGTGCCGGGGGCGTTGAATCCGTCAGCCACCCGCTTGATGACGCCGCTGTCCCAGATCGCCCGGTGGCCCGCGATCACTTCGGGAAGGCATCGGGAAGGCATCTGAGCGCGAGGTCGCAGCGGCGGGCGATCAGGGGGTAGACCCCAGCGCGCACTTTGACGAGCCTGAAGACCTGCGAGAAGTCGCGTTGGCAGCGGGCCTCGATCATCTCGTGGTCGCTCAGCAGGCGAGCCGGGAGGTCGTGTGGCGGTTCGTATCTGGGCATGAGCCGTGCTCCGTTTCCCACTGGCCTGCCGTAGTCGACCTGTCGGCGATGTTACCCACGATGGGTAATCACGCAGGACTGTTTGCGTGACCTACCACCCTAAAGCCTGATGCACACATGCAGTTGCGACAGGTGAGAGCGGCAGGCCAGGCGGTGATCCGGCGGTGGAGCCGCGACCCCCGCAACGTGGCTGCGTCGTGCGGTGAGTTGCTGAACGCCTTGACCCAGTGGGGGCGCAACCTCGGACCTCGCCCTTCCGAGGTCCACGACGGCGACGGCCCTGGCCCGTGCCTCGGCTTGCCGACGCGCTGAACGGCCGCGCCAGCACGGAGATGAGCGGGCCGGCCAACGAACAGATCCGGTCCCGCCTGCGCTTCGCACACTGAACCTTAACCACGAACACCGACGCAGGATCCCTGACGCACAAGGAGCAACGCACGATGTGCGACGAGTTGTCCGGCGCTGGCGGGTGACTGGGATGCCCCGCAGGTGCGGCGCCTGCGCCGACCGGCCATACCACCTTCCACGTCATGGTCATGGGGTTGTCCCAAGTGTGATGCCCTGCCCCCGCCGGCCAACCACCACGACAAACCCACACCACGAGGGAGGTTGCTGCACTTCGGTGCTATACAGCACGATGTCCACAAAGGGACCCCGATGAACCGTGATGCTCTTGGTCGGCTTCTCACCGCACCAACGTCTACCCCTGTACAAGTCGGCGTTGCCCTTGGGGCTGGGGTGGCCTAATTCGCATGGGGAAGGGCGGTCTCGGCTGACTCGCTCCTGATTTTCCCCTTAACAATACGACAACCTTGAGGAATAATGGATCTCGCGCGCATTTTTATGGCATCACTGGCTTCCTTAAGCTTGCCGGCCGGATTCTCTTGGTATAAGAAGCATCCGATAATCGCCGTAACTTCCACTCTGCTTTATTCGGCCGTGGCGATACTTCCCGCCCGACACGACCACGTCACATACTCTGTCATTGCTTACACTGTGATTTTTGCCGGATGTCTAGCAATTCTCAACAGACCGTGGCCAGCCGGTCCGCGCTTATTAAGCCACATCAGCTGGCGCCATCTTGCGCCAAGCCAGTACGTAGCCCTTGCGGTCTCCGGCTTGACGCTGGCACCTCTCACATATGAGGGAAGGAATTCGCTGGTCGATCACGTACGCAAAACACTGATAGCGAATGATCGACCAACCATCACCGCATCGGGAGCCCTGATTGCAATCCTTGGAAGTCAATATATAATTGGTCGCATCCTGCGGCCTCAAATTAAAGAAATAAACGAGAAGATCAGCAGAGGAGAGATCGACAGAAAGGTGGGTGACTTTGTCAGAGTCGGCTCGCATGTAGGCTGGATCGAGAGGTCTCTACTTTTCGCCTTTTTGGTCTCTGGAAATCCCGATGCCGCCGCCCTCGTCGTGGCGGCCAAGTCACTGGCTCGCTTGCCCGGGGTCAGCGATGGGGGCAAGCTGGTAGGCGATTACTACCTGATTGGAACGCTGACCAGCGTTGTTGCAACTCTGCTGGTTGCCGCCACGACGAGGCTAGCTCTAGGGTTGTCGCCTCTTTAGGAGCAATCGTGGAATCAATTCGTGAGCACCACCTGTTTCGGCTGCTTTTTTCCCTCGAACTCCCCACTAATGACTATGTAATCGCAGGTAGCGCGCCCATGCTGGCACATGGCCTGCCCCGTGAAATCAGTGACCTGGATGTCGTTGCCCGACTTGAGGCGTGGACCATTGCCCTGCGTTTTGGCGACCCCACTGACGCACCTCTCGGCTACGCGAAACACATAATACTTTATGGCGATTCTCTTGAAATTCTCAACGGCTGGTTCGACTACGACATCAATTCACTGATTGCTGAATCAGAGGTGATCGATGGGGTAAATTTCACACCCCTTGTGCGAGTATTGGAGTGGAAATCCTGGCTCGTAGAAAATGACCTAGACAGAGACAAAGACAAGCAGGACATTTCATTGATCAGGGACTACCTTGAGTGACGGGTAGCGGTATCGGTGCACGGAAGGAGGCAGTAACGCCCACGGCCAGGAAGGCTCGAGACATGCCTCGGTCTGGGAGACGGTCTGGGTTTGGTAGTGGTGGGCGGCCGTGCCGTCGCGGTATTCCAGTTGGTACGTGTTGTTGTCGCGCAACCGCACCTGGATGTACCAGTTGCCCTCCAGGTCCTCGTCGTCGCGTTCGAGGATCAGGAAGGAGTTGCCGCGGCCGAGGCCGGCGACCAGGGTGCTCACGGCTGTCGGGCCGGGGCGGCGTACCGACCAGCCTCGCTCGTTTCTGGCTGTCACCATGGCGGGATCATCGCTTGGGGGTACGACAACGCGCTCGGCTCAGATGTGCCACGTGTACTCAATGGGCCTGCCCGCCTGCCCCGTAGCAGGTTCGGAGAGGGTCAGCGTCAGGCGTTCGTCCTCAGCCATCGCGTGGACAACGATCGTGCCGTCGTCCTCGAAGCGCAGGGTGAAGACGGGATCGAGGGCCATCAGGAAGTCGAAGGCTTCCACGGCAACAGCGGACAAAGGCTCAGCGGGGAAAGCGGAGCAGCGCCAGTCCGCACCCGTCACGCGGACCTCGACGCGCACGGCCAGGTCGAAGAGGCACGTCGATCCGTTGGCCCACCATTCGAGCGTGGCCAGGCCCTGGTAGCTGTCCATGGCAGGAGTATGCGGCGCCGGGCCCCGCCGTTGTGGACGGGGCCCGGGTCGGGCCGCACGCAAGCCGGGGGGTTACCCCTTGCGCAGGGTGACAGCCACCGTCTGGGTCGTGGTGAGGATCTCACCGTAGAGAGGGTCGGAGGCGGTCGCCTTCAGGACGGCCTCGACGTCGCCGCGCTGGAAGGGAGTTGTGCCGGTCGGGACGGCCGTGACGGTCCAGGGGGCCGGGGTGCCCGGGGTGCAGGCGACGGTGGCGACGGGGGCCGCGCCGCGGATGATGGTGCGGTGGGCGACCTGGGTGACCGAGGGGGTCAGCGTCACGTTGACGGGCAGGGTGCAGGTGACCGTGCCGTGGATGGTGGCGTTGCCGTCCAGGGTGCTGAAGGTGCCGTCCGCGGCGACGTCCGCGGTCAGGGCGAGCGGATCCGGCTTGCTGATCCGGATGTGGCCGTACGAGGCCGCCGCCGCGCCGTTGCAGTGCTGCTCGACTACAAGCACCGGCCTTTTCGCCAACTCCCGGTGTTTGAGGTCGAGTTGATGTCGGCCGCGGCGCGGTCCGGCGACACTCGGTACCGGGCGGTACGACTCGGGATCGCGCCGGTGCGGCAGCCGCCGTACGGCATTGTGCGTAGCCCGGGTCGTACGGACGACGGGCCACCGGGGCAGCACATTCCGTACGGGTACGGCGCTTTCCGTACGGTCACATCGCGCGCGCCGGCGCTCTGACGAACACCCCGGCCGCGCCGGACGGACTCACCGCGCGGCGGCGTGATCCGGCGTGGCGGGGGTCGCGGGGGCGGTACAGGGCGCCAGGGAGGCGCTGAGGGTCTCGGCAAGGGGGACGGTGGGGTCGTCGTCCTCGGCGTCGGGAGCGGGCGGGCTCTCGGAGGTGTGGGGGGCGACGGCCACGTCGACCAGCAGGGTGTCGGAATCGTCGAGGCGCAGGGTGAAGACGGGTTCGAGGGCCATCAGGACCTCGAGGGGCGCGCAGTCGACGGCCGGCAGCGGCGTGGTCGGGACCAGTTCGAAGCGCCGGTCATCGCCGGCGACGTGCACGGTGACCCGCATCGCCACACCGTCGAGGGGCGTGGGCGGGTTGGCCCACCGTTCGAGCCGTGTGGTGCTCTCGTAGGTGTCCACAGAGCCCAGTATCCCCGGCCGCGGCTCGTGTGCCGATCGACTTCGGATACGAGCCCACGCGCGGGTGAGGTTTGCCTGCGCCCAGGAGTGCCCATGGGCGCCGGAGGACCCGCCGGGCCGGACCGCGAAAGACATCCGTGGACGGCCGTCATATCCGTACAAAACGGGCGTACGCTGGGCGGACCGCGAGTTTCACCGGCTTCCCGTTCTCCCGATTCTCCCGAAACCCGAAAGCACCGACGTCGCACCGACGTCATGGCGGCGGGAGCGGAGGACGGGAGCGTGAGGAGCCGGCGGGCTCGGGGAGAAGCGGGGGGACCACGGGAGGAGATGAGGGAAGCAAGGAAGGAGAGGGGGCGCGGAATGAACGATCCGCAGGGCTTCCTGAAGCGCGGACGGCAGGCCGTGAACGGGCGGCCGGTGCGCGAGCGGGTCGGGGACTGGGGCGAGGTGTACGCGGGGCAGGCGCTGCTGCCGGTGGTCACCGAGCAGGCGGGGCGCTGCATGGACTGCGGGATACCGTTCTGCCACAGCGGGTGCCCGCTGGGGAACCTGATCCCTGAGTGGAACGTGTACGCCGCGAACGGCAGCTGGGAATCGGCCGCGGACCGGCTGCACGCGACGAACAACTTCCCCGAGTTCACCGGGCGGCTGTGCCCGGCACCCTGCGAGGACGCGTGCGTCCTGGCGATCAACGACGATCCCGTGACGATCAAGAACGTCGAGCAGGCGATCGCCGACCAGGCGTGGGAGCGCGGCTACGCGGCGCCGCAGCCGCCGGAGCGGCTGAGCGGGAAGACGGTCGCCGTGATCGGCTCGGGACCGGCCGGGCTGGCCGCCGCGCAGCAGCTCACCCGGGGTGGGCACACGGTCGCGGTGTACGAGCGGTCCGACCGGCTCGGCGGGCTGCTGCGGTACGGGATACCGGAGTTCAAGCTGGAAAAGAGCCAGGTCGAGCGCCGGATCGCGCAGATGCGGGCGGAGGGCACGGTGTTCCGTCCCGGGGTCGACGTCGGCGGCGACCTGGACGCCGGGGAGCTGCAGCGGCGGCACGACGCGGTGGTCGTGGCGGTCGGCGTGGGGCAGCGGCGCGAGCTGCCGGTGCCCGGGCGGGAGCTGGCCGGCATCCACCAGGCGATGGACTACCTCACGCTGGCCAACCGCGAGCGCGAGGGCGATTTCCCGCACTCCCCCGTTTCCGCGGCGGGCCGGCACGTGGTGATCATCGGCGGCGGCGACACCGCCTCGGACTGCCTGGGTACGGTGCTGCGGCAGGGCGCGGCCTCGGTCGTCCAGCTCGACATCCGGCCGGAACCCACCGCTGCGCGCGCGCCGGGCGAGCCGTGGCCGACGTACCCCGCGGTCTACCGGATCTCGCACGCGCACGAGGAGGCCCGCGGCCGGGCCGGCCACGACCCACGGCTGTTCTCCGCGGCGACCCTGGCCTTCGCCGGCGACCCGGACGGCCGGGTACGGGCCCTGCGCCTGGCCGAGGCGGCACCCCACGACCGCAGCCCGCGCGCCGGCACGGAACGCGAGCTGCCCGCCGAGCTCGTCCTGCTCGCCCTCGGCTTCTCCGGCCCCGAACACGGCGAACACGGCTCCGGCCTGGCCGAACAGCTCGGCCTCGAACTGGACGCGCGCGGCAATTTCGCCCGGGGCCCGGATTTCGCGGCGGTGCCCGCGGGGGCGGGTGATTCCGTAGAGGGGGGCGTACGGGACGGCGTACGCGAACCCGCGCGCGGAGGTCCTGAGCGGGAGGACAGGGACCCGGGCGGAGGCGACGGCGTACGGAGCGACGTACCGGACGGCGTACGCGAACCCGCACGCGGAGGTCCTGAGCAGGAGGACGGGGCCACGGGTGCTCCCGACGGCGTCTTCGTCGCGGGCGACGCCGGGCGCGGGCAGTCCCTGATCGTGTGGGCCATCGCGGAGGGGCGGGCCGCGGCGGCGGCCGTGGACCGTTACCTGACCGGCAGCACCGAGCTGCCCTCCCCCATCGCGCCGACCGACCGGCCGCTGCGGGTGTGAGGGGGGCTACGGCCACTGGCCGGGACGAGGCCGCGCGATCCGGGATCGCCCCGACCGGCCGGCCGCTCGCGGGTGTGAGGCGAGGAATTCAGTGGCTGGGATGGGGCCGCGCCTGCTGCGGATGGCGGCGGGTCCGGGAGGCGCGCTCGGCGACGCACTCCTCCCAGGTCCGGGACAGCGCCCACCGACCGGCCGCTGCGAGTGCGCGACGAGGCTCCGGTCAGTGGCTGGGATGGGGCGCGCCTGCTGCGGATGGCGGCGGGTACGCGCGGCACGCTCGGCCACGTACTCCCCCCAGGTCCGGGACAGCGCCCATCGACCGGCCGCTGCGAGTGCGCGACGAGGCTCCGCTCAGTGGCTGGTACGGGGCCGCGCCTGCTGCGGATGACGGCGGGCCCGGGAGGCGCGCTCGGCGACGTACTCCTCCCAGGTCCGGTGGCCGACCGCGTGGTCCGGGGCGAGGTTCGCGCCCTCGCGGACGGCGCGGGCGGCGCGGCCCGGCAGGTAGACCGGGATCATGGCCGGGCGGCGGCGGCCGGTCGCCTCCAGGTAGGAACGCAGCAGGTCGGCGGTGCGCCAGACGCGGGGGCCGGCCAAGTCGTCGACGAGGCCGGCCGGCTCGGCGAGGGCGAGTTCGGTCAGCCGAGCGGCGACCTCGTCGACGTCGACCGGCTGGAAGCCGGTGCCGCCCGGGTACAGGACGAGCGGCGGCCGGGTCATCACGCCCGCGACCGACCAGACCAGGTCGTAGAACTGGGTGGCGCGCAGCGTCGTCCAGGGCAGCCCGGAGCCGGCGACGACGCGTTCGGCGGCCCGTTTGTAGCCGAAGTACCCGAACATCGCCCGGTCCACGCCGCCGCTCACGGGAATCCGGTCGGCGCCGACCACGGAGATGTAGACCAGGTGGGGGCGGGCGGGGCCCCGGGCGTTCACCGCGCGGACCAGGTTGCGGGTCAGCTCGTCGTCACCCCGGCCGGTGCCCGCGCAGTGCACGATCGTGCCGACGCCGTCCACCGCGGGGCCGATGCCCGTCCCCGTGCTCAGGTCCCCCCGCACGTGGCGAACGCCTTCCCGGTCCTTCAGGTCCGCCAGCGCGCCGCGGGTGAGCACCCGCACCTCGCGGCCGGCCGCCCGCAGCCGCGGGACCAGCCTGCTGCCGAGCGTGCCGGTGCCGCCGGTGACCAGGACGAGCTGTTCCGGGGCCGGGACCGGTTCCGAGGCTGCCATGGCGTCGCTCCCTGGGGCGATGGTCGAATGCGCGTAATTGACGCGCTACGCCCGGGTACGGGCGGGCTCCCGTCCCATCGTGGCCGCGGCGGGTCCGGGCCGCCCGCCGGGCGCGGCCAACGGGGCACGCCGAGGGGGACGGCGGCGACGGCTCGTGCCGGACCGGGCTTGGAGGGATCATGGGGGGTGTCCGTCGCGGCGGGCCGGCGGGGGGCCGTCCCCGGTCCGGACCGCCGAAGAGCTTGTCGTGGAGTCGGTCATGACCACAGCGCGGGATCTGATGATCACGGCCCTGGAGCCGTACGGGGGGCCGGTGGAGCGCGGCGATCTGTCGCTGGCGCTGGCCGGGGCGGAAACGATCGACCTGCTGGGCGCGGGGGTGATCGAGCTGGACGGGCAGCGGATCGTGCCGCTTGCCGTGGGACCGGCCGGCGACCGGCTGCTCACCGAGGCGGCCGGCCAGGTGCGGCGCGGCCGGCCCTACGAGAACGTCACCGACTGGCTGTGGCGCCGCGGCCGCGGCCTCGCCGACGTCTACCTCGCCGACCTCGAGACGGAAGGGCAGGTCGTCCGCGAGGAACGCCGCCGCTGGGTGCTTTTCCGCAGCTCCGAGCCCGTGCTGGCCGACTCCTCCGACCGGCGCCGCGCCGCCAGCCGCTGGGAGGCCGACGAACCCGTCCTCGCCGCGCTGGGCTCCGCCCTTGGCGCCACCGGCGTGGAGGACGCCCCCGACGTCACCGACCCCCCGTCCAACGCCGTCCTCGACGCCCTTACGGAGGCGCTGGGTGAGCTTGCGGAAGAACGCAAGCGCCGGGCGCGCAAATTGGAGGACGCCACCATCGACAACTACCGGCGAGGGTACTGAGGGGGTCGGGGGTTCGCCGGGAAAACCCAGGGGCGCAACCCGATTCCGGGCCGCGGGTCGTCACCGCCCCGAAGGGGCAGTTGCTGTCGTCTCCGGACCACCGGCATGAGTGCGGTTGCTGGCGCAGTTCCCCGCGCCCCTTTGGGGCGCCCTCCGGGCAAGCGACGGCTCGAGGATGCGCCACGCCAGAAGCAAGGCCAAGCCAGAAAGCATCAGCGCGTCCTTGTAGGCGCGCCGCTGCGCCGACGCGAGGTACGGCCACCCGACCGCGGCATTCTGCGGCAGAAGGACGATCCAGAACCAGGGCGAATGTCCGAGCGAGCCCCGCAAGGGCAGCGTGGCGAGCAGCAGGGGCAGGACGACGAGAACGTAGTGGAGGAAGGCCGGCCGGGCCACGACAAAAGTGGCAAGCATGAGCATGGTGGCCGTCTCGACGAGGCGGAGCCGTTCGTCCCCGCCGGGACGGCGCCAGCGGGTGCGGGCCGCCCACAGGCCCGCGGCGGCGAGGAAGCCGGCGAGAAGGGCGGAAGCGGGCTGGGCGAGGCCGAGGCGGCCGAGGATCGCGGTGAGGGAGGCGTCGTAGGGGCGGGCGAAGGAGTCCTGGCCGTGCAGCAGGAAGGGGAAGGTCCTGGTGAAGAGCAGGACGGGGTGGGTCATGGCGAGCCCGGCGAGCCCGGAGGCGCCCAGCGGGATGGCGGCCAGCACGGCGAGCGGCCGCCACTGGCGGGCCAGGACGAACAGCAGGGCGATCGGCACCAGCATCGGCTTGACGGCGACGGCGGCGCCGATCACGGCCGCGGCGGCGGTCCAGCGGCCGCGGGCGGCGTACAGGAGCGACACCGGGAGGGCGGCGGCCGAGACCGCTGTCCAGTTGCCGAGGTAGAGCTCGCTGCGGAAAGGCGCGAAGTAGGCCAGGCCGCCGGCCACGCCCACGGCCAGCCGACTGCGGGCGGAGACGCCGAAGATCCGCAGGGCGGCCCACCAGCCGAGCAGGACGAGCGCGGCGACGAGGATCGGGGCGAGGACCCGTACCGCCGCGGGGCCCAGTTCCGCCTCGGGGACGGCGAGCAGCACGCTGCTGGGCAGGTACAGGAACCGCTTGTCGGCGTAGGGGGAGCCACCGTCCAGGAAGATCCGGGCGGCCCGGGCCACCACCTGGTTGTCCATGCCGCCGTCGGCCTGGCAGACGGCGCCCTGCACGGACACCGCGATCACGACCAGGGCCGCGACCAGCGCCGGACGGGAGGCGCGGCCGCGGAGCCAGGAAGTCAGCGCGTCGCCGCTGTCACTCCTCATATGCGAGCAAGCTAATCCGTATACGGGCGTTTTCCCGGCGGAAGCCGCGATCGGCCGGTGCAGGGCCCCGATTGCCACTCCTGCGGGGGTACGTATCCGCGGTGGATGGACGCCAGGGGTTGACGACGGCAGGGCTGCCGGGACGGTCGGCGTGGTCCGGGCGGCCCGGCGCGGCGGTGGCGGGGCCGGGCGGAGTGGGCCAGGGTGAAGAGGGAGCGGGAGCCGCGGACGGCGGACCGGACGTACGGGCAAGGGGATGTACGGAATGGCGCGGACATGGCTGATCACGGGGGCGTCGCGGGGCCTCGGGCGGGCGCTGGCCCGGGCGGCGCTGGAGCACGGTGACCGTGTGCTGGCCACCGCGCGGCGGCCGGAAAGCGTGGACGACCTGGCGGCGGAGTACGGCGACCGGGTACGCCCCTTCGGGCTGGACGTCACGGACCCGGCAGCGGCGGTGGCGGCGGTGAAGACGGCGACCGTGGTGTTCGGCGGGCTCGATGTGGTGGTCAACAACGCCGGGTACGCGAACAGCGGGCCGATCGAGGAGGTGTCCGACGCGGACTTCCGGGCACAGTTCGAGGCGAACTTCTTCGGCACAGTGCACGTGACCCGGGCCGCGCTCCCGGTGCTGCGCGAGCAGGGGTCGGGCACCTTCGTGCAGATCTCGTCGATCGGCGGCCGGGTCGGCGGCAGCCCGGGCATGGGCGCGTACCAGAGCGCGAAGCACGCGGTCGAGGGCTTCTCCGAGGTGCTGGCCAACGAGGTGCGGCCCTTCGGAGTGCGGGTGATGATCGTCGAGCCGGGCGCCTTCCGCACCGACTGGCAGGGCTCGTCGATGACGATTCATCCCGTCGGCCCGGCCTACGCGGCGACGGTCGGGGCCATGAACGAGCGCCGCCGTGAGGCCGACGGTGCTCAGCCCGGCGACCCGGCCCGCGCCGCCGAGGTGATCGTCCGCGTCGCCACCTCCGACGACCCGCCCCGCCGCCTCCTCCTGGGCTCCGACGCGGTCGCCATCGCCCTGTCCTCCGCCGAGGACCGCACCGCCGAGGCCCGCGCGTGGTCGGCCGTCAGCGCCGAGGCCGACTTCCCGCCGCAGCAACCGGCCTGACGGACCATGACGTGCCCTGACGGCGCCTGACCTGGGCCGATGGCCCGCCGAGGGGGCATTGTCAGTGGCGTGTGTCACAGTGTCGGCAGTGGGGAGGAACCGGAAGAACCGGGCCGAACGGATAGGGGACGGGCGATGGGTGACGGGGTGCGGGAGCCGCGGCTGACGTTCACGGGGACGGTGCTGGACGCCCCGGACGTGGGGGTGCTGGCCGGGTTCTACCGGCGGCTGCTGGGGTGGGAGGTGACGACGGAAGAGCCGGACTGGGTCAAGCTGAGTCCGCCGGGCGGCGGGCCGGGGCTGGCCTTCCAGTACGAGCCGGCGTACGTGCCTCCGGCCTGGCCGGCGGCACCCGGGGCGCAGCAGATGATGGCCCACCTGGACATCGAGACCACCGACCTGGCCGCGGCGGAGCGGGCGGCCGTGGCACTCGGGGCCACTCCGGCGGGGTATCAGCCCGATCCGGACAACCGGGTGTTGCTCGATCCGGCCGGGCATCCCTTCTGCCTGTGGATACGTACCTGACGAGCCGCGGCGGCCCGGAGGCTCAGGCCCGGAAGGGCCGGGGCCACTGGACGGGCGGGGGCTGGGGGGCGTCCGCGTCGGGGGCGGGGATGATCGCCAGGGCCACGCCGAGGAGGGCGGAGCCGGCCAGGCCGTCCAGCCAGTAGTGGTTGGCGGTGGAGACGACGATCAGCAGCGTGAGCAGGGGGTGCAGCAGCCAGAGGTAGCGCCGGCGGGAGCGGGTGGCCGCGATGAGGCCGACCGCGATGGCCAGCGCCCAGCCGACGTGGAGGGAGGGCATCGCGGCGAACTGGTTGGACATCGAGCCGGTGTCGGGCTTGGAGCCGTAGACCGAGGGGCCGTAGACCTGCGCGGTGTCGACCATGCCGGCGCCGGGCAAGAGGCGGGGCGGGGCCAGTGGGAAGAAGACGTGGCCGAGCAGGGCCAGCATGGTCTGGATGACCACGGCCCGGCGGATCCACAGGTAGTGCGCGCGATGACGGAGGAACATGTAGCCGAGAAAGAGCACCATCGCCGGGAAGTGCACCGTGGCGTAGAGGTAGTTGGCGATGTGCACGAGGGTGTGGCTGTGCAGCAGCAGGTCCTGCACGGACCGTTCGCTGGGCAGGTGGAGGGTGCGTTCCAGCGACCAGACGTGGTCGGCGTGGTGGGTGGCCTCCAGCGGGTGGTGGTTGGCGAGCTTGCGGCCGTACTTGTAGACGGCGTTCACCGAGACCAGGAGCAGCAGTTCGGGCAGCAGCCGGGGCAGCCGGTCCGGGAGCGGCAGCCGCGGGGTGGGCCATCGGTCGGGCAGCAGCGCTGTTGACGTCGTCCCGTGGATCATGTGCCGTGCCCCTCCCCCGGCCCTCCGCGCACACGCGGCTGCGGCCCTCTGCCCGTCCCGTCGCCCTGTGGCACCGGTGGTCCCGTCACCGCCGGCCGGGCGGCGCACACCGGGCGGTTGGGCCCCGGCGGTCGGGCCGGCGCCGCGCCACGTCCGGTGAGTGTCCGGCAGCTCCAGGGCGTCCTTGGAGTAAACACCGGGTGCACGGCGAGCACGACGGCGCCCCGCCCGCGCGCCGCGTTCGTCACACAATCACCATGAGATCCGCGTGAGGGATCACGTACGGAAGGTGTCTGAACGAGTGCCGGGGGAAGACCGCCTGACAGCCGCTCGGCACGACCCCCGGACGGCAAGGACAGCCGGCCCCGGGACGGCAGTCCGAACAGAACGGCAGCAGGACAGCACGAACCGGCACGTACGTACGAGGCGAAGCAGGGAGATCCGATGACGACGAACACGACGGCCACGGCCGGCACCCCGGCCCGCGTGGGCACCACGGTGGACCCGGTCCCGCAGACCGAGGTCGGCCGCACGGAGAAGGGCAGCTTCCGGGTGCCCGCCGAGCGCGGCCGCACCTCGATAGCCAACTCGGTGGTCGAGAAGATCGCCGGCATGGCCGCCCGCGAGGTGATCGGCGTGCACGACTTCGGCGGCAGCCTGGCCCGCAGCCTGGGCGCGGTCCGCGACCGGGTGCCCGGCGGCCGGCCCAGCGTCACCCGGGGCGTCAAGGTCGAGGTGGGCGAGCGACAGACCGCCGTGGACCTGGAGTTGGTGGTCGAATACGGTGTGGCGATCACCGATGTGGCCGCGGACGTACGGGAGAACGTGATCGCCGCTGTGGAACGGATGACCGGCCTGGAGGTCGTCGAGGTCAACGTGTCGGTCGTCGACGTGCACCTGCCGTACGACGACGAGCCGCAGGAGACCCGCGTCCAGTGACCCAGGCCCCACCCGCCGGAACACGGCACGACGAGCGGCGCGGGCCGGCCCGGCGGTACGGGAAGCCGTACGGGCCCTCGCGCGGAGAGGCGACCGCGGACACACCGTGAGCGAAGCCGTGGTCTTTTCCGGAGCCGATGGCGGGGCCTCGCCCGTGGCCGGAACACCGGCCGCCGCCGTCGGCTCCGGTGCGGGTGCCGGTGCGGGTGCGGGTGCGGGTGCGGGTACGGGTGCCGGCGCGGGTACGGGTGCCGGGGCGGGTACGGGTGCCGGGGCGGGTACGGGTGCCGGTGCCGGTGCCGGTGCGGGTACGGGTGCCGGGGCGGGTACGGGTGCCGGTGCCGGTGCCGGTGCGGGTACGGGTGCCGATGCGGGTACGGGTGCCGGTGCGGCGCCCGCCGGGTCCGCGGACACCGCCGCCGTCCCCGGGCCCGCGCCGGCGGCCGACCAGGCCGGCGCCCCCGCGACCGCGGCGGCCATCGGCATCCCCGGCACCCTCGCCGCCCTGGGGGACGACCTGCTGGCCGTGCGGGCCGGGGAGGGGGACGAGGAGGCGTTCGAGGTTCTGGTGCGGCGGCACGGTCCGGAGCTTCTCCGGCTCGCGCGGCGGCTGCTGGGCGGGGACGGGGACGCGGAGGACGCCGTGCAGGAGGCGTTCGTGAGCGCCTGGCGGCGACTGCCCGAGTTCCGGCGGGATGCCGCGTTCCGTACCTGGATGTACCGTATCGTCACCAACCGCTGCCTGAACGTGCTGCGCGCCCGCCGGCCCGTCCAGCCGCTGGAGGCCGCGCCGGAACCGGAGGCACCCGAGCACACCGCCTCCCCCGAGCGGGCCGCGGAATCCGCCGCCGCGGTCGCGGCGCTGGGCCGCGCGCTGGCCGGCCTGACGCCCGAACAGCGCGCCTGCTGGGTGCTGCGCGAGCTGCACGGCCTGTCGTACGACGAGATCGCCGCGGCGGTCGGCATCGGCGAACCGGCCGTACGGGGAAGGATCTTCCGGGCCCGCAAGCACTTGACGGAGGTGATGACCCCATGGCGCTGACCGGCCCCGTCCCGGACCCCGCTGACGCGCGAACGGGCCGGCCCACCGACCCCGCCGACCTCACCGCCCGGCCCGTCGATCCTGCCGCCGACGACGAGACGCTGCCCTGCGGTGCCTCGCTCGCGCTGCTGTGGGAGGAGGGCCCGGCGCCGGACCACGCGTCGTGCCCGCACTGCGCGGCCGCGCGGGCGGACCTGGCGGCGCTGGACCGTACGGTACGGGCGGCGGTCACGGCGCACGGCGACGTACCGGACGTGGCGGCGCGGGTGATGGACCTGGTGCGCACCGAACTGCGGCCCGGGCCACTGGTGCCGCTGGAGGAGCCGGACGGCTGGATCACGGAGACGGCCGCGGCCCGGCTGTTCCGGCAGGCGGCGGAGTCGCTGCCCGGGGTGGCGGCGGGCAGTTGCCGGGTGGCCGCGGTCTCCGGACGGACGGCGGCACGCGGCCGGCTCCCCCGCGAGCCCCTGCGGGTCCGGCTGGAGATCGCCGTCGACCTGTCCCGTACGGTGCCCGACGCGGTCGCGGCCGTCCGCGAGCGCATCCTCGGCGCCGCGGCCCAGCACATCGGGCTGGAGCTGACGGCGGTGGACGTGGCCGTGGTGGACCTGCTGGAACCTTCCGCCGTCCCCGACCGGAGGCTCGCGTGAACCGTGCTCCCGATCTTCGGCTGATCGCCGAGACCGCGGCCCGCGCCGCCGCCGGCGTCCCCGGCGTGGCCTACTTCAGCCCGCGCCTGACCGACCGTCTGCGCCCCGCCCGCCCCTCCGCCGGCCGCACCCCCGGGGTCCGCGTCGTCCCCCGCGACACCCCGCACCGCACGGACATCGAGATCTCCCTCGCCGTTCGCGGCGGCCACCAGGCCACTGCCGTGGCGCGCGATGTCCGCCTCGCCGTCTTCGAGGCCCTCCACGCGGAGTACCCGCGGGTGTGGGCCACGGAGGTGACCGTCTCCATTACGGTGACTGCGATTGTCTGAGGGTGCCTGTACGGAGTACGGCACCTCAAAGGGGCGCGGGGCTGTAGTTGATATGCGGCTGGCGCCGCGTGGGCGCGCTCAGCCCACTACCGGGCTGCACGTCGCCACCGTCCGAAAGGGGCAGTTGCTGCCGTCTCCGGACCACCGGCCTGTGGCTGGGGGTACCCCCAGGCGAAGCTCTGGGGGAGCGCGCGCAGTTCCCCGCGCCCCTGGGTAATCCCGGCGAACCCTCGCGTCAAAGAGCGAAGGTTCGCCGGGGTCGAGCTCAGCGAGCGCGCAGGAGGTGGTCCATCGCGAGCTGGTCGAGGCGCTCGAAGGCCATGCCACGCGCGGCCTGCGCGTCAGCGTCAAAGTCCTCGTAGGCCGAGCGGTCGGCGAGAAGCTGGGCGATGGTCTCGCCTTCGCCCAGGGTGGGCTGCACGAGTTCGTCGAGCCGGGAGGCACGCAGCGCCTCCTGGACCTCCGGGTCGGCCCGGAACGCCGCGGCCCGCTCCTTCAGGAGGAGATAGTTCCGCATGCAGCCGGCGGCGGAGGCCCAGACGCCGTCGTAGTCCTCGGTCCGCGGCGGCTTGAAGTCGAAGTGCCGCGGGCCCTCGTAGCCGGCCGTCTCGAGGAGGTCGACCAGCCAGAAGGCGGCGCGCAGGTCACCGGCGCCGAAGCGCAGGTCCTGGTCGTACTTGATGCCGCTCTGGCCGTTCAGGTCGATGTGGAAGAGCTTGCCGTGCCACAGCGCCTGGGCGATGCCGTGCGGGAAGTTCAGGCCGGCCATCTGCTCGTGGCCCACCTCGGGGTTGACGCCGACCAGCTCGGGCCGCTCCAGGGAGTTGATGAAGGCGAGCGCGTGGCCGACGGTCGGCAGCAGGATGTCGCCGCGCGGCTCGTTCGGCTTGGGCTCGACGGCGAACCGCAGGTCGTAGCCCTGCTCGGTGACGTACTGGCCGAGCAGGTCGAACGCCTCCTTCATCCGGTCCAGCGCGGCCCGCACGTCCTTGGCGGCACCGGACTCGGCACCCTCGCGCCCGCCCCAGGCCACGTAGACCTTGGCGCCGAGCTCGGCGGCCAGGTCGATGTTGCGGATGGTCTTGCGCAGGGCGAACCGCCGCACCGCGCGGTCGTTGGCGGTGAACGCGCCATCCTTGAAGACCGGGTGGGTGAAGAGGTTGGTGGTGGCCATCGGGACCTTCATGCCGGTGGCGTCCAGGGCCGCCCGGAACCGCTTGATGTGGGCGTCGCGGTCGGCGTCGGAGGACCCGAAGGGAATCAGGTCGTCGTCGTGGAAGGTCACGCCGTGGGCGCCGAGCTCGGAGAGCCGGTTGACGGACTCCACCGGGTCCAGGGGCGCGCGGGTGGCGTCGCCGAACGGGTCGCGGCCCTGCCAGCCCACGGTCCACAGGCCGAAGGTGAACTTGTCGGAGGGGGTGGGTACGGGGCCCGTGGCGGGCGTGGCGGACGTCATGGTGGTCGGCTCCTATTCGTCAGACTGTTGAACAAATTAGTATGCGGGACCGATGATGGGAAGTCCGGGAGCCCATCGCGCACGAGCCGTACACGCGCCGCAGCAGGTCGAGCACACACCGGGCACATTCGTACGTCGGGCACGTCGGGCACGTCAGGCACGTCGGGCACGTCGGGCACGGCGAGCAGGTCGTGCGCGTCGAGCAGTCACAGCAGGTCGAGTCAGGGAGTGAGCGGGATGGGGTCGCAAGGGCCGGTCGTACTGGGCGTGGACAGTTCCACGCAGTCCACGAAGGTGCTGGCGGTCGACGCCGGCACCGGCGCCGTCCTCGCCAAGGGGCAGGCGCCGCACACGGTGAGCACCGGCGCGGGCCGGGAGACCGACCCCGAGGTGTGGTGGGGCGCGCTGCAGGACGCGCTCGGGCAGCTCGGGGAGTATGCCGAGCGGGCCGAGGCGATCTCGGTCGGCGGCCAGCAGCACGGCCTGGTGGTGCTGGACGAGCACGGCGCCCCGCTGCGCCCGGCCCTGCTGTGGAACGACGTGCGGTCCGCGCCGCAGGCCGAGGCGCTGGTCGAACGGTACGGGGCGCAGTGGTGGGCGGAGCGCTTCGGGTCGGTGCCCGGCGCGAGCTTCACCGCCGCCAAGTGGGCGTGGCTGGCCGAGCACGAGCCGGAGGCGGCGCGGGCGGCCCACGCGGTGCGGCTGCCGCACGACTTCCTGACCGAACGGCTGACCGGGGTGGCCGTCACCGACCGCGGGGACGCCTCCGGCACCGGCTGGTGGGCGTCGAGCACCGAGGCGTACGACGAGGAGCTGCTCGCCGCGGTCGGCCTCGACCCGGCGAAGCTGCCCGCGGTGCTGGGCGCCGGGGAGAAGGCGGGCGCGGTCCGCGACGGTCTGGCGGTCCGGGCCGGGGCCCTGGTCGGCGCCGGCACCGGGGACAACGCGGCCGCCGCGCTCGGCCTCGGGCTGGCCCCCGGCCAGGCCGCGATGAGCCTGGGCACCTCCGGCACCGTCTACGCGGTCTCGCGGCAGCGGCCCACCGACGCCACCGGGATCGTGGCCGGCTTCGCCTCCGCCGACGGCCAGTGGCTGCCGCTGGCCTGCACCCTGAACTGCACGCTCGCGGTGGACAAGGTGGCCGCCCTGCTCGGCCGGGACCGGGAGCAGGTGGAGCCGGGCGGCTCGGTGGCCTTCCTGCCCTTCCTGGACGGCGAACGCACGCCGAACCTGCCGTACGCCTCCGGGCTGCTCACCGGCCTGCGGCACGAGACCACCGGCGGCCAGGTGCTCCAGGCCGCGTACGACGGCGCGGTGTACGCGCTGCTGGCCGCCCTGGACCAGGTGCTGGCCGTGGACGGCCCGGCGGCCGGCGGGGGCGAGCCGCTGCTGCTGATCGGCGGCGGCGCCCGCGGCACGGCCTGGCGCGAGACGGTACGGCGGCTGTACGGCCGGGCGGTGCGCATCCCGCGGGCCGACGAGCTGGTCGCTCTGGGCGCCGCGGTGCAGGCCGCCGCGCTGCTGTCCGGCGACGCCCCGGCGGACATCGCGCGCGGCTGGAACACCACCGACGGCCCGACCTACGACGCGCTGCCGCGCGACGAGGAGACGCTGGCCCGCATCGGCGCCGCGATGCCGCTGGTGTCGGCCTGAACCGGGCACCCGCCCCGCCCCCGCGGACGCGTCGTTCGGGCGCGAAGCCGTACGAGAACGGTCCGGGCGGCCCGGTCCGGTCACCGCTCGCCCGGACCGGGAGCCGGACACGGGAGGCGGCCGGGGCGGGGCGGGTGCGAAGGTACGAGGTCACGGTCCGGGAGCCGGACGGCGGCAGGCGATCGAAGGGAGCGACCGGTGGCCAAGGGGACGGGCGCACAGGCGGGGCTGCGGCGCCGCAACCTGGGGCTGGTGATGAGCGCCCTGGCGACCGGCGACGGGGTGACCCGGGCGAGCGTGGCCGCCGAGGTGGGACTGACCCGCGCCACCGTGTCGACGCTGGTGGACGAGCTGCTGGCGGCGGGGCTGGTGGAGGAGCGGGGCGCCCGGCGGCCCGGCACCGTGGGCCGGCCCGGCACCGCGCTGGCGCTCGCCGACACCGGCCCGGCGGGCGTGGGCGCCGAGATCGGGGTGGACCACCTGGCGGCCTGCGTGGTGGACCTGACCGGCGCCGTGCGCTGCCGGGTGGAGGCCCGCGCGGCCAACCGCGGGCGGGACGCCGCCGATGTGCTGGCGGAGCTGGCCGGGCTGACCGCCGAGGCCGGCCGGCTCGCCGAGGCGGAGAACCTGCGGCCGGTCGGCACCACCGTGGCCGTCCCCGGCCTGGTCGGCCACGACCGCGGCACCGTGCTGCGCGCCCCCAATCTGCGCTGGGAGGACGTCCCGGTGGCCGCCGCGCTGGGCCGGGACACCGTGGTGGAGAACGAGGCGAACCTCGGCGCGCTGGCCGAGCTGTGGCTCGGCGGCCACCCGGGCCTGCGGGACTTCGTGCACGTCTCGGCCGAGATCGGCATCGGCGCCGCGGTCGTGGTCGAGGGCCGGCTCTTCCGCGGCGCCCGCGGCTTCGCGGGCGAGCTCGGCCATGTGCCGGTCCGCCCCGACGGCCCCCTGTGCTCGTGCGGCGCGACCGGCTGCCTGGAGACGTACGCCGGCGAGGAGGCACTGCTGCGCGCCGCCGGGATCGGTACCGGCGACGGCCCTGGCGCCCTGCACGCCGCCGCGGCGGCCGGCGACCCGGCGGCCCTGGCGGCCCTGGAGGAGGCCGGCGCGGCGCTCGGCATCGCGCTGAGCGGCGCGGTGAACCTGCTGGACCCGCAGGCCGTGGTGGTCGGCGGGCCGCTGGCCGATCTCGCGCCCTGGCTGCTGCCGGGCGTGCGGCGGGAGCTGGCCGAACGGGTCACCGACCGGCAGTGGCGTCCGCAGGACGTGGTCACCTCCGCGCTCGGCCCGGACGGGGTGCTGCGCGGCGCCGCCTACAGCGCGGTGCGCGCGGTGCTGGACGACCCGGCGTCGTGGATAGCGTCGTGGACAGCGAAGACCGACGCCTGAACCCGGTGCGGGTTCAGGCGTCGGTAGCGCAATGCGGCGGCAGGGTCAGAGCGCGGAGCCGGCCAGCCACTGGGACCAGGACAGGTTCCAGCCGTTGAGGCCGTTGTCCGCGGGCACGGTCGGGGACGGGGAGCCCGTGACCGTGACCACGTCGCCGATCAGCGAGTTGTTGTAGAACCAGGAGGCCGGGGTGTTCGGGTCGTTGCCGCCCTTGGCGTCCTGCATGCCGATGCAGCCGTGGCTGGTGTTGGCGGTGCCGAAGGCCGAGGGCGCGGCCCAGTAGTTGCCGTGGATGAAGGTGCCGGACGTGGTCAGCCGCATGGCGTGCGGCACGTCCGGGATGTCGTACTCGCTCTTGCCGGTGGTCTTGTCGATCAGGCCGACCGTGGCGCCGTTCATCCGCGTGGTCTGGTCCTTCTCGGAGATGACCATCTGGCCGTTGTACGTCTCGTGGCCGGGGCCGCCCGAGGAGACCGGGATCGTACGGATCACCTTGCCGTCGCGGACCACCGTCATCATGTGGGTGACGGTGTCGACGGTGGAGACCTGGGAGCGGCCGACGGTGAAGTTCACCGTCTTGTTCTGCACGCCGTAGATGCCGGCGCCGCCCTTGACGCCGCCCAGGTTGAGCTTCATCGTCACGTGGGAACCGGCCTTCCAGTACGCCTGCGGGCGCAGGTCCAGCCGGGTGGAGCTGAACCAGTGGCCGACGACCTGCTGGCCGCTGCTGGAGGTCACGGAGATGTGGCTCTGCACCGCGACCTTGTCGGTGATCGGCTTGTCGAAGTTGATCGACACCGGCATGCCGACACCGACCGTGGAGCCGTCCTCCGGGGTGAAGGTGCCGACGAAGCTCTTGGCGACGCCCTGGGCCGGCGCGGCGGCCTGCTTCGCGGCCAAGGGGACGCCGGTGGCGACCGGGGAGGCGCTGCCGGCCTTGGCCGCTGCGGGCTTGGCGCTCGGGGTGGCCGCGTTCGCCTGGGTGCCCAGGGCGGTCAGGGCCGCCGTCGCGACCGTCAGCGCCGCAATGGCCGTGAAGGTGCGGCGGCGGGTGAAAGGAGACCGGCGGCGCGTCGCCGCGGGCTGCTGCTCGGGTGAATTACCGGCGTCGTGCGGCGTCGTCACGCATTACTCCAATGGCTGCTTGTCGATGCGCGCTCGTGACTCCTCGTCGCGGGTTCGGGCACCGTTGCCCACCGGTCGCGCGGGGTTCGCTCTGGGCGATTGACGAGCTTCGTCCTTATGCATGAAAACAGGCAGAACGGGGTTTGCGTTCCGATCAAGGATGAATTGTGGGCTTTGCCACGCGGTGGGGCCCGCGGTGGGGCCCGCGGTGGGGCCCGCGGTGGGGCCCGCGGTGGGGCCCGCGGTGGACCCGCGGTGGGGCCCGCGGTGGACCCGCGGCGGGGGACCTGCGGCAGGGGCGGCCCCGGTCAGCCAGGGAAGCGGTAGCCGGGGTCGTACTCGGTGTGGGCGCAGGACCAGGACGCCTGGACGAGCTCGACGCCGGGGACGGCGGTGACCAGCTGGGCCGGGTCGACCAGGTAGGCCAGCGCCTCGGACTCGTCCTGGCCGGCCGCGGTCTCGGCGTGGATCCGCTCCTCCTGGGGCATGTAGGCGTCCTGGGCGATCCGGGTCAGCGCGGCGGCCCGCAGCCCGGCGCTGTCGGTGACTTCCAGCACGAGTTCGGCCTGGAACCGTACGTAACGGGGGCCGCTGTCCCCGCGGGGCATTTCGGTGGCGTCAGTAGCGCTCATGCCACGGAGGGTAAGCGGAGGGTGGTCGGCTTCACACATGCCACACCAAGTCACTAACATCGCCCACACGGTCACGCCGCCGCACCCTCCCCCCAGGGCGGTCATCCCTGGGAGGCGTCCCCAGGGAGATCCGTTGGCCTCGCCCCGTCCTTATGTCGCAGCTGCCGCAGCATCCGTGCTGGCCGCGCTCTACTTCGTGCCCTCCGCCCAGGCGAGCCCGAACGAACCCGCGCAGCAGCAGTCCGCGTCCGTGTCCACCTCGGCGTCCACGTCGTCGTCCTCGTCGTCCTCCGGGCACGGCGGGCTGGCGGACACCGGCGCCATCAACACCAAGCCATACCTCGTGGGCGGCGCCGCCTTCCTGCTGGCCGGCGCCGGCCTGGTGGTGGACGCCGGCCGCCGGGCCCGCCGCCTCGCATGACGAAGCCCGGCCGCACGCCGGCCGGGCCCTCGTGGGCGGGCGTGTTCTCGTACGAGGACACGCCCGCGTACGGCTACACGTACGGCGGTACGTCCTGCGCGCCTGCGGTCAGGCCAGCGGGCCGGTGACCGACTCGGCCGCGTGGGCCAGCCGGCCGGACCGGACGAACGCGTAGGCCGCCTCCAGGTCCGGGGACAGGAACCGGTCCGGGCCGGGGCCGAGGATGCCCGCCTCGCGGACCGCGGCGAGCACGGCGGCCGACGCCGGGGCCGGGCGCAGTTCGCCGGAGGCGGCCCGGATCTGCAGCGCGCGGGTGGCCGCGAACATCTCGACCGCGAGCACCCGGGCCAGGCCGTCCACCGCGGTACGCAGCTTGCGCGCGGCCGACCAGCCCATGGACACGTGGTCCTCCTGCATGGCCGAGGACGGGATGGAGTCGACCGAGGCCGGCACCGCCAGTCGCTTCAGGTCGCTGACCAGGGCCGCCTGGGTGTACTGGGCGATCATCAGGCCGGAGTCCAGGCCCGGGTCGTCGGCGAGGAAGGGCGGCAGGCCGTGCGAACGGTTCTTGTCCAGCAGCCGGTCGGTGCGGCGCTCGGCGATCGAGGCGAGGTCGGCGGCGGCGATGGCGAGGAAGTCCAGGACGTAGCCGACGGGGGCACCGTGGAAGTTCCCGTTGGACTCCACCCTGCCTCCCCCAGAGCCTTCGGCCTGGGAGGTGCCCCCAACCAGGACCACCGGGTTGTCGACGGCGGCGGCCAGTTCACGGTCGGCGACCAGGCGGGCGTGGGTGAGGGTGTCGCGGCCGGCGCCGGCCACCTGGGGGGCGCAGCGGATCGAGTACGCGTCCTGCACGCGCGGGGCGTCGTCCTGATGGTGACCCGTCAGGCCGGAGTCCTGGAGCACGCGGCGCATGTTCTCGGCGCTGGCCGCCTGGCCGGGGTGCGGGCGGATCGCGTGCAGTTCGGGGGCGAGCACCCGGTCGGTGCCGAGCAGGGCCTCCAGGGTGAGCGCGGCGGTGATGTCGGCGGCGGTGAACAGGCGGGCGAGGTCGGCGCAGGCCATGACCAGCATGCCGAGCATGCCGTCGGTGCCGTTGATGAGGGCCAGGCCCTCCTTCTCGCGCAGCTCGACCGGTTCGATGCCGTGGTCGGCGAGCAGGTCGGCGGCCGGGTGGACGACGCCGTCCGGGCCCTCGGCCTCGCCCTCGCCCATCAGCACCTGGGCGCAGTGCGCCAGCGGGGCGAGGTCGCCGGAGCAGCCGAGCGAGCCGTATTCGTGGACGACCGGGGTGATGCCGGCGTTGAGCAGCGCGGCCATGGTCCGCGCGACCACCGGGCGCACCCCCGTCCGCCCCGACGCCAGCGTCTTCAGCCGCAGGAACATCAGCGCGCGGACCACTTCGCGCTCCACCCGCGGCCCCATCCCGGCGGCATGCGAGCGCACCAGGCTCCGCTGCAGCTGCGCCCGCAGCTCGGGGCTGATGTGCCGCACCGCGAGAGCGCCGAACCCGGTCGACACCCCGTACACCGGCTCCGGCTTCGCCGCCAACGCGTCCACCACCGCCCGCGACCGCTCCATCTCCGCGATCGCCTCCGGCGCCAGCTCGACCGGGGCGCCGCCCCGGGCCACCGCGACCACATCCTCCGCCGACGCGCCGCGGCTTCCCACCACCACGTTCTGCATATCCATATTCACGCACCCTAAGCACTGAATCCCCCTCTGTCACCTGCCCCTCCCCCGGGGCCTGGGCACCCCCGGGCCCCCGGGAAGGGGGGCGAGCCGGAAGTGGCGCAGCCGGGGGAAGGGTTCGGGGCGAGCGGGCCCTCGGGGACCGGTACTCCCGGCGGAAGGCATGCGAGGCCTCCGCACGGCAGGGCTGCGCCTTGGACCGCGGCAAGCAAGCGGCGGCCCAGGGCAGCAGGACCGGCAACCGCAATTGACGCGGCCCACACCGGCAGCAGGCACCGACAGCCACACCAAGCGGAAGCACTCGCACCCTCTGGCAGCCCAAGCCGCGGCAACCCCGCGGCGGCGGGGACAGGCGGGACGGCCGGTGGTTGGGTGCGGCGTCAGGGACGGCGGAAGGTGCGGCGTTCGGTGGGGGGTGGGGTGGGCGGGGATTCGGTGAGGCGGACGACGGGGTCGTCAGGGCCTTCGCGGCCGGCGACGACGGGGTGGTCCGCGCGGAGCGCCTTCGCTCGGTAGGAGGCGGCGTCGGCGAGGCGGAAGAGGCGGCGGGCGGAGCGGACGGGGCCGATGGGGTCGCCGGTGGAGGCGACACCGCAGGCCACGCCTTCGCCGATGTCGAGTTCGGCGGCGCGCACGCAGAGTTCGTCGGCGGCGGCGACCACGTCGTCGGCGCCCTGGCCCACGGCCACGATGCAGAATTCGTCGCCGCCGAGGCGGGCGGCCAGGCTGCCGGGCAGGCGTGCCCCGGAGAGGGACAGGAGGGAGCCGAACCGCTCCAGCAGCCGGTCGCCGACGGCGTGGCCGAGGAGGTCGTTGACCCGCTTCAGCCCGTTGATGTCGCAGACCACGAGGCTGACCACGGTGCCGTCGGCCCGGTGCCGTTCGAGCGCCTCGTCGAGCCGCACGTCCACCGCCCGCCGGTTGCCCAGACCGGTGAGCGGGTCGGTGAAGGCCAGCCGGCGGACCTCCGCGAGCCGTTCGGTCTGGGCGATCCCGGCGGCGACCAGTGCGGCCAGCACCGTGGCGAAGTCGGCGTCGGCCCGCCCGAAGGCCGGCTGCCGCGGGTCACGGGCGACGTACAGCTCACCCCATGCCTTCCCGTGCAGCACCAGGGGCGCGACCACGCAACTGCCGCGCCCGCGCCGGCGCAGCGCCGTGGCCCGTCCCCAGCTCGGCCCGCCCGGGGAGGAGCCGGCAGCGTCCGCGCTCTCCACCCAGGCGTACGGCTCGCCGCCGCGCGCCCAGGTGCCGTGCAGGAACTCCGCGATCTCCGGGAAGTCGTGCACCGAATACGACTCGTCGGCCGGCTCGGCCTCCTCGCCGGGGGCGAGTTCGCCGTCGTTGACCAGCACCCGCAGCCGCCCGGTCTCCCGCTCCCACTGGGAGATCGCCGCGAAGGAACCGTCCATCGCCAGCCGCGCCCGGCGCGCACCGGCCCTGACCGCGGCGTGCGGGCTCGGCGAGGTGGCGAGCGCCTGGGCGAGAGCGACCACGGCCCGCAGCCGCTGATCGGCGCTCCCTTCGTCAACCATCCCTCCAGGCTAGGGATGTTTGCCCCGGTATGGCGCCCCGGCCCCGCCTCTGCTGCGCCGAACGGCCCTGGACCGCCCCTCCCCTTCCGCAATCGGCCCATCCGTCCGATCCCGCCTTCGGCCCAAGGGCCGCCCAGTCCTCACCCCTTCGCAAACGGCCCGCCCGCACGCCCCGGCCCTCGGCGAGCGGCCCGCCCGCACTCCCGCCCTTGCCCGAACCGCCCCCTTACAGCCCCGGCCAGCGCGGCGCGCGCTTCTCGTTGAAGGCCGCCACCCCTTCCGCGCGGTCGGCGGAGAAGGCGATCGTGCGCCAGGCGGAGTCCTCGACCTCGAGGCCGGTGCGCAGGTCGAGTCCGTGGCCCAGGCGCAGGGCACGCTTGGCGGCGCGCAGGCCGACCGGGGAGTTGGCGGCTATGCGGTCGGCGAGGGCGAGGGCGGCTTCGCGGTCGCCGCCGGCCGGGGCCAGGTGATCGATCAGGCCGAGCGGCAGCGCCTCTGTGGCGGTGAGGCGGCGGGCGGTGAAGATGAGTTCGGCGGCGCGGGCCGCACCCACCCGGCGGGGCAGCAACTGGGTGCCGCCGCCGCCCGGGATCACGCCCACCGAGACCTCCGGCAGCCCGACCACCGCGGTCTCGTCCGCGACGATCAGGTCGCAGGCGAGCGCGATCTCGAAGCCGCCGCCCAGCGCGAAGCCGTGCACGGAGGCGATCGTCGGCATCGGCAGTTCCAGCACACCGGTGTACGCGGCCCGGGCGCGCGGCCGGTGGTCCATCATCTCCGCGTCGGTGAGCCGGTTGCGCTCCTTGAGGTCGGCGCCCGCGCAGAACGCCCGCTCATGGGTGGAGGTCACCACGGTGACGCTCACCGACCGGTCCGCGCTCAGCGCCGCGCAGGCCGCCGCGATCTCGTCGGCCATCTTGCTGGACACCGCGTTCATCGCCTCCGGCCGGTCCAGCACGAGTTCGGCCACCCGCTCGGCGTGCGACCGCACCACGACCCAGTCCCCGTACCGCTGCTCCGTGACCATCGGACCCTCCCGTGTTAACGCCCGTGAACCTGCTGAGGGCCTCATCCTGCCACGGTCGCGCCACCGTCCGTCGGCGGCCCGAGCCCGCCCTGTGGACAACTCCCGCACCCATCCCTGGCAGGTCCGCGCTCAGGTCCGCACCAGGTCCGGACGCGGGTACGCACGCGGGTACGCAACCGATACGCACACGGCTACACGTACCCGTGAGCCGATCGCCCACGACCGGGCTACGGACGCCCCGTCCGCCGGGTGAGCAGCCACGGCTCGACCACGCCCAGCCCGCGGACCGGCCGGCGCCACATCGGCTGGAGCGCGAACCGGTACTTCTCCGACTCGGCGGAGTCCGCGTCCACGTCGGCCTCGGAGACCGGCGCGTCACCGGCCTCGCCGAGCGCTTCGGCGAAGTCGCCGTCGACCAGCACCGCGTCCCTCGGCGCTATCGAGGTGAGCCGGGAGGCGAGGTTGACGGTGGTGCCGAACACATCGCCCATCCGGGTGGTGACCGTGCCGAACGCCATCCCGACCCGCAGCGCCGGCATGGTCTCGTCGCCGGTCATGGTCTCGATCAGCCGCATGCCGATCTCGGCGGCGGTGCCCGGGTCGTCGGCGACGAACAGCACCTCGTCGCCGAGGGTCTTGATCAGCCGGCCGCCGTACGCGGCGACCTGGTCGGCCGCGGTGGTCTCGAACGCCTCGACCAGCTCGCCGAGCTCCTCCTCCTCAAGGCGCCGGGTGAGCCGGGTGAAGCCCACCAGGTCGGCGAAGCCCACGGCGAGCCGGCGGTCCACGGCCTCCTCGTCGTCGGACTGGACCACCCGGCTGGTCGCGGCGGCCACCTGGCGGCGCCACACGTAGACCAGGAACTCCTCCAGCTCGGGCAGCAGCAGTTCGACCAGCGGGTATGCGACCTCGGCCCGGGTCATGCCGGGCTCGGGCGGCTCGGTGAGCCCTTCGAGGAAGGAGTCGGTCTGCCAGTCCGCCAGCCGGGCGGTGGTCTGGCCGGTGGATCGCGCCACCTGGATCGCCATCGACTCGCTGAGCAGGCCCGCCTCGACGAGGCCGGCCAGCCGGCGCAGTGCCAGCACGTCCGCCTCGGTCAGCGCCCGCGCCTGCCCGATGTCCGCGAAGCCCATGGCCCGCCAGAACCGGGACGCCAGGTCCATCGACACCCCGGCGGTCCGGGCGGCCTGGAACGGCGTGTACTGGCGGGGCGCGCCCAGGATGAGCTGCTCCAGGCGCAGGGCGAGCGGGTGCTCCCCGTCGTCCCCCGCTTCCTCGTCCCCGAAGTCGCCGGGATCGCCGGGGTCGCCAGGCCCTCCGAGGTCGCCAGGGCCCCCGGAGCCGCCGGGTTCTCCCGGGCCCGCGGAGTCGCCGTCGTCGTCGCTACGGGAATCCGCAGCGCCGAAACCCGACGCCCCGGCACCAGAAGCCCCGGAATCCGCGCCACCCGCGTCCTGTGCGCCGGATTCCCGCTCCCCCGCGGCCTCGGCGTCGCCGTCACCGCCGGGTCGTCCGGCGGGCCCGGTCGACGACGCGGCCGGTACGGGCGGGGGCGACGCACCGGGAGAGCCTGCCGGGCTGTCGGGGGCCGTGGCGCCGGGTCGCCCCGGCTCCGGGTCGGCACCCGGAGCCGGACGGAACGGCTCGTCCGGCGGGGGGTTCTCGTCGCTCACGGTCACCGCCCGGCCCCAGAAGAATCCCTGCGCACAGCCCTTCCGATCATCGAGACGACGCAGCCCCTCAAAGATACGGCAGGTGTGCCCTAGCTCACTCTCACCGGGCTTCCGCTACGGGCGACGGCACCGAGGCTTTACTCTCTGCCCGGCCACAACGGGACGCCCCGCCCCGCCGGCCCCGTACGCGCCTTCCGTACGGTCGCGGTCCGTGCCCATGGCGCGCGAGGTCGTACGGCCGCACCGCCGGATTCCGTACGCCGTCCCGTCACGCCGGCGTACGCCGGTCCCCGCTCGCCACCCTCCGTACGCGCCGACTCACCCGGCCGCTCACCCGTCCACTCCCCCACCCGCTCAGGCGCCCGCCCACCCCTCCGCCGGCCGCAGGTGCACCACGTCGCCCGCCGCGACCGCCCGCTCGCCGGACGGGCCGGCGATCACCAGCCGGCCGTCGCCGTCCACGGCGACCGCGGTGCCGGCCAACTGCTCGCCGCCGGGCAGCTCGGCGCGGACCTGGCGGCCGAGGGTGGCGCAGCCGGCCGCGTACGTCTGCTGGAGGAGGGACTTCGCGGGGTCGCCGCCGGCCGCGCGCCAGGTGGCGTACCACTGGTCCAGGGAGCGCAGGACGGCCCGCAGCAGCGGGTCGCGGTCGGTGCCGAGGGCGCCGGCCAGGGCGAGCGAGGCGGCGGTGGGCACGGGCAGTTCCTCGGCCTTGAGGGAGACGTTGAGCCCGATGCCGACCACCACCGCGGTACCGACGGCCCGCTCGGCGAGGATGCCGCCGGCCTTGCGTTCCTCGCCGTCGACCGGGACCAGCAGGTCGTTGGGCCACTTGAGGGAGGTGTCCACGCCGGCCGCGCGGGACAGCGCGGTGGCGGTGGCGACCCCGGCGAGCAGCGGCAGCCAGCCCCAGTGGTGCGCGGGCACCGGCTGCGCACCCGCGGCGGAGCCGGATTCCACCCGCTCGCCCGGCCGGAGCAGTATGGAGAAGAACAACCCGGAACGCGCGGGCGCGGTCCAGCGGCGGTCGAGCCGGCCCCGGCCGGCGGTCTGCTCCTCCGCCACCAGGACCGTGCCCTCGGGCGCCCCCTGGGCGGCGCGGGTGACGAGGTCGCTGTTGGTGGAGCCGGTGGACTCCACCACGTCGAGCGAGGTCCACAACGCCTCGGGGGTGACCACCGCCCTGCGCAGCGCTGCGGCGTTGAGCGGCGGTCGGTCCAGATCGGACCAGCGGCTGGGCGTCATGCCACCACCCTACGAGGGCGGCGCGGCGGTGTGGCGAACGCCGCAGTGCCCGTACCCGAGAGTCGCCACTACGCTACGGAACTGCGTTACCCGCCGGTCACAATGCCGGTCGCAAAGCCGGCCGCAGTCCCGGTCCCACCGTCCCGTCGAGAGCAGGAGAGCCGCCTCCATGGCCGAGCCGGAGTACGACATCCACACGACCGCGGGCAAGCTCGCCGATCTGCGGCACCGCATCGACGAGGCCAAGCACGCGGGCTCGCTGCGGGCGGTGGAGAAGCAGCACGCCAAGGGCAAGCTGACCGCGCGTGAGCGGATCGAACTGCTGCTGGACGACGGCTCGTTCACCGAGCTCGACGAACTGGCCCGGCACCGGTCCACCAACTTCGGGCTGGAAACCAACCGCCCCTACGGCGACGGGGTGGTGACCGGCTACGGCACCGTCGACGGCCGCCCGGTGGCCGTCTTCTCGCAGGACTTCACGGTCTTCGGCGGCGCGCTCGGCGAGGTGTTCGGCGAGAAGATCGTCAAGGTGATGGACTTCGCGCTGAAGACCGGCTGCCCGGTCATCGGCATCAACGACTCCGGCGGCGCCCGTATCCAGGAGGGCGTCACGTCGTTGGGCATGTACGGCGAGATCTTCCGCCGCAACACGCACGCCTCCGGGGTGATCCCGCAGATCAGCCTGATCACGGGCCCGTGCGCGGGCGGCGCGGTCTACTCCCCGGCGATCACCGACTTCGTGGTGATGGTGGACCAGACCTCGCACATGTTCATCACCGGCCCCGACGTGATCAAAACCGTCACCGGCGAGGAGGTCGGGATGGAGGAGCTGGGCGGCGCCCGCACCCACAACACCACCTCGGGCAACGCGCACCACCTGGCCGGCGACGAGAAGGACGCGTTCGAGTACGTCAAGGCGCTGCTGTCGTACCTGCCGAGCAACAACCTCCAGGAGCCGCCGTCCTTCCCGGCGGAGGCGGAACTGACCGTCACGGCCGAGGACCTGGAGCTGGACACGGTCATCCCGGACTCGGCGAACCAGCCGTACGACATGCACAAGGTCATCGAGTACGTGCTGGACGACGGGGAGTTCCTGGAGACGCAGTCGCTGTTCGCGCCGAACATCCTCACCGGCTTCGGGCGGATCGAGGGCCGGCCGGTGGGCATCGTGGCCAACCAGCCGCTCCAGTTCGCCGGCACCCTCGACATCGACGCCTCGGAGAAGGCGGCCCGCTTCGTACGGACCTGCGACAGCTTCAACGTGCCGGTGATCACCTTCGTGGACGTGCCCGGCTTCCTGCCCGGCACCAGCCAGGAGTGGGACGGCATCATCCGCCGCGGCGCCAAGCTGATCTACGCCTACGCCGAGGCCACCGTCCCGCTGATCACGATCATCACCCGGAAGGCGTACGGCGGCGCGTACGACGTCATGGGTTCCAAGCACCTGGGCGCCGACCTCAACCTGGCCTGGCCCACCGCGCAGATCGCCGTCATGGGCGCGCAGGGCGCCGTCAACATCCTGCACCGCCGCACCCTGGCGGAGGCGGCCACCCCGGAGGAGGCCGAGGCGCTGCGGGCGCAGCTGATCCAGGAGTACGAGGACACGCTGCTCAACCCGTACGTGGCGGCCGAGCGCGGCTACGTCGACGCGGTGATCGCGCCCTCGCAGACCCGGGCCCAACTGGTGAAGGCGCTGCGGACGCTGCGCAACAAGCGCGAGTCGCTTCCGCCGAAGAAGCACGGGAACATTCCGCTGTAGGAGATGTCCGCGGGAGCAGTCCGAAGCAGTCGTACGGCACACCATCGGGTACGGGAGCGGCACTGTGGTGATCAAGGTGGAGCGGGGGCGGCCGACCCCCGAGGAACTGGCGGCGGTCGTCGCCCTGGTCCAGGCGCGGGCCGCGGCGGCGGAGTCCGACGCCGACGGCCCGCACACGCTGGACGGCTGGGCCGACCCGGCCCGTACGGTGCCGCGCGGCTTCCCGCGGCCGGGACCGGGCGCCTGGCGGATGTCGGTGTGGCCCGCATAGATCCGGCTCGGGTCCGGCCCTGGTCGGCCTCTCGCAGGTCCCGGGTGGATCCGCCCCGGCTCGTGCGGCGGCCGGCGTTCCGGTTCTGAGTACCCGTACTCAGGCGGCGCCCGGCCGTTGCGACGACCCTTGGGGGATGCTGTGGTCGGACGACGAGCCGGACACGCCCTCCCCCGAGGCGCGTCGCGCCCAGGCGATGCTGCGCCGGGCCATGCTCGTCCTCGCCCTGGCGGCAGGGGTGGCCATGGTGATCGCCGCCTGGCACGCATAAGGGGCGCCAAGGGCGCGTAGGGGGGCGCCTAGGATGTGCGCGTGACGCCGACCCGCACCCTTGTGCTCGCTTCCGCTTCGCCGGCCCGGCTGGGACTGCTCAAACAGGCGGGCCTTGACCCGCTGGTGGTGGTGAGCGGGGTGGACGAGGAGGCGATCAGCGCGCCCACCCCCGGGGAGCTGGCGCGGGTGCTGGCCGAGGCGAAGGCCGCGGCGGTCGCCGGAGGCGGCGCGCTGGCCGGCGGCGAGCTGGTGGTCGGCTGCGACTCGGTGCTGGAGCTGGACGGGCAGGCACTGGGCAAGCCCAAGGACGCCGCCGAGGCGGTACGCCGCTGGGAGGAGATGCGCGGCCGGACCGGCGTGCTGCAAACCGGGCACTGCGTGATCGACACCCGGACCGGCCGGAGCGTGTCGGAGACCGCCTCGACCACCGTACGGTTCGGCACGCCCGACGACGACGAGATCGCCGCCTATGTGGCCAGCGGCGAACCGCTGCACGTGGCGGGCGCGTTCACCCTGGACGGCCGCTCGGCGCCGTTCGTTTCCGGCATCGACGGCGACGCGGGCAATGTGATCGGCCTGTCGCTGCCGCTGCTGCGCCGCCTGCTGGGCGAACTGGGGATACGCATCACCGACCTGTGGGCGTGACCTGACCCCGGTCCCTTCCGGCGGCCGGTACGAGCCGGTACTCGCGCCCCGGGCGCCGCCCCTGTCTCCTGATGCGGCTGCCTGATCCGGCGTCAGGCGGTGGCCGGCGGGGCCTCGCCGGCCGGGCCGGTCTGCTCGGCGGCCGCGGGCCGGGGCGTGGCCCGGTCCTCCGGCGCGTACATCAGCAGGGTGCCGACCAGCAGCGCGAGGATCACCATCATCAGCGCGAACGCGTACCAGCCGATCAGGCCGACGACGAGCGCGCCGACCAGGCCGTGCATGACCGCGCACACGATGAGGGCGATCCGGCCCACCGGGCCGGCCATCCGCTCGTGCACCGCGATGCGGAGCACCAGCACGGCGCAGTAGACGAGGAAAAGGGCGAACACCCCGCCCAGCACCCAGGATCCGGTCGCCATCGCCCCGCTGCCCAGGCCGCCCATGGACATCTGCTGATGGCGCGCCAGCAGCCCGAGTATCCAGTTGACGAAGGCTATGACGAGGGCTTCGAGGACCAGGACCACCGCCGTGCCGACGGCCGTCGCCCGGCGCAATGTGTCCGCTTTCGGCATGCTGTCCCCCTTCGGCGCAATGCCCCGGGCGTGTTCCGGTGCGTTACCGCAGGTACCCTGCGCTGCGCAGGCTACTCATGGGTAGAGCGACCGGCAAGGGGTCGCGCACGCCACTCGCCGCGCACAGGAGATCGCAAATTTTCACCGCTCTATTCGTAGGGTTTCCACAATTAACGTCAGCTCCTGGCATGGAGTTCAGTGGAGTTTCGCTCCACACGGAAGAGTGCGGGACAGGGGCCGGATCTGCGCCGTACCGTGGATTGAGCAGGCGTTCAGGGGTTATCGCAACCCATGGATCACCCTCCGTGTGGGCAAGCTCACGTGCAGGGGTGCCTCGGCATCAAGTGTGGCCAGTACCTAAACTCGGCTTGTTTCTAGGAGGGAGCGATCGTGCGCAAGGTGCTCATCGCCAATCGCGGTGAAATCGCGGTCCGTGTTGCCCGCGCCTGCCGGGATGCCGGGATCGCCAGTGTGGCGGTGTACGCCGATCCGGACCGGGACGCGGTTCATGTCCGGGTCGCGGACGAGGCGTACGCGCTGGGCGGGGACACCCCCGCGACCAGTTACCTGGACATCGCCAAAGTCTTGAAGGCCGCCGCCGAATCGGGTGCGGACGCCGTCCATCCCGGTTACGGGTTCTTGTCGGAGAACGCGGAGTTCGCCCAGGCGGTCCTGGACGCGGGCCTGGTGTGGATCGGGCCCCCGCCGCAGGCGATCCGGGACCTGGGTGACAAGGTGGCGGCCCGTCACATCGCCCAGCGCGCCGGCGCCCCTCTGGTGGCCGGCACCCCGGACCCCGTCTCCGGCGCCGAGGAGGTCGTCGCCTTCGCACGCGAGCACGGGCTGCCGATCGCGATCAAGGCGGCCTTCGGCGGCGGCGGGCGGGGCCTTAAGGTCGCCCGCACCCTGGAGGAGGTCCCCGAACTGTACGACTCCGCGGTGCGTGAGGCGGTGGCGGCGTTCGGGCGCGGGGAGTGCTTCGTGGAGCGCTACCTGGACCGCCCCCGGCACGTGGAGACCCAGTGCCTGGCCGACACCCACGGCAACGTCGTGGTCGTCTCCACCCGGGACTGCTCCCTGCAGCGCCGTCACCAGAAGCTGGTGGAGGAGGCCCCCGCGCCGTACCTGACCCCGGAGCAGACCCGCAGCCTGTACTCGGCGTCGAAGGCCATCTTGAAGGAGGCCGGGTACGTGGGCGCGGGTACGTGCGAGTTCCTGGTGGGGCAGGACGGCACGGTCTCCTTCCTGGAGGTCAACACGCGTCTGCAGGTGGAGCACCCGGTCACCGAGGAGGTGTCGGGGATCGACCTGGTGCGGGAGATGTTCCGGATCGCCGACGGCGAGGAACTCGGCTACGACGACCCGCCGCTGCGGGGGCACTCCTTCGAGTTCCGGATCAACGGTGAGGACCCGGGGCGCAACTTCCTGCCCGCGCCGGGCACGGTGACCCGGTTCGTGCCGCCCAGTGGTCCGGGGGTGCGGCTGGACGCGGGGGTGGAGTCCGGGTCGGTGATCGGCCCGGCGTGGGACTCGCTGCTGGCCAAGCTGATCGTCACCGGCGCCACCCGGCAGCAGGCCCTGCAGCGCGCCTCGCGGGCGCTGGGGGAGTTCGAGATCGAGGGCATGGCCACCGCCCTGCCCTTCCACCGCGCCGTTGTGGTGGATCCCGCGTTCGCCCCCGAGCAGGGCCCGTTCAGCGTCCACACCCGGTGGATCGAGACCGAGTTCGTCAACACCATTCCGCCGTTCACCGGTGGTGCGGTCAGTGACGAGGACGAGGCGCAGGGCCGGGAGACCGTGGTGGTCGAGGTCGGCGGCAAACGCCTGGAAGTGTCCCTGCCCGCCTCCCTGGGCATGACCCTCGCCCGCACCGCAGCCGCCGGCGGGGCCAAGCCCAAGCGCCGGGCCACCACCCGGGCCAGCACGGCGGTCTCCGGTGACGCGCTCTCCTCGCCCATGCAGGGCACCATCGTCAAGGTGGCCGTCGAGGAGAACCAGCAGGTCCAGGAGGGCGACCTGATCGTCGTCCTGGAGGCGATGAAGATGGAGCAGCCGCTGAACGCGCACCGCTCCGGCACCGTCATCGGGCTCAAGGCCGAGGTCGGCACCTCGGTCTCGTCGGGCGCGGTGATCTGCGAGATCAAGGACTAGCAAGCAGGACGCCGGACCGGGCGCCGACGGACGGTCCGGAAAGGCGACGGAAAGACGACGCAATAGCGGCGGAAAACGACGACGCCGGTCGGGCTGGTGGGACTGCCAGCCGGCCGGCGTTCGTACGTTCCCGGGACGTTCCCGGCACTAGGTCAGCGCACGGCCGGCGCCTTGGGCTGCTTGAGCAGGAGCACCAGCAGCACCGACAGGCCGGAGAAAATCGCGCCCATGGTGAAGCCCGCGGTGGCGCCGTGGATGAACGGCTGGCTGTGGGCGTGCCGGGAGACCGTGCCGAAGACCGTCACCAGGATGGACAGGCCCAGGCTGCCGCCGATCTGCTGCATCGTCTGGAGCAGCCCGGAGGCCGAACCCGCGTCCTTGGGCTCGACGCCGGACAGGATGAAGGTGTTCAGCGGCATCACCGTCAGGCCCAGGCCCACGCCCATCAGGATCAGCGCCCCCAGGATGCCGTTGGCGTACCCGTCGCCGGCGCTGAGCTGGGTGATCCAGATCATGCCGCCCAGGTTGAGCGTGGAGCCCACCGTGGCGGTGCGCTTGGCGCCGAACCGGGCCAGGGCGCGCGGCGCGATCCGGGCGGACAGGAACAGCGGGCCGGCCAGCGGCAGGAAGGCGAAGCCGGTCTTGAGCGGGCTGTAGCCCAGGTACGTCTGGAGGTACTGGGTGGTGAAGTAGAAGACACCGAACATGGCCGCGGGGAACAGCAGCATGAAGCCGTAGCACAGGGCGCGGTTGCGGTCGCTGAACAGCCGCAGCACGACCAGCGGGCGCTCCACCCGCGTCTCGTTGATGAGGAAGGCGGCGAGCAGCAGGGCCGCGGCGACGAAGGTGCCGATGGCGCGCGGGTCGCTCCAGCGGCTCTCGGCGACGCGGATGAACGCGTACACCAGGCTGGCCATGCCGAGGGTGCCGGTCAGGGCGCCGGCGATGTCGAACCGGCCGCCGCGGTGGCGTTCGGTCTCGCGGATGAAGCGCGGGGCGAACAGCACGATGGCGATGCCGACCGGGATGTTGACGAAGAACACCCAGCGCCAGGAGCCCCAGTCGGTGAGCATGCCGCCGACGGTGAGGCCGATCGCGGAGCCGGCGCCGGAGATCGCGGAGAAGACACTGAGCGCGCGGTTGCGCTCGGCGCCCTCGGAGAAGGTGGTGGCGATCAGGGCGAGCGTGCTGGGCGCGGCGAGCGCGGCGGCGGCACCCTGCAGTCCGCGGGCGATCAGCAGGACCGCCGCGTCGTTGGCCAGGCCGCCGGCGATCGAGGCGAGGGTGAAGGCCGAGACGCCCCAGATGAGGGCGGTGCGACGGCCTATCAGGTCGCCTATTCGGCTGCCGAGCAGCAGCAGGCCGCCGAAGGCCAGCGTGTAGACGTTCAGCACCCACGACATGTTGGTGGGCGAGAAACCGAGGTGGCGGCCGATGCCGGGCAGCGCCACGTTCACCACGGTGGCGTCGAGCAGCAGCATGAGCTGGGTGCCGACGATCGCCGCGAGGGCGAGGAACGGGTGCTTTCTGGTGGGTGACGGGCGAACGGCGCCGGCCGTCTCCCGAACGGTGGGGGTGGACATGGGTGAGTGGCCTCCAGCGGAGAGACAACGGAGGGCGGCAAACGGAGGTAGCCTCCGAAAACTATACGGAGACACCCTCCGGATCTACAATCGCTTTCGGTGGCGGATCCCGGGTCGGTCACATCCGAGTCGGTCACACGCGGGCCGCGTACGGATCGGGTACGGGTCGGATCCCGGTCGGACCACGGTCGCGTCCGAGCCGCGTACCGTGAGGACAGGACGTGCGGACAGGAGCGGCGGCGCCGGACGGGAGCGGCCCCGCAGCGGAGGGCACCCCGGGAGGGACGAGGGCACATGCGGGCAGACGCGCAGCGCAATTACGACCGGCTGGTGGAAGAAGCACAGCAGGCCTTCATCGTGCACGGGACGAGCGCCGCCCTGGAGGACATCGCCCGGCACGCGGGCGTCGGCATCGGCACGCTCTACCGCCACTTCCCCGACCGCTACAGCCTGCTGAACGCGGTCTTCGAGCGCGAACTCGACGACCTGGTGCAGCGCTCGGTGGAACTCCTGGCCGCCGGGACCGACCCGGCCACGGCCGTCATCGACTGGCTGCGCATGGTGGCCGTGCACTCCACCTCGTACCGGGGCCTGGCCGCGGCCATCATGGAGGGCGACGGCTATCAGCGCATGCAGTCCTGCAAGTCCAAGCTCCGCTCGGCCGGCGGCACCCTGCTGTGGCGCGCCCAGGAGGCCGGCGCGATCCGCTCCGACGTGCAGATCGGCGATCTGCTCAAGCTGACCTACGCGCTGGTGCTGGCCGCCGAGAAGAACCCGGAGGAGCCGGGCCTGTTCGACCGCCTGATGTCCCTCGCGGTGGACGGGATGCGGCCGCGGGCCGCGGCGACGGCGGGCGTGTCGGCGGGGCGTACGGCGGCGGACTGAGCGCGCTCGGAGGATCGCGGGAGCGCGTGATCGTACCGGCGGATGGTCGGACGGACGGGTCGTCGTACGGACCGGACGTTCGTACGGACCGGTCGTCGTACGGGCGGATGGTCGTACGTGTGCCTGTCGGCCGGGGTCAGCGGCGGCGGACGTCGGCGAGGCGGGGGGCGGCCGGGTCGGCGCCGGTGACGGACGGGGGCTGGGACGGGGGCTGCGGGCGCTCGGCGCGCAGCGGCGGCTGGTGCCGCCGGGGCCCGGGCACGGGGTGCTGTTCGCGCGGGCGCCCGGCGGCGACGGCGTCCGCGCCCGCGAGCCGGGCCACGTTGATCTGGACCCCGCGGTCGGCGAGTGCCTGGAGTTCGGCGGCCGCCCGCTCGCCGTCGGCCGGCGGCTCGTCGGTCACCAGATGGGTGATCAGGTCGGTGGGCACGGTCTGGAACATGGTGTCGGTGCCGAGCTTGGTGTGGTCGGCCAGCACCACCACCTCGGCCGCGGCCTGCACCAGCGCGCGGTCGACGCTGGCGCACAGCATGTTGGACGTGGACAGGCCCCGCTCGGCGGTCAGCCCGGCGCCGGACAGGAACGCCCGGCCGACCCGCAGCCCTTGCAGGGACTGCTCGGCGCCGCTGCCCACCAGCCCGTAGTCGGAGCCGCGCAGGGTGCCGCCGGTCATCACCACCTCGACCCGGTTGGCGTGCGCCAGGGCCTGGGCGACCAGCAGGGAGTTGGTCACCACGGTCAGGCCCGGCACCCGGGCCAGCCGCCGGGCGAACTCCTGAGTGGTGGTGCCCGCGCCGACGACGATCGCCTCGCCCTCGTCGACCAGGGCGGCCGCCACGTCGGCGATGGCGGTCTTCTCGGCCGTCGCGAGGTGGGACTTCTGCGGGAAACCCGACTCCCTGGTGAATCCGCCCGGTAGCACGGCTCCACCGTGCCGGCGGTCCAGCAGTCCTTCGGCCTCCAGGGCGCGTACGTCGCGGCGCACGGTCACTTCGGAGGTCTGGACGACCCGGGCGAGCTCACGGAGCGACACGGCCCCGTTGGCCCGCACCATTTCGAGGATCAATTGGCGACGTTCTGCAGCGAACACGAAACCGACAGTAACGCCGCCGACCGTGAACTTTCAGCGTTATGCACCAGATGACGGAAGACCTGCGCAAAACAGACCGTCACGTGCTATGAGGCGACCATGCGTTCGCCTCGCCGGCGGGGCTCCGCCCGGGAGCGTGCACCCGCTTGACGCCGGGCCCTCGGCCTTCCGCCCTCAGCGCTCAGCCGCCGCCGTCGCCGCTCTTGCGGGCGTGCAGCTGCCGCGCCACCTCCGCGACCGAGCCGGACAGCGACGGGTAGACGGTGAAGGCGTTGGCGATCTGCTCGACGGTGAGGCTGTTGTCGACCGCGATCGCGATGGGGTGGATCAGCTCGCTCGCCTTGGGGGCGACCACCACGCCGCCGACCACGATGCCGGTGCCGGGGCGGCAGAAGATCTTCACGAAGCCGTCCCGGATGCCCTGCATCTTCGCCCGCGGATTGCGCAGCAGCGGCAGCTTCACCGAGTCGGCCACGATCCGCCCGGCGTCGACGTCGGCCTGGGAGTAGCCGACGGTGGCGATCTCCGGGTCGGTGAAGACGTTCGCCGAGACCGTCTTGAGGTTCAGCGGGCCCACTGTGTCGCCGAGGAAGTGGTACATAGCGATCCGGCCCTGCATGGCCGCGACCGACGCGAGCGCGAGGACCCCGGTGACGTCGCCGGCCGCGTACACGCCCGGCGCACTCGTCCGGGAGACCCGGTCGGTCTTGATGTGGCCGGACTCGGTCACCTTGACCCCGGCCTCCTCCAGGCCCATCCCGGCGGTGTTGGGGATCGCGCCGACCGCCATCAGGCAGTGCGAGCCGGTGATCACCCGGCCGTCGGCGAGCGTGACCTCGACCCGGTCGCCCACCCTCTTGGCGGAGGCCGCCCGGGAGCGGGCCATCACGTTCATGCCGCGGCGCCGGAAGACGTCCTCCAGCACGGCCGCCGCGTCCGGGTCCTCGCCGGGCAGCACCCGGTCCCGGGAGGAGACCAGGGTGACGTGCGAGCCGAGCGCCTGGTACGCGCCCGCGAACTCGGCGCCGGTGACGCCCGAGCCCACCACGATCAGTTCCTCGGGCAGCTCGTCGAGGTCGTAGACCTGGGTCCAGTTCAGGATGCGCTCGCCGTCCGGGCGGGCGTCCTCCAGTTCGCGCGGGCGGCCGCCGGTGGCGATGAGCACCGCGTCGGCGGTCAGCCGCTCCTGGGTGCCGTCGTGGTGGTCGACCACCACGCAGCGGGTGCCCTCGGCGGTCTGGCAGCCCTCCAGCCGGCCGCGGCCGCGCACCACCCGCGCGCCGGCCCGGGTGACCGAGGCGGTGATGTCGTGCGACTGGGCCAGCGCGAGCCGCTTGACCCGGCGGTTGACCTTGCCCAGGTCCACGCCGACCACCCGGGAGGGGCCGCCCAGCGGGGTACGGGGCTCCGCGCCGGCGCCGGGCGCGGCGGGCGGGTCGGCCACGATGACGCCGAGCTCCTCGTACGACGAATCGAAGGTCGTCATCACCTCGGCGGTGGCGATGAGCGTCTTGGACGGTACGCAGTCGGTCAGGACGGACGCGCCGCCGAGGCCGTCGCGGTCCACCACGGTCACGTCCGCGCCGAGCTGTGCGGCGACGAGGGCGGCTTCGTAGCCGCCGGGGCCGCCGCCGATGATCACGATCCTGGTCACACCCCCATTGTCCCGCACGCGCCAAGGTGGGCGTGCGCGGGTCCGGCCGGGATTGGTCGTACTCTCATGGCATGTCGCTCTACGCCGCCTATGCGAGCAACCTGGACGCACGGCTGATGACGCGCAGGGCCCCGCACTCACCGCTGCGCGGCATCGGGTGGCTGGACGGCTGGCGGCTGACCTTCGGCGGCGAGCAAATGGGCTGGGAAGGCGCGCTCGCCACGGTCGTGGAGGCGCTCGGCGAGCAGGTCTTCGTCGGGTTGTACGACATCGCGCCGGTGGACGAGGAATCCCTCGACCGCTGGGAGGGCGTCCCGATGGGGATCTACCGGCGGACCACGGTGCGGGTGCACACGCTGGAGGGCGATCAGCCGGCGTGGCTCTACGTCCTCAACGACTACGAGGGCGGGCTGCCCTCGGCCCGCTACCTCGGGGAGATCGCCGACGCGGCGGAGTCGGCGGGGGCGCCGCACGACTATGTGATGGAGCTGCGGAAACGGCCCTGCTGAGGGTTCGGCTTTCCGGCGTGGGCCGAGCGGGCGACGGGGTCACCCGGAAGGACGGGGCCGGGCGGGTGAGGTGACCGTGCCGGGTGGGACAGGTGGCCGTACGGAAAATGGGATGGTGCGACGTTTCACCGGCTCGTCGTCTACGCGCGTAGGGTCTTACCCGTTACCCTCATGCGCGTGAACGCTTCCGTGAACCCCGATCCCTACGCCGCGGCCGACGCCGCCGCCGCCCGCCTGCGCGAGCTGACCGGCGTCGACACCCACGACGTGGCCCTGGTCATGGGGTCGGGCTGGGTCCCCGCCGCCGACGCGCTCGGCGCCCCCGACCACGATCTTCCGATCACCGATCTGCCCGGTTTTCCCGCGCCCGCCGTGCCCGGTCACGCGGGCCGGCTGCGGTCGGTACGGACCGGCGGGGTGCGCGCCCTGGTGTACCTCGGGCGTACCCACCTCTACGAGGGCAGAGGCGTGGGCAGCGTCGTCCACGGAGTGCGTACGGCCGTTGCGGCCGGGTGCAAGACGGTGGTCCTGACCAACGGGTGCGGGGGCCTGCGGCCCGGCTTCCGGCCGGGGCAGCCGGTGCTCATCAGCGACCACATCAACCTGACCGCGACCTCGCCCATAGTCGGCGCCAACTTCGTCGACCTCACCGACCTCTACTCGCCGCGACTGCGGGCCCTGTGCCGCGAGGTGGACCCCTCCCTCGAAGAGGGCGTCTACGTCCAATTGCCCGGCCCGCACTACGAGACTCCCGCGGAGATCGGCATGGTCCGTGCGATCGGGGGCCACCTGGTCGGAATGTCCACCGCTCTCGAGGCGATCGCTGCCCGCGAGGCCGGCGCCGAAGTCCTCGGCATTTCCCTTGTCACGAATCTCGCGGCCGGCATGACCGGGGAGCCGCTCAACCACGAGGAAGTCCTCGAGGCCGGGCGGGTATCGGCGACGCGGATGGGGTCGTTGCTGGGGCGCGTGCTCAGTCGGCTCTGACCGGGCCGGGTGCGGGCTTTTTCGTAGGGGGTCGGGACCTCCGGGACGGGGATCCGAAATCGTATATGCACGAGCCTGGCGGCTCACAAATATACGGCAGCATTTCGGACCCCCATCCCTGCGGCCCCTCCCGCCGAGGTGCGTGCGGGCCTGATCGGCGTCTGTGGGTTTCCACGGCGGGAGTGCTCGGGGCAGGGGCGCTCAATGGCTCTGCTTTCGACGCCGAAGCGGGAATGGACCGCGCCAACGGTAAAGGGGTCGGCGCAAAAGGGCCCACCCCCAGAAGGCCGGGGCCCGGAAAGGGCAGACACTTATCATGATCCGTCACCCTGTTTTCGGCAGGGCCGCCGAGGAGGAGGAGCGCGGGATGGATGGGGACGCGGAGCCGGTGGGTCTGGTGGAGCGGGTGCGGCGGTGGATCGGGGAGGATCCGGACGAGGGGACCCGGGGGGAGTTGGAGGGGCTGCTCGCGGCGGCCGAGCGGGGGGACGAAGGGGCCCTGGGGGAGTTGGGGGAGCGGTTCGCGGGGACGCTGGAGTTCGGGACGGCGGGGCTGCGGGGGGCGCTCGGCGGGGGGCCGGCGCGGATGAACCGGGTGGTGGTGATCCGGGCGGCCGCGGGGCTGGCCGCGTACGTGCGCAGGCACGGGGGTGGGCTGGTGGTCGTGGGGTACGACGCACGGCACAAGTCGGAGGAGTTCGCGCGGGACACGGCCGCGGTGATGGTCGGGGCCGGGCTGCGGGCGGCGCTGCTGCCGGGGCCGCTGCCGACGCCGGTGCTGGCGTACGCGATACGGCACACCGGTGCGGCGGCCGGGGTGATGGTGACGGCGAGCCACAATCCGCCGCAGGACAACGGCTACAAGGTGTATCTGGGGGACGGTTCGCAGATCGTGCCGCCGGCGGACGCGGAGATCGCCGGCGAGATCGCGGCCGTCGGCCCGCTGGCCGGGGTGCCGCGGCCGACGGAGGGCTGGGAGGTGCTGGGTGAGGAGATCGTCGAGGCGTATCTGGACCGGGCCGCCGGGGTGGTGGCGGCGGGTGGACCGCGCGCGGTGGACGTGGTGTACACGCCGCTGCACGGGGTGGGCAGGGGCACGCTGACCGCGGCATTCGCCAAGGCCGGGTTCCCCGCGCCGGTGACCGTGGCCGAACAGGCCGAGCCCGACCCGGACTTTCCCACCGTCGCCTTCCCGAACCCGGAGGAGCCCGGCGCGATGGACCTGGCGGTCAAGGCCGCGCAGGCGGCCCGGCCCGACGTGGTGATCGCCAACGACCCCGACGCGGACCGGTGCGCGGTGGCCGTACCCGACCGGGACGCGCCCGGCGGCTGGCGGATGCTGCGCGGCGACGAACTCGGGGCGCTGCTGGCCGTGCACCTGGTACGGCGCGGGGCGGTCGAACCGGGGCAGGACGTGTTCGCGGCGAGCATCGTGTCCTCGTCGCTGCTGTCCAGGATCGCGGCGCACGCGGGCCTCGGATACGAGGACACCCTCACCGGCTTCAAGTGGATCTCCCGGGTGCCCGGCCTGCGCTACGGGTACGAGGAGGCGCTCGGCTACTGCGTCGACCCGGCGGGGGTGCGCGACAAGGACGGCATCACCGCGGCCCTGCTGGTCGCCGAACTCGCCGCGGAACTCAAGGCGGCGGGCGCCACCCTGGCCGGCCTTCTGGACGAACTCGCGCTCACCCACGGGCTGCACGCCACCGACCAGTTGTCCGTACGGGTCGCCGATCTGTCGCTGATCGGCGCGGCCATGAAGCGGCTGCGCGAACAGCCCCCGGCGGCCCTGGCCGGCCTCGCGGTCACCGCCGCCGACGACCTCGCGGCCGGCGCGGGCGGGCTGCCACCGACCGACGGCCTGCGCTACCACCTGTCCGGCGACCCGAAGCGCGGCATCGCCGCCGCCCGCGTCGTCGTCCGCCCCAGCGGCACCGAGCCCAAGCTCAAGTGCTACCTGGAGGTCGTCGTCCCGGTGCCCGACCCCGCCGGCCTCCCCGCGGCCCGCGACACGGCGGCCCGCACCCTGACCGCACTGAAGGACGACTTCGCGACGGCCGCGGGGATCTGAGCCGCGTCGCGGCCTGGGCGTGGGCGGGCGAGGGCGCCGGTCGCGCCTGCCGGGGGCGGCTCGCGGTCGGCTCTCGGCACGACCCGCCGTGTCGGGCACCCGGGCCGCCGCCCGCCCGCCCCGGCGTGCGAGCCCCCGCCCCTCCCCCGCGCGGCGGCCGTCGCGCGGGGGTCAGCCGCGGTCGCGGGTGAGGTAGCTGAACGCCGTGTCCTGGCCGACGCAGGTCTGGAGGGTCAGGTCGCCCCAGTAGAGGCCGTTGTCGGGGCCGCCCTGGCCGGGGCCGATGTAGGAGGCGTAGACGTGGTAGCTGTACGTCAGTCCGGCCGCCTCCAGGGTGACGTGGGTGCCGGGCGGGAGGGGGGCCAGTTCGGCGAAGCCGCAGAAGTCGTGGCCGACGATGACGGAGGTCTGCATCTTGTAGCCGTCGGCCTGGCGGGGGTCGGGGCCGGTGAACAGGACGGCGGCGGCGCAGCGGTCGATGGCGTCCTGCCCGCCGCGTACCACCGGCCGTGACCAGTCGCCTATGCGCAGCGTCATGCCGCCGGGGGAGTCCGGGACGGCGCCGGTACGGGCCAGCGGGCGCGGCGCGGCGGGAGGGGTCGCGGACGGGGTGACGGGCGCGATGGTGCGCGGCGCGGGGGCGCGTACCGGGCGGGCGGCGGTGGGCCGGGGTGGCGCCGGGGGCGCCTGGGTCCGGGCCGCGGCAAGGGTGTGCGCCGTGCGGGCGGGAGCGGCGGGAGCCTTGCCGGCGCGCGCGGGTGACAACGGTGCCGGGGCCGGTAGGGGCCGGGTCGTCGAAGAGGTCGCCGAAGGGGACGCCGAAGGGGACGAGGCGGTGGGTCGGGGCGCCGCGGCGGACTCGGTACGGGTGGGCGCGGGGTGCGCGCACGCGGTCAGCGCCGCCGCGGCGGCCAGGAGTACGGGCACGGCGGCCCGTACCCGTGCGGCACGGCGGCGGCGCTTCGCGGCGGTGGACGGCGTACGGCCCGGACCGCTCGCGGCGGGCTCGGCGGCGGGCTCGGGGAACGACATCGCGGCCGGCCCGGTCAGCCGAAGCGGCCGTTGACGTAGTCGGAGGTCCGCGGGTCCTGGGGGCTGGTGAACATCGCGTCGGTGTCGCCGTGTTCGACGATGACGCCGGGCGTGCCCTGCTCGGCGAGGAAGAAGGCGCACTGGTGCGAGACGCGGGCGGCCTGCTGCATGTTGTGCGTGACGATGACGATGGTGACCTCGTCGGACAGCTCGCCGATGGTCTGCTCGATGCGCCGGGTGGAGGTCGGGTCCAGGGCCGAGCAGGGCTCGTCCATCAGCAGCACGCGGGGGCGTACGGCCAGCGAGCGGGCGATGCACAGGCGCTGCTGCTGGCCGCCGGACAGGGCGCCGCCGGGCTGCCGCAGCCGGTCCCGGACCTCCTTCCACAGGCCGGCCTTGACCAGGCACTCCTCCACCAGGTCGTCGCGTTCGCCGCGGCCGGCCTTGATGCCGTTCATCTTCAGTCCGGCGAGCACGTTGTCGTAAATGGACATCGCCGGGAAGGGGTTGGGCTTCTGGAACACCATGCCGATCTCGCGGCGGGCGTGGGTGATGCGGCGGCCGCGGTCGTAGATGTCGGAGCCGTCGAGCAGCACCTGGCCGGCCAGCGAGGCGGTCGGCACCAGTTCGTGCATCCGGTTGAGGATGCGCAGGAAGGTGGACTTGCCGCAGCCGGACGGGCCGATGAGCGCGGTCACGCGCTGGGCGGGCATGTTCAGCGAGACCCGGTCCAGGACCTTGTGGTCGCCGAACCAGGCGGACACCTCGTGGGCGTCCAGCGTGGCCGAGCGCGACGCGGCGGGGTCGCCGGCGGGCACGGGCGGCAGTACGACGGTCTCGTCGGTTGCTGACATCGGGTTCCCTCGGGTAGTTCGGGCGGTGCGGTGGCGTGTTGACGGTGGGGGGCCGAGTCGGTCGGCCCGTCACAAAGGGTCAGGGCAGGTCGGATCGGGTCAGAGCAGGTTGGGCAGCAGGCGGGTGGCCTCGCCGGACAGGGCGATGACGATCGCCGCCAGCACCGGCAGCCCGCAGATCCAGGTCTGCCAGCGGCCCCAGCGGCGGAAGGCCCAGGTGATGAGGACGACGGCGAGCAGCAGGCCCTGGAGCCAGAGCAGGATCGGCAGCCAGGCGGCCTGGTCGCCGTTCAGCGGCTGCTCCGCGCTGGTGAGGCCGCCGCCGGCCACCGGCCCGGGCTGGACCTGGCTGACGAGTTCGGCGTCCACCCGCAGCACGCCGTGCGGGGTGTAGAGGCCGCCGGTGGCGGTCATCAGGATGAGCCGGCCCTGGCCGGTGCCGGGCAGTGCGGGCGCCGGGTCGCCGGCGCGGCGTACTCCGGTCACCTTGTACTGCTGCTGGCCCTGGCCGGTGGTGACGGTGATGTTGTCGCCGGTCTTCAGCTCGTCGATGTGGTTGAAGGGGCTGCCGTACCCCCACTGGCGGCCCATGATGATGCTGGTGCCGGGCTGGCCGGGCATCGGGGTGTCCCGGCGGTGGCCCGGGCCCGACATGAGCACGCCGGACGTGGTGCCCTGGAAGACCACCTCGCGCAGCCCGATGGTCTTGATGTGCAGCACCGCCACCGGGTCGCCGGCCGGCACCTGCTTGCCCTGGTCGTCGAAGCGGCCGATCGGGGCGACGCCCTGCGCCAGTTCGGAACGCAGCTTGGCGTAACCGGTCTGCTGGGCGCGGGCGTGCTCGATGTGGCCGAGCACGGTCAGGTTGATCACGAAGCCGAGCATCAGCGCGGCCAGCACGGTCAGCGCCGCGCCCGGCGCGACGAACCGCCAGTCGGCGGGCCGCCGTCCGCCCTCCGGCTCCTTCGCCGGCTCCCCCGGCTCCGGCGGTGGCCCCGCGGCCTCGCGGGACGGTGACAGTACGGCCACGGGTGGGCTCCTTCGCTGCGGTGTGGTGCGGGTTCCGGGCTGCGGTGTGCTTCACCGGTACGGGCGCGGGGCCGGTACGCGGTCGGTTCGCCTGCGGGGTGGTGCGTGGCGATACGGGGGTGGTGCGGTCGGCCGCCGTGCGGCGGGCGGACCCGTACGGGCGGCCCGTCCGCCGCGCGGCGGTTGGCCCCGTGCAGGGGCCGGTGCGGGATCAGTCGCGCGGGCCGGGCCCGAAGGTGAGCAGCTTGCCGTCCCTGCGCACCCGGTAGACGGCGTAGCCGCCGCCGGTGAGGAGCAGGAGGGCGAGCGCGCTCATCCCGAAGATGCCGCCGGCACCGGTCGCGGCCAGGGGGCCGCTGCCGCCGCCGGAGGACCCACCGGTGGACCCGCCGGTCGACGAGGAGCCGCCGCTCAGGTCCCCGCTGGTGCCGCCGCTGACTCCACCAGTGCTGCCGTCCGACCCGCCGGAGACGGTCCCGGCGGTGGCGCCGGAGGTGTCACCGGAGGTGGTGCCGGACGTGTCGCCCGCGGTGGAGCCGGAGGTGTCACCGGCCGTCGAGCCGGACGTGTCACCGGACGTGTCGCCAGCGGTCGAGCCGGAGGTGTCGCCCGCGGTGGAACCGGAGGTGTCACCCGCCGTGGTACCCGAGGTCGTCCCGGCCGTGGTGCCCGAGTCGGCGCCGGACTTGAAGGCGAACGTCTGCTGGATTCCGCTGGTGGCGCCCTTCAGCACGAGGGAGTGGTCGCCGTCGGCCAGGTCGGACGGCAGCGTCACCGCGTAGTTGCTGACCTTGCCGGTGGCGTCGGCGGTCACGCCCGGAATGGCCGACGAGCCGTCGTCCAGCGTGAAGGAGACGTCCTCGCCGTTGGAGGCGCTGTTGGGCCCCGGCAGGAAGCCCTCCGCAGTGACCTTCAGCTTCTGGCCCTTGGTGAGGGTCGGGGTGTCCTGAACGACGTTCCCGGAATCGTCGAGCACGGTGAGAAGGGGCTCGGCGACGAAGGGGTACGACAGTCCGCCCTGGCTCGGGCCGAACTTCAGCGGGTCGGTCGGCGTGAACACCGCCGTGAGCGGATACGTGCCGGCCGTGCTGATCCCGGGAAGTGTTACCGTCGCCACGCCGTTGGAGAGCTGAAGGTTGCTCCCGCTGGGCACCGGCGCGCCGTTGACCGTGAAGTCCACGGTGCCCTCCGCGGTGGCCGGAGTGACCGTGGCGGTGAGCGTGACGTCGTGGCTCACGACCGAGTGGCCCGCGGGGTTCGCGGTCAGGTCGAGCGTGGTCGACGTCGGCGGGGTGACCACCTTCGCCGCCCAGTTGCTGCCCGTGATGTCGATGGCCGTGGTGAACGTCGGCGTGTCGCTGTTCGCGGGGTCGCTGGACTTGCAGACGACGTGCACCGGGTACGTGCCGTCGGCGAGGTCCACGCTCGCCACGTCGAAAGCGGTGCTGATCGACCGCAGGATGGTGCCGTTGCCCCCCGTGGCCGGCAGGGTCGCGGTGATCGGGGAGGTACCGAACGGAGCGCCGTTGGTCAGGTGGGACGCCAGGAGCGACTCGTCACCACTCGGCATGACCAGGTACACGTTCAGCGCGTCCTGGTAGCCCGTGGGGCAGGCCTGGTCGACCGACACGCTCGTGAATGCCGGAAGGTCGTCCACGGTGCCGCTGCTGGGCGACAGCGTCACCGTCCCGGTGAGATCGGCGTTCGCGGTCCCCGCGGTGGTGAGGACCAGGGCACCGGTGCCCAGGATCAGTGCCAGCACGCTCAGCAGCGCGGCGTGCATTCTTCGTGTCATTTCTCCTCGTCCCCTCGGGGATACGGTCGGTGGTGCGGCTGGTGCGTGGTACGCATGCGGCCCTGCCACCTGGCTCGGTGGCAGGGCACTGGTCATCCGTGCAGGTCAGCGGGGTTTCCGCGCAACCTGTACGGCTGCGGCCGTTACTTCGTGGTGAACGCGAAGGTGATCGTCACCAGGGTGTTCTCGCCGATGAGGACGATCTTGTGGTCACCGGCGGAGATGTGGCTCGGGACGGTGAGCGTGTAGCCGGTCACCGAACCGGTGGCGTCGGAGGTCGTCGACGGGAACACCGCGGGGAGAACGCCGAAGTAGACGTTGGTGGCCGCCACGTCGACCGTCTCGCCGTCCGCGGGCCGGAAGCCCGTGGCGGAGACGGTGATCTGCTGTCCGGGGGCCAACTGCGGGGTGGCCCCCAGCACCGTGCCGTTCGCGTCGGTCACCGTGATCGACGGCGCCTTGACGAACGCGTAGCTCAGCACGGTGTAGTCCTGGGCGTAGGCGAGCTGGTCGGTCGGGGTGAAGACCGCGATGTAGCTGCGCACTTGCGGCACGGTGTTGGCCGGCGGCTGGATGGTGGCGACGCCGTTCACGACCGGCACCGGGTCACCGATGACGGTGACGCCGTTGTCCGCCTCGAACTGCACGGCTCCGGGCACGCCGCCGGAGACCTTCGCGGTGAGCGTGAAGGGCTGGCCGACCTGGACGTGGTTCGCCGGGCTGGCGCTGAGCTTGACGTTGGTCGCGATCGGCGCGGCGTGGCCGGAGACCTGCCAGGTGTCGCCGGTCACGTCGATGAAGCCGGTGAACGTCGGGTGCTCGGGGAACGCCACCCGGTCGGTGTTCGCGCAGGTCACATGAATCGGGTAGGTGCCGTCCGCGACCGGGACGCTTGCGAGGTCGAAGGCGGTGGCGATCGACCGGACGATGGTGCCGTTGCCGGAGGCGGCCGGCACCTGCGCCGTGGCCGGGGCGGTGGCGTACGGAGCGCCGCTGGTCAGGTGGGACGCCAGGAGGGTCTCCCGGCCGTCCGGCACGACCAGGGACACGTACAGGGCGTCCTGGTAGTCGGCGGGGCAGGCCTTGTTGACCGACACCTGGGTGAACGGCGAGGTGTCGTCCAGGCTGTTGCTACGGGCGGTCAGGGTGACCGTGCCCGAGGTCGCCGTGGAGTCGTGGTGGGTGCGCGAGTGGGCGCTGGCGCTCCCCGCGCCGGCGAGCAGGACTCCCGCGCCCATGGCCAGTCCCAGCGCGCCGACCAGCACGCCGCGCATTCTTCGTCTCGTCATGTGAAGCTCCCTGTGGAGTGGAGTGTGTGCTTGGTGGTGCTGAGTGCGGCCGGGCACCCGCGAGGGGTGCCCGGCCCGGCGGACCGGGGTCCGCCGTGGTGGTGCGCGGTGACGGGCCGCAACGCACGGGAACCGTCACCGGTCCTGGGGTCGGCTCAGACGAGGTCGCGGCTGGAAAGCGCGATGGAGCCGCAGTTGGTGTCGGTGCCGAAGCCGTACAGGTTGATCACCGAGGTCGCCTTGCAGATCTTGGAGGTGCTGGTCTCGAAGGTGTTCTTGATGAGGGTCTCGTTGATCCGGCTGTCCGGGATCACGTTGTAGACCTCACGCGTGATCGGGAACGAGGTGTTCAGCTTCCCGCTCGTGGTGGGCGCGACGCTGTTGACGTTCTCCAGGACCGCACCGTTGCGACGGTCGGTCACACCAGTCGTGGCGTGGTTGGACTGCGCGATCCACTGCGCGATCGAGAACGGCATGATGTCCTCGGCGTGGTCCACCGCGACGGTGCGCTGCAGCGCGTTGCCGTTGTGCTCCTGCACCGCGGCACCGTTCTTGGCAACGTCACTCACACAGGACGGCAGGGTGGTGGCGTTGAAGCCCAGCGTCGACGCCCAGAACTTCCGGGTGCCGGAGCCGGCCTGCGGCACCAGCGGGTGCACGGTGATGCCGTTGATGGTCGGGAAGGTGCCGGCCGGCAGCGGGTTGCCGGCCGTGTCCAGGCAGTTGTAGACCCGGTTCAGGTCGGAGGCGGCCTTGGCGGCGTTCGTGGTGGCCCCGGCCGTGTAGGTGACGTTGGCGGGCAGCGTGCTGCCCGTGCCGACCGCCAGCGTCACGCCGTCCAGGGCGAACGGGATGAAGGTCAGCGAACCCGTCGCGTTGGGGGCGGAGGAGGAGCGAGCGAAGTCGATGCAGTGGGTACCGGCCGCGATGTCGGCCTTCAGCGCGTTGACACCGGCGCCCGAACCGTCGGGACGGGCGATCGAGCAGCCGCTGTCGCGGGTCTGGATCGGAGTGGTGCCGGTCGCGTCGTAGGACGCGATCAGGTTCCCGTCCGAGGTACCGGTGGGGTTCGGATCGGCAATCGTGTTGCCCAGGCCGTTCAGCACGTCCTGGGTGGTGTCGGAGCCGACGGCAACGAGCGTGCGGTGCACGCCGGCCGGCGGGTCGGCCTGGGCCGCGCCGGCCACCATGGCCACGCTGAGGGACGCGGTACCGACGATGATCGCCGCCCGCTTGGCGAATTTCACGTTCACTGTATTTCCTCCGAAGTCTTACGGATGGAATTTCCAGGTGTTACGCGTCAAAAGCTTCCGGAATTCTCCCCGGAATGGACCGGTCCGCCGACCGGGCCATGAACATCCTGGCGATGCCCGCAAGAAGTGGCAACCAAATTAACCGCCCCGGGAAAGTGAACAACTGGCATTGTGAAATCACTTTTATTTTCCTTCCAAGGGGCGCCTAGGTCTCCCTTCGGCGCCACCTCGGCAAGGAATTCCGGGGCCAGCGGTCAGGTCGCCCTCCGTCCGCCGAAGGGAATCAGTGCGCGCCCGGTGCCGCGGATTGTGCCCGCGCGCATCAGCAGCGGTCCGGCCAGCGAGCCGGCGATGCCCGCGATGAGGACGATCAGCAGCACCCAGCGGACGGCGCCGAGCACTGCGCCGGGTGTCCTGCCGCCGGTCTGCGCGACATTGCTGACAGGAGGTGAGGCACTGGGGCCACCCGTGCTGCCCTTGGTCGCGCCCGCGGCTGCCGCGGCCGAGGACGACGGCGACGCGGACGGCGAGCCGCCCGTAGTGGTTCCCCCGCCCGTCGTCCCGGTGCCGCCGCCGGGAGCCGTACCTCCGCCGCTTGTGCTCGTCCCGCCCACGGCGAGACCGCCCGTGCCCGTACCGCCGCCGCCGGACGTGCCGGCGGTGCCCGATGTGCCCCCGGTGCCGCTGCCGCCGGACGACGTACCACCGGTCGTGGTGGGCGGCGGGACCCGGCCTTCCTCAAGAGCGGCGGCCGAGGCCAGCGCCTGGTCGCGCAACGCCGGGGTCAACGGGGCATACCCGGGCGGCAGCAGGCCGTAACCGATGCCGGTCTGCTGGCCGGCACCGGCGGCGTAACGGATCAGCGTGGCGTACGTCTTGCGCTGCGTGGGGTCCAGCGAGGTGGAGGCCGCGGCATAGGTGACGGTCGTGAGCGGATACGCGCCCGGCGTCTTCCGGCTGGGGTCCGCGTTCACGACGCCCGGCACCTGGCCGGCCTTCATCCCGTCCACCGCCTTGGTCAGCGCGTCGACCGTAGGTGCGACGAACTGGCCGTCGGCGTTGAGGAGTTCGGCGGTGCCGAGCCGATAGCGGGCGGCGCTGGCCGCGTCCGTGAGACCCAGGTTGAAGTACTGGCCGGGAATCTGGGTGTCGGCCTTGGTCGGCGACGGCGGGATACTGCCGACCGCAAAGCCCGCCACACCGCCGTTGTTCGCCTTGCGCAGGGTCCGGGCCTCGTCGCTGAAGCTCGCGGCGTACGGATTCAGACCGATGGCAGTGATCTGGACGTTGGGGTATTCGCTGTTGGGTACCCAGGCCGTCGGATCAGGCTTCTGGAAATCCGAGAGCGGGGTGTGGGCAGGGTCGAGTCTGAGGAAGCTGGGGTTGATCGTCATGCCCCAGGGATCCGCTTTCCCGGCGAGAAAGTTCTCCGCGTCGGGGTCGGAGCGCAGCCACTTCCACAATTGTTCTGCCGAATCGCTCCCGCTCTGCGGAACGCCGAAACCGAAACCACAGGATGCGCTCCGGGTGAATCCGGCGCCCTCATTGAGCTTGAGGAATTCCGGGTCGTTCCAGACGCTGTCCGGGTTCTTCGCAGGAAGTGCGCCGCGGGGCAGTGTGTTGCCGGGCAGGTCGCACTGGTAGGACTGGGTGAGCATTTTCGCCACCAGGCGTGCGTTCAGCCGTATCCGCGGCACCTGTCTCGACGTACCGTTGACCTGGATGTTGTAACCGATCACGAGCCCGGAGACGGCCACCGGCGCGTGGACCACCGCCGCCGTGTCCGGCGGCGGCACCACGGGGTTCTCCACGAAAGCGAGCCCGGCGAGGCCCGAGGACCCGCTGAGGACCTGCGTGCGGGAGAAGTCCTCGAGCTGCGGGACGTAACTGAAGGTGGTCTTGTCGGCGGTGCACAGCGTGGGCTGCCACTGGCTCATCGCCTCGCCGACCATCTCCGACCCGATGGTCGGCTGTTCCGCTTGGCCGATGGGGCAGGGCGAATCGGTCGGCTGGAAGTCCAGCCGGAACACCATGCGCTGGGCCCAGTTGCCCGCGGACAGCGCGGAAGTGAGCAACCCGAGGCTGGTCGTGGAGCCGTCGGGCTCGCGGGTGCCGCGCGGTACGACGACGAGCCAGCACGGCGCGGGTGCCTGACCGGTGTGGGCCACCGCGCCACAGCCCAGGATCGGCGACTGGGTGGCGTCCTCCACCTGGAAGATCGTCTCACCGGTACCGTCGGCACCGGTCGTGGTGGCGACCTGCTCGTTGGTCGCGTACTGGGTGAAGAACTGATTGACGTCCGTCGAGGTCTGCCCCTTCACCGTGGTGAAGGGGACGGTGCGAGCCGTCGGCTCCTGGGGGTCGTGGCTGCCCACCTCCCGGGTTCCGTTCAGCACACCCGACTTCGGCGGCGGGTTCCCGAACTCGCACTGCTGCGGGGTCGGGCCCGTCGACGCGTCGCCCCAGCACTGCATGATCTGCAGGTAGTTGGTGCCGAACGGACTCTGTGAGCTCGGCTGGGTCGGCGCCCCGCCGGTCCAGGACACCTTCAGGCCCTGGGTGCGCAGGTCCTTGGTCTGCTCGACGGTCACCTTCAGCTTGGAGAAGTCGTCGTAGGCACCCTTGGTGCCGGACTTGGTGACGGCCGAGCCGTTGCCGGTGTCCGCGTGGGCCTGGGCACCGCCCGCCGCGGGCGGCAGGAGGACCAGGCCGACCGCGGCGAGCACCGAGGTGAGCAGGCCGCCGAAGCGGACCAGCAGCACACGGCCCTCGGTGCGTGGGACCGGCCGCTGGAGGTCATGCGCGGACATCAGCGCCTCCCGCCCCTGTTGAGCCGCCGGGCGATGGTGGGCGGGGCGAGGACGACGGCCAGCAGGACCAGGGCCGACAGCCCCATCAGCCAGGTGCGCATGCCCCAGAAGGAGTCGTTGCCGACGGCGACGCTGGAGGCGGCGATGTCCTGGGCACCTCCGGTGCTGCCGCCCGCGTCACCGGCGGGCAGGCCGGTGTCCGGGTCGACCTTGCCGCCGGTGGTACCGCCGGCGGTCGTAGTGGTGCCGCCCGCGGTGGTGCCACCCGCGGTCGTACCTCCGGACGCGGTGCCGCCGGAGGCGCTGCCGCCTGCCGAGCCGCCGGTGCTGCCGCCCGAACCGCCCGTGTTACCGCCGGAGGTGGCGCCCGTGGTCCCCCCGGAAGCCGTACCGCCGGACGACGAACCGCCGGAGGAGGAGCCGCCCGAGGTGGACGCGGCGGGCTTGACCGGGGTCGTCACGTTCCTGGCGCCGGCGGTGCCGGTGGCGCACTGCAGCGGGCCCTGCTTGTCACAGGCCGGTGGGAAAGGCGCGTTCTTCGCCAGGGTGTTGGTGCCGTCCGTGGAGAAGGTGGGGTTGTGGCAGCCCTGGATGTTGATCGACTGGGTCTGCACCCCGGGGATCCGTTTGATCTGGTCGAAGCCGGCCTGGACGAGGTTGATCGGCAACGGTGAGAAGCCCAGTGGCTGGGCCTGGCGTTGCCCCTCGCACAGGAAGTAGTAGGAGAAGGCGCCCAGGGTTCTGCCCTTGTCCGCGGTGAGCGGCGACTCCAGCCTGGTCGGGATGATCATGTAGCTGTAGCTGGAGAGCGGGTAGGTGCGCTTGTCCGTGTTCGTGTAGACGTTGTCCAGGATCTGGGTGAGGTACTGCGAGGAGTTCTTGTCCTGGTTGATCTGCGCCTGGAGCAGGGCGACCGCGACATTGGCGGCGGTCGGCTCGGTGTAGTAGCCCGCCGAGTTGAGGATCTTCGCGACCGGGAAGCCGGTGGTCACCGCGTAGGAGTACTCGACGTAGGTGATGGCGCCCTCGGCGTAGCCCTGCCGGGTGTAGCCGGAGACACCGAGCGAGCCGGACTGGGCGATGAAGCCGGAGCCGGGGATCACCGGGTAGTACGAGGTCAGGCCGCACGGGGTGGGCTTGCCCAGGCGCTGGCAGTAGTCGTTCCACAGCGCGCCCTGCTGCTTGGACATCCACAGGGTGAACTGGGCGGTGGTGCCGGAGCCGTCGGACCGCACCACCGGGATGATCTTCCGGTTGGGCAGTGTGAGGCCGGGGTTGTCGGCCCGCAGCTGCGGGTCGCTCCAGTTGGTGATCTTTCCGGTGAAGATCTTGGCCAGGCTGTTGCCGCTCAGCCGCAGGTTGGTGACCTGGTGGCCGCCGATCTTCAGGTTGTACATGAAGGAGGTGCCGCCGGCCACGATCGGCATGTAGGCGTAGCCGCGCCGCGGCGGAGGTTCGCGCACGCCGAACTCGGTCATGCCGTACGGGATTTCCGAGACGGCGAAGTCGACCGTGCCGTTGGCGAACTGCTGCCGGCCGTCGGACGAACCGGTGCCCGCGTAGTCGACGGTCATGCCGTACTGGGTGACCTCACGGCGCCATTGGTCGATGGCGTTCTGGCTCCAGGTCGAGCCGGCGCCGCTGATCCTGGCGTACGAGTCCGCCCGCGCGGGCGCCTGTCCGAGGATCAGCAGCGAGCACAGCAGCATGGCGAAGGCTGCCGCCGCCGCCCGTATCCTTCTCACGATCCGTCAACTCCCTGTGCGGGCTGGGCTGTTGTCGTACGAAGAGCGGCAGGCGCCGCGGAGTGGCCACGACGGGCGGCGTCGCGTTCGGTGAACCTGCGCATGTCGCGGCGCGACGCGAGCACCCTGCGGTGGGTGCCGCGCTTGGTCAGCTCGCCCGGGCCGCGGCCGCCGATCAGGCGGGCGATCACGAAGAGCACCAGCACCAGCATCAGCAGCACGGCGGCCGCGCCGAAGCCGCGGGAGATCATGGCGGGCTGGGGGGACTTCACCAGTTCGAAGGTGGCCAGCGGCAGGGACACCATCGGGTTGTGGGTGGGGCTGTAGTTGGTGACGGCGGCGTAGCCCGCGGTCAGCAGCACCGGCGAGGTCTCGCCCACGCCGCGGGCGGTGCCGAGGATGACCGCGGTGGTCAGGCCGGACCGGGCGGTCGGCAGCACCACGTGCCACACGGTGCGCCAGCGCGGCGACCCCAGGGCGTACGACGCCTCGCGCAGCGTGCCGGGCACCAGCCGGATCACCACGTCCGAGGCGCGGATGATGATCGGCAGCATCATCACCGAGATGGCCAGCGACGCGGCGAAGCCGGACTTCTGCAGGCCGAGCGCCAGGATGGCGGTGGCGTAGATGAACAGACCGGCCACGATGGACGGCAGCGCGGTCATCGCCTCGACGACCGTACGCACGAAACGCGCGTAGCGTCCGGGCACTTCGTTGAGGAACACCGCGCACAGCAGGCCGGCCGGGACGGTCAGCACCAGGGCGATGGCGATCTCGATGAGCGTGCCGATCATGGCGTGCCGGATGCCGCCGACGCTCAGCGGGTCCAGCGGGCCGGCCTCTTTCATGTCCTGGGTGAAGAAGTTGGTGTGCCCGAGGGCTTTTCGGCCGGACCACAGGGTGTAGACGACGACGAAGGTCAGCGCCACCAGCAGGAGCAGCGCCAGTGTGTGCACCGCCACCGCGGCGATGCGGTCCCGCACCACCGGGCCGTCCTCGTCGAAGGAGACCAGCAGCGCGTACAGCCCGAGGAAGAGGAAGTACGCGAACACCACGAAGCCCAGGCCCCCGGTGAAGGGCGCGATCCGGGCGAAGAACAGCCAGGTCAGGGCGAGTGACGCGGCCGCCGCGCCGAAAAGGGCGAAAGCGTCGGTCGAGCGCACCGTGCTGGTGCTCCGCCGCCGCTCGGCGCCCGCGGTCGCGGAGGCGGGTGCGGTCGCGCCGGCCGCGCCTCCGGTACGGGCGGGCAGCACGGTACGCGGCCGGGCGTCCGCGGGCGGCGCGGTGGCTACGGTTCCGGGCCCGGGTTCTACGGGTCCGGGTCCGGGTCCGGGTCCGGTGGGTGCGGTCGGGGGCGCCGGGGTGGTGGCCGCGGACAACGCGGCGACGACCGAGGTACCGGCGGCCGGCTCTGCGGCGGCCGGCGACACGGCGGCCCCGGGCGCCGGGTGGTCGGGGCCGGCGGGCGCGCCGAGGGCGTCCGCATCGGCTTTCTCCGTGGTCATGCGGGCGGGGTCTCCTTGGGTCACCGGGGTTTCCGGGCGGATCTCCGGGGGCGGGTCACCGGGGTGGGGTCACCGGGTCGGACGGTTCTGGGCGGGTGGTCCCGGCGGACAGTTCCGGGCGGGTGGTCCCGGCGGACGGTTGCGGCAGGCGGTTCCTTGCCGGACAAGGCCGGCGCACCGCGCCGGGCCGGGAGCGACGTCATGCCGTCATGGGCGCTCACTCGGCCGTGGCGCCGGAGCGGCTGCGCGCGGCGATCGAGGACGCGGCGAAGTTGACCACCAGGGTCATCACGAAGAGCGCGAGCCCGGCCGCCATCAGCGCGGACATGCCGAACTTGCTGGCTTCCCCGTACCGCAGCGCGATCAGCGAGGACACCGAGCTGGTGCCGCTCTGGAAGACATGCCACTGCACCTTGAAGACCGGGGAGATGACCATGTAGACGCCGATGGTCTCGCCCAGCGCCCGGCCGAGCCCCAGCATGGTGCCGCCGATCATGCCGCCCTTGGCGAACGGCAGCACCACCGAGCGGATCACCCCCCAGCGGGTGGCGCCGAGCGCGTACGCGCCCTCGCGTTCGCCGACCGGGGTCTGCGAGAAGACCTCGCGGACGACCGAGCAGATGATCGGGGCGACCATCATCGCGACCACCAGTCCGGCGATGAAGGTGGAGGCGGTGTAGACGGTCGGGGTGGCCAGCGGGTCGTGCGGGTCGGCGCCGTCGACCTTGAACGGCGGGATCCACCCGAAGTTCGTGGAGATCCACCGGGCCAGGCCGATCACCTTGCCCTGGAGGAAGAACAGGCCCCACAGGCCGTAGACCACCGAGGGCACCGCGGCCATCAGGTCCACGATGCTGACCAGCGTGCGGCGCAGCCGCGGGGGTGCGTACTCGGTGATGTAGAGCGCGGTGCCGATCGCCAGCGGGACGGCGACGATCACCGCGACCAGGGCGATCAGGCAGGTGCCGACCATCACGGCCGCGATGCCGAAGTGATGGGCGTCCGGCTCCCACGCCGACGTGGTGAGGAACTTCCACTTGGCGACGGACAGCGCCTGCCAGGCCCGGTACAGCAGGAATCCGCCGACCAGCAGCATCACGGCGAGCACCAGCCCGCCGCCGCCGCTCGCCACCACTCGGAACACCCGGTCGGGCAGTCCGGAGTCGGCGTGCAGGCGGCGCGGCTGGTCAGGCCCGTTGTCGGCCCCGGACGGGCCCGCCGGTCCGGCCGGCCGGGCCCACCGGGGTGCCCGGGTTGACCGGCCGATGGCCTTGCCCGGTTCGGCCCCTCGTGCCCCTGTTCGCATCGTCACGGCAGGAACGCTCACGGGGTGCGATGGCCGCGCTCGCACGGTCGTGTGAACGACAGCACCCGTAGGGGCAACTTCCGTTCACCTACCGGCACGTACAGTCATGATCCCGTGAGGAATTCGTGGCCGAAGGGCGCGCAGCGGGACGCGGGTAGACCCGGCCCGCCGGCGCGGCCGGTCAGTTCGCGTCGTCCCACGGGATCGCTTCAGCCACGGCAAGGCCCTGCAATAACAGCCGGAACCGGTCGTAAGCGGCCTGACACGTCGAGTGTCTTTCGTACGCCCGGGCGGACTCGGCCTGCACTCGCCCGTCGGCGTCGCGTAACCGCCATATCCAGCCATTCGACTCGGCTGCGTGCTGCACTCCCCCGACCAGACCTTCGGAGGACTCGCACAAATCCTGGAACGCCGCCCGGCACAGCGCGTCGTCCGGATACGCCACCGCGCCCAGCGCGATCACCCGTCCGTTGTTCGCCGTCAATCGCCATGAGTACCACCCGTTCTCGTCGATGCCGACCTGGCATCGAATCCCGACCGCACTGACCCCGCCGCCCATTGCCCCGGCCATGACCGCCCCCTGTCGACCTGCTTGGTATCCCGTCAAGCAAGGCTGCACGCGGCGCCACGGCGTGTGGCGCGACGAGGCGCGTGTGATGCGTGGCGTGCGTGCAGCACGGGCAATGTATGTGGAGTTCCGACAGTCCCGGCGGGCTCACAGGTTGCTGAAGGCATCCTTCACCGCGATGTTGCCCCTCGTTCACCGCTGGCGACTCTCCGTGAGGGGAACGCTCCCATTTAAGGGGTGCAGCCTTGCCGCGCTCCGTACATCGGCCGGGCCGGCCGGCCCGGATCAGCCGCCGATGGCGAGCAGGATGATCAGTACGACGGCGCCGGCCGCGGCGGGACCCATGACCTCCCACGCCCAGCGGACCGTGGCCTCCGGTCGCTCGGCGGGGTCCTCCGGGGCGGGGTTGCGCTCGGCCAGCTCGCGCAGTTCGAGCACGGCCTGGTCGGAGAACGCCCGGATGGTGTCGTCGGCGCCGGGCGTCGGCGGGCGGCGCCGGGCCGCCGGGCCGGGGATGCCGAACGGGCCGGTCCGCTCCTCGCCGGCCGCCTTGGCCCGGGCGTCCTGGCGGGCGGCGCGCTTGCGGGCCCGCAGCGAGACCGGGATCGCCCACAGCTGGTACTTCTTGTCGCCCGCGAACAATTCCGTCGAGTACGACGCGCGCACCGCGTCCACGGCCACCCACGGCAGCGTGATCGTCCGCAGCGGGTTCCGGATCCGCACCCGCTCGGCCCCCGCATAAACGGCCGGCCGCACGGTGAACGCCACGATCAGCGGCACCGCGAGCAGCAGCGCGGCCAGCGCGAGCCACGGCGTGTGCCCGCTCCCCCGCGCCACCGCGTCGCCCCCGATCCACCCGGCCAGCGCGAGCATCGCGATTCCGCCCACCACCCCACCGGTCGAGCGGTACACCCGGTCGGCATACTGCTGCGTGTTCTGGTGGTCGGTGCGGGGGTTCGTCATAAGCCCCGATTGTGCCTGATCGTTTGCACTGGGCTGCCCCCGGACGTGGTTGCGGCTGTGCATCACCTCGCCTTTTCCGAGCCTGGGCTCGACCGGGTGGGCCTTCGCACTCCGTGCGGGGGTTCGCCGGGGACAGGTAGGGGCGCGGGGAACTGCGCGAGCAACCGCTGACGGCCGGTGGTCCGGAGACGGCAGCAACTGCCCCTTCGGGCCGGTGGCGACCCGCGCCACGGTGGTCGGTTGCTCGCGCAGTTCCCCGCGCCCCTGGGTACTCCGGTGGCACCGCAGCGCGCATGATCCCGCGCCCCTGACGGGGCGCTTCCGGCGAACCGCCCGCCGCCAGGCGGGCCCACGGGGTATTCCCGGGCGGAGCCCGAAGCACCCGCAGGGGTGGAAGATGGTTACGCGCGTAGATATGGTGAGCTGGTGAGCATGGACACAGAGGTGAGCGCAAGGGCGGCCGGGCCCCGGGCCGGGGGTGGGGCGACGGGGTGGGAAGGGGTGACCGGCTCCGTCACCGGTTCGGATGCGGCCCTGAAAAGATTCCTGCACGGCCTGCCCGGAGTGGACGCCGTGGGGCTGGAGGAGCGCGCCGCGGTGCTGGGCACGCGGTCGATCAAGACGAGCGCGAAGGCGTACGCGATCGACCTGGCGATCTCGATGATCGACCTGACGACGCTGGAGGGCGCGGACACCCCGGGCAAGGTGCGCACGCTGTGCGCGAAGGGGATGCGGCCCGACCCGGGTGACCGGGCGGTCCCGCAGGTCGCGGCAATATGCGTCTACCCGGACATGGTGGCCGTGGCGAAGGACGCCCTGAAGGGCTCGGGGGTCCAGGTCGCGTCGGTGGCCACCGCCTTCCCGTCGGGCCGGGCGGCGCTCGAGGTCAAGCTCGCCGACACCCGGGCGGCGGTCGCCGCGGGCGCCGACGAGATCGACATGGTGATCGACCGCGGCGCGTTCCTGGCCGGCCGCTACCTCGAGGTCTTCGAGCAGATCCAGGCGGTCGGGGAGGCGTGCGTACGCCCGGACAGCAGCCGCGCCCACCTCAAGGTGATCTTCGAGAACGGCGAGCTGGCCACGTACGACAACATCCGCCGCTGCTCGTGGCTGGCGATGCTGGCCGGCGCGGACTTCATCAAGACCTCCACCGGCAAGGTCGCGGTCAACGCGACCCCGGCGGGCACCCTGCTGATGCTGGAGGCGGTGCGCGACTTCCGCCGGATGACCGGCGTGCAGGTCGGAGTCAAGCCGGCCGGCGGCATCCGTACCGCGAAGGACGCCGTGAAGTACCTGGTGCTGGTCAACGAGACGGCCGGCGAGGACTGGCTGTCCCCGCAGTGGTTCCGCTTCGGCGCCTCCAGCCTGCTCAACGACCTGCTGATGCAGCGGCAGAAGCTCGCCACCGGCCGCTACTCCGGCCCCGACTACGTCACGGTGGACTGATCATGGCATTCGCCTACGCACCCGCGCCCGAGTCCCGCGCGATCGTCGACATCGCCCCTTCCTACGGTCTGTTCATCGACGGCGAGTTCACCGAGTCCGCCGACGGCCGGGTCTTCAAGTCGGTCTCCCCCTCCTCGGAGGAGGTGCTGGCCGAGGTCGCCCGGGCCGGCGAGCGGGACGTGGACCGCGCGGTCAAGGCCGCCCGCCGCGCGTTCGCCACCTGGTCCGCGCTGCCCGGCGCCGAACGCGGGAAGTACCTGTTCCGGATCGCCCGCATCCTCCAGGAGCGGTCCCGCGAGCTGGCCGTCCTGGAATCGCTGGACAACGGCAAGCCGATCCGCGAGACCCGCGACTTCGACCTGCCGACGGTCGCCGCGCACTTCTTCTACTACGCCGGCTGGGCGGACAAGCTGAAGTACGCGGTCACCGGGCGGAGCCCGATGTCAGGCACGAGCGGGCCCGACCCGAAGCCGCTGGGCGTGGCCGGCCAGGTCATCCCGTGGAACTTCCCGCTGCTGATGCTGGCCTGGAAGGTCGCCCCGGCGCTGGCCACCGGCAACACGGTGGTGCTCAAGCCCGCCGAGACCACCCCGCTGTCCGCGCTGTTCTTCGCGGACGTGTGCCGCCAGGCCGGCCTGCCCCGCGGCGTGGTCAACATCCTGCCCGGCTACGGCGACGCGGGCGCGGCGCTGGTGGCGCACGAGGACGTGGACAAGGTCGCGTTCACCGGCTCCACCGAGGTCGGCCGGTCCATCGCCCGCGCGGTGGCCGGCACCCGCAAGAAGGTCACCCTCGAACTCGGCGGCAAGGCGGCGAACATCGTCTTCGACGACGCCCCGATCGACCAGGCCGTCGAGGGCGTCGTCAAGGGCATCTTCTTCAACCAGGGCCACGTGTGCTCCGCCGGCTCCCGCCTGCTGGTCCAGGAGTCGATCCAGGACGAGCTGCTGGACGCGCTCAAGCGCCGGATGAGCACGCTGCGGGTCGGCGACCCGCTGGACAAGAACACCGACATCGGCGCGATCAACTCCCCCGAGCAGCTCGCGAGGATCACCGAGCTGGCGGCGGCGGGCGAGGCCGAGGGCGCCGAACGCTGGGCGCCGGCCTGCGAACTGCCCTCGTCCGGCTACTGGTTCGCGCCCACCCTGTTCACCGGGGTCAGCCAGGCGCACAGGATCGCCCGCGAGGAGATCTTCGGCCCGGTGCTGTCCGTACTGACCTTCCGCACCCCCGCGGAGGCGGTGGAGAAGGCGAACAACACCCCGTACGGGCTGTCGGCCGGCATCTGGACGGAGAAGGGTTCGCGGATCCTGTCCGTGGCGAACAAGCTGCGGGCCGGGGTGGTGTGGGCCAACACGTTCAACCAGTTCGACCCGACCTCGCCGTTCGGCGGCTACAAGGAGTCCGGTTACGGCCGGGAGGGCGGCCGGCACGGCCTGGAGGCGTACCTCGATGTCTGATAAGTCCAGCAAGCAGGAGAAGCGGGGCGGGAAGGCCGCCCGGGCCGAGGACGCGGAGCAGGCCGACGCGGTCGTGGAGACACCCGTCGCCGCGGCGCCGACGCGGCTGAGCGTGTTCAAGACCTACAAGCTGTACGTCGGGGGGAAGTTCCCCCGCTCCGAGAGCGGCCGGGTGTACGAGGTGACCGACTCCACGGACAAGTGGCTGGCCAACGCGCCGCAGGCCTCCCGCAAGGACGCCCGGGACGCGGTGGTCGCCGCGCGCAAGGCCGTGCCCGGCTGGTCGGGCGCGACCGCGTACAACCGCGGTCAGGTGCTGTACCGCGTCGCGGAGATGCTGGAGGGGCGGCGCGAGCAGTTCGCCCGCGAGGTCGCCGACGCGGAGGGGCTGACGCCGGACGAGGCGGCGGCCGTGGTGGACGCGGCCGTCGACCGCTGGGTCTGGTACGCGGGCTGGACGGACAAGATCGCCCAGGTGGTGGGCGGTGCGAATCCCGTGGCCGGACCCTTCTTCAACCTGTCCACGCCCGAGCCGACCGGCGTGGTCGCCGTCCTCGCCCCCCAGGAGTCCTCGCTGCTCGGCCTGGTCTCCGTCGTGGCCCCGGTGATCGCCACCGGCAACACGGCTGTCGTCGTCGCCTCGCAGCGGGCGCCGCTTCCCGCTCTTTCCCTGAGCGAGGTCCTGGCCACCTCCGACGTGCCCGCAGGCGTCGTCAACGTGCTTTCCGGGTTCACCGCGGAATTGGGTGCGCCTCTTGCCGCTCACCTCGACGTCAACGGGCTCGACCTGACCGGCGCGGACGCCGAGCTGGCGCGCGAGCTGGAGATCTCCGCGGCCGAGAACCTGAAGCGCGTGCGCAGGCCCTCGGCGGCCGGCCCGGAGGACTGGCAGGCGGATCCCGGGGTGGAGCGGTTGACGGCGTGGCTCGAGACGAAGACGGTCTGGCACCCGATCGGCGTGTAGCTCGGCTTCTTCTTCGTACGGCTCCCTTGTGCGGTGGGTTCGCACGGGGGAGCCGTTGCCGTGGGGAGGGGTGGTTGCGGTGGTCGCCGGATCCTCCGGCGGTGGCCGGTTGCTCGCGCCCACGCGGCGCCAGCCGCACATCAGACACAGCCCCGCGCCCCTGGGTACTCCGGGGCGCGCCCCGCTCCAGGGCTCGGGTCAGCCCGGCAGGAGCGCGGTCAGCGGCCCCGCCACGGGCAAGGTGGAGAGGGAACCGCCCCCCGTCAGGGGGGCCGTAACGCCCGCCGTGGAGACCGGCCGGAAATCGGCGACCTGCGTGCCCACCGCGTTGTCGAGGGGATCGGTGCCGGTGCCGGAGAGCGGATCGAGGGTGAGGTGCTTGACGGGCCCGACACCGCCGGCCGTGGCGGAGCCGAGGGCCCCGAGGACGTACTGGGTGGGGAGGGCGTCGGCGACGGAGTCGGCGGGGAGCGCGTCGGCGAGGGGGACGGGGGTGGCCGCCGCGGCGACGGCCGCGGGGGCGACGACGGACGCGGCGGCGGTCAGGGTCAGGGCGAGCGCGGTACGGAGCGAAGGCATGGGCACGGTCCCGGTCGGAGGCTTACGGGCGCCGGACAGGGGCCGGCTGCCGCGGACTTACCCGCCGCAGCGTACCGCAGTGTGACCAGACGGACGCATTCCGTAGTTCCCGCACTCCGGCGGGATCGCCCGGGCGGGGTTGCGGGAGAATGGTTGTCCGTGAGTTCACCCTCTCTCAACGCAGCGCACGGGGAGTCCCACCCGGACGCCTGTACGGCGCCGTACGCCCGCGTGATCCTGCTGTCCGGTCCGTCCGGTTCCGGCAAGTCCTCGCTCGCCGCCCGGACCGGGCTGCCCGTCCTGGTGCTGGACGACTTCTACAAGGACGGCGACGACCCGGAGCTGCCGCGGCTGCCGGGCGGGGCCGTGGACTGGGACGCGCCGGGGTCGTGGAACGCGAGCGCCGCGGTGGCGGCCGTCGCCGAACTGTGCGCGCGGGGGACGACGCGGACGCCCGTGTACGACCTCGCCGCCAGCGCGGCCACCGACACGGCCCGGCTGGACCTGGGCGGCGCGCGGCTGTTCGTGGCGGAGGGCATCTTCGCCGCGGAGATCACCGAACGGTGCCGGGAGCTGGGGCTGCTGGCGGACGCGCTGTGCCTGCGCGGGCGGCCGTCGACCACGGCCCGCCGCCGTTTCCTGCGCGACCTGCGCGAGGGCCGCAAGTCGCCGGCCTTCCTGGTCCGCCGCGGCTGGCACCTGATGCGGGCCGAGCGCTCCATCGTGGCCCGGCAGGTGGCGCTGGGCTGCCACCCCTGCGACCGGCCGGAGGCGGAGCGCCGTATCGCCGCCGCAGGCGTCCGGGTTCCGGTCCAGGCGTGACCGTACGCCGGAGCCGTACGAGATCCCGAACGAGACCTCGTACGAGAATGCCGGCGCAGAACGGATACGGGCCGGACGGCGTCCCCCAACGCCGTCCGGCCCCGTTTTCCCCCGTGGGGTCCCCCGTGGTCCCCGTTCCCCGTTGTTTCCCCCGTTCCTCCCCGGCAGGCGGCCGGGAGGGCGTCTTGACGGGCCGGTTCAGGCGACGAGTTCGCCGAACGCGTCCTCCTGGTCGCGGCCGAAGCTCAGGGCCTGGTCGTCGCGCAGGCGGCGCAGCGAACGCCAGATGCTGCTCTTGACGGTGCCGACGCTGATGCCCAGGATCTCGGCGATCTCCGGGTCGGTGCGGCCCTCGTAGTAGCGCAGCACGAGCATGGTGCGCTGCTGTTCGGGCAGCCGGGCCAGCGCCTGCCAGAGCACGGCGCGCAGCTCGGTGCCGCCCATCTCGTCGGTGTCGCCGACCGTCTCGGGCAGCTCCTCGGTCGGGTACTCGCTGAGCTTGCGCCGGCGCCAGGCGCTGATGTGCAGATTGGTCATGGTGCGCCGCAGGTAGCCGCCGACGGCGGCCTTGTCGCTGATCCGGTCCCACGCGCGGTAGGTCGAGAACAGGGCGCTCTGCAGCAGGTCCTCGGCGGCGAACCGGTCGCCGGTGAGGTGGTAGGCGGTGGCGTAGAGGGAGGCGCGGCGCTCCTGCACGTAGGCGGTGAAGGCGGCCTCCGCCTCCGCGGCCTGCGCGGCGGTGCGCTGCGCGGGCACCCGCTCGCTCGCGGCGCCTTCCGGCGCGGTGACGCCGTCCGCGCCGTCCGCGACCGGTGCTATGTGGGCCGGCCACTGGCGGGCGGCGGCACCCTGGTGCGTGGTCGGGTGCGTGGTCGGGTGGGTCCGGCCGGTGCCGCGGACGTACCCCCGTCCGTTCGCGGCACCGGACGTCTCGGAGGTCCTGGTGACGGTCCGCGTGCGCGGCTGGTGAGCGGCGCCGGCGCGTGCGGGCGTGACTGCGGCGGTGGTGGTGCTGTGCAGTGCGTTCATCTCGCGCCCCCGTCGGTGGAACCGCGGCGAGATCCCCGGCGTCGCAGTGTCCGTGCGACCTCGCCCTGACGTTCTGTCCTTGTTTCTTTCGATGGCCATAAGACTGCCGGACCAGTTTCATGACGCTGTCCGCCGAATGTCACAGGCCCGTCACAGCGCATGGGCCGGGGGACCGCTGGTACGGCGTCGGTACGCGGGGGGGCTCGCGGCGCCGGAGGCGGTACGCCGTCCCGTACCCTCCCCGTGCTTCTTTCGGCCACCCGGGGTAGGTCACAATGTCCGGCGTGCCTTTCCTGTTGCTTATCGAGGACGACGACGCGATCCGTACCGGGCTCGAACTCGGCCTGTCCCGCCAGGGTCACCGTGTGGTGTCCGCGGCGACGGGCGAGGAGGGCCTGCGGCTGCTGAAGGAGCAGCGGCCGGATCTGATCGTGCTGGACGTCATGCTGCCGGGCATCGACGGCTTCGAGGTGTGCCGGCGCATCCGGCGTACCGACCAGCTCCCGATCATCCTGCTCACCGCGCGCAGCGACGACATCGACGTGGTGGTGGGCCTGGAGTCGGGCGCCGACGACTACGTGATCAAGCCGGTGCAGCCGCGGGTGCTGGACGCGCGGATCCGCGCGGTGCTGCGGCGTGGCGAGCGGGACTCGACCGACTCGGCGGCGTTCGGCTCGATCGTCATCGACCGCAGCGCCATGACCGTGACCAAGGACGGGCAGGACCTCCAGCTCACCCCGACCGAGCTGCGGCTGCTGCTGGAGCTGAGCCGGCGGCCGGGCCAGGCGCTGTCCCGGCAGCAGTTGCTGCGGCTGGTGTGGGAGCACGACTACCTCGGTGACTCCCGGCTGGTGGACGCGTGTGTGCAGCGGCTGCGGGCGAAGATCGAGGACGTGCCCTCGTCGCCGACCCTGATCCGTACCGTGCGCGGCGTCGGGTACCGCCTGGACACGCCGCAGTGAACCGTGCCGGCCGGCTGGCGGGGCTGCTGCGCTGGACCTCGCTCCGCCTGCGGCTGGTCGCGGTGTTCGCGGCGGTGGCCCTGACCGCCGCGGTGTCGGTGTCGGGGATCGCGTACTGGCTCAATCGCGACGCGGTGCTGACCCGGGCGCAGAACAGCGCGCTGAACGACTTCCGCGACTCCTTGCAGCGCAATGCCGCGTCGCTGCCGGTCAACCCGACGTGCCAGTCGCTGGGGGACGCGGCGCGGCAGATCGGCGGCCCGGGCACGTACCAGGTGGTGCTGCTGGCCACCGCGCCGGACGGTTCGCCCTGCGCGGAGGTGTCGGACCAGGACGTGTTCACGATGAGCGACGTGCCCGCGTCGCTGCAGAAAGTGGTCAACATCGTGCACAAGGAGGACCACGCCTATCACCTGCACTGGGAGCGGATATCCCTGCAGGGGCACCCGTACCTGGTGGCCGGGGCGCGGATCAACGGGGACGGGCCGACCGGGTACATGCTCAAGTCGCTGGACGCCGAGCGGAAGGATCTCAATTCGCTGGCCTGGTCCCTGGGCATCGCCACACTGCTGGCGCTGATCGGGGCGGCGCTGCTGGCGCAGGCGGCCGGCTCGGCGGTGCTGCGGCCGGTGCGGCGGCTCGGCGAGGCCGCGCAGCGGCTGGGCGAGGGGCACCTGGACACCCGGCTGAAGGTGACGGGCACGGACGAGCTGGCGGAGATGTCGCGGACGTTCAACAACGCGGCAGAGGCGCTGGAGAACCGGGTCGCGGAGCTGAGTGCCCGGGAGGCGGCCAGCCGCCGGTTCGTCGCGGACATGTCCCACGAGTTGCGCACGCCGCTGACCGCGATCACCGCGGTGACCGACGTACTGGAGGACGAGGCCGAGGCGCTCGACCCGATGATCGCGCCCGCGGTGCGGCTGGTGGTCAGCGAGACCCGGCGGCTGAACGAACTGGTGGAGACGCTGATGGAGGTCACCCGGTTCGACGCGGGTACCGCGAAGCTGCGGGTGGACGAGGTGGACGTCGCCGACATGCTGATCGCCTGCATGGACGCGCGGGCCTGGCTGGACTCGGTGGAGCTGGACGCGCCGCGCGGGGTGCTGGCCACTCTCGACCCGCGCAGGCTGGACGTGATCATGGCGAACCTGATCGGCAACGCGCTCAAGCACGGCGGCTCGCCGGTCGAGGTCACGCTGCGCGCGGAGGGCGGGGACGACGGCGAGGCGGAGGGCGGGGACGACGGCGAGATCGTGATCGCGGTCACCGACCACGGGCCGGGCATCCCCGAGGACGTCCTGCCGCACGTCTTCGACCGCTTCTACAAGGCCGACGCCTCCCGGGCCCGCTCCGAGGGCAGCGGCCTGGGCCTGTCCATCGCCCTGGAGAACGCCCACATCCACGGCGGCGGCATCACCGCGGGCAACGCCCCGCACGGCGGCGCGGTCTTCACGCTGCGCCTGCCCCGCCGCCCCCGCACCACCGCCCCGGAGGACCCGCAGTGAGGACGTCGCGCGTGTTCGGGGGTACGGCAGCGCGTACGGCGGCGGTGCTCGCCGTGGCCGGGGGCCTGCTGACCGGCTGCGGCATCAGGTCCACCTCGGTGCCGGTCGACGCCGGTCCGGCGCCTTCCCGCGAGGCGTGCGCGGTGCCGCGGACGAACCCGACGCCCGGCCCGGACACGGTGCTGCGGCAGGTCTACCTGGTGTGCGGGATGCAGATCGCGCCCGTACGGCGGCTGGTCCCGGCCGACGCGAGCGCGCGCTCGCTGCTGGCCCAGCTCCAGCGCAGCCTGCTCCCCGAGGAGACGACCGCCGGCTTCGTCAGCGCGGTGCCCGGCACCCTCGAATTCGTCCCCGCCTGGAAGGGCGACCCGCCCGGCACCCTGCGCCTCAACCAGGACCTGGACGAGCTCCCCTCCTTCGCCCTGGCCCAGATCGTCTGCACCCTCACCGACCCGCCCTCCCCGGCCACCACCCCCGCCCCCACCCTCACCCTCGGCGGCGCCACCCCCGGCTCCAAGCCCCGCACCTACTCCTGCACGTCCGACCTGCGCACCCGCCCGGAGGCCGCGGACTCGGCGGGCACGCCGGCCAAGTGAGGGTGAGGGGGGTGAGGGGGGTTCGCCCCCCTCACCCCGCCGCGACGGCGGGAAGCGGGACGGCGCGGGCCGGCGGTGCCGAACAACCGAACGCCCGAAAGCGGAACCGGAGGGCGGACCGCCTCGTCCTCAAGGGTGTGCGGCCAGGAGCATCGTTGGCGAAGGTGCGCGCGGTAGGGGTGCTGCTCACCGCGGCGTACCTGGCGTTCGTAGCGTGGCTGATGCTCCGCCCGCATTACGTCCCATGGGTGCCGGCGCCGAATCTGAGCCCGCTGAGCACGATCAGGGCCGACCTGCGGATGGGCCCGCTGGAGGCGAGCCGGCGGATCACCGAGGGCCTGGCCCTGCTCGCACCGCTGGGCGTGCTGCTCCCGCTGGCCGGCGGCCGGGTCCGTACGTCCGCGGTCGCCTCGTTCGTACGGACCGTCTTCGCGGCCCTGATGATCTCGCTGTCCGTGGAGTTCGCCCAGACCCTGGTGCCGGGCCAGCTCTTCGACGTGGACGCGCTGCTGCTCAACACGGTGGGCGTCGCTCTGGCCCACCTCCTGATCGTCCCCGCCGCCCGCCGCCGCCTCCGGCGGCGCGAAACCGCGCCCCCCGCCGCTGTACCGCACGGGCAGGAGAACGCGGCTCCGCTCACCGACCCGGCCAGCCCCGCCCGGGTGGGCTAGGGGCTCGACGGGCACAGCGAGGTGTCAGCCCAGGACGCCCGTGCCGGCGGGGAGGCCGCCGAGGAGGCCGGTGACCGGGGCGACCTGGGTGCCGGTGAGGTGGTTGCCGGAGGGGAGCAGGCCGTTGGTGGGGAGGGCGGAGGTGCTGTTGGCCAGGGCGGTCTGGGCGCCGGCGGCGGTGGGGGCCGCGCCCGGCACGAGGTTGGCGGCGGAGCCGACCGGCAGCGAGCCGAGCAGGCCGGCCTGCGCCGGGGTGGCGGCCGAGGCGGAACCGGCCGCGGCGGCGACGGCGGCGAGCCCGAGAGCGGTGGTGGTCAGGGTCTTCTTGGTTCGCGTTCGCATGGTGTCGGAACGTAGTCATGCAGTCACGCAACGTGCAAGCGGCGTGGCGTCCCGCGCGTGCGCCCCCTTCCGCCCGGGCGCCGCCCGCCGCGCCCCCGGCTCAGCCGCCCTGCCGGACGGAATCGCTGGCCACCGGGGGTGCGGCCGACTCGGCCCGGAACAGCCACTCCGCCTTCAGTTCGGCGTACCCCGGCTTGATCACCTCATTGATCATCGCCAGACGTTCGTCAAATGGGATGAAGGCCGACTTCATGGCATTGACGGTGAACCACTGCATGTCGTCGAGCGTGTAGCCGAACGCCGTCACCAGGTGCTCGAACTCCCGGCTCATCCCGGTGCCGGACATCAGACGGTTGTCGGTGTTCACCGTGACCCTGAAGTGGAGCCGGCGCAGCAGCCCGATCGGGTGCTCCCGGTAGGACGTCGCGGCACCGGTCTGCAGGTTGGACGTCGGGCACATCTCCAGCGGCACCCGCTTGTCCCGTACGTACGCCGCCAGCCGGCCCAGCCGTACCGAACCGTCCTCCCCGGTGTGGATGTCGTCGATGATCCGCACCCCGTGGCCGAGCCGGTCCGCGCCGCACCACTGGAGCGCCTGCCAGATCGACGGCAGCCCGAACGCCTCGCCGGCGTGAATGGTGAAGTGGTTGTTCTCGCGCTTGAGATATTCGAAGGCGTCCAGGTGCCGGGTGGGCGGATAACCCGCCTCCGCGCCCGCGATGTCGAAGCCGACCACGCCCAGGTCCCGGTAGCGGTTGGCGAGTTCGGCGATCTCCAGCGAGCGGGCCGCGTGCCGCATCGCGGTCAGCAGCGCCCCCACCCGGATCCGGTTCCCGTCCTCCTTGGCCCGCCGTTCGCCCAGCCGGAAGCCCTCGTTGACCGCCTCGACCACCTGTTCCAGGGTCAGCCCGCCCTCCAGGTGCTGCTCCGGCGCGTAACGGACCTCGGCGTAGACCACCCCGTCGGCCGCCAGGTCCTCGGCGCACTCCGCGGCCACCCGCACCAGCGCCTCGCGGGTCTGCATCACCGCGCAGGTGTGCGCGAACGTCTCCAGATACCGCTCCAGCGAACCGGAGTCGGCCGCCTCCCGGAACCAGGCGCCCAGCTTGTCCGGATCGGTTTCCGGCAAGGCGGTGTAGCCACCGGCGCGCGCGAGGTCGACAATGGTGCCCGGGCGCAGCCCGCCGTCCAGGTGGTCGTGCAGCAGCACCTTGGGAGCCCGCCGGATCTGCTCGGACGTGGGAAGAGGCGGCAGGGGCGGGAGCGGCGGATGGGACGGATTCGGGGTGTTCATACCGCCCACCGTAGCGCCTACGCGCGTAGATATCGCAGAAGACCCAACAATTTTCCGCACGGCCATACAGAGCACACCCCGTCTTCTGCCATGGTTGCGCCATGGCATCGCAGGCTTTACCGGCGCGCGGCGCTCGGCTGGGGCGCGCCGTCGCGCCCGGGCTCATGTCGGCGACTCTGCACACCTCCCGGCAGCGCGAGCACGACGCTCGCGCGACCGTACGCGCCGTCGTGCTCGCGCTGCCGGGCGGCGACGCGCTCAGCACCCGCCGCCGCTCCCCCATGGCCGCGGCCGTGATGTGGCCGCTGGCCCGGCACCTGGTGCGTGAGGGGCTGGCCGACGGGGTGGCCGCGCACGTCGTCCACTACCGCTTCCGCGGCTGGAACGGCGGGCACGCGCACCCCGCCGAGGACGCCGACTGGGCGGTGAGCGAGGCGGTACGCCGCTACGGTGACGTGCCGGTGTGCCTGGTCGGCATGGACATGGGCGCGCGGGCCGCACTGCACGCGGCCGGGCATCCCGCGGTCAACTCCGTTGTGGCACTCGCCCCGTGGCTGCCCGGCGGGCCCGAGCCCGAGCCGGTACGGCAACTGGCCGGCCGCCGCGTGCTGCTGGTGCACGGCACCGACGACGACAGCACCGACCCCGACCTGTCCTACCGGCTGGCCGAACGCGCCAAGAAGGCCAACCGCGACGTGTGCCGCTTCGAGGTCCACTCCGACGGGCACGGGCTGCACCAGCACCGCGCGGAAGTCTTCGCCCTCACCGCGGACTTCGTCCTCGGCTCCCTCCTGGACCGCCCCTTCGCCCGCCCCGTCGCCGACGCCCTGGCGGCGCCCCCGCCGCTGGGCCTGAAAATGCCGCTGGCCGCCGGGTTCGGGCGCTCGCTGCGGCACTGATTCTTCTGGGGGCCGCGTCATTGAGTGCGGCCCTTTCCCTACGGCTTTCCGTACGGCCTGGGCACGGCGTGCTGGCGGCCGCCCGGCGGAGCTGGCAGGGTGAGCGACGGAGGTGCCCGTGGCGAAGAACCCGCGCCGGGCGGCCGGGATCGCCCGCCGGGGCCTGACCGCGCTGCTGGCCTGGTGCCTGATCGGGATACGGGCCGCCGCGGGGGCGCTGGTGAGCGGAATCCCGTCCGGCGTACGGCTGCGCCTGATCGCCCGTTCCCGCCGGACCCGCCGACTGCGCCAGGCGGCGGAGGCCGACTTCCGGGCCCGCCTCGCTCAAGCCGTCGCCCCGATCCCGGGCGCCCGGATCGCCCTCACGGTCGTCGAGGACCTGGCGGTGCGCCCGCGCCGCTTCGAGCCACGGATCTTCCCGTACGGCGCGCCGGAGCACGAACCGTACGCCCTGCGCGCCACCTTGTACGTATCCGTGTACGCCGTCACCGACGCAGCCCCCGACGAGGTCCTGGCCGCCCTACGGAACGCGGGCGACGTCCGCCCGAACCGCCCGTCCGCGGCGTACGGCAACGGCTGGATCCTCGACTGCGACCGCCCCGACCAGCCCCTCCCCGACCACCACCCGCACTCCGCCGCCGACCCCCTCCGCCCGGTCCACCACACCCTCGTCCAGGACCCACCGGCCACCTCCGTGACCGCCCTCCGCCGGGCCACCGGTACGATCCTGCGCGCCCGCGCCCAGGTCACCTACCTGACCCTCCCCCGCTGGCCCCTCCTCTCCCGCCTCACCCCCGCGGGCCGCCGCGCCCGCCACGTGAGCATCGACGTGGCACAGGCGGGCCGGGAGGAGTGAGCCGCGGGCCGGCCGTGCTTCTGTGGCAGCGGCTCGCGGGTATCGGCGGCCGGACCTGCGGCTCGGCACGGTAACCCGTTCACGCGCCGTCGATACCGTCGAGCTACGCCCGGGCCTGCCGCTCGCGCCGTCGTAAGAACGACGCCCAGGGCCGTGCCCGGCTCAACACGGTGAATCCGATCACGCGCCGTCGACGCGGGCCGGCAACTCCCGGGCCTCGACCGTACGGCGGTGGTCAGGGCCGAAGGTGGCCACGCAGGCGTCGTGGGCGGTCGTGGCCCGGGCGCGGGCCTCGGTGGTGCGGCCCAGGCCCAGCAGAGCCGTGGCCAGGGCCAGTTCGACCGCGCCGGTCTGCAGGCGGCGGTCGGCCTCGGGCAGGCTGTGCCACAGGGTGTCGGCCCGTTCCGCCTCGGCGAGCGCCTCTTCGTGGCGGCCCTGCCCGCTGAGGCTGCGGGCCAGGTTGACCCGCAGGACCAGGCTGAACTGGTCGTCTTCGCGATAGGCCGCCAGGGATTCGCCGGCGAGCGCCTCCGCCTCCGAGTACCGGCCCTGGCCGTTGAGAGCGAAGACCAGTCCGTTGCGGGCCGCTGCCACCAGGCGCGCGGTCCGCGGCCCTGTGCCGCGGCTTGCGGCCCGGGCGACGGCCGCGAACTCCGCCTCGCCTTCGGCATGCCGGCCGAGCCCGGCCAGTGTCTGCGCACGGTTCGAGCGCAGTTCCAGCGTCCGCAGGTGTTCGGCGCCGAAGGCCCGGCCGAAGACCGGCAATAGCGCGTCGTACTCGGCGGCAGCCTCGGTATGGCGGCCCTGGGCCTCGACGGCCATAGCGGCCAGCTCCAGCGCCACTGGCGCGTATGCGTCGTTGTGCACCCAGTGGCGGGACGCCGCCACAGCGCGCGCCTCCGCCTCCGCCTCGGCGAAGCGCCCGGCGCGAAGCAGGTTCAGTGGCGTGTCCAGGGGCGAATTCGCCGTCTGCCCGGCCCTGTTGGTGGCGCGAGGCCGGAAGAGCTTCATGGCCGAAGCATACGGACGAGGCTTCCGGTGTGATGCGGGCCGAGCTCGCCTCGGGGTCAGCGCTGGAGGAGGCGGTCCTTGCGGGTGAGGAGGAAGTCGCGGAAGGCGGTGACCGGTGGGGTGGTGGAGGGGGTGTCGAGCCAGGCGAGGCCGATGTGGCGGACGGCGCGGGGGGCGATGACGTCGAGTTCGGTGACGCCGGGGCGGGGGACGGCGGGTGGGGGCAGGAGGGCGACGCCGAGGCCGGCGGCGACCAGGCCGCGCAGGGTCTCGGCCTCCTCGCCCTCGAAGGCGATACGCGGGGTGAAGCCGGCCTCGGCGCACAGGTCGTCGGTGATGCGGCGCAGCCCGTAGCCGGGTTCGAGGGTGACGAAGAGGTCGGCGGCGGCTTCGGCGAGGCGGACGCGTTTGCGGTGGGCGAGGGGGTGGCCGGCCGGGACCACCAGCCGCAGCCGCTGCTCGTCCAGCTTGCGCACCGCCACCCCGGGCTGCTGCGGCAGGGGCGAGGTCAGGCACAGGTCCAGCTCGCCGGCCCGCAACTGTTCGAGCATGGCCTCGCCGTAGGTCTGCACGAGCTGAAAGCGGACCCGGGGGTGGGCGGCCCGGAAGGCCCGCAGCAGGGCGGGTACGGTCTCGGCGCCGAGCGTGTGCAGGAAGCCGAACGCGACCCGGCCGCTCTCCGGATCGGCGTCCTCCCGTACGGCCTCGGCGGCCCGTTCCACCTCGGCCAGTGCCCGTTCGGCCGCCCGGCGGAAGGTCAGCCCGGCCGGAGTCAGCCGCACCGCCCGCCCGTGCCGGGCGAACAGCGCGACCCCGAGGTCTGCCTCCAGCCGCGCCATCGCCCGGCTGAGCGTGGGCTGCGGCATCCCCAATTCCTGAGCGGCCCGCGTCACATGCTCGTGCCGGGCCACGGCGGCGAACTGCGCGAGGCGCGGCGCGAGTACGGCGCCCCACCCGGCTCCCGCGCCCACCCCGAGCCCGGCGACCGCGCCCGGGTCGGGGAAGGTGTCCGGGCCGTCCCCCGGGCCGGGGGCGGGGGCTGCGCCGGCACCGCCCGCGCCCCTGCGCGTGTCCGAGCCCGCTTCCGGGCCCACGTCCGACGGCAAGCCCGGGCCGATGTCCGGCCCCCCACTCGCACCCACGCCCGCGCCCTCACGCCCGCCCGTACCCCTGCTCTCCCGCAATTCTTCGTGCCGCTCGTCCATCGAGAAGGGCCTCCTTCACCAGCATTCATGCGCTCACGTATCAATCCTCCCTCTTCCGCGCATTGGACGCATGAAAGCCGCGCGGCCTAGCGTCGTGGCATGACATCGGTCCGTCGCGGGCCGGCCGCCGGGCCGGCCCAGGAAGCCGCAGGCTCGCCCGCAGCCCCCGAGGCATTCCCCGAAGCGCCCCCCGCAGGCGACCTGCTGCGGGCCGGCACGCGGGAGTACCGGCGGGCGAATCTCGCGCTGTTCGCCGCGGGGCTGGCCACCTTCGCGCTGTTGTACTCGACGCAGGCGCTGCTGCCCGCGCTCTCGGCGGACCTGCGGCTGTCGCCGGCCCAGGCGAGCCTCACCGTGTCCGCGACGACAGCGGCGCTGGCCGTCGCGCTGCTGCCGGCGAGCGCGCTGAGCGAGAAGTACGGGCGGACGGCGGTGATGACGGTGTCCGTGTTCGCCGCTTCGCTGCTGGCGCTGGCCGTGCCCTTCGCGCCGGACCTGACCTCGCTGGTCGTGCTGAGGGCCGTTCAGGGGGTGGCGCTGGCGGGGCTGCCCGCGACCGCCATGGCGTACCTCTCGGAGGAGTTGCACCCCTCGGCGATCCCGTCGGCGGTGGGGCTGTACGTGGCCGGCAATTCGATCGGCGGCATGAGTTCGCGGGTCGCGGGCGGGGTGCTGGCCCAGGCGTACGGCTGGCGGGTCGCGGTGGGGGTGGTCGGCCTGTCGGCGCTGGCCTGCGCGGTCACCTTCCGCGCCCTGGTGCCGAGGGCACGCGCCTTCACGCCCGGCCCGGTGCATCCGGCGGCGCTGTGGCGTACGGCCACCGGTCACGTCCGGGACGTGCGGTTGCGCCGGCTGTACGTGGTGGGGCTGCTGTTCATGTCCGTCTTCGGCGCGGTCTACACGGTGCTGGGCTACCGGCTCACGGCGGCGCCGTACCACCTGTCGCAGACCGCGGTGGGCGCGATCTTCCTGGTCTACCTGGTGGGGACGGCCACCTCGGCGTCCTCGGGCGCGCTGCTGGCCCGGGCCGGGCGGCGCGGCGCCTTCGCGGTGGCCCTGCTGCTGTGCGCGGCCGGGCTCCTGCTGACCCTCGCGGCGCCCCTCCCCCTGATCCTGCTCGGCCTGGTCCTGGTCACCGCGGGCTTCTTCACCGGGCACTCGATCGCCTCCGGCGCGGTCGGCCGCACCGCCACCACCGGCCGCGCCCAGGCCTCCGCCCTCTACCTGACCGCCTATTACGTCGGCAACAGCCTCGGCGGCACCATCGGCGCCGCCGGCTACCACGCCCACGGCTGGACCCTGACCGCAGTCCTCTCCCTCGCGGCCCTGGCCCTGGCCGCCTGGCCCGCACTGCGCCGGGCCGGCGGTTCCCGGCCCGGCGCAACGCGTTCCTGACCGGCTATGACGCCGGCGGGATGCTCTGCTCGTACTGGAAGACGTTGTAGGGGTCGTACTTCGCCTTGACCTGGCGCAGCCGGTCGACGTTGCGTCCCCAGTACGCGGTTTCCCACTCCTGCATCCCGATGTTCGGCACGTTGACGTAGGCGCCGTTCACGTACGGCCGCAGGGCCTGGCTGAATTCGGCGATCCAGGCCTGGGCGATCGGGGTGATCGCGTCGCCGCTGCCCGGAACTCCGCGCGTTCCCCAGCCGGCGCCGGGCTCGGAGTAGAAGAGAGCGTCGCGGTGCGGGAACGCCGTGCCGCCACGGGGTGCGCTGTTTCGGACCGCCCCGCCGAATGCCTGGGTGAAGAAGTTGCTGTCCGTCGTGGGAGCGTCCTGCATGAACGAGGAGACGATGCCGATCGCTTTCCGCGGGAAGGGTTTTTTGGTGAACTGCGAGAAGAATTTCCAGTTCGCGGGGTCCGCGGCGGTGGGGATCTGGAATCCCGTGTAAATGTCGCCCCAGTTGCCTTCCTGCACGGTGACATCGGGCGTGTCGATGGACAGGAGCGGGGCCAGCAGCCGCTGCGCCTCTCCTTGCGTCCCTTCGGCGAGCACCGCGAACAGGAAGATCTTGTCGGGGTGGATCTCGAGCTGGGTGCCGAGGCGGTTGTCGGTGTTCGGGGCCGTGCGCTGCCATGTGTCGAAGATCTGGGTCAGGTCGCTCAGGCCGTCCCAGGTCGCCGTGACGTAGACGACGCTCTTCAGCGGGGACACCTTGTAGGTGAGCGAGGTGACGATCCCGAAGTTGCCGTTCCCCGCCCCGCGCAGTGCCCAGAGCAGGTCCCCGTGGTTGCGGGCGTCCACATGGAGCACGGAGGCGCAGTCGGCGCCCGACGTGACGACGATCTCGGCCCCGATCAGGCTGTCGCAGGCCATGCCGAGGTAGCGGGTGAGGAAGCCGAAACCGCCGCCCAGCGTCGCACCGGACAGGCCCACGGTGCCCTCCGTGCCGGTGGTCACGGCGACGTCCTGCTTCGCGAGCGTGGTCACCGCCTCCAGTTGGTTGAGCCCGGCGCCGACCGTCGCGGTGAGGGAGGCGGTGTCGATCCGGGCCGACTTCAGCTCGCTGATGTCGATCACGAGGCCGTTGTCCACGTTCGACCAGCCCTCGAGACTGTGCCCGCCGCTCCGCACCCGCAGCGCCACGTCGTTCTGCCGCGCCCAGGTGAGGGCGTTCACCACGTCCTGGGTGTCCTGGACATAAACGATGACCAGCGGATAGTGGACGAAGAGTTCGTCCCAGCCGAGGCTCGAACTCGCGTAATTCGGATCCTGGGGGCGGACGATACGGCCGGTCAACTGCGCGGGCGGGCATTTCGCACCGCCCTTGCCTCTGCTCGCGGCATTCGCGACCGGCGCGCCCGCGGCCGCAGCGCCCGGGACGACGACCGCGCCCGCACCGGCGGCCGCCGTTGCCCTGAGCACACCACGACGAGAAAGGTCCTGCATGGTCCGTGTCCTCTCGACCGGATCACGCCGGTATTCGGCCAGGGAAATTCCTGCCCGCCACCTGGCGCGTTCAATTCCTTCTGGACGATTCCTGGGACACGCAAAGTAACAGCGGGACCACCACCGGCTTGCCCGACGCGCTGAGCCGCCACGCCGACGGCATTCCGCAGGCGGGCGCGCGAGTAGGTACGAAAAGGGGGCGCGTTTCTCACCTGACGGGTAAGAAACGCGCCCCCCATATGTGGGGCCGGCCGGGACAGCGCCCTTATGCGATCCGGTCCAGCAGCAGCGGGCCCGGGGTGAAGGAGGTGCCGGCCGGGGAGACGGTGAAGGCGTCGGTGAGGGCTTCTTCCGCGGAGGCGAACTTCTCCGGGGTGTCCGTGTGGAGGGTGAGGAGGGGGGTGCCCGCCTGGACGGGGTCGCCGGGCTTGGCGTGCAGGACGACGCCGGCGCCGGGCTGGACGCTGTCCTCCTTGCGGGCGCGGCCGGCGCCCAGGCGCCAGGCGGCGACTCCTACGGCGTAGGCGTCGAGGCGGGTGAGGGTGCCGGAGGCGGGGGCGAGGACGGTGTGGGTCTCGCGGGCGACCGGCAGCGGGGCGTCGGGGTCGCCGCCCTGGGCGCGGATCATGCGGCGCCAGACGTCCATCGCGGAGCCGTCGGCGAGGGCCTTGGCCGGGTCGGCGTCGGGCAGTCCGGCGGCGGCGAGCATCTCCCGGGCCAGCGCCAAGGTCAGCTCCACCACGTCCGCCGGGCCGCCGCCGGCCAGGACCTCGACCGACTCCCGCACTTCGAGGGCGTTGCCCGCGGTCAGGCCGAGCGGGACGGACATGTCGGTGAGCAGCGCCACCGTCCGCACCCCGTGGTCGGTGCCCAGGCCCACCATGGTGGCGGCCAGTTCCCGGGCGTCGTCGAGCGACTTCATGAAGGCGCCCGAGCCCACCTTGACGTCCAGCACGAGCGACCCCGTGCCCTCGGCGATCTTCTTGGACATGATCGAGGACGCGATCAGCGGGATGGACTCGACCGTGCCGGTGACGTCCCGCAGGGCGTAGAGCTTCTTGTCGGCCGGCGCCAGCCCGTCGCCCGCGGCGCACACCACCGCGCCGACCTCGCCGAGCACGGCCATCATCTCGGCGCCCGACAGCGACGCCCGCCAGCCGGGAATCGCCTCCAGCTTGTCCAGCGTCCCCCCGGTGTGACCGAGACCGCGCCCGGACAGCTGCGGCACCGCGGCGCCGCAGGCCGCCACCAGCGGGGCCAGCGGCAGCGTGATCTTGTCGCCGACGCCGCCCGTGGAGTGCTTGTCGGCGGTCGGACGGGACAGCGCGGAGAAGTCCATCCGCTCCCCCGAGGCGATCATCGCCGCGGTCCACCGGGCGATCTCGGCCCGGTCCATGCCGTTGAGCAGGATGGCCATGGCCAGCGCGGACATCTGCTCGTCCGCGACCGCCCCGCGCGTGTACGCGTCGATCACCCAGTCGATCTGCTCGTCGCTGAGCCGGCCCCGGTCCCGCTTGGTCCGGATGACGGAAATGGCGTCCACGAATCGTCCCTTGTCGTTCGGTCGTGCCTGTCGGGCCCGTTCAACCCGGCGGGCCTGTCGGACCTGCTGAGCCCGTCGGGCCCGTTGTCGCTGCCGTGTCCGCTGTCGTCGCTGTCGGTGCCGCCGGTCCCCGCGACGGCGGTACGCACGCGCCCGCGCCTGTACCGCCGCAAAGCCGTAGCCGTAGCCGTAGCCGTAGAAGACACCGCCGACCCGCCTACCGCCCCAGGTCCTCCGGCCCGAACGCGTCCGGCAGCACCTCCCGCATCGCCCGCACCCCCCGCACGGTGTCCACCAGCAGCTCGGGCCCGCCGTTCTCCCACAGGAGCTGGCGGCAACGACCGCACGGCATCAGCACCTCGCCGCGCAGGTCCACGCAGGTGAAGGCGACCAGGCGGCCGCCGCCGGAGGCGTGCAGCGCCGAGACCAGGCCGCACTCGGCGCACAGCCCGACCCCGTAGGCGGCGTTCTCCACGTTGCAGCCGACGACGAGGCGGCCGTCGTCGACCAGGGCCGCGGCGCCGACCGGGAAGTGCGAGTACGGCACGTAGGCGCGCTCGCGGATCGTGCGGGCGGCGTCCCGCAGGCCTTCCCAGTCCACCGCGGTGGTCGTCATGAGCCCTGCCCCTTCCGGTACGGCAACCCGTCGGCCTTGGGCATCCGCAGCCGCTGCGCGGACAGGCCCATCACCAGCAGTGTCGCGACGTACGGGGTGGCCTGCACGACCTCGTCGGCGACCGTGTCGGTGGTGACGTACCAGACGATCAGCAGCACGGCGAAGGCGAGCGAGATCACGGCGGGCAGGCGCGCGCCGCGGTAGAAGCGCCAGGCGGCCATGGCGACCAGCAGCACCGCCAGCAGGAGCAGCAGGGCGTGCACCGAGGGGCCGCCGTTGCGCAGCTGAAGGCTGTCGGCGTAACCGAACAGGCCCGCGCCCATGGCGAGGCCGCCCGGCCGCCAGTTGCCGAAGATCATGGCGGCCAGGCCGATGTAGCCGCGGCCGCCGGTCTGTCCGGCCAGGTAGAAGTGGGTGCCGATGGCCAGGAAGACGCCGCCGAGACCGGCCAGCCCGCCGGAGATGATCACCGCGACGTACTTGTACGTGTACACGTTCACGCCCAGCGACTCGGCCGCGGCGGGGTTCTCGCCGCAGGAGCGCAGCCGCAGGCCGAAGGAGGTGCGCCACAGCACGAAGAACGTGACGGCGAACAGCACGACGGCCAGCAGGGTGAGCGCCGAGATGTTGGTGACCACGCCGCCGACGATGCCGGCCAGGTCGGAGACCAGGAACCAGTGGTGCTTCTCGATCGTGTTCAGCCAGTGCGACAGGCCCGGGACGGTGAACTTCTTGATGTCGCTCATCGGCGGGGACTGCTTGGGGGTGCCGCCCTTGGCGGCGGCCGCGGCGCCGGTGAACAGCTTCTTGGCCAGGTACGCGGTCACGCCGGTGGCCAGGATGTTCATGGCGACACCGGCGATGATCTGGTCCACCCCGAAGGTGACGGTGACGATCGCGTGGACCAGGCCGCCGAGCGCGCCGCCGATGACGCCGGCCAGCACGCCGAGCCAGGGGTTGGTCTGCCAGCCGGCCCAGGCACCGAAGAAGGTGCCGAGGATCATCATGCCTTCGAGACCGATGTTGACCACGCCGGCCCGCTCCGACCACAGGCCGGCCAGGCCCGCCAGGCCGATCGGCACCGCGCTGGACAGGGCGCCGGCGATCTGGCCGGAGGAGGTGACGTCGTTGGCGCCGGCGATGGCGCGGACCGCGGCGACCGCGATGATGGCGGCGGCCACGATCAGCAGGATCACCGGCGTGCTCAGTTTGCCCCGGCCGCGGCGGGGCCCGGCGGCGGGCGGCGCGGCCGGCGGCGGGGTCTGGGTAGCGGTGGCAGTCACGCCGTCACCTCCTGCTTGTGGGCGGCGGCCGCCGCGAGTTCCGCGCCGACCTGGCGCTGCTGGCGGGTCAGGCCGTACCGGCGCACGAGTTCGTACGCTATGACGACCGCGAGCACGATGACGCCCTGGATGACGCCGACGAGTTCCTGGTCGTAGCCCTCGAACTCCAGGCCGTTGGCGGCCCGGTCGAGGAACGCCCACAGCACCGCGCCGACCGCGATGCCGACCGGGTTGTTGCGGCCGAGCAGGGCGACCGCGATGCCGGTGAAGCCGATGCCGACCGGGAAGTCGGTGCCGTAGTCGTAGGACTCGTTGAGCAGGGTGGGCATGCCGACCAGGCCGGCCAGGGCGCCGGAGATCAGCATGCTGGTGATCACCATGCGCTTGACGCTGACGCCGCTGGCCTCGGCGGCGGACTGGGAACGGCCGACCGCGCGCAGGTCGAAGCCGAAGCGGGTGCGGTTCAGGCCGAACCAGTAGAGCACCCCGGCCACCACGGCGAGCACGATGAAGCCGTCGACCGCGCCGCCACCGGTGGAGAAGTTGAACAGGTGGCTGCCGGACGGGATGGGCTTGGTGGAGACCATGTTGGCGTTCTTGTCCAGCACGCCGAGCCGGCCGTCCTGGAGGAAGTAGCCGATGACGATGCCCGCGATCGAGTTGAGCATGATCGTGGAGATCACCTCGCTGACCCCGCGGGTGACCTTCAGCACGCCGGCGATCGCCGCCCACACCGCGCCGACCACCATGGCGGTCAGGATGATCAGCGGGACCTGGATGATGCCGGGGATCGACATGGCCCCGCCGACCGCGGCGGCGAAGAACGCCGCCAGCCGGTACTGGCCGTCCACGCCGATGTTGAACAGGTTCATCCGGAAGCCCACCGCGACCGCGAGGCCGGCCAGGTAGTAGGTGGTGGCCTTGTTGAGGATGTAGACCTGGCTGTCGGTCTTGTCGCCGTAGTTGATCATCACGTGGAACGCGGTGAACGGTTCCTTGCCGGTGGCCAGCAGCACCAGCGCGGTGACGATCAGCGCGCCGATCACCGCCAGCACCGGGGCGGCGATGGCGAGCAGCGCCCGCTCCTTGTCGAACTTCTTCATCGGTCCTCGATACCGTCGTGTTCCAGGTGGCCGCTGGCCGCGCCGGTCATGGCCGAGCCCAGCTCCTCCGGGGTGATGGTGGCGGGGTCGGCGTCGGCGACCAGCCGGCCGCGGTACATCACCCGCAGGGTGTCGGACAGGCCGATCAACTCGTCCAGGTCCGCGGAGATCAGCAGTACGGCCAGGCCCTCGCGGCGGGCCTCGCGGATCTGGTCCCAGATCTGGGCCTGGGCACCCACGTCCACGCCGCGGGTGGGGTGGGCGGCGATCAGGAGCTTGGGCAGGTGGCTCATCTCCCGGCCGACGATGAGCTTTTGCTGGTTGCCGCCGGACAGCGAGGCCGCGGTGACCTCGATGCCGGGGGTGCGTACGTCGTACTCCTGGACGATCCGCTCGGTGTCGCGGCGGGCGGCGCCGGGATCGATCAGGAAGCCCTTGCTGTTGGGGCGTTCGGTGACGTGGCCGAGGATCCGGTTCTCCCACAGCGGGGCCTCCAGCAGCAGGCCGTGCCGGTGGCGGTCCTCGGGGATGTAGCCGATGCCGTCCTCGCGGCGCTGCCGGGTGGGGGCGCGGGAGATGTCCCGGCCGTCGAGGACGACGGTGCCGGCGTCCGGCCGGCGCATGCCCATGATGGCCTCGACCAGTTCGGCCTGGCCGTTGCCCTCGACGCCGGCGATGCCCAGCACTTCGCCCTTGTGGATGGTGAAGCCGACCTCGTCCAGCACGATGCGCTCGATGCCGTCGGCGTCGGTGCCGGCCAGCCGCAGCCCCTGCACGGTGAGCAGGGGCTCGGTGGTGACGGTGGACTCGCGGGTCTCCGGGGAGGGCAGTTCGCTGCCGACCATCAGCTCGGCGAGCTGCTTGGTGGTGGTGCCGCGCGGGTCGGCGCTGCCGACCGTGGTACCGCGGCGTATGACGGTGATCTCGTCGGCGACCGACAGGACTTCGCCGAGTTTGTGCGAGATGAAGATGACGGTCAGGCCCTCGGACTTCAGCCCCCGCAGGTTGTCGAAGAGGGCGTCCACCTCCTGCGGCACCAGGACCGCGGTGGGCTCGTCGAGGATGAGGATGCGGGCGCCGCGGTAGAGGACCTTGAGGATCTCCACTCGCTGCCGGTCGGCGACGCCGAGGTCCTCCACCAGCGCGTCGGGCCGTACCCCCAGTCCGTACGCGTCGGATATCTCGCGGATGGCGGCCCGCGCCCGGCCGCCGATGCCGTGCAGCTTCTCGCTGCCCAGCACCACGTTCTCCAGCACGGTCAGGTTGTCGGCGAGCATGAAGTGCTGGTGCACCATGCCGATGCCGCGGGCTATGGCGTCGCCCGGGTCGTGGAAGTCGACCTGTTCCCCGTTGATCGCGATGGTGCCCTCGTCCGGCTTCTGCATGCCGTAGAGGATCTTCATCAGGGTGGACTTGCCGGCGCCGTTCTCGCCCACGAGGGCGTGCACGGTGCCGCTGCGCACGGTGATGTCGATGTCGTGGTTGGCGACGACACCGGGGAACCGCTTGGTGATGCCGCGCAGTTCGACGGCGGGCGCGCCGGAGGGCGCCGGCGCCGGGGGACTCGTGGACGCGTTGATGGCGCACTCTCCTCGTCGATGATCCATCGGTGACCGGACGGTCCTGGTCGGACGGTCGGTGACCGGACAGTCGTCGAGGCCCGGCCGGGGGTGGAGCTGCGACCCCCGGCGGGCCTCCCTGTCATGGCGTCTGTCGCACCGCTCACGCGGCCCGGATCACGGCGCGGACTTCACCGTGATCTGGCCGGAGACGATCTTCTGCTTGGCCGCGTCGATCTGCGACTGGACGTCGCCGAGGAAGCCGCCCGTGGTGGACAGCGACACACCGCCGTTGGCCAGGGTGTAGTTGTTGGTGCCGGTCTTGGCCGTGCCGTCGTGCACCGACTTGATGAGGTCGTACGAGGCCACGTCCACGTTCTTGATCGCGGACGTGAGGATGTGGTCCTTGTACTTGGCCAGCGCCGGGTCCTGGTACTGGTCGGAGTCGACGCCGATCGCCCAGGCGCCGGACTTGCCGGCCACCGCCTGGATGGAGCCGTCGCCGGACAGGCCCGCCGCGGAGTAGATCACGTCGATGCCCTGGTCGAGCATGCCCTGCGCCTTGCCCTGGGCGGTCGTCGGGTCGTTGAAGCCCTTGGTGTCCGTCTCGTACAGGTACTGGTCGGTGACCTGGACCGACGGCTTGGTGTCCTTCACGCCCTGGTCGAAGCCGGCCTGGAAGGTGCCGATCAGCGGGTTGTGCACACCGCCGATGAAGCCGACCTTGCCGCTCTTGGTCTTCAGGGCGGCGGCGACACCGGCGAGGTAGGAGCTCTGCTCGGTGGCGAAGGTCATCGAGTCCACGTTGCTGCCCTGGACCACGGAGTCGACGATGCCGAAGGTGGTCTTGGGGTACTTCTTGGCGATCTTGGTCACCGCGTCGCCGTAGGTGAAGCCGACGGCTATGACGGGGTTGTAGCCCGCCCCGGCCAGCGAGTCCAGGCGCTGCTCGCGGTCGGACTCGGTCTCACCGTTGCTGGCGGTGAGCTCCTTCGACTTGAGGTTGAACTCCTTGTCGGCCTTGTCCAGGCCGCGGGCCGCGGAGTCGTTGAAGGAGTGGTCGCCACGGCCGCCGACGTCGTACGCCATGCCGACACCCTTGTTGCCACCGCTGCTCGACGTGGAGCTGCTGCCGCACGCGGTCGCGGTCAGCGCGAGGGCCGCGGAAACCACACCCGCGGCAGCGATCTTGGATACCCGGCGCAAGAGGGTTCCCCTTCAGTCGAAGCGCCCCGTCCGGCGCTGGCTGAGACGGGAGCTTAACGCGCGTAGATGTCAGGTAAAGACCGAATGAAGACCCGTTATCGGATCGACGCATTTCGGCCAGGTGAAGCGCGCGTCACCGGGGTTTCACGCTGCGTGGGGCATGCCTGGACGAACGTACCCGGAAGCCCTTCCGACGCGTCCGCCGGAAGAACTACCGGGGAGTACGTTACGACAACAGGGCCGCGGTGGTGAACAGTTCCACACCGACCGCGAGGGCGCCCTCGTCCAGGTCGAAGTCACCCTGATGCAGATCCCTCTTCGTCGTGTCACCCACCGAGCGCACCCCGAGGCGGGCCAGTGCGCCCGGGACACGTTCCAGATACCACGAGAAGTCCTCGCCGCCCAGACTCTGTTCGGTGTCCTCCACGGCATGCGCACCGAATCGGGACGTCATCGCGTCGCGCAGCAGCTCCACCGAGGTCGCCTCGTTGACCACCGGCGGCACTCCGCGCTGGTACGTGATCTCGCACTTGGCCCGGTAGATGGCGGCGACCTGGTCGATCACCTCGTGCACCAGGTCGGGGGCGTCGTGCCAGGCGGACAGCTCCAGGCAGCGCACCGTGCCCTCCAGCTCGGCGTGCTGCGGGATGACGTTCGCCGCGTGCCCGGCCTGGATGCGGCCCCACACGATGCTCAGGCCCGAGCGCGGGTCCACCCGGCGGGACAGCGCGGCCGGCAGCTCGGTGGCGAGCTTGGCGGTGGCCATCACCAGGTCGGTGGTCAGGTGCGGGCGGGCGCTGTGGCCGCCGGGGCCGTCCAGCACCAGCTTCAGCTTGTCCGCGGCCGAGGTGATCGGCCCCTGCCGCAGCCCGATCCGGCCGACCTCGACCTTGGGGTCGCAGTGCACGGCGAGGATCCGCTCGACGCCCTCCAGCACGCCGGCCTTGACCGCGTCCAGCGCGCCGCCGGGCATGATCTCCTCGGCGGCCTGGAACACCAGCCGCACCGGGCGGGTCAGCCGGCCCTCGGCGGCGAGCCGGGCCAGCATCAGGCCGGCGCCCAGCACGATCGTGGTGTGCGCGTCGTGGCCGCAGGCGTGGGCGCGGCCCTCGACGGTGGATCGGTAGTCGACCTGCTTGGTGTCCGGCACCGGCAGGGCGTCCAGGTCGGCGCGCAGCGCGAGGCGGCCGCGGTGGGGGTCGTCGGGGCCGATGTCGCAGATCAGGCCGGTGCCGGCGGGCAGCACCCGGGGGCTCAGCCCCGCGGCCTCGAGCCGCTCCTTGACCTTGGCGGTGGTACGGAACTCCTGGCGACCGAGTTCGGGGTGCCGGTGGATGTCACGGCGGAAGGCGATCAGCTCGGCGTACAGCTCGTCGGGGACCGTGATCCGGTCGACCTGCGGCACCGGGGGCGGGACCGGGACCTGGTCCGCCGCGGGGGCGGCGGCCCCGGACGTCTCGGACGGCGCATCGGGTGAGTCGTTCACCTCAGTCAGGGTATGCCCCACGGCCGGCTCCTCTTCCATGATCTTCCCTTTGTCGGTCAATACCTGTGGTGCTGCGGGAGGAGAAGAAGTCGCCCGATCGGCGCATACCGGATCATCCCCGGGGTCGTGCCCACCCTTGTGAGGTTCCAGACACCCATCGTCGCTCAGCAAGCGTCCCGCCGCATGACGACGTCGCGCCCCCGGCGGTGTCCCCCGGCCACGGGCGGCTGCGGCTTCCCCAGTCTACGTGCGCAGTGTTACGGCACGATGTGCATGGCGTGATATGGCTCACGGGGGTGACGGTGGGTAGCACTCCGTATCGATTCGTGCGCCCCCTGTGCATCCGCACGCCCCCTACGGGTGGGTTGGCACGCCGGTTTTGCCACGAAAGGGTGAGGGACGCGCCGATTGGCGACCGTTCGCCGTGGCCCGGGCAGGGGAGAGCCCGGCGCCGGCAGAGGCGGGCGGATTTCCGTGAGGGGGTACCCGTCCATGCCCTGGGACGCACTCAAGCAGGCACTCACCGTACAGAAAACCGTGTACACGCCCACCGATCCGCTGTGGAAGGTGACCGGCCCGAACAAGGCGTCCTTCCACGCGCACCCGGCGTTCCTGGACTCGGTCCGGCTCGCCGGCGGGCTGCCCGATCTGCTGACCGCGACCGACCGGGACCTCGGCACCGCGCTAGGGAAGTGGCGGGTGACCCTGGACGGCCATCTGGCGGAGGTCCCGGGCGTCCGGGCCACGCTGGGGCTGGCCGACCACCGCTTCACCGAGCTGGACGACGAGATCGGGCTGCTGCGGTACGCCGACGGTGTCCGGCAGCTGCCGGGCGGCAACAATCCCGAGGTCGTCAAGGCGGCGACGGCTTTCGCCGAAGCGAAGCAGCCGGCGACCGTGCACGATTTCATGCAGGTGCACAGCTTCTTCCTGTCGGCCGTGAACAGCTTCGGCGGCGCCTACGACAAGGCCACGTATCCGGGCCGGGCCGAGACCATGTACGCCCTCGCGGTCGGCTCACCGGCGGCCGCCGGGGCGGGCCCCATCCGGCTGGGCGGCGCCGACGACTGGCAGACCCACCAGCCTGGCTTCGCCCTGGCGATCCACGCCGAGTCGCCCCGGCTGAACTTCGCCACGCGCAACGCCCTGGCAGCGCATGCCCTCAAGCACGTGCTGCGCGGCACCGCACAGATCCCGGGCACCCCCGACGGCATCAACGCCCTCGTCGCCACCTACCTCCAAGAGGCCCGCGACAAGATCACCACCACCCCCACCGCCTCCGCCACCAGCGCCCTCGCCCAGACCGGCGCCACCCGCACCTACTACTTCGGCACCCTCACCCACCACATGACCATGATCGCCGTCACCCCCTCCGGCAACGCCTGGATCAGCACCTACTACGCCCCGACCCGCACGTAACCGTCCCACCGACCCGCACCTGACCGTCCCGCCCCCGCCCGGGCCGCACCGCGTCCACCCTGCGGTGCGGCCCGGACCGCTGCCGTCAGTCGTCGGCGAAGAGGTCTTCGGCCTTCTCCACGGTGATCGCGCGAACGAACCAGCGCTTGAGGGTGTCCAGGTCGGTGCAGCTCTCGACACGCTGGCGCACCTCTTCCGGCACTTCGACTCCGCGTACCGCGAGGGCGTCCAGCAGTGCTTCCGCACGGTCCTCCGCACGGAGACGCTGGGCGGTGGTGGACTTGAACAGAGAGGTGTCCATGGCCACAAGTTTCTCCCAAATGTCGCCGGCCTGGGTGCCGACCAGACCGGTGCTTACGAATTCGGTGAAGGTGTCGACGTTTTCCTCGGTGCCCTTGACGGCCGTGTAGAAAGCCTTGAGCATGCGGCCCGCGTCGCCGTGTTTGTGGTGAGCGATCGCCGAGAGCGCGGCCAGGGGGATGTCCTTGGCGGCCTCGACGGGGTCGGTGATGGTGGGCAGGTTGTGCGGGCCGAGGACGAGCGGGCGGACGGTGAGGGTGCGCCAGCCGGGCGGGCCGAGGTCGACCGGTTCCTCGGCCCAACGGGCGGTCGCCTCGTCGTGGCAGACGACCAGGAGGAGGGACGGCATCTTGAACGTCTGCTGGAGGTACGAGGCGTAGTACGCCCAGGTCGCGTGTTTACTCGGGTCCTTCTTGCTCTGCGCCTCGACCGCGAGCAGGTACTCCGTGCCGTCCGCCAGGTCGAGATGGACGAGCGTGTCGATCCGGCGTTCCAAGGGCTTGACCTCGGAGACGTCATTCGGGAAGGGCTGACCGGCGACCGGCTCCTCGAAGGGAAGGCCGATCCGCGTGAAGGCCCGGGCGAAGAGTCCGGTGTCCTCCTGGAAGAACCGGTGCATCACCTCGTGCAATGAACTGACCATGCGGTGAACGTATGTGGCCATACATGAGCAGAAACGATATTGCTTCCCGATTTTCACCCGTTCGTGAAGAACGATGCAGGTTTAAACAACGGAATTTCGAACTCCGCATCCCCACCGCGGGGCCGGCGCACTGCCCTTCCACCTCGTCATCGCAGGGGGGAGGTGTGGTCGCAGACCTCGGAGAAGTTGTGGCCGCCGACGGTCCAGGGCGAGACCACGATGCACGGCACGCGGAAGCCGGCGCCGACCGGGAGGCCGCCGCCGGGGGTGCCCTTGGGCGAGGGGGGGCCGACGTACTCCTCGGGGAAGCGGGCCGGGTCCGGGACCGGCGGCGGGACGTGGTCGAAGAAGCCGTCATTCTCGTCGTACTCGTGGCGTACGGGCTGTGAGCTGCGCCGGTCGGCGTCCTGGGAAATGGTGTAGCGGGCATCGAAGTTGACGCCTTCGAGCACGCCGACTCAGGGACGCGGCCCCAGCAAGCGGGCATAAAGGTCGATCAAGGGCGCCGATTCCGTCTGCCAGGACCACTGGCGCAGGACGTCGACCCGGTCGTACGCCTTGCGGTAGCGCTTGGGGTTGGTGAGGACCGCGCCGACCGCGCGGACGAAGTCGGCGGTGTCGCGGGCCCGGAAGACCTCGCCGTTGCCGAGTTCCAGGGTGGCGTTGGCCATCGCGCGCACGTCGCTGACCACGACCGGGAGGCGGGCATGGGCGAACTCGTAGTAGCGGGTGGCCAGGACGGACTGGTGGTGCGCGACCTTGTGGACGGGCAGCACGCCGATGTCCGCGGAGGACAGGAAGGCGGGGATGTCCGGGACGGGGACGTACGGCAGGACGTGCAGGCGGGCGTGGACGCCGAGTTGTTCGGCGCGTTCGCGCAGCGCGGCGACGTCCGGGTGGGCCGGGTCGGGGACCACGAAGGCGGCGTGCAGGTCGTAGAGCTTGGGAAGCGCGTCGATGACGGTGTCGGCGCCGCGGTCGGGGTTGAGCGGGCCGGTGTGGACCAGCAGCGGTACGTCCCCGGCGAGATGGCAGCGGCGGCGGACGCCGTCGGGGTGCTCGCCGACCTCGATCAGCGGCGGGGCGTTGCGGACCACGGTGGGCGTGGCGGCGAGCTGGTGGCGGGCGCGCAGCTCGCGGGCGAGACGGTCCCCGACGGTGACCACGCCGTCGGCCTCTTTGGCGAAGGACCGCTCGTGGGCGTCACCGGCGACGGTCGCCCGGCGCGTGGCCGCGGGGATTCGGGGCGGGGCGTCCCACACCACCTCGATCCGGTGGCCGGAGCCCTCGGAGCGCAGGGCGGCCCGGATGGCCAGGCCCAGGGCGCGGTGGCCGATGGCGTGGATCAGGTGCGGGCGCACGTCGTCCAGCACCGGGCCGTACGCGACTTCCTCGTCCAGCAGGCCGGGGTCCAGGCGGCGCCAGGCCCGCCGGCCGAGCAGCAGCCGGGCGGCTTCGGCGGCCAAGTCGTCCAACCGGGAGGCGGGGTGGCCCCGGTGGCGCACGGCCGTGCGGTACTGGGCGGCCCGCACCCCCGTCCAGGCCGACCGCAGTCCGTACCGCAGCCACGCGATGCCGTAGCCCAGCCGGGCCAGTGCGAGCAGCGGCAACGCGCGGTGCACCAGTACGAGTTCGGCGCCGCGGGTGCGCAGCAGGGAGCGGCGCGCCGCGATGAGCGTCGTACGGTGCTCGTAGGACTCCGTGCTGCGGTAGGCCAGTGGCCAGCGCAAAGCCGGGTGCGGGCGGCGCACCCGGTGCGTGCCCAGGATGTGCCGTACGGTCACCGGACGCACCTCGACGTCCGGCACGGCAAGGGTGGCGGGGGGCCGTCCGATCACGGTCACCTCGTAGCCGGCCGCCCGTGCGGCGGTGGCCACGCGGAGCGCGCGCGAATCGCCGTCCAAGCCGCCGCAGGTGAGGATCGCGACGCGGGCCGGTCCGCGTAAGCTCGCTGCCATTCCCGTACCTAAGCGGATCGACATGATCATCAGGTTACGCTGGGCTTGAGGGTGGGCGAACGCCTTGTCCGGGCTTGGGCTCGGGATCCTCACGGTTCGCCCGTTTCGGGGGCCCGTTTTTGGGGTGCGGTTGGTTTTGCGGCAGCTGTGGGTGGGCTGCGCTGCGCGCTGCCGGGTGCCTGTTGTGTGGTTTTTACGGCAACCGGGGTGCTGCGTCCGTGCGCTGCCGACTGTCGGTGCTTCGTGGCTTGTCGCGCAGTTCCCCGCGCCCCTTTGGGGCGCCCTCGCGGAGGGCGCGCACCTTCAGGGGCGCGGGCGGCGACAAGCCCGAGCCGGGGCCGCGTCCAGGTACGGGAAAACGGCGCCCTAAACCGGTGAAGGATCGTCCGCGTCGTTCAGGTTGTGCAGCGAACGCGCAGACGTCGTGATGTCGGTGAGGAAGGTGTGCGCCCGGGGGGAGGCGGCAGCCGTCAGCCACTCCTGGTCGATATCGCAGACCGCGATGTCGACGCCCGTGCCGGCGAGGGCGAGGGGGAGGGTGTGGACGACGGTGGAGGGGAAGGACAGGACGGTGCGGCCGATGGGGCCGCGGCGGGCGACGAGTTCGAGGGGGAGGTCGGGGCGGACGATCTCCAGGCCGGTCTCGGTGGCGAGGCGGTGGAGTTTGTCGGCGGCCTCGCGGCGGTGGGCGAAGTAGCGCTTGGCGCCGTGGCGGGTGGCCAGGGAGGCCACCACGGCGAAGTAGCGCTCGGGGTCGACCACGCCGGTCTCGACCAGGGAGGTACCGATCAGGTCGGTGCCGTCGAGGACGTGCGGCGGGCCGAAGCGGCTGCGGGTCCAGGCGAAGCGGTTGGTGCGCAGGGCCATGCCGGGCGGCGGGGTGGCGGGCATGGCACTGAAGAGTTCGACGCGGCCGCGCTTGCGGGGGGTGAGGCGGCGGCGGGCGGCGGAGGCGAAGAGGCCGAAGGCGGCGTCCACCGGGGACCGGCGCCGGCCGCTGCGGTGCCAGCGCACCAGGCGGCCGCCCTTGGTGAGGATCTCGGTGAACTCCATCGTGGCCGTGCCGTCGTCGACGACGGTCAGCTCCTTGGCCCGGCACAGGGGCAGCATCACCTGCACCAGACGGGAGAAGGGGTCACCGATGACGAGGTGCCGCACCCGCAGCAGGAGGGGGGCCAGCGACAGCGCCGTACGCAGCAGGCCGCCGCGCTCGCCGCGTGAGTCGTACCAGCGGACCACCGCGCCCTCGTCGCGGGCGAGTTCGGCCATCCGGCGCAGTTGGCCGCGGCTGGTGGGGTCGGACGGGGAGAGCACCACCACGGTGAGCGGGGTGGCCGGGCCGGTCTGTCCCGGTGCCGGGGACACCGGCGCGGCGCCGTCGCGCGCGGCGGGTATGGCGGGCGGATGGACGTGCGCCCATTCCAGCACGTTCAGCAGCTGGACGGGGGATTCCACCAGCGCGACGGCCCCGGTGCGGGGGGTCGGCGTGGGCAGGCCGGCCGGCGCCGCGGGCGTGGGCACGTCGGCGGGCTCGGGAGCCGGCACGGGCCGCGGCACGGTCGCCCCGGGCGCGGTCGCCTGCGCGGGTACGGTCGCGCCGGTCGGATGCCCGGGCACAGCAGCCTGCGCGGGTACGGTCGCGCCGGTCGGATGCCCGGGCACAGCAGCCTGCGCGGGGCCGGTCACGGCCGCGGGCGCGGAAGCCTGCGCCGGTACGGTCGCGCCCGTCACGTCCCCGGGTGCGGGGACCCGCGCAGGGGCCGGCACGGTCGCCCCGGCCGGTCCGGACACCGTGCCCGGCGCGGAGTCGCCGGTGACGGTCTGGTCCTGGTCCACGTGCACGTCCTTGTCGTCCACAGTTGTCCGAGTTCGCAGCGAGCTCGCAATGACATTGCCGAGGGCGGTACGGGAAAAGCCACGAGCCGCGCGCGGGCCGGCCCTCCTCGGCCCGCGTGCGGTCGGTGCTCCCGGATCCCGTCACCCCCGGCCGGGGTCGGCCCGGACCGGCGGCACACGGGCCGACCGGGGTCCGAAGCCGACCCGCACCGGATCGGGCCGGCTCAGACCGAGGCGGTCGGCGCCTCGGCGGCGGCCTTCGCGGCGGCCTCCTGCTCGGCGACGACGCCGGCCACGCGGCGCAGCTTCGTCATCGGGCCGATCTCGCCCTCGTAGACGCGCTTGACGCCGTCACCGAGAGAGGTCTCGATGATGCGTATGTCGCGCACGAGGCGCTCCAGGCCCTGCGACTCGACCGAGGCGGCCTGGTCCGAGCCCCACATGGCGCGGTCGAGGGTGATGTGACGCTCGACGAAGACCGCGCCGAGCGCGACCGCGGCGAGGGTGGTCTGCAGGCCGACCTCGTGGCCGGAGTAGCCGACCGGCACGTTCGGGTACTCGGACTGCAGCGTGTTGATCATCCGCAGGTTGAGCTCCTCGTGCTTCGCCGGGTACGTCGAGGTGGCGTGGCACAGCACGATGTTCTCGCTGCCCAGCACCTCCACCGCGTGCCGGATCTGCTTCGGGGTGGACATACCGGTGGAGAGGATCACCGTGCGGCCGGTGGCGCGCATGGCGCGCAGCAGGTCGTCGTCGGTCAGGCAGGCCGAGGCGACCTTGTGGGCCGGCACGTCGAACTGCTCCAGGAACTCCACCGACGGAACGTCCCACGGGGAGGCGAACCAGTCGATGCCCCGCTTGCGGCAGTACTCGTCGATGGCCCGGTAGCCCTCTTCGTCGAACTCGACGCGGTGGCGGTACTCGATGTACGTCATCCGGCCCCAGGGGGTGTCGCGCTCGATCTCCCACTGGTCGCGCGGGGTGGCGATCTCCGGGGTGCGCTTCTGGAACTTGACGGCGTCGCAGCCCGCGGCGACGGCCGCGTCGATCAGGGCGAACGCGTTCTCCAGGTCGCCGTTGTGGTTGATGCCGATCTCGCCGGTGACGTACACGGGCTGCCCGTTGCCGATGTGGCGGGAGCCGACGGCACGCAGGTTCGGGGGGAGGGTTGTGGTCACGGGTGTTCCTCTGTTCGGGGACTCTTCGGGACTGATTGGGTGAGCTGCAAAGGGTCAGCGGGCCAGGGTGGGCCCGAGCAGCCAGCCGGCGATCTCGCGGATCGCGCCGTGACCGCCTTCTGCCGTGGTGACGGCGCGGGCGGCGGCACGTACCACGTCGTGGGCGCCCGCGACGGCGACCGGCCAGCCGACCAGGGCGAAGCAGCCGAGGTCGTTGACGTCGTTGCCGGCGTAGAGCACCCGCTCCGGAGCGATGCCGTTCTCCTCGCACCACTGTTTGAGGGCGAGGTCCTTGCGGTCGATGCCGTGCAGCACCGGCACCTGCAGCTTGCGGGCGCGGGCGGCGACGACCGGGTTGGTTTCGGTGGACAGGATGAGGACGGGGAGTCCCGCGCGGCGCAGTGCCGCGATCCCGAGCCCGTCACCGCGGTGCACGGTGACGGCCTCATGTCCATCGGAATCGACGAGCACCCGGTCATCGGTCTGGGTGCCGTCGAAATCGAGTACGACCGCGTCGACGTCGTCGCGGGTCGGCGTGGCGGCCATCGGGTCGAGCAACGGGGCCAGTGCGCGGGCCCGTTCGAGATCGGCGGGCTCGTCGATCTCCAGGACCCGGGCGGGGTCGGTGCGCACCAGGGCGGTACGGCCGAAGAAGCGGTGGTTCGCGGTGCGGAAGCCGGCCGCGCGCATGGCGTATGCGGCGCCGGTCTCCAGCAGGTCCTGCGGGCGGTCCTGGCGGCGCGGGCGGGTGGACTTGTCGTGGTTGACGCCGAAGCCGCCGGAGGCGGTGCCCGCCGTGTCCCCGGTGTCCGTGTCGCTCGCCGTGCCGGCCGGCTCGGCGGAGTCGCGCCAGATGAAGCCGTGGAAGGGGGCCACGGTGTGGGCGGTGTCGGCGCCGTCCTCGGTGACCGCGGCGACCACGCCGTCGATCTCCTCGCTGGTGATGAACGGGCTGGTGCACTGCACCAGCACCACCACGCCGGCGGTCCAGCCGCTCATCGCCTCGTACGCGTCCATGGCGTGGATGACGGCGGCCTCGCTGGTGGCGGTGTCACCGGCTATCGCGGCCGGGCGCAGCACCACTTCGGCGCCGGCGGAGCGGGCGACCTCGGCGATCGAGGGGTCGTCGGTGGAGACCACGACGGCGTCCACGCGGCGGGCCCCCACGCAGGCCCGTACCGCACGCGCCACCAGCGGCACCCCGCCGACGGCGGCCAGGTTCTTGCCGGGTACGCCCTTCGAGCCGCCGCGCGCGGGAATCACGGCGAGGGTTCTGGGACTCGCCGCTTCTGCGGAGGGGGCGTTCATGGCGTGGCTCCTGTCCATTCAATGTGCGGGTTCGAAATGCCGTGCTGGTGGGGGGTGGTGGGCCCGGTCACAGCTGGCCCCAGCGGCGGATGACGGGCGCGACGCGCTGGACGCCCTGCCGGTACGCGGTGCGGGCGGAGTTGCGGACCAGGTCGCGGACCGCCTTGCCGACCGGTCCGGGCTCGCGCGCGGTGAAGCCCGCGATCGGTTCGCCCTTGGGGTTCAGGCCGTGGCGGGCGAGCACGCCGGGCAGGTAGCCCGGGGCGGTGCGCAGCGTGTAATAGGGGGACAGCCGCGGCAGTTCGGGCTCGGCCAGCAGGTGGAGGACCCGGGAGCGCAGCGCGGCGTAGGGCTCGGCGCTCGCCACGCCGTGCGCGGCGGTCCACAGCGGGTCGGCCAGCGGCAGGTGGCCGTCGTCGATCTCGTCCCAGGAGGCGAAGCAGCCCGAGCCGAGGAAGTGGTGGTTGCCCAGCGCCTCACGGATGCCGAGGTCGGTGAGGATCGCGGTGGGTATCCCGCGGTGCAGCGACTCCAGGGCGGCGGTGGAGCTGACCGTCACCAGCAGGTCGGTGCGGTCCAGGACCTCGGCCATGTTGCCGTACACGAGCTTGACGTTGTCCGGCGGCTCGAGGGAGGAGACCAGCTTCTGGTACGGGTTCTCCTCGATGTGGGTGGTGTGCTCACCCGGCTTGCTGCGCAGCTTGACCAGGACCTCGCGCTCCGGGTGCCGCCGGGCATGGTCCACGGTGCGGCGCAGCAGATGTATACGATCGGTGCGGTTCTCCGGCACCGAGGGCTGCACGGCGAAGGTCACGGTGAACGGCCGGGCGGGGTCCGGGACGTAGCGGGCGCCGCCGAGGAAGGGCAGCGCGGTCTCGGCGATGCTGCCGGTCGGGTAGCCCACCCCGTCGTAGACGTCACGGAAACGGCGCGCGTCGTCGGCGGAGTTGGCCAGCACGACGTCCGCGCCGGCCCGCAACAGCAGCCCGTCGGCGAGCTTTTCGTATACGACCCCGACGTAGCCGGTCACGACGACCGGGCGGGCGGGGCGTCCTTCCCACGCCCGCGAGAGGCCGTGCAGCAGTGCCTGGACGGTGCCGCCCACGCAGGAGATGACCACCACGTCGGCCGACTCGTCGTTGGTCGCGGCCAGGATCTCGGCCATGGTCTGCTCGACCATGGAGTCCGCGGGGATGCCGAGTTCCGCCAGTTGACGAGGGGTGGGCGTGGCCCGGCCGCGCAGCAGGCGAGCGTCGAGGCGGGCGTCGGGGTCGATACGACGCGCGGTGAGCGCGCCCCATTTCCACCGGGTGTCCGAATCGGCGATCACGGTGACCCGCAAGGGGCCGGGCTTACGTTTTGGCACACGCCGACCATAGGAAGCCGATGCGCTCTGCGTGCTAACTTCCGGCCAACTGGAGGTAAACAAACTGCCGCGAGTTGGCCGCCGAGGACGTTTGCCGGGCAACTGCCGGACGTGGTCCCGATCACATTCCGGTGAACCCGGCGCGGCGGGCACGTGCCGTCCACATGCCGTTCAAAGGTACGTTGTTGGCACCCGGACGGGTGACCGACCCGTGCGCCACCATCCCGTCATCCGTCGTTAACCCAAATGTAAACTGGCCGCATAGTCAAAGGCCGAACGGCCGCATAATGTACGGCGGGTGGTCAAGCTCTCCGTTGTCGTGCCCTTTTTCAATGTGCAGCAATACGCTCCAGACACGCTGCGCAGCCTGCGGGCGAACACTCGCTCGGATTTCGAATTCGTGCTGGTGGACGACTGCTCCACCGATCAGACGCCCAGACTGCTGGAGGAGGGCCTGAAGGACCTGCCCGGCGCGCGCCTGGTGCGGCACGAGCGCAACGGCGGTCTGGCCACCGCCCGCAACACCGGGATAGACGCGGCCCGCGGCGAGTATCTCACCTTCCTCGACGGCGACGACTGGTACGGCCCCGGCTACCTGCCCCAACTCCTGAAGTCCATCGAGGACCTGGACACGGACTTCGTGCGGGTGGACCACGTGCAGTGCACCGGCCGGGCCCGCAACATCATCCGGGTGCCGCACGGCAGACGCGGCGTCGCACTGAAGACCCGCGACGCGATCCTGCCCGCCGACCGGTCCACCTCGGTCGACTACCCCTACGCCTGGGCCGGCATCTACCACCGGCGGCTGGTCGACGCGGGACTGCTGCACTTCCCCGACGGGCTGCGCACCGCCGAGGACCGGCCGTGGATCTGGCGGCTGCACCGCGAGGCGTCCACCTTCGCGGTGGCGAGCGGCCTGATGGGCATCTTCTACCGGCGCGGCGTGGCCACCTCGCTCACCCAGATCGGCGACGTGCGGCAGCTCGACTTCATCCGCAGCTTCGACCAGGTGATAGCCGAGGTCGCCAAGGACCCGGAGGCCGACCGCTTCATGCCGAAGGCGGTCCGCACCTACTGCGCGATCATCGCCCACCACCTCAGCAACATCGAGCGGTTCGAGCCGCAGGTGGCCCGCAGGCTGAAGTCGATGAGCGCCGCCGCGCTGCGCGCCCTGCCGCAGGACGTGCTCAACGACGCGCTGGACGCCATGGACATCGAGCGCAGCTCCAAGATCCGCCGGCTGCGCTGGCGCATCCCGGCCCGCGGCGACGACGACACACCGGTGGCACCGCCGCCGCCCCGCCCCGGCTCGGCCCGCGCGGTCGCCGAGGCCGGCACCGGTGACGATCTCGAAGCCAGTGACAACGACGGTTCGGCGGTCGCGTGATGGCCCGTACTCAGCTCTTCCTCGCCTCCACGCTCTACGGCGCGGCCACGCTCGCCGCCGCCCTGGACGCCGGCTGCTTCGAGGCCGCCGACCGCCGCATCCTGGTGGTCAGCAACAACGCGGCCGTCCCCGAGATCACGCCGCCCCTCGACGAGGGCCCCGGCTTCGCGGCGCTGCGCACCCGCTTCGACGACATGGTGTCGTGGAACGAGGCGATCCACCCGCTGCACCCGGGCGGCTGGTCGCCGCGCGCGGACGACGTGCCCATCTGGGAGCGCTACATCCGCAGCCTGTGGGGCCTGGCGGACGACTCGATCGAGCTGATCGTGGAGTCCATCCAGGTCGAGCCGGCGCTCGCGGTGGCCGCGGTCTTCCAGGGCGCGCCGATCACCGTCTACGCGGACGGCCTGATGTCCTACGGTCCGACCCGCAACAAGCTGGGCGCGCTGGTGGACACCCGCATCGACCGGCTGCTCCACCTGGACCTGGTGCCCGGCCTGGTGCCGCTGCTGCTCAGCGAGCACGGCGTGGGCGCCGAGGTGGTGCCGACCGAGGACTTCACCAAGGTGCTCGCCGAGGTCGCCGAGGCCTCCGCGGACGCCGGCGGCGACAGCCTGGCCGACGTCCCGCAGGGCGCGGCGCTGCTGCTGGGCCAGTACCTGTCGGCGCTGGGGCTGCTGACCGCCGCCGAGGAGGAGGAGCTGCACCTGGAGATGGTGCGCGGCGCCGCCGCCCTCGGCCACAAGGAGATCGTCTTCAAGCCGCACCCGACCGCGCCGGTGCACTGGACCGAGCCGATCCGGGCCGAGGCCGCCCGCCTGGGCTGCCGGCTGACCGTGCTCAACACCCCGGTGCTCGCCGAGGTCGTGTACGTCAAGTCCCGCCCCGCGCTGGTCGTCGGCTGCTTCTCCACCGCGCTGCTGACCGCCTCCGCGCTGTACGGCATCCCGGTCGCCCGTACCGGCACCAAGCTGCTGCTGGAGCGCCTGACGCCGTACCAGAACAGCAACCGCGTCCCGGTCACCATCGTGCACGCGCTGCTGCCGGACGTGACCGACGCCGCCGCCGTACGCGCCTGGCGGTCGCCGACGCCGCAGGCCGTGGCCGCCGACCTGACCCCGCTGGTACGGACCGTGGGCTACTGCATGCAGGCCCAGGCGTACCCGCACCTGCGCGACGAGGCCGCGGCCTGGCTGTCGACGAACCTGACCGCGGACACCTGGCCGTACTTCAAGCGGCGGCGGCTGACCTCGCTCGCCATGCCGGGCGCGATCCCCTCCAAGCTGGCGTTCGTGCCCCGCAACCGAACCGTCCGCCGCGTGGCCCGCCGCGCCCGCGCCTTCAAGAAAGCCGCACTGGGATGAGCCTGCACATGCCCGCGCCCGCCGGTAGTTCGCCCGGCTCCGACCGCAGCGGCGGCGCGGGCCCGCTGCCGGAGGCCGCGGTGCCGGCGCCCACTCCCCCGGCCGGCGGCCGCGCCCGGGGACGGCTGCGCGCGCTGGACGGACTGCGCCTGGTCGCCGCCCTGATGGTGTGCTTCTACCACTACGCGGGCCGCTCCGGCGACATCGCCCACTCCTGGGGCAAGTCGCCCCGGGAGATCTTCCCGCACCTGGCCGGCCCCTTCTCCTACGGGCCGCTGGGCGTGCAGATCTTCTTCATCATCAGCGGCTTCGTGATCTGCATGAGCGGCTGGGGCCGCTCCATCAAGGACTTCGCGATCTCCCGGGTGACCCGCCTGTACCCCGCGTACTGGGCGGCGCTGATCATCATCACGGTCGTCTTCACGTGGGCGAACTACAAGCACGTCAGCAAGACCGACCTGCTGACCAACTTCACCATGCTCCAGATGCCGGCCGGCGCGCAGCGCGTGCTCGGCGTGGACTGGACGCTGTGGGCCGAGATGCGCTTCTACCTGCTGTTCGCGGTATGCGTGCTGTGGCGCGGCGCCACCCGCGAGCGGGTGCTGATGTTCTGCGCGCTGTGGACGGCCGCCGCGCTGTACGCCGGCTCGTCGAAGCAGCAGTTCCTGGAGCTGGCGCTGATGCCCAACTACGCGCCCTTCTTCGTCGGCGGCATCGGCCTGTACCTGATCTACCGGTTCGGCCACGACGCCATCTCCTGGGGCGTGGTCGCCATCGGCTTCCTGCTCGGCCAGCGCTACGCCGTGCAGGACCTGGTGGCCCCGGCCCACTCGCACGTCTTCTACCACCGCACGCAGTTCGGCGTCATCGCGGTGGTCACGTTCGGCTTCATCGCGGTGGCCGTGGTCACCCTGGTGCCGGCCGTCGCCAACGTCAACTGGCGCTGGCTGACCACCGCGGGCGCCCTGACGTACCCCTTCTACCTGGTGCACGAGCACCTGGGCTGGGTCGCCATCGACAAGCTGCACCACAAGACCAGCCTGTCGGCCCCGGTGATCCTGTTCGGGACCGCGCTGTCGATGCTGGTGCTGGCCTACCTGCTGAACAAGTTCGTGGAGAAGCCGCTGGCGCCACGGCTCAAGAAGCTGCTCCAGGCCCGGCCACGGCCCGCCGGAGCGCACTGACCCGGCCGCCGACACGGCTGGTGTACGTACGAGGCCCGCGCCGGTCGGCGCGGGCCTCGGTCGTTACCGGCAGTCGTGGCCTGCTGTCGTCACCGGCGGCGGGCGTACCCCAGGACGGTGTCGCTGAGCACGGACTCGACGGCGTCCAGCAGGGCCAGCGCGGAGGCCGCGATCTCCTCGGGGGGATCGCCGGCCCGGGACCGGGCGGCCAGGTGACGGAAGAGCTGGTCCTGCGCCCAGCCGAGCTGCGCGGCGACCAGGTGCGGGAGCGGGTCGCCCGTCCGGGCACCGGTCTCGGCGGCCAGATTGGCGGCGAGGGCGTCCACCATGTCGCGGCCGACCCCGGCCAGCCGCATGGCCAGCACCGGTTCGGCCCGGACCATGGCCACGAAACGGCCGAACCCCTCGGTCAGGCCGACCATCCGGTCGTCCTCGCGGCGCAGTTCGGCCCGCAGCGCGGCCAGCACGGCGACCGCCGCGGACTGACCGCGCGCCCGGTCCCGGACCATCTGCACCATCCGCTCGGCGGACGCCTCCTCCGGGTAGAGGACCAGGTCCTCCTTGGAGGGGAAGTACGTGTAGACGGTGTTGACGGCGACCTCCGCGTTACGGGCCACCTCGGCGATGGTCACCTTGGCGAAGCCGTGCCGCAGGAAAAGCCGGGTGGCGACCTCGGCGATGTGCCGCCGGGTCTGCCGACGCTTCTCGTCGCGCAGGCCGAGGGCAAGGATCTCCTCGGCGCGCGTGGGCTCGCGCAGGCCTCCGCGGGTGGTGTCGCTCACGCGTCCATCGTAGGGCCTGACCGCTTTCCGTCCCGGGCGTTGGTCGTCACGTGGTGAATAGTCCTACTTCATGTAGAAGTTCACGGCGCGACCGGCACCCGGGACCGCGCACGCGTCCTCGGTCCCGGGAAACCGCAGGTCAGAAGGCGTCGGCGGGCACGTAGGTGCCCCACACCTCGCGCAGTGCGTTGCAGACCTCCCCGACCGTCGCCCGCAACCGCAGCGCCTCCTTCATCGGATAGAGGACGTTGTCGGTGCCCTGCGCGGCCTTCTGGAGCGTGGCGAGCGCGGCGTCGACGGCCTGCTGGTCGCGGTCGGCGCGCAGGGCCGCGAGGCGTTGGGCCTGCTGTGCCTCGATGGCCGGGTCCACCCGCAGCGGCTCGTACGGCTCCTCCTCGTCCAGCTTGAACCGGTTCACGCCCACCACCACCCGCTCCCCCGCGTCGGTCTCCAGAGCGATGCGATACGCGTTGCGCTCGATCTCCTGCTTCTGGAACCCCTTCTCAATCGCCGCCACCGCACCACCCAACTCCTCCACCCGCGCCATCAGATCCACGGTGGCCTTCTCCACGTCATCGGTGAGCTTCTCCACCACATACGACCCCGCGAACGGATCCACCGTCGCCGTCACATCCGTCTCGTACGCCAGCACCTGCTGCGTACGCAACGCCAGACGCGCCGACTTGTCCGTCGGCAGGGCGATGGCCTCGTCGAAGGAATTGGTGTGCAACGACTGCGTACCGCCCATGACGGCTGCCAGGCCCTGCACCGCCACCCGCACCAGGTTGACCTCCGGCTGCTGCGCGGTCAACTGCACCCCCGCCGTCTGGGTATGGAACCGCAGCATCCACGACTTGGGATTCTTCGCCCCGAACTCCTCCCGCATCACCCGCGCCCAGATCCGCCGCGCCGCCCGGAACTTCGCCACCTCCTCCAAAAACGTCGTCCGCGCCACAAAGAAGAACGACAACCGCGGCGCGAAATCGTCCACATCCATCCCCGCCGCAATCGCCGTGCGCACGTACTCGATCCCGTCCGCCAACGTGAACGCGATCTCCTGCGCCGGCGACGCACCCGCCTCCGCCATGTGATACCCCGAGATCGAGATCGTGTTCCACTTCGGGATCTCCGCCCGGCAGTACGCGAAAATGTCCGCGATCAACCGCAGCGACGGTTTGGGCGGAAAAATGTACGTCCCCCGCGCGATGTACTCCTTCAGCACATCGTTCTGGATCGTCCCCGTCAACGCCCCCGCCGGGATCCCCTGCTCCTCCGCCACCAGCTGATACAGCAGCAGCAGTATCGCCGCCGGGGCGTTGATCGTCATCGAGGTGGACACCTGGTCCAGCGGGATCCCGCCGAACAGCACCCGCATGTCCTCCACCGAATCCACGGCCACCCCCACCTTGCCCACCTCACCATGAGCCAGCGGCGCATCGGAGTCATGACCCATCTGCGTGGGCAGATCGAACGCCACCGACAACCCCATCGTGCCGTTCGCGATCAACTGCCGATACCGCGCATTGGACTCAGCAGCCGTACCGAACCCCGCATACTGCCGCATCGTCCACGGCCGCCCCGTATACATACTCCGGTACACACCCCGGGTGAACGGATACCCACCCGGCTCACCCAACGCCACCACCGGATCCCACCCGGCCAGCACCTCAGGACCATAGACCGGCTCGATCGGCAGACCGGATTCCGAATCACGCGTCATAGGTCACGCCTCCCTGGACTGAGTGCAATGGCACGGTTACTACCGACGGGTTCAGCCACGGACTGTAGTGGGCGGCATGCGCCCGGTGGAGGGGGCGCGGCTGGGACCTTGCTCACAGTGTGAACGATCATTTCGGGGCTGTGCCGGGTCGCGGGGCCGGTGCCGGCGGCCGGGCGGCCCTCGGCCGGTGGCCGGCGGTCGTGACCGAGCGTACGCATGCCCGGGTGCCGGACGTACGTACGCCTGTCCCGTCCGTACGTACGTCCGGCACCCGTATCCGGCCGCTTGCCCGTCGGCGGGGCAGCGCAACCACCGCCGGCCGTGGGACTGTCTACGAAGTGACGAAGTCGACATACGACGACTTACCACACGGAGGGGGAAGGTGATTGCCGTGCGCAGGAGTTCACCGGCCGCGGTGGCGGCCGGCGTCGTGACGGCGGCGCTGGCCGCGACCGTGCTCACCGGGTGCGGGCCACTGGCCACCGGGGCCGCGCCCAAGGATTCGGGCGGCCCGCCGACCACCGCTGTCACCAACGCGCGGGTCACGCCGGCGCCCGCCGCCACCCGGGCCCCGAGCACACCGGCCACCACCGCGCCGACCACCACGGCCCCGGCCGTGACCGCCGCCCCCACCACGCCACCGCCCACCGCCGTCGCCCCGGCGACCGCGGCGGCCACCACCAGGCCGCCGGTCGTTCCGGCCGCCTTCCTCGCGGCGGGCGACAGCGGCACCCGAGTGCGGGAACTCCAGGCGCGGCTGGGCCAGCTCGGCCTGTTCAGCCGCCATCCGACCGGCTACTACGGCACGGTCACCGAGCACTCGGTCAGCGACTTCCAGGAACGGCACGGCCTGGCGCGGACCGGGAGCGTCAGCAAGACCCTGTGGAACCGGCTGACCGCGGTGACCCGCACGCCCACGCACCAGGAGCTGTACCCGGCGGTGGCGGCCGAGCCGGCCGGCCGGCTCGACCCGCGCTGCCTGACCGGGCGCGCGATGTGCGTGAGCAAGACCACCCGGACCCTGTCCTGGGTGGTGAACGGCAAGGTGCTGGCCACGATGGACGTGCGGTTCGGATCGCAGTACACCCCGACCCGCGAGGGCCTGTTCCACGTGACGTTCAAGAGCCGTCACCACGTCTCGACGATCTATCACACGGCCATGCCGTACGCGATGTTCTTCAGCGGCGGCCAAGCGGTGCACTACTCGGCCGACTTCGCCGCCCGCGGCTACGCCGGGGCCTCGCACGGCAGCGTGAACGTCCGGGACAAGGCGGCCATCGCCAAGCTCTTCGACGAGGTGAAGGTCGGCGACAAGGTCGTCGTCTACTGGTGACGGACCGAACGGACCGGAGCAGCCGGAGCGAATAAGAGCGAATAAAGGAGCGCGGCCGGGCAGGGGGAATGAGCCCGGCCGCGCTCTGCGGGCGGACCCCGATACGGGGAGAACCGGGGTCCGCGGGACCGGTGACCAGCCGATCCACTACCTACAGCGGATGCCTGCTCAAAAGTGTCACGTCACTGCCCGCCGTGCCTTCTCCCGCCGTGCCGCCCGCGCCCGGACCCGGCCTGTTTTCCCTGCTCGGCGCCGTTCCGCGAGCCGCCGGTCCGGGCCGCCTTCCCGGCCTTGGCACTCTGCCCGCCCTGGCCGCCGCCCTGGTTGCCCTGGCCGCCCTGACCGTTCTTCCCGCCCTGGCCGTCACCCTGGTTGCCGGAGTCGCCCGGCGTCATGGCCGTGTGCGTGACGCCCTGGCCGGTGTTGTCGCCGCCCTGGCCGCTGGAGTCGCCCTGACCGCTGCCGGAGTCCTTGTTGCCCGACTTGCCAGGCTTGTCGGTCTTATTCGAATTACCGGGATCGTCGGCCTTGTTGCTCTTCTGGTGGTCCGATCCGCCGTCCTGGCCACCATCCTGGCCGCCGCCCTGGTTGTCGCCCTGGTTGTCGCCCTGGTTGTCGCCGCCCTGACCGTTCCGGTCCTGACCGCCCTGGCCCGGCTCGCCGTTCGAACTGCCGTCCTGCCCGCCCTGGCCGCCGTTCTGCCCGTTCGTGCCCGGCTTCACCAGCCGCAGGCAGTACGCGGTCGTGGCCGCCGAAGGAGCCGTCACGTGCCGCTGGACGTCCAGCAGGTAGCCGCGGCACCAGGCGGCCGTGTGCGGCGGTTCCGCGGCGCCGGGCGCGCTGCCGGCGGACGGGCCCACCGGGGGCCGCGGTGTGGCGGAGGGGAGCTGCGAGGGGCCCGCGGTGCTGCCGTCCGGCGAGACCGCGGCGGGCGGCCGGCTGCTGACCGGTCCCGTACCCGAGCCGCCGCCGGGCACCGGCAGCCGGCCGGTGCCGGCCAGCGCCACCGCGGCGCCGCCCAGGGCCACCACCGACGCGAGCGCGGTCATGGCGACCTGACGGACCCGCACCCGGGGCCCGGTCCGCCGGCCCGCGACGGGCTGCCCGCCGGCCCGGCGCAGCAGCACCCGCGGCTCGTCGGGGCGGATCGCCGGGACCGCGGCCGGGGCATCGCGTGCGGCCCGGAACGCGGCGAGCGCCGCCTCCTCCCGCATCGGGTCGAGCACGTCCGGCCCGCGGCGCGCGGCGGCCAGTACCCCGGCCAGCCGCAGGGCGGCGCGACCGGCGGTGCCGTCGGGGTCGTCGGGCAGGTCCCCGGCGGTCCGCTCCGGCCCCGGCTGCCCGCTGCCCGGGAGCACCGGAGTGCCGTTCAGCAGCGCCTCGGCAAGATATTCGGTGAGCCAGGTCTCCCGACCGCCGTGCGAGCCGACCGGACCGGCCGGGCCGCGGCGCGCCGGATCACGGTTGGACGCACCCGGAGCGGCGCCGCGCGGCAGGCCGCGGGCGGCACCGGATTCGCCGCGCTGAGGCGGCCGTCGCGGGTCGGGAGCGGGGGCGCCGTCCCGGCGCTGTGGGTTGCTCATGTCACTTCCTCACAGCGCCTTGGAGACCGAAAACGTCACATCGGGATGGCGGCCGTCCAGGTGGCCCTCCTGTTCCAGCAGTTCGGCCAGCCGGCGCAGGCCCCGGTGGGTGGCCATGCGGACCGATCCTGCCCGTTTGCCGAGGACGCGGGCGGCGCTGGTGGAGTCCAGGCCCATCACCACCCGCAGCAGCACCGCCTCGGCCTGTTCGCGGGGCAGCGCGGCGATCGCGGCCAGCGCCCGGTCGGTGGCGACCGCGTCCAGCGCCTCGCCCGCGGTGTCCGCGCGGTCGGGAAGCTGGAGGAGTTCGTCGACGCCCGCCCCCCATGCCGGGCGGCGGGCCCGCGCCCTGATGTGGTCCAGGGCCCGGTTGCGGGCGATCCGGGCCGCCCAGCCGCGTACGGAGGCGCCGTCGCCGCGGAAGCCCGGGAGGTCACGGGCGATCTGCAGCCAGGTCTCGGAGGCCACGTCCTCGGCGTCGGCGGGCCCGACCAGGCTGCGTACGTACTGCAGCAGTTGTGGTTGCACGGCTCGGTAGACGACGCGGAACGCGGCCTCGTCGCCGTCCCGTGCCGCGCCCACCGCGGTGTCCAGATCCACGTCCGGCCCCACCCCCTCGAACACTGGAACCATCCTGCCTCATCATCGGCCAGTGACACTTTTGGACCCCGATACGCCCTACTTCTTGGCGGCCGGGGACGCTCCTGTGGGGGGAGGCGGCCCCCGGCCGTCGTCTTGTCCGTTCTCCTCGCCGGCCCGCCCGATGACAAGCCGCTGTCGTGCCCGATGTGCCCGGCGGCCCGCCCGGTGACGGATCCGGTGGCGGGCCTGGTGACGGACCCGGCGGCCCGCGGGACCGAGCGTCAACACGTGGCCGTGGATTGTGCCGGAACGTGTGACACGCGGGCGCTCGCACCGGTACCGCGCGCCGTAGGCCCGTAGAGTAAAGGCCAGTCGATCCGGCCGCCCGGTGACCGCCGCCCGGTGCTCGCAGTGCCGTCCCGTACCCCGCACCGTCCCGTGCGGCCAGCCGCCTTCGTCCCACCAGGAGCCCGCCGCTGTCCAGCGACCTCATGCCCGATGGCCTGCGCCTGCTCAACCAGGCGCCGTCCGTGGCCGCCGAACTGGCCCTGCGCGACTGCTGCGGCAGTCACCGCTGGGCCCGGCGGGTGGCCGCGCACCGGCCCTACCCGACCCTCACGGTGCTGCTCGCCGCGGCCGACGAGGCGGCGTACGACCTGGCCCCCGGCGACCTCGCCGAGGCCCTGGCCGCCGAGACCGCCGAGCCGCTGCCCGCCGCGGCCTTCGGCGGCCCCAGCGTGCACACCGCGCTGCGCGCCGCCCACGCACACTACGAAGCGAAGTTCGGGCACGCGTTCCTGCTCGCCCTGGACGTGACCGACCCGGCCGAAGTGCTCGACCAGACCATGGCGGCGCTGCGCGAGCGGCTCGGCCACGACGCCGACGAGGAGGCCGTGGTCACCGCCGACCACCTGCGCCGCCTGTGCCGCGCCCGGCTGACCGCGCTGGCCACCGACCCCCGGGCGGTACCGGCCGCGTGACCCGGAAGCCCTGGTTCACCCGACCGTGCGGGATCGATCACACCTGACCGACCCCGCGATACGCGCCACAGGGGGCGTCGCTACCATGGCCGGGGCCGGTGGACCGTACCCGGCCGGGCGTGACCGACACCAACAAGCCGGCACCCCTCGTCCCGCTCCCGGAGGGTTTTTTCCGTGCCGGCTGGAACGCTGTACCGCGGCCGGGAAGGCATGTGGTCCTGGGTGGCTCACCGAGTCACCGGTGTCCTCATCTTCTTCTTCCTGTTCGTGCACGTCCTCGACACCGCTTTGGTGCGCGTCTCGCCCGAGGACTACGACAAGGTCGTCTCTACTTACAAGACCCCCGTTGTCAGCCTGCTGGAATACGGCCTGGTGGCCGCGATCCTGTTCCACGCGCTGAACGGTCTGCGGATCATCGCGGTGGACTACTGGACCCAGGGCCCGCGCTACCAGAAGCAGATGTTCTGGTCGGTCATGGTGCTGTGGGTGATCCTGATGGCCGGGGCGGTCTACCCGGTCCTCGGCCACGCCGCACGAGTGCTGTTCGGGAGCTGAGCGAGCCATGGCCACTGAAGTCTCCACCGAGGACGCTGTCGAGCTGACCGGCTCCAGCTCCGCCTACGGCCCGGACAACCCGGCCCCGGTCATCGAGCCGCCCCGGGCCCGCACCCAGCGCTCCCCGCGCGCGACGCGCACCAACTTCGAGCTGTACGGCTGGCTGTTCATGCGGCTGTCCGGCGTCGTGCTGGTGGTCCTGGTCATCGGCCACCTGCTGATCCAGCTCGTGCTGGACGGCGGGGTCACCAAGGTCGGCTTCGCGTTCGTCGCGGGCCGCTGGGCCTCCCCGTTCTGGCAGGGCTGGGACCTGGTCATGCTGTGGCTGGCGATGCTGCACGGCGGCAACGGCCTGCGGACGGTCATCAATGACTACGCCGAGCAGCCGAACACCCGCTTCTGGCTCAAGACGCTGCTGTTCACAGCGGTGGCCTTCACCATCGTGCTCGGCTCGCTGGTGATCTTCACCTTCGACCCGAACATCCGCTAATAGCCGCCACAGCCGCGTGAGCCTCGCGCCGCGCCAGGGCTGGACAGGGAAGCGACCCCCATGCAGATCCACAAGTACGACACCGTCATCGTCGGCGCGGGCGGGGCGGGCATGCGCGCGGCCATCGAGGCCACCAAGCGCAGCCGCACCGCCGTGCTGACCAAGCTGTACCCCACCCGCTCCCACACCGGCGCCGCCCAGGGCGGCATGGCGGCGGCCCTCGCCAACGTCGAGGAGGACAACTGGGAGTGGCACACCTTCGACACGATCAAGGGCGGTGACTACCTGGTCGACCAGGACGCCGCCGAGATCCTGGCGAAGGAGGCCATCGACGCGGTCCTGGACCTGGAGAAGATGGGCCTGCCGTTCAACCGGACGCCCGAGGGCCGGATCGACCAGCGGCGCTTCGGCGGCCACACCCGCAACCACGGCGAGGCCGCGGTCCGCCGGGCCTGCTACGCCGCCGACCGCACCGGCCACATGATCCTCCAGACGCTGTACCAGAACTGCGTCAAGGAGGGCGTGGAGTTCTTCAACGAGTTCTACGTCCTGGACCAGCTCCTCGTCGAGGTCGACGGCGTCAAGCGGTCCGCGGGCGTGGTGGCGTACGAACTGGCCACCGGCGAGCTGCACGTCTTCCAGGCCAAGGCGGTCATCTACGCCTCCGGCGGCACCGGCAAGTTCTTCAAGGTGACCTCCAACGCGCACACCCTGACCGGCGACGGCCAGGCCGCGGTCTACCGGCGCGGGCTGCCGCTGGAGGACATGGAGTTCTTCCAGTTCCACCCGACGGGCATCTGGCGGATGGGCATCCTGCTCACCGAGGGCGCCCGCGGTGAGGGCGGCATCCTGCGCAACAAGGACGGCGAGCGCTTCATGGAGAAGTACGCGCCCGTCATGAAGGACCTGGCCTCCCGCGACGTGGTCTCCCGCGCGATCTACACCGAGATCCGCGAGGGCCGCGGCTGCGGCCCGGACGGCGACCACGTCTACCTGGACCTGACCCACCTGCCGCCGGAGCAGCTCGACGCGAAGCTGCCGGACATCACCGAGTTCGCCCGCACGTACCTGGGCATCGAGCCGTACACCGACCCGATCCCGATCCAGCCCACCGCGCACTACGCCATGGGCGGCATCCCCACCAACGTGCAGGGCGAGGTGCTGTCCGACAACATCACGGTCGTGCCGGGCCTGTACGCGGCCGGCGAGGTGGCCTGCGTGTCCGTGCACGGCGCCAACCGGCTGGGCACGAACTCGCTGCTGGACATCAACGTCTTCGGCCGCCGGGCCGGCATCGCCGCCGCCGAGTACGCGCACTCGCACGACTTCGTGGAGCTGCCGGAGGACCCGGCCGCCCTCGTCACCGATCTGGTGGCACGGCTGCGGGAGTCCGACGGCACCGAGCGGGTCGCCGACATCCGCAGCGAGCTGCAGGAGACGATGGACGCCAACGTGATGGTGTTCCGTACCGAGCAGACCATCAAGACCGCGGTGGAGAAGATCGGCGAACTGCGCGAGCGCTACCGCAACGTCGCGATCCAGGACAAGGGCAAGCGGTTCAACACCGACCTGCTCGAGGCCGTCGAGCTGGGCAACCTGCTCGACCTGGCCGAGGTCATGGCGGTCTCCGCACTGGCCCGCAAGGAGTCCCGCGGCGGCCACTACCGCGAGGACTACCCGAACCGCGACGACGTGAACTTCATGCGGCACACGATGGCCTACCGCGAGACCGACTCGACGGGTGTGGAGTCGATCCGCCTGGACTACAAGCCGGTCGTGCAGACCCGCTACCAGCCGATGGAGCGTAAGTACTGATGAGCACCCAGACGCTCGACAACCACTCCGCCGCGCTGGACGCGGCCGAGAGCGCCGCCTCCCACCTGATCACGATCGTGCTGCGGGTCCGCCGGTTCAACCCGGAGGTCGCGGCCGAGGCGCAGTGGGTGGACTACCAGATCCCGATCGACCCCAAGGAGCGGGTGCTCGACGCCCTCCACAAGGTCAAGTGGGAGATCGACGGTTCGCTGACCTTCCGCCGCTCGTGCGCGCACGGCGTGTGCGGGTCGGACGCGATGCGGATCAACGGGCGCAACCGGCTGGCCTGCAAGACGCTGATCAAGGACATCAACCCGGAGAAGCCGATCACGATCGAGCCCATCAAGGGCCTGACCGTGCTGAAGGACCTCGTGGTCGACATGGACCCGTTCTTCCAGGCCTACCGCGACGTGATGCCCTTCCTGATCACCAAGGGCAACGAGCCCACCCGGGAGCGGCTGCAGTCCGCCGCCGACCGGGAGCGCTTCGACGACACCACCAAGTGCATCCTGTGCGCGGCCTGCACCTCCTCCTGCCCGGTGTTCTGGAACGACGGCCAGTACTTCGGCCCGGCCGCGATCGTCAACGCGCACCGCTTCATCTTCGACTCGCGCGACGAGGGCGGTGAGCAGCGCCTGGAGATCCTGAACGACAAGGACGGCGTCTGGCGCTGCCGCACCACCTTCAACTGCACGGACGCGTGCCCGCGCGGCATCGAGGTCACCAAGGCGATCCAGGAAGTGAAGCGCGCGCTGATCACCCGCCGTATTTGATCCTGTCCGCCTCTTTTCGCGGCCCTCGCACCGCTCGGCCCTGGCGGGCCTCCCGGGCTTCGGACCGCTGCGCCGGACTCCGTCCGGCGGAGAGGGTTGCGCAAGGCCGCAGTCCTCTCCCCGTGGGTCCCGTTCCGCTGTCACGGCGGACGGGACCCGCGGCGTTTTCCCGGGCGTCGGAGTCGTACCTTGAGGTCCGGACACTCATCCAAGAAGAGGCTCAACGGGTGACCCCACCGCCGCCAGCGGCAGCCGAACCGTCACCGTAAGCCCCTCCCCCGGCGCCGTGTCCAGGCTCACCGTCCCCCGGTGGGCCTGGACGAGCGCCTGGACGATGGACATACCCAGGCCCGCCCCTCCCGTGTCGTGGGCGCGTTGCGGGTCGGCCCGGAAGAAGCGGTCGAAGACGCGCGCCGCGTCGTGGGGGTGAAGCCCGGGGCCCGAGTCCGCGATGCGCAGGAGCATGTGGTCGGGCCCGGCGGTGACGGAGACGGTGAGGGGGGATGCCTCGGGCGTGTGGACGCGGACGTTGCCGAGGAGGTTGCCCACGACTTGGCGCAGGCCGGCCTCGTCGCCGAGGACGCAGGGGGGCGTGGATCCGTCGGGCGCAGGAATCAGCAAAGTCATGGGGCGTTCCGGCTGCTGCGCGGCGAGATCCTGCGCGGCCTCGCGGACCAGGCAGCACAGGTCGACCGGCTGGAAGCCGAGCGCCGGGCGGTCCTCGAGGCGGGCGAGGGCGAGGAGTTCGTCGACGAGGCGGCTCATCCGCAGGGCCTCGGCGGAGACGCGGCCGAGGGCCCGTTCCTTCTCGTCGCGGTCGAGCATGCCCTTCTCGTAGAGCTGGAGGTAGCCGCGGACGGAGGCGAGCGGGGTGCGCAGTTCGTGGGAGGCGTCGGCGAGGAACTGCCGCAGTTGGGTGGTGGCGCGTTCGCTCTCGGTGAGGGCGGTCTCGATCTGCTGGAGCATCGCGTTGAGCGCCTCGCTGAGCTGGGCGACCTCCAGGGATCCGTCGCGGGTGGTGCGGATGCGGCGGGACAGGTCGCCCTGGGAGATCGCGGAGGCCGTCTCCACCATGTCCTCCAGCGGGCTCAGCCGGCGGCGGGCGGCGGTCAGCGATCCGGCGGCCAGCAGGGCGAGCAGCACCACGCCCGTGGCGCTCTCCCAGATCAGCAGCTTGCCGATGGCGTGCTTGACGCCGCTGAGCCGGATGCCCTTGACCAGGATCGTGCCGTCCGAGAGGCGGACCGCGGCCACCCGGTACTCCCGCGAGCCGCTGCTGACCGTGGCCGCCTTTCCGCTGCGGGCGAGGCCCGCCGGGTCCGGGAGGGCGGCGGCCACCCGCCGCTGCTCGGCGCTGACCTGCCGCGTACCGGCGACTGCCGGTGCCGAGCCGCTGCCCGGGCCGGCGGCCGTGCTCGTACCGCCGTGCGCCCCGGCTGACCGCGCGGCCGGGCCCGAGCCGATCGAGCCGCCCGGACCGACCGGCCCGTTCTGGCAGAAGGCCGCAGGTTTGCCCTCCTTGTCCAGGACGATGAACAGGTCCTGCTGGAAGGCCTCGGAGATCGCCGAGCTGCCGTGCCCGGATTCCAGCAGGTCGGCGAGCGTGCACAGCTGCCGCATGCTGCTGGTGGCGAGGGTGATCTGCCGCAGCGAGTCCTGGGAGCCCTTGAGCGAGTCGTCGATCTGGCCGATGAGCACCATGTACGTGGCCCAGATGCTCGCGGCGGCGGCCAGCAGCAGGCCGACGGCGAGGAAGGTCACGTTGGCGATGGTGAACCGGCCGCGCAGCGACTTCGGCTTGGGCCACCACCCGCACTTGTCGGTCCCGGGCGGGCTCGGCCGACCGTCACGGGAACGGATCGGCGGACGACTCGGGCTCAGGAGATATCTCACGTGACGGCTCCGGGCCCGGGGTCCAGCGCGCGCAGGCCGTAGCCGACGCCGCGCCGGGTCTCTATGAGCGGCGGCCCGAGCCGGTCCAGCTTGCGCCGCAGGTAGGAGATGTACGTCTCGACGACCGTGGAGGACACCGCCGTGTCGTACCGCCACACGTGCTGGAGCAGCTGCTCCTTGGTGAGGATCCGCCCGGCGTGCCGCAGCAGGTGCCGGAGCAGGTTGTACTCGGTGGGGGTCAGCTCGACCGGCTGGCCGGCCCGGCGCACGCTGTACGTGGCCTCGTCCATCTCCAGGTCGCCGTGGCGCAGCACTCGTTCGCGGGGGCGGGCGCGGCGGCGGGTGCGGCGCAGCACCGCGTGCACCCGGGCCACCACCTCGTCCACGCCGAACGGCTTGGTGATGTAGTCGTCGCCGCCGAGCGCGAGGCCGGCCACCACGTCGCGGGGCGCGTCGCGCGCTGTGACGAAGATGACCGCCAGGTCGTCCTCCTCCTCGGCGTCGCCCCCGCCCTCCGCGGCGCGCTCCTCGCGCAGGGCACGGCACACCTCCCAGCCGGTGCCGTCGGGCAGCATCACGTCGAGCAGCACGAGGTCGGGCCGGTGCTCGCGGGCGGCGGCCAGGGCCTCCCGTGCCGTCGAGGCGCTGTGCACGGTGAAGCCGTTGTATTTCAGGGTGATCCGCAGGATGTCGGCGATCCCGGGTTCGTCCTCGACGATGAGCACGGTCGCGTCCATGCCCCCCAGTATCGGGGTCCGGCCAGTGTCCGGGTTCGGCCGGGCATCCGGGTCCGGCCGGGGTCCGGCGGGGGACCGGATCCCGGAGCGGCCCCGGGGCGGAACTTTGGAGTTCCTTGAGAGATGCCGGATCCGTTTGGAGAGCGGTGCGGCGGCCACCGAGGCTGAAGGAGGAATCAGGTCGGGCGGCTTCGCGCGGACGCGAGCGACGAACAGACGATGGGGGATGTGATCGTGGCCTCACTGGCACGATGGTCTTTCCGGCACAAATGGCTGGTGATCCTGGTATGGGTAGCGGTGCTCGTGGGCGTCGGCGGCGCGGGCAACCAGATCGGTGACGCGTACTCCAACGCGTTCTCGCTGAAGGGCACCGAGTCGACCACGGTGCTCAACCTGATGGACAAGGCGATACCCGCCCGGTCCGGCGAGGCGGACACCGTGGTGTGGCACGTGGACTCCGGTTCCGTGCGGGACGCCTCGGTCCAGCAGCACATCACCCCGATGCTGGCGAAGATCGCGAAGCAGACCGACGTGGGCACGGTCGTCAGCCCGTACGACCCGGCGGGTGCCGCGCAGGTCAGCAAGGACGGGCGCACCGCCTACGCGACCGTGACGTACACCAAGCTCGGCAACGACCTGTCCAACAACCAGGCGCAGTTGCTGATCGACACCGCGCACAGCGCGCGGGCGCCCGGGCTGAAGGTGGAGGTCGGCGGCAACAAGCCGGCGCAGGCCGAGCAGCCGCTGCCGGCCGTGGCCGAGGTCGTGGGCATCGCCGCCGCGGGCGTGGTGCTGTTCCTGGCGCTGGGGTCGCTGTTCGGCATGCTGCTGCCGATCCTGACCGCGCTGTTCGGCGTGGGCATCGGCTCGTCCGCGATCATCCTGCTCAGCCACGGGATGAATGTGGCGGACTTCTCACCGCAACTCGCCAGCCTGGTCGGTATCGGTGTCGGTATCGACTACGCGCTGTTCATCGTGACCCGGCACCGCAAGGGCATCCTGGCCGGGCGCAGTCCGGAGGATGCGGCGGTGGCCGCGCTCAACACCTCCGGGCGGGCGGTGCTGTTCGCCGGTGGCACGGTGTGCATCGCGCTGCTGGGCATGTTCACGCTGCGGCTGACCTTCCTCAACGGTGTCGCGGTGGCCGCGGCGCTCACCGTGATCGTCACGGTCGCCTCGGCCGTCACGCTGCTGCCGGCCATGCTGGGCGTGCTCGGGATGCGGGTGCTCAGCCGCCGCCAGCGCCGCAAGCTCGCCGCCGCGGGTGGGGCGCAGGAGACGAGCGGGAGCGGCCCCGCGGCCCGCTGGTCGTCCTTCGTGCAGCGGCACCCGCGCCCGCTGGCGGCGGTCGCGGTGGTGGTCATGGCGACGCTGGCCATTCCGGCGCTCTCGCTGCGGCTCGGTTCGTCCGACCAGGGCAACAACCCCACGACAACGACCACGCGCAAGGCGTACGACATGCTCGCCGACGGCTTCGGCCCCGGCTTCAACGGCCCGCTGACCATCCTGGCGCAGGCGCCGACCGCCGCCGACAAGGCGGCCGTGACCCGGCTGGTCGGCACGCTGCGGACCACGCCCGGGATCGCGTTCGCGGCGCAGGTGCCGCTGAAGGACGCGGGCGACATCGCGTTCGTCAACGCGGTGCCGACCACCTCGCCGCAGGACAAGGCGACGTCGGACCTGATCGACCACCTGCGCCACGACGTGGTGCCGGCGGCCGAGAAGGGCACCACCATGCGGGCCTACGTCGGCGGCCAGACCGCGATCTTCAAGGACTTCGCCTCGGTGCTGTTCGGCAAACTGCCGCTGTTCATCGGGGTGATCATCGCGCTGGGCTTCGTGCTGCTGCTCTTCGCCTTCCGCAGCCTGGTGGTGCCCCTGACGGCGGCGGTGATGAACCTGGTGGCCGCGGCGGCCTCGTTCGGCGTGCTGGTCGCGGTCTTCCAGTGGGGCTGGGGCGGTTCGCTGGCCGGGCGGGCCGGGCCGATCGACGCCTTCCTGCCGGTGATCATGCTGTCGCTGCTGTTCGGCCTGTCCATGGACTACCAGGTCTTCCTGGTCAGCCGGATGCACGAGGAGTGGGTGCACAGCAAGGACAACGCGCGGGCGGTACGGGTCGGCCTGGCCGAGACCAGCCGGGTGATCAACTCGGCGGCGGTCATCATGATCTGCGTGTTCTTCGCCTTCGTGCTCAGCGGGGAGCGGGTGCTGGCGATGTTCGGCATCGGCCTGGCGGGCGCGGTGGCGCTGGACGCCTTCATCCTGCGCACGGTGCTGGTGCCCTCGCTCATGCACCTGTTCGGCCCGGCCAACTGGTGGCTGCCGTCCTGGCTGGACAAGCGGCTGCCGCACCTGGCGGTCGAGCCGGCCGAGGAGGCGCTGCCCGCCGCCGCGGGTGCCAAGGGCACGGACGGCGACGGGGTGGGCCGCGAGCCCGCCTACACGCGGGACTGACGCTTCGTCGGTCCCACCGAGACCGGGCCCGGTTCCGACCCCCGCGGAACCGGGCCCTCCGCTGTTCTGGGGCGCACAGGAAAGCCCTAGGGTCGTGTCTGACAAATAGCGCCGTCCGCCCGCCAGGGCGGGGCCCGCGGCGTCCGGTGCTCCCCCAGGCTTCGCCCGGGGGTGCCCCCAGATCGCAAGGCGGAGGGTGGGGGCACCGCCCGGGCCGCCAGGCCCAGGGGGAGAGAGCGCAGCGGGCTGCGCCGACGACCGACAACGCAGCGAGCGTGCGTGCGGGGCGTCGCGGGATGGGGGCACCCCCAGCGGTAGCTGGGGGAGGGATTTGTCAGACACGGCCCTAGGCTCGGCGCGTGGGGGATGTGACGGAGGAGAGGGGCACGGCGTGGCCGTACCGGAGCCGGAGCAGACCGGGCCGCAGGGCGACGGCGTACGGGAGGCCGTACCGGAGCCCGGGAGCCGGTCCGAGGACGGCGCCGGGGCCGGTGAGCTGCCCGGGGGGCGGGCGCGGCCCAAGACCGGCAAGAGCGAGCAGACGCGGGCGCTGATCCTGGACACGGCGATGCGGCTGTTCCAGGAGCGCGGGTACGACCGGACGACCATGCGGGCCATCGCGCAGGAGGCCGGGGTCTCGGTCGGGATCGCCTACTACTACTTCGAGTCCAAGGACGTGCTGATCCAGGGCTTCTACGACCGGATCACCCGGGAGCACGCCCGGGACGCGGCCGAACGGATGGAGGGGGTACGGGACTTCGCCGCCCGGCTGGAGATCGCGCTGGCCTCGTGGCTGGACTGCGCCGGCCGGTACCACGCCTTCGGCACGCAGTTCTTCCGTACGGCGGCCGACCCGGACAGCCCGGTCAGCCCGTTCTCCGAGCAGTCCCGGCCGGCCCGGGCCACCGCGGTCGCCCTGTTCGCGGACGTCCTCGCCGGATCGGACCTGGCCCGCAAGCTCGACCCCGAACTGGCCGCCCAGCTCCCCGAACTCCTGTGGCTCCTCCTGATGGCGGTCGTCCTCCACTGGGTCCTCGACCGCACCCCGGACACCACCCGCACCCGCGAACTGGTCCGCCGCTCCACCCCATTGGCCGCCCGCCTGATCTCCATGTCCCGCTACCGCCTCCTGCGCCCCCTGGTCCACGACGTGACCACCCTGTGCCGCGATTTCCTCCTCCCAGCCGCCGCCACCCGCACAGCCACTCGGGGGGCCTGAGCGGTACGCGCCCCTGGCGCCGAACCGGGCGGCGTACGGGGGTCGGCCACGGATCCGCCGGCGGTGCGCCGGGGGTATGGGAGGGGCGTGCGGGGGGCGGGTGGGCGTCTCGGGTGGCGCATTAATGCATGGGCGCGCCGGGCAACGTGCACCCATTGCTGCCAACGTTCACCCAAATGCCGCGTCGCGGGGAATATGGGGTGTCGTTGGAGAGGGTGTGACCAATGGTGAACGCCGCACTCCTCGCTCCGGCCCCGCGGACGCCCGGCCGCGGCAGGTGAGGTGGTCGCGGCATGTATGAACGCGACGAACCGCACGGGCCGCCCACCGTGCAGTTTTCGGGGATCAGGGCGGAGGACGTACCGCTCGTCGGCGCGCCGCCGGACCCGCTGCACGCGACGACGCAACTCGTCGGCGGGCAGTGGGACATCGACGCCGAGTTCGCGCAGCTCTTCCGGCAGCCGGACCCGCTGGACCTCCCGGGGGCCGGGCCGCTGCCCGGACCGCTGGCCGGCCTGATGACCGGGCCCCCGGGCGGGCCGTCACCGGGTCCGGCGCCGGGGGCTGCGGCCGATTACCTGGCAGCGGATCCCATGACCGGGGCGATGGCCGCCCCGGTGCCCGACGCGCTGGCGGACGCGCTGGCCGATCACTTGATGGCGGGGCACGCGGCGCCGCGGCCGGGTCCGGTACGGCCCGCGGTGCACCACCGCAAACGGCGGCCCCGGCGGCTGCGCAAGCTGATCCGCGCCCTGCGGCTGCTGCGCATGCCGTGGAAGTCGCTGGTGAGCTTCCTCTTCGCGTCCGCCACCGCGGCCATCGCCTGTGTGGTGAGCCTGCTGGGCGCGATGGTCTCCTACGACCCGCTGCGGCTGCTCGCGTACCCGACCGCGCACAACCTGGCGTCCTCCTGGCCGATGCTGGTCTACGGGCCCTGGCTCGCCGGCTGTCTCTCGGTCCTGCGCGCGGCGGCCCACCAGCGCCACGTACGGACCGCCTGGGCCGTGGTGACCGCCTTCTCGGCCGTCGCGGTCCTGCTGTGCGTGGCCCAGGCCCCGCACACCCCCACCGCGATGGCCACCGCCGGCCTCCCCCCGGTCGCCGCCCTCGCCTGCTTCCACCTCCTCTACCGCCAGATCACCCTCGTCCACCCCCGCCACGCCAAACTCCCCCGCCAACGCAAACACTGACCCCGCCGCGGGCTGAGGTCGTCGGGACAGCCCCGGCCCGGGCGCCGGGGCCGCACCGTACTCAGCGCCGCAGGGCCGCGGGCGACTCGGGTTCGGCGGCGCCGGCCGCACCGCTGCTCTGCGCGGCCTCGGCGCCGGCGGCGGTACCGGCGGCGGCTTCCCGGCGAAGGGCAAGCAGGCCGCGAATGCCCAGGGCACCGATCACCGTGCCCAGGAGGAAGGAGACGATCGCCAGGGTCAGGTGGATCCAGAAGTAGGCAGTCGGGTGGGAGTGGGAGTGGTGGTGGAAGGCGAGCCCGCTGGTGTCCTTCCAGAGGTTCTTGACGAAAGTGGTCCAGACCATCCAGGACCAGACGCCGAAGGCGAGGAGGAACCAGGAGACACGGCGGCTGAGCTTCATGTGCCCCAGTATGTGCCGGGTACCGAAGCGACCGGCACGCGGGTGGGCCGGAGCGGGGGCGGCGTACGGGCCGTGACCGGCGGGGCGGGAGGGGAAACGGGTGTGCCGATGGTCACCCGTTCGGGAAGAGCCCCGGGTGACCGGATTCATGGGTTCCCCCGATAGGTTCTGCGGGTGCCCACGACTGACCCGACGACCGAGCCCACGCCCGCGCCCATGGCAGCCATGACGCCGGCGACGCCCGCGACGCCCAGGACCGGGCGCAGATTCACGCGGACGGCACGTACCGCGCGCACCGCACGTACCGCTTTGGCCGCCGCCATGGGCGCCGCACTCCTCGGCGGCACCGTGTGCGCCGGGACCGCCTCGGCGGCGCCCGGGCTGGGCGCGGGCCCCAAGACGCCCGTGCCGCCCGCGCAGATGTCGACGGTGGGCGGGGACCGGCTCGGCGCGCCGGGCACCCAGGTGGACTCCGCGCCGGGCGTGCCGCCGCTGCCGCCCAAGCTCACCGCGCGCTCCTGGATCGTGGCCGACGCCGAGACCGGGGCGATCCTGGCCGCGCACAACGCGCACTGGCAGCTCGCCCCGGCCAGCACCCTGAAGATGCTGTTCGCCGACACCGTGCTGCCGAAGTTCCCCAGGACCGAGGTGCACAAGGTCGCCCCCACCGACCTGCAGGGCATGGGCGCGGGCAGCAGCCTGGTCGGCATAAAGGAGAACCTCAGCTACACCGTGCACGACCTGTGGCTGGGCGTGTTCCTGCGGTCGGGCAACGACGCGGTGCACGTGCTGTCCGCCATGAACGGCGGCGTCCCCGCGACGGTCACCGACATGAACGCCGAGGCCCACGAGCTCCAGGCCGACGACACCCACGTGGTCACCCCGGACGGCTACGACGAGCCCGGCCAGGTCAGCAGCGCCTACGACCTGACCCTCTTCGCCCGCGAGGGCCTGCAGAACGCGGACTTCCGGGAGTACTGCTCCACGGCGAGCGCCCAGTTCCCCGGCGACTACAAGAAGGACAAGTCCGGCAAGACCACCAAGGCGCGGGGCTCCTTCGCGATCCAGAACACCAACCGGCTGCTCAGCGGGGACTACGACCTGTCCCGTTACCCCGGCATAGCCGGGGTCAAGAACGGCAACACCACCAACGCCGGCGCCACCTTCACCGGCGTCGCCCAGCGCGGCGGCCGCACCCTGCTGGTGACCGTGATGAACCCCAAGCCGGAGCACGACCTGGTCTACCGCGAGGCCGCCTCGCTGCTGGACTGGGGCTTCAAGGCGGCCCCGACCACCCAGTCGGTGGGCACCCTGGTGCCGCCGCTGAGCAAGCTGCCCAAGGCCACCCCCGCCCCGAGCGCGGGCACCTCGAGCGGCGCCAAGGGCCAGGGCGCGCAGGCCCCGGCCGCGGCCGCCAGCCCCGCCTCCCGGCGGCACGGCATGTGGATCGCGGTGGCCATCTCCGCCGTGACGGCGCTGCTGCTGGGCGCGGTGGTCATGATCGTACGGCGCCGCCGTCCGCTCCCGGGGGCCGTGCCGTCCGGGGGCGGTGCCAGCGGTGGGAGCCGCCGGCGTGGCGGGTCGGGCGGGCGCCGCCGGAAGCTGCCGCGGGTGTAGCGCCGGTCTTCTTCCCGCGACCCGCGCCGGCCCCGGCCCGGTCGCCGCCGGGCTTCTTCCCGTCGCCGGACTTCCGGTCCTCGTCGTCGTCCCCGCCGAACGGCAGATCCGGGCCCTTGCCGCCCACGACGGGCAGGTCGGGCACGGTCAGCGGGCCCTCCTCGGTGCCCTCCGGGGGCGCATGCCGGGGCGTGGCCGTCCAGGCGGCGCAGTACAGCAGCAGTTTGGCCATGAAGTTGAACCACAGCAGCAGTGCGACGGGGGTGCCGAAGGCCCCGTACATGCTCTTGCCGGCCACCTGCTGGAGGTAGCTGCTCATGAGGATCTTCAGCGCCTCGAAGCCGACCGCGCCGATGAGCGAGGCGAGCACCACCGAGTGCCGCGGCGGGTCCACGCCGGGCAGCAGGGTGAGCAGGTAGGTCAGGATCAGGAAGTCGGCGAGGACGGCGAGCAGGAAGCCGACCAGGGTGAGCAGCGCGCGGCCGGGACCGGCGTTGCTGATGCCGGCCTTGTCGGCGGTCCAGTTCACCGCCGCGGTCGCGAAGCCGGAGGCGCCCAGCGAGATCAGGACGGCCGCGCCGAGGCCCAGCAGGATGCCGCCGTCCACGAGCTTGCCGACCACCGGGTTGCGCTCCTGGTCGTCCTTGTGCCACACCGCGCGCAGGCAGTCGCGCACCGAGCCCACCCAGCCGATGCCGGTGAACACCAGCAGCAGACCGGCGACCAGCCCGACCGTGCCGGCGTTGGAGACCAGCCCCTGGATGTCGATCCGGCCGGAGATGCCCGGGATCTGCTCGCTGATCTTGTTCTCGAGCGTGTTGAGCTGGTGCGGTGAGAGCAGCGCCGCGCCGACCGCCGCGGACAGCGCCAGCAGCGGGAAGAGCGCCAGGAAGCTCGTGAACGTCATCGCGGCGGCCAGCCGCGTCCAGTGCACCGTCTGGAGGTGGGCGAAGGCCCGCCAGGCGTGCGTACGCATCAGCCGCGCGATCAGCGGCCCGATCACCGGCAGCCCCGTCAACCAGTCCATGTCGCTCGGTTACCCCCTCCGGGCCCGGACACGCCCGGACCCGGCCGCGTCGCCGCCGGTCGCGGCGCGGAAGACCAGGGTCCGGGTGCCCCAGAACCGCAGCAGCGTGGCCAGCGCCATGCCCACCACGGCGCCGGAGACCACGTCGGCGCGGGCGGAGGCGTATCCGAGGACGTAGTGCGAAAAGCCCAGGCAGAGGAGCTGGACGAGGGCGCCGGCGATGTTCACGGCGAAGAAGACGCCGTACTCGCGGGCGCGGCCGACCGCGGGGGTACGGCCACGGTAGGTGCCCAGGGCGTTGCCGGCGTAGGCGACCGTGCAGCCGGCCAGGAAGGACAGCGCCTTCGCGGTGAGCGGGCCGAGGCCGCCCGGGCCCCGCAGCCAGATGAACAGGCCCAGGTCGGCGGCGTAGGCGGCGGTTCCGGCGAGGGCGAAGCCGAGCACTTCGGAGGCGAGCGGGCGGGCGGGGGCCGGGCGGGGTTTCCGGGTACGGGCAGGGCGGAGGGCGGGGCGCTGCCTCGTCGGCCGGACAGAGCCGGCAGGGCTGACCGGGCGGGGCTTCCCCCGGGCGCGGGCGGGGCGCACGGCCGGCTCAGGTGTCGGCCACGGCGAGGACGTACAGCGCGCCCCACACCAGGCCGATCGCCACCAGCGCACTGTCGCGCAGCACCAGGTCCTCGGGCTCGCCCGCGGAGCCGGAGTCGGCGAAGACCGCGTACCGCAGCACCGCGAGGGTGAACGGCACCATCGACAGTTGCCGCCAGGGCAGCCAGCCGTGCGGCTCGGCGCCGGTCTCCATCGCCCACAGGCAGTACGCCAGGACCGCGACGCCGGCCGCGAGCTGCCAGACGAACCGCAGGTAGCCGGGGGTGTAGCTGCCCAGCAGCGCGCGGGAGGCGCCCAGCGGCGCGCCCGGACCGCGCGGGCGCCGGGTCATCAGCACCAGCTCGCTGTAGCGCTTGGCGGCCACCATGAACAGCGCGCCGAAGCCCGCGGTGACCAGGAACCAGCGGGAGACCGCGATGCCCAGGGCGATCCCGCCGGCCATCGACCGCAGCAGGAACCCGGCGGTCACGATCACCAGGTCGATCACCAGCAGGTGCTTGAGCCACACGCAGTAGGCGAGCTGCATCAGCACGTATCCGGCCAGCAGTACGGCGGTGTCCGGGGTGCAGGTGACGGCGGCGGCCGCCGGGGCGAGCACGGCCAGCACCGCGCCCGCCGCGTACGCCGCCGCGACCGGTACGTGGCCCGCGGCCACCGGACGGTTGCGCTTGACCGGGTGGGCGCGGTCGGCCTCCGCGTCGCGGGCGTCGTTGATCAGGTACACCGCCGCCGAGCAGGCCGTGAAGAGGACGAAGACCACGCCGAGGCGAATCGTTTCTGCGGCGGTCAACAGCTTGGCGGCGGCGAAGGGCGCGGCGAGCACCAGGCCGTTCTTGATCCACTGCCGGGGGCGGGCGGTACGCAGCAGCCCGGCGGCCAGGCTCGCGGCCGGCGCCGCGGGCTCCTCGATGACGACAGTGCTCTGCTCAGCCATGGCCGCCACCTCCCCGGACACGGGTGCCGCCGGCCGGCGCTCCGGGCCCGCGGCCCAGCGCCCAGCCGCGGCCGAGCCGGGCCGCGCCCGCCCCGAGCAGGGCGCCCGCGGCCACGTCCGAGGGGTAGTGGACGCCCGCCACCAGCCGTGACAGGCACACCGCGGCGGCCAGCGGCGCCACCGGGACGCGGGGCGCGAGGGCGCCGAACGCCACGGCGGCGGCAGCGGAGGAGGCGGCGTGCGAGCTGGGGAAGCCGTGCCGGCCGGCGGTCCGGGCCCGCCCGCCGCTGTCGTCGTCGGCGCGGCCGTCGTCGAGTTCCGGGCGCGGGCGTCTGACGATACGTTTCAGCACCATGCTCGCGGCGTGCGCGCCGGCCACCAGCGCGGTCGACCGCAGCCACGCCGTACGCCGCTCCCCCTCCGCCAGGCCGGCCCCCGCCAGCCCCGCGGCCAGCCACATCGCGGCGTGCTCGCCGCCGAGCGACAGCCCGCGGGCGGCCCCCCGGACGTACGGCCGGGCGGCGCCCCAGCGGTGGACCGCGGCCACCATCCGGTGGTCGGGACGCGCCGCAGTGCCCGCGCCGGAGGGCCGGCGGGAATCCCTGGACAGCAGGGGCAGGGCCGGGACGGCGGAGGCGGGCGACGCGGCCGGACCGACGGCGAGCGGCACGGCGTACCGGGGCACGTCGTACTCTCCGTACGCGGCGGATCCGTACTGCTCGCCGTGGTCGGCGTCTGCGTACGGCTCGGCGTCACCGTCGTCCCGTGGCCCGTCCTGCCCCGGCGGCGCGGTGGCCGCGGAGCCGGAGCGGCGGGTGGGCAGGGTCCCCTCGGACATGTCGTACCGCCTCTTTCCGGACGGGCGTAGGGGCTACGGTCTGCGGGGCGTCCCACAGCCGCGGTCGCGCGGGCCGGGGCCGTGAGCGCTGGAGCTGTGAGCGTCGGGGCCGTGGGCGTCGGGGTCCGGCGAACGGGTGTCTCCGGGCCCGCGATCTCCACGAATCGGTGTTTTCCGGACGCGAAGTGCTTACCGTGCGCCCATGGTCATCACGCCCCCGGTGCGCCGTTCCGGTGAGAAAACCCGCATAAACCGCGATGCGTGACTCTTCGGGCGCTACGGTCACGGGTATGTCCGCACCCGCCGCCACGGCCACGTATCTGACCGGCTGGGGCCGCACCGCCCCGACCGCCGCCCGGCTGCTGCGCCCCGGCTCGTACGAGCAGGCGGTCGAGGCCGTGCGGGCGGCGGGTGCCGACAGGGCGCGGGGCGGGCGCGGGGTGATCGCCCGGGGCCTGGGGCGGGCGTACGGCGACGCGGCGCAGAACGCGGGCGGCGCCGTGCTGGACATGACCGGCCTGGACCGCGTCCACGAGATCGACGCGGTGAACGGCGTGGTCACCTGCGACGCGGGCGTGTCGCTGCACCGGCTGATGGAGGTGCTGCTGCCGCTCGGCTGGTTCGTGCCGGTGACCCCCGGCACCCGGTACGTGACGGTCGGCGGCGCCATCGGCGCGGACATCCACGGCAAGAACCACCACGTCGCCGGGTCCTTCGCCCGCCACGTACGGGCGCTCGAACTGCTGACCGGCGACGGCGAGACCCGGCTGGTGACCCCCGAGGCCGAGCCCGAACTGTTCCGGGCGACGGCCGGCGGCATGGGCCTGACCGGGGTGATCCTGGCCGCCACCGTGCAACTCCTGCCGGTGGAGACCTCGTTGATGAGCGTGGACACCGAGCGCGCGACCGACCTGGACGACCTGATGGCCCGGCTGTCTGCGACCGACCACCGCTACCGCTACTCGGTGGCCTGGATCGACCTGCTGGCACGCGGCGCGGCGACCGGCCGCGCGGTGCTCACCCGCGGCGACCACGCGCCCCTGGACGCCCTGCCCGCCCGGGCCCGCGCCACCCCGCTGACCTTCCGCCCGGCCCGGCTGCCGGCCGCCCCCCGCTTCCTGCCCGACGGGCTGCTGACCCCCACGACCGTCGGCCTGTTCAACGAGCTGTGGTACCGCAAGGCGCCCCGCGAGCAGCGCGGCCGGCTGCAGAAGCTGTCCGCCTTCTTCCACCCGCTGGACGCGGTCCCGGACTGGAACCGGATCTACGGGCGCGGCGGCTTCGTCCAGTACCAGTTCGTGGTCGGCCACGGGCAGGAGGAGACGCTGCGCGGGATCGTGACGACGCTGAGCCGGCGCGGCTGCCCGTCCTTCCTGGCGGTGCTCAAACAATTCGGCGAGGGCGACCCCGGCTGGCTGTCCTTCCCCCGGCCCGGCTGGACGCTCGCCCTCGACATCCCCGCCTCGATGCCGGGCCTGGGCCCGCTGCTGGACGAGCTGGACGAACGGGTCGCCGCGGCCGGCGGCCGGATCTACCTGGCCAAGGACGCGCGGCTGCGGCCCGAGACGCTGGCACCGATGTACCCGCGGCTGCCCGACTTCCGGGCACTGCGCGAGCGGTACGACCCCGGCGGCGTGATCGCCTCCGACCTGGCCCGCCGGCTCGGCCTCCAGCGCTGAGGCCTGTCACTGTCCCCGGCTCTGCGCCGCGTGCGGCGAACCGGACGTGAAGGCCCGAAAGGCATGGACGAGAAGACCCGGAAGATCCGTATGAGAAGCCCCGGAAGCCCCGGATGAGGAGACCCGGATGAAGGACGCCTTCGGAGCGCCGCAGTCGCTGCTGATCCTCGGCGGCGGCTCGGAGATCGCGCTGGCCACCGCCCGGCGGCTGGTCGCCCGCCGCACCCGTACCGTCGTGCTGGCCGGCCGGCCCTCCCCCGGCCTGGACGCCGCCGCCGAGCAGTTGCGCGGGCTGGGCGCGGCCGTCACGACGATCGGCTTCGACGCGCTGGACCCCGCCTCCCACGAGGACGTGCTCGGCAAGGTCTTCGCCGAGGGCGACATCGACACGGTGCTGCTCGCCTTCGGCGTCCTCGGCGACCAGGCGCGCGACGAGCGGGAGCCGGGTGCGGCCGTCACCGTGGCCGCCACCAACTACACCGGAGCCGTGTCCGCGGCCCTGGTCTGCGGGGCCGCGCTGCGCCGCCAGGGCCACGGCTCGCTGGTCGTGCTGTCCTCGGTCGCGGGCGAACGGGCCCGGCGCTCCAACTTCGTCTACGGCAGCAGCAAGGCGGGCCTGGACGCCTTCGCCCTCGGCCTCGGCGACGCCCTGCGCCCCGACGGGGTCCACGTCCTGGTCGTCCGCCCCGGCTTCGTCCGTACCCGCATGACCGCCGGCCTGGCCGAACCGCCCTTCACCACCACCCCCGACGCCGTCGCCCGCGCCATCGAGACCGGCCTGCGCCGCCGCGCCCGCCTGCTCTGGGTCCCCGCCCCCCTCCGCTACGTCATGTCCGCCCTCCGCCACCTCCCGCATCCCCTTTTCCGCCGCCTGCCCGTCTGACGCCCTGTCCGCCTGACCGGGGGTCAGTGGTCAGAGGCGGGAGGCCGCGCGCAGGGACTGCTGGTGGGGGAGGGTGGGGGCGGCCGGGGGTTCGTCGTCGAAGAAGTAGTCGCGGGTGCGGCGCCAGACGCCGTCGGGGCCCTGTTCGTAGAGGGCGAAGCCGTGGGCGGTCCAGTCGGCGGCGAAGGCGGCCAGTTCGCGCTGGGCGTGGTCCATGGCGGCCTCGGGGATGCCGTGGGCGACGGTGACATGGGGGTGGTACGGGAACTGGAGCTCGCGGGCGACCGGGCCGGAGCGGACGCGTTCCTGGAGCTGGAAGCAGGCCGGGCCGCCCTCGGTCACCCGGACGTAGACCACCGGGGTGAGCGGGCGAAAGGTGTCGGTGCCGTGCAGCCGCATCGGGAAGGACCGGCCGGCCGCGGCGACCCGGGCCAAGTGGCGGCGGAAGTCCGGGAGTTCGTCGCGGGCCACCTCGGTGGGCGGCAGCAGCGTGACGTGGGTGGGGATGGCGTACGCGGCGGGATCACCGAAGGACGCGCGGGCCTCCTGGAGGAGCCGGCCGTACGGCTCCGGGACCGCGAGGGACACGCCGATCGTCGTGACCTCCACCGCGTACACCCCTTTCCCCGGTCGCGAATGCGGCCCCGCGAGCGGGGCCCCTGTCAGTGTCGCGCGTAACGGGGCGTACCGGACAGCGGCGTCCGTCACAGTGGACGTGCCCCTCGATCCTCTCCCCCGTTCGCCCGCGTGGAGCCGCAGTGCTCGGTGCTGCTCAGTACTGCATGGTGCCGCCCAGTACTGCTCAGTGCTGTTTCGGTATTGCCCAGTGCGTGATCGCTCAGTGTGTGATTGCCCAGTGCTTGATCGCTCAGTGCTTGGCCGCCAGGAAGCCGATCCGTTCGTACGCGGCGGCCAGCGTCTCCGCGGCGACCGTCCGCGCCTTCTCGGCACCCTTGGCCAGAACGGAATCCAGTGTCTCCGGGTCCCCCAGGTACTCCTGCGTGCGCTCGCGGAACGGGGTCACCCATGCCACGAAGATCTCGGCGAGGTCGGTCTTCAGCGCACCGTAGCCCTTGCCGGCGTAATGGTCCTCGAGTTCCGGCACAGTGGTGCCGGTGAGGGCGGAGTGGATCGTCAGCAGGTTGCTGACGCCCGGCTTCTCCGCCTCGTCGAACCGGATCACCGTGTCCGTGTCGGTGACCGCGCTCCTGAACTTCTTCGCCGACACCGACGGCTCGTCCAGCAGGTTGACCAGGCCCTTGGGTGAGGGCGCGGACTTGCTCATCTTGGCGGTCGGATCCTGGAGGTCGTAGATCTTGGCGACCTCGCGGACGATGTGCGGCGCGGGGACGGTGAAGGTCTCGCCGAACCGCTGGTTGAAACGCTCGGCCAGGTCCCGGGTGAGCTCGATGTGCTGCCGCTGGTCCTCGCCGACCGGCACCGCGTCCGCCTGGTAGAGCAGGATGTCCGCGACCTGGAGGATCGGGTACGTGAACAGGCCGACGGTGGCCCGGTCCGCGCCCTGCTTCGCCGACTTGTCCTTGAACTGCGTCATCCGGGACGCCTCGCCGAAGCCGGTCAGGCAGTTCATCACCCAGCCGAGCTGCGCGTGCTCGGGCACGTGGCTCTGGATGAACAGGGTGCACCGGTCCGGGTCGAGCCCGGCCGCCAGGAGCTGGGCGGCGGCCAGCCGGGTGTTCGCGCGCAACTCCGCCGGATCCTGCGGCACGGTGATCGCGTGCAGGTCCACGACCATGTAGAAGGCGTCGTGGGTCTCCTGCAGCGCCACGTACTGCCGGATCGCGCCGAGGTAGTTGCCCAGGTGGAAGGAGCCGGCGGTGGGCTGGATGCCGGACAGTGCGCGGGGACGTGGGAGGGCCATGACCCCATTCTCTCAGGTCGCCGCTCTCCGCCCACACCCCTGTCCACAGGCTGTGGGTACACGGTTGCGCGCTCTACGGGACCCTCCGGCGTCCCTCCGCGTCCCTCCCTGTCCCTCCCAGTCCCTCCCCGCTCCCCGGCCGGGCTTCTGGCCGCGGCGGCGTACTCCGGACGGGTTCCGCTCCGCTGCGGTGGGGTGTCGGGCCGCGGCGGCCGCGCGACGATGGAAGAGGGCGCCACCGTGCCCCGGGCCCGGCCTCCCGACGCACGACGAACGGAGTATGCACGTGACGACGATTCCCGGCTCCGCCCCCCAGCCCGCCCCCTCGGTCGGCGCCCCGACCGCCGGCCTCGCCCCCGGCGACCGCACCGCCACCGACCGCGAGATCGCCCGCGCCGAGGCGCACAGCGCGCACAACTACCACCCGCTGCCGGTGGTGATCTCCTCCGCGGAGGGCGCGTGGGTGACCGACGTCGAGGGCCGCCGTTACCTCGACATGCTCGCCGGCTACTCGGCGCTCAACTTCGGCCACGCCAACCCGCGCCTGATCGCCGCCGCGAAGGCCCAGCTCGACCGGGTCACGCTCACCTCCCGCGCCTTCCACCACGACAAGTTCGCCGCCTTCTGCGCCGAGCTGGCCGAGCTGTGCGGGATGGAGATGGTGCTGCCCATGAACACCGGGGCGGAGGCGGTGGAGACCGCCGTCAAGACCGCCCGCAAGTGGGGCTACCGCGTCAAGGGCGTGCCCGACGGCAAGGCGAACATCGTGGTGGCGGCCGACAACTTCCACGGGCGGACCACCACCATTGTGTCGTTCTCCACCGACCCGGAGGCGCGCGCGGACTTCGGCCCGTACACGCCCGGCTTCACCGTGGTGCCCTACGGCGACCTGGCCGCCCTGGAAGCGGCGGTGGACGACGACACCGTGGCCGTACTGATCGAGCCGATCCAGGGCGAGGCGGGCGTACTCGTGCCGCCGCCCGGCTACCTGTCCGGCGTCCGCGCGCTCACCACCGCCCGCAATGTGCTGTTCATCGCCGACGAGATCCAGTCCGGCCTCGGCCGCACCGGCCGCACCTTCGCCTGCGACCACGAAGCAGTGGTGCCGGACATGTACGTGCTCGGCAAGGCGCTCGGCGGCGGCGTGGTGCCGGTCTCGGCGGTGGTCTCCTCCCGGGAGGTGCTCGGCGTCTTCCGGCCCGGCGAGCACGGCTCCACCTTCGGCGGCAACCCGCTGGCCTGCGCGGTCGGCCTGGAGGTGCTGGCGATGCTGCGGACCGGCGAGTACCAGCGGCGGGCGGCCGAACTCGGCGAGCACCTGCACCGCGAGCTCAATCTGCTGACCGCCACCGGCACGGTCACCGCGGTCCGCGGCCGCGGCCTGTGGGCCGGCGTGGACATCGCCCCGGGCCTTGGCACCGGCCGCGCGGTCTCCGAGCGCCTGATGACCCAAGGCGTCCTGGTCAAGGACACCCACGGCGCCACCATCCGCCTCGCCCCGCCCCTGGTGATCTCGCAGGAGGACCTGGACTGGGCCCTCGACCGCCTCCGCGAGGTGCTGGGAGCGGCGGCCTGACGGCGGACCTCGTCCGCACCGTCCGTACGCCTCGTCCGTCCCCGGCGCCAACGCCGAGGCAGACGGCCTAGAGTCGGGATCGTGCTCACAGGAATGCTCGCCGCGCTCGGCGCGGCCGTCTGTTTCGGCGTGGCCTCGGTGCTCCAGGCCATGGCCGCGCGGGCGGCCGTGCCCGGCAGCGGCTCCGGCGTCGACACCCGGCTACTGCTGCGCGCGGTACGCCAGTGGCGGTACGTGGTCGGGCTCGCGCTGGACGGCGCCGGCTTCGTGCTGGAACTGATCGCCCTGCGCTCGCTGCCGATCTACGCGGTGGGCGCCGCCCTGGCCGCGAGCCTGGCGGTGACGGCGGTGACGGCAAGCCGCCTGCTGGGCGCCCGGCTGTCCGGGCGGGAGTGGGCCGCGGTCGGCACGGTGTGCGGCGGCCTCGCCCTGCTGGGCCTGGCCTCGGGCAGCGAGGGCTCCGGCCACGGCGGTACGGCCCTGCGCTGGGGGTCGCTGGCCGCCGCGGCGGCGGTGTTCGCGGTGGGCGCGGCGGCCGGCCGGCTGCCGGAACGCGCCCGGGCGGCGGCCCTCGGCCTCGGCGCGGGCTTCGGCTTCGGCGTCGTCGAGGTCGCGGTCCGCCTGATCGACGGCCTGACCCCGTCCGTCCTGCTCACCAACCCCGCCCTCTACGCTCTGCTGCTCGGCGGCGGCGCGGCCTTCCTGCTGCTCACCTCCGCGCTCCAGCGCGGCTCGGTGACCGTCGCAACCGCCGGCATGGTCCTCGGCGAAACCGTCGGCCCGGCCCTGGTCGGCCTGCTCGCCCTTCACGACCGCACCCGCTCCGGCTGGGCCCCGGCCGCCGTCCTCGGCTTCCTCCTCGCCCTCGCCGGCGCCCTCGTCCTCGCCCGCTTCGGCGAACCCGAGGCCCCGGAGGAACCGGGGCCGCCGGCGGAGGCCACCCGGGAGGCGGAGCTACCCCTGCGCCGCCACTGACCGCTCTGTACGCGGCCCCGCCGCCGGGTGTCGGACCCAGGCACTCCGCCGAAGCCGAGCGCACCCGGCCCGCCTCCGAACCGCCGCCCGTCGCGTGGACCGCCCCCACCGCCCGATGTCGGACCCACGTGATCCACTGAAGCCATGCACACCCGCGCCACCACCGAACCGCCGCCGGCCGCCGGCGCGGGCGACCGCGACCTGTTGCTGGACCTGGCCAGGGAACGCACCCGGGCCGGGCTGGAGCGGGCGCTGCGGGAGGCGGTGCGCGGCGGACGGCTCGCGCCCGGGATCCGGCTGCCGTCGAGCCGCGTGCTGGCCCGGGATCTCGGGCTGGCCCGCAACACGGTCGCCGATGCCTACGCCCAGCTCGTCGCCGAGGGCTGGCTGACCGCCCGCCAGGGTTCGGGCACCCGCGTCGCCCCGCTCCCGGCGGACCGGCCCGCGACACGTTCGTACACCCCCACCCCGGCACCGGAACCGGAACCGACACCGACACCGACACCGACGGAGCCTCGGGAAGCCCTGGACCTGGCGGACCTCCCCCTGGGCCCGGCGGGCGCGCTGCCGTACCACCTGTCCCCCGGCTCGCCGGACGTGTCGGCCTTTCCCCGGACCGCCTGGGCGGCGGCCGCGCGCCGGGCGATCACCGCGGCGCCGAGCAGCGCCTTCGGGTACGGGGACCCGCGGGGGCGGCCGGAGCTGCGGGGGGCGCTGGCCGGCTATCTGGGGCGGGTGCGCGGGGTGCTGGCCGACCCCGAGACGTTGGTGATCTGCACCGGCTATGTGCAGGCGGTGGGGCTGCTGGCGCGGGCGCTGCACGAGCGCGGTGGGCGGCGGGTCGCGCTGGAGGCGCTGGGTTTTCCCACCACCCGGGGTGTTCTGAGCGCCGCCGGCCTGGACCCGGTCGACCTGCCGGTGGACGGCGCCGGGGCGGACGTGACCGCGCTGGACGACCGTACGGCGGCGGTCGTGCTCACCCCGGCGCACCAGTTCCCCCTGGGCGTACCCCTGTCGCCCGAGCGGCGCACCTGGGTCACCGCGTGGGCGCGCAAGCACGACGCGGTAGTGGTCGAGGACGACTACGACGGCGAATTCCGCTACGACCGCCAGCCGGTGGGCGCGTTGCAGGGGCTCGCCCCCGACCACGTGGTGTACGCGGGCACGGCGAGCAAGAGCCTGGCCCCGGGCCTGCGGCTGGCCTGGCTCGCGGTCCCGCCGCACCTGCTGGACGACGTGCTGCGGCAAAAACGCCTGGCCGACCACCTCTCACCGGTGCTGGACCAGCTGACGCTCGCGGACTTCATCGCCTCTGGCGCGTACGACCGCCACGTCCGCCGCATGCGGCTGCGCTACCGGGCCCGCCGGGACCACCTGGTGGCCGCCCTCGCCCGCCACGCCCCCGGCGTCCGGGTCTCCGGCATCGCGGCCGGCCTCCACGCCGTCCTCGAACTCCCCCCGACCGCCGCCCCCTTGCCGGACCTCGTGACCCGCGCCCGGCGCAAGGGCCTCGCCCTCAGCGCCCTCCCCCTCTTCGGCGCCCCGCCCACCACCCCACCGGCCCTGGTCGTCGGCTACGGCTCCCCGCCCGACCACGCCTTCCCCACGGCGGTGCGCCTCCTGTGCGAGGTCCTGAATCAGCCCTGAGGCACCCGGTCCGCGTAGACGCCGTGGAGCATGCCGGTGGCCTGGCCGATTTCGATGAGGTAGCCGTCGGGGTCGCGGATGTAGCAGCGGATTTCGGCCTTGCGGTCGATCGGGTCGGTGACGAAGTGGGCGCCCGCGGCGACGGCGGTGCGGTGGAAGGCGGCGATGTCGGCGACGCGGACGTTGAGGAAGGCGGACACCGGGTCGCCGGGCTCGGGCGCGGTGAGGGTGATGCCGGGCTTGTCGGGGGTCGGGCCGCCGCCGGGGTTCATGATGATCCAGCTGTTGGCGATCTGGACGATGGCCGGGTTCTCGGCGAGGACCACGGTGCCGCCGAAGACATCGGCGTAGAAGGTGCGGGAGACCGCCACGTCGCGCACGGTCAGGAACATGGTCAGGACCAGCCCCTCGGCCGGGGCCGGCAGGTCCTTGCGGTCGTCCATGGCGGGCTCTCCTGCGGTCGTTGCGGTCGAGGGGGGCTTACGGGCGGGCGTGCTGCCGGGTGGGCAGCTCCAGGGACGCGCGGTCCCATTGGCCGTGCTCGGCGGCGGCTTCGTAGGTGGTCCGGAGGAAGTCCATGAGGGTGCGGTCGGGGTCGGCGGCGGTGCGCACGGCCTCGTACGGCAGGAGGAACTGCCCGTGCTCCTTGCTGTAGAAGGCGTCGGCCGGGGCGACCCGGTGGCCGGCGAAGCCCTGGGGCTCGGGATAGGCGTAGGCGTAGAAGGCGCCCTCCTCGCCGCCGCCCGGCCAGAACCCGCAGCTCGACAGCTCCCGGGAGTACGCCTCGACCATCACCCAGTCCCCGCAGTGCGGCGCGCCGCCGGGGTGCTCCGGCGCGTGGCGGCCGGAGAAGCGGGTGCAGGCCAGGTCCATCGCGCCCCAGAAGAAGTGGACCGGGCTGACCTTGCCGGCGAAGCGCGAGCGGAATTCCTGCATGACGCGGTTGGCCTGGAGGAGCTGGCGCCAGAACAGGTGCGCGGCATCGGCGTCGTAGGAGGCGTGCTCGTAGTCCTCGGCGAAGGGGATCGCCGGCTCCACCTCGTTGGGGCCGGGCGAGATCGGCGCCTCGATCCCCAGCTCGGCCAGTGCCGCCGTCGTACGGCCGTGGAACTCGGCCACCGGCATCGGCCGCAGCTCGACGCTTCTGGTGCCGCCGGAGCTGTTGCGGATCCGCAGCCGGTGGTCGATGAAGTCGAACTCCGCGTCGAAGGCACCCGAGCCGTACGGCACCGCGGACGTGGTCAGCCCCCTCGGCGTGACGTACAGCGTCACCTGCCACCAGTGGTTGACCATCGGCGCGTGTGCAAGGCGGACCTTGCCCACGATCTGCGTCCACATGTGCAGGGTGTCCCGGGTCTCGCCCCAGTCCGCCACCCGCAGCGCCGGCCAGGCCGTCGTCGTCATCTCCTGCGGCGCCATCGGTCTCCCTTCCGCTCACCGCGCCGGGCCCATCCGTCCGTAGTCTCCCGGCCGGACCGCCCCATGAGCCGCCGACAGCACAGCGGCGCCCCCGAGCGTCATCCCGACGGCGTAGGCGGGCCGTTTCCCGGCGCAATGGTTCTCGGCGCAATGGTTCCCGGCGCAATGGTTCTCGGGGGGCATGCGTAAGGGGCCCCACCTATTGGGTGGAGCCCCTTACAGGCGCTGTATGTCGCGGCCTTCGAAACCGCCGGACGGAGTCCGGCGCGGCCCCTCGACGCCCGTGAGGCCCGCCAGGGCCGAGCGGTGCGAGAGGGGTCTTCGGAAAGATCAGATCAGGTCGAGGGAGCGGACCGCCTCGCGCTCCTCCTCGAGCTCCTTAACGGACGCGTCGATGCGGGCGCGGGAGAAGTCGTTGATGTCCAGGCCCTGGACGATCTCGTACGCGCCGTCCTTGGTGGTGACCGGGAAGGAGGAGATCAGGCCCTCGGGGACGCCGTAGGAGCCGTCGGAGACGACCGCCATGGAGGTCCAGTCGCCGTCCGCGGTGCCGTTGACCCAGGTGTGGACGTGGTCCAGGGCCGCGGAGGCGGCGGAGGCGGCCGAGGAGGCGCCGCGGGCCTCGATGATGGCCGCGCCGCGCTTGGCGACGGTCGGGATGAAGGTCTCGGCCAGCCACGCCTCGTCGTTGACGACCTCGGCGGCTTTCTTGCCGGCGATCTCGGCGTGGAAGACGTCCGGGTACTGGGTGGCGGAGTGGTTGCCCCAGATGGTCATCCGCTTGATGTCGGCAACCTGGACGCCCGTCTTCTTGGCGAGCTGCGCGATCGCCCGGTTGTGGTCCAGGCGGGTCATCGCGGTGAAGCGCTCGGCCGGCACGTCCGGGGCGGCGGCGCGGGCGATCAGCGCGTTGGTGTTGGCCGGGTTGCCCACCACCAGCACCTTGATGTCGTCGGCCGCGTGGTCGTTGATCGCCTTGCCCTGCGGCTTGAAGATGCCGCCGTTGGCGGAGAGCAGGTCGCCGCGCTCCATGCCCGCGGTGCGCGGCCGGGCGCCGACCAGCAGCGCGACGTTGGCGCCGTCGAACGCAACGTTCGCGTCGTCGGAGATCTCGATGCCCCGCAGCAGCGGGAAGGCCGCGTCGTCCAGCTCCATCGCGGTGCCCTCGGCGGCCTTGAGCGCCGGGGTGATCTCCAGCAGCCGGAGGTTCACCGGGACATCCGCGCCGAGCAGGTGGCCCGCGGCGATGCGGAAGAGGAGGGCGTAGCCGATCTGGCCGGCCGCTCCGGTGACGGTGACGTTGACGGGGGTGCGAGTCATTGCCTTCTCCTGGCCTTTTCCTGCGGGTGGCTGGGCGCCCCGGCAGTGGCCCGAGCGGCCCTTCAGGTGGATCTCTCGGCGTCAAGAAACCCACCCGCCAGGCTATCGCCTCCCGGCTCCGGCGGATCACGGGCGGTCGTGTGGGCCCGGTCACCCGGCGCACACGTTCACCCGTTCCCGTCACCGGCCGCCACGGCGGGGCCGTTCGCCCGGGCGCCCGGCACCGTACTCGTCGTCAGCCCAGGCACACGCCCAGGACCAGGACGTGCAGGCACACCGGGCTGCGGGTCGGAGCGGGAGTGCCGGGAGCGGTGGTCGGCGGCGGGGTGGTGGGGTCGCCGGGGGCGGTGGTCGGGGAGCCGCCGGAGCCGGACCCGTGGCCGGCGCCCGGTTCGGGTCCCGCCGACGGGGAATCGGTGCCGGCCGCGGCCGAGGGGCGGCCGGTGGCGGCGGACGGGGACCCGGCCGGGGCGCCGGCGGTCGGCGCGCGGCCGGCGGGATCACGTACCGGCCCGGAGGCGACGGGACCGGACGGCGGGCCGGAAGGCTGCGCGGCGGGCGGGCCCGGCGACGGCGAGCCCCCGGGCAGGGGCGTCACGGGGGCGGAGGCACCGGGCAGGGCGGGCGTCGGGCCGGCGTCCGGCCGGGAGGGCACCCCGCCCGCACCGGTCCCGGCGGTCAGCAGCACCCCCGCGAGCGCGGCAGCGGCCAGCAGGGCGGCCACCGCGAGCAGTAGGAAGCGCCTGTTGCGGCCGGGCAGCCCGTCCTGCGGGCTCAGCGGGTCGAGCGGGTCGGGGTAGGGCACCGGTTTGCCCCGACCGCGTTCACCGGTGCCGGAGTTGGCCTTGCGGGCCAACTCCCACAGCGCGCCGATCCGGTCGTAGTCCGCGCCCGACGCCTGGGCGAGCACTTCCACGGCGTCCAGCGGCGGCAGCTTCCGCCCGGCCAGGACCAGCGACCACGCCTCGGCCGACAGCCCGGTCCGGGCGGCCAGCGCCGGTACGGTCAGCCCGCTGCGGTCCTTCATCCGGCGCAACTGCGTCGCCAGCCGCCGCACATCCACCGGTATCCGGTCGGCCAGCGGCTCCCACTGCCCCATCAGCCCCATCACGCCCCCAAAGCCCAGGCGCAACAGATGACTTGCCGCGCCGGGGTCACCGTAGAACGCCGGCGACCCATTCGGGGGATTTTCCCGGCAGCGCGTCTGAAAGGCGGCAGGTAGTGATATGGGCGATCACGCGCCCCGAGTACGCCTTCGCGCCCCTGAGCACGCCTGCCGCGCCCCCGCACTCGTAGCCGACCTCGGACCCCGGTACGAGGGCACGTACGTCAACCCGTCACCGCACCCCGAAGTGGATCACGTCGTCCAGGTACGGAATGTGCAGCAGTGGATCCGGCTGCGCCATCAGCGCCAGCAGCACGATGACCAGGCCGAGGATCCCGTACGTGATCACGTCGGTGAACCGGCTGCGGACCGCGAGCATGCCGACCGCGGTGACCGTCCACCGCAGCACCGCGCCGATCAGCAGGGAGACGCCCACGATGATCGTGCCGGCCCGGAAGGCACCGGTCGCCGTCGTGATCAGGCCGATCACCGTACCGACGATGACCAGCAGAATCGGCCACTGGCGGGCCGGGGCGGGCGCGGCACCGCTCGCCGCCCGCCCGCCGCCCTCGGGCCGCGGGGTCGACGTGGTGACCACCGGCCGCCCACCCGGCCCGCGCTCGACGTCCGTGCGTCCGCCGGAGTCGCGTCCGCCGGGCTCGCGTCCGCCTGGCTCGCGACCGCCCGCGCCCGGGGCACCCGCTTGCCGCTCCCCCGGAGCACCGGGCCGTACGGCCGTCCGCGCATCGGCCGGAGCGGCCGCCGGCCGCTCCCCGGCAGCGCTCGCGGTCCGTTCACCGGCCGCCGGCGCGGCCGGTCGCCCTTCGCCCGGCCCCCGGCCCGGGACCTCAGTGGACATGGCCCGCGGCCCGGTCCGCGGCGGACCGCTCGGCGGCCTCCACGACGTTCTGCAGCAGCATCGCGCGGGTCATCGGGCCGACACCGCCCGGGTTCGGGGACAGCCAGCCCGCGACCTCTGCGACGCCCGGGTGCACATCACCGACGATCTTGTTGTTCTCGTCCCGGCTGACGCCGACGTCGAGCACGGCCGCGCCCGGCTTGACGTCCTCGGGCTTGACCAGGTGCGGCACGCCCGCGGCCGCCACCACGATGTCGGCCCGCCGCAGATGGGCGGCCAGGTCACGGGTGCCGGTGTGGCACAGCGTCACGGTGGCGTTCTCCGACTTGCGGGTCAGCAGCAGCCCGATGGACCGGCCGACCGTGATGCCGCGGCCGACGACGACCACGTCGGCGCCGTTGATCTCCACGTCGTGGCGGCGCAGCAGTTCCACGATGCCGTTGGGGGTGCAGGGCAGCGGCCCCTGCTCGCCCAGCACCAGGCGGCCCAGGCTCATCGGGTGCAGCCCGTCCGCGTCCTTGGCCGGGTCCATCAGCTCCAGCACCTTGTTGGTGTCGATGCCCGCCGGCAGCGGGAGCTGCACGATGTAGCCGGTGCACTCGGGATCGGCGTTCAGCTCGCGGACGACGTCCTCGATCTCGTGCTGCGTGGCGGTCGCCGGCAGCTCGCGCTGGATGGAGCCCAGGCCGACCTCGGCGCAGTCCCGGTGCTTGCCTGCCACGTAGATGCGGCTGCCCGGGTCGTCCCCGACCAGCACGGTGCCCAGGCCGGGGTTGATTCCGCGCGCCTTGAGCGCCTGGACTCGGGTGGTCAGTTCGGACTTGATGGCGGCGGCGGTGGCCTTGCCGTCGAGAATCTGCGCGGTCATGCCCCCATATTCGCGGATGGCGCCGGTGCCCGGCCAATCCCCCCCGTCCCTCGGGTCCCGCCCGGCGACGGTGCCGGAGGAGTCGGGGGACGGCCCCGGTACGGCCGGGGGACGAAATGCCGTACGCCCCTGGCCACAGTGCTGCCACGATGCCGCCACAATGCCCCTTTGTCCCTTGCGCCCGGAGCGTGCTCGGCCCCACGATGTGCCGCGTCCCCGATTACGTCCGCTCGAAGGAACTCGCGTGAGCCAGCCTCCCGGCCCCAACCCCTACGACGGCTCCCCGCAGCAGCCGCCGTACGGCCAGCCGCAGCAGCCGTACGGTTACCCGCAGCAGAACCCGTACCAGCAGGGCGGCTACGGCCAGCCGGGATACGGCCAGGCGCCCGGTTACGGATACCCCGGCTACGCGCAGCAGGCGCCGCCGCCGGGATACGGCTACCCGTCCGGGCCGCTGCCCGGGATGCCGCCGCTGGCCGGGTGGTGGGCCCGGGTCGGCGCCGTCATCCTGGACTCGCTGATGTTCTCGCTGGTCCCTGTGGGCCTGATCATCGCGGGCAACGTACAGATCGCTGTGAAGGCCAACGACCAGACGGACAAGTGCGACCGGCTCGGCATCTCGCCGTGCCCCAGCGCCGACGTCCCCGGCGGCGCGGTGGCGCTCATCCTCATCGGCTTCCTGCTGGCCGTGGTCGCCGGCTTCTACCTCATCTACCGCGAGGGCAAGACCGGCCAGACCCCGGGCAAGCGGATCGCGGGCATACGGGTGCTGCGCGAGTACGACGGCTCCAACCTCGGCTTCGGCCGCGCCTTCGGCCGCAAGCTGCTGCACTTCCTCGACGGCATCTGCTACATCGGCTACCTGTGGCCCATCTGGGACGGCAAGAAGCAGACGTTCGCCGACAAGCTCGTGCATTCGGTGGTCATCAAGGATCAAGGCTGATCCGAGCGCTGCGCGAGCGTGGCAGCACGAAGGGGCCGCACCCGATCACCCGGGTGCGGCCCCTTCGCTCGACCACAGCGCCTCAGTGGAAGAAGTGCCGCGTCCCGGTGAAGTACATCGTCACGCCGGCCTTCCGCGCGGCCTCGACCACCGCTTCGTCGCGGATGGAACCGCCGGGCTGGGCAACGGCCTTCACACCCGCGGCGGCCAGCACCTCGAAGCCGTCGGGGAAGGGGAAGAAGGCGTCGGACGCCGCGTAGGAGCCGGCCGCGCGCTCGGCGCCGGCCCGTTCGACCGCGAGCCGCGCGGAGTCGACCCGGTTGACCTGGCCCATGCCGACGCCGACCGTGGCGCCGTCCTTGGCCAGCAGGATCGCGTTCGACTTCACCGCGCGGCAGGCCCGCCAGGCGAACGCCAGCTCGGCCAGCTCGTCCGCGTCCAGGGCGTCGCCGGTGGCCAGCGTCCAGGTGGCGGGGTCGTCGCCCTCCGCCTGGAGGCGGTCCCGGGTCTGCAGCAGGGCGCCGCCCTCGATCGGCCGGTACTCGGTCACCGCCGCCGGGGCGTCGGCGCAGCGCAGCACCCGGATGTTCTTCTTGCGGGCCAGCACCTCCACGGCGCCGTCCTCGAAGTCCGGGGCCACGATCACCTCGGTGAAGATCTCGGCGACCTGCTCGGCCATCGCCACCGACACCGGGCGGTTGACCGCGATCACCCCGCCGTACGCCGACACCGGGTCGCAGGCGTGCGCCTTGCGGTGCGCCTCGGCCACGTCCGAACCGACCGCGATCCCGCAGGGGTTGGCGTGCTTGATGATGGCCACGCAGGTCTCGTCGTGGTCGTACGCGGCCCGGCGCGCGGCCTCGGTGTCCACGTAGTTGTTGTACGACATCTCCTTGCCGTGCAGCTGCTCCGCGCCGGCCAGGCCCGCGCCCGTGCCGTCGGAGTACAGCGCGGCGCCCTGGTGCGGGTTCTCGCCGTAGCGCAGGGTGTTGACGCGGCTGAGGGTGACGCCCGCGAAGTCGGGGAAGCCGGCGGAGGCGCCGTCGCCGTCGGGTGCGTAGGAGCTCGCGAACCAGGAGGCGACGGCCACGTCGTACGCGGCGGTGTGCTGGAACGCCTCGGCGGCCAGGCGCTTGCGGGCGGCCAGGTCGAAGCCGCCGGAGCGGACGGCGGCGAGCACGTCGGCGTACCGCTCGGGGCTGGTGACGACCGCCACGGAGGGGTGGTTCTTGGCGGCGGCGCGCACCATGGAGGGGCCGCCGATGTCGATCTGCTCCACGCACTCGTCGGGGCTCGCGCCCGAGGCGACGGTCTCGCGGAAGGGGTAGAGGTTCACCACGACGAGTTCGAACGGCTCGACGCCCAGCTCCTCGAGCTGCCGCGCGTGGTCGGGCAGCCGCAGGTCGGCGAGGATGCCGGCGTGGACGCGCGGGTGCAGGGTCTTGACCCGGCCGTCCAGGCACTCCGGGAAGCCGGTCAGGTCCTCGACCTTGGTGACGGGCAGACCGGCGGCGGCGATCCGGCCGGCGGTGGAGCCGGTGGAGACCAGGGCGACGCCCGCCTCGTGCAGGCCGCCGGCCAGCTCCTCCAGGCCGGTCTTGTCGTAGACGCTGATCAGGGCGCGGCGGACGGCCTTGCGGCCGGTCGCCGCGTCGGTGCCGTCGGCGTGCATAACGTCGGCGCTCATGCGGGAATCAGAACCTTTCGTCCCTCGATGCGGTAGCCGTCGCGTGACAGCCGCCCTACTACGTCGACGAGCAGTCGTCGCTCGACTTCCTTGATGCGCTCGTGGAGCGCTTCCTCCGTGTCGTCCGGGCGGACCTCGACCACGCCCTGGGCGATGACCGGGCCCGTGTCGACGCCGTCGTCGACGAAGTGGACGGTGCAGCCGGTGACCTTGGCGCCGTACGCGAGTGCGTCGCGCACGCCGTGGGTGCCGGGGAAGCTCGGCAGGAGCGCCGGGTGGGTGTTGACGGTCCGGCCGGCGTACCTGGCCAGGAACTCCGTGCCGAGGATCTTCATGAAGCCAGCCGATATGACCAGGTCGGGCGCGTGGGCGGCGACCGCCTCGGCCAGCGCGAGGTCCCACGCGGCGCGGCTGTCGTAGTCCTTGACCTTCACCACGAAGGTGGGCAGGCCGGCGCGCTCGGCCCGGTCCAGGCCGGCGATGCCGTCGCGGTCGGCGCCCACCGCGACGATCGTGGCGCCGTAGTCGGGATCGGCGGCAATGGCGTCGAGCAGCGCCTGCAGGTTCGTGCCGGAACCGGAGACGAGGACGACGAGGCGGGCGGGGGTGCGGGGGGCCACGGGTGAACGCTTCCTCGGGTGCGGCTCTTCTTGACTGGTGGTGATGTTCCGTCGATCGCACGAGCCGGCCGCTTGACGATCCGGCTGTCGATCCGACTTTTGGACGATCGTACGAGTCGGGGGCGGGGAGAATTCTTGGGGAACCCTACGAGACCGCCGACCGTCAGCAACGATACCGGCACTCCGCACGGCCCCCACGGGACGGGGGAACGGCCGGGGGGTAGCGTCTGCCCCTGGAGAGGTGTTCCGTCGGCGCTCCGTCGGCGCCGGAGGCCGGCCCGGACGGTCCCGAGCGGCCCCGGGCGGTACGGTCCGACGACACGGGACGGACGCGGGACGCTCGCGTCGGCGACACGTCGCGTTCACGCGCATCGTTGAGAGCAGGTGGACAGCGGTGACGGCGCGGCGACCGCAATACGTTCGGATACGTTCACCACGAGGAGAGTCGAGCCCAAGGGGATGGCGCTACACATCATGAGCAGCGGCCGTATTCGCATTGCGCTGCGCGCGCCCGAGGGCGATCAGCGGGACAACCCGTTCGCGCCGCCGCCGGTGGGGGCGCCGGACCGGCCCTGGCAGCCGCGGCAGCCCACCGCGGGGAAGGGCGAGGGCTCCGGTGAGGATCAGGGTGAAGGCCAGGGGGAGGGGCAGGGTCAGGGCGACGAGGGCCGGCCGGGTCCGCCGCCGCCTCCGGTGTGGGGCAGTCAGTGGAGCAGCCGGCAGCCGCAGTCCGGGCGGCCCGAGCCCTTCGCCCGGCGGCCCGACGCCCCGCCGAGCGGTCCGCAGGGGCAGGGGCCGCGGTTCGACCCGACCGACCCGGCGCAGCGCAGGTCGCGCTACGCGCTGGTGTGCGGCGGCTGGGGCCTGATCTTCGTCCTCATCGGCTGGACCGCCGTCGGCTTCCTCCTGGGCGCGCTGGCCCTCTACTGGGGCATCTCCGCTCTGCGCATGTCCCCCGAGGACCGTGCCCGCGCCCGCGCCTCGGCCGCCTCCGCCCTGGCCGACGCCACCCGCACCCCCCGCCCGGCCCCGCCCCCGCCCGGCCCCGATGCCCAGCGCTCCTTCATGACCGCGGCCTGGACCGGCATCGTCACCGCGGCGGTCACCCTCGCACTGGTCGCCGCCACCTACGCCTTCCAGTTCGCGTACCGCGATTACTACTCCTGCAAGACCGACGCGTTGACGATGCCCGCGTCCCAGGCCTGCGAGAAGTTGCTGCCCACGCCTTTCCGTCACCTCCCCGCTTTCCACAACTGACCCTCCGCCCCGGCTTGGACCGCCCCTCGAGCCCCGCCCACTTCGGGCGGGGCTCCCGCCTTTCCCGGGGCCGGCCTTCACCGACCGAGCGTGGCCTTGCGCCTGTGCGGCGCCCGCCCTGCGGTGAGTCGGGCACCGCCGATCCACGCCGTCGTGGCCGCGCGCCACTGCGGCGGATGTGGGGGCGGCCCCGCTCCCGGCCCCCACACCCCCGGCCCGGGGTCACCCATACCGGGCGCAAACCTGCCTATCGCTCACCCATGCCGCCCGAATCCCCCGGCTACGCGCCGCCAGGCGCACCGTCACCCTCCGACGCGGCACCTTCGGCGGCCAAAAGGCGCTTTCCGCGGCGGAGGGTGGGGCGGAAGTGGAGGGCAAGGGTGAGGGGAAGGGCCAGGGCGAGGGACCAGGTGAGGGTGAAGGAGGCGGCGAGGTACCAGGTGGGGCCCAGGTGGGAGAGGTGGTGGGTGCCGAGGGGGCCGGAGGCGAGGAGGGCGAGGAGGGCGAGGGCGACGGCCTGGAGGAGGGCGGCGGTGAAGGCGGCGAGGAGGGCGCGTCGGAGGGGGAAGGGGCGGCGGGTGACGCAGTGGGCGAGGGCGGCCGCCGCGAGGACGGGGAGGGCGAGGGCGGCCCAGCCGATGCCGGTGGGGCCGGGCGGGGGGACGGCGGCGAAGAGGGGGAAGTCGGGCAGGCGGGGGCGCGCGGAGGTGCCGGAGAAGGGACCGACGAAGGTGCCGGCGCCCACGGAGAAGCCGGCGCCGACCGCGTAGGAGGCGCCCCAGACCGCGAGGTTGGGGACCAGGGCAGCCGCACACAGGAAGAGCGAGATACGGCCCGCGAGGGGCACGCTGAGCTGGCTGTACGTCGCCCCGGACGCGCCCGCGTGCCAGGCCAGGGACGCCCCGCCCAGAAGCGCGCCGCCCCCGACGAGGACGGCGGTGGCGACGGCCGCGGCCCGTAGCGCGGCGCGGGCCTGGGCGGCGTAACCCCGGAGCTCGCCGAGGGGCCGCCCGCTGCCCGACCAGGCCCCGCACCCGGTGGCGGCAGCGGCGAACAGGGGCACGCAGAGCGCGCTGAGCGGCGCCACGTGCATCGGGCCGCCGACGGTGTACGTGACGGCGACCACGGCCACCGAGAGGTAACCGGCCAGCACCCACCAGCAGACCACCGCCACCTCGCGCAGGCCGCGCGCCTCCTCGGCGACGACCGCGGACGCCGCGCCCCGGTAGAGCAGCCACGCCGGCAGCGCGCTCAGCAGCAGCGGCGTCAACGCAACGGGCGCCGGGTCCCCCGAAAGAGTCTCCGTACGAACGAGTTCCGCGCCCTGCGCGAGCAGCCACACGCCGGCGCCGGTGTGCAGCGCCCCGCCGAGCCCGTTGTCGGGGAACGGCGAACTGACCCAGAGCAGCAGCACCAGCGCCACGGGCACGCCGAGCCCGAGCCCGGCGGCCACCAGCCCGGCCGCCAGCGCCGACACGCGCATCGAGGACCACCGCTCGGGGGCGGGGACGGGAGCGGGGGCGGACCCGGCCCGCGAGCTGTGCGCCCCCTGCGGGGCGAGCGAGGCGACGGTGCCGTCGGAGGTATCGGTCACGGCGTTCCATGATGACGGCAACACCCGTTTCGCCCGTGCAAGAGGATATTGGTCGCCGTGTCGCACATCATGAGGCTTATGCGTTCTTTGTTCGGATCATCCACCGAGCGGCTCGGCGTGGACGGGAGGGCCGGGTGAGCTCGCGCAGGAAGACGGCGACCTTCGCTGCCCGGCGCGGGAAGGCGGCCGGTGACCGGGGGCGTACGGCGTCGTCCACGGCTCCTGCGACCTCCGCTCCCCCTGCGGCTGCCCAGGCGCAGGAAACGGCAGGGGAAGCTCCTCAGGAGACGGTTCAGGGCCCGGCCCGGGGCACCTCGCACCCCCGGCGGGGGTCCAGGGCCGAGCGCCGGGCCAGGAACCGTCCGCCGTCCGGGACCTCCGAACCCGAAGCCACTCCCGCCGGCGGACCCGCGCCCGCCGCCGGACGCGTCCTCGTCTCAGAACCCCCGCCGCCGGAACCGGAAGCAGAACCGGAACCGGAACCGGAACCCGTGGTCCCGCGGACCGGCGAGGGCGCGCGAGCCGCCTTCGACGCGCTCTACACGGCGACCGCCGGCACCCTGCTGCGGCAGACCCGCCTCCTGGGCGGGGACGATGCGCTGGCGCTGCGCGCGGTGGGGCACGCCTTCCGGCTGGCCTGGCAGCGCTGGCCCGAACTCGCCCGGGACAGCGATCCGGTGGGATGGGTGCGCCTGGCGGCGTACGACTTCACGCTCGCGCCCTGGCAGCGGTGGCTGCGCGGTCGCTGGCAGGTCGTGCCGGCCCCGCAGAGCCCGCTGGAGGCCGCGCTGCTGGACCTCTCCCCCGCCCGGCGCCGCGCGGTGCTGCTCCACGACGGGCTCGGGCTGAACCTGGGCGACGTGGCCGTGGAGGTTCAGGCGACCACCATGGCGGCCGCCTCCCGGGTGGTCGGCGCCCGCGAGGAACTGGCCGCGGCCATGGCGACGGAAAACGGCGCGGAGGCCGTGTCGGACGCGCCGGGCGCCGGCACCGTGTCCGCGGCCATGGCGACGGAAAAGGCCGCCGAAAGCCGGGCCGGAAGCACAGCGGAAGGCGAAGCGGAAGATCCACGCGGGCCCGGCGCCCAGCCCGCTCCGCTGGCGCCACTGCTCAGGAACCCGCCGGAGCCGCCGCAGGCACCCGCGGTCGTACGGGAGGAGAGCGAGCGGGAGGCCCAGCAGCGGGCCACCGCGTGCCTGCTGCTGGCCGGGCTGGTCGGGCTCGTCGTGCTGATCGTGATGCTGCTCGGGTCGGGCTCCCGGCACGCGCACGGCCTGGCCCGTGACAGCGCGCCCGCGGCAGCGCGGGGCGGCGTCACCCGGACGGCACCGCTGCGGCCGCACGCCCCGAACGGCCACGGCGTGGGCGCGGCCCCCTTCCGGAGGCCGGCCCACGCCATGGTGAGGTGACGGGCTGCGTCAGTTCGCCGCGAGGATGGCCCGGGCGAGGCGGGCGGTCTCGGACGGCGTCTTGCCGACCTTGACGCCCGCGGCCTCCAGGGCCTCCTTCTTGGCCTGGGCGGTGCCGGAGGAGCCGGAGACGATGGCGCCGGCGTGGCCCATGGTCTTGCCCTCGGGCGCGGTGAAGCCCGCCACGTAGCCGACGACCGGCTTGGTGACGTTCTCCGCGATGAAGGCCGCGGCCCGCTCCTCGGCGTCGCCGCCGATCTCGCCGATCATCACGATCAGGTCGGTGTCGGGGTCCGCCTCGAACGCGGCCAGCGCGTCGATGTGCGTGGTCCCGATCACCGGGTCACCGCCGATGCCGACCGCCGAGGAGAAGCCGATGTCGGAGAGCTCGTACATCATCTGGTAGGTCAGCGTGCCGGACTTCGAGACCAGGCCGATGCGGCCGGCCGAGGTGATGTCGGCGGGGATGATGCCCGCGTTCGACTGTCCGGGGCTGATCAGGCCGGGGCAGTTCGGGCCGATGATCCGGGTCTTGTTGCCCTTGGCCTGCGCGTGCGCCCAGAACGCGGCGGTGTCGTGCACCGCGATGCCCTCGGTGATCACGACGGCCAGCGGGATCTCCGCGTCGATCGCCTCGATGACCGCGCCCTTGGCGAAGGCCGGCGGCACGAAGATGACGCTGACGTCGGCGCCGGTGGCCTCCATGGCCTCCTTGACGGTGCCGAACACCGGCACGGAGACGCCGTCGAAGTCCACGGTCTGGCCCGCCTTGCGCGGGTTGGTGCCGCCGACGATGTTGGTGCCGGCGGCCAGCATGCGCCGGGTGTGCTTCATGCCCTCGGAGCCGGTCATGCCCTGGACGATGACCTTGCTGTCCTTGGTGAGGAAGATAGCCATGGTTGTGTCTGTCCTCGTCCCTTGCTTACTTCGCGGCCAGCTCGGCGGCGCGCTCGGCGGCGCCGTCCATGGTGTCCACCTGCTCGACCAGCGGGTGGTTCGCCTGGTTGAGGATGCGGCGCCCCTCCTCGGCGTTGTTGCCGTCCAGGCGGACGACCAGCGGCTTGGTGACCTCCTCGCCCTTGGACTTCAGCAGCTCCAGGGCCTGCACGATGCCGTTGGCCACCGCGTCGCAGGCGGTGATGCCGCCGAAGACGTTGACGAAGACGGACCGGACGTCCGGGTCGCCCAGGATGATCTCCAGGCCGTTGGCCATGACCTCGGCGGAGGCACCGCCGCCGATGTCCAGGAAGTTCGCGGGCTTGACGCCGCCGTGGCCCTCACCGGCGTACGCGACCACGTCGAGGGTGCTCATGACCAGGCCCGCGCCGTTGCCGATGATGCCGACCTGGCCGTCGAGCTTGACGTAGTTCAGGCCCTTGGCCTTGGCGGCGGCCTCCAGCGGGTTGGCGGCGGCCTTGTCCTCCAGCGCCTCGTGCTCGGGCTGGCGGAAGTCGGCGTTGGCGTCCAGCGAGACCTTGCCGTCCAGCGCGATGATCTTGCCGTCGGCGGTCTTGACCAGCGGGTTCACCTCGACCAGCAGGGCGTCTTCCTTGATGAAGACGGTCCAGAGCTGCTGGAGGACGTCCGCGACCTGGTCGGCGACCTCGGCCGGGAACTTGGCGGCGGCCACGATCTCGGCGGCCTTCTCCGGGGTCACGCCGTCCAGGGCGTCCACCGGGATGCGCGCCAGGGCGTCCGGGTTCTCCTCGGCGACGATCTCGATCTCCACGCCGCCCTGGACGGAGGCCATGGCCAGGAAGGTGCGGTTGGCCCGGTCGAGGAGGAAGGAGACGTAGTACTCCTCCTTGATGTCCGCGGTCTGGGCCAGCATCACCTTGTGGACCGTGTGGCCCTTGATGTCCATCCCGAGGATGGCCTCGGCCTTGGCGACCGCGTCGTCCGGGTCCGCGGCGAGCTTCACGCCGCCGGCCTTGCCCCGGCCTCCCGTCTTGACCTGCGCCTTGACGACCGCCCGGCCGCCGAGTCGCTCCGCCACCGCGCGCGCCGCCTCGGGCGTGTCGATGACTTCACCGGCAAGCACCGGTACCCCGTGCTTGGCGAAGATGTCCCTCGCCTGGTACTCGAACAGGTCCACGGGCGTCCGTCTCCCTTTTTCCCTGGTGTTCCCTGGATTTCCCTGGTGGAGGACGTCTCGGGCGGCTGCCGCCGGAAGTGTGCAGTGCCGCCAGATCCGCCTGGGCGTGCCGCTACGGGCAGGGCGACTGCACTGTCACAAGGGAAGCGCACACGGTGACCGAGTACGCGGCATGTCCGTCTTGCAGGTTATCGCCGTCGGTCGTGGGCTCCTAAATCGCGGATCACTTGTGGGCGGTGAGAACGGTCACAAACGTGTCCCTGACATCGGTCCGGGCTCGGCTGCCTGTCATGGGCATGTGCCGCAGTCACTTGTCGTCACTTGTCCGGGACCGGCAGCGGGCGCTTCTCGATGGCCGCGGCCATGACGTCGGGGAACAGGTCGGGTGTGCAGGCGAAGGCGGGGGCGCCCAGTGCGGCGAGCGCTGCCGCGTGCTCCCGGTCGTACGCCGGCGCGCCCTCGTCCGACAGCGCGAGCAGCGCCACGAACTGCACCCCGGACGCCTTCATCGCCGCCACCCGCTTGAGCATCTCGTCACGTATGCCGCCCTCGTACAGGTCGCTGATCAGCACGACGACGGTCTCGGCGGGCCGGGTGATCAACGACTGGCAGTACGCCAGGGCGCGGTTGATGTCGGTGCCGCCGCCGAGCTGGGTGCCGAACAGCACGTCCACCGGGTCGTCCAGCTGCTCGGTCAGGTCCACCACCGCGGTGTCGAAGACCACCAGCTTGGTGTCGATCGACCGCATCGAGGCGAGCACGGCGCCGAAGACCGAGGCGTAGACCACGGAGGCGGCCATCGAGCCCGACTGGTCGATGCACAGCACGACGTCCTTCTTCACCGCCCGGTCCGCGCGGCCGTAGCCGATCAGGCGTTCGGGGACGACCGTGCCGTGCTCGGGCAGGTAGTGCTTGAGGTTGGCCCGTATCGTGCGGTCCCAGTCGATGTCGCGGTGGCGGGGGCGGTTCACCTTGGCACTGCGGTCCAGAGCGCCGGTGAGGGTGGCCCGGGTGCGGGTGGCCAGCTTCTTCTCCAGGTCGTCGACCACCTTGCGGACCACTGCCCGCGCGGTCTCCTTGGTGGTCTCGGGCATCGCCTTGTTCAGCGACAGCAGGGTGCCGACCAGGTGGACGTCCGCCTCCACGGCCTCCAGCATCTCCGGCTCCAGCAGCAGCGCGGACAGCCCGAGCCGGTCGATGGCGTCGCGCTGCATGACCTGCACCACGGAGCTGGGGAAATACGTCCTGATGTCCCCGAGCCACCGCGCGACCTGCGGCGCCGAGCCGCCCAGCCCCGCCGACCGCTCGGCACCGCGGGGGCCGCCCGCCTCGCCCGATCCGTACAGCGCGGTGAGCGTACGGTCCATCGCCGCGTCCCGCCCGCTCAGCTCCCAGCCCGTGCCCGCTCCGGCGCCGCCGTCCCCGGCCGCGCCGAGCACCAGCCGCCAGCGGCGCAGCCGCTCATCGGGGTCCGTCATCGTCCGTGCCTCCAGGGGTGCCGGGGGCGACGTCCGTCGTCCCGGGTTCGGTCGGGGTCGCGCCGGGTGTGCCGTCGGCGGGGGTGCGGTCGGTGGCCGTGGCCAGGTCGGTGGTCGTGGTGGTGCCGAGCAGGAGGCGTACGGTGTGGGCCGCCGCCTGCGCGCGGGCCGCGTCCAGGCCGGGGCCGAAGCCGGGCAGGCCCGCCTCCGCCGTGCCCGCGGGCCGGGTGCCGCGGGCCGGGCCGCGGCGCACCAGCTCGCCCACGGTCCGCCGCACTCCCGGCTCGAAGTCGGCGAACGTCCGCCGCAGCAGCGGCAGCACATCCGTGAACGCCTCCCCGCTCACCCCCGTCAGCCACCCGTCGACCAGGGCGAGCAGCCGCTCGTCGTGGACCAGCAGCATGCCGCCGCCGGCGAGGAAGCCCTCGATCCACGCTGCGGCCTCGCCGGGCGCGGTCCCGGGCGACAGCGCGAGGCCCATCAGCCGCGCCGCCTCCCCTGCCCCGAGCCGCCCCTCGTCCAGCAGCAGCCGCGCGGCGGCGCCCCGGAGCAGCCCGGGCACGGAGCCGTCCCGCTCGGCCAAGTTCCGCAGCACCCCGGCCCACCGCTCCCGCAGTTCCGTCACGGACGCGGCCGACTCGGGCGAACCCGGGCCCCGGGTCCCGGCCGGCTCGGGGCGGGCGGCGGGGAGGAGGGCGATCGCGCGGTGGACCTCGTCGAGGTGCTTGCGCATGGCCGCCGCCGCGTCCGCGTCCAGGCCGACGCAGGCCGGGGGAAAGCCGACGCATATGCGCTGGGCCAGGCCCTCCGCGACCCGGGCCAGGGCGGCGGAGTCGGTGCCGCGCACGTCGCCGTAGCGGACCGCGCGGACCAGGGCGGGCAGGGCCGCGGCGAGGTGGGCGACGTCCGCGTCCAGGGCGGCGCGGTCGGCCAGCACCCGCATCACCGTGGGCAGCGCGCCGGACAGCCCGGCCAGCAGGCACTGCTCGGCCACCGCGGTCACCTCGGCGAGGACGGCGGAGTCCACGGCCGCGTCCTCGGCGCGGGCGGTCGCCGCCGCCTCCACGGTGGTGCCCCAGATGCCGGCCTCGGCGACGCGTATCGCCGCCTCGGGCTCCCACCGCAGCCGCCAGGTCTCGCGGAAGGTGCCCTTGCCGCCGCGTCCGGCGACCGGCTGGCCCCAGTCGATCCGCAGCAGCCGCAGCCGGTGCAGCAGGCGGCTGCGGTCCGCGTCGGTGTCCTTGCGCAGGTCGAGTTCCAGCTCGCGTTCCAGCGCCTCGGGCTTCAGGCGCAGCCGCCGCTGCTCGCGGGCCAGGTCGCGGGCGAGCGGCACCGCGGGCGCGTCCGGCGGGACCTCGCCGAGCACGTCCCCGACGACCAGCCGGTCCTGTATCAGGGTCAGCGGCACGTCCGAGCCGTCGCACATCACCGCCCTTATCGCGTCCGTGGTCTCGCCGAGCCCGGCCAGCGGGCGGCCGCGCATCACCGCGAGCGCGTCGGCGAGCCGTACCGCCTCGATGACGTGCGCCGACGACACCGGCAGGTCCTCGTCCCGGAGCAGGCCGGCCACCTTGGTCATCCAGCGCGCGACCGGCCGGTCGGGCGCGGTGAACAGGTGCCGGTACCAGCCCGGCGAGGTGATCCCCGCGCCGTATCCGCCGGCCCGGGCCAGCCGGCGGTGGGTCCAGGGCACCCAGGTGGTCTCCACCTTCGCCTTGGGCAGGCCCTTGAGGAGCCGGCGGTCCGCCGCGGCGGCCGTGCGGGTCGCCAGCGCCGGGACGTGCCAGGCGCCGCAGACCACCGCCGTGCGCTCGTACGCCTTGCGGGCCTCGCGGATGCGCAGCCGCATGTGCGCCTCGCGCGGCAGGTCCTGCGGGTACCCGCCGTCGCCGTAGGTCTCCCGGATCGCGGCCATCGCCTCGGCGACCGCCTGGAACGGGGCGAGCGCGTCCCCGTCGCCCTCCGCCCGGTGCTCCACGGCGTCCTCCCACCAGCGCTCCGGGTCGTCGTACCCGGCGGTCCTGGCGAGCACGGCCAGCGGGTCGATCCGTACGGATACCGCCTCGGCCGCGGGGTCCGGTCCCTCGCCCGGCGCCGCTCCCGGCCCGGCGTCCCCGGAGTCCGGCGCGCGGTCGGGGTCCGGGCCGCCGTCCCGCACCGGGCCCTCCCCCGGGGCCGGTGCGGCGTCCGGGGCGCCGTCACCGGCCGGGGGCCCGGCGTCCTCACGGGCCAGGGAGTGGGCGGCCGGCAGGTCGATGAAGCGCACCTCGGCGCCCGCCTTGGCGGCCCACCGCATCGCCACCCACTCCGGGGAGAACTCGGCGAACGGCCAGAAGGCGGCCCGGGCCGGGTCGTCCACCACGTGCGCGAGCAGCGCGACCGGCGGGCGCATCGCCGGGTCGGCGGCCAGCGCGGTAAGGGCGTCGGCCTCCGGCGGGCCCTCGATGAGCACGGCTTGCGGCCGGTAGGCGTCCAGCGCGGCCCGCACCGCCCGGGCCGAACCGGGGCCGTGGTGGCGCACGCCGAGCAGGAGCAGGTCGTCCGTCATGCCGACACCTCGCGGCAGGCGCGGTAGAAGTCCTTCCATCCCTCGCGCTCGCGCACGACGGTCTCCAGATACTCCTGCCAGATGACCCGGTCGGCGGCCGGGTCGCGGACCACCGCGCCGAGGATGCCGGCGGCCACGTCCCCGGCGCGCAGCACCCCGTCGCCGAAGTGGGCGGCCAGCGCCAGGCCGTTGGTGATCACCGAGATCGCCTCGGCCGTGGACAGCGTGCCCGAGGGGGACTTGAGCTTGGTGCGGCCGTCCTCGGTGACGCCGGCCCGCAACTCGCGGAAGACGGTGACGACCCGGCGGATCTCGTCGGCGCCGCGCGGCGCGGCGGGCAGCTCCAGGCCGCGGCCGATCTGGTCGACCCGCCGGGAGACGATGTCCACCTCGTCGTCCGCGCTGGCGGGCAGCGGCAGCACCACCGTGTTGAAGCGGCGGCGCAGCGCGCTGGACAGGTCGTTGACCCCGCGGTCGCGGTCGTTGGCGGTCGCGATCAGGTTGAAGCCGCGCACGGCCTGGGTCTCGGTGCCCAGTTCCGGTATCGGCAGCGTCTTCTCGGACAGGATGGTGATCAAGGTGTCCTGCACGTCGGCCGGAATCCGGGTCAGCTCCTCGACCCGGGCGATCCGGCCCTCGGCCATCGCGCGCATGACGGGGCTGTGCACCAGCGCGGCCGGGGTCGGGCCGTGGGTGAGGAGCTGCGCGTAGTTCCACCCGTAGCGGATCGCCTCCTCCGGGGTGCCCGCGGTGCCCTGCACGAGCAGCGTCGAGTCGCCGCTGATCGCGGCGGCCAGGTGCTCGGAGACCCAGGTCTTCGCGGTGCCCGGCACGCCGAGCAGCAGCAGCGCGCGGTCGGTGGCGAGGGTGGTGACGGCCACCTCGACGATCCGCCGCGGGCCCACGTACTTGGGGGTGATCACGGTGCCGTCCGGCAGGGTGCCGCCCATCAGATACGTGGCGACGGCCCACGGCGAGAGCTTCCACCGGGCCGGGCGGACGCGGTCGTCCGCGGCGGCCAGCGCGGCGAGTTCACCGGCGAAGGCGTCCTCGGCGTGCGGGCGCAGCGCCTGGTCCCGACCGGGCTCCCGGCCCTGCTCGTGCCCCTGCTCCCGGTCCTGGCCCGGGTCGGTCGTCGTGCCGAGGCCGGCACCGGTCGTTTCGGACATGGTTCTCCCCCATCGCGTGAGTGCGTAGACAAGTGACGACGAATGAAAAGGCCTGCCAAGGCATGGGAACGGCCTGTGCACGGGCCCCTCGGTCCGTGCTGAATCCACCATGCACCACCCCTCTGACAATCGGTCACCGAGCGCGATCTGTGCAGGTCAGGGCGATTGTCAGAGGGGGGTCCTACCTTCGTGGGCATGGAGACGGAAGCACGGTGGACGGCTGATCAGGTGCTCGCGCTCGCGCCTGACGCCGCATCGAGAAAAGCGGGCGCGCGCCTCGCGACGCCCGCGCCGTGGACCGGCACGGGGGTGGCCGGACGCACGGTGTGGGGGTCGTGCAAGGGCAGCGGGAGCCGGCCGTACCAGACCGCGGTCGACCTGGCCGGGCCGGCGTTCCGCTGCACCTGCCCGAGCCGCAAGTTCCCGTGCAAGCACGCGCTGGGCCTGCTGCTGCTGTGGGCCGAGGGGGAGTCGGGTCCGATCACGGCGGACACCGAGCCGGACTGGGTGGAGCAGTGGACCGCTGCACGGCGGAAGAAGGCCGAGGAAGCGGCCGCGAAGGAACCGAAGGCAGCGGCGGGCCCGGCGGACCCGGACGCGGCGCGCAAGCGGGCCGAGCGGCGGGCGGTGCGGGTCGAGGGCGGCGCCGCCGAACTGGAGCAGCGGCTGACCGACCTGCTGCGCGGCGGCCTGGCCGGCGCGGACCGGGCCGGCTACCAGCAGTGGGACGAGGTCGCGGCCCGCATGGTCGACGCGCAGGCGCCCGGGCTCGCCTCGCGCGTACGGGAGTTGGGGGCGCTGCCGGCCACCGGCGGGGACTGGCCGTCGCGGATGCTGGAGGAGACCGCGCTGCTGCACCTGCTGGCCCGCGGCTTCCTCGGCCGCGAACGGCTGCCGGGCCCGCTCGCGGAGACCGTGCGTACCCGGATCGGCTTCACCGTCGACACCGCGGAGGTGCTGGCGGGGCCCACCGTGCGCGGCCAGTGGCTGGTGCTGGCGCAGTACGACACGGCGGACGACCGGCTGACCACCCGCCGGATCTGGCTGCACGACGAGGGCGCCGGACGGTTCGCCCTGCTGCTGTCCTTCGGCGCGGCGGGCCGGGCACCCGAACTCGCCCTCGCGGTGGGCACCGTGATGGACGCGGAACTGGCCTACCACCCGGCCGCGCTCCCGCTGCGGGCCGCCCTGGGCCCGCGCCACGACATCGGCCGGCCCGTGCGAATCCCGGCCGGCACCGCGACCGGCCAGGCGCTGGCCGCATACGGCTCCGCCCTGGCCGACGACCCCTGGCTGGACGCCTTCCCAGTCCTGCTCGGCCCGGTCGTCCCCCTCCCCGGCCCGGACCGCTGGCAGCTCGCCGACGCCCACTCGGACGACGCGATCCCGGTCGCCGGCATGGGCCCCTCCGCCGCCCTGTGGCGCCTCGCCGCGGTCTCCGGCGGCCACCCGCTCACGGTCTTCGGCGAACTCGGCCCCACCGGCATACGCCCGCTCACGGCATGGACCGACGGCTCACCGGAGCCGATAGCCCTCTGACGGGGGTTCAGACGGCGGCAGACGCTCTCCCGGCAGGGGCCCGGGCGGCCACGGCAAGGCGACAGCGACGGACGGCAGGCGTGGGGGAAACGATGGACGTGACGTGGGACGACCTGGTGGGCAGCGCCCTGCTGGGGACGGAGCGGCGACGGCCGCCCGGAGTGGTCGGGGACGCCGAGGAAGCGGCGGCGGGGCTGCTGGACGCGGCGGCCGCCGGGGTGGTGCGGCGGCGGGCGGGGCTGCGCCCGGGGATCGCCGGGCAGCGGCCGAAGCCGGCTCCGGCGGACCGGCGCCCGCCGTTGCCGGAGGCCGCGCGGCGGCGGCTGGCGATGCTGCTGGCGGACCGTACGGGGGACGGTGCGCGTGGCGGGCGCAGGGGGGCGGCGCCGAATCTGACGGAGTTGCTGCCGCAGTGGCTGGGCGCGGCCCGGGCGGAGGGCTACGCGGCGCCGCCGGAGTTGCTGCCGGCGCTGCTGGACGCTGCCCGCGCCCGGACCGACCTGCGGCCCGACGCCCTTGCGCTGGCCGGCCCGCGCGGGCTGTGGCTGGCCGGGCTGAACCCGGACTGGAAGTTCGCGCTGCGCGCCGGCCCGGCAGGGGCGGCGCCGGGCACGGCCGGCGGCGAGGACCCGGAGACGGCACGGCGGCTGTGGGAGGAGGGGCTGTTCGCCGAGCGGGTGGCCCTGCTCACGCGGATGCGGCTGGCCGAGCCGGCCGCGGCCCTGGAACTGCTGGACTCGACCTGGCGCGGTGAGCGGGCCGAGGACCGGCTGATGTTCCTGGACTCCCTGCGCACCGGGCTCGGCCCGGCGGACGAGCCGTTCCTGGAGGAGGCGCTGTCGGACCGCAGCCGCAACGTACGGGCCACGGCCGCGGAGTTGCTGTCCGCCCTGCCCGGCTCCGCGCTGGCCGGACGCATGGCGGCGCGGGCCCGGGCCTGCGTACGGCTCGGCCCGGACGGGATCACCGTCGAGGCGCCGCACGCCTGCGACGCGGAGATGGAACGCGACGGGGTGGCCCGCAAGCCGCCCAGCGGGCGGGGTGAACGGGCCTGGTGGCTGGGCCAATTGGTGGACGCGGCACCGCTTTCCGCCTGGCCGGAGCACTTCGGGGGGCGCAGCCCGGAGCAGATCATCGCACTGCCCGTGCCGGACGACTGGCAGGCGGACCTGCACGCGGCCTGGTGCAGGGCTGCCGTGCGGCAGCGCGATCCGCAGTGGGCGCGGGCCCTGCTCGGGCCGCCGCCGGCCGCCTCCGCACCCGTCGCGGCGGTCGGCGACCCGGCAAAATTGCTGGCGATATTGCCGGTGGACGAGCGCGCGGAATGGGTCGCCGAGTTCATCGGGACGCACGGGTTGTCGGAGGCCTTCCAAATGCTCGGCGTCTGCGCGGTGCCTTGGGCCGGCCGCCTCGGCCGGGCGGTCATCGATGCCCTTGATATGGCCCGGGACGTGGGCAGCTATCCCTGGAGCTTCAGCGGCGTCATGGGCCTGGCCGAGCGCTGCCTCGACCCTGCGGTGGCCGAGCAGGTCGCCCTGCTCAGCGCCACGGCCGAGGATGCGCCCGACGGCGCGCCCGGCGCCACCGCGTACTGGTCCGAGGCCTTCCAGCGCCTCACCAGCACCCTCCGGCTCCGCCGGTTGATGCTCGCCGAACTCCGCCCCGGTTCGCCGGGTTGACCCGACCCCCGCCTGGCGGCGGGCGGTACGCCGGGAGTGCCCCGGGCTGCGGCTGCGCCGCGGGGCTCCCCGGGGGTACCCCGCGCACAGGGGCTGTTGCGGTTGTGCCCGGGCCACCGGCCGCATGTAGTTGCTCGCGCAGTTCCCCGCGCCCCTACGGGGCGCTCCCGGCGTGCCCCCGGCCGCGGGCGTGCCCCCGTCCCGGGGGCGTCGAGCGGTTCGCCGCGAAAACCAAGGGGCGCGGGGCTGCATCTGATATGCGGCTGGCGCCGCGCGGGCGCGACAAGCCCATCACCGGGCCGCAGGTCGCCACCGGCTCAAAGGGGCTGTTGCGGTTGTGCCCGGGCCACCGGCCGCATGTAGTTGCTCGCGCAGTTCCCCGCGCCCCTGAGTGTGCCGCCGATGGCAGGCGGTGCCCCCGCCCCGGGGGGCGTATCCCGGGCGAACCGGCCCGCCGTCAGGGCGGGGCTAGACGTCGGCGGTGGGGCGGAGGTGGGCGTTGACCCAAGTGACAACGTCACCCGTGGGGGTGCCGGGAGTGAAGATCGCGGCGACACCGAGGTCCTTGAGGGGCTGGATGTCGGCCTCGGGGATGATGCCGCCACCGAAGACTTTGATGTCGGCGGCGTCGCGTTCCCGGAGGAGTTCGATGACCTTGGCGAAGAGGGTCATGTGGGCACCGGAGAGGATGGACAGGCCGATCGCGTCGGCGTCCTCCTGAATGGCGGTGTCGACCACCTGTTCGGGGGTTTGGTGCAGCCCGGTGTAGATGACCTCCACACCGGCGTCGCGCAGCGCACGGGCGATGACCTTGGCCCCGCGATCGTGGCCGTCGAGACCCGGCTTGGCGATGACCACACGGATCGGTCCGGACACTCCCATCACTGCCTCCATGGATACGGCCCGGGGGCCGGGGATTCGGGCCCGCCGCACTGGCGGGCGTCACTCCACAGTGTGAACGAACGTTATCGCCCGCGCCCGTACGGCGTCAGTTTTACCGGTCGCACCGAGGGGGAAATCACACAGTGGGACACATTCACCAGAGGTCGGGCCCGCCGGACCGTCCCGGCGAGGGACACGCCGGGGCGGCGGCCGGGCCCGGACACGTTCCGCAGGAGCCGCTGCCAGGACGCCGCATCTCCGCGCTCGCAGCCGCAGGGCGCGGCGATGCGGCCTCCGCTCCGGCTCCCGCCGAGGGTGCCGCCCGGTCGGAGCCGACCCCGTGGCGCCGTGACGGGAGGTGGGTCATGGCCACCCAGTCATCGCACGACCGGTCCTCGCACGGCCGGCCGGCGCACGACCAGTCCCCGCATGATCATTCCCAGCCCCGCCGTTCCCCGCACGACCAGCCGTCCGCCGCCGACCAGGGGGACCGCCCCGGCGAAAGTCCCCGGGGCTACCTGGCCTGGGGCAAGCACGGCGCCGACCTGGTCAGGGTGACCGCCATCGACCTGGCCGTCCTCGCCGGCCACATGCTGCTCTACCCGACCGGGATACTCCCCGAGCGCGTGCCGTCACCCTCCGCACCCGCCGACGACCCCACCGACAGTCCTGCCGAAAACCGCACCGGACACCCCGCCGAAAACCCCGGCAGCGACCAGGAACAGCGACCCGCCGCCCCGGCCACGGGCCCGCCCGACGGCCGGCCGCACCCGCCGGTCCTGCTGCTGCACGGCTTCGTGGACAACCGTTCGGCGTTCACCCTGCTGCGCCGTTCCCTGCAGCGGCACGGCTGGCCCCGGGTGCAGGCGCTCAACTACTCGCCGCTGACGAACGACATCCGCACCGCCGCCCGCCTGCTGGGCCCGCACATCGAACGGATCTGCGAGCAGTCCGGCCACCGCAGGGTGGACATCGTGGCGCACAGCCTGGGCGGCCTGATCGCCCGCTACTACGTGCAGTGCCTCGGCGGTGACAGCCGGGTACGCACCCTGATCACCCTGGGCACCCCGCACGCGGGCACCCGGGCCGTGCCCGCCCTGGCCCCGCATCCGCTGGCCCGGCAGATGCGCCCGGGATCGGAGGTGCTGGAGGAGCTGGCCGGGCCCGCGAAGGGCTGCCGGACCCGGTTCGTGGCGTTCTGGAGCGACCTGGACCAGTTCATGATCCCCGCCGGCGCCGCCTGCCTGACCCACCCCGACCTGATGTCCCAGAACATCGCGGTCCGCGGCATCGGCCACCTGTCCCTGCCGGTGCACGGCACGGTGGCCGCCGAGATACGCCGGACCCTCGCCTACGGCGGCCCGATGCGGGGCGCGGCGGACGCCGCATAACGGGCACATAACGGTCGAATATCAACCGAACACCGACCCCAGCGCACGCAAGGTCACCGCCAAAGATTGTCGGCGCCCCACAGGGGCAGCTACAGTCGCCGCTAATTCTCCTGCTGCCTAGGCGAAAGAGAAGCTGGCGGTGAACGAACGGCACGCGTCGGGATACGCCCCCGATTACGACGCCTACGGGTACGACGCCTATTCCTCGGGCTCCTACCCGACCGTCGGCACCGGCATCGCGTACGAGCAGTACGGCGACCCGTACGCCCAGAGCGGCGGCTACGACCCGTACGAGCAGACGACCGCCGGCGGCGGCCAGGACTACGCGTACGGCTACGGATACGCCACCGGCTACGGCACCGGGCAGGACCAGACGGGCACGTACGCGCTGTACGACCCGTACGCGTACGGCGGCGGGACCGGCGCCGGCGCGGCCACCGGGCAGTCCGCCGGCGTGCAGCAGCAGGCGGCCGGGACGCCGTACTACGAGACCGGCACCTACGACGCGAGCGCCTGGACCGGCGTCGTCCCGCAGCAGCAGACCGGGACGCACACCGGCCACGAGCCGCAGCAGGACTGGGACTCCGGCGGCTACCCGGTGTACGGCCAGGGGTACGGCTACGGCTACGGGTACGACGCAAGCGGCGACACGGGCATGTTCGAGCAGGTGGCGTACGCCGCCGGGCCCGGGACCGGGTACGAGCAGGACCTCACCGCCGAGTTCGGCACCCATTCCGGCGGCCACACGGGCTACGAGCCGCAGAGCGCCCAGGACCCGTCGACGGCCCTGATGGACCCGGTGACGGACACCGGCCTCGCGGCGGAGGCGGACCCCGCGACGGACTTCACCGCCTTCACCGCCTTCCCCGACGACCTCGCCCACGACGGTGCCCCCGAGGACATCGAGGCGCGGCACGACTACGCGGCCGACGGCCCGGCGGGCGACGACGGCATGGCGGCCCGCAGCCGGCGCCGTAAACCGGCCAAGCGCTCGGCGCTGCTCACCATCGCGGTGCCGTCGGTGGCCGTGATGGGCGTCGCCGCGGTGGGCGCGGCGGCCGTCGGCGGGGTCGGCGTGGCGCAGGGCTCGAACAAAGCGCAGGCGGACGGCCCGGACGCGGCGGCCACCACCGCCACCGGCAACGCGCCCACCACGCAGCTCGACCGCCAGCTCAGCGGGGTCAGCCGCCAGGCCGACGACTTCGCCACCCGGGCCAGCCGCACCCAGGAACGTATCGACCTCAAGGACCGGCAGGCCGCGGCGGCCAAGGCCCGGGCCGAGGCGGCGGCCCGCGCGGAGGCCCTGCGGCCCAAGTTCGTGCTGCCGGTCACCCAGAAGGGCCTGAGCGCCTACTTCGGGCAGGCCGGCGAGCACTGGATGATGCTGCACACCGGCATCGACTTCCCCGTGCAGGTCGGCACCCCGGTGATGGCCGCGACCGACGGCACGGTGCGCACGCAGTGGAACCCGTCGTACGGGAACATGGCCATAGTCACGGCGCCCGATGGCACCGAGACCTGGTACTGCCACCTGAGCAGCACCAAGATCCGCAGCGGCAAGGTGCAGGCCGGCACGGTCATCGCGTACTCCGGGAACACCGGCAACACCACCGGCCCGCACCTGCACTTCGAGGTACGGCCCGGCGGGGGATCGCCCATCGACCCGCTGCCCTGGCTGCTGGCCCACGGCCTGGACCCGCGCTAGCCGGACGCACAGCAGTCGGACCCGCGACAGCCCGGATCCGAAGCGCCCGGGCCCGAAGCCGGCGGGACCCGAGCCGCCGGGCCGCACCGATCGCGCGCCGTTCAAGCGCCAATAATGCGCCGAGCGGCCCGAGCCCCAAGGCCCGAGCCGCCCCTCCAACGGCCCCCGCGCTGCCCGGCGGACCCGCTCAGAGCTTCTCCACCGGCGCGTACCGCAGCAGAAGCTGCTTGGGCCGGTCGTCCCCGAAGTCGATGGTCGCCTTCTCGTCGCCCGGCCGGCCGCTGACCGCGATGACCGTGCCCAGCCCGAACTGGTCGTGGGTGACGCGGTCGCCGACCGCCAGCGAGATGACTGGGCGGTCACCGGCGCGACGGGTGGCGAAGGCGGAGGGACCGGATCGGCCGCGCGCGGCGATCGAGGAGGACAGCGAGGCCGCCGCCCTGGAGCCCGCGCTGGAGCCGGACGTCCCGGCGGCCACGGACGTCGGGGACGAGCCGGTGCGCCGCCACTGCACGAGCGGCTCCGGGATCTCCTCCAGGAACCGGGACGGCGGGTTGTAGGCGGGCTGTCCCCAGGCGCTGCGCATGACCGAGCGGGTCAGGTAGAGGCGTTCGCGGGCCCGGGTGATGCCGACGTAGGCCAGCCGGCGCTCCTCCTCCAGTTCGGTGACCTGGCCGAGCGCCCGCATGTGCGGGAAGACCCCGTCCTCCAGGCCGGTGAGGAACACCACCGGGAACTCCAGGCCCTTGGCGGTGTGCAGGGTCATCAAGGTGATCACCCCGCCGTTGTCCTCCTCGTCGTCCGGGATCTCGTCGGAGTCGGCGACCAGCGCGACCCGCTCCAGGAAGTCGGCCAGTGTGCCCGGCTCCCCCTCGGCGCGCTCCTGCTCGAACTCCAGGGCCACCGCGGCGAGTTCCTGGAGGTTCTCCACCCGGGTCTCGTCCTGCGGGTCGGTGGACGCCTGCAACTCGGCCAAGTAGCCGGTGCGTTCGAGCACCGCTTCCAGGACCACGGCGGGTCCCGCGCCGGACTCCACGACCGTACGCAGCTCCTCCAGCAGCGTGTTGAACCGCTTGACCGCGTTCGCCGAGCGGGCCGCCATGCCGTACGCCTCGTCCACCCGCCGCAGCGCCTGCGCGAAGGAGATCCGCTCGCGGGCGGACAGCGCGTCGATCATCGCCTCCGCGCGCTCGCCGATGCCGCGCTTGGGCACGTTCAGGATCCGGCGCAGCGGCACCGCGTCCTCGGGGTTGGCCAGCACCCGCAGGTACGCCAGCACGTCGCGGACCTCGCGCCGCTCGTAGAAGCGGACGCCGCCGACGACCTTGTACGGCAGCCCGACCCGGATGAAGACCTCTTCGAAGACCCGGGACTGGGCGTTGGTGCGGTAGAAGACGGCCACGTCGCCGGGGCGGGCCTGGCCGGCGTCGGTGAGCCGGTCGATCTCGTCCGCGACGTACTGCGCCTCGTCGTGCTCCTGGTCGGCGACGTAGCCGACGATCTCCGGGCCTGCGCCGGACTCGGTCCACAGGTTCTTGGCGCGGCGGCTGGCGTTGCGCTCGATGACGGCGTTGGCGGCCGACAGGATGGTCTGGGTGGAGCGGTAGTTCTGCTCCAGCAGGATGGTGCGGGCCTGCGGGTAGTCCTCCTCGAACTGGAGGATGTTGCGGATGGTGGCGCCGCGGAAGGCGTAGATCGACTGGTCCGCGTCACCGACCACGCACAGCTCCGCCGCGTCGTCGCCGGTGCCGACCAGCTCGCGGACCAGGGTGTACTGGGCGTGGTTGGTGTCCTGGTACTCGTCGACCAGGACGTGCCGGAACCGCCGCCGGTAGTGCTCGGCGACGTCGGGGAACGCCTGGAGCAGGTTGACGGTGGTCATGATGATGTCGTCGAAGTCCAGGGCGTTGGCCTCGCGCAGCCGCGACTGGTAGAGCGCGTACGCCTCGGCGAGCTTCTTCTCGAACGGGTTCTCCGCCTGGCCGGCGAAGGTCTCCTCGTCGATCAGCTCGTTCTTCAGGTTGGAGACCTTGGCGCTGAAGGACTTGGGCGGGAACTGCTTGGGGTCCAGCTCCAGGTCCCGGCACACCAGCGCCATCAGCCGCTTGGAGTCGGCGGCGTCGTAGATCGAGAACGACGACGTGAAGCCGAGGTGCTTGGACTCGCGACGCAGGATGCGGACGCAGGCGCTGTGGAAGGTGGACACCCACATGGCGTTCGCGCGCGGGCCGACGAGTTGCTCGACCCGCTCCTTCATCTCGCCGGCCGCCTTGTTGGTGAAGGTGATGGCCAGGATCGAGCCGGGGTGCACGTGCCGGGCGGCCAGCAGGTGGGCAATCCGGTGGGTGAGCACGCGGGTCTTGCCGGAGCCGGCCCCGGCCACGATGAGCAGCGGCCCCCCGGCGTGGACCACTGCGGCGGCCTGCTGCTCGTTCAGCCCGTCCAGGAGCTGTTGCGGGTCGAGGGCGGGGCGCGGGGCGCCGTCGCGGTAGTACGCGTCCCGTGGCGGACCGTCGAAGCGGTCGCCGAACAGGCCCTCCGGTACATCGTCGGGCCGGTCCTCCTCCTCGGGCGGCGGCGGGGGTTCCGCAGCGTCGCGGGCCCCCCGGGACGTGTCCAGCCCGGCCAGGAAGTGTTCGTCAAAGAGGCTGCTCATCGCCTCCCGAGTCTAGGCCGCCGCACCGACATCGAACCCGCGGTTCGCCCGGACCGCCCCGACCGGGCGGCCGGGGCCGCGGGCCGGACCCTGCGTGTGCCGCCGCGGTCACCACGGGTGACCGGAACACCGTCTTTGTATGGCAACCGCAAAAGATTACGAAAAGGTATCGGTGCTTATCGGACACCGGCCTTCCCCCGGCCGAGAGCGTCCGGCTAGCGTGCGGCGGCACAAGCGTCCGAAAGGGCGTCCGAAAGGAGCCACTCCCCCATGGCGACGCACCGTAAGGCCCGTACCGCGCTGCTCAGCACCACCGGACCCCGCGCGGCGGTCGGCCTGACCACTGCCGCTCTAGCCACAGTGACCTTGTTCGGCGAGAGCGCCAGTGCCTCTCCTGCCCCGACCCGGCCCGCCCAGCCCTCGATCACCGAGGTGAAGGCGAAGGTCGACACCCTGATGCACCAGGCCGAGGTGGCCACCGAGCAGTACAACGGCGTCAAGCAGCAGACGAACCAGCAGTCCGTGAAGGTCAACAAGCTGCTGGACGCCGCCGCCCGCAAGACGCAGGCGCTCATCGACGCCCGGCAGACGCTCGGCCTGTACGCGGCGGCGCAGTACCGGGGCGGCGGTGACGACAGCACCGGCCGTTACCTGCTCTCCGCGAACCCGCAGGACCTCGCCGACCAGACGCACTTGACGAACGTGCTGGCCGACCGGCAGAAGCAGGCCGTCGAGTCGTACCGGGTGGCGCAGGCCGCGGCCACCCAGCAGCGCATCGAGGCGGCCAAGAGCCTCAACCAGCTCACCGCCCAGCAGGCCCGGCTCAAGACGGCCAAGGCGACCGTGCAGAGCAAGCTCTCCGAGGCGCAGCACCTGCTCAACAGCCTGACCGCGCAGGAGAAGGCGCGCCTGGCCGCGCTGCGGGCCCAGCAGGAGGCGGCGGCGAAGGCGGCCGCGCAGAAGCTGGCCGCGGAGATCGCCGCCAAGCAGAAGGCCGCCCAGGAAGCCGCGGCCAAGGCGGCCGCCGCCGGCAGCGGTACGAGTACGCAGGGCGGCACCTCGACACCGGTCGGCGGTTCGACCGGCTCCGGCGGCTCCTCGTCCTCTTCGTCCACGGCGGCCGAAAAGGCCATCGCCTTCGCCCGGGCGCAGCTCGGCAAGCCCTACGTGTGGGGCGCGACCGGCCCGGACTCCTTCGACTGCTCGGGGCTGACCCAGGCGGCGTACAAGGCGGCCGGAATCGACCTGCCGCGCACCACCTGGGACCAGGTCAACGTCGGCACCCGGGTGTCGGAGACCGACCTGCAGCCCGGCGACCTGGTCTTCTTCTTCAGTGACATCAGCCACGTGGGCCTCTACATAGGAAACGGCGACATCATCCACGCGCCGCACACCGGCACGGTGGTCAAGATCGCGCCGGTCACGGAGATGCCGTTCTACGCGGCGGTCCGTCCTTATTGAGAAGCTTTCGGACCGATTCGGGCCGACACCGTCCGATCCCGTCGGATCTCATCCGATCCTGTCCGTCTCTGTCCGGTTCAGCCGTTCCGTCCAGTCCGCACCACAGAGCACCGCAATATCCTGCACAACGAGTAAGATCACAACTCGATTTCGGTCACATTGCGATCCAAACTTCCCAAGCCTCCCAACACTTGACTACGGTAGCCCGCTAGGTGACGCGCTCCCCGCCGGTGACAGCGCCGGCAGCACGTCACCTCCGCTTAATCCGGCCGGCGGCCGGAGCCGGGGACCCACCAGCACGTTGGGGTGAATCGGACAGACGCCCGCAAGGCGTCCGACCGTAGGGCAGCCTTCCCAGCCCGAACCCGTCAGCTAACCCGGTCAGCGGTCCACGGAAGGAGTCGCCTCCTTGGCGTCGCACCGCAAGCCGCGTCCATCCATACTCGCCACGACCGCCCCGCGCGCGGCGGTCGGAGTCACCGCAGCGGCACTGGCGTCGGTCACCCTGCTCAGCGAGACCGCGAACGCGGCGCCCGCCCAGCCGTCGATCTCCCAGGTCAAGGCGCAGATCGACACGCTCAACCAGCAGGCGGAGGTGGCCACCCAGCAGTACGACCAGGCCACCGAGAAGACGACCACGCAGCGCGCCAAGGCGAACGCACTGCTCCAGCAGGTCGCCCAGAAGACGCAGCAGATGAACGACACGCGCCGGATCCTGGGTCAGTTCGCAACCGCGCAGTACCGCGACGGCGGCCTCGACCAGACCACGCAGCTGTTCTTCTCCGACGACCCGGAGCAGTTCCTCCAGCAGAACCATCTGATGGCCCGCCTGTCCATGACACAGGAGCAGGCCCTTCAGACCTTCAAGACGCAGCAGGAGCAGGCGAACATCCAGCGGGCGCAGGCCACCGCGAGCCTGAACGAGCTGACCGCCGCGCAGAGCAAGCTGGCCGCCGAGAAGAAGAACCTGCGGACCAAGCTGGCCGCGGCGCAGAAGCTGCTCAACAGCCTCACCGCGGCGCAGAAGGCCCGGCTCGCCGCCCTCGAGCACCCGCCGACGCCGTCCGGCGGCTCGTCCTCGGCCTCCTCCTCGTCGTCCTCTTCTTCGTCTTCCTCCTCCGCGTCCTCGTCCTCGGCGGGCTCCAGCTACACCGGGCCGGCCACCGGGCGCGCCGCCGCCGCGATCCAGTTCGCGCTCGCGCAGCGCGGCAAGCCGTACGTCTCCGGTGGCACCGGCCCCAACGCGTACGACTGCTCCGGCCTCACCCAGGCCGCGTACCGCGCCGCGGGCATCAGCATCGGCCGCACCACCTGGGACCAGGTCACGGACGGCGTCGCGGTCTCCGAGTCGGACCTGCGCCCCGGCGACCTCGTCTTCTTCTACTCCGGCATCTCCCACGTCGGCATCTACCTCGGCAACGGCCAGGTGGTCCACGCCCCCCACACCGGGGCCACCGTGGAGATCGCCCCGATGTCCTGGATGCCCTTCGCCGCCGCGCGGCGTATCGCCTGACGGCTCACCGGACGTACCCGAAGGGGCGCGGAGAACGTCACAGTTCCCCGCGCCCCTCGGTTTTCCCGGCGGACCGTACGCCCTGCGCTCAGCCCTTGTGCGGCAGCGGCTTGGAGGAGAAGCCGCCGGTCCAGGCGGCCTTGGCGCCGGAGTCACCTATGCGGTAGACGTCCACGCAGGCGCCGACCGCGACTATGAGGGCGACGACGACGGCCACGCTGCGGAACCAGGTGGTGGAGGTCCAGGCCAGGGAGGACCCGGGGGCGGGCGCGGCGGAGTCGGCGGAGCCCGCCCGGCGGCCGAGCCACCAGAGGGCGGCGGAGACCAGGAACAGGCCGAGCGCCCAGGGCAGCAGGGTGTCGCCGAGTTCGGTGTGCTTGTCGAGCAGCGGGGAGTCGCCGACGCGCTTCTCGAGCCATTCGCCGGCGTGGGTGGTCAGCGGCACCGAGACGAGGCTGACCAGGGCGAGCACGGGGAGCAGCAGGCCGAATCTGCGCGCCCAGCCCGGCCGTACCGCCGCGGCCACCACCCCCAGCGCGGTCAGCGGCACCAGGACCACCACGACGTGGACGAACAGGATGTGGGCAGGCAGCCCATTCACAACAGTCGGACCCATGGAACGCACGCTTCCACACCAACCTCTGAACCGGCTCTGAGCCGTCCGGCCCGGGCCGGCGCACGCCCGGGGCCCGCCCGCCGCACCGCGGCACATCCGGGGCGCATTGGCCGATAGAGGTCCCGCGCCCGGGCCGTGGGGCGTACGGTCTGCTCACGGCCACGGCGGCCGGGACGACAAGGAGGTCGGACATGCGTGCCCTGACGGCGGGTTGGGGGGACTGGCTGTCGGTGTTCGAGGAGCACTACGCCGCCCTCCCCGCGGCGGCGGAGCGCCGGGCGTGCCCCAACTGCGGGGCCGAGCGCCTGCGGCTGGCGTTCACCGGTCTGGAGCCGGAACGTGTCGGGTACGCGGCCTTCTGGTGCGACGACTGCCTGTTCGGCATCCATGTGAGCCGCTGCCAGGTGCCCACCGGCGTGCCGATGGATTCCCTGCACACCCCGGTCGAACTGCGCTCGGTGCGGATCCCCAACTACACGCTGCTCTGGCCCGACGAGGACGAGAGACGAGCCTAGCCCCGACCGGAACAACCGGAACGACAGGAACTACCGGAAGCCCCGCGCCGGGCCGACCCGAAGCCTCGCCAAGCCCTCACACCAGCCGGCGCGCCGTCGCCCACCGGGTCAGCTCGTGCCGGTTGGACAGCTGGAGCTTGCGCAGCACCGCCGAGACGTGCGACTCGACCGTCTTGACCGAGATGAACAGCTGCTTGGCGATCTCCTTGTACGCGTAGCCGCGCGCGATCAGCCGCAGCACCTCGCGCTCGCGCTGGGTGAGCCGGTCCATGTCCTCGTCCACCGGCGGCGCGTCGGTGGAGGCGAAGGCGTCCAGCACGAAGCCGGCCAGCCGCGGCGAGAACACCGCGTCCCCGTCCTTGACCCGGAAGATCGAGGCGATCAGGTCGGGTCCGGTGATGGTCTTGGTGACATAGCCGCGCGCGCCGGCCCGGATCACCCCGATCACGTCCTCGGCGGCGTCGGAGACCGACAGCGCGAGGAACCGTACCGGCTGCTCGGGGTCGGCGGTCAGCGCGGCGCACCGGCGCAGCACCTCGACCCCGCCGCCGCCGGGCAGGTGCACGTCGAGCAGCACCACCTCGGGCCGGGTCGCGGTGACCACCGCCACCGCCTGGTCCACGTCCGCGGCCTCGCCGACGACCTCCACCCCGGTGGTCGCCGTGGCCCCGATCTCGGCCTGCACCCCGGTACGGAACATGCGGTGGTCGTCCACGAGCACCACCCGCACCCGCCGCTCCTCCGGGGCTCCCTCTTCCCGGGCCCCTCCGGTCACGTCAGCCTGGCCCGTGCCGCCGCTCATGCCGCCACCCTCTCCATCTCCAGTTCCACTTCCGTGCCGCCGCCGGGCGCCGGCCGCAGCCGCGCCGAGCCGCCGTTGCGCTGCATGCGGCCGATGATCGACTCCCGCACGCCCATCCGGTCGCCGGGCACCTGGTCGAGGTCGAAGCCGGGTCCGTGGTCGCGGACCGACACGAAGACCCGCCGGCCCTCGACCTCGGCATAGACCTGGACCGGCTCCCCCGCCGCGCTGCCACCGTACTTGGCCGCGTTCACCATGGCCTCGCGGGCCGCCTGCATCTGCGCCACCAGCCCCTCGTCGAGCGGGCAGTCGCCGACGCAGACCACTTCCACCGGCACCCCGTGCAGGTCCTCGACCTCCGCGGCGGCGGCCCGTACCGCGTCGGCCAGGGTGGTCGGCTCGTCGTCGCGGCCGGTGCCCTCGGGACGGTAGAGCCAGGCCCGCAACTCCCGTTCCTGGGCGCGGGCCAGCCGGGACACCTCGCGCGGGTCCTCGGCGTGCTTCTGGATCAGCGTCAGGGTGTGCAGCACCGAGTCGTGGACGTGCGCGGCGACTTCGGCGCGCTCCTGGGCACGTATGCGCATCAGGCGCTCGGCGGACAGGTCCTGGGTCATCCGCACCAGGTACGGGCCGGCGATCAGGGCCACGCCCACCAGGACCGCGAGCGCCGCCTGCAGGATGCCGCCGAGGTGGCTGCCGTTGCCGTGCACCACGATGAAGCCGGTGACGCCGGCCACCACCAGGAACACGCCGGCCGCGGCCCGGGCCAGCGGCCAGAAGCGCTTGCGCTGGCTCATCTCGACCCAGTGGGCCTTGCGGGCGTTGTCCGCCTGCCGCCACACCAGGGCCACGCCCAGGCCGATCACGAGCAGCGGCCACACCGCGCGGTTGGCGGCGCCCAGGTTGAGGTTGTCCACCAGGACGCCGATGCCGACCGCCAGCGCGATCAGCGCGAAGATCTGGCCCTTGTCGGGGCGCTTTCCGGCCAGCCAGGACCGGGCGTCGCGCGGCTCCTTGGCCTCGGCGACCCCGCCGACGCCGAGCGGGACGAAGAACCAGAACAGGGCGTAGAGCAGCACGCCTATGCCCTTGAAGCCGGCGAGCCCGAGGAACAGCACCCGCACCCACAGCACCGGCAGCCCGAGGTGGCCGGCCAGCCCGCGGGCCACGCCGCCCACCCAGCGCCCCTCCGAACTGCGGTACAGCTTGCGCACGTCCGGCTCGGGCGCGGGCTTGAGGAAGGACGCCCCGGACGGCCCGCCCGGTCGCGGCGGCACGCCGGAGGGCGGGGTGCTGGCTGACATAACCCCGATCGTCACACAGCGGCCCGGGCGAGGGCATCAGGGTTGTCCCCCCTGGTTTCCCCGGGGGAAGCCCCCAGGGATCCCCCCAGGGGTGGAGATCAGGGTGGGGTTCAGGGGTGGACGTCAGGGTGCAGATCAGGGACGGGCCAGGGTCGGGGCGGGTGCCGCTCGGGCAGGGCCGGCCGTCACCATGGGCGTATGACGGACGAGCCGAGAGCGGCGGACCAAGCGGCGGCCGCCGGGACCGACGACGCGGCCGGGCGGGACCGGCCGAAGCTGACGCGCGCCCGGGAGCACAAGGTGCTGGCCGGGGTGTGCCAGGGCGGCGGCCGCTACTTCGGGGTGGACCCGGTGATCTTCCGCATCGTGCTGCTGGTGCTCGCGCTGACCGGCGGCATCGGCCTGATCGTCTACGGCATGGGCTGGCTGCTGCTGCCGCAGGACGACGAGCGGGAGAGCGAGGCGCACCGGCTGCTGTCCGGCCGGATCGAGGGCGCCCCGCTGGCCGCCGTCCTGATGGCGCTGGCCGGCTGCGGCCTGTACGCCTCGATGATCGGCAACGGCACCAACCAGGCGTTCTCGCTGATCCTGCTGACCGCCACGGCCGGCGCGGTCTACTGGTCGCAGCGGCGCCACCGGGTGCCTGCGGCCGGGCAGGCCCCGGCGCCCGGCAGCGCGGCGAGCGCCGTGGTGGACGCGCCACCCGCCGTGAAGGCCCCGCCGGAGCCGGGCGGTTCGCCGTCGTGGTGGCGCGAACCGGCTGCGCGCGAACCGTACTTGTGGGGGCCGGACGACGGCCCGTACGGCGACGCGGACCGGGTACGGTGGCGGGCCCGTACCAAGGAGGCCCGCCGCGAGCGGTCCTGGGTGCTGGGCCTGCTCACCTTCCTGCTGGCGGTCGGCGCCGCCTGGGTCGGCGCCGCGGTGGCGTGGCCGGCCGAACCGGCCGCGACCAGCGTGGAGATCGGACTCGCGGCGGCGCTCGGCGTCTTCGGCACCGCCTTCGTGATCGCGTCCTTCGCCGGCCGGGCCCGGGGCGGCACGGTCTTCTTCTCGCTGGTGACGCTGGCCGGGCTCATCGCGGTGGCGACGGTGCCCAAGACCGGGCAGGGGGTGGGCGGCACCACATGGCGCCCGGCCGACGCCGGCGCGGTGCGGGCGACGTACGAGCGCGGCGCCGGCACCGGCACCCTCGACCTGACCGCGCTGAACCTCGACGGCCGCACGGTCGCGGCGCACCTGAACATCGGCGCGGGCCGGGCCGTGGTGCTGCTGCCCCGGAACGCCACCGTACGGCTCGACTACGACCTCGACCTCGGCGAGGTCGTGCTGCCCGGAAAGGCCAACGACGGGGTGGACATCAAGCACGGCCAGCACCGCACGGTCACCTTCGCCCCCGCGCCGGGCACCCTGCCGGGCGGGACCGTCGACCTGCGGGTCACCATCGGCGTCGGCCAGCTCAAGGTGGTGCGGTGATGCGGCGGCACGGGTTCGACCCCGCGGCGCTGGTGATGGGCCTGATCCTGCTCGCCCTGACCGCGGCCTTCGTGCTGGACGCGGCCGGGGCGTGGGACCTGTCCCGGCCCGCCCGCTCGGTGCCGCTGGTCGCCGGCGGCCTGGTGGTCGCGGCCGTGACCGCGGTGATCACGCAGGCGGTACGGACCGTACGGAACCGGCGGTCACGGCGTCGGACCGGCGAGCGCCCGGCACCAGGAGACCGTCGCCGTCACGACGCCGCTTGATCATGGCGTCCAGCGACAGGTAGGGCGCGCCCGCGAGCACCAGCGGCAGCCAGGCCATCAGGTACGCCAGGTCGTTGCCGTAGTAGTACGGGCTGGTGGACCAGCTCACGGTCAGCCACAGGCTGAGCGAGATCAGCGCTCCCCCGGTCGCCGCGACCCGGCCCAGCAGCCCGACCAGGGTGCCCAGGCCCGCGGCGATCTCACCGAAGGCGATGGCGTAGCCGAAGCCGTGCGGCGCCTTGAGGGCGAGGTCGACGAGCGCGGGGATCGCCGCACCGGCCTTCGCCCCGTGCAGGATGCCGACCAGCGAACCGGGCGCGGAATCCGTGAAGAAGGTGTTGCTGGTGAGCTTGTCGAGCCCGGCGTAGACGAACGTCACGCCGAGGAAGATCCGCAGGGGCAGCAGTGCGTGGCGCCGCGCGGTGTCCCGGACCGTATCGAGCATCGTCTTCCACCTCTCTCGCCGCCGGGTTCGGCGCGACGGCGTCAGAGGGCTATACGTACGCCCGCGCGCTGTTGCTCAACGGCCGGGGCAACACAGCGCCGCGCCCCCGGTCGCGGACCTGTGGATCCGGAGCCGGGGGCGCGGGAGATCGCGCGCGGGATCACTCCCACTCGATGGTGCCCGGGGGCTTGCTGGTCACGTCGAGGACGACCCGGTTGACGTCCTTGACCTCGTTGGTGATGCGGGTCGAGATCCGGGCCAGTACGTCGTAGGGCAGCCGGGACCAGTCGGCGGTCATGGCGTCCTCGGAGGAGACCGGGCGCAGCACGATCGGGTGACCGTAGGTGCGGCCGTCGCCCTGGACGCCGACGCTGCGGACGTCCGCCAGCAGCACCACCGGGCACTGCCAGATGTCGCGGTCCAGGCCGGCCGCGGTCAGCTCCTCGCGGGCGATCGCGTCGGCCTCGCGCAGCAGGTCCAGCCGCTCCCGGGTGACCTCGCCGACGATGCGGATGCCCAGGCCCGGGCCCGGGAAGGGCTGGCGGTGCACGATCTCCTCGGGCAGGCCGAGCTCCTGCCCGACCATCCGCACCTCGTCCTTGAACAGCTTGCGCAGCGGCTCGACCAGCTCGAACTGCAGATCGTCGGGCAGGCCGCCGACATTGTGGTGCGACTTGATGTTGGCGGTGCCGGTGCCGCCGCCGGACTCCACCACGTCCGGGTAGAGGGTGCCCTGCACCAGGAACTCCACCGGCTCGTCGCCCGGCGCCTCGGCCACGATCTCCGCTTGCGCCTGCTCGAAGACCCGGATGAACTCCCGGCCGATGATCTTCCGCTTCTGCTCCGGGTCGCTGACCCCGGCGAGCGCCGCCAGGAACCGCTCGGAGGCGTCGACCACCTTCAGCCGCACCCCGGTCGCGGCCACGAAGTCCTTCTCGACCTGCTCGGTCTCGCCCTTGCGCATCAGCCCGTGGTCGACGTACACACAGGTCAGCCGGTCGCCGATGGCCTTGTGCACCAGGGCGGCGGCGACCGCGGAGTCCACGCCGCCGGACAGGCCGCAGATCGCGCGCCGGGTGCCGACCTGGGCGCGGATCAGGGCGACCTGCTCCTCCACCACGTTCTCGGTGGTCCAGGTCGGGGTCAGGCCCGCGCCGCGGTAGAGGAAGTGCTCCAGGATCTGCTGGCCGTGGACGGTGTGCAGCACCTCGGGGTGGTACTGGACGCCGTACAGCCGCAGCTCGTCGTTCTCGAAGGCGGCGACCGGGACGAGGTCGGTGGAGGCGGTGACGGTGAAGCCCTCGGGCGCGGCCGAGCAGGCGTCGCCGTGCGACATCCACACCGTCTGCTCGGCGGGGGTGCCCTCGAAGAGGGTCGAGCCGGGCTTGGCGACGGCCAGCGCGGTCCGCCCGTACTCGCGGGCGCCGGTGTTGTCGACGGTGCCGCCCAGCGCGGTGGCCATGAGCTGGAAGCCGTAGCACATGCCGAAGACCGGGACCCCGGCCTCGAACAGCGACCGGTCCAGGCCGGGCGCGCCCGGCTCGTACACCGACGACGGGCCGCCGGACAGGATCACCGCGGCGGGCTTGCGCGCGAGTATCTCGGCGACCGGCATGGTCGAGGGCACGATCTCGCTGTACACCCGGGCCTCGCGCACGCGGCGCGCGATGAGCTGGGCGTACTGCGCTCCGAAGTCGACGACGAGGACGGTGTCGGGGGCTACAGGCGCTACGGGGGATGCCACGGGCGGCCTTCCGGCGGTCGGTGCGGGGTTCGCTGCCGAGTCTACCGGGGGAAGCGGGTTGCGCCGGGGCCCGGGTGATCGGCCATACTGGCCGCATGACCGCGCACACCTTCGCGTTTACCTATGGCACCGGCTGGTCCGGCTGCCACAGGCCGCGTCGCGTGCGCGATTGACACTTCGCACGTACGACGTCCCAGGCGCCCCGGGCCACTCGGCCCGGGGCGCCTTGCGTTCCCGGACCGGGATCCGCCGGGCGGCACCTGCCGAACCGAGGAGCAGATCATGAGCCTTTCCGCCGAGAACACCACCGGGAACACCACCGGGAACCCGGTCACGAGCCCGGCCCAGGACCCGGTGGGGAAGCCGGTCCGAAGCGCCGCCGGGGACGCGGGCCCCGCCGTGGAGAGCGGCGTCCCCGCCGACCCGCAGGCGCTGATCGCGGCGCGGCGGGTGCGGATCGACGAGATCGACGCGGCGCTGATCGGGCTGGTCCGGGAGCGGATGACGGTGTCCCGGGAGATCCAGGAGGCCCGGATCGGCTCGGGCGGGCGGCGGGTGCACCTGGCGCGGGAGATGGACATCCTGCGGACCTGGGGCGACGCCCTGGGCAAGCCGGGCACGGCGCTGGCGATGACGCTGCTGGAGCTGTGCCGCGGGCAGGCGTGAACGAACGGTTGCGACGAGGTGAGAAGGGGCGGGAAGGGGCGCGCGTGCGGCGGCCGGCGGGTACATCCGGGCCGGGAACGCGGTGCGGCGGGCGGCGGGCCGCAACGCGCCCCCTTTCCGGTGGATCACCCGAACGGCACGTGACCGGCCTGCGGCCCCTTCGTTGGAGGAGATGTCCGTGCCAGCCAGGGGCGGTGACACCACGCGTGGAGTGAGGACACCGCCCGGATGCCGTCCGGGCGGCGTGTGACCGGTGCGATGAGGCGGCCGCCGTCGAGCGGCCGCCATGGGACCTCGCACCGGCGGTGAGTGACCGGTCGGCAGGGGACAGCAGCCCGGTCACGACTCAGCAGGCGGTCGGTTCCCGGGGACGCCCGGGGCCGGCCGCTCTGCATTGGCCACATTACAGGGCAAGCCCGGCTTTCAGGGCGACCTGTGCGAGGGTGCCGGGCCGCGCGGCGGGGTCTTCGAGTCGCCCCCGGGGGCAGGTACGGCCGGCGGAACGTCCGGGTCTCGCACCACCTTCGGGACCTTCGGGACCGGCAGCAGCAGCGCGCCGAAGGCGTCCGCGGGCACGGCAGGGCGGACCGGGGGCACCGACGCCAGCCTGCGGTAGGGCTCGCCCGGGGCCGGCCGGGGATCCGGCTCGCCCTTGTTGGGCCACAGCGCCATCGCCCGCTCGGCCTGCGCCGTGATCGTCAGCGACGGATTGACGCCGAGGTTCGCGGAGACGGCCGCGCCGTCCACCACCGAGATGCCGGGGTGTCCGTGGAGCCGGTGGTAGGGGTCCACCACCCCCTGTGCGGCGTCCTCGCCGATCGGGCAGCCGCCCAGGAAGTGCGCGGTCATCGGGCGGCCGGTCAGCTCGCCGAGGTTGCTGCCGGCGAAGCCGTTGATCTCCTCGGCCAGCAGTTCCGCGGCCCGCGCGCCCTCGGGTATGTGCACCGGGTTGGGCGTGCCGTGCCCCTGGCGCGCGGTCAGCAGCCCCTTCCCCACACCCCTGGCCTTCCGGTACGTGGTCAGGGAGTTGTCGTGGGTCTGCATCACCAGGCCGATGATGGTCCGCTCCGACCAGCGGCGGTTCGACAGCGACCGCAGGGCGAGCACGGGGTGGCGCAGGTAGTTGCCGAGGAATTCCGCCCAGCGCGGCAGCCGTCCGCCGTGGGGCGCGGCCAGCGTGGACAGCGAGCCCATCGCGTTGGAGCCCCTGCCGTAGCGGACGGGCTCGATGTGGGTGTGGTCGTCCGGGTGGACGGAGGAGGTGATGGCCACGCCCTGGGTGAAGTCGGGGACGCGGCCGGGGTGCCGCCGGCGGTAGCGGCGCTCGGTGGTCTGCGCACCCACCAGCGCCTCGGAGTTGGTACGGGTCAGCTCGCCGAGCCGGGCGGAGATCCGGGGCAGGTCGCCGCTGTCGCGCATGGCGTGCAGCAGGGTCTGCGTGCCGTACGTCCCGGCGGCCAGCACCACGTGCCCCGCGCGCAGCACGGTGCGCCTGCCCTTGCGCCGCCGGTCGGTCGGCGCCACCGTCACCCGGTAGCCGCCGGTGCCGTCGGCGCGCTCCTCGGTTATGCCCACCACGGTCGTCATCGGGCGGATCTCGGCGCCGGCGCGTTCGGCCAGGTACAGGTAGTTCTCGGTGAGCGTGTTCTTCGCGCCGTGCCGGCAGCCGGTCATGCACTCCCCGCACTCGGTGCACGCCCGCCGCGCCGGGCCCGCGCCGCCGAAGTACGGGTCCGGCGCCTCCTCACCGGGCCAGGCCCGGGCCCCCTGGGCGTCCTCGCCGTCGCCGAAGAACACCCCGACCGGCGCCAGGTGGAAGCTCTCCCCCACGCCCATCGCCTCGGCCGCGGCCCGCAGGTGCACGTCGGAGGGGGTCAGCGTGGGGTTCGGCCGCACCCCCAGCATCCGGCGCGCCTGGTCGTAATAGGGCGCGAGTTCCTGCTGCCAGTCGGTGATGTGCCCCCACTGGCGGTCGGCGAAGAAGGCGGCCGGCGGCACGTAGAGCGTGTTGGCGTAGTTCAGCGAGCCGCCGCCGACACCCGCGCCGGCCAGCACCAGGACGTTGCCGAGCACATGGATGCGCTGGATGCCGTACAGGCCCAGGGCCGGCGCCCACAGGTAATTGCGCACGTCCCAGGAGTTCTTCGGCAACGTCTCCGGCGTGAAGCGGCGGCCGGCCTCCAGCACGCCGACCCGATAGCCCTTCTCGGTCAGCCGCAGGGCGGCGACCGATCCGCCGAAGCCGGAGCCGACGACGAGGACGTCGTAGTCGTACGAGTCGAAGCGGGGGTCGGTGGTGTCCTGGGGCACGGGGGTCGTCCTCCGGAGGGTTCGGGGGCGCGGGGGCCGGGAGGGGCGGCGGGACGGCTCAGCGCATGCGAAGGGCCTTCATCAGGCGCAGGGAGCGGGTGAGGAAAGCGGCGTACGCCTCGTCGTCCATGCCGAGGGCCGGGCCCATGGGGAGCAGCCGCTGCACGGCGACGGTCTGGGCCTCGGTGTACTTGCGGATGCCCTCGGCGCCGTGCCGGCGGCCGAGGCCGGAGTCCTTCATGCCGCCCATGGGCGCGCGGACGCTGCCGTACGCCGCCGCGTACGCCTCGTTGACGTTGACCGTGCCGGAGCGCAGGCGCGCGGCGATGCGTGCGCCCCGGCGCGTGTCGCGGCTCCACACGCTGGAGTTGAGGCCGTACGCGGTGGCGTTGGCCCGTTCGACCGCCTCGTCCTCGTCGTGGAAGCGGTAGACGGAGACGACCGGGCCGAAGGTCTCCTCCTCGCACACCGCCATCTCGGGCCGGACGCCGTCCAGGATCGTCGGCTCGTAGACGTACGGGCCCACGTCCGGGCGGTGGCGGCCGCCGGTCAGCACGGTGGCGCCCAGGTCACGGGCCTGGTCCACGTGACGGGTGACGGTCGCCAACTGCCGCTCCCCGACGAGGGAGCCCATGCCGGCGCCGTACGCGAGGGCGGTGCCCAGCCGCAGCGCGCGGGTGCGGGCGACGAACTTCTCCAGGAAGGCGTCGGCGACCGAGGCGTCCACCAAGAGGCGTTCGACGGAGATGCAGAGCTGGCCGGCCGAGGCGAAGCAGGCGCGGACCGCGCCCTCGGCGGCCTTGTCGAGGTCGGCGTCGCGCAGCACCAGCAGGGCGTTCTTGCCGCCGAGTTCGAGGGAGGCGCCGATCAGGCGGGCGGCGGCGCGCTGAGCCACGTCGCGGCCGGTGCGAGTGGAGCCGGTGAAGCTGACGTAGTCCGCGTGCTCGACCACGGCGGGGCCAACCACCGGGCCGTCGCCGATCACGATCTGCCAGACGCCGGCGGGCAGGCCGGCCTCGATCATCCGCTCGCGGGCCCACAGGGCGGTCAGCGCGGTCTCGGTGTCGGGCTTCATCACCACGGCGTTGCCGGCGGCGAAGGCGGGCAGGGCGTCGCCGATGCTCAGTTCCAGGGGGTAGTTCCAGGGGGCGATCTGGCCGACGACGCCCTTGGGGTGGCGCAGCTCCACGGCTTTCGTGAGGACGGGGATGGCGCCGGTGTGGTGGCGGGGGCGCAGGTAGGCGGGGGCGCGGTAGCCGAAGTGGCGGGCCGCCATGGCCACCACCTGCACTTCCTCGTGGGCGTGCAGGCGGGTCTTGCCCGTCTCCACCTGGATCAGGTCCAGCACCTCGGACTGGCGGGCCAGCACCAGGTCGTGGAACCGCAGCAGGACCGCTGCGCGGCGCTTCACCGGGGTCGCGGCCCATTCCCGCTGGGCCGCCCGGGCGCGGGCGAACGCCTCCTCGACCTGCTCCGGGCTCGTCTCCGGCAGATCCGCCAGCTTCTCCCCGGTCAACGGCGTCCCGCTACCGGTCCGCCCGGCTCCCGGCACGTCCTTCGTCAGCCTCGCGACGATTTCCGGGGTCACGACGTCCCGGGGGCCTCTTCCACTTCCGGCTCCGCCTGGTGCGACCGGATTGCCGTCGGCCGGCGGGGTGCGTTCCAGGGATTCCGTCATGCGGGTGAGGGTACGACTGCGGGGCTCGCTTGAATACCCGTGAGTAGCTTTTTCCCGGCTTGGACCGCCGCGTCGCAGCCCCGTGCGGTTGGGCACCGCCTGCCCAGGCGCGGGTCGTTCCGACCCGGAGGGGTGGTTACTGTCGTGCCCGGATCAACGGCAGTTTGTGGTTGCTCGCGCAGTTCCCCGCGCCCCTTGGTACTCCGGCCTTGCCCCCGCCCCGCAGTCTGGACCCCCTCGCCGGTGATCGGTTGCTCGCGCCCACGCGGCGCCAGCCGCACATCAGACACAGCCCCGCGCCCCTTGGTACTCCGGCCTTGCCCCCGCCCCGCAGTCTGGACCCCCTCGCCGGTGATCGGTTGCTCGCGCCCACGCGGCGCCAGCCGCATATCAGACACAGCCCCGCGCCCCTGGGTACTTCCGGCCTGCCGCCGCCCCGCAGACGCAGCCTCCTCCTGGGTACACCGTGCGTGCCGCCGCCCCGCAGCGGCAGCCTGCCGCCGGCGCACAGCCGGGGTTACCCAGGGGCGCGGGGAACTGCGCGACAAGCCACAGGCAACCGGTGATCCGGAGACGGCCGGGACAACCCCTCCTGGACGGAAAAGAGCCCAAGCCGGTAGGGGGCCGCCTTCTTCGCGAGCCCGGACCCCGTGCGGCTATTCCGCAAGGCGGAACGTGCTTCGGGACTGGTCGAAGACCTGCCGCGCGGATTCGGTGCGGGGGATGGGGGAGGAGAGCCAGATGTCGTACATGTGGCCGTTTTGGATCCAGCAGAGGTCGAAGGTGCGGCGGGGGCCACCGCCGGTGGGGAAGCCGTCGTAGGTGAATTCCCAGAGGGCGGCGGGGTGGCCGTCCTGGACGGTGGTGGTGATGATGCCGTCGCGGTAGCCGGGATAGATGGTGCCGGGGCCGCGGGAGGCGAGGTCCTGGGCGCGGAGGACGGCGTAGGGGCTGCGGGGGTCGGCGCCCTGGGTGCGTTCGCCCCAGCGGAAGGCGTGGTCGGGGGACCAGTAGTAGACGCGGGGCGGCTGGAGGTCGCGGACGTAGCCGGAGGGGAGGGCCACCGAGAAGCCCGAGGGGTCCGTGATCGTGCGGAAGCCGGACGGGAGGGGGTGGGGCGCGGCCTTGGGGGGCGCCAGGGAGGGGGAGGCTCCGTCGGCGGGCGGGCCGGAGATCGAGGGTGCCGCGGTCGGGCCGAGGGCGGTGTCGCCGCGGGTCGCCACGAGGCCGGCCGTCGCGCCGGCGATCACCGCGAGGGCCGCGACGCCGAGGGCCAGCATCGCCAGGGACGCCTTGGAGCGGGCGTGGTGGGAAGCGGGGGCGGGGGTCGGGCCGGCCGGGGGCGTCGGGTGGGGAGCCGCGGGTTCGATGCCGGCCTCGGCGTAGGCCGTGAGGACCGTCTGGACCTCGGCCGCGGCCATCCGGCGGCCCGGGTCGCGGTCGAGGAGGCGTTCGACGACCGGCCGCAGCGGGCCCACCGCGGCGGGCGGGGTGATCTCGTCGATGGCGACGGCGTGCACGATCTCGCCGATCGACTCGCGGTGGAAGGGCGAGCGGCCGTCGACCGCCGCGCAGAGCAGCGCGCCGAGGGACCACAGGTCGGACTCGGGCCCGGCGCCGCAGCCGGACATCCGCTCGGGCGCGGTGTACTCGGGCGAGCCGACGAAGGCGCCGGTCTCGCTGATGGTGGCGCTGCCCGGCACGCGGGCGATGCCGAAATCGGTGAGCACCACCCGGCCGGAGGCGCGCTCGATGAGCACGTTGGCCGGCTTGACGTCACGGTGCATGACGCCGTGCTCGTGCGCGGCCCGCAGCGCTCCGGCGACGGCCGCGCAGATCCGGGCGGCCTCGCGCGGGTCGCGGGGGCCGTCCTCGCGCAGCACGTCGGCGAGCGAGCGGCCGTCCACGAGTTCCATCACGATCCACGGCCGGCCGTCCTGCTCGACCACGTCGTGCACGACGACCACGTGGGGGTGACGTATTCCGGCCACGCTCCGCGCCTCGCGCAGCGCGCGTTCCCGGTGGTTCACGGCCCGCGCCTCGTCGACGGCAGGGTCCGGTAAGTGCAGCTCTTTGACCGCGACATGACGTCGCAGCAGCTCATCGGTGGCCCGCCACACCGTGCCCATGCCGCCGCGGCCGAGCCGCGCCTCGATCCGGTACCGCCCCGCGACCACGTCAAGCGGCCGGCGCGCCGCCGTGATCCGGCCCCCGTCACTCGCCATGACGCCATCATGCCCGACGACCACGCGTCGCCCCCGCGACGGACACACGATCCCCACAGGTAAGCGGTTTATGTCAACCGGGCCCGGACGCCGCCCCGTTGACGACGCCACGGGTACGACGGCGGAACGTACGGGCACCGCGTCGGTCCGGTCACGACGCCGAGTACGTCTCCACCGCCTTGTCGAACGCCCGCTGGACGGCGGCGCGTTCGCTGTCCGGGCCGCTGACCAGGACGACGTGGTAGCGGCCGCCGATCTGGACCGCGAGATTACGGGCGTAGACCGTCTGGTCGTTGGCGTCCCGCCAGGTGTACTCGCCCTCGGCCGCCTGGTGGCCGCGTACGGTCAGGGTCTCCAGGCCGGAGGCGGAGGACCAGGCGGAGGAGCGGAAGTCGCCGAGTTCGGGCTCGACGAGCTGGTAGGCGAGCGGGTCGCTGCTGTCGCCGGAGGCCCGGTCGCGGCCGGGCACCACGGTCATCCGCAGGTCGCTGCCGGTGAAGCCGACCTGGTCGCGGGAGTTGCGCCCGGTGCGGGCCCAGCCGGTGTGGACGGCGACGGAGAAGCCCGCCGGGTCGGTGTGCAGCGCGAAGTCGGGGCCGAGGTCGGGCGGCGTGGTCACGGGCGGGGCAGCCGGGGTGGTGGCGGGCGGCGGCGCGGGCGCGTGCGTGGCCTTCGCGGTGGTGGGCGCGGGCTTGGGCGGCGCGCTGGTGGCGTCCTTGTGGTCGCCGCCGCTGTGGCCGCCGGAGCCCGGCATCTCGGCCGGGAGCGTACGGGTGGCGCCGGCGCCATTGGTGTCGCCGGAACGGTTCGGCATGACCAGCAGCGCGTACGCCACCAGGGCCGCGAGCACCACCAGGACGGCGATCAGGATGCGCACGCCCATGCGGCGGGGCGACTCGACGGCGGCCTCGGGGGAGCGGTAGACGACCTGCTCGCTCCGCAGCTGCTCCCGGCGGGCCTGGGTGCGCTCGGCGCGCACGCTCTCCTTGGGAGTCCGCTCGGCCTTGACCGGGCGGGGCGGGCGGACGGGCCGAGCCTGCTTGCCGCGGGCGTGCCGGCGGTGGCCCGATCCGAGGTCGGCCGCCCCGGTCTCGGCCGACGCGGCGGCGGCGGCCGCGGCAGCCGCGGCGGTCCGCCGCTTGCGCCGTACCAGCTCGCCCCTGCGCCGCTTCTCCGGCAGCCGGGCGGGGTCGGCGGGCACCTGGACGGTACGGGCGCCGAGGTCGGGCTCGGGCGCGGAACGGATCAGGGAGCGCAGCCAGCCGCCCAGTTCCTCGGCCTCGGGCCGCTCGTCCGGGTCGGGGCGCAGCAGCGACTCCACGACCGGCCGCAGCGGGCCGCAGTCCTCGGCGAAGGCGGCCGGCTCGGCGCACACCAACTGGACGAGTTCGGTGGCGCTTTCCTCGGGGTAGGGCGGGTGGCCCTGGACGCTTCGGAACAGCAGCGAGCCCAGCGCCCACAGGTCGGCGGCCGGGCCGACCGGCGGGGACAGCCGCCAGTTCTCGTGCACCTCGTGCGCCTGCTCGGGCGCCCACCGCTCGGTGATCGCGCCGACCACGGTGATCCGGTTCTGCCGGGCCCGCTCCTGCTCCAGCGCGGACTGCGGGCCGTGCCAGGACGGCTCGGCGCCGCCGGCCAGCACTTCCTCGGGCAGCGGGTCGTAGCCGCACAGCGCCTCCTGGGCGGCGCCGGCCGCGAGGCCGCCCAGCATGGCCCGGCCGTCCTCGGTGACCAGGACCGTGCTGGCGGTGACATTGCGGTGGGTCCAGCCGTGGGCGTGCAGGGCGCGCAGCGCGGTGAGCACGTCGGAGCCGACCTCGGCGGCCCGGTAAGCGTCCAGCGGGCGTTCGGCGAGCAGCGCGGCCAGCGGGCGCCCGGACACCAGTTCGCTCGCGATCCACAGGCTGCCGTCCTCGACGAAGATGTCGAAGACCTGGACCAGCCGGGGGTGGTCGGGCAGCGCCGCGGCGGCCCGCGCGGCCTCCAGGGCGCGCCGGGCGCTCTCGCCGAGCACGTCGCCCTCGCCGTCGAAGCCGCCCTCCTCGCCGGGGACTTCGGCGGTCACCACCTCGGGCAGCAGCACCTGCCGGACGAGCACTTCCTGCCCGCTGTACGTGTCGAAGGCCCGGGTCTCGACGAGTTCGAACTCGTCGGCCGGCGGCCGGGGCAGCCGGTAGCGTCCGGCGAGCACCCGCCCCGCGTACTCCTCCACGGCGCCCTCCCTTCGGGCCCGGCCCACTGTCCGGCGGTCGACTCCTCGGCAGGCCGCGGGATTTCCGCGGTCCCGCCCAGCTCCGGTGAACTGCGCGGCGGAACGGTCCGGTTCGGACAGGATCCGATGCGGACGGTCCGCAACTCTTCACGATACGTGCTGCGGCAGGCTCGTTCGGCCCCTTTGCGAGCCGAAGTGCCCATACCCGTCCGGCGCTTCCCCTAGTCCCTCCCAGGCCCACCGGTCACACCCGGAAGCGACGATCAGCCGACCGGCTTGAACGTGGCGTACGCGACCTGCCGCATCTCCTTCGCCTGGTCGCTGTCCCACTGGTCCGCGGGGTACGAAATCATGATCGCGTAGCCGTGGTGGGGGTCCGTCACGAAACCGCGGTCGCGCACCTGGCTGTGGGTGCCGTCGCTCTCGGTGCGGCGGAAGTCCCAGTCGGCGGCGGTCGGGTAGTGGCGGTAGTCGATCGACGTGATCCCGATCAGGTGGTAGTCGGTGCTGTGCGTGCTGGTGGTCCGCGACAACTGCTCCCAGTCGGCCTTCGCGTCCGTCTTGGGGCTGTCGGTGAAGTCGACCTGGACCCGGGGGTATCCGCCGTCCTTGCTGTAGATCGCGCCGGAGCTCTGCCCGGCGGTCCCGGTGCGGTGCCAGCCCGCCGGCAGGGCGATGGCGAAGTGGAACTGCGCGTCGGTGACCAGGTGGTAACCGGCCGGGGCGACGCCGGGGGCGAGCGCGGCGGAGGTGGCGGGAGCGCTGCTCGCGGGCGCGGACGGGGAGGTCGTACCGGAGCCGCTGGCGGAGGCCGACGCTGACGGGGAGGTGCTGTGGGTGGCGCCGGTGGACGGACCGGGGCTGCCGGTACGGCCCGAGGCGCCGGTGCTGTGCCCGCCGGCCCCGGTGGAGGGCGAGGTCCCCGGGGTGCCGCCGCTGTGCGAATCCTTGCCACCGCCACCGGAGTTGGCCAGCGCCACGCCGATCACCGTGCCCAGCACGGCGAGCACCACCACCACGATCACCAGGATCAGGGTGCGGCGCGGCAGGATGTCGCTGAGGGGCGCGCGCGGCGGCGGGGGCGGCGCGTTCTCGGGGGTGCCGTGCTCCGGCGCGGGTCCGGCGGCGGCCTTGCGTACGGTCCGCAGCGCGTCGCGCACCCGCGTCTGGTCGGCGGCCGCGGCGGCACCCGAAGCGGCCGCGGCCTTCTCGCCCCGCCCGGCGGAAGCGGGCGCGGCATCGGGGGCGTCGGGGCGCGCACCGGCCGGCAGCACGGTGGTACGGGTGGCGTCGGAGGCTTCCGGAGGCTCTGGGGGCGCGGAAGGGCGCTCGGGGGCGTGCGCGGCGGCTTGCAGCAGGCGGCGTGCGCCGGGCTCGTCCAGCCGCCGCTCGGGGTCCTTGACCAGCAGCCCGGAGATCACCTCGGCGAGCGGCCCGGCCTTGCGCATCGGGCCGACCGGCTCGGTCATCACCGCGGTCAGGGTGGCGATCGCCGAGCCCTTGTCGTACGGCGGGTGGCCCTCGACCGCCGCGTACAGCAGCACGCCGAGCGACCACAGGTCGGCCGGCGGGCCGGGCTTGTGCCCGCGGGCCCGCTCGGGCGAGATGTAGGAGGGGGCGCCGACCAGCATGCCGGTGGAGGTCACCGAGGGGTCGCCGTCGATCAGGGCGATGCCGAAGTCGCTGAGCACCACCCGGCCGTCCTTGCCGAGCAGCACGTTGGACGGCTTCACGTCGCGGTGCAGGATGCCCTCGCGGTGCGCGTCCTTGAGCACGTCCAGCAGCACCAGGCCGACCTCGGCCGCGCGTCTCGGGCTCAGCGGGCCGTCCTCACGGATGGCGTCCGACAGCGACTTGCCCTCGACCAGCTCCATCACGATCCAGGGCCGGTCGTCCTCCCTGACCACGTCGAAGACGGTGATCGCGCCGGTGTTGCGGATCCGCGCGGTGGCCTTGGCCTCCCGCAGTGTACGGGTGACCAGGCGGCGCTTCTCGTCCTCGTCCACGTTCCCGGGGAACCGCAGTTCCTTGACGGCGACGGATCGGCCCAGCGTCTCGTCGAGCGCCCGCCAGACCGTACCCATGCCGCCCTTGCCGAGTACTCCGTTCAGGCGGTACCGATCGGCGAGCACGCGGCCTTCGGCACCGTCGGGGCCTTCGGGGCCATCGGTACCTTCGTGCTCGCTCATGGGGGCCTCGCTGGGACTTTGGGCGCTGTTGGTGGAGGTCCATCATCGCCGACGGGGGCACAGGTGCGCGAACTCGGTTCGACCCGTGCGGGTTTGACGGGGGCGGTTACGGTTCCGTCTGCCCCGGAAGGCGGTTCTCGTGCTGCCCGCCCGGTGGTTGGGGGTACCCCATGGGGGCACCCCCGGACGGAGTCTGGGGGAGAAGCTCTGGGGGAGCTCGCGCCCACGCGGCGCCGGCCGCAAATCGAACGCAGCCCCGCGCCCCTGTTTGGCGCCCTGGCGGGTGCCCGGCCTACTGGTTCGTCACCCGGAATCCGTCCACCGCGGTTTGGAAGACCGGGAGGTAGGTGGCCCATTGGGACTTGGGCGCCGAGAGGTAGACGGCGTATTCGGTGCCGCCGGGTTTGCCGAAGCCGAGGTCGGCGGCGCGGAAGTCGCGTATGGAGCCGCTGAAGGTGAACTGCCAGATGGCGGCGGGCTCGTTGCCCCAGGTGGTGCGTTCGAGGCGCTCGCGGTGGTACTGGTGGACCTGGTCGCGGGTCTGCGGCTCGAGGGTGACCCAGTGCTGGTAGGGGTCGTTGCTGCCGAACGGGAGAGCGCTGACCTTGAGGCCCACCAGGCCGGTGGGGTCCACCCAGTCGACCTCGTCGCCGTTGTCCTTGACGGTGCGGGTCCAGCCGTCGGGGACCGGTACCGCGTAGCCGTGGTCGGGGCGGCTGACCAGGTGGTAGCCGGCCGGGACGGGCGGCGGGGGTGTGGTGCTCGGCGCGGTGGCGGTGGGGCCGGTCGCCGTGGGTCCGGGGGCGGGTGCGGTGGACACCGGGGCGGACGGGGACGGCCCGGCGGTGGGGCCGGTGTGATCGTCCGAGCGCAGCCGGGTGACCACCAGCGCGGCGGCGGAGGCCAGCACGACCACGGCGACGGCGGCGGCGAACCAGGGCAGGGCCTTTCGGCGGCGCGCCGGGCGGGCGGGCGCCGGGACCGGGGTACCCGTGCCGCTGCCCTGACTCCAGGAACCGGAGCCGTACGTGCCACCGGCCGGACCGCCGCCGGAGCCGTAGGTGCCGGCCGGGCCGCCTCCGGAGCCGTAGGTGCCGCCGGCCGGAACGCCACCGGAGGCGTACGAGCTTCCGGGGGCGTACGGGCTGCCGGTCGCGTAGCCGGAGGTCCCGGTCGGTGCGGGCACGGCGGCGGACGGCTGGGAGCGGGTCGGGGGTTCGGCGGCGGGGAGTGGTGCGGGGGCTTCCCGGTGCGGGCCGGGGCGTTCGGACAGCCCCTCGACCAGGGCCGTCTCCTGTTCGGCCTCGGACAGCCGGAGCATCCGCTCGGCCTCCTCCACGGACAGGCGCTGCTCCGGCTCCTTGGCCAGCAGGCCGGCGATGACCCGGCTGAGCGGACCGGCGCTGGTGCGGGGCACCGGGTCCTCGGCGATGGCGTACGCGGTCTCGATCGCTGTCGGCCGGCGGAAGGGGGAGGTGCCCTCGATCGCCTGGAACAAGGTGGCGCCCAGCGCCCACAGGTCGGCCTCGGGGCCGGGCATGGCGCCGCGGATCCGTTCCGGGGACAGGAAGTCGATGGAGCCGATGAGTTCGCCGGTGCGGGTCAAGGTGGTGGTGCCGGACGCCTGGGCGATGCCGAAGTCGGTGAGCACCACCCGGCCGCCGCCGTAGCCCTGGGCCTGCGTGCCGTCCTCCTCGCCGAGCAGCACATTGCCGGGCTTGACGTCGCGGTGCAGCACCCCGGCCTGGTGGGCGGCGCGCAGGGCGGCGATCATGCCGCGGCCGATCCGGGCGACCTCGGCCGGCGGCAGCGGGCCGTGCTTCTTCAGCCGCTCCCCCAGCGTCACCGAGGGCACGTACTCCATGACGATGGACGGCAGTCCCGCGTCGTCCACCACGTCGTGCACGACGATGACATTGGGGTGGCTGATCCGGGCGGCGGCCCGGGCCTCGCGGCGGGTGCGCTCGAAGAGGGTGGCGAGCTCGTCCTCCATCATGTGCGGCTGCGGCGGGTGGAGTTTCTTCACCGCGACCCGGCGGCCGAGCAACTCGTCCTCGGCCAGCCAGACCGTGCCCATGCCGCCGCGCCCTATGCGCTCCACCAGCCGGTAGCGGCCGGCGACCAGCCGCCCTTCCTCGACCTGTCCGACCATCCCCGAGCCTTTCGCCTGCTCCCCCGTCCGCGCGCCCTTCCCGCGCCCAGGCGCACGCCGCTTAGGAAGGCACGATATCCGGAGCGCCGAGCCGCGCGGCATCGGCGGTCAGGTCGTCGGGCTGCAACTGCGACTCCCGCTCGGCCTCAACCCGCTTTTCGTAGTAGGTGACTTCCTTGTCGATCCGGCTGTCGTCCCAGCCCAGCACGGGTGCCATCAGTTCGGCGGCCTCGCGGGCGCTGCGGGTGCCGCGGTCGAACGTCTCGATCGAGATACGGGTGCGTCGCGCCAGCACGTCGTCCAGATGCCGGGCGCTCTCGGCGCGGGCGGCGTACACGATCTCGGCCCGCAGGTAGTCGTCGGCCGCGGCCAGCGGCTCGCCGAGCGAGGGGTCCTCCTCGATCAGGGCGAGCACGTCCTCGCTGAGCGAGCCGTACCGGTTGAGCAGGTGCTCCACCCGGGCGACGTGCACTCCGGTACGGGCGGAGGTGCGGGCGCGGGCGTTCCACAGCGCGTGGAAGCCCTCGGCGCCCAGCAGCGGGATGTCCTCGGTGACGCAGGGGGCGACCTTGCGGTCCAGGCCGTGCACGGCCTCGTCCACCGCGTCCTTGGCCATCACCCGGTAGGTGGTGAACTTGCCGCCGGCCACCACGACCAGCCCCGGCACCGGGTGGGCCACGGTGTGCTCGCGGGACAGCTTGCTGGTGGCGTCGGACTCGCCGGCCAGCAGCGGGCGCAGCCCGGCGTACACGCCCTGGACGTCGTCCCTGGTCAGCGGGGTGTTCAGCACCGAGTTGACGTGTTCGAGCACGTAGTCGATGTCGGCGCTGGAGGCTGCCGGGTGCGCCTTGTCCAGGTTCCAGTCGGTGTCGGTGGTGCCGACCAGCCAGTGCCGGCCCCACGGGATGACGAACAGCACGCTCTTCTCGGTGCGCAGGATGAGCCCGGTGGTGGAGTGGATCCGGTCCTTGGGCACCACCAGGTGGACGCCCTTGGAGGCGCGGACGTGGAACTGGCCGCGCTCGCCGATCAGGGCCTGGGTCTCGTCGGTCCACACGCCGGTGGCGTTGACCACCTGGCGGGCCCGCACCTCGTACTCCTGGCGGGTCTCGACGTCCTGGACGCGGGCGCCGACCACCCGCTCGCCCTCGCGCAGGAAGGTGGTGACCCGGGCGGCGTTGGCGACCAGGGCGCCGTAGGAGGCGGCGGTGCGCGCGAGGGTGGCCACGAAGCGGGCGTCGTCGACCTGGGCGTCGTAGTACTGGAGGGCGCCGACCAGGGCGTCCTTGCGCAGCGCGGGCGCCACCCGCAGGGCGTGCTTGCGGGTCAGGTGGCGGTTGAGCGGCACGCCGCGGCCGTGCCCGGAGGAGACGGACATGATGTCGTAGAGGGCCACGCCGGAGCCCACGTAGAGCCGCTCCCAGCCGCGGTGCTGGAGCGGGTAGAGGAACGGCACCGGCTTGACCAGGTGCGGGGCGAGCCGCTGGAGCAGCAGGCCGCGTTCCTTCAGGGCCTCGCGGACCAGGGCGAAGTCCAGCATCTCCAGGTAGCGCAGGCCGCCGTGGATGAGCTTGCTGGCCTTGCTGGAGGTCCCCGAGGCCCAGTCACGGGCCTCGACCAGGCCGACGCTCAGGCCGCGGGTCGCGGCGTCCAGCGCGGTGCCGGCGCCCACCACCCCGCCCCCGACGACCAGGATGTCCAGCTCCTGCTCCGCCATCCGGGTGAGGTGCGCGGTGCGTTCCGCGGGGCCGAGTTCTGTCGTACGCATCCTGCCTCCGTGCCTGCTCGGGGCCTGCTCGCTGGCCTGCCTGCGGCCTGATCGTGCGCCTGCTTCGGCGGTCGGGGTGGCTCTCCTTCGATAGTGACCGGGGCGCGGCCCGGCGGCCACCCCGGTGGGGTACGGGGCGGGTGTGCGGCGCGCCGCACGGTCATATCACTGATTTGTCTGGTTAGCCTGTTTTCGAGCTTTTGCTGAGCCCAAGGGAGTGGTGGCCCCGGACCCGGCGGCCGGGGCCCTTGCACGCACAGGCGACCGGGCGCCCGGTGCGCCGGCCGGCGAGAGGACGGACCGATGCCCGCAGGACCGGTGGCCGCAGACCTGGCCGTACTCGGGCTCGGCCGGCCCGGGCTGCCCCTGGCGCAGGCCGCGACCGTCGCCGGGCTGGGCGTCGTCGGCTGGGACCCCGATCCGGTGGTGGCCGCGGCGGTCGCGGCCGGCCGTGATCCGTCGGGTGCGCTGACCGCGGCCGAGCTGCGCCGGATGCTGGCCGCGGGGTTCCGGGCCACCGCCGACCCGGCGGTGCTGGGGCGGGCGCGGACCGCGGTGATCTGCGTGCCCGCCGTGCCCGGCGAGGACCGGGTGCCGGACCTGGGCGCGGTGGAGCGGGCGGCGCGGGCGCTGGCCGGGTCCCTGCGCCCGTACACCACGGTGGTACTGGAGTCGGCGGTGCACCCGGGTACCACCGAGGGCTTCCTGCGCCCGCTGCTGGAGGCCGGGGGGCTGACCGCCGGGCGGGACTTCCACCTGGCCTACTCCCCCAGCCGGCTCGACCCCGGCAACCGGGACTTTCCGGCGGCCGCCGTGCCCAAGGTGGTGGGCGGCCTCACCCCGGCCTGTACGGAGGCGGCCGCGGCCTGCTACGGCCGGTTCACCGAGCGGATCGTGCGGGCCCGCGGCATCCGCGAGGCGGAGGCGGTCAAGCTGCTGGAGACCAACTACCGGCACGTCAACATCGCTTTCGCCAACGAGATGGCGGTCTTCTGCCACGACCTGGGGGTGGACGTGTGGGACGTGATCCGGTGCGCGGAGACCAAGCCGTTCGGGTTCCAGGCGTTCCGGCCCGGGCCCGGGGTCGGCGGGCCCGGGGTCGCGCTGGACCCGGTGGCGGCGCCGGCCTTCGCGGCGGCGCGCGTGCGGACGCCCGGCCATCCGCTGCGGATGGTGGAGCTCGCGCAGGAGATCAACGGCCGCATGCCGCGGTACGTCGTCCAGCGCGCCGCCGCCCTGCTCAACGAGCACGGCAAGTCGCTGCGCGGCGCCCGGGTGCTGCTGCTCGGCGTCACCTACAAGGCAGACCTCGCCGACCAGGAGGGGGCGCCGGCCCGCGAGATCGGCACGCGACTGATCGAGATGGGCGCGAATCTGGCCTACCACGACCCCTACGTCCCCCAGTGGCGCGTGCTGGACCGTCCCGTGCCCCGCGCCGACTCGCTCTGGGAAGCCGCCGCCGAAGCCGACCTGACGCTGCTTCTCCAGCACCACCGCACCTACGACTTGCAGTCCCTGGCGGTCAAGGCGCAGCTTCTGCTCGACACCCGCGGCGCGACCCCGGCCGGGTCGGCGGCCCGCCTCTGACCTGTGCCGGGGCCCGGTCGGGCACGGTTGGCATGTGGTGGTCCTGTAACGACCGCATCAATCGGCTTGCCCGGTCGTCGTACCGCCCTGCTAGATTCCGGCGTCACCGTGGCGCTCCGCAGGGTTCGCGCGGCGCCATCACCATTCATTCGGGGGAACTTCGCGTGAGCTCCAACTTCACGCCGCCTTCGGGCGGCCAGAATCCGTATGCCCAGCAGCAGCCGTACGGCCCGCCGGCCGCGGCTCCGTCGCCGTACGCCGCCGGCCCGGTCCCCGGCCAGCCGGGCCACCCCGCGCCCGCCTGGGCACCGCCCGTCCCCGTCGCCGCCCGGCGCGACAACGTCGCCCTCGGCATCCTGGCCGGCGTCGCGGTCATGCTGGTCGCGATCTTCGCCTACGCGGGCATCATGCGGGCCATGGCCAAGGACGACGGCCACTACTCCGAGGTCGGCTACATCGCCATCGTCGTCGGCCTCCTGGTCGGCGCCGCCATCGGCAAAGTGGGCGGCCGCAACCCCGCCCTCCCCGTGGCCGGCCTCGTCCTGGCCGTCCTTGGCGTCTTCTTCGGCGAGATCTTCGGCCTCGCCATGATCGCCAGCCACTACGCTTCCCTGTCCGGCCAGTCCATCTCCTGGTTCTCCGTCCTCACCCAGCACTTCGGCGACGTCTTCCGCCAGTGGAAGCACGACTTCGACGTGAAGACCTTCCTCTTCCTCGCCCTGGCCGGCCTCGAAGGCTTCGTCGTCACCCGCCGCGTGGCCGGCTGATCCTTCGCCCTTCACGCCGGTGGCCCCGTACCTTTTGGTACAGGGCCACCGATGCGTCACCGTCACACCTTGGCGACGACGATCCTGTCCGGGAGCAGGCGCTCCAAGTCGTCCACGTCCGAGGTGAAGACCGTGACGTGCCCACGCTGTTGGAGGGCGACGACAGCGAGCACCGCGTCGATGGCGTACTTGTGGCCGTGCAGGTTCGCGTCGGCCAGCAGGCGCCGCGCCTGACGGGCCTCGGCCTTGCCGACCTCGGCAACGGTGACGCGGGAGAGAACCCAGTCCCAGCGGCGTTCGCCGATGCGGCCGTCGTGGGCCTCGACCAGGGCCATGGGCGAGGTCACGACGACAGCGGCACCACCGACGGCGGCTTCGAGCCGACGGATCATGGTCCGATCACCCCGCACGGCCAGCGACAGGGCCTCACTGTCCAGAACGAACGTCCGCGAGGCGACGGGCTGGGCAGAACTCTTGGTCATGCGGCATTCTCGTGGTGGCTCGCAGCCGCGGCCTGACGGCGGCGCTCGTGCTCGGCGTCAAGCGCCGCGATCTCCTCCGCGGCCGCCGCACGCTCCTCGTCGGTCAGCGGACCGTATTCCTCCTGAAGCCACTCGACCAGTTCGCCCAGCAGGTCACGGTCGTGCTTGGCTCGCAGAGCTTCCGTGACGTACGCCGACAGACCCCGTTCGGCCGCGTGAGGACGGATCTCCTCGAGCAGGTCCTCCGGGATCGTCACCGTCACCTTTTTCGTCGCCATACTCGCCACCATACCGGCAGCGCAAAGCCCTATCGTCCGGTTTTCCGGAGATTCCTACGAAAGGATGATCACCGGTGGTGGGTCGGGGACACCGTGACCTCGACGCGCTGGAATTCCTTCAGGTCGGAGTAGCCGGTGGTGGCCATGGAGCGGCGGAGGGCGCCGAAGAAGTTCATGGAGCCGTCGGGGGCGTGGGAGGGGCCGAGGAGGATTTCCTCGGTGGAGCCCGTCGTGCCGAGGTTCATCCGCTTGCCGCGCGGGAGTTCGGGGTTGACCGCCTCCATGCCCCAGTGGAAGCCGCGGCCGGGCGCGTCGGTGGCGCGGGCCAGGGGCGAGCCCATCATGACCGCGTCCGCGCCGCAGGCGATCGCCTTGGGGAGGTCGCCGCTGGCGCCGAAGCCGCCGTCGGCGATCACGTGCACGTACCGCCCGCCGGACTCGTCCATGTAGTCGCGCCGCGCGGCGGCCACGTCGGCCACCGCCGTGGCCATCGGCACCTGGATGCCGAGCACGCTGCGGGTGGTGTGCGCGGCCCCGCCGCCGAAGCCGACCAGCACCCCGGCCGCCCCGGTCCGCATCAGGTGCAGCGCCGCGGTGTACGTCGCGCAGCCGCCGACGATCACCGGCACGTCCAGCTCGTAGATGAACTGCTTGAGGTTCAGCGGCTCGTGCGACCCGCTGACGTGCTCGGCCGAGACCGTGGTGCCGCGGATGACGAAGAGGTCCACCCCGGCGTCCACCACGGCCTTGGAGAACTGCGCGGTCCGCTGCGGCGAGAGCGCCGCCGCGGTCACCACCCCGGCCTCGCGCACCTCCTTGATCCGCTGCCCGATCAGCTCCTCGCGGATCGGCGCCGCGTAGATCTCCTGGAGCCGGCTGGTCGCCCGCGTGTCGTCCAGCTCGGCGATCTCGGCCAGCAGCGGCTCGGGATCGTCGTACCGGGTCCACAGACCCTCCAGGTTGAGCACCGCGAGCCCGCCCAGGTTGCCGATCCGGATCGCCGTCTCCGGCGAGACCACCGAGTCCATGGGCGCCGCGAGGAACGGCAACTCGAACCGGTACGCGTCGATCTGCCAGGCGATCGAGACCTCCTCGGGGTCCCGGGTGCGCCGGCTCGGCACCACGGCGATGTCGTCGAAGGCGTACGCCCTGCGGCCCCGCTTGCCCCGCCCGATCTCGATCTCAGTCACAACCCGCGCCTCTCTGTCCTGGCCATGCGCCCCAAGTATCCCGCACACCGTGTCGGGCGTGCCCGCCCCGGCACCCCCGACCGCGCGGCGGCGTGACAGGGGTGCCCCGGGGCAGACGACCGGCGACCGGGACCGGCCGCACCGGACGGGCCGGGCGAAGCCAGGGAGGGACGATGTCGTCGCATTCGCACGTACGCGGCCTGTGGACGGGTGCACCGCGCCGCGCCGGCCGGAACAGAGGCCGGACCGCCGGCCGTACCACCGGCAAGGGGCAGGCGGGCCGGCGCGCGCTCGGCCCCGCGGGGCGCGCCGGATTCGCCGCCCGCGGCGTGATCTACGTCCTGGTCGGCATCCTGGCGCTGCGCATCGCCTTCGGGCACCGCGGCGAGGCGGACCGGCAGGGCGCCCTCCAGCAGATCGCGACGCGGCCGTTCGGCACCGTGCTGCTGTGGCTGCTGGCCGCCGGCTTCGCGGGGATGGCGCTGTGGCGCGCGGCCCAGGTGTTCCCCCGGGCCTTCGGCGGCCGTGGCGGCAGCCGCAAGAAGGGGACGCGGGCGATGAACGCGGTCCGCGCGGCCTTCTACGCCGCGGTCTGCTGGGGCACCGCCGCCTACGCCGCGGGCAGCGGCGGCTCCGGCAACAGCAACACCCAGTCCCGGGACTGGACGGCCTCCGCGCTGAAACTGCCGGCCGGCCGCCTGCTGGTCGGCGCGGCGGGCTGCGCCCTGATCGCGGCCGGCGCGGCCGTGGCGGTACGCGCCTGGCAGCGGCGCTTCCTGCGCAAGCTGGACACCGGGCGGATGAGCCGCCGGGAGCGGCGCGTGGTCACTTTCTGCGGCACGGCGGGCGGGATCGCCCGGGGCGCGGTCTTCGCCGGCGCCGGGGTGTTCGTCCTGACCGCGGCGGTGCGCTACGACCCCGGCCGGGCCAAGGGCATGGACGCCACCCTGCGCAGCTTCGCCGGCACCTCGGCCGGGCCCTGGCTGCTCGTGGCGGTCGCCGCCGGGCTGGTGCTGTTCGGCCTGTTCTCCTTCGCCTCCGCCCGCTGGCGCCGGGTGTGACGGCTCGCCCGCCGGCGCCGGGTGCGCCGGCACCCCGCCCCGGCGGGCGCGGCCACCGCAAAGCGATGTGCGGCGCGCGCCCGCCGATGCGCGGGGCTACGGCTCAGCGCGAGCGGCCGGCCTGCGCGGGGATCTCGGGGACGGGGAACTCGCCCGCCTTCACACCCGCCAGGAAGGCGTCCCACACCTGGGCCGGGAAGACCAGTTCAGGGCCGTCCGGGTCGCGGGCGTCGCGCACCAGCCGCATCTTGAAGTCGGCGTCCCCGACCTCGATGGCGCCGCTGTCCTCACCACCGCCGTACGAAGACCTGTGCCACCGCATGGCTCCCCCCTCGCCTGCCTCTCCCGCTCCCCCGGCGCGGGCCCGCGCCCGCCCGGAACCGCCGCGCCCGGTCCGGCGCGGCCTCGTCGATGAGGGGACTACCCGTCCCGCGCCGGGCCAGTCCTGTCCGGCCGCCCGCAACGCCGGGAACGGCAACACGGAAGCAGCCGCGCCCGGACCCGGCGATCGGAATCAGCCGGATCCGGGCGCGGCCCGGGACGGACGAGGTACTGCCGGAGAACCGGAAGCAGCAGCCGGAAGGAGAACCGGAAGAGCGGGAAGGCCCCGGCGGCGGCCGGGAATCAGCCGTGGTAGTTCGGGGCCTCGACGGTCATCTGGATGTCGTGCGGGTGGGACTCCTTCAGGCCGGCGGCGGTGATCCGCACGAAGCGGCCCTTGGTCTCCATCTCCGCGATGCCGGCCGCGCCCACGTACCCCATGGTCTGCCGCAGGCCGCCGATGAGCTGGTGGATGACCGCGGACAGCGGGCCGCGGTAGGGGACCTGGCCCTCGACGCCCTCGGGCACGAGCTTGTCGTCGGAGGCGACCTCGGCCTGGAAGTAGCGGTCCTTGGAGTACGAGCGGCCCTGCCCGCGGGACTGCATCGCGCCGAGCGAGCCCATGCCGCGGTAGGACTTGAACTGCTTGCCGTTGATGAACAGCAGCTCGCCCGGGGACTCCTCGCAGCCGGCCAGCAGGCTGCCCAGCATCACCGTGCTGGCACCGGCGGCCAGCGCCTTGCCGATGTCGCCCGAGTACTGCAGCCCGCCGTCACCGATGACCGGCACGCCGGCGTCCTGGCAGGCCAGCGCGGCCTCGTAGATCGCGGTGACCTGCGGCACACCGATGCCGGCCACGACACGCGTGGTGCAGATCGAGCCGGGGCCGACGCCGACCTTGACGCCGTCCACGCCCGCGTCGATCAGCGCCTGGGCGCCGTCGCGGGTGGCGATGTTGCCGCCGATGACGTCCACCGGGACGCTCGACTTGATCTTGGCCATCCAGTTCAGCGCGTTGCTGTTGTGGCCGTGCGAGGTGTCCACGACCAGGAAGTCCACGCCCGCCTCGACCAGCGCGAGGGCCCGGTCCAGCGCCTCGGGGCTGGCGCCGACGGCCGCGCCGACGATCAGCCGGCCGTCCTTGTCCTTGGCCGCGTTCGGGTACTGCTCGGCCTTGACGAAGTCCTTGACGGTGATCAGGCCGCGCAGCACGCCGTCCTCGTCGACCAGCGGCAGCTTCTCGATCTTGTGGCGGCGCAGCAGCGCCATCGCGTCGCCGCCGGAGATCCCGACCGTGCCGGTGACCAGCGGCATCGGGGTCATGACCTCGTGGACCTTGCGGTTGCGGTCGTTCTCGAAGGCCATGTCGCGGTTGGTGACGATGCCGAGCAGCTTGCCGGCCGCGTCGGTGACCGGCACGCCGCTGATCCGGAACCGGGCGCACAGCGCGTCGGCCTCGGCGAGGGTCGCGTCGGGGCGGACCGTGATCGGGTCGGTGACCATGCCGGACTCGGACCGCTTGACCAGGTCCACCTGGGCGACCTGGTCCTCGACCGAGAGGTTGCGGTGCAGCACGCCGACGCCGCCCTGCCGGGCCATGGCGATCGCCATCCGTGCCTCGGTCACCTTGTCCATCGCCGCCGACAGCAGCGGGATGTTCACCTTCACGTTGCGGGAGACGAGCGAGGAGGTGTCCACCTCGTTGGGCAGGACCGCGGACGCGCCCGGCAGCAGGAGCACATCGTCGTAGGTCAGTCCGAGAGTGGCGAACTTCTCGGCTACTCCGTCGGCGTTCAGCGACATGACACCTTCCCGAATGGTCTTGCCCGGCGAGAGGTTCAATGGTAGTGGCTCGGCCGCCATTCCCAGCATCCCGCCGGAGCCGTCCGGATCACACTGCCGGGTTCACGCCACCCGGATCACGCCGTCAATCCGCGGGCATCCGACGTTCCCGCGCTGCTCTCCTCGGCAATGGCGCGCAGCCGGCTGAGCGCGCGGTGCTGCGCCACTCGTACCGCTCCGGGCGACATCCCGAGCACCTGTCCGGTCTCCTCGGCCGACAGCCCCACGGCCACCCGCAGGAGCACCAGCTCGCGCAGATGGTTCGGCAGCCGCTCCAGCAGCTTCCTGGCCCAGGCCGCGTCGCTGTTGAGCAGCGCGCGCTCCTCGGGGCCGAGCGAGTCGTCGGGTTTCTCCGGCATCTGGTCCGACGGGACCGCGGTGGAGCCGGGCCCGCGCATCGCGGCGCGCTGCAGATCGGCGACCTTGTGGGCGGCGATGGAGACGACGAACGCCTCGAACGGCCGCCCCAGGTCCCGGTAGCGCGGCAAGGCACAGAGCACCGCGAGACAGACCTCCTGTGCGAGGTCGTCCACGAAGTGCCGTGCTTCGCCGGGCAGCCGGGACAGCTTGGTGCGGCAGTACCGCTCCGCCAGCGGGTGCACATGCGCGAGCAGTTCGTGCGTGGCCCGCTGGTCCCCGTCTGCCGCGCGGCGAACGAGGGCACCGATGGCAGGGGTGTCGTCGTCGCGCATCCACCCATGGTGCCTCGCCCGCGGACGTTCCGCCGCATCGCGGCGGGACTTCTGCACCGAAGCGTTATGAGCGGCCGAAGCCGCAGACGTTGTCTCCGCCATCTGAGGCCCCCGCCGATCCCCGAGGAAGTCCATACCCTCAAGCATGCGTCCTCCCCCGGGAAACCGAGGACTCGCGGCCGACTTCGCCCTTCCGAGCGCCCCCGGTACGGTTAACGGACCAGGCCCCAGCGGAAGCCGAGCGCCACGGCGTGCGCGCGGTCGGAGGCGCCGAGTTTCTTGAACAGCCGCCTGGCGTGCGTCTTGACGGTGTCCTCCGACAGGAACAGCTCACGGCCGATCTCGGCGTTGGACCGTCCGTGGCTCATCCCTTCCAGTACTTGGATCTCGCGGGCGGTGAGCGTGGGCGCGGCGCCCATCTCGGCCGAGCGCAGCCGGCGCGGGGCGAGCCGCCACGTCGGGTCGGCCAGCGCCTGCGTGACGGTGGCCCGCAATTCGGCGCGGGAGGCGTCCTTGTGCAGGTAGCCGCGGGCGCCGGCGGCGACGGCGAGCGCGACCCCGTCCAGGTCCTCGGCGACGGTGAGCATGATGATGCGGGCGCCGGGGTCGGCGGACAGCAGCCGCCGTACGGTCTCCACCCCGCCCAGGCCCGGCATGCGGACGTCCATCAGGATGAGGTCCGAACGGTCCGCGCCCCAGCGGCGCAGCACCTCCTCGCCGTTGGCCGCGGTGGTTACGCGCTCGACGCCGGGCACGGTCGCCACCGCGCGGCGCAGGGCCTCTCGGGCGAGCGGGGAGTCGTCGCAGACGAGAACGGAAGTCATGACCGCCCCCCGGGGCTGAACCGCGTCACGTTGTGCCTCCAGGCTGTACGAAGTACGAATCTTCACCGTTGGGGCCGACGGCTCGGGCAGTTGCCCGAATCACGTGTTCCGCCGACCGCTTCCGCCACACTCAACGACCCTCACTCGAAAGAGTTACGAGATGCGGGCCGGACGATCGGCACCCTACGTGATCATGCCCGCACTGATCAGTTACGCCGCAGGTCAGCGCGGGATTAGGGGGTGGTACAGGAGCGAATGACGGCCCGCTCCGGGCCGAATGGGGGCGGCAGGATGCCCGACTTCGCAAGGTTTTGCCTGTTTGGCGGCTCTTTTCTGGTGTTGTGCCGCATCGTCGCTAGATTGGCGATGAGTCATATTTACATCTACTACGACAGTAGATGTACGGTCGAGGAGGTCGAGCCTCAGCGACCATCGGCACCCTCCGAGGGGATGAGCAATGGCAGACTTCTCCCGCCTTCCCGGCCCCAACGCCGACCTGTGGGACTGGCAACTCGTGGCCGCCTGCCGCGGTGTGGACAGCTCGCTGTTCTTCCACCCCGAGGGTGAGCGGGGCGCTGCCCGCAGTGCGCGTGAGGCCGCCGCCAAGGAGGTGTGCATGCGCTGTCCGGTGCGCGCCGAGTGCGCGACCCACGCGCTGGCGGTGCGGGAGCCCTACGGCGTCTGGGGCGGTCTGACGGAGGACGAGCGCGAGGCGATGCTCGGCCGCTCCCGGCACCGCGCCGCGGACACCTCGGACACCGACGACGAGCACGACGGGCGCCGGGTGCACGCCGGCGGTGGCGGCCGCGGCCGGCGAACCGCGTACGACGAGGACGACGAGACCGGCGGACACGAGGACGAGCAGGACCACGACCCGTACGCGTACGACGACATGGACTACCCGGGCCCCGAGGAGCCGGCCGACTACGTCCACGTCAGCAGCGGCCGCCACCGCCCGCACCAGGACGGGTACGACGACCACGAGCACCACGACCGCCACCGGGACGCCCGCGGGGACGCGCACCGCGACCGGCCGTACGACCACGAGCACCGGGCGTACGACCTCGACGACGATCACGGCTACGAGCACGGATACGAGCAGGACTACGACGCGGACTACGGGCAGGCCGACGGGCCGGATCACGGGCCCGACCGGGAACACGTCTACGAGCAGGGCCACCAGCAGGCCCGCGAGCACACCCACGGTCACGCCCGCGAGCACGAGGTCGGCGGGCAGTACGACCACCATGCGCCGCACCCCGGCCGCGCGCCGTGGCTCGCGCCCAGCCGCTGAGCCGGGATTCCGTTTCCTGCTTCCGCAGAATCGATTCTTCTGAGCGATCCCTCCGGGGGTGCCGTACACCCGGGGGCGCTCCGCCCGCTTTTCCGGCTCCTCCCGCTCCGCCCGCGGCCGGCCGCCTCAGCGCCCGGCCGCCGCCACGCCGCCGGCTCCCTCCGCCGCCGCCTGCCGCGCGAGCCCCGTACGCCGCGCCTGCCGCAGGCCCGCCCGGGCCAGTCGCGCCAGCATCATGTCCACCGCCGGCACATGGGCCAGGTCCGGCAGGGTCAGGGCCACCACCTCGCGTTCCACCGCCGGCTGCATCTCCAGTACGGCCACGCCCTTGGCGCGTACCGACTCCAGGGCCAGTTCGGGCAGCACCGCCACGCCCACCCCGGCCGCGACCAGGCCGACCACCGCCGGGTAGTCGTCGGTGGCGAAGTCGATCCGCGGGGTGAAGCCGGCCCGTTCACACACCTCCACCAGGTGGCCCCGGCAGCGCGGGCAGCCGGCGATCCACTGCTCCTCGGCGAACTCCCCGATCCGGGCCGGGTCGGCCCGCCCGGCCAGCGGGTGGTTCTGCGGCACCACGCCGACCAGCCGGTCGGTGAGCAGCGGGCGGACCACCAGGTCGGCCCAGGACTCCTCGGCCGGGGTCGGCAGGTCCACGTAGCGGAAGGCGAGGGTGATGTCGCAGTCGCCGGCCCGCAGCATCTCCACCGAGCGCGGCGGCTCGGCCTCCACCAGCGAGATCTTGGTCCCGGGGTGCCGTTCGCGCATGTCGGCGACCGCGTCCGGCACCAGGGTGGCGCTGCCGGACGGGAAGGACGCCAGCCGGACCCGGCCGGCCCGCAGGCCCGCGATCGCGGCGATCTCCTCCTCGGCGGCGGTGAGCCCGGCCAGGATGCCGGTGGCGTGCCGGACCAGTGCCTCGCCGGCCTCGGTCAGCCGCATCTCGCGGGCGCCGCGGACCAGCAGCGGGGTGCCGGCGGCGCTCTCCAGTGCCTTCATCTGCTGGCTGACCGCCGGCTGGGTGCAGCCCAGGTCCCGGGCCGCGGCGGAGAAGGAGCCGGTACGGGCCACCGAGCGCAGCACCCGTAGGTGACGAGCTTCGAACATACGCCAACCATAAGCGATGCTTAGGGATACCCGGCAGAGTTCGGCGATGGACTTGGAGGCGGGGGCGGGTCAGGCTGGGGCCATGGACGGACGCGCAGAAGGACTCACCGCCGGCCCCGCCGAACCGGGCGCCACCGCCGGCCCGGGACCGGCCTCCCGCCCCGCATCGGATTCCGCTTACGGTTCCGGTTCCCGGCTCGCCGCCACGATCGAGGCGGCCCGCCGGGCGGAGTACCCGGGTGTCGGCGAGGGCTACCTCAACACGGCGACGCTCGGGCTGCCGCCGGCCCGTACCTCCGCGGCGCTGCGGCGGGCGCTGGACGCGTGGGCCGCGGGACGGCCGGACGTGTCGGTGTACGAGGAGGCGGTCGCGGCGAGCCGGGCCGCGTACGCCCGGATCACCGGGGTGCCGGTGGAGCGGGTGGCGCTGGCCTCGACCGTGGCCGGGGCGGTGGGCCTGATCGCGGCGGCACTGCCGGACGGCGCCGAGGTGGTGGTCGCCGCGGACGACTTCAGCTCACTGGTGCAGCCCTTCGCCGGGCGCGGCGGGCTGGACCTGCGGATCGTGCCGCTGACCGAAGTGGCCGCGGCGGTACGCGCCTCCACCGCGCTGGTCGCGGTCAGCGCGGCGCAGTCCGCGGACGGGCGGGTGGCCGATCTGGCCGCGATCGCCGCGGCTGCCCGGCACCACGGGGCGCGGATCCTGATCGACGGCACCCAGTCGGTCGGCTGGCTGCCGGTGCCGGCCGACACGTACGACTACCTGGTCTGCCACGGCTACAAGTGGCTGCTCACGCCGCACGGCGCCTGCTTCCTGACGGTCCGTGAAGGCGCCGAGGACACCCTCTCCCCCGCCTTCGCCGGCTGGTACTCCGCGGACGACCCCTGGGCCGACTGCTACGGCCCCGTCGCACATCTCGCCCCCGGCGCCCGCCGCTTCGACACCCGCCCCGCCTACCTTTCCTTCGTCGGCGCCGCCGCCTCCCTCTCCCTCGTCGAGGAGATCGGCGTCCCCGCCCTCCACGCCCACGACGTCTGCCTCGCCGACCTCTTCCGCACCGGTCTCCACGCCCTCGGCTTCTCCCCCGTCCCCTCCCCCCACCCCTCCGCCATCGTCTCCGTCCCCGACCTCCCCCCGTCCGCCCCCGCCCTCCTCACCTCCGCTCACCTCACCTTCTCCGCCCGCGCCTCCTTCCTCCGCTTCTCCTTCCACCTCCACAACACGGAAGCGGATGTGGCCCGCACCCTGACCGTCCTGGAAAAGGCCCGCACTTCTTCCGGGTGAGCCCGGGAGCGGGTTGCCGCACCGGAAATGCGTGGAGCCTCGCGGAGGGAAGGTGGTGAAATGCGCGGATGGACATGGACGAGGTGCTGGGGAAGTTCGACGCGCAGGTCAGGCGCGATGCGGTGCCGGAGGCCGGCGGTCGGGTGGACCGGGTGGGCGGGGTCGTACGGCATGTCGGCGGATGGACGGGGGTGTTGTGGTCGGGGCTGGACGAGGAGGGGGCGGACGCCGCGATCGCGGGGGAGCTGGGGTGGCTGGCGTCGGCGGAGGGGCGGGGGCGGGAGTACGAGTGGAAGCTGTACGCGCACGACCGGCCCGCGGATCTCGGGGAGCGGCTGGCGCGAGCGGGGTTCACGGCTGAGGAGCCGGAGACGCTGATGGTCGCGGAGGTGGCCGCGCTGGACAAGGAATTGCGGACGCCGGAGGGGGTCCGGCTGGAAGTCGTGACGGGGACGGAGGGTGTCGAGGTGCTGACCCGCGTTCATGAGGCGGCCTTCGGTAGGAGCGCGGCGTCGTTGCGCGAGCAGTTGCTGGACCAGGTCGCGCGCTCCCCGGAGAGCATCCGGATGGTCGTGGCGGCGGCCGGCGACGAGCCGGTGAGCGCGGCCCGGATGGAGATCTACCCGGGCACGGAGTTCGCCGGGCTGTGGGGCGGCGGCACGGTCCCGCGGTGGCGCGGACGCGGCATCTACCGCGCGCTGATCGCCCACCGGGCGCGTACCGCGGAGGAGCTGGGCGTGCGCTATCTCCAGGTGGACGCCGCCGAGACCAGCCGCCCGATCCTGGAACGCCTCGGCTTCGCCGCCCTGAGCGTGACGACGCCCTACCTGAAACAGGGGTGACATGACAGCACAAGCCTTCGTGAGCAGCGTGAACATCGGCCACCCGCGCCCCAATCCGTGGAAGGGCCTGGCGGCCACCGGCATCGACAAGCGCCCGGTCGCCGGCCCGGTCCGGGTGAGCGCGCCGGGTCCCAAGGGGACGGGCGCGGTGGGTCTGGCCGGCGACCGGGCGTACGACGTGAGGAACCACGGCGGCGCCGACCAGGCCGTGTACGCCTACGCCCGGGAGGACCTGGACATCTGGGAGCGGGAGCTGGGCCGCGAGTTCGGGGCCGGCTCGTTCGGGGAGAACCTCACCACCACCGGCATCGACGTCAACTCCGCGCTGATCGGCGAGCGCTGGCGGATCGGCGGCGGCCTCGTCCTGGAGGTGTCGTGCCCGCGCATCCCGTGCGTGACCTTCGCCGGCTGGCTCGGCGAGCGGGGCTGGCTGCGCACGTTCACCCGGGCCGCGCGCCCGGGGCCGTATCTACGGGTGATCGAGCCGGGCGAGGTCGCGCCGGGCGACCGGATCGAGGTGGTGGGGCGGCCGGACCACGAGGTCACGGTCGCCGTGTCCTTCCGGGCGCTGACCACGGAACCGGAGCTGCTGCCGCTGCTGGTGGACGTCGAGGCGCTCCCGGCGGAGGACCGCGCGGCCGTACGGCGCCGGCTGGAGCGCGGCGCGAGGCCGTAGCCGTGGGGTGACACCGAGCACCTAGGGTGTGAGCATGACCACTTCACTGGTGACAGGGGCCACCGCGGGCATCGGCGCCGCGTTCGCCCGGCGGCTGGCGGCCGACGGGCACGACCTGGTGCTGGTCGCCCGCGACGAGCAGCGGCTCACCGAGTCGGCGCAGGCGCTGCGGGCACGGCACGGCGTAGCGGTGGAGGTGCTGCCCGCCGACCTCGCGCAGGACGAGGGGATCGCCGCGGTCGAGGACCGGTTGCGGGACGGCGGGCGGCCGGTGCGCCTGCTGGTCAACAACGCCGGCTTCGGCCACGGCGGCTCCTTCCTGGACACCCCGATGGCCGACGAGCTGCGGATGCTCAAGCTGCACTGCGAGGCGGTGCTGCGTACGACCGCGGCGGCGGCCCCGGGCATGCGGGAGCGCGGCCGCGGGGCGGTGATCAACGTGGCGTCGGTCGCGGCCTTCATGCCGCGCGGCACCTACTCGGCGAGCAAGGCGTGGGTGGTGCGGTTCACCGAGAGCATGGCGTACGACCTGGCCGGCTCCGGGATCCGGTTCATGGTGCTGTGCCCGGGGTTCGTGCGCACCGAGTTCCACCAGCGGGCCGGCATGAAGGCGTCCAACATCCCGTCCTGGGCCTGGCTGGACGCGGACAAGGTGGTGGCGGCGGCACTGCGCGACCTGGCCCGCGGCAAGACGCTCAGCGTGCCCGACCCCCGCTACAAGGTGGCCGCCGCGCTGGCCCGGCACGTGCCGGAGGGCGTGTTCGGCGCGGTCTCCACCCGGGCGGGACGCCGCTTCGACCCGAAGAACCTCAACTGAGCGCTTCCGCCGGGCTGTTGCGCGCGGCCGAAAAAGCCGCGCGAGGACGGAGCCGGAAACGGCCGAGGCCCGGGCGACCCCCGCGAGGGGTGCCCGGGCCTCGGCCGTTCGTACCGAGCGCGCAGTCGGATGCGCGGTACGGGTGACGCGTCAGTGGGAGTGACCGTGACCGCCGGCGGCGGGCTCGGGCTCCTCCTCCTGCTTCTCCACGACCAGGGTCTCCGTGGTCAGCAGCAGGGAGGCGATGGAGGCGGCGTTCTCCAGGGCGGAACGGGTGACCTTGACCGGGTCGATGACGCCGGCCTTGACCAGGTCGCCGTACTCGCTGGTGGCCGCGTTGAAGCCGTGGCCCTTGTCGAGCTCGGCCACCTTGGAGGTGATCACGTAGCCCTCGAGGCCGGCGTTCTCGGCGATCCAGCGCAGCGGCTCGACGGCGGCGCGGCGGACCACCGCGACACCCGTGGCCTCGTCGCCGGTCTTGCCGAGGTTGCCCTCCAGCACCTTGACCGCGTGGACCAGAGCGGAGCCACCGCCGGAGACGATGCCCTCCTCGACGGCCGCGCGGGTCGCGGAGATCGCGTCCTCCAGGCGGTGCTTCTTCTCCTTCAGCTCGACCTCGGTGGCCGCGCCGACCTTGATGACGCACACGCCGCCGGCCAGCTTGGCCAGCCGCTCCTGGAGCTTCTCGCGGTCCCAGTCGGAGTCGGTGGTGGCGATCTCCGCCTTGATCTGGCCGACCCGGCCCTCGATCTCGGCCTTGTCACCGGCGCCGTCCACGACCGTGGTGTCGTCCTTGGTGACGGTGACGCGGCGGGCGGTGCCCAGCAGGTCCAGACCGGCCTGCTCGAGCTTGAGGCCGACCTCCTCGGCGATGACGGTCGCGCCGGTCAGCGTGGCGATGTCGCCCAGCATGGCCTTGCGGCGGTCACCGAAGCCGGGGGCCTTGACCGCGACCGCGTTGAAGGTGCCGCGGATCTTGTTCACGACCAGGGTGGACAGGGCCTCGCCCTCGACGTCCTCGGCGATGATCAGCAGCGGCTTGGACCCGCCGGCCTGGATGATCTTCTCCAGCAGCGGCAGCAGCTCGGCGATCGAGGCGATCTTGCCCTGGTGGATCAGGATGTACGGGTCGTCGAGGACGGCCTCCATCCGCTCCTGGTCGGTGACGAAGTACGGCGACAGGTAGCCCTTGTCGAAGGCCATGCCCTCGGTGAAGGCCAACTCCAGGCCGAAGGTGTTGGACTCCTCGACGGTGATCACACCGTCCTTGCCGACCTTGTCCATCGCCTCGGCGATCAGCTCGCCGACCTGCTTGTCCTGCGCGGACAGCGCGGCGACGGCGGCGATGTCGTCCTTGCCCTCGATGGCGCGGGCGGTGGTGAGCAGCTCCTCCGAGACGGCCTTGACGGCGGCGTCGATGCCCTTCTTCAGGGCGGCCGGGGAGGCACCGGCGGCCACGTTGCGCAGGCCCTCGCGAACCAGCGCCTGGGCCAGCACGGTGGCGGTGGTGGTGCCGTCACCCGCGATGTCGTTGGTCTTGGTCGCCACCTCCTTGACGAGCTGGGCGCCCAGGTTCTCGTAGGGGTCCTCGATCTCCACCTCACGGGCGATGGTCACGCCGTCGTTGGTGATGGTCGGGGCGCCGAACTTCTTGTCGATGACGACGTTGCGGCCCTTGGGGCCGATGGTCACCTTGACGGTGTCGGCGAGCTTGTTGACGCCGCGCTCAAGGGCGCGACGGGCGTCCTCGTCGAACTTCAGGATCTTGGCCATTGCCTTGTGAACTACCTTCGTCTACTCGTCGGATGCGGTGCGCCGACCGCCCGTGGCACCCGCGCCGGGACGGCGGGCGACGGCCAGAGGACGGCAAAGACACCGCCCCGGGCCCGGCCTGGTAGGACTCGGGCAACCCGGGGCGGGATCAGGCTGCGGTGGAACCGAGGCCTACTTCTCGATGATGGCGAGAACGTCGCGCGCCGAGAGAACGAGGTACTCCTCGTTGTTGTACTTGACCTCGGTGCCGCCGTACTTGCTGTAGAGAACGACGTCGCCCACGGCCACGTCGAGCTCCACGCGCTTGCCGTCCTCGACGCGGCCCGGGCCGACGGCCAGGACGACGCCCTCCTGGGGCTTCTCCTTGGCGGTGTCCGGGATGACCAGGCCGGAGGCCGTGGTCTGCTCGGCGTCGAGCGGCTGGACCACGATGCGGTCCTCAAGCGGCTTGATGGCAACCTTGGTGCTGGCGGTCGTCACGATCCGACCTCCCCCTTCAAAGGGCTCACGGGAGTGTCTGTCAGGGTCGGCGACCTGGTAGGCCCGTCGTCGCGGGTGCCGGACCTGCCCGTCGCTGTCTGTTGGCACTCAACGCAGTCGAGTGCCAGACCCGAGACTAGGGCGGTCTTAGCACTCGGTCAAGCGGAGTGCCAAGCGCGTCCCCGAGGGGTGTTCACCGTTCACCCGCGAGGGTTCCACCGGGCGAACCCGAAGCGATTCCACTCCGCCACAATGGCCCGGTGAACGTCGAGGACATCGAGGCGCTGCTGGGGCCGGCGGGCCAGGAGCTGCTGGAGGAGGTACGGGACCTCGGGCCCGAGGACGAGCTGGCGGCCGCGACGAGGCTGCGCAAGAGGTACGAGCCGGGCCTGGTGGCGGCGGCCATGGCCCAAGGGCGCCTGCGGCAGAGGGCGGCAGCGAAGTTCGGGCCGGACGCCGCACGGATGTACTTCACCCCGAACGGGGTGGAGCAGGCGACCCGCAGGGCCGTGGCCGAGCACCGGGCCGCGCGGTTCGCCGCCCTGGGCGCACGCCGCGTCCTGGACCTGTGCGGCGGGATCGGGGGCGACGCGCTCGCCCTCGCACGGGCCGGCATCGCGGTGGTGGCCGTGGACCGGGACCCGCTGACCGTGGCGGTCGCCCGGGCGAACGCCATCTCGCTGGGGCTGGCGGACCTGATCGAGGTGCGCCGCGCGGACGTGATGCAGACGCAGACCGCCGGGTACGACGCGGTGTTCGCGGACCCCGCGCGCCGCACCGGGCGCGGCCGGACGTTCGACCCGGAGGCGTACGAGCCGCCGTTGTCGTGGGCGCTGGCCGCCGCCCGTACGGCGCCGTACGCGGCGGTGAAGGTGGCGCCGGGCATCCCGCACGAGGCGGTGCCGCAGGACGCGGAGGCCGAGTGGGTCTCGGACCACGGGGACGTGAAGGAGGCCGCGCTGTGGTTCGGCACCGCGCCCGGCGCCAAGGGCGCCACCCTGCTGCCGTCGGGCGCGCGGCTGACGGCCGCCGTGCCGCCGCCCGCGCCCCCGATACGGCCGGTGGGGCGGTTCCTCTACGAGCCGGACGGCGCGGTGGTGCGCGCCCACCTGGTGGCCGCGGTGGCCGAGGAGCTCGGCGGCGGGCTGATCGACGCGTCCATCGCGTACGTGACGGCCGACGAGGCGCGCCCGACCGCGTACGCGACCCCGTACGAGATCACCGATGTGCTGCCGTTCGGGCTCAAGCGGCTCAAGGCGCTGCTGCGGGAGCGCGGGGTGGGCGTGCTCACGGTCAAGAAGCGCGGCTCGGCGGTGGAGCCGGAGGAGGTACGGCGCCGGGTCCGGCCGCAGGGGCCGCACCGGGCGACGGTGTTCCTGACCCGGGTGGCGGGGGCGCCCTCGATGCTCATCGGGCAGCCGCTGACCGGCTCCTGACGGCCGGTTGACCGGATTCCTGACGGCCGGTCGGACACAGCCGGTCAGACGTAGTCCTCCAAGCGGCCCACGGTGTAGCCCTGACGGGCGATCTCGCGCAGCAGGATGGCGGTCATCTGGGTCAGGGTCTCCTCGCCCTTGAGCTGGGCCGGGGTGCGGAAGTGGGCCAGCACGATGTCGCCGGGCCGGAAGTGCCGCCCGCTGCCCCGGGGGAAGACGACCGACTTGATCATCATGGTCTCGCGCCACAGCACGACGGCCCGGATCCCGCCGCAGGACTGGGCGGCGGCGCGGGTCTCGGCGGTGAAGACGCCGTAGGGCGGGCGGAACAGGCCGGGCCGGGTGCCGTACTCCGCGGTGAGCCTGTCCTGCTGGCCGCAGATCTCCTGCCGCTGCTCGGCCGGGGTCTTCAGGCGCAGGTCGGGGTGGGTGAGGGTGTGGTTCTCGACGGAGTTGCCGAGCTCGCTCAGCGGCGTGAAGTAGCCGTAGTCGTCCTTGATGAAGTCGTCGGTCAGGAACATCGTGAACGGCAGCCGCAAGTCGGTCATCATGCGCACGAACTGCGGGTCCTTGGCCACGCCGTCGTCGAAGGTGAGGAAGACCACCTTCTGCGTGGTCGGCACGTGGCTGATCACCGGGAGCTCGCCGCCGGACATCCGTACCGTCTTCATCGCCGGCGGCCGGGGCGCGGTCCGCAGCAGCGGGACACCCCACTTGCGGAAGGCCGCCGCGCGCTGGGCCGCGGTCCGCGGGGCGAGGTGGATGACCGGCCGCACGGTGCTCCTGGTGGCCGCGCCCACCCGTTCGGCCTGGAGCCCGGTGCGCGCCGCGGGGCCGGACGGCGAGGACAGCCCCGAGCAGCCGGTGAGGAGCAGAAGACCGATGAGGGCCACAAGGACCGCTGTCGGACGCGTGGAGCGCATGGAGGGTGAGCCCTGTCTTTGTGCGTACGGGGCGTGCCGGGCGCCGGAAACGCCCGGGGATGCCGTGCGGAAGCCTGCGAGATCCTTGCTGCTGGTACGGGGTGGTACGGAGCCGGTACCGGGGCGGTGCCACGGGTGGTGCCGGTGCGGTACGGCGCCCTTGCCGGACCGTCACGAGCGCGCGGCCGTGGGGGGTGGGCTCCGGCCGCGCGCTCACCCTGGGTGATGCGGATTTCAGCCCGCGGGTTCCACCGAGACCGAGACGAATCGCCAGCGGTGCACCGGGCGCCGTATCAGAACGGCGTCGGGATCCGGAAGTTCGGGCAGGTCGGCATCATACGGCGCTTCCCACCACGTGATCACCAGCACACGGTCGCCCGGGGCGGTCAGGAACTCCCGGCGGCGCGGCTCCCCGGGCAGCGTCACGGCCTGTCGCCTGGCCCAGGCGAGGAGGTCGGGGCCACGGCCGTCGGCCGCGGCGGCTTCCCACATGAGGGTGACGGTCATCCGTACAGGTTGCCCTTGACCGGCTCGTGCAAGTGATCATGATCACGGCCGTGGGCGTGGCCGTGGCCGCCGTCGTGGCCGGGGTGCGCCTGGGCCGGCAGGCCCGGCACGGACACCTCGGTGAGCGGGAGCGAGGAGTCGGCGGGCAGGTCGAAGGCGGAGGCGGCGCGGCCGCGGGCGACCATCTCGGCGCCCAGTGCGGCGACCATGGCGCCGTTGTCGGTGCACAGGCCCGGCCGGGGCACCCGCAGCCGGATGCCGGCGCCCTCGCAGCGCTCCAGGGCGAGCGAGCGCAGCCGGGAGTTGGCGGCCACTCCCCCGCCGATCATCAGGTGGTCCACGCCGTTGTCCTTGCAGGCCCGGATCGCCTTGCGGGTGAGCACGTCCACCACGGCCTCCTGGAAGGACGCGGCGACGTCGGCGACCGGCACCTCGTGGCCGTCCCGGCGGCGGGCCTCCACCCAGCGGGCGACGGCGGTCTTCAGGCCGGAGAAGGAGAAGTCGTAGAGCGGGTCGCGGCCGCCGGTCAGGCCGCGCGGGAAGGCGATCGCGGCCGGGTCGCCCTCGCGCGCGTACCGGTCGATCACCGGGCCGCCGGGGAAGCCCAGCCCGAGCACCCGGGCCACCTTGTCGAACGCCTCGCCGGCCGCGTCGTCGATGGTCGCGCCGAGCGGGCGGACGTCACCGGTGATGTCGGGCGCGAGCAGCAGCGAGGAGTGGCCGCCGGAGACCAGCAGCGCCATCGTGGGCTCGGGCAGCGCGCCGTGTTCGAGCTGGTCGACGCAGATGTGCGAGGCCAGGTGGTTGACGCCGTACAGCGGCTTGCCCAGCGCGTACGCGTACGCCTTGGCCGCGGACACGCCGACCAGCAGCGCGCCGGCCAGGCCGGGCCCTGCGGTCACCGCGATGCCGTCCAGGTCGCGGGCGCTGACGCCGGCCTGCTTCAGCGCGCGCCGGATGGTCGGGACCATCGCCTCCAGGTGCGCCCGGCTGGCCACCTCGGGCACGACGCCGCCGTACCGGGCGTGCTCGTCCACGCTGGAGGCGATCGCGTCGGCCAGCAGGGTGTGCCCGCGCACGATGCCGACCCCGGTCTCGTCGCACGAGGTCTCGATGCCCAGCACAAGGGGTTCGTCAGCCATGGGTCCCTGTTTCCTGTACGTCTTCCTGTACGTCGTCTTCGTGCACGTCTTCCGGGGCGCCCTCCGGCTGGGCGCTCTCCCGCACGACGGCCGGTGCGATATCCGCCACGGGCACCTCCGCGACGAGCACGTCCGCCGGGGTCGCCGCGGCCGGGTCGCCGAGCCGCATGACCAGCGCGTCCACGTTGCCGGGCTGGTAGTAGCCGCGGCGCACGCCGATGGGCTCGAAGCCGAACCGCTGGTAGAGCCGCTGGGCGCGGGCGTTGTCGACCCGGACCTCCAGCAGCACCTCGTGGCACTCGGCGGCGGTCGCGGCGCGCAGCAGGGCGGTCAGCAGGGCCGCGCCCAGGCCCGTACCCCAGTGGTCGCGGGCGGTGGCGATGGTCTGCACGTCGCCGGTGCCGGAGACGGCGGCGAGCCCGGCGTACCCCACGATCCGCCCGTCCGGCGTCTCGGCCACCAGGTACGTGCGGGTGCCGCCGGGGTGCCGGGTGTCGGCCAGTTCGGACCAGAACATGCCGCGCGACCAGGCGTCCTCGGGAAAGAGGTCGTATTCCAGGTCGAGCACGGCGTCCATGTCCCACCAGCGCATTTCCCGCAGCACGGGCCGGTCCGGGCCCGCGGTGCGGCCCGGTCCCGTCGCGTCGGCAGGTCCGGTCACTTCGGCAGGACCGCCTTGTAGCCGGCCGGCACCTGGGCGTCGGGGCGGCGCAGGTAGAGCGGCAGCGGCGGTTCGAAGGGCACGCCGTCGGCCAGCCGGCGGGCCGCGAGGGCGGCCAGGGCGCCGGCCGACTGGTGGGCCGGCCCGTGCGGCCGGCCGGTGAAGACCTCGGGGTAGAGCGCGGCTCCGGCGCCGACCGCGGGCAGGCCGTCGACCGCGGTCGCGATGTCGGCCGGGCGGTCCACGGCGGGTTCGGTGACGCGCCGGCCGGGGCCGTCGTACCGCGCCCAGTAGACCTCCTTGCGGCGGGCGTCGGTGGCCACCACGAACGGGCCGTCGAGCCCGCCCTGGCCGGCCGCCCAGGCCAGGCCGTCGAGGGTGCACACGCCGTGCACGGGGATGTCGAGGGAGTCGCCGAAGGCCGCCGCGGTCACCAGCCCGACCCGCAGTCCGGTGTACGGGCCCGGGCCGACGCCGACCACGACGCCGGTGAGTTCGGCGAGCGTACGGCCGGCGGTCGCCATGACCCGGTCGACGGCGGGGATCAGCAGCTCACCGTGCCGGCGCGCGTCCACCTCGGTGGATTCGGCGAGCACCCGCTCCCCGTCGTGCAGGGCGGCGGTCACGGCCGGGGTGGCGGTGTCGAAGGCAAGCAGGAGCACGCACCCAGCCTACGGCGCGCGGCGGGGCCGACGGTGCGGAGGGCCGCGCCGCTGTCACCGACGGGCGCGAGGCATTTCCGTGTCATTTCATATGAAATGGGGTCATCATCCTCGGGGCTCGCGTCGGCGGAGGACACCGTGGTCTCGATCACCTCCCGCACCCTGGTCAGCGGGCTGCTCGCGGCGGCCCTCGGCACGGTCGGCGTGCTCGCCCTCCAGGCGGCCGGCTCGGCGGGCGGCATCGCGCCCGGCTCCACCCAGCTGGGCGCGGGCCGCGGCGCCGGCCTCGTCCACCGCGGCACCGGGCTGCCCGCGCACTCCGGCACCGGCGAGCGGGTCGTCTACAGCCTGTCCGGCGGCCGCGTGTGGCTGGTCGGCCCGAGCGGCGCGGTGACCCGCACCTTCCCGGTGACCGGCAGCGCGCCGCTGCCGGCGCTCGGCACGCACAAGGTCTTCGCGCGCCGGATCGCCGGGCGCGGCGGCGACGGCACGAAGGTCGAGCACGTGGTGCTTTTCGCTCGGACGGGCGATACGAACATCGGCTTCAGCGCGACGGCGGCCGGCTCCACCGCTCCCCCGGCCCCGGGCCCGGCCCCGGCCCGCCGCACCGGCGCGATCCGCGCCACGCGGGCGGACGCGGAGGCGGTGTGGGAACGGGCGATGATCGACGCACTCGTGGTGGTCGTGCCCTAGGCCGTTTCGTTTAGATCGTCTGATCGTTGGTTCTGGTGTGCCGTTAAGTGATGCGCAGTGGGCGCGGATCGAGCCGTTGTTGCCTGACCGGACGCCCAGGCGGGGTGGGCGGTGGCGGGATCACCGTGAGGTGATCGATGCGATCGCCTTCAAGTTCCAGACAGGGTCGCAGTGGGTGCACCTGCCGGAGAAGTACGGGAACTGGCGGGGTGTCTACAACCGGCTGCGGATGTGGGCCCTGGACGGCACCTGGGAGCGGGTGTTCACCGCCCTGGTGGCTCAGGCCGACGCCGATGAGGACCTGGACTGGGCGGTCTCGGTGGACTCCACGATCGTGCGTGCCCACCAGCACGCGGCCGGGGCCCGCAAAAGGGGGTCCCGGCCGGCGAGCCGGACGATCACGCCATCGGCCGGTCCCGCGGCGGACTGACCACCAAGGTCCACCTCGCCGCTGACGGGAACTGCCGGCCCCTGGCCTTCGTCGTGACCGCGGGCCAGGCCGGTGACGCACCGGCCTTCCCGCTGGTGATGGACCGCCTGCGGGTTCCCCGCCCTCTCGGGCGGCCGCGCACCAGACCCGACGTGGTCCTGGCCGACAAGGCGTACTCCTCCCGCGCAATCCGCGACCACCTGCGCAGACGCGGCATCACAGCGGTGATCCCGGAACGGGCCGACCAGCAGGCCAACCGCAGGCGGCGCGGACAAGCCGGTGGCAGACCACCAGGCTTCGACCGGGAGGCATACAAGCAACGCAACACCGTCGAGCGGTGCATCAACCGCCTGAAGCAGTGACGCGGCATCGCCACCCGCTACGACAAGACCGCGACCATCTACCTGGCCGGACTCCACATCGCAGGCATCTTCCTCTGGTCCGCTCGCTGATCCAAACGAGACCGCCTAGCGCCGGCCTGCGGCGCTTTCCCCGAGGCGTGGGGATTCACTCGAACCGGGGTATGCGCCGACAGTGTGTCGGGAAGATGTTGCGGAGAGGCGGTCCGTCGTGGTCTGCTTGATGCAGGCACTCAGGTAAGGGCTGCCTAACTTCCCCCCGCACCGGGAGGCACGCATGTCGGCCACCTCGGCTCACGAGCCCCACGACCAGGCGCCCAGCACACCGTCGGTCGGTGCCGTGCTCGCCGCCTGTGCCGCTGCCCGTACGGTCTCCACGCCCCCGACGGCCGACGACGACGCCGCGGAGCAGGTTGGACAGGAGCAGGCCGGACCGGAGCAGGCCGGCGCCGCGGACGGACGACGGCCGGCGCCGGACCGCGACGCGGCCTGAACGCACTGCCCGATCGCCGGCTCAGCGCACCAGAACGCTCAGGTCCTCGCCCGCCCAGCGCGGGCCGATGCCGGTGACGGTCACCTCGCGCACGCCGTCCGCGCCTTCGCCCGCGTCCGGGTCGCCGACCGGTTCGCGGCCGATCACCACCTGGAGCCGGGCGTCGGCGAGGTCCTCGACCTTGCCCTCGCCCCACTCGACGACCACCACGGACTCGGGCAGCGAGACGTCCAGGTCCAGGTCCTCCATCTCGTCCAGGCCGCCGCCGAGCCGGTAGGCGTCCACGTGGACCAGGGCCGGGCCGCCGGTGAGGGAGGGGTGCACCCGCGCTATCACGAAGGTCGGCGAGGTGACCGCGCCGCGCACACCCAGGCCCTCGCCGAGGCCGCGGGTGAGGGTGGTCTTGCCCGCGCCGAGGTCGCCGGTGAGCAGGACCAGGTCGCCGGGGGTCAGCAGCGTCGCCAGCCGCCGCCCCAGCTCACGCATGCGGTCGGCGGTGCGGACGGTGACGCGGACGGCCGGGGCGCCGTCCTGGTCGGTGCCGGCCGGGTACGGGTCGTGCGGTGTGCCCATGGGGTCGCATGCTACTTGTCGAGGGCAGCCATCAGGTCACGAAGCTCTTGCGGTACGGGGGCCCGTACCGCGTCGGCAGCCTGCGCGACGACTGACGCGAGCCGGTTGTTCACCAGGTCGGGGCGTTCCATGATCACCAGGTGGCCGGCGCCCTCGACGACAACCAGTTCGGCGTCCGGCAGCTTCTCGGCGATCTCCGCGCTGTGCGCGCTGGGGGTGAGCAGGTCCTTGTCGCCGGCCAGTACGAGGGCGGGCACGGCGGTGAACCCGGCGAGCGCGTCGACCTTGTCGTGCAGGGCGAAGGCCGGGTAGAACTCGGCGACCACGTCGATCGGGGTGGCTTCGATCAGCCGCTCGGCGAACCGTTCGACCGCGGGGTCCACGTCCTGCGAGCCGAAGGAATAGCGCTTGACTATTCCGGCGAAGAGGTCGGCGGTGGCCCGTCGGCCGCGTTCGACCAGGTCGGCCTGGCTGCCCAGGACCTTCAGCACGCCGGGGGCGAGCAGCCGGAAGGCGCGGGCGCCGGCGGCCGGCAGCCCGAAGCTCACCGCGGCCAGCTTGCCGGCCGAGGTGGAGATCAGGGCGACGCCCGCCACCCGCTCCTTGACGTACTCGGGGAACTGGTCGGCCAGCGCCATCACGGTCATGCCGCCCATCGAGTGCCCGACCAGCACCAGCGGGCCCTCGGGCGCCACCGCGTCCAGCACGGCCTTCAGGTCCCGGCCGAGCTGGTCGATGGTGACCGGCCGGCCGGCCGCCTGGTCGCGGCCGCGCTCGCTGCGGCCGTGGCTGCGCTGGTCCCAGTAGACGGCTCGTACCGCACCGCGCAGGGCGGCCCGCTGGAAGTGCCAGGAGTCCTGGCTCAGGCAGTAGCCGTGGCAGAAGACGACGGTGACCGGCGCGGGCGGCGGCCCGGCCTTCACGCCCTGGCGGCGCAGCCAGCCCCGGCCGCGGCGGACCGGCTCGGCGGGCGGCTCGGGGGCCTCGGCCTCCTCGACCTCGTAGTAGAGCAGGGTGCCGTCCTCGGCGGCGGCCGTGCCCGGGGTGCCGCGCAGCGTCCCGTACGGGCCGGCGGCGTCCAGCGCGAGGCGGGCCTTGCGGCGTACCGAACGGCTCACGGTGGCCCGTTCGATGGCCACGCCCGCGGCGGCTCCGGCGGCCACCACTCCGATCGCGGCGCCGACCAGGCCGGCGCGTTCCCACTTCACCTCGGCCATGGCGGTCAGCGGCCCCCCGTGCGGGCCGGCGGGCCGGCGGGTGCGGGCGTCACGGCCGGCCGTCCACGTACACCCGCGGCACCCGCGGTCCGATCCTGGTCACGATCTCGTAGGCGATGGTGCCGCAGGCGCGGGCCCAGTCCTCGGCGGTGGGCTCGCCCGCGTCGCCGGGGCCGAACAGCACCGCCTCGTCACCCGCCACCGCGGCGTCACCGCCGAGGTCCACCACGAACTGGTCCATCGCCACCCGTCCCGCGACCGTGCGCCACTTCCCGGCGACCAGCACCGGGCCCGCGGACGAGGCATGCCGCGGCACACCGTCTGCGTACCCCACGGGGACCAGCGCAAGCGTGGTGTCGCCCGGAGTGACGTAGTGATGCCCGTAGCTGACGCCGTGTCCGCCGGGGACGCGCTTGACCGAGGCGAGGCGGGCCCGCAGGGTCATCACCGGCCGCAGCCCGAAGTCCGCGGGGCCGCCGACCTGGGGCACCGGCGAGATGCCGTACATCGCCACGCCCGGCCGGACCAGGTCGAAGTGGGACTCGGGCAGGGTCAGGGTGCCGGGCGAGTTCGCGATGTGCCGCACCTCCGGGGTCAGGCCGGCGTCCTCGGCCTGCGCCACCGCGCGGCGGAAAACCTCCAGTTCGCGGTCGATCGCCGGGTGGCCCGGCTCGTCCGCGCAGCTGAAGTGCGCCCACACGCCGGTGACCTTGATCAGCCCGTCGCGTTCGGCGGCCCGCGCCGCCCGGGTCAGGGCGGGCCACTCGGCGGGCTGGGCGCCGTTGCGGCCCAGGCCCGCGTCGATCTTGAGCTGGACCCGCGCGGTACGGCCGGCCGCGCGGGCCGCCGCGGTCACCTCGGTGAGCGCCCAGGACGCGCTCACCGTCACCTCCACGTCGGCCTCCACGCACTCCCGCCACGGGCCGCCGGGCGTCCACAGCCAGCACAGCACGCGCCCGCCCACCCCGGCCGCCCGCAGCGCCAGCGCCTCATCCGGCGTGGCCACTCCCAGCCACTGCGCCCCCGCCTCCAGCGCCGCCCGCGCGCACGGCACCATCCCGTGCCCATAGGCGTCCGCCTTGACCACGGCCATGAACGCGGCCCCGGGCGCCTTCGCCCGCAACGCCGCCACATTCGCCCGCAGCGCGCCCAGATCGATCTCCGCCCAAGCCCGCACCCGCGCCCCGGGCCCACCCATCATGCCGTCCATTACCGCCCAGTCTCTCAGGCCCGCTCCCGGGCATCCCGGCAGGCCATGACAACGGTGCCCACGCGGCGGCCGGAAAGGCCCGAGGTGGAGGGGGGAGGGCACCTTGAAGAGGCTTGGGAGGACGGGAGAACGGCACCTTTTGCGAGCGCGGGCGGACGGGGTGACGGCGCCCTTCGAGGAACGGGAGGGGCCAGGTGGACGGCAGGCTGAAGGGCCCACGCGGGCAGGGGGACGGCACCTGTTGACGAGGGCGGGCTGAGGGGAAGGGCCGTGCCTTGAAGGGTGCGGGCGGACGAAGGGACGCGCCCCGAAGGGGCTGCGGGCCCGACGGGAGAACGGCACCCAAAGGGGGCGCGGGGAACTGCGCGACCAGCCACACACCCACCGGCACCCGGCAACGAACCGAACCCCCCGAGCTGGTGGCCGCCCAAGCGGAGGACCCACACGCCCAGGGGCGCGGGGCTGGGTTTGATCTGCGGCTGGCGCCGCGTGGGCGCGGGCAACCACAGCGGCGGGAAGGTCGGGCGGGGGCATCAGCCCCCACCCGGACCGCGCCCGGAAATGCTCGGCCCGTGCGGCGAACCGCGCCCGGAAAGGCACAGCCCATGCGGCGAACCGCGCCCGGAAAAGCTCGGCCCGGGCAGCGAACCGCTCACACGTAGACGCTGCGCCAGGCCTCGGGGACGGCGTCGGCGACGTCGAGGGCGGACAAGGGACCCCGGGCGACACGTGCGGCGAGTCCGTGGAGATAGGCGCCGCAGGAGGCCGCGTCGCGGGTGGGGAGGCTGCCGGCGAGGAGGGAGCCGGTGATGCCGGACAGGACGTCGCCGCTGCCGGCGGTGGCGAGCCAGGACACGCCGGTGGGGTTGGCCCGGACGGGGACGTCGGGGTCGGGGTCGGCGATCAGGGTGGTGGAGCCCTTCAGGAGGACGGTGACGCGCAGCCGCTCCGCGAGGGTACGGACCGCCGTGAGGCGCCGCGCCTCCACGTCCTCGCGGGCCCAGCCGAGCAGGGCCGCGGCCTCCCCGGCGTGCGGCGTGAGCAAGGTGGGCGCCGTCCTGCCCCGTACGGTCTCCGGGTCCATGAGCCGGAGACCGTCCGCGTCGACCAGGACCGGGACGTCCGAGGCGAGGACTTCGGCCACCGCCGCGCGGGCGTCCGCGCCGTCACCGAGGCCGGGCCCGACCGCCCACGCCTGCACGCGGCCGGCCTGGTGCGGCGAACCGCTCGACACCATGGTCTCCGGGTGCCGGGCCAGCACCGCGTCACCCACGGGCCCCACGTACCGCACCCCGCCGGCCGCACCGCGCAGCGCCCCGGAGACGGCGAGCACCGCCGCGCCCGGGTAGCGCCGCGACCCGGCGACCACCCCGATCACGCCGCGCCGGTACTTGTCGCTCTCCCCGGCCGGGCGCGGCAGCAACGCGGCCACGTCGGCGTGCTGGAGCGCCTCCAGCACCGGGCCGGCCAGCTCCGGGCCGAGGCCGATGTCCACGAAGTGCGTCACGCCCGCGAACTCGGCCGCGGGGTCGATCAGATGGGCCGGCTTGTGCGTGCCGAAGGTGACCGTCACGTCCGCCCGCACCGCCGCCCCGTGCACCTCGCCGGTGTCCGCGTCCACCCCGCTGGGCAGGTCCACGGCGACGACCGCGGCCCGGGACCGGTGCGCCGCCTCGGCCAGCGGTACGGCCCGCGCGCGCAGGCCGCCCTTGCCGCCGATGCCGGTGATGCCGTCCAGGACCAGCGCGGCCCGGGCGATCACGGCCGGGCCGTCCTCGACGCCGACGACCCGTCCGCCCGCCGCCCGCAGCGCCGCCAGGCCACCGGCGTGGGCACGGTCGGGCGTGAGCAGCACCGCGGTGACGCCCGCCCCGCGCCGGGCCAGCCGGGCGCCCGCGAACAACGCGTCGCCCCCGTTGTCCCCGCTCCCGGCCAGCACCACCACCCGCGCGCCGTACACCCCGTCCAGCACCTGGGTGCACACCGCGGCCAGTCCGGCCACCGCCCGCTGCATCAGCGTGCCCTCCGGCAGCCGCGCCATCAGCGCCCCTTCCGCCGCCCGCACGACCTCCACGCTGTGCCCCAGCCTCATCCCGTACCTCCCGCGCGCTCCGGTTTCCCCCATCCTCCCCTCGCCCCGCCCTCCTTCGCGCGGCGGCACGGCCCCGGAAGGGTCTGGCGGAAAGGCAGACCCGCGGGTCCGCTACGCCTCCGCGACGACGACCGCCGAGGCGATCCCCGCGTCGTGGGACAAGGACAGGTGAAAGGTCGTGATGTGGAGGGTCGCGGCGTGCGCGGCCACCGTGCCGCGGACGGTGAGGTGCGGGCGGCCGGAGGGCGTGCTGACGACCTCGGCGTCCAGCCAGTGCAGCCCGGGCGGCGCACCCAGCGCCTTGGCCAGTGCCTCCTTCGCGGCGAACCGGGCGGCCAGCGAGGCGATACCGCGCCGCTCTCCCCCGGGCAGGTGCAGCTCGTCCGGGTTGAAGAGGCGTTCGGCCATCCCCGGCGTACGCTCCAGGGCCTCGCCGAACCGGCTGATCTCGGCGACGTCGATGCCCACCCCGACGATCACCCGGCCGTCACCGGCCGCTCCCCGGCCCCCGCCCCGAACCGGCCGCCGGCGCGCGCCCCGCCCGCCGCCTCGCCCTCGTACCCGCGCATGCCGGCCACCTTACCGAGGCCCGCCCCCGGCCCATGCACAGCCCGCCGACCCCCTGTGGAAAACTCCTGTCATGACCTCAGCCACCGCCCCCACCAGCCCGTATGTCGACCTGACCCGGGACCAGTGGAGTGCCCTGCGCGACCGGACGCCACTGCCGCTCACCGCCGACGAAGTGGAGAAGCTGCGCGGGCTGGGCGACGTGGTCGACCTGGCGGAAGTGGTGGAGGTGTACCTGCCGCTGTCCCGGCTGCTGAATCTGTACGTGCGGGCCCACAGCGGCCTGCGCGGCGCCCTCAACACCTTCCTGGGCGGCGCGGCGGGGGCGCAGGGCGCGCGGCAGAGCGGCACGCCCTTCGTGATCGGGGTGGCCGGCAGCGTCGCGGTCGGCAAGTCCACCACGGCACGCCTGATGCAGGCGCTGCTCGCCCGCTGGCCCGAGCACCCCCGGGTGGAACTGGTCACCACCGACGGCTTCCTGCTGCCCAACGCCGAGTTGAAGCGGCGCGACCTGATGGCCCGCAAGGGGTTCCCGGAGTCGTACGACCGGCGCGCCCTGACCCGATTCGTCGCCGACGTGAAGGCCGGCCGACCCGAGGTGACCGCGCCCGTCTACTCGCACCTGAGCTACGACATCGTGCCCGGCCAGACCCTGACGGTGCGCAACCCCGACATCCTCATCGTGGAGGGCCTGAACGTCCTCCAGCCCGCCCTGCCCGGCACGGACGGCCGCACCAGGATCGGCCTGGCCGACTACTTCGACTTCAGCGTCTACGTGGACGCCCGCACCGAGGACATCGAGCGCTGGTACCTGGGGCGGTTCCGCAAGCTGCGCGAAACCGCCTTCCAGGACCCCTCCTCGTACTTCCGTACATACACCCAGGTGGCCGAGGAGGAGGCCCTGGACTACGCGCGGCTGATGTGGCGCACCGTCAACCACCCGAACCTGACGCAGAACATCCTGCCGACCCGCAGCCGGGCCACGCTGGTGCTGCGCAAGGGCCCGGAGCACAAGGTGCAGCGGCTGTCCCTGCGCAAGCTGTGAGCCGGGGGCGTGCGTTCATCAGCGCACGCCCCCGGCCAGGTCAGGCCGGTGCCGACTTCAGCCGAGCGCCGACTTCACCACGTCCGCCAGCCGCTGCGCGACCGCCCGCGCGTGGTCGATGTCCGCGGCCTCGACCATGACCCGCACCAGCGGCTCGGTGCCGGAGGGCCGCAGCAGGACCCGGCCGGTGGCGCCGAGTTCCGCCTCGGCCTCGGCGACAGCGGCCGACAGCTCCGCAGAGGTGTTCACCCGGCTCTTGTCGACGTCGGGGACGTTGATCAGTACCTGCGGCAGCCGCTGCATGACGGCGGCGAGGTCGGCCAGCGAGCGGCCGGTGGCGGCGACCCGGGCGGCCAGCAGCAGGCCGGTGAGGGTGCCGTCGCCGGTGGTGGCGTGGTCGAGCACGATGACGTGGCCGGACTGCTCGCCGCCGAGCGCGTAGCCGTGCTCCTTCATGGCCTCCAGCACGTAGCGGTCGCCGACCGCGGTCTGCACCAGCCGGATGCCCTCGCGCTCCATCGCCAGCTTGAAGCCGAGGTTGGACATCACAGTGGCGACCACGGTGTTCTCCCGCAGCGCGCCGCGCTCGCGCAGCGCCAGGGCGATGATGGCCATGATCTGGTCGCCGTCGACCTCCTGGCCCGCACCGTCCACGGCCAGGCAGCGGTCGGCGTCGCCGTCGTGCGCGATGCCGAAGTCGGCGCCGTGCTCGACCACCGCGGCTTTCAGCAGGTCCAGGTGGGTGGAGCCGCAGCCGTCGTTGATGTTGAGCCCGTCGGGCTGGGCGCCGATGGTGACGACCTGGGCGCCGGCCCGGGAGAACGCCTCGGGCGAGACCCGGGAGGCCGCGCCGTGCGCCTCGTCCAGGACGATCTTCAGCCCGTCGAGCCGATTGGGCAGCACCCCGATGAGGTGGGCGACGTACTGGTCGAAGCCCTCGTCGTAGTCCTTGACGCGGCCGACACCGGCGCCGGTGGGACGGCTCCAGGGGGCGCCGGTGCGGTGCTCGGCGTAGACCGCCTCGATCCGGTCCTCCAGCTCGTCATCCAGCTTGTGGCCGCCGCGGGCCAGGAACTTGACGCCGTTGTCCGGCATGGCGTTGTGACTGGCCGAGAGCATCACGCCGAGGTCGGCACCCAGCGCGCCGGTGAGATACGCCACCGCCGGGGTGGGCAGCACACCGACCCGCAGGACGTCCACGCCCGCGCTGGCCAGACCCGCCACCACGGCGGCTTCCAGGAACTCGCCCGACGCCCGCGGGTCCCGCCCGACCACGGCCACCGGCCGGTGCCCGGCGAAGCTGCCGGCCTCGCCCAGCACGTGGGCCGCCGCGACGGACAGGCCCAGCGCCAGTTCGGCGGTGAGGTCGGCATTGGCGATTCCGCGCACCCCGTCGGTGCCGAAGAGTCGTCCCACTGGTGTTTCCTCCGATACGAGTGATACGAGGTGCCGGACAGGGCGCCGGTACGGCGTGCACGCCGGACCGGAATGACGGCCGGTGTTCGGATGTGGTGGTCGGCGTACGGCCGGTGCGGCTCGCCCGGGTCCGTACGCGTACGACGCAGATGGTCGTACAACCACAGATATACGCCTCTCGCCCGTCATGCGAACGCCCCGGAGGCATCGGTGTGCCTCCGGGGCGTTGACGGTGCCGGCGGACCGGTGGTGCCTGCCGGGCGGTCCCGGCTGTGCCGGGTGGCCGCCGGAGGCGATCAGCGCTTGCTGAACTGCGGCGCCTTGCGCGCCTTCTTCAGACCGGCCTTCTTCCGCTCGACCGCGCGGTCGTCACGGGTCAGGAAGCCGGCCTTCTTCAGCGGGCCGCGGTTGTTGTCCACGTCCGCCTCGTTGAGCGCACGGGCGACGCCCAGGCGCAGCGCACCGGCCTGGCCGGAGATGCCGCCGCCGCTGATCCGGGCGACGACGTCGTAACGACCGTCCAGCTCCAGGACCTTGAACGGCTCGTTGACTTCCTGCTGGTGCACCTTGTTGGGGAAGTAGCCCTCGAGGGTGCGGCCGTTGATCTTCCACTTGCCGCTGCCCGGGATGATCCGGACGCGGGCGATGGACCGCTTGCGGCGACCGGTGCCGGCGGCCGGCTGCGGGTCACCGAAGCGCGAGGCCAGGGACTCGGAGGTGTACTCCGACTCCACCGGCTCGGACTCGAAGGTCGTGATCTCCTCGTAGGACTCTTCGCCCTCGACGGGGGTCTCGGGAGTGGTCTCAGCCACGGATACTCCTAGATTCTTTCCGCTGCTCAGTGGCCGGGACTACTGCGCGACCTGGGTGATCTCGAACGGCACGGGCTGCTGCGCGGCGTGCGGGTGCTGGTCGCCCGCGTACACCTTGAGCTTGGTCAGCATCTGACGGCCCAGGGAGTTCTTCGGCAGCATGCCCTTGACGGCCTTCTCGACCGCCTTCTCCGGGCTCTTCTCCAGCAGCTCGTCGTAGCGGATCGAGCGCAGACCGCCGGGGTAGCCCGAGTGGCGGTAGGCCATCTTCTGGGTCTTCTTGTTGCCGCTCAGGTGCACCTTGTCGGCGTTGATGATGATGACGAAGTCACCGGTGTCGACGTGAGGGGCGTAGATCGGCTTGTGCTTGCCACGCAGGAGGGTGGCGGCCTGGGAGGCCAGGCGGCCCAGGACGACGTCCTGGGCGTCGATGACGTGCCATTGACGCTGGACGTCGCCGGGCTTGGGGCTGTACGTACGCACGGTCGTAGCCTTCGCTTCTTCTCAGAGTTCAGGGTCCTGACAAGGCCACCCAGACGACCACAACAGCCCGCGAGGACACGGCGACGCAACCGTGTTCCCTCCGCTGGTCATCGGCCCGGTGGACCGGCGTAAGGGCCCCTCGCGTGAGATAGAGCAAGCCAATACGCAGACGAACCGCAAGAATACCCGGCGGTGCGTTCGGGGGTCAAAACGCGTGGCCAGAACCCGCGCGCCCCCGGTGGGGGTACCTCCCAGGCCGAAGGCTCTGGGGGAGGGCAGGCCGTCACCGCTCCCGTTCCACCCGCCGCTCGTCCCACACCGGCCCGGGCGTCTCGCGGACCACGCCGTCGGCGCCGAACACCAGGAAGCGGTCGAAGGTGCGGGCGAACCAGCGGTCGTGCGTGACCGCGAGCACCGTGCCGTCGTACGACTCCAGGCCCTCCTGCAGCGCCTCCGCGCTCTCCAGGTCCAGGTTGTCGGTGGGCTCGTCCAACAGCAGCGCGGTGGTGCCGCCGAGTTCCAGCAGCAGGATCTGGAAGCGGGCCTGCTGGCCGCCGGAGAGCTTGTCGAAGGGCTGGTCGCCCTGCCGCTCCAGCTCGTAGCGGCGCAGCACCGACATCGCCCGTCCGCGGTCGCGCGCGTGCTCGGTCCACAGGAAGTCCACCAGCGTGCGGCCGGCCAGCTCCGGGTGCGCGTGCGTCTGCGCGAAGTGGCCCGGTACGACCCGGGCGCCCAGGGTGTACGAGCCGGTGTGCGCGACCGTCGTGTCACCGGCCAGCAGACGCAGGAAGTGCGACTTGCCGGAGCCGTTGGAGCCGAGCACCGCGACCCGCTCGCCGTAGAAGACCTCCAGGTCGAACGGCTTCATCAGGCCGGTCAGCTCCAGCGCGGCGCAGGTCACGGCACGCACCCCGGTACGGCCGCCCTTCAGCCGCATCCGGATGTCCTGCTCGCGCGGCGGCTCCTGCGGGGCGCCGGCCTCCTCGAACCGCCGCAGCCTGGTCTGCGCCGCGTGATAGCGGGAGGCCATGTCGGGGCTGATGGACGCCTGCTGCCGCAGCCGCAGCACCATCGCCTTGAGCTTCGCGTGCTCCTCGTCCCAGCGGCGGCGCAGCTCCTCGAAGCGGGCGAAGCGCTCGCGCCGGGCCTCGTGATAGGTGCCGAAGCCGCCGCCGTGCACCCAGACGGTGGTGCCGGCCGGGCCGGTCTCCAGGCTGACGATGCGCTGCGCGGCGCGCGAGAGCAGCTCCCGGTCGTGGCTGACGAACAGCACGGTCTTACGGGTCTGGGCGAGCTGCTCCTCCAGCCAGCGCTTGCCGGGGACGTCCAGATAGTTGTCCGGCTCGTCCAGCAGCAGCACCTGGTCCGGGCCGCGCAGCAGCGCCTCCAGCACCAGGCGTTTCTGCTCGCCGCCGGACAGGGTGCGCACCTCCCGCCACTGGGCGCGGTCGTACGGCACGCCCAGCGCGGCGGTCGTGCACATGTCCCACAGGATCTCCGACTCGTACCCGCCGGCCTCGGCCCATTCGCCGAGCGCTTCCGCGTACGCCATCTGCGCCGGCTCGTCGTCCTGCGCCATGATCGCCAGCTCGGCCGCGTCCACCGCGGCGGCCGCGGTCCTGATCCGCGGGTGCGAGACCGATACCAGCAGGTCACGGACGGTACGGTCGTCGCGGACGCTGCCCACGAACTGGGGCATCACGCCCAGTCCCCCGCTGCTCACCACGCTTCCGCCGTGCGGGGCCAGCTCCCCCGAGACCAGCCTGAGCAAGGTGGTCTTCCCCGCGCCGTTCGGGCCCACCAGCGCCACCACGGCGCCCTCCCCGACCCGGAACGAGACGTCACCGAGCAGCGCCCGGCCGTCCGGCAGGTAGTACTCGACGTGCGCGGCTTCCACATGGCCCATGCCCGGAATTGTCCCGGGCGCCAGGGTGCGGCCCAAATCCTTTTCCCGCACGTGGCCGCGGTCACAGTGGCGGCCGGCGCCGCTCCCGCCACTCCCGTACGGAGAAGCCACGTACGGCAATATGATGCGCGACATGACTGAAGGCCCCGGGCAGCAGCAGCCCCCGCAGGACCCCCGCTCCGGCTCGGCTCCGGCCGACGGCAGGCGCGAGGTACTGGAAGGGCGCGTCATCCCCTCGCGGGCGGCGCAGCAGCGCTCCGTACCGGACCCACGCCGGAGTCACGGCCCGCGGCAGGCCGGTGACTCCTCCTGGCAGCAGCAGTCGCCGCCGCAGCCGCCACAAGGACAGGGCGGCCCGAGCGGCCCTGGCGGACAGCAGAACCAGGGCGGGTACGGCCCCGGCGCCGGCGGACAGCAGCAGCCGCAGCCCGGCTACGGACCGCAGGGGGGCGCCCAGCAGCAGGGCGGCCCCGGATACGGCCAGCAGCCCCCGCAGGGCCCCGCGCCGTTCCCGCCGCAGGCCGCGGCCCCACGGACCGGACCGGGCCCCGCGGCACCGCCGGCGAGCGGCCCGGGCACGCCGGACTGGGGAGCCCTCGCCGAGGAGCAGGAGGCTTCGGGCGCACGACGGCGCAAGGTGATGATGCTCACCGGTGGCATCGTCGCGGTCGCGGTGATCGCCGGCGGTGTGGCCACCGCCGTGGTCATGTCCGGCAAGAGCTCGAACTCGGCGTCCGGCGGCCCCTCGGCGTCCGCGAGCGCGGCCAGCACGCAGCCGCTGCCGCCGGAGCCGTCCTTCAGCTCCGTGGCCCCGCCGCCGCCCGCGAACCCGCTGGACTACCTGGGCACCGCCGCCAAGGACAAGGCACCGCTGAGCCCGGCGACCCTCTTCCCGGGCAAGCAGTTCGTGATGGACGGCCGCCCCTACGTCCGGACCGCCGACGCCGTCACCGTCAGCTGCGCCGCCGGCGCCCGCGGCACCCTCGCCCAGGCCCTGCCCGCGAACGGCTGCCGCCGGCTGATCCGGGCCACCTACGTCAACGGCACGGTCGCCGTCACCATCGGCGTGGCCGTCTTCGACGACACCGCCCACGCGAAGAAGCTCCAGAAGGTCGCGCAGTACGTCGCCCCGCTCAACGGTGGCGGGGTCCGTGACTTCTGCCACGCCGTGGCCTGCCGGATGACCTCCAACGCGGTCGGTCGCTACGCGTATTTCGCGATCGCCGGGCTGAAGGACAACAAGACGATCACCGCGCAGGACACGGTGGCCCTGCAGGCGGCCAATGACGCGTCGAACTTTGCGTTCGAGCGGATCATTCAGCGGGGGCGGGACGCTGCTGCGGCTGATCCCGCGCGCAACTGACGGAGTGCCGTCACCCGGGAGTAGCTGAAGGGGCGCCGGGCTGTAGTTGATATGCGGCTGGCGCCGCCTGGGCGCGCTCAGCCACGGTGCGGCTGCACGTCGCCCCCGTCCCGAAGGGGCAGTTGCTGTCGTGTCCGGACCACCGGCTGCATGTGGTTGCTCGCGCTGGGGGCACCCCCGGACGGAGTCTGGGGGACCCCGCGCCCCTGATGGTTGCCCTACTTCCTCAAGGGCAACCGGGCAGCGTGCGGAGGTTCCGAGAAGCGAGGTTGCGGGCCGCGAGCTGGTCGTCCGGGGGGTAGCCGACCTCTTCCAGGGTGAGGCCGTGCGGGCGGACGACGTTGACCGCGGAGTGGCGGACGCGGCCGGCCAGGACTTCGCCGGGGAAGCCGGGGGGACGGTGCCCGTCGCCGACCAGGAGGAGGGCGCCGACGAGGGCGCGCACCATGTTGTGGCAGAAGGCGTCGGCTCGGACCGTGGCCACCGCTATGTCCCCGGCGGTGCGCTCCCAGCGCAGGTCGAGGAGGGTACGGATGGTGGTCGCGCCCTCGCGCTTCTTGCAGTAGGCGGCGAAGTCGTGCTCGCCGAGCAGCAGGTCGGCGGCGACGTTCATGGCGGCGACGTCCAGCGGCCGGTCGTGCCAGAGCACGTGCCCGCGCAGCAGCGGATCCACGCCGCCGGGGTGGTCGGCGACCCGGTAGGCGTAGCGGCGCCAGATGGCCGAGAAGCGGGCGTTGAAGCCCGGCGGGGCCTGGACCGCGCGCCACACCCGTACGTCCCAGGGCAGCCGTCCGGCCAGCCGCCGCCGCAGCCGATCCCGCTCCGCCGCCCAGACGGCCTCCGGCAGGTCCACGTGCGCCACCTGACCACGCGCGTGCACGCCCGCGTCGGTGCGGCCGGCGACGGTGAGCTCGACCGGTTCGTCCAGCCGCAGCACCGTACGGATGGCGTCCTCCAGCTCGCCCTGCACGGTCCGCCGCTCGCGCTGCCGGGCCCACCCGGAGAAGTCGGCCCCGTCGTACGAGAGGTCCAGCCGGACCCGGACGAATCCGGGGGCGGGGTCGTCGGTCACGTGCGTGTCGCTCCTCGGGGCAGTGCGATGAAAAGGCTGCGTGATGCGGAACGGGCCCGCACCCCCAGGGGTACGGGCCCGTCCACGGGCGCGCTCAGGCGTCCTTGGAGTCCTCGTCCGCGGGCGCGGCGTCCTCCGGCTCCTCGGCCGAAGCCTCGGGCTTCGCGTCCTCGATCGCCTCGTCCTTCTTGAGCTCGGCGACCGCCTCGTCACCGGCGCGGTCCTTGGCCGACCGCTTGGTGGCGGCCTCGGCCTCGCCGACCGCCGACTGCTGCACGGTCAGCGCCTCGACCAGCTCGATCACGGCCATCGGGGCGTTGTCGCCACGACGGTTGCCGATCTTGGTGATGCGGGTGTAGCCGCCGGGGCGGTTGGCGTACCGCGGGCCGATCTCGGTGAAGAGCGTGTGCACGATGCTCTTGTCCGTGATCGTCTGCAGCACCTGGCGACGGTTGTGGATGTCGCCCTTCTTCGCCTTGGTGATCAGGCGCTCCGCGACCGGGCGCAGCCGGCGGGCCTTCGCCTCGGTGGTGGTGATCCGTCCGTGCTCGAAGAGCGACTTCGCGAGGTTCGCGAGCAGCAGCTTCTCGTGGGCGGCGCTGCCGCCCAGACGGGGGCCCTTGGCGGGCTGAGGCATTTCCTTCTCCTTCTCGCTGCACCGGCCGTACCAGGTACCGATGTCAGTGCCGAGCCTGCGGGTGCGGGCCCGGAATTCTCTGCGGGTTCGCCGGGAGTGCCCCGAAGGGGCGCGAGGTCCCCCAGACTCCGTCCGGGGGTGCCCCCTGCGCGAGCAACCGGTCACCGGCCGGTGGTCCGGATGCGACAGCAATTGCCCCTTTGGGCCGGTAGCGACCCGCGGCCCGAAGTAGGGCTGGTCGCGCAGTTCCCCGCGCCCCTGACTACTCCGGGCTCACGCTATTCGATTCAGTACTGCTCGGTCTCGACGAAGCCGGCGTCCACGTCGTCGTCGGCGCCGAAGGCGTCAGCGGCAGCCGTGGGGTCGAATCCGGGCGGGCTGTCCTTGAGGGCGAGGCCCATGCCGGCGAGCTTGGCCTTGACCTCGTCGATGGACTTGGCGCCGAAGTTGCGGATGTCGAGCAGGTCCGCCTCGGAGCGGGCCACGAGCTCGCCCACCGAGTGGATGCCCTCGCGCTTGAGGCAGTTGTAGGAGCGGACGGTGAGTTCCAGCTCCTCGATCGGCAGCGCGAGGTCCGCGGCCAGGGCGGCGTCCGTGGGGGACGGGCCCATGTCGATGCCCTCGGCGTCGACGTTGAGCTCGCGGGCCAGTCCGAACAGCTCGACCAGGGTCTTGCCTGCCGACGCCATGGCGTCACGCGGCCGCATGGCCTGCTTGGTCTCGACGTCGACGATCAGCTTGTCGAAGTCGGTGCGCTGCTCGACACGGGTCGCCTCGACCTTGTAGGTGACCTTGAGTACGGGGCTGTAGATCGAGTCGACCGGGATCCGGCCGATCTCCTGGCCCTGCTGCTTGTTCTGCACCGCGGAGACGTAGCCGCGACCGCGCTCGACGGTCAGCTCCATCTCCAGCTTGCCCTTGGCGTTCAGGGTGGCCAGCACCAGGTCGGGGTTGTGCACCTCGACACCGGCCGGCGGCGCGATGTCGGCGGCGGTGACCACACCCGGGCCCTGCTTGCGCAGGTACATCACGACCGGCTCGTCGTGCTCCGAGGAGACGACGAGCTGCTTGATGTTGAGGATGAGGTCGGTGACGTCCTCCTTGACGCCCGGCACGGTGGTGAACTCGTGCAGGACCCCGTCGACCCGGATGGAGGTGACCGCGGCACCCGGGATCGAGGAGAGGAGCGTACGGCGCAGGGAGTTGCCGAGGGTGTAGCCGAAGCCCGGCTCCAGCGGCTCGATCACGAACCGGGAACGGAATTCGTCGACGACTTCCTCGGTCAACGAGGGTCGCTGAGCGATCAGCATGTGTTCGGTCCTTCAGTCGTGGGCGCCCGCTATTTGACGCCCCCAGTACTACGAGGGTACGGGCGGCACGGCCCGAGTCCATGACGGACCCGTGACGGCCGCACCGCCCGTGACCCGGAGTGCGGCGCCGGCCCCGGAGGGTGACGCCGTGCCCCGGTTACTTCGAGTAGAGCTCGACGATCAGCTGCTCCTGCACCTGGGTGTCGATCACCTGGCGCTCGGGCAGGCTGTGCACGAGGATCCGCAGGCGGGAGGCGTTCGCCTCGAGCCACGCCGGCACCGTCTTGTCGCCGGCCTCGCCCTGGGCGACCTGGAAGGGAACCAGGTTCCGGGAGGACTCGCGGACCTCGACGATGTCGTTCACGGCGACGCGGGCCGACGGGATGTCGGTCTTGCGGCCGTTGACGGTGATGTGACCGTGCCGGACGAGCTGCCGGGCGTGGTCGCGCGACTTGGCGAAGCCGGCCCGGTAGATCACGTTGTCGAGACGGGTCTCGAGGATGCGAAGCAGGTTCTCACCGGTCTTGCCGGTCTTCTGGTTCGCTTCCTTGTAGTAGTTCACGAACTGCTTCTCGAGGACACCGTAGATGCGCGCGCACTTCTGCTTCTCGCGCAGCTGGAGCAGGTACTCGCTGTCCTTGGTGCGGCCCCGTCCGTGCTCACCCGGGGGGTAAGGACGGATCTCGATCGGGCACTTAGCGCTCTCGCACTTGGCTCCCTTGAGGAAGAGCTTCTGCTTCTCCCGACGGCAACGCTTGCAGTCGGCCCCGGTGTAACGCGCCATGAGTCTCGTATCTCCTGTTTCAGCCTGGTCAGACGCGGCGGCGCTTGGGCGGGCGGCAGCCGTTGTGAGGGGTCGGGGTGACGTCCTGGATCGAGCCGACCTCGAGGCCGGTGGCCTGGAGGGAGCGGATCGCCGTCTCCCGGCCGGAGCCGGGGCCCTTGACGAAGACGTCAACCTTGCGCATGCCGTGCTCCTGCGCGCGGCGGGCGGCCGACTCGGCGGCCATCTGCGCGGCGAAGGGGGTGGACTTGCGCGAGCCCTTGAAGCCGACGTGGCCGGCGGAGGCCCAGGAGATCACGTTCCCCTGCGGGTCGGTGATCGAGACGATGGTGTTGTTGAACGTGCTCTTGATGTGGGCGTGCCCGTGCGCGACGTTCTTCTTTTCCTTGCGGCGCACCTTCTTGGCAGCGGTGCCCTGACGGCCCTTGGGCGGCATCTTTGTGCTATCTCCCAGGTGGAGGTGGTCGGTCCTGCGGCGAAGACCGCTGACGTGGTCCTGCTGCGGACTACTTCTTGCCCGGCTTCTTCTTGCCGGCGATCGCGCGACGCGGACCCTTGCGGGTGCGGGCGTTGGTGTGGGTGCGCTGGCCGTGCACCGGCAGGCCACGGCGGTGGCGCAGACCCTGGTAGCAGCCGATCTCGACCTTGCGGCGGATGTCGGCCTGGATCTCCCGGCGGAGGTCACCCTCGGTCTTGTAGTTCGTGTCCACGTACTCGCGCAGCTTGACGAGGTCTTCCTCGGTCAGGTCGCGGACGCGGATGTCGGGGTTGACACCGGTCTCCTTGAGCACCTGCTGGGACAGGGAGCGGCCGATGCCGAAGACGTAGGTGAGGGCGATCTCCACGCGCTTGTCGCGCGGGAGGTCAACGCCTGAAAGGCGTGCCATTCTGCTGGCTCCTGGTGGTTGCGGAGGTCTTCCACAGCACCGGCTCCCGACCGCCGTACCAGGTACGGACCGGGTCCCCGGCCTCCACCGGGGGTGTCATCGCCCTTGTACGAAACACGGTATGAACACCGTGCAGGGGATGGGTGCTGCGTATGTACGTGTGTGCGTCGCGCGGAGTTCTGCGAGTGCGGTGGCTCGGTCGGGGGTGCGTCAGCCCTGGCGCTGCTTGTGGCGCAGGTTGTCGCAGATGACCATGACCCGGCCGTGGCGGCGGATCACCTTGCACTTGTCGCAGATCTTCTTGACGCTCGGCTTGACCTTCATGGGACTGAGGTACTCCGGGTCGTTGGATCCACAGGGGGTTACTTGTACCGGTAGACGATCCGTCCGCGCGTCAGGTCGTACGGAGACAGCTCCACGACGACCCGGTCATCCGGGAGGATCCGGATGTAGTGCATCCGCATCTTGCCGCTGATGTGCGCGAGGACCTTGTGACCGTTCTGCAGCTCCACCTTGAACATCGCGTTCGGCAGAGACTCGATCACGGTGCCCTCGATCTCGATGGCGCCTTGCTTTTTGGCCATGTCCTGCTTTCGGGGATCGGCTACCGGGGTCGGCTCCGGACATGCCGGAAGACACGCGGGGCCGACGTATGAGTCTACGGCAAGGATCCTGCAAAGACGAATCGGGACCGGTTTCAACCGTCCTCGGGGCGGTCACCGGCCCGGTTCCGGGCTCCCCCGCCCTGGTCCGTGCCCGGCCGGCTCAGGCCAGCGGGTCCGGGGCGGCGGTGATCCCGTACTCGGCGAGCTTGGCCCGGCCGCCGTCGGGGGCGGTCAGCACCAGCGGGCCCTGGTCGGTGAGGGCGATCGAGTGCTCCCAGTGGGCGGCCCAGGAGGAGTCGACGGTCTTGACGGTCCACTCGTCGGACATCACGTGGGTGGCGGGCGAGCCGAGGGTGACCATCGGCTCGATGGCCAGGCACACCCCGGGCACCAGCTTGATGCCGCGGCCGCGCTTCTTGCTGACGTAGTTCAGCAGGTGCGGGTCCATGTGCATCTGGGTGCCGATGCCGTGGCCGCCGTACTCCTCGACGATGCCGTACTTCCCGGAGCCGTGCTGACCGGCGGCGGGGCGCGGCTGGCGGCGGATGTACGACTCGATGGCCCGGGAGATGTCCTCCAGCCGGTTGCCCTTGCGGAACGCGGCGATGCCGGCCCACATGGACTCCTCGGTGACTCGGCTCAGCTCGTGCAGCTCGGGAGCGTGCCCGCTGCCGACGAAGCAGGTGAAGGCCGCGTCGCCGTGCCAGCCGTCCACGATGGCGCCGGCGTCCACCGAGATGATGTCGCCGTCCTTGAGCACCGTCTCCCGGTCCGGGATGCCGTGCACGACCACGTCGTTCACCGAGGTGCAGATGGTGGCGGGGAAGCCGCCGTAGCCGAGGAAATTGGGCTTGGCGCCGTGGTCGGCCAGCACCTTGGCCGCGACCTCGTCCAGGTCCTTGGTGGTGGCGCCGGGCACCGCGGCCGCGCGGGTTGCCTGGTGGATGGCCGCGACCACCAGCCCGGCCGCGCGCATCCTGGCGATCTGGTCCGGGGTCTTGATCTCCACCATCGCGGCTGTCGCCCTCCTCTGCGGTGCGTGTACATGCCTGTTCAACGATACGGCCGTGGCGCCCACCCGGGCACCACGGCCGATTGCGATACCGATACGCGCGCCGGCTAGCGCTCGCCGCCGTCGCTGCGCAGCGCCTCCATGGCGCGTTGCGTCACCTCGTGCACGGGACCCAGCGCGGAGATGGTCACGACCAGGCCCTGCTGCTTGTAGTAGTCGATGATCGGCTCGGTCTCGCGGTGGTAGACCTCCAGCCGGTTGCGCACCTTGTCCTCGGCGTCGTCGGTGCGCTGGTACAGCTCCCCGCCGCACTCGTCGCACACGCCGTCCACCTGGGGCTTCTTGTACTCCACGTGGAAGGTGTGCGCGCTGTTGTTGCGGCAGGTGCGGCGGCCGGCGATCCGCTTGACCACCTCGTCCTCGGGGACCTCCAGGTCGAGCACGCCGTCCAGCGCGATGCCCTTGCCGGTCAGGTACGCGTCCAGCGCGCGGGCCTGGTGGTCGTTGCGCGGGAAGCCGTCCAGCAGGAAGCCCTCGGCGGCGTCGGCCTGGTCCAGCCGGTCCTCCGCCATGCCGATGGTGACCTCGTCCGGCACCAGATTGCCGGCGTCCATATAGGCTTTCGCCTTTTTGCCCAGTTCGGTGCCCTGCACGATGTTGGCGCGGAACAGGTCTCCCGTGGAAATGTGCGGGATGGACAGGTTCTTGGCGAGGAACGCGGCCTGCGTACCCTTGCCGGCGCCGGGGGGCCCGACCAGGACGATGCGCATCAGCGGAGGAACCCTTCGTAATTGCGCTGCTGGAGTTGGCTCTCGATCTGCTTCACGGTCTCCAGACCCACACCCACGATGATCAGGATGCTGGTGCCGCCCAGCGGGAAGTTCTGGTTGCTTCCGTTGAAGACCGCGATGGCGACCGTGGGTACCAGAGCGATCAGACCCAGGTACAGCGACCCCGGCCAGGTGATCCGGTTGAGCACGTAGCTCAGGTACTCGGCCGTGGGCCGGCCGGCCCGGATACCGGGGATGAAGCCTCCGTACTTCTTCATATTATCCGCGACTTCCTCGGGGTTGAACGAGATGGCCACGTAGAAGAAGGCGAAGAAGACGATCAGCAGGAAGTACGCCAGCATATAGACCGGGTGGTCGCCCTTGGTGAAGTTCCGGCTGATCCACTGGGCCCATGGCGCCGTGGAGCCGGAGAACTGGACCACCAGCGCCGGGATGTACAACAGCGACGAGGCGAAGATGACCGGGATCACACCGGCCTGGTTGACCTTGAGTGGAATGTACGTCGAGGTACCGCCGTACGAGCGACGGCCGATCATGCGCTTGGCGTATTGGACCGGGATGCGCCGTTGGGCCTGTTCGACGAACACCACCAGGCCGACCATCGCCAGACCCACCGCGATGACCGCGAGGAACTCCACCCAGCCGCCGGCGATGGTGCCGGACACCTTGATCGCCCACAGCGAGCCGGGGAAGCCGGCCGCGATGGCGACGAACATCAGGATCGACATGCCGTTGCCGATGCCGCGGTCGGTGATCAGCTCACCGAGCCACATGATCACCACGGTGCCGGCGGTCATGGTGGTGACCATCGTGATCGTGGTGAAGATCGACTGGTTCGGGACGATGTCGAACCGGTTGGAGCAGCTGGAGAACAGGCTGCCGGAGCGGGCGGTGGCCACCAGGCCGGTGCCCTGGAGCACCGCGAGCGCCACCGTCAGGTACCGGGTGTACTGGGTGATCTTGGTCTGCCCGGCCTGGCCCTCCTTCTTCAGGGCTTCCAGGCGCGGGATCACCACCGTCAGCAGCTGCAGGATGATGCTCGCCGTGATGTACGGCATGATCCCCAGCGCGAAGATGGTGAGCTGGAGCAGCGCGCCGCCGCTGAACATGTTCACGAGACCGAAGAGGCTGTTGCTCCCCTTGGTCTCCTTGATGCACTGATTGACCACCGTGTAGTCGATGCCGGGCACCGGGACATGGGCGCCGAGGCGGTAGACCACCACGATGCTCAGCGTGAACAGCAGCTTTTTGCGCAGGTCGGGCGTCCTGAACGCCCGGGCGAACGCGGTGAGCACGGTGCCTCCTGCAGCCCCCGCGTCACCGCGGAGAGGTCTCTGAGGTATCTGACTGATGGCAGTGTCCGCCACTTTACCGGCGAGGCGGCCCCAGTAGGAATGACCAGCCACGCAGGGAAAATCACAGGAACGAACAGGAACAACGACCGGGGATGCCCTGAAGGTGCTGGGCATCCCCGGTCGGGTGAGTCCGCCGACCCCGTTCCGGGCCCCCGGAAGGGGCCCGAAACGGGGCCTGACGTGCTCGGACGTACTACGGCGGACTGCGGCGAGCTGCTCCTGGCCTGCGGCGGGTGCCGCGGACTCAGACCAGCTCGGTGACGCTGCCGCCGGCGGCGGTGATCTTCTCCTTGGCGGACCCGGAGACCGCGTCCACGGTCACCTGGAGCGCCACGGAGACCTCGCCGGTGCCCAGCACCTTGACGAGCTGGTTCTTGCGCACGGCACCCTTGGCGACCAGGTCTGCCACGGTGACCTCGCCGCCCTCGGGGTAGAGGGTCGCGAGCTTGTCCAGGTTGACCACCTGGTACTCGGTGCGGAACGGGTTCTTGAAGCCCTTGAGCTTGGGCAGCCGCATGTGCAGCGGCATCTGCCCACCCTCGAAGCGCTCCGGCACCTGGTAGCGGGCCTTGGTGCCCTTGGTGCCGCGACCGGCCGTCTTGCCCTTGGACGCCTCACCACGACCGACACGGGTCTTGGCGGTCTTGGCGCCCGGGGCCGGACGGAGGTTGTGGATCTTGATCGGGCTGTCAGCCATGATCAGTCGACCTCCTCGACCGTGACCAGGTGGCGGACGGCACGGACCATGCCGCGGATCTCCGGACGGTCCTCCTTGACCACCACGTCGTGCAGCCGCTTCAGGCCGAGCGAACGCAGGGTGTCACGGTGGTTCTGCTTGCTGCCGATGTAGGACTTGGTCTGGGTGACCTTCAGGCGCGCCATCAGACACCCACCCCGGCACGCGCGCGCAGCAGGGCCGCGGGCGCGACGTCCTCGAGCGGCAGACCGCGGCGGGCGGCGATCTCCTCGGGCCGCTGCAGGCCCTGGAGCGCGGCCACCGTGGCGTGCACGATGTTGATCGCGTTGTCCGAGCCGAGGCTCTTGGACAGCACGTCGTGGATGCCCGCGCACTCCAGCACGGCACGCACCGGGCCACCGGCGATCACGCCGGTACCCGGGGAAGCCGGCTTGAGCAGCACGACGCCCGCGGCCTTCTCGCCCTGGATCGGGTGCGGGATGGTGCCCTGGATGCGGGGGACCTTGAAGAAGTGCTTCTTGGCCTCCTCCACACCCTTGGCGATGGCGGCCGGCACCTCCTTGGCCTTGCCGTAACCGACACCGACGGTGCCGTCACCGTCGCCCACCACGACAAGCGCGGTGAAGCTGAAGCGACGACCACCCTTCACAACTTTGGCGACGCGGTTGATCGCGACGACCCGCTCGACATAGGCGGTCTTCTCGGCCTGCTGGCCGCTGTCCCGCCGGTCCTTGCGGTCCCGTCGCTCGCCGCCACCGGCACCGCTGCCGCGGCGCTGGGGTCCAGCCATGGGAATTACCTCTCCGTTTTTTCGACGATTCTCCGCTGGTTACGCAGCGACTGGCTGCGCAGCAGCCTTCGGTCGCTGCCCCGACGGGCGACTCAGAACTTCAGACCGGCTTCCCGGGCGGCGTCCGCGAGGACGGCGATGCGCCCCGCGTACTGGTTGCCGCCACGGTCGAACACGACGGCCTCGATGCCCTTGGCCTTCGCCCGCTCGGCGACCAGCGTGCCGACCTGCTTCGCCTTGGCGCTCTTGTCGCCCTCGGTGCCCCGGATGGAGGTGTCGAGGGTCGAGGCGGAGGCCAGGGTGTGGCCGGCCAGGTCGTCGATGACCTGCGCCGTGATGCCGCGGTTGGAACGCGTCACGACCAGGCGCGGACGCTCGGCCGTTCCGTTGACGCGCTTGCGGACCCGGATGTGCCGGCGCTTGAGCGCCGCGTTCTTGTACGCCTTGCCCTTGGCGATCTTGACGCCGTATGCCATGGCTACTTACCCGCCTTTCCGACCTTGCGGCGGATGACTTCGCCGGCGTACTTGACGCCCTTCGCCTTGTACGGGTCGGGCTTGCGCAGCTTGCGGAGATTCGCCGCCACCTCGCCGACCTTCTGCTTGTCGATGCCCTCGACCGAGAAGTGCGTCGGGTTCTCCACCTTGAAGGTGATGCCCTCCGGCGCCTCGATGAGGATCGGGTGGCTGTAGCCCAGGGCGAACTCCAGGGCGGTGCCCTTGGCCTGGACGCGGTAGCCGACACCGCTGATCTCGAGCTGCTTGCTGTAGCCCGCGGTCACGCCGGTGATCATGTTCGCCACCAGCGTGCGCGACAGGCCGTGCAGGGCCTTCGACTCACGCTCGTCGTTGGGGCGGGTGACCAGCAGGGTGCCGTCCTCGCCCTTGGCGATCTCGATCGGCGCGACGACGGTGTGGGTCAGGCTCCCCTTGGGGCCCTTCACCGCAACCGTTCGGCCGTCGATGGTGACGTCCACTCCGGCGGGAACCGAGATGGGCAGCTTGCCGATGCGCGACATTGCTCTTTCTCCTTCCCGGTTACCAGACGTAGGCGAGGACTTCCCCACCCACGCCCTTCTTCTGCGCCTGCTGGCCGGTGAGCAGCCCGTGCGACGTGGAGATGATCGCCACGCCGAGGCCGCCGAGCACCTTCGGCAGGTTGGTGGACTTTGCGTAGACCCGAAGACCCGGCTTGCTGATCCGCTTGATGCCGGCGATCGAGCGCTCGCGGTTGGGGCCGAACTTCAGCTCGAGGACGAGGTTCTTGCCGACCTCGGCTTCCTCGACCTTCCAGCCGGTGATGTAACCCTCCTGCTGGAGGATCTCCGCGATGTGCGACTTGATCTTGCTGAACGGCATCGTCACGTCGTCGTGGTACGCCGAATTCGCGTTCCGCAGACGGGTCAGCATGTCTGCGATGGGGTCGGTCATGGTCATGTGGTGGCCCTGGGCCTCTCTCGCCGGGGTTTCCTGTCTGCTCCGTCCCTCTCCCCCGGTCGGGCCGGGAGCGGGTGTGGTGCGGGGACCTACGGCGTAGTAGTTCGGATCCTGATGTCCCGGTGCGGGGTCTTACCAGGAGCTCTTGGTCACGCCCGGCAGTTCTCCGCGGTGCGCCATCTCACGCAGGCACACCCGGCACAGGCCGAACTTGCGGTACACGGAGTGCGGCCGGCCGCACCGCTGGCAGCGGTTGTAGGCGCGCACACCGAACTTGGGCTTGCGGGCGGCCTTCGCGATGAGAGCCTTCTTCGCCACGGCTCACGCCTCCTTGAACGGGAAGCCGAGGTGACGAAGCAGGGCCCGGCCCTCGGCGTCGTTGGTCGCCGTGGTGACCACGGTGATGTCCATACCCCGGACCCGGTCGATCTTGTCCTGGTCGATCTCGTGGAAGACGACCTGCTCGGTCAGTCCGAAGGTGTAGTTGCCCCGGCCGTCGAACTGCTTGGGGGACAGCCCGCGGAAGTCGCGGATCCGCGGCAGCGCGAGCGACAGCAGCCGGTCGAGGAACTCCCACATCCGGTCGCCGCGCAGCGTGACGTGCGCACCGATCGGCTGGCCCTCGCGCAGCTTGAACTGCGCGATGGACTTGCGGGCCCGAGTGACCTGCGGCTTCTGGCCGGTGATGGTGGCCAGGTCGCGGATCGCACCCTCGATCAGCTTGGAGTCGCGGGCGGCGTCGCCCACACCCATGTTGACCACGATCTTGGTCAGGCCGGGAATCTGCATGACGTTCTCGTAGCGGAACTCGTCACGCATCTTGCCCGCGATCTCTTCGCGGTAGCGCGCCTTGAGGCGCGGAATCGTGGTGGTGGCAGTCATCAGATGTCCTCACCGGTCCGCTTGGCAACGCGGATCTTGTTGCCGTTGTCGTCGAAGCGGTAGCCGACGCGGGTCACGACCTTCTTGCCGTCCTTCTCCACGACGAGCTGAACGTTGCTCACGTGGATGGGGGCCTCGGTGGTGACGATGCCGCCGGTCTGGGTACCACGATCGGTCTGGCCGGTCTTGGTGTGCTTCTTGACCCGGTTGACACCCTCGACCAGAACCCGGTCCTCGCGGGGGTAGGCCACGATGACCTTGCCCTGCTTGCCCTTGTCCTTACCGGTGATGACCTGGACCAGGTCGCCCTTCTTGATCTTCATCGGTTACAGCACCTCCGGCGCGAGGGAGACGATCTTCATGAACCTCTTCTCGCGCAGCTCACGGCCCACGGGGCCGAAGATGCGGGTGCCGCGCGGGTCGCCATCGTTCTTGAGGATGACGGCCGCGTTCTCGTCGAAGCGGATGTACGAGCCGTCGGCCCGGCGGCGCTCCTTGACGGTGCGCACGACGACGGCCTTGACGACCTCGCCCTTCTTCACGTTGCCACCGGGGATCGCGTCCTTGACGGTGGCCACGATGACGTCACCGATGCCCGCGTAGCGGCGGCCCGAGCCACCGAGAACACGGATGCAGAGAATCTCCTTGGCACCCGTGTTGTCGGCGACGCGCAGCCGCGACTCCTGCTGGATCACGTCTTTCTCCTGTGTGTCTGCCGGTTCCCGGTGGGGCCGTGGTCACCCACGGCCCCACCGAGCCTGGCGGAACTGGCCTGCGAGAGGTTTCCCGCAGGAATTACTTGGCCTTCTCCAGAATCTCCACGACGCGCCACCGCTTGGTCGCGGACAGCGGACGGGTCTCCATCAGCAGGACCCGGTCGCCGATGCCCGCGGCGTTCTGCTCGTCGTGCGCCTTGAGCTTGCTGGTGCGGCGGATGACCTTGCCGTAGAGGGCGTGCTTGACCCGGTCCTCGACGGCGACCACCACGGTCTTGTCCATCTTGTCACTGACCACCAGACCCTCACGGGTCTTGCGGAAGCCGCGCTGCTCGGCAGCGTCGCCCTGGGTGCTGGTCTCGGTCACGTCAGTCACGTTGCTCTCGCTCATCAGGCGTTCTCCACCGTTTCCACGGTCTCGATGCCCAGCTCGCGCTCGCGCATCAGGGTGTAGATCCGGGCGATGTCCTTGCGGACGGTCTTGAGCCGGGTGTTGTTCTCCAGCTGTCCGGTGGCCGCCTGGAAGCGGAGGTTGAACAGCTCCTCCTTGGCCTCGCGCAGCTTGCCGAGGAGCTCCTCGTCGCCGAGCTGACGCAGCTCGGTCGCCTTGGTACCGGCCGCCATCACGACTCACCTGCCTCGCGCCGCACGATGCGGCACTTCATCGGAAGCTTGTGGGCGGCTCGGGTGAGCGCCTCACGAGCGACCTTCTCGTTGGGGAAAGACAGCTCGAACATCACCCGACCGGGCTTGACGTTCGCCACCCACCACTCGGGCGAGCCCTTGCCGGAACCCATGCGGGTCTCGGCGGGCTTCTTGGTCAGCGGGCGGTCGGGGTAGATGTTGATCCACACCTTGCCGCCACGCTTGATGTGCCGGGTGATGGAGATACGAGCGGACTCGATCTGCCGGTTGGTGACGTACGCCGGCGTCACGGCCTGCAGGCCGAACTCGCCGAACGCCAGCTCGGTGCCGCCCTTGGCCATGCCGTCACGGTTGGGGTGGTGCTGCTTGCGGTGCTTGACCCTGCGGGGGATCAGCATGGTGGATCAGCTCTCCGTTCCGGGGGTCTCCGCGGCCGGCGCGGACTCCGCACCGGCGGTCGCCTCGGTCTTGGGGGCCTGGGCACCGTCCGTCTGCGGACGGCGGCCGCGGCCACCGCGCTCGCCGCCGCGGCGCTGCGGACGGTCGCCACCGGCGCCGCCGCGGGCCGGACGGTTGCCGGCGCGGGCGGCGGCGTTGTCGGCGCGCACCTCGGCGATGTTCTTCACGTCGCCCTTGTAGATCCACACCTTCACGCCGATCCGGCCGAAGGTGGTCTTGGCCTCGAAGAAGCCGTAGTCCACGTTGGCGCGCAGGGTGTGCAGGGGGACCCGGCCCTCGCGGTAGAACTCGGAGCGGGACATCTCGGCGCCGCCGAGGCGGCCACCGCACTGGATCTTGATGCCCTTGGCGCCGGCCTTCAGCGTGCCCTGCATGCTCTTGCGCATGGCACGACGGAAGGAGACACGGGAGGACAGCTGCTCGGCGACCGCCTGGGCCACGAGCTGCGCGTCCATCTCCGGGTTCTTGACCTCGAGGATGTTGAGCTGGACCTGCTTGCCGGTCAGCTTCTCCAGGTCGCCGCGGATACGGTCGGCCTCCGCGCCGCGGCGGCCGATGACGATGCCCGGCCGGGCGGTGTGGATGTCGACGCGGACGCGGTCGCGGGTGCGCTCGATCTCCACCTTGGAGATGCCGGCCCGCTCCATGCCCTGCGTCATCATCCGGCGGATGGCGACGTCTTCCTTGACGTAGTCCTTGTACAGCTTGTCGGCGTACCAGCGGGACTTGAAGTCCGTGGTCACACCGAGCCGGAACCCGTACGGGTTAACCTTCTGGCCCATTACCGGGTCCCTTCCTTGCTGGCGACGACCACGGTGATGTGGCTGGTCCGCTTGCGGATCCGGTAGGCACGGCCCTGGGCGCGCGGCCGGAACCGCTTCAGGGTCGGGCCCTCGTCCACGTACGCCTCGCTGATGAACAGCGTCTTCGGGTCCGTGTGGTCGTAGTTGTGCGCGGCGTTGGCGATGGCGCTGTCGAGCACCTTGCCGACCGGCACGCTCGCGGCCTGCGGCGTGAATCGCAGGACCGCCTGAGCCTCCGTGGCGTCGAGGCCACGGATGAGGTCCACCACGCGGCGGGCCTTCATGGGCGTGACGCGGATGTACCGCGCCTGGGCCCTGGCTTCCATGGTTGTCCCTTCGGTGTCTGTGGTCTTCATTCCGCTGATCAGCGACGACGCGACTTACGGTCGTCCTTCTCGTGGCCGCGGAAGGTGCGGGTCGGCGCGAACTCGCCGAGCTTGTGGCCGACCATCGACTCAGTGACAAACACCGGGACGTGCTTACGGCCGTCGTGCACCGCGATCGTGTGGCCGAGCATGGCCGGGACGATCATCGAGCGGCGGGACCAGGTCTTGATGACGTTCTTGGTGCCGGCTTCGTTCTGCGAATCCACCTTCTTGCTCAGGTGGTCGTCGACGAAGGGCCCCTTCTTCAGACTGCGCGGCATCTACACCCGCTCCTAGCGCTTCTTGTTCGTCTTGCGGCGGCGGACGATGAGCCGGTCGCTGGCCTTCTTGGGAGAGCGCGTACGCCCCTCCTTCTGGCCCCACGGGGACACCGGGTGGCGGCCACCGGAGGTCTTGCCCTCACCACCACCGTGCGGGTGGTCCACCGGGTTCATGGCGACACCGCGGACGGTCGGGCGGACGCCCTTCCAGCGCATGCGGCCGGCCTTGCCCCAGTTGATGTTGGACTGCTCGGCGTTGCCGACCTCGCCGATGGTGGCGCGGCAGCGGACGTCGACCATCCGGACCTCACCGGAGGGCATGCGAAGGGTGGCCATGTTGCCCTCCTTCGCGAGGAGCTGCACCGAGGACCCCGCGGAGCGGGAGATCTTGGCGCCGCCGCCGGGCCGCAGCTCGATGGCGTGGATCGTGGTACCGACCGGGATGTTGCGCAGCGGCAGGTTGTTGCCGGGCTTGATGTCGGCGTTGGCGCCGGCCTCGACCCGGTCACCCTGCTGCAGCTTGGCCGGGGCGAGGATGTAGCGCTTCTCGCCGTCGGCGTAGTGCAGCAGCGCGATGCGCGCGGTGCGGTTGGGGTCGTACTCGATGTGCGCGACCTTGGCGGGCACGCCGTCCTTGTCGTGCCGACGGAAGTCGATGACACGGTAGGCACGCTTGTGGCCGCCGCCCTGGTGGCGGACGGTCACACGACCGGCATTGTTACGGCCGCCCTTGCTGTGCAGCGGGCGGACCAGCGACTTCTCCGGCGTGGACCGCGTGATCTCGACGAAGTCGGCGACGCTGGAGCCACGACGGCCCGGGGTCGTCGGCTTGTACTTGCGGATACCCATTTCTCAGTCCTCGTCCGTATCGGACGATCCGGACCGCCCGGTCAGGCGGTCGGACCGCCGAAGATGTCGATGCGGTCGCCCTCGGCGAGGGTCACGATGGCGCGCTTGGTGTCGGCACGCTTGCCGAACCCGGTACGGGTGCGGATCCGCTTGCCCTGCCGGTTGATCGTGTTGACCCCGGTGACCTTGACCTGGAAGACCGCCTCGACGGCCTGCTTGATCTGGGTCTTGTTGGCACGCGGGTCGACGATGAACGTGTACTTGTTCTCGTCCAGCAGCGCGTAGCTCTTCTCGGAGACCACCGGCTTCAGCAGGATGTCACGGGGGTCCGTGTACGTCTTGCTGGTGATCGTGGTCGCGGTCGGCTCGGCCATCAGGCGTCGCTCCCTTCGGTCTCGGCGGCGCCGTTACCGGTGAAGCGGTCGAAGGCGGCCTTGGTGAAGACCACGTCGTCGGAGACGAGCACGTCATAGGTGTTGAGCTGGCCCGCGTCCAGGATGTGCACCTGGGGCAGGTTGCGGGCGGACAGCCAGCCGGCCTCGTCGGCACGCTCCAGCACCAGCAGGACGTTCTTGCGCTCGCTGATCTTGCCGAACAGCGTGCGCGCGGCCTTGGTCGACGGGGCCTCGCCCTCGACGACGCCGGTCACGACGTGGATGCGGTTGTGCCGGGCCCGGTCGGTGAGGGCACCGCGCAGGGCGGCGGCCTTCATCTTCTTCGGGGTGCGCTGGGAGTAGTCCCGCGGCACGGGGCCGTGCACGACGCCACCGCCGGCGAACTGCGGGGCGCGGGTCGAACCCTGACGGGCGCGGCCGGTGCCCTTCTGGCGGTACGGCTTCTTGCCGCCACCACGGACCTCGCCGCGCGTCTTCGTCTTGTGCGTGCCCTGGCGGGCCGCGGCGAGCTGCGCGACGACGACCTGGTGGATCAGCGGGATGCTGACCTTGGCGTCGAAGATCTCGGCCGGGAGCTCGACGGTCCCGGCGTTGTCGCCGGACGGCGACAGGATGTCAATGGTGCTCATATCCTTCAGGCCCCCTTGACCGCGGTGCGGACCAGGACGAGGCCGCCGTTGGGACCGGGCACCGCGCCCTTGATCAGGAGCAGGCCCTTCTCCGCGTCAACGGCGTGGACGGTCAGGTTCTGGGTGGTGACCCGCTCGTTGCCCATGCGGCCGGCCATGCGCAGGCCCTTGAACACGCGGCCCGGGGTGGCGCAGCCGCCGATGGAGCCCGGGGAGCGGTGCTTGCGCTGCACACCGTGGCCGGCGCCGAGGCCGCCGAAGTTGTGCCGCTTCATGACACCGGCGAAGCCCTTGCCCTTGCTCTTGCCGGTGACGTCCACCTTGACCCCGGCCTCGAACACCGTGGCGGTGATCTCCTGGCCCAGGGAGTACTCGGCGGCGTCGGAGGTCCGCAGCTCGACCAGGTGGCGGCGCGGGGTGACGTCGGCCTTGGCGAAGTGGCCCTTGAGCGGCTTGTTCACCTTGCGGGGGTCGATCTCGCCGAAGGCGAGCTGGACCGACTCGTAACCGTCGGCTTCGTTCGTGCGTACCTGGGTCACGACATTCGGCCCGGCCTTGACCACGGTCACGGGGACGACACGGTTGTTCTCGTCCCAGACCTGGGTCATGCCGAGCTTCTCGCCCAGGATGCCCTTGATCTGCTTGGTCATCTCTTCCGCGCCTCTCAGAGCTTGATCTCGATGTCGACGCCGGCCGGAAGGTCCAGGCGCATCAGCGAGTCAACGGTCTTGGGCGTCGGGTCGAGGATGTCGATCAGGCGCTTGTGCGTGCGCATCTCGAAGTGCTCGCGCGAGTCCTTGTACTTGTGCGGCGACTTGATGACGCAGTACACGTTCTTCTCAGTGGGCAGCGGCACCGGGCCCGCGACCTGCGCACCGGTACGGGTCACCGTCTCGACGATCTTCTTCGCCGAGGAGTCGATGACCTCGTGGTCGTAGGCCTTGAGCCGGATGCGGATCTTCTGTCCCGCCATGGCTACTCCGTAGTCCTTGTCTCTATACGCCCTGGCATCCGCTTCCCCGACCCACGCGGTCGGGCGTGTCGCGCCCCTGGCAGATGATTGTCCGCATGCGGATTTCCCTCACCCAGGGGGTTGCGTGGGCGATGCGCCCACCGGATGCCTGGTCGGAGCCGCGCTGACGCTTCCCGGAAGATTCCCGTACGTCCGTCCCAGCGCTGCCCGGGGGGCAGATAGGACGACGAGTACCGTGGGACTCGCTTCCGGTCCTCCCGACGGGAGGCGCGCAGCATCGGCGCTCGACCGAGCAACTTGGGTAGTTTGCCATACAGCCCCTACCCAGCGCCAATCGAGCCGCACAGCTTACCCCTGACGGGTGGCCCGCCAAACCACGCACACCCGCGCGCGCAGTCCGGCCTGCGCCAAGTGCGGTACGCGCATGCGTGATTACGAAGAGTACAGCCTAGGTACCCGCGGGGGGCGCTGCCCACATAAATCCTGGAAAGTCACTCAAAAAGGAGTAGACACCGGGGAAGTTGAGGCGCGGGAGCCCGCAAAGCGCCTAAAAAGGACCTTGGGTAAGGACTCTTACCCGAACTGGCTTACCGGGCTTGCCGCAGCGGCGGGCAGGGTACCCCGGACAAGGAGGGACCGGGTGGGCGATCAACCGGACAGCACACGGCCGTACGGGCTCCCGGCCTGGCCGGGGGGTCTGGACAGCAGGGCTCTGGCCGATGTGCCCCACGACACATCCGCTCTCGAACTGGCCCTGCCGGCGAGGGAATTCACGGTCCAGATGCCGTCGACCCGCAGGGGCGCGCACCGGGCCCGGACCATCGCGGCGCACCAGTTGCGCTGCTGGCGGCTGCCGTACGACTCGGCGGCGCACATCGTGGCGGAGCTGGCCGCCAACGCGGCCCTGCACGGCCGCGTGCCCGGCCGCGACTTCCGCCTGACCCTGCGGGTGAACCGCACGTCGTCCGTGCTGCGCATCGAGGTGACCGACGCCCGCCCCGAGCGCCTGCCGGAAGCCCCTGCGCAGGGCGACGGCGCCGCCGAATGCGGCCGCGGCCTGCTCCTGGTCACCGCCCTCGCCGACCGCTGGGGGGTGACCGCCGGCCCGGTGCCCTGCAAAACCGTCTGGGCCGAACTGGATCTCCCCGGCTGAAGGGATGCGCTCCGGTAGCCGTCCGGGAGCGGGTGGGGTGCCCCGGCGCGGCTTTTGTGCAATTCAGCGCGCAACAATTCGTCGGCCGAAGCCAGGCGCGCCGGTAGCGGATTCCGGGCGCCGGGCGAGCGCGGGCGCGAAATTACCGAGGGGTCATTGAAAAGCGAATCGGTCGGGCGGCAGGCGGGCCGCACGACCGCGCGGGCGGGGGAAACGGCCGGAAACAGGCCGGCCGGGAGGCAACCCGGGAGCGCCGGCGCCGCTCCTATCGGACATGAGCGTGTCTTCACCACGAGGGGTGTCCCGACGGGAGCTGTTCGCGGTCACCACCGCCCTCGCCGCCGGGACGGCGCTGGGGGTCGCGGGGTGCACCGCGGGGCCGGTCGGGTCCGCGGCCTCGCACCGGCTGACGCTGCCGGACCCGGCAGCCACCGAGCCGTACCGGGCGGCCGCGAAGCCGCTGGTCATGAACATCGTGGCGCACCCGGACGACGACTTCTTCTTCATGAACCCGGACACGTTCACCACCCTGCGCTCGGGCACGCCCGTGGTGTCGGTGTACGTCACGGCCGGTGAGTCCACCGGCGTCAACCACGCGCCGTTCGGGCCCAAGCACCGGCACAAGCACGACCTGTCCGGCTACTCCTCCGCCCGCCACCAGGGCCTGCGTCAGGCGTACGCCACCATGCTCGGCCTGCCCCACTTCACCCCCTGGAAGCGGGACGTGATCACGCTGGCCGGCGGCATCCACGTCGAGACGGACACGCTCGCGCACGGCCGGATGAGCGCCCGCCTGGTGTTCCTCCAGGTCTCCATGCACGAGTGGAGCCCCACCGCCAGCCTGCCGATGATGTGGGACCGCGGCGGGGTGCCGCTGCCGTACATCGTCGCCAAGGGCGCGCCCGCCCCCGCCGACCGGCCCGCGGTCTGGACGCACGACAAACTGGTGGACGCGCTGGTGCAACTGATGGACCGGTTCCGGCCCACCCACATCCGCACCCTCGACCCGGACCCGGACATCCAGGTGCACGACAAGGCCCACCCCACGGGCAGCGACCAGCCGGGCTACTCCGACCACCGCGACCACACCGCCGCCGCGCTGTTCGCCTGGAAGGCGATGGACCAGTGGGTCGGGCAGGCCGGGCGCGCCGGCGGCATACCGCCCTTCACCACCGCCGCCTACCGCGGCTACTACAACCAGCGCTGGCCCAAGAACCTCCCGCCGGCCACGGTCGCCCTCAAGGCGCGCTTCATGTACCAGTACGGCGGCAACGGCGCCTGGCACTGCGGCAACCCTGCCGGCTGCGGGGACTACGGGCAGGGCCAGAACGAGCCGCTGAGCAATCGCAAGGGGTGGATACGGTCGACACATCCGCGTTACCCCGGCACCCGGCTGGTGTTCGCGCCCGCGCCGGCCGACCCGACAGCCACCGCCAAGTCCCGCACCCGGCCCCGTACGACCGCGCCCGCTCCCCGTACCGCCTTCGAGGTGCTCGGCACCCGGGCCATGCGGCACACCGAGACCGCCAAGGGGTTGTGGGGGCCGCCGGAGGACCTGGGCGGCGGGCCGCTGGCGCCCGTGCTCTCCTGCGAGCGGGCCGCCGACGGCACCATCCTGCTGTTCGCGCTGCGGTTCGCCTCGCTCGACGGACAGGGCGGGCGCAACGCGCGGGACATCGTGGTGTGGCGGGAGAACGGGGGCTGGCAGTCGCTGGGCAACCCCGAGCCGGACGACGACCGCGGGCGGCGTATCGGCTCCCCGGTCACCGTCCGCACCCCGGACGGCCGCGTCCATCTCTTCGTACGGAACGCCGCGCGAGGCGTTTCCACCCGGGTGCTCGGTGCCGGCGGCGCCTGGAGCGCGTGGCAGGACCTCGGCGGCGGTGAGGTTCAGGAGGGGCTTGCCGTCGCCACGGACAAGGCCGGCCTCATCCATGTCTTCGGGTCCGGCCATGCGAGCCTTCACCACTGGGTTCAGCGCGGAAGTGGTGGGGCTGTCGCCCCACGCCCCGTGAAAGGGCTCCCTCTTCCGGGGGACTTTCCCTCGGCGAGGCGTACGAAGGAGGGTGCGGTGGAGGTGGCGTACCCCTTGCCCGCGAGTGCCCGTACTTTCCGGACGACGGTTCGCTGAAAGGGGCCGCACAGCACAAAGGAGCCCCGCGTCCAATCGGACGCGGGGCTCCTTTTCGGCTGAAGGCCGAGCGCTAGCTGAAGGTCACTTGTTGATCTTGGTGACCTGGCCGGCGCCGACGGTCCGGCCACCCTCGCGGATGGCGAACTTCAGGCCCTCTTCCATGGCGATCGGCTGGATCAGCTGAACGGACATGGAGGTGTTGTCGCCCGGCATGACCATCTCGGTGCCCTCGGGGAGGGTCACCACGCCGGTCACGTCCGTGGTACGGAAGTAGAACTGCGGGCGGTAGTTGTTGAAGAACGGCGTGTGACGGCCACCCTCGTCCTTGGACAGGATGTACGCCTGCGCCTCGAACTCGGTGTGCGGGGTGACCGAGCCGGGCTTGATGATGACCTGGCCGCGCTCGACGTCCTCGCGCTTGATACCGCGGAGCAGCAGACCGACGTTCTCACCGGCCTGGCCCTCGTCGAGCAGCTTGCGGAACATCTCGATGCCGGTGACGGTCGTCGACGTCTTGTCCTGCTTGATGCCGATGATGTCGACCTGCTCGTTGACCTTCAGGATACCGCGCTCGATACGGCCGGTGACGACCGTACCACGACCGGTGATCGTGAAGACGTCCTCGATCGGCATCAGGAACGGCTTGTCGACGTCGCGCTCGGGGGTGGGGATCGACTCGTCCACGGCCGCCATGAGGCCGAGGAGCTTCTCCGCCCACTCCGGGTCGCCCTCGAGGGCCTTGAGCGCGGACACACGCACGACCGGCAGGTCGTCGCCCGGGAACTCGTACTCGGAGAGCAGCTCGCGGACCTCGAGCTCGACGAGCTCCAGGATCTCCTCGTCGTCCACCATGTCCGCCTTGTTCAGGGCGACCACGATGTACGGCACGCCGACCTGGCGGGCCAGGAGCACGTGCTCCTTGGTCTGCGGCATCGGGCCGTCGGTGGCGGCGACCACCAGGATCGCGCCGTCCATCTGCGCGGCACCGGTGATCATGTTCTTGATGTAGTCCGCGTGACCGGGGCAGTCGACGTGCGCGTAGTGGCGCGACTCGGTCTGGTACTCGACGTGCGCGATGGAGATGGTGATACCGCGCTGACGCTCCTCAGGAGCCTTGTCGATCTGGTCGAAGGCCGACGCCTCGTTCAGCTCCGGGTACTTGTCGTGCAGCACCTTGGTGATCGCCGCGGTAAGAGTGGTCTTACCGTGGTCGATGTGACCGATGGTGCCGATGTTGACGTGCGGCTTAGTCCGCTCGAACTTCGCCTTCGCCACTGGGGTCCTCCTGGGAGTGGATCTGTACGCCTTGCTTCATCGGCGCCAGGGTGATCTTTGCTGTGAATTCAAGCCTACGGCGGAGTTACTCGCCCTTGGCCTTCGCGATGATCTCCTCGGCGACGTTCCGCGGAACCTCGGCGTAGGAGTCGAACTGCATGGAGTAGCTGGCCCGGCCCGAGGTCTTCGACCGCAGGTCACCGACGTAGCCGAACATCTCCGAAAGCGGGACCAGGCCCTTGACGACCCGGGCGCCGCTACGCTCCTCCATGGCCTGGATCTGGCCACGGCGGGAGTTCAGGTCACCGATGACGTCGCCCATGTAGTCCTCGGGGGTGGTGACCTCAACGGCCATCATCGGCTCGAGGAGCACGGGGCTCGCCTTGCGGGCCGCCTCCTTGAACGCCTGCGAACCGGCGATCTTGAAGGCGAGTTCGGAGGAGTCGACCTCGTGGTAGGCACCGTCGAGCAGGATGACGCGCACGCCCACCATCTCGTAGCCGGCCAGGATGCCGAACTTCATGGCTTCCTGGGCGCCCGCGTCCACCGACGGGATGTACTCGCGGGGGATGCGGCCACCGGTGACCTGGTTGACGAACTCGTACGCCGCGTCCCCGCCCTCGAGAGGCTCGACGGAGATCTGGACGCGGGCGAACTGGCCCGTACCACCGGTCTGCTTCTTGTGGGTGTACTCGACCTTGTCGACGGTCTTGCGGATCGTCTCGCGGTACGCGACCTGCGGCTTGCCGACGTTGGCCTCGACCTTGAATTCCCGGCGCATGCGGTCGACCAGCACCTCGAGGTGCAGTTCGCCCATGCCGCCGATGATGGTCTGGCCGGTCTCCTCGTCGGAGTGGACCTGGAAGGACGGGTCCTCCTCCGCGAGGCGCTGGATCGCCACGCCGAGCTTCTCCTGGTCGCCCTTGGACTTGGGCTCGATGGCGACCTGGATGACCGGGGCCGGGAAGTCCATGGACTCCAGGATCACCGGGTTCTTGTCGTCCGACAGCGTCTCGCCGGTGGTGGTCTGCTTCAGACCCATCACCGCCACGATGTCGCCGGCGCCCACCGACTCGATCTCCTCACGCTTGTTGGCGTGCATGCGGTAGATCTTGCCGATGCGCTCCTTCTTGCCCTTCACCGAGTTCAGCACGGCCGAACCGGATTCCAGGCGACCGGAGTAGATCCGGACGAAGGTGAGCTTGCCCAGGTGGGGGTCGCTCATGATCTTGAACGCAAGGGCCGACAGCGGCTCGTCGTCGGACGGCTTGCGCTTGATGATCTCCTCGGGGTTGCCGACCGCGTGGCCTTCGATGGCCTCGATGTCGACCGGGGAGGGCAGGTAGCGCACGACCGCGTCGAGCAGCGGCTGGACACCCTTGTTCTTGAAGGCGCTGCCGCAGAACACGGGGGTGACGGTGACGCCGCCGCCCTTGCCGGAGTTGATCGTGATCCGGCGGATCGCGGCGTAGAGCTGCTCCTCGGTGGGCTCGGTGCCCTCCAGGTACAGCTCCATCATCTCGTCGTCGTTCTCGGCGACGCCTTCCAGCAGCTTGCCGCGCCACTCGTCGGCGGCCTCGGTGTGGGTGGCCGGGATGTCGACGACGTCGTACATCTCGCCCTTGGTCGCCTCCGGCGACCAGACCAGGGCCTTCATCCGGACGAGGTCCACCACGCCCTTGAAGTCGGCCTCGGCACCGATCGGGAGCTGCATCACCAGCGGGGTCGCGCCCAGGCGGTCGACGATCATGTCGACGCAGCGGTGGAACTCCGCGCCCGTGCGGTCCAGCTTGTTGACGAAGCAGATGCGGGGCACGCCGTAACGGTCGGCCTGCCGCCACACGGTCTCGGACTGCGGCTCCACACCGGCGACACCGTCGAACACGGTCACGGCACCGTCCAGGACGCGCAGCGAGCGCTCCACCTCGACGGTGAAGTCGACGTGCCCGGGGGTGTCGATGATGTTGATCGTGTTGTCCACGTTGTCCAGCGGCCAGTGACAGGTCGTCGCGGCGGACGTGATCGTGATGCCGCGCTCCTGCTCCTGCTCCATCCAGTCCATCGTGGCAGCGCCGTCGTGGACCTCACCGATCTTGTAGGAAACACCGGTGTAGAACAGGATCCGCTCGGTGGTCGTCGTCTTGCCCGCGTCGATGTGGGCCATGATCCCGATGTTGCGGACCGTGGCCAGGTCAAGCGAAGTGGTGGCCATGTGGCTCAGTCTTCTCTCGGTTCTCGATGGGGTTGCTGACTACCAGCGGTAGTGCGCGAACGCCTTGTTGGACTCGGCCATCTTGTGGGTGTCCTCGCGACGCTTCACGGAGGCGCCCAGACCATTGCTGGCGTCCAGGATCTCGTTCATCAGGCGCTCGGTCATGGTCTTCTCGCGGCGGGCGCGGGAGTAGCCGACCAGCCAGCGCAGCGCCAGGGTGTTCTGGCGGCCCGGGCGGACCTCGACGGGGACCTGGTAGGTCGCGCCACCGACGCGGCGGGACTTGACCTCCAGGGTCGGCTTGATGTTCTCCAGCGCGCGCTTGAGCGTGATGACCGGGTCGGTGCCGGACTTGTCCCGCAGACCCTCCATGGCGCCGTACACGATGCGCTCGGCGGTGGAGCGCTTGCCGTGCAGGAGGATCTTGTTGACCAGGGAGGTCACCAAGGGGGAGCCGTAAACCGGGTCGATGATGACCGGGCGCTTCGGGGCGGGGCCCTTACGAGGCATTCTTACTTCTCCTTCTTGGCGCCGTAGCGGCTGCGGGCCTGCTTGCGGTTCTTCACGCCCTGCGTGTCGAGCGAACCGCGGATGATCTTGTAGCGAACACCCGGCAGGTCCTTCACACGGCCGCCACGCACGAGCACGATGGAGTGCTCCTGCAGGTTGTGCCCCTCGCCCGGGATGTAAGCGGTCACCTCGATCCCGCTGGTCAGACGCACACGCGCGACCTTACGGAGCGCCGAGTTCGGCTTCTTCGGGGTGGTCGTGTACACACGCGTGCACACGCCGCGACGCTGCGGGGACCCCTTCAGCGCGGGCGTCTTGTTCTTCTCGACCTTGTCCTGCCGGCCCTTGCGGACCAGCTGCTGGATCGTAGGCACCGTTTCTCCGGTTTCTTTGTGCCGACTCGATACTTCTAACCTGGGTCCGACCCACGCGGTCGGGTGTGTCGCGGACCCCGCACCGTCTCCGCGTACGGAAAAGTGCGTGTGGCGGGTGCCGCTGGCCTCGGTGTTCCCGCACGGTCGTATGGCACGCGCAAGAACCCGGGCACACCCCAGGCACAAGATGAGAGGGTACCTACCGCATTGGTCGCGGTCAAAACAGATGCGTACGGGGGCGACACGCCCGCGTCCCTCTCCGCGGACGCCAGGCGCTGCGCGGAGGTCTCGCTCGGCGGCACGGCCGAGGACGGTCACCGGTGACGGCACAGGGACCCGGCGACATGGTACCCAAGATCGTACTCACCACCGGCCCATTCCGCGGACCGGGGGCCGAGGCCGCGGCGGGACGTGTGCGTCCCGTCCGCCTGGAGGCCCTCCTCACGGCCGAACGCGCCGCCCGCCGCCCGGCACCTCCCCGCGCCGGGTTCGGGCCCCTGGCCGCCCTGTGCGGGCCGGTGACGGCCCGCACAGGGCGTGCGGGCCGGCGACCGCACAAAAGGGGGCGGCGCCCCGGGGTTCGAAACCCCGGGGCGCCGCTCTCTTTCTGCGTGTTCCGACCTCAGCCGTTGTACGGGCCGTAGTCGTAGTCCTCCAGCGGGACCGCCTGGCCGGAGCCGGTGCCGAAGGGGCTGTAGTCGATGTCGTCGTAGCCGACGGCCGAGTACATCGCGGCCTTGGCCTCCTCGGTGGGCTCCACCCGGATGTTGCGGTAGCGGGACAGGCCCGTACCGGCCGGGATCAGCTTGCCGATGATGACGTTCTCCTTCAGACCCAGCAGCGAGTCCGACTTGGCGTGGATGGCCGCGTCCGTGAGCACCCGGGTCGTCTCCTGGAAGGAGGCGGCCGACAGCCAGGACTCGGTGGCCAGCGACGCCTTGGTGATGCCCATGAGCTGCGGACGACCCGAAGCCGGGTGACCGCCCTCGGACACCACGCGGCGGTTCTCCTGCTCGAACCGGCCGCGCTCGACCAGCTCGCCGGGCAGCAGCTCCGCGTCACCGGACTCGATGATCGTCACACGGCGCAGCATCTGCCGGATGATGATCTCGATGTGCTTGTCGTGGATCGACACACCCTGCGAGTTGTAGACCTTCTGGACCTCCTGCACCAGGTGGATCTGCACCTGGCGCTGGCCGAGGATGCGCAGCACGTCGTGCGGGTTGGTGGCACCCACGGTCAGCTTCTCGCCGACCTCGACGTGGTCGCCCTCGCCCACCAGCATGCGCACCCGCTTGGAGATCGGGTAGGCGATCTCGTCCGCCCCGTCGTCCGGGGTGACCACGATCTTCTTGGTCTTCTCGGTCTCCTCCACGCGCACCCGGCCGGCCGCCTCGGAGATCGGGGCGACGCCCTTGGGCACACGGGCCTCGAACAGCTCGACCACACGCGGCAGACCCTGCGTGATGTCCTCACCGGCGACACCACCGGTGTGGAACGTACGCATGGTGAGCTGGGTGCCGGGCTCGCCGATCGACTGGGCCGCGATGATGCCGACGGCCTCGCCGATGTCCACCAGCTTGCCGGTGGCCAGCGAGCGGCCGTAGCAGTACGCGCAGGTCCCGACGGCCGACTCGCAGGTCAGGATCGAGCGGACCTTGACCTCCTCGACGCCGCGCGCGACCAGCTGGTCGATCAGCACGTCACCGAGGTCGACGTTGGCGGGCGCGACGACCTTGCCGTCCACCACCACGTCCTCGGCGAGCATCCGCGCGTACACGCTGGTCTCGACGTCCTCCGCCTTGAGCAGCGTCCCGTCGGCCGCCCGGTCGGCGATCTTCAGTTTCAGACCGCGCTCGGTGCCGCAGTCCTCCTCGCGGATGATGACGTCCTGCGAGACGTCCACCAGACGCCGGGTGAGGTACCCGGAGTCGGCGGTACGCAGGGCGGTGTCGGCCAGACCCTTACGGGCACCGTGCGTGGAGATGAAGTACTCCAGCACGGACAGGCCCTCGCGGAAGGACGCCTTGATCGGCCGCGGGATGGTCTCGTTCTTGGCGTTCGAGACCAGGCCGCGCATACCCGCGATCTGACGCATCTGCATCATGTTTCCGCGGGCACCGGAGTCGACCATCATGAAGATCGGGTTGGTCTTCGGGAAGTTGGCGTTCATCGCCGCGGCAACCTCGTTGGTCGCCTTGGTCCAGATGCCGATCAGCTCGTCCGACCGCTCCTGCTTGGTGATCAGGCCGCGCTCGTACTGCTTCTGCACCTTCTCGTCCATCGCCTCGTACGTGGCGATGATGCCCTTCTTGGCCTCGGGCACCACGACGTCCGAGATGGCGACGGTCACGCCGGAGCGGGTCGCCCAGTGGAAGCCGGCCGCCTTCAGGTTGTCGAGCGTCGCCGCCACGATCACCTTCGGGTAGCGCTCGGCGAGGTCGTTGACGATCTCGGAGAGCTGCTTCTTGCCCACCGGGTAGTCCACGAACGGGTAGTCCTCGGGCAGCAGCTCGTTGAACAGCGCCCGACCCAGCGTGGTGCGCAGCCGGAAGCTGTCACCGAGCTGGTACGGCTCCTCGCCCTCGGCCGGCTCCGGCGGCGTCCAGGTGCGCGGCGGGACGGTGCCCACCGGGAACCGGATGTCGACCGGCGCCTGCATCGACAGCTCGCGGCTGTCGAACGCCATGATCGCCTCGGCGGTCGAGCCGAAGGCCCGGCCCTCGCCGGTGATCTCCCGCTCCTCCGAGTTGGTGGTCAGGAAGAACAGGCCGAGCACCATGTCCTGGGTGGGCATGGTCACCGGGCGGCCGTCGGCCGGCTTGAGGATGTTGTTCGAGGACAGCATCAGGATGCGGGCCTCGGCCTGCGCCTCCGCGGACAGCGGCAGGTGCACGGCCATCTGGTCGCCGTCGAAGTCCGCGTTGAAGGCGGTGCAGACCAGCGGGTGGATCTGGATGGCCTTGCCCTCGACGAGCTGCGGCTCGAACGCCTGGATGCCGAGCCGGTGCAGGGTCGGGGCGCGGTTGAGCAGCACCGGGTGCTCGGCGATGACCTCTTCGAGGACGTCGTACACCACGGTGCGGCCGCGCTCGACCATGCGCTTGGCCGACTTGATGTTCTGCGCGTGGTTCAGGTCGACCAGGCGCTTCATCACGAACGGCTTGAACAGCTCCAGCGCCATGGCCTTGGGCAGGCCGCACTGGTGCAGCTTGAGCTGCGGGCCGACGACGATCACCGAACGGGCGGAGTAGTCGACGCGCTTGCCGAGCAGGTTCTGGCGGAACCGGCCCTGCTTGCCCTTGAGCATGTCGGACAGCGACTTCAGCGGACGGTTGCCGGGCCCGGTCACCGGGCGGCCGCGGCGGCCGTTGTCGAAGAGCGCGTCGACGGCCTCCTGGAGCATGCGCTTCTCGTTGTTCACGATGATCTCGGGCGCGCCGAGGTCCAGCAGCCGCTTCAGGCGGTTGTTGCGGTTGATCACGCGGCGGTACAGGTCGTTCAGGTCGGAGGTGGCGAACCGGCCACCGTCGAGCTGCACCATCGGCCGCAGGTCCGGCGGGATCACCGGGACGCAGTCCAGCACCATGCCCTGCGGCTTGTTGCTGGTCTGGAGGAACGCCGAGACGACCTTGAGCCGCTTCAGGGCTCGGGTCTTCTTCTGGCCCTTGCCGGTGCGGATGATCTCCCGGAGCTTGGCGGCCTCCTCGTCCAGGTCGAAGGACTCCAGGCGCTTCTGCAGCGCCGCGGCACCCATCGAGCCCTGGAAGTACGTGCCGAAGCGGTCGCGCAGCTCGCGGTAGAGCAGCTCGTCGCCCTCCAGGTCCTGCACCTTGAGGTTCTTGAAGCGGGCCCAGACCTCGTCCAGCCGGTCCAGCTCGCGCTGGGAGCGGTCGCGCAGCTGCTTCATCTCGCGCTCGGCGCCTTCGCGCACCTTGCGGCGCACGTCGGCCTTGGCGCCCTCGTTCTCCAGCTCGCCGAGGTCGGCCTCCAGCTTCTTCTGCCGGGCCTCGACGTCGGCGTCACGGCGCTGCTCGACCTGCTGCCGCTCCACCGAGACCTGGGCCTCCAGCGAGGGCAGGTCGCGGGTGCGGCGCTCCTCGTCCACCCAGGTGATCATGTAGGCCGCGAAGTAGATGACCTTCTCCAGGTCCTTCGGGGCCAGGTCGAGCAGGTAGCCCAGGCGCGAGGGCACGCCCTTGAAGTACCAGATGTGCGTGACGGGCGCGGCCAGCTCGATGTGGCCCATCCGCTCACGGCGCACCTTGGCACGCGTCACCTCGACGCCGCACCGCTCGCAGATGATGCCCTTGAAGCGGACACGCTTGTACTTACCGCAGTAGCACTCCCAGTCCCGGGTGGGGCCGAAGATCTTCTCGCAGAAGAGCCCGTCCTTTTCCGGCTTCAGAGTGCGGTAGTTGATGGTCTCCGGCTTCTTGACCTCACCGTGCGACCAGGTCCGGATGTCGTCCGCGGTGGCCAGGCCGATCCGCAGCTCGTCGAAGAAGTTGACGTCGAGCACTGTGTCGTCAATCCCTCTCAGGGTTGTGCCCCTCGCGTCAGCGAGATATCAGGCTGTTGTGGTCTGTACGGGGCCGTGGGGGTCCCCCGGCGCCATGGATCGGCGCCGGGGAGCACCCGTCAGACCTCTTCGACGCTGCTCGGCTCGCGCCGGGACAGGTCGATACCGAGCTCCTCCGCCGCACGGAACACGTCCTCGTCGGTGTCCCGCATCTCGATGGACATGCCGTCCGAGGACAGCACCTCCACGTTGAGGCAGAGCGACTGCATCTCCTTGATGAGGACCTTGAAGGACTCCGGAATGCCGGGCTCGGGGATGTTCTCGCCCTTGACGATGGCCTCGTAGACCTTCACGCGGCCCAGAACGTCGTCGGACTTGATGGTCAGCAGCTCCTGGAGCGCGTACGCGGCGCCGTACGCTTCCAGCGCCCACACCTCCATCTCGCCGAAGCGCTGCCCGCCGAACTGCGCCTTACCGCCCAGCGGCTGCTGGGTGATCATCGAGTACGGGCCGGTCGAGCGGGCGTGCAGCTTGTCGTCCACCAGGTGGTGCAGCTTGAGGATGTACATGTAGCCGATCGAGATCGGGTCCGGGAACGGCTCACCGGAGCGGCCGTCGAACAGCCGGGCCTTGCCGGAGGGCAGCACCATGCGGTCGCCGTCCCGGTTGGGCACCGTGGCCTGGAACAGGCCGGTGATCTCGTCCTCGCGGGCACCGTCGAAGACCGGGGTGGCCACGTTGGTGTCCGGGTCCACCTGGCCGGCGCCGATGCCGTCGAGCCGGCGGGCCCACTCCTCGGCGATGCCGCTGACGTCCCAGCCCTGCTTGGCCAGCCACCCGAGGTGGATCTCCAGCACCTGGCCGGGGTTCATCCGGGAGGGGACGCCCAGCGGGTTGAGGATGATGTCCACCGGGGTGCCGTCCTCCAGGAACGGCATGTCCTCGACGGGCAGGATCTTGGAGATGACGCCCTTGTTGCCGTGCCGGCCGGCCAGCTTGTCACCGTCGGTGATCTTGCGCTTCTGGGCCACGTAGACCCGCACCAGCTGGTTGACGCCGGGCGGCAGCTCGTCGCCCTCCTCGCGGTCGAAGACGCGCACGCCGATGACCTTGCCGGTCTCGCCGTGCGGCACCTTCAGCGAGGTGTCGCGGACCTCACGGGCCTTCTCGCCGAAGATCGCGCGCAGCAGCCGCTCCTCCGGGGTCAGCTCGGTCTCGCCCTTCGGGGTGACCTTGCCGACCAGGATGTCGCCGGCCACCACGTCGGCGCCGATCCGGATGATGCCGCGCTCGTCGAGGTCGGCCAGCACCTCCTCGGAGACGTTCGGGATGTCCCGGGTGATCTCCTCGGGGCCCAGCTTGGTGTCACGGGCGTCGACCTCGTGCTCCTCGATGTGGATCGAGGACAGGACGTCGTCCTGCACCAGCCGCTGGGAGAGGATGATCGCGTCCTCGTAGTTGTGGCCCTCCCACGGCATGAACGCGACCAGCAGGTTCTTGCCGAGCGCCATCTCGCCCTCGTCCGTGGACGGGCCGTCGGCGAGCACCTGGCCGGCCACCACGCGGGCGCCCTCGTCCACGACCACCTTCTGGTTGAAGGAGGTGCCCTGGTTCGAGCGGCTGAACTTGGCGACCCGGTAGGTGGTGTACGTGCCGTCGTCGTTGGTGATCGTGACGTAGTCGGCGCTGACCTCCTGGACCACGCCGTCCTTCTCGGCCTTGATCACGTCGCCGGCGTCGACCGCGCAGCGGTACTCCATGCCGGTGCCGACCAGCGGCGCCTCCGCCTTGATCAGCGGCACGGCCTGGCGCATCATGTTCGATCCCATGAGCGCGCGGTTGGCGTCGTCGTGCTCCAGGAACGGGATCATGGCGGTCGCGACCGACACCATCTGGCGCGGCGAGACGTCCATGTAGTCCACGTCGTCGCCGGGGATGTAGTCGACCTCGCCGCCACGGCGGCGCACCAGAACGCGGCCCTCGGCGAACCGCAGCTCGTCGGTCAGCGGCGCGTTGGCCTGCGCGATGACGAAGCGGTCCTCCTCGTCGGCGGTCAGGTAGTCCACGTCGTCGGTGACCTGGCCGTCGACCACCTTGCGGTAGGGGGTCTCGACGAAGCCGAACGCGTTGACCCGGCCGTACGACGCCAGCGAGCCGATCAGACCGATGTTCGGGCCTTCGGGGGTCTCGATCGGGCACATCCGGCCGTAGTGGGACGGGTGCACGTCACGGACCTCGAAGCCGGCCCGCTCACGGGACAGACCGCCGGGGCCCAGCGCCGACAGGCGGCGCTTGTGGGTCAGGCCGGACAGCGGGTTCGTCTGGTCCATGAACTGGGAGAGCTGGCTGGTGCCGAAGAACTCCTTGATGGAGGCGACGACCGGCCGGATGTTGATCAGGGTCTGCGGCGTGATCGCCTCGACGTCCTGGGTCGTCATCCGCTCCCGGACCACGCGCTCCATCCGGGCCAGGCCGGTACGGACCTGGTTCTGGATGAGCTCGCCGACGTTGCGCAGGCGGCGGTTGCCGAAGTGGTCGATGTCGTCCACCTCGACCACGATGCTCTGGCCGTTCTCGCCGAGCGTCTCGGTCTCACCGGCGTGCAGCTTCACCAGGTACTTGATCGTGGCGATGATGTCGTCGGTGGTGAGCACGCCCGCGTCCAGCGGCGCGTCGCTGCCCAGCTTCTTGTTGACCTTGTAGCGGCCGACCTTGGCAAGGTCGTAGCGCTTCGGGTTGAAGTACAGGTTCTCCAGCAGGGTCTGGGCGGCCTCCTTGGTCGGCGGCTCGCCCGGACGCAGCTTGCGGTAGATGTCCAGCAGCGCGTCGTCCTGGCCCTGGGTGTGGTCCTTCTCCAGGGTGGCGCGCATCGACTCGTAGTCGCCGAACTCGTCCAGGATCTGCTCGGTGCTCCAGCCGAGCGCCTTGAGCAGCACGGTGACCGACTGCTTGCGCTTGCGGTCGATGCGCACACCGACCATGTCGCGCTTGTCGATCTCCATCTCCAGCCAGGCACCCCGGGACGGGATGATCTTGGCGGAGAAGATGTCCTTGTCCGACGTCTTGTCGATCTGGCTGTCGAAGTAGACACCCGGCGAGCGCACGAGCTGCGAGACGACGACACGCTCGGTGCCGTTGATGCAGAAGGTGCCCTTGCTGGTCATCAGGGGGAAGTCGCCCATGAAGACCGTCTGGGACTTGATCTCGCCGGTCTCGTTGTTGGTGAACTCGGCGGTGACGAAGAGCGGGGCGCCGTAGGTGAAGTCGCGCTCCTTGCACTCGTCCAGCGAGTTCTTCGGCGGCTCGAAGCGGTGGTCGCGGAAAGTGAGCGACATCGACCCGCTGAAGTCCTCGATCGGGGAGATCTCCTCGAAGATCTCCTCCAGACCGGACTTCCGGGGGACGTCCTGCCCACTGTCCAGGGCCGCCTCGACCCGGGCCTTCCACGCGGCGTTGCCGAGCAGCCAGTCAAAGCTCTCGGTCTGGAGCGCGAGGAGGTTCGGAACTTCGAGCGGTTCACGGATCTTCGCAAAGGAGATGCGCAGCGGTGCGGTGCTTGCGCCGTTGTTCGAATTGGCAGTCGAGGCGTTGCGCGAGGCGGCCAAGAGGGGGTCCTTCCGAGGGCTCGGACTCACTACGCGCGTACCGGTCGGTCCGCCCCTGAGCGGAAGGAGAAACGCCCTGGTGAAAGGGCTGCTCCCGGGTGCTCAGACGTGGGCATGCCGCTGGTGACGGGCCAGGCGACAGCTAACAGGCAGCGCAAAGGGTCAGTGTAGCCACTTGGCCCACTGATGTCCAGAGCTGTGATTCGGAGTACCGAATCGTCGCCCCCTCGCTCTGTCTCGCGGACCTCCGGCCACCCTCGGAGCTGGAACCGGATCCGCACCCGTCACGCTGCATCGTCATGCATTCCCGCATCGGAACCGATCCATGCATCGGACCCGCATCCAACCCGGGACGCTGTGTCGAACCGTCCTGAGAATTGCGCGCTGCGTGCCATCCGTCAAGGCCCCGGCCTTGTGGAGATCCAAAACGAGCAGGGGCGGCCACCCGTTCGGGTGGCCGCCCCGCGGCAGGGCGGGGAGCCGATGACCCCCTGATGCCCTGCTGATGGTGCCTGGGTGGTGCGAGGTGTTACTTGACCTCGACCGAGGCGCCGGCGGCCTCGAGGGCCTCCTTGCCCTTGTCCGCGGCCTCCTTGTTGACCTTCTCCAGGACGGGCTTCGGGGCGCCGTCCACGAGGTCCTTGGCCTCCTTCAGGCCGAGCGAGGTCAGCTCGCGCACGACCTTGATGACCTGGATCTTCTTCTCGCCCGCGCCGGTGAGGATGACGTCGAACTCGTCCTTCTCCTCCTCGACCGGGGCGGCCGGGCCGCCCACGGCCGCACCGGCGGCGACCGCGACCGGGGCGGCGGCGGTGACGTCGAACTTCTCCTCGAACGCCTTCACGAAGTCGGCGAGCTCGAGAAGGGTCATCTCCTCGAACTGGGCGAGCAGGTCTTCCTTGTTGAGCTTGGTCGCCATGCTGGCGGTCCTTCCACTGATCGGCTGGTGCCGGATGTACAGGTCAGCGGGCGTACACATCGGGCCCGCGGCGACCGCGCCCGGGGTGGGCGACGGTCAATGTGCGCGCCGGGTTACTCGGCACCTTCCTGCTCGGCCAGCTTGGCCCGAAGCGCCTCCGCGGTGCGGACGAACTTCGACGGGAGCGCCTGGAAGAGCGCGGCAGTCTGGGACTGCTTGGCCTTCATGGCGCCGGCCAGCTTGGCCAGCAGGACCTCGCGCGACTCCAGGTCCGCGAGCTGCTTGATCTCGTCGGCGGACATCGCCTTGCCGTCGAGGACACCGCCCTTGATGACCAGCGCGGGGTTGTCCTTGGCGAAGTCACGCAGACCCTTCGCCGCCTCGACCGGGTCACCGGTGACGAAGGCGACGGCCGACGGACCCGCGAACAGGTCGTCGATCGTGTTGATCCCGGCCTCGTTGGCCGCGATCTTGGTCAGCGTGTTCTTCACCACGGCGTACGTGGCGTTCTCACCGAGTGAACGGCGCAGCGTCTTGAGCTGCGCCACGGTGAGACCGCGGTACTCGGTCAGCACGGCGGCGTTCGATGCGCGGAACTTGTCCGTCAACTCGGCCACTGCGCCGGCCTTGTCGGGCCTCGCCATGAGTCTCGGCCTCCTTCCGGGGTGGATTCCGGGTGAATACGGACCGCCCGGTGGGCGAAGGAGGTTCCTCACACGACAAACGCCCCGGCGCAGGCGCACGGGGCGTGACTCGACGGAAGCACGACGTGCCTCCGGAGTTCTTCCACGGTCACCTGCGCAGGCCGTCCGCACTCGGCGGATCCTTCGGCCGTCCCACCCCCTGACGAAGGCACGACGACAACCAGCGGTCTCTGGCTACCGGAGCAGAGTACGGGACCCGGTCCCCGCGGGGCAAATCGCCCCCTGGGGCCGGGGCCGGCGGGCGTACGACACCGCCCCGCACCCGGCGGACCGGGAGCGGGGCGGCTGGTCGTGCGCAGTGCAGTGCTGCGCGAGGGTACGAGGCCGCGCGGGGCGGCCGGGCCCGGGGCTCAGACGGCCGCCGGGTCCTCCTCGACCATCAGGTTGCGGGTGCGGTTGGGGTCGACCGGGATGCCGGGGCCCATGGTGGTGGACAGGGCGGCCTTCTTCAGGTACCGGCCCTTGGCGGCGGACGGCTTCAGCCGCAGGATCTCCTCGAGCGCCGCCGAGTAGTTCTCCACGAGCTGGGCGTCGTCGAAGGACACCTTGCCGATGATGAAGTGCAGGTTCGAGTGCTTGTCGACGCGGAACTCGATCTTGCCGCCCTTGATCTCGGTGACCGCCTTGGCCACGTCGGGCGTCACGGTGCCGGTCTTCGGGTTCGGCATCAGGCCGCGCGGGCCGAGCACCCGGCCCAGCCGGCCGACCTTGCCCATCAGGTCCGGCGTGGCGACGACGGCGTCGAAGTCCAGCCGGCCCTTGGCCACCTCGTCGATGAGCTCGTCGGAGCCGACGATGTCGGCTCCGGCGGCCTCCGCTGCCGCGGCACGGTCACCAGTGGCGAAGACCAGGACCCGGGCGGTCTTGCCGGTGCCGTGCGGAAGGTTCACGGTGCCGCGGACCATCTGGTCGGCCTTGCGCGGGTCGACACCCAGGCGGAAGGCGACCTCGACGGTCGAGTCGAACTTGGTGGTCGCGGTGTTCTTGGCGAGGCGGACGGCCTCCAGGGGCGCGTACAGACGCTCCCGGTCGACCTGGTTGTCCGCAGCGCGGAGAGACTTGCTGCGCTTGCTCACGTGCTGCTCCTGATCATGTGATCGTCGGTGTGGAGTCGTGGTGCGGGCCGAGCCAGCCCTGCCACGTGCGCCGTACGGCAGCTGCCGCCGTCGGGCGCGGAATGCGTACGGGTGTCAGCCCTCGACCGTGATGCCCATGGAGCGGGCGGTGCCGGCGATGATCTTCTCGGCGGCGTCCAGGTCGTTGGCGTTCAGGTCGGGGAGCTTGGTGGTGGCGATCTCGCGGACCTGGTCGCGGGTGAGCTTGGCGACCTTGGTCTTGTGCGGCTCGCCGGAGCCCTTGTCCACGCCCGCGGCCTTCAGGATCAGCTTGGCGGCCGGCGGAGTCTTGGTGATGAAGGTGAAGGTGCGGTCCTCGTAGACCGTGATCTCCACCGGGATCACCATGCCGCGCTGCGACTCGGTGGCCGCGTTGTACGCCTTGCAGAATTCCATGATGTTCACGCCGTGCTGACCCAGCGCGGGGCCGACCGGCGGGGCCGGGTTGGCCGCACCGGCGTTGATCTGGAGCTTGATCAGCCCCGTGACCTTCTTCTTCTTGGGAGGCATGTGCTCTCTCCGGGTCCTTGGTGATTTGTCCATGCCTGCGCGCAGGCATACCCGGCAACTTTAATGGGTACCCACCCGAAACTTAAATCGGGTTCCCACGGGCACGGCCCCGTACGGTCAGTGCGCGATGCCGTCGATCAGCTCGCGCGCGCCCTGCCGCAGCAGCGCCACCGCGACCGAGGTGCCCAGCGTCGCCGGGTCGAGCCGGCCGGCCCACTCGTGGGCGTTGAGCACGGTCTTGCCGTCGGGAGTGAACACCGAGGCACGCAGCGAGAGCTCGCCGTTGCCCTCGGCGCGGGCGTAGCCGGCGATCGGCGAGTTGCAGTGGCCCTGCAGGACGTGCAGGAACATCCGCTCGGCGGTCGCCTCGCGGTGGGTGTCCGGGTCGCCGAGGCCGGAGACCGCCGCGATGAGGTCGTCATCCCCTTCGCGGCACTGGAGGGCGAGGATGCCGGCCCCGATCGGCGGCATCATCGTCTCGGGCGGGAGCACCTCGGTGATCGCGTCGGTACGGCCGATCCGCTCCAGCCCGGAGACCGCGAGCAGCAGTGCGTCGGCGTCGCCGGCCGCGAGCTTTTCCAGCCGGCGGTTGGCGTTGCCGCGCATCGGCACGCACTCCAGGTGCGGGTAGGACGCGGCGAGTTGCGCCTTGCGGCGCACCGAGGAGGTGCCGATCCGGGTGCCGGCCGGGAGCCGGTCCAGGCGCAGGCCGCCGGGGTGGACCAGGGCGTCGCGGATGTCGTCGCGCTTGAGGAAGGCGGCGAACATGGTGCCGGCCGGCAGCGGGCGGTCGGCGGGCACGTCCTTGACGCAGTGCACGGCGAGGTCGGCGTGGCCGGCCAGCAGCGCGGCGTCCACTTCCTTGGTGAACGCGCCCTTGCCCTCGACCTTGGACAGGTCGCCCATCCACTTGTCGCCGGTGGTCTTCACCGGTACGACCTCGGTGCGGACACCCGGGTGCAGCGCGCCCAGTTCGGCCCGCACCCGCTCGACCTGAGCCAGGGCCATGGGCGAGTCGCGGGAGACGATACGGATCAGTTCGGGCACCGACATGCCCACCACGATAGCCGGTGCCGCTCGACGCTCCGCAGGGTGCCCCCCGGGCCCCGGTCGCGTAAAGCCCGGGTCTACGCGGGAAGAATTCTTGGCATGAACACTTCCCCTAGGGCCGGATCGCTTGCTACCAAGTGGTAGCCAGCTTTCCGCCCAGGGAGGTTCCGTGAGACTGACCAAGTCGTTATCAGCCCTCGCCACGCTGGTCTTCGCGATGGTGATCAGCCTGGTCCTGACCGGTCCGGCGCATGCGGCCGGGACCGCGTACGTCGCGCTCGGGGACTCGTACGCGGCCGGCAACGGCGCGGGGAACTACGACAGCGCCAGCGGCGACTGCCACCGCAGCTTCAGCGCGTACCCCTACCTGTGGAAGAACGCCCACTCGCCGTCCTCGTTCGCCGACACCGCGTGCTCCGGCGCGGTGACCACGGACGTGACCAACAGCCAGCTCGGCCCGCTCAGCGCGTCCACCGGCCTGGTCTCGGTCACGATCGGCGGCAACGACGCGGGCTTCTCCGACGTCATCACCACCTGCGTGACCGGCTCCGACACCACCTGCGTGAACCGGGTCGACCAGGCCGAGAGCTACGCCCAGAACACCCTCCCGGGCCGGCTGGACGCCACGTACAACGCGATCCGGGCCAAGGCGCCCAACGCCAAGGTGGTCGTCCTGGGCTACCCGCGGCTCTACACCCTGAACGTCTTCTGCATCGGCCTCAGCGACACCAAGCACCGCAAGATCGACGAGGCCGCCGACGTCCTGGACAACGTGATCGCCACCCGCGCCGCCGCCCACGGCTTCACCTTCGGCGACGTGCGCAACACCTTCAACGGCCACGAGCTCTGCTCGGGCGACGACTGGCTGCACTCCCTGGTCATCTCCCCGACCTGGGAGTCCTACCACCCCACCGCCACCGGCCACGCCAGCGGCTACTACCCCGTCCTCAACGCCAACAGCTGAGCGCGTCCCGAACGGAACCAGCACGAAAAGGGCCCCCGACCGACGGATGTCCGTCGGCCGGGGGCCCTTTCGACGACCGGAAAGGCCGGAAAACCTGGTTCTTCCGGAGAAGCCTAGTTCTTCTGGATCTGGTCGAAGCTCAGCTCGACCGGGGTCTCGCGGCCGAAGATCTCGACCAGGCCCTTGACCTTCTTCGAGTCCGGGTTGATCTCGTTGATCGTGGCCTGGAGGGTGGCGAAGGGACCGTCGGTGACGGTGACCGAGTCGCCCACCTCGAAGTCCAGCACCTGGACCTCGACCTTGCGGGGGACCGCGGTGCCCTCGGCGATCGCGGCGGCCTCGGCAGCGGCCTCGACCTCGGGAGCGAGCATCTTGACGATCTCGTCCAGGGTCAGCGGGTACGGGTCGTACGCGTTGCCGACGAAGCCGGTGACGCCCGGCGTGTTGCGGACCACGCCCCACGACTCGTTGGTCAGGTCCATGCGCACCAGGACGTATCCGGGCAGCTTGTTCTGCCGGATCGTCTTGCGGTCGCCGTTCTTGATCTGGACGACCTCTTCCTGGGGCACCTCGGCCTGGTAGATGTACTCCTCGACGTTCAGCGAGACGGCCCGCTGCTCCAGGTTGGACTTCACCCGGTTCTCGTAGCCGGCGTACGTGTGGATCACGTACCACTCGCCGGGCAGAGACCGCAGCTCGTCGCGGAAAGCAGCCACCGGGTCCACGGCCTCGGCCGCGACGGCGCCTTCCTGCTCCCCCTCGTCGCCCTCGTCGTCCCCCTGCGCGACGTCGTCGTCGTCGGCGTGCACCGCCGCGCTCTCGGCCGGCTCACCGGCCGCGAGGTCGGCAGCCTCGGCCTCGTCGACGTCGCCGTCGGCCGCATCCACGATGTCGAGCGCGGTGTCGTCGTCGTGTTCGTCCCGCGCGTCACGCACGGACTCGTCGGCGGCATCGGCGTCGTACACGTTCGGGTCAGACACGGTGCTGCTTCTTCCTGACTTCAGAGGTGGAACAAACGGTGGCGCCGCCTTCGGCGCCGCTCACCGCGGATCAGCCGAAGACGGAGGAAACAAGCCTTGAGAATCCCCAGTCAACCAGACTCACGAACGCAATGACCGCCACCACGAACACGATCACCACAGTGGTGTAGGTAATGAGGTCGTTCCGGCTCGGCCAGACAACCTTGCGCAGCTCCGCGACAATCTGGCGGTAGAAAAGGGCAAGACGCCCGAGCGGGCCCTTCTTGCCGCGCTTGCCACCTCGGCGGGGCTTCTTCTCGGTCTCCGGGTCCTGAGTCGTTCCCGGCTCAGGGACGTCGATGGAGTCCGTGATCTCAGTCACTCGTCCTCACCTGACTCCGGTCGTGGCCATGCCGCGCCCGTCGCGCGGTACGGCGAGTGCTTACCTACCCACATCCACCATTGGACGTGTGGAGCAGGGCCGGAGGGACTTGAACCCCCAACCACTGGTTTTGGAGACCAGTGCTCTACCAATTGAGCTACGACCCTATGCCGACTCCCCCAACGTACAGCAGGAGCTGCGGTTGGGAGGGCCACCGACCGATGAGTGTACGTGAGCAACGGCCCCCCGTCGAACGCCTTGCGCCGCCAATTGCCGCGACCTCTGCCACGACCTCTGCCACGACCTCCGGCCGAGGACCGTCCGCGGCGGTTCCGGAAACCGCGGTGCCGGGGGTCCGCGAGGTCTGGGAGCATGCAGTCATGAGCGCAGCAACCCCCTCCGTCACGTCACCGACCCAGCGGCGGGTGTCCGCCCGCGTCGGGTCGATCTCCGAGTCGGCCACCCTGGCCGTCGACGCCAAGGCCAAGGCCCTCAAGGCCGCCGGGCGCCCGGTCATCGGCTTCGGCGCCGGCGAGCCCGACTTCCCCACGCCCGACTACATCGTCGAGGCCGCGGTCGAGGCGTGCCGCACGACCCGGTTCCACCGCTACACCCCGGCCGGCGGCCTCCCCGAGCTGAAGGCCGCCATCGCCGCCAAGACCCTGCGCGACTCCGGCTACGAGGTGGACGCCTCGCAGGTGCTGGTCACCAACGGCGGCAAGCAGGCCATCTACGAGGCGTTCGCCGCCATCCTGGACCCGGGTGACGAGGTCATCGTGCCCGCGCCGTACTGGACCACGTACCCCGAGTCGATCCGGCTCGCCGGCGGCGTCCCGGTGGAGGTCGTCGCGGACGAGACGACCGGCTACCGGGTCTCCGTGGAGCAGTTGGAGGCGGCCCGCACCGAGCGCACCAAGGTGCTGCTGTTCGTCTCGCCGTCCAACCCGACCGGCGCGGTCTACAGCGAGGCCGAGTCCGAGGCGATCGGCCGCTGGGCCGTCGAGCACGGCCTGTGGGTGCTCACCGACGAGATCTACGAGCACCTGGTGTACGGCGACGCCGCCTTCACCTCGCTGCCGGCGATCGTCCCCGAGCTGCGCGACAAGTGCGTCGTCGTCAACGGCGTGGCCAAGACGTACGCCATGACCGGCTGGCGGGTCGGGTGGATCGTCGGCCCCCAGGACGTGGTCAAGGCCGCCACCAACCTCCAGTCGCACGCCACCTCCAATGTGGCGAACGTCTCGCAGGCCGCCGCCCTCGCCGCGGTCTCCGGCAGCCTGGAGGCGGTCGCGGCGATGCGTACCGCCTTCGACCGGCGCCGCCGCACCATCGTGCGGATGCTCAACGAGATCGACGGTGTGCTGTGCCCCACTCCCGAGGGCGCCTTTTACGCCTACCCGTCGGTCAAGGCGCTGCTCGGCAAGGAGATCCGCGGCAAGCGCCCGCAGACCTCCATGGAACTGGCCGCCCTGATCCTGGACGAGGCCGAGGTCGCGGTGGTCCCCGGTGAGGCCTTCGGCACCCCCGGCTACCTGCGGCTTTCCTACGCGCTGGGCGACGAGGACCTGGCCGAGGGCGTCTCCCGGCTGCAGAAGCTGCTGGGTGAGGCATCCCACTGACGTCTGCCTGACCGGGGCCGTACGGCGGGCGCCCGGCGCCCGTACCCTCGACCTGTACATCCCACCCACAGCAGTTCGGTCAAGCCCCCGTTCGGTGAAAGCGCTACCGGGCGGGGGCCGTCGTACAGCAGGATCAGTAAATGGCACGCGAGGCACCCCCGCGGGCCCGGGACATCCGGCGCCTGCCCAAGGCACATCTGCATCTGCACTTCACCGGGTCGATGCGGCCCGCCACCCTGCTGGAACTGGCCGACCGGCACGGGGTCCACCTGCCCGAGGCGCTGACCTCGGGCCGGCCGCCGAGCCTGCGCGCCACCGACGAGCGCGGCTGGTTCCGCTTCCAGCGGCTGTACGACATCGCCCGCTCGTGCCTGCGCACCCCGGAGGACATCCAGCGGCTGGTCCGCGAGGCCGCCGAGGAGGATGCCCAGGACGGCTCCGGCTGGCTGGAGATCCAGGTCGACCCCACCTCGTACGCGCCCCGGCTGGGCGGGCTGATCCCCACCATGGAGATCATCCTCGATGCTGTGCGGACCGCCTCCCGCGACACCGGGGTGGGCATGGCGGTGATCGTGGCCGCCAACCGCATGAAGCACCCCCTGGACGCCCGTACCCTGGCCCGACTCGCGGTCCGCTACCAGGACCAAGGGGTCGTCGGCTTCGGGCTGTCCAACGACGAACGCCGCGGTCTGGCCCGCGACTTCGACCGGGCCTTCGCCATCGCCCGTGAAGGGGGCCTGCTGGCCGCCCCGCACGGCGGCGAACTCTCCGGCCCGGCCAGCGTCCGCGACTGCCTGGACGACCTGCACGCGCAGCGGATCGGCCACGGAGTGCGGGCCGCCGAGGACCCCCGGCTCCTGCGCCGGCTCGCCGACAAGGGCGTCACCTGCGAGGTCTGCCCCGCCTCCAACGTCGCCCTCGGCGTCTACGACAAGCCCGAGGAGGTCCCCCTGCGCACCCTCTTCGACGCCGGCGTCCCCCTCGCCCTCGGCGCGGACGACCCCCTCCTCTTCGGCTCCCGCCTGGCGGCGCAGTACGGGATCGCTCGGGACACCCATTGCTTCACCGACGAGGAACTCGCCGAACTCGCCCGGCAGTCGGTGCGGGGCTCCCGCGCCCCGGCCGCGGTACGGGATCGCCTGCTGGCGGGCATCGACGAGTGGGTGGCCTGAACGGTCGGGGGTTCGCCCGGAGTACCTAAAGGGGCGCTCCCGGCGAACCCTTCGCCCTAGAGGCTGACCCCCACCATCACCGGCTCGTTGACCAGGGTCACCCCGAACGCCTCGCGGACCCCGTCCCGTACTTCCCGGGCGAGCGCCAGCAGGTCGGAGGTGGTGGCCGTACCCCGATTGGTCAGGGCGAGGGTGTGCTTGGTGGAGATGCGGGCCGGCCCGGAGCCGTACCCCTTGGTGAAGCCGGCCTTGTCGATGAGCCAGGCGGCAGACGTCTTCGTGCGGTTCTCGCCGTCCGGGTAGGCGGGGGGCGCCACGTCCGGGCCGAGCCGCTCGCGCGCCCGGGCGAGGAAGGCGGCGTACGCGGCAGCGTCCAGCACCGGGTTGGTGAAGAAGGAGCCGGCCGACCAGGTGTCGTGGTCGGCAGGGTCGAGCACCATGCCCTTGCCGGCTCGCAGCGCCAGTACGGTCTCGCGGGCCTTGGCGAGCGGTACGCGGTCGCCGGGCTCGACGCCCAGCGCGCGGGCGGTCTCGGCGTATTTCACGGGCCCGGACAGCCCGCCGGCGTCCTCCAGCCCGAACCGCACCCGCAGCACGACGTAGCGCGCCGGGTCCGCCTTGAAGCGGCTGCCGCGGTAGGTGAAGGCGCAGGCGGCGTTGTCCAGCGTCACCACCTCGCCGGCCCGCCGGTCGTAGGCGACGACCTCGGTGATCGTGCCGGCCACTTCCTGGCCGTACGCCCCGACGTTCTGGATGGGTGTGGCGCCGGCCGAGCCGGGGATGCCGGCCAGGCACTCGACGCCGGCCAGGCCGGCCCGTACGGTCTCGGCGACGGCGTCCGTCCACACCTCGCCCGCGGCCAGTTCCAGCCGGGTGCCGCGCAGGTCCACCCCGCGGGTGGCGATCCGTACCGCGGTGCCGGCGAAGCCCTCGTCGCCGATCACCAGGTTGCTGCCGCCGCCGACGAGCAGCACCGGCTCGCCGCGGTGGTCGGCGTCACGGACCGTCGCGACGAGTTCCTCGTCGGTGGTCACCGTCACCAGACGGTCGGCGGGTCCGCCGAGCCGGAAGGTGGTCAGGGGGGCCAGCGGTCCGTTCGTCGTCACGTGCACGCAGTCACCTTAACTTCCGGGCGCGCGACGACCCCGGCGGGCTACTTCGGGCGGGCGCCCTCGTAGATGCCCTGCCACAGCCGGTGGCCGGCCGGGAAGCCCAGCGAGACGAGGGTGTTGATCAGCATCCCGTACGCGAGGAACTCCGTGGCCTCGCCGTCGTCACCGCCGAGCTCCAGCAGGACGGTGTCCCACAGCTCCTCCCAGCCCTTGCGGATCGCCGTGCCGAACTCGTGGTCCCCCGTCGCCTCCGCGGCGGCCACGGCGGCGTACATCTGCATCTGCATCAGCAGCGGCTCGCGGTCCTCGTGCAGCATCCTCTGGTACGCCCGGGCCATCGCCGTCAGCTTCTCCTCCGGCGGCAGTCCGGCGGTGGCGTCCTCGAACACCTGCCGGGTCTGCTCCAGACATCGTTCCGCGGCGGCCAGGAAGATGGCCTGCTTGTTGGGGAACAGCCGGAACAGGTACGGCTGCGACACCCCCACCCGGCGCGCGATCGACTCGGTGGTCGTCCCGCTGTACCCCCCGTGGGCGAACTCGCTCAGCGCGGCGCGGATGGCACTCTCCCGCCGCTCGTCTGCGCTCATCCTGACCATGACACGCAAGTTATTGACTCATCACTATGCATGTCAAGGTCACTCCGGGACCAGGCCAGGAACGGAGAAACCCGCACCCCGGGATGCGTCCGGGGTGCGGGCGGGAGGTGCTGAAGCGCCGGGGCGTCGGGCCGCCGGGCCGCCGCGCCGTCGGGTCGGCCTCAGGGCAGGCGGACCACCGCGCGGGCCATGCCGAGGATCTTCTGGCCGGCGGAGGTGGCCATCAGGTCGACGCGGACCAGGTTGTCGTCGAGCTTGGCCGCGACCTTGGCGCCGACCTCGATCACGGCGCCCTGGCCGTCGTCGGGGACGACCACGGGCTTGGTGAACCGCACCCCGTACTCGACCACGGCACCCGGGTCACCGGCCCAGTCGGTGACGACGCGGATCGCGGAGGCCATGGTGAACATGCCGTGCGCGATCACGTCGGGCAGGCCGACCTCGCGGGCGAATCGCTCGTTCCAGTGAATCGGGTTGAAGTCGCCGGACGCGCCGGCGTACCGCACCAGGGTCGCCCGCTCCACCGGGAAGACCTGCGCGGGCAGTTCGGTGCCGACCTCGACGTCCTCGTACGCGATGCTCGCCGCCATTACGCCTCGCCTCCGGTGGCCTGAACCTTCTCCGGCTTCTCCGCCTTCTCCGCCTGGTCGGCCTCCTCGGACTCCTTGGGGTCCGCCGCGCGGGCGACCAGCTTGGTGAGGGCGGTGACCACGTGCTCGCCGGTCTCGTCGTACACCTCGCCCCGGATGTCCAGCACCTCGTTGCCGGCCAGCGACTTGATCGCCTCGATGGTGGAGGTGACGGTGAGCCGGTCGCCGGCCCGCAGCGGCCGGGAGTAGGTGAAGCGCTGGTCGCCGTGCACCACCCGGCTGTAGTCGAGCCCGAGTTCGGGGTCGGTGATCACGACTTCCGCCGCCTTGTACGTGATGGCGAAGGCGAAGGTGGGCGGCGCGATCACGTCCGGGTGCCCCAGTGCCTTGGCCGCGTCCGGGTCGGTGTACGCCGGATTCCGGTCCCCGACCGCCTCGGCGAATTCGCGGATCTTCTCCCGGCCCACCTCATAGGGCGTGGTGGGCGGATAACTGCGCCCGACGAGGGACTGGTCAAGGGCCATCGGCACCTCCGGTGCGGTTGTCCGGTCTCCGGTACGGTCCGCCACGGTTCCGCGCCGACGCGTACACGTCGTGTACGCCGGACGACCGGGGTACGTGCTGCGCGGGACGAAGCGGTAGGGAGAAGCAGGAGGAAGCTGGGTGCGGCCGGGCGCGGCGGGGCCGCCTACCGGACCGCGGGCGGTGATACGCCGCAAGGCCGTCCCCGGCGCATGTCGGGAACGGCCTCGCGGTGAAACGGATGCGGTCGTGGCCTGCGGCCCGCTGCGAGCGGGGCGGCCGCGACGACGCGGACCGCGGACGGGCAGAGCCTCGTCAGCGGGTTTCGCGGTGCGCGGTGTGCCGGTTGCAGCGCGGGCAGTGCTTCTTCAGCTCAAGACGATCCGGGTCGTTGCGCCGGTTCTTCTTGGTGATGTAGTTCCGCTCCTTGCACTCCACGCAGGCCAGCGTGATCTTCGGGCGGACGTCGGTGGCGGCCACGTGAGTGCTCCTTGACGAACGGGTGTACGGGCGTAATAAACACAGGAATAGTAGCCGACCGAGGGAGCGAACCCGCAATCGGCTACGGAGTGTAGCGGCGACCGGACTTGAACCGGTGACACAGCGATTATGAGCCGCTTGCTCTACCGACTGAGCTACGCCGCTTCGATGAACAGGCCCCCGCCCACCGCTGTGATGGCGGGGGGCCGATCCATCCGAGCCCCAATACGGAATCGAACCGTAGACCTTCTCCTTACCATGGAGACGCTCTACCGACTGAGCTATTGGGGCGAGCGAGGAAGACATTACACGGTCCGCAGCGATACGTGAAATCCGTATCCCCCGGGCAGATCGGACCTCCCGCCGCCCCGCGGGCGCCGGTCCCGCGGGGCCCGGCCGGTGGGTGTGCACGGAGCGTGGTCGAGCCCGCGCCGACGCCCTGCCCCGGCCCCCTCGTTCGGTGTCGGTGCCGGTGTCGGGCCCGGCGTCAGGACCCGGCATCAGGACCCGCATCAGGACCCGCGTCGGGACCGAAAGACGGGAAAACGCACCGGTCATACAAACCGTTGCTCCGCGGCGGGGGCGGCGCCGGCCCGTACGCTCGGTTCGCGTGAGCCCGCACGAGATCCCGAGTCGCACCGCGCCTCCGGACAGCGGCACCCTGCTGCTCAGCGGTGCCCGCCTGACCGACGGCCGCACGGTGGACGTACGCCTGAGCGGCCCCCGAATCGAGGCGGTCGGCACCGCGGGCAGTCTCGCCGTGGAGTCCGGCCGTCCGGCCGACCGTACCCGGATCGACCTGAACGGCTATCTGCTGCTGCCGGCCCCCGCCGAACCGCACGCCCACCTGGACCTGGCGCTGACCGCGGACGGCCCGCCGCCCGCCGGCGCCCGGGAGATCCAGCGCCGCGCCACCGAGGCGGCCCTGCTCCAGCTCGGCCACGGCGCCACCGCCCTGCGGACCCACGTACGGATCGGCGACGTCCAGGGCCTGCGCGCGCTGGAGGCGGTGCTCCAGGCCCGGAACGCGCTGCGCGGCCTGGTCGACGTCCAGGCGGTGGCGGTCCCGCGGCTGCTCACGGGCGTGGCCGGCGCCGAGGGGCTGGCGATGGCCCGTGACGCGCTCAAGATGGGCGCGTCGGTGGCCGGCGGCTGCCCGGACCTGGACCCCGATCCGAGCGGGTACGCGGAGGCCGTGCTGTCCCTGGCCGCGGAGTTCGGCGCGCCGGTGGACCTGCACACCGCCGCGTCGGACCCGGCCCGGCTGGCCCGGCTGGCCGCGATGGCGGGTGGGCTGCGCCCGGGCGTCACCCTCGGTCCGTGTCACGGCCTGGGCGCGCTGTCCGCGCACGAGGCGGCGCGTACGGCGGAACGGCTGGCCGCTGCCGGGGTGTCGGTGGCGGCGCTGCCGCAGGGCGGTTGCGCGGTGCTGGAACGCGGGGGCGTGGCTCCCGTACGGCTGCTGCGCACGGCGGGCGTGCGGGTGACCGCGGGCAGCGGCGCGCTCGGTGACCTGGCCAATCCGGTGGGCCGGGGCGATCCGCTGGAGGCGGCTTTCCTGCTGGCCACGCACGGCGAGTGCGACGCCACGCGGTCGTACGAGACGGTCAGCACACAGGCGCGGGCCGTTCTCGGGCTGCCGGAGGTGCGGGTCGAGGCCGGTTTCCCGGCGGAACTGCTGGCGGTGCGCGGGGAGACGGTGGCGGGGGTGCTGTCGCTGGGGTACAGCAGGATCGTCATCCATCGCGGCAGGGTGGTGTCGCGGACCAGCGCGGTACGGGAGTTCAGCGACGGTCACGGTTCCTACGGGCCCGGGGCCTACGGACCGACGTCGTACGGAACAGCGTCCGATGCCGGGGACGCCGCGGGCGACACCGGTCCCGGCCTCCCGCGGCAGGCGCACCGGGAGGCGTAACGTCGCCCCATGCGAACGGTGATCGCGGGTGGACACGGACAGATCGCGCTGCGGCTGCAACGGCAGCTCGCGGAACGCGGGGACAGCGCGGTGGGCCTGATCCGGGACCCGTCCCAGGCCGACGACCTGCGGGCGGTGGGCGGCGAACCGGCCGTCCTGGACCTGGAGTCGGCGAGCGTGGAGGACGTGGCGGCGGTGCTGACGGGCGCGGACGCGGCCGTGTTCGCGGCGGGCGCGGGCCCGGGCAGCGGGGCGGCGCGCAAACAGACCGTGGACTACGCAGCGGCCGTCCTCCTGGCGGACGCGGCCGAACGCGCCGGCGTACGCCGCTTCCTCGTTGTCTCGTCCATGGGCGCGGACGCGCGGGCCACCGGCCCGGACCCGGTCTTCACCGCCTACCTGCGCGCCAAGGGCCAGGCCGACGACGACATCCGCGCTCGCCCTTCCCTCGATTGGACGATCCTGCGCCCCGGCGCCTTGACGAACGACCCGGGCACCGGCTCGGTCACCCTCTCCCCCACCTCCACGGGCCGCGGCTCCGTCCCCCGCGAGGACGTGGCCACCGTCCTCGCCGCCCTCCTCTCCACCCCCGCCACCGCCGGCCTCACCCTCGAACTCATCTCCGGCCCGACCGCGGTGCCGGACGCGGTGCGCAAGGTGGCGGGTTCGTAATCCCCACAGCCCCACAGCGGTTGTCCACAGCCTGTGGACAACGAGGGTGGCCGATGCCGCTGCCCGGGCGGAGGGGTGGGGGGGCGCCAAAGGGCCGCACCGCGTTCTCGGCCTGCCGTCCGACCGTATCGGGCGCCGTCGTGGCCTCCACGACAGCCGGGACCCGGCAGGGCTGATCCCGGACGCTTCGGGCCGAAAGGGCGGCCGACCGCGTCACCGTCCTCGGCCAGTCCTTCGCTCGGACGGCTGACGCTCAACGGCGGGGACACCCGCATCCCCATCCGCACCGACACCGCCGAGCGCCACGACGTACTCGTGTCGGTCCAGCGGGAACTTTCTCCGGGCCCCTAACGCGGTCGCGTCCCCATCGCGTGTGAATGGGTGACAGTCGGCCTCGGAAAGGGATCGCCCATGCGGGAACCACCAGCGGACTACGTGGAGTTCGCCACGGCGCGCAGCCGCCCTCTGTTCCGGACCGCATGCCTGCTGACCGGGGACTGGCACCTGGCCGAGGACCTGGTGCAGGAGACGCTCGCCAAGGTGTACCGGTCCTGGTGGCGGATCAACCGCACCGAAGCACCGGTGGCGTACGCGAACACGGTGCTGGTCCGCACGTTCCTCTCGCGGCGTCGGCGGCGCAGCTCGGACGAGTACCCGACCGACCGGCTGCCGGAAGCGGCCGGGCCGGCGGAGGACACCGCGTTACGGCTGACGCTCCTGGAGGCGCTGGCCCGGATGTCGGCCAAGGACCGGGCGGAGCTGGTGCTCCGCTACTGGGAGGACCGCTCGGTCGAGGAGACCGCGCAGATCATGCACCTCTCGCCGGAGGCGGTACGCGGCCAGTGCATGCGGGCGCTGCAGCGGCTGCGCGGGCTGCTCGGCGAGCAGTTCACCGATCTTTCGCGGTAGGGCCGCGGAGCCGCGCCGTACCGCCAGGACCCGGTGCGGCGATCCGGCAGTCCTTCGCCACCACCCCCTACGAATGGAGCTCAGCCATGTCCACAGACCAGCAGTTCGAAGACCGCTTGCCGGACGCCCTGCGCCTGGCCGCCGACGAGTTTCCGCCGCCCGCCGCGGACCTGGTGCGCAGCGCCACCGCACGCGGCAGCGGCGGGCCCGTACCGCGCAGGCCGGCGCCGCTGCGGCGCTGACCCTTCTCGCGGTCGGTACGTCGCTGGTCGCAGGCGGCGCACTCGACGGGCACGACGGGAAGACCCGGGTGGCCGCCTCCGGCCCGCCGGGCGCCCCGCACGAACTGATCGAGACGTTGAAGGGCCTGCTGCCGCCCGGCCGGATCAGCGGCGAACCCGCGCCGGACATGCCGGGCTACCGTACGGCGGAGATCACGTACACCGACAGCCGCGGCACTTCCGGCATCCGGCTCTGGCTGCGTCGGCTGACCCCCGGCATTCCGAGAGACCAGCAGGCCCGGGGGCAGTGCCTGCCGATCGAGGATCGTCCCTACGACGTATGCCGGACCACGACGCTGCCCGGCGGTTCGACGCTGACCACCATCCAGTCGCGCGTCCGCCCGACCGTGAATACCGGACAACGGGTGTGGTCCGCGATCCTCGACACCAAGGACGGCGCGGAACTGATCATCGAGGAGTACGGCGGCGGCCCCGAGGACAGGTCGCCGAACAACGAGGCGATCCCGGTCGTGCCCATCGACCAGTTGGCGTCGATCGCCACGAGCCCGGCGTGGCGTAGGGCGCTGGGCTCGATCCCCACCCCCGCCCCTGAGACCAGGCACCCCGTATCCCCCGTGGCCGGCCCGCCCGCAAATCGAATGCGCTCCGCCCTGCTCGCACTTCTGCCGAAGAGCGGCACCCTGTCCGACCTCAACGCCGGCACCAGCTCGGCGGAGGTGGTCTACGACGACGGCCACGGCAAGAACGAGGTCGCCGTGACCGCCCAGTACAACATGGGCGCCATGCTGCACAACGACATGACCTGCGCCGCCCGCCACACCACGTCCTGCACGGCCCACCAACTCCCCGATGGCACCGAGGTCCTGGCCTACAAAACCCGCTCCGACTCGGGCACCTCGGTCTGGACAGTGGACACCCTCCACCCCGACGGCCGCCGGGTCAGCGTCACCGAAGCCAACTCCTACTCCCCGGACGGCCCCATCACCCGCCCTCACCCGGCCCTGCCCCTCCCCCAACTCACCTCCATCGCCCTCAGCCCCCAATGGGCTCCTCACCCCTGACGACCGTCCCCATACCCGTGCCCGTCCTGTGCCCATCAGCGGGCACGGGACATCCAACGAGCCCCTTCCGCGCCGGCTGTCCGGCCAGGATGACAGCTCAGCGCTTCAACCCCCGGTACCGCTTCATGAGGATGGCGATCCTGCCGGAGTCGGCGCTGCCGTTCAGCTCGGTCAGGAGGTCGTCGGGGCAGAGTTCGTACAGATCGCCCCACCAGCGCCGAACCTTGTTGTCCCAGATGCGGTACCCGCCGACCACGCCTCGCGCGACGTACCGTCTTCTGCTCATACGACGCCCCCCATACGCCAGCAAAACCAGAAGGGCCCCTCACCCGCATACGCGCAGGTCAGGGGCCCTTCTAGGGATGTGGCGGCACGTGGATTCGAACCACGGTAGGCAAAGCCGACGGATTTACAGTGAACCAGTTTCACGCGCCCTGACCAGGCGATATCTGTCAGAGATGCCCGCTTGGGGGACAAAGGGGGGATGATCATGAAAGCTGTCAGGCATCCCTGCGGACCAGCAGCCCGGGCCCGCCGCCATAGGGCCGTCCTCGGGATTTGAGTGCGGGACCCACGCATTACGAGTTGTCCAATCTTGGTCCGCTCCTGCCCATCGACGTCCATTTAGCCAGTTCAACCCCCTGAGTGGACATGCTTAGACGACCCCGGACCAAGGCGGATCATCGCGCGACCGAGACCACGACTGAGACCAAGCGGGCATCAGTGCAGTCCGCAAGCCCGGTGCCAGGCACACGGCGTCGGCGCCAGCGGTTGCCTCCAAGTTTGACCAAACTGGCACCTATCTCGGTCCAAACCACCATACTTGCTCCACAAGTTCCGCTAGCGAGGAGTGATCGTCTTGAGCAGCGAGGGCCCTGCCAACCACGCGATGGTGTTTGACGCCGGCACCATTTACTTCATCTACTCGTTCAGCGCAACTCGACCATTGGATGTAAATAGAGTCGCAGATCGCTTGCTTTCATCTGAAATCGCTGAAACATCTGCATCTCCCGTCAACGAAGAGGTGCGGGTGGCTCAAAGATTCCGCTCATTGGAACAGTTGCTGAAACTTAACTACGCCCTTACGGGGGCTAACGAAGCCATACTGCGCGGCAGGCTGCTTTCTTGGATACTTCGTCATCCCACTCAGTCAACGAGGTTGGCCTGGAAATTCGGCCGACGTTCGGCAGGAGGATCCCTTCCTCGATCAAGTAGAAGGCGAACGATCCGAAGGATCCTTCACGAGAATGCAGATTTCATAGAGCGATCGGTCGCCGAGGCCCAGATGCCGAATGCAATTCAGATGGAGATAGAGAGAGATCTCCTTCGTCCTTCTTACTTGGACTCGGAACCCTACTTGCGACTAAGTCTAAAGGGTTCCCATATTTGGTTGAATATCATGAATGGAGGATCGACCAGGGGCCCAGAGGACGAGTCGGAGTCCAGATTCGTTAACGTTCTGTTGCTGCTGCACGCGTCGGGTGTGATGCAACTTGTTTTCGTCCTTCCACTGCCGGAGCATCTCACCGTGGAAGCCTACCGGGATCTCTGCTTCGGCGTCTCACCTGACATATCGGCAGTGAAGGTTGCGGAGCCCGTGCTGTCTGGTGTTCCTCATAATTGGAGGCGCCGACTGGCTGGATCGTGGGATGGGGAGATGGAAGCCGGTACGCGCTGGCGGAAGATTGACTTCCCTGAGCCGGATAGCATTACTGGACTTTTCGACGTATATCGATCGGCAATTGCCAAAGCCGGAAGATTTGAAGAGGTTGGCGAATTCATCTGCTATCCTGCGACATTCATCGACGAGCTATCATGCTGTTCATCCAAAGATGAGTTCATGACTCGCCATCGCCAGGATCTAAATAGAGTTCTGGCGAGGTCGCTCGACATACGTCGAGCCCGGGAGAATGCAGTTTCCGCCATAGTCCCTGAAGATACATCCCTCATGAGGGATACTTCATTCTTTGCCAACATGGCATCGGCACTGGAGATTCGGTGGCCCGGTGCACCGCCGGGAGAATTCGCAAAGCATCTACAGCGCCTCATAGTACTTGAGGCGGCACTTCTCCAATACTGGCAAATACGCACCCTCGCACAAAGAATCAATGGCGCACTCATCAAAAGTCGGGACATCCGATCAATCCAACGGGAGGCTATATTTGGATTGCAAGAGTACCGATACTCTTCGGTGACGTACGGGACCGCAATAGACATGATCGACGCACTGCTTAGCGAATGGAAGGTCGACAAGTACTACAACCACGCCCTCGAAAGCTTGGATCAGCTTCAGCAGCTTGCCGCGTCCGACGAATCCAACAGGTCTTCACGGAGGGCCAATTTCCTTGCAACCCTCGCCTTGATCGCCACAATTTTCATGGGGCTACCGGCTGTAAAAGATACGCTCGATATTGCGAAAGAAGTTCCGCAGCAAGGTGCAAGCGGTGCTCTGGCTAGACCGTTTCGATATCTAGCCGAAAGAGGGGATCAAGGAACTTGGATAGGGTATGTGATCCTCCTTCTTGCTGTCATCGTAGCAATCTCTATCTTCGGGCTATCGAATCATCTCCCACACATTCGCTGGAGAAGGAAACCCCCCGGTCGCTCTTGGCCGCTAGGAACTGTAAGGATTACTCGCATCCCCGATGATTTGATTGGTACCGAGGAGTCTGCACCACCGCAAACAGTCTCCGCAGAGGAGGGGGAGCCTCCTTCAGTTCTCGGCTAAGACGACACCGGCCCCTCACTCGGGAGCGAGGGGCCGACACTGGTGCCTCCAAAAGCTCAGCCAGACCCGTGGGCAGGGGCAGAATCCGGCACGAGACGGCTGGTGAAGCCATCAGCACGAAGGCGTTCGTACGCTGCTCGGACATCGTCCGGCACGTCCTGATGGATGGTGAGGCCCTGGTCCGGATAGATCAGGAGCCGCTGCATCGCTCCCACCATCATGTCGATGACGCGCCGCTCATCGCCAATGGACGCCACGTACGCGGGGAAGTCCGCCGGCGAAGACGCACAAACGACTTCGACGGATGGCCACACCTTGCGCGCGGTGGCGAAGGCCCGCCGTTCCTCGTATGGCTTGCTGACCAGCAGCACCGAGGACACAGGGATCCGCGCACCTTCCAGCACGGACCGGCTGAGGCTGATGTTCTCCCCGGTGTTTCGGGCCTTCGGCTCGACCAGGATCACCGAATCCGGAACGCCGAGCTGAAGCGCCCGCTCGCGGTAGTGAACGGCTTCCCCGCGAGGCATGTCGGCACGGGATGTTGGGCTGGTTGCCCCGGTGAAGAGCACCCAGGGACCCATGCCGCGCAGGTAGAGATCAGCCGCGGTGTCCGCCACTCCGAGGTCATGACTGCCGAGTCCCATGATGACGGAGCACGGCCGCGGGTCGTGGTTCATGCGCAGGTAGGTCCACAGGTGGTGGGCATCCGTTCGTACCCGAGCCGAAGTCACCTCTGGTCGTCTCCCTCCCGGGCCGAGTCGGGCACCTGGAAGTCGTATTCCCAGGCGAACCGCGATGCGGCGTGCACACCGATGGCGAACTCAACCACCGTCCCGTCCGCGGTGTACGTCGTGCGGTGCAACTCAACCACAGGCTCCCCTGGAGGCAGCTTGAGCTTGTCGGCCTCCTCTGGAGTGGGCATGCGGGCGCTGATCTCCTCCTTCATGTGGTCGATCTCGTAGCCCGCGTCATAGAGCACGCGGAAGCCGCCGCCGCGGCCGGCGGGCCCTGGTGTGGGATCGACAATCCGTGTCCCCTCCACATGCTCGGGCCGGTAGTAGCTGGTCAGCGTGTGCGTGGGCTGCGGCCCTTCCCGGACGAGTCGCGCCCGCGCATACACCTGGGCCCCGTCCGGCAGACCGAGAGCCCTGGTGACCAGGGGTTCGCCCTCGATGAGGCTCACGGTCTGCGTCTGCTCGCCGCGCTCGTACGGGCGCCCCGAAGCCACGCGGTCCGCGATGAACGCGACCTCATCGCCGTCGCGCCACTTCGCCTTGTCGTACCGCGCGATACCGAGGCGCTTCAACGGGGTGCGCTCACGAACGACGGTTCCGTGCCCGCGAGACGACGTGACCAGCCCTTCCGTTTCCAGCGCCTTGTAGGCCATGTGAACGGTTGACTTCGACCCTTCCCCCTGTTCCACAAGCGTCCGGATGTGCGGCAACGGCTCCCCGGGCTTGTACCTACCGCGCTCGATGTCCTTCGCCAGCCGATCCGCAAGTTCCCGCCACTTCGGGGTCACGGGGGCCTCCTCTCAACAGGACAAGTCAAGCACAGTCCCAGGACTGTTGACAGTCCTGGGACTGCGATGCATTCTCTTCTCAAGCGCTTCACAGTCCTAGGACTGAGGAGACAGTGGCTCTTCTTTGGGCTGCTCAAAGTGCGCCTGAACGTCCCGTCGAGGGGCCGGAGGGGAGCGCCGGTTGCTTGAGAACTGAACAGGGTGCCGCTCCAGCCACCTGCACTCGGGTGGTCGATGGAGCCGCCTCCAGCCCAGCAGTACCGGGCTCGGGAGGCCGCCCGGGGTAACGCCCTGGGCCGCACGCCGCCGGTCGTGGATAACCGGCCCCGGGCCACCGACCTCCCGGGGGCAAGAAAAGGGGCGCTGTCCACCGAGTCATCCGGGGGTGGGCAGGGGTCGCACGACTCTGTGCGGCCAACGATCACGCCGGTCCCAGACAGCGAACCAGCCGAGAGGAAACCCGGAATGGGTCGCCGAAGTACCTAGGGCACCGCCGACTTGACCAGCCGGACGGATATGCCCTCCGCGTCATTGCGTGGTGCCCACGTAGGCGAGTTAGCCGCTGGCACCGCGAGTGCGTGACGAGCGCGCACGGTCCCGCGCCGCCCCGTCCTGTCTGGGGCGGCGCCTGGCCGTGGCTGCTCGAACCGACCAGCCGAATCCCGCTTACAACGGCACGCGCCCCCGGAGCGGCAACTCCGGGGGCGCAGTTCGGGCCGTTCCACCGTGAAAGGACACGACGACCCATGAACGACGTTACCCCTGCCCGTGAGCTGCGGCTCGCGCCGCTTTTCGAGATGCACCACGAGCGCCTGGTCCGCGCGTTGCGGGCCCGTCTCGGGCGCTACGACTGGGACTTGGCCGAGGTCATCGCCGCCGACACCTGGCAGCTCGCGGCTGTCAGGGTCGACGGGTTGACGGCCGCCGAGGCCGAGGTGTTCCCGTGGCTGGCGGAGCTGGCGCGGAGCGCCCAGGTCACGCGCCTCCGGGCCTCCCGCGCGTCGGCGAGGGACGGCTCCAAGGCGCGTGCGTATGTGCTCCCGTCGCTGCCGCCCGTCCTGGCCGCGATCCCGTTGTCTTTCGAGGCGGGCGTGCGGCTGGTCGCCGACGCCGTGCCGGTCACGACGGGGGTCGCGGCGTGAGGACGCTCGCCACGATCGCGCTGTGGCTGCTGACCCTGCTCGGCATGTCGCTGGGCATCGTCGCCGGGGTCGTTGCTCTGGCCAGTCTCCTGACCGAGACCGCCGCCCGCCTGGCCGTCACCGGCACCGACCGGTTCGCCCGCCGGCACCGCCTGGCCCCGTTCACCTCCGGCCTGCCCGACGAGCTGGCCGCCGTCCTCTCCACGCACCGCGATGGCAAGGGAGACCCGCGATGAGTCTCGCGCAGCAGATGCGAATCAGGCAGGCGGTAGCCGAGCCCAACGTCCTCGACAGTCATGGCGCCCTGTACCAGCAGCTCAAGCACGCCTTGAAGGACCTGGCCCAGGCCCGTGAGATGGCCGCGGTCGGTGAGGACGCCGTACGCGCCGTGGAGCTGCTGCGCGGCCTGGTCCGCTTGGTCAAGCAGTCCTCCAACGGCATGGCCGACCCGCACTGGCAGATGGCCGAGCTGATTCTCGACTCCGTTCCCTCCGCCGACACCCACACTCCCGCCTCGACTCGGGGAGGGACCCGATGAGCACGTATCAGGAAGAGCGTCGTAAGGACCGGTCCGCCGAGGCCGAGGAGCGGCGCCGGGACGCGGCGGCCGCCGAGGAGCGGCGCGCCACCCGGCGGCGTGAGGCCGATGAGCGTCAGGCCCGGCTCGCCAAGCAGGCCCGCACCGACAAGCAGGCCGACCGCAAGGCCCGCCAGCAGGCCCGCGCGGAGCGGAAGTCCGCACGGGCGGCCGCGCTGACCCCCGGCAAGGTCTACCGGACCGGGACGCTCGCGCTGGTCATCGCCTCTGCCCTCGGCTCGCTGCCCGCCCAGGTCATGCACTTCGTGGGCATCTCGCCGATGCTGCTGCCTCTGCCGCTGGCGATCGAGGGCGCGGCCTGGACGATGGCGGCCGGTGTCGCGCACGCGGACGAGCGCAAGCTGCCGGGGTGGGTGCGGTGGCTGCTGCGCGGCCTGGTCGTGCTCGCCGCAGGGTTTGCCGCGTCGATCAACTACCAGTACGGGCTGACCCTGGCGAACAGCCCGGCCGCCTCCCACACCGCCGCGCTCGGTCTGGCGGCCGTGTCGCTTCTCGGGCCGCTGCTCTTCGAGATCCGGCAGTGGGTGGGGTCGCTGACGGAGAAGACCGGCACGGCCGAAGACAAGGCCCGCCGGGCGGAGGACAAGGCGCGGCGCGAGCACCTGGCGCGGCGCCGGGACCACCACAAGGACATCGCGCGGGAGGCCGACCGGCTGCTGTCCGCAGTGCCCTACGGGTCGATCACCGAGGAGGAGGCGTTCGCCTCCGCCTGGCGCATCCACCGCGGTGCCGAGCCGGGGATGTCGGCGGAGCTGTACGCGGCCGCCACGAACTCCCGGGTGCAGCTCGGTGCGGCGTTCGAACTCGGGGAGCACGTGCGGCCGGAGCTGCTGCGCGCGGGCCTGCTCGCGTCGGCTCTGGACCCCCTGCCGCAGCGTCTGCGGACCCTCGGGCCGGTCACTCCGCTGGACGCCCTCAAGGGCCCGGAGAAGCCCGGAGAGGGGCCGGAAAAGCCGCAGGTCGTGAACCAAATGCCCCCCGTCGAAAAGGCGTCCGAGAAGGGGCCGAATGTGCGGCCGTTGCCGCCGCGCCGGGTGAAGGGTGACACGCCCCGCTACAGCACCGCAGCGAAGGTTGCGGCCGCTGAGACCGCCCGCCGTTCCGCGTCCGCCCGCGTGAGCTGAAGGGAGGTGCCCGGGATGACTCGCTGGATCCTCCGCCTGTGGAAGTGCGGCATCTGCGGTGCCGAGGTCGGCCCGTATCAGCAGCACTGCGGCTGCCAGAGCGGCCGGTGAACGCCGACACCGCGTGCGACTGGTGCGGCCAGCCGCACGACGACGACTGAACAGCGCCACCAGCCCCGGCGACCAGCCGTGAGGGCGCCCGACCGAATCGGGCCCGGGGCACTCCGCACTGACCAGACACGACAGAGAGGACCCGCTGTGGCCTACACCAACCCCGACACCGGCAGCGAGATCGAAGAAGAGGACGACGGCGACTACACCGTCACGTTCTCGATGACCCTCCCCGTCGAGCCCTCCAGCAGCAACGACGACTGATCAGCGCGACCAGCCCCGGCAGTCAGCCGTGAAGGGCGCCGGATCGACTCCGGCCCGGGGCACTCCGGACCGACCGGGAGCACCACCGAGACGAGAGGCCGCCGATGCAGCTCACCGATGAGGAGCTGGACGCCTACGAGCGCGGCCGCGCCGCCGAGATGGCCGTGGCCGATGGCACGGGCGACGAAGACGCCGCCGATCACTGGATGGGTGTGGCCGATCAGGCCGCCCGCTGACCCCCGAGGAGACACGACATGACCAGCCCCGCCGCCCGCTTCGCTGCCGTGTACGCGGCGCTGACCGCCTCGCACGAGGTGGCCGACTACTGGGTGCAGAACGACGCGCAGGCCACCGCGAAGGGCCAGGCCGGCCGCGATGGCGTGACCGCGTGCGTGAAGCACGTCGTCACCTACACCGCCGTCCAGGCGCTCGCGCTCACCGTGACCAGCCGGACCCTGAACCTGCGGCTGACCCCCGGCCGCGCCGCCCTGGCCCTGACCGTCTCCGCCGTCACGCACTACGTGGCGGACCGGCAGAGCGGGCACTGGGGTGACGAGCAGCCGCGCGGGATCGTGCGCCTGGCCGCCATCCCGGCCAAGGAGTGGCTGCGGCGGGACCCGGGCGCCGGGCCGCTGCTCGACCAGTCCTGGCACAAGGGCTGGATCGCCGGCGCCGCGCTGCTCGCCGCCGGGGGTGCCCGATGATGCCGCCGCTCCCGGCCGGGACCGTCGCCGCCTTCGAGACCCTGTGCGGCTCGATCGTCGCGCTCACCAAGGACGACGAGACGTTCCGCACCACCACCGCGGCGTTCGCCTGGCAGTGCCTCGGATGCGGCTCCCGCCAGCACGACAAGCACACCCACAGCTACACCCGCGACGGCGCCAACGGCCACGCCGCCCAGTGCCGCTCGATGCCCCTGCCCGCCTGAATCCGCCCCGGGGCGGCCGTCCAGCCGCCAAGCACGCGGCCGCCCCGGGCCCCTGATCCCTCACGAAGAGAGACGGAGCCACCAGCATGACCGAGCAGACCACCGGCAGCGAACTGGGCCACCTGGCCACGGTCACCGTGCTGCCCACCGCCCGCGCCGCCGACCCGGACGCCGACACCGAGACCCTGGTGCTCGACTCCGCACGCCAGGTCCTCGCCGACGTCCACCCGGGCGAGCCGGCGGCCGCCACGGTGGTGGAGAAGGTCGACCTGGACGAGTGGGACGACCGGCCGCTGATCCCCGCGTGGATGCGCACGCCCGAGGGGTGGGCGGCATGGTCCGGCCGGATCTATCGGGCCCGTAAGCGCGCCGCCCGCCGCTGGGTTCGCCGGCAGCGCACCGACCGCGGGCACGTCGCGCAGTTCCGGCGCGGTGCGCGGCGCCTGCACGACTGGGTGGTGGGCCTGGAGGGCGTTCAGGTCCAGTCGTTGCACCACGCCGCGCAGATCGCCGCCCGCGAGGCCCGCGCCGCCAACCGCACCGCCCGCTTCACCCCGCGCGTGATGCCGGTGAAGCACAAGGCCGCGGCGAAGAACGCGCTCGTCGCAACGCAGCTCGCCGAGGCCGCAACGAGCGCGTATCGCAAGGCCCGCATGGAGCGGCGCCGGGCCCGGCAGATGCGGGCCGCGGTCGTCTACGGTCCGCCGGCCGCCGCCGTCACCGCCGGATACGCCACCTCCGGGCCGCTCGGGGCGGCCGCCGGGGTGCTGGCCACGTTCGCGGGCGGGGCGTTCGCCGGCCGCCACCCGATCAGCGAGGAGCAGGACTGGTCGGCCGACTGGCGCTCCCTCGGGGACGGGGACGCCATGTCCGCCCCCATGCTCGACTCGGTGTTCCGGGCCGCGAAGGTGATTGGTCAGGAAGAGACGCTGCGCATTGTGCAGATGCCCATGCTCGACGCGCGCGGGGCGTGGTCGGCCGTGGTCGACCTGCCCCCGGGCATCCCGGCGAAGAAGGCGATGACGAGCGTCGACCAGCTCGCCTCCGCGTTCGGCGTGGAGTCCGCTCAGGTGTCGGTCACCAAGCGGGGCCGCTCCGGGCGGATCGAGCTGTACGTGACCCGCGACCTGCCGTTCACCGAGCTGCCCGGCCCGGGGCCGCTGCTCGCCCTGGACGGGCCCACGAACTTCTGGGGCCGGATCAGCATCGGGCCGGACGTGCGCGGTGTGCACGTGTCCATCTCGGTGGTGGAGCGCTCCGGCCTGATCGGCGGGGAGCCCGGAGCGGGCAAGTCCGCGTCCGGCAACACGATCCTGCTCGCGGCCGCGCTGGACCCGCGGGTGATCCTGCACCTGGCGGACGGCAAGGGCGGTGGTGACCTGGAGCCGTTCGAGCCGCTGTGCGAGGCGTTCGAGGGGCTGGCCGATCCCGAGGCGTTCGACGCGATGCTCGACGCGGAGATCACCGACATGCAGCGCCGGTACGCGCTGCTGAAGAAGCTCGGCAAGCGCAAGGTCACCGAGGCCCTGGCCGCCCAGTACCCGGAGCTGCGGCAAAAGCTGCTGTGGGTGGACGAGCTGATGCTCTACACCACCGACGACGACCACGGGAGGAAGATCACCCGCAAGCTCCGCAACCTGGTGAGCAGGGGGCGGGCGGCCGGGATCATCACGTTCTGCGCCACGCAGAAGCCCGGCTCCGATGTGGTGGACACCAGCCTCCGCGACCTGCTCTCGATCCGGTGGGCGCTGCGCTGCACCACCCCCGAGGCGTCGGACACGATCCTCGGGCGGGGCGCGGCGGCCGCCGGGTACTCCGCGAAGTCGATCGAGGCCGAGATGCGCGGCGCCGGATTCCTGTGGTCCGAGGGACAGACCCCGGTCCTGGTCCGCGCGGACTACTACGACGACGACCAGGTCAACGAACTCACCGCCCGCGCCTACAAGCTGCGCGCGGCCGCCGGCACTCTGCCCGCCGGACCGCGCACGCTGGCCGACCAGCTCCGCGACCTGGAGGACGACGACGCGCGCGTCCTGGCCGTCGTGCTCGACGCCTTCGAGACCGAGGGCAGCAACGGCGACCCGGCCGACTGGCTGCCCGGCGCCGTGCTCCTGGACGCGCTCGCGGCCGCCGGCCTGACCGTCACCGCGGAGAAGCTGGGCGCGCTGATCCCGCGCCCGGACGACGAGCGCAAGGCCCGCCGCGCTTGGCGCGACGGCAGCCGCGCCTCGGGCTACCTGCACGTGCGCGTGGTCCAGGCGGCCGCCGACCGCTACGGCCTGAGCGCCTGATTCGTCCCGTACATCCCCCGTGCGGCCGCCCTGGATTGGGTGGGTTTGCCCCCGTGCAGGGCGGCCGTCAACCCGTGCCCGGACACCCCCGACCCGTACACCGCCGCACGGGTCCGCCCCCTTCGCGCACGGGATGCCCGAGCATCTGACCTGCGATGACGTCGGCCCGCGCGGGCCGCGTCCGGGTCGCCACACTCCCCCAAACCGGTACATAGCAACCCGCTGAGGAGTCTCCAGCGATGACCACCGCCACCCTTCCCCGCACCACCCCCGCCCCGCCCGCGGCCCCCGATGCGGAGCTGGACGCGGCCGCCCTGGTGCGCGAGATCGAGCAGTACCTCGCCGCCCGCGGCCGCGCCACCGCCCACCCCCTCGTCACCGCAACCACCGAAGAACTCGTCCGCCAGGCGCTCGCCGAACTCGACGCACCCGCGCCCGAGTCGACCGGCACCGGCCCCGCCCTGCCCGGCGGCATGTGGCGCATGCTGCCCGACCGGCTTCTCTCCCTCCACCCCGCCCGCCGCGCAACGGGGGTCGAGCGCGCCCGGATCTCCGTCGCCGAACACCTGGAGCTGACCGCGCTCGTCCTTCAGCGCTGGGGCTGGGCCCAGACCGGCGGCCGCATCCGAACCATGGGCGGCCGCCGATGCATCCTCGGCGCACAGCGCGTCCTCTACGCCCTCGGCTACGGCACCGAGGACACGGCCATTGCGGCCGGCGCCCACCTGAACGCCGCACTCCGCGCCCGAGGCGTCCGCCAGTCCTACCCCGTGTGGAACGAACACAGCGACGTCGACCGGGAGCAGGTCCTCGCCCTGGTCCGCGACGCCGCCGCTGCTGCCCGCCGCTGACCAGGGAGTACACCACGCATGGACCACCCCACCACAACCACCGCCGCCCTGGTGCTGGCCGCCCAAGGTGAACTCGACTACCGCACGTTCATCATGGCCAACGTCGGCGACGACTCCGAGAACCCCGCCACCCTCACCTACCTCAACCGCTACGCCATCCCCTACGCACAGGCGCACGGCCTGGAACTGGTCGTGCTGGACCGCATCATGAAGCGCACCAAGGAAAAGCGCACGCTCTTCCAGGACCTGACCCGCCCCGGATCACGCTCGCTGAAGATCCCCGTGCGGATGTCCAACGGGGCCCCCGGCACCCGCTCGTGCACCGCCCAGTTCAAAATCAAGGTCGTCGGCGACGAACTCCGGCGCCGCGGCGCCGCTGCCGACCACCCGGCGACGGTCGGGATCGGCATCAGCCTGGACGAGATCGGCCGGGCCAACAACCGGCGCTGCGAACCCCATGAGCGCATCGAGTACCCGCTACTGGAACGCGGGATCCGCCGGATCGACTGCGCCCGCATCATCCGCTCCGCCGGCCTCCCGATCCCGCCGAAGTCCTCGTGCTGGTTCTGCCCGTTCCACCGGCCCGAGACCTGGCACGAGATGCGCCGCACCGAACCCGACCTGTTCGAGCGCGCCTGCCAGCTCGAAGACCTCCTCAACACCCGCCGCGACGAACTGGGCAAGGACCACGTCTACCTGACGCGCTTCAACCGGCCGTTGCGCGAGGCCATCCCGGATGGCGTGGACGTCCTGTTCGACACGGACGACATCGACACCGGCTGCGACTCCGGCTGGTGCATGACCTGACTCCGCCCGGGGCGACCGCACCTCTCGCCAAAGACACACGGTCGCCCCGGCAACCAGCCCCCATCAACGGAACTGGAGACTCCAGCATGACCCATCCCGACCGAGGCATGAGCGGGCATCTGCATGCTGCCTTGCGTCTTGCGGCCGGTGCCCTGCCCGTTCTGCCCCTGCGCAAGGGCAAGGTGCCCTTCGGGAACTGCCCTGACTGCGCGCACAACGCGTGCGGTGGCCGGCCGAACATGAAGACTCCCGGGCCCTGCGCCTGCCCGCGCCCGTGCCACGGCTGGGCCGCAGCCACCACCGATCCCCACGTCATCGACTCACCCGCGTGGGCGCCGATGTGGCGGCAAGCCGTGACTGTCGCCTACCACCCCGGCGGCGCAGGGCTGACCGTCGTGGACCTCGACAACGCCGACGCCATCGCGTGGGCCCGTGCGACCCTGCCCGCCACCCGCACCGTGGAGACGACGCGGGGTGAGCACTGGATCTACCGGGGGGTGATGCAGTCCGCCAACGCGGTACGGCCCGGTGTGGACATCAAGTCGACCATGGCCTACGCGCGGTGGCTGGGCCCTGGCACCGGAACCGTGACGGCCCTGCCGGGTGCCGTGCGGGCGCTGGCCGTGAAGGAACCCACCGTGGTCCGGCCGGTGGGCGTGCGCGTGCCCGCGCCGGCCGGGGACGGTCCGTGTCGTCACCGCACGCCCGCCTATCTGGAGCGGGGCATCACGATGGCCGAGCAGCGCATCACGGCTGCGTCCAGTGGGGTGCACGCCACCGTCTACGCGACCTTCCTGGCGGTGCTGTCCGCGCACGGCCGGTGCGGCTGCCTCACCGACGCCCATGTCTCGCGGCTGTTCGCCGCCGCGCAGGCCAAGGGCGAGACCGCCCGGCACTGCACCGACGCATGGACCAACGCCCGCACCCGGTTGGGACTGTGACCGTGTCCGACGACGAGAAGAATCCCGCCCGCGAGGTCATCGCCGACTACGCGCAAGCGCACTTCCGGTACTTCCGCACCGCTGATGGGACCGTGTACGCGCAGAAGAACGGGCACCCCGTGGCCCGGCCGATCCGGTCGCAGGGCACCACGGGCAGTCACCGGCAGGAACTCATGGTCGGCCTCTTCCGCGACGGGTACGGCGTCTTCAACGGCACCGCGCTCAAGGAAGCGCTGGACCTGATCGAAGCCCTCGCGCTGTCCGAGGACGTGCAGCCCGTCCACATCCGCGTCGCGCCCGGATTCGATGGGGCGACCTGGCTGGACCTGGGCCGCAACGACGGCTTGTCCGTCCGTATCCACCCCGAAGGGTGGGACATCGCCACCCCCGACCCGGCCGAGGTGTGCTGGCGCCGCACGCAGCTCACCGGCGAACTGCCGTTGCCCGCCAAGGACACCGGCGGCAAGGGCATCGATCTGCTGCTGAGGCTGTGCAACTTCGCCAACGCCGCGACCGAATGCCTGGCCATCGCCTGGCTGATCGGCTGCCTCGAACCCTCCGTCCCCGTACCCGCGCCGTTCCTCACCGGACCGCAAGGCGCGGGCAAGTCCACCGGCGGGCGGATGCTCATCCGGATCATCGAGGGCATGAGCGGGGACCTGCGCCGCGCCCCCAAGGACGAGGAGAACCTGATCGCCGCCGTTGCCGCCGGATGGGTCACCGCCCTGGACAACCTCTCCCACATGACCCCCGACCTGTCCGACGCGATGTGCTGCATCGTCACCGGTGCGGAGAACGTCAAGCGGGCCCTGTTCACCGACGGGGACGTCTTCCGCGCCCGCTACCGCCGGCCGCTGCTCTTGACCGGGATCGACGTGGGTGTCATCCGCCCGGACCTGGCCGAACGGCTCCTGCCCCTGCGGCTGGAGCGGCCCCGCGTCCGCCGCACCGAGGCCGAACTGTGGGCGGAGTACGCGGAGGTTCTGCCAGTCGTCCTCGGCTCCCTCCTCGACCTCACCGTGCAAGTCCGCGCGGTCGAGGCGGAGACCCCCACCGATCTGCGGATGGCGGACTTCGCCCACCTGTGCGCCCAGCTCGACGCCGCAACCGGCCTCGGAGCCCTGGGCGCCTACCGGGCCAGCCTGGACGACCTCAACGACGACGTGATCGAAGGAGACCTCCTCGCCCAGACCGTCCTGCGGCACGCCGAGACCATCACCCCTGGCAGCGAGCAGCGGATGACCTCCACCGAATGGCTGCAAGCCCTCAGCCGCCTCTACGCCGGCGACGAACTGCGCTCCCTGCCCAAAGGCTGGCCCACCACCGGCAAAGTCCTCTCCGACCGCCTCAAACGCCTCCAGCCCACCCTCGCCGCCCGCGGAGTCCTCATCGACTCCGGCCGCACCCGAGAAGGCCGCTACCTCGAAATGGGCCGACCCGCCGGACCGCCCCCGCCCGAGCAGCAGCAGGCGTTCTGACCGCGCCACCGGTCAGGGCGACAAGCAAGAAGAGCACCGGGCGCGCCGCGGAGGTGGTGCTCCTCTTGCTGTTCGGCGCAGCGCGCCGCTCAAAGGTCGCGCCGCGCAGCGGCTCCTTCTTCACGCTGTAAGCCGCACCCAACGACAACAGACACCCCTCTTTTGTCCTAAGAGGGAAGACGCTGCGTCACCTGCGTCACGCGCGCCGAAAAACGGCCTCCGACCTGCGGTTAAGACCGTGACGCAGACGACAGAGTCTGCGTCATCCTGCGTCACCTGCGTCACGCGATCACGCAGCCCGTGACGCAGGAGTGACGCACACCCTCACCGCCGCGTCACGTAAACCCGCAGGTCAACAGCCTGAATGACGCACGTGACGCTGTGACGCAGAAATCCGCACCTCGGACAGACCCCGAGCCTGGAAGCCGTGCCAATGCACGGCTCAGCGCAAGCTCTCCCCAACCCGCTCCCCCCTGCCGGACAGCCCCGCCAAGGAGTGCCATGCCTCGCCCCCAGATGCTCAAGCTCCCCGAACTGCTGGCCGAACTCGACATGAGCCGCCCCGCCTTCTACCGCATGCGGGCCCGTGGCAAAGGCCCCAAGCTCATCAAGCTGCCGAACGGGCAGATCCGCATCCGCCGTTCCGACCTGGACGCCTGGCTCGCCCAGTGCGAGCAGCAGCCCACCGCCTGACCCATTACCCGACACGACCGAGGGGCCCGCCGTCACGGCGGGCCCCTTTCTCATGGGAGAGACGTGCTCACGTACGACGTACGCATTTACTCGATCGAGACGCGCCGCGACCGGCCGAAGCCCTACCGGCTGCGGTGGCTGGTCGGCACCCGGAAGCATTCCAAGAGCTACACGATCAAGGCGCAGGCCGATGGGCGCCGATCGGAGCTGATGACGGCCCTGCGCAATCAGGAGCAGTTCGACGTTGAGACGGGCCTGCCCGTCTCGGAGCTCCGCGCGCGGCGCAGCTCCGTCTCCTGGTACGAGCACGCCCGCGCATACATCGACCGCAAGTGGGACGCCGCCCCCGCCAAGAGCCGCAAGAGCTACGCCGACGCGCTGGCCACCATCACGCCGGCACTGGTGACGGACGCCCCGGGCGCGCCGGCCCCGGAATTGCTGCGGCGGGCGCTCTACGGCTGGGCGTTCAACCGCAACCGCTGGACCGAGCAGCCGCCCACGGAAGTAGCGGCTGCCCTGCGCTGGATCGAGAAGAACTCACTGCCGATCTCCGCGCTGGAGAACGTGGCAACGCTGCGTCTGGCGCTGGACGCGCTCGGCAGGAAGACGGACGGCACCCCGGCCGCCGCGAGCACCGCGCGCCGAAAGAAGGCGTGCCTGAGTGACGTGCTCGGCATGGCTGCCGAGGCCCAATACTTCAGCACGCCGCTCAGCCCGCTCAGCACAGTGAAATGGCGCGCGCCGAAGACCGCCGAAGCGGTGGACCCCGAAGCCGTGCCGCACCCGGGGCAGGTGGACCTCCTGCTGCGCGCGGTCCGCCAGCAGGGCCCCCGGGGGGAGAAGCTGGAGGCGTTCTTCGGCTGCCTGTACTTCGCCGCTATGCGGCCCGCTGAGGCTGGCGCGCTGCGTGCGGAGCAGTGCCACCTTCCGGCAAGCGGCTGGGGCTCTCTCATGCTCCGTGGCGGCATCGTGCGCGTGGGCCGGAGCTGGACCGACGACGGCAGTGCGCACGAGCGGCGCCACCTCAAGGCGCGCGCCGTACAGGATTCCCGCCCGGTGCCGATCCCGCCCCCGTTCGTCCGGCTGCTGCGGCACCACATCGAGACGTACGGCACCGCACCCGATGGCCGGCTGTTCCGTACCGAGCGCGGTGGGTTGTTGCAGGAGTCGGGGTACGGCGAGGTGTGGGCGCGGGCGCGCCGTGCGGCGCTCGGGACGGACGCGGCGGGAACCTCGCGGCTGGCGCGACGGCCGTACGACCTGCGGCACGCCGGCGTCTCCCTGTGGCTCAGCTCAGGAGTGGAACCGATCGAGTGCGCCCGCAGGGCTGGGCACTCCGTGGCCGTCCTGTTCCGGGTGTACGCCAAGGTGCTGGCCCAGTCGCAGGACCGGGCGAACCAGAAGATCGACGCGGCCCTGCACGACTGGCGCGGGATCGAGTCGTCCCCCGGGGGACACCTGGGGGACACGCGCTGATCAGGGGGCGAGAAACCCTGAAACAGGGTGAGACAAACCCCTAGTTTTCGATCATCGTTCGAGAGTGTGATCAAGGCACGAAAAAACCCTCTCCGATCCAACGTTTTCGCTGGTCGGAGAGGGTTTCCCACTGGCGTGGCGGCACGTGGATTCGAACCACGGTAGGCAAAGCCGACGGATTTACAGTCCGCTCCCATTGGCCACTCGGGCATACCGCCATGGGATGACGCCGGAGAGGGGCCCGGGTGGGGCCTGCTCTGTGGCGACGACGTAAACGATACCCGATGCGTGGGGGTGGTTCGCCACTGGATTGATCAGGGGGGAGGGGGTGTCAGGGCCTAGGCTGGCGGGGTGGCCCGCCGCCGGGGTGCGGGGGTCGCGGAGATTTGACGGAAGCCATGGAACACAGCCAAGGAGCCCACTGAAGATGGCCGACTCCAGTTTCGACATCGTCTCGAAGGTCGAGCGGCAGGAGGTCGACAACGCCCTCAACCAGACGGCCAAGGAGATCTCGCAGCGGTACGACTTCAAGAACGTCGGGGCATCGATCTCCTGGTCCGGGGAGAAGATCCTCATGGAGGCCAACTCCGAGGAGCGGGTCAAGGCCATCCTGGACGTCTTCGAGACCAAGCTGGTCAAGCGGGGGATCTCGCTGAAGGCCCTGGACGCCGGCGAGCCGCAGCTCTCCGGCAAGGAGTACAAGATCTTCGCCTCCATCGAGGAGGGCATCTCCCAGGACAACGCCAAGAAGGTCGCCAAGATCATCCGGGATGAGGGTCCCAAGGGGGTCAAGGCCCAGGTCCAGGGCGACGAACTGCGCGTCACCTCCAAGAGCCGCGACGACCTCCAGGCCGTCCAGGCGCTGCTGCGCGGCAAGGACCTGGACTTCGCCCTCCAGTTCGTCAACTACCGCTGACGCGCAGGCCGGGGGCAGCCCTTCTCGCTCAGCCCCCGGCCCGGTCCCAGCCCTGTTCCCAGCCCTGTTCCCAGCCCCGTTCCGGCCTCATCGGCCTCATTCCGGGCCCGGGTCCGGGCCCGGGTCCGATCCAACCGCGCCCGGCCGTCCCCGTACGGTCGCATCCGCCCGGCCGTGTCCGCCCGGGCCACGACCTCCCCGGTCCGCCGCCGAAGGCCCTTACCCCCGCGCCCACGGATTGCGGCGCTCGTACTCCCCCTTCCACGCCGACCGGTACTGCGCCAGCACCGGCGGCGGGAAATTGCCGGCCAGCTCCGTGACCCGCTCCGGCGGGCAGCCGTCGAGCAGCCAGGCCACGTAACTGGGAGCCAGCCGGGACTGGGCGACCTGGTCCCGCTGGGCGTCGGCGAACTTCACCCAGTCGGCCTGCGGCAGCACCGCCCCGATCAGCGGAAGTGCTTCCTTCTCCTCGTGCACCAGGTGCGCAGTCAGCTCCGTGACCAGGGCATCCGCGAGGTCGCCGAGGCGCGCGTGGCACTCCCCGGCGTCTGCCAGTGCCGCGTCGATCGCCGCGACCAGGGGGTCGATACGGGTGTGCTCGTCCTCCAGGGCCGCCAGCAACTCCAGGTCGTCCGGGCGGTCGTCGACCAGCGCGGTGAGGGCCGGCCACAGGACGTCGTCCTCGGCCGTGTGATGGATGACCAGGAACTGTTTGAACAGGGTCCACCCGAAGTGCGTGGCGGTGAGCCGGGCCGGGTCGTCGCCGGCGGCCGCGGCGGACGACGCGATCAGTACCGCGTCACGCCGCAGGCCGTCGTGGAAGGCGTACATCATGGTCGTGTCCACGACGTCGCCCTGTCGTCGTACGGGGGCCGAGGGACCCGGTACGGAGGCGTTCGCCGGGATGTTCGGGCTGGCCGGAGTCGTCATCGCTGTCTCCCAGGAGCCTGGAGCCGAGTGAGGCCGGGTACGGCGGAGCACGGCACGGAACCCATGGGACAGACCAATGGGACAGAAGGTGCGCCGCCGCACCCGAGGCTATAGTCAGCTCCTGGAATCGTCAAACAACATATCCATCTACTGCTTTAACCATCGGCGGCCCGTCAGTGATCTTCGGCGATCTTCAGTGACCTTCAGTGATCGTCGGCGGCCAGCTCCTTGACGATCTTCAGCGCCTCGTCGATGTGGCCGCCGATGTTGGTCATGGACGAGAAGGTGTGGCGGATCGTGCCGTCCTTGTCGATCACGAAGGTGATCCGGCCGGGGATCACGCCGAGCGTCGAGGCGCCGTACTGCTTGCGGACGGCCCGGTCCCGGTCCGACAGGAGGACGAACGGCAGGTCGTGCCGCCCCGCGAACTTCTCGTGCGACTCCACCGAGTCCGAGCTGACGCCGATCACCTCGGCGCCGGCGTCGGTGAAGCTCTCGTAGCTGTCCCGGAAGCTGCACGCCTCAGCGGTGCAGCCGCTGGTGTTGTCCTTGGGGTAGAAGTACAGGACCACGACCTTCCGGCCCACGTAGTCGCCGAGCCGGACCGGGTTGCCGGCCTGGTCCGGAAGAGTGAAATCGGGTGCCTTCACGCCGGCTTGCAGGCTCATCGCCGTCTCCTTGAGTGATCCGGGCCCCGCCGGGCCCGGTGCCTGTGTCTGTCGTGCCTGTGTGCGGAACGGGTACGTCCGGGATACGTGTGCGGGCCGCGCGCGACTCAGCGCCGGGCCCGCCCGCTCAGGCCTCCGCGCTCAGCAGCTTGGTCAGCAGAGCGCGCAGCTCGGCCCGCCCCCGCGCGCCGAGGGTGCGGCCGAAGTCCGTCTCGGTGGCCTCCACCACCCCGCCCGTGCGGCGCAGACGGTCCTGCCCCGCCTCGGACAGCCGCAGCGCGTACCGGCGGCGGTCCTGCGGGTCGCGGTCGCGTACGACCAGGCCGGCGGCGGCGAGGTCGTCCACGATCTGGAGCACCGCCTGCTCGCTCACCGTGAGGCGGCGGGCGAGCTGCTGCTGCGAGCAGGGGCCGGTGGCCAGCGCGTTGAGGGCGCCGAAGTGCCTGACCTGGAGGCCCGCGTCGGCGAGGGCGTCCTCGATGCGGTGCCGTACGAGGTGGTGCGCCTGGGTGATCAGCGATCCGGTACGGAGCTGCTCGTCGCTCGCGCGCAGGGCATCCGGGCGGCCCAGGAGATCGGCGAGCAGGGTGTCGAGGCGGGCGCGCTCGGCCGGGGCGAGGGCGGTGGTCAGCAGGTCGTCGCGCTCGGCCAGGGCCGGGCCCATGGCCCGCAGGGCGTCCTGGCCCTCGTCGGTGAGGGTGAGCAGGTACGAGCGGCGGTCGCCGGGGTTACGGGTGCGGGCGACCTGGCCGGCCGCCTCCAGCCGGTCGATGAGCTTGACCATGGTGGTGCGGTTCAGGCCCAGCACCTCGCCGAGGTCCTGCTGGGAGTACGTGGCAGCGGCGGGGTCGCTCAGCGCGTCCAGCACCTGGAAGTCACGGGCGCTGCCGGTGCCGCCGCCGACCGGCTGGAGTTCGGGGGCCAGGCGGTTGGTCCGCAGGTACGCGCGGCGCAGCAGGTGGCCGGTGTACGACGGCGGCGCAGTCGGCGGTGGTACGTCAGCCGTCCGCGCCGCGCCGTGCGTATCGTCCGCCACCACCCCGCACCTCCGCCGGCCAGACTAGCGGGTGGCGAAGGGCGCGTCGGAGGGGACGATCTCCCTGCCCAGCGGCATCAGGGACAGCGGGATCAGCTTGAAGTTGGGGATGGCCAGCGGGATGCCGATGATCGTGACGGCCAGCAGCACTCCGGTGACGATGTGACCGAGCGCCAGCCACCAGCCGGCCAGGATCAGCCACAGTACGTTGCCGATGAGCGAGCCGGCGCCGGCGTCACGCCGCTCGACGGTGGTGTAGCCGAACGGCCACAGGGCGTACACCCCGATCCGGAAAGCCGCTATGCCGAACGGGATTCCGATGATCGTGATGCACAGGATGAGCCCGGCCAAGAAATAGCCCAGGCACATCCACAGACCGCACAGCACCAGCCAGATGACGTTCAGGATCGTTCTCATCTGCGACCTGCCATCTCTTCGAGGCGGGCGATGCGCTGCGCCATCGGCGGGTGGGTCGAGAAGAACCTGGACGCATCACCCGGGCGGAAGGGGCTCGCGATCATCATATGACTGGCGGTCTCCAACTGCGGGGTCGGAGCGAGCGGGCGCTGCCGCACTCCGGCGTCGAGCTTGCGCAGCGCGGACGCCAGCGCGAGCGGGTCGCCGGTGAGCCGGGCACCGGAGGCGTCCGCCTCGTACTCCCGGGAGCGGGAGACCGCGAGCTGGATCAGGCTGGCGGCCAGCGGGCCGAGGATCATCATCAGCAGGAAGCCGAGGATGCCGGGGCCCTCGTCGTCGTCCGACCGGCCGATCGGGATCAGCCAGGCGAAGTTGACCAGGAACATCACCACCGAGGCGAGGGCGCCCGCCACGGAGGAGATGAGGATGTCCCGGTTGTAGACGTGGCTCAGCTCGTGGCCGAGCACGCCGCGCAGTTCACGCTCGTCGAGGATCTGCAGGATGCCGTCGGTGCAGCACACCGCCGCGTTGCGCGGGTTGCGGCCGGTGGCGAACGCGTTCGGCGCCTCGGTCGGCGATATGTACAGCCGCGGCATCGGCTGGCGGGCGCTCGTCGAGAGCTCGCGCACGATCTGGTACAGCCACGGAGCCTCGAACTCGCTCACCGGGCGTGCCCGCATCGCGCGCAGCGCCAGCTTGTCGCTGTTCCAGTACGCGTACGCGTTGGTGCCCAGCGCGACGAGGACCGCGACGATGAGCCCGGTCCGGCCGAAGAAACTGCCGATCACCAGGATGACGGCGGACAGCGCGCCGAGCAGTACCGCTGTCTTCAGTCCGTTGTGGCGCCGGTGCACCTGTGCCCTCCAATGTCTCGCGTCAGGGGGGACTTCCCCCTCGGGAGAACCTCCTAACCAGGTCAACGCCGGCCGGGCGCCGCTGGTTCCCTCGTGCCTACTCTGTGCGACCGACCGGGCCGCGGCCGGGGGCCCACGGGGTCAGAGCAGGGAGCCCTGGGCGTACCGCAGTACGAGCTGCGGCGCCCCGGACAGCACCAGGCCGGCCACCGCGGTCAGCGCGATCGCGGCGGTCAGGCCGGCGGGCGTACCGGCGAGCGCCGGGGCCGGGCCGGCGCCGGGCACGACGGCGGGTGACAGCTCGCCCGAGGGCTCCCCCGCTTGCTCCGGACGGGTGAACAGCAGCGCGGTCCACCGCAGGTAGTACACCAGGGCGATCACCACGTTGACGGCCATGATCACCGCGAGCCAGCCGTGCCGGGCGCCGACCGCCGAGGAGAAGACGGCGACCTTGGCGAACAGCCCGATGATGCCCGGCGGCAGCCCGGCCAGGCACAGCAGGAAGAAGGCCAGGGCGAGCGCGGCCAGTGGCCGGGAGGCGTACAGGCCGCGGTAGTCGGTGAGGCGACCGGCCGGGGCGGTCCGGGTCACCAGGGCGGCGACCGCGAAGGCCCCGAGGTTCACCACCCCGTACATCAGGGCGTACGCCACGGTGGTGCCGATCTCGTGCGCCGGGCTGTCGGCGGAGGACGCGGCGGCGAGCGGCACCAGCAGGTAACCGGCCTGCCCGATGGAGGACCAGGCCAGCAGCCGTACGGCGCTGCGCTCGACGCCGGGCCGCTGGCGCAGCGCGCCCACGTTGCCGACCGTCATGGTGAGCACGGCCAGGACGCCCATGGCCGGGCCCCACACGTCCGCGTACGGGCGGAAAGCGACGACCGTGACCAGGATCAGCCCGGAGAAGCCGGCCGCCTTGCCGACCACCGACAGGTACGCGGCCACCGGCAGCGGGGCGCCGGCGTACGTGTCGGGCACCCAGAAGTGGAAGGGCGCGACGGCCAGTTTGAAGGCGAAGCCGACCAGGGTGAGGGCGGCGCCGGTCTTGGCGAGGGTGCCGAGGTGGTCCGGCGGGTGGGTCAGGCCCTGGGCGACGCCGGTCAGGTGGAGCGTGCCGGTGGCCGCGTACACGAAGCTGATGCCCAGCAGCGAGACGGCGGTGGCGGTGACCGAGGACAGGAAGAACTTCAGCGCGGCCTCGCCGGCCAGCCGGTCACCGCGGCGCAGCGCCACCAGCGCGAAGGCCGGCAGGGTGGTGACCTCCAGGGCGACCAGCAGCGTGGCCAGGTCGCGGGAGGCGGGCAGCAGCGCACCGCCCGCGGCCGAGGACAGCAGCAGGAACCAGTACTCGCCGGTGGGCGCGGCGGCCCCCGGGGCGGGCCGGGGGTCGGTGGTGACGGACAGCAGCGCGGTCAGCAGCGCGCCGCCCAGCACCAGCGCCTGCACCACGAGCGCGAAGTGATCGGCGGCGTACGAGCATGATGCACCGCCGGTCTGACAGAAGGTGGTGCGGTGGCCGTCGCGCAGCGGGATCTCGGTGAGCAGCGCGGCGGCCAGGCCCGCGGCGGACAGCCAGCCGAGCAGCGGGGCGTGCCGGCGGGGCAGGAACAGGTCGGCGACCAGCACGGCCAGTGAGAGCGCCGCCGGGATCACCACCGGGGTGAGCGCGGTCCAGTCGACGGACTGCACGAGGGAGGGCATCAGTGACCTCCCAGCAGGGTGCGGACGGCCGGTTCCGTCAGCCCCAGCAGGGTGGCGGGCCACAGGCCGGTGACGACGGTGAGGGTGGCCAGCGGGGTCCACGCGGCGAACTCGTAGCCGCGAACGTCGGCGAGCGCGCCGGGCGCGTGGGCGGTCTCGCGGTCGCCCATGCACACCCTGCGCACCACGACCAGCAGGTACGCGGCGGTCAGCAGGGTGCCGAAGGCGGCGATCCCGGTGAAGGTGAGGTACGCCCCCCGGCTCAGGCCCGCGCCGGGGTGGAAGGAGCCGAACATCGCCAGCATCTCGCCCCAGAACCCGGCCAGGCCCGGCAGGCCGAGGGAGGCGACGGCGGCGAAGGCCAGCAGGCCGCCCAGCCGCGGCGCCCGCCCGTACAGCGCGGCCCCGGTCCGGCCGGCCAGCTGGTCCAGGTCGGTGGAGCCGTACCGGTCCTTGACCGCGCCGACCAGGAAGAAGAGCAGGCCGGTGATGAGGCCGTGGGCGATGTTGGCGAACAGAGCCCCGTTCACGCCGGTGCGGGTCAGGGTGGCGATGCCGAGCAGGACGAAGCCCATGTGGCCGACCGAGGAGTAGGCGATCAGCCGTTTGAGGTCGCCGCCGTTGCCCGGCCGGGCCAGCCACAGGCAGGCCAGCGAGCCGTAGACGATCCCGACCACGGCGAACGCGGCCAGGTACGGGGCGAAGGTGTGCATCCCGCCGGGGGTCATCGGCAGCAGGATCCGGACCATGCCGTAGCTGCCCATCTTCAGCAGTACCCCGGCCAGCAGCACCGATCCGGTGGTCGGGGCGGCGGTGTGGGCGTCCGGCAGCCAGCTGTGCAGCGGCCACATCGGGGCCTTCACGGCCAGGCCGATTCCAATGGCCAGAACCGCGATGAGCTGCGTTGAGTGACTGAGTGATGACCCATTGTCAGTGGCGAGTGCCACCATGTCGAACGTGCCCGCTTTCACGCCGATGAGCAGCAGGCCGAGCAGCATGATCACGGAGCCGAGGAGGGTGTAGACGATGAACCGCAGGGCCGACCGTTCCCGGTCCCCCCCGCCCCAGCGGGCGATGAGGAAGTACATCGGGATGAGGACCATCTCGAAGGCCAGGAAGAACAGCATCAGGTCGAGCACGGCGAAGGTGGCCAGCGTGCCCGATTCCAGCAGGAGGAGCAGGGCGACGTATGCCTTGGGGGACGGGCCCTCGGGCGGCTTGAAGTACGAGTACAGCGCGCACAGGAAGGTGAGCAGCGCGGTGAGCACGAGAAGGGGGAGGGAGATGCCGTCGATGCCGATGTGGAGGTGGATCCGCAGCGCGGGGATCCAGCTCAGGTCGGTGGTGGCCTGCATCTTCGCCGGGTGGTCGTGGTCGAAGCCGGCGGCGAGCACGACCGTGAGGACGAGTACGGCGCCCGTGACGGTGACGCCGTGGCGCAGCACCGCCTGGCCGGGGTCGCGGCCGCGCAGGCCCGGCGGGGGCGGGAGCAGGGCGCCCACCGCGCCGAGCAGCGGCAGCACGAGGGTCGCCGCGAGGACGTACTGGAGAGCGGTGTGGTTCACGGGGTGTCACCCTCCGACGGCGACGAGGACGGCGAGCACGACCGCACCGGCCAGCAGCGCGCTGAGGTAGGTCTGGACATTGCCGGTCTGGGCCCTGCGCACGGCGGCGCCGAGCAGCCGGGGGACGGCGCCCGCGCCCTGGACGTAGGTCTCGACGACGTCCCGGTCCAGGAAACGGACCAGGCTCGCCGCGGCCAGCACCGGGCGGACGAACAGCGCGGTGTAGACCGCGTCGAGGTGGAACCCGTGGGCGGCGGGCCGGTGCAGCGGGCCGAGCAGCAGCCGGCCGGGGTCCCCGGGGTCGTCGGCAGCGCCGATGTCCCCGTAGATCTCCTCGTGCGACTCGATGGCCTCGGCCTCGACCAGTTCGGGCTCCGCGTCGGCCGGTACGGCGACCACCGCGCCGATCGGCACCGAGCGGCGGGCGGCGGCGGTGGCCTGCCAGGCCGCCCAGGCGGCCAGCACCCCGACGAGGGCGAGCCCGGTGGACAGGACGGAGGTGACCAGGGCCGGGCCGAGCGACAGACCGTCGAACCAGTCGGGCAGTGAGCGGTAGGTGAGGCCGCCGAAGGCGATGGTGGGGACGGCCAGCACCCACAGCACGCCGGTCATGAGAGGGGGGACGCCGGTGCGGATGCCGGGGTCCGGGTCCGGGTCGGGGGCGCCCGACGGGTCCGGGCCGGGGGCCGCCGGGGCGGGATCGGCGGGCGGTACGGGGCCCTGCTCGGCGGACGGCTTCGGCTGCGGCGCGGGCGACGGCTCGGCGGCGGCCGGTTCGCCCGGTCCGGCGGCCGGTCCGGCGGCGGGGGCTGCGGCGGGACGGCCGATGAGCGGGGGGACGCCGGCCAGCAGGAAGAGGCGGGCGGCGTAGGTGGCGGTGAGGAAGGCGGTGAGCAGGCCGGCGATCAGGACCGTCCAGCCGACGGCCGAGGGGACATGGGCGGTGTCGCCGTTCGCCGCGTGCTCGGCGGCGCGCAGTACCGATTCCTTGGAGAAGAAACCGGAGAAGGGAGGCAGTGCGGCCAGGGCGGCCAGGCCGATGGCCAGGGTCCAGCGGGCGTCGGGGGCGCGCCGGGCCAGGTCGTCCATGCGGGACATCGCGGCCAGCGAGTTGGTGCCGGCCACCTGGATGAGCGCGCCCGCGGCGAGGAAGAGCAGGGCCTTGAAGGCACCGTGCGAGAGGAGGTGGAAGACGGCGGCGTCGCGGTTGCCGACGGCCAGGGCGCCCGCCATGTAGGCGAGTTGGCCGATGGTGGAGTACGCGAGGACCCGTTTGATGTCGTCCTGGGCGAGGGCGGCCAGGGCCGAGCCGATCATGGTGACGGCGGCCATGGCGGCCAGCACTGCGAGCGCGGCGGTGGAGGCGGTGAACACCGGCAGCAGCCTGGCCACCAGGTAGATGCCGGCGGCCACCATGGTCGCGGCGTGGATCAGCGCGGACACCGGGGTCGGGCCGGCCATGGCGTCGGGCAGCCAGGTGTGCAGCGGGAACTGCGCGGACTTGCCCGCGACTCCGGCGAGCAGCAGGAGCGCGGTCACCGTCGGGTGCTGGAGCCGGCCGTGGGCGGCCGCGTCGAGGATGCCGCTGATGCGGAAGGTGCCCGCGTCGGTGGCGAGGGCGAAGACACCGATCAGGAAGGGGACGTCGCCGAGCTTGGTGACCAGGAAGGCCTTGAGGGAGGCGGTGCGGGCGGGTTCGGTCTCCCAGTAGTGGCCGACCAGGAAGTAGGAGCAGATGCCCATGATTTCCCAGCCGACCAGCAGCACCATCAGGTCGCCGGTGTAGACGACCAGCAGCATGGCGGCGGTGAACAGGGAGACCAGGGCGGCGTAGGAGGGATAGCGCGGGTCGTCGCGCAGATAGGAGAGGGAGTAGAGCTGCACGCAGGTGGCGACCAGGCCGACGAGCAGGGCGATCAGGACGGAGAAGCCGTCCAGGTGCAGGGCGAGGTCGATGGGGATCGAGCCGGTGGTGGCCAGCCGGTGGGCGGCGTCGGTGGGCGCGCCTGTGCCCTGGCGGGCGGCGACGATCGCGGCGAGCACGAATGCCGTGGCGGTGGGCAGGACGGCCACCGGGCGGACGAAGCCGGGCGCGCGGCGGCCCAGCAGAAGTCCCGCGGCGCCGCCGAGAAAGGGAAGGAGGGGGACGAGCGCGGCAAGGGCGGTCAGGGTCACGCGGAGGCCTCTGCCTTCTCGTTGGCCTTCTCGGTGGCCTTGGTGTCGGTGGTGCCGTGGGGGGTGGCGTTCTCGTCCGCCGTGTCCTCGTCGGCCGCCGCGCCCGGGACGAGCGGGCCCCCGGAGGATCCCGGGCGGGGTTCGGCGAGGCCGGTGAGGCGGTCGATGTCGGAGCTGCCGCGGTTGCGGTAGACGAGCAGCACGATCGCCAGGCCGAGTCCGATCTCGGCGGCGGCGATGGTGATGGTGAACAGGGTGAGCGCCTGGCCGGCGTGCAGGGTGTCGCGCAGCCAGACGTCGAAGGCGACCAGGTTGAGGTTGACGGCGTTGAGCATCAGCTCGACGGACATCAGGACGAGGATGGCGTTGCGGCGGGCCAGCACACCGTAGACGCCGACGCAGAACAACAGGGAGGCGAGGACGGCGGGATAGGCGAGGTGCATCACTTCTCCTCGCGGCGGGACAGGACGATCGCGCCCACGAGGGCGGCGAGCAGCAGCACGGACAGCGCCTCGAAGGGCAGTACCCAGTGCCGGAAGAGGCTGACGCCGGTGGCCCGGGAGGACCCCTGGACCACGCCGTGCAGGTCGATCCAGGTGGTACGGAAGGCGTCCACGACCACCCAGACCAGGGTGGCCGCGGCGGCGACGGCCACGCCCAGGGCGACCGGGCGGTTGCCCGAATCGGCGTCCGGGGAGCGGCCGATGGGCGCCTTCGTCAGCATCAGGCCGAACAGGAGCAGGACCACGACCGAACCGACGTAGATGAGCACCTGCACCCAGGCGATGAACTCGGCGGTGAGCAGCAGGTATTCGACGGCCAGGCCGCCGAGGGCGACGACCAGCCACAGGGCGGCGTGCACCAATTGGCGGGTGCTGACGGTCAGGACGGCCGCGCCCAGGGTGGCGAGGCCGACCAGGACGAAGGTGATCTCGACGCCGGTCGGCGAGAGGAAGCCGGGATGGTGGCCGGCGGCCAGCGCGTTCACGACCCGCCCTCCTCCGGCCCGGCGCCCGGGCCGGGTTCGGCGTCGGGGCCGGGTTCGGCGTCGGGGCCGGTCGCGCCCGCCTGCCCGGAGCCGGAACCGGAACCCGAACCGGAATCGGCGGCAGCCGCGGCGGCCTTCTCCGCGGCCTTACGGGCGGCGGCCAGTTCCTTGGGTTCCTCGGCGGCGGGGTCGAGGGCCGGCGGGGCGGGGACGGTCCACATCCACTCGCGCAGCCGGTCGCGTTCGTGGGTGAGGTCGAGGATGTCGGTCTCGGCGTACTCGAACTCCGGGGACCAGAACAGGGCGTCGAAGGGGCAGACCTCGATGCAGATGCCGCAGTACATGCACAGGGCGAAGTCGATGGCGAACCGGTCGAGGACGTTGCGGCTGCGCTCGCGCCCGCCCGGCGCGGCGGGGGGCACGGTCTCCTTGTGGGAGTCGATGTAGATGCACCAGTCCGGGCACTCCCGGGCGCACAGCATGCAGACCGTGCAGTTCTCCTCGAACAGCGCGATGACACCGCGCGTGCGCGGCGGCAGTTCCGGCTGGGCGTCGGGGTACTGGGCGGTGACGGAACGCTTCGTCATCGTCTTGAGCGTGACGGCCAGGCCCTTGGCGAGACCGGATCCGGGGACGGGGGACATGGCTTAGGAGGTCACCACCTTGACGACGCCGGTCAGGGCGATCTGGGCGAGGGCGAGCGGAATGAGCACGGTCCAGGCGAACTTCTGCAGCTGGTCCTCGCGCAGCCGCGGGTAGCTGACTCGCAGCCAGATCACGACGAAGGCCAGCAGCGCGGTCTTGGCCAGCGTCCACAGCCAGCCGACACCGCCGGCCCACGGGCCGTGCCAGCCGCCGAGGAACAGCACAGTGGTCAGCCCGCACAGCACGACGATGCCCGCGTACTCGGCGAGCAGGAACAGGGCGAAGCGCAGGCCGGTGTATTCGGTGTAGGCGCCGAAGATGATCTCGGAGTCGGCCACCGGCATGTCGAAGGGCGGGCGTTGCAGTTCGGCCAGCCCGGCGGTGAAGAAGACGACACCGCCGACGAGCTGCCAGGGCGTCCACCACCAGTGGTAGGCGCCGACGATGCCGGGCAGCGACAGGGTGCCGGCCGCCATCGCGACCGAGGCCGCGGCCAGCAGCATCGGCAGTTCGTACGCCATGAGCTGCGCGGCGGTGCGCAGGCCGCCGAGCAGCGAGTACTTGTTGGACGACGCCCAGCCGGCCATCAGCGAGCCGAGCACGCCGACGCCCATCACGGCCAGTACGAAGAACAGGCCGGCGTCCAGGTTCTGGCCGACGAAGCCGTGCGGGCCGACCGGGATCGCGACGAGCACCAGCAGGTACGGCAGCAGGGCCACGGCAGGCGCCAGCTGGAAGACGGTGCGGTCCGCGTCGGCCGGGACCACGTCCTCCTTCTGGGCGAACTTCACGCCGTCCGCGACGAGCTGGGCCCAGCCGTGGAAGCCGCCGGCGTACATCGGGCCGAGCCGGCCCTGCATGTGCGCCATCACCTTGTGCTCGGTCTGGCCGACCAGCAGCGGGAAGACCAGGAAGACCACGAGCACGCCGAGCAGGCGGAGCAGGACGTCGATGGTGCCGTTCACGCGCCGCCGTCCCCCTCGTCCTCAGGCCGCTCGGGTTCTTGCGCAGGCCTCTGCGGTTCGTCGGTACGCCGCTCGGGTTCGTCCGTACGCCGCTCGGGTTCGTCCCGACGCCGCTCCGGTTCGCCGCCCTCGGCCGCCTTCTTCTGCCAGGGCGCGTCCGGGGTACGGGGCCGTGCGGGCCGCGCCTGGTCCCCCTGACCGGAGGTCCGGCCGGACTCATCCGGCCGGCCGGCCTGGTCGGGCTGCCCGGTCTGGCTCGCCGAGCCCTGGCTCGCGCTCCGCATCCGGCGGGCCGGGCGTTCGGCGGGCGCACCCGCACCCGCGGCGTCCCCGGCGGCACCCGCACCACCCGGCCTGGCCCCACGGGCGCCACGGGCCGGGCGGGCCGGGGCGGGCGGAAGCTGGCCCTTGAGCGGGCCCCACTCGTTGGGGTCGGGCACGCCCGGCGGCAGCATCTGGCGCCGCTTGGGCCCGCCGTCGTGCGCCTCGCCCGGCTCCTTCGCGCCAGGCCACGCCTTGACGACCCGCGCGGCCAGCACGAAGTCCTTGCGCAGCGGGTGCCCCTCGAATTCCTCGGGCAGCAGCAGCGGCGCCAGATCCGGGTGGCCGGTGAAGTCCACCCCGAACATCTCGTGCGTCTCCCGCTCGTGCCAGGCCGCACCCGGGTAGACGTCGGTCGCGGTGGGCAGCACGGCGGCCTCGTGCGGCACGGTGGTCCGTACGAGCAGCCGGCGGACCCCGCCGTCCAGCCCGACCAGGTGCGCGGCGACCCGGAAACCCGTCCCGGGCTCGTCGACCGCGCTCAGCCAGTCGAAGAAGGTGCAGCCCAGCCGGTCCCGGGCGGTGGTCAGCGCCGCCACCCACCGGTCGGCGGGGACGTCCACGGTGAGCAGGTCGTACGCCTCCTCGGCCACCGCCCCGGTCCCGAAGAGCGCCTCGGCCTCGTCCGGCAGCCAGCCCGTCACTGTGCCGCCCCCGGTGGCCTGATCAGCCCGCTGGTGACGGCCGCGGCGCCCGGCCGGGAACCGGAACCCGAACCGGAACCGGATTCGTACCGCTCCCCCAGCGACTCGCGCGCGATGGTCTCCTGGAGCTTGAGGATGCCCTGGAGCAGTGCCTCGGGCCGCGGCGGGCAGCCGGGCACGTACACGTCCACCGGGATGATCTGGTCGACGCCCTTGGTGACGGAGTACGAGTCCCAGTAGGGGCCGCCGCAGTTGGAGCAGGCGCCGAAAGAGATCACGTACTTCGGCTCGGGCATCTGCTCGTACAGCCGCTTGACGGCCGGGGCCATCTTGTCGGTGACCGTGCCGGAGACGACCATCAGGTCGGCCTGGCGCGGGCCGGGGGCGAAGGGGATCACGCCGAGGCGGATGAAGTCGTGCTTGGCCATGGAGGCGGCGATGAACTCGATCGCGCAGCAGGCCAGCCCGAAGTTGAACACCCACAGGCTGTAGCGGCGGCCCCAGTTGAGGACCACCTTCATCGGCTCGGGCGCCAGCCGGGCCAGCGGGCCGAGGCGGCGCGGCTCGGGCAGCGGCTCTCCGCCGGCCGGCGCGACCGTCGGCGGCACCAGGGGCTCGGGGCTCGTACGGGCGGGGTTCATGTCCATTCCAGCACGCCCTTCTTCCAGGCGTAGAGCAGTCCCACCGCCAGGAAGCCGAGGAAGACGAACATCTCGGCCAGCGTGGCGCCGCCGAAGCCGGGCGCGGCGAAGACGGTGGCCCACGGGAAGAGGAAGATCGCGTCCACGGCGAAGATCACGTACAGGAAGGAGTACACGTAATAGCGGATCTGGGTGTGCGCCCAGCCCTCACCCACGGGGTCGACCCCGCATTCATAGGTGAGCATCTTCTCCTGTGTCGGCACGACCGGGCGCAGCAGCCGGCCGCCGGCGAAGGCGACCGCCACGAAGAGCACGCCGACGACCGCGACCAGGCCGACGACCGAGTAGCCGTGGAAGTAGTCCACGTGCGTCCGCTCCTCGTTCCCTCGGTGAGTCTGCAGTGAGACTGCGGTGAGTCAGTGGTGGGTCTGTGATGAATCAGTGGTGAGTCAGTGGTTTCGGTGGTTGGTGCGGGGTGACCGGTGCCGACCGGTCGGCTGTCCAGTGACCCGGGTGGATCTTTAGACGATTTATACGGAGGGAGTCTAGGCCCTGGTTTCACAGGGTTCGCGGACGGGACCGGTACCCGGGGGATAACCCCACCTCTGTCCGGCACGCGCTCCCCATGGCGCCGCCGCCCCGCGCCCCGGCAGGCTGGGGCCATGACGACCGAGTCCGACCCGCTCCCCCCGCCCCGCCCCGCGCTCGACGCCGTGACGTGGCGGGAGGTTCTGTTCCTCCTGCTCAATCTTCCCGCAGACATCATCGGTTTTGTGTACGTGGTCACCGTGCTGTCGGTGGGCGCCGGGCTGACGGTGACGGTGGTGGGCCTGCCCGTGCTCGCGCTGGGCCTGCTGGGCTGCCGGGTGCTGGGGACCGTGGAGCGGGCCCGGGCCCGGGCGCTGCTGGGGGTACGGATGGAGGAGCCGCGCCGGCTGCGGCGCGGCACGATGGGCTTCTGGCCCTGGCTGTGGGCGTCGCTGAAGGATCCGGTGGCCTGGCGGCACGCGCTGTACTTCGCGCTGCGGCTGCCCTGGGGCGTGCTGACCTTCAGCGTCACCCTGACCGCGCTGTTCGTGGCGTGGCCGGTGCTGCCGTATCTCACGCGGGGGCTGACCACGGTGGACCGGGCGATGGTGCGCGGGCTGCTCCAGCCCTCGGACGAGCTGGAGCGGCGGATCGCGGAGCTGGAGTCGGGCCGCGGGGTGGTGGTGGACACCGCGGCGGCCGACCTGCGGCGGATCGAGCGCGACCTGCACGACGGAGCCCAGGCCCGGCTGGTGGCCCTGGCCATGGATCTGGGGCTGGCGCGGGAGAAGCTGCTGGACGACCCGCATGCAGCGGCGAAGATGGTCGACGAGGCGCACGGCGAGGTGAAGATCGCCCTTCAGGAACTGCGCGACCTCGCCCGCGGCATCCACCCGGCCATCCTCACCGACCGCGGCCTGGACGCCGCCCTGTCCTCGGTCGCCTCGCGCTGTACGGTGCCGGTCTCGGTGACCGTGGACCTGCCGGCCCGGCCCGCCGAGGCGATCGAGGGCATCGCCTACTTCACCGTCTCCGAACTGCTGCAGAACGTCTCCAAGCACAGCCGGGCCCGTAGCGCGGCGGTGGACGTGTGGCGGGCCGCCGACCGGCTGATGATCCAGGTACGGGACGACGGGCAGGGCGGCGCGGACGTCTCGTCCGGCTCCGGGCTCGCGGGCCTGTCCGAACGGCTGGGCTCGGTGGACGGGCTGTTCGTGGTCAGCTCCCCGGCCGGCGGGCCGACCGTGGTGACCGCGGAGCTGCCCTGGCGGCCCCGGCAGTAGCCACCCGGACCCCGCGGTGGGGGTAGCCCCACCCCGAGGACACCGATCCGCACCATGGGCGCGGGCACCGCTTCCGGCCAGGCTTGAGATATCGAGACGAGCGTGCGGCACCGCACGGAAAGGACGGTCCCCGCCATGGCGTACGGCTACGCGTCGCAGGAACGCGACCACCGGCTGCCCCCCGCGCTGCGGGCGCCGTTCGAGAGGCGCACCTGGCGCGAGGTGGGGTACGCGCTGCTGAACCTGCCGATGGGCATCGCCGGCTTCGTGTGGACGGTGACCATGTTCTCGCTGGGTGCGGGGCTGCTGGTCACCTTCGTCGGGCTGCCGGTGCTGGTGCTCGCGCTCGGCGGCTGCCGGGCGATCGGCCGGGTCGAGCGGGCCCGCGCCCGGTCCCTGCTGTGGCTGGACATCGACGAGCCGGGCCCCGACCCGCGGACCGGCCGGGGCTTCCTGGCCCGCATCGGCGCCCGGCTGAGCAGCGGCGTCAACTGGCGGCACGCGATCTACTGCCTGGTCCACTTCCCGTGGGGGATCTTCACCTTCTCCGTGTCGGTCTCGCTGGTCACCTACGGCTGGGGGCTGCTCAGCTATCCGCTGTGGCAGTGGGTGTTCCCCACCTACGCCCACCAGAAGGGTCTGCAGATCTACGGGGACGGCGACGGTCGCGGCTGGTACCTGCACACCCCGGCGGACCTGGCGCTGACCGTCGTGGTCGGCGGCCTGCTCGTCCTGGTCACGCCGTGGGTGATCCGGGGGATGGCGCACGTGGACCGGATGCTGGTGGCCGGGCTGCTCGGGCCGTCCCGGCTGGCCGGCCGGGTGAGCGAGCTGGAGTCGGACCGGGGGGTCGTGGTGGACACCGCGGCGGCGGACCTGCGGCGCATCGAGCGGGACCTGCACGACGGCGCCCAGGCCCGGTTGGTGGCCCTGGCCATGGATCTCGGGCTCGCCAAGGAGAAGCTGCTGGACGACCCCGAGGCGGGCGCGCGCATGGTGGCCGAGGCCCACGGCGAGGTGAAGATCGCCCTCCAGGAACTGCGCGACCTCGCCCGGGGCATCCGCCCCGCGATCCTCACCGACCGCGGCCTCGGCCCGGCGCTGTCCGCGGTCGCCGCGCGCTGCACGGTGCCGGTCTCCGTGACCGTGGACCTGCCCGGCCGGCCGGTCCCTGCCATCGAGGGCATCGCCTACTTCACCGTCTCCGAACTGCTCCAGAACATCTCGAAGCACTCCGGTGCCTCCCGCGCCACCGTCGACGTCTGGCAGACCGAGGACCGCCTGATGCTCCACGTCTCCGACAACGGCCGCGGCGGCGCCGACCTCTCCGCCGGCTCCGGCCTGTCCGGCCTCGCCGAACGCCTCGACTCGGTCGACGGCGTCCTGGCCCTCGACTCCCCCACCGGCGGCCCCACCCGCATCACAGCGGAACTCCCCTGGCGGGTCTAGGACGGGGCCGGCGCGGTGCCGTATCCGTCCCGCCGCGCGGGCGCCGGCCTCGAGCACACGTGCCGCGCACGCCCCGGCGGGCCACCCGCCGCGATCGGCTCATCGCCGAACGCACGCCCCACGCCGGGCGACCGGCCACACCTCGGCGGGCACCCCGCCGACACACCGCAAGGCCCACCGGCCCCACGCAGCAACCGCGCCCAGCGGGCCACCCACCGGAACACACCACCCGGCCGACCGACCCGCGCAGCGGCCACGCCCCGGCGGGCACCCCGCCGACACACCGCAAGGCCCACCAGCCCCACGCAGCAACCGCGCCCAGCGGGCCACCCACCGGAACACACCACCCGGCCCACCGGCCCCGCGCAGCGGCCACGCCCCGGCGGGCACCCCGCCGACACACCGCAAGGCCCGCCAGCCCCACGCAGCAACCGCGCCCAGCGGGCCACCCACCGGAACACACCACCCGGCCGACCGACCCGCGCAGCGGCCACGCCCCGGCGGGCACCCCGCCGACACACACCGCAAGGCCCACCGGCCCCACGCAGCAACCGCGCCCAGCGGGCCACCCACCGGAACACACCACCCGGCCGACCGGCCCGCGCAGCGGCCACGCCCGGGACGGTGCCGCACCGCTCCTCCGTAAAAAAACCTCCACCTACTCCACCCGCAGCAGCGTCTTGCCCATCCCCCGGCCGGCCTCCAGAGTTTCGTGGGCCTCGGCCGCCTCGGAGAGGGAAAGCTGCGTCGTGATGTCGAGGCGGATCGTGCCGGAGGCGAGGAGGGAGAGGGCGGCGAGGGCGTGGGCGCGGAGGAGGGCGGGGGCGCGGCGGGCGAGGTCGGCGATGTCGTAGCCGGACAGGGCGCGGTTGTGCTCGCGGACCTGGCGGATGTCGAGGCCGATGTCGGGGTGGCGGCCGGCCTCCCCGTAGACGGCGAGGCGGCCGAAGGGGCCGAGGATGCCGAGGCTGGCCAGCCGGGTGGGGCCACCGACGGGATCGAGGACGACGTCGACCTCGGGCACGGCGTCGGCGAAGGTGTCCCGCCCGTGGACCGCGTCGTAGCCGAACCGCTTGGCGTAGTGCGCCTTGGCGGGTGAGCCGACCGTGCCGTAGACGGCGGCGGCGCCGAGCGCGCGGGCGATCTGGGCGGCGGCCGAGCCCACGCCGCCGGCCGCCGCGTGGATGAGGACGGTGTCGCCCGCGGTGAGCCGGGCCGCGCCGGCCAGCACTCCGTACGCCGTGGTCAGCGTGAGCGCGGTGCCGCCGCCGTCGCGCAGCGAGATCCCGTCGAGCGGGAAGGCGAGGGCGGCGGGCGCGACCGCGTACTGGGCGTAGCCGCCGCCGGACGGGAGGTAGACGGCGACCGGGTCGCCCTCGGCGAGCCCGGTGACGCCGGGGCCGAGCGCGGCGACCTCGCCGGATGCCTCGAAGCCGGGCACGTCGATGCCGCCGGGGGCGCCGGGCGGCCCGAAGTCGCCGAGGCGGTGCCGGACCTCGCCGTGGCCGACGCCGGCGTACGCGACCTGGACCAGCACCTCCCCCGGGCCCGGCACCGGCACCGGCAGCTCGACCGGCCGCAGGACCGCGGGGCCGCCGTTGACATCGAATCCGATCGCGCGCACGCGCTCTCCTCTCCCTGGGCGCCGCCCGGATGCGGCTCCCCTTCCCTCGCCCCTCGTCGCCGGGCGCCGGACGTCCGACGGACCGCCGGGCGCAACCTTGCCTACCGGCACCGTATTCCCCATCCGCCCGCTGTTGCTGGAATGCTGGACCCCTCGGTACGGCGGACGTACCGCGACGGGGAGCCGCGCGGCGGCGGTCGTACGACAGCGGACGAGGGTGGAGGAACACGGTGCGGGTGGTCATCGCTGAGGACTCGGTACTGCTCAGGGAGGGCCTGACCCGCCTGCTGACCGACCGCGGCCATGACGTCGTGGCCGGCGTGGGCGACGCGGAGGGCCTGATCAAGGCGGTCCGCGACCTGGCCGCGGAGGGCGCGCCGCCGGACGTGTGCGTGGTGGACGTACGGATGCCGCCGACGCACACCGACGAGGGGGTGCGCGCGGCGGTGAAGCTGCGCCGGGACCACCCGGACGTAGGCGTGCTCGTGCTGTCGCAGTACGTCGAGGAGCAGTACGCGACCGAACTGCTGGCCGGCAACACCCGCGGGGTGGGCTACCTGCTCAAGGACCGGGTGGCCGAGGTACGCGAGTTCGTGGACGCGGTCGTGCGGGTCGCGCAGGGCGGCACCGCGCTGGACCCGGAGGTGGTCGCGCAGCTGCTCGGCCGCAGCCGCAAGCAGGACGTGCTGGCCGGGCTGACCCCGCGGGAGCGCGAGGTGCTGGCGCTGATGGCCGAGGGCCGGACCAACTCCGCGGTCGCCAAGCAGCTCGTGGTCAGCGACGGCGCGGTCGAGAAGCACGTGAGCAACATCTTCCTCAAGCTGGGGCTGGCGCCCAGCGAGGGCGACCACCGCAGGGTGCTCGCCGTGCTCACGTACCTCAATTCCTGAGCGTTCCGGAGCATCCCGGAGCATTGCTGAGCACTCCCCGAGAGGCCGCCGTGAGCCGCCGCGGAGTCTACTGGGACCGGGAGGGCACCCGCCCGGGGCACTGGAGCCGGGCTGGACCGGCGGCCGGGCGGGAGACGACCCCGGGACGGGCCGCGCACGACCCCTGGCGGGGCGGGCTCCCACATTCCGGGACGTCCAGGGAAGGCGGTCCTTACCGACGTACCATGACCGTTAGCCGGGCGATCCGACGCCTTCAAGGAGGACCGATTCAGTGACCAGCCAGGTCAGCACCAGCGCGGGAGATCCGCCTGCCGTCGGAGACGTCCTGGGCGAACAACGCCGGCCGGAGAAGCAGACCAGACGGCTCGACCGTGTGATCATCCGCTTCGCCGGCGACTCCGGGGACGGGATGCAGCTGACGGGTGACCGGTTCACCTCGGAGACCGCGTCCTTCGGCAACGACCTGTCGACGCTGCCGAACTTCCCGGCCGAGATCCGGGCCCCGGCAGGCACCCTGCCCGGCGTCTCGTCGTTCCAGCTCCACTTCGCCGACCACGACATCCTCACCCCCGGTGACGCGCCGGACGTGCTGGTCGCGATGAACCCGGCCGCGCTCAAGGCGAACATCGGGGACCTGCCGCGCGGCGCCGAGATCATCGTCAACACCGACGAGTTCGGCAAGCGCGCCCTGGAGCGGGTGGGGTACGCGGCCAACCCGCTCGAGGACGGCTCGCTGGAAAGCTACTCCGTGCACCCGGTGCCGCTCACCACGCTGACACTGGAGGCGCTCAAGGACAGCGGGCTGGCCCGCCGCGACGCCGAGCGCGCGAAGAACATGTTCGCGCTCGGGCTGCTGTCGTGGATGTACCACCGGCCCACCGAGTCCACCGAGTCCTTCCTGCGCAAGAAGTTCGCCAAGAAGCCGGACATCGCCGAGGCGAACGTGACCGCCTACCGGGCGGGCTGGAACTTCGGCGAGACCACCGAGGACTTCGCGGTCTCCTACGAGGTCGCGCCCGCCGCGAGCGCCTTCCCGCCGGGGACGTACCGCAACATCTCCGGCAACCTGGCGCTGGCGTACGGGCTGGTCGCCGCGAGCAAGCAGGCGGAGCTCCCGCTGTTCCTGGGCTCGTACCCGATCACCCCTGCCTCGGACGTGCTGCACGAGCTGAGCCGGCACAAGAACTTCGGCGTGCGCACCTTCCAGGCCGAGGACGAGATCGCCGCGATCGGCGCGGCGCTCGGGGCCGCGTTCGGCGGGTCGCTGGCCGTCACGACCACCTCCGGGCCGGGGGTGGCGCTGAAGTCCGAGACGATCGGCCTGGCGGTGAGCCTGGAGCTGCCGCTGCTGATCGTGGACATCCAGCGCGGCGGTCCCTCGACCGGCCTGCCGACCAAGACCGAGCAGGCCGACCTGCTCCAGGCGATGTACGGGCGCAACGGCGAGGCGCCGGTGCCGATCGTGGCGCCGGCCACCCCGGGCGACTGCTTCACCGCCGCGCTGGAGGCGGCCCGGATCGCGCTGACCTATCGCACCCCGGTGTTCCTGCTCTCCGACGGCTACCTGGCCAACGGCTCCGAGCCCTGGCGGATCCCCGAGGAGGGCGAGCTGCCGGACCTGCGGGTGGACTTCGCGACCGCGCCGAACCACACCAACGCCGACGGCACCCGGGTGTTCTGGCCCTACCAGCGCGACCCGCAGACCCTGGCGCGGCCCTGGGCGGTGCCGGGCACGCCGGGCCTGGAGCACCGGATCGGCGGCATCGAGAAGCAGGACGGCACGGGCAACATCAGCTACGACCCGGCCAACCACGACTTCATGGTCCGCACCCGGCAGGCCAAGATCGACGGCATCCAGGTGCCGAACGTGGCGGTGGACGACCCGGGCCTGGCCGACGGCACCGGGCGGGCCCGGACCCTGGTGATCGGCTGGGGCTCGACGTACGGACCGATCACCGCGGCGGTGCGCCGGATCCGGCGGGAGGGCGGCCAGGTCGCCCAGGCCCACCTGCGGCACCTCAACCCGCTGCCGGCCAACCTCGGCCAGGTGCTCGGCGAGTACGAGCGGGTGATCGTGCCGGAGATGAACCTCGGCCAGCTCGCCCACCTGCTGCGGGCCAAGTACCTGGTCGACGCCCACTCGTACACGCAGGTCACCGGGCTGCCGTTCAAGGCCGAGCAGCTCGCCGCGGCCATCGCCCAGGCCGCGGAGCCGGTCGGGACGGACGGGCGGAGCGGGAACGCGACGAAGGCGGAGGGGAACGCGGATGTCTGAGGCGCTGGCACTGGTGCCCAAGGCCGAGGCCAAGCAGAGCATGAAGGACTTCAAGTCGGACCAGGAGGTCCGCTGGTGCCCGGGCTGCGGGGACTACGCGGTCCTGGCCGCGGTCCAGTCCTTCATGCCGGAGCTCGGTCTGGCCAAGGAGAACATCGTGTTCGTCTCCGGGATCGGGTGCTCCTCCCGGTTCCCGTACTACATGAACACGTACGGCATGCACTCGATCCACGGCCGCGCGCCGGCCATCGCCACGGGGCTCGCGACCTCGCGGCGGGACCTGAGCGTGTGGGTGGTCACCGGTGACGGCGACGCGCTGTCCATCGGCGGCAACCACCTGATCCACGCGCTGCGGCGCAACGTCAATCTGAAGATCCTGCTGTTCAACAACCGGATCTACGGCCTGACCAAGGGCCAGTACAGCCCGACCTCGGAGATCGGCAAGATCACCAAGTCGACGCCGATGGGCTCGCTGGACGCGCCCTTCAACCCGCTGTCGCTGGCGCTGGGCGCCGAGGCGTCCTTCGTGGCCCGGTCGATCGACTCCGACCGCAAGCACCTGCAGAGTGTGCTGCGGGCGGCCGCCGACCACCAGGGCACGGCGCTGGTGGAGATCTACCAGAACTGCAACATCTTCAACGACGGTGCGTTCGATGTCCTCAAGGACAAGGACTCCGCGCAGGAGGCGGTGATCCGGCTGGAGCACGGGCAGCCGATCCGGTTCGGCGCGCCGGCCGAGGACGGGCTCGGGCGGATGGGGGTCGTACGGGATCCCGCGTCCGGTGATCTGCGGGTCGTCGACGTGACCGTCGAGGGGACGGATTCCGTTCTGGTCCATGATGCGGCGGCTTCCTCTCCCACCACTGCTTTTGCGCTGACGCGGCTGGCGGATCCGGACACGTTGCACCACACGCCTATCGGTGTGCTGCGGGACGTGAAGCGGGCCGTGTACGACACGGACATGGCCGAGCAGCTCGAGCAGGCGGTCGTGCAGCAGGGGAAGGGGGATCTCGGCAAGCTTCTTGCCGGTGGAGACACCTGGACTGTTGCCGGGTAGGGCTGGCCGCTCAGGAAGTACGGGACCCTCCGAGCCGGGTCGGGCTTTTACGGCTACCAGCTCGGGGGGTTCTGTGCGTTTCCGGGTGCGGATGCGTCTGCGCTGGTCGCGCCCACGCGGCGCCGGCCGCATATAGAGCGCAGCCCCACGCCCCCTGGTATTCCCGGCTGGCCGCACTTCCCATCGCGCCCCTGGGTAGTCCGGGCGCGCCCTTCTTCCGTGTCATGAGTGTTGTGGCAAACACCCATGACAGGTGGGGCCCGTAGCCGATACGTTCGGGGCGGCTCGGTGATGAGGGAGGAGAAGGGCGTGGGGGAGAAGCGGCTGGGGCTGGCGTACGGGTTCGCGGCGTACGGGTTGTGGGGGCTCTTCCCGTTGTACTGGCCGCTGTTGAAGCCGGCCGGGGCGATGGAGATCCTGGCGCACCGGATGGTGTGGTCGCTGGCGGTGGTGGCCGTGGTGCTGGTGGCGCTGCGGCGGCGGGCGTGGATCGGGGAGCTGCTGCGGCAGCCGCGGAAGATGGCACTGGTGGCCCTGGCGGCGGCGGTCGTGTCGGTGAACTGGGGCCTGTACATATGGGGCGTCAACACCGGGCATGTGGTGGAGACCTCGCTCGGCTACTTCATCAACCCGCTGGTGACGATCGCGCTGGGGGTGCTGGTGCTGCACGAGCGGCTGCGGCCCGCGCAGTGGGCGGCGGTCGGCATCGGGGGGCTCGCGGTGGTGGTGCTGGCCGTCGGGTACGGGCGGCTGCCGTGGATCGCGCTCGGCCTGGCCTTCTCCTTCGGGACGTACGGGCTGGTGAAGAAGCAGGTGGGGATGGGCGGGCTGGAGTCGCTGGCCGCCGAGACCTGTGTGCAGTTCCTGCCCGCGCTCGGCTTCCTGCTGGCGCTGAGCGCGCGGGGGAAGGCCACGTTCACCCATCACGGGGGCGGGCACGCGACCCTGCTGGTCGCCTGCGGGCTGGTCACCGCGGTGCCGCTGATCTTCTTCGGGATGTCCGCGACCCGGCTGCCGCTGTCCACGATCGGGCTGATGCAGTACCTCGCGCCGGTCTTCCAGTTCCTCATCGGGGTGCTGCACTTCCACGAGCACATGCCGGCCGAGCGGTGGGCGGGCTTCCTGCTGGTGTGGTCCGCGCTGGTCCTGCTCACCTGGGACGCCCTGCGCACGGCCCGGCGCGGCCGCGCGGCCCTGGACCGGGCCCGCACCGCTTCTCCGGCGGGTGAGGAACAGGAACCTACCGGCGCCGTCAGGCCGTGACGTCCCGCGAGGTGAACCGCGCCCAGGCGGCCGAGCCGAACACCGCCGCGTACAGGGCCTGGAGGCCCAGGTTCTTGGCGATGCCGTCCCAGCCGACCGGGTCGCGCAGGATGTCGGCGAAGCTCAGCCAGTAGTGCGGGAAGAGGTAGGGCTGGAAGGCGTGCAGCTGCGGGATGTTGTCCACGATCTGCACGGTGATCAGCAGGCCCACCGTGGCGGCCATGGCGCTGATGCCGCTGTCGGTGAGGGTGGACACGAACAGGCCGAGCGCCGCGATGCCGACCAGTGAGGCGGCCACCAGCACGGCGATCAGCAGCGCCCGCAGCAGGCCCTCGGACAGGGAGATGTCGGTGCCGGACAGCAGGGTGACCTCGCCGACCGGGAACAGGGCGAAGCCGGTGGCCAGCGCGGAGGCGGTCACCACGAGGGTGGCGGCCAGGCAGAAGGTCAGCACCGAGCCGTATTTGACGAGCAGCAGCCGGGTCCGGCCGGCCGGCGCGACCAGCAGATAGCGCAGGGTGCCGGCGCTGGCCTCGCCGGCCACCGAGTCGCCGGCCACCACGCCGATCGCCATCGGCAGGAAGAACGGCAGGGTGGCGGCGAGCGAGGCGAAGGTCAGGAACAGGCCGTTGTTGCTGACCTGCTCGATGAACGCGGGCCCGTTGCCGTTGTCGCGCCCGCCGCCGAGCGAGCCGCCGTTGCCGGTCTCGATCCGTACCGCGATCCCGACCAGCAGCGGCACCCCGGCCAGCACCGCCAGCAGCGCGAGGGTCCGCCACCGCCGGAAGACGGTGATCAGCTCCGAGCGGAACAGCCCGAGCGACCACACCGCCTTCGGTGCGCGGACGGCCGGCGCCGCGGTGTCCGCCGCCGCCTCGGTACGGTCCTGCTCCCGGTCGTCCGGCCCGGTCGCCGTCGTCTCAGCCCGCGACATCGAAGCCCTCTCCGGTCAGGGCGACGAACGCGTCCTCCAGGGTGGCGCGTTCGAGGCCGAAGGCGCGGACGCGGACGCCCGCGGCGACAAGGGCCGCATTCAGGTCGGCGAGGTCGGGCGGGTCCGCGGGGAGCTCGCCGGTGACCTTGGGGCCGACGGCCGTCAGTTCGGACACGCCGTGCGCGGCGAGCACGCGGGTGGCCTCGGCCGGGTCGGGGGTGGTGACCGCGAGGCGGCCGCGGGCGCCGGCCGACAGGTCGGCGACCGGACCCTGGGTGATCAGCCGGCCGCGGGCCATCACCGCGGCGTGCGTGCACACCTGCTCGATCTCGTCCAGCAGGTGGGAGGACAGGAAGACGGTGGTGCCGTCCGCGGCCAGTTCCCGGACCAGGGACCGGATCTCGCGCATGCCCTGCGGGTCCAGGCCGTTCGTCGGCTCGTCCAGGACCAGCAGTTCGCGCGGCTGGAGCAGGGCCGAGGCCAGGCCGAGCCGCTGCTTCATGCCCAGGGAGTACGCCTTCGCCTTCTTGGCGGCCGCCGCGGTCAGCCCCACCCGGTCCAGGGCGGCGGCCACCCGGGCCGACCGGGTGCGCGGGTCGGCGGTGGGGTCGGCTGCGTCGTACCGCAGCAGGTTGTCCCGGCCGGACAGGAAGCCGTAGAGCGCCGGGCCCTCGATGAGGGCGCCGACCCTGGGCAGGACGGTCCGGGATGAGCGCGGCATGGGGCGGCCCAGCACCCGGGCGCTGCCCGCGGTCGGCTCGATCAGTCCCATCAGCATGCGGATCGTCGTCGTCTTCCCCGAGCCGTTGGGGCCCAGGAAGCCGAACACACTGCCGCGCGGCACCCGCAGGTCGATCCCGTCCACGGCGAGCGTGCCGCGGTACTGCTTGGCGAGCCCGCGGGTCTCGATGACCGCCTCGTCCGCCGGCCGGGCAGCCCCGGTGTCCGGCTCTCCCATGACGCTCCCTGATGACGCTGGTGGGACTGGTGACGCCGACCACGACGACCACGCCTATGACGCCGTGACGCGGCTGCGGCCGGGCAGGGCCGACTCCGGCGGACCCGCCTGCGTACGGGCCGGGCGGGGCCGCCGGGTGACTGCCGAGCCTACTTGCCGGCGGTGTGCGCCGCGTCGGCGGCGCCGGTGAGCGCGGACTCGCTGACCGCGCCGACGTACAGCGTGCCGTTGTCCGTCAGCAGCGCGTTGACCAGCCGGGTGTGGAAGAGGGTGCCGGTGCCGAAGGAGCCGCTGACCTGCTTGCCGAAGCTGTTCAGCAGCGAGTCGGCGCGCCCGCTGTCGTTGCGCTGCTTGCCGGTGGGCAGGCCGTCGGCGGACTTCACGACCGCGATGGCGTCCCAGCCGGAGCCGAGGACGTCGGGCTGCGTGCCGGCGCGGTCCGGGGTGTTCTTCGGCGCCTGGTCGGTGCCCTCGGTGACCTTCACGCCCTTGCCGGGGGTGAAGTCGAAGGTGCTCGCGGCCGGCTTGGCGAAGCTCACCTTGGTGTAGCCGATGTCGAAGACCGCCTTGCCGCCGCCGCGCGGGTCGACGGTGAGCTTGAGCGGCACCCCGGTCTTCGCGTCCACCGCGATCCGGATCGCGCCGACCGTGGTGTCGGGGGCGTGCTCCGGGCGGATCAGCAGTTCGTACGCGCTGTGGCCGGCCACCCGGGCGGTGCCGTCCACGGTGAACGAGGCGGTGCCGTCGGCGGCCTTGATGACCTGCTTGGCCGCGTCCTGCGGAGTGGCGGGCAGGTCCTGCGGGTCGCTGTGCGCGGTGGCGCCGGACTGCCGCTGGGGCAGGGTCTGGTGGTACGCCTGGTTCGACGCGCTGTCGTACGCCCACACCTGCGTGCCGTTGTGGACGATGCTGTACTCGGCGGCGGGCTCGATGACCGAGACCTTCTGCCGGTCCGGGCCGTCGGCGGCCACGTGCAGGGTGTGGGTGCCGGCCAGCAGCTGGGTGAGCTGCGTCTGCGGCGCGGCCGGCGAGCCGGCGCCGGTGCCGGGCGCCTTCGCGGAGGCCCCCGCGCCTCCGCCGAACAGGCTGCTCGCGGCACCGCTGGACAGTGCCGAGGGCAGGCCCAGGTCGGTGGTGACCTTCACCGAGCCGCTCACCGTCTGGACATGGGAAGCGGCGATTTTGGTGAGGAGCTGCTCCGCGGTCAGCGAGGGCAGCGACGGGTCGCCGGCGTCCGCGAGTGCCGGGACCAGGCCGATGGTCGCCGCCGCCACTCCGGCCACCGCGACCGGCACGGCGAACCGGGCGACCTTGCGGCCGCGGCTGCGTCCCTCTCCCCCGCCGTCGTCCCACTGCGGGTCGTACTGTGCCGGTTGGATCGGTGCCATTGCGTCTCTACCTCCGTCGTCAGCGGCGGTTCGCCCGGGGACGGCACCGACCGCGGCCCGTCCCTCGCACTCGTCCACTTCCCAGGCCATTGTCACCCGGTCCGCCGTCAAGTGGTGTCACCATCTGACCAAATCGGCCGCGACGGCACATCAGCTTGGCGGTGCAACCTCGGCTACACCCGGGGGATGACGACCCCTACGGGTTCGCTCCCGCGGGATCAGGGGCTCCCTCATCGGTACGACGGGCGCGGCCGTCAGCCGGTGCGGTGCACCACCGCGTCGCACAGCCCGGCCAGGGCCCGCTTGGCCGGGATGTCGGGCAGCGGGGACAGCGCGGCGCGGGCCTCGTCGGCGTACCGCACGGTGTCGCGGCGGGCCTGTTCCAGGGCCGGGTGGGCGCGCAGGAGTTCCAGCGCCTCGGCGTGCCGGGCGTCGTCGGCGAGGTCGCCGTCCAGGAGTTGGACCAGCCGGCGCTCGTCCGGCGAGTCGGCGCCGCGGCCCTGGGCGTGCCAGCGGCGCACGTACAGCACGGGCAGGGTGGGGACGCCCTCGCGCAGGTCGGTGCCGGGGGTCTTGCCGGACTCGTGGCTGTCGCTGGCGATGTCCAGGACGTCGTCGGCGAGTTGGAAGGCGATGCCGATCCGCTCGCCGTACTGGGTCAGGACGCTGACCACCGATTCGTCGGCGCCGGACATCATGGCGCCGAACCGGCCGGAGACCGCCATGAGCGAGCTGGTCTTGCCGGCCAGCACTTCCAGGTAGTGGTCGATGGCGTCGCGGCCGTCGCGCGGGCCGACCGTCTCCATGATCTGACCGGTGACCAGGCGTTCGAAGGACTCGGCCTGCACCCGGACCGCCTCCGGGCCGAGGTCGGCGAGGATGTGGGAGGCGCGGGAGAACAGGAAGTCGCCGGTGAGGACGGCGACCGAGTTGCGCCAGCGGGCGTTGGCGCTGGGCACCCCGCGCCGGACGTCCGCCTCGTCCATCACGTCGTCGTGGTAGAGCGTGGCCAGATGGGTCAGTTCGACCACCACCGCGGAGGGCACCACGCCGGGCGCGTGCGGATCGCCGAACTGCGCGCCGAGCAGCACCAGCAGCGGCCGGAACCGCTTGCCGCCGGCCTGGAGCAGGTGCCGGGCCACGTCCGTGATGAACGGCACGTCGCTCTTGGTGGCCTCCAGCAAGCCCTCCTCGACGGCCTGGAGGCCGGCCTGGATGTCGGCGTCGAGGGTCTCGTCCCACACGCTCAGCCCGAAGGGCCCGACGACGGTCACGAGGGGATCTCCTGTCGCTGATCTGGCACTGGCGGGTCGCTGGGTCGCGCTGCTTCCGACGTGGTGGGCATCTTCTGGGCAACGGGCCTTCCGACGGCTCTTGCCTAAACGTGCCTACACGGGCAGCGTAGCCGGTCGGCTGTGGATCACCGCCGGGGCATCGCCTTACACCAGGCCGTAGCCGATCATTGACCCTATAATCCCGATTACCGGTTTTGCCGCTTATTTCCACCCCGAAGGGATGACACGCCGGTTTCGAATGTTTGACCGAGAAGTGTCGGGTGGAACGTTCACAGATGCGTAAGACCCTCCGGGTGGGGTAGTCCGTAAACTCGCTACGGCAACAGGTGACATGTCCTCGCTTGGGGGGTAAGCCCTTCCGGGGAAATCCCCCGCACCGAAGGAGAGGAGGTGGAGGATGACAGCCGACCTCGGAGACGTCGAGAATCTCGGGAAGCTCACCGAGGACGAAGCGGAGGCCCGCATCCATGGCGTCTGTTTCAAGACCGGACCACCCGCACGCACCGGTGTGGAACTGGAGTGGCTGGTCCTGGACCGCTCCGGTCCCCATGATCTGATATCCGCCGACCGGCTGGACGAGGCACTCGCCCCGGTCGAGGCCCCGGGCGCACTGCCCAGGGGCAGCAGGCTCACTCGTGAGCCGGGCGGCCAGGTGGAACTCAGCTCCCCACCCGCCGCCACCCTCGCCGCCTGCGTCGAGGCGATGACCGCCGATCTGGCGGTACTGCGGCAGACCCTCGGCGAGGCCGGGCTCGTCCTGCTCGGCCGCGGCGTCGATCCGTACCGGGAGCCGCCCCGGGTACTGGAACATCCCCGCTACCGGGCGATGGAGCTGTTCTTCGACCGCGAAGGCCCCTGGGGCCGGCTGATGATGCGGCGCACCGCGTCCCTCCAGATCAACCTGGACAGCGGCGACGACGGCCCGGGCATCACCGGCTACCGGTCCCGCTGGGCACTGGCCCACCGCATCGGCCCGGTCCTCGTGGCCGCCTTCGCCAACTCGCCGGTCGCCTCCGGCCGGGCCACCGGCTGGCTGTCCACCCGTCAGGCCACCTGGGGCCGGATGGATCCCGGCCGCACCCGCCATCCCCGCCACCACGCCGAACCGCGCACCGCGTGGACGCAGTACGCGCTGGACGCGCAGGTGCTGTGCATCCGCACCCCCGAGGAGCCCGCCACGGGCATCCTCGGCGGACCGTCCCCCGGCGGCAACGGTTCCGGGCCACCGGGCGGCCGTACGCCGGGCGCCGGCGGCCCCGTCCCGGACTGGACCGCGCCACCGGGCCTGACCTTCCGCGACTGGCTGCGCGGGGTGCCGGGACTGCGGGCGCCCACCGCCGACGACCTGGACTATCACCTGAGCACCCTGTTCCCGCCGGTGCGCCCGCGCGGCTGGCTGGAACTGCGGATGACCGATGCCCAGGACGGCGACGGCTGGATCGTCCCGACCGTACTGACGGCGACCGTGCTGGACGACCCGATCGCCGCCGACGCGGCATGGGCGGCCACCGAATCGCTGTGCCCGGACGGCGAACCCGTGCCGTCCGACGACGTGTGGCGCCGCGCCGCCCGGACCGGCCTGGCCGATCCGGACCTGGCCAAGGCCGCCCGCGCCCTCTTCGCCGCCGCCGACAGCGCAATGACGCGCAACGGCACTCCCGCCGCCCTGCGGCAGGCGGTCTCCGACTTCGCCGAGCGCTATCCGGAACGGGGCCGATGTCCCGCCGACGACCACCTGGACGCGCTCAGCCGCGCCTGACCTGTGGAAGGCATGTCGTGACAAACCCGCACAGAGCTACCGACAGCACGGCCGGAAACGGCGCCTCACCCGCATCTTCTGCACCTTCCGCAACTTCTGCCGCAATCAGCACTTCTGAAACCACCTCACCGTCGGCCGCGGCCTCCGCTCCGAGTGAGGTCCCCGGGTCCGTCTCGCCCTTCGCCGGGCCCTCCTCCCCGGCGGCCGCCGGCCTGCCGGCGGCCAGCGCGCGGGCGCTGGCCGCGCTGGAGACCGCCCGGCGGCGCACCGCGTACCTGACCGACGCGGTCACCGAGGAGGACCTGATCGCCCAGCACTCCAGGCTGATGTCGCCGCTGGTCTGGGACCTGGCGCACATCGCCAACCAGGAGGAGCTCTGGCTGGTCCGCGAGGCGGGCGGGCGGCCGGGACTGCGGCCCGATCTGGACCACCTGTACGACGCGTTCCAGCACCCGCGAGCCGACCGCCCCGCGCTCCCGCTGCTCGGCCCGGCCCAGGCACGGGAGTACGTGGCGGCGGTCCGCGAACAGACACTGGAGGTGCTGGCGGCCGCCGACACCGACCCGGCGGGGCCCGAGCCCCTGCTCGCCGGGGCGTTCGTCTTCGGCATGCTGGCCCAGCACGAGCAGCAGCACGACGAGACCATGCTCGCCACCCACCAGCTCCGCCTGGGCGCGCCCGTGCTGGACGCGCCCGCCCCGCCCCCCGCGCCGGCCGACGCGGCGACGCTGCCCCGCGAGGTGCTCGTACCCGGCGGCCCGTTCGTCATGGGCACCTCGGACGAGCCGTGGGCACTGGACAACGAGCGCCCGCAGCACAGCGTGGACGTCCCCACCTTCTGGCTGGACACCGTGCCGGTCACCAACGCCGCCTACCAGGAGTTCATCGCCGCGGGCGGCTACCGGGACCCGCAGTGGTGGACGCCGCAGGGCTGGCGGCACGTCCAGGACGCGGGGCTGGTGGCCCCGCTGTTCTGGTCGCGCGACGGGGCCGGATGGACCCGCCGCCGGTTCGGGCACGTGGAGCCGGTGCCGGCCGACGAGCCGGTGCTGCACGTGTGCTGGTACGAGGCCGACGCCTACGCCCGGTGGGCCGGCCGGCGGCTGCCGACCGAGGCGGAGTGGGAGAAGGCCGCCCGGCACGATCCGGCCACCGGCCGCTCCCGGCGCTACCCGTGGGGCGACGCCGACCCGGGCCCGGAGCACGCCAACCTCGGCCAGCGCCACCTGCGGCCGGCCCCGGCCGGCAGCTATCCGGCCGGCGCCGCCCCCAGCGGCGCCCGCCAGCTGATCGGCGACGTGTGGGAGTGGACGTCCTCGGACTTCGACCCCTACCCGGGCTTCACCGCCTTCCCCTACAAGGAGTACTCGGAGGTGTTCTTCGGCCCGGAGTACAAGGTGCTGCGCGGCGGCGCCTTCGGGGTGGACCCGGTGGCCTGCCGCGGCACCTTCCGGAACTGGGACTACCCGATCCGCCGGCAGATCTTCGCCGGCTTCCGCACCGCCCGCTCCGCCGCCCCCGGCGAGGACGGTGACGCTCGCTGATGTGCCGTCACCTCGCGTACGTCGGCCCGCCGGTGCCGCTGGCCCGGCTGCTGACCGAGCCGCCGCACAGCCTGTACGAGCAGTCCTGGCGGCCGGCCAGGCAGCGACACGGGACGGTCAACGCGGACGGCTTCGGGGTCGGCTGGTACCCGGTGGAGCTTCCGGAGGGACCGGAAGGTTCTCGGGGACACGCCGAGGGACGGGGCGAAGGGGCCGCCGGGGACGACGCCGGCTTCCCCTTCCCCGCCCGCTACCGCCGGGCCGTGCCGATCTGGGCGGACGCCAACTTCACCGAGCTGGCCCGGGCCGTGCGCAGCGGCGCGGTGCTGGCGGCGGTGCGGTCGGCGACCGAGGGGACCACGCAGGACGAGTCGGCGGCCGCCCCCTTCCGGGACGGCCGCTGGCTGTTCAGCCACAACGGGGCCGTCGCCGACTGGACCCGGCTGCCGGTCGGGGACCTCACCGCGCAGCAGATGCTGGCCATGGAGTCCCGTTCGGACTCCGCGCTGCTGTGGGCGATGCTCGCGGCCCGGCTGCGGCGCGGCGAGGCACCGTCCGCGGCGATGGCCGCGGTGATCCGGCAGGTCGCCGCGCACCGGCCCGGCGCCCGGCTGAACTTCCTGCTCACCGACGGCCGCACCATCACCGCCAGCGCGTTCGGGGACACGCTCTGGTACCGCACCGGACCCGGCCACGTGGTGGTCGCCTCCGAGCCCGACGACGCCCCCGGCCCCTGGCAGGAGGTGCCCGACCGCTCGCTGCTGGTGGCCACCGAGTACGGCGTCCGGATCATCCCGCTGCGCCCCGAGCGCGGCACGGACCGCAAGGAACCGCACCCCATGACCGAGAGCCGCTTCACCCTGGACGACCGCCTCCCGGCGGACTACCTCACCCGGGCCCTGCACGAGGACGTGCGCGCGGGCCTGCGCACACCGCCGCGTACCCTGCCGCCCAAGTGGTTCTACGACAAGCGCGGCAGCGACCTGTTCGAACAGATCACCAGACTGTCCGAGTACTACCCGACGCGGGCCGAGCAGGAGATCCTGACCCGCCGGGCGGCGGAGATCGCCGCCCTGACCCGGGCCGCGACCCTGATCGAGCTGGGCTCGGGCTCCTCCCGCAAGACCCGGCTGCTGCTGGACGCGCTCACCGCGGGCGGCACCCTGCGGCGGTACGCGCCGCTGGACGTCTCCGGCGCGGCGCTGTCCGAGGCGGGCGAGGCGATCTGCCGCGACTACCCCGGGCTGGACGTCACCGCGACCGTGGCCGACTTCGAGCACGGGCTGGCGCTCTCGGACGAGCCGGGGCCGCGGATGCTGGCCTTCCTGGGCAGCACCATCGGCAACTTCGACCCGGAGCAGCGCCGCGCCTTCTACCGCACCCTGTCGCTGGCGCTGACCAGCGACGACGTGCTGCTGCTCGGCGCGGACCTGGTCAAGGACCCGGAAGTCCTGGTCCGCGCCTACGACGACGCGGCCGGGGTCACGGCGGAGTTCAACAAGAACGTGCTGCACGTGATCAACCGCGAACTCGGCGCGAATTTCGACCCGGAGGGCTTCGACCACGTCGCCCTGTGGAACACCGAGGAGGAACGGATCGAGATGCGGCTGCGCGCCCGCCGCGCCCAGACCGTGAAGATCCCCGACGTGGACCTGTCGGTGGACTTCGCCGAGGGCGAGGACCTGCGCACCGAGATCTCCAGCAAGTTCCGCCGCGAGTCGCTCACCGCGGAACTGAAGGAAGGCGGCTTCACCGTCCGCCATTGGTGGACGGATTCGGCCGGGCGTTTCGCCCTGCTGCTGGCGGTCCCCAACTGACCGCGTCACCCTGAAGACAGCCGGGCCCCGGCGCACTGCGGGCTACGGGGCCCGGCCCCTTCACACACGTCACGGCACACACGTCACGGCAGCAGGACGACGCGGCCCCGATGGGCGCGGCTGTCCAGGATGCGGTGCGCCTCGACGGCCGAGTCCAGCGGCAGGCGGGCGTGGACGGCGGCGCGCAGGGTGCCGGCGGCGGTCAGCCGGGCGATCTCGGCCATGTTCGCGCGGGCGGTGTCCGGGTCGGACCGGCGCAGGGCGAGCAGGGAGAAGCCGACCGCCTGCCGGAGCGGGAACAGGGCGGTGACCGGGACGGCGCCCAGGTCGCCGGTGGCCGCGCCGAAGACGACGGCCCGGCCGTAGGGCGCCAGCAGGTCGATGCTCGCGCGCATCACGTCGCCACCGAGCGAGTCCAGGACGACGTCGACCCCGCCGGGTGCCGCGGCGCGGACCTGGTCGGCCCAGTCCGGGCGGCTGTTGTCGACCGCCACGTCGGCGCCGTACTCCTTGACGAAGCCGAAGCGTTCGGCGGAGCTGACCGAGGCGATCACGGTGCCCGCGCCCAGCTCGCGAGCGAGCTGGAGAGCGAGGTGACCGATGCTGCCGCTGGCCGCGTGGACCAGGACGGTCTCGCCCGCGGCGAGCCGGCCCACCCGCAGGGCGCCCAGCGCCACCGGTCCGGCCAGCGGCAGGATCGTGGCGGCGGCCGCGTCCAGGCCGTCGGGAACCGTACTGGCCCACGCGGCCTCGGCGATCACGTGGTCGGCGAGCCCGTCCTCGGCGACCAGCGCCGCGACCCGGCGTCCGGCCAGGGCCGGGTCGGCGCCCTCCCCCACCGCCTCGACGGTGCCGACCACGTCGCCGGTGAGCTTGCCGGGCAGCGGGCGGGTGAAGGGCGCGGGCGAGGTGCCGGCGCGGAACATGACGTCCACGTAGTTGGCGCCGACGGCCTCGGTACGGATCAGCACCTCGCCCGGTCCGGGGGTGGGGACGTCCGCCTCCTCCACGGTGAGGACGTCGGGACCGCCGTACTCGTAGTAGCGCACGCGTCGCATGATGGGCTGCTCCTCGGGGAGATGCGCGGATCGGCAGACTGGGAGACTGGGCTCCGGAAAAGCCGGGGCCACCGGGCCGGCCTCGGGAAAGGGCGCGGCGGGCGGCCGGAGCCGATGATCCGAAGTGGACCATGGGTCCACTTCTGTCGTCGGCCCGACCGTACTGGACCGCCGGTCCAGTTGTCCAGGCATCAAAGGGAGCGCAGGGAGCCGTCATGCCGCCAGCAGCACGCCAGGAACGCGCCGACGCGGCCCGCAACAGGCAGGCGATCCTGCGGGCCACCGAGGAACTGCTGGCCGAGCACCGGCCCGAGGAGATCTCGATGGAGCGGGTCGCGGCGGCCGCCGGGGTCGGCAAGGGCACGGTCTTCCACCGGTTCGGCAGCCGGACCGGCCTGATGCGCGAACTGATGCTGCAACGCGTGCTGGCACTGCACGAGCAGGTCACCGACGGCCCGCCGCCGCTCGGTCCCGGCGCGCCGCCCCGGGACCGGCTGCTGGCCTTCCTCGACGCCGTGGCCGCGGTACTCGGCCGCAACAAGCGGCTGATGGCCGCGCTCGGCCACGCCGAGAGCACCGAGCGGCAGGGCGGCGACCGGCACGGCTCCCAGGACGCCCACGCCGACCGCTCCCCCGGGTCGGTCTACTCCTTCTGGCACGGCCACATCGCCGGCCTGCTGGCCGAGGCGAACCCGGAACTGGACGCCGATCTGCACGCCTATCTGATCATCGCCGCCTTCCACAGCCCCGCCGTGCTCGATCTCCTGGACGCGGGCGAGGCCGACCGGCTCGCCCGCGCCCTGCGCCGGTCCGCGGCCGCGCTGCTGGACGCCCCCGGGAGCGAGTGAGAGCGGGCCGCGGGTGCCGTGCACATGCAGGCGAGTGAGCCGGGGGCGCGCGCCCGGCGTACGCCCGTCTTGATCATCTGCGCCCCGTGCACCCCTTTCCACCCGTCCAGTCGCCCCTTGCAACGCTTTGAGTACAGACGTTTCAACCCGGCGGATTCGCGTGAAGTACGCAGTGCGCCAGGGGTAATCTGGCCGCCCTTCGCAGCCGGGTGGAGAAACGGATGGGGTTATTCGGGGAACGCCAGGCCTTCCTGGACAGGCTGAGCACCGCCGACCGCACGGCGCTGCGCGCGCTGGGCGCCACGCGGTCGTACGAGGCACGCGAGCACCTGGTCGACGAGGGCGAGCGGACCAGTTTCGTGGTGGTGCTGCTGTCCGGCTGGTGCGCGGTGCGGCGGTCCACCGACCGCGGCGAACTGATCCTTGCGCTGCGCCAGCAGGGCGAGCTGATCGGCGAGATGGCCGCCCTCGACCACCGGCCGCGCAGCGCCACGGTGAGCGCGCTGGGCCCGGTCGACGCGCTGATCGTGCCCGCCCCGCGGTTCCGCGGTTTCATGGCCGCCCGGCCCTACGTCACCGGCCTGGTGATGGCCCAGCTCACCGAGCGGCTGCGCAGCGCCGACGACGAGCGCCGGGCGCTGGCCTCCACCACCGTGCTGGAACGGCTGGCCGCCTGCCTGGTGGAACTGGCCGACCGCACCGGCCGGCCGGAGGGCGACTCGGTCGCGATCCGGCTGCCGCTGTCGCAGAGCGAGATCGCAGCCGCGGTCGGCGCCACCCGCGAGGCGGTCGCCAAGGCCCTGCGGCTGCTGCGCGAGGAAGGCCTGGTCCGCACCGGCCCCGGCTCCCTGGTGGTCGCCGACATCGCCCCGCTGCGGCTGCTCGGCGGCGAGGAGGAGGCCGCCGGCGGCCCCTGACATCTTTCTGACGGCACGTCAGCCATCGTTGTGTAAACGGCTACAGCGCAGCCGCCGCACCAGGAGGACAGTCGCATACGGCGGGGCCGACCGAGGAGGGGCGGCCGGTCCCGCCCCCGGCCCGCGAGACGGGCCCCGCGCCGAACCGGCCACCGGGCAGGCGCAGCGACCGCACACCGGCGCACCCGGGGCACGCGGGCCCCGCAACCCCCGCGCGCGCACGGCTCGTACGTACCACCGGGCCGCGCACCGGCCGAGTACGGCCACGGCACCGACGCACCACGTACGGCACGGCACAGCAGAGCACGTACGACCGGCAGGACAGCGGGGAGAGGCGAGGGCACACCATGCAGGGCGAGGCCGGATACGGATTCATCATCAGCCTGGACACACAGGGGTCGGGCGCGGTGCCCGACCCCCAGCGGCCCGCGCTGCGCAACCGGATCTACGAGGTGGCCGAGGGCGCCTTCGAGCGGGCCGGGCTCGCGGAGGAGGTGCTGTTCCAGGAGGACCGCGGCGACGGCATCCTCGCGGTGGTCGAGCCGCGGCGCACCGAGCGGGTCGCCGGGGAGTGGGTGGAGCACCTGCACCAGAACCTGCGCGCCGCCAACGCCGGGGCCGCCCGGCCGCTGCGGCTGCGGGTGGGACTGGCGGTCGGGCCGGTGACGCCCGACGGGCACGGCTTCTCCGGCGCCGCGGTGGACCTGGCCTGCCGGATCGGCAACTGCGCCGAGGCCAAGCGGGTGCTGGCCGCCGCCGAGGGCGCGCCGCTGCTGATCGCGGTCACCGACGGGCTCTACCAGGACGTGATCGCGCCCGGCGGCCGGTGGATCGAGCCCGACCACTACCGGCAGTACACGACCGAGCTGCCGGAAGGCCCGTACCGGCCCTGGTTCATGGTGCCGGGACGGCAGACACCGCCGCTCCCCGGGGAGGGGGACGCGCCCGCCGTCGGGGAGGCGGACGCGCAAGCGGGGGCCGGGGAGCGGCGGGCCCCCACCGGTGCAGGCCAGACGCGTGAGGGCCGGACCGGTGAGGGTCAGACCGGTGACGGGAACAGCGGCGGGGACCACTTCCACTTCGGGCCGGTCACGCACGACGGCTCGGGATCGATCCTCCAGGGCCAATTCGGCGACATCACCTTCGACCACCGGGGCGGTGAGCGATGAGCGGCGAGGGCGGGGCACAGGGCGGCGGCGCGCCGGGCGCGGGCGCCGGGGCGGCGGCCAGAGGAGGCGCGGCGCCCGGCGGCGGGGCCGGACCCGCGCCGAACGCCGGCCAGGGCGGCGCGGGCGCCGGCGGCGCGCAGGCCCCCGGCCCCGGCGGAAAGCCCGGCCCGAAGCCGGGCGGCGGGGCCGAGGAGCCCGCGCGGCCGGCCGCGGAGGAGGGCCTGTTCGGTGCCGCCGACGCCGACTCCTCGGGGAAGGAGGGCCGGGCCGGGGCCACCGTCGCCGCCACCCGGATCGCCCGCGAGTCCCGGGCGGCCTTCTCGCTGCACGACGCGAGCACGTACATCGGCGGCTCGATCGGCTCGGTCAACTTCCAGCTCGGCGGCGCGGTGCAGACCCTGCTGGCCGGGCCGGTGCCGGACGAGGAACTGCGCCGGCTGCGCCGCCGGTTCACCAAGCCGCCCGGCTACGACGAGTTCAAGCGCCGGCTGGCCGCCGACCGGCTGCTGGTCCTGTCCGGCCAGCCCGGCACCGGCCGCATGCACACCGCGCTGTCGCTGCTCGACGACGTCAGCCACGGCAAGGTCGCCCGGCTCGACCCCGGCTCGGACCTGACCGCGCTCGGCGCCGACAGCGGCGCCGTCGAGACCGGCCACGGCTACGCCCTGGAGCCCGACGGCGGCCGGCTGCCCGAGGAACTCCACCTGGACCGGCTGTGCAAGCTGCTCGGCGAACGCGACGCCTACGCGGTGCTGCTGGCCGTACCCGACCCGGGCGACCCCGGCTCGGGCCGCGGCCGCTACCACCGGGCGCACGAGCCGGCCGACCCCGACGCCGTCCGCGACGCGCACCTGGCCGCCGAGCTCGACAAGGAGCCGCCCGAGCGCCGGCAGGAGGCGCTGCTGGTCGCCGCCCGGCCGCGGATCAGGGCCGCGCTGGGCCTGGACGGCCTGCTGCCCGCCGAGGCCGCGCTGCTGGCCCGCCTGCTGGCCCGGCACGTCACCGGCGAGCTGACCGAGGACCGGCTGGTCGCGCGGTGCCAGGGCTTCGCGGTGGACCAGGTACGGCAGTGGTTCGCCGGCGGCGCGCGGGCCGAGTCGCTGCCGGCACTGCGCGACGCCGCGTACCGGATCGCACTCGCGGTCTTCGGCGGCAGCTCCTTCAGCATCGTCGCCGAGGCCGCCGAACAGCTCGCCTGGGAACTGGCGGTGACCATCGAGCCGGAACGCGTCACCGGCCGGCCGCTGCTCAGCGACGGCCTGGAGGCCCGGCTCGCCTCGGCCCGCGCCGTCGTGGAGACCCGGCCGCAGCCGGTGGTCGCCGGGCAGGACATCCCGGTACGGACGGTACGGTTCCGCGGCGAGCGGCTGGCGCCCGCGCTGCTGGCCCACCTGTGGGAGCACCACCACAACATGCGCGCCCCGGTGCTGCGCTGGCTGGACTCGCTGTGCCAGGACCGCCGCGAGGACGTGTGGACCAGGGCCGCCGTGGTGGCCGGCGAGCTGTGCCGGCACGACTGCGCGCACACCCTCAGCGACCTGCTGATCCCGATGGCCGAGGCCGAACAGGCCCGGCGCGGGCTGTTCGTGGCCACCGCGCTGGAGAGCGTACTGACCGACGCGCAGGTCGGGACGGCCCTGCGGACCCTGGTCACCTCCTGGGGCGAGTCCGCGGACGTCAACCAGCGCTGGACGGCGGCAGCCGTGCTCAGCCGCGGCACCGCCACCGCGGGCGTCGCCGAGGCGCTGGGCCGGCTGGGCCGGATCGGCACCTGGGAGGAGGGCCGGCTGCGGGTGGTCGCCGGGGAGAGCGTGGTGCACCTGGCGGGGGCCGGCCCGGGGCGCGAGCCGCTGGCCCGGATCCGCACCTGGCTGGGCGACAACCGCCGGCACCACCAGGACCTGGGGCTGGTCACCACCGTGCTGCTGGCCGAGTTCCTGGTCGAGCAGCTGTGGAACCCGGCGCCCGAACTGGCCGGGCGGGAGAAGTGGCCGCTGCCGCTCGCCCTGGCCGCCGTCCACCCGGAGCGCGCCCCCGAGATCGCCGGGCTGATCTGGACGGCCCTGAACACCAGCCGCTCGTACGAGGCCGCGCTGGACGCGGTCGCCGAATGGCTGCGCACCTGCCGCGGCACCCCGTGGGAGGGCGAACTGCTGCGGTTCCTGCCGCTGCTGGCACTGACCGCCGACGACCGGCAGCGACTGCTGTCACTGATCAAGGAGCTGGCCGAGGATCCCGACGATCCCGTGGGCCAGGAGCAGACCCGCCGGCTGCGGCAGGCGGTCACGGAAGTGGGGATTCGATGACGCACAACAACTGGCAGGCGCAGGGGCCGGGCGGCAGAGCACCGCAGAACCAGGAGGTGGAACTGCCGCTGCACCTGCGGGGGCCGTTCCTGCGGGAGTTCGTGCCGCAGTCCTCGTACAAGCACCACGGGGCGCAGATCGCCTCGGTGGTCTTCTACAAGAACGGCGGCTACAGCATCATCACGGTGCGCGGCCGGCAGAACGTCAACAAGCCGGTGTTCGGCGGTCCGGGCTCGGTGTGCCACATCGCCCGCGGGCGGCACCAGGTGTCCTTCGAGATGGAGCTGCCGACCCTCGGCGACCAGGCGAACTTCCTGTGCGCGGTGGACGTCAACTGGGAGGTCAAGGACTTCCACCTGACCGCGGAGAAGCGGGTGGTGGACGTGGAGCAGATGCTGCGGCCGCCGCTGCTGGCCCGGCTGCGGATGATCACCCGCAGGCACCGGCTGGACGGCGCGCAGCACGCCGACGAGGCGATCCAGGCCGAACTGGCCGGCGGCCACTGGGACGACTTCGGCGCCGAGATCGGCCTGACCACCCAGGTGTTCGTCCGGATCGACCTCGGCCGGGCCGCCGCCGACCACAACCAGGCGCTGACGCAGGTCGGCTACAACGCGACCGTGCAGTCCGCGCTGGACCAGGCCGCGCAGGCCCGGGTCCAGGCCAACCTGCCCGCGGCCCGCCAGCTCATCGAGGCCGGGGAGGCGCAGCACTACGCCCACCTGCTCGCCGCCGACCCCGGCCGCGCGGCCGACATCCTCGGCGCGCTCCAGGCGCAGGCCAAGGAGCAGCGGCAGGGCGCCCTGGAGTACCTGACCCGCCTCATCGACCAGGGCGTCGTCCAGCGCCATCAGGTCGAGGGCCAGGTGCAGATGCTCATCGACTACGCGCGTTCGGTGGGCGGCACCGCCTTCCCCGGCCTCACCCAGCCGGCCACCGCGCTGCCCGTACCGCCGGTCGCCCCGGCCGCCTCCGTGCCGCCGGCTCCGCCGGTGATTCCGGCGTCCGACATCCCGCCGGCCGCTCCGGTGGCGCCCACGGTCCCGATGACGGCCGTGCCCGCCGACCTGCCGCCGATGCCGCCGGTCCCGCCGACGCCGCCCGCCGCGCAGACGGCCGAGCTGCCGCCGCTGGACCTGAGCGCGCTGGGCGAGGCGGCGGCGAAGGTGGCGGCCGTGCAGGACGCCGCACCGGGTACGGCCAATGGTTCCGGTACGGCGAACGGTTCGGGCGCGACGGTGGAGGGAGCGACCGTGGATGGGCAGGGCGGCTGATCCTCAGGCCGGCCCGGACGCGCCCGTGCCGGACGCCTCCCTTTACGTCGCGGAGCGGCTGCTGGCCGTCGTCCGCGACGATCTGGCGCGTGCGGACACGAAGGCCGCGGTGCTGCTGTCCGGGGCCCTGGCGGCCCCCGCGCTCCTCTTCGGCGGCCAGTGGCCGTGCGGGGGCGCGCTGCGGGCCTGGCCGCCCCTGCTCTGGCCCGCGGCCGCCTTCTGGGCCGCCGGCACGGCCCTGCTCGTCTGGGCGATCCTGCCGCGTACCCGCACCCTGCGCCCCGGGCCGGGCCTCACCTACTTCGGTGACGCCCGGCCCGGGCTGGACCCCGCCGACCTCCTGCGCGAAGTGGCCGCCGCCGGGCTGGACCGCGTGGGGTGGCTCATGACGCAGTTCGTGGACATCAGCGGGATCCTCACGACGAAGTTCCGCTGCATGCGGTGGGGTATGTGCTGCCTCGCCCTCGGCCTGGCGCTCGCCGCGATCGGACTCGGGTTCGGGACAAGCTGAAGGGGCGCGGACTCTGCGGCAACCAGCTCGGGAGGTTCTGCGCATTGCCGAGTGCAGATCCGTTGTGGCTGGTCGCGCAGTTCCCCGCGCCCCTTCTGTGTTAGGTGCTCCCGCTACCTCACCTCACAAAGACCCCTGCCTTGTCCGCCAGGTCCAGGAAGTACTGGGGGGCCAGGCCCAGGACGAGGGTGACGGCGACGCCTATGGCGATGGCGGTGGAGGTGAGGGGGCTGGGGACGGCGACGGAGGGGCCGTCGACCTTGGGCTCGGAGAAGAACATCAGGACGATGACGCGGACGTAGAAGAAGGCGGCGATCGCCGAGGAGATCACGCCGACGATGACCAGGGGCATGGCGCCGCCCTGGGCCGCGGCCTTGAAGACGGCGAACTTTCCGGCGAAGCCCGAGGTGAGGGGGATGCCGGCGAAGGCCAGGAGGAAGACCGCGAAGACGGCGGCCACCAGCGGGGAGCGGCGGCCGAGGCCGGCCCAGCGGGAGAGGTGGGTGGCCTCGCCGCCGGCGTCGCGGACGAGGGTGACGACCGCGAAGGCACCGAGGGTGACGAAGGAGTACGCGGCCAGGTAGAAGAGCACCGACGAGACGCCGGTCCGGCTGGTGGCCAGGACGCCGGCGAGGATGAAGCCGGCGTGGGCGACCGAGGAATAGGCCAGCAGGCGCTTGACGTCGGTCTGGGTGACCGCGATGACCGCGCCGATGACCATGGTGGCGATCGCCACGCCCCACAGCACCGGCCGCCAGTCCCAGCGCAGGCCGGGCAGCACCACGTAGAGGAGCCGGAGCAGGGCGCCGAAGGCGGCGACCTTGGTGGCGGCGGCCATGAAGCCGGTGACCGGGGTGGGCGCGCCCTGGTAGACGTCGGGGGTCCACATGTGGAACGGCACCGCGCCGACCTTGAAGAGCAGGCCGACGGTGACCATGGCCAGGCCGATCAGCAGCAGCGCGTCGTTGCCGGTGGTGTTGGCCAGGGCCGGGGTCATCGGGGCGGTGCCGTCGATGACCCGGGAGATCTGGCCGTAGGAGACCGAGCCCGCGAAGCCGTAGAGCAGGGCGATGCCGAACAGCAGGAAGGCCGAGGAGAAGGCGCCCAGCAGGAAGTACTTGACCGCGGCCTCCTGGGACATCAGGCGGTTGCGGCGGGCCAGCGCGCACAGGATGTACAGCGGCAGCGAGAAGACCTCGAGGGCCACGAAGAGCGTCAGCAGGTCGTTGGCGGCCGGGAAGATCAGCATGCCGCCGACCGCGAACAGCAGCAGCGGGAAGACCTCGGTGGAGGTGAAGCCGGCCCGGACCGCGGCCTTCTCCTGGTCGCTGCCGGGCACCGCGGAGCCCTGCGCGGCGAAGGAGTCCACGTGCCGGCCGTGCGCCATCGGGTCGAGCCGGCGCTCGGCGAAGGTGAGCACGGCCACCACCGCCACCAGCAGGATCGTGCCCTGGAGGAACAGCGTGGGGCCGTCCACCGCGACCGCGCCCATGGCGGCGATGTGCGCCTTGGTGGTGCCGTAGCCCTTCTCGGCCAGCGCGATCACGGCCGCGAAGGCGGCGGCGAGCCCGACCACGGACAGCACCACCTGCGCGGTGTAGCGGTTGCGGCGCGGCAGGAATGCCTCGGCCAGGATGCCCACGCACGCCACCCCGAACACGATCAGCACCGGCGAGAGCTGGGCGTATTCGATGTGCGGCGTGGGGAACCGGTCGGGGCCGGCCGCGGCCTGTGCCCACAGGCCGTGGACCGCGCCGTGGGCGCCCTGGACTCGAGTGACGGATGCGCTCACTTCTTCGCCTCCAGCGCGGGCGTGGGGTCGGTCTTGTGCACGTCGGAGAGCGTGTGGCGGACCGACGGGTTGACGATGTCCGTCACCGGCTTGGGGTAGACGCCGAGGAACAGCAGCAGCGCGATCAGCGGTGCCACCACCACGAGTTCCCGCACCTTGAGGTCGGACATGCCCTCGATCCCGGCCTTGACCGGGCCGGTCATGGTCCGCTGGTAGAGCACCAGGACGTACAGCGCCGCCAGTACTATCCCGAGCGTGGCGACGATGCCGAACGCCGGGTAGCGGCTGAAGGTGCCGACCAGGACCAGGAACTCGCTGACGAAGGGCGCGAGTCCGGGCAGCGACAGGGTGGCCAGACCGCCGATCAGGAAGGTGCCGGCCAGCACCGGGGCGACCTTCTGCACACCGCCGAAGTCCGCGATGAGCCGGGAGCCGCGGCGGGTGATCAGGAAGCCGGCGACCAGCATCAGCGCCGCGGTGGAGATGCCGTGGTTGACCATGTAGAGCGTGGCGCCACTCTGGCCCTGGCTGGTCATCGCGAAGATGCCCAGGATGATGAAGCCGAAGTGGGACACCGAGGCGAACGCGATCAGCCGCTTGATGTCGCGCTGGCCGACCGCGAGCAGCGCCCCGTAGATGATGCTGATCACCGACAGGACCAGGATCGTCGGGGTGGCCCACTTGGACGCCTCGGGGAAGAGCTGGAGGCAGTACCGCAGCATCGCGAAGGTGCCGACCTTGTCCACCACGGCGGTGATCAGGACCGCGACCGGCGCGGTGGACTCGCCCATGGCGTTGGGCAGCCAGGTGTGCAGCGGCCACAGCGGGGCCTTGACCGCGAAGGCGAAGAAGAAGCCGAGGAACAGCCAGCGTTCGGTGGAGGTCGCCAGGTGCAGCCGGCCGGCGGCGCGGGCGTTCAGGATCTCCTGGAGGGAGAAGGTGCCGGTGCCGAGCTGCTTGGCGGTGGCCGCGTACAGGCCGATCACCGCGGCCAGCATGATCAGGCCGCCGACCAGGTTGTAGAGCAGGAACTTCACTGCCGCGTACGAGCGCTGGCGCGCCCCCTCGTCCTCCCCGGCCGCGTGCGCGCGGTCGCCGAAGCCGCCGATGAGGAAGTACATCGGGATCAGCATGGCTTCGAAGAAGATGTAGAAGAGGAAGACGTCCGTGGCCTCGAAGGCGATCACCACCATCGCCTCGACCAGCAGGATCAGCGCGAAGAAGCCCTGGGTGGGCCGCCAGCGCCGGTTGTCGGCCGTCTCCAGCGGGTCGGGGTCGTGCCAGCCGGCCAGCATGACGAACGGGATGAGCAGGGCGGTCAGGGTGATGAGGGTGACGGCGATGCCGTCGACACCCAGGTCGTAGTGCAGCCCGAAGTTCTTCACCCAGGTGTGGGTCTCGGTGAGCTGGTAGCGCGGTCCGCTCGGGTCGAAGCGGATCATGGCGACCGCGGCGAGCACCAGCGTGGCCAGCGAGAACAGCAGCGCCGTGTACTTGGCGGTGGTCCTGCGGGCCGCGGGCACCGCCGCCGTGATGATCGCGCCCGCCGCGGGCACGACGGCGGTCGTGGTCAGGAGGGGAAAGGACATGAGCTATCAGACCGCCCTCATCAGAAGGGTCGCGGCGACGACCAGCGCGGTGCCGCCCAGCATCGAGACCGCGTAGGAGCGCACGTAGCCGTTCTGCACCCGGCGCAGCCGTCCGGACAGGCCGCCCACCGAGGCCGCGGTGCCGTTGACGACACCGTCGACCAGGGAGTGGTCGAGGTAGACCAGCGACCGGGTCAGGTGCTCGCCGCCGCGGACCAGGACCACGTGGTTGAAGTCGTCCTGGAGCAGGTCGCGGCGGGCGGCCCGGGTGAGCAGGCTGCCGCGGGGGGCGACCGCGGGCACCGGCCGGCGGCCGTACATCGCCCAGGCCAGCGCCACGCCGACCACCAGGACGACCATGGTGCCGGCGGTCACGGTGGCGGTGCTCACCGGGGAGTTGCCCTCGGAGTGCCCGGTCACCGGCTCCAGCCACTTCACGAACGCGGAGTTGATGCTGAACAGGCCGCCGGCGAAGACCGATCCGAAGGCCAGCACGATCATCGGGACGGTCATGGTGGCGGGCGACTCGTGCGGGTGCGGCTCGTGGCCTTCTGCGTCGGGCTGCCAGCGCTTCTCGCCGAAGAACGTCATGATCATCACGCGGGTCATGTAGAACGCGGTGATCGCCGCGCCCAGCAGGGCCGCGCTGCCCAGGATCCAGCCCTCGCCGCCGCCCTTGGCGAACGCGGCCTCGATGATCTTGTCCTTGGAGAAGAAGCCGGACAGGCCCGGGAACCCGATGATCGCCAGGTAGCCCAGGCCGAAGGTGACGAAGGTGATCGGCATGTACGAGCGCAAGGCGCCGTAACGGCGCATGTCCACTTCGTCGTTCATGCCGTGCATCACCGAGCCGGCGCCGAGGAACAGCCCGGCCTTGAAGAAGCCGTGGGTGACCAGGTGCATGATCGCGAACACGTAGCCGATCGGGCCGAGGCCGGCCGCCATGATCATGTAGCCGATCTGCGACATCGTGGAGCCGGCCAGGGCCTTCTTGATGTCGTCCTTGGCGCAACCGACGATCGCACCGAACAGCAGCGTGACCGCGCCGACCGTGACCACCGCGGTCTGCGCGTCGGGGGCGGCGTTGAAGATCGCGGAGGAGCGGGTGATGAGGTAGACGCCGGCGGTCACCATCGTGGCGGCGTGGATGAGGGCGGAGACCGGGGTCGGGCCCTCCATCGCGTCGCCGAGCCAGGACTGCAGCGGCACCTGGGCGGACTTGCCGCACGCGGCCAGCAGCAGCATGAAGCCGATTCCGGTGACGGTGGCGTGCTGCGTGCCGGACGCCTGGGCCACCTTGGGGAAGACGTCGGCGAACGCGAACGACCCGAAGGTGGTGAACATCAGCATGATGCCGATCGACAGGCCGATGTCGCCGACCCGGTTGACGATGAACGCCTTCTTCGCCGCGGTGGCCGCGCTGGGCTTGTGCTGCCAGAACCCGATCAGCAGGTACGAGGCCAGGCCCACGCCCTCCCAGCCCGCGTAGAGCAGGAAGTAGTTGTCGGCCAGCACCAGCAGCAGCATCGCCGCCAGGAACAGGTTGAGGTAGCCGAAGAAGCGACGGCGGCGCTCGTCGTGCGCCATGTAGCCGATCGAGTAGATGTGGATGAGCGAGCCCACCCCGGTGATCAGCAGGACGAAGGTCATCGACAACTGGTCGAGCTGGAAGCCGACCTGCGCCTGGAAGCCTTCCACCGGCACCCATGTCCACAGGTGCGAGGTCAGCGTGCGCTGGGCGGTGTCCTTGCCGAGCATGTCGGCGAAGAGCACCACCGCGAAGGCGAAGGACACCAGCGCGAGCAGGGTGCCGATCAGATGGCCGGTACGGTCCAGCCGCCGGCCGCCGGTCAGCAGGATGCCCGCGCCGAGCAACGGCGCCGCGACGAGCAGTCCGATCAGGGTTTCCACTGGCGCAGCCCCTCTACAGCTTCATCAGGTTGGCGTCGTCGACCGAGGCCGAGTGGCGGGTGCGGTAGATCGACACGATGATCGCCAGCCCCACCACGACCTCGGCGGCGGCGACGACCATCGTGAAGAAGGCGATGATCTGGCCGTCGAGATTGCCGTGCAGCCGGGAGAAGGTGACGAACGCCAGGTTGCAGGCGTTCAGCATCAGCTCGACGCACATGAAGACGACGATCGCGTTGCGCCGGATCAGCACCCCGGCCGCGCCGATGGTGAACAGCAGCGCCGACAGGTACAGGTAGTTGACCGGGTTCACTTGGCGCCCTCCTCTGCGTGGTCGGCTGCGTGCTCAGCCGGGTCCGCGGGGTCCGCGGGGTCGTCGCCGGAGCCGGCGCCGGGCAGCCCCTTGCGGCGGCCGGGCTCCCAGCGGGAGGCGCCGGCCACACCCCGGCGCTCCAGCCACTCCTCGGAGCGCTGGTCGAGTTCGGCCAGCCGGCGCAGCGCGTCCCGGGAGACGTCCCGGATCTGGCCGCGCTCGCGCAGCGTGGAGCTGACGGACGCCTCGGAGATGGTGCCGTCGGGCAGCAGGCCGGGGATGTCCACCGCGTTGTGCCGCGCGTACGTACCCGGCGCCGGCAGCGGGGTGACCTGCGTGCCCTCGCGCACCCGGGCCTCGGCCAGCTCGCGCTGGGTGCGGCGCTCCTCGGTGCGCTCCCGGTGGGTGAGCACCATGGCGCCGATGGCCGCGGTGATCAGCAGGGCGCCGGTGAGCTCGAAGGCCCACACGTACGTGGTGAACAGCAGCCGGGCCAGGCCCGGCACGTTCCCGCCCTGGGCGGAGTTGGCGGCGCCGGTCCCGGTGAAGGTGTGCAGCGAGGCGTTGGCGATGCCGGCGATCAGCAGGACGCCGAAGCCGATCCCGCAGATCGCGGCCCACCAGCGCTGCCCCTTCAGGGTCTCCTTCAGGGAGTCCGCGGCGGTGATGCCGACCAGCATGACCACGAACAGGAACAGCATCATGATGGCGCCGGTGTAGACGACGATCTGCACCACGCCCAGGAAGTACGCGCCCTGCGCCAGGTAGAAGACGGCGAGCACGATCATCGTGCCCGCCAGGGAGAGCGCGCTGTGCACGGCCTTTTTCATCAGCACCGTGCCCAGCGCGCCCAGCACGGCGACCGTGCCGAGCACCCAGAACTGGACCGCCTCCCCCGTGGAGGTCTGCGACGCGGATGCGGCGAGCGACATCATGCCTCGTCCCCCGTTCCGGCCGGAGTGGTCCCGCCGGGCGCGCTGACCTCGGCGCCGGACGCGTCGGCGGCCCGGTCAGCCGGGTGGTCGGCAGCCTGGTCGGCGGCCTGCTCCGCGGGCTGTTCGCCCTTGGAGACCGCGACCTGCCGTACGGTGCCGGGCGCCGCCTCGGTGACCGCGCCGCGGTAGTAGTCGCCCTCGTCCATGCCCGGGAAGATGGAGTGCGGGGAGTCGACCATCCCCTCCTCCAGGCCGGCCAGCAGCTGCTCCTTGGTGAAGATCAGCGACTCGCGGGTCCGGTCGGCGAGTTCGTACTCGTTGGTCATGGTCAGCGCCCGGGTCGGGCACGCCTCGATGCACAGACCGCACAGGATGCAGCGGGCGTAGTTGATCTGGTAGACGCGGCCGTACCGCTCGCCCGGGGAGTAGCGCTCCTCGTCGGTGTTGTCCGCGCCCTCGACGTAGATCGCGTCGGCCGGGCAGGCCCAGGCGCACAGTTCGCAGCCCACGCACTTCTCCAGCCCGTCCGGGTGCCGGTTGAGCTGGTGCCGCCCGTGGAACCGCGGCGCGGTGGGCTTCTTGTACTCCGGGTACTGCTCGGTCAGGCGCTTCTTGAACATGGCCGTGAAGGTCACGCCGAAGCCCGCGACCGGTCCCAGGAACTCAGGCATCGCCGTCCTCCTCGTTCTCCTTCTGCGTGACATCCGGCGCCGGTGACGCGCCCACGAGCTGGCCCTGAGCCCGGCTCGGGCGCCGCGGCACCCTTTCCATCTGCTGTCCCGGCAACGGCGGCACGGGATAACCGCCGGCCATCGGGTCGAATCGCTCCGGCGGGGCCGGAGCGCCGCCGGGCGGTGCCGCACGCTTGTCCTCGCGGTCCCGGAAGAGGTCCACGACCAGCGAGATCAGCAGCAGCGCGATCACGGCGCCGCCGATGTACAGCACGATCTTGGTGAAGTCGTAGTTCTCGTTGCGCATCGCCCGCACGGCGGCCACCAGCATCAGCCAGACCATCGAGACGGGGATGAGCACCTTCCAGCCCAGCTTCATCAGCTGGTCGTAGCGGACCCGGGGCAGGGTGCCGCGCAGCCAGATGAAGAAGAAGAGCAGCAGGTTCACCTTGATGACGAACCACAGCAGCGGCCACCAGCCGTGGTTGGCGCCGTCCCACACCGTGGAGATCGGCCAGGGGGCGCGCCAGCCGCCGAGGAAGAGGGTGGTGGCGACCGCGGAGACCGTCACCATGTTCACGTACTCGGCGAGCATGAACAGCGCGAACTTGATCGAGCTGTACTCGGTGTTGAAGCCGCCCACCAGGTCGCCCTCGGACTCGGGCATGTCGAAGGGGGCGCGGTTGGTCTCCCCGACCATGGTGGCGATGTAGATCAGGAACGACACCGGCAGCAGGATCGCGTACCACCGCTGGTGCTGTGCGGACACGATGGTCGAGGTCGACATCGAGCCGGTGTAGAGGAACACCGCGGCGAAGGACAGGCCCATCGCGATCTCGTAGGAGATCATCTGCGCCGAGGCGCGCAGGCCGCCCAGCAGCGGGTAGGTCGAGCCGGACGACCAGCCGGCCAGCACGATGCCGTAGATGCCGACCGATGCCGTGGCCAGGATGTAGAGGATGCCGATCGGCAGGTCGGTGAGCTGCATCGGGGTGCGGTGGCCGAAGATCGAGATCTCGTTGTCGGCCGGGCCGAACGGGATCACCGCGAAGGCCATGAACGCGGGGATGGCCGAGACGATCGGCGCCATCACGTAGACGACGACGTCGGCCCGCTTGACGTTCAGGTCCTCCTTGAGCATCAGCTTCACGCCGTCGGCCAGCGACTGGAGCATGCCCCAGGGGCCGTGCCGGTTGGGTCCGATGCGCAGTTGCATCCAGGCGACGACCTTGCGTTCCCAGACGATGGAGAACAGTACGGTCAGCATCGCGAAGGCGAAGCAGAACACCGCCTTGATGACGATGAGCCACCACACGTCGTGCCCGAAGTACGACAGGTGCTCGGTCGTCGCGGCCAGCGACACCGTCCCGCCGTTCACCGTGCTGGTCATTCGGCCACCTCCGAGGTCGGTGCGCCCACGGTGACGACCTGGCCGGGAAGCGCTCCGGTGTCCGAGCCGACGCCCCCGCCGACGGAGTTGAGCGGCACCCAGACCACGCGGTCCGGCATCGGGGTCACGGTCAGGGGCAGGGTCACGGTCCCGGCCGGGCCGGTGACGGCGAGCGGCTCGCCGTCGGCCACCCCGAGCTCGGCCGCGGTCGCCTCGGACACCCGGGCCACCGCCGGGTGGCGGGTGCCGGCCAGCGCGTCGTCGCCCTCCTGGAGCCGGCCCTGGTCCAGCAGCAGCCGGTGGCCGGCCAGCACCGCCTGCCCGGCCGCGGGGCGGGGCAGCGGCACCGTGGAGGCCAGCGGCGCGGCGGCGCGGGTGCCGTCCCAGCCGGAGAGCAGGTCCAGTTCGCGGCGGGCCGCGCCGACGTCGGCCAGGCCCAGCCTCGCGTCCATCGCGTCGGCCACCATGGTCAGCACGCGGGCGTCGGTGAGCTGGTGCCGGGTGGTGGCCTGGTCGGGCTTGATCGCGGTCTCGAACGTCCGGACGCGGCCTTCCCAGTTGAGGAAGGTGCCGGACTTCTCGGCGACCGCGGCGACCGGCAGCACCACGTCGGCGTGCTCGGTGACCTCGCTGGGCCGCTGCTCCAGGCTGACCACGAAGTCGGCGTTGGCCAGCGCGGCCCGCGCGCGGGCCGGGTCCGGCAGGTCGGCGATCTCGACGCCGCCGATCACCAGGGCGGTCAGTTCGCCGGTGGCCGCGGCCTCGACGATGGCCTCGGTGTCGCGGCCGGTGCGGCCCGGCAGGTCGGGCAGCCCCCAGATCCGGGCGACTTCCTCGCGGGCCCGCGGGTCGGTGACGACCCGGCCGCCGGGCAGCAGCGCGGGCAGCGCCCCGGCCTCGACGGCGCCGCGCTCACCGGCCCGGCGCGGGATCCAGGCGAGCGTCGCACCGGTGGCGGCGGCCAGCCGGAGCGCGGCGGTCAGCGCGCCCGGCACGGCGGCCAGCCGCTCGCCGACCAGGATGGCCGCGCCCGGCTGCCGCAGCGCGTCGTGCGCCTCGCGGCCCAGCTCGTCCAGCCCGATCCCGCCGGCCAGCGCGTCCAGCCACTCCGGCTCGGTGCCGGGCGCGGTCGGCAGCAGCACGCCGCCGGCCTTGTCCAGGCCGCGGGTGGCGTGGGTGGCCAGCGCGTACGTGCGCTGCTTGAACTTGCGGTGCGCCTTGCGCAGCCGCAGGAAGACCGACGGCGCCTCCTCCTCGGCCTCCAGGCCGGCCAGCAGCACCGCCGGCGCCTTCTCCAGCCCTTGGTTGGTCAGGCCTTTTTCGTCCAGGTCCACCCCGTGCCCGGCGACCGCGGCGGCCAGGAACGCGGCCTCCTCGGCGGAGTGCCGGCGGGCCCGGAAGTCCACGTCGTTGGTGCCGAGCACCACGCGGGCGAACTTGGCGTAGGCGTAGGCGTCCTCGACCGTGACCCGGCCGCCGGGGAGCACCGCCGCCCGGCCCTGCGCGGCGGCCAGCCCGGTCGCGGCGGCGGCCAGCGCCTCCGGCCAGCTCGCCGGGACCAGCTCACCCTCGGCGTTGCGGATCAGCGGCTGGGTCAGCCGCTCGGGCCGCTGCGCGTAGCGGAAGCCGAACCGGCCCTTGTCGCACAGCCACTCCTCGTTGACCTCCGGGTCGTTGGCGGCCAGGCGTCGCATCACCTTGCCGCGCCGGTGGTCGGTACGGGTGGCGCAGCCGCCCGCGCAGTGCTCGCACACCGACGGCGAGGAGACCAGGTCGAACGGGCGGGAGCGGAACCGGTACGCGGCCGAGGTGAGCGCGCCCACCGGGCAGATCTGGATGGTGTTGCCGGAGAAGTACGACTGGAACGGCTCGCCCTCGCCGATGCCGACCTGCTCCAGCGCGCCGCGCTCCAGCAGCTCGATGAACGGGTCGCCGGCGATCTGCTGGCTGAACCGGGTGCAGCGGGCGCACAGCACGCACCGCTCGCGGTCCAGCAGCACCTGGGTGGAGATCGGCACCGGCTTCTCGTACGTGCGCTTGCGGCCCTCGAAGCGGCTGTCCGGGTCGCCGACCGACATCGCCTGGTTCTGGAGCGGGCACTCGCCGCCCTTGTCGCACACCGGGCAGTCCAGCGGGTGGTTGATGAGCAGCAGCTCCATCACGCCGCGCTGGGCCTTGGCGGCCACCGGAGAGCTGATCTGGGTGGAGATCACCATGCCGTCGGTGCAGGTGATGGTGCACGAGGCGACCGGCTTGCGCTGGCCCTCGATCTCCACGATGCACTGGCGGCAGGCGCCCACCGGGTCCAGCAGCGGGTGGTCGCAGAACCGGGGCACCTCGACGCCGATCATCTCGGCGGCGCGGATGACCAGGGTCCCCTTGGGCACCGAGACGCTGATCCCGTCGATGGTGACGGTGATCAGGTCCTCGGGCGGCACCGCCGGGGCTCCTCCGGAGGGTGCGTTGGTGATGACGGTCACGCGATGACCTCCGTCCGCGAGGAGTCGGCCCAGGCGGTGGAGCGGGCCGGGTCGAAGGGGCAGCCCTGGCGCTCGATGTGCTCCTCGTACTCCGCGCGGAAGTACTTCAGGGAGGAGAAGATCGGGGCGGCGGCTCCGTCGCCCAGCGCGCAGAAGGACTTGCCGTTGATGTTGTCGGCGATGTCGTTGAGCTTGTCCAGGTCCTCGGGCCGGCCCTTGCCGGCCTCGATGTCCCGCATCAGCTGGACCAGCCAGTAGGTGCCCTCGCGGCAGGGGGTGCACTTGCCGCAGGACTCGTGGGCGTAGAACTCGGTCCACCGGGTGACCGCCCGCACCACGCAGGTGGTCTCGTCGAAGCACTGCAGTGCCTTGGTGCCGAGCATCGAGCCGGCCGCGCCCACGCCCTCGTAGTCCAGCGGCACATCGAGGTGCTCGTCGGTGAACATCGGGGTGGACGAGCCGCCGGGGGTCCAGAACTTCAGCCGGTGGCCGGGCCGCATCCCGCCGCCCATGTCGAGCAGTTGGCGCAGGGTGATGCCGAGCGGGCCCTCGTACTGGCCGGGGCGGGCGACGTGGCCGGACAGCGAGTAGAGCGTGAAGCCCGGGGACTTCTCGCTGCCCATCGTCCGGAACCACTCCTTGCCCCGGTTGACGATGGCGGGAACGGACGCGATGGATTCGACGTTGTTCACGACAGTGGGGCACGCGTACAGGCCCTCGACCGCGGGGAAGGGCGGCCGCAGCCGGGGCTGGCCGCGCCGGCCCTCCAGCGAGTCGAGCAGCGCGGTCTCCTCGCCGCAGATGTAGGCGCCGGCGCCCGCGTGCACCGTGATGTCCAGGTCGAAGCCACTGCCCTGGATGTTCCGGCCGAGGTAGCCGGCGGCGTACGCCTCGCGGACCGCCTCGTGCAGCCTGCGCAGCACGGGCACGACCTCACCACGGAGGTAGATGAAGGCATGGTTGGAGCGGATCGCCCAGCAGGCGATCACGATGCCCTCGATGAGGGAGTGCGGGTTGGCGTACAGCAGCGGGATGTCCTTGCACGTCCCGGGCTCGGACTCGTCCGCGTTGACCACCAGGTAGTGCGGCTTGCCGTCACCCTGCGGGATGAACTGCCACTTCATCCCGGTGGGGAAGCCGGCGCCGCCGCGGCCGCGCAGCCCGGAGTCCTTGACGTAGGCGATGACGTCGTCCGGCGGCATGGCCAGCGCCTTGTGCAGCGCCTGGTATCCCTCGTGCCGGCGATAGGTCTCCAGCGTCCATGACTTCGGGTCGTCCCAGAACGCCGACAGCACGGGTACGAGCAGCTTCTCCGGGGATTCCACCGTCATCCCTCGCCCTCCTCGGTGACCGGTCCGCCCTGGTGGTCGGGGTCGGACGCCTGCTGCGGGACCGTGCGGCCGGGCGTCTCGCCGCGGTGCAGCCGAAGACCCGCCAGCGAGGCCGGGCCCGCGCTGCCGCCGGCCTCGACCGCGCCCTCGCGCTCGTCGGGGAAGCCGGCCAGGATCCGCGCGGTCTCCTTGTACGTGCACAGGGGCGCGCCGCGGGTCGGGCGCACCTCCCGGCCGGCGATCAGGTCGTCGACCAGCTTCTTGGCCGACTCGGGGGTCTGGTTGTCGAAGAACTCCCAGTTGACCATCACCACCGGCGCGAAGTCGCAGGCCGCGTTGCACTCGATGTGCTCCAGCGTGACCTTGCCGTCCGCGGTGGTCTCGTCGTTGCCGACGCCGAGGTGGCCGCGCAGCTCGTCGAAGATCGCGTCGCCGCCCATCACCGCGCACAGCGTGTTGGTGCATACCCCGACCTGGTAGTCGCCGGACGGCTTGCGCCGGTACATCGTGTAGAAGGTGGCGACCGCGGTGACCTCGGCGGTGGTCAGGTCCAGCACGTCGGAGCAGAACCGGATGCCGGTCCGGGAGACGTACCCCTCCTCGGACTGCACCAGGTGCAGCAGCGGCAGCAGGGCGCTGCGCGAGTCCGGGTAGCGGGCGATCACCTCCCGGGCGTCGGTCTCCAGCCGGGCCCGTACGTCGGCCGGGAAGTCGGGCGCCGGCATCTCGGGGATGCCGAGTGACACCTCGGTCATCGGTCGACACCTCCCATCACGGGGTCGATGGACGCCACCGCGACGATCACGTCGGCGACCTGGCCGCCTTCGCACATCGCCGCCATGGTCTGCAGGTTGGTGAAGGACGGGTCGCGGAAGTGCACCCGGTACGGGCGGGTGCTGCCGTCGCTGACGACGTGCACGCCCAGTTCGCCCTTGGCGGACTCCACCGTCGAGTACGCCTGGCCGGCGGGCACCCGGAAGCCCTCGGTGACCAGCTTGAAGTGGTGGATCAGGGCCTCCATGGAGGTGCCCATGATCTTCTTGATGTGGTCCAGGGAGTTGCCCATGCCGTCCGGGCCGAGGGCGAGCTGCGCGGGCCAGGCGATCTTCTTGTCCTCGACCATCACCGGGCCGGGGGCGAGCCGGTCCAGGCACTGCTCGACGATCCGCAGGCTCTCGTACATCTCGTGCAGCCGGACCAGGAACCGGCCGTAGGAGTCGCAGGTGTCGGCCGTCGGCACCTCGAAGTCGTATGCCTCGTAGCCGCAGTACGGATCGGTCTTGCGCAGGTCGTGCGGCAGGCCGGCGGCACGCAGTATCGGGCCGGTGGCGCCCAGCGCCATGCAGCCGGCCAGGTCCAGGTAGCCGACGTCCTGCATCCGGCCCTTGAAGATCGGGTTGCCGGTGGCGAGCTTGTCGTACTCCGGCAGGTTCTTGCGGAACTTCTTCACGAACTCCCGGATCTGGTCCACGGCGCCTGGCGGGAGGTCCTGCGCCAGGCCACCGGGCCGGACGTACGCGTGGTTCATCCGCAGGCCGGTGATCAGCTCGAAGATGTCGAGGATCATCTCGCGGTCGCGGAAGCCGTAGATCATGATGGTGGTCGCGCCCAGCTCCATGCCGCCGGTGGCGATGGCCACCAGGTGGGAGGAGATCCGGTTGAGCTCCATCAGCATCACCCGGATGACGCTGGCGCGGTCCGGGATCTGGTCCTCGATGCCGAGCAGTTTCTCCACCGCGAGGCAGTACGCGGTCTCGTTGAACAGCGGCGTGAGGTAGTCCATGCGGGTCACGAACGTGGACCCCTGGGTCCAGGTCCGGAACTCCATGTTCTTCTCGATGCCGGTGTGCAGGTAGCCGATGCCGGCCCGGGCCTCGGTGACCGTCTCGCCGTCGATCTCCAGGATCAGCCGGAGCACGCCGTGCGTGGACGGGTGCTGCGGGCCCATGTTGACGATGATCCGCTCGTCGTCGGCCTTGCCGACGGTCTCCGCGAGCTCGTCCCAGTCCCCGCCGGTGACGGTGAAGACCCGGCCTTCGGTGGTCTCGCGTTCCTCGGCCTGCTGCGGTGCGTGGGGGGTACTGGTCATCAGCTGTACGACCTCCGCTGGTCGGGAGCCGGGATCTGGGCGCCCTTGTACTCGACGGGGATGCCACCGAGCGGGTAGTCCTTGCGCTGCGGGTGGCCGGGCCAGTCGTCCGGCATCATGATCCGGGTGAGCGCCGGGTGGCCGTCGAAGACGATCCCGAAGAAGTCGTAGGTCTCGCGCTCGTGCCAGTCGTTGGTCGGGTAGACCGGGACCAGCGAGGGGATACGCGGGTCGGTGTCCGGGACGCTGACCTCCACCCGGATCAGCCGGGTGTGGGTGATCGACCGCAGGTGGTAGACGGCGTGCAGCTCGCGGCCCTGGTCGCCGGGGTAGTGCACCCCGCTCACCCCGGTGCACAGCTCGAAGCGCAGCGCCGGGTCGTCGCGCAGGGTGCGGGCCACCCGGACCAGGTGCTCGCGGGCGATGTGGAAGGTCAGCTCGCCCCGGTCGACCACGGTCTTCTCGATCGCGTCGCCCGGCGGCAGGCCCTGCTCCTCCAGCGCGCCCTCGAGTTCGTCGGCGATCAGGTCGAAGACACCCTCGCCGCTCTCGCCGCCCGGTCCGCCGTACGGCCGGGTGCTCGCGCCGGGCAGCCGGACGGTACGTACCAGCCCGCCGTAACCGGAGGTGTCGCCGCCGTTGTTGGCACCGAACATGCCCTTGCGGACGCCGATCACCTCACCGGCGCCCGTCTCGCGCGGGCTCGGCAGCTGGTTGCCGTCGCCCGGGCCGTTGGGGGAACTGTCAGGGGGAGTGGTCACCGCAGCAGCCCCTTCATCTCGATGAGCGGCAGGGCGTTGCGCGCGGCTTCCTCGGCCTCCCGGGCGGCCTGCTCGCGGTGGACGCCGAGCTTGCTGTCCTGGATCTTCTCGTGCAGCTTGAGGATCGCGTCGAGCAGCATCTCCGGCCGCGGCGGGCAGCCGGGCAGGTAGATGTCGACCGGCACGATGTGGTCGACGCCCTGCACGATCGCGTAGTTGTTGAACATTCCTCCGCTGGAGGCGCACACGCCCATGGAGATGACCCACTTGGGGTTCGGCATCTGGTCGTAGACCTGCCGCAGCACCGGGGCCATCTTCTGGCTCACCCGGCCCGCGACGATCATCAGATCGGCCTGGCGCGGCGAACCGCGGAAGACCTCCATGCCGAACCGGGCCATGTCGTAGCGCCCGGCGCCGGTGGTCATCATCTCGATGGCACAGCAGGCGAGTCCGAAGGTGGCCGGGAACACCGACGCCTTGCGCACCCAGCCGGCCGCGGTCTCCACCGTCGTGAGGAGGAATCCGCTCGGCAGTTTCTCTTCGATACCCATGCGTTGGCTCCCTGGTCCCCTCGGTCCCCTCTAGTCCCACTCCAGGCCGCCGCGCCGCCATACGTACGCGTAGGCGACGAAGACGGTGAGCACGAACAGGAGCATTTCCACGAGCCCGAACATCCCGAGGCGGTCGAACGTGACGGCCCACGGGTAGAGGAAGACGATCTCGATGTCGAAGACGATGAAGAGCATCGCCGTCAGGTAGTACTTGATCGGGAAGCGGCCTCCGCCGGCCGGTTGCGGGGTGGGCTCGATGCCGCACTCGTACGCTTCCAACTTGGCCCGGTTGTACCGTTTCGGCCCGATGATCGAGGCCATGAAAACGGAGAAGATCGCGAAGCCGGCCGCAAGGCCGCCCAGCACGAGGATGGGCGCGTAGGCGTTCACCGTCCCCCGCTCCTTCCAGTCGACAGTGACTGACGTGTACGGACCGTGTCCTTGCCTGCCCACTGCGTCACAAAATCAACGAAGATCGCGTCTATGTGAGGCAGTTCACAAGCCCGAACCGCCTGCATACTATGCCTCCCGGTCTGTGATCTGCGACACGGGGTACCGACCGACATTTGTGATCTCCACCACCCGGTGACTGATCATGAAGTCGGACTGGCGGCGATCATGCGCCAGAGGCGGCGGAAACGATCACTTCCCGTCATCACCGGGGTCGTTACCGCTGGTCAGCGCCGTGTCCCCATTATCATTCGGTGTCGCATCAAAGCAAATTCGCACTGGGCGAATCGGCGTGATAGCGCCTGGTGGCCCCGCCGGGAGGGGGAGGGATCGGCGGGCGGAGGCGGTCCGTTCGTCTGTGAACGCGTGCACGAGCGCATAAGTAACCGGTCGGGCGAAAATCGCCCAATGCCGACTCAGTTCAAGATCGGGCATTGGGGATTTAAGCCGTGGTCACGTCAACTGTGTCGTATCCCACCTTTGTTGAACGGAACCATTCGCTCCTGATAGCCAATGCACATGTCCCCGAACAACTCCCGGACAGATATGTCCGATTCGCATAGCTATGCTCGCAGCGACGCCCATACCGGCCGCCGACGGCACGCGGCGTCCCGCGGTTCCAAGTGGACCCGCCGGGCCGGACTCGTCGGCGGTGTCGTCAGTGCGCTCGCGCTCAGCGGCGCAGCCGCCCCGGCTCTGGCCGAAACGCACCACACGCAGCACCGCGGCCACCGCGCCGCGACGGCCGCGGCCACCACCGCCGCGACCGACTGGTTCTCGTCGTCGCACGCCCGGCAGGACGCCTCGGCCGTGGCCCGGCAGTCGGCAGCCGCACGGGCCGCCGCCGACACGGCCTGGCGGCAGGCGCAGGAAGCGCAGCGGGCCCACCGGGCCAAGGCGGCGCAGGCCGCCCGGGCCGCCGAGGCCGCGAAGGAGGCCAAGGCAGCGGCGGCAGCCGCCAAGGAGAAGGCCGCGCGGCAGGCTCGCGCCGAGGCCGCCGCCAAGGCCGAGGCCCTGGCGAAGGAGAAGGCCGCGGCGGCCGCCAAGGCCAAGGCGGCCGCGGCAGCGGCTCAGGCCAGGGCCCAGCAGGCCGCGGCTCAGGCCCGTGCCGCCCAGGCCCGGCCCACGGTGACCGCGACGCCGGTCGCCCTGGTGACCCCGGCGCCCGCGCCGACCGCGACGGCCACTCCGGCTCCCACTCCCCCGGCCACTCCCGCTCCGGCCCCCTCCACCCCCGTGACCTCCACCCCGGTCACCCCCGCACCGACCGACACGACCCCGGCCCCGGCGCCGTCGAGCAAGACCGACCAGCTCATCGCCTTCCTCAAGGCGCAGGTGGGCAAGGCGTACGTCTACGGGGCGACCGGCCCCAGCTCCTACGACTGCTCCGGCCTGACCCAGGCCGCCTTCGCCTCGGTGGGCGTGAGCCTGCCGCGGACCTCGCAAGCGCAGTCCACCGTCGGCACCCCCGTCTCCCTGGACGCCCTCCAGCCCGGCGACCTGCTCTTCTGGGGCGGCAAGGGCAGCGCCTACCACGTGGGCGTCTTCATCGGCGACGGCCAGTACCTGGACGCGGCCAACCCCTCCACCGGGATAGGCATCCACGCGCTCAGCTACTCCATGCCGAGCGGGGCTGTCCGGGTCCTCTGACCCTCCGGGTTCTCCGGGAAGACCTGAGCTCACAACGCTTCACAACAGCACGCACAACAGAACAGGGCGGCCGCCTCCCCAGTCCGACCGGGGCACGGCCGCCCCGTGCGTTTCAGCCGAAAACCGCGCAGCCGCGCATGCCGGCAGCGCCCGCAGCATCGCACCGCGCCCGTACGTCCGGGCCGAGCCCGTACGCCAGGGCGCCCGCGCGCATCAGCCGAAATCCGCGCAGCCGCGCCCGCGGGCAGCGCCGACAGCATCGCGCCGCGCCCGCCCGTACGTCCGGGCCGAGCCCGTGCGCCGGGCGCCCCCGCGCGCGTCAGCCGAATCTGCGGCGGTACGCCGATGGGGTCAGGCCCAGGTCGCGGCGCATGAGGGCGCGGAGGTTGGCCGCGGTGCCGAGGCCGCTGCGGCGGGCGACCGATTCCATGCCGGGTTCGCCCCGTTCGATCAGGCGGCAGGCGAGGGCGAGGCGCTGGGCGGTGAGCCAGGCCAGCGGGGTCGTGCCGAGCTGGGCGCGAAAGCGCCGGTGGAGCGTGGCCGGGCTGACCGAGGCGCGCGCGGCCAGGTCCTGGACGGTCAGCGTCGCGTCCAGCCGTTCCTGTGCCCAGGCCAGCACCGGCGCCAGCGATTCGTCGGGGGTCTCGGGCATCGGCCGCTCGATGAACTGCCGCTGCCCGCCGTCCCGGTTCGCCGCGAACACCAGCCGCCGGCTGACCGAGTTGGCCGCCTCCATGCCGTGGTCGCGGCGCACGATGTGCAGCCCCAGATCCAGCGCGGCCGCGCTGCCCGCGGCGGTCAGGATGTCGCCGTCGTCCACGAAGAGCACATCCTCCTCCAGCCGGACGGACGGGAAACGCGCCCGGAACTCGTGCGCCCACTGCCAGTGCGCGGTGGCCCGCCGGCCGTCCAGGACCCCGGCCTCGGCCATCGTGAAGGCGCCGCTGCAGAAGCCCACCAGCCGGGTGCCGCGGGTGTGCGCCCGCCGCACCGTGTCCAGTACCTCGGTCCGCCGGGGCACCTCCACGTCCGGCCGGTTGGGCACGATCAGGGTGTCCGCCGCCTCGGCGGCGGCAAGGTCCGCCACACCGGTGAGGGTGAAGAAACCGTCCCGCATCAGCGTCTCGGGCTCCGGCGAGCAGAGCCGGAAGTCGTACAGGTCGCGGCCGAGCTCGGGCCGGCGCAGGCCGAAGACCTCGGTGGCGCAGCCCAGCTCGAAGGGGTTGGAGTTCTCGTCGACGATCACCACGACCCGGTGCGGGCCGCCGCCGGCGTGCGAGGAATCTTGCGGCATGTGCAATTCGTAGCACTCGTGCGGACCGGACCGACCGGCGAGGATCCCGTCCATGAGCCACGAACCGACCGGCCCCGCCGCTCCCGAGGCGGCCCCGGAAGCCCAAGCCGGAACCGCAGCCACCGCCGGAACCGCCCCCGAGCCCATCGCCCTCGAGCCCATCGCCCTCGAGCCCATCGCCCTCGACGAAGCCCTGGCCTCCTTCGACGCGCTGTGGAGCCCGCGCATCGTCACCCGGGTCAACGACTACGACGTCCGCGTCGCCAAGGTGCACGGCGAGCACCTGTGGCACGTCCACGACGACACCGACGAGTTCTTCCTCGTGCTCGACGGCGAACTGCACATCCACCTGCGCGAGCCGGCCGGCCCGCGGACCGTCCGGCTCCCGCGCGGCGCCGTCTTCACCGTCCCGCGCGGCACCGAGCACAAGCCGTACGCCCCGGACGGCGCCGCGATCCTGTTGTTCGAGCCCACCGGCACCGCCACGGTCGGCGACCGCCACGACGAGGTGCCCGCCCACGTCGACGCCACCACCGGCCACCCGCTCGGTTCCTGACCCCGCGGCCGGCCCCGCGTTACCGTCGCCCCATGGAGGTCACCCCATGGAGCTGACGGCGGACGAGGCGCGGCGGCGGTTCGGCGGGGAGGCGGTGGCGCGGCTCGCGACGGTCGGGGAGGACGGGCACCCGCACCTGGTGCCGGTGACCTTCGCGCTGGACGGCGACCTGGTGGTGTTCGCCGTGGACCACAAGCCGAAGTCCGGGCGGCAGCTGCGCCGGATCGCCAACATCCGGCGCGACCCGCGGGTCGCGCTGCTGGCCGACCACTACGCGCCGGACTGGACCGCGCTGTGGTGGGCCCGCGCCGACGGAGTCGCCGAGGTCCACGAGCAGGACCCGGCGGCCCTGCGGCTGCTCACCGCGGCGTACGAGCAGTACGCCCGCCGGCCGCCCGCCGGCCCGTTCGTACGGATCCGGGTGCGGCGGTGGACCGGCTGGGCGTACACGGACCCGGGACCGGACAGGTGAGAACCGGCCCCGGACCGTACATCACAGCCGCTCAGGCCCGCGGGGTGATCTTGGTCAAACCGTTGATCACCCGGTCCATCGCGTCGCCGCCGGTCGGGTCGGTGAGGTTGGCCAGCAGCTTCAGGGCGAACCGCATCAGCATGGGGTGGGTCAGGCCGCGCTGGGTGCACGCCTGGAGCACCTTCGGGTTGCCGATCAGCTTCACGAAGGCGCGGCCGAGCGTGTAGTAGCCGCCGTAGGTGTCCTTGAGGATCTTCGGGTAGCCGGCCAGGGCCAGTTCCCGCTGCTGGTCGGTGGCGCGGGCGTGCGCCTGGGTGATCACGTCGGCGGCCAGCGAGCCGGACTCCATGGCGTAGGCGATGCCCTCGCCGTTGAACGGGTTGACCAGGCCGCCGGCGTCGCCGACCAGCAGCAGGCCGCGGGTGTAGTGCGGCTGCCGGTTGAAGGCCATCGGCAGCGCGGCGCCGCGGATCGGCTGGGTCATGTTCTCCGGGGTGAAGCCCCACTCCTCCGGCATGCCCGCCACCCACGCCTTGAGCACCTCGCGCCAGTCCAGCTCACGGAAGGCCGCGGAGGAGTTCAGGATGCCCAGGCCCACATTGGACGTACCGTCGCCGAGGCCGAAGATCCAGCCGTAGCCGGGAAGCTGCCGGGCCTGCGGGCCGCGCCGGTCCCACAGCTCCAGCCACGACTCCAGGTAGTCGTCGTCGTGCCGGGGGCTGGTGAAGTACGTGCGGACCGCCACGCCCATCGGCCGGTCCTCGCGCCGGTGCAGGCCCATCGCCAGCGACAGCCGGGTGGAGTTGCCGTCGGCGGCGACCACCAGCGGCGCGTAGAAGGCCGCCGGGGCCTTCTCCTCGCCGAGCTTGGCCTGCACGCCGATGATCCGGCCGGTGCGCTCGTCGGTGATCGGCGCGCCCACGTTGCACCGCTCGTACAGCCGCGCGCCGGCCTTGACCGCCTGCTGGGCCAGCAGCTCGTCGAAGTCCTCGCGCTTGCGCACCAGGCCGTAGTTCGGATACGCGGCCAGGTCCGGCCAGTCCATGTGCAGCCGGTGGCCGCCGCTGATGATCCGCAGGCCCTTGTTGCGCAGCCAGCCCGCTTCCTCGGAGATGTCGATGCCCATCGCCACCAGCTGCTTGGTGGCGCGCGGGGTGAGCCCGTCGCCGCACACCTTCTCGCGCGGGAACGCGGTCTTCTCCAGCAGCAGGACGTCCAGTCCCGCCTTGGCCAGGTAGTACGCCGCCGTCGAACCGGCGGGCCCGGCCCCGACCACGATCACGTCGGCGCTGCGTTCGGACAGGGCGGGGTCGGTCACGTGGGCTCTCCCGGTTCGGCGAGGGGCGCCGCCCGCGGGCTTCCCCGGGGCGGCACGGCTTGCGACGAGTCTATGAAACGCCCGTCGGCCGGTCACAAGTGACGTGGCGGCTTCCGGTCCGGCCGGTCCGGCTGGAGGAGGCCGAGGTCCATGACGGTGTCTCCGGCTGCGGGCGGTCCGGGCGCCTGCGGCGGTACGGAGGGCCTGTCCGGTACGGTCCCGGCCGGTACGACCGGCGGCCCGTCCGGTACGGTTCCGGCCGCCGCGGGTGCCGGGCGCGGGCCGCCGACCGGCGGCGGTACGGGCCATGCGGGCCCGCCGTTCCGGTTGCGGCGCAGCCGGGCCGCGTACGACATCACGAGCACTCCGCCGACCGACCACAGCAGCCCGAACAGCAGGGCCTTCAGCAGTTCGGGGGCGGCCGAGCCGGCCGAGCCGGTGCCCGCGCCGAAGACACCGCCGGCGGCCAAGCCGTGCATGGACAGACCGGAGAGTGCCGCCAGGCCGGTGAACAGCGCGGTGAACACCCCGGCCACCGCGAGCCGTTCGGACCGGCCTCGGGACCGGCGCACCGCCAGCGCCCCGATCAGCAGCGCGCAGACCAGGCCGACGCCGACCGCCAGCACCACCGCCCAGCCGTGCCACACCTTGCTCAGGTCGGACAGGCCGAACCCGTGGCTGAGTACGGTCCGCCCGGCGAAGCCGGTCTTGAACCGCACCGGTCCGCCCCAGCCCAGGTCCAGCCCGGCCGTGCCCGCGTTGGGCAGCAGCAGCGCGACGAAGAACACGCCCCAGCCGGTGACGCCGGAGTAGTAGCGAAGGGCCACGATCAGCACCACGACCCCGGCCAGCAGCGCGCAGAGCAGCAACGCGAGCAGCGCGGTGCGCAGGACGCGCAGCGCGGCCGCCGCGCCCGGGCGGGCGGCGAGCCGCCCTTCCCAGGCCGGACCGGCCAGCACCGCGAGGGCGACCACGAGCGAGACCAGGAAGGCGACCGGCACCACCACGAACGGCCGGTCGCTGATGTGGGCCACGCCCGGCGAGGGCTGCCCGACCAGCGCCAGCACCAGCGCGCCGGCGGCGGCGACCACGGCCACCCGCACCGCCGCCTCGGGCCCGGCCTGCCCGCGCCTGCGCAGGGCCCGCAGGGCCAGCCACAGCACGGCGATCCACAACAGGGTGACGCTCAACGGCACCATGGACAGCGTCTGGTGGACGGTCCCGCTGGACCCGGTCCCCGGCCCGCCGCCGAGTTCGATGCTGCCACTGCCGCCGGACTGGTGGTACTCGAAGCTCCCGGTGCCGGTGGGGTCGTCGAAGCCGCTGCCGCTGCCGGTGTCCCCGAAATCGGAGGAACCGTCAGAGCCGTCGGTGCCGCCGAAGTCGGAGGAGCCGTCGGAGCCGCCGAAGTCGCCTGTTCCGTCCGAGCTGCCGAAACCCGAGGAGCCGTCAGAGCCGTCCGAGCCGCCGAAGTCGGAGGAACCGTCGGAGCCGCCGGAGGAACCGAAGGGGTCCGAGCCGTCCGACCCGTCCGACGTACCGAAGTCACTGGAGCCGTCGGACCCGTCAGAGCCGTCCGTGCCGTACTGGGAGAATCCCGGGTCGCCCGCCGGTTCGCGCGTGGTGATCCGCAGCGAACCGCCGAAGGCCTGCATCATGGCGCCCGTGACGATCCGGGCGCGGGTCCACCAGCTCACGAAGGCGTACGGCTCGGTCTGCCCGGTGACCGCGGTGACGACCGCGACGAAGGCGGTCAGGACCAGCACCGGAGCCGCTCCCGCCGCGGCGGCCGATCCCCAGCTGCCCGTGACGACGCGCCGCAGGAACCGCCCGGCGGCCGACGGCTCGCCGCCGGGCGACGCCAGGACGGCGGTGGGGGCATAGGCAGGCGGCGGTACGGAACCGGGCGGCACGGCTGCGGACGGCGGCGCCGTCGGCACGGGCGGAACGTCCGGGCCGGCCCCGGCGGTCGGGGGCGCGCTCGGCAGCGGGGGTATGGGCGGCTCCCCGGCGCCCGGGTCCGGGTCCGGGTCCCGGTCCGGCGGCCCGCCCGCCGCAGGCGCGAGTTCGTGGCCGCAGCGGGCGCAGAAGCGGACGTCGTCCGCGTCAGGGACCTGCGCGCCGCAGGCAGGGCAGAGGGGCATGGACGCTCCGGGATGTCGGGCGGGGGGAGACGGGGAGATCGTCCTCCCCGCAGACATCCGCAGCGTAGAGGGCCGATTGCCGCCCGCGACAGCGGAATTGACCGCTCCCCCCCGGACCGTGTCCGCGGCCGTACCGGCGGCTCGGGCGGGGCCTGCGCCACCACCCGTCACCCGGCCGGCTCCCGTACCGCCGGCGCCGGGCCGCGAACTCCCGGCGCCGTACGGGAATCGGCCGGCCGTCAGGCCGGATTCGTGCCGCGGTGCAGGGCCACGATGCCGCCGGTGAGGTTGCGCCAGGCGACCGAGGACCAGCCGGCGGACTTCAGCCGGCCGGCCAGGGCGGGCTGGTCGGGCCAGGCGCGGATGGACTCGGCGAGGTAGACGTACGCGTCGGGGTTGCTGCTGACCTTGGTGGCCACCGGCGGCAGCGCCCGCATCAGGTACTCGGTGTAGACGGTGCGGAAGGGCCCGAAGGTGGGGTGGCTGAACTCGCACACCACCAGGCGCCCACCGGGCCGTACCACCCGGCGCATCTCCCGCAGGGCCGCGTCCGGGTCGTGCACGTTGCGCAGCGCGAAGGAGATGGTGGCCGCGTCGAAGGCGCCGTCGGCGAACGGCAGCTTCGTGGCGTCGCCCGCGGTGAGCGGGAGTCCGGGGTGGCGCTTCTTGCCCTCGCGGAGCATGCCGAGGGAGAAGTCGCAGGGCACGACCTGCGCGCCGGCCTCGGCGAAGGGCAGCGAGGAGGTGCCGGTGCCGGCGCCGAGGTCCAGCACCCGCTCCCCCGCGCGCACCGCGAGGGCCTGGGCCACGGCCCGCCGCCACAGCCGGGTCTGGCCGAGCGAGAGCACGTCATTGGTCAGGTCGTACTTCTCCGCCACACCGTCGAACATCGCGGCGACGTCCGAGGGGCGCTTGTCGAGGGAGGCTCGGGTCACGGCGGTCACCCCGGTCAGCGGGCGTCGAGGAGCTTGAGCTCCGGGTGCGCGGTGCCGCCCTCGATGGCGGTGGACGACAGGTGGGAGACGACCTGGTCGTCGACCGGGTCGTTGGCCGGGTCGTCGTGCACCACCAAGTGCTCGTAGGTGGTGGCGCGCTGGGCCGGCACCCGGCCGGCGGTACGGATGAGGTGGATCAGCTCCATCCGGTTGGAGCGGTGCCGGGCGCCGGCCGAGGACACCACGTTCTCCTCCAGCATCACCGAGCCGAGGTCGTCCGCGCCGTAGTGCAGCGAGAGCTGGCCGGTCTCCTTGCCGGTGGTCAGCCAGGAGCCCTGGATGTGGGCGACGTTGTCCAGGAACAGCCGGGCCACGGCGATCATCCGCAGGTACTCGAACAGGGTGGCCTGCGTCTGGCCCTTCAGGTGGTTGTTCTCCGGCTGGTACGTGTACGGGATGAAGGCGCGGAAGCCGCCGGTGCGGTCCTGCACGTCCCGGATCATCCGCAGGTGCTCGATGCGCTCGGCGTTGGTCTCGCCGGTGCCCATCAGCATGGTGGAGGTGGACTCCACGCCCAGGTTGTGCGCGGTCTCCATGATCTCCAGCCAGCGCTCGCCGGACTCCTTGAGCGGCGCGATGGCCTTGCGGGGCCGCTCCGGCAGCAGCTCGGCGCCGGCGCCGGCGAAGGAGTCCAGGCCCGCCGCGTGCAGCCGGGTGATCGCCTCGGCCGCGCTCACCCCGGAGATCCGCGCCATGTGCTCGACCTCGGAGGCGCCGAGGGAGTGGATGACGAGCTGCGGGAATTCCTTCTTGATCGCCGCGAAGTGCTTCTCGTAGTACTCCACGCCGAAGTCCGGGTGGTGGCCGCCCTGGAACATGATCTGGGTGCCGCCCAGCGCCACCGTCTCCGCGCACCGGCGCAGGATGTCGTCCAGGTCCCGGGTCCAGCCCTTGGCCTCGTCCTTCGGCGCGGCGTAGAACGCGCAGAACTTGCAGGCCGTCACGCACACGTTCGTGTAGTTGATGTTGCGCTCGATGATGTACGTGGCGATGTGCTCGGTGCCGGCGTACCTGCGCCGCCGGACCGCGTCCGCGGCGGCGCCGAGCGCGTGCAGCGGAGCGTCGCGGTACACGTCGAGCGCCTCCTCCGCGGTGATCCGCCCGCCCTGGGCGGCTCGGTCGAGGACGGCTGCGATGTCGCTCACCGGGGAGGTCCCTTCGCTCGTGGTCGGACCCGCCCAGCGTACGCCCGCCGGTGGACCGGGCCCTGACGGGGCGCCGCCCCTGTGCCCGGTCCCTGTGGCGGGCTGTGCGAGCCGTCGCGGGTCCGCGAGCCGAGCCGGCTCAGGCGTCCAGCAGCTCGACGCGGGCCTCGGCCGGGAAGCCGACCCGGCCGGCGAACTCGGCGATGCCGGCGAGCTGGGGGGCGCCCAGCGAGAAGTCGAGGGTGGTGAAGTAGCGGCGCAGCACCTCCTCGTCGAAGGACTCCCAGCGGGCCGCCTGCTCGGCGACCTTGGCGACCTCCTCCAGACTCAGGTCACGGGAGGCCAGGAAGGCGCGGTGGACGTCGCGCACGGCCTGCGGGTGGGCGGCGAGGTAGTCGCGGCGGGCCGCCCAGATCGCGAAGACGAACGGCAGGCCGGTCCACTCCTTCCACATGGTGCCCAGGTCGTGCACGGCCAGCCCCAGGCGCGGGGCGTCGTGCAGCGAGGCGCGCAGCGCCGCGTCGCCGATCAGGACGGCGGCCTGCGCCTCCTGCATCATCAGCGAGAGGTCGGGCGGGCAGCGGTAGTAGTCCGGCCGCACCCCGTACTGCTCGGCCAGCAGCAGCTCGGCCAGCCGGACGGACGTACGGCTGGTGGAGCCGAGCGCGACCCGCTCGCCGTCGAGCCGGTCCAGCGGGAGCTGGCTCACGATCACGCAGGACATCACCGGGCCGTCGCAGCCCACCGCGATGTCGGGCAGGGCGACCAGGTCGTCGGCGTGCCGCAGGTACTCCATGAGGGTGACCGGGCCGATGTCGAGCCGGCCCTCGACGAGCTGGGCGCTCAGCTTCTCCGGGGTGTCCTTGGTGAGCTCCAGGTCCAGCAGGGCGCCGGTCCGGGCCAGCCCCCAGTACAGGGGGACGCAGTTCAGGAACTGGATGTGGCCCACCCGGGGCCGGACCGGGGTGCCGGTGGCTGTGCCGTTGTCGGCGGCGGGGCCGGTGGGGCCGCCGTCCCGGGCGCCGTGGCCTTGTGTGCCGTCGGTTCCGGAGCCGCTACGCGCAGAAGTGTCCATGGCGCGGACGGTACTCCTGCGCGGCGCGCGCTCCGCGCAGGGGGAGTGGGGCGCGCCACGGCAAAAACGGATCATGGCGCTCTTCCCCAGCTGAGAGTGCCCATGCTAGGCTCAAAGCAAGTTGCAGTTTGGTTTCCTTGCAGTACAAAGCCTGCGGAGCATGTAACCCGCGGGCTTTTGTAGTTTTCAGACTCGGCAGTAGCAGGTTCTGGAGCAGGGCGACCCTTTTTGAGCCCAAGGAGGGCTTTATGGCTACCGGAACCGTCAAGTGGTTCAACGCTGAAAAGGGCTTCGGCTTCATCGCCCAGGACGGCGGCGGCCCGGATGTCTTCGTTCACTACTCCGCGATCAACGCGACCGGCTTCCGCTCCCTCGAGGAGAACCAGGCCGTGACCTTCGACGTCACCCAGGGCCCGAAGGGTCCCCAGGCGGAGAACGTCACGCTCAGCTGATCACGCCTCCGGGCTGATCGAGCCGGGCGCACGTCGCGCCCAGAACCTGCAGTACCAAGGGACCCCGCACGCAGTGCGGGGTCCCTGCCTTTTGCCTACGGCGTGCCTTGAGGATGCCGCTGGGCTTGCTCGCCCGTTCGGATGCGTCCGCAAGCGTGGCCTGCGTTCAGCTCGGGGCCGCGCGTGCGTTGCCGAGTGCGGATGCGTTTGGGCTGATCGCGCAGTTCCTCGCGCCCCTGGGTATTCCCGGCTTGCCGCCCGCCAAGGCTCAACCGCCCTGCGGCCGCCAGCGCTGGCCGCCCAGTAATTGGTGCAGCCCTGACCAGGTCAAATTCATCAGCGTCGCGGCGGCGTCCCGCCCGGTGAAGGCCCGGGGGGCGGTAGGGGCCCAGCCGGCGAGCGACTCGGCGGCGCCGATCAGGGCATGGGCCAAAGCGGAGACCTCCGCCGTGGCGAGACTGTGATCGAGATCGCACCCCGCGTCACGGGCGGCCGCGCCGATGAGGAGGGTGACGAAGTCGGCCATTTCCTGCCGCATCGCGGCGACCTCGTGGGCGGACGGGGCGCCGACGGTACGGGCCTGGGAGTGCAGGAGGGTCCAGCCGTCGTGGTGGGCGGCGGTGTGCTCGAAGAAGCCGAGGAGGCCGTTCCAGAGCTGGCGGTCGGGGGGTGCGCCCGGTTCGACGGCGGCCCGCACCGCAGCCTTCACGGCCTGGGCCTCCCGCCGTATGCAGGCGGTGAACAGCTCGTCCTTGGAGTTCAGGTAGACGTAGACCAGGGGCTTGCTGACGCCCGCGGCCAGCGCGATCTCGTCCATGGAGGCCGCCTGGTAGCCGCGGCGGGCGAAGACCGTGACGGCCGCGTCGAGCATCTGCTGCTCACGCACGGCCCGCGGGACGCGTTTGCGTCGTGCCTGTACCGCCACATCGCCTCCCCGTTCCGCGCGAACGGCCCCCGTGCCGGCCCGCGGGTCAAGGGTACGGGGTGGGGCGGTGCCCGGCGGGTCAGGCGGTGTGCGGCTCGCCGCTGCGGGCGGCGTCGTCCGCCTCGTCCTCCTGGCCGGCGCTGGCGGCGAGGTTGAGCCGGGTGCGCTCGACCTTCTCGGAGACGGTGACCGCGGCCTGCTCGCGGGCGCCGCGCAGCAGCACCCAGCTCAGCGGGGCGGAGATGACGAGGGCCAGCAGCGCGACCCACAGGTAGTTGGAGTTGCCGAGCCCGGCGGGCAGGATCCGCAGCCGGACCAGCCCCCAGATCACGCCGAAGCAGGCGACGACGAGGCCGAAGCGCAGAGCGGTGTAGCGGAGCATGTCCACCAGTGAAGCACGCTCTCCCCGCGATCTTTCGGGCGGGGCGACGGACCCCGGGGCGCCAGGGCTCGCGGGCCGCTCAGAGCGTCAGCAGCATCACGACGTCGTCGCGGTCGTCGCCCGGCGCGACCCGTATCGCGCCCGGCACCCGGCCGACCTCCTTGTAGCCGCAGGCGGCGTAGAAGTGGTCGGCTCCGGAGCCGCCGCGGCAGGTGAGCCGGATTGCCTCGACGCCGGGCAGTGTGCGGGCGACGCTCTCGGCGGCGGCCATCAGGGTGCGACCGTAGCCCTTGCCCTGGTGGGCGGGGTGCACCATGACCGTGTGCAGCCAGATCCAGTGGCCCATCAGGCGGTGGCTGTTGTAGCCGATGAACGCGGTGGCGGCGATCCGGTCGTCCTCGTCCCGGCCGAGCAGCAGCCGGCGGCGGCCGGCCGCGACCTCGGCGATGCCGTATTCGAGGTCGGGCCGGATGTCGTCGGCGGTGACGGGCGGCACGAAGCCGACGGCGCCGCCCGCGTTGGAGACGTCCGTCCACAGCGCGAGGACGCCGTCGCGCACCTCGTCGTCGAGCACCGGGTCCAGCTCGCACGTAAGGGACATGGCGGGATCGTATCCCTTACGCACAGCGGGGCGGGCGGCGGGCGTGCCGGTTCGCGCTGTCGACCGCGTCACACCGCCGCACCGTTGCCCGTTGCCCGTTGCCCGTTGCCCGTTGCCCGTTGCCCGTTGCCCGTTACGGTGTCACACCGTCACACCCGCATCGGCTGCGGTGACTCCCGGCGGGAGCCGTCCGGGCCGGGGAACTCGCGGATGATCTCGTAGCGGGTGTTGCGCTCCACCGGGCGGAAGCCGGCGTCGCGGATGAGGTCGAGCAGGTCCTCGCGGGTGAGCTTGTTCGGCGTGCCGTACTTGTCGGCGTCGTGGGTGATCTTGTACTCGACCACCGAGCCGTCCATGTCGTCGGCGCCGTGGTTGAGCGCGAGCTGCGCGGTGGACAGCCCGTGCATCACCCAGAACACCTTCACGTGCGGCACGTTGTCGAACAGCAGCCGGGAGACCGCGAAGGTCTTCAGCGCCTCAGCGCCGGTGGCCATGGTGGTGCGGGCCTGGAGGGTGTTGCGGACCTTGCCGTCCTTCATGTCCACGAAGTCGTGCTGGTAGCGCAGCGGGATGAAGACCTGGAACCCGCCGGTCTCGTCCTGGAGTTCGCGCAGCCGCAGCACGTGGTCCACCCGGTGCCGGGGCTCCTCGATGTGGCCGTAGAGCATGGTGGCGGGCGTCTTGAGGCCCTTCTCGTGCGCCAGCCGGTGGATCCGCGACCAGTCCTCCCAGTGGGTGCGGTGGTCCACGATGTGCTGGCGCACCTCCCAGTCGAAGATCTCGGCGCCGCCGCCGGTCAGCGACTCCAGGCCGGCGTCGATGAGTTCGTCCAGGATCTCCGAGGCGGACAGCCCCGAGATGGTCTCGAAGTGGTGGATCTCGGTGGCCGTGAACGCCTTCAGCGACACCTGCGGCAGCGCCTCCTTCAGCGCCCGCAGCGACCGCGGGTAGTACCGCCAGGGCAGCGTGGGGTGCAGGCCGTTGACGATGTGCAGTTCGGTGAGGTTGTCCCCCTCCATCGCCTTGGCGAGCTTCACCGCCTCCTCGATCCGCATGGTGTACGCGTCCTTCTCGCCGGGCTTGCGCTGGAAGGAGCAGTACGCGCAGGACGCGGTGCACACATTGGTCATGTTCAGGTGGCGGTTGACGTTGAAGTGGACGACGTCGCCGTTCAGCCGCGTGCGCACGTGGTGGGCCAGCCCGCCCAGCCAGGCCAGGTCGTCCGACGCGTAGAGGGCGATGCCGTCCTCCCGCGTCAGCCGCTCCCCGGCGTGGACCTTCTCCTCCAGCTCACGCTTGAGCCCAGCGTCCATCTCTCTCCTCCTCGGCCTCGGCCTCGGCCTACGACCGTACGCCTACACGTCGGCGGGCAGCTCGCCGACCCGGTTCTCCCACTTGGTGGACAGCACAATGGTGGTACGGGTGCGCGCCACGCCCGTCGTGCCGGACAGCCGGCGGATGGTGTGCTCCAGGCCGTCCACGTCACTGACCCGGACCTTGAGCATGTACGAGTCGTCGCCCGCGATGAACCAGCAGTCCTCGATCTCGTTCAGGGAGCGCAGCCGGCGGGCCACGTCCTCGTGGTCCGCGGCGTCCGACAACTGCAGGCCGACCAGGGCGGTCACGCCCAGGCCCAGCGCGGCGGGAGCGACGGTGGCGCGGTAGCCGGTGATCACCCCGGCCTGTTCCAGCCGGTTGATCCGGTCGGTGACGCTCGGCCCGGACAGTCCCACGAGCCGGCCCAGCTCCGCGTAGGAGGCGCGGCCGTTCTCCCGCAACGCCTGGATGAGCTGCCTGTCCACCGCGTCCATGTGCTTGGACCCTCCCGTTCGTCCCATGACTGCGCTGTCGGGACACGAATCTAAGGCATCAACGGGTTCGTGCCCTGCGCATCTGACAGTCCGGGGGCCGCAGATCCTTGTCCCGTTCCTTGCTCGGTTCCTTACGCCGTTCCGTGTGCCGTTCCGTGTGCCGTTCCCGGTCCGGCTCCTTGCTCGGTGGGCCCGGACCTGCCGCCGCCCAGTTCGCCGGCCCACCGCCGGTAGAGGGTGTGCGGGACCGCGGCCGCGTCCAGCACCCGGCCGGCCACGAAGTCCACCAGGTCCTGGACGCCGACCGGGCCGGCGTAGAAGGCCGGTGAGGCGGGCAGCACCACCGCTCCGGCGTCGTCGAGGGTGACCAGGTGACGCAGCATCGGGCCGCTCAGCGGGGTCTCGCGCACCGCCACCACCAGCGTCCGGCGCTCCTTGAGGGTGACGCTCGCCGCGCGCTGCAACAGGTCCTTGGACAGGCCGAGCGCCACCCCGGCCACGCACGCGGTACTGGCCGGCACGATCAGCATGCCCTTGGCGGGGTACGACCCGGAGGACGGCCCGGCGGCCAGGTCACCGGCCGGCCAGTGGCGCACGGCGGACAGGTCGTACTCCTGTACGTCGAAGGCGTCCGGGGTGCCGTCGGCGCCGCGGGCCAGCCAGGTCGCCAGGTCGGTGCGCCAGTGGGCGTCGCGGAAGGGGGCGCCGGTCTCGTCCAGCAGGGTCAGCCGGGCGGCCCGGCTGATCACCAGGTCCACGCTCTCCCCGGCGGCCAGCAGCGCCCGCAGCACCGCGGCGGCGTAGGGGGTGCCCGAGGCGCCTGACACGCCGACCACCCAGGGGGCGCGTCCGCCCTGGTCCGGGGCGGGGCTGCCGTTGCCGTTCACGCCCTCGAGACTAACCGGGGTCCGTCCGGGGAACCGACCCGGGTACGCAGGCGTTGACATCGTCAGGGGCGTACCACAGGGGGCAGGCGTGACCTTCGAACACACCGCGGGACGCGGATCGGGCACGCGCGGCTCGGGCCCGCAGGGTCCGGTCGCACACGGTTCGGCCATGCCGGGATCCGCCGCGCCGCGCGGCCGTACGGCAGACGCGCTGCTGGCCCCGCTGCGGCTGGGCAGCCGGGTGCCGGCCGCCGCCGCGCTGATGGTGTCGTGGGTGGCACTGCTCTGGGTGCTCGAGGCGATCGACGTGATCTCCGGTCACCGGCTGGACAGCCTGGGCATCGAGCCCCGCCGGGCCGGTGAGCTGATCGACATCATCCCCTCGGCCTTCACCCACTTCGGCTTCGAGCACGTCGCCTCCAACAGCCTGCCGCTGCTGGTGCTGGGCTTCATCGCCGCGCTGCGCGGCATAGCCCGGTTCCTCGCGGTCGCCTTCACCATCATGGTGATCGGCGGTCTGGGTGTGTGGCTGGTCGCGCCCGCGCACACCAACACCGCCGGCGCCTCCGGGGTGATTTTCGGCCTGTTCGCCTATCTGCTGGTGCGCGGCTTCGTCGACCGGCGCGCGCTGGACGTCGTGGTGGGCCTGATCGTCGGGCTGCTCTACGGCTCCATCCTGTGGGGCGCGCTGCCGACCGCGACCGGCGTGTCGTGGCAGGGCCACCTGTTCGGCCTGATCGGCGGGGTCGTCGCGGCTTTTCTGTTCCGGGAGCGGGTTCCGTACAACCGCGCGGGCGTCTGACGCGTCGGTACATAGGTAAGAACCGTCAGAACGAAGAGAACTGGGCCCTTCGCGGCATGCGGGGGTTCATGTGCACGCAAGGGGGGGCGTCCCGCGCCAGTCGCGGGACCACGGGGGGGAACTGGCGCGAGGGGGCGCCGCGGAAACCCCAATGTGGACACAGCGTACGTACAGCTACGCTCTGTTCCGCATCACCGTTTCATCGCAGCGTCCAAGGAGTTCGTCATCGTCACCAAACGCACGGGCCTCGCCGCCGCGGGGGTGGTGGCTCTCATAGCCGCCGGCTCCGCCGCCTGCGGGACGGCCCAGGCCACACCCCAGGCCAAGGTCCAGAGCGCCTTCACCAAGCTCGGCGACCAGAAAGCGGTCACCCTCGGGCTGTCCTTCGACGCGACCGCGGACCAGATCTACGCAGTGATGCAGGGGGACGACTTCACCCGGCAGGACGCCGAGTTGCTGTCCAAGCTGCGCGCGACCCTGTCGGTGAGCACCCAGAAGCAGATCGGCCTGCTCACCTCCGGCAGCAACGCCACCGACGCCACCAAGGACGGCGCGGCCGGCTTCACGCTGAGCGCCGACAAGTCCGGCAACAGCAACCTCATCGACCTGCGGGCGGTGAACCAGAAGCTCTACCTGCGGGCCGACATCAAGGGCCTGGAGAAGCTCGACACCTCCCCCAACGCGTCCTCGGACCTGCGGGAGTTCAACCAGTTCCTGAACCAGGCGGACCAGCTCCCGTCGTCCCTGAACGCGGTCAAGGCCGGGCTCAAGGGCCAGTGGGTGGAGATCGACCCCAAGGCCTGGCTGGACTTCGGCAAGTCCATGGCGAAGCAGATGGGCGGCTCCGGCTCCTCGTCCTCCCCGTTCGACGCCCTGACCGGCCCGAAGATCGACCCGAAGACCGAGGCGAAGCTCTTCGACGCGATCAAGCAGGCGTTCGTGCACAACGCCACCTTCAAGGACCTCGGCAACAGCAACGGCGCCGACCACGTCCAGGTGACCGTGCCGGCCCGCCAGCTCGCCAAGGAACTGTCCACCTCGCTGCCGCCGATCCTGAAGCAGTTCCCGGGCGTCAAGGCGTCCGACCTCAAGGGCCTGAGCGACACCAGTGGCGTGCCCAACCGCACGATCTCCTTCGACGTGGCGCTCAAGGGCAAGGACATCTCGGCGCTCACCGTCGACCTGGCCCAGTTCGACGACAAGGCCACCGGCAACAAGCTGCCGCTGACCCTGACCATCGACCACAACACGGACGCGCTCACCGCGCCGTCCGACGCCCAGCAGCTCAACCCGCAGGACCTGGTCGGCCTCTTCATGGCGAACGCGAACCCGTCGGGCTCGTCGTTCTCCTCCTGACCTGCCACGTCCTTACGGGGTCGGCCAGGCCTCGTTGGACCACTCGAAGGGCCCCGGCGCCGCAGCCGGGGCCCTTCGGCTTTTCGGCGACATCGGGCCCGGGAATCAGGCCCGGGGATCAGGCCCGGGAATCGGGTCGGAAAAAAATCTTGGCCGGCGATGTCGAGAACGCGCGGCCCGCTCCGTCCCCGGGGTGAACGTGACCACAATGGGTCGCACCAGCACCGAGGAGAACCACCATGGCGAAGTACCTGCTGCTGAAGCACTACCGCGGCGCTCCGGCACCGGTCAACGACGTGCCCATGGACCAGTGGACGCCGGAGGAGATCTCCGCGCACATGCAGTACATGCGCGACTTCGCGACCCGGCTGGAGAAGACGGGCGAGTTCGTCGACGGCCAGGCGGTCGCCCCCGAGGGGACGTGGGTGCGGTACGACGGCGAGGGGCGGCCGCCGGTCACCGACGGCCCGTTCGCCGAGACCAAGGACCTCATCGCCGGCTGGATGGTGATCGACGTCGACAGCTACGAGCGGGCCGTCGAGCTGGCCGGGGACCTGTCGGCCGCCCCCGGGGCGGGCGGGAAGCCGATCCACGAGTGGCTGGAGCTGCGCCCGTTCCTGGCCGGACCTCCGCCCCTCGCGGAGTGACGTCTTTGATGGACGAGGCCCTGCTGCGGAGCCTCACCCCGAGCGTGCTCGGAATCCTCGTCCGCCGCGGAGCGGATTTCGCGGCGGCCGAGGACGCCGTGCAGGACGCGCTGGTCGAGGCGGTCCGGGTCTGGCCGGAGGACCGGCCGCGCGACCCCAAGGGCTGGCTGGTCACCGTGGCCTGGCGCCGCTTCCTCGACGCGACCCGGGCGGACGCCGCCCGCCGCCGCCGGGAGGACCGCGTCGACGAGGAGCCGCCGCCCGGGCCCGCGTCCTGCCTGGACGACACGCTCCAGCTGTACTTCCTGTGCGCCCACCCGTCGCTGACGCCGTCGTCCGCGGTCGCGCTCACCCTGCGCGCCGTCGGCGGCCTCACCACCCGCCAGATCGCCCAGGCCTACCTGGTGCCCGAGGCGACCATGGCGCAACGGATCAGCCGCGCCAAGCGCACCGTCTCGGGCGTACGGCTGGACCGGCCCGGCGACGTCGCCACCGTGCTGCGCGTCCTCTACCTGGTCTTCAACGAGGGCTACTCCGGCGACGTCGACCTCGCCGCGGAGGCCATCCGGCTCACCCGGCAGCTCGCGGCCGCGATCGACCACCCCGAGGTGGCGGGCCTGCTCGCCCTCATGCTGCTCCACCACGCCCGGCGCGCCGCCCGGACCGCGCCCGACGGCAGCCTCGTACCGCTCGCCGAACAGGACCGCGGCCGCTGGGACACCTCATCGATCGCCGAGGGCATCGCAATCCTCCAGGCGGCCCTCGCCCGCGACCGGCTGGGCGAATTCCAGGCCCAGGCCGCCATCGCGGCCCTCCACGCCGACGCGCCCACCGCCGAGGAGACCGACTGGGTCCAGATCGTCGAGTGGTACGACGAGCTCACCCGCCTGACCGACAGCCCGGTCGTCCTCCTCAACCGCGCCGTCGCCGTCGGCGAGGCCGACGGCCCCCGCGCCGGCCTGGCCGCCCTCGCCCCTCTCGACCCCGCCCTCCCCCGCCACACCGCGGTCGCCGCCTACCTCCACGAACGCGACGGCGACCTCCCCACGGCCGCCCGCCTCTACGCCGAAGCCGCCCGCAAAGCCCCCAACCTCGCCGAACGCGACTACCTGACCCGCCAGGCCGCCCGCCTCAACACGAGCCTCCGCCCGTGACCGGTTCAGGGGCCGTGCGGACCTCAATGACGCTGTCCGAACAGAGCAGTAGCGTTCGGCTGTGCGTACTGACGACTTCGTGGACGGGCGGCTCGTAAACGACTTCACCGCGGCCTGGCGTCGCGTGGAGGACTGGCTGCGGTCCCACGCGCCGGAGGACTTCGCCGCGCTGCGAGGCCCCGCCACCGGGCAGGACATCGCCGCCGTCACCGAAGCGTTCTCCCTGCACCCCTTCCTGGTCGCGCTGCTGTCCGCGCACGACGGCATCGAGTGGTCGTCCGGCGCCCAACTGCTGCCAAGGTTCGGGCTGCTGCCCGCCTCCCGGATGGCCGGGTGGAAGGCCGCCGGCGCGGGGCCGGAAGCCGAGTGGTGGGTGCCGTTCGCCGCCACCTCGACCGGCGAGTATCTGGTGGTCGACCACCGTGAAGGACCGGGCTACGGCGCGGTGTTGCGCTTCGACCCGGAATCCGGCCACGGGGGCGAGAGCTGCTGGCCCGATCTCCTGTCCCTGGTCGCGGAACTCGCGGACGCACTGGAATCCGGCGAGCCGCTGCGGATACCCGGACTGGCCGCCCGCCGCCCACGCGCCGGGCGGCAGGTGGAGTGGGACCTCGTACCGTCCCCGGAGATCCCCGGCGTCTGGCTGCGCGAGGTGTGGGGCCACGCCGAGAAGCGGCTCCTGCGCACCGCGCCCGCCGCCCACGCCGCCCTGCGCCCACCCGCCCGGCCGCAGGACGTCCGCGCGGCCGCGATCCCGCACTCCTTCCACGCCCACCTGATCGCCTTCCTCCTGCTGCACGACGGAGCGGACGAGCCGGACGGCTTCCACGTCTTCCCGGGCGGCTACCGCCCCTACAGCTGCGCCGAGTTGACCGCCGCGCAGGCCCGGGTGAAGGCCGCGCAGCCCGACGAGAGCATCCAGGTACGAACGCTTTCCGCGACGAAGACAGCCGGCGCAGGTGGAAGTGCGCCCGCCCACGCCGAGGCGCCCCCGTCCCCTGCGAGCGCCCCTCCCGCCCCCGCCTCCTGGCTCCCCTTCGCGGTCTCGCCACAGGGCGCCGAGCTCCTCCTGTGCCAGGAGCAGGGCGACCTGTACGGCGCCGTCCTCTCCTGGGACCCGGTCACGCAGGACTATCGGGTGGTTCACCCCGACCTGGCCGCCCTGTGCGAGCGCGTGGCCAGGTAGGGACGTGCGGTCAGATGACGGGAATCTGCCCTGCCTTCACCTCGGTGAGGAAGGCGCTCCAGCTCGCGGCCGGGAAAAGCAGAGCAGGACCCTCGGGGTCCTTCGAGTCACGGACGGGAACCACGCCCGGCACGCCGGAGGCCACCTCTACGCAGTCACCCCCGTTTGCATTGCTGTACGAGGACTTACGCCACTGGGCACCGCTGAGGTCCGGTCGGGGGGCAGGCATGACGTGTGCTCCTCCAGAGCAGTTCGCAGGACATTCAGGGACTCGCCGGGCGGAAGGGCAAGATCACGCAGGCGATCGTAGGACAACCGGAGTTGCCCTACTTCTTCCGCCTCTTCGACGAGCTGACCGCTGAAACTGCTCTCAACGTAGGCCATGGTTCTGCCGCTGGGAAGCCACAGCAAAGTGAGCGATCCGCCGAGCAGATTGTGCAGGCCGACGCGGAACGGAACCACGTGCAGGGAGATATTGGGCCGGGCTGCGGCATCGATCAGGTGCTCGAGCTGCTCCGTCCAGATGTCGGGGTCAAGTGTCGGCCGCCGGATCACCGATTCGTCCAGCAGCACCCGGTAGTCGAGTGGTCTGGGCCCGGTCAGCCGCTCCTGGCGGCTCAGCCGCAAAGACAGTTGCTCGGCGAGCAGTTCCTCGGTTGCCGGCCGATCCGTACGTAGCTGTGTCTCGGCGTATCCCGGCGTCTGGAGCAGACCGGGCACCACACTGACGCTGAACTGCTGAATGCTGCCCGCCTCGGCCTCCAGGTCCAGGAAGCCCTGGTACCGGTTGGCCTGGACTTCCCGTTTCGCCAACCTCCACAAGTCCTTGAGCAGGTCCCCCGTGCCGTAGACCCGATCGAGTGCCCCCGCCGCGTCGACCGAGCCCAGGCGGTCGCCCTTCTCCAGGCGCTGAAGGTAGGAGGCGTCGTACCTCGTGCGGTCGGAGAGCTCGGCGAGGGTCCAGCCGGACAGCTCGCGCTGGCGGGTGACTTCGGCGTGGAAGACCGCCCGGGCCGAGAGTTCGTCGCTGCCTTTGCCGATCATCCGCACCTCGCCTTGGGTCTTGCCCGATGGGCAGTCAAGATCCGGTCGTCCCGCCGGAATCGGGTGGCCGGCCTGCACATCCGGGCCTGCGTACTAGCTCACGGACTGCGCGCTAGTGCCTGCCACCACCGGCAACGACCACTCTCTGTTCATCGTAGTTCGCACCCTTCACGCTTATCCACGGAACGTCAGGATCCGCTCACGGAACGAGTACCCCTCATGAACCCTCCGCCCGTCCTCGCGACCACCGATACGTTGCCGCCCGGCGGCTGGGTACCGCCGCAGATGCTGCTGCCGGTCCAGGCGCGCAGCGTCGCCACCGCGCGGCGCGAACTGCGCCGCACGCTGGACCGCTGGGGCATGCCGGAGCTGACTTTCGACGCGACTGTGGTGGTCTCGGAGCTGACGACGAATGCCGTCCGCCACCTGGGGGCCCTCGGGCCGGTCCAAGACCGCCGCATCGGGCTGACGTTCCGGCGGCTGCCGGGCGGTGTGCTCGTCGAGGTCCACGATTCCAGCGACGTGCGCCCGCTCCTGCCCGAGCGCACCCCGGACGGCCTTCCCGAGACCGGCCGGGGGCTGCGCATCGTCGCCGACCTCACCGCAGGGGACTGGGGTGTCTGGCCGCGGCCCGCCGGACCCGGCAAGGTCGTGTGGGGTGCCGTACGGCGGGTCTGAGAAGCGGACGGGCCGAGGAAAAAGGCTCAGGCACCCAGGCCGCGGGCGATCAGGTCGCAGAGGGCGAAGACGAAGAGGGTGATGCCGATGACGCCGTTGACCGTGAAGAAGGCGCGGTTGAGGCGGGAGAGGTCGTGCGGCTTGACGATGGAGTGTTCGTAGAGGAAGGCGCAGGCCACGATGGTCAGGCCGATCCACCAGAAGGGGCCGGCGTGGGTGGCGGCGCCGTACCAGAACAGCAACCCTGTGGTGACGAGGTGGCTGCCGCGGGCGCCGTAGAGGGCGGCGGGGATGCCGAAGCGGGCGGGGACGGACTTGACGCCGTGGGCTCGGTCGGCGGCCACGTCCTGGCAGCCGAAGATGAGGTCGAACCCGCCGATCCAGATGCCGACCGCGAGGCCGAGGACGACCGCGTCCCAGGACCAGGTCCCGGTGACCGCCAGCCACGCGCCGATCGGGCCCATCGCCTGGGCCAGGCCGAGGATCGCGTGCGGGAAGTTCGTGAAGCGCTTGCCGTACGGATAGACGACCATCGGCACGACCGCGATCGGCGCGAGCGCCAGGCACAGCGGGTTGAGCAGGGCCGCGGCCCCCAGGAACACCACGAGCGCGATCAGCGCCCCGGTCCAGGCGGTCCGCACGGACAGCGCCCCGGTGACCAGTTCACGCCCGGCGGTCCGCGGATTGCGCGCGTCGATCTCCCGGTCGATGATCCGGTTGCAGGCCATCGCGAAGGTGCGCAGGCCCACCATCGCCACGGTCACCAGCAGCAGTACGCCCCAGTGCACCTCGCCGTTGTCCCGGAACATCGCGGTGAGCGCCGCGATGTACGCGAAGGGCAGCGCGAAGACCGAGTGCTCGATCATGACGAGCCGCAGGAAGGCGCGGAGCTTCCCGTCCGGCCTCGGCGCCGGCCGGAACAGGTCCGGGGTCGCGGATTCGGCGCTCACCGGGCGTACCCCGGTTCACCTCCGCGACGGCGGAGCGCACCCCCGACCCGACGGGACTCCAGCATGGTCATCGGCCTCACAGTCCGTACTCCTTCCAACGCCGCGTCACCCGGTCGTGGGTCTCCGGGTCCGACAGCACCATCTCCGGCCAGCCCCCGTCACGCGTGTACCCCTCCTCGGGGAGTTTGCGCGTGGCGTCGATACCCGCCTTGCCGCCCCAGAACTGCTGGTACGAGGCGTGGTCGAGGTGGTCGACGGGGCCCTCGACCACGGTCAGGTCGCGGGAGTAGTCGGTGTTGCCCAGCGCCCGCCAGGCCACCTCGTGCAGGTTCTGGACGTCGCAGTCGGCGTCCACCACGACGATCAGCTTGGTGAGCGACATCATGTGGGCGCCCCAGATCGCGTGCATCACCTTCTGCGCGTGCTTGGGGTACTTCTTGTCGATCGAGACGATCGCGCAGTTGTGGAAGCCGCCCGCCTCGGGCAGGTGGTAGTCCACGACGTCCGGCACGATGATCTTCAGCAGCGGCAGGAAGAACCGCTCGGTGGCCCGGCCCAGCGGCCCGTCCTCGGTGGGCGGCCGGCCCACCACGATCGACTGGAACAGCGGGCGCTTGCGCATGGTGACGCACTCGACGGTCAGCGCCGGGAAGGGCTCCTGCGGGGTGTAGAAGCCGGTGTGGTCGCCGAACGGCCCCTCCGGCAGCATCTTCCCCGGCTCCAGCCAGCCCTCCACCACCACCTCGGCCTGCGCGGGCACCTGGAGCGGCACGGTCCTGCAGTCCACCAGCTCCACCCGCTTGCCCTGCACGAAGCCGGCGAACAGGTACTCGTCGATGTCACCGGGCAGCGGCGCGGTCGCCGCGTAGGTGACCGCCGGCGGGCAGCCGAAGGCGATGGCCACGGGCAGCCGCTCGCCGCGCCGGGCCGCGGTCTGGTAGTGGTTGCGGCTGTCCTTGTGGATCTGCCAGTGCATGCCGATGGTGGTGCGGTCGTGCCGCTGAAGCCGGTACAGGCCGAGGTTGCGCACCCCGGTCTCCGGGTCCTTGGTGTGGGTCAGGCCCAGGTTGAAGAACGAACCGCCGTCCTGCGGCCAGGTGAACAGCGCGGGCAGCGCGTCCAGGTCCACGTCGTCGCCGGTGAGCACGACCTCCTGCACGGGGGCGTCCTTCACCTTCTTCGGCGGCACGTGCATCATCCCGGCGAGCTTGCCGAACGCCTCGCGCACCCCGACGAAGCCGTGCGGCAACTCGGGCTTGAGCAGCCCGGCGATCTTCTCGCCGATCTCGGCGTACGAGTCCAGGCCCAGCGCCTTCAGCAGCCGGCGGTCGGTGCCGTACACGTTCATCGCCAGCGGCGCGATCGAGCCGCGGACGTTCTCGAACAGCAGCGCGGGGCCGCCCGCCTTGTTGACCCGGTCGGTGATCTCGCCGACCTCCAGATACGGGTCCACCTCGGCGCGGATCCGCTTGAGGTCGCCGTCCTTCTCCAGGGCCCGGAGAAAGGAGCGGAGATCGTCGTAAGCCATGCTCCTAGTCTTCCATCCCGGGTGCCCGAGTCCTGCGGTGCGGGTACGCCCGGCGTACGGCGCCCAGCTCGGGTGGTCTCGGCACGCTGCCGAGCGAGCGATGCATCGTGGCTGGTCGCGCAGTTCCCCGCGCCCCTTCGGGGCGCCGCCCCCTGGCGGGGCTGGTTACCCTGGGATGGTCAACACAGGGCGACGTGGGGGGACTCATGCTGCGGTCAATGCCGTATCTGCTGCTGGTCGCGCTGTGGATCTACGCCTTGGTGGACTGTCTGGGCACCCCGCCGTCGCAGGTGCGGGGGCTGCCCAAGGTGGTGTGGCTGCTGATCGTGATGCTGCTGGGCTGGGCGCTGGTCGGCCCGCTGGCGTGGCTGTTCCTCGGCAAGCGGCGCGGCCTGCTGCCGGCCGGCCCGGGCTGGCAGGCCCCCTACCGCGAGCAGGAACCGGAGCCGGCCCGGCCGTGGATAGCCCCCGACGACAACCCCGAGTTCCTGCGGGCGCTCTCCGAACGGATCCAGCGGATGCGGGACCGGCGCGACGGGCCGCCGTCCGAGGGCGAGTGAGCCCGGGGACGACGGCCCGTTCGGTTCCATGCGTACGGCTCGGACGGGGGCTCAGACGCCCGCGTACGAGTGCTTGCCGGTGACGAAGATGTTCACGCCGTAGTAGTTGAACAGGAAGCACGCGAAGGCGATCAGCGCCAGGTAGGCGGCCTTGCGGCCCTTCCAGCCGGCGGTGGCCCGGGCGTGCAGGTAGCCGGCGTAGGCGACCCAGGTGATGAAGGACCAGGTCTCCTTCGGGTCCCACTCCCAGTAGTGGCCCCACGCGGCCTGCGCCCAGATCGCGCCCGCGATGATGGTGAACGTCCACAGCGGGAAGACCAGGGCGTTCATCCGGTAGGCGAACTTGTCCAGGGTGGCCGCGGCCGGCAGCCGCCGCATGATGTCGCCCCAGCGGCCGTCCTGCGCCCGGCCCGCGGTCACCGCCACCTCGTAGTGGTCGCGGAACAGGTAGAGCATGGTGCCGACCGCCGCGAGGTAGAACACCGCGCCGGAGATGATGGCGCACGAGACGTGGATCCACAGCCAGTACGAGTGCAGGGCCGGCACGAGCTGCTCGCTGGAGGTGTAGAGCACCGACAGCGCCAGGCCCAGGTCGAGCAGCACCGAGGTGGTCAGGAAGAGGCCGATCCAGCGCACGTTCTTGCCGAGCGCGAGCAGCACCAGGTACGCGCCGACCGCCACCATGCCGAAAGTGGTGGAGAACTCGTACATGTTGCCCCAGGGGGCGCGCTGCACGGACGCGGCGCGCATGATCACGCCGCCGAAGTGCAGCAGCCAGGCCACCACCGTGAAGGAGACGGCGATCCGCCCGTACAGGTCGCCGCGCTCGCTGTCGCCGGCCGCGCCCGGGCCGTCGGCGATGCCGCGGTCGCTGGACGAGGCGCGGGTGACGACCTTGGGCCGCTCCAGGGTGGTGGTGCCGCCGTCACGCCGGATGACCTGGACGGTGACGGCGGGCGCCGCCGCCGCTTCCTCTCCGGCCAGTGCCGCGGACTGCACGGCGACCTTGCTGCGGCCGCCGAAGACCCACTCGGCGAGGTGGGCGAGGAAGGCGAGCACGTAGACGAACATCGCCGAGCGGATCAGGTAGTTGCTGTAGTTCGCGAAGTTCTCGTTGACCGCGGCAGCGATGTTCACGCGCGGGCTCCTTCGTCGTGAGGTGCGTCGTCGCTGAGAGGTGGTTCTTCCGGTTCCGGTACGTCTTCCGATACGGCTTCCGGTACGTCTTCGGGTACGGCTTCCGGTACGTCGGGGTCGTCGGGCCGCACGGGCGCGTCGGGCAGGATCTGCACGGCCACGTCCCCGAGCTCGTCGGCGATCCTCGCGGACTCGCTGCGGCCCAGGCCGCCCATCTCGACCAGGGTGCCGCCGCCGTCGGCGGGCAGCGCCCGGACCCAGATCCGGCGGCGCTGGACGAACAGCGACAGCGCCAGGCCCAGGATCGCCAGCGCGCCGCTGACCAGCGCGGTGGCGTCGCCGGACTGGTGGGAGACGGTGAAGCTGGCCCACGGCGTGACGCCGTTGAAGGTGAGCGAGCCGGCGCCGTCGGGCAGCGTCATCTTCTCGCCGGGCCGCAGGACCACGCCCTTCACGCCGGTCTTGGTGTTGAACTGGAACTGCTTCATGTGCTGGGTGTCGAGCTGGTACACGTTCTGCGCGATGCCCGAGTCCAGGCCGAGGTCGCCGTGGTAGGCGGTCAGGAACAGCAGCGGCTGGAGGTCCTGCGGGAACACCGAGATGGGCCCGCGGGAGGGGTCGCCGGTGGGCGTGAAGATGCCGCTGAAGCCGAGTTGGTCGGGCTTGCCGTCCTTGCCCAGCGCGTCCGGGACCTTGACCACGCCGGTGGAGGTGATGTTGGTGTCCTGCGGCAGGAACGGCACCGGGCCCTGGTAGGCGACGTTGCCCTGGCCGTCCTTGACGGTGACCTGGGGCGCGTAGCCGTGCGAGATCAGGTAGACCTTCTCGCCGCCGATGCTCAGCGGGTGGTTCTCCGAGATGGCGCCCTTGACCTGCTTGCCGTCCGGGCCGTTCCAGTAGTGGATGTCGGCCTGGAACTTCAGGGCGGTGCCCTTCTCCGGGCCGGAGGTGGCGTACCGGGCCTCGAAGTTGTCCAGGTGGAAACCGAAGGGCTTGAGGTCGTCGCCGTTGTAGAGGGTGGAGGAGGTGAAGTCGTCGTACTCGGTGAGGTTGTTGACGAAGTCGCTGCCCTGCACGATCAGCTTGCCGCCCTGGGCGTTGTTGAGCGAGGTGACCGCGAAGGCGATCAGCAGGCCGAACAGGGCGACGTGGAAGAGCAGGTTGCCGGCCTCGCGCAGGTAGCCCTTCTCGGCGGCGACCGCGGTGCCGCCGGTGCCTCCGGTACCGCCGCCGGTGCTGATCCGGAACCTGCGGCCCTTCAGCACCCGCTCGGCCGCCCGGGTGACCTCCTCGGGCGTCGCCTCGGTACGCCAGGTGGTGTACGCCGGCAGGCGGGTGAGATTGCGGGGCGCGGCCGGCGGCCGGGACCGCAGCTGGCCCACGAACTGCCAGGTGCGCGGGACGATGCAGCCGGCCAGCGAGACGAACAGCAGGATGTAGATGGCCGAGAACCACGGCGAGCTGTAGACGTGGAACATCCCCAGCCGCTCGTAGAGCGGGCTGATGGTGGGGTGCGCCTTCTTGAACGTGTCGACCTTGAGCTGGTCGGAGTGCTGCGGGATGAGCGAGCCGGGGATGGCCGCCAGCGACAGCAGGAACAGCAGGATCAGCGCGATCCGCATCGAGGTGAGCTGCCGCCACATCCAGCGCAGCCAGCCCAGGACACCGAGCGCCGGCATCGCCGACAGGCTCTCCACCGGGGCGGTGCTGAGCTGGGCACCGGCCGCGCCCAGACCGTCGGGTCCGTCCTCCCCGGGCTCCGGGGAGTTCTGGTCCCGCTGTGCGCCCCGGACGTCCTGGGCCTGCTGACCCTCCTCGGGGGGCCCGTCGGAGCCTGCGCGCGCGTCTCCGGTCTTGTGCGTGATGCTCATGGGTTTCAGAATCCTGGAGTGAAGCCGCTGGACCAGATCTGCATCTGGTAGGTGATGTGGTCCCAAACGCCGGTGAGCAGCAGCACTCCGACGGCGACCAGCATGGCCCCGCCGGTGCGCATCACCCACACGTAGTGGCGCTTGACCCAGGTGAAGGCGCCGAGCATACGGCGGAAGGCGACGGCCGTCACGATGAACGGCACGCCGAGACCGAGGCAGTAGAAGAACATCAGCAGCGCGCCCCGACCGGCGCTGGCGTCGTTGAAGGCGAGCGCCTGCACCGCGCCGAGGGTCGGGCCGACGCACGGCGCCCAGCCGAAGCCGAACAGCACGCCGAGCAGGGGGGCGCCGGCCAGGCCCATGGCCGGCCGGTAGTGGAAGCGGAACTCCCGCTGGGTGAGGCCGCCGACCAGGCCGGTGAAGGCCAGGCCCAGCACGATGGTCATCAGGCCCAGCACCATGGTGATGGTGTGCTTGTGCTCCTGGAGGGTCCAGCCGAAGTTGCCGAACAGGGCGCCGCCGGAGACGAACACCGCGCTGAAGCCGAGCACGAACAGCAGCGAGCCGGCCGCCATCCGGCCGCGCCGGGCCTCGGCGAGGTCGGAGCCGGTGATCCCGGTCACGTACGACAGGTAGCCGGGCACCAGCGGCAGCACGCAGGGCGAGAAGAACGAGATGAGCCCGGCGAACATGGCAACCGGTATGGCCGCCAGCAGCGCCCCGGTGAGCACGGTCTGGCTGGGATCGGCCGCGAGCACGGCCGGCGAACCGGCGATCACGTCACTTCTCCGCCGCGATCGGGTCGATGAGCTGATTGAGTTCGCTCTCGCTGAGCGCCTTCAGCGCGCGGCCGGCGATCCGGCCCTGGCGGTCGATGACCAGGGTGGCCGGGATCGACTGGGCGTTGAGGCTGCCCTTGGGGAAGCGCAGCAGCAGGTTGCCGTCCGGGTCGTACAGGCTCGGATACGGCACCGCGAACCGCTTCTCGAACTGGCGGGCGTTGGCCGCGGCCAGGTCGCGGGTGTTGATGCCGAGGAACTGCACGCCCTTGGCCTGGTCGGCGGCCGCGACCTTGACCAGGTTCGGCGCCTCCAGCCGGCAGGGGGCGCACCACGATCCCCAGACGTTCACCACCACGACCTTGCCCTTGTAGGCGGCCAGGCTGGTCTGGGTGCCGTCGACCGTCTTGCCCGACAGGTCGGGCGCGGGCTTGCGGTCGGCGGCACTGACGGTGGTGATCTCACCGGTGCCGCTGACGAAGTTGGACTGGCCCGACGAGGAGTGCGAGGTCGACGAGCAGGCGGCGAGCGTCGACGCCAGCGCCGCGATTCCGGCCAGCACCGCGGTGCTGCGGAAAGTGCGGCGTCGGAGAGCGCGCGTAGGACTCATGTGAAAAGTTTCGCATGTGCCTTGGGGCGATCTTGCGCACCCCCGACGTCCACCCCAAAAGCGGCATCTGCCCCAAATAAGGGTCAGGTGTCGGCCAGGAATTCCCGCCAGCCGCCGGTCGGGCGCTCGCCGACGTCCAGGGTACGCAGCTTCGCCAGCACCGCCGGGTCCTGGGCGTCCATCCAGTCCACGAACTGACGGAACGAGACCAGCCGCACGTCCGGGTGGCGGGCCGAGGCGATGTGCTTCAGAGCCTCCTCGACGGCGTCCATGTAGATCCCGCCGTTCCACTCCTCGAAGTGGTTGCCGATGTAGAAGGGGGCGCGGTTGGTCTCGTACGCCCGCTGGAAGCCGGCGAGGTACGAAGCGGTCGCCTGGCTGCGCCAGCCGGGGTAATTGCGCGGGTCGGACCGGGTGGCCGCGTGCGACTGATTGGCCAGCATGTTGTAGTCCATGGACAGCACCTCGAAGCGGTGTCCGGGAAAGGGGATGAGCTGCAGCGGCAGGTCCCACACGCCGTGTTTCTTCTCCGGCCAGACCTGGATGCCGCCGGGCGAGCTGGCGTCGTACCGCCAGCCGAGTTCGGCGGCGGTGGGCAACAGGTTGTGCTGGCCGAGCAGGCAGGGGGTGCGCCCTCCGACGAGTTCCTTCTCGTAGTCGAAGGGCAGCGGGTCCTGGTCGTGCCAGCCGGTGGCGGTCTTCCAGGAGGTGACGAAACCTTTTGCCTGCTCGATCTCGCTGTGCCAGTCGGCCGGGGTCCAGTGCGCGACGCTGCCGTGGCCGCCGCAGAAGTGGCCGTTGAAGTGGGTGCCGATCTCGTGGCCGTCGAGCCAGGCCTGCCGGATGTTGTCCAGGGTCGCCCGCAGGTGCTCGTTGGTGAGGTAGCCGATGTCGGAGGCGCCCGGGGGGTTGTTGGGCGGGGCGTAGTGCAGCTTCTCCTGCTCGGGCAGCAGGTAGAGGCCGGACAGGAAGAAGGTCATGGTGGCGCCGTGGTCGGCGGCGAGCTTGCGGAACCGCGGGAAGAGGCCGTTGCCGACCTCGCCGGCACCGTCCCAGGAGAAGATCACGAACTGCGGTGGCGTCTGGCCGGGCTCCAGCCGCTCGGCCACCGGCTGATTGGGTTGCGGCCCGGTGTGCGCGGTCGACCCGTCCCCGATCAGGGTCACCGCCTGGTGCGGCGCGCGGGTCCGGCCGGTCCCCCCGGCCGGCCCACCCCCCGCGCCGTGCGGAACGTGCGGGGCGGACTCACCCGTCCCGCCGGAACTGCTGGCCCCGCATCCGGCTGCGGCAAGTGCGGCGGCGGCTCCCGCGGTAGTCGTCAGCAGAGTCCTTCGGCTCATCGAACTCATGTGCGATCCCCGTCCACTCGGGCGTCCCGTGGCCAACTCATCACGGAGAGCACCCAGTCATACAATCTGGTCACCCTCCATGACGTTCATAAGTTCCTCACGGTTACCTCAGAGCAGCACGTACTCTTTGGGCCCACCCGTTCGGCGCACCCCAGGGGGTGGCGGCCCCCTGCTTGCGGGTTCGCCGGGGGGCCGGCAGCCGGCAGTACGTGATCTGGCGGTGGCTTTGTGCGCGGCGGGGTGGGCGGGACCTTCTTGCAGCGGTTCGCGCGATTAGCAGGGGCATGCCAAAATCGAGCCCATGAGAAACCCCCTCCCGCCTGATGGGGAGGGGGTCGTGCAAGGGGGCGCCCCCTTGCGTAAAGGCAGGGCCTACCGCACGATCACGCGCCGAACGCCTTCTGGCCGGCTTGCGGCTTGGCGCCGGCACGCAAATGGGCCGGGACGAGGTCGATCGCGGGTTCGCTGTAGCCGACGGAGACGATGCGGTCGCCCTCGAAGGTGAAGGAGGTGACGCTCGCGAGGGTGCACTGGCGCTTGCGCGGGTCGTGCCAGAGGCGGCGGCGTTCGGCGTAGGAGCGGACGATCCAGATGGGGAGCTGGTGGCTGACGCACACCGCCTCGTGGCCCAGGGCCGCGTCACGCGCGGCGCCGAGCGCGGCCATCATGCGGACGACCTGGTCGACGTAGGGCTCGCCCCAGCTCGGCCGGAAGGGGTTGCGCAGGTACTTCCAGTTGGAGGGGTTCTTCAGGGCACCGTCGCCGACCCCGAAGGTCTTGCCCTGGAAGATGTTGGCCGCCTCGATGAGCCGCTCGTCGGCGACGATGTCCAGCCCGTGCGCCTTGGCGATGGGCGTGGCCGTCTCCTGCGCCCGCTCCAGCGGCGAGGCCGAGACGTGGACCACATCCCGCCCCGCGAGGTACTCGGCGACCCGCTCGGCCATCTCGCGGCCCAGCTCCGACAGGTGGTAGCCGGGCGCCCTGCCGTACAGCACCCCGGCGGGGTTGTGCACCTCGCCGTGGCGCACCAGATGGACGACGGTCAGGTCACCGGCGGCCGGGCCGAGCCCGGAACCGGCTTCGAACGTGGAACTCATGCGTGGGCCTCCGCTGCGGCACGTGCGGCGGCGGGCAGTGCCGCGGCGATCCGCTCCACGGCCCGCTCGTCGTGTGCGGTCGACACGAACCAGGACTCGAACGCCGACGGCGGCAGGTACACGCCCTGCGCCAGCATCGAGTGGAAGAAAGCGGTGAAGCGAAACGCCTCCTGCCGCTTGGCGTCCGCGTAGTCGCGGACCTCGGCGTCGGTGAAGAACACCGAGAACATGCTGCCCGCGCTGGACACCCGGTGGGCGACGCCCTCCTTGTTCAGCGCCTCCCCGACCAGCGCCTGCACCTCGTCCGAGACCGCGTCCACCACCGCGTACGCCGCCTCGTCCAGCAGCCGCAGCTGCGCCAGGCCGGCCGCGGTGGCGACCGGGTTCCCGGACAGCGTGCCGGCCTGGTAGACCGGGCCGGCCGGGGCCAGGTGCGCCATGACGTCCGCGCGCCCGCCGAAAGCGGCCGCCGGGAAGCCACCGCCCATCACCTTGCCGAAGGTCATCAGGTCCGGCGCGACCTCGTCGATCCCGTACCAGCCGGCCGGGCCGACCCGGAAGCCGGTCATGACCTCGTCGGAGATGTACAGCGCCCCGTTCTCGGCGCACACCTGCTTCAGCCCGGCGTTGAAGCCCGGTCCGGGCGGGACGACGCCCATGTTGCCGGGCGCGGCCTCGGTGATCACGCAGGCGATCTCGCCGGGGTGGGCCCGGAAGGCCTCGCGTACGGCGTCCAGGTCGTTGTACGGCAGCACGATCGTGTCCGACGCCTGGGCACCGGTCACCCCGGGCGTGTCGGGCAGGGCGAAGGTGGCCACCCCGGACCCGGCGGCGGCCAGCAGCGCGTCCACGTGGCCGTGGTAACAGCCGGCGAACTTCACCACCTTCGACCGCCCGGTGAAGCCGCGGGCCAGCCGGATCGCCGACATGGTCGCCTCGGTGCCGGAGGACACCAGCCGCACCTGCTCCACCGGCGCCACCCGCGCCACGATCTCCTCGGCCAGCGCGACCTCGCCCTCACCGGGGGTACCGAAGGACGTACCACGGGCCACCGCGGCCTGCACGGCCGCCGTGACCTCGGGGTGGGCGTGGCCGAGGATCATCGGTCCCCAGGAGCAGACGAGGTCGACGTACTCCCGGCCGTCCGCGTCGGTCAGGTACGGGCCCTGCCCGGAGACCATGAACCGGGGTGTGCCCCCCACGGCACGGAAGGCGCGCACCGGAGAGTTCACGCCACCTGGCGTGACGACTGCGGCGCGCGCGAAGAGTTCCTGGGACACTGGTGCTTCGTAGGGATAGCTCACACCCACATGCTCTCAAATGCCGGGCGTTGCGCCGCAACGTCTCAACCCGGCATCTGAGACGATGATCGGGTTGCATGGTTGGCTCTGCGGATGGTCGGGTAGTGGAATGCAGCAGCGTGGTGGCGGACCGGGCGACGGACCGGACGACTCCGACCCCGACCGGGACCGTCCGGACGGCGGACGCCACAGCGACTACCACGACCAGCAGCAGCCGCAGCACAGACAACAGCACCAGCGACAGCCCCGGCGGCGCCGGGGCGACGAGCAGTCCGGGCACACGAACCGACCGACCGCAGAAGGCAGGAGCAGGGGTGGCCGAGTGGGGGTGACCTACAAGTACTTCGGTGCGCCCGACGGGGCCACCGCGGCACGCGTCCCGATCTCCATGCGCCCCGAGGAACTCGGCGGCGACGAACTCGGCCAGGGCATGTACACCAAGGTCAAGCCGGAGACGATGGCCGCCATGGTGCTCACCGGAATCGAGGGCATACCCCCCGCCAAGGTGCCGCCGCTGGAACTGGTCGTGCTGCACCCGGACTACGCCGTGGTCCGGCTGCCCGCCTCGGTCGTGGAGCCGCTGCGCAAGGCGGGCGAGGAGGAGTTGGGCGCCGCCGCCTTCATCTGGTCCACCGTGCCCGACCGCCGCGGACCGCGCGACGCGTTCGTGATCTACCAAATGCTCCACGAATGGCAGGACTTCGCCCGCCGCTGCGAGGAATCGGGCCACCAGCTCTACTGCCTGGTCTGGCCCTGACCGGCCGCCGAACCCGCCGCCGTACGGCCCCCTGAGCGCCGCTGAACACCTCTGAGCACCCCTGAGCGCCGCTGATCACGTCTGCCCGGCCCGTGCCCCACGGGCGGCGGACCGTCCCGTCCGCCCGCTTTGTCTGTGGCGGATCACCGCAGCGTCCGAAACTCGCCTACGGGCCCGCCGGCCCCTCCCGCCCTGGTCGCAGGCGCGCGCGACCGCGCCACCGGACCCGTACGGGACGCGGCGGACGGCGGAATTCGGCCGATCTGACGGGCAGTTGGCCAGCGGTGAGAGATGCAGCCGGGGAAGAGGAGCGGGGACCGCTCAGGAGCCGCTGCCGGGCTTCGGGACGGTGCCGAGGTTGTCGAACGCCTTGGTCAGTCCGCGCTTGAGCAGCTTGGAGACAGGGCGCTCCACCAGCAGGTGCACCAGGTAGCTGAGCAGCAGGAAGACCACGATGAGCCCGGCGACCAGGACCCGCGGGTCGGCGCGGTCGCGCAGGTAGTGGATGGCGGTGGCGCCGGCCGCGTAGTGCAGCAGGTAGAAGGGGTACGTCAGGGACCCCGCGGTGACCAGCCACTTCCACTGGATGCGGTCGGTGAAGCCGAGCGCCACGCAGACCATGAACAGCAGGAACACCGTGTAGATCAGCAGGGCGCCGCGCCAGCCGGAGACGTGCTCGACGCCGGCGATGCGGCGGCCTATCTCGTCCTGCGCGAAGATCCAGGACAGCACCAGGATGCCCCACAGCAGCAGGTCCTGGCCGAACCGGTGCATCAGGTACAGCGCCAGGCCCGCGATGAAGTACCAGGTGGAGTCCCGGTCGGCGATCAGCGACAGGGCCGGGAAGCCGGCCGCCGGCGCCAGCGCGGCCATCGCCCCCCACACGCAGCAGAACACCACGACCTTGCGGTACGTCAGCCCGGTGGCGACCACGACCAGGAAGACCAGGTAGAAGCGCAGCTCGGACCAGAGCGTCCAGTACACCCCGTCGACGTTCGCGACGTGCGAACCGCCTTGCAGCATGCTGAGGTTGAACAGCACCTCGCGTCCGGTCGGCTTGCCCCACACCACCGGGTACGCGGTGAGCACCGCGGTGGTGAACAGCACGCCGAACCAGTACGCGGGGTACAGCCGGATCACCCGGGAGACGAAGAAGTCCCGCGGCCTGCGGCCCCAGCAGGACATGCAGATCACGAAGCCGCTGATGACGAAGAAGATCTCCACGCCGAGATAGCCGTAGGTGGCCAGCCGCCACACGCTGGGCATGACGTGCGAGGCCGGGCGGTCCCAGATGCTGTTGTGCGGCTGGTTGACCCGGTTGGTGCCCAGGTAGTGGTGGAGCGCGACGAACATCGCGGCGAAGAGCCGCAGCCCGTCGATCACGTACAGCCGCGGCCGCTTGCCGCCGCCGTCCTTCTTCGCGGCCGGCGGGGGCGCGGCCTCGGGTATGGGCTCGGGTTCGCGCGCGGGTTCCGGGAGTTCGGGCCGTTCGGGCTGCGGTGGAGCGCTGCGGGCCTGGGGCAGCGCGGGCGCCGGTGTCGGCGCCTGCAGCAGTCCGTTGCCCCCGGGGATGTTCTGCTGCCGCGGCCAGTCGTCCGCAGCCGAAGTCCCCGCGTGCCTCATCAGCCGTCAGCCGCCTCGTCCGTACGGCCCGCACGGGCCAGTTTCTCCGTGTGTCCGGACGGCCCAGCTCCGCCCAAGGAATCGCCAGCCTATGGTCAAGTGGTTGCCTCAACCACCCGAGAGCCCCTGAATCGAACAGGGTTCACCAGGATTTAAATTACTTCACCCTTGCGAGTCATCATCAGCGCCCCGGAATGTCATCCTCCAGCCATCGCTCCAGTTCGGGTGGACGCGGACCGTATACGGACAGGCGCAGGCGCCCCGAAGGGGCGCGAGGAACTGCGCGAACAACCACAACGCACCGGAACTCGGTAACGAACAGAACCCCCCGAGCTGGAAGCCGCAACGGCCCAACCTGGGAAGAGCCCCCACCCAGCGAACGACCTCAGCCCCACCGATTAAGCTGCGCGCATGCGAACTGCGGTGGTGACGGGCGCGAGCAGCGGGATCGGGGCGGCGACGGCGAGGATGCTCGCGGCGGCCGGGTTCCACGTGGTGCTCACCGCGCGGCGGGTGGACCGGCTGGACGCGCTGGCCAAGGAGCTGGGCGCGGAGGGCCGCGGGGTGACCGTGCACGCGCTCGACGTGACGGACCGGGCCGCGGTGGACGCGTTCGCCGAATCACTCGACCGGTGCGACGTGCTGGTCAACAACGCCGGCGGGGCCATCGGTACGGATCCGGTGGCCACCGCCGACCCCGCCGAGTGGCGGTCGATGTTCGAGGTCAACGTGCTCGGCGTCCTCAACGTCACGCAGGCGCTGCTGCCCGCGCTGACCGCCTCCGGCGACGGCACCGTGGTGATCGTGTCGTCCACCGCGGGCCTGGCGACGTACGAGGGCGGCGGCGGATACGTGGCGGCCAAGCACGGCGCCCACGTCATCGCCGAGACCCTGCGCCTGGAACTCAGCGGCCGCCCCGTGCGGATCATCGAGGTCGCCCCCGGCATGGTCCGGACCGACGAGTTCTCCCTGAACCGCTTCCACGGCGACTCCGACCGCGCCGCCGCCGTCTACTCGGGCGTCGCCGAGCCCCTCACCGCCGAGGACGTCGCCGACACCATCACCTGGGCCGTCACCCGCCCCTCCCACGTCAACGTCGATCTCCTCGTCCTGCGCCCCCGCGCCCAGGCCTCCAATTACAAGGTCCACCGGGAGCAGTAGCCTCCGACGGTTCGCCGGGAGCGCCCCGAAGGGGCGCGGGGAACCGCGCGAGCAACCGCCCACGGCCGGTGGCCCGGACACGACAGCAACTGCCCCTTCGGGCCGGTGACGAGGCTGCTCCCGGCGAACCGCTCAAGCCATCGCCGGCTCCGGCGCGGAGCGCGAAGGCTCGACCTCGTCGACCAGGGTCCGCTCGTCGAAGGGCAGCTCACCCGCGAAAACGCGCCGTGCGCGCCCCGCGTCGAACTCCCCCGTCCAGTGCCCGATGAGAACCGTCGCCACCGCGTTGCCCGCGAAGTTGGTGACCGCGCGAGCCTCGCTCATGAAGCGGTCGATGCCGACGATGAGGCCGATGCCGTCGACGAGGGCGGGCTTGTGGGACTGGAGTCCGCTCGCGAGGACGGCCATGCCGGAGCCGGAGACGCCGGCCGCGCCCTTGGAGGCGATCATCATGAAGAGCAGGAGGGAGATCTGCTCGCCCACGGACAGCGGCTTGCCCAGGGCGTCGGCGATGAAGAGCGAGGCCATGGTCAGATAGATCATCGTGCCGTCGAGGTTGAAGGAGTAGCCGGTCGGCACGGTGATGCCGACGACGGGCCGGCTGACCCCGAGGTGCTCCATCTTGGCGATGAGCCGGGGCAGGGCGGACTCGGAGGACGAGGTGGAGACGATGAGCAGGAACTCCCGGGCCAGGTAGCGCAGCAGGGAGAAGAGGTTCATCCCGGTGAAGAGCCGCAGGATCAGGCCGAGGACGACGACCACGAACACCAGGCACGTCACGTAGAAGCCGAGCATGATCACGGCGAGCGCCTTGAGCGCGTCGACCCCGGCGGAGCCGACCACCGCGGCCATGGCCCCGAACGCACCGATGGGCGCCGCCCACATGATCATGACGAGCACCCGGAAGACCAGCTTCTGAAGGTGCCCGATGCCGCGCAGCACCGGCTCACCGGCCGGCCCGAGCGCCTGGAGCCCGAAGCCGACGAGGAGGGCCACCAGGAGCGTCTGCAGCACGGTGCCCTCGGTGAGGGACGACACCATGGTGGTGGGGATGATGCTGAGCACGAAGTCCCAGCCCTCGGCGGGGGCACCGGCGGCCTGCGCGTGCCCGGCGCCGCGCAGCTTGTCGGTCAGGTGCAGCCCGCTGCCCGGGTGGAGGAAGTTGCCGACGAGCAGGCCGATGGCGAGCGCGACCAGCGACATCACCACGAAGTAGCCCAGCGCCAGCCCGCCCACCTTGCCGACCTTCGCGGCCTTGCGGACCGAGCCGATGCCGAGCACCAGCGTGCAGAAGATGACCGGCGAGATCATCATCCTGATCAGGTTCACGAAGGCGGTCCCGATCGGCTTGAGCTGAACGCCCGCGTCGGGTGCGGCCAGGCCCAGCACGGCGCCGGCCACCGTCGCCAGGATCACCGCCAGGTACAGATAGCGGGTCAGGTCGCCGCGCCCGCGCCCGCCGGCACGTACGGCAGCGGCCGCGCCGGCACCCGCGCCGGCCTGCCCACCTCCCGGCTCCTCGGGTCGTATGCGGCTGCGGTCCTCGGTTGACATCGTCGTCTCCCTGCGAGGTCGGGCCGGGTCCGCGGGCGGATCCGGGGTCCGCGGGCACCGTCCCGGCGCGCCCGCGTGCGAACAGGTCCCGGTGACTATGCGCGCCCGGCGTGAGCCAGGTCACCTTTACGTTCATTGAGTTCGCGGGCACCGGGCACACTGTGGGCATGTTCCGCCGGACCGCTCCGCCCGGCCCTCCCGCGGAGGCCGGCCGCAGGACCTCCCGTGCCCGCCCGCGCAGTCTGGCCGGCCAGCTCTTCGCGGTGCAGGCCGTGATCGTCGCCCTGGTGGTGGCCGCGGGCGCGGTGCTCGCCTACGCCGACGCCCGCTCCCGCGCGCAGGACGCGGCCCGGCACCGGGTGACCGCCGCCGCCACCGCGGTCGCCGACTCCGCGTTCGTGGTGCGCGCCGTGCGCGGCCCGGACCCCACCGCGGCCCTGGAGCCGTACGCCGACGCCGTCTGCCGGGACGCCGGCGTGGACTTCGTGACGATCATGGACACGCACGGCATCCGCTGGACCCACCCGGACCGGGCGCTGATCGGCAAGCACTTCCTCGGCCACATGGACCCGGCGCTGCACGGCCGGACGTTCACCGAGACGTACACCGGGAGCCTGGGCCCCTCGGTGCGGGTGGTCACGCCGGTACGGGACGGCCGCACGATCGTGGCGCTGGTCAGCGTCGGCATCACGGTGGACACCATCAGCCACCAGCTGCGCGGCCAGGTGGCGGCGCTGCTCGCGGTGGCCGCGGCGGCGCTGGCGGTCGGCGGCGCCGGCACGTACCTGGCCAACCGGCGGCTGCGGCGGCACACCCACGGCATGGCCGCCGCCGAGCTGAGCCGGCTCTACGACTACCACCAGGCGACCCTGCACGCGCTGCGCGAGGGCCTGGTGCTGCTCGACGCCGACCGCCGGGTCGCGCTGTGCAACGACGCCGCCCGCGACCTGCTCGGCCTGACCGGCGAGGTGGTCGGCCGGTACGTGGACGGTCTCGGCCTGCCCGTCTCGCTGACCGGCGCGCTGCTGGCCGCCGAGCCCCGGGTGGACGAGGTGCACCTGACCGCCGACCGGGTGGTCGTGGTCAACACCTCGCCGGTACGCGGCGGCGAGCGGCGCGGCACCGTGGTCACCCTGCGGGACCGTACCGACCTCCAGGCGCTCACCGGCGAGCTGGACTCCGTACGCGGCTTCGCCGAGGCGCTGCGCTCCCAGGCGCACGAGGCCGCCAACCGGCTGCACACGGTGGTCTCGCTGATCGAACTCGGCCGCGCGGCGGACGCGGTGGACTTCGCCACCGCCGAACTCGCCCTGTCCCAGGCCCTCACCGACCAGGTGGTCGCGGCCGTCGGCGAGCCCGTGCTGGCCGCGCTGCTGCTCGGCAAGGCCGCCGAGGCGCACGAACGCGGGGTGGAACTGGCCGTCAGTGACGACAGCTTCATCGACGACGGGCTGCTGCCGCCCGCGCTCACCACCCGCGACCTGGTGACCGTGCTGGGCAACCTGCTCGACAACGCCATGGACGCGGCGATCGAGGGCGCCGCCGAGCGCCGCCCGGCCGTCTCGGTCCGGGCCCGCACGGAGAAGGGCGAACTGCTGTTCCAGGTCACCGATTCCGGGCAGGGCGTGGACCCGGCCGCCGTCGCGGAGGTCTTCCGCCGCGGCTGGACCACCAAGACCCAGGGCCACGGCCTGGGCCTGGCCCTGGTCGAACAGGCCGCCCGCCGGGCCGGCGGCACGGTCGCGCTGCACCGCGCCCCGGACGGCGGCGCGCGCTTCACCGTACGGCTCCCGCTCAGGCCTCCGGCGGGTGTCGCAGGACCGCGCGAGCCGGCCCCTTCCCCCGTCTCAGGGCCGCGTAAGCCGACCGCTCCTCCCGCCACCGGACCGCACGAGTCGGCCGTTCCTCCCGTCGCAGGGCCGCGCGAGCCAGCCGCTCCCTCCGCCACCGGACCGCGCAAGCCAGCCCCTCCCCCCGCCACCGGACCGCGCAAGCCAGCCCCAGCCCCCGCCACC
>NZ_JADKYB010000050.1 GCF_016918855.1 Actinacidiphila acididurans
CATGCAACTCCGGCGAAACCACCAACGGCACCACACCCCCCACATGCCCCGCCCGCGCCGGCCGAGGACGATCCGTCGCCAACGCCAACTCCACCGGCGCACCCGCCAACCGCGCACGCCAATAAGCGAGCTGGTCATTCAGCACCTCGCCGAGCTGATCTCGTTGCCACAGGGCGTAGTCCGCGTACTGGACGGGCAGTGGCTTCCAGGCCGGCGGCCGACCGGCCAGCCGGGCCTCGTACGCGAAGGCCAGATCACCCCACAACGGCCCCATGGAGGCACCGTCACCGGCGATGTGGTGCAGGACCACGACCAGCACCCACTCGTCGTCGGTCGCGAGCACGGTCATCCGCAGCGGCAGGTCCACGGCGAGGTCGAACGGGTACGCCACCTCCTCGGCCACCGCTGCCCGCAGGCCGCTCCCGGGCACCCGTCGTACGGTGACGGCGGGTTCGGGGTCGTCGAGGATCAGCTGGTACGGCTGCCCGCCGGTCGTGCCGATCCGGGTCCGCAGGATCTCGTGCCGGGCCAGCAGGTCCCCGGCCGCGGCCCGGAGCGCGCCGACGTCGAGCGGGCCGGTCAGGCGTACCGCCAGCGGGATGTTGTAGGTCGGGGAGGGCCCCTCCAGCCGTCCGAGGAACCACAGCCGCTGCTGGGCGTACGACAGGGGAATCAAGCCGGGCCGGGATCGTGTGCCGATCGCCGGGCGGGCCGGGCCCGACGCGCCGAGACGGCCGGCGAGGAGGGCGACGGTGGGCGCGTCGAACACGTCGCGCAGGCTCACCTCGGTGCCGAGAGCGGTGCGGATCCGGGCCACCAGGCGGGTGGCGAGCAGCGAGTGGCCGCCGAGGTCGAAGAAGCTGTCGTCGACGCCGACCGCGTCGCGGCCGAGCACCTCGGCGAACACCGCGCCCAGCAGTTCCTCGCGCAGATCGCGGGGACCGCGGGTGACCGTGGTGTGGTCGGGCGGCGGGGGCAGCGCCCGCCGGTCCAGTTTGCCGTTGACGGTCAGCGGCAGCGCGTCCATGACCACGACGGCCGATGGCACCAGGTGCTCCGGCAGGCGGGCGGCCGCGTACTCCCGCAGGGCCGGCCCGTCGCCGCCCACCACGTAGGCGACCAGCCGCTGGTCGCCGGGGGTGTCCTCACGGACCACGACCGCGGCCCGGGTGACCGAGTCGTGCCCGGCCAGCAGGGCCTGGACCTCGCCCGGCTCGACCCGGAAGCCGCGGATCTTCACCTGGTCGTCGGCGCGGCCCAGGAACAGCAGCACGCCGTCGTGGCGCCACCGGACGACGTCACCCGTGCGGTACAGCCGGCCGGGGCCGTACGGGTCGGCCACGAAGCGGTGCCCGGTCAGCGCCGGCCGGCCCAAGTAGCCGCGGGCGACTCCGGCACCGGCGATGTACAGCTCGCCCGCGACGCCCGGGGGCACCGGGCGGAGCCGGTCGTCCAGCACGTACACCCGGGTGCCGGCGATCGGGACGCCGATCGGGACCATGTCGCCGTCGGTGTCCGGGCCGCTCTCCCGGTGCGTGGACAGCACCGTGGTCTCGGTCGGTCCGTACTGGTTCTGGACCGGGACGCCGAACACCGCGTACGCCGCGTCGCGTTCGGCCGTCTGCAGCGCCTCGCCGATGCAGAAGACCCATCGGGGACCGCGGCAGGTCAGCCCGGCCGCGGTCACCGCCTGGAGGAAGGCGGACAGCATCGACGGCACGAACTGCAGCACCGAGACCCGCTCGCGGACGATGAGTTCGGCGAGGTAGAGCGGATCACGGTGCCCGTCCGGCTCCGCCACCACCGTCGTCGCGCCGTGCAGCAGCGGCCAGAACAGCTCCCACAGCGACACGTCGAAGACCGCCGGGGTCTTCAGCAGGACCCGGTCGGCCGGGGTGAGGCCGTACCGGTGCTGCATCCAGGTGAGCAGGTTCGCCAGGTTGGCATGAGTCACGACGACACCCTTGGGCGTGCCGGTCGAGCCGGAGGTGTACATGACGTACGCCGCGTTCCGGCCGGTCGCCCGCGCCGGTAGCGGGCCGGCGGGCGCGTCCGGCACGTCGTCGGCGAGCAGTACGGGGCGCCCGCCCACGTCGGTGCCGGCCGACCACTTGTCGAGCACCACGCATGCGGCGTCGGCGTCGTCGAGCACGAAGCGCACCCGCGAGGGCGGGTAGTCCGGGTCCACCGGGACGTAGGCGCCGCCGGTCTTCAGCACGGCCAGCAGGACGGCGACGAGGTCGGTGGACCGTCGCATCAGGACGGCCACCCGTGACTCCGGGCCGATCCCGGTGGCGGCCAGCAGGCCGGCGAGCCGGTCGGACCGGGAGTCCAGCTCGGCGTACGAGAGCGAACCGGCCGCCGACACCAGCGCCGGGGCCTGTGGCGTGCGGGCGGCCTGCGCAGCGAACAGCTCCGGAACGGTTGCCGGCGGCCCGGCCGTGGCGGTGTCGTTCCAGGCCACCGTGATCCGCCGATGTTCGGCCGAAGAAAGGATCGGCAGGGCATCGACCCGTACGGCCGGGTCGGCGGCCACCGCGGCCAGGATCCGCAGCAGCCGGTCGGCCAGGCCCGTCGCGGTGCCGGCGTCGAACAGGTCGGCCGCGTAGACCACGCCGCCGGTGATCCCGGCGGGCTCGCCGTCGGCGGTGAACCGTTCGACGAGGGAGAAGTCGAGGTCGAACTTGGCGACGGCCGGCCCACCGGTGACCGCCTCGACCTCGACGCCACTCAGCCGGGGCACATCCGCACCGGCCCGCTGCACGGTCAGCATCACCTGGAACAGCGGGTGCCGGCCGAGCGAGCGGTGCGGTGCCAGCTCCTCCACCAGCCGCTCGAACGGCACGTCCTGGTGGGCCAGCGCGACCAGGCCCGCTTCCCGGGTCCGGGCCACCACCTCGGCGAAGGACGCGTCGCCGGGGACGTCCGTCCGCAGCACGAGCGTGTTGACGAACAGGCCGATCAGGTCGTTCAGGGCCTCGTCGGTGCGGCCGGCCACCGCCGTGCCGATCACCACGTCACGCCCCGCGCCGAGCCGCGACAGCAGCGCCGCCACCGCCGCGTGCAGCACCATGAACAGGGTCACCTGACGATCGCGGGCGAGATCACGCAGCCGGGTGTGCAGCTCCGCCGGCACGGTCAGGCCGGCCACGCCACCCCGGTACGAGGCGGCGGGCGGTCGCGGGCGGTCGAACGGCAGTGCCAGCTCCGGCGGCGCGCCGGTAAGGGTCCGCCGCCAGAAGTCCATTTGGGTGTCGCCGACGTCGCCCAGCAGCGCGCGCTGCCAGAGCACGTAGTCGGCGTACTGGACCGGTAGCGGTCGCCAACGCGGCTCCTGGCCGGCCACCCGGGCCGCGTAGGCGACGGACAGGTCGCGCCACAGCGGGCCGACCGACCATCCGTCGGCCGCGATGTGGTGCACGACGATCGTCAGCACCCAGCGGTCGGCGGCCTCGGCGACCAGCGACGCCCGGATCGGGCGGTCCACGGACAGGTCGAAATGCCGAGCCTGCGATTCGGGGGCCGGGGCCAGCACTTCGGCGGGCTCGAGCACCTCGGCGTACGGCTCACCGTCACCCGGCACCGACCGAGTACGCAGGCTCTCGTGCCGGGTCACCAGGTCACGCAGGGCGGCCCGCAGCGCCGGTACGTCGAGGGCGCCGGTCAGCCGCAGTACGAGCTCGATGTCGTAGACGGCGTTCGGCCCGTGCAGCTGGCTGAGGAACCAGAGCCGCTGCTGCGCGTACGACAACGGCATCGGCTCCGGGCGTACGACCACGGTGACCCCGTCCCGCGCGGGACCGGCGCTGTCCAGGCGCGCGGCGAGGCCGGCCACCGTCGGGTCGGCGAAGACGTCCCGGAGCCCGATCTCGGCGCCGAGCGCCGTCCGGATCCGGGCGATGAGGCGGGTGGCCAGCAGCGAGTGGCCGCCGAGGTCGAAGAAGCTGTCGTCGATGCCGACCGGCCCGATACCGAGGACGTCGGCGTAGACCGCGCAGAGAATCTCCTCGCGGACGGTGCGCGGCCCGCGCCAGGTGCCGATGGTGCCGGTGTAGCGCGGTGCGGGCAACGCGCGGCGGTCGAGCTTTCCGTTGACCGTCACCGGCAGCGCGTCGAGAGCGACGAAGGCCGAGGGCACGAGATGGCCCGGCAGCCGCCGGCTCACCGCGGCCCGCAAGTGGGACACATCGCCATCGCCGGCCACGACGTACGCGACCAGCCGCCGGCCACCCGGGGTGTCCTCGCGGGCCACGACCGCCACCTGGGCGACTCCCGGCTCGGCGGCGATGACCGACTCGATCTCGCCCGGCTCGATCCGGTGGCCGCGGATCTTCACCTGCTCGTCGGCACGGCCCAGATAGTGCAGGACGCCCGTCCGGCTCCGGCGGACCATGTCGCCGGTGCGGTACAGCCGGCCGCCCGGAGTCGCGGGATCGGCGACGAACCGATGCGCGGTCAGCGCCGCCCGGCCGTGGTAGCCGCGGGCGACCGCGCTGCCGGACACATACAACTCGCCCGGCACCCCGATCGGCACCGGCCGCAGCGACTCGTCCAGCACGGACGCCCGCGCGTGCGGCAGCGGCCGGCCGATCGGGACGAGCGCCCCGTCCGTCTCCGGATCGCACTGCCACACCGTGGTCAGGACGGTCGCCTCGGTCGGACCGTACTGGTTGTGCACGGGCACGCCGAACAACGCCTGGGCCGTATCCCGCAACGACGCCGGCAGCGCCTCGCCCGCGCAGCAGAGCAGCCGTACGCCGGGCACCAGCCGTCCCTCGTCGGCGAAGGCGGCCAGCATCGACGGCACGAACTGCAGCACCGAGACCCGCTCGCGCGCGATCAGGTCGGCCAGGTACGCGGGGTCACGGTGGCCACCGGGCTCGGCGACCACCACGGTCGCGCCCTCGGTCAGGGGCCAGAAGACCTCCCACACCGACACGTCGAACACCAGCGGCGACTTCAGCAGCACCCGGTCGGCCGGGCTCAGCGCGTACCGGTGCTGCAGCGAGGCGAGCAGGCCGGACAGGCTCGCGTGCGGCACCACCACCCCCTTGGGCGTGCCGGTCGAGCCCGAGGTGTACATGACGTACGCCGCGTTCTGCGGGCGGGCGAGCGGCGGCAGCGGGCGGGGATCCGTACCGGGCTCGTCGGCGCGCAGCACCAGGTGGCCGGTCAGCCGCGACTGGGTGCGGGCGTCGGCCAGCACCATCCGCACCCCGGCGTCAGCGAGCAGCCAGTCAATGCGCTCGGCCGGATAGCCGGGATCCACCGGCACGTATGCCGCGCCGGCCTTCAGCACCGCCAGCAGCGCCACCACGGCCTCCGCCGAGCGGTCCATCAGCACCGCGACCCGGGTCTCCGGTCCGGCGCCGTGCTCGGCCAGCCGCCGTGCCAGGTGGTTCGACCGGCCGTCCAGCTCCCGGTAGGACATCCGCGCGCCGCCGGCGACGAGCGCCACCTCGTCCGACGGCGCGCGGGCGGCGAACAGCTCGGGCACCGTGGCCGCCGGCAGCGAGATCTCCGGGGTGTTCCACACGGCCATCAGGTGCCGCTCGGCCGGCTCGGTGACCTCCAGCCGGGTCACCCGCACCGACGGGTCGGCCGTCACCTGCTCCAGCACCCGGACGAGCCGGCGGGCCAGGGCCTCGGCGGTGGCCCGGTCGAACAGGTCGGCCGAGTACAGGACACCGGCGTCCAGCCCGGCCGGTTCGCCGTCCGGGGTGAACGTCTCCGCGAAGGACAGCTGCAGGTCGAACTTCGCCGTCTCCACCTCGGGCGGTACGGGCCGTACGGTCAGGCCCGCGAGGCCGAACTCGGGGGCCAGAGCGCTCTGCGTCGTCAGCATCACCTGGAACACCGGGTGCCGGCTCATCGACCGGTCCGGCGCCAGCTGCTCGACCAGCCGCTCGAACGGCACGTCCTGGTGGTCGAAGGCGTCCATGGCGGTCGCGCGTACCCGTTGCAGCACCTCGGCGAAGTCCGGATCGCCGGTCAGGTCGGTGCGCAGGACCAGGGTGTTGACGAAGAACCCGACGAGGTCGTCCAGGGACTCGTCGGTGCGGCCGGCCACCGGACTGCCGAGCACGATGTCGTCTCCCGAGCCCAGCCGTGACAACAGCGCGGCCACGGCGGCGTGCAGGACCATGAAAACCGTCATCCCGTATGTACGGGCCAGCCGGGTCAATCGGGCGTGGACCTCGGCGGGCACCGTCGTGGTGACGACGCCGCCGCGGTAGCCGGGCTCCGGCGGGCGTTGCCGGTCGACCGGTAGCGCCAGTTCGGGAGGGGCGCCGTCCAGCGCCGCCCGCCAGTACTCCACCTGCTCGGTGAGCAGCTCGCTCGGTTCGTCCGCGGACCCGAGCAGTTCCCGCTGCCACAGGGTGTAGTCGGCGTACTGGACCGGCAGCGGAGTCCATTGCGGTGCACGGCCGTTCAGCCGGGCCTCGTACGCCGAGGCCAGGTCCCGCCAGAGCGGGCCCATCGACCACTCGTCGGCGGCCACGTGGTGCACGACCAGCAGCAGTTCCCAGCGCCTGGGACCGAGCGCGAACACGGTCGCCCGCAACGGCAGGTCCGTTGCCAGGTCGAAGGGGCGCAGCCGGGCCTCGGTGACGGCCTCGGGCAGCTCGTCCTCGCCGGCCTCGACGACGTCCAGCACCGGCGCGGCCTGCGCCGCCTCGACGATCAGCTGGTACGGCTGCCCGTCGACGGCCGGCAGCAGCGTCCGCAGGCTCTCGTGCCGGGCGGTCAGGTCGCCCAGGGCCGCCCGCAGCGCGCCGAGGTCCAGCGGCCCGGTCAGCCGGACCTGGACGGGGATGGTGTAGGTCTCCCCCGGACCCCCGAACCGGTCGAGGAACCACAGACGCTGCTGGGCGAACGATGCGGGAATCACAGGAACAGCCCTCTTCTCACAGCGGCCGGTGTACCCGCGAGCCCGGGAACCGGGTGCCGCGGGACCGCCAGAGGTCGGTGATCGCGTAGCAGCGGCGCAGCCAGCGGTCGGCGCCGTCGTAGCCGGGCCGGAAGGCCGTCCTCCCGTGCACGGCCTGGCGGTTGTCGACGATCAGGAGGTCGCCGGGCCGCAGGGCGACGGCGAGCAGGCTGCGGGTCATGAGGGCGGCCAGCTCCCGCAGCGCCTCGTCGCCCTCGGCGGTCAGCCCGGCCATGGCGTGCAGGTCGAGGCAGACCTCGGGATCGACGGCGGCGCCGGAGAGCACCGGCAACGGCGCCGACCAGCGTGCCGGTCCCCCGCCGGTGAACGAGGACGAGAGCCGGATCCGGAACTGCGGCTCGCGCAGGGCGGCCCGGCACCGCTCGCTCAGGCCGGGCAGCACCCGCGCCACCGCGCCGACCACCGTACGGGCCTCGTCGCGGGGGTCGCCGCGCAGGCAGTACAGGCTCATGAAGTCGGGCTTGCTCGGGTGGAAGCCGTCCTCGGTGTGCAGTTCCAGCAGGGTGCTGCCGGTGTTCTCCTGGCGGGTCTCGGCGCCGGGCACCGGGCAGACGTCCTGGATCAGCCGGCCGTCCTTCTCGTCGGCGTAGGCGACGACGCCGCCGAGCACGCTCATGACCATCAGCTGGGTGACCGAGCTGACGAACAGGTCGCTCACCGGGCCTCGGTAGGAGCCGTCGGCCGGGGTCGGGGGCAGCGCCGGATCCAGCGGCAGGCCGCGCAGCACCAGGCCGCCGGAGGAGCTGCCGGCGAGCCGGAAGCCGACGAGCCGCTCCAGCAGCCGGTGGCTCATCCGCCGGGCCGAGCTCTCGACCGCGGTGAGGAACGCGGCGTCGTCGAAGCGCCGGTCCGGCTCGGCGGTCAGCTGCGCGGGGTGGCCGACGGCCAGCTCGGCGGCGAGCCGCCGGATCGTGGCCGCGTCCTCGTCCCGTACGGCGACGAGGTCCGGATGGCCGCCGGCCGGAAGGTCCTCGGCCGCGAAGGTGGCCGTCGTCTCGGTGCCGTCCACAGCGCTCCTCGCCTACCTGAGAGGGAACCGGCTTGCAGTGTCCGGGGGTGCGGGCCGTCCGGGCATCGGGACTATCCGTCGTTACGCGCCCCGTCGTTACGCGCGGCCGACGCGAAGACCCCGGAAATCGGGCCCGGCCGGGGTTTTCCGCCGTTACACCGAGGGCCGGCCGCAAACCTTGACTCGGATTGTCCGGCGGTGCTTGCATGACGTCGGCCCGGCCGCGCGCGCCCAATGAGCACTTTTCTTTCAAGGAGGTAGCGACGTGCGAACCGAAACCGCGGTCCTGGTGATCGGCGGCGGCCCGGCCGGCTCGATGGCCGCGTCCCTGCTGGCCCGCGAGGGGGTCGACGTGACGGTCGTCGAGAAGGAACGGTTCCCACGATTCCACATCGGTGAATCCCTGATCACTTCGGCGATTCCGTTGCTCGATTTCGTGGGCGCGCTGCCGAAAGTGGAGGAGCACGGTTTCCTCAAGAAATACGACGGCTTTTTCCGGGTCAAACGCGCGCAGGATCCGGGGCATGTCGATTTCCGGCAGCGCAGCCGCTACAAGCACAGTTATCAGGTGGACCGCGCCGAGTTCGACCACATCATGCTGCGGCACGCCGCCGACTGCGGCGCCCACGTGTACGAGGAGACCGCCGCCACCGCGATCGGGTTCGACGACGGTCGGCCGGCGCGCGCCGAGCTGCGGTTGCCGGACGGGTCCACGCACACGATCGGCTTCGACCATCTGGTCGACGCCAGCGGTCAGAGCGGGCTGATGTCCTCGCGGTATCTGAAGAACCGCCGGGCCGAGGAGGCGTTCGCCAACGTCGCGGTCGGCAGCTACTTCCGCGGCGCCACGCCGTACCGGGACAAGGACGGGGTGGAGCGCGTCGGCGCCTTCTTCATGGAGGCGCTCACCGACGGGACCGGCTGGACGTGGGCGATCCCCCTGGCCGACGGCCGGCTCAGCGTCGGCGTCGTGATGCACCGCGAGGCGTTCCTGCGGTTGAGGGAGGACGACAGCTCGCCGGAGGCGGTCTTCGAGCGGGCGCTGGCCTGCTCCCCGGACATCACCGCGATGGTGCGCGACGGCGAGCGGGTGGACAAGGTCCGCGTCTGGCGCGACTACTCGTACTTCGCCGACAGCTACGCGGGTCCCGGGTACCGGCTGATCGGGGACGCCGCCGGGTTCATCGACCCGCTCTTCTCCACCGGCGTGCACATGGCCTTCCTGGGCGCGTTGAGTGCCTCGGCGACCATCTGCGCCGAGATCAAGGGTGAGCTGAGCGCGGACGAGCTGGAACGGTTCCACCACCGGTGCCTGTCGAAGGCCTACACCCGGCTGATCATCACGGTCGCCGGTTTCTACCGGCAGCTGCACGACCAGGAGAACATCGTGCTGCCCGGCGTGACCAGCGAGAACTTCCAGCTCGCCTTCGACCTCATCCAGCCGGTGGTGTCCGGCAACGTCGACCTCAACTCCTCGGAGATCGATCGGGAGCTGCTCGACAAGGCGATGCGCTACACCACCGACATCGCGCTCGAACTGCACGGCCTGCCGGGCAGCGACGACATCGTGCGGCTGGAGCACGACGCCGAGGACCGCCAGAAGCGCGGCAGCAATCACTTCGCCGTCGTCGACGGCCTGCGGATCCGGATGGAGCGCGGCAGCCTGGGCGTCGGCCGCAGCGGCCTGACCGAGCCGGCCGCCAGCCCGGCGTAACGACGGCGTTCGCCGATGAGCGGGGCGCGGCCGGGCGGCAACGTTCACCCTGCTCGACCGGACCAGCGAGGAAGGCAGCCCGCATCATGCCGATGATTGGGACCAACGGGATCCAGCTCAGCTATCAGCGCGCGGGCAGTGGTGATCCCGTGCTGTTCATCATGGGCTCGGGCGCGAGCGGCCGGATGTGGACGATGCACCAGACGCCGGCGCTGGTTCGGCTCGGCTACGAATGCATCACCTTCGACAACCGGGGCATCGCGCCCTCCGACACGCCGCCCGGCCGGTACCGCCTGGACGACCTGCTGGCCGACACCAAGGGCCTGATCGACGGCCTCGGCCTCGGGCGCTGCCACCTGGTCGGCATGTCGCTGGGCGCCCTGGTCGCCCAGGAACTGGCCCTGCACCACCCCGAGACGGTACGCAGCGCCGTCCTGATCGCCACCCGCGGACGCGCCGACGTGATGCGCGCGGCCCTGCGCCGGGCCGAACGCGCGCTGGCCGAGAGCGACGTGCGGCTGCCGCCGGAGTACGAGGCCGTCGTGGACGTCTGCCAGATGCTGTCGCCGGCCACGCTGAACGACGACGACGCCATGTCGACCTGGCTCGACGTGTTCGAGCTGGCCGGCGACCGGGAGAAGCGGGCCGCCGGCCAGGCCTGGGTCGACCTGGAATCCGACCGGCGCGCGCTGCTGCGCACGGTCACGGTGCCGTGCCGGGTGATCGCGTTCACCGACGACCTGATGACGCCGCCGCACCTGGGCGCCGAGGTCGCCGAGGCCATCCCGGACTGCGACTACGCCGAGGTGGCCGGGGCCGGCCACCTCGGCATCCTGGAGCGCCCGGCCGAGGTCAACGAGCTGATCTCGGCGTTCCTGGAGAAGCACTGACCGAGCGAGAAGCACTAACCGAGTTGGGTCGCGAACTGTTTGCGGTACAGCTCGGCGTAGCGGCCGTTCGCGGCCAGCAGCTCGTCGTGGGTGCCGCGCTCGTGGATTTCGCCCTTGTCCACGTAGAGGATCTGGTCGGCCTCGCGGATCGTCGACAACCGGTGGGCGATGACCAGCGATGTCCGGCCGGTCAGCGCGGTCCGAAGGGCCTGCTGGACGGCGGCCTCCGAGGCGGAGTCCAGGTGCGCCGTGGCCTCGTCGAGCACCACCACCGGCGGAGCCTTGAGCAGCAGCCGGGCGAGCGCGATGCGCTGCTTCTCGCCACCCGAGAGCCGGTGACCCCGGTCGCCCACCACGGTGTCGAGCCCCTGCGGGAGTGCCTCGACGGTCTCCCAGATCCGGGCCGCCGTGCAGGCCTCGACGATCTCCCGCTCGGAGGCGCCGGGGCGCGCGTAGAGCAGGTTCGCGCGGATCGTGTCGTGGAACAGGTGCGCGTCCTGGCTGACCACGCCGACCACGTCCTGGACCGCCTGCAGCCGCAGCTCGCGCAGGTCGACGCCGGCGATCCGGACGGCGCCGCCGAGCGGGTCGTAGAGGCGGGGCACCAGGGTGGTGATGGTGGTCTTGCCCGCGCCGGACGGCCCGACCAGCGCGGTCATCCGCCCGGCGGGGGCGACGAAGGTGATGCCGTTGAGGATCGGCCCGCCCCGTTCGTCCCGCCCGGAGCCGCCGGGCGGGGCCATGACCTCCAGCGACGCGACCGAGGACTCCCGCGCGCTCGGATAGCCGAAGACGACGTCGTCGAACTCGATGTCGAGCCCGCCCCGCGCGGCTGGCAGCGGGGCGGGGAAATCGCGGGCGTCCGGGCGCTCGACGACCAGCGGCCGCAGGTCGAGCAGCTCGAAGATCCGGTCAAAGCTGACCAGGGCGGTCATGAAGTGGACCTGGATGTTGGACAGGCCGTTGGCCGGGGCGAACAGCCGCAGCAGCAGGGTGCCCATCGCGACCAGGCCGCCGAGCTCGAGCCCGCCGTCGATGACGAGGTAGCCGCCGACGCCGTAGACCAGGGCGGTGGCGGCGCCGATGACCAGCGCGCCGACGCAGGCCAGTGCCCGCCCGTACACCTGGATGGTGGTGTAGATGTCGCGGACCCCGCCGGCGCGTGCGGCGAAGGCGACCGACTCCTCCCGGGGCCGGCCATAGAGCTTGGACAGCATCGCCCCGGCGACGTTGAACCGCTCGTTGAGCATCGCGCCGAGGTCTGCGTCGCGCTGCATGCCCTGCCGCACGAGTGTCTGCATCCGCCGGCCGAACAGCCGGCCCGGCAGCATCGTCAGCGGCACGACCAGCAGCGCCAGCAGGGTGATCTGCCACGACAGCAGGAACATCGTCACCAGGGTGAAGATCAGGGTGAGCGACAGCGAGACGGTCTCCGACAGCAGCAGGGTGACGGCCTGCTGGGCGCCGATGACGTCGGTGTTCAGGCGGCTGACCAGGGATCCGGTCTGCGCGTGGGTGAAGAACGCGAGCGGCTGCCGGCGGACGTGGTCGAACACCTCGATCCGCAGGTCGCAGACCAGTCCCTGACCGACCCGGCCGGACGAGCGGGCCGTCACCAGGCTCATCGCCGCGTCCGCCGCCGCCAGGCCGAACACACCCAGCGCCGCCCACACGACCACCGAGAGATGCCGAGGCAGCACTCCCCGGTCGATGATCACCATGAGCAGCAGCGGGCTCAGCGCCGTGATCGCCGCGCTCACGGCCGTGCTGAGGCTCAGGACCACCAGCGACCCGCGATAGGGGCGCAGGTAGGGCAGGACGCGCCGGAACGTGCCGGGCCGTACCCGCTGCGGGGGCCCGCCCGGTCCGGGGCCGGCCAGGTGCACGGGCGCCGGGCCACCAACCATCACCATGTCAGACCGACCTTCCGTGCGCGGGGACGAACGTGGCTTTGAGCTCGCTCAGGCCGTGCAGGAACGTGGAGGCCTGGCGGCGCACCGGGCCGGTCACCTCGATCCGCTCCACGTACCGCAGCATCGCCCGCAACCAGCAGCGCAGCTCCATCCGGGCCAGCACCGCGCCGATGCAGTAGTGCGGTCCCGCGCCGAAGCTCAGGTGCGAGGCGCCCTGGCGGTCCAGCGACAGCGTCCGCGGGTCGTCGAAGACGCTCTCGTCCCAGTTGCACGACGGCAGCCAGACCACGACGCGGTCGTGCGCGCGGATCGTCGCGCCGCCGAGCTCGGTGTCCGCTGTGGCGGTCCGCATGATGTGCATCGGGGGCGAGGTCACCCGCAGGATCTCGTCGATCGCCCCGTCGATCAGCCGCTGCTCGGCCGCCAGTCGGCGCCACGCGCGGGGGTCGCGGGCGAAGGCGAGGACGGCCCCGGTGACGGCGTGCGGCGTGGTCTCGAGCCCGCCGTTCATCAGCCCGTTGCAGTTGAGCAGGATCTCGACGTCGTCGAGCCGCTTGCCCTCGCCGTCGGCGACCGCCAGCGAGCTGATGATGTCGCTGCCCGGAGCGGCCCGGCGGCGCTGGAGCAGCTGGTGGAAGTAGCCGAAGATCTGGGCGTGGGCCCCGGCCCGGCGCGCCGCCGCCGCCTCGCTCAGGTCGGTCTCGTCGAACGCGGCGCCGGTGAGGCCGGCCAGCTCGGCCCGGTCCGGCCCGGGGATGTCCAGCATCTCGAACAGCACCCAGGTGGGTATCGTCTCGGCCAGCTCGGTGCGGACGTCGATCGGGGTGCCGCGCTCGACCAGCGTGCGCACCAGCTCGTCGACGTGTGCGGCGAGCCGGTCCTGCAGCGCCGCCACGGCCCGGCCGGTGAACCAGCCGGACAGCGCGGATCTGATCCGCCGGTGCGCGTCGCTGTCGGAGACCACGAGCATCCGGTTCGCGGCCGCGCCCACCCCGGCCTCGGCGGCGCCCAGGCGCATGCCCCGCGCCGAGGAGAACAACGCCGACTGCTTGGCGACGCGGGAGCCGAGCGCGTGGGTGGTGACCGACCAGAAGTCGCCGGCCCGCGCCGACCGGCTCCAGGCGATCGGATGGCTGCGGCGGGCCTGCTGCCACACCGCCGGGTAGTCGCATCCGGTGTAGAAGGCGGGGTCGGCGAGATCGATGTCCGGTCCCCCCGCCGTCCATTGCGGCTCACGGTCGTTCATCCGGCTCCCCCTAGGGCTTGGTCCCGACGACCAGCGCGTGCTCGTACGGCAGGCCGGGGAAGGTCTCGACGCCGACGCAACCGGCCTGGCGCAGCCAGCCGGCGAGCTCCCGGACCGGCCAGGCCATCCCCCGGCCGGTGGCCAGGATGTTGAGGTAGAGCGACAGCCGGGCCGCCAAGATGCCACCGCGCTCGTCGTCGTCGGCGCTGAAGCCGTAGATCGAGACCTTCCCGCCCGACGGCAGCACGTCCAGTGCCTTGGCCAGCAGCGTCATCCCCTGCTCGGCGGAGACGGTGTCCAGCACGTGGCTGAACAGCACGTGGTCGGCGCCGGCGGGGAACGGGTCGGTCAGCATGTCCGACGAGCAGAACTCCAGGCGCCCGGCCAGGTCGGCGGGCAGCTGGGTCTTGGCCATGTCAACCACGTTGGGCAGGTCCAGCAAGGTGGCGGTGAGATGGTCGTTCGCCGCGAGCAGGTGGGCGCAGTTGGTGCCCGCGCCACCGCCGACGTCGAGCAGGTGCCGGGTCGACGAGACGTCGAGGTTGCCGAGCAGGCCGGGCATCGTCTGCAGGGTGAACGCCGACATCGCGTTGTGGAAGATCTCGGCCAGCCCGGCGTCGTGGGCAAGGCGTTCGTACAGGGTGGGTTCCGAGCCCGTGTGCGCCTCGATACCGGTGTTGGTGCCGGCGGTCAGCGCCTCGGTCATCCGGTGGAAGGCCGGGTAGTACAGGGTCTTCCAGCTGAGCAGGATGTGCCGCCAGCTCTCCGGTCCCTCGGCCGCGAGCAGCCGCTCGGCGACCTCGTGGTTGGCGTAGCCGTCCCCGTGCCTCTCGACCAGCCCGGTGGCGCTCAGCCCGAGCAGCAGCACCCGCAGCTTGTGCGGCTCGACGCCGGTGACGGTGCCCAGCTCGGCGGCGGTCGCGCCGGGCTGCCGGGACAGCAGGTCGAACACGCCCAGCTCGACGCCGGTCGCGACGGCGTTGAACAGCGCCGGGCCGTTGACGATCAGCTGAAAACGGCGGTAGACCTCGTCGGACTGGCCACTGTGGTCCATCGGCACGTTCCCTTCGCGAAGCGGGCGTTCCCCGCGATGGACTATGGCAACGGGCGGCCCGATCGAGGATGAGCAATAGCCACCGTTACGAATGAACCTTTTCAACCCGGCGCCGGGCCGGAGACTCCGGCACCGCCGACCGGCGCCGGACCGTACGGTCCGGCGCCGGTGAAAAAGTTCCGTCCTCACCACTTCGCCAGGGCCGCCCAGACCAGGGCGAGCATGTCCGGCCGCTCCATCTCCTCGTGCCGGCAGGGCAGCTTGACCGTCCGTACGCCGCCGGCCGCGATCGTCCGCCAGATGGCAGGCGCCCGGTCGTGCTCGTCCTCGATGCTGTTGACGTAGAACAGCTCTCCGTCGTACGAGCGCGCCCGGTGCCGTTCCATGATGGCGAGGTTGTTCAGGCGTACCCGGTCGACGCTCGCGAACTCCTCGTCGGTCATGTCGGCGAAGATCCCCGCGCCGCGCATCTCGTCGGCGTCCGGGACCGGCGGGGGTGTCTCCCCCTCCGGAGCCGGCGCCAGCTGTTCGGCCTCGGGCGGTTCCGGGGCCGGCGGCACGGCTGCCATCACGGTGAGCGACCCGACGTCTTCCCCGGCCTCCCGCAGCTGGACCGCCATCTCCTGGGCGACCAGGCCGCCGAAGGACCAGCCGAGCAGGTGGTAGGGGCCGTTTGGCTGGACCGCGCGGATCGCCGCGACGTAGTCGGCCGCCATCGCGGTCACGGAGGTGGCGACGTCGCTCGTGCCGTCGATGCCCCGGGCCTGCAGGCTGTAGAGCGGGTATTCGGCCGGCATGCTGCGCAGCAGTCCCAGGTACTCCCAGCCGGTGCCGGTGCCGGCGTGCACGCAGAACAGCGGGGCCCGCTCGCCGTGCGGCCGGAACGGTAGCAGCACGCCGTCCCGCTCGCGCTGCCACGGCGAGAACTCCATCCGGGCGTGCAGCGCCGCGGGCGTGGGCGCCGCGAAGACCTCCCGCAGGCCGACGTCGACGCCGAGGACGGCCCGGATCCGGGCGACGAGGCGGGTGGCCAGCAGCGAGTGGCCGCCGAGGTCGAAGAAGCTGTCGTCGGGGCCGGCCGTCTCGCGGTCGAGCACCTCGGCGAAGAGCGCGCAGAGGATGTCCTGCCCGACGGTGTCCGCCGAGCGCCGCCCGTCGCCCGTGGCGTGCGCGGGATCGGGCAGCGCACGGCGGTCGACCTTGCCGTGCCGGGTCAGCGGCAGCTCGTCCAGGGTCACGAACGCCGACGGCACGAAGGCGGCGGGCAGCCGCTCGGCCAACAGCCCCCGCAGAGCCGACGTGTCAGCCCGCGCCGGCACGACGTACGCCACCAGGGTCTCGCCGCGGGCGACGACGACCGCATGCGTGACGCTCTCGTGCCCGGTCAGCACCGCCTCGATCTCGCCCGGCTCGATCCGGTAGCCGCGGACCTTGACCTGGTCGTCGGCCCGGCCGCCGAAGCGAAGCGTCCCGTCGCCGTTCCAGCACGCGAGGTCGCCCGTACGGTAGAGCCGGCCGCCCGGGGTGAACGGGTCGGCCACGAACCGCTCGCCGGTCCGGGTCGGCTGCCCCAGATAGCCCCGGGCGAGGCCGGCCCCGGTCAGGTACAGCTCGCCGCTCACCCCGGCGGGCACCGGCCGCAGCCGGTCGTCCAGGACGTAGGCGCGGGTGCCGTCCAGCGGCCGGCCCAGCGGCACCGACGCGCCCACCTGGCCGGCGGCGGTGAACGACTGCTGGGTGACGCACAACGTCATCTCGGTCGGCCCGTACGACACCTGCACGGTCAAGCCTGCGACGGCGGACAGCAGCCGGGACAACGCGCCCGCCGACACCACGTCGCCACCGGTCAGGACGTGCCGCACCCCGGCGAACGCGGTGGGGTCCTCCTCGGCGATCACCCGGAACAGCCCGGCGGTCAGGTGCACGTGGGTCAGCCCGTGGGCCGCGACCATGCGCCGCAGCCCGGCCGCGTCCGGCTCCGGCTGGTCGAGCAGGACCATCCGGCCGCCACGGCCCAGCGTCACCCAGATCTCGTAGACGGAGCCGTCGAACGAGTACGGCGCCTGGGTCAGCATCACCGAGGAGCCGTCCAGGTCCCAGCCGCTGTCGAGAATCAGCCGCACGACGTCGCGGTGGCTGATCCCGACCGGTTTGGGCACGCCCGTCGACCCGGACGTGTACATCACGTAGGCCAGCGCGTCCGGAGGCACCGTCACCGGCGGCGCGAGCGGGTCGCCGCCGCCGTCGCCGTCCGGCACCACGACCGTCGGGCCGTTCCCGTACCCGTCCACGGCGAACTCGGGGCCAGTGACCAGCAGGGTGGTGCCGGCCAGCACCATTTGCCGACGGGCCGCGGGCCAGCCCGGGTCGACCGGCACGTACGCCGCGCCGGCCTTCACCACGGCGAGCAGGGCCACGATCTGGTCCACGGAGCGCCCCAGCAGCACGCCCACCCGCGACTCCACGTCCGCTCCCCGGGCGATCAGGCGGCGGGCCAGCCGGTTCGCCCGGCCGTCGAGGTCCGCGTAGCTGAGCTCGATGTCACCGGCCACCAGGGCGACCGCGTCCGGGTTCTCCGCCACCCGGGCGGCGAACAGGGCCGGCAGCGTCGTCTCGGGCACCGGGCGCTCGGCGCCGTTCCAGCCGTGCAGCACCTGATCCCGGTCGGGCCCGGCGAACACGGGCACGGCGTCCAGCTCGGTGCCCGGCGCGCGTTCCAGGGCCTCCACCACGTTCTCGGTGGCGGTGCGCAGCAGGCGCGCGGTCAGGGCCGTGTCGATCGGCGCGACCGCCTGCACCATCACCGCGAACCCGCCGTCGGCGAACTCGTCCACCGCCGCGGTGATCGGGTAGGTGGTCCGTTCCCGGGCCTCCAGCTGCTCCGCGAACGGCCCGTCGGGGATCTCGCCGCCGGGCTCCACGTGCCGCTCGCCGCCGTACCGGTAATTGAGGACCGAGGTGAACAGCGGAGCGGGCGCGCTCACCCCGCTGGCCCGCTGCGCGAGCGCGAGCGAGGCGTGCTCGTGCACGAGCAGTTCGGAGAGCTGGGTACGCATGGACCGGGCGGCGTCGGCGACGGAGACGCCCGCGGTGTGCGCGTACACCGGCAGGGTGTTGATCATCAGGCCGGGTACGCGGTCGCCGCCGGTCCCGGCCTGCAGCCGTCCGAAGAGGACGGTGCCGAAGACGACGTCCGCACGTCCGGACAGCGCCGCCAGTGTCCGCGACCAGATGACGTGGAACAGCGTGGCCGGGGTGACACCCAGGCGGCGGCCCTGCTCGCGCAGCCGCTCGGACAGGCCGGGCGGGAGTTCCAGGTGCGTCTCGGCGACCTGCCCGCTGCGGGCGTCCAGGACGCCGTACGGCGCGGTCGGCTCCGTGACCCCGCCGAGCAGCCGACCGAAGTGGTCGGCGTGCTCGCGCGCGGAGACCGCCAGCCGCGCCTGCCCGACGTACTCACGGTAGGGCAACGGGGTCGGCAGCCGGTCCGTGCGTCCCTCGACGATCGCCTGGACCTCGCCGAGCAGCACGTCACCGGTGGTGTGGTCGAAGATGATGTGGTGGTTGCGCAGGACCAGCAACCACCGCTCGGTGCCCGGCTCGCTCCCGAGGAAGAAGTCGACCAGGGGCGCCCGGGTCAGGTCCATGGGCTCCTCGGCCGCGGCGAGCAGCCGCGCGACGGCCTCGTCGCCGGTGCCCGCGCCCGTGTCCACCTCGGTCACCACGAGGGTGGCGGCGCGCCGCACGACCTGGACCGGGTAGGGCAGGCCGTCGGCGTGGATCCCGGTGCGCAGGGTGTCGTGCCGCTCGATGACCCGCTGCCAGGCGGCCAGGAACTCGCCCGCCGCCGCCCGGGAGGCGAAGCGCAGCACCCGGCGCAGGACGTAGGGGTCCTGACCGTCCGCAGCGTCGAGCTGGTGGTGGAAGAGCATGCCCTCCTGCAGGGGGGCGAGGGGGTAGACGTCGGCGATGTTGGCCGCTCCCCCGGAGATGGCCGCGGCGACGGTGGCCAGTTGCCCGGTGGTCAGCCCGGACAGCGGCACCATCTCGGCGGTGATCTCGTGCGCCTCGTCCGGGATCAGGCACGGCGGGACCTCGACCGGATCCCGGCCTGCCACCACGGCCAGCCGGGCCGGCGTCGGCTCAGCGAACAACGTGCGGACATCGACCGAGACGCCCCGGACCCGCAACCGCTCGACCAGGGTCACCGCGAGCAGCGAGTGACCGCCGAGGTCGAAGAAGCTGTCCTCCACGCCGACCGTGTCGAGCCCGAGCACCTCGGCGAACACGGCGCACAGGATCTCCTCACGCACCGACTCCGGCCCACGGCCACGCCCGGCCGTGACCTCCGGATCCGGCAACGCCCGACGGTCGACCTTGCCGTTGCCGGTCAGGGGCAGCGCCTCCAGGGCCAC
>NZ_JADKYB010000051.1 GCF_016918855.1 Actinacidiphila acididurans
CCCCCCCCCCCCCCCCCCACCGCCGCGGTCACTGCGCGCCGAGCCCGGCTGCGCTCACGGCCGGCTTGCCCTGCTCCTTGAGGACCTTGTTGAGCAGCGTCAGGTCGTAGAGCCCGGACAGCTTGGGCGCCTTGAGCAGGCCCGCGGACACCGCGTGCTGCGCCTCGGCCTGCGCGGTGGCGGCCAGCGGGTCGTCCAGCACCTGGATGGACTGCCAGGCCGGGTCGATGACGTTCGCCGGCAGCGCCTTCTGGGTGAGCTGCTGCAGCTCGTCGTTGGCGTCCGCCTTGGCCTTGTCGGAGTTGGCCTGGATCCAGGCGTTGGTCTTCACCGAGCCGCGCAGCACCGCCTCGACCACGTCCGGGTGGGCGGACAGGAACTTCTGCGAGACGATCACATTGGTGATGACGAACTTCTTGTCCGGCCACAGGGTGCTCTCGTCCAGCAGCACCTTCGCGCCCTCGGACACCAGCTTGGAGGCGGTGGGCTCCGGCACCCACGCCCCGTCGATGGAGCCGTTCTTGTAGGCGTCCGGGGTGATCTTGTTGTCGGTGCGGATCACCTCGACGTCGCCCTTGCCGCTCTCCGCGTCGACCTTCCAGCCCTTGGAGGCGATCCAGTTGAGCAGCGCCACGTCCTGGGTGTTGCCGAGCTGCGGGGTGGCGATCTTCTTGCCCTTGACGTCGTCCAGGGTCTTGATCTTCTTCGGGTTGACCACCAGCTTGACGCCGCCCGACGCCGAGCCGGCGATGATCTTCAGGTCGGTGCCGCCCGACTTGGTGTAGCCGTTGATCGCGGGGGAGGGGCCGATCCAGCCGATGTCGATCGAACCGGCGTTGAGCGCCTCGATCTCGGCCGGGCCCGCGTTGAAGGTGTACGTCTTGATCTTGGTGGCGCCCAGCTCGTTCTGGAAGAAGCCCTCCTTGAGCCCGACCAGCGCGGTGGCGTGGGTCAGGTTCGGGAAGTAGCCGATCTTCACGGTGTCGGCCGACAGCTTGGCGGCGTTGCTCGCGGCGGGCGCGGCCGCGGTGGGCGAGTTGTCCGACGACTTGCTGCTGCTGTTGGAGCCGTAGCCGCAGGCAGCCAGGGCGCTGACCAGGATCGGCAGGGCGGCGGCCGCGGCGGCGAGTCTGCGGCGGCGCCCACCGGGGCGGAACGCGGATCTGGCCGGCAGCAGGGCGGTGGCGGAACCGCTGGACGCGGGACGGGACTGGGCGGGCACGTGGGTGTCCTCTCGTGAGGCCCGGCGTGTCGCGCCGCAGGGGTCACCAGGGCGCGGCCGGAATGGCGTCAGGTCTTCTTCGAAGGCGGGGGCACTTCCCGTGCCGAAGGCCACGGGGGAAGTCCGTGCGTACGGCCGGGCCGTACGCGGGCATGGCGACGGGCGCGGCGACGCCGCGTACCGCCGGAGGCGTCAGCCCGCACATCGTGCGACCCCGCCCGTACCCGAGCCGAGCGAGCCGCTGCCGACGCGCCCGCCCTCCTTCGCGAAGCCGGAGAAGGCCTCCCGGGCGAGCGCCGCGCACCCTTGCGCCGCCTCGCCCGTGTGGGCCCACCCCCGCGCCTGGTTCATCGTCAGAAGTCCCAACCCTCGTCGGCGGCCTCGTCCGCGGCGGGCTGCGCGGCGAAGGGCTCGCCGGCCATGCCGGCGGTGAGGGTGGTGCCGTCCGCCGGATCGATCAGCAGAAACGATCCGGTCAGCCGGGATTCCGCGTAGGCGTCGACCGGCAGCGGCTCCGCGGTGCGCAGCACCACCGCGCCGATGTCGTTGACGTCGAGCTGCGCCGGCTCGTTGTCGTGCGCCAGCGAGTGCGACAGGTCGATCCGGTACGGCAGCGCCTTCACGATCGCCTTCACCGTCCGGGTGCCGTGCTTGAGCAGCACCCGCTCGCCGACCTTCAGCGGCCGCTCGTGCAGGTGGCACACCGTGGCCCGGATGTCCTGGGTGACCTCCGGCGCGGTGGCGACGGGCGCGATCAGGTCGCCGCGCGAGACATCGATGTCGTCGGCGAGCAGCACCGTCACCGACTGCGGCGCCCACGCGGTGTCCACGCTGCGGCCGAGCGCGTCGAGGCCGGCGATGGTGGTGGTCGCGCCGGACGGCAGGACGGTCACCTGCTCGCCGACCCGCAGCATCCCCGAGGCGATCCGGCCCGCGTAGCCGCGGTAGTCCGGGTGCTCGGCGCTCTGCGGACGGATCACGTACTGCACCGGGAAACGCGCCGGGCAGTCCGTCAGGTCGTGGCTGACCGGCACCGTCTCCAGGTGCTCCAGCACGGTGGGGCCGCCGTACCAGTCCATGTGGGCGCTGGGCTCCACCACGTTGTCGCCGGCCAGCGCCGAGATCGGGATCGCGGTCACCTCGGGCACGCCGAGCGAGGCGGCATACGCGATGAACTCCCGCGCGATCGCGGCGAACACCGGCTCCGCGTAGTCCACCAGGTCCATCTTGTTGACGGCCAGCACCACGTGCGGCACCCGCAGCAGGGCGGCGACCGCGGCATGGCGGCGGGTCTGCTCCACCACCCCGTTGCGGGCGTCCACCAGCACCACGGCCAGCTCCGCGGTGGACGCGCCGGTCACCATGTTGCGGGTGTACTGCACGTGCCCGGGGGTGTCGGCGAGGATGAACCGGCGCCGCGCGGTGGCGAAGTACCGGTACGCCACGTCGATGGTGATGCCCTGCTCCCGCTCGGCCCGCAGGCCGTCGGTGAGCAGCGCCAGGTCCGGGGCGCTGTGCCCGCGCACCTGCGAGGCCCGCTCGACCGCCTCCAACTGGTCGGCCAGCACCGACTTGGAGTCGTGCAGCAGCCGCCCGACCAGGGTGGACTTGCCGTCGTCCACAGAGCCGGCGGTGGCGAAGCGCAGCAGGGTCGTCGCCGACAGGTGCTCGGGGGTCAGCGGATCGGTGGTGCTCGTCATGGCTAGAAGTACCCCTCGCGCTTGCGGTCCTCCATGGCGGCCTCCGACAGCTTGTCGTCCGCCCTGGTCGCACCCCGTTCGGTGAGCCGGGAGGCGGCGATCTCGGTGATCACCGCGTCCAGCGTGGTGGCGTCGGAGTCGACGGCCCCGGTGCAGGACATGTCGCCGACCGTGCGGTAGCGCACGGTCCGGGTCTCCACCGGCTCGTCGGCCTTAGGCCCGCCCCACTCGCCCGCGGTCAGCCACATCCCGCCGCGCCGGAACACCTCGCGCTCGTGCGCGAAGTAGATCTCCGGCAGCGCGATGCCTTCGCGGGCGATGTACTGCCAGACGTCCAGCTCGGTCCAGTTCGACAGCGGGAAGACCCGTACGTGCTCACCGGGCGCGTGCCGGCCGTTGTAGAGCTGCCAAAGCTCCGGCCGCTGGCGCCGCGGGTCCCACTGGGAGAACTCGTCGCGCAGCGAGAACACCCGCTCCTTGGCGCGGGCCTTCTCCTCGTCGCGCCGGCCGCCGCCGAACACCGCGTCGAAGCGCAGCTCGCGGATGGCATCGGTCAGCGGGAGCGTCTGCAGCGGGTTGCGGGTGCCGTCCGGCCGCTCGCGCAGCCGCCCGTCGTCGATGTAGTCCTGCACCTTGGCCACGTGCAGCCGCAAGGAGTGCTCGGCGACCGTGCGGTCCCGGAAGTCCAGCACCTCCGGGAAGTTGTGGCCGGTGTCCACGTGCAGCAGTGTGAAGGGGACCGGCGCCGGCGCGAACGCCTTCAGCGCCAGGTGCAGCATCACGATGGAGTCCTTGCCGCCGGAGAACAGCAGCACCGGCCGCTCGAACTCGCCGGCCACCTCACGGAAGATGTGCACCGATTCCGACTCCAGCGCGTCCAGGTGGGACAGCGCGTAGGGACTGTCGGTGGACTCGGCGGGTGCGATGGACGTGGTCATGTCGTCAGGCCCCTCTCGACGAGCAGCGCGTGTACGGCGGCCGCGGACTCCGCCACGGTGTGGCCTTCCGTCTCGATCCGCAGGTCCGGGTCCTGCGGCACCTCGTACGGGTCGTCCACGCCGGTCAGGCCGGTGAGTTCGCCCGCTGCCTGCTTGGCGTACAGGCCCTTGACGTCCCGGACCGCGCACACGTCCACCGGGGTGGCCACGTGGACCTCCAGGTAGCCGGTGCCGTTCGCCCGGTGGCGGGCGCGTACCGCCGCGCGGCTGTCGGCGTACGGCGCGATCACCGGGACGAGTGCCAGCACCCCGTGCGAGGCGAGCAGTTCGGCCACGAAGCCGATCCGCTGCACGTTGGTGTGCCGGTCGGCGCGGGTGAACCCGAGGCCCGCGGACAGGAACTCGCGGATCTCGTCGCCGTCGAGCACCTCCACCCGGCGGCCCCCGGCCCGCAGCCGCTCGGCCAGCGCGTGCGCGATGGTGGTCTTGCCGGCGCTGGGCAGGCCGGTGAGCCATACGGTGGCGCCCTCGGCGACGGTCCCGGCGGTCGTGATCTCGGCCGCCTCGATCGTGGTGGCCGTCGCGGTCCCGGGTCCGGACGCGGTGGGTGCGGCCGTCCGGACCGGCTGGAGGGCGCTCACTCGTGGATCCCGCACTCGGTCTTGCCGAGCCCGGCCCAGCGGCCGGCCCGCGCGTCGTCGCCGGGCCGCACCCGGCGGGTGCACGGCTCGCAGCCGATCGACGGGTAACCGTCGGTCAGCAGCGGGTTGGTGAGCACCCCGTGCTCGGCCACGTAGGCCTCCACGTCGTCCTGCGTCCACCGCGCGATCGGCGCGATCTTGACCTTCTGCCGCTTGACGTCCCAGCCGACGACCGGGGTGTTCGCCCGGGTCGGGGACTCGTCGCGGCGCAGCCCGGTCGCCCAGGCGTCGTAGCCGCGCAGCCCCTCCTCCAGCGGCGCGACCTTGCGCAGCGCGCAGCACAGGTCCGGGTCGCGGTCGTGCAGCTTCGGCCCGTACTCGGCGTCCTGCTCGGCGACGGTCTGCCGCGGGGTGATGGTCAGGACGTTGACGTCCATCACGGCGGCGACCGCGTCCCGGGTGCCGATGGTCTCCGGGAAGTGGTAGCCGGTGTCGAGGAAGACCACGTCCACGCCCGGCATGGCCCGCGAGGCCAGGTGGGCGACGACGGCGTCCTCCATGGAGGAGGTCACGCAGAACCGGCGGCCGAAGGTGTCCGCGGCCCAGCGCAGCACGTCCAGCGCGGACGCGTCCTCCAGGTCGCGGCCGGCCCGCTCGGCCAACCGCGGCAGATCCCGGGCGGTGTACGGTGCGGTGGTCATCAAGCGCCTCCATGCGGGGGTTCGGCTCGCAGGCCCTTGGCCAGCAGACCGAGGAACTTGAGCTGGAACGCGCGGTTGCAGGACCGGCACTCCCAGGCGCCGTGGCCCTCCTCGGAAGGGCGCAGGTCCTCGTCCCCGCAGTAGGGGCAGTAGAAGGGCGCGGCTCGCTCGCTCACGACAGCGCCTCCTGCGAGGCACGGGCCGCCCACTGGGCGAACCGTTCGCCCTCGGCCCGCTCGGCGGAGAACCGGGTGAGCAGCCGCTCCACGTAGTCGGGCAGGTCGGCCGCGGTCACCTTCAGGCCGCGCACCTTGCGGCCGAACCCGGAGTCCAGGCCGAGGCCGCCGCCGAGGTGCACCTGGTAGCCCTCCACCTGCCGGCCGTCCGGCCCGGTGACGAGCTGGCCCTTCAGGCCGATGTCGGCGACCTGGATCCGGGCGCAGGAGTTGGGGCAGCCGTTGATGTTGATGGTGACCGGCTCGTCGAAGTCCGGCAGGCGCCGCTCGAGTTCGTCGATGAGCGAGGAGCCGCGCGCCTTGGTCTCCACGATCGCCAGCTTGCAGAACTCGATGCCGGTGCAGGCCATGGTGCCGCGCCGGAAGGAGGAGGGCCGCACCTGGAGGTCCAGCGCCTCCAGCGCCGCGCTCAGCGACTCGACCCGGTCCTCCTCGACGTCCAGGACGATCAGCTTCTGGTCCACGGTGGTGCGCAGCCGGCCCGAGCCGTGGGCCGCGGCCAGGTCGGCGATCTTGGTCAGGGTGGCGCCGTCGATCCGGCCCACGCGCGGGGCGAACCCGACGTAGAAGCGGCCGTCCTTCTGCCGGTGCACCCCGAGGTGGTCGCGCCACCGGCCGGTCGGCTCCTGCGGCGCCGGGCCGTCCAGCAGCGGCCGCTTGAGGTACTCCTCCTCCAGCACCCGGCGGAACTTCTCCTCGCCCCAGTCGGCGACCAGGAACTTCAGCCGGGCCCGGGAGCGCAGCCGCCGGTAGCCGTAGTCCCGGAAGATGCCGGCCACCCCGGCCCACACCTCCGGCACCTCCGCCAGCGGCACCCAGGCGCCCAGCCGGGTGCCCAGCCGCGGGTTGGTGGACAGGCCGCCGCCGACCCACAGGTCGAAGCCGGGACCGTGCTCGGGGTGCTCCACGCCGACGAACGCGATGTCGTTGATCTCGTGGGCGACGTCCAGCAGCGGCGACCCGGAGACCGCGGTCTTGAACTTCCGCGGCAGGTTGGAGAACTCCTTCGAGCCGATGAAGCGGGAGTGGATCTCGTCGATCGCCGGGGTGCCGTCGATGATCTCGTCCTCGGCGATGCCGGCCACCGGCGAACCGATGATCACCCGCGGGGTGTCGCCGCAGGCCTCGGTGGTGGACAGGCCCACCGCCTCCAGCCGCCGCCAGATCTCCGGCACGTCCTCGATCCGGATCCAGTGGTACTGGATGTTCTGCCGGTCGGTGATGTCGGCGGTGCCCCGGGCGAACTCCTGCGAGATCTCGCCGATCACCCGCAGTTGCGCCACGGTCAGCCGGCCGCCGTCGATGCGCACCCGCATCATGAAGTACTTGTCGTCCAGCTCCTCCGGCTCCAGGATCGCGGTGCGGCCGCCGTCGATCCCGGGCCGGCGCTGGGTGTACAGCCCCCACCAGCGCATGCGGCCGCGCAGGTCGGCGCCGTCGATGGAGTCGAAGCCGCGATGGGCGTAAATCGTCTCAATGCGCGTCCGCACATTGAGACCGTCGTCGTCCTTCTTGGTCTGCTCGTTGGCGTTGAGCGGCGTGAAATGGCCCATCGCCCACTGGCCCTCGCCGCGGTGCCGTCCGCTCTTGCGACGGGCCGCCGGGGCCGCCGGGGCCGCCGGGGACGCAGCCGGGTCGCTCCCGGCAGGGGAGTTCGGGGAGTCGGGGCTGGAAGCCATGGCGATGCGTCCTTCGGGCAGGCTCGAATACGGGTCGGTACGGCGCGGAGCACCCTGGGCCTTGCGCGAACACGCGGCTGTGCCGGGCGGCGGGCGGCAGAGAACTCCTGCGCGTCCACGACGACGGGGACGGCGGAGGGGCTGCGAAGTGGTGTCAGCCCGCCGGACAGATGGCGCTGGAAACACGGCAGAAGTCGACGTGCGGCCGACCCACCAAGCTGATTCCAGAGCGCGACATGACGAAAGCGTGGCACGGCCGTCTCCGGCCAGTCCACCGTCTTCCATTATGTGGACGCCTGCATCCCGTTTATTGAGACGTTGTGGTGTGCGTCACGCGGAAGCCGCGGCGCCGGTAATTGGCCAGCGCGTACGGTCCGTCAAGCGAGCACGTGTGCACCCACACCCGTTCGGTCGGCACCCGATCGGGCCACCGAAGGGCCAGGTCCCAGGCCCGCGCGGTGCCCACGGACAGCAGGTGACCGCCTATCCGGCGGCCCCGGAAGTCCGGCAGCAGCCCGAAGTACGCGATCTCCACGCTGCCCGCGTCCTGCCCGTCCAGCTCGACGTAACCGGCCGGGGTGCCCCGCTCGTACGCCAGCCACACCTCGTGGCCCGGCCGTTCCAGCACCTCGCGCCACTGCTCGCGCGACCACGGCAGCCGGTCGGTCCACGCCACGTCCGCGCCCACGGCCGTATACAGAAAGCGGCCCAGCTCGGGGGAGGGCACCTGCGCCCGCTCGATCAGCACCCCCGCGTCGTGCGCCGGCGCGGCGGCCGGGACCAGCTCGTCCGGGCCGGTCTGCTCCAGGTACCAGGTGGTCACAGGGGTGCCGCTCATGGCGCCCACCCTAGGTCAGCCGCGATCGCGCCCGGCCGGGGACCCCTTCGCCCCCCGGGGATCAGCCGAAGCCGCGGGCGGCCAGCACCGCCGGCGCCACCGAGTGCGGCAGCAGCTCCCACGGGTGACGCGGACGCACGATCTGCACGTCCACCCCGTCGGCGAACCGGTACGGGCGGTGGGCCAGCACCCCGGCCAGATTGCGGCGCAGCCGGGACACCTCGGCACGCACCGTCACCGTACGGCTCGGGTCGCCGAACAGGTCGTCGGCGAGCTCCGCGGCGGTCCGCCCGGACCGGTGCACCGCCAGCACGAACAGCAACTCCGCGTGACGCGGGCTGAGCTGCTGCGCCCAGCTCCCCGCCGCGCCCGACACGGTCACCGCCCAGCTCCGCGGCCGGCTCACGTCCAGCAGCACCCGGCTGGCCGCCGGCGCCCGCTCCCGCCCGGCGATCCGTACCAGCCAGCCGCCCGGCAGCGGCTCCAGCCAGCACATCCCGAGCGAGGGCAGCCACGCCTGCCCGGCCCGCACCGACGCCGGCAGCGCCACCCGGCCCGGCGGCGGCGCCATCCCGGTCGCCGCCGCCGTCCAGCCGTTGCGGTCCACCGCCAGCGCCTGGCCGTCGAACCGGGACAGCAGCGGCGCCGCGATCGACCGCAGCCGCTCCACCGCCGCCCAGTGCCGGCTGCGCAGCTCGCCCTCGGCGACCCGGACCACCGCCGAGACCAGCGACAAGGTCGCCGGGTGCAGCGTGGCCGCCGGGCCGCTGACGTCCACCACGCCCAGCAGCCGCCCGTCGCGCGGGTCGTGCAGCGGTGCCGCCGCGCAGGTCCAGCCGTGATGGGTACGGACGAAGTGCTCGGCCGAGTGCACCTGCAACGGGGCGCGGGTGACCAGTGCGGTGCCGATCGCGTTGGTGCCGACCACGTCCTCGGCCCAGGACGCGCCCTCGGCGAAGCCCAGCCGGTCCGCGCTGCGGCGTACCGCCGTACTGCCGTCCCGCCACAGCACCCGGCCCTCGGCGTCGGTGACCACCATGATGTGCCAGGCCGCGTCGGCGATCCGTACCAGGCCCTCGCGCAGCACCGGCAGCAGCTCGCCCAGCGCGGACGCCTGCCGGCGGTACTCCAGCTCCTCGGCGCTGATCGGTGAGTTGGGCCGGCCCGAGTCCGGGTTCACGCCCAGGCTCAGCACCCGCGACCACGACTCGCCGATCACCGTCCGGGGCGGCCGCGGCGGCACCCGGCCGGCCAGCGCCGCCTCCCGCATCGAGGCGAGCTGATGGGTCGAGACGTGCAGATCCACCGCGTCCAGCCGCCCCAGCCCGGTCGAAGGATGTGACACGCCGCTCCCGCCCTGCCTCGCTCGCCCCTCGGACCCGGCTCCCCCGCCCCACCCGAACCGGATGCAACCGGCTGCAACTGTTGCGAGCCTACGCGCATTCGACGGACAGTGACGCCGCGTCACCGTGCCCGCACCAACGGCCCGTCGAGCGACCGCTCCGGTCCGCCGGGCCCCTCGCCGCCGCCGGTCCTGCGGCCGCGAGAGGGGTGCCCCGGCACGGCCGCACCGGGGATGGTGCCGAGTCGGCGCGGCGCCATCCCCTTTTTTGCCGCCCATCCCTACGGGGTCAGCGGGGGATCGGGCGGGCCCTTTCGACGATCGGGGCGAGGTCGAGGGTGTGGGGGAGGGTGCCGAAGACGGAGCCCCAGTCCGAGCCGAGGCGGGAGGCGCAGAAGGCGTCGGCGACGGCGGGCGGGGCGAAGCGGACCAGCAGGGAGCCCTGGAGGACGAGGGCCATGCGTTCGACGATGCGGCGGGCCCGGGACTCGATGCCGTCGAGGTCGGCGAGCTCGGCCAGCAGGTCCTTGATCGCGCCGTCCAGGCGGTGGTCGGCGCCACGGGCCAGGCCGATCTCGCTCAGGAAGGCGTTCAAAGCGTCGGGCTCGCGCTGGAGGACCCGCAGCACGTCGAGCGCCTGGACGTTGCCCGAGCCCTCCCACACGGAGTTGAGCGGCGACTCGCGGAAGATCCGCGGCATCCCGGACTCCTCGACGTAGCCGTTGCCGCCCAGGCACTCCAGGGCCTCCGCGGCCACCACCGGACACCGCTTGGTCACCCAGAACTTGATCACCGCGATCGCCAGCCGCCGCAGGTGCCGCTCCTGCTCGGTGTCCGCGTCGTACGCCGCCGCCAGCCGCAGCGCCGCCACCGTGGCCGCCTCGGACTCCAGCGCCAGGTCCGCCAGGACGTTGCGCATCAGCGGCTTGTCGATCAGCGGGCCGCCGAACGCGCCGCGATGGGTGGCGTGGTGCACCGCCTGCGCCACCGCCTGCCGCATCAGCGCCGCCGAACCCAGCGCGCAGTCCAGCCGGGTCGCCGCCACCATCTCGATGATGGTGGCCACCCCGCGGCCCTCCTCGCCGACCCGGCGCGCCCAGGCGCGGCTGAACTCCACCTCCGAGGAGGCGTTGGACCGGTTGCCCAGCTTGTCCTTCAGCCGCTGGATGGCGAACGGGTTGCGGGTGCCGTCCGGCAGCACCCGCGGCAGCAGGAAGCAGGTGAGCCCCCCGGGTGCCTGGGCGAGCACCAGGAAGCCGTCCGACATCGGCGCCGAGCAGAACCACTTGTGGCCGGTCAGCGCGTACGTGCCCGGTTCGGCCAGCGGCTCGGCGCGGGTGGTGTTGGCACGGACGTCCGAGCCGCCCTGCTTCTCGGTCATGCCCATCCCGAACAGCGCGCTCGGCTTGGCCCCCGCCGGCAGCAGCTGCGGGTCGTAGGAGTGCGCCCCCAGCCGCGGCTCCCACTCGGCGGCCAGCTCCGGGTCGGCGCGCAGCGCGGGCACCGCCGCGTGGGTCATCGACACCGGGCAGCCGTGCCCGGCCTCGGCCTGCGACCACACCAGGAAGCCCGCCGCCCGCCGCAGGTGCCCGTCCGGCCGTGACCAGGCGTCGGTCAGGCCCGCGCCGACCGCGTGGCCCAGCAGCCGGTGCCAGGAGGGATGGAAGTCCACCTCGTCGATCCGGTTGCCGTACCGGTCGTGGGTGCGCAGCACCGGGCCGTACGTGTTGGCCTCCTCGGCCCAGCGCTGGGCCTGCGCCGAGCCGGCCGAGACGCCCAGCTCGCTCAGCTCCTGCTCGATCTGCGCCCGCCGGGCCGGGGCGGCGTGCCGCGCCACGGCCTCGGTCAGGGCCGCGTCGGTGCGGAACACGTCGTAGCCGACCAGGGGCGGTACCTGGTTCGTCACCGTGTGAGTGGGGGTGGTCATGGCAGCTAACGTAAGGGGGTGCAAGCAGCAGAAGAAAGAAGCCACCGGCGACCCGGCCGCTGGCGTCGGGCCCGGGCGCTGTACCGCAACGTCTCCGCGCGCAAGGTGGCCTGGCTGCTGACCAAGGACACCGTCGACTCCTGCATGGAGTACCGGGTCACCGGGCTGGCCGCCGAGGCGGCCTTCTTCGTGCTGCTGTCGCTGCCGCCGCTGCTGCTCGGCCTGGTCGGCGCGCTCGGCTACGTGGACACGGTCATCGGCCTGGACACCATCGATCACATCCGGGAGAACATCCTCACCGCGTCCCGCACGGTGCTGTCCGACAAGGGCGTCAACCAGCTGGTCAAGCCGCTGGTCGACGACGTCTTCCACGGCCGCCGCCCGGACCTGATCTCGCTCGGCTTCCTGATCGCCCTGTGGTCGGGCAGCCGCGCGGTCAACGTGTTCGTCGACACGATCACCATCATGTACGGCCTGGAGGGCCGGCGCGGCATCATCCGCACCCGGATGATGTCGCTGGCGCTGTACGTCGTCGCGCTCGTGCTGGGCGCGGCGGTGCTGCCGCTGATAGTCGCCGGGCCCTCGGCCGCGGGCGACCTGCTGCCCGGCGGCAAGGCCATCCTGGCGGTGCTGTACTGGCCGTTCGTGGTGGTGGCCTCCGTGGCCTTCCTCACCACGCTCTACCACGTGTCGGTGCCGGTGCGCGCGCCCTGGTACGAGGACGTGCCCGGCGCGCTGATCGCCGTCCTCATGTGGGTGATCGGCAGCTTCGTGCTGCGCATCTACCTCACCCACGCGGTGGAGGGGCCGACGATCTACGGGTCGCTGGCCGCGCCGGTGGCGGTGCTGCTGTGGATCGGGGTGTCCGCCTTCGCGGTCCTGGTCGGGGCCGCGGTCAATGCCGCGGTGGACCGGGTGTGGCCGTCGCTGGCCACGGCCGCGGCCCGGGAGGAGAACGACCGCCTGAAGGAGGCGGTGGCCGCCGAGGTCGTGGCCCGCGCCGCCGCGCGCCGGGCCCGCCAGGCCGCGGCGATGGCCGACGACACCAGGGAGCTGCGCCTGGAGGACCTGGCCGGGCCGGCCGATCCGCCGCCCGCGGAGTACCCCGAACGGTGGGCGGACTTCATCCCGCACCGCGACGTGCGCGCCCGGCTGCGCCCCCGCCGCCCCTACACCCCGATCCTCTACCCCGCCCCGGACCGCGACGACTTCCTGCCCCCGGGCACGCCGTCCGCGGCGCCCCGCCCGCCGGTCGTCCCGGCCCACCCCGTACCGCCGTCGGCTCCCCCCGGCGTCCCGGTCCCGCCCCCGGGCCTGCGGGCCGAGCCCCCCGCCGACGCCTCCTACC
>NZ_JADKYB010000052.1 GCF_016918855.1 Actinacidiphila acididurans
TCACCGCCGAGATGGTGCCGCTGTCCGGCCTGACCACCGGGCAACTGGCCACCGTCGCGGCCGCGGTGCCGGGCGGGGCGGCCAACATCGCCGACGTCTACCCCCTGGCCCCCCTGCAGGAAGGACTACTCTTCCACCACCACCTCGACAACGGCGACGGCCGCGACCCCTATCTGCTTCCGCTCGCGCTGCGCTTCGACAACCGTGCCCTGCTCGACGACTTCCTGCGGGCGTGGCAGCGGGTGATCGACCGGCACGACATCCTGCGCACGGCCGTCATCGCCGACGGCCTGCCCCACCCGGTGCAGGTCGTCCACCGCACGGCCACGCTGCCGATCGTCGAGGTGGGTCCCGGGGCGGCGCTGTCCGGCGAGGCCGCCGTCGCATGGCTGCTGGAGCGGGCCGACCGGCCGATGGATCTCCGGCGGGCGCCCCTGCTCGACGCGCACGTGATGGCCGAGCCGGGCGCCGACGGCTGGCTGCTGGTGCTGCGCAGCCACCACATCGTGCTCGACCACACGACGCTGGACGTCGTCCTCGCCGAGGTGGCCGCGATCGTCGACGGCCGGGAGGCGGAGCTGCCCGAACCCCTACCGTACCGGGAGTTCGTCGGGCAGGCCCTGCTCGGCGTCCCGGCCGCCGAGCACGAGCGCTACTTCACCGACCGGCTCGGCACCGTCACCGAACCGACCGCCGCGTACGGCGTACTTGAGGTGCGCGGCGACGGCTCCGGCGTGCGTGAGGTGCGCTCGGACCTGCCGGACGACGTCGGCGCGGCGCTGCGGGAACAGGCGCGGAGGTACGGCGTCAGCCCGGCGACCGTCTTCCACGTGATCTGGTCGCGGGTGCTCGCCGCGGTCTCCGGCCGCACGGACGTCACCTTCGGCACCGTCCTGTTCGGACGGATGCGGGGCGGCACGGGCAGCGACCGGGTGCCCGGCCTGTTCATCAACACGCTTCCCGTCCGCGCGGGGGCGGGCACGGACGGGGTGCTCGACGCCGTCCGGTCGATGGGCGAGCAACTGGCCGACCTGATCGTGCACGAGCACGCCTCCCTGGCGCTCGCCCAGCGGTGCAGCGGGGTCACCGCCCCGACGCCGCTGTTCACGAGCGTCCTCAACTACCGGTTCGGCGGCCCGTCCACGGACGGCCGGGAAGAGCAGGAGCCGCCGGCCGCCGGTGGGCGCCTGTTGTGGGGTCAGGAACGCACCAACTATCCGTTGCTGGTCTCGGTGGACGACGTCGGCGCCGGATTCTCGTTCGTCGTTCAGGCGGTGGCGCCGATCGACCCCGACTCGGTGATCGGGCTGCTGCACTCAACCACCCGCGGCGTGCTGACCGCGCTGGCGGAGAACCCGCGGGCCGCGCTGGGACAGGTCGCCGTCCTGCCCGGAGAGGACCGCGAGCAGCTGATCGCGGAGCGGAACGACACCGGTCGCGCCCTGCCCGCGGTGTCGCCGCTCGCGCTGTTCGACCACTGGGCGACGACGACGCCGGACGCGGTCGCGGTGGTCACCGGCGGACCGGACGTGACGTACCGGGAGTTGGCGGCGCGGTCCCGGCTGACGGCCACGGCGCTCGCCGCCCGGGGTGCGGGCGCGGGGTCTCGGGTCGCCGTCGTGGCCGACGCGTCGGCGGACGTCCTGGCCTGGATGCTGGGCGCGCTGCGGGTCGGAGCGGCCTACCTGCTCGTCGAGACCGGCACCTCGGCGGCCGGGCTCGCGGACCTCGTCGCCGCGTCCGGGGTGGACCTGGTCGTGGCCGGCGGCGCCCTCGAACCCGGCGTGGACGTCCCGGACGACCGCCCGGCCGCCGTCGTCACCGGCGCCACGGCGGCGTACCTGCTGTGGGACCGGGACGCCCGGAGCGCGGTGGTCGTGTCCCACGAGTCGGCGGTCAACCAGGCCACCTGGTTCGGCGGCGGCCCCGGCCCGGCGGACGAGCGTGTCCTGGTCCAGGCGCCGACGGGCTCGGCCCGGTTCGCGGCCGAGGTGTGGCCGGCGCTCACCACCGGCGCGGCCCTGGTCCTGGCCCGGCCCGGCGGTCACCGCGACCCAGGCCACGTCGCCATGCTGGTCGAGCGGCAACGGGTCAGCACGGCGTGGTTCACTCCGGCGGGGCTGGCGGCGTTCGTGGCCGCGTGCCCGCCTGAGCGACGGCGGAGCCTGCGGCGGGTGTTCACCGACGCCCCGGTCGCCGACCCGGGCGTCCCGGTGACGGTCACCTCCGGTTTCCCGGCGACGTCGGGCGCGGTGCTGGCCGACCGGCGGCCGGTCGCCAACGTCCGCGTCTACGTCTTGGACGAGGGCCTGCAGCCGGTACCGGCCGGCGCGACCGGCGAGCTGTACGTGGCGGGCACGTCGGTGAGCCAGGGCTACGCCGGGCAGCCCGCGGCCACCGGGCACCGTTTCGTGGCCGACCCGTTCACCGCCGCCGGTCGCCTGTATCGCACCGGCTTGCGCGCGCGGTGGACCGGCGACGGCCGGATCGAATACGTCACGACGGCCACCGCACCGCAGGCCCTGGGCCCGGCGGCCCTGCGGGCACTGCTGTCCGGACATCCCGACGTGACGACCGCCGCGGTGGTGGCCGGCGAGGGCCGGCTGACCGCGTACGTGGTGCCGGCCGGTGATCTCGCCGAGGAGGAGCTGTCGGCGTGGGTCGCCGCGCGCTGGCCCGTCCCGGTCGAGCTCGTCGTCCTCACCGGCACCGGCGACGCCGACGCGGGCGATGTCGCCGCCGCTCTGGGCGGACGGGCCCCAAGCACCAGGCGGGAAAGCCTGCTGTGCGAGGCGTTCGCGGAGATCCTCGGACTGCCCCGGGTCGGCCCCGACGACAACTTCTTCGAGCTCGGCGGCCACTCCCTGCTCGCCACCCGCCTCGTCTCGCTGCTACGGACCCGCCTGGACGCCGAGATCCCGCTGCGGGCGGTCTTCGAGACACCCACCGCGGCCGGACTCGCCCGGCACGTGGAAGCGGCCCGGGCGGCCCGCCGGGCGATCACCGCCGGACCTCGGCCGGAACGGGTGCCGCTCTCGTTCGCCCAGCGCCGGCTCTGGTTCCTCAGCCGGTTGGAGGGGCCGAACGCGACCTACAACATCCCGTTCGTGACGCGGCTGCGCGGCCGGCTGGACCTCGGCTCCCTGCGCGGCGCGCTCGGCGACGTGCTCGACCGGCACGAGAGCCTGCGTACGGTGATCGGCACCGCCGACGGCCGCCCCTACCTGCGGATCCTCAAGGCGGCCGAGGCGCGGCCGGAGCTGCCGGTCGTGCCCGTCGAGCCTGGGACGATCCGTGAGCACGTGGCGAGTGCCGTCGCGTACCCCTTCGATCTCGAGGCCGATCTGCCGCTACGGGTGACCTTCTTCCCGGTGGGGGAGGACGACGGGGTCCTGGTCCTCGTGCTGCACCACCTGGCGGGCGACGGCGGCTCGCTGGAAGCCCTGTGGCGCGACCTCTCCACGGCCTACGCGGCCCGGACCCGTGGTGGCGTGCCCGGTTGGGCGCCCCTGCCGGTGCAGTACGCGGACTACGCGCTGTGGCAGCACGAACTCCTGGGCGACGACGAGGACCCGGGCAGCCCGCTGAACTCCCAGCTGGAGCACTGGCGCGAGGCGCTCGACGGGGCACCGCCGGAGATCGCGCTCCCCGTCGACCGGCCCCGCCAGGCCGTAGCCGGTCACGAGGGCGCTGCCGTGGCGATCGAGATCGGGGCCGAGACCCACACCCGGGTGTACGCCGTGGCACGCGACCACCAGGCGACGGCGTTCATGGTGGTCGAGGCGGCGCTGGCCGTCCTGCTCGCCAGGCTCGGGGCCGGTGACGACGTCCTCGTGGGCACCCCCGTGTCCGGCCGCACCGACGCGGCGCTGGACGACGTCGTCGGGTTCTTCGTCAACACGCTGGTGCTGCGCAACGACGTGTCCGGCGATCCCGCGTTCGGTGAGGTCCTGCGGCGTACGCGGGAGTCGGCGCTGGGGGCGTTCGATCATCAGGATGTGCCGTTCGAGCGGTTGGTGGAGGAGTTGGCGCCGGAGCGGTCGCTGGCCCGTCATCCGCTCTTCCAGGTGATGATGACGATGCGCGGCGCGGCCGGTGACCGCCCCTTCGAACTCGGCGGTCTGCGTGCCGAGCCGCTCGACGGGGGCCTGGCCGCGGCGAAGTTCGACCTGGAGTTCTCGTTCGTGGAGCAGTTCACCTCCGATGGCGTGCCGGACGGTATGACGGGTTCGGTGGTGTACGCGGCGGAGTTGTTCGACGAGTCGTCGGTGCGGGGGTTGGTGGATCGTTTCGTCCGGTTGCTGGGTGCGGCGGTGGCTGATCCGGGGGTGCGGGTGAGCCGGCTGCCGGTGCTGGACGAGTCCGAGGTGGGGCGGTTGGAGGAGTGGGGCGGCGGGGCTGTTGCCGCTGTGCCTGAATCGGTGCTGGGTTCGGTGTCTGATTCTGTGCCTGCCGTTGTGTCTGATTCGGTGCCTGTTTCGGTGTTGGGGTTGTTTGCGGGGTGGGTGGCGCGGACGCCGGATGCGGTGGCGGTGGTGTTCGAGGGGACTGTTGTGTCGTATGGGGAGTTGGATGCGTGGTCGTCGCGGGTTGCGGCTGGTCTGGTGGCGCGGGGTGCGGGTGCGGAGGTGCCGGTTGCTGTGGTGCTCCCGCGGTCGGTGGAGTTGATCGTGGTGTTGCTGGCGGTGTGGAAGTCGGGTGCGGCTTTCGTTCCTGTCGATCCGGATTATCCTGCTGAGCGGATCGCTGCGATCATTGCTGATTCGGGGGCGCGGCTGGTCGTTGATTCTTCCGATCTTCCGGGTCTGGTTGGTGATTCCGCGGGTGTTCCGGGTGTGGGTGTTGATTCCGCGGGTGTGTCGGGTGTGGGTGGGCCGTTGCCGGGTCAGGCGGCTTATGTGATGTTTACTTCGGGGTCGACGGGTCGTCCGAAGGGGGTGGTGGTTTCTCATGGGGGTGTGGGGAGTTTGTTGTCGTG
>NZ_JADKYB010000053.1 GCF_016918855.1 Actinacidiphila acididurans
GCGGCTGTATCGCACGGGTGATCTGGTGCGTTGGGGTGGCGGGGGGGATCTGGAGTTTCTGGGCCGTACCGATGATCAGGTGAAGGTGCGTGGTTTCCGGGTCGAGCCGGGTGAGGTCGAGGCGGCGATCGTGGCGAAACCCGGGGTGGTCCGGGCCGCAGTGGTCGTGCGCGAGGACGTGCCGGGTGACAAGCGTCTGGTCGCGTATGTCGTGGGTGACGCCGATCCGGCCGGGCTCGCCGCTGGGCTGGCCCACGAGTTGCCGGGGCATCTTGTTCCTGCGGCCTTCGTGACCGTCGGTGAGCTGCCGCTGACGGTCAACGGCAAGCTGGACCGGCGGGCCCTGCCGGCGCCGGAGTACGCCGCGAGCCCGGCCGGCCGCGCGCCGCGTACGCCGCGGGAGGAATTGCTCTGCGGTGTGTTCGCCGAGGTTCTGGGCGTTGCGACGGTCGGTGTGGACGACAGTTTCTTCGACCTGGGCGGCCACTCCCTGCTTGCCACCCGGCTGGTGTCGCGGATCCGGACGGTCCTCGGCGTCGAGATCGGCCTGCGGCAGGTCTTCGACCGGCCGACACCGGCGGGCATCGCCGCCCTCGCCGACCGGGCGGAAACGGCACGCCCGCCGGTGGCGGCCGTGCCGAGGCCGGCGGCCCTGCCCCTGTCGTTCGCCCAGCAGCGCCTGTGGTTCCTCGACCGGCTGGACGGCGCGAACCCGACCTACAACATCTCGCTGCTGCTGCGCCTGACCGGGCCGCTGGACGTCCCGGCCCTGGCCGAGGCGGTCACCGACCTGGCCGGCCGACACGAGAGCCTGCGCACGCGATTCGCGCTCGAGGACGGAGAACCCGTCCAGCGGATCGAGCCGGCCGGGTCCGCGCTGACGGTGGTTCCCGTCGAAGTCGGCGAGCTTCCGCGGTCGGTGGCGGCCGCGACCGCGTACGCGTTCGACCTCGGCGCCGACCTCCCGCTGCGGGCGACGTTGTTCGACGCCGGCCAGGACCGGTTCGTGCTCGCCGTGGTCGTGCACCACAGCGCCGGCGACGGCTGGTCGATGGGCCCGCTGTGGCAGGACCTGTCGATCGCGTACGCCGCCCGGACGGCCGGCCGGGCACCGGACTGGGAACCGCTCCCGGTGCAGTACGCGGACTACGCGCTGTGGCAGCGGGACGCCCTCGGCGACGCGGACGACCCGCGGAGTGTGCTCGCCGGCCAGCTGCGCTTCTGGCGTGACGCGCTCGCCGGCGCCCCGGCCGAGCTGGCGCTGCCCGCCGACCGCCGGCGCCCGGCCCGTCCCAGCCACCGGGGTGCCGTCGTCCCGCTGCGGCTCGGCGCGGATACACACGACCGGCTGCGCGCGCTGGCCCGGGCGTACGACGTGACGGTCTTCATGGTCTTCCAGGCCGTGGTTGCGGTGCTGCTGTCGCGGCTCGGGGCCGGCACCGACATCCCGATCGGCACCCCGGTGGCCGGGCGGACCGACGAGGCGCTGGACGACCTCGTCGGGTTCTTCGTCAACACGCTGGTGCTGCGCACGGACCTGTCCGGCGACCCGAACTTTGCCGAGGTGCTGCACCGGGTCCGGGAGAACACCCTGGCGGTTTTCGAGCACCAGGACGTGCCGTTCGAGCGGCTGGTGGAGGAGCTGGCCCCGGAGCGGTCGCTGAACCGCCACCCGCTTTTCCAGATCATGCTTGCCGTACGCAGCGGCTCCGCGACACCACCTCGGCTGCCCGGCGTGGAGGTCGAGCCGTTCCCCGGCGGCGAGGTGACGGCGAAGTTCGACCTCGAGTTCACCTTCTCGGAGATCTTCGCGGACGGCGGTGATGCGGCCGGGGTGGAGGGCTCCCTGGTGTACGCCACGGACCTGTTCGACGAGGCCACCGCGGAGGGCATCGCGACGCGCCTGGGCCGGGTGCTCGACGGCGTCTGCGCCGACCCGGACGCGCGCATCGCCGACGTACCTGTTCTGAGTCGCGCTGAGCTGGATGAGTTCGCTGGCTGGAATGACACGGTGGTTCCGGCTCGTCCGGTTTCGCTGGTGGATTTGTTCGCGTCGTCGGTTTCGCGGTGGCCGGG
>NZ_JADKYB010000054.1 GCF_016918855.1 Actinacidiphila acididurans
CGAAAGACATCTCACGTGACTAAGAAGTCAAGCCGCAGCGGCCAGATCTGCTGATGGGGAGGTGAAAGCATGCTGCTCGTCGAAGAGCTGCCCGCTGTGGAGGCAGTGGTAGAGCTGGCCGATCATGCGGTTGAACAGGTTCCTCTGGGCTTGGGCGTGCCAGTCGCCCCGCTCGCGCCGGCGGCGGTAGTGCGCGTCGGCTCCGGGCGAGGCCCGCAGGGCGGAGAAGGCCCACAGGAAGCCCGCGCTGATCAGCCGGTCGTTCTTGATGAAGCGGCGTCCGACGAACCTCTTCTTCCCGGAGGCGCGGGTGATGGGGGCCGAACCCGCGTATGCCTTCAGCGCGCGGGCGTCGGTGAAGCGGCTGCGGTCGTCTCCGATCTCGGCGAGCACCCGGGCAGCGAGCTGCACTCCCAGGCCGGGGAAGCTGAGGAGGATCTCAGCGTCCGGGTGCCGGCGAAAATGCTCCTCCACCGCCGCCGCGAGTTCCTCGGCGGCCAGACAGGCCGCGTCCAACTGGCGTACCAATGCCAGAAGTTGATGCCCCATGGCATCCTCGACAGCTTGCGGCCTTTGGGCGTAGTCACCGCGAAGGACGGTCCGCAGGCGGTCGGCTTCGGCATCGATGCCGCGGGTGCGGCCGGCGCGTTTGAGCGCGGCCTGCAGCTGGGCCGGGGTCAACTTTGCGGCCCTGGCCGGGGTCGGCGCCGTGGCGAGCACGGCGCGGGCCTCGGGGCGGGCCAGGCCGAACTGCTTTCCCAGGAAGGCGTCGAGGGCGGCGGGGTAGTACTCGCGCAGCAGCGAGCGGACCTGGTTGACCAGCTGCTGGCGCGCCCAGACGGCGTCTTGCTGGGCGCGGGCGAGTACGGCGACGGCTCGGGCAAGATCGCTGTCGGCGGGCAGCGGTCGGTGCGCGGGCAGGTCCGTGCGCAGGATGTTTGCCAGGACCAGGGCGTCGCCGGGGTCGGACTTCTTGCGGGAGACGCTGTGCCGGTCGCGGTAGCGGGCCGCCGCCAGGGGGTTGATGGCGTAGACCGGCCGTGTTCCGGTGGTCAGGGCGGCCACGAGCAGGCCGCGTCCGGTCTCGATCGCCACCGGTATCGGCTCGTCGGCGGTGTCGCCGTGCTCGGCGAGCAGGTCCAGCAGCAGCTGGTAGCCGGCCGCGTTGTCGGTGATCCGGCGCTTGGCCAGCAGGTGTCCGGTGTCGTCGACCAGGGCCACGTCATGATGGTTCTCGGCCCAGTCGATCCCGCAGAACACGGGCATACGGTTCTCCATTCTCGTGCTGTTCGCGCAGGTGGTGAGCCTGTGCGGGCCACGCGGCGACCTAATTCCAGGACTCTTCGGTCCGCCATCTCACTAGCCGTTCGCGGCACCAGCGCACCGCAGGGGCCTCCGTCTTGTGCAGAGCTCAAGGGCTCGGGACGAAGCGAAGAGGTCGCCCTGCGGCGGGCTCACACCACGACGATCAACGTTCGGGACGCCGGGCTGAGTTTCGCGGTGGCACGAAGACGCCGGGCGCCACCGTTCTTTCGTAAGGCCTCGACGGACCCGGAACCCACAGGGGTCAGCCCGGCGCCCACGGGACCACCACGAACCCAGCTCATCTCGACAGTCCAGCAGCCCACTCCGGGCCGAGCTGGAACCGCCTACTCACGAATTAG
>NZ_JADKYB010000055.1 GCF_016918855.1 Actinacidiphila acididurans
CTAGTACTCCAGCAGGACTTTGAGGCTTGACCTGGGGAAACGTCGGGCGGTGGGAGTGTAGCGGCCGATCGGCGGTCACGGGTGTGTTCCGTGCGTCCGCCCTTCGAACGAGTGCCCACGCCGCCGGTAGTGGCAGCGGCGGGCGACGGCTTGGCGTCGTCGGCGCCAGCGTGACCAGTTCACCGCATGGACACAGGGATGGGGGTGTCGGGGAGCGAGAGCTGCCAGGAGTCTGCGCACTTCCGCCACGGTGAGCTCAATGGCCTCGGCATCCTCACCGATACCGCCCCCTTTTCGGCCTCCCGCGCGGTCATCGCGGCCAGGAAGGCGTGCGCGAGCATCGCGAGCGTGATGTGCCGGTACCAGCCGACGTAGCGGCGCACCTCGTACTGGTCCAGGCCGCACTCGTTCTTCGCGGCCTGGAAACACTCCTCGATTGCCCAGCGGGCACCGGCGACCCGCACCAGATCGGCCACGCCGGCTTCCAGCGGGGCGTAAACGAGGTAGTAGGCGATCTCGTCAGGTTTGCTCACGCTGCGCCGTGCCAGTGCCCAGCGGCGGCGGACCAGCTGCCCGTCGTCGCAGTCGAACTCGGCCACGGCGCGCAGCTGCACGGCGGCCCAGTCGTATATTCGCTGTCCCTTTGCACCTGGACCGCAGGAACGGCGCTCCCACGCCTGCTGAGGGGCCTGGTCAAAGACGTGGTCGATGCGGGGGCCGGCCAGGGAGAACTGGGACTTGGGCACCGCGAGTACGTAGCCGACGCCGGCCAGTTCCAGCATCCGGCGGAAACGCCCCTCCTGGCCGTAGGCGGCATCCGCGGTCACCCAGGCGATCGGCAGCGGGGAGGAGAGGGCGCGCAGCACGATGGCTCTGGCCAGGGCGCCCTTCGTGGCGAACTCGCGCTCGGCGGGCACCCGGGCGGCACGGCAGCGTTCGGGATCGCCGGTCCAGGACTTGGGCAGGTAGAGTTCCCGGTCCACCAGGGCGCGGCCGGCGGAGCTGGTGTAGGCGGCGAAGACCCCGATCTGGCAGTTCTCGGTGCGGCCGGCGGTGCCGGAGTACTGCCGTTGCACCCCGGCCGAGGTGGTGCCCTTCTTCACGAACCCTGTGTCGTCGATGATCAGCACGCCGTCCTTTCGGCCGAGTTGCTGGGCGACGTAGGTCTGCAGGTCGTCACGGATCTCGTCCGCGTCCCAGCGGGCGCGGGAAAGCAGGTGCTGCAGGCCGTCGGGGGTGGTGTGGCCGGCCTGCTCGGCTAACTGCCAGCTGTTTTTGCGGGCCACCGGAGCGAGCAGGCCGCGGACGTAGTCGCGCATGCGGCGGCGTGGTTCGACGCGGCCGAAGCGGTGGCCGATGTCGGTGAACAGGTCGTCAAGGTGTCGGTCCCAGGTCTGGGCTGCGGGTTCAGGTGTGGTCACGGTGCTCACTGGCGATGACTGCCCAGGCCAGGGGCGTCCCCGGCGGCGTGGGCACTCGTTCGAGGGGCGGACGCACGGAACACACCCGTGACCGCCGATCGGCCGCTACACTCCCACCGCCCGACGTTTCCCCAGGTCAAGCCTCAAAGTCCTGCTGGAGTACTA
>NZ_JADKYB010000056.1 GCF_016918855.1 Actinacidiphila acididurans
TGCTGCAGTGACACGACTTCGGCGGTACGCTTGAGCCCCGCTACATTGTCGGCGCGGAATCACTTGACCAGTGAGCTATTACGCACTCTTTCAAGGGTGGCTGCTTCTAAGCCAACCTCCTGGTTGTCTGTGCGACTCCACATCCTTTCCCACTTAGCGCACGCTTAGGGGCCTTAGTCGATGCTCTGGGCTGTTTCCCTCTCGACCATGGAGCTTATCCCCCACAGTCTCACTGCCGCGCTCTCACTTACCGGCATTCGGAGTTTGGCTAAGGTCAGTAACCCGGTAAGGCCCATCGCCTATCCAGTGCTCTACCTCCGGCAAGAAACACACGACGCTGCACCTAAATGCATTTCGGGGAGAACCAGCTATCACGGAGTTTGATTGGCCTTTCACCCCTAACCACAGGTCATCCCCCAGGTTTTCAACCCTGGTGGGTTCGGTCCTCCACACGGTCTTACCCGCGCTTCAACCTGCCCATGGCTAGATCACTCCGCTTCGGGTCTTGAGCATGCTACTAAAACGCCCTCTTCGGACTCGCTTTCGCTACGGCTCCCCCACACGGGTTAACCTCGCAACACACCGCAAACTCGCAGGCTCATTCTTCAAAAGGCACGCAGTCACGACACACAGGGCAAGCCCTGCATGCGACGCTCCCACGGCTTGTAGGCACACGGTTTCAGGTACTATTTCACTCCGCTCCCGCGGTACTTTTCACCATTCCCTCACGGTACTAATCCGCTATCGGTCACCAGGGAATATTTAGGCTTAACGGGTGGTCCCGCCAGATTCACACAGGATTTCTCGGGCCCTGTGCTACTTGGGAAATGAGCAAGCAAGCCACACAGATTTCAGCTACGGGGGTCTTACCCTCTACGCCGGGCCTTTCGCATGCCCTTCGCCTACCTGCATGGTTTCTAACTCGCCTCACAGCCGGCAGACCGTGAAAGCTCACTCCCACAACCCCGCATACGCAACCCCTGCCGGGTATCACACGCATACGGTTTGGCCTCATCCGGTTTCGCTCGCCACTACTCCCGGAATCACGGTTGTTTTCTCTTCCTGCGGGTACTGAGATGTTTCACTTCCCCGCGTTCCCTCCACACTGCCTATATATTCAGCAGCAGGTGACAGCCCATGACGACTGCCGGGTTTCCCCATTCGGACACCCCCGGATCACAGCTCGGTTGACAACTCCCCGGGGCCTATCGCGGCCTCCCACGTCCTTCATCGGTTCCTGGTGCCAAGGCATCCACCGTGCGCCCTTAATAACTTGGCCACAGATGCTCGCGTCCACTATGCAGTTCTCAAACAACCAGCACTCAAGGAAACAGTCACCCGTTCCCCGAGAACCCAACAGCGTGCCCGACCCGACCAGCTTCAGCGCTTCCCGTTCCATGCCCTCCCCCGAAGAGAAGAACCGTACTAACGAAACACACCCACCAGCCGTGCCGAATAGTCAACGTTCCACCCATGAGCAACCGTGCAGGACACTCGCCTGCAACCGGCCATGTGCTCCTTAGAAAGGAGGTGATCCAGCCGCACCTTCCGGTACGGCTACCTTGTTACGACT
>NZ_JADKYB010000057.1 GCF_016918855.1 Actinacidiphila acididurans
GCTGGAGTACTAGTACTCCAGTTGCACTTCTCCATTTCCCCTGGTCACAGGGCCCTTTTGGAGTCTAGCGGGCTGACGTGCCGTCAGGTCGGTGGTAGTTCGTGACTCACCCGATCGGGCTGCGTGCGGCGCTGGTAGTGGCAGTGGCGGGCGATGGCCTGGTGGCGGCGGCGCCAGCTGGACCAGTGGAGTTGGTGTCTGGGTGAGGAGTGCCGGGCTGCGGAGGAACGGGCAAGGTCCAGGAGCCGTCGGACTTCTGCCACGGTGAGGGGAACGAGGCCGCTCGAACCGTTTCTCCGGCCCCCCTTTCGAGGGCATGGGCTGCCATTGCGGCCAGGAAGGCGTGCGCGAGCATGGCCAAGGTGATGTGGCGGTACCAGCCGACGTAGCGGCGGACTTCGTACTGGTCCAGGCCGCATTCGTTCTTCGCGGCCTGGAAGCACTCCTCGATGGCCCACCGGGTGCCGGCCACCCGGACCAGTTCGGAGACGGTTGCGTCCGCGGGGGCGAAGGCGAGGTAGTACGCGATCTCCTCGGGGCGAGCCAGGCTGCGGCGGGCCAGGACCCAGCGGTAGTGGGTGGGGGCGGGACCTTCGACGGTGGGCAGCTTGGCCGCGGCCCAGTCGTAGACCCGCGGTCCCTTCGCGCCATTGCCGCAGGAGATCCGCTCCCATGCCTCGACTGGGGCGCCGGTCAGGACATGGTCGATGCGCCAGCTGCCCGCTGGTGACTTGACCTGCTGGGACTTGGGCACTGCCAGGACGTAGCCCACGCCGTCCTCCTCAAGCATCCGCCGGAAGTGCCACTCCTGCCCGTAGGCCGCATCCGCGGTCACCCAGGCAATCGGCAGTTCGGAGTCCAGCGCCCGCCGGACCATGGCGCGCGCAAGCTCCGGCTTGTTCGCGAAGGCCTTGCCCTCGGGGATCCGAGCGGCGCGACATCGGTCGGGGTCTTCGGTCCAGGACTTGGGCAGGTAGAGCTCGCGGTCCACCAGGGCCCTGCCCTTCGCGGAGGCGTAGGCGGCGAACACCCCGATCTGGCAGTTTTCCGTCCGTCCAGCGGTGCCGGAGTATTGCCTTTGCACCCCAGCGGAGACGGTGCCCTTCTTCAGGAAGCCCGTGTCGTCGACGATCAGCACGCCATCGTGTTGACCGAGCCGCTCGGCTACGTAATCCTGCAGGTCGTCGCGGATCTCGTCCGGCTCCCACTGGCACCAGGACAGCAGCCGCTGCAGCCCGTAGGGGGTGGCGTTGCCTGCTTGTTCGGCCAACTGCCAGCTGTTCTTCCGGCCCACCGGCCCCAAAAGGCCGCGCACGTAGTCCCGCATCCGTCGCCGCGGCTCAACGCGGCCGAACCGCACTCCTACGCGGAGCAGCAGCGACTCCAACTCGGCGTCCCACAGACCTGCTTCGACATCGCTCTCCGTCCCCATGACCGATTCAACGCAACCCGATCGGGTGAGTCACGAACCACTACCAACCTGACGGCACGTCAGCCAGCTAGACTCCAAAAGGGCCCTGTGACCAGGGGAAATGGAGAAGTGCAGCTGGAGTACTAGG
>NZ_JADKYB010000058.1 GCF_016918855.1 Actinacidiphila acididurans
ACATGGTGCCCTCGGCGTTCGTGGTTTTGGATGCGTTGCCGGTCACGGTGAACGGGAAGCTGGACCGTAAGGCTCTTCCGGTGCCGGAGCGGCCGGCGGGTGGTGGTCGTGGTCCGGTGACGGTGCGTGAGGAGATCTTGTGCGCCGTGTTCGCCGAGGTACTCGGGCTGGATGCGGTCGGCGTCGACGACAGCTTCTTCGACCTGGGCGGCCATTCGTTGCTGGCGGTCACTTTGGTCGAGCGGCTGCGGGTCCGGGGCGTTTCGGTCGATGTGCGTACGTTGTTCACGGAGCCGACGCCGGCCCGGCTGGCCGCGGTGGAAGGTGTTGCCACGGTCGAGGTCCCGCCCTGCCTGATCCCGGAGGATGCCACCGAGATCACCGCCGAGATGGTGCCGCTGTCCGGCCTGACCACCGGGCAACTGGCCACCGTCGCGGCCGCGGTGCCGGGCGGGGCGGCCAACATCGCCGACGTCTACCCCCTGGCCCCCCTGCAGGAAGGACTGCTCTTCCACCACCACCTCGACAACGCCGATCCCTACGTCCTGCGCTTCGTGCTGCGGTTCGGCACTCGCGAGCTGCTCGACGCCTTCCTGGCCGCCTGGCAGCGGGTGATCGACCGGCACGACATCCTCCGCACCGGGATCGTTGCCGACGGCCTGCCCCACCCGGTGCAGGTCGTCCACCGCACGGCCACGCTGCCGATCGTTGAAGTCGGCGCCACCGGAAGCGACGCGGCCGGACTGGCGGCCCGCTGCGAGCGCCGGATCGATCTGACCCGGGCGCCGCTGATGGACGCGCACGTGGCGCCGGCACCGGACGACGACGGCTGGCTCCTGCTGTTCCGCAGCCATCACATCGTGCTCGACCACACGACGATTGATGTGGTGCTGGCGGAGGTGCGTGCGTTTGTGGAGGGTCGGCAGGGTGAGTTGCCGCCGTCGTTGCCGTATCGGGAGTTCGTGGGGCAGGCGCTGTTGGCGGTGTCGAGGGCGGAGCATGAGGAGTACTTCGCCGGGTTGCTGGGTGGTGTGTCGGAGCCGACGGCGCCGTTCGGTGTGCTGGATGTGCGTGGGGACGGTACGGGTGTTTCGGAGGCGCGGGT
>NZ_JADKYB010000059.1 GCF_016918855.1 Actinacidiphila acididurans
CGCACCGTCACCGGACCACGACCACCACCCGCCGGCCGCTCCGGCACCGGAAGAGCCTTACGGTCCAGCTTCCCGTTCACCGTGACCGGCAACGCATCCAAAACCACGAACGCCGAGGGCACCATGTACTCCGGCAACCGGGACGCCACCAACTCCCGCAGACCCGACCCGTCACCCCCCACCACATACGCCACCAGACGCTCATCCCCCGGCACGTCCTCACGCACCACCACCGCAGCCGCCGCAACATCCGGATGACCCGCCAAAACCGCCTCGATCTCACCCGGCTCCACCCGGAAACCACGCACCTTCACCTGATCATCCACACGACCGGCAAACTCCAGCAACCCCTCGGCGGTCCACCGGACCAGGTCACCCGTGCGATACCACCGCTCACCACCCGCACCCGCCACAAACCGCTCAGCCGTCAACCCAGGACGACCCGCATAACCACGCGCCACCTGCACACCCGCCACATACAACTCCCCCGCCACACCAGGCGGCACCAACTGCAACCCCGCATCAAGAACCCGCACACGAGCACCGGCCACCGGCCCACCGATCGGCACCACACCACCACCAGACGGACCCCCGAACACCGTGACATCCACCGTCGCCTCGGTCGGACCGTACTGATTATGAACCCCCGTACCGAAAACCTCCATCGCCCGATCACGCAAAGACACCGGCAACACCTCACCCGAACACACCACCACCCGCAAACCCCCCACCGACCCCGACCCCGACCCCACAAACGCCCCCAGCATCGACGGCACAAAATGCGCCACCGTCACCCCCTCACGACGCATCAAATCCGCCAAATACGCAGGATCACGATGACCACCCGGCACCGCCACCACCAACCCCGCACCACACGTCAACGCCCAGAACATCTCCCACACCGACGGATCGAACACCACCGGCGTCTTCACCAACACCCGATCCCCCGCAGTCAAGCCATACCGCGCCTGCATCCACGACAACAAACTCCCCACACCCCCATGAGAAACCACCACCCCCTTCGGACGACCCGTCGACCCCGAAGTAAACATCACATAAGCCGCCTGACCCGGCAACGGCCCACCCACACCCGACACACCCG
>NZ_JADKYB010000005.1 GCF_016918855.1 Actinacidiphila acididurans
CCGTGCCGAATAGTCAACGTTCCACCCATGAGCAACCGTGCAGGACACTCGCCTGCAACCGGCCATGTGCTCCTTAGAAAGGAGGTGATCCAGCCGCACCTTCCGGTACGGCTACCTTGTTACGACTTCGTCCCAATCGCCAGTCCCACCTTCGACGACTCCCTCCCACAAGGGGTTGGGCCACCGGCTTCGGGTGTTACCGACTTTCGTGACGTGACGGGCGGTGTGTACAAGGCCCGGGAACGTATTCACCGCAGCACTGCTGATCTGCGATTACTAGCGACTCCGACTTCATGGGGTCGAGTTGCAGACCCCAATCCGAACTGAGACCGGCTTTTTGAGATTCGCTCCGCCTCACGGCATCGCAGCTCATTGTACCGGCCATTGTAGCACGTGTGCAGCCCAAGACATAAGGGGCATGATGACTTGACGTCGTCCCCACCTTCCTCCGAGTTGACCCCGGCGGTCTCCTGTGAGTCCCCAGCACCACAAGGGCCTGCTGGCAACACAGGACAAGGGTTGCGCTCGTTGCGGGACTTAACCCAACATCTCACGACACGAGCTGACGACAGCCATGCACCACCTGTACACCAGCCCAAAGGGAGCACCCGTCTCCGGGTGTGTCCGGTGTATGTCAAGCCTTGGTAAGGTTCTTCGCGTTGCGTCGAATTAAGCCACATGCTCCGCCGCTTGTGCGGGCCCCCGTCAATTCCTTTGAGTTTTAGCCTTGCGGCCGTACTCCCCAGGCGGGGAACTTAATGCGTTAGCTGCGGCACGGACAACGTGGAATGTCGCCCACACCTAGTTCCCAACGTTTACGGCGTGGACTACCAGGGTATCTAATCCTGTTCGCTCCCCACGCTTTCGCTCCTCAGCGTCAGTAACGGCCCAGAGATCCGCCTTCGCCACCGGTGTTCCTCCTGATATCTGCGCATTTCACCGCTACACCAGGAATTCCGATCTCCCCTACCGCACTCCAGCCTGCCCGTATCGAATGCAGACCCGGAGTTAAGCCCCGGGCTTTCACATCCGACGCGACAAGCCGCCTACGAGCTCTTTACGCCCAATAATTCCGGACAACGCTCGCACCCTACGTATTACCGCGGCTGCTGGCACGTAGTTAGCCGGTGCTTCTTCTGCAGGTACCGTCACTCGCGCTTCTTCCCTGCTGAAAGAGGTTTACAACCCGAAGGCCGTCATCCCTCACGCGGCGTCGCTGCATCAGGCTTTCGCCCATTGTGCAATATTCCCCACTGCTGCCTCCCGTAGGAGTCTGGGCCGTGTCTCAGTCCCAGTGTGGCCGGTCGCCCTCTCAGGCCGGCTACCCGTCGTCGCCTTGGTAGGCCATCACCCCACCAACAAGCTGATAGGCCGCGGGCTCATCCTGCACCGCCGGAGCTTTCCACCCGGAAGCATGCGCAACCAGGTAATATCCGGTATTAGACCCCGTTTCCAGGGCTTGTCCCAGAGTGCAGGGCAGATTGCCCACGTGTTACTCACCCGTTCGCCACTGATCCACCCCGAAGGGCTTCACCGTTCGACTTGCATGTGTTAAGCACGCCGCCAGCGTTCGTCCTGAGCCAGGATCAAACTCTCCGTGAATGCTTACGCCGGAACCAAGCCCGGCCACATCACGAGAGCGGCACGGCATCCGGAGGAATAGTCCGGACCCGCGCACAGCATCCTCGCTGTGTATTTCTTCAAAGGAACCACATCCCACGCGATTACCGCGCCGGACGGGGTATCAACATATCTGGCGTTGACTTTTGGCACGCTGTTGAGTTCTCAAAGAACGGAAGCTGCCTTCGGTTGCTGTCCCCAGCACCCCTCCGGGCTTTCCCTTCGTTGTGTCTCCGACTTTAGCAGATGCTTTCCGGTCGGAATTACCACCACCTGTTTCGGAGACGCACGAACCCGCCTGAGATTTCTCTCAGTCGGCTCGGGGTTCTTCCACAGATGCTGCGGTAATCGATCTTGGTTGCTTCGCGTCCGGGGTCAACCCGGTTCCGCCGCAACCCGTCAAAACTACCTCCCCGATCCAACCGTGTCAACGGGTGTCCCGGAGTGACGTGAACACTAGCAGGCTGCGGGGGCCGCGTGCACATCCGTCAGCCCGGCGTGTCCCGGAAGGTGGAGGGCGGGGTGTCCAGGTCCTCCAGCTCGATGCCCGGGGCCGCGAGGACGACGTCGCCGGCCAGGTGGATGTCGTGCTGCTCACCGGTCGAGAGGTCGTCGATCCGGTAGTTGTCCACAGGCAGATCCCCGCTGTCCGTCGGATGTGCTGTCCTGGTGATCAGCGACCACGACTGGTCGATGGTCAGTGGAGCGAGGACGGGGGACTGGAACGAGACGAGACGAACGCGGGTCGCCGGGCCGCCCGGGGCCAGGCGGAGCAGTCGCGCGGTGGCGATCAGGAAGGCCGGCGACAGTCCGCTGAACGTGTGCGCGCGGGCGTTGCCCTGCTGGGCGTGCTCGCCCGTGGGGTCGGTACGGACCCAGGTGAGGCCGTCGAGTGCGGCGCCGCGGACCTGCCATCCGCCGGCGTGCAGTTCGAGGCGGATGGGCCGTCCGAGGTCGTCGACGGTGAGGTCGACCGAGCCCGCGTGCTCACCGGTGGGAGTGGTGGTCTGCGCGGTGTAGCGCCAGCCGGACGGGCCGGTGGCGCAGTGGAAGTGTTCGTGACCGAGGGGGGTGTCGTCGTGCGTGTCATGGAACGAGTAGCGGCCGCGGGGCATGGTGGGTTCTCTGCAATCGGGCAGGCCCCCGCCTCGCGTGCGAGACGGGGGCCGTTGTGCGCGGGCCCGCGGTGGCGGGACCCGTGGGGCTCAGTAGCGGTAGTGGTCCGGCTTGTACGGGCCCTCCACCGTCACGCCGATGTACGCGGCCTGCTCCGGCCGCAGCGTCGTGAGCTTGACGCCGAGGGCGTCGAGGTGGAGCCGGGCGACCATCTCGTCGAGGTGCTTGGGGAGCACGTAGACGCCGATCGGGTACTCCTCGGGCTTGGTGAAGAGCTCGATCTGGGCGAGGGTCTGGTCGGTGAAGGAGTTGGACATCACGAAGGACGGGTGGCCGGTCGCGTTGCCGAGGTTGAGCAGGCGGCCCTCGGAGAGCACGATGATCGACTTGCCCTCGGGGAAGGTCCAGGTGTGGACCTGGGGCTTGACCTCTTCCTTCACGATGCCGGGGATCTTGGCGAGGCCGGCCATGTCGATCTCGTTGTCGAAGTGGCCGATGTTACCGACGATCGCCTGGTGCTTCATCCGGGCCATGTCGGAGGCCATGATGATGTCGCGGTTGCCGGTGCAGGTGACGAAGATGTCGGCCGTCTCGACCACCTCGTCCAGGGTGGTGACCTGGTAGCCGTCCATGGCGGCCTGCAGGGCGCAGATGGGGTCGATCTCGGTGATGACGACCCGGGCGCCCTGACCGCGCAGGGACTCGGCGCAGCCCTTCCCGACGTCACCGTAGCCGCAGATGACGGCGATCTTGCCGCCGATCAGGACGTCGGTGGCGCGGTTGATACCGTCGACCAGGGAGTGCCGGCAGCCGTACTTGTTGTCGAACTTCGACTTGGTCACCGCGTCGTTGACGTTGATCGCCGGGAAGAGCAGGGTGCCTTCCTGCTGCATCTCGTAGAGGCGGTGGACGCCGGTGGTGGTCTCCTCGGTGACACCGCGGATGTCGGAGGCGAGCTGGGTCCACTTCTGCGGGCTGTCGGCCAGGGTGCGGCCGAGCAGGCGCAGGATGTGGGCGTACTCCTCGCTGTCGGCGATGGCCGGGTCGGGCACGGCCCCGGCCTTCTCGAACTCGGCACCCTTGTGGACCAGGAGCGTGGCGTCGCCGCCGTCGTCGAGGATCATGTTGGGGCCGCCGGTGGGGGCGTCCGGCCAGGTGAGGGCCTGCTCGGTGCACCACCAGTACTCCTCGAGGGTCTCGCCCTTCCAGGCGAAGACCGGGACGCCCTGGGGGTCCTCGGGGGTGCCGTTGGGGCCGACGGCGATGGCGGCCGCGGCGTGGTCCTGGGTGGAGAAGATGTTGCAGGACGCCCAGCGGACCTGTGCGCCGAGGGCGACGAGGGTCTCGATGAGGACGGCGGTCTGCACGGTCATGTGCAGGGAGCCGGTGACGCGGGCTCCGGCCAGCGGCTGGCTGGCGGCGTATTCCTGGCGGAGGGACATCAGGCCGGGCATCTCGTGCTCGGCGAGGGTGATCTCCTTGCGCCCGAAGGCGGCAAGGGACAGGTCCGCGACCTTGAAATCGGTGGCGGTGGTGGTCATTCGGGCTGCTCCTCGCGTGTGAGGTCGAGGTGGACAGGGGTGAGGCGCGGCCGGGGGACGGCACCGGGTGCGGCGTCGTTCGGACGCACCTGTCCCCTTCTGGCAGCGCAATCCGTCGGAGGCCCTCTCTCCCTCGGCCGGTCACCACAGGGTGACCGCCCGACCGCCATCAGCAGCGACGTCTGGCTACGAATGAATCTACACCGGGCGGCTCATCGGCCGCAGGGCGCCGGGCTCACCGGCCGCCGGGCGTCTGGGCGGGATCGGGGCCCGCCGCGGCGGCGGTCTCGCTGTAGATGTCGGGTTCGAGGTAGATGACGCGGGCGAAAGGTTCGGCGGCGCGGATGCGCTCCTCGGCGGCGTCGATGGCCCGGGCGACCTCGGTGGCGGTGTCCTCGTGCCGGACCGCGACCTTGGCGGCGACCAGGAGTTCTTCGGGGCCGAGGTGGAGGGTGCGCATATGGATGACGCCGGTGACGGTGGCGCCGTCCACGGCGGCGGCGCGGATGCGGGCCACGGATTCGGGGCGGGCGCTCTCGCCGATGAGCAGGGACTTGGTCTCGGCGGCCAGGACCAGGGCGATGGTGATCAGGAGGGTGCCGATGGCGAGGGTGCCGATGCCGTCCCAGACACCGTCGTCGGTGGCCAGGGCGAGGCCGACGCCGGCCAGGGCGAAGACGAGGCCGATGAGCGCGCCGAAGTCCTCCAGGAGGACGACGGGGAGTTCGGGGGCCTTGGCGCGGCGGATGTACTCGATCCAGGACTGGGAGCCGCGGGTGTGGTTGGACTCCTTGATGGCGGTACGGAAGGAGGAGCCTTCGGCGAGCATGGCGAAGACCAGGACACCGACCGGCCAGTACCAGCGGTCGATGGCGTGCGGGTGGCGGATCTTCTCGTAGCCCTCGTAGAGGGCGAACATGCCGCCGACGGAGAACAGGACGATCGAGACGAGGAAGGCGTAGACGTAGCGCTCGCGCCCGTAGCCGAAGGGGTGCTCCTCATCGGCGGCCTGCTTGGCCTTCTTGCCGCCGATGAGGAGGAGGGCCTGGTTGCCCGAGTCGGCCAGGGAGTGGACGCCCTCGGCGAGCATCGACGAGGAGCCGCTGAGGGCGAACGCGACGAACTTGGACGCGGCGATGGCGAGGTTGGCGCTCAGGGCCGCGATGATCGCCCTGGTTCCTCCTGACGCGCTCATGAGCTGGGTGTCCCTTCCGTCGCCCGGTTCTTTGCTCCGCCTTTACGGGCGTCGCGGACGGTCATTCTTGCAGCCGTCGCGGGAGCCGGGTGGGTCAGGCCGCCACGGTGGCCCGGAAGACGGTGCCCTCGCCGGTGAGTTCGGTGCGTTCGCTCGCGGGGACGTAGGCGGATTCGCCGCGGGCCAGGGTGATTTCGGCGTCGTCCGTAGCCTCGGCGTTGGCGGCTGCGAGGGTGCGCAGGCGGATCCGGCCGTCGGTGCACAGCAGGATCTGCGGGGTGCCGTGGTCGAGGGTGCGGGGTTCGGAGCCGGGGGCGACGACGTAGCGGGACAGGCGGAACTCGTCGATCGGGGCGGCGTAGAGCTCCTCGCCGTCGGGGCCGGCCTCGGGGCGGAGCACTCCGGGGTCGCCTGCCTCGAAGCGGACGATGCGCAGGAGTTCGGGTACGTCGATGTGCTTGGGGGTGAGGCCGCAGCGCAGCACGTTGTCGGAGTTGGCCATGATCTCGACGCCGAGGCCGTCCAGGTAGGCGTGCGGCACACCGGCGCCGAGGAACAGGGCCTCGCCGGGCTGGAGCCGGACGTGGTTGAGGAGCATCGCGGCGATGATGCCGCGGTCGCCGGGGAAGTGGTGGGCGGCCCTGGCGTAGGCGGCGTAGTCGGCGGCGTACGGGGTGCCCGGGGTGTCGGCGAGGCGGGCGGCGGCCTCGGTGGCGGCGTGCACGGTGGCGGCCATTGCCTCGGGTTCGGCGCCGAGGACGGCGGCCAGGACCTCGCGCAGCGCCCGGTCCTCGGGGTGGGCGCGCAGGATGTCGGCGTAGGGCGCGAGGGCGCCGACGCCGAGGGCGTCGAGGAGGTCGGCGGCCTCGGTGGGGCGCCGGAAGCCGCACAGTCCCTCGAACGGGGACAGGGCCACGATCATCTCGGGCTTGTGGTTGGGGTCCTTGTAGTTGCGGTGCGGCGCGTCGAGGGGGATGCCGCGCGCCTCCTCGTCGGCGAAGCCGGCCTTGGCTTGGGCGAGGTCGGGGTGGACCTGGACGGACAGCGGTGCGGCGGCGGCCAGCACCTTGAGGAGGAAGGGCAGGCGGGGGCCGAAGCGTTTGACGGTGGCCTCACCGAGTTCGGCGACCGGGTCGGCGTCGATGACGGCGTCGAGGGCGATCGGGCCGGCGCCGCGGTCGATGCGGGAGGGCGCGCCGGGGTGGGCGCCCATCCACAGTTCGGCCTGGGGTTCGCCGGTCGGCGCCGTGCCGAGGAGCTCGGGGATGGCGGTGGTGGAGCCCCAGGCGTAGGGCCGGACGGTGTTGGTGAGGCGGTTCATGCCGGTCATGGTCTCTCGGTCGAAGCGACGGCCAGGTAAATGGCGGCGAAATCCGTCAGGGCGAGCAATTCGGCCGCGGTGTCGAGCGGAGTGCCGCCGTCGGCGGAGACCTCGCTGAGCGGGGTGTCGTGGGCGTAGGCCTGTTCGCGGGCGGCGGGCACGGCGGAGGCCGGCTGGTCAGGGGCCTCCTGGACCAGCACGACGCGCAGCCGCAGTCCGCCCGGGTCCTCCACACGGTCGCGGAAGAAGTCGTCGGGGTCGGCGGCCAGGGCCGCGGCGGAGGACTGGAGGGTGCCGTGCAGGGTGAGCGCGGTGGGCAGTTCGGCGGTGAGCGCGGGCCGACCGGCCCGGGTGGCCAGGACCGCGGCGAAACGGCGGGCGCCGGCCGCGGCGATCCGGCCCTGGCTCCACAGCAGGGGCAGGGAATCCTCGAGTTCGGCCGCGAGGGTCTTGGCCGGGTTGGTGTAGGTGGGGACGGCGGGCCCGCAGCGGGTGGCGACGTCGTCCAGCCGGTCGGCGACGGCATGGAGTGCCTCGGCCGACGCGCTGATCAGGCCTATCCGGTCCAGGAGGGCGAGCAGCGGGGTGAGCAGCGCCCACAGGGCGCCGGTGTCGTCGGCGGGGTCGGCCAGGTCGCTGCCGGCGGCGCCGGGGACGGCGAAGGGCAGGGCCATGCCGCGGACCTGTTCCAGCGCTTCGGCGAGCGGGGTGCGCAGGGGGGTGACGGCGACGGCGCTGCAGCCGCGGCGGTAGGCCTGTTCGACCAGGTCGGTCAGGCCCTCCTCGGTGCCCCGGGGGCTGAGCAGGAGCAGCAGGTCGAGCGGGCCGGCCCAGCCGGGCAGGGCCCAGCGCAGCTGCCGCGGGTTGGACCCGGTGGGCCGCATGTGTTCCACCGGGCAGCTGCCGGCGGTGAGTGCGGCCAGCAGGTCGGCGACGGCGGCGGTTTCCGTACCGGTGCCGGCGACCAGGATGGCGCGGGGGCGGCCGTCCGGGCGCAGGGCGGTGATGCCGGCTTCCTCGGCGAGCCGGAGCGCGTTGCGGACTCTGGCGCCGGCGGCGGCCACCGCGCGCAGCAGCCCGTGGGAGTCGGCGCGGCCCAGCGCTTCCGGGTCCTCCAGCAGCGACTCGTCGAACAACACGACCTCCCGGTCGGACGCGGATCGGTCCCGGGTACGGCGGGACCGGGTACGGCGGTGGAGCTGGTCCAGGCAGAGCAGTAGGGCTGCGGGTCAGGCGGTGGGGCGGCGGGCCTCGTCGACGAGCAGTACGGGGATCTCGTCGCGCACCGGGTAGGCCAGGCCGCAGGTGTCGGAGGTGCACACGAGTTCGCTCGCGTCCGCGTCCTCGCGCAACGGGGCGTGGCAGGCCGGGCAGGCGAGGATCTCCAGCAGGCTGGGTTCGACGAGCGGCATGACGGTGTCCTCCGGGCGGGTCTCGGCGGGCGCCTGCGGCCACGGCCACCACGGCCGTGGCACCGGCCGGCGGCCGGCCGGTGACCGGGAGGCGTCGGGTGGGCCGGACCGGTGACCGGCCCTGCGTGCCCTCAGCCTATCGCCGCGCTTCCGGGGGCACGATCCCGCGCCCCCGGGCCCGTACCGGCCGGTCACCGCGCTCCGTACCGGGCCGGCCGGTACGGGGAAGCTGCGTACCGCAACCGGCCGCGGCCGTATCCGTAGGGCCTGCGGACCGGTCGCGTGGGCCGAGCGCGGCCGGCCTCAGGCCCGCACGATGGCGAGGACCTCGTCCCGGAGGAGGGCGACAGTGGCGGCGTCGCGGGCCTCGACGTTCAGCCGCAGCAGCGGTTCGGTGTTGGAGGGGCGCAGGTTGAACCACCAGTCGGGGCCGGTGACGGTGAGCCCGTCGAGGGTGTCGAAGCCGACGCCCTCGCGGCCGGCGAACGCAGCGCGTACGGCGGTGGTGCGTTCCGCCTGGTCGGCGACAGTGCTGTTGATCTCGCCGGAGGCGGCGTAGCGGTCGTAGTCGGCGACCAGCTCCGAGAGCGGGCGCGGCTGGGCGCCGAGCGCGGCGAGCAGGTGCAGGGCGGCGAGCATGCCGGTGTCGGCGTTCCAGAACTCGCGGAAGTAGTAGTGCGCGGAGTGCTCGCCGCCGAAGACGGCGCCGGTGGCGGCCATCTCCTGCTTGATGAAGGAGTGCCCGACGCGGGTGCGCACGGTGGTGCCGCCGTGCTCGGCGACGATCTCGGGCACCGAGCGGGAGGTGATCAGGTTGTGGATGATGACGCCACCGGGGTGCCGGGCCAGTTCGCGGGTGGCGACCAGGGCGGTCACGGCGGAGGGCGAGACCGGCTCGCCGCGCTCGTCCACGGCGAAGCAGCGGTCGGCGTCGCCGTCGAAGGCCAGTCCGATGTCGGCGCCGGTGCGGCGGACCTCGGCCTGGAGGTCGACCAGGTTCTTCGGGTCGAGCGGGTTGGCCTCGTGGTTGGGGAAGGTGCCGTCGAGCTCGAAGTACATCGGCACGAGGTCGACCGGCAGGCCGGCCAGGACGGTGGGCACGGTGTGGCCGCCCATGCCGTTGCCCGCGTCGACGACCACCTTCAGCGGCCGGATGCCCGCCAGGTCGACCAGGGAGCGCAGGTAGCCCGCGTAGTCGCCGAGCACGTCGCGCGCCGTGACCGTGCCGGGGACGGCGCCGGAGGCCGGGACGCCGGTCTCGGTCCACTTCTCGGCCAGCGCCCGGATGTCGGCGAGCCCGGTGTCCTGGCCGACGGGCGCGGCGCCGGCCCGGCACAGCTTGATGCCGTTGTAGCGGGCCGGGTTGTGGCTGGCGGTGAACATGGCGCCGGGCAGCCCCAGGTGGCCGCTGGCGAAGTACAGCTCGTCGGTGGAGCACAGGCCGATCACGGTCACGTCGGCCCCCCGCGAGGTCACGCCGCGCGCGAAGGCGCCGGCCAGACCGGGCGAGGAGGGCCGCATGTCGTACCCGATCACGACGGCCTCGGCGTCGGTGACGGTGGCGAAGGCGGCGCCGAAGATCTCGGCGAGCGACTCGTCCCACTGGTCGGGTACGACGCCGCGTACGTCGTAAGCCTTGACGATCTGCGACAAATCGGCCACTGCACACCTCTGTTGAACATGTCGAACGAGCCGGGGGCGACTCGAAGCGCGTCGGGGGCTGGCTGCCGGTACGGCGGTGCCGGGGCCCAACCTATCCAACGACCGGCTACGACTCGGGGGACCTCAGCACCCTCAGGTGTCCGCGCCGCGCGACCTCGAGCGGGTCGATGTCGCGGGCGCCGCCCTGGCCGCGGTCCTGCGGGCGGGCCGCCTCGCGGACGGCGTTGGCAAGCGCTTCCAGGTCGTCGCCGCTGGGCCGCACCGGGCCGTTGTCGGTGGCCAGGCGGACCACTTCCCAGCCGCGGGGCGCCGTCAACCGCTCGGAGTGCTCCGAGCACAGGTCGTAGCAGTGCGGCTCGGCGTAGGTGGCCAGCGGGCCGAGGACGGCGGTGGAATCCGCGTAGACGTACGTCAGCGTCGCGACGGCGGGTCGGCCGCAGGCGGTTCGCGAACAGCGACGTACAGGGCTCACGAGGTTGGACGGTACCGCACTCTTGAGCGGGCCGCGACGACTCTCCGGCAGGTCACCCTGTCGTGTCGTATGTCACCCACCGGAAGGGGTCGCTCCGCGGTGCTGCGACTGACCTGCGGGTACGGTACGCGGCCGCGTGGCGCGTCACCGAGCGCGACGGTCCGGCGGGGCCGGGGCGCGTGGCGGGTCCGTTCGCCAGGTGGCGCATATGCGTCACCTCGGTGGCCGGAACACGTTCTCGCCGGGGCGCCGGGGGCGCGTGGCGGGCCAGGTTCGCCCTTTCGGTGAGGAGCGCAAGCTGTCCTGCTGTGTCGGCTGGTCGGCGGGGGCTACGCTCTCGATGATGGACAGCTCGCTTCCGATCCCTCCGGCGCCGCGACCGCGTCACCGCGACCGTCACGGGCGCGGCATGCGCGGGCCGATCGCGCCCCCGCAGGTGCCGCTGGCGCTCAGCCGCGCGGACGCCTTCGACGATCTGGTGCGGGACGCGGCCGACCGGCTGGAGCGGCGCTGGCCGCAACTGGCCGACGTCGAGTTCGCCGTGCAGGAGGTCCCCTGGCCGCAGGACGGCCCGGCCTCGGACGGCACCGCGGTGCCGCTGGGCCGGCTGATCGGGGCGGCCAAGGACCGGCCGAGCCGGATCGTGATCTACCGGCGGCCGGTGGAGATCCGCGCCAAGAGCCGGGACGAGCGGGCGCTGCTGGTCCACGAGGTGGTGGTCGAGCAGGTCGCCGAGTTGCTGGGGCTCTCGCCGGAGAACGTGGATCCCAAGTACGGCGAGGACTGACGCCGAGCGCGGGGCCGGCTGCCTACGCCTGGCCATCGCGCCCGGCCGTTGCGCCCGAGGGCGAGCGGCGGGGCGGCGGGCGGGCCGGTGTGCCGGGCGCCTTCACGCCCCCGGGTTCACGCCTCGGATCCACGCCCCGGATCCACGCCTCGGGCTCACCGCTTTCACGCCCCGCGCGCCGGCCCCCTCAGCGGTCGAGTATCCGCAGGTCCGACCCCGCCTTGGGCACCTCCACCAGTCCCTGGTCGTCCGGCATGGGCTGGACGGTGAACATGGGCACGCCGTTCTGCGGCAGGGCCAGGGTGCGCGAGGCGTAGACCGGGCCGCCGGACACCGGCTCGACGGTCACGGCATATGTGCCTCCCAGGCCCGAGGGCACCGGGGGCGCGGCGGCCAGGGTGGTGCCGGCCTTGACGGTGACCGTCCTGCTCACCGCGGTGCCGCCGGTGGAGCCGGCCGACGCGGTGATCTTCACGCTGGCGTCGTGACCGGTGGCGGTCAGCGCCAGGGTGGAGCCCTTGGCGCGGTTGTCCGCGACCGTCGCCCGGGTGTCGATCGGCGCGGTGGCGGGCAGGAATGCCATCTCCCGGTTGCCGGACTTGCCGCGGGTGATCTGCAGCGCGGCCACCACCGGCACAGGGGAGTGCACGGTGCTGGAGCCGATGATCAGCGAGCCCGCGTCGCCCTTGGTGACGTCCGCGAGATCGACGGCGGTGGTCATCCCGGCCTTGGCGTGCAGCGTCTCGTGGCCGGCGGGGGTGATGGAGCCGCTCGATGTGGCGAGCTTCAGCGTCAGGTCGGCGTCGTCGGAGCCGGTGGTGAAGACGGTCAGCCGCACATCGGTGGCGTCGGCGGGGATGCCCGGCATCACGAGGGTGGTACCCGGCTGGGCGGCCGGGGGCAGCCAGTCGGCGCCGAGCTTGGCGTCGGTGGCCTGGAGCGCGGCGCCGATCCGGCCGCTGCGGGCCACGACGTGCACGGTCAGGTCGGGCAGCTTGTCCGCGACCAGGGTGGACAGCAGCACCGGATCGGCGCTGTGCCCGGCGACTGTCATCCCGTCGCCGGTGGACGCCTTGAGCTGGCCGTCCTTGCCGTACAGCTCGACGTCGACGACCGCCGGGGTGTCGTCGGGGTTGACCAGGTGCAGGTAGTCGGTGCGGCCGTCGGCGGTGCTGGCGCCGGGGAACCAGAACTCGCTGTCCGGGGTCAGGCAGGACAGGCCCAGCAGGGCGTGGGTGGTGCCGCTGCTGACGACGGTGGTCTGCTGCGCCGTCCAGCCCGGCGCCATGGCGCCGTCCGCGGTACCGATCAGTGCGGGCGCGTCGGTGCGGCCGTTGGTGTACGTGGCGGGTTTGCCGGGCTGGGTGAGCGGCGCGAGCGGCTTGCCGTTGGAGGTGGCGGGCACGAGCCGCGCCGACCCCGCGCCCGTGGCGCCGGAGTCCGACGTGCCGGAGCCGGAACCCGAATCGGCGCCCGCTCCCGACGCGTCCGGCGTCCCCTGCGGCGTGAACGAGGTGTATGTGGTGGTCGCGAAGTCCGAGGAGGACGGTGCCGGGCACAGCAGGCTGCTGCGCTGCACCGGCAGCCGCTCGGCGGCGGCCGCCGGGGTGGCCTGCGACTTCCCGCCGGTCAGCGTGGCCACGCCGGTCAGGGCGAGGAGCACGGCGACCGCGCCGGCCAGGGAGATGGTGCTGCGGTTCACTGGTGGTCGCTCCCGTCACGGCGCTGCTGGTCGCCCTGTGCGTAGTACGAGGCGGGGTCGGCGTACGCGGGCGGCTCCCCGTAGCCCTCGCCCGGGTAACCGGGTGCGCCGGGTGCGCCCTCGGGCTGCTCGCCGTAACCCTGGCCGGGGCCGTAGCCCTCGCCGTACCCCTGGTCCGCGCCATAGGGGTCGTAGCCCGGCCGGGGCGGCGCGTAGCCGTATTCGTCGCCGTAGCCCTGCTGCTCGTATCCGCCTTGCTCCGCCGGGTATCCCCCGCCGTAGCCCGGCTCGCCGCCGGCATAGGCCGGCTCCTGGTAGCCGTAGCCGCCGCCCTCGCCGGCCGGTGCGCCGTAGGGGTCGTAACCCGGCTGCTCGTACGAGTCGCCGCCGGTGTGCTCGTACGGCTCGTCGCCCGGCTGCTGGTAGGGCTCCGTGCCCTGCTGCTCGTACGCCTCGGCGGCGGCCTGTCCGTACTGCTCTCCGTACGGTTCTGCGCCCGGCTGCGGTGCGGGGGCCGGCTCCTCGGGAGCGGCGGCGGCCTGGGCCGCGGCCTGGAGGCGGCGGGCGCGGCGGCCCTCGCCGGAGGCCTGGGCGGGGATCTCCGCCGCGCCCTCGGCGTCGGGCAGGTCGTCGTCGATCTCGCGGCGCCGGCCGGGCAGAGCGAGCACGACCACGACGAGCAGCAGGAAGGCCTGGGCGCCGAGCCAGCCGGTGTGGGCGACCGGCTCGGAGTAGCTGACGTCCAGGTGACCGCCGGACGCCGGGAGTTCGAAGCCCTGGGCCCAGCCGTCCACGGTGGTGGGGGTGAGCGCCTTGCCGTCGAGCGTGGCGCGCCACCCGGAGGCGACGGAGTCGGCGAGCCGCAGGACGCGGCCGTCGGGGCCGGCCGGCACGGTGGTGTGCGCCTCGACCTTGCCGGAGGCGACGTTCACCGGCAGGGCGCCCTTGCTGGTGATGGTCATCCGGGACACCGGGGTGTCCACCCGCCACAGTTCGCTGCCATCGGCCTGACTGACCCGGGACAGCCCCGGGGTGCTGTCCAAAACGCGGCCGAAGGAGCGCGGCGCGCCCTTCTGCGCGAGTACGTACCGCACCGCGTAGCCGGCCAGGCGGCTGCCCTGGTCGGCGCCGGAACCCGCGACCAGGTTGGCGACGACCGAGTCCAGGCCGGGGTCGTCGCCGGCCTCGGCGGCCAGTTCCGCGTCGCCGAGCCGGGCGCCGGAGCCGCGGACCAGGGCGTAGGTGACCTGGCCGGGGGTGCCGTCGAGCACCAGGGTGCGGGGCTGGTCGCGGGTGGTGGCCTCCTCGGCGACGAAGGCCGGCACCTGCTGCGGGTCGCCGCGCCGGATCGGGCCCTTGGCGCCGTCGGCGACCCAGGTGAAGGCGGCCAGCAGCGGGGCGGCCACGGCGGCCACCGCGATGAGGCCGGCGACCGGCTGGCGCCAGCCGAAACCGCTGGCGGCGATGCGCTCGTTGGCGCCCTCCGCGCCGATGGTGGCGGCGGAGAGCAGCGCAAGGCCGTAGACGAGGGTGGCGGGGCCGGCCCAGTCCGAGTGGTTCTCGATCGCGGCGAACAGCAGGCCGGTCGCGGCGACGGCCCAGGCGGCGAGGATCGCGGTGCGCCGGGTGCCGCGCATGAGGGCGGCCAGTGCGGCCAGCACCACGCCGATCAGCAGCAGGCCGCCGGACCCCTTGGGGCCGCCGGGGCTGAGCAGCAGCAGGTGCAGGCCCGACGCGCTCTTGGTGGCGTACGGCAGCCCGGCCTGGTGCAGCAGCCGGCCCGGGTGGGAGAGCAGGGTCAGCGACCAGGGGGCGAGCAGCACCATCGGGGTGACCAGCAGCGCGGCGAACCGCAGCAGGTGCGGGACCAGGAGCTGCCGCTGACCGCGCACCAGCCGCCAGGCCAGCGTGCCCGCGGCGAGCACCAAGGCGATGGGCCAGGTCACCGGGGTGAAGGCGGTGGTGAAGGTCAGCATCAGGGCCAGCGCCCAGGCGGCGCGCCAGCCGGGACGGGCGCCGCGCTCGATCGCGGCGTCGCTGAGCTGGAGCCCGGCCATGGCGACGGCGGCGCGGGCCATGAGCGGCAGCAGGATGGCCAGCATCGCGGTGCCCAGCCGGCCGGAGGCGAGCGCGCCGGTGGCGGCGGGCAGGAAGGCGTAGGCGACCGACGCCCAGGCGCGCAGCAGCCGGGATTCCACCAGCGGCCGGGAGGCGAAGTAGGCGGCGACACCGGCCAGCGGCACGGAGGCGACCAGGAAGAGAGTGAGCGTCAGCCCGGTGGAGCCGAACAGCACGGTGGCGAGCAGCGCCAGGACCGCGAGGTAGGGCGGTGCGGCCTGGGTGCCGCCGGTGCCGAGCGCGTGCCAGGAGCCGGCGTAGCTGCGCCACAGGTCGGAGGCGCCGGGGTCGGCTGGCAGCAGGGCGCCGCCGGACAGGGTGCCGCCGCCCAGCAGTGAGCGGCAGGCGGCGAGGGAGACGAGCAGCAGCACGGCGAACAGCACCGGCCCGGGCTTGCGGGCGATCCGCTTGAGCCGGGCGAACTGCTCGACCTCCAGGAAGTCGCCGTCCTCGTCACCGGGGCCGGACTCGACCGCGCCGCCGTGCCGGCCGGCCGCGGCGGTGGCGGCGTCGGCGCGGCCGGAGAAGTTGCTGACCACCTGGTCGACGGTGGCGCGGACGGTGGCGCCGGGCGGCGGGAACAGTGGGCGCAGTTCGGAGGGCGGCACGGCGCCGCGGCCGCGCCGGTGCCGGGCGCTCAGGATGCGGCCGGGCCGCAGCAGCACGCCGAGCAGGCCGACGATCTCGTCGACGGCCTGGCCGGGCACCTTGCCCACCAGGTAGGCGAGGGTGCGCAGCATGGTGCCGACGACGATGCGCAGCGCCACGTACGGCAGCAGGGGGCCGCGGGTGTTGACCAGCAGGGTGTACACGGCGCCGGCCTTGTCGACCCGGTGCGGGTTGACCGCGGAGCGGCCGGCGCAGTCCACCGGGCGGCGCTCCCGGGAGGCGGCCTCGGCGTGCCGCAGCACCGCGTCGGGCGCGATCAGCACGGTGTGGCCGGCGGCCTGGGCGCGCCAGCAGAAGTCGACGTCGTCGCGCATCAGCGGCAGCCGGCGGTCGAAGCCGCCGAGCTGCTCCCACACGTCGCGGCGCACCAACATGCCCGCGGAGGAGACCGACAGCACCTGCCGTACCTGGTCGTGCTGGCCCTGGTCCTGCTCGCGGCGCTCCAGCCCGGTCCAGCGGCGGCCGCTGCGGGCGATGCTGACGCCGACTTCGAGCAGTTGCCTGCGGTCGTACCAGCTCCGCAGCTTGGGTCCGACGATCGCGGCGGACGGCGAGGAGTCGGCGACGCGCAGCAGGGCGGCGAGCGCGCCGGGGTCGGGCTCGCAGTCGTCGTGCAGCAGCCACAGCCACTGCACGGGCTCGCCGTGCGGCGGCTCCGCCTCGGCGGCCGGGTCCCCGTCGTCCCAGGTGCGGGTGACAGGGTCCCAGCCGCCGCTGGTGCGGGCGCGCAGATACGGGAGCTGCTCGGCGGTCACCGGGGCGGCGGCGCGCGCGGCTTCCTCGACCGCGGCGCCGAAGCCGGTGCGGCGGGCCAGGTGCAGCACTCGCTGGTCCCCGAGGGACTCGGAGAGCAGCCGGGCGGAGTCGTCGCCGCTGCCGGTGTCGGCGGCGATCACGTCCTGGACCGGGCGTTCCTGGGCGAGCAGCCCCTCGAGCGCTCTGGGCAGCCAGCGCGCGCCGTCGTGCGCGACCAGCACGGCGGTGACGACGTGGCGCGGAAACTCTGGGACGCCGGCCGGGCTGGCGGCCGGTGCTGGGCTGTTCACGGACATCGAGGTTCGGGCCCCGGTTCGCTGGACTGCGGTACGACGCTCGCTCCCGCTGCCCGCGGGTTCCTGCGTCTCGGACGGCCCCCCACACTAACGGCTCACGCCCGTCCGGCCGCCGGGGTCTGTGGACAACTTGTGGACAGTCAGGGACAAGTAGGTACAAGCAGGGACGAGTCGGATGCACGCGACGAACAGGGGCGGATCGCGCCGGCGACGCGGGCGGGCGGGCCGACGACGGCCCGGCACCGGTACACCCGTCGGCAGCGCCCTCAGCAGGGCGGGCGCGGGTGCGCCGGGCGGTCGGCCGGACCGCCGTCGAACCACCGCCGGGTCACCGACGGTCGACGTCCTGTCAGACCACGCCCTTCTTCAGCCGGCGGCGCTCCCGCTCGGACAGGCCGCCCCAGATGCCGAAGCGCTCGTCGTTGGCCAGGGCGTATTCGAGGCAGTCGGAGCGGACTTCACAGGCGAGGCAGACCTTCTTCGCCTCGCGCGTGGAACCGCCCTTTTCGGGGAAGAAAGACTCGGGGTCGGTCTGCGCACACAGCGCGCGCTCCTGCCAGCCGAGTTCCTCGTCCGCTTCTTCGGCCAGCAGCAGCTGGAACTGCTCGGTCATGCGCGCCCCTCGTCTGTCGTGCTTCCCCGTGATGCGGCCGTCACCATGCATGTGCGGCTGAACGACACGAGTGAAATTACAAGTGTGCCGATCCGGGCCAGTCAAGCCGAGTTCTGCTATTGAGCCCGTTATTCACTCCGCTGAACCAAGGGGTGACGGAAAGTGTTGATATCGGCCCGAAAGCCCGTATCCGCCGACCCTGGCCCGGCTGGTCCACCGCCCACACTCCGTCAGACGCCGCGGCCGAGCGCCGCGTTCCGCCCGGCCGGGCGAAGCGTTGTGGATCACAGTTCGGTCACGGAAGCACAACGCCACCGAAGCGGCAGGTACTCCCGGACCAGGTACGGTTTCCGCCGATCTCCATGGGATCCGCACGGATGCAGCACCACCTGTCCCCATAACTGGTGGCGCAAACCTTTCGGTGCCCGACCTTCCCGGATCAGGTGAACGTCGTCGGCGGGCCGGCCGTGAAGTTGACAACCGGCCACCGCGCCGGGTCTGCTGGTCCGCATGACCGCCGAGCCGCACGCGCCCGCCCGGACCCGCCACCGCGAGTCCCGCCGCGCCCTGCTCGCGCGCTGTTGTTGTTGTTCCTGTCGCTGTCGCTGAACCGCAGAGCCCCCGGCCGGGTCCGCTCGGTCCCGGCGCCGCCGCTCCCCCGCGACCGTCGCGCCGCCGCGCGTCACCTTTCCCGACGCCTCTGCTTTCCCGACGCCTCTGCTTTCCCGACGCCTCTGCTTTCCCGACGCCTCTGCGCCGCCCGGTCCGGGACCCGCGATCCGATGCACGCTCCTGACGAGGAACACGCCACCCATGTACTCCGACATCTCTGTCGCCGGTGACCCGCTCGCCCTGCCCCACCTGCTCCCCCCGGTGCCGCAACACCCCGCCACGGTCGCGGAATTCGCCGGGCTCGCGCGCGCCGTCGCCGCCGACCGGGCGAGCTGGGCCCCGCTGGTGCGCTACGACGCCACCACCCGCTGGTACGCCCGGATGCGCACCGGCCCCGGCTACGAGGTGTGGCTGCTGAGCTGGCTGGCCGGCCAGGGCACCGGCCTGCACGACCACGGCGGCTCCTGCGGTGTGCTGACCGTACTGGACGGCGAGTTGCACGAGCGCGCCCTGACCGCCGCCGGCGAGGCCCGCCGCTCCCTGGTGCCCGGGACGCAGCGCGCCTTCGCCCCCGGATATGTGCACGAGGTGGTCAACGACTCCCTGGAGCCCGCCGTCAGCCTGCACGTGTACTTCCCGGGGCTGACCGAGATGACGCCGTACGCCGCCGGCCCGCGCGCCTGCGCGGCCCCCGCGGGCCGGTAACCGTCCCGAAGCGTCCGGGCCGCCGCGGCGGGCTGACAGACTGGGGTCCATGCGAATCGTGGTTCTGGCCGGAGGAATCGGCGGGGCGCGCTTTCTGCGCGGCCTGAAGGCAGCGGAGCCGGCGGCGGACATCACCGTCATCGGCAACACCGGAGACGACATTCATCTGTTCGGGCTGAAGGTCTGCCCGGACCTCGACACCGTCATGTACACCCTCGGCGGCGGCATCCACGAGGAGCAGGGCTGGGGCCGGGCCGACGAGACGTTCGCCGTCAAGGAGGAGCTGGCCGCCTACGGTGTCGGGCCGGAGTGGTTCGGCCTGGGCGACCGCGACTTCGCCACCCACATCGTCCGTACCCAGATGCTGGGCGCCGGTTATCCGCTCAGCGCCGTCACCGAGGCGCTGTGCGCCCGCTGGAAGCCCGGGGTGCGGCTGATCCCGATGTCGGACGACCGGGTCGAGACGCACGTCCTGGTGGAGCTGGACGGCACGCGCAAGGCGGTGCACTTCCAGGAGTACTGGGTGCGGCTGCGCGCCTCGGTGCCGGCCCACGCGGTGGTGCCGGTCGGCGCCGAGGGCGCCAAGCCCGCGCCCGGGGTGCTGGAGGCGATCGCCGAGGCCGACGTGATCCTCTTCCCGCCGTCCAACCCGGTGGTCAGCGTCGGCACCATCCTGGCGGTGCCCGGCGTCCGGGAGGCCATCGCCGAGGCCGGGGTGCCGGTGGTGGGCCTGTCGCCGATCATCGGCGGCTCGCCGGTGCGCGGCATGGCCGACAAGGTGCTCGCGGCCGTGGGCGTGGAGTCCACCGCCGCCGCGGTGGCCGCGCACTACGGCTCCGGGCTGCTGGACGGCTGGCTGGTGGACACCGTGGACGCCGGCGCGGTCGAGGAGGTCGAGGCGGCCGGCATCCGCTGCCGTGCGGTGCCGCTGCTCATGGCGGACCTCGACGCCACCACCCGGATGGCCCGCGAGGCGCTGACGCTGGCCGAGGAGGTACGGGCATGAGCGCGGCGCCGCGCTACGAGGTGTTCGCCGTCCCCGGCATCGGCGAGGTGGCGCCCGGCGCGGACCTGGCCAAGCTGATCGCCGCCACCGGAGTCGAACTCGCCGACGGGGACGTGCTGCTGGTCACCTCCAAGGTGGTCAGCAAGGCGGAGGGCCGGCTGGTGCGCGCCGACGACCGCGAGGCCGCCATAGACGCCGAGACGGTACGGCTGGTCGCCCGGCGCGGCCGGACCCGGATCGTGGAGACCCGGCACGGCTTCGTGATGGCCGCGGCCGGCGTGGACGCCTCCAACACCCCGGCCGGCACCGTCCTGCTGCTGCCCGAGGACTCCGACGCCTCGGCCCGGCGGATCCGCGACGGCCTGCGCGACGCCCTCGGGGTACGGGTCGGCGTCCTGGTCACCGACACCTTCGGCCGCCCCTGGCGGGAGGGCCTGACCGACGTCGCGATCGGCGCCGCCGGGGTGCGCGTGCTGGAGGACCTGAGGGGCGGCCAGGACACCCACGGCAATGAGCTGAACGCCACCGTGACCGCCCTCGCCGACGAACTGGCCGCCGCCGGCGACCTGGTGAAGGGCAAGGCGTCCGGACTGCCGGTCGCGGTGGTACGGGGCCTGGGCTCGCTGGTGCTGACCGCCGCCCGGCCGCGGGTGACGGACCCGAACGACGGCATTCCCGCGTCCCAGGACGCGGAAAACGCCGCGGACCCCGACGCCGCCGACCCGGGCGCCAGGGCGCTGGTACGGCGGGCCGCCGACGACATGTTCCGGCTCGGCACCTCCGAGGCGGTACGGGAGGCGGTGGCGCTGCGGCGCACCGTACGGGAGTTCACCGACGAGCCGGTCGATCCGGAGGCCGTCCGCAGGGCGGTCGCGCTCGCGGTGACCGCGCCCGCGCCGCACCACACGACGCCATGGCGCTTCGTCCTGGTGGAGTCGCCGCAGACGCGGGTACGGCTGCTGGACGCCATGCGCGACGCCTGGGCGGCGGACCTGCGCGCCGACGGCTTCTCCGAGGAGAGCATCGCCAAGCGGCTGCGGCGCGGCGACGTGCTGCGCAAGGCGCCCTATCTGGTGGTGCCCTGCCTGGTCGCGGACGGGGCGCACCCGTACCCGGACCAACGCCGGGGCGCGGCCGAGCGCGAGATGTTCGTCGTCGCCATGGGCGCGGGCGTGCAGAACCTGCTGATCGCGCTGGCCGGCGAACAACTCGGCTCGGCCTGGGTGTCCTCCACCATGTTCTGCCGGGACGTGGTGCGCGAGGTGCTGGACCTGCCGGCGTCCTGGGACCCCATGGGCACGGTCGCCGTCGGCCGCCCGGCCGCGCCGCCCACCGCGCGCCCGCCGCGCGACCCCGGGGAGTTCGTGGCCGTGCGCTAGGCGGCGGATTCGGGCCCGAGAGCGGGGCGTAGGGGTGGAGTTCTGGGCGTACCCCGCCCGGTGAGGCCCGCGCACCCGGGCGCCAGGGCCTACGCGGGCCGGGTCGGCAGGTTCGGCAGGTTCGGCAGGCGGGGGCATCGCCCACGGGCCGTCGTACAGGCGGGGTTTTGTGCGTACCCCGGCCGGTAAGTCCCGCGCACCCTGAGCGCCGGGGTTACGCGTGCCGGGTCGGCGGGTTCGGCGCCAGGCGGGGGCCGCGGCGGGGCGGGGCCGCGGACTGGAGGCAGATCAGGCGGGTCGCCCGGTGCCGCTGGCCCGGGTAGGGGGCGAGCAGGCCGAGCATGGTGGCGTCGTCGCTGCGGCGGGCGCCGGTGAGGGCGTAGCCGATCCGGTGCGGCAGGTGGAGGTCGCCGACGGTCACCGCGTCCGGGGCGCCATGGCTGCGCTGCACGGTCTCGGCGGCGGTCCACGGCCCGATGCCGGGCAGGGTCTGCAGCCGCCGCGCGGCCTCGACCGCGTCCATGGCGGCCAGCGCGTCCAGCCGCGCTCCGACCCGTACCGCTCGCATGACCGTACTGGCCCGCTTGTCGTCCACGCCCGCGCAGTGCCAGTCCCAGGACGGCACCAGGGCCCAGCCGCGCACGTCGGGCATCACCCGCATCCTGGGCGCCGGGCCGGGCGCGGGTTCGCCGTGCTGGAACAGCAGCAGCCGCCAGGCGCGGTACGCCTCAGTGGTGGTGACCTTCTGCTCCAGAATCGACGGGATCAGGGCCTCCAGCACCAGCCCGGTACGGGTCAGCCGCAGCCCGGGATGGCGCCGATGCGCGGCGTGCACCAGCCGGTGGCGCGGCACGAACGCGGACGGGTCGTCGTCCGCGCCCAGAAGCCCCGGCATGGCGTCGAGCAGCCACTGCGCCCCCGGGCCCCAGGCGTGCCCCTCGAGGGCCGCCGGGCTGCCGGTGATCCGCAGTGTGGCCGGGCCCTGCGGCGTACGGCTGGCCCGCCAGACCGCGCCGTCGGGGGTGACCCGGAAGGACGGGTCGCCCCCGCCGCGGCGCAACGGCGACACGGTCAGCATCACGTCCAGCGGGCCGTCGGGCACCCAGGTGCGCGACAGCGCGGGAGCCGTGCCGCCGATGCGGCTCGCGGGGATGGGAGGCACCCGCCGAGGGTACCCGGGGCGCCGCAGCCCGGCTCCGGCGCCCCGAGCCGGTATATCGGGCCCGTACCGTCCGTACGAGGCCGGTCCGCGGAATCGCCCCGCGCCCGTTCCGGCGCTGCGGATCGCTTCCCGTCGCCGCCCGCGCGGCGCCGCCCGGGCCGCAGCCGGCCCCGTACCGGCCGCCGTACGGGCCCGGCCACGAATCGCCCCGCACTCGTACCGGCCGGGCCGCCGTCGAACCACGGTCCGACCAGGGCGCCGTATCCGGAGCGAACCGCCTCCTACTGCCGCGCCCTACTGATCGGAGGAGAACCTGATCGACCCTGCCTCGACGTGGGCGCCGCACCAGACGCGGACCCCGGTGAGCAGTTCGTTGTCCGGGCCCACGTGCGCGTGGTCGCCGACGACGACGCCGTCGAGGATCGTGCGGGCGCCGATCCGGGCGCCCTCGCCGACCAGGGAGTTCTTGATCACCGCGCCGGACTCGATGTGCGCGCCGGTCAGCACCGCGCTGCCCTCGATCCGGGCACCGGAGTCGACGCGGGCGCCCGACGAGACGGCGCTGCCGCCGGACAGCTTGGCGTCCTCCGCCACCATGGCTCCGGGCAGCACCAGGTGTTCGCCGCCCCGGCCGGGCACCGCGGGCGAGGGGGCGCGGCCCAGCACCAGGTCGGCCGAGCCGCGCACGAACGCCTGCGGGGTGCCCAGATCCAGCCAGTACGTGGAGTCGACCATGCCCTGGAGGTGGGCGCCGGCCGCGAGGAGGTCGGGGAAGGTCTCGCGCTCCACCGACACCGGCCGGCCGGCCGGGATCGAGTCGATGACGGAACGGGTGAAGACATAGGCGCCGGCGTTGATCTGGTCGGTGACGATCTCCTCGGGCGTCTGCGGCTTCTCCAGGAAGGCGGTGACCCTGCCGGTCGCATCCGTGGGGACCAGGCCGAAGGCGCGCGGGTCCTCGACCGCGGTCAGGTGCAGGGAGATGTCGGCGCCGGTGCTGCGGTGGGTCGCCACCAGGGCGCGGATGTCCAGGCCGGTGAGGATGTCGCCGTTGAAGACCAGCACCGGGTCGCCGGGCGCCGAGTGCAGCTTGTGGGCGACATTGCGGATGGCGCCGCCGGTGCCGAGCGGGTCGGTCTCGGTGACGTACTCCAGGTGCAGCCCGAGTTCTGAGCCGTCGCCGAAATAGGGCTCGAACACCTCGGCCAGGTAGGACGTGGCGAGCACCACATGCTCCACGCCCGCGGCCCGGGCGCGGGCCAGCTGGTGGGTCAGGAACGGGACCCCCGCGGCGGGCACCATCGGTTTGGGCGTGTGCACGGTCAGTGGCCGTAGTCTGGTGCCTTTGCCGCCGACCAGAAGGATCGCCTCGGTCGCCGGCCGGTGCTCGGGCCGGGCGGTGGAAGCCGGTCGGCCCTCGGCCTGGACGCCGTCCTCGCGGTCCTCGCGGGGGCGGACGTCCCGGGCGCTCTGGGCCGGGAAGCTCAGTGTCGGCAGGCTCTGTGCGCGCATGGGGAAGATAGTGGCATAAGCCGTAAAGCGCGACGAACCAGCGTCTACCGGCAACTGACTGCCCGTCGGCCCGGAACACGCCCCGGGTCCCCCGCGCGGGGGACGGCCGGACGGCGGCCGGTAGCCTGACGGCGTGACGTCACCTGCCGATTCCGCCGAAACCGCCCAGACGCCCACGGCCCTGCTGGCCGAGGCGCTGCGTGGTGATCCCGGTCGCCCGCTCATCACTTTCTATGACGACGCAACCGGGGAACGGGTTGAGTTGTCGGTCGCTACTTTTGCGAATTGGGTGGCCAAGACCTCGAATCTGATCCAGAACGAACTGGGTGCGCAGCCCGGCGACCGGCTCGCGCTGCTGCTGCCGGGCCACTGGCAGACCGCGGTGTGGCTGATGGCGGCCTTCTCCACCGGGGTGGTGGCCGTGCCCGGCGGCGACCCGGCGGGCGCCGACCTGGTGGCGAGCGGGCCGGACACGCTGGAGCAGGCGCGGGCCTGCGGCGGGGAGCGGATGGCGCTGGCGCTGCGCCCGCTGGGCGGGCGGTTCCCCACCCCGCCGGCCGGGTTCGCCGACTACGCGGTCGAGGTTCCGACGCAGGGCGACAGGTTCGTTCCGTATACGCCCGTCGGGCCGCGCACCCCCGCGCTGGAACTGGCCGGCGAGGTGCTGGACGCCGCCGAAGTGGTGGCCCGGGCCCGGCGATCGGCCGGCGCGCTCGGCCTGGAGCGGGGCGCCCGGCTGCTGTCCGGGCTGGCGTTCGACGACTGGGAAGGCCTGGCAGCGGGCCTGCTGGCACCGCTGGCCGCCGGTGCGTCCGTGGTGCTGTGTCGGCACCTGGACAAGCTGCCGGCCGATCAGCTCGACAACCGCGTCGCCGCCGAACGCGTCACGCACCGGGCCTGACCCCGGCTTTCCCGGCCGCGCGACACCGGCCCGGCAATGCACAAACGTAACAGAACGTAACAGGACGTTTCGCCTGCTCAGGCAACCAACGGCCGTCTTCGACAGTCTGATCGAGTGCCGGACGGGCATTCGGGCCCGGCCGCGCCGGCGCCCTCCCCGGGGACCGGTGACCTTCGGGGGGACGGGCAGCGACGTGACGACGCCGGCGGAGCCTGAGCAGGACGGGCCTGAGCGCAACGATCCGGAGCAGGGGGCTGCGGCCGCTTCGACCGATGACACCTCCGGAACGGCCGCGCCGGCAGAGGCCGATACGGCAGCCGAAACGTCTCCGCAGCCACCGGAACCGGCGCCGGACATGCCTCCCGTACCTCCCCGGCGCCGGTTCCGGTGGCTGCGCATCCTGGCCGGGGTCACCGCGTTGCTGGTGCTGGTCCTGGCCGGCGGCACCTGGTACCTGTACCAGCGACTCAACGGGAACATCACCACCGACACGGTCACCGAGAACGAGTTGAAGGTGCACGCGTCGGACCGCCCGGCCGAGGGGCCGACCAGCGCCGAGAACATCCTGCTCATCGGCTCGGACAACCGCGGCAACGGCAACGAGAAGTACGGCCAGGACACCGGCACGCAGCGCTCGGACACCACGATCCTGCTGCACCTGGCGGCGGACCGGCGCAGTGCGACCGCGATGAGCATCCCGCGCGACCTGATGGTGAACGTGCCGAGCTGCACCAGCCCCGGCGGCTCGCCGGTCCCGGCCCGCTTCGAGCAGTTCAACTGGGCCTTCGAACGCGGCGGTGCGGCCTGCACGATCCGCGCGGTGGAGGACATGACCGGGGTGCGGATCGACCATCACCTGATCGTGGACTTCACCGGCTTCAAGCGGATCGTGAACGCGGTCGACGGCGTGGACGTATGCCTGACCGAGCCGGTGCACGACGCCAAGGCCCATCTCGACCTGCCCGCCGGCCGGCAGAAGCTCGACGGCGAGCAGGCGCTGGGCTACGTGCGTGCCCGCTACAGCATCGGCGACGGCAGCGACACCGGACGGATGGACCGTCAGCAGGACTTCCTCGCCTCGCTGCTGAAGAAGGTGCGCAGCAACGGCGTCCTGCTCAACCCGATGAAGCTCTACCCGGTGCTGGACGCGGCCACTTCGTCACTCACCGCCGACCCGGGCCTGGACTCGCTCAGCGAGCTGTACGGCCTCGCGCACAGCATCCAGCGCATACCCACCGGCGCCGTGCACTTCCTCACCCTCCCCGAGGAGCCCTGGGTCCAGGACCGCAACCGCGACCAGCTCGTCCAGCCGGACGCCGACGAGCTGTTCACCGCACTGCGCGACGACCTCCCGGTGAACGTGACCGGCGACTCCGCGACATCGGCTGCCGGCGGTACGGCAGCACCCGGCTCCCCGGCATCCGGTACGCCCACGGCCTCCGGTACGCCCACGGGTTCGCCGTCCGCCTCCCCCACCTCCTCCGCCTCGTCCAACTCCCCCAGCCCCACTGGTTCGCCCACCAGTACGTCTTCCGGCGTGCAGGCGAATACGCCTTCGGGTACGCCGTCGGCCGCTCCCACGTATCGAGGGACGACGGCCAACCGCGACATCTGCGGCAAAGAACGATGAGCTAATGTGAGCGTCCGGCCGAGCCCGGATCGGATGGAGGACCCGAGGGACCGTGGACGCGCAAGGCCGTGGCGAGATCGACCCGGCGGACCAGTGGGTGCTCGATCCGGCGACGGGCACGTACCAATTGCGGCTGGATCCCGGGCAACAGGCGCAGCCGCCGGCCCCCGGCGTCCCCGCGCAGGGCAGGCCGCACGACACCGCCGGGACCGGCGCCGCAGCCCCGGCGGCCGACCCCGCCGGTACGGAAACCCCGCGTATCCCCGGCAGTCGTACCGGGGGCCGGGCCCAGGCGCGCGCAGCGGCGCGTTCGCAGGGCCGGCGGGCGGCCCGTACCACCGCAGCGGCCGGACCGGGCGGGACCCGCGGCGGACCGGCCGGACCGCCCAGCCGCCGCAAGGCCAAGCCGCGGATGTCGCGGCGCAATCGGATCCTGGCGTGGACCGCGGGATCGCTGGGCTTCGTGGTCGTGGTGACCTCGGTGGCCGGTTATCTGATCTACCAGCACTTCAACAACAACATCACCACGGTCGACGTGGGCGACGCCGGCAGCAAGGGCGTCACCCACTCCGGTCCGATGAACATCCTGGTGATCGGCACCGACAGCCGGCAGGGCCTGGGCGACAAGTACGGCGACGCGGGCAGCATCGGCCACGCGGACACCACGATCCTGTTCCACGTCTCGGCCGACCGCAGCAACGCCACGGTGCTGAGCATCCCGCGGGACATCGTCACCTCGATCCCCGACTGCCCGACGCGGCAGAAGAACGGCAGCATCAAGGTGATCCCGGCCTCGCCCAAGCACCTGACCTACCCGAAGTTCAACGAGAGCCTGGGACAGGACGGGCGCGACCCCGGCTGCACGATGCGTACCGTCAAGCAGCTCACCGGCATCCAGGTGGACCACTTCATGATGGTCAACTTCGAGGCGGTCAAGACGCTGTCCACGGCGGTCGGCGGGGTGCCGGTGTGCCTCAACCGCCCGCTGGTGGACCCCAAGTCGCACCTGAACCTGAGCGCCGGGCCGCACACCATAGAGGGCGAGCAGGCGCTGGAGTTCGTGCGCACCCGGCACGCGCTGCAGAACCAGAGCGACCTGGACCGGATCAAGCTGCAGCAGGCGTTCCTCGGCGCGCTGATCCGCAGGATGAAGTCCGGCGGCACGCTGAGCAATCCGAAGAAGCTGTGGACGCTGGCGGAGGCCGCCACCAAGGCGCTCACCGTGGACACCGCGATCGGCAGCGTGACCAAGCTGAACAGCCTGGCGAACGACCTGGGCAAGGTGGACACCAAGCACATCACGTTCACCACGCTGCCGGTGATGGACAACCCGAACGAGAAGGTGCACGCCACGGTCGTGCCCGACCCGACGCGGGCGCCGCAGGTGCTGGCGATGATCAAGAACGACATACCGCTGTCCCCGGTCGGCAAGGCGCCCGCCAAGCCCGACCCGCGGCTGGTCGGCCCGAAGGCGACGCCCCACGACACCCGGGTCACCGTGCTCAATGGCAGCGGCACTTTCGGCGCCGCCCAGGACATGGTCAACTGGCTGCAGAACGACAAGGGCGTCAACCGCTCGGCCAACGGCGGAAACGCGCCCACGCCCATCGCGCACACCGTGCTGGACTACGCGCCCAACCAGGCCGACCAGGCCCGCAGCCTGGCGGCGATGATGGGGCTGCCCGCCTCCGCCCTGCACCTGGGCACGGTGAACGCCCAGCCGCTGCAATACATGACGCTCACCCTGGGCAAGGACTACACCCGCCCCGGCGTCCCCATCGCCATACCCACCACGCTGCCCAAGGGCGTGCAGAAGTCGCAGGCCGACAGCACGGCGTGCGCAGGCTGATCCACGCCCCTTCCCCGCGCCGGTGCAACTGTGCACGCCCCTGAACCGTCTTGAAGATCGACGGCCACCGACAGGGGTTGCCGGCGGGGGGCAGGGGAGGGGAGTCGCGTGCGCGACGAGGGCATGGGCGGGACCGGTTACGGCGGCACGTACGATCCCGGCCCGTATCGGGAGGACGCCGCGTCCGTGCCGCCGGACGCGCCCTCCGTGCCCGCCCAGCGCCGGCCGGAGGGGACAGGCGGCGGTGGCCACCGGCGCGGCGGACCGCGCCGCAAACAGGGCCGCAGACAGGCGAGCAGGGGGCGCCGGTTCCTGAAGTGGACGGCGATCGCCACCGCGGTGGGGGTGCTGGGCACGGCCGGGGCGGCGTACGGCTACTACGAGTACCTGGCGAGCAAGATCCGCAAGGGGGAGCGGGTCAGCGGCAAGACGAACGTGGCCAAGCCGAAGGCGGACGCCCAGGGCGACACCGCGATGAACATCCTGATCCTGGGCTCCGACACCCGGAACAGCCCGGCCGACGTCAAGCTGGCCGGCGCGGCGGACAGTCAGGGCGCCCGGGCGGACGTCATCATGATCGCCCATCTGTCGGCGGACCGCAGCAACATGTCGGTGGTGAGCATCCCGCGCGACACCCGCGTGGACATACCCGAGTGCACCGACCCCAAGACCAAGCAGGTCTACGCGCCCACCAACAACATCATCAACGCCTCGCTCGGGCGCGGCGGTCCGGGCTGCACCCTGGCCACTGTGCAGAACCTCACCGGCGTCTACATCGACCACTGGCTGATGATCGACTTCGCGGGCGTGGTGAAGATGGCCGACGTGGTCGGCGGTGTCGAGGTGTGCGTCAAGAACAGCGTGTGGGACCGGCCGACCGCGTACATCAAGCACGGCGGCTCCGGCCTGAAGCTGACCGCGGGCACCCATGTCATCAAGGATCAACAGGCGTTGCAGTGGCTGCGCACCCGGGACGCGTTCGGCAGCGACGCCGGACGGGCCAAGGCCCAGCACATGTACATGAGTTCGCTGATCCGTACCCTGCGCACGCAGAACCTGTTCGGCAACCCGGCCCGGCTGAACCACATCGCCACCACCGCGATGTCGGCGTTCGAGGTCTCCGACGAGATCGGCACCCCGAAGAAGCTGTACGACCTGGGCATGCAGCTCAAGACGGTGCCGTCGGACCGCATCACCATGCTCACCATGCCGCACATGGCGGACCCCCAGGCCCCGAACGCGCACTACCTGCCGGCGCCGGAGGCGGCGACGATCTGGTCACTGCTGCGCAACGACGTCGCCATGAAGGCCAACGGCACGGCGACAACCACCGCGCCCACGACGACGGCCCCCACCACCGCCCCGGCCGGACCGCCCGCCCGCGCCGCGTCCGTGATCCCGGTCACCGTGGTCAACGGCACGGCGGGCACCGACACCGGGGTGGCGACCCCCGGCCGGGCCGGCGGCATCGCGCAGACGCTGCACACCGCGGGCTTCACCCAGGCGACGGCGAGCAAGCAGGCCGCGCCCAGCCAGGGCACCACCCTGGTCTACCCGGCGACCAGGGGCGCGCAGGGCAAATCCGACGCCATTGCCGTCGCCAAGGCGCTGGGAATCCCGGTGACCGGCGTCAAGGCGTCGACCACCGCGCAGGCGATAACCGTCACCATAGGCGCGGACTGGAAAACGGGCACGGATTACGGCGCCACGCTGCCCAAGGCGGGCACCGTGCCGGACAACGCGGACGCGATGAACGGCAACGACAAGGGCTGCATGGACGTGGAGCCGATCTACCGCTGGGACGGCTGAGCGGCAGTACGGCTGAACGGCGTACGGCCGGGCGCCGGTCAGCGCTGGGACGGCTGGGTGCTGGTCTCCCGCCGGCTTGCCGCGTCGTCGCCGGCCGCCGGTTCTCCGGCCGTGAGCACGGCCGGGCGGCGGCTGGCGATGACCTTGCGGGCCAGCGAACGGGGGCTGGTGAGGAAGCCGTAGCCCCAGCACATGTGCATGGTGGCCAGTGCGAGCGGAATCCGCAGCCGGGCGCCGAACGGCAGACCCCGTCCGGCCGGCAGGGAGCCGACGGTGATCGCCGCCGCATAGGCGGCGGGCACCAGCAGCGCCCAGGGCGTCAGCGCGGCGCCGACGACGATGCCGGCGACATTGGCCACCAGCGCCACGGGGGCCGCGAGGTAGCGCAGGTTGACCGAGCCGCGGTGGTAGCGGGTGACCACGCGGCGCCAGCGGCCGTAGTCCTTGTACTGCTTGGCCAGGGTGCGCACGCTGGGCCGCGGCCGGTAGGAGACCTTCAGCTCCGGCGAGAACCAGATCAGATGACCGGCCTCGCGTATCCGGTAGTTGAGCTCCCAGTCCTGGGCGCGGATGAACTCAACGTTGTAGCCGCCCTGCGTCTCCAGCACCTCGCGGCGGAAGACGCCGAGGTAGACGGTCTCGGCGGGGGCGGCGGCGCCGCCGGTGTGGAAGGCCGCGTTGCCGACGCCGATCTTCGACGTCATGGCGGCGGCGACCGCGTGCTCCCAGTCGTTCTCGCCCTCGGCGTGCATGATGCCACCGACATTGGCCGCGCCGGTCTCCGCCAGCAGGCGCACGGCCGTGGCGATGTAGCCGGGGGAGAGCATGCCGTGCCCGTCGACGCGTACCACCACGGGGTGGTGCGAGGCCGCGATGGCGGCGTTCAGGGCAGCGGGGGTGCGGCCGGTCGGGTTGGGCACCGTGTGGACCCGGGGGTCCTCGGCGACCAGTTCCGCGGCGATCGCGTCGGTGCGGTCCTTGGACGGGCCGAGCGCGATGACGACTTCGAGCTCCCCCGGGTAGTCCTGATCCAGGATGTGCCGGACGGAGTTGCGCAGGTGACGCTCCTCGTTGAGCACCGGCATGATCACGGAGACAGCCGGGTTCGCGGTGGCGGCGGCGCTGTTCACGGGGTGGGATGCGGCGTTCATCGTGGCAAACGTTACCGCCATCGGGGGACACCAGCGCGTGGGGTCAACTCCGACAGTCCTACTTGTCCCTAGCCTGAACGGGTCTGCACCGGCCTGCCCGGGATCCTGGTCCGGCCCTGCCCTGGTCGTACCCCGGCCCGGGCTCCGTCCCGGTCCAGCCGGTCCAGTCCCGACACTGTCCAGCTTCATCCCGTTCCGTCCCGATCCATCCCGGTCCGTCCCCGCGAGCGGAGGTCACCCGCGTGCCGCCCACCAGACGACGCCCGCCGGCCGACCGACCGCAGCGCCCCGCGCCCCGGCCACCAGCGCCTCGTCCCCCGGCCGGCACGCGTCAGCCGTACGTGGGGCCGTACGGTCCCCCGCCGCAGACCGGCGGGCGCCTTCCGTACCCCCGCTCCGGACCGCGCCCGGCACCCCGGCCCGACCCCCGGCCCGCCCCCGGCTCCCGCCCGCGGACCGGGCCGCGCCGCCGGCTGGGACGGCGGATCGCCGGCGGCCTGGCCCTCCTGGTGATCACCGCGAGCGGCCTGGGCCACTCCCTGATGAACGGCGTGGACGACGCGATCACCAGGGTCGACGCCTTCGGCGGCATGCGGGGCCGGCCTGCCGGATCGAAAGGCACCAACTTCCTGCTGGTGGGCACGGACAGCCGCGACGGCATCGCACCGGGCGAGCGCCACAAATACCACCTGGGCGGCGTGGCCTGTCACTGCACGGACACGATCATGCTGGTACACCTGTCGCGGGACTGGCGGCGGGCGACCGTGGTGAGCCTGCCGCGCGACACGTACGTCACGCTGCCGGGGCCCGCGCGGGCGGCGGTCGCGGCAGCCGCCAGGCGGCGAACAGGGGCCCGTACGACCGCCGGCTCCCCCGTACCGACCCCCATCGCCACGAGCCACCCGGCCAAGCTCAACGAGGCGTACGCCGACGGCGGGCCGAAGCTGACCGTGCACGCGGTGGAGCAGTTGACCGGGGTCCACATCGACCACTACGTCGAGGTGGACTTCGGCAGCTTCATGAAGACGGTGGACGTGATCGGCGGAGTGCCGGTGTGCACGCCGAAGGCGCTGAAGGACCCGTACTCGGGGCTGCGGCTGCCGGCCGGCACGTCGCTGCTGAACGGCGGGCAGGCGTTGCAGTACGTGCGGTCCCGGCATGTGGACGGCGCGGCTGACCTGGGCCGGATGCAGCGCCAGCAGCACTTCCTTGCCGAGGTCATCCACCGGATCACCAGCGGGAACACGCTGCGCAACCCGCTGGAGCTGCGCCGGATCGCGACCACTGTGCTCGGTTCGGTCCGGGCCGACCATGGGCTCGGGGCCGCCGACCTGATCGGGCTCGCCGAGGCAATGAAGGGCTTCTCGCCGGGCTCCTCGGAGTTCGTGCAGGTGCCGCTGAGCGCTGTCGCCTACCACGTGCCCGGGATCGGCTCGACCGTGAAGTGGGACCGGCAGCAGGCCGGGCGGCTGTGGACCTCGATCCGCGCGGACCAACCGCTCGCGGTGCGGCAGCCGGGGGGCGCGGACGTACCGGGTGCGCCGTCCACGCGGCCGGGTGCCGCATCCGCGCCGCCCGCGGATCCGTCCGTCGGCCCGGCGGGGCCGTCCCTTGGCCCGGCGGCCGGTTCGCCCTCCGGTACGGCGCCGGGTCCGTCGTCCGGCCGCCCGCCGGTGGGCACATCCGTCCCGCCGGACATCGCCGAGCCGGGCGCCGGTACGGCGGCCGCCCCGGTCCATGTGGACGTTCCTCCGGCCCAGGTGCGGGTCGTCGTCGAGAACGGCACCGACACCAGTGGCCTGGCGGCCACCGCGCAACGGCAGTTCGCCGCGTCCGGCTTCGTCACGCCGGGCCTGCCGGCCAACTCGGCGCAGCGTACGCAGCGGACGCTGATCCGTTACGACCCGCGCTGGGACCGTTCCGCACGGTCGCTGGCCGCCGCGCTGCCGGGCGCGCAGTTGGTGGCGGCTCCGGGCCAAGGGCCGGTGATGAACGTCACATTGGGCTCGGACTTCACTCGGGTCACTCCTGTCACGGCCGTCGGCGCTGTCGCGACGCCCGCCGGGATCCCGGTGAGCGGGGACCAGGAGGTGAGCTGCGGCTGAGGCGCGGACGTTCCGTACGGGTTCCGCCGGGTGACCGGCCGTCCGTCGGCGTCAGTCCCCCAGCCCCTCCGCGGCCCGCTGCCTGCGCAGTTCCACGATGGCGCGGCGGCGGGCGAGCCGGTGGGTGCGCCGGATCTGCGCCTCCTGCAACCTGCGCCGGTCGCGGTCGGTCTTCGGGACCACCTGCGGCACCGGCCGCGGCTTGCCCTCGGCGTCGACGGCGACGAAGACCAGGTAGGCGCTGGCCACGTGCGTCGCGGGCCCGGACTCGTTCCAGCGCTCGGCCATCACCCGTACCCCCACCTCCATCGAGGTGGTGCCGGTCCAGTTCACCTGGGCCTTGACGTGCAGCAGGTCACCCACCCGGACCGGTTCGAGGAACGCCATCTCGTCCATCGCGCCGGTGACCGCCGGCCCCTCCGAGTGCCGCCCGGCGACCGCGCCGGCCGCGTCGTCGACGAGTTTCATCACCACGCCGCCGTGCACCGTGCCCAGCAGGTTCGTGTCGTGCGCGGACATGATGTGGGAGAGGGTGATGCGGGACGCGGCGGTGGGCTTGTCCGGCACGACGGGAACGGCCGGGGTCTCCAGCGGTTCCGTGCCGGCCGACGTACCCGGGGAGTCCGGGATGCCCCGGTTTTCGGGGGTGGCGGATGACTCGATCATGACACCCACTGTATGTCCGTCCACAGGTCCGTCACGAAACGGCCGCCACCTCCTCCGCTATGCATCGGCTCTGCTACAGAACGGCCTCGGATTGCAGGTCGCACGGCCGCGGCGGGCAGACTGGCGGGCATGAACGGTTGGAGCGATGACACCGAGCGGCGCCGGCTGGTGGAGCCGCAGCTGCCCCCTGAACTGTCGCCGCGCCGGGCCGCCGCCGCCCACGGCGGGGTCCCGCCGCAGCCCACCCGCCAGGCGGGCCCGGGCCAGGTACCGATCCCCGGACAGGCAACGGGGCCGGGCGGAGCTCCCGGTGGCCCGTACGGCCCGCCCACGCCCGGTGGTCCCGGCAGCGGGCCGGGGCGCAGGCGCTGGAGCACCCGCAAGAAGATCGGGTACTCCGTGCTCGGCCTGGTGGTGGTGCTGCTCGTGGTGTCCGTCTCCACGTATTTCTGGGCCGACTCCAAGGTCCGCCGCGAGGTAGACCTGAGCCAGGTCGAGGGCCACGACCAGATGCCGGCCGGCAAGGGCACCAATTATCTGATCGTCGGCTCCGACAGCCGCGAGGGCCTGACCTCCGCCGACGAGAAGAAGCTGCACACCGGTGCCGCGCAGGGCCAGCGCACCGACTCGATGATGATCCTGCACACCGGCAGCGGCGGCACCACGATGATGAGCCTGCCGCGCGACTCGTACGTCACCATTCCGGCGTTCACCGGCCAGCAGACGCACAAGCGGTACGCGGCCTCCACGCACAAGCTCAACCGCGCCTACTCCGACGGCGGTCCGCAGCTGCTGGTGCGGACCGTCGAGTACAACACGGGCATACACATCGACCACTACGCGGAGATCGGCTTCTCCGGGTTCGTCAACCTGGTGAACGCGCTCGGCGGCGTCAACATGTGCCTGGACCACGCGGTGCACGACAAGGCGTCCGGCGCGGACTTCAAGGCGGGCTGCCAGAAGCTGAACGGCGCGCAGTCGCTGGCCTTCGTCCGGCAGCGGCACCAGGAGGCCGACCAGGACCTCGGCCGGATGCGCAACCAGCAGAAGTTCCTGTCCACCCTGGCGCACTCGGCGGCGTCGCCCAGCACCGTCCTCAACCCGTTCAAGCTCTACCCGGTCATCGGCTCCGGCCTGGACACGCTGATCGTCGACAAGAAGATGAGTCTGCTGGACCTGGTCCACATGTTCTGGGCGATGAAGGGGATCTCGGGCGGCAGCGGCCACTCGATCACCGTGCCCATAGCCAACGCCAACTACATGACCTCGAACGACGGCGACGCCGTGAAGTGGGACATGACGAAGGCGAAGACGCTCTTCGGCGAGCTGCAGAACGACCAGCAGGTCACGGTGACGAAGTAACGCGCCTTTCCGGGTCCCCCCGGTACCGCGCTTCCTGTACGTGCACGGCTGTACGGCGACGGCCCCGGTTTCCGCGGAGTGTTCCGCGGAAACCGGGGCCGTTCGCGTGGTGGGCGGGTGCGTGACGCACCGGGTGCCCGCCGGGCGTGGTCAGCCGTGCGTCAGTTGTGCGTCAGTTGTGGGCGGCCGGCTTGCGGCGGCGCATCATGAAGACGGTGCCACCACCGAGGGCGACCAGGACCGCGGCGATGCCGGCGATCATCCCGGTGTTGCTGCCGCCACCGGTCTCGGCCAGGTTGGAGCTGCCACCGGCGGCCGGGGAGGGCGCGTTGGTGTCGGCGACCGCGGCGGCCGGCGAGGACGCGGAGGTGGTCGGCGTGGCGGAGGGCGCGCTGCCCGGGGCGGACTGCGTCGGCGAGGCCGAGTCGGACGGGGTGGCCGACGGCGTTGCCGTGGGGGTGTCCGACGGGGTGGGCGAGGTCACCGGGGTGGTGGGCGGCGCGGTCTCGGTGCCGCAGGACTCGGCCGGGACCGTGAGGTCGCCCTTGGTCACGGGCGCGCTCTTGAAGAAGCCCGGAACCTCGACGTACACCTCGTACATGGCACCCTGCGTCCACGGGACCGAGACGGTGTAGTCGCCCTGGTCCTTCCACGTGGCGGTGGGCAGGACGTCGGTGCCGCCGGACTTGACGGTGATGCTGACGGGGCGGGTCCCGTCGGTGTCGTGCACGACCAGGGTGCCCTTGCCGGTCTGCTGGTCGCAGGTCAGCGTGGAGCTGAAGTCACCGATGTTGCACGCGAACGCGTTGCCTGCAACGCCGACCGCAAGCGCGGCTGCGGCGGAGGCGACGCCGATGGAGCGCACCGCAATAGCGGTACGTCGGTTTATGGACACGTCTTCCCTTCGCGGGATCGGAGCAGAAGCGTGGAGTGCCGGGCGGCGGTGACCCCCGTCGATCCGCCGATTGGCTCACACACCTCTACAAGCTGCCGCAACGGCTTGTCAATTGGCTGCAAAACGACGCCAATTCGGTCGCGTCACGACACGTCAGGACGCGGTGTCGATCATTCATCAGTGGTCACAGCGTGGCCGATTTGCGCGGGGTGGGTGGGCAAGGAGGGGCATCCGGGACGTTTCCCGGGGGCCGCGCGGGGTAACGGCGGCCCGGGGGAACTGTTACCGGATCAGGACACTCGGTCGCCGAGCTTGTCGAGCGTGTTGGTGGCGACGTACTGATCCATCGTGTCGTTGCGCATCGCCTCCCAGAGCGCGGAGGTGCCGTTGGGGTCGAGCAGGACGACGGACTGCTTCTGGATCGTGTCGAAGCCGGCGACGGGCGCGTTCATGAAGACCATGTCGGAGGAGCGGACATGGCGCATGTTCCACACCAGGTCGCGCAGGTCGGCGTTGGACAGCCGGTCGTCCACGCTGACCACCGAGGTGACCTGGTCCAGGGCGCGCTTGAGCTTGAGCGGGTTGCTGAAGGTGCCGCCGGACAGCAGCTTGGACAGCACGGCGCGCAGGAAGTTCTGCTGGCGGTGGGTACGGTCGAGGTCGCCGCGCGGGAGCCCGTAGCGCTCGCGGACGTAGTCAAGCGCCTCGGAGCCGTTCATGTGATGGGTGCCGGCCGTCCACACGCCGCCGGGGCCGTTGCGGCGGGGCACGGTCTTGTCGACGGTGATGTCCACGCCGCCGACCGCGTCGGTCAGCTTCTTGAAGCCGCTCCAGTCGATGACGGCGAGGTGGTCGATGTTCACCTTGGTCAGCCGCTGGATCGTGTCGATGAGCAGGGGCGGGCCGCCCCAGGAGAAGGCGGCGTTCAGCTTGGCGCTGCCGTGGCCGGGGATGCTCACCCAGGAGTCGCGGGGCAGCGAGACGACATAGACGTGCTTGTGGTCGGCCGGCAGGTGCACCAGCATCATCGTGTCGCTGCGCTGGGCGCCGGGCTTCCATTCCGGGGCCCGCGCGTCCTTCCCGGTGGTCGGCAGGTCGGACCGGGAGTCCAGGCCGACCAGCAGGAAGGTCTCGCCGCCCTTGGACGGCGGGGGCAGCGCGGCCGGCGGCACATTGGTGGGGAAGACGTTGGCGATGCGCTGCACCCGGCCGGTGTAGTGCTCGTACGCCCAGTAGGCGGTGCCGGCGACCAGCAGCGCGGCGGCGCACAACAGGCCGAGGGTGACGTAGAGCACCCGGCGGGTACGGCGCCGCCGCCGCGCCGCCCGGTCCGGCCGCCCCTTCTCCCCGGGCTCCCCCGGTTCCGCCGGCCCCTCGCCGTCCTCTTCTTCTGTGTCCTCTGTGTCCTCTCCTATGTCCTCTGTGTCCGAGTGGTCGCGTACGCCGTCCCGTACGTCGTCCGCGTCCGCTGCGTGCCGGGCGCCGGCCAGCAGGTCGTCGAGGAGGCTGGAGTCCTGGGCGGGCGCCGCCGGGGGCCCGGGTGGGGTGGCGCCGTCCCCCGTACCCTCAGCGTCGTCGTCCGGGCGTATGCCGCCTGCGTCCGCTCGTCCACCGATGCCGCCGCCCATGGCCGACCGACCCCCACCCCATAGCCCACCCCATAGATGTATGCACGCATTGTGGACCTGCGGGGACATCGCCACCCCTGATTTGGAGCAGTGCATGCGGACTATGCTCTGGCCCATGCCTCTGAAGCTCACCGTCATCGGCACCGGCTACCTCGGTGCCACCCACGCCGCCGCCATGGCGGAGCTGGGGTTCGACGTGCTCGGCCTGGACATCGACCGCGGCAAGATCGAGATGCTCCAGCAGGGCAGGGTGCCGATGTACGAGCCGGGCCTGGAGGAACTGCTGTCCCGCCACGTGGCGGGACTGCCGGACTCCAGCGGCCGGCTGCGCTTCACCAGCTCCTGGGAGGAGATCGGCGAGTTCGGCGACGTGCACTTCGTGTGCGTGAACACCCCGCAGAAGCACGGCGAGTACGCGTGCGACATGAGCTACGTCGACAGCGCCTTCTCGCTGCTGGCCCCGCACCTGAAGCGGCCGGCGCTGGTGGTGGGCAAGTCGACCGTGCCGGTGGGCAGCGCGTCCCGGCTCGCGGGGGTGCTGCGCGAGCTGGCGCCGGTCGGTGAGGGCGCGGAACTCGCCTGGAACCCGGAGTTCCTGCGCGAGGGCTTCGCGGTCGAGGACACCCTCCACCCGGACCGGATCGTGGTCGGCGTCAGCGGCGAACGCGCCGAGACCCTGCTGCGGGAGGTCTACGCCGGGCCGATAGCCGAAGGCACCCCCTTCGTCGTCACCGACTACCCGACCGCCGAGCTGGTCAAGACGGCCGCCAACGCCTTCCTCGCCACCAAGATCTCCTTCATCAACGCGATGGCCGAGGTCAGCGAGGCGGCCGGCGGCGACGTGGCCAAGCTCGCCGAGGCCATCGGCTACGACGACCGGATCGGCCACAAGTTCCTGCGGGCAGGCATCGGCTTCGGCGGCGGCTGCCTGCCCAAGGACATCCGCGCCTTCATGGCCCGGGCCGGTGAGCTCGGCGCCGACCAGGCGCTGACCTTCCTGCGCGAGGTCGACTCGGTCAACATGCGGCGGCGCACCCACATGGTGGAGATGGCCCGCGACGCGGTCGGCGGCGGCTTCCTCGGCCGGCGCATCGCGGTGCTGGGCGCCACCTTCAAGCCGGACTCCGACGACGTCCGCGACTCCCCCGCCCTCAACGTCGCCGGGCAGATCCAGCTCCAGGGCGGCCAGGTCACCGTGTACGACCCCAAGGGCATGGACAACGCCCGCCGCCTCTTCCCCACCCTCGGCTACGCCCCGACCGCCCTGGACGCGGTCCGCGGCGCCGACGTCGTACTGCACCTGACCGAATGGCGGCAGTTCCGCGAACTCGACCCGGCGGCCCTGGCCGAGGTCACCCGGCAGCGCAGCATCCTGGACGGCCGCAACGCCCTGGACCCAACCCTCTGGCGCAAGGCCGGCTGGACCTACCGCGCCATGGGCCGCCCCTCGGCCTGACCGCCGTCCCCACGCGGCACCGCGCCCCGCCCGGGTCGGGGCGGCCCGAGCCTGCCCGGCCGGGTAAACGCCGCAACCGCTCCTCGTAAAGCTCTGGTCATGCCGCTCGTCCCGATTCGCGGCGGCCCGCCCGGCGCGTCTACATTCCTGTAGTCAGTCGAAGCGCGGACTCGGCGCTCGATGCGCCGGAAGGGGCGGCAGAAACCGATGGAGCAGACCGGATACGGGAGCGCGACTCAGTCCCCGCAATGGGCCGCGCCCGCCGGCCCGACCCGGCACCGTCGCACCGAGGGCACCGGCCAGGCACTGTCCAAGGTGCCGGTGGCGATCACCGCCGGGTTCTGGGTGACCAAGGTCCTCACCACCGGCATGGGCGAGACCACCTCGGACTTCCTCGGCCATTCCCTCAACCCTGCGGTGGCCGGCTTCATCGGCCTGATCGGCCTGGTCGTAGCCCTGCGGCTGCAACTGCGGGCCCGCCGCTACTCGCCCTGGATCTACTGGTTCGCCGTCGTCATGGTCAGTGTCTTCGGCACCATGGCCGCCGACGTGATCCACGTGATCGGCGGCATCCCCTACGCCGTCTCCACCGTCTTCTTCTCCCTGCTGCTGGCCGCGGTGCTCATCACCTGGTACCGCAGCGAGGGCACCCTCTCGATCCACAGCATCGGCACCCAGCGCCGCGAACGCTTCTACTGGGCCACCGTCCTCACCACCTTCGCCCTGGGCACCGCCACCGGTGACCTCACCGCCACCTCCATCCACCTGGGCTACTTCTCCTCCGGCGTGCTCTTCGCGTTCCTCATCGCCGTCCCCGCGGTGGCCCGGCTGCTCGGTCTGAACGCCGTCGCCACCTTCTGGTGGGCCTACATCCTCACCCGCCCGCTCGGCGCCTCCTTCGCCGACTGGATGGGGGTCAACCGCTCCCGCGGCGGCCTCGGCTGGGGCACCGGCCCGGTCAGCCTCGCCCTCGCCGTCCTCATCGTGGCCGCGGTCGGCTACCTGGCCGCCCGCCAGCGCCCCACCAGCGCCTGACCCCTCCCGCTTCCGGCCGCCCTGCCTGTCGGCCGGCTCTACCTCGTAATCGGAGGTCCGGCTCGGCCGCCCGGTCAGCCCGTCGCCGCCCCCTTGTTCTTCCGGTACGTCCGCATCTTCGCCCGGCTGCCGCAGATCGCCATCGTGCACCAGCGACTGCGGCCCGCCGGGCTGCGGTCGTAGTACACCCAGCGGCAGGTGTCCGACGCGCACGCCTTCAGCCGGGGCCAGGTGCCGTCGACGGTGGCCCTCGCGACGGCGGCGGCCGTGTGCGCGACCAGCTCAGCCGCCCCCGTCAGGCCGGGCTGCGGGCGTATCCGCGCGGCTCCCTCCGCGTCGACCTCCAGCAGCAGCGGCCCGCGCTCCAGCAGCCCGGCCAGCCGCTCCCTGGTGGCCGGCGGCACCTCGGTCCCCGTGTGGGCCAGGCACACCTCCCGCAGCGCCTCGCGCAGGGCGAGTACGTCCCGCAGCGCGTCCTCGTCCAGACCCCGGCCCACCAGCCCGCGCCCGCGCACCCACCGCGTCAGCTCCGCCGGCGTCCGCAGTTCCTCGGCGCCGGCCTCCAGGTCCACGGTGTTCACCAGGTCCTGCACCAACTGCAGCGCCTCCGGCGCCGGCTCACGTACTCCCGGCTGCTCCACTCTTGCCACGTTACCTCTATCCCGCAATCATGGAGTAACAGTTACCGCTTGAACACCATCAAGCAGTAACCACCCGCAAGCACCCATGCGGTGACCCACGGAGAGGAACCACCATGATCGGCACTCTCAGCGCCGTCGTCCTGGACTGTCCCGACCCCCGGGCCCTGGCCGCCTTCTACGCCGAGCTGGTCGGCGGCACCGTCGAGGTCGAGGACGACACCTGGGTCGAACTCAACCGCGACGGCCAGCAGCTGTCCTTCCAACTCGCCCCGGACCACCGCCGGCCCGCCTGGCCGGACCCGGAGCGCCCCCAGCAGTTCCACCTCGACATCGCCGTGCCCCGGGCCGAGATGGCGGCCGCCGAGAAGCGGGTGGTCGAACTCGGCGCCGAACTCCTCGAGGGAGACCTCGACGGCACCCGCAACTGGCGCGTGTACGCGGACCCCGCCGGGCACCCCTTCTGCCTCTGCGGCTGCTGACACACGGCGCCCGACCGCCCACACGGCGCCGCTTTCCGGGGGACGGCCCGGCGCCCCGGCAGGCCCGCCAGGGGCCGGAGCGGGTCCGTGCCGGGCCCGCTCAGCCGTCGAGGTCGGTGATCCGGGCGATGGACGGGCCGCGGCGGGTACGTATCTCCGCCGCGGCGCGCTCGGCGTCGCGCAGCACCCGTACCGCGTTCTGCCAGGTCAGCTTGGCCAGGTCGGCGTCCGACCAGCCGCGGCCGAGGAGTTCGGCGACGAGGTTGGGGTAGCCGGCCACGTCGGTCAGGCCGTCGGGGGTGAAGGCGGTGCCGTCGAAGTCGCCGCCGATGCCGATGTGGTCCACGCCGGCCACCGCGCGCATGTGGTCCAGGTGGTCCGCGACAGTGCTCACCGTGGCCCGCGGGCGCGGGTGGGCCGTCTCGAAGGCACGCTGCACCTCCATGCCCTCGGGCGTGGTGTCGAGCGGGTGCAGGCCGTGCGCCCGCATGTTCTCGTCGGCCGCCAGGGTCCATTCGATGGCCGCCGGAAGGATGAACTTGGGGACGAAGGTGGCCATGGCGACCCCGCCGTTGGCCGGCAGCGCCGCGAGCACGTCGTCGGGGATGTTGCGGACGTGGTCGCAGACCGCGCGGGCGGAGGAGTGGGAGAAGAGCACCGGCGCCTCGGTCACCCGCAGCGCGTCCCGCATGGTGTCCGGCGAGACGTGGGACAGGTCCACCAGCATGCCCAGCCGGTTCATCTCCCGAACGACCTCCTCGCCGAAGGCGGTCAGCCCGTTCGCCTCGGGTTTGTCGGTCGCCGAGTCCGCCCACGGGGTGTTGTCGTTGTGGGTGAGCGTCATGTACCGCACCCCGAGCTCGTACAGGGCCCGCAGGGCGGCCAGTGAGCAGTCGATGGAGTGGCCGCCCTCGGCGCCCATCAGCGAGGCGATCCGGCCCTGTTCCCGGGCGGTCTCCATGTCGTCGGCGGTCAACGCCCGCATCAGGTCCTGGGGGTAGCGCTCCGTCATCCGGTGGACCACGTCCACCTGTTCCAGGGTCGCCGTGACCGCGGCGGAGCCGGGCAGGTCCGAGGGTACGTACACCGACCAGAACTGCGCGCCGAGCCCGCCCGCCCGCAGCCGCGGCAGGTCCGTATGGGTGCGGGCACGCTGGTCGAGGGCGATGTCGAGCCGGTCCAGGTCGTAGGAGACCTGCGCGCGCAGGGCCCAGGGCAGGTCGTTGTGCCCGTCCACGACGGGGTGGGCGGCGAGCAGTTCACGGGCGTGAGTCAGCGGTTCCATGCCGACCACTCTATGAAGTCGGCCCGGACCCGCGATTCGGGCCTGTGGAAAACTTCGCGGGGCCGCCCGGACCGGACCGGGCCCTGTGGACAACTCCGGCGGCCCGGTCCCGGCCGACTGCTACTTTCCGAATCCGAAGCCCGCGGCGCCGGCGACCTTGGCCCGCAGCCGCTTCCCCTTCTCCGTGGCCTGCTCGTTCAGCGACCGCTGGAACTCACGCATGCGCGCCCGCAGTTCGGCGTCGTGCGCGGCCAGCATCCGCACCGCGAGCAGCCCGGCGTTGCGGGCGCCCGCCACCGAGACGGTCGCCACCGGCACTCCCGCCGGCATCTGCACGATGGAAAGGAGCGAGTCCATGCCGTCCAGGTACTTCAGCGGCACCGGCACCCCGATGACCGGCAGCGGGGTCACCGAGGCCAGCATGCCCGGCAGGTGCGCGGCGCCGCCCGCGCCCGCGATCAGCACCCGCAGGCCCCGCTCGTCGGCCTGCTCGCCGTACGCGATCATCTCGTGCGGCATGCGGTGGGCGGAGACGACGTCGACCTCGTACGGCACGTCGAACTCGGCCAGGGCCCCGGCCGCGGCCTCCATGACCGGCCAGTCGGAGTCGGAACCCATGACGATGCCGACCAGGGGCTGGGTGGCGTCACTCATCGATCGTTCCTCGCAGGTAGCCGGCCGCGTGGTGAGCGCGCTCGCGCACGTCCGCCAGGTCGTCGCCGAAGGTGTTGACGTGCCCGACCTTGCGGCCCGGCTTCACGTCCTTGCCGTACATGTGGATCTTCAGCCCCGGGTCGCGCGCCATGCAGTGCAGGTACGCCGGGTACATGTCGGGGTAGTCGCCGCCGAGGACGTTGGCCATCACCGTCCAGCGGGCCCGCGGCCGCGGGTCGCCCAGCGGCAGGTCCAGCACGGCCCGCAGGTGGTTGGCGAACTGCGAGGTGACGGCGCCGTCCATGGTCCAGTGACCGCTGTTGTGCGGGCGCATCGCCAGTTCGTTGACCAGGATCCGCCCGTCCGTGGTCTCGAACAGCTCCACGGCGAGATGGCCCACCACGCCCAGCTCGCGCGCGATGGTCAGGGCCAGCGCCTGGGCCTGACCGGACAGCTCGTCCGACAGGTCGGGCGCGGGCGCGATCACGGTGTCGCACACCCCGTTCACCTGTACCGACTCCACCACGGGGTAGGCCACCGCCTGCCCGTGCGGCGAGCGCACGACATTGGCGGCCAGCTCGCGGACGAAGGCCACCTTCTCCTCGGCGAGCACCGGCACACCGGCGCGGAACGGCTCCTCGGCGTCCTCCGCGGAACGGGCGATCCACACGCCCTTCCCGTCGTAGCCGCCGCGCACGGTCTTGAGCACCACGGGGAAACCGCCGACCTCCGCGGCGAAGGCCGCGACGTCGGCCGGCGAGGCCACGATCCGGTTGCGCGGGCAGGGCGCCCCGATCCGCGCCAGCCGCTCCCGCATGACCCCCTTGTCCTGGGCGTGCACGAGCGCGTCCGGCCCGGGCCGCACCACGATCCCGTCCGCCTCCAGGGCGCGCAGGTGCTCGGTGGGCACGTGCTCGTGGTCGAAGGTGATCACGTCGCACCCGGCGGCGAAGGCGCGCAGCGTCTCCAGGTCCCGGTAGTCGCCGACCGTGACGTCGGGCACCACCCGGGCGGCGGAGTCCTGCGGTGTGTCGCTGAGAATCTTGAACCGGATGCCGAGCGGGATACCCGCCTCGTGGGTCATGCGAGCGAGCTGGCCGCCGCCGACCATGCCGACTACGGGAAATGTCACGTCTGGTTCCTGCCGGTGGTACACGGGGATCGCCGGGGCGGCGCCCCAGGATGGCCTTACCAGGGTATCTGTCGCACAGGTTCGCGTACGACCACACGAATGACCCGCTCCGTGCGGGCATCATCGCGGCACTTGGCTAGCATGAGCGAGGACACACCGACATCACAGACGACGGGACCTCACCCGGCATCCGACCCCCCACAGACAGGGCCGATCAATCATCATGAGCCTCATGCGCACGCTGCGTACCAAGCTTGGCCTGATGTACCGGGAAATCGCCAAGTTCGGCGCGGTCGGCGGTGCGGGCGTCGTGGTGAACATTGGTGTGTTCAACCTGCTGCGCCAGCACACCGGTCTGCAGACCGTACGCGCGAGCATCCTGGCCACCCTGATCGCCATCGCCTTCAACTACGTGGGCTTCCGGTACTTCACCTACCGGGACCGCGACATGGCCGGGCGGGCCAAGGAACTGAGCCTGTTCCTGCTGTTCAGCGGCATCGGCCTGGTGATCGAGAACGGCATCCTCTACACGGCCACGTACGGCTTCGGCTGGGACAGCGGGCTGCAGAGCAACATCTTCAAGTTCCTCGGCATCGGGGTGGCCACCCTCTTCCGCTTCTGGTCCTACCGGACCTGGGTGTTCCGGGCGGTGCCGGCCCGGGAGGCCGTGGAGGAGGCGGAGTCCTTCCTGGCGGACGGCTCCGGCGGCCGGGCGGGCGAGCGGGCCGGCCAGAAGAAGGGGAAGCAGGCCGGTATCAACCGCCGCTGAGCCCGGGGCGGCGCCGACCGCCCAGTGGCCGAGCCGATCCAGCCGATCTAGATGACGATCTGCTCGCGGCGCGGGTGCGGCGGCATCTCCTGCGCGAGGAAGAGCGCGAAGACCGGTGGCCGCTGCTGGAGGAGTTCCAGCCGCCCGCCGTCCGCCTCGGCCAGGTCGCGGGCGACCGCCAGCCCCAGCCCGGTGGAGTTGCGGCCGCTGACCGTGCGCTCGAAGACCCGCGCGCCGAGGTCCGAGGGGACGCCGGGTCCGTCGTCGCTGACCTCGACGACCGCCTGGTTGCCGGTGACGCGGGTGTGCAGGGTGACGGTGCCGGAGCCGTGCATGAGCGAGTTCTCGATGAGGGTGGCCACCACCTGGGCCACCGCGCCCGGGGTGCCGACCGCCCGCAGGCCGCGGGTGCCGGACAGCCCCATGGAGCGGCCCTCGGCCTGGTAGGCGGGCCGCCACTCCTCGATCTGCTGCTTGATCACTTCGTCGAGGTCGAAGTCGACGGCCGAGCCGGTGCGCGGGTCGCGGGAATTGGTCAGCAGCCGCTGCACGACGTCGGTCAGCCGTTCCACCTGGCCGAGGGCGATGGTGGCTTCCTCCTTGACCGTGTCCTGGTCGTCGGCGGTGGCCACGATCTCCTCCAGCCGCATCGACAGCGCGGTCAGCGGGGTGCGCAACTGGTGGGAGGCGTCTGCGGCCAGCCGGCGCTCGGCGGTGAGCATTCGCCCGATGCGTTCGGCGCTGGCGTCCAGGACGTCGGCGATGCGGTCCAGTTCGGGCACCCCGTAGCGGCGGTGCCGGGGCCGCGGGTCGCCGGAGCCGAGGCGTTCGGCGGTCTCGGCGAGGTCGGTGAGCGGGCTGGCCAGCCGCCGGGCCTGGCGTACCGCCAGGGCCACCGCGGCGAGCACGGCCAGCAGGGCGACCGCCAGGATCACCAGCAGGGTGCGGCCGATCTGCTCGCTGACCACCGAGCGCGGCTCCGCCACGGTGACGGACTCGCCGTGGTCGCCGTCCTGCACGGAGGAGATCACCTTGCCGCGCGGGTGCCCCCCGAGGTGCACCTCGGGGCGCCCGGGGACACGTACCACCGCGTAGCGGTCCTCGGCGATCTGCGGGTTCAGGCTCTTGGCGTCGACCGGCTCACCGGCCAGGATCCGGTTCTCCACGATGCCGACCAGCCGGACGGCCTCCGACTGCACTCCGTCCTTCGCGCTGCTCTCGATGGTCCTGGTCTCCACCACGACCAGCGAGAGCCCGAAGACCGCGATCACCACGAGCACCACGGCCAGCGTGGAGGAGATCAGGCGGCGGCGCATGGAGGCGGCGGGTCAGTTCTTCTCGAAGCGGAAACCGACACCGCGGACGGTCGAGATGAAGCGCGGGTTGCCCGCGTCGTCGCCGAGCTTCTTGCGCAGCCAGGAGATGTGCATGTCCAGGGTCTTGGTGGACGACCACCACGTGGTGTCCCAGACCTCGCGCATGAGCTGCTCGCGGGTGACCACCCGGCCGGCGTCCCGTACCAGCACGCGCAGCAGGTCGAACTCCTTGGCGGTGAGCTGGAGTTCGTCGTCCCCCATCCAGGCGCGGTGCGACTCGACGTCGATCCGTACGCCGTGGGTGGAGGGTTGGGCGGGCTCGGTGGTGCCACGGCGCAGCAGGGCGCGGACCCGCGCGAGCAGCTCGGCCAGGCGGAAGGGCTTGGTGACGTAGTCGTCGGCGCCGGCGTCGAGGCCGACCACGGTGTCGACCTCGTCGGCGCGGGCGGTCAGCACCAGGACGGGGAAGGTGTGCCCCTCGGTGCGGATCCGGCGGCACACGTCCAGGCCGTCCATGCCGGGCAGGCCCAGGTCCAGCACCACCAGGTCGACCGCGCCCAGCAGGGCGGTCTCCAGCGCGGTCGGTCCGTCCTCGCGCACCTCGACCTCGTATCCCTCGCGGCGCAGGGCGCGCGCGAGTGGCTCCGAGATGGATGCGTCGTCCTCGGCGAGAAGTACGCGGGTCATGGGCTTGATGGTAGTCCGCACCGGGGGGCCGCGACGGGGTGGTGCACGCAGGCGGAAGCGCACCCGTGGGGCGTGAATGTGATCTGTATCTCATATGGGTCTATACCACACAGTTATCTGCCATAAAGTATCCAAATGCCCCATCCCGGACTCCGGGACCTTCCCCACGAGGACACATCCATGGCGACCAGCCTGACGACGAGGGACGTCGGCGCGCGCCGCTCAGGCGGCACGCCCGGCGGGACCTTCTTCGGCCACCCCCGCGGACTGGCCACCCTTTTCATGACCGAGATGTGGGAGCGTTTCAGTTTCTACGGCATGCGCGCCCTGCTCCCGCTGTATCTGATCGCCGGCGGCCCCGCCGCGGGCAAGGGCGGGCAGGGCGGCGGCCTGGCGATGACCGCGGCCACCGCCACCGCCATCTACTCGATCTACATGGCGATGGTGTACCTGCTGGCCATGCCCGGCGGCTGGTTCGGCGACCGGGTGTGGGGACCGCGCAAGACGGTCGCCATCGCGGCGCTGGTCATCATGGCCGGACACCTGACGCTGGCACTGCCCGGCGAGGGTTCGTTCTTCGCCGGCCTGGCCCTGGTGGCGCTCGGCTCCGGCCTGCTCAAGGCCAACATCTCCACCATGGTCGGCCACCTCTACGACGGCCCGGACGACCCGCGCCGGGACGGCGGCTTCACCGTCTTCTACATGGGCATCAACATCGGCGCCTTCGCCGCGCCGCTGGTGATCGGCACGGTGGGCCAGAACTACAGCTGGCACCTCGGCTTCGCGCTGGCCGCGGTCGGCATGGGTCTCGGCCTGGTCCAGTTCCTGCTGGGCACCCGCCACCTCAGCCCGCGCAGCGACCTCGTGCCCCAGCCGCTGACCCGCCAGGAGCGCAACACCGCCCTGCGCAAGGGCCTGCTGTGGCTGGCCGCTGCCACCGTCTTCTACGCGATCGTGGTGCTCAGCGGCACCTACACCCTGAACTGGGCGCTGGTCCCGATCACCGTCGTGGGCCTGGTGATCCCGGTCCTGGTGCTGGCGCGGATCAAGCGGGACAAGGAACTGGCGCCCGTCGAACGCTCCCGGATGAGCGGCTACATCTGGTTCTTCGTGGCCGCGGCCGTGTTCTGGATGATCTACGACCAGGGCGGCTCCACCATGTCGATCTTCGGCGACACCAAGGCGTCGGGGAAGCTGTTCGGCATCCACTTCCCCTCCTCCTGGTACCAGTCGGTGAACCCGCTGTGGGTGATGGCGCTGGCCCCGGTCATGGCCTGGATCTGGCTGTGGCTGTCCCGCCGCGGCCGCGAGCCGGGCACGGCGGTGAAGTTCGCCATGGGCCTGTTCCTGATCGGCGCGTCCTTCTTCGTCTTCGTGCTGCCGATGGCCATGGCGACCGGCGGCACGAAGGTCAGCCCGATGTGGCTGGTGTCCATCTACCTGATCCAGACCGTCGGCGAGCTGTGTCTGTCGCCGGTGGGCCTGTCGGTGACCACCAAGATGGCGCCCGCGAAGTACGGCAGCCAGATGATGGGCGTGTGGTTCCTCGCGGTGACCGCCGGCGACTGCACCACCAGCCTGCTGTCACTGGCCGGGGTGAACCTCAACGGCACGGGCGTCGTCGCCGTGGAGGCGGCGCTGGCGTGCCTGGCCGGCTACGCGGTGTGGATGTACCGCAAGCGGGTGGCCGCGCTGATGGGAGGCGTGCACTGACCGCCTGACAGCGGCCGGCGCCGCGGGGGGCCGGCCGTCACACGGGCGCGGCGAGCTCCGCCCAGACCGTCTTGCCGGGCCGGTCCCCGTTGCGCACCACGCCCCAGTCGAGGCACAGCCGCTGGACGATGAACATGCCGTGCCCGCCGGGCCGCCCGGCCCGGTGCGGGGTGCGCGGGGCCGGGTCGCCCGCGCCGGCGTCCACGACCTCCATCCGCAGCGCCTTGGGGCCCCGTCGCAGCCGCAGCTCCTCGGGGCCGCCGGCGTGCAGGCAGGCGTTGGTGACCAGTTCCGAGACCACCAGGAGCACGTCCTCGGCGGCGGCCCGGCGGTCGGCGGTGGAGGCCGGCAGCCAGCCCCAGTCCCGCAGCGCCTGCCGGGTGAAGTCGCGGGCGCGCGGTACGACACCGCTCTCACCGGACAGCGCCAGTCGCCGTACCGCCTGCGCGTCCACGTCGGACACGCCGTCCGAATCGCCCGAGTCCGGGCCACGGTCGTCCGCGGCGAAGGGCCGGGTGGTGCTCATCAGGGCCTCACCTCACGGATGTCACGCCTGTCCGGCTGGATTCCGGCCGCCTGCGGCCCGACCGGCCTGGGTCCGTCTGTCTCCTGCCCGGTCGATCTCCGGGAACACGTCCCGGCCGCCAGGAAAGCTCGCCGTCGCCGGTTCCTCTCAATCACGCGCACAGCCCCCCGCCCCCCGTACCGCGATTACTCCTGAAGTGCCTGGTCAAGCGTGTCGTGAAGGGTGAACACCGTTTCCGCGCCGGTGATCTCGAACACCCGGGCGACCGATGGACGCATCGCCGCCAGGTGCACCGCCCCGCCCAGGGCGTCCACCCGCAGCCGGGCGCTCAGCAGCACGTTCAAGCCGGTGGAGTCGCAGAACTCCAACTGCGAGCAGTCGATCACCAGACGGGTCGCCCCGCCGTCCACGGCATCAGCCAGTGGCTGGGCCAGCAGATCCGCCGTGTGGTGATCCAGCTCTCCGGCCGGAGCGAACACCGCGGAGTGGCCGTGCTGGCTGACCTCGACCCGCAGCCGTCCCAGGTCGGCCGTGCCCACCGCTTCGCGGTCCATAACGCTCCTTCTTGCATCCCTGGTCACGCGGTCCCGACCCTACGCCGAATCACTGCCCGAGGGATAGCCGCCGCCATTCATCGGCGGTCACCCACGCGACCTGCGCAAGTGCCCCGCGTGACCGTCGCCCCCGCGGCGCGCCGGGAGCGGGCCGCCGGACTTGCGGCCCCGCCTCGCCACGGGGTAGGGGTGGAGTACGGCATCGGCACGGCCAACCGCCGCAAGAGAGGGATGAGCACATGACACCCCGGCTCGGCCTGGATCAAGAGGTGGAGCAGTTCGAGGGTCTTGAGGGGCTCCCGGAAATTCCCCCGTACGACGAGATCGGACCAGTTGACGCGCGGGCGCTGTCCAAGACGCTCTTCGCCCGTCTCCAGTCGCTCGACGAGGGCACCCACGAGTACTCCTACGTCCGCAACACCCTGGTCGAACTGAACCTCGCGCTGGTGAAGTTCGCGGCCACCCGGTTCCGCTCCCGCAGCGAGCCGATGGAGGACATCATCCAGGTGGGGACGATCGGCCTGATCAAGGCGATCGACCGGTTCGAGCTGAGCCGTGAGGTGGAGTTCCCGACCTTCGCGATGCCGACGATCGTCGGGGAGATCAAGCGGTTCTTCCGCGACACCTCGTGGTCGGTACGGGTCCCGCGCCGCCTTCAGGAGCTGCGTCTGGATCTGGCCAAGGCCGGGGACGAGCTGGCCCAGCAACTGGACCGGACGCCGACCGTACGGGAACTGGCCGAGCGGCTGGGGCTGCCCGAGGACGACGTCGTCGAGGGAATGGCGGCGAGCAACGCCTACACCGCCAGTTCGCTGGACGCCCAGCCCGCCGAGGACGACCCGGAGGGCGCCCTCGCGGACCGCATCGGCTACGAGGACCACGATCTCGAAGGCGTCGAGTACGTCGAGTCCCTCAAGCCGCTCATCGCCGAGCTGCCGGAGCGCGACCGGGAGATCCTCTCGCTGCGTTTCGTGGGAAATCTCACACAGTCGGAGATCGGCGAACGGCTCGGCATCTCCCAGATGCACGTCTCCCGGCTGCTCAGCCGCACGCTGTCGCGGCTGCGGCGGGGGCTGATGGCCGAGGAGTGAGGCCGGTCGACCGAGGAGTGACAACGGTCCGGGTGTCCGGACCGCCACTCCCAGTACTCGGGTAACCGGTCCGTCACGCGGCGTGCGGCGCCGCGTACGCGAGTTTTCCCGCCCGCCACACCGCCGCCGTCAGCGGCACGCCCGGCCGGTAAGCCAGGTGCACGTGGCTGGGCGCGTCCAGAAGCAGCAGGTCGGCGCGCGCGCCCGGGGTGACCGTACCGATGTCGGTACGGCGCAGGGCGCGCGCGCCGCCGTACGTCGCGGCCCGAACCGCCTCGTCGGGCGTCATGCCCATCTCGCGCACGGCGACCGCGAGGCAGAAGGGCATCGAGGTGGTGAAGGACGAGCCGGGGTTGCAGTCGGTGGACAGCGCGACCGTGGCGCCCGCGTCGAGCAGGCGGCGGGCGTCGGGGTAGACCGCGCGGGTGGAGAACTCCGCGCCCGGCAGCAGGGTGGCGACGGTGTCGCGGGCGCCGGCCAGGGCGTCCACGTCCTGGTCGGTGAGGTGGGCGCAGTGGTCGGCGGAGGCCGCGCCGAGTTCCACCGCCAGCCGCACACCGGGGCCGAAGCCGAGTTGGTTGGCGTGCACGCGCGGGATCAGGCCGCGGGCGAGGCCGGCGGTGAGGACGGTACGGGCCTGGTCGCCGTCGAAGGCGCCCTCCTCGCAGAAGACGTCGATCCAGCGGGCGTACGGCGCGCAGGCGTCGAGCATCTCGCCGGTGACCAGGTCCACGTAGCCGGCCGCGTCATCGGCGTCGGCGAACTCCGGCGCGACCACATGGGCGCCGAGGTAGGTGACCTCGTCGGTGTGCTCGGCGGCGATCCGCAGCGCGCGGACCTCGTCACGGGTCGTCAGGCCGTAACCGGACTTGGTCTCGAGCGTGGTGGTGCCCTGCCGCAGCGCCTCCGCGACGAACCGGGCCACGTTGGCGGAAAGTTCGGCGTCCGAGGCGGCCCGAGTGGCGGCCACGGTGGTACGGATGCCCCCGGCGGTGTACGGGCGGCCGGACATGCGCGCGGCGAACTCCTCGGTGCGGTCACCGGCGAAGACCAGGTGCGAGTGGGAGTCCACGAAGCCGGGCAGCAGCGCCCGGCCGGCCGCGTCGACCCGATTGTCAGTGGGTGGTGCTTTCCTGGACTCACCGACCCAGGCGATGCGGTCGCCCTCGACGACGACCGCCGCGTCCTGGATCAGGCCGAGCAGATCACGGGGGTCGCGGGGGCCACGGGTGCCGCCGCCGGACGCGGAGAGGGAGGGATCGTTGGTGACCAGGCTGCCGATGCCGGTGATGACCGTACTGGCCGTCATCGTCCTCTCACTCCTGCCTTTCGGGGGTTGTCGTGCGCCCGGCGGTCACGCGCTCAGCCCCGGCTCGCGGCGATCGCCCGGGCCAGGGCGCCCGGTACGTCGTCCACCAGCAGGTGCCGGCCGTCGCGGACGATCTGCCGGCCGCCGACCACGGTGTGCCGGACGTCCGCCGCTGTCGCGGCGAATACCGCGGTCTCGGCGCCCAGCCGGGGCACGGGCCCCGCGGTGCGTACGGTGTCCAGCGCGATCGTGGTGAAGTCGGCGAGCGCGCCCGCCTCCAGCCGGCCCGCCTCGGGCCAGCCCAGGCCGGCGTGACCGTCCTCGGTGGCCGCGCGCAGGAGTTGGGACGCCGTCCAGTGGCCGCGGGTGCGGCTGCGCAGCCGCTCGTCCAGCTCCATCGCCCGCGCCTCCTCCAGCAGGTCGATCACGGCGTGGCTGTCGCTGCCCAGGCTCACCGAGCAGCCGGCGCGGCGCAGTTGGGGGGCCGGGCCGATGCCGTCGGCGAGGTCCCGTTCGGTGGTGGGGCACATGCACACCGTGCTGCCGGAGCCGCCGAGCAGGGCGATGTCCTCGCCGGTGAGGTGGGTGGCGTGCACCGCGGTGGTGCCGCGGCCCCAGAAGCCGGAGTCGGCGAGCAGCCGGGCGGGGGTGCGGCCGTGCACGGCCAGGCACGCCTCGTTCTCGGCGGGCTGCTCGGACAGGTGGATGTGGGTGGGCACACCCTCGGTGCGCAGCCGGAAGGTCGTGTAGCCGTCGCGGTCGGAGAAGGCGCGCACCGAGTGCAGGGCGGCGCCGATCCGCACCCGGTCGCCGCCCTTGAGCTGGGCCCACCGCTCGTACCACCGGTCGGCGGTGCCGTCGCCGAACCGGACCTGGGCGCCCTCCAGCGGGCGGTAGCCGCCGCGGATCAGGCCGCCGTGCAGGTAGGCGGTGTCGAGGAGGGTGATGCGGATGCCGGCCTCGCCCGCGGCGGCGATCAGCGCCTCGCCCATGGCGTTGGGGTTGTCGTAGGGGGTGCCGTCGATCTGGTGGTGCAGATAGTGGAACTCGCCGACGCAGGTGATGCCGGCCAGCGCCATCTCGGCGTAGACGGCTCGGGCGAGGTCGAAGTAGGAGTCGGGAGTGAGGTGGTAGGCGACGGAGTACATGATGTCGCGCCAGGTCCAGAAGGTCCCCGAGCCGACCTGGACGGTGCCGCGCAGCGCCCGGTGGAAGGCGTGGCTGTGGGCGTTGGCAAGGCCCGGCAGGGTCAGGCCGCGCAGCACGGTCGCCCCCGGGGGCGGGGTGTCGGCCTCGGTGCGCACGGCGGTGATCCGGCCGTCGGCGACGGTCAGGGCGACGCCCGGCTCGACGTGGGTGCCGAGCCAGGCGTGCTCCAGCCAGTAGGTCAGCACGCGAGACCTTCCAGTACGTCGGCGAGTGCGGTCACCCCGGCGAGGCAGTCGTCCTCGGCCGCCGACTCCGCCGGGGAGTGCGAGACGCCGGTGGGGTTGCGTACGAACAGCATGGCGGTCGGCACGGCCTCTGCCAGGATTCCGGCGTCGTGTCCCGCTCCGGTGGGCAGGACGGGTACGGGTCCGCCCGGGCCCGCGGCCGTGATCAGGGCGGCGAGGCGGTCCCGCAGGTCGTGCGCGAACTCCACCACCGGGGTGAACGATTCGCGGGTGACGGTGACGCCGACCCCGTCGCGGTCGCCGCGCTCGGTGGCGGCCTGTTCGACGGCGGCGACCAGGGCGGCGAGGGTGGCCTCGTCGGCGGCGCGCGCGTCGAGCCAGCCGCGTACCCGGGAGGCGATGGCGTTGACGCCGTTGGGGGCCACGTCGACCTTGCCGAAGGTGGCCAGGGCGCCGGCCAGGCGTGCCTTCTTGCGGGCGGCCAGCACGGTGGTGGCGTAGGTGAGCATGGGGTCGTGACGGTCCGCCAGGCGGGTGGTGCCCGCGTGGTTGGCCTCGCCGCGGAAGTCGAAGCGCCAGCGGCCGTGCGGCCAGATCGCCGAGGCCACGCCGACCGGGCGGTCCTCCAGGTCCAGGGCGCGGCCCTGTTCGATGTGCAGCTCGACGAAGGCGCCGATCCCGGCCAGGCGTTCGGGGTCGGGCCCGATGGCGCCGGGGTCGCGGCCGGCCCGGGTCATGGCCTCGGCCAGGGTCACACCGTCGGCGTCGCGCAGGGCCCGCGCGTCGTCCGGGTCGAGCCGGCCGGCGGTCAGGCGCGAGCCCACGCAGGCCAGGCCGAACCGGGCGCCTTCCTCGTCGCCGAAGTTGACGACGGCCAGCGGCTTGCGGAAGGCGGCGCCGCGGGCGCGCAGTTCGTCGAGTGCGGCGAAGGAGGAGACGACGCCGAGCGGGCCGTCGAAGGCGCCGCCGTCCGGGACGGAGTCCAGGTGGGAACCGGTGACCACCGCGTCCCCGGCGCCGGGGTCGCCGAGCCAGGCCCACTGGTTGCCGTTGCGGTCCACCTCGTAGTTGAGCCCGCGGCCGGTGGCCTGGGCCTCGAACCAGGCGCGGCAATCGGTGTCGGCGGGCGTCCAGGCGTAGCGCCGGTAACCGCCGGAGCCGGAGTGCCGGCCGATGGCGGCCAGGTCGCGCCACATCTCGTGGAAGCCGGGGCCGCGCGGCACCCGGGCCGTACCGGGATCGCGAGATCCCTGGTCGGCAGCGGAGCCGGTGGAGTCGGGGTCGCCGGCGGAGTCGGGCCGGGCTCCCGGGGCGGCGCCCCGGCCGGGCCCGGGCACCTGCCCGGCTCCCGCGGCCCGCGCTTCCCCGGCGCCCGGCCCCCGGCCGGAGTCGTGGGCCGTCACGAGGGCGTGCCCTCGCGCATGGGGATGCGGACCCCGCGTTCGGCGGCGACTTCCTCGGCGCGCTCGTAACCGGCGTCGACGTGGCGGATGACGCCCATGCCGGGGTCGTTGGTGAGGACGCGGCGGATCTTCTCGGCGGCCAGCGCGGTGCCGTCGGCGACCGTGACCTGGCCGGCGTGCAGGGAGCGGCCCATGCCGACGCCGCCGCCGTGGTGGATGGACACCCAGGAGGCGCCGGAGGCCACGTTGACCATGGCGTTGAGCAGCGGCCAGTCGGCGATGGCGTCGGAGCCGTCGAGCATCGCCTCGGTCTCGCGGTACGGGGAGGCGACCGAGCCGGCGTCCAGGTGGTCGCGGCCGATGACGATCGGGGCCTTGAGGGTGCCGTCGGCGACCATCTCGTTGAAGCGCTCGCCGGCGCGGTCGCGTTCGCCGTAGCCGAGCCAGCAGATGCGGGCGGGCAGGCCCTGGAAGTGGACGCGTTCGCCGGCCAGGCGGATCCAGCGGGCCAGCGACTCGTTCTCCGGGAACAGGTCGAGGATCGCCCGGTCGGTGGCGGCGATGTCGGCGGGGTCGCCGGACAGCGCGGCCCAGCGGAAGGGGCCCTTGCCCTCGCTGAACAGCGGGCGGATGTACGCGGGGACGAAGCCGGGGAAGGCGAACGCCCGCTCGTAGCCGGCCAGCTTGGCCTCGCCGCGGATGGAGTTGCCGTAGTCGAAGACCTCGGCGCCCGCGTCCTGGAAGCCGACCATCGCCTCGACGTGCCGGGCCATGGACTCCCGGGCGCGCTCGGTGAACTCGGCCGGCTTCTCGGCGGCGTAGTCCCGCATCTCCGCGAAGTCCACCCCGACCGGCAGGTACGCCAGCGGGTCGTGCGCGGAGGTCTGGTCGGTGACGATGTCGATGGGCGCCTTCATGGCCAGCAGCGCGGGGACGGCCTCGGCGGCGTTGCCGAGCACGCCGATGGACAGCGGCCGGCGGGCGTCGCGGGCCTCGACGGCCAGGCGCAGCGCGTGGTCGAGGGAGTCGGCCCGCACGTCCAGATAGCGGTGGGCGATGCGCCGCTCGATGGCCCGCGGGTCGCAGTCGACGCAGATGACGACGCCGTCGTTCATCGTGACGGCCAGCGGCTGGGCGCCGCCCATGCCGCCCAGGCCCGCGGTGAGGGTGATGGTGCCGGCCAGCGAGCCGCCGAATCGCTTGGCGGCGACCGCTGCGAAGGTCTCGTAGGTGCCCTGGAGGATGCCCTGGGTGCCGATGTAGATCCACGAACCGGCGGTCATCTGGCCGTACATGGTCAGGCCGAGGGCCTCCAGGCGGCGGAACTCCTCCCAGGTGGCCCAGTCGCCGACCAGGTTGGAGTTGGCGATCAGCACGCGCGGCGCCCACTCGTGGGTGGTCATCACGCCGACCGGGCGACCGGACTGGACGAGCATGGTTTCGTCCTGCTTCAGACCGCGCAGGGTACGCACCATGGCGTCGAAGGAGTTCCAGTCGCGGGCGGCCCTGCCGGTGCCGCCGTAGACGACGAGCTGATCGGGGTGTTCGGCCACCTCGGGATCGAGGTTGTTCTGCAGCATGCGCAGCGCGGCTTCCTGCTGCCACCCCTGAGCGCTCAGTTCCGTGCCGCGCGGTGCGCGGACGGGCCTCGGTCCCGCCATCGGTCGGCCTCCTCGTCCACCATGATGCTGTTCATTCATATCCTGGCGGGCTGAATAATCCTGGTCAACAAGTGGACGCCGGGGCGCGCTGCGCGGCCGTGATTGTCCGCAGTGCGCATTGGCACCGTGCCGAGGACAGGTGATGGGATGGCGCGCATGAGCGATGAGCTGGGAAGACGCCGGGAGCAGGCGCTGCGGGCGGCGGTCGGGCACGGGCTGGTGTCCGAGGACGAACCGGTCCTGGGGCTGCTGGACGTCGCGGGCATCGGTGAGTCGGTGACCGCGCTCCAGGCGGCCTTCGACGTCCCCGGCGTGCCGGTCACGCACTGCTTCGCGGTCAAGGCCGCCTCGCTCGTGCCCGTCCTGGCGCTGCTCGGCGGGTACGGCATGGGCGCGGAGGTGGCCAGCCCCGGCGAACTGGCCCAGGCCCGGGCGGCCGGCATCCCGGCCGACCGGATCGTGCTGGACTCCCCCGCCAAGACCGTGCCCGAACTGCGCGAGGCGCTGACCCTGGGCATCGCCGTCAACGCCGACAACCCGCAGGAACTCGCCCGGATCGAAGCCCTGCTCGAGCGCACCCCGTCCGTCTCGCCGATCGGCCTGCGGGTGAATCCGCAGGTCGGCGCGGGCAGCATCGGCGCGATGAGCACCGCCACGGCCACCTCCAAGTTCGGGGTGGCGCTGCGCGATCCGGGCGCGCGGGAGTGGGTGCTGCGCGCCTACGCCGAACGGCCCTGGATGAACCGGCTGCACACCCACACCGGCTCCCAGGGCGTCCCGCTGGAGTTGATGGCCGCCGGGGTGCGGGCCGCGTACGAATTGGCCGAGCAGGTCAACGCCGCCGCCGGCCGGCAGCAGATCACCGTGCTGGACATAGGGGGCGGCCTGCCCGTCAACTTCGGCTCCGACGCGATCACCCCCTCCTTCGCCGACTACGCGGACCTGCTGCGCGCCGAGGTGCCCGGCCTCTTCGACGGCCGCTACGGCCTGGTGACGGAGTTCGGCCGCTCGCTGCTGGCCAAGCACGGCACGGTGCTGGCCCGCGTGGAGTACGCCAAGTCCGCCGGCGGCCTGCCGATAGCGGTCACCCACGCCGGTGCCCAGGTGGCGACCCGTACGGTCTTCGCGCCCGACGCCTGGCCGCTGCGGGTGCTCGCGCTGGACGGCCACGGGCAGCCCAAGCAGGGCCCGGACGTGGTCCAGGACGTCGCCGGGCCCTGCTGCTTCGCCGGGGACCTGGTGGCCCGGGGCCGCGCCCTGCCGCTGCTGGCCGCGGGCGATCACGTGGCCCTGCTGGACACCGGCGCGTACTACTTCTCCACCCACTTCGCCTACAACTCGCTGCCCCGCCCGGCCGTCGTCGGCTACACCGTCGGGCCGGACGGCACCGTCGCCTTCGCACCCGTCCGCCACGCCCAGACCCGCGCCGAACTCCTCGCCGAGAGCGGCGCCGGCCTGCCCCCACTGGCCCGTCCCTGAGGCGGCCGCGCTGCGCCGGCCCACCACCACCCGGCGCACCGACCGGAAATCCGGCGTGAACCCGTCGGCCATGCCCCGCCGTCTTAACGAAAATCTGAGAATCCCGGACTAATCTCCCCGGACACGACAGCCGGGTCGCGACGACGCGACGACGAGGAGGAGGGAGCGGGCCGTGGTGCGCGAGGCCTACACGTTGGCACGGGTAGCGGTACGGGTCCGGACGGCGGCCTGCTGGTGCTGGTGGCTGGGGGTCGCCGCGGCGGCGGCCGGCACCGCCGTCACCTTCAGTCCGACCGGCCGCAGGATCGGGGTCATGGCGGGTGCGGCGGCGTTCATCGTCGCGGCGGCGGTCGCGTACCTGGTCCGTGGCCGGAAGTACGACGAACGCGCGCGGGCCGCCTCCCGCGCCGCGAAGGCGGTGGCCCTGGAGGACCGCCGGATCACCGCCCGGATCTGGGTACGGCGCCGCCGGTGGTGGCTGCTGGCGGCCCTCGTCGTGGCCGCCGGCTCCTGCGCGGCCCTGCCCAGCGCCGGGGGCATGCTGCTGGCCGGGATCGGCGCCGGGCTGTGGGCGAAGTCCCGCCGCCTGGCCCGGATCGAACGCTCCCGCGACGCGCTGCTGTGGGTGCGCCCGGACGGCGACCAGGCCGCCTACCAGCTCACCGGCATCGCGGCGGGCGACGCGGCCCCCGGCGGCGGCCCGCGCCGGCGCGCACGCATCGCCTGACCGAGCGCCTGGATCAGCCCCGGGCGGAGTCCCGGACGAGTCCCGGCCGGAGCCCCGTCGTACCACGGGCCGGCGTCACCGCCCCCGCCGTCACCGCCTCGCCCGGCGAGGAGCCCGCACTCCACGAGCGGCCCTCGCCGGCGGCAGGTGGCGGCCAGGGGGGCGAGCGGCCCGACAGCCCCCGCAGCAGCAGCCCTCACTCCGTCAACGACCCCCGCCCCGCGAGGGCCCTCACTCCGTGAACAACCCCCGCGCCGCCGCCCTCGCGTCGAACTCCTCGAGCCGGGCCTGCGCGTCCGGTAGCGCGTCGCACATCGACTCCAGCAGCACCCGGCCCAGCATCATCGGGGCGCAGGCGGTGTCGAAGGCGAGGCCGGTGCCCACGGCGGCCGGCAGCAGGATGTCGCTGTAGCCGGCGACCGGGGCGAATGCGCTGTCGGCCACGGTGACGACGGTCAGCCCGGCCTGCCGGGCGTACGCCAGCGCGTCCACCACCTCCTTGGGGTGGCGCGGCAGCGCGAAGCACATCAGCGCGCCGGCCCCGGCCCGTACCGCCGCGTCGATCCGGTCGGCGAGTTGCGAGCCGCCCTCGTCGAGCAGCCGTACGTCCGGATGCACCTTGGCGGCGAAGTACGCGAACCCGCGGGCCTGCGCGCCGGCCGCCCGCAGCCCGAGCACGGGCAGCGGCCGGGAGCCGGCCAGCACCTCCCCGGCCCGCACCACCGGCTCGGGGTCGGCGAGCAGCGCCGTCAGGTGCCGCAGGTTCTCGATCTCGGCGTGCACGGCCTGCTGGTACTCGTTGTACGCGGCCTCGCGCGCGTCGGCCGGGGCCGGTGCGACCTCGCGCAGGTGGCGGCGCAGCGCCGGGTAGCCGTCGAAGCCGAGCGCCACTGCGAACCGGGTCACCGACGGCTGGCTGACGCCCGCCAGTTCGGCCACCTCCACGCTGGACAGGAACGGCGCCTCCGCCGCCCGGCGGACCAGGCAGTGCGCGATGCGCCGCTGGGTCGGGGTCAGCCGGTGGGCCTCGAACAGCTTCAGCAGCCGCGCCGCCGCGGCCCCCTCGGCCGTCGCCGTACCGCTTTGCAAAGCCGCGCCCGCCCCCGCGTCACCGGTCGTACCGCCGCCGAGGCCGCTTCCGGCGCCACCGCTGCCGCCGCCTGCGCTTCCCATCGCCGCGCTCCCCGTCCCGTCCGTCGTCGCCGTCGCTGCCGTCGCCGTGCCAGCCGTCGTGCCAGCCGTCGTGACAGCCACCGTCACAGCCGCTGCCTTCGTCCCCTGCCGTTATTCAACGGCACCTGACTCTGCATGGCCATATGCAGCCCGTGCAACCCGCAAAGCCCGGGGCCGGGCGGACGATCGTCGTCCGCCCGGCCCCGGCCGTGGTGTCGGTACCGGCTACCGCCGCCGACTCGTGTCATCCAGCTCCGACTGCTCCGGCGACGCCGCCTGCCCGCCGAGCTTGCCCGTCAGGGCCTGCGGCCGGTCGGACCGGTCGGCGTGACCCGGCCACCAGGCGGCGTGCCCGATGAGCGCGGTCAGGCTCGGCGTGAAGAACATCGCCATCACGAAGGCCGCGACCACGATGCCGAAGGCGACCGTGAAGCCCATCTGGGTCAGGAAGGAGTTCCCGGACAGCATGAGCGTGCCGAAGGTCGCCGCCAGGATGAGCCCGGCCGCGCCGATGGTGGGACCGGCGTGCCGCAGTGCCTCGGCCGCCGCCTCCCGCGGCTGCCGGCCCTCACGGGCCTCCTCCCGCAGCCGGGCGATCATCAGGATGTTGTAGTCCGTGCCGATGGCGACCACGAACAGGTACATGATGATCGGCAGCAGGAAGATCAGCCCCGAGCCACGGCCGAAGATCAGCACGGTGGTGCCCAGGGTGGCACCGAAGCCGAGGCCGACCGAGGCGATCAGGTACCAGGGCGCGACCACACTGCGCAGCAGCAGCCCCAGGATGACCATGATCAGAATCGCCGCCACCGGGAAGACCGTCCGGTAGTCGTGGTTCACGGCCGCGTTGATGTCCTTGTAGACCGACGAGGTGCCGCCGACCAGCGCCTGTGTGCCGGGCGGGGCGTTGTCGTGGGCCACCGTGCGGATGCCGCCGACCGCCGAGATCGCCTGGTCACTGGAGGCCTCGTACTTCAGCGTCACCGTGTAGTCCGCGGTGGACCCCGCCTTGTTGACGTCCTTGGACTGGTCGAAGGCGACATCGGCGACACCGGGGGCCTGCCGCAGCTTGTTCGCGTAGGCACTGAAGTCCACGCCGGACAGCGGCTTGCCGTCGGTGCTGCTGAGGTAGACGTCGGTCGGCTCGGCCGCGCCCGCGGAGTACGCCTTCTGCATGGTGTCCTGGACGACCATCGACTCCTTGGTCTTCGGGATGGAGCCGGACGCCAGGTCGTACGACGCCTTGTAGCCCAGGGTGCCGATCGCCAGCAGCAGCATGACCAAGCCGGAGACGATGGCCACCAGGCCGGACCGGCGGCCGACCACGCGGCCGATGGCGGCGAAACGGGCGTTGTTCGGCTCCTGGTGCCACTTCTTGCCGGGCCAGAACAGCGCCCGCGGCGGGATCAGCGAGCAGATCGCCGGGAACAGGGTCAGGCCGGCGATCAGGGTGACCGCGACCAGGATGGCCAGGGCCGGGCCGAGCTGGGTGAGGAAGCCCAGGGTGGACAGTGCCAGCGCGCAGAAGGCGATGATGACCGCGCCGGCGGCCGAGGCGATGGCCTCGCCGACCCGGGTCACCGCGTTGATCATCGCCTGTTTCGGCTCGTCACCGGCGCGCAGCCGTTCCCGGTAGCGGAACATCAGGAACAGGAAGTAGTCGGTGCCGACGCCGAGGACGACCACGATCAGCAGTGCCGAGATCGAACTGTTGGCCTGGAGTCCGAACACCTTGGTGGCGTCCGCGATCAGCGAGTTCGCCACCGTGAAGACCACGCCGATGAGCAGCACCAATGGCAGGATCGCCACGAGTGGCGAGCGGAAGATGATCGACAGCGTGATGATGATGATCAGCAGGGAGCCGAACAGCGCGACCGCGTCCGAGGTCTTGCCGGCGTCCTGCTGGTCGAGGTTCTGCGCCGCCTGACCGCCGACCAGTGTCTTCAGGTGCGTGCCGTGCGCCAGCGCCGCGGCGTCGACGCGCAACGCCTTGGCGGCGTCCGCCTGCTTGGGCTGGCCCTGCGACTTCTTGTCCATCTGGACCAGCGCGGTGTCGTAGTCGCCGTTCTTGGACGGCGTGCCGGCGACGACCGCCTGCACCTGATCGATGCCCTTCTTGCCGAGGGCGGTGGTGATCCGGCTGATGTCGGCCTTGTCGGCCGCGGTCAGCGCGCCGTGGTCGGTGCGCTGGTAGAGCACGATCGCGGCCGGGGTGAAGGCCTGGGGAAAGGCCTTCTCCTGGAGGTTCATCGCCTTGATCGACTCGTAGCTCGACGGCAGGAAGCTGCTCTCGTCGCTGTTGGACGGGAGGTTCGGTGCGGTGGCCACGATCGCGACCGCGGCAACGATCCAGGCCACAAGGGTCCAGACCGGATGGCGGACGACTGTGCGTCCGATGCGGTGGAACATGCGGTGGTGCCTCCATGGCAGGTGGTATCACCGCCGCCCTCTGGAGCGGGCACAGGGCATCGGCGACCCGGGCGAACATCCGCCCGGAAGTGATTTTCGTCAGGGGTTTGGCGTACCAGGGTCGGTGGTACCAGCCGTAGCTTACTTGCCGCCCGACAAGGGGCAAGCCGAGCCCCCGGCCCGTCCCCTACCACTACCGAGGTCACACCGGCGGCAGCAAGTGCTTTTGCGGCTTCCCGATGGCATTGCGCGGCAATTCGGCCAGGAAGCGTACGGCGCGCGGCCGTTTGTGCACCGACAGCCGCGCCGCCACGAAGTCCGTCAGCTCCTGCCCGCTCACCCCGTCGGCCACCACGTACGCCACGATCCGCTGCCCGAGGTCCGGGTCCGGTGCGCCCACCACCGCCGCCTCCCGCACCGCAGGGTGGGCCAGCAGCGCGTTCTCCACCTCGCCGGCGCCGATCCGGTAGCCGCCGGACTTGATCAGGTCGGTGGACGCCCGGCCGACGATCCGGTGGGTGCCGTCCGCCTCGATCGCCGCGATGTCGCCGGTACGGAACCAGCCGTCGGCCGTGTACGAGGCCGCGGTCGCCTCCGGCCGGCCCAGGTACCCGTCGAAGAGGGTGGGGCCCTGCACCTGGAGTTCGCCGATGCCGTCGGCCGCCTCCGCGACCCGGGTGGCGATGCCGGGCAGCACGGTGCCGACCGCGCCCGGCCGCCGCGGCCCGCCGGCCCGGGCGCTCACGGTGATCAGCGTCTCGGTCATGCCGTAGCGCTCCACCGGCTCGTGGCCGGTCAGCGCACGCAGGTCCGCGAAGACCGGATCGGGCAGCGGGGCGCTGCCGGAGACCAGCAGCCGCGCGCCGGTCAGCGCGCGCGCCGCGGCCTCGTCCTTGACCACCCGGTGCCAGACCGTCGGCACCCCGAAGTAGAGGCTGCCGCCGGCCGCCGCGTACGCCTGCGGGGTCGGCCGGCCGGTGTGCACCAGGCGGCTGCCGGTGCGCAGCGCGCCCAGCACCCCCAGCACCAGGCCGTGCACGTGGAACAGCGGCAGGCCGTGCACCAGGGTGTCCTCGGCGGTCCACTGCCAGGCCTCGGCCAGCGCGTCCAGGTCGGCGGCGACGGCCTTGCGGGAGAGCAGGACGCCCTTGGGCGCCCCGGTGGTCCCGGAGGTGTAGAGGATCAGCGCGGGCGCGTCGCCGTCGTCCCCCGCGCCCTCCGTACCGAAGTCGGCGCGCTCGGCGAAGTCCACCGCCACCACCTCGGCGCCGGAGTCCTTCAGGACGTGCTCGCGCTCGGCCGGCCCCGCGTCCGGCGCGACCGGGACCACCGGCACGCCGGCCAGCAGGCCGCCCACCACGGCGGCGACCGTCTCCAGGGAAGCGGTGGCCTCGACCGCGAAGGCCGCCATGCCCGACACCCGCCGGGCCACCGCGCCCGCCGCGCCCAGCAGTTCCTCGTAGGAGCAGGCCCGCCCGGCCACGGTCACCGCGTCGGCCCGGTCCGTGCCCCCGTACAGGGCGGTGAGCACAGGCGCCTCGGGCACCTCGGGCATGGGGTCCTCCTGGGCGATCCTGGGGCTTGGACGGCGGACCCCCGGGGGAAACCGGGGGCTACCCCCATAGTGGCGTACCCGTCCGCTGCCTACGGTGGCCCCATGGACGCCCGCGACCCCGAACTGAGCAAGGACCTCTCCGCCACCTTGCAGGCACGCAAGGACCTCGGGGCGGAGTACGAGTCGGAACTCGTCGACTCCTTCATGGACAAGGTGGCCGAGCGTGTCGACAGCCGCGTGGAGCAACGGGTGCGCCGTGAGCTCGCGCAGCAGCAGACGTCGTCCGCCCGCGCCGACCGCCGCCCGATCGGCCCGCCGCAGCCCAGTGCCCGTTTCGCGCGCTACGGCTTCGCCGGCTTCACGATGATCGCCGCGATCCCGCTGTCCGCCATCGGCGCGGTCAACGCGGGCGCAGGCGGGCTGTTCATCACCTGGGCCGGCATCGTCGGGGTGAACGTCGCGCAGAGCCTGGGCCAGATCTTCGGCCCGCACGCCGGAAAGCAGGCCAAGGACGACGACTGGTCCTGAGAACCTCCGAGGGCCGCCGAGGACCTGAGGAAGCGCTGGGCGAAGGGCCCGCGCAAAAGATAAAGGGCGGGAACCGCCGCACCCCCGGGATTCGCACCCGGAGGGCGGGACGACGGCGGTTCCCGCCGGGACGCGGGCCGGGTCAGGGCCGGGCCGTGCGCGTCCAGGGTCACCATGGATCCGGGAGCCGCTCCGGAAGCCTTGGCGCCACATCTTCGGCCGATCCGTCCGGTGGACCCGTTCGGTTCGACATGTTCAATGTGCCGGACGCGTGTTAAGCGCGTGCTGCGCCAACGTGTCACGGGTGTACCGTTTCCGCGAATCCCGTACGACTCAGGAGCCACGGCACGTACAGCGCGCGCACCAGCCCGCGTACGACTCGCGCGGCGCACGTACGACCGCACGCGCGCCCCCGCGCACCGGCCGGCACCTCTCCCGGCACCGGCCGATACGGCCCGAGCCCCGCCGTCAGGCGCCCGCGTGCACGGCCAGGAAGGCCAGCAGGTCCTGGCGGCTCACCACACCCGTCGGCTTGCCCTCGACCAGCACGATCGCGGCGTCCGCGCCCTCCAGGACGGGCATCAGGTCGCTCACCCGCTCGCCGGAGCCGACCTGCGGCAGCGGCGGGGACATGTGCCGGTCCAGCGGGTCCATCAAGTCGGCGCGCTTGGTGAACAGCGCGTGCAGCAGCTCCCGCTCGACCACCGAGCCGACCACCTCGGCGGCCATCACGTCGGGGTGCCCCGCGCCGGGCTTGACCACCGGCATCTGCGAGACGCCGTACTCGCGCAGCACCTCGATGGCCTGGCCGACCGTCTCCTCGGGGTGCATGTGCACCAGGTTCGGGATGTCGCCCTGCTTGTGCGCGATCACGTCGGCGACCCGCGCCTCGCCCTCCCCCTCGTCCAGGAAGCCGTGCGAGCTCATCCACTCGTCGCTGAAGATCTTCGACAGGTAGCCGCGGCCGCTGTCCGGCAGCAGGACGACCACCACGTCGTCGGGGCCGAGCCGGCGGGCCACGGTCAGCGCGGCCACCACCGCCATCCCGCAGGAGCCGCCGACCAGCAGGCCCTCCTCCCGGGCCAGCCGCCGGGTCATCTGGAAGGAGTCCTTGTCGGAGACGGCCACGATCTCGTCGGCCACGCCCCGGTCGTACGCGTCCGGCCAGAAGTCCTCACCGACGCCCTCGACCAGGTACGGGCGCCCGGAGCCGCCGCTGTAGACCGAGCCCTCGGGGTCGGCGCCGATCACTTGGACCCGGCCGTCGCTGATCTCCTTCAGGTACCGCCCGGTGCCGGAGATGGTGCCGCCGGTGCCGACGCCGGCCACGAAGTGGGTGATCCGCCCGTCGGTCTGGGTCCACAGCTCCGGGCCGGTGGAGTGGTAGTGCGACAACGGGTTGTTCGGATTGCTGTACTGGTCCGGTTTCCAGGCGCCCGGCGTCTCCCGCACCAGCCGGTCGGACACGTTGTAGTACGAGTCGGGGTGCTCCGGGGCGACGGCGGTCGGGCAGACCACGACCTCGGCGCCGTACGCCCGCAGGACGTTGATCTTGTCGGTGGAGACCTTGTCGGGGCAGACGAAGACGCAGCGGTAGCCCTTGCGCTGGGCGACCAGGGCCAGGCCCACGCCGGTGTTGCCGGAGGTCGGCTCCACGATGGTGCCGCCGGGCTTGAGGGCGCCGGACTCCTCGGCGGCCTCGATCATGCGCAGCGCGATCCGGTCCTTGACCGACCCGCCCGGATTGAAGTACTCGACCTTGGCCAGGACGGTCGCCTGGATCCCCTCGGTCACGCTGTGCAGCCGCACCAGCGGGGTGTTGCCGACGAGGCTGATCATCGAATCGTGATACTGCACCGTTTGTCTCCGGGTTCTCCGTGATGGTGGGGCCAGCCTAGGTCTCGCACCGAGTCCGCACGAAACAGGGATGTTGCGGACATTGTTGACGTCGGTGCACGTTGAAGGACGCTGAAGGACACTGCAGGGACGCTGCACAGATGCTGCAGGACGGTTGATAGAGGTTGGCCGGGGCAGGGCAACAGGTTCTCGTACCGGGCAATCGCACAGGAGGTGGCCGGCTCGATGTCGAGAGCGAGGGTGGCACGGCGGATCGCGACGGCGGCGGCGTTCAGCAGCGGCGGAATCAGCCTGCTGGGCGGGGCCGCGGTCGGGGTGCTGCTGACGGAGGCGCGACTGGCCAAGCGGATGGTCGGCGGTTCCGGCGACGTGCCACCGCGCGCCGACGGGCGGTACGGGTCGGCCTTCGCCCACCCCGGCGGCGAGCCGGAGCTGACGCTGGCCATGGTCGGCGACTCCACCGCGGCCGGGCAGGGCGTGCACCGGGCCCGGGAGACGCCCGGCGCGCTGCTGGCCTCGGGGCTCGCGGCGGTCGCCGAGCGGCCGGTGCGGCTGCTCAACGTCGCCCAGCCCGGCGCCCGGTCCGACGACCTCGCCCGGCAGGTGGACCTGCTGGCCGGTCCCTCGGCGACGCCCCCGGACGTCGCCGTCGTCATGATCGGCGCCAATGACGTCACCCACCGCATGCCGCTGGCCACCTCGGTGAGGCTGCTGACGGACGCGGTACGGGTGCTGCGCGCGGCCGGCACCGAGGTGGTGGTGGGCACCTGCCCGGACCTGGGCTCGGTCGAGCCGGTCTACCAGCCGCTGCGGTGGCTGGCCCGGCGGGCGAGCCGGCAGCTCGCGGCGGCGCAGACCATCGCGGTGGTGGAGCTGGGCGCGCGCACGGTCTCGCTGGGCGACCTGCTGGGGCCGGAGTTCGAGGCGCGCCCGCGCGAGCTGTTCGGCCCGGACAACTTCCACCCGTCGGCGGAGGGCTACGCGACGGCCGCCATGGCCGTACTGCCCACGCTGTGCGCGTCGCTCGGCCTGTGGCCGGAGGCCGACGAGCGGCCGGACGCCCGGCGCGGCGAGGGCTTCCTGCCGGTCGCCCAAGCGGCGGCGGAGGCTGCCGCCGAGGGCGGCACCGAGGTCACCGCGGCGCAGCCGGCCGCCGGTCCGCGCGGCCGCTGGGCCCTGCTGAAGCGGCGGCGGCGCCGTCCGCTGGAACGCGAGGCCGCGGCCGAGGGGGCGCCGGGCGAGAACGCGGACGCCGATACCGGGGCTTCGCACGAGTCGGCGTAGCGCCCGCGCAGTGGGCGGCTCGGGTGCACACTGGGTAAGCAAGCGCTCAGAAAGTAGCCCGCATCACAGCCCCGGTCTGCTGACCGCCCGGCTACGTGCGGGTAACTTCCCTGGGAGTCCCGACCGCCCGCCGCTCGCCGAGGAGTGCCGCGATGCCCGAAGCCGTCATCGTCTCCGCCGCCCGTTCGCCCATCGGGCGCGCCTACAAGGGCTCGCTGAAGGAACTGCGCCCGGACGACCTGACCGCCACGATCATCAGGACCGCGCTGGACAAGGTGCCGCAGCTCGACCCGCGCGAGATCGACGACCTGATGCTGGGCTGCGGCCTGCCCGGCGGCGAGCAGGGCTTCAACATGGCCCGGATCGTCGCGGTGCGGATGGGCATGGACCACCTGCCGGGCTGTACGGTCACCCGCTACTGCTCGTCCTCGCTGCAGACCACCCGGATGGCGCTGCACGCGATCCGGGCCGGCGAGGGCGACGTGTTCGTCTCGGCCGGGGTCGAGATGGTCTCCCGCTTCGTCAAGGGCAACTCCGACAGCCTGCCCGACACGGTGAACCCGGTGTTCGCCGAGGCGATGTCCCGCACCGAGCGGCGCGCCGAGCAGGGCGGCGGCGAGTGGCACGACCCCCGCGAGGACGGCGCGGTGCCGGACGCGTACATCGCCATGGGCCAGACCGCGGAGAACCTGGCCGCGCTGAAGGGGATCACCCGGCAGGACCAGGACGAGTTCGGGGTGCGCTCGCAGAACCTCGCCGAGGAGGCGCTGAAGAACGGCTTCTGGGAGCGGGAGATCACCCCGGTGACGCTGCCGGACGGCACGGTGGTGGCCAAGGACGACGGCCCGCGGCCGGGCGTGACCATGGAGGGCGTCGCGGCCCTGAACCCCGTCTTCCGCCCCGACGGCACGGTCACCGCCGGCAACTGCTGCCCGCTCAACGACGGCGCCGCCGCCCTGGTGATCATGTCCGACACCAAGGCGCGCGAACTCGGCATCACCCCGCTGGCCCGGATCGTGTCCACCGGCGTCTCCGCGCTCTCCCCGGAGATCATGGGATACGGGCCGGTCGAGGCGTCCCGGCAGGCGCTGAAGCGGGCCGGCATGGGCATCGGCGACATCGACCTGGTGGAGATCAACGAGGCGTTCGCCGCCCAGGTCATCCCCTCCTACCGGGACCTCGGCATCGACCTGGACCGGCTGAACGTCAACGGCGGCGCCATCGCGGTCGGCCACCCCTTCGGCATGACCGGCGCCCGGATCACCGGCACCCTCATCAACAGCCTTCAGTTCCACGACAAGCAGTTCGGCCTGGAGACGATGTGCGTGGGCGGCGGCCAGGGCATGGCGATGGTGATCGAACGGCTGTCCTGACCGGCCGCGTGATCCTCGCCGTCCGCGCCCGTACCGGAGCCGGTACCGGACGTGACGCGGGTCGGCTGTGACGTAAGTCGCAACGAAATCGCCCCCGGGCCGTGACGTTGCCCGGGGGCGTACCGTTTGCGCAGCTCAGACGGTACGTATACGGATACATCGGATCCCTGGAACCGGACAGTTCACGACTTTCCGTACTGCGAGGGCCAGGGGTTTACCGGCAAAGTGAGGTGAGGGACAAGTTTCGTCCACCGCTGTGGTGGGCATTGCTCGGGTCGCGTCAGTCGGGAGTACCTCAGTGAGTGCCAACGTCACCGTCCTGCTGGTCGCCGCGGGGATCGCCGCGGCCGGGGGGTCAGCCGCCCTGTTCACGGCCCGTGGCATGCGCCGCGAGCTGGCCGCGCTGCGGCGGGAAGTGGCCGGGCTGCGCTTGCCTGGACAGCGGGCGTCCGCCGGCGAGATCCGGGCCGCGGTGGCCGAGGCGCTGGCCGACGAACGGGAACGGGAACTGGCCGAGGCCCGCGCCTTCTGGGCCGAGCAGGAGGCCCGCGAGACCGCCGGCGAGGGCGTCTTCTTCCGCGGCGGCCTGTACGGGGCGACCACCGGCGACAGCGCCGACACCGGCCCGGCGGACTACGAGGTGCCCCCGGTGCTGCCCTTCCTGCCCCGGCAGTCCGACTTCGCCGGGCTGGAGCATCTGGACCGCCGCGACCGTCCGGAGCCCGAGCAGGACACCGCGTCCCCCGTCCCCGGCGCGATTCCGCACCCCTCCGGCCCGGACTTCGTGCCCGCCCCGGTCGTCGCCTCGCAGGACCAGACCGCGGACCGGCTCGCCGACCTCGCCGACGGCCGCATCCCGCTCTCCGACGTGCGGCCCGGCCCGCTCGGCACCCTCGACGTCTACGTCTTCGCCGACGGCACCACGCTGTGCATGACCCCCGGCCACCGCGAGACCGCCCGGCGGCTGACCGACGCGCTCGACCGCGGCGAGGTCCCGGTGCTGCGCGGCGGCTCCGCGATAGCCGGCGCCTACGCGCTCACCTTCGCCTTCGGCGACGAGAGCGTGTACGTCCTCGCCGACCGCGTCGTCGCCTCGCTCTGACCGCTGCGGCGGGAAAGCTTCCGCGGCCCCACCATCGGCCGGGCATCGCTTCCGACCGGCCTGTCGACCGCTGATCCACCGCATCCGCGGCCGACCCGTCGCCGAGCCATCGCCTTCGCGGCCGGCCGACCGATCCCTAGCCCACCGCTTTCGCGGCCCGCTCCATCCGCTCCAGCGCCTCGGCCAGCACCTCGTCCGCGCGATCCCGGTCCGCGCCGGCCAGCGCCGCCACCAAGTCGTGGCCCGCTACGGCCAGTTGATCGCCGACGGTGAAGATCCCGTCGTCCGGCAGTTCGTACGGCTCGCGTCCGGGGAACTCGAGCAGCTGGGCCCGCCAGGTCAGCCAGCGGGCCGTGTCCAGGCCCTCGGCGGCGGCACCGGCCAGCAGACGGCGCTGCGGCAGCGAGCGCAGCCTCCCGGCGAGGCGTTCCACGCCGGCGTGCAGCGCGTTGGTGTCGGACATACCGGCGACCCTACCCGGGCGGCCCGCACGAGCCCCCGCAGAACCCCCGCCGCGCCCGGACCTCTCCCCAACCTCCCCCGGCGGACCGCCGATACGGCCCGCGGCAGGCTTCGGCCACTGCCCCGTCGGTATCGCGTCATCCTCCGGCGCGCTCGCGCATATCGAGATCCGGCCGTCCCCGATGGTTGCCAAGAACCGACCGCTCGGGCACGGTGGGGTGACCGGACCACATACCGGAGGCGCCGATGTACCACACGCACTACTCCGAGGAAACCCACCGGAACCTGCTCGACCACATCCCTTCCTGCACGGGCCGCGAGGTCAGCGACTGGCTGCGAGCCGTCGCGGACGGTCCCTCCTTCCTCCGCTTCGACGAGAAGGTGAGCTGGCTGCGCGCCGAGCACGACCTCTCCTACGGGCACGCCAAGGCCCTCGTCCACGAGTACGACCTGCGCCGGGCCGCCCGGAATCTCCTCTAGCCGCCCGTTTTCGCCACTCTCTCCCCACACTTCGCACAGCTTCTTCACGCCGACTCGACTGACTCGACTCCACGACACGACGCCGTCCGCCGCCGCCGGTGACGGCCCCGGGCCGCCCGCGAGCCATTCCGCTTCCGGGCGGCCCGTCGTGTGCCGGGCGGCTCGCCGGATCACCGCGGGTGAGCGGGCCGGAGGCGGCGGTACGGAACGCCGCCCGGCGTCCGGTCAGCCGCGCCGGCGGCGGAAGAGGCCGCGGCGCTTCCCGCGCGGCTCCTCCCGGCCCGCGCCGGAGCCCGCGGCACCGGCCGGATCCGTACTCTGCGCGCCGCCGTGGGCCGGGGTCGGGCGGCCGGTTCCGGTGCCGTCCGCGCGTCCTCCGGGGCCCTCGGGCCCCCCGCGGTCCTTCCGGTCGCGGGACGCGGCGCGGGCGGCCTCGGCCATCTCCTCGGCGCGCTCCCGGGCGTCCTCGGGCTCGGGGCCCTCCTCGGCGCGGCGCACCGCGGCCAGCATCTCGCGGGCCAGCCGGGTCCAGGACTCCTCCAGCCACGGGCAGAGCAGCACCAGGCGGCACAGCGAGGCGAGAACTGTCACCTCGCGGGTCTGCCAGGCCTGGGCCGCCATCACCAGCCGGGCGGCCACCCGCTCGCCGGCCTCGGCGCGTGTCTCCGGCTGCATCCAGGCGGTGGCGACCAGGGCGAAGGCGGCCGCCTCGCACACCCAGTCCTCGGGGCCGTCCAGCAGGTCCAGCAGGACCCGGCGGCGGTCGGAGTCCGGCCAGGGCTGGTCGGTGCGGTGGTGCGCGAGTCCGAGGCAGGCGAACGCCTGCACCGCGCGTATCCACAGCTCGGGACGGTGGTCGCGCAGGAAGCGGCCCTGTTTGTCGTCCGGCGCGGCGGGCGGGTGCACCAGGACGCCGAGCAGGTCCGCCACGGCCAGGCCGGACAGCCGGACCGCGTGGTCGTAGGCGGCGGGGATGTGCGGCCAGTTCACCGAGGCGGTGTCCCGCAGCAGTTCGGCGGCCCGCGGGGAGGACGGCGGCACGGCCGGCAGGGCGCGCAGGCCCTCGTACCGCCACACCTGGGTGGTGACCGGCCGGACCGGTTCGCGGGGGTCGGGATGGCCCACCGACTGGTTGACGAGGTCCCCGGCGGGAAAGGCGGCGAGGAAGGCGAGCGCCGCAGAAGGCGGCTCGATCGCGGAGGTGGCGAGCTGGATCTCGTGGCCGCGGGTCCCGTCGGCGCCCGGGCTCTCCAGCATCTGGTGCAGCACGTTGACGGTCGCCTCGGTGGCCTGGGCGACCACGCCGAGCCAGGGCTCCCATTCGCTGTGCCGGGCCAGCACCGTGGCGGCGTACGGGTGGTCGGGGCGGTTGCGCAGATGGTCGGCTAGGGCCAGCAGGTGCGCCGGGTCGCCGTCCGCGGCATAGCGCACCCCGTGGACGGCCGGGGCGGCCTGCGGGTGGCCGGGGTCGGCCGCCGCCGCGCGTTCGGCCCAGGGCAGCCCCTCGGCGGCGCGGCCGGTGGTGGTCCACAGCTCGGCGATGTCCACCATCAAGGACAGGTCCGACGGGTCGCGTTCGGCCTCCTCCTGCCAGATCCGCAGGGCGTCGTCGGCGCGGCCGGCGGCGCGCAGCGCGTAGCCCAGCATGACGTCCGAGACGTGGTCGGGCCGGATCGCGCGGGCCTGCTCGGCCCAGGCGACGGCGGTCGGCGCGTCGCCCATGCGGCGGGCCAGACCCGACGCTATGGCGGCGAGCCGGCCGTCCTCCGGGTGCTCCCGCACCGCGGCGCGGGTCAGCGCGTAGAAGGGGTCGAGCGCGCCGCGGACGGCCTCGGGCAGCGGGTCGGGCAGGGCGCCGCCGACCACGCGGGCCAGCGCCTGGGTCAGCACGGCCGGGGGCAGCAGGCCGGGCAGTTCGTCCCGGCCGAGCCAGGCGACATGCGTCCACGGCCGTTCGGGTTCGGCGCGGACCACGGCGGCGAGCAGCATCAGCGCCTCCGCCCAGTTGCCGCAGGCGGCCTCCAGGTGGGCGCGGCAGGCCACGGCGCCGGTGAACCCGCTGTCCGCGGGGAAGAGTTCGAGTGCGGCGAAGGCTCCGCCGGACCGGGTGGCGAGTTCGGCGAGCGCTTCGTGGGTCTCGGGGAGGAGGGGGTCCATCGCCATGGCGTTGCCCAGGTGGCTCGCGGCGTGCGACAGGTCGCCGCCGTGCATGATCAGCCGGGCGAGGGCCGTCTCGCCCTCGGCCGCGGACCGCGCCTCACCGGCGCCCGCGCGCAACTCCGCGTCCCCCTCGTGCAGTTCGTCCATCGGCTGGCACCCCTCCCGTGCGTTCCCGGCCGGCCCGGCGGACGGACCGCCGTCGCGACAGACGGTAGCCCCCACCACTGACAACGCCCGTCGCAGGGGCCGCGGTCGGCCCGGCGACGCACGCGGGCGCCCGCCGGACGGCCCGATTCACGGTGGACTGCGGCGGCCCCGCGAGGTATCACTGAGGAGTGGAAGCGAACGTCCGTTCGAAAATCAGGGAGCAGGCGACCTCCAGGGAGCAGGCGATGCCACGCCCCGACCACATCCGAGCGCTGCACGCGGCCCTGCTCACCGCCGCGCGCGGCCTGCCCGTCATCCCCCTGTCCCGTACCAAGCTGCCCGCCGTGCGGTCCCCGCACCGCGACGAGCCGCGGCTGACCGCCTGCCGCGGGGAGTGCGGCCGCCCCGGGCACGGCGTGCACGACGCCACCACCGACCCCGACCGGATCCGCGCGCTGTTCGCCGTAGCGCCCTGGGCGACCGGGTACGGCGTCGCCTGCGGCCGGGCGCCGTACCACCTGGTCGGCGTGGACCTCGACGTCAAGCACGGCTTCGACGGGGTCGCCGCCCTGCACTCACTGGCGCGGACCCAGGGCTTCGCGCTGCCGCAAACGGTTACCGTGCTCACCCCCAGCGGGGGTCGTCACCTGTGGTTCTCCGCGCCCGGTCCGGTGCCCAACTCGGTCGGCCGGCTGGGCCGCGGAATAGACGTGCGGGGGCTGGGCGGCTACGTGGTCGGCCCCGGCTCGCGCACCCTGGCCGGCCGTTACCTCCTGGCGCCGGGTTCGGACGGGCACCCGCTGGCCGCCGCGCCTGCGCAGCTGCTGAAACTGGCGGCCCCACCGCCCCCTCCGCCGCCCGCTCCAGGGGCCGGCGCGCCGCGCCACCCGGCGGAGAAGCGGGCCGCGGCGCTCGTCCGGTTCGTCCTGGATTCACGGGAGGGCGAGCGCAATGGACGCTTGTTCTGGGCCGCCTGCCGCGCCTATGACGCGGGCATGGGTGATGCGCTGGCGCCGGCTCTGGTGACGGCCGCGGTGCACACGGGGCTGAGCGAGCGGGAGGCAGCCGCCACGGTGGCTTCGGCCGGGCGGCTCAGGTCCTCCGCTGAGCCCTGATGTGTGCCCGGAGCCGGACTCGAACCGGCACGCCCTCTGGGGGCAGCGAGGTTTAAGCTCGCCGTGTCTGCGTTCCACCATCCGGGCCGGCGGGGCGCAGTGAAAGCGTATCCGGCTTGCGACACGCAAGCAGGACGGCCAAGTGGCCATGTTGTCTTATTTTAGGGGTTACTGACGGACCGTCATGCACCTCCGCATGGCCCCGGTGCACGGCAGACGGCTCTCATTCCCACTCCGGAACCCGGCCCTCCCTTCACACAGAAGTGACGTGAAATCGCTCTCAGCTACCGGCGATTTTCGGCCTCGACCACCCCGCCGCAGCCCTTGTACGTGCATAAATCCATGAGAGCGACCGCATCAAGACAGCCATTCGGCGCGCGTGCGGGGCATCCCGGATGCACCGCCGTCGGCCGTGCGGACGGCCAGTACCTGATTGACGCCGATCCGGTTGCGCTCGAAGGACAGTGCGGAAGCGGCCATGTAGAGCCGCCACACCCGGGCCCGCCCCTCGGAGGTGACCGCGGCGGCCTCGGCCCACCGCTGCTCCAGGTTGCGCACCCAGGCCCGCAGCGTGCGCCCGTAGTGCTCGCGCAGCGCCTCCACGTCCCGCACCTCGAACCCGGCGTCCTCCAGCCGGGAGACCGTGGCACCCAGCGGCGCGAGCTCGCCGTCGGGGAAGACGTACCGGTCGATGAACTCGTCGACGTGGTACGCCTCCTCGTCGGCCACCGGGCGGCGGGCGATCTGGTGGTTGAGCAGCCGGCCGCCCGGCCGCAGCAGGTCGTGCAGGGTCCGGGCGTACTCCAGGTACTGCCGCGAGCCGACGTGCTCGGCCATCCCGATCGACGAAACCGCGTCGTACGGCCCGTCCCTGACGTCGCGGTAGTCCTGGACCCGGATCTCCACCCGGTCGGTCAGGCCCGCGTCGGCCACCCGCTTGCGGGCGTACGCGGCCTGCTCGGTGGACAGGGTCACGCCGGTGGCCCGTACGCCGTAGTGCTCGGCCGCGTACAGCACCATGGAGCCCCAGCCGCAGCCGACGTCCAGCAGCCGCATTCCCTGGCGCAGCCCCAGCTTGCGGCAGACGAGGTCGAGTTTGGCCCCCTGCGCGTCCTCCAGGGTGCCGTCGGGGCCGGCCCACAGGGCACAGGAGTAGACCATGGAGGGGCCGAGCACGAGCTCGTAGAAGTCGTTCCCGACGTCGTAGTGGTGCGCGATGGCGGCCTTGTCGCGGCGCTTGGTGTGCGCCAGGCCGCTGCGCACCCGGACCTCCTCGGGCGGCGGCGCGGGCGGCAGGCCGGGGCCGGCCAGGGCCAGCACGTCGCGGGCGAAGCGGTAGGTGGCCGGATCGCGCAGCGCCTTGAGGACGGCGCGCGGCCCGGACGCCGCCGCCGATGACGACCCCGAGCCGAACCCGGGAGCGTTTTCGCCGCGCTCCCACACCAGCCCGGACAACAGGTCGAGCGCGGCGTAGAGGCCGCCCTCGATGTCGATGTCGCCGGCCACCCAGGCCCGGACCAGACCGAGTTCGCCGGGGCGCCACAGCAGCCGGCGCAGGCCCCGGCGCCTGCGCAGGACGAGCACCGGAGCGCCGGACGGCCCGGCCTCGCTTCCGTCCCAGGCACGCAGCCGCAGCGGAAACGAGGACGAGAGGGCGTGTTCGGCGAGTTCGACAAGTCTGGGAGCCGCGTCAGCCATGTTTCTGAGCGTACGACTGAATTTCACCCGCGCCATGCAAATCTGCCGACCGGATACACGTACTTACGCCGGAAGGGCGCGCCGGTCACGCTGTGACACACGGAAGGCGGCCGGGAGTACGGAGGGTGTACGGCGGCGGTACGGCCAGTCGGTACAGCCGAAAGAAAAAGGGCGCCCGCACCACGGATGGCGGGCGCCCTTGTGAAGCGAGCGCGCGGACCTCGTTGTCCGACGGTATGTCAGCCGGTGCCCGTCAGGGGTCCGACGGGCGGCGCGGCGCGGGCGTCAGGACGCCGCGGCGGTCTCGGCCGGCTTGTCGCCGCCGCTGCGCGGCTTCTCGGCGACGGCGGCCGGAGCGGGGGCCGGGCGGGCGGCCTCGTAGAACTCCTCGCGGGGGTTCTCGACGGCACCCAGGGAGACGACCTCGCGCTTGAGGAACATCGCCAGCGTCCAGTCGGCCAGGACCCGGATCTTGCGGTTCCAGGTCGGGACCGCCAGGCCGTGGTAGCCACGGTGCATGTACCAGGCGAGCCGGCCCTTGAGGCGGATCTTGGTCTTCTTGCCGACCACGATCATGGCGACGCCCTTGTGCAGGCCGAGGCCGGCCACCGCACCCTTGTTGGCGTGCCGGTACTCGTGCTGCGGGAAGCCGCGCATCCCGGAGATCACGTTGTCACCGAGCACCTTGGCCTGGCGCAGCGCGTGCTGGGCGTTCGGCGGGCACCAGGCACCCTCGCCGGCGGCCAGGTCCGGGATCTGGGCGTTGTCGCCGGCGGCCCAGATGTAGTCGCTGCCCTGCACCTGGAGGGTGGCGGCGGTGTCCACGTGACCGCGCGGGCCGAGCGGCAGGCCGAAGCGGGCCAGCGCCGGGTTCGGCTTCACGCCGGCCGTCCACACGATGGTGGAGGCGTCGACCTCAAGACCGTTGGCGAGCACCACGTGCTTGTCGACGCAACTCTTCATGGACGTGTTGAGGTAGACCTCGATGCCGCGCTCGCGCAGGTGCTCCAGACCCCAGGCACCCAACTGCGGGCCGACCTCGGGCAGGATCTTGTCGGCGGCGTCGACCAGGATGAAGCGCATGTCCTCGCGCTTCACGTTCGGGTAGTACTTGGCCGCGTCGCGTGCCATGTCCTCGACCTCGCCGACGGTCTCCGCACCGGCGAAGCCGCCGCCGACGAAGACGAAGGTGAGCGCCTTGCGGCGGACGTCCTCGTCGGTCGTGGAGTCGGCCTTGTCGAGCTGCTCCAGCATGTGGTTGCGCAGCGCCATGGCCTCCTCGACACCCTTCATGCCGATACCGTTCTCGGCCAGGCCGGGGATCGGGAAGGTGCGGGAGACCGCGCCGAGCGCGATCACGAGGTAGTCGAAGGGAAGCTCGTAGGACTCGCCCACGAGCGGCTCGACCAGCGCGACCTTGCGGTCCTGGTCGATGGAGGTGACCCGGCCGGTGAGCACCTCGGCGCCCGGGAGCACGCGTCGCAGCGGGACGACGACATGCCGCGGGGAGATGCTGCCTGCTGCGGTTTCGGGAAGAAAGGGCTGGTACGTCATGTACGAGCGCGGGTCGACGACCGTGACGGTCGCCTCCCCGTACCGCATCTTCTTCAGGATGCGGCGCGCCGCGTACAGGCCGACGTAACCGCCGCCTACTACGAGGATCCGTGGACGCTCCGTGGTGCTCATGCTTCGAGTATCCAGCACGGTGGGAGGGCCCCCTCGTGAGCCCCTTCACAAGGGTCTGGACACCCTCTGCTACACTGCGCCGCCGCACGTCAGAGGGGTACGGAGCCGGTCCCGGCCACCCAGCGCCCCCCGTCGTTATACATGCCCCTGAGCAGCGCCGATCGCCCCGCGGGGAGCGAGAACCGGCCACCGTGGCGCGCCGAGAAGGCGCCGACACCCTAGGGATTCCAGGGGAATTGAGGCTCCGGGCCTTGGAAAGTTGGGCCACGAACCGGGAACTTCATGTGAAGAGTTTCACAAAGGTTTTTTCGCGCCGCCCGCGGGGCCGCCCGCAGGCCCCTCTTGGGCCGCCCGCAGGCCGCTCACCAGCAATGACGGCATCTCAGGTGAGCGGCGCGCGGGCGGCTCAGACCGTGCCTGCGGCGTGAAAACCGATGCCGTCGAGGATGTCGTGCTCGCTCACCACGACCTCCTGGGCGCCGGTGCGCTCCATGATCCGCAGCAGCACCAGGGCGCCCGCGGCGATCACGTCGACCCGGCCCTCGTGGATCACCGGCTGCGCGGCCCGTTCCGCGCGCGTGGCCGCCAGCAGCCGCGCGGTGATCTCGCGGACCTTCGCCAGGGAGACGCGCGAGTGGTGGATCACCGAGGAGTCGTACGCCGGCAGCTCCAGCGCCAGGGCCGCCACGGTGGTCACCGAACCGGCCAGGCCCACCAGGGTGCGGGCCTGCTCCAGCGGCACCGTGCGGGCCGCCTCGTCCAGGGCCGCGTCGATGTCCGCGGTCATGGCGGCGATCCGGTCGTCGGGTGGCGGGTCGGCGAGCACGCCGTCGTGCACCAGGTGCCGTTCGGTCATCCGGACGCAGCCGACGTCCACCGAACGGGCCGCGCGCACCTGCTCGGTGCCGAGCACGAACTCCGTCGAGCCGCCGCCGATGTCGACCACCAGATACGGCGGTTCGAGCCCGTGCTCGGGGCCGAGCTCCCGGGTGGCGCCGGTGAAGGAGAACGCGGCCTCCTGGTCGCCGGTGATCACCTCGGGCTCGACGCCCAGGATGTCGCGTACGCCCCGAACGAAGTCCTCACGGTTCTCCGCGTCCCGGGAGGCGGAGGTGGCCACGAACGAGATCCGCTCGGCGGGCACGCCGTGCTCCCGGATCACGGCGGCGTACTCCCGGCAGGCGGCGAAAGTGCGCTCCAGCGCCTCGGGGGCGAGCCGGCCGGTCCGGTCCACGCCCTGGCCCAGCCGGACGATCCGCATCCGGCGGTCCAGGTCCTTCAGCTCGCCGGTGCTCGGGTCGATGTCGGCCACCAGGAGCCGGATCGAGTTGGTGCCGCAGTCGACGGCCGCGACGCGCGTGGTCACTTCCGTTCCTCCCCTTCGCCGTTGCCGGGCAGGTCGTGGTTGCCGGACAGGTCGTCGTTGTCGTGGGCGGTGTGGTGGGCGGTGTCGTGGGCGGTCCGGTCGGCGGTCGCGTGGGTGCTCTCGCCGGCGGCGGTGTCCTCGCGGGGCACGCACGGGCCCTTGGCCCACCACTCGGGCAGCATCGCGAGTGTCTCGTCGCCCAGCGGGTTGACGCCGGGGCCGGCCGCCAGCGAGTGGGCGGCCAGTACGTGCAGGCACTTGACCCGGTCCGGCATGCCGCCGGCGCTGGGGAACCCCGCCAGCACCTCCACCGCGTCGCGGCGGGCGATGTAGTCCTCGTGGGCGGCGCGATAGGCCTCGGCCAGTTCCGGCTCGCTGCCCAGGCGCTCGGTCATGCGCTTCATCACGCCGTCCGCCTCCAGGGTGCCGATCGCCGAGGCGGCGCGCGGGCACGTCAGGTAGTACAGCGTCGGGAAGGGCGTACCGTCCTCCAGCCGCGGGCTGGTCTCCACCACATCGGGATTGCCGCAGGGGCAGCGGTGGGCGACCGCGCGCAGGCCACGCGGGGGGCGGCCGAGCTGGGCGTGGACGGCGGCCACGTCGGCGGCGGACGCGGGCTCGGCGTGCGGGGCGGTGAGGGGGTGCGGGTGGTTGTCCATGAGCCGTTCTGCGGGTGTGAGCCGGTCTGCGGGCGAGCGGCGAGGGGCGCGAGGTCGGGGTCGGGGGAGGCGGGGTCGGTCGAGGGGTCGGGGCGGTTCGCCGGCTCCGGCGCCGGGGGGTCGGCGTCGTGGGTCCGGCACAAGTCGGCGCGGGTTCGGCACGGGCGAACGGTCGCCCGTGTGCTCCGCCGGGGGGCGGGGGTCAGCGGGCGGCGGCCGGCGGCGCGCCCGCGGCGTCGGCGTGGTCGACGCTGTCCCACAGATTGTCGTACCACGGGCGGACGGCTGCCGCCTGGTTGCCCTTGCCGTGGTCGGCGGCCGGGTCGGGGGTCGGCGAGGGACCCGCGGCGACCGAGTAGCCGGTCTCGCCCGGCATCACGTAATGAAGCTGGAGGCGCGCCTGCGTGCGTACGTAGTCCGGATCCTGCCAGCGGGCCTTCTCCCGGCGGAGCTGTTCCACCTTCTGCTTGGCCTGCTGGGCGGCGCGGCGCTGGTCGGCGATGTCGGAGCGCTGGGCGACGTAACTGCGCATCGGGTAGGCCAGCGCGACCACCAGGGCGCACACGACCAGGCCGAGCAGGGCCGCGCGCCCGGTGAGCTTGTTGCGCCGCACCGGCCCCGTCGCGCCCTGCCGGGGCAGGCCCGCGGCCCGGTAGACCCGTGCCTGCGCCTCCTGGCCGAACGCCTTGAGCCGGGCGCTGGTGGAGAACCGGTCCGCCCCCACGCCGTGCCTCCCCTCGCCTGCCGCACGTCCTGCCGTCGTGCCGCGTCACCAGTTGCCGTCGGTTCCCGTCGGCCGTCGCCGTACGCCACGCCATGCCGGTACGTCCCCGCCCACGGTACGGGACCGTGGGCGGGGACGTACGGAAGCGGGACGAGCGGTCCCGCCGCGGCATCCGGTCAGCTCTTGAAGCCCGCGAAACGGGCCTGTCGAGCCAGTGTTCAGCCCTTGAAGCGGGGGAACGCGGAGCGGCCCGCGTACTCGGCCGCGTCGTCCAGGATCTCCTCGATGCGCAGGAGCTGGTTGTACTTGGCAACGCGCTCGGAGCGGGCCGGGGCGCCGGTCTTGATCTGGCCGCAGTTGGTGGCGACGGCCAGGTCGGCGATGGTGACGTCCTCGGTCTCGCCGGAACGGTGCGACATCATGCACTTGTAGCCGTTGCGCTGGGCCAGCTCGACCGCGTCCAGGGTCTCGCTGAGCGAGCCGATCTGGTTGACCTTGACCAGCAGGGCGTTGGCGGCGCCGGTGTCGATGCCCTTCTGGAGCCGCTCGGGGTTGGTGACGAACAGGTCGTCGCCGACGAGCTGGACCTTGGCGCCGATCCGGTCGGTGATGACCTTCCAGCCGGCCCAGTCGTCCTCGAACAGCGGGTCCTCGATGGAGACCAGCGGGTAGGCGGCGACCAGCTCCTCGTAGTACTCGGTCATCTCCGCGGCGGACTTCTCCTTGCCCTCGAAGAGGTACTTGCCGTCCTTGTAGAACTCGGAGGCGGCGACGTCCAGGGCCAGCGCGATGTCCTGGCCGGGGGCGTAGCCGGCCTGCTTGATGGCCTCGATGATGAGGTCCAGGGCCTCGCGGTTGGAGCCCAGGTTCGGCGCGAAACCGCCCTCGTCACCGAGGCCGGTGGACAGGCCGCGGCCCTTCAGCACGGCCTTGAGGGTGTGGTAGACCTCGGCTCCCCAGCGCAGGGCCTCGGAGAAGGACTCCGCGCCGATCGGGGCGATCATGAACTCCTGGATGTCGACGTTGGAGTCCGCGTGCGAGCCGCCGTTGAGGATGTTCATCATCGGGACCGGCAGGACGTGCGCGTTCGGGCCGCCGAGGTAGCGGAAGAGCGGCAGGTCCGACGCCTCGGAGGCGGCGTGGGCGACGGCCAGCGAGACGCCGAGGATGGCGTTGGCGCCGAGGCTGGACTTGTCCGGGGTGGCGTCCAGGTCGAACATCGCCTGGTCGATCAGCCGCTGCTCGGTGGCGTCGTAGCCGACGAGCTCCGGACCGATCTGCTCGATCACGGCGAGGACGGCCTTCTCGACGCCCTTGCCCTGGTAGCGGTTGGTGTCGCCGTCGCGGAGTTCGAGGGCCTCGAAGGCGCCGGTGGAGGCGCCGGACGGAACGGCCGCACGGCCCGTGCTTCCGTCGTCGAGGCCGACCTCGACCTCGACGGTGGGGTTGCCTCGTGAGTCGAGGATTTCCCGGGCTACGACGACGTCGATGGACGGCACGGTGTCTCCTTCTGGGATGTCTTCTCTTCTTTAACGGGACGAGCCTAACCGGCGGCACCACCGGGTTCGGCGGTCGGCCCGGCCCCTGAGACACAAGTACCCCGGCCGGACACGCTCGGGGGAGTCGCGTGCCCGGCCGGGGAGAGGGAGAGCGCCGGTCGCGGCGCCGGTCCGGGCCCTGCCGGGGCCCGGACGCGGCCCGCCGGGAATCAGGCCAGGCGCAGGTGCTGACCGGGGTAGATCAGGTCCGCGTTCTTGACGGCGTCCTGGTTCAGGTCGTACAGCTTGCGCCAGCCGCCGACCACGTGGTGGGCGTTGGCGATCTTGGACAGGGTGTCGCCCTGGCGGACGACGTAGCTGCCGTGGCCCTTGCTCCAGGTCACCTGGTGCCACGTGTGGGTGGTGTGCGTGGACGTGTGCGACGAGGAGGCCGCGGACGAGGCGGAGCTGCTGCCGGTGTGGCTCGAGGAGCCAGTGGAGCTGCCGCTGCCGGAGGAGGAGCTGCCGGAGGACGAGCCGCTGCCGGTGCTGACGGCCGGGGCGGGGCCGCCAGCGGTCAGGCCGCCCGCGCCGGCGCAGGTCCAGGCACCCGGGCCCTGCATGGCGAGCAGCTTCTCGGCGACGGCGATCTGCTGGTCCTTGGTGGCGAGGTCGGCGCGCGGGGCGTACTGCAGGCCGCCGGCCGCGGCCCAGCTCGACTGCGCGAACTGCAGGCCGCCGTAGTAGCCGTTGCCGGTGTTGATGTGCCAGTTGCCGCCGGACTCGCACTGGGCGACCGCGTCCCAGGTGGCGACGGAGGCGGCCGAGGCGGTCCCGGCGCCGATCAGCGGAACCGCGATGGCGGTGCCGGCGACGCCGGCGAGCGAAGCGAGACGGACGATCGTCTTCTTGGAGGCACGACGGTGCTTAGCCATGGTGTTGTGGTCCCTCACCGACGCCTGCGAGGTGAGCTGTCGGGTTCGGACGTGAGCTGCCCGGCCGGGCCGCGTCCCGCGGCACATCGGCTTCACCCCTAGCCGGACCGGTGGCCCGTACGTACCGCAGCGGCGTTGCTGCGCGGCGTACGGCCGGGTGGTCCGGCGGAAGACCTTGGGTCCCCCGCTCCTGCCTGCGGCGCTCTCGCGTCGAGTGATCCCGTCGGACCGGCGGCAGGACTCGGCGTTCCGGCTTCGGCGGGGCTCGCTGTGGCGAGCGAGAAGACGGTAAGCACAAGGCGGCGAGGAGAACAAACACTCGCGTTTGGGGCATCAACTCCGGTCGGTCGCTCGGAGGGTGGGCATCGCCGCAGGTCGCAGCGGTCGGTTTCAGCGCTCCGCGAGCGGGCGGTCACAGGGCCCGACGAGAGGCTTGTCACATTGTCGCGGCGATCTTGTGGGCGGTACGCCCGGATTTGTCGTCCGGGCGTCAGCAGCCGCCATTTCAGCCGAGGTTGAGGATCTGTCCTGGTTTGATGAGGTTCGGATCGTCGCCGACGACACCGTGATTGGCGTCGTACAAGTGCCGCCAGCCGCCGTCGACATGCTGCGCCGAGGCGATCCCGGACAGCGAATCGCCGGAGCCCACGGTGTACGAGTCCGCGCCGGTCGATGGCGAAGTGCCCGTTTTGCCACTGCTGTTGGCATTGTCCGTGGTATCGGCCCCGGCCGGCTTCCCGGCCAGCGAGTAGACCTCGGTACGTGTCGCCCGGTCGGCCGCCGCGAGCTGCTCGTCGGTCGGGCTGTACGGCTTGGCGTGCCGGCCGCCGGCGCTCGGGCCGTCCGACGGGGCGGTGGGGGTCCCGGCGGCGCCGTCGGACGGCGTGGCGGGGCCGGTGGGGGCGCCCGGGGTGCCGGGCGTGGTGGACGCGGTGGAACCGTCGCCGGGGCCCGTGCCGGCCGTGGGCGGGGTGCCGGGCACGCCCGGGACGGTGCCGGTGGGCGCCGTGGGAGTGACCGGGGTCGTCGGGGCCGCTGGAGTCGACGGGGTCGCGGGGGTGGTCGGGGTCGCCGACGGGGGCGTGGCGCCGGGCTCGTCCTGCGTGCCCGGAATGGGGGCCGACGGGACGGGCGGCGGCGTGTAGGTCGGCGCCGGCGGTACGGGCGTGGTCTTCCCGTCGTGCTTCGGCGGGGCCGTGCTCCCGGGGTCCACGCTGGGCGGCGCGGAGTCCTCCAGCAGGCCGGTGCCGCTCTCGCAGCCCGGCCAGGCGTTCGGGCCGAGGTCGCCGAGGATCTTCTCGGCGACGGCTATCTGCTCCGAACGGGACGCGAGGTCCGGGCGCTTGGCGTACGCGCCGCCGCCGTACTCGTCCCAGGTGTCCTGGGTGATGGCCAGACCGCCGTAGAAACCGTTGCCGGTGTTGGCGCTCCACAGGCCGCCGGTCTCGCAGACCGCGACCTTGTCCCAGGTGCTGTTGTCGGCGGCGTGCGCGGCGCCGGCTCCGAGCAGGGGGAGCGCGATTCCGGCGCCGGTCGCGGCCACGGTGACCATGGCCGCGGGTGCCTGCCGGGGGCGTCGGTGCCGACCGTTCCCGGACGTGAGCATGGGGTCGCCTTCCGTCGAGTCAGTACGCGCCCGGGTGAGCCGCCACCGCTCGGCCGCGGCCCCCGCCCGTCGGTCGGGGTACGGCGCGTCCCGCGAGCCCTGGTTCCTCGCGTTGACCGCAGAACGTAGCGGGCCCCGGCAGCGGATCACAAGCCGATGTAGCGATCATCACGTCGGGATCACGGAGCTGACGCCGCGTCACCGCGCCTGCGGATGCTCCGGTGTGAACGTCACCGGCAGCGACCGCAGCCCCCGCATGATCAGTCCGCCGCGCCACCTCAACTCTTCTTCCGCCACCGCCGGTTGCAGGTCCGGCAGCCGGGTCAGCAACGAGGCCAGCGCGGTCCTGGCCTCCAGCCGGGCCAGCGGCGCGCCCAGGCAGTAGTGGATGCCGTGCCCGTACCCCAGATGCGGGTTGTCCCGGCGCGCCAGGTCCACGGTGTCGGGCGCGGCGAACCGCTCCGGGTCCCGGTTCGCCGCCGCCAGCACCACCAGCACCGGGTCGCCGGCCGCGACCGCCTGGCCGCCGATGGTCACCGGCACGGTCGCGTACCGCCACGTCGCCAGCTCCACCGGACCGTCGTACCGCAGCAGCTCCTCCACCGCTGTCTCCAGCAGCGCGCTCTGGCCGCGGGCCAGCGAGTCCTGCAACGCGGCCCGCTGCTCCGGGTGACGCAGCAGCGTGTGGACCCCGTTGCCGATCAGGTTGACGGTCGTCTCGAAACCGGCGAACAGCAGGATGAAGGCCATCGCCGCCGCCTCGTTCTCCGTCAGGTGCTCGCCGTCGTCGCTGGCCCGGATCAGCCCCGAGATCAGGTCGTCCCCGAGGTCGCCCCGCTTGCGGTGGATCAGCTCCCCCAGATACGCCCGCATCCGCTTCACCGACCGCGCCACCCCGCCACGCGGCCCGCCGCCGTGCCGGATCATCATCCCGGCCCAGTCCCGGAAGTCGTCCTGGTCCTCGGCCGGCACTCCCAGCAGGTCGCAGATCGCGTAGATCGGCAGCGGGAACGCGAACTCGTGGATCAGGTCCGCCTCCCCCCGCCCGGCGAAACCGTCCACCAGCCGGTCCGTCAGCTCCTGCACCCGCGGCGCGAACTGCGCCACCCGCCGCGGTGTGAACGCCTTCGACACCAGCCGCCGCAGCCGCGTGTGGTCGGGCGGATCGATGTTGAGCAGATGCGTCATCAGATCGGCGCTCCGCTCCCCCGGGATACCCGTCCTGCTCCTCGCCTTCCCCTCCTCCGTGTGATGGACCGGATTCTTGCTCAGCCGCGCGTCCGCCAGCGTCTCGCGCGCGTCCCCGTACCGCGTCACCAGCCAGGCCCCGACCCCGCTCGGCAACGTCGTCCACCGCACCGGCGCGTGCTCGCGCAGCCACGCGTACGCCGGGTACGGATCGCCGGCGAACTCCCAGGTGAACAATTCCGGCTCTGCGCCGGCGCCGGGGGTTGCCGTGGTGCCGGCCGTGGTGCCGGTCGCGGTGCCGGTCGCGGGCTCGCAGGAGGATCCGGCCGCGGGTCGGTCCGCGGCTCCGGCCGCAATTCCGGCGGTACGCCCGGCCGCGGCCCTGGCCGCGGGTACGACCGCCGCCGGCCCGGCGGTGGACCCGGCCGCCGGACACGATGCGGGAGGCGTCGGCGAGCCGGGCCGGGGCCGAGGCGCGGGGTGGGTCATCCGCCGACCGTATCCCGCCCGGCGCCCGCCCCGGTCGGCACACCCCGGCCCTCGCCCGGCGCTCCCGGTCCGTCCGCTGCCGCCGCCCCGGCGGGGGCTGCGGCGGCTTCCGGGGCCGCTCGGGCGTCAGCCCGGGTATGGGCCTGGGCCGCGGCTCCGGCTCCGGCTCCGGCTCCAGCCAGGGCGTCCCGCGAGAGTCGGTCGGCCCGGCGGGTGGTCTCCGGCAGGCGGTACCGCGGAGCCAGGGCCAGGACGTGGGCGGTGGCGGTGGGGAGGTCGACGAGGTGGCCGGTGGACACGAAGACCGGCTTGACGCCGCTCTGGGTGCGCAGCGCCCGCCCCACCGTCTCGCCCCGGTCGACCAGGTCCGCGTACGCGCCCCGGTCGGGCCCGAGCGCCCCGGGGTCGTACTCGCCCGTGAACGGGGTCTTGGCGACCCCTGCCGTCGGGAGCCCGGTGAGCACCCCCAGGTGGCAGGCCAGCCCGAACCGGCGCGGGTGCGCCAGCCCGTGACCGTCGCACAGCAGCAGGTCCGGCGTGCCCCGCAGCGTCCGCAGCGCCTCCACCAGGACCGGGAGCTCCCGGAAGGCGAACAGCCCCGGTATGTAGGGGAACGTGGTCCACGCGGTGGCCGTGGCCTGCTCCACCACCGCCAGGCTCTCGGTGTCCACGACCACCACCGCCGCCGCGACCAGGTCGCCGGTCCCCCGGCCGTCCCCGGCATAGGCCACGTCGAGCCCCGCGACGTACCTGGGCCGGCGCGGCCCGGGGCCCCGGTGGTCGGCCAGCGGACGCAGCCGCTCCTGCAACGCCAGCGCCTCGGCCTCCCCGGTGGGCCAGGCGTACGGCACCTCCACCCGCACGCCGGTCACCAGGGCCCGGGATCGGCCTGCGCCGGACCGCCGTGCACCGCGTCACCGTCCACCGCGTCGCCGTGCAGCGAGCCGCCCGCCGCCGGGCCCAGTTCCACGTCGTCCTCCGCCGCCGGGCCGTCCTCGGCTATGCCCTCCGCGGCGCGGATCGCCGCCCGGTAGCGGCGTGCCGCGTGCCGCAGTGCCGCTTCGGGGTCGACGCCGGTGGACTGGGCGGCGGCGGCCTCGGCCAGCAGGTGGTCGCCGAGTGCGGTCTCGTCGTCGTAGCGGAGGGCGGGGTCCTGGCCGCCGGGTGCGGCCGGGGCGGCCGGCAGGGGCAGACCGGCGCCGCGGGCGCGTCCGGCGAGCTTGGCGGCCAGGGCGAGGGCGGGCGAGGCGAGCGGGATGCCGTCGGTGACCGATTCGCGGGCCTTCTCCTCGCCCTTGAGTCGTATCCAGTTCGCCTGCACCTGCTCGGGGGTCTCGGCGATCTCGTCCCCGAAGATGTGCGGGTGCCGGTGGACGAGCTTGTCGACGAGCCCGGCGGCGACGTCGTCGATCCCGAACGGCTCCTGCGGGTCGCCCTCCGCGATGGCGGCGTGGAAGACGACCTGGAGCAGCACGTCGCCCAGTTCCTCCCGCATGGCCGGGCGGTCGCCCTCCTCGATCGCCTCGACCAGTTCGTACATCTCCTCGATGCCGTACTTGGCCAGGTCCTCGTGGGTGCGCAGGCTGCTCCACGGGCACTCGGCCCTGATCCGCTCCATCACCTGGACCAGGTCGAGCAGCCGGGCGCCGGGCAGGTCGTAGGAGCCGGGCAGCAGTTCCAGGTCGGGCATGGCGATCCGGCCGGAGCCGCCGAGCCGGGCCAGCTCGTCGGTGACCGCCGGGTCGGCCCCGCCGGACGGCGCCACGTACACCACCGTGCGCGAGCCCGCGGTGGCCTCCGCCAGTTCGCGCCCGCCGGGGGCGGCGACCTCGACCCGCACCCCGGCCTCGCGCAGGTACGGCAACTGCGGGTGGTCCGGGTCGGGGCAGACCACCTGGTCGGCGCCCTGGAGGGTCTGCCAGGCCTGCCAGGAGAGCTGGCCGGGCGCCACCCGGTGGCTGGTGGTGAGCAGCACCAGCCGTCCCGGGGCGGCGGTGCCCGTCGTGTCGTCGTCCGTGTCCTTCATGCCTCGAACGTACCCCGGACCGCCGTCACGCCGCGTCCTCGTTCGACCGCCCTGTGGATAACTTCGCGAGGCGGGACGAACTACCTGTTCAGGGCGGACTCAGGCGGACTGATCGGCAGCGGGCGGCGTCTTGTCGACCACCCAGGCGTCCGTGGCCGTGCCGATGACCGCCTTCTTGGCGTCCCACGTCCCGTACCGGGGGTTGATCCGCACACCGAGCGAGTCGGCGGTCTTGGAGAGTGCGGCGAGGACGGCGGCGTTGCCGTTGTCGCTGCCGGGCTGGAAGCCGAGGCTCTGGATCAGCTTGCCGACCTCGACGTTGGTCCGGAAGAACTCGTCGACCCCGGACGGCGCGATCCCGTACTGGGTGAGCAGTGCCGCCTCGAGCTGGGCCTCGCTGCCACCGAACTGCTGCAATGCCTGCGCGTGGTTCTGCTGCACCTCGGTCTCGCTGACCGTGACGCCGGCCTTGCGAACGGCCTTGTCGATCACTTCGTTCTGCACCAGCGTGCTCAGCGTCTGGGTGGACAGCTTGCCGCTGTTGTCGATGAGCTGGGCGCCCTGAGGAGACTTGGCCTCGGCCGAGCGGACCTCGTTGACCTTCGCCTCCAGCGTGGACACCGTGATCCTGTGGTCGCCGACGACCGCGGCGGCGCCCGCCCTGGCCGGGCCCGATCCGCATGCGGTCAGGGCCGGTGAGGCGAGCAGCAGCCCGACGGCAGCGATCGAGACGACGGCGGTACGACGGCGGACCATGGTGCCTCCCGGTAGGGAACGCAGGGAACGGGCCTCGTTCGGTGCTGATGCGGTGATCGAGCACGAGGATATTGAGGCCGGGCCACTGATATCCAGCACTCGGCGCAAGCTGATCGCCGCGGAGTGCCGACCCGTCCCTGCCGAAGCCCTACCGGCGTGCCGTCACCCGGCGCACTGCGCGAGCATCGCCTGCTTGTCCGCGGACGTCACCGGCAGGTGGTACTTCAGTGACACCTGTGCCACGCGCACCACGTACGAGCAGCGGATCTGCTTGTTCGGCGGCAGCCAGGTGGCCGGTCCCGAGTCGCTCTTGGCTCCGTTGGAGGGCCCGTCGACCGGGATGAGATTGAGCGGGTCGTTGGCTATCTCCTCGCGCTTGGTCTTCGACCACTGCGCGGCGCCCATCTGCCAGTCGTACGACAGGGGCATCACATGATCGATCTGCACCGTCGTCGCCTTGGCCTTGATCCAGTGGATGACCCGCCCGGTGTACGGGTCGTTCAGCGTCATCGACGTGACCACGCAGTTCGAACCCTTGCGGTAGCCGAGGTCCTGGCCGTCGCGCTTGATCAGGTCGTCGCGGGTGTCGCAGCCGTTGTGGCCGAAGGGCACGTCCGGCACGGAGTCCATCCACGCGTATCCGAACTGGTCGCGGCTGTAGCCGGTCTTCGGGCCGCGTCCCTTGGTCGTCACCTGCACGATCAGTGCCCGGGCGCGGGCCCGGTCGGTGGCGGTGGTGATTGCCGCCAGGCCCGGCTTGGTGCCGTCGGGGTTGGCGAGCGGGCTGACCGCGTGCCCGTCGCTCACCACCGGTGCCCCTGTCGTCGCGGGGCCGCTCTGCCCGGGTGTGCCCGGGTCCTTTCCGGCACCGATCGTGGTGTCCTTGCATCCGGCCGCGCCGAGCGCCGTGGCCAGTACCGCGGCGCAGACGATCCCTTGCCTCGCCCGCTTGTCCATGTGCCCCTCCCGTCCTGCCCTTTGCCTTGTTTCTGCCCCAACCCGCTGCGGTTACGGCGTTCTTGCCTCCGCGCCCTCCGCTGGAAGGCACGGCTGAACTGATGTGCGAACCGCCAAGGCTTCCGCGCCCCGCGCCTCAGCCCTGAACCCGGCTCAGCCACGCCAGGGTCCGGCGGATCTCGGCCGGGAACGGGTGGGCGTGCCCGTGCACCCGCTGCGCGTCGAAGAGCAGGCGGGTCAGGACCTCGTGCGCCGCCGCCCGGTCGCCCGCCGAGAGCAGCAGGTGGGCGATGCGCCGGCGGATCCCGAGCGGCGTGGCCGGATCGGTGGCCGCCCACTGCTCGAAGTACGGCAGCAGCACCCGGTACTCGCTCAGCGCCGCCGTGGTGTCGCCGAGTTGTTCCAGGCACTGGGCCGCCTCGTACCGGAACCGCAGCGCCTGCCGGTCCGCCCCGCCGTACTGCGACGCGAACTCCTCCCCCAGCCGCCTGAGTTCCGGCAGCGCCCTGCGGTACTGGCCGTCCTCCATCAACGTCGCCGCATACTGCTTGCGCAGTGCCCGCAGCACCGGCGAGTGCTCGCCGTGCTTGCCGGCGGCGGCCGGGATGATGCCGCCCAGCAGGTCCACTGCCTGGGTGATCCGGCCGGCGTCGAGCAGCCGCTTGACCTCCTCCACCGCTGTGGCCAGGTCGTCACCGGCGAGCGGCGGGGCCGTCGGCGCGGTGGCGGGCCGCGGTGGCTGCGGAGCGCCGGCGCGGTCGGGCCAGGGCGCGTGCGGGTGCAGGAAAGGCCGGGTCGGGTCCATCGGGCCGAGTGGCCCGTGGTGCGCCCCGGGCACGGGCAGTAGCGCGGCCAGTTCCCGGTAGACGTCCTGCGCGCCGGCCGGGCGGTGCTGCGGGTCCTTCGCCAGCAGCCGGAGCACCAGCGCCTCCAGGGGCTCGGGCACCTCCGGGCGGACCTGACGCAACGGCACCGGCGCCTCGTACAGGTGGCGGTGCAGTACGCCGAGGGCAGTCGATCCGGCGAACGGCACATGGCCGCTGAGCATTTCGTGCAGCAGCACCCCGAGGGCGTACAGGTCCGTGCGCGGTCCCACGGTGCCGCCCATGGCCTGCTCCGGCGCCATGTAAGCGGGGCTGCCGATCGGCGAGCCAGTGTGGGTGAGCCGCGTGGTGTCGGTGTCCAGTACGGACGCCACCCCGAGGTCGAGCACGGTGACCGTACCGTCGGGCCGCACGATCACATTGCGCGGCTTGAGGTCGCGGTGCACGATCGGCACGGCGTGCACCGCGGACAGCACCGCGCACATCTGCGCGGCCACCGCGACCGCCCACTGCCACGGGTACGGGTCGTGCTCCGCGAGATGGTCCCCGAGGTCGGCGCCCTCGACGTACTGCATCACCAGATACAGCTCGTCCCCGTCCGCTCCCGCGTCGTGAACCGTCACCAGGCCCGGGTGGTCCACCTGCGCCGTGACCCGGCACTCCCGGTCGAAGCGCCGGCGCAGTTCCTCCGCGTCGTCGCCGTCGGCCACCTTGTCGGGCCGCAGCAGCTTCACCGCGACCCGACGGTCCAGCCGGCGGTCGTACGCCGTCCACACCTGGCCCATGCCGCCCTGGCCGATGACCGTGGCGAGTTCGTACCGGCCGGCGATGAGCCGGCCGATCACCTGCCTTCCTCCTTGCGCAGGTAGTCGCTCAACTCGTCCAGTTCCGCCTTGACCTGATCGATCCTCGGGCCGGTCGGCGGCGGGGGCACGGGCGGCTGCTGGGGGTAGCCGTACGGCGGCGGAACGGATATGCCGGGGCCGTTGCCGGGCGCCGCTCCGGGTATCGGACCCGGTACGTAGCCGTAGGGATAGAGGTGCGGCGGAACGGGCAGCGGTGCCGGCTGCGACTGCCGCCGGGTGCCCCGGATGTCCATGATCAGGAAGTAGGTCGGGGTGGCCACCATGCACAGCAGCACCAATGACGTGCCGAGGTTGCTCTGCCAACTGCGCTCGTCGCGCGCGGTGCCGACCATCACGAACCCGCTGATCCCGATCAGGGCAACCAGCGGGACCAGCACCCAGTCCAGTGGACGCCGGAGCACCACCGCCAGCCGCAGCACCGACCCCCACGCGCCGGTTCCCAGGGTCACGACCGGGAGCACCGCGAAGAGCACGCGCAGCCCGATGACCGTCCCGCGGCGGGCGGGAGGGGGCTGTGGCGGCGCGATGCCGGGGCCGTACATCCTGTGCTCCTGGACGTGGTTGCTCGGTGGTCGGTGGTCTGCTGGGCGGGGCCCGAGGTCCCGGATGCTGTGAGCGTAGCGGCCCGCGGCGACGGGCGGTGCCCGGTCGACCACCGGCCTGTGGACAACTATTCCGGCCGCACCGTGCCGTCGGTCAGCCCGTCGTACAGCCCCTGGACCAGTTGCTCCCCCAGCTGGGCTGTCTGGCGCAGCGCCTCCTCGAACCCGGCCAGGGTCCGGAAGCGCTCGCCGTACCGGCGCTGGTCGGCCAGCGGCAGGCGCGGCACCTGCAGCCGGCGGACGTCGAGCCGGGTCGCCGTGGACGCATAGCTGCTCGCCTGCCGGTTGTTGGCCGTGCCCCGCAGGAACCCCGCGAGGAACCACGGGTCGAGGGCGGTGGTGTCCGCGCGCAACAGGTACAGGTTGCGGCCCAGCGCCGCGCCCGCCTCCGCCTCGCCGACAACCCGGGCCACGGCGCCGCCGCCCAGCACGGGGACGACCACGTCACCGGGCTCGGTGAGCACCGGCTCCTCGGCGGACGCGTCCGGCTGGGCGGCCGGGAGCGTGCCGGTGGGGCCCGAGCCGGCGATCACGTCGTGCTCGGTGAGGACCGCGGGCGCTGGAGTCGTGCCGTCCACCGCGGCGGTACCGGTGCCGCCCGCTCGCATCAGCAGGGTCCCGGCGCGGGCGAGTTCACCGATGCTGGTGGTCGGCCAGCGGGCCGGCTCGCCGGGCGTGGCCGGTGGCGGGGCCAGTTCCGTGGTGCGGCGCAGGGTGGCGGCCAGCAGGTCCCGGACCTCGGCGAGCCCGGCGGCTCCGGCCGCGGCGGGCGGCGGCAGATGACGCGCCGGGGCCAGGTCCACGTCGTCGTCGAGCAGCTCGATGACGGGCACCGTCCGGCATATCCCGGGGCGGGCCTCGGCAGTGCCGTGTCGGTCGAAGGCCTGCCACGCGTCGAGCACCGCCGACCTGACGGCGTGCCAGGGCACCCTCTCGGCGGCCTGACCCGGCACCGCAGAGGCGTCGACGAGCAGCAGGTCCGGCGCGGGACGGGCCTGGGCACCGGGCCGGCGCAGCACCCATATGTGCAGAGGAATGCCGTAGGGCGGCGCCGCCCCGGCGGGCAGCGCTATCACGGCACGCAACGCGCCGCGGCGCAGCAGATCGGCCCTGATCCTTCGGCCGGACCGGCGGGAGGCGGCGGCGGGCGGCATGAGCATCACGACCGTGCCCTCGTCCCGGACATGGGCCAGGGCGTGCTGCAGCCAGGCCAGCTCGGACTCGGCGCGGGCCGGGAAGCCGTACTCCCACCGGGGGTCGTAACCGAGCTCGTCGTGGCCCCAGTTGCGGTCGTTGAACGGTGGATGGCACAGCACGGCATCCGCGTTCAGACCGCTGAAAGCGTCCGAGCGCAGGCTGTCGCCGGTGTGAACGCGGATTCGGATCGCCGGGTCGGTGGCGAGGGCGAGCCGGAGTGCCGTGAGGGCGGCCAGGTCGGGATCGGTCTCCTGCGCGTGCACCTCCTCGGTCGCGGCAGCGGCCCGCAGCAGGGAGCCGGTGCCGGCGGCCGGATCGAGGACGCTGCGCGGTGAGCCGCCGGCCAGGGCGGACATCAGCTCGGCGGGCTCGGGCGGGGTGAGGGTGAACTGTCGGGGGTTGGCATCGAGATAACGACCGAGCAGGAACTCGTAGGCCTGCCCGGGGCTGGTGTCGCGGGCCAGCTCGGCGGCCGCGGTCAGCAATGCGGCATCGTCCCCGAACGACTCGGGCAACCGAACGGGATGCCGTGAGCCGAGTCTTGCGGTGAGCGCCGCATCCATGTCATCGGGCAGTCGTGCTCCCGCCGGGGTGTCGGGGGTGTAGCTGACCGACAGGCCCGGGCGTTCGTGGATCAGCAGGAGGAACGAGCCCGCGATCCGCAGGGCGGCGGGTGTGCCGGCGGGGTGGCCGTCGGCCTGCTGCCAGGCCCTTTCCCGGATGGGAACGGCGGACAGCTTGCCCTGCTCGCGCAACCAGCGCTCGACCGCGGAGAGCTCGAAGGTCGGGCTGGTCTCCGTGCCGCCCACGGGTTTGGGGAAGTCGTCGTGCCGGCGCCGCCAGTTGCTGACGGCCGCGCGCCCCACGCCGGCCAGCCTGGCGATGGCCGCCGAGGTCACCTCGGTCGAGTTCTCCGACACCGCCCACTCCTTTCCCCGTTGGCCGGCCCGTGTCCGGTGCCCGCGCCACCTCCCCGTGCACGCCTGCCGCGCATGTGACATCGAGCATACCCAGCGATCCGCGCCCGACCGCTTCACGGCGTGAACTTCACTCCTTCGAGAGATCATGTTGACTCGGTTCACAGCAGATGCTCTCATTGACGCAACGGTTCACGGGCCGCCCGGCCCGCTCGATCACAGGGGGGAATCACCATGTCCAGGTCCACGATCACCTCGCTCGCCGCCTTCGGTGCCGTCGTCGTGGCGGTGGCGGCCGGCGCCGTAGCGTGCGGTCCCGCGAAGGACTCCTCGGCACCGCCGGCCGGCGCGACCACCCGCGCCACCGCTTCCGCGCCCGCGACACACAAGGACGACAAGGGCTCCGGCACGAGCGGTACGCCGACCGCGCGGCCGGCGTTCAAGGGGAACGGCACGTACCGGGTCGGCGCCGACATAGCCCCCGGCACGTACCTGACCAGCGGAAACGGCGACGGGATGTGCTACTGGGAGCGGGCCAAGGACGCCTCGGGCGACATGGACTCGGTCCTGGCCAACGACAACGTCACGGGGAGCAGCTACGTGACGATCACCAGGGCCGACAAGATCTTCAAGACCACGGACTGCAAGGACTGGTACGCCGTGCCGGCGAAGGCAGGCGCCCCGAAGTCCCCGAAGGCGCAGATATCCGGCGACGGCATGTACAAGGTGGGCGCCGACATGCAGCCCGGCACCTACCGGAGCACCGGCAACGCCGATGGCAACTGCTACTGGGAGCGCGCCAAGGACGCGCTGCACGGCACCGATTCGATCATCGCGAACGACAATGTCACCGGCACCGCCATCGTGACGATCGCCCACACCGACGCCTACTTCAAGAGCAGTGGCTGCGGCGACTGGCGCAAGACCGGCTGACCGGATCTTTCACGCACCGCAGCAACGCAACGGGGCATGGCGGTGACCGGGCTCCAGGGCAGGTCGTGCGGGTCGGCCTGGGGGTGCGCGGCGCGGGTGACCGGCCAGTGACGGGTCAGTTACGGCCAGGGGAGGTGATAGGGGTGTCCGGTGGGTCCCCTGGGCACAGCGGCGTCCCGTATCTTTTCCGGCAGACCCCGACCCGCTTCCACGGGAGGACGACGATGGACAGGGCCGAGGCCGTCATACCGGCGCAGGGCACCGGAGCCGCCGAGAACGCCGACGCCCAGGAAGGGGCCGGCGGGGCGGGCGAGCCCGGGGCCGCGGGCACCGGTGGCGCGACCGGGACCGGACGGTGGCTGCGGGCGCCTGGGGTGCGGATGGACCCGTACCTGCTGGCGGGGGGCTTCTTCGTCCTGTACGCGATGTTGTCGATCACCCGCTACCGGCAGATGCTCACCATGTCCTGGGACCTGGGCATCTTCGAGCAGGCCGTGAAGTCCTACGCGCACTTCCATGCGCCGGTCGCCGACCTCAAGGGTCCCGGCTTCGACATCCTCGGCGACCACTTCAGCCCCGTCACCGCCCTGCTCGCTCCCTTCTACCGGCTGTTCCCCACACCGGTCACGCTCCTCACCGCGCAGGCGCTGCTGTTCGCCCTCTCGATCATCCCGATCACCCGTGTCACGGCCCAACTGCTGGGTCGGGGCAAGGGACTCGCGGTCGGCACGGCCTACGCACTGTCGTGGGGCGTGCAGAAGGCGGTTCAGTTCGACTTCCACGAGATCGCGTTCGCGATGCCGATGATCGCGTTCTCACTCGAAGCAGTGCTCCGCAAGCGGTGGACCGCAGCCGTCGTGTGGGCGCTGCCCCTGGTCTTCGTCAAGGAGGACATGGGGGTGACGGCCGCGGCCATCGGGGCGATCGTGTGGTGGCGGCTGCGGCAGGAGCCGGAGCCCGCGCCGGGCGAGGAGGACGGCGAGGGGCGGGAGCGGCTGAGTGACGCGCTGCGGTACGGGCCGTGGGCGATCGGGCTGATCGGGTTCGGGGTGGCGGCGTCGGCACTGGAGTTCGGGGTGATCATCCCGGCGTTCAACAGCGGGGGCGCGTACGACTACTGGAACAAGCTCAGCGGGAACGGCGCACCCATGCCGGGGCACATACCGCTGGCCACCGCGGTGCACACCCTGTTGTGGATTCTGCTGCCGACGAGCGGCCTGCTGGCGCTGCGGTCGCCGTTGCTGCTGGCGGCGCTGCCGACGATCGGGTGGCGCTTCATCTCGCACGACGACCACTACTGGGGCACCGACTGGCACTACAGCGCGGTGCTGATGCCGGTGGTGACGCTGGCGTTGGTGGACGCGGCCGCGCGGTCCCGGGAGAGTTCGTGGCCGTGGTTGCGGTCGTATGCGGCGGGGGCGCCGGCCGCGGTGGCGGGGGCGGCGGTGGCGCTGACGATGAGCATGCCGTTGTGGTCGCTGACGCAGGGCGCCACGTACAAGATTGACGCGCACACCAAGGCAGTGGAGAAGCTGCTGGACGAGATCCCGAACGGGGCGACCGTGGAGGCGAACGTCGGCCCGATCAGCCGGCTGGTGCACCGGACGACGGTGTACTGGGTGGGTGACACGCCGGGGGTGACGCCGGACTACATCGCGCTGGACAACACGTCGGGGTGGGTGCCGGACCCGGCGACGTACGCCAGGCAGTTGCACCCGGCGGCGACGTACACGGTGATCGCGAGCTCGGAGGGTTACGTGATCATGCGGCGCGGCTGAGGGCGCCGGGGTCAGGAGAGCGGGTAGTCGACGTAGGCGAAGCGGCGGCTGTCGGGGGCCCAGCTGTTGACGTTGAGGGTGCCCTGGCCGCCGAAGAGGGTGAGGACGTCGCGCGGGGTGCCGCCGTCGGGGTCGATGCGGCGCAGGAGCACTTCGCGGTCGGCCGGGTGGCCCTCGGTGCCGGGCGGGAAGCTGACATAGAGGACGTGGCGGCCGTCGGGTGAGAGGTGGGGGAACCAGTTGACGCGTTCGTCGGAGGTGAGCCGGGTGAGGCCGGTGCCGTCGGGACGCATCCGGAAGAGCTGGGCGTGGCCGGGCGCAGCGGCGCCGTGCTCGGAGTTGAAGTAGAGGTAGGCGCCGTCCGGGCTGAACTCGGGGCCGTCGGCGGGGGCGGGGCTGTCGGTCAGGCGGGTGTCGGGGCCGCCGGCGGCCGGAATGGTGAAGATGTTGCGGTAGCCCCATTCGTCGCCGCCGTAGGGTTCGACGCCGACGTAGGCCAGGGTGCGGCCGTCCGGTGAGATGCCGTGCAGGAAGTGCCGGAAGGGGCCGGGCCCGCGGTCGTTGGTGACCCGCCGGGCCGGGCCGCCGTCGAAGGGGACGGCGTGGATGTGGCCGTCGCCCGCCGAGAGGTAGACGGTGCGCCCGTCCGGGGAGAGCACGTGGTCGTTGTTGGCGTCGGTGATGCCGCCGGTGTCGATCACCCCGGGCCCCGCCGCAGAGCCGTCGGCGGACCCGTCGGCGGCGATGCGCAGCAGCAGCCCGTCCTGGTTGAAGACCAGCCAGCGGCCGTCCGGGGACCAGTTGGGCGCTTCGAGGGCGCTGTCGGACGTCTCGTGGACGAGCCGCGGCTCACCGCCGTCGATGTCGGCCACCAGCAGCCGCGCGCGCTGCCCGGGGGCCAGCGGCCGTACGTTCGTGCCCTTGCCCGTGATCGTCACAGCCGCACTGTAACCGCGGGCCGGGCCCGGTCACGAGGGGTGGCGGAGAAGCGCGGGGCTTCTGGCAGGCAGTGTCCGACTCCGTCCGAGGTTGTCCACAGGTTGCCGGAACCGCCCGCTACGCACATCGCCGATGGACCACAATGTGTACATGGACGGTGACTGGAAGCAACAATTGGACGCGCTGCACGACGGGTTGGTGCGGCGCGACGACCCCGCGGCGTGGGTGACCGAGATGGACGCGATGGACGCCTCGCAGCGTTATCCGGACGTCGCGGTGCGCGGGCCGCTGTTCGGCGTCGCCGCCCTGGACCCCGCCGCCGGGCCCGGCTGGCGGCTGCTGAAGCCGGTGATGGACGGCATGCCCCAGCAGGCCAGGGACGCGCTCAACTCCCACCTGTGGTTCACCGCCAAGGACGGTACGCAGGACCGTGCGGTACGGCGGGAACTGCTCGCCGCGGTGGACGTGCTGGAGCGCGAACCGGTCAATGAGCTCGAGGTGCTGGGCGTGCGGTACCGGGTGGTGCGCGGGGACGAGTTCGCCCGCACCGGCCCGGAGGGGCTGGAGCCGCCGCGCCCCACCGACGCCGAGCCGCCCGACATCTCCTGGGACGGGCCGGACGCTGGGCCGTCGCCGGACCTGGGACACCCGCTCGACCCCACCGGCCCGGCGGGGCTCATGGCGGGCGCCCTGCGGCTGGCGATGCAGGACTTCACCTACGCCGGGGCCAGGTTCCCCGCGCGGGTGCGGCGCGATTCGGAGCGGGCGGTGGTGACGCACCCGCAGGTGGCGCTGCTGCCCGTCACCTTCAGGGTGGTCGAGAACAGCGGGCACGGATGGAGTTCGCACGGCACGTTCATGTCCACGCCGCACGGGGCCCGCCGCCTGCTGTACTCCGCGCTGACCGAGACCTGGCCCCTGATCCAGAACTTCGGCCGGCGCGAGAAGGAGCTGTACGGCCGGGCGGCCGAGAAGTTCAGGGCCCGGGGCCGCGCGGACGAGATGCGGGTGGACGGCCGCCGCTTCCGTATCTGCCGCGCCGAGCGCATGGTCCGGTGCGGGCCGGACGGCCCGGAGCCGCCGCGGCCCTCCGACCAGGACGACTACGGCCCGGTCAAGATCCACCCGACCATGGACGAGGAGGGCGCCTTGACCTACGACTGATCCGGCCGCTCCCCGGCGGAGAGCGGCCGAACCTCCCTGCTAGTTGTCGAGCACGGTCGACAGGAACTCCGCCGTCCACTGGAGGAGTTCCCGGCCCACCACCGGCTTGCCGCCGATGCGGGCGGTGGCCGGGCGCGGCACCAGCACCTGCTTGGTGACGTGCTTGATCACCGAACGGGGGTAGAGCCGGCCGAGCCGCAGTTCCTGGGACTCGCGCAGTTCGACCGGGCCGAAGCGGACGTTCGCCCCCTGGAGGGTGACGTCGGTGACGCCGACCTTGCGGGCCAGCAGCCGCAGGGCGGCCACCAGCAGCAGGTTCTCCACGGGTTCGGGCAGCTTGCCGTAGCGGTCGGTGAGCTCCTCGCGGACCGCGGCGATGTCCTCCTCGGAGTTGGCGGCGGCGATGGCCCGGTAGGCCTGCAGGCGCAGCCGCTCGCCCGGCGCGTAGTCGTGCGGGACGTGCGCGTCCACCGGCAGTTCGATCTTGACCTCCAGCGGCGCCTCCTCGGCCGCGCCGCCGCCCTCCTCCAGGGTGGCCCGGTAGTCGGCGACGGCCTCGCCGACCATCCGGACGTACAGGTCGAAGCCGACGCCCGCGATGTGCCCGGACTGTTCGCCGCCGAGCAGGTTGCCGGCGCCGCGGATCTCCAGGTCCTTCATCGCCACGTACATGCCGGCGCCCATCTCGGTGTGCTGGGCGATGGTGGCCAGGCGTTCGTGGGCGGTCTCGGTGAGCGGCTTCTCCGGCGGGTACAGGAAGTACGCGTAGCCGCGCTCGCGCGAGCGACCGACGCGGCCGCGCAACTGGTGGAGCTGGGACAGGCCGAAGGTGTCGCCGCGTTCGACGATCAGGGTGTTGGCGTTGGAGATGTCGATGCCGGACTCGACGATCGTGGTCGACACCAGTACGTCGAACTTCTTCTCCCAGAAGTCGACGACGACCTGTTCGAGCTGGGCCTCGTTCATCTGGCCGTGGGCGGTGGCGATCCGCGCCTCGGGCACGATCTCCCGCAGCCGGGCGGCGGCCCGGTCGATGGACTCGACCCGGTTGTGGATGTAGAAGACCTGGCCCTCGCGCAGCAGTTCGCGCCGGACGGCGGCGCCGATCTGCTTCTCCTCGTAGGGGCCGACGAAGGTCAGCACCGGGTGCCGCTCCTCCGGCGGCGTGGTGATGGTGGACATCTCCCGGATACCGGTGACCGCCATCTCCAGGGTGCGCGGGATCGGGGTGGCGGACATGGTGAGCACGTCCACGTTGGCCCGCAGCTTCTTGAGCTGCTCCTTGTGCTCGACGCCGAACCGCTGCTCCTCGTCGACGATGACCAGTCCCAGGTCCTTGAACCGGGTCTCGGAGGAGAACAGCCGGTGGGTGCCGATCACCACGTCCACCGCGCCGTCGTGCAGCCCCTCCAGCACCGCCTTGGCCTCGCCGTCGGTCTGGAAGCGGGACAGCGCCCGCACGTTCACCGGGAACTGGGCGTACCGCTCGGAGAAGGTGCCGAAGTGCTGCTGCACCAGCAGCGTGGTGGGCACCAGCACCGCGACCTGCTTGCCGTCCTGCACCGCTTTGAAGGCCGCCCGCACCGCGATCTCGGTCTTGCCGTAGCCGACGTCGCCGCAGATCAGCCGGTCCATCGGCACGGACTTCTCCATGTCCGACTTGACCTCGGCGATGGTGGTGAGCTGGTCCGGGGTCTCGGCGTACGGGAAGGCGTCCTCCAGTTCGCGCTGCCAGGGGGTGTCGCCGCCGAAGGCGTGCCCGGGCGCGGCCATCCGCGCCGAGTACAGCCGGATGAGGTCCGCCGCGATCTCCTTGACCGCCTTCTTCGCCCGCGCCTTGGTCTTGGTCCAGTCGGCCCCGCCGAGCCGGTGCAGCGACGGCGCCTCGCCGCCCACGTACTTGGTGATCTGCTCGAGCTGGTCGGTGGGCACGAACAGCCGGTCGCCGGGCTGGCCGCGCTTGGCCGGGGCGTACTCGACCACCAGGTACTCGCGGGTGGCGCCCTGCACGGTGCGCTGCACCATCTCCACGTAGCGGCCCACGCCGTGCTGCTCGTGCACGATGTAGTCGCCGCTGACCAGGGTCAGCGGGTCGATGGTCTTGCGCCGCCGGGAGGGCATGCGGCCCATGTCCTTGGTGGAGGACTTCTGCCCGGACAGGTCGGCCTCGGTGAGCACGGCAAGCTTCAGCGCCGGGTCGACGAAGCCGCCGTCCAGGGAGCCGGTGGCCACGTGCACGACGGACGGCGCGAGATCGGCCAGATCCACGTCGAGCCGGGCGGCGATGCCCTCGCCGCTGAGTACCTCGGCCATCCGGGCGGCCGGCCCGTGGCCCTCGCTGACGAACACCGCCCGCCAGCCCTCGGCCAGCCACCCCTTGGTGTCGGCGAGCGCGCGGGCGGTGTCGCCCCGGTACAGCTCGGGCGCGTGCATGCCCAGCCGCAGCGTGTCGCCGAACTCCACCTCGGGCCCGACGAGCCGGCCCTCGTAGGTCTCATCGGCGGCGAAGGGACTCACCGACCACCACGGAATGCCCAGCTCACGGGCGTGGTCGCGGACATCGGTGATGGACCGCAGCGAGGCCGCGCCCAGATCGATCGGCGCCTCGCCGCCGCCCGCGGAGGCCGCCCAGGACGCCTCCAGGAACTCCCGCGAGGTCGCCACCAGGTCCGCGGCGCGGGTCCGTACCCGCTCCGGGTCGCACACGACGGCCAGCGCGCCGGCCGGCAGCACGTCCAGCAGCAGTTCCATGTCGTCGACCAGGACGGGGGCGAGGGATTCCATGCCCTCCACCGCGATGCCCTGGGCGATCTTGTCGAGCAGTTCGTGCAGCTCGGGGTGGTCGGCGGCGAGCGCCGCGGCCCGCTCCCGCACCTGGTCGGTGAGCAGCAGCTCCCGGCAGGGCGGCGCCCACAGGCCGTGCTCGGCGACCTCCAGGGAGCGCTGGTCGGCGACCTTGAAGTAGCGGATCTCCTCGACGTCGTCGCCCCAGAACTCCACCCGCAGCGGGTGCTCCTCGGTGGGCGGGAAGACGTCCAGGATCCCGCCGCGCACCGCGAACTCGCCGCGCTTCTCCACCAGCTCCACCCGGGCGTAGGCGGCCGCCGCCAGGGCGTCCACCACGCTCTCCAGGTCCGCGCTCTGCCCGCCGGCAAGGGCCACCGGCTCCAGGTCGCCGAGCCCCCTGACCTGCGGCTGGAGCACCGAGCGGATGGGCGCGACCACGACCTGCACCGGCCCGGCCGACGAGTCGCCGGCCCGCGGGTGGGCCAGCCGGCGCAGCACCGCCAGCCGCCTGCCCACGGTGTCGCTGCGCGGCGAGAGCCGCTCGTGCGGCAGCGTCTCCCACGCCGGGTACTCCACCACCGCGTCCGGCGGCAGCAGCGAGCGCAGGGCCGCGGCGAGGTCCTCGGCCTCCCTGCCGGTGGCGGTCACCGCGAGTACGGTGCGGCGGGCGCGCGCCGCGAGCGCCGCGACCACCAGCGGCCGGGCGGCGGGCGGACCGACCAGGTCCACCTGCGGCCGGGCGCCCGAGGCGGCGGCCTCGACCGCTTCGGCGAGGGCGGCGTCCTCGGTGACGACGTCGACCAGACCGTTCAGACTCATGAAGCTTTCCGTCCCGTCCCGGAGGTTCCGCGTGGCGTTTGCGTGGCCATTGCGTGTGCGGTTGCTTGGCGTGTGCGTCGGCAGGCGCGGCGGCACGTTCGGTGCGCGAGGCGTCACCGCCGTACCGCTGCGCGTGGTCGCCGGGCGTGATCACCCGGTGTCGCGCCGCCGTACGGGCAACGCGAACCGCCCGACACGTGTCACGGGCCGGGTGTTCCACCAGCCTACGACGTACCGCCGGTATCCGTACGCGGCACCGCGGCGTACGGGGCGCACGGCTGGGTACGGGCCCCCCGTGGCGTATACGCCCCGTTACGTATCGCGTACGCACACCGCGGCCCCGGCGCGCAGTGGCTGCGCTCCGGGGCCGCGGCAGGGGGAGGCACACGCGGGGTTCCGGCCCCGCGCGGCGGGCCTGGACGGAAACGGCATCCGAAGGTGTCGCCCCCGAGCAGACCTGCCAGGTAAGAGTCAATCCGTGGCGATCGCGTTCAGTACGTTCATCCGACCGGCCCGGAAGGCCGGCAACAGGGCCGCCAACAGGCCGACCACGGCCGAGCCGATGAACACCGAGACGATCGTGGCCCAGGGCACCCGCAGGATGCCGAGCCCCTGGGAGGCCAGCACCTGCTGGGCGGTGGAGCCCCAGCCCAGGCCCAGCCCCAGGCCGACGAGCGCGCCGAAGAGCGCGATCACCACCGACTCCAGCCGGATCATCCGCCGCATCTGCCGCCGCGACATCCCGATCGCCCGCAGCAGACCGATCTCCCGGGTGCGCTCGACCACCGACAGCGCCAGGGTGTTGATCACGCCCAGGATCGCCACGATGATCGCCAGGCCCAGCAGGCCGTCGATCATGTACAGCAGCTGGTTGACCTGCTTGTGGATCAGCGACTTGTAGTCGGCCTGGTTACGCACCTTGACCTGCGGGTAGTCGGCGACCGCCGCCTTGAGCGCGGTGTACGCGCGGTCCTGCTGGCCGCTCGCCGCCTTGGCGAAGAGCAGGAAGTCCCCGGGCATCTTGCCGGCCGGCAGGTACTGCCGGGCGGTGGCGATGCCGGTGAACAGCGTGCCGTTCTCGATGGCGGTGTCGTCGCTGGTGATCGCCGCGACCTTCAGGTGCGCGGTCCGGCCGGAGACCGGGGTCACCGTGAGGGTGTCGCCGAGCGCGATGTGGTGGTCCTTGGCGAAGGCCGCCGGCACCGACATCGCGTTCGGCCGGTAGGCGTCGGCGAGCCGGCCCTGGGTGGTGTTCAGCCGCAGGTCCTGGGTGTACGAGGGGTCGGCGGCGCTGATCCGCTCGGTGACCGTCCCGGTCGGGGTCACGATCCGGGTGCTCACGATGGTGTAGTCGGTGAACCGCTCGACGGCGCCGGAGGAGCGCACTGCCTTCAGCGACGTGATCGCGGCCGGGGTGAGCGGCATGTCGCCGGAGCCGGACTGGATGATGAAGTCCGCGCCGACCGACTTGTCGAGCTGGTCGTCGGCGGAGGCCACCATCGAGGAGCCGACCACCGACATGCCGGCCACCAGGGCCAGGCCGATCATCAGCGCGGAGGCGGTTGCTCCGGTACGGCGCGGGTTGCGCAGCGCGTTGCGCTCGGCGAGCCGGCCGACCGGGCCGAACAGCCGCAGCACCACCGCGCTCACCGCTCGGACGATCACACCGGCCAGCAGCGGTCCGACGATCACAAAGCCGATCAGCGTCAGCAGCACGCCCAGGCCCAGCAGGCCGCCACCCGAGGACGCCTTGTCCGTGTTGGCCGCGCCGACCAGGGCGAGGACACCGGCCGCGCCCACCAGGACGCCGATCGCGGCCCGGATCCGGCCCGCCCGGCCGTCGGCGGGGGTGCCCGAGTCGCGCAGCGCCGCCATCGGGGAGATCCTCGAGGCCCGCCGGGCCGGGATCCACGCCGAGAGCACGGTGACGACCACACCGATGAGCAGGCCCACCACCGGGGTGGTGACCTTGATCGTGAGCTGGGAGGTGTCCAGCTTCATGCCGACGTTGCCCATCAGCTTCATCAGGCCGACGGCCAGCCCCACGCCGCCGCCGATGCCGAGCACCGAGCCGGTCACGCCGAGCAGCACCGCCTCGAACAGCACCGACCGGTTGACCTGGCGGCGGCTGGAGCCGAGCGCCCGCATCAGCCCGATCTCGCGGGTGCGCTGGGCGACCAGCATCGAGAAGGTGTTGACGATGAGGAAGACGCCGACCAGGACGGAGATGCCGGCGAAGCCGAGCATGGCGTACTTCATGAAGTTCAGGAAACCGCCGACGTCGTCCTGGTTCTTCTTCTTGGTCTCGGCGGCCGTGTCGATCGTGTAGTGCCCGCCGATGGCCGCCTTGACGTCGGCCTTGAGCTGCTCGTCGCTGACGCCCTTGGCGGCGGACAGCCCGAACCCGGTGTAGGCGCCGGTGGTGCCGAGCAGTCGGGTCTGGGCGGTGGCGGTGTCGATGTAGACGACGGCCGCGCCCGGGTTGGTGGTCCGGAAGGTGGCGATGCCGGAGACGGTGACCTTGAAGTCGCCGGGCTCGGCGATGATCCGCAGGGTGTCGCCGATCTTCAGGTGGTGCTTGTCGGCGGTGTCCTTGTCGAGCACGGCCTGCGAACCGTTCGCCGGGACGTGACCGGAGGTGATCTCGACGGCCTTGGTCTCGGTCGGGTCCCAGTTGCTGACGATGGTGGGGGCGCCGGAGGACGGGCTGATGCTCTTGTTCCGCGCGTCCGCGACGGTGACATCCTGGCTGGTGACGTCGGGGTAGGACGAGGCGACGCCGCGTACGTGGACCAGCGTCTTCTGCAGCGAGGCCGGCACGGTGTCCGGGATGCCGGTGTGCTGGGCGTCGTCCACCTTCGGCGCGCTGATGGTGACGTCGGAGGCGGTGGAGCCGAAGAGCTTGTCGAAAGTCGCCGTCATGGTGTCGGTGAACACCAGGGTGCCGCAGACAAATGCCACCGACAGCAGCACCGCGATCATGGAGAGGGCCATGCGGCCCTTGTGCGCGAAGAAGTTGCGCAGCGAGGTCTTCAGGACGGTCACGACGTCCTCCCGCGACCGTCGAAGGTCTCGGGGGTCCGGGGGTCGCCCCCCGAGAATCGCAGCATACGTTCCAGGACGGCGTCCGCGGTGGGGGCGAGCATCTCGTCGACGATCCTGCCGTCCGCGAGGTACAGGACGCGGTCGGCGTAGGAGGCGGCGACCGGGTCGTGGGTGACCATCACGATGGTCTGGCCGAGGTCGTCCACCGAGCGGCGCAGGAAGCCCAGCACCTCGGCACCGGCCCGGGAGTCGAGGTTTCCGGTCGGCTCGTCACCGAAGATGATCTCCGGCCGGGCGGCCAGGGCCCGCGCCACGGCCACCCGCTGCTGCTGGCCGCCGGAGAGCTGGGTCGGACGGTGCTTGAGCCGGCCGGCCAGGCCCACCGTCTCCACCACGCGGTCCAGCCAGTCGCGGTCGACCTTGCGGCCGGCGATGTCCATCGGCAGCGTGATGTTCTCCGCCGCGTTCAGGGTGGGCAGCAGGTTGAACGACTGGAAGATGAAGCCGATCTTGTCCCGGCGCAGTCGGGTGAGCTTCTTGTCCTTCAGTGTGGTGATCTCGGTGTCGCCGATCCAGATCCGGCCCCCGGTCACCGTGTCCAGGCCGGCCAGGCAGTGCATCAGGGTGGACTTGCCGGAGCCCGAGGGGCCCATGATCGCGGTGAACCGGCCGCGGGCGATGTCGACGTCCACCGCGTCCAGGGCGACCACCCGGGTCTCGCCGCTGCCGTACGCCTTGGTCACCGCCCGGCCCGCCGCGGCAATCGCCGAACGTTCTCCGCTGCCCCCGGCCCTGGGAACCGTCACTGGCGTTGTCACTGCTGTCTCCGTTTCATTTCGGTGAACCTGGGCGAACCTGGCTGGTCTTCGGTGGTCTTCGCCGGTGATCGTCAGCCGATCGCCGGTGGCCGCCGGTCTCCCCGTGGCGCGGGGTGCCTCGGTACGTACGAGCCTGCCGGAGCCCACGGCCCGTCACGATGGGGCAGGTCTCCGTCAAGGGGTGGGGCTTTCCCCACCCCCGCGTCCGGTGGTGGGCCGCGCTCCCCCCGCTCTATGAAGGTAGGGATCGCGTAAGCCCGGATCGTCATCCGCCGGTACGAATCGGGGGGCGCCGTAGGTAGGTCACTCCCCCTAGGGGTCCGATACCTGGGACTCATACCGGAGGTCGGGGTCGGGCCGCCGCCGGGGACCGGGTGCCGACACCGGCGCGCTGACGTGCGAAGGTATCGGGTGGGCAGGGGTGGCCCGCACGGCTTCTCCCGCGGACGAACCGGCCCGATTCAGCACTACTTCATCGGGAATGTCCGGTACTTCAGGGGGAGGGGCGATGACGGGCACGACCCGCAGGGGCCCGGTCGTGGCGGCCCTGATGCTCGCCATGGCACTGGCCGCACTGGACTCCACGGTGATCTCCACCGCGGTACCGCAGATCGTGGGCGACCTCGGCGGCTTCTCGCTCTTCTCCTGGCTGTTCTCCGGCTACCTGCTGGCCGTCACAGTGGCGCTGCCGGTGTACGGGAAGCTCGCCGACTCCTTCGGCCGCAAGCCGGTGCTGATCACCGGGATCACGCTGTTCCTGGTCGGCTCGGTGCTGTGCGCCGGCGCCTGGAACATGGCCGCCCTGATCGCCTTCCGCGTGGTCCAGGGCCTGGGCGGCGGCGCGATCCAGGGCACGGTGCAGACCATCGCCGCCGACCTGTACGGGCTGCGCGAACGCGGCCGGATCCAGGCCGCGCTGTCCTCGGTGTGGGCCACCGCCGCCGTGGCCGGCCCACTCCTCGGCGGCTTCCTCGCCGGATACGCCGACTGGCGCTGGATCTTCCTGGTCAACGTGCCGATCGGCGCGGCGGCGCTGGCCCTGATCCTGCGTCACCTCACCGAGATCCGGCCGCACTCGGACCGCCGACGGACGGCGGACGACGGCGCGCGGGACGGTGAAGGCGACGGCGTACGGGCGAAGGCCGGCGTACGGGACGGCGTGCGCGAGCGGCCACGGGTGGACTGGGCGGGCGCGGCGGGGCTGTTCGTGACCGGCGGCCTGCTGCTGTTCGCGCTCGTGCAGGGCGGGGTGGCCTGGCCCTGGCTGTCCTGGCCGTCGGCGGGCCTGCTGGCGGGCAGCGTGCTCGCGGGAGCGGTCACGGTGGCGGTCGAGCAGCGCGCTGCGGAGCCGGTGATCCCGGGCTGGGTGTGGCGGCGCCGCCAGATCGCCTCGGTGAACCTGGCGATGGCGGCGCTGGGCGTGCTGATGGTGGCCCCGACCGTCTTCCTGCCGACCTACGCGCAGGACGTCCTCGGGCTCGGGCCGATCGCGGCCGGCTTCGTGCTGTCCACCATGACGCTGAGCTGGCCGATCTCCGCGGCACTCTCGCCGCGCGTCTACCTGCGCATCGGCTTCCGCAACTGCGCGCTGATCGGCGTCTCCTGCGCCGCCTTGGTGCTGGCGGGCTTCCAACTGCTGCCGTACGCCGGGCCCGGCTGGCAGCCGGCCGGCCTGATGCTGGTGCTCGGCATGGTGCTGGGCCTGTTCCAGTTGCCGCTGATCGTGGGCGTGCAGTCCAGCGTGGGCTGGTCCGAGCGGGCCACCGCGACGTCCTCGATCCTGTTCTGCCGCCAGGTCGGGCAGAGCGTGGGCGCCGCCCTGTTCGGCGCGGTGGCCAACGCCACGCTGGCGCACCGGCTGGGCGGTTCCGGGGCCTCCCTCGACGACCTGGGCGGCACCGTGCTGTCCGACGCCGCCCGGCACGCGGTCTCCGCGGCCGTCGACCACGTCTTCGTCGGCGCCGCCGTGGCCGCCCTCTTCGCGGTCGCGGTGCTCGCCCTGCTGGCCCCTCGCCGCTTCCCGGTCATCGCCCAGGACGAACCGGCCCGGCGCCACGATCAGCCGCAGCCCGCCGGCCCGGACCGGCCCCTGGACGGGGACCCGGCCGCCCGGACGCAGGGCCCGGGACCGGACGCCTGAGCCCGCGGGCCGCCACGTGCGGCACGGGCCGCACCCGTACCGAACGGACCGCCCGGGCTCAGCCCGTGGTCAGGCGCACCGGCTTGGCCCCGCCGATCAGGGTGGCCAGGGCACGGTCGATGTCGGGGCCGGCGTACCAGTCGCCGGTGTGGTCCACGGCGTAGACGCGGCCCTCGGCGTCGATGGCGAGCAGCGCGCCGGAGCCGGATTCCTCGCCCAGCGGGGCGACCTCGGTGTCCAGGGCGCGGCCGAGGTCGCCGAAGGTACGCGCCAGGTGCAGGCCGCGGATCGGGTCGATCACGATGCCGTTGGGCGCGATCTGCCGGCCCGGCCCGGTGGCGGCCGGGACGGCCAGGCCGCCGAACTCCGCCCACGCCTCCACCGCGGCGGGGAAGACGGCGTGCCGGTGCCCGCCGGGCGACTCGTACGCGCGCAGCCGGTCGGCCCACTCCTCGGCCTGCTTGATGTCCCAGCGGCCCGGCTGCCAGCCCGCCGCCCGCAGCGCCGCGTCCACGCCGACCGGGAACCGGGTGGTGCCCCCCATCACGCCCTCACGTCCTCGTGCTCATCGGGTACGCCCGTACAGACGTGCCGGCACCCTGCGCTCCTGTCCCCGTACGTCACTTCCGGTCCGCGCCGGGGTCGATCGCCCGCACCCCGAAGTGCGCCAGCAGCGGGGCGCAGGAGCGGCAGGGCGGCACATAGGTGCCGTGCGCGGGGTCGCCGTCCTCGCGTATCCGGCGGGCGGTCAGCTTCGCGCCGCGCAGCGCCTTGCGGGCCTCGCCGTTGGTCAGCGGCTTGCGGGAGGCACGCTTGCCGCGGTTGGCCTCGACGGCGCTCAGGTGGCGGGACAGGAGCACCGGCTCGGGGCAACGTCCAGTGAACCGCTCACGCTGTGCGACCGGAAGGGCATCAAGGAAATCCCGCACGATCGGGTGAAGTTCGGGCGCCTGGTCCCCCTTGGCGCCGGTGCAGGTGAGTACGTCGTCGCGCACCGACAGGGCGGCGGCGATCGCCGGCAGGATGCCGTCCCTGCGGTGCCGCAGGACCGGCGCACCCGCGCCGTCCCGGGCGGAACTCCAGTTCAGCCTGGGGTCGGCGGCCGGCCCCTGCGGTGTGGTCGTGGTCATCGTGTCCGTCGCGTCCCTCCGTCCGCCCGCGGGCAGCGGGCGTTCCCCCGTGCGTCGATCAGAGTGCCAAACGCGCCGTCCGATGGGAAAGCGGAACGCGCCCGGCCGCCCATCCTGTGTGGGATATGTCACCGTCGCGTGACGGTACGTCGGCAGCGCGGCCACAGTGCGTGCACACGATCGTGGTACAGCGGCTGCCTGCGATTGCCCCGGCACCGGACGAACCGGAAGGATCGTCTCAGGCCCGGCAAGCAGGGACGGGCCGGGCCCGCATCCCGGCGGGGCCCCGACGCGCAGACCGAGGACGTTCCGCATGCACCACCCCGCCCGCAGCCCGTACGCCGCCCCGGCCCGCCGTGCCGCGATCCCCGTATCCGGTACGGCCGTTCCGCCGCCCCCTGCCGCCCCCGCGGCCCGGGCCGCCGCCCGTACGGTACGCGCCGCCGCCCTGCTGCTGCCCGCGCTTCTGCTCGCCGCGGCCTGCACCTCGGGCGGCGGCGCCCGGGCCGGCGGCTCGGCGGCCGACGGGCCGAACCCGGGCACGGCCGGCGCTGCTTCGTCCCCGGCACCGGGCGGCGCCGGCACAACGAGCGGCAATGGTGGCGCGCTGAACAGAACTCAGTTGGCGGCCGCCCTGGTCACCTCCAAGGACGTGCCCGGCTGGGTGATCGCGCCGGCCCGCACCGACGACTCGTCCCGGAATGCCGGGCTCACCACGGACCGGTCGCAGTGCCAGCCGCTGACGGACGTGACCAGCGTCAGGCCGCACATTCACCGGGTCGCGGTGGTCGGGGCGGCGTTCGCCCACCGCACCGGCGCCACGCGGGTGGACACCGTCAACCAGATGCTGGTCTCCAGCCACGCACCGGGCGACGCGGCCAAGGTGATCGCCTCCGTCCGCGACGCGCTCACCGAATGCCGCTCGTTCACCGCGGTCGACCCCCACGGCACCAGGACGCCGTTCACCGTGGGCACCGGTGCCGCGCCGGCGGCGGGCGACCAGGCGGTGTCGTACGTGCTGACCGAGCAGGCGGGCACCCGCGGGGCGGCGCGGGTGACGGTCGTGCGTACCGGGAACACGGTGACCGCCTACCTGTCGGTGACCTCCGCCGGGCGGGCCGGCGAAGTGCCCGGCGACGTGATCCGCGCCCAGGACGCCAAATTGCGGGCGGCGCAGGGACGGCGCTGAGCCGTCGCCCGGCGCCCGGCAACGGCGGACCCCTCCCGTCACCATTGCCGCGACCGTGGTGAGCGGCCGCACAGGCGGCGGCGCGCCCCTGGTGGCGTAGAGTCGCGCGGCAACGGGCCGTCGCCCGCGTGGTCCCGGGACGGACCGCCGGGTCACGGCGGCGCGGGGCCGCAGCGCGGCGCCGTACACGACCACGGGGAGGACGCCGATGCCGATACGTCCGCGCAGTCGCCTACTGACCGGTAGCCGGCCGCTGCTGGTGGCCGCCGCCATGGTGCCCGCTCTCGCCCTGGCCGCGGGATGCGGCGGGGGCGGCGGGAAAAGCAGCGGCAATGGCGGCGGCGACCCCAAGGACGCGGCCACCGGCCTGACCCGGTCCCTGCTGACCAGCAAGGACGTGCCCGGCGTCACAGTGGTGCCGGCGACGAGCACGGACCAACTGCTCGGCGGGGCGCAGCAGGTGACCCCGGCGGCGTGCCGGCCGATCGCCGACCAGTGGAACGCGCATCCCGCCCGCCCGCGGCAGGCGTATGCCGGCGCAATGGTGACGGACACCGCGGCCAAGGCGCAGGCGTCCAAGACGATCTCGCTGGAGCTGATCGCCTCCTACCGGCCCGGCGAGGCGAAAGCGGTGCTGGACGAGCTGACCACCGCGGTGCGCGGCTGCCGCAACTATCACGTCACCAGGGGCACCGCGACCAGCACCATCAGCGTGCAGCCCGCCGCGGACGGCGGCACCCGCCTCGGCGACCAGCAGGTCGCGTACACCGTCGCCGACACCTCCGGCGGCGCGAAGGGCATCGTCCTGGTGACGGTGGTGCGCACGGGCGACACCATTGCCGCGTACGAGACGCTCCGTCAGGACCACCAGCCGGCCACCCTGCGCCCGGCGATCCCCCTCGCCCAGGCCGCGAAGCTCCACACGACGGCCGGCGGCCACTGACCGCCCGCCCGGCCCGCCGTTCGGCGCCCCGGCGCCGACACCGTGCTGACCCGGCCGGACCGCAGCCAGGGCGGGGAACGGGGTTGCCGTACCCCCGGGGCCTGTCCTGTGGGCCGGGCCGGATCAGCGAGCGGGGTCTGGTGCTCCCCCGGGCTTCGCCCGGGGTGCCCCCAGATCGCAAGGCGGAGGGTGGGGGCACCGCCCGGGCCGCCAGGCCCAGGGGGAGAGAGCGCAGCGGGCTGCGCCGACGACCGACAACGCCGGGGGCACCTCCCGCCGAAGGCAGGGGGAGAGCGTGCGTGCCACGGCACGTGAGCCCGGCACGGCCCACAAGACAGGCCCTAGGCTTACGTCAACAGCCAGACGCAGCAGGGGGCAACCGCCATGACGACAGGCCGGCAGGGGCTGGGGGCACCTCCCGGGCCCGGCGCCCACGGACAGTCCGCGCCGCCCAACGCGGCCTATGCCGGGCAGGTCGTGCACTTCCCGGACCCCGTACGGGCCGCCCGTCATCCGCGCGGGGTGTGGGTGGACGAGCGCGGCTACCCCGACTTCTCGCCCTACGCGCGTGCGGCCGCGGAGATCGCCGAGCCGCCGGAGGGCTTCGGCGTGGACGAACTGCGGCTGACCGACTACGTGTCGGCCAACGCGGCGCTGCACGCGGCCGGCCACGAGCTGTGGGGCAGCCTGCCGCCGGTCGCCACCCCGCACGGCTGGACCTGGCACCATGTGGCCGGCACCCGGCGGCTGGAGCTGATACCCGTCGAGGTCAAGGCGCTGCTGCGGCACCACGGCGGGCTGGCCAGCTCCTCGGCCGACCACGACAAGCGCGGCACCCGGCCGCTCCAGGAGACCCGGCCGGTGCACTTCGGACTGCCGAAGGACCCGCTGTCGGTGACCGAGACACAGGTGCGCGAGGTCGAGGAGGAGCTGGGGTACCGGCTGCCCGGCGCCTACCGTGCCTTCCTGAAGGCGGCCGGCGGCTGCGCGCCCAAGGGCGTCGCCCTGGACCCGGAGCTCGGGCTGCTCATCGACCAGCCGTTCTTCACCGTCCGCGAGGACGCCGCGGTCAACGACCTCGTGTACGTCAACAAGTGCCTGCGCGACCACCTCACCAAGGACTACCTGGCCATCGCCTACGCCCAGGGCGGCGTGCTGGCGGTGAAGGTGAAGGGCGAGCGCGGCGGCTCGGTGTGGTTCTGCGCCTACGACGACGTGCGCGACGGCGACCGCTGGGCCGCCCCCGCCGACCGGGTGGCCGAACTGCTGCTGCCCTGCGGCGACTCGCTGGACGACTTCCTGCTGCGGCTGGCCGGCAACCCGCCGGAGCTGGAGACGGTGGCGGGGCTGATGGTGGACGGCGGCTTCGCCGTGGCCGTACCGGTGTCCGTGGAGGGGTGAGCAGACCGTGGTGACTTTCGCGCAGGCGCAGGAGCGGGCCGAACGCTGGATCAACGGCGGGGTGTCCGGCTACGAGATCCGCGAGATCCGGGTCCGCGAGTTCGAGTCGGGCTTCGTGGTCTGGTCCGAGGGCCGCGACGGCGGGCCGACCTCCGACGGCGGCTCGGTCCGGGTGATCATCGCCCGGGACAGCGGCGAGGCCACCCTCTGGCCGGGCCTGCCCATCGGCGAACTGATCCGCCGTTACGAGGAGGAGTACGGCCCCGCGCCCAGCGACGCGGTGCCGGAGCCGCCGCAGCGCATCGACCTGGAGGCGACGTCCTTCCTGCTGAGTCCGCCGCAATGGCTGCAGGACGCGGCCGACCGGATGGGCATCCCGGACCGCCGCGGGTCCTCGTCACCGCCCGCTTCCCCGTCGTCCTCCTCGTCCTCGTCCTCGTCCTCGGTGCCGTCCGACGCGTCGTCGCCCTCCTTGCCGCCCGTGTCGCCCGCCTCGGCGGCGGAACCCGCCGACTCCGCGGTGCCGACCGCCCTTTCGGATGCGCCGCCCCGTGCGTCCATGGGTACGCCCGCGGGTGCGCCCGCACCGTCCGGCGGCGGCTGGGCCGGCAAGACGGTGACCGACTCGGGTGAGGGGCAGTCCGTCGCGGTGCCCGCGACCGTGTTCGCGCCGCCGATCACGGGGGCGGACGACGAGCCGGAGGACATCCCGCCGGGCGCCGAGGCGAAGACCGAACTGCTGCCCGGCGGCAGCCAGTTGCCGAGAACGGTGATCGCGCCCCCGCCGCACCAGGGGCCGGGCACGCCGCCGCCCGCCGCGCCCCGGCCCGGGGTGCCGCACACCATCGGCGGCTCCGAATACCCGCCGCCGGCCGGACCGGCCGTACAACTGCCGCCGCCGGGCCCCGACACCCCGGCCGTACCGGGCGCGCCCGGAGCCGCCGATTTGGCGGACCTGGAGACGGCCAAGGCGCCGCCGCGCGGTGTCCCGCCGCGTACCGGGCAGCCCCGGCGCAGCCCGGACGCCCCTCCCCCGCCCGGTGCTCCGGTGCCGCCCCCCGGCGGGAACACCCCGCCGCCCCCCGGACCGGGCGCGGGCAACCCCCACTACGCCGCCACCATGCTCGCCGGCCCCGCTGTACCACCCCCAGGAGCACCCGGAGCCCCAGGAGCACCCGTACCGCCCCCGGGACCCGGCACGCCGCCTCCCGGCGCACCCGTACCCCCTCCGCCGGGCCCTGGCGCTCCGGTGCCGCCGCCCGGTGGAAACACCCCGCCGCCGCCCGGACCGGGCGCGGGCAACCCCCACTACGCCGCCACCATGCTCGCCGGCCCCGCCGTACCACCCCCCGGCGCCCCAGGAGCACCCGGCGCGCCCGGAGCTCCCGTGCCGCCACCCCCCGGTGCCGGCACGCCCCCGCCCGGCGCCGGCAACCCGCACTACGCGGCGACCATGCTGGCCGGACCCGCGGCGCCGCCGCCCGGCGCCGGGGCGGTTCCGCCGCCGGGGTACGGCTATCCGCAGCCGGGCGGCGTGCCGACGGTGGGCCCGGGATACATGGCGGTGCTGCGCTACCGGGGCCAGGACGGCAGTGAGCAGCAGCTCATACGGCGTTCGGCGCCGGGCACCCCGCATCCGGAGTGGCAGATCCTGCACGAGCTGCGATCGCTGAACGTGCGCCCGGAGCAGGTGCTGGAGCTGCACACCGAGCTGGAGCCGTGCGACCTGCCCGGCGGGTACTGCGCCCGCATGATCCGGGAGACCTGGCCGCAGGTGCGGATCAGCCACACCGCGCCGTACGGCCGCGACCACGCGGGGCGGCGGCAGGGCGTGCAGCATCTGCTGACCCACCAGGGCGAGCTGCACCAGGTGGCCGGCGCGCCGGCCCGGCCGCAGCCGCAGCGGGTGCCGATGCCGGACCCGCACACGGTGATGAGGGTGCCGCCGGTGGGCCTGGACGTGATCGGGCAGGAACTGGCGGCGGCGTTCGGGCCGCAGGGGATCTTCCGGTTCGACCAGCGGGCGGTGTCCCGGCAGGGCGTGCCCGACATCGTGGCGCAGACGCTGATGTGGTCCGGACTGCCGCTGGACTGCGGGCCGTTCTTCTGGGCGCAGGCGCAGCCCGGCCAGCCGGTGCCGACGCTGGCCGAACTCGCCGCGCAGCGCGGGGTGCGGCCGGCCGCCGACGCGGGCTCGTACCTGGTCATGGGCAATGACTTCGGGCGCCAGCTCTGCGTGCAGTACGGCACCGCGCACATCGTCGCGGTGCCGCTGGAGGCCGGTCCCGGCGGGCAGCCGGTGCCGCCGCAGTTCGTCAACTCCAGCCTGCCGGAGTTCGCCCGCTGCCTGGCACTGCTGGGGCGGATGTGGCGGCTGCGGATCGGGCTGACGCCCGAGCAGGCCGGGCGCTGGACTGTCGACTTCCAGGCCCAGTTGGCCGCGCAGGACCCGGCGGCGATCGCCTCGCCGGACCACTGGTGGGCAGTGCTGATCGAGCAGATGTGGGACGGGCTGCTGTAGCGGTTCGCAGGTCGTCTGCCGTTCGGAGGGCCGGGCGGGGATTCGTTTCCCCGCCCGGCCCTCCGCCGTGTCGGGCCACGGGGAGGCCGCCGCTGCCGGCATCGGATACGCCCGACGTGAGGGAGCACACGGGCCCCCGGACACGGCCGCGGGGTTTTCCGGGTAGGAGACAGGTCGGAGTGTCGGCGCCCGTACAATTCGGGCATAAGCCAAAAATAGGGAGCACGCACGGCGATCACCGCGGCGGCCGTACGGCCACGACTCGAAGCGGCCCGCGAGGCGAGGGGCAGAGGCGATGAGCAGCAACACCACAGCGTCGGCGGCGCATGGCGCAGGGTTCGAAGTGGTTCGGGGCCGCGGTTACCGGCCCGAGCAGGTGGACCGCTTCCTGGACGAGCTGTCCGAGGACCGCGATGCGGCGTGGGAGCGGGCCGCGCGGCTGACCGTCCTGGCCAACGAGATGGACGCCGAGCTGACGGCGCTGCGCGAACAGGTGGAGGCGCTGGGCGCGGCCGCGTTCGAGCAACTGGGCCCGGGCGCGGCCGAACTGCTGCGGCTGGTCGAGGAGGAGGCCGTCGCGGTCCGCGAACGCGCGGAGGCGGAGGCGCAGTACGCGCGGGACGCCGCCGAGACCGCGCGGCGCACCCTCCAGGACGAGGCGCGGGCGGCGGCCACGGACCGGCTGCGCGCCGCCGAGGAACACGCCGAACAGCTGCTGGACCAGGCGTGCGCGCGGGCCGCGGAGATCCTGGCCGAGGCCCGCGCCGAGGCCGACGCGGTGCGCGGCGAGGCCGAACGCACCGTGGAGGCGGTACGCGGCGCCGCGGAGCGGGAGACGGCCGAGGCGGACGCAGCGCGGCGCGAGCGGCTGGAAAGGCTGGAGCGCGAACTCGCCGAGCGCGAGGCCGGGGTGGAGGGCGGCCTGGCCGGCCTGCTCGGGGACGCCGAACGGCGGCTGGAGTCGGCGCACCGTGAACGGGCCGAGGCCGAGGAGTCCCAGCGCGCCCAGCAGGCCGACGCCGAGGCGCGCGCCGCGGCCATGCTCGCCCAGGCCCGGCTGCACGAGGACCGGGTTCGCCGGGACGCCGAACGAGCCCTGCGCGAGCACGAGCAGCACCGCGACGAGATCCGGGCCCACCTCGCCCACATCCGCGCCACCCTGGCCGCCCTGACCGGCCGCGGCCTCCCCGCCCCGGAAGGCCAGGCCGTCCCGGCCGCCTCCGACGCCCCTGACGCCCTCCAGCCCCCCGCCGAGCCCCGGCGCCCCGCGGCCACCGAGCCTCCCCAACCCCGAGCGACCGGCCTCCCGGAACAGCCCGAGTCGCAGTGACGCGTGGCGCCGGGCTTCCCGGCAGCACTTGACGCCCGAGCGACCGGCCTCCCGGAACAGTTCGAGCCGCAGTGACGCACTGCCGCCGGGCGCCAAGGCAGCGCCCGGCCTCCTCCAGCCCCACCGAACGCCGGCGGCCCGCAGGCCGCCGAACCACCGCCCCCCGAACACCCGGCGTCCCGGCGGCGGACCGGGAGCCGGAAAATCGTTCCCCGGCCCCTGACGCCGCGACCGCTCACGGTCGAAGCCGCGGCAATTGCCGCGAGCCGAATCGGCGCCCCCTGCCGCGGCGGCCGGACCCGGCAAAGCCCGCCTCAGGGGAGCGGCACCATCGCCGACACCCGGAAGCCGCCCTCGGGAGTGGGGCCCGCGGCGAAACCGCCGCCATGGGCGGTGACGCGTTCGCGCATGCCGATCAGGCCGTGGCCGCCGCTGGGCAGGGCGGTGCGGGGGGAGCCGTCGGAGGGGCCGTTGGTGATGAGGACGGCGATCTCCTTGTCCCGGTAGGCGAGCCGTACCTGGGCGCGGGCGCCGGCCGCGTGCTTGTGCACATTGGTGAGCGCTTCCTGCACCACCCGGTAGACGGTGGCCTCGATGCGCGCCCCGCACGGGCGGGACTCCCCCTCGACGGTCAGCTCCACCACCGTGCCGGCCGCCTGCGACTCCCGTACCAGGGCGCCGAGCTGATCCAGGACCGGCCCTTCCTCGTACGGCCCCTCGCCCTCGCCGGAATCGCCACCGGGGGCGAGGTACGGGGCCCCGGTGGCCCCTACGGCGCTGTCCGCGGCGGCGGTGAGCACGGCCGGCCCGGGCGCCGGGCGAGGCGCAGAGGGGGCAGCCGCGGCGGAGGCGGCCGGCGCTCGCAGCACCCCCAGCATCTGCCGCAGCTCGGTGAGCGCCTGGCGGCCCATGTCGCCGATGAGTTCGGCGCTCGCCGCGGCCTTGGCCGGGTCGTCCAGGGCCGTCGCCCGCAGGGCTCCGGCGTGCACCACCATCAGGCTCACCCGGTGGGCGACCACGTCATGCATCTCACGGGCGATCCGGGTGCGCTCGTCCGCGCGGGCCCGCTCGGCCCGCTCCAGCGCCTTCTCGGCCAGCAGCTCCAGCTCGCGTTCCAGGCCGTCGGCCCGCTCGCGCAGGCTCTCCACCAGCCGGCGCCGGGCCCGTACGTACAAGCCCAGCAACACCGGTGGGGCGGTCAGGCCCAGGGCCATCAGCACCGAGACGATCAGGGTGAGCGGCACCGACATGCGGGTGGCGGCGCCGGAGTCGTGCAGGTTGTCCTCGAAGCCGACGAAGGCGACCACCATGGTGCCCAGGCCGTTCATGCCGGCCAGCAGCGCGGTGATGCGGCGGGGCACCTCGGAGGCGGCCAGGGTGTACAGGCCCACCAGGGAGAGCAGGAAGCCCATCTGGGCCGGGGTGACCGCGATCGCGACCAGCACCACGGCGACGGGCCAGCGGCGGCGCAGCACCAGCACGCTGCCGACCAGCACCCCGAGCAGCGCGCCCGCGCCGGGCACCAGCCCGATCCGCTGGGCGAAGGTGGCGCCCTCGAACGCGGCCTCCACCGCCGAGATCGCGGCCAGTGCCACGTCCAGCACGGCACTGCGCCGCCGCGGCCACCACCACCAGCCCGGCCGGGACGGTCCGCCGACCCCCTCGTCCGGTACGCGCGCCCCCGTCGTACTCATGGCGTCCAGATTAAGTGGTGCCCCGCCGGGGGATACGGCCCCGTCGCGATCCCCTGGCCTCGGCGTCGGGATGTCCGGTCCCCATCGTCCGGATGTCCCGGCGCCGGACTCCCGGTGTCCCGGCCCGGCCGAGGTGCGCCACGCCACCTGCGCGTCGCCCCGCCCCGGCGTCCGGCAGGTGGGCGGACGGCCGTGCGGAGAGTACCCCGACCTATCCTGGAGCCGTCGGACAGCGCGGTCCGCCGTCGACCACTCCACCCGTTCCGTCGACCCATCACTGCATCAAGGAGCCGCACCTGTGAGCAGCAGCGCCGACACCGCCGCCCCGGACAGCAGCACCGCCCTGCGAGCCGACATCCGACGCCTGGGTGAGCTGCTGGGCGGCACCCTGGTGAGGCAGGAGGGCCAGGACCTCCTCGACCTCGTGGAGAAGGTTCGTGCCCTGACCCGCAGCGACGGCGAGGCCGCCGCAGCGCTGTTGGGGGAGACCGATGTGGAGACCGCCGCCAAGCTGGTGCGGGCGTTCTCCACCTACTTCCATCTGGCCAACGTCACCGAGCAGGTGCACCGCGGGCGCGAGCTGCGGACCCGCCGCGCCGTCGAGGGCGGCCTGCTCGCCCAGACCGCCGACCTGCTCAAGGACGGCGACCCGGAGCACGTGCGCGCGAGCGTGGCGAACCTCAATGTGCGGCCGGTGTTCACCGCGCACCCCACCGAGGCCGCCCGCCGCTCGGTCCTGAACAAGCTGCGCCGGATCGCGCGGCTGCTGGACGACTCCCGCGGCAGCGGCGACCGGCGCCGGGTGGACCTGCGGCTGGCCGAGAGCATCGACCTGCTGTGGCAGACCGACGAGCTGCGGGTGGTGCGTCCCGAGCCGGCCGACGAGGCCCGCAACGCGATCTACTACCTGGACGAGCTGCACGCCGGCGCGGTCGGCGACGTGCTGGAGGACCTGGCCGCCGAGCTGGAACGGGTCGGGGTGCCGCTGCCGGCCGCCACCCGGCCGCTGACCTTCGGCACCTGGATCGGCGGTGACCGGGACGGCAACCCCAACGTCACCCCCGAGGTGACCTGGGACGTGCTGATCCTCCAGCACGAGCACGGCATCACCGACGCGCTGGACATGATCGACGACCTGCGCGGCGCCCTGTCCAACTCGATCCGCAACTCCGGTGCCTCGCAGGAGCTGCTGGACTCGCTGTCGGACGACCTGGTGACGCTGCCGGAGATCAGCCCGCGCTACAAGCGGCTGAACGCCGAGGAGCCCTACCGGCTGAAGGCCACCTGCGTGCGGCAGAAGCTGATCAACACCCGGGAGCGGCTGGCCAAGGGCACCCCGCACGTGCCCGGCCGGGACTACCTGGGCACCACCGAGCTGCTGCACGACCTGCGGCTGATCCAGGACTCGCTGCGGGCCAACCGCGGCGGCCTGATCGCCGACGGGCGGATGGACCGGACGATCCGCACCATGTCCGCGTTCGGGCTCCAGCTCGCCACCATGGACGTGCGCGAGCACGCCGAGGCGCACCACCACGCGCTCGGCCAGCTCTTCGACCGGCTCGGCGAGGAGTCCTGGCGGTACGCGGACATGCCGCGCGACTACCGGCGCAAGCTGCTGGCCAAGGAGCTGCGCTCGCGCCGGCCGCTGGCCCCCACTCCTGCGCCGCTGGACGAGGCCGGCGCCAAGACACTGGGCGTCTTCCACACGGTGCGGGAGGCCTTCGAGCGGTTCGGGCCGGAGGTCGTGGAGTCGTACATCATCTCCATGTGCCTGGGCTCGGACGACGTGTTCGCCGCGACCGTGCTGGCCCGCGAGGCCGGGCTGATCGACCTGCACGCCGGGGTGGCCCGGATCGGCATCGTGCCGCTGCTGGAGACCACCGACGAGCTGAAGATCGCGGACAAGCTGCTGGACGAGATGCTCTCCGATCCCTCCTACCGGCGGCTGGTGTCGCTGCGCGGGGACGTGCAGGAGGTCATGCTCGGCTACAGCGACTCCTCGAAGTTCGGCGGCATCACCACCTCGCAGTGGGAGATCCACCGGGCCCAGCGGCGGCTGCGCGACGTGGCGCACCGGCACGGGGTGCGGCTGCGGCTCTTCCACGGCCGCGGCGGCACCGTCGGCCGCGGCGGCGGCCCCTCGCACACCGCGATCCTGGCCCAGCCGTGGGGCACCCTGGAGGGCGAGATCAAGGTGACCGAGCAGGGCGAGGTCATCTCGGACAAGTACCTGATCCCCTCGCTGGCCCGGGAGAACCTGGAGCTCACCGTGGCGGCCACCTTGCAGGCGTCCGCCCTGCACACCGCGCCCCGGCAGTCCGACGAGGCGCTGACCCGGTGGGACGGGATGATGGACGTGGTCTCCGAGGCCGCGCACTCCGCGTACCGGACGCTGGTGGAGGACCCGGACCTGCCGTCGTACTTCTTCGCCGCCACCCCGGTCGACCAGCTCGCCGACCTGCACCTCGGGTCGCGCCCCTCGCGGCGGCCCGACTCGGGCGCGGGCCTGGACGGACTGCGGGCGATCCCGTGGGTGTTCGGCTGGACCCAGTCCCGGCAGATCGTGCCCGGCTGGTTCGGGGTGGGCTCGGGTCTGCGGGCGGCGCGCGAGGCCGGCCTCGGCTCGGTGATCGCCGAGGCGTTCGGGCAGTGGCACTTCTTCCGCAACTTCCTGTCCAACGTCGAGATGACGCTGGCCAAGACGGATCTGCGGATCGCCCGGCACTACGTGGAGACGCTCGTGCCGGACAACCTCAAGCACGTCTTCACCGCGGTCCAGGCGGAGCACGACCTGACCGTGCAGGAGGTGCTGCGGATCACCGGGGAGCCGGAGCTGCTGGCCAACAACCCGGTGCTGGCGCAGACCTTCCGGATCCGTGACCAGTACCTGGACCCGATCTCCTACCTCCAGGTCAGCCTGCTGGCCCGGCAGCGGGCCGCCGCCGCGGCCGGCGAGGAGCCCGACCCGCTGCTGTCGCGGGCGCTGCTGCTCACCGTCAACGGCGTCGCCGCGGGGCTGCGCAACACGGGCTGAGTTCTCGCACCGGGTCCTTTGCACCCGATTCTTCGCCCCGGGTCTTTTGCCCCGGGACCTTTGGGCCGAACGGGGCCGGGCGGACGCCCGGCCCCGTTCGGTTCAGCTCTTACGGTGCCCGATCAGTTCTTGCGGTGCCCGATCAGCCGCGGCTTGGGTTCCAGGCCGGACAGCCCGTTCCAGGACAGGTTCACCAGGTGGGCGACCACGTCGGCCTTCTTCGGGCGCTGGGCGTCGAGCCACCACTGGCCGGTGAGGGCGACCATGCCGACCAGTGCCTGGGCGTAGAGGGGGGCGAGCTTGGCGTCGAAGCCGCGCTGCTTGAACTCGTGGCCCAGGATGTCCTCGACCTGGGTGGCGATGTCGCTGATCAGCGAGGCGAAGGTGCCGGTGGACTGGGCGACCGGCGAGTCGCGCACCAGGATCCGGAAACCGTCGGTGGACTGCTCGATGTAGTCCAGCAGCGCGAAGGCGGCCTGTTCCAGCAGCTCGCGCGGGTGGCCGCCGGTCAGCGCGCCGGTGACCATGTCGAGCAGGCGGCTCATCTCGCGGTCCACCACGACCGCGTAGAGCCCTTCCTTGCCGCCGAAGTGCTCGTACACCACGGGCTTGGACACGCCCGCCTTGTGGGCGATCTCCTCCACCGAGGTGCCCTCGTAACCGCGCTCGGCGAAGAGGGTGCGGCCGACGTCGAGGAGCTGCTCACGCCGCTCCTTGCCGGTCATCCGGACCCGCCGGGCCCGCCGTGCGGACGGGCCCACGGCGGGAGCCGTGGGCCCGGCGTTTTCCCTGCCGTCCCTTGCGTCGCTCACATGTCAATCATGCCGCGTCCGTCAGGCGGCTTCCTTGACGCCTTCCCGGTCGTCGCTGTCGGTGGCCTCGACCTGGCGGCGGGAAGCGATCCGTTCGGCGGACGGCCAGCGCACGTCGTAGACCCAGCCGGCCTGCTCGAACCAGCGGATGACGCGGGCGCTGGAGTCGATCTGGCCGCGCATCACGCCGTGCCGGGCACTGGTCGGGTCGGCGTGGTGCAGGTTGTGCCAGGACTCGCCGCAGGACAGCACGGCCAGCCACCACACGTTGCCGGACCGGTCGCGGGACCTGAACGGGCGCTTGCCGACCGCGTGGCAGATGGAGTTGATGGACCAGGTCACGTGGTGCAGCAGCGCCACCCGGACGAGGGACCCCCAGAAGAACGCGGTGAAGGCGCCGTACCACGACATGGTGGCCAGGCCGCCGATCAGCGGGGGCAGCAGCAGCGAGATCAGCGTCCACAGCCAGAAGTCGCGGGAGATGCGGCGGATCGCCGGGTCCTTGATCAGGTCGGGCGCGTATTTCTGCTGCGGGGTCTGCTCCTCGTCGAAGAGCCAGCCCATGTGCGCCCACCACAGGCCCTTCATCAGGGCGGGCAGGGTCTCGCCGTAGCGCCAGGGGCTGTGCGGGTCGCCCTCGGCGTCGCTGAACTTGTGGTGGCGGCGGTGGTCGGCCACCCAGCGCACGACCGGGCCCTCGACGGCCAGCGAGCCGGCCACGGCCAGCGCGATCCGCAGCGGGCGCTTGGCCTTGAAGGAGCCGTGGGTGAAGTAGCGGTGGAAGCCGATGGTGATGCCGTGGCAGCCCAGGAAGTACATGCCGACCATCAGGCCGACGTCCAGCCAGCTCAGGCCGCGGCCCCAGGCCAGCGGCACGGCCGCGACGAGCGCGGCGAAGGGGACGAGGATGAAGATCAGCAGGGCGATCTGCTCGATCGACCGCTTGCTCTCACCGCCCCTGGTGGCTGAGGGCGCCGGCGTCTGGTCCTGACCGGAGGGCCCGGGTTCCCGGGACTCCGTGATCACGTCCGTCTGTGTGGTCATGTCCGTCCCTTGTCGGAAGTGATGGTGGCCCGTCGGGCCGGCTCGTGTCGGAACCTACGGATCCGTAAGTATTGCAGTGGCGCACGTCGTGCAACAGGACCGGCAGTGCCGTGGTCCGCCGACCGGTGTTCCCTACCCCGGATCGGCCGGGATCACCGTCGCGGGGAAGGCGTCCGGTACGGCATGATGGGGGCGACCAGCCCGACCTGGCCCGGCCGTGCGCCGGAATCGTCGAGTTGATCCGCCGTGGTGTAATTGGCAGCACTGGGGCTTTTGGTGCCTTAAGTCCGGGTTCGAGTCCTGGCGGCGGAGCACGAACGCGGAGTACGGAGCAGAGCACGGAGCACCGTACGTACGTATGCGGTGTACGAACGCGGGGCGCGGGAACGGCCGCTCGACCGCGGCTGCGGCTGGGGCCCCGCCCGGGGGAACCCGAGCCGGTACGTCGATGGTGGAGCCCCTCGGTAAGCTGCGGATGTCCAGCACCCGAAGCCGAGGAGTCTCCCCCGTGAGCCCGAATCGCCCGGCAGCCGTCGTCATCCTCGCCGCGGGTGAGGGCACGCGCATGAAGTCGGCCACCCCCAAGGTTCTGCACACCATCTGCGGCCGGTCCCTGGTCGGCCATGTCGTCGCGGCCTCGCGCGCCCTCGAGCCCGACCACCTCGTGGTGGTCGTCGGGCACGCGCGCGAGCAGGTCGCCGACCATCTGCGCACCGTGGACCCCAAGGCGCTGATCGCCGTGCAGCAGGAGCAGCACGGCACCGGTCACGCGGTCCGTACCGCGCTGGAGGAGTTCGCCCGGCAGGGCGTGCTGCTGCCCGACAGCGGCACCGTGGTGGTCACCTACGGCGACACCCCGCTGCTGACCCCCGAGACCCTCACCGAACTGACCGCCGCGCACCAGGCGGCGGGAAACGCGGTCACCGTCCTGACCGCCGAGGTGCCCGACCCGACCGGCTACGGCCGGATCGTGCGCGGCGCCGACGGCCGGGTGACCGCCATCGTGGAGCAGAAGGACGCCGACGCGGCCCAGCGGGCGATCACCGAGATCAACTCCGGTGTGTACGCGTACGAGGCGGCGCTGCTCGCGCAGGCGCTGGCCGAGGTCACCACGGACAACGCCCAGGGCGAGGAGTACCTCACCGACACCCTGGCGATCCTGCGCGCCAAGGGGCACGGCGTGGGCGCGTACACCGCCGCCGACCACCGCGAGATCGCCGGGGTGAACAACCGGGTGCAGCTCGCGCAGGCGCGCCGGACCCTCAACGAGCGGCTGCTGACCGAGGCCATGCTGGCCGGCACCACCGTGGTGGACCCCGCGACCACCTGGGTGGACGTCACCGTCACCTTCGCGCCGGACGCGGTGGTGCACCCCAACACGCAGCTGCGCGGCGCCACCGCGCTCGCCGAGGGCGCCGAGGTCGGCCCCAACTGCACGCTGACCGACACCTCGGTGGGGGCCGGCGCCAGCGTCTCCAACACCGTCGCCGACCAGGCCGAGATCGGCCCGCAGGCGACCGTGGGCCCCTTCGCGTACCTGCGGCCGGGCACCCGGCTGGGCACCAAGGCGAAGGCCGGCACGTACGTGGAGATGAAGAACGCCACGATCGGCGAGGGCACCAAGGTGCCGCACCTGAGCTACGTGGGCGACGCCACCATCGGCGAGTACACCAACATCGGCGCGGCCAGTGTCTTCGTCAACTACGACGGCGAGACCAAGCACCACACCACGATCGGCAGTTACTGCAAGACCGGCTCGGACAACATGTTCGTCGCACCGGTCGTGGTCGGGGACGGCGCCTACACGGCGGCCGGTTCGGTGATCACCAAGGACGTACCGGCCGGTTCGCTGGCCGTCGCCCGCGGCCAGCAGCGCAACATCGAGGGCTGGGTCGCCCGCAAGCGCCCGGGCAGCGCCGCCGCCCAGGCGGCCGAACGCGCGCGGCAGGAGTCCGGGCCGGCCGCGCAGTAGCCGCTGCGGCGGGCACGGCACGGACAACAACAGTCACAGAACACCGGTGCGCCGTCCCACCTGCGGGTGAAGGAGATTCCCACCCGCGGGTGAGGCCTGCGCACGCGCGAGTGAGGGTGGTCTCACCACCGCCGCTGAGGTGCACAGGTGCACTGCACGGGGCGTACCGTGTGTGGTGCACACAATTCCGCCAGCACGCCCAACTCGGGGCGTCGCTGTGTCGAACACCAGTCGAACACATAGGAGACGGTGCAGTGACCGGGATCAAGACGACCGGTGAGAGGAAGCTGATGCTCTTCTCCGGCCGCGCCCACCCCGATCTGGCGGAGGCGGTGGCGCGAGAACTTGAGGTCGAGCTCACTCCCACCCGGGCCTACGACTTCGCCAACGGTGAGATCTACGTACGGTTCGAGGAGTCCGCGCGCGGCGCCGACTGCTTCCTCATCCAGAGCCACACCACCCCGATCAACCAGTGGATCATGGAACAGCTCATCATGCTGGACGCCCTCAAGCGGGCCTCCGCGCGGAGCATCACCGTGATCGTGCCGTTCTACGGATACGCCCGGCAGGACAAGAAGCACCTGGGCCGCGAGCCGATCTCGGCCCGGCTGATGGCCGACCTGTTCAAGACCGCCGGCGCGGACCGGATCCTGACCGTGGACCTGCACACCGACCAGATCCAGGGCTTCTTCGACGGCCCGGTGGACCACCTGTTCGCGCTGCCGGTGCTCGCCGACTACGTGGGCGCCAAGGTGGACCGCAACAAGCTCACCGTGGTCTCCCCCGACGCCGGCCGGGTCCGGGTCGCCGACCGCTGGTGCGACCGGCTCGGCGCGCCGCTGGCCATCGTGCACAAGCGCCGCGACCCCAGCATCGCCAACAAGGTCAAGGTCCACGAGGTGGTCGGCGACGTCAAGGGCCGGGTCTGCGTGCTGGTGGACGACATGATCGACACCGCCGGCACCATCTGCGCCGCCGCGGACGCGCTGTTCGCCAACGGCGCCGAGGACGTGATCGTCACCGCCACGCACGGCGTGCTGTCCGGCCCGGCGGCCGACCGGCTGAAGAACTCCAAGGTCAGCGAGTTCGTGCTCACCGACACCCTGCCCACCCCCGGGCAGACCGACCTCGACAAGATCACCGTGCTGTCGATGGCGCCGACCATCGCCAACGCGGTGCGCGAGGTGTTCGAGGACGGTTCGGTGACCAGCCTCTTCGAGGACGCGCACTGATCCGCCGCCGCGGGCCCGCGCACTGACCCGCGGCGCCCCCGTCCGATCGCCGACCGGCCCCCCGATCCGCCCCCGCCCGGGCGATTCGGGGGGCCGTTCCGCTTCCGCGGGCCGCCGCTCGGTTTACGGTGCCGGTCCGCCGTGCGGGGCAGGTACGGGACAGGTACGGGCCCGGTTTGGGTACGCGGCCGGGCGCCGGTTACGCTGTCGGGGTTGCTCGGCGAGGGAGGCCCCTGCCGGACGACCCGCGGCAGGTAATGGCGGCGGGCCGGGCGGAAGGGGGCGACTCCGTTATCGACGCGCTCCTCGTTGTGCGGGACCAGCCCGTCGTGGGCCGGGCGACATTCACCGTACGTCCCTCACGAGGAGTCGAGCATCATGGCCGAGGTCAAGATCCCCGCCGAGCCGCGCACCGAGTTCGGCAAGGGCGCCGCCCGCCGCATCCGCCGCACCGACCGGGTGCCCGCCGTCATCTACGGTCACGGCGCCGAGCCCAAGCATGTGTCCGTGCCCGGCCACGAGCTGCTGCTCGCGCTGCGCACCCCCAACGTGCTGATCTCCCTGGAGATCGACGGCACGTCCGAGCTGGTCATCCCCAAGGCGGTGCAGCGCGACCCGCTGAAGGGCTTCCTGGAGCACGTCGACCTGCTGGCCGTCAAGCGCGGCGAGAAGGTCACCGTCGAGGTGCCGGTCGTCACCGAGGGCGAGCTGGCCCCGGGCGGCAACCTGCTGGAGCACGTGCTCAACGCGCTGCCGGTCGAGGCCGAGGCGACCCACATCCCCGAGTCCGTGAGCGTGTCCGTGGAGGGCCTGGAGGCCGGTGCCTCCATCCTGGCCAAGGACGTGGCGCTGCCGCGCGGCACCACCCTGGCCGTCGAGGAGGACGCCGTGGTGCTCCAGGTCGTCGCCGCCCAGGCCGAGGCCGCGCCGGAGGGCGAGGAGGCCGCCGAGGCCGAGGAAGCCGCGGAAGCCGCCACCGAGGCCTGAGCCGGACCCCGAGTACGGACGTACGGGCGCGGCCGGGACCTCGGTTCCGGCCGCGCCCGCGGCAACCGCCGGCCGCACACCCCGCCCCTGAAGCACCCGGCCCCCCGAAGCACCCCCCGACACCGCCCCGGCACACCCCGACGAGCAGGGAGACCTGGATGACCGACACCGCAGGGCCCTGGCTGGTGGCCGGCCTGGGCAACCCCGGGCCGGAGTACGCGCGCAACCGCCACAACATCGGCTTCATGGTGGCCGACCTGCTCGCCGAGCGGATGGGCGGCACCTTCAAGCGCGACCGGCGGGCCCAGGCACAGGTCGTCGAGGGGCGGATCGGCCCGCCCGGACCCGGCAGCCACCGGGTGGTGCTGGTCAAGCCGCAGTCGTTCATGAACGTCTCCGGCGGCCCGGTCACCGCGCTCAAGGACTTCCACAAGGTGCCGCTGGAGCGGCTGATCGTGGTCCACGACGAACTGGACATCGACTACGCCACGCTGCGGCTCAAGCTCGGCGGCGGCGACAACGGGCACAACGGGCTGAAGTCCATCACCAAGTCGCTCGGCCCGGGCTACCTGCGGGTGCGGGCCGGGATCGGCCGCCCGCCCGGCCGGATGGACGTGGCCGCCTTCGTGCTCAAGGACTTCTCGGCCACGGAACGCAAGGACCTGGACTGGTTCGTGGACCGGGCCGCCGACGCGGTGGAGGCGCTGATCACCGACGGCCTGGAGCGCGCCCAGAGCACCTACAACAGCTGACCGGGCACGTACAACAGCTGACCGAGGACGTACGGCGGCTGACCGGGCGGCTCGTGCGCGGAAGTTGACCGCATGGTGCACGATGCCCAAAGATCACCCGCATGGGTGAACGGAACGCCGGGGCGTGGCTGGTGAACGCGCTCCGCGCGCTGGGTCTGACGCTGCTCACGCTGCTGATCCTGGTGTCCGCGGGCTGGGAGTCGTGGAAGACCGCGCACTACGTGATGCTCACCAAGGGCCGCGAGCGCGGCACCGTGACACTGATGAACTGTGCCGACTCCACCTGCACCGGCCCCTTCGCGCCGTCCGGCGGCGCCGGCACCGCTCGCACACAGGTCACCGTAAGCCTCCCGGTACGGCACAAGGTGGGCGACCAGGTGCCGGTGGTGATGAAGCCGGGCACGGACACCGCGATCCGCTCCGGCTGGGGCGGCATGATCTTCTCCTGGGTGCCGCTGGGCGGTGCCTTCCTGCTCGCCGCGATCGTGGTCGGCGGCGGCCTGCGGATGGCCCGCACCGCGTGGAGCCTCGGCGCGGCGGGCGTGGCGGTGCTGCTCGGGGCCTTCCTGACACTGTGACGCGGCAGGGGGCCGTACGGCCTGCGCACGGCCCCGCGTACCCGCGTCGTCCCGTGCCCGCGTCGGCGCGTGAACCGCGTCAGCCGCGTACGGCGAGCGGTTCCAGGAACTCCAGCCGGTTGCCCACCGGGTCCTGCGAGTAGAACCGCTCGTGGCCGGGCAGGTCGTAGTCCCAGACCACCGGGGCGCCGTGCGCCTGGAGCTGCTTGGCGAAGGCGTGGATGCCGGTGACGCGCAGCCCCGGGTGGGCCTTGCGGGCCGGGCGGAAGTCCTCCTCCATGCCGAGGTGGACCGCCGCGCCGCCGGCCGCGAACCAGCAGCCTCCGCGCGCGGCGAGCACAGGCGGCTTGGTCAGCTCGGTCATCCCGAGCACCCCGACGTAGTAGGCGCGCAGCTCGTCCTCGCTTCCGGGCGGCGCGGCGAGCTGGACGTGGTCGACGGCGGTGATCATGCGTGCGGCCCCTCGGTGGACGTGGTGGACGTGGTCGACGTGGTCGACGTTGCGGTCGCCTCGGTACGAGCGGCCGGGTCGGTTGTCGGCTCCGCGGCGGTGCGGGCCACCGCGAAGATCCGCCGGAAGGGGAAGACCGTACCGTGCGGGCCGGGCGGGTACGCCTTGCGCAACAGGTCGCGGTACTGCGCGACGAACTCCCGCGCCCCCTCCGGGTCGTCCTCGAGCGCGGTGAGCACCGGCCGCAGCGCGGTGCCCTTGGTCCAGTCGAGCACCGCGTCCTCGCCCTGGAGGAGCTGGACGTAGGTGGTCTCCCACACGTCCACCACCTCGCAACCCAGTCCGGTCAGCCGTTCCAGGTAGTCCGAGGGGCTGAGGACGTACACGTACCGGCGGCCGTGACCGCCGAGCCGGGAGCGCCACTGCGGGGCGTCGCACAGCTCGTCGAGCAGCGCGTGGCTGGGGGCCTGGAAGTTCCCGGGCACCTGGAAGGCGAGGGTGCCGCCGGGGGTCAGGCCGGCCAGCCACGCCGGGAAGCGGTCGGCGTGCCCGGGCACCCACTGCAGCGCGGCGTTGGAGACGATCAGGTCGTACGGCTCGTCCGGGACCCACTGGGACGCGTCGGCCCGGCGGAAGTCCAGGGAGCCGCCGCCCGGGGTGGGGCCGGCGTACGGGGCGGCGGAGCGCAGCATCTGCGGCGAGGAGTCGTAACCGGTCATCCGGGCGCCGGGCCAGCGGCCGGCGAGCAGCGCGGTGACGTTGCCGGGCCCGCAGCCCATGTCGGCGATCCGCGGGGACCCGCCCCCGGGCAGCTCGGTGATCCGGCTGAGCAGATCGAGGAACGGACGGGTGCGGTGGGTGGCGTGGCGAAGATATTGCTGCGGGTCCCATGTGGGCACTGCTTGCATGGTTCGTACTCCCTGGGGATGTCACGGAGCCCTTGCCGAACGAGGCGGACATGCCGGCCGTACGGAACGTGTCCAACGAGCCGGACGCGCCGAAGCGGAAGGCAACGTTCTGCCTCTTGCCGTTCCAGGCTCCTCCCCATATATCTTGATGTCAAGAGACTTCATATCGACAGACCTACTACACTGATCGGCATGGAGGACGAGGTCGATCGGCTGGTCGCTGCTTGGCGCCGGGAGCGCCCCGACCTCGACGTCGAGCCGCTGGAAGTGCTCAGCCGGGTCAGCAGGCTCGCCCGGCATCTGGACCGGGCCCGGCGGCTGGCGTTCGCGGAGCACAGCCTGGAGCCGTGGGAGTTCGACGTGCTCACATCGCTGCGGCGGGCGGGCGCGCCGTATCAGCTCTCGCCCGGGCAACTGCTCACCCAGACCCTGGTGACGTCCGGGACCATGACCAACCGGATCGACCGGCTGGCGCAGAAGGGGCTGGTCGAGCGGCTGCCCGACCCCACCGACCGGCGCGGGGTGCTGGTCCGGCTCACCCCCGAGGGGCAGGACCGGGCCGACGAGGCACTGGCCGGGCTGCTCGCCCAGGAACGTGCCATCCTGGGCGAGCTGACCGACCGGCAGCGGGCCGAACTGGCCTCGCTGCTACGACAGTTGACCGCGCCGTTCGACAACGTCCCCGGCTGACGGCACCAGCTCCACCGGTCCCACCCCGGCCCGGCGGGCCAGCGCGACCGCGGCGAGCGTGGAGTGCACCCCGAGCTTGCCCAGCACGTTCTGCATGTGCGTGCGCACGGTGTGCGGGGACAGGAACAAACGTTCCGCCACCGCCTTGCGGCCCAGGCCCGCGACCATGCAGCGCAGCACTTCCTGCTCGCGCGGGGTCAGCGACTCCACCAGGCGCTCGCTCTCGGTGCGGTGCCGGCGGGCGGCGGTCAGCTCCCGCAGCACCCCGGTCAGCAGTGCCGGCGGCAGGTGGGTCTCGTCCCGCAGCACCCCGCGGACCACCGCGAGCAGCCGGGACAGCGAGCAGTCCTTGGCCACCCAGCCGCTGGCACCGGCCTGGAGCGCGCGGGCCGCGCGGGTCGGGTCGTCGCGCTCGGCGAGTACGACCGTGCGGGTCGTCGGATACTGCGCGCGCACCCGCTCCACCAGCGCCAGCCCGTCCAGGACGGGGTCGCGCGGCTCGGGCGAGCGCTGCTGCTCCGTCAGCGGCGGTACCGCCTGGAGCGTCTGCGGCCGGGGCCCGGAGCCCAGGTCCGCGTCCACCAGCACGACGTCGTAACGGCGGTTGTCGACTGCTGCCCGGTCGAGGCAGCGCTGCGCGGCCGGGCCGCTGCCGGCCGCCGAGACGTCGACGTCGGGCTCCGCCGCGAGAGCGGCGGCGAGCGACTCGGCGAAGATGCGGTGGTCATCGACGACGAGAACGCGGATTCGTCCCACGGACACCACTCCCGGTGGTTGACCCACTCCCCCTGGGGCGACCTTCGCTTGGAGCCCGGCACCCGGTGTTCGGGACCGCCGTCCCTCGCACCGGGTGCCGGACCCCGCGCGTCTCGCCCCCTGATGAGCGCCGGCCCCCACCGGCGCTGTGGTGAAAAGCGTAGGGGTTCCCAACGGGGTTGGCGCCGTGTTGGCGGAAGTTTCCTCCTGCCGCGCGCAATTGCTTCGCGCAGGAGAGCGCGTTGCCGTGCGCGCGGCAATTGCGTACCCGCCGGCGTGGCCGGTCGTCGCCGTGCCGCGGCCCGGGTCAGCGGACCGGCGGCACTCCGCCTCCGGTCACCACAGCCGGTGCGCGCCCTCGGCGGGCGCGGTCGAGAAGGGGACCGCCTGCGGCAGCGCCCTGGTGATGGCCTGTGCCACGTCCGGGGCGGTGGGCGCCGTGGTCAGCACGATGACCGAGCCGCCGAAGCCGCCGCCGGTCATCCGGGCGCCGAGCGCGCCCGCCGCCAGAGCCGCCTCGACCACCACGTCCAGCTCGGTGCACGAGACCTGGAAGTCGTCGCGCAGGGAGGCGTGACCGGCGGTCAGCAGCGGCCCGATCTCGGCGGTGCGGCCCGCGTCGAGGAGCTCGATCACGTCCTGGACCCGCTGGTCCTCGGTGACGACGTGACGGGTCAGCCGCCGCAGGGTGTCGTCGGGGAGAGCGGCCAGGGCCGCGTCCAGGTCGGCCGGGGCGATGTCGCGCAGCGCGGGGACGCCGAGCAGCTCAGCGGCCCGCTCGCAGCCCGCCCGCCGCTCGCCGTAGGCGCCGTCGGCGTGCGCGTGCTTGACGTGCGTGTCGGCGACCAGCAGCACCAGCCCCTCGGCCTCGGGGTCGAAGGGGACCTGCCGCTGGGCGAGGGCGCGCACGTCGAGGTGCAGGGCGTGCCCGGCGGTGCAGCAGGCCGACGCCGTCTGGTCCATCACCCCGACGGGCGCGCCGACGTAACGGTTCTCCGAGCGCTGGCACAGCACCGCCATGTCCTGGCGGGACAGCTCGACCCCGTACAGCTCGGTCAGCGCCAGCGCGGTGACGACCTGGAGGGCCGCGGAGGAGGACAGGCCGCCGCCGACCGGCACCGTGCTGTCGAAGTGCAGGTCGGCGCCGCCCACGTCGTGCCCGGCCTCGCGCAGCGTCCACAGCACGGCCGCCGGGTAGCGGGCCCAGCCCTCGGTGGCGCCCGGGGCGAGGTCGGCGATCCGCAGCTCGACCACCCCGTCCTCCATCGCGGCCGAGTGCAGCCGCAGCAGGCCGTCGTCGCGGCGGGCGACCGCGGCGCGGGTGGTCTGGGGGATGGCGAAGGGCAGCACGAAGCCGTCGTTGTAGTCGGTGTGCTCGCCGATCAGGTTGACCCGCCCGGGCGCGGCCCAGGCGCCCTCCGGCGCCCGGCCGTAGGCGTTCTTGAACGCGATCTCGAACGCGGTGTCCGTCACGGGGCGTCCTCTCCCAGGGATTGTGCGAAGGTCCACGCGTCGCGGATGATCTCCGCGAGATCGGTACGGGTCGGCTGCCAGCCCAGCCGCTCCCGGGCCCGGTCGGCCGAGGCGACCAGCACCGCGGGGTCGCCCGCCCGGCGCGGTTCGGTGACGGCCGGGATGGGGTGGCCGGTGACCGCGCGGGCGGCCTCGACGACCTCGCGGACGGAGAAGCCGCTGCCGTTGCCGAGGTTGCAGATCAGGTGCTCGCCCGCGGCGGCGTGGTCCAGGGCCAGCAGGTGGGCCCGGGCCAGGTCGGCGACGTGGATGTAGTCGCGCAGGCAGGTGCCGTCCGGCGTCGGGTAGTCGTCGCCGAAGACCGAGATCGCGGCGCGGCGGCCCTGGGCGACCTGGAGCACCAGCGGGATCAGGTGCGACTCGGGGTTGTGCCGCTCGCCGTACGCGCCGTACGCGCCCGCGACGTTGAAGTACCGCAGGCTGACCGCGGCCAGGCCGTGGGCGACGCACTCCGAGGCGATCATGTGGTCGACGGCGAGCTTGGTGGCGCCGTAGGGGTTGGTGGGCGCGGTGGCGGCGGTCTCGGTGATCGGGACCTCGGCCGGCTCGCCGTAGGTGGCGGCCGTGGAGGAGAACACCAGGGTGCGCACGCCGGCCTCGCGCATGGCGGCGAGCAGTTCGAGCGAGCCGGCCACGTTGTTGCGCCAGTACTTCTCCGGGTTCGTCACCGACTCGCCGACCTGGGAGGAGGCGGCGAAGTGCAGCACCGCGTCGTAGGAGCCGTCGAGCACCTTGGCGGCGTCCTGGACCCGGCCCTCGACGAAGTCCGCGCCCTCGGGCACGCCCGCGCGGAAGCCCGTGGACAGGTCGTCCAGCACGGTCACGGTGTGCCCGGCCTCGAGCAGGTGCGCGGCCACCACGCTCCCGACATAACCGGCACCACCGGTGACCAACAGCTTCTTGGGACCGGTGCTCACTTGGCTCACTTGCTCGCTACCTCTCGCAGTCGCTGGGCAGCGGACTCCGGAGGCACGTCGTTGACGAAAGCGCCCATGCCCGACTCGGAGCCCGCGAGGAACTTCAGCTTGCCCGACGTCCGGCGGATCGTGAAAAGTTCCAGGTGGAGCGCGAAGTCGCGGCGATCGGGGGCGGTGAACGGCGCCTGGTGCCAGCCCGAGATGTACGGGGTGCGCGGCTGGTCGGGACCGAAGATCCGGTCGAACCGGCGCAGCAGCTCCAGGTACAGGTGCGGAAACTCCGCCCGCGCGTCCTCGTCCAGCCCGAGCAGGTCCGGCACCCGGCGGTTGGGGTACAGGTGCACCTCGTACGGCCAGTGCGCCGCGAAGGGCACGAACGCCGTCCAGTGCTCGCCGGCCAGCACGATCCGGCTGCCGTCGGAGATCTCGGCGGCGAGGACGTCGTCGAAGAGATTGCCGCCGGTGCGCTCCCGGTGCTCGGCGAGCCGGGCCAGCATCAGGCTGGTGCGCGGGGTGACGAACGGGTATCCGTAGATCTGCCCGTGCGGGTGGCCGAGGGTGACGCCGATCTCCTCGCCGCGGTTCTCGAACGGGAAGACCTGGACTATGCCCGGCAGTTGGGACAGGTCCTGGGTGCGGTCGGTCCAGGCGTCGAGCACCAGCCGGGCCCGGGCCGGGGTGAGGTCGGCGAACGAGGAGTCGTGGTCGGAGGTGAAGCAGACCACCTCGCAGCGGCCCTGGTCGCCGGTGAGCGAGGGGAAGCGGTTCTCGAAGACCACCACCTCGTAGTCCGCCGCCGGGATCTCGGTGAGCCTGCCGTCCCGGGTCGGGTCCAGCGGGCACTGGTCGGCCGGCGGGTGGTACGTCCGCCCCTGCCGGTGCGAGGCGATGGCGACCGTGTCACCCAGCAGCCGGTCGTATCGGAGCTCCGAGGTGGTGGCGACGGACTCCAGGGGTCTGCGGTCCACGGCGTCGCGGACCACCGCGTCGGCGGAGTCGTAATAGATCAGCTCGCGGCCGTCCGCGAGCAAGGTCGTCGTCTTCTTCACCCTCGGGCACCTCACACCACAATCACCCAACACAACCGCACACAATGAATCACAACAGAACAGCACAGTCAATGCAGCGAGCGCTGTGAAGTTCTCGGGCTCAGTATCGGGCGGGCGAGGGTCCCCGGGGGAGTAATCAAACAAAGCCGAACAGAGTGCGACGGAACCGACGGCGGCCGCACAGCCCGGCATCACGGCCGGACAGGTCGGAGGTGCGGGCGGGCGGTTCGCCGGGCGGATTGCGTCCGGATGCCGGGCGGATCCGGGGCGGATCCGGGGCGGATCCCGGACAGGCCGCGGACCGGCCGCGGACCGGCCGTGGTGCCGCCGAAGGGGCGGCGGGAGACGGCGGGCGGCGGCGGGGAAGCCGGAGGCTATTCGGCGCCCGAGGCGCGTTCCAGCAGGCCGGTACGGGCGGCCAGGGCGGCGGCCTCCAGACGGGAGCCGACGCCGAGCTTCATCAGGACGCGCTGGACGTGGGTACGGGCGGTGCTCGGGGCGATCCGCATCCCGGCCGCGATGACCCGGGTGTCCTCACCCTCGGCGACCCGGACCAGCACCTCGATCTCGCGCGGGGTCAGCATCTCCAGCAGCCGCGCGCCCTCGTCGTCCGGCTGCCGCGCCGGGTTGAGCAGTTCCGCGAACGCGCCCTGGAGCAGGCTCTGCGCGATCGCCACCTCGCCGGCCCGGGCCTTGACCATGGCCCGCTCGACGCCCTCGATCCGCTCGTCGTGCCGGACGTAACCGGAGGCGCCGGCCGCGAACGCCGCCGCGATGCCCCGCGGGTCGGGCACCGGCCCGAGCACGATCACCGCGACCGCCGGCCGCTCCCGCTTGATCCGCGCCACCGCGTCGAAGGCGCCCGGCTCGGCCGGGGCCGCGGTGCCGAACAGGCACACCTCGGGGGATCTGCTGAGCACCAGTTCGGCCGCGCCGCCGGCCGGTGCCGCGGCCGCCAGCACTCGATGGCCGCGCAGTTTGAGAGCCGAGGCCAATGCCTCGGCCAGCAGCCGGTGGTCGTCGACCACGACGAGCCGTACGCCCATGTCGGGTATCCCCTATCCCCCCGGGACCGGCCCGAATTGCCGCCGGCCCCCTGTTCCCCTGTGCATACCGCGCCCATTCACGTCCCAACCGTGTCGCCACCGGGACGGCGTACCGTGTGGCCGCGAAGCTACACGGTCCGTGGAACCGATGCGCCCCCAACCGGGAACATCCGCGGGCAATTGCCGGGCGTCCACCGGCAGGGGGCGCGGTGCCGGCGGGCGCGGCCGGTCGTGCCGCGCCCGTCCGGAGCCGGTCCGGGGCCGTTCCGGAGTCCGGTCAGCCGAAGGCGACCACGTACTTCTGGCCGCTCTCCCCGGCGTACACGGTCTTGCTGACGATGTAGAACTGCCCGCCGTGCCACACGTAGTAGCTGTGCAGCGCGCCCGGGTCGAGTTGGTCGTAGGCGCCCTGCGGGAAGGAGGCGTAGGGGCTGGTCGCGCCGGTGGCCGGGTCCAGGGTGACCAGCGCGCCCTGCACCTCGTAGTCGGCCGGCTCGTACGCGAGCACCTTGCCGTCCACGAAGTCCAGGCCGGTGATGTCGTGCTTGCCGCCCGGCTTGGAGATCCACTTCTGCCTGCCGCTGGCCAGGTCGAAGGCCACGATGCCGCTGAGCACCTGGCCGTTGCTGTCGCTCTTGCTGCTCAGCGACAAGTAGAGGGTGTCCTGGCTGACCAGCACATTGTGCACGGACTGCTTCTCGGTGCCGTCGTCGGCGATGTCGTACTTCTCGGTGCCGAGCGACACCCGGGACTGGAGGCGGCCGTTCACGATGGTCGCCACGTCGGTGTAGGTGCGGTCCTGGGTGCCGAGCAGCACCACCACCGGATCGGTGGACACGATCGCGTTGACCTCGGTACCGACGGGCGCGGTCCAGGTCCATTTGGCGGCGCCGTTGTTGGCCGGGTCGACGACCTGCACCTTGTACGTCTGGTAATCGCAGTTGACGACCGCGACGAACTGCTTGCCGCCGGCGTAACCGTCGTCCTCGCAGTTGCCGTTGCCGGACTGCCACAGCACCTTCTGGTCGCTGATCCGGTAACCGATCGAGCCCTCGAGCCAGTCCACGCCGACGGTGTCCCCGCTGATGGCCATCTCCGAGTAGTCGAACTCGGTCTTGCGGCCGGTGGAGCCGGGCAGCGTGGCCGTCCACAGCGGCTTGCCCGCCGCCAGGTCGATCACCATGATCTTGTTGCAGGTCGGGCCGTACTGGATCGCGGCCCGGTTCTGGTACGTGTCGCGCGCCGCGGTGCAGTCGCCGCGCGAGGGCGCCGGGACGGTCCAGGCGGGGGCGCCGGTGGTCAGGTCGTAGGCCACGACCTTGTCGATCTCGTTCTTCACCGCGTACGTGTCGGTGAACCACAGGCCGAGCGCGTCCTTGAGGTTGTCCGCCTGGGCCACCGGGTCCGCGGCCTTGTCCCACTTGAACGCCAGGTTCGTGTTGTGGCCGCCGCCTCCGGCGCCCTTGGTCCCGCCGTTCGCGCCGTTCTTGGCGCCTGTGCTCGCCGGCGCCGACGGCTTCGCGTCGTTGGATGTGCCGCCGCCCTTCGTGGCGAAGTACACCCCGCCGCCGATCAGCAGCACCGCCGCCACCGCGGCGGCCACGATCACCGTCAGCCGGTTGTTGCGGGACGGGCCGCCGCCGGTGGGCGCGCCCGGGTACGGCGGGGGCTGCTGCCCGGGCCAGCCGTAGCCGGGCGGGGGCGGCGGGGTCTGGGGGCCCGGCGCGTACGGCTGCTGCGCCCAGCCACCCTGCTGCGGTTGCGGGGTCGGGTAGCCGTATCCGGGCGGCGGGGGCGGGCCCTGCGGGGGCGCGGGCGGTCCCGGGGGGTACGGCGCCGGCGGGACCTGACCCGGCGGGGGCGGTCCTTGCGGTGCCTTGGCCTGCGGGAAGGCTGCCTGGGTGGGCGCGTACGGGTTCTGTCCCGGGGGCACGGGGGCCGCCGCCGGGGGGGCTGGGGGCACCGCCCAGCCCCCTGGGGCTGGGGGAGGGTTGTTGCCACCCGGGTTGTTGCCACCCGCCGCCGGGCCGGGCGCGGGCGCCGGGTAGCCGTAACCACCTGGCGGTGGCGGCGGGTTTCCGGGCGGCGGGGGCGGCGGCTGCGACATCAATTCCTCTTCGTACCGTCAGACAAGGGCGGATGAACGGAAAGTCTTTCTATCACCGGGCACCCTTGACACCGCCGTGCCGCAGCTGTTCCGTTACCGGCCTGCTACAGGTCCTCCCCGACCCGCCGTCACATCCCGCCGCCCGAAGGGGTCGTACGTCCTTCGGGGCGTCACACGTCCTCGGCCAGTTCCAGCCAGCGCGACTCCAGTTCCTCGCGCTCGTCCCGCAGGGCGCGCAGCTCCGCGTCGAGGGCCGCGACCTTCTCGAAGTCGGTGGCGTTGTCGGCGATCCGGCCGTGGAGCGTGCTCTCCTTCTCGCCGATCCGGTCCAACTGCCGCTCGATGCGCTGGAGTTCCTTCTTGGCCGCGCGGGTGTCGGCGGCCGGCTTCTCCTTGGCGGCGGCGGGCGCGGGCACCGCGGCGGCGGCAGCGGCCTGGACGGCGCGACGGCGCTCCAGGTACTCGTCCACCCCGCGCGGCAGCATCCGCAGGGTCGAATCCCCGAGCAGCGCGAACACCCGGTCGGTGGTGCGCTCCAGGAAGTAGCGGTCGTGACTGATCACGATCATCGAGCCGGGCCAGCCGTCGAGCAGGTCCTCCAGCTGGGTCAGCGTCTCGATGTCCAGGTCGTTGGTGGGCTCGTCCAGGAACAGCACATTGGGCTCGTCCATCAGCAGCCGCAGCAGTTGCAGCCGGCGCCGCTCGCCGCCGGACAGGTCGCCCACCGGCGTCCACTGCTTCTCCTTGCCGAAGCCGAACCGCTCGCAGAGCTGACCCGCGGTCATCTCCCGGCCCTTGCCGAGATCCACCCGCTGCCGCACCGACTCCACGGCTTGCAGCACCCTTTGCCCCGGGTCGAGTTCGGCGACCTCCTGGGAGAGGTAGGCCAGGCGGACCGTTTTGCCCACGGTCACGTGGCCGCCGGCCGGCTGCCGGTCGCCCTCGCTGGCCGAGGCGTCGGCGAGGGCGCGCAGGAAGGAGGTCTTTCCGGCGCCGTTCACCCCCACCAGGCCGATCCGGTCGCCGGGGCCGAGCTGCCAGGTGATGTGCTTGAGCAGTTCCTTCGGCCCGGCGGTGACGGTCACGTCCTCCAGGTCGAAGACGGTGCGGCCGAGCCGGGAGTTCGCGAACCCCATCAGCTCGGCGCTGTCCCGTACCGGCGGCACGTCCGCGATCAGCGCGTTGGCGGCCTCGATCCGGAACCGCGGCTTGGAGGTACGGGCCGGGGCGCCGCGCCGCAGCCAGGCCAGTTCCTTGCGGACCAGGTTCTGCCGCCTGGCCTCCTCGGTGGCGGCGATCCGCTCGCGTTCGGCGCGGGCGAACACGTAGTCGCTGTAGCCGCCCTCGTACTCGTGCACCACGCCGTGCTGCACGTCCCACATCCGGGTGCACACCTGGTCCAGGAACCAGCGGTCGTGGGTGACGCAGACCAGTGCCGAGCGCCGCGCCTGGAGGTGCCCGGCCAGCCAGGAGATGCCCTCCACGTCGAGGTGGTTGGTCGGCTCGTCGAGCACGATCAGGTCCTGCTCGCCGATCAGCAGCCGGGCCAGCGCGATACGGCGCCGCTCGCCGCCGGACAGCGGCCCGATCACGGTGTCCAGGCCCTGCGGGAAGCCGGGCAGGTCGAGGCCGCCGAACAGGCCGGTCAGCACGTCCCTGATCCGCGCGTCGCCGGCCCAGTCGTGGTCGGGCCGGTCGCCGACCACCTCGTGCCGGACGGTGGCCTTCGGGTCGAGGCTGTCGGCCTGCGCCAGCACGCCCAGCCGCAGCCCGCCGACGTGGGTGACCCGGCCGCTGTCCGGCTCCTCCAGCTTGGCCAGGATCCGGATCAGGGTCGTCTTCCCGTCACCGTTGCGGCCCACGACCCCGATGCGGTCGCCCTCGGAGACGCCGAGGGACAGGGCGTCCAGGAGCTGCCGGGTGCCGTATGTCTTGCCGACGGCTTCGACGTTGACCAGGTTGACGGCCACTTGCGTTGTTCTCCAGCTCTTCTGCTCTTCGGCTCTTCGGGCGGTGGGGGCGGTGGGGGCGGTGCGGGCGGTTGGCGCTTTCGGCGGCGTACGGTCCGGCGACCGGGTGGCCGGGCGCCGTGCCGGGTTCCCGGCTGCGCGACGGGCACGCGATGGGCGGGCGGGCCGGCGGACGGGGTCGGGCTCTCCAGCCTAGGGCCTGTCGGACGGTACGTGCCGGGGCCGCCTGTGGACAACGCGCGTATCCGCAGGTCGGCGGTGGTGCGGGGCCGCACTTCCGGTACGCGCGCCACCACCCGGGACGGTGGCCGCGGTCGGGAGCTCCGGCCGGGAGCCCCCTTGAGGAACCCCGGCCGGAACCCGCGATCAGTCCACGACGGTCGCCCCGGGCGCGGGGGCGAGCGCGACCCGTGCGGCCGGCCCGAGGGTGGCGGCGATCTTGGCCGCGGTGTCCGCGTCGGGCGCAAGGAAGGCGCAGGTCGGTCCGGAACCGGACACCAGGGCCGCCAGCGCGCCGGCCTCGGTACCCGCGTCCAGGGTGTCGGCCAGGCCGGGCCGCAGCGAGACGGCCGCCGCCTGGAGGTCGTTGGCCAGGCAGCCGGCGAGCGCGTAGGGGTCGCCGGAGCGCAGCGCCTCGACCAGGCCCGGGTCGGCGGCCGGCTCGGGCACCTGGCCGGCCAGGTCGCCGTCCCCGCCCTCGCGGCGCAGCCGGTCGCACTCGCCGTACACAGCGGGGGTGGACAGGCCGCCGTCGGCGACCGCGAACACCCAGTGGAAGCTGCCGCCGACCTCCAGCGGGGTCAGGACGTCGCCGCGCCCGGTGCCGAGCGCCGCGCCGCCGAGCAGCGGGAAGGGCACGTCGCTGCCGAGCTGCGCGCCGACCGACCGCAGCTCCTGGGCACTGGCCCCGAGCCCCCACAGCCGGTCGCAGGCCAGCAGCGCCGCGGCCGCGTCGGCGGACCCGCCGGCCATGCCGCCGGCCACCGGGATGTCCTTGACGATGTGCAGGTGCACCCGGGGCTCGAGGCCGTACCGGGCGGCCAGCGCCGCCGCGGCCCGCGCCGCCAGGTTCGTGCCGTCCAGCGGGATGCCGTCGACGCCCAGCCCTTCGGCGGTGATCCGCAGCTCGGGCGCGGGGGCCGCGACGACCCGGTCGTACAGTCCCACCGCGAGGAAGACCGTGGCCAGGTCGTGGAAGCCGTCGGGGCGGCGCCCGCCGACGGAGAGCTGCACGTTGACCTTGGCGGGGACCCGTACGGTGACGGCCCCGTCGACCGGGTCGGCCTGGTTCCGCACGGCCGGCACGGGGCTCGGCGAGGGCGCGGCTTCCGCGGGGCTCGCCGGGCCGGCGGGGCTTGCGGGACTCAGGGGGCTCGCGGGACTCACGGGCAGGGACTCCTCGGGACGTACGGGCACGGCCACACCGTACACATCACGCGGGCCGGTGCTCGGCGATGGCGGCGAACTCCGCCACGGACAGCGACTCGCCGCGCGCCTGCGGTGACACGCCAGCCGCCAGCAGCGCGGTCTCGGCGGCCGCCGCCGACCCAGCCCAGCCCGAGAGGGCCGCCCGCAGCGTCTTGCGGCGCTGCGCGAAGGCCGCGTCCACCGCCGCGAACACGTCCGTCCGGGAGGCCGTGGTGGCCGGCGGCTCGCGCCGGACCAGGGACACCAGGCCGGAGTCCACGTTGGGCGCCGGCCAGAACACGTTCCGCCCGATCGCTCCGGCCCGCTTGACCTCGGCGTACCAGTTCGCCTTCACCGACGGCACCCCGTACACCTTGCTGCCCGGCGTCGCGGCCAGCCGGTCGGCGACCTCGGACTGCACCATCACCAGCGTCCGCTCGATGGTCGGGAAGGTGGCCAGCATGTGCAGCAGCACCGGCACCGCCACGTTGTACGGCAGGTTCGCCACCATCGCGGTCGGCGGCGGCCCCGGCAGTTCGTCCACCAGCAGCGCGTCGCGGTGCACCAGCGCGAACCGCTCCGCCCGCTCGGGCAGCCGCGCCGCCACCGTGGCCGGCAGCGCCTGCGCCAGTACGTCGTCGATCTCGATCGCGGTGACCCGGTCGGCCGCCTCCAGCAGCGCCAGCGTGAGCGAGCCGAGCCCCGGGCCGACCTCCACCACGACATCGTCGGGGCGCACCTGCGCGGTCCGCACGATGCGCCGTACGGTGTTCGCGTCGATCACGAAGTTCTGGCCGCGCTGCTTGGTCGGCCGCACCCCCAGCGCGGCGGCCAGCTCACGCACGTCGGCCGGCCCGAGCAGGGCGCCGGGGTCTGTCGTACTCACACCGCAAGGCTAACGGGCGGGGTGGGCCGCTCCTGACCCGCGCGGCGGCCGGGGCCAGGAGCTGGGGCTTTGAAGGAGCCGCGGGTCTTCCGGGGGTTTTCAGTAGCGGGTTTTCAGTAGCCGAAGGCGCGGGCCGTGTTGGCCGCTATCGCGGCGGCGAGGGTGTCCTCGTCCGCACCGCGGGCCTCGGCCATGGTCCGCAGCGTCAGCGGGATCAGGTAGGGCGCGTTCGGCCGGCCCCGGTAGGGCGCGGGCGGCAGGAAGGGCGCGTCGGTCTCGACCAGCAGCCGGTCCAGCGGGGCGACGGCGACGGCGTCCCGCAGGTTCTGCGCGTTCTTGTAGCTGACGTTGCCGGCGAAGGACAGGTAGTAGCCGCGCTCGGCGCACACCTTGGCCATCTCGGCGTCGCCGGAGAAGCAGTGGAACACCACGGTCTGCGGCGCGCCCTCCTCCAGCAGGATGCGCAGCACGTCGTCGTGCGCCTCGCGGTCGTGAATGATCAGCGCCTTGCCGTGCCGCTTGGCGATCTCGATGTGCCGGCGGAATGAGTGCTGCTCGGCGGCCACGCCCTCGGGCCCGGTCCGGAAGTAGTCCAGGCCGGTCTCGCCCACCCCCCGCACCTGCGGCAACGCGGCCAGCTCGGCGATCTCGTCGATCGCGGCGTCCAGCGCGGCCGTTCCGCCCGCGGCCCGCTCCCCTTGCCGCGACCAGTTGTCGGGATCGCCCAACAGGATCCTGGGCGCCTCGTTGGGGTGCAGGGCCACCGTGGCCCACACGTTCTCGTACTCCTCCGCGGTCCGCGCCGCCCACCGCGAACCGGCCAGGTCGCAGCCGACCTGGATGAGGGTGTCCACCCCGGCCGCGGCCGCCTTCGCGATCGCCGCCGCCACGGTGCCGCCCTGCATGTCCAGGTGGGTGTGCGAGTCCGCGACCGCGATCCTCAGCGGCTCGGGCGCCGGAGGGGCCTCGCCGCTGTCCTTCTTCTTCGCCATGGGTCCGATCCTAGGGTCGGACCCGGGGGTGGTACGCGGGGCTTTTCGACCGCAGCCGTTCGGGTAGCCCGGTGCGGCTGCGGACGGGCCGGCCTCGCACGGGCGGCCGGCCCTCGGTGCCGGATCCCAGGGACGGGGACAGGTCCCTGGTTCCGCGCCCGCCGTATCGGCCGGTATTGGCCCGGTAGTCGGCGGACGCCTGGGCGTCACGGACGGGCGACGCCCATGAACGCGACGCACTGGACGAGCGTCACGGGGTGAGCAGTGTCGTGGGTAGGCGGTGTCACGGGGTCAGGCGCCAACTCGGCCGCGAGGGGTCCTCGTCCTTGGGGGGCAGCGCTTCCTTGCGGCGCAGGAAGTGCAGCGTCGGCCAGTGCCGGGCCCGGTGAACGCCGCGTTCGGCGTGCTCCACCGACCATCGCGACGCCACCGCGCCCGACACCTGGCCGGAGCGCATGATCCGCACATGGTGCCCGTCACAGTTCTCGCACGTCGGCCGGGTCAGGGGCGAGGGCACCGTGCGGCCGCCGGCCAGGTACGTCACGTACGGCCGCCCGGTCGGGTCCGTGTGGTGCTCGATCTCGTAGCTCTGCTCCCACCCGTAACCGCAGTTCATGCACGCGAACGAGTACGCCTCCGTACCCTTCGCCCCGCCTCCGCTGCTCCTGCCTACGCCACTGTCGGTGCCTATGGTCTCGCTCATGGCAGCTCCTGCGCGCCCTCCGGGCACCGTGCCCGGACCGGGACTTTCCCACCCCCAGCGAACGCCTCTCCTCCCCCGTCCGTCCCCGCCGTTCCCCACTCTTGGGCCACATTTGGCCTCTTTGTGGAAGATGGCGCTTATTGTTTTGCCCTGTCCCAAGTCTAGGCACCCCCCGCACCCCGGCCACCCACCCGCGCACGCCCCCAGATGAACGCGAGCCGCATCCCCGGGTAACACGGGATGAGCCCCAGCCGATCGAAGCCCGCGCGGCGATTGAGCGCGGCCGGTGGGCGTACCCGAGCGAAATCACGCCCGAACGGGCAAGGAGCCGCACAAAGACAAACCCGCCCGGCGATTGAGCGCAGACCAACGGCGTACCCGCACACAGTCACCGCGGCCTACGCCGCACGTACCCCACGAGCCCGCGCAGCGCTCGAGCGCAGCCGTGACCGCTACGAGGCCGAGCCGCTCCCCCGCTTGTCCGCCACCACCGCGTCGAAGACGACCCGCTTCCGTACCCCCGCCTCCGTGGCCACCGCGGCAATCGCCTCCTTGCGCGCCTCCCCCGCCTCCTCCCGTGCCCGGACCCTGCGCACGAGTTCCTCGGGCTCGACGGAGGCGGGCGACGCGGGCGCCGCACCCTCGACGACAACGGTGATCTCGCCCCGCACCCCCTCGGCGGCCCACACGGCGAGTTCCGCGAGCGGGCCGCGCCGTACTTCCTCGTACGTCTTGGTGAGCTCCCGGCAGACGGCCGCCCGCCGGTCCGCGCCGAAAACCTCGGCCATGGCCGCGAGGGTGTCGTCGATACGGTGCGGGGCCTCGAAATAGACCAGGGTGCGCCGATCGGCGGCGACCTCGCGCAGCCGGGCGAGGCGTTCCCCGGGCTTGCGCGGCAGGAAGCCCTCGAAGCAGAACCGGTCCACCGGCAGCCCCGAGACGGCCAGGGCGGTGAGCACCGCGGAGGGCCCCGGCACGGCGGTCACCGTGATGCCCTCCTCCACAGCCGCGGCTACCAGCCGGTAACCGGGATCCGACACCGACGGCATCCCCGCGTCCGTGACCAGCACCACACGCGCGCCGTCCACGAGCGCCGCCACCAGTTCCGGCGTGCGCCCGGCCTCGTTCCCCTCGAAGTACGAGACCACGCGCCCGCGCACCTCCACCCCGAGCGCCTGCGTGAGCCGCCGCAACCGCCGGGTGTCCTCGGCGGCCACCACGTCCGCGCCCTCGAGTTCGGCGGCCAGCCGCGGCGGCGCGTCCGCCGGATCCCCGATCGGGGTCCCGGCCAGCACGAGCACACCAACGGAATCGTCGCCACGGATCTCGGTCACCCCGCCACCGTATCCGCCCGCCGGATCCCCACCGTCCTCACGCCATCTCGCCTCCCCGCTCACCGCCTCCTCTGTGGCACCCCCGGCCGTACCCGCCCGCGCACCGCCGGGCGCCTCGCCGACTGACCCCCGAACCCCGAAATCCGCCCCCTCCCCGGGCCGCCCACCACCACCCGCGGCCCCTCCCCCGGCCATGACATGCCGCGGATACGGGACAATCTCCCCTCGCCCCTCGCACACCTCATCGCAATCTCAGGCGGTTTCCCTACGATGGCCCGGTGACGAGTGAGACCGCGACGGAGTCGACGCTGCACCGGGCCGACGAGGGCGCCCCGGACGAGGCGGCGCAGGAGCAGAGCCCGTGGGCGCGCCGGCTTCGCAGGTTCGGGTACAGCGAACGGCCGCGCCGGGACACGCGCGAGCGACTGGTCCCTCCGTTCCCCGAACCGGGCACCCGGGTGTGGGAGAGGCTGGGCCTCGGCCCGGCGCTCGCCCGGCGTGCCGCGAAGGCGACCGGCTGGCTCGGCCCGCTGCTCGTCGCGGTGCTGGCCGGCGGCCTGCGCTTCTGGCACCTGGGCAGCCCGCGCGAGGTCGTCTTCGACGAGACGTACTACGCCAAGGACGCCTGGTCGCTGCTGAAGCTCGGCTACGAGGGCACCTGGCCGGACGGCAAGGTCGCCAACCCGCAGATCCTGGGCCACCCGCAGACCATCCCCTTGTCGGACGCACCCGGCTACGTGGTGCACCCGCCGATGGGCAAGTGGGTGATCGCGGTCGGCGAGTGGATGTTCGGCCTCAACCCCTTCGGCTGGCGCTTCATGATGGCCCTGCTCGGCACGCTGTCCGTGCTGATGCTGTGCCGGATCGGGCGCCGTCTGTTCCGTTCCACCGCGCTGGGCTGCGTGGCGGGTCTGCTGATGGCCGTGGACGGCCTGCAGTTCGTGATGAGCCGGATCGCCCTCCTCGACTTGGTGATCATGTTCTTCGCGCTGGCCGCCTTCGGCTGCCTGCTGATCGACCGCGACTGGGCCCGCGCCCGCCTGGCCGCCGCGCTGCCGGTCAACGAGGACGGCTTCGCGGGCCCGGACCAGTACGCGGCCTCCCGCACCGGCCTGGGCTGGCGGCCCTGGCGGATCGCGGCCGGCTTCTTCCTGGGCCTGGCCGCGGCCAGCAAGTGGAACGGCCTGTACTTCCTGGCCGTCTTCGCCGTCATGACGGTCGCCTGGGACATCGGCGCCCGCCGCCTCGCCGGAGCCCGCCGCCCGTACCTGACGGTCCTGCGCAAGGACGCCGGCTGGTCGCTCCTCTCGCTGTTCCCCACGGCCGTGGTGACGTACCTGCTCACCTGGACCGGCTGGTTCGCCTCGGACAACGCCTACGGGCGGCACTGGGCCGATCACCGGGGCGGCACCTGGTCCTGGATCCCGGCCCCGATCCGCAGCCTGTGGCACTACGAGGTGCAGGTCTACGACTTCAACGTCAACCTGCACACCCCGCACCCCTACCAGTCCAATCCGTGGAGCTGGATCGTCCTGGGGCGCCCGGTGTCGTACTACTTCGAGTCCCCGAAGAACGGCCAGGACGGCTGCCACACCGCCTCCGGCTGCTCCCGCGAGATCCTCGCGCTCGGTACTCCCCTGCTGTGGTGGTCCGCCTGCTTCGCCCTGCTCTACCTCCTCTACCGGTGGATCCTGCGCCGCGACTGGCGGGCCGGTGCGATCGTGACCGCTGCCGCCGCGGGCTGGCTGCCCTGGTTCGCCTACCAGGACCGGACGATCTTCTACTTCTACGCAGTCGCCTTCGTCCCCTACCTGTGCCTGGCCGTGACCATGATGATCGGCGCCTTCCTCGGCCCACCCGGTTCCTCCGAGTCCCGCCGCATGTGGGGCGCGGTCGGCGCGGGCACCCTCGTCCTCCTCATCGTCTGGAATTTCATCTATTTCTTCCCGATCTACACCGGCATGACCATCCCCTACTCGGGCTGGCAGGCCCGCATGTGGTTCGACTCCTGGATCTGACCAGGTCGGCGCCCTGGCGCGGGGCCCTGTGCCGGTACGCCGGCCCGGGGCCCCGCGGTCGTTGTTGGTCGTCCTCGGTGGCCCTGGGCCGTCGCCGGACGGCCCACAGACGGCCCGCGCATACACCACTGAGATCCATCGCGCGGCGTTGCTCAACGATCCGAGGGATGGAGGGCTTGCGTCCCCACACACACTTTGCAGGTGTTGGCACAGAGTGAGGAACCACTCCTTATCGTTGGTACGTGGCACGCTCCGAACCCAACGCACAAGAGCCCAACACCATGGGGCAACTGGAACGCCCTCCATGGACGCTTCCGGATATACCTACCGGCAATCAGGCGGTCTGGCGCTCAGCACGCCTGCTTAGCGACGAGCCAGAAAAGCGCTGGACTTTCACATCAATGATTCACAGGTCACTGGCTTGCAGCGAGCACGGACTGAGTTTCACCTACGAGAACTTGAGCAGGTGGGATGACGTCATAGCCGCCTTGGTCATCGGCGAAAAACTACGAAGCAGAGGAATCGCCGGGCTCTTAGGCTTGAATGTCGCCCTGGGATTCGACATATTCGACGGAGCGCTACGTTCCCCAGACGGCCGACTAACGAGGGCACGCAAGGGCGAACCATTCAGAGGCCGACACTCAGTGGCGGCCGAGCGATGGGACCCGAAAGAAGACTCAATAATATTCGTCAACAACTGGGGAGCTAGGTGGGGGAAAGACGGAAAAGGTAGCATCTCGCGGGAATACTTCGAAAACCACGTCGACTCCGCGGCGCTACTGAGACCGGCATGGATCGGACCGTCACCGAAAATGGACAATCGAATCCGCGAGCTATCGAAAGAAAGGAACAAAGAACTTAAAGATCCGGATATATATCTCGATGCCTGGATGACTCCAAATCGCCCCAGCCAAGAACCAGCAACTCGGAATGGACACCGAGTCGAACTAGCAAAGAGGATGCTCTACCGCTTCTCGGACAATACCCCACTCGAAGTGGTCGAGGCTCGCGAGAATGGACGCTTTGTCGGCCGCATGCACATACTGCATAGCCGAAAGCAACGAATAAGCTCCATCGAAGAACTTTGGATTCACCCAGCAGTGCGACGGCAGGGACATGGCAGCACATTGACTGCGTATGGCGTGCTCTTGGCCAGAAGGTTCGGATCAAGGCTCGTCCGCCTCCTGCTTCACGAGGCAGACGCGAGTGAACTCGGAATCGAGCGAGCAAAAAAATTCGCAGGTAGTCTTGGCTGCGAATGGATGGAATACGGGAGAACTCGGCCCAACTGGCGCGGCCAAACAGTTCTCCAAGTCCCGCCTGCTAGCATCCACCACGCTCAAGGCGAAGACGATTAGGAGCAAGATGACCACAGTATTCATCACACCACCAAACCCGTATGACTTCGAGCTTTCAGAGCTGACGGAGTTGGCGGAGACCCTGCAAACCGAGGACCGCAACTCATCGATTCAGGTGAAGCCCCAGAGCGAACGCGGATACGGCGCCGACGCAACAGAATGCATCGACTTGCTCATATTCATAGGCGGAGCCAGCGCTAAAGGAGCCCTAGGCTATGCCAGCGGGGTAGTAGTCAAGAAGACAATCGAGTGGGCACGCGATCGCTGGAAACGTGATAGAGAAGAGAATACCGGACTGGAGCCCCGCCCTAGAATGGTACGAGTTATCTGGGGACCCAATGGTGAGGTGATAAGGCGAGTTTCGATAGATCTTCCAGACGGCGAACCTGTCGATACCGATTCCGACCGCCCGTCTTAGGCCGCCGCGCACCTCCAGTATGGACGGTACAATAGTTCGTAATCATCGAGTGAACGGAGTGTGTTCCGTAAATGGGCCCGAAAACGGCGAAGGTCTACGCGACGATTCGTGCTCGCCTTGCTGGAGGCGAACTTATGCCCGGCGATAAGCTCCCCTCCGAGCGCGTGCTGGTAGAAGAGCTGGGAATCGGCCGCACCGCCCTCCGCCAAGTCCTTGCGCGGCTTGTCGCCGAGGGCGCCCTAGAGGTCCATGGGCGGAGCTCTTACCGCGTCCCAGGCAGACCAACCGTAGAGGCTCCGGGCGGGCTTGAGCGCTGGCAGACGCACGGCAAGCAAACCCTCTACGACAACCGATGGGTGCGGCTAGAACTGTGGGACGTCGAGCCGCCCGGGGTGCAGCGGTTTGACCATCATGTGGTGACGTTGCAGCGGGTATCGATCGCGGCTGTGCTGGACGATCAGGATCGTGTGCTGATGCTGTGGCGGTACCGGTTCGTGCCAGATCAGTTCGGGTGGGAACTGCCGGGCGGGATCGTGGATGCCGGCGAGGACGGTCTGACGACCGCGCTGCGCGAGGTCGAGGAAGAGACCGGATGGCGGCCAGCAGGGCTTGAGCACGTCGTGACGTTCCAGCCGATGATCGGCATGGTGGACTCGCCGCACGAGATCTACGTCGGGCGCGGCGCCGAGAAGGTGGGCGAGCCGACCGACCTGGAAGAGGCAGGGCACGTGCAGTGGGTCCCACTGTCAGACATTCCAGGTCTGATGGCCAAGGGTGACCTGATGGGTTCTGGGACGCTGGTTGCGCTGCTGCACGTCCTCGCTAACCGAGCCAAGTACCCCGCTACAGGCGAGAGCTGAGCATGTCGATGCGCCGCATCTGACGGACCGAGCCGGTGCGGTTGGCCAGCAACCGGGCCTGCCGTAGGTGGGCATCGGCTTGGTCGTACTCGCCGCGCGCCAAGTGCGCGTGCGCGAGGTCGTACCGCACGCCGGCCTGCGCCCGCACGAACGTAGGGTCCAGTGCTTTCAGCCCCGCGTACAACCGCCCCACCGCTTCGTCGTCGCCGAGCATCGCCAGCACGTTGCCCTGCCACCGAGCCAGGTGTGTGCCGTTGAGGAAGATGCTCAGCATGTCCGGGTCCCTGTCTTCGGGCCCTTCCGGAATGGCCGCAGTCGCAGCGTCCAGCGCACGCCGGCAGTCATCCGGTCTGCCTGCTTGCGCACACAGTTCCGCCTCGGCTGCCCACAGCCACGCCGTCAGCCGTGCCGAGGCCCGTCCCGCGACCGTACGCCGCGCGTCTCTCACGAGGTCGACGCCCAGCGCCGGCCGCCCGGCCTCGCACAGCACGTATGCCTGCTCAGCCATCGCATGGGCCAGGTACATGGGCGCGTCGGCATCCTGCGCCGCCCGCTTCGCCAACTCGTAGTGTCGCCAGGCTCGTTCGACCGCGCCCGTGTCGAGTGCCTGCCATGCGGCCAGCGTTGAGGCGCCCGCAAGGGCCAGCGCAACCGGCTGCCGCGTACCGGGCAGCACCGCGAAGTTGAGCGCGTCTTCCAGCGCCGCCAGGTGCCCCGTCATCTGGTCGACCAGCCCCGCGGCACCCATCTGCCGGTCGAACGTCCGCAGAAGCTCCGTCTGGTCGTTGAAGGTGTTGACCATCGACTCGCTGACGCTGCTGGCCTTATCGATCCGGGCCAGCAGATCGGCGTAGCCGTCCGCCGCTGGCGGTGCCTCCCGGTGGGCGGCCCCCCGCAGTTCGGCATCCGTCACCCCGAGCAGGCCGCGCAGGATGGCCGCGTAGCGGTCGGAGATCGGGCGTCGGCCGTTCTCCCACTCCGAGACGTAGACGCGCAGGCTCGCCCTCGACGCCACGTCCGCCAGATGGCGGCGCGCGTACAACTCGATCTCGGCAATGAGGCGGTCCTGCGACCACCCGCGGGCCCGCCGTGCGTCCCTTAAGCCCTCACTCACGGCCACCCTCCCCAGCTATCGACGGTTGGCCGCAACAAGCATGCCTCACATCGCCGCAGCTCAAAAGGGGTTAACCCCGGAGTTAACTGCCCTGGTCATGCGGGGTTGTTGGCTACCGGCTCGGCTCTTTGCGCGGTGTTCTGGGGATGCGCCGGACACGGCGGGGCCACTCATCCGGCCTCACCGCTTGACTCTGGTGCGCACCAGATGTCAGTCTTCTGGTGCGCACCAGATGGCGAAGCGATTCGCCTGACGGTCTGTAGGAGCGTGCCTGAACGTCCGGTCACGGACGGGAGGGGAGCGCTGGTTGCTTGAGAACTGAACAGGGTGCTGCTCCAGCCACCTGCACTCGGGTGGTCGATGGAGCCGCCTCCAGCCCAGCAGTACCAGGCTCGGGAGGCCGCCCGGGGTGAGCCCCGGGCCGCACGTCGCCGGTCGTGGATAACCGGTCCCGGGCCACCAACCTCCCGGGGGCGAGAAAAGGGGCGCTGTCCACCGAGTCACCCGGGAGTGGACAGGGGTCGCGCCAATGGCACGGCCAACGATCACGCCGGTTCCCAGACCAGCGAACCAGCCGAGAGGAGACCCGCAATGGGTCGCCGACATACGCCGGGCGCGGCCGGGACCTGACCCACTGGCCGTGACCCTCCGCGTCACGTGCGCGCCACCGACCGGCCGGCCCACGGGCCCCTCCGGTCGGTGGCGCGCCTGCGTCGAGCACGCACGCCCCCCGACATGCCGCTAGGGGTGTCGGGGGGCGTGGCTGCTCGAAGCCGCTGAGCAGCAGCGTCACACAGCGGACGCACCCCGGTGCCTGGCAGCGTGCGGGGTGCGTCCTTCGATCCTTTGGAAGGACCAGAAGTGAGCTTAGGCACTGTCGAGATCGTCTCGTTCGGGTATCTGCACGACGCTCCGCCGGCCGCGCACCTGACCGTGGACCTGCGCGAGCACTTCCGCGACCCGCACGTCTCACCGGAACTGCGGTACATGACCGCCCTGGACGAGCCGGTACGGGTTGCGGTGATGAACACCCCGGGCATCGCCGACCTGGTCACCTCCGTGGCCGCGGCCGTCACCGCATTCGCCTCGGGCCCCAGCGCCGGCAAGGTCACCGTCGCCGACGGATGCGCCGGGGGCCGACACCGCGCACCCACCTTCGCCAACGCCCTGGCCGAGCGCCTGCGGGCGGACGGCCACACCGTCACCGTGCACCACCGCGACCTGGCCAAGCCCGTCGTCAACCGCTGACCCGAAAGCCTCGCCCTGTGTTGCCCAGTCGCCCCCCGGCCACGGTCGGGGGGCGGTGGGGAGCGCCGGGAAACCCCGCTCCGCCCGTACATACACGGCCCCGCCGCAGTGCTGGAACACCGCGACGGGACTTGACCACCCACCTGACCGATTTCAGGAGGCGATCCGTCATGGATCGTATCGACGTTTCCCCGCTGGCCCCGCTGGGCCTGGACGACGAACAGCACAAGGAACTGTCGGACAAGGTCCGTGAGGCCAACGAGCGATCCGAGAAGGGCAGCGGCCGGTGAACCCGGGCATCTTCGCCGCCCTGTTCGCCGCGCTGTTCATGGCGCACTCGGTGGGTGACCACTGGGTGCAGACCCACGCTCAGGCCATGACCAAGGGCCGTCCGGGGTGGCCCGGCAGGCTCGCCGACACCCGCCACGTGGCCACTCTCACGATCACGAAGTTGGCCGTGCTGCTGCCGACCGCCGTGCTGCTGGGACTGCACCTGTCGGTGTGGGGGCTGGTGGCCGGTCTGGGGGTGGACGCGGTCACCCACTGGTGGGCCGACCGCCGCACCACCCTCGCCGCCCTGGCCGCTGCTCTCGGTCTGGGTGGCTTCTACTCGCTGGGCACTCCGGAACACCCCGCCCACCCGGTCACCGCCAACGGCAAGCCCGCGGCGCACCTGGGAACCGGCGCGTACGCGCTTGACCAGTCCTTCCACCACCTGTCGCTGCTGGTCGCAGCCCTGCTCATCACCCTCATCTGACTCTTCGCCTACTGCCCCGGACCGGCCGCACATCCGCCCATGACACCGGCCGGTCCGGGCCCACACCCATCCCCGGAGACTTCCCATGTACGACTTCATCGGCCCCCACAAGGCCACCGATACCGCTGATTTCCTCGAACTGGCCCTCGGTACCCCTCTGGAGCTGTGGCTCGGGGTCGAGGACGAGAGCGATGAGGAGCGCGCCGCGCGCGAGGCTGCGGCGCGGGACATCCTCGCCGACGACCCCACCCTGTTCGACCGCACCACCGCGCTCGCGGTCGAAACGATCGGCCGCACCATGCCGGAGCTGCTGGCCCTGGCCCCCACCAACCGCCCGGCCGTGGCCGTGCGCCGCCGCACCTCCCGGAAGGGAGTTGCGGCATGAACGCCGAGACCTTCACCGGCCCGACGCTCGCCGAGGTGAGCGAGCCGCTGCTGGCGCTGCGGGCGCTGCTGTCGGAACACTCCAACCTGCCCGCCGGGACCATCGGCGTCACCAGCCTCTTCCCCGACCGGCTGGACGTGAGCCTGCACAACGACCTGTCGGCGTTCGAGACCTGGCGCTCGAGGCTGGGCATCGACCCGCACACGGTCACCTGCCGCACCCAGGGCAACGGTCGCACGTGGGTGCTCAAGGCCACCTGCGACTACGCGGGCGTACGGATCGAGCTGACCGGCTACTCCGACGTGCCCGAGCAGGCGGGGGGCGAGCAGCAGTGAACTCGCACTTCATACTGCGCCGCGCGCTGCTGCTGGCCGCCCGCCGGGTGCGGCTGCTGGCCATCCTCGCCGGTTGGGCGTGGCTGCTGGGCATCCACCCACCGGTCATCGTCCGGCTGGTGCTGGTCGGCGTGTTCGTCGTCGCTCTGGTTCTGGATCTGGCCGCCGATGCCGGGATGCGTCCCGGGCCGGTGCAGCTCACCGGCTGGGGCCGACCGGGAGGTGATGAGCGATGAAGGCCGCGGTGAAGAGGCTGCTGACCTTGTTGCCGGCCGTTGCCATGACGGTCGTGTCCATGGTCCTCACGCTGGCCGTGATCGTGATGTGGCTCGGGGCGTCCATGCCCTGGCAGGTGGCCCTGGTGGTCGGCCTCGGTCTGGACGGCGGATGGCTGGCCACCCTGTCCTACGAACGGCGCCTTGCCGCGCAGGGCGACCACTCCGCCGCCGTGACCGCCGTGGGCTGGTGCTTCGGCCTGCTGGCCACCGGCGTTCTGGTGGCGCACGCGCTGGGCGAGTCCTCCCCGGGCGCATGGCTGGCCGTCGCCTGGCTGCCGATTGCGGCCAAGGCGCTGTGGCTGGTGCACGGCATGTGGGAGCGCACCGCGCTGACCCCGGACGCGCTCGCTGCGATCCGCGGTATTCAGCAGGAAGCCCGCGACACCGCGGCCGTTGCCCGGGCCCGGCTGCGGGCCGAAGCGACCGCCGAGGAGACCCGGCTGACCGCCGTGACGCAGGCAGGGGCCCGTATCGCGCGTGTCCAGGCCAGGACCGCGGCGACCCTGTCCGGTGCGTGGTCGACGCTGGAGAAGACCCGAACCGGACAAGACACCGGGCAAGCTCTTGCCAGTGTGACGACCGCCGTGACGTGCGAGTCACAGCCCCGGTGGGAGTTGCCCGTCTGGGGCCCGGTCGACCCCGTACCGGCCCTGGACGCACCGGCGAACGCGCACCGGGAACACGTCACCGCCCCCGTCACCGGCGCTGCCGAGCCAGTGTCCGGTGATGGTGGTGCGGGCGTCACCGGTGCGGAGGTTTCCGCAGCTCACTCCGGTCACGCTCCCGTCACCAAGCCCCGCACGGAACACGTCACCAAGCCTTCTCGCACGCCGGTCACCGGTTCGGGGAAGGTGGCGCGGCGCATGAGCCGTGACGAGCGCCGTGACGCCGTGACTGCGCACCTGCAAGCGCACCCGGATGCCACCGTCACCGACCTGCGCAAGGCGATCGGGGGCCGCCCGGAGACCCTGCGGGAACTGCTCGCCGAGGTCACCGCCCGCCGGCCGCTGTCCCTCGTCCGCCCCGGCAACGACGGCGAGCAGCCGGACACCCCCGCCGCCCTGTGACACGACAGGAGACCCATCCCATGTCCCCCCTGCCCGCACCCCACCAGCCCCCGGAACAGTTCGCCGACCGCCAGACCGAGGTGCCGATCCCGGCGGTGTACCAGCCGCAGCCGCTCACCGGATACCCGCCGCACGCCCCGCAGCCCGTTCCCTCGGTCACGTCGGTGGTCCTGCCCGATGGCCAGGTCGTCACCGGCTACACCACCGCACAGCCCGCGCCGCTCCCGGTGGTCGACACCCGCGTGTCGGGCCGCGCGAAGGGCGCCGCGCTGGTCATCGCCTCCGGCGGGATCGGTGTGGGCGGTGCGACCGCCGGCATTGGCTACGGCCTCGGTCTGATCGCCACCGCCGGCCCCGGACTGCTCACCGCCGCCATTGCCCTGGCCATCGCCACCGGATCGGCCACGCTGCTGCGCCTGCTGCTCGGCTCCGGTGCCCGCTCCGCTGACCGGTCGACCACGGTCGTCCACCAGCACGTCACCTCCCACGGCCTGTTCGGACGCGCCACCGGCGGCACCATCACCCGCCACTGACCTGCACTTCAAAGGAGCTGACCATGGGCTACGCCCGCTACACCGTGCATCGCAACGGTGAGGAGATCGAAGCCGGATACGCCGTGGAGGTCGTCTGCGAGGAGTCCGGCTGCGCGGAACCGATCGACCGCGGCTTGGACTTCCTGTGCGGCCAGACGCCGGGCGGTGACGAGTTCGGGTGCGGCGGCTACTTCTGCTACGCCCACCAGCACGCCGCGCCCAACGGTGAGTTCGGCCAGCGCTGCGCGCGATGCCTCCCCTCAATGGACGACGACGGCAACCGCGCGGACAACCCCGCCGCCCTGCTCGCCGCTGTCCGGGAGTACGTCGAGACCACCGACGACGACGGTATCCGCACCCGTGAACAGGTTCTGCGGATCGTCGGCCCCACCCCCGAGGAGGACAAGGCCCGATGATCCGCACCCACAAGGACGACCCGCCGCTCACGACCGTGGAAGCGGCCCGTATCGCACGTATCACCGCTCTGGCCATGATCCGCGGCGGCATCCTCACCACCGCCCAGCAGAACACCATCGATCGCATCCTCGACGGCGCCCGCAAGCGCGCCGAGCAGGCCGCCGCTGCTGCGGCTGGCAAGTGAATCCGCCCCGGACCGGCCGCACATCCGCCAAGACACCGGCCGGTCCGGGCCCACACCCTCCACAGGAGAGCAGGAACCCCAGCATGACCGAGATCATCGACCTTGACGACCACCGGGCCCGACGCGCCCCGGATCTGACGAAACCCGTCCCCGCCCCCGACTCCGAGCAGGCACCGCGGCCGGTCCTGGAAGGGGTCGTCATCCCCTCCGGCATCCCGGGCGCCGGCAAGGCCGCCGCGGGCCGGGCGGGGCTGCGCCACGCGGCCCGCACCGTGCGCGTGGTGGCCACCGACGACCGCACCCGGGCCGGTGTACGGCTTGCCGTGCGGCACGGCTCCTACGTGCTGGGCGGTACCCGCATCCTGGCCAAACGCGCCTGGGACGGGCGGACCGTTGCCCGGCACGAGCGGATGATGCGCGCCGCCGAAGCCGCAGGCCAGCACGAAACCGCGCTGGAGTGGGAGCAGCGCGCCGCAGCGTTCCGCAAGGAGCGTCACCAGCGCCGCATGGACCTGCTCACGGCCCCGCAACAGATCGTCAGGTCCGCTGCGGTCGGCACCGCCGGCACCGCAGGCGGACTGCTCGGGCTGGGCATGGTGCTGGCGATCGGCGAGCACGACCCCGCACAGGTCATCGCCCCCATCGTGTTCACCATCAACGCGATCCGCTGGGCCGTCCTCATCATCCACATGGTGTGGGGACCGGCCGTGCTGCTCGGCCCGTGGCTGGCCCTGCTCGGAGTGTGGAACACCGGCCGCAAGGGACAGGCCGCACCGAACTGGGCCCTGCCCGCGTCCGAGCAGGACTCCCGGGACATGGTCCCCGATGAGGGAGCGATCCTGGACGCGTTGCGGCACCTGGGCATCGGCCCGCTGAACCAGGCGTTCAAGGCCGGTTGGCAGGCCCGTTGGGTGCAGCCCACCACCCGCCTCGGCAAGGGCTGGCACACACAGTTGCAGCTTCCCCTTGGTGTCACCGTTGAGATGATCAACGGCAAGAAGGACGTCCTCGCCCACAACCTGCTGCGCCTGCCCGTCGAGGTCTGGCCGACCGAACCCCGCAACGCCCCCGGCACCCTGGACCTGTGGGTGGCCGACCAGGGCTCGCTCTCCGGTGCGGTCCCGCCGTGGCCACTGCTCACGGACGGCGCGGCGGACTACTTCAAGGGCGTCCCGGTGGGGGTCTCCCAGCGCGGGGAACCGGTCTTCGGCAAGCTCATGGCGTCCAACTACATGGTCGGCGGCATCATGGGCTCGGGAAAGTCCTCCCTGGTCGTGGGCCTGCTGCTCGGGGCGATGCTCGACCCGCTGGTCGAGATCGACGTGTACGTCATGGCCTACAACGTCGACTACGACCCCATGCGCGAACGCCTGCGCGTCCTGGTCAAGGGCGACGACGACGAGCAGGCCGAAGCCGCCCTGGAATCCCTGCGCGCCCTGCGGGATGAGGTCACCGAACGCGGCAAGCTCCTCGAAGCCCTGGGCGGGGACACCGTCAAGCTCACCCGCGAGCTGGCGCAGCGGGACCCGCGGATGCACCCGCGAGTGGTGGTCTACGACGAGTGCCACGAACTGTTCGAGCACAAGAAGTACGGGGCAGAGGCCGCCGAACTGGCCGTCAAGGTCCTCAAGAAGGCCCGCAAGGTCGGCATCACCCTGATGTTCGTCACGGTCTCGCCGACCGCGTCCAGCATCCCCAAGGATGTCACCCGCAACACCTCTCACCGGGTGGCGTTCGCGGTCGGCGACCACGTCGCCAACGACGGACTGCTGGGCACCGGCAAGCACCGCGCCGGCATCACCGCCACCACCCTCAACCCCGCCGAGAACATCGGCACCGCCCTGACAGTCGGGTTCACCTCGAATGCGTTCGAGCTGGTCCGTGCCTACTACGTCCGCAAGGACGCCGACACCGACCAGGTCACCCCCGTCGTCCAGCGCGCCCTTGCGCTGCGCCAGGGCATCACCCCCGCGACCGTGGCGGGCGGGCAGGACCGGGAGCAGGCTGACCCGCTTGCCGACATCCTGACCGTGCTCCGCGATGAACCCCGGGCGCGCACGACCGAGGTGTTGCAGCGGCTCGCCGAGCACAACCCCGCCGCCTACCGCGACTGGGGCCCCCGCGACCTCAAGCGGATCCTGGCCGAAGCAGGCGCCGAGGCACCCCTGCGCGACGGGTACGCGGTCGTCTCCCGCGACCACGTCCGCGACGCCATCAACAACCGCCACACCACCCCGGACGACAACGCAGAGTGACAGTGGGGCATGGGGTGGTCAGTGGAGTTCCACTGACCACCCCACTGAGCCCACCCCACTGGCCTTGACGTGCCACAACGGCACCCCAGTGGGGCAGTGGAGCACCCCGCCACGACCTGCGGAAACCCCCGAAAACACGGGTCCCGATGGGTGACCCCTGCCCCACTCCCTGTACGGACAGTGACGAATCTTCCGTTGGGAGCACACCGCACATGGACCACCCCACGACAACCACCACCGCCCCTGCCGAACCGCTGAAGTCCTTTAGCTTCGGCGGGGGCTGGCAGTCCATGGCTGCTCTCGTGCTGGCCGCGCGAGGTGAGCTGGACTACCGCACTTTCGTCATGGCCAACGTCGGCGACGACTCCGAGAACCCCGCCACCCTCACCTACCTGAACCGCTACGCCATCCCCTACGCGCAGGCGCACGGCCTGGAACTGGTCGTGGTCGATCGCGTGATGAAGCGGACCAAGGAAACCCGCACCCTGCTGCAAGACCTGACTCGTCCGGGCGGGATGTCGGTGAAGATCCCGGTGCGGATGTCCAACGGGGCCCCCGGCACCCGCTCGTGCACCGCACAGTTCAAAATCAAGGTCGTCGGCGACGAACTCCGACGCCGCGGCGCCACCGCCGACCACCCCGCAACCGTCGGGATCGGCATCACCCTGGACGAGATCGCCCGGGCCAACCCCAGCAAGCACGAACCGTACGAGCGGCTGGAATACCCCCTGCTGGAACGCGGCATCCGCCGCGCCGACTGCCCCCGCATCATCCGCACCGCCGGCCTCCCAATCCCGCCCAAGTCGAGCTGCTGGTTCTGCCCGCTCCGCCGCGCCGAGAGCTGGCAGGAGATGCGGCGTGCCGAACCGGAGCTGTTCGAGCGCGCCTGCGCGCTGGAGGACGAGCTGAACCGCCGCCGCGACGCGCACGGAAAGAAAGACCACGTCTACCTCACCCGCTACGGCAAACCCCTCCGCCAAGCCATCGCAGAAGGCGTCGACGCCCTGTTCGACCTCGAAGACCTCGACGACGTCGACAACGGCTGCGACTCCGGCTGGTGCTGGACCTGACCTCGCCCGGGACGGCCGCCCGCTCTCGCCAAAGATGCGCGGCCGTCCCGGCACCCCAGAACCCATCAACGGAACTGGAGACCCCAGCATGACCTATTCGGCGATCCGCGGCATGAGCGAGCATCTGCATGCCGCCTTGCGTCTGGCGGCCGAGGCCGTGCCCGTCCTGCCGCTGCGCAAGGGCAAGGTGCCCTTCGGGAACTGCCCCGCTTGCGCGCGCAACGTGTGCGGTGGGCGGCCGAACATGAAGACCCCCGGGCCCTGCGTCTGCCCGCGCCCGTGCCACGGCTGGGCCGCCGCCACCACCGACCCCCACGTCATCGACTCACCCGCCTGGGCGCAGGCGTGGCGCGACGCGGCGGCGGTCGCCTACCACCCCGGCGGCGCCGGCCTGACCGTCGTGGATCTCGACCACGCCGAAGCCATCGCGTGGGCCCGTGCGACCCTGCCCGCCACCCGCACCGTGCCGACGACCCGGGGTCAGCACTGGATCTACCGCGGGGCGATGCCCTCCGCCAACGCGGTACGGCCCGGTGTGGACATCAAATCGACCATGGCCTACGCCCGGTGGCTCGGGCCCGGCACCGGCACCGTCACGGCCCTGCCGGGGGCTGTGCGCGCCCTGGCCGTGAAAGACCCCGCCCCGATCCGGCCGGTGGGCGCGGGCGTGCCCGCGCCCACCGGGGGCGGCCCGTGTCGTCACCGCACGCCCGCCTATCTGGAGCGGGGCATCACGATGGCCGAGCAGCGCATCACGGCCGCGTCCAGTGGGGTGCACGCCACCGTCTACGCGACCTTCCTGGCGGTGCTGTCCGCGCACGGCCGGTGCGGCTGCCTCACGGACGCCCACGTGGCGCGGCTGTTCGCCACCGCGCAGGCCAAGGGCGAAACCGCCCGGCACTGCGCCGACGCTTGGACCAACGCGCGTGCCCGGTTGGGGATGTGACCGTGTCCGACGACGAGAAGAATCCCGCTCGCGAGGTCATCGCCGACTACGCCCGGGAGCACTTCCGGTACTTCCGCACCGCTGACGGGACCGTATATGCGCAGAAGAACGGCCACCCCGTGGCCCGGCCGATCCGCTCGCAGGGAACCACCGGCAGCCACCGGCAGGAACTCATGGTCGGCCTGTTCCGCGACGGGTACGGCGTCTTCAACGGCACCGCGCTGAAAGAGGCGCTGGACCTGATCGAAGCCCTCGCGCTGTCCGAGGACGTGCAGCCGGTCCACATCCGCGTGGCCCCCGGATTCGACGGGGCGACATGGCTGGACCTGGGCCGCAACGACGGACAGTCGGTCCGCATCCACCCCGAAGGATGGGACATCCTCACCCCCGACCCCCGCGAAGTCTGCTGGCGCCGCACGCAGCTCACCGGGGAACTCCCCCTGCCCGCCAAGGACACCGACGGTAAGGGCATCGATCTGCTGCTGAGGCTGTGCAACTTCGCCACCGCTCAGACCGAGTGCCTGGCCATCGCCTGGCTGATCGGCTGCCTCGAACCCTCCGTCCCGGTGCCCGCGCCGTTCCTCACCGGCCCGCAGGGCGCGGGCAAGTCCACCGGCGGACGGATGCTGATTCGGATCATCGAGGGCATGAGCGGGGACCTGCGCCGGGCCCCGAAGGACGAGGAGAACCTGATCGCCGCTGTCGCCGCCGGCTGGGTCACCGCCCTGGACAACCTCTCCCACATGACCCCGGACCTGTCCGATGCGATGTGCTGCATCGTCACAGGTGCGGAGAACGTCAAGCGGGCCCTGTTCACCGACGGGGACGTCTTCCGCGCCCGCTACCGCCGGCCGCTGCTCTTGACCGGGATCGACGTGGGTGTCATCCGCCCGGACCTGGCCGAACGGCTCCTGCCCCTGCGGCTGGAACGCCCCCGCGTCCGCCGCACCGAGGCGGAACTGTGGGCGGAGTACGCGGAGGTACTGCCCGTCGTCCTCGGCTCGCTACTGGATCTCACGGTCGAGGTTCGCGCGGTCGCCGCGGAGACTCCCACCGATCTGCGGATGGCGGACTTCGCCCACCTGTGCGCCCAGCTCGACGCGGCCACCGGCCTCGGGGCGCTGGGCGCCTACCGGGCCAGTCTGGACGACCTCAACGACGACGTGATCGAGGGAGACCTCCTCGCACAGACCGTCCTGCGCCATGCCGAGACCATCGCCCCCGGCACCGAGCAGCGGATGACCTCCACCGACTGGCTGCACTGCCTCAGCCGCCTCTACGCCGGCGACGAACTGCGCTCCCTGCCCAAAGGCTGGCCCACCACCGGCAAAGTCCTCTCCGACCGCCTCAAACGCCTCCAGCCCACCCTCGCCGCCCGCGGAGTCCTCATCGACACCGGCCGCACCTTCGAAGGCCGCTACCTCGAAATCGCACGCCCCGCCGCGCCTCCCCCACCCGAGCAACAGCGGGCGTTCTGACCGGCACTGCCGGCACGCGGACAAGCAAGAAGAGCACCACCCGCGCTGCGCCCAGGGTGCTCTTCTTGCTGTTCGGCCCATGGGCCGCCTGAAGGTCGCGCCGCGCAGCGGCTCCTTCTTCACGCCGTAAGGCGCACCCAACGACAACAGCACCCCCTCTTTTGTCCTAAGAGGGAAGACGCTGCGTCATGTGCGTCATACGGGCCGAAAAACCGCCTCCCACCTGCGGCAAAGACCATGACGCAGACGACGGACCCTGCGTCATCCTGCGTCATGTGCGTCATGTGCTGCGTCACGTCATGACGCAGCCCATGACGCAGGGATGACGCACCCCCTCACCGCTGCGTCATGCAAACCCGCAGGTCAAAAGCCCGCATGACGCACATGACGCAATGACGCAGAAATCCGAACCTCGGACAGACGCGAGCTTCGAAGCCGCGTCCCCATTCGACTCAGCGCAATGTACTGCGACCTTGCGGAGGACAAGTGAGCGCACGCGCCCCTGTCCACAACGACCCCCGCGCCACCCTCCGCGGTGGCCTTCCGGACCGCTACCTCACCCCGGACGACCTCGCCGAGATGTTCGGCGTGCCCAAAGAGACCGTCTACGCCTGGCGCAAGAAGCGCACCGGCCCGCCCGGATTCCGCGTCGGCAAGCACCTGCGCTACGACCCCGCCGCCGTGCACGCCTGGGCAGCACAGCAGATGGCCAACGAAGCAGCCTGACCCCACCCCCGAACCGCCCAGCGGCCCGTGGCGAGCACCCGCCCGCCACGGGCCGCACCCGTTCCGCAAGGAGATCCCACTCAGTGGCAGGCCACATCCAAGACCGCTGGTACAAGACCGAAACCGGCCCGGATGACAAACCCCGCCGCGTCAAAACCGATCGCTACGGCAGCGGCATGCGCTACCGGGCCCGCTACATCGGCCCGGACGGCACCGAGAAGTCAAAGAGCTTCCCCGACCGTCAACGGCGACTCGCCGAGCAGTGGCTCGCACAGACCGAGACCGACATGATGCGGGGCCAGTACGTTGACCCCAAAGCCGCGCGCACGACTTTCCGGCAGTACGCCGCACGCTGGGTGAAGTCGCACACCGGCGAAATCAACAGCCGTGAGGCTGCCGAGCGTCGGTTGCGGCTGCATGCCTACCCCCACATCGGGTCCCGTCCGCTCGGGTCCTTCAAGCCGGAACACATCCGCGCCTGGATCAGCGAACTTGAGAAAACGGTGCCCGCGGAATCGCATCGCCGCATCATCGTGGGCACGGTCTCGGCTGCGATGAGCGCTGCTGTCGATGACGGGCTGATCTCGAAAAACCCGTGCCAGGCACGTACCGTGCAACTGCCAAAACCGGGAAAGCCGCGCGTCATCCCCTGGACAGCCGCACAAGTCTTCGCGGTGCGCAAGGCTCTGCCGGCACGCATGCAAGCGACCGTTGACCCCGGAGCAGGGTGCGGACTTCGACAGGGCGAGGTCTTCGGTTTGTCGCTTGACGAGGTTGATTTCGCGGGAGGCTGGGTGACCGTGAACCACCAACTCAAGCGCGTACGGGGAAAGCACGTCTTCGCGCTTCCCAAGGGCGGAAAAGTGCGTGACGTACCGCTCCCGCCTGCGGTCGCCGCTGCTCTCCGCGCTCACTCGGAGGAATTCCCTCCCGTGGAGATCACTCTCCCATGGCGTACTCCAGACGGGCCGCCGGTGACGAAGCAGCTCATCTTCACCGGCAGCAGCGGCGAGCACATTCGGGCAAGCTACTTCAACGACTTCATGTGGAAGCCTGCCCTATCGGTCGCTGGAGTCATCCCCGAAGCCGAGCAGGGTGAACGCTACGCGGCGGCACGTGAGCACGGTATGCACGCTCTGAGGCACTTCTATGCCTCGGTCCTGCTGGACGCTGGCGAGAACATCCGGGCCCTGAGTCAGTACCTCGGGCACGCCGATCCGGGGTTCACCTTGCGGACGTATACGCACCTGATGCCGAGCAGCGAGGGGCGGACCCGGCGGGCTGTCGAGAGCGTGTATCTGGCGTCAACGACTCAAGATCACGGCCCACAGACGGCCCAAGCAGCGTAGCTGCGGCAACGCAGGGGCCATACGTGCAGGCCGGGGCCCCACAGCCCCGGCCTGCCTAAACTTCATCTATTTCTTCCCGATCTACACCGGCATGACCATCCCCTACTCGGGCTGGCAGGCCCGCATGTGGTTCGACTCCTGGATCTAGCCCGGGCCGGACGCCGCCGTCGGCCGGCCGGGGCCGGAGCCTTGAGGCAGTGCCCGGCCTCGTCGGGACCGGCCGAGTGTCCCGCGCTGCCCGGCACTGCCCTCCTGTTCTACAACGGCAGATCGCCCACGCGGCGGGCCGCCTGTGGAAAACCCCTCCCGGACGATCCGGCCTGTGGATAACTTCCGCGGCCGGTCGGTCCGTGCTGGCTATCGTCGGTCCCATGCGAATGCTCGTGATGGGCGGGACGGGATTGATCGGACGCGCGCTGGTCGAGCGCGCGCTCGCACGGGGAATGGAGGTGACGCTGTTCGGGCGGGGAAAGACGGGCCCTGACCTTTTTCCGGGCGTGCGCCGACTGGTCGGCGACCGGGAGGAAGGGGAGTACGCGGCGCTGGCCGGCGAGAGCTGGGACACGGTCGTGGACGTGAGCGGATACGTACCCCGGCACGTCGGGGAGGCCATGGCGGCCCTGGACGACCGCGTCGGGCGGTATCTGTTCATATCCAGCCACGCGGTGTACGAGGCCGAGGGGCTGGCGCCGGGATCGGACGAGGACGCGCCGCGGCGGCCGCCGGTGCGGTCGGTCCGGCACCACGCCGACCTGGACGGGGACACGTACGGGCCGTCGAAGGTGGCCTGCGAGGACGACGTGCTGGCCACGTACGGGGAGCGGGCCACGATCGTGCGGCCGGGGAAGGTCGCCGGGCCGCACGACCCGTCGGCCGGCTTCACCTACTGGGTACGCAGGGCCGCCCGGGGCGGCCGGATCGCACTGCCGGGCGATCCGGACCAACCGGTGCAGGTCGTGGACTCCCGGGACCTGGCCGCACTGCTGGTACGGCTGGCCGCCGACGACCGGCCGGGGGTCTTCCACGCGGTCGGCCCGGCCGAGCCGGTGACCCTCGGCGGGCTGATCGAGACCTGCGCGCGGGTCGCGGGCAGCAGCGTCGAGGTGGTGCCGGTGACGCCGGCGCAGGTGCCGCCCCTCTTCCCACTGATCCGCGCCCACTGGCCGTCCCAGCAGCGCAGTGCCGCCCGCGCGTGGGCGGCCGGACTGACCGCGACCCCGCTGTCGGTCACCGCCGCCGACGTCCTGGCCTGGGACCGCGCCCGCGGCGAGCCACCGCTGACCAACGGCTGGACGCCGGAGCAGGAGCGTGCGGTGCTGGCCGCGCACGACGCCGACCTGGGCTGAAGTCGGCCGAGAGGGGCGGCGGTTGGCGCCCAGTCAGTACACAGCCGTGCCCGGAACGAGACCTTCGGCAAGGGCGAGCTGACGTAGAGTGCGAGCCAGCGTGTTCATTGAACGCGTTCAAAAAGGGGAGGGGGACCGGTTACATGCCCGTACCACGGGGTGTGAAGATCGGAATTGTCTCAACGGTCTTCGCCGGCATGATCGGCGTCGCCGGATTCGGCGCGTACAACATCGTCTCGGCCGTCGGTTCTTCCGGTGGTGGCGGAAGCGGGAGCAGCAGCGGCGCCCAGGCATCCAGCACGCCCACGACCCAGGCTCCGCTGACCGCCAAGCAGGTCACCGACACCGCGGCGGACTTCCTGACCGCCTGGTCGCAGGGCGACCTCGCGGGCGCTGCCAAGTTCACCGACGCCTCCGCCACCGCGACCCAGGACCTGACCGGCTTCCGCACCGGCGCGCACGTCACGGCCGTCCAGGCCATGGCGAGCACCCGGTCGACGACCGAGGCTGCGTCCGACACGGTCCCGTTCACCGTGGACGCGACGATCTCCTACCAGGGCCTGACCGACCACTGGACCTACGCCTCCTCGCTCACCGTGGGCCACGGCCCCGACGGCAAGCCCGCGGTGCGCTGGGCGCCCTCCGTGCTGAACCCGGCCCTGACCGAGGGCGACTCGATCGTCACCGGCTCGGCCAAGGCCCCCGAGCTGGAGGTCCGGGACCGCAACGGCGTGGTGATGACCGAAGCCCAGTACCCGTCGCTCACCCGGATCTTCGACGACTTCCGCAACCGCTACGGGGACAAGCTCAGCGGCGGCACCCCCGGCATCGAGACGTACATACAGACCTCGGCCGGCGAGCAGGGCAAGACTCTGGAGATCCTGCGCAAGGGCCGCGGCGCCCGGCTGAACACCACCCTGGACGCGCACGTGCAGGCGGCAGCCGAACGTGCGGTGGCCGGAAAGACCCAGGCCGGCGTGACCGCGGTGGACGCCGACACCGGCGGCATCCTGGCGGTCGCCTACAGCCCGGCCGAAGGAGTGGACTGGGCGCTGCAGGACGACGTGGCGCCGGGCTCGACCTTCAAGGTGGTCACGGCGGCGGCGTTGCTCCAGCACGGCATGACGCCCGGCTCGTCGGCGCCCTGCCGCAACGGCGCCAACTACGGCTACGGCAAGCCCTACCGTAACGACAACGGCATGAACAACGCCTCCGCCACCCTGGACTGGGACTTCGCCTTGTCCTGCAACACCGGCTTCATCCTCCAGGCCGGCCGGCTCGGCAGCGACGGACTGGTGGCCACCGCCGCGCAGTTCGGCCTCACCCAGCGGTGGAACGTGGGTACGCCGGTGGAGCAGCCCGCCGTCCCCGGCGGTTCGGGCGACGAGCTGACCTCGGAGATGATCGGCCAGGGCCAGTTGCAGATGAGCCCGCTCATCATGGCCTCGGTGGCCGCGACCGCCCGGACCGGCGACTTCCACCAGCCGCGGATCGTGCCCTCGCACCTGATCGACGGGCCGCTCGCGCACGCCGCCGGCATACCCAACACCACCTCGCACCAGCTGCGCTCGATGATGCACAGCGCGATCAGCTACGGCACCGCCGCCGGTGTGATGAGCGGTTTCGGCTCGGACTCGGGAGCCAAGACCGGATCGGCCGAGATCGACGGGGCCGCCAACCCCAACGGCTGGTTCCTGGGCTACTCCGGCCACGTCGCCGCCGCGGCCGTGGTGCAGGGCGGCGGCCACGGCAACGCCTCGGCGGGCCCGATCGTGGCGGCGGTGCTGCGCGCGAGCTGACCGCCACACTCCCGCGGGCCCGCCTGGGTCAGGGCCCACCGGGTCACCCGGCAGTCGTCACTCCCCCGCCTCCGCCAGCAGATCGGTGAAGGCGGGGTTGGCGACCAGGATCCCGCCGTCCACCGGCAGCGTCGCCCCGGTGATCCAGGCCGCGTCGCGCGAGGCGAGGAAGGTGATCGCCGCGGCGATGTCCACGGCCTCGCCGACCCGGCCCAGCGGGTAGGCGCAGGCTGCCGCGTCGACCTGCGCCTCACGGCCGGACCAGGCGGGCGTGCGGACCGTACCGGGCACGACCAGGTTGCACCGCACCCCGTCCGACGCGCCCCGTATCGCGAGAGAGCGGGTCAGTGAGACCAGGCCCGCCTTGGCGGCGCTGTAGGCGTGGTTGCCGAAGTAGGACATGCCGTTGACCGAGCCGATGTTGACGATCGCGCCCCGCCGCCCCGGCGCGGCGCGCAGGTGGGGCAGCGCGGCCCGGGCACAGCGCATAGCGCCCACCAGAGAGACGTCCAGGTCGCGGTACCAGTCCTCGTCGGACTCGGCGGCGAAGTCCTCCTGGTGGTAGCTGCACGCGTAGGCGTTGTTGACCAGTACGTCCAGTGTGCCGAAGGCGTCGGCGGCCTGCCCGATCACGGCGTCCACGGTCGCGCGGTCGGCGACATCGCAGGCCGCGGCCAGCGCGCGGCCCCCGGCGGCTCGGATCGAGGCGGAGGTTGCCTCTGCGGACTCGGCGTCGATGTCCGCGATCAGCACCGCGGCGCCCTCGGCGGCGAACCGCCGGGCCGTGACCTCGCCGATCCCCCGGGCCCCGCCGGTCACCACCACGCCGTAGCCGTCGAAACGGCCCGGCAGCGAGGCGAACGGCGCCGGCCCCACCTGTCCCGTACGTGTCACAAGTCCCGTCATCGGGTCAGCGTAGGCACTCCCGCACGGCCCTGACCAGTGCCTGGGCGCGGGGGTCAGCGGTGACGTTCTTCTGCATGCCGTTGGTGACGTAGCCGAAGCCGATGCCGTTCTCGGGGTCGGCGAAGGCCAGCGAGCCGCCGCGTCCAGGGTGACCGAAGGAGCCGGGCCCGAGCATCGGCGAGGACGGGCTGTGCAGCATGTAGCCCAGCCCGAAGCGGGTGTTGACCACCAGCACCCGGTCCGGCCCGTCGGCTTCCACCGTGCGGGCCGCGGTCAAAGTGGCCGGCACGAACAGCCGCCGCCCGCCGTCCACGTCACCGACCAGCGCGGCGTAGAAGCGGGCCAGCGCGCGGGCGGTGGCGATCCCGCCGGACGCGGGCAGTTCGCCGGCCCGGTACGCGGGGTCGTTCTCGTCCGGCAGCGGCGTGATCGCGGCGAAGGCGCGGCGGGTGAGCGAGCCGGGGTCGGCGTAGGCGTCGTGCACCGCCGGCTTGGCCCGGGCCCGCAGCCCCCCGGAGGCGGGCGGCGGCGGGGTGGCGATGTCGCCGATCCGCCCCACCCGGTGCTCCTCGCCGGGCGGCAGCCCTATCCACAGGTCCAGGCCCAGCGGGCGGGCTATCTCCTCGGCGACGAACCTCCCGATGGTGCGCCCGCCGGCCCGCAGCACCAGCTCCGCCAGCAGCCAGCTGTACGTCTGGGCGTGGTAGCCGTGCGCCTCGCCGGGCGGGAACAGCGGCGCCTGCGCGGCGACCGCCCGCGCCCCGCTCACCCCGTCGAGCGCATGCTCGGGCGTGACCGGTACGTCCAGCGCCGGCACCCCGGCCCGGTGCGCCAGCACGTCCCGTACCGTGACCCGCTCCTTGCCGCGGGCCTTGAATTCCGCCCAGTACGCCCCCACCGGCGCGTCCAGGTCGAGCTGGCCGCGCTGGTGGAGCAGCAGCAGACAGGCCGCGGCCACCCCCTTGGTGGCCGAGCGCACGGTCTGCGCCGTCTCCTGCCGCCACGGCCCCCCGCCGTCGAAATCGGTGCTGCCGGCCCACAGGTCCACCACCGCACGCCCCCGGTGGTAGAGGGCGAAGGCCGCGCCCCGGTCGCCGCGCTGCCCGAAGTTGCGCGCGAAAGCGGCGCGGACCGGCTCCCAGCCGTCCTCCGCCGTCCCGTGGACGTCCCCGAAGTCCATGAGTGGTGCCCTCCCGCGCCTCCCGCCGCACCGACGCCACCCGCCGTACGGACTCCTCTCCATGGTGCACGACGGATCCGACACTCCCTCCCGGCCCCACCGGCGAGGGCAACCGGGAAGACAGCGAGAAGACGGAGGGCGGACATGCGGGCGGGCCCGTGCCGGGACCGCCGGCCCGGCATTGCTGCCGGGAGGAGGCGGCCCCGTCACAGGCCCGGTGGGGGGACCCGCTGTCAGGTCACGGATGACCTGTTACGACAGCGGCGGGTAGGCGTTCTGGATGAGCTGGTGGAACTCGGCGGAGAACCAGTGACCGGCCAGCGGCGAGTTCGGCAAGGCGCCGGTCGGGTTGTTGCCGTTGCGCGCGTTGCCCGTGTAGGTCGGGTCGCACATCTGGTCGAAGCCCTTGCCCTCGTCGTTCGAGATGGCCGAGCTCGAGCCGTCGGACTCGCCCGGGGGCTTGATCCACACGTAGGCGTCGATGTTGGCCGCGGGAGCCGCCGTCGGCCGCTCGCCGATGCCCGCCCCGGACTGGTTGCACCAGTTGCCGGCGTGGATGCGGCGGTCGATCCGGCTGCCGTTGACGTACGTGTCCACGTCCGTCTTGGCGGCCGGTCCGGTCGGCCGTGCCGTGCCGCCCCAGCCGTTGCGGCCGGTGTCGATCAGCATGCCGATACTGGACGGGAAGCCGTCGGAGACGAGCTGGTTGCGCAAGCCCTGCGCGTACGACTGCTCGTCGATGTACTGGTTCCAGTCGACCCACTTGGACTGCCGCACCGTGGTGCCGTTCACCGAGTCGGTGATCTTGACGTACGGCTCCACGGTCGCGCTGTAGTTGGCCGTGTTGGTGATGAAACCGTTCACGTCGGCCAGGACGGCGCCGTTGGTCGTGGCGACCTTGTAGAACTCCTGCGCGGAGGGGCCGAGGTTGGTGTCCCAGCCGAGCCAGGCGTGGTGACCGGCGTCGATGTACTGGTACGTGTTCGGCAGCGCGCCGAGCTTGGCCAGGGCGTAGGAGACGCCCTTCTCGTAGTTGCCGTTGGCCGCCATCGTCGCGCAGGCCGCGGTCGCGCCGGCCTGGCTGCCCGCGTTGGTGACCAGGTTGGGCAGCGAATCGGGCTCGATGATGTTGACGATGCGCAGGCCGGAGTACTTGGCGTTGGCTTCGATCGCCGCGATCGGGTCGATGTACTGGGACTTGTACTTGTCGATGTCTGTCGGGCCCAGCTCACCGTTGGAGGCGAGGGCCGCGCAGTCCCGGCCGGGCAGGTCGTAGATCACGAACTCGACGGTCAGCGGCTGGCCGGCCGCCTGCGTCACGGCCGCGTCCAGGTGGGCCTGCAGGCCCATGCCGCCGTTGGCTCCCGCGATCGCCGCGATCCGGTCCAGCCAGACGGCGGTGGACTGGTTGGCGATCTTCTGGCCGCCGTCGGCCGCGGCCTCGGCGGACCACTCCGGGTTGACGTAACCCTTGGCGCCCACGTACGGGTTGTCGAGCTTCTGCCCGGGCGGCGGGCTGGTCGGCGGCGGGGTGGTGGGCGGCGGCGTCGTGGGGGGCGGGGTGGTCGGCGGCGGGGTGGTGGGGGGAGTGGTGCCGCCGCAGGCGACGCCGTTGACCGTGAACGACGTCGGAGCGGTGTTGGTGCCGCTGTACGAGCCGTTGAAGCCGAAGGTCGTCGAACCGTTCGTGGCCAGCGAGCCGTTGTACGACATGCTGGTCGCGGTGACCTTCTGGCCGGACTGGGTGATGTTGGCGTTCCAGCCCTGGGTCACCTTCTGGTTGCCCGCGTACGTCCAGCCGACGTTCCAGCTGCTGATCGGGTCACCGGTGTTGGTGACGGTGACCGTCACCCCGAAGCCGGTGTCCCACTGGTTGTCGACGTGGTACGTCACCGCGCAGCCGGCGGTGGCCGCCGAGGCCGTGGTGGTGCTCATCGCAGCGGCCACCGCGCCGGAGGCGACGACGAGCGCCCCTGCGGCAAATGCGGCGGTTCTACGACGGACTGTCGGAAGTGCCATGTGCGTACGACCTCCATAGGGGGGATGGACCTTCGACGCCGACGCGCTTGTGCCCGCTTCGAAAGGTCAAGGGAGGTGGTGCGGTGATTCATGGTTCGGTTACAGGCTCTTAACGTGGGAGCGCTCCCATAGTGGGGAGTCGGTTCGGCCCTGTCAATGCTTGAAGCAGCACCGCTTGCTGCCCGGCCCCGCCGCCCCGTGCCCGGGCCGTCCGCCGATCACCCCGCCGGCCTGCGGATCTCCAGCATCAGACACCCCGTCACAGTGCGGTACGGCCCGTGCGGCATCCCCGGCGGCCGCGACGCATAGTGCCCGGCGGTGAATGTACGGCGCAGCGTCAGGTCCTCCAGTTCACCCTCGAGGAGGTAGACCTCCTCGTAGTACGCGTGCCGGATCACCCCCGCCGCAGTGGTGTCGAGTCCGGGCGCCCAACGGGCCAGCCGCGTCATCTCCACCGCCCGGTCCGGACCGGCCGACAGCACCCGTTCGCTCACCCCGGGCGCGGCCGAATCCGGCACCCAGCGCAGCGTGTTTGGGTCGTAGAACTCGTGCTCGTCCTTCACCGGGACACTGCCTCTCGTGGCCGTCGCCATTGCGTCGCCGTCACGGGTCGCGAGTCGCACGTCACCATTGCGCCGCCTCCGCCGTAGCGTCACCGGAGCGGGAGTCTACGGCCGGGCCGCATGGTCGTACCGGTGGCGTACGGGCGCAACCCGCGCCCATGGCGACGGCTTTGACCGCGGCTCAGCCTGCGTCGCCCGCCTCCATTGCGGCGAGTTTCTGCCTGGCCGCGGCGATACGCGCGAGCGTGCGGTCCCGGCCGAGGACGGTCAGCGACTCGAACAGCGGCAGGCCCACCGTACGGCCCATGGCGGCGACCCGGACCGGTGCCTGGGCCTTGCCGAGTTTCAACCCGTGGCCGGTGGCGACCCCCTCCAGCGCCGCCTTCAGGGTGTCCGGCTCCCAGGAAGCCAGCGCCGAGAAGACGGCGTGCGCGTCGGCCAGCAACTGCCCGGCGGCCGGGGTCATCTCCTTGGCCCAGGACGGGTCGTCGTGGACCGGTTCGGGCAGGAAGAGGAAGTCCACGTAGGCGGTGATCTCGGACAGGACGGCGACCCGGGTCCGGGCGAGCGGCGCGAGGGCGGCGAAGGCCGCCGGATCGAAGTCCGCCGGGTCCCATGGCGCATGCGGCGCCCGCAGCCAGGGCGCGCACGCGGCGGCGAACTCCTCCTCCGGCAGGGCGCGGATGTACTCGCCGTTGAACGCCGTGAGCTTGCGGACGTCGAAGTACGCCGAGGAGGCGGTCACGTCCTCGATGCGGAACAGCCGCTCCAGCTCCTCGCACGGCATGATCTCGCGGTCTCCGCCCGGCCCCCAGCCCAGCAGCATCAGGTAGTTCACCAGCGCGTCCGGCAGGTAGCCCTCAGCGAGGTAGTCCTCCAGGGCCACCTTGTCGCGGCGTTTGGACAGCTTCTGCCGCCTGTCGTTGACGATCACCGGCAGGTGCGCCCAGCGCGGTGGCCGGGCGCCCAGCGCCTGCCACAGCAACTGCTGCTTGGGCGTGTTGGACAGGTGCTCCTCGCCGCGGATCACCTCGGTGATCCCCTCGTCCAGGTCGTCCACCACGTTGGCCAGCAGGAACACCGGTGAGCCGTCGCCGCGCGCGATCACGAAGTCCTCGATGGCGGCATTGGGGAAGGCGGGCGTGCCGCGCACCAGGTCCACCACCACCGTCTCGCCCTCGTCCGGGGTACGGAAGCGCAGCGCCCGCCCGGCCTCCGGCGACAGGCCCCGGTCGCGGCAGTACCCGTCGTAACCGGAGTGCTGCGAGCCGGTGCGCCGGGCCACGTCCTCCCGGGTGCAGTCGCAGTAGTACGCGCGTCCCGCCCCGTACAGCTCACGCGCCGCCGCGCGGTGCCGCTCCCCGCGGGCGGACTGGAAGTACGGCCCCTCGAAGGCGGGGTCGGCCGCGGAGATGCCGATGGCGGCCAGCGCGCTGATGATCCCTTGCGTCCACTCGGGCTTGTTGCGCGCCGCGTCGGTGTCCTCGATCCGCAGCACAAAGGTGCCGCCGGACTGTCGGGCCACCGCCCAGTTGTAGAGCGCGGAACGCGCGCCGCCCACATGGAACATGCCGGTCGGGGAGGGCGCGAAACGGACACGGGGCGCAGTGCTGGACATGCGGGTCAGCCTAGGCCGACGCCATGGGCGCGGGCATCCGTGTTTCCCGGCGCGGCGCCATTGCGCCGGTCGGCCGCCGAGGTGACGCGCGCACGCGACACCCGGTGGCGCGCACCCGGCATCGCCGCCCGGTCCGCGTTCTCTCGTGTCCGGACCGCTGACCTGCGTGGCCCGGGCGCGTAACGTGGCCGCCTGACGTGGCTACCGACGGGTTGACCGGGGAGTAGGAATGGACGCGGACGTCATAGTGGTGGGCGCGGGGCTGGCCGGCCTGGTGGCCACCGCGGAACTGGCGGCGGCGGGGCGCAAGGTGATCCTGGTGGACCAGGAACCGGAGGCGTCGCTCGGCGGCCAGGCGTTCTGGTCCTTCGGCGGGCTGTTCCTGGTCGACTCCCCCGAGCAGCGGCGGATGCGGATCAAGGACAGCCCGGAACTGGCCTGGCAGGACTGGCTGGGCACAGCCGGCTTCGACCGGCCGGAGGACCACTGGCCGCGGCAATGGGCGCGCGCCTACCTGGACTTCGCGGCCGGCGAGAAACGCGCCTGGCTGCGCGAACGCGGGATCCGCCTGCTGGCCGTGGTCAACTGGGCCGAGCGGGGCGGCTTGCTCGCCACCGGCCCGGGCAACTCGGTGCCGCGTTTTCACATCACCTGGGGGACCGGCCCCGCGGTGATCGCACCGTTCGAGCAGCGGGTGCGCGAGGCCGCCGCAAGGGGCCTTGTCGAGTTGCGCTTCCGGCACCGGGTCACCGCCCTGACCACCACCGACGGCGCCGTGGACGGCGTGGCCGGCGAGATCCTGGTGCCCAGTGGCGCGGCCCGCGGCGAGGGCAGTTCCCGGGAGCCGGCCGGGGAGTTCGCGCTGCGCGCCCAAGCGGTGATCGTCACCAGCGGCGGCATCGGCGGGAACCACGAACTGGTCCGGGCCGCCTGGCCCAAGCGGCTGGGCACCCCGCCGGACAAGCTGCTGTCCGGGGTTCCGGCGCACGTGGACGGGCTGATGCTGGGTGTCGCCGAACGGGCCGGCGCCAGCCTTGTCAACGGTGACCGCATGTGGCACTACACCGAGGGCATCGAGAACTGGGACCCGATCTGGGCCCGGCACGGCATCCGCATCCTGCCCGGCCCGTCCTCGCTCTGGCTGGACGCGACCGGCCGGCGGCTGCCGGTGCCGTACTTCCCCGGGTTCGACACGCTCGGCACCCTGGAGCACATCATGTCGACCGGCCACGGATACACCTGGTTCGTGCTCACGCAAAAGATCATCGAGAAGGAGTTCGCGCTGTCGGGTTCCGAGCAGAACCCGGACCTGACCGGCAAGAGCGTGCGGGAGGTGCTCAAGCGCGCACTGCCGGGCGCGACCGGGCCGGTGGAGGCTTTCAAGCGCCATGGCGCCGACTTCGTGGTCGAGCGCGAACTCGGCGCCTTGGTGCGCGGAATGAACGCGCTCACCGGCCAGGACCTGATCGACGAGTCGGAACTGCGCCGCGAGATCGAGGCGCGCGACCGCGAGATCGCCAACCCGTACGCCAAGGACCTGCAGATCACAGCCATACGCGGGGCACGCGCCTACATCGGTGACCGGCTGATGCGCACCGCCGCCCCGCACCGGCTGCTCGACCCCAAGGCGGGCCCGCTGATCGCGGTGCGGCTGAACATCCTGACCCGCAAGTCGCTCGGCGGCCTGGAGACCGATCTCGCCGGCAGGGTGCTGCGGCCGGTCCCCGAGGGCACCGCCGAGCGCGGCGAACCGCTGCCGGGGCTGTACGCGGCGGGTGAGGCGGCCGGTTTCGGCGGCGGCGGGATGCACGGTTACCGCTCCCTGGAGGGCACCTTCCTCGGCGGCTGCCTGTTCTCCGGACGTACGGCGGGGCGGGCGGCGGCCGAGGCGACGGCGTAGCAGGGGGCGTCACGGAGGTCGTCGCAGAAGCGTTCGCCGACGCAATGGGCGCGGCCCGCCGGAGGCGGCGACAACCGTGCCGGGGAAACGCGTGCCGCGGCCTGCACAGCGGTAAAAAGTGGGACAACCGGACAAAAGTTGCCCATGGGCGCCGGGAACCGAACCATGGGAGAGGTGAGTGATGCCGCGTACCTCCGGTTCCCGCACCTGGCCGGCGACCTCCTGTGCTTCGCCGCCGAGGACGACATCTGGGTGGCGCCCCTCGGGACGCCGGAAAAGGCACCGGGCCGCGCCTGGCGGGTGACGGCGGACCGTACCCGGGTGGGGCCGCCGCGCTTCTCGCCCGACGGCACGGTGATCGCCTTCACCAACTGGCGCAGCCTCGACCCGGAGGTCTACCTGGTCCCGGTGGACGGCGGGGCTCCCCCGCGACGGCTGACGTACTGGGGCAGCGCCGACACCCGCGTCTGCTCCTGGGCGCCGGACGGTCATGCGCTGGCCGTCTCCTCGCACGGCCAGCCCTTCGCCCACCACACCTGGGCGTACAGCGTGCCCCGGGACGGCGGTCCGGGTGGGCCGCTGCCATGGGGGCCGGTGAGCGACATCGCGGTGCACGACACCGAGGACGGCGAACGCCGCACCCTGCTGCTCACCGGCACCCCGCCGCACGAGCCGTTCGCCTGGAAGCGCTATCGCGGCGGGGCCACCGGACGCCTGTGGCTGCACGGGCAGCGCCTTGTCGCGGACCTCGGCGGTCACTTGTCGTCACCGATGTTCGTCACCGGGCGGATCGCCTTCCTCTCCGACCACGAGGGCATCGGCAACCTGTACTCGGTGCGCCCGGACGGCACTGACCTGCGCCGGCACACCGATCACGCCGACTTCTACGCCCGTGACGCCGCCACCGACGGCGAGCGGGTGGTCTACGGCTGCGGCGGCGGCCTGTGGCTGGTGAACGACCTGGCGCCCGGCGCCCAATCGCGCCGGCTGGAAATACGGCTCGGCGGTCCGCGCAACGGCCGCCGCCCCTACCAGGTGCCGGCCGCCGCCAACCTGGACGGGCTGGCCATGGACCGGACGGGCCGGGCGAGCGCGGTGTGCGTCCGCGGCAGCCTGTACTGGCTCACCCACCGCGACGGCCCCGCCCGCACTATCGCCGACGAGCCGGGCGCGCGCGTGCGGCTGCCGGTGATGGTGGGCGAGACCGGACTCGTCGCCTATGTGACGGACGCCGAGGGCGAGGACGGGGTGGAGCTGGCCCCGCTGCCGGGGCGGGCGTCGCAGGCCGTCGCGCGGGCGGTGAGCCGGGCCGTGACGGGCGCGGGTGGGCGCTCCGGCGCCTCGGAAGCTCCGGGCGCTGCGAGCGGCGGCCCGGCGGAGGAGCCGGGCGGGACGGGAGAGCCGGCGGGAGGCCCGGAAGCCGTACCCGGCGAGGAAGGCGCGCAGCCGGTGCCCGTACCGGCCGGGGCGACGCGCTGGGGGCCGCGGCCCGAGGAGCGGGAGTGGTTGACCGAGGGGACGCAGCCCGGAGCACCGGGCGGCGGGCAGGGGGCGTACGAGGAGTTCGACGCGTTCGCGGCGCCGGAAACGGCTGAGGCGGACGGCGCCCGGGTGCGGCTGGCCGTCGGGCAACTGGGCCGGGTCCTGGAGCTCGTCTGCTCGCCGGACGGTTCCGCGCTCGCGGTGGCGGCGCACGACGGGCGCCTGCTGCTGGTCGCCACGGGGCTGCATGAGGGCGAACCGGAGCCGGCTGGGTCGCTGGACAACACCGAGGAGGGCGCGATCGCGGCCACTGCGGCGGATTCGGTCGGACCGGCCGCGGCTAAAGAGGCGGGGAACGCGGCCGACGCCATGGAGGCCACCGGCGCGCCCGACACCATGGCGACGGAAAACGCCACAGAGGCCGCTGCTTCCGGCGCGGTGGCCACGACACCGGGCGGCGTCATAGAACTGGTCCGCTCCACCAACGGTCCGGTCCGCGATCTGGCCTTCTCCCCCGACTCGGCCTGGCTGACCTGGTCGCAGCCCGGGGTGGGCCGCTCACTGCGCTGCATCAGGATCGCGCGCCTGGCCGACCGTACGATCATCGACGTCACCAGTGGCCGGTTCGAGGACGAGCAGCCGGTGTTCACCCGCGACGGCCGCTACCTGGCGTTCCTGTCCTGGCGCGGCTTCGACCCGGTCTACGACGTCCATACCGGCGACCTGTCCTTCCCGCTGGGCTGCCGCCCCTACCTGGTGCCCCTCAACTCGGCCACCCCCTCCCCCTTCGCACTGCGGGTCGAGGGCAGCCCGGTGGGCACCGGCCTGGACCCGGGCGAGGGCGCCGGCGGCGGCCCGGTGGTCGTGGAGGCCGAGGGGCTGCCGAGCCGGGTCACCCCCTTCCCGGTGCCCGCCTCCAAATACAGCGCCCTGGAGCCGGTCGCCGGCGGCCTGGTGTGGCTGCGCTGGCCGATTTCCGGCGCCCTGGGCGAGACCTTCGTCAACCCCGCCGACCCCTCCGCCCGCCCCACCCTCGAGTACTTCCACCTCGGCCGCTCCCGGCGCACCGAACTCGTCCACCACATGGACTGGTACGCGGTCAGCGGCGACGGCCTGCGACTGGCCGTGGTCGACGAGGGCGACTTCGGGGTCGTACCCGCCACGGAGCGCGGCGACGAGGAGTCGGCCGTGCACGTCGACATGCGCCGCGTCCTGCACGAGGTCGAACCGGCCGCGGAGTGGCGGCAGTCGTACGCCGAGGCCGGGCGGCTGATCCGGGACTACTTCTGGGCGCCGGACATGTGCGGCGTGGACTGGCCGGCCGTCCTGGACCAGTACCGGTCGCTGGTGGACCGGGTCGCCACCCCCGACGAGTTCGCCGACCTGCTGCGCGAGGTGCTGGGTGAACTCGGCACTTCGCACGCGTACGTGCAGCCCGCCCGCCGCAACGAGGGCCCGCCGCACTACCAGCGGCCCATCGGCCTGCTCGGTGCGGACTTCCGGCCCACCAAGGACGGCGCCTGGCAGGTGATCCGGATCCTGCCGGGCGAGTCGTCGGACTCCAGGGCGCGTTCGCCGCTGGCCGGCACCGGCATCCGGGAGGGCGCGGTCCTCACCCATGTCGACGGTCGGCCGGTGGACCCGCACGCGGGCCCGTATCCGCTCCTTTCGGGCGCGGGCGGTACCACGGTGGAACTGACCTTCGCGCGGTCCGGTGACGGCGGACCGCCGCGCCGGGTCGCCGTGGTGCCGCTCACCGACGACCGGCCGCTGCGCTACCAGCACTGGGTCGCCAGGCGCCGCATGGTGGTCCGTCACCTGAGCGGCGGGCGATGCGGCTACCTGCACATCCCCGACCTCGGCGGCTCCGGCTGGGCGCAGTTCAACCGCGACCTGCGCAAGGAGGTCGCCTACGACGCCCTGATCGTCGATGTGCGCGGCAACGCGGGCGGCAACATCAGTGAACTCGTCATCGAGAAACTCACCCGTTCGGTGCTGGGCTGGGACCTGACGCGTAACGCGCAGCCGGTTTCGTACACCTCCGGTGCCCCGCGCGGCCCGGTCGTCGCCATCGCCGACGAGGCGACGTCCTCGGACGGCGACATGATCACCGCCGCCTTCAAACTGCTGGGGCTGGGACCGGTGGTGGGACTGCGCACCTGGGGCGGGGTCGTCGGTGTTACCGGCCGCCACCGCCTGGGCGACGGAACGGTGATCACGGTGCCGATGAACGCCGCCTGGTTCGACGCGTACGGCTGGTCGGTCGAGAACCATGGTGTCGCGCCGGACATCGAGAGCATGCGCACCCCGGTGGACTGGGCCGAGGGCCGGCCCGGCCAACTCGCGGTCGCAGTCCGCACCGCGCTGTCGCTGCTGGAGCAGCACGCGGCCGCCGCCCCGCCCGACCTCTCCCACCGGCCCGACCGTTCCCGGCCGTTGCTGCCGCCCCGGCAGGTCTGACCCGTTCCGTGCCGGGAACGGGTGAAGGGGCGGCCCCCGGGGGACGCCCCTTCCCTGTCACGGTGTTCCGGCGGTCACGGCACCGCCTTCAGTCAAAGCTTGCGTCAGGCCCGCGTCAGGACCAGTCGCCCTCGTCCCGGCCGGACTCGGCGTCGCGCATGCGCTGCTGGGAGCGGCGCTGTGCGCGCTCGTCGAATTCGGAGCCGGACTCGCGGCCGGAGTCGGCGCCCTGGCCGGACGGGCGCTCACGCCGCTCGCGCGGCACGGAGCGCTCGGAGCCGTCCATCCGCTGCTGGCTGTCGTCCGGCGTGCCCCGGCGGCGTTTCCCGGAGCCCTCACGGCTCCGGTCGCCGCGCTCCTGGGACTGGTCGTCGATCTGGTCGTAAGCACCCATGGTTACTCCTCCTGGAGTGGTGGGGATGGGGCCTCGACAAGAGTGACATGCGGGTACGACCGTCGCATCCTGGGACAATAACCCCAGGTCAGCGACCAGTTACAGTCACGGAGCGTGATGCGACGACGTTCGTGCCGACTCATCGGCCGCCCCGCCCAGGCCCACCAGACCGCGGCGCACCGCCAGGCCGCGCGCCAGTTCCGGTTCCGCTCGCCGCATTTCGCGCCGCGCGAGCGCTCCGCCGAGCAGCAACGGCAGAAACCCTCGCACCGGCTGCATCCCGCGCAACCACCACTGCGCGTACACGTGCGGCGATCGCCGGACGATCCCGTCCACGAGCCGCTCCACAGCCGGGTCGAGGGCGTAGGTGCGGTTGGCCGGCCAGGGCAGCCGCGCCCGCATCCGCCGCATCGCCTCGTCCTCGTCGGCGCCGCGCACCATGTCGGTGTCGGTCCAACTCAGGTACGCCACGCCGACACCGACGCCTTTGTGACCGAGTTCGCCGCGCAGGCTGTGCGCGAACGCCTCCGCTCCCGACTTGCTTGCGCAGTACGCCGTCATCATGGGCGCGGGCGTGATGGCGGCCAACGATGCGATCTGCAAAAAGTAGCCGTGCGAGGCGAGCAGCGCAGGCAGGAACACCCGGGCGGTGACCGTACTGCCCAGCAGGTTGACGTGTATCACCCGGTCGAAGGCATCGGGATCACCGTCAAGGAACGTCCCCCCGGTCGCCACACCCGCGTTGGCCACCACCACGTCCACCCGCCCGAAGCGCCCGACGACCTCCTCGGCGACGCGTGCCATCACCTGCCGGTCGGTGACATCAGCCGCCCAGGTGACGGCTTCGCCGTCGAGTGACGCGGCCACCTTCTTCATCTCTTCGGGTTCCAGGCCGACCAGTGCCACCCGGGCACCGCGCGCGGAAAGTCTGCGGGCCAGTTGCGCGCCCACCCCGCGGGCCGCGCCCGTCACCACCGCGACCCGGCCGTCCAACGCCGCTCCGCTCATGCGCTCTTCTCCTCTCCTGCGGCCCGGGTGACCGCACCGGCCGTCGTGTTGACGTCGGTGACCGCATGCGTACGACGATCCGCCGGCCGGAGATTCTCTGCGCCTGCCCCGGCGACCGCCCGTTCGCCACCTGTCAGGTGATCGGCGACCAGTTGCCGTACAACGGCGCTCACCGCGGGGGCGTCCTCGATCGGCGTCATGTGTCCCAGGCCCGGGAGTTCGTGCAGGCCGACACAGTGCGGGAGTGCGTCAGCCAAGCGGTGGGCGTGCACCGCAGGGGTGAGTTTGTCTGCGGTGCCCACTAGTACGGCGGTGGGTGCGGCAAGTGCGGCGAGTTCGGCGTCGATGTCCAACTCGGCGAGCATCCTTCCCCACGCCGACCGCTGCCCCGCCCGGCACGCATGCACGATGCGAGCGGTGAACGCCACCTGTTCGGGTGACGCGCCCGGCGCCAGGACGCCGTACTTCAGTGCCGCCCGGGACAACGCGGTCACCGGTCCGAGTGGCATGCGCGACACGAGGAGTTGACGGTGGAGATACCGCCGTAGGCGGCGTGAACTCAACCTCGGCGATAGCACCTCGGTGGCGCCGAGCAGCCGGCTGCTGCCGGTGCTGGCCAGCAGTACGGCGGCCGTACGGCGACGCACGGCGGCCCGCCCCGACGCCGCCATGATGGTCATGCCCCCCATGGAGTGACCTGCGAGCACCACACGTTGACCGTCGGGAACGGTCGCCTCCATAACGGCTTCCAGGTCATCGGCCAGACATTCGGTGCTGTAACCCTTGCGGGTGATCGGTACCCCACTGCGGCCGTGACCGCGCTGGTCGTACGCGATCACCCGGTGGCCGTCGGCCAGCAGCCGTACCACCGGCGCCCAGAACAGCGTGGAACAGGTCCATCCGTGCGACAGGACGACCGTCGGGCCGTCGCTCCGGCCGTACTCCTCGACATGTATCCGGGTTCCGTCTGCGGACACGGCGGTCAGCTCCCGCAGCGCCGGCACCTTCTCGTACGGGAGGCTCACGACACCACCTCCGGGGTCCGCACCCGGTCGCCGGCGCCCACCAGTATCTCGTACTCCGACAGGTTCACCTGCCGCGTCGCCCGCCGGAATTCCGTGGTCGTGCCCGGCCAAACGGTTGTGTTGCGGCCGCGCGCGTCCAGGTACCAGCTCCGGCAGCCACCCGTGTTCCACACTGTGCGCGCGAGCCGCCGCTGCAACTCCTCGTTCCAGGCGGTGACCGCCTCGGGCCGGGCGTCCAGCGCCGCCGCCCCCATGCGCTCCAGTGTGCGCAGGTAATCGGCCATGTAATTGAGCGACGACTCGATCATCAGGATCATCGAGCTGTTCCCCAGGCCGGTGTTGGGCCCGACGATGAACAGCAGGTTCGGGAAGCCGTCGACAGCACAGCCCCGCAGCGCCGCCATACCGTCGCGCCAATGCTCGGCCAAGCTCCGTCCGTCTGCGCCGAACACCCGCTCACTGATCGGCATGTCGGTGACGTGGAAGCCGGTGCCGAAGACAATCGCGTCGACCTCGCGCTCGGTGCCATCCGCCGTCACCACCGACGACCCGCGCACTTCGGTCAGCGCAGCGGTGACGACCTCGGTGTTCGGCTGTGCGAGCGCCGGATAGTAGGTGTTCGACAGCAGGATGCGCTTGCACCCGATCGTGTAGTCCGGCGTCAGCCGCGCCCTTAGCTGCGGATCCGGCACCGAGCGCCGCAGATGGCTGCGGGCGATCCGCTCGGCCGCCTTCATCAGCCGCGGCTGCCGCACAAAGGCGCCCACCTGGAACTCCCGCATCAGCCACAGCAGCCCGCGCCGCGCCCGCGCGGTCGCCGGCACCTTTGCGTGCAGCCACCGTTCCGCGGCCCCTATCGGCCGGTCCACCCGCGGCAGCACCCATGGCGGGGTGCGCTGGATGACTGTCAGCCGTTTCACCTGTGGCTGGATGGAGGGCACGATCTGGATCGCCGACGCTCCGGTGCCGACCATGGCGACTCGTTTGCCGCGCAGGTCGTAGTCGTGGTCCCAGCGCGCGGAGTGGAAGACGCGCCCGGGGAAGGACGCCAGCCCCGGGATGTCGGGAATGTTCGGGTCGGACAGCGCCCCGGTCGCGGAGACCACCACGTCGGCAGTCAGGTCGCCGACCGTTGTCGTCAACCGCCAGCGCCGCGCGTCACCCTCCCAGCGCACCTCTTTCACCTCGGCACCGAACCGCACATGCGGACGAAGTCCGAACACGTCAGTCACTCTTTCAAGGTAGGCGCGGATGTGCTCCTGGCCGGAGAACGCCCGCGGCCAGTCGGGATTGGGCGCAAAGGAAAAGGAGTAGAGGTACGACGGCACGTCGCAGGCGCAGCCGGGATACCTGTTGTCGCGCCAGGTGCCGCCGATGGCGTCGGCGCGCTCCAGGACGACGAAATCGGTGATCCCCTCCCGTCGCAGCCGCGCGGCGGCCCCCAGACCGCCGAACCCGGACCCGATCACCGCCACCCGCACGTGCTCGAGATCGTCGTCCATGGCACCGCCTTCCCGATCAACCGCGCCAGCATTCACTGGCACGATGGACTGTAGGGCAGATGGGTTACCAGCGGTAGGGGGCGTGCCGAAATCGACCGCATAGGCCACCCCGGCCCGGCGTTGGCGCACCTCCCGACACGCTGGCGGTGACCTGGCGCACAGCCCACCGCATAGGCTGGCCGTGTGGACGACAACGGCACCCAGCCTCACGAGAACCGGGAATACCGGGTGGAGGAGCTGGCCTCGGCGGCCGGCATCCCCGTGAGGACCCTGCGCTTCTACCGGGAACGCCGCCTGCTGCCGCCACCGCGCCGCGACGGACGTATCGCCTGGTACTCCGAGGAGCACCTGGGCCGGCTGCGCACCATCGCCGCCCTCCTGGAACGCGGCCACACCCTGGGCGGCATCTCCGAGTTGATCGCCGCCTGGGAGAAGGGCCGCACCCTGGACGGCGTCGCGGAACTCCTTGGCCTCGAGGGCGCCCTCACCACCCCGTGGTCCGACGAGACGCCGGTAAGACTCACTCCCCAGGAGCTCGCCGATTACTTCGGCGAGGAAGTCAGCGCCGACAGCCTCACCGCCTCCCTGGAGATCGGTTACATCGCGGTCGACGGCGAGCACGTCGTCCACATCAGCCGCCGCCTCTTGGACGCCTCAGCCGCCTTGGTGCGCGAAGGCGTCCCCCTGTCCGCGGTACTCGCGGCCGGCCGCGTCGTACGCGAGCACGTCGACGCCATGGCGGACCTTTTCGCCCACGTCATCAGGGACCACGTGCTCGGCTCGCCCGAAGACCTGCCGCCCGGCGGCGCCCAGCGCATCGCCGACACCCTGGACCGGCTGCGCCCCCTGGCCAAGAACGTCGTCGACGCGGAGATGTCGCTCGCCATGGACCGCCGCATGCGTGCCGAGGCCGACGCCTGGCTGCAGCTGGCCCCGCCTCCGATGGACACCGAACCCGCGCCCATGGCGCCGCACAACGGGGGAGACTGAGCGTCCGGGGCCCCGCGTCCCAGGGCGCGGGTCACTCGCAACCCGCATCGCGCATCCTGTGCCGCGACCTGCAAGAGTGGAGCAGTAACACCGATCGGGAGGTACTCGTGCAACAGCCCAATGACGCCAGCGCCGAACACGCCATACTCGGCCGGATCAACCAGATGGTCGCCGACGAGAAGGCCCTGCGCGACCTCCTCGCCAACGGCGGCATCGACGGCTCCACCGAACGCGAGCGGCTCGACGCCCTGGAACGCGAGCTCGACCAGTGCTGGGACCTGCTCCGCCAGCGCCGCGCCCTGCTGGAGGCCGGTGAGGACCCGGGCACCGCGCGCGTGCGCCCCTCGTCCACCATCGAGGGCTACCGGTCGTGACCGCGGCGGAGCAGGTCGCCGTCACCGACGTCCCCGACGACCACCGCTACGAGGCCCGGATCGGCGACACCGTGGCGGGCGTGGCGGCGTACATCCGCACCCCGGAGATCATCGCCTTCGTCCACACCGAGGTCGGTGACGCCTTCGAAGGTCGCGGCATCGGATCCACGCTGGCCCGCGCCGCCCTGGACGACGCCCGGGACCGAGGACTGCGCGTGCTGGCCATCTGCCCCTTCATCAAGGGCTGGCTGGAGAAGCACCCGGAGTACCAGGACCTGGAGTACGTGCCCACCAGCCAGGTCAGCGACTAGGCGACGGCCACCGGGAACCCCGCCCGACCCCAGCACGCCGGCACCGCGGAAGCAGGTAGCTGCGGGGGCAGCGGGAAGCGGCACACGGTATGGCGCACGCCGGTACGGATTCCGGCGTGCGCCCCGAGGCACCTGTACACCCGAACGTCGGCGCACGCCCCCTCCGGCCGGCACCGTACGGAACCAACACGCGGCGGCCGACCTCCATGTCGGATTCCTGCCAGACCGGCCGCCTGACGTGGCCGATGCTGGTGGGGTGCACAGTGACTTCGACGCCTGCGTGCGTGCCGTGCAGTCCAAGGACGCCCGTTTCGACGGATGGTTCTTCACCGCGGTGCTGACCACCCGCATCTACTGCCGCCCGAGCTGTCCGGTCGTGCCGCCCAAGCCGCAGAACATGACGTTCTACCCGAGCGCGGCAGCCGCCCAGCAGGCGGGCTTCCGCGCCTGCAAACGCTGCCGCCCGGACGCCACCCCCGGCTCCCCGCAGTGGAACGAGCGCGCCGACCTCGTCGCGCGCGCCATGCGACTGATCGCCGACGGTGTGGTGGACCGTGAAGGAGTGCCGGGCCTGGCCGCCCGCCTCGGCTACAGCGCGCGCCACATCGAGCGCCAGGTGCTCGCGGAGCTGGGCGCAGGGCCGCTCGCCCTGGCGAGGGCCCAGCGGGCGCAGACTGCCCGGTTGCTGATCGAGACCACCACGCTCCCGATGAGCGAGATCGCGTTCGCCGCCGGCTTCGCCAGCATCCGCGCCTTCAACGACACTGTCCGGGAGGTCTTCGCCCTCTCTCCCGGCGACCTTCGGGCCCGCGTCGCCAAGGGCCGCCCGGCAGCCACCAGTGGCGCGCTGTCACTGCGGCTCCCCTTCCGCCGACCGCTGACCCCCGACAACCTTTTCGGGCACCTGGTGGCGACCGCCGTCCCGGGCGTCGAGGAGTGGCACGACGGCGCGTACCGGCGCACGCTGCGCCTGCCGAACGGCACCGGCATCGTCGCCCTGCGCCCGGAACCCGATCACGTCGCGTGTCGGCTGTGGCTGACCGACTGGCGCGACCTGACCCAGGCGATCAGCCGCTGCCGCCGTCTGCTCGACCTGGACGCGGACCCGGTCGCCGTGGACTCGCTGCTGTCCGAGGAGCCGGTACTGGCACCGCTCGTCGCCAAGGCGCCCGGCCGCCGGGTGCCCAGGGTCGCGGACGGCCCGGAATTCGCGGTCCGGGCCGTGCTCGGCCAGCAGATCTCGACAGCCGCCGCACGTACCCACGCCGGCCGCCTGGTACGCGCTCACGGCGAGCCCATCACCGATCCGGGTGGCAACCTCACCCACGTGTTTCCCTCACCCGAAGCGCTGGCGGCACACGACCCGGAACAGCTCGCCATGCCGCGAACCCGGCGCGCCACCCTGGCCGCCCTGCTGCACGCCCTGACCGACGGCGCACTCGACCTTGACGTCGGCAGCGACTGGCAGCAGGCGCGGACGCAGCTCGCCGCCCTGCCGGGCTTCGGCCCCTGGACGGTCGAGACCATCGCCATGCGCGCCCTCGGCGACCCCGACGCCTTCCTGCCCACCGACCTCGGCGTACGGTACGCCGCACGCGACCTGGGCCTGCCGTCCACCCCTGCGGCATTGACCCGGCACGCCGACGCCTGGCAGCCATGGCGCGCTTACGCGACGCAATACCTGTGGGCAACGGCCGACCATCCGATCAACGTGATGCCCCGCGACGACACCCCACCCGCGATCCAACCCGCACCAATGGCTGCCACTCGCTGACCGCGGCAATGGCTGCGGATGACCGACCACGCACCCCCGACCACGCATTACCGAACCGATGAAAGGCACGTCACGATGACGACCACCGTCCACACCGTTGTGGACAGCCCTTGCGCTCCGCTCACCCTGGTGGCGCGCGACGGCGCGCTCGCCGGTCTCTACATGACCGATCAGCGGCACCGGCCGGCCCAGGAGACCTTCGGGCCGCGCGACGACACGCTGCCGGTCTTCGCCGAGGCCACCGAGCAACTCGCTGCGTACTTCGCCGGCGAGCGCACCGACTTCGACCTCGGCCTGGCCATGGCGGGCACTCCCTTCCGCCAGCGGGTGTGGGCGGCGCTGTGCGACATCCCGTACGGCGAGACAGTCACGTACGGCGAACTCGCCGAGGCCATCGGGCAGCCGAACGCCTCCCGTGCGGTGGGGCTGGCCAACGGCCGCAATCCGATCAGCATCGTCGTGCCCTGCCACCGGGTGATCGGCTCCAACGGCAGCATGACCGGCTACGGCGGCGGCATCGAGCGCAAGCGGTGGCTGCTTGCCTTCGAAAGCGGCGCCCAGCAGCCGGTGCTGGTCTGACACCAAGCGACGCCCGCCCGGCGCATCACCCTCTGCGCCGGGCACCGTAAGGGTGACCGGACGTCAAGTCGACGCCGCGCACATCACCCTCATCCGTACGTCAATGGGGCGCCGCGCGACTCACACCACCGGATGGTCCGCCATCGCCGTGCCCACGGTCATCTCTTTCTCTTCCTCGGGCACTTCCGATTCACCATTCCGGGTAAGCCGCCGCCCGCGCCACCACGTGTACGCCGCGACGGCGGCCACTCCGACGAGTGACGCCCCGCCGATCGCCTCTCCGGCGCGCAGCCCTGGCGGCGTGAAGGAGCAGGAGATGCCGGTCGCGCGCCCGTCCAGCGGCACCGACAGCAATCCCAGGTACGGCTGCGCCGGCCGCGAGGCACCGCCACCTGTGGTACTGCAGTTCCACCCGCTGATGTCGGGTGTGGCGACCACCGCGTAACCGCGGGACCCGGCGGGCAACTGCGCGCTGATCCCGTCGTCGGTGACGTGCACCTGGGTGGCCGCTCCCGCCGCGAGCCGCCGTTCCGCCGCAGCGAGCCGCCGCATGTCCAGGCAGCCGACACCGAGCGCGTTGAGCGTTCCGGGCTCGTACACCCGCACCCAGGCGGTGAATTTCCGGTGCCGCGAGGCCGTACCGAGTTGCTGCACCACGGCCCGGTGCGTGGGATAGCTGCCGATGTACTTCACCTGCTGGTGCCCCGTCAGGTGGACGTCAGCCGTCGCATAGGGCGCCCAGAAGTAGATCCGGGTGCCAGCCGGGCAGGAGGACTCCACCTTGTAGGTGCTGCCCTGGGCGTCGCCGACGGTACCGGTCACGGCGTAGTGCCCCAAGGCATCTGGGTGCAGCAGGTGCCCCTGGGGATCCAACAGCCGCATCTTGCCCGGCGTGTAGACGCGGGAGCCCAGCAGCAGTTGCTGATTGGTGTACGGCGACACCCCGTACGCGGCTGCGGGCGCCTTCTCGTGCACGGTGACCAGCGGCGGCACCTGCTCCCGTGTGACGGTCGGAGGCGCGGTCTCGGGCACGGCGTCCTTGCGGTTCGGTCCGGGCACCGAATGCAGCCGGGCGCCCACCGAGAACAGGATGTCGGTTACGGGGTTGTCCAGGCTCTGCAGGGACCGACCGCGCGACGTCCAACCGCCGCCCAAGGAGGCGAGCGTGTTTGTCCAGATGTCGGGCGTCAGGCTGCTGTAGTACTGCGCGCCCTGGCCGCCGACAGCCAATGGGTCGTTGCCGACGGTCTGCTCGCGTCCAGGGTCCGTGCGGTAGTCCGGCCACGCGTCGGCCGTCTCGATCTGCTGCCGCTGCCACGTCTGGCGCTTCCCCCACACGGGGTACTTGTCGAAGGCGGCGACCCGCTTGCGGTCCATCCAGGCGTTGCTGAGTGCGGACTGCCCCATCTGGGTGACCAGAAGCACACCGATCGCTATTGCGGCGGGCGCCGCACGACCCAGGCGCTCGGAACGCCGCAGCAGAAGCAGGGCCCCAGCGCTCGCGGCCAGCCCGAGTGCCACTCCGGGATACGCCCCGGGACCCGCCAGCCCCTTGTCGGCGGTCAGTACGGCAACCGCGACGACAGCGACCAGCACACCGGCGGCCCCACCGATCTGCCGCGGGCTGGGCAGCCCATGGGCGACCGCGAACCAGGCGGCAATCACCAGCATCCCGCTGAAGACGAACGTCTGCCGGTACGGGCTGCCATTGGGCGTCGTGAAGGCGTGCCACAGCAGATGCGTCGGTTTCCAGTCGAACGACGCGGCCACCGCCACCACCATCACCGACCACACGACGCGAGTGCGTCGCGGCACCTGCGGGTGGAAAGGCAGCGCAAAGGCGAGCAGCAGAGCGGCGGCGTCGACGTACATCGACGGCGTGGAGAACCCATATGTGCCGGGCAGCAGTCGTATCAGCAGGTCGGAACCGTTGACCGGCTGGAAATCACGCACCAGGCCGGGGTACGCCAGCTTGGTGCCCTTGACGATGGTGAGCAGCAATGGCGCGGTCAGCCCGATGCCCAGGACGACACTGATGGCAGCCCGGCCGACCGCGAACAGCTTCTCCCACACCGTCGCCCCGGATTCGGTGTCGGTGATCAGGCGCGCGATCAGCACCAAAGCCGCCCCCATGGTGGCCATGTATGCGGTGTAGAAGTTGGCGGTCCACCACAAGGCGACGACCACCACGGACAGCACCGGCCGCCGCCTCTGCCGCGCCCATTCGCCGACCATGCACAGCATCGGGAACGCGATCAGCCCGTCCAGCCACATGGGGTTGTACGACGCCTGCATCAGCGTCCAGCCGCACAGCGCGTAGGAGGTGCCGAGGAGGCCAGCCGCCCACCACCGTCCGGGACGCAGCGCCAGCAACAGGCAGGCCATCGCGGCGGCCGCGGAAGCCGTCTTCAGGACGGTGATGACGTAGACGGCAAGGTCGATCTGATCACGCGGGAAGAGGCCGACGAGGAGGGCGAACGGGCTGGAGACGTACGTTCCCAGGTCCGGCAGGAAACTGGTGCCGTAGCCCGACTGCCAGTTGAGCAGGATGCCGCCGTCGGCCTTGCCGTGCAGTAGGTCCCACAGGTGGGCGTGGAACGGGACGAACTGGTTGCCGAGGTCGTTGACGTCACGGGTGCGGAATCCGAAGGGATACTGCCGTGCTATCGCGTCCCCGGCGCAGAAGGTGACCGCAGTGACGCAGGCCGCCAGCAGGGCCGCGCGCAGTCGCGCGACAGCGCCCGGGGGAAATGTCTTCGGCGCCATCGGTTTCCCCCGGTGCACATGATTCCCTTGATGTCACCACATGTTATTCGGATGGTCAGTACGCAACGGTGTATGGCGATCGACGGCAAGGTTAACGGCCCGTCTTCGGCGAGTAATAGACCCTGCCGCTCGTCATCTTTTGCAGAATCGTGAAAACGGAAATGGAACCACTGGGCCCGATATCTCATCCGCCCCTCTCCGGCGCCGGATCACGCCATTGACACCCGCCAGCGGCGTCGCCGACAACAAGGGCGCACGGCGGCACGGGTGGTAATAGGCGACGCCCAGGTGGGCGGGAGTTACGAGAGGCCGAGCGCCGGAATGACCACCGCGTCGAGGTAACGGTGGTTGTACTCCGGGTCCGGGTCGACACCCTCGATGACGGACCGGGCGAAGGCACCCCCGAAGAGCATGTGCGGAAGGAATTCGCTCGCGGGGTTGTCGGCGGCCAGTTCACCGCGGTCCACGGCACGCCGCACCAGGGTGCGGAAACTCTCCAGCTCCGGCTCGACGAGCAGTTCACGCAGCGCCCGGAACAAGTCCTCGTTCTGGAACGCGGCGTGGGCGAGCCCGCGCATCAACTGTTGATCGCGTTTGGTCTCGTTCGTGTCGTGCGCCCGGACGAGCTCGTGCAGGTCCCCGGCGAGCGAACCGGTGTCAATAGTTGCGGCCGACACCGGCTTGCACTGACGCAGCGCAGTGGCGACCAGTTCCGGCTTGCCCTTCCACTGCCGGTAGAGCGTGGCCTTGCTGGAACGCGTCCGGGCGGCGACGGCGTCCATGGTGAGCGCCTCGTAGCCGACCTCCCGCAGCAGCTCGACCACGGCCTCGTACAGCTCCTGCTCGCGTTCGGGAGTCAGGCGCGTGCGGCGCGCGGCGGGCGTCTCCGTGGGCATGTCCTGTCCTCCGTCCTGCTGGTCGTCATGCGGACAAACGACTGCGTACGACGGGGCACGCCCCCGGCCTCATCCGGAGACCCCCCTCGGGCCTCCGACATCAGCCGATCGAAACGATGTCGTACACCTGAAGAATAGTGCGCCCGCCATCGAAACGCCATCGTTTCGGTGGTGGCTCACGTCACGTCCGTCACACCGCCCAGCCGCATGAGACCCCGGTCAAACGCACACCGGCATCGCTCACCCGTACGGGTGCGTTCACACCCGTCGTAAGTGTGCCAGTTCGGACTGTGTCCGCGCATGGACGACGGAAAGGACACTGACCCGGCACCCGGGTTCCTCCGTTGCGCATGACCCCGCTCCCGGGGCCCTTCGCGCCAGAGGCGACCCTGGGCTCAGGCCGGCAACGCCAGCGAGTGGCCGGTGCGCTCCACCTTTGCGCGCAGGTAGCGGACATTGGCCGCTGACATGTGCACACCGGTCGGGATCCGCTCGACCACGCTCACGCCGAGGGCGCTCAGCTGTGCGGCCTTGTCGGGGTTGTTGCTGAGCAGCCGGATGCGCTGGGCACCGAGGACAGTGAGCATCTGAGCGGCGGCGGTGTAGTCACGCTCGTCCTCACCACGACCGAGCGCCACATTGGCCTCATAGGTGTCCAGCCCCTGGTCCTGGAGCGCATAGGCGTCGAGTTTCGCGTAAAGGCCGATGCCGCGGCCTTCCTGGCGCAGATAGAGCAGGTAGCCGCCGCTCTGCGAAATACGTTCAACCGCCTCGCGCAACTGCGGGCCGCAGTCGCAGCGCTCGGAACCGAAGACGTCGCCCGTCATGCACTCCGAGTGCGGCCTGACCAACGGCACGTCGGCGTTGGCGTAGTCGCCGAGCCCGAGCGCAAGGTGCTCCTTGCCGTCCGCAAGCCCGTTGAAGGTGAACACGTCGGCGGTGGTGCCCCACCCGTCGGGGAACCTGAGCGGCACGCGCACCTTCGTTCGGATTCCGGCGCTGGGCGCCGGGACTGCGTCAACCGTCATGGGTGTGACCCCCTCAGAAGAATCTTGAAAGCTCAAGCTCTTGAGAGGGTCTGATTATTTCCAGCCACCTGGGAGTGTGCTTCAGGTCACATGACCAGCTCAGCCGCCGTGTGTACACAAGACGGCGGCGCCTTGGTGTCCGAATCCGCGTTCAGAGACAGGCAAGCACCAAGGTGCCCGCCCGCAGCGACAGGAGCCAGGGGAAAACAAAAATCCCGCCAGATCGTGATGACCGGCAGGATCTGTTGTTCAAGCCTGAATGGCTCAAAAGAACCGAACAAGGTGTGGACCTGAGGGGATTCGAACCCCTGACCCCCTCGATGCGAACGAGGTGCGCTACCGGACTGCGCCACAGGCCCTTGCAACGAGGAAGACTCTAGCACCCCGGCGACGGTGATCGTGAACGCGATTCCGCCTGGCCGGGGCGGACAGCGGGGCCGCGGTCACTCGTTGGCGGCGCGGGGGCGGTCGGGGTCGGCGTACTGGTCGAACAAGGGCGTTCGGGCGCTGCGCGGGCGCTTGACGGGGGGCTGCTGGCCGCCTGGACGCTCAGGGGCCCGCTCGGGTCGCTCCGTACGCGCGGAAGGCTCGGTCGGAGTCGTACCGGAGCGCGCGGAGCTCCACGTGTCAGGTGCGCCGGCATCGACGCCGCCAGGGGTACGGGGAGCGACGGGCGCCGTGACGTACGTCGGCAGCGGCACGGGTACGGGCTCCCAGCCGTCGTCGCCCGACTGCTGGACGCGCTGCTGATCGACCCACTCCGCGTGGTCGGTCTGCTCGACCAGAGCGCGCCGGTCCGCGGTACGCGGAGAAGGTGCGGGCTTCGGCGCCGGAGACGCGGAGGCGGCGTGCGGGGGCACTGGGCGCTCGCGCTCCGGGCGCGGGGCGGGAGCGGGCTCCTCGGCCTGGCGCGCGCGAAGTCGTCGTGCGGCTTCGGCTGCCTGGCGCTGATCGAGCCGTACCTCGTAGCGGCGACGTTCCTGGCGGCGCATCTGGCCGATGTACAGGGTGAGCAGGACAGCGGGGACGGCAGGCGCCCAGAGGAGCGCAACGCCGCCGACGGCCGCGGCAATGGCGCCGATGGTGAAGGCGAGGAACAGTAGCGTCGTGGTTCGCCGCCGGCGCGCCAGTACCCTGGCGCGCGGATTCGGTGCGTGCGTGCCGGCCGGAGTGGCCGCCGCAGGCTGCGCGGGGCGTGGAGCGGCGGGCCGCACCTCGGTGACGGGCACGGCGAGGCCGCGGACGTCCACGGAACCGGCCAGGTCGATGTCGTCCGCATCCATGTCGGTCTCGGGATCGACGGCCTCACCCCGCGCTTTCGCGACGCGCCGCTCCATCGCCGCCCGTCCGGACAGGAGCCGGATGGCGGTGCTGAAGCGTTCCGTCGGACGCGCTTCGTTGAGTTCGTCCTGCCTACGGAGCCACATCGGCACCAAGTAGGCAGCCCAGGCCCCGACGATGACTGCGTAAATGAGGCCACTACTGCTCACCCGCTACACGGTAGGGGTGATCGAGACACGCCATCCGGAATTTGGCTCGGTGTGTCGCACGATCTGGCTGATATGCCGAGAATTTTTTGCGATCGAAGCTATTTTTCGAACAAAGGTTTTATTTACGTGGTGCGCTGTGTGCCTGCCTGGTGCCAGCGGTGCAGCAGGCCCTCCGGCACCTCCTCGGCGGTGAGGGCGTAGACGAGGTGGTCCCGCCAACCGCCGTCGATATGCAGATAGCGCGGGCGCAGCCCTTCCTCGCGGAAGCCGAGTTTCTCCGCCACCCGGCGGCTGGGGGCGTTCTCGGGGCGAATGCAGACCTCGATCCGGTGCAACCCGACGCGACGGAAGCAGTGGTCCACGGCGAGCGCGACGCAGGTGGGCATCACGCCGCGGCCGGCGACGGCCTCGTCGACCCAGTAGCCGATGTGCGCCGAGCACATCGAGCCCCAGGTGATTCCCGCAACGGTGAGTTGACCGGCCAGCCGTCCCTGGTACTCGATGACGAACGGCAGCATGCGGCCGGCGTTGGCCTCCCGGCGCAGGTGTCGCACCATTTGACGGTATGTCGGGCGCTGGGCCACATGACCGGGGGGAGCGGGCGGCACGGTGGCCTCCCACGGCCGCAACCACTCGCGGTTGCGGCGGTTGACCTCGCGCCATGCGCGCTGATCACGCATCCGGATCGGGCGGAGGGTGATGTCACCGTCCACCAGCTCAGCCGGCCAGGACCCGTTCAGCTCGGTCTCCCCATCGCGGAATCATTCGGATGGTCCTTTGTGCGGTGGTCACTGGAGTGATCACCAGTTCGCTCGTTCGGGTGATCGTGCGGGCGGTCAGCCCGCTGATCATCTGCTTTCTCGTTCGGGTGATCGCCGCCGCGGATCTGGTCGACGGCGTGTACGGCCAGAAGGGCGAGCACGGCCAGGCCGTCCTTCACTCCTCCGGTCGAACCCGGGAGGTTCACCACAAGAGTGCGTCCACTGACCCCCGCGACGCCACGGGACAGCGCGGCTGTGGGCACCTTCTCGCGCCCGGCGGCGCGGATCGCCTCCGCGATGCCGGGGATCTCGTAGTCCAGCACGTCCCGGGTGACCTCCGGGGTGCGGTCCGTCGGCGAGATACCGGTACCGCCAGTGGTGACCACGAGGTCGTATCCGGCGGCCACCGCCTCGCGCAGCACCTCCCGTACGGGCTCGCCGTCGGGCACGACCCTGGGTCCGTCCACCGCGAAGCCGAGCTTCTCCAGAGCGGCGACGATCAGCGGGCCGCCGCGGTCCTCGTACACCCCTGCCGCCGCTCGGTTGGAAGCCGTGACGGCGAGCGCCCGCATTGTCGTCGAGCCGGTCATGCCCGACGCCAGGTGCCGGATTTGCCGCCGGTCTTCTCCTCGACCCGTACGTCGGTGATGACCGCTCCCTTGTCGACCGCCTTCACCATGTCGACGACGGCGAGCGCGGCGACGCTGACGGCTGTGAGCGCTTCCATTTCCACGCCGGTACGGTCGGTCGTCTTCACCGTGGCGGTGATTTCGACGGCATCGTCGGTAACGGCAAGGTCGACGCTGACCCCGGACAGCGCCAAGGGGTGGCACAGCGGAATCAGGTCGGGGGTGCGCTTGGCACCCATGATGCCGGCGATCCGGGCGGTGGCCAGGGCGTCGCCTTTGGGGACGCCCTCGCCGCGCAGCAGCTCGATCACGCGCGGGGTGACCAGGACACGACCCGTCGCTCTGGCCGTACGCGCGGTGACGTCCTTCCCGGAGACGTCGACCATGCGTGCGGCGCCGGCCTCGTCGAGGTGGGTGAGGTGATGCTGAGCGCTGCTCATCGTTCTCCCGGTGCGGTCTCTTGGGCAGACACCGTACCGGCACGTTGGGATGCCTGCCCCGCCGGTCCTGGGACGGGTGACCGCGCTACTGGTCCAGCAGGATGACGTCCACCTCGGCCCCGGCCGCAACAGAGGTGTCGGTTTCCGGTACGACAATCAGCGCGTCGGCATGCGCAAGTGCCTTCACCAGGTGCGAGCCCGCGCCACCCACAGGGGTGACCGTACCGGTCGTACGGTCGTAATGCCCGCGCAAGTATTGCCGCTTGCCCGCAGGTGACCGTTCGATGCCGCCACCGCACACGGCTCGTACGACTTCCCGGTGGATGTCGGCCGACCCCATGAGCGTGCGGATCGCCGGCCGTACGAACAGCTCGAAGGAAACGTACGCGCTCACCGGATTCCCGGGCAGCGCGAAAAGGGGCGTCCGGTCCGGGCCGATGCGGCCGAACCCCTGCGGCTTGCCCGGCTGCATGGCGAGCCGCCGGAAGTCCACGAACCCGCCACTGTCCCCAGCCTCCTGTTCGAAGGACCCCCCGAGCGTGGACAGCGCCTCCTTCACGACGTCGTAGGCTCCCACGCTGACGCCACCGCTGGTGACGACGACATCGGCGCGGATGAGCTGGTCCTCGATGGTGTCGCGCAGGGTCTCGACCTCGTCGGTGACGGCGCCGACCCGGAAGGCGATGGCGCCCGCGGCACGGGCGGCGGCAGTGAGCGCGAAGCTGTTGGAGTCGAAGATGCGGCCTGGGGCGAGCGCGTCACCGGGCTGCACGAGTTCGCTGCCGGTGGAGAGCACCACGACGCGCGGGCGCGGCCGTACCGTGACCGTGCCGAGGCCGATCGCCGCCAGGAGGCCGATCTGCGGGGGCCCGAGGACGGTACCGGCAGCCAGCGCCATCTCGCCGACGGCCGCGTCACTGCCGCGGGCCCGTACGAACTGCCGCGCCTCCGCGGGCCGGTGCACCCGTACCTCGCCGCCGGCCCCCGCCGGATCGGTGCTGCGCGGGCTCATGGCGGTGGCCGGGCCGCCGCCGGTGCCGCCGTCGGTCCACTCGACGGGAACGACGGCCTCTGCGCCGGGCGGCAGCGGCGCGCCCGTCATGATCCTGGCGGCCTGGCCGGGACCGACGAGCGGCGGCTCACCGCTGCCGGCCGCCACGTCGCCGATCACGTCGAGGACGGCAGGGTGCTCCTGGGTCGCCGAAGCCACGTCGGCGACCCGTACGGCGTATCCGTCCATGGAGCTGTTCTCGAAGGGTGGAAGCGCCACCGGCACTGTCACGTCCTCGACCAGTACGCACCCTTGTGCGTCGAGCAGTTGCAGCTCGATCGGCTCCAGTGGGGCCAGCTGCCCCAGGATGCTCTGCAGGTGTTCTGTGACGGACCACACGCGGTCGGCGCCGTGACTCACTCTTGCATCTCCTCATTGACATACGAACGCAGCCAGGTCCGGAAATCCGGGCCCAGGTCATCACGTTCGCATGCCAGTCGGACAATCGCACGCAGATAGTCACCTCGGTCGCCGGTGTCGTACCGCCGACCGCTGAAGACCACGCCGTGTACCGGGCCGCCGTTGTCGTTGCGGCCGGAGAGCTCGCGCAGGGCGTCGGTGAGCTGAATCTCACCGTTCCTGCCGGGCTCGGTCTTCTTGATCGCCTCGAACACCGCGGGGTCGAGGACGTAGCGGCCGATGACGGCGTACGCCGAAGGCGCCTGCCCGGGCTCGGGCTTCTCGACGAGGTCGGTGACGCGCACCACGTCCTGGTCGGCGGTCGGGATTATGGCGGCCGACCCGTAGAGGTGGATGTGCGCGGGATCGACCTCCATGAGCGCGATGACGCTGCCGCCGTACTGCTCCTGGACATCGATCATGCGCGGGAGCAGCGGGTCGCGGGGGTCGATGAGGTCGTCGCCCAGGAGTACGGCGAAGGGCTGGTCGCCTACGTGCGGCTCGGCGCACAGGACCGCGTGACCGAGGCCCTTGGGGTCGCCCTGGCGGACGTAGTGCATCGTGGCGAGGTCGCTGGACTCACGCACGCGGGCGAGGCGGGATTCGTCACCCTTGCGGGTGAGTGCCTCTTCCAGCTCGTAGTTGCGGTCGAAGTGGTCTTCAAGGGCACGCTTGTTGCGGCCGGTGATCATCAGAACATCCGACAGCCGCGCGGACACGGCTTCCTCCACCACGTACTGGATTGCCGGTTTGTCGACAACCGGAAGCATCTCCTTGGGCGTCGCCTTGGTGGCAGGCAGGAAGCGCGTGCCGAGGCCGGCCGCGGGGATGACAGCCTTGTTGATCCGTGTACGTGAGTGCGTCATGGCGGGCACCATAGCGGCCGAGTATGTGCAGAAGGTGAAGAACAGTTTGCTTATGGCTGATAGGTGACGATTGTGCGTGGTATGAGCCGAACCCGAGCACAGAAGGCGGAGTTGCGAGCGCAGCTCCTGAAGGTCCGGCGCGGGTTGACTGCCGGTGAACGCGAGGCGGCGAGCGCGGCACTGGGGAAGAGAGTACGTGACCTGGCGGTGCTGGCAAGCCACGGGACGGTTGCTGCGTACATGTCCATCGGCACGGAGCCCGGGACACACGAGATCGTCGAGGCCATGCGCCAGGCCGGCACCCGCGTGTTGCTGCCTGTCCTGCTGCCCGACAACGACCTGGACTGGGCCGAATACCGCGGCCCCGCCGCCCTGGAACGCACCTCCCGTGGCCTGATCGAGCCCACCGGGGAACGACTCGGCCCGCAGGCCGTCACCGCAGCCGACGCTGTACTGCTGCCCGGCCTGGCCGTGGACGTACACGGTGTGCGACTGGGGCGCGGTGGAGGCTCGTACGACCGGGTGCTGGCGCGCCTACAGGCTGCGGACGCGCATCCCGTGCTCGTGGTGCTGCTGTACGCGCACGAGGCGGTCGACACGGTTCCGCGGGAACCGCACGACCACCTCGTGGACGCCGTGATCACTCCTGAGGGAGTACGTCACTTCGGAGGGTGACTGTTGTCCGTCACCTGGGCGTCGGTTTCGATTCCCGCGTCCATGGAGCCCGGTTTCAGGCGCTCATGGGGTCAGCGCCATCTTCTGCTTCGCCGCCTTGTCGACCTGGGCGTCGGAGAAGTACCACGGCAGTAGCTCACCGTTCGCCCACTTGCTGGTCTGGTCGGTGTAGTGCGCGTTGTACGCGTGGCCCGACGCCCCGGTGAGGTTGATCCAGCGGGACTTGTCGAAGTCCTGGAGGTTGACGATCATACGCATGGACGGCACCCAGATCACGTCGTAGCCGCCGGCCGCGTCCCAGCCGGCCGCGTCAACGGCCGCCTCACCGCCGCTGAGCTGCCAGGGGCCGCGGTTGAGCAGCCACTTGACGATGCTCGATCCGTCGGTGCCCAGCGTCTGATTCTTCAGGGTCAGCTTGTGCAGCCGGCCCCAACTCCAGGTGTTGATGTCCTTGCCGAGCTTGGCGGTCAGCTCGTAGCGCGCGTCCTTCATGGCCTGCTCCAGCAACTGGTCGCGGCTGCTGTGGTGGGCCTTGTTCGGGTCGCCGCTGAAGAAGGCGGTGGTGGACATGGTCCACCAGGGGTTGTTCTGGTCCGGGAGGATGTTGCGGACCACCTCGAACCAGCGGTCGCTTCCGTCGGGCTGGGCCATGTCGGGATCGCGCTCGCCGCACTCCTGGACCGTGCCGCCGCTGCCGTCCAGGTTGTCCACGGGGCCGGTCTGCCCGGCCGGCGGCACGCGCAGGCACTGGCCCTTGGGGCGTAGTTCCTTGGGCAGCTTGTTACCGAAGGCGAGCTTGAGGACGTTGCGCCACACCGCGTTGAAGTACGCTGCGGCGGCCGAGTCGGAGTCCTGGTTCTTGTCCCAGCCCTCGAGCAGCTGTTGCGCCTGACGGACGTAGTCGCCCTTGTCGTTCGTTATGTTGATCTTCAGGAGGTAGGGCACCAGGAGCTTGGCGATCTCGCTGCTGTCGTCGTTCTGCATCGACTGCATGTCGTCCATCGAGATCTTGCCGTTGTCCTGGATCTTCGACTGGATGAGGCTCTCGATGCGCTGACTGCGGGTGCCGTAGTCCCAGTCGCTCGTCAGCAGGTACGGGTATTTGCTCTGGTCGATGACGGCCTGGTTGGCGGTGACGATGTAGCCGCGCGTGGGGTTGAGCTCCCACGGCAGCGACTTGAACGGGACGGCCGTATCCTTCCACGCGTAGCGCGAGTCCCAGCCCGGCACCGGGTACGTACCGTCGACGCCCTTGGCGCGGATCGGGATCATGCCCGACGCCTGGTAGCCGATGTTCCCCTTGGTGTCGGCATACACGAGGTTCTGCGACGGCACGGCGAAGTCCGCGGCCGCGTTGCGGAACTCCTTGAAGTCGCGCGCCCGGTCCAACTCGAAAACGGCGTCCATGGTCTTCGACGAGGTAAGCGCCGTCCACTTCAGGGAGACCGCGTAACCGCTACTGACGCCACCCGGCGAATTCGTGACCGGCGCGGCCTGCCCCACCTGGCGGATCTCGTCGCTGCGGTCGGAGATCACCGGGCCGTTGTTGGTCTCGCGAACGGTGATCGTACGGGGCTTGCCGCCGGCAACCTTGATCGTCTCCTGGCGGGTGATGAACGGGTGCTGCTTGCCGTCGTACAGGTACGTGTTCGCAGTCACCTTTTCGAGGTACAGGTCGGTGACATCGGCGCCCATGTTGGTCATTCCCCAGGCAATGTCCTGGTTGTGGCCGATCACCACACCGGGCATCCCGGAGAAGGTGTAGCCGGCGACGTCGTACGGGCAGGAGGCACTCACCGTGCGGCAGTGCAGACCCATCTGATACCAGACGGACGGAAGCTCCGGCGCCAGGTGCGGATCGTTGGCCAGCAGCGGCTTGCCAGTCGTCGTGTACGTACCGGACACGACCCATGCGTTGGAACCGATGCCGCTGCCATTGGGCCCGAGCAGCGCCGGCATCTGGTCGATGATCTGAGAAATCCCGGCGAGCTGGCCGGTCACCGTGCTGTTGAGCCCCTGCGGCACGCTGCCGCTCGTCGCCGTGGACGGCTCGTAGTTTCCGGTGGCCGTGTTGACCGTGCCCGGGTCGTCGACGATCGGAGAATTCCGACTATAGGGATACTCCGGGTAAAGCTGCTTGATCTGCGCCTGGCTGAGGCGGCTGGTCATCAGAGTGCGGTCGATCTCATCCTGCATGTTGCCGCGCAGATCCCACGCCATCGCCTTCAACCAGGCGACGGAGTCGACCGGCGTCCACAGTCCCGGCTTGTAGCTGTGGCTCAGCGACAGATCCGCGTACTCCAGTGAGAGCGCGGCGCCGCTGTGGTCCTTCAGGTACGCGTTGACGCCCTCGGTGTACGCCTGGAGGTACCGCTTGGTGCTCGGGTCGAGCAGGTGGTCGTACTCGTACTGCGCCGTGCCTCGCCAGTTGAGCGTGCGCAGGAAGGCGTCGGTTTCGACCTGCCCTTTGCCGAACATCTCCGACAGCCGGCCGGCGGTGAGGTGGCGGCGGACGTCCATCTCGTAGAAGCGGTCCTGCGCCTGGACGAAGCCCTGGGCGCGGAAAAGGTCCTCCGGGGTGTCGGCGTAGATCTGCGGGATGCCGTTGGCGTCGCGTTTGACGTCCACCGGCGCCGTGAGGCCCTTGAGCTTGAGCGATCCCGATGTCTGCGGGAAGGAGTCGCGAACGGTGCTGACGGTCCAGTACGACCCGTAGCCGAGCCCCCCCACCAGCAGCAGCACGAGCGCGACGACGATGAGGCGTACGCGGCGGGACTTCTTCCGTTCGGGCATCGCTGTCCTTCGAGGGGGCAGGGCGGTGATCCAGGTGCTCGTTGTGCAAGGGCAACCATAGGGGCACACGTTGTGGGCGCCGGACACGGTGCCCGGTCGCTGGGCGGTGGACCAGGGAATGTCAAGGGAGGGTAAAATATTAGATAAGGCAATGAAGTTGAAAGGACCGGTGCCCTGACTGTCCACCACCTCAACGAGATCCTGCTGATCGGCGCCGCCGTGCTCCTGGTCGCGGTCGTCGCCGTGCGCCTCGCTTCGCGCAGCGGCCTGCCCACCCTGCTGATCTACGTCGGCATCGGTGTCGCCATAGGCCAGGACGGCGTGTTCGGCTTCACCTTCGACAACGTGCGGCTCACCCAAGTGCTCGGATATGCGGCACTTGTGGTGATTCTGGCCGATGGCGGCCTGGGCACGAAGTGGCACGAGATCAAGCCGGTGGTGCCGGTCGCGGCGGTGCTGTCCACGGTCGGCCTCCTGGCGAGCGTGTTCATCACAGCGGCCGCGGCGCACTTTGTGGCGGGTCTGGGGTGGCAGCAGTCACTGATCATCGGCGCGGTGGTGTCGTCCACGGACGCGGCAGCCGTCTTCTCGGTCCTGCGGAACGTCCCGCTTCCCAAACGGGTGACCGGCGTCCTGGAGGCGGAATCCGGGTTCAACGACGCACCTGTCGTCATCCTTGTTGCGGCTTTCTCGACCACGGGGCCGGTCGACCACTGGTACAAGCTGATCGGCGAGATGGCGCTGGAGTTGGCCATCGGCGCGGCGATCGGCATCGCGGTCGGGTGGCTCGGCGCATACAGCCTCAAGCACGTCGCCTTGCCCGCGTCCGGGCTCTACCCGATCGCCGTGATGGCCATCGCGGTGGGTGCCTACGCGGCCGGCGCCATGGCGCACGGTTCCGGTTTCCTCGCCGTGTACCTCGCCTCGCTCATCCTCGGCAACGCCAAGCTGCCGCACCGGCCCGCCACACGGGGTTTTGCCGAGGGGTTGGGCTGGATAGCGCAGATCGGGCTCTTTGTTCTGCTCGGCCTGCTGGTCACGCCGCACGAGCTGTACGACGACGTGGTGCCCGCGATCGTCATCGGGCTGTTCCTCACCGTCGTGGCACGCCCGGTCTCGGTGATGCTGAGCCTGCTGCCTTTCCGGACGCCTTGGCGCGAGCAGGCGCTGATGTCCTGGGCGGGGCTGCGGGGTGCGGTGCCCATTGTGCTCGCCACGATCCCGATGGTGTCCGGGGTGGCCGACAGCAAGCGGATCTTCAACATCGTGTTCGTTCTTGTGATCATCTACACCCTGGTGCAGGGGCCGACGCTGCCGTGGGCCGCACGCTCACTGCAGCTCGCCCAAGGGGCGCCCGCAGACGCGGCCGACCTGGGCATCGAATCGGCGCCCCTGGAACGGGTACAGGGGCACCTCCTGTCGCTGACCATCCCCAAGGGCTCCCGGATGCATGGGGTCGAGGTGAACGAGTTGCGGCTGCCGACGGGCGCGGCCGTCACCCTGGTCGTGCGTGACGGCTCCAGCTTCGTGCCGCTCCCGACCACTGTCCTGCGACGGGGCGACGAATTGCTGGTCGTGGCGATCGATCCGGTACGGGACGCCGCCGAAGAGCGGCTGCGGGCGGTGGGCCGCGGCGGCAAGCTGGCCGCGTGGCTGGGAGAACGGTGACCTCGTCGGGCCGCTTGTGACGCAAAGCACGCGGGGGCGGATCATCCGCGAGGGTTGCGTACGATGATCAGGCATTTGTTGAGTACGACCTCTGCCTGATGCAGGACCGGCGCGGGTGACCCGCGCAAAGCGGACGGTCTTCGGCGCAACGACACGGTGACCCGTGCGTGCGCTACCAGGCGGCAGAAAGTTCAGTAAGTGGCATCCAAGGTGCCCACCTCCACGCCGTCGGCCGACGCACCAGCGGCGAGCACAGCCGGAAAGCCCGGTTACCGGCAGCTTCTGCGCACGCCTGACGTGTGGACATTCCTCCTGCCGGGCTTCGCCGCCCGTCAGCCGTTCGCCATGCTCACCATCAGCTTGGTGCTGCTCGTCGAGCACACCACCGGCTCATACGGCACGGCCGGCGCTGTCGCGGCCGTCACCGGAGTGTCGATGGCGTTGTGCGCCCCGCGGGCAGGACGTCTCGCCGACCGGTACGGCCAGCGGACTGTGCTGCTTCCAGGCGTCGTGCTGCACTCGGCGTCGGTCGCGGGGCTCATCGCCCTCGCCCTGGCGCAGACGCCGGTTTGGGCACTCCTCGCTGCGGCCGTACCAGCTGGTGCCACGGTCCCGCAGATCGGACCGATGGTGCGAGCCCGTTGGGCAGCGGCCTTGCAGGGGGCACACCCCTCGCTGGTCACCACTGCGGCGGCTTTCGAGTCGGTCACCGACGAGTTCACCTTCGTGATCGGACCCGTACTCGCCACCGCACTGTGTACCGGTGTGCATCCGGCGGCAGGACTGTGCGCGGAGGGGGCACTCACCTTGGCGGGTGGCATCCTGTTCGCGGCGCAACGGAATACAACTTCGGTGCCGCAACGCATGGCGACCGGGACTCGGACTGATCATCCGACCGCGCTGTCGGTGCCTGGAGTACGCGCCCTTGCTGCGGCGTTCCTGGGCATCGGAACCGTCTTCGGCGGCATGCAGGTGTCGCTGGCTGCCTTCGCCCACGAGATAGGCCGCCCCGGAATCAGTGGGCTTCTCTACGGGGTCTTCGCCGCCGGCAACATGCTGGCCGGCGTGGTGTACGGCGCGATCTCCTGGGGACGGGGACCGCGGATCCGGCTGCTGGGCTCGTACGTGGCCCTGGCGCTGGCCTGCGCGCCGTTGTGGGCGGCGCACACGGTGCCGGCTTTGGGGTCGCTCGGCCTGGTGACAGGCCTGTGCGTCGCGCCCGCGCTGATCACCGGATACACGCTTGTCGACGCCTTGGTGCCGTCGGCCATCCGCACCGAGACGTTCACCTGGATGACAGGGTCGGTCGCGTTCGGCCAGGCCGTGGCAGTCACGGCGGCTGGTGTGCTGACCGACCGGTTCGGCTCGCATGTCGGGTTCACTGTGCCGCTGGCCGGGACAGCGGTGGCGCTTGGCGTGCTCGTCGTCATGCGCGGGAGGCTGGTGACCCGGACGCGTCCGGTTACGGCTGCGGGTGTGATCGGTCACCGTAGGCCGGTCGTGGTGGACTGACGGCAGGAAATACTGCACTATGGAGCGTCGTTAGCACTCATCGAGTGAGAGTGCCAGGAGGAGCAAGTGCCGACCTACCAGTACCAGTGCACCCAGTGCGGCGAGGGCCTCGAGGCGGTGCAGAAGTTCACGGACGACGCGCTGACCGAGTGCCCCAACTGCGGCGGACGCCTGCGCAAGGTCTTCTCGGCCGTGGGCGTGGTCTTCAAGGGTTCCGGGTTCTACCGCACCGACAGCCGTGGCTCGTCCTCCAGCAGCGCTCCGGCGGGGAAGGGCAGCGGCAGTTCGGACAGCAAGTCCTCCGACAGCGGAAGTTCGTCGTCGAGCACGCCGTCGACCGGTTCCTCGTCGTCCAGCAACACGTCTGCGGCCTGAGCGCCGCAGTTCGCTCCTCCGGGACGCCGGCGACCTTCACGAACCCTCCGCTGCCTCGTCGGCGGAGGGTTCGCCGCAAGCGCGCACCCGGAATAGGGTGATCAATCATGGTGACAAGCAGCGGCGAAGAGCAGGCGCAGGCCGAGATCGGCGTCATCGGCGGGTCGGGCTTCTACTCCTTCCTCGATGACGTGACCGAAATCACGATCGAGACCCCCTACGGTATGCCCAGCGACTCGCTGTTCATCGGCCAGGTGGCCGGCCGACGGGTGGCATTCCTCCCCCGCCACGGCCGCAAGCACCACCTGCCGCCACACAAGATCAACTACCGGGCCAATCTGTGGGCTTTGGCATCCGTTGGTGCACGCCAGGTCCTCGGGCCGTGCGCAGTAGGCGGCCTTCGGCAGGAATACGGACCCGGCACCCTGCTTGTACCGGACCAGCTCGTTGACCGCACGAAGTCACGCGCCCAGTCGTATTTCGACGGCGAGGTGCGCGTTGACGGCCAGGTGCCCAACGTGGTGCACGTGACCTTCGCCGACCCGTACTGCCCGGTGGGGCGGCAAGCCGCGGTGCGGACCGCCAGGACGGCGGGCTGGGAAGCGGTCGACGGCGGGACACTGGTCGTCGTGGAGGGGCCGCGTTTCTCCACTCGTGCGGAATCGCTCTGGCATGCCGCGCAGGGCTGGTCGGTGGTCGGGATGACCGGGCACCCGGAGGCCGTGCTCGCCCGTGAGTTGGGGTTGTGCTACACGTCGCTGACTTTGGTCACCGACTTGGACGCGGGAGCGGAGTCGGGCGAGGGCGTCTCGCACGAGGAAGTCCTTGAGGTGTTCGCAGCGAACGTCGGGCGCATGCGGGATGTGCTCTTCGACGTGGTCCGCGTGCTCCCGGACAATGCCGACCGCGATTGCCTGTGCCAGAAGGCGCTCGGCGGCCAGGAACCGGGGATCGCCCTCCCGTAGAACGCGCCTCATTCCCCTGCGGGGAAGAGGTTCACTCAGGATTTCACTCGCATGTGCGGTCGGGTTTTCCACAGGTGCGGAGTTTTCCACAGGCGCCCGAACGGGATCGGCTGGGATTGCGCGATGGTGGACGGGCCGACCGGTCCTGGTCGGGTCGTTCACGTCAGGCGGTGTTTGCCGTGTCCTCCTTCCCTCCCCTTCCGTTTTCTTCTTCGACTTCGTCATCGCAGGCGAATGAGCCGCCTTCGGATTCCGCTCTCGGGCTGGCGCCTCCGCTTCCGTACACACCTCCACGCTGTGATGTGCCGATGTTCCCGCCGATCAGAGTGAGCGGACGTGGCGGAAAACGACTGCTGCGACAGGCAGTACGCCGAAGGCGGCGCGCCCTGACCGCAGGTCTGGCAACGGCGGCCGGCGTACTGGCGGTGTCCGCCGCTGCTCAGGGCGCCCCGCCGGGGCAGCCGCCCCCGCCGCCACGCGCTCCCAATCCTGCAGCGTCCTACCCTGCCGCACCTCCGCCCCCGGTCAAGGACCCGGTACGGATCGCAGACGCTGCGGTCGCGGCGCTACTGCGGCCCGGCGACCGGGTGGACGTACTGGCCGCCGGCCGGATCGTTGCCCGGTGCGTGCCTGTGGTGACCGTCCCGAAGCCCGCCCAGGAACAGCAGGCGCCCGTCACGGTAGACAGCGGGGGTACGAGCGGTGCGCTGGTCGTCCTGTCGGTGCCGCGCCTCACCGCCGCCGCGTTGTCCGGTGCCTCGACAGCGTCTCCCTTGGCGGTGACATGGTGCTGAATCACCCGTCCGTGGAAGGCGATTGGACAGCCCGCTCCTCGACTGGCTTGGACGGCGGAATCCATCGTTCAGTCACGCCGGGTTCAGGCAAGGCGCAGTCGATTGAGCGAGGCGAGCAAGCCGTGTCTGCTGGCGGGGCTCAAGGATTTCGTCGTGCGGGGGAACGTGATCGATCCGGCGGTTGCGGTGGTGATGGGTGCGGCGTTCACGAGCGTTGTGAACGCCGAGGTCAATGCTGTGATCAACCCGCTCGTCGGAGCCTTCGGTACGAAGGACCTCGCTGGGTACTCATCCTGTCTCAAAGGCCCGTGCTCGGTGAACGGCAAATGGGAGGCCATCAGCAGCATCCGGATTCACGCGCTCGAAGCAGTGCTCGGCGGCTTCAGAGGTGGTGCGGGGGCTTCTCGTTGAGGAACCGGACGAAGTCGTCGTCCGCCGCACCGGAAGGGGAGTCCCCCCAACCCCGGTCGGAGTCGTCGGCCGAGGGCCGGTCGAGCGGGTCGTCGAAGATCAGTGCGGCAGCCTTGGCCCGAGGGGGCGGCGTAGCAGAACCGTCGCCGGGCGCCGCGGACGGCCCGTCGCTCGATTCGGAGGCGGGGCGGCCGTCCTCGGTACGACCGGATTCTGGAACGGTGCTCATGCCTCAAGAATACGAAAACCGCACCGCACTGCGCTCACCCTCCGTACCCAAGCGGCAGCGGGGAGATGCCCCAAGTGACGATTTGAGGGCCTCGGGCGGATATACCTGGCCGCATGAAGACACCCCGGCCCGGCCCTTCACCCAACTCTCCGGCCGCAGCAGCGCAGGAAGCGGACATCGACCGAAGCGACCTCGCGTACCGCCGCTGGTTGAGCGAGGCCGTGGCGAAGGTCCAGGCCGACGCCAACCGGTCGGCAGATACCCATTTGCTGTCAGTGCCGCTCCCGGCGGACTGGGGCGTCGACCTCTATCTGAAGGACGAGTCGACGCATCCGACCGGCTCTCTCAAGCACCGGCTGGCCCGCTCGCTGTTCCTGTACGCGCTGTGCAATGGCTGGATCCGGCCGGGGCGCCCGGTGATCGAGGCTTCGAGTGGGTCGACGGCGGTGTCGGAGGCGTACTTCGCCCGGCTGATCGGTGTCCCCTTTGTGGCCGTTATGGCCCGCGGGACGGTGCGGGCGAAGGTGGACCTGATCGAGTTCCAGGGCGGCCGATGTCATCTGGTGGACGATCCGTCCGAGGTGTACGGGACGGCGGCCAGGCTGGCCCGGGAGACTGGCGGTCACTACATGGACCAGTTCACGTACGCGGAACGGGCGACGGACTGGCGGGGCAACAACAACATCGCGGAGTCGATCTTCCGGCAGATGTCGGCGGAACGGTATCCGGTGCCGACGTGGATCGTGGCCACGGCGGGGACCGGCGGCACGTCGGCGACGCTGGCCAGGTACGTCCGGTACGCGCAGGCAACGACGGGGATCTGCGTGGCGGATCCGGAGAACTCGGCGTTCTTCGCGGGGTGGCGGGACGACGATCCCGCGGTGACGACGGGAACGGCGTCGCGGATCGAGGGGATCGGCCGGCAGCGAGTGGAGCCGAGCTTTGTGCCGAACGCGATCGACCGGATGATGCGGGTGCCGGACGCCGCGTCCGTCGCGTCCGTCCACGTCCTCGAACGCCTCCTCGGGCGAAGGGCCGGCGCGTCAACCGGAACCGGACTATGGGCGGCGTTCCGGATCATCTCCGAGATGCGTGAGAGCGGCGAGCGCGGGAGTGTCGTCGGGCTGTTGTGCGATCCGGGCGAGCGCTATGTGGAGAAGTACTACTCGGACCGCTGGCTGGCGGTGCAGGGCCTCGACATCACGCCGTATCTGGAGCGGCTGGATGCCTTTCTGGGCACGGGCTCGCTGAGTGGGCCGGAGCCGATCCGTGATCGGTGACGGCCGGGTGCCGAGGAGTGCGACACCGGGACCCGCCCGTTGGGCTGCACACAATGGGTGGGCTGGCGCAAGGTTGCGTGCATGAGTGATCCCCTGAAGGCACCCATTGCCGCTGCGCGGGCGAGCGGGGCGTTGCGGCAGATGACGGCGCGCGGTCGCGGTGAGTCGCACCGGGTGTCCACTCCGCTGGAGTTGTTCTTCGACCTGTGCTTCGTGGTCGCGGTGGCGCAGGCAGGCGCGCGGCTGGTCCATGCGGCTGGTGACGGGCACCCAGGGCACGGAGTCACCGGGTACCTGATGGTTTTCTTCTCCATCTGGTGGGCGTGGATGAACTTCTCGTGGTTCGCCTCGGCCTATGACACCGACGACGTGCCGTACCGGGTGACAACGCTGGTGCAGATCGTGGGCTCACTGATTCTGGCCGCGGGGGTGCCACGTGCGTTCGACGACGGTGACTTCCGGCTGTCCGTGATCGGTTACGTGGTGATGAGGCTCGCGCTCGTGACGCAATGGCTACGGGCGGCGCGGTCGGAGACCGGTGGAGCGCGGGCGACAGCGCTGAAGTATGCGGTCGGGGTGGTGGTCTGCCAGGTCGGCTGGGTGATTTTGCTGCTGCCGCTCGGGGCGCCGCCGGTGTGGGCGTTCCTTGTGATGGCGTTGGCGGAATTGTCCGTTCCGACGCTGGCGGAGCGATCGGCGCCCACAGCCTGGCACCCGCACCACATCGCCGAGCGGTATGGCCTGTTCACGATCATCGTGCTGGGTGAGTCGGTGTCGGCCGCCACGGTGGCGGTGCAGTCCGCGGTCGACGCGCACCGGGCACTCGGTGATCTCGTGCCGATCGCGGTCGGCGGGCTGCTGATCGTGTTCTCCGCTTGGTGGATCTACTTCGCCGTTCCCATTCACGGCCACCTGGCGTCCAACCGGCAGGCCTTCTTGTGGGGCTACGGTCATTTCGCCGTGTTCAGCTCGGCTGCGGCGATCGGGGCGGGGCTGGAGATCGCCGTGGAGCAGGCGGTGGGTGCGAGCGGGGTGTCGATGCGCGGCGCTGCTGCGGCGGTCACGCTGCCGACAGCCGTATTTCTGCTCTCGGTCTGGGCGCTCCACGCGCGGCACACCAAGCGCGGTCCGGCGCAGCAGTCCACTTTGCCGGTGACGGCTGCGGCGGTCGTGGCGTGCACGTTCAGTGGGTCGCACGCGGTGCTGTGGGCGGGGCTCGTGAGTGCGGGGGCGGTGGCGCTCGGGGTCATTCTGGTGGCGCGGGCCGCGGTTCACACGCCGGTCGCGCCCAGCAAGGAGCCGACCGCGTAGGTGACGGCCATGGCGATGGCGCCGCCGGCGGCGTTGCGGATGACGGCGGGACGGACAGGGGCGCTGCCGAGGCGGGCGCTGCCCCAGCCGCAGCTGACGAGGGCGATCAGGACGGCGGCGACGGTGATCGCCAGGCGCCAGTCCTGGGGCGGCAGAACGATGGCCAGCAGCGGCAGCAGGGCACCGATGGTGAAGGACAGGAAGCTGGCCCAGGCCGCGTGCCAGGGGTTGGCGAGTTCATCGGGGTCGATGCCGAGTTCCACTCGGGCGTGGGCGCCCAGGGCGTCGCGGGCGGTGAGTTGTTCGGCGACTTCGCGGGCGAGGTCGGCGCTGATGCCGCGGTCCTGGAGGAGGCCGGCGAGCTCGTCGAGTTCGGCCTGCGGGGTGGTGGCGAGTTCTTCGCGTTCCACGGCGAGGGCTGCCTGTTCGGAGTCGCGCTGGGTGCTGACGGAGACGTACTCGCCCGCGGCCATCGACAGCGAGCCCGCCAACAGCCCCGCGAGCCCGGCCGTGAGCAGCGCGGAACGGGAGTCGGTGGCGCCTGCCACGCCGACGACGAGGCCCGCAGTGGAGACCACGCCGTCGTTGGCGCCCAGGACGGCAGCCCGCAGCCAGTTCAGGCGGGTGCCGAGACCTTCTTGGTGCGGCTCGTGCGGGTGCGGTCCGGGTTCGTCGGCGTCCGGGGGCTGCGGGCTCGCGTCACTCATGCGTCGCAGCGTCTCACCCCGGCGTCCGAGGGTGTGAGCGGGACAGGCCGAACCCCGGCGCGGGGGGGTGCACCGGGGTTCGGGTTCACGGCCTCGTGACGGGGCCGGGCTCGGTATCAGGCGGCTTCGTAGTCCAGGCCGGTGGCTCGGGCCATGCGCTTGAGGTCGGCCAGGGCGTGCTTCTCGATCTGGCGGATGCGCTCGCGGGTGAGGCCGTGCTCCTTGCCGACCTCGGTAAGAGTGCGCTCGCGGCCGTCCACGATCCCGTAGCGGGCGCGGATGATCGAGGCGGTGCGGTCGTCGAGGCGGTCGATGAGCCCGTCGAGTTCCTCACGGCGGAGCATGACCAGCACCGAGTCCTCCGGGGAGGGCGCGGCGCCGTCCTCGACGAGGTCGCCGAACTCGGTCTCGCCCTCGGCGTCCACGGACATGTTCAGCGACACCGGGTCGCGCGCCCAGTCCAGGACGTCGGTGATGCGCTCGGGGTTGGTCCCGAGTTCGGCGGCGATCTCCGCCGGCTCCGCGTCCCGTCCGTGCTCACGGCTGAACTCGCGCTGCACGCGCCGGATCCGCCCCAGTTCCTCGACCAGGTGCACGGGCAGCCGGATCGTACGGGACTGGTCGGCGATGGACCGCGTGATGGCTTGGCGGATCCACCAGGTCGCATAGGTGGAGAACTTGAAGCCCTTGGCGTAGTCGAACTTCTCGACAGCGCGGACCAGGCCCGCGTTGCCCTCCTGGATCAGGTCGAGCAGCGGCAGGCCGCTGCGCGGGTAGCGGCGGGCGACGGCGACGACGAGCCGCAGGTTGGACCGGATGAAGATGTCCTTGGCGCGTTCGCCGGCGGCGACCAGCCTCTCCAGTTCCTCGCGAGTGGCGTCACTGCCCGCGCTTTCGGGCAGGTCGGTGTCGGCGGCGAGTATGCGCTCGGCGTAGACGCCCGCTTCGATGTCCCGGGAGAGCTCGACCTCCCGGGCGGCATCGAGCAGCGGCGTGCGCGCGATCTCGTCCAGGTACATGCCGACAAGGTCGCGGTCGGCGACTTCCCCGCCTGCGGCGCGAACACTGCTGGTCTCGCCTGCTTGACGACGGGCGACGGCACGGGTTGCCATGCGTGCTCCCTTACGAAGGTGCGATCGGTCTCGGTCGGATCGGGCTGCCGGGTCGGTGGCCGCCCCGTTTCGGCGTTCGCCTCCTTGTGGCTCCTGCCTACCGGCTGCCCCATCCGATCGGGATAACGACTGGAATCCGGACACAATTCCCATGTCGTCACCTGTTTTTTATGATCATGCAGTACCCTGTGCCGCCGCATAGTGAGGTCACGCGATGCCGGAACGTATGAACGTGCAGGTCAGTCCGGGTAAAGAGGCCGATCTGACCGCGCTCACCGAGATCTACAACCACTACATCCGCGAGACGCCCGTCACGTTCGATGTAGTGCCGGTCACCCCGGAGGAGCGACGGCCGTGGTTGCTCTCCCACCCGGAAGACGGCCCGTACCGCTTGATGGTTGCCCGGGCGCCGGGCCCGGCGGGCGAGATCCTCGGTTACGCGACCAGCAGCCCGTTCCGCGCGAAGGCGGCGTACAGCACGTCGGTGGAGACGAGCATCTACCTCGCGGCGGGTGCGGGCGGCCGCGGGGTCGGCACTGCGCTGTACCGACGGTTGTTCAACGCTTTGGAGGGTGAAGACGTTCACCGCGCGTACGCGGGAGTCACTCTTCCGAATGAGGCGTCGATACGCATCCACCAGCGGTTCGGGTTCCGGCGGATCGGGGTGTACGAGCAGGTGGGACGCAAGTTCGGCGTCTATCACGATGTGGCGTGGTTCGAGAAGCCGCTGAACTGACGCAGCCTTGCGCCGGCGGCTCGGGTGGCCGACCGCATTCCAGGCAGGACCCGCAGCTCCGGGGCCCGGATCGTGGACCACTCCCGTATGATTGAACATTCAAGGAGGTGGTCCCGATGACCACGGCACCGGAGCGCATGCCCGCGCTCTACCTCTCGCACGGCGCCCCGCCGCTCGCGGACGACCCGGTATGGCCGGCAGAACTCGCCGCCTGGGCGGCGGACCTGCCGCGTCCCAAGGCGATCCTGATCGTCTCCGCCCACTGGGAGGAGGCCCCGCTGGCGATCGGCGCGACGACGACCGTGCCGCTGGTGTACGACTTCTGGGGCTTCCCCGAGCACTACTACCGCGTCCGTTACCCGGCGCCCGGTGCGCCGACGCTCGCCGAGGACGTGCGCAAGCTGCTGCGCGGCGCCGGTCACCCGGTGCAGGACGTACCGGACCGGGGGCTCGACCACGGGGCGTACGTGCCGCTGGTGGAGATGTTCCCGGGTGCCGACATCCCGGTGCTTCAGGTGTCGATGCCGACGCTGGAGCCGGAACGGCTGCTGGAGATCGGGCGGCGGCTGGCACCACTGCGGGACGAGGGCGTGCTGATCGTCGGCAGCGGGTTCTTCACGCACAACCTGGCGGCGCTCCGGTACGCGGCGCACGGCACGCCGAGTTGGTCGGCGGAGTTCGACGACTGGGGGCGGCGGGCGCTGGACGGGCAGGACGTCGACGCACTGCTGGACTTCGAGCACACCGCGCCGGCCGGACAGCTGGCTCACCCGCGTACCGAACATTTCGCCCCGCTGTTCGTTACGCTCGGTGCTGCGGAGTCCGATCTGGGCCACCAGCGCAGCATCATCGACGGTTTCTGGATGGGCCTGGCAAAACGTTCCATCCAGCTCGGCTGAACAGGAAGCATCACCACCTCATGCAGTTCCCCCACAAGCGACGCATTGTGATCGCCGCGGCCGCCCTCGCGGGCGCGGTGAGTCTGGCGGCCTGCGGTTCCGGCGCGAAGCACTCCGCCGCCATTGCGACGCCTTCTGACAACAAGCCGGCGGCCTCGGCCGTCTCCTGGCCGGCGCCCACGGACGCCACCGCGCAGGCACAGGCAGCCGGGCTGCCGATGCTCGGCCAGGAGGGTCAAGTCCTGCACATCCACAGTCACCTGGACGTGTATGTGGACGGCAAGGCTGTGACAGTGCCGGCGGACGTCGGCATCGACCTCGTCAAGCAGCGGATCAGCCCGCTGCACACGCACGACACCTCCGGCGTCGTGCACATCGAGTCGCCCGTGAAGAAGGACTTCACGCTGGGCGAGTTCATGACCGAGTGGAACGTGCCGATCAGCAAGGCCGCGCTCGGCCCGCTGAAGACGGGCGGCGGCAAGGAGCTGCACGTCTATGTCAACGGCAAGGAGCAGACGGGTGACCCCGCCTCGCTGAAGCTGGTTGCGCACGACGAGATCGCCGTCGTCTACGGCACGGCGGGCGAGCAGGTGCACGTACCGACGTCGTACAACTGGCCGCAGGGCCTCTGACCGTCGCCTGGGCCGCGGCACAAGGCGCGTACAGCGACGGCCACGGCTCGTACGACGCAACGAGAAGGTCCCCACTTCTCCGGGTGATCCGGAGAAGTGGGGACCTTTGTCGTCACGAAACCCGCGGCAATGGCGCCGCGAATCCTGGTGACGTAGATGCTCAGTGAGCGATGACCGGCACCACGGCGTCGGCCGCGGCGTCGTCGCCCTCGGGGCGCTCGGCGTGGTTCTGGACCTCGGCGTTGACGAAGACGAAGGCCAGGACCGAGGAGAGCAGCAGGATGCCCATGCCCCACCAGATGGCGACGACATAGCCGTGCACGCTGCTCTGGGCGACGAAGAGCTTGTTCGTCAGGTCGGCCTTGGTCTTCTCGTGCACGTGAACCCAGGAGGTGGTCGCGCTCGCGGCGAGGGTGTTCAGCAGAGCGGTGCCGATGGAGCCGCCGACCTGCTGGGAGGTGTTCACCATGGCGGAGGCCACGCCGGCGTCCTCGGGGCGCACGCCGTGGGTGGCCAGGCTCATCGCCGGCATGAACGCCGTACCCATGCCGAGGCCCATCAGGACCAGGCCGGGCAGCAGGACGGTCGCGTAGCTGGAGTCGACCTTGATCTGCGCCAGGATGAGCATGCCGAGGGAGGCGACCAGGAAGCCGGGAGCCATCAGGTAACGGGGCCGCACCCTCAGCATCAGGCGGGCGCCGATCTGGGTGGAGCCGACGATCATGCCCGCGACCATCGGCAGGAACGCGAAGCCGGACTTCAGGGCGCTGTAGCCCATGACGCGCTGCAGGTAGAAGGTCAGGAACAGGAACAGACCGAACATCGCGATGACGGCCAGGCCCAGGCCCAGGTAGATGCCGCCGCGATTGCGCTCGGTGACGACACGCAACGGCAGCAGCGGGGCCTTGACCCGGCCCTCGACGAACACGAAGGCCACGAGCAGCAGCGCAGAGGCGACGAAGAGACCCAGGGTCTTGGCGTCCTTCCAGCCGTCCGTGGAGGCCAGGCTGAAGCCGTAGACGAGCGCCACCAGGCCGCCGCTGGCCAGGAGCACGCCGGGGATGTCGAGGCGGTCGCGGTTGCGGCCCTGGGCGGGCTCGTGGATGTACGCCAGCGCGCCCAGAGCGGCGATCGCGGCGAACGCGATGTTGACGAACAGTGCCCAGCGCCAGTTCAGGTACTGGGTGAGGACACCACCGAGGATGAGGCCCACGGCCGCGCCGGCGCCCGCAATGGCGCCGTAGATGCCGAACGCCTTCGCGCGCTCCTTGGCGTCGACGAACATCACCGCGAGCAGCGACAGCGCGGCCGGCGCAAGGAGGGCGCCGAAGATGCCCTGGAGGGCGCGGGCGCCGAAGAGCATGGCCTCATTGGCGGCGGCGCCGCCGAGCGCCGAGGCCCCGGCGAAGCCGACCAGGCCGATGATGAAGGCGTTCTTGCGTCCCCACAGGTCGGAGATCCGGCCGCCGAACAGCAGCAGACCGCCGAAGGACAGGGTGTACGCGGTGACGACCCACTGCTTGTTGCTGTCGGAGATGTGCAGTGCCGTCTGCGCGGACGGCAGTGCGATGTTCACGACGGTGGCGTCGAGCACCACCATGAGTTGGGCGATCGCGATGAATATCAGCGCGGTCCAGCGCTTTGGATCCGGCTGGAGCGTTTCTGGCATGACAGGTCTCACTAATTGGATGCGGAGTGACAGGACGTGGGGACGTGTGTCAGCTGCGGTCCGGCCTTCGGGCCCGGCAGTGGATCGCCATGGATCGTGGTCGGGGATCCGGCGCCGGCGTCCGGGAGGACGAGCGGTCTTCGGTGACGTCGGTTGGGTCTCGGTCCGGTGGATCCGGGTGGTTCTCGGTCTCGGTCCGTTTCCTCGGGTCGGGCTCGGGTCGGCGCGGACATCGCCGGGTCGTACGGTCATCGCACTGGTCGCGGTCACGCCGCGGCCTGGGACACCCCGGGCGAACTTGCCAACGCTATAGCCCTGCCGATCGACAATGCGATCGAATTATCGGTGGTCGCTGTCAGTGCTGGTCCTTGAGGTCCTCCAAGGTCGCGGGGCTTCCCACCAGCACCGACCTTGCCGGGGCACGCAGCCCGTCGAGGAATAGTTGCAGGTGGCGGTGGACGAATCGGTCCATGCCGACGCAGCCGGTGCCCGGCAGCGGTCGGGTGAGTTGTGTCAGTGCGACCATCACATCGCCGACAGCGATGTCGTCGCGCAGCAGCCCATCGCTCTGGGCGCGGCCCATGATGGCGGCGACGGCATTCTGCAGTCGCTCGGCCTGGGCGGCAACCGCCGGGTCGTGGTGATCGAAGGTGGTGGAGAGCATCGTACAGAGCGTGCCGATACGTTCCTGTGCGGCTTCGAAGACGAAACGGCACAACGCGGCAAAGGCGTCGGGTTCCTCGGCGAGGGCGGCTTCGGCGCGCTCGGTGGCGCGGGCCATCACCGAAAGGGTGACCTGGCGGATGAGCTCCGTACGGTCGGTGAAGTGCCGGTAGAGGGTGGCGTTGCCGACGCCGGCCCGGCGGGCGAGTTCGTCCAGGGGTACGTCGGGGCCGAATTCGGCGAGGGCCTCACTCGCGGCGGCGACGATGCGCTCGCGGTTACGGGTGGCGTCCGCGCGCAGTCGTACGGCGCGTGCCGGTGCGGTACGCGGCCCGGCCGCGGTGTCGATGTCGACCGTCACGACGGGCTCCCTCCCCTGGTACCTGGTGTGCAGTTGCGGCTCATGCCACTCGTAAGGGTGACGTGAGCGGGAACCGGACAACAACTCCCCGCTTCCGTTCAACATGCTAAACGGGGAGTCGATCCCCGTTATTTCGACTCACTCTTGTGAGGTACATCACACGAGAGTGACCGAAAGCGCCGATCGTTGCTCATTGAAGCTTCAAGAGGCTCGTACCATGAGCACATGAAGTGGCTGACTGAGGAGGAGCAGGCCACGTGGCGGGCGTTCCTGGACGCCACCACCCTGCTGGAGGACCATCTCGACCGTCAGCTTCAGCGCGATGCCGGCATCCCGCACATGTACTACGCGCTGCTGAGCACCCTTTCCGAGACTCCGGACCGGCAGTTGCGGATGACGGAACTCGCCGAGCGCACCAAGATCACCCGTTCGCGGCTGTCGCACGCCGTCGCACGCCTGGAGGGCAACGGCTGGCTGCGGCGCGAGAGCTGCGCCTCCGACCGCCGCGGCCAGGTGTGCGTGCTCACCGACGCCGGTTACGAGGAGCTCGTGCGTACCGCGCCCGGGCATGTGACGGCCGTCCGGACGGCGATCTTCGACCGGCTCACCCCCGAGCAGACCGCCGCCCTCGGGCAGATCTCCCGGATCATCGCCGACGGGCTGCACGAGCCGCACGGCTCGGACGTGCCCTGGTTGCGGTGATTTCGTCACGCCGGTCGTCAGTGGCGGCCGGAGCGGGCGAGCCAGCGCCCCTCGTGGCGGCTGACCGCGATGGGGCGGCCGAAGCACTCGGTCATGCGGTCGGCGATCAGGACGTCGACGGCCGTACCCGACGCCAGGACGCGGCCTTCCTTGAGGAGCAGCACGTGGTCGATGGCCGGTGACAGCTCTTCCAGGTGATGGGTGACGGTGATCGTCGCCAGACCCGTACGGGTGACCGCGAGGCGGTGCATGGCGTCGATCAGGTCCTCGCGGGAGGGGAGGTCAAGGGCGTTGAAGGGTTCGTCGAGCAGCAACAGCGACGGGTCGGCCATCAGCGCACGCGCCACCAGGATGCGGGCACGCTGACCGCCCGAGCACACGCCGTACGGGCGGTCGGCCAGCTCCTTGATCTCCAGCTCGGCCAGCAGGGCGTGGGCGCGATCGCGCACGTCTGCGTCGTACTTCCGCCACAGGGGCTGCACGGTGCCGGTGTGGCCGGTCAGCACGACCGTGTGAGCGGTGGCGTCCAGGGGGACTTTCTGCGCGGAGGAGACCAGGCCGATGCGGGCGCGCAACTCGCGCATGTCGACACGGCCGAGGCGGTGACCGAGGACGTCGACCGTTCCGGTGGTGGGGTGCATGAGCGCGCCGATGAGCCGGAGGATCGTCGTCTTGCCGGCGCCATTGGCGCCCAGCAGCGCCCAGTGCTCGCCGGCGCGCACGGTCCAGGTGATGTCGTCGAGGATCACCTGACCGGTGGTGTAGCGGCGCACACTCACCTGATCGAGTGAGGCGACGACGTGCGGCGGCGGCGCAGGCGTCGCCTTGGCCGTCAGCGGATCCGGAGCGTTGGTGGAGTGCGTGCCGTCGGCTGCCATGCGCGAACGGTAGCTGTACGGACCACCTTGTCGTCGCCGTGTTCCGCGATGTGGTCCGCACGCCCAGGGTGACGGGGCAACGGAACCGGCGCCCAGGAGGCGGGAAAGGGCGCCGGGGAAAACCGTCACATGGCGGCGGGAGCGGGGGCCTCGTCGGCGGAGGGCACCGTCTGGGCGGTACGCGGGGGGCCGGGGCGGAAGAGCAGGAAGGTGACGAGGAAGCCGAAGGCGAAGAGTCCCGCGGACCACCAATAGGCGACTGAGTAGCTGTGCAGCTGGGCCTGCTGGAGTACCGCCGGGGAGGGCCGCTTGCCCACCAGGAAGTTCGTGGCGGCGCTGGTGGCCAGGGTGTTGAGCAGAGAGGTGCCCACCGAGCCGCCGACCTGCTGGCTGGTGTTCACCATGGCGGAGGCCACCCCGGCGTCGCGCGGTTTCACGCCGGCCGTCGCCAGGTTCATCGAGGTGGCGAAGATCAGGCCGAGCCCCAGACCCAGCAGGAGCAGCGGCGGAAGGACGTGGGCGGCGTACGTGCTGTTGCGGTCCAGCGCGGTCAGCCACGCCATGGCACCGCCGGACAGCAGCATGCCGGTGGGCACAATGGGTTTGGCGCCCAGTCGCGGCACGAGCACATTGGTCGTCACCAGGGAAGTGATCACCAGGATGCCGACCAGCGGCAGGAACGCGACGCCGGTCTTGATCGGCGAGTACAGAAGCGTGCGCTGCAGGTAGAAGGTCAGGAACAGGAACACCCCGAACATCCCGGCGCCGGACAGGAACATGGCGATGTACGACGCCCCTCTGTCACGGTCGCCCACCACGCGCATGGGCAGCAGCGGCTGCCTGGCGCGCCGCTGCCACAGCACGAAGGCGACCAGCAGGACAACCCCGGCGAGCAGGAAGCCCCACGTGCTGGTGGCGTTCCAGTGGTGGCGCTGGGCGTTGGAGAAGCCGTAGACGATGCAGAACAGGCCGGTGGAGACGATGAGGGTGCCCGGGACGTCCAGCGAGGGCCGGTCGGGCAGGGTGCCCGAACGCAGCAGGCGCATGCCGCCGAAGAACGCGGCCGCGGCGAAGAGAAGGTTGACGTACAGGCACCAGCGCCAGTCGAGGTATTCGGTGAGGATGCCGCCGAGGAGCAGGCCGACGGCGGCTCCGGCGCCGGCGATGGCGCCGTAGATGCCGAACGCCTTGCCGCGTTCCTTGGCGTCGGTGAAGGTGGTGGTCAGCAGCGACAGGGCGGCCGGGGCGAGGACCGCGCCGAAGGCGCCCTGCAGGGCGCGGGCCATGATCAGGATCTCGAAGCTGGGCGCCGCGCCGCCGATGGCCGACGCGACGGCGAAGCCGACCAGGCCGATCAGGAAGGTCCTCTTGCGTCCGACCAGGTCGGCGAGTCGGCCACCGAACAACAGCAGCGAACCGAACGCCAGGGCGTAGGCCGTCACCACCCACTGCCGGTCGCCGTCGGAGAAGCCGAGGGCGCGCTGGGCGGAGGGGAGGGCGATGTTCACGATCGTGGCGTCGAGCACCACCATGAGCTGCGCGAGGCCGATGACGCACAGCACCAGCCAGCGGTGGTCGACCACGGCATCAGCGCGGTCGCCTGCCGTGGCTGCGGGTGTGGAGGTGTCGTGGGTGCTTCGGGCCATGACGTAGGTCTCCTCGGCGCACATGCGCGCCCCCCTGTCCCTTCGCCCCACGCTAAGGGCAACCCCGTGGGTCCGCCATGTGGGGGAGTTCGAGTCGTAACGGCCTCGCGGTACGAGAACGCGCAGGTGGCGGGGGAGGCCACTGCGACGTGCCGGTAACCCGGGCAGCGGAAAGGGGCCGGCGCCGGATTCGTGGTCCGGGCCGGCCCCTTCGGGCTGTGCTGTCAAATGCTGCGCCACTCGTCCGGAGTGATCCGCGCCGGCGTCAACAACGCGCCGCGGAAGTCACCCGTCCACCGCGAGGGCGGCAAGCTGCTGCGCGAACGGCACCACTGCCTCTTCGGTCACCCGTGCAGGTGACCGCGCCTGCATCAGTGCCGCCAGTTCCGCGGCGGCGCGGTCGATGCGGGCGGCGAGGTCGTGGTCGCCGCCGCCCGTACCCCAGTCCTCCGAGGCGGCGTACACCGCTGTCGGTACGACGACGGTGCGCAGGTAGCTGAACAGCGGCCGCATCGCGTGTTCCAGGACGAGGGAGTGGCGGGCGGTGCCGCCGGTGGCGCCGATCAGCACCGGCGTGCCGGCCAGCGCGTCCTTGTCGATCACGTCGAAGAACGACTTGAACAGCCCGCTGTAGGAGCCGGTGAACACCGGGGTCACGGCGATCAGCGCGTCGGCGGACGTCACCGCGTCCAAGGCGTCGCGCAGGGCAGGGCCCGGGAAGCCGGTGACCATGCTCTGCGCGATGTCCGTCGCCAGGGCGCGCAGTTCGATCACCCTGACGGTCAGGTCACTCGTACCGGTGACCTGGCGGCGGGTGGCGTCGGTGAGGCGGTCGGCGAGCAGCCGGGTGGAGGACGGCTGGCTGAGGCCGGCCGTCACCACCACGAGCGTGCGCGCGACGCCCGTATCAGCGCCTGTAGCACGGTGCGTCACCGCGTCGTTGCTTGCCGTCGTCATGCCGTCACCTCCTGCTCGCGCGCCTCGGTGTCGCGCCGGGTGACCAGCGCCTGGTGGGTGGGGCCGTCCGGGACCTCGGCCGGCCGGCCCTTGGCGAACTCCTCGCGCAGCACCGGGACGACCTGCTCGCCCAGGATGTCGAGCTGTTCCAGCACGGTCTTGAGGGGCAGGCCGGCGTGGTCCATCAGGAAGAGCTGCCGCTGGTAGTCGCCGAAGGTCTCCCGGAAGCTCAGGGTCCGTTCGATGACCTGCTGCGGCGAGCCGACGGTCAGCGGAGTCTGCTCGGTGAACTCCTCCAGGGAGGGCCCGTGCCCGTACACCGGGGCGTTGTCGAAGTACGGCCGGAATTCGCGCACCGCGTCCTGCGAGTTCTGCCGCATGAACACCTGGCCGCCGAGCCCCACGACCGCCTGGTCGCGCGTGCCGTGACCGTAGTGCTCGAAGCGGTCGCGGTAGAGGTCGATCAGCCGCCGGAAGTGCTCCTTGGGCCAGAAGATGTTGTTGGCGAAGAAGCCGTCACCGTAGTAGGCGGCCTGTTCGGCGATCTCCGGGCTGCGGATCGAGCCGTGCCACACGAACGGGGGCACGCCGTCCAGCGGGCGCGGTGTGGACGTGAACGACTGCAGCGGCGTACGGAACCGGCCCGCCCAGTCGACGACCTCCTCGTGCCACAGTTTGTGCAGCAGCGCGTAGTTCTCGACCGCGAGCGGGATGCCCTGGCGGATGTCCTTGCCGAACCACGGGTAGACCGGGCCGGTGTTGCCGCGCCCCATCATCAGGTCGACGCGGCCGTCGGCCAGGTGCTGGAGCATGGCGAAGTCCTCCGCGATCTTCACCGGGTCGTTGGTGGTGATGAGGGTGGTCGACGTGGACAGGATCAGATGATCGGTCCGCGCGGCGATGTACCCGAGCATGGTCGTGGGCGACGACGGCACGAAGGGCGGGTTGTGGTGCTCGCCGGTCGCGAACACGTCGAGCCCGACCTCCTCGGCCTTCTGCGCGATGGTGACCATCGCCTTGATCCGCTCGTGCTCGCTCGGCGTCCGTCCCGTCGTCGGGTCCGCGGTCACGTCGCCGACCGTGAAGATTCCGAACTGCATCGCTCCCACCGTCCTGTTTGTTGATTGTTCAACCACCCGAACAGGGGACGGCTCCCGGCTATTCCCGCACCCGCACCCACCCACCCCCGCCCCCCTTCCCGACACCTGAACCTCCACCCCCTCCCTGCACCCCCGAAACCGCCGCGCTCGGCCGGACCCCGATCCGGTACGCTGTCGGGCGGGCCCGGCCGGGCCCCGGCACGCGCGGTACGACACGGCGGAGCCGATCCGGCCGCGTACCGTCCCCGCCCCAGTAGCTCAGGGGATAGAGCACGGCTCTCCTAAAGCCGGTGTCGCAGGTTCGAATCCTGCCTGGGGCACATTCCCCACCGGCCCGAACACGGACGGACCGCCAGACCGGCGGCCACTCCCCCGATCCGGCCGATCACGCGCCGCCGCCGAGCCCTCCGCCCCGCCACCGGCAGCCATCGCCCGGCCGCCCGGATCCGCGCCTCCCGAACCGCCCCACCCCGCCCCGGATTCGTGACACGCACACCCAACGTCTTCCCCTCATACCCCCCGGGGGTATATAGGTGGAGACGGGGGCGGCACGGCCGGAGAGAGGGGCAGGGATGCATGCCGTAGCACACGCACTGAGCATCACCGGGGCGATGACCTGGGAGATCACCTGGGCGCTGATTCTTGGGTTCCTGCTGTCGGCGATCGTGCAGGCGGTGGTGCGCAAGGCGACGATCGTACGGCTGATGGGGGACGACCGGCCGCGGACGCTGGGGGTGGCGGCGCTGCTGGGGTCGGCGTCGTCGTCGTGCTCGTACGCGGCGGTGGCGCTCGCTCGGGCCCTGTTCCGCAGGGGCGCCGACTTCACCGCGGCAATGGCGTTCGAGATCGCCTCGACGAACCTGGTGGTCGAACTCGGGGTGATCCTGGCGCTGCTCATGGGGTGGCAGTTCACGGTCGCCGAATTCGCCGGCGGGCCCGTCATGATCGTCGTACTGGCGCTGCTTTTCCGGCTGACCCTGCGGGAGAGGCTGCTGCGGGAGGCGCGGCAGCAGGCGGACCGCGGAGTGGCCGGGTCCATGGAGGGCCACGCGGCGATGGACATGTCCGTGACCGGGGAGGGTTCCTTCCTGCGGCGGCTGCTGTCGCGGGACGGGACGACCTCGGTGGCCCACGTCTTCGTCATGGAGTGGGCGGCCATCCTGCGTGACCTGGTGGTGGGGCTGCTGATCGCGGGGGCGATCGCCGCCTGGGTGCCCGATTCCTTCTGGCGGCACTTCTTCTTCTCCGGCCACCCGGTGCTCTCCAAGGTGTGGGGCCCGCTGTTCGGGCCGCTGGTGGCGGTGGTGTCCTTCGTCTGCTCGATCGGCAATGTGCCGCTGGCCGTCGTGCTGTGGAAGGGCGGCATCAGCTTCGGCGGCGTGGTGGCGTTCATCTTCGCGGACCTGCTGATCCTGCCGATCCTCGCCATCTATCGCCGCTATTACGGGCTGCGCACCGCGCTCTACCTCGCCGGCACCTTCTACGTCGCCATGGTCGTGGCCGGTTACGTGGTCGAACTCGTCTTCAGCGGCGCCGGGCTCGTCCCGGACCAGGCCGACGCGACGATCCCGGCGGGCGGCGTCCGCTGGAACTACACGACCTGGCTCAACATCGTCTTCCTGCTGCTCGGCGCGGCGCTGCTGATCCGTTTCCTGCGCACCGGCGGCGGGCCGATGCTGCGGATGATGGGCGGGTCGCCGGACTCCTCCTCGGGCGACACCTCCCACGACCACGCCCACGCCCGGGCCGGCGGCGATACGGCCCCGGCCGCAGGTCCCGGCTCCGGCGGTCACGCGCACCACCACCAGGAGCCGGGCGGCGGACCCCGGCCACCGCACGACCACCACTGACCCCGGCCGGGCATCCCCCGCGTACCTGGACCCGTACGGTTCACACGCTTGTCATGTACGCAATCTATGCGCGTCAACTCCCCTCTGCCACACTCCCGAAAGCTCCTCGCGCACCGCCTGATCACCAGGCCGACAGCCCGCCAGGCGCCCCCACCGCCGCGGGTCTCGGCGCCGTTGCACCACGCATCGTCGGGAGACCCCCATGCCTCGTTCCGCCGGGCGCCCTGCCGCGCGCTCCGCCAAGCGCCGCATAGCCCTCGCCCTCACCGCCTGCGCCACCGCCGCCGTCACCGCCGTGACCACCGCCACCGCACAGGCGGCGGGCACGTACTCGCTGCTGGTCTTCCCCGACCAGGGCCACACCGCGGTGTACGACTTCATCAACTCGGCCACGTCCAGCGTCGACGTGACGATGTACGAACTGCGCGACACCACCGCAGTCAACGACCTGGTGAACCGTCAGAAGGCCGGTGTCAAGGTCCGGGTGATCCTCGACGGGGCCCACACCTCCGTCAACGGCTCCGCCTACAACACCCTCAAGGCGGCCGGCGCCGGCGTCACCTACTCCTCCTCGTCCTTCGTCTACACCCACCAGAAGTCGATCACGGTCGACGGCACCAAGTCGCTGATCCTGACCGGCAACCTGGACTCCACCTACTACTCCAGCGACCGGGACTACGGCGTCTTCGACAACGACGCCGCCGACGTGGCCGCGATCGAACAGGTCTTCAACGCCGACTTCGCCAAGACCTCCATCACCCCGGGCGACGGCGACAACCTGGTCTGGTCGCCGACCGACTCCCAGACCCGGCTGCTGGGCCTGATCAACGGCGCCCAGCACTCCCTCGACGTGGAACAGCTCGAATTCAGCGACACCGCCCTGGTCAACGCCATCGTCTCGGCCGAGAAGCGCGGCGTGACGGTCCGCGTGGTCGGCATGGACCCGAACAGCTACCGCTCCGAGTTCCACAGCGTGCGCGCGGCCGGCGGCACCGTCGTCACGTACAGCAGCAGCGGGGGCCTGTACGTGCACGCCAAGGCGATCGTCGCCGACAACGGCACCTCCACCGCGAAGGTCTTCGCCGGCTCGGAGAACTTCTCCGACAACTCCCTGAACCACAACCGTGAACTCGGCCTGATCATCAACGACTCCGCCGTGCTCGGCGGCATCGAGACGACCTTCGGCTCCGACTTCGCCGGCGGCACGCCCTTCACCGGCTGATCCCTGCCCCGGTCCCCGGGCTGCCCGTCCTCGGCGGACGGCGGGCAGCCCGGTCCGGGTCTCGGTCCGGGCCGTACGGGCCGCCGCGTAACCTGAAAGGTCACGAAAGGTCCCGACGGCAGGCGTACGGACCCGGGCGACGGAAGAGGTGACGGTACGGTGGCGCACCGGGCGGGCCCCAAGGCACCGCCGGCCCCGCTCGCGCAGCGCGACGGCGTGGACCCGGTACGGGTCCGGCTGCCCGGCGACGGCACCTGGCCGACCGTCCGCGACTTCCTGCTCGCCCGGTACGGCGCGGCGGTCGGCGAGGCGACCGTCGATGCCATGCTGGCGGGCGGCCGCTTCGTGACCACGGACGGTCCCGTGCGCGCGGAGGCCGCTTACGTGCCCGGCTCCTGGCTGTGGTTCCACCGCGACTTCGTCCCCGAGCGGCCGGTGCCCTTCCCGGTCACCGTCCTCCACCGCGACGAACGGATCGTGGTCGCCGACAAGCCGCACTTCCTCGCCACCATGCCGCGCGGCCGCCACGTCACCGAGAGCGCGCTGGCCCGGCTGCGCCGCGACCTCGGCCTGCCGGCGCTGTCCCCCGCACACCGGCTGGACCGGCTGACGGCGGGGCTGGCGCTGTTCGTGGTACGCCCCGAGGACCGCGGCGCGTACCAGACGCTCTTCCGGGACCGCCTGGTGCGCAAGGAGTACGAGGCGGTGGCGCCCTACGATCCGGCGGTCGCGCTGCCGCGGACCGTACGCAGCCGCATCGTCAAGGAGCGTGGGACGATCGCCGCCCGGCAGGAACCGGGCCCGGTCAACGCGGTCACCCGGATCGAGCTGCTGGCACACCGCGGTGGCCTCGGCCGCTACCGGTTGGTGCCGGAGACCGGCCGCACCCACCAACTCCGGGTGCACATGAACGCGCTGGGACTGCCGCTGCTGAACGACCCGGTGTATCCCGAGGTACGGCCGGAACCGGCCGCGGGTGAGCCCGACGACTGGGACCGTCCGCTGCAACTGCTCGCGCGGGCCCTGGAGTTCACCGATCCGGTGACGGGCCGGGCGGTGCGCTTCGAGAGCCGGCGCGAGCTCGCCGCATGGGCGGAAGCCGGAGGCGTCAGGCAGCCGACTCCTCGGGCTTGAGCACCGCGAAGAAGGCGCCTTCCGGGTCCCGCAGCAGGGCTATGCGGCCCACACCCGCCAGATCCGTGCCGGGCATGAGGACGGTGCCGCCCTTCTCCTGTGCCGTGGCGACGACGGAATCGGCGTCGGAGACCGCGAAATACGGCTGCCAGTAGCTGGTGCCGGCCGGGAGCATGTCGGCGGGGAGCTGCATGATGCCGCCGTGCGAGCCCTCCTGGCCGCCGCCGGCCCGGGAGACCACGGTGTACGTGCCGGGGCTGCTGCCCTCGGGCCCGGGCGGCAGCGGCATGTCCTCGGTGTCCCAGCCGAGCACCGTGCCGTAGAACCGCTTGGCCTGCTCCGCGTCGGTCGTGTACAGCTCCGTCCAGCACAGGGCGCCGGCGCCCACCCGGTCCAGGCCCTTGTTGGTCCCGGGCTGCCAGACCGCGAAGTCCGCGCCGCCCGGGTCGGTGAAGCCGGCCAGGCGGCCCTGGTCGAAGACGTCCATCGGCGGGAAGCGGACGCTGCCGCCGGCCTGCTCGACGGTCTTGGTGGTGGTGTCGGCGTCGGCCGATTCGAAGTAGACCGTCCACGCGGGCGTGGCCGTCTCGTCCTGGAGCGGGCCGAGCGCGGCGACGGTCTGTCCGGCGAGCTGGAACATTCCGTAACCGCCGGCCTCGGGACCGGCGGACCGGAACTCCCAGCCGAACAGTGCCTTGTAGAAGGCAGCGGCGGCCTCGGTGTCACGGCTGCCCAGATCGATCCAGTCGGGGGCACCGGGGACGTAGTCGTTGGTGAGCATGGTGCGTCCTCCGTGAGCTGTGGGTTTCTGCCGGATGTTCCGGATTCGGTCGACGTGTCCTCTCTCACACTCAGCATGGCAGCCCCCACTGACAATCGCCCTTCGCAGCAGGTCACGGCCGATTCAGGGGGTGCCGTGAGGTGCCGGGGCGGACACGCTGAGTACAAACGGATTCGGCATTGTCAGTGGTGCCGTCTAGGGTTGTTCGCATGTACGGGGGAAGTCTCGATCAGGCGAACGCGGCCCTGCGCGCGTATGTGCGGGAGCACGGCGACCGGCCCTGGACGGCCGAGGAACTCGCGGAACTGGCGCGGTTGCGCGCCGAGTGGACCGCGGCCGCGCGTGGCGTTCGTGTGCAGATACGCCCGGTGGCCGGTCCGGTCGCCGGTGCCGCGGTGGTGACCGCGGCCTGAGCCGTAATGGCCCCGAGCCGTAACGGCAAGGAACAGCCTCAGCCATAAGGAAGGGCCCGGCGGACCGGCCGGCCGCGGGAGCGGTCAGATGTGCGCGATGGCGTGCGGGGGGCGGACGGTGTCCGTACCGGGGACGGGTTCGGCGGGGTCGCCGCCGAGGGCGGTGATCCGGTTGGCGGCGTCGACGTGGACCACGGCGGGTCGCATCGTGCGGGCTTCCGCGTCGTCGACCTGGGCGTAGCTGATCAGGATGACCAGGTCGCCGGGGTGGACCAGGTGGGCGGCCGCGCCGTTGATGCCGATCACGCCGGAGCCACGCTCGCCCTCGATGACGTAGGTCTCCAGGCGCGCGCCATTGGTGATGTCGACGATGTGGACGAGCTCACCCGGCAGCAGGTCCGCGGCGTCCATCAGGTCGCGGTCGACGGTCACGGAGCCCACATAGTGCAGATCGGCCTGGGTCACGGTGGCCCGGTGGATCTTGGACTTGAACATGGTGCGCAGCACGATGCCGCCCTTCCGATGAGCAGGTCGCGTCCTCGTGGGGTACGCGCCGACGCCCTCCAGAGTAGGGCCCGCGGTCGGCGCGGGTCCGCCGGGAGTGCGCAACGTCTCAGCCGGTCGCGGCCGGCGCCGTGGGCGTCGTGGGAGGTGCCGGGGGCGGCGGCGTCGAAGGGGCGGGAGAAGAAGAGGAAGGGGTGGGCGGTTCGGACACGGACGCAGGTGATGCGGGGAGGCGGCGGTAGAGCTCGGCGAGGGCGGTGTTGAGCCGGATCACGGCGGCGGGGCCGGTGCGGACCGGCCGGGGAGGGGCGGCGTCCTGCCGGTGGCCGAGACGGCGGCGCACCTGTCCGACGTTGAGCGCGGTCAGGCCCAACGCGGCGCGGGCGGCGACGAGTTCGGCGGGCTCGGTGACGGCCAGCGCGCGGGCGGCGTGCGCGCACTCGGCCAAGGTGTCGGCCCAGTCGGCGGCGTGCGAGGAGCGCGGACCGTCCGGGGTGGGCACGGTGGCTCGAGTGACCGCGGGTGCGGTCCGGCGCGCGATGGCCGGCGGGAACGGGAGGGACCGAATAAAGGGGAGAAGGGGAAGAAGGGAGCTGCGGCTGGAGCGGTGACGGAGCAGGGCGCGGTGGGCACGGGCCGGGGCGGAGACGTCCGCCAGGTCGCGGACGGCGCGGTCGAGGGTCCGGGCCAGGGCGTGGAGGTCCGCCGGCCGGGGTGCGGGTTCCCGGGCGGCGGCGACCAGGTCCTGGAGCACCCGCAGGGCACGGGCGGCGCGGCCGCGCATCACGGTCTCGGTGCGCAGCGGCAGGACGAAGAAGGCGGCGGCGATGCCGCAGGCCGAGCCGATCAGGATGCTCTCGGGGCGCTGGACCAGGAGCGTGGAGCCGTGCTCGCCGTTCAGGGAGTAGAGGACGGCGAGGAGGCTCGTGACGCAGAACGCCCAGACCGCGTAGCCGATGTCGCGCAGCCAGAGCCCGACCAGGAGATAACCGAAGATCACGGCGACCGCCAGGACCGGAGTCCCCGCCACCAGGTGAGCGACCAAGGTGCCGGTGACCGCCCCGGTGAAGGCGCCGGCCACGCGCAGGCCGCTGCGATGGACGACGTCGCCCCGGCCGCGGGCGGCGACGCTCACCACGAAGGCGGTGATCACCGTCCAGGCCCACCGTTCGTGGAACACCAGGTGCCCGAGTGCGAAGGCCGCAGCCATGGCGGCGGCCATCTGGAGCGACAGCCGGGCCTGCGGCTGCGGGTCCCGCCACCCGCCCGGCCGCCGGGCCGGTGCGGGCTGCTCCGCCGCGGGCCGCTCCCCGGCTCGCACCTCGCGCACTGCCTGTGCCCAGTGGGCGACGTCGTCGAGGGCGTGGTCGAGGGTCCGGTCGCGGGCGCTTTCGGGGACAGGGCTCCGGCCGAGGGCGGGGGCGTTGCCGGTGGCGTCGTCCTGGCGGCGGTGGGGATCGTTGGCGGCGCTGCCAGGGGCCTCGTACGGGGTGTGGTCCGGCGGTCGGTTCGGGGTGCCCTGCGGGGTGCCGCCGTCAAGGGCACGGTCCGCCTTCGTGACGGATGTCGTGACGGCAGCGTCGTGCAACGTCCCGGCCTGCGCCTGCGCCGATCCTTGCCCCGCGCTGCCGTCGGCCGGAACGAGCACGTCCGGCGCTGTGCCGGGCGCCGGATGCCGGTCGATGGCGCGCCCAGTGGGAGAGGGTGCAGCCGGCTCGGAGGCTGAGGCCGGCGGGAAGAGGAGGAGGGACTCCGCGGTGAGGAGGGCGGCGGACAGGGAGGTCAGGGCGGAGGAAGTAGGCCCGCCCAGGGCCCGGTGCCGCAGGTCCGATGCCCGGGCCGGGAGGAGGGTGCGCGGGGAAAACCTGGGGACGCGGAGAACTGTGCGAGCCGTCCCAGACGGCTGGTGGTCCGGAGAAAGCGGCCGCCGCCCCTTCGGTTCGGGCTCGAGCGGGATGGGTGCCGTGGCGGCGAGGCGGTCGTCGGCGGTGAGGGCGACGTGGTGAAGGGTGCGGGCAAGGCGGCGGTGGGCGGGGGAGGTCGGCGGGAGGGCGCGCAGGCGGGCGGCGACGTGGAGGAAGTCGGTTGCGGCGCCGGCGGCTTCGCGGGTGGGGCGGGACGGAAAGAGGGTCTGCACGGCGATCACGCAGAGGACGGCGATCAGCGCGGCGACGCCGCCCCACAGGGGGCCAGTGGCCTTGGCGGCGCCGGGCGGGACGGGGGTGACCAGGACGGCGATGATCGGGGTGAGGGCAAGGCGGCCGAGGCGGCGGACGGTGCCGCCGAAGCGCAGCAGGTAGCGGGAGGTCCAGACCGCGGCGACGTAGAGGGCGGCGCCGGGCCAGGGGTGGTGGACCATGAAGCGGCCGATGAAGGCGGCGAGGAGGCCGATCACGGGAACGTAGGCCAGGGCGGACAGCCGGTGGGACAGGGAGGCGCCGTGGAGGGTCCGCGCGACCATGACGGCGACCACCGTTGCGATGATCATCATGCCGCCGGACACGTGGGCCGCCCGAGCCACGCCCCCGGTGACGAGGAGGGCGGCCAGCGCGGCGATGATCGTACGCATGGCGATCCGCAATCTCACCCTGCCGGGGTCGAGCGTGCGCACCCAGATCGGCATTCGTGTCCCCCTGGTCGTCCTGGTCGTCGTGGCGTTGCCCGGCGTGCGCTGCCGAACCGGTGACCGGGCCGCATTGCGCCTGCGGGTCGCCGGGGTAGAGCCCGTCCGGCCGTTCGGAGTAGTCGGGTCGGTTCGGCCTGCTCGGTCCGGCCGGCAGGTTCAGCTCGCTCGGCCGGTCCACTGGTGCGGGTCGTGCGTCGTACGGTGCACAAGTCGGCGGGCGGGATCGCCGCTCGGTCACCGTCTTTCCTACGCAGAGCGTAGGAAAAGCAAGCGGTTCGAGCCGTACTCCCGTCCGACAGCGTCTCAGGTAGTACGCCTTGCTTAAGAAATGGGCCGCCATGTTTCCTCCCCCGCCCCTGGATCACGCCGCCGTGGTGCGCCGCGCGGTGAACCGGTTGAGCCGGCGGCTGCGTGCCGAGCGGCTGCCGGACGGGCTGCCCAACGGCAAGCTCGCGGCGTTGGCGCACCTGTACCGGTCGGGACCGGGGACCGCGGGGGCGATGGCCGCGGCCCTGCACGTACAGCCGCAGTCGTTGACCCGGACGCTGGCCGCGCTGGAGGAGGACGGGCTGGTCACCCGAACGAAGGACGCCACGGACGGACGGCAGTACCGGATCGAGCTGACCCGGCGGGGATTCGAGACGATGGCCCGGGACGTGGAGTACCGGGACGGGTGGCTGCGCCGGCGGATGGCGGCGGAGCTGACCCCGACCGAGCGGGAGTTGCTGCGCCTGGCCGCAAGGCTGCTCGACCGGTTGGCCGAGGACGAGGACGAGGACGAGCGGGAGGACGAGCGGGAGGACCGGGAGGACGCGGACGACGAGCCCGGCCGATCGCGAGGCCGGACCCCTGGCGACGGGCGGACCGGGGCCCACTCGAAGGCGCCGGGGACGCCGCAGAAGGAGGCCGCCGGCGGGGAGGAGTGAGAGGTACGGGCAGCTGGACCGGCAAGCGGTCGTTGCGCCGTACCAGCGGGTAGGAATCTTGGGCCCGGGCATGGTTCTCAATACCCCTAGGGGGTATATGGTGGGGGGCGTGGGAACGGGGAAGCCGTTCTCCCGGCAGCAGGCAGGACGACCACCAGCGAGGAGCACGTCATGAGCGAGACCGTCTACACCGTGTCGGGGATGAGCTGCAGCCACTGCGAGTCCGCAATCGCCAAGGAGGTCGGCGCGATTCCCGGCGTCACCTCGGCGAGCGCCGTCGCGCAGACCGGCCTGCTGACCATCGCCTCCGCGCAGCCGATGGACGACGAGGCGGTACGCGCGGCCGTGGACGAGGCGGGGTACGAACTCGTCGGCCGCGCCTGACGCCTGCCGGAGCGCCACCGGAGCGCCACCAGAGCACTGCCGGAGCACTGCCGGAGCGTTCGGACCCGCCTTTACGGACCCGCCGGGCCGACCGGATCGGCCCGGCCGGGGGCTCGCAGGACCACCGAGCCAGCGGCGGGGCAGAAGGAAACACCGCACCACGTACGGCACGCCGTACCGCACCAGACGAGGGGAGTGGCCATGGCGACCACCACGACCGCACGGGCCGAGGGCGCGCCCGGCGAGCGGTGGGTCGAGCTGGCGATCGGGGGGATGACCTGCGCGTCCTGCGCGACCCGGATCGAGAAGAAGCTCAACCGGATGGACGGCGTGACCGCGACCGTCAACTACGCCACGGAAAAGGCCAAGGTGACGTTCGCGGAGGGGGTCGAGGTCGGGGACCTCGTCGCCACCGTCGAGGCCACCGGGTACACCGCCCAGCTCCCCCCGCCGCCCGTGCCCCCCGCCGCCCAGGCGCCCGGCTCAGCAGCGGCCGCGGCGCCGGACGCCGACACTACGGCCGACCACGAACTCACCGCCCTGCGCCAGCGCCTGACGGCCTCCGTCGTGCTCGCCGTCCCGGTCGTCGTCCTGTCCATGGTCCCGGCTCTCCAGTTCACCAACTGGCAGTGGCTGGCGTTGACCATGGCCTCCCCGGTGGTGGTGTACGGCGCCTGGCCGTTCCACCGGGCCACCTGGGTGAACGCCCGGCACGGCGCCGCCACCATGGACACGCTCGTGTCGGTCGGCACCCTTGCGGCGTACGGCTGGTCGCTGTGGGCGCTGTTCTTCGGGACCGCGGGCATGGCCGGCATGACCCATCCCTTCGACCTGACCGTCTCGCGGGCCGACGGCGGCAGCCAGATCTACCTGGAGGCAGCGGCGGGTGTCACCGCGTTCCTCCTGGCCGGGCGGTACGCCGAGGCGCGCGCCAAGCGGCGGGCCGGGGCGGCGTTGCGCGCGCTCATGGAACTGGGCGCCAAGGACGTGGCGGTGCTCCGGGACGGCCGTGAGGTGCGGGTACCGGTCGGGCAGCTCGCGGTGGGCGACCTGTTCGTGGTGCGCCCGGGCGAGAAGATCGCGGCTGACGGAGTGGTGCGCGAGGGCAGTTCGGCGGTCGACGCCTCGATGCTCACCGGGGAGTCGGTGCCGGTGGAGGTCGGGCCGGACTCGCCGGTGACCGGGGCGACGGTGAACGCCGGGGGCCGCCTGGTGGTGGAGGCGCTGCGGGTCGGCGCGGACACCCAGCTGGCCCGGATGGCCCGCCTGGTGGAGGACGCGCAGAACGGCAAGGCCGCCGCCCAGCGGCTCGCCGACCGGATCTCCGCGGTGTTCGTGCCGGCCGTGATCGTGCTGGCGCTGGGCACTCTCGGGGTGTGGCTGGCGCTCGGCCAGGGCCCGACCGCGGCCTTCACGGCGGCTGTCGCGGTCCTGATCATCGCCTGCCCGTGCGCGCTGGGCCTGGCCACCCCGACCGCGCTCCTGGTCGGCACCGGGCGCGGCGCCCAGCTCGGCATCCTCATCAAGGGGCCCGAGGTGCTGGAGTCCACCCAGGCGGTGGACACGATCGTGCTGGACAAGACGGGCACGGTCACCACCGGCGTGATGACACTCGTCACCATGGACGCGGCCGACGGCGTCGACAAGAAGGAACTACTGCGCCTGGCAGGGGCGCTGGAGCACGCCTCCGAGCACCCGGTGGCGCGCGCGATCGCCCGTGCGGCGGCCGACGCGACCGGGGACCTGCCCGCGCCGGCCGGGTTCACCGCGGTGCCGGGACTCGGCGTGCGCGGCCAGGTCGCGGGGCACGACGTCATGGTGGGCAGGGAGCGGCTGCTGCGCGACGCCGGCGTGGAGTTGCCCGCGGATCTGGCCGCCGCAAAGGACGCGGCCGAGGAACGCGGTGGTACGGCGGTGGCCGTCGCCTGGGACGGCGCCGCCCGCGGAGTGCTCACCGTCTCCGACACAGTGAAGCCGGGCAGCGCGGAGGCGGTACGGCGACTGCGCGCGCTGGGACTGCGGCCGGTGCTGCTGACCGGCGACAACGCGCGCGCCGCGGGAGCGGTCGCCGCGGAGGTCGGGATCGCCGCCGAGGACGTGCACGCCGAGGTGCTGCCCGAGGGCAAGGTCGCAGTGGTACGCGACCTCCAGGCGGCGGGCCGGACCGTCGCCATGGTGGGCGACGGGGTCAACGACGCCGCCGCCCTCGCCCAGGCCGACCTGGGCCTGGCCATGGGCACCGGCGTGGACGCCGCAATTGAGGCGGGTGACCTGACGCTGGTACGCGGCGACCTGCGGGTCGCGGCCGACGCGATCCGGCTCTCACGCCGCACTCTTGCGACGATCAAGGCGAACCTCTTCTGGGCCTTCGCCTACAACCTGGCGGCGCTCCCCCTGGCGGCGGCCGGCCTGCTCAACCCGATGATCGCGGGCGCGGCCATGGCGTTCTCCTCGGTCTTCGTGGTGGGCAACAGCCTGCGGCTGCGGACGTTCACCGCGACCCCGGCGGAGCCGGCGGGCCCGGCCGCGCTCTGACGCCGGCCGTCCGCCGTCCCGTGCCTCGTCCGCACGCCCTCCCGTACGCCCGGGCCGTCGCCGTACGTCGGCGTCGGCCCGGCCGCCGGCAGATGCCGAAGCCGTACCCGTACGCCCGTACGCCCGCCACCCGCCCTTGCCCGTACGCGACCATGACCCCATGAACGCTCGACGGCCGATCCCCCGCGCGGAGCGCATCGCCCGGCTCGCGGCACGCCATCTGCTCGATGCGGGCGACGGGGCCGGGTCGGTCACGGAAGTGGTCGAGCGGCTGGTGGCCCTGCACGCCACCGACCCGGCGACGGTGCACCTGTCGGTGGCGGCCAGGCTGCGGCAGCCGGAGCGGATGGCCGCGCTGATGGACGAGGCGCTGTACGGGCGGCCGCCCGCGCTGGTGCGGATGCTGGCGATGCGGCGGACGATGTTCGTGGTGACCAGGCAGGACGCCCCCGCGGTGTACGCGGCGGCCGGGCAGCAGATCGCGGCCCGCGAACGCACGGGCCTGCTGGCCCGTCTCGCCGAGGGCGGCGGCTGGGACGAGGCGTGGCTCGCCGCGGTAGAGGCGGAGGTCGTCGCGGCCCTCGGCGAGCGCGGGGAGTGCAGCGGGGCGGAGCTGGCCCGGCTGGTGCCCGGGCTGCGCGAGCAGGTGGTGGTCGCGCGCGGGAAGCCGTACGAGACCAGGCAGAACGTGGCGAGCCGGATCATCCGGACGATGGCCGCCGAGGGGCGGATCGAGCGGCGCAGGCCGGTGGGGTCGTGGATCAGCGGCCAGTTCCGGTGGGCGGTCGCGGAGCCGTTGCCGCCGCGGCCGGTGGACGAGGCGCGGGCCGAGGTGGTGGGGGCGTGGCTGCGGGCGTACGGGCCCGGAACCGAGGCCGACCTCGCCTGGTGGACCGGCTGGGCGCTGGGCGTGGTCCGCAGGGCCCTCGGGGCGGTCGGTGCCGAACCGGTGCAGTTGGCGGAGGGGCCGGGCTGGGTGCTGTCCGGGGACGCGGACGCGGCCGAGGAGGGCCCGGGCCCTGCCGCGCGGCTGCTGCCCGCGCTGGACCCGACGCCGATGGGCTGGCGGGACCGGGACTGGTTCCTGCCGCCGGACCACCGGGCCGCGCTGTTCGACCGTACGGGCAATGTGGGGCCGACCGTGTGGTGGGGCGGCGAGGTGATCGGCGGCTGGGCGCAGCCGCCCGACGGCACTGTGGTGTGGCGGCAGTTGGCCGACCGGGGCCGGGAGGCCCGCGCGGCGGTGGACGAGCGGGCCGCGCACCTCACCGCGCTGCTGGCCGGGGTACGGATCACCCCGCGGTTCCGTACCCCGCTGGAACGCGAACTGTCCGCCCCGCCGGCCTGATCGGGGCCGGCGGAACGGACAGTTCACAGCGGGCGGACGGCGGGGTCAGCCCAGCCGGACCAGCTTGCTGCCGAACGACGGGGCGTGCAGGTCGTTCTGGAGCACCACCGGGACCGAGGTGCGGGCCGGGCCGGTGCCGAAGCCGATCGTGCCGACCTGGGTGCCGGAAGCGGCGTTGTGCGGAACGCCCTTGGGGTCGGTCGCGAGGCCGACGGCAGTGCGCATGCCGGCCCAGCCGATCGCCTTGAGGTCCTTGGCGGCGACCACCGGGGTGTGCCCGCCCATGCCGTCGTCGACGTAGCCGACGACCTGGCCCTTGTGCACTATCGCCGCCGAGGTCAGGCCGGCCTGGACGGCGTCGATGAAGGTCTGGCTGCGCTGCAGGGCGACGCTGAGCATGTCGAACGGCGTCACCTTGGTGCCGCGTTGCTGGAGCATCACGCCGAGGATCAGCTGCTCCTTGCCGTCGACCGTCTTGTGGGCGGCCCACATCAGGGCGCCGCCGGCCGGGGTGCTGGAGCCGGTCTTGATGCCGACCACGCCCACGTGCACCAGGTCCTGGTTGTTGTTGTAGATCTTGCCGACGCCCGGGATGTCGATGTTGGGCATGGCCACGACCGAGCGGAAGACCTCGTTCTTCATCACCTCGCGGGCCAGCTTGAGCTGGTCGGCGGCGGTGCTGACGGTGGTCTCCTCGTAGCCGCTCGCGCCGGTGTAGGTGGTGTGCGCCATCCCGAGCGCGGCCGCCTCCTTGGTCATCCGGGTGACGAACGCGTCCTGGGTGCCGGCGTCCCAGCGGGCCAGCAGCCGGGCGATGTTGTTGCCGGACGGGATCAGCAGCAGTTGCAGCATCTGCCGCTCGCTGAACTTCTGACCGGCCTTCACATGTGCGGTGGACTCGTCGGTGGACGCGGACTCGGCGGCCGCCTGCTGGTCGACGGTGATCAGCGGGCCGTTCTGCTTGCCGCTGAGCGGGTGGTCGCGCAGGACGACGTACGCCGTCATCACCTTGGTGACGCTGGCGATCGGCGCGGGCGTCTGGGCGCCGTGCTCGCCCAGGGTGCCGAGCCCCTCGACCTCGGCGACCGACTCGCCCTCGGACGGCCAGGGCAGCGACGGCGGCAGCGGGGCGCCGGAGAAGGTGTACGAGGGGGCCGCGGTCAGGGTCAGCTTCGGCGACGGCAGCGGGCGCACCGCCTGCACGATCACGAACACGACGGCGAGCAGCACCACCAGCGGGGTCCAGATCTTGACCCGGCGCACGGTGGAGCGCAGCGCGGTCTGCGGCGGGGGCGGGGTGTTGGTCAGCTCGGCCAGCAGCTTGAGCGGCGACTTCTCCTCGCCGGGCGCGGGCGGCACGGGCATCCCGCGGGTGCCCTCCGGTCCGATGATCTCCTCGGCAGGCTCGCCGGCCTGCCGAGGGGGCGCGGCGGGGGGCAGCGACGGCGCGGCGGGCGGCAGAGGCGCGGCAGTGGACTTGGGGGGCGCGCTGGAGGGCGTACGCGCCGCTACGGGCCGCCCGGGTGCCCCGAAGGCCACCTGGGCCCGGCTCCCGCCCGTACGGCCCTCGTCGGCCCCGCCAGGGCGCTCCGGCAGGTCCGAAACAAGCGGCTTGACGACCCGTCGCGACCCGGAGTCGCCCTTCCCGCCCCCGGCGGGCTTGTCCGTTGCGGGAGTCCCCGGTTTCTCGCCTGCGCCGGGCGCGGTGGGTACGGGCTTCGGGTCCCCCGCGGGCTTCTCGGTCACGGGCTTCCGGTCCGCTGCCGGCTCGGCGGACTTCGGCTCCGGTCCGGCGGAGGGCTTCGGGGATGCGGGCTTCGGGGATGCGGTCTTCGCGTCCGCGGCCGACTCCTCGCCTGCGCCGGGCTTCGCGGATACGGGCTTCCGGTCCGCGGCGGGCTCCGCCGTCTTCGGCTTCTGAGTCGGCTCCGCGGCCTTCGACTCCGCGTCAGGCGCCGGCTTCGGCCCGGGGCCACCGTTTCCGGACGCGGCAGGCGTGCCCTCGGCGTCCGTGCGGGCACCCGCACCGGACCCGCGCTTCGGCGCCGGCTCGGCGTCCTCTTCCCGGGCGGCCGCGGAGGCCGAGGCGGTCGAAGCGGCCGGAGCAACGGGATCAGCCGAAGCAGCCGGCGAGGCCGGAGCGGCCTTCGCCGGAGTTTCCTTCGTCCGGGGGGCAGCCGTCCGGATGGTCGGCTGGTCCACCGGGGTCACGGAGGGGCGGTCCGCAGGAGCGGGTTCCGGCCCTTTCCCGGAGCGGGAGGAGGGGGTCGGCCGTGACGCCCCGTCAGCCCCATTCGTACCGGCACTCCCAGGAGCCTCGTCCGTCCCGGGGGCTTGGTCACGATTCGATTCCGGTTTCCGGGGGGCCGCGTCCGCGGGCCGGACAGCGGGCGCCGCGGGGGTCGCAGGAGGGCCGGACGGCGCGTCCACGGGCGCCTCGTCGTCGGCCGTATTCCCCTTCGGCCCGTTGGTGGAGGGCGCGGCGGACGCGACTTCCGGGGCGGGGCGGGAACCGGTCCCGGCGTCCCGCCCGTGAGGCGTTTCCGCAGCGTGCGGGCCCTTTTGGCCGTCGGACACGGCCGGGCGGCGGTCGCCTACGTCCTCCGCTGTGCGCCCCTTCGACCCCCCGGTGGACCCGCGGAACACCGCCAGCCTCGGATCAGGGGCAACCCGGTCGACCGGCTCCCCCGTCGTCTCCTGCCGCTGCTCCCTGCCGGGGGACTCGCCCGCCACGCAGACCTCCTCCTCGTACCGCACTCATGGTGATACGACATGTACACATCGTGATGGGCACCCGCGTGAGGCGCCCCTGACCATTGCGAATCGACACCGACAGTGTCCCGCGACAGGCCCGCGGCCCGTCCGCCGCGACACCCCGTCCACCCCGTAGACGAGAACGACATACCACCCGGTTCCCGCCGATAAGGCAAAGGCGCTCTCGACAGGCCGGTGTGAGAGGCGTCACCCTGTCATTCATCCACGCGGGGAGGCATGGATGGGCAAGAGCCGCAGAACAATTCCGGAAGAGCTGTTGCTGCTCGCCCTGGACCCGACGACCGGGACCACGGCGCAGCCGCAGTCGCTCGACCTCGGCCTCGCCGGGGCGCAGCTCGTCGAGCTGGCCCTGGCCGGGCGGATAGCCCCTGACGGGGATCGTATCGCCGTGGTGCACCCACGGCCGACTGGAGATCCGACCCTGGACTCCGCGCTCGAACTGCTGCGACGCCGCGGCAGTCCGGTGCGTGCCGTCCACTGGATCGGCGGGCCCCGGCTGGGGCTGCGCCAGACGTATCTCGCGCACCTGGAGCGGTGCGGCATGGTCCACGCCGTGCCGGGACAGATGTGCGGAATACTGCCGACCACGCGGTACCAGGCGACCGACAGCGCGGTCAGCCGGGAGATCAGGGCCCGGCTGGACAGCGCGATCCGCACCGGCGTGCCGCCGGACCCGCGGACCGCCGCGCTCGCCGCGCTCGCCCATTCCGTGGGGCTCGGCAAGCACTTGTACCCGGGTAACGAGGGCCGGTCGTCGCGATCGCGCCTGCGCGACCTGATCAGGTACGACCCGATGGGCGGCCTGGTGGCCCACGCGGTGATGGACGTCCAGAACGGGGTGGCGGCCCAGCCGAAGCGGCCGCCGGCCCAGGCGCAGCGTCCGGCGGCGCACAACACCATGGCCCGGGCCGGGGTCCGCTGAACGCACCGGTACGGTCCGCGGACCGGCCGGCACGGATTCCGGCGCGCACCATCCGTACGGCGGACGCGGCGCGCAGGCGCAGTGAGCGGCGCACGCGGCGCTCGTACGGCGCGCACATCCCGTAACACCACGCACAGCAGGCACAGTACGCACAGCACCGCACCACGCGCACCTCTCGCACTGCACGGCAAGGGACGGCAGCGCGGTGTCCGTCGGCAGGGACCGGACACCAGCAGGCAGGAGCCGTCCGCAGCGACCCGGTTCCGGGAGCCGCTGTGACGCGCGGGGCGGCGGCCGCTCCCGGATCCGTCCGGGCGGCCGGCGCCCCGCGCGTCCGTCCGGGGCGCACGCCGGCGCCCGGACCAGCGCGGCCGAACCGCGGGTTCCGACCGGCGTGAACCGAGCGCCCGGACAACCTTGTTACGCCCATTCGCCAGCACATGTTGACGGGTAGTGGCAGGCTGCTGACCATCAGTAGGTTCAGCGTGGAGGTGCAGTGCCCGTGGTCGCCAACGTCAACCCCACCGTCAGGCGCCGCCGGCTGGGTTCGGAGCTGCGCAAGCTCCGTGAGCAGAAGGGGATGACGGCCGAGGAGGTCGCGGCCCGGCTGCTGGTCTCCCAGTCCAAGATCAGCCGGCTGGAGAACGGCCGGCGCAGCATCAGCCAGCGCGACGTGCGCGACCTGTGCGGGGTGTACGGCGTCGAGGACATGCGTATCGTCGATTCGCTGATGCAGATGGCCAAGGAGTCGCGCCAGCAGGGCTGGTGGCACGCCTTCGGCGACATTCCGTACAGCGTCTACATCGGCCTGGAGACGGAGGCCGCTTCCCTGCGCGTATTCGAACCGCAGGTGGTGCCCGGGCTGTTGCAGACCCCGGAGTACGCGGCGGCGATGATCGCGGGCAACCTGCCGGAGGCCACGCCCGAGCAGGTGGAGAAGCGGGTCAGCGTACGGATGCGGCGTCAGGAGCGGATCACCGAACTGGACGCGCCGCTGCGGATGTGGGCGGTCGTCGACGAGGCGGCGCTGTGCCGGAAGGTCGGGAACGCGGACATCATGCGCGCGCAACTGGACCGGCTGGTCGAGGTGAGCAGGCTGCCGCATGTGACGGTCCAGGTGCTGCCGTTCGACGCCGGCGCCCACCCGGGGCTGTCCGGCCAGTTCGCGGTGCTGGAGTTCACCGACGCCACGGATGCCACGGTGGTGTACCTGGAGGGCGTCAACAGCGACCTGTACCTGGAGAAGGACACCGACGTACAGGCGTACAGCCTCATGTACGAGCACCTGCGCGCCCAGGCGCTGAGCGCCGAGCAGACCCGGCAGTTCATCACGGAGGCCGCCGAACGGTACGTGTGACGCCGGGCGGTACGTGTGACGCGGAAGATTACACCTCCGCTTATTGCGCAGGGAAGAACCGTTGGGAATATGCCATCCGGTTGAGTGATGTACGCCTCAGAGGCGTGATGGTGGCGAGTAGCGTCGATCGTGTCAGCCGAAAAACGCCACGCTGTCCCGCGCAGCGCGGCAGCCACCAGCAGCACAGACCGGAGCAGAGATGGCAATCAAACTGGGCAGCACCCCCGCCTGGATCAAGTCCTCGCGGTCCACGGGCAACGGGGCCTGCGTGGAAGTGAAGTCGCCGGCCACCGAATCCGTCGTCGTCCGCGATTCGAAGGACCCGCACGGCCCGGTCCTGACCTTTTCCCCGCAGGCGTGGTCGGCGTTCGTCACCGACGTGGACCACGGCTCGTTCGACCTGCGCTGACCCGCTGCCGACGGCAGGGTCGGCAACCGGCACAGGAGCCCTCTCGACTGGCCGCCGTCCTGGCCGAGGGGGCTCGCCGCTGTTCGGCTCACCACCGTTCAGGGGGCGTCGTCCCGGCCCGAAGCCCCCATAACTCTCCTTGTGCGTACGGCGATCGGGACCGCCGACCGCATCGTGGAAAGTACCTGTACGCGGCAACGATCCCTCCGTAGAGTGCCGCCCATGACCGCCACCCGTGCCGCCCTGCCTCCGCTCGCCGCCCGTGCCCGGCAGGTGGGCTCCTCGCCGGTACGGGACATCCTGGCGCTCACCGCGCGGCCGGAGGTCATCTCGTTCGCCGGCGGGCTGCCGGCGCCGGAGCTGTTCGACGCGCAGGGGCTGCGGGCCGCGTTCGAGCGGGTGCTCGCCGAGCGGCCGGGGCAGGTGCTCCAGTACTCCACCACCGAGGGCGACCCGCAGCTGCGGGCGGCGGTCGCGGCCCGGCTGACCGCCCGCGGGCTGGCCACCGGCGCCGAGGACCTGCTGGTGACCGGCGGTTCGCAGCAGGGGCTGACGCTGCTGGCCACCGCGCTGCTGGAGCCGGGCGACGTGGTCTTGGTGGAGAACCCGACGTATCTGGCGGCCCTGCAGTGCTTCGGCTTCGCCGGCGCCCGGGTGGTGCCGGTGCCGACCGACGACGACGGGGTGCTGCCGGACACGCTGGAGGAGCTGGTGGTCCGCGAACGCCCCAAGCTGCTCTACCTGATCCCCACCTTCCAGAACCCGACCGGCCGTACACTGCCGGCCGAGCGCCGGCGGGCGGTCGCGGAGGTGGCCGGACGGCACGGGCTGTGGATCGCCGAGGACGACCCGTACGGCGAGTTGCGCTTCGAGGGCGCGCACCAGCCGTGGATCGCCTCGCACGAGGCCGCGGCGGACCGTACGGTGCTGCTCGGCAGCTTCTCCAAGGTGATGGCACCCGGGATGCGGCTGGGCTGGCTGCGCACGCCGGCGGCATTGCGGCGCAGTTGCGTGGTCGCCAAGCAGGCGGCCGACCTGCACACCTCGACCGTCGACCAGGCAGCGGCGGCCCGCTATCTGGCGGACCGTGACCTGGACGCACACCTGGCCCGGGTACGGAGCGCGTACCGGGACCGCCGGGACGCCCTGCTGGCGGGCCTGGCCGCGGCGCTGCCCCCGGGCAGCACCTGGAACCGGCCGGAGGGTGGCATGTTCGTGTGGGTGCGGCTCGGCGGCGGCCGGGACGCGACCGCGCTGCTGCCCGAGGCGGTCCGGCACGAGGTCGCGTACGTGCCCGGCGCCCCGTTCTTCACGCGCTCCCCCGATCCGGCGAGCCTGCGCATGTCGTTCACCACGCACACGCCCGAGGAGATCCGCGAGGGTCTGGCCCGGCTGGCGAAGGTGTTCTGAGGCCTCCTCTCCGCGGCCGCCGGGATCCCGTGTCCCGTGCGGCCGTTTCGTCATGCCCACGACGGGCGGACGTCCAGCGAAGTGCCCGCTCATGGTGGGTTCGCGATCAGGGTCATCACAATGCCAAGACACGTAAAGAGGAAGCAAAATCGTTCGTCTGACTGATCTGAGTTCAGACATATGAACGACGGGCTCTTGACCGGGGCCGCCGGACCAGAGTTCAATCCCGGCAAGTCCCCAACTCCCGCACGGGGACAGCCGTCCGAGGGCCCGAGGGAGCGTCGCAGCGAAGTGCGCTCACGTTCACAAGGCGGACCCCCAGGAGGGGACATGAACAGTCTCGACTGGCTCGTCCTCGTCGCGTACTTCGGTGTGATGATCGGGATCGGCGTCTGGTCGCACGCACGGGTCGGCGACGTCGGCGACTACTTCACCGCCGGCGGCAGAATGCCGTGGTGGCTGTCGGGCATCTCGCACCACATGTCCGGCTACAGCGCGGTGATGTTCACCGGTTACGCCGGCATCGCGTACACGTACGGCATCACCTCCTACGTCACCTGGTCCTTCCCGATCGCCATCGGGATCGCCATCGGCGCCAAGCTGTTCGCGCCGCGACTGAACCGGTTGCGTTCCAACCTGCACGTGGCCTCGCCGCTGGAGTACCTCAAGGTGCGCTACAACCTGGCCACACAGCAGGCACTGGCCTGGTCCGGGGTGCTGCTCAAGATCGTGGACGTGGGCGCCAAGTGGGCGGCCATCGCGACGCTGCTGTCGGTGTTCACCGGGGTGACCATCACTCAGGGCATCGTCATCACCGGTGCCATCACCGCCGTGTACTGCACGGTCGGCGGCCTGTGGGCGGACGCGCTCACCGAGCTCGGCCAGTTCGTGATCCAGCTCTGCGCGGGCCTGGCCATGCTGATCGCGACGCTGGGCAAGATCGGCGGGATCAGCGGGATCTGGAACGTGTGGGACAAGCCTGCCCTGCACCACCACGGGCACCCGGTGGCCGGCCCGTACACCACCGTCTTCCTGCTGGCGTACCTGTTCATCAAGACCTTCGAGTACAACGGCGGCATGTGGAACCAGGCGCAGCGCTACATGGCGACCGGTTCCCCCCGCGAGGCCAGCCGCTCGGCGGCGCTGTCCTCGGTGCTGTGGTTCGTCTGGCCGCTGGTGCTGTTCTTCCCGATGTGGGTCTCGCCGCTGCTGGTGCACGCCAAGAAGCCGGACGGCTCCGACTCCTACGGCCTGATGGTCGAGCAGCTCCTGCCGCACGGGCTGCTCGGCCTGGTCGTGGTCGGCTTCTTCTCGCACACCATGGCCATGTGCTCCTCGGACGCCAACGCGATCGCCGCCGTGGTCACCCGGGACATCGCACCCGCCTTCTCCCGCGCCGCCCGCGAGTGGACCGCCCGGGTGGGCCTGATCGCCGCCCGGATCACCACCCTCACCTTCCTGGGCCTGTCCATGGCGGTGGCCACGCAGGTCAACTCCCCCACGTTCAAGGACATCATCACCGTGGTCATCAAGTGGGTGGCCGGCCTGATGGGCCCGATCGCCATACCCTTCATGCTCGGCCTGATGCCGCGCTTCCGCCGCTCCGGCCCGACCGCCGCCCTCACCAGCTGGGCCCTGGGCCTGCTCGCCTTCTACCTGCTCAACTACCCCGTCAACGACGCCGTCTCGGGCGGCGTCGACCTCGAGTACCAGATCTCGCTTCCGCTCCTGGTCTCGCTGGTCCTCTACGTCGCCATCGGCTACATCAAGCCCGAGGACACGCCCGAACGCGACGCCATCCTGTCCAAGGTCAACACCGACGGCCCGGGCTCCGCCTCGGCAACGGTCGTGGCAGAACCAGCGGTGCAGGGCTGACCGGAGGGAGTACGGCAAGGAGGTACTACCCAGGGGCGCGAGGCCGCAGTTGATATGCGGCTGGCGCCGCGTGGGCGCGAGAACCGGCGACAGCCGGTGATCCGGGATCGACAGCAGCCACCCCTCCGGGACGGCGGCAACAGCCGTCAAGCCGCGGGATACCGCTCGAGCCAAGCCGGACTGGCCCCGGAAGGACCGTGAAGGGCAGGAGCCTGCGTCATCTCCATAGCGAAATCATCGGCGAGCTGGAGGATCGTGCTGCGACCCTCCAGCTCGGCGATCCACGCCGGGGGCAGCGCCGTCTCGCCGTGCTGGACGCCGAGGAGGTTGCCGCAGATGGAGCCGGTGGAGTCGCTGTCGCCGGAGTGGTTGACGGCCAGCAGGAGGCCGTGGCGGACGTCCTCGGCGACCAGGGCGCAGTAGACGCCGATGGCCAGCGCCTCCTCTGCGGTCCAGCCCTCGCCCAGTGCCTCGACGCGTTGCGGGGACGGCATGCCCTGGCGGACCGCGCCCAGGGCGCTCTGCAGCGCGTCGGTGGTCTCCTGGTGGCCGGGGCGGGCGCCGAGCAGGGCCAGGGCGTGCTGCACCGAGCCGTCCAGCGCCTCGCCGCGGGCCAGACCGTGCACGATGACCGCGAAGGCGCCGGCGGCGAGCTGGCCGGTGGGGTGGCCGTGGGTCTGCGCGGCGCACTCGACGGCGAGCTGGAACACCAGGTGCGGCTCCCAGCCGACCAGCAGCCCGAAGGGCGCCGAGCGCATCACGGTGCCGCAGCCCTTGGAGCCGGGGTTCTTCGGCTCGTCCAGGGTGCCCATCCGATCGTCGGCCAGGCCGGTCAGGCACGCGTTGCCCGGGGCGCGGCGGGCGTACAGCCACTCCTCGCGGGCCAGCCAGCCGGTGTCCTTGCGCCGCTCGTCGGGGCCCCACTCGGTCTGGGTGGCGGACCAGCGCCGGTAGGCGCGGTGCACGTCGGTGGGCGGGTGCCAGGCGCCGGTGTCCCGGCGGACCTGGGCGCGGATCAGGCCCTCCATGGTGAACAGCGTCATCTGTGTGTCGTCGGTGACCGCGCCGCGCCTGCCGAACGCGGGCACGTAGTCGGTCACGCCCTCCGGGCCGTGGTTCCGCTGGATCGCCTCGAGGGACTCGAACTCCACCCCTGCGCCGAGCGCGTCCCCGATCGCACCGCCGAGCAGACAGCCACGGACGCGGCTGCGGAAATCCTGCTGCTGCGCGCGTCCCCAGACAGCGGTCAAAGCGGTCCCCTTCGATCATCCCCCGATCTGAAACACGTGCTTCGCTGCACGATATCCGACGTCAGCGCGGAAGGAAGGGGTCCCGCAGGTAGGCGAAGGTTGTCCGCGAATCCCCGCCATCGGGCAGATGGCGCCGATTCTTCCGGCGCGCGGGGGCGCGTATTCGGGCGCTTTTCGCAGCGCGCCCGGCCCATTTCCGGACCGGTTTTCCCACGTTTCCCAGGTGCCCTTAGCGGTGATTCCTGAGATTTCGATGAAGTCGCCGTGGAGCTGCCGTGGAGGTTCTCGGCGAGGCTCAGTGATCAGGCTCAGCCATCGGACTCAGCGGCTGGGCTCGGCGGTCGAGTTCGGCGATCGAGTTCAGCGGCTGGGCTCGGCGGTCGAGTTCGGCGATCGAGTTCAGCGGCTGGGCTCGGCGGTCGAGTTCGGCGATCGAGTTCAGCGGTCGGGCTCAGCGGGCCGGGGCGAGGATCGCGACCGCGTTGGCGACCGGGCGTTCGGCGCCGCCCGAGGGGTGATTGCGGACGGTGGCCGCGCGGGCGCCCGGATCGCGGGCGACCAGCGTGGTGGAGCCGCCGCCGTCCAGGTCGACCGCGTCGTCCGCGCCCATCTGGTGCAGGACGGCGGCCAGTTCGGCGATGGTCAGCCCGGCGTTCGACTCGGCCGCGCCGTCCAGCGCGAGCAGGTAGAGGGTATGCCCGCCGGCCCCGAAACCGGCCGCCGTACGGGTCGCCGCGGTCTTCGTGTCCAGCCCGGCCAGGGGCGCACCGTCGCGCAGCACCGGGAAGCCGCCGACCGCGAAGACGTACGGCACCCGGCTCGCGGCCGGCGTCAGGTGCTCGCCGACCGCCGCCCGGTCGCCGACCCGCAGGGCGCGCAGGGTGTCCGCGCCCGCGTCCCGGCCGAGCAGCACAGTGGTGCCGCGCGCAATCGTGCCCGCCCCCGGGGCGGCGGCCACCGCCACGACCCGGCCGCGCCGTACCGCCACCTCGTAGGTGTCCATGCTGCACCCCGCGCCCCGGGAGGTGTCGCTGCCGCACACCGCCCGCTGCCGCGAGACGCTCCCCCAGTCCGCGGTGTACGCGCCGATGCCGCCGACCGGCAGCGCGTACTGGTTGAACCCGCCGAGCGGATACGTGCCCGCCGCCGTGCGCACCTCGCCCGTCAGGGTCAGCCGGTCCAGCCGCATCCGGTGGTCGGTGCCCATGGCGAGCACGTCCCGCGTGGTCTCGCCGGGCGGCCGGGCCGGGCCGAAGCGCTGGGCGTCCGGCACGGCGGCCTTCAGGGCCCGGCCCGAGGCGATTTCCGGCCCGTCGGCGGAGCCCGTCGGCGGGACCCCGGGGTGCTGGTCCTCGGTGATATCGAAGAAGTCCCCGTTGACCGCGCCCACCGCGTGCCGGGCGCCGGCCATCACCGACACCGCCTGCCGGCCGGCGACCGCTCCCGGCGTCAGCAGGTCCACCCGCACCCGCCGGTCGCGCAGGTCCGCCACCAGCACGTGCCCGTGCACGACACCCTTGCTGCCGGTGACCGTGAACTGCCGGTACTCCACGCCGTGCGCCAGGCGCTCCACACTGTCGTACGGGAACGGGCTGTCGGCGTCGGCCGCCGTGACCCCCACCCCGGCGACGGTGCCGAGCACCGCGAGGGCCACCACGGCGGCCCGGACGCCCCGGGCGGGCGCGGTGCGGGCCGCCCGGACGCGGTCCGGCACACGGGCCGGGACACGGGTGGCCCCCGCATCGGTCCTGGTCACGAGATCCCCCCTGCTCGCCCGGTCGACTCCGGTGTGCCGCACCGGCTTCGGTGCGGCCGTCCCAGGACTTCATCACGCCGGGTGCCGCCGGGCCAAGGAACGCCGGGGGACGAGCTCGTGAGGAGCCGCGGAATTCTCCGGAGCGTGCGGCCGTGCCACCGGTCCGTACCGGTGACACGGCCGCGGCGGCCTCTTGCTCAGTCGCCCAGGACCGGCAGCAGCTCCGGCAGGTGCCCGTCGGACGCCAGGCCGGCCGCGATGCGCTCGGCCGGGACCTCGCCGTAGAGGGTGGTGCGCTGGCGGGCCGGGCGGTCGGCGGCCTCCGCTATGGCGACCAGGTCGCGGATGGAGCGGTAGGAGCCGTAACTGGAGCCGGCCATCCGGGAGATGGTCTCCTCCATCAGGGTGCCGCCCAGGTCGTTGGCGCCGCTGCGGAGCATCTCGGCGGCGCCCTCGGTGCCCAGCTTGACCCAGCTGGTCTGGATGTTGGTGATGTGCGGGTGCAGCAGCAGGCGGGCCATCGCGGTCACCGCGCGGTTGTCGCGGGCGGTCGGGCCGGGGCGGGCGATGCCGGCCAGGTAGACCGGCGCGTTGGTGTGGATGAAGGGCAGCGTCACGAACTCGGTGAAGCCGCCGGTCTGCTGCTGGATGCGGGCCAGCAGCCGCAGGTGGCCGAGCCAGTGGTGCGGCTGGTCCACGTGCCCGTACATCATGGTGGACGAGGAGCGCAGGCCCAGTTCGTGGGCGGTGGTGACGACCTCGACCCAGGTGGCGGTGGGCAGCTTGCCCTTGGTGAGGACCCAGCGCACCTCGTCGTCCAGGATCTCGGCGGCGGTGCCGGGGATGGAGTCCAGGCCCGCCTCCTTGGCGGCGGTCAGCCAGTCGCGGATGGACATCCCGGTGCGGGTCGCGCCGTTGACGACCTCCATCGGGGAGTAGGCGTGCACGTGCATGCCGGGCACGCGCTCCTTGACCGCGCGGGCGATGTCGAAGTACGCGGTGCCGGGCAGGTCCGGGTGGATGCCGCCCTGCATGCACACCTCGGTGGCGCCCACCTGCCACGCCTGCTCGGCCCGGTCGGCGACCTGGTCCATCGACAGGGTGTACGCGTCGGCGTCGGTGCGGCGCTGGGCGAAGGCGCAGAACCGGCAGCCGGTGTAGCAGACGTTGGTGAAGTTGATGTTCCTGGTGACGATGTAGGTGACATCGTCGCCCACCACGTCCCGGCGCAGGTCGTCGGCAATGCGGCACAGGGCGTCCAGGGCCGGGCCGTCGGCGTGCAGCAGGGCGAGTGCCTGGGCGTCGGTGAGCCGGGTGGGGTCGTCGGCGGCGGTGGACAGCGCGGCCTTGACGTCCGCGTCGACCCGGTCGGGCACCAGCCCGGGCGCGGCCTGCTCGCGCAGCTCGGCCCAGTCGCCGTACACCTCGTCGAAGTCCTCGCGGCGGTCCGCGCTGCGGCCGGTGGTGTCGATGGTGCGGTGCAGGTCGGCGCGGCCGGAGGTGGTCAGCGGCGCCTCCGGCTCCTGCCAGGGCCGGCCCTCGACGACCGCGTCCTCGCGGGCCAGGCCCGTGACCGGGTCGGCCAGCGCCTGTACGTGCGGCAGCAGCCGCGGGTCGAGCCAGGGCTCGCCGCGCTGGACGAACTCCGGGTAGATGGTGAGGCGTTCCTTGAGGGTGAAGCCGGCCCGGGCGGTGTGCGCGGCGAGTTCGTCGATCTGCGGCCAGGGCCGCTCGGGGTTGACGTGGTCCGGGGTGAGCGGGGAGACGCCGCCCCAGTCGTCGATGCCTGCCTCGATGAAGCGCGCGTACTCCCCGTCCACCAGGTTCGGCGGCGCCTGGATGCGGGCGGCCGGGCCGAGCACGATCCGGGCCACGGCGATGGCGGCGGCCAGTTCCTCCAGTTCCGCGTCGGGCATGCCGCGCATGGCGGTGTCCGGCTTGGCCCGGAAGTTCTGGACGATGACCTCCTGGATGCCGTGGTAGCGGCGGGAGGTGCGGCGGATCGCGAACAGCGACTCGGCGCGCTCCTCGTACGTCTCGCCGATGCCGATCAGGATGCCGGTGGTGAAGGGCACGTTGGAGCGGCCGGCGTCCTCCAGGACGCGCAGCCGCACCGCGGGCTCCTTGTCCGGCGAGCCGTAGTGCGGCATGCCCGGCTCGGACCACAGCCGGGTGGCGCTGGTCTCCAGCATCATGCCCATGGAGGGCGCGACGGGCTTCAGGCGCTGCAGGTCGGTCCAGCTGAGCACGCCGGGGTTGAGGTGCGGCAGCAGCCCGGTCTCCTCCAGCACGCGCACGGACATGGCGCGCACATAGGCGAGCGTGTCGTCGTACCCGTGCGCGTCCAGCCACTCGCGGGCCTCGGGCCAGCGGTCCTCGGGGCGGTCACCGAGGGTGAACAGCGCCTCCTTGCAGCCCATCTCGGCGCCGCGGCGGGCGATGTCCAGCACCTCGTCCGGCGACAGGTACATGCCGTGGCCCTCGCGGCGCAGCCGGCCGGGGACCGTGACGAAGGTGCAGTAGTGGCACTTGTCGCGGCACAGGCGGGTGAGCGGGATGAACACCTTGCGGGAGTACGTGATGACGCCCGGGCGGCGGGCGGCCGCCAGGCCGGCGTCGCGCACCCGGGCGGCGGTGGCGGTCAGCCGGGTCAGGTCCTCGGCGCGGGCCTGGAGGAGCACCGCGGCCTCGGAGACGTCGAGGGCGACGCCTCCTTCAGCGCGGTGCAGGGCGCGGCGCATGGCGGTTGCGGTGGGCGGCACGGTCATTCCCCGAATATAGGTGGCCCCACCGACATTCGGGGGTGCCCGACAAGCCGGACCGCGGTCGTACGACTGTCGCCATTCTCACCCGGCGAACGGGGTAGTTGCGGGAATAGGACGCCGATTGCGGCGCCCACCAGGCCCGCTGCGCACCGGACGAGGCGTCACCGGATCATCCCCGCGAGTGAGTCCGGGACCGGTCACGGGTGATACGGGCGGGACGGGTGCGGCAGCAGTCCACTTCCCCGCAGCCTGTCGCACGCGGCGCCGCCACGCCCGCGTCACCCGCCGCCGGGACCGTACCGTCATGGACCGACGCGACGTACTGAAGCTCTCCGCTCTTGCCGGCGCGACCGGCGTCCTTACCCTGGCTCCTGTGGACTTCGCAGGCGCAACCGGGCCCGCCTCGCCCTCCGGCGGCGGCAGCGGCTCCGACGTGACCAGGACCGTCACCGGCCATCTGCCCACCGGCGTGGCCGACTTCGTGTACCTGCCGGTGGAGGTGCCGCGCGGGGTGCGGCAGATCGCGGTGTCGTACGGCTACGACACCCCGCAGGTGCCGGCCGGCACCCTCGGCAACGCGTGCGACATCGGCATCTTCGACCAGCGCGGCACCGAACTGGGCGGGAAGGGCTTCCGCGGCTGGTCCGGTGGGGCCCGCACCGAGTTCGCCATCGCCGCCGACCAGGCGACGCCCGGCTACCTGGCCGGGCCGGTGCAGCCCGGCACCTGGCACGTGGTGCTCGGCCCGTACACCGTGGCGCCGCAGGGCATGGACTACTCGGTGACGGTGACGCTGAGCATGGGCGAGCCGGCCACCCCGGTGGCGCCGCAGTATCCGCCGGACCACGCCCCCGGGCGCGGCCGCGACTGGTACCGCGGCGACTGCCACCTGCACACCGTCTACTCCGACGGCAAGCGCACCCTGGACGACCTGGCGGCGCTGGCCCGGGCCGCCGGGCTGGACTTCATCAATTCCAGTGACCACAACACCAATGGCGCGCACGCCTACCTCGGCCCGCACGCGGGAGACGACCTGCTCATCCTCACCGGCGAGGAGGTCACCACCCGCAACGGCCACTACCTGGCCATCGGCCTGGACGGCGGCGAGTGGATCGACTGGCGCTACCGGGCCCGTGACGACGCGTTCGACCGGTTCGCCAAGCAGATCCGGCGGGCCGGCGGCATCGTGGTGCCCGCCCACCCGTACGGGATGAGCCTGGCCAGCCAGTGGAAGTTCGGCTACGACAACGCCGACGCCGTCGAGGTGTGGAACGGCACCTGGACGCTGGACGACGAGGCGACCCTGCTCACCTGGGACAACCTGCTCACCGGCGCGGCCCGGCGCGGCGACGGCCACTGGATCCCGGCGATGGGCAACTCCGACGCCCACCGCGACCCGGACGTGGTGGGCCTGCCGCAGACCGTGGTGCTCGCCGACGGCCTGGACCGCCGCTCCCTGCTGGCCGGCATCCGGGCCGGCCGCTCCTGGATCGCCGAGTCCTCCGCGGTGCAACTCTCCTTCACCGCCACCGGCCCCAACGGCGAGCACGCGGACATCGGCGGCCGGCTGCCCGTCGGCCCGGACGCGCCGGTCACCGTACGGGTGACGGGCGGCGGCGTCCCCGGCGCCCTGGTGCGGCTGCTCACCGACGAGGGCCAGATGCTCGCCGAGCCGCTGCCGGAATCCGGCGTCCTGGAGTGGCGGACCACCGCGTCGCTGGCCGCCTACGTCCGCGCCGAACTGCGCCACCCGGTGTCCCCCGGCAGCCTGCTGCCGGGCGGCGCGGCGGCGATCACCAACCCGATCTGGCTCGGGCGGCAGTAGCGCGGGGACAAACGATGACGGGCGGGTGCGGGCGGCCGGCAGAGAGGGCCGCCCGCACCCCGGCCGTCACCCGGTGAAGGTCCGTATCGGCAGCAGGATGCGCCAGACCGCGTCCTCGACGCCGTGCACCGCCGCAATCCAGCCGACATTCTCCTCGTCGGTGCCCAGCCGGACGGCTTGGGCGAGTTCGCCCATCACGTCCGACAGATCGCAGTGCGCCATGGCCGCCTCCAGGCGCCCGCCGGCCGCGCCGTCGTCGTGGTAGCGGTGGTACGCGGCCGCCGCCGGCAGGACGCCGACCGGCTTCCACTGCTGGGCCAGCCGCCACACCGGCTCGCCGTCCACCCGTATCCCGTCGGCCTCCACGACCTCGGTGCGGCTGCGGTCCACGGCCAGCGGCGTCCACCGGTCGGAGCCGGTGAGCACCAGGTCGGGCCGGCAGCGGCGCACCGCGCGGGAGACCCCCTCGGTGGCGCCCGGCGAGGACAGCACCAGCGGCACCGCGGCCATCCCCGCGTACAGGCAGCCGAAGAAGGCGCCGGCCAGGTCCGGGCCCTGCGGGTAGACCAGCATCACGCGGCTGCCGGGCTGGAGCCGGCTGCCCAGGCGGGAGGCTATCGCCCGGGCCCGCCGGTCGAGTTCGGCGAAGTTGCACCCGGCCGTTCCGGTGGCCGCGTCGCCGTCGTAGGGCAGCACGGGCACGCCCTGCGGGCGGCGGGCGGCGCGGTACCGCAGCATCGGGCCGGGCAGCCGGACCATGTCGCCGGACCGGGCGCGCGGACCGCCGCCGCCGCGGCCGGACCGGCCGGACCTGCCCTCCGGCCGGTCCTCCCCGTCGCCGCTCACCGCGTCCGCCGCCCAGGGCCCGAACGCCGAGGCCGGCGCCGTGAGCGGGCGCACCGTCCGTTCCGGGGCCCCCGAGGCCCCCTCGCACCATGCGCACATGACGTCCCCGTCACCCGCCCAGTCGCCGACGACACACGGGCACGAACGACCCCCACACAGCACAACCTCCGCGCACGCACAGACGGAACCTTCGATTCGGACCAACTTTGGCCGTACGGCTGGATCAGGACCCGGCACGGGGTGACCTGAACGGCCGGACACGGCAAACTGACACGGACGGGGCCGAACTCCCGGCTCCACGTGCCATGCGGACACTGTTCCGTCGAGCGATGAACGATAGATATACGCGCGCAGAGCCGGGGGCTCGGGGGACACCGGACCGCGGGTGGTTCAGGGGGCAGAGATGCATACCAGGACGGAGCCGGGCGACGACGGCCTGCGGTTCGCGGTCCTCGGTCCGGTTCGTGCCTGGCGTGGCGACGAGCCGATCGTCACCGGTGCGCCGCAGCAGCGTGCCCTGCTCGCCGCGCTGCTGCTGCGCGGCGGCCGCACGGCCACCGCGTCGGAGCTGGTGGACGCCGTATGGGGCGAGACACCGCCCAACACCGCGCTCGCCGCCCTGCGTTCGTACGCCTTCCGGCTGCGCAAGGCGCTCGGCCCCACCGCCCTGGTCACCGACTCCGGCGGCTACGCGCTGCGGGTGGCCCCCGAGCGGCTGGACCACTCGGTGGTCGAGCGGATGGCCGGCGAGGCCGACAAGGTCCGCGCCGCCGATCCGGCCCGGGCCCGTGAACTGCTGGGCACCGCCCTGGAGATGTGGCACGGCGAGCCGCTGGCCGGCCTGCCCGGCCCGTACGCCGAGACCCAGCGCACCCGGCTCGCCGAGTGGCACCTGAGCCTGATCGAGACCCGCTTCGAACTCGACCTGGATCTGGGCGCCCACGCCGAGGCCGTCTCCGAACTGACCGCCCTGTCCGCCGAACACCCGCTGCGGGAGCGCCTGCGCGCCCTGCTGATGCTCGCGCTCTACCGCAGCGGCCGCCAGGCCGAGGCGCTGGGCCTGTACGCCGACACCCGCCGCCTGCTCGCCGACGACCTCGGCATCGACCCGTCGGCCGAGCTGTCCGAACTCCACCAGCGCATCCTGGAGGCCGATCCGGCGCTGGCCGCACCGCCCTCGGCCCAGGCGGGCCCGGCCGAGATCGTCCGGCCGGCGCAGCTTCCGGCCACCGTCCCGGACTTCACCGGGCGGGTGACGATGGTGCGGGAACTGGGCGAGCAGCTCTCGGCGGCGTCGCAGCACGACGGCGGTGTGATGGCGGTCTCCGCGGTCGCCGGCATCGGCGGGGTGGGCAAGACCACGCTGGCGGTGCACGTCGCGCACGCGGCCAAGGACGACTTCCCCGACGGGCAGTTGTACGTGGACCTCCAGGGCACCGACGCCCGCCCGGCCGAGCCCGAGGCGGTACTCGGCGCCTTCCTGCGCGCGCTCGGCGTGCCCAACGCCGCGATCCCCGAGACGCTGGCCGAGCGGGCGGCGCTCTACCGCTCGACGCTGAACGGGCGCCGGGTGCTGACGCTGCTGGACAACGCCTACGACGCCGCGCAGATTCGGCAGTTGCTGCCCGGCACGCCCGGGTGCGCGGCGCTGGTGACCAGCCGGGTGCGGATGGTGGACCTGGCCGGCGCGCACCTGGTGGACCTCGACGTGATGTCGCCGGAAGAAGCCCTGCAGCTCTTCACCCGGATCGTGGGCGAGGAACGCGTCCGCTCCGAGCGCCAGGCCGCCCTGGACGTGGTCGCCGCCTGCGGCTTCCTGCCGCTGGCCATCCGCATCGCCGCCGCGCGCCTTGCCGCCCGCCGCACCTGGACCGTCTCCGTCCTGGCCCGCAAGCTCGCCGACCACCGCCGCCGCCTGGACGAACTGCGCGCCGGAGACCTCGCCGTCAAAGCCACCTTCGCCCTCGGCTACGGCCACCTCTCCCCCGCCCAGGCCCGCGCCTTCCGCCTGCTGTCCCTGCCCGACGGCCCCGACATCTCCCTCGACGCGGCCGCGGCCGTCCTCGACCTCGACCCGTACGCCACCGAGGAACTCCTCGAGGCCCTGGTCGACATCAGCCTCATCGAATCCGCCGCGCCCGCCCGCTACCGCTTCCACGACCTGCTGCGCCTCTACGCCCGCGAACGCGCCGAACACGACGAGAGCGACATCACACGCTGCGAGGCGCTTTCCCGGCTGCTGGACTTCTACCTCGCCTCCGCCGCCAACGCCTACGCGCTGGAGAGCCCGGGCGACCGGATGCTGGACCACCTGGCGCCCACCCGGCGCACCGGCCTGTCCTTCGCCACTCGGGAGGGCGCCTTGGACTGGCTGTTCGCCGAGGGGCAGGCGCTGCTCGCGGCGGTCCAGCAGGCGGCCGACGGCGGCTGCCAGGGCCGGACCCGGCGGGCGGTGGACCTGATGCTGGCCGCGTGGGACCTGATGGAGTCCGGGATCTACCCCCGGCAGTACGAGCAGGCGGCGCGCGCCCTGGTGACGACGTCGCACGACTGCGCCGACGAGCTGGTGGAGGGCCGGGCCCGGGTGCTGGTCGCCCAACTGCTCAGGATGAACGGCCTGTTCGCCGAGAGCGACGAGGAGGCACGGCTCGCCCAGGTGGTCGGGCAGGCCGCCGCGGATCCGCTGACGTGCAGTTACGCCCCCAACGTACGCGGCATCATCGCGTACAAGGACCGCCGCTTCGAGGAGTGCGCCGCCTTCCACACCGCCGCGCTGGAGGCGTTCCGCGCGGACCACAACAAGCACGGCGAGGCGTCGGCGCTGGCCAACCTGGGGTGGGCGCAGCTCGGTCTGAACGACCCGGTCGCCGCTGTGGCGACCTGCCAGCAGGTCCTGGCGATCCACCGGGAACTCGACAGCGGGCGGGGCCTGGGCAACGGGCTGTACGCGCTCAGCATTCCGCTGACCTCGACCGGCCGGCTGGACGAGGCGATGGCCTGCCTGACCGAGGCGCTGCCCATCTTCCGGGAGTCCCGGCAGCAGTTCTGGGAGGGCATGACCCTCTACCGGCTGGCCGGCGTATATCTGGCGTCGGGTCGGTGGCGTGAGGCCGCCTCGCACGTCGAGCAGGCCCTGGTGATCCTGCGCGAGGTGGGCGGCGAATGGCGGACGGCCAACGCCCTGACCATGCTGGGCCGTGCGCTGGCCCGGCTGGACCAGCCGGTACGCGCCCACGCCTGCTGGCGCGACGCGCTGGGCATCTACGCAGCTCTCGGGTCCCCGGAGGCGGACGAGGTGCGCCGCCTGCTCGGTGGTGAGGCGTCGTCATCGTCGGCGTCTGTGGCCGTATAACAACAACCTCGTGGCCCGGTAACAGCACTGCCCACGGTAGGCAACGGGTCCGTTTATCGGTTGATTATCGGCGCCTGCCACGATTCCATCACTGCACATGAGCTGCCCGCCCGGCGGCACACGGGGGTTGCCACCGGGCGGGCGCGCGGCAACTGCACGTCCCCAAAGCACAGGAGCAAATCATGAGCAACGACATTCCGCCGGCCGACTCGAGCGTGCCCGGCGAGCCGGTTGCCACGGCCCCGACGGACGGCACGAACAAGCCCGACAACCAGTACAACGACATCATCGCCCCTGAGCTGGCCGAGGGCGTCACGGCCCCGACCGCGCCGAAGACGGCGAAGCCGGGCGGCGTGCAGCCGAACAACCAGTACAACGACTCCGCTCCCAAGGGCTGACCGACCTACCCACTGACACCCGAGCCGTTCAAGGGGGGCCGGGGTCACCGGGGGATGGGCCACGGGGAAGACGGGGGATCAAGGGGGAAACGGGGGGACCAAGGGGGAAGCGGCCCAGGGGAACCCGGGAATGCTTGGGGGGCCAAGCACATGTCCCGGGGGGCCGTTCACGAGACTGACCGCGGCGCGGAGGGGGCGCCGCGGTCAGTCCCTTTTGCGTGCAAGGGGGGCCGGGGCGCGAGCGGGTACGGGCGGACGGTGCTGGCGGCTGCTACGGGGGAACGATACGAGCGGGCGTACGGTACGGGCGGGCGGGCGGTACGGGCGGGCCGCGAACGAGCAGCGTACGGGCCGCGTTCCGGCAGCACGGTGCGGTACGTGCGGACCCGCGGATGCGGAGCCGGAATTACGCCTGGGTCGCCCGGCGGGCGCTGCCGCCGGTGCCCTTGGCCGCGTCGAGGGCGTAGACGCAGCGGTCCTTGGAGCAGGCGTACACCACGCCGTCGGCTACCACCGGGGAACCGGTGATCTCGCCGCCGGTCTCCAGCCGCCACCGGAGTTGGCCGCCCTGGGCGTCGACCGTGTAGAGGCAGTGGTCCTTGGAACCGAAGTGGACCCGCCCCGCGGCGACCGCGGGCGACCCCACGACCTCGCCCTGCGCGGCGAACCGCCACCTCGGGGTCCCGGTCACCGCGTCCAGGGTGTAGAGCGCGCTGCCGGCGCCGAGGTACACCGCGCCGTCGGCGACCAGCACCGGGTCCAGCGACTGGCGCGGCTCGGTGGCCACCCGCCAGCGGTCCCGCCCGTCGGCCGGATCGAGCGCGTAGACCGTACCGAGGTGGTCGACCGCGTAGAGGCCGCCACCGGAACCGCCCGTCCCGGCCACATACGTGGGGGGCGCGAACATCACCGCGGGCGCGTCGAAGTGCCACCGCTCGGCGCCCGTGCGCTCGTCCAGCGCGAACGCCCGGGTCCCCGCGGCCAGATACACGGTGCCGTCCGCCACCACCGGCCGGCTCGGCACGGCGCCGGCGGCCGCCGGCTCGCCCACCGGGTACGACCACAGCTCCGCGCCGCTGTGCGCGTCCACCGCGTACAGCCGGCCGCCGCCCTGGTAGTACACCGCGCGCCCGACGACCGCGGGGCCGGAGTCCGGCGACTCGTACTCCGCCTGCGCGCCGGTGCGCTCCCACCGCAGGGCGCCGGTGCCGGCGTCCCACGCCTGTACGCCGCCGCCGCGCGTGCCGGTGGCCACCGTGCCGCCGTCCGCGTGGACCGCGTACACCCAGCCGTCCACCGTGGTCCGCCACCGCTCGGCGCCGTCGCCCGCGTCGAGCGCGAACAGCCGCGGGCCGTCGGAGGCGTGGATCCGGCCGCCGGCCACCGCCATCGTCCAGGCCACGTCCCGGGTCTTGAACTGCCGCCGCCCGCTGGCCACGTCGAGCGCGTGCACCTCGAAGGAGGTGACGTACAGCAGGCCGCTCGCCACCACCGGCGTGCCCCAGACGTCGTTGGACATCCGGAACCGCCACGGGCGCCACTCCCCCGGCGGCGGCACGGTGGGCGGCACCGGCGCCTGGACCTGCGACGGCGGCCCTTGTACGACCGCCGGGTCGGCGGCCCGGTGCGCCCCGCGGCGGCGCACCCACTCGGTGCCCGGCGCCGGGCCGGCCGGCGCCTTGTGCTCGGCCGCCTCGGTCACCCGCAGCCCGGGGCCGATCGGCGCGGACCCGGCCAGCCGTACCGCCGCCGCGGGGCCGGACCCCGCGGCGGCGGGCTTCTGGTGGTTGGACCCGTTGGCGGCGGCCGCCGGCAACGGGGTGGGCGCCGGGGCCGGTGCCGTACGCGGCGGCTGCACGGGCCGGGGCGGCTGCTGCGGTGGCGGCGGCACGTTGACCGGCACCTGCGGGCCGGCGGCATGGGCGCCGCGCCGGCCACCCGAAGGCACCGCGCCGCGCCCGCTGCGCCGCTGCTCGATCAGCGCGACCGCTCCGGGCGGCAGCCAGGCGGAGGCCGTGCCCGTGTCGTCACCGCCGGCCGAGAACAGGTGCGGGGCGAGCTGCGCCTGCAGGTCGGCCGGGGTCGGGCGGCGCTCGGCCTCCATCCGCATGCACGACTCGATCAGCGGCCGCAGCTCGTCGGGCAGGCCGGTCAGGTCCGGGCCCTCGCGCAGCAGCATGAACACCGTCTCGACCGGGTTGGCGCCGTGGAAGGGCGCGTGACCGGTCGCGGCGAACACCAGGGTGGAGCCCAGCGAGAACACGTCGCTCGCGCCGCGCACGCTGCGCGAGTCGCGGGCCTGCTCGGGCGACATGTAGGCCGGGGTGCCGACCGCCACGTTCGTCATCGTCAGCCGCGTGTTGGAGACTCCCGAGGCGATGCCGAAGTCGATGACCCGCGGCCCGTCCTCGACCACCAGGACGTTCGACGGCTTCATGTCCCGGTGCACCAGTCCGGCGGCGTGGATCGACTGCAGCGCCTCCGCGATGCCCGCGGCGAGCCACCGTACGGCCTGGGCGGGCAGCGGCCCCGACTCGTTGACGATCTCTTCCAGGGACGGGGCCGGCACATAGGCGGTGGCGAGCCAGGGCACGGCCGCGCGCGGGTCGGCGTCCACCACGGCGGCGGTGTAGAAGCCGGAGACGGCGCGGGCGGCCTCCACCTCACGGGTGAACCGCACCCGGAAGAGCTGGTCCTCGGCGAGTTCGGCCCGGACGGTCTTGATCGCCACACGGCGGCCCGAGGCCGAGCGGGCGAGATAGACCAGCCCCATGCCGCCGGCGCCGAGCCTGCCGAGCACCTCGAAAGGGCCGATCCGCCTCGGGTCGTGCTGCGTAAGCTGCTCCACCACTGCCCTGCCACCTCCCCGTGCCCCGCGTCGCCGCGGATGTTTCCCCCGTGTTCTGCTGCCCCGCCCCGGCCCGTCGCCGGCTCACGCGCCAGGGTACGGGCCTGATTGTTCCTGGGATGGGCGTCGGTTGCGAACCCGGGGCGTCCGCGACACGCCCCGAAAGCGAACTCGTTATCATCCGCCGCCGGGAGCGCGGCACCGGGGTGCCGCGCCGAGCGGGTCGCCGGGATGGGGTGACAGGTGCCCGGCGCAGGCCGGGCAGGAGCCTGAGCCGAGGGCGGGCCGAGAGGGAGCAGGGGGCAGCGAGGAGTCGCCGAAGACGGCCGGGGAGAACAGTGCCCGCCCGGATGTGGCGGCCGGTGTCCCGCCGGGGCTACTGGCCGGGTATCTCGCCGGTGCGGCGCTCGACGTCTATGACGGCGAAGTGCGCGCCCTGGTCGTCGGCGACGATGGCCATCCGGCCGAAGGGGGAGTCCTGCGGCTCCATGACCACCTGTCCGCCGAGCCGGCGGACGGTGTCCGCGGCGCCGTCGCAGTCGGCGACCACGAAGTAGATCTGGAAGGCGGAGGGGACGTCGGCCGGCAGGTCCTCGCCGCGCCGCATGCGTCCGCCGACCTGGGCCTCGGGGTCGCCGGGCAGGGTCCAGACCTTGTAGTCGAAGCCGGCGCCGTCGCCGATCTGCCGGGCGTCGTAGCCGAAGACGGCCTCGTAGAAGACGTCGACGGCGTCCGCGTCGCGGGTGTGGTTCTCGGTCCAGCAGAAGGCGCCGGGCTCGTTGACGACGTCGAAGCCGGGGTGGGCGCCGCCCTGCCAGACGCCGAAGAAGGAGCCGCCGGGGTCTATCGCGCCGAGCATGACGCCGGTGTCGCCGATCGCGTCCGGGCCGAAGGCGAGCTGTCCGCCGGCCTCGGTGATCTTGGCCGCGGTCTTGGCCGCGTCGTCCGAGGCGATGTACACGCTCCAGGCAGTGGGCATGGAGGGGTCCATCTTCTCCATCAGGGCCGCCGCGTTCTTCCCGTCCCGCTGGGCCATCGTGTAATGGCCGAACTCCTCGCCCTGGTCCTGGAAGGTCCAGCCGAACAGTTCGCCGTAGAAACGCCGTCCCGCCGCCAGATCGGGCAGGGACACGTCCGCCCAGCAGGGCGCTCCTTCCTTGAAGTCGGACATTGCCTGGTCCCTCCCGTGAGTGCGTGCATGCCGTGCGTGGCGGTGCCCGGTGCCGCCGCCGTCCCGTCCGGCGGCCGGCCCGTCGTGCTGCGTGAACCACGTTAGTCAGTGATCTTCCCCACTGCACGGAGAAAGAATCGAACATATGGTCAATTTTTCGAGCGGGTCGAATGCGTCGATTCCGGGCGGGGCGAGGAGCTCGCGCGGGACCGGCGGAACCGGGCCGAGGCCGGGCCCGGGACGCACCGGACGGCCGGGAGGCGACCGGGCACAGCCCCCGGAATTCCGCCCTCCAGTGCGTAACAAAACACCCATTCACGCCAAATCGACCGCCCGCCGGCAGCCCTCAAAATGCCCGGAAAAGCCTCTGTGAGCTGCGGATTCACCGGCCCGAGCGGGCCCTCCCCGTTTGCACGCGGTCAAATCGCGCGCTGATCACCCGAAGGTAAACTGACGGCATGACAGGACAAGTTCGCACCGTCGACGGCCGCGTGGCGGGCCGCCGCGGGCAGGCGACGCGGCAGAAGCTGCTCAACTGCCTCGGCGAGATGCTCAGCACGTCGCCGTACCGCGACGTCAAGGTCATTGACGTGGCACGGATGGCGGGCACCTCCCCCGCAACGTTCTATCAGTACTTCCCCGACGTCGAGGGCGCCGTGCTGGAGCTCGCCGACGAGATGGCCAAGGAGGGGGCGAGCCTGACCGACCTGGTCGCCGGCCGTTCCTGGGCCGGAAAGTCCGGCACGCAGGCGGCCGAGGACCTCGTGGACGGCTTCCTCTCCTTCTGGCGCAAGAACGACGCCATCCTGCGCGTCGTCGACCTCGGCGCCGCAGAGGGCGACAAGCGGTTCAACCGGATCCGCATGAGAATCCTCAACGCCGTCACCGGCTCCCTCACCGAGTCGATCAAGGAGCTGCAGGGCAAAGGCAGGGTTGACAAGGATGTCAGCGCCCCGGCCGTCGCCGCCTCGCTGGTGGCCATGCTCGCCGCCGTCGCGGCCCACCAGAAAGGTTTCAGCGGCACCGGCGTCAAGCAGGCCGACCTGAAGCCGAACCTGGCCCTCCTGGTGCATCTGGGAGTGACGGGCCGCAAGCCCGCGAAGTAGCCGCCCGTACGCGGCCCGCCGGTCCGCGCCCAGCAGCCGCCGCGGCCGACGCAGGCGCTGCTGTCCTGCCGCACCGCACGCCCGCGCGGGCGTCGCACGCTCCTCGGGGGAGGTCGTGGGACGTCCGCGTCCTCGTATACGGGGACGTACGCGCCGGCACGAGGCGGCATGCCCCGCAGGTGGCCGGTCCGGAACCGGTGCCACATGCCGCGGTGACCGATCGCACGCAGCGCGTGAGGCAGGCGCGTGACCCGGACGCGCGCCGCGGACGGCGCGCCGCGGCCGGCACGCGACGCCCGTGCCCGGCAGGGGGCATCATGAGCCGCATGACCGGCAGCCGGTTCCACCGGATGTCGCGGCACCCCGCCCCCGTGACCGAGAGGCTGCGCGTGCTGCGACGACTTCTGCTGCCGCTCGCCTGCACGGCCGCGTTCACGGCGGCCGCGGTGCTGCTGCCGGTCGCCGGGCACGCGCGCAGTTCGGACGGCTGGACCAATGAGGCGGCCTCCCGGTTCTGGACGCCGGAGCGCATGGCCGACTCCATGCCCGCATCCGGGCGCCCGGCCGCCCCGCCGGCCCGGCCGGGGGCGCTGGGCACACTGCCGGCGGAGGGCGCGGCGGTGCACTTCGCCGGGATCCCGACCGTGGGCATGCTCTTCTCCGTCGGCGGCGACATGACGGCGCACTTCTGCTCGGCGAGCGTGATCGACAGCCCGGGCCGGGACCTGATCCTGACCGCGGCCCACTGCGAACTGGGCACCGACATCGGCTTCGTGCCCGACTACCGCGCGGGCGCGACGCGGCAGCCGTACGGCATCTGGGCGGTGAGCCAGGTCTTCACCGACCCGCACTGGACCCCGGACGACGACACCGGCTCGGACTACGACTTCGCCTTCGCCCGGGTGCGCCCCGGCCCGCACGGGCAGCGGGTCGAGGACGTCACCGGCGCCAACAAGCTCGCCCGCACCCCGGGTTACAGCATCCGCGTCACCGTCATGGGCTACCCGCACGCCGAGGACAACCCCGCCGACCAGGCCGTCACCTGCACGACCACCACGGGACCGCTGCCGGGGCTGCACCAGATGCAGATGGCCTGCGGCGGCTTCTACACCGGCACCTCCGGCGGCCCCTGGATCATCGACTACAACACCCGTACCAGGAGCGGCACCGTCGTCGGGTTGATCGGCGGACTAGGCGGCGGCGGACCCGACGACCGGATCTCGTACAGCCCGTTCTTCGACGACGCGGTGCTGGCGCTGTACCACACGGCGGTTCGGGCGCAGACGGGCGCGACGCATCCGGCGATCGCGGGCGCGAAGACCCCTTAACGTTGGCTTCCGATATCACCACTCTTTCTTCGTACGATCTTCATCGGTCTCGGGAGTTCCACATGTCCGACCCCTCTTCCGCCGGCCCGGACGCACCCGCGAGCACGGCGGCCCCCGACGCCATCGTCATAGGCGCCGGTCCCGGCGGGCTGGCCGCGGCGGCGGCGCTCGGGCAGCACGGGGTACGGGCCCTGGTCGTGGAACGCGCCGAGCGGCTCGGGGCGTCCTGGCGCGGCCACTACGACCGGCTGCGCCTGCACACCACCCGCAGGCTGTCGGCCCTGCCGGGGCTGCCGATCCCCCGGGCGTACGGTCGCTGGGTCGCCCGTACCGATGTGGTGCGCTACCTGGAGCAGTACGCGGAGCACCACGCCCTCGACATCGCCACCGGCATCGAGGTGCACCGGGTGGAGCGGTCGGACTCCGGCTGGGAACTGCCCGCCACCGGCGGCCGGGTGCTGACCTCCCCCGTGGTCGTGATCGCCACCGGCCACAATCACACACCGTACATACCCGACTGGCCGGGACGAAACACCTTCCAGGGTGATCTTGTGCACGCGTCCGGCTACCGCGAGCCCACGGCGTACGCCGGGCGCGACGTGCTGGTCGTGGGCGTCGGCAACACCGGGGCCGAGATCGCGGTGGATCTGGCCGAGGGCGGTGCGGCCCGGGTGCGGCTCGCGGTGCGCACCCCGCCGCACATCCAGCGCCGCTCCACGCTCGGCTGGCCCGCGCAGGCCAGCGGCATCCTGGTGCGGCGCCTGCCGGTCGGGCTGGTGGACCGCATGGCGCCGTACGTCGAACGGCTCGCCGTGCCGGACCTGTCGGCGTACGGTCTGCCCCGCCCGCGGACCGGCCTGTACGCGCGGGTGCTGGAGGGCGCGATCCCCGTGCAGGACGTGGGTCTGATCAGCGCAATACGGGCCCGGCGGGTCGAACCGGTGGCGGCGGTCGAGGGGTTCGAGGGCGACAAGGTGCGGCTGGCCGACGGCACGGAGATCGGGCCGGAAGCGGTGATCGCCGCGACCGGCTACCGGCGGGGCCTGGAGCCGCTGGTCGGGCATCTCGGCGTGCTCGACGAACGCGGGCGGCCGGTCGTACGCGGTCCGCGCACGCCGCCGGACGCGCCCGGGCTGTACTTCACCGGCTTCACCAACCCCATCAGCGGGATGTTCCGCGAAATGGCCCTCGACGCGCGGCGGATCGCCCGAGCGGTGGCCCGGACCGTGTGAGCCGCCCCGTGGGGCCGGGGCCCGTCACCGGTACGGGTGAAAACGGCTGATGTCCGGAACATCCGCCGTTTTCGCACGCGTTCACACGGCGACAGGGACCGGCGCGGCGGCGGCCGGCCGCTGGCGGATGACCAGGGACATGAGCGCGGCGACCGCGCACATCGCACCGGAGGTGTACCAGACGATGTCGTAGGAACCGAACGCGTCACGCGCGACGCCACCGAGGTAGGCGACCAGGGCCGCGCCTATCTGGTGGGCCGCCAGGACCCAGCCGAAGACGATCGCGCTGTCCGCGCCGAAGTGCTCTCGGCACAGGGCGATGGTCGGCGGCACGGTGGCCACCCAGTCCAGACCGTAGAAGACGATGAACAGCACCATCGGCGGGTGGATGCTGTCGGCGAGCAGCATGGGGAGGAACACGAGCGAAAGGCCGCGCAGGCCGTAGTAGATCGCGAGCAGCCGCCTGGGCGAGAGGCGGTCGGTGAAGAAGCCGGAGGCCACCGTGCCGGCGATGTCGAAGACACCGATGACCGCCAGCAGCGAGGCCGCGGTGGTGACCGGCATGCCGTGGTCGTGCTCGGCGGGCACGAAATGCGTCTTCACCAGGCCGTTGGTGGACGCGCCGCAAATGGCGAAGGCCCCGGACAGCAGCCAGAACGTGCCCGTGCGCGAGGCGTCCCGCAGCACCCGCAGCGCGCGGCCGGCCGCGCCGGTGACCGGCGGCGGCTTGGGCGTGAACTCGGCCGCGCCGTAGGCCGCGAGGCCCACGTCCGCGGGGTGGTCCCGCAGCAGGAACCACACGCACGGCACGACCGCGATCGCCGAGAAGGACACGGTGAGGGCGGCGGGCCGCCAGCCGTGGTGTTCGGTGATCCAGGACAGCAGCGGCAGAAAGACCAGTTGGCCGGCCGCGCCGCCGGCGGTGAGGATGCCGGTGACCAGGCCGCGCCGGGCCACGAACCAGCGGTTGGCGACGGTCGCGGCGAAGGCCAGCGCCATCGAGCCGCTGCCGAGCCCGACGAGGACGCCCCAGCACAGCACCAGTTGCCAGCTCTGCGTCATGAAGACGGTCAGCCCGGCGCCGACCGCGATGGTGAACAGCGCGCAGCTCACCACCCGCCGGATGCCGAAACGGTCCATCAGCGCGGCGGCGAACGGCGAGGTCAGCCCGTACAGGGCCAGGTTGACCGAGACCGCGAAGGCGATCATGCCGCGGGACCAGCCGAACTCGGTGTGCAGCGGGTCGATGAGCAGGCCGGGCAGCGAGGCGAAGGCGGCGGCGCCGACCAGGGCCACGAAGGTGACGGCCGCCACCGCCCAGGCGCGGTGCACGCGGGGCCGCCGAGCGGGCCGGCCGGCCGCGGGGCCGCGGTCGGCGAGGGGCGCGGGAGCGTGGGATGTCTGCGTCACCCACACAGTGTCAGGAACCTGATCAACGCGAACGAGTGGCCGAAAGGCCATGATGTGAAAGGATCGGGCCATGGCCGAATCACCGAATCCCGCCGTCCCGAGCCCGGGTGCCGCCGCCGGGTCCGCGGTCTTCCGGCACCCGGACCGGCACCACATCGCGGTCTTCGCGCTGGACGGGGTGATCCCGTTCGAGCTGGGCATTCCGCTGCGGATCTTCGGCGCCGCCCGACATCCGGACGACGAGAGCCCGCTGTACGAGATCGCGACGTGCAGCCTGCGGCCCGGGCCGGTGCGGACCGACGCCGACTTCTCGATCATGGTGGAGCACGGCCTCGCCGCGCTGCGGGAAGCGGACACCGTGGTGTTCCCGGCCTCGCACGAGCTCGGCCCGGTCTACACCCAGGGCCTGCTCACTCCCCCGCTGGTCGAGGCGTTCGGCGCGATCCGGCCGGGGGCGCGCGTGGTGTCCATCTGCACCGGCTCGTTCCTGCTGGGCGCGGCCGGGCTGCTCGACGGCCGGCCCGCGACCACCCACTGGTCCAGCGCCGACCTCTTCCAGCGGCTGTTCCCCCGGATCCGGGTCGACCCGGACGTGCTGTACGTGGACGACGGCGACGTGCTGACCTCGGCCGGGGTCGCGGCCGGCGTCGACCTGTGCCTGCACATCGTGCGGCGCGACTTCGGTACGGCGGTGGCCAACTCGATCGCCCGCCGCACCGTGGTGCCCCCGCACCGGGAGGGCGGGCAGGCGCAGTACATCCGGCGGCCGCTGCCCGAGCCGCGGCTGGCCACCACCGAGAAGGCCCGGGCCTGGGCCCTGGACCGTCTCGACCAGCCACTGACCCTGCGGCAGATGGCCGACCGCGAGGCGATGAGCGTGCGCACCTTCACCCGGCGGTTCCGCGAGGAGGTCGGGATGAGCCCCGGCCAGTGGCTGACCCAGCAGCGAGTGGAGCACGCCCGGCAGCTGCTGGAGTCCACCGGCCTGGGCATCGATCAGGTGGCGCAAAGGGCGGGGTTCGGCACGGCCGCCTCCATGCGGCAGCACCTCCAGGCGGCGCTCGGCGTGTCACCGACGGCGTACCGCCGCACCTTCCGGGCCGGCGCCCGCGCGTAGCCCACGCCGGGGCCGGACAGCGGGAGGGTCCGGCCCGGGGACGGGCGCGGGCTCTTCGGATCGCCGCGGGAGAGGCGGCCCGTAGGCCGTCGGGCCGGATCAGGACAGGACGGTGGCGCGGTCGACCTCGCACCAGATCTGCTTGCCCGTGCCCTCGGGGTGCCAGCCCCAGCGGTCGGCGAGGCCGTCGACCAGCTCCAGGCCGCGGCCGCCGGTGTCGTCACGCCGGGCGTGGCGCGGGGCGGGCGCGGCCTGGCTCACGTCGGTCACCTCGACCCGGACGGGCGCGGCCGGTGCGACCGGGAAGAGCACGCGCAGTACGGCGGGACAGCCGGTGTGGACGACCGCGTTGGTCACCAGCTCCGAGATGAGCAGGATCAGGGTCTCGGCCACCGGCTCGTCGGCTCGTATTCCGGAACCCGCCAGCCTTGACCGCGCCCATCGGCGGGCCCGGCCCACTTCCGCGGGGTCCGCGCCCACCTCAAGCTGCACCTGAAGCACCTGCACTGCTCACACCATCCGAACCGGCGGATACGACGCCCCATGGCGACCCGCGATCACCGAGCGTGATCCCGGCCTGACACAGCATGATTGACCCGCTGTCACCCCAACAAGCGCTTCGGGCATATTCCGGCGCGACACGGCAGGCATGCTGCATACTGTGCGGCCCCTCCGGGGCGGTACCGCGTGCGCCGTCGCGGCCCGCGTCCGGCGGGGCCGGACGGAGCCTTGGAGGAAGCGGGTACATACACGCACTCGACGGAGCGTACCCGAGCGAAGTCCCCATGCCACGGCGTAACAAGTCACGCATCGGACACAACACCGTGCGGACGCTCAGTAATCAGGCCATCGACGGCACGCGTGAATTACATATAGACGACAAAAGCCTCATATGCGGCGGCATCGAAGAGGACAAAGCGGACTTCACGTACGGCGGTGTCGGCCGCGCGGACCGTACCGACCGCGATCCGCGCACCGTCGTCCATCGGCCAGCCGTAGATGCCGGTGGAGACGGCGGGGAAGGCGACCGTGGCGGCGCCGAGCTCGTCGGCGACCCGCAGGGACTCGCGGTAGCAGGAGGCGAGGAGGCCGGAGCGGTCCTCGCCGGCCCGCCAGACCGGGCCGACCGTGTGGATCACCCAGCGCGCGGGCAGCCGTCCGGCGGTGGTCGCTACCGCCTGCCCGGTGGGCAGCCCGGAACCGTAGTGGGAAGCGCGCAGATCACGGCACGCGTTCAGGATCTCCGGGCCGCCCTTGCGGTGGATGGCGCCGTCCACGCCCCCGCCGCCCAGGAGCGAGGAATTGGCGGCGTTGACGACGGCGTCAACCTGCTGTTCGGTGATGTCACCCTGTACGAATTCGACCTGAACCATGAGGCCATGGTGGCCCGGCGGCGGGCCTCGGGCGAGCGCATGACTCCCGTACCCGCCGAGCGTCAGGCGGACAGCGGGCGGGCCGAGTCGTCGGTGGCAGCCGTCAGATCGGGATAGACCTCGAACAGCCGGCGTACGCCCAGCGCGGCCAGCACCCGGTTGACATGCGCCTCTCCGCCGGCGCTCGCACCGGCGCCCAAGCGGGGCGCGCCCGGCGCGTCCTGCGGCAGCACGATGCGCAACCGCCCGGCGCACGACCGCATCAGCCGACGTGCGCCGATCATCACGCCCACCCCGCTGGAGTCGCAGAAGCGCACTCCGGCCAGGTCGAGGACCACCTGCCGCCGCCCCTCGGCGACCGCGTCGTGCACGTTCTGCCGGACCGCGGGTGAGGAGATCAGGTCCATTTCGCCCGCGACCGTCACCACCACCCAGCCGTCCCGCTCGGCCCGGGTCACCTCCACGCGGTTCCCACCTCGCCTCGCCGTCGGCTCCGGAGTCGTCATCACACCGACCCTATGCCCGTTCTCGGTCGTAACTCTGCCGTCTTCCGGTCACACCCGGATAACGGACCGCCAAAAGCGGTCGCCCCGGCGAACGGGTTGCGGCAAAGCAGGGTACGCCTCATCAGGTGCCCGGTACCGTCGGGAAAGCATCCGGACGAGCCGAACACGATTGGCTACGGTGGGTGTCGAGAGGGTGGGACGAGGCCGAGGGGGCCGGGAGATGGCGACACCCGCACCACCGCGCTGGGACCGCAGGATGCAGCAGCGGCTCGCGCGGGGCGAGGAAGCCGCGCTCGGCGAGCTCTACGACCGGTACGCCTCGCTCGTGCACGGCCTGGCGCACCGGGTGACGGCCGACCACGACGCCGCCGACCTGATCACCCGTGAAGTCTTCGGCTACATATGGGAGAACCCGGACGCCTACGACCCCAAGGGCGGTTCGCTGCGCTCGTGGATAGCGGCGATCACCCAGCGGCAGGCGGTGCACCGGCTGCGGCAGAACGAGAGCCGGGGCCGGTCGAACCCGGACGAGGTGGAGACCAGGGTGCGCGAGGCGAACACCGCGGCGCGCGCCGACTTCATTGTCACCTCGATGCCCGAGCCGCTGCGCGCCGCCCTCGAACTCGCCTACCGCGAGCGGCTGGACTACCGCGCCGCCGCTGCCGGACTCGGCGTCAGCGAGGCCGAGGCGCGCCGCCGGCTGCGGCTCGGCCTGCAGTTGCTGTCCACGGCCATGGAGCCGGCCGACGAGGCGGCGGACCCGCTGCGGCACCGGGTCCCGCCCCCGATCGGGTACCGGAGCCGACGGGGACAGCGGTGAGCGGCCCTGCGTTCCGGGACGGCGACGGCGGACGTGAAGGCGGTGGCGGACGCGGGGGCAGCGGTGACGACGGCGTGCCGCGCGTGCCGTACCAGCGCGACCGGAGCGCCCGCAACAGGCCGCCCGACGACGACACCCGGCGCCGGCCGCCGCACCACCCGGCGCGCGATCCGGCGTACGGTTCGCCGCGCGGTCCCGCGTACGACCCCGCTTACGATCCGGCGCGCGACGCCACGTACCGCCCCCCGTACGGCCCCCGACCGGTGGACGAGACGGGCGACGGTCCGCAGGGGCCGGCCGTGACGCCGCGGCAGTCGCGCCCCGACGCGGGCTTCGACCACCACACGCTCAAGTCGCTGCTCGGCGCCTGGGCGCTGACCGCGTGCTCCCGGGAGGAGGCGCTGGCCGTCGAGGAGCACCTCACCGGCTGCGCCGCCTGCGCCGAGGAGGCGTTACGGCTGCGCGACGCGGTGAGCCTGCTGCACCGTGAGGAGACCCTCGACCTCGATCCGCTGCTGCGGGCCCGGGTGCTGGAGGGGTGCCTCGGGCGGCGCCCGGCGCGGATCCCGGTGCCGGAGTGGGCCGGGCCGTACGACGCGGAGGCCGCCCGGCTGGACGCGCTGCTGCGCGACCTCGGCGATTCGTACTGGAAGGCGCCGGTGGAACTGCGCTGGTTCGAGGGCGCCCCGGTGTCCCGCCGGGTCACCGTCGAGCAGGTCATCGCGCACCTGACCGCCCTGGACAGCCTGGTCGGGCGGCCCCTGGGACTGCCGGAGCCGGGCGGGGACCCGGCGGCACCTCCGGAGCGCGCGAGCCGGGGGCGCCTGCGCCGGGTACGCCCCGAGCACGAGCTCCCCCTCGACCCGTGGGAGCGCACGGCGGCCCACTGGGCGGCGCAGAACCACCTGCCCGGCGCGACCCTGCGCTCCCTGTGGCGGGAGCAGACCCACAACCTTGTCCGTACCGTGTCGTTTGCAGGACAGGGAGTGGCCGCACTCACGGTCGAGTACGGCGTGGCCGCGCTCCCGTTGCGGGACGCCTTCGTGGACCGGGCGTTCGAGTGCTGGATGCACGCCGCCGACATCGCCGAGGCGGTGGACTACCCGTACGAGCCGCCCGCGCCGCGCAGCCTCAACCGGATGGTCGACCTGGCAGCGCGGCTGCTGCCGGACGTGCTCGCCGAGCGGCGCCGGGCCGGGCTGACCACTTCGCCGTCCCGCCTGGTGGCGGCGGGGCGGCCGGGACGTTCCCTGCTGCTGGAGATCGACGGCCCCGGCGGCGGCGAATGGTATCTGCCGCTGGACTCCCCGGGCGCGCTCGCCTCTCCCGAGGAGACGGTGGCGCACGTGGCGATGGACAGCGTGGAGTTCTGCCGGCTCGCCGCCGGTCGCATCGAGCCGGAACAGATCGCGGCCGGTCAGCTCGGTGACCGCGCGGTGATCAGAGATGTGCTCTTCGCGACCGCTTCGTTGTCACGGATGTGAGCGTGCGCAACCGACATGCGCAAACGAGCGGTTCAGGTTGCTCAGGCGCGCGCGGAACCCGTCAGGCGAAGACCACAGTGCGGCGGCCGTTGAGCAGCACCCGGTGCTCGCTGTGCCACTTCACCGCCCGGGCCAGTGCCTGGCACTCCACGTCGCGGCCGATCGCGACGAGCTGCTCGGGGGTGACCCCGTGGCCGACCCGTTCGACCTCCTGCTCGATGATCGGCCCCTCGTCGAGGTCGGCCGTCACGTAGTGCGCGGTCGCGCCGATCAGCTTCACGCCCCGGGCGTGCGCCTGGTGGTACGGCTTGGCGCCCTTGAAGCTCGGCAGGAAGGAGTGGTGGATGTTGATGATCCGCCCGGACAACTGGCCGCACAGGTCGTCCGACAGGACCTGCATGTAGCGGGCGAGGACGACGAGTTCCACGCCTTCCTTCTCCACCAGCCGCAGCAGCTCCGCCTCGGCCTCGGCCTTGTTGTCCCTGGTGACGGGGATGTGGTGGAAGGGCACGCCGTAGGACCCGGCCAGGTCGCGGAAGTCGGTGTGGTTGCTGACGACGGCCGCGATCTCCACCGGCAGCGCGCCGATGCTGGCCCGGAACAGCAGGTCGTTCAGGCAGTGGCCGAACTTGCTCACCATGAGCACGATCCGCATCCGCTCCTCGGACGGGTGGATCGCCCACTCCATGTGGTAGGCCTCCGCCACCGCCGCGAAGCTCGCCCGCAGCTTGTCCGCGGTCACCGCCGACTCGGCGGAGAAGTGCACGCGCATGAAGAACAGCCCGGTGTCGCGGTCGCCGAACTGCTGGCTGTCCACGATGTTGCAGCCGGTCATGAAGAGGTAGCTGGACACCGCGTGCACGATGCCCTGCTTGTCCGGGCACGACAGCGTCAGGACGTACTGCGGGTCGGCGGACCGCGGCGGCTCAGCGTTCACCCGGCCAGCCTCGCACACCCGCCCGCACCCGCGCCCCGCTGTCCGTACAGCGGGACGCCTCGGCCGGCGTCGTAGCAGGCGTCGCGCACGAGGACGTACGACACGGCCCGCACGACGCAGTACCGCCCGGGTGCCCGCTGAGGCGGTGCCCGCTCAGGCGGACCGGGTGTAGATCGCCAGCACCTCGAGGGAGCGCGGGGGCGAGTCGGGGTCGTCGCCGTCGGCCACCGCCAGCCGCAGGTGCGCCTCGCGGGCCGCGCGGACCGCCTCCGGCCAGCCGTGGTGCTCCAGGTACGAGGCGGCCGGAGCGTCGGCGCCCACCTGGTGCAGGATCTTCAGCACCCGCAGCACCGCCACGTCGACGAGCGCGGCCTCCTGCGAGTCGCGGAAGATCGTCCCGACGTACTTCTCGGCGGACCAGTTGTCCAGCCAGGTGTCCTCGACGAGCCGGTACACGGCGTCGGTGACGTCCCCGTAGCCCGGGCGCCCGGTCCCCCAGACCTCCCGCTGGAACACCGGGTCGCTGATCATGTGCAGCGCGGAACGCACATTGCTGCGCCAGCGCCACCACGGCATGTCGTTGAGCGGCATGCCTCCCATCGTGGAGGAGCGGCGGCCACGACGGGAAGAGTTCTCCGAAGCTTGCACAACGTCCGATCGTACGCACTCGAACACCGGCGCCTGCAATTCACCCGAATGTGGCCGATCGTTCCCTTGCGGGAACCCTCACGTTGGGGGCGAACCGGAATCTTCCCGATACATGAATGCTCGGGGCAGCCGCAGGAGACACCACGCCGCCGCGGCTCTGCTGGCCGCATCCGCGCTGCTCAGCGGTTGCGGCGTGCTTCCGGGGGGCGCGGGGGGCTCCCAGGGTCCCATCACGGTGATGACGTGGGCGCCGGTCGACACCAAGGCGACCAATATGCCAGGGATGCTGGCCATGGCGCAGGCTTTTGAGCATTACGTCAACGACCAGGGCGGATTGAACGGCCGCAAGCTGAAGGTCCTCACCTGCAACGAGCAGAACGACTCGATCGCCGTCACGGACTGCGCGGAGCAGGCCGACAAGGCGGGCGCCGTCGCGGTCGTCGGCTCGTACAGCGAGGAGGGCAACAGCTTCACCTCCGCGCTCGAGGCGGACGACATCCCGTACATCGGCGGCTACGGCATCACGCAGGACGAGTTCCAGAGCCTGGTGTCGTACCCCGTCAACGGCGGCCTGCCCTCACTACTGGCCGGCAGCGGGCGCCAGTTGGCGGACCTGTGCAAGAAGGTGACGCTGGTGCGGCCGGACTCGATCACCGGCGATCAGTTCCCGCTCTTCCTCGATCAGGGGCTGAAGGCCGCCCAGCATGCCCCGGCCACCGACCTGCTCACCCCTGACGACGCCTCGGACTACAACGCCGTCGCCGAGCAGGCCCTGGGCGACGACAAGCCGTCCTCCTGCGTCTCCTCGGTGCTCGGCGACCACACCAGCACGTTCTTCGACGCTTTGCGGCGGCTCGGCCCCGACGAGAAGCCCAAGGTGCGGCTGTCCTCGGTGATAGGCAGTGTGCAGCAGTCGGTGATCGACTCCACCGGCGGCGCCGACAGCCCGCTGGAGAACGCCTACATCACCGGTTGGTACCCGCCCGCCTCGGACCCCAAGTGGGACGAGATGAAGTCGGTGATCAACAAGTACGCCTTCGGGGACGACCGGATCAACGTCAGCGACCCCGGCGTGCAGACCACCTGGATCGCCTACACGGTCTTCGCCAAGGTCGTCCGGGGCATGGGCGACAAGGCGAGCATCACCAACGACAGCGTGCGGCGCGCCATGGACGCCACCACCCGCCTGTCCACCGGCGGCCTGACCCCGGACCTCGGCTGGACCCAGGCGGACATGCTGGGCGTCCCCGGCCACCCCCGCATGGTCAACGCGAAGGTCACCTACCAGGCCGTGCGCGAGGGGCGGCTGGTCGCCGCCCGGCCCGGCTTCGTGGACATGACCTCGATCCTGCGCAGCCAGGACCAGGGTTCCTGAGGCGGGCAGTTCCTCGGGCCGGTCGCGCTTGAGGTCGATGGCTCTTGCGGCCGGTCGAACCCGAGACGGGCTGATCACCGTATTTCCTGAGCGGCCCGCCCCTTTCCGTGTACGGAAACGGGCGGCGGCCATGCGCTGGCCGCCGCCCAGGGCACGGGTGCCGCGCGGGGCGTGTCCGCCGCCCACGCCGCGGCCTCCGGGTCAGAGCTGGCTGAACTCGCGCTGGGTGAGCCCGTACTGACGGGCTATCGCGTTCCACAGCTTCACGGCGCGCTTCTTCTGCTCGGTCGCGGTGCCGCTCGCCTGGTTGGCGGCCTGCGCCTCACCGGTGCTCCGGGCGGTGCCCCCCTTGCACACGTGGTGGTTGCTCTGCGCCTGGTCGGCCCAGTTCGCGTAGTGGCTGTCGGCGGCGGCCGACGCGGTCCACGCCTTGGTGAGGGCGTCGGTGAGAGCCGCGTGGTTGGGGAGCTTGTCCACCGACAGCGAGCCGAGCTTGGTGACCAAGCCGGTGCGCTGGCCGGACGCGGTACGCAGCGCGGAGGCGGCGCCCCCCAGGTCACGGCAGTTCTTGACCGAACCGACCGCGTTCACCACCGAACTGCGGCTGTTGCCGCTGGTGTTGAGGAGCGAATCCAGCGCCTGTGCCTGCTGCTTGGCCGCGTCGTTGCCGGCGGCCGCGGGACTGTTGCCGCTGCCGCTCGCGGACGCGCTCGTGCCCGCCGAGGGCGTGGCCGAGGTCGTGGGGGTGTTGTTCGCGCTGGCACTGCCGCCGCTGTTGAGCAGGCCGCCGACGACGAGGCCGGCCACCACGCATCCGGCGACCACGATCCCGATCAGCACCTTGGGCGACAGCCGGCGCCGGCCGCCGTCCTCGAGCCCGTCGTCGTAGCCGTACCCGTTGTCGTAACCCTGCGCGCCGTACGGCGGCTGACCGCCCATCGCGCCGGGGCCGGCCATTGCGGGCTGCTGCTGCGCGGACGGCGGCTGGATGATCCGCTGGCGCATCGGCGGGGGGCCGGGCACGTCGTTGCGGAACAGGTGGTCGTAGTCGCTGTCGTGCTCCGTCTGCGACTGAGCGCCCTGCTGCTGGTACGGGTCCTGGCCGTAGTCGTGCTGCGGGTACGCCTGCTCGAAGGACTGTTGCTGCTGCTGTTCTTCGAAGATCGACAGCGGCAGCACCTGGGTGCCGTCGGAGGCCCCCGCAGGCGGCTGGCCCGGCTGACCGGGCTGGCCGTCGAAGCCGTACGGGGCCCTGGGGTCGCCGCTGGGCATCCGGTGGCTCCCGGGCCCCTGCTGGGACGCCTCGGGCCCGGTGGGCGGCGCCTGCGGCGGCATGGGCGGCAGCGGCGGTACGGCGCCGGGCATCGCGCCCTGCTGCGGGCCGGCCTGGCCGAACGGGTCGGCGCCGGGGTACGGCGGCAGCATCTGGGTGGCGTCGGCCACCGGGGCGGGACCGGCCGGGGCGCCGGAGCCGTGGGGATCGGCGCCGCCGTGGAGGTCGGCGCCATGAAGGTTGCCGTGACCGTACGCTCCGGGTCCCGGCACCGGGCCGGGCCCGGGCATGGTGCCCGGGTAGGGCGGCATCATCTGGGTCGCGTCCGACACCGGGGCGGGACCGGCCGGGCCGTGGGGTCCGGCCGGATACGGCGGCATCATCTGCGTGGCGTCGGCGGCGTCCGTCTGCTGCGGCAGGGCCGGGGCCTGCGGGGATCCCCACGGGGTGCCACCGGCGGGCTGCACCTGGTCACCGTAAGGCGCCTGCTGCTGGTGCTGCGCCGAGGGGAGCACTACGCCCCGGTACGCTTCCGGCGATTCCTCCCCGCGTCCGCTGCTGTGCATCGCCGCCCACTCCCGCCTCTACCCCGCCGTCGGAACCGTCCGCCAACGCTACCCGGTCGATCCCGGCAGCGACCACGTCCACCCGAACGAGTGAGCGCAACGGCACACTCGGGGAGCGCCCACCCCCCGACCCGGTGGCCCGGTCGTCCCCGGCTTCTCCAGCACTTTGGCGGCGCCGCGGGGGAACAGTGACGGTCCGGTAACGATTCGGTGCAGGCGGACGCCACCGCCCGTCAGTTACGGTCAGGCCGCCTCCAGTTCCTCCAGCCGGGCGCCGAACTCCCGTACCACCGGCTCGTTGCCGTACGGCTCCAGGCGGCGGCGGAAGTCGTCCAGGTATTCGGCGCCGCGGTTGGACCGCAGGCCCGCGAGCAGCGTGACCGCCTGCGTGCCGGTGCGGACGCCGTGCTCCAGATCCCGCTGCTGCACCTGGGCGTCGGCGAGCAGCAGCATGTCTATCGCGCGGCGGCGGGCGCGGGTCGCCGGGTGGGCGGCCAGCGCCTCCTCGGCCCGGCGGGCGGCGGGCGCGGCCTGGCCCAGGTCGCGGTGGCAGTGGGCGAGTTCGTCGGCGAGATAACCGTGGTCGAAGTGGGCGATCCAGTCCGGGTCGGCGGCGGGGTCGGAGCGCTCCATCGCGGACACCGCCTGCGCGGCCACCGCGGAGAACGCGCGGGCATCGCCGAGGAGGGCGTGGCCGCGGGCCTCGGCGGCGTAGAACATCGCCTCGGCGGTGGCGGTGACCTGGCCGCGGGCGCCTTCCTGGGCGGCGCGGGCGAGTTGGGCGATCTCGCGGGGGTTGCCGAGGGAGGCGGCGAGGTGGCTCATGCTGGCCGCCAGGATGTAGCCGCCGTATCCGCGGTCGCCGGCCGCCTGGGCCAGCCGCAGGGCCTGGATGTAGTAGCGCTGGGCCAGGCCGGGCTGGCCGGTGTCGACCGCCATGTACCCGGCCAGCTCGGTCAGCCGGGCCACGGCGGCGAACAGTTCACGGCCCACCTGCTCCCGGTAACTGCCCGCGAGCAGGCCGGAGACCACGCTGTTGAGGTAGTGGACGACGACCGGCCGCACATGGCCGCTGCCGAAGCGGTGGTCGAGGTCGGTGAGCGCCTGGGTGGTGGCCCGGACCGCCTCGACGTCCGACATCCCCACCTTGGCCCCGCCGTTGCGCGCCACTCCCTGGTCGGGGCGCGTGATCAGCCAGTCCCGGCTGGGCTCGACCAGGGCGGAGGCGGCCACCGTGGAGCCGGTGAGGAAGTCGCGGCGGCCGACGTCGCTGCGCCACAGCTCGCAGACCTGCTCGATCGCGCCGAGGACGGTGGGCGCGAAGTGCAGGCCGATGCCGGTGGCCAGGTTCTTGCCGTTGGCCATGCCGATCTCGTCTATGGAGACCGCGCGGCCGAGCTTGCGGCCGAGTGCCTCGGCGATGATGGCCGGGGCCCGCCCGCGCGGCTGCTGGCCGCGCAGCCAGCGGGCCACGGACGTCTTGTCGTACCGCAGATCGAGGCCGTGTTCCGCCCCGCACATGTTGACTCTTCGGGCCAGCCCCGCGTTCGAGCAGGCGGCCTCCTGGATGAGCGCCTGCAGCCTCTCATTGGGCTGCCGCGCCACAAGTGGTCGAGCGGCCATCGGATCCCCCCTCGTCGTCCTTGACGCTTGTCCTTTCCCGCCCGGAGAACAACAAAGCCCCCCATTACGGCAATTCACCCGTAGGTGGGCTGTAGCTCCTTCAGGTGATTACCCGGTTCCGGGGACGGTCCTCGCGCGCGCCCCCGGGCTGCTCCCGTGCGCCCGCCATGACCCGCGACGGAGAGCGAGCCCCCGGCGTTCAACCCGTAACCACCCATCCCGGAGGAAGGAAGTTGTGCAGCGCGTGGAAGACACCCTCGGAGTTCCCCGGCCGCTCGCCGTTCCAGGGCCGCTCGGCGTTCCCGGACCGACCGGCACGTCCGGACCGGCCGGCGGGGCGAGAGCGGCCGACGGACCGCGGGCCGGGTCCGGACTGCTCGACGCCGCGCTCCGGTACGCGGAGGAATGGCACTGGGACGTGGTGGCCGGCTCCTGGCTGGAGGCGGGTCCGGACGGCGCACCGCGGTGCTCCTGCGCCTCGCCCGCCTGCCCGGCCCCCGGCGCCCACCCGGCCGGGCCCGGCTGGGCCGCCCAGGCGAGCGGCGGCACCGCGGCGGTACGGCGCATGTGGCGCGAGGAGCCGCGCGCCTCGGTCCTGCTGCCCACCGGGCGGGGATTCGACGCGATCGACGTCTCCGAGAGCGCCGGGCTGCACGCGCTGGCCCGGATGGAACGCCTCGGCGTCCGGCTCGGCCCGGTGATCGCCACCCCGGCCCGCCGCCTGGTGTTCCTCGCCCAGCCCGGCACCGCCGCCAAGCTGCCCGACCTGCTGGCCCGGCACGGCGCTCCGCCCGCCTCGCTCGACCTGGTGCTGCGCGGCGACGGCGACTGGGTGGCCGCCCCGCCGACCCGCACCGGCCGCCTCGGTGTGGCTCTGTGGGCCCGCGAACCCGCCCCCGCCGGCCGGTGGCTGCCCGACGCCGACGCGGTCGCCGGACCGCTGGCCTACGTGTGCGGGCGGGAGGCGGCGCAGGCCCGGCGCCGCTGACCCCTTTCCCTCTTTCGACGCCCGGTTTTCCATGCCCGGCTCTCGACGCCCGGCCGGCCGCCTCCCCGTATCCGCTGCGTGACCGGCCGGGCCCCTTTCTCCCTGTCCGGCCAGGTGGGGAAGGTCTCGACCGCAAGCCTTGGTCGGATCGACCGTCACTGTCAGTGGCTGGCTCTACTGTGTCCGTACGTCGACAGGCGTGCGTGGACACGGGGGGAAGGGTGCCGGGACATGGCGCAGCAGGAGTGGAAGGGACGGGAGGGCGGCGAGCGGGGGCCACTGCCCGTCTACGGGGTGCCGTACGCCGACGGACAACCCTTCGGCGGCCCGCCCTCGGGTGGGCCCGTCGGTGAGGGCGCCGACAGGGAATCGGAGCCGGAGCCGGGGCGCGAGCCGGCGGTGCAGGTGCGCGGGTTGTGGAAGCGGTTCGGCTCGCAGGTGGCGGTCGCCGGTGTGCACCTGGAGTTGCCGGCCGGCCGCTTCATAGGGCTGGTCGGTCCCAATGGCGCGGGAAAGACCACGACCTTGTCCATGGTGACCGGGCTGCTGCGGCCGGACGACGGGACCGTGCGGGTGGTCGGGCACGACGTGTGGGCCGATCCGGTCGGCGCGAAGTCCCGGATCGGGATCCTGCCCGAGGGGCTGCGGCTGTTCGAACGGCTCTCGGGCCGCGAACTGCTGGCGTACACCGGACGGTTGCGTGGCCTGCCCGGCGCCGAGGTGGACCGGCGGGCCGACCAGTTGCTGGAGGTCCTGGACCTGTCGGCGAACCGGCACAAGCTGGTCGTGGACTACTCGACCGGCATGCGCAAGAAGATCGGTCTGGCCGCCGCCCTGCTGCACAATCCCGAAGTCCTCTTCCTGGACGAGCCGTTCGAGGGCGTGGACCCGGTGTCCGCGCAGGTCATACGCGGTGTGCTGGAGCGCTACACGCACTCGGGCGGCACCGTGGTGTTCTCCTCCCATGTGATGGAGCTGGTGGAGAGCCTGTGCGACTGGGTGGCGGTGATGGCCGCCGGCCGGATCGTCGCCCACGGACCGATCGCCGAGGTGCGTGGCGCGGCGCCCACCCTCCAGGACGCCTTCCTCTCCTTGGTCGGCGCCGGTCGCCGCGGCGGCGAGGACCTCGACTGGCTGGGCGGGAGTGCGAGATGACCGCCACGGCGACGCGGCCACCGTCCGTGGTCCCGGTCTTCGTCCGGCTCAAGATCACGCTCATCCGCAACGGCCTGCGCCAGTCCCGCGGGCGTGCCGCGGGCTGGACGGCCGGCACCGTCTTCGCCCTGCTCTACGCGGTGGGACTCGGCGTCGGCATGGCCTCGCTGCGGCACAACCACTACGGCCCGGCCGCCGCTGTGACCGTCACGGCCTGCATGGCGCTGGGCTGGGCGGTGGCCCCGCTGTTCTTCTTCGGCGGAGACGACACCCTCGACCCGACGAGGCTGGCGATGCTCCCGCTGCGCCCGCGCCCGCTGGTGACCGGTCTGCTGGCCTCCTCCCTGATCGGAGTGGGCCCGCTGTGCGCCGTGCTGGTGTCGGCCGGGGCCGTCGTCGCGGTGGCGCACAGCGGGCCGGCCGTGCCCGTCGCGGTGATCGCGGTGGCCCTGACCCTGCTGACCTGCGTGTCACTGGCCCGGGCGGTCGCCGCCGCCAACACCCGGCTGCTCACCAGCCGCCGAGGCCGGGATCTGGCCCTGCTCAGCGGCCTGTTCATCGCGGTCGGCTCCCAGGGAATCAGCCTCGGCATCAACTCGCTGTCCTCGGACGGCGGTCTGCACCGGGCGACATCGATCGCCGCCGTGGTGCGCTGGATACCGCCGGCCCCGGCCGTGGACGCCGTACGCTCCGTCTCGCGCGGCAGCTACGGGCTCGCCGCCGTCCAACTGCTCTACGCGGCCTGCGTCGTCGCGCTCGTCCTGCGCTGGTGGCACCACAGCCTGGTGCGGCTGATGGTCTCGCCGGACGCCTCCACGCTGCCCGCCGGGCCCGCGGGGGCGGACCGGGACCGCCGGGAAGACCCGGACTCCGCCAGGCGCTCGGGCCTGCTGGGCCGTGGGGCGGCAGACGGACCGGCGCGGGTGGCGGCGCTGCTGCTGCCCAGGCGGCTGGTCGCGGGCCGCACCGGCACCGTCATGGGACGGCAGTTCCGCTATGTGTGGCGCGACCCGCGGTCCCGGGCCGCCTGGGCGACGGCCCTGACGCTGGGACTGCTACTGCCGGTGGTTGCCATGGCGCAGCACGGCGGCAGCGTCTACCAGTGCCTGTGGTCGGCCGGGCTGCTGAGCACGCAGATGTTCAACACCTTCGGGCTGGACGGCTCAGCCTTCTGGACGGTGGCGGCCACGACGGCCACCCGCCGGGACGCCGCCCTCGAACTGCGCGGCCGCGCCCTGGCGATGGCCGTGGTCGCGGTGCCGTACATCACCGTGGTGAGCACGGGCGTCTCGCTCCTGCTGCACCGCATATCCGCGCTGCCGGAAGTGCTCGGCCTGGCCCTGGCCTTCGCCGGAACTCTGATCGCCACCGGCGTCTTCATCGGCGTCCGTTTCCCGTATGCGGTCGCGCAGAGCAACCCGTTCGCCAACGCCGCACCCGGGCAGACCGGGGTGGTCACCCTCAACGTCCTCGGCGGCACGCTCGCCGGCGTGGTGCTGTGGCTGCCGTTGCTGGCCTTCGCCGTCGCGCTGCACGTGACCGGCCGCCATGGCCTGCTGTGGACGGTCCTGCCGGTCGGGGCGGCGTACGGGCTCGCCGTGGTCGCCGCGTTCCTGCGCTTCACCGCGCCGCGACTGCTGGACCGGCTGCCGGAGATCCTGGCGGTGGCGGCGCAGGTCTGAGGCCGGTGGGCCGGCCTTCGCAGCGTGCCCGGGGTGGGCGTTGGCCTCTGTGCCCAGGCGCGGGTTCGCGCGACCTCGTGATCGGCCTGCCGGTCGGTCGCGTGCCGCCCTCGCCCGGCGTCCGGCCGGCCTTGGCTCAGTCGGAGCGGCGGCGGCCCGGTCGCAATTCGGTGCACCAGCCGAGCAGGGCCAGTACGGGAAGAGCGGCGCCGAGGACGGTGGCCGCGGTCCAGCCGCCGGCGTGGAAGGCGAAGGAACCGGCCTGCGAGCCGATGGCGCCGCCGACGAAGAAGGTGGCCATGAAGGCGCTGTTGAGCCGGGCCCGGGCGGTGTTGTCGAGCCGGTAGACGACCTGCTGGCCCAGCACGAGGGTGGTCTGCACGGCCATGTCGAGCAGCACTGCCGCGGCGCCGAGCACGATCACGCTGTGCCGCCCGAGCCCGGCGAGGAGCATGGCCCCCGCGGCCACGGCGAACGCGACTGCCGTCATGGGCCGCACCATTCCCCGGTCGGCCCAGCGCCCGGCGAACGGCGCGACGAGCGCGCCCCCGGCTCCGGCCAGCGCGAACAGGCCCACCTGCCACTGGGCGTAGTCGAAGGGGGCACTGGTCAGCACGAAGGAGATGGTGGTCCAGAAGACGGAGAAGGTTCCGAACATCGCCGCCTGGTAGAGCGCGCGGCGCCGCAGCGCCGGGTGCACCTTCATCATGCGCACCGTCGAGCGCAGCAGCCCGCCGTAAGTGAGTCCCGCCTGCGCTCCGCCCGGGGCCCGGCTGGGCAGCGCCGAGCGCAGCACCAGGGTGAGAACGGTCATCAGGACGGCGGAAGTCAGGTAGACCACCCGCCAACTGGTCACGTTCGCCAGCATGCTGCCGAAGGTGCGGGACAGCAGTATCCCGGCGAGCAGCCCGCTCATCACCTGTCCGACGACCCGGCCGCGGCTCTCGTCGGGCGCGAGATCGGCGGCGAAGGGCACGAGGATCTGCGTGACCACCAAGGTGGTGCCCGACACCAGGGACGCGACCAGCAGTACGGGAAATCCCGGTGCCAGGCCGGACAGCACCAGGGCGGCGATGGTGATGGTGAGCAGGACGGTGGCCAGTCGGCGTTTCTCGATGACGTCGCCGAGCGGGACGAGCAGCAACAGGCCGAGCGCGTACCCGATCTGCGTGGCGGTGACCAGACTGCCCGCGGTGACCGACGAGATGCCGAAGTCGTGCCGCAACTCGCTGAGCAGCGGCTGCGCGTAATAGAGGTTGGCGACGGTGAGACCGCAGGAGACCGCGAGCAGCACGATCAGCCTGCGGGGCGGGCCGGCCGGAGCGGTCCCTGTCCCTTCTCCCTCTGCGGACCGGGCGGTGGCCGAACGTGAGAGATCGGCAGGTCGGGACATCGGTGCCTTTCTCCGGGAGCGGTGGATCCGGGCACATTCCGGAACCGGTTTGACCGGTTCTCAAAGGTATCAGTCGTAACGGTTCCCCAGTACTCTGACCTCCATGAACGCCACTGTGAGCGCTGGCACAGTGCCGGTGCGATTCCGCCAGGGAGCAGGGCGGCTGTGCCTCGACTTCGTCCGCACACTGCGGTATCGGGGTACGCCGGAGGTCACCGAGGAGCTGACCGGCCCCGAGGCGCTGGTGGCGTGGGTCACTCAGTGCGGCCCCTTCGACGGCACCCTTCGCGTACCGCTTCCCGTGCAGTCCGAGGTCGACGAGGCGAAGGCATTGCGGGAGGCGGTCCACGCCCTGCTCATGGCTTCACTCGGTGATGGCGGGCCGGCCGCCGTGGGCGCTTCGGCGCGCAACCGGCTCAACCGCGCCGCCGCCGCTGCCGTACCCACACCCCGGCTCGCTCCGTCCGGCGAGCTGCGCTGGCTGGCCGACGACCCCGTACCGGCCACGCTCTCCCTCGTCGCCCGCGACGCGCTGGAACTGGCCGCCTCGCCCGCCCTGCTGGCCCGCGTCCACGCCTGCGCCTCGCCGGCCTGCGGCGCGCTCTTCCTCGACCACTCCCGGCCCGGCACCCGGCGCTGGTGCTCAATGGACATCTGCGGCAATCAGGCGAAGAGGGCGGGGCTGCGCGCCCGGGCATGAGCCGCGCGCAGCGGGCACTCCGGCCCGTGTCCGCGGGGTCGCCGGGCCGCTGGGCCGCTGGGCGGCGGATTACGGCCGTGCAGTGGTCAACTGCTCGGGAGTCCAGTGCGGGTGAAGGTGTCGGTGATGCCTCCGTTCCACTCCACGGTGAGGGTCTTGCCGTCCGAGGCCAGGACGCCGTGTCCGACCGTGCGGTCCTTGTTGCCGTCCATACAGGTCAGGGTGATGCCGACACCGTCGTTGTCGGTGTAGCCGCCGCCGCACAGGGAGGTGGTGGTCAGAGCGGCCTTGCCCTTGCCCAGCACGAGTTGCACCTTGGTGGCGCCGTGCATGGCCAGCCACACTCCGGCGACGCCCTGGCTGCTCGCGGTGTCGCTCGGGGGCGGGGTCGAGGAGGGCGTGGTCGGCGCCGTCCCGCTCGGTGAAGATGTTGTTTTCGGCTGTGTGGTGGACGAGGTGGCGCTCTGCGTCGGCTGCGTCTTCGCCTGGTCTCCGCTGTCGCTGCTGCATCCGCTGAGCGCCAGCGCACACGCGGCAGCCATAGCGGCCAGTCCTGCTCCCATGAAAGTCCGACTACGCCAAGGCACCTGTACTCCCCCATGTCGCATGTGGAACCAGCCGACCGCAAGCTACCAGCCGGTCAGCCGCCCGCGCCCCGCCTGATTCGCCTTGCGGCGCACCTGTCGCAGGACCGTGACGCCCGGGCCCGCGCGCCGGGCGGCACCGCCTACATCCCGGGCCCGGTGGTCGCCGCCGAGCCGGTGCCCAGCCGCTCCGGCAGCGCCTCCCGCAGGAACTCCTCGACCGTCCCGTACCACGCCTCCGGCTGGTCCCAGGGCACCAGATGGCCGGCGTCGGGGATCTCCGCGTAACGGCCGCCGGGCAGGACGCGGACCATCTCCTGGGCCTCGGCCCGGCCCAGTTCGCCGTCGGGGCCGCGTACCACCAGGGCGGGGCAGCGCACCTGTGCCAACTCGTCCCAGTGCGCGTCGCGTATCCACAGCTCCCGCGAGCGCAGCAGCTGCCCGGGGGCGGCGCGCGGGCGCCAGCCGTCCTCCCCCTCGGCCATGATCTCGGCGTAGAAGTCGCCGCGCCCCGGGCCGGGCGGGTCGGCCCAGGGGTCCTCCGCGCCGAACCAGTGGCGCACGTCCCCGAGGGTGGCGAAGGGCAGCGGCCAGGACCGCAGCCAGTCCTCCCACCGCCGCTGGTCGGTCTCGCCCAGGGCCGAGGCCCGCATGTCGCAGATGACGACGGCCGCGACCAGGTCCGGGCGGCGCGCGGCGACCTGCCAGGCGGTGAGAGCGCCTGTGGAGTGGCCGATCAGCGTGACGGGGGCCAAGCCGAGTTGTTCGACCGCGGCGATGGCGTCCGCCGCGTACGCGTCCGGGCCGCACGGTGCCCCCGGACGACGGCTGTGGCCGTGGCCGCGCTGGTCCAGGGCGATCGCGCGGTACCGCGGGGCAAGGCGCCGTACCGTCGCCGCCCAGTGCGAGGCGCGGCCCAGCAGTCCGTGGAGCAGCAACGCGCCGGGGCGCCGGCCGCCCGGCGTGCCCGCGGCCGGGTCCCACTGTCCGGCCCGCCCGGTCGCCTCCGCACCCGCTTCCGTTCGGCACCCCGTCCGTCCCGCCGGGTCCGCGCCGGGCCGGGCCCCGTACCCGTGCTCGGCCGCATAGTCCCAGGCCACGAGCGGGATGCCGTCCGCGCCCGTGAGCTCGTACCGCCGGATCATCTGCCACACCTCCTTCCGATGTCGTTCCGGGAGCCACGCTATCGAACTTTTATTCGAACAAGCGGGCGGCGCGACCAACACCGCTCGTTCGAGTGACGGCGCTCAAGGATTGGCGGCCGGGACCGAGGGGAGGACTTGAGCGGGACGCGGCGCGATGGGGAAGCGGGTCGCGGGAGGCACTCGGGAAGCTCGGGGTCCCGGGTCCTTCACGGGGGACCACCGGGGAGGGCAGGGAGGGATGGGCCCCGGCGCCGCGGACACGGCGTCGGGGCTCCCCGGATCAGGCAGGACGATTGGCGTCAGGGCGGGTCGCGGCAGAAAGGGATCGGAGCAGGTCGCCGAGCCGGGGCGCCATGGCCACGCGGTCCCGGGCCTCGGCGCGGCATGGATCCGGCCGGCCCGGGACGGGCTCGGGCCGGCGGGTCACAAGGGCTGAAAAACGGGCGGGCGACCGGTCAGCGCTTGGCCACGAACACGTGCGAGGCGATGTCGGCGTCCAGCTCGGCGGCCTCGCCGCCGCTGCCGACGAGCACCCCGCCGGGCGCGTCGGTGACGCTCACCACGGCGCCGGGCTGCACACCGGCCCGCCGCAGGGTGTACATCACCTGGGCGTCGGTCTGGATCGGCTCGCCGATGCGGCGCACCACCACGCTCGCACCGGCCGGGCCGGGCTGCAGCTCGGTAAGGCTGACCATGCCCTCCTCCAGGAACGGATCGGGCTCGCCCTTCTGCCCCAGCTCCTCCAGGCCCGGGATCGGGTTGCCGTACGGCGACTCGGTGGGGTGCCGCAGCAGCTCCAGCACGCGCCGCTCCACCGCCTCGCTCATCACGTGCTCCCAGCGGCAGGCCTCGGCGTGCACCTGCTCCCACTCCAGGCCGATCACGTCGACCAGCAGGCACTCGGCGATGCGGTGCTTGCGCATCACGCGGGTGGCGGTGCGCCGGCCCTCGTCGGTCAGCTCCAGATGACGGTCGTCCGCGACGTGCAGCAGCCCGTCGCGCTCCATCCGCGCCACTGTCTGGGAGACCGTCGGGCCGCTCTGGTCGAGCCGCTCGGCGATTCGGGCGCGCATGGGGACCACACCCTCCTCCTCCAGCTCCAGGATGGTGCGGAGATACATCTCCGTCGTGTCGATCAGTCCGGACATGCGCGCCCCTCGTGTACTCGTGCGTGGCCCTGTGTCAATTCTGACGCATGCCGCCGACAAAGGGCCCCGGCACGGGAAGTCCGGACCTTGGCCGGACCTTTCTTGACATCGGCCGGGACCGGGCAGCACGGTGATCGCCATGATTGAGCCCGCCGCCGGCACCTGGGATTCCCCGGCACCCGGAGATCTCGCCGACCGGTATTTCGACGCCGCAATAGCCCTGCTCAACCGGCTGCGCGACGAGGAGGGCGCCGGCGTCGAGGCCGCGGCGACCGCCGTCGCGGACGCCCTCGCGGGCGGCGGCCGGATCTTCGCCTTCGGCGCCGGCCACTCCGCGCTGCCCGCCCAGGACGTGGTCTACCGGGCGGGCGGCCTGGCGCCGGTCAACCTGTTGCCGGTGCCCGGCGCGGTCGGCGTCGATGTGGTCCCCGCCACTTTGGGCAGCGCCCTGGAGCGGGTCGAGGGCCTGGCCACCGCGGTGCTGGACACCAGCCCGGTGCAGCGCGGCGACGTCCTGTTCGTGATCTCCCTGTCCGGCCGCAACGTCCTGCCGGTGGAAATGGCCCGGCACGCCCGCGCGCTCGGCCTGACGGTGATCGCCGTGACCTCTGTCGCGTACGCCGCGGAAACCAGCTCTCGGCATCCGTCCGGGACGTTCCTGAAGGACAACTGCGACATCCTGCTGGACTCCAAGATCCCGGTCGGCGACGCGGAACTGTCCGACCCGCGCATCCCTGCGCCCTTCGGCCCCGCCTCCACGGTGGTGACCAGCGCCCTGATGCAGGCGGTCATGGCGACCGCGGCCACCGATCTCGCGACCCGCGGCATCACCCCGCCGATGATCCGCTCCGGCAACGTGGATGGCGGCCTGGAGTGGAACGCGGCGGTCTTCGAGGAGTACCGGGACCGGATCTTCTTCCGCCGCTGAGCGGCGGCGCCGATCCCGTCACCCGGGTCGCCGTTTTCCAGCACCAGGTGACGTCCCGGGCGTCCCTCAGCGGCGGCCGGCCAGCCCGGCCAGGTCCAGGGCCGAGGCGACCCGGGCGGCGACGTCCTCGGCGTAGGCGACGTCTGCCCGGTCGAACAGCGCTCGCCCGGAGCCGCGCAGGAAGGTCAGCGCCCCGACCGTACGGCCACGACTGCGTAAAACCGTCGCCAGTCCATGGACGGTGCCGGCCGGCCACCGGCGGTCCGCCGCCCACGCGTCGACAAGGGCCTGCGCCGGAGCCTCCTGCCCGCGCTGGGCGCCGAGGCTGGTGCGTACGGTGCCGAGCCGCTCCACGGCCTGCAGCACGGGGTGCGCGGGCGTGTACCCGACCGGTATGCCGCCGCCGGCCACCGGCTCGCAGGGGCCCGGCTCGCCCTCGGGAGTGGCCGCGATCCGGACCATGCGCCCGGTGGCGTCGGCCAGGTCGAGCAGAGCGTGGTCGGCGAATCCGGCGAGGGCGAAATCCAGATGGAGGGCCGCGGCCTCGAGACCGTCCTCGCACTCGGCGGCGGCCCGGTCGGCGCGGTGGAGCTGCTGGTAGCGGAAACGGATACGGGCGCCGTCCTTTTCCGCCGCCTTCTGCCGCGTGACGTCCCAGAAGAGCCAGCCCACGCCGAGCGGCGCCGGCTCGTCGCCCAGCGGCGAGCCGAGCCGTACGAAGCCGCTGCGCCAGCAGTGCCGCGCCCCGGTGTCCTCGCCGCGCAGGCTCACCCACAGTTCGGCGATGGCCGGCGGCGCGCCCTCGGCGAGCACGTGCTGCAGGGCGCCCTCCACTTCCTCCGCGCCCTCGGCGAGCACTTCGCCGAGGGGGCGGCCCAGCAGTGCCTCGCGACCGGCCCGCAGCATTCGCGCCGCCTGGGCGTTGACCTGTGCCGGGCGCAGGTCGGCGTCGATCAGCACCACGCCCCAGGAGGCGTCGGCGAACAGCGACTCGCTCAGCGCGATGGAGCGCTCCAGGTCGATCTGTGCGTGCACCTCGGAGAACGCGCAGTAGACGCCGGCCGGCAGGCCGTCGGCGCCCGCCACTGCCGCGGCCTGGACGCGGACCAGGACCCGGCGGCCGTCCTTGGTCAGCAGGGCGAACTCGTGCACATGGCGCCCGGGCGCCTCCATGGTGGCGAGCAACCGCTCCTCGGCCTCCTTGGCGTCGGCGGAACGCGCCGCCCACCCCGCGAAGCCCTGGCGTCCGATCGCCTCCGCAGCACTCCAGCCCAGGATCCGCCCGGCCTCGGCGTTCCAGTGCGTCACGACGCCGTCACGGTCGAGGGCGCACAATCCCGCCTCCATGCCGTCCAGCAGCGCCGCCAGCAACTGCTCGTCACCCTTGGATTGCGCGTCGAAAGGCTGCACGTCAGATCATTCAACCCTGATGTGCCGGGGGTCACACGAGATTTCCATAAATAGCTTGTCTCATTCCGGCATCCCTTCTTAGGGTGGGCGGTACACAGAAGGGAGGTGGTTCGAAGCATGAGTTGCACTCGGACACGTGAGGTGGCTGCGGGCTAGCTCCGCGCACTCGGCGTGCGCGTAGCGCGCCAATCCCACGCAGTCACCCGACCCGCGGGCTCGTCGGACTTGTCCGGCCGGTGCTCGGAGCCACCCGGCTCCGAGGAGCAGCCCGCGGGTCGTTTTTTGTTTTCCGCGCCCTTGTGGCGGTTACGGCCGCCGGCACGTCCCGGGGCACCTGGACGTACCGGCCACCTGGACGTCGACCGACTACGGCGCCAGGCGCTCGACCGCCCACCCGCTCTCGCCGCTGCGGGCGTACCGCAGCCGATCGTGCAGTCGGTTCTCCCGGCCCTGCCAGAACTCGACGGTGCGGGCGACGACCCGGAAGCCACCCCAGTGCGGCGGGACCGGCACCTCGGTGCCTTCCGGCCAGCGGGCGGCCAGTTCCGCGTACCGCTGCTCCAGGCTTTCGCGCGAGGTGACGACGGTGGACTGCGCGCTGGCCCAGGCGGTGATCCTGGAGCCGTGCGGGCGGCTGTTGAAGTACGCGGCGGTCTCCTCGGCCGACACCCGCTCCACCGTGCCGCCGACGACCACCTGGCGGGCGATGGGGTGCCAGGGGAAGAGCAGCGACGCGCGCGGGTTCACCGTCAGCTCGCGGCCCTTGCGGGAGGTGAAGTTGCTGAAGAAGACGAATCCGCGCGGGTCGTAGCCCTTGAGCAGGACGGTCCGGGAGCTGGGTACGCCCTCGGCGTCCGCGGTGGACACCACCATGGCGTTGGGTTCGGTGATCAGGCCGCTCCCGGTGGCCCGTACGGCGTCCGCGAACCAGCGGGCGAACTGCTCGTAGGGATCGGCCGCCAGGTCCGCCTCGGTCAGGCCGGCCGCGCGATACTGGCGGCGCATGGCCGCCGGATCGGTGGCCTGCTCACCCGGCCGCCGCGCCGCCTCTCCTGTCGCACCCGCCATGCCTGTCCCGTCAGCCTGATTGATTGCTCGCACGGGCACATCTTGCAGGACCCGGCGCGCTCGTTGGCAGGGCCTCGGTGTGCCACATCTCACGGTGTCCGGCGACGGCGGCGGACGGAAGAATGGCTGGCCACCGGATGCGCCGACCGGGCCTGATCGGACGGGACCGATTGGACCGGATGGAGCAGGATGACAATCGCCCGAACGGGGCACATCGCAGTCAGCGCGGTGTCGGGATCATCCCCGGCTGCCGCGCGGCGCACCGTCAGCAGGATCGGCACACAACCGCTGGATCGCCAGACCGTCGAGAGTCCTCAAGAGGAGCCGCCTCATGTCCGACTTCGTACCCGGGCTCGAAGGAGTCGTCGCGTTCGAAACGGAGATCGCAGAGCCGGACAAGGAAGGCGGCGCGCTGCGCTACCGAGGTGTCGACATCGAAGAACTCGTCGGGCATGTGAGCTTCGGGAACGTGTGGGGGCTGCTGGTCGACGGCACCTTCGCGCCCGGGCTGCCGCCCGCCGAACCGTTCCCGATCCCGGTGCACTCCGGCGACATCCGGGTGGACGTCCAGTCCGCGCTGGCCATGCTCGCCCCCGTGTGGGGCCTGAAGCCGCTGCTGGACATCGGCGAGGAGGAGGCCCGGGACGGCCTCGCGCGCGCCGCGGTGATGGCGTTGTCGTACGTCGCCCAGTCCGCGCGCGGCCAGGGGCTGGCCATGGTGCCGCAGAGCGAGATCGACAAGGCCCACTCCATCACCGAGCGCTTCATGATCCGCTGGCGCGGCGAGCCCGACCCGAAGCACGTGGCGGCCGTGGACGCGTACTGGACGTCGGCTGCCGAGCACGGCATGAACGCCTCCACCTTCACCGCCCGGGTGATCGCCTCGACCGGCGCGGACGTGGCCGCGGCCCTGTCCGGCGCTGTCGGTGCCATGTCCGGACCGCTGCACGGCGGGGCGCCCTCCCGGGTGCTCGGCATGATCGAGGAGATCGAGCGCACGGGCGACGCGGTCGGCTACGTGAAGGCCGCGCTGGACCGCGGCGAACGCCTCATGGGCTTCGGCCACCGCGTCTACCGGGCCGAGGACCCCCGGGCCCGGGTGCTGCGCCGCACCGCCCGCGAACTGGGCGCGCCACGCTTCGAGGTCGCCGAGGCGCTGGAGAAGGCGGCGCTGGAGGAGCTGCACGCCAGGCGCCCGGACCGGGTGCTGGCCACGAACGTCGAGTTCTGGGCCGCCATTGTGCTGGATTTCGCGCAGGTGCCGGCGCACATGTTCACTTCGATGTTCACCTGCGCCCGCACGGCGGGCTGGTCGGCGCACATCCTGGAGCAGAAGCGCACCGGCAGGCTGGTACGGCCCTCCGCCCGGTACGTGGGGCCGGCCGAGCGGAGCGTGCGGGACGTGGAGGGGTACGAGGGCATCGTGCACTGAGGTCCGGCGTGGCTGCGACGCGCGGCACCGTGAGCTGCGGTGAACGAGCCCGACACCGACGACAGCGCGACGCCTTGTGACGGGTGCGGCCCGGGGCGAGGCCCCGGGCCGCACCCGTAAGGGGCGCCGTCCATGGAGCCCGGGGCTTACCCGTCGCCCTGGGCTCCCGGCGTTGTCCCGGTCTGTCGGTCCAGGCCTTCCGCGAGGAGTTCGGCGAGGTGGCGGGCGTGGACTCCGCCGAGCTGGGCGAGTTGGGTGCGGCAGGAGAAGCCGTCGGCCAGGATCGCGGTGTCCGGGCCGGCCGCGCGTACGGCGGGCAGCAGAGCCTCCTCCGCGCAGGCCGCGGAGACCTCGAAGTGGCCTTCCTCGAAGCCGAAGTTGCCCGCCAGGCCGCAGCAGCCGCCGGTCAGCTCGCCGGTCAGGCCCGCCTTGTCCCGCAGCCGGCGGTCGGCGGCGTCGCCGAGCACCGCGTGCTGGTGGCAGTGGGTCTGCCCGGCCACCGCGGTGTCCAGGCGCGGCGGCGCCCAGTGCGGCGCGAACTCCTCCAGCGCCTCGGCGAAGGTCCGGACCGACGCGGCGAGCCGGGCGGCTCGCGGTTCGTCGGCCCCGAGCAGTTCGGGCAGGTCGGTGCGCAGGGCGGCGGCGCAGCTCGGTTCGAGGACGACGACGGGCAGCCCTTGGTCGAGTACGGGGCCCAGGTGGTCGAGGGTGCGCCGCATGACGGCCTTCGCCCGGGTGAGCTGCCCGGTGGAGACCCAGGTCAGGCCGCAGCACACCGGCTCCGGCGGGGTGCGTACGGTCAGTCCGGCGGCCTCCATGACCCGGACGGCGGCGCGGCCGACCTGGGGCGAGAGGTGGTCGGTGAAGGTGTCGGGCCACAGGACGACGGAGGGTCCGGACGATTCGGAACGGGTCGGTCCGGCGCTGGCTTGTCCTTCATTCGTGGCGCGGGTATCCCACCATCGAGTGAATGTTTCGGACGCGAGTTCGGGCAATTCGCGTTCCCGTGCGATGCCTGCGGCGCGCTTCGCCAGCCAGGCGGTTGACCGGGTCCGGCCAAAGAGATTCAGCGCCGGAGCGAACGGCGCGGCGGCCCGCAGCCAGACCGGAAGCCATCCCATCGCGTAGTGGGAACGGGGCCTGAGCCGACGTCGGTAGTGGTGGTGCAGGAACTCCGCTTTGTACGTGGCCATGTCCACTTCGACGGGGCAGTCGCTGCGGCATCCCTTACAGGAAAGGCACAGGTCAAGTGCGTCGCGGACCTCGGTGGACCGCCACCCGTCGGTGATCACCCGGCCGGCCAGCATCTCGTGCAGCAGGCGGGCCCGGCCGCGGGTGGAATGGCGTTCGTCGCCGGTCGCCCGGAATGACGGGCACATGACCGCGGAGCCCCCCGTCGGGACCGTCGCCGTACGGCATTTGGCCACGCCGACGCACCGCCGGATCGCGGTAGGAAAATCACCTCCATCACCCGGATAAGTGAATTCGACATCGACCGGACCGGAGCCCGCGGGGGCGAGCACGGCGAACCGCAGGTTGCTATCAATGGGGTCGGGACGCACGAGCATCCCCGGATTCAGTCCGCCGTCCGGATCCCAGAGATCCTTGAAATCTGAAAAGAGTGCGATCAGTTCCGGGCCGTAGATCCTCGGCAGCAGTTCGGCGCGCGCCTGCCCGTCGCCGTGCTCGCCGGAGAGCGAACCGCCGTGCGCCGCGACCAGGTCCGCGGCGGCCTCGGAGAAGCGGCGGAAGCGGGCGACGCCCTCCCGGTCCATGAGGTCGAAGTCGATCCGCACATGGACACAGCCGTCCCCGAAGTGGCCGTAGGGCGCGCCGCGCAGCCCGAACCGGCCCAGCAGGGCCCGGAATTCCCGCAGGTAGCCGCCCAGCCGGGCGGGAGGCACCGCGCAGTCCTCCCAGCCCGGCCATGCCTCGCTGCCGTCGGGCAGGCGGGTGGCGGTCCCGGCCGCGTCCTCCCTGAGCCGCCACAGCGCCCGCTGGCCGGCGGGATCGGCGATCACGCTGTGGTCCGTCGTGCCGCCCGCGTGCCGGCACAGGTCGCGCGCCCGGGCCAGTGCGTCCTCGGGGTCGTCGCCGCCGACCTCGACGAACAGCCACGCCCCGCCACGCGGCAGCCCACCGGCGGCCGGTCCGACGAGGTCCGCCGCCATCCCCTCCACCGTCAGCGGACGCAGGGGCAGCAGCAGATGAGCGGCCTCCGCCGCGGCGGACTCGTCGGGGTAACCGAGGACGGCGAGCACCCTGGCGGCAGGAACCGGGACCAGCCGCACGGTGGCCTCGGTCAGCACCCCGAGGGTGCCCTCGCTGCCGACGAAGGCCCGCACGGCGTCCCGCCCGTGCTCGGGCAGCAACCGGTCCAGGGCATAGCCGGAGATGCGGCGCGGCAGGTCCGGGAAGCCGGTGCGCAGCAGGGCCAGGTGACCGTCGGCCAGCTTCCGCATGCCCTCGCGCAGCCGGGCCGGGCCGGCCGCGGCGCCCGGGGCGGAGGCGCCGTTCATCGCGGTGGCGGCGGGGAGAGTGGTGAAGCCGCGGTCGAGCCGGAGCCGTTCGGCCCGGTAGGTGAGCACGTCCAAGGCAACCACGTTGTCCGCGGTGGTCCCCCAGGCGACCGAGTGCGAGCCGCAGGCGTTGTTGCCGATCATGCCGCCGAGGGTGCAGCGGCTGTGGGTGGAGGGGTCGGGGCCGAAGGTGAGGCCGTGCACGGCGGCGGCCGTTCGCAGGTCGTCCAGGACGACACCGGGCTGCACCCGGGCGGTCCGCGAACCGGGATCGATGTCCAGGATCCGGTTCATCCGGCGGGTGAAGTCCAGCACCACCCCGGTGCCGGTGGCCTGGCCGGCGATGGACGTGCCGCCGCCGCGCGGCACCACCGGCACGCCGTGGCGGCGGCACACGGCGAGCGCGGCGGCCACGTCGTCGGCGTCCTCGGGGGCGACGACCCCCATCGGCTCGCGCCGGTAGTTCGACGCGTCCATGGTCATCAGCGCCCGGCTCGCCGCGTCGAAGGCGACCTCCCCGCGTACCGCGCCGCGCAGCGCCCGCTCCACCTCATGTGCGAGATCGACCGTCATGCGCACATGCCTGCCCAGTCCGGCCGCGCCGGATGCCGCCCGCCACCGGCAGCCGGGAGCCGGCAGCCCCCACCGTCAAAGGCGAGCGTTGCCGGGCCACTCGTCAGGGTGTCACCCGGGGGAAGTACCGCCCACCTGCGGCCCGGCACTGAGGCGCCTCCGGCCCGTCTCACCCGATGGAACACTGGCGGAAACACTGCGGTTACGCACTACGCTGCGGGCGTGGCCGATATTCAGATTCCCGCTGACATCAAGCCCGCCGACGGACGGTTCGGGTCGGGCCCCTCCAAGGTGCGGACCGAGGCGCTGGACGCGCTGGCCGCCACCGGGACGTCCCTGCTCGGCACCTCTCACCGGCAGGCTCCGGTGAAGAACCTGGTGGGACAGGTCCGTGACGGCATCCGGCAGCTCTTCTCCCTCCCCGAGGGCTACGAGGTGGTGCTCGGCAACGGCGGCTCCACGGCTTTCTGGGACATCGCCACGCACGGACTGATCCAGAACAAGTCCCAGCACCTGTCGTTCGGGGAGTTCTCCTCGAAGTTCGCGAAGGCCGCGCAGCTCGCGCCGTGGCTGGCCGAGCCCACGGTGATCAAGTCGGAGCCGGGCAGCCACCCCGAGCCGGCCGCCGAGGCGGGCGTGGACGTGTATGCCTTCACGCACAACGAGACGTCCACCGGTGTCGCGGCGCCGCTGCACCGGGTGGCCGGCGCCGACGAGGGCGCGCTGGTGCTGGTGGACGCCACCTCGGGCGCGGGCGGCCTGCCGGTGGACATCACCGAGACGGACGTCTACTACTTCGCGCCGCAGAAGTCGTTCGCGGCCGACGGCGGGCTGTGGCTGGCGGTCTTCTCCCCGGCCGCGCTGGAACGGGCAGCCCGGATCGCGGAGTCCGGCCGGCACATCCCGGCGTTCTTCGACCTGCCGACCGCGATCGACAACTCGCGCAAGAACCAGACGTACAACACACCGGCGGTGGCCACCCTGTTCCTGCTCAACCAGCAGTTGGAGTGGATCAACGGTCAGGGCGGGCTGCCGTGGGCGGTGGAGCGCACCGCCGACTCGTCCTCGCGCCTGTACGCGTGGGCGGAGAAGGCGTCGTACGCCGCGCCGTTCGTCACGGACCCGGCGCAGCGGTCCCAGGTCGTCGGCACCATCGACTTCGAGGACGGCATCGACGCGGCGGCCGTGGCCAAGGTGCTGCGGGCCAACGGCGTCGTGGACACCGAGCCCTACCGCAAGCTGGGCCGCAACCAGTTGCGGGTCGCGATGTTCCCGGCGGTTGACCCGGCCGACGTCGAGGCGCTGACCGCCTGCGTGGACTACGTCATCGGCAAGCTCTGAGGCGCTGACGAGCCGCCTTCAGGGGCGCTTGGTGCCGGGACCCCCCGGCACCAAGCGCCCCTGCGGCTTCGTCGGCCGGGGCCGGGCGGCGGTCAGTCGTTCTGCCTGCGGCGGCGCCGGGCCGCGTTGCGCACCCAGATGCCCAGCAGGCCGATCCCGACGACCAGGGCCACTCCGGCCACCTTGCTGCCTTTGGTGGTCTTGGTGTCCTTGGTGGTGCTCTCGGTCGCCCCGCCCTTGCCGTTGTGGCCGCCGCTCTTGGCGTCGGAGGCCGGAGCGACGTTGTCCGGCAGGTCGGCGCCGCTGAGCGGGGCACGCCAGACCTTGCTCTCGTGGCCCTCGCTGCCGTACATCAACGCCCGCCCGTCGGTGGTGTAGGTGACGGACTCGCCCTGCGGCTGCACGGGGACGTCGAGGCTGCCGATCTTCTGCGGGCTGCCGTTGACCCAGCGGTAGTCGGTGGCCCAGAAATAGCCGCGCAGGACCAGACGGGAGCCGTCGGGCGAGAAGGCGCCGTCGGTCACCCACGGAACGTCGGCGATCGGCCGGAAGACGTTGACGCCCTTGGCGCTGAGGGTGGTGGGGCCGGCGTACAGATGGCCGCCGTTGTCGTTCTTGCTGGCGATGTAGACCCGCCCGGTCCTGGGATGGACCATCAGCGCCTCGGCGTCGCGGGGGCCGTTCTGGTAGCGGACGGTGAAGCGGGTGACGTCGACGGTCTGGTCGTGGAGCTGCCGTGGTTCGGGGAAGCGGTAGATCCACACCTCGGGCCAGGCGCCGTTGAGGTTGTCGCCTATGTCGCCGACGTAGAGGTCGCCGTCGGGGCCGAGGGAGATCGCCTCGCAGTCGCGGGCGTGGATGCCGCGCATGGTCACCTTGGCGAGGGTCTTGCCGGTGCGGGAGTCGATGGCGAAGACGTACGGCCCGTCGCCGCTGTCGTTGTGCGTCCAGTACACGCCCGGGTGGAGCCGGCTGGCGGCCAGGCCGCTGGATTCGGCGATCCGCGAGTCGCCGATGGTGAAGGCCACCGAGGGCCCGCTGTCGGCGACGGCGGAGGCGGCCGGAACCCCGACCAGGGCGAGGGCGGCACAGGCGCAGGCCACGGGAAGATACGCACGCATGCCCCCCAGTGTCCCCGGTCGCGTCCTGGTCATGGATGATGCCCCGCATGCGTTACCTCTTCGTCGGCGACTCGATGACCGTCGGTGCGGCCGGCGACTACACCTGGCGCTACCGGATGTGGCAGCACCTGCGGGGTCTGGGTGAGCCGTTCTCGGTGGTGGGGCCGCGGGTGACGCTGTACGACAGGGCGGCCGACGCGGCGGTCTCGTCGGACTACGCCGATCCGGGCTTTCCCCCGCACGCACGCCGCCATCTGGCGGGGTGGGGCGAGGGCTGGCGGCACATGGTCCCGCTGATAGGCGACGCCGTGCGCGAGCACCGCCCGGACGTGCTGCTGGTCTCGCTGGGCCTGATCGACCTGGGCTTCTACACCGACGCCGAGGAGACCGCGGCCAATGCGGCGCGGTTCGTCGCCGAGGCGCGGGCGGCCCGGCCGGGGCTGCGGATGGTGCTGCTGCCGGTGATCCCCAACAGCCGGGCGGATCTCGACCCGTACTTCGCGGACCAGTGCGCGGAGCTGAACACCCTGCTGGCCAAGGTGGTGGCCGACCTGGACTCCCCCGGCTCGTCGCTGCTGATGGCCTCGTACCCGCCGGGTTACGACATCCTGCTCGACACCTATGACGGGACGCACCCCAACGTCTCGGGCGAGCACAAACTGGCGGCGGCCTTCGCGGACGCGATGCACCAGGCGTGGGGCATCGGGACGCCGTACGAAGCGGCCTGACGACGCGATTCACGTCCATGGGGCAGCTCTTGATTCGAGCGCACTCCAAGGGCTTGGCTGGACGGTATGGAGTACACACAGCTCGGCCGTACGGGCCTGAAGGTCAGCCGCCTGGTGCTCGGCACCATGAACTTCGGTCCGCAGACCGACGAGGCCGACAGCCACGCGATCATGGACGCGGCGCTCGCCGCGGGGATCAACTTCTTCGACACCGCCAACGTCTACGGCTGGGGCGAGAACAAGGGCCGTACCGAGGAGATCATCGGCAGCTGGTTCGCGCAGGGCGGGGAGCGCCGCGAGCGGACCGTCCTGGCCACGAAGGTGTACGGCAACATGGCCGCCGAGGGCCAGGACTGGCCGAACTACGACCGGCTCTCGGCGCTGAACATCCGCCGGGCGGTGGAGGCGAGCCTGCGGCGGCTGGGCACCGAGTACGTCGACCTGATCCAGTTCCACCACGTGGACCGGCTCACCCCGTGGGACGAGATCTGGCAGGCGATCGACGTGCTGGTCGCCCAGGGCAAGGTCCTTTACGCCGGGTCGAGCAACTTCGCCGGCTGGCACATCGCGCGGGCCAACGAGACGGCGGCACGGCGCGGTTCGCTGGGCCTGGTCAGCGAGCAGTGCCTGTACAACCTGATGGAGCGCCGGGCCGAGATGGAGGTGATCCCGGCGGCGGAGGGGTACGGCCTCGGGGTGATCCCCTGGTCGCCGCTGCACGGTGGGCTCCTCGGCGGGGCGCTGCGCAAGCAGCGCGAGGGCGGCGGCGCCCGCTCCACCAGCGGCCGATCCGCGGACACGCTGAAGAGCCAGCAGCAGCGCGACCAGGTGCAGGCGTACGAGGACCTGTGCGACAAGCACGGCCTGCAGCCCGGTGAGGTGGGTCTGGCCTGGCTGCTGACCCGGCCGGGCGTGACCGGTCCGATCGTGGGCCCGCGTACCCAGGACCAGCTCGACTCGGCGCTGCGGGCGGCGGAGCTGAAGCTGTCCGAGGAGTTCCTGGCCGCGCTGGACGAGATCTTCCCGGGGCCCGGCGCTTCCCCGGAGGCCTTCGCCTGGTGACACGGTGACGCGGGCCGCCCGCGCCGGTGATCCGGCCGGGCGGTCCCGTCGGCGCCGGCCCGGACCGGCTGCCGGTCGCGTCGGGTCAGCGCACCGCCGCGGCCACGACCACCACCACGAGCAGCAGGACGAAGGCGGCGGTCATCACGCGGGTACGGGTCTTCGGGTCCACCCCTTGAGGTTAACCGGCGCCGCCCGGAGCTCCGGCCGGCGGGCCGCCCGTCCCGGGCCGGCGGCCGAGCGGCCAGGAGGCGACGGTCCGGTAGTGGGGCTGCTCGCCGGGCACCCCGGAGCGCGGTGGAATGCTGGCGACCAGGTGGAGGTCGGTCACCGGCCACGGTGAGCCGCGAAAGCCCGCCAGGGCGTCGGCGAAGGGCCGAAGCGCCACGTGGGACCGGCGCTGGGCGCGGGCCAGGGTCAGGTGCGGGTGAAAGCCGTGCTCCTCGTCGGCCGGGACGCCGGCCCGGCGGGCGGCGGCCCGTACGGTGTCCGCCAGCCGGCCCACGCCGGTGAGGTCGCCCTCGGCGCCGGTCCACAGGGTGCGGTCGCCGAACCGCCCCGCTCCGGAGAGCCGCAGCTCGCCGGGGCTGTGGCGGTGGGCGGCGCGGGCAAGGCGTTCGTCGAGCCCCGGCCGGGCCTCGTCCGGCACCTCGCCCAGGAAGGCCAGGGTGAAGTGCCAGCTCTCCGGCGCGGTCCAGCGCAGGGCGCCTGCGTGCTCCTGGGCGCGTACAGGAGCGAGCGCCGCGGTCAGCTCGGCGAGCGCGGCGGGCGGCGGCAGGAGCGCGACGAACAGCCTCATGGCGCGGGCGTCGTCATCCGGCGGGCTTCATAGGTCGTGCCGTCCTCATACGAGCGGCCGCGCGGCCGGGGCCAGCCCGGGGGCGGCGGGTTCGTCCGGCGCACCGGGGTCGGCCACCTCGGTGGCGTCGGCGGGATCGGTGGGCTCGGAGGGCGCCGGCGGCTCGGGGAGCGCGGTGGCGTCGGGGACCTCGGCGGTCGGTGTGGTGCGGGGCACAAAGGAGATGATCGGCTGTTTCGCACCGCGGCGCAGGTTGAGCTTCAGCCGCAGACCGCCGGTCCGGGCCAGGATCAGGCCCACGCCCAGCGCTGCAGCGGCGGATATCAGGCCGCCGGACACGAAGCCGGCCCGGGCGCCGAAGGTGTCGGTGACCCAGCCCATGAGCGGTCCGCCGATGGGCGTGCCGCCGACGAAGACCATCATGTACAGGCTCATCACCCGGCCGCGCATGATGGGGTCGCTGGCGAGCTGCACGGTGGCGTTGGCGGTGGTGTTGAAGGTCAGGCCGAAGATGCCGATGGGCACCAGCAGGACGGCGAAGAGCCAGAAGGCGGGGGCGAGGCCGGCCGCGGCCTCCAGGACGCCGAACAGCAGGGCGCCGCCGGCCAGCACACGCAGCCGGGTGCGGCTGCGGCGGGCGGCGAGCAGGGCGCCGATCAGCGAACCCGCGGCCATCAGGGTGTTGAGCAGGCCGTAGGTGCCGGCGCCGCTGTGGAAGACCTTGTTGACGAAGGCGGACAGCCAGATCGGGAAGTTGAAGCCGAAGGTGCCGATGAAGCCGACCAGGACGATCGGCCAGATGAGCTCGGGCTTGCCGGCCACGTAGTGCAGGCCTTCGCGGAGCTGGCCCTTGCCGCGCGGCACCCGTTCGATGCGGTGCAGTTCCGAGGTGCGCATCAGCAGCAGGCCGGTGAGGGGGGCGAGGAAGGACAGGCCGTTGATCAGGAAGGCCCAGCCGCTGCCCACCGCGGTGATCAGCACGCCGGCGATGGCCGGGCCGACCAGGCGGGCGGCCTGGAAGTTGGCGGAGTTCAGCGAGACGGCGTTGCGCACCGAGGCGGGGCCGACCATTTCCACCACGAACGTCTGCCGGGTGGGGTTGTCCACCACGGTGACCATGCCGAGCAGGAAGGCGATGGCGTAGACGTGCCAGACCTGGACGACTCCGCCGAGGGTGAGGCCGGCCAGGGTCAGGCCGAGCAGGCCGAGCGCGGCCTGGGTGAACAGCAGGATCTGCCGCTTGGGGTAGCGGTCGGCGATGACGCCGCCGTACAGGCCGAAGAGCAGCATCGGCAGGAACTGCAGGGCGGTGGTGATGCCCACCGCGAAGGACGAGCCGGTGATGCTGAGCACCAGCCAGTCCTGGGCAATCCGCGACATCCAGGTGCCGGTGTTCGAGATCACGGCGCCGGTGGCGAAGAGACGGTAGTTGCGGAAACGCAGGGAGCTGAAGGTTCCGGTGCGCTGTTCCACAGGGCGGCCAGGTTCGGTTGCGGGTGATGTTCCGGCTGCCGAACTCAATTCGGTTCTCGCCTGCCTTTCAACGTGACCCTCGGGGCCCCGGGTCGTTACGGTCCGCCGCGGGCGCGGTCGCGCCGGGCGGTACGGGTCACCGGCCCGATCGGGCCGGTGCCGGATGTCCTGTTCTCCGTGCGTCGCTGGTGTGCGTCACAGGTGTGCCAGCTTCTCCAGGACGGGGGCGGCCTGGCGCAGTACGGCCAGTTCCTCCTCGCTGAGGCTCTCGGCGAGGCCGGCCAGCCAGGCGTTGCGCTTGAGGCGGCTTTCCTCGAGCATCGCGGCGGCCTGTTCCGTGCTGCTGACCACCACCTGGCGGCGGTCCTCGGGGTGCGGTTCCCGGCGGACCAGGCCCTTGCCCTCCAGCATGGCCACGATGCGGGTCATGGAGGGGGGCTGGACGTGCTCCTTGCGGGCCAGCTCCCCAGGGGTCGCGGAGCCGCAGCGGGCCAGGGTCGCGAGCACCGACATCTCGGTCGGGCTGAGCGACTCGTCGACGCGCTGGTTGCGCAGCCGCCGCGACAGCCGCATGACAGCGGCCCGCAGGTCACTGACGGCGGTGCGGTCGGCATCGGAGAGTTCGGTCACAGTAGTTAGGTTAGCTCATTACCTAGCCTAACGACAATTGGGCAAACATCAGCCCCAGGGAACTCATCCGTTCGGGTGAGCCAGCAGCGGAAAGCGGCCCGCGCGCCCCCTTCGTACGGAGACCGTGGGCCCATGGCGACGAGAGTGCTCAGCCTCCGCATGGACGAGGATCTGTGGGACCGGATCCGCGCCCGGGCCGCCCGGCGCGGGATGAGCGCCCAGGACTACGTGATCGGGACACTGGTGCGCGACGACTTCGACGAGCGCTTCGAGGCCGCAGTGGACGAGACCGAGCGCTTCTACGGCGGCCGGCCCGGCGACCCGGCCGGCCGCCGGGGTGATCCGACCGTCAGCCGGTGAGCCGGTGCTCCCCGGCCGTGGCGCCGACGCCCAGGCACCCGCCGCAGTCGTGCGCCTGCGGATAGCCGGCGAGGGCGGCCAGGTGGTGGTGCTCGGGCAGCCGCAGCCCGGTCAGGTCCCGGTGGCCGCCCGAGGGGGCGGTGAGCACGGCGAGCTGAGCGGTCAGTGCCTGGCGCAGGTGGTTGCCGGCGACCACCTCGGTGCGCTGCCCGGCGCCGTCACGGACGTGGATGGCGTGGGTGTTCTTGTAGTCGTGGCCGGTCTGGTAACCGGGCTCGAAGACCAGGGTGACCCGGGTCCCGGAGGCGAGGACGGCCTCGGCGAACCGGTAGCGCAACTCGGAGCCGAACGGTATGTGGCCGAGGGCGATACGGCGCCGGGCCACCGAATAGCTGAAGGCGTCGCCGGCGGCGCGCGGATGACCGACCCGGCCGTGCACGGAGGAGTACAACTCGATCTCCGGCAGATCCCCGCCCCCGCCGACGACCCGCATTTCCGGGGTGACCAGCACGGGCGGGGTACGCAGATAACGCTCGTATTCGGTGCGGGGCACAATGGCACGGACGACGGCCAGCATATGCAGCCATTCATAGCCGACGGCTCCGTAGTGGGCGTCGACGAATCGGCCGCGGGCGATGTCGCGGTCGCGGTTCTTGGTGAATTCCACCGTGATCCGCGTAATACGGTCGCCGGGCCCGGAATCGACCGCGGACCGGAGAATCCGGGCGAAGTGGTGGACGGCGGGACTGTGCGCGTAGATGTCGTTGACGGCCACCCGGGCCCGGGGGTGCTCGGCCAGCAGGCGGAGCAGGGCGGGCAGGTCGCGGGGCGGACAGGCGGGCTGTTCGAGCAGCACCCGGGCCGCCGGATCGAGCCGCAACAGGCGGCGGACCAGCGGCAGATGCAATGGCCCCGGATCGGCGACGACCCAGGCGTCGACCGAGCCGGGCGCGGCCACCTCGGTGACGTCACCGGCATCGGCGGCGCCACCAGGGGCGACGGTCAGCACGCGGTGACCTTCTGCCCTCAACTGTGCGGTGCAGCGGGCGCCCGCCGCACCTAGTCCAACAACGGCAACTCTCATGACGGATCACTTCCCCCGTGGAAGCCGGAGGACGGATTCCGAAAATGTTGCCCCGGTTCCCGCACCTCCGTACTGTGCGCCGCGAACAGCGCATTTTCGTCGCGTCGCGCAGATTACCAACACGACTCGCCACAAGAGGGCGGGACGTGAGCCGAATCACAACGGAATAGCAGGAACGCAAGGAACCGGCAGATAAATGCGCCGCACAACCGCACGCGAACCGGTGCGGTTGTGCGGCGCCGTTCCGCACGAGCATGACGGGTGAGTGCTACGAACTCCCCGAACTATGAGCTCCCCGAACTCCTCGACCTCACACGAGGCCGAGGGACGGCATGAGGTAGTAGAAGGCGAACACCGCGCTGACCACGTAGAGCGCGACGGGCACCTCGCGCCAGCGGCCGGTGGCCAGGCGCAGCAGGCAGAAGGTGAGGAAGCCGATGCCGATGCCGTTGGTGATCGAGTAGGTGAACGGCATCAGCACCATCGTCAGGAACGCCGGAACGGCGATGGTGAAGTCGCTCCAGTCGATCTCCCGCACCGAGCCGGCCAGGATCAGGAAGCCGACCGCGACCAGCGCGGGGGTGGCGGCCTGGGCGGGCACCATGGTGGCCAGCGGGGTGAGGAACAGGGCGAGGACGAACATCAGCCCGGTGACGACGCTGGCCAGTCCGGTCCGGGCGCCTTCGCCGACCCCCGCGGTGGACTCCACGAAGCAGGTGTTGGCCGAGGAGGAGCTGGCCCCGCCGGCGGCCGTGGCGATGCCGTCGATCATCAGCACCTTGTTGATGCCGGGCAGGTCGCCCCTGGCGTCGAGCAGGCCGGCCTTGTCGCTGACGCCGAGGATGGTGCCCATGGCGTCGAAGAAGCAGGACAGCAGCACCGTGAAGACGAACAGCACGCCGGTGAGCACGCCCACCTCGTGGAAGCCGCCGAACAGGCTGACGTGGCCGATCAGGCCGAAGTCGGGGGTGGAGACCGGCTTGCCGGGCCACTTGGGGACGGTCAGGCCCCAGGAGGCGGCGGGGACGTGGGCGGCGGCGTTCACGATCAGCGCCAGCACGGTCATGCCGACGATGGACAGCAGGATCGCGCCGGGCACCTTGCGGATCATCAGGGCGAGGGTGAGCAGGGCGCCGAGGATGAAGATCAGTACCGGCCAGCCGTGCAGATGGCCGTCGGTGCCGAGCTGAAGCGGCACCGTGGTGTGGGCGGCGTCCGGGATCCGGGTGACGAAACCGGAGTCCACCAGGCCGATGAGCATGATGAACAGGCCGATGCCGATGGCGATGCCCTTGCGCAGGCCGAGCGGGACGGCGTTCATGACCCGCTCGCGCAGGCCGGTGGCGACCAGCACCATGATCGCCAGGCCGGCGAGGACCACCATGCCCATCGCGTCGGGCCAGCTCATCTTGGGGGCGAGCTGGAGGGCGACCACGGTGTTGACGCCGAGGCCGGCGGCGAGGGCGATCGGGACATTGCCGATCACGCCCATCAGCAGGGTGGTGAATGCGGCGGTGACCACGGTGGCCGTGACGAGCTGGCCGCCGCTGAGGTGGTGGCCGTATTTGTCCACCGCGGACCCGAGGATGATCGGGTTCAGCACGATGATGTACGCCATCGCGAAGAAGGAGGCCAGACCGCCGCGGATCTCGCGGGGGATGGTCGAGCCGCGTTCGGAGATGCGGAAATAGCGGTCCAGGCCGGTGGCGGGCGGGCGGCCGGACGGCTGCCGCGTGTCGACCGGAGCGGGGGCCGATATGGACATGCGAAAGGTCCTCTGGGGGTACGGGGACGCTCGCTTTGTGCGATCGTACGAATAATCCAGGCCGAACACCTGACCGCTTCAGTTGAACAGACAATGAACAAAAATGCGAATCTCCGCGTGTAGACACCTGGCGCCGCGGTCGCCCCGGTTATCCACAGGCACTCCGGCGCCGCCACCGCCCCCCCGCATACGATGGCCCCATGAGCAAGCAGCGAACTCCCCTGCGCGAGGCCCCGGAGCCCCTGGAGGCCAACGACGTGGCCACCGTCATGGTCGGCACCGCGGTGTGGTTCGTGCTGTTCGTCGTGCAGCTCCCCTTCTACGGGTGGTACTCCGACCACGGCCACACCTGGTTCATCTGGACCTGCCTGGCCGGTGGCTGCCTGGGCCTGGTCGGCCTGAAGTACGTCACCTCCCGCCGTGACGCGATACGCCGGGCCGCCGCCGCCCGCGCGCAGGAGGACGGCCGCATATCCGGCTGACCCCACCGGCCCGCCGACCCGGCTGACACCGCCTCCAGCGGCACGTCCGACACCGCGAAACGGTCGCAAGCCCTCACAAGGGGTGGAAGCGACTTGGCCCACGTACCGTCGAACCCATGACGGAACGCACGCACACCGAGGTCGCCGCCCGCCGTCCCGGGCTCAGCGCGGCCGAGGTCGCGGAGCGCGTGGCACGCGGCGAGGTCAACGACGTACCCGTCCGGTCCTCCCGCTCGGTCACCGGCATCGTGCGTGCGAACGTGTTCACCCGGTTCAACGCGATCATCGGTGTGCTGTTCCTGATCATCCTGATGGTCGGCCCCATCCAGGACGGGCTGTTCGGCATCGTCATCGTGGCCAACACCGCGATCGGCATCGTCCAGGAGCTGCGGGCCAAGCGGACCCTGGACAGCCTGGCGGTGATCGGCGAGGCCCGGCCCACCGTGCGGCGGGACGGCGCGGCCGTGCGCATCCCCACCTCCGGCATCGTGCTCGGCGACCTGATCGAGCTCGGCCCGGGCGACAAGGTGGTGGTCGACGGCGAGACCGCGGAGGCCGACGGGCTGGAGATCGACGAGTCGCTGCTCACCGGGGAGACGGAGCCGGTGATCAAGCGGGACGGCGATCCGGTGATGTCGGGCAGCTTCGTGGTGGCCGGCGGCGGGGCGTTCACCGCGACCAGGGTAGGCCGGGAGGCGTACGCGGCGCGGCTGGCCGAGGAGGCGTCCCGGTTCACCCTGGTGAACTCCGAGCTGCGCGGCGGCATCAGCCGGATCCTGAAGTACGTGACCTGGCTGATGGTGCCGACCGCGGTGGGGCTGGTCATCAGCCAGTTCACGGTGGAGAGCCACGACTGGCGGGAGTCCGTGCGGCGCACGATCGGTGGCATCACGCCGATGGTGCCGGAGGGGCTGGTGCTGCTGACCTCGATGGCCTTCGCGATCGGCGTGATCCGGCTCGGCCGCAGACAGTGCCTGGTGCAGGAGCTGCCCGCGATCGAGGGGCTGGCCCGGGTCGACACGGTGTGCCTGGACAAGACCGGCACCCTCACCGAGGGCGGCATGGACGTCACCGAGCTGCGGACGCTCGACGGCGCCGACCGGGACCGCGCGGCGCGGGCGCTGGCCGCGCTGGGCGGCGTCGAGTCGCGGCCCAACGCCAGCCTCCAGGCGATCATCGACGCCTACCCGCCGGCCGGGGCGGACGGCTGGCGGTGCACGGCGGCGCTGCCGTTCAGCTCGGCGCGCGGCTACAGCGGGGCGGCGTTCGCCGAGCCGGGCGGCGGGGCGGGCACCTGGCTGCTGGGCGCGCCCGACGTGCTGCTGCCGGACGGGCACCCGGCACTGGCCGAGGCGGACCGGCTGGGCGGCACAGGGCTGCGGGTGCTGCTGCTGTCCCGGTCCGAGCGGGCGCCGGGCGACCCGCGGGCGGCGCGGGCGGTCGACCCGCAGGCGCTGGTCGTGCTGGAGCAGCGGCTGCGGCCGGACGCGGCGGACACCTTGCGGTACTTCGCCGAGCAGGACGTACGGACGAAGGTGATCTCGGGGGACAACGCGCGGTCGGTGGGCGCGGTGGCGGGCAAGCTGGGGCTGCCGGGGGCCGAGCGCCCGGTGGACGCGCGGCGGCTGCCCCGGGAGCGGGAAGCGATGGCGGCGGCGGTGGAGGAGGGCTCGGTGTTCGGCCGGGTCACGCCGCAGCAGAAGCGGGAGATGGTCGGGGCGCTCCAGTCGCGCGGTCACCATGTGGCGATGACCGGTGACGGGGTCAACGACGTGCTGGCGCTGAAGGACGCCGACATCGGGGTGGCGATGGGCTCGGGTTCGGAGGCGACGCGGGCGGTGGCGCAGATCGTGCTGCTCGACAACAGTTTCACGTCGCTGCCGTCGGTGGTGGCCGAGGGCAGGCGGGTGATCGGCAACATCACCCGGGTCGCCACGCTGTTCCTGACCAAGACGGTGTTCTCGGTGCTGCTGGCGCTGCTGGTGGTGTTCTGGCAGATCCCGTACCCGTTCCTGCCGCGGCATCTGACACTGCTGTCGACACTGACCATCGGGGTGCCGGCGTTCTTCCTGGCGCTGGCGCCGAACAGGGAGCGGGCCAGACCGCAGTTCGTGCGGCGGGTGCTGCGGTACGCGACGCCCGCGGGGGTGATCTGCGGGCTGGCGGCCTTCGCCACGTATCTGGTGGCGCGGCACCACTACACCGGTGCGGGGGCGCTGAACGCCGAGACCAGCGCGGCCACGCTGGCGCTGTTCCTGCTGGAGCTGTGGGTGCTGGCGATCGTGGCCCGCCCCTACACCTGGTGGCGGATCGTGCTGGTGCTGGCGATGGTGGCCGGATTCGGGGTGGTGCTGGTGGTGCCCGCGTTGCAGCGGTTCTTCGCGCTGAAGCTGGTGGGCGAGCAGGTGCCGTGGACGGCGGTGGCCATCGTGGCCGTGGCCGGGGTGGCCCTGGAGGTGGCGTGGTCCTGGGTGCGCCGCCGCGAGCCCAAAGCCCTCGCGGCGGCGGCCGCGTCGTCCTGAATCGTCCTGACGAGAGGGGCACCCGGCCGCCCCGACCCGCTCGGGCCGCTCGCCCCGGGCCGCCCGAGCCGGACAGCGCCGGTCAGTCGAACCAGCGCGCCTCGGCCAGTTCGTCGGTGCGGGTCGGGTCCTCCAGCAGCGCGGCCAGTTCGAAGCGCCGCTGCCAGTGCCCGGTGGCCCAGGCCAGGCCAGCGGCGACGCCTTCGACGGTGGCGGCGTGCAGGGTGCCGTCGATCCAGCGCCAGTCGAGTTCGACGTTGCCGGTGACGAGGAGTTCCTCGTGCTCGATGTACTCGCTGGGGGCGCCGGGCAGCAGGTCGTGGACGGCCGGCAGCACCTCGTGCGGCTCGCCCTCGGAGATCACCTCGGCCTCCACCGCCTCGCTGAGCCGCCGGACCTGGAACAGCTCGGCCAGCGCGCCGGCCAGCCGGGGCGGGACCGGCAGCAGCGGCCGGCCCGCGGTCAGCGGGAGCAGGTCGGGGGCGTCGGCGACCAGGGCGTCGGCGGCGTCCACCACCTCGGGGACCCCGTCCACGACGGCCCGCAGGTCCTCCGGGAGCAGGTTGATCTGCTCGGGGTCGAGGTCGGCCAGCGCCGCGTAGAGCCGGTGGAGCTGGGCGGGGGTGACGGGACGGTCCGGGTCGGCGAGCCGGGCCAGGAGTTCGGCGGGGCCGCCCGGCTCGGACAGCAGGGCCGGCACGGAGGTGCGTACCCCCAGGGCCCGCAGCACCTGCTCGTCCACCTCGGTGTCGGTCTCGGCCTCGTCGTAGAGTCCGGCCAGCAGCCGGTCGCCGCCGGCCGCGCGCAGCCCGACCGGCCGGCGGCCGTCCAGCACGGGGTGGTCGCGCAGCCACCAGGCGGCGTGCGGGCGTACCGACTCGGTGGTGCCGTCCGGCAGCAGCACCCGTACGGGGGCGGTGATCGCCTCCCGCAGCGGCGGCCGGGACAGCAGGGCCAGCGCCTGCGGCCAGGCGTCGTCGTCCACCAGGTCCAGGTCGCGCACCCCGACGATCTCGGTGGCCACCGGCGGCACATCGGTCTCGGGCAACTGGTCGAGGACGTCCTCGCACCACACGTCCACCGCGTCCAGCAGGCCGACGTCGTCCGGCTCGGCCCAGTCGCTGTCGCGCGGTTCGAGGTCGTCGGGGTCGAGCACCACGTCGGCGGCGCGCACCAGGGCGAAGGTGGCGAGCACCCCGACCGCGGTGAGCGGCTGCTCGCCCCAGCGCTGGGCGAATTCGGCGTCCACCGCGGCGAGTTCGCCCTCGCGCAGCACGGCCTCCAGCGGGCTGCCGGGCAGCACGAGTTCGCCGGCCGGGGCGAGTTCGCCGTCCTCGTCGGGCAGGGCGAGCGCGGACAGCCACGGTTCGTCGCCGGGGGCGAGCCCGGCGGCCCTGGCCAGGCTCAGCACGGTGTCGGCGAGCTCCTCGGAGTCCAGTCCGCCCTCGTCGTCCCAGGCGGGGCGGTCCTCGTCCAGCGAGGCGGCGACGGCGGCCCGTACCTGCGGCGTGTTCAGTACGGCCCGCGGGGTGGCCGGGGCGGCGCCCAGCTTCTCCAGCAGCGGGTGGGCGGCGTCGGGGTGGGCGACCCGCAGGCCGAGCCGGGCCAGCACCTCCGGTTCCAGGTCGGCGGCGTCCTCGCCGCGCACCGGCAGCAGCACCTGCCGGGGGCCGACCACCGTACGGCCGTCGCCGAGCGGTACGGGCAGGCCGCTGAGGACCTCGGCGTCGGTGCCGGCCAGGGCGTCGTAGAGCCGGTACCACCAGTCGGCGGGGCGTTCGGCGCCGGCCAGCCGGTCGATGGCGTCGGCGAGGGTGAGGCGGGCGACGCCGAGCTGGCGCAGCGCGGGGCGCCGTTCGAGGGTGGAAGGCAGCAGGGTGGGCAGCACCTCGGCCAGCACCCGCACGGCCTCGGCGGTGGCGCTCTCGACGATCTCGGCCTCGCGCGGCCGCAGCGCGCGGCCCTCGCCGGCCAGCGGCCCGCCGTCCTCGTCCCAGGAGACGGTCTCCGGCTCGGCCCCGGTGGTCTCGGCGGCGCGCGGCAGGAAGGGCGTGCGCGGCAGCTCTGCGAGGATGCGGCGGCGCAGTTCCGCGTCCAGCTCGCCCTTGCCGAGCGGGCCGGGCACCAGGTCCACCACCCCGGTGGACACCGGCCGCCAGGTGGCGAGCAGCGTCACGTAGGACTCGGCGGCGCGCGCCAGCAGGAAGTCGGTGAGCGGGCCGGGAGCGGCGTGCCGGCGGGTCGGGTCGAGCGGGAAGGTGGCCAGCAGCAGCGCGGGCAGGCCGAGCGGTTCGTCGGTGGGCGTCGGGGCGTGCACCACGTCCGCGGTGTGCGGGGCGACCGGGGCGCCCTCCGCGTCCACCGGCACGGCCCAGGTCACCGACCAGACCGGGCGCAGCCGCTCCTCCACGGGGCGGTCGGCGAGCAGTTCCGGCGCGAGCGCGCCCGCGGCGGAGGTCACCCGCCAGCGCACCGGCTCGGGCCGCGCGCTGTCCTCGACCACCACGTCGCCGCCGTCGAGTTCGCGGCGGCTCAGCGTCCGCACGCCGGCGGAGGTCTCGATCACCACTTCGGCCAGGCCCGGCAGGGCGAGCAGCAGGGCGTCGTCCACGGCGGACAGCAGACGGTTCGTCAGGTCCTGGGCGGCCCCGTCGCGCAGCGGCAGGATCACCACGGTGTCGTACGGCTCGGGCGCACGCCCCTCGGCGGGGAACGGCAGCCGCAGCAGCGGTACGTGGCCGTCGCGGCGGCGCAGTTCCTCGGCCAGGCCCGGGATCGCGGCGGCCAGGTCACGGGCCTCGGGCAGCGACCAGCGCACGCCCCCGGTGCGGCTGACGACCGCGGGCTCGTCGCTGACCGCCAGGACCGCGGCGAAGCCGACACCGAAGCGGCCGACCGCGGCCGCGCCGTCGTCGCGCTTGGCGGAGGCGCGCAGGGTGGACAGCGACTCCACGGCCGCCGGGTCCAGCGGGGCGCCGGTGTTGGCGGCGGCCAGCACCGCGGGCTCGTCGGCGGTGGCCTCGTGGAGGGTCAGCCGCAGCCGCCCGGGCACGCCGGCCCGTACGGCGGCGTCGGCGGCGTTCTGGGCCAGCTCCACGACCAGCCGGTCGCGGTGGCCGCCGAGGGCGAGGTCCTCCTCGGCGTTGGCGTCCTCACGGAAGCGGGCCGCCGAGGCGGACCAGGAAGTGAGAACGGCCTGGCGCAGCGCTGCCGTGCGGAAGGGATCGGGGTGGCCTTCCGGGGATGTGCGGATCACGCCTGCGCGGGTCACGTACGGCCTTCCGTTGCGGGGTCCGGCCCCTGGCGGGGCCCTGCACCGCCTGACGGTACCGCCATTCGGCCCGTCGCGGGCGCGGGGCCGGTACGACCGCGGCCGGCCGCCCGGAGCGGGCCCGGACCAGCGGGAAGCGGCACGCCCGCGGCACCTGGCGCCGGGAAACGCGAACCCCGGGCCCAGGCGCCGGAGAACCTACGAGTGCCCGAGGTCGTCCTCGGCCGGCGCCGCGGCCTCCTCCTCGTCCACGGAGGAGGCACGGTCGGGGTGCAGGGGCATCGGCTCGGTGTCGCGGAACTCGTCCAGCACCATGGGCACGGGGTGCGGCGGGGCGGGCATGACGGCCGCCTCGGAGTGGGCGCCGCAGCCGTAGGCCAGCGAGACCATGCGGCCGTCGGCGGGCGAGAACTCGTTGGCGCACACGCCGAACGCCTGGCTGAGCGAGCCGCCGATGGGCACCAGGAAGCCGCAGCTCGCGCAGGGTGCGGGCGCTCCCTGCGCCATCGGGGTCTTCGGCCCGAACTGCTCCTCCCAGCGGTCGGCGGCGACGTGCAGGCCGAACCGCGAGAGCACCCGGGCGCGGCCCATGCCGAGCTGCGCGGCCACCGAGGAGATCTCGGCGATGGACGGCGTCTCCACGACATAATTGCCGCCGCCCTCGGCGCCCGCCCCGCCCGCCGCCTTTGTGTCGACGACCTCGATGTCCGCCTCGGTCAAAGGCCCCGTCGCAGGCCCCGTCAGAGGTCCCGTCGCAGACTCCGCCGCAGGCCCTGGAACGGGCTCGGCCGGGGCCTCGGCCGGCTCCTGTGCGGCGGGCGCGCCCGGCGCCATGGAGACGGCCTCCCCCGCCGGTCCCTGCGGCACCAGGGGCCTGTGCCACGGCGCGGGCTGCTGCGCCCCCTCGCCGGTCCAGCCCGGCTCCAGGCGCAGGTCGTCGGCCTCGGTGGGCAGCAGGTCACCCGGGCCCAGGTCGCCGGGGCGCAGCCGGTCGCTCCACGGCACCCACTCCGGCGCGAGTACGGCGTCGGCGCCGGGCAGCAGCACCGTTTCGTCAATGGTGATGTTCTTGGCGCGGGCGGCCCGGGTCAGAGTCGTGGCCCATTGCCAGCCGCGATAGGCGGGCTCTTTGCACGCGAAGAGGTGAGTGACGACGCGGTCGCCCTCGGCGACGACACCGAGGTGCTCGCCCACGGAGTCGGGTCCGGCCGCCTCCAGGGTGACGGCGAGCGCGACGTCGACCGCCTCGGCGCACAGACGGTCAGGGGTACGGCTTCGCATCGCAGGGCTCACAGAAATCGTTTCTCTCTCTACGCCGTCTCACGTGTGCGCTCGCGGGCTCACGCCCGGCGTACCCGGGACGGACGAGGGGCGGCGGCGGAGCGGACCTGTGGACCGCTGCAACGCGCTCATTCCCCGGCATCCCCGGACCGCCCGAGCGTCCCCGGGCGCACCTGCTGAGTCCATTCTGCGCGATGGCACGGTACCGGTGCGCACCACGCGGGCAAAGGATGGGGGTGCGCACACTCCCGATTGGGGCAGGATTGCGTCGTGGCACGAACGGTGACCGCGGGCCCCGGGCCCGCACGCAGGGCCGGCCGCGCTCTCGCCGGCGGCGTGGGGCGGTCGGTCCAGGCCGCCGTGCGCCGAGTGCGGCGGTCCACCCATGCCGGCGGCGCGGGCGAATCGGGTCTGGCCAAGCTGATCGAACTGCACGCCGTCAACTCCGCCGGCGACATGATGATCACCGTGGCGCTGGCCAGCACGGTGTTCTTCTCGGTGCCCAGCGGCCAGGCCCGCGGCCGGGTCGCGCTCTACCTGCTGATCACCATGGCGCCCTTCGCGCTGCTCGCCCCCGTGATCGGCCCGCTGCTGGACCGTATGCAGCACGGCCGCCGCGCCGCGATGGCCGCCTCGATGATGGCCCGCGCGGTTCTGGCCTGGACGATGGCCGGCGTCATCTCCACCGCCGGGCTGGGGCTTTATCCGGCGGCACTCGGCGTGCTGGTCGCGTCCAAGGCGTACGGGGTGGTACGCAGCGCGGTGGTCCCGCGTCTGCTCCCGGGCCGCACCACCCTTGTCAAGGCCAACTCACGCGTCACCCTCGCGGGTCTGCTCGCCACGGCGGTGGCCGCGCCGATGGCCGGCGGGCTGCACGCGATCGGGCCGCAGTGGCCGCTGTACGGGGCGTTCGTGATCTTCACGTGCGGGGCGCTGCTGTCGATCGCGCTGCCGGCGAAGGTGGACTCCGCCCGCGGCGAGGCCAAGGCCCGGCTGACCGCCGACGAGGAGGCCGGCGACCAGGCCGCCGGGGCGACGGACACGGTGGCCGCCCCGAAGACCGGCAAGGAGCCCGCCGAGGAGGGCGCCGGCGCGTCGAACCGCAAGGAGCAGGGCCTGCTCGGGGTCGGCCCCTCGGTGCTGCACGCGCTCCAGGCCAACGGCGGGCTGCGGGCACTGTCCGGCTTCCTGACCATGTTCCTGGCGTTCATGCTGCGCGAGCACCCGCTGGGCGGTCTGACCCCGGCGATGTCGCTGGGCGTGGCCGTCACCGCGGCCGGCGTGGGCAACGGCCTGGGCACCGCGCTGGGCGCCTGGCTCAAGGCGCGCGGCCCCGAGGTCATCATCACCGCCGTGATGCTGTGCGCGCTGTCCGCGGCCACGATCGCGGCGAGCTGGTTCGGGCTGTTCACGGTGGCCGCGGTGGTGTCCGTCGCGGGCATCTCCCAGGCGCTGGCCAAGCTGTCGCTGGACGCCCTTATCCAGCGGGACGTGCCCGAGGAGGTCCGCACCTCCGCGTTCGCCCGCTCCGAGACGGCGCTCCAGCTGTCCTGGGTGGTCGGCGGCGGCATCGGCATAGTGCTCCCGCTCAACGGCTCGCTGGGCATGGCGGTGGCCGCCGCGCTCGTTCTGGTGGGCTTCGCGCTGTCGGTACGCGGCCTGTTCGGCGGCGCCCGCCGCGGCGGTACGGCGCGCGCCCGGGTGGCCTGAGCCGGGGGGCCCGCGCGGGCAACGCCCGCCTCCCCGCCGGGAAACCCGCGGCCCGCTCCTCCGGCTCGGCGCCGGCGAACACGTCGCACCCCCGCGCAGGTGCCCCGGACCTGCCCCGGTAGCCTCACCCCCATGAGCATTCGCCGCGCCGCCACCACCATCGGTGCCATCTCCCTGGGGCTGGTCGCCCTTTCCGCCTGCGACAAGCCGACCCCGCTGGCAACGGTGACCGTGGGTTCCCGGTCCGTGACCGCCGAAGCCTTCCCCAAGTGCTACGCGAACGGCGCGAAGCTGCCGAGCACGATCTTCCGGTCCTGCCTGGAGGCGGCGCCCAAGCACCACCTGACGGTCGGGTACGGCGACACGGTGCGCGTCGGGGTGGACCCGAAGATCGCCAACAAGGGCTGGCTGATCGCGAACGGCACCACCCTGAACCCCCCGCAGGACCTCAAGGGCAAGACGTACTGGACGCTGGACAGCACGACCCTCTTCGAGCAGCAGGACCCGCAGACCGGACAGACCGTCCCGGTGAACGAGGTCACCCTGAACATCGTCGAGTCCCCCGACCCCGCGGGCTCGGACATCTTCGGTGTCTGGAAGATCAAGCTCGTCAAGAGTTGACCGGCGGCAGGCGGTACGGGCACCCGGTCCGGCGGCGCGGCGACGCGACCGGGCCGCGGAGCGGCGCATGACCGCGCGGCTGCTGGTGGTGACCGCGGTGGACGCCGAACGCGCGGCGGTGGCCGCGGGTCTGGCCGGGGCAGGCGCGCCCCGGGCGACCGTGATCGCGGCGGGCGCCGGTCCGGCCGCGGCAGCCGTCGGCGCGGCCACGGCGCTCGCGCGGGCGGCGGCGGACGCGGACCCGTACACCCTGGTGATCTCGGCCGGGATCGGCGGCGGTTTCGCCCCGGCGGCGCCGGTGGGTTCGGTGGTGGTGGCCGAGGTGATCGTGGCCGCGGACCTGGGCGTGGCGACCGAGGACGGCTTCACGCCGCTGGCCGAGCTGGGTTTCGGCCGCAGCGAGCACAAGGCGGCGCCGCTGAGCGCGGCCGTCGCACAGGCGCTGGGCGCGGCGTACGGGCCGGTGCTGACGGTGTCCACGGTGACCGGCACCGAGCGGCGGGCGGCCGAACTGAGGACACGTCACCCGGGCGCCGTCGCCGAGGCCATGGAGGGCTTCGGGGTGGCCGAGGCGGCCCGGGCCCATGGCGTGCCCGTGCTGGAGCTGCGTACCGTGTCGAACGCGGTCGGCCCCCGCGACCGGGCGGCGTGGCGGATCGGCGAGGCACTGGCGGCGCTGACGGCGGCCTTCGGGAAGCTCCCGGCCGCCCTGGAAGTGGAGGCGGACCATGGCTGAGCAGCAGCAGGGCGAGCAGGGGACCGAGCGGGAGACCGGCGAGCAGCGGTACGGGACCGGTGGCGCGGCGGGCGACGGCGCGGGAGGCGACGGTCCGCTGCGGATCGCGTACTCCCCCTGCCCCAACGACACCTTCGTCTTCCACGCCTGGGCGCACGGCCTGGTGCCGGGCGCGCCCGCGCTGGACGTCACCTTCGCCGACATCGACATCACCAACGGCATGGCCGAGCGCGGCGAGCTGGACGTGCTGAAGGTGTCGTACGCGGTGCTGCCGTGGGTGCTCCAGGAGTACGCGCTGCTGCCCTGCGGGGGCGCGCTGGGCCGCGGCTGCGGGCCGCTGGTGCTCACCCGGGAGCCGGGCACGTCGCTGGCCGGGAAGACCGTCGCGGTGCCGAGCGAGCGCTCGACGGCGTACCTGCTGTTCCGGCTGTGGGCCGCCGCCGAGGTGCCGGGCGGGGTGGGCCGGATCGAGGTGCTGCCCTTCCACGAGATCATGCCCGCGGTGCGCGACGGCCGGGTGGACGCCGGCCTGGTCATCCACGAGGCCCGCTTCACGTACCAGAACTACGGCCTGCACAAGCTCGCCGACATGGGCGAGCACTGGGAGGCCACCACCGGGCTGCCGATCCCGCTGGGCGCGATCATCGCCAAGCGCTCGCTTGGCAAGGAGCGGCTGCACGCGCTGGCCGAGTCCGCCCGCGCCTCGGTCCGGATGGCCTGGGACGACCCGGGCGCCTCCCGCGGCTACGTGCTCGCGCACTCCCAGGAGATGGACCCGTCGGTCGCCGACCAGCACATCGGGCTGTACGTCAACGAGTTCACCGCCGACCTCGGGGAGGACGGTTACGCCGCCGTCCGCGGGCTGCTCACCCGCGCCGCCGCGGAGGGCCTGGTGCCGGCGCTCAGCGCCGAGGCGCTGGCTTTCTGAAACGCGGAACACCCTTAATCGCGGCGGGAATTCAGTGCACCGGCCACGGACACGCTCGGCCCCGGCATTTTCGCGGCAGCTTTACCGGAGGGCACTCCTCCGGTAAAGCACCGCTAAAAAACCCGGACGATGGACAGGCCGGCCTGTTCAGACGTCGAGCTGGTCGGCCACGACGCGCAGCACCGAAGCGATCTTGTGGCCGTGCGCCTTGTCGGGATACCGGCCGCGCTGGAGGGAACGGGCCACGTCCTCCAGCAGGGTGGTCAGGTCCTGCACGATCGGCAGCAACTCGTCGGGCTTTCTGCGCTGAGCCGCGGCGACCGAGGGAGCGGGATCGAGCAGGGTCACCGAAAGCGCCTGGTCACCACGCTGACCAGCGACAACGCCGAATTCGACCCGCTGGCCGGGCTTGAGGGCCGTTACTCCGTCGGGCAGCACAGAGGAGTGCACGAAGACGTCACCGCCGTCATCGCGGGAGAGAAAGCCGAAGCCCTTCTCGCTGTTGAACCACTTGACCTTGCCGGTAGGCACGTCCGTCCTCGTCCTCATTGCTCGAAACCGCTCCGAATAAGACTGCAGCGGGTCCGTCGGAGACCCGCTGGCACCAGGCTAATGGCCTGGTGCCGCCTGGCAAGACGCCGAGGTCCCGTTCCATCGGGTCCACTCCTGCGACCTACCCTTGTCCGGTGAGCAAACAAACCAGGGGCGCCGGTGACCTGCTCGTCCGGATCGGCGCGGTCCTCTTCATCGTCGGAGCGGTCGGCACTCTCGCGACCATGGCGCCGCTGCTGCTGGGCACGAGCCGGCTGCCCACCCCGGCGTATTTCGTGTCCATGCTGATGGGGGTCGGACTGGCGGTGGCGCTGGTCGGGCTGCTGAAAGCGGCCATGGCGCAGCGGCAGCCGAGCGCGGCTTCTTCCGCCGCTTCCTCCTCTTCCCGGTCTTCCCGCTCTTCCGCTGACGCTTCGGGTGATGCTTCGGGTGACTCCGATCGGGCTTCTCAGGCCGCCGCGGAGCTGTAGTCGGCGAACCATTCCGGGAATTCGGTGAGGTCGTCGAGGACGATGTCGGCGCCGGCCGCCCGCAGTTCGGCGGCGCTGCACGGCCCGGTCGCCACCGCGACGGACAGCGCGCCCGCGGCATGGGCGCCGCGTATGTCGCCGACGTGGTCGCCGACGTAGACCGAGGCGCCGAACTCGATCAACGCCTCGGCCTTGGCCTCCGCCCACAGCCAGCCGCGCAGGTCCGCCTCGATCCCGACGTGGTCCAGGTGCAGGCGGGCGTTGGGGCCGTACTTCGCGGTGACCACCAACGGCCGCCCGCCCGCGGCGCGCACCGCCGCCACCGCCTCGATCGCGCCCGGCATCGCCGGGGTGGGCCGGATGGCGTGCTCGGGGTACAGCGCGCGGTAACGCTCGCCCATCGCGGCGATCCGGTCGGCCGGGAACCAGTACGCCAGTTCCTCGTCCAGCGGCGGCCCCAGCCGGGTGACCGCGAGATCCGAGTCGATGAACACACCGGTCTCCGCGGCCAGCCGGTCGTACACCGCCTTGATCCCCGGCCGCGAATCGATCAGCGTCATGTCGAGGTCGAACCCGACAGTGAAGGGGCCGGTCAGGAGCCCCGCGACGGGCCCGGGGGCGGCGGCGGGGGCGGGTACGGAAGCGGTCTCGGTCACGGGGGCGGACACGGGTGCGGACGTGAGGGGCGCGCGGCCGGGGTCGTTGGTCACGGCACCCATTCTCGCCCGGAGGGTCAAGGGGGCGGTTCGGGGCCCGGCCCGGGGCTCCGCCGGGAATCGGCTACGGCGCTGGTCAGGCCGTACGGCGGGCCCGCCAGACCAGGTACAGGGCCGAGCCCAGGGCGGCCAGGCGGACGGTGCCCGGAAGGGCGCCCTGGACGGCCTGGCCCATCTGCCCCTGGGCGATGGGGGTGCTCCACTTGCCGGCGTCGCGCCCCCACAGCCACACCAGCATGCCGATGGCCGCCGCGCCCGGGATGCCGAGGATGCCGAACTTCTTCTGGGCGGGGGTGAGCTTGCGGGTGAGCCAGCCGGTCAGCCAGCCCAGGCCCAGCGGGATCCACGAGCCGATGGCCGCGCCGGCCACCAGCAGGGCGGCGGCCAGCAGCAGCACCGGGCTGCCCCAGCCCTTGAGGCCGCCCCCGGCGAACGGCAGCCGCGGCAGCCGGCGCTTCTTGCCCGGCGCGGCCTTGTCGCCGCCTCCCGCCGCGGCGCCCTTGTCCGCCTTTTCCGCAGCCGGGTCCTGTTCCCCGGCCGCTCCCGGCCCCTTCTGCCCGGCCGCCGCCGCGTCCTGCGGGCCGGTGCCGGGCGGCCGGATCCCGGCCAGTTCCTCGTCGTCGACCGGGATGAAGATCCGGCCGGTCATCCCCGGCAGGTCGATCAGCTCGTCCCCGGCCCGCATGCCGTCACCGCCGTCGGGCGCGGCCTGCCACCAGTCGTCGGCGTTCTTGCGCGGCGCCCCGGGGCGGCGTCCAGGAGGCGGTACGCGGCCGGCGTAGGGCCCGTACCCCTTGGGCCGCTCCCCGCTCCCGCCGGTGGTGCCGGGGTCGTCCGCGTCCGGGGCGGGCCGGGACGGAGCAGGCGGCGCGGCCGGCACCGGGGGCGGCGCGGCGGGTACGCCCGAGGCCGCGGCCTCCACCACCTCGTCCGGTGTGCCGATCCGGCCGAGGATGCGGCGTACAGCGGCCGGGCTGTCGGCGTCGCCCCGCTCGCGGTCGATGTCGGTACGCAGCTGCGCCACCAGCCGCATCCGCTGGGCCGCGGGCAGCGCGGTCTGGGCCAGGTCGCCGACCTTGCTCAGGTAGTCGAACACCAGTCGGTCGCTCTCGACGCCCACCGTCAAGCCCCTTTCCCCGGCCCCGCCTTGGCCTCCCGCCGACGGTACCGGCCCCGCCCCCGCGCTGTCGTCATCCGACGTGGCCCCGGGGCGCGCCCACCGCCAGGCGGCCCCGGGACTCCCGGCGAACCCGCTGCCGCGGATGGGGGCTCGCCGGGAGTGCCCCAAAGGGGCGCGGGGAACTGCGCGAGCAACCACATGCGGCCGACGGTCCGGAGGCGACAGCAACTACCCCATCGGGCCGGCGACGACCCGCACCACGGTGTGGGGATACGCGCCCACGCGGCGCCGGCCGCACATCGACGAAAGGCCCGCGCCCGTGCGGGGCGCCGCCCCGCGACACCACGCCGCCCCCGACCAGTGGGAACCCGGGGCACCGCACCCGCGGTGACGGGGCTTGCGGCTACTGTGGGACGGATGACCGACGGAGGCAGAGGCACCGGCCCGCGTTCGCTCGCGGAGGACCTGCGCGCGCGTGATGACGCCGCGCTGGCCCTCCTGCTGCGTGCCCGGCCGGACCTGCTGGCCCCGGTGCCGCCGGATCTGACGCAGCTCGCGACGCGCGCCTCGACCCGTTCGTCGGTGCTGCGCGCCCTGGACCGGCTCGACCGGTTCACCCATCAGGTCGCCGAGGCGCTCGCGGTGGCCCCCGACCCGTGCCCGTACGAGGATCTGCGCGCCCTCATGACGGGTACGGGCGTGCTCGCGGTGACCATTGCCGAGCCGGCGGCGGCCCTCGCCGAATCGGACGCCCGGGACACCGCGGCCGCGGCCGTGCTCGCACGCCCCGCCGTACCCGCCGGGCCGCTGCCCGCCGAGCTGGCCGAGGCCGTCGCCGAGGGGCTGCCCCAGGCCGTGCACACGCTGCGGGTGCGCGGCATCGTCTGGGGCGACGAGGAGACGCTGCATCTGGTGCGCACCGCCCGGGACCTGCTGGCGCCGAGCGCCGGCGGCGGTTCCGGTACGGGCCTGGGTCCCAGCGTGGGCGAGGCCACCGCCGGGATGTCGCCGGCCCGGCTCCAGGAGATCGTCGCGGACGCGGGGCTGCCCGCGACGCACGACCCGACGAGCGCGGTGCAGGCGCTGGGCGAGCTGTTCACCGACGCCTCCCGGCTGGCGGACCTGCTGGCCGAGGCGCCGGAGGGCGTACCGGGGGTGCTGGACCGCCTGGTGTGGGGGCCGCCCTACGGGGAGGTACGGGACGCCGGCGCGGCGATACGGGCCGCGGACGCGACCACCCCCGTGCAGTGGCTGCTGGCCCGCGGCCTGCTGCTGCCGGCCGGGGCGCACACCGTCCTGCTGCCGCGCGAGGCGGCGCTGGCCCTGCGCGGCGGCCGCGCGCACCGTACGCCCGAACCGTCGCCGCCCGCCATGACGCCGGTGGAGCGGCCCGAGCGGACGGTGGACCGTACGGCGGCGGGGCAGGCGTTCACCGCCGTGCGCACCGTCTCCGAACTGCTGGCCGAGTGGCAGACCGGCGGGCCCCCGGTGCTGCGCGCGGGCGGCCTGAGCGTGCGCGACCTCAAGCGGACCGCGGCGGCCCTCGACCTGCCCGAGCCGGAGACCGCGTTCTGGCTCGAACTCGCCTACGGCGCCGGGCTGATCGCCACCGACGGCGAGGTGGACGAGGCGTACGCGCCCACGCCCACCGCCGACGAATGGCTCCAGGCGCCCGCGCAGCGGCAGTGGGCCGTCCTGGTCACGGCCTGGCTGACGGCGACCCGTACGCCCGGGCTGGTCGGCACGCGTGACGCGAAGGGCCGGGCCCTGTCCGCGCTCGGCCCGGACCTGGACCGGTCGCTGACCCCGCAGGTGCGGCGGCGGGCGCTGCGGCTGCTGGGCGAACTGCCGAAGGGCACGGCGGCCTCGGAGGAAGACCTGCTGGCCCGGCTGCGCTGGCTGCGGCCGCTGCGGCCCGGGGCAGACGCGTTGCGTACGGACCTGCTGCGCTGGACGCTGCGGGACGCCGAGACGCTGGGACTCACCGGCCGGGGCGCGCTGGCCGCACACGCGCGTCCGCTGATCGCCCCCGCCGGGCCGGACGGCCGGGAGCACGACGCCTCGGCCGCCGCCGAGCAGGCAGCGCGGCTGCTGGCACCGCTGCTGCCCGAACCCCTGGACCACGTGCTGCTCCAGGCCGACCTGACGGCCGTGGCGCCGGGTCCGCTGATCTCGCCGCTCGCCGAGACGCTGGGCGTCCTCGCGGACGTGGAGTCCAAGGGCGGCGCCACGGTGTACCGCTTCACGCCCGACTCGGTACGGCGCGCCCTGGACGCCGGGCGTACCGCCGCGGAACTGCGGCAGTTCCTCACCGAGCACTCCCGTACGCCGATGCCGCAGCCGCTCAGCTATCTCATCGACGACGTGGCCCGCAAACACGGTGTGCTGCGGGTCGGCGCGGCGGCGGCGTATCTGCGCTGCGACGACGACGCACTGCTCACCGAACTCCTCGCCGACCGCCGGGCCGCGGGCCTGGGCCTGCGCCGGCTCGCCCCCACCGTGGTGGCCGCCCAGGCCGATCCGGCCACCCTGCTGGAACGGCTGCGCGCGATGGGCCTGGCCCCGGCCGCCGAGTCCGCCGACGGCGACGTCCTGATCACCCGGCCGGACGCCCGCCGCACCCCGCCCCGTACGCCACCGGTCCCGGTCACCGACGGCCCGCCCACCCCGGACACCGCCCTGTTGGGTCTCGCCGTCAAAGCCATCCGCGCCGGCGACCGCGCCGCCACCGCCGTACGCCGCACCCCCGCGCCCGCCTCCCCCGCCGCCGACGGCCTGCCCCGCACCTCCACCGCCGAGACCCTGGCCACCGTCCAGGCCGCCGCCCTCTCCGGCGAGTCCCTCTGGATCGGCTACGTCAACGCCGAAGGCGCCGCCAGCCAGCGCGTCATCGCCCCCGTCCGCGTCGAGGGCGGCTACATCACCGCCTACGACCACACCTCCGACGAGGTCCGCACCTTCGCCCTCCACCGCATCACCGGCGTCTCCGCCCTAGCGGACGACCCGGCGTAGCCCGGCTCAGCCCCGCGGCCGCACCAGCGCCCCCGGGTCCAGCTCCACCGGGAACGGCTTCTCGACCGGCGTCGCGCCCCCCGGCCCGCGCCACGACCCGCGCGGTCCATGGACCGTGGTGGTCGTCATGGGCAGAGTTCATGTCGTCGTCTCCGCGCCTGGATCTCGCAATGCTGAGCTTCAGTCCTGCGGGTCGATCAGGTCGGCGGGGTCGAGAGAGACGGGGAAGGGCTTTTCGATCAGGGTGCGGGTGCCGGCCTTGGCGACGATTTTGTCGACGTACCGGCCCGCTTCGAGTTCGGCGACGACCAGGATGGGCGACGGTTCGAACTCCAGCCGCCACAGGTACGGGATGCCGGCTTCCGCGTAGTAGGGCGGCTTGAGGAGGCGGTCGGTCTTCCGGCCCATGGACGAGGGCGACACGATCTCCACGACGAGTTGGACGGCCTCCGCGTCGAAGGCCACCGGATAGCCCGCGCCCGCGTCCACGACGACAACATCGGGGATGAGGAGGGCGTCGGGGAGCCGGACATTCACGGCTTCGAAGACGCGCACCTGGGCGCCCGCTGCCTTCGCCGCCGAGCGCAGCGCGAGCCAGAGGAGTGACGACGCGCTCTGATGCGTCGCTCCTGGTGCTGGTGCCATGACGAGTGTGTCCCCCATCAGTTCCCGCCGCTGTCCGCGGTCCTCCCCCAGCGCCAGCACCTGCTCGACGGTCCACGGACCGTAGTGGGGGTCGTGCGCGGTGCCCATGTCGTCACCTCTTCCTCGGGAACCTCGTCCCCCAGTCTGGCATCGGCCACGGGCAAGGGGCGGCTCCCTGATCACAGGATCAGGGAGCCGGGCGGGCTATTCGCACAAAGGGGAGATTGTTCGCTCGAAGGGATTACGAGGGGTGGCGGTCGCGGGGGCGGAGGCGTTGCCACCAGTGGGGGCGGCGGGGGTGGAGGGCGTGGCCCAAGCGGCGGCCGATGATGAGGTAGCCGAGGAGGGCGCCGAGGGTGTTGAGGATGACGTCGTCGATGTCGAAGGCGCGGCCTTCGACGAGGGCGCCCTGGGCTGATTCGACCAGGATCATGACGAGGGCGGTGACCGCGGCGGTGCGGACCAGGCCGCGGGCGCGCGGGAAGAGGGCGGGGAGCAGGACGCCGAAGGGGACGCCGAGCAGGATGTTGCCGCCGATCTGCTTGATGCTGTCGCGCACGTTCGGCTGGTCGAGGTAGGCGCGGATCGAGGCGCCGGGCCGCAGGTTCGTGTGGACCAGCGCGTCCGAGGCGGGCGAAGGCACCAAGGTGACCCGGGCCAGCGCGACGGCGAAGCCGATCATGGCCACGACGGCCACCGCCAGTACCGCCGCGCGGGCCAGCACCGGCCCGAGGGCGCGGCGCTGGAGCAGCGGGGGCCGGTCCTTGGTTTCGACGGCCGGCATCGGCTTGGTCCCGGTTCCGGCGGTTCTTGGTTTCGCCCCCTGCCCCGCGGCTGCGCCGGGCAGCCTCCGTTTGGTCTTCGGTTTCGCAGCCGGTTTCTTCTTGGGCTGCGCGACCGTGGCCTGCGTACGGGCGGAACCGGCCTTCCGGCTCGGCGCCGCCGCCCGGAACAGCGCGTTGCGCACTGCCATCGAACGTAACCCCCTCGGGTAGGCACCGTCCTCCGGCGCCTACCCGAGGCCGGCCGTCGTACGCCGCCACGCGCCGCCGACGGCCGGTAATCGCCGTACGTACTACGGCTCTTGCACCGGCCCGGTTCGGGCCCTAGCTGTGCCGGCCGCGCCGACGGGTCGCGACCATCAGGCCGCCGCCCGTGCCGAGCACGCCCACTGCGGCCGCCGCGGTCCAGCCGACCGACGCGCCAGTGTTCGGCAGGTGCGGGCGGTGGTCGCCGGGAGGCGTGGTCGGGTTCGTCGGATACGTGGTCGACGGGGTCGGGTGGGTCGTGGGCGGATTCGTGGGCGGTGTCGTCGGGGGCTTGGTCGGTGGACTCGTGGGCGGCTTGGTGGACGGCTTGTGGTGCTTCGGCGGGCACTTCTCGGTCGGTTTCGGCCAGTTCGAGTGGTCCGAGGACCAGGAGGAGTGCTCCGAGGGTCGGCCGGGCTGGCCCTGGTTCTGGCCCTGCCAGTTGTGCTGGCCGGACTGACCCTGGGCCTGGTTCTGGCCCTGGCCCTGCCAGTTGTGCTGCCCGGACTGACCCTGGTTCTGGCCCTGGCCCTGCCAGTTGTGCTGCCCGGACTGGCCCTGGTTCTGGCCCTGACCTTGGCCCTGGCTCTGGTTCTGCGAGTTGTGCTGCCCGGACTGGTTCTGGCCCTGGCTCTGGCCTTGACCCTGGCCCTGCCAGTTGTGCTGGCCGGACTGACCCTGACCCTGGCCTTGAGTCTGGCCCTGAGCCTGGCTCTGCGAGTTGTGCTGCCCGGACTGGCCCTGGCCCTGGCTCTGGCCTTGACCCTGGCCCTGCCAGTTGTGCTGGCCGGACTGACCCTGCCCCTGGCCTTGAGTCTGGCCCTGAGCCTGGCTCTGCGAGTTGTGCTGCCCGGACTGGTTCTGGCCCTGGCTCTGACCTTGACCCTGGCCCTGCCAGTTGTGCTGGCCGGACTGACCCTGGCCTTGAGTCTGGCCCTGAGCCTGGCTCTGCGAGTTGTGCTGCCCGGACTGACCCTGACCCTGAGCCTGGCCCTGACCCTGCCAGTTGTGCTGGCCGGACTGACCCTGACCCTGGCCCTGACCTTGAGTCTGGCCCTGAGCCTGGCTCTGGCCCTGGTTCTGCCCCTGGCCCTGGCTCTGCCAGTTGTGCTGCGTGGGGCGGCTGGACTGGCCCTGAGCCTGGCCCTGGCCCTGTCGATTGTGCTGGCCGGACTGGCCCTGGCCCTGGTTCTGCCAGTTGTGGCCCGCGGGCCGGTTCGGGTTGGCGGTCGCGCTCGGGGCGGCCGACTGGGTGGTGCCGGTCGTGCCGGTCGTGCCGGTGGGCTGGGCCACTGGCACGCCCAGGTTCAGGAACGGCCAGCCGGTCCCGGGCATCTGCCCGCCGTGGTGGTGGTTGCCCTGCTGGAAGCCACCGTTGGACTGGGCGCCCTGCTGCGGGTCGGTGTTCTGCGGGGCGGCGGTTTCCTGCCCGGCGTCCTGGCCGGCCTCCTGCCCACTGGACTGCTGGGTGCTGGGCTGCTGCCCGCCGGACTGCTGGGCGCCGGCCTCCTGGTTACCGGCCTCCTGGTTACCGGCCTCCTGAGTGTCGGCCTGCTGGCCGCTCGCCTGGGTGTCCCCTTCCTGAGAACCGGCGTCCTGGCGCCCGTTCTCCTGCTGCTGGGCGTCCTGCCGCCCTCCTTGCTGCTGGTCTCCCTGTTCCTGGCCTCCTTGCTGCTGGTTTTCCGACTGCTGGTCTCCCTCCTGATGCCCGTTGTCCGGGCCTGGGCGCAGGCCGGCCACCTCGCCGACCCACCCCATGTTCCCGAGTACGTGGGACATGGCCGCGTCGGACTGACCGAAAGGCTGCGAACCCTGCGGCCCCTGATGTCCCTGGGCGAATCCGGTGTCCGACCACTCGCCGCCCAAGGGCGCGGCAACGGACGGCGACGCGGGGAGCAGCAGCCCGGCCGCGGCCATGACGGCCACTCCGACGACTGCCGTGGACGCCGCGACAACACGGACTTTCCCCCGGCCGCGCGGCTCGGCCTGGGGAAGCGACTGCTGAGCGTGATCCATATGAACACAACACATCAAATAGGACTATCCGCCCGCCACGCCACGACCACGGAGCGCGCCGTTTCCCCCGAACGGCGCGCATGCTTTTCCTCGGGGTAGGGCCACGCACTCCGCTGCCTTGAACTCGGCCCGGACCCCAAAAGCGGAGAGGTCGCCCCGGGGCACCGGAAGAAGCCGCACCCTGGAGAAGACGGCAACCGCGGCGGCAGCGCGGCCCGAGCCGGAGGGACCCGCACGGGACGTGACCTGCCCCACCCACTCCCCACCCCCACCTGACGTAGAATTCTGCGTTCCCCGTTTCCCCGAAAACCGCCGGAGGCACCGGGTGTCCTGCCTGATCGTCCAGAGCGACAAGACCCTCCTGCTGGAGGTCGACCACGAGGAGGCCGACGCCTGCCGCCGGGCCATCGCCCCGTTCGCGGAGCTGGAACGTGCCCCCGAGCACATCCATACGTACCGGCTGACGCCGCTGGGGCTGTGGAACGCCCGCGCGGCCGGGCACGACGCCGAGCAGGTGATCGACGCGCTCATGGCGTACTCGCGGTATCCGGTGCCGCACGCGCTGCTGGTGGACGTGGCCGAGACGATGGCCCGGTACGGGCGGCTGCGGCTGACCAAGGACCCCGCGCACGGGCTGGTGCTGACCAGCACGGACCGGCCGGTGCTGGAGGAGATCCTGCGGTCCAAGCGGATCCAGCCGCTGGTGGGCGCGCGGATCGACCCGGACACGGTGGCCGTGCACCCGTCGGAGCGGGGGCAGATCAAGCAGGTGCTGCTGAAGCTGGGCTGGCCGGCCGAGGACCTCGCGGGGTACGTGGACGGCGAGGCGCACCCGATCGAGCTGCACGAGGACGGCTGGGCGCTGCGTCCGTACCAGCGGCAGGCCGTGGAGGGCTTCTGGCACGGCGGCTCGGGCGTGGTGGTGCTGCCGTGCGGCGCCGGCAAGACGCTGGTGGGCGCGGGCGCCATGGCCGAGGCCAAGGCGACCACCCTGATCCTGGTCACCAACACGGTCTCGGCCCGGCAGTGGAAGCACGAGCTGGTCCGCCGCACCTCGCTGACCGAGGACGAGGTCGGCGAGTACAGCGGGACGCGCAAGGAGATCCGCCCGGTCACCATCGCCACGTACCAGGTGCTGACGACCAAGCGGAAGGGCATCTACCCGCACCTGGAGCTGTTCGACTCCCGGGACTGGGGCCTGATCGTCTACGACGAGGTGCACCTGCTGCCGGCGCCGGTCTTCAAGTTCACCGCCGACCTGCAGGCCCGCCGCCGGCTGGGGCTGACCGCGACGCTGGTACGGGAGGACGGCCGCGAGTCGGACGTCTTCTCGCTGATCGGCCCGAAGCGGTTCGACGCGCCCTGGAAGGAGATCGAGGCCCAGGGCTACATCGCGCCGGCCGATTGCGTGGAGGTCCGGGTCGACCTCACCGAGTCCGAGCGGCTGGCGTACGCGACCGCGGAGACGGAGGAGAAGTACCGCTTCTGCGCGACGACCGCGACCAAGCGCAAGGTCACCGAGGCGCTGGTGGCCAAGCACGCCGGGCAGCAGACGCTGGTGATCGGGCAGTACATCGACCAGCTCGACGAGCTCGGCGAGCACCTGAACGCGCCGGTGATCAAGGGCGAGACGACCCCCGCTCAGCGCGAGAAGCTGTTCGACGCCTTCCGCAACGGCGAGCTCTCGGTCCTGGTGGTCTCCAAGGTCGCCAACTTCTCGATCGACCTGCCGGAGGCGACCGTCGCCATCCAGGTGTCCGGCACCTTCGGCTCCCGCCAGGAGGAGGCCCAGCGGCTCGGCCGGGTGCTGCGACCCAAGGCCGACGGCCACGAGGCCCGCTTCTACTCGGTGGTCGCCCGCGACACCATCGACCAGGACTTCGCGGCGCACCGCCAGCGCTTCCTGGCCGAGCAGGGCTACGCCTACCGGATCGTGGACGCCGGTGACCTGCTCAGCGGCGCCGACGAGGACGAGGGCGCGCAGGACGTCTGACCGGAAGCGTCAAGCGTCACGACGGCACGCCCGGGGTACGGCGGGGTCAGCGGCTGTCGGGGCGCCGCGCGGCCCCGTCCGAGCTGCCGAGCAGCACGACCTCGGCGGCCGTGACCGCGAAGACCCGGATCGCGTGCAGTGCGCTGCCGAGGACGTGCCGGGGGTGCTGCGGCGCGGTGCCGAGCGGGGTGCCGCCGTGGGCCGCCGGACCTGGGGAAACAGTGGTGGTGGACATGTCTCCACGGTACGTAGCCACCCGTGCGGTCGACGTCGCGCCGAGGGCGGAACCTCACGGCGCGCGACTGCGACCTCAGGGGGACCCGCGACCCTGACGTACGGCTCCGGGTCGACCCCGAGGCGTACGCCCGGCGGGCAGGGGACGTACCGCCGGGATGCGGAACCGTACGGCCGCGGCACCAGGTGACGGCACGGCCGCGTCCGGACGGACTCCCGGCGGCGCCCCGGGAAAGACCCCGGGAAAAAGAGTTCGCGTGCCGCGCCCGGTCCGCGTATAGTCGCGCGTCTGCCCGCCTCCCAGCGCCGCGTGCCCGCCGTTCTCGCGGCCGGCCGCCAGGGAGTGCCGCCGCCCGGACGGAAACCGGCCGGCTCACCGACCGAGGAGGCCCGCGCCCGCGCGGGTCCGACCGTGAACCGACGTGTCCGCCGGAGGCTACGCCGTGCCCTCGCACGCCCCCATCCAGGATCCCGACAGCACCGCCAGCACGAACGACACCACGAACCACACCGCCGACGACCCGCTGCAGCGCGAACGCACCCACCTGCGCTCGTCCCGGGCCGCGCTGCGCGCCATGCGCCAGGACGTGGAAGCGCTCGACATCTCCGACGTCACCGGCAACTGGGTGAACGCCAAGGTGCTGGCCGCCGGCATCGAGGCCCGGATCACCGCGCTGGCCGACCTCGCCGACCTGCCGCTGTTCTTCGGCCGCCTGGACTACCGGCACGCGCCGGGCGCCGACCTGGCCGAAGGGGCATCAGGGGAGAACTTCTACATCGGCCGCCGCCATGTGCACGACGCCGACGGCGACCCGATGGTGATCGACTGGCGGGCCCCGGTCTCCCAGCCGTTCTACCGCGCCTCGCGCACCGACCCGATGGACGTCGCGCTGCGCCGCCGCTTCGGCTACACCGCCGGCGAGCTGACCGCGTACGAGGACGAGCACCTGACCGATCCGGCCGAGGCGGCGACGGCCAGCAGGCTGCTCCAGGACGAGATCGAGCGGCCCCGCGTCGGCCCGATGCGCGACATCGTGGCCACCATCCAGCCCGAGCAGCACGAGATCGTGGTCGCGGACGTGTCCGGCACGGTCTGCGTGCAGGGGGCGCCCGGCACCGGGAAGACCGCGGTCGGCCTGCACCGGGTGGCGTACCTGCTGTACGCGCACCGTGAGCGGCTGGCCCGTACCGGCACCCTGGTGGTCGGCCCCAACGCGTCCTTCCTGCGCTACATCGAGCAGGTGCTGCCCGCACTCGGCGAGATGCAGGTCAAGCAGGCCACGGTGGACGACCTGGTGGCGCACGTCACCGTACGCGGCACGGACTCGGCGGACGCGGCCCGGATCAAGGGCGACGCGCGGATGGCCGAGGTGCTGCGGCGGGCGGTGCGCTCGGGGATCGCCACCCCGAAGGAGGCCGCGGTCGTGGTGCGCGGCTCGCGGCGCTGGCGGGTCCCGGCGTACGAGCTGCAGGAGATCGTCCAGGAGCTGGCCGCGCGCGACATCCGGTACGGTGCCGCGCGCGAGGCCCTGCCGCAGCGCATCGCCCACGCGGTGCTGGTGCAGATGGAGCGCGCCGGCGAGGCGCCCGACGACCGGGTGCAGGACGCGGTGGCCCGCAACCCCGCGGTGAAGGCGGTGGTCAAGGAGTGCTGGCCGCCGGTCGATCCGGCCCGCACGGTGCTGCGGCTGCTGTCGGACCGGCAGTTCCTGGCGTCCTGCGCGGACGGGCTGCTGACCGCGGAGGAACAGGAGACGATCCTGTGGGCCCGGCCGGCCCGCGGCCTGGGCTCGGCGCGCTGGTCGGCGGCCGACGCGGTACTGATCGACGAGGCGCAGGACCTGGTACGGCGTACGCCCTCGCTCGGCCATGTGGTGCTGGACGAGGCGCAGGACCTGTCCCCGATGCAGTACCGGGCGGTCGGGCGGCGCTGCTCCACCGGCTCGGCGACCGTCCTCGGCGACATCGCGCAGGGCACCACCCCTTGGGCGACGGCGTCCTGGGCCGAGGCGCTGGCCCACCTGGGCAAACCCGAGGCGCGGGTCGAGGAGCTGACCCGCGGCTTCCGCGTGCCGCTCGAGATCATCGGCTACGCCTCCCGGCTGCTGCCCGCGATCGCCCCCGGGCTGGCCCCGGCCACCTCGGTCCGCGAGTCCGCGGGCGCCCTGTCCGTACGCGAGGTGCCCCCGGCCGCCCTCGACGACGCCGTCGTCACCGCCTGCCGCGAGGCCCTGACCCACGAGGGCTCCGTCGGCCTGATCGCCGCCGACCCCCGCCTGCCCGCCCTCTCCGCCGCCCTCACCGCGGCCGGCCTCCCCTTCCTCGCCCCCGGCGAGGAGACCTCCGCCACCGCCCGCCTCACCCTCGTCCCCGCGTCCCTCGCCAAGGGTCTCGAATACGACTACGTGGTCCTCGACGACCCCGCCACCCTCGTCGCCGCCGAACCCGACCCCCGCACCGGCCTGCGCCGCCTCTACGTCGCCCTCACCCGCGCGGTCTCCGGCCTCACCGTCCTCCACGCCCAGCCCTTGCCGGAGGAACTGGCGTAGGGCGCTTCAGGGAGGGGCCGGCGCCCCGAAGGGGCGGCAACCCAAGGGGCGCGGTCTGTCGCCGATATGCGGCTGGCGCCGCATGGGCGCGTCAGCGCACCGCAGACGGCACCTTTAAGGGGCGCGGGGAACTGCGCGAGCAACCCAACACCGACCGGCGGCCCGCAACAGACATCAAGGGGCAGCCCCTACCCGGCTCACCCCACAACCACCGGCTGATCCAGCGCATCGCGCCACAGACGAACCGCCTTCACGTCCACCGGCCCGCCCCAGCCCGAAGGGCGAACCGCCCCACCGACGTGGAACCCTTCGAGCCCGGCCGCGCGCAGGGCGGGCACATGGTCCAGCCGCAGCCCGCCCCCCACAAGGAGTGCGGGTTCGTACCCGGGTTCCCCGGCCCGCGCGGCCTCGGCGCACAGCACGTCGAGCCCGGCCGAAACCCCGTACGGCGAACCGGCGGTGAGATACGTGTCGAGGCCGGGCTGCCCGGCGAGCTGGAGCCGGACGGCGTCGCGGTCGCTGGCCCGGTCGATCGCCCGGTGGAAGGTCCAGGCGCAGCCGTCCAGCACGTCCACGAGCGCGTCGACGGCGTCGAGGTCGGCTCGCCCTCGCCCGTCGAGGAAACCGAGCACGAACTCCTCGGCCCCTTCGGCGCGCAGCCCTTGCGCGGCCTCGCACAGCGCGTCCAGGTCGCGGTCGTCGCCGGCGCTGAAGCCGTCGGCCAGCCGCAGCATGACGCGCAGCGGGATCGTCACGGCGGCCCGTATCTCCGCGAACGTCTCCCTCGTGGGGGTCAGTCCGTCGGCCGCCATGTCGGTGACCAGTTCGAGGCGGTCCGCACCGCCTTCCTGGGCCACCACGGCATCGTCCGCACCGAGAGCGATGACCTCGAAGATTGGTCTAGACATATGAGCTAGGGTGCCACATGCGTCACTTCCGCGCGAGGGGCCGGGGCATTATTGAGCCCGAGTACCTCGCCCACTTCCCCTCCCGTCACTCACGTGCCGCACAATAACGGGCATGCCGCCGACTTCCGCCGCCGCCGTTCACCCGCGCTACGACGCCCTGCTCGCGGAGTGGGGTGAGGTGCTGCGCCGCTGCCAGAGCGATCCCGATGCCGCGCCGGACCCCGCCCCGTACGGGAGAGAACTGCTCGAGCGATGGGCCGAACCGCAGCGCCACTACCACACGATGGACCACCTCGTGGCGGTCCTGTCCCGGGTCACGGAGCTGACGGCGTACGCGGGCGATCCCGACACGGTGGTGCTCGCGGCCTGGTTCCACGACGCCGTCTACCGCCCGGACCGCAGCGAGAACGAGGAGCGCAGCGCCGCCCTGGCCGAACGCGCGCTGGACGAGGCGGGGCTGAGTGGCCGTCAGATCGCCGAGGTGGCCCGCCTGGTCCGGCTGACCGTCAGCCACAACCCGGCCTCGGACGACCGCAACGGCGAGGTGCTGTGCGACGCCGACCTCGCGGTCCTGGCCGGCGACCCGGCCGACTACGCCGCGTACGCCGCCGCCGTACGGGAGGAGTACGGCTTCGTCCCCGACGAGCGCTTCCGCCCGGCCCGCGCCGACATCCTGCGCCGCCTGCTGGACCTGCCCACCCTCTTCCGCACCGCGTACGGCCAGGACCGCTGGGAGGCGACGGCGCGGCGCAACATGACGACGGAACTCGAACTGCTGGAGTCCTGAGCGGGGTCGGCCGCTCCCGGCGGGTCCGGCTCGGTGCGTACCCGCGTACGACCGGCCGGCGTCGGCGGACCCCGCCCGGGATCCGTGGCGTACGGTCGCCCCCCGCCGGTGGCCGACGGACGTCCGTACGCTCCCGTCAGACGCCCCCGGGTCCTCCCGCCCGGCGGGCGCGGGCGGCGGTCAGGCGCCGGCGCAGCTCGTGCTCGGGGGTCTGCGGGGGCAGGACGCGGCCGGGGTTCTGGCGCCGGCAGTCGCAGGGCCGGCGGTGCGTGCGCTGCTCGGGCGCGGCGGACCAGCGGCCGAGCAGGGCGGTGACCCGGGGGGAGCCGTGCACGCGGGCCGCCCGTTGCAGGGCGTCGATCCGGTCGAGCAGGTCCAGCTCCCAGCGCAGGACGCAGTAGCCGCAGGCCGGCACCGCTTCGGCGTTGGCCCGCTGGAAGTCCGCCAGGGGCTCGGCGACCGGGGCCGGCAGCCGCCAGAAGGCGCCCGCGCGGCCGGCCATCGAGGGGTCGAGACCGGGGTCGATCGCGTCGTACCAGCGCCGGGTCAGCAACCGCGTGGCCACCACCCGTTCGCCGCCGGACGCCTCCAGCACCGCGTGCGCCCGGGCGAGCAGCATCTCCTCCCCCGCCATCCCGAACCGCGTGTCGGCCGGCGGCACGTCCCACACCACCTCGTACCGTACCGGCGCCGTCACCGCCGGGTAGTCCAGCACGCGCCGGGCCGCCACCCGCACCCGCGGCTCGACCACCACGCCCTGTGCGTCGGGTTGGTCCGGCACCAACCGCACCGCGGCGACGGCGCAGGCCAGCGGCGTCTCCAGCCGCAGCCGCACCGGCGTGTCCACCCCCGCCCCCACCAGCCGCAGCACCGACGCCCCGCCCATCTCCCCCAGCGGCGCGTACGTCTCGTGCCCGACCTCGATCCCCGCGTCCCGCGCCACCCGGCCCCCTTCTCCCCGGCCCCCCGAACCTTCCCTCTCGGGGACGCCCGGGGCCGACGGGTCGGTTGCCGGCGCGGGTGCAAACGCCACGGCCCGCCGCTACGTCCCGTCGCGCGGCCCCGGGTGCTTCCTCCGCCGCAGGCCCGCCGCCGTCAGGAGGCGAACGATCTCCTTCGAGGACACCTCTATCGCGCCGAGGCGGACGGCGGCGGCGTAACGGGCGGCCGGGATGTCGTAGTGGTCGCGTTCGAAGGCGCGGGGCGGAGAGCCCAGGCGGGCGGCGAAGGCGTGGAGCTCGGCGTAGGAGATGTCGCTGACCAGGTGGGACCAGTGGCGGCCGTGGCCGGGCCAGGTCGGGGGGTCGATGTAGACGGCCACGAAGACCTACGCGCCCAGTGAGCCGACGGGGGCGACGACGGTGCCGCTCGCGCCGCAGACCCAGTGCGGGTCGGGGCCGAGTTCGGGTTCGACGCTCAGGGCGTGCGGGTCCAGGCAGAACGGGCACAGCGGCCAGCGGCCGTGCGTCTCCAGCAGGGCGTCCTGCACGTCCTGGGCGAGCAGACCGGCGATGTAGGCGGCGCCGTCCGGCCATTGCTCCAGCCACCATCGGCGTTTGCTCAGCGCCTCCTCCAGCAACGACACGATGTCGGCCGCGGCGACGTCGCGGGCGGTGAGGTCGGCGAGGACCTGGGCGCGGGCCCGGTGCAGGACGGTTTCGGCGGCGGCGGTCATGGGTCCATTGTCGCAAGACGGTCCCGAGGGCGGCCGGAGCGCGGGCCCCTCTTGACGTGCGGAGCCGCTGAAAATAGCTTTCATCGTGTGACCTACAGCCTGAAGGAAACTTTCCCCCAGGGTGTCCGCGCCCTCCGGGGCGCACCCGGCACCCCGTCGGGCTCCGCCACGACCCCCGATCCGGGGGCCCTGGCCGCCAAGGTCCGCACCCTCGCCCCCTCGATGACCCGGTCCATGCAGCGGGTGGCCGAGGCCCTGGCCGGTGACCCGGCCGGCTGCGCCCACCTGACCGTCACCGCACTGGCCGTCCGTACCGGCACCAGCGAGGCCACCGTGGTGCGCACCGCGCGGCTGCTGGGCTACCCCGGCTACCGCGACCTGCGCCTGGCGCTGGCCGCGCTCGCCGCCCAGCAGGCCACCGGCGCGCCGCCCGCGGTCACCGCCGACATCGCGGTGGACGACCCGCTGGGCGACGTGGTCACCAAGCTCGCCCTGGAGGAGCAGCAGACCCTCGCCGACACCGCCGCCCAGCTCGACATGACGCAGCTGGAGGCCGCGGTGGGGGCGCTGGCCGGGGCGCGCCGCATCGACGTGTACGGGATCGGCGCCTCGGGCCTGGTCGCCCAGGACCTGGCGCAGAAGCTGCTGCGGATAGGGCTGATCGCCCACGCGCACTCCGACCCGCACCTGGCCGTCACCAACGCCGTACAGCTGCGGGCCGGCGACGTGGCGGTGGCCGTCACCCACTCCGGCTCCACCCACGACGTCGTCGAACCGCTGCGGGCCGCCTTCGACCGCGGCGCGACCACGCTGGCCATCACCGGCCGGCCGGACGGCACCGTCACCCAGTACGCCGACCTGGTGCTCACCACCTCCTGTTCCCGGGAGAGCGAGCTGAGACCGGCGGCGATGTCCAGCCGGACCAGCCAACTGCTGGTGGTGGACTGCCTGTTCATAGGCGTGGCGCAGCGGACGTACGACGAGGCGGCCCCGGCGCTGTCCGCCTCGTACGAGGCCCTCGCCCACCGCCACGCACCGCGCCGACGCGACGGGGACTGATCCCGGCACCGTCCCCGGCGCCCGTACCACTCGGTACGGTCCGCCGCCGGTTCCGCGTCCCCGGGCGCGCCCGGCTCCGTCCGGCCGTCGTCCGTGGATCCCGTCCCGGACCCCGGCTTTCGCCACCCCGAGCCCAAACCCGAACCCGAACCCCGACGAACCGTCCCCGACCGCCGGCCGGCGGCGCCGCCGCAGCGCCATCGGTGGCACCCGCGACACCCGCATCACCCATCCCCCCAGGCTGCGCGAGAAGGATGAACGAACCGCATATGTCCCAGTACACCGATCTGCGTCGCGAGTTGGAGACGCTGACCACCGAGGCGTTCCGGCCGGAGCTCGCCGAGATCGACCGGCTGCCGACGGTGGAGATCGCCCGGACGATGAACACCGAGGACACGATGGTGCCCGCCGCCGTTGCCGGGCAGTTGCCGGCGATCGCGGCCGCCATCGACGCGATCGCCGCGCGGATGGCGGGCGGCGGACGGCTGGTGTACGCGGGCGCGGGCACCGCCGGCCGGCTCGGGGTGCTCGACGCCAGCGAGTGCCCGCCGACCTTCAACACCACCCCGGGCGTCGAGGTGGTGGGCCTGATCGCGGGCGGCCCGGAGGCGATGGTGACCTCCGTGGAGGGCGCCGAGGACAGCAAGGAGCTGGCCGCGGCGGACCTGGACCGGCTGGGGCTGACCGCGGCGGACAGCGTGGTGGGCGTCTCGGCGTCCGGCCGCACGCCCTACGCGGTCGGCGCGGTCGAACACGCCCGGAAGCTCGGGGCTCTGACGGTGGGTCTGTCCTGCAACGCGGGCTCGCCGCTGGCCGCCGCCGCGGACCACGCCATCGAGGTGGTGGTGGGCCCGGAGCTGCTCTCCGGCTCCACCCGGCTGAAGTCCGGCACCGCGCAGAAGCTGGTGCTCAACATGCTCTCGACGATCACGATGATCCGGCTGGGCAAGACCTACGGCAATCTGATGGTCGACGTGCGGGCCTCCAACGAGAAGCTGCGGGCCCGCTCCCGGCGGATCGTCGCGCTCGCCACCGGCGCGGGCGAGGAGGCCATCGAGGCGGCGCTCATCGCCACCGACGGCGAGGTCAAGCCGGCCATCCTGACCCTGCTCGCGCAGGTGGACGCCGCCACCGCCGACCGGCTGCTGGCGGCCTCGGGCGGCCGGCTGCGCGAGGCCCTGGCCGCGGCCCACGCCTGACGGTCCGTACGGAAACGTAAGCCGTACCGGCACCGTAAGTCGTACCGGAAACGCGGAGAAACGCCGAGAACGCGGGCGGCGCCCGTCCGCCGTACCGGCCCGAGACCACGGGTGCGGTACGGCGAGGGGCGCCGCCTGGTGCTGCGGGTGCCGCGGGGGTGCCGCGGCCGGACGAGCTGATCCGGGTGGATCAGAAGTCCATGTCACCGCCGGGCATGCCGCCCGGAGCGGCCGGGGCGGCCTTCTCCGGCTTGTCGGCGATGACGGCCTCGGTGGTGAGGAACAGGGCCGCGATGGAGGCCGCGTTCTGCAGCGCGGAACGGGTGACCTTGGCCGGGTCGATGATGCCCTCGGCGACCAGGTCGACGTACTCGCCGGTGGCGGCGTTCAGGCCGTGACCCGGGGTCAGGCCGCGCACCTTCTCCACCACGACGCCGCCCTCGAGGCCGGCGTTGACCGCGATCTGCTTCAGCGGGGCCTCCAGGGCCAGCTTGACCGCGGAAGCGCCCGTGGCCTCGTCGCCCTCCAGCTCCAGCTTGTCGAACACCGCGGACGCCTGGAGCAGGGCCACGCCACCACCGGCGACGATGCCCTCCTCGACGGCGGCCTTGGCGTTGCGCACCGCGTCCTCGATGCGGTGCTTGCGCTCCTTGAGCTCGACCTCGGTGGCGGCGCCGGCCTTGATGACCGCGACGCCGCCGGCGAGCTTCGCCAGCCGCTCCTGCAGCTTCTCGCGGTCGTAGTCGGAGTCGCTGTTCTCGATCTCGGCGCGGATCTGGTTGACCCGGCCGGCCACCTGGTCGGTGTCGCCGGCACCGTCGACGATGGTCGTCTCGTCCTTGGTGATGACGACCTTGCGGGCGCGGCCGAGCAGGTCGAGGCCCGCGTTCTCCAGCTTGAGGCCGACCTCCTCGGAGATGACCGTGCCGCCGGTGAGGATGGCGATGTCGCCGAGCATGGCCTTGCGGCGGTCACCGAAGCCCGGCGCCTTGACGGCGACGGACTTGAAGGTGCCGCGGATCTTGTTGACGACGAGGGTGGACAGCGCCTCGCCCTCCACGTCCTCGGCGATGATCAGCAGCGGCTTGCCGGACTGCATGACCTTCTCCAGCAGCGGGAGCAGGTCCTTCACCGCGGAGACCTTGGAGTTGACGATGAGGATGTACGGGTCGTCGAGCGACGCCTCCATCCGCTCCAGGTCGGTGGCGAAGTAGGCGGAGATGAAGCCCTTGTCGAAGCGCATGCCCTCGGTGAGCTCCAGCTCCAGCCCGAAGGTCTGCGACTCCTCGACGGTGATGACGCCTTCCTTGCCGACCTTGTCCATGGCCTCGGCGATCAGCTCGCCGATCTGGGTGTCGGCGGCGGAGATGGAGGCGGTGGAGGCGATCTGCTCCTTGGTCTCCACGTCCTTGGCCTGCTCGAGCAGGGCGGCGGAGACGGCCTCGACGGCCTTCTCGATACCGCGCTTGAGGGCCATCGGGTTCGCGCCGGCGGCTACGTTGCGCAGGCCCTCCTTGACCAGGGCCTGGGCCAGGACGGTCGCGGTCGTCGTGCCGTCACCGGCGACGTCGTCGGTCTTCTTCGCGACTTCCTTGACCAGCTCGGCGCCGATCTTCTCGTACGGGTCCTCCAGCTCGATCTCCTTGGCGATGGAGACACCGTCGTTGGTGATCGTGGGGGCGCCCCACTTCTTCTCGAGGACGACGTTCCGGCCCTTGGGGCCGAGGGTGACCTTGACAGCGTCGGCGAGCTGGTTCATCCCGCGCTCAAGGCCGCGCCGCGCCTCCTCGTCGAACGCGATGATCTTTGCCATGGTGAAGTGTCCTCCGCGGACTGGGGGTTCCCCCGCCGAGGCAGGGGGCGGTGGATCGGACCCGGTGGCGCCCGCGACGGACGGCCCCCCGGCCGCCGGTTCCTTCCCCGGCGCCCGGACGGGGCCTCACCGACCCGGTCCAGCTTTAGCACTCTCCCATGGAGAGCGCTAGCCTCATGATTAGCACTCTCCCCTGTCGAGTGCAAGCACAGAGCCCTCCCGCCATGGCGGAGCGACCCCGCTCCGGACGGTCCGCGCGGGAGTCGCGAACACCTGCCGGACGCATGCCGTACACGTGCCGAACGCACGCCGAACACACGGAGGACCCGCGCCCGCCGCGTCCTGGGCGCGGGGGGTGCGGGTCCTGCGTGTGCTTGCGTGCAGCGTCGCGTCGGTGGCCGAACGCGCCGGGACGTCAGCCGGACAGCCGGACCATGTCCGCCTGCGGCCCCTTCTGACCCTGCGAGATCTCGAACTCGACCCGCTGGCCTTCCTCGAGGGTGCGGTATCCGTCCATCTGAATCGCGCTGTAGTGGACGAAAACATCCGCACCACCGTCGACCGCGATGAAGCCGTAGCCCTTCTCCGCGTTGAACCACTTGACGGTGCCCTGAGCCATTCCTAACTCCCCTATTGCTGGCCCTATCGCGGCCCCGCACTCCGCGGGCCCGGGTCAGACCTCACCCCCCGGTGCGGCCCTTACCTTCAACAGGTGTGAGCCCTGGGGGGCGTGCGCCGGAACGCGTCGACCGCGGCTGAATGTATCTGCACGGATGCCCACCGCAACAGGTCAATCGGACGAGAAATCTCGGTGCGACCCATCGGATATAACGCAGGAAAAAACGATAATGCGGGGCATCTCGGACCGAGCAAAAGGGATGAACGGGACATATTCCCCGTGAATTTGGCGATAAATCGCCGCACTGACCGTGCAGACGACACGCTTGCCCCCGGCAACTGTACCGGCGGCCGTCCGACGCCCGGCACGCGGGTGCCCCGCCCACCCGGAAGGGTGAACGGGGCACCGGAACACCGGACCGCCGCGGCCTGCCGCCCTTGTCGGCGGCACCGGAAACGGTCAGAAGTGCGTCATCCGCCCGCCACCGCGGGAATGATCGAGACGCTGGCACCGTCCGGGACAACCGTGGCGAGCCCGTCGGAAAAACGGACATCGTCATCGTTGACATAAACGTTCACGAAGCGCCGGAGTTTTCCGGTGTCGTCGAGAACCCGGGCGGAAATGCCCGCGTGATTCTTCTCCAGCGACTCGATGATCTCGGCCAGCGTCGCGCCGTCGGCCGGCACCTCGGCCTGGCCGCCGGTGTAGCTGCGCAGGATCGTGGGAATACGTACGGAAGCACTCATGCGAGGCCAGCCTCTCGGAACGCGGAAAGGGTGGGGCGGATGGTCGCGGTGGGCCCGGTGCCGGCCACCGCGTCCAGGGTCTTCAGGCCGTCGCCGGTGTTCAGCACGACGGTCTCGGCGGCCGGGTCGAGCTGCCCGGTCTCGATCAGCTTGCGCAGCACACCGACCGTCACTCCGCCCGCGGTCTCGGCGAACACGCCCTCGGTCCGGGCCAGCAGCGCGATCGCGTCGACGATCTGCTCGTCGGTGACGTCCTCCACCGTGCCGCCGGTGCGCCGGGTGATGTCCAGCACGTACGGGCCGTCCGCCGGATTGCCGATGGCCAGCGACTTGGCGATGGTGTCCGGCTTGACCGGGCGCACCACGTCGTGCCCGGCCTTGAAGGCGGCAGAGACCGGCGAGCAGCCCTCGGCCTGCGCGCCGTAGATCCTGTACGGCTTGTCCTCGACCAGGCCGAGCGCGATCAGTTCCTTCAGGCCCTTGTCGATCTTGGTGAGCTGGGAGCCGGAGGCGATCGGGATCACCAGGTTGTCCGGCAGCCGCCAGCCGAGCTGCTCGGCGATCTCGTACGCCAGGGTCTTGGAGCCCTCGCCGTAGTACGGCCGCAGGTTGACGTTGACGAAGCCCCAGCCCTCGCCGATCGGGTCGCCGATCAGTTCGGAGCAGAACCGGTTCACGTCGTCGTAGGAGCCCTCGATGGCGACGAGTTCGCCGCCGTAGACCGCGGCCATGACGACCTTGGCGCTCTCCAGATCGTGCGGGATGAACACGCAACTGCGCAGGCCGGCCCGGGCGGCGGCGGCGCCGACGGCGCCGGCCAGGTTGCCGGTGGACGAGCAGGACAGCGTGGTCAGGCCGAAGGTGCGGGCCGCCTCCAAGGCGATGGCCACCACCCGGTCCTTGAAGGAGTGGGTGGGATTGCCGGAGTCGTCCTTGACGTACAGGCCGCCGGTGACGCCCAGTTCGCGGGCCAGGTTGTCGGCCTTGATCAGCTTGGTCCAGCCCGGGTTGAGGTTGGGCCGCTCGGCGACGTCCGCGGGCACCGGCAGCAGCGGCGCGTACCGCCAGATGCTGGCGGGGCCGGCCTCGATCCGCCGGCGCAGCTCGTCCGGGTCACCGAGCGGGAGGTCGTACGCCACTTCGAGCGGCCCGAAACACTCCTGACAGGCGAAGATCGGGCTCAGCGGGAACCGGGTGCCGCACTCGCGGCAGGACAACGCCGCGGCCGGGCCGAAGGACGTGCCGTAGCCCGCGTCGGCGGACGGGGATGTTCCCGGGGATTCGGGCGATACGGTGGCGGACTGCGTCGCTGCGGCGGCGGTCGACTGCACAGCCATGATGGCGAGGCCCTTTCTCTCCTCATCTTCCTCGCCACGCGGTTGCGGGGCGAGCCGGAATTGGCACCTTCCCCACCGTGGTGACCTCGCGGTCGGCGGGAGGGTTGCCGGGGCTTCAACGGGCCGTTCCCTCTGCCCCTCTGGATGAGCGGTATGGCGCGGACCAGCAGGTCCGGGCATTTGTGAGAACGTCGTACGGCCCCCGGCGTGCGGTGGTCGCGGACGTTGCTCAAGACTGTAACCGACATGCGTCATGGTTTGAGCCGCCCGTCCGCACCGCGAGATGGAACACCGGCCGGACCGGCGGGGAACACCGGGGCGAACCCGGGACGTACTGGGCGCGAACCCGGGACAGCCGGGGCGGAGCCGGGGAGACCGGGGAGACCGGGGAGAGAAGCACACGTGCTCGATGAGGTGGAGCGCTGGCTGGCGCGCCGGTCGTGGTCGGCGGACGACCGGCCGCTGGAGCAGCTGCTGGCGGCCAAACGGGCGGCGGGCGCGGCCGGCACGGTGAGCGTGGTGCTGCCCGCGCTCGACGAGGAGGCCACCGTCGGGCCGATCGTCGAGGCGATCCGCGGCACCCTGATGACGCCGCAGACACCGCTGGTGGACGAGCTGGTGGTGGTCGACTCCGGGTCCACCGACGCCACCGCGAAGGTCGCTGCCGCGGCCGGCGCCCGGGTGGTGGCGCGCGACACGATCCTGCCGCGGCTGCCCGCGCTGCCCGGCAAGGGCGAGGTGCTGTGGCGTTCGCTGCTGGTCACCGGCGGCGAGATCGTCTGCTTCGTGGACGCCGACCTGCGCGACTTCGACCCGCGGTTCGTCTCCGGGATCGTCGGGCCGCTGCTCACCGACCCGGCGGTGCAGCTGGTCAAGGCGATGTACGACCGGCCGCTGGAGACCGGCGGCGCGGTGGTGCCGGCCGGCGGCGGCCGGGTCACCGAGCTGGTCGCGCGCCCGCTGCTGAACCTGCACTGGCCGCGGCTGGCCGGCTTCGTCCAGCCGCTGGGCGGGGAGTACGCGGCGCGGCGCTCGCTGCTGGAGCGGCTGCCGTTCCCGGTCGGCTACGGGGTGGAGCTGGGTCTGCTGATCGACGCGCTCGGCCTGGTCGGACTGGACGCGCTCGCCCAGGTCGACGTGGGGGTGCGGCACCACCGGCACCAGGACGGCCAGGCGCTGGGCCGGATGGCCGCGGCGATCTACCGCACCGCGCAGCTGCGGCTGTCCCGCGGCCACCTGGTGCGCCCGCGCCTGACCCAGTTCGCCCGCGCGGGTGAGGGTTTCGTGCCCCGGACGTACCCGGTCGACACGGAGGAGCGGCCGCCGATGCGGACGGTGCCGGAATACGTCGAGCGGCGCGCGGCCTGACGGCTCGCCGGGGCGCGGGGCCTTGGTCCGGGTCGACCCGGACCGGCGGCCCACGGGCTGACCCGGAGCGCGCGAAGAGTGTGCGGGAGCGCTCCCACAAGGGCGCCTCGACGTGACCTCCGCCACCCCCTGTTCGGCGCCGCACCACGTTTGAGAGCGCTCGTACCTGGCTAGATTGCCGGGCATGGAGGTAACGCGCGGCGCTGCCCGCATCCTGGTCGCCTCGAACAGGGGACCGGTTTCGTTCTCCGTGGCGGGCGACGGGAGCCTGGCGAAGAGACGCGGGGGCGGCGGGCTGGTCTCGGGGCTGAGCGCGATCGGGCCGGACGCCGGCGCGGTGTGGGTGTGCGCGGCGCTGTCCGACGGGGACCGCGAGGCGGTCCGGCGCGCGGTGGCCGAGCCGGGGTCGCGGATGATCGCGGTGGACCCCGCGGTGTTCGCCGACGCGTACAACGGGATCGCCAACTCCGTGCTGTGGTTCGTCCACCACATGCTCTACCAGACCCCGCTGGAGCCGGTCTTCGACGCGGAGTTCCGCGGCCAGTGGGCGTCGTACGAGACGTACAACGCGGCCTTCGCCGACGCGCTCGCCGAGGAGGCGGAGCAGGGGGCGGCGGTGCTGGTGCAGGACTACCACCTGGCGCTGGTGCCCGAACTGCTCCGCGAGCGCCGCCCCGACCTGCGCATCGGGCACTTCTCGCACACCCCCTGGGCGCCGCCGGACTACTACCGGCTGCTGCCGGACGACGTGGCCGCGCGGGTGCTGACCGGGATCCTCGGCGCGGACCGGGCCGGCTTCCTCACCCGGCGGTGGGCCGACGCCTTCGCCGCCTGCTGCGCCGCGGTGCTCGGCGCGGAGGTCGCCGAGGACGGAAGGTCGGTCACCCACGCCGGGCGCACCACCCGGCTGGGGGTGCACGGGCTAGGCGCCGACGGGGACTTCCTGCGTGAGCGCGCGCACCGGCCGGATGTGGCCGAGCGGATCGAGACGCTGCGCGCGGAGGTCGGACCGGGCCGGCGGCTGATCGTACGGGTGGACCGCGCCGAGTTGTCCAAGAACATCGTGCGCGGGCTGCTGGCGTACCGGCGGCTGCTGCACGAGCACCCCGGCTGGCGCAGCCGCGTGGTGCACGTGGCCTTCGCCTACCCCTCGCGGCAGGACCTCGCGGTCTACCGCGACTACACCGCCGAGGTCGCCCGGCTGGCCGCGGAGATCAACGACGAGTTCGGCACGGCGGACTGGACCCCGGTCCTGCTCAAGGTCGACGACGACTTCGCCCGGTCGCTGGCCGCCTACCGGCTGGCCGATGTCGCCCTCGTCAACCCCATCCGGGACGGCATGAACCTGGTCGCCAAGGAGGTCCCGGTCGTCTCCGACACCGGAGTCGCCCTGGTTCTCTCCCGCGAGGCCGGTGCCTTCGCCGAACTCGGCGAGGACGCGATCCCCGTCAACCCCTTCGACATCGAGGCGACGGCCGCCGCCCTGAACACGGCCCTCACCCTCCCCGAAGCCGAACGCGCCGCCCGCACCAAGCGCCTGGCCGACGCGTCCACCGCCCTCCCGCCCTCCCGCTGGTTCCTCGACCAGCTCACGGCCCTGGGCGGCTGACAGTCGGGCGGCCGTCAGGCGAGTGCGTCCGCCAGGGCCTCCAGGACCGCGACGACTCCTTCGGGGCCCGGGACGGTGAGGTCGGACCGGTCGAGCAGGGCCTGGGGGGTCTCGGGGGTGCCGGCGCTGGCGACGAGGAGGCCGGGGGTGCCCTGGTCGCGCAGGTCGCGGACGGCGGCGAAGGCGGCGAGGTCGCCCAGGTCGTCGCCGCCGTAGAGGACGGATGAGGCGCCGACTTCGCGGAGGTAGGCGGACAGGGCGACGCCCTTGTCGACGCCGGGAGGACGCAGTTCCAGCACGTAACGGCCGGGTTCGACCATGAGGCCGTGCCGGTCGGCGAGGTCGGACAGCGGGCCGCGCAGGGCTTCGAAGGCCGCGTCGGGATCTTCGGTACGGCGGGTGTGGACGGCGACCGCGCGGCCGCCCTTGTCCTCGATCCAGGTGCCGCGCCAGGCGCCGATCCGGTCCAGGAAGCCGGGCAGTTCCGCGCGGACCGCGGTCACGCCGGGGTGTGCGCCGGGGGTACGGACCTCGCCGGTGTGCGCGTCCCAGCGCTCGGCGCCGTAGTGGCCGAGCACGACCAGGTGCTCCAGGCCCGGCACGCCGGCGAAGCCGCCGTAGCGCACCGCGACCCCGGCCGGGCGTCCGGTGACGACCGCGACCGCGGCGAGCCGGGGGGCCAGCCGGGCGAGCGCCGGCACCGCGCCGGGGTGCGCCCTGGCCTGCTCCGGGTCGGCGACTATGGGCGCGAGGGTGCCGTCGAAGTCGAGCGCGACCACGGCTTCGGCCGGCCGCGCGAGCAGTGCCGCGAGGCCTTCCTTGCCCTCGGGCGTGCGGGGCGTGAGGATGTCGGCGACGTCCATGGCCTCGACCCTACCCGGGGTCCGCGGGCGCATGCCCGGCGTACGGGCGCACCGGGACCGGCAACTGGCCGCCGAACGGGTGACGGGCGGCGCCGCGCTCAGTCCCGCTCGTCGCGCCCGCGCTGCCGCTCCCGCCGCAGCCGGCCCACCGTCAGCGGGTCGTAGCGCAGCGCGCGCGGGTCGTCCAGCAGCGCGTTCAGGAGCTGGAAGTACGCGGTCGGGGACAGCCCGAGGCGCTCGCGGACCGCCCGTTCGCGGGGGCCGGGGCCGCTGAAGGTGCGGGCCGCGAGGTCCAGCACGGCCCGGTCCCGTTCGGACAGTCCGAACGTGCGGTCCGGCGGCGGCGCTTCGCCCCCGCCCGACGGTTCGTCCGTCCACGGTCCCTCGACGATCACGGCCGCCCCCTGCCCGGAAACCTAGAAGTGCCTCACTGCTTCTGCGCGTTCTGCGCGTCCGCCGATATGGCAAATCGTTGCAGATCGCTGAGCACCGCCTTGGGGTCGCCGTGCACCGCCTGCCCGATCTTCTTCTTGACCTGGTCGCTGACCGGCCCCCACGAGGTCTTGTTCACCGGGTAGAACACCGCTTCCGGCAGCAGGTTGAGGAACTGCACCAGGTCGCGGTCCTTGGGGTCCTTGCGCATGGAGGTCAGTGCCGAGGTGGTCACCGGCAGCAGGCCGTACTCGTCCAGGAACTTCCGGGTGTTCTTCTCCTGGAAGACGTACTGCAGGAACTTGCCGTCGGCGTCCAAGTGGCCGTTCTGCTTGAAGGCCATCATCCAGTCGGCGACGCCCAGCGTGTTCGGGCTCGGGCCGGCCAGCCCCGGCAGCGGGACCACGCCGACATCGATGCCGGCCTGCTTGGCCTGGGCGAGCAGCGTGGGGTGGCCGTTGATCATGCCGGCCTTGCCGGCCAGGAACGCGGTGAACACGTCCTGGCGGTTGGTGGTGGCCGGGTCGGTCGGGCCGACCAGCCCGGCGTCGACCAGGTTCTTCTTCACCCAGTTGAACGCCTGCACATTGGCGGAGGAGTCGAAGGTGTAGCTGCCGACGGTGTCGGTGTAGCCGCCGTCCGCGCCGAGCATCCACATCAGCGACTCGGCCTGTGCCTCCTCGGTGCCCAGCGGCAGCCCGTAGGGCATCCGTACCCCGGCCGCCTTGAGCTTGACCGCGTCGGCCTTGAGCTCGGCCCAGGTCTGCGGCGCCTTGGAGATGCCGGCCTGCGAGAAGAGCTTCTTGTTGTAGAAGAACATCCGGGAGCTGGACACCCACGGTATGCCGTACTGGGTGCGGTCGACCGAGCCCGCGGCGGCCAGCGACGGCAGGAAGTCGGCCTGCTCGCTGACCGGGAACAGGTCGTCGGCGCTGTAGAGCTGGTCGGCCGCGGCGTAGGAGGCGTACGAGCCGATCTGCGCGACGTCGGGCGCCTTGCCCTGCTTGACCATGGTGGCCACGGTGTCGTCGACGTGGGTCCAGTCGATGACCCGGACGTCGACGTTGATGTGCGGGTTCTGCTTCTCGAAGGCCTGGGCCAGGGCGTCCCAGTAGGCGGTGGAGCTGTTGTGCGTCTTCGGGTCGCCGTAGTCCGCGGCGACCACGTGCAACGTGACGTCGCCGCTCAGCGGTGAGCCGGCGCCGCACCCGGTGAGGGCGCCGAGGGACAGTACGGAAGAGAGCCCGGCCGCCGCCAGGCCCAGAAGTCGCCGCTGCACCGCATACCCGCCTTTGTCACCGTACTGACCGTACTGATCGCGCCGACCCGTGCTGGCCGCCGCGACCGATCCGAACCGCCGCGCGCCACCGTGCCGGGCGCCGGACGCGCCGTCGGCGAACTGCCGCGCACGGCACGGGCTCCGGACGGATGTCGAGGTTGGCAGAGTCTCCCACACCTTTGCCCAAGGTCTACACCTTGAGTGATATCGCTTCCGCATCGGGGGCCCGGAAACCGGGGCCAGGAGTGATCTTCCGGTCGAGTGGACTAGACCTTTCCGGGGGTAAGACGCGAGACTGTCTCCCGTGAGACATGTCATCGCCCTCGACGTGGGCGGCACCGGGATGAAGGCCGCCCTGGTCGGCGCCGACGGCACCCTGCTGCACCAGGCGCGCCGCCCGACCGGCCGGGACCGCGGGCCCGACGCCGTGGTGGCCGGGATCCTCGACTTCGCCGCCGACCTGCGCGAGCACGGCCTGCGCGCATACGGCGAGGCCGCCGCGGCGGCCGGGGTCGCCGTGCCCGGCATCGTCGACGAGCGGGCGGGCGTCGCGGTCTACGCGGCGAACCTGGGCTGGGACAACGTGCCGCTGCGGGCCCTGGTGTCCGAGCGGCTGGGCGGCGTGCCGGTCGCGCTCGGCCACGACGTGCGCACCGGCGGCCTCGCCGAGGGCCGGATCGGCGCGGGCAACGGCGCCGACCGCTTCCTGTTCCTGCCGCTGGGCACCGGCATCGCGGGCGCCATCGGCATCGACGGGCGCATCGAGGCCGGCGCGCACGGATACGCCGGGGAGATCGGCCACATCGTGGTCCGCCCGGACGGCCCGGTCTGCGGCTGCGGCCAGCGCGGCTGCCTGGAGTCGCTGGCCTCGGCCGCCGCGGTCTCCCGGGCCTGGGCGGTGGCGAGCGGCGACCCGGAGGCGGACGCCGCCGACTGCGCCGTGGCTGTCGAGGCCGGCGACCCACGGGCGGTGACGGTCTGGCAGGAGGCGGTCGACGCGCTCGCGGCCGGACTGGTGACCGGTCTCACCCTGCTCGACCCGCGGGTGCTGATCATCGGCGGCGGCCTGGCCGAGGCCGGCGACGTGCTGTTCGGGCCGCTGCGCGCGGCGGTGGAGGCCCGTATCACCTTCCAGAAACTCCCCCTCATCGTCCCCGCCGCGCTGGGGGACACCGCCGGATGCCTGGGCGCGGGCCTGCTCGCCTGGGATCTGATCTCCGTGGAGGTAACCGCCTGATGGCCCCCGTAACGACAACGCAGCGCACGGTGCTGTCCGGGGCCCGTGTGGTCCTGCCGTCAGGCGTGGTGGAAGGCGGCCGGATCACGGTCGAGGGCACCCGGATCGCGGCCGACGAGCCGGGCGAGCAGGCCACCGTGGACCTGGCCGGGCAGGGCTGCACGATCGTGCCCGGCTTCGTGGACCTGCACAATCACGGCGGCGGCGGCGCCTCGTTCACCTCCGGCACCGCCGAGGAGATCCTCACCGGGGTGCGCACCCACCGCGAGCACGGCACCACCACGCTGGTCGCCTCCACCGTCACCGAGTCGCTGGACGCGCTGGCCCGGCAGGCCGGCCTGCTGGCCGAACTCGTCGAGCAGGGCGACCTGGCCGGCATCCACTACGAGGGGCCCTTCATCTCGCCCTGCCGCAAGGGCGCGCACGACGAGGCGCTGCTGCGCCACCCCGACCCGGCCGACGTCCGCAAGCTGGTCGAGGCCGCCCGCGGCCACGCCCGGATGGTGACGCTGGCCGCCGAACTGCCCGGCGGCATCGAGTCGGTGCGGCTGCTGGCCGGTCTCGGCGTGGTCGCCGCGGTCGGGCACACCGACGCCACGTACGAGCAGACCCGCGAGGCCATCGACGCCGGCGCGACCGTGGCCACCCACCTGTTCAACGCGATGCCGCCGCTCCAGCACCGGCAGCCCGGGCCGATCGCGGCGCTGCTGGAGGACGAGCGGGTCACCGTCGAACTCATCAACGACGGCACCCACCTGCACCCCGCGGTCCTCGAACTCGCCTTCGGCAGCGCGGGAGCGGACCGGGTCGCCTTCATCACCGACGCCATGGACGCGGCCGGCTTCGGCGACGGGATGTACGACCTGGGCCCGATGAAGGTCGAGGTGCGCGAGGGCGTGGCCCGCCTGGTGGAGGGCGGCTCGATCGCCGGTTCCACCCTCACCCTGGACGCGGCCTTCAAGCGCGCGGTGACCGTGGACCGCATCGCGCTGCCGGACGTGGTCCGCGCCATCTCCACCAACCCGGCGCGGCTGCTCGGCCTGTCCGACCGGATCGGCACCCTGGAGCCGGGCAAGGACGCCGACCTGGTGGTGCTCGACGAGGCCTACGACCTGGTCGGCGTGATGCGCCGGGGCGAGTGGGTGGTCCGGCCCGCCTGAGCCGGCGGCGGGGACGGGCCGGTGGGCGGGCGGAAAAAAGGAGGTCGGCCCGGGTCTGGGCCGACCGCCGTTGATTTGCCAAAATCAACGGGTGATCATCACCGTCACGCTCAACGCCGCACTGGATGTGACCTACCGGGTCGCCTCTCTGCGTCCGCACGCCACCCACCGGGTCCTGGACACCGCACAGCGGCCCGGCGGCAAGGGCATCAACGCGGCCCGGGTGCTGGCCGCGCTCGGCCACCCGGTGGTCGTCACCGGCTTCGCCGGGGGCGCGACCGGAGACGAACTGCGCCGCGAACTGGCCGGCCCGGCGCGGGCCGGCCTGCTCACCGACGCGCTGGTGCCGATCGCCGGACCGACCCGCCGTACGGTCGCCGTGGTGGACGAACGCACCGGCGACACCACGCAGTTCAACGAGCCGGGCCCGACCGTGAGCGCCGCCGAGTGGGCCGGCTTCCTGGCCGGCTACCGCGAACTGCTGACCGCCGGCGGGGTGGACGCGGTCGCGCTGTGCGGCAGCCTCCCGCCCGGAGTGCCGGTGGGCGCGTACGCCGACCTGGTGCGCGAGGCCCGGTCCGCGGGCCTGTACACGCTGCTGGACACCAGCGGGGAGCCGCTGCGCCGGGGACTGGCCGCCCGGCCCGACCTGATCAAGCCCAACGCCGAGGAGCTGACGGCGCTCACCGGCATCTCCGAACCGGTCCGCGCGGCCCAGGTCGCCCGCCGCCGTGGGGCCCGCGCGGTGGCCGCCTCGCTGGGCCCCGACGGCATGCTCGCGGTGGCCGAGGACGGCGAGTGGCGGGCCGCGCCGCCCGGCGGCCGGCTGGCCGGCAACCCCACCGGCGCCGGCGACTCCGCGGTCGCCGCGCTGCTGTCCGGCTTCGCCGAGCACCTGCCCTGGCCGGACCGGCTGGCCCGCGCGGTGGCGCTGTCGGCCGCGACCGTGGCGGCACCGGCCGCCGGGGAGTACGACCGGCCGACGTACGACAAGCTGCTCCCCCGGGTGACGGTCACCGCCCCCTGACCGGGCCCGCCGGCCTGCCCGGTCAGTAGTTCGTGACCTGCCCCTTCTTCAGCTCCACCTGGTCCAGGTTGACCCCGCAGTTCTGGCCCGCGCTGCAGCTCAGCGTCAGGGTGTTGGCGCCCGCCTTGAGGTCCACGAAGTTGTACGTGTGGTTGCGCCACGCCTTGGACCAGTCGGTGTAGCTGCCGTAGTTCTTCAGGTTCACCGGGTCGGTGCGCGGCGTGCCGTTGACCACCAGGGTGAGGTTGGCGTCCTGGCCGGCGTTGCCGTAGTTGATGAAGAACGTGTACGGCCCGTCCTCCGGCACGGTGACGTTCCAGGTGACACTGGCGCCGACGGCGCCCATGTGGTCCACGTACGTGCCGCCGGCCGCGCTGGCGCCGGGCCACTGGTTGCTCTTCTGGGCGCCGCCGCCAAGGGTCAGCGTGGAGGCGTCGACCTGCTTGGAGTCGAAGGGCGTCGCGGTCGGCGACGCGGACGTGCTCGGCGGGGCGCTGGTCGGCGCGGTGGCGGCCGGCGCGCCGGTCTGCTTGCCGTCCGCGGCCGACTGCTTGCCGGTGTCGCCCGAGCCGTTGGCCATGGCCACCGCGATGCCCACGGCCACCGCGGCCACCACCGCGACGGCCGCGATCAGCAGACCCTTGCGGTTGGGGGCGGCCTGGCCGCCGGCACCGCCGCGGTGCCCGCCGCCCTGCGGGGGCGGCTGCCCGGGCCCGGCGAATTCCCGGGTGGCGCCGCCGTACGGCTGCTGTTGCGGCGGGTAGCCGTAGCCGCCCTGGCCGCCGGGTCCCTGGCCGCCCTGGTCGTAGCCCTGCGGCGGGTACCCGTAGCCGCCGGGCGCCTGCGGGGAGCGGCGCTCGCCGACCCGCTGGACCTGGTGGTAGGAGGTACGGGGCACGCCGGGCTGGGCGGGCTGACCGGCGCTGGGGTCCGGCTGTTCCCCGCCCTCGGACCGGTACAGGTACCCGAACGGGTCGTCGTTCTCCGGGGTGCCGTCGTGTCCGGCCGTCATCCGCTGTCCACTCCCTCGATTGCCTTGCCGCCACGCGCCGCGTGGTCCGTTGCGGTTCCGTGGTATGCGGGAACACTACCGGCCCCGGGTGACACCCGCCTCGTACTGGTACGTACGGCCCGCCGCTGAAGGTTCCCCACCAGCCATCCCGTGGTCGGCCCGATTCGGGGCGTCACCTACCGTTGGCCGGGTGGACACCTCGTACGTCCCGTGGCGCGCCGCCATGGAACGCGCCCTGTACGGGCCGGACGGCTTCTTCCTGCGCCAGGCGCCCGCGGCGCACTTCCGCACCTCCGTGCACGCGTCACCGCTCTTCGCGCGGGCCGTCGCCGAGCTGCTGCTACGGGTGGACGAGGCGCTGGGGCACCCCGACCCGCTGGAATTCGTGGACCTGGGGGCCGGGCGCGGCGAGCTGTGCCTGGGCGTGCTGGCCGCGCTGCCGCCCGGCCCGGAGCAGCGGGTGCGCGTCCACGCGGTCGAGCGCGCCCCCCGCCCACCGGACCTCGCCCCGCGCGTGACCTGGGCCGACCGGCCGCCCGAGGGGGTACGCGGCCTGCTGTTCGCCAACGAGTGGCTGGACAACGTACCGCTTGACGTGACCGAGACGGACGACGCGGGGACGCCCCGCTACGTGCTGGTCCGGCCCGACGGCGAGGAGCGGCTGGGCGACCCGGTGAGCGGCGCGGACGCGGACTGGCTGCGCCGCTGGTGGCCATCCGGCGAACCCGGCACCCGCGCCGAGATCGGCGCCCCCCGGGAGGCCGCCTGGGCCGCCGCGACCGGCTGCCTGAACGAGGGCCTGGCGGTCGCCGCCGACTACGGCCACACCCGCGCGGACCGCCCCCCGTACGGCACCCTCACCGGCTACCGCGACGGCCGCCAGGTCCCGCCCGTCCCCGACGGCACCCGCGACCTGACCGCCCACGTCGCCATGGACACCCTCCCCGGCACCCGCACCACCCAGCGCGACGCCCTGCACGCACTGGGCATCGCCGGCAGCCGCCCCCCGCTGTCGCTCGCCTCGTCCGACCCGGCCGGGTACGTACGAGCCCTCGCCGAGGCCGGCGAGGCCGCCGAGCTCACCGATCCTCGCGGCTTGGGCGCCTTCACCTGGCTCGCGACACCTGTGGGAGCGGCTTGCGGTCACCTGCTGCCTTGAGCTGGGGCAGCCTCAGTCGTCGAGTCCGGCCAGGACCTGGGCCTCGACCTCCGGGTCCAGGCCCACGCCTGGGCGGTCGGGGCGCTGCGGGGCGGCGCCGTCCAGGGTGCGCAGCCAGTGCCAGGTGTCGCGGATCGTGTCGGCGACCGGGCGGCAGCGCAGGCCGGCGGCCAGGGCCTTGCCGACGTCGCCGCGGTGCAGGAAGTCGTACTCCTCCCCCGGCGGCAGCCACACCGGGAGCTGCGTCCAGGGCTCTATGCCGGCCGCGGCGATCACCTCCGGGGCCGCCCAGCGCAGGCGCGCGTCCGAGCCGGTCACCTCGACGCAGGTCCGCAGGAATTCGCCCATGGTGGTGTGGCCGGGCGGGCTGACCAGGTTGTACGGGCCGGAGCGCCCCTCCTCCAGGGCGGTCAACGTCCACGCGGCCAGGTCGCGTACGTCCATGTACTGGATCCCCAGGTCGGCCGGCCCGGGCGCCAGCACGTCGCCGCCGCGGGCGATCCGGTTCAGCCACCACGGCAAGCGCCCGATGTTCTCGTCCGGCCCGAGGATCAGCCCGGCCCGTACCAGCAGCGCCGCGTCCCCGTACGCCGCCTGCGCAGCCAGTTCCCCGCCGCGTTTCACGGCCGCGTAGTCGCCGTCGCCGCCCTCGACCACCGGCGCGCTCTCGTCGGCCTCGGCCGGCGCCGGGTAGGCGTACACCGAGCGGCTGGAGATGTACGCGTAGCGGCCGACCCGCTTGCCCAGCGCCGCCGCCGCGTCCTCGACCGCGCGCGGCGCCCGCGCCCAGGTGTCCACCACCGCGTCCCATGTGCCCTCGGCCAATGCCTTGAGGTCACCCGTCTCCCGGTCGCCGGTGAGCACCCGCGCTCCCGGCGGTGCCGGGTGGACGCCGCGATGGAAGACGGTCACCTCCCAGCCGCGCCGCAGTGCGTCTTGGGCTACCGCCCGTCCGACGAATTCCGTTCCGCCCAGTACCAGAAGTTTCATGCGGCAACCTTGCACGGGGTTTCCTGGGCCGGGGAAGGCTCGCTCGCCCACAGCGGATCCGCTCAGAGCTGAGCGGTGCGCTTGGTGGGGGTTCGCTCATTGGTGCGGGTTCGCCCGTGTCGGGCTTGCGGCCATTGGTGCGGGTCTGCCGGGGTGCGGCTGCGGCATCCGGCTCGGGAGGTTGCTGTGGTCGGCCGGGTGCGGATGCGTCGTGGCTTGTCGCGCCCACGCGGCGCCAGCCGCATATCAGGCACAGCCCCGCGCCCCTTCGGAGCCGGGCCCTTGCGGGCCCGAGCCCCGCAACCCCGCGCCCCTTTTGGGCCGGGCCCTGGCGGGCCCGAGCCATGCGCCGACAGCCTCCGCGCGCCCTGAGAGGATGGGGGCATGACGGAGACGGTGATCGGGGTCGGTGGCGCAGCCGAAGGCACGGACATGGTGCTCAACATCGGGCCGCAGCATCCGTCGACGCATGGGGTGCTGCGGTTGCGGTTGGTGCTGGACGGGGAGCGGATCCGGAGCGCGGAGCCGGTGGTCGGGTACATGCACCGGGGGGCGGAGAAGCTGTTCGAGGCTCGGGACTACCGGCAGATCGTCATGCTGGCCAATCGGCACGACTGGCTGTCGGCGTTCTCCAATGAGCTGGGCGTGGTGCTGGCGGTCGAGCGGATGCTCGGGATGGAGGTGCCGGTCCGGGCGGTGTGGACCCGCACCCTGATGGCGGAGCTGAACCGGGTGCTCAACCATCTGATGTTCCTGGGGTCGTATCCGCTGGAGCTGGGCGGGATCACGCCGATCTTCTACGCGTTCACCGAGCGCGAGGAGCTGCAGCACGTCATGGAGGAGATCTCCGGTGGGCGGATGCACTACATGTTCAACCGGGTGGGCGGTCTGAAGGAGGACCTGCCGGCCGGCTGGACCGAGCGGGCCCGGCACGCGGTGGCCTCGGTGCGCGCCCGGATGGACCGCTTCGACGACCTGGTGCTGGGCAACGAGATCTTCCGCGGCCGCACCCGCGGGGTGGGCGTGCTGTCCCGGCAGGACGTGCACGGCTTCGGGGTGAGCGGGCCGATCGCCCGGGCCTCGGGCGTGGACTTCGACCTGCGGCGCGACGAGCCGTATCTGGCGTACGGCGAGCTGGGCGACGTCCTGAAGGTGGTCACCCGTGGCGAAGGCGACTGCCTGGCCCGGTTCGAGGTGCTGCTCGACCAGACCCACAACGCCCTGGACCTGGCCGACGCCTGCCTGGACCGGCTGGCCGGCCTCCCGCCGGGCCCGGTCAACCAGCGCCTGCCGAAGGTGCTCAAGGCGCCCGAGGGCCACACCTACGCCTGGACCGAGAACCCGCTCGGCCTCAACGGCTACTACCTGGTCTCCAAGGGCGACAAGACCCCGTACCGGCTCAAGCTGCGCTCGGCGTCGTTCAACAACATCCAGGCGCTCACGGTGCTGCTGCCCGGCACCCTGGTGGCCGACATGGTGGCGATCCTGGGCTCGATGTTCTTCGTGGTGGGCGACATCGACAAGTAGCCGCCCCGTAGGCCGCCGAGCAGGCCGCGGAAGCCGAACTCACGCCTTGGCGCGCAGCTCCGTCACGTCGAGCTGTTCGGTGTCGTCGTGGACGGTGAGGTCGATGACCTCGGAGGCGGCGGCGCGCGGGGGTTCGGTGGGGCGGGAGTGTTCGGCGTCGTCGGCGTCGGGGCCTTCGCCACTGGCTGCGCCCTCGGCGGGCGCGCTGTCCTGCGTACCGGCCGGCAGCGCGGGCTGCTTGTGGGTGCCGAAGAAGTCGAAGCCGCCGACCGCGCGCTGCGCCGGGGGCTGCGCGGCGGACCGGGTGGGCTGGGCGTAGGGCAGTACGGCCGCGGCGACGGCGGGGACCAGCCGGTGTTCGCGGACCGGCAGCCCGGCCGCGGTGCGGGCGGGCGCGTCCTTCGGGGCGGCCGGGTCGGCGGCGTGCCGGCCCTGCTGCTCCTCCGGGGCGGCGGCCTCGCGGCGGCGGGCGTCGTCGACCGTGCGCTGCGCCTGTTGCCGGGCCGCGTTGCGCGGCAGGTCCTTCAGCGCCTGCTCGGCCTTAAGGAAGGCGGCCGGCCCCACCGGGGACGGCTTGGCGGCGAGCACGAGCTGCTGCGACGACTGCGCCTGCTGCTTCGGCGCGTCCTGCGGCCGCCGCCGGCTCGCCTCCAGCGCCCGGGCCCGCTCGCTCTCCGCGGTGGCGTACCGGCGCAGCAGGTCGGCGTGCTCGCTGCGCAGCCGGGCCAGTTCGGACCGCTTGGCGCGCAGCTTCGTCTCCAGCTTGCCGCGGATCTCCCGCGATTCCTCCAGGTCCGTCTCCAGCTCCGCGACCCGTTCGTCGGTGCGCCATTCCTCGCGCACCCGCGCCGCGTTGAGTTCGGCGACCTCGCGGCCGGCCGAGCGATCCCAGGTACGGGCCAGCGCCGCGCCCGCGGCGGCGGCCACCGCGGTGGCGACGGCCAGTGTCCGGATCACGCCCGTATCGCTTGTCACCTGAGCGGCGACGGCGAATGCCGCGGCACAGGCCGCGACGGTCAACGGCGGCAGCATCCGGTGCAAGGGCTGCGAATGGCGGTGACGTCCACGGGGCATGGCCAGAAATTTAGCGTGCGCGCCACGGGAGTGGGGCATCGGGGCCCCTTTATTTTCAGGTGCTTTGACCACCGGTCGGTGGCGCGTAATAAGAGGTCCGGTCCGCCAGCCCCTTGGACTTCACCCAACTGGCCGCGACATCGGCGGGCTTGAGCCGTTCCGCGTCCACCTTGCGGTCGAGTGCGGCGAGATCGGCGGTGGTGAGAACGGCGGTCAGCCGCCCGAGCGCGGCGGCCACCGAAGGGTCACCCGCGGTACGCGCGTTGACCACGGGCACCACGTTGTCGGCGTTCTGCAAGCGCTTGTCGTCGGCCAGCAGGACCAGGCCGTACGTGTCCAGCGTGGCGTCCGTGGTGGTGGTGAGCACCATCTGGTCGGTGCCGTCGGCGACGGCCTGTTTGGACTGCGCGGTGGCCACTCCCTTGGGATCCACGGAGGTGATGTCGATGCCGTAGACGGACTTCAGGCCCGGTTCGCAGAACCGCCGGTCGGCGCATTCGTCACCCGCCGCCAATTTGATCTTGAGCTTGGCCGCGCCAAGATCGGAAAGCGTCTTCAGGTGATGCGCGGCGGCGAACTTCTTGGAGACGGCAAAGGCATTCCGGTCGGCCGCCTGCCCGGCCGGCAGCACCTTCAGACCGCGGGGAACCGCGAGCCGGCCGAGCGCGGCCATGGTGACGGGAAGGTCGGGAGAGGCCACGGGCGCGGCCTTCGGACCGTGCGTCTTGGTGTTGAGGAACTCCGCGAGGGTCGCCGCGTACTCGGGAACCACATCGATCCGGCCATTTTCGAGCGCGGGTTCGTACAGCTCCCGGGTCTGCACGGTGCGCACCGCGACCGGATGGCCGGCGGCGGCGAGCACATGAGCGTAGAGCTGGGCGAGGACGGCGCTCTCGGTGAAGCCGGCCGAACCGACCACCAGGGCGCCGTGCGCGCCGCCGCCGGTGCCGGCCGAGGCGTGGGCGCGGGCCCGCTGCTCCAGGCTCTGCCCGCAGCCGGTGACGCAGCCGCCGGCGCAGGCGGCGAGCAGCAGGGCGGCGGCCGCGGTACGGCGCTTGCGGGCGGTGGTCATCGCTGCGGCACCTCCTCCGGTCCGGGCGCCGATGACCTGTCACCGGGGGTCGTACGGGCCCGGTCGCGCGGACCGTCGCCGGCCGACCGGGCGCGCGGCCGGCCTCCCGGGTCGACCAGGCGCTGCACGCCCGCGCAGGCCCCCTCCACCAGCAGCGCGAGGGCGGCGACCAGCACCGCGCCGGCCAGTACCTCGGCAGTGACCTGGCGGCTGAAGCCGGCGGTGATGATGCGGCCGAGCCCGCCGAACCCGGCCATGGCGGCGAGTGTGGCGGTGGCCACCACCTGCACGGCGGCGGACCTGACGCCGGTCCAGATCAGCGGCATCGCGAGCGGCAACTCGATCCGCAGCAGCAGCTGACCGCCGGTCATCCCCATGCCGCGGGCTGCCTCCACCACGTCGCGGTCCACCTCGCGCATCCCGACCCAGGTGTTGGCCAGCATGGGCGGCACCGCGAACAGCACCAGGGCGATGATCACCGGCCAGTCGCTGCCGGAGCCGAGCTGGACCAGCAGCAGGGTCAGCACGGCGAAGGTGGGCACCGCCCGGCCGGCCGCGGCCAGCGCGAAGGCGAGGGTGCCGCCGCGGCCGGCGTGCCCGAGGGCGACGGCCACGGGCAGCGCGAGCAGCACGGCCAGGCCCAGCGCGACCCCGCTGAAGTAGAGGTGCTCGGCCAGCCGGTGGGTCACCCCGTCCGGGCCGGTCCAGTGCGCCGCCGTGGTCAGCCAGTGCCAGGCGCCGGACACCGCGGTCACGAGGGCGCCGCCTGACGCTTGCCCGACCCGGACGCGGGGTTGCGCGGCCCCCGCCGCCGCCGGACCCGTACGGCCACCCGTCCGCGGCGGACCCACGGGGTCAGCAGCCACTGCACGACGGCCAGCGCGGCGTCGGCGGCGAGCGCCAGCAGGACGCACAGCACGGTGGCGGCCAGCACCTGCGCCTTGAAGTCGCGGTTGATGCCGTCGAGGAGGAGATTGCCCAGGCCCCCGTAGCCGATGATCGCACCGACCGTGGTGAGCGCGACCGTCGAGACCGTGGCCAGCCGCAGTCCGGCCATCACCGCGGGCAGCGCGAGCGGGAGTTCGACGGTGCACAACAGCCGTCCGGGGCCGTATCCGAGCGCTTTCGCGGATTCCACTGCCTCGGCCGGAACGGCGCGCAGTCCGGCGAGTGTGTTGCGCACCAGAATGGTCAGCGAATACAGCACCAATCCGGTGACGACGAGCGCCGCCGAGATTCCCCAGAACGGCAGCAGCAGCGAGAACATCGCCAGCGACGGAATGGTGTACAGGACGGTGGTGACCGCGAGCACCGGACCGGCCAGCGACCGTACCCGGCGGGCCAGCAGGGCCAGCGGCAGCGCCACGACCAGGCCGATCGCGACCGCGGTCGCGGTGATCCACAGGTGCTGGACCAGGGAGCCGGTCAACTCCTGCCGGTAGACGCGCAGGTATTTCCCGCAGATCCAGGAATTCTCGGTCAGGCAGCTCCGCCCGGGCTGCCGTAACGGCCGGGACTGCCAGAACCGCGGAAACTCCAAGAGCTCCGGATATTCGGCCATGCGGGTTCCACCTCCTTCACCGGACGCGGCGGCGGGTACGGGGACGGCCGCAGCGAATAGTACGGTGAACCGATCCGAATACCGAGGACCCATGATTCGATTCGAGAATGTCAGCAAGCGGTACCCGGACGGCACCACCGCGGTCGACGCACTGTCGTTCGAGGTGCGGGCGGGTGAACTGGTCACGCTGGTCGGGCCGTCCGGGTGCGGCAAGACCACGACGATGAGGATGGTCAACCGGCTCGTCGAGCCCACCTCGGGCTCGGTGCTGCTGGACGGCCGGGACGTGGCCGAGGCCGACGCGGTCGCGCTGCGGCGGCGGATCGGCTACGTGGTGCAGCAGGGCGGGCTGTTCCCGCACCGGTCGGTGCTGGACAACACCGCGGCGGTGCCGTTGCTGCTGGGCCGGCCGCGCGCCGCCGCCCGGGCCCGCGCGGCGGAACTGCTGGAACTGGTCGGGCTGGATCCGGCGGTGTTCGGCCCGCGCTACCCCGACCAGCTCTCCGGCGGGCAGCGGCAGCGGGTCGGGGTGGCCCGGGCGCTGGCCGGGGACCCGCCGGTGCTGCTGATGGACGAGCCGTTCGGCGCGGTGGACCCGGTGGTGCGCGACCGGCTGCAGCGCGAATTCCTGGACCTCCAGGGGCGGTTGCGCAAGACGGTGCTGTTCGTGACGCACGACATCGAGGAGGCGGTCCGGCTCGGCGACCGGATCGCGGTCTACGGGGAGGGCCGGATCGAGCAGTACGACACGCCGGCCGCGGTGCTCGGGGCGCCCGCCACGCCCTGGGTGGCCCAGTTCGTGGGCGCCGACCGCGGGCTGAAGCGGCTGGCGGTGACCCCGGTGCTGCCCGGCGACCTCGAAGAGCCCCCCACGCTGCGGCTCGACGATCCGGTCGGCGCCGCCGCGGCCGACCTCGCAGCCCGCGGCGCCCGCTGGGCGGTGGTACTGGACCGGGCCGGCGGCCTGCACGGCTGGGTGCCCGCGGAGGCCCTGTCGGCGCCCGGCGCGCAGGGCACGGTCGGCGGCCACGCCCGGCGGATGGCGGCCTGGGTACCGGTCGGCGCGCCCCTGAAGGAGGCGTTCGGCACGATGCTGCGGCACGACGCCGGATGGATCGCGGTCACCGACGGCGACCGCTTCCTCGGCGTCCTCACCCCGACCCGCCTCCACATGGCCCTGCGCCGCTCGGTGGAGGCGGACTCCTCGGGGGTGCCGCGGGAGGACGTGCGGATCGAGTCGGTGGGGTGAAGAGGCAAGGCTTTCAGGGGAGTACGGCTTCGCGGTCGTACGGTGCTACGCACCGCTCTGCTCTGCCGCGATGTGCGCGGTGGGCTTCGTCGGGGTGCCGTCGGGCGGGGTGACCGGGAGGCCGGCGGCGCGCCAGGCCTGGAAGCCGCCGACCAGATCGGTGGCCGCGGACAGGCCCAGGGCGTGCAGGGCGACGGCGGCCAGCGAGGAGGCGTAGCCCTCGTTGCAGATCAGGACCATCGTCAGGTCGTGGGAGGTGGCGCCGGCCACGCGGTGCGGGCTGGCCGGGTCCAGCCGCCATTCGAGTTCGTTGCGCTCGACGATGACGGAGCCGGGGATGGTGCCGTCGCGGTCGCGCAGGGCGCCGTACCTTATGTCGACCAGCAGGGCGCCGCCGGCCGCGGCCTGTGCGGCCTCGGCCGGGGTCAGCCGGTGCAGGCCCGCGCGGACCGCCGCGAGGTGCTCGTCGATGGAGCGGGGGCGGGGGTGGGCGGCCGGGGACGTCCGGCCGTTCTCGGCGGTGCTGTCGGCGGTAAGGCTCACCGTCACCATTCCTCGGGGCGCTCGACCATTTCCAGCCGCAGCGTACTGCCCTTGCGGCTGTAGCGCCTGATCAGCGGCAGCGGGGGGTAGTAGGCGTGCACGGAGACGGCGTGGCCGGTCTGCGAACGGTTGACGACCTGGTGGACGTGGTTACGGCCGAACGCGCGCCCCTTGCCCTCCGGCAGGATCCGGCGGCGGTCCAGGCCCTCGGCCAGTTCCAGCGAGCGCCAGCCCTCGGTGGGCAGCGGGACCGAGAGGGAGTCCTCGGTGAGTTCGCCCGCGGCGGTGACGAACACGCCGTACGAGCCGCCGTGGTCGTGCCACCCCGTCTCGGCGCCGGGCGGCCAGCCGAGCAGCCACGCCTCGGCGCCGCCGGGGCCTTCCAGGCGGACCCAGGTCCGCCCTTCCGGGTCGAGCGGCAGATTGGCGACCAGATCGCGATCGGCGGCCGTCCGGCGGGCGAAGTCCAGCAGGTCGGCGGCGGTGGGGGCGGCGAGGGAGGGTTTGGCGGAGGAAGCGGAGGTCGACACGGTGCACCAACCGGGAGAAGGTCGCGCCGACTCTTCCTGCGGGTAAGGCCGTGCGCGAGGGTGAACGGAGGGGTCGGAAGCGCGCGCTCAGCGCGCGGCCGTACACACGCAACCCGCGTACCGGAGCAGGTCCAGATGGACCCTCCGATGCAGACGCAGGCTTTTTCCGGTCACAGCCGTAAGGAACCACGTACGTGGGGTCCGGGTCAAGCGAGCTTCGCCCCGTTGTGCCTCTCTTTTCCCGGCTTGGGCCCGAGGGGGTTGGCCCTGCCCCTCGCTGCGGGTTCGCCCCGGGCACAGCCTTGCCCCGTGATGCCGGTTCGGCACCGGCGACCACCGCCGTCGTGGTTGCGCGCCGCCGCGCCGGCATGTGGGGGCCCCTCCGCGCGGGCCCCCCACACCCCGCGCGGAGCGCAGAGGGCAACCCCGTCCGGGGACAAAAACAAAAAGCGTCAGCGCGGCTGGCGGTGGTGGGCTTGGGCGTGGGGGGTGGTGTTGTCGTCGTCGGGGAGTTTGCAGATGCGTTCGAGGAAGATGGCGGCGGCGACTACGGCGATGCCGGCGAGGACGGCGGCGCCGGAGTAGATGGCCTGTTCGCGGCGGGGGGACATGTCGAGCTTGTACATGATGAGGTAGACGCAGGCGCCGCCGTAGAGGCCGGAGACGACGGCGGCGACGAGGGCGCTGGCCTGGCCGAAGACGACGGCGCGGGCGGCAGCGAGGGGGTCGACACCCTTGGCGCCGGGGCGGCGTTCACGCTGGGCCCTGAGGCGGGCGCGGATGGACAGGGCGGTGGCGAAGAGGGCGACCGCGATGAGGGCGAGCACGATGGGTGCGGCGAGGGGGACCCCGGGAAGGGTGCCGGCGCTGTCCCACAGGTGCGCGATGGCCCACGCGAGCACCACCGCGACCGCGAACAGTCCCGCGAGTGTCCTGATCCGCAGCGTCCTCACCGGCTGCCCGCCTCCAGCTCCACTGTCCAAACGCATCCCGCGCCGTACGTGCTCAACGATTACTCCGGCAGCCGGAGTTCCACGTCCCCGCGGCGCGCCACGCCCTGGACGCCGACGACGGCCACCAGATCGGCCACCGGCCCGCGGCCGGGGAGTACGGCGGCCGGGTCGACGTCGTACCACGGTACGAGGACGAAGGCCCGCTCGTGCGCCCGCGGGTGCGGCAGCGTCAGCAGGGGGTCGTCCGAGACCACGTCCTGGTAGACGACGATGTCCACGTCGATGGTGCGCGGCGCCCAGCGCTCGGTCCGCACCCGCCGGTACGCCTCCTCGATGGCGTGGGCGCGTTCCAGGAGGGCGGCCGGCGGCAGGGTGGTGCGGATCAGCACGACCGCGTTGAAGTAGCTGCCCTGGCTGCCGGGCGGCACGCCCCACGGCTCGGTCTCGTACACCGGGGAGACGGATCTCACCCGCACTCCGGGCGTGTCCTCCAGCGCGTCCACGGCCCCCTGGAGCGTCTCCAGCCGGTTGCCCAGGTTGCTGCCGAGCGCGACGACGGCGATCTTGGGGTTCTGCAGCGTGCTGTCGGCCGCGTCCACCTGGGCGACCACCGAGGCCGGCACGGGCTGCACCGTGGGGTCCACCGCGGGCTGGTCGGACTCGTCGGGGAAAGGTGCGAACTCGGGCGACTCGGAACTCACGGGCGCCTCCGGGTGATGGTGACGGTCACGTCCTCGAAGGGCACGGTGATCGGTGCCTCGGGTTTGTGCACCGTCACCTCGACTTCCTCCACCGTTTCGTGCCCCAGACAGGTGTCGGCGATGCGTTGCGCGAGGGTCTCGATCAGGTCGACCGGCTCGCCGGCCACCACGGCGGCGACCTGCTCGGCGATCACCCCGTAGTGCACGGTCCGGGCCAGGTCGTCGGTCGCCGCGGCGGCCGAGGTGTCCACGCCCAGGACCAGGTCCACGACGAAGGTCTGGCCGTTCTCCCGTTCGTGCGGGAACACCCCGTGGTGGCCGCGGACGCTCAGGCCGCGCAAGGTGATCTTGTCCACCGCGATTGCCTCCCGCCTTCCGTGCGCCCGACGAATCTACGGCACCGGTCGCGGCGTCCTCGGGCCGGTCCCACCGCCCGCACCGGCCGCTTCCGGGCCGTCACCCGGCGCTAGTGCCCCGTTCACCCGCCGCTCTCACAGCGCCGGCTCCTCCGGCCCGTCCTCGCCCTCGTCGCCCTCCTCCTGCTCGGCCAGCACCGGGGAGCCGTGGTGCACCCACAGCCGCCAGCCGGCGGAGGTGCGGCGGAAGACGTTGGTGGCCACGACCAGCCCGCCGACCAGGGAGCCGGCCGAGCCGTCGTCCTCGGCGGGCCCGCCGGTGAGGATGTTCTCGGTGCAGGTCACCAGCGCGGTGTCGCCGTCCACGGCGACCTCGACATCGGTGAGGAAGAACTGGATGTAGTCGGTGCTGGCCATGATCAGCGCGTACGAGCGCATGACCTCGCCGCGGCCGCGCAGCACCGGCCAGCCGGGGTGCACCACGCTGACCGACTCGGCGAGCGGCCCGGTCAGCACGATGTTCTCCAGGGCGTCCAGGTCGGAGGTCTCCACCGCGTCGTAGAACGCCTGGTTGGCCGCCTCGACGGCCCGCGTCTCCGCGGTCTGGGCGGTCACGGGGTCTCCTCCCGGGCCTGGATCGCGCGCGCCACCCGTACGGCGTCGGCGCTGGCGTGCACCTCGTGGACGCGCACCGCCCAGGCGCCCTCGTGGGCGGCGATCGCGGTGACGGCGGCGGTGGCCGCGTCGCGTTCCCTGGCCGGGGGCGGGTCGCCGGCCTCGCCGGCCAGGACCCGGCCCAGGAACCGCTTGCGGGAGGCGGCGACCAGCAGCGGCCGGCCGAGGCGGCGCAGCTCGCCCAGGTGGGCCAGCAGGGTCAGGTCGTGCTCGGCGTTCTTGGCGAAGCCCAGGCCCGGGTCGAGCACGATCCGGTCCGGGTCGATGCCGCCGGCCACCGCGCGGTCCAAGCCGGCCCGCAGTTCGGCCAGCACTTCGGCGAGGACGTCGTCGTAGACGGCGCGGTTGTTCATGTCGATGCTCCGGCCGCGCCAGTGCATGACCACGAACGGGACGTGCGCGGCGGCGACCAGCGGGACCATCGCGGGGTCGGACAGGCCGCCGCTGACGTCGTTGACCAGCCGGGCACCGGCCTCTATCGCCTGCTCGGCGACCGTGGCGCGCATGGTGTCCACGCTGACCAGGACGCCGGCCGCGGCCAGCTCGCGGACCACGGGCACCACCCGGCGCAGTTCCTCGGCCTCGTCCACCCGGGTGGCGCCGGGCCGGGTGGACTCGCCGCCGACGTCCACCAGGTCCGCGCCCTGCGCCACCAGGTCCAGGCCGTGTTTGACGGCGAGCTCCCGGTCGAACCACCGGCCGCCGTCGGAGAAGGAGTCGGGCGTGACGTTCACCACGCCCATGACCGCGCAGCGGTCCCAGTCCGGCAGCCCCTGCGGCCGGATCCGGCCCGGTGCCGTACTCGTAGGGCTCATAGGGCCAGCCTACGGGTCAGGCGACCCGGCTTTCCTCGTGCGGGTCCTCCTCCTCGGCCGGCGTCGGCGCCGCCGCGTACCCGGCGCCCTGCCGGTGCGGGGCCCGCGAGGCCCGGCCGGGCAGGAACCGCTGGACGGCGGCGGGCAGCGGCAGGGACAGGGTGACGAATCCTTCCGCCTGCATGATCGCGAAGCCGATCCGGGGCAGGTCGCGGGAGTTGGGGAAGACCAGGAAGCGCGGCACCCACTCGGGCTGGAACTTGGCGTTGAACTTGTACAGCGACTCGATCTGGAACCAGCGGGAGAGGAAGACCAGCAGGCCGCGCCAGGTGCGCAGTACCGGTCCCGCGCCGATCCGCTCGCCGCGGGCCAGCGCGGAGCGGAACATCGCGAAGTTCAGCGAGACCCGGGCGACGCCCAGTTCGGGCGCGCCGCGCAGGGCGGCGACGATCAGCAGCTCGTTCAGGCCCGGGTCGGCGGCGCGGTCGCGGCGCATCAGTTCCAGCGACATGCCGTCCTCGCCCCAGGGCACGAAGTGCAGTACGGCCCGCAGGTCGCCGAGCTCGGGGTGCGGGGCGCCGGGCTCGCGCTCCTTGTGGGCGGTGACCACCACGCAGTCGCCGTCGGCCTCCTCGCCGAACCGGCCCAGCGCCATGGAGAAGCCGCGTTCGGTGTCGGTGCCGCGCCAGGCGTCGGCGGCCAGGCGCACCGCTTGCCTCTCGTTCTCGGTGAGCTCGCGCACCCGGCGGACCCGGGTCTCGTAGCCGGAGCGCTCGATGCGCTTGACCATCTGGCGGACGTTGCGCATCGCGCGGCCCTCCAGGGTGAAGTCCGCGGTCCGCACGATCGCCTCGTCGCCGAGTTCCAGGGCGTCCAGGCCGGTCTCACGGGTCCACACCTCGCCGCCGGTCTCGCTGCACCCGACAACGGCCGGCAGCCAGGCGTGCGCCCGGGCCAGGTCCATGAACTGCTCGATCGCGCCGGGCCAGGCCTCCACGTCGCCGATCGGGTCGCCGCCGGCCAGCATCACCCCGGACAGCACCCGGTAGCAGACCGCGGCCTTGCCGCTGGTCGAGAACACCACGGACTTGTCGCGGCGCAGCGCGAAGTGGCCGAGCGAGTCGCGGCGGCCGTGCCGGGCCAGCAGGGCGCGCAGCCGCTCCTCCTCGGCCTCGCTGAGCTCGGCGACCGGGCGGGCCGGGCGCAGCAGCAGGTAGCCGGTGGAGCAGGCGATCAGCAGGCCGAGGCCGCCGAGGGAGTAGGCGACCATGTCGTTGACCCGGTCGCTGGTGTACTGCACCGGGCCGACCACGCCGAACAGGCCGTACAGCACGTGCTGGCAGCGGTCCAGGAAGCTCGGGGTGCCGCGCTCGGAGGCCGGGTGGGCACTGGTGATGACCAGGCCCAGGGCGAACGCGAAGGCGCTCAGGCCGACGAAGTTGGCCGCGGCCCGCCAGCGGGTGCGCGGGTCGCCGAGCGCGGTGAACTGATCGCGGTGGACCAGCAGCAGCGCCAGCAGGCCGAGCGAGACGATCACGCCGAAGATCGAGTGGCGGTAGACGATCTGGGTGGCCGCGCCGACCGGCAGCAGCACCACGGTCGCCCACCAGGCGCGCTGCTTCCCGCGCTTGAGGGCGTGCGCCAGCATCAGCAGCAGGATGCCGGTGACGACCGAGGTGGCGGCGGCCAGCGAGCTGACCGTGCCGGGGAAGACGGCGGCCATGTGGTGCATCCGGCCGTTGCGGAAGGCGGGGAAGACCGCGCCCACCACGTCCAGCAGGCCGATCACGGCGGCGCCGGTGCCCATGATCGCGGGTACGGCGGAGGGCTTGAGCAACCACCGGTTGCGCCGGCGGCCGCAGGCGCGGTCAGCGGACATGTGCGACCGCCCACGGAACCCGGACCAGGCTTTCGCCCTCTACCTGTACAGACATCGGTCACCAAAATCCAGCATCAGCGGAATCACGGGTTTTCCGGGGAACTGCCCGCAATCTGCTCCAGTAGGAAGAATTGCGCCCTCTAGGACGGCTACCCGGGCCACCGGGTTCCCTCCCCGAGGGCGCAAGTGGGCGCGACACGGAAAGTACACCTGCCGACATGGGTCTCACGAGCAAGAAGGTGCTGCTCCTGGCATTCGTCCTCGCGACAGTGCTGTTCGGGCTGACGGTCTGGCTGTGGCCGAGGCTGTCCCGCCGCGGGGTCGTCCCGGTGCTGAGCCGGGTCGGGGTGCTGCTGGGCACGCAGCTCTCCCTGATCGCGGCGCTGGCGCTGTGGGCGAACTACTCCTTCGGCTTCTACGCCTCCTGGGCCGACCTGTTCGGCCAGAACACCACCCCGGGCGTGATCGTGGACCACGCGAGCGGCGACACCTCGGTACGGATGATCTCCGCGCTCCAGGTGAACGTGCCCGGCGGCGGGGTGCCGATGACCGGCGGCCAGATCCAGAAGGTGGTGGTGTACGGGCGCGCGTCGGGGATCAGCTCGACCGCGTACGTGTACCTGCCGCCGCAGTACTTCCAGCAGCCGCAGCGCCGCTTCCCGGCCGCCGTGGTGCTCACCGGCTACCCGGGCACCGCCGAGGCGCTGTTCAAGAAGATGCACTACCCCGAGGTCGCGGCCGGCCAGGTGCGGGGCGGGCGGGCGCAGCCGATGGTGCTGGTGATGCTGCGGCCCACCGTGGTGCCGCCGCGGGACACCGAGTGCATGAACGTGCCGCGCGGCCCGCAGACCGAGACGTTCTTCGCCACCGACCTGCGGGCGGCGCTGTCCGCCCGCTACCGGATCGGTGCCACGGGGGCGAGCTGGGGCGTGATCGGCGACTCCACCGGTGGCTACTGCGCCCTGAAGCTGGCCCTGCAGGAGCCGCAGGACTTCTCCACGGCGGTCGCGCTGTCCGGGGACTACGCGGCGCCCAAGGACGCCACCACCGGCGACCTGTTCGGCGGCAGCAAGGCGGTCCGGGAGCAGAACGACCTGGTCTGGCGGCTGCGCAACCTGCCGCAGCCGAAGGTGAGCCTGCTGGTGACCAGCAGCCGCAAGGGCGAGAAGAACTACCGCGCCACCTTGCGCTTCATCGCCCAGGTCAAGGGCCCGACCCGGGTCTCCTCGATCATCCTGCCCAGTGGCGGCCACAACTTCGGCACCTGGTCGCGGGAGATACCGCCGGCGATGCAGTGGCTGGCCGGGCACCTGTCGCCCTGACCGCCGTGCCGGTACGGTTCCGGGCCGCCTTACGCCGCCGGGCCGCGGTGGCCTCAGGAGCGGTTACGGCCTCAGGAGCGGCCGATGATCAGGCTCATCGCCTCGGCCCGGGTGGCGGGGTCGCGGAGCTGCCCGCGGACGGCCGAGGTGATGGTCTTGGCGCCCTGCTTGCGCACTCCGCGCATGGTCATGCACATGTGCTCGCACTCCACGACGACGATCACGCCGCGCGGCTCGAGGATCCGCATCAGGGCGTCGGCGATCTGCGTGGTCAGCCGCTCCTGCACCTGCGGGCGGCGGGCGTAGACGTCGACCAGGCGGGCCAGCTTGGACAGCCCGGTGATCTTGCCGGAGACGGCCGGGATGTAGCCGACATGCGCCACACCGACGAAGGGCACCAGGTGGTGCTCGCAGGACGACATCACCTCGATGTCCTTCACCAGCACCATCTCGTCGTGGCCGAGGTCGAAGGTGGTGGTCAGGACGTCCTCGGGGGACTGCCACAGCCCGGAGAATATCTCCCGGTACGCGCGGGCGACCCGCGCCGGGGTCTCCCGCAGGCCCTCCCGGTCCGGGTCCTCCCCGACCGCGTAGAGCAGCTCACGGATCGCGGCCTCGGCTCGCTTTTCGTCGAACTCGCCGGCGGGTCCGTCACCGATGAGCGTCACGGGATCGGTCATGGCTGTCTCGTCCTCCTGCTGTGCAAGCGCACGGTCCCTTGCACGACCGCGGCCCCAAGGCTAGAACCCTGGGGCCGCGAACTGCATTCCGGTATCGCCCGGACCTGCGATGTTTCGGGTGATTCAGCTCTCTCCCCGACCGTCCTCGGGCAGTTCCACCGGCTCGGCACCGGGCTTGGTGGTGGAGACCGTGGGACGGGCACTGCCGTTGGCGGGCTGGGAGCCGTTGGTCAGCGCCAGCTCCTTCGGCGAGAGCACCGGCGGCCGGGTGGAGGGGGCCCGCCGGGCGGAGCCCGTCCAGGCCGGACGCGGCGGACGCTTGACGACAGGCGCGAAGATCTCGGCGATCTCCTGCTTGTTCAGCGTCTCCTTCTCCAGCAGCGCCAGCACGAGGTTGTCCAGGACGTCGCGGTTCTCGACCAGGATCTCCCAGGCCTCGTTGTGCGCCGTCTCGATGAGCTTCTTGACCTCCTCGTCGACCAGCCCGGCGACCTCCTCGGAGTAGTCGCGCTGGTGACCCATCTCACGGCCCAGGAACGGCTCGGACTGGTCGGAGCCGAACTTGATCGCGCCCAGCCGCTCGGTCATGCCGTACTGCGTGACCATGGAGCGGGCGGTCGCGGTGGCCTTCTCGATGTCGTTGGAGGCGCCGGTGGTCGGATCGTGGAAGACGAGCTCCTCCGCGGCCCGGCCGCCCATCATGTACGCGAGCTGGTCGAGCATCTCGTTGCGCGTGGTGGAGTACTTGTCCTCGTCGGGCAGCACCATGGTGTAGCCCAGGGCGCGGCCGCGGGAGAGGATCGTCACCTTGTGGACCGGGTCGGAACTCGGCGAGGCCGCCGCGACCAGGGCGTGCCCGCCCTCGTGGTACGCGGTGATCTTCTTCTCCTTGTCCGACATGATCCGGGTGCGCTTCTGCGGACCGGCCACCACGCGGTCGATGGCCTCGTCCAGCGTGCCGTTGTCGATCAGCTTCCCGTCGCTGCGGGCGGTCAGCAGGGCGGCCTCGTTGAGCACGTTGCTCAGGTCGGCGCCGGTGAAGCCGGGGGTGCGGCGGGCGACGGCCATCAGGTCGACGTCCGGGGCGATCGGCTTGCCCTTCTGGTGCACCTTCAGGATCTCCAGGCGGCCCTGGAGGTCCGGCGGGTCCACCGCGATCTGCCGGTCGAAGCGGCCCGGACGCAGCAGCGCCGGGTCCAGGATGTCGGGCCGGTTGGTGGCCGCGATCAGGATCACACCGCCCTTGACGTCGAAGCCGTCCATCTCGACCAGCAGCTGGTTGAGGGTCTGCTCACGCTCGTCGTGACCGCCACCGAGGCCCGCGCCGCGGTGCCGGCCGACGGCGTCGATCTCGTCCACGAAGACGATCGCCGGGGCGTTCGCCTTGGCCTGCTCGAACAGGTCGCGGACCCGGCTGGCGCCGACGCCGACGAACATCTCGACGAAGTCCGAGCCGGAGATCGAGTAGAACGGCACGCCCGCCTCGCCGGCCACGGCCCGGGCCAGCAGGGTCTTGCCGGTGCCGGGGCGGCCGTAGAGCAGCACGCCCTTGGGGATCTTGGCGCCGACGGCCTGGAACTTGGCGGGCTCCTGCAGGAACTCCTTGATCTCCTGGAGCTCCTCCACCGCCTCGTCGCAGCCGGCCACGTCGGCGAAGGTGGTCTTGGGGGTGTCCTTGGTGATCAGCTTGGCCTTGGACTTCCCGAACTGCATGACGCGCGAACCGCCGCCCTGCATCTGGTTCATCAGGAAGAGGAAGACCACGACGATCAGGACGAACGGCAGCAGCGACAGCAGGATGCCGACGAAGGCGTTCTGCTTGGACTGCGAGACGGTGTAGTGACCGGGGAGGGAGACGCCCGGAACCTTGCCGTTCTCGATGTTCTGCAGCGTCGTGGCGATGTTGGAGCCCTGCTGATCGCCGATGTAGGACGCGCGGATCTTGCTGCTGCCCTCGATCTTGATGCCGTCCTTGAGCTGCACCTTGACGGAGTTGTCGTCGCCTGTGGTGAGCTGGGCGTTGTCGGCCTTGTTGGTCTCGATCGCATTGATGACCACGCCGGTGTCAACCGTCTTGTAGCCGCCGCCGGACCCGACGACCTGCATCAACACGACCACGGCGAGGACAGCCAGCACGATCCACATGACTGGCCCACGGAAATAGCGCTTCACGTCCATCCATGCGGGGCGATCACGCCCCGTCCCTCCTGCCACTGTGAGGCACCGCGTCCGGTCGGCCGCGCGTGCATCCGGTGTATTGACCCGACCTTCGGACCGTACCCCAGCATTGTCACCCGAGGTTGCCGCAGACCGTTAACAAACCCGCTTTCCCCTGCTCCAACGCCGGGAAACCGGGAAGGGTTCCCCCCGGCCTCAGCCGCCGTAGACGTGCGGGGCAAGGGTGCCCACGAACGGCAGGTTGCGGTACTTCTCCGCGTAGTCCAGGCCGTAGCCGACCACGAACTCGTTGGGGATGTCGAAACCGGTGTACTTGACGTCGATCTCCACCTTGGCCGCCTCCGGCTTGCGCAGCAGCGTGCACACCTCCAGCGAGGCCGGGCCGCGCGAGCCCAGGTTGCTGATCAGCCAGGACAGCGTCAGCCCGGAGTCGATGATGTCCTCGACGATGAGGACGTCCCGGCCGGCGATGTCGGTGTCCAGGTCCTTGAGGATGCGGACCACTCCGGAGGACTTGGTACCGGCTCCGTAGGAGGACACCGCCATCCAGTCCATGGTGACACGCGAGGACAGGGCGCGGGCCAGGTCGGCCATCACCATCACGGCGCCCTTCAGCACACCCACGATCAGCAGGTCCTTGCCCGCGTAGTCCCGGTCGATCTCGGCGGCCAGCTCCAGCAGCTTCGCGTCGATCTCTGCCTTGGTGATGAGCACCTTCTCCAGCTCGGCACCCATGTCGATCTCGTTCACTGCGCGGTACATCCTCAAGGTCTACGACGGCGTGAAGAACAGTCTGCCATTCGACCTCAAGGCGGCGACGCCCCCGGGCAGGTTGATGGCCTTCTGCCCGCGCCAGCCGGTGACCAGCCGGTCCACCTCCTCGATGTGCCGGGCGAACAGGAAGCCCGGCGGGGAGCCGGCGGCGACCGCGGCCCGCCGGATCACCCGGCGGCGCACCGCGGGCGGCAGGGTGTGCAGCCGGGCCACGTCCAGGCTGCCGTCCTCGCAGGCGGCCTCGCCCTGGGCGTCGGCGGCCCACTGGTCCAGCGCGTCGGCGTCGTCCCGGGATAGCTGCGCGGTACGGGCCAGCGCCTCGACCACGCCCTTGCCGAGCGACTTCTCCAGCACCGGCAGCGCCTCGTGGCGGACCCGGGAGCGGGTGTACGCCGGGTCGTGGTTGTGCGGGTCCTCCCAGACGGTGATCCCCTGGGCCAGGCAGCCCCGGCGTACGGTGTCGCGGTCCAGCAGCAGGAAGGGGCGGCGGTAGCGGCCGCCGACGCCGGAGACGGCGGCCATCCCGGACAGCGAACGGATGCCGGAGCCGCGGGCCAGGCCCAGCAGCACCGTTTCTGCCTGATCGTCCCTGGTGTGGCCGAGCAGGACGGCGGCGGCGCCGCGGCGCTCGGCGGTGGCGTCCAGCGCGGCGTACCGCGCGTCGCGGGCGGCGGCCTCGGGGCCGCCCTGGCGGCCGACGGTGACACCGACCGCGTCGACCGGGTCCAGGCCGAGCGCGCACAGCCGGTCGGCGACCTCGCGGGCCCGGACGTCGGAGCCGGCCTGCAGGCCGTGGTCGACGGTGACCGCGCCGGCCCGCACGCCGAGCCGGGGGGCCTCGAAGGCGAGCGCGGCGGCCAGCGCCATGGAGTCGGCGCCGCCGCTGCACGCGGCGAGCACCAGCGGGTGCGGGTCGGCGGACGTGGTGAGCACGTCGTGCAGGACGCGGCGGACGGCCAGACGTATCGCCGCGACCGTGGGGTGGGGTCCCATGTCCGGTTCCCTCCTGGCGGAATCGTGGGTGCTGCGGGTGCTGCGCTGGGCTCGGGGCGATGACGCAGGGTGTTCAGATGGTGACAGAAGCCCGCGCCTTACCCGAGCATCGCACGCGTCACCCCGCGCAGCGGTCCCTCGGACGGGTGAACCGGGTGGGTGTTGAGGTCACCCGTCGCCGCGGCTGTGCACCCGCGCGATCCAGTCCGCGGGTTTGGCGATCTCGGCCTTGGTGGGCAGGGTGTTGGGCGAGGTCCACACCCGGTTGAAGCCGTCCATGCCGGCCTCGTCGACCACGGCCCGCACGAAACGCTCGCCGTCGCGGTACTGGCGCAGCTTGGCGTCCAGGCCCAGCAGCCGGCGCAGCGCCTGGTCGAGCCGCCCGGCGCCGCTGGCCCGGCGCTGGGTGAACTTCTCCCGGATCTCGGCGACGGTCGGTACGACGTCGGGCCCGACGCCGTCCATCACGTAGTCGGCGTGCCCCTCCAGCAGCGACATCACCGCGGTCAGCCGGCCCAGCACCTCGCGCTGGGTGGGGGTCTGCACCAGGTCCACCAGGCTGCGGCCGTCCTCGTCGCCGTCGCCGGCGTCCCGGCCGGAGCCGGTGAAGGACTGCACGGCCTCGCGGAACCGCTCGATCACCGTCGAGGCGTCCAGGTCGGTCTCGCCGAGGAAGGTCTGGATCTCGCCCTCGATGTGGTCCCGCAGCCAGGGCACCGCGGAGAACTGGGTGCGGTGGGTCTCCTCGTGCAGGCACACCCACAGCCGGAAGTCGTGCGGGTCCACGTCGAGCTCGCGCTCCACGTGCACGATGTTGGGGGCGACCAGGAGCAGCCGGCCCGCCTTGGACTCGCCGGGGCCGGGCTTGACCGGGCCGGCCGGCATGTCGCGGGTCGGCGGGGCGAAGGTCTCGTACTGGCCCAGCACCCGCGAGGACAGGAAGCTCAGCAGCATGCCGACCTCGACGCCGGTGACCTTGCCGCCGACGGTGCCCAGCACCGCGCCGCCGGGGCCGCCCGGGCGGCGGGCCTGCATCTTGCCGAGCAGCGGCTTCAGGATCTCCCGGAAGCCGGCGACGTTCGCCTTCACCCAGCCGGGGCGGTCCACGATCAGCACCGGGGTGCCGTGCGGGCTCGGCTCGGCGTCGCCGTACATCTTCGTGTACGACCTGACGTGCCCCTCGGAGTCCTGCGCGTGCCGGCGCAGCTCGGCGACGATCGCGCGTGCCTCGTCCCGGCTCACCTCCGGGCCGGGCCGGGTCAGCCGCTGCGCGGTCGCCACGGCGAGGTTCCAGTCGACCATGTCGGTTCCACCGATGCTCGTCATGCTTTCACGGTACGGTGCCGCTCCCGCTTTGGGGGTTCCACCTCGATTACGCCTCCCCTCCGCCCGCTGCCTCGCCCTCTTCCCGGCTTGGGCTTTGCGCCCTCAATCGCCGGGCGGGCTCAGTTTTGGTACGGGTCGTGCATCCCTCTGCCCTCAAACGCCTGGCGGGCTCAGTTTTGGTGCGGGTCGTGCATCCCTCTGCCCTCAATCGCCGGGCGGGCTCAGTTTTGGTGCGGGTCGTGCATCCCTCTGCCCTCGAACGCCTGGCGGGCTGGGATTTTGCTCGGGCAGTGCTTTGGCGGCCGCGGCTGGGACGCGGGGCTCGCCGGGGATACCCAGGGGCGCGGGGAACTGCGCGACCAGCCCCATTCCATGGCGCGGGTCGTCACCGGCCCGAAGGGGCAGTTGCTGTCGTGTCCGGACCACCGGCCGGAACGGCCGGAACGAGCCGCCGGAACCCCACCAAGGTCCGCAAAGGAAACGCCCCGCCCGCCCGGCGAAGGACGAGTTGGGCGGGTCCAAGCCGGGAGGGCGGGGCGGAGGCGGGGAGGGCGAGCCCGGGGGGATCAGTGAGAGCCGCGCTCCTTGAGGCGGCGGAAGCTCTCCTCGATCTCGGCCTCGGCTTCGGCGCGGCCGACCCAGTCGGCGCCCTCGACGGACTTGCCGGGCTCGAGGTCCTTGTAGACCTCGAAGAAGTGCTGGATCTCGAGGCGGTCGAACTCGGAGACGTGGTGGATGTCGCGCAGGTGCTCCACGCGGGGGTCGGAGGCGGGCACGCAGAGGACCTTGTCGTCGCCGCCGGCCTCGTCGGTCATGCGGAACATGCCGATCGCGCGGCAGGTGATGAGGCAGCCCGGGAAGGTGGGCTCGTCGAGGAGGACCAGGGCGTCCAGGGGGTCGCCGTCCTCGCCGAGGGTGTTCTCGACGAAGCCGTAGTCGGCCGGGTAGCTGGTCGAGGTGAAGAGCCTGCGGTCCAGCCGGATCCGCCCGGTTTCGTGGTCCACCTCGTACTTGTTCCGCGAACCCTTAGGGATCTCGATCGTGACGTCGAACTCCAAGGCCCTACTCCTCCATGATCAGCGCGTACTGCGGGTGATTAAGTGTCTCCCACGCACACGAGTGGTTGCGAAAGGGGCTGGTTGCCGGTGCCCGTGGGCAGGACGTGGCCGATCGTCGCGGGGTCGGCCGCGATAGGTCTGGCGGTGGCCGTCGGGGCGGTGGCCACCGCCGGTCCGTGGGAGTCAGGACAGCGTACGGCCGAGCGGGCGTACGCCGCCGCCCGGGACCGGCGGCTGGACCGCCCGGCGGGCGGCGCCCACGCGGCCCCGGGGCACGGCGCCGGTCCCGCGGCCTGGGCGCTGCCGCCCGCGCGGGCCGCCGCGCCGGTGCTGGTCCCGGCGTCGGCCGGCGGCACCGGCACCGCCCCACCGCTCGCCCCCCGCCTGAATCCGCTGATGTCGGCCCCGGGCCTCGGCCCGTTGACCACCGGCGCGGTGATCGACGTGGCCGGCGGCCGGCTGCTGTACGGGCACGATCCGGCCACCGCCACCACCCCGGCCTCCACCACCAAGCTCGCCACCGCGGTCGCCGCGCTCGGCGTGCTCGGCCCCGACCACCGGCTGACCACCTCCGTGGTCTCCACCGGTCCCGGCCGGATCGTCCTGGTGGGCGGCGGCGACCCCACGCTGGACCTGACGCAGCTCGCCGCCGACACCGCCGCCGCCCTCAAGTCCGGCGGCACGCGTACGGTCACCCTGACCTACGACACCTCGTGGTTCGGCGCACCCGCGCTCCACACCATCGGCTACAACGACAACCTCGCGCCGGTGACCGCCCTCATGGCGGACGAGGGCCGGCTCGACAACAGCTCGAGCGGCCCGGCCCCCCGTGCCCAGGACCCGGCGGCCTCCGCGGCCGCGTCCTTCGCGAGCCTGCTGGCCGGCCACGGCGTCACCGTGCGGGACGAGCCGGAGCCCGGCAGCGGCAAGGGCGGCACCGTCCTCGCGACCCAGCAGTCGGCCGCACTGTCCGACCTGGTCGAGCGCATGCTCACCAACAGCGACAACGACCTGGCCGAGGCCCTGGTCCGGCAGACGGCCCGCGCGCTGGGCCTCCCGGCCACGTTCGCCGGCGGCGCCCAGGCGGTACGGCGGGTCCTCGGCCGGTACGGCGTCCCCCTCACCGGCGCCGTCTTCACCGACGGCAGCGGCCTCGACCACCGCGACCGCCTCTCCCCCCAGATCCTGGCCCGCGTCCTCGCCCTGGCCGCCGCCCCCGACCACCCCGAGCTCCGCCCGGTCCTCACGGGCCTGCCCGTCGCCGGCTTCACCGGCACGCTCTCCTCCCGCTTCCGCGCCACCCCCGGCGCCGGCGTCGTCCACGCCAAAACCGGCACCCTCACCGGTACGAATACGATCGCCGGCACCACGGTCACCCCCGAGGGCCGGCTCCTCGCCTTTTCTTTCATGACGCAGGGGGCGCCTGACCCTTCAGCCGCGCAGTCGGCCCTCGACCGGCTGGCCACGGCCCTCGCCGGCTCCTGAGCGCGGTTCGCCGCGCGTGCGGGTCCCTTTTCCGCCCGGGAGGGGTGGTTGCGCTGGTCTCCCGGCCTTCGGCCCGGTGATGGGTTTCTCGCGCCGGGGGCACCCCCGGACGGAGTCTGGGGGACCCCGCGCCCCTTCGGGGCGCCCCTGCCGCGGGCGGCAACCATCAGGGGCGCGGGGAACTGCGCGATCAGCCACGCACGGACAGAAGGTCCGGGCACGACAGCAACAACCCCTCCGGGCGGAAAACGACCCGCACCCCGGAGGAGCCGCCCGCTAGAAGCCGCGGGTACGTTTCGCCGCACGCCGTGGCCCGGGCGGACCGGGTGCCCTCAGCGCGAGACGCGCGACCTCATTGCCGAGGTTGACGCCGATCGCGATGGCCATCGCGAGGGCGGCCGCCTTCGTGAGCTGGGTCGCGCCCTGCGAGGTGTGGTGCTGGGTGAGGGCGAGGAGCCCGAAGTAGACGGCGGAACCCGGGAGGAGCGGGCCGATGGCGGCGGTGACGTAGGGGAGGACGGACACGTAGCGGTAGCGGGCCATGAGCTGGCCGAAGAGGCCGACGAGGCCGGCCGCGGCGGCGGTGGAGGCGACCTGGTTGCCGTGGGCCTGCTGGTGCAGGACGCCGTAGACGGTCCAGGCGACGCCGCCGTTGAGGGTGGCGAGCGGAAGGACGGCGCGTTCGCACTGGAGGAGGACGGCGAAGGCCAGGGTCAGCGCCATGGAGGCGAGAAGCTGGACCCAGGGGTGGTCGTAGGTGCGCAGCGCCTGGTCGGGGTTGAGCTGGGCGCCGAGGGCGAGGCCGGCGTAGAGGATGAGGGTGACGCCGATGACGATGCCGACGATGAGGTAGACCACTTCGAGCAGGCGGGCCGAGGCGGTGATGTAGAAGCCGGTCAGGCCGTCCTGGACGGCGGCGACGAGGGCGCGGCCGGGCAGCAGGGCGAACAGGCCACCGGTGATCACGGCGGAGGACTGCACTCCGGTGGCGCCGGGGATCCAGTGCGCGTACCGGTCGATGAGCACGCCCATGGCGGCGGCCGGCATCGCGGCGACGGCGAACTGGTAGAACTCGGGCAGTCCGCGCCCGGCGCACAGCCAGGCCAGGCGGTCGCCGAGCATGGCGGCGAGGGCCGCGGCCAGGAAGATCACCGGGTTGCCGCCGACCAGGGTGCTGGCGCCGCCCGCGAGCAGGCCGGCGGCGCCGGTGAGCACCCAGGAGTTGTACGGGTGCCGGTTGCGCCGGATGTCGGCGAGCCGTCGGTACGCGTCCTCGAGCGTGGTCTCGTGCTCGGTGATCGAGTCGACGAGCTGGAAGACGGCCGCGAGCCGGGTGTAGTCGGTGCCGCGCCGGCGGACGGTACGGCTCATGGTCAGCGGCGGTTCGGTCAGCGACGGCTGGTAGGAGATGCCCAGCAGGGTGAAGGTGACGTTGGGCTCGACGCGGGCCAGGCCGTAGGCGTAGGCGACGCCGAGCATCGCGGCCTCCACGTCCTCGGCGCCCTCGCCGCCGGACAGCAGCAGGTCGCCGATGCGCAGGGTGAGGTCGAGGACGCGCGGCGCGGACAGCGCGGGGGTGCCCTCGCCGCGTCCGGCCGGGGCGGGCCGTTCGGTGGCCGGCAGCCGGATCATGGCCCGCATCCGGTCCTGCCAGCGCGCGTCCTCCGGCGGCAGGACGACCAGGGGTATGCCCTCCGGCGGGGTGAACGCCGAGCGCATGCGCTCCCGCGCCGCGTCCCGGTCGCCCGGGCCGGCCGGACCGACCGCTCCGCCCGCGGAATCGTTACGGCGGGCCGGGCCGCCGCCGTTGCGGGGGTCCGGGCCGTCGGGTATCGCGGCGGAGTCGTGCGTGCTCAAGGGATCAGCGCTTCTGGGCCCGGTGCCGGCCGCCGCCGGGGCGGGGGGCATTGCCCATGGGGTTGGACATCGCGTCGTGGTCGGTGGCGGGCCGCTCGGCGGAGGCGGCGGCTTCGCCCTTGCGGCGGGAGCGCAGGTACTCGACGACCAGCGGCAGCACCGAGATCAGCACCACCAGGACGAGCATGGCCTCGATGTTCTTGTGCACGAAGTCGATCTGGCCCAGCCAGTAGCCGAGCACGGTGACGCCGGCGCCCCACAGGGTGCCGCCCAGCACGTTGTACGTGGCGAAGGTGCGGTAGCTCATCCGGCTGACCCCGGCGACGATCGGGGTGAAGGTACGGACCACCGGCACGAAGCACGCCATGACGATCGCCTTGGGCCCGTGGTGCTCGAAGAAGGCGTGCGCCTTCTCCACGTTCTCCGCCTTGAACAGCCGGGAATTCGGCCGCCGGAACAGGGAGGGGCCGACCTTGCGCCCGAACAGGTAGCCGACCTGCTCCCCGGCCACCGCGGCCACCGCGATGGAGACGGCCACCAGTGCCAGCGGCCGGTGCAGGGTGCCGGAGGCCACCAGCAGACCGGTCGTGAACAGCAGGGAGTCGCCGGGCAGGAAGAAGCCGATCAGCAGCCCCGACTCGGCGAAGACGACGAGCAGGACGCCCCACAGACCGTACGTGTTGATCAGATGATCCGGGTTGAGCCAGCTCGGGCCCAGCGCGAGGTTCGTCACGGTCCAAAAGTATCAATGCGTTGTTGACACAAACGTTCCGCAACCTGCAAGGAGTGGACTACCTTCTCCGCAGCGTCACCCGCGCGGCACCGCACGTATTCCGTCACCCTCTCCCCCAGCAGCGTCTTCATGTCCCGTTCACCCCACCAGCAGCCCCCTTTTTCGCCCCCCGCACGCCCCGTACGACCCCGGAGCTCCCCCCACGTGCCCCGTCACCATGTCCGACCAACCTGGCGGCTCCCGTTATGACTCGCGCCATCACACTGCACGAAGTGTCCAAGTACTACCCGAAGCAGCCGCAGCCGGCCGTGGACAGGTTCTCGCTCGACATCGCTCCTGGGGAGTTCCTGGTGCTGCTCGGCCCTTCGGGGTGCGGGAAGTCCACCGTGCTCCGCATGATCGCCGGTCTTGAGGACATCACGACCGGCGAACTGCTGCTGGACGGCGAATACTCCAACGACCTGGCCCCCGGCGACCGCAAGATGGCCATGGTCTTCCAGAACTTCGCCCTGTATCCGAGCATGACCAGCCGGGAGAACATCGGCTTCCCGCTGCGCTTCGAGATGCCCGGCGCGGAGCACGGGCCGCGGGTGGACGAGACGGCGCGGATCCTGGGCATCGAGGAGATCCTGGACCGCTACCCGGGGCAGCTCTCCGGCGGCGAGCGGCAGCGGGTGGCGATGGGGCGGGCGATCTCCCGGCACCCGTCGGTGTTCCTGATGGACGAGCCGCTGTCCAACCTCGACGCCAAGCTGCGCGCGCACCTGCGGGCCGAGATAGCCCGGCTGACCCGCGGCATGGGCGTGACCACGGTGTACGTCACGCACGACCAGGCCGAGGCGATGTCGCTGGGCGACCGGGTGGCGATCATGCGCAGCGGGGTGCTCCAGCAGGTCTCCACCCCGCGTGAGGCGTATCACCTGCCGGAGAACGTGTTCGTGGCGGCCTTCGTCGGCACCCCGCGGATCAACCTCCTCCAGGCCACCGTGCTGGCCCCGCTCAGCGGCGGGATGTGGATCGACTTCGGGCGGCAGCGGCTCGGGCTCCCGGAGCCGCTGAGCCGTGACCACCAGCTGCTGCGCATCCAGCAGGGCCGCCGGATCATCGTGGGCCTGCGCTCGGAGGCGGTACGGATCGCCCAGCCCAGCCAGGCGCAGCCGGGCGAGGTGGTGCTCAGCGGAATCGTGGAGCACGTGGAGTACCAGGGGCACGAGTCGCTGGTGCACCTCAACACCGGGTCGCGCCCGGCGGTGGTGCCGGAGCTGGAGGCGCCCCGGCCGACGGTCGCGGACACCCGGCCGGGCACCAAGCGGCCGGCGAACGGTTCGGGCGGGCTCGGCAAGCTGGCCCAGAAGGCGGCCCGGCGGATCCAGGCGACGGTGATGGACCGCGAGTCCTCAGGCGGCTCGTCGGGCGCGCACGCGGCACCGCACGGCGCGGCAGGCGCGAACGGTCAGAACGGGGTGAACGGCCACGGCGGGGCGAACGGCGCCGCGCACGACACCGACCAGGCGAACCTCCCGGTGGCCGACCGCCAGGACGGGCCGGCGATGCAGACCGGCGACCTGGTGGTGCGGACCGGCCCGGACATCCGGGTACGGCGCGGCGACCGGGTCCCGCTGCTGGTGGACCTGGCGCACCTGTACGTCTTCGACCACACGGGCACCCGGATCTGCCCGGCGCCGCAGGGGCACGCGCGACTGGAGTAGTCACGGGTGCGCCCCGGCCCGGGCCCGGGCAGGCTGCGGACATGAGCATCGACGATTTCGGCGGCGGCCAGGCGCAGGGCGCGGACGTCCTGGTCGTCACCACCAACGACGCGCCGGGCTTCCGGGTGGAGCGGGTGATCGGCGAGGTGTTCGGCCTGACCGTGCGCTCCCGGCACCTGGGCAGCCAGATCGGCGCGGGCCTGAAGTCCATGATCGGCGGCGAGCTCAAGGGCCTGACCAAGACGCTGGTGCAGACCCGCAACCAGGCCATGGAGCGCCTGGTCGACCAGGCCCGGGCGCGCGGCGCCAACGCGGTGCTCATGATGCGCTTCGACGTCACGGACGCGGCCGACGTGGGCACCGAGGTCTGCGCGTACGGCACCGCGGTGATCCTGGCGCGGGCGTGAGCGGCGCCCGCGCGCCGGCGTGAGCGCGGGGGCGTACACCCCGGATCGGGTGGGCAGGACCAGCGGGACGGCGCACTGCCGGTGCGGCCGGCGGAAGCCGAGCGGGAAGCCAGGCGGGAGAGGACGGAACGGAATGTCGCTGCACAAGGGGTCGGGCACGGAGCGCAAGGTGGCCGTGAACCCGTTCTACGGGGAGGCCGACCCGGTCGGCGGCATGACCGCCGCTCCGCCCCAGCACCGGCTGCCGGACGGGCCGATGGCGCCCTCGGCGGCGTACCAGCTCGTGCACGACGAGCTGATGCTCGACGGCAACGCCCGGCTGAATCTGGCGACCTTCGTCACCACCTGGATGGAGCCGCAGGCCAGTGTCCTGATGGCGGAGTGCGCCGACAAGAACATGATCGACAAGGACGAGTACCCGCGCACCGCCGAGCTGGAGCGGCGCTGCGTGGCGATGCTGGCCGACCTGTGGAACGCGCCCGACCCGGACTCCGTCGTGGGCTGTTCGACCACCGGCTCCTCCGAGGCGTGCATGCTGGCCGGCATGGCGCTCAAGCGCCGCTGGTCCCGGCGCACCCCGGGCTACCCGGCCACCGCCCGGCCGAATCTGGTGATGGGCGCCAACGTGCAGGTGTGCTGGGAGAAGTTCTGCGCGTTCTGGGAGGTCGAGCCGCGGCTGGCGCCGATGAGCGGCGACCGGCTGCACCTGGACGCCGAGGCGGCGCTGGCGCTGTGCGACGAGAACACCATCGGCGTGGTGGCGATCCTCGGCTCGACCTTCGACGGGTCCTACGAGCCGGTCGCGGAGATCTGCGCGGCGCTGGACGCGTACGAGGAACGCACCGGCGTGCACATCCCGGTGCACGTGGACGCCGCCTCCGGCGGGATGATCGCGCCCTTCCTCGACCCGGACCTGGTGTGGGACTTCCGGCTGCCGCGGGTGGCCTCGATCAACACCTCCGGCCACAAGTACGGCCTGGTCTACCCGGGCGTGGGCTGGGCGCTGTGGCGCGACACCGAGGCGCTGCCGGAGGAGCTGGTCTTCCGGGTGAACTACCTGGGCGGCGACATGCCGACCTTCGCGTTGAACTTCTCCCGGCCCGGCGCCCAGGTGGTCGCGCAGTACTACACCTTCCTGCGGCTGGGCAAGGACGGCTACCGCGCGGTGCAGCAGGCCAGCCGGGACGTGGCGGGCCAGCTCGCCGACTTCTTCGCCGGCCAGGAGGACTTCCGCCTGATCAGCCGGGGGGACCAGCTGCCGGTGTTCGCGGTCACCACCGCGCCGCACGTGACGGCCTTCGACGTGTTCGACATCTCCCGGCGGCTGCGCGAGCACGGCTGGCTGGTGCCCGCGTACACCTATCCCGCCAACCGGCAGGACCTGGCCGTCCTGCGGTTCGTCTGCCGCAACGGCTTCTCCTCGGACCTGGCGCACCTGCTCATCCAGGACCTGCGCCGGCTGCTGCCCGAACTGCGCCGCCAGCCGCACCCGCTGAACCGGCCGGAGAACGTGGCGACGGCCTTCCATCACTGACCCGCCGCTGAACCCATCACTGGACCCATCGCTGAACCGATTCGGGGGGCACCTGACGAAAGGACCGGTCATGTCCGAGCACACCTACCGCGTCACCGAGATCGTGGGCTCCTCCCCCGACGGGGTGGACGCCGCGATCCGCAACGGCATTCAGCGTGCCTCGCGCACCCTGCGCGAGCTGGACTGGTTCGAGATCACGCAGGTGCGCGGACACATCGAGAACGGCGAGATCGGCCACTACCAGGTGGGGCTGAAGGTCGGCTTCCGGCTGGAGGAGGCGTAGCCGCCTGCGCCGGACGGGTGCCTTTCCCCGGACAGTGGCGCCCCGGACGGCGCAATATCGGTCGCCAAATCCGACAATGCGTCAATTGTTGTGTCGTGTTCCGCCGAGTTCCGCCGAGCCGACGCATTCGGGAGCCGTCATGAGCCATCAGGAACCGCCCGGGCCGCTCGCGCCGACGCTGGAGGCGCTGCGCCGCTGCACGGTGGCCGTCGACCTGGGCGCCGCCCGGACCCGGGTGTACGTACGCGGCGGCGGCCTGGTGGTGGACGAGCCGAGCGTGGCCGCGGTGGACGTGCGCACCGGCGCGCTGATCGCCGTGGGCGCCAGCGCGGAGCACATGGCCGGGCGCACCCCGGACCACATCCGGGTGGTCCGGCCGGTCGCGGCCGGCGTGGTGGTGGACGTCGGGATGGCCCAGCGGATGCTGCGGCACATCCTCGGCAACAAGCTCGGCCGCCGCCGGCTGCGGCTGATGCTGCGCGGCATGCGGACGCTGCGGGCCGCGGTGTGCATGCCGCACGGCAGCGAGCCGACCGCCCGCCGGGCCGCGACCGAGACCCTGCTGGGGCTCGGCGCGAAGCAGGTGGAGCTGGTGGACACGCTGCTGGCCGCCGCGGTGGGCTGCGGGCTGCCGGTGGAACAGCCCGAGGCCACGATGATCGTGGTGTGCGGGGCGGGTACGACGCACGTGGCGATCCTGTCGCTGGGCGCCATCGTGGCCGCCGAGACGGTGGCGGTCGGCGGCGACGCGATCGACCGCGCGGTGGTGGCCCATCTGCGCAACGAGCACGAGCTGATCCTGCCCAGCCACGGGGTACGGCCGCTGCACCGCAGGCTGTCCGGCCCGGCCGGCGCGCCGGACACGATCGAGGTCCAGGGCCGGGACGTGGTCAGCGGCCTGGCCCGTACGGTCGCGGTCGGCACGGACGGCCTGCGGCAGGCCATGCACGCGCCCCTGACCGCCGTACGGGACGCGATCACCGGCGTCCTGCGGCACTCCCCGCCCGACCTGGTGGCCGACCTCGCCGACCGCGGCATCATGCTGGCCGGCGGCAGCGCCCACATGCCCGGCCTCGACCACATGCTCCGCCACGCCATGGGCATCCCCGTCCACACCGCACCCCACCCCGACACGGTCGCCGTCCGCGGCCTGGGCGCCCTGATCGAGGGCCAGGTCCGCGCCATCCCCCTGGACCCACTGGCCGAGGTCTAGCGACCGGGCGTACGGGCGGTCACAGCCGGGCGCGGTCGGCGGCCCGTTCGCCCTGGACCCAGCCATCGGCGTCGCGGCCCTTGAGGCGCGAGGTGGTGGTGGCCGGGAAGAGGCGCTCGGTCTCCCGCTGGACGGCCAGGTCGCGGGCCGCCAGGACGGGGAGCAGGTCGGGGGCGGTACGGGTGCCGGCTGCCTCTTCCTCGCCGGCGGCCTCGGTGAGGCGCTGCCGGATCCGGGAGGCGTAGGCGACCAGGAAGGACTCCCGGAAGTCGCGGGAGCGGGAGACGCGGCCGCCGTGCAGCGCGCGGTCGGCCTGGACCAGCAGGGACGTGTAGAGCAGCTCGACCGCTTCCAGGTCGCCGTCGTGGCCGACGACCGTGGAGAAGCCGAAGTCGGCGGACCAGACGGTCGCGCAGCGGTTCGCGGTGGCGACGGCGTCCAGCAGCAGGGCCTTGGCGCCCTCGTACGGCCGGTCCACGCCGATGCGCCGGGAGCCGGGACCGGTGTGCCCGCCCGCCGCAAGGGCCGCGTCGATGCTGTGCCTGGCCATCAAGTGCTGCGCCTTCGCCGTCAGCGCCTCGGCCTCCTCGGGGTACCCGGTCGACTCGGCCTTGGCCAGCAGCGCCCTGATCCGCCCGAGCACCTTGCCCTGGCCGGGAGTGGCCGGCGCGGGCCCCCCACCGGTCAGCGCCGGGATACGGGGCAGCCGTGCGTAAAGGTGCAGCACCTCCACGAAGGCGGTCGCCCCGGAGAACCGGTCCAGCCGCTCCCGCGCGACGAACTCCGCCAGGTCGCGCCCCTGCTCCAGCCCCTCGGCCAGCCTGAGGTGCCTCGGTGTCAGCTCGCGCCCGGCCATCCGTACCAGATCCGGGGCCTCCCAGCCGCGTGCGTGCGCCTGCTGCCGGATCCGCGCGTACGCCTCCGCGGCCACGTCGACCCACCGCTCCCCCGCGCCGGCCAGTACCGATGCCGCGCCGTCGGTCTCGGCGTCACCGTCCCGCCCCGCGGCCCCGGCGGCGAGGACCCGCCCCAACGCCTGCTCGAAGTCGTCCACGCCGTCCATTGTCCGCTGCGGGGAGCGCCGAAGGCGCGGAGGTCCACGAGGCGGGCGCCTCGACGCCGGCTAAGCCTGCGTCCCGGTGGCCCCTTGCGGACCCGTCTGCCATGCACGGTCCATGCCGGTCCGCCCCGCCGTCGTGGTTGCTCGCGTGGGGGCACCCCCGGACGGAGTCTGGGGGACCCCGCGCCCCTTCGGGGCGCCTTCGCCCGCTGCCCGAACGTACGGCCGGCACCCTCCCAAGCCCGCCCGGCGGCGTCTCATCGACCCCTTGCCGACCCGTCTGCCATGCACGGTCCATGCCGGTCCGCGCCGCCGTCGTGGTTGCTCGCGTGGGGGCACCCCCGGACGGAGTCTGGGGGACCCCGCGCCCCTTCGGGGCGCCTTCGCCCGCTGCCCGAAACGTACGGCCCGCACCCTCCCAAGCCCGCCCGGCGGCGCCTCGTCGACCCCTTGCCGACCCGTCTGCCATGCACGGTCCATGCCGGTCCGCGCCGCCGTCGTGGTTGCTCGCGCAGTTCCCCGCGCCCCTTCGGGGCGCCCCCGGCTGGCCCCCGGCCGCCAAAGCACCGCGCGAGCAAGATCCCAAAGCACTGCCCGAGCAAAAACCAAGCCCGCCCGGCGATTGAGGGCGAAAGCCCGAGCCGGGAGGAGGGGAGACACCCGCTCAAGGCACAGCCCTTAGCGACCCCGTAGGGACTGGGCCGATTCGATGGAGCCGTGGAGATCCTGCGCGGCGTCGAGTGCGGCGGCCGCGGAGAGGGTGAGGCAGGCCGCCAGGACGGCGGCGATGGCGCGGGGGGCGGTGTGGCGGGCGGAGACGGGCGCGGGAGCGGCCAGAAGCGCGGCGACGCGACGCGGGACGGGGCCGGTGGTCGCAGAGAGGGCGGCGTAGGGGCGCGGGGCGGGCCGGGCGGCCAAGGCGGCGCGGCCGATCGCGCGGGCGGCCAGCCGCCGGTCGCCGACCGCGGCGGCGGCGGACTCGTCGGCCCAGCGCTCCAGGGCGTAGGAGAGGGGCGCGCGCAGCACCCGAAGCGCCGGGTGGGCGGCGCAGGCCAGCGCGAGGCCGGTGAGGAAGGCGTGGTGGCGGCCGGACAGGTGGGCCCGCTCGTGGGCGAGCAGGGCCTCGCGCTCGGCGGAGTCCAGCGCCTTGAGCATGCCGGAGGTGACCACGATCCGCCCGGGCCGGCCGGGCAGCGCGTAGGCGTCGGGCCCGGGATCGGCGAGCACCGTCAGGTCCCCGGCGTGGGTACCGGCGGACGCCACGACGCGGCGGGCGCGGGCGACGGTCACCAGGTGGGCGCGGACGGTACGGGCCACCGCGACCACGACCGCGGCCAGCAGCGCCCAGGCCACGCACGCGGCGGGCCCGGTCACCTGGTCGCCGACCAGCGGCAGCACCATGTGGCCCAGCGCGGCCACCGGCGGCAGCATCAGCGCGCCGGCCCCGGCCAGCAGGGCGAGCGCCGCCGTACTGCACGCGGCGAGCAGCACCGCCGAGCCGGCGATCAGCCAGGCCGCGGCCCGGGGCGGCAGCGCCTCGGCGAGCCGGCGCGCGGCGGGCGCGGCGAGCAGCGGCAGGACGAGGGGCAGCCAGACGACCGTGTTCACGCGCCCCGCCCCCCGTCGTCGCCGCCCGGCTCCTCGGCCAGCAGGGCGCGCAGCAGCGCCTCGTCGTCCGGGCCGAGCCCGGAGACGAAGCGGGCCAGCACCGTGCCCCGGTCGTCCTGCGCGGACTTGTCGAGCTCGCTGCGCATGCGCCGGGCGGCCAGGCCCGGCGAGTCCTGCACCGGCAGATAGGCGTAGCCGCGCCCCGCACGGGTGCGGCTGACCGAGCCCTTTTCGTACAGCCGGGCCAGAATGGTGGTGACCGTGGTACGGGCGAGCTCCATGCCGAGGTCGCGCTGAACGTCCGCCGGGGTCAGGGCACGGCCGCCGGCCGCCCACAGGGCGGCGAGCACACTCGCCTCCAGTTCGCCCGACGGGCGGCGAGCCGCGTTGGCGTCCGCCATGAATCGCCCCTTCCCGTTCGTTCGTCTACAGTGCTGTAGACCGACTACACGACTGTAGTCGGCAGGGGCGCCGCACCGCGCTCCCCGGAACCCATTATGGGAGGGCTCCACCACCATGCCCCTGCCCGCGCTGAACCAGGCCGTGAACGTTCTGGACGCGACCTCGCTGCTGTCGTCCTTCGGGGCGCTCGGCATCGCCGTGGTGATGTTCGCCGAGACCGGCCTGCTCATCGGCTTCTTCCTGCCAGGCGACTCGCTGCTGTTCACCGCCGGGCTGTTCTGCGTGAACGGCTCCTCCAAGGCGGTGCACCTCTCACTGTGGCAGGTGCTGATCGCCGCCGCGGCGGGGGCCCTGCTCGGCGCGCAGACCGGCTACGTGATCGGCAAGCGCGGCGGACCCGCGCTGCTGGCCCGCAGCCGCAGCCGCAAGCTGCACGAGGGCGCGGCCCGGGCCGAGGAACTGCTCGGCCGGTACGGGCACGCCAAGGCGGTGGTGCTGGCCCGCTTCATCCCGGTGGTCCGTACCGTGCTCAACCCGCTGGCCGGCGCCCTGGGCGTGCCGGCGCGCACCTTCACCCTGTGGCAGGTCATCGGCGGCGCGGTCTGGTCGCTCGGCCTGGTGCTCGGCGGATACGCGCTCGGCTCGTCGATCCCGCACGTGGACAACTACCTGCTGCCGCTGGTCGCGCTGATCGTGATCCTGTCCCTGATCCCGCTCGTGCTGGAGATGCGGCGCGGCCGCGGGCGCGGCGGCGACGGCGGCGGGTCCGGCCGGGGCGAGTACGGCGGCCCGGGCACGTACGGCGAGTCCGGCGGCGAGAACCCGCGGCAGGGCGGCGGCCGGCACGCGGCGCAGCGGTCGGCGGCCGACTCGGACCGCTACTGATCCCGCGGGCACCGATCCCGCAGGCGCCGGCCCGCGGGCACCGATCCCGCGGGCCGGCCTGACACGCCCTCGCCCGGAGCATTGACCGGGGTCGCCCGAATCCGGGTGCGATCGTCGCATTTCCGCATCTTCATCGCTGATCGGAGAGACATGCGCATTCGTACCCTCCTGGCCGCGGGTGGCCTCGCCGTCGCCGTCGCCACCGGCTGCGCGGGGACCGCCACGGCCGCCCCGCAGCAGTCGGGCCCCAGCACGGTGAACGGCAACGGCTCGACCCAGGCGTTCGGCAACACCGTCACCGGCGGCACCGACAGCCCGGAGATCGGCCTGGTCCAGGGCAGCCTGAACAAGCCCTGCGTGGCCCTGCCGGTCAAGGCGGACGTCGGATCGCTGATCGGCCTGGTCCCGATCACCGCACAGGGCATCGACCTGCTGTCGGCGCCGCAGGACGAGCAGTGCGCGGACAACTCCACCCAGGCCAAGGGCGACGAGCCGCTCTCCCACATCCTGGACAACATCCCGCTGCTCTCCGGCAACGGCTCCCGCAACCGCTGAGCCCGTACTGAGCCCGTACTGAGCCCGTACACGCCACCGGCCGCCCTCCCGCTCGTACGCGGAGGGCGGCCGGAAAGCCGTACGGGACCGGGGCCGGACCGTGGAACGGCGACCGGGCCCCGGGAATCAGCCCTGCTTGGCCTGGGTGGCCTCGATCTCCAGGGCGATCTTGATCTTGTCGCCGACCGCCGCGCCCGCCGCGCCGCCGGTCACGCCGAAGTCGCTGCGGCTGATCTCGGTGGCGGCCGAGAAGCCGGCGATCGCGTGGCCCTCGTAGTGGGTGCCGAAGCCGTTGAGCTCGAGCTGGAGGGTGACGGTCTTGGTCACGCCGTGCAGGGTGAGGTCGCCGTCCACCTCGAAGAGCTCGGCGGTCTGCGGGCGGACCGCGGTGGAGGTGAAGGTCATCTCCGGGTACGTCTCGACGTCGAGGAAGTCGCCGCCGCGCACGTGGTCGTCGCGCATCTCGTTGTTGGTGCTCACCGAGGCGGTCTTGATGACGGCCTCGACCGTGGAGTCGAGCGGGTTCTCGGCGGTGACGATGGTGCCCTCGAAGGTGGCGAAGTGGCCGCGGACCTTGGAGACACCCAGGTGGCGGACGTAGAAGGACACGTCCGAGTGGACGGCGTCGATGGTCCAGGTGCCGGCGACGTACCCGTCGATGACGTCGGTCTGCGTGGACATGGGAGCTCCTCAGCGATTGAGCGGCAGTGCAAGCCGGCACATGCGGGTTGGTTGAGCGCTCACGCAATATACCCGCTCTGGTGTTGAGAGTTCAACCATACCTATACTGGGACACATGGACGATGTGCGGTGGCTGACCGATGAGGAACAGGAGATCTGGCGGACGTACATGACCGCGAGCACGGAGTTCACGGCTCATGTCGACCGGCAGTTGCGCCGTGACTCCGGCATGCCGATGGCCTACTACGAGATTCTGGTCCGGCTCTCCGAGGCGCCCGGCCGGTGCCTGCGGATGAGCGATCTGGCCGAGGCCTCGCTGAACTCCCGCAGCCGGCTCTCGCACGCCGTCTCCGCCCTGGAGAAGTCCGGCTGGGTGCTGCGCCGGCCGGCCGACGACGACCGCCGCGGCTGGGTCTGCGAGCTCACCGACCAGGGCTTCGCCGCCCTGGCCGAGGCCGCACCCGGCCACGTCACCACGGTCCGCGAGCACCTGTTCGACGTCCTCACCGCCGAACAGCTCGCCACCCTGCGGGACATCGGCCGCGCGATCAGCGCCGGCCTGAAGACCGCCTGCGACGAGGCCCGCGCGGAGGACGCCCCCTGCGACGCGGCGGACAGCGACGCCTGCGACACGGACGCCGCGGCCGCCTGCCCGCCCACCGCGGCCGAGGCACCTGCCGTGACCGGCACGACCGCCGAGGCCGGCGCACCCGCCGAGGCAGCGACCCGCTGATCCGGCCGCGGGGCGGTCGGTCCGCGCCGCGTGGGCACAACCGCCGAAAGCCCCCTGGCGCGAGTGCGCGGGGGCCGGCGGCGGGTGGGGGGAACGCGTGGCGGGATGGACGCCGCGAGGCTTACTTGGCGGTGGCCGCCGGCTGCTCGGCCGTGACGTTGGCCGTGGCCTCCGCGGACGTCTTGATGTCGCTGGGCGTGATGGCGTCGGGCGCAGCGGGAGTGGGCGAGGAGCCCGGGGTGCTGCTCGCGGCCGTGGCGTCGTCGCTCTTCATCGCCTTGGCCTCGGACTTCAGGATGCGCATCGACTTGCCCAGCCCGCGAGCGGCCTCGGGCAGCTTCTTGGAACCGAACAGCACGATGACGACGATCGCCACCACGATCAGGTGCCAGGGCTCCAGCCCGTTTCGCAACATGGGATCCTCGTTTCGTTCGGAGCGGCCGGTTTGCCACTGCTTCGACTGTCGCATTGTCACCCGGCAGCCGCCGACAACGGCAACCCGGGTACCCAAAGCATGCGCAAAAAGCTCGTGAACGGGAAGACCCTTCCCATGTTTGAGCTGGCCCGCGCCGGGGTCGGGCCAGCTCAGCGGCCCTTTCCGTACCCCGTGCCTACCGGACCGCCGGAGGCGTTCCCTTGGCGGCCGCCGCGCCCTTCCCCGCGGGGTCGTCCTTCGTGTCCTTGCCGGCCGCACTGCCCTGCTTACCGGGCACGTCCTTGGGCGACAGCGCGATCGGCAGGGCGTCGATGACCCGCTGCCAGGCCGGGCTGGTGACGATCGCGGCGAGCTGCGCCGGGCTCAGCGGCGGGTTCGGCCGGGTCACCCCGGCGTCCTTCTCCTGTGGCGCGTTCCACTCGCTGACCGAGACCAGCGCGCCCGACGCGGTCCGGAACTCGGCCATCCAGTCCTTGGTCTGCGCCCGGTGGTCGGGGTACTCCCAGCCCTGGAAGATCATCAGGGTGCCGCCCTTGACGTGGGTCAGGTGGCACGAGGTGGTCGGGTCGGGGTTGGGCGAGGGGCAGTCCGGCACCTGGCCCTCCCGCTGCGCGCCGGCCTCGATCGCGGCCTTGCCGTGGCCGTCGTCGTAGACCACGTGGGCGTAGGGGATGCCCTCCTCCGTGCCGCGCCCGGTGACGCCGGAGACCTTGCCCTGCGGCGGCAGCAGGGAGAGGAAGACCGCCTCGACCTGATGGGCGTTCATCGGCGGGTGGTGCGGGGTCCGGAGCGGGGTTGCGGAGGCGGCCGGGCGGGGGGCGCCGGCGACCCCGGTCCCGGCGGCCGGTCCGCCGCTCGCCGAGCCGCTCGTGGCGGCCACCAGTCCGCCCAGGCCCGCCGCGCCGACCGCGGCCACCGCCGCGGCGGCCACGGCGGTACGCCGGCGGCGCATCCGGCGCCCGCGCCGGTGCCCGTCCGCGACCAGGCCGCGGGTGTCGGGCCGATAGGAGCCCGCGGCGTGGCGCATGGCGTCGCCGAGGTCCGGGTCCAGGTCGAGGTCCGCCGGGTCGGCGAAGGGCTCGTCGTGGTCGTACGACATGGGTTACCACCGTTCTTGTCGGTCGTGGGGTGTGGTGAGCGGGCCGGCGGGTCAGCGAGTCCTGAGATCGGCCAGCGAGCCGCCGAGTTCGGTGCGCAGCCGTTCCAGGGCGCGGCTGGAGCGGGTGCGCACCGCGCCCGAACTCGCGTCGAGGACGGTGGCGGTCTCCTCGATGCTGCGGTCCTCCCAGTACCGCAGCACCAGCACCGCCCGGTCCGCGGGCGCGAGCCGGGCCAGCGCCTGGAGGAGGGTGACCCGCAGCGTCGTGTCGCCGTCCTGGCCGGCCGCCGGGCGGTCGGGCAGGTCGGCGCTGGGGCTCTCGGTGCTGCTGCGCCGCCGTTTCTGGGTCAGGAACGCGCGCACCAGCACGGTCTGGGCGTAGGCGGCGGGGTTGGCGACCTTGCCGCGCCGCCCCCAGACCACGTACATCCGGCCCAGCGTCTCCTGCACCAGGTCCTCGGCCAGATGCGTGTCGCCTCCGGTCAGCAGGCACGCCGAGCGGTAAAGGTGCCCGGCCCGCGCGCCGGCGAACTCCAGATACGCCTCGGTCTGCGCCTTCCGCATCCCGTACGCCCCCTCCCCGTTGGGTTCTCCACCCCTTCGACGCGGTGGGGGCCGGGCGATGTTACGCACGCCCCGAAGCGGCCCCGAAGCGGCGGACGGCGGCGACGGCCGGGAGCAACGGCCGGGAGCGACGTCGAGCGAAGGGAGCAATGGGACAGGAGCAACGCCCGGGAATGCGTCGGGAGTCGGGGACGCTGCTGAAGGCGGGCGTACGGCGGGCCGTGGGCGCGGCAGTCCGTACCGGACGCGACGCGGGCAGGGACGCACGGAGGGAGCGGCGAGGTGGACGTACCGACCGGGGTGGGCCGCAGGACCGTACGGAGGCACAGCGGGTGGCCCGGAACCGACCCCCGTCCGATTCCGGGCCACATGCGCTGCCGGCGTGACCGCCGCAGCAAAGGATGGGGAGCGGGGCCAACCGGGCGCTAACATACGGCTAACGGATCTTTGCCATGGACCTGACGCCGGGCCCGCGGAGTGCGGTACGGCCCGACCGACCCGGCCGAGGAGGCCCTGTGATGCGGTTCGGCCTGCTCGGTGCGGTGAGCGTGGCCGAGGGCGAATCGGGATTCCGGGCACTGGGATCGGCCAAGGTCAGGGCCCTGTTGGCGGCGCTGCTGGCGACGCCCGGCCGGGTCGTGTCGCTGGAGACGCTGAAGGCCGCGCTGTGGGGCGAGGAGCCGCCACCGACCGCGACCGCCTCGTTGCACAATCATGTGGCCCGGCTGCGCAAGGAGTTGTCCGCGCCGGGTGCGGCCCGGCTGCGCGCCGTCCCGCCGGGTTACGTCCTGGACGTACGGTCCGGTGAACTGGACGCCCAGGTGTTCGCCGCGCACCACGCGGCGGCCGGGGCCGCGCACCGGGACCGCGAGTGGGGCGTGGTGCTGCGCGAGTGCGGCGCGGGCCTGGCGCTGTGGCGGGGCGAGCCGCTGTCCGGGGTGCGGCTGCGCTCCGACGCGCTGCGGGCCGTGGCCGGGCACCTGTCCGAGGCCCGGCTCCAGGTGCTGGAGTGGCGGTTCGACGCGGAGTTGGCGCTCGGCCGGCACTCGGGGCTGGCCGCGGAGCTGGGCGCGCTGACCGAGGCGCATCCGCTGCGGGAGACCTTCCACCGCCAGCGCATGCTGGTGCTGCACCGCACCCACCGGCAGGCCGAGGCGCTGGCCGCCTTCCACGCCCTGCGCCGCACCCTGGTCGAGGAGCTGGGGGTGGAGCCGGGCGCCGCCGTGCAGGCCGCCTACCAGGAGATCCTGTCCGCCCCGCCGCCCCCCGCCGCGCCCGCCCCGGCCCCGGCGGCCCCCGCGCCCGCCGCCCCGGCCCCCTCCCAACTGCCCGCCGACATCCCCGACTTCACCGGCCGCGACCGCGACCTGGCCGCGCTGCTGTGCGCGCTGCGGCCGCCGGGCGCGGCGGCGGAGTCCGGGAGCGGGTCCGGCGGGAGGACCGGCGCGGGCGCCCGTGCGGGGAGCGGGACCGACGGCGCGACCGGCCCCCGGGTGGCGGTCGTCTCGGGAATGGGCGGCATCGGCAAGACCGCGCTGGCGGTGCGGGCCGCCCACCTGCTCGCGCCGTACTTCCCGGACGGCCGGCTCTACGCGGACCTGCGCGGCTTCGGAGCCGGTGACGCGCGGCGGCCGGCCGACCTGCTCACCCGGTTCCTGGGCGACCTCGGGGTGGACGGCAAGCACCTGCCGGACGACCCGGCCGACCTGGCCGGGGTGTGGCGGGACGCGCTGAGCGGGCGCCGGGTGCTGGCGGTGCTGGACAACGCGCGGGACGCCGCCCAGGTGCTGCCGTTGCTGCCGGGCGACGGCAACAGCGCGGTGATCGTCACCAGCCGGCACGCGCTGGCCGGGCTGCCCGGCGCGGCACGGATCACGCTGGAGCCGCTGGGCCCGGATGAGCAGCGGGAGTTGCTGGGCCGGCTGTGCGGGCAGGGCCGGGTCGCCGCCGAACCGGAGGCCGCGGCCGGAGTGCTGGCCGCCACCGGCGGGCTGCCGCTCGCGCTGCGGATCGCCGGGGCCCGGCTGGCCGCCCGGCCCGCCTGGCCGCTGACCGCGCTGGCCGAACGGCTGGACCCGGCGCGCGGCGGGGGCAGGCTGCACGCCCTGTCCGCCGGCGGCCTGGCCGTCCAGGACACCTTCGCGATGAGCTACGTGGCGATGCGGAACAGCCCGCTGCCCGCCGAGCGGGACGCGGCCGCCGCCTTCCGCACGCTGGGCCTGTGGCCCGGGCACCCGCTGGAACCCGCACCGGCCGCCGCGCTGCTCGGCCGCTCCCGGGCCGCGGCCGAGGACGTACTCGAAGCGCTGGTCGACGCGCACCTGCTGCAGACCCCGCAGCCGGGCCGCTACACCTTCCACGACCTGCTCGGCGAGTACGCGGCCACCTGCGCGGCCGAGACGCTGCCGGAGGAGCGGGCGCGGGCACTGCGCCGCCTGGTGGTCTGGTACACCGCCACGGTCACCGCGACGGCGCGCGTCCTGACCCCCGAGGGCCACGAGATGCCGCCGCTGCCCGAGGAACCGGCCGTGCCTGCACCGGAGTTCACCGGCGACGAGGACGCGATGCGCTGGTGCGTGCGCGAACTGCCCGCGATCAAGGAGGCGATCGACACCTGCGCCCGCAACGGCTGGGCCGACGCGGCCTGGCGGCTGGCGGCCGGCCTGTTCGGCTGGGCGCAGGTGTACTGGTGGACCGGCGAGTGGCTGGACTGCCTGGAAACCGCGATGACCTGCGTACGCGACCAGGGCAACGTGCTGGGGCAGGCGTGGATGCACAGCCGGCTCGGCGTGGCGCACGGCATGGCCGGCCGGCTGGCGGACTGCGAGCGCCATCTGACCGTCGCCTACCGGCACTTCGAGGAGGTCGGCGACGGCCAGGGCCGGGCCGCGATGCTCACCAACCTGGCCGGGATGCACCGGATCAAGGGCGAGTACGACCGGGCGCTGGAGTACGGCCGGCGGTCGCTGGAACTGCACCGCGAACTCGGCGAGGGCGACCGGGTGGCCACCGTGCTGGGCAACCTCGGCGACGCGCACCTGGGCGCGGGCGACCTGACGGCGGCCGAGACCTGCTACCGGCAGGCGCTGGCGGCCTGGCGGGAGCGCGGTTCGCTGGTCAACAGCGCGCGGATGCTGACCTCGCTCGGCGAGACGCTGCGCGCCCAGGGCCGACACTGCGAGGCGATCAAGGCGCTGGAGGAGACGCTGGCCCTGCTGGACCGCCTCGGCGACCGGGCCACGGCCGCCGACGTACTGGAGATCCTCGGCCGCACCCACGAGGAGCGCGGCGACACCGCCACCGCCCGCGCCTGCTGGGAGGAGGCCCTGGACCTGGCCCGCGCCCACCGCCTCCCCGGCGAGACCGAGGCCGTCCTGAAGGACCTGGCCCGCCTCGACGCCCAGGAGGCGGCGGACCAGCACTGACCGCTGCCGACCTCGGCCGGCAGCGGTTCACGCCTGCCTCAGACCTGCATCTCCAGCGGGACCGCGTCCAGCGCTTCCTGGATGGCGGCGACCAGCTTGCGCGCGGAGTCGGCGGTGAGCTCGAGCGCCACCCGGGCAGCCGGGCCCCTGTCCGGGGCCGCGAAGTCGATGTTCAGGGTGTGCTCGGCCATCGCGTGCACCGGGTGGTCGAAGTAGACGGTGACGTCGGTGACGTGGAACCAGGAGCCGCCCGGGCCCTTGGCACTGCCGTCGACGGTGTCCTTGACAGTGGTGTACGTGCACATGGTCAGCTCCCGGCGGCCGTCAGGTGGGTGCCGAAGAACTCCGTGATGCGCTCCCAGCCGTCGTTGGCGGCGGCCGCGTTGTAGCTGGGGCGGTCCACGGCGAAGAAGGCGTGGCCGGCGCCCGGGTAGGAGTGCTTGGTGAAGTCCTTGCCGTTGTCGGCGAGGATCCGGGTCAGCTCGTCGACCTCGGCGGGGCTCGGGTGGCTGTCGTCGTCGCCGAACAGGCCGAGCAGCGGGGTGCGCAGCTGCGGCAGCAGGTCGGTCAGGGTGGTGACCTTCAGCGGCAGGCCCTCGGGGATCGTGCCGGTGACGAAGGCGCCGTAGCAGTCGACCGCCGCGTCCACGTCGGTGCTGCACGCGGCCAGCACGCTCTGCCGGCCGCCGGAGCAGTAGCCGATCACGCCGACCTTGCCGTTGGAGGTGGGCAGCGCGCGCAGGTGAGCCGCGGCGCCGGCCACGTCGCCGACCAGGCGCTCGTCGGGGATGCCGCCGTTGGCGCGGGCCACCGCGGCCGCGTCGTCGGCGGCGGCGCCGGGCGCCTCCCGCCAGTACAGGTTGGGGCAGATCGCGTCGTAGCCGAGCTCGGCGAAGCGCCGGACGATCTCCTTGGTCGCCCGGTCGTACCCGGGCAGGTGGTGGATGACCACGACACCGCCGCGCCGGGCGTCGCCCTCGGGACGGGCGAGGTACGCCTCGATCTCGTCGCCGCCGTCACCGCTGATCTTGACGGAACCGGCCGTCAGAGCGCCGGTCGCGGTCAGGGAGGAAGCAGGGGTTTCACTCATGCGGCCAGCTATACCATAAGCCTGGACTGATAAGTTTACCCTGATGGGTATGGCAGCCAACGATTCAGTCGCCGTCCCCCGGCCCGCGGCAGACGCCGGGCCCGGCACCGTACCCGGGCCCACGACCGGCCCCGACTCCCCCGACGAGCTCGCGGCCGTAACGATCGCCGCCGATCTGCGGGCCGCGCTCGGGCCGCTGGTACGGCGGCTGCGGTCGTACAAGCCGGACGGCGAGCTCACCCTGTCGCAGACGTCCGTGCTGGTGCGGCTGGACCGGGAGGGGCCGGCGACCTCGTCGGAGCTGGCCGCGGCCGAGGGGATCCGCCCGCAGTCGGTGTGCGCGATCGTGGCCGCACTGGAGGAGCGCGGGCTGGTCAGCAAGGCCGCCGACCCGGGCGACGGCCGCCGGCTGATGATCTCGCTCACCCCGGCCGGCCTGGACGGCCTGCACGGCGCCCGCCGGGAGCGGGCCCGCCGGCTGACCGCGGCCATCGCCGAGGAGCTGACCGGGCCGGAGCAGGAGCAACTGGCCGCCGCGATACCCCTGCTGGAAAGGATCACCCGCCGTGTCTGAGCAGCAGGAGACCCGGACCGCCGAGGCCCCGCCCGGCACCTCCGGGGAGGCGCGCCCCTCCCGCTACAAGTGGGTGGCGCTGTCCAACACCAGCCTCGGGATGTTCATGGCCACCGTGGACTCCTCGATCGTGATCATCTCAATGCCGGCCATCTTCCGCGGCATCCACCTGGACCCCTTCGCGGCCGGCAACATCAGCTACCTGCTGTGGATGATCATGGGGTACCTGCTGGTCACAGCGGTGCTGGTGGTCACGCTGGGCCGGCTGGGCGACATCGTCGGCCGGGTCCGGATGTACAACCTGGGCTTCGTGGTGTTCACCGCGGCCTCGGTGGCGCTGTCCTTCGACCCGATGCACGGCGGCGCGGGCGCGCTGTGGCTGATCCTGTGGCGGGTGGTGCAGGCGCTCGGCGGCGCAATGCTGATGGCCAACTCCGCGGCCATCCTCACCGACGCCTTCCCCGCCCACCAGCGCGGCATGGCGCTCGGCATCAACCAGATCTCCGCGCTGTCCGGGCAGTTCGTCGGCCTGGTGCTGGGCGGCCTGCTGTCCGCGTGGGACTGGCGGGCGGTGTTCTGGGTCAACGTGCCGGTCGGCGTGTTCGGCACGATCTGGGCGTACCGCTCGCTGCGGGAGCTGTCCGCGCGCCGCAAGGCCCGGATCGACTGGTGGGGCAACATCGCCTTCGCCGGCGGCTGCGGGCTGCTGCTGGTGTCGATCACCTACGGCATCCAGCCCTACGGCAGCGACACCATGGGCTGGACCAGCCCGAAGGTGCTGGCCGGGCTGATCGGCGGGGCGGCGCTGCTGGTGGTGTTCGGGATCGTGGAGACCCGGGTGCCGGAGCCGATGTTCCATCTGGGCCTGTTCCGCAACCGCCACTTCGCGGCCGGCAACGCGGCCTCGCTGCTGGCCTCGATCGCCCGCGGCGGCCTGCAGTTCATGCTGATCATCTGGCTGCAGGGCATCTGGCTGCCGCTGCACGGCTACGACTTCGCCGACACGCCGCTGTGGGCGGGCATCTTCCTGCTCCCGCTGACGGCCGGCTTCCTGCTGTCCGGGCCGCTGTCGGGGGCGCTGTCCGACCGGTTCGGGGTGCGCTGGTTCACCACCGGCGGGCTGGTGCTGTTCGGCGGCAGCTTCATCGGCCTGCTGCTGCTCCCGATCACCTTCCCGTACTGGGCGTTCGCGCTGCTGATCATGTGCAACGGCATGGGGTCGGGCATGTTCTCCGCGCCGAACACCTCGGCGATCATGAGCAGCGTGCCGGCCGCGTACCGGGGCGCCGCCTCCGGCATGCGCTCGACCTTCCAGAACTCCGGTACGTCGCTGTCGATCGGTGTCTTCTTCTCCCTGCTGATCGTGGGCCTGGCCCACCGGCTGCCCGGCACCCTCGAGGCGGGCCTGCGGGCCCAGGGCGTGCCGGCCTCGGTGGCCCACCACGCGGCGAGCCTGCCGCCGGTCTCGACGGTGTTCTCCGCCTTCCTCGGCGTGAACCCGGTGCAGACCCTGCTCGGCCCGAGCGGCGTCCTGCACACCCTTCCCGCCCGCAACCAGGCCGTCCTCACCGGCAACAAGTTCTTCCCGAACCTGATCTCCGGGCCCTTCCACCACGGCCTGATCATCGTGTTCGCGACGGCCGCCGCCATGTCCCTGCTGGCCGCCACCGCCTCCGCGCTGCGCGGCAACCCGCGCCCGGTCGAGCTCCCGCCGGCCGGCCGCCGCGCCGGGGCGAAGGCCGCCAAGCAGTGACCGGGCCCTGACGGGCCTCGCGGACATGCCGTGCGGGCGGCTCCTTCGTGGAGCCGCCCGCACGGGTGTTCACGCCGGACGATCGGTCAGGTGGCGGTGGGCGGAACCGTGCCGGGCATACCGCGCGGAGCCCGCCGCTTCATCAGGCCGATGCCGATCGTGGCCAGGCCGAGCGCACAGGCCACGCCGCCGACGATCGAGTTGTTGACGATGTTCTTGAACACGCTGTCCGTGCCCGATACGGCCCAGGGGGCCACGATCGTCCACACACCGATGGCGCTGGCCACCCAGCCCAGCCCGTGGGTCCTCTCCAGCACGGAGCCGAAGCCCATGCCCAGGACCGCGAGGGCGATACCGGTGATCAGGTTGCTCACCCGAAGCGCGGGGGCAGTGCTCTGGAAGCCGACGACCCACGGCGAGATCGCCAGATACAGGCCGGCCAGCAGGCACAGCCCCTCGATGACGCCGGTGGTCGGCCGGTCGGACACCGCCTCGTAGCGCGCCCGCAGGGAGACGAGATCGGGATGGGTGTCGATGTGTGATTCGGTCGGATGGGTGGCCATGAAAGCCACCTCCTTCGCAGTGCAGGTCATTACTGCCGCTGGATGGCCTCGGACCGTCGTGCTCGGGATTCCCTCCGAGGGGTCCGCGGATCGGTTCGCGGGCGGTCCGGAGAGCGGTCCGAAGCAGTCACATCCTTACTCAGCGTAGAACTTATCCCGCCCTTATGGCCAGTCCCTCAGGCCAAAAAATCGGCCGAAAACGGGACGGCCCCGGCCACAGGGGCCGGGGCCGCGGAATCGCGGGGGTCACGCGAGGACGGTCATGCGAGGACGGCCGCGGGCTCCGACTGCGCCGGGGCCGCGAGCGGGGCGGACGCGAGCACCGCCTCCGCGATGGCGCGGGCCGTGGTGGCGGCGGTCGGGTCACGGTCCATCCGGGCGGCGACGGGCACCCCGTCGTAGAGCAGTTGGAGCTGCCGGGCGATGCCGTCCGGGTCGGCGTACCCGCCCTCGGTGGCGAGCCGGGCCATCAGGTCCCGCAGCCAGCTCCGGTAGTTGTCGACCTCGCGGCCGATCCCGCTGTCGTTCGGCACCTCGGCGCTGGCCCGCTGGAAGGCGCAGCCGTTGTAGTCGGCGGCGGCGATGGTCTCGCCCTGCGCGTCGAAGATGCCCAGCAGCTTCTCGCGGGGGGTGCGGAAGCGGGTCAGCGTCCGCGTGATCCGGTCCCGGGTGCGCTCGTTGCGGAACCGGAGGTACGCGCAGACCAGCCCCTCCTTGTTGCCGAAGCTGTTGTACAGCGACGCCTTCGCCACTCCGGCGTGCTCGATGATCCGGTCGATTCCGACGGTCTGCACGCCCTCGCCGTAGAAGAGTTCGTTCGCGGAGGCGAGGAGCCGGTCCCGTGCGGACGGCTTGACCATGGGCTTGGCCACCATCACGATTCACCCTCTCAGACAGGTCTGTCTATCCTAATGCCTCCGGCCCCCGAACGGGGTCAGGACCGGGATTCCGGTGCCACCTCGATCGCGTGCGGCCGGCGGGCGAGCAGCAGTCCGGCCAGCGCCGCGGCGGCCAGCACCACGACAGCGGCGCCGTACTCCCGGGCGGTGTCCAGCAGCCCGCCGCCGTGCACCACCAGGAATCCGCCGATCACCGACGGCACGCCCATGCCGAGGTACGAGACCACGTACAGCAGGGACAGCAGGCCGGCCCGCTCGTGCGGCTGGGCCAGCGGCGCCACCATCCGGATGCCGCCCTGGAAGCCGCTGCCGAAGCCGAAGCCGGCGATCGCGCTGCCGACGAAGAACCCGGTGGCCGCGCCCGCGCCGCCGGTGCCCGAGCCGATCGAGAACACGGTGATGGCCACGCCCACGACCAATGCGGCTATGCCGACCACCATGACGGTGCGGGTCGGGGTGGTGCGCAGCGCCAGCACCGACAGGCCCGCGGCGCCGGCCAGTACGAACAGCGGCAGCCCGCCCCACACCTCGGAGTCGGAGTGCACCAGCATGCGGGTGATGGCCGGGCCGAGCGAGCCGTAGAAACCGGCCAGCGCCCAGACCGCGAACAGCACCGGCGCGGCGATGGCGAACGGCGTACGGGCCACCCGCGGCAGCTTGATCTCCGGGGCCATGCTGCGCAGCGCGCCCCGCTTGGGCGTGACCGTCTCCCGCAGCGCGAGCACGCCGAGCGCCTGGAGCGCGAAGACGCCGAGCAGCAGGTAGTAGACGAGGTGGGTGGGCGCGGGCAGGTACTGCACGACCAGGCCGGAGACCAGGGCGCCGCTGGCGGTGCCCATCGCGGGGGCGAGGGAGTTCAGGAAGCCGCCGCGCAGCCGGTCGACGTCGAGCAGCCCGGCACCCAGCGCGCCGAGCGCGGCGCCGGTGGCCACGCCCTGCATCACCCGGCCGGTCAGCAGCGCGCCCACGCTGCCGGCCTCGGCGAAGACGACCATGGCGGCGGCCTGCACCACGAGCGCCGCGATCAGCACCGGCCGGCGGCCGGTGTGGTCCGAGATCTTGCCGAAGACCAGCAGCGCGCCCAGCACCGCGAGCGCGTACACGCCGAAGACGACGGTGGTGGTGATCGGCGAGAAGCCCCAGTGCTGCTGGTAGACCGCGTACAGCGGGGTCGGGGCGCTGGAGGCGGCCAGCAGCGACACGATGATCGAGGCGAGCAGGGCGAGGGAGGCGGTGGGCCCCAGTCCTCGTCGCCTGCCGGCGGCGGTATCGGGCGGCATCTCGCGCGGCGTGCCGGCGGCGGGCCCGGCGCCCCCGTTCCCGCGCGGCGAGTCGGACGTACGGGAGGACGGACCGGAGGACGTACGGGAGGAAGCGACTGCGGCGGACTTGGCGGACGCGGTGCTCACGGATGACTCCCCAGAGTTGGACAGACCTGTCTAGTACGGCTCCAGACAATAGACAGACCTGTCTAAGCGAGTCAAGCCGGTGGCCCATGAGCCAGGTCACAGGGGTCCACCGGGCTGTCTGCTCACCTCGCGGCCACCGGGCGGGGGCGGTCCGGGGCGGGGGGGCGGGTCCCGACGGGCGCGGCGGCCGACGGGCCCGTACGGTCGGAACAGGGGGTACGGGAGGCGACGACCGATGAGCGGGAACGGGCCGCTGGACCGTCTGTCCGCCGAGCAGCGGACCCGGCTGCGCCCTGCGCCGGCCGACCGGATCGCCCACGCGGTGCCGCCGATGCTCGCCACCCTCACCGACCGCCGCGCCTTTGACGAGCGCTGGCTGTTCGAGCGGAAGCTGGACGGCGTCCGGGCGCTGGCGGTGCGCGAGGGCGACGCCACGCACCTGCTGTCCCGTACCGGCCACGGGATCGAGGCCACCTACCCCGAGGTGGTCGCCGCGCTGGCCGGGCAGGAGTGCCCGGACTTCACGGTGGACGGCGAGATCGTCGCGATGAAGGCCGGCCGCACCGACTTCTCGCTGCTCCAGCAGCGGATGGGGCTGACCGACCCGCGCGCGGTGGCCGCGAGCCCGGTCGCCGTCTTCTACTACCTGTTCGACGTGCTGGCCCTGGACGGCCAGGACACCACCCGGCTGCCGCAGCGCACCCGCAAGGCGCTGCTGCGCTCGGCGCTGGACTTCGGCGGGCCGCTGCGGTTCACCCCGCACCGCAACCAGGCCCTGCTGGCGCAGGCCTGCGCACACGGCTGGGAGGGCCTGATCGCCAAGCGGGCCGACGCCCCGTACGCCGGCCGCCGCTCCCCCAACTGGCTCAAGCTCAAGTGCGCGGCCGGGCAGGAGTTCGTGGTCGGCGGCTTCACCGACCCGACCGGCTCGCGGGCCGGCTTCGGCGCGCTGCTCATCGGCTACTACGACCGGCACGGCCGGCTGGTCTATGCCGGCAAGGTCGGCACCGGCTACGACCAGCGGACCCTGCGCGCCCTGCGGGACCGCCTCGACGCGCTGGCCGCCGAGCGCTCGCCCTTCGCCGGCCCGGTGCGCGAGCGCCGCGCCCACTGGGTCCACCCGGTGCTGGTCGCCGAGGTCGGCTTCACCGAGTGGACCCGTGACGGCATGCTCCGCCATCCCCGTTATCTGGGCCTGCGGGACGACAAACGGCCCGACGAGGTCGTCCGCGAGACGCCGGCCCGAGGCGTGTTACCGGACCGGCGGCACTGCCGGCCCCGGTGCATCATCGGATCCGGTACGTCACCGGACCCGCGGCGCCACCTCGGCGAGCAGGTCCACCACCTTGGCGGGCTCGCTCGCCTGCTGGAAGAACAGGTAGGTCGCGGTGAAACCGGTGCCGCCCAGTTCCTCCAGGCGGGCGGTCAGCTCGTCCGCGGTGGTGCCGGGGGCGACCGACATGATGGTGGTCTTCTCGATGGCGTCGTAGTCCCGGCCCAGCGTCTCGCAGTGCCGCTTGAGGACCTCCAGCTTGTGGCCGGCCTCGGGCGAGCCGAAGATGTTGCAGGCGTCCGCGTACTGGGCGACCAGCCGCAGCGTCTTCTTCTCCCCCGAGCCGCCGATCATCAGGAACGGGTGCGGCCGGGACAGATTCTGCGGCGAGTTGAGGGTGCGGCCCAGCTTGTAGTAGGTGCCCTCGTACGGCTCCTCGCTGTCGCTCCACATCTGGAGGCAGATCTGCAGCGCCTCCTCCAGCCGCTCGAACCGCTCGGCGGTGCCCGGGAACGGGATGCCCAGCCCCCGGGACTCGTCCTCGTTCCAGGCCGCGCCGACGCCCAGCCCGGCCCGGCCGCCGGACAGCACGTCCAGCGTGGTGATCTGCTTGGCCAGGATCGCCGGCTCCCGGTAGATCACGCCGGTGACCAGGGTGTGCAGCTTCACCGTCGAGGTGTGCGCCGCCAGGAAGCCCAGGGTTGTGTACGCCTCCAGCATGTCGTGCTCGTACGGCCCCAGGTCGCCGCCGAGCTGCCAGAAGTGGTCCATCACGGTGATACGGGTGACCCCCGCCTGCTCCGCGCCCTTGGCGAAGTCGGCGAGGGTCGGTCCCAGTACCGGCGCTCCGCCGGTCCAGGTGAAGTCGGCGATGTGCAGGCCGAGTTCCATACGAGCTGCTCCTTCATTCACGAACGGGGGGCAGTGGCCGCCCTCACGCTAACCCGTCGCGTCCGCTCCCGCCCCCCGGCTCCGCCGGGCCCGCCGGTGCCGCCGGTGCTGTGATGGAGCAGCAGCTCGCCATCTGACCGGCCGTCAGGTCATGAAGCGGCGCAGCTTGCTGAGCGCGAAGATCTTGTCGTCGGGGCCGGTGAGGGCCTCGGGGAGGGGGAGCCCGCGGCCGGCCAGGCTGTCCAGGACGTAGTCGATGTGGCCGGTGACGTGCCGCGGGTCGTCGGAGGGCGGCGCCGAGGAGACGGCGACGTCGGAGGGGGTGCCGCCGATCAGGTAGAGGGGGTCGGGGGCGCCGGTCAGCCGGATCGAGGTCTCCAGCAGGGGGCCGGAGGTGACGGCCGCGCCGCCGGCCAGGAGCAGGCTGTAGAGGGTGACCAGGCGCAGGGTGTCCGGCTCGGAGGGGCGGTCACCGAGGACGTCGGCGAGGTCGCGCTCGTGCAGCCAGGCGTCCCACAGCGCGTGCAGCGCGCGGACCGACCAGAGCATCGGCCGGGCCGGCACCGCTCCCATCAGGTCGTCGTCGCCCTCGCGGATACGGACGGCGAAGGCCGCGTACTCCGCCTCGGCGAGGTCGGCGAGCGCGGCCATGGTGTCCTTCGGGGTCCGGTCCTCCGAACGGGCGAGCCAGACGTCGGGAGTGCTCGCCGGGATGAAGGTGACCGCCTCGTAGTACGCGCGTTCGGGCCAGCCGTTGAGCCGGGCGACGTGGTACTGCCCGAAGTCCACCAGATGGCGGATCACCTGGTGCACATTCCACTCGGTACATCGGGTCGCCGCCGCCCATTGATCCGGCGTCAGGTCGGCGAGCCGTTCCAGCAGGCGCTTGCGGTGCCCGTATAAGGCCTCGCGGATCATCTGGGGGCCGAGGTTGAGTCCCGTCCGTTCGGTGAGCACTGCTGTGGCGTATGTGGTCATGGCCCAAGGTTAGGGAGATCACGACCTCGCTCCGCAAGACCGCAAGGCGCCCGGTCAGCGGGACAAAACCCGCATCATGTGGCCGATCGTGACGGGCAGCACCTTGCGCAGGCCCGAGGTGTCGATGAAGAAGGGACGATCGGGCGCGCCGTGCCGGTCGGTCGGCGGCGGGCCGTCGCCCTGCCAGACGTTGTGGCCCGCGACGGCGAGGGAGATGACGGCGCCGCCGCGCAGGACGCTGAGGGTCTGCTGGTAGTCGCCGGAGGTGAGGTAGGCGAGGTCGCCGAGGCCCGGGTACGGCCGGGTCACCGAGCGGGCGCCGGTGCGGATGAGGTCGCCGCCGATGGCCAGCGGGATCTCGGGCGGGCCGGGCGGACCGTAGACGTCGGCGAACTCCGCCCGCGGATCGGTCTTCTTGTGCAGTTCGACGACGACCCGGACGGTGTAGTCGGCCAGCCAGCCGTCACCGGTGGTGAACGTCGACTCCAGGTCGCAGCGGGCCTGGTCGAGCGCCGACCCGCGGCGGATCTCCGGGTCGTTGCCGTCGAAGCCGCCCGCGGGCAGGGCGTCCGTGAGCGGTTCCAGGTTGAGGCTGCTGCACAGGTCGCCGGGTATGCGGTAGCCGTACGTGTCGGGCGGCGCGTGATGTCCGTAGTCCGCGCCGCGCAGCGCCGCCCCCCATATCGCGGAGGCCACGACCGCGCCGGCCACCACGCCCGTCCACAGCCGCCGCCGCTCGGTGCGGGTCCACCAGGGGCGCGGGTAGGGGTCGCCGATCAGGTCGGGGCCGGTGTGGGGGGCGCCGAATTCCGCCGCGGGGCCGGGCCCGGACCCGTCCGGTCCGAGCCTCACCTCCGGGCCGCCGAACTCCACCGCGGGCCCGTCCGGCCGGGGCTCCTCGCCCACCCGGCCCCGCTCGCCGCGGGACCACCACGACCGGTCCTCTCCGTCGCCGGTCGGGTCGCGCATGACCTCCGGGCCGCCGGATTCCGGCCCGGACCCGGTCCTTTCCAGCTCGGGCTCCTCGCCCGTCCGGCGCCGCGCGCCACGGGACCGCCAGCGGCGGCGCTCACCGTTGCCGAGCAGGTCGGGGCCGGCGAACTCACTTGCCGGTGCGGGTCCGTCCGGGCCCGGCTCGTCGCCCGCCATCTCCGGTTCAGTGATCACCGTCCGCCCCCTCGTGTCCCGGTTCGACCAGCCTACGGTCCGGCGCCGTCGTTGCCCCCGGGCGATGCCCGCGGGTGAAGCTCAACTCGGCTGAGTACGGGTACTCATGTGCCGCATCCCGGGCATGCCGACACTCGCGGTATGGACACCGACGTGTCGTTCTGCCCCGACTGCGGGCAGCCCCTGCCGTCCCCTCTGCCCTCCGGTACGGCCGACTGCCCGCGCTGTCGGCTGCCGCTGACCGGGCCCCTCGCGGACGAGTTCCGCGCGGTCGCCGCGGAGCTGGCCGAACTCGACTCCAAGCGCTCGGAGTTGGTGCAGCGCCGAATGGATCTGCTACGTGCGCTGCGGGATCTGCGGCTGGAGCGGGTCCGCGAGGTCGTGGGCCTCGGTCAAGTGGGCGGCCCGGAGGGTTCGCTCGCCGGCGTGACGCAGGCTCACGCCTGGGGTGGTGCCGGGGAGGCCCGGTGGGGGCAGGCGTCCGGCGCCCGGTGGGGCGGTGCGGGCGGCGGCTGGGGTTCCGGACCGGGTGCCGGAGCCGGTGGTGGCTGGGGTGCCGCCTTCCGGGGCGGGCGGGCGGGCGGGGACGCCTCGGCGCCCTCCGTGCAGACCGTGCTGCTCGTGCTCGGGGGGCTGCTGGTCACCGTGGCCGGGCTGGTGTTCACCCTGGTGAACTGGGGCCGGCTCGGGATCGGGGGCCGCGCGGCCGTACTCGGCGCGTTCACCGCGCTCGCCCTGGCCGTACCCTTCCCGCTGCGCCGCCGCGGGCTCACCGCCACCGCCGAGACGGCCGGCTCCGTCGGCTTCGCCCTGGTGCTGCTGGACTGGTACGCGGCCCGCGCCGCCGGGCCGGCCGGGCTCGACCGGGCCGGCGTCACCGGCTACTGGGCCGCGGCCACCGCCGCCACCGCGCTCGGCGCCGCCGGCTACGCCTGGTGGACGCGGTCCACCGTCCTGCCCTACGCCGCGCTCGCCCTCCTCCAGTTCACCGTCCCGCTCACCGTGGCCGCCCACGACGCCGGGCCGGTCGTACGGGCCACCGGCTCCGTCGGCCTCGCCGCGCTCGACGTTGCCATGGCGCTCTTCGCCGGGCCCTTCGTCGGGCGTGCGGGCCGCGGGGCGAAGGCCCTGTCCGGTACGGCCCTCGGGCTCGGCGCACTCTGGGGTGTCCTCGGCGGGTCCTACGCCGCCGACCTCGCGTCCTCCGCGACCACGTACGGCGGGGCGTTACGCGCGTGCGTGCCGCTTCTTCTGCTCGCGCTTTTCGCTGTGGCCGTCGCTTCCCGTCTTTCGCTTCTGCCCGCCTGGGCCCGGCCGCTCGTCGCCGTCTGCGGCGGCCTCGCGCTCCTCGCCGCCGCCGCGGCTCTTCCCCGGCTCGCCTTCGCCGCTTCCTGGGCCCCCTTGGCCCCGGCTCTTCCAGCGGCCCTTCTGGTCGTGGGTGCGGTTGCTTTCTCCGGCCCGGCCTTCGCCCTCGGGGAGCGGCCCGTGCGGGGTGGGTTCGCCGTGGCCGGGGGGCTGGGGCTGCTGGTGGCGTTCCTCCGCGTGGTGCCCTATGCCGGGGAGGCGTTCGTGCGGCCGTTCCTGGAGGCGTTGCCCGGGCAGCGGTGGGAGCCCGGTGAGTGGGGCGTCGGTGGGGTCGTGCCCGTTGTGTTCTTGGTGGTCGCCGGGGTCGGGGGCGTGGTGGGGGTGCGGTTGGGGGAGCGGGCCGTGCTTCATGGTGTGGCTCTCGTTGGGGTCGGTGGAGCCGTGCTTTCGCCTTTGGCGGGCGGGTTGCCGTACTCCTCCGTCGTGGCCCTCGCGTGCTTGCCCGCGCTCCTTGCTGCGGCCCTGCTTCTGCTCGGGCCGCTCCGGGAGGGGCGTGACCTCGCCTGGAACGTCCTCCTGTGCGGTGGCCTGGTCGGGCTCACCTGGTCCTTGCCCAGCGCTGCGGCGGCTCTGACCGTATGGGGGGCGGCGTCCGTCCTGGGTGCGGCCCTTGCCCGTAGCGCTCCGGGCGCCGCTTCCTTCGCCGTGGGCGCCCTCGCGGTCACCGCGGCGCGGGGGGCCGATACGGCGGGGCTTGCGCCGCAGGTGGGGGCGTTTGCCGTGCTGGGGGTCGCGGTGTTGACCGTGCCGGTTGCGGCGGGGCTGAGCCGGGGCGGGGCGGGGGCTTTGCGAGCCGGGGTCGGTGCCTCCGGCATGGGGGTCCGAAATCTCATATTTACGGGCCTGGCGGCCCACAAATATAAGTCAGCATTTCGGACCCCCACGCCTCCGGCCCCTCCCGAGGTCCACCCGGGCGAGGCCGGGGCCGCCGGATCACCTGCCGGTGGGGCACCTCACGCCGACGGTGGGTCCCAACCCGCCGGTGGGCCGGCTCACGCCGACGGTGGGTCCCAACCCGCCGGTGGGTCGGCTCACGCCGACGGTGGGTCCCGACCCGTGGGTCGGTCCGGTCACTTGGGCGGTACGTCTGGCGTCGGTGGGGCCGGTGGCCATGGCGGTGGGTCTGCGGTCGGTCGGTCCGGTCGCTCTGGGGGTGGTCGGCCGGAGGGTTCCGTGGTGGGGTCCGTCGGCCCGGCTCGCGGGCTTGAGGTGGAGATCACCGGTTACGTCGCCGCGGGGCTTGCCCTGGTGATGGCTGCGGTCGACGCCGACACGTTCGGCTTGGCGCTCGCGATTGCCGGGGTGGCGGCGCTGGGGGTGGCGTTGCGGGCGGAACGGCGGGGGGTCGGGGTCGTGGGGGCGACCGTGTTGCTGACGGCGGCGTCGTGGGTGCGGCTGGTGATGGGTGGGGTGGAGGCGCCGGAGCCGTACACCGTGCCGCCGGCGGTTGTGGTGCTGGTGCTGGGGCATGTGCGGCGGCGGCGGGAGCCCGGGATGGGGTCGTGGGCGGCGTACGGGTCGGGGTTGGGGATGGGGATGCTGCCCGCGTTGTGGGCGGCGTGGGACGACGTGTCGTGGGTGCGGCCGTTGGTGCTGGGGGCGGTCGCGCTGGTGGTGACGCTGTTCGGGGCGCGGCTGCGGTTGCGGGCGCCCTTGCTGGTGGGTGCTGGGGTGCTGCTGGTGGACGGCCTGCACGAACTGGCTCCGACTGTCGTGCAGTCGCTGGGGGTGCTGCCGAGGTGGGTGCCACTGGCCGCCGCGGGGGGACTGCTGCTGTACGTCGGAGCCACGTATGAGCGGCGGCTCGCGGCGGGGCGGCGGCTGCGGGAGAACGTGCGACGGATGGAGTGAGGCGGGAGTGGTCGGTGACGGCGCCCGTCCACGGACCCGTCCCGGTCGTCGAGCAGTTGTCGGGGCCGCTGTCGCGATGCGTGCCTCTGCCGCCGCGTGTCGGGGCGGCATGTACGAGCGGCGGCTCGGGGCAGGACGGCCGAGCGTTCACTCGGTGAAGGTGCCCCCATGAACCCGCCCCCGTGCAGTCGCTGGGGCTCCTGCCGCCCCCGCCGCGCAGGGGGACTGCTGCCTACGTCGGGCGACGTACGAGCGCGGGCTCAGTCCGTGAAGCCGCTCGGGGCGCGGCCGTTGGCGCGGGTGAGGAGGGTGGCGGCGAGGTGGCCGGCGGATTCGCGGGTGGCGCGGGCGAGGAGGGGCATGCGGACGGGGCCGCCGGCGGCGAGGTGGCGGTCGTGGGGGACGGTGAGGACGGTGACGCCGGAGTGGGCGAGGTAGTGGGTGGCGGCGGTGACGTCGATCGCGGGGTGGGGGGCGGCGGCGTTGAGGACGACGACCGTGCCCTGGAGCATGTGGGGGACGCCGGCCATCCAGTCCAGGACCGTGCGGGTGCTGTTGACGCCCTCGACCGTGGCGGGGGCGACGAGGACCCGGGCCTGGGCGGTGTCGATGGCGGTACGGGCCAGTTCGCCCGGCAGGGACTCGCAGTCCACGACGGTGACGCCGAACCAGCGTCGCAGCGCGGTCGTGACCTTGCGGTAGGCCGGGATGTCCAGCCGTGCGCCCACCTGGCCCTGGCTGCCGGGCAGCAGCCAGCCGCCGCTCCGGGTGTGCAGCAGGTAGCCGGTTATGTCCATGAACTGCATGGTGGGCGTGACGACATGGGCCAGATCGGCGCAGGTCCAGCGGACCGTGTCGGCGCCGAGCCGGGCCGGCAGCGTGCCGAGCGCGGCGTCCGCCTCGACGGACAGCACGGGGTCCGGGCGGTAGTGCGCGTACATCAGGCCCAGCAGTGCGGCCACCGTTGTCTTCCCGGCGCCGCCCCTGATGCTGGTCACCGCGATCTGGCGGCCGCCGCCGTTCACCGGTTGCTGGATCGCCTGCGCGATCTCCTTGCCCCCGGCCACTTCCTTGGACCCCGACGGCGCCACCAGGCGCAGCACCGCGTCGCCGGCCCGCCGTACCACCGAGTCCCCGTGCCGCTCCCCCCGCCGCACGGCCGCCGCTCCCTGGTCCACCGCGGGCACGGGGTTGGGCGACGCGGGGAGCTGACGCGTGGTGGAGGGGTAAGCGTACGTCTGGGGGTGGGGTTGGGTCGGCGGCCCTGAATACGGCCGCGGTTGGGCCTGCGGCTGCGCCTGGGCGGGTGGGTACGGCTGCGGGTGTGGCTGCTGCTGGGTCTGCTGCTGCGGGTACGTCGCCGGGGCGGTGGCCGGCACGACCGGTGGGTGGGAAGGCGGCGGCGGTACGGTCCTGGACGCCACGGGTACGGCCACCGCGGCCGGGACCGGCTCCTCGGGAGCCGGGGTCGGGGCTGCGGCGTCGTTGTCCGGTGCCGGGCCGGTGGCGGGCTCGACCTGGACGGCCACGTCCTGCGCCGGTGGGGCGTCCGGCACGGACGGCTCGGGCTGAGCGGGTGTCTCCGGCGCCGGGGCGGAAGGTGCGGGCACAACGGGCGGAGCGGCTGCGTCGGGGGCCTTGTCCGGTGCCGTCTCCTCGGCGGCAACAGGGCTCTGTGCCGGGGGCGTTGGCGTACTCGCCGGGTCGGGCGCGGCCGTCTCCGGGGTCACCCCCTCGGCGCGGGGACCTCCGGTCGGGGCGGCCGGGGTGAGGGGGTGGGGGAGCTTGCCCTCGGGGTCGGCGGGGTGGTCCATCGTCGTGGGGTTCCCTTCCGCTGTCAGAGGGCGGGGGCCGGGCGGAGGCCGGCGAGGCGGGTGGTCGGCGGCAGGCTCGGGCGGGAAGCGGCGGGCCGGGTGGCGCGGCGTACCCGGGCGGGCGCACAAGTGGCGATCCGTACCGGCAGTGCTTCCGTACGGCCGGCGAAATCACGGCACAACGGCGCCCACTCCCGTGGGACGCCGTGAGAAGAAAGGCTCATCCGGCTGGTCCCCCGCCGCCCCACGTACACCATTCATCGGAACCTATCAGGGACGGGAAGGAGCCGGGGACAGGCCGGCGCCCCGGAACAACGGGGGTTCCGGGGCGCCGGGTTGGAGGAAGGGGTCAGCCGAGGTGCTGGGCGGCCGCGACGAGGAGGTCGGCGGCGCGGGTGAGGTGGGCCGCCGTGGCGGAGGAGACGGGGTCCGGGGTGAGGGCCGCGTCGTCGAGCACGGTGGCGATGCGGGCGGCGAGCAGGTCGCGCGCGGTGCCGAGGCCGGTGAGGGCGGCCTCGTCGGCGCGGTAGACGCCGTCGCCGGGAGAGGCGGAGGACACGGCCCGGTCGGAGAACTGGAGGGTGGCGGCGGCGAAGTCACCGACGCCAGCGTTGAGTTGCTTGTAGGCGGCGGCGAGCTTCTCGTAGCTCTCGGTGTGGGTGCGCAGGCCGGCCGGCAGGGCGGAGCGGTTCAGCAGCCCGGTGAGGACCACGCCGTCCGTGCGGTAGTCGTCGTGCAGGCCGAGCAGGGAAAGGAGGGTGGGCCGGATGTCGGCGTGGTCGGACCAGACGGCGTCGCTGACGCCGAGGTGCTTGACGCCGGGGCCGGCCATGCCGAGCCAGGTGGTGGTGATGTCGCCGGCGAAGTCGCCGTGGTTCCAGGCGAAGCCGGGGCCGAGGGCCACGCACGGGGAGGCGCAGTTGGCGGCGCCGCCGTAGACGTAGTAGTTCGGGTCGGCGAAGGAGGTGAAGGTGGGCGTGCGCGCCGGGTCGCCGGTGACCATGTGGAGGATCTTCATCTCCGCCTGGTCGGCGAGGTAGTTGTTGACCTTGTCGGTGCGGCCGGTGATGGGGTTGACGGCGGTGACCTTGGACCAGGCGCGTTCGAAGTCGCGGGTGGTGGCGGCGGTCTGCGCCGGGTTGCCGGTGAGGTAGAAGTTGGGCGCGGAGTCGGCGTGCACGCCGAAGGGGGTGGTCACGCCCTGCTGGGTGGCGAGCAGGCCGGTGGCGTTGGCGTTGATCTCGCCGATCTGGCCGTAGGTGCAGGGCACGGTCACGCCGTCGCAGTTCGCCGGGGTGGGGGCGCCGCCCACGAAGTGGTCGTTCTCGTCGGCGGTGACCACGAACAGGGTGTTGGCGGTGGTGATGCCGTCGCCCGCCAGCCGGTCGAAGAAGGTGCCGAAGGCGTCGTCGTAGGACTTGAGCTGCGCCACGTAACCGGCCTCGCCGGGGCCGTACGCGCCGGTGGGGGCGACGTGCCGGTCGTGGGCGTCGGAGATGTACGCGAAGGTGACCGGGACGCCGGCCTCCTGCATCTGGGCGACGTAGCCGAGGGAGTTGGCCGCGGACATCGAGTCGAAGCCGGGGAAGCCGGGGTTGCCGGCCGGGTCGGTGATCGGGGTGCCGCCGGTGGAGCGGACCGCGGCGGCGCCGCCGGTGATCGCCGGGTCGACGGACTTGGCGCCGAACAGCGCCTGGTAGCCGGTGTAGCCGCCGGGCTCGTCGGGCAGCAGGTCGTCGTGCGCGGCGGGGCCGGCGCCGGTGCACAGCGGGGAGGTCTTCGCGCAGTGCACGCCGATGCCGACGAAGTCGGCCTGCGCCTTGGCCGGGGTGGCCTTGGCCTCGGCGGCCTCGGCGGAGTTGGCGCCGAACACCTTGGTGATGTCCACCGTGGTGTTCTCCAGGATGGTGTTGGCCGCCGACACCGCGCCGACGTCGCAGCCGGCCCGGGTGAACGGCACCCAGGGCGCCGGGGTGTTCTTGCCGTCGGGGGTCACCATGGTGGGCGCCTTGTCGCTCGGCGCCGGCACGGAGGAGTCGGCGACACCGTCGGTCCAGTACGCGAAGGTGCTGGCGCTGTTGCTGCTGCCGTCCGGGTTGTAGTAGCGGTACGCGTTCGACACCGGCTGGCCGTGGCGGTCGCCGTACAGGCCGGTCAGCGAGGTGAGGATGTCGTTGCCGGTGTGGGCGATCAGCGGGGTGTGGTGGTTGTCGTCCAGCACGCCGTTGCCGGTGAGGAAGTTCAGCAGGTGCGGCATCTGCTCCAGGTCGGAGGGGACGTTGGGGTTGTCCCGGGTGAAGTGCACATTGTCGAACTGGAGGTAGATCACATGCTTCAGGCCGGGGTTCGCCGGGGCGAGGTCGCAGCCCGCCTCGGTGTGTGCGGTGGCCGTGCCCGGTGCGGCCTGCCCGTTGGCGGCGGCCGGCGAGACCGCCACCCCGCCGAGGCCGAGCCCGAGTCCCAGACCGGCGGCCAGCGCGGCCGCCACCACCCGTGATCTTCGCATCGCGTTCCCTGCTCCCTGGTGTTCGCGGACTGTCACAACGCGCGTAGAACGAGGTACGGCGGGCAGCGTGCCACAGTGGCGCCGGTCACACAGCGGGTTTACAGAAACATGACAGCGGCGCCGGTCCGCCGGGGGTGGCGGGCCGGCGCCGCGGGTCGGGACAGCGGGTCCCGGCCCGGGTCAGGACACGTTCAGCGCGGTGTCGTCGACGACGAAGCTGGTCTGGAGGGTGGAGTCCTCGGCGCCGGTGAACTTCAGGGTGACCGTCTTGCCCGCGTACGAGGACAGGTCGACGGTGCGCTGCTGGAAGCCGGTGGCGGCGTTGGCGTTGGAGTACGTGGCGAGCGTGGTGGTGGTGCTGCCGACGACCGCCTGGAGCTTGAGGGTGTCGTAGGCGGTCGAGCCGGTCTCGGCGGTGTCGATGTGCAGCCAGTAGCTCAGGCTCGCGGTGGTGCAGCCGGCCGGCACGGTGACGGACTGGGAGAGCGTGTCGGTGTGGGTGCTGCCGTAGCCGTCCATCCACGCCTTCCAGGAGCCGGAGTGGGCGGCCTCGCTGCTGGAGTTGCTGACCACGCCGCTGCTGGCGGTCCAGGGCGCGGCGGTGCCGGTCTCGAAACCGGGGTTGCCGAGCAGCTGGGACGGGGTGCAGCCGGTGCCGCCGGAGGAGCCGACGGTCCAGGTGAACGTGGCGGTGCCGCTCGGGCCGGTGCTGTCGGTGGCGGTCGCGGTCACCGTGTACGTGCCGGCGGTGGTGGGCGTGCCGGAGATCAGGCCGGTCGCCGGGGCGATGCTCAGGCCCGCGGGCAGGCCGCCGGCGGTCCAGCTCAGCGTGCCGCCGGCGGTGTCGGTGGCCCCGAGCTGGAGCGAGGCGGCGGTGCCGGCCGTGCCGGTCTGGCTGCCCGGGTTGGTGACGGTGACGCTGCCCGTGGTGCCGCCGGTGGTCCAGGCGTCGGTGACGGGGGTGGCGGTCGCGGCGGAACCGGCGTACGGCAGGCCGTACATGTCCTCGACGGTGCGCAGCACGCCGAAGTGGTCGAGGTGCTCGGTGTACGTGCCGGGCTTGACGGGCTGGCCGTTGAAGAAGGTGGCGATGCGGTTCGGGCCGGTGCTGTCGTCCTCGTCGAAGGTGGTGATCAGCAGGCTGTTGTGGGTCTTGGCCCACTGCACGTAGCCGTCGAGGTGGGTCTTCAGCCACGTGTCACCGGTGGCGATGGAGCAGTCGTGGATGTCGTCGCACAGGTTCGGGATCACCCAGGAGACGGTGGGGAGCTGGGTGTAGTCCGTGGGGAAGGCGGTGAAGGGCTGGTTGTCGGCCGCCGGCACGTTGCTGAAGTTCACCCAGGGGCTGTGCTTGCGGGCGTAGCCGTGGGTGCCGGAGGTGCACACCGTGGAGCCGGCCGAGGGCAGGCTCTCGGAGTAGCCGGTGAAGGTCAGGCCCTTGGCGATGAGCTGCGACGCCTCGTTGGTGGTGCTGAAGGTGTGCGGGCAGGAGTCGTCGGTCACGCCCTGGTTGGACCCGGAGAACAAGTCCAGGTAGTTGGGCTGGCTCGGGTGCTCGATGGCGTAGGAGTTGGTGAAGTTCGCCCCGCTGGAGGCCAGCTGGTTGAAGTACGGGGCGCTGGAGTTGCCGACGATCGAGCCGGCCGAGGTGTTCTCGAAGACGACGATCACGACGTGGTCGGGGCGGGGCACCGCGGCGGTGGCTGCGGGTGCCTTCCCGGCGGCGGTCGTCACGGTCCTCGCGGCGGTCGCGGACTTCGCGGCGGTGGCGGGCTGGGCGGCGGCCGCGGTGGTGAGGGCGGCGGACAGGCCCGCCAGCAGCCCCAGGGTCGCCAGGGCCGAACTCATACGTTTCGCGCGCACGGTGGTCTCCTCGTCCTTGTGCAGTCCTCGTGCACCGATTGCCTCGGAGCACGGGCCGAACTCCGGTTCGAGCGCATGCGGAACCGGCCCGTGGATCACCGCGGGCCGCGCCTCGCCGCCTGACGACGGGGCGAGGCCATCTTCTACATCTTGTCCGTGCTCAGACAAGACGTAGAAGGTGAAGACCGGGTGGCGCGGAGCTTGTGGGCGGGAGGGCGCTCAGCGGCCGGGGGTACGGGACGCCGGGTCCGCTTCCCCGGCCTGCTCGGTGTCCGCGGCCCGCTCGGTACCGGACGGTGAACCCGTCACCACGAACGAGCCCGACGCGGCGGCGCCCCGCACCATCCGGGTGGACAGCACCAGCGCGACGGCCACGATCACGACGAACACCAGCATGACCGTGCGCGCGGCCACGTACTGCGTGGCGACGCCCAGGCCCACCACCGGGACCGACAGGCCGATGTAGGCGCCGAGGAAGTAGCCGGCCAGCACCTCGGCGCGGGACTCGGGCGGGGCGGTGGCACCGGCCGCGCCCAGTGCGCCGCGGAAGGCCAGGCCGCCGCCGGCGCCGCTGAGCACACCGCCGACCACGAAGACCGTGAGGTTCGGCAACCACATGCCGGCGGCCAGCAGGGCCAGCCCCGGGACCAGCAGCAGCGGCGCGACCCGCAGCATCAGGTGCAGCCCGGCCCGGCTGAACGCGATCTGGGCGACGGCGCCCGCGGCGAAGGCCGAGAACGGCACCGCGCCGGCCACCGCGTGCGAACTCTGGTGCAGCGTGCCCGCCAGGAAGCTCGGCGCGAGCGAGTTGAACACGCCGAAGACGGCGAAGGCGGCCAGACCCGCGGCGGTGGCGGCGAAGAACATCCGGCGGGCGTGCGCCGGGACGGCCATCCGCTGCGGGCGGTACGGCGGCGCGGGGTCCGGGCGCGTCGCGGTCTCGGGGGCGACCGCCACCAGCACCGCGAGCAGCAGCAGCGCGGCGCCGAAGACCACGTACGACAGGTGCAGCGGCTGCGGGGCGTACTGCGCGAGCAGCCCGGCGACCAGCGGGCCGACGCCTATGCCGCCGAGGTTGGCGGCGGTGGCGACCACCTGGGCCTTGCGGGTCGGCCCGGCGGGCGCGCCCTTGACGGTGCCCTGGTGGAGTTCGGCCAGGTACGCGGTGGCGGTGGCAGTGGTCAGCCCGACCGAGATCCCGTTGACCACACGGGCCACCAGCAGCCCGGGCAGGCTGGGCTCGGTCAGGAAGATCGTCGCGCTGACCACGTCGATCAGCAGCGCGGGCACCAGCACCCGCTTGCGGCCGATCCAGTCCGACACATGGCCGCCCAGGAACAGGCTGACGATCACGCCGACCGCGTACACCGCGTACACGACCGTGATCATGATCGTGGAGAAGTGGTCGCGGTGCTGGTAGAGCACGTACAGCGGGGTCGGGACCGCCGAGAAGCCCATGTTCACCAGGAAGGCGAGCATGGCGACCCAGAACCCGAACGAGTGATGCCGTCGCCGGCGCCGGAGCCCGGCGTGGTGCTCCGGCGCGGTGCCGGCAGTGGTCGCAGCGGTCATGATGCGTCCTTCGTTTCCTCGTCGGTCCCGCGGCGCTCCGCGGTCCTCCGCATCTCAGGGTCGGCCCGGCACGGTTATGCTGTCCAACGAAGAGTTTCGATGACGGCTATGAAGCGCATGAATAAGCGCACGCCGGCGAGCCGGACCGCGGGAAGAGCCGATGGAACTGCGCAACCTCGAACATTTCGTGGCCGTCGCGGAGGAGGGCAGCTTCACCCGCGCCGCCGAGCGACTGCACCTGGTGCAGTCCACGCTGTCGGTGTCGGTCAAGTCGCTGGAGAAGGAGCTGGGCGGCCCGCTGTTCGACCGTTCGACGCATCATGTGGCGCTGACCGACGCGGGCCGGGCTCTGCTGGTCGAGGCGCGGCACGCGCTCGCCGCGGTGGAGGCGGCCCGGGACGCGGTGGCCGCGGTGCACGGCGGGCTGCGCGGCACCGTACGGGTCGGCATCATGCACTCGCTGACGCTGATCGACCTGGCGGCGCTGCTCACCCGCTACCACCGGGAGCACCCGGAGGTGCAGATCGTGCCCAGCACCGCGCAGGGCGGGTCGGTGGAGCTGGCCGCTCAGGTGACGGACGGCCGGCTCGACCTGGCCTTCGTCTCGCTGCCCGGCGGCCGTCCACCGGGCCTGAGCGTGCATCCGCTGGCCACCGAGCCGCTGCTGCTGGCCTGCCAGGACGACCACCCCTTCGCCCGCCGCTCCGTGGTGCCGCTCGCCGAGCTGGACGGGGAGCGGTTCGTGGACTTCCCCGCGGGCTGGGGCACCCGGCTGAGCGTGGACCGGCTGTTCCTGGCCGAGGGGCTGCGCCGGGTGATCGCCGTCGAGGTCACCGACATCCCCACCGTGACGGAACTGGTCCGGGCCGGATTCGGCTTCGCCTTCCTCACCGCCTCCCTGACCCGGGACTCCCCCGCCATCACCCTGCGCCCGGTCCGGCCCACCCCGCAGTTCGCGGTCTCCCTGGTCACCCCGGCGACCCGCCGGCTCTCCGCCGCCGCCCGCGCCCTGGCCGACCTCGTGCTGAGCATGTTCGACCCGGCTGCGCAGCAGGTCCGGACACGCGTCCGCCCCGGGCGGGAAACCCGGGGCGGACGGTGATTGCGTGATCGGTCAGTCGGCGGTGACCGTCGTGGGGTTGTTCAGGTTGCCGCTCAGCGGGAGGTTGCGGGAGGAGTCGCCGACCAGGATCTGGTACGTGCCGGCGTTCGCCACCCAGTGGCCCGCGGTGGTGCTCCAGGACGCGAGGTCATGGGCCTTCACCGTGAAGGTGACGGTGCCCGAGGCCCCCGGGTTGAGGGTGATCCGCTGGAACCCCTTGAGCTGGTGCGGGGGTTCGCCGGCCGACGCGGGGTCGCCCACGTAGAGCTGGGCCACATCGGTGCCGGCCCGGCTGCCGGTGTTGGTGACGGTCGCGGTCACCGTGGCCTGGCCGTTGTTCAGCGCCCCGACCTGGAGGTTGCCGAAGGAGAAGCTGGTGTACGACAGGCCGTACCCGAACGGGAACAGCGGCGTGAGGTTGTTGCTGTCGTACCAGCGGTAGCCCACCTTCAGGCCCTCGGAGTAGTCCACCGCGCCGTTCTGGCCGGGCCACTGGGCGGTGGTGTTCGCCGGGACCTGGGAGAGCGAGGTCGGGAAGGTGACCGGCAGGTGGCCCGAGGGGTTGACGTCGCCGAACAGCAGCGCGGCGATCCCCTGGCCGTACTCCTGACCGTCGTAGAAGCCCTCGAAGACGCCGGCGACCTGGTTCAGCCACGGCATCAGGACGGTCGAGTTGTTGTTGAGCACGACGATGGTGTGCGGGTTGGCCGCGGCCACCGCCGAGATCAGCGCGTCCTGGTTGTTCGGCAGGTTGAGGGAGGGGTTGTCGGCCTCCTCGTGCCCGTAGTTGTCGCTGGCGAACACCACCGCGACGCCGGAGGACTGGGCGAGGGCCGCGGCCGCGTTCACGTCCGAGCCGTCGTTGTAGGTCACCTTGGTGTTGGTGCCGGCCAGCCGTTCCTGGATGCCGACCAGCGGGGTGTACGTACCGCTGCTGGTGACCGTGCCGCTGCCGCCGCCGATGGTCTGCGTGCCCGGGCCCGCGTCCACGCCGATCACGGCCAGCGAGGACAGGGAGCCGGAGTTGAGCGGCAGCGTGCCGTTGTTCTTCAGCAGCACCGTGCCCTCCTCGACGCCCTGGAGCGCGACCTGGCGGTGCGCCGGGGTGGTCACGACGGCCTTGGTGTTGCCGGTGGGCGCCTTGTCGAACATGCCGAACCGGAACATCTGGGTGAGCACCCGCGACACCATGGTGTCCAGGGTGGCCTGGCTGACCTGGCCGTTCTGCACGGCCTGGATCAGGTAGTCGGCGTAGTAGTAGCCGCTGGGCATCTCCACCGTGAGCCCGGCGTTGGCCGACTCCACCGTGGAGTGGATGGCGCCCCAGTCGGAGGTCACGAACCCGGTGAACCCGGCCTGCTGGTACAGGCCCTTGTTGAGGATGTCGGGGTTCTGGCAGGACGGCACGTTGTTGACGTTGCTGTACGCGCACATCACCGCCGCGGCCCCGCCCTGCTTGATCGAGGTCTGGAACGCGGGCAGGTAGATCTCCTGGAGGGTGCGCGCGTCCACGTTGATCGTGCCGGCCGGCTGCTCGATGTTGTACGCGGCCGCGTGCTTGACCTCGGCCATCACGCCCTTGTCCTGGATGCCCAGGATGTCGGCCGAGCCCATCTGGCCGGACAGGTACGGGTCCTCGCCGTAGGTCTCGTACGACCGGCCCCAGCGCGGGTCGCGGACGATGTTGATGGTCGGGCCGAGCGCGACGTTCACGCCCTTCCCGGCGAACTCCTCGCCGACCGCGTTGCCGTAGGCGCGCTGCCAGGCGGTGTCGAAGGTCGCGGCGGAGGCCATGCCGTCGGGCATCTGGGTCACCCCGCCCAGGCCGTCGCCGACGCCGGACGGGCCGTCCTCCAGGTTGAGGTCGGGGATGCACAGCGACGGAATGCCGACGATCTTGCCGATGTAGTCGGGGTCGTTGGTGCCGTGCAGCATCGACACCTTCTGCTGGAGCGTCATCTGCCCCATGAGCTGCGCGACCCGGGTGGAGGTGGCGGCCGTGGAGTTGATCCAGGGGCAGTTGCCCGGGGCCGGCTGCGAGGGCGGCGGCGGGATCGTCGCGGTCACCCCGCCGACGGTGTAGACCTCGAAGTCCCACAGCGAGTAGCCGTAGGCCGTGGCGCGCGCGGTGCCGTACATCCGGATGTACCGGCCGGTGCCCGTGACGTTGACGCTCTGGACGCCGCCGGTGCCGGTGGTGGTCGAGTAGACCGAGGTCCAGTTGGCGCCGTCGTTGGAGAGCTGGATCTGGAAGCCGGTGGCGTAGGCGTTCTCCCAGCGCAGCACGACCTGGCAGACCGGCAGGGCCGCGCCGAGGTCGACCTGGAGCCACTGCGGGTCGGAGGCCGCGCTCGCCCAGCGGGTGATGTCGGCGCCGTCCACGGCGTAGTAGGCCGAGTAGCCGGGGTCGTTGTCCTGGATCGAGGAGGCCGTGACGGGGTGGCCGAGGGCGGCGTTGTTCGGGCCGCAGTTGCCGCCGGTGCCGCCACCGGTGGTGCCGCCAGTGGTGCCTCCCGTTCCGCCTCCAGTGGTGCCGGAGCCGCCGGTGTGCACCTGGAACTCCCAGAGGGAGTAGCCGTAACCCGTGCCGCGCGCGGTGCCGTACATCCGCACGTACCGGCCGGTCCCGGAGACGTTCAGCGTCTGCGTGCCGCCGGTGCCGGTGGTCGTGGAGTAGACCGGTGTCCAGGTGGTGCCGTCGGTGGAGACCTGGATCTGGAAGGCGGTCGCGTACGCGGTCTCCCAGTTCAGGATCACCTGGCAGACCGGGACGCTGGAACCGAGGTCGACCTGCAGCCACTGCGGGTCCGAGGCGGCACTCGACCAGCGGGTGCCGGTGTTGCCGTCGACGGCGGCGGACGCCGGGGTACCGGCGTTCTCGGTGGAGGAGGCGGTGGCCGGCTGGTTCTGCGCCGCGTTCTGCGTGCCGCAGGTGCCGCCGGTGCCGCCCGATCCGCCGGTGCCGTAGACCTGGAACTCCCACAGCGAGTAGCCGTAGCCGGTGGCGCGCGCGGTGCCGTACATCCGCACGTACCGGCCGGTGCCCGAGACGTTCAGCGTCTGGGTGCCGCCGGTGCCGGTGGTGGTCGAGTAGACGGACGTCCAGGTGCTGGCGTCGCTGGAGACCTGGATCTGGAAGGCCGTGGCGTAGGCGGTCTCCCAGTTGAGCACCACCTGCGAGACGGTCGCGGACGCGCCGAGGTCGACCTGGAGCCACTGCGGGTCCGAGGCGGCACTCGACCAGCGGGTGCCGGTGTTGCCGTCGACGGCGGCGGACGCCGGGGTGCCCGCGTTCTCGGTGGAGGAGGCGGTGGCCGGCCTGCCCTGCGAGAGCAGGGAGACATCGGCGTGCGCGGATCCGGAGGTGCTGAACAGGGCGGCGATCAGGGCGAGGACCACTGCCGCGGCCTGCCACAGGACGAGAGGTTGTCGGGCGACGCGGCGCGTCGCCCGAGCACTGGCATGCATGGTGCTCCCAGGGGGGTGGCGGGCCCGGCGGGCCCGCGGGACAGGAGGAAACGGGTGGTGGGGCACCCGGATGCGGCGCGTGGCGCGCCGCGGGGGCGGCGGCGGTCCGGACCGTGGCGCCGGGTGGCGGCGCCGTGTCGGCCGGAGCCGGTCGAGGGTTCCGCGTTTCCGCGTGGTGCGCGGTCGCGTGCCGGGTCGCCGCCGGTGGGACCGGGGTCCGCGGCGGCCTCAGATACGGGGATGCGCGCGCGGTACGGAGCGGCTGTCGGGCGGTGCGGTCGCGTGCCCCATGTGCGCTCGCCCTTCCTGTGACGAGAACTCGAAGACCCCGGTGTGCGCCGGGCGTGCGCCCGGGGAGAGCGGCCCGGGAGGCTCGCGGACGACCTAGGATCCCTGCGGATCGGCTCGGACCACCCCGGAGCATCTCGGAGAGCGCTCTCCAAGCCCGGATCTCAGCACGCCCGTTCCCCCGCCGTCAAGAGGATTCGCGCCACCGGTCCGCCCGGCCGGGACCCGCCGGGACATCACTCTCCGCACAGATGTTCACCGGTCAGCCATACGGCCCGCATCACCTGTTCACCTGGCGGCAATTCGGTGCACGGTGGGACGTACCGCCCTCGGCGGGGCGGGTTGCGAAGCCTCCGAACACCTTCTACATTCGCGTAGAACGTCTACAGTCCTGTAGACCAATCGGCCGCACGGGCTGCCGCCCCGGCCCGCCTCCGACGAGGATTCCCGTGAGCGATCTGTCCTATCTCCAGGCCGTCACCATCGGCGCGCTGCAAGGCGTGACCGAGCTGTTCCCGGTCTCCAGCCTCGGCCACTCGGTCCTCGTGCCGGCCTTCATCGGGGGCTCCTGGCAGCACCTGGTCACCGAGAACGCCACCTCGAACTCCGAGGGATCCCCCTATCTGGCCTTCATCGTCGCCCTGCACGTCGCGACCGCCGGCGCCCTGCTGGTCTTCTACCGCAAGGACTGGGCGCGCATCATCGGCGCTTTCCTCACCACCCTGCGCACCCGCGCCATCACCAACTCCTCCGAACGGCTGGCCTGGCTGATCGTGGTCGCCACGATCCCGGTCGGCATCACCGGCCTCGTGCTGGAGCACACCTTCCGTACCCTGTTCGCCAAACCGCTGGCCGCCGCGATCTTCCTGGCGATCAATGGCCTGATCCTGCTGCTCGGCGAACGCCTGCGGCGCAATTCCGAGGCCCGGCGGACCGCCGACGCTCCCGTTCCCGCAACGGTCGGCGGCCCCGGCGCGGCGCTGGCCTCCGACATCCAGGACGGGTCCCGCACCGAGCGGAACCTGGCGACCCTGAGCTTCCGCGAGGCCGGTGTCATCGGCCTGTTCCAGACCCTCGCCCTGCTGGCCGGCATCAGCCGCTCGGGCATCACCATGGTCGGCGGCCTGCTGCGCGGCCTGGACCACGAGGACGCGGCCAAGTTCTCCTTCCTGCTGGCCACTCCGGTCATTCTGGCCGCCGGCGTGTTGAAGCTGCCGACCCTGGCCGGGTCGTCCGCCTCCGGCATCCACGGCCAGGTGATCGCCGGCTTCATCGTGGCCGCGATCGCCGCGTACATCGCGGTGCGCTTCCTGTCCCGGTACTTCACCACCCGCACGCTGACGCCGTTCGCGATCTACTGCCTGGTCGTCGGAGCGGCGGGCATCGTCAACTTCGCCTGACACTCCGGCCCACGGTCGGCAGGCGGTTCCGCGCGCCCTGCCCGCGCCCCCACCGGTCCCGGGGGTGCGGGTGGGGTGCTTCCTTGTTCCGCCCCCGGCCTTGTCCCGGCTCGGCTCGGGCTCGGTTCGGGGGCTCGGTTCGGGGGCTCGGTTCGGGGGCTCGGTTCGGGCCGTGCCCGGGGTCAGTCGGTGGCCTCGCCGCGCAGCAGCCGTTCCAGCAGGCGCTCGTCGTCGGCCGACAGGTCGGACACGAAGCGGGCGAGCACCGCGGCCCGGTCGCCGCCGTCGTTGAGCACCGAGTGCATCCGGGCGGCCGCGAGGTCGACCTCGCCCTGCACGGCCGTGTAGGCGTATCCGCGCCCGGCCCGCTCCCTGCGCACGATGCCCTTGTCGCACAGCCGGGTCAGCACGGTCAGGACCGTGGTGTACGCGATGTCGCCGGCCACGTCCGCCTGCACCACCGCCGCGGCCACCGGGCCCCGCGCCCGCCACAGCGCGGCCAGCACCTCGCCCTCCAGCGCGCCGCGCGCCCGCCGCGGGGCGGCGCCGTCGTGCGTACCCGTCGCCGTGCCGCCTGCCACGCCGTACTCCTCCGCCCAGCGCCCCGCCGGTCTTTCGCGTCACGTATTCGTACGACCGTACGACGGCAACCGGCTGTTTCCGGCCACAAGGTACTACGCGTCGCCCAGCAATCGCCGCAGCCGGTCCAGCACCGCCCCGGGCGTGGCCGGCCGCCGGGCGGACTGGAGCAGCGCCGGCACCTCGGCCTCCAGTGAGCCGAGCGGTCGTCGTTCCCGCCGCGTATCCCCGGCGTTCATGATTTGATCCCCTCGGATTTACCGTCTACAGTCGAGTAGAACTTCTACCGAAAGTAGAAGCCGAGTCGACGCCGAGTCTGCCACGCCGGCCGGTCCCGGCGCATCCGCACCAGGAGCACCACCGGGCTCGTCCTCAACATCTACACAAGTGTAGACGCAGGGGGTCACGCAGGCGCCGCCGGCCCGGAGACGCAGGTCCACCGACCCCTGGGAGACCCACCCCGATGACAGTCAGTTCCGCGGTCCCGCTGGCCTTCGACGGTTCCGGCATCGACGGCTCGCTGTTCACCAGAGTCACCGACTTCGCGCACCAGACCCATTGGCTGAACGGCCCGCTCAAGATGTGGACCAACGCCGGGCTCGTCGTGTTCGCGGTACTGATGGTCATCGGCTGGTGGAACGCCCGGCGTCGCGGCACCGCCGCCATGACGCTGGCGCTGGCCGCACCCGTGGCCTCGGTCGCCGCCTTCGCCGTCGCCGAGGTGATCAAGAAGCTGGTGGCCGAGACCCGCCCCTGTTACTCGCTGCCGCACGATCACTTCGTGGACGCCTGCCCCGGCCGCAGCGACTACGCCTTCCCCAGCGGCCACAGCACCTTCGCCTTCGCCGCGGTGGCCGCGCTGTGGCTGGTCGACCGCCGCCTGGCCGGCATAGCCGCCGTCTTCGCCCTCTTCGAGGGCTTCACCCGCGTCTACCTCGGCGACCACTACCCGCACGACGTGCTCGGCGCCGCCGTGATCGCCATCCCCGTCGCCTACGCCATCAGCCGCCTCCTCGGCCGCTTCGCGGTCCCCCTCGTCGAACGCCTCAGCGCGGGGGCGCTCAAGTCGGTGCTCACCGCGGCGCCTTCCACCCCGCACTGAGCTGCCGCTCTCCCGGACCCGGTGCCCCGGCCGCCACCCCCGTGCGGTCGGGGCACCGGCATGAGGTGGGGGCCTTTGGGGCTTTGGGCTCCGGGGTTCGAGGCTTCCGGGGCCGGACTCCGGGACCGGGGGCCCATGACAGGTACGGGCGGGGCGGGTTACGATTCCCGCGATGAATGACTCCCTCATGAGATTGGGGGTCCCGTCCACGCAAGGTGAGTGCTGATGAGCGCTCACGTCGTGGACGAGGAGACCCGCCTTTCCTTCTGGTCGAGCGTGCGCCGGTTCGCGGTGCCGCCGTTGATGATCGAGACCGCGAGTGCCCGCCGCCGGGTCGGCGACTGGGCCGGGGCCTGTGCCGCCGCGGGAATCGACGTCGAATTCCGACTGCGGTCCGTGGCACGGGCGCACGGCAGCGAGCTGGCCGCGCGGGTGCGGGCGGATTTGCGCCGGCTGGCACCCGATCTGCTGCGCTGGCACATGCCGAGGATCGCTCCTGACGGGCTGTTGCGCCCCGGGCTGACGACCACGCTGGCCCGCTACGGCACCGAGGGCCGCGCCGGCCCGGTGCACCTTGTGGCCCGGACCCCGCCCGCCTGGGCCGACGGCGGTCAGCGGATCGCCCTCGCGCTGTGGGACGGGTCTGCGTCTTCGTACGGCGCCGCGGCCGGCCGCCATCCGCATCCGCGCCCCGACCGGCGGTTCCGCCTCGACCTGCACCGTCACCTGTGGGACGCGCACCGGGCGGACGAGTTGGGGGTCCGGGCCGGGTACGGTGCCGCGCCGACCGCCGGTCCGCCGGGCGCGGCGCCACCGGAGTCCCACTGGGCCGTCGCCCGGTGGGCCGCCGAGGCGGCGATCCTGCTGCGTGCGGAGGGGCTGTCCGCCGGCCGCGTCACCGTACGGCTCGGGCCGCGGCAACGGCTGGACCTGGACGTGGCCGCCGAGGGGGACGGGCCGCCCGTCCTGCGCACCGCGGCGGTGGCCCCGGCGCGCGGCGGTTCCGCCGGACCGGTCCTGCCCGACGCGGCGACCTGGGTGCTGCCCGACCTGGAACTGCTGCGCGCCGGACTGATCGAGCCCGGCGCACTGCACCCGCTGGTCGCCTCCGCGCTCGTACCGGACCACGTCGTACCGCCCCCCGCGTCCGGCCCCCCGGACCCGGCCGGGCGACCGCGCCTCGTGCAGTGCCGCGGCGCCACCCACCGGATCGGCCTGGTGGGCGGCGTACTCACCGCTCTGGACCACGACCCGGCCGAGCTCCGCCGCGAGGAGCTGCTGGCCGCGCTCACCGGCACCCCGCTGCCCTGCCTCCAGGAGATCGACCGGGCCCACCGCCGCCCCGACTGGCTCCCCGACGTCCGCGCCCGCCTCGACCACGGCGACACCGCCGGCGCACTCGCCGTCGTCGAGGACCTGCTGGGCCCGGCCGCCCTGCTGCGGGACGGTGCCCTGCGCGACGAACTCGAGGCGGCCGCCCGCCGCCGCATCACCTATGGCCTCTTCCGCGCCGGACTCACCGACCCCGGCCCCGGCTTGCCCATACCGGCCGCGTTCCTTCGCCCGTCCCCGGGCCCTGCCCCCCGCCGCGACCGCCCGAACCGCCGTCGCCCTTCCCCCTACCACCGCTCCCACCCCCGGCAAGCCGCTTTCCGCTGATCCGTTCCCACACCTCCGCCCGGGGGACCCGGGCCTGGTTCTCGTACGCCCGCACGCCGTCTCGTACGTCAGCCCGCGCTCCGGCCCGGTCCACCGCCGATTCCGTAGCCGCACCTCAACCGGAGCCCCGCGCCCGTTCCGTGCGTCCGCCCGTCCTCACTCGGACTCGGTCCAGCACCCGAACTGCCCTCCCGCCGGCCTGAACCAGCACCCCCGTCCGTTGGAGCCCGGACCCCGCACGCCCGACCGCCGGCCGCACACCTCCGCCCGTACTCCCACCCACCAGGACCCGCACCCCGCACGCCCGACCGGGCCAACCGCACCCCCGCCCGTAGTCCCACTCGACCAGAAAAGGTGATCGCCCATGCCCATGAGCACCCGGACCGCCACCACTTCCGTACCTGCCGATTCCGACACCGAACCCGATCCCGCCCCCTCCCCCCTCTCGCGGCTCGATGTCGCGGGTGAGTTGCTCACCCTGCTGCGCGCGGCGGGGACCGAGCCGCGCACCGATGAGCAGTTGGAGGCCCTGACCTTGGCCGTGGCCGCTGACCTGCCCGTACTGCTGTGGGGGGAGCCGGGGATCGGGAAGACCGCGGCGTTGACGCAGCTTGCCGCGGCGCTGGAGTTGCCGCTGACCACGGTGATCGCGAGCGTGCACGAGCCGTCCGACTTCTCCGGGCTGCCCGTGGTGGGCGCCGATCCGGCCGAGCAGGGGGTCCCGATGGCCCCGCCGGACTGGGCGGTGCGCCTGGTGAAGGCCGGCCGGGGGCTGCTGTTCCTGGACGAGTTGTCCACCGCGCCGCCGGCCGTGCAGGCCGCCCTGCTCCGGCTCGTGCTCGAACGGCGCATCGGCGCGCTGAAGTTGCCCCCGGGGATCCGGATCGTGGCGGCGGCCAATCCGCGTTCCTCGGCGGCCGACGGCTGGGAGCTGAGCCCGCCGCTGGCCAACCGTTTCGTCCACCTCCAGTGGACCCACGACCACGAGGTGGTCGTACGCGGCCTGGGCGGGACCTGGCCCCGGGCGACCCTGCCCCGGCTGGACCCGGAAAAGCTCGCGCCGGCCGTCGACTTCGCCCGCCGCGCGGTGTGCGGGCTGCTGGCCGCCCGCCCCGGGCTGGTGCACCGGTTGCCGAACCGGGAGGGCGCCCGGGGCGGCCCCTGGCCGTCGCCCCGGAGCTGGGAGATGACCCTGTGCCTGATCGCCTTCGCGACCGCTGCGGGCTCCGCCCGGGACGTACTGTCCCTGCTGGTCAGGGGCACGGTGGGGGACGGCCCCGGCCTGGAGCTGCTGGCCTGGCTGGACCGGATGGACCTCCCCGATCCCGAACAGCTGCTGGCCGACCCGGCCGGCGCCGCTCTGCCCGAGCGCGGCGATCTGCGGCAGGCCGTGCTCGACGGCGTGGTGGAGGCGGTCCGGGCCCGTCCGGACCGGTCCCGCTGGGACGCCGCGTGGGCGCTGCTGGTCCGGGCGCTGGAGACCGGCGCCCCGGACCTGGTCGTCGCCCCCGCCACCGCCCTTGCCGCACTGCGCCGCGCGGACTGGGACGTTCCGGCGGCGGTCGAACGGCTTGCCGGGGCGGTGTCCCTGTCCCGGCGGGCGGACCGATCGGCGGACCGGGCGGCGGCTCAGGCGGCCGCTCAGGCGGCGGCCCGGGTGGGGCTCGCGGCGCGGGGTGGGCGATGAGCGGAAACGTAAAGGCGCCCGTGGACGCGCCGCGGCCTCTGGACCTCGACAAGCTGTTCGCCGCACGGCTGCACGCCGCCCGGGCCCGGCCGTACCTGGCGACGGCGCTGTTCGCGTTGCACACCGTGGAGTCGCGGACCGTACCGACGATGGCCGTCGACCCGTACTGGCGGTGCTACGTCTCCCCCGCCTTCGTGGACCGTACGCCGGTGGAGGAGCTGGCCTCGGTGTGGGTGCACGAGGTCTCGCACCTGCTGCGCGACCACCACGGGCGCAGCGACCGGGTCGCCCGGGAGCGCGGGCTGACCGGCCCGGGGGAACGGCTGCGGATGAACATCGCGGCGGACTGCGAGATCAACGACGACGTCTACGGCGACGGCCTGGTCCGGCCCGAAGGGGCCGTCCAGCCGGCGATGTTGGGGCTGCCCGAGGGCGAGCTGATGGAGGAGTACCTGCGCGGATTCCGGCTCGGGCCGCATACCGCGGGTGCGGCCTGGCTGGACTGCGGCAGCGGCGCCGACGGCCTGGCGCGGGACTGGGACCTGGGACCGTACGGCTCGGACGGCCTCAGCGACCAGGAGCGCGACGCGGTCCGCTTCCGGGTGGCCCGGGCGATCACCGGCCGGCCCGGCCGCGCCCCGCGGGGGTGGCAGCGATGGGCGGAGACGGCGTTCCATCCGCCGCAGCCCTGGCGGGAGTTGCTGGGCGCCGCGGTCCGCTCGGCGGCGTCCGCCTCGGGCGCGGGCGAGGACTACAGCTACGGCCGCCCGTCGCGTCGTTCGGCCGGGGTGCCCGGCGTCGTCCTGCCGAGCCTGCGCCGCAGACCGCCGCGGGTCGCCGTGGTCATCGACACCTCCGCCTCGGTCAGCGACGCCGAACTCGGCAGCGCCCTCCTGGAAGTGGCCGCGATATCGCGTTCCGTGGGCGGCCGCCGCGACCAGGTCGTCGTCCTGCCGTGCGACGCGGCGGCCCACGTCGCGCACTCGCTGTGCCAGGCCGAGGGGATCCCGCTGATCGGCGGCGGCGGTACGGATCTGCGCACCGGGTTCGCCGCGGCGCTCCGGCTCCGCCCCGGGCCCGACGTCGTCGTGCTCCTGACCGACGGGCAGACGCCGTGGCCGGACACCCGGCCGCCGTGCCGGACCGTCGTCGGCCTGTTCGCCCGACCGCCGAGGAGCGAGGACGAGGACGAATACGGGTACGGGTACGGGTACGTGCCGGACTCGCCGCCGGATTGGGCGCGGGTGGTGGAGATCGGAGCGGGGTGGTGAGGTGCGGGCCCTGCGGGAGCTGGCCTGGCCGGGCCCGGCCTCGGGCTACCGGCGGGGGCCCTGTCCGGTCTGGCCTCGAGGTGCGGGGCCGCGCCCGCTTTGGCCTGGCGTCGGGGCGTAGGCCAGCTCGGTCCGGCCAGGTCTCGGAGTGCGGGTCGGGGCTGGTCCGGCCCCGGGATACAAAGCCGGACTCGGTCCGGCCTGGTCTCCGGGTGCGGGCCAAGGCCCTGTCCGGCCCGGGCTGGCCTCGGGGTGCGGGGCCGCGCCCGCTTTGGCCTGACCTCGGGGTGCGGGTCGGGGCTGCTCTGGCCCCGGGATACGAAGCCGGACTCGGTCCGGCCTGGTCTCCGGGTGCGGGCCAAGGCCCTGTCCGGCCCGGGCTGGCCTCGGGGTGCGGGGCCGCGCCCGCTTTGGCCTGGCGTCGGGGTGCGGGTCGGGGCTGCTCTGGCCCCGGGATACGAAGCCCTGCCCGGCCTGACCCGGCCTCCGGGTGCGGGCCGGGACTGGTCCGGCCCACCAGGTGCGGGCCAAGGCCCTGCCCGGCCTGACCCGGCCTCCGAGTGCCGCCAGGTCCTGTTCCGCCTCCGGGCTCGGTCCGCCTGGCCTCGGGCTGCCGCCCGAGCCGGTCGGGCCTCCAGGTGCGGGCCGGGCCCGGCCTCCGCTTCTGCCCGGGTGCTGCTCACCGGTCCTGCCCGCGGGCCCCACTTCACCCGAGGCGACCCCTCCCGGGGCCTACCCCTCCCTCGGCGTGAGCATGAAGAGCGGAATCTCCCGGGCCGTGCTGGCCTGAAAGTCCGCGACCTGCGGATAGCGCGCGACCTGCTGGGCCCACACCTCGGCGCGCTCGGCGCCGGCCAGCTCCTCGGCGAGTACGGGGATCGTCTCGGTGCCGAACTCGACCGTGGTGCTGGGGTGGGCGCGGAGGTTGTGCACCCAGTGCGGGTGGGCCGGGGCGCCGCCGTTGCTGCCGATGACGACGTAACGGCCGTCGTCCTGCGGGGTGCAGGCCACCGGAGTGACGCGCTCGATGCCGGTCCTGGCGCCGAAGTGGTGGACGAGGATCATCGGCGTGCCGGCCAGCGCGCCGCCCACCCGCCCGCCGTTGGCCCGGAACTCGTCGACGATCCGCCGGTTGAAGGGGCTGGCCACGACGGCCTCGTCCCGTGCCGACTCCGACATCATCATCTCCTACGCTCAGAACGTGCCGACCGGGCGCTTGGACGTGCGGCTTGAACACTACCCGGCCACTCACGACCGCGCGGCGGATCCGCCGGACCACGACTCGGTAACTGCCCTCAAAGAAGGGCGAGTTCAGAGGAGGGTGACGACGAGCTTCCGCGCGGAGACCCCGCCCCGGAGCCGGCGCAGTGCTTCGGCACCCTCGTCCTTTCGGGCGCCTCGGCCAGGTAGTGCTGGGTAGTACCGCCATTCCTACCGACAGGCCTTCCCTGGCTGCGGCGGCAATCCCGCGCCTACGGTGAATGCATGAGCATTTCGTTCCTCGGCAACAAATCCGTTCACCGTGTCGGCTTCGGTGCCATGCAACTCGCGGGCCCCAATATCTTCGGTCCGCCCGCTGATCCGGAAGCCGCGAAGGGCGTACTCCGTCACGCCGTCGCGCACGGGGTGGACCACATCGACACCGCCCAGTTCTACGGCCCCGATGTCGTCAACGACCTCATCCGCGAGGCGCTTCACCCGTATCCGGAAAGTCTGCGGCTGGCCACCAAGGTCGGTGCCGTCCGCGACGAGCAGGGCGCTTGGCTGCCCAGCGGTGACCCCGCCGACCTCAAGCGCCAGGTGGAGCAGAACCTGCGCTCGTTGCGGGTGGAGCGGCTGGATCTGGTGAACCTGCGCCGTTTCGAGCGGGACATTCCCGACGGCACCGAGCCGCCACTGGCCGATCAACTCGGCGCGCTTTCCGAACTGCGCGACGAGGGAAAGATCGACCTGATCGGCATCTCGAGCGTGAAGGCGGATACGGTTCGGGCCGCGATCGATACGGCCGGAATTGCCGCGGTGCAGAACGCGTACAGCATCCTGAACCGTACCGACGACGCGATCCTGGAATTGTGCCGCGCGCACGCCATCGCGTTCGTCCCGTATTTCCCGCTCGGTTCGGCATTCGGCAGTGGCGGCCCGAAGCATCTCGCCGCCGACCCGCAGGTGAGCGCGGTGGCGGCCAAGTACGGCATCACCCCGACGCAGGTCGCCCTCGCCTGGCTGCTCGCGCGGTACGAGCGGATGCTTCTCATTCCGGGCACCAGTTCGATCGCGCACCTGGAGGAGAATCTCGCGGTCGACGCTGTCACCCTTGACGCGGAGGACCTGGCGCTGCTCGACGCGGTCGAGCCCGTCCCGCTGGGGGCCTGACCGGGGCGCGTTCCCGTACGGTGACAGCACCGGTCTCGCCCTCAGCCCTCGGCCGGGCTGTCGGCGCGCGCCGGGATGTCGGCCCGCACGGCGCCGACGCGGAGGAAGTCGAGCTTCTCGGCGTCGGCGCTGCCCGTCGGCGCCGTGTAGACCACGAGCTTGACGTCGGAGTCCGGGACCGTCACCACGTCGCAGTTGAGCGTGATGTCCCCGACCAGAGCGTGGTGAACCGTCTTGACGAGGCTGCGGTGCGTGGCCGCGCGGCCTTCGTCCCAGAGCTCGGCGAAACGCGGGCTCTTCGCTCGAACGGTGGTGACGAGCGAGCGGAATCGCGGATCGTCCCCCAGCCGCGCGGCCGAGCGCCGCAGGTCCGCGACCATCGCCCGCTCGAACACCTCGGCACCGCCGTGGGGGGTCGCGACCCGGGCCGTAGTGCCGTCGACGAACGTCGCGACGATCAGGTTCTGCCCGGGAAGATCGGTCGCCGACGGCGTGGCGAACAGCGCGCACCACAGCGGTGTCGAGCTCAGCAGGGTCCAGTCGGCGGCGAAGGCCGCGAGCGGCAGGTCCGCCATGCGGGCGATCATGCGCTGCACGCCCGGCGGGATGTGGTCGGACACCTTCCCGGGCCCGGGCGGAAGCTGGTTCGCCGACCGGTAGAGCAGCTCCGTCTCGGTGCGGTCGAGCTGAAGCGCCCGGGCCAGCGCGGACACCACCTGCGGCGACGGCGTGACCGACCGCCCCTGCTCGAGCCGCATGACGTAGTCGACGCTCACCCCGGCCAGCAGTGCCAGTTCCTCGCGCCGCAGCCCCTTGGCCCGCCGGTGCCCGACGGACTCCAGCCCGACGTCCGCCGGATGCAGCCGCTCACGCCACGTGCGCAACAGCCCACCGAGCGAATGAATGTCAGAAGCAGCCATGGGTCCATTCTCGGCGAGAACCCGCCGGGCAACCTGGGACGGCTGGTCCCATGACCACCACCCACCCGCCGCAGGGGTTCCACCGAGCACCCCCCGACGCGCTGGCCCCAGGATCCGAGCCCGCGGCGGAGCTCTTCGCACCCCGGCCGGGAGCTTAATCCCAGGTCCAGGCTATGTTGGCCTCGGACGGAGCGAGGTGGTCGAGTGCCTTTTCGTCAACCGACGTTGACGGTGACGGCGAGCTTCTCCCCTCGCAGGACCGATCGCACAGGGGTACGTACACGATGATCAGCCGCTTGCTGGGCCGGGGCACAACCGCGAAGCAGAGGAAGAACCCGCTCTCCGGCCTCTCCGTACCACCGGACGCCGGTCTCCTCACCTGCCGCGTGCTCGACCCCGTCAGCGAGCCTGTACGGCAGGCGGAGTACACGCTGAGCGACGGTCAGGGCCGCAAGATCGTCAAGGGGGAGACGGACCCGTTCGGCGGGGTCGCCACGATGGTGCCGGTCGGCGAGTACCGGATGTCGGTCTCGGCCGACGGCTTCAGCCCGTACCGGGGAAACGTGGCCGTGACGGAGGGCGGGAATCTCGTCACCCTCGGCGATGTCACCCTCCAGTTCGCGCCCACGCTGCCGCTGCCCGAAGCGGGCGAGTGGGAGATCGAGGCCGCCCACACCCGGATCGGCTTCAGCGCCCGGCACATCGGCCTCGGCCGGGTGTACGGCCGTTTCGACAACTTCGCCGGCGCCATCAGGATCGGCGGCGCCGTCGAGGACTCCGCGATGCACGTCGTCCTGGACGCGGCGTCGATCAACACGAACGTCCGGATGCGCGACGACCACCTGCGCTCCGCGGACTTCCTGGACGTGGAGCACTTCCCGACGCTGGAGTTCTACAGCGACCGCTTCGTGCACCGCGGCGGCGCCAACTGGGCGATCACCGGCGGCCTCACCCTGCACGGCGTCACCCGCACGGTGAACCTCGACGCGCAGTACAACGGCATCCGCGTCGGCATGGAGGGCGAAACCCGCGCCGCCGTCCGCGCCACCACCGAGCTCCACCGCGAGGACTACACCATCAACTGGCAGTCCATGCTGGCCCGCGGCATCGCGGTGGTCGGTTCGAGCATCAAGATCGAGCTGGACATCCAGATCGTCCCCAAGGGCACCGAACTCGAATTCAAGTGACGCCGAGCCAGAACCCGCGCTGAGCCGCGTCCCGGTCCCGCGCCGGACCAGGACGCGGCCGTACGAATCGGCCGTACGACGCGAGCCGGCCCGTTCACCGCCCCGTTCACCGCCCCGCGCCGGGGCCGCGTCCCGGTCCTCCAGCCGTCTACGAAGCGTGGCTGCTCGCTTGACGGGCCCGGCCCGTCGCCCCCCGACCCCGCCTGGTCCGCTGGACGAGGGACGCGGCGGCCTTCTCCCACTCGGGATGGGTGAAGGCGAACCCGGCGGCGCGCAGCCGGCCCGGCACCACCCGGCGGCTCTTGAGCAGCAACTCGGTGTCCGAGCGCAGCGCGAACGCTCCCACCTCGGCCATCCAGCGCGTGGCCGGCAGCCCCACGGGGACGCCCCAGGCCGTGCGCAGCGCCCGCATGAAGGAGCGCTGCGGAAGGGGACCGGGCGAGGCGAGGTTCACCGCCCCCTCGATGTCGTCCCGGGCGATCAGGAACTCCACCGCTCGCACGAAGTCCTCGTCATGGATCCAGGAGACGTACTGCGCGCCACCGGCCACCGGACCGCCCAGTCCGAGCCGCGCCAGCCACGACAAGACGTCGAACACCCCGCCGCGGTCCGGACTCATGACCATCGCCGAGCGCAGCGCCACCTTACGAGTCGCGGGTGTCGGCGCCTCGGCCTGCGCCCGCTCCCAGTTCTTCGCGATGTCGACGCTGTACGCCCAGTAGTCCGGCACCCCGGCCTCCGAGCCGCCGATCACCCCGGTCGCCTCGTCCTGTGCCGTGTCGAAGGAGTGGGCGTAGACCGTCGCCGTGCTCATCTGGAGCCAGACACGCGGTGGCCGCGCGGCCACGGCGATCGCCTCGCCGACCACCCGCGCCGAATGCACCCGGGAGTCCATCATGGCCCGCAGGTTCTCGGGGGTGTAGCGGCAGGAGACGCTGCGCCCGGCCAGATTGATCACCACATCGCACCCGTCGACCGCCGCGGCCCAGGGGCCCAGGGGCCCAGGGTGACCCCGTCCCAGCCGACCTGATTCGCCCGCGTGGGGCGCCGGGTCACGACCGTGACCTCGTGGCCGGACGCCGTCAGCGCGCGCTCGAGAATCGTGCCCACCTGTCCGGTTCCCCCGGGCAGCACTACCTTCATCGAACCCCCCTCGGTTTCCCTCGGCATGAGCGTACCCGTTTTTTTGAACACGTTCAGTTCGGAGGGTCCGGGCCGGGCCGGATCAAGACAGCCCCGTGCACCCGAATGGGACGCACCCACTGCTGCAACGCTTCGGGCAGGCCGCCTCGTCTGATGGATGTCCGATGAGGAGGAGCTGCGTGGAGTTCGAGGAGTTCGCCCGCGCGGAATGGCCGGCGCTGCGGCGTACGGCGTTCTGGCTGTCCGGGGACTGGCATACGGCTGAGGACCTGGCTCAGGCCACGCTGATGAAGGTGTACGCCCGCTGGTGGACGCTGCGCCGGCCCGCAAGAGCCGCAGCCTTCGCGCGTACGACTCTTACCCGTACCTGGATCGACTGGCAGCGCAAGCGATCGACGGGGGAAGTCCCCGCCGAGTACGTGGCCGACCGGCCCGTTGACGACAGCGACGTACCGCTGCGGCATGCGCTGCTGGCCGCTTTGGCGGCACTGCCCGCCGTGCAGCGCGCGGTGGTGGTGCTGCGGTACTGGGAGGACCTCCCGGTGGAAGAGGTGGCGCGCCTGGTGGGCCGCAAAACCGCCACGGTGCGTTCGGACGCGGCACGGGGCCTGGCCGCACTGCGGGAGACGCTGGCAGAGAAAGGGGCCGTCACGTGGTGAACGAGAACGACGTGAGGAACGCCATGAAAAAGGCTCTTCGTGCTGAGCCCGACGGCGAGCCGGACCTTGAGGTGATCGTTCAGGGCGGCAGGAGGCAGCGTCGCGCGGTCATGCGGAAGGCCGCGCTCGGGGCGGCTGTGCTGGCCGTTGCCGGACTGGGGGTGAGTTACGGCCTGACGCACACCCGGACCGGCCCGGGCAGCCGGAGCGTGGCGCCCGGCCTGGCAGGTCAGGCCCGAACGCCGTCACTTCCGCCCCACGACAACAGCCATGCCAACCTCGACAGGACGCACGCTGCTGTGCGGGCGGCGCTGGCCGGCCGCCTGCCTGCGGGCATGACGCTGGAGGACGGCTCCGGTCCCACCGACTTCCGGCTGGTGCGTTCCGACGGAACGGTGACATCGCTGGGGGCGGAAGTCGGGCTGCAGGAACTGGGCGGCATGAAAAGTCCGTGCACAGGTTCCCCGTACAACACCAACTGCCGTCCCGTCTCCCTGGCGGACGGCTCCCGGGGCTGGGCCTGGGAAACCGACGCCGGTCAGGAAGAAGGACACGCCGTTTCGGTGGTGGTGGACACGCAGGACGGCCAGGCATGGGGACTGTCGGACAGCGCCACGGAGGTGGACCCCACAACGATGACCCTGGAGAAGGGCAACCCCCTCACCGAGACGCAGCTGATTTCCCTCGTCTCCGATCCGCAGGTGATGGCCGCCCTCAAGCAGGTCCCCACCGACCAGGTCACCTCCGAGCAGACCGGACAGCCGTACCGCTTGTAGCAGCCCAAAGCGACACAGCGACAGCCCCGCACTCTCACCGCGGGGCTGTCGCGTCAGGCGCAGGTGAAGCGGTCCCAGCGCCAGCTTCAGCGCGTACCCCGAAGGCACCTGCGTAGCATCCAGCGTCCCCAACCCCGCAGGGGTGATTCGCGAGTTCGATGCCACCCGGTCAAGAAGGTGCTCCACCCGGGCCCGCAGCTCCGCCAACTGCGAGGAAGTATCGAGAACGTCCATCCGCCCGGTGTCCCCGAGCTGCCACACTGCGCCGGCCTCGACCTTCAACTGCTCCGGCTTGCCGGTCGCCCGGTTCACGGGAAGCCGCGCACCCGCCAGCCCGATGATCGGCGTACCGGTCGTCGCCGAGGCGGCCGAGCTGTCCAAGTCCGTCGCCGCCAACTCGTCCAGCCCCTGGAGCACCTTCGCCAGCACCGAACGGCCCCAGTGCTCCCCGGCGTCCGGGACCGTGTTCGGCACATGCACCACCGGCACGAAGTCGATCAGCAGGTCCAGCCGGTCCAGCACCGTCCCGTCCGGCCGCATCCGGAACGTCGCCTTGTCCAGCGGCAACCGGTCCACCGTCTCCCCGCGTTTCAGGTCCTCCAGCAGCCACTCGGGATCAGTCAGGAAGCACGTCACCGAGGATTCACGCCCCGGCTCCCACGGATACCGTCGCACCACCGAGCCGTCCTCGGAGATCGGGCTCAGCTCGTACGTCACCCGCCGCACGCGAGCCTTCAACCCCATCTCGGGGTCCTCCGGCAGCTCCCACGCCAGATGGACCCGAGTCGGGTAGTCCTGGTCCTGGTCGTCGTCCCACTGCGGAAAGTAGAAGCCCGGATCGTACGTCCGCAGCGTCGGCCGGCCCTTGTCCGGATCCCACGCCAGCACATACACAGCGTCGCCGAGCAGCACCGCGTTCCGCTCCGCCTGCTGCACCCGCAACGGCAACAGCTCCTTCTCCGCCCACTGCCGCAACCGCTCCTGCGCCCCGGCCGCCTCCGCCGCTCCCGGCGGCGGGGGCTCCTCGTCCGCGTGCTCCCCGCCGGTCACCACGATCTGCTGGTCCGAGCCGAGCAGGTAGCCGAGCGCGGTGTCTACGAGCTTCGCCGCGTCCCCCAACTCACGCCGTTCAAAAGCCGCCTCGTCCCCCGACGCCGCCGCGAGCTGCCCGGCCTGGTTGTTGTCGTACGCAGCCAGCACCTTGTAGGCCGCCAGCCGCCGCATCTCGTACGGCGGCAACCACGACGACGCGAGCTCGGGGAAGACCCTGTTGCCCGGTCGGCCGGCGTCGGCCATCACCGGCTTGTACGACAGCCACGACCAGGCATCGATGACGAATTGACGCAGGCCCACGGATGCTCCTCAGACAGTCGGCCCCACGCCCGCTATCCAGGCTATCCGCTCGATGGGAGCATCAGCAGTGGCCGACAGCCAGGCATGCGGCCACAATCACTCCATGGCCCACGACGCGAAGTTGGTTGATATCTTCATCGGCTCTCCGAGCGACGTAAGAGAACGCAATTTCGCCAGAGAATACATGAATGAGTGGAACGAGGAGAACGCAAGACGGACACAAATCCGCCTTCAACCCGTTATGTGGGAAAGGCAGTCAACCGCCGACTCACGCGCCCGGGGACAGGAGCTCATCAATAGAAAGCTTCTAGATCCGTGCGACATCCTACTCGCCCTCATCTGGGCGAGGCTAGGTACACCGACGAGCGTTGCACTATCCGGCACAATCGAGGAGGTCACGAGATTCCACTCAACAGGTAAGCGCGTGTCCCTGTATTTCTGTCAACGCCAAATCAACTGGGACGACAAAGAAAAACTCGACCAAGCAAATGCAGTTTTGGACTTCCAGCGAGAGATGCGCGATATCGACTTTGGGATCATTGGGTACTACACAACAAAGGACTCACTAGAGAGACAGCTCAGGCGTCTCTTCAATGAGATAGCCGACGAATACAACGGACGATAATTAAGCCGCGGACTTCTTTGCTACATGCTTCACCGACGGCCGCCGAGACGCCGGTCATCTGTGGACCTTGGAGGTGGCATCGTAGGGTCGAGGAACAGGTCCCACAGCGCCCAAACGGCGGAGTCCAGCAGGTCCGGGGAGTCCTCGGTTTCGCCTTGGCCAACGAAGGTGGTCATCTGTTCCTCCAGCTCGGCGAAGGTCCGGGCCGGGCCAGCATGGTGGATGCGGGCTTGCTCGTAGAGCTGTGCGGCTGGCGCAGCACGCGCCCGCTTGCCGCGGGTGGCGTGGACGATGCGCCAGTTCACGGTCGGGTCGACCTGTCCCAGGAGCGCGGGCAGGTAGTCGCCGCCGTTGTTCGCCTCGATGACCACGCAGTCGGCCCGATGCTCGTGGTACAGGACGGCGGCGCGCTTCATTGCCTGGGTCGGGGTATGGCGGCCCTGCTCGCAGTGCAGCAGGTAGCCACGGGGGCGGTCGTCGCGGAACGTCGTCTCGACCGGGGAGCCGCGGCCGGCGACGGTGAAGGCGGTCATGTCAGCGTTCTCGTGGCTCTTGGTCGCCGGATCGACGGCGACGACCAGGCGCTGCATGTCCGGCAAGTGCTCCGGGCGGGGCCGGAAGCCCTCAACCTCCAGCATCCAGCCCTGCCACAGAGCGCCTTCCACGTCCTCCAGCAATTCGCCGGACAGCTCCTGGCGGCCAAGCCGGGTGCCGGCGTACTCCTCCTCCAGTTCCGCGCGGGCCGCCGGCGACAGGTTCGCGTCGTTCTCCCGCATGTGCCCGCGCGTCAGCACCACCCGCGGCTGCAGGCCGCCTTCCCGGGCCTGCTTCTCCTGGGTCCGGCCGCGCTCCACGAGTCGCTTCACGTGCGGCAGCGGCTTCGGGGTCGTGGAGATCACGACCTGCGGCGTGGCCGCCTCGCGCAGGCAGAACCACAGCATGTCGTAGACCTCTTGGGCTGTATGCCGGGACCAGGCCGCGTACTCATCGCACCACGCCTTGTCGAAGGCCCACCCGCGCAGGTTGTCCGGGGTCTCCGCCCCGAAGCCCCGGATCAGCGTGCCGTTGGTCAGCCGTAGCGTCGTGTCGCCCAGCGATGAGGTGTACTTCGCGACCTCTTGCGGCGGGAACACCGACAGCAGGCCCGACTTCGGGGAGTCGAAGCAGATGTCCCGGACCAGCATCGCGTTCTTCGCCACCACCGCGATCTGCAGTCCCGGCGTCTTCGCCCACGACCGCACCAGCTCGGCGGCCGTCCGCGACTTGCCCCAGCCGCGGCCGGTCAGCAGCCTCCACACCGTCCACAGCCACGCCGGCGGGCGCTGCGAGGCACGGGCGTGATGGTGCAGCCAGCCCTCGTGCGGAAGGCCATCGCAGTCCGGCACCTCGCAGGCCCAGCGGCGCGCGGACGTCTCGTCGGCCCGGACCAGAGCAGCGACCTCGGCCTTCAACTGCTCCAGACTCATCATGCCCGGATCGGACAAGGCCTCGATCGCGCGGCGCTTGGCCCAGCCTCCGCTCACCTGTCGTCCTCCGACAGCCGCCGCTCCAGCTCCCGGCGCAGCATTTCCATCCGGCTCCGGCGCTCCTCGTCGGTCAGCGCCTCTACGTCCGCCGACTCCGCGCCGTCCGCCGCATCGGCGGTCGTCGGTTCCTCGCCGACCGCCCGGCGCTCGATCTCCGCCGCGACCTGGAAGTAGCGCAGCAGCTCGCCGGGCGTCAGTTCCCTCGGGTCGAGGTTCTGCAGCCGGACGACGGCCTTCCCGAGGAACGCCTGCGCGAGCTTCGCATGCCGGCGGGCGATGTCGCGGCGCGCCTGGTGCTGTTCGGCGAGGAAGAGCCGGTCTTGCTCGCGGTCGTACGCCCCGGCCCGTATCACCCAGGCGTACTGCCGCGACCACCGGCTCAGCAGGGTCCGTGACTTGCCCAACTCCCGTGCCACCTTCGTGACACTGCGTGCGGGGCCGAGGTCGCGGTAGGCCGCGAACGCCTCGAACGCCTGGGGCGATTCACCATCGTGGCGCTCCCAGGGTTCAGCGCGGCTTGCGGCCACCGCTCACCTCTCCGGCCTCTACCGGTCCTGGCCGGCCAGGACGTCCAGGGCACGCCACGGCTCGGACGCGGGGACGCTGCCGTCCTCCACCAGCCGGTCGATCGCCGCGCGTACGGCGGCGGCCGTAGCTACCGGGATCTCCCGTACGCCGAACACCGTCTCCAGCGGGGCCGTGCCGCTGCGGTGCGCCTGGCCGCTCGCCGGGTCGTACCAGCCGTCTGCCAGCTCACCCACGTGCCGTTCGAACACTGCGAGGATCACCCCGAGCGCCGTCGCCGAGTTTCCGATCTTGTGCGCGGCCCGTGAGGTCTCCAGCGCGTCGAGCACCGGCTCGTACTGCTCAAGCCCCGCCGTCCACCGCCGGTCCGCCGTAGCCGTGGCCCGCGCGGCGTCGAATGCCGCCTCGGCGCGCTCCAGCTCGTCGGGCAGGAACATCAGCTGCACCGAGGCGAAGTCCAGGTTCGCCTCGCCCAGGCTGGAGACGTCGACCTTCTCCAGCAGGTCCAGGGCCTTGTCGTCCAGGCCCGTGTACTGCCGCCACTCCACCGACTCCAGCTCGTCGTACAGCTCCCGCAGGATCGCCGGATCGTCCTGGCCCGCGATGGCGTTGTGGGAGAGCTGGAGCGCGATCTGCCGCTGGCAGGGCAGCGGCTGGTCGATCTGCATCCACCAGATCAGTTCCAGGCCGGCTTCGATCGCCGCCAGGGTGCGGTGGTTGCCGGACAGCACGATCAGCCGGCCGCTGCCGGTGTCGTTCCACACCAGCGGGGTGGACGTTAGGTGCCCGTCCCGCTTGATGTTCGTCACCAACTGCCGGAACTGCTCGTGCGGCAGGAACCGAGCGTTGACGTCGAGGAGGGTCAGCGTGCGCGGGTCGCCTTCCACCATCTGCGGCGGGGCCAGCGGCGCCGTCCCGGTCGTATCGGCTGTCTCGTCCATGGTCAGGTTCCTGCCGTCTCTTCCGTTGTCCGGGTACCCCACCGCTTCGTCCACGTCGCCAGGGCCTCGGTGAGGGTGTGGCCGCCCATCGCGCCCTGGTACTGCAGCTGGTACGTCCAGCCGTCCTCGTTCGAAGGGCCGCGTTTGGTCAGCCGCAGCAGCCCGCGGTACTTCATCGACACCGGGTTGTTGCTGAACGCCGTGGTGGCCACCGCCCGGATACGGCGGGAGAACGCCCGCTGGCACAGCAGCCGCGCCTCACTGCTGGTGGCCGCGAGCACAATCAGCTTCGATAGCCGCCGGTAGTCCGTCGGCGCGACCGCGAAGTCCGACAGAAGATACGCCTCGTCCGGCGTGTAGCTGCTCGGCGCCATGGCGAATACACCGAGCACCCGGCCGGCGCCGTCCTTGACCGCGACCGCGAGGTTCGCCGCGCCCGGCGCGATACGTGGGTTGAGGTACCGGGAACGCAGGGCGTTGAACTGCCCCGGCTTGAGCAGGGCCAGGGACAGCGGCCCGTTCAATTCCTCACCGCGCCCGAGCCTCGGGGCCGTTACGGGTTCGATGGGCTGGCGGGGTGCGACGATCCGGGTCGGGGCCTGCGAGGCGTACACGTAGAACGGTGCGGCGCGCGGGGTGGCCTTGATGACGCCGCACAGGAAGCGCCGCAGCTCGGGAACGTCGTGGTTGGAGGCCGTCAGCCAGTACGGGCGGTCGGTGATGGCACCGAGCACGTCGACCACGTCGGCGTCCGACAGAAGCTCGTACGCGGGCGCGTCCCAGGCGAAATGCTGGTTCAACGGCTCGTACAGCTTCTCGTAGCCCCCGCCGTAGAAAGGAGGGAAGGAGCACACCGGAGCCTCGCGGGGCACCTTGCGCAGCCAGGAGCGCACATCCTCGGCCTCGTACGAGGCCAGGGCCACGTCAGTGCGGGATAGCCTCTCGACGGTTTCGGCGTGCTTGGCCTTCCACTGTTCACGGTAGGAGCGCACCACCCGCTCGTGCCAGAGCCCTTCACGGTCCACGCTGGCCAGGAACCGGGTACCCAGCATCAGGGTAGCGACGGTGCCCACCCCGTCGTCCAGAGAGCCGGCCAGCCAGCCGAGCCGGTCCACGCTGTCCTCGCGGAGCCGAATGCCGGCCGACTGGCCGGTGAGCCATCGGCCAATCGCCGTGGTGTAAATGGACACATCGGAGGAGTGCAGTGCGAAGCCGAGCCCGGCCAGCGACCTCTCGATGGTGAAGTTCCCGCAGCACGGCACATAGACCGGACCCCGCGGCCACGTTGAGGCCGTCTCGCGCACGATGGCGCGCATGGGACCGGGGATGGTGCCCTGGAACAACCTCGCCTCCGAAGTGCGCGCTGGACGGATCAGTCGCAGCGCCTGGTCGGCGTATTGCCGGACCCGGCGTCACGTCGGAACTTAACACCTCTATCTGACAACATCTTGAGATAATGTCATCTATCTATCGAGTGTGTGCTCCACACCGACCATGGCGGGCTGTGAGTGACGACTCTGCAGGTCACTGGCCCTGCCCAGGCTTGTAGACGTCGACGCCCGTCGCCGGCAGCGGTCGTCTTCCCGAGTTGGGCCCAGTCCTTGGAGCGCCCGACGTTACTCTCCGCGTGTCCCCCAGTTATGCAAGGGCGTGAGCATGGAGCAGCAGGCATGGAACAGCGACCGCAGACTGACCGCGATCAGCCGTACAAGCCTCTCCGTGCCCGCCAGACAGGCGGTGATCGACAGGCAGGTACTCCCCGGACGTACTGTCCTTGACTACGGTTGCGGCCGCGGTGGTGACGTGGGCACCCTTCAGCGGCTGGACTACCGCGCCGTTGGCTGGGATCCGTTCTACCTGCCCGAGGCGAGGCTGGAGCCCGCGGACGTTGTTCTTCTTACCTACGTCCTCAATGTCATCGAAGATCCGCAGGAGCGGCGAAAGACGCTGAAGGCAGCCTGGGAACTGGCGGGAACAGTCCTGGTCGCCTCAGCACGACTGACCTGGGAGAGGTCGAAGGTCCGCGGCGAGGCGTTCGGTGACGGCCTGCTCACCAGCCGGCAAACGTTCCAGCACCTCTTCGGGGCGAGTGAGCTGCGCAACTACGTCGAAGAAGTAACGGGTGTACGGACTGTCTCCGCGGCACCAGGGATTGTCTATGCCTTCAAAGATGAGACGGCGCGCCTGAGCTACCTCGCTCAACGGATCGTTCCCGACGCGGAGTGGCTCGCCACCGAAGACACGACCTCGGCGATCGCCGCGGTGGTCGACTACGTGGAACGGCGCGGCCGCCTTCCCCGTATGGAGGAAGTGCCCCAGCCGATGGCTGAGCTTCTCGGCTACCTACGCCCCAATGAACTGCGCCGCCTGGTCCGGGACTCCGCCGAGCAGGCCAAGGTCGAGGAGGGCTGCAAGCGGACCACTCTCAATACGCTGCTCTTCCTGGCCGTCGAACTCTTCAACGGCCGCGGCCCTTTCAGCAGCCTCCCCCTGAGTGTCCAGCTCGACGTCCGCGCCTTCTTCACCTCCTACAAGGAGGCATGCCAGCGATCCGACCGTCTTCTGCTGAAACTCCGCGACGACACGTACCTCCGCGGAGCCATGAACGCCTCCTCGGTCGGGAAGCTGACCCCGACCGCGTTGTACGTGCACCAGCGCGCCCTCGACCGAATGCCCACCATCCTGCGCCTGTACGAGCACTGCGCCTCGATCGCGGCCGGCCGCCCACAGGACTGGACTGTGGCCAAGCTGCGTCACCAGGGACGCGCCCTGAGCTGGCTGGACTACCCCGACTTCGACGGCGACCCGCACCCGCGGATCCTGTCGTCGTACCAGGTAGACCTCAAAACTCTCGAGACCTCCCACACTTCATACGCCGAATCCAAGAACCGGCCGCTATTGCACCGCAAACACGAGTTCCTGGCTCCGGACGATCCGGACGTCGAGCGTTACAAACGACTCACGGCAGCAGAGGTGAAGGCGGGACTGTATGAGCACCCTCACCTCATCGGTACGGAGAACGGCTGGGAAGCCGAGCTCCTCCGCTGTGGGCGCAAGTTGCGGGGGCATCGCCTTGTCCGGCGGGCACCGCATGACAGATCAGGCTGAGTCCGGCTGCAAGCGCATGATCGCGTCTGCCAGCTCGGTGGGGTCCAGGTCCGTAGTCTGGCTGGGGAACCACGACAGGCGGAGCCCGTTGGAAGCCACTTCTTCAGGCAGGCCCATGGCGCTCAGGACGTGACTGGGGGTGTAGGAGGCGCTCGTGCAGGCGGAGCCCGTCGCTACGGCGACCTGGTCCTTCAGCATCACGATGAGCGCCTCGGCGTCCACGCCGCCGAAGGTCAGGTTGAGGATGTGAGGAACCGTGTGGTCTTGGTCGCCGTTGATACGGAAGCGGGTTTTCGCGAGTGCGTCCAGGAGGCGAGCACGGAAGGCAGCCGCTTCCTTGTTCCACTGGGCGTGTTCCTTGTGGAAGATCCTCGCCGCTTCAGCCAACCCCATGATCAACGGAACCGGGAGGGTACCCGGCCGCAGATTCCGCTCCTGACCGCCGCCGAACATGATCGGCTTGAGGGGCAGGGTGTCCCAGCCGCGATGGCGGGCCAGGAGCATCCCGACGCCCTTGGGCCCGCCGATCTTGTGCCCGCTGACGCTGATCATGTCGATCGGCGCCGTGAGATCCTGCGTCAGCTTCCCGTAGCCCTGTGCGGCATCCACGTGCATGTACGTAGAGGTCTCACGCAGCTTGTGAGCGAGCTCGACCACAGGCTGCACGACCCCTGTCTCATTGTTGACGTGCATGAGCGATACCAGAAGAGTGTCTGGACGCAAGCGTTCCATCACGGCATCGGCGCTGACGCGTCCTGACGGGCCGGGTTCGATGAAGTCGACCTCGAAGCCTCGTGTCTGCAGGTACTCAAGAGGCTCGATGACCGCTTTGTGCTCAATTGCCGAGGTGATGATGTGACGCCGGCCAGTCTCTTCACCATGGGGGGCCAGACCCAGCAGGGCGATGTTGTTGCTCTCGGTCGCACCGCTGGTGAAGATCAGCTCGTCCACCTCGGCGTCGAACGTGCCGGCAAGGTACTGACGCGCCTGCTGCACGGCACGTTTCGCCCGGGAGCCATACTCGTGGGTGCGACTGCCCGGGTTGCCGAACTCCTCAGTCATCCAGTGCAGGACAACCTCGGCCACGCGCGGGTCCACGCGCGTGGTCGCTGCCGCATCGAGATACGTCACCACTAGCCCCACCACACCTCTGTGCGTTATTCCTGCGTAGCCTGTACGTCTAATCTCTGACGTACAAGTACGATACCCTTGCCTAGGTGCGATCACAGCCACCTACGCAGCTCGCGGACGCCACTACCTCCTCAGGCTTCGAGTACATCTTTCCAGCCATCAGAGGGGTCCAGGCGGGGCGCGAGTTCTACGTGTCCATGTGTCCGCTTCGGCTCATCCCGAAGATCTTCCTGTTCGATGAAGACGAGCTGGCCCCTGAAGTCCGCGCGCAACGGGTGCTGAACAAGGGGAGACTCCCGGCTCTCACTCGGTACATCGTGGACAATCCGGACGATTATGTCTTTAGTGCACTGACAGCCTCTGTGGATGGCGAGATGCACTTCGAGAGCATCTCTGACTCCGGTGTTGGGATGCGCGCAGGGCAGATCCGCATCCCCATGGCCGCTCGCTTCCTCATCAACGACGGCCAGCACCGTCGAGCTGCGATCGAACAGGCACTGAAGGAGAACCCGGATCTCGGCGAGGAGACCATCGCCGTCGTCTTCTTCCACGATGCCGGGCTCGCCCGCTGCCAGCAGATGTTCGCCGACCTCAACCGTCATGCCGTTCGCCCGGCCCGGTCCATCGGTGTGCTCTATGACCACAGAGACGACCTGGCCATCATCACCCGACTTCTTGCCATGAAGTCGCCCGTTTTCAAGGGACACGTGGAGATGGAGAACAGCACCCTCTCCCAACGGTCCCGCAAGCTGTTCACTCTCAGTGCAGTGTATTACGCAACTCAGTCTCTTCTTCAAGGACTTGAGGTTAAGAAGGAACAAGCGCAGACGCTGGCCGAGCAGTACTGGGAGGCCATTGACGCGGTCATCCCGGAATGGTCTCTGGTGCGTCGCCGCGAGTTGACGGCCCCCGAGGTTCGCCGTGACTTCATTCATAGCCATGGCATCGCACTGCATGCCCTAGGGCGGATCGGTAACACCCTCATAAGGAGCGCAAATGCTCCCAAGGCGTGGAAGCCGAAGTTGGCCCGTTTGAAGTCCGTGGACTGGACGCGCAGCAACACCGACTGGGAAGGCCGAGCACTCGTGGGTGGCCGCGTGTCGAAGAGCCACCAGAACCTGACCTTGACTGTGAACTACCTCCGACACCACATGGACCTTCGGCTCAGCCCCGAAGAACAGCGTGTCGAGGACGCATACGTACGAGGAGATGCATGAGCACCGTGACACGTCCCGTGGCCTTCCAGGGCCGGGGCCTTTCCGAGGTCGTGAACGAGCTGACCGATGAAGTACGTGAGCTCTACACCGCGGACGAGGTGCCTTGGGTCATCGGCTACAGCGGCGGAAAGGATTCCACCGCCGTCCTTCAACTCGTATGGCTTGCTCTGCAAGGGCTGCCGGCCGAGCAGCGCACCAAGCCGGTACATGTGATCAGCACTGACACCCTGGTCGAAAATCCCATCGTTGCTGCCTGGGTGTCGCAATCGCTTGAGACGATGAAGAAGGCCGCGGCCGAGCAGAACCTGCCGATCGAACCGCACCGGCTCACCCCCAAGGTGGAGGACACCTTCTGGGTCAACTTGATTGGCCGCGGATACCCGGCCCCTCGGCCGAAGTTCCGTTGGTGCACTGAGCGCATGAAGATCAAGCCATCCAACCGCTTCATCCGTCAGGTTGTGCGTCGTCACGGTGAAGCCATTCTCGTCCTCGGTATCCGCAAGGCTGAAAGCCAGGCCCGCGCCCGAGCCATGGCAAAGCACGAGAAGCGGCGCGTGCGTGACCGCCTGTCCCCCAACGGCAACCTCCCAAACTCGCTCGTTTACAGCCCTATCGAGGAATGGACCAACGACGAAGTCTGGGCCTTCCTCATGCAGCAAGCCAATCCATGGGGTTACAAGAACAAGGACCTGCTCACCATGTATCAGGGGGCATCCAGCGACTCTGAATGCCCCCTGGTCGTGGACGATACCACCCCGTCCTGCGGCGACAGCAGGTTCGGCTGCTGGACATGCACGCTTGTGGACCAGGACAAGTCCATGACCGCCATGATCCAGAACGACCCGGAGCAGAAGAAGTGGATGCGTCCACTCCTCTCTCTTCGCAACGAGCTGGACGATGTGTCGAAGGAGCAGGAGACACGGGACTTCCGGCGGATGAACGGTCGCGTGCAGCTGTTCAACGACCGCATCATCCAGGGCCCGTACACCCAGAAGGCTCGTGAGGACTGGCTACGGAAGCTGCTTCGCGCCCAAGCGCACGTCCGTAAGGAAGGTCCCGAGGAGGCCCGCTCCATCGAGCTGATCACGATGGAAGAGCTACACGAAATCCGTCGGATCTGGGTGTTCAAGAAGCACGAGGTCGAAGACCTCGTCCCGCGGATTTACGAGGAGGAGACCGGCGAGAAGTTCCCCGGGCAGGACCTTGAGGAAAGCCTGGTCATCCGCGCAAGCGAGATTGATCTCCTCCGCAACATCTGCGGCGACGACGAAATCCACTTCACCATGGTCCGTGAACTACTGGCCGTTGAACGTGAATACAGGACCAAGACGCGGCGCAAGGGTCTCTACGAGGCCCTTGAGAAGGTGATCGAAAAGGGATTCTACGAAAACAAAGAAGACGCGCTGGAGTTCGCACAGCTTAAGCAAGCGATGCACGAGGGTGGCGCCCGCCCTGAGCTCACAGACCAGCCCCAGGCACCGACATTGGACGAAGAGTAAAACAATGCTCCTGCATAATATCACGCTGCGTGACTTTGGGGCTTACCGAGGCGAGCAGCGGCTCGACCTGCGCACAGAGCCCGGGCGCCCCATCGTCCTCATCGGCGGGCTGAACGGCTGTGGTAAGACCACGCTTCTCGATGCCATCCAGCTCGTACTCTACGGGCCCAAAGCGGACTGCAGTGGCCGGGGCAGCCGCCCTTACAACGATTACCTCCAGCAGTGCATCAACCGGGAGGCAGATCCCGCCGAAGGCGCATCCATTGCCTTGGAATTCTCCATCACCATCGAGGGCGAAGAGCACTACTACCGTGTCGTCAGAAACTGGTACTTCACCGGCAACAAGACGCTGCGCGAATTCCTGACTGTCTTGGTCGACGGAGAGTTCAGTCGCTCACTGACAGAGGGCTGGGCCGATCACGTTGAGACGATCCTTCCGCTCGACGTAGCCACACTCTTTTTCTTCGATGGAGAGAAGATTGAGGAACTTGCCGACCCACGCAGCGCAGCCAGGGTCATCGAGTCGGCCATTCACTCCCTCCTCGGCGTCAGTGCCGTAGAACGACTGCGCCAGCTCCTCAAAACTCTTGAGAACCGACAGCGGCTGTCCGAAGCCGACCAAGACGTACTGGACAAGATCCGCAAGCAGGAACTTGAGTTGGAGCAGGCCACCCAAGCCGCATCAGACGCCCACCAGCTCATGGCGGCCGCCCGCTCTGAACTTTTCGTACGTCAAAAGGAATTGGGTGACATCGAAGACAAGTTTGAGCAAGCAGGCGGCAAGGAGTACGAGCGCAGGAAGGAACTGGAGGCCGACCGTAACCGCGTCAAGAACCAAGCGGTGGCTACGAACAAGGCCTTGATCTTTCTAGCCGAGGGCCCGCTTCCGCTTCTACTCCTGCAGGATCAGCTCACCGGTGTCAAGAAGCAGGCAGAGCTGGAAAAGGAGGCCGACGATGCTTCGCGCTTCCTCGGAGTCCTACAGGAACGCGACGAGTGGCTACTCCAGCAGATCACTGACGAGCTGCCAGCTAGTGCCCGCTCAGTACTGAAGCGGAAGTTGACCGGCGATCGCAAGAAGCGTGCAGCGGCAGCGGACTTGGAGCACAGCCTCGGTCTGCCGCACGACGCCTTGCTGCAGTTGTCGGCACTGGACCAAGCTCTGGCCAGCGACTCTGCACGTGCCCGCGATCTCCTAAAGGAAGCTGCCGACATCGCGGAGCACCTCGACGTCGCGCAGCAACGGGTGGAAGCCGTGCCTGACGATGAGTTCATCGGAGGGCTCGTTGCAGAGCGCCAAACCGCGATCGACAGGATGGCGGTCGCGCAGGTGCAATTCCAGCGAGGCGAAAACCTCCACGCTGAAGCAGTCGCACGGCGCCAACGGCTGGAGGAGGAGCTTGATCGTGCTCATCGTTCCCGCCGTGCGGCGGAGTGGCGTTCTGCGTGGCTCGAGCGAGTGGTCAAGTACTCAGAGAAGACGCGTGGCACCCTTGAGCAGCTCGGGGATGATCTCCTCGCTCACCACATCGAGAACGTCGAAGCCGCCGTGTTGCACAGCTTCAACACGCTTATGCGTAAGCAGGGTCTCATCCGAGATATCCAAATCAACACGGACGACAAGTTCGCCCTTGTCCTCACCGGCCCGGATGGCGAAACCATCGACCCTGGCCGGTTGAGTGCCGGCGAGCGACAGCTGCTTGCCGTCTCCCTCCTGTGGGGCTTGGCCAAGACGGCAGGCAACCGGCTGCCGAGCGTCATCGACACCCCTCTCGGCCGTCTGGACAGCAAGCACCGGGAGCACCTCGTGGACCGTTACTTCCCCAAGGCTGGCCGCCAGGTACTGCTGCTGTCCACGGACGAGGAGATCGACGAGAAGCTGCTCGGTCGCCTGAAGCCCTATCTCTCGCACACGTACAGGCTCGTCCACGACGACAAGACCTTCACCACTAGCGTCGAACCGGGCTACTGGTGGACCGCAGGAGCAGCGCATGTCGCTTGAGACCATCCGCCTCTCGCAGACGGCGAAAGACCAGCTCGTCTGGCTCAAGCGCCACACTGGCATCACGCATTGGAATGTCCTGTGCCGCTGGGCTCTCGGACTGTCCCTGCGTGACACCTCGACTCCGCTGGTGAAGGACATCGTCACCGACTCGAACGTAGAGATGAGCTGGAAGACGTTCGCTGGAGCATATGGGGACGTATACCTCGCCTTGCTGAAGCAACGGTGCCTCGCAGACGGCGAAGAGCCTACGGACGAGGTCGTATCCCGAACCTTGATCGTCCACATTCACCGCGGTGTCGGCTTCCTCCACGGGCGACGCGATCTGAGAAGCATCAGCGACTTCGTGGCGCTCGCAGTGGCTTAGCAGACCGATGGGCCGGCGCGACCCATGTGGCGCGCCGGCCCCTCATGCTGTCCGCGAGCCGTCAGATGGCCTCAGAGGACGTCCTTGATCTTCGTGAGGTACTGCTCGGTGAAGCTGCCCCACCACTTCCGCAGTTCCTTGTACTGGTCGACCGGCGTCTCGTGCATCGATTCGGCCTTCGCGTACGCCACCAGGAGCAAGGTGATCGCTTCGATGGCTCGGCGAGCCGTTGCGGACACATTGGGGCCGGTGCCCGTGCCGCCCTCCTTCGACAGCAGCTGCAGAGGCTCGTACATCTCCTGGTAGAAGACGTGGCGCTGGTTCAGCCGGATGATCGTCTGGTCCTTGAGGTGCGTGAGCTGGAAGAGATCATCTCCGGGTACGTCCACCGTCTCGATGACGAACGGAAGGTCCTTGATCTCCTGCACGTAGGCGGCCTTCTCCTCCTCGGTCGCGTTCCGTCCAGCGTCCTTCGCCAGGTTGTCGTACTCCCTCTCCTGCTGGGCCGGCGTGGGGACCTGCTTGACTCGGGCCTTGGGCATGGTGCGGTCCGCGTCCTTGAGCGCCTTCGTGATAGGAGCGTGCTCGCCGGACTTCACTGCGTCGTCGCGGTTGACCTCGCCCCATACGCGGTCGATCTCGTCACGCGCCTTCGGGATGACACTCTCCGCGATGGCCCGCAGGGTCCTGCGGAGCTCGTCAGCGGGGACGGCCCCGCGCTTCACGTTGCGAACGCCCATCATGCGGTCGAGCTCCGGGGTGAAGTAGACCTCGAAGCCGATGTAACGGTCCTTGGTTTGGATCCCGGAGGGAAAAAGCTTGGCTACGGGGGTATAGCTGATCTCGCGGTCAAGCCGCATGAAGCTGATGGCGCCCTCGTTGTCCGGGATCCGCAGCCGCTTGGCCAAGGCGTCGCCGCCGGCGCCCTTGAAGCGCAGGATCTCGGGCGGTGCCAGAGCGATGACGACGCGGATCTTGTGATCGGTGCCCTGGACCTTCACCTCCTCGTTGAAGAAGACCTGACCGTGGAAGTGCCGGGCCTCAGCACGTGATTCGCCGCTGGTGCGTGCGAGTTCCTCGGTAAGCACCTGATCGGCCCAAGTGCCCTTCCGGAGGAAGGTCGGATCGTGGGGCTTCAAGTCCGTGTGGTCGACGGTGATCCGGATGCCACCGCTCAGGAACCCCCGGAAAACCCGGGCCAGTTCCTTGTTCATCTCGTTGCGGACGTGGTCCGGAGTGCTCCGGCCATGGCCGTCGGAGACTCGGTCGATCTTCGACCACGTCACCATCGTGCCCGAGCCCTCCGGGAAGTAGACCTCAAGGTGTGCGGGCAGAGGCTCGTCATCGGGGGGGTAGATTCCAACCGTGTCGCCGCGCTTCTCGGCCTCGATGCCCTCTTCGAGGTCGAAGAACACATGCCTGATCCGCTCGCTGCCCTCGACGCGGGACCAGGCGTCGATGCGCATACCGACGCTGAGACTGGCGAGCTTCGCACCGACACCGAACTTCCCGATGGTCTTCTCGGACATGAACCTCTTGGAGAAGCCGAGCTGCAGGTAGTGCTGCAGCGTCTCGTCGTCCATGCCCTCACCGTCATCGATGAAGGACACCTGCGCGAGGGTCTTCTTGCGGCCCACCATCGCTTCTTCGGTGATGATCTGGATGTGGTTCGCACGGGCTTCGATGCTGTTGTCGATCACCTCCCCGACAGCAGACGGGAAGTTGTGGCCGGACTCGCGGAGGCTGAGAAGGGCCTGGCCGGAGAGGACGACCGGGACGATGTCCATGTCGGCGGTGGTCATGATGTGCTCCTGGTGTCAGAAAGGCGTGGTCGAAGCAGAGCCCGGCTCAAGGCGCGTTCGATGGCCGTTTCAGAGCAGAACGGGCAGCGGCAGCCCGTTCCGGCGGGACTGGCGGGGTGTATCTGGTTCCGAATGATGCGGCCCGCGGACCGGTACTGGTGGTACCAGTAGGACTCGATTGCATAGGCCTGGTGGGAGTTGCGGGCTGGGGCCACGACGAAGTGGGTTGCACGCCCGCGGAGTGGATGTCGGGATAACCTCCGGCGGAGACAGGTGTCCGAGCGTCCCACGTACAGCGGGCGCGCACCTTCCTGCTCGTGCTCCATCAACAGATAAGCGCCGATGGTCCCGGTCGGTATCTGCATGTTCACGACGCTGCGTGTGAACCGGAGAGCCACACGGGAGGTGCCTTCGTACGGCTCAGCCACCCGGACGTGAACGTTGGTGGACGTCGTCATGCCGTGCCGCTGATCAGTGCGCGGGCATGGGTCCGGAGGGCGCGTCGGGCACGCTCAACCGTGGCCACAGAGACGCCAGTCTGCCTGGCCGAGTCAGGGACGGTCGCCATGTCCAACATGCCCTGGAGGCAACCGAGGCCATGAGGACCAAGCGTCGCGGCGAAGGCGGTCAGCTCCTGGATGGTTTCGGTTGCGAGTGCACGCGCCTCGGGGGTGTCGTACGTGACCATCTCGATGACGGGCGAACCGTCCGCTGCGGTCGTGGACACGCGGCGGCGAGCAGCGTCAGCCAGCGGCCGGCAAGCGGCACTCCGGCGGGCGTTGGCCTCCGAGCGGCGGATCGTACGGCGTGCGTCCCGGATGACGTTCCGGCACAGAAGGTCGGGATCTTCGGCCACACGCTTGTGGCCAAGTGCGAAGTTCAGAGCGGTGTCGAGAACGTCGAGGTACTCGCCGTCCCACGCCCTCGCCTTGTTCTTCCTGTACAGACGGCACATCGTCTCGACGCGCACGTCGTTGAGCTGGAGCATCAATGCCCCTCTCCGGGTGCCCGGCTGCTATATGCCGGACCCACTCAGTTGTGACCCGCTCGCCCTTTGGCCGTCGTCGCCGTTCGGTCGACTTCGGCATGAGCAGGTGTTGAAACTGTAGAGCCCGCCACCGACAGTCGGCGGTGGAACGCTCACACCACCTAGGGGACAGCCCAACAGCGCATCCCCTCACGGCAGTTGCCCGGTCGATCCAGTGCAAGCGGTCGACGCAGGGCCAAGGGCAGGACTAGGAACAGGATTTGTGAGACTTGCGGTGCAGATCGGCCCCCAGCAGGTAGCGTTGGAGGCATCTTGGATCATGCTTTCTGGAGGCCCCTGCGTGAACGCTAAGACGATCACCTACACGTACCCAGCCCACATCACGCAGCAGACCCCGTCGGGCAAGCCCCTGGTCTTCTTCGCAGCGCCGGCTACGCAGATTGATCAGTGGGTCGGCGTACCTCAGCGCAGTCGTCTCAATGACGAGGAAACCATTGGCTTCCAGCGACAGGAGAGCAGGTCAAGGATCAGGGAGTTGTCCAGCTTCTATCACGATGAGCGCAACATCGTGCAGAACCCCCTCCTGGCTGCCCCGCAGAGCGAGACCTCCGTCAGCTTCAAGCCTTTGGACGGCACTCCTGAGTTCGGCATGCTGGAGATCGTAAGCGAGGACTTCAGCGACACGTCCTTGCTGGAGTTGATGTCCCGAGTAGTTGCACGCCTTGAGTCACGCATGCCAGAACTCAAAAAAACCGTGCTGGATCAGGAGCGACTTTCGTCGATCATAGATCGGGCTCGAAAAGAGCACGGGCTTGATGCCGTTGGAGATGAAGGCGACGACGAAGAAGAGGTAGCAGCGGAGGAGGCCGGGAACGGAGATGAGGCAGATGCAGCGAGCGTGCTCCTCACCGACGAGACCCACCTGATCGACTTCTATACCGAGCTCAAAGGGCGAATCAAGGTCCTCGAAGCCCTCGACGCCGACGTGAACCCGAAAAAGATCCTTGGGTTCGACCGGGAAGCGATGATCAGTTACCTCAAGCCCATCATGCTCGTCGATGGACAGCACCGCCTGAAGGGCGCGGTGTTGGCTGCGGCGAGCCTGGCTGAGAGTCAGGACGGAGAGACATTCCTGCTTGAGGCAGCAGAGAACGGCCTGGACCCGGCTCAGGCCAAGGCCGACTTCATCTCGACACACGCTCGCCGGCTGCCCGTCTCGCTCTTGCTCGACCCCAGCCCAAGCGAACATGTCTTCCAGTTCGTGGTCGTGAACCAGAAGGCCACGCCGATGGGCAAGGCCCTCTTGGGCACGATCGTGTCGACGAGCTTGAGCAAGGACGAGCTGGACCCGGTGGCACAGCGACTCAAAGACGCCGGCATCAAACTGGACGACTCTCAGGCCATCGCCTACCTCACACGGGCGGAAGAGAGCCCCTTCAAGAACTTCGTACAGACCGGTATCGCGGGAGACAACAGGACCCTGCTGCAGTGGCCGGTCCTCAAGGGACTCGTAGGGATCTTCCGAGAGCTGTCCGGGGGCAAGCTCTACTCACAGAAGGGCGACTGGGCCAAGCTCTGGGGCAAGTACCACCTTGACGAAAGTGCGTTCGTCGCAGACTTCGACACTCACGACGAAAAGGTCGCGGCATGGGCCAGGCCTGACGGTCCCTGGCGGGTCGTCTTCATCAGGTTCTACTCGAACATCAGGGAAAAGTTCGGCGCTGAAGATCCGGAAGCAAAGAACGCATGGGGAACCACCCGCAGCAACCTGTACAACAAGATCAGCCTCACGATTCTGGCGGCTGACTACTTTGAGTTCCTCCGCATGCAGAAGAAGACGCTCAATAGCCTCGACGATGTCGACGCCACTATGGAGGCGTGGCTCACGGACGTCAATCCCGCGTACTTCAATCGACTTTGGAACGTCGAGAAGAAGGACACCCCACTCATTCGCAGGACTTGGAGTCGCCTCTGGTACGACTACCGAAGGAACCCCGAGTCCCTTCCCAAGGAGGGCGAGTACAACCCCGCTGCTGGGGCGTGATGCAGCCACAGGAGGTCGGCGAGTTCTTCGCCGAGATCAAAAGGGCCCTGGACAGCAACTGGTCGGACGAAGCCTTGAAGTCCCTCTCGAAATACACTGTGCCAGAGGTCGTATCTGGAAATCACGGATGGCTGCTGCGCGGAGACCTGTCAACGGTCTGGGGCCGTTGGTTCATTGAAAGTCTCGTTGACCTAGCTCCGTACGAACTGGACACCGAACTGAGCATCGGACACCTCCACGCTCCCATACTCGACTACTTCAACGCCGTCAGCCCGCAAGTCCCCTTGGACGAACGAAAGAAGTATGCGCGCGTGCTGACGAAGTTTGCTTGGCAATTGGTCTCAGCGCGGAGGGGGCGGAAGCGGTCCGCGATCGGACTCGCCACGCGCGAAGAACTGTGGGCCACGGGGCAGCCAGAACCTCGCTGCTACCTTTGCGGTTACCTGTTCGGAGATCGCGCCCGAGATAAATTCCTCGGCATCACCCAAGATGAGCCGCCTATCCCACCGCTAGTTGATTTCACGCGCCCCCGAGGCATGCGCGCGAGTCAACTGTGCATCGAGGTGGATCACGTAATCCCGGTTGCAGAAGGCGGGAAGACGTCTGTTGAAAATCTGCGCCTTGCCTGTGGCTGGTGCAATTCCGTGAAGAACAGATACACGAACATATATGACACGATTCCGTGGTCTGTCGGAATATTCGACCATCAAGCCCTTGGTCCTGTGACGCAGCCCCAGCCGCTTTGGGTGCTACGGACAGTGGCTACTCGGAGAAGGTGTGAATCCCCCGATGGCTGCACCGCCAAGATCGAGGTCAGTGAACTCTTCGCTGGACCTCGGAATCCCAACGGTGCGCTCACTCCGGTCAATCTGGCCGTATTCTGTGAGCAGCACGATCCTTGGCGCCTCGACAGATGGATCGGCCCCAAGCGCCTTGCTGCGTCTACCGCCAGCTAAGAGCAGAATCTTGCAATCGTTCACCAGGGTCCCCACGGACTAGCATATTGTGAAGCCGAACACAGACCTGACCGCCCCACCAGAGATATCCGGTGGGGCGGTGGTCTGCAACGTGCCTGCGCGCAATGACGCTGGCCCTCAAGCAAAACAGGGTCCTCACATGAGAGTGCCCTGCTCGTACTGGTCGGAGAGCGGGCCCAGCTCCCGCACATCGTCACCAGTGGTGTCCTTCCACCATGCGGCGAAGATTCGCCGGTGGCACCACTGGGCCGGGTCGGCGAGGTCCTCGAAGCACAGCAGCACCAGCCTGTGATCCCCTGATGCGTCGGCGATGGCCCGCAGTAGCTCCGCCACCGTCTGGGAGCCGAGGTGATCGAGGTCGGCACGGTAAGCCGCGGTGAACTCGGGGCGGGGCTTGTCGAAGTAGTCCCCCCGTGGCGCAAGCTCGCGCACCGAGTGCGCGAGCGGATAGGGGAGCTTGAAGCGGGGTGCGCCTCGCGTGATGCGCACCGGCACTCCCTGGGCCGGCCGGAATTCCTGGTAGCGATTCGTGAACAGGCTGAGCAATCTGACTCCATTCTTGGCGGATTGCAGGGGCACGGCGCACACGGGCGCAGCCGGGAAGTTCCCGGCCGCGCCCGCCTGCCTCACTTCGTGGCGGCGGCTTCCGCCTTCGCCGTGCTCTCACCCCGCGCGGCCGCGCCTTCCTTGGCGGTGCGGCTGGCCGCCCCGGCCTTGGCGCGCGACCTCGCCTGCGCGGCGGGCGAGGGCTTGCCCGCCGCCGCACTCGCGGTCTTCTTCGGGCTCGGCTTGGCCTGCGTAGCCCCGCCCTTGGCCTCCGACTTGGGCGCGATCTCCTTCTGCGCCTCGACTGCCTTCTTGTTGAACTCGGCTGCCATCGCCCGCTGGATGCCCTGCGCCTTGCTGAGCAGGTTCCGCACCAGCTGGACCTGGCCGTAGAGCTTGCCGACCACCTTCACGTGGCGATCAAGGTCGTCCCCGAGGATGACGGCCAGGTCCTCGGGCTTCTTCGCCGCCAGTTCCTCCAGCAGGGGCAGCAGAACCTCTTCGGCCTTGCCGAGTCCGTCCTTGGCCTTCGCCTTGTCCTTCTTGCGCTTCTCCTGCTCCTCGGCGTCCGGCGCCTTCTCGCCGGTCAGCGACGTCTGGCGTTCCATCATCTTCAGGCCATTGGCGAAATGCTGGGCCTCGGCCTCGGAGTCGAAGTCGCCGCGGACGTAGCGCGTGGCGGCGACCATCTGGTTTCCGGGGTTGAGCTGCGCGATGTGCCAGGCGAGGTTGGGCTTGATGTCACCCTTGTCGACCATGGCGGCGACTTCCTCGCGCAGGGTCAGCAGCCCGAGCCGCCACTTGATGTGCGTTTCGGTCTTGCCGAACTGCTTGGCGATCTTCTCCGGCGTCCAGCCGGCCGCCGCGAGGTCGGCGTACGCGCCGGCCTCTTCCATGATGGTCATGTCCTCGCGGCCGACGTTCTCGGCGATGCTGAGGACGTAGGCCCGCTCGTCGCTGGCGTCCTTGATGACCTTCGCGGGGATCGACTTGAGGCCGGCCTCCGTGCAGGCCCGCCAGCGCCGCTCGCCCGCGATCAGCATGTACGGGGCCTCGCCGCCCTCGACCGGCCGGACGACCACCGGCTGCAGCAGGCCGTTCTCCTGGATGCTGCTGATGAGCTCCTTGTGCTTGGCCTCGTCGAAGTACTTGCGGGGCTGGTCGGGGTTGGGGGCGATCTCGTCGATACCGAGGTCTGCGAACACTATTCCCGCGCCTTTCTAAACCGAGAACCCAATTGAATGGGTTGTTTTTATTTCTGTACTTATATCTTAATTGCAAACACCACCAATGCAAGAGGAATTCACTTTTTAATTCTTATTTCTCGCGTGAATTCAGAACGAACTCCGCGATGCGGAATGCAGAAACTGGACCTCGGCGAAACATTAGGGAGCCCGCCGTGGCCTCAAACCGCGGCGGGCTCCACTCCCTACACGCACCCCGACGGCCGCACCGACCGCGGCCGACTCCTCGCAGGCGGGGCGCGGGGGTCGGCCACCCGCGAGGAGCAGGGACGGCGCCGCACAGGATCGGCGCCCCGCACCCGTGCGGCGCGCTCGCACCGCCGGGTGGTAACACAGAAGCTACAGCACTCTTCTAATAATGTCATCTATCTACGAGGATGTCTTGCCCACTCGTCCGGAGGAACGCGGCGCCTCCGGCATCACCGACAGGAGGTCGACCGCTCTGCGGGCCGCACCCTCGGCGGGTTCCTCCTGTACCTGCCCTGCGGGGAGGACGCGGGCCGGCTCCTTCGAGATCTCAGTGATGCGTTCCACGTCCAACTCGGCCATGCCGACCCTCCCCTGATGACCCACCCCTGCGGCACTGCCAACCGGCGTCTTCGTCAGGACGTGCGCTATCGCGCCACCGCCGCCCCTCCTTGAGCAACAGGCTGTGCCGCATATGACGCTAACCCGAATCCCGTCGGCGTCGCTCGCTCTCGGGCGCCCAACAGACAACGCTGCACCTGTCAGGTTGCACAGGATAACCAAGAGGCATATGCCCGGGGCCGCAACGGCGCCCAGGACGGCGGCCGTTGACCCATCATGCGCACCACGACTACCCACGAGCACCAGGAACATGTCTCCATCAAGCCGTGTTCTACGCAACATTGACATACCGTTGGACAGCGATTTAGCTGCCTCGGTCACTCGTTGTTCGATCAACCTGCCGCTGGCGTCTCTGGCTGGCGCCATCGAGCGGACTCACTGTGCGTCGGCACACCCGCTCGGCTTGGGGCGGCACAGTGGGGGTGCACGTTGCCATGGGCAGCCAGGAGATACGGCACGGACCTCTCGACCGCGGGCTCCTGGAACAGATACGGCGTCAAGCGACAGACCCCAGCCTGCCGCGACTGATCGCCTGGCTGGCGGAGGCCATCGACGGCCACGCAGCCCTGCGGGGATCGGGCGGCGAGGTCCTTGCGCAGTCCTCCGAGACAGCGTGGACCCTACTGCCGCCCGCAGTGCACGAAGCCTTGCCTCGTCTGGCAACAGGAGAGTTGATGTCGGCGGTGGTGGACGAGGGCGATCTCAAAGCCCGGCTGCTCGCTATCGGCCCGGACGCTCCGCATGCGGTTCTCGCCGCGGCCCGCAGCGAGCCGTACAGCACGCAGATGGCCGAAGTCGTCAGCCACGTCGCCGACCTCATCGCACTTCTTCTCCCGGGAGCGAGGGCAGCCGCCGCCGAGCGACGCGTACGTGAGGCCACCATGACGGTGCACACGGCGATCGTTCAGATGCTGGTCGGCGGCCAGGTCGCCTTGGCCCGGCGGTCGGCGGCCGTCCTCACCCCGGGTCTGCTCACCGACTCGATCCGCTTGTACCTTGTGAGTTGCCCTCCCGGCTTCCGCGACGACACGGCCCATGCCATCACCTCAGCGATCGCCGACACGTCGGCATCCAGGCATGAGAACTCCGGACCGCGCAAGCAGGCACCCGCCGGGGCGCTTGTGGCCCCGAGCCCGCACAAAGACTCTCAGCTCGCCGTCATAGTACCGGCAGATCACACGCCGAGTGCGCCGGAGCGTCACAGCCGGGTCGACTCAATCCTGCGCGCCGTCATCAAGGACCGTGAGAGTCACTATCTTGGGATTAGCCAGACAACAGACGTCTCTCGGGCCACGGAAGCCCACCGGGGTGCGACGTACGCCCTCAACGTCGCACATCATGTGCCGGAGCGCGTATGGCAATTCAACGGGCATGCGCAAATCGCTGACGTGGTCGCCTCGGGCGCTCATCGTTGGGCCGCATCGTTGCTGAGTCCGCTCCTGGATACACCGCACATCGAGCGTGACGAACTGGTCAACACCATACGAGTGGCCCTTGGCTTTCCCGCAGCCGAAGCAGCCAAGACCCTTGACGTGCACCGCAACACCGTCACCGGCCGCATCAAGCGAGCCGGAGACCTCCTCCAGCTCAACCTGAACGATGTACACGCACGCGCCGTGCTCGACCTCGCACTCCAGATCGACGCGAAGGCCCAGGCCAGACCAGCAGCCAGCCCACCGATCCTCCAAGAATCACTGTCCTTCCCGGAAGTCCGGGCCTGGGCCGAGCGGTTCCTCGCGCCCCTGGCCCGTGACGGGCGGGATCTGCACCGGACGCTCCTGACCTGGCTCCCCCACAACACCAACGCCGACACTGCGGCGGCCGAACTCGGCGTACACCCGCAAACCGTCCGGGGTCATCTGCGCAGCGCCGAACAGCTCTTGCAGCGAACGCTTCTGGCCGGCTCCGCCGGCGCCCACGACGTCGTCATCGCCCTGTTCGTCACCGGCGACATCAAGGCCCTCCCCGGAGTAGGCGCACGCCCTACGTCACGAAGCTCTTCACCGTCGCCAGCACACGGCGCGCGAATCCTGACGCTGCCCTGGAAGCAGCACAGTGACGACGAACTGACGGTCGGCTGCGCGGGAGGCTGACCCGACCCGGCAGCTAGTCGGCGATCCGGCTCCAGCTCCGCCAGTCCAACGCCACCCGGTCGCTGTCCACGGTCCGCGACCCCTTCCCCGAAGCCGGGTACACGATCACCCGCTCCAGCGTGAGCACCACCAGGCCCCGCCGGGACGCAAACGGCGCGTGCCCCCACCACCGCACCAGATCGCGGACACCCCCCAACGGGGCGTCCTTGACCTGCTCAAGGAGCCTAGCCTTGACCGACGCCTGCCGGATGCTCTGCGTCAGCGTCTGGTCAGCCGTCTTGAACGCTTCCTTGGAGATCTCCCGCCGGGCGTACTCCTTGCCCAGCTCAGCCTGCCGCTTGCGATCCTCCTCGATTCCCGCCCAAAGATGCTCGGCCTCAGCCAGGACGTCACCCCGTGCCGCCTCGACCAGGGCGTGCACCCGGGGTTTGGACAGCTCGGCCAGGACGTGTTCGGCGACGTACGCCTCCAGCAAGTCAGCCTTGACCCGCACCCGTCCGCAGCCACCAGGATGCTGCCGCGTGCTCGGCGTACACCGGTAACCCCGCGCCCCGCTGGCAGAAGGCGACGCATCCAGCGGACACGTGCACAGGCCGCACTCGCTCAGGTTCCCGGTGAGCAGGTATTCACGCTGCTCTGCCCTGCTCGTGTCCGGGTCGTTGGACGGGCGCAGCGCACGGATGGCCTTGAAGTCCTCCGGTGAGATGACCTGCGGCCCGCCGGTGCTCACCAGCTCGCCGTTCTCGTCCTCGGCGAGGCCGGCGATGGCCGGGTGATCGAGCACGTTCGCCACCGTCGCCGGCCGCCACGTCCCGCCGCGGGTCGTGCGGTGCCCCTCGGAGTTCAGCCACTCACTGATCTCGGGGTACGACTGCCTCAGCAGGCGACGGCTGGCTGCGCCCCGCACAGCCGCAGCTTCCGATTCGCGTACCTTCCGGAACGCGGTGTCCTCGAACCCGAACAGCCGTGGCACCTGACCGACCCCTCGCCCTAGTACCGACCCCCCAGCCAACCTTCACGAAAACTCTACAGAAGATAGGTCATACTCTGGCAAAGCTGAACGTCAATACCAGCCGTCCCGCCAGGTCGATCTCAGCCGTCGGCGCCAGCCGTTCGATCCACTCCCAGCGCCTTCCACAGAGCTGCGGTCGGCACTCGTACCGTGCCGCCCAGTGGCAGCGTCGGCACGGGGAACTCGCCCTTGCCGATGAGCACGTAAGCCTTGTTTCGGCTGATACCCAAAGCCCGTGCGGCCGTTGCGACGTTGACTGTCGCCGGTAGCGCCAAGAGCTCCTCCACGCCCATGGCACCGGACTCGACCGCTGCCTCGGTGCCACCGCTTCGCTCTGCCATGCCCGTTACCGCGCAAATCTCCCCCGCGCCAACTTGTAGGTGACCTTACAGCAGTGTCCGACAGCCCTCACAAGATGAAGAAGGATCTTGCAGCATCACGCATCCCAAGGTCCACACGCATCCGACCGACCTGGCCTCCGGCCAGCAGAGCCAAGGACACCCGTGTTCGAAGACAAGACCTATAAACGGTGCGCGTGCAAAGGCCCACTGATCGACAAGGCGGGCAGGCCGATCCTCAACGACGACCCACCCCCAAGGTCGGCTACCTGGAGAAGCGGTGCCCCCAGCTCAAGAAGCGCGACCACGGCTCCTGGTACTACTCCATCGAGATCCCCGCCGGCCCCGGCGGCAAGCGGCGCCACCCCAAGAAGGGCGGGTTCAAGACCCAGCAGCAGGCAGCCGCCGCAGCCGCCAAGGTCTACCGCGACGCCCAAGCCGGCGTCGACGTCCTGTCCGACGAAACCACTGGCGAGTACCTGCGCCGCTGGCTGGATGGCCAGCACGACCTCAAGGCCACCACCAAGAAGAGCTACGACGACTACCTGCGCCTGTACTTCACCCCGTACCTCGGGCACGTCAAGCTCCGCGAACTGCGCCCCCGCCACCTGGACGAGATGTTCGTCGCTATCCAGGCAGACAACGCGGTGAGGCAGAAGAACCAGGAAGACGCCCAACTGGCCCGCGAGGCCGAGCAGAAGACCCACGCGGCATGGCGGGACGCGGCAACTCCTCGGGACCCGCAGCTCAGGCAGACGTGGGACAAGGCCAAGTCGGACCTGAAGGCCGCTCTCGCCCGTCCCCGCCGTCAAACCGGCCCGGCCACGCAGCACCGGATCAAGATGGCACTCAGCTCCGCCCTGGAGGACGCCCGCAAACGGCGCATGATCACCGACAACTGGGCGGCCCTTGTCCAGACACCCCGGGTACGCAAGGCCAAGGCACTGGAGTGGACCGCGTCCCGCGTCGAAGCCTGGCGCAAGACCGGGAAGAAGCCGTCGCCCGTCATGGTCTGGACTCCCGAGCAGACCGGCACGTTCCTCGACTCCGTCGTCTACGACCGGCTCTATCCCCTCTGGGTGATCATCGCCTTCCTCGGCCTGCGACGGGGCGAAGCCTGCGCCCTCCCGTGGTCCGAGGTGGACCTCGACGCCAGCGTCATCCACATCACCGAGGAGATCGTCACCGTCGCGTACGAGCCGCACGAGGACACCCCGAAGTCCGACAACATCCGCGACATCGCGCTCGACCAGGACACCACGGACCTCCTGCGCTGGTGGCGCGATTGCCAGCAGGCCGAGCGGCAGGAATGGCTCGACACCACGGGCGAATGGACTGACAGCGGCCGGGTCTTCACCTTGGAGGACGGCACCGAGTACCACCCGCAATAATTCTCCGACCGCTTCGAACGCCTCTACAAGAAGGCCGACCTTCCGCCGATCCGCCTGCACGACCTCCGGCCCGGCTCGGCGACCCTCTCCCTGCGCGCCGGCGTGGCAATGGTCGCCGTTCAACGCAGGCTCGGCCATTCCTCGATTCGCGTCACCTCGGACATCTACACCACCGTCCTCGCCGAGGTCGAACGCGAGGCCGCCGAGGCGACCGTCGCTGTCGTTCCCCGCGCACGCCAGCGCGTCATACCCAAGCCCGCGGCCGACGACGAGCCCGCTGGGAAGGACGGCCAGAAGGACGACGGGGACGCGGGTGAAGCGCCTGATGTTCCCGAGCGGGACGCTGCCTGACGGCATGTTCCCAGAGCGTTCCCATCCGCTCACGCAGAAGGCCCCCGCGATCTTCATGGGGGCCTTCTGTTCGAACTGTTTTGCCTGGTCAGGGGTGGAGCCGCCTTCGGGATTCGAACCCGAGACCTACGCATTACGAGTTGTCCGATTACGATCCGCGATCGTCCGTGCAAGTCCGTCTCCGCAGCTCGGGACGCAATTCGGACCCGGCTGGACTACTACGGACTCCCGTGGATCGAATCCCAATCGAGACCGCAACTGAGACCCGCGCATCGGGGCCCGATGCGGGTCACTCCGGGGTAGCCACAACAAAGGTGCCCTTGTTGGGGAGCGTGACGACCAATCCACGCTCCCGCAGTTCCGCGACGGCCCGGCGCGCGGTCCCGGGCGCTACGCCGTACTGCGCTCCCATATCCCGTTCGTTCGGCAAGCGGGCCCCGACCGGCAGTCGGCCGGACCTGATCTCGGCTTCCACCTGGTCTGCGACCCGCACGTACACGTACTGCGGGAAGTCTCCGCTCATAGCCGGAACGTACGGCGCCGCCCCGCACTGGGCATCCGCAGATGGCCGTATGGGGCACCATGTGGCGGCATATAGCGGTACCTTCTGAGCAGGAAAAACCCCCACGACCGTGTCGCCGGTCCGGGGGAGTGGCCGACTGCTGAGGAGCCGACATGGCCGAGCGTACCGAGGGGCACGGGCTGGACACAGGCGATGGACCGAAACCTCTCACCGCGCTGGCCAGCAGCACGCTTGAGGGGCAGGCGCAAGCGGCGTACAGGGCCTACGTCGACCATGCATGGGACTGCGAGGAATGCCGGAGGGCCGCGTTCCAATGCGACAAGGCCGCGGCCCTCTGGCAGGCGTATCGAGATGCCCGCGGTTAGCGGACCGTAGGCCGCTGGAACAGCGCCCCGGACCCTCGGTGCGGCAAGTCGATCACCCGGACCAGGGTGAAGCCCTGGCTCTCGTAGTACCGGTGCAAACCGTGGTTGTCCTTCCACGCGTCAAGCCGCAGCCATGGCTTGCCCGCCGTGGCGGCACGCTCCAATGCCCAGTTCAGGAGCGTGCCGCCGACACCTGATCCGGCGAACTTCCGGCTCACTGCCATGCGGTGCACGTAGAGCGCGTCCCCCGGCTTGTCCTCGGTGGTCCAGAACTCCGGGTCAGCGTGGTCGTCCAGTTGCAGCGTGGCCATGGGTAGGCCATCAGTGGTGGCGAGGAAGACTTCACCACGCCGCAATGCCTGCGTTATGCGGTCGCGGTGCGGCGGGAACTGCCACTGGTCGATCCCGCGCGAGGCGAGCCATGCAGATGCCTCGCGCAGGAGGTCTTCTACGACACGGAGTTCGCCAGGTTGCGCCGGCCGGATGGCCACGTCGGTCACGCTTCCTCGCTCGGGATCTCGCGCCGCCGCTCGTACGAGATGACGTGTCGGTCCCCCGGCAGGATTGTGATGGCGACCCGGACCGGCTTGCCCTCCTCTGTGTGGCCGGTGGCGATGTGGTAAGCCACGGGCGTTCCGGGCCCCAAGTCGAGGCGGTGCGTCTCGTCCGGTGTGGGCATCCGCACGTACAGCTCATCCAGGGCGCGCACCTGGCGATACCCGAGTTCGGCTAGCACCTCGTTCGCACCCCGGCCAATGTCCTCCGGCCGCATGATCTCCGAGTCACGCACGAGGTTCAGCGGGAAGTAGCTGTCATTGATGTTGAACGGCTCTCCGTCGAGGTACCGGACTCGCTTGCGCACTGCCACCAGTTCGCCGGATTCGAGGTGGAGCCGCTTGGCCACGTCCGCCGGAGGTTCCACGATCGCAACTTCGATCTCTTGGCGCGGCTCGCGGCCCTCCGCGGAGTATTCGGTCACGAAGGCGTCCATCTCCGGGCTCCACGGACGCTTCCGGAACTCTGCTTGCGGCCGGAACACCATGGGCTGACGTCGGCGCACGAAGTGACCCTGCGGCCGAGCTGAGACGATCAGCCCCTCATTGACGAGCAGGGCAAGCGCCTTGCGCACGGTCTCACGCGAGACGCCGTACTTGTCTCGCATCTCAGCTTCGGTGGGCAGCTTGGCCCCCGGTTCAAGGCTTCCGACGTCGATCTGAGCCCTGAGCGCGTCTGCAATCTGCTGGTACATCGGGTCTCGCCCGAGCCGGTTCACGGTCACGCCTCCATGAAACTCGCAGGTTGTAGCCATTGTCCAGTCAATGCGGCCAATGCACTTGACACTGCCGTGTGCGCCTGCCAACATCCTGACTGTAGCCATTGTACGGACAATAGCTACAGCGACTGATCTCCGGTCGCTTGCGCGCCTGAACGTCCTGTCGTGGGGCGGGAGGGGAGCGCTGGTTGGTTGAGAACTGAACAGGGTGCCGCTCCAGCCACCTGCACTCGGGTGGTCGATGGAGCCGCCTCCAGCCCAGCGATTCGGGTTCGGGAGGCCGTCTCCGGCCCTGGTGAGGGCTCGGGAGACCGCTCGGGGCGACCCGGGCCGCACGCCGCCGGTCGTGGATCACCGGCCCCGGGCCACTCCTCCCGGGGGCAAGAAAAGGGGCCTGTCCCACCGAGTCACCCGGGGGTGGGCAGGGGTCGCGCCAATGGCACGGCCAACGATCACGCCGGTTCCCAGACCAGCGCATCAGCCGAGAGGAGACCCGGAATGGGTCGCCGACATACGCCGGGCGCGGCCGGAACCTGACCCGCCCGGCTGTGAACCCTTCGCGTCATGTGCGTGCCACCGACCGGCTGGCCCCGTGGGGCTAGGGGCTGGTCGATGGCGCGCGTGCGTCGAACGCGCACGGCCCCCGACATGCCCAAACGGATGTCGGGTGGCCGTGGCTGTTCGAAGCCGTTGAGCAGCAGCGTCACACAGCGGACGCACCCCGGTGCCTGGCAGCGGGCGGGGTGCGTCCTTCGATCCCTCGGAGGGACCAGAAGTGAGCTTAGGCACTGTCGAGATCGTCTCGTTCGGGTACCTGCACGATGCTCCGCCGGCCGCGCATCTGACCGTGGACCTGCGCGAGCACTTCCGCGACCCGCACGTCTCGCCGGAACTGCGGTACATGACCGCCCTGGACGAGCCGGTACGGACCGCAGTGATGAACACCCCGGGCATCGCCGACCTGGTCACCTCCGTGGCCGCGGCCGTCACCGCGTTCGCCTCGGGCCCCAGCGCCGGCACGGTCAGCGTCGCCGACGGATGCGCCGGGGGCCGACACCGCGCACCCACCTTCGCCAACGCCCTGGCCGAGCGCCTGCGGGCGGACGGCCACACCGTCACCGTGCACCACCGCGACCTGACCAAGCCCGTCGTCAACCGCTGACCCGAAAGGAACCCCTTATGTCCGGCTCCGTGAACGACCTGCAGAACTACCTCACCGGCACCGCCCAGATGGCCTCGGAACTGTCCACCGAGGACCCGCGCCACGAGGACCTGCACGACGCCATGAACGAGGTCATCGACAACCTGGTCGCCAACGGCGTCATCGGCAACAGCGACAACCAGCGCTGACCCGAACGCCCCGCCCCGTGTTGCCCAGACGCCCCCCGGCCACGGTCGGGGGGCGGTGGGGAGCGCCGGGAAACCCCGCTTCGCACCTGCACGCCCCGCCACGGTGCTGGAACACCGCGGCGGGACTTGACCACCAACCTGACTCAACCAGGAGGGCGATCCGTGATGGATCGTATCGACGTATCCCCGGGCCTGACCGAGGAGGAGCGCAAGGACCTGTCGGACAAGGTCCGCGAGGCCAACAAGCGCTCCGAGAACGGCAGCGGCAAGTGAACCCGGGCATCTTCGCCGCGGTGTTCGCCGCGCTGTTCGTGGCGCACTCGGTGGGTGACCACTGGGTGCAGACCTCGACTCAGTCCGCGGCCAAGGGCCTGCCCGGCTGGGCCGGAAGGCTCGCCGACACCCGCCACGTGGCCACCCTCACCCTCACCAAACTCGCCGTACTCCTGCCGACCGCCGCGCTGCTGGGCCTGCACCTGTCGGTGTGGGGGCTGGTGGCGGGTCTGGGGGTGGATGCGGTCACCCACTGGTGGGCCGACCGCCGCACCACCCTCGCCGCACTGGCCGCTGCTCTCGGTCTTGGTGGCTTCTACTCGCTGGGCACGCCGGACCACCCCGCCCACCCGGTCACCGCCAACGGCAAGCCCGCGGCGCACCTGGGCACCGGCGCATACGCCCTTGACCAGTCCTTCCACCACCTGTCGCTGCTGGTCGCAGTCCTGCTCATCACCCTCATCTGATTCTTCGCCTACTGCTCCGGACCGGCCGCACATCCGCCCATGACACCGGCCGGTCCGGGCCCACACCCATCCCCGGAGACTCCTGATGTACGACTTCATCGGCCCCCACAAGGCCACCACCACTGCCGATTTCCTCGAACTGGCCCTCGGTACCCCGCTGGAGCTGTGGTTGGGGGTCGAGGACGAGAGCGACGAGGACCGCGCGGCGCGGGAGGCCGCGGCGCGGGACATCCTCGCCGACGACCCCGCCCTGTTCGACCGCACCACCGCACTCGCGGTCGAGACGATCGGCCGCACCATGCCGGAGCTGCTGGCCCTGGCCCCCACCATCCGCCCGGCCGCGCCGGTCCGCCGCCGGAGCTCCCGGAGGGGGGCCGCGGCATGAGCGCCGAGACCTTCACCGCCACGGTGACGCTGGCCGACGTGAGCGGGCCGGTGCTCGCCCTGCGGCTGCTGCTGTCGGAGCACCCCGACCTGCCGGCGGGGACGATCCGCTTCAGTGACCTCTCTCCCGACCGGCTGGACGTGTGGTTGCACGACGACCTGCGGGCGTTCGAGACCTGGCGCGCGGTGCTGGGCATCGACCCACACGCGGTCACCTGCGACACCCAAAGCGACGACCGAACCTGGGTGCTCAAGGCCACCGGCGAGTACGCGGGCGTGCGGATCGAGCTGACCAGCTTCTCCGACGTGCCCGCGCCCGAGCAGGCGGGGGGCGTGCAGTGAACACCACCCCGCACCGCGCGCTGCTGCTGGCCGCCCGCCGCGTGCGGCTGCTGGCCATCCTGGCCGGTTGGGCGTGGCTGCTGGGCATCCACCCGCCGGTCATCGTCCGGCTGGTGTTGGTCGGCGTGTTCGCTGTCGCCCTGGTCCTGGACCTTGCCGCTGATGCCGGGATGCGTCCCGGGCCGGTGCAGCTCACCGGCTGGGGCCGACCGGGGGGTGATGAGCGATGAAGGCCGCGGTGAAGAGGCTGCTGACGCTGCTGCCGGCCGTTGCCATGACGGTCGTGTCCATGGTTCTCACGCTGGCCGTGATCGTGATGTGGCTGGGACAGGCGATGCCGTGGCCGGTCGCCCTGGTGGTCGGCCTCGGTCTGGACGGCGGATGGCTGGCCACCCTGTCCTACGAGCGCCGCCTTGCCGCTCAGGGCGACCACTCCGCCGCCGTGACTGCGGTGGGCTGGTGCTTCGGCCTGCTGGCCACCGGTGTCCTGGTGGCGCATGCGCTGGGCGAGTCCTCCCCGGGCGCGTGGCTGGCCGTGGCCTGGCTGCCGATCGCTGCGAAGGCGTTGTGGCTGGTGCACGGCATGTGGGAGCGCACCGCGCTGACCCCGGACGCGCTCGCTGCGATCCGCGGTATTCAGCAGGAAGCCCGCGACACCGCGGCCGTTGCCCGGGCCCGGCTGCGGGCCGAAGCGACCGCCGAGGAGACCCGACTGGAGGCCGTGACGACCGCAGGGGCCCGTATCGCGCGTGTCCAGGCCAGGACCGCGGCGACCCTGTCCGGTGCGTGGTCGACGCTGGAGAAGACCCGCACCGGACAGGACACCGGGCAAGCTCTTGCCTCCGTGACGACCGCCGTCACACGCGAGTCACAGCCCCGGTGGGAGTTGCCCGTCTGGGGCCCGGTCGAGCCCGTGGCGCCGATGCTGGAGTCACCAGCAGCCGCACTTCGGGAACACGTGACCACCTCCGTCACCGGCACGGCTGAGCCTGTGCCCGGTGATGGTGGTGCGGGCGTCACCGGTGTGGAGGTTTCCGCAGCTCACTCCGGTCACGCTCCCGTCACCAAGCCCCCCGCGGAACACGCCGGTGCTCGGGTCACCAAGCCTTCCCGCACGCCGGTCACCGGTTCGGGGAAGGTGGCGCGGCGCATGTCCCGTGACGAGCGCCGTGACGCCGTGACCGCCCACCTCCAGACGCACCCGGATGCCACCGTCACCGACCTGCGCAAGGCAATCGGGGGCCGCCCGGAGACCCTGCGGGAACTGCTCGCCGAGGTCACCGCCCGCCGGCCGCTGTCCCTCGTCCGCCCCGGCAACGACGGCGAACAGCCCGGCACCCCCGCCGCCCTGTGACACGACAGGAGACCCATCCCATGTCCCCCCTGCCCGCACCCCACCAGCCCCCGGAACCGTTCGCCGACCGCCAGACCGAGGCACCCATACCGGCGGTGTACCAGCCGCAGCCACTCACCGGATACCCGCACGCTGCGCAGCCGGTTCCCTCGGTCGCCTCGGTGGTCCTGCCCGATGGCCAGGTCGTCACCGGCTACACCACCGCACAGCCCGCGCCGCTTGTGCCGGTCGACACCCGCGTGTCGGGCCGCGCGAAGGGCGCCGCGCTGGTCATCGCCTCCGGCGGGATCGGTGTCGGTGGTGCGACCGCCGGCATCGGCTACGGCCTCGGTCTGATCGCCACCGCCGGCCCCGGACTGCTCACCGCCGCGATTGCCCTTGCCATCGCCACCGGATCGGCCGCGCTGCTGCGCCTGCTGCTCGGCTCCGGTGCCCGCTCCGCCGACCGGTCGACCACGGTCGTCCACCAGCACGTCACCGCCCACGGCCTGTTCGGACGCGCCACCGGCGGCACCATCACCCGCCACTGATCCCAGACCCCGACGACTCGCCTGACGCCACCGGCTCTCGCCACTGGCTGCCGAGTCAGGCCGCGGTGCCCGGCGCCAACTGCACTGACCGGCTCGGCATGCACTGCGCCTCGACTGCGCTCTTGCCGTGCGTGCCAGCCGTCAAGGGCAGGCACATGGCTTCCGCCGCTGTCGCCGACAGTGCCACCAGCAGACATGCAACGAAACCGACCAGAGTGAACTTCATGCGGCCACGCCCTTTCATGATCGACCGCCTGTCGATCACGGAACGTACGGCATCGACCACATGGCCTACAACTTGACGGACCATCAGATCAATTGCACGCCCGGAACGGGAGTTGCCATGATCCGAACCCACCCCGAAGACCCGCCTCTGACCAGCACAGAAGCCGCGCGTGTGGCGTGGCTGATCGCGCGTATGGCCAAGCGTGGCATCGCAGGTGACGAGGTAGACCTGTCCGACCTGAAACTCAAACTCGACCGCATCCTCGACGGCGCCCGCAAGCGCGCCGAGCAGGCCGCCGCCGCTGCTGCGGCTGGCAAGTGAATCCGCCCCGGACCGGCCGCACATCCGCCAAGACACCGGCCGGCCCGGGCCCACACCCTCCACAGGAGAGCAGGAAACCCCAGCATGACCGAAATCATCGACCTTGACGACCACCGCCCCCGACCCGTACCCGATCTGACGAAACCCGTCCCCGAGCAGGCACCACGGCCGGTCCTCGAAGGGGTCGTCATCCCCTCCGGCATCCCCGGCGCCGGAAAGGCCGCCGCGGGGCGGGCGGGGCTGCGCCACGCGGCCCGCACCGTGCGCGTGGTGGCCACCGACGAGCGCACCCGGGCCGGTGTACGGCTTGCCGTGCGGCACGGCTCCTACGTGCTGGGCGGGACCCGCATCCTGGCCAAACGCGCCTGGGACGGGCGCACCGTTGCCCGGCACGAGCGGATGATGCGCGCCGCCGAAGCCGTAGGACAGCACGAAACAGCGCTGGAGTGGGAGCAGCGCGCCGCCGCCTTCCGGAAGGAGCGTCACCAGCGCCGCATGGACCTGCTCACGGCCCCGCAGCAGATCGTCAGGTCCGCTGCGGTCGGCACCGCCGGCACCGCAGGCGGACTGCTCGGGCTGGGCATGGTGCTGGCGATCGGCGAGCACGACCCCGCGCAGGTCATCGCCCCGATCGTGTTCACCATCAACGCCATCCGGTGGGCCGTCCTGATCATCCACATGGTGTGGGGACCGGCCGTGCTGCTCGGCCCGTGGCTGGCCCTGCTCGGAGTGTGGAACACCGGCCGCAAGGGACAGGCCGCACCCAACTGGGCCCTGCCCGCGGCCGAGCAGGACTCCCGGGACATGGTCCCCGACGAGGGAGCGATCCTGGACGCGCTGCGGCACCTGGGCATCGGCCCGCTCAACCAGGCGTTCAAGCAGGGCTGGCAGGCACGGTGGGTGCAGCCCACCACCCGCCTCGGCAAGGGCTGGCACACCCAACTCCAGCTCCCCCTCGGTGTCACCGTTGAGATGATCAACGGCAAGAAGGACGTGCTCGCCCACAACCTGCTGCGCCTGCCCGTCGAGGTCTGGCCGACCGAGCCCCGCAACGCCCCGGGCACCTTGGATCTGTGGGTGGCCGACCAGGGTTCACTGTCGGGTGCGGTGCCGCCGTGGCCGCTGCTCACGGACGGCAGCGCGGACTACTTCAAGGGCGTGCCGGTGGGTGTCTCCCAGCGCGGGGAGCCGGTCTTCGGCAAGCTCATGGCCTCCAACTACATGGTCGGCGGCATCATGGGCTCGGGAAAGTCGTCCCTGGTCGTGGGGCTGTTGCTGGGGGCGATGCTCGACCCGCTGGTCGAGATCGACGTGTACGTCATGGCCTACAACGTCGACTACGACCCAATGCGCGAACGCCTGCGCGTCCTGGTCAAGGGCGACGACGACGAGCAGGCCGAAGCCGCCCTGGAATCCCTGCGCGCCCTGCGCGACGAGGTCACCGAACGCGGCAAGCTACTCGAAGCCCTCGGTGGGGACACGGTCAAGCTCACCCGCGAGCTGGCGCAGCGGGACCCGCGGATGCGCCCGCGAGTGGTGGTCTACGACGAGTGCCACGAACTGTTCGAGCACAAGAAGTACGGGGCCGAGGCCGCCGAACTGGCCGTCAAGGTACTCAAGAAGGCCCGCAAGGTCGGCATCACCCTGGTGTTCGTCACGGTCTCGCCGACCGCGTCCAGCATCCCCAAGGACGTCACCCGCAACACCAGTCACCGGGTGGCGTTCGCGGTCGGCGACCACGTCGCCAACGACGGGTTGCTGGGCACCGGCAAGCACCGCGCCGGCATCACCGCCACCACCCTCAACCCCGCCGAGAACATCGGCACCGCCCTCACCGTGGGGTTCACCTCGAACGCGTTCGAGCTGGTCCGTGCCTACTACGTCCGCAAGGACACCGACACCGACCAGGTCACCCCCGTCGTCCAGCGCGCCCTTGCACTGCGGCAGGGCATCACCCCCGCGACCGTGGCGGGCGGGCAGGACCGGGAGCAGGCTGACCCGCTCGCCGACATCCTGACCGTGCTCCGGGACGAACCCCGGGCGCGGACGACCGAGGTGTTGCAGCGGCTCGCCGAGCACAACCCCGCCGCCTACCGCGACTGGAGCCCCCGCGACCTCAAGCGCGTCCTGGCCGAAGCAGGCGCCGAGGCACCCCTGCGTGACGGGTACGCGGTCGTCTCCCGCGACCACGTCCGCGACGCCATCAACAACCGCCAGAACACCCCCGACGACAACACAGAGTGACAGTGAGGCACGGCGGGTTCAGTGGAGTTCCACTGACCACCCCACTGAACCCACCCCACTGGCCTTGACGTGCCGCAACGGCACCCCAGTGGGGCAGTGGAGCACCCCACCACGACCTGCGGAAACCCCCAAAACACGGGTTCCGAGGGGTGACCCCTGCCCCACTCCCTGTACGGACAGTGACCATCCCGTTGGGAGCACACCGCACATGGAAAGCCCCACCACAATCACCCCCGCCCCCGCCGAACCACTGAAGTCCTTCAGCTTCGGCGGGGGCGTGCAGTCCATGACCGCCCTGGTGCTGGCAGCCCGCGGTGAACTGGACTACCGCACGTTCATCATGGCCAACGTCGGCGACGACTCCGAGAACCCCGCCACCCTCACCTACCTCCAGCACTACGCCATCCCCTACGCGCAGGCACACGGCCTCGAACTGGTCGTGCTGGACCGGGTCATGAAGCGCACCAAGGAAAAGCGCACGCTCTTCCAGGACCTGACGCGCCCCGGATCACGCTCGCTGAAGATCCCGGTACGGATGTCCAACGGGGCCCCGGGCACGCGTTCGTGCACCGCCCAGTTCAAAATCAAGGTCGTCGGCGACGAACTTCGGCGGCGCGGCGCTACCGCCGACCGCCCGGCCACGGTCGGGATCGGCATCAGCCTGGACGAGATCGCACGGGCCAACAACCGCCGCTGCGAACCCCATGAGCGCATCGAATACCCGCTGCTGGAACGCGGGATGCGCCGGATCGACTGCGCCCGCATCATCCGCTCCGCCGGCCTCCCGATCCCGCCGAAGTCATCGTGCTGGTTCTGTCCGTTCCACCGGCCTGAGACCTGGCACGAGATGCGCCGCACCGAACCCGAGCTGTTCGAGCGCGCCTGCCAGCTCGAAGACCTCCTCAACGCCCGCCGCGACGAACTCGGCAAGGACCACGTCTACCTGACGCGCTTCAACCGGCCGCTCCGCGAGGCCATCCCGGACGGCGTGGACGTCCTGTTCGACACCGACGACATCGACACCGGCTGCGATTCCGGCTGGTGCATGACGTGAATCCCGACCCGCGGTTGCGGCCCACCCTGGAATGCCCCGGCATCCAGGTCTTCGCCCCCGTTCACCCCGACCGGCCGTTCGCCCACATCAGCCCGGCCGTTCCGGTCGCGGTGTGTGTCTGCCGGTGCGGGGCCCATGCCACCGCCCACGGCGCCGAAGCCGTCGCTGCCCTGGTGGCCAAGTGGACCGCCCACCAACCGGAGTGCCCGGGCCGCGCCGTGCGGCCGTGCGAGCACTGCGGGGAGCCGACCCGCTGCCGCTCCACGGGTCTGTCCGGCTGGCCGGCGCACGCCGAGTGCTACGCCGTATGGGCCGACCGGCCCGTTGAACAGCGTCGCCGCGCCCACCAGATCGACCGGATCAAAGCCCGTGAACTGCAACGCCGCAAAGCCGCGCGCCTGCACGAACAGCTCACCCGGCAGGGCTACGCGCCCGATGTCATCCAACTGATCATCACCGGCGGGTGGTCCAGCGAACAAGAACCCGCCGCCTGACCCGCAAGGACACCCCTTGACCACATCGCGCCTGCGCCGCATCGTCGGCCGGCCGCGGCTCGCTGTGCGCTACTGGCCCGGCTGGGTGGACACCACCCGCCGCGGCCGGTGGATCGGCCCCCGGCCCATCCTCGCCCTGCACCGCACCCCCGTGCCCAACTGCCCGCAGTGCGATGGCACCGGCGAAGTCGAGTCCGGCTCGCCGTACCAGGAAGAGCCGGACATCGACCCCTGCCCGTGCGCGCCCTTCCACCCGCTGCTCAAGCTGTGGCTCCCGCACGCCGCCGCCCGCCTCGCTACGGCCATCGACTACCGGCGCAACCGCCACCTCTACAGCAGCGAACCGCCGTTCTAGCCCCGCCCGGGGCGACCGCACCTCTCGCCAAAGACACGCGGTCGCCCCGGTACCAGCACCCTTCGAGGAACTGGAGAACCCCCAGCATGACCTATCCCGCTCAACCCGCGCTGCTGTCCGCGGCGCTGGCCGCGGCCGGCCGCGGCTGGCCCGTCATTCCACTGCGGCCCGGCGGCAAGGTCCCCGCGCTGCACGGCGAACGGCGCTGCCCCGGTACCGGCGACTGCACCGGCGGGCACCGCACGTTCGAGCAGCGCGCCACCACCGATCCAGGCCGCATCGAACGCTGCTGGACGAGCGGCCCGTTCAACGTCGGCATCGCCACCGGCCCCGCCGGGCTGCTGGTGGTGGACCTGGACACGCTCAAGCCCAAGGACGAGAAGGGCACGCCTGACGGCGTGGAATCCTTCCTGGCGCTCTGCGAGCGCGCCGGAGAGGCCGTCCCCACCACCCGCACCATCCGGACCCCCTCCGGCGGACGGCATCTGTACTTCCTCGCCCCGAACGGGGCCCGGCTGGGCAACACCGCGGGCACCCTCGCCCGGAAGGTGGACACCCGGGCATGGGGCGGACAGGTCGTCGCCCCCGGCAGCACGACCCCACAAGGCCCGTACACGGTCCTGTACGACCGGCCGGTTGCAAATCTACCCGAATGGCTCCAAAAGGCTCTGACGGCCCCTCAGAAGCCCGCAGTGACCCCGTTCCGGCCCACGGTCGTGCGGAACGCCTCGCGGTTGGCCGCGGTCGTCCTGGAACGGGAGACCGCGACCGTCGCGGGCACGGCCGAAGGCGGGCGGCAAGCCGAACTGCTGCGCGCGGTGCGGGCCGTGGGCCGGTTCGTGGCGTGGGGCGACCTCGACCGCACCGCCGTGGAAACGGCTTTTACCTGCGCGGGGGAGTCGGCGGGACTGCCGCCGGCCGAGTGCCGCGCCACGATCCGCAAGGCCCTGGACTACTCCATTCGCTCCGCCTGGCCCCGGGAGACGGCATGACCACCCCCGACCCCCGCCCGCAGGGTAAAAGCCCCATCGCACCCCCCGACCAGCCCCGCACCGCCGAACCGGCCGCGCTCCCCACCGGCCGTAGCGCGCCGAAGAACGCCGCCCGCAAGGGCGTCCCCTCTGCTGTTCGCCCTGGCCCCAGCAGCGACGGCGCGGCCCTGCTGGACGAGGTCGAAGCCTTCCACCGTCGCTTCAACGTCTTCCCTGCCGAAGCCGCCTATGTCGCCGTGGCCTTGTGGGACGCGCACGCGCACCTGCTCGACTGCTTCGACTCCACCCCCCGCATCGCCTTCCTCTCCCCCGAACCGGGGTCGGGCAAGTCCCGGGCCCTGGAGATCGTGGAGACCCTGGCGCCCCGGCCTATGGTGGCCGTCAACGCCTCCGCCGCCGCCCTGTTCCGTGCGGTCTCCGGCCCGGAGGGACGACCGACGATCCTCTTCGACGAGATCGACACCGTATTCGGGCCCAAGGCAGGCGAGAACGAGGAACTGCGCGGGTTCCTCAATGCCGGGCACCGCCGGACCGGGGTCACCTACCGGTGCGTGGGCGACAGTCAGACCGTCACCCCCTTCCCCTCCTACGCCGCGGTGGCCGTCGCCGGACTCGGCTCCCTGCCCGACACGATCCTGACCCGCTCCGTCATCATCCGCATGCGCCGCCGCGCCCGTAACGAGCACGTGGAACCCTTCCGCGCCCGCCTGCACGAAGCCGAAGGCAACGCCCTGCGCGACCGCCTGGCCGCGTGGGCGGAGCAGGTGCGCGAGCAGGTACGCCAGACCTGGCCGCAGATGCCGGACGGCATCACCGACCGCCCCGCGGACGTGTGGGAACCCCTGCTCGCCGTCGCCGACGCGGCCGGCGGAACCTGGCCGCAGCGGGCCCGCGCCGCCTGCGTGGCCCTGGTGCGAGCAGCCCAGTCCACCGACAAGCACAGCATCGGCATCCGGCTGCTGACCGACCTGCGCGACCACGTCCTTGTCGGCATCGACCGCCTGCCCACCATCGCCATCCTCGACCGGCTCAACGCCCTGGACGACGCCCCCTGGGCCGACCTGGACGGCAAGCCCCTGGACAACCGGCGCCTCTCACGGATGCTCGCCGAGTACATGACCGCCGACAACGAACCGATCCGCTCCCGCAACATCCGCACCAGCGGCGGCATCCTCAAGGGCTTCCACGCCGCGGACCTCGAAGACGCATGGGCCCGCTACTGCGCCCCCCGCAAGTCCGCTACAGCCGCTACGCCGCTACAACCCAGCTCAGACCACCTGAATCCGTAGCGGCAACCCACGATGTAGCGGCTACACACCCGACCCCCGCAGTTGGCCGTAGCCGCTACATCCCACCCGTCCGCTACAAAAAACACACCGCTGACCTGCAATGTAGCGGCGTAGCGGATGTAGCGGACTCCCCAGAGGGGTCCCAGTCCCGCTCACCTAGGAGCCACCTACATGAGCACCGCCACGGCACCCATGCCCCGTCTCCTCTACCGCCCCGAGGAAGCTGCGGAAGTTCTGGCCCTTGGTCGGTCGACCATCTACGAACTGATGGCCGCCGGCAACCTGCGCTTCGTCAAGTGCGGCCGGTCCCGCCGCATCCACCACACCGAGCTGGAGCGGTTCGCCGCCGCTCTCTCCGATCAGAGCCGCTAGTTCGCCAGCACACCACCGGGGGCGAGTCGAACAAGTCGGCTCGCCCCCGGTCCTTTCCGGAGGAACCGTGAGCCCCCGCAAGTCCAACATGGAATCGTCCATCTACCTCGGAAGTGACGGATGGTGGCACGGCCGCGTCACCATGGGAGTCAAGAGCGACGGCAGTCCCGACCGGCGCCACCGCCGGGCCAAGACCGAAGTTGAAATCAGGCGCAAGGTCAAGGAATTGGAGGCGTTGCGCGACAGGGGACGTGCCCCGAAGGCTGGTCGAAAGCCCACTGTGCAGAAGTGGATGGAGACCTACCTCACCGACATTGCCAGCCTCAAACTCCGCCCACGTTCGCTCGATGACTACTGGTCGAAGACCCGCAATGACATCATCCCGGGTATCGGTCAGCACCGGCTCGACAAGCTGGAGCCTGAGCACCTTGAGCGGATGTATCGGGCGATGCTGGACGCCGGGCATGCACCGTCGCACGTCCTGAAGGTGCACCGCATTCTGTCGCGGGCCCTGAAAATCGCCCACCGCCGGCGGATGGTCGTTGAGAACGTGGCGACGCTCGTGGACCCGCCGAGTCTGGACGAGACCGAGGCGAATCCGTTCACGATCGAGGAGGCGAAAGCCTTCCTTGCCGCCGCGGTCAAGCGGCCAACCTACATGCGGTGGGTGGTCGGTGTCGGCATGGGATTCCGGCAGGGCGAATGCCTCGGTCTGCGCTGGTCGTATGTGGACCTGGAAGGGGAGTTGTTCCACCCGCAGTGGCAGCTTCAGCGACTCACGTGGCGGCATGGCTGCGACGACCCGCACCAATGCGGAATGCGACTGCACCGCTTCGACCCCTGCCCGCAGGACTGCACCGTGCACAAGGGCTACAAGCGTGGGTGTCCGAAGCCGTGCGCGAAGACGTGCACCAGGCACGCGAGCGCATGCCCGGACCGCAAAGACGGCGGTCTGACGTACACCCGACCCAAGACGAAGAAGAGCAGGAACGCGGTACCGATCCCGCCGCCGTTCATCCCCTACCTGCGCGAGCACAGGGAGCAGCAGGAGGAAGCGAAGGCCGCCGCCGGGGATGCCTGGCAGGAGTACGGCGCGGTGTTCACCCGGCCGGACGGCCGGCCACTGGACCCGCGACAGGACTGGGAGGAGTTCAAGGAACTCCTGGCCGAAGCGGGCATTGACGACCGGCGCCTGTACGACGGGAGCCGCCACACCGCCGGCACGATTCTGAACGAGCTGGGCGTGGACATCGTGACCATCATGGAGATCCTTCGGCACACCCAGATCACCCAGACCCGCAGGTACGTCCAGGGCCGGAACCACATGGCCAAGGCCGCCATGGATCGCATCGGGGAGACGGTCATCCCCCGGCCCCTCACGGCCCCCATTGAGACCAGAACTGAGACCACCGATAGCAAGGCGGACCGCGCACGCCGCCGCCGTCGCATCCGATGAACGAGAAACCCCAGCTCAGAGCGATCTGAGCTGGGGTTTCGGGTGAGCCGCCTTCGGGATTCGAACCCGAGACCTACGCATTACGAGTGCGTTGCTCTGGCCAACTGAGCTAAGGCGGCTTGTTGCGGGGTGCGGCGGGGGCCGGTGCGTCCCGGGGGACGGCGGGTGGCAGCCGCAGCGGTGGAAAGTCTACAGGGTCGCGGGGGGTGGTCCGGACGGGGCGAGGGTCGGGGTCACGTGCAGTGCTTTCCGGCGGCCGGGACCGTGCCGGCGAGGAGGTAGGCGTTGACGGAGGAGTCGATGCAGTCGGAGCCGCGGGCGTAGGCGGTGTGGCCGTCGCCGACGTAGGTGAGGAGGTGGCCGCTGGAGAGTTGGTGGGCCAGGGAGACGGCCCAGGCGTAGGGGGTGGCGGGGTCGCGGGTGGTGCCGACGACCAGGATGGGGGCCGCGCCCTTGGCGGCGATGCGCTGGGGGCGGCCCGTGGCGGGGACCGGCCAGTAACCGCACACCAGGGAGGACCAGGCCAGCGTGGTGCCGAAGTGGGGGGAGGCCGCGCGGAAGGAGGGGAGGGCGCGTTCGACGTCGGCCGGCGTGTGCAGGGCCGGGGGGAGGTCGAGGCAGTTCACGGCGGCATTGGCGTACATCAGATTGCTGTATTTTCCGCTGTTGTCCCGCTCGTAATAGCTGTCCGAGAGCTTGAGCAGCGGACCGCCGTCGCCTTGGTCCGCGCTGCTCAGCGCGGACCGCAGCGTCGGCCACGCCTCCTGGTCGTACATCGCCGCGATCACGCCCGTCGTTCCGAGCGCCTCGGTGAGCGGGCGCGACGTGCCCGTGGCCAGCGGGTGCGCGTCGAGCCTGCGGAACAGGTCGTCGAGGTTCTTGCCGGCCGCGTCAAGCGACGTGCCGAGCGGGCACCCGGACTGCTTCACGCAGTCCTTCGCGAACGCGGCGAACGCCACCTCGAACCCGCCCGCCTGCTGCCGGCTACCCTCCAGCGAACTCACCGAGGGGTCCATCGCGCCGTCCAGCACCAGCCGCCCGACCCGCTGCGGGAACAGCCCCGCGTAGGTCGCGCCGAGGAAGGTCCCGTACGACTTTCCGACGTACGTCAGCTTCGCGTCGCCGAGCAGCGCTCGCAGCACGTCCATGTCGCGCGCCGAATCGACCGTCGAGACATGCGCCAGCAGCTTCGCCGAGCGCTTCTCGCAGCCCGCCGCGAACGACTTGTCCGCGCTGGTCAGGTCCGTGATCTCGGCCGCTGTGTCGGGCGTCGTGTCGACCTCGGTGTACGCGTCCATCTGCCGATCGGACAAGCATTCCACCGGTGAACTGCGCGCCACCCCGCGCGGGTCGAGGCCGACCATGTCGTATCGGCTCGTGACGGCGGACGGGTAGCCGAGCGCCGCGTACTGCAGGTAGTCGATGGCGGAACCCCCCGGTCCGCCCGGGTTGACCAGCATCGATCCGAGGCGGCTGCCGGGACCGGCGGCCTTCTTGCGGGCCACCGAGAGCGTCAGGTCGTCGGCGGCGGACGGGTGGGCGTAGTCCAGCGGGACCTTCATCTTCGCGCACTGGAAGCCGGGCGCGCCGCAGTCCCGCCAGGAGAGTTTCTGGTGGTAGTACGGCGCCAGGTTCGCCGGACTTGCGGTCGGCAGCGGGGTCAGCGAGCCGGCCGACGCCGAGGGTACGGGCGAGGACGCCGCCGCGCCGTGCCCGCCTCCCCCGGTGGAACATGCGGACAGCAGCAGGCCGGTCACCGCGATCACGGTGGCGGGGATACGGAACAAGCGCGTGGCGTGCATCGGCGGCTCGGGTCCTCCCGTCGGGTGACTGCGAGCGTAACCGGCGCGGTGCGCCCACCCCGGAATGAGCTGTCCTCTTTCGGATGATTTACGGGACTACGGTGGCCCCCTCACGAGTGACGGTCGGCTTCGGAGTGACGGCCAGCACATGGGGCGAGGCAGGGACGGTGGGCTGCGGCTGCGGTACGTCGGTGGGCCGGGTCCGCGGTACGGGCGCGGTGGTGGGTACGGGCTCGGTGGTGGGTACGGACGAGGCGGTCGGTACGGGTCCGGTGCCGGCCCCGCGCGCCGGTCCGTCGAGCTTCTCGGTGAGGAAGCCGGCGATCCGTACGAACAGTTCGCGGCGCTGCGCCACCCCGTCCAGGAGGCGCACCTCGGTGCCGTGCCGGTGCAGGGCGGTGCGCAGGGCGCGGGCCGAGGAGCCGGTGGTGTCCGGCTCGCCCGCCGGGAGGGCCAGGAGTACGGGGAGGCGCGGGCCGGGGGCGGGCGCCGGGGCCGCGCTCGGGTACGTACCGGAGACGCCGACCGCCGCGGCCCAGCCGGCCGAGTCGGCGAAGGCGTCGCGTACGGCGCAGGCGGCGCCCGGGCCGACGCCGAGCGCGGCCCGGGCGGTGGGGGCCGTCAGGGTGCGGTATCGGCGCGCGACCTCGGCCAGCACGGGTCCGGCGGGGCGCGCGCAGTCGGGCGGGGCCACCACGATGAAGGCGTCCGCGACCCGCCGCTCGACACCCAGGGCGAGACCGGCGTAAAGGTCGCCGTCAGCGGGCGCCGTGACGCGGGCCAGCACCACGGGGTACGCGACCCCGGCCGCACGCGGGGAGTCGTACCAGGGGGGCAACCACACCCTCGTGCCGTCCGGCAGCAAGTCCATGGTGCCGCCGGCCAGGTGGCCCAGGGTGCGCACCCGGGGCGGCGGAGGCGCGGGTTCCGGCGTCCGTGGCGGGGGCGGCGGCGGTACGGGCGTCCCGGTCCGGCTCTCCGCGGGTGCGGCCGTGGCGGCGGCCGGCCCCGCCTTCGCCCCGCCGTCGTCCCCCGTCCCCGCCCCGCTCACCAGCGTCCCCGCCAGCGCGGCCGCCACCAGCACCGCCCCACCGGCCGCCGCGGCCCGCGCCACGGTCCCCGCCCGGTCCTCGGCCAGCTCGTACGGCCGCCCAGCCCGCTCGTTCCGCCAGTACCGCACCGCCCGCCGCCCCAGCACCAGGGCCGCGGCGGCGGCCAGAACCAGCAGCGACATGAGCAAGGGCGCGATCATGGCCGCACCATGCAATGCCCCACCCTCCCACCCGGGGAACCCGGCCCCACGCCCTCCCTTCGACCACCCGATCAGCGGTACGGCTTTCTCCCTGCCGGGAAGACCTGTGGCCGCTAGGAGGGGTGGGGTGACGGGGTAGGGCGCCGGGCCCGCCCGGCCGGGGCGGTGCAGGAACGGGTGGAGAGTGCGAGGGGGTCCGACGTGGGGCGGAGGGCAAGCGGTTTGCGTCAGCTGGACTGGGCTCGAGGTGGTGGGCGCGGGCACGAGCGCGTATCGGCAGGCCCGCACCCGGGGCACCGTCCGCGCGGCCGGTGAGCGCAGGAAGTCAAAGGACGCGACCGCGGACCGCACCTCGTACCGGCGCCCCCGCGCCCGGCCACGAAAGGAAGCGAAGAACGGTAAAAGGCGCCAAGCCGCACCCGAGGAGCCCGCCCCGCCGATGCCTCGCCCAGGCTGCCTTCGACCGCACCGGGACGGGCATCGAACCGGCACACCCGTAACGCCAGGCGCGAGTAACCCCCTGTCGCAGCAACGCAGGTACGCCTCTCGGCCGTGACACGCGGCGCACCACAAGCCGTAGTAGCCCCGAGGCAGGCCCGGACGGCAGGCGTCGCAAGCCAACAAGGCACACCCCGCAACCAGCGCCCCGGCCGCAAGCCAGTGGGCACCAGCGCCCCCAGCCACAAACCCAAAGCGCCGAGTCGGCAGAGACCCCCTGGCCACAGGCCGGGAACCGCCCCCGACTCGCACCCACCCCCACCGGCCCGCCCCCTCAAGGGCGCCCCGCAAAAAGAACGTTCAGCCCTCCCGCAAAGCGAGGGTCATCGCTTCGACGGCCAGCAGAGGCGCCACGTTTGCGTCCAGGGCTTCGCGGCAGGCGAGGACGGATTCGATGCGGCGGAGGGTTTGTTCGGGGCGGGAGGCGGAGGCGATGCGGTGGATGGCGTCGTGGGATTCGGTGTTGGCTATGCGGGCGGGGGAGCCGGCGAGTTGGAGGGCGAGGACGTCGCGGTAGAAGGCGGCGAGGTCGGTGAGGGCGACGTCGAGGGTGTCGCGCTGGGTGCGGGTGGCGCGGCGCTTTTGGCGGTCGGCGAGTTCTTTCATGGCGCCGGCGGTGCCGCGGGGCATGCGGCTGCCCGCGCCGGCGGCGGCGCCCAGGGCTTGACGCAGCTCCTCCGTCTCCTTGGCGTCCATTTCCTCGGCGACGGCCTTGGCGTCCTCGGTGGCGGCGTCGACGAGTTCCTGGGCGGCGCGCAGGCAGCCGCCGATGTCGGACAGGCGCAGGGGCAGGCGCAGTACGTCGGCGCGGCGGGCGCGGGCGGCCTCGTCGGTGGCCAGGCGGCGGGCCCGGTCGATGTGGCCCTGGGTGGCGCGGGCGACCTGGGTGGCCAGCGCCGGGTCGATGCCGTCGCGCCGCATCAGGACGTCGGCGACCGCCTCGGGCGAGGGGGTGCGCAGCGTCAGCAGACGGCAGCGGGAGCGGATGGTGGGCAGCGCGTCCTCCACGGAGGGCGCGCACAACAGCCACACCGTGCGCGGCGCAGGCTCCTCCACCGCCTTGAGCAGGACGTTCGCGGCGCCCTCGGTGAGCCGGTCGGCGTCCTCCATGAGGATCACCTGCCAGCGGCCCCCGGCCGGGGAGAGGTTGGCCCGGCGGACCAGCTCACGCGTCTCCTTGACGCCGATCGACAGCAGGTCGGTACGTACGGTCTCCACGTCGGCATGGGTGCCGGACAGCGTCGTATGGCACCCGTCGCAGAACCCGCAGCCCGGCGCCCCGCCGAGCGCCTTGTCGGGGCTGACGCACTGCAGGGCCGCCGCGAAGGCCCGCGCCGCGGTGGCCCGGCCCGACCCCGGCGGCCCGGTGAACAGCCAGGCGTGCGTCATCCGCCCGCCCCGGGCCCGCCCCCCCGCCGAATCCGTACCCGCACCCGAGTCGGCGGCCTCCGGCCCCTCCCCTGACTCCGCCGCCTCCTCCAGCGCGTGCGCCCGCTCGACCGTCGTCACCAGCGACCGTTCGGACTGGGCCGCGACCAGGGCGTCGGCATCCGCGGCGGCGGCCGCCAGCTCCGCCACCACCTGGGGCTGACCGATCACGTCGTCCCATACGGCCATGTCCCTCACCACCCTCGTCCGTGCCGTCATCCGTCATCCGTAAGCGCCCAGCGCACACCCGTACGCGCCCGCGCGTCCCGTCACCTGTCCGGTCCGCCGCGGTCCCCCCGGGCCCCGCACCGCAGGACCCGCACCGCCGCTGTCACGCCCGGACGAACCCGCGCCCGACCATTGTGGAGCACCCCACTGACAACGCCCCCGCCAACCGCCCCCACCTGCGGGGATACGGCGAGCCCCGCCCGAGACACCCCGCGAAGAGCCCCCTCACAGCGACAGCCGCTGCACCCCCGACGCCACCGCCCGCTGCTCCGGCGCGTCCGCCCCGCCGGTCCAGCAGGAGCCGCGCCGAGCGAGCAGGCGGCGCAGCCACACCTCGGTGGCGACAAGGTCGCCGATGCCGTCGAGGGCCACTGGCTCGCCCTGGGCGGCGGCCCGCAGCACGTGCCGTACGACGCGGGCCTCGACCAGGCCGGCGTCGGCGAGCAGCGGGGCGTCGAAGAGGTCGAGCAGCGGGTCGAGGGCAGTGCTCAGGCCCGCACGCAGGGCAGGGCCGGTGGCCGGGGACGAGCCGGAGCCCCAGCCGGGCGGCAGTTCGCGCACCCCCGCGCCGGACAGGACCTCGCGCAGCACCTGGGCGCGCGCGCCGGGCCGTACCCGCAGAGCGGCGGGCAGCATCTGGCCGGCGCGTACCACCTGGTTGTCGAGGAAGGGGGCGTGCAGCCGCTGGGAGGGGACGGCGACGGCCTGTTCGTAGACGCGGAAGTCGGCGGCCTGGCGCGCCAGGGCGGCGCGGGCGCGGCGCTGGCCGGGGCGTTCCAGCGGCCAGGGGCGGCGGGCGGCGTCCTGGAGGCGAACCGATACTTCAGCCAGTGCCTCCCCGGTGAGCCAGCCGGCCGCCGGCCCGGGCCGGACCCACGCCATGGCGGCGAGAGAGGCGTCCAGGGGGCCGCCCGCGGCGCCGGCCAGGGTGCCGGACAGCAGAAGGGCGGCGGTGTCCTCCACTGCGCGCTGGTAGGGGGTGCGGGCCAGCCGCCGGGCGGCTCGGTAGACGGTCAGCGGCACGGTGAACGGCACCAGCGCCGGGTGCCCGGCCGAGCCGTCGGCGCGGGTCAGCGCGGCGACCGGACGTACGAGAGAGCGGCGGCGACGGTCCATCAGCAGGTCAGCCAGGCGCGCGGGGTGGGCGTCGAGCACCTGGCGGGCGCCGTAGCCGATCAGGTGGTCGGCGCCGCCCGCTGACAGCCGCTGCCGGTGCCGTTCGGCGATCACCAGGGGCGCGCCCGGCTCGTCGGTGAGCGGCCCGGCCAGCGGGCCCGCGGCGAGGTCGGCGTAGGGCAGCGCCTCGGGGCCGCCGGCCACCACCACGTGCCGCAGCCGCGGGTCGGTGCCCATGCGCCGGGCGCGTTCGAGTTCGGCCTCGCGCAGGGCGAGCCCGCCCGCCGCCAGGTCGTTGAAAGTGACCGCGAGCAGCCGCTCGCCGGCCAGCGCGCCCGGGGTGCCGGGAAGGGTGCCGGGCATTCCGGGCAGCCCGGCTGCGAGCAGCGCCAGGGTGGCGGACGCGACGCCGCCGGACAGGTCGGCGCCGATGCCGGGGGCCGGGGCCTCGTCGGGGTCGGGGACGTAGCGGGGCTGCGCGAGTCGGGCGCGTACGGCCTCCACGAGCGCGTCGCGTACGCCTGCCACGGCGGCTTCGGCGTCGGCGGCGGTGGCCTGGTGGTGGCCGGAGGCGAGGGAGGCGGTCGGCTCGTAGCCGCTGATCTCGGGGGCGCCGTCGCGCAGGATCAGCGCGTGGCCGGGCGGCACCCGGCGCACGCCGAGGTACGGGGTGCCGTCGCCGATCGCCTCGGGAGAGTCGGGCAGCGCGAGGGTGGCGGCGAGGTGGGTGACGTCGAGTCCGGCCTCGATCAGGTCGGCGAGCGGAAGCGCGGCGGTGGCGTAGGCGGTGCCGCCGGACCAGGGGGTGTGGAAAACCGGCCGCGCCCCGGCGAGATCGCCGAGTACCGTGATTCTGCGCCCTATCTGCAGCACCGCCGTGTAGCTGCCGGGCCAGGCCGTCACGTGTCGCAGCGCCCCGCCGCGCGCGGCGACCAGCCCGAGCCGCAGTTCCGCGTCGCTGGCCCCGCAGCGACCGAGGACCGCCAGCCGTGCCACGCCGCCCGCGTCCCTGGCGGCGCCGGAGGCACCCGCGCCGCCGAGTCCGCCGGAGAAGCTGAAGCCGGTGACGCCCGGGGCGGCCGTGCCGTGCTGCCGCCGGTCGTAGGAGCCGTCGTAGGCGGCACCGCCGGCGTACGGATGCGCCTGCCCGTACGCCTCGGCGCCGGGTACGCCTCTGCCGTGCCCGTTGCCGTTGCGGGACGCGCCGCCGGCCGGGTCGGCGTACACCACGCGCACCTCGTCGGGCCGCCAGTCGCCGACCGCCCACAGCGGATCGGGCCCGGCCCACAGCAGTTGGGCGCCGACCGGCTGCAGCTCGCGGCCGCGCGCGCCGGTGACGGGATCCGCGGTGGCACGACTCCACCCCACCAACCACCGCATCGCGCCTCCACAGGCTGTGGACAGCCGGGGGCGCTCGCACCCTTGCCGCGCCCCGCGCCGCCGCCACGTGTGATGTCCGGAAGACCATGCTGCCATGGGGAAGCGCGCAAAGAGGCGCATGGGTGCACCAAGGAGCACCGGGTCGTCGCCGCGACCACGGGCGGACAGCGCTCGATGACACCCGGCGACCGGAACGGGTGGCCGGGTGCAGTACGCGACGGGATCGGGGCCGCTCAGGGACCGGGCAAGGGCGTAAGACGGGCCCCGCCGAAGCCGAGGCGGGAAGCGGAAGCCGACCACCCGGAAAGCGAGCCCGGCCTCGGACAGCAAACGTCGAAAACGCGCCAAACTCCGGCGCCCTGGCGGAAGTTCGAGGGCCAAGTGATCAGGCCCGAAGAGGGCTCGATGGTGACGCAGCGTCAACATCGGGTGGGTGCAGGGCGGTCGGAACAGCGTCGGCCCGACGGCCGATTCGGGGTGGTTTGCGACAGCGGCCGGTTTCGGATCGAGGGCGGAGCGGACACGGAAGGGGCCCGCAAGGAGAGCGGAAGGGGGGCGGATTCGGACAGGGACGGGTGGTGCGGCTGGGGCGGTCGGGTGCGGTTGCGGCGACCGGGACGAGCGAGGTCAGGGCGTACGGAGGCGGCGGGCGCGGCACCGTACGGACCGCTCGGGCGCGGGGAGACCGGACGGATTCGGGCGGCGCGGAGGCGATGTGGGGATGACCTGGAGGCGATAGCGAGGCGATACGGAGGTGGCAGCGTGCAGGCACCGAGCCGATACAAGGGCCGGTACGTAGGTGGTACGTCGCGGTACAGGGGCGATACGGAGCCGGTACAGGGCGGAACCGGGGCCGGCCCGAGCCCGAACCGGGGCCGACCCGAGGCGGATTCAGGACCTGCTCAAGGTCGGCGCAAGGCCGCAGCGGGGACCGGTGCGGGCCGGGCCGCAGGTGTCGAGGGCCCGGGGGACGGGTACGCGCCCCCCGGGCCGGTCCGCCGCCCGCGGGGATTGTGGCGACGGAACCCCCTGGCCCGCCCCACCCCGCCATAGCCGCCTGACAGGGCCGCGGGCCGACCCACGGTCCCATGCAAGCGCTGTCCGCCGAGGGCCGCACAGGCGCACGGCCGGGCGCACGGCCACATATACCGGGAGCACACTCCGGAGGGTGTCGTACGAGTGCGGCGCGGGGGGCCGGTTTCGCGCCATCCGGAACAAGCCTCTTAACGGTCGGGATGCGGCGAACTACGCTGGGTGTACCCGGTTCGCACCCGTACGCGCGGCTCGGGTAACCGGCGATGCGCCGCGCCGGCCGTGCGAGCAGCGGGGGCCGTGGCCAGAACCGGACTCAGGGGGAGGGAGACCCCCGCACCCCATGACAAGTCCAGGCCGGCCGGCCTGCCCCCCAGCGGCATCACGAGGTGAACCGCAGTGAACAGAGAACACCGCGGGCCGAACGAGAAACTCGGCAGTCTTCTCGCTCTGGCGGGCATCAGTAACGCCGGACTCGCCCGCAGGGTCAATGACCTGGGCGCGCAACGCGGTCTGACGCTGCGGTACGACAAGACGTCGGTGGCCCGCTGGGTCACCAAGGGCATGGTGCCGCAGGGCGCCGCCCCGCACCTGATCGCCGCCGCGATCGGCAGCAAACTGGGCCGCCCGGTGCCGCTGCACGAGATCGGCCTGGCCGACGCGGACCCGGCGCCCGAAGTCGGGCTCGCCTTCCCGCGCGACGTGTCGGAGGCGGTGAAATCAGCCACCGATCTGTGGCGGCTGGACCTGGGCAGCCGCCGCGGCCCCGGGGGCGCCGGAATCTGGCAGTCCCTGGCCGGATCCTTCGCAGTGAGCGCTTACGTCACTCCCGCATCGCGCTGGCTGATCACGCCCGCGGACGCCACGGTGGCGCGCGAGGACCCGGCGCCGGGCACCACCCATGTCGGGCACGCGGACGTCTCCAAACTGCGCGAGGCCGCCGAGGACGCGCGCCGCTGGGATTCCAAGTACGGCGGCGGCGACTGGCGGTCGGGCATGGTGCCGGAGTGCCTGCGGGTCGAGGCGGCGCCGCTGCTGCTCGGTTCCTACAGCGACGACGTGGGCCGCTCGCTGTTCGGCGCGACCGCGGAACTGACCCGGCTGGCCGGGTGGATGGCGTTCGACACCGGTCAGCAGGAGGCCGCGCAGCGCTACTACATCCAGGCGCTGCGGCTGGCCCGGGCCGCCGCCGACGTGCCGCTCGGCGGCTATGTACTGGCATCGATGTCACTGCAGGCCACGTACCGCAACTTCGCCGACGAGGGGGTGGACCTGGCGCAGGCCGCCATCGAGCGCAACCGGGGCCTGGCCACCGCCCGCACCATGTCCTTCTTCCACCTGGTCGAGGCCCGGGCGCACGCCAAGGCCGGCGAGGCGGCGGCCTGCGGGGCGTCCCTGGCGGCCGCCGAGGCGCTGCTGGAGCGGGCCCGCGAGGGCGACCCGGATCCGAGCTGGCTGGGCTTCTACTCCTACGACCGGCTCGCCGCGGACGCCGCCGAGTGCTACCGCGACCTGCGCATACCCCGGCAGGTGCAGCGGTTCACCGAGGCGGCGCTGGCCCGGCCCACCGAGGAGTTCGTCCGCTCGCACGGGCTGCGGCTGGTGGTCTCGGCGGTCGCGGAGCTGGAGTCGGGCAACCTGGACGCGGCGTGCGCGGCCGGCACCAAGGCGGTCGAGGTGGCCGGGCGGATCTCCTCGGCGCGTACCACCGAGTACGTCCGCGACCTGCTGCACCGCCTGGAGCCGTACAACCACGAACCGCGCGTTCTCGAACTGCGCGAAAGGGCTCGCCCGCTGCTGGCCGCTCCGGCATGATCATGCGGGCGGACGCGGTGCCGTCCGCGCGCGCAGGCGGGGCACGTACCCGAAGGCCGGCCCGAAAGGACCCGCAGCCATGAGCAGGCCCGGTACGGACGCAGGTGACGGCGCTCGTGACCACGCAGGTGACGGCGCGAGCGACGACGCAGGTGTCGCGGCCGTCGACGCGACGGAAGCGGCGGATGTGGCGCACGTGACGGACGTGACGGTGATCGGCGCGGGCATCGTCGGGCTGGCGACCGCGTACACCCTTTCCCGCGCCCGGCCCGGCGCCCGGATCCTGGTGCTGGAGAAGGAGGCGGGCCCGGCACTGCACCAAAGCGGCCGCAACAGCGGGGTGATCCACAGCGGCATCTACTACCGCCCGGGGTCGCTGAAGGCCCAGTACGCGCTGGCCGGCTCGGTGGAGATGCCGAAGTTCTGCGCCGAGCACGGCATCGCGCACGCGGTCACCGGCAAGCTGATCGTGGCGACCGAGCAGGCGGAACTCCCGCGACTGCACGCCCTGGCGGTACGCGGCCGGGAGCACGGGCTGGCCATCCGGGAGTTCGGCCCGGCCCAGATCTCCGAGGCCGAGCCGGCCGTGTCGGGCCTGGCCGCGATCCATGTGGCGAGCACCGGGGTGTGCGACTTCCCGGCGGTCGCCCGGACGCTGGCCGGCCTGGTCCGGGCGGCCGGCGGCGACATCCACTACGGCCGGCCGGTCACCGCCATCGACCACGACGACCCCCGCGGCCCGGTCACGATCCGTGCCGCCGGCGGACCGCCGGTGCGCACCCGCGTGCTGGTCAACTGCGCGGGCCTGCACAGCGACCGCATCGCCCGGCTGGCCGGGCACGACCCGGGCATGCGGATCGTCCCCTTCCGCGGCGAGTTCTACGAGCTCGCGCCCGCCCGCCGCGGCCTGGTGCGCGGCCTGGTCTACCCGGTGCCCGACCCCGACTTCCCGTTCCTGGGCGTCCACCTCACGCGTGACGTGCACGGCACCGTGCACCTCGGGCCGAACGCGGTCCCGGCGCTGGCCCGCGAGGGCTACGGCCGGGGCACGGTCAGCCTGCGCGACCTGGCCGACACCGCGGCCTTCCCCGGCACCTGGCGGATCGCCCGCCGGCACTGGCGGCAGGAGGTGGGCGAGGTCCGGCGCTCGCTGTCCAAGCGGGCCTTCACCGCCGCGGCCCGGCGGCTGCTGCCGGCGCTGAACCCGGCCGATCTGCTGCCGGCGCCGGCCGGGGTGCGGGCCCAGGCGGTGCTGCCGGACGGCACCCTCGTGGACGACTTCCTCTTCGGCGGCGCCCCGCCCTTCGTCCACGTCCTGAACGCCCCCTCTCCGGCGGCGACCGCGGCGTTCCCGATCGCCCGGGAGATCGTGCGGCGGGTGGAGGAGGCGTTGTAGGCGAAGGGGGTACGGGGGCGCGTACGCGGGGGCGCGTGGAGGCGGGCGGCCGGTGCGCGCGGGCGGGCCCGGAGATCCCCCGGTCCGGGCCGGCCACCGGCGGGCGGCCGGGGCGCGGGCGGGCCGTGCGGACGTACGGCGACTCCGGCGTGCGGCTGCGCGGGTGGACGGCTGTACGGCTGTACGGCGCCGGGTATCCCCCGGTCCGGCGGCCCACCGGCGGGCGGCCGGGGCGCGGGCGGGTCACCGTAGAATCGAAGGCATCGTGTCCAGCTCACCTCTGTCCCCCGCCACCGCCCACGCCGCCGGCGACATCCCCGCCGACCGCGCCGGTACGACCGGCATGTTCGCGCCCGGCGCGGGCCCGTCCCCGGATCCGGCCGGTTCGCGGGAGGAGCACCGTATCCGCTCCTTCCACGCCCGCCGGGGCCGTATCACGCCCGCGCAGCGCTCGGCGATCGAGCGGTTGTGGCCGCGGTGGGGGGTGGAGCTGGACGGCAGCCCGCTGGACCTGGCGGAGCTGTTCGACGGGCCGCTGCCGGTGGTGCTGGAGATCGGCTTCGGGATGGGCGAGGCGACCGCGCGGATGGCCGCCGCCGATCCGGGCACCGGGATCCTGGCGGTGGACGTGCACACGCCGGGCCAGGGCAATCTGCTGTCGCTGGCCGACCGGGAGGGCCTGACGAACGTGCGGGTCGCCAACGGTGACGCTGTCGTCCTGCTGCGGGACATGCTCGCGCCGTGCTCCCTCGCGGGCCTGCGGGTGTTCTTCCCGGATCCGTGGCCCAAGGCCCGGCACCACAAGCGGCGGCTGATACAGCCGGAGTTCGTCGACCTGGTGACGCCGTTGCTGCGGCCGGGCGCGACCGTGCACTGCGCGACGGACTGGGAGCCGTACGCCGAGCAGATGCTCGAGGTGCTGTCGGCGGCGCCGGGGCTGGTCAACGCCTGTGCCGGATACGCGCCGCGCCCGGCCTTCCGGCCCATGACGAAGTTCGAACGGCAGGGGCTGGCGAAGGGTCACGTAGTGCGTGACCTGCTGTTCACGCGGGTGTGAGCGGTAGCGGCGGATTCGGTCGGGTTGGTCCGTACTCTCGCGCGCGCCCCCCGGGCCCCCGTACTGTCGACAGGTGGCCACGTACTCGTCCCCGTCTTCCTCCGACCACGCCGACCGTTCTTCAGATCGTCATGAGGGCGGCCCGGACGGTGGGGGTTTCGCTGACGGAGGCTTCGCTGATGGCGGCTGCACCGGTGACGGCTTCGCCCGCGGCGACTTGGCCGGTGGCGGCTTCGCCGGTGCGGTGCCGGGCGGGGGTTGGCCGGGCGGGACGGCTCAGTACGCGCCGCGGCCGCGGTTCTGGGAGAGCCGGGGGGTGCGGACCGGGGGGCTGTTCACGGCGCTGGCGGTGTGCGGGGTGGTCATCCTGGCGCTGGTGCGCCGGCACATAGGCACCGAGCCGTTCCTGGTGGGACTGGCGCTGGCGATCCTGCCGGTGCCGCTGCTGGTGTGGGTGTTCCTGTGGCTGGACCGGGTGGCGCCCAGTCCCTGGCGGAACGTCGTGTTCGCCTTCTCCTGGGGCGCGTGCGCGGCGACGCTGGTGGCGCTGTTCGCGAACGAGTACGGGGCCAAGCTGCTGGCCTCGACTCTGTCGGCGAGTCCGTCGCAGACCGACCGGTTGGGGGCCACGTTCGTGGCGCCGCTGGTGGAGGAGTCGGCCAAGGGCACGGCGATTTTGCTGCTGTTCCTGTTCCGGCGCCGCGATTTCGAGTCGGTGCTGGACGGGATCGTACTCAGCGGGCTGGTGGCCACGGGGTTCGCGTTCACCGAGAACATCCTCTACTTGGGCAACGCGTTCGGCGAGGACCGGGCGCTGGGTTCGAACTTCCTCGATTCGACGACGGCGGCGACCTTCATCGTGCGGGTGCTGATGACGCCGTTCGCGCATCCGCTGTTCACGTCGATGACCGGGATCGGCTTCGCGATCGCGGCGACTGCGCGGCCGGGCCGGCGCTGGCGGCTGCGGTGGCTGCCGCCGCTGGGCGGGTGGCTGCTGGCGATGGGGCTGCACGGGACGTGGAACGGGTCCTCGCAGCTTTCGCCGCTGGGTTTCCTGACGGTGTACGTGGCGGTGATGATCCCGGTGTTCGGCCTGGTGGTGTGCCTGGCGTTCTGGGCGCGGGCGGGCGAACTGCGCACGATCCGGGCGGCGCTGCCGGTGTACGCGGCAGCCGGCTGGCTGACCCTGCCGGAGCCGGCGGCACTGGGTTCGATGAAGATCAGAGCGACGGCGCGGCGCCAGGCCCGGGCCGCGGGCGGCGAGGCGGCGTCCCGCGCGGTACGCGACTACACGGCCTTCGCCACGCACCTCGCCTTCCTTCGGGCAGCGGCCACCCGGGGCGCCCCCGCCCCCGACTTCCGCACCCGCGAGGCCGAACTCCTCCACCACCTCTGGCAACGCAAATCCGTCGCCCAACCCGCCCTCCTCTCCGCCGCCCACCCCCGCCCCACCACCCCCCTCTGGACCCCACCCGTCCCCCCGCCCCGCACTCCCTCGTGGCCGCCCTCCTGGCCCGCCCCTCCGGGGGGTGCGTACGGCGGCAGGCCGGGGCGGGGGCGGCTGTAGGAGGATGGGTGAGGGCCCCGCCTGGCCGCCGCCTCATACGTGCCCTCGGGCTGTACCCGGCACCGCGCGGCCCCAACGCGAGCCGGCGGGCCTGCACCCGCGGAGGGCTGCTTCGCGGGCCGTGCCGGCCCGGCCGGTCACCTGTATCACCCATCGATCACGTCCCTCGCACCGCATGAGATCCTCAATGGCCGTGAAGCCCTCCTCACTGGGCGTGTCAGCTCGCATGAGTCGCCAGGCCAGCCGCGACACGGGTCCTGAAGTCGCCGTACGTCGGCTGCTCTTCGCGGCCGGCCACCGCTACCGCCTTCATCGGCCCGTCCCCGGTCTCCCCCGCCGGACGATCGACATCGTCTTCCCGGGCCCCAAGGTCGCCGTCTTCCTCGACGGCTGCTTCTGGCACGGCTGCCCGAAGCACGCCACACAGCCCAAGGCCAACGCCGAGTGGTGGCGCGCGAAGCTGGATCGCAACATGGCCCGCGACACAGAGACGACGTCCCGGCTCGCAGAGCAGGGCTGGACGGTCCTGCGCTTCTGGGAGCACGAGGACCCCCTCTCCGTCGCGGACCGCGTGGCGGAGGTCGTCATGGAGGCCCGAGGCGGGTCCAAGCGGTCGTAGCGCGGCGCGGACGCGGCGGTGGACGGGTTCCTCCGGGCGGGCCCGGAGGGGGTCTGTGGCGGCCGGCTGATGACGGCGGGCGACGGCTCGCGCCCGGCGTACGCCCCCGGGGGACTCGTGGCGGCGCGCGCCTGGGGGGTGCACGCCGTGCGCCCCCTTCGTCCCGTTTATTCCCTCGACGGATTCGACCTGGAAAACCAGTGATGCCGCTGTAACACTCTGTGCCTAACGGGTCCGCGGCAGGACGGGGGGCTCGCGACGTGCCGAAGGAGCGGCCATGACCGACGACGTTCGGGACGGGCGATGGAAGTCCAAGGCGGTGACATCCGAGACGATGGACATAGTGACTGAAGCGCTGAGGGCGCCGATGGGGCGCGTGGCCGCGGCCCGGCAGCGGGACGAATTGCGGGACATGGCGGCCGCCGTGGCCCTGTACGAGGTTGCCGCCGCGTACGGCAGCGGCGATTGCGAGGACATCGCCCGCAAGGCCGGCCTGGAGGGCGAGCGGGCCGCCGCCGGCTGGCGCACGCTGCAGGAGATGGGGCTCATCCGGATCGCCGACGGCCGGGTGGAGACCGTGGACCCCGAGACCGCGCTGGCGGTGGTGATGGGCCGCTACACCGCCAACGTGCAGGAGCAGCTCCAGAGCGCACTGGCCGTCAACGACGCCACCCAGAAGCTGCTGACCGTCTTCCGTCCGGCCGCGGCGCGGCGCCAGGAGCAGGTGGCCGTCGACCAGTTCACCGGGCCGGCCGGCCGGGACCGGGCGCTGCGGGACATCGCGGCGACCCTGCGGGACACCTTGGACACCGCCTACCAGGGCATGGCCTGCGACGCCCCGGAGGGCCTGGCCCGGCTGGCCCGGCGCGGCATCCGGGTGCGCGCCCTGTACCCGCGCACCATGCTGAGCGCGCCCGGGCAGGCCCGCCGGCTCCAGGACCTGTCCGACATGGGCGTCACCGTGCGGGTCGTGGACCACGTCGCCCACGACATGATGGTCTTCGACCGGCACACGGTGTGCCTGCCGGGCAGCCTCGGCGACATCTCGGAGTCCATGATCCGGATCCGCGGCGCCGTCCTGGTGCAGTCCTTCGCCTCGATATACGAGTCGTACTGGCAGCGGGCCACTCCCCTGTCGCGGGCCGGCGCACGCCCGCACCACGCGGAGATGAGCCCCCAGGAGCGCGCGGTGGTGCGGCTGATGACCAACGGCTACAGCGACGACCGGATCGCCCGGAAGCTGGGCATCGAGACCACCGCGGTGCAGGATGTGATGACCTCCCTCATGGAGCGGCTCGGCGCGGGCAGCCGCTTCGAGGTCGGCTACAAGCTCGCGCGCGAACTGGACCCCAGAGACCTGTAGCTTCTGTGGAACGTATGGGGGATGACCCCGTACGTTTGCGGAAGTCCGTTCGACGTCCCGTATGTTGACGGTACGACGTCGACGGACATGCCGCGCGAGGTCCCGTACGGAGGGGAAGCCGTACGGGACCCGCGCGCGGCCCGCTCGGCGCGCCCGGCGAGTGACGACAGGGGAAGAGTCATGCGCAACCGCGAGGCCTTGCAGACGCTGCTCTCGCGTGCCCGCGCACGGGTCGACCCCACGGACCTCGGGCTCGCGCCGCGCAACGACCCGCGCGGCCGCAAGGTGGAGGGCCTGACCCACGAGCACATGACCCGCCTGCTGGGCTGGCCCGAGCACAAGTACGGCTACGTGGAACGCGGCAAGCTCGCCAACATCGGCGCCGACGTGCTTGCCCCCATAGCGCGGATCCTGCACCTGTCGGACCACGAGTGGGAGGCCCTGGTCCTGTACGCGACCGGGTCCCCGCCGGCCTTCCGGCTCGACCCGGAACTGGGCACGGCGGTGCCGCGGCCCTGGGAGCGGGTGCTCGCCGCCACGAACGTCATGGCGTACGTCAACGACGTGGCGTGGGACATGGTGGCGTACAACTCCGCCTTCACCACGATGTTCCCCGGGCGCGCCGTGCCGGACAACGTCATGCGGTGGATGCTGCTGGAGCCGTCGGCCCGGGTGACGCTGGCCGAGTGGGAGACGGACTGGCTGCCGCTGCTGGTGCCGCAGGTGCGGGCCGCGGTCGCCGCCAACCCGCACAACCGGGTGCTGGCCCGGCTGCAGGCCGACGCCAAGCGGGACCCGCTGGTGGCGCCGTACTTCGAGAAGCCGACCGCGGAGTACGTGCAGCCGCGCGCGGACGGCGCCCGGCCGCTGCTGCACGCCGAACTGGGCCTGGGCTGGGTGACGCTGTGCGCCGCCGGGCCCTTCGGGGTGCCGGGCGGGCGGCTGATGTTCGTGCTGTTCGACCAGAACGAGCGGCCCGACCCGGGGACGCCGGTGTTCGCCCCGGCGCAGGCCCCGGTCGACCAGCGCTACGAGGTGCATCGCGAGGACCGACCACCTTGTGGCGAGACTCATAGCACACCCCCGTCCGACCCACACCACAATGAGGCGCTATGAGCATCCCTTTGCCCCGCGGCCTGCGGGAACTGACCCCCCGTGTGCACGTGTGGCTGCCGGACGGCCACGCGACCTGGGGCATGGCCAACTGCGTCCTGGTGACCGGGCAGGACACCGCACTTCTGGTCGACACCCCCTACACCGCCGACATGACCCGGCACCTGCAGGAACTGGCCGAGCAGGTGCTGCCGGCGGGCACGGCGATCGACACGGTCGTCAACACCCACGGCAACGGCGACCACTCCTACGGCAACGCGCTGTTCCCCGCAGCGCAGATCATCGGCACCGAGGCCAACGCCCACCACCTGTGCGCCGAACCGGCTCCCGCCGAACTGGCGCACCTGGTCGCGAGCAGCGATCCGGACTCTCCGCTGGGCGCGTACGTCAGGCGGCACTTCGGCAGATACGGCGACTTCGGCGGGGTCCCCGTGACGCCCCCCAACCGCACCTTCTCCGGCGAACTCACCCTGGACGTGGGCGGAGTGACGGTCCGTCTGCTGGAGGTCGGGCCGGCGCACACCGTCGGCGACCTGATCGTGCACCTGCCGGACGAGGGCATCGTCTGCACCGGCGACGTGGTGTTCAGCGACGACCACCCCGTGCACTGGGCCGGACCGATCGAGCAGATCCACCGAGCGACCCTGCGCGTGCTGGAGTGCGACCCGCGGCTGGTCGTGGCCGGGCACGGGCCGGTGATGACACCGGCGGACGTGCGCGTGTATGCCGACTACCTGCTGGAGCTGCGCGGCGCGATCCACGCCGGGCACGCCGCCGGGCGCCCGCTGACGGAGGTGTCGGCGGAGCTGATCGACGGCGACTCGCGCCCGCACTGGGGCCTCACGGAGCGGATGGCGATCTTGGCCGCCATCGAGTACCGCGCGCTGGACGGCGCCTCGACGCCCCCGGACCTGCTGCATCTGGTCGACTTCGCCGCCGGGTTCACCGTGCCCGCCGGCGGTGCGCCGGAGGTCGTGTCCGTGCCTGATGTCTCCTGATCTCGTGTGAGAGGAGCTGCCGTGCCTGTCAGACCCGGCTTGCCCGCCGTACCGATTCATGTGTCGCGTCCTTCCGTCGTGCTGGCTCCGCACGTGGTCGCCACGGCGGATGTGATCGCGCAGATCCACGCCGACCATCCCGACCACCCCAGGCCGCAGATCATCGACAGGTTCGGCAGCCGCATCGGGGTGGAGACGCGGCGCTTCGTGGCGCCCCTGAAGGAAGTGGCGCGCCAGGGTGAGCTGGCGGACCGCAACGCGGCGGCGTACGGGCACGTCCGGGAGATGGGCGTGCGCGCGGCGCGCCAGGCACTCGCCGACCACCACATCGCGGCGGCCGAGATCGACGCGGTCGTCACCTCGCACAGCACGGGCCTGTCCATCCCCGGCCTCGACGTCCATCTCGTCGAGGACCTGGGGCTGTCGCCTCGGGTCGCACGGGTGCCGATGACCCAGCTGGGCTGTGCGGGGGGAGCCCAGGCTCTGGTGCAGGCCTCCCGGCTGATCGCCGCCGGGCGGCGGCGGGTGCTCGTGGTGATCTCCGAGACGCTGTCGACCGTATACCAGGGGGCCGACAGCGGTGTGAACGCACTCATCTACAAACTCCTGTTCTCCGACTCGGCGGCGGCCTGCCTGGTCACCGACGAGCCGCTGGGCCCGGGCCCCGGCCTGGTGGTGGAGGACACCTTCGAGTACTGGCTGCCGGCCTCTACGCGCGCGTACTACCTGCGCGTGGAGGCGGACGGCTACCACTTCGACAGCACGAAGGCCGCCGTCGACGCGGTCACCGACGTGATGCCGGAGATGGTCGCGTGGACGCCCGATCCGGAGTTCGGAATCGTCCATCCGGGTGGTCCGGCGATTTTGGACAATGTGGTCAAGGGGCTGGACGTCGCCGACGACTTCGTCCGGCACTCCCGGGCCACGCTGAGCGAGCTGGGCAACGGCGGCGGCGTCGCGATCTTCGACGTGATGCGCCGGACCTTGGAGGATCCGGCCCACCCGGCCGACGGGACAAAGGGAGTGATCGCAGCCTTCGGACCGGGCTTCGTGACCGCCGCGCTGCGGGTGCGCTGGCGGGACTAGGGCCCGGCCGGCCGGGTCCCCGCCCAGCCGGAACTCCAGTCTGCACGATGCCCCGATTTTCGCCGATCACGTTATCCACAGGGTTTGACCTGCGATTTCACTGCGGCTCCGCAAGGCCTGGGGAGTTATCCACAGGGCCTTGCGCGGCTGCTTCACGGGCCGGGTTAGCCTCGGGACATCGAGATCGGCGAGACAGCCGAGGGGTGTCGAGAAGCATCGAGGAGGACGTGATGGCTGGGGTTTCCGCGGGCGTCGTGGCGGCGGGCGGACTGATCGGCGGGTACGGGGTGGCCCGGTGGACCAAGCGGCGTGAGCTGGGCGGCGTCGCGCTGGCCGCCGCGGGCGCCGTCGCGGCCCGGGGGTGGCAGCAGCGGGCCGGGGCGAGGACGGCGACGGCGCTCACGGGCGCGTATATAGCGGCCTTCGCCGGATCCCATCCGCTGGCGAAGAAGGTCGGTGCCTGGCCTGCGGTGTTCACCGTGGCCGGGGGCATAGCCGCGGCCTCGTGGGCGGTCGCGGGGCGCGGGACGAAGTAGCGGCGGTCCCTTCGCCGGGCCGGGGTTGCGGGGCCCCGGCCCGCGGGCGGCGAGGGCGACGTGTCGCCGCGGGGTGCCTGTGCCGGTCGGTCGGTCAGCTTGCCCGGCGTTCGGCGGGGACGGCGAGCACGGGATCGGGCTCGGGTGGGGATTCAGGTTCGGGCCCGGCGGATCGCGCGGCGCGCTCCTGGGCCTCGAGGAGTTCGTCGCCGTGCCGGACGGCCCAGTCGCCGAGGGCGCGCATGGGTCCTTCGACCAGTGAAGTGCCGAGAGCGGTGAGCTGGTATTCGACGCGGGGCGGCGCCGCGGGGTAGTGGAGGCGTGCGACCAGTCCGTTGGCGAGCAGACGGCGCAGGGTGTCGGTGAGTACCTTGTCGCTCATGCCGCCGGTCATGGAAAGGAGGCGGCTGCGGCGCAGGGGCCCGATGCTCAGCGCCGCCAGTACGACCGGGTCCCAGGTGTGGGCGAACAGCTCGGTACCCGCACGCAGTCGGCAGTCCGCGAGCACGGTCTCGCAGTGGTCGTGGTGGTCGTGCGCGTACGTGTCAGGTCTGCGGTTCTCGTCCATCGCGGTCATGGTCGCGCATCCGTTCCCTACCGGTCGGTGCGTAACGGCCTTCCTACGGTAGCCGTCGTCGAGACGAGCTGCTGAAGGAGCGGAATGGCCATGCGGATCGGGATATTGGGCAACGGCGCCCTCGCCGTCGCCCTGGGAACGGTATGGGACCGGGCAGGGCACGAGGTGGTGATCGCAGGCCGCTCGCGGGACCGGGCGGTGGTGGCCGCGAGCCGGATCGGGGGCCGGGCGAGGGCGGCGGACTCCCCCGCGGAGGCGGTCACCGGACGGGACGCGGTGTTGCTCGCCGTGGCCTGGGAGGGTGTGCCGGACATCCTCCGGGCCGCGGGCGCGGACGCCGGGTCGCTGGCGGGGACCCCGCTGATCGACCCGACCAACGCCGTCGAGCACGGGGTGGGCGTGCTGTTGCCGGCCGACGGCCGGGCAGCGGCCGAGCACATCGCCGACTGGGCTCCGGGCGCCCAGGTCGTGAAGGGCTTCCATCTCTTCCCGGCCGAGCAGTGGGGCACGGGCGGCGAGCCGGTCACAGTGGTGCTCGCCGGCGACGAGGAGCCCGCGCTGCGGACCGTCTCGACCTTGGTGCGCGACGCGGGCGGCCATCCCACCGTCCTCGGTTCGCTCAACCGGGCCCGGCAATTGGAGGAAGTGGCCGGGTTCGTCATCGCCTTGGCCTTCTCCGGCCAGGACCCGAACGCGGCGATCCCGCGGGTGCCCGTCCTGACGAAGGAGCAGTCGGCGACCGCGGGCTGAGCGGATGGGTCCGGTCAGGGCCGGTTCGGGTCAGGTGGTCCGGGCCTGACAGGTCGGCAGCGGGTCTGTCCGGTTGGTTCGGCTGGTCCGAGCCGGGCTGGTCGGGGGCGCGGCCCCGTCGGGAAGTTCGGGCCGGTCGGTCCCGGCGTCCGGGCGGGCGGGGCCGTTGAGCGGGCCACGGTGCGGGCTCAGGGCCGGCCGTGCCGCGCGGGGGCCCACGTTCAGATGGTGAAGGCAGATTCGGGCGAAAGGAGAAGGGCGCCCCGGCGACCTCGGGGGCACGGCAAGGCAGGGAAGCGCACCCGCTGTTCGGGGGTGGCGGGACGACAGACCGGCGGCCCTGGCTTAGGGGGGGTGTCGGCCAGGGCCGCCGGGGGCGGGGGGATGTGCTCGGGTGGTGCGGGATGTGGGTCAGGCGGTGGCGTCGTGGGAGGCGAGCCAGGGCAGCGGGTCGACCGGTTCGCCGCCGTTGGGACGGACTTCGAGGTGGAGGTGAGGAGCGGGCACGTTGCCGGTGGCGCCGACGCGGCCGATGGTGTCCCCGGTGGTGACGCGGCCGGAGGTGACGACCATGGTCGACAGGTGGCAGTACCAGAGCTGGGTGCCGTCGTCGAGGGTGAGCACGACCCGGTAGCCCTGGGCGCCGGCCCAGCCGGCCGAGGTGACCGTGCCGGAGTGGACGGCGTGCACCGGGGTGCCGGTGGGGGCGGAGAAGTCCTGCCCGGCGTGGAAGTTGCCCCACAGGTCGGCCTCGCCGAAGCCCGCGGTGAGCGTGTAGGAGGCGAGCGGGGTGGTGTAGGAGCGGGCGAGCTGTTCCAGGCGTTCGGCCTCGGCCTTGGCGGCGGCCTCCGCTTCGGAGCGGGCCTTGGCCTCGGCGGCCGCCTTCGCGGCGGCAGCCTGCTCGCGCACCTTGCGGGCGGCGGCTTCGCGGGCGGCGGCGCGTTCGGCGACCTCGCGCTCGGCCCGGGCGACGGCCTCGCGCTGGGCCGCGACCTGCCCGAGGATGCGGGCCCGCAGCGCCTCGCCGGGGTCGGTGGGAGTGGGGGCGGGGGTGGTG
>NZ_JADKYB010000006.1 GCF_016918855.1 Actinacidiphila acididurans
TACCGAGGCGGGCCCGCCCGTTGCCGAGCTGTGGAGGTATGGCGCGGGCGAGGGGCGGGATGGCACCGGTCCTCGGCCTGCGGGCACCGACGCCCCCGGGCCTGCCGCCGAGTCCTGGGCGTACGGCGCGGACGAGGGAGCGGATGCGGCCGGTCCTGGGCTGGCGAGTACCGAGGCGGGCCCGCCCGTTGCCGAGCTGTGGAGGTATGGCGCGGGCGAGGGGCGGGATGGCACCGGTCCTCGGCCTGCGGGCACCGACGCGCCCGCGCCTGCCGCCGAGTCCTGGACGTACGGCACGGATGACGGGCCGGATGTAGCCGGTCCTGGGCCGGTGAGTACCGAGGCGGGCTCGCCTGCTGCCAAGTCCTGGACGTACGGCACGGACGATGGAGCGGATGCGGCCGGTCCTGGGCTGGCGAGCACCGAGGCGGGCTCGCCTGCTGCCAAGTCCTGGACGTACGGCACGGACGACGGGCCGGATACGGCCGGTCCTGGGCCGGTGAGCACCGACGCGTCCGCGTCCGTTGCCGAGTCCTGGGCGTACGGCGCGGCCGAGGCATCGGATGGAACCGGTCCTGGGCCGGCGAGCACCGACGTGGCCCCGACCGCCGCCGAGCCGTGGACGAACGGCACCGGGCAGGCGCAAGGCGCAACCCGTTCCTGGCCCGCGAGCACCCCGGCGCGTCCGGCTGTCGCCGCACCGTGGACGAACGGCACCGACGCGTGGCAGCCGCAGACGGAAGCGCGCCCGGGCGGCACCGACCCGCAGGCCACGGCCCGGATCGGTGATCCGCGGGCGTTCGGTGCCGACTCGTGGCTGGTGAGCACCGACTCGCGCACCGCCGACACCGTCGATCCGTGGTCGGTGAGCTACGATCCGCGCGCCGCCGCCCCCGGCGGGCCGGCCGCCCTCCCCGGCCCGCGGACAGCCGGCGCCGACCCGCGACCGCCGGGCACCGACCGGCCCCAAACCGCCGCCGGCGCCCCGCGCCCACCCGCACCGACCGCTCCCGGAACACCTGACCCGCAGCCCGCCGCGGGCGAGACCATCCGCACCCGCTCGGCCATCATCAGCTCGGTCGCCGATCAGGGCGTGGCCGCGATCACCAACATCGCCGTCCTCGTGATGGCCGCCAGGCTCTCCTCGGCGGCGGCGTTCTCGGTGTTCTCCATGGTCTACATGGTCTTCACCGTGCTGCTGGGCATGAATGTGTCGTACGTCGGCCAGGCCCTGGTGCTGGAGCGGGGCTCGGCCCGGGTGCGCGCGGCGTGCCGCTCGGCGGTGGAGTTCACCGCGCTGGCCTCGGGGGTCATCGGCGTGACGATGGCGATGGTGCTGTACCTGGTGCCGGGACCCACCGCGCGCGGCCTGGCCGTACTCGGCCTGGTGCTGCCGATCGTGCTCACTCAGGACGGCATGCGCTACTGCTTCTCCGCGCTGCGGCTGCCGCAGTACGCCCTGGCCACCGACGCCGTACGGCTGCTCGTGGCCGTGCCCGCGCTGGCCGTTCAGCCGCACGGCGCCGGGGCGGTGCGGCTGGTCGGGGTGTGGGGGCTGTCCGCGCTGCCGGCCCTGCTGACCGGGCTGGTCCTGCTGCGCCCGCGGATCGCCGGCACCCGCCCGGACCTGGGCCCGTACCTGCGGCGCGGCCACCTCGGGCAGCGGTTCGTGATCGAGTTCGGGGTGGGCAACGCCACCAGCCAACTCGCCGTCATCGGGCTCGGCCTCGTCGCCGCCCCGCTGGCGGTGGGGGCGCTGCGCGGCGCCACCACCCTGTACGGGCCGATGAACGTGCTCTACAACTCCGCGACCGCGTTCGGCCCGCCGTTGCTGGCCCGGGTGGACCACACCGACGACAAGCTGCGGGCCACCACCGTGCTGGGCGCGGCCCTGTCCTGGTCGGCGGCCGCGTGGACGGTGCTGCTGATGGCGCTGCCCGACAGTGCCGGCCGGCAGCTTCTCGGCGACACCTGGGCCGCCTCCTCCGCGCTGCTGCCGGCCTCCGGCAGCCAATACGCCGGGATCGCGCTGGGCACCAGCGCGCTGCTGACGCTGCGGGTGCTCCAGCCCCGGGCGACCCTGCCGATCCAGGTGGTCTTCTCGCTCGCCTCGGTCGTCTTCATGCTGGCCGGCTACGGTCTGGACGGCGTCCTCGGCGCGGCCTGGGGGCTGTGCCTGGGCTCGGCGCTCAAGGCGATCGCGCTGTGGTGGCGGATCGTGGTGATCCGGCACAACGCCAAGGCCGTGCGCCGCCGCGAGCGGGTCAGCGCAGCAGCTTCCGCCGGTCGGAGGTGAAGGTCGTCACCAGCAGCAGGCACACCGCGGCCACCCCGATCCGCCCGGCGGCCTGGAGCAGCGGCCCGCGCAGCAGGATGAACGAGTAGCCGGCCACGACCGGTACCACCACGGCCGCCAGCGCGCCCGGCCCGCCCTCCTCCAGGGTGCGCCGGGCGTAGCGGCGGTCGGTGCGCGCGGCCGCGTACCCGACCGCCACGAAGCCCGCGGTCATCCCCAGCGGCCCGAAGTCCAGCCACAGTTCGGCCCACAGCGGGGAGGACAGGTTGGTGTTGGTCATCCCCATCCACTGGCCGACCCGCACCCCGGAGTCCAGCGGCTTGCCGTGCCACACCGACCGCGGCACGAAGAACAGCACGTCCGAGGCGAGCTGGCGGCCGTCGGAGTGCCCGGCGCCGGACTTCACGAAGGTCAGCGTGTTGGCGAACATGCCGATCTGGTCGTAGTCCTTGAGCGTCAGCGGCTCCAGCACCGAACCGGTGGACCGGGCGCGGTGCGTGGCGCCGGTGTCGTACCGGAAGCGGTCCAGGAACGGGAACAGCAGCAGCGCCGCGACCACCCCGGTGACCAGGGCCGCGCGGTAGACCGCCGGGCTGCGCGGGAAGGCGGTGAACACCAGCGCGAACGCCACCGTCAGGAACCAGTAACGGGGGTTGGAGATCGGGTTGTTGACGATCACGTTGAGCACGACCAGCCCGGCGAGCGCGAGCACCGCGGCGGGGCTGCGGCGGGCGGCCTTGGAGGTGAGCGTCCAGCGCAGCAGGATCAGCAGCGCCAGCAGGGCCGGGACGGTGCCGAAGCCGCGGACCAGGGCCGCGCCCACCTGGCTGGTGCCCGCGGCGCCGGTCAGGCCGCTGGCCCGCACCGAGTCGCTGATGCCCTGCCGGCTGGTGAAGAACACCGCGGGCCCGCCCAGCTTCACGATGGACACGACGCCGCCCACGTACGCCACCGCGACCAGCAGCCACAGCCGCCGCCGCGACACCGACGCCGGCGGGCGGGGCCGTCGCCACCGGGGGGCCGGCCGGTGCCGGGCCAGCAGTGCCCCCGCGTCGAAGGCCACGCACCCGATGAGCACCAGGGCGACCGCCCAGGTGGTGTCCGAGGGCGGGCCCACCACCGGGGTCGGCACCTGCCCGATCACCGCCTGGGTCAGCGGCGCCACGCCCATCGCGACGTAGCAGAACAGCCAGAAGGCGCCCTGGACCAGGCGCCCTCGGCGGGTAAGCACCATCGCCGACAGCCGGGCCCCGGCGTAGACGGTCAGCGTCAGTTGCAGCCAGAAGCCGGTGTCGCGCTGCCCGGTGCCGGCCTGCGCGGTCACATAACCCGGCAGGGCGACCACCAGGCCGACGACCAGCGGCACCGCCAGCGCCCGGGACAGCGCGGCCCGGGACACCCCGGAGCCCGTCCCTGCGGGCGTCCGCAGTCCGCGTACCGCGCCCGGCGCCCCGACCGCCACGCCACCGCCCCCTCCCGCGCCTCGTGGTGAGGTCCCGCCTGCCGGTGAGTCTAGGGGCGGGTGGTGCCGGTCCGGGGGCGTACGGGCGGGCCGGGAGCGCGCTCGGGTACGAGTGCTCAGAGGCCGTCGTGGACCCGGCGCAGCTCGGCGATGTCGAGCTTCTTCATCTTCAGCATCGCCTCGGTGGTGCGGGTGGCCTTCGCCGGGTCGGGGTCACTGATCAGGTCGATCAGCATGGAGGGCACGACCTGCCAGGACACCCCGAACCGGTCCTTGAGCCAGCCGCACGGCCCCTCCGAGCCGCCGCCCTCGATGAGCCTGGTCCAGTAGTAGTCCACCTCCTCCTGGTCCTCGCAGTGGATCTGGAACGAGATCGCCTCGTCGAAGTGGAACTGCGGACCGCCGTTGATGCCGACGAACCGCTGCCCGTTGACGGTCCACTCCACCGCCAGCACCGAGCCGGGCTCACCGGGACCCGCCTCGCTGTAGCGGCCGACCCGGCCCTTCTCGCCGTCCTTGAACACCGACAGGTAGAAGTCCGCGGCCTGCTCGGCCTGCCCGTCGAACCACAGGGACGTGGTGAAACCCCTGGCGACCATCACTGCCTCCTCCGTCTGTGGCGCGGGGCGGATCCCCGCGTGCTCCTTATGACGGATCGGCTCCGCGAATCTCATCGGTTGCCCGGGGACACGCCGATAGGCTGGGCCGACGGGGGCGGAAGGGCCCGCGGGCGGGCCCGGACGGGAACCCCGGGGGACGGGGAGGGGACACGGCGGTGCGGGTCCTGCACGTGGTCACGCTGCACACGCCGACCAACGACTTCGGCGGCCCGACCCGGGTGGCGCTGAACCTGTCGCGGGGCCTGCGCGAACGCGGCGTGGACGCCCGGATCGCCACCCTCGGCGACGGCTTCCCCGGCCCGCTGCCCGGCAGCGTCGAGGGCGTGCCGTCCTTCCTGCACCGGGCCCGCCATGTGCTGCCCGCCTTCGAGGTCAGCGGGATCACCTCGCCCGCGCTGCTGGCCCGGGCCGGCCGCCTGGTGCGCGGCGCCGACGTGGTCCACGTCCACCTGATGCGGGACCTGATCACCCTGCCGTTCGCGCTGACCGCGCTGCGGGCCCGGGTGCCGCTGGTGCTCCAGACGCACGGCATGATCGACCCCACCGAGAAGGCGTTCGCCAAGGCGGTGGACGTACTGGCGCTCAAGCGGGTGCTGCGCGGCGCCGACGCGATCCTGCACCTGACCGCCGAGGAACGCGACGGCGTGCAGGCCGTGGTGCCCGGCACCCGCTTGCGGACCTTCCACCGCCTGGTCAACGGCGTCGCCCTCCAGGACCGCCGCCCCGCCCGCACCAGTCGCCCGCCGACCGTCCTGTACCTGGCCCGGGTCCAGCAGCGCAAGCGCCCCCAGGACTTCGTCGCCGCCGTCCCGCACGTGCTCGCCCGCCACCCCGGCGCCCGCTTCGTCCTGGCCGGCCCCGACACCGGGGCGCTCACCCCGGAGCTGCGCCGCCAGGCCGAGCGGCTCGGCGTCGGCCCGGCCCTGGAGTACGCAGGGCCGCTCGGCCACGCGCAGGTGCTCGACCGGCTGCGCCGCAGTGATGTGTACGTGCTGCCGTCCGTCGTCGAGCCTTTCGCCGTCTCGCTGCTGGAGGCGATGTCCGTCGGCCTGCCGGTGGTGGCCACCCGTACCGGCGGCCTGTCCCCGGACATCGAGGCGGCCGGCGCCGGGCGCCTGACCGACAGCCGCCCCGACGCCGACAACGGCCCCCTGATCGCCCGCGCCGTCCTGGACCTGCTCGACCCCGCGGCCAACGAACGCGCCTCGGCCGCCGCCTGGCACCTGGTCCGCGACCGCTTCTCGATCGACGCGGTGGTGGGCCGGCTGCTGGAGGTGTACGAGGAGGTACGGTCCCGGGCCCGCCGCTGAGCCCCGCCGCTCATACCTGCGCGGCCCCTCGTCCGTTATCGCCCGCCCCGCCGCAGCTCCCGGGTCTTCATCCCGATCTGCCAGCGGTAGAAGGTCATCGCGAGCGCGTAGTCCAGTCCGGCCCGGCCGTCCAGGAAGCCGCGCCGCAGCACGTAGGCGTAGAGGAACGACACCAGTGGCTTGAACGGCGCGCGGTGGAAGAGCTGCCCCTGCCGGGTCTTGGCCCGCCGGATGTCCTCGCGCACCGCCGGGTTCAGCTCCAGCCACGCCTCCCAGTCCGAGTAGCGGTTGTGCCGGTCGAACCAGGTGCGCACCGGGTCCAGGTCCTCGTGCTCGATGGTGGCCCGCAGCCGCCCCACCGGCTCGGCCAGCGGCTGGTAGTGGCCCTCCTGCTCGCCCATGCCCGGCGCGTCCAGGTCGGCCGGCTCGGGGAAGCGGCAGCGGGTGCGGTCCAGCAGGGCCCGCTTGACGATGGTGTGGCCGTGCCGCAGGCGCCGGCCGCCGAACCAGTAGCCCAGCCGCACGTCGAAGGCGGCCTCGGCCGGCGGCCCGGCGGCGAACCGCTCCCGCAGCTCGGCCAGCAGTTCCGCGCTCGCCGTCTCGTCCCCGTCGAGGAACAGCACCCACGGGATGTCGGTGCGCACCTGGTCCAGGCACCACTGCTTCTTCTTCGGGTAGCGGCCGTCCCAGGCGTACGGCACCACCTGCGCGCCCAGTTCCTCGGCGATCTTCACGGTGTCGTCGGTGGAGTGGGAGTCGACCACGACCACCGCCGCCACCGCCCCGATCACCGAGGAGACGGCCCGGGCGATGTTCTCCGCCTCGTCCCTGGTCGGGATGATCACCACCAGCGGCATCCGGTCCGTACGGTTCGCGGCGCCGTCCGTACGGTTCGCGCCGTCCGTGTGCTCGCGGCTCACCGGTCGATCCGTACGGTCGCGCCCGCGAGTTCGTCGGCCACCCGGCGGACATCGGCGTCCACCATGATCCGGGCCAGCTCCGCCACCTTCACCCGGGCCTGCCAGTCCAGCAGGTCGCGGGCCTTGGCCGGGTCGCCGATCAGCGCGTCCACCTCGCTGGGCCGCTGGTACTTGGGGTCGAAGCGCACGTACTCGGTCCAGTCCAGGCCCGCGTGCCCGAACGCGTACGCCACGAACTCCCGTACCGTCGCGGCCTGTCCGGTGGCCACCACGTAGTCGTCGGGCTCCTCCCGCTGGAGCATCCGCCACATCGCCTCCACGTACTCCGGCGCGTAGCCCCAGTCCCGGACCGCGTCGAGGTTGCCGAGGTAGAGCCGGTTCTGCAGGCCCGCCTTGATCCGGGCCACCGCGCGGGTGATCTTGCGGGTGACGAAGGTCTCGCCCCGGCGCGGCGACTCGTGGTTGAACAGGATCCCGTTGACCGCGTACATCCCGTACGCCTCGCGGTAGTTGACGGTTGTCCAGTAGCCGAAGACCTTCGCGCAGCCGTACGGGCTGCGCGGGTGGAAGGGGGTGCGTTCGTTCTGCGGCGGCGGGGCCGAGCCGAACATCTCCGAGGAGGACGCCTGGTAGACCCGGGCCTCGCAGCCGCTGGCGCGTATCGCCTCCAGCAGCCGCAGCGTGGACAGGCCCGTCACGTCCCCGGTGTACAGGGGCGTGTCGAAGGAGACCCGTACGTGCGACTGGGCGCCCAGGTTGTACACCTCGTCCGGCAGCAGGTCGCGCAGCAGGTTCACCAGCGCCACCCCGTCGGTCAGATCGCCGTGGTGCAGGACGAACGACCGGTCGCGCTCCTGCGGGCCCTGGTAGATGTGGTCGATCCGCTCGGTGTTGAACGACGACGAGCGGCGCACGATGCCGTGCACGGTGTAGCCCTTGGACAGCAGCAGTTCGGCGAGGTACGAGCCGTCCTGCCCGGTCACGCCGGTGATGAGGGCGGTCTTGGCCACGGGAGGTCCCTCCGGATGCGGTCGCTTGCGCCGTCACGCCACCCGGCCGGAAACCACGCCGTCACCCTCCGGGCGGACGCAGAGTGCTGGCAGAATCACTTAGCATGACAGATCTCCTCCCGGCCAGGGCGCGGATATTCGTCGCCGGGCACCGCGGACTGGTCGGTTCGGCCGTGGCCCGCCGCCTGACCGCCGACGGCCACGAGGTGCTCATTCGCCCCAGGACCGACCTCGACCTGCGCGATTCCGCCGCCACCGCCGCGTATCTGCGCGACACCCGGCCCGACGCGGTGGTGCTGGCCGCCGCCCGGGTCGGCGGGATCATGGCCAACTCCACTAAGCCCGTGCAGTTCCTGGAGGACAACCTCGCCATCCAGCTCAGCGTGATCGCCGGCGCCCACGCGGCCGGCGTGCCCCGCCTCCTCCTGCTCGGCTCGAGCTGCATCTACCCGCGGCTGGCCGAACAGCCCATCCGCGAGGACTCCTTGCTCACCGGTCCGCTGGAGCCCACCAACGAGGCGTACGCCGTCGCCAAGATCGCCGGGGTCGTGCAGATCCAGTCCTACCGCCGGCAGTACGGCGCCGCGTACATCTCCTGCATGCCCACGAATCTCTACGGCCCCGGCGACAATTTCGACCTCGCGACCTCCCACGTCCTGCCGGCCCTCATCCGCCGCTTCCACGAGGCCGCGCGCTCCGGCGCCCCCACGGTCACCCTGTGGGGCAGCGGCGCCCCCCGCCGTGAATTCCTCCACGTCGACGATCTCGCCTCGGCTCTCGCCCTTCTGCTGCGCGTCTACGACCAGGACGAACCCATCAACATCGGCTGCGGCGAGGACCTGTCCATCCGCGACCTCGCCGAGACCGTCCGCGACGTCGTCGGCTACGAGGGCTCCATCTCCTGGGACACGTCAAAGCCGGACGGCACGCCCCGAAAACTGCTGGACGTCTCCCGGCTGAACGACATGGGCTGGCGCCCGGCCGTCGCACTGCGCGAGGGCATTGCCTCGGTGTATCGCGAGTGGCGGGACGCGTCGGAAAAAGTCGCGCCCTAGGCAGTGCCGCCATCCGGACTCCCGTCACTGTGACCCAGGTCTCACGATGCGCGTGCAGCACACGAGACCGCTTTCCCGTCGAGGAGGGGTGACAGGAAGGGAGGAGATGTGGATCTGGCAACCGAGCACGATGTCCGTACCGGACGCGGCGAGCCGGGGCCGACGGAGTCGGAGAACGACTTCCAGGACTTCCACGGCTTCGTCGTCGCCCGGTCGGCCGTACTGTTCCGCGGGGCCCTCGTCTTGACGGGAAACCGCGAGGCCGCGGAGGACCTGGTCCAGGAGACCCTGGAGCGGGCCTGCCGCAAGTGGCGCACCATCGCCGCCAAGGACGCTCCGGAAGCGTACGTGCGGCGGATCATGGTGAACCTGGCCAACGACCGGTGGCGGAGGTTCCGCCGCACGGTCCCGCACCAGGACGGCGGCGACCGTGCCGCCCTCGCGGACCAGTACGGGCAGGTGGACACGAGGGACCAGCTGGTCCGGGCCCTCCAGGGTCTGCCGATGCGCATGCGGACGGTCGTGGTACTCCGGTACTTCCATGACCTGTCGGACGACGAGATCGCGGCCGACCTGAGGATCTCACCGAGCACGGTGCGCTCCCAGCTCGCTCGCGGCATCGACAAGCTCAGAGGCCAGTTCCCCGCACTCTCCGGCCCTTCACCACAGCGGCCCACGGAAGGAATCCGATGAGTTCACAGAGTTCGCGGCCTTCCGCCGGCACGGGGTACTCCCCCTTCGAGCAGGAATTGGTGAACGCCATGAACGACTTCGCAAGCGGCTCCGACGCGCCGCACTTCGACACGGCCGCCATCGCGCGCGGGGCCCGCCGCAAGCGGGCCACGGCCGTCGCGGGCATCGCCGCCGCCCTCGTCGTGGTGGGCGGAGGCACCGCGCTGGCCGCCGGGGCCGTCGGCGGTTCGCACGCCGCGCGTCCGGCCGCCGCGGCCACCTCCACCGCCGGCGCCGACGGCACCACCGTGCTGTACGGCTCCAGCAACGGAAAGACCGTCACCCTCCCGCTGGCCGGCGTGAGCTCGACCGGGGCCAGGGCGGCGCTCGTCAAGCTCCGGCTCACCCCCGACTTCTCGCGGACCCCGGTGGCCGGCTGCAAGCAGGCCACGGTCGTCGCAGTCTCGCCGCATGCCCCGACGGTCGTCCACGCGGGTGACACGGTCCACGTGACCGTCTGCGCCGGCTGACCCCGGCGGAACCGGCCTGACGGAGCCGGGTCGACAGGACAGAGGGTGGTGGCCCCGTCGGAACCGGGGCCACCACCTCTCCGCATTCCACCACGCCTGCGCGCTGGTAGGGCGTGCGGCTGCGACTCAATAGGCGCCCCGGCCGTCGGCGACGGCCCGGAAGGTGCGGGCGATGACGTCGACGTCGACCGTGAAGGACCAGTTGTCGACGTAACGCAGGTCAAGGGCGACGGTCTCGTCCCAGGAGAGCTCGCTGCGCCCGCTGACCTGCCAGAGCCCGGTGATCCCGGGTTTGACGGAAAGCCTGCGCAGCTCCACCTCGTCGTAGTGGGCGACCTCGTCGGCCAGCGGCGGGCGCGGGCCGACCAGGGACATCGTGCCGGCGAGGACATTGAAGAGCTGGGGGAGTTCGTCCAGGGAGGTGCGCCGCAGGAAGCGGCCGACCGGGGTGACCCGGGGGTCGCGGCGCATCTTGAACATCAGGCCGTCGTTCTCGTTGGCGCCGGTGAGTTCGGCCTTGCGGGCCTCGGCGTCGGCGACCATGGTGCGGAACTTCCACATGGTGAACGGTGCCGCGTGCCGCCCGTAGCGGGTCTGGCGGTGGAAGACCGGGCCGGGCGAGGTGAGGCGGACGGCCAGCGCGATCGCGCCGAGGACCGGGGCGAGCAGCAGCAGGCCGAGGGCGGCGCCGGTCCGGTCGAGCGCGCCCTTGAGGGCCAGTTGGGCGCCGCGCCGGATCGGCGGGGCGATGTGCAGCATGGCGAGGCCGGCCGGGGCGTCGAGCTGGACCCGGCGTACCGCCACGTCGACCAGGCCGGGCAGCACCGCGAGCGGGATGCCGGCGTCGTGCAGCGCCCACGACAGGCGGCGAAGGCGCTCGGCGGACAGCCGCGGCCCGGGCGCGAGCAGGACGAGTTCGGCGTCGGCCTCGCGGACCGCGCCCAGGACGAGGGCGGAGTCGCCGCTGGGCTGGGGCGGGTCGATCGCGCCGAGCCGGGCGACCACGGGTGCCCCGCAGGCCAGCCGGGCGCCGCCCACCGGGACCACGCCGACCACCACGTACGCGTGCTCGGTACGGGCCGCGAGGTGGCCGACCACGTGGTCGGCGGTGGCCGGTTCGCCGATGACCAGTACCCGGCGCACGGCCTGGGCCGAGCGGCGGTCGGCGATCAGGTGCCGGTGGGTGACCGCGCGGCCGGCCGCGGTGAGCACCGGCGCGGCGGTCACCCCGAGCAGCGCCCGCGAGGGCTCGACGATCTCCCCGAAGGCTGTCCGCAGCACGGCCAGCACCCCGAGCAGCACCAGCCAGTCGGCGAGCACCGCGAGCACCCCGCGGTTCTCGCCGAGCACATCGGCCGCGTACCGGCGGCGGACCGCGCGGATGGACAGCCAGGCAGCCGCCGTGACCACCGCGCAGGCCAGCGGGTGGGGCTGGCGGAAGTGCCGCAGCACCAGCAGCACCGGCAGCGCGATGCCCGCGGCGTCGATCAGCAGCGCCAGCGGCAGGTACCAGGCGGCCTTGTCGCCGTAGGTGCTGTGCACCCGGTGCAGGCCGTGTTTGCCGCGCACCCTGCGGTAGGCGCGGCGCAGCGGCGGCCCGGGCACCCCACGAGCATGCCCCGGCGTGCCAAGGGCACCGGTGTCACCCGGTGCCCTGGAGCCGGTGGCGTGCGGGGTCCGGCCCCGCTGCCTCGATGTCGGATTGTCCGTGTCGCGTGTGCCGGTGGCAGGTGTCCCCGCGCCGGCTGTCACCGCGTCAGGTGGTGTCCCGGTGACGTGCGTCCCGCTGCCGGGTGTGCCAGTGGCCGGTCCGTCGCCGCCCGGTGCGGTCCGCTGGACCGTCCCGGACCCGGCCGGTTCGTCCGGCCCCGATCTGACCGGTATTGCCGGATCTTCCTCGATACGCCGCATGGACCCCCCAGGCGCATAGCTCCGACTGGTGCCGCCGCACTTCCCCAAGAGCGGCGACTCCGTAACAAATGGGAAGGCTAGGTCATCATTGGGCATCCGCGCTGCGGATTGCACAGATTCGGGCTGATGTGATGAGTTGATCAACATACTGAATGCGGTGTTCCGGCCACCGACCGTAAGGAGTGCGGGGCAATGGGCGGCGCCCTTTACAGTGGTCTCTCGTGTCCACCGTCCCACTGCCCGACGACCTTCGGGCGGCGCTCGATGAGCAACTCGACGCCACTGCGCCCGGCCAGGCGTCCGCCCAGGTCGGGCGGCTGATCGAGCAGTACCGGGGAGCCACGCAGACCGCCGCGCCCGTGCTGCGGGACGCCGACGCCGCCGCCGCTTATGCCGCCTACCGCATGCCCGCGACCTATGCGGCGGTGCGGTCCGCCCTCGGCGCGTTCCGGCTGCGGGCCGGCGACTGGGCTCCGCGCACCCATCTGGATCTCGGCGGCGGGACCGGCGCCGCGACCTGGGCGGTGGCCGACGCCTGGCCGGACGAAGGGCACGAGAGCACCGTCCTGGACTGGTCAGCGGCCGCCCTGGAGCTCGGCCGCGCCCTGGCCGCCGGCGCCGAGGCCGCCCCGGTGCGCGCCGCGCGCTGGAGCCGCGCGCCCCTGTCCGGCGGCGCGCCGGAACTGCCCGAAACCGATCTGGTCACCGTCTCCTACGTGCTCGGCGAACTCACCCCCGCCGACCGCGCCGCGCTCGTCCGGGCGGCGGCCGGCGCGGCCCGCGGCGCCCTGGTGATCGCCGAACCCGGCACCCCCGAGGGCTACGCCCGGATCATCGAGGCCCGCGATCTGCTGATCGCGGCCGGCCACACCGTCCTCGCGCCCTGCCCGCACGACGCCGCCTGCCCGATGGCCGGCGGCGACTGGTGCCACTTCGCCGCCCGCGTCCCGCGGACCTCCCTGCACCGCCGGCTCAAGGGCGGCTCGCTGCCGTACGAGGACGAGAAGTTCTCCTACGTGGCCGCCGTCCGCCCCGGCGCCCTGCCCGCCCCCGCCGGCCCGGCCGCCGCCCGGGTGGTGCGCCACCCCCAGATCCGCAAGGGCCAGGTGCTGCTCGAGCTGTGCGCCCCGGAGCCGGGCCTGACCCGCGCCACGGTCACCAAGCGCCAGGGCGCGGCGTACAAGGAGGCGCGCGACGCCGAGTGGGGCGACACCTGGCCGCCTACAGCCAGCCGTACTTCCTGAACAGCCGGTAGCACAGCCACGACAACGCCGCCGTGACGCCCATCATGATCGGGTAGCCGTACTCCCAGTGCAGCTCCGGCATGTGGCGGAAGTTCATGCCGTAGAAGCCGGCGATCATCGTGGGGATGGCGAGGATCGCGGCGGCCGCGCTGATCCGGCGCATGTCGACGTTCTGCTGGACCGTGAGCTGGCTGAGGTTGGCGGACAGCAGGCCGTCCACCAGCTCGCTGTAGGAGACCAGGCGCTCGCGGACGTGCGACAGATGGTCGGCGACGTCGCGGAAGTAGCGGTTCAGCTCCGGGCCGACCAGTTCGGGCTCCTCCTCGCTGAGCCGCTGGAGCGGCCGGGCCATGGGGTTCACCGCCCGCTTGAACTCGATCAGCTCCCGCTTGAGCTGGTAGATCCGCTCCGCGTCGTCACCGTGGATGGCCGAGAAGACGTCCGACTCCAGCTCCTCCACGTCGAGTTCGACCGCGTCGGCGACGTCCAGGTAGTCGTCCACCACCTGGTCGGCGATCGCGTGCACGACGGCCGCCGGGCCGTGCGCCAGCATCTCCGGCCGCCCCTCCAGCGCACGCCGCACCCGGGCCAGGCCCGGCGCGCTGCCGTGCCGTACCACCACGACGAAGTCCGCCCCCAGGAAGATCATCAGCTCGCCGGTGTCGACCACCTCGCTGGTCGCGGTCAGCTTCTCGTGCTCCACGAACACGATGGTCTTCAGCACCATGAACAGCGTGTCGCCGTACCGCTCCAGCTTGGGCCGCTGATGGGCCTGCACCGCGTCCTCGACGGCCAGCGGGTGCAGCCCGAACGCCTCGGCGATCTCCTCCAGGTGCTCCGCCTCCGGCTGGTGCAGGCCGATCCAGGCGAAGCCGCCGCACTGCCGGGCCTGCGCCAGCGCCTCCTGCGGCGGCAGCGACGCCAGCCGGTGGCCCTTATCGTACACCGCGCAGTCCACCACCACATCGGTGAAGTCCCGGTGCGGCCGCGGGCCCGTGCCCCCGTCGTCGAGGGTGTGCCACTTGCCGCCGCGCCGCCACTGGCGGCCGATGGTGCGGCGGGCGCCGTCCGTCTCGTCCCGCCTGCGGTGCGGCAGCCTCGCTGCGCGCCGGGTCGGCTCGTCGGTCGTGGGCCGCTTCGTCATCGTGCCTTCTCCAGTACCGCCATCGCCGCATTGTGCCCGGGGACTCCGCTGACCCCGCCGCCGCGGACCGCGCCCGCGCCGCACAGGAAGACGTTCGCACGGTCCGTCCCGACACCCCAGCGTCCGGTGGTGCTCGTCACGTCGTCGCCGGCCGCGTACGGCCAGGACAGGTCGCGGTGGAAGATGTGCCCGCCGGGCAGCCCCACCTCGCGCTCCAGGTCCAGCGGCGACTTCGCCTCCAGGCAGGGCCGCCCGTCGCCGTCCACCGCCAGGCAGTCCGCCAGCGGCTCGGCCAGCACCGCGTCGAGCTGCGCCATGGTGGCGGCCAGCAGCTCGTCCTTGACGGCGCCCGGGTCGCGCTCGAACAGCCGGGCCGGCGCGTGCAGCCCGAACAGGGTCAGCGTGTGCGTGCCCCGCTCCGCCAGCTCCGGCGACAGGATCGAGGAGTCGGTCAGGCTGTGGCAGTAGATCTCCGAGGGCGGCGCGTCCGGCACCCGGCCCGCGGCGGCCTGCTCGTACGCCCTCTGCAACTGCGCGTACGACTCCGCGACGTGGAAGGTGCCGGCGAACGCCTCGCGCGGGTCGGTCGCGGTGTCCCGCAGCCGCGGCAGCCGCCGCAGCAGCATGTTGACCTTGAGCTGGGCCCCCTCCGGCCGTTCCGGCAGCGAATCCCCGAGCAGGCCGGCCAGGGCGTACGGCGACGCGTTGACCAGCACGTCCCGCGCGCCCACGGTCCGGCCGTCGCCGTACGTCACCTCCGCGCGGGTCCCGTCGGTGGCGATCGCGGTGACCTCGGCGCCGGTCACGATCCGCGCGCCGGCCGCGCGGGCGGCGTCCGCGAGCGCGTCGGTGAGCGCGCCCATGCCGCCCACCGGCACGTCCCAGTCGCCGGTGCCGCCGCCGATCACGTGGTACAGGAAGCAGCGGTTCTGCCGCAGCGACGGGTCGTGGGCGTGGCTGAACGTGCCGATCAGCGCGTCGGTCAGCGCCACGCCGCGCACCACGTCGTCGTCGAACGCCGCCTCCACCGCCGCACCGAGCGGCCGCTCGAACAGCGCCTCCCAGGCCGCGCCGTCGTCCACGATCCGCTCCAGCTCCGCCCGGGTCGGCAGCGGCCCGGTCAGCGTCGGGAACACCCGCTCGGCGACCCGCCGGGTCATCCCGTAGAACCGCTGCCAGGCCGCGAAGTCCCGGTCCGAGCCGGTCAGCCGCACGAACGCCTCCCGGGTGCGGCTCTCGTCCCCGGCGTCCACCAGCAGCCCGGTGTCGCCGTGCGGGGTGTACGAGGAGATCCGCCGCCGGCGCACCGCCAACCGCAGCCCCAGATCCGTCACGATCTTCCGCGGCAGCAGGCTCACCAGGTACGAGTAGCGGGACAGCCGGGCGTCCACCCCGGCGAAGGCCCGGGCGGACACCGCCGCCCCGCCGGTGTGCCCGAGCCGTTCCAGCACCAGCACCCGGCGCCCGGCCCCGGCCAGATAGGCGGCGGCGACCAGCCCGTTGTGGCCGCCCCCGACGACCACCACGTCGTAGTCGTCGGCGTAATCGTCGTGCGAAGTCATGGGCGGCACGATACTTGCGGACCCGGCCCGGGCGGGCCGGGGCCGTGCGGACGGTGAGCCGCGGGCCCCGGCCCGGGGGGCTTCGGCGCGCGCGGGTCAGGCCACCGGTGTCGCCTCCGGGGCGGCCGGGCCGGGGTCACCGGTGGCGCTCGTGGCGATGCCCGCCACGGTTGCCGGCGGGACGATCGTCGCGGTGCCGGACGCGGCTGACGTTGCCGTGATCGTCGCGCTGATGGACGCGGTTGCCGGGGCGGCCTGGGGGAGCGGGGCCGGCACGCCGGCGTGGGCCGGGCGGATTTCCAGGGTGCAGCACTTCACGCTGCCGCCCGCCTTGTGCAACTCCGACATGTCGACCGGCACCGGCTCGAAGCCGCGCTCGCGCAAGGGGGCGCGCAGGCCCCGGGCGGTGTGCGGCAGCAGCACGTGCAGGCCGTCGCTGACCGCGTTGAGGCCGAAGGCGGCCGCGTCCTCCGCGGCGGCCAGCAGCGCGCCCGGGAACAGCCGGGCCAGCACCGCGCGGGTGCCCGGGGAGAAGGCGCCCGGGTAGTACATGATCTCGTCGCCGGCCTCGTCCAGCACCGCCAGCGCGGTGTCCAGGTGGTAGAAGCGCGGGTCGATCAGCTCCAGGCCGATCACCGGGCGGCCGAAGAACTCCTGCGCCTCGGGGTGCGAGGACAGGCTGCTGCGAAAGCCCCGCCCGGCCAGCAGCCAGGAGGAGGTGACCGCGAAGTCCCCCTCCGCCTCGTTGACGTGCGCCGGCTCCCGCACCTCGGGGAAGCCGTGGCCGCGGAACCACGCCAGGTGGGCCGGCGCCTCCCCGGTCCGCTCCGGATTGGCGAACCGCGCCCCCAGCACCCGGCCGTCCACCACGGTGGCGCCGTTCGCCGCGAACACCATGTCCGGCAGCCCCGGCACCGGGTCGAGGATCTCCACGGTGTGGCCCAGGGCCCGGTAGCGGTCGCGCAGGTCCTCCCACTGGAGGAGGGCGAGAGCCGGGTCCACCGGCTCGGTCGGGTCCATCCACGGATTGATCGAGTACGAGACCGTGTAGTGCACGGGTGGACACATCAGGTAGCGGCGCGGGGTGGCGGTGCGCAAGGGGGACTCCTCGGGGGTGGCTGAGGCACGGTCCTCGTACGTCGCGCCGCGCGCCCTGTGTGAGGGACCCGCGGTACGCCGTACGTGCTCGCCCCCGCGGTCGACGGTCGGCCGGCCGCAGGGGCGTGAAGGAAACGCGAAAGAGAGGCGGAGCGCGAGGTGTTCCCGACAGAATGTCGGCACATCGTGCCCGGGAAGCATTCCACCCCGCGTGGGTGTTCATTCCGGGCAAGAGGGAGGATGTCCCTCGCCGTCCGCGTACCGTGTACGTACCGCGACCGGCAGGGGGCGACGGAAGGAGCTCGATGGCAGGCAGGAACAGGTTGTCCGAGTGGCTGCGGCGCGGCGGCGCGGACAGTGCGACAGGTTCTGCCCGCCCGACCCGGCCCCCCAGAAGCTCGCGCAGCGCCCGTTCCGCCCGCGGCGGACTGCCCGCCGGACCCGCCCCCGAGCGCGACGAGATGACCCGCGCCGCCGCCGGCGCCGGCTACCCGGTGGCCCCGGCCGCCCACCCGGACGGCTTCGGCTGTTCCTGCGACCGCGTCGGCTGTCCGATCCCCGGCCTGCACCCGATCTCCCCGGCCTGGCAGACCCAGGCCACCACCGACCCGCAGAAGATCGACCACTGGCTGCGGACGAACCCGCTGGCCAACTTCGTCACCGCCACCGGCGCGGAGCACGACGTGCTCGACGTGCCCGCCGACGCCGGACGGCTGGCCCTGGAGCGGCTGACCGCCGACGCCGCCACCCTCGGCCCGGTCGCCGCGCTCGGCGAGGAACGGCTGCTGTTCTTCACCCTCACCCGGGCCACCGCCGACGAGGACGAGTGGTGGCCCTGCGCCCTGGACAGCAACCCCGAGACGCCCGACGAGCACCCCGGCATCCGCTGGCACACCCGCGGCAGCTACGTGCTGCTGCCGCCCTCCCGGATGCTCGACGGCACCGGCGTCACCTGGCTCGACGGCCTCGGCCCCGACCTGCCGCTGCCCGACCCGCTGCCCGTGCTGGACATCCTCGCCGACGCCTGCGCGCAGGTCGCCGATGACGAGGAGGCCGAGGACGGGGCCGAAAACGGCGCAGAGGCGGCGGGCAGGCGCCGCTGAGCGCCCGCTGAAGCGGAAACAGGGGCGCCTACGCGCCCTTGGCCGACACCAGCCCCACCAGCCGGCTGAGGATCACCACCTGGCCCGTACCGCCGCCGCCCGGCACAAAGGCGACGTGCTGCGCCATCCGCGACAGCGTCACCGACGTGCGCGGCGTGCCGGACATCAGCGCCCTGGTGCTCGGGTCCAGGGTCAGCCGGTAACCCGGCCGGTAGGTGGCGCGGGACTGGTGACGGGTGCCGAAGAACACCAGCGCGCCGCCGTTCTTCGTACGCAGCGCCACCGGGTCGAACTCGCCGCCCTGCACCGGCTGGTCCTGGTACTGGGTGACGGACGAGGGGGTGTGCGACTCCTTGGCGCGGGAGGCGCGCAGCTGCGAGGTCACCGCGCCCGGCGCGAAGGACTGCGCCCCCGCGCCGTCCTGCAGATAGCCGGCGTAGGCGGCGCTCAACTGCCCCGGCTGGACCAGCAGATCGCTGCCGGCCAGCGGTACCGCCTCGGCGTGACCGTCCTTGTCGGTCGCCGGCGCCGGCAGGCTTCCCGGCGCGTACACCGCCAGGAAGTCGGCCTTCCACGCCTGCTCCGGGCCGGACCGCCGGAAGACCAGCAGCCAGCGCGCGGTGCCGCGGTTGGTCGCCGTGTCGGCCACGAAGAACTTCGGCCAGCCGCGCTGACGGGGTATCAGGTACTTGGTGCCCGAGAACACCAGCGGTGTCGCCGACGGATTGCCCGACGGGTTGTTGACGTGCCGGGCCCGCACCCCCGCCTCGTCGATCGCGCCCAGCGGCCCGGCCTCCGTAGCGGTCACCCGCGCCGGATCGTACGTCCTGGTCGCCGCGTTGTTCGCCGCCGCGAAGTCCGCCAGCGCCTTCGCCGCCTCGGCCGGCCGGGCCGACGCGATGAGCGCGCGTTCGCCGTGCACCGTCACGCACCCGGCCAGCGGCAGGCTCAGCGCCACCGCCGCGGCCCCCAGGCACAACCTGCGTCGGATCATGGCGCGTCGGACTCCTTCAGCGGGGCGCATATGTGCCGGGAAACGCGCCAACCCTACCGGCAGCGCCCCGCGTTCGCCCGGTCCCCGGCGGTCAGGGCAGGGTCAGCACCTCGGCGCCGTCCGCGGTGACCACCATGGTGTGCTCGAACTGCGCGGTCCGGCGGCGGTCCTTGGTGACCACCGTCCAGCCGTCGTCCCACACGTCGTACTCGTGAGTGCCCAGGGTCAGCATCGGCTCGATGGTGAAGGTCATCCCGGGCTGCATCACCGTGGTCGCGCGCGGGTCGTCGTAGTGCGGAATGATCAGCCCGGAGTGGAACGAGGTGTTGATGCCGTGGCCGGTGAAGTCCCGCACCACCCCGTAGCCGAACCGCTTCGCGTACGACTCGATGACCCGCCCGATCACGTTGATCTGCCGCCCCGGGCGGACCGCCTTGATCGCCCGCGTCAGCGACTCGCGGGTGCGCTCGACCAGCAGCCGTGACTCCTCGTCCACGTCGCCCACCAGGTACGTGGCGTTCGTGTCGCCGTGCACCCCGTGGATGTACGCGGTCACGTCCAGGTTGACGATGTCGCCGTCGCGCAGCACGGTCGAGTCGGGAATCCCGTGACAGATCACCTCGTTGAGCGAGGTGCAGATGGACTTGGGGAAGCCGCGGTAGCCCAGGTCCGACGGATAGGCGCCCTGCTCCACCATGTACTCGTGGGCGATCCGGTCCAGCTCGTCCGTGGTCACCCCCGGCGCGATGGCCGCGGCCGCCGCCTCCATCGCCCGCGCGGCGATCCGGGAGGCGATCCGCATCTTCTCCACGGTGTCCGCCTCCTGCACCTCGGGGCCGGTGTACGGCGCCGGACCCGGCCGCCCCACGTACTCCGGGCGGGGGATCGAGGTGGGCACCCGGCGGGTGGGGGAGAGGGTGCCGGGTACGAGCGGTGACACAGCAGTCATGCCGACGAGTGTATCGGCGGCTCATGGGGCAAGCTGGCCGCTACAGGGGCGTTGCGGGGAGCCCGAGCAGGAGGAGGGACACCATGGCGCTGTTCAAGGAGCGCAAACCGGCCGGCAAGCCCGGCGAGTGGTTCTACTGCCTCAAGCACAAGAAGGCCGAGGAGGGGCCCGAGTGCCCCTCGAAGGACCGCTTCGGCCCGTACCCGACCAAGGCCGAGGCCGAGCACGCGATGCAGATCGCGCAGGAGCGGAACCGGGAGTGGGACACGGATCCGCGCTGGAACGACCGGGGGTAGCGGGCGGGTACGGGGGTGGGGCCGGACACATACCCGGGGTGAGTCCGGTCTGCGCCGGCCGCGGTTCGCCGGGAACAGCCAGGGGCGCGAGGCTGTATGCGGTTGCGGCTGGCGCCGCGTGGGCGCGCTCGGCGCTCCCCCAGAGCCTTCGGCCTGGGAGGTACCCCCACCGGGGCGCGGGTCGCCACCGGCCCGAAGGGGCAGCCGCTGTCGTGTCCGGACCACCGGCGAGTGCGTGGTGCGGGCCAGTCGGCGAGGCCCGCGCGTACGGGATCAGGCCGGCGGCGGCGTGCCTGCGTCGTAGGCCAGCAGGGCGGGCAGCCCGGCAGCCAGCAGGCCGACCGCGGCGACGCAGGCCAGGCCGCCGGACCAGACGGACAGCCGGGCCGAGCCGGCCGCCGCGACACCGCCCGCCCGGACCTGGCCGAGCTGCGGCCCCAGCGAGTACGAGAGCAGCTCGATGCCGGCCAGCCGTCCGCGCAGGCTCTCCGGGATGGTCTGGTTCCACATCGTCGCGCGTCCGATCCCGCTGACCATGTCGCAGCCGCCGGCCACCGCCAGGAAGAGCAGCACCAGCCACACCGAGCCGCACCACCCGGCGACCGCCATGGCCAGCCCCCAACCGGCCGCCGCCAGCACCACCATGCGGCCGTGCCGCCGGATCCGCGACGACCAGCCGCTGGTCACGCTCACCAGCAGCGAGCCCACCGACCCGGCCGCGTACATCAGGCCCAGCGACCAGGGGGCGTCCAGCTCGTCCGCGAGGAACGGGAAGACCGCCACCGGGTAGGCGAAGAACATCGCGGCCAGGTCGATCGCATAGGTGCCCAGCAGCTCCTTGCGGCTCCAGGCGTAGCGCGCGCCCTCGGCGATGCCGCGCAGCGACGGCGGCCGGGCGTCGTGAGCGGCGGGGAAGCGGCGCAGTCCCAGCCCGCAGCCGAGCGACACCGCGAAGGTCACGCAGTCCGCTCCGTACGCCCAGCCGAGCCCCGCCCAGGCGATCACCAGTCCGGCCAGCGAGGGCCCGGCTATCGCTCCCACCTGCCAGCGCAGGCTGTTGAGTGCGGCCGCCGCGGCGAGCTGGTCCCTGGGCACGATGCGCGGCACGACCGCGTCCAGCGCCGGCCGCTGGAGCCCGGTCAGCGCGCTGGACAGCGCGGCCACCACATACAGCGGCCACAGCACCGGACGCGGCAGCAGCGTATTGACCAGCAGGCAGGCCGCCAGCAGGCCCTGGGCCGCCTCGGTCGCGTTGATCAGCAGCTTACGGTCCACCGCGTCGGCCAGCGCGCCCCCGTACAGCCCGAACACCACCAGCGGCACCAGCTCCACCGCGCCGATCGCGCCGACCGCCGCCGCCGACCCGGTCAGGTCCTTCAGCTGCACCGGCAGCGCGACGAAGGTCAGGAAGCTGCCGAAGTTCGTCACCACTCCGGCGATCCACAGCAGCCGGAAGTCGCGCGAGCCGTGCCAGGGGGCGAGATCGGGCAGCAGGGCGCGGCCGGGGCGACGGCGCGCGGCCCGTACGGCCGTCCCGGCGTCCGCGTCCTCGGCTTTGCCCGCGTTCTTGGCGTCGACGTCCCTTGTGTCGTCCTTGGTGTCGTCCTTGGCGCCGGGTACGGGCGCGGTGTCGGGGTCGTCGGCGTCGGTGGTGGTCACGGGGCCGCATGATCCTGGCGCCGGCACGGCTGCGGCAACGGAATTTCCCGGCGCCATGGCGGCGGACTCCGGTGGGCGGCAAGGGTGCCGGTCGTACGCGCCCATGGCGCCGGCGGGGCGCGGGGAACTGCGCGAGCAACCGGCCACGCCGGTCGCACGCGCCCATGGTGCCGGACCGGGTGCGGCGCGGCGGCGGCCGTCCGGCGCGCCGTGGGAGCCGCGGACCTGGCAGGATCGCCGGTATGACGAACGCTGAGGAAGGCAAGAAGGCCCCGGCCCCGGACCCCTGGGCGCTCCCGGACGTGTCCGGCCTGGTGGTGGGCGTGCTGGGCGGCACCGGCGACCAGGGCCGCGGCCTGGCCTACCGGCTCGCCCGGGCCGGCCAGAAGGTGATCATCGGCTCGCGCGCCGCCGAACGCGCGCAGACCGCCGCCGCGGAACTCGGCCTTGGCGTGGAGGGCGCCGACAACGCCGAGTGCGCCCGGCGCAGCGACATCGTGATCGTGGCGGTCCCCTGGGAGGGTCACGCCCGCACCCTGGAGGCGCTGCGCGCGGACCTGGCCGGCAAGCTCGTGGTGGACTGCGTCAACCCGCTCGGCTTCGACAAGCAGGGCGCCTACGCGCTCGTGCCCGACGAGGGCAGCGCCGCCCAGCAGGCCGCCGCCCTCCTGCCGGACTCCCGCGTCACCGCCGCCTTCCACCACCTGTCGGCGGTGCTGCTCCAGGACCCGCAGGTCGAGGCGATCGACACGGACGTCATGGTGCTCGGCGAGTCCCGCGCCGACACCGATGTGGTGCAGGCGCTGGCCGCCCGCATCCCCGGCATGCGCGGTGTCTTCGCCGGCCGGCTGCGCAACGCCCACCAGGTGGAATCGCTGGTCGCCAACCTGATCTCGGTCAACCGCCGCTACAAGGCCCACGCGGGACTGCGCGTCACCGACGTGTAGGTCCGCCGCGCCGCCGCGGGCGCGTACGGGCCGGGTCCGTACGGGTGGCCGCGGGGCATGGGGGACAATGGCGTACGACCAGCCGTACGCCGCAGCCGTCCGGCCGCCCGTACGTCCCGCCGGACAGGAGCCCGCCCGCCATGCCCCGCCTCGCCACCTACGCCCTGATCCTGTGCCTGCTGGCCGTCGTCGCCGCGGTGGTCTCCTTCGCACACGGAAGCTGGCTGGGCGTCGTGTGGATCCTGCTCGCGGGCGTGACCAGCAACATGTGGTGGTTCTACCGGCGCAGGGACAAGGCGCGGGCCGCCGCTCGGGCCGCCCGCTGAGCGGCTCCTTCTCCTTCTCCGCCAGTCCTTCTCGGTCGGCTCGGTCGGCTCGGTCGGCCCCGGTTCGTCAGCCCTGGTTCTTCCAGAACCGGAAGAGCGTGTAGCCGTAGTCCATGTAGATGGCGTGGACGTTGAACCAGCCCATCACCGAGTTGATCGCGTCGAAGAACTTGATGTTCACCGACGGGATCCACAGCACGCCGAACACGGCAAGCAGGCCGAACTGCGCGAACGGCTCGACCTGGCGGCGGATGTTGTACGACAGCCAGGGCTCCCAGATGCCGTAGCCGTCCAGGCCGGGCACCGGCAGCAGGTTCAGGATCGCGGCGGTGACCTGGAGCCGGGCCAGGAAGGCCAGCGCGGCCATGAAGTCGGTCGGCCACGAATCGGCCTTGCCCAGCGCGAAGGGCAGCATCAGCACGATCGCGAAGAGCACGTTGACCAGCGGGCCCGCCGCCGAGATCAGGCTGTGCCGCCACCGGCCGCGGATCCGGCCGCGCTCGATGAAGACCGCGCCGCCCGGCAGGCCGATGCCGCCCGCGATCACGAAGATCACCGGGAGGATCACCGACAGCAGCGCGTTGGTGTACTTCAGCGGGTTGAGGGTCAGGTAACCCTTGCTCTCGATGGAGATGTCACCGCTGTGCAGTGCGGTGCGGGCGTGCGCGTACTCGTGCAGGCACAGTGACACCAACCAGCCCGAGACGACGAACAGGAACACCGCGAAGCCCTTGTTCGAGGCGAACTCCCGCCACACCGCCCAGCCGGACGCCACCATCACCGCGGCGATGGCCAGGAAGATCGGGCTGATGCGGCTGTCGCCGTGCTGGGCTCGGCGGATCGGGGTGACGCTCATGGGACGGGCTCCGTGGTCGGCTGGTCGGCGCGCTGGCCGGCGGGTCGGCGGGGTCGGTCGGGAGGACAGGCCGCCTGATCATGTCATCCTGCGGGGCGACGGCACAGGCCGCGCCGGGAAAACGCACAGCGGACGGCCGGGGTTCCGGGCCCGACGGGCCTGTGGACAACTCGGGGCGGGGTGCGGGCGCACTCCGTAACAATGGGCCCGTGCGATACACGATCCTCGGTACAACGCAGGCTCTGCGGGACGACGGCACCCCCGTCGTGCTCGCCGGCGGTCGGCTGCGCGCGCTGCTCACCGCGCTCGCGCTGCGGCCCGGCCGGGTGATCGGCGTGGCCGCGCTCATCGACGAGGTGTGGGGCGGGGAGCCGCCGGCCGACGCGGTCGGCGCGCTTCAGGCGTTGATCGGGCGGCTCCGCAAGACGCTCGGCCACGAGGCGGTCGGCTCGGTCGACGGCGGATACCGGCTGGAGGCGGCGCCGGACGGGGTCGACCTCTACCGCTTCGAGCGCCTCGCCTCGGAAGGGGCTGCTGCGCTGGCCGACGACGACCCCGTCAAGGCCGCGGGTCTGCTCGCCGACGCGCTCGCGCTGTGGCGCGGGCCCGCGCTCGCGGATCTGCCGGAGCGGGGCGCGGCGGCGGTGCGCAGTGAGTCTTTGCGGCAGGACGCGGTGCGGCAGCGGATCAGTGCGGAGCTTGCGCTCGGGCATGCGGAGCGGCTGCTGCCGGAGCTGGCGGAGTTGGTGGCCGCGTATCCGTTGGACGAGCCGTTGCGGGCGCTTCAGATCAGGGCGTTGCGGGATGCGGGGCGGGGGGCGGATGCGCTGGCCGCTTTCGAGGCGGTGCGGGTGGAGTTGGCCGAGCAGCTCGGGGCGGATCCATCGGGGGAGCTGCGGGCGCTTCATGCGGAGCTGCTCAATCCGGGCGGGGCGGGTGCGGGTTCGCCCGGTTCGGGTTCGCCGGGCGGGGGTCGGGGCCTCCGGGGTGGGAGTCCGAAATCGTATATTTACGAGCCTGGCGGCTCACAAATATACGGCAGCATTTCGGACCCCCACCCCTCCGACCCCTCCCGGTCGGCGGGGGGCGGCGGTTCCGCTTCCGGCCGTTCGGATGCCTCCCCTGTCGGGGGCGGTCGGCTGCCTGGGGGTGATGTGGGCGGCACCGGCGGCGGTGGGGGGATCGGCGATGGGGCCGGTGGTGGAAATGGTGATGGGGTTGGTACGGGGCGGGTCGTTGGCAATGCGCGGGCGCGGTTGACGAGTTTTGTGGGGCGGGAGGCCGACCTGGTGGCGGTGCGGGGGGATTTGGAGCGGGCGAGGTTGGTGACGTTGACGGGGCCCGGGGGGACGGGGAAGACGAGGTTGTCGCAGGAGGCGGGGGATCTGGTCGGGGGGCGGTGGCCGGATGGGGTGTGGTACGCGGAGTTGGCGCCGGTGAGTGATCCGGCGACCTTGGGGGAGGCGGTGGTCAACTCGCTGGGGTTGCGGGAGACGTTGGTGCATGCCACGGGGGCGGCGGAGGCCGCCATAGCGGCGGAGACCAAGGCGAAGGATCCGGTGCAGCAGCTCGCGGACTACTGTGCGGGGCGGAGCTTGCTGTTGGTGCTGGACAACTGCGAGCACGTGATCGATGCGGCGGCGGCGCTGGCCGAGCGGTTGCTGGCGGCGTGCCCGGGGGTGTCGGTGCTGGCGACGAGCCGGGAGCCGTTGGGGGTGCCGGGGGAGCTGGTGCGGCCGTTGGACCCGTTGCCGGAGCCGACGGCGTTGCGGTTGCTGGCGGACCGGGGGGCGGCGGCGCGGCCGGGGTTCTCGGTGGAGGACGACCCGGTGGCGTGTGCCGAACTGTGCCGGCGGCTGGACGGGTTGCCGTTGGCGATCGAGCTGGCGGCGGCGCGGCTGCGGAGCCTGTCGCCGCGGCAGCTCGCGGACCGGCTGGACGACCGGTTCCGGCTGCTCACCGGGGGCAGCAGGACGCTGTTGCCGCGTCAGCAGACGCTGCGGGCGGTGGTGGACTGGTCGTGGGATCTGCTGGACGACGCCGAGCGGGTGCTGCTGCGCCGGCTCGCCGTGTTCCGGGGCGGGTGGACGCTGGAGGCCGCCGAGACCATCTGCGCGGATCCCGAGGGCGCGGGCGGCTCCGGGGCGGCGCCGCGGATCGACTCGGCCGACACCGCGGCGCTTCTTGCCTCGTTGGTCGACAAGTCGCTGGTACTGGCCGATCTCACCGGGGACGGCGAGCGGTACCGGATGCTGGAGACCATAGGGGAGTACGCGGCCGACCGGCTGGCCGGCTCGGGTGAACAGGGCGCGGTGGAGCGGCGTCACATCATCTTCTTCCGTGAGTTCGCCCGGACCGCCGATCCCCGGCTGCGGGGCGCGGAGCAGGGGATCTGGCTGGAACGGCTGGAACGCGACCACGAGAATGTGCGGGCCGCGCTGCGCCGGGCCGTCGAGGCCGGCGACGAGCAGGAGGCCCTGGTGCTCACGCTCGGCTGCGCCTGGTTCTGGGAGGTGCGCAACTACGTCTCCGAACGCCGGGTGTGGCCGACCGCCGTGGCGGCGCTCGGTCCCGACCCGTTCCATGAGCCGCCGGTCCTGGAACCGCTGGATCGCGGGCCGCTGGACGACCCGCCGCCGCTGACCGGGCAACGGCTGGTCGAGGCCCGCCGCTGGGTGCGGGTGGTGGCCATGGCGGCGAGCGACGAGGACCAGAGCGACTGGTGGACCGATCCCGAACTCGTCACTGTCGGCAAGGCCCTGATCGACGCCTATCCGCCGCACCTGCCGCAGTCGGCTCGGCTGCCCGGCATCATGCGGGCCTTCGGCGCGTTCTTCTCCGGCGGTTTCGACCAGTTGCACCGGCTGGTCAGCGAGACCGTCGAGGCCTGCCGTACCCACGGCCGGGACTGGGAGCTGGCGTTCTCCCTGCAGCTGCGGGCCAAGATCGACAGTGACCTCACCGAACGGCTGGACCAGGCGCTGCGCGACATCGAGGAGAGCCGGCGCATCTTCGCCCGGCTCGGCGACCGGTGGGGCACCACCGAGACACTGGCCGCCGAAGCCGAGGCTGCCGGCAACGGCGGGGACTGGCATCGCGCCGCCGCCTGCTGCCGCGAAGGCATCGCACTCTCCCGCGACATCGGCTCCCTCCAGCACGTCCCGGTCTTCACCGTCCGCCTCGGCGACGCCCTGGTGAACTGCGGCGAGCCCGAGGAGGGCGAACGCCTCCTGCGTCAGGGCATCGAGGAGGCCGACCGCTTCGGCGCGGCCTCCGACGGCGCCGCCTTCTACGGCCGGGTCCTGCTCGCCAACGTGCTGCGCAACCGCGGCGACATGACCGGTTCGCTGGAAGTGATCGACGCCACCATCCGCGAACACCGCGACCACCGCACTCCCGCCGGCGTGCCCGGCTTCATCACCAGCCTGCTCAGCGCGATGCGGGGCTACCTCGTCGGCCTCCTCGGCGACCCGGCCACCGGCATGGCCGAACTCTCGGCCGGCCTGACGGAACTCTCCGGCCACCCCCTCGCCGACGTCATCACCCCCCGCATCGGCATCGTCCTCGTGCCCGGCGCCGTGGAACTCCTGATCCTGCTCGCCGACACCGACACCGATCCCGACGACAGCTCCGGTGTCGGCGCCGGTGTCGGTGTCGGCGCCGGTGGCGCCGGCGAACCCGAGCCGGCCGGCGACGGAGCCCGCCCCCGCCGCCTGGCCCGGGCCCGGCGTGCCGCGGTCCTCATCGGCGCCCACGACCGGCTGCGCCCCTCGGCCATTCCTCCCGCCGAAGCCCTCCGCACCGATGCCGCCCGGACCCGGCTCCGCGACCTGCTCGGCCCCCAGGAGTACGAGGCCGCCTACGCCGAGGGCAGCGCCCTCGGTCCGCGCGAGACCGTCGACCTCATGGGCGACGTGGACTGACCCGGCCCGGGCGGCCCCGAACCCGCAGCACCTGGGCACCCGGAGCCGGAGCTCCGAGTGTCCAGGTGCGGGCCGCCCCTACGGCCGGCGGCGCGGCGAACTCGTGGCCGTTCGGGCCGCCGAGAGCGCCGCGCCGGGGCGTGGCGTGTCAGGTCTTCTTGCGGAACCGTGCCACCGCCAGCGGTGCCGTCACCGCGGTGATGCCGACCGACCAGGCGAGCGTCATCCACACCGAGTGCGCCACCGCGCCGCCGTTGACCAGGGCCCGGGCCGCGTCCGCCAGGTTGGACAGCGGATTGACCTTGGTGAACCCTTCCAGCCAGCCCGGCATGGTGGTCGGCTTGGCGAAGATCGAGCTGCCGAACTGCAAGGGCATCAGCACCAGCATGGCCACCCCCTGGACCGCCTGGGCCGTCTTCATCGTCAGGCCCAGCAGAATGAAGATCCACATCAGCGATGCGCCGAAGACCGTGGACAGCGCTATCGCCGCGAACAGGTGCGGCACATCCGTCCCGATGGACATGCCCAGCGCGAAGCCCATGCCGAGCAGGATCGCGATGGCGATCAGCATCCGGCCGACCTCGACCACGATCTTGGCTATCAGGACCGAGGACCGGGCGATCGGCATGGTGCGGAACCGGTCCATGACCCCCTTCTGGAAGTCGTCGTTGATCCCGGTCCCCACCGCCATGGAGATGTTCATGCCCATCATCGCCATGAGCCCGGGGACCACATAGTTCACGTATTCGTGCTGGTGGCCCTTGCCGGAGACCGCGCCGCCGAAGACGTACACGAACAGCAGGGTGAAGATCACCGGCATCAGGACGGCGTCGAACATCGACTCCGGGTCCTGCTTGATCTGCAGCATGTTCCGGCGGGCCAGGGCGCCGATGTGCCGCAGGTTGCTGCGCAGGCCGATCCGGCCCTCGCCGGCCGCGACCGGCATTGCCGCCGTCTTCGTGGCCGGCCCGGCCGCCGTTGTCGCGCTCATACCGAGACCTCCACGTCTTCCGTCTCCTGCGCCGTCCCCGGCGTCCGCTCCCCGTTCCCGGACCCGGGCCGGCCGTTGGCCGTGCCGTCCCCCGCGCTGGCCGGGCCGGCCTTCGCGCTGCCGTCGGCCTTCTGGCCGGTGATGGCCAGGAACACCTCGTCCAGGCTGGGCAGATGGGTGCCGATGCCCGCGATGGCGAAGCCGCGGGCGGCCAGCAGGCCCACCACGGCCGTCAGTTGCTCGTCGCTGAGCACCGGCACGCTCACCACGCCCTCGTCCCGGCCGGTCCCCTCGCCGGGCGCTTCGGTCACCCCGGCCGCCCCGGACAGCCCGGCCTCGGCGAGTGCGGCGGTCATCGCGGCCGCGTCCCGGGGGTCGGCCGGCCGGATCCGCAGCGTCCGACCGCCGACCCGGGCCTTGAGCTCGGCCACCTCACCGGTGGCGATCACGCGGCCGCGGTCCACCACCGTGAGCTCGTCGGCCAGTTGCTCGGCCTCCTCCATGTACTGGGTGGTGAGCAGCACGGTGGCCCCGTCGGCCACCATCGAGCGGACCTCGTCCCACACCTCGTTGCGGGTGCGCGGGTCCAGGCCGGTGGTCGGCTCGTCCAGGTAGAGCACGGCGGGGCGGCCTATCATGCTCGCCGCCAGGTCGAGGCGGCGCCGCATGCCGCCGGAGTACTGCATCGCCGGCCGCCGCGCGGCCTCGGTCAGCGAGAACCGCTCCAGCAGTTCGTCCGCCCGGGCCCGGGCCTCCTTGCGGGACAGGTCCAGCAGCCGGCCGATCATGTACAGGTTCTCCCGGCCGGACAGCTTCTCGTCCACCGAGGCGTACTGGCCGGTCAGGCCGATCACCCGGCGCAGCTGCCGGGGCTGGGTGAGTACGTCGTACCCGGCCACCCGGGCGGTGCCGGCGTCCGGCCGCACAAGAGTGGACAGCACGCGTACGAGCGTGGTCTTGCCGGCCCCGTTCGGGCCGAGGACGCCGAGCACTGTGCCCTGGCGTACGTCGAGATCCACCCCGTCGAGAGCTCTGGTCGTGCCGTAGTGCTTGACCAGACCCCGTACCTCGACGGCGGCGGTCCCGCTGGTGTCAGTCGGTCGCGTCGTCATGCCCACCACCCTGGCGGGCCCCGCCGACACGGCACCCACACGCCACCGACACCTCCGTATCGGCGCCCCCCCTGCCGTATCGGCGTGGTGTCGGCGATATGTCGGCGCCGCGGCGCACGATGGCCATGTACCGGGAAAATCGCCACGAAACACCCGCCGGGACGGAGTCGCCCGCCTCCGCCCGGACCTGCCCGACCCACCCCATCCACCCGATCCACCCGAACGGGAGCGGACCCGTCCCAGTCCGCTCCTGCCCGGCCGGACCTGTCCGCGAAGGTCCGACCGGGCGCTCCCGGGCCCGTACCGTCCGACCGGGGCACGCGGCCGGTCCGGGCGGCACGGGTGACGACGCGGCAGCAGCCGGCTGCCGCGCGGGGTCTCACACGGGGACGCTGACCAGCAGCGTGCCCCCGGTGGCACGGACCTCGAAGTGGTTGATGTCCTTCTCGTGCAGACCGGCCGCGCCGTGCACCATCAGCGGCCTGGGCTGGGCGTTGGTGCCGTAGCCGCTGTTGGGCACGGACCAGGTGGCCACCGTCTGACGGCTGCCGTCGGCGCCGACCGCGATCAGGCTGCAGGTCAGCGGCCCGGTCACCCCGGTCAGCCGCAGGTCCACGGCGCTGCCCCAGCCCTTGTCGGCGATCCCCACCATCGCCGACGCGCCGGTCGCGGGGTTGCTCGCGGAGTGCCGGTCGGCGGCGAAGGTGGGGGTGGCGACCACGCTGCTGCCGCTGTCGCCGCCCGAGGAGGCGAGGACGGCCACGGTGGGTCCGCCCACCACCAGCACGGCGGCCGCGGCCACCGCCACGAGCCGGCGTCGCTTGCGGGTGCGCCGTTCCCCGGACACCTCGTTCAGCAGCCGCTGGAGCAGCACGTCCCCGCTGGGCGGCTCGTCGTAGCCGATGCCGTCCGCGCGCAGCTCCGCCAGCACCGGCAGCACACCGCTCAGTTCGTCCAGCTCCCGGCCGCACACCTCGCACTCGGCCAGGTGCTCCTCGAACCGGGTCATCTCCTCGTCGTCCATCGCGCCGAGCAGGTAGGCGCCCACATCGATATGGGATGTCATGAAGTGGTCACCCCTCTCTCCTCCAGCGCGTTCCGCAGGGCGCGCAGACCGTAGAACACCCGGGACCGTACGGTGCCCGGTGGAAGGCCGAGCTGCTCGGCCGCCTCGTTGACGGTACGGCCCTTGAAATACGTCTCGACCAGGGCCTCCCGGTGCGCCGCCGACAGGGCGCCGAGCGCGTCCGAGATGGTCATCAGCCGCAGCGAACGTTCGAGTTCGTCCTGCGCCGGGACCTGCTCCAGCGCCGCCGGCGAGGTCTCCGGCGGCCGGGACTGGCGGCTGCGGTGACCGTCGATCACGATGCGCCGGGCGACCGTCACCAGCCAGGGCCGCAGCGACTTGGCCGAGGTGTCCAGCTTCGAGGCACTCTTCCAGGCCCGCAGCAGCGTTTCCTGGACGACGTCCTCGGCCAGGTAGCGGTCGCCGGCGACCAGTCGCAGCACGTAGGCGTACAGGGCGCCGGCGTGCTCGCGGTACAGCGCCCGCATCAGCTCTTCCTCCGGAACCGAATCCGGTTCCGGAGGTCCGCCCTGAGGTCCCTCGGGTGGGGGTGGTCCGTCCACGCCCGCATACTGCCGTACCGGCCGCTCGGGGTCGAATTCGCGCAGTGTGGCTGTGCTCCGCATGGTCAGGGCCGGGGGTGGGTGCGGGCGGGCGGCATGGTGAGGGTCATGCCCTTACGTACGTAATTGGGTGACGGATTACTCAGCCTTGATGTGGGGTGAACGTTTTTTCCGGCTTGGGCTCGGGATACCTGACCGGGGGGGGACCCGTGCCCCTCTTCTCGGGCCCGCCTGGGAAGGAGCTCGGCTGTTCCCGTGGGCGGCTCGGCGCCGTCGCGATTCCGCGGTCCCGGCCTGTGCCGCGCCGTCGTGGCTGGTCGCGTGGGGGCACCCCCAGACTCCGCGCCCCTTGCGGGGCGCCCTCGCCGGGCCTTCAACCTGCCCGAGCCGCCGCCCCTGCGGGGCCGCGTCCGCCGGGGCTCCGCCCCTTCGGGACGCGCCTTGCGAGGCGGGCGCCCCCGCCCCGGCCGCGTCTGCCGGGGCTCCGCCCCTCGAAGGGCCCCACCCCCACCCCGGGAGAACGGAAAACCGTACCCCCGGGGCAGGAGCCTTGCGCAGACGATCAGTGGAAGGTGTGTTCCTCGGCGGGGAAGGTGCCGGAGAGGACGTCGGAGGCGAAGGACTGGGCGGCGGTGGTGAGGGTGGCGCGGAGGTCGGCGTATTGCTTGGTGAAGCGGGGGACCTTGCCGTTGGTGAGGCCGGCCATGTCGGTCCAGACGAGGACTTGGGCGTCGGTGTCGGGGCCGGCGCCGATGCCGATCGTGGGGATGTGGAGGGAGCGGGTGACCTCGGCGGCGACCTCGGCGGGGACGAGTTCGAGGACGACGGCGAAGGCGCCGGCCTGTTCCGCGGCCTTGGCGTCGCGCACGAGGCGGTGGGCGGCCTCGTCGCCGCGGCCCTGGACGCGGTAGCCGAGGGTGTGCACGGACTGGGGGGTCAGGCCGAGGTGGGACATCACGGGGATGCCGGCCTGGACGAGGGTCTCGGTCTGGGCGAGGGAGCGTTCGCCGCCCTCCAGCTTGACCGCGCCGACCCCGGCCTCCTTGACCAGGCGGGTCGCGCTGCGCAGGGCCTGGACCGGGCCTTCCTGGTAGGAGCCGAAGGGGAGGTCGCCGACGACGAGGACGCGGCGGGTGCCGCGTACGACCGCTGCGGCGAGCATCGCCATGTGGTCCATGGTGACGGGCACGGTGGTGTCGTAGCCCAGGTGCACGTTGCCCATGGAGTCGCCGACGAGCAGCACGGGGATGCCGGCCTCGTCGAAGACCGAGGCGGTCATGGCGTCGTAGGCGGTGAGCATGGGCCACTTCTCGCCGCGCTCCTTGGCGGCCAGCAGGTCGCGCACGGTGATGCGGCGGGTGCCGGCGCCTCCGTAGAGGGCCTTGGGTTGGTCCGCGGCGCGCGGGGGCTGCTGGGCAGCCGGAAGTTGCGTCATGGTGACGGCTCCTTCAGGTCATCTCGAGGCGCCCTGACGGCGTCCCCGGATTCCCTCCATGCTGACACGCCCGCCCCGGTCCGGAAAGGGCAGTCCGCCTTTACCGCAACTTTACGATACGAGACGGCACCGTATCGTTAATCTCCGTACCCTGAAGGCATGGCCGTACCCCAGACTTCCGCCGTCCCCGAGGCGGTACACCGCCGTCGATGGGCGATCCTGGCGACGCTGCTGTTCAGCGTGCTCGTGGTCGTCCTGGACAACTCCATCCTGAATGTGGCGATGAAGACCATCGCCCAGCCCGCCCCCACCGGCCTCGGCGCCTCGCAGAGCGCCCTCGAGTGGGCCATCAACTCCTACACCCTGGTCTTCGCCGGGCTGCTGTTCACCGCCGGCCTGCTGGGTGACCGGCTCGGCCGCAAGAAGGTGCTGCTGGCCGGCATGGTCGTGTTCGGTGCCGGGTCCGCGGCCTCCGCCATGGCGGGCTCGGCCGGCCAGCTCATCGCCTTCCGCGCGGTGATGGGCCTGGGCGGCGCGCTGATCCTGCCCGCCACGCTGGCGATCATCATGAACGTCTTCGAGCGCGACGAGCAGCCCCGCGCCATCGGCATCTGGTCCGGTGTGGTGGGCCTGGCCATCGCGATCGGCCCGATCACCGGTGGCGTGTTGCTCCAGCACTTCTGGTGGGGTTCGGTCTTCCTGGTCAACGTGCCGGTCGTGGTGGCCGGCGTGATCGCGATGATCGTCCTGCTGCCGGAGTCCCGGGACCCCAGGCCCGGCAAGCTCGACCCGGTCGGCGTGCTGCTGTCCATCGCCGGACTGGTGCTGCTGGTCTACGGCATCATCAAGGGCGGTCAGTACGGCGACTTCGGCCGCACCGAGGTGTGGAGCACCACGGTGGGCGGCGCGGTGGTGCTGGCCGCCTTCATCTGGTGGGAAGCGCGCAGCGACCACCCGGCGCTGGACATGTCGTACTTCCGCAAGCGGCAGTTCTCCGCCTCGGTCGCCGCCATAGGCCTGATCTTCTTCGCGCTGATGGGCGTGACCTTCTTCATGGTCTTCTACAACCAGTCCGTGCGTGGCTACAGCGCCCTGGATTCCGGTCTGCTGCTGCTCCCGCTGGCCGCCGGTCAGATGATCTTCGCGCCGCGGGCCCGGCTGCTGGTCGACCGGTTCGGCGCCCGCGCGGTCTGCGTCGGCGGCATGACGCTGACCTCGATATCCTTCCTGGGCTTCGTCGTGATGGGCCGCACCACACCCATCTGGATCATGGAGGTCGCGTTCTTCGTGATGGGCACCGCCATGGCCCACGTGATGCCGCCCGCCACCGTGATGATCATGTCCTCGCTGCCGCGCGAGAAGGCCGGCTCCGGCTCCGCGGTGAACAACACCTTCCGCCAGGTCGGCGGCGCCCTCGGCGTGGCCGTGCTCGGCTCGGTGATGTCGACCCTCTACCGCAACGGCGTCCAGGACCACCTGGGCACGCTGCCGCCCGGCGCCCGGCACTCGGCCGGCGAGTCCATCGAGGCCACCCTGGCGATCGCCGACAAGCTCGGGCCCAAGGGGCAGGCCCTGGTCGGCCCGGCCGACGACGCCTTCATCCACGCCATGCACGTCACCGCGATCAGTTCCGCCGCGGTCGGCCTGGTCGGCGCCCTGGTCACGCTGCTGTACCTTCCGGGCCGGCGGGCCGCCGCCCCCGCTCCCGGCAGCGCGCCCGAGCCGGAGAAGGTGGGTGCCGAGCAGTGACGCAGACGCCCGGTCCGACGGCCGCCCGGCGCGGACGCCCGCGCAGCGCGGCCGTCGACCGCGCGGTCATCGACACAGTGCTGCGCCTGCTCACCGAGGGCACCTCGTTCGCCGACCTGTCGATGGAGAACGTGGCCCGGCAGGCCGGCGTCGGCAAGGCCACCGTCTACCGCCGCTGGCCCGGCAAGGACGCTCTGCTGCTGGACGTGCTCGCCGCCGTCGAGGCGCCGCCCGCCGAACCGGCCGGCCACAGCCTGCGCGAGGACCTGATCGCCAGCATCGAGGCGATCCGCCACCGCACCCTGGCCAAGCAGGAGAACGCGCTGCTGCGCAACATGCTGCTGCACCTGCACAGCAGCCCGGAGCTGTGGCAGCGCTACTACGAGACCGCGATCGTGCCGCGCCGCCGGACGCTGGCCCGGCTGCTGGAGCGCGGAGTCGCCGAGGGCGAACTGCGCCCCGAGATCGCCGAGGACCTGGAACTGGCCATGGACATGGTGGCCGGCCCGGTGCTCTACCGGGCCACCATCCGTCCCGACCTGCTCCAGGACGACACCCTCGCCGAGCGGATCGTGGACTGGTTCCTCCAGGGCGCCCGGCCGCAAGACGGTAAAACGCCGGGCCCGCGGTACGCGTGAAACGCCGGGCCCGCAGCACGCCTGAAACACCCGGCCGTTGGCCCTCCCGCGCCCTGTGACCGTCCTGTCACAGCCCACCCGAACGCAGCACAAACCGGAACCCACCGCCCCCCGCCACCCGTCGCTTCATATGTCGATCCCCTATGGTCGGCAGAGCACCCGGCACGGCAGCGAGGTTCCATATGACCCAAGCGCACGGCAGGACGGACGCGACCGAGAGGACCCCGGACGGTTCCGCCGTGCTGGGCCGGTCCGCCGCCTCCGGGCGGGCGGGCGCCGTGCTGCACGGGTTCCTGCGCTGGTGGCGGCCGGCGGGCATGTGGCGGCGCGGCATCGTGGTGGCCGTCCTGGCGGTGCTGCTGACGCTGCTGCTGTCCTTCCACTCCCACGTGCCGAACCGGATAGGGAACCTCGGCAGCCTGACCGAGACCTTCCTGCCCTGGTCCGGCCTGGTCCTGCCGGTCCTGCTGGTGCTGGCGGTGGTGCGCCGCTCGGCGACCGGACTGATCGCCATAGTGCTGCCGTTCGCGGTGTGGCTGAACCTGTTCGGCGGTCTGCTCACCGACAAGGAGGCGCCCGGCGGCGACCTGACCGTCCTCACCCACAACGTCAACGCCGGCAACCTCGACCCCGACGGCACCGCTCGCGACCTGGTGGTCGCGCACGCCGACATCGTGGCGCTCGAGGAGCTGCCGGAGAGTCAGGCGCCGCGGTACGCCCACGACTTGGCGGCGGCCTACCCGTACCACTCGGTGCAGGGCACGGTCGGCCTGTGGAGCAGGTACCCGATGCACGCGGTGCGGCCGGTGGACATCAGGATGGGCTGGACCCGGGCGATGCGGGCCACGGTGACCACCCCGCACGGCCCGGTCGCGGTATACGTGGCGCACCTGCCGTCGGTACGGGTCACCTTCGACGCCGGCTTCACCGCCGGCCAGCGGGACCGGGCCGCCGACGCGCTCGGCCGGGCGATCGCCGACGAGCCGCTGCACAGCGTGGTGCTGCTCGGCGACCTCAACGGCACCATGAACGACCGCTCGCTGGCCGCCGTCACCTCGCAGATGCGCTCCACCCAGGGCGCGGCGGGCAACGGCATGGGCTTCAGCTGGCCCGCGTCCTTCCCGATGGCCCGGATCGACCAGATCATGGTCAAGGGGATCGAGCCCAGGTCGTCGTGGACCCTGCCCAGGACGGGCAGCGACCACCTGCCGGTCGCCGCCCGCCTGCAACTGCCGTGACCCGCAGGCCCGTACGCCCTACGACCCCGCGCCCTACGACCCCGCGTCGTACGACTCCCCGTCCTACGACCCCTCGCCCTCGCGCCACCGGTTGGTGATCGGCAGCCGGCGGTCCTTGCCGAAGCCCTTGGGGGAGATCTTGGTGCCCGGCGGGTACTGGCGGCGCTTGTACTCGGCGGTGTCGGTGAGCTTGAGCACCCGGGTCACCACCTCGGCCGGGTAGCCGGCCGCCACGATCTGCTCGCGGCCCTGGTCCCGGTCCACGTACAGCTCCAGCACCCGGTCCAGCAGGTCGTAGTCCGGCAGCGAGTCGGTGTCGACCTGGCCGGGCCGCAGCTCCGCACTCGGCGGCTTGCTGATGGAGTTCTCCGGGATCGGCGGGGTCCGGCCGCGGGCGGCCGCGTCGGCGTTGCGCCAGCGGGCCAGGGCGAACACGGTCGTCTTGTAGACGTCCTTGATCGGGCCGTACGCGCCGACCGAGTCGCCGTACAGCGTCGAGTAGCCCACCGCCAGCTCGCTCTTGTTGCCCGGCGCGAGCACGATGTGGCCCTCCTGGTTGGAGATGCCCATCAGGGTCACCCCGCGCAGCCGGGACTGGAGGTTCTCCTCGGCCAGCCCGGTCAGCTCCAGCTCGCCCAGGTAGGCGTCGAACATCGGGGCGATCGGCACGGTGCGGTAGTTCAGCCCGGTGCGGCGGGCGAGTTCGGCGGCGTCGTCGCGGGAGTGGTCCGAGGAGTACGCCGACGGCATCGAGACGCCGTACACGTGCTCGGCGCCGATCGCGTCGCAGGCCAGGGCCGCGACCAGCGCCGAGTCGATGCCGCCGGACAGGCCGATCAGCACCGAGCGGAAGCCGTTCTTGCGGACGTACGCGCGCAGGCCGGTGACCAGGGCGCCGTAGATCTCGGCGGTGTCGCTCAGCCGCTCGGCCTCGACGCCGGTGTACTGCGGCTCGTACGGGTCCACCGGCTGCTCGGAGAGGGTGACGTGGGTGATCTCCAGGCCGTCGTCGACCCGGCCGGTGGGCACCTCGGGGCGGGCCGCGGGCAGCTCCAGGTCCAGCAGCACGCACTCCTGAGTGAACTGCGGGGCGCGGGCGATCACCTCGCCGCGCTCGGAGACCACGATCGAGTCGCCGTCGAAGACCAGCTCGTCCTGGCCGCCGACCATGGCCAGGTACGCCAGGGTGCAGCCGGCCTCCTGGGCGCGCTTGCGGCACAGGTCCAGCCGGGTGTCGTCCTTGTCGCGCTCGTACGGGGACGCGTTGACCGACAGCAGCAGGCCGGCGCCGGCGGTGCGGGCGGCCGGCACCCGGCCGCCGTCCTGCCACAGGTCCTCGCAGATGGCCAGCGCCACGTCGACCCCGCGGACCCGGATCACCGGCATGGTGTCGCCCGGCACGAAGTAGCGGAATTCGTCGAAGACGCCGTAGTTGGGCAGGTGGTGCTTGGCGAACCGCAGTGCGACCTTGCCCTGGTGCAGCACGGCGGCGCAGTTCTGCGGGGCGCCGGCCGGCTGGCCGTACCGCGGCTGCGCGTTCTGGCTGCGGCCCAGGTAGCCGACGACCACGGGCAGGTCGCCCAGCCCCTCGGCGGCCAGCCGCCCGGCCAGCTGCACCAGCGCCGCCCGGCTCGCCTCCACGAAGGACGACCGCAGCGCCAGGTCCTCCACCGGGTAGCCGGTGAGCATCATCTCCGGGAACGCGACCAGGTGCGCCCCCTTCTCGGCGGCGTACCGCGTACGGCGCACCACCTCTTCGCAGTTCCCGGCGATGTCACCGACCGTGGAGTCGACCTGATTCAGGGCAAGGCGTAGTTGAGGCACCCCCTCATTTTATCGTCACAACGACGCGATGTCGCGGTGGTCCCGGTCACGTTCGCGAAGGCGCGTTCGCGAAGGCGCGTTCGCGAAGGCGCGTGCGCGAAGAGGTCACGTTCACGAAGAGGGCACGCCGGCACAGTGGGCGCGCTCACAAAGAGGGCGCCCCCAGCGGATGACCCTCGGCATCCGGTGGGGGCGCGGCTCGGGGAGGAGCGGCGGGATCAGCTGCGCAACCAGACCGCCGTGTCCTGGGGGAGGGTCTGCTCGGCGGTCAGCGGGCCCGAAGCGAGCAGCACGGCGGTGTGCGGCGGGAGGGCGACCGGGTCGGGGCCGAGGTTCACGGCGCAGACGAAGCCGGGGGTGCGGCGGAAGGCCAGGACCGTGGCCGGGGTGTCGAGCCAGGTGAAGGGGCCGTCGCCCAGCCCCGGCTCGGCCGCGCGCGAGCCGATCGCCGACCGGTACAGGGCGAGCATGGAGTCGGGGTCACCGGACTGGAGTTCGGCCGTACGGGCGGCCCAGTCGGCCGGCTGCGGCAGCCACGGCTCGGCCGCCCCGGCCGGGCTGAAGCCGAACGGCGGCGTCGTACCCGACCACGGGATCGGCACCCGGCAGCCGTCGCGGCCCGGGTCGGAGCCGCCGCCGCGCAGGTACATCGGGTCCTGGAGGCGTTCGACGGGGATGTCCTCGACCTCCGGCAGGCCCAGCTCCTCGCCCTGGTAGAGGTAGACCGAACCGGGCAGGGCCAGCGTGAGCAGCGCCGCCGCCCGCGCCCGCCGAGTGCCCTTGGCCAGGTCGGTCGGTATCCCGAACGCCTTGGTGGCGAAGTCGAAACCGGTGTCCTCGCGCCCGTACCGGGTCACCGTCCGCGTCACGTCGTGGTTGCACAGCACCCACGTGGCCGGCGCCCCCACCGGCTCGTGCGCGGCCAGCGTCGTGTCGATCGAGATGCGCAGCCGCTCCGGCTCCCACGGACAGGACAGGAAGTCGAAGTTGAAGGCGGTGTGCATCTCGTCCGGCCGCAGATAGCGGGCGAACCGCTCGGCGTCGGGCATCCACACCTCGCCGACCAGGATCCGCGCCCCCGGGTAGGAGTCGGCGATCCGCCGCCACGAGCGGTAGATGTCGTGCAGGTCGTCGCGGTCCACGTACGGGTGCGGGGCCGCCGGGTCGTCGGTCAGGTCCGGCAGCAGCGGGTCCTTGGTGACCATCGCCGCGGAGTCGATCCGCACCCCGCCCGCGCCCCGGTCGAACCAGAACCGCAGCACGTCCTCGTGCTCCGCCCGTACGTCCGGGTGGTTCCAGTTCAGGTCCGGCTGCTCGGAGTCGAACAGGTTGAGGAACCAGTCGCCGGGCGTCCCGTCGGTATTCGTGGTCCGGGTCCAGGCCGGCCCGCCGAACTGGGACGGCCAGTTGTTCGGCGGCAGTTCGCCGTGCTCGCCGCGCCCGGGCCGGAACCAGAACCGCTCGCGGGCCGGGCTGCCGGGACCGGCCGCCAGCGCCTCGCGGAACCACGGGTGCGCCGCCGAGACATGGTTGGGCACGATGTCGATGATGGTCCTGATACCCAGCGCCAGCGCCTCGGAGATCAGCTTCTCCGCCTCGGCCAGCGTGCCGAACATCGGGTCGATGTCGCGGTAGTCGGCCACGTCGTAGCCGCCGTCGGCCATCGGCGAGGGGTACCAGGGGTTGAACCACAGTGCGTTGACGCCCAGCTCGGCCAGGTACGGCAGCCGGGACCGCACTCCTGCCAGGTCACCGGTGCCGTCGCCGTTGCTGTCGGCGAAGCTGCGCGGATAGACCTGGTAGATGACCGCGCCGCGCCACCAGTTCGCGTCGGCCTCGGGCTGAGGGGTGTCTGCCACGTCAACGTCCTTTCGGGCAGGTGGGACCCCGCCGCCGGCCCCGGATGGCGGGGATGTGGACATGAGGGCCGGCGGCGGAGTGCTTCGGGGTGGTGCTACGGAAGGCTGTCCGGGGTCGCGGCTCAGTCCTTCGGGTCAGCCCTTCAGGCTGCCCGCGGTCAGGCCGGACATGATGTTGCGCTGGAAGAGCAGGAAGATCAGCAGCGTCGGCACGGAGGCGATGGCCAGGCCGGCGATGATCACGTTCTCCGGGATGCCTTGGGAGAGCGAGTTGATGCCGATGTTGATCGGCTGCTTCTTCGGGTCGGGCTCCACCAGCATCGGCCAGAGGAAGTCCTTCCAGACGTTCACCACCGCGAAGATCGACACCACGCCGAGGATCGGGCGGGACATCGGCAGCACGATCGACCACAGGGTGCGCAGCGGGCCGGCGCCGTCGATGGCCGCCGCGTGCATCAAGTCCTCGGGGATCGAGTCGAAGAATCGTTTGAGCAGGAAGATGTTGAAGCCGTTGGCGACCGTGGGCAGCCAGATCGCCCACGGCGTGCCGATCAGGTTGACGTGCAGCACCGGCAGGTCCAGCACGGTCATGTACTGCGGCACCACCAGCACCGCGGCCGGGATCATCAGCGTGGCGAGCATGCCGCCGAGGATCAGCTTGCCGAAGATGGGGCGGAGCTTGGAGATCGCGTACGCGGCCGCCACGTCGAAGATGAGCTGGAACAGCAGCGCGCCGAACGCGTAGTAGAGCGTGTTGAACAGCAGCCGCGGAATGGTGAAATCACTCCAGGCGGTGTGGTAATTCCCCGGCTTCGGATGCTTGGGGAAGTACGTCGGCGGGTTCGCCACCACTTCCGAGGCCGATTTCAGACCGCCGGTCACCATCCAGTACAGCGGTCCGAGGAACACCAGGGTGAACAATACCAGCACCACGGTGAGCACGGTCCGGTAGAGGATTTTTCCCTTGCGTCGGCTGAGCGTGGCCGAGGAAATGAGGGTCCGGTTCTGCGGGGAGTACGTTGCCATCGTCCGTGCCCTCCTAGTCGGCGTTCCGGCTCAGCCGCGTGTACAGACCGGAGAAGACGATCAGCACGAGCAGCAGGAAGAGGCCCAGCGCCGCGGCGCTGCCGAAATTGTTGTAGTTGAACGCGTACTGGTAGACCATGTAGACGACCGTCATCGTGGAGTTCTGCGGGCCGCCCTTGGTGAGCAGGAACACGTTCGTGAATTCCTGCATGGTCGCCACGATCTGCAGCAGCAGCATCAGCGACAGCACCATCCGGGTCTGCGGGATGGTGACGTGCCAGATCTTCCCCAGCAGTCCGGCGCCGTCCAGGTCGGCCGCCTCGTACAGCTCGCCGGGTATGTTCTGCAGCGCCGCCAGATAGATCAGGGTGGCCGCGCCCATGTTCATCCAGGTGGCCGCGATCACCACCGAGATCATCGCGGTGTGCGAGGAGTCCAGCCACTGCGAGGTCGGCAGGTGGAAGAACTTCAGGACGTGATTGAACAGCCCGTAGTCCGGGTTGTAGAAGTACTTGAAGAGCAGGACACCGGCCACCGGTGGCAGCATCACCGGAAGGTACACCAGAATGCGCAGGTACGCCTGCGCGTGCCGCATTTCGTTGAGCACGATCGCCACGACGAACGGCACCGCGAAACCGATCACCAGAGCGTACCCGGTGAATTCGGCGGTGTTCTTCCAGGCGGTCCAGAAATACGGGTCGTGGTAGACCCGGTCCAGGTTCTTGAAGCCGACCCAGGTGGTGACGCCGCGCTTCTTCTCCTGGAAGCTCATGATGAATTCCCGGACCATCGGGTACCAGGAGAACATCAGGAAGCAGAGCACCGCGCCGATCAGGAAGCCGTGGGCCTGGAGGTTGTGCCGCACCTTGCGGCCCAGGCCCGTGCGCGCGGCACCGCCGGCCGGCCCTGACGCCCGACCGGCATGGCGTTTGGTGGTGTTGTCGGGGACGGTCGTCGCCGCCATGGGTGCTCCTCCGCTGAAGGTGGTGCCGGGGTCCGGTGCCGCGCTCGCGGGGCCGGCGCCTCCCCGGTCGGGGCGGCCGGTCCCGCGAGCGCGGCTGGCGTCTTACTGGCTGGCCGCCAGGAGCTGGTTGACCTGCGTCTCGGCGGTGGAGAGCAGCTTGGAGATGTCAGCGCCCTGGTTGGTCAGCACGCCGGACATGACCGAGTCGAGCACGGTGTAGATCTTCTGCGCGTTCGGCGGCTCGGGCACGACCGGGACCTGGGCGTCGACGTAGCTCTTGAAGTTGTCGACCGGCACGGTGGCGCTGGCCTTCTTGGCCGCGGTGTCCTGGTCCTTGGCGCTGCCGGTGAAGAAGAACGGCTGCGGCAGACCGACCGGCAGGCCGTCCGTCTTGTTGCGCGGGTAGTTGAACTGGCCCTTGTTCAGGGTCAGGAACTTGAAGTTGACCCAGGCGATGCCGGCCTTGATCTGGTCCGGGCTGTCCGACTTCTTGAACATGTAGTCGGCGCCGCCGAACAGCGAGGTCTTGCCGCCGGGGATCGGCGCCATGCCGATGTCCTCGAACTTGGCCTTGTACTGCTGGACGACCAGCGGGATGTCGTCGGGCGCGCCCACGTACATGCCGATCTTGCCGGTGCCCATGGCCTTCTGGACGTCGCCCCACTGCAGACCCGGGGTGGCCGGCATGCTCTTGTCGGTCCACCGCATGTCGTGCAGGGTCTGCAGGATGCCCTTGGTCTGGTCGTTGTTGAAGGCGGCCTTCGTGCCGCTCTCGTCGACCGCGCGGCTGCCCTCGCCGTACATCTCGGAGACCAGGTGCCAACCGCCCTGGTTGCCGGCGCTGTTGTCCATGTAGCCGTTGATGCCCTTGGAGCCCAGCTTGTCCTGGATCACCTTGGCGTCCTGCCGGACCTCGTCCCAGGTGGTCGGCGGCTTGTTGGGGTCCAGACCCGCGTCGGAGAAGATCTTGCGGTTGTAGATCAGGCCCATCTGGTAGTTCGAGGTGGGCAGACCGTAGAGCTTGCCGCCGTCCTTGAGGACGTTCATCACACCGGGGTCGATGTACTGCAGGTTCGGCACGGTCTTGTCGTTGACGTACGCGGAGATGTCCGCGGCCTGACCGGCGTCCAGCACCTGCTGTAGGTCGGTCATGTACGTGTAGAACGTGTCGGTCTCACTGCCGGCCTGGAGCTGCGCGGTGAACTTGGCCGGGTCCTCGCAGGGGAACGCGTCCTTGCTCTTCACAGTGACGTTCGGGTACGTCTTGTTGAACTCGGCCACGTCGTCGATCCACTGCTGGCGCTCGGCCTTCTTGGTGGTCGGCGGCTCGCAGTCGACCGCGATGGACACCTTGGTCTTCGGGTCCAACGGGGTTCCGGCGGTGGCGCTGCTGGACTTGCTCCCGGAGTCGTCCTTCTTGCTGCTGGAGCACGCGGCACCGGTGAGCCCGATGCCGGCGACCAGAGCGACTGCCACCAGTCTGCGGTAGCCGATTCTGCTCATGATCAAACCCTTCCCCTGAACCACTGCGCGTCGTTGGACTGCGATCTGGGACTCCGGCAACGTACTTAACCTGATAGATGTCCGCAAGATGTCGCGCGAATTTCGCAAAGACACGACTCGGTCACGACGGGGCTGTTGCAGGTCGCACGCAACAACGCCGGTGCGGGCGGCAGCGTCCGGCACCGGCGTCATTGTGGCCCGAGCGACCCCAGGGGCGCGGGTGGTGTGCGGGTTTTCGGGCATGCCGCAGGGCCGGCGCCCCCGTTGGTGCGCCGGCTCGTGTTCCTGCCGCTGGTCGTGCTGTTGTCGTGCCGCTGGTTCGGGGTACGGGCGCCGGCCCGGCGGGTCAGGCGCCCGTGCGCGCCTCCGGGTGCGGGATGCGGGCCGGGTGCGGGGCCGGTCCGGTGGAGCCGCGCACCACCAACTCCGGCTCGAAGAACAGCTCGTCGTGGTCCACCGAGGCCCCGCTGATCTCACCGGCCAGCAGGTCCACCGCGGCGCGGCCCATCGCCTCGATCGGCTGGCGGACCGTGGTCAGCGGCGGCTCGGTGCAGTTCATCAGCGACGAGTCGTCGTACCCGATGACCGACACGTCCTCCGGCACCGACAGCCGGCGGCGCCGCGCGGCCCGGATGGAGCCCAGGGCCAGCAGGTCGGAGGCGCAGATGAACGCGGTGATGCCGCGCGACAGCAGCCGGCTGGCCGCGGCCTGGCCACCCTCCAGGGTGAACAGCGCGTGCTCCACGGTCACCGAAGGGTCGACCCGGCGCGCGGCGGCCAGCTTGCGGCGCGAGGGCACGTGGTCCGGCGGGCCCAGCACCAGCGCGATCCGCTGGTGGCCGAGCGAGATCAGGTGGTTCATCGCCTGCTCGACGGCCACCGCGTCGTCGCAGGAGACCCGGGGGAAGTCCAGGTGGTCGATGGCCGCGTTCATCAGCACGGTCGGCAGGTTGCGCTCGGCCAGCCGCGCGTAGTGGTCGTGCGGGGACTCGGCCTGCGCGTACAGGCCGCCGAAGAAGACCACGCCGGAGACGTGCTGCTGGAGCAGCAACTCCACGTAATCGGCCTCGGAGACCCCGCCCGCGGTCTGGGTGCACAGCACGGGCGTGAAACCCTGCTGGGCCAGCGCACCGCCGACCACTTCCGCGAAAGCCGGGAAAATCGGGTTCTGCAACTCGGGCATGACCATGCCGACCAGCCGGGCGCGTTCACCGCGGAGCTGCGTGGGCCGTTCGTATCCGAGCACGTCAAGGGCGGTGAGGACGGCGGCGCGAGTTGCATCGGAGACGCCTGGTTTCCCGTTCAGCACCCGGCTGACGGTGGCCTCGCTCACCCCGACCTTCTTCGCCACCTCGGCAAGTCGTCGTGTCATGGCGTCGATTCTAGTACAGGTGGCGCAAGTTTTTTGCGGTCCGTTTGCGGATTCTCTGCAAGTCATCCTTTTTTTGCGAAACAGTATCGATATATTGCCGAAACCGGTTGGCTACAGCCGGAGTTGTGTCGGCGCCGACTGCCCCCGGGGCGGCGGCGCCGACCGGCGTGCGACCGAAGCGCGACCGGCGCGGGACCGGCGTACGACCGGCGGGTGACAGGCGCTCGCGGCGCGACGCCCATGACCGGCAGTATGGGGGTGAGCAGCGCCACGGGGAGCCGACGCCCGCCGGCTCCTTGCCGGCAACGAGGGCGAAATCGTGTGGTGCAATGCTGCTCAAGATCCCCCCTGTTGTCGCTGCGGCGGGGGACCGAGGTGCCTGACCGGCAAGGATGGATGGATATGGACAAGCAGCAGGAGTTCGTGCTCCGCACCCTGGAGGAGCGGGACATCCGCTTCGTACGGCTGTGGTTCACCGACGTGCTCGGCTATCTGAAGTCGGTCGCCGTGGCCCCCGCCGAGCTCGAACAGGCCTTTGACGAGGGCATCGGCTTCGACGGCTCGGCCATCGAGGGCTTCGCCCGGGTCTACGAGTCCGACATGATCGCCAAGCCCGACCCCAGCACCTTCCAGGTGCTCCCCTGGCGCGCGGAGGCCCCCGGCACCGCCCGGATGTTCTGCGACATCCTGATGCCCGACGGCTCGCCGTCGTACGCCGACCCGCGCTACGTGCTCAAGCGGGCGCTGGCCAAGACCTCCGACCTGGGGTTCACCTTCTACACCCACCCCGAGATCGAGTTCTTCCTGCTGCGGGACAAGCCGCTGGACGGCTCCGCGCCCACCCCGGCCGACAACTCCGGCTACTTCGACCACACCCCGCAGAACGTCGGCATGGACTTCCGCCGCACCGCCATCACCATGCTGGAGTCGATGGGCATCTCGGTGGAGTTCTCCCACCACGAGGGCGCGCCCGGCCAGCAGGAGATCGACCTGCGGTACGCCGACGCGCTGTCCACCGCCGACAACATCATGACCTTCCGGCTGGTGATGAAGCAGGTGGCCCTGGAGCAGGGCGTGCACGCCACCTTCATGCCCAAGCCGTTCTCGGAGTTCCCCGGCTCCGGGATGCACTCGCACCTGTCGCTGTTCGAGGGCGACCGCAACGCCTTCTACGAGTCCGGCTCGGAGTTCCAGCTCTCCAAGGTGGGCCGCTCCTTCATCGCGGGCCTGCTCAAGCACGCCGGCGAGATCTCCGCGGTCACCAACCAGTGGGTCAACTCCTACAAGCGGATCTGGGGCGGCTCCCAGCGCACCGCGGGCGCCGGCGGCGAGGCCCCCTCGTACATCTGCTGGGGCCACAACAACCGCTCGGCCCTCATCCGGGTCCCCATGTACAAGCCCGGCAAGACCGGCTCCACCCGGATCGAGGTCCGCTCCCTGGACTCCGGCGCCAACCCCTACCTCGCCTACGCGGTCCTGCTCGCCGCCGGCATGAAGGGCATCCAGGAGGGCTACGAACTCCCCGCCGGCGCCGACGACGACGTCTGGGCCCTGTCCGACGCCGAACGCCGCGCCCTGGGCATCGAGCCCCTCCCCCAGAACCTCGGCGAGGCCATCGACCTCATGCAGCGCAGCGAACTGGTCGCCGAAACCCTCGGCGAACACGTCTTCGACTTCTTCCTGCGCAACAAGAAGCAGGAATGGGAGGAGTACCGCTCCGAGGTCACCGCCTTCGAGCTGCGCAAGAACCTGCCGAACCTGTAGGCAGGGCCGTCCCGCGCCGCCCCCGCGGGTCGGGGGCGGGCGGCGGGGGCGGGTGAGGGACAGTGGATCGGTGCGGGTCTGGTACGTGGCCTACGGGTCGAACATGCATGCCGCCCGGCTGGCCTGTTATCTGGCGGGCGGGCGGCCGGCCGGGGGCGGCAGGGCGTATCCGGGGTGCCGGGACGCGCGGCCGCCGCGGGGGGCGATGGGGCTGGAACTGCCCGGGGCGCTCTATTTCGCCACGCGCTCCCCGGTGTGGGGCGGCGGGCGGGCCTTCTACGACCCCGCGGCGGCCGGGAAGGTGCTGGCCCGCGCCCACCTGATCACCGCCGGGCAGTTCGCCGACCTCGCCGCCCAGGAGATGTACGCGGCACCCGGGACCGACCTGGACCTCACCGAGGCTCTGGAGACCGGGCGCCAGGTGCTCGGCCCCGGCCGCTACCAGACGCTGGTGTGCCCCGGCCGCCGCGAGGGCCACCCGCTGCTCACCCTCACCGCGCCCTGGCGCATGTCCGAGGTCGACCTCGTGCCGCCCTCCCGCCCGTACCTGCGGCACCTGGTCGCCGGTCTGCTGGAGGCCGGCGACTGGGACCCGGCGGCCATCGCCCGCTACCTGGCCCGCTGCCCCGGCGCAGCGGGCCACTGGAGCGAACGGCAGGTGCGGGCGATGGCCGGCCATGAGCAGCCGCCCCCGCCGGTGAGTCGGCCGCGGTGAGTCAGCCGAGCCAGGCCGGTGCCAGGGCCGACGCGGTGAGCAGCCGCGGCGCCCCCGAGCCGTCCGCCGGGACCGTGTAGAGGTCGGACCCGTAGTCACCGGGGAGCGAGTACACCAGCGTCGAGTCGTCCGACCAGACGGCCTGGTCGTCGACGTTGCGGTGCTCGGCCACCGGATGCTCCCGCATGGTCGCCAGATCGAGCACGTACAGCCGCCAGGGCGCGTCGGGGGACGCCCCGGCCACCCGCTTCTTGAAGGCGATCCGGGTGCCGTCGGGCGACAGCGACGGGCACTCCACGTTGGTCCGCAGCGTGACGGCCGTCTTCGTGGTCACGTCCCCGTGGATGAGGTACGTGTGCCCGCCGGTGGCCATGGTCGCGTAGAAGTGCCGGTCGTCGGCGAAGGTGACCCCCCAGAAGTTGACGTCGGCGGCCCGTACCCGCTTGCCGTCCCGGTCGACCGCGTAGTCCTCCAGAGTGGACTGGAGCTCCCCGGTGCGGGCGTCGAGGATCGAGGTGCGGGTGGAGAAGTCGGTGCCCGCGTACGAGTCCCCGCCGACGAACACCGTCCAGGCGACCATCCGGCCGCTGGGGGACACCCGGGCCCGGGTGGGGATACCGGCCAGGTCGACGTGCCGGACCTCGTGCAGCCCGGCGTCCAGGACGATCGCCCGGTAGCTGTCGGTGACCGCCCCGCGCTCAGCCTGGAGGCAGATCCCGGTGCCGCCGGCGGCATAGAACCGCAGGCACTTGACACCGGAAGCGGTGCGCGGGCCGTTCGGGGCGTTGGCGGGCACCGTGGTCAGCTCGTCGCGGTGCGGGCCCCACGCCATCGAGCGGAAGACGATCCGGTGCGGTCCCGAGGCGGCCAGCGAGACCGTACCGGAGCGCACCGCGGGCCCGCCCGCCTGGACCTGGTTCTTCCGGTCGGCCCGGTCCGCGGCCCGCCACACCGACACCCCGGCCACGCAGGCCAGGACCAGGACGGCGGCGACGAGGACCAGCAGCTTGCCGCGGTTGCCCAGGCCGGCCGGGCCGGTGGACACCTCCCCGGTCTCGCCGCCGAACACCTCCCCGGCCTCGGTCGTGTCAGCCATCGGCTCCCCTCCTTGCTCCGCTTTGCGAGGCCGGCCGCAGCCGCAGCGACAGCGCCACACTCACCATCAGCGCCAGCGCCGCACCGGTCAGCGCGGAGCGGTCGCCCCACGCCGTCCACGCCGCGCCGAACGCGAGCGAGCAGACGAACCGGGCCGCCGCCTGGCCGGTCTGCACCAGGGCCAGGCCGCTGGACCGCAGCGCCGCCGGTACGGAACCGGTCGCCGCCGCCATCAGCACGCCGTCGGTGGCGGCGTAGAAGGTGCCGTGCAGGGCCAGCACCAGGTACGGCAGTACGCCGGCCCGCAGGTGGGACAGCATCAGGCCGTACGCCACCAGCAGCGCGAAGTGGCCGCCGACGAACACCCGCCAGCGGCCCACCCGGTCGGCCCAGCGGCCCAGCGGCACCGCCAGCAGCAGGAAGGCCGCCGCGGTGCCCAGCGGCAGCAGCGCGAACCAGCGGTCGGGCACGCCGAGCCGCCGCTGGAGCATCAGGTAGACGAAGGAATCGCTCACCGTGGCCAGACCCAGCGCCACCGCGCACAGGGTCAGACCGCGCAGCTCGCGGCGGCCGAGCAGGCCCACCGCCGCCCGCAGGGAAGGGCGTTGCGCGGACTGCTTCGAGGTGTCCGGGCCGGTCGCGCGGGACGGCACGAACAGCACCAGGACCAGCACGCCCAGCACGGCCACGCAGAAACTCACCGTGAACACCGCGTGATAGCCCTCGGCGGCCCGGCGCAGGATCAGGAAAGCGACCAGCGGGCCCAGCAGCGCGCCCGCGGTGTCCATCGCCCGGTGCACCCCGAACGCCCGGCCGCGGTTCTCCTCGGTGGCGGACAGCGAGATCATCGCGTCCCGGGGCGCGGTGCGCAGCCCCTTGCCGGTGCGGTCGACGGCGAGCACCGCGCCGATCAGCGGCAGGGTCTGCACGACCAGCAGCAGGGGCTTGCACAGGGCGGACAGGCCGTAGCCCAGGGCGGCCACCTGCTTGTGCCGGCCGCCGCGGTCGGCGAGATGGCCGCCGACCAGCCGGACCAGGGCACTGAAGCCGTTGTAGACGCCGTCGAGCAGACCGAAGCCGAGCGGGGACAGTCCCAGCCCGGTGACCAGGTAGAGCGGCAGCACGGCGGTGACCATCTCCGAGGAGACGTCGGTGATCAGGCTCACCGCGCCGAGCGCGAGCACCGTGTGGGTGACAGCCGACCGCCCGGGGAACATGCCCCGGGCGGTCGGAGCGGTCACCACGGGCGTACTGCCGCGGCTCTCGCTGACGTACATGTGTCAGCCGGCCCAGATCCCGGTGATGTCGGACGCGGACGCGGCCTGGCCCGCGTGCGTCGAGGTGCCCGCGAGGTCCTCGAGCGTACGGAGCAGGTTGTAGTGGTTGTACGTGGTGGCCGACGAGCTGCCCGCGGTGACGGGCTGGCCGTAGAGGACGGTCGGGATGCGGTTGCCGCTCAGGCTGTTGTCCTCGTCGAAGGTGACAACGAGCAGGCTGTTGTGGGTCTTGGCCCAGGTGGCGTACGCCCCCAGGTTGTTCTTGATCCAGGTGTCACCCGTGGACACCGAGCAGTCGTGCATGTCGCTGCACAGGTTCGGGGTCACGAAGGACATCTTCGGCAGCGTGGTGAAGTCGGTCGGGAACTGCGCGAAGGTCTTGGCGGTCGAGGTCGGCACGTTCTTGAAGCCGAACCACGGGTTGTGCTTCTGGGCGTAGTTGCCGCTCTTGCAGGTCGTCGAGCCCTGGCTGGGCAGGGACTCGTTGTAGCTGCCCCACGTGCCGCCGGCCGCGATCACCTCGGAGCCGAGGTTGGCGGCCGAGCTGAAGCCGGGGGTGATGCAGCTGTCGTCCGTGATGCCCTGGGTCGCGCCCGAGAACAGGGCGTAGTAGTTGGGCTGGCTCGGGTGGGTGATGGCGAAGCTCTGCGTCAGGTTGGCGCCGCCGGCCTTCAGCGTGTTGTTGATGTACGGCGCGCTGGAGCTGCCGATGACCTGGCTGTAGGCGTGGTTCTCCATGACCACCACGACGGTGTGGTCCGGGGTGGGTACGGGACCGGCGGCGTGGGCCTGGCTGCCCAGGCCGGCCCAGAGCCCTGCGGACGCGGCGACGAGACCGATCGTGGCGGTGACAGCGGTACGGCGACGGATCGAATTCCAGCCGAACACGGAGACCTCCGGTGGGTTGGCGTTTGGCGGTGCGAAGCTTTCCCCCTGCGGGGCCCTGGTCTCGGGCCTGGTCGCGGGCCTGGTCCGGGCCCTGACCGGTGCGGCCTTGCGGCCTGGGCCTGCTGGTTCACTTAAATGTGCATGCCAAAAGCTAGGTTCCCGGTGGATGTGGCGGCACCTGCCCCCGGTGAACTCCCGAGAAACCCCTGGCGCCGCACGGTCATCGAGCCGTTGCGCTGCGTTGCCGTGCTGGTTCCTGAGGGGCGCCGCTGCCTGGCGGACGGCTAACGTGGGGAGGACGTGGAGGCGGGAGTGGAGATGACGTTGCCGCAGGGGCGTCGCAGCAGTACGTTCACGCGGTTGTTGCGGCACGGGTTCACGGATCCCGCGGCGGCCGAGCGGCTGCTGGAGCAGCCGGAGCTCGCGGGGGTGCGGGGGGACCCGGTGCTGCTGGACGCGCTGGGGGCGACGGCGGACCCGGATCAGGCGCTGCACGGGCTGGTGCGGCTGGCCGAGGCGCTGGGGGACGGGGAGCGACGCGCGCTGCTGGACACGCTGACCAGCGCGAAGCCGCTGCGGGACCGGCTGCTGGGGGTGCTCGGCGCCTCCGAGGCGCTGGCCGACCATCTGGCCCGGCACCCGAGGGACTGGCACGCGCTGGTCACGTACGACTCCGACGACCTGCATCCTGGGGTCGCGCACTTCGAGCGCGGGCTGCGCGACGCGCGGACCCCGGACACGCTGCGCGCCGCCTACCGCCGAAGCCTGCTCGGCATCGCGGCCCGCGACGTGTGCGGCACGAGCGACCTGGTCCGTACGGCCGCCGAGCTGGCCGATCTGGCCACCGCCACGCTGCGGGCGGCGCTGGCCATCGCCGAGGCCGAGCAGCCGCAGGACGCCGCGGCCTGCCGGCTCGCCGTCATCGGGATGGGCAAGTGCGGCGGCCACGAGCTGAACTACGTCTCCGACGTGGACGTGATCTTCGTCGCCGAGGTCCCGGAGCCCCCGGAGAGCCCGGACGGGCAGGAGCCCGCGCGGGACGAGGGGGCGGCCGTGCAGGCCGCGACCCGGCTGGCCGCCCGCATGATGCGGGTCTGCTCCGACACCACCGCCGAGGGCACCATCTGGCCGGTGGACGCGAACCTGCGCCCCGAGGGCAAGAACGGCCCCCTGGTGCGCACCCTGTGCAGCCACCTCGCGTACTACAAGCGGTGGGCCAAGACCTGGGAGTTCCAGGCGCTGCTCAAGGCCCGCCCGGTCGCGGGGGACGCCGCGCTCGGCGAGGAGTACGTCGCCGCGATCCGCCCCATGGTCTGGCAGGCCGCCGACCGCGAGCACTTCGTCACCGACGTGCAGCAGATGCGCCGCCGGGTGGTGGAGAACATCCCCGTCGCCCAGGTGGACCGCGAGCTGAAGCTCGGGCCCGGCGGTCTGCGCGACGTGGAGTTCGCCGTCCAGCTCCTCCAGCTCGTGCACGGCCGTACCGACTCCTCGCTGCGCAGCGCCACCACCCTGACGGCGCTGGCCGAGCTGGCCGCCGGCGGCTACGTGGGCCGGGCCGACGCCGCCGCCCTGGACGACGCCTACCGCTTCCTGCGCCTGATGGAGCACCGCATCCAGTTGCAGCGGATGCGCCGCACCCACCTGGTGCCGCAGGACGAGGCGTCGCTGCGCCGGCTCGGCCGGGGCCTGGGACTGCGGGCCGAACCTGTGGCCGAGCTGAACCGGGAGTGGAAGCGGCACGCCATGGAGGTGCGGCGGCTGCACGAGAAGCTGTTCTACCGGCCGCTGCTGGACGCGGTGGCGCAGCTCGGCGGCGAGACCCGGCTGAGCACGGACGCGGCCCTGGTCCGGCTCCAGGCCCTCGGCTACGCCGACCCGGCCGCCGCGATGCGCCACCTGGAGGCGCTGGCCAGTGGCGTCACCCGCAAGGCGGCCATCCAGCGCACCCTGCTGCCGGTGCTGCTCGGCTGGTTCGCCGACTCCGCCGACCCCGACGCCGGCCTGCTGAACTTCCGCAAGGTCTCCGACGCGCTCGGCCGCACCCCCTGGTACCTGCGGCTGCTGCGCGACGAGGGCGCGGCCGCCCAGCGGCTGGCCCGGGTACTGTCCGCCGGCCGGCTCGCCCCCGACCTGCTGATGCGCGCCCCCGAGGCGGTCGCCATGCTCGGCGCGCCCGACGGCCTGACTCCGCGCGACCCCACCGCCCTGGAGCAGGAGGTGCTGGCCGCGGCCGGCCGCGGCCAGACCCCCGAGCAGGCCATCGCCGCGGTACGCGGGGTACGCCGCCGTGAGCTGTTCCGTACCACCGCCGGCGACCTCATCGACACCTTCGGCGACGACGGCGGGGACACCTCCCCGGCGGCCGGCGAGGACATCGGCGGCGGCCCGCTGAGCCCGTCCCTGCTGGTCGACCGGGTCGGCGCCGCGGTGTACGCGCTCACCGCCGCGACTCTCGCCGGGGCGCTGCGGGCCGCGGTCAACGCCGTGACCGACAACGACGCCTACCGGCTGCCCACCCGCTTCGCCGTCATCGGCATGGGCCGCCTCGGCGGCCGCGAGCTCGGCTACGGCTCCGACGCCGACGTGATGTTCGTGCACGAGCCGCTGGAGGGCGCCGACCCCGGCGAGGCGGGCCGGGCCGCGCTCGCCGTCGCCAACGAGATGCGCCGCCTGCTCCAGATCCCGACCGTCGATCCGCCGCTGCTGGTGGACGCCGACCTGCGCCCGGAGGGCAAGAGCGGGCCGCTGGTGCGCACCCTGGCGTCGTACGAGGCGTACTACCGGCGCTGGTCGCTGGTCTGGGAGAGCCAGGCGCTGCTGCGGGCCGCCCCGGTGGCCGGCGACCAGGGGCTGGGGGAGCGGTTCACCGCGCTGATCGACCCGCTGCGCTACCCCGAACGCGGTCTGTCGGCCGAGGACGTCCGGGAGATACGGCGGCTGAAGGCCCGGATGGAGTCCGAGCGGATGCCGCGCGGCGCCGACCGGACCATCCACGCCAAGCTGGGCCGCGGCGGCCTGTCCGACATCGAGTGGACGATCCAGCTGCTCCAGCTCCAGCACGCCGCCCGGCTGCCGTCGCTGCGCACCACCGGCACCCGGCAGGCGCTCGCCGCGGCCTGCGAGGAGGGCCTGCTGAGCGCGTCCGACACGGCCGTCCTGGACGAGGCGTGGGTGCTGGCCACCCGGGTGCGCAACGCGGTGATGCTGGTCCGCGGCCGGCCCGGCGACACCTTCCCCGGCGAGACCCGCGAGCTGGCGGCGGTCGCCCGCTACCTCGGCCACCCGGCCGGCCACGTCGGCGACATGCTGGAGGACTACCGCCGCCGCACCCGCCGGGCCCGGGCCGTGGTGGAGCGGATCTTCTACGAGGGGTGAGAGCCGTTACGCGTGCTACCGGCGGCGCCCGGCAGGTACCGCTACTTCACCGGCAGCGGCTCGGCCGCCCGCGGCAGCCGGTACACCCACCGCCCGTACAGCAGGTACGCCACGGTGTAGCCGACGGCCAGGCACAGCGCCCCGCCGGCCGCGTCCATCCAGAAGTGGTTGCCGGTGGAGACGATCACCAGCAGGGTCGCCACCGGGTACAGACCGCCCAGGATCTTCGCCCACAGCGGCCTGGCCAGCGTCACCAGGGTGATGCCGCACCACAGCGACCAGCCGATGTGCATCGACGGCATCGCCGCGAACTGGTTGGACACGTGCGACAGGCTGCCCTGGGACATCGAGCCCCAGGTGTTGTGGACCTTCACCGTGTCGATGAAGTGCCCGTTGGTCATCAGCCGCGGGGGCGCGAGCGGGTAGGCGTAGAAGCCGACCAGGGCCAGCCAGGTGGTGACGAACAGCACCAGCCGGGCCGGCCCGTACCGCCCGGGATGGCGCAGGTACAGCCAGACGAGCACACCGATCGTGATGATGAAGTGCAACGTGGCGTAGTAGTAGTTCATCCCCACGATCAGCCAGTCCACGGAGTTCATCGCGTGGTTGACCGAGCGCTCCACGTCCAGGCCCAGGTGGCCCTCGAAGGACCAGACGGACTTGGCGTGCTTCAGGGCGGTCGACTGCTGCTCCGGGACCGCGTTGCGCACCAGTGAGTACAGCCAGTAGCTCGCGCCGATCAGCAGGATCTCGAACCACAGGCGGGGGTTGCGCGGGGTGCGGAGCCGCGCGAGCAGCGTGGACTTCTCCTCCGTCCGGGTCACGCCGGTAGCTCCCTCGGTGCCGGAGCCGGCGTCGGTTCCGGCGGTTCGGGCGGAGCGCGACGCGGCGGCCGAACGGCCATTCATCGTCTTTGCGGTCAGTTCCCCCATGGCATACCAGTCTGCCAGACGTACGCTGCCGTTTCGATCAGGTTCAGGTCGAGTCCGACACGCCCGGGGTCCTCCGATCGGCGGGCCGCGGCGCCGCCGGCGGGGTGTTCCGGCCGTCCGGCGCGGCCGCCGTCGAGCCCCTGACCACGAGCTCCGGCATGAACACGAACTCGCTGTGCGGGGCCGGGGTGCCGCCGATCTCCTCCAGCAGCGCGTTGACCGCCGCCTGGCTCATCGCGGCCACGGGCTGCCGGATCGTGGTCAGCGGGGGGTCGGTGAAGGCGATCAGGGGCGAGTCGTCGTACCCCACCACCGACACGTCACCCGGCACCGAGAAGCCCTGCTGGCGGGCGGCCCGCACGGCGCCGAGCGCCATCATGTCGGAGGCGCAGACCACCGCCGTGCAGCCCGCGGAGATCAGCGCGGCGGCCGCCGCCTGACCACCCTCAAGGGTGTACAGGGAGTGCTGGACCAGGGTCTGCGCCTCCTGTTCGGGCATGCCCAGCACGTCGCTCATCGAGGCGAGGAAGCCCTCGATCTTGCGCAGCACCGGGACGAAACGCTTCTGCCCCACCGCGAGCCCGATTCTGCGGTGCCCGAGTGCCGCCAGATGGGTGACGGCCAGCCGGACCGCGCCCCGGTCGTCCGGTGAGACGAACGGGGCGTCGATCTTCTCCGAGAAGCCGTTGATGAGCACGAAGGGCACGCCCTGGCCGCGCAGCCGGTCGTACCGCTCGGTGTCGGCGGTGGAGTCCGCGTGCAGCCCGGAGACGAAGATGATGCCCGCGACCCCCCGCTCGACCAGCATCTCCACCAGCTCGTCCTCGGTGGAGCCGCCGGGCGTCTGGGTGGCCAGCACCGGGGTGTAGCCCTGCCGGGTGAGTGCCTGTCCGATGATCTGGGCGAACGCCGGGAAGATCGGGTTCTCCAGCTCCGGGGTGATCAGCCCGACCAGGCCCGCGCTGCGCTGCCGCAGCCGCACCGGCCGCTCGTACCCGAGCAGGTCCAGCGCGGCCAGCACCGATTCGCGGGTGGACGCGGAGACCCCCGGCTTGCCGTTGAGCACGCGGCTGACCGTCGCTTCACTGACCCCCGCCTGGGCTGCGATGTCAGCGAGCCGCGCGGTCACACCACCGGATGCTAGGGGACGCGGGGCCACCACGTCAGATCGCCCACCAGATTGCCGTGTCCGGGGCGATCTCGACGGTTCCGGCCGGATCACCCGTCCCGTCCCCGTCCGTCCCGGTGACCTCGGGTGCCGCCCCGCCGGCCTGCGGCGCCACCCCGCTGGACAGCAGCAGCCGGCCCGGCCGGGGCAGCGTCACGGGCGCGGAGCCGAAGTTGACCGTGCACACGAAGCCCGCGCCGGCCGCTGCCGACGCGCCGCCTTCCGCGGCGTCGCGCCGGAAGGCCAGCACCCCTTCGGGCGCGTCCAGCCAGCGCACCGCGCTGCCCGCGCCGAGCGCCGGGTGCTCGCGGCGCAGCGCCAGCGCCGCCCGGTACAGCTCCAGCGTGGAGTCCGGGTCCCCGGTCTGCGCCTCGACGCTCAGCTCCGCCCACTGCGGCGGCTGCGGCAGCCAGCTCGGCCCGCCGGCCGCCGGCCCGAAGCCGTACGGCGGCTCGCTCCCGGACCACGGCAGCGGCACCCGGCAGCCGTCCCGGAAGCCGTCCTGCCCGGCGGCGCGGAAGAACGACGGGTCCTGCCGTACGTCGTCCGGCAGGTCGGTGACGTCCGGCAGCCCCAGCTCCTCGCCCTGGTAGAGGTACGCCGATCCGGGCAGCGCCAGCATCAGCACGCTGGCCGCCCGCGCCCGGCGCAGGCCCAGCTCCCGGTCGCCCGGCTCGCGCTGCTGGGTGCCCAGCTCCGCCGGGTTGCCGAACCGGGTGGCGTGCCGGGTCACGTCGTGGTTGGACAGCACCCAGGTGGCGGGCGCGTCCACCTCGCCCATCGCGGTCAGCGACTCGTCGACCACCGCGCGCAGCGCCTGCGCGTCCCACGGGGTGCTCAGGTACTTGAAGTTGAACGCCTGGTGCAGCTCGTCCGGGCGCAGGTACAGCGCGGCCCGCCGCAGCGTCGGCGTCCACGCCTCGGCCACCGCGATCCGCGCGTCCGGGTACTCGTCCAGGATCCGCCGCCAGTCGCGGTAGATCTCGTGCACGCCGTCCTGGTCGAAGTACGGCATCGGCGCCGAGCCCAGCAGCGCGAGCTGCTCGCCGTGGCCGATGTCCGGCAGTCCCTCGGCCTTGACCAGGCCGTGTGCCACGTCGACCCGGAACCCGTCCACGCCCAGGTCCAGCCAGAACCGCAGCACCGAGCGGAATTCCTCGTGCACGTCCGGGTGGTGCCAGTCGAAGTCGGGCTGCTCGGGCGCGAACAGGTGCAGATACCACTCGCCCGGGGTGCCGTCCGGGTCGGTGGTCCGGGTCCAGGCCGGGCCGCCGAAGATGGACTCCCAGTCGTTGGGCGGCAGCTCGCCGTCCGCGCCCTTGCCCGGCCGGAAGTGGAACCGGTCCCGGAAGGGTGAGCCGGGCCCCTCGCGCAGCGCCCGCAGGAACCATTCGTGCTGGTCGGAGCAGTGGTTGGGCACCACGTCCACGATCACCCGCAGGCCCAGGGCGTGTGCGGCCCGGACCAGCTCGTCGGCGTCGGTCAGGGTGCCGAACATCGGGTCGACCGCGCGGTAGTCGGCCACGTCGTAGCCCGCGTCGGCCTGCGGCGAGGCGTAGAAGGGTGACAGCCACACCGCGTCCACGCCCAGGTCGCGCAGGTACGGCAGCCGGGCGGTGATGCCCGGCAGGTCGCCCATGCCGTCGCCGTTCCCGTCGGCGAAGCTGCGCGGATAGACCTGGTAGATGACCGCGTCGCGCCACCAGTCCCCGCGCTCGGGCCCGCCGTCGGCGGCCGGGGCCGGGACGGCGGCCGGGCCCGTGACCGGGGTCGCGGCGGTTGCGTCGGCGGCGGCGCCAGGTGCGTCGGTGAGGTGCTGGCTCATGGTTCCCTTGATCCCCTGGTTCTTCGATTCCCTGACGGGATTCCCGGACAGCATCCCCTGCCGGGACCCCCTGACGGGATTTCCTGATTCCCTGATGGGTTCAGCCCTTGGTCCCGCCGGCGGTCAGGCCGGTGACCAGGTGTTTCTGGACGAGCAGGAAGACGATCGCGGCGGGTACGGCGATCAGCACCGATGAGGCGGTCGTGCTGCCCCAGTCCGCCCGCTGGTCGGAGGCGAAGGTGCGGATGCCGACCGCGAGGGTGGTGTGCGGCCCGCGCATGAACTGGTTGGAGTACGCGAACTCGCCCCAGGCGGTGAGGAAACTGTAGAAGGCGGTGACCGCCAGGCCCGGCCGGGCCAGCGGCAGCACCAGCCGCCAGAAGGTGCCGAACGGGGTCAGGCCGTCCACCCGGCCCGCCTCGTCGATCTCCTTCGGGATGGTGTCGAAGTAGCCCTTGAGCATCCAGGCGCAGAAGGGCACCGCGACCGTGCAGTAGACCAGCACCAGCCCGAGGTAGGTGTCCAGCAGCCGCAGGTCGACCATCAGGTTGTACAGCGGCACGATCAGCACGGCGACCGGGAACATCTGGGTGACCAGGAAGGTCCACATCAGCGGGCGGTGCCCGGGGAAGCGCATCCGGGAGACGGCGTAGCCGGCGCTGGCCGCGACCAGCACGCCGAGCACGGTGGTGGCCGCGGCGACGATCACGGAGTTCAGCAGCCACCGCGGGAAGCCGGTGTGCAGCAGCACGAACCGGTAGTTGCCCAGCCCCAGGTGGCGGGCCACCTGGGAGGGCTGCTGCCAGGCGCTGGACGGGCCGAAGGAGATGAACACGATCCACAGCACCGGGAAGACCGAGACGGCCGCGGCCGCCAGCAGCGCGGTGTGCAGCGCGATCGAGGCGAGCGGGCCGCGCTCGCCGCGTCCGCGCGGGCGGCGGCCGGGGACCGTGGTCGCGGTGACCTGCGGGCGGGCGGCGGCCGGGCCGCCCTGGACGGTGGTGCTCACGGCGGCTCCTGAATCGTCGCTCGGTTCGTGACGTGAAGTGCGGGGGGCGCGCGAGGTCGGCGAGGTCTCGGCCACGGCCTAGTCCTGGGTCCGCAGGCGGCGGCGGTAGAAGGTGGAGAACGCCACGAGGACGAGCAGGATGACGATGCCGTACGTGGCCGCGCCCGCGTAGTCGGACGCGCCTCCGCCGAAGGCCAGTTGGTAGGCGTGGGTGACCAGGATGTCCGTGTCGCCGGTGGTGTTGTTGCCCAGCAGCAGGTAGATGATCGGGAACATGTTGAACGTCCACACGGTGGACAGCAGGATCACCGTGCCGGACACCGGCCGCAGGCCCGGCAGCGTGACGTGCCGGAAGCGCTGCCCGGGCGAGGCGCCGTCCATCTCGGCGGCCTCGTACAACTCGCCCGGGATGGCCTGCAGCCCGCCCAGCATGGCGACCATCATGAACGGCACTCCGCACCAGACGTTGACGATGATCACGGCGGTCTTCTGCGCCAGCGGTGTGCCGAGCCAGTCCTGCGCGGGCAGCCCGACCGCGGTGACGAGGTCGTTGAAGACGCCGTACTGCGAGTTGAACATGAGCCGCCAGGCGAACACACCGACGAACGCCGGAACTGCCCACGGCAGAATCAGCGCCAGGCGGTAGAACAGCCGGAACCGCATCGGCCGGTTGAGCAGCATCGCCATGGCCAGCCCGATGGCGTAGGTGACGGTGACGCAGGCGACCGTCCACACCACCGTCCACTCCAGCCGCGGGTAGAAGACGCCGTCCCGGCCGGACAGGACCTGCCAGTAGTTGTGCAGGCCGACGAGCTTGTACGAGGCCGGGATGTGGACCGGCCCGATGTTCTGCGCGACATTGCGCTCGTTGGCGTTCGTGAACGACAGGTAGGCCCCGTACCCCAGCGGGTACAGCACCAGGACGCCGATCACGAGGACGACCGGGGCGACCATCGCCCAGGCGTACCAGTACCGGTCCCAGGACCGGCGCAGCGACGGCAGCAGGGCCCGCAGGCGGGCCCGTCGCGGGCCGGCCGGATGCCTGACGCCGGGGTCCACGGTGGCGGTGGTCATGACTCCTCGCCTTCGTCGGTCTGGCTGGGTCTCGCTCGGTACGGGTCGGGGCCGGACCGGCCGGCCGGGCGCGTGGGTCGCGCCCCGACCGCGGGGCGGGACTCCGGCCGGCCGGCCCGGGGCCTGCGGGCGGCCGGCTACTGCACGCTGTAGCCGGGCAGCAGCGTCCCGAACTGCTTGGCAGCGGCGTTCAGTCCGTCACGCACCGAGCTCTGGCCCTGGAGGATCTTGATGTACTCCTGCTGGAGCGGGGTGAACAGGCTGCCCACCTGCGGCAGCGCGACCCGCGGCCGGGCGGTCGCCATGATCGGCCGGAAGCCGGCGATGACCGGGTTCTTGAGCACCTGCGCGGTGTACGCGGAGGTACGGGTGGGCAGCGTGCCGTTCTTCAGCGCGATCTGCTGCTGGCTCGCCGAGGAGGTCATGAACTCGGTGAACAGGTAGGCCGCGGCGAGGTTGCGCGAGCCCTGGTAGACCGCCAGGTCGTGGCCGCCGGTCGGGGCGAGCGCCTTGCCGCCGGAGCCGGCCGGCACCGGCGCGTACCCCAGGTCGGACTCCTTGCCCTGGAACGCCGAGCCGGTCAGGTCGTCGCTCACCGACCACGGGCCCTGCACGATCATGGCGACCTTGCCGGTCCGGAACGAGGTCTGCATGTTGTCGTAGGCGTTGGCGAAGTCCACCTTCATGGAGGAGGTGTCGTAGATCTTCTTCGCCTCGGTGACGGCGGCGACCGCCTGCGGCGAGTTGATCGTCACCTTCTTCGCGGCCGGGTCGGCGAGGTCCGCGCCCTCGCCGAACAGCAGCGGGAACAGGAAGTACGAGTCGGGGTTGACGTACGTGCCGGTGACCCCGGGCACCTTGGCCTTGATCGTGGCCGAGTCGGCGATCAACTCGTCCCAGGTGGCGGGGGGTTTGGCGATGCCCGCCCGGGCGAAGATCCGCTTGTTCCACAGCAGGCCCAGGGTGTCGGTGACCGACGGCACGCCGTACGTCTTCCCGTCGTACTTCGTGGTGTTGAGCGGGCCGGGCAGGAAGTCCTGGGTGCTGCCGAGGGCCGCGGTGCCGTCCAGCGGCGCGATGTAGTGCAGCGAGGCGTACTCCGGGATCAGCCCCACGTCGGTGCGGATCACGTCCGGGGCGCCCTTGCCGCTCTGCGCCGCCGCCTTGAACTTCTGCTCCACCGTGGTGAAGTCCACGTTCTGGTACGTGACCTTGATCTTCGGGTACTTCGCCTCGAAATCCTTGACGAGCGCCTGATACGCCGGGGCCTCGTTCTTCGCGTCGGAGGTGTCCCAGTACGTGATGGTGCCGGACACCGAGGCCGGGTCGGCCGCCGCGGCCTTTGCGCTGTCACCCGCACCGCCACTGCCGCTGCCGCAGGCGGTCACCCCGAGAACGATCGCCGCGGCCAGTGCCACGGCCGATATGCCACGTCGCATACCTGTACTCCTTGATGAGGGAAGTGCCCGGTACGCCCGGATCGGTCCGGCGGGGCCGGTGTCGGCCGGCCCCGCTCGGCTCGGGCTGGGCAGGACCGTAACAGCGCTGCAATGCCTTGCGAAAGACTCTGCAAGAACTTTTCCCCCGGCGGTGTCCGGCGCCGCGGGGGGCGTACTCCGGCTCGCTCGGGCGCCGCTCGAAGGATGCTCAACCACCGCGGCCGACCCCGGCCGTTGCGGGCCGGTCGGCTCAACTCCCTTGAAATGTGCGGATGGTTGCACCTGGAACGCATTGCAGCGCCTTGCAGCAAGCCTGTCCGGTCCGATACGGTCCGGACAGCCCCGCGGCGCGGGGGAACGCGGGGCCGGGTGTGACGGCGGCAGGCGCGCCGGTCAACGGCGCGGGGGGCACGCCGGCACACCAAAAGGCGCCCGGCCATGGGCCGGGCGCCCCTTCGTGCACGCTGTTCAGGTCGAACTCCGGGCCGGAGTTCGGGGTGGTCAGACCAGGCCGGCCTTCTCCAGGGCGCCGGCGCAGGTGTCCACGATCAGCCGGGTCACCACGTACGGGTCGGCGTTCGCGTTCGGGCGGCGGTCCTCGATGTAGCCCTTCTGCTCCACCTCGACCTGCCACGGGATACGCACCGAGGCGCCGCGGTTGGACACGCCGTAGCTGTACTCGTTCCAGGGCGCGGTCTCGTGCGCGCCGGTCAGCCGGGACTCGACGCCGGCGCCGTAGTTCTTGATGTGCTCCAGCGGCTTGTCGTCGCGGCCCAGCGCCTCGGCGGCCTCGATGATCGCGTCGTAGCTCTCGCGCATCTTCTTGGTGGAGAAGTTGGTGTGCGAACCCGCGCCGTTCCAGTCGCCCTTGGCCGGCTTCGGGTCCAGGGTGGCCGACACACCGAAATCCTCGGCGGTGCGGTACAGCAGCCAGCGGGCCACCCAGAGCTGGTCGGAGACCTCCAGCGGGGACAGCGGGCCGACCTGGAACTCCCACTGGCCGGGCATGACCTCGGCGTTGATGCCGGAGATGCCGATGCCCGCGGCCAGGCAGTTGTCCAGGTGCTTCTCGACGACCTCGCGGCCGAAGATCTCGTCCGCGCCGACACCGCAGTAGTAACCGCCCTGCGGGGCCGGGAAGCCGCCCTCGGGGAAGCCCAGCGGGCGCGAGCCCTGGAAGAACGTGTACTCCTGCTCGATGCCGAACAGCGACTCCTGCGCGGCGAACTTCTCGGCCACCTCGCGCAGCGCGGCCCGGGTGTTGGACTCGTGCGGGGTGCCGTCGATGTTCAGCACCTCGCACATCACCAGCACGTCGTCCCCGCCGCGGATCGGGTCCGGGTAGGAGGCGACCGGCTTGAGCACCCGGTCGGACGCGTGGCCCTCGGCCTGGTTGGTGCTGGAACCGTCGAAGCCCCAGATCGGAAGCTCCGCCCCGTCGGGGAGGATCTTCGTCTTGGAACGCAGCTTCGCCGTCGGCATGGTGCCGTCTATCCAGATGTACTCGGCCTTGTAGGTCACGGTGACGCCATCCTTCACGGAACATGATCGCGGGTGCTGGCCGAACAGCGCTGGTCGGGCCGATCGCAGGGTCGCAAGAACGCTTTTCCCGACTGTTGCCCATCTGTTAACCCAGCGTGAAATAACCCTCGTGACCAGCGGGTACGCCCCATGAGCCCCGCCCGCACCAGGGCCCGTGCGGGGGCCGGGGGAGCACGGAATCGGACACGGGCCGGCCGGTAGGCTGCGGGCATGCCGCACACCACCGTGACGTACACCGAGGAACTGGCCGAGTCCGAGGCCTTCGACTTCGAGAACTTCGCCGACGACCTGCACTCCGCGCTGGTCACCATCGCGGGCGCCAAGGCAGAGGCCTGCCGTACCCGCTTCACCGGCACCGAGGACAGTTGGTTCATCGCGGACGGCGACGAGGAGGACTTCCAGGCCGTCCACGTCGAGGTGGCGATCAAGGCCGGCCGCACCGACGAGGTCAGGAGCGAGCTGAGCAGGGCGGTGCTCGGCCTGATCCGCAAGAACCTGAAGCGGACACCGGAGTTCGAGGTTTACCTGTCGGTCGAGGTGCGGGACATCGACCCGGTCGGGTACGTCAGCCACGTCGAGCCCCGGCAGGACGCGTGACCATGCGCGTCGGCCTGCTCGGCACCGGGCCGTGGGCGTGGAAGGCGCACGGCCCGGCGCTCGCCGCCCACCCCGGGGTGGAACTCGCGGGCGTGTGGGGCCGCCGCCCTGAGGCCGCCGGACAGCTCGCCGAGCACCTGGGCACCCGCCCGTACACCGACCCCGACGCGCTGATCGCTGACGTGGACGCGGTCGCGATCGCCCTGCCGCCGCACCTCCAGGCCCGCTTCGCGATACGCGCGGCCGAGGAGGGCCGGCACCTGCTGCTGGACAAGCCGCTGGCCGCCACGGTCGCCGACGCCCGCGCGGTGGCCGACGCGGTCGCCGCGGCCGGCGTGTCGAGCGTGGTCTTCTTCACCCTGCGGTTCGACGCCGCGGCCGCCGCCTGGATCGGCGAACAGGCCGCGGCGGGCGGCTGGTTCACCGGCCGCGCGGACTGGTACGGCGCGGTCTTCGGCGCCGACGCCAGCCCGTACGCCGACTCGCCCTGGCGCCGGGAGAAGGGCGGCCTGTGGGACGTGGGCCCGCACGCCCTGTCCGTACTCCTGCCCGTGCTCGGCGACGCCACCGAGGTACGGGCCGCCCACGGCCCGGCCGACACCGTCCACCTGACACTGCGCCACGACACCGGCGCCTCCAGCACGGCCGTGCTCACCCTCACCGCGCCTCCGCCCGCCGCCGGCGTCGCCGTGGAATTCCGCGGCACCGCCGGAGTGGCCACGCTGCCCGACCGGATCACCGGCGACGTCACCGACGCCCTGGGCCGGGCGATCGACGCACTGCTGGCCGGCGCCCCGCACGCCTGCGACGCGCGCTTCGGGCTGCGGGTCACCGAGATCCTGGCCGAAGCGGAGGCGGCACTCGCGGGGTAGGCCCTTGCGGGGCAACGGGATCCGGGCAAAGGCCGGGGAAAAGGATCATTCCGTCCCCGGCTCCGACCTCTTCCCGCTGTCTTGCGCGGTGTCTATCGTCAAGGTATGAGGGCTGCGGACTGGTGGTCGATCGAGGTCATGGACGCCGAGCACACGCGCACCTCGGCCACGGCATGGCGGGACGCCCACGCTCAGGCGCTCGTCGAGTCGCTGGTCACCAACGGCGCGGCGTCCTGGAAATGGTTCGAGCACACCTGGGGTGTCGTGCTCGAGGTTTCTTTCACCGAGGAAAGCGCGTGGTACGCGTGGCGAACCCTCCCCGGCACCCAAGCCGCACTTGACGCCGTGCCCGACCCCGTGCGGGGCCTCCTTGTTCATCGAGGTCACGGAGGGGCTTCCGGCACGTTCGTGCCCAGGGTGCCCACTGTTCCGCCCGCGGCCGACCGGGCGGCGCTGCCCGAGCCCGTCTGACGGAGGGCGGTTCGCCGGGAGTAGTCAGGGGCGCGGGGAACTGCGCGACAAGCCCACTACCGGGCCGCGGGTCGTCACCGACCCGAAGGGGCAGTTGCTGCCGTCTCCGGACCACCGGCCGGTGGCCGGCTGAGCGCGCAGTTCCCCGCGCCCCTGGGTACTCCGGTGGCACCGCAGCGCGCAAAGGGCCCCACGCCCCCGCGCGGTACTCCCGGCGAACCGTTCCGCCGCCAGGCGGGCCAAGGGGCGCTCCCGGGCGAGCCGTCGGACGTCGGGCGGGCTTGGCGGCGTACCGTTGGGGACTCGTGAAAGCGATCACGTACAGCACCCACGGCGGCCCCGAAGTCCTGACCCTCACCGAGCGCCCCCTGCCGAAGCCGGGCCCGGGCGAAGTCCGGGTGAGGACACGCTTCTCGGGCATCAACCCCACCGACGTCAAGACACGTGCCCGCACCACGCCGGAAGGCGACCAGGTGCCGAATCAGGACGGCTCCGGCATCGTCGACGCGGTCGGCGACGGAGTCCCGGCCGAGCGCGTGGGCGAGCGCGTGTGGATGTGGGAAGCGGCCTGGCAACGTCCGGACGGCACCGCGCAGGAGTACTTGACCCTCCCTGCCCGCCAGGCCGTACCGCTGCCGGACAGCGCCTCGCTCGAACTCGGCGCGTGCCTGGGCATCCCGTTCCTCACCGCCCACCGTGCCCTCACCCTCGGCGAGGGCGGCCCGCGGCGGCTCGGCCCGGGGGCGCTGGCCGGGCGGACGGTGCTGGTGGCGGGCGGCGCGGGCGCGGTCGGCAACGCGGCGATCCAGCTCGCCCGCTGGGCCGGGGCGACCGTGATCACCACGGTCAGCTCCGCGGAGAAGGAGGCGCTGGCCCGCGCGGCCGGCGCCCAGCACATCGTCAACTACAAGAGCCAGGACGCCGCCGCGGAGATCCGCCGCGTCGCCCCGGACGGGGTCGAGCTGGTGGTGGAGGTCGCGCCCGGCCACAACACGCAGCTCGACGTGGACGTGGTGGCGCACGGTGCCACCGTCGTCATCTACGCCCGGGACGTGGAGGCGGTGACGATCCCGGCCTGGCCCTCGATGGTCGCCAACCTGCGCTGGCTGCCGATCCTCGTCTACACGATGCCGGACGCCGCCAAGGACGACGCGGTCGCGGCCCTCACCGAGGCGCTGGCCGCCGGTGCGATCCGGGCCGGCGAGCCGGCCGGCCTGCCGCTGCACCTCTTCCCGCTGGAGGCCACCGGCGACGCCCACGCCGCGGTCGAGGGCGGGGCGGTCGGCAAGGTGCTGGTCGAGGTCGCGCCGCAATGGTGACGGGGACGTGTTCGCTGTCGCGTACGGTGCGGCGGGCGCGCCACCGTACCGGACCGCGGACCTGACGCCGTAACGGCTCCCGGGCGCGCGGCCGTACCCGCCCGGGAGCCGGTCAGGCGGCGGCCGTGAACGCCTGTGCCGCCGCGGTCGCCACGTCCTCCACCAGGTCGATCCCGCCCGCCTCCGAGTGCTGGCCGGCGGACAGGACGCAGATCAGCAACTCGTGCCCCTGGTAGGTGACCAGGCCGATGCTGTTGATGTCCCACAGGCCGGTGGCGCTGCGCTGGAGCCAGCCGTTCTTCAGGGCGTAGCCGGAGTCGTCGGAGTCCGCGGCCGACACGCCCCAGCGCTGGCCGGTCTCCACCGACCGCATCAGGCCCGCGATGTACGTGCGGGAGGCCGCGGACAGCGGGGAGTGGCTGCCGAACACCGCCCGCAGCAGGGTGACCTGGTCCTTCGCGGTGGTCTGGGTGAGCCCCCACAGCTCGCCCGAACCGCCGGAGGTGTGCGCGAGGCCGAGTGTGTCGTTGGCCGCGTCCAGGCCCGCCGAGCCGCCGATGGTGTCCCACAGCGCGGTGGCGGCGTCGTTGTCCGACGCCTCGATCATCGCGGTGGCCAGATCCCGTTCCCGCTCGGTCATCCGGGTGCCGGCCGACTGCTTGCGCAGCAGCAGCGCGGCCAGGATGTCCACCTTGACGATGCTCGCGGTGTCGTACGTGTCGTCGTCGCTGTCCTCGGCGCTGTCGTACCCGGCCACCTCGTCGCCGTCCAGGTCGGTGACCGCCACCGCCACGTCCCCGGTGTCGCTGCCGGGCAGCGCGGTGACCGCGTCGGCCACGGTGCGCCCGGCGCTGGGGGAGGGGGCCGCGGACGCGGCGGTGACGGTGATCGTGGGGACGGGCGCGGCAGCCGGGGGTGAGGTGGTCGGTGGAGTGGTAGGCGGCGTGCTCACCGAGGGGGACGGCCCGCGGGTGGTGGGCGGTGCCGAGGACGGCGCGGAGGCCCCGGCACCCGCCCGGGCCGGCGACGAGTGCACGATCACGGCGAGCGTCAGCATGCCTATCGCGGCCATCGCCGTCACCGAGACGATCAGCGGCTGCGGCCAGCGGCTCGTCCCCGTGCCTGTCCCGGCCGCCGGCCCCGCGTCCGTACCCGTACCTGCCCTTGCTCCCGACCCGGACGCCGCCCGGGCCCGGCGCCACCAGCCGCCCCCGTCGCCCTTCCCGCCGGTGCCCGTGACCGGCGCCGTCCCGGAGTCGATCACGTCCTCCGGTTCGTGCTCCTCATCCATGGCCGGGACGTTAGGAGCGGTTTCTTTGCTTCCGCTGAGATCACGGTTCCAATCCCGTTAAACGTGCCGCCGACCATCAGATCCACTTCTTGCGCAAGTCCTGTCAATTATTTCGCCTTACGCGCGAAGTATTGCGACCCGGTAACCGCGTGGTTACGATCCCCGGCACCAGGCTTCCTGCCCGCTGCCGTGCGCCCAACCATCCCGGCCGCGGCGGGAGTTGACAGCCGATCGGAGGAGTCCAGATGGGTGTCACACGCAGGACGTTCCTGCAGGCCGCGGCCGCGGTCACCGCGGCCGGCGCGCTGGGGGTCGCCGAGACCGCCACCGCCCGGCCCGCCGCGGCGGCCAGCGCGCCGGGGGACGTGGTGGGCAAGGTCACCGTCGGGTACCAGGGTTGGTTCGCCTGCATCGGGGACGGGGCGCCGATCAACGGCTGGTGGCACTGGACGCAGAACTGGGGCCAGCCGCCGTCCCCGTCCAACACGGGCATCAAGTGCTGGCCCGACATGCGCGAGTACACCAAGGGCTATCAGACCGCCTACGCCAACCTCGGCAACGGCCAGCCGGCCACGCTCTTCTCGTCCTACGACCAGCAGACGGTGGACACGCACTTCCTGTGGATGAAGCAGAACGCCATCGACACGGCGGCGCTTCAGCGGTTCAACCCGACCGGCGGCGAGGGCCCGACGCGTGACGCGATGGCGGGCAAGGTGCGCAGTTCGGCGGAGAAGCAGGGCGTCAAGTTCTACATCATGTATGATGTGACGGGCTGGACGTCGATGCAGTCCGACATCAAGGCGGACTGGACCAACAAGATGTCGGCGCACACCGCGTCGCCCGCGTACGCGCGGCAGAACGGCAAGCCGGTGGTGTGCATCTGGGGCTTCGGCTTCAACGACAACAACCACCCGTTCACGCCGGACGCGTGCCTGGATGTCATCAACTGGTTCAAGAGCCAGGGCTGTTACGTGATCGGCGGGGTGCCGCGGGAGTGGCGTACCGGCGGCGCGGGGACGCGGACCGGGTACACGGACGTCTATCACGCGTTCAACATGCTCTCGCCGTGGATGGTCGGCGCCATCGGGAACGCGGGCGACTCCGACAACGCGTACAACACGTACACCGTGGGGGACCAGGCGGACTGCACCGCGCACGGGATCGACTACCAGCCATGTGTGCTGCCGGGTGATGTGTCGGCGCGGCAGCGGGCGCACGGCGACTTCATGTGGCGGCAGTTCTACAACATGTGCCGGGCCGGGGTGCAGGGTATCTACATCTCGATGTTCGACGAGTTCAACGAGGGCAACCAGATCGCGAAGACCGCGGAGTCGCAGGCGTGGGTGCCGACGAATTCCGGTTTCCTGGCGCTGGACGAGGACGGTACGGCGTGTTCCTCGGACTACTACCTGCGGCTGACCGGTGACGGCGGGCGGATGCTCAAGGGCCAGATCGCGCTGACCGCCACACGGCCCACCCAGCCGGTGGTCAGCGGCGGCGACACCACCCCGCCCTCCGCCCCCGGCTCGCTCCAGGTCACCGGGCACACGGACACCACGGTGGCGCTGGCCTGGACGGCCTCGACGGACAACACCGGGGTCACCGGTTATCGCGTGCTGCGGGTCAGCGGGTCCACCAGCACCCAGGTCGGCACGGCCACCGGCACCTCGTTCACGGTCACCGGGCTGACCGCGTCCACCGCGTACACCTTCGACGTGGTCGCCGCCGACGCGGCCGGCAACCTCTCCCAGCCCTCCAACCAGGTGAGCGTCACCACCGACGCCCCCTCCGGCACCACCAACCTGGCGCTGCACAAACCCACCGCGGAGAGCAGCCACACCCAGGTGTACGGCTCTGCCAACGCCACCGACGGCGACCCGAACACGTACTGGGAGAGCGCCAACAACGCCTTCCCCCAGTGGCTCCAGGTCGACCTCGGGGCCGCCACCGGCGTCAAGCGGCTGGTGCTGAACCTGCCGCCGTCCACCGCCTGGGGCGCCCGCACTCAGACGATCTCGGTGCAGGGCAGCACCGACGGAAGCACCTTCACCACCCTGCTGGCGGCAGCGAACTACACCTTCGACCCGGGCAGCGGCAACACCGCCACCCTCACGCTGCCCGCGACGGCGACCACCCGCTACGTCCGGCTGAATTTCACCGCGAACACCGGGTGGCCGGCCGGCCAGTGCTCGGAGTTCCAGGTCTTCGGCGCCTGATCCGGGCGCGCTCCTCGTGTGACCGGCGTCACAGTGATTGCGGAAATGAAAACCGCTTCCACATTGCTGAGACGGACATGGCAGCACGCACCGACCTCCGTCCCGTCATCAAGCTCCGGTCCACCGCGGGCACCGGCTTCACCTATGTGACCCGGAAGAGCCGCCGGAACGACCCGGATCGTCTTACCCTGCGTAAGTACGACCCGCAGGTCCGGCGGCACGTAGAGTTCCGAGAGGAGCGCTGAGCGTCATGAAGCCTGGCATTCACCCCGATTACCACACGGTCGTCTTCCGTGACCGGGCGGGAGAGTTCGCCTTCCTCACCCGGTCCACGGCCACCAGCGAGCGGACGATGGAGTGGGAGGACGGCAACACCTACCCCGTCATCGACGTGGAGATCTCCTCCGCCAGCCACCCCTTCTACACCGGCACCCAGCGCGTGCTGGACACCGCCGGCCGCGTCGAGCGGTTCCAGCGGCGGTACGGCGGCGGCAACCGCGAGTCCGGCACCCGCGGCGCGAACTCCGGCCGCCGGCGCTGAACCGTAACGGCGCCGCAGCGTAACGCGGAGGACGCCACAGCACACGGCGCCGTCCACCGAGCCCCCGAGGCCCGGCGGACGGCGCCGTACTGATGTCCCAGGGCACGTTCACAGCCCAGGGCGTCCGCGCCCCGCCGGACTCGCGGTCCCGACGGCCCCGACCGGTACGCCCGGAGGCCGGCGGCCGCCCGAGTCGTGCGGACGGTCGTACCACCACACAATGGGAAAAGTCCGTGTCTTCCATGACGAGGCGGTACGCATCATGTCGTACATCACCGTCGGCCAGGAGAACTCCAACCCGGTCAACATCTACTACGAGGACCACGGCAGGGGCGGCGGCCAAGTCGCCGTGCTGATCCACGGCTATCCGCTCAACGGGCACTCGTGGGAGAAGCAGGAGCGGGCGCTGCTGGAGGCGGGCTACCGCGTGATCACCTACGACCGCCGCGGCTTCGGCAAATCCAGCCAGCCCACGGTCGGCTTCAACTACGACACCCTCGCCCACGACCTCAAGGCGCTGCTGGACCACCTCGACCTGCGCGACGTGGCCCTGGTCGGCTTCTCCATGGGCACCGGCGAGGTCACCCGGTACCTGGGCGCGTACGGTTCCGGCCGGGTCGGCAAGGCCGTGCTGATGGGCGCGATCCCGCCGTTCCTGCTCAAGACCGACAACAACCCCGAGGGCGTCGACCGGTCCGTCTTCGAGGACATCAAGTCCGCGATCGTCGCCGACCGCCCCGCGTATTTCAAGACGTTCCTGGACAACTTCTACAACGTCGACATGTACGCGGGCACCCGGATCAGCACCGAGGCGTGGAACAACAGCTTCAACGTGGCGGTGGCCGCGGGCGCCCACGCCGCGTACGCGTGCGTCGACGCCTGGCTCACCGACTTCCGCGAGGACCTGCCGAGGATCGACGTGCCGACGCTGCTGATCCACGGCGACGCCGACCGGATCCTGCCGTACGACGCCACGGCCAAGCGGCTGCCCGGCCTGATCAAGGACCTGGAGTTCGTCACGGTCGAGGGCGGGCCGCACAACGTGGCCTGGACCCATCCGGAGATCGTCACGCCGGCGCTGATGGACTTCCTGGGGCACTGAGCCCCCCTGCTTCAGCTGAGCCCCTGCTCCGGCTGAGCCCCTCCTCCGGCTGAGTCGCTGTCTCGGCTCAGCCGCTACTTCAGCAGGCGGGAGAGCCGGCGGTCGGCGAGCGGCCGGCCGCCGGTCTGGCAGGTGGGGCAGTACTGGAGCGAGGAGTCGCTGAAGGACACCTCGCGGATGGTGTCGCCGCACACCGGGCAGGGCTCGCCCTTGCGGCCGTGCACGCGCAGCCCGCTCTTCTTCTCGGCCTTCAGGTCCTTCAGCGGCAGCCCGCGGGAGCGCTCGACCGCCTCGGCCAGGGTGTCGCCGATCGCCGCGTAAAGCCCGGTCACCTCGTCCGGGGTGAGGTTGCCGGCCGGCTTGAACGGCGACATGCGGGCCGCGTGCAGGATCTCGTCGGAGTACGCGTTGCCGATACCGGCGATCACGCTCTGGTCGCGCAGCACGCCCTTGATCTGCCGCCGCTGCTGCCCGGCGCCCTTCAGCAGGGCCGAGAACGCGTCCAGGGTGAACGCCGGGTCGAACGGGTCGGGCCCCACCCGCGCCACGCCCGGTACGTCGAGCGGGTCGCGCACCACGTACACCGCCAGGTGCTTCTGCGTGCCGGCCTCGGTGACGTCGAGCCCGGTGCCGGCCGGCTCGGCCAGCAGCAACCGCAGCGCGAGCGGCCCCTTGCCGGGCTTGGGCGGCAGCGCGGGCAGCTTCTCGCTCCAGCGCACCCAGCCCGCCCGGGCCAGGTGCAGCACCAGGTGCGCGTCACCGACGGTGAGGTCCAGGAACTTCCCGTGCCGGCCCACCCCCGCCACGGCCTGCCCCTCCAGCGCGGTCACCGGCGGGTCGTACGTCTTCAGCGCGTGCACCGCCACCGGGTACACCCGCCCCACGATCTGCCCCGTCACCCGCTCGTCCAGAAAACGGGCGAGTGCTTCCACTTCCGGCAACTCAGGCATGCCCCCAGTCTGCCCCGGAACCCTCGCCCGTCGTGCCGCCCGGTGAGCGAGCTCACTCCCGCTTGGGCTCCCTTACGGGCACGCCTCGCCGTACTTCACGGCGCTGAACGTCACCGGCTGCCCGTGCAGCGCCGCGCCGGCCGCCGGGGACTGGGTACAGATCCGCCAGTTCGTGTCCAGCAGGATCGTCCGGCTACCGGTGGCGTCCTTCTCGGTGATCGAGGCATCGGGCCCCAGCGCCCGCCGCGCCGCGTTCAGGGACTGCCCGACCAGGTTCGGCATGGCCGCCCCGGCACTGGCCGGCGGCCGCACATCATGAGCGGGGCACGTCTCGGACACCTTGACGGCCCCGAGGTCGATCCGGCTGTCCGCCGGCGCCGCCTTCCCCGCGGCCGGAGTCTGCGAGCACACCTTCCAGTCCCGGTCCAGGATCTGGTGCCGGCCCCGCCCCGAGGAGTCGTGCGACGTGAGATCACGGAAGCCGGCCGCCTGCGCGGCGTCCTGCGCGGTCTGCAGCCCCATGCCGGTCAGCTTCGGCACGGCCTTGCTCGCCGCAGTGGCGGAGGCAGGGGTGTCCTTCGCGCCGGTGGTGCTGTTCGGGTTGCAGGCGGTGAGCAACGCGCCGGCGGCGATCAGCCCGACGGCGGCCAAACTGGTGCGGGTGTGCATGTCCGGGTCCCCCTTGACGTGTGCGATGCGTGCTTCACGTGTGTGATGCGTGGTGACGGGGAGTGTTCCCTCCTGATCCGTGAGCATGTGGGCGTTGTGACGCCTTCGTGCCGGGCTGTACGGGGGACGAGCCGGGGATGTGAGGTGCGGGGCCGGGCGGGGCGCGGGCCGGGGGCGCGACCGGACCTTCTGCCGTGTTTCTTGATCACCGGGCTACCGTGCGGAGACGGACCGGCGCGGCGCCGGTGGGAGGAGAGGACGATGCCCCGCAAGCTCAGGATGGTGGGTACCAACTCCGGCAACAACGGCTGTCCCACCCTGTACGAGGACACCGCCACCGGTGACTACGTCGTACAGGGCCTGCACGTCGACCGGGACGACCTCGCCCAGCTCCGGCACCTGGCCGACGACGAGACGGCGGTCGTCGTGCCCCGGGCTCTGCTCGCCAACTTCGGCCCCAAGGAGGCGATCCCCACGCGCGAGCCCGTCACGTTCGCCGACTTCGACGCCATGTTCACCGCGTTCCGGCACACCGCGTGGCGTCTGGAGACCCGCCGCCGATACGCCTCCGACGAGATCACCGACACCTACGCCCAGTTCGCGCGTGGCGAGACCGTCACCTGGGACCTCGACGATCCGTGGTGCGTCGAGCGGCGTGAGCAGACCGCGCTGGGCAAGCGCGTCGAACGCGTCCGGATCGTCGACGAACCGGCCACGCCCGGGCAGCTCTACCTGCTCGACAACGCCCGCCGCAACACCGCGGTAGGCGAGACCATCCGCGTCCTGCGCCGGGCCGACGCCGAGGGACTGCGGCTGCCCGCCGAGGACTTCTGGATCTTCGATTCCCGGGTGGTCGCCCTGCTCGCCTTCGACCAGGACGACAACCTGACCGGCATCGACCTGATCACCAACCCGACCGAGGTCGTCGCCTACTGCCAGGTCCGGGACGCCGCCTGGCACCGGGCCGCCCCGTTCGACCAGTACGAGCCGGTACCGTCCGCTGAGTGACCACCGATTTCCAGCAGGGCCGCATCGCCCTCGGCCAGCGCTTGCGCGAACTGCGCCGTGACGCCGGGCTCACCGTACGGCAGCTCGCGCAGGCGTGCGGCTGGGCGCCGTCGAAGGTGTCGAAGCTGGAGAACGCGAAGCAGACCGCGACCCCTGCCGACCTGGAACTGTGGGCGGCAGGAGTCCGCCGGCCCGAGACGGCCGAGGAGCTCAAAGGCCGGCTGCGCGGCCTGGAGTCGGCGTACCGGTCCTGGCGCCGACAGCTCGCCGCGGGCCACCGCCCCGTACAGGACGCGCTGAATGCGGAGTACGAGCGGTCCATGGTGCTGCGGGCCTGGGAAGACGCGATGGTCGTCGGGGTCCTGCAGACCGCGGACTACGCGCGGGCGGTGTTCAGCGCGTACGCCGACCTGCAGCAGTCCGTGCGGGACGTCGAGGATGCCGTGCGCGCCCGACTCCGGCGCCAGGAGACGCTGTACCGGCCGGGCCGGCGCTACCGGATCGTCATGGGCGAAAGCGCCCTGCTCGCCCGCGTGTGCCCACCCTCGGTCCTCGCCGCCCAACTCGACCGGCTCAGCGGCGTGATCGGCCTCGACACGGTCGAGCTGGGCATCGTGCCGCTCGCCGCCCGCATGCGTATCCCGCCGGCCAACGGGTTCTGGGTGTACGACGAACGCCTGGTCATCGTGGAGGACTGGCACGCCGAACTGTGGCTGGACTCCGCCGACGACGTGGCCCTGTACCTGCGGGTGTGGGACACCCTCAACGAATCCGCCGTCTACGGCGCCCAGGCCCACCGCCTGATCACCCGCGCCCGGGCCCAACTTGACGTGCCGTGAGGAACCTCGGGAATCAGTGCGGGCTGAATCGGAAACAAGGAGAAACACGGCCCGGAAAGAGAAACACCGCACCGTAGCGTCCTGGTGACAGCCCCGTCCGGCGGCACCGCCCGACGGGTTCCGGACGAGTCGAGGGAGGCCCGGGAATGACAGCACCGGTTGTGGGGCGCGGAGGCGACGAGGACGGCGGGGACGGGCTGCCGGGGCAGCCGTGGACGCCGCCCGCCCCGCCGTCGCCGGACGGGGGCAGCCCCGAGGGCGACGGGAAGCACCGCAAGTGACGCTCACGCACGAGGAGGAGGGCCGCGCCGGTGACGAGCTGGCGCGGCTGCTCCTCGAGGCCGGCGCCCTGACACCCGAGTGGGCCGGGGCGTTCGGGGCGGTTCCGCGGGCGCTGTTCCTGCCGGACCTGATCTGGCCGTACGACATGACGACCGGCCGGAGCGTGCCGGTCTCGCGGGGCGAGGACCCCGAAACGTGGGAGCGCACGGCGTACGCGGACGTGCCGGTGGTCACCCAGTGGGACGACGGGGAGCACGAGGGCACCGAGCCGGGCACGGTGGCGACCAGCTCGGCGAGCATGCCCTACGTGGTGGCCGTCATGCTCCGCGACCTGGCGGCCGGGGCCGGCATGCGGGTGCTGGAAATCGGCACCGGTACCGGGTGGAACGCCGCGCTGCTGGCCCACCGGCTGGGCGACGCCAATGTGGTCAGCGTCGAGATCGACCCGGCGGTGGCCGAGCGGGCCCGCGCGGCCCTGAAGCGCGCGGGGCTCAGCCCGGAGGTGGTCCTCGGCGACGGCGCGGCGGGCTGGCCGGAGGGAGCACCGTACGACCGGGTGATCGCCACGGCGGGCGTACGGGCCCTGCCGCCGAGCTGGCTCGCGCAGACCAGGCCCGGCGGGGTGATCCTGGCGCCGTGGGGCACCCACTACAGCGACCAGGACGCCCTGGTCCGGCTGACCGTCGCCGAGGACGGCAGCGCCTCGGGCACCTTCCGGTCCATGGTCGAGTTCATGAAGCTGCGGGCCCAGCGCCTGGACTGGGACCGCTTCCACGAGCACGTCCCCGCCTTCCCCGGCGACGCCGACGTGTCCCGGACCAAGCTCACCCGGGCGGACCTGGGCGACCGCTACGAGCCCGCGCGGTTCGTGACCGGCCTGTGCGTGCCCGACTGCGCCCACGTCGTCAACCCGACCGGCCCGAACGCGTCCCGGGCCTGGTTCTTCGACCTGCGCACCCGCTCCTGGGCCGCCGTCGACTTCCGCACCGGCCGGCCCTGGTCCACGGTCCACCAGTCCGGCCCCCGCCGCCTGTGGGACGAGGTCGAGCAAGCCCTGACCTGGTGGTCCTCCCAGGGCAGCCCCGCTCTCACCCGCTTCGGCCTCACCGTCGCCCCCGACGGCACCCCCCACCCCTGGCTCGACCACCCGGACCACCCCCTGCCCTTCGGCTGACCCCGCAAACGGCCGCGGGCCGCAGCTTCCACGATGGGAGGCTGCGGCCCACGGCCCACGGTCGGCCCAGGAGAGTGGAAACCCACTCTGACCTGCGGCTGGATCACACGTCGAAGTAGAGCTCGAACTCGTGCGGGTGCGGGCGGAGCTGGAGGGGAGCGATCTCGTTGGTGCGCTTGAAGTCGATCCAGGTCTCGATCAGGTCCGCCGTGAAGACATTGCCCTGGAGCAGGAACTCGTGGTCCGCCTCGAGGGAGTCGAGGACCCCCGGGAGGGAGGTCGGCACCTGGGGAACGTTCGCGTGCTCCTCGGGGGCCAGCTCGTAGAGGTCCTTGTCGATCGGCTCGGCCGGCTCGATCTTGTTCTTGATGCCGTCCAGACCGGCCAGCAGCAGCGCCGAGAAGGCCAGGTACGGGTTGCCGGAGGAGTCCGGGGCGCGGAACTCCACGCGCTTGGCCTTCGGGTTCGACCCGGTGATCGGGATGCGCATCGCCGCGGAGCGGTTGCGCTGCGAGTACACCAGGTTCACCGGGGCCTCGAAGCCCGGCACCAGGCGGTGGTACGAGTTCACCGTCGGGTTGGTGAAGGCCAGCAGAGACGGGGCGTGCTTGAGGATGCCGCCGATGTAGTAGCGGGCGGTGTCCGACAGGCCCGCGTAACCCGCCTCGTCGTAGAACAGCGGGGAGCCCGACTGCCACAGCGACTGGTGGACGTGCATGCCGGAGCCGTTGTCACCGAAGATCGGCTTGGGCATGAAGGTCGCGGTCTTGTTGTTGCGCCACGCGACGTTCTTGACGATGTACTTGAACAGCATCAGGTCGTCGGCCGCGGCCAGCAGCGTGTTGAACTTGTAGTTGATCTCCGCCTGGCCCGCGGTGCCCACCTCGTGGTGCTGGCGCTCGACCTGCAGGCCCGCCGCCTCCAGCTCCAGGGTGATCTCGGCGCGCAGGTCGGCGAAGTGGTCCACCGGCGGGGCCGGGAAGTAGCCGCCCTTGTAGCGGACCTTGTAGCCGCGGTTGTCCTCCAGGGCGCCGGTGTTCCAGGCGCCGGCCTCGGAGTCGATGTGGTAGAACGACTCGTTCTGCGAGGTCTGGAAGCGGACGCTGTCGAAGACGTAGAACTCCGCCTCGGGGCCGAAGTACGCGGTGTCCGCGATCCCGGTGGACGCGAGGTACGCCTCGGCCTTCTTCGCCACGTTGCGCGGGTCCCGGCTGTACTCCTCGCCGGTGATCGGGTCGTGGATGAAGAAGTTGATGTTGAGCGTCTTGTCCTTGCGGAACGGGTCGACGCGGGCCGTGGAGAGGTCGGCGCGCAGCGCCATGTCCGACTCGTGGATGGCCTGGAAGCCGCGGATGGACGAGCCGTCGAAGGCAAGCTGCTCGGTCGGGTCGAACGACGAGACCGGCACCGTGAAGTGCTGCATGATGCCGGGCAGGTCACAGAACCGCACGTCGATGAACTTGACGTCCTCGTCCGCGATGAACTTGTTGACGTCGTCGGCGTTCTGGAACATCCAACTCCTCCTAGGCCCGGCCCAGGGGGTCGGGATGTGTCTTGTTGTGCGGCCAGTGCGGTGGGCCACACTGGGCCCGACCATAGGGACCGGGGATTTCTCCAGCATGACCCATTTGTTTCGTGGGTGTTAACCGCGGCGCCAGCGGCCCGGCGCGGTCCAGGGCCCGGCGGCCACCCGTACGGTAACCCCCGACCCGCCGCGGGTTACCGTTGACGCGTGGACAACAGGGATGCAATCGGATCATGGCTGTCCGGGCCGCGCGCGGCGGCCGAGCGGATGGGTGTGGAGTTCGGGTACCGCGGCGAACGCCTGGGGCTGCCCAAGGACGGGCCGGGGTCCATCGCCCCCGTCGGCCGCCGCCTGGCGGCCGTGCTCATCGACTGGCTGCTGAGCGTGCTGATCGCATACGGCTTGATCGCGCACCGTGACGCCCGCGCCGCCAACTCCTGGGCCCTCCTCGTCTTCGCCGTCCTGTCCGTGATCTCCCTCCTCCTCTTGGGCAGCACCCCGGGCAAGCGCCTCCTCGGCCTGCGCGTCGTCCGCCTCGACGGCAACCGCCTCGGCCTCGGCGCAATCCTTCTGCGAACGCTCCTCCTGGCCCTCTTCGTCCCCGCCGTCATCTGGGACCGCGACTCCCGCGGCCTCCACGACAAGGCAGCCCGGTCGGTGGAGATCCGCATCTGAGAAGCGCCCCGCCAGGGGCGCGGGTGCCCGCACTATTCAGGGGCGCGGGGCTGCCTTCGATATGCGGCCGGCGCCGCGTGGGCGCGAGAAACAACGGGCCGCGGACGATCCGGCAACGACAGCGAGGGGCACCCCGGACGGATCCAGGGTGCCCCTCGCAAACGTCGCACAGGTCGAGCTCAGCGCCCCTTGGGCATCCGCATCCCTCGCGGCATGGGCCCCTTCGGAATCGGCATATTGCTCATAAGATCGCCCAGCGCCTTGAGCCGGTCGTTCACTTCCGTCGTCTTCGGCCCGCTCAGCGTCCGCGGCAGCCGCAGCAGCGTGCTGCGGACCTTCTTCAGGGAGAGCTCGCCCTCCCCGTCACCCACGATGTAATCGTGCACCGGCACGTCGAACACGACGCGTGCGACCTTCCGCTTCTCGGCGGCCAGCAGCCCCTTGACCCGGTTGGGATTCCCCTCACCGATCAGGACGACGCCGGCCTTGCCGACCGCGCGGTGCACCACGTCCTGGCTCTTGTTCATCGCCACCGCGGGAGTGACGGTCCAGCCGCGGCCCACGTTCTGCAGGACCGCCGCCGCGGCACCCGGCTTCCCCTCGAGCTGGCCGAACGCGGCCCGCTCGGCGCGGCGCCCGAAGACGACCGCCATCGCCAGCGCGGCCAGCAGGATGCCCAGGATGCCGGCGTAGATCGGGTGCCCGATCACGAAGCCGAGGGCGAGGATGACACCGAAGGTGACGACTCCCACCCCCGCGATGACAAGCCCGATCCGCGGATCGGCCTGTCGGGTCATCTTGTAGGTCTGAACGATCTGCGACAGCCGCCCAGGGTTCTCGGATGGTTCCTTCCTCGCCATGCGCACAGGATACGTGGCCTGGCGGTCCACCGTCACGGTGACCGGGTGCGCGGCGGGCCGGAGGCGGAACGTTACGGCAACCGGGAAGGCGCGGTTACGACCCCGCGCCCGGGGTCAGCTCGGGCCCGTGGCCGGCCCGGACCAGCGCGGCCATCTCGTGCTCCGCCTCGCGGCGGTCCCGGGCGCGCTGCCGGTCGGCGACCACGGCGGCCCAGGCGTTGCGGCGGGCGGTCTGCTGGCCGGCGCGCAGCAGAAAGGATTCGACCGCGCGAAGCGCCCCGGTGACCGGCATGTGCGGGTACGGGTGGGCCGCGCGGAGCGGACGGGCGGTGCGGGCGGGCTCGGGTGACATGGCGCCCCCTTGATGTTCAGCGAATGCTCAAAAGGCAGCGGAAATGGCTGTGTGCCGAAAGCAGTCTTGACACACGGTGTTACCAGTCGGTGACCAGTCGGTCAATCTCACATGAAAGCGCCACCCCGCAGAAGCGGCGGCGCCGCGCAGGACACGGCCGGCCGGACGAAATCGCCCGGCCGGCCGCACCCGTAACCGTCGCAAGGGACCGTCGCACGCAGCGGTCACCCGGCCGTCGTGGCCGGCTTCGGCAGCCGGCCCAACGGCTGTCTCAGCCCGCCGTGACCTGCTGCGCGCGGCGCTCCATGGCCTGCTGGAACAGCCGGCCGGCCCGGTAGGAGGAGCGGACCAGCGGCCCGGACATCACACCGGCGAAGCCGATCTGCTCGGCCTCCTCGCGCAGCTCCACGAACTCCGCGGGCTTCACCCACCGCTCCACCGGGTGGTGCCGCACGCTCGGCCGCAGGTACTGGGTGATGGTGATCAGCTCGCAGCCGGCCTCGTGCAGGTCCCGCAGCGCCTGGCTGATCTCGGCCCGCTCCTCGCCCATGCCCAGGATCAGGTTGGACTTGGTGACCAGCCCGGCCTCGCGGGCCCGGGTGATGACCTCGAGCGACCGCTCGTAGCGGAACGCCGGGCGGATCCGCTTGAAGATGCGCGGCACCGTCTCCACGTTGTGCGCCAGCACCTCGGGGCGGGCGCCGAAGACCTCGGCGAGCTGGGCGGGCTCGGCGTTGAAGTCGGGGATGAGCAGCTCGACCTTGGTACGCCCGTCGGCCCGGTCGGCGGTCATCGCGTGGATCTGCCGGACCGTTTCCGCGTACAGCCAGGAACCGCCGTCGGGCAGGTCGTCGCGGGCGACACCGGTGATCGTGGCGTAGTTCAGGTCCATGGTGACCACGGACTCGCCGACCCGGCGCGGCTCGTCGCGGTCGAGCGCCTGCGGCTTGCCGGTGTCGATCTGGCAGAAGTCGCAGCGGCGGGTGCACTGGTCGCCGCCGATCAGGAAGGTCGCCTCGCGATCCTCCCAGCACTCGAAGATGTTGGGGCAGCCGGCTTCCTGACAGACGGTGTGCAGCCCCTCGCTCTTGACCAGCCCCAGCATCTGCGTGTACTCGGGGCCCATCTTCGCCCGGGTCTTGATCCACTCGGGCTTGCGCTCGATGGGGGTCTGGCTGTTACGGACCTCCAGGCGCAGCATCTTGCGTCCGTCTGGCGCTACTGCGGACACGACCGGCTCCCTACGACTTCGATTCTTCGGCGAACCCCAGGGTACGCCCGTGATTCATATGGCCCAGCACCGGTTTTCACCGTGACCGTTTCAACCGGCGGCCCCCGTGGGGCATTCCCGTCCGCGCTCCGGCCGGGGCGCGGACCGGGCCCGGGGGCCGTGGCGGCCCTGCGGCCGGCTCAGACCGCGCGGGGCAGCGGCACGGCGGTGGTCAGCACCGCGGTCAGGTGCTTCTCCACCACCGGCAGCACCTCGGCGACGGTGACCTCGCGGCCCAGCTCCGCCGAGAGCGACGTGACACCCGCGTCCCGGATCCCGCACGGCACGATCCGGTCGAACCAGGTGTTGTCCGGGTTGCAGTTGAGCGAGAAGCCGTGCATGGTGACGCCCTTGGCGACCCGGATGCCGATCGCGGCGAGCTTGCGGTCCTCGCCCCGCTGGCCGGCGTTGGACGGCGCGTACTCCGGGCCGCTCAGCCGCGGGTCGAACTCCTCGTCGGCCAGCCGCGGGTCGAAGTCCAGGGTCAGCCCGGAGCCGCCCCGCCGCTCCACCGGGTCGCCCAGCACCCACACGCCGGACCGGCCCTCGACCCGGGTGGTCTCCAGGCCGAAGTCCGCGCACACCCGGATCAGCGCGTCCTCCAGCCGCCGTACGTGCGCCACCACGTCCACCGGCCGCGGCAGCTTCAGGATCGGGTAGCCCACCAGCTGCCCCGGGCCGTGCCAGGTGATCTTGCCGCCCCGGTCCACGTCGATCACCGGAGTGCCGTCCAGCGGCCGCTCGCTGTCCACCGTCCGGCGCCCCGCGGTGTACACCGGCGGGTGCTCCAGCAGCAGACAGGTGTCGGGCACCTCGTCGGTGAACCGCGCCGCATGCACCCTGCGCTGCTCCTGCCAGGCCTCCTGGTATTCGACGGCATCGGCCCCGAACCCCAGGTGCACGAAGTGCAGATCACTCACGACGACTCCTCCGCAGTCCCGCGCGCCCGATGAATGTGCGCCTCAATCACTGTACGGCGGCACACGCGCGCGCCCACCGGGGGCTGTGGACAACCTGATCCGGGCTGCCGGCGCGGACGGTCGACCACCTGCCCCGACCTGAGTCGGTTGTAGCCCATTCAGGCGAATATACGGCTCTTACGGTGAGCTTCTCGGCACGGAAAGTTACATTCACGGCCATCACACCCCCACGAGGAAGTGGCCGTACCGCCGATGACGGACCGTTCCATGCCGCACACCCCGGACCGCACCGACCTGCCGCCGGGCGCCGAACTGCCGCGCGGGCGCCCCGCAGACCCGGACCGCGCCTCCCGCACCGCCACCCGGCCCAACAGCCGGCTCGCCTCGCTGATCGCCGAGGCCGGCTTCTCCAACGCCGGGCTCGCCCGCCGCGTCGACCAGCTCGGCATGGAACACGGCTTGGACCTGCGGTACGACAAGACGTCGGTGACCCGCTGGCTGCGCGGGCAGCAGCCGCGCGGCACCACCCCCGCGCTGATCGCCGAGGTGTTCACCCAGCGGCTCGGCCGCCGCCTTTCCGCCCGCGACCTGGGCCTGGACGACTGCGCCCCGGTCTACGCCGGCCTGGAATACGCGGCCTCCCCCGAAGAGGCCGTGGACATCGTCAGCGGACTGTGGCGCAAGGACACCGGCCACCAGGCGGAGCTGCGGAAGATCGCGTTCACCCCCGCCGGGCTGGTCGTGCCCAGCCGCGACTGGCTGATCGGGCGCGCCGACGACACCGTGGCCCGTACGCCGGCCGACACCGCGCCCAGGGTGCCCGCCCAGAGCCGCGGCGCCATGGCGGCCGACGCCGAGACCGTGCCCGTCTCCCCGCCCGGCCGGGCCACCGGATCGCGGCTGCGGGTCGGCGCCGGGGACGTGGCCGCCGTCCGCGCCGTCGGCGACCTCTTCCGCAGCCTGGACCACGCCTTCGGCGGCGGCCACGCCCGCCAGGCCCTGGTCCGCTACCTGGAGTACGAGGCGGAGCCCATGCTGCGCGGCGACTACGGCGAGGCGGTCGGCCGCCGCCTGTTCGCGGCCGTCGCCGAACTCACCCGGCTCGCCGGCTGGACCTCGTACGACATCGGGGCGCACGGGCTCGCCCAGCGCTATTACGTCCAGGCACTGCGGCTCGCCCAGGCCGCCGGGGACCGGGTCCACGGCAGCTATGTGCTGGTCACCATGAGCCGCCAGGCCGTCTACCTCGGGCACGGCCGCGAGGCGGTCCAGCTCGCCCGGGTCGCCCAGCAGGGCGTCGGCAGCGCCGCCCCCGCCGTGGTCCAGGCGCTGCTGCACGCCGCGGAGGCGCGCGGCCACGGACTGATCGGCGAATCCCGCGCCTGCGCCACCGCCCTGGCCCGCTCCGAACGCGCCCTGTCCGCCGCCCGCCCCGGCGACGAGGTGCCCACCTGGGCCCGCTTCTTCGACGAGGCCCAACTCGCCGACGAGTTCGCGCACTGCCACCGCGACCTCCAGCAGTACCGGGCCGCCGCCCAGCACGCCGAGCGCTGCCTGCAATTACGCCCCGCCGCGTACGTCCGCAGCCGCCTGTTCTGCCGTACGGTCCTGGCCACCGCCCGGCTCGGCCTCGGCGAACTCGACGCCGCCTGCGCGCACGGCATCGACGTCGCCCAGCAGGCCGCCGAGATGCGGTCGGTGCGCGCCGCGGAGTACGTACGCGACTTCGGGCGGCGGCTGGAACCCTTCCGCGACGCCGCAGCGGCCCGCGTCTTCCAGGAACGCTGCGCCGCCCTGCCCCGCTGAGGAGGATCGGAGGGATCAGTCCAGCCCGGCCGCGGCGGTGGCCAGCGCCATGGCCACCCGCGTGACGTCCGCGCGCGTCGTGCGCCAGTTGGAGAAGGCGGCCCGCAGCGCGGGCACCCCCGCGTACACCGTGGGGGTCAGGAACGCCTCGCCCGAATCGGTGACCGCCGCGCGCAGGGCGGCCAGCCGCTCCGGCGTCGGGTCGTCGGCAAGGGTGAAGCAGACGACATTGAGGCGGGCCGGGGCCAGCAGACGGAAGGCGGAACCCGCGGCAATGGTGTCGGCCAGGGCGGCGGCGCACTCGGCGTTGCGGACGACGATCTCTCCGTGGCCCGCGGCGCCGTACGCGGCCAGCGTCAGCCAGGCCGGCAGGGCGCGCAGCCGGCGGGAGTTCTCCGGCGTCAGGTGCAGGAAATCCGGATCGGCGGGGGAGGGGGCGCCCAGGTACGGCGACTCGTTGTGGAACACCGCCGTCTGCAGATCGCGGCGGCGGGTGAACTGCACGGCCGCGTCATAGGGCACGTTCAGCCACTTGTGCAGGTCCACGCAGACGGAGTCGGCCAGGTCCAGCCCGTCCGTCAGGTGCGCGTGCGCCGGGGAGAGCGCGGCGAATGCGCCGAACGCGGCGTCCACGTGCAGCCAGAACGGGAACCGGTCGCGCAGTGCCGCCACCGCCCGCAGGTCGTCGAAGTCGACGGTGTTCACCGTGCCCGCGTTCGCCACCACGATGGCCGGCGCGCCGTCCAGCTCCGCCAGGGCGGCGGCCAGCGCCTCGACGTCGACCGCCTCCCGGCCCGGCAGTGTCGCCACCGTACGCAGCGCCGTACGGCCCAGGCCCAGCACCGACAGCGCCTTCCCGACACTGGAGTGCGGGGTGCCGGACAGCACGGTCACCCGGCCCAGGGCGGCCAGACCCGCGGCCGACACCTGTACTCCGCGTTGTTCGCCCACCCATTCCCGGGCGATCGCCAGGCCCACCGTGTTCGACATGGTGGCGCCGCTGACGAACGCCCCGCCGTGGTCCTCGCTCAGGCCCACCAGCTCGCGCAGGTAGCGGACCGTTTCCTTCTCCAGATCGGAGGCCGACGAGTCGCCGGCGGACGAGACGTTCTGGTCGTACGCCGCCGTCAGCCAGTCGCCCGCGATCCCCGCGGGGGTGGCGCCGCCGGTCACGAACCCCAGGTAGCGGGGGCCCGCGCTCGCGGAGAGGCCCGGCTCCCAGCGGCGGGCGAGCTCGGCCAGTGCCTTCTCCAGGCCCAGCCCCGCCTGCGGCAGTCCCTGGCCCTCTCCGGGCGGGGCGGTCCGGTGGGCGACCGGGCGCTCGGCCAAGTCGGCCAGGAAGCGTACGGCCTGATCCGTCGTCAGGCCGAGCAGGTCGGGAAGGTGTTCGAGGTCGCGGGCCAGCAGCTCGTGCATGTGCGCAGCCCATCACGGGGGTGCCGGAATGTCTCGGGCCACTTTGTTCGGCGTGGCCTTTTCCGGGCTCGGGCCCGGTTTTCGGAGGTGTGGCTCGCTCCCCTCGCGCGGTGGCGTTCTCCTGGGGCGCCCGGAAGCCGCGCGATCGCGGTGCGGGCCGCGTCGAGGGGCACCCAGGCTCCGGGGTCGGGCCGGGGTGCCCCTCGAAACAGATCGGGGTGCCCTCGTGCGATCAGACGGCGGCTTCGGCCGGGGTCGGAGCGGGGTCGGGGGCCGGGCGGGTCGGGGGACGACGGAGGGCGAGGTCGTGGGCGGCGGCCCGGGCGGCGCGGCGGCCGGAGAGGAGGGCGCCCTGGACGGTGCTGGTGGTGCGGTGGTCGCCGCAGACGTAGAGGCCGGTGAGGAGGCGGACCGGCCGGCGCAGGTCGTGGGGGACCGGCATGGCCGGGACGGCGTCGGGGTCGGTGCGCACGGCGAGCAGTTCCCAGGAACCGGTGGAGGTCCCGTACAACTCGGCCAGGTGGTCGCGGACCGCCTTGTCGGCGTCGCCCTCCGGGGGCGGCCCGAGCAGGACGGAGGTGACCAGGGCCCGTCCGGCCGGGGCGCGGGTCGGGTCGATCGCGCTGGCCGGGAAGGTGTGGGAGACCGGCCCGCCGCGGTCGGCGTCGAGTACGAGCACGGGTTCGCGCAGCGGTGGTTCCGGGGCCGCGTGGTGGACCACCGTCACCTGGTGGAAGGCGGGCACCCGCAGACCCGGCAGCAGCGCGCCGGCCGAGCGCGCGTCGGTGGCCACCACCACACCGCGGCAGGCCAGTTCGTCGCCGTCCTCGGTACGGACCGCGCTGACCTCGACGTGCGTGGCCCGCACGCCGAGCCGTACGGTGCCCGGCGGCAGCGCGGCCGCCAGCCGTTCGGGCAGCAGCGCGGCGCCCGAGACCGGCAGGCACACCCGGCCCCGGGCCCAGCCGTGCAGCACCAGGTCGGCGACCCTGCTGGACGTGTTCAGATCCGGGTCGCACAGCAGCGCGGCCAGCAACGGCCGCAGGTAGGCGTCGGCGGTCCGGGGGGCGAGGCCGCGCGCGGCCAGCGCGTGCGCCGCGGTGGTCTCGGCGCGGGCGGCGAGCCGGGCCGGCGGGGTTGCCGCCAGCCGGCCCAGGGCCGACGCGAGCCGGGCCTTGTCGAGAGTGGAGCCGAGCGGGCCGAAGCCCGGGCGCAGGGCGAGCGGCCGGCCGACCCGGTGACTGCGCCCGGCGGCCCGTACCAGCGCGCCGGGTGCCAGCGGGGCCAGCCGCAGCCCGTGCAGCCCAGGCGTGCGGGCCAGCTCGGGGTAGGCGGAGTTGATCAGGTGCGAGCCGCGGTCGAGCCGGAAACCGTCCACCGTGTCCGTGGTCATCCGGCCGCCGACGCGGTCGGCGGCCTCCAGGACGGTGACGGTGAGGCCCGCGGCGATCAGATGGTGAGCCGCGGACAGACCGGCGAGTCCCGCGCCGATCACGACCACGTCCGCGGCTGCCGGCCCAGAGCGCCGGCGAGCAGGTGAGAGCACGATGCCCCTCCCTCGGGTCCGTTCCCCGCGGTATGGGCATGCCCTTGTCAGGGGTACGTCACGCCCGCCGGATCACCCGGGTTCGCCCCGGCTTGGGCTTGCACACGGGGCCGCCTGGCGCCACGCGGTTCGCCGGGGGTACCCCTGGGCCCGCTTGGCGGCGGGCGGTTCGCCGGGAGCCCCCCGCCGGGGCGCGGGGCTGTGGTTGATATGCGGCTGGCGCCGCGTGGGCGCGACCAGCCCTCCCCCAGAGCCTTCGGCCTGGGGGTACCCCCACCGGGCCGCGGGTCGTCACCGGCCCGAAGGGGCTGTTGCTGCCGTCTCCGGACCACCGGCCGTCACTGGCCGAGCGCGCAGTTCCCCGCGCCCCTGACTACTCCCGGCGAACCGCCCGCCTCAGTGCTCGTCCTCTTCCGGCCCGGCCTCCGAAGGGGGCCAGCCCTTGCCGCCCGGCCCGGGCAGGGCGGGGTCGAGGGCGGCGGAGATGGCCTCGTCGATGTGCGGGAAGGAAAAGGCGAAGCCGGAGTCGAGGAGCCGCCGGGGGCGAACCCGCTGGCTGGAGAGGACGTCGCCGGCGAATTCGCCGAGGGCGAGGCGGAGGACGGGGGCGGGGACGGCGGCGAGGGTGGGGCGATGCAGGGCCCTGCCCATGGCGGCGGTGATCTCGCGGTTGGTGAGGGGCTCGGGCGCGGTGAGGTTGACCGGGCCGGACAGGGACTCGGTGGTGATCGCGTGGCGGATGGCGGCGATCTCGTCCCGCAGCGCGATGAAGCTCCAGAACTGGCGGCCGCTCCCCAGGCGGCCGCCGAGGCCGGCCCGGAAGATCGGGAAGAGGGGGGCCCAGGCGCCCCCGCTGCGGGCGACCACCAGGCCGGTACGGGTGTGCACGGTACGGATGCCGGCCGCCCGGGCCGGATCGGCCGCGGCCTCCCAGTCCCGTACGAGATCGGCCAGGAAACCCGTCCCCTTGGGGCTGTCCTCGTCCACCCAGGCGTCGCCGGTGTCGCCGTAGTAGCCGATGGCGCTGCCGCACACCAGCACGCGGGGCCGCGGGTCCAGGGCGGCCGCCGCGCGGGCGATCGCGGCCGTGCCGAGTACGCGGCTGTCCCGGAGCACCTTCTTGCGCGCCTCGGTCCAGCGCCGCTGCCCGACGCCCGCGCCGGCGAGGTGGACCACCGCCTCGCACCCGGCCAGGCCGGTGGTGTCCACGGTGCCCGCCATGGGGTCCCAGCGGACCTCGGCGGGCGTGCGGGGCTCGCGCCGGACCAGGTGGACGACCTCGTGGCCGTCGGCCGCCAGCGAGGCGGTCAGGGCGGAGCCGATCAGCCCGGAGGCGCCGGAGACTGCGATGCGCATGGTCACCATTGTGCCCGCCGCCGATCACCGGGCGACCCGGGGGAACGGCCCGCGGCCGGGCAAGGGGCGTCAGCCGAAGCGCCCCCACAGCTTCGGGAAACGCGCGGCCATCGCCGCCTCGTCGTCGAAGTCCAGCGAGGCGCCCTCGGGCCCGGCCGGCTGCGGGATCTCCAGGTCCGGCAGCCGGACGCCGGTGAGCTGTTCGTACGCCTCGTCGGCCGCGTACCCGAGGTCCTCCGCGTCGCCGTCGGTCTCCGGGTCGAAGTCCGGCACCAGGTCCGCCAGGTCGTCCGGGGAGTGCAGGGCGCCCTCGAAGACCGGCCGGCCCTGGCCGATCAGCCAGCAGCGGAAGTAGTCGAAGGACTCGTCGTCCGCGTCGCCCAGCATGATGTCGGCCGCGCCCCACAGGTCCCACCGGTAGGCGCGGACGAAGCGGGTCTCGAAGTGCCGCGCGAAGTCCGTCACGGCATCCGGGTCGAGCTGGGCCAGCCGCTCGATCATCAGGTCGGCATGGTCCTCCGGATCGCCGTCCGCGGCCTCGCGCGTACTGTCGACGATCTCCCAGAACTCCGTCTCGTCCATCACGCGTACAGCTTCCCGTGTGCCACCCGCCTCGTGCACGCGCGGCGCCCCGGATGCGGCCGTGTCGTTACCGCGCGCCCGTACGCACGGTGACATCCCGTGAGATCGCGCAACCCCGCGCAACCGCACGCCGTCCCGCGGGCTCGCGCCCCCGGACGCTCCTGGAACGCGACCGGCGGCTCAGCCCTCGGCCAGCCTGAGCTGGTACTCCACGGTGCGCCGCAGCGGCCGGAAGCCCAGCGCGGTGTTGACGGCCAGCATGTGCCGGTTGTCGTCGGCGTTGTCGGTCTGGATGTGGGTGATGGACGGGAAGTGGTCGCGAACCCGGCGCAGCATCTCCGACTTCACCCACAGGCCGAGGCCGTGGCCGCGGTGGACGGGCAGCACCGCGGTGCCGTACTGCTGGGCGCGCGGCGAGCGGTCGGCGGGCAGGACGAGTTCGGTGAAGCCGGCCACCGAGTGGTCGGCCTCGCTGAGCGCGGCCACGGTCAGCAGCCGTTCGCCGCGGGCGGCGACCACGCGCGCGGCCTGCCGTACCCGCTCCGGGTCCCAGTCCAGCTCGCCGGTGTCCATGTCGCCGGTGGGCATGTCGGCCATGCTCGCGTGGGCGCGGGCGAAGGAGTCGGCGAGGTGACCGGGGACCTCGCCCTCCCAGAAGGCCAGCCGGTAACCGTGGTGGGCGACGTCGGGCAGTTTCCTGATCCGGTCGGGGACCTCTTCCAGGGTCAGGAGCTGCCAGGTCAGCCGCAGCACCGGCACGAACTCACGGGTGGCGAGGAATCCCTCGCCCGGGGTACCGGCCATCACCTCGGCGACCATGCTGCGGCAGCCCGCGCCGGCCGCGGCCTCGGTGAGCGTGGACAGCAGCCGGGAGCCGGTGCCGAGCCGCCGGTGGGCGGGGTGGACCGTGACGTCCACCTCGGCCAGGTGGCTGCGTCCCGGGTCCTCGAACAGCCGCAGCGTGGCGGTGGCCACCGCCTCCTCGCCCGGCCCGCGCACCAGCCACAGCACCATGCGGCTGCCCGCGCCGGCGGTGGTCAGCCGGGCGGTCAGTGCGGCCTGCGACGGGACCGGCTCGCCCGGCCGGTCGTGGGCCAGCGCGGCGCACTGCACCCGGTGCCAGGCGCGGAAGTCCTCGGCCGTGGGCGCGTTCAGCGGGGTCGGGTTGGCAGGCATCCGGGGGAAGGTAGCCCCTCGCCCAGGATGCCTGCAATCCCTTTCCCGGCCGCCGGTGTGCCGGTTCCGGCCGCGCCGGACCCGGTACGGCAAGCGTGTACCGCGACCGTACGGGCTCCCGTGCCGAGTCCGTACGGCGATCGCGGGTGGTGCTTCCTCGCCGTGCTGGTCGTGCAGGTGCTTTACAGGCCGTACCGCTCGGCGGCTTCCTTGACCGTCTCCGGCTTGACCTCGCCGCGCCGGGCCAGGGCCGCCAGGGCCTGGACGGCGACGGACTGCGGGTCCACCCCGAAGTGGCGGCGGGCCGCGTCGCGGGTGTCGGACAGGCCGAAGCCGTCGGTGCCGATCGAGGTCCAGTCGTGGTCGACCCACGGCGCGATCTGGTCCGGCACCGCCCGCATCCAGTCGCTGACCGCGACCACCGGGCCGGGCGCGCCGGCCAGCGCGCGGGTCACGTACGGCACCCGCTCCTCGCCGTGCAGCCGGGCCGCGTCGCACTCCATGGCCTCGCGCCGCAGCTCGGTCCAGGACGGCGCGGACCACACGTCGGCGGCCACGCCCCACTCCTCGGCCAGCAGCCGCTGCGCCTCCAGCACCCAGTGGATCGCCGTGCCCGAGGCGAGCAGCTGCACCCTGGGCGTGTCCTGCGGCATCGCCGGGGCCTGCTGGTAGCGGTAGAGGCCCTTGAGGATGCCCTCCTCGACGCCCTCGGGCATCGCCGGCTGGACCTTGGGCTCGTTGTAGACCGTCAGGTAGTAGAAGACGTCCTCGGCCTGGGGCCCGTACATCCGGCGCAGGCCCTCGCGGACGATGACCGCGACCTCGTACGCGAACGCCGGGTCGTAGGAGACCGCCGCCGGGTTGGTGGAGGCCAGCAGGTGCGAGTGGCCGTCGGCGTGCTGCAGGCCCTCGCCGGTCATGGTGGTGCGGCCGGCGGTGGCGCCGATCACGAAGCCGCGGCCGAGCTGGTCGGCCAGCGCCCAGAACTGGTCGGCGGTGCGCTGGAAGCCGAACATCGAGTAGAAGATGTAGAAGGGGATCATGGGCTCGCCGTGCGTGGCGTACGCCGTGGCCGCCGCGGTGAAGTCGGCGAGCGAACCGGCCTCGGTGATCCCCTCGTTGAGGATCTGGCCGTCCTTCGCCTCCTTGTAGTACAGGAGCTGGTCGCGGTCCACCGGGTCGTACGTCTGCCCCTTGGGCGAGTACAGGCCGGCCGACGGGAACAGCGACTCCATGCCGAAGGTGCGGGCCTCGTCGGGTACGACCGGCACCCAGCGGCGGCCGGTCTCCTTCTCCCGCATCAGGTCCTTCACCAGGCGGACGAACGCCATGGTGGTGGCGATCTCCTGGCCGCCCGAGCCCTTTTCCAGCGCCTTGAACGCCTTGTCGGCCGGCATCGGCAGCGGTTTGGCGACCACCTTGCGGGCCGGCACCAGGCCGCCGAGGGCCGCGCGGCGCTCCTGCAGGTACTGCACCTCCGGCGAGTTCTCGCCCGGGTGCCAGTACGGGACCACGTCCGCGTCCAGCGCGCTGTCCGGGATGGGAAGCTCCAGCAGGTCACGCATCGTGCGGAACTGCGCGCCGTTGAGCTTCTTCATCTGGTGGTTGGCGTTGCGCGACTCGAAGCCCTCGCCCAGCGTCCAGCCCTTGACGGTCTGCGCGAGGATCACGGTCGGAGCGCCCTTGTGCTCCATGGCGGCGCGGTAGGCCGCGTACACCTTGCGCGGCTCGTGGCCGGCCCGGGAGGCGCGGAACAGCTCCAGCACCTTGGCGTCGTCCAGCCGGGTGCCGATACCGCGCAGGGCGGGGTCGGCGCCGAAGAAGTGGTCGCGGACGTAGGCCGCGTCCTTGGTGGCGTACGTCTGGAACTGTGCGTCCGGGGTCTCCCGCAGCCGGCGCAGCAGCGCCCCCTCGGTGTCCTGGGCCAGCACCTCGTCCCAGGCGGCGCCCCACAGCGACTTGATCACGTTCCAGCCGGCGGCGCGGAACTGCGCCTCCAGCTCCTGCACGATCTTGAAGTTGGGGCGGACCGGGCCGTCGAGGCGCTGGAGGTTGCAGTTGATGACGAAGGTCAGGTTGTCCAGGCCTTCCCGGGAGGCGAGCGCCAGGGAGGCGGTCGACTCGGGCTCGTCCATCTCGCCGTCGCCGAGGAACGCCCACACGTGCGACCCGGAGGTGTCCTTGATGCCGCGGTGCTCCAGGTAGCGGTTGAAGCGCGCCTGGTAGATCGCGGACAGCGGGCCCAGGCCCATGGAGACGGTGGGGAACTCCCACAGCCAGGGCAGCCGGCGCGGGTGCGGGTACGACGGCAGGCCGTCGCCGCCCGCCTCGCGGCGGAAGTGGTCCAGGTGGGCCTCGGTGAGCCGGCCGTCCAGGAACGCGCGGGCGTAGATGCCCGGCGAGGCGTGGCCCTGGATGTAGAGCTGGTCGCCGGAGCCCCCGTCCTTGCCGTGGAAGAAGTGCTCGAAGCCGGTCTCGTACAGCCAGGCCGCCGACGCGAAGGTCGCGATGTGGCCGCCGAGCCCGAGCTTGCTGCCGCGGGTCACCATGGCGGCGGCGTTCCACCGGTTCCATGCGGTGATCCGCGCCTCCAGCGCCTCGTCACCGGGATATGCCGGCTCGGCGGAGGTCGGGATGGTGTTGATGTACGGGGTTTCGAGCAGTACGGGCATACCGGAGCGGTCGGCGGCGCTCTCCAGAGTGCGCTGCATCAGGTAGGCCGCGCGGTGTGGCCCGGCGGCCTTCGTGACCGCCTCGAGCGATTCGCGCCATTCCGCGGTCTCTTCCGGGTCCCGGTCGGGGATCTGGTCGAGCTGACTGGGCATGGGTCGCCGCCTTCCGAAGGAGGGGTGAGGGGAGTGCGGTGGTTCGTACGTCGGCAGACAGGGCACCCCGGAATTGACGGTACGCCGCGATCGATGATCGATCAATGGGCGGAAGCGACGAAATTCGCAGGCGGCACGGGGTGTCAGCCTTAAGGGCACGGAGTGTCAGTCGCGTTGGACCTTGGAAAGTGCGAGCGCGCGGCCCGCACGGTCACCGACTCGGAAGGCGCGGAGGTGGCTTGATCCTCACACCTGGGGGGCGCAGCTCAGCACGTGCTCCTTGAGCAGCAGGCAGATCCGCGGATCGCGGCGCAAAAAAGCGTCCACGATGTCCTGGTGCTCGGCGGCATAGGCACGCGGTGCCGGGCTCAGCCAGCGGATCGACAGCGTGGTCCACACCTCGATGCCCAACGACTCCCAGGCGTGCAGCAGCACCGCGTTGTCCGCGGCCCGCACCAGCTCGTGGTGGAAGGCGACCGTGTGCCGCACCTGGGCCTCGCCGTCCAGGACCAGGTCGGCCGTCCGCAGGGCCGCCACCTCGCGCTCCAGCGCCGAGGGGTCGGCGGCCAGCCGGGGCGCGGCCAGCTCGGCCGCCACGCCCTCCAGGCCGGCCCGCACCGGATAGCTCTCCTTGAGGTCTGCCGCCGTCAGGCTGCGCACCCGCACGCCCTTGTTGGGCGCCGACTCGATCAGCCGCAGCGTCTCCAGCTCCCGCAGCGCCTCGCGTACCGGCGTCTGGCTGACCTGCAGCTCCACGGCGATCCTGCGCTCCACGATGCGCTCGCCCGGCTGCCACCGCCCGCTGACGATCCCCTCGAGGATGTGCTCGCGGATCTGCTCGCGCAGGCTGTGCACCACCACGTGCGAAGCGACTGGCTGCGTCATGGGCGCACTCCTTCACGGTCTGCGTGACATAGACGATACGACGGCGCCGCAACAGGGCCTCACCCCGGACACGCCCTCGGGGCCGTTTCGACACGACGGCGCCCCCTGATCCGGACCGGGCCGGAGCAGGGGGCGCCGTCGACGCCTTCGGCGACGGGCACGTGGTACCCGAGCGGTGTGGCGGGAATTACAGGCCGAGGTCCACCTCGAACTCGCCGGCCTCCAGGATCTCCTTGACCGCGCCCAGGTAGCGGGCGGCGTCGGCGCCGTCCACCAGGCGGTGGTCGTAGGACAGCGCCAGGTAGGTCGTGTCGCGGATGCCGATGACCGTGCCCTCGTCGGTCTCCACGACCACCGGGCGCTTGACGGTGGCGCCGATGCCCAGGATGGCGGCCTGGGTCGGCGGCACGATGACCGTGTCGAACAGCGCGCCGCGCGAGCCGGTGTTGCTGATGGTGAAGGTCGCGCCGGCCAGGTCGTCCGGGGTGATCTTGTTGGACCGGACGTTGCCGGCCAGCTCCGCGGTCTTCTTGGCGATGCCGCCGAGGTTCAGGTCGCCGGCGCCCTTGATGACCGGGGTCATCAGGCCCTTCTCGGAGTCCACCGCGATACCGATGTTCTCGGTGTCGAAGTAGGTGACCGTGCCCTCCTGCTCGTTCAGGCGGGCGTTGATCACCGGGTGGGCCTTGAGCGCCTGGGCGGCGGCCTTGACGAAGAACGGCATCGGGGAGAGCTTGACGCCCTCGCGGGCCAGGAAGGACTCCTTGGCCCGGGCCCGCAGCCGCATGATGCGGGTGACGTCCACCTCGACGACGGTGGTGAGCTGGGCCTGCGAGTGCAGGGCCAGCATCATGTTGTCGCCGATGAGCTTGCGGATCCGGGTCATCTTGACGGTCTGGCCGCGCAGCGGGGACACCGCCGGGGCGGCCTTGGCCGGGGGAGCGGCGGCCGGAGCGGCCTGCGCCGCGGCGGCAGCGGCGGCCTTGGCGGCCTCCGCGGCGGCGAGCACGTCCTGCTTGCGGACCCGGCCGCCGACGCCGGTGCCGCGCACCGACGCCAGGTCGACGCCGTTCTCGGCGGCGAGCTTGCGGACCAGCGGCGTGACGTACGCGCCTTCCTCGGTGGCCTGGGCGGCGGCCGGCGCGGGGGCGGCGGCCGGGGTGACCGGGGCCGGGGCCGCGGGAGCCGGGGCCGGGGCGGGCGCGGCCGGAGCGGGCGCCGGCGGGGCGGGCGGAGCCGCCGGAGCCGGAGCGGCCTGCGCCGGGGCGGGCGCGGGGGCCGGAGCAGGTGCCGGAGCCGCGGGAGCCGGGGCGGGAGCCGCGGGCGCGGGAGCCGCCGCCGGAGCGGCACCGGCAGCGCCGACGATCGCCAGGCGGGCGCCGACCTCGGCCGTCTCGTCCTCCTGGACCAGGATCTCCAGCAGGGTGCCGGACACCGGCGAGGGAATCTCGGTGTCCACCTTGTCGGTGGAGACCTCGAGCAGCGGCTCGTCGGCCTCGACGCTCTCGCCGACCGACTTCAGCCAGCGGGTGACGGTGCCCTCGGTGACGCTCTCGCCGAGGGCCGGCAGGACGACGTCCGTGCCGGTGGCACCGCCGGCCGGGGCGGCCGGAGCCGCCGCCTGCGCGGGGGCGGGCTGCGCCGGGGCCGGGGCCTCGGCGACCGGGGCGGGTGCGGGGGTGGGCGCGGGCTGGACCGGCGCGGGGGCCGGAGCCGGCGCCGGAGCGGCCTGGGCCGCGGGCGCGGGGGCCGCGGCGGGGGCGCCGTGGCCGTCGTCGATGACGGCGAGCTCGGCGCCGACCTCGACCGTCTCGTCCTCGGCGACCTTGATCGAGGAGAGCACGCCGGAGGCGGGGGACGGGATCTCGGTGTCCACCTTGTCGGTGGAGACCTCCAGCAGCGGCTCGTCGGCCTCGACGTGTTCGCCTTCGGCCTTGAGCCAGCGGGTGACGGTGCCCTCGGTCACGCTCTCGCCGAGCGCCGGCAGGGTTACGGAAACCGCCATGGTTGCGGTTGCTCCTAACGATCTGTGCGGATGGGGTGGCGTGATGAGGGTCAGTCGTGCGAGTGCAGCGGCTTGCCCGCGAGGGCCAGGTGGGCCTCGCCGAGCGCCTCGTTCTGGGTGGGGTGCGCGTGGATGAGCTGGGCGACCTCGGCGGGCAGCGCCTCCCAGTTGTAGATCAGCTGCGCCTCGCCGACCTGCTCGCCCATCCGGTCACCGACCATGTGGACGCCCACGACGGCTCCGTCGCGTACCTGGACGAGCTTGATCTCGCCCGAGGTCTTGAGGATCTTGCTGCGGCCGTTTCCGGCCAGGTTGTACTTCAGGGTGACGACCTTGTCGGCACCGTAGAGCTCCTTGGCCTTCGCCTCGCTGATGCCGACCGAGGCGACCTCGGGCTGGCAGTAGGTCACCCGGGGCACGCCGTCGTAGTCGATCGGCACGGCCTTCAGGCCGGCCAGGCGCTCCGCCACCAGGATGCCCTCGGCGAAGCCGACGTGCGCGAGCTGGAGGGTCGGCACCAGGTCGCCGACCGCGGAGATGGTCGGCACGTTGGTGCGCATGAACTCGTCCACCAGCACGTAGCCGCGGTCCATGGCCACGCCCTGCTCCTCGTAGCCCAGGCCCTGCGAGACCGGGCCGCGGCCGATGGCGACCAGCAGGACCTCCGCCTCGAAGGTCTTGCCGTCGGCGAGGGTGACCTTGACGCCGGTCTCGGTGTACTCGGCGCTCTGGAAGAAGGTGCCCAGGTTGAACTTGATGCCGCGCTTGCGGAAGGCCCGCTCCAGCAGCTTGGAGCTGTTCTCGTCCTCGACCGGCACCAGGTGGGGCAGGCCCTCGACGATCGTCACGTCGGTGCCGAAGGACTTCCACGCGGAGGCGAACTCCACGCCGATCACGCCGCCGCCCAGGATGATCGCCGACTGCGGCACGCGGTCCAGGACCAGCGCGTGGTCGGAGGAGATGATCCGGTTGCCGTCGATGACCAGGCCGGGCAGCGAGCGCGGCACCGAGCCGGTGGCCAGCAGCACGTGCCGGCCCTCGATCCGCTGGCCGTTCACGTCGACGGAAGTGGGGGAGGACAGCCGGCCCTCGCCCTCGATGTAGGTCACCTTGCGGGAGGCGACCAGTCCCTGCAGGCCCTTGTACAGGCCGGAGATCACGTCGTCCTTGTATTTGTGGACGGCGGCGATGTCGATGCCCTCGAACGAGGTCTTGACACCGAACTGCTCGCTCTCCCGTGCCTGGTCGGCGATCTCACCGGCGTGCAGCAGCGCCTTGGTGGGAATGCAGCCGTTGTGCAGACAGGTGCCCCCCAGCTTGTTCTTCTCGATCAGGGCGACGTCGAGCCCGAGCTGCGCGGCGCGCAGCGCGGCCGCGTAGCCGCCACTGCCGCCGCCGAGAATCACTAGGTCGAAAACAGTGCTGGCGTCGTTCGCCACGTCACGTCCTCCATGCATGGTGCGCCCCCGCCGGTCCTCGGTGATCGGCGGCGGCATCTGTTCGGCCGCTTTGTCTCAAAGGGGGCCCTGTCGCCGAGACAACATCTTCGCACTTGTTCCGGGCCCGCGAAGCATCGGGCCTTGCCCATTCCCGGCCGTTCCCGACCGCTCGGCCGAAGTGGCCGGAAAGCCATCGGGCGTGGTCAGGGGCTCCGGGCACGGCGCCCGGAGCCCCTGAGTGACGTATCTCACCCGGCTGTCACCCGGTCCTCACCCGATCACAGCAACTCGCCGTCCGCGGTCTGCCGGGCCAGCGAGACCAGGGTGCGCACCGCGGTGCCGGTGCCGCCCTTGGGGGTGTAGCCGAACGGGGCGCCCTCGTGGAAGGCGGGACCGGCGATGTCCAGGTGCGCCCAGGTGATGCCGTCGCCCACGAACTCCTTCAGGAACAGGCCGGCCACCAGGCCGCCGCCCTGCCGCACGCCCATGTTGGCGATGTCCGCGGTGGGGGAGTCGAAGGTCTTGCGCAGCTGCTTGGGCAGCGGCATCGGCCAGGAGTCCTCACCCTCGGCGAGCGCGGCGGCGTGCACCCGGGTACGGAAGTCGTCGTCGTTGGACATGATCCCGAACCGGCCGTCGCCCAGCGCCAGCACCATGGCGCCGGTCAGGGTGGCCACGTCCACGATCGCGTCCGGCGCCTCCTCCGAGGCCCGGGCCAGCGCGTCGGCCAGCACCAGGCGGCCCTCGGCGTCGGTGTTGAGCACCTCGACGGTCTTGCCGCTGTACATGCGCAGTACGTCGCCGGGGCGGGTGGCGTTGCCGCCGGGCATGTTCTCGGCCAGCGCCAGCCAGCCGGTGACGTTGACCTCCAGGCCGAGCCTGGCCGAGGCCACGACGGCGGCGAACACGGCGGCGGCGCCGCTCATGTCGCACTTCATCGTCTCGTTGTGCCCCGGGGGCTTCAGGGAGATGCCGCCGGAGTCGTAGGTGATGCCCTTGCCGACGAAGGCGAGGGTGCGGGTGGCGTTGGCGTGGGTGTACCCGATCCGGACCAGCCGCGGCGGGGTGGCCGAGCCGCGGCCGACGCCGAGGATGCCGCCGTAGCCGCCCTTGGCGAGGGCCTTCTCGTCCAGCACCTCGACGGCGAGGCCGAATTCCTTCGCGGCCGCCTTCGCGGCGTCGGCGAAGGCGGTCGGGGTCAGGTCGTTGGGCGGGGTGTTGATCAGGTCCCGGGCCCGGTTGACCTCCGCGGCCACCGCTTCGGCCCGCTCGGCCGCGGCCTTGTGCGCCTTGTCGCGCGGCTTGGCGCCGACCACCGCGACCTCGCCCAGCGGCGTCTTGCCGCCTTCCGCCTGGTAGGCGGTGAAGGCGTACGCGCCCAGCAGCGCGCCGGTGGCGACCGCCTCCACCTCGGCGGCCTCGGCGGCGGGCAGGGCGAACGCGGCCTTGCGCGCGCCGGCCAGCGCACGCGCGGCGCAGCCCGCGGCCTTGCGCAGCGCCTCGGCGTCGACCGGTGCGCCGTCGGCGGGCGCCTCGCCGAGTCCCACCACGACCACGACCGGGGACTTCACCCCTGCGGGGGAGGGGAGTTTGGTGACCTCGCCCTCACCGCCCGAGGCGCCCAGGATCTCCAGGGTCGCCGCGAGCCGGCCGTCGAACGCGGAATCCACCGCATCCGCCCCCGGCGCGGGCTTCGGGCCCTTGGGACCCTTGAACACGCCCACGACGACGGCGTCCGCGCGCAACGAGGCCGCGGAGGAGGTACTGAGAGTCAGAGAAGTCACGGTGGATGAGGTCCTATTCGGTCGAGGTCCTGTCGGCGGCCGGTGGGTGGCCCGGCCCGGCCTCCGCATGGTAATCGCGCCAGATCAGCGCGGCGGCGCCCGGGCAGTGGCCGTTCCGACGAGATTACGCCCCGCCGCAGGCCCCGACTGTCCGTCGCGTCTCGTTGCCGCTCACCCGTAGCGGGGAGGCATGTGCCGGGGGCGGGTACGTACCCGGCGGCAGGGGGCGCGCGGCGGGCGGTTCGCCGTACGGGCGGCATGCGCGTCGGTCGTACGCGGTGGCGCTCAGCGCAGGGCGAGCACCAGGGCGGCGGCGGTGACCGCGGTCTCGCACAGCGCCCCGAACACGTCGCCGGTGACGCCGCCGAAGCGCCGACCGCAGTGCCGCAGCAGCGCCTCCGCGCAGGCCAGGCCGAAAACCGCCGCCATTGCGGCGCGCAGGGCGGTCAGGCCGCCGAAGGGCTGTCCGGCCGCGGCTGCCAGTACCACGACCAGCGCGGCAGCGCCGAACGCCGTGCCCGCCGGGACCGCCCCGGCCACCGCGGCGCCCAGCCCCTCGGGCCGGGCGGCCGCCACCCGGGGACGGCAGGCCAGCGTCATCGCGGTGCGTCCGGTGACCGCGGCCAGTGCCGCGGCGGTCCCGCCGTACACCCAGCCGTGCCCGTAGGCGGCGGCCAGCGCTGCGGTCTGGGCGAGCAGCACCAGCACGAGGACGACCACGCCGAAGGGCCCGATGTCGGAGCGCTTCATGATCCGCAGCGCCTCCTCGGCCGGCTTGCCGCTGCCCAGCCCGTCGGCGGTGTCGGCGAGCCCGTCCAGGTGCAGCCCCCGGGTCGCCGCGGCCGGGACCGCGACGGCCCCCACCGCCGAGAGCAGCGGCGCCGCGCCCAGCGCGTGCAGCGCCCCGCCCGCCGTCGCGGCCCCCAGGCCCACGGCCAGCCCCACCAGGGGAGCCGCGGCCATCCCGCGCCCGGCCGCCGCCCGGTCCCAGCGGCTGACCCGCACCGGCAGCACGCTCAGCGTCCCGAACGCGAACCGCAGCCCGTCCCCGACCGACGCGGGCGGCACCGGCGGGCCGGGCGGCCGGGCCGGCGGCGGTACGGGCGCGGTGCGCGGCAGGGGCTCGGGTACGTCGGTCACCGCGCGAGGCTATCGCGGCGGGTCCGCCATGCCTCCGCTCCCGCGAGCGCCAGTACGGTCAGGGCGCCGGCCAGGTGCTCGCAGCCGGCCAGGTTGGTGACCCAGACCGCCTCGGCCACCATCGCCAGGACGATCAGGGGAGCGGTGAAGCGGGCGCCGAAGCGGCAGGCGACGTAAAGGCCGAGGGCGACCACCGCGGCCGAGGGGCCGGTGTCTCGGACCGCCAGGTCCTGGGCGGGCAGGCCGGGGAAGCCGTGCGGGCCCGCCCACAGGCAGTAGCGGGCGAAGCAGGTGCCGGCCAGGGTGGCCAGCAGCGCGAGGACCAGCGTGCGGCGGGCGCCCAGCGTGGTCTCCGCGATCCCGAAGACCACCACGACCTGCACGATCAGTCCCCACACAGGCAGCGACGGGTCCGGGACGAACAACGACAGCGGTGTGCGCAGCAGCGCCTGCCACCACGGCAGCGCCGCGTAGACGCCGCCGAGCCGGTCCACCCACCGCCCGGCGCCGCCGGTGTGCTGGAGCACCTGGAGCAGCAGGATGCCCAGGCACGAGACGAGGGTCAGCGGCACCGCGCGCGGCCCGCGGGCCCGCAGCCGCCGCAGTACCCGCGGCAGCACCGCGCCCCATTCACGCGCGGCGAAGCGCCGTACGCGCTGCCCGGGCCCGCCCGTTCCCGCGGCGCAGCGGGGCCGGCAGCCGCGGAACCCCCAGGAAGCCTTCCGCGCGGGCGCCGGCGAGGCCGATCCGGGGCAGTTCGCTGGACTTGCCGAACAGCACATACCGCGGCTCCCAGATCGGCCGGAACTTGGCGTTGGCGCGGTACAGCGACTCGATCTGCCACCACCGCGAGAAGAACGTCAGCAGCGAGTGCCACAGCCGCAGCACCGGGCCGGCGCCCAGCCGCGAGCCGCGCTCGAAGACCGAGCGGAACATGGCGAAGTTCAGCGAGATCTGCGCGACCCCGACCTCCTCGGCGCGCTGGATGAGCTCGATCACCATGTACTCGATCAGGCCGTTGTCCGCGCTGCGGTCGCGCCGCATCAGGTCCAGCGACAGGCCGTGCGGCCCCCACGGCACGAAGCTCAGCAGCGCCTTGGGCCGGCCCTCGCCGTCCTGGCACTCCACCATCACGCAGTCGCCGTCCGCCGGGTCGCCGAGCCGGCCCAGCGCCATGGAGAAGCCGCGCTCGGTGCCGCCGTCGCGCCAGTGGTCGGCCCGCTCCACCAGGGCGTCCATCTCGTCGGCGGGGATGGCGGAGTGCCGCCGGATACGGACCTGGCAGCCGGAGCGGCCCACCCGGTTGTACGCCTGCCGGACCGTGCGCATCGCCCGGCCGTCCAGGGTGAAGTCCGCGGTCTCCACGATCGCCTCGTCGCCCAGTTCCAGCGCGTCCAGGCCGTGCCGGGCGTAGACCGTGCCCGCCTCCTCGCTCGCGCCCATGACGGCGGGCACCCAGGCGTGCAGCTTGGCCTCCGCGAGCCAGGCGTCGATCGCGCCCGGCCACGCCTCCGGGTCCCCGATCGGGTCGCCCGAGGCGAGGGTGACCCCGCCCAGCACCCGGTAGGTGATGGCGGACTTGCCGGTCGGCGACCAGATCACGCTCTTGTCGCGGCGCAGCGCGAAGTAGCCGAGCGAGTCCCGCTCGCCGTACTTGTCCAGCAGTGCGCGCAGCCGGTCCTCGTCCTCGCCGCACACCAGTTCCCGGCCCCGGGGCGAGCGGAAGGCGACGAACAGCACCAGCAGGAACAGCACGGCGCTCATCGCGTTGATCGCCACGTCCACCCAACCGGGGGTCTCGATGGCCGCGAACTCGGTGTCGCCCGGCACCAGGCTGATCAGCCGCACCACGGCGTAGCCGAAGATGTCGCCGAAGGTGGCGCCGTGCGCGGAGTTGGTGCCGGCCACCAGGGCGGTGCCCAGCAGCGCGGCCACCACCAGGCCCACCGCCGCGGTCAGGCCCGCGTGCCAGGGGTTGGCCGGGTCGCCCTTGGCCCGGAACTCCCGCCGCCCGGCCAGCAGCGCCAGCAGGAAAACGGTGGTCACCACCAGGGAGACCCAGTTCTGCGGGTGCTTGTGGATCTGCGGCCACACCATGCTGAGCGCCAAGGCGGCGAAGAACAGCCCGCACAGCACGAAGTTGAGGATCCAGGCGGCGCGCTTGCGGCGGCGCATGGTGACGGCCAGGAAGAGGGTGACCAGGCCCGAGGTGAAGCCGGCGGTCAGCAGGTAGGGGGTGAAGTAGTCCTGGGCGTTGTGCCGCCTGATGTCGCTGCCGAAGGACACCCAGACCGCGCCCAGCAGGTTGAGCAGGGCGATCACCCGCAGGTACCAGACGGTGAATCCGGCCGCCCGGCCCGGCCACGGACGCGCGGTACGGGCGCCCCGTACGGTGCCCGCGCTGACCGTTCCCATATTGGGTGATGTTATGCGCAGATGTCCTGATTATGTGGTTGGCCGGGCCTGCAATGTGCTCATACCGCGGGCGCGGGGTCCGGCTCCGATCCCGGCCCGGCGTCCGCTTCGGCGGCGGCCTTCGGGTCCGGGAGCTCGGCGGACAGCGCCGCCGCGGCCTGGAGCAGCGGCAGGGCCATCAGGGCGCCCACTGCGGAGCCGGTGTGCAGCGAGAAGTCCAGCAGCGGTTCCAGTGAGATCCGGTCCAGCGCCTTGGCCTGGCCCGGCTCACCACTGACGTGCCCGGCCAGCCACCAGTCCGGCGCCCGGAACGCGATCCGCTGCGCCACCAGGCCGCAGGCCGCGCTGACCACTCCGTCCAGCACCACCGGGAGCTTGCGCACGGCGGCCTGGAGCAGGAAGCCGGTGATCGCCGCGAAGTCCGCGCCGCCCACCGCGGCCAGCAGCGCGAGCTGGTCGCCCAGCACCGGCCGGGCCCGTCGCAGTCCGTCGCGGATCGCCGCGCACTTGCGCATCCAGGTCAGGTCGTCGATGCCCGAGCCGCGGCCGGTGACCACCGAGGCGTCGGTGCCGCACAGCGCGGCGATCAGCACGCCCGCCACCGTGGTGCCGCCCACGCTCAGGTCGCCCAGCAGCACCAGGTCGGTGCCGGAGTCGGCCTCCTCGTCGGCCAGCGCCATGCCGGTACGGAACGCCTGCTCGGCCTCCTCGGCGCTCAGCGCGTCCTCGATGTCCAGCCGGCCGGAACCACGCCGCACCCGGTGCGCCGTCACGTCGGCCGGCAGTTCGGCCTCGTCGCAGTCCAGCGCCAGGTCGACCAGCCGCACGGTGGCGCCGTACTGGCGGGCGAGCACCGCGACCGGCGCGGTCCCGTCCAGCACCGCGCGGGCCAGCTCCACCGCCGAGCCCGCCGGCCGCACCGACACGTCGAGCGCGGCCACCCCGTGGTCGCCGGCGAACACCAGCACCCGCGGCCGGGTGATCGGCCGCACCGGGACCACGCCCTGCACCGCCGCCAGCCAGTCCGCCAGCTCCGCGGGCCTGCCCAGCGCCCCGGCCGGCGCCACCAGCCGTGCCCACCGCTCCTGCGAGTCCCGCCGCACGCCCGCCTCGGGCCGCTCCACCAGGGAACCGAATTCGTCCACGTCGATGCCGCTCACCCGCCGAAGATTACCCCGCTGGGGCGCCGACCCCGGAGCGCGGTGCCTCGCCCTGCGGCGCGGGCGGGGGTCGTTGGGGGGTGGCGGCGGTTCGGCACGGCCGGGCTCCGTCGTCCCGCGCGTTCCGCCGCGGCGGCGGAATGATGAAGCGGCGCTCCTTCGCCCTGCCCGGGTCGGCGGTGGCCGTTGGGGTGGTGGTGGTTCGGCGCCGCGGGTCTGTGCCGTCCCGCGTTCCGCCGCGGCGGCGGACCAAGGAGGCGGCGCTCCCGCGCGCACCTTCCGGAGCGGAGGAGGCGAACGCCCCCATTCCGCCGCGACGGCGCGGAACCACGACAGCGAGGACCGGCGGTGCCGAAAGGGCCGCAACCCGACGACGATCGGCCCCGAGCCGTGGCCGGCAAGGAAATGGGCGACGGCAACCCCCGTCGATCCCCGGCCGTCAGGCCGAACGCGGCTCAGCCGCGCAGCGGGAGGGCTTGGCCGGCCACCACCAGGAGGACGTGTTCGGACTGGGCGGCGATCGCGGTGTTCAGCCGGCCGAGTTCGTCGCGGAAGCGGCGGCCGGAGGCGGTGGCCGGGACGACGCCGGAGCCGACCTCGTTGGAGACGGCGACGACCGTACGGCGAGTGGTGCGCCAGGCGGCGGCGAGTTCCGCGGTGCGGGCGGCCACTTCGCGGGCGGCGCCGTGGTGCCAGGCGGTGTCGTCCCAGGCACCGGCCTTGTCCATCACGTCGGTCAGCCACAGGGACAGGCAGTCGATCAGCAGCGGCGGTCCCTGCGGGTCCGCCAGCAACGGGACGAGGTCGCAGGTCTCCTCGGTACGCCAGGAGGCGGGGCGCCGTTCGCGGTGCAGGGCCACCCGGTCCGCCCAGTCCGCGTCGTCCGCGCGGGTGCCGCCGGTGGCCACGTACACGACCCCGGGGAAGCCGGCCAGCCGCCGCTCGGCCTCGGCGGACTTGCCCGATCGGGCTCCGCCCAGCACCAGGGTGCGGCGCGGCACGTCCGGCACCTCCTGGTAGTCGCCCGCCACCAGGGTGGTGCCGTCGGGCACCGCACGTGCGCCGAGCGCCGCCAGCCGCCGGTCGAGTTCCGGGCCCGCCGTGGGCGCGTCGTGGCCGAGGTGCACGGCCACCACGTCGGTGGTGCCGGCCACCGCGCCGGATGCCCGCAGCCGGGCCAGCGCGTCCGGCCGGCCCGCCACGTCCAGCAGCACCAGGTCGTACGGGGCCCCGTCCGCCTCGGCGTTGCCCGCGGGCGCGCAGCCCGGCGGCAGGTACAGCGCCCGCAGGCCGTCGGGCGACTCGATCGCGTAGCCGGTTCCGGGCGCGTCGGTGGCGATCGCCGTCACCCGGTGGCCGGTGATCAGCGGCAGCCGCCGGCCCTCCGGCACCCGGGCGGGCGTGGGCAGGCCGGGGGGGATCTCCACCGGCGGGCCGTCGTGCGGGTGCGACAGCAGCACCAGTCGCAGTCCGCCCAGGCTCTGCCCGGCCCGGGCCGCGGCCAGCGCGACCCCGGGGGTCAGGTCGAGCAGCACCACCCCGTCCACCAGCACGGCGGTCGCGCCGCGCGCCCCCGCTCCGATCGAGGCCGCGCACACCGCGCACGGGCAGTCGGGCACCGGCAGCCCCAGCGGCCCCCCGGTGCCGAGCAACGTCAGTTCCACGCCACGATCGTCTCGCGTCCGGCTCCCCGGGTCGCGCGGGAGCCCCCTGCTGTGACGGCCGGGACGCACGGTACGGCCGTTCCCGTACGTTTTCGGGCCCCGGCACGGCCGACGGCGCCGCGCCGACCGCTCCCGCGAGTGGATCTCGGGCCGATACGCTTCCCCAGGCGGCCGTACCGGCTCGTCGAGCCCCAGGACCGAGGGTCGAGGAACCGAGGAGAGACGCATGACGTGGACGTGGCGGTTCGAGAAGGACGACGGCACCGAGGTGCCGCCCGCTGTGCAGCCGGAGGAGTTCACCACGCAGGGGGACGCCGAGTCGTGGATCGGCGAGGTGTGGAAGGACCTGCTGGAGGGCGGCGCCGACCAGGTCGTGCTCTTCGAGGACGACCTGAAGATCTACGGCCCGATGAGCCTGCACGCGGACGCGCCGGAGGCGTGAAAGCGGGCCCGGGACCGTACCGACCGCACCACGACGGCGACGCGGGCGCCGGCCGGGATTCCGGCGCCCCGGCCGGCCGTCACAGCGACCCCAGCGTCACCTGCACCGTGTGGCTCACGCCGTCGCGCTGGTAGGTCACCGGCACCTGCTGGCCCGGTTTGAGGCCGGCCAGGGTGTCGGTGAGCGTCTGCACGGTGGTGATGGCGGTGTTGTCGACCTTGGTGATCACGTCGCCGACGCGCAGCCCGGCCTTCTGCGCCGCCCCGCCCTGACCGACCCGGACGATCGCGGCGCCGGCCGGCTGGGTGCCCGAGACCACTCCGCGCACGGTGACGCCGAGCGCGGCGCGGCCGGAGTTGGTCACCTTGCCGTTGGCGATGATCTGGTCGGCGATCCGCTTGACCGTCGAGGACGGGAGCGCGAAGCCGATGCCGGGCGCGGCGCCGCTGCCGAACTGCGGGTCGGTGGCCGCCAGGGTGGGGATGCCGATCACCTGGTTGTCCAGGTTCACCAGCGCGCCCCCGCTGTTGCCCGGGTTGATCGCGGCCGAGGTCTGCACCATGTCGGGGATGGTCGCGCCGGTGCCGCCGCTGCTCCCGGCCTCGCTCACGGTGCGGCCGGTGGCCGAGACGATGCCCTGGGTGACGCTGCCGGACAGCCCCAGCGGGTTGCCCATCGCCAGCACGATCTCGCCGACCGCCACCGTGGAGGAGTCGGCGAAGGTCGCGGGTTTGAGGCCGCTGGGCGGCGAAGTCAGCCGGATCACCGCCAGGTCGCTGGCGGCGAAGGACGACACCAGGCGCGCGGCCAGCGGCTTGCCGCCGGTGGCGAGCTGCACGTCGAAGGACTTGGCGTTGCCCAGCACATGGGCGTTGGTCACGATGTCGCCCTTGGTGTCGTAGACCACCCCGGAGCCCAGGTCCTGGCTGGTGGTGATCTGCACGACCGACGGCAGCACGGTCCTCACGGCGTTCTCGTACGCGTTCTGCAGGTCGTTGCTCGCCGCCAGGGCCACCCCGGCGGTCCGCGGGCTCCGCGTCGCGGCGCCGGGGGACGAGGACGAGGCGCCGGACGAGGTGCACCCCGTCACGAGCAGGGCGGCCGCCGCGAGCCCGGCCGGCAGCCACAGCTTGGGATGCGGGCCCGGCCGGACCCGCAACAGGCGTGATCCACTCATATCCGAATTGTCGCGCCGTCGCGGGCGTCGCGGCCCGGCCCGGGCCGCCAAACGGGTCCCGGGCGGCTCAGGGCGTGGCGTTACGGCGCGGGCGGCGATCGGGTACGGATCCGGCGCCCGGGCGCGGACGGCCGGGCGTCAGCCGCGGACCCCGCACAGGTGAAGCAGTGCGGCCACCGAGCGATAAGGGTCCTCGCGTCCGGCGCGGTCCTCGGCGTCCAGCAGCTGGGCGAATTCCGCCGGGTCGGGCGGGGCCGCGGCCCGGTCGGCGGCGGTGTCGGTGAAGACCCGCACCCCGTACCAGACCCGCAGCGGCACCCCGATGTCCGCGAGGGTCTCGCTCAGGTCGGCCAGGCGGTCCGCCCTGGTGGCCAGGCCCAGCCGGTTGGTGTAGACGGCGGACCCGAAGGAGGCGAGCGCCGTCCGCCAGTCGCCGAGCAGCCCGGGCCGCATGGCCAGCGCGTCCCCGTTGCGCACCACCAGCGACAGCAGGCCGCCGGGCGCCAGGACCCGGGCCAGCGCCGCCAGCATCGGTTCCGGATCGGGCAGGTACATCAGCACGCCGTGGCACAGCACCACGTCGAAGCAGGCCGGTGCGAACAGCCGGCCGGCGTGCCGGCCGTCGCCGGGCAGGACCACGAAGCGGTTGCGTACGTCCTCGGGCTCGGCCGCCACCGCGGCCCGCAGGGTGGCCAGCATCGTGGGGTCGGCCTCCAGGCCGGTCACCAGGTGGCCGGCCCGGGCCAGCCGCAGCGCCTGGGTGCCCTGGCCGGGGCCCACGTCCAGCACCCGCAGCCGGCGCAGCGCGTGCGAGCCGGTCGGCAGCGGGAAACACGCGGCGATCTGTTCGTCGAGCTGCCGGGTCACCAGCTCCTGGCGCACCACGTTGCGCAGGCCGCCGAGCCCGGACAACCAGCCCTCGGCGCCGCCGGTGAAGCCCGAGGCGCCCGCGGGCACGCTCGCGGCGGGCGGACCGGGAGTGCCGGAAAAGCCGGGCAGGCCGGAAACGCCGGGGACCTCGGGAAACCCGCCGTAACCCGTGGCGGGGCCGCGGCCGCCGGCCGGGGTGCTCAACGCTTGGAGCCGCGGCCGACCTGGGGTTTCGGCATCCGCAGCCGCCGCATCTGGAGGGTGCGCATCAGGCCGTACGCCACCGCGCCCTTGGTGTTCTGGCCCGCGAACTCCTTGCGCAGCAGCATGCGCAGCCGCAGACCCGTGACGATGGAGTCGCCCACGATCATCACGATGACCACCAGCCACAGCAGCAGCGACAGGTCACGCAGCGAGCTGACCTGGACGATGCTCATGACCAGGATGACCACGGCGATGGGCAGGAAGAACTCGGCCACCCGGAAGCGGGCGTCCACGTAGTCGCGGACGTACTTGCGAATGGGGCCGCGGTCGCGGTTCGGCAGATACCGCTCGTCACCGCCGGCCAGCGCCTCGCGCTGCTTGGCGAGGTCGATGCGGCGCGCCTCACGGGCCGCGCGGGCCGCCGCCTTGCGGTCGGTGGGCGCGGTCGCCGCCTTGCGCCGCGCGGTCTGTGCCTCGCTGCGCTTGGGAGTGGGGCGCCCCTTGGGGGCCTGCGGGTTGCGCGGCTGGTCCTCCAGCACCGTGGTGCTGGCGGCCTGCTCATCCTGGGAACGACGTCGGAACACACCTCCAGCTTACGTACTCACGGCGCACGACCCCAGCCCCCCGCCTACTCCCTGGGCCGGAGGTCACCGAACCGTGATCGTCCTTGCGGATGAGCGCATCCGCGTCCGAACAGTGCGGTAATGGAACCAGGGCCCGTACGCTGGGGTCTGTAGAGCTGGAGCTGTTGCCGAGAAGGGGGCGCGCGAGGCCCATGAGCGGTGTCATGAAGCGGATGGGAATGATCTTCCGCGCGAAGGCCAACAAGGCCCTGGACAGGGCTGAGGACCCGCGCGAAACGCTCGACTATTCGTACCAGAAGCAGCTCGAGCTGCTCCAGAAGGTGCGCCGGGGCGTGGCGGACGTCGCCACCTCGCGCAAGCGCCTGGAGCTCCAGCTCACCGAGCTGCAGAAGAAATCGACCACCTACGAGGACCAGGGCCGCAAGGCGCTGGCGCTGGGCCGCGAGGACCTGGCCCGTGAGGCGCTGTCCCGCCGGGCCGCGCTTCAGCAGCAGGTCACCGACCTCGAGGCGCAGCACACCCAGCTCCAGGGCGAGGAGGAGAAGCTCACCCTGGCCTCCCAGCGGCTGCAGGCCAAGGTCGACGCCTTCCGCACCAAGAAGGAGACCATCAAGGCCACCTACACCGCGGCCCAGGCGCAGACCCAGATCGGCGAGGCCTTCTCCGGCATCTCCGAGGAGATGGGCGACGTCGGCATGGCCATCCAGCGGGCCGAGGACAAGACCGAGCAGCTGCGGGCCCGGGCCGGCGCCCTGGACGAGCTGATCGCCTCCGGCGCCCTGGACGACCCGAGCGGTCTGGCCAAGGACGACATCCAGGCCGAGCTGGACCGGCTCTCCGGCGGCAGCGACGTGGAGCTGGAGCTCCAGCGCATGAAGGCCGAGCTGGCCGGCGGCAGCGACCGGCAGGCCATCGAGGGCGGCCAGAACGGGCAGTCCGCGCAGAACCAGCCGCAGGACACCCCCAAGTTCGACAAGAGCTGACCGACGCAGGCCCCGGCCGCGGACTCGACGAGGAGGCCGTCATGATCGTGCGGATCATGGGGGAGGGCCAGGTGACGCTGGACGACACCAGCGTCATCGAGCTCAACACACTGGACGACGAACTGCTCGCCACGATCCAGGCGGACGACGAGGAGGGCTTCCGCCGCACGCTGGGCGCCCTGCTCGACGGGGTGCGCCGGATGGGCACCCCGCTGCCCGACGACACCCTGGAGCCGTCCGAACTCATCCTGCCCGCGTCCGACGCCACCCTGGACGAGGTCAAGCAGATGCTGAGCGACGACGGGCTGATCCCGGGCTGACCTCCCGCCGGGCGCGGCCGTCCGGACGGCCGGAACGGCTCGCCCGCGCCGGAACCGGAGCGGGCCGGACGGCCTCTACCCGGGCGGAGTTCCGTACACGCCCAGGGGGGAGCCCATGCGGGTCCGAGCCATCGCGCGCGTCCGCCGGACCGCCGTCGCGCTGGGGGCCGTCGCGCTGCTCTGCGCCGGCTCGACCGGCTGCTCGGCCACCGGCGGCAAGGTGGCGCAGGCCGGCCCGCCGCCGGTCTGGCAGCCCGCCGACCAGGGCCTGATCACCTGGAACTACGACCCGTCGAACGCCGGCACCACCTGGAACCCCACCGCCCGCACCAACGGCTGCCTGTTCCTCACCGCGGTGCTGCTGCGCTCCCCGGCCACCCTCACCCACGTCCTCTACGGCCTGTCCGGCGCGCAGCCCTCGGGCCTGACCCCGGGCCGGAACCGTATCGGCCTCTACAGCGCCACGGGCACCCTGCTCGCACAGACCGCCGACCAGACCCCGATCTGGTCCGACCCGGCCCGGCAGAAGGTGAACGAGGTGCCCTGGACCACACCCCGTCACGCCGCCGCCGGCCGCTACTACGTGGTCTTCCTCTACAACGGCGTCACCTCCGGCCTGAACTTCAAGGCATCCGGCGCCGGGCCCACCGCGAACGCCGGCGCCCCGCCCGGCCTGATGCGCTACTCCATGATCAGGGCCGGCGCCGCCGAACTGCCCGCCCGGCTGGACCTGCGCCGCCAGGTCACCCCGCTCCCGTTCAACAGCCAGTGGATCGGCCTGAACTGACGGGAACTCACCCGAATCCCGCGGAACCGTCCGGGCGGCACAGGCGTGCCCGTTGACGAAGAGGGCGGTGGGGGCCGCCCCACGGGGGAGCCAGGAGGCCGGGATGAGTCAGCCCTGGGGACTGAGCGGTCCGCAATTCCTCGGCGTGTACGCCGGAGCGTTCGCCGTCTCGCTGATCGCGACGGCCGCCTGGTACGCCGCCGTACGACGGGTCCGCACCGCGACGACGCCGGTGGACGTCTACACGCTCGCCGTCGTGAAGGGCGGGCGCGACCGGGTGGTGGACACGGCCGTGCAGGCCCTGGTCGCGGGCGGCCAGGTGCGGGCGAGCCGCGACCACACGCTCACCGTGTGCGGCGCGGCCGCGCCCGGCGAGCCGGTGCAGCGGGCGGTGCTCGCCGAGCTGGAACGGGTCGGGACCACCAACTTGCGCGGGGCGCGGCGGCTGGGCGGCGCCACCGAGCCGGTCCGCGGCGTCGAGCGCGCCGCGGCGGCCAGGGGCCTGCTGCTCGGCGCAAGCCGCCGCCGGACCGCGCGGCTCGCGGCCCTGCTGCCGCTCGCGGTGTTCGGGGTCGGCGTGGCCCGGCTCGTCAACGGCATCCGGCTCGGCCGTCCCGTGAGCCTGCTGGTGTTCGAGCTCCTGGTCAGCGCGGTGGTGACGGCGATCGTCGCGACCGTCGGGCCGCCCCGGGTCACCATGGCCGGGAAGGAGCTGTCGGCCCGGGCCGGACGCCACGGGGGCCGCGCGACGGAGGTCCTTCCCGCCTACGCGGACGCCTACGCCGACTCGTACGCCGACTCCTACGCCGATCAGGGCCGGCCGGCCGCGTTCGGTGCGGTCGCCGCGGCGGGTGCGCTGCTCGTCCCGGCCGCCGTGCTCGGGGTCGCGCACCTCGGGGCGGCCGGAGTGGACGACAGCGAACTGCGTCAGGCCCTCTACGGCGGCATGACCGGCTCGTCCTCCTCCGACGGCGGCTCTTCCGGCGGCGGTTGCGGCGGGGGAGGGGGCTGCGGCGGTGGTTGCGGTGGCGGGTGCGGCGGATGAGCGGCGCACCGAACTCCGACCCGCACGGCCCGGTGAGCCCGGAGTCTCCCGCGCTTCCGGCGCTCGGTCACGGGATCGGCTGGCGGCCGGCCATCGACCTGACCGTGGAGCGGCTGCCCGGAGTGGACTTCGTGGAGGTCGTCGCCGAGGGGATCGACCCCGGTCGGCTGCCCGAGTCGCTGCGGGTGCTGCGCGGCCGGGGCGTGCCGGTGGTGCCGCACGGCGTCTCGCTGTCGCTGGGCGGCGCGGGTCGGCCGGACCCGGCCCGGCTGGCCCGGCTCGCCGCCTGCGCGGAGGCGCTGGACGCACCGCTGGTCAGCGAGCACATCGCGTTCACCCGGGCCGGCGACCTGGACGCCGGGCACCTTCTGCCGGTGCCCCGTACGAAGGACGCGCTGGCCGTGGTCGCCGAGAACATCCGGATCGCCCGCGACCACCTGCCCGTCCCGCTGGCCCTGGAGAACGTCGCCCCGCTCTTCGCCTGGCCGGACGACGAACTGACCGAGGGCGAGTTCCTGCACGAACTCGCCGACCGCACCGGGGTATCGCTCCTGCTGGACGTCGCCAACCTGCACACCGCCCGCGTCAACACCGGCGCCGACCCGTACGCCACGCTGGACCGGCTGCCCCTGGAACGGCTCGCCTACGTGCACGTGGCCGGCGGAATCGAGCGCGACGGCGTCTGGCACGACACCCACACCCACCCGGTGCCCGCCCCGGTCCTCGACCTGCTCACCGACCTCGCCCGGCGCGCCCCGCTGCCCGGCGTCCTCCTGGAACGCGACGGCGACTACCCGCCGGACGCCGACCTCGCCGCCGAACTCGCGGCGATCCGTACCGCGGTCGACCGGGGCAGGAACGCGAGCGGGGGCGGGCGTGGCCGCTGACCCGGAACCGTCCGCGGCCGACCGTCCCGATCCGGAGCGGTCGCTCGCCGGCGCGCGGGACCGCCTCGCCGCCGGGCAACGGGCCCTGCTGGCCGCACTCGTGGCCGGCGCAACGGCACCGGACGGCTTCGACCCGGAACGGCTGCGGGTGCAGGCGAGGTCCCTGACGCTGAAGCGGACCCGGGTGGCCGCCGCTCATCACCCCTGGCTGGCCGAGGCCTTGGGCCCGGACCACGCCGTGCTCTTCGCCCGATACGCCCACGCGCACCCGCTCACCGCCGGCCGGTCCGGTCACGCCGACGCCGAGTCCTTCGAGGCGTATCTGCGCGACACCGGTGCGATGCCGAAGCGGCCCCGCCGGCTGTTCCGGCGGCGCTGACGGATCGGCAGCTCCTGGGGGTGCCGCGGAACCCGCGGCCCGCTCAGGGGGACAGCAAGGGCCTGAGGGCGACTTCGTATACCCGGGTCATCGCCGACATGCCGAGCGGCTGTTGCCATGGCGCTGAAGGACCGCCAGCTCCCGGGCTCCGCAGACACCTGCGGCCCGCTCACGGGAACAGCGTGGACGTGAGCGCCAGTTCGGGCGGTCGCATGCCGCGCAGGCACACGAAGCCGTCGTTGACGATGTGCAGCCCGGCGGCGACGGCCACGTCGAGGGCCCACTGGCCCTCGGCGAGCACGTGGGGTACGTCCACGGGATCGCCCGGGGGAGTGGCGAGGAGGGCGGCGGTCAGGAGGCGGGTGGCGAGGCGGCGGGAGGTGGCGGCAAGGGCCTCCACCCGGCCGCCGCCGGCGTAGCAGTAGCCGCTGCCGGCCAGGTCGTCCACGACGAACAGCCGGTGGTGCCGGAGCAGTTCCTCGTGGTCCGGGCCGTGGGCGCCGCCCCGGGTGCGGCGGTCCACGGAGTCCATCAGGTCGCGGTGCCGGGCGGTGCCCTCGTGCACGGCGCCGTCCGGCGGATCGAGCCGGGCCGGGTCGGCGAGACCGGTCAGCCGCATCGCCGGGTGCACGTCGAAGCCCGCGCGGCGCAGGGTGCGTACCGCCACCGGATCGGCCGGGGCGCAGGCCAGTGCGCGCAGGCAGGCCCGGCCGTGCTCCATCGTGCGGTTCAGCAGGGCGGCGCCCACCCCCTTGCCGCGCGCCTGCGGTACGACCGCGAGCAGCGACAGCGACCAGGTGCCCTCGCGCCGCGCGGACAGCGCCACCGCGATGGGGCCGGCGGCCCGGTCCTCCACCACCCAGCACCCGCCCGGATCGGTACGGGCCAGGTGCCGGGTACGGCCGCGGTGCCGGGCGCTGCGCTCCTCGGTCCAGCCGTCGCCGGGCCATCGGTGCCCGCCCGCCCGGTGGCCGTGACCGTCGTCCGGGCCGGGCAGTGCCCGGTACGTTCCCGACGCGGCCGCGGCCACCTCCCGTACCAGTTCGGCGTCCGCCTCGTCGTCCCGTACCGGTCGCAGTATGAGCGGAGTCACCGCTCCATCATCCGCCGCACGGGCCCCGATCGGAGGAGCCCGGCCGGACATGTCGCCGGCCGGGCGGGAGACCGTTACGGCAGCGCGAGCATCCGCTCCAGGGCGAGCTTGGCGAAGTGCTCGGTCTCGGCGTCCACCTGGATCCGGTTGACGACCTTGCCGTCGGCCAGCGACTCCAGCGCCCACACCAGGTGCGGCAGGTCGATGCGGTTCATGGTGGAGCAGAAGCAGACGGTGCGGTCCAGGAAGACGACCTGCTTGTCCGGGTGGGCCTTGGCCAGCCGCCGCACCAGGTTGAGCTCGGTGCCCAGCGCCCAGGCCGAGCCGGCCGGAGCGGCGTCCAGGGCCTTGATGATGTACTCGGTCGAGCCCACGTAATCGGCCGCGCCGACGACCTCGTGCTTGCACTCGGGGTGGACCAGCACGTTGACCCCGGGTATGCGGGCCCGCACCTCCTCCACCGAGTCCAGGCTGAAGCGGCCGTGCACCGAGCAGTGGCCGCGCCACAGGATCATCTTCGCCGCGCGCAGCTCCTCGGCGGTCACGCCGCCGCCGGGCTTGTGCGGGTTGTAGACCACGCAGTCGTCCAGCGAGAAGCCCATCTCGCGCACCGCGGTGTTGCGGCCGAGGTGCTGGTCGGGCAGGAACAGCACCTTCTGGCCCTGCTCGAACGCCCACTCCAGGGCCCGCCGGGCGTTGGAGGAGGTGCAGATCGTGCCGCCGTGCCGCCCGGTGAAGGCCTTGATGTCCGCCGAGGAGTTCATGTACGACACGGGGACCGTGATGTCGGCCACGCCGGCCTCGGCGAGCACGTCCCAGCACTCGGCGACCTGCTCGGCGGTGGCCATGTCGGCCATCGAGCAGCCGGCCGCCAGGTCCGGCAGGATCACCTGCTGCCGCTCGGAGGTGAGGATGTCCGCGGACTCGGCCATGAAATGGACTCCGCAGAAGACGATGTACTCCGCCTCGGGGCGGGCCGCCGCGTCCCGGGCCAGTTTGAAGGAGTCGCCGGTGACGTCGGCGAATTCGATGACCTCGTCGCGCTGGTAGTGGTGACCGAGGACGAACACACGCTCGCCCAGCTTCGCTTTCGCGGCGCGGGCGCGTTCCACCAGTCCGGGGTCGGACGGGGCGGGGAGGTCGCCGGGACAGTCCACCCCGCGCTCGCTGCGCGGGTCGGACTCCCGGCCGAGCAGGAGCAGGGCGAGCGGCGTGGGCTGTACGTCCAGCGTTTCTGTGGTGGTCACGGGCCCGTAGCCCTTTCTTTCCGGCAGAGCAGACCTTTTCGTCTACTTGACGCTATCTATCATAGTCGCTTCGTGTCAGATTGACGACACCGGTCTCGTCACTGTGACGCATTCCCCGGAACGGCCCTCGCGCGCTGGTCGCGGCAGCCGTGCCCGGGCCGGGACGGGCGGGGGTGTGCAAGCATGGAGAGGACACGCGGAGGGGACCCCGAGCGGAACCCGAACGGAATTGGCCCGAACGGACAGGGGAAGACGTCCGCAGGGCGGAATGAATCCGCGAAGGCGACGGTTGACCATCGTTGCCCAGAAGTCCGTACAACCCGGGAGTGAAGCAGATGACGGTTCAGGACGAGACCACCACGAGCGAGGGCATCCTCCTGTCCGACGCCGCCGCGTCCAAGGTGAAGAACTTGCTGGAGCAGGAGGGCCGTGACGACCTCTCGCTGCGGGTCGCCGTCCAGCCCGGCGGCTGCTCGGGCCTGCGGTACCAGCTCTTCTTCGACGAGCGTTCGCTCGACGGGGATGTCGTCAGGGACTTCGGCGGTGTCAAGGTCGTCACCGACCGGATGAGCGCCCCCTACCTGACGGGTGCCTCCATCGACTTCGTGGACACCATCGAGAAGCAGGGCTTCACGATCGACAACCCGAACGCCACGGGCTCCTGCGCCTGCGGCGACTCTTTCCACTGAGGCCCGCCGGGGCAGGCGAACGGCCCCGAACAACCGGAAGCGGCGGCACCCCCACCAGGTGCCGCCGCTTTTTGTGCCGGCAACCGGTCACTGTCCCCTGACCGGCTGCCCGTCCGTGGCGTTCACCACCGTGCGGTCGCCCAGCGGCTGGGCGAGGTGCACCGACGCGGTGAACTGGCGGGCGATCATGGGGCACATCTGCTGTGTGCCCGTGTTCTTGGGCGTGGCCGTCACCGTCACCCGTACGGAGTCGGCCGACTCGGCCGCCGTCGCCTTGTAGGTGTCGCACTCCCCGCCCCAGAAGGTGAGGGTGAGAGTGGTGCCCGCGGCCCGGTAGCCGGTCACCGGGATGTGCTGCGGCGCCTTCGGGTCGGCCGGCATCCCGGGGTCGGGCAGCCGCGGGCCGCCCGGGTTCACGGGAGCACCGGGGTTCACGGGTGCGCCCGGCGACGCGGGGGCGGAGGGGGCGCTCTGACCCGGCGCGCTCTGACCAGGGCTGCTCTGCCCGGGGCCGCCCATGCCCGGGCCGCCGGTCGAGGGGCTACCGGTGGCGATGTACGACGGGTCCACCGCGGTCTGCGCCACCACCGAGGTACGGGCCACTCCGGCCGGAGCGGTGTCGAACAGCCAGGCCGGCACCAGCGCCTGCGTGCCCGAGACGAACTCCGCCGCCAGCCCGAACGACGCCCCGCGCACCTGCACCGGGTGGCCGTTGCCGGGAACGCACGGCAGGGTCCGCGGCAGCGTCCGGTCCTGCCCGGGCACGGTCGGCGTCGCCTGCGGCTGTGCGAGGCCCTGCCCGCCGTGCATCGGCACCACGCAGTTCGCGAGGCCGTGGTCCGGGACCGGCCCCGGAAGCCGGGCGCTGAGCTGCAGATACGCGCCGGCGGCGCTGATCACCGGGTAGTCGTCGCCCTTGGCCAGCGGCGCCAGGCGCCCGTACCCCAGGGCGATCGTGCCGTCCGGGCCGATCTCCAGCTGGGTGGTCCAGCCATGCGTGGGCAGGCCGCCCACCACCGGATCGGCGGTCACCAGCCGCATCGACCCCACGGTCTGCGCGGCGTCCACCCGCGCCCCGGACAACCCAAGTGCGGCCAGCACCGGCGCCGCCGCCTGCCGCGCATGCTGCTCGTCCACCGGGGCGGAGCCGCCCGGACCCGGCGAGGGCGCGACCGGCATCACCGGCACGGAGACCGTGCCCGGCAACGAGGGCGTGGCGCCGGGGTGACCGGTGACGGCGGTCGTGGCCGTCGTACCCGTCCCGGTGGAACTCGTGCTCGACGTGCTGCCCGACGCGTTGCCCGCCGGGCCGCTGTCCGGGCGCGCGCCGATGACGGGCGACCCGGCGCGGGTGTACGACCAGGTGCCGGCCGCGCCCTTGTCGACCAGCAGCGCGGGTCCCTGCTTCGGCGGCGCGACCTGCCAGGAGCCGGCCGAGGAGGTGATGGCGCCGGTCATGCCCAGCGCGTCGGCGAGCTTGCGCACCGCGTCCTGGCTCACAGCGTCCGGCCGGTAGACCGGGGCGTGCTTCGGGCCCTGCGGGAGGGTGCCGGTCAGCCGGTACGCGGCGCCGCCGGCGGGGGCGGAATCCGTGGAGCCGCCGCCCGGCGCCGGTACGTCCGGGCCGGCGATGCGCAGCGGGGCGGGCCCGCCGCTGCCGGAGCCGCCGTCCGCGGCCGCCCACCAGGCGCCGCCGCCTCCGGCCAGCAGCACGGCCGCGGCCACCGCGGCGATCGTCAGCCGGGGCCCGCGGCGGCGCCCCTGCCGTTCACCCTGCTCCGCCGCCGTATCCGCGCCGGACTCCGCCACCACCGGGCCGTCGGTGCCCGCTGCTCCGCCGGTCCGCTCGCCGGCGCGGCCTTCGTCGTGCTCGCTGCTCACCGTCGTGCTCCTTCGGCTTGCTCACCGCTCGGTGTCGCTCGGTGCCGATGAGACGCGGCGGGCCCCGAACCGGTTCCACCCGGGCCGGCAAGGGACTGGAGCCGGACCGAAGCCGGACCGGAGCGGGATGCCGTACCGGGAGGCCGCGGCGGGACGGCGTCAGCGTTCGCCCGCTCGGATTACCTCGCCCAGGTGAATTTCGGGGCGTGTCGGGCAGCGCGGACCGGGCTCACTCCCCGTACTCGGCCATCTCGTCCACCACATGGGCGGAGGCCGCCGGCACGGTGACGCCGTGCAGGCCCGCCGGCGTGACCGGGGTCGGCTCCCGGCGCGCGGGCGTGCGCCAGCGCGCTGCCATCCGCCGGCAGTCGCCGATCAACTGCTCCAGCGACTCCGGTTCGCCCGGTGCGGAGGAGGGGACAGAGGAGAGGACACCAAGGGGACGTACAGCACTCATGCTTCCGACCCTAGGCAGCCGATGCGGAGGGGGTAAGGCCTACTATCGGGTAGTTTCGCCGTGCCCCCGTATCACCCACCGGGTAGCGTGGGCGGTCCGTGCCGTCCCGCTGTCCCCGCCGTGCCGTCCTGCCCTGCCGTTCGGCCGGCCCGTCCCCGCCGCCCGCCCCCACCGACCCCCGGTCCCAGGAGCCAGCCACCGTGCGTATCGCCGTCACCGGATCCATCGCCACCGACCACCTGATGAACTTCCCCGGCCGGTTCGCCGACCAGTTCGTGGCCGATCAACTGCACAACGTCTCGCTGTCCTTCCTGGTCGACTCCCTCGACGTGCGCCGCGGCGGGGTCGGGGCGAACATCGCCTTCGGCATGGGCCAGCTCGGCGTCCGCCCGGTCCTGGTCGGCGCCGCCGGCAACGACTTCGGCGAGTACCGGGCCTGGCTGGAGCGGCACGGCGTGGACACCGCGTCCGTACGGATCTCCGAGGTGCTGCACACCGCCCGCTTCATCTGCACCACCGACGCCGACCACAACCAGATCGGCTCCTTCTACACCGGCGCCATGAGCGAGGCGCGGCTGATCGAGCTCCAGCACGTGGCCGAGCGGATCGGCGGCCTGGACCTGGTCTCCATCGGCGCCGACGACCCCGAGGCGATGCTGCGGCACACCGAGGAGTGCCGCACCCGCGGCATCCCGTTCGCCGCCGACTTCTCCCAGCAGATCGCCCGCATGGACGGCGAGGACATCCGGATACTGCTGGACGGCGCCGCCTACCTGTTCAGCAACGAGTACGAGAAGGGTCTGATCGAGACCAAGACCGGCTGGACCGCGGCGGAGATCCTGGACCGGGTCGGCACCCGGGTCACCACCCTGGGCGCCCAGGGCGTGCGGGTCGAGCGCAAGGGCGAGCCGGCCATCGAGGTCGGCTGCCCCGAGGAGGACGCCAAGGTCGACCCGACCGGGGTCGGCGACGCCTTCCGGGCCGGCTTCCTGTCCGGCCTGGCCTGGGGCGTCTCCCTGGAACGCGCCGCCCAGACCGGCTGCATGCTGGCCACCCTGGTCATCGAGACCCTGGGCACCCAGGAGTACGAGCTGCGCCGCGCCCACTTCCTGGAGCGCTTCACCAAGGCGTACGGCGACACCGCCGCGCAGGAGGTCAAGCTGCACCTCGGCGCCTCCGACTGACCGGGCCCCACCGGCCGCACCCCGTACGGCCCGTTCCGTACCGCCCGGGTCCCTCACACGCGGCGCCGCACCACATACGCGGTGCCGCGTGGCGCCGGGCGCTCCCCCACGTACTCCTGCGCGCGCATCTCGCACCACACCGGGATGTCCAGCCGGGCCGCCTCGTCGTCGGACAGGACGGTCACCAGCCCGCCGACCGGCACCCGGCCGATCTCCCGGGCCAGGTCGATGACCGGGATCGGGCAGCGCTTGCCGAGCGAGTCGACCACCAGCTCCGCCAACTCCTCGGCCTCGCCGCCCGTTCCCGGCCCGGCAGCCGTCTGCGGCGCACCGGCCGGCGCGCCTGTCGACACCGTCACGTGCTCCCGTACCTGCGCGACCACCCCCGGCAGCACGTCGAGGAAGCGCTCCACCTCCTCCCGGGCGGTGCCCGGCGGCAGCGACACCCGCACATTGCCCTCGGACAGCACGCCCATGGCCTTGAGCACATGGCTCGGCGTCAGGGTGCTGGACGTGCACGATGACCCGGAGGAGACCGAGAAGCCGGCCCGGTCCAGGGCGGTCAGCAGCGCCTCGCCGTCCACGTACAGGCAGGAGAATGTCACCAGGTGCGGCAGCCGCAGCCGGTCGTGGCCCACCACTTCGGTGTCCGGGACCAGGTGCGGCACCCGGGACCGGATCAGGGCCACGAGTTCGGACAGCCGCGCGGCCTCGGCGTCGGCCTCGGCCCGCACCGCGCGCAGCGACGCGGCCGCCGCCACGATCGCCGGCAGGTTCTCGAAGCCGGGCGAGCGGCCCGACTCCCGTTCGTCGGCGGGCTCCTGGGGCGCGTACCGCACTCCCTTGCGCACCGCGAGCAGTCCGACCCCGGACGGTCCGCCCCATTTGTGGGCACTTGCGGCCAGCAATGACCACGGCCCGTCCACCGGGCCCCAGGCCAGTGACTGCGCCGCGTCCACCAGCAGCGGCACCCCCGACGCCCGGCAGACGTCGGCCACTTCGGCCACCGGCTGCACCGTACCCACCTCGTGGTTGGCCGACTGGAGGCAGGCCAGCGCGGTGTCCGGGCGCAGTGCGGCCGCGAAGTCCGCGGCGGCCACCCGCCCGGTACGGTCCACGCCCACGGACGTGACGTCGTACGGCTCCGCCGCGTGCAGCACCGCCGAGTGCTCCACCGCGGACAGCGCCAAGTGCCGTCCGGTCCGGCGGCGCCCGGTCATCGCCCCGGCCACCGCGGAGTGCAGCGCCCGGGTCCCCGAAGGAGTGAAGACGAGTTCGTCGGGACGGCAGCCGGCCAACTCCGCGGCGGCCTCGCGGGAGGCGTCCAGCAGCAGCCGCGCGCGGCGGCCCTCGCGGTAGAGACGGGCCGGGTCGGCCCATCCCTCGTCCAGCGCCGCGGCCAGTGCCTGACGGGCGACGGGGTGCAGCGGAGCGGCCGAAGCCATGTCGAAATAGGACACGTCTGCACGCTACAACCTGCCCGTTCACGGCGTCGGACGGCAGCCGGAACGCCGCATTCCATCCCTTCGGGGTGGGGCCCGGCGCGTTGGCCCCCCTGGCCGCACGACCCCAAAAAGCGTCCAGTAGGGTTTGGTCCGCATAAACATCCACACCTGTTGTCCGCGCGCGGGCCGACCGACCAGCAGACGGCCGGAACACTCGTAACGCGCGGGCGAGACTCTCGGGAAGGCGCTACGTGAGTCCCAACGGCTCCGACCTCCCCCGCCGCCACAAGGGCGTGGGGGGTAACCCCACGTCGCGGCGCCCGGCACGGCGATGGCTGCCGCGGGCGCTGGCCGCGGGCCTGGTCCTGGCGACCGCCACTGGCTGCTCGTACAAGGACTATCCCCGGCTGGGCATGCCCAGTCCGGCCACGCAAGAGGCACCGCGCATCCTTGCCCTGTGGCAGGGGTCCTGGGCCGCGGCACTGGCCACCGGCGTGCTCGTCTGGGGCCTGATTCTGTGGAGCGTGATCTTCCACCGGCGCAGCCGGACCAAGATCGAGGTCCCGCCGCAGACCCGCTACAACATGCCTCTTGAGGCCCTGTACACGATCGTTCCGATCCTCGTGATCGCGGTGCTCTTCTACTTCACCGCCCGGGACGAGTCCAAGCTGCTGGACACCTCCAAGAAGCCGCAGCACGTGGTCAACGTGGTCGGCTTCCAGTGGAGCTGGGGCTTCAACTACGTCGAGAACGTGGACGGCAACCCGGCGACCGGAGCCACGGTGCCGCCGAACCTGTCCTCGATCCCGTCGAACAAGCTGGACTTCACCCCCGGCGACGAGGGCGTCTACGACGTCGGCACCCCCGCCAGCAAGGACCCGGACACCGGCCTTCCCGGCCCGGTGCTGTGGCTGCCCGAGGGCCAGTCCGTTCGGTTCGTCCTCACTTCGCGCGATGTCATCCACTCCTTCTGGGTCATTCCGTTCCTGATGAAGATGGACGTCATCCCCGGCCACACCAACGTCTTCCAGGTGACGCCGAACAAGATCGGTGACTTCAAGGGCAAGTGCGCCGAGCTGTGCGGTCAGGACCACTCCCGCATGCTGTTCAACGTCAAGGTCGTGACGCCGCAGCAGTACGAGCAGCACCTCAAGGACCTGGCGGCGAAGGGTCAGACGGGTTACATCCCGGCCGGCATTGCCACCACGGGCAACGCGAAGAACTCGGAGCCCAAGACCACATGAGTATTCTCAACGAACCTCAGGGCGCGGCTCCGGCCGACGACTCCTACGAGGACGAAATCCCGGCCCAGCGCAAGAAGCCCGGCTCCTTGGTCGTGTCGTGGCTGAGCACCACCGACCACAAGACCATCGGCACCCTGTACCTGGTCACCTCGTTCGGCTTCTTCCTCATCGGCGGCGTGATGGCGCTGATGATGCGCGCCGAACTCGCCCGCCCGGGCAACCAGTTCCTGTCGAACGAGCAGTTCAACCAGGCGTTCACGATGCACGGCACCGTGATGCTGCTGATGTTCGCGACCCCGCTGTTCGCCGGCTTCACCAACTGGATCATGCCGCTGCAGATCGGCGCGCCCGATGTGGCGTTCCCGCGGCTGAACATGTTCGCCTACTGGCTGTACCTGTTCGGCTCGCTGATCGCGGTCGGCGGCTTCCTCACTCCGCAGGGCGCCGCGGACTTCGGCTGGTTCGCCTACTCGCCGCTGTCGGACGCGGTCCGCTCGCCGGGCGTCGGCGCCGACATGTGGATCATGGGTCTGGCGCTGTCCGGCTTCGGCACCATCCTCGGCGCGGTCAACTTCATCACCACGATCATCTGCATGCGCGCTCCCGGCATGACCATGTTCCGCATGCCGATCTTCTGCTGGAACGTGCTGCTGACCGCGGTGCTGGTGCTGCTCGCCTTCCCCGTGCTGGCCGCCGCGCTGCTCTGCCTGGAGGCAGACCGAAAATTCGGGGCACATGTCTTCGACGCGGCAAACGGCGGAGCATTGCTGTGGCAACACCTCTTCTGGTTCTTCGGCCATCCAGAGGTGTACATCATCGCCCTACCATTCTTCGGCATCATTTCCGAGGTCATCCCGGTCTTCGCCCGCAAGCCGATGTTCGGCTACATCGGCCTGGTCGCGGCGACCATCTCCATCGCCGGCCTGTCCGTGACGGTGTGGGCGCACCACATGTACGTCACCGGTGGTGTACTGCTGCCGTTCTTCTCCTTCATGACCTTCCTGATCGCGGTCCCGACCGGTGTGAAGTTCTTCAACTGGATCGGCACCATGTGGAAGGGCTCACTGAGCTTCGAGACACCGATGCTGTGGGCCATCGGCTTCCTGATCACCTTCACCTTCGGTGGTCTGACCGGTGTGATCCTGGCCGCGCCGCCGCTGGACTTCCACGTCTCCGACTCCTACTTCGTGGTGGCGCACTTCCACTACGTGGTGTTCGGCACCGTGGTGTTCGCGATGTTCGCCGGCTTCCACTTCTGGTGGCCGAAGATGACCGGCAAGATGCTGGACGAGCGGCTCGGCAAGATCACCTTCTGGACGCTGTTCTTCGGCTTCCACGGCACCTTCCTGGTGCAGCACTGGCTGGGCGCCGAGGGCATGCCGCGCCGGTACGCCGACTACCTGGCGGCCGACGGCTTCACCACCCTGAACACCGTCTCCACCATCAGCTCCTTCCTGCTGGGCCTGTCGATCCTGCCGTTCCTCTACAACGTCTGGAAGACCGCCAAGTACGGCAAGAAGGTCGAGGTGGACGACCCGTGGGGCTACGGCCGCTCGCTGGAGTGGGCGACCTCCTGCCCGCCGCCGCGGCACAACTTCCTCACGCTGCCCCGTATCCGCTCCGAATCCCCGGCGTTCGACCTGCACCACCCGGAGATCGCCGCGGCTGACGCCCTGGTCGCCAGCGGTGCGAGCACCGCCTCGCTGACCGGCGCGGACGACAAGGAGGGCCGGGCGTGAAGCTCCAAGGCAAGATGTTCGGCGGCCTCGCCGTCTTCATCCTGGCCGCCGCCGTCGTCTACGGCTTCTGGTCCAAGGAGGCGGTGGGCACCACCGCGCTGATCCTGGCCTTCTGCATGTGCACCATGATCGGCTTCTACCTGGCGTTCACCGCCCGGCGGGCCGACAACGGGCCGCAGGACCGGGAGAACGCGGACATCGCCGACGACGCCGGTGAGGTCGGTTTCTTCAGCCCGCACAGCTGGCAGCCGCTGATGCTGGCGGCCGGCGGCTCGCTCGCCTTCCTCGGCATCATCTTCGGCTGGTGGCTGCTGTTCTTCGGCCTGCCGGTGATACTGATGGGCGTGTGGGGCTGGGTCTTCGAGTACTACCACGGCGAGAACCGCACCCAGTGATCCGATAGGCACCACGCGGTACCGCCGAGGGGGGGGCGGGGACTCCGGCTATGTCCCGGCCCGCCCCTCGCTCGTTCGTACGCGCTCGCCGCGCGGAACCGGCCCGCCGTTCCTAGCGTGAGCGCATGAGCCACTCATCCATAGCCAACCGGCGCCGCCGGATGACCGTGCTGCGCTGCGCACTGATGCTGGCGCCGCTCGCGGCGGCGCTCAGCGCGTGCAACGACGGGAACCCGCTCGCGGCGTCTCCTTACGACGCCCAGGCCACCATCGCCTACGGAACCTCGTCCGGCGGGAAGGCGGACCCGAACAAGCCGCTGGAAATCACCCTGAAGGACGATGGTGCCAAGATCACCGACGTCACCGCCACCGACGCGAGCGGCCGCTGGGTGCGCGGCGAACTCAGTGCCGACGGACGCCGCTGGCACTCCACCGCCCCGCTCGCCGCCGGCGTCCACTACACCGTCCGGGTGAGCACCGAGGACTCGGACGGCCACCCCGGGCGCAAGGTCAGCGGCTTCGACACCACATCGGTCCGCGGCGCCGGGCTGCACGTCACCTTCGGCCCGAAGGGCGGCACCTACGGAGTGGGCCAGCCGGTCACCGCCACCCTCAGCGCCCCGGTCAAGGACCCGGCCGCCCGCGCCGCCGTGGAGTCCAACCTGCACGTCACCTCGGCGCCGCAGGCGGCCCAGGGCTCCTGGTACTGGGTGGACGACAAGACCCTGCACTATCGGCCCAGCCAGTACTGGCCCGCGCACGCCACGATCACGGCCAGCTCGACCCTCAGCGGCGTCCTGGTCAAGAACGGGCTGTACGGGAGCGCCGACAAGCCGCTGACCGTGCACACCGGGGACCGTATCGAGGCGATCACCGACGCCGGCAGCCACGAGATGACGTTCAAGGACGACGGCAAGGTAGTCCGGACCATGCCCGTCACCACCGGCAAGCCCGGCTTCGACACCCGCAACGGCACCAAGGTCGTGCTGGAGAAGGAGCAGTTCGTGCAGATGCGCAGCGCGACGGTGGGCATAGCCGCCGGCAGCTCCGACTCGTACGACCTGCCCGTCTACTGGGCCGTCCGGGTGACATGGAGCGGCGAGTACGTGCACGCGGCGCCCTGGTCCCAGGGATCCCAGGGGTATGCCAACGTCAGTCACGGCTGCACCGGCATGAGCACCGCCAACGCCGAATGGCTCTTCGAGCACGTCCAGCCCGGCGACATCGTCAAGGTCGTGAACAGCGACGGCCCCACCATGACGCCCTTCGACAACGGCTTCGGCGACTGGAACCTCACCTGGTCCCAGTGGAAGCAGGGCAGCGCCCTTGCGGGCGGCGGGGGCGGCGTCACGCCCAAGCTCCCCGCTCCCGGCAGCGGCTCCGACTCCGGCGGCGGCCAGACCAGCATCGGGGACCAGGAGCAGGAGCCCCATCTGCCCTCCGACCCGGCCCGGCTGCGCCCCGAGGCCGCCTGACCCGTCCCGGCCCGGCCGTTCCCACGACGCGACGTTCGCCCTACGGGCGCGCGCCGGTCACGTGGTGGCCAGCTCCTTGCCGTTGTTGCCGATGCGGCGGCGCAGCAGGACCGCCAGCGTGTCGCTGAGGGCGACCGGGTCGATCGGGTGGGAGACCGCGGCGTCCGCCCGGCTCCAGGTGGCCAGCCACGCGTCCTGCGGGCGGCCGATCAGCACCAGCACGGGCGGGCAGTGGAAGATCTCGTCCTTCACCTGGCGGCACACGCCCATGCCGCCGGCCGGGGCGGCCTCGCCGTCCAGCACCATGGCGTCGATCCCGCCCCGCTCCAGCTCGGTGAGGACGGCGGGGAGCGTCGCGCACTCCACGTACTCCACCGGCGGCAGGTCGGCGGCGGGCCGGCGGCCGGCGGCGAGCCGGACCTGTTCCCGGATGTTCGCGTCGTCGCTGTAGACCAGCACCGTGGCGGTCGCCTGCATCCTGGCTCCTCCTCGAACACGCCCTCGTGAACGGTTTCTCAAGCTGCTCCGGATGCTACTCCCGCCAGCCCGTTTCCCAGAAGGGTTCCTTCCTTCGGGGGAAGCGGGCGGTGAAGGGGACCCCCGGAGTGAGCGCGAGATAAGCGCCCGACATAATGACGGACGTGGCGACAGCAACAGCAGTAGAAACCGGGCACGCGCACCCGTCGGTCAACCGGCCGAACCTCACCAGCGTCGGAACCATCATCTGGCTGAGTTCCGAGCTGATGTTCTTCGCGGCCCTCTTCGCGATGTACTTCACCCTGCGGTCGGTGACGGGTGAGGCGTTCTGGAAGGCCCACGCGCACTCCCTGAACGTCCCGTTCTCGGCGACGAACACGACGATCCTGGTGCTCTCCTCCTTCACCTGCCAGATGGGCGTGTTCGCCGCCGAGCGCGGGGACGTGAAGAAGCTGCGCTCCTGGTTCATCGTGACCTTCGTGATGGGCGCGATCTTCATCGGCGGCCAGATCTTCGAGTACACGAACCTGGTCAAGAAGGACGGGATCTCGCTCAGTTCCGACCCGTACGGCTCGGTGTTCTACCTGACCACCGGCTTCCACGGGTTGCACGTGACGGGCGGCCTGATCGCGTTCCTGCTGGTACTGGGCCGGACGTACGCGGCCAAGCGGTTCACGCACCAGCAGGCCACCGCCGCCATCGTCGTGTCCTACTACTGGCACTTCGTCGACGTGGTCTGGATCGGCCTGTTCGCCACGATCTACCTGATCAAGTAGCAGGCCACCGCGCGCCGGTCACGTTTTCCCGGTCCGCGGGTTCAACCCACCAGAAGCACCGACGACAGAGATACCTGACACCGGGGTAATCCGTGAAAAAGCTCTCCGCACGACGGCGCCACCCACTGGCGGCGCTCGTCGTCCTACTCTTCGCGCTGGCGGCCACCGGGGGGCTGTACGCCGCGCTCGCGCCGGCGCCGAAGGCCCAGGCCGACGACTCGGCCCAGTCCCTCGCCATCGACGAGGGCAAGCGGCTGTACTCGGTCGGCTGCGCCACGTGCCACGGCATGAACGGGCAGGGCAGTTCCGACGGGCCCAGCCTGGTCGGCGTCGGGTCCGCCGCCGTCGACTTCCAGGTCGGCACCGGCCGCATGCCGGCCCAGCAGCCGGGCGCGCAGATCCCGAAGAAGAAGAACATCTACAGCCAGGGCGAGATCGACCAGATCGCCGCGTACATCGCCTCGCTGGGCCCCGGGCCGTCCATCCCCACCAAGGAGGAGTACAGCCCGGCCGGCGCGGACATCGCCAAGGGCGGCGAACTGTTCCGTACCAACTGCTCGCAGTGCCACAACTTCGTCGGCAAGGGCGGCGCCCTCACCGACGGCAAGTTCGCGCCGTCCCTGAAGGGCGTCGACCCGAAGCACATCTACGAGGCGATGCAGACCGGGCCGCAGAACATGCCGTCCTTCCCGGACACCACCATGCCGCAGGACACCAAGGCGGACATCATCGCCTACCTGCGCGAGGTCGACAGCAGCAGCAGTAAGAACCCCGGCGGCTTCACGCTCGGCACCCTCGGCCCGGTGCCCGAGGGCCTGTTCGCCTGGGTGTTCGGCCTGGGCACGCTGCTCGGCATCGCCGTCTGGATGGCCGCACGGACGACCAAGGCCAAGAAGTCATGAGCGAGTCTGGATCCCACAACGACGTGTCAGAGAATCTGCCGGGTGAGCACGGGGCCCGGGGCAGCGAGCCGGCGGTCAAGTCCGACCCGTTCGCCAACCCCGGCCTGCCGCCCCACGAGTACCGCCGTCAGGACATCGACGAGCGGTCCGCGAAGCACTCCGAGCGAATCGTGGCGGGGTTGTACACCCTGTCGATGCTCGGCACCATCGCGTTCATCGCGTGCTTTGTCATCTTCGACATCGACAAGTACGTCTACATCTTCCCGTTCGGCCACGTCAGCGCGCTGAACTTCTCGCTGGGCCTGACGCTTTCGGTGGCGTTGCTGGGCATCGGCGTGGGGTCGGTCCACTGGGCCCGCACGCTGATGTCGGACGAGGAGATCGTCGACGAGCGGCACCGCGCCGACGCCGACGACGAACTGCGCGAGAACATCAGGCAGCAGTGGATCACCGGTGCCAAGGAGAGCGGCTTCGGTCGGCGCCGCCTGATCCGCAGCACGCTCTACGGCGCGCTCGCCCTGGTGCCGCTGTCCAGCATCGTGATCCTGCGCGACCTGGGCCCGCTGCCCAGGAACTCGCTGGCGCACACGCTGTGGTCCAAGGGCAAGGTGCTGATCAACAGCAACACCAACATGCCGCTGCGACCCGAGGACGTGGCGGTCGGTTCGCTGACCTTCGGTCAGCCGCAGGGTCTGAGCGAGGCCGACGAGGACTTCCAGGACCAGATCGCCAAGTCCGCCGTGATGATCGTCCGGCTCAAGCCGGAAGACATCCAGGACAAGCGGGAAGCGGACTGGGGCCACGAAGGTATCGTGGTGTTCTCGAAGATCTGCACCCATGTCGGCTGCCCGATCAGCCTGTACGAGCAGCAGACGCACCATGTGCTGTGCCCCTGCCACCAGTCGACGTTCGACCTGTCCGACGGAGCGCGCGTCATCTTCGGCCCCGCGGGCCACCCGCTGCCGCAACTGCGCATCGGCGTCAACGCGGACGGCAACCTGGTCGCGCTCGGCGACTTCTCGTCCCCCGTCGGCCCGGCCTACTGGGAGCGTCCATGAGTACCACCACCGAATCCCCCACCCGCAGGCCGGCCACCCACCCGGGTGAGCGGATCGCGGAGTGGACCGACGGTCGGCTCGGCCTGTACAAGCTGGCCAAGTCGAACATGCGGAAGATCTTCCCGGACCACTGGTCCTTCATGCTCGGCGAGGTCTGCCTCTACAGCTTCACGATCCTCATCCTCACGGGTGTGTACCTGACGCTGTTCTTCCACCCGAGCATGAACGAGGTCGTCTACCACGGCCCGTACGTGCCGCTGCAGGGCGTGCGGATGTCGGACGCGTACGCCTCGACCCTGCACATCAGCTTCGAGGTGCGCGGTGGCCTGCTGATAAGGCAGATCCACCACTGGTCCGCGCTGATCTTCATCGCGGGCATGATCGTCCACATGATGCGGGTGTTCTTCACCGGCGGATTCCGCAAGCCGCGCGAGCTCAACTGGCTGTTCGGCTGGTCGCTGCTGTTCATCGGCATGTTCGAGGGCTTCACCGGCTACTCGCTGCCGGACGACCTGCTCTCGGGCACCGGTATCCGGTTCATGGAAGGCGCGATCCTCTCCACGCCGATCGTCGGAACGTACCTGTCGTTCTTCCTGTTCGGCGGGCAGTTCCCGGGCCACGACTTCGTGCCGCGGTTCTACTCGGTGCACATCCTGCTGCTGCCGGGCATCATGGCCGGCCTGGTGGCGGCCCACCTGATCCTGATCTTCTACCACAAGCACACCCAGTTCCCGGGTGCGGGCAAGAGCGAGAAGAACGTGGTCGGCACCCCGCTGCTGCCGGTCTACATGGCCAAGGCGGGCGGCTTCTTCTTCATCGTCTTCGGCGTGATCTCCGCGATCGCCGCGGTGGCCACCATCAACCCGATCTGGACGATGGGCCCCTACCGGCCGGACCAGGTGTCCACCGGCGCCCAGCCCGACTGGTACATGGGCTTCTCCGAGGGTCTGATCCGTGTGATGCCCGGCTGGGAGATCAGAGCGTGGGGCCACACACTGGTCCTCGGCGTGTTCGTGCCCCTGATGATCTTCCCGCTGGTGATGGCGGCCATCGCGGCCTACCCGTTCATCGAGTCCTGGCTCACCCACGACAAGCGGGAGCACCACATCCTGGACCGGCCGCGCAACCGCCCGGTGCGCACCGGCTTCGGCGTGGCCTGGCTGACGGTGTACTTCACGCTGCTCATCGGCGGCGGCAACGACATCATCGCCACCCACTTCCATCTGTCGATCAACGCGATCACCTGGTTCGTCCGGGTCGGCTTCTTCGTGCTGCCGGTGGCCGCGTACTACGCCACCAAGCGGATCTGCCTCGGCCTCCAGCGCCGCGACCGCGACAAGGTGCTGCACGGCCGCGAGACCGGCATCATCAAGCGGCTGCCGCACGGTGAGTTCATCGAGGTGCACGAGCCGCTGTCGCAGCAGCAGCTGCACGTGCTCACCGCGCACGCCCAGCCCCGCCCGATCGAGCTCGGCCCCGCGGTCGACGAGAACGGCGTGGCCCGCAGGTCGAGCCCGGTGGCCAAGATCCAGGCCAAGATGTCCGAGGGCTTCTACGGCGAGGGTTCGAACATCCCCAAGCCCACCGCCGAGGAGTACGAGGAGATCACCAGCGGCCACGGTCACCACTGAGGTACGTCTCTGAGCTCATCCGACGTACGTAGTCGCCACCGGGAGGGCCCCGTCCAGCGCGTGGACGGGGCCCTCCCGCACGCCTGCGCCCCGATAGGCTGACCGCAGAGCCGGTCCCGCCCGGGATCCGGCACCGAAGCCGCAGAGCCGGGCCGCAGAGCCCGTCCCAGGAGCGTGAGCCATGAGCGTTGTGCCCCCCGCCGGAGGCGATCCCACGGCCTCCCGGTCGTGGCCCGACGTGCTGACCGCGCTGCTGGCGAGGCAGGACCTGAGCGCCGACGACACCGCCTGGGCGATGGACCGGATCATGCTCGGCGAGGCCACGGACGTCCAGATCGCCGGGTTCGCGATCGCGCTGCGGGCCAAGGGCGAGACCGTCGACGAGGTGACCGGCCTGGTCCGGGCGATGTACGGGCACGCCACCACCATCGAGGTGCCCGGCCCCACCGTGGACATCGTCGGCACCGGCGGTGACCGGGCGAAGACCGTCAACATCTCCACCATGTCGGCGATCGTGGTGGCCGGCACCGGCGCCCGGGTGGTCAAGCACGGCAACCGGGCCGCCTCATCGGCCAGCGGCGCCTCCGACGTCCTCGGCCGGCTCGGCGTCAACCTGGAACTGCCGCCGCAGCGGGTCGCCGAGGTGGCCGTCGAGGCCGGCATCACCTTCTGCTTCGCGGTGAAGTTCCACCCCGCGCTGCGGCACGTCGGCGCCGCCCGCAGCGAACTGGGCGTGGCCACCACCTTCAACTTCCTCGGCCCGCTGACCAATCCGGCCCGGGTGATGGCCCAGGCCACCGGCGTCGCCGACCTGCGGATGGCGCCGATCCTGGCCGGGGTGCTGGCCGAACGCGGCTCCTGCGCCCTGGTCTTCCGCGGCGACGACGGCCTGGACGAGCTCACCACCACCGCGACCTCCCAGGTGTGGGTGGTGCGCGACGGCAAGGTCGATCAGGTGACCTTCGACCCGCGGGACGTGGGGCTGCCCCTGGTGAGCGTGGAGGCGCTGCGCGGCGGCGACCCGGGCCACAACGCCGATGTCGCCCGGCGGGTGCTGGCCGGCGAGACCGGTCCGGTACGGGACGCGGTGCTGCTCAACTCCGCGGCCGCGCTGGTGGCGCTGACGCCCACCGACGCGCCCCTGGAGGAGCAGATCACGGCCGGCCTGGTACGGGCCGCCGAGTCGATCGACTCCGGTGCGGCCGCCCGCGTCCTGGAGCGCTGGGCCGCCGCCACCCACGCCTGACCCCGCTCATCCCGGTCCCGGCGGCAACTCCCCGCCGCCGGGGCCCGGTTGCGGCATGAACGGCCGGCCCGGCAGGTGGATGTGGTCCACCAGACAAGACAACTGCTTGCGCCCGGGCCCCCATATGGCAGAATTCCTCGCAGGTCACGAGTGACAGCGCAAAGGCCCCGGCTCGCTGTCCGGCAACCCTCCGTCCGAGGCGGGGTGCCCCGGGTGATGACCAGGCCGTGAGCAGCGAGGCCCACGGCAAGCCGGACGTGGGGAGTTCTTCCGTGCGCAAGCGAATGCGTTAGGGCCTGTCCCGCAGGACAGGCCCTGGGCCGTCGGGCCCCAGATTCCGCGATGCACCGGTGCCGTACCGGCACCTGTTCCGCCGTACCACCGCGGCGTTTTCCGCCGCGACCGCACGACGCCGAGAGTCTTTTCCGCGCCGACCCGCCCCGACCGGCCCTGACCGGTACCGACACGCGCCGACCTGCACCGATCCGCAGGGCCGTGCGCTGTGGTGCCGTGCGGTGCCACGTCCCGGGCGCGGGCCGGCCGCGGAGTTCGCCTGCCTTTTTCCGGGGAGTTTTCGCCATGACCGTGATCAGTACCGCCGCCGACGCCGACCTCTGTGCCCCGCTGCCCGTCCTGGGCAGCGACGTAAGGGTGCCGCTGGTGACCGGGGGAGAGGTGACCTACGCGGCGCTGGACTACGCGGCCAGCGCGCCCGCGCTCCAGCGGGTGTGGGACGACGTGGCCGCGTACGTGCCGTACTACGGCAGCGTGCACCGCGGCGCCGGGTACCTCTCGCAGCTGTCCACCGACCTGTTCGAGCAGAGCCGCGCGGTGGTCGCCGACTTCCTCGGCTGCCGCGCCGACGACGAGGTGGTCTTCACCCGGTCCACCACCGACTCGCTCAACCTGCTGGCCGCCGTGCTGCCGGCCGGCACCCAGGTCTTCGTCTTCGAGACCGAGCACCACGCCGCCCTGCTGCCCTGGGAGCGGGCCGGCGACGCGAGCGTGACCTACCTGAGCGCGCCGCGCACCCCCGAGCAGGCCGTCGCCTCGCTCGACGTGGCACTGCACGGCGCCCCCAAGGGCCCCAAGCTGGTGTGCGTCACCGGCGCCTCCAACGTGACCGGCGAGCTGTGGCCGGTACGGGAACTGGCCGCCGCCGCGCACCGGCACGGCGCCCGGATCGTGCTGGACGCGGCGCAGCTCGCCCCGCACCGCCCGGTGGACATCGCCGCCCTGGACGTGGACTGGGTGGCCTTCTCCGGGCACAAGCTGTACGCGCCCTTCGGCACCGGGGTGCTGGCCGGCCGCGCCGACTGGCTTCGGGAGGCCGAACCCTATCTGGCCGGCGGCGGCGCGACCCGTACCGTGGCCCGTACGGCGGCCGGGGGAATCGACGTGCAGTGGCACACCACCGTCGCCCGGCACGAGGCCGGCTCGCCCAATGTCATCGGCGCCTATGCCGTCGCCTCGGCGTGCAAGGCGCTGCGCGAGGCCGGCTTCGACGGGCTGGTGGCCCGGGAGCAGGCCCTGCTGTCCGCGCTGCGTGCCGGGCTGGCCGCGATTCCGCAGGTGCGGGTGCTGTCCCTGTTCGGCGAGGACTCGGCCCGGGTCGGTGTGCTGTCCTTCACGGTGGCCGGCTGGAACAGCTCCCACTTCGCCGCCGCACTGTCCGCCGAGTACGGCATCGGCGTGCGCGACGGCCTGTTCTGCGCCCACCCGCTGCTGCGCGTGCTGGCCGGCGCCGCCCAGGACGACCCGGGCGAGTGCGGCGCCCCCGACGCGGCTCCCGGTGAGGCGTCCCTCAACGCGATCCGGGTCAGCTTCGGCGCCGGTACCCCGGAGGAGCACATCGACCGCTTCCTGTCCGCGGTGCGCACCCTGATCCGCGACGGCGCCGCCTGGAGCTACCGCGCGGAGAACGGCCGGTGCGTGCCGGCTCCCCAGTGAGCGAACCGGCCGGCGAGCCGGCCAGGGAGCCGGTCAGGCGTCCAGGCCGATGGAGAAGGCCGCCTCCAGGTCGTGCTGGGAGTAGGTGCGGAACGCCACGTGCGTGTCGGTCGCCGTCACCCCGGGGATCTTGCTGATCCGGCCCGGGATGATGTCGGCGAGGTCGTCGTGGCGGCCGACACGTACCAGCGCGATCAGGTCGTACGCCCCGGTCACCGAGTAGACCTCGGACACGTTCGGCAGCGCCGCGATCGCCTCCGCGATCTCCGGGATCCGGTCGACGGAGGTCTTGATGAGCACGATCGCGGTGATCACGGCGGAACGTCTCCCTGGGGTGCCGGGCTGATGACGACGCTCACCTTACGCCGTGGCCGGTAGCACACCCACGCACACAGGAAGCCGAAGGCGAAACCGACCACGTGGGCCAGGTAGGCCACCGCGGGCCCGCCGCCGGAGGGGGCTCGCGCGGCCAGCCACTGGAGCGCGAACCAGAAGCCGAGCACCAGCCAGGCCGGGAAGCGCAGCGGCACGAAGAACAGGAACGGGAAGACACTGGTGACCCGGGCCCGCGGAAAGAGGTAGAGGTATGCGCCCAGCGCCCCGGAAATGGCCCCCGAGGCGCCCACCAGGCTCTGCGGGTCGCCGGTGCGGGTGAGCGCGAAGCCGTACGTGGCCAGGCACCCGGCCGCCAGGTAGAAGACGGTGAAGCGCAGCCGGCCCATGCGGTGCTCCACGTTGTCGCCGAAGACGTACAGGAACAGCATGTTGCCGGTCAGATGCAGCCAGCTTCCGTGCAGGAACATCGCGGTGAGCACCGACAGGGCCGGCACCTTGGTGAAGGGGGCCGGGCTCGGGCAGCCGGCCGGCAGCGGCAGCCGCCAGGCCGGCAGGGCGCCGTGGAACAGCTCGCTCGGCACCACCCCCCACCTGGCGAAATACACCGCCTGCGCGCACTGGAGCCGGTGCCCGGTGCCGTAGGACGGATTGAATCCGGACAGCGGGCCGAGCAGGAACACCACGGTGCACGCCGCGATCAGCGTGTAGGTGACGACCGGCCGGCGCCGGGCCGGATGCCCGTCCGTGTCGTCCGGACTGTCGCCCGGACCGTCGTCCGGATACTTGTCGCGCACCGGGAGGACCATGGACCGATCATGGCGGAACGGGCGTAACCGGCAAAGGCCGCCTCGCCGCAGCGCGCCGCGCCGTCCAGGCCGTAGGGTGACCCAGAACATCTCCCGCGCGGGCGGCCGGGCAGCCCACAAAGCCGCACCGACCGCGAGAAGGGCGCTGACGATCCGGGCCGGATCGGAGAACTTCAGTGCGCTCCTCAAGAGCCGGGGCCGCTTGCGGGGACAATGGAAGCAGCAGGCGGCGGCCGGAGGGATCGAAGGGGGCCGGGAGGGCGCCGAGGAACCGGACGGGAGTGACTGGTGGACGGTATCGGCGGCGATCCGCGTCCCGAGGACAGCATGGCCGCGCCCGCTCCTGGCGCCGCCGAGCCCGCGCTGGACCGGCCGCTGCCCGAGGGGGTACGGCACCGGGTCGTCACCGTCGCCGCCGACGCCTTCGGGGGCTTCACCTTTCCGGAACTCCCCGTCTCCCTGCGGCCGTACGCCCGGTTCACGCCGACCCGGCGCGTGAAGTACGCCGCCAACGCGCTGGCCGCCGCGCTGGAGTCGGACGCGGCCTTCCGGCAGAAAGTCGGCGCCAAGCTGCGCGAGACCCAGCCGGAACTGACCGCCGCCCTGGACGCGGGCACCCCGCCGCCGGCCGCCGACCCGCTGGACGTGGCCGCCGCCGCCTATCTGCTGCGCCCGGCCGGCTGGGCGAAGCTCGTCACCACCGCCGGCGAGGAGGCCGAGCGGGCGGACGCCGAACGCGCCGACGAGGAGACGCTGCGCGAGGTGGCCCGGCTGCGCGCCGAGGTCGAGACGCTGCACGACCAGGCGCGGGCCGAGGCCGGCCGGGCCCGGGCGGAGCTGGAGGGGGTCCGCAAGGAGAGCGACGCCCTGCACCGCAAGCTGCGCGCCGCGCTCAGCGACGTCAAGCGCGCCGAGGCCGCGCAGCGCAAGCTCCAGGGCGAACTCGACGACACCCGCGCCGGGGCCGCCGCAGAACGGGCCGCCGCCGACATCGAGGCCCGCCGGCTGCGCGCCCGGCTGGCCGAGGCCGAGTCCGCGGTCGAGGCCGGCCGCCGCGCGGCCCGGGAGGGCCGCAGCGTGGAGGACGTACGGCTGCGGCTGCTGCTGGACACCGTGCTGGACGCCGCGTCCGGCCTGCGCCGGGAACTCGCCCTGCCGCCGCGTGACACCATCGGCGTACGGCCGGCCGACACCGTGGACGCCGTGGCGCCCGGCTCCTTCAGCGCCCGCGACATCGCCACCCGGGCGCTGTCCGAGACCGACCCGGCGCTGCTGGACCAGTTGCTGGCACTGCCCCAGGCGCATCTGGTGGTGGACGGCTACAACGTCACCAAGACCGGTTATCCCTCGCTGCCGCTGGAGAAGCAGCGGCTGCGGCTGCTGGGCGGCCTGGCCGCCCTGGCCGCGCAGAGCGGCGCCGAGGTCACCTGTGTCTTCGACGGCGCGGACCTGGACATGCCGGTGCTGCTCGCCCCGCCGCGCGGGGTGCGGGTGCTGTTCAGCAAGTCCGGCCAGACCGCGGACGAGCTGATCCGCCGCCTGGTGCGGGCCGAACCGCCGGGCCGTCAGATCGTGGTGGTCTCCGCCGACCGCGAGGTCGCCGACGGGGTGGCCAAGGCCGGCGCCCGCCCGGTCGCCTCGGCGCTGCTGCTCAAACGCCTCGCCCGGGTGTGAGCGGGGTGAGCGCGCCCGAACAGCCCGTCAAGGTGTGAAACCGGGCAAGCGGGGCGCCGCCGGACGTGTTCAAGGGGCGAACGCCCGCAGTTGCCCGGCACTTTGACCGAGGCGGTCACGAACGAACAAGCGTCGACTCAGCGTTGTGCGGCCCTCACCGCGGGTATGCCGAGCGTAAAGAATGTGCGAACCGGTCGAGTTTTTTCCTACAAGGATTTGAACCGATCACAGGAAGGTCACTATGGTCAGGCCTCGAACCTCCGCGCAGTGATCATCCAACCCGGATGGCGCTCGGAGGCCGCCCGCCAGCTTCAACCGGTAGGCGGCTGAAGGAAGAAGGAGCTCGCCTTCGTGGCGTCCCACCGTCGTCCCAAGCCGGCGAACCGCACGCGCGTGTCCGTACTGACCGCGACAGCAGCGGCAGCGGTCGCCCTTTCCGCCCAGGCCGCGCACGCCGCTCCCCAGCAGTCCGTCAAGGACGCCAAGGCCAAGGTGGACGCGCTCTACACGCAGGCGGAGCAGGCCACCGAGAAGTACGACGCTGCCAACGAGAAGCTGCATACCCTGGAGAAGGAGGCGTCAAGCCTCCAGGACCAGGTGGCGCGGCAGCAGCAGCACCTGAACCAACTGCGGGACGGCCTCGGCGCGATCGCCGCCTCCCAGTACCGCAGCGGCGGCATCGACCCGTCGCTCCAGCTCTTCCTGTCCTCGAACCCGGACAGCTACCTGGAGCAGGCCACGACGATGGACCAGCTCGGTTCGCTCCAGGTCGGCCAGCTCCACCAGCTCGAGGACGCCAAGCGCACCCTGGACCAGGAGCGCGCGCAGGCCACCGCGAAGCTGGCCGAACTCCAGGCCACCCGCACCGATCTGGCCACCCGCAAGAACGAGACCAAGGACAAGCTCGCCCAGGCGCAGCAGGTCCTCAACTCGCTCACCGCCGCCCAGCGTGCCGCGATCGCGCAGCAGGACGCCATCTCCGCCAGCCGCGCCAGCGCCCGCGTCGACCTCGGCAACGCCAAGGCCGCCAGCGGCCGCGCCGCCGCCGCCTTCGCCGCCGCGCAGACCCGGGTCGGCATGCCGTACGTCTACGGCGCCACGGGTCCCTCCACCTTCGACTGCTCGGGTCTGACCTCGTGGGCCTACGCCCAGGCCGGGGTCTCCATACCCCGTACCTCCCAGGAACAGGCCAACGCCGGCACCCGGATCTACTCCGAGTCCCAGCTGGCCGTCGGCGACCTGGTGATCTTCTACGGCGACTACCACCACGTGGGTCTCTACGCCGGCAATGGCATGGTGCTGCACGCCCCCAAGCCGGGTGCGTCCGTGCGCTACGAGGCGATCGGCGACATGACGTTCGAGTTCGGCGTCCGCATCTGACGCCGTCCGACGCTCACGCTGTGTGCCGCCGGGGTCCTGACGGGCCCCGGCCGCCGCGTTTCCGGGGTACGGCGATCGGGTGACGGGTCGTCAACTCCCGTAGCACGGGCAGCCGCTTGACCTGCGGGTTCGTCGCGGGGTGCCGAGGCGGGCCCTTGGCCGTTCATTGAACTGAGCGCCACCGCGTGGTTACTGTTCGCTGCCGTGGCATCCCATAAGCGTCTCAACTCGCCCGGCCCGGCCGCCCGTGCCGTCCGGGCCACCGCGCTGTCCGCGGCCGCCGCGGCGGCCACCGCGGCGCTGTCCGGCACCACCGCCCAGCTCGCCGCGGCCGACCCCGGGCCCGGCCCGGGACGGGACCGCGCGGTGCAGGTGGACCGGCTGGACCGGCTCTACCGGCAGGCCGAGCGGGCGACCGAGACGTACGACGCCGCGCAGGAGCAGGTGCAGCGGCAGCGCCAGGAGCTGAGCGGCCTCCAGGACCGCGTCGCCCGCAGCCGGCAGCGCGTCAACGAACTGCTCGACGCCCTCGGGGAGGTCGCCGCCGGGCAGTACCGGGACGGCGGCATCGACCCGGCCGTGGTGCTGCTGATGTCCGGCGACCCCGAGAGCTACCTCGACCGCGCCGCCGCCCTGGACCGGGTCAGCGCCCAGCAGACCGGGCAGTTGCGCGAACTGCGGACCGCCGAGCGCGCCCTGGAGCGCCAGCGCGCCCAGGCCGCCGCCGAACTCGCCGAAGTGCGGCGCAGCACCGCCGTGCTCCAGGACCGCAAGAACGCCGTCCAGCGGGCCCTGGCGGCGGCCCGGCGGCTGCTGAGCGCACTGCCCCCGGTGCAGCGCGCGGCGTACAGCCCGCTCGCCGGGACCGGCCGCGCCTCCCGCGACACGCGCCCCGCCGGCATCGTCCCGCCTGTGCTGCCGGTGCTGCCCGCCCCCTCCGGCCGGGCCGCCCTGGCGGTCGCCGCCGTCCGCCAGGCCCTCGGCTCCCCGTACGTCTGGGGCGCCTCCGGCCCCAACGCCTTCGACTGCTCCGGCCTGATGCAGTGGGCGTACGCGCAGGCCGGTGTCCGGCTGCCGCGCACCTCCCAGGAGCAGATGAACGCCGGCACCCGCGTCCCGCTGTCCGAGGCCCGCCCCGGCGACCTCGTCGTCTACCGCAGCGACGCCAGCCACATCGCGATGTACGTCGGGGGCGGCCGGGTGGTCCACGCGCCCTATCCCGGCGCACGGGTGCGGTACGACCCGGTGGACATGATGCCGGTGACGGCCGTCACCCGGCCGTAACGGGGCGGGCCGCGCAGACCGGTCACCGCGCCGGACACCACGCGACCACCGCCGGCCGGTCGCCCGCCGAGCCCGCCGCGCCCGCCGCGCTCACCGACGGCATCGACGGCTCGGTCGACGCCTCCGGGGGCTCTCGGGGATCGGGCCCGGCCCCGACACCGTCAAGGCGGCGCGGGGGCCGGCGGGGGTGGTTGTCCACAGGCCGCCGACCGGGGCGGCCGCGTCCCCCGTACGATCAGGCGCATGGCCGCGGTGCTCGTACGACGCTTCAGGGCCGCCGCGGGGATGTGGGCGGCCGGTCTCGCCGTGCTCGCCGCCCTGGCCGGCGGGTGCACCTCCGCCGCCGCACCGGCCGCGCCCAGCGCCGGCACCGCCGTCCGGCAGGTGCTCGACCGGCACGCGGCGGCCGTCCTGCACCACGACCGGGCCGCCTTCCTGGCCGGGGTGGACCCGCAGGCACGGACCTTCCTGGCCGCGCAGCAGCGGGTCTTCGCCGACCTGGCGGACGTCCCGCTCGCGGCCTGGTCGTACACCCTGGTCCGCACCGGCGCCTTCCCGCTGCCGCCGGCCGCCGACGGCACCCCGCACACCGCCGCCGAGGTCCAACTGCGCTACCGGCTGGCCGGGTACGACACCCAGCCGGTGGTCTCCACCGCCTACCTCACCTTCGCCCGGCACGGCGGTACGTGGTACCTGGCCGCGGACGACGAGGGCGCCCCGAGCGGCCGGCACACCGCCGTCCAGCTCTGGGACCAGGGCCCGGTACGGGTGGTGCGCGGGGCGCACAGCATCGTGCTCGGGCTCGCCCCGGACGCGGTGCTGCGCGGCTACGCCGCCGACGCGGACCGGGCCGTCCCCGAGGTCAGCCACGCGTGGGGGAGCGGCTGGCCCGGCAAGGTCGTGATCGAGGCGCCCGCCTCCCTCGACCAGATGGCCGCCCTGCTCGACGCCGCGCCGAACGCCTACCAGGGCATCGCCGCGGTCACCACGGGCGAACTGGGCCGCAACGCCCAGGCCCCCGCCGACCGGGTCATCGTCAACCCGGCCGCCTTCGGCGAGCTCTCCGACTTCGGCCGGCAGGTCGTGCTCACCCACGAGACCACCCACGTCGCCAGCCGGCTGGCCACCAACGGCCGCACCCCGCTGTGGCTGTCCGAGGGCCTGGCCGACTGGGTGGCCTACCGCGACTCCGGGCGCACCGCCCGGCAGATCGCCCCCGAACTGGCGGCGGACGTGGCGGCCGGCCGCGTCCCCACCGCCCTCCCCACCGCCGCCGACTTCCGGCCGACCGCCAAGAACATCGCCCAGGCGTACGAGGGCGGCTGGCTCGCCTGCCGCCTGATCGCCGACCAATGGTCACCGGACACCCTCACCGCCTTCTACCGGGCAGTGGCCAAAGGTGGTTCCCTCGACTCCGTGATGCGGAACTCCCTGGGCCTCGGACTGGCCGACTTCACCGCGCGCTGGCGCGACGAGATACGTGGGGAGCTGGCATGACGCACGAAGGTCCCTCGACCGGACACCCCGACCCTGCGGGGGCCGGCGGGCCGGAGCGGTCTGCGCGCCCTCCGGCTGCCGCCGACGCCGGTGGCGACGCTGGCGGCGAGGCCGCGCGGCCCGCTGCCGCGGCGGACGCGGGCGGTTCTGCGGGTGATCACCGGGCGGGGCCCGGTCGAGCGGCTCTGCGCCGGGACAGCCCGGTGGGGTTCGGCGACTGCGTGCCGCCGCGGCGGACGCGGGCGGTTCTGCGGGTGATCACCGGGGGGCGCCCGGAGCGGGTAGCTGGGCGGCGGGCGTGCCGGAGCCGGGGCAGTCCGATGGGGCCCGGCAGCCCCGTGCCGCCACATCGCGTTCCGGCGAGGGCGTCTCCGGCGAGGGCATCTGCGGCGCGGACGACGAGGGCGCGGACTTCACCGCGCAGGAGATCGCGCGGGCGCGGGAGTTGCGGCGGGGGGTGGCGCCGGTCGCGTTGTGCGGGCGGGCGGTGTCGCTCGCGCTGATGCTGGTGCTCGGGCTGACGGCGGGCGGCGCGCATCTGGTGGGGGCGTTCGGCGGCGATTGGGCGGAGCGGGTGACGGGCGGCGCGGTCACGCTCGTGGTGCTGCCGCTGCTGCTGGGGCTGCCGTTCGGCGCCCGGGTGCGGGTGGTGCGGACCCGGTTCGGGCTGGTCACGCAGGGCTGGCGCGGCTGGGCGGTGGACCAGGCTCGCGGCCTGCTGATCTCGCTGCCGCTCGGCTTCGGCATGCTCTTCGCGCTGTACGGGCTGGCCGGCGTCACCCGCTGGTGGTGGATCTGGGCCGCGCTCGGGGCCGCCGTGGTGACCGTCGTGCTCTCCTTCCTGGCCCCCCTCCTCTTCGAGCCCCTCTTCAACCGCTTCACCCCGATGGAACCCGGACCGCTGCGGGACGCGCTGCTCGCCCTGGCCCGGAAGGACGGCGTGGCCGTACGCGACGTGCTGGTGGCCGACGCCTCCCGCCGTACCACCGCCCTGAACGCGTACGTCTCCGGCTTCGGCGGCACCCGCCGGATCGTCGTCTACGACACCCTGCTGACCACCGCCGAGCCGCGCGAGGTCGAGCTGGTGGTCGCCCACGAGCTCGGCCATGTGGTGCACCGCGACGTGCTGCGCGGCACGGTCGCGGGCGCGCTCGCCTCGGCGGCGGGGGTGTGCCTGCTGGCCGCGCTGGTCACCTGGCACCCGCTGCTGTCCGCGGCGGGCGTCGGACGGTTCGCGGACCCGCGTTCGGCCTGGCTGCTCGCCGCGCTCGCCTCGGTCGGCGGTACCGTGGCCGGCCCGCTCGGCGCCGCGCTCAGCCGCCGCGTCGAGACCCGCGCGGACCGGCACGCCCTGGCCCTCACCGACGCCCCGGCCCCGTTCATCGCGATGCAGCGCCGCCTGACCCGTACCAATGTGGGCGAGCCCGACCCGCCGCGCCTGCTCCACCTGCTCCTGGGCACCCACCCGACGCCCTCCGCCCGGATTGCCCTGGCCCGTTCCTGGCCGGAGGGCGGCGCGGCGGCGGGCGGGGCCGGCGGCTGACCCCGGGGTCAGGGCCCTTCCGGGTCCCGGTCGGCGTCCGCGGCGGCCGGGTTTGCGGCGGCCTGGTTCGGACGGTCGACGTCCTGGCGGCGGAACTCCCGGCTCAGGGCGCTTCCGGCTCCCCGTCGGCGTCGACGGCGGCCCGGCGTCCGGTGGCCGACGTCCCGGCCGCCGGGTGGACAGCCGCGGGCCGCCCGAGGGGCTGACCCGCGGCGGCCGGCTCCCAGCTGTCCGGGCTCGGGCCAGTCAGGCCCTCGGCGGTCAGCGTCAGGTGCCGGGCCAGCAGTTCCGCGGCCCTGTCGGCGTCCCGGGCCAGCGCCGCCTCCTCGAGTTGCCGGTGCTCGGTGGCGTGGTCCCGGTCCGGGGTGCGGAGCACCGACCAGCGCCGGGCCAGCTCACTCGCGGTCCACATCCGCTCGAAGGTGTCCAGCAGGACGCTGTTGCCGCACCCCTCCAGCAGGGTCCGGTGGAAGGCGTGGTGCGCCCGCGACCAGGCCTCGCTGGGGTACCCGCCCTCCCCGGCCACGTACGGTGGCGTGCCGGCCAGGCGGTGGTGGGCCGCGCGCACCCGCGCCTCCCAGTCCAGGTCGCCGCGGGCGATCGCCATCCGCAGGGCGGCCGGCTCGACCGCCCGCCGGGCCTCGGCTGTCTCCTGCCAGCGGCGGTCGGAGAAGGCCGGGACGGCGAAGCCGCGGTTGGGCAGCCGGTCGGCGATGCCGTCGCCCACCGCCCGTAGCAGCGCCTCGCGCACCACCGCCAGGCTGACGCCGAGCGCGGTCGCCAGCTCCTGCGGCTTGAGGGCCTGGCCGGGCGTGAACTCGCCCCGCATGATGGCCCGGCGCAGGCGGGCGTACACCCGGTCGGAGAGCATCCGCTTCGCCGGGAGGCCGTCCGAGGTGTCCGCGGTCCCGTTCATGCCGCCAGGATAGACGAAGGTCCCCGATAATCGATTATTGGTGCTAAGGTCGATCATCGGTGGCGCCGCCGTCGGCACGGCAGCAGCTCCGCCCGGCTCCCGCGCCGTACGCGTACCCGGGACGCGGGCCTCCACCGGGCCCGCCGGACCCGTCGGCCCCGCGGCAGACCCCGGCACGATTCCCCGGCAGGCCGGCAGCGGACCGACCGGCCCCGGCGGACCGGCGGCACCGGCAGATCCGACCCGAGCAGTCCCCGCACCTCCGGCAAGCCCGCAGCACACAGACCCCAGCACACAGATCCGAGCAGACCTCCCGCAAGGAAGGACGCGATGAGCGCCAACGATCCCTTCGCCCGTCTTCCCGAGGTACCCGCCTTCACCGTCACCAGCACCACGGTGGCCGACGGCGACGCCTGGGCCGCCGAGCAGATGTCCGGCATCTTCGGCGTGCCCGGCGGCAAGGACGTCTCGCCCCAGCTCACCTGGAGCGGCGCCCCCGAGGGCACCAAGAGCTACGCCGTGACCGTGTACGACCCGGACGCCCCGACCGGCTCCGGCTTCTGGCACTGGGCGGTGGCCGACATCCCGGCGACCGTCACCGAACTGCCCGAGGGCGCGGGCGACGAGGCCGGTGCCGGCCTGCCCGCGGGTGCCTACCAGATCCCCAACGACGCCCGCCTCGCCCGCTTCATCGGTGCCGCCCCGCCGGCCGGCCACGGCACGCACCGGTACTTCGTCGTGGTCCACGCCCTCGACGTCGAGACCATCGGCGTCCCGGCCGAGGCCACTTCCGCCTTCCTCGGCTTCAACATCACGAGCCACGTGCTCGGCCGCGCGTCCCTCATGGCCACCGCGGAGATCCCCGCCGCCTGAGCCTGAGCCTGGGCCGACGCCCGCCTCGGGCCCGACCGTCAGCCGTCGCTGGTCACCGCGTCGTGATCAGCGACGGCGGCGTCTCGCCGGCGCCGCGGGCCCGGCGCTGCAACGGCTGCAGGACCGGGCTGTGCACCGTGGACGCCCACAGCCGGCGGCAGGCGATGACCGAGGCCGCGACCAGCAGACCGTTGCGAATCGTCAGCAGCAGCACGCCCCACTTGTCGCTGGCCGCCACGTGCGAGAAGAAAACCGGGAACTCCAGGGTGGTGAAGAAGGTCGCCACCAGGGTCAGTCGCACCGGCAGCCGCAGCACCGAGCCGGGCATCATCCGGCACACCGCGCCGATCCCGATCAGCCACACCATGTACTGCGGGCTGATCACCCGGCTGGTCGTGGTGAACACCAGCAGCGCGGTGAAGGCGGCATCGTACGGCGTCGCGTCGCTGAACGTGCGGGCCCGCAGCCGCCACACCACCAGCCAGCACAGCGCCAGCACGCTGAGCGCGAGGGCCGCCCAGCTCACCATGTGCACGTGCCGGCCCAGGAACTCCACCGAGCCGTAGTGCATGGCCGGCTGGCCGTGCCAGCCCAGGTGCCGGGCCACGTGGAAGACCATCGCGCCCAGCGACTCCACCTCGGTGCCGCGGTCGCGCTGGAAGGTCAGGAAGGAGAACGCCCCCGGCATCGCGACGGCGAACGCGACGCCGACCACCGCCGCCGTCCCCACCCCCCAGGACCAGGCCCGCCGGGTGGGCCTGCCGCGCGGCGTGCCGGTGAGCACCAGCAGCGGCCACACCTTGAGCATCGTGCCCACCCCGGCCAGCAGCCCGGCCACCCGCGGCCGTCGGCGCAGCTCCAGCAGCGCCAGCATGCCCACGGCGGTCACCATCACGTCGTACCTCGCGAAGACCACCGGACCGGCGACCGTCACCCCGACCACCCACACCCACGCCCCGGCCGCCGGCCGCGCCCGGCCCCGCCCGTACACCAGCAGCATCACCGTCACGGCCGCGTCGGTGAGCAGCGCCAACACGAAGAACGCGTTCACGTAGCTCAGGAAGGGCAGCACCACCGGGGCCATTAGCACCGCCGCCGCGCCCGGCGGGTACTGCCACGTCACGTCCTCCGACGGGAACGAGCCCGAGCGCAGCACCGGATACCACTGCTGATAGACGTCGTGCACGTCGTTCAGCACGAACTGCCCGGGAAACGGCACGGCCCGGAAGACGAACAGCATCAGCACGGCCCGGGTGACGGCCCAGGCCAGCACCACCCCGGCCGGCCCGCGAAGCCGTGCCCCGATATGGGTATTTCTCACAATACGCATCATGCGTCCCCCGCCGACCCCACCGCCGCACGGACGCGACCGCGGCACCCACCCGGGTGAACGGACACCCCCGTGCGCCGACCGAGTACTGTCGGCGGGGATGGACCGGGGTCAAGCCATGTGACCTTTCCGCTTCCCTTGGTCGGCCCGGATCTTCACGGGCTATCGTCGTCGCCGGTGGCACGTCACGCGTTGCCGGTGTTCGCGCGACGGTAGAGGGCGCACGATGGGGGAACGCGGCCGTCATGGCATCTGGATCTGACCTCGGCTCAGGTGCGGGATTCACGTCGGCTTCTGCCGCCCGGGTGATGGCGTCGGCCTGCCGCGCGGCGGGGCTGGACGGTAAGGGCGCGGAGCTGATCCGATTCGGGGAGAACGCGCTGTACCGGCTGGCCGCTGCTCCGGTGGTGGTGCGGGTGGCGCGGGGGCCGGCGTACTTGGCGTCGGTACGGCGTGAGGTCGCGGTGTCGCGCTGGCTGGCGGGTGAGGGGTTCGCGGCCGTGCGGGTGGTGGAGGACGTGGAGCAGCCGGTGGTGGTGGAGGGGCATCCGGTGACGTTCTGGCATCTGATCGAGGATGCGGGGCGGTCGGCGTCGTACGGGGAACTGGGAGCGGTGCTGCGGGAGCTGCACGGTCTGGTGCCGCCGGACGGCTTGGAGCTGCCGGGGTTCGATGCCTTTGGACGGGCCGATCGTCGTATCGAGTTGGCCGAGGGGATATCGGAGGACGATCGGGTGTTCCTGCGCAAGCGGCGGCGGGAGCTTGCGGACCGCTTGGCGGGGCTGGCCTTCGACTCGGGGCGGGGGCCGGTGCACGGGGATGCGCACACCGACAATCTGATGGTGGACCGGCGCGGGCGGCTGCATCTGATCGACCTGGAGAACTTCTGCGTGGACCGCCCGGAGTGGGATCTTGTGGTGGCTGCGCATGAGTACGACCGGTTGGGGTGGGTGAGCGGTGAGCAGTACGCGGCGTTCGTCGGGGGGTACGGGCGGGATCTGCGGGAGTGGCCCGGGTTCGGGGTGCTGGCCGCGATCCAGGAGTTCAAGATGACCACGTGGCTGATGCAGAACGTCGCGGAGGGGCAGCACGTGGCGGACGAAGTGAAGGTGCGGCTGGCCTCGCTGCGGGACGACGACGCGCCGCGGAACTGGCAGCCGTACTGACGGGTTGAGCGTCAGGCTTCTGGCTGCGTTGGGGCTGAGGGGAGAAGGCTGCGATGGTCGTGCATGGGTGGGCGATGCAGTACCTCGATGTACATGATCCGTCCGTACACGACGTCCAGGACCAGCATGCCTTTTGAGGGCAGGAGCGGCACGCACCGATGGCCCTCGCCGTACGGCTGTCCTTCCGGATGGACCGCCGTATGGATGCTCTGACAGAAATCGTCGCCGCAGTCGCACATGGCAACGAGACGAACATCCCGCACGCAGATGGCCAGCTCGTTCTCGCCTTCGACCTCCAAGAGAGAGACCAGCTCGTCGATGAGGTCGGGGAAAACGTCCCGTACGAGGGCATCGTCCTGCTCCATGCCGGAAGGTTAGCCCGAGGATCACGTACGAGCAGCGTCAACAGAGCGAGGAACCCCCGCGCGGCCTCCCGCCAGCAGAACCGCGCGCCCGGCTGAAGTGGCGCGCTACTCCTCCAGTTCGGCGCGGGCCGTGGCGACCTTCTCGTTGAACGCGGCCACCACCGGTGCGGCGGCGTAGGGGCTGATCTCCTGCTGGAAGTCCTCGACGTAGCGGACGAACCGCGCGGACTGCAAGGACTCGCCTTCGTCCACCGCGAGGCCGGCCGTGCTCACGGCACCTTCGAGGTCGCCGTTCAGGAGTCGGCTTTGCGCGAGGACCATGCGGCAGAAGCCGAGGGTGCGGGCGTACTGGGGGTCGGTGCGGGCGACGGCTTGTTCGGCGAATCGCAGGGATTCGGCGGGGCGTTTGAGGTCGCGGAAGCAGTGGCTGAACTCGCCGATTATCTCGGCCTCGTCCACGTAGGCCAGGTATTCGGGGTCCTGGGCGGTGCCGGCCTTCTCGAAGAACGTCTCGGCTTCGTTCATGGCGCGGGAGGCGCCGGTGAGGTCTCCCGCGCTGGACAGGGCCCGGGCTTCGTGGGCGGCGAAGATCGCTTGGGCGCGCGGGGTGGCTTGGCCCCGGCCGCCTTCGAGGGCGGCGCGGGCGAGTTGCGCGGCGCGCACGGTCTGGCCGAGGTAGTTCGCCTGGTGGCTCATGTTGGCCAGGATGGTCGCGCCCATGAGCCGGTCGTCGATGACCTGGGTGAGGCGTAAGCCGGACAGGAAGTACCGGTGGGCCAAGGCGTGGTTGCCGATGTCGTACGCGGTCCAGCCGAGGACTTCGGCGATCTCGGCGGCTGCCGCGAACAGGGCGGTGCCCACCTTCTGGCTGTAGCTTGCGCTGAGCAGGGGCAGGACTTCGTGCCGGAAGTAGTGCCGCAGTGTGGTGTGGCCGTGCCCTCCGCCGTACAGGAAGTCCAGCCGGGCGAACATCTCGGCGGCGGTGCGGATGGCCATGACGTCGCGCATGCCGACCCGGCGGCTCGCCGGTGCGTCGGTGGTCAGTCCGTCCGGGCGGGAGATCATCCAGGAGAACACGGCGGAGCTGATATCGCTGTCCGCGGCGGGCACGACGGCGGAGGGCGCGGAGTCCGGCGCCTGCTGTGTCAGGCCGTCCAGGGTCGCCAAGGCGTCGGCCAGTGACGCGGGGTAGCTCACGCTCGGCTGCTCCGACCGTGCGGTGTCGCCGAAGAATCCCAGGTCGGCGGGGCTGACACGCCGGTTGAGCTTGGCGCTGAGGGCGTCGGCCATGATCGCTGCGGCCTTGGACTGGATGCCCGTGCCGTCGCGCCAGCGCTGAACGGACACATGCGTGGTGCCCAGGTCGGTGCCCCGTAGCGCCGCGATGTCCCGCATGCGCTTGGCCAGCCCCTTGTTGGACACTCCGGCTTCCGCCATGAGCGCGATCAGGTGTTCGTTGGGATTCCGGCTCATCCTCCGCCACCCCTTGCTGACAGCCGGTGCCCATGGTGTCACAGGACGCTGATCTCCGGGGGGTTCATTTCTGGACCCCCCTTGACGTGCCAGGTGTTCGCGTGAACCCCCTGGTGAACACTCCCGGTCGGGCCGGCGCAGGAATTGACTGTCGTCATCGGTCATCGCTCCGTTGCCGAACCTCCAAAGGATGCGCTGATGACGAAATCCGATTGTCTTTCCCCGGGCCGGAGCCCCCGCGCCCCCTCATCGGCCCCGGGGGCCACCTCATGATGCGGCGGCTCCCGTGGACCACGGAGAACGGCACGCCGTGCTACCTGAACTCCGGCGACAGCAGCTCGTCGTTCCTGTCGAACCTCGCTGACGGAATCGAGTCCGTACAGCTCGGAATGGGCGGCGAACTCATCGACTACGTCCAGGGGATGCTGGCGGCCGGCGAGCACGCCGAGAGCGAATGGCGCTACGTGGTCACCGCCCTGTGCAGGGCCTTGCAGGAGGTGATCCGCGTCGCCGAAAGCCGCGGCGAACGCCTCGGCCCTGCCGGTGAATCCGACACCGAGGCGGCCCGTGCAGCGCGCGCCGTCATCGACCGGTCGTTCCTCAAGGCCGGTGCCCGTACGGCTACCGCCCGCGACCTCACCTGATCTCCCGCCCCGGCCGGACACTTCCCTTCCGGCGCCGGTCACGCCGGGACCGGCCGGGGGCGGGTCCTTCACCACACCGCAGGCGGCACCGGACCGGGCGCCGCCACTGACAGAAGAAGCCTGATCATGACCTCTACCGCAACGTCCGCAACCGTCGCCGGGCCACCGGCACAGGGTGTCGTACCCGTGCTGCCCCGTCGCACCTGGACGATCACCGCCACGGACGACACCACCGCCAGCGGCTACCTGCCCGGCTGGGCCGAAGAAGACCCGAGCAGGACCAGCGTCCCTCCGGCCGCATTCCGCAACGCGGTCCACGACGTCATCCACCGCGCCCACTTCGACGGCCAGCTCCTACGCCCGGCCCGCGGCGGCTACGGCCCGGGAGAGGACACCTGGGCCCTGAACGGCACCATCGAGTGCATCCCCGACACCGACGACGGCACCCCGCCGATCCCGGTCGCCAACGTCCACATCATCGAGGACTTCTGGCTCACCGGCCTCGGCCCCGCCGACCTCGCGGCACTCGCCGGTCAACTCCGTACGCAGGCCGACCGTCTGGACAACGACGTACGACCCCGCCTCATCGCCTACCGCGCGGACTGGTCGACCCACAGCGGCTGACACGTCCGACGCCCGACGACAACCGAAAACGAAACCGGACCACCCCTGTGCCTGGACAGCGGAGGGGGTGGTCCGGCGGGGAATCCACGCGGGAACCCCGGTGCCGATGGTACCGGGGTGCTCGCCATGCCCTGATCCAACTGGCGCCACAGCCAACGGAGTTGAACACCAGGATCGGGGAGGCCACACACGATGGGCAGCGACGGCGCGGAACTCAACCCGGACGACATCCTCTGGGCCCCTGGGATCGACTACGTCGCCGGCTGGCGCGAAGCCAAGAACGCAGCCGAAGCCCTGGCCACAGCCCTGTTAACGGCCTGGCCCGACGCGGAAGACGTGACAGCGGTCGCCCAGTCGGCTGCGGACGGCTCCGGCCTCGTCCAGCTCCACATCCCTCCATCCACCGCGCGGGCCCTGGCCGCACTGGTCCGCGGTTCGGCGGCTGGTCGCGGCGGGCAGCGCTCGGCATCGTGACCTCTGCAGGGCTTGCCTGAGCGTTCGCCTGCCGACCTTGTGATCCGTAGCTCTAGCCGGAATGGGTCGCTGCGCTCTCCGTTGGCATGGTCGCACCCGCACCCGTGTGTCCCAGTCGCCCGCTGCAGCGACGGCAACAAGGAGCGACTGTGAGGAACTTTGCCCAGACGCCGCCGAACACATCCGACGGAGTCATAGCACCCTGACCTCTCCATATACGCAGTGGGTCATACTCACGCGTCGGCGAAAGACCAGGATTGATCACATTCGATCGAATACCGACAGAGTGCGATCGATTTCTACCGATTTAAAGATGCGCCACTTGCTGTTCTCCTTGAATGCTGGCAAGCTCAGATTCAAGAAGCGGGTTCCAAAAAGCGGAATCCGATTGAGAGGGGGACCTATGCCCACACTCAGCATCCACTTCGAGCCCGAGATCATCGCTCACCTGGCGAAGGCGTCCGCCAACGACACGATTCACCTGAGCCTATCCCTGGGCGAAGGTGACGAACCGGTAGCACCCACCCCTGTCGTCCCTCGCGGTCCTCTGGCCGAGCTTATGAAGGCTGGCTTGCTGAAGGCCGGCGCCGTGCTCACCTTTCACCAACCTCGCGTGGACCGTCGGGGGCGAGCGGTCGTCACTGGGGACGGGGAGTTGATCGTCGATGGCCATCCTGCACCCTTCCCCTCTCCGTCCAATGCGGCTGCTGCGGTGACCGGTAACCCGATCAACGGGTGGACACTTTGGCACCTTGAGGATGGCCAGACGTTGGACGACCTGCGAAAGGCCCTCAAGCGCAAGATCCACAGGTGACCTTGGCGTCTAACCTGACACACCATCATTAATCAGTAGGAGACCGACATCTAGCGCCCTAGTGACTCGTGTCCCGCCTGGTAGTTCGTGATCAAGACGGCTACCAGGCGGGCAACTCCAGTTCGGTCCGCCCTCTCTGGGACTACTTGACGCGCTGCGGTGTCAGATGCCCACTTCATCCCTTAACCTGCTCCCATGGTGACCCGTGGATCTGAGACCCTGCGCGCGCAACTCGACGCTTTCGTCAGGTATCGCAAGGAACATTTGACTGGTGACGAGAAGGGTGAAGCTCAGGTCTTCCTAGACCGCCTCTTTCGAGCCTTCGGGCACGATGGTGTTAGGGAAGCGGGAGCCACCTTGGAGATGCGGATAAAGAAGAGGAACCAAAGGGGAACCGCTTTTGCTGACTTGATGTGGAAGCCTCGATGCCTGATCGAGATGAAAAAAGTAGGGACGAATCTCAAGAGACATTATCGGCAGGCTTTCGATTATTGGGTGCAGGCCGTTCCGGATCGACCCCGATACGTGATGCTCAGCAATTTTGATGAGTTCTGGATTTATGACTTCGATCAGCAACTCGATGAACCAGTTGACCGCGTTGCACTAGAGGACCTTCCCCAACGTTCCGATGCATTCGCCTTTCTCCTTCCATACGAAGAAAGACCGATCTTCCGTAACGATCTCGTAGCGGTAACCCGGGAAGCGGCCACTGATGTTGCGCGAGTGTTCAAGCAGATTCACGCTCGCGGCATTCCGCGCATTAAGGCCCAGCTGTTCACATTGCAGTCCGTAATGGCCATGTTCGCCGAAGATATAGGGATGCTGCCCAGTCATTCCTTTTCGCGAGCGCTGGATGACTCAACGACGGGCAGTGATGCCTATGACCTTCTTTTCGGTCTCTTCCGTGAGATGAATACGCCCGGCACTACTCCTGCGGGACGCTACAAGGGGACACCTTATTTTAATGGCGGCTTGTTCGCCGAAGTTTATCCCGTTGAACTAACAAATGATGAGCTAAACGACTTGCGCCATGCCTGCGAGACGGATTGGTCGGAGGTACGCCCAGAAATCTTCGGCACCCTCTTCGAGGGATCCATGGACGAAGGAGAGCGGCACGCCCAGGGTGCACATTTTACCAGTCAGGCGGACATTGCTAAAATTGTAGGCCCGACCATAGTGAATCCCTGGCGAGAGAAGATCGGCGCCGCCAGTACTATTTCCGAACTCGAAAATCTACTTATTGAGCTGAGCCACTATAGAGTTCTGGATCCAGCATGTGGTTCAGGCAATTTTCTGTACGTCGCCTACCGTGAACTGCGCCGCATTGAACACGAAATCGCGACTTTGGTTACCGAGAGACGGCGCGGGCGGCATGCTGGTCAGCAGACTATCTCGTATGTACCGACAGATCATTTTTTTGGCATAGATGTCAACCCGTTCGCAGTTGAGGTAGCCAAAGTCACCATGATGCTGGCTAAAAAACTTTCGACCGTTGAGCTGGATGATCACCAAGAAGTGCTGCCGCTTGACAACCTTGACAATGTGATCATTGCGGCCGACGCGCTCTTCTGCGAGTGGCCTCAAGCTGACGCAATCATTGGGAACCCTCCGTATCTCGGTCGCCGAAAGATGGTCGCCGAGCTAGGCGCCGAGTACTGCCAGCGATTGCTGAGAGAGTACCCAAACGTGGCTGGCGTGTCCGACTTCGTGACTTACTGGTTTCCGTTGGCCCATGATCATTTGCCCCAGGGGGGGCGTGCTGGCATGGTCGCGACCAAGACAATCCGGGAAAATGACTCCAGGAAGTCCAGCTTGGATTACATCTCAGATAACAACGGAACAATCTTTGAGGCCGTTTCTAGTCAGCCGTGGTCAGGGGATGCGGTTGTGCACGTTTCATTGGTTAACTGGGCCAAAGGGATCGACGTGAGCCCCAAAGTTCTTTGGCTGAACGATGGGCAACTGCGCCTTGAGGTAGAGGAAATCTCGCCGACCCTTCGGCCAGGATTTGACGTTCGCAAGGCTTGCGACTTGGAAGCTAACGCGAAACCGCAAGTTTGCTTCCAAGGCCAAACACCTGGTGTCACAAAGGGATTTGTTATTGACCGCGCCACTAGGCATGTTCTTACACGTGACGAGAAAGCTCGCGATGTGATCCACCCATTCTTGGGTGGTCGAGAGATGCTGCGTGACACGTCCATCGAGCGATGGATTATTGATATCCAGGATGCGGATCTACTGAGCGCTGAATCTCGCTATCCGGGCCTCATGCAACACTTGGCAAGTTCAGTTCTACAGGAGCGCGAAAAGGCCGCAGCTAAGGAAAAGGAGAGAAATGGGAAGGCCATCAATGTCAACCCCAAGGCTAAGGTGAACAAGCACCACGCGAACTTTCTTGCTAAGTGGTGGAACCTGTCGTATAGGCGCAACGACATGCTCGAAGCGGTCTTGCCTCTAGATAGGTACCTCGCTACATCGCGAGTGGCGAGTGTGAATCGACCGACGGTTTTCACGTTCGTCGACTCAAGGATTCACCCAAGTGATTCCATGACAGTCTTTGCGCTAGATGATGATTACTCGTTCGGTGTGCTGAGTAGTGAATTTCACAGCGCTTGGGTCAGGGCTCGTTGTTCATATTTGAAGGGCGATCCCCGCTACACCTCTACGACCGTCTGGGAGAGCTTCCCTTGGCCTCAGTCGCCAACTCCGGCGAAGGTCAGAGGCGTGGCGAATGCAGCCGCCGAGCTTTTGCGGTTGCGGCAGAAGTATCTGGATCGGGGCATCCCCCTGGAGCGGCAGTATGCTTCCTTGCTGCGGCCCGGCCAGAACGAGCTGAAGAAACTGCATGACCAATTGACTGAGGCCGTTAGGAAGGCCTACGGTTTCACAAAGTCGGATGACTATCTTGATCAGCTCTTCGCACTAAACAAGAACCTTGCCGAAACTGCTGATGGAGTCTGGGGCCCTGGGGCAAGGGGGTTTGACGGGGCTCGTTCGACGGACTACAGAATTCTTCCTCCGGTCGGGTGACGGCTCCTGGCAGCGATAAGAGCGGACGGAGTCTTTCTTCTTTCCGCACGTTCCGGTGCTCGGAAAACCAGACCCCGGGTTTAGGAAGTACTGTACGATTCTCGGTTCGAAAGATTCCACAACTCTCATGCCCGCAGCGCAGCGGCCAGACCGGGTTCTCCATTACAGGCTCAATCCCCAGCCCGGTGGCTCTCATCCCGTCTGCCATCGGCCCGCACTCTTGTGGAGCGGGCGTGGTTCAGGGCGTCAAGGTGGAGCGCGCCACTGTATGAGCGACCTTGACGGCCTGGGCCGCGTCTGCTCGGCTTGTCCCGGGTCGATGGCAGGCGGGATGGGAGTTCCCGCACCGCCCACGACGAACGTGCGGGCGCCGGCCGGGCCTGGTCCATCTCGGAGCCTGAGCGCCCCTGCCGGAGGCATCGCTCTGACCTGGGCTGTGTGGTCTCGGCTCATGACATCGGCTTCCCCATCATGGGCGCGCGCGGTGCCGGCCGGGCCGAGCGGGGCGGAGACATGAGCGACGGCGCGGCCGGGCGCCGGACGCGCGCCCGGCGGAGCGGCAGCGACGCCGGGTGCCTTGAGTAAGTGGAGACAGGTTTCGACAGTCCCGGCTTCAGCGGATGGCGCTGAGGTTGCGGGGCTGTTCGGGGGCGATGCGGTAGGTGAGTTGGGTGCGGTCGGCGCTGGTGCGGAGGGTTTCGAGGATCAAGGGCTGGTCGCCGCTGCCGTGCGTGACGCGGGTCGTTTCCAGGAGCGGTGTGGCGTCGTGGAGGTGGAGGGTGGTGCGTTCGTCAGGGAGGGGCATGCGGGCGCGGACGGTTTCGGTCCAGTGCAGGGTGTGGCCGGCTTCGGTGAACAGGGCGTAGATGGCGGCAGGTTCGGTGTCGGGGTGGTCGGCCAGTTCGGTGCCTTCGGCGGTGGCGAAGGGGATCAGCGTCTGGTGGAGGGCGCGGGTGCCGGTTGTGGGGTCGATCAGTAGGCGGTCGACGCCGAAGAGCGCTTCGCCTTCTTCGAGGCCGAGCAGAGGGCCCGTGGCCATGGTGGTTGTCGTGCGGTAGGCGTGCGGCTTTTCGGGCTGTTGCCAGCCGGCCCCACCGTCGAGGGTGAAGGTGCCGCCGTTGTCGTGGCTGACGGTGCGCTCGATCGTCAAGGCGGGGGTGGGTGCTCCGCGGACGTAGCTGCCTTTGCCGTGGACGACGTCGATGAGTCCTTCGGTGCGCAGGGCGGCGACGGCGTTGCGGACGGTGGGGCGGGAGACGCCGTAGCGCTCGATGAGCTGGGTCTCGGAGGGGAGCAGCGTGCCGGGCGGATATTCGCCCGTGGCGATGGCGTCGCGGATGGCTGCGGCGACCTGGCGGTAGAGCGCTCCCGGGCGCTGGATCTGTGACATGCCGTTCCCCTCGCTGGCGCGGTGACCCGTCGTCTCGCTCACGTCACTCGTCAGCATAAGTGGTTGCGTTCCGGCGTCAAGAGTTGCACACTCATCACTCGTCAGTACGAGTGACGTCAGGTGAGTGCTTGGCGTCCGGATGGCCGAGGAGGCCGAACCACTCATGCAGTCCATACCGGTGGACACCTCTCGCCTGGGCGTGCTGCGGTGCGCCGTGGCGCCCGAGGCGAAGATCAGCAACTTCGAGACACAGGAGGTCAAGAAGGACAGGGACGGCAACACGATCTACACCGTCGGCGTGATGGTCCGCCAGGAAGGGCGGCGGGTCTCGGTGATCGAGGTCGCCGTGACCGGCGAACCGGTGGGCGTGGTCGAGGGCAGCGAGGTGCGGATCACGGGCCTGGAGGCGTTCTCCTGGTCGATGGGGGACCGGCACGGCGTCAGCTTCCGCGCCTCAGCCATCACCCCCGCACCCACCACACCCGCCCGCGCCTCCGCTCCCGGGGCCGCGTCCGGGTCGGGCAAGTCGGGTGGTGGTGCCTGATGGGGCACCCGATCCTCTTAGCGTTCGCCCTGGCAGTGCTGGCCTGGGGCCTGGTGGTCTCCCGGGAGCTGCGGGAGCGGCGGCCGGACTGGTTCTGGTACCTGACCGGTTACGGGCCGGCCGCCCTGCGAGTTGTGCTCACGTGGCGGAAGGTGGCCCGGCTCAACGACCTCGCTGTCTCCTACGGCTCCAACCGCCGCGCGCTCGGCGGCCTCGCGGTCAAGGGAACGCCTCTGCGGCTGAAGGTCCCCCGCCTGAAGGGGGTCCGGCCGCTGCCGAACGGGCTGGCCGTGCGGGTGCGGCTGCTGCCGGGGCAGACGCCGGTGCCGTTCATCGAGGCGGGCGAGGCGATGGCGCACGCCTGGCGCATGTTCGCGGTGCGCGTCACCTCACCCCGCCGGGGCATCGTCCTCATCACCGCCACCGCCGGTGATCCGCTGGCCGAACCCGCGCTCCCCCGGGACGGCGCGGCGGTGCCGTTGCTGTCGGCGGTCGTCGGGGCCTTGGAGACCGGCGGGGCGTGGGTGGTGGACTTCCGGCGCGAACCCCACTGGCTCGTGGTGGGCGCCACCCGCTCGGGGAAATCCACGCTGCTCGCCCGGCTTGTGACGCAGTTGGCTCCGCAGCCGGTGGCCCTGGTCGGGGTGGACTGCAAGGGCGGCATGGAACTCGGCCTGTTCCGTAAGCGGCTCTCGGCGCTGGCCACCTTCCGCAAGGAAGCCGTGACCTTGTTCGGCGGCCTGGTGGTGGAGATTCAGCACCGTATGCAGGTGTGCCGGGCGGCCGGCGCACGCTCCATCTGGGAACTCCCCGAGAGCGAGCGGCCGGTGCCGGTGGTCGTCCTGGTGGACGAGATGGCGGAGCTGTACCTGACCAACGGCTCGAAAGAGGACCGGGCCGAGGCCGAGCAGTGCTCCACCTACCTTCTGCGCCTGGCCCAACTCGGCGCCGCGCTGGGGGTGCACCTGGTCATCGCCGGTCAGCGTGTCGGATCCGACCTCGGCCCCGGGGTCACCGCCCTGCGCGCCCAGCTCGGCGGCCGGATCTGCCACCGCGTCAACGACCCCGGCACCGCCGAGATGACCCTCGGCGACCTCCACAAAGACGCCGTTGCGGTCGCCCAGACCATCCAGGCCGGCGAACAAGGCGTGGCGGTCACCACCGCGGATGCGGTCGGCTGGGTCCGGGCCCGCTCCCACCTGACCACGCCCCAGGACGCGGCACGGCTGGTCGGACAGTACGCCGACCGCACACCCCACCTGCCCTACCTCACCGCCACAGGCGAGGAGGCCGGGCAGTGACCATAACTTGGCAGATCCCCCTGGTCGCCGTCTTCGGCCTGGTCTCCGTGCTGCTGGTGCGGGGACGGGACGTACGGGTGTGGGAAGCGGCGGTACTCGCGCTGTTCGGCTACTACCTCGCCCAGTCACCCGTCAGCGGCTCGGTCGCCTCCACCGTGCAGTGGGCACTGAGCGGCTTCCTCCACACCTGAAGATCAGAAAGGGGCCCTGACCGGCATGCCCATGAGCCGCGTCCGCTGCCCGGCCTGCAAAGGCGAGGGAGCACGCACCACCTGGACCGGACGTCGCCACCGCTGCCGCATCTGCCGCGGCAACGGCACCATCCGCTAACCACCCGACCACCACCGAACCCACACGCGAGGAGTGATCACCATGCACCTCCCCTTCCCCTCGACCACCCGTGCCGCCGCATCGGCGGCCCACCCCGGAAGAGCCCCGCCATCACCCCGCAGAACACACCGGCTGCCAGGCGCGCCACCCTCGACCATGCGGCGCGCCTGGCACACCTGTCCGACACCGACCGCGACGTCATCCGCCTCGCCAACCACCCCCAGTACGCCCGCTGGCTGGACCAGATCACCGCCACCGGCGGCTGCGCCCACCCCGTCCACCTCTCCGGCCACACCACCACCCGCGACACCCGCACCGGAGAAGTCCTCCACCACTACGACACCACCAGCGAGCCCTTCGAACGGCTCCCCGTCCGCTGCCGCAACCGCCGCTCCACAGTCTGCGAACCCTGCTCCCGCCTCCACGCCGGCGACACCTACCACCTGGTACGCGCCGGACTCACCGGCGGCAAAACCGTGCCCGAAGACGTACGACACCACCCCCGCATCTTCGCCACCCTCACCGCACCCGGCTTCGGCCCCGTCCACCGCGCGAACAACGGCAAGCGGTGCAACCCCCGGCGCGGCAGCGGCCAGTGCGAGCACGGGCGGGCACTCGGCTGCGGCCTGGAACACGGCGACGCTGACCCGCTCGTCGGACAGCCCCTCTGCCCCGACTGCTACGACTACGCCGGACACGTCCTGTGGCACGCACACGCCGGACGCCTCTGGAAAGCGTTCACCGACAACCTCCACCACCACCTCGCCACCCGTACCGGCCAGACCAGAACCGCCCTCCGCCGCACCCTCCGCATCTCCTACGCCAAGGTCGCCGAATACCAGCGGCGCGCCGCCGTCCACGTCCACGCCGTCATGCGCCTCGACGGAGCAAGCGGCCCCGACGAACCACCCCCGCCCTCGGCGGACGCCTCCGCGCTGGCCGACTCCGTACGCAGTGCCGCCGCAGCCGTCCACCTGACCCTCCCGTACCACCCGGCCCTCGGCGAGCACGAACTGCGCTGGGGTGTCCGACTCGACGCCCGGCCCCTACGCGCCGATGGCGGCCCCGAAACCTTGACCGACGACGCCGTAGCCGCATACGTGGCCAAGTACGTCACCAAAGGCGCCACCGACACCGGCGCCGGACTCGACCACCGCATCGACAACCCCGCACACATCACCACGGCCCCGGTCACCCCGCACGTCCGCACCCTCATGGCCACCTGCTGGCACCTGAGCAGCCTGCCCGAACTCGAACCCCTCCACCTGCGTGCCTGGGCCCACACCCTCGGCTACCGCGGCCACATCCTCACCAAATCCCGCGTGTACTCCACCACGTACACCGCCCTACGCGAGGAGCGCGCACAACACCGCGGCGCACACAGCACCATCGCCGACGACCCCGGCACCGTAACCGAATCCCAGTGGCGTTACGCCGGCTCCGGCCACACCCCCGGCGCCGCACTCATCGCCGCCGGCATCGCCGACGACCTGGCACGCAACCGGGAAGTGGCGCGGGACGCGTCCAACACGGCCACCGGGGGCGCCGTTGGTACCGGATGAGCTGCGGCGGATGGTGACCGCCTCCCGAGCGCGGCAGGGACTCCCCCCGGTCATCGAGGACCTGGCCGTCATAGAGCGGGTGGCGCTCGTCTTCGCGCTCGTAGAGCCCCAGACCGGCTCTCCCGCCGTGCGGCGCCCTCCCGCTACGCGATCCAGTCGAAGACGAACCGCTCCGGATTCCACCGCTTGCGGGGATTCGCCGGAACGACGCTGATCGACCGTACGCACGCCGTGATGATCGCCCGGCGCTGGGAGGTGTTCAGCTTCTCCCACCGGTCCCGCATGTCCTCGAAGGAGCCGACGAAGTCCAGCAGGACAGCGGAGCGTGAGACCTTGGACAGCTTGGCGCGGTTGCGCTGCAACCGGTCCTCGATCGGCTGCCGGGCCACCATCCATTCCTTGCGGGTGATTCTGCGTTCGCCCATGTCCCGGGCCAGCTCCTCCAGCTCCTCCTCGTCGGCGCGGATCTCCTCGTAGAGCTCGGTTCCGGCGCCGTCCGACCCTCGTAACCGGTCCACGAACGCCGGGGACTCCAGTGCTGCCAGGACCATGTCCCGTACGTGGTCGTCGGTCCGTTCCGCCACGGTTCCCGTGCCGCCGCACGCATCCGTGCCGGGGACGTTCGGGCAGACGTAGCGCGGAACGCCGGACCGCGGTCGGCCGACCATGCCATGCCCGCACACGGTGCCGTCGGGCCTGGGCTTTCCGCACCGCAGGACGCCCGACAGGAGGTAGCTGCGCCGCTGCGTGCCCTCGACGCTGGTCCGCCGGTTCGGGTCGGTGAAGGCGGCGCGTATTCGGTCGGAGTCCTCGTGGCTGATGATCCCCGGCCACACGGCGTCGGCGACGATCTGGCCGAGAAGAGGGCGCGTGCCCTGCCAGGAGTCGCCCGGCGTGTGCTCCCGGCGTCCGCTGATGCGGGCGGAGGCAAGGAGAGCCCGGAGCCCCTTCGGCTTCCACGGCTTGCCCGCCGGGCTGACGACGCCCCGGGCCTGCCAGTCCCGGCAGATGCTCGACAGGCTCTCGCTGGCCAGGACGCGGCGCGCGCCCTCCCGTATGAGAGCGGCTTCGCTCTCCCGGACCGTGATCCGGTCGTCCTCGTACCCGAAGGGACGGTTGCCGCCTCCCGAGACCTTCCCGGCCTCGGCGGCCTGGCGGCGCTGCCGCATCTGGCGCTCGGCCTTGTGCTCCGCCTCGTGCCGGGCGGCGGCGCCCAGCATGCGCGCGACCATGCGGCCGGTCGGCGTCGCAAGATCGATCTCGCCGCTCACCGTGGCCAGATCGAGGCCGTGGCGGTCGGCAAGGTCGATCACGTCCTCCAGCTCACGCGGGGAGCGGGTGAGACGGTCCACGTGCCAGCACACGATGGCATCGACACGCCCGGCGCGCACGGCTGCCAGGAGTTCCTGCCACTGGGGCCGGGGCGCACCCGAATACGCGCTCACGTCGTTGTCCGGATAGACTCCTACGACGTCCCAGTCCTTGCGGGCACATAACGTCCGGCAGTCCTCCTCCTGGCGGGCCACGCCCAACCCGGCGCCGCCCCGATCCTGACTGATCCGGCAGTAGATCGCTGCTCGCCTCCTCATAGGTCACATAGGTACACCCTGGCGTGGACAAGACCCTGATCGTCACCAATGACTTTCCGCCCCGGCCCGGGGGGATTCAGTCCTTCGTGCACAACATGGCGCTGCGGATGGACCCCGGGAAGGTGGTGGTCTACGCCTCCACCTGGCGGGACGGCTCCGAGGTGGCGCGGTTCGACGCCGAGCAGCCGTTTCCGGTGGTGCGGGACAAGGCGAAGGTGCTGCTGCCGAGTCCGCGGGTGAACGCGCGGGCGGCGGAGCTGCTGCGGGAGCACGGCTGCTCGTCCGTGTGGTTCGGGGCCGCCGCGCCGCTGGGGCTCATGGGGCCGACGCTGCGGGCGGCCGGGGCGCGGCGGCTGGTCGGCACCACACACGGGCACGAGGCCGGCTGGGCGCAACTGCCCGCCAGCCGGCAGTTGCTGCGCCGTATCGGCGAGCGCACCGACACGCTCACCTATCTCGGCGAGTACACCCGCTCCCGGATCGCCACCGCGGTGACCCCCCGCGCCGCCGCCAGGATGGTCCAACTGCCGCCCGGCGTCGACGAGAAGACCTTTTATCCCGGATCCGGCGGCGCGGTGGTACGGGCCCGGCTCGGGCTCGCCGACCGGCCGGTGGTGGTCTGCGTGTCCCGCCTGGTGGCCCGCAAGGGCCAGGACACCCTGATCCTCGCCCTGCCGCGGATCCTGCGCGAGTTCCCCGACGCGGTGCTGCTGATCGTGGGCGACGGGCCGTACCGCCGCGACCTGGAACGGCTCGCGGCACGTACCGGCGTGACCGCGGCCGTCCGCTTCACCGGCGCGGTGCCCTGGGAGGAACTGCCCGTGCACTACGGCGCCGGCGACGTGTTCGCCATGCCCTGCCGCACCCGGCTCGGCGGCCTGGACGTCGAAGGGCTCGGCATCGTCTACCTGGAAGCCTCCGCGACCGGCCTGCCCGTCGTGGCCGGCGACTCCGGCGGCGCCCCCGACGCGGTCCTGGAGGGCGAGACCGGCTACGTCGTGCGCGGCGGCTCCCCGCACCAGACCGCCGACCGCGTCCTCACCCTGCTGCGCGACCCCGAACTGCGCAGCCGGCTCGGCGAACGCGGCCGCCAGTGGGTCGAGGAGGCCTGGCGCTGGGACCTGCTGGCCGACCGGCTGATGTCACTGCTCTAGCGCCCGCGAACGCACAAGGGCCCGGCAGCACCCACGGAACGCACGTGGCCGGGCCCGGCGCCACGGAAGCACGGCCCCGCGGACCGACACGTACCGCCCCTCAGGACGTGTACAGCGCCTCGATCTCGGCCGCGAAGTCCTTGGCGACCACATTCCGCCGCAGCTTCATCGACGGCGTGACATGGCCGGACTCCTCGGTGAACTGCCCGGTGAGAATGCGGAACTTGCGCACCGACTCGGCGCGGGAGACCGCCGCGTTGCCCTCGTCCACCGCGTGCTGGACGGCGGCCAGCAGGTCGGGGTCGGCGGCCAGGTCCGCCGCGCTGCGGCCGGTCTTGCCGTGCTGCTCCGCCCAGCGCGGCAGGAACTCCTCGTCCAGCGTGATCAGCGCGGCCACGAACGGCCGGCCGTCGCCGACCACCATGCACTCGGCGATCAGCGCGTCGGCCCGGATCCGGTCCTCTATCACCGCGGGCGCGACGTTCTTCCCGGCGGCGGTGACGATGATCTCCTTCTTGCGGCCGGTGATGGTGAGGTAGCCCTCCTCGTCCAGCGTGCCCACGTCACCGGTGTGGAACCAGCCGTCGGCCATCGCCTCGGCGGTGGCCTGCTCGTTGTTCCAGTAGCCGGTGAACAGGTGCTCGCCGTAGAGCAGCACCTCGCCGTCGTCGGCGATCCTGATCGTGGAGCCGGGCAGCGGCTGGCCCACCGTGCCGATCCGCGGCCGGTCGGCCGGGTTGAAGGCGGTGGCCGCGCAGGACTCGGTCAGGCCGTAGCCCTCCAGCACCGTGAACCCTATGCCGCGGTAGAAGTGGCCGAGCCGCTCGCCCAGCGGGGCGCCGCCGGAGATCGCGTGGGTGGCCCGGCCGCCGAGGACCGCGCGGAGCTTGCTGTACACCAGGCGGTCGAACACCCGGTGGGCCAGGCGCAGTTTGAGCGAGGGGCCGGCCGCGGTGTCCAGCGCCTTGCTGTACTCGATGGCGGTCGCCGCGGCCTTGTCGAAGACCTTGCCCTTGCCGCCGGCCTGCGCGGTGGCCCGCGCCGAGTTGTAGACCTTCTCGAACACCCGCGGTACGCCCAGGATCAGCGTCGGGCGGAAGCCCTGCAGGTCGTCGGTGAGGTGCTTGATGTCCGGCACGTGGCCGAGCCGGATCGGCGCCATGACGGCGGCCACCTCCACCAGCCGGCCGAATACGTGTGCCAGCGGCAGGAAGAGCAGCACCGAGTTCTCGCCGGTGCTGAACAGCGGGCCCAGCCGCTCCACCACGTTGCCGCACTCGGCGAAGAAGCTGCGGTGGGTGAGCATGCAGCCCTTGGGGCGGCCGGTGGTGCCCGAGGTGTAGACGATGGTGGCGGGGGAGTCGGCGTTCGCCGTGCCCGACCGCTCGTCCACCACCGCTTCGGAGATGTCGGTGCCCGCGGTCCGCAGCGCCTCCACCGCGCCGTTGTCGAGCCGCCAGACGTGCTTGAGCTGCGGCAGCCGGTCCCGTACCGACTCCACCGACCGGTCGTGCTCGGCGGACTCCACCACGACCGCCACCGCGCCGGAGTCGCCGAGGATCCACTCCACCTGCGAGGGGGAGGACGTCTCGTAGACGGGTACGGTGACCCCGCCGGCGCTCCAGATCGCGAAGTCCAGCAGCGTCCACTCGTACCGGGTGCGGGACATCAGGGCGACCCGGTCGCCGGGCTGCACCCCGGAGGCGATCAGCCCGCGGGCCACCGACCGCACTTCGGCGAGGAAGTCGGCGGCGGTGACGTCGGTCCAGCGGCCGGCGGCGTCCTTGCGGCCGATGACGGGGGTGTCCGGATGCTGTGCGGCGTTGCGGCGGATCAGGTCCGTCAGGTTGCCGTCCGCGGGGACCTCGTACAGGGCCGGAAGGCTGAACTCACGCAAGGCTGCTGCTCCTCAACGGTGCCACGGTGCACCCGGAGGGGGGACGGAGATGGACGGCACGGACGTTACCCATGGGTAAAGCTCCGGCGATAGAGGCGCAGTCACAGATGTTCTGAGCATCACACTGTTTTCGGCATCACACTACCGAGCCCGCCGGGACGGGCCCGCGCGGCGGTAGACCAGCACACTAGACCAGCCGCCCGCCCTCCCGCAGGTGACCCGCTGGCGGACCGCCGCGATCCGGCTCGGACCGCGGCAGGCCCCTATATGGTGACGTCATGAGGGTGCATGTGGTGAGTGACGTGCATGGTGCGGCCGAGGCACTCGCCCGCGCCGGTGACGGTGCCGACGCCCTGATCTGCCTCGGCGACCTGGTGCTCTTCCTCGATTACGCCGATCACTCCCGCGGTATATTCCCCGACCTGTTCGGCGCCGAGAACGCCGACCGCCTGGTGGAACTGCGCACCGCCCGCCGCTTCGAGGAGGCCCGCGCGCTCAGCCAGGAGCTGTGGGCGGGCCTGGACCAGCGGGCCACCATCGAGGCGGGCGTGCGCAAGCAGTACGCGGAACTCTTCGCCGCCTTCCCCACCCCTACGTACGCCACCTACGGCAATGTCGACGTGCCCGCCCTGTGGCCGGAGTACGCCCTGCCCGGCACCACCGTCCTGGACGGCGCGACCGCGGAGATCGGCGGCCGCCGCTTCGGCTTCGTCGGCGGCGGGCTGCCCACCCCGATGCGGACCCCGTACGAGATCGGCGAGGAGGAGTTCGCGGCCAAGGTCGCCGCCGTCGGCGAGGTCGACGTGCTCTGCTCGCACATCCCGCCCGCGATACCCGAGTTGTGCTACGACACCGTCGCCCGCCGGTTCGAGCGGGGCAGCGAGGCCATCCTGGAGGCGATCCGGCTCACCCAGCCGAAGTACGCGCTCTTCGGGCACGTGCACAACCCGCTGATCCCCCGGACCAGGATCGGCCGCACCGAGTGCGTCAACGTCGGCCACTTCAACCACACCCGTACGCCATGGGCGCTCCAGTGGTGAGCGGGGTGATCACGGCGGGGCCCGGGCGCGGTAGCCTTCAGCGCAGCCGGCGGACGGCCCGGCGCAACCGTCACCGGCACGGCGGGCGACCGGTCCGGCAGCAGTCACAGCAGCAGTCCGAGCAGCACATCCAGCAGTAGTCCGGAGGGCCACGGCGATGGCGGAACACACGCGGTCGAGCATCACGATCGAGGCGGCGCCGGCCGTCGTCATGGGCGTCATCGCCGACTTCGACCGCTATCCGGAGTGGACCGGCGAGGTCAAGGAGGCCGAGGTGCTGGCCACCGACCCGGCCGGCCGCGCCGAGCAGGTGCGGCTGCTGCTGGACGCCGGCGCCATCAAGGACGACCACACCCTGGCCTACCGCTGGGTCGGCGACAACGAGGTGCACTGGTCGCTGGTGAAGTCCCAGATGCTGCGCGTGCTGGACGGCTCCTACGCCCTGGCGCCGCTGGACGGCGGGGTCCGCACCGAGGTCACCTACCAGCTCACCGTGGACGTCAAGATCCCGATGCTGGGGATGATCAAGCGCAAGGCCGAGAAGGTCATCATCGACCGGGCGCTGGCCGGGCTGAAGAAGCGGGTGGAGACGCCGCCGGAGCCCGCGGACGGCACCCTCGGCGACACGGGTGACGGCACCGGGGGCGACGCGGGCGGCCCGGCGAAGGACGCCGCCGGACCGCACGACGGCGCCTGATCCGTGGCCTCGCCCCGCACTCTGCTCGTCACCGGCGCGGCCGGAGCGGGCCGCAGCACGGTCGCCGCGGCCACCGCCGCTGCGGCGGCCCGGGCCGGCGCCGCCGTCCTGCTGCTGACCGCCGACGCCGACGCGGCCGCCCGTCTGCTGCCCGCGGCCCCCGGCTCCGAGGACGGCGACGGCTCCGCACCGGCCGACGACACCCGGACACCCGGCACCTCCCCGGTGACCGGACTGCCGCTGCCGTACCCGGCCGACGGCGTGGACGGCCTCTACGTCGCCGTCATCGACCCCGCCGCCTCCTTCCGGGCCGAGGCGCTGAACCTCCAGGGCCGGATCGGCGCCCTGCTCGGGCTTCTCGGCGCGGCGCCGCTGGACCCCGAGGAACTCACCGAACTGCCCGGCAGCGAGGCCCTGGCCCTGCTGCGGGCGCTGCGCGAGACGCACCCCGAGCACGCAGCGGCGCCCCCGCCGCCCGGCGCAGGCGGCTCCACCACCTGGGACCTGGTGGTGGCCGACCTGCCGCCGGTGCCCGACGCGATCCGCACCTTGGCGCTGCCCGGGCAGCTGCGCCGCTACCTGTGGCGGCTGCTGCCCGAGGACCGCCAGGCCGCGCGCGCCCTGCGCCCGGTCCTGGCCCAGCTCGCCGGGGTGCCTATGCCGGCCGAGTGGGCCTACGACGCCGCCGCCCGGGCCGACCAGGAACTGGCCGCGGTGCAGGCGGTGATCGAGGACGCCGGCACGAGCGTGGCCGTGGTCCTGGAGCCCGGGCCGGGCGCCGCCGACCGGCTGCGCACCGCGCGCACCGGGCTCGCCCTGTACGGGCTGCGGCCGACCGCGGTGGCCGCCAACCGGCTGCTGCCGGAGGGCTCGGCCGATCCGTTCCTGGCCGCCCTGGCCGGGCGCCAGCGCACGCACCTGGACGAACTCGCCGCCCAGTGCGCGGCCGACGGCGTACCCCTGCACGAGCTGCCGCACCTGGGCCCCGACGCGGCCGCCGACGGCCAACTGGCCCTGCCCGCGGCCCCCGTCGCGGCCCGGCGGGCGGCCGGCGACCCCTGGACGGTCACCGACCTGCTGGCCGACGAGGGCCACTTCGTGTGGACCCTGCCGCTGCCCGGGGCGACCCGGCGGGGCCTGGACCTGGTCCGGCGCGGCGACGAACTCGTGGTGGACGCGGGCGGTTTCCGCCGCATCCTGCCGCTGCCCTCCGCGCTGCGCCGCTGCACCGTCTCCGGGGCGGCCCTGCGCGACGGGGAACTGCGGGTGCGGTTCACCCCCGATCCGGACCTCTGGCCGCGCTGAGGGCCCCCAGGCGGTACGGGATCACGAACCGCCCAAGGGATCACGTACGCGATCACGCACCGGATCCGCGATCACGTACCGGATCCCGTACGGCGGCGCGGGCCCGGCCCCCGGCGCGACCGCCCGTGCGGGCACCCGTGGTTCGGGCGACCGGTCGGGTAACGTCGAAGGGGAACCGAGGCAGATTCCGCCGTGCCGTTTGGAGCCCAACATGAGCGAAGCCACGGACCGTCCCGACGACGACGCGTGGGCGAAGGCCAGCGCGGAGGACATCGCCGCCGAGCACGCCCGCAGGCGTGCCGAGGCCGGCCAGGGACCGGGGGCCGCCGTGGACGAACTGCGCCGGTTCGCCGAGGCGGTCACCGAGGCCGTCTCGGACCGGCTGCGCACCCCCGCGGTGCAGATCGCCGCCCAGGGGGTCTTCTCCCAAGTGCGTTCCGTGGTCGAACCCATCGTCGACCGCAATCCGGACGTCTTCGACCACCTCGCGTCCGCCGGGGCCGAACTTCTGGCGGCATACCGCTCCGCGGTGGCCGGAGCGGAGGCCCGCTGGAGCGCCGAGAGCCGGTCCCCGCGTTCACCGGCTGAACACATCGACCTCGACTGACCCCTCCTCCGGTACGGTTCTCTTAGCGGGGATCGACCGAAAACTGAGGGACACATGGGACTCACCATCGGCGTCGACATCGGCGGCACCAAGATCGCGGCCGGAGTGGTCGACGAGGAAGGCTCGATTCTCGACACGGTCGTGGTGCCGACGCCGTCGACTCCCGAAGGCGTGGTGGACGCGATCGTGGCCGCGGTGCGCCAGGTCGGCACCGGTCACCAGGTCGAGGCCGTCGGCATCGGCGCCGCCGGCTACGTGGATGACAAACGCGCCACGGTGCTCTTCGCTCCCAACATCAACTGGCGGCACGAGGCGCTCAAGGACAAGGTCGAACAGCGGGTCGGCCTGCCCGTCGTGGTGGAGAACGACGCCAACGCGGCGGCCTGGGGCGAGTACCGGTTCGGCGCCGGCCAGGGCCACTCCGATGTGATCTGCATCACGCTCGGAACCGGCCTCGGCGGCGGCATCATCATCGGCAACAAGCTGCGTCGCGGCCGGTTCGGCGTCGCCGCCGAGTTCGGTCACATCCGGGTGGTGCCGGACGGTCTGCTGTGCGGCTGCGGCAGCCAGGGCTGCTGGGAGCAGTACGCCTCCGGGCGCGCCCTGGTCCGCTACGCCCGGCAGCGGGCCAACGCCACCCCGGAGAACGCCCGGACCCTGCTCGCCCTGGGCGACGGCACGGTCGACGGGATCGAGGGCAAGCACATCAGCGCCGCGGCCCGGCAGGGCGACCCGGTGGCCGTGGACTCCTTCCGCGAGCTGGCCCGCTGGGCCGGCGCGGGGCTGGCCGACCTGGCCTCGCTGTTCGACCCGTCCGCGTTCATCGTCGGTGGCGGTGTCTCCGACGAGGGCGAGCTGGTCCTCGACCCGATCCGCAAGTCCTTCCGGCGCTGGCTGATCGGCGGCGAGTGGCGTCCCCACGCCCAGGTGCTGGCCGCGCAGCTCGGCGGCAAGGCAGGGCTGGTGGGCGCGGCGGACCTGGCCCGCCAGGGCTGAGACGGCCCCGGCCGGGCGATGGAGCCGCGGCCGGGGACGCACACTGGATGACCGGGCGACCGGGTGACCGGTGACCGGGCAGGACGACGCGGGAAATGCGCGGGACAACGCGGGGCAGACGACGGAAAGGCGCGACCATGGAGGATCTGCCGGGCTCGGGGAGCGAGCCCGACGGCTCGGCGATCGTCCGCGTGCTCACGTACAACATCCGCTCCATGCGGGACGACGAGGCGGCGCTGGCCCGGGTGATCCGCGCCTGCGCCCCCGACATCGTGCTGGTCCAGGAGGCCCCGCGGTTCTTCCGATGGCGCAAGGCCGCGGAGCGTCTCGCCAAAGCCACCGACCTGGTGTACGTCACCGGTGGCGCCCCGGCCACCGGGCCGATGATCCTCACCTCGCTGCGCGCGCACGTCGAGCGCGCGGAGGACCTGCTCATGCCCCGTACTCCCGGGCTGCACCAGCGCGGATTCGCCACCGCCGTGCTCCGCTTCGGCCGCGCCCGGCTGGCGGCCGTCTCCACGCACCTCAGCCTGAGCCCCGCCGAACGTCTCACCCAGGCCGGCCTGGTCCTCGACCGGGTCGCCGCCATGGGTGAACCCCACGTCGTCCTCGGCGGGGACTTCAACGAGCCCCCGGACCGCCCCGGCTTCTCCCGCATCGCCGCCGAACTCCAGGACGGCTACGCGGTCCGCCCCTGGGGCGCCGCCGTCACCAACCAGCGGCCCCCCTTGCAGCGCATCGACGCCGTCTTCTGCACCCCCGGCATCGACATCCTCGGCTGCGGCGTCCCCACCCCGCTCCCGGACATCACCCGCACCGACCTCCACGCCGCCACCGACCACATGCCCGTCCTGGCGGCGCTGCGGATTCCGGCGAGCTGACCCGGACCGAGCCGGGCTAGACCACCGCCCCGCCCCCCGGCAGGTCGTCGTCGTCCTCGCCGGTGCGCATGCGTGCCACCAGCGTGCCGAATCCGCCCAGGAATCCGCCGACCCCCAAGGTGGCCGCCCACCAGGTCAGGTCGAGCTGGAAGAGGACGAAGCCGAGCAGCAGCAGGGGGCCGCCGAGGACGGCGATCCAGGCGAACTTGGTGGTGAGGTCGGCGTCGGGCAGCGGGGGCGGCTCGGGCGGCACGAAATGCGCGTCCTCGTCGTCCTCCACCAGCTCGAAATCGCGCGGCCCGGAGATCACCGGGTGCACGACGATGCTGCGGGTCGGGGGCGGCGGCGGTGCCACCGGCCGCTTGGGCTCCGGGTCGGCCGGCACGTTCTCGGCCTCGGGCCAGCTCGCGGCCGCCCCCGGATCGGGTTCGTTGTCGTAGCCCGCGACCAGCGCGGCCCACGCGGCGTCCTCGTCCAGCGGTGGACGGGACGGCTCCTCCTGCGGGGCGGTGCCCTCGTCCTCGCGGTCAGCCACCTGCGGTACCCTCCTTGACCGCCGCGCCGGGCCCGCCCGTGGCGGGGGCGCTCAGCCGCTGGATGAAGTCGTGGGACTCCGCGAAGATCTGCTCGGCGTCGTGGTCGAGCGTGGCCACGTGATAGCTGCGTTCCAGCACCCGTTCGGTGACGTCCGTGGACGACACCCGGGCCAGGACCACCGCGGAGTTCGACGGGTGCACCACGTGGTCCACCCGGCTGTGCAGGAGCAGCAGCGGCTGGGTCACCTGGGGCAGCCCGGCGCTGACGATCTTCCAGAATCTGCTGAGCGAGTGCACGGCGTGCAGCGGGGTCCGGTCGTAACCGATCTCCGCGCCGCCGTCCAGCGCGATGTCGCTGGCGATACCCGGCACCGAAGGCACCAGGTGCCGCAGCACGGGAACCGCCTTCAGTTGCGGGCTGTCCGCCTTCACCGACGGGTTGACCAGCACCAGGCCGGCCACCTCGGTGCCGTGCTTCTGGGCCAGCCGCAGCGCCAGGGCGCCGCCCATCGACAGCCCGCACACGAACACCCGGGCACACCGGCCGGCCAGCTCGCGCAGCCCCCGGTCCACCTCGGCGTACCAGTCCTGCCAGCCGGTCACCTGCATGTCCTGCCAGCGGGTGCCGTGGCCGGGCAACAGCGGTACGGAAACGGTGAGGCCGCGGGCCGCGAGATACTCCGCCCAGGGCCGCATGGACTGCGGAGAGCCGGTGAAACCGTGACAGAGCAGGACGCCGGTGTCGCCGCCGTCATGGCGGTACGGCTCGGCTCCGGGCATGAGCGGCACCGTTGGTCTCCTGTTCGGATGCTCGTACGCGGGTACACGGTAGTCGCGGGTACACGGTAGTGAGAGATTCAGCGTACGCGGAGCGGATCCCGAGCGGTAAGCCCTGCCGGTCCCCGCCGACGGGAAGCCCTGCCGGTCCCGCCGCGTGGCACCGCTGCCGGGCAGGGGCGTTAAGGTCGTTGCATCGGCTCGCAGGAGGACCGGTCATCACCCCAGGAGGGTTCGCAACGTTGTTCTACGGCGCGATGAAGATCGTTATCGGTTCACCGCTCAGGGCGGCGTTCCGCCCGTGGGTCGAGGGGCTGGACAACATCCCGGCCGAGGGTCCGGCGATCCTGGCCAGCAACCACCTGTCCTTCTCCGACTCCTTCTTCCTGCCGGCCGTACTCGACCGGAAAGTCACGTTCATCGCCAAGGCGGAGTACTTCACCTCCCCGGGGGTCAAGGGCAAGCTGACGGCCGCCTTCTTCAAGGGCGTCGGGCAATTGCCGGTGGACCGTTCCGGAGTGCGCGGGGCCGGCGAGGCGGCGATCCGCAGCGGGCTGGCCGTGCTGGAGCGCGGCGAGCTGTTCGGCATCTATCCGGAGGGCACCCGGTCGCCCGACGGCCGGCTCTACCGGGGCAAGCCCGGCGGCCTGGCCCGGGTGGCGCTGGCCAGCGGCGCCCCGGTGATCCCGGTGGCCATGATCGACACCGAGAAGGTCCAGCCGGTCGGCAAAGTCATCCCCAAGTTCACCGTCCGGCCCGGCATCCGCATCGGCAAGCCGCTGGACTTCAGCCGCTACCGCGGCATGGAGGGCGACCGCTTCATCCTCCGCTCGATCACCGACGAGGTGATGTACGAGCTCATGAAGCTGTCCGGCCAGGAGTACGTGGACATCTACGCCACCACCCGCAAGCGGCAGATCGCCGAGGAGGCCAAGCGCGCCGCGGAGGAGGCGAAGGAGGCCAAGGAAACCCGGGAAGACCTGGAGGCCCAGGAGACCGGGGGCCCCGGGAAGCCCGAGGAGCACTCAGCGGCCGGCGAGACCGGCGCGGGCCGGGGCGCGGCGGTCAGGCGGCCCTCGCGGATCAGGCAGGCCGCCCGGGACACCTCGGGGGCCGCGGGCCGGGAGCAGTCGTCCGGCTGACCGGGCCGCGGCGGCCGGGGGACCGGCCGGGCGGCGAGGGGGAGGGGACCGTGCCGGCACCGCGCATGTCGGTCGAGCAGCCGCTGTGGCGCGCGCTGATCGCGTACCGCCTGCTGACCCTGTGCTACGTGCTCGCGCTGTACGCCCACGCGTACGGCCGGCTGCGGCATCCGCTGGGCGCGGGCGCGTACATGGCGGTGCTCACCGTGTGGACGGTGGGCACCGTGGGCCGGCTGCGCGGCGCCGAGCGCTGCACCAAGGGCTTCCTCGCGGCCGATCTGACCGTGGCCCTGACCGGGGTATTGCTCACCGCGGTGGTGGACACCCCGGCCCGGATCCAGGCGGGGGCGTTCACGCTGCCGTCGATATGGACCGCGGGCTCCGTGCTGGCTTTCGCGATCAAGGGCGGCTGGCGCTGGGCGGCGCTGGCCGCGAGCCTGGTCGCCGCCGCGGACCTGGCCGAGCGCCGGGCCTTCACCCGCGACACCGTGCACAACGTGATCCTGGTCTGGGTTTCCGGGGTCGCCATCGGCTACGTGGTGGAGGTCGCCCGGGCCAGTGAGCGCACCCTGGCCCGCGCGCTGCGGATCGAGGCCGCCACCCGGGAGCGGGAACGGCTCGCCCGGGACATCCACGACGGCGTGCTCCAGGTGCTGGCCATGGTCAAGCGGCGCGGCGACCGGGCCGGCGGGGAGGCCGCGGAGCTGGGCCGGCTGGCCGGGCAGCAGGAGGCCGCGCTGCGCGCCCTGATCAGCGGCGAGCGGGCCGCGGCCGAGGACGCCCCGGCGGGCCCGCGCGACCTGCGCGGCCTGCTCGCGCCGCTGGCGTCCACCACCGTGACCGTCTCCGCGCCCGCGACGCCGGTGCCGCTGGACCCGGTGGCCGCGGCCGAGGTGGCCGCCGCGGTCGGCGCCGCGCTGGACAACGTCCGCCGGCACGCGGGACCCCGGGCGCACGCCTGGATCCTGGTCGAGGACGAGGACGGCACCGTCCTGGTCACCGTCCGGGACGACGGCCCGGGCATCCCGGACGGCCGCCTGGCCGCCGCCGAGCGCGAGGGCCGGCTCGGCGTCGCCCAGTCCATCCGCGGCCGCCTGCGCGACCTGGGCGGCACCGCGACCCTGATCTCCGTCCCCGGCGAGGGCACGGAGGTCGAACTGCGGCTCCCGCGCCACCCGCCACCGCCGGACCCGGACGCGCCGCCCGCCCGTACCGCCGCAGCCGCCGGTGATGCGCCCCGTATCGGGGGAACGGGAGAACTGACGGAAGCGAACCAGGGGAGTACGGCATGACGGTCGGCACCGCGGGCGACACCCGGGCCGAATCGCCGGTGACGGTGATGGTGGTGGACGACCACCCGATGTGGCGGGACGCGGTGGCGCGCGATCTGAGCGAGGCCGGGTTCCAGGTGGTGGCGACCGCCGGCGACGGGCCGGAGGCGGTACGCCGGGCCCGCGCCGCCCGCCCCCAGGTACTGGTGCTGGACCTCAACCTGCCGGGCGCCTCCGGGGTGCAGGTGTGCAAGCAGGTGGTGGCCGACGACCCGGCGGTGCGGGTGCTGGTGCTGTCCGCCAGCGGCGAGCAGCAGGACGTGCTGGAGGCGGTCAAGTCCGGTGCCACCGGCTACCTGCTCAAGTCGGCCGGCCGGGAGGAACTGGTGGACGCGGTGGGCCGGACCGCGGTCGGCGACCCGGTGTTCACCCCGGGGCTGGCCGGGCTGGTGCTCGGCGAGTACCGGCGGCTGGCCGCCGCGCCCGCCCCGGCCGCGCCCGACGAGCCCGCCGCGCCCCGGCTCACCGCCCGCGAGACCGAGGTGCTGCGGCTGGTCGCCAAGGGCCTGAGCTACAAGCAGATCGCCCAGCGCCTGGTGCTCTCGCACCGCACGGTGCAGAACCACGTCCAGAACACCCTGGGCAAGCTCCAGTTGCACAACCGGGTGGAGCTGGTCCGGTACGCCATCGAGCGCGGCCTCGACGGCGACGCGGACGCGGGCGCGGGCGAGCGCGGCTGAGACCTCCGCGGACCGCGTACGGGCCGCGAACCGACCCCCGTACGGCCCGCGCGGGGACCCCGTACGGCCCGCGAACGAACCGCCCACGAACCGCCCACGGACCCCCGCGGGGCACCCCGCGCACTCCGGCGCGAAGGCGCCCGGCAAGGGCGGCGACATGTGACCCAAGTCACGCTAGCTTGGCGGTAGTTGCACATCCGGAACGTTTCGTCCTCGCAGGCCCCCGACGAAGGGAAACGTCCATGCGGGTCGGAGTTCTGACCGGCGGCGGCGACTGCCCCGGCCTCAACGCGGTCATCCGCGGCATCGTCCGCAAAGGCGTCCAGGAGTACGGCTACGACTTCACCGGCTTCCGCGACGGCTGGCGCGGTCCCCTCGAGGGGGACACCATGCGCCTCGACATCCCGGCCGTGCGCGGCATCCTGCCGCGCGGCGGCACCATCCTCGGCTCCTCGCGCACCAACCCCCTCAAGACGGCCGACGGCCCGGCACGGGTCCGCCGCACCCTGTCCGAACTCGACGTCGACGCCCTCGTCGTGATCGGCGGCGAGGACACGCTGGGCGTGGCCGCCACGCTCTGGGCGGAGTACGGCGTGCCTTGCGTCGGCGTCCCCAAGACCATCGACAACGACCTGTCCGGCACCGACTGGACCTTCGGCTTCGACACGGCCGTCAACATCGCCACCGAGGCCATCGACCGCCTGCACACCACCGCCGAGTCCCACATGCGGGTCCTGGTGGTGGAGGTGATGGGCCGGCACGCCGGCTGGATCGCGCTGCACTCGGGGCTGGCCGGCGGCGCCAACGTGATCCTCATCCCCGAGCAGCGCTTCGACCTCGACCAGGTCTGCGCCTGGGTGGAGAACCGGTTCAGGATCCGCTACGCGCCGATCGTCGTGGTCGCCGAGGGCGCGATGCCCCGCGACGGCGACCTGGTGCTCAAGGACGGGACCCTGGACTCCTTCGGCCATGTGCGGCTGTCCGGGATCGGCGAGTGGCTGGCCGACCAGATCGAGAAGCGCACCGGGAAGGAGGCCCGCACCACCGTCCTCGGCCATGTGCAGCGCGGCGGCACGCCCAGCGCCTTCGACCGGTGGCTGGCCACCCGGTTCGGGCTGCACGCCATCGACGCCGTGCACGACGGCGACTTCGGGGCCATGGTCGCCCTGCGCGGCACCGACATCGTGCGGGTGCCGATCGGGGAGGCGACGGCCGCCGTGAAGACCGTGGATCCGGCCCTCTACCAGGAAGCGGGTGTCTTCTTCGGGTAGCCCCGCGGGTCACCGCGAATTCCCTTGCTTGTTCGTGCCCGCGCCTTGACCCAGCGCGCTTGCCGTGGGTGATCCTGCCGCCCTATCCTCCCTCCACCCGGCCTGACCGGTCCCTTTTGAGCACATGAGGAGCGCCCGGCATGACGGGTGAAGAGGCAGGGGTGCGCGTGGCGCACCCGTACCAGGGCGGCGGCGGGCGGCGGCAGGCCGACATCACCGCACCCGTACTGGCGGTGGCCGGCGGCACCGCCTCCGGCAAGTCCACCCTCGCCGTGGCACTGGCCCGGCACCACCCCGGGGCCGTGGGCCTGATCCACCTCGACGACTTCTACGACGACCTGCGCGGGGTCCGCACCCGCAGCGCCTCCGGCGCGGAGACGCTGGACTGGAACCATCCCGGCTCGATCGACGAGGACGCCGTCGCCCGGGCCCTGGACACCATGACCCGCTCCGGCGGGTACCGGCTGGTCGTCGTCGAGGGCCTGTTCGCCCTCACCCTGCCCTCGGTGGCCGCCCGCGCCACCTGGCGGGTGTACGTGGACACCCCCGACGACATCCGGCTCGCCCGCAAGATCCTGCGCAAGATCGAGATCCAGCGGCAGGACCCGCGGCTGTCCCTGCAGAACTACCTGCGCACCGGCCGGTCCCGGCACGCGGAGTACGTCGCCCCCGCCCGGGACCGCGCCGATCTGGTCCTGGACGGCACCGACGACGAGTACGCCATGATCGCCGCGGTCGCCATGCTGATCGGCCCGGTGCTCGCCGAGCCCGTCCGGCCCGTCGGGGCCGAACCGCTGCCGGCCGCCGACCGCTTCGGGGAGACCGCCTGACGACGGTCCCCCCGGCGGCCCCGGGCGACCGGGACGATCAGGCCCGCGCGGCCGGGTCCACCGCCGCGAGCAGGCCGGCCAGCAGCGCCGGCCCGTTCATGGTGAGCACCGACTCCGGGTGGAACTGCACCCCGCAGAAGCCCGGGCCGCGCAGCGCGTGCACGTCACCGCTGACCGCGTCCCGGCTCAGCGTGATGCCGTGCATCGCCAGCTCCTCCACCGTCGCCGTATCGCAGCGCGCGGTGAAGGAGTTGTAGAAGCCGACGGTCTCCGGCCGGCCGAAGAAGTCGACGGTCTGCTGCGCGCCCTGGAACGGCTCGTCCTTGCGGACCAGGTCCAGGCCGAGTTCGGCGGCGAGCAGTTCGTTGCCCAGGCACACCCCGAGCAGCCCGTGCCGGTGGTCGCGGACCAGATCGGCGGCCAGGGCGCGCAGGAACCGCATCTTCGGGTCGGCGGTGTCCCTCGGGTCGCCCGGTCCGGGGCCCAGCACCACCGGTCCTGCGTGGGACAGCGCGGCCTCCCGCAGGCCCGGCTCGTCGTAGCGGCGGACCGTCACCGTGAGCCCGCAGGAGCGCAGCACATGCGCGAGCATCGCGGTGAACGAGTCCTCGCCGTCCACCACCAGGGCGTGCCCGGACAGCGGTCCCGGCGTGGCACCGGTCTGCATCCGCAGCCAGAAGGGGGCCAGCTTGGCGCGGCGGGCGTCCAGCGCGGCCCGCACCCGGAAGTCGTCGGCGAGCCGCGCCCGGGGCTCCGGTGCCGGCCGTTGCGATCCGGGCCGTACTCCGAGCGCCGCCAGCACCCCGGCCGCCTTGGCGTGCGTCTCGGCGACCTCCGCCCGTGGCCGGGAGTGACGTACCAGCGTGGCGCCGACCGCCACCGCCAGCTCGCCGGCGGGGGAGATGTCGGCGGTGCGGATCAGGATGGGGGAGTCGAGGGTCTGCGCGCCGCCCGCGTCGCGGCCGATCAGCGCGAGCGCGCCGCCGTAGTAGCCGCGGCCGCCGGACTCGTGGCGCTCGATGACCCGGCAGGCGTTCTGCAGCGGCGATCCGGTCACGGTGGCGGCGAACATCGTCTCGCGCAGCACGTCCCGTACGTCCATCGCCGAGCGGCCGCGCAGCTCGTACTCGGTGTGCGCCAGGTGCGCCATCTCCTTCAGCCGCGGGCCCACCACCACGCCGCCGCCCTCGTGGTGTGCCGGGACGTCGTGGCCGCAGATCGCGGACATCATCTTCAGCTCCTCGTCCACGACCATCGTCAGCTCCTCGACCTCCTTCGGGTCGTGCAGGAACTCCAGCAGCCCGTCCGCCGAGGGGCCCTGTTCCGGGTAGCGGTAGGTGCCGCTGATCGGGTTCATCACCACGGTGCCGCCGGACATCCGCACGTGCACCTCCGGGCTGGCGCCTACCAGCGTGCGTTCCGGCGTGTGCACCACGTACGTCCAGTACGCGCCGCGCTCGCCGCGCAGCAGCCGGGCGAACAGCGCCAGCGCGGCGGCCGGGCCGAAGTCCGGCACCCGGCCGCGGAAGGTGCGGCGGATCACGAAGTTGGCGCCCTCGCCGGTGCCGATCTCCTCGGCCACCACCCGCGCCACCACGTCCGCGTAGTCGTCGTCGGTCAGGTCGAAGGCGCCGTCCTCGACCCGCACCGGGCCGGCCGGGAGCGCGGGCAGCAGGGCGGCGAGCGGGAGTTCGTACGCCTGCGCCGGGGTCAGCACCGCCAGCGGGGTGCCGTCGTCGCGCACGTCGAAGCCCCGCTCGCGGATCTGCCGGAACGGGACCAGGACCAGCGCGTCGGTGACCGGCGTGCCGGGGGCGCCGGACGGCAGCGGGATCCCGGCGAGTTCGTCCGCCTCGGTGACCGGGCCGACCAGCACCTCCACCAGGTCCTCGGGGCGGCCGGGGGCGGCGCGGCGCAGCAGGGCGAACGGCGGGCAGCCGGGGGCGAGCAGACGGTCCACGAGCTGCTCGGGAGTCAGGTGCACGGCAGGGCTTCCTTCCGGTTGCGGGGAAGGGGCGGCCGGGCCGGGAAACGCCGAAGGCCGCCCCTGGGGGCGGCCTTCGCGAAGTTCGTACGCGCGATCGTCAGCGGGCCGCCGTGGGAGCGGTCCACCACCACTGAGTCATCGAGAGCGTCGCGCGCATGGCTGCGACCCTACCGCAATCGGAGGGGCGCGGGGCCGGTCCGGCCGGTCCGGAGTGCCCGGACCGGCCGGCCGGCGGGAACGGGCCGGTCGGCCGGCGGGAACGGGCCGGTCGCGGCCGTCCGTTCCCGCTGCCCGTTTCCCGCCGTGCGTTCCGGCGGCCGGCGCGTGACGCGCCGGTCGGAACAGGTCAGAACACCAGCCCGTAGATGTTCCAGCCGCTGCCGACCTGGACCCGGGCGGCGAACGGCGCGGTGGCGCTGCCGGTGCCCTTGTACAGGTACAGGTAGCCGCCGGTGGAGCGGGCGACCAGGTCCGGCTTGCCGTCGCCGGTGATGTCCCCGGTGCCGACGAGGGCGTTGAACGTGTTCCAGCCGGCGCCGATCTGCACCCGGGTGGCGAACGGCGCGGTGGTGCTGCCGGTGCCCTGGTACAGCCAGAGCACGCCCTTGCTGTCCCGGGCCACCAGGTCGGCCTTGCCGTCGCCGGTCATGTCGCCCACCCCGGCGAGCAGCGTGTACATGTTCCAGCCGGCGCCCACCTTGGTGCGTGCCTTGAACGGCTGGTTGATGTTGCCGCTGCCCTGGTAGTACCAGAGCACGCCGGAGGTGTCGCGTGCCACGGCGTCACCGGTGCCGTCCGCGTGCAGCGGGGTCAGCCGGGTGATCGCGTTGTAGACCTGCCAGCCGGAACCTATTTTGTACCGGCTCAGGAACGGCGTGGAGCCGTTGCTGGTGCCCTGGTACTGCCACAGGACGCCGGAGGAGTCCCGGCCCATCAGGTCGGCCCGGGTGCTGCCCGGCAGCGTCGCCGTCGACTGCACCTGCTGGACGTCGGTGGTGCGCACCCACGCCATGCGGTGGTCGAAGCGGATCGGGAAGAACTGCTGGGTGCCGGTGACCAGGGTGTGGTCGCCGGGCGCGCTGTTGTCGATGTTCTCGGCGTAGAAGTAGTCGCCGTTGACCGCCGGACCCGCGGGCACGTACTTCTGGCCGGCCGGGATCGAGTACTTCGTCAGCGCCTTGTCGTTGTCGGTCTGCACCGGCACCTGGGTGCCCGTGTACGCCGCCGACTCGGGGTAGGCCCTGCCGTACACCGGGATCGAGGTCTTGCCGGCCGCGGGGGTCAGCACCGTGGCGCTGCCGTCGCCGACGGTCGAGGTGTACTGGCCGCCCGGGTTGTAGAACCAGCCCTTCTTGCCGCCGTACCAGATCGCCGTCCAGTCCCCCGACACACCGGCGACCACGTACCGGCCGCCCGCGACGACCTTGTCGCTCCAGTCCGGGCCGTCCGTCGTGCCCGCGGTGCCGCCGTGCAGGTAGGGGTCGCTCAGCTTGGCCGAACCGGTGGACGCCGAGGTGTACAGGTAACCGAAGTTGGCCGGGTGCGCCGCCTGGGTCGTGCCGCCGTAGGTGATCGTCGGCTGGTTCGCCGTGGTGTACGGCGGCACCACCCGGACCACCTGGCCGGTGCGCAGCGGCGCGCCCGCGCCCCCGGCGCCGGTCGGCGCCGTCACCAGCTGCATGTAGTGGTTCCAGTCCCAGTACGGGCCCGGGTCCCAGTGCATGCCGGCGACGTACGAGTCCAGCGGACCGGGCACCTCGTCGTGGCCGAAGATGTGCTCGCGGTCCCGCGGGATGCCGTACAGCGCGGTCAGATAGCGCACCAGCTGCGCCGAGGACGAGTACTCCGGCTCGGAGTACCAGGAGCCGGCCTTGATCGCGTAGCCCTCGTGCTCGATGCCGATCGAGTGCATGTTGACCGACTTGTTGCCGGCGTGCCAGGCGGTGTTCTTGTCCTGGACGAGCTGGGTGACCAGGCCGTCCGAGGCGCGGATCAGGTAGTTCGCGCTGGCGTAGGCGGTCGGGTCCTGGAAGCTGGTCAGCGCGCTGCTGTACGAGCTCTCCGTGTCGTGGATGACGATCGAGGTGATCTTCACGCCGTCGGCCGGCCGGTTGGTCACGTCGTAGTTGCCGTAGTCGGCCTTGTCCGAGCTGTTCTGCTTGAACGCGGCCGGCACGAAGTTGCACTTCAGCGACGTGGGGCACTCCGGGGTCGGCGTCGCCGTGGTCGTGGTCGTCGCGGACGGGGTGATCGCGGCCGCCAGCGGGGTGCGGGCGGTCTGCACCGGCGTGACGTCCGGCGACGCCGTCAGGGTGACCTGCTGGCCGTCGGCTGTGGTCCGGGCGACGCCGGACCGGATCGAGCCGAAGACCCGGTCCGCGAAGAGCTGCGCGCCCTGCACGTCGGGAGACTGGCTGTAGCGCGCGATCGCCGGGTACCAGCGGCCCGGGTCGGTGGGCAGCGAGCCGTTCGCGGTCTTCTCGTACTGCGCCAGCAGCGCCGCCGCGCCCCGCACGTTCTGCCGGGTGTCGGTCTTCAGCGCGCCCGCGGACCCGCCGATCAGCTTGGCCGCCGCGTCCAGGGTGTGCAGCCGCGGGTCGGTGGTGTCCACCGCTCCGGTGGTCCGCAGCACCTTGGCGTCGGGGTGGAAATGCTTCTGCTTGACCGGGTCACCGCTCTGGTCCAGCTCATTGGTGGCCTGGTCGGCACCGCGGGCGGCCACGTCGGCGGGGTCGACCCGGGTCAGCCCCATGACGTTGTAGTTCCCGGTGGTGCTGGGCTCGCCGTTGTGCGCCTCCCACAGTGTCATCTGGTACGACACCGCCATCAGGACGCTCTGCGGGACCTTGAACTCCTTGGCGGCGGACGTGAAGTCGTCCTGCAGCGCGTGCGGGTTCATCCCGTTGGGGTCGGCGGCGGACGACGACGGCGAGGCGATGGCGATCGTCCCGTAGGTCGCCGCGGTGGCGAGCACCAGTCCGGCCGCGCCGTATGCGATCGCCGATCTCCTGCGGCGGTGCTGGCCCCTGGATCTTTTTTCATTTGTCGACGTTGTCAACGTTTCTCGTTCCTTCGGCTTCTCCGGTTCTCCGGCACGCTGGGCGCGCCCCTCCCTGGCCACCGCCCGGTCCGGGCGGCCCCCGAATCGTGGGGACGCTATCAGCGGCTCCTGTGGTTCCCGGGACCGCCGGGCCGCGGACGCCGATGTCTCACCCAGTGAGCGGAGCGAAACGGCGCGGACACGACCCCGTAGTGTGGGTGCGTGACTGTGAACGCTTCCATCGACGCCGGTGGCGACACCTGGCGCTCCCTTCCCGCGGCGCAGCAGCCCGAGTGGCCCGACCCCGAGGCTCTGCGCGATGTGGTCGCCGACCTCGCCTCGTATCCGCCGCTCGTCTTCGCCGGGGAATGCGACGTGCTGCGCGCCCGCCTGGGCGCCGTGGCCAAGGGTGAGGCGTTCCTGCTCCAGGGCGGCGACTGCGCGGAGGCCTTCGACGCCGTCGGCGCCGACCAGATCCGCAACAAGCTCAAGACCCTGCTCCAGATGGGAGCGGTGCTCACCTACGCCGCCCAGGTGCCGGTGGTCAAGGTCGGCCGGATCGCCGGGCAGTACAGCAAGCCGCGCTCCAAGCCGACCGAGACCCGGGACGGGGTGACGCTGCCCACCTACCGCGGCGACTCGGTCAACGGCTTCGAGTTCACCGCCGAGGCCCGGGTGCCCGACCCGCAGCGGCTCAAGCGGATGTACCAGTCCTCGGCGTCCACCCTGAACCTGGTGCGTGCCTTCACCACCGGCGGCTACGCGGACCTGCGGCAGGTGCACGCCTGGAACCAGGACTTCGTGAAGTCCTCGCCCTCCGGGCAGCGTTATGAGGCGCTGGCCCGCGAGATCGACCGCGCGCTCGCCTTCATGGCGGCCTGCGGCGCCGACCCGGCGGAATTCCGCACCGTGGAGTTCTACGCCTCCCACGAGGCGCTGCTGCTGGACTACGAGTCGGCCCTCACCCGCGTCGACTCCCGGACCGGGCAGCTCTACGACGTCTCCGGCCACATGGTGTGGATCGGCGAGCGCACCCGGCAGATGGACGGGGCGCACATCGAGTTCGCCTCGAAGATCCGCAACCCGCTCGGCGTCAAGCTCGGCCCGAACACCACCCCGGAGGAGGCGCTCGCGTACATCGACCGCCTCGACCCGGACCGCGAGCCGGGCCGGCTCACCTTCGTCGTGCGGATGGGCGCCGACAAGGTCCGCGACAAGCTGCCCACCCTGGTGGAGAAGGTCACCGCCTCCGGCGCCCAGGTGGCGTGGGTGTGCGACCCGATGCACGGCAACACCTTCGAGGCCGCGTCGGGTCACAAGACCCGCCGCTTCGACGACGTGCTCGACGAGGTCAAGGGCTTCTTCGAGGTCCACCACGGCCTGGGCACCCACCCCGGCGGCATCCACGTCGAGCTGACCGGCGAGGACGTCACCGAGTGCGTCGGCGGCGGCGACGAGATCTTCGTCGACGACCTGCACCAGCGGTACGAAACCGCGTGCGACCCGCGGCTCAACCGCAGCCAATCGCTGGACCTGGCGTTCCTGGTGGCGGAGATGTACCGGGGCTAGTTCCGACTTCTGCCCGAGGGGCGCGGATCACACCGGTCCGCGCCCCTCGTGGCTTTTCTCCGCAATGGGCGGCAGGTAAGGTAAGGGTTGCCTCAGTCCTCCCGGCCCCGGAACGGCGGTGAACGCGTGTACGTCTGCTCCTGCTTCGGCATCACCGAAGAGCAGGTCAGGCAGCATTACGCCGACGGCCGCTGCACTCCCCGCCAGGTCGCCTCCGCCTGCAAGGCCGGCACCGACTGCGGCTCCTGCGTCCGGCGCATCCAGTCCCTACTGGGCCGGGGCGCGGGCTGCGTCACCCGGGACAAGCTGGTGCCGGTGGAGGAGGAGGCGCAGGAGCCGGTTGGTACGGTGCCGCCGGTCGTCCTTCCGCCCGCGGTGCTCCCGCCCGCCGCCTGAGCCGTGGAGCCGGCCCGGCCCGCCTAGTCCGTGGAGTCGGTCGAGCTGCCGTTCACGTCCGGCTGGCGGATCTGTTCGGCCAGGTAGAGCGGTTCGCCGAGCTTCTCCACCAGGGCGAGCTGGGTTTCCAGGTAGTCGATGTGCTCCTCCTCGTCGGCCAGGATCGCCTCGAAGATGTCGGCCGAGGTGATGTCGCTCTTGGCCCGCATCAGCTCCACGCCCCGGCGCAACCGGTCGATCGCCTCGACCTCGACCTGCTTGTCGGCCTCGAACATCTCGGTGACCGTCTGGCCCACCCGGACATGGAACAGCCGCTGATAGTTGGGCAGCCCGTCCAGCAGCAGGATCCGGTCGGTGAGCATTTCGGCGTGCCGCATCTCGTCGAACGACTCCGCCCGGGTGTGCTCGGCGAGCTTCAGCCAGCCGGCGTGCTCCTGCATTTTCGCGTGCAGGAAGTACTGGTTGATCGCGGTCAGCTCACCGGTGAGCTGTTCGTTGAGGAATTCGATCACCTCGGGGTCGCCCTGCATGGCGCCGTCCTTCCGTGTCGGCCCCCCTTGGCCCGCGTCGGCCCCCCGCACCGCTTCCAGGGGCGCATCCTCGCACGCTCCGGGGCCGGTCAGAAGCATTACGTCCGGTCTGTCACCATGGAGACATGGGTCAGTCCGAGCACCGAGGGGGAGAGCTCCCTCCGGGGCAGCGGATCCAGCGGGGCTGGCCGGTCACCCACTACGGTCCCGTCCCGCGGTTCCGCGCCGACCGTTGGGAGTTCCAGGTCTTCGGCGCCACCGCCGACGGCGGGACCACCCGCTGGAACCACGACGAGTTCTCCGCGCTGCCCTACCGTACCGTGGTCGCCGATTTCCACTGCGTCACCAAGTTCTCCATGCTCGGCGTCGAATGGGGTGGCGTCGGCGCCGCCACCCTCGCGAAGCTGGCTCCTCCCGCCGCCGACGTCACCCACGTCATGGTCTGGGCGGAGTACGGCTTCTCCGCCAACCTGCGCGTCGAGGATTTCCTCGACGACTCCACGATTTTCGCCACGCATAAAGGGGGCGAGCCCCTCACCGCCGAGCACGGCTTTCCCGTCCGCCTCGTCGTTCCCCACCTCTACGCCTGGAAAGGGCCCAAATGGGTCCGCGGCGTCGAATACATGACGGCTGACCGCCGCGGCTTCTGGGAGGAGCGGGGCTACCACAATTTGGGTGACCCCTGGAAAGAGCAGCGCTTCTCCTACCAGGAGGAGCCCGGGGACGGGCCGGAGCTCTAGAAATTCCCCCGGGTTCGCCCCGGCTTGGGCTCGCACATGGTCGGGCTGCGCCCGGCGGCGGGCGTTTCGCCGGGAGCGCCCCTTGGGCACTCCGGGCGAACCCGGCGCCCGTTATCTCACCCAGAGGGTGACCGTCGCTCCCTGGGGTGCCTGGCCGGTCGGGGATTGACTGAAAACGGTGTCGCCGAAGAAAAGGGTGATGACCCGCACTTTGAAGCCGGCGTCCTCGAGGATTTGCTTGGCTTCGCCCGTGTGCTTACCGCCGACATCGGGGACGTCGAACATCTGCCGGCCCTTGGAGAGGGTGATGGTGACGGTGTCCCCGGCAGCGGCCTGGGCACCGCCGCCGGGCGATTCACGGGCGACGTTGCCGCTGTCGGCCTGGTCGGAATAGACCGTGTCGGGGGCGATGACGACCTTGAGCCCGGCGTCGGTGAGATCCTGCTGCGCCTGGTCGGGGCTTTCGTCGATGACGTCGGGCACTTCGACCGCGGCACCGCGGGAGACGGTGAGGGTGACGGGGGTGCCCGGGGCGCGATCGGTGGCGCCGGCCGGGCTGGTCGAGATGACCTTCCCGGCGGGCACGGTGTCGCTGAAGGTGCGGGTGACCTGGCCGGGGACCAGGCCGGCGGCCTTGATCTCCTGCTGGGCGGTGGCCAGCGGCCGGCCCGTCACGTCGGGCACCCGGACCACCTGCGGGCCCTTGGAGACGGTGAGGGTGACCGTGCCGTTGTCGCCGATCCGCTTGCCCGGGCCCGGGCGGGTGGCGATGACGTTGCCGCGCGGCACGGTCAGCGAGAAGTCCTGCTCGACCTTGCTGCCGAGCCCGGCCTGGGAGAGCCTGTGCCGGGCCTGGGCCTCGGTGAGCGACAGCACCCCGGGCACCGTGGTGAACCGGCCGTCGGCCACGTACCAGACCCCGGCGCCCACGCCGAGCAGCACGAGCAGGACCGCGATCACCGCCAGCGGGCCGCGCCGGCCGCGCAACCGGCCGCCGCCGCTGTCGGCCCCCGGGCCGTCCGGGCCGTCGGTCCCGGTGGGCGGCAAGGGGAGTCGGCTCGTACGGTTCAGCGCGCTGTCGCCGGTCAGCGGCAGCGGGACGACGCTGGTCGGGTCCTCCGGGCCGGACTCCGCGCGCACCACGCGGGTGGGGTCGTCCGGGTCCGCCGACGGCACGGTGACCGGGGGCGTACGGTCCAGGTCCGCGTCGGTCAGCGCGGCCCGGGCCGCTCGTACCTGCGCGAGCAGGGCGTCGGCGTCGGCCGGGCGGTGCTCGGGGTCACGGGCGGTGGCCAGGGCCACCAGGGCGTCCAGCGCGGGGACGATCGTGGGCACGGCGGCCGAGGGCGCGGGCACGTCCTCGTTGAGGTGCCGCATGATCACCTGCATCGGGGTGTTCCCGGGGTGCGGCTTGCGGCCGGTGAGCATCTCGTAGAGCACCACACCGCAGGCGTACACGTCGCTGCGCTGGTCCGCGATGCCGTGCTCGATCTGCTCCGGGGCGAGGTAGGAGACGGTGCCGAGCACCGCGCCCGTGGTCGCGCCGGTCTGCGTGTCCACCGCGCGGACCAGGCCGAAGTCGGCGACCTTGACCGGGGAGGGCCCGTCCTTCGCGGCGGACCGCCCGGTGGCGTCCGGGTCGCCGTCGCCGAGGAGGACGTTCTCCGGCTTCATGTCCCGGTGGATCAGGCCGGCGCGGTGGGCGGCGCCGAGCGCGGCGAGCACCGGCTCCAGCACGTCCAGGGCGGCCCGCGGCGACAGCGCGCCGCGCTCGCGCAGCAGGCCGCGCAGGGTGCGCCCGGCCACGTACTCCATGGCCAGGTAGACGTAGGTGCCGTCGGTGCCCTGGTCGTAGACGTTGACCACGTTCGGGTGGGCGAGGCGCGCGACCGCCTTGGCCTCGCGGATGAAGCGCTCCACGAAGCCCTCGTCGGCGGCCAGGCCCGGGTGCATCACCTTCAGCGCGAGGGTACGGTCCAGCCGCAGGTCGACGGCCCGGTAGACCGTCGCCATCCCGCCGACCGCGATGCGCTCCTCGACCCGGTAACGCCCGTCGAGCACCTGCCCGACAAGCGGATCCTGCACGGTGATGTCCACGACGCCCGATTCTACGAGTGCCTCCCGACAGGGCGGCCGTCCGCAGACGTCCTGTGCCCCAGTCGTGCCGATCCGCGACACAAATGTGATGCCGGCGTACGCGTGTTCGCCGCGCACTGTCCGTAACGGGTCTCAGAACGCGGGACGTTCCGGGTCGAGGTCGGCCGTGCCGTCGACCGGGCTGGACGCGAGGGCGTGGTGGCGGCGCGGGATACGGCCGGCCCGGGCGGCGAGCCGGCCGGCCAGCACGGCGTGCCGCATCGCGGTGGCCATCACCGCGGGCTCGCGGGCCCGGGTGACCGCGGAGGCCAGCATGACCGCCGCGCAGCCCAGTTCCATCGCCAGCGCCACGTCGGACGCAGTGCCGGCCCCCGCGTCCAGGATCACCGGCACCCCCGCCCGCTCGGTGATCAGCTGGAAATTGTGCGGGTTGCGGATGCCGAGGCCGGAACCGATCGGCGAACCCAGCGGCATGATCGCCGCGCAGCCCACGTCCTCCAGCTTGCGGGCCAGCACCGGGTCGTCGTTGGTGTACGGCAGCACTACGAAGCCGTCGTCCACCAAGGTCTCGGCGGCGTCCAGGAGTTCCACCGGGTCGGGCAGCAGGGTGCGCTCGTCGGCGATCACTTCGAGCTTCACCCAGTGCGTGCCCAGCGCCTCCCGGGCCAGCCGGGCGGTGAGCACCGCCTCGCCCGCGGTGAAGCAGCCCGCGGTGTTCGGCAGCACCCGGATCCCGAGCCGGGCCAGCACCGACAGCACCGAGCCCTTGGTCGCCGGGTCCAGCCGCCGCATCGCCACCGTGGTCAGCTCGGTGCCGGAGGCCAGCAGCGCCTGCTCCATCACCTCCAGGCTGGGCGCGCCGCCGGTCCCCATGATCAGCCGGGAGCCGAACTCGGCATCCGCGATCCGCAGCGGGTCCTCGGTCCGCGTGGTCACCGTCGTCATCGCTCAGCCTCCCTGCACCGCGGTCAGGATCTCCACCCGGTCGCCGTCCGCCAGCGCGGTCGCCTCCCACCGGCCGCGCGGCACCACCGTCTCGTTGAGCGCGGCGGCCACGCCCGAGGGCGCGACGGTCATGGCCGCCACGACCTCGGCGAGGGCCACGGGTGCGGGAAGGGTGCGGGGTTCGCCGTTGACGGTCACGGTGATCGTGGCGGGCGCGGTGTCCGTACGCGTCGCGCCCATGGCGCCGGTCGGCTCCGTCGTCTTCGTAGGGTCGTCGGCGTGCGTCATGCCGTCTGCTCCTGCCGTACGGGGGCGAACCGGTGGGCGGCGAAGGGCCGTGCGTAGGGCGGCAGTTCGCCGGTGGTCAGGGCCTCGGCCAGGGCGTCGCCGGTGACCGGGGCCAGCAGCACGCCGTTGCGGTGGTGGCCGGTGGCCAGCAGCAGCCCGTCCAGCGCCGCCGGGCCGAGCAGCGGGGCGTTGTCGGGGGAGCCGGGCCGCAGGCCGGCCTGCGTCTGGGTGAGCGGCAGTTCGGTGATCCCGGGGACCAGGTCGTGCGCGTCCCGCAGCAGTTCGTACACCCCGCCCGCGGTGACCGTGGTGTCCCAGCCGCGCTCCTCGCTGGTCGCGCCGAGCACCAGCTCGCCGTTCTCCCGCGGCACCAGGTAGACGTCGCTGCCGCGGACCACCGCCCGGACCGTACGGGACAGGAAGGACGCCGGCCCTTCCGGCATGCGCAGCCGCAGGATCTGGCCCTTGACCGGCCGCACCGGGGGCAGCACCCGCGCCGGCAGCCCCGCCACCCGGCCGCTCTCGCTTCCGGCGGCCAGCACGGTGGCGCCGGCCGCGACCGCGGTGCCGTCCGCGAGCAGCACCCCGGTCACCCGGTCGCCCGCCACCTCGATCCGGGCCACCTTCGTCCGCAGGAACCGCACCCCCGCCGCCTCGGCCGCCACCAGCAGCGCCGCGGTCAGCCGCCGCGGGTCCACCTGGTGGTCACCGTCCACCCGCAGCCCGCCGCGCACCCCCGGCGCCAGCATCGGCTCCAGCCGCCGGCACTCCCGGCCGCTCAGCCATTGCGCCGCGAGCCCCAGCGACGTCTGAAAGGCGTGCAGTTCCCGCAGGTGCGCGCGGTCGTCGGCGTCCAGCGCCACGGCCAGCGTGCCGCACTCCCGGTAGCCGGTCCCGAGCCCGGTCGCCTCCTCCAACTCGGCCGCGAACTCCCGATATCGCGCCGCCGACTCGATGCCCAGCTTCAGCAGAGCCTGCTCGCCGTACTGCAGCTCGGTGACCGCGGCCAGCATCCCCGCCGCCACTTGCGCCGCCCCGCCTCCCGGCGCCGGGTCGGCGACCACCACCCGCAGCCCCCGCTGCGCCGCCCGCCAAGCCGTCACCAGCCCGATCAGCCCGCCCCCGACCACCACCACGTCGGCGACACCCTTGTTCTCGAGCCCCACCCCGTCATCGGCACGCACCATCCGCCGCGCCCTCCCTTCGCCGGCATGACCCGGATCAGGTTCATACGGTCGGCAGCCGCCCAGCCACCCTCTCAGCCCGGTCGTCCGGGCTCCCGCGTCTCTTCTGGCAACGGCCACCCTATCCCTCGCCCCTGCCCACGGAGTAGGCGCGGCGCCTGGCACGGGAGTACGTGCAGCTTTTTAGGGGCGCGGGGCTGTGTCTGATATGCGGCTGGCGCCGCGTGGGCGCGACCAGCCACATCGCACCGGCACCCGGCAACGCACCGCAAGGTGCAACGGGGGGTGGCCGCCCAAGGAGTACGCGCAGCCTTCCCCGGCGAACCCAGAGGGCAACGACGAAGAACCGCCTCAACGGAATACGTCCACCACTTCCCGCCCGCGCCAGCTACGGTGATCGCGTGAGCGAAGACGCACTGATCGTCGGCGCCGGCATGGCAGGCGTGCAGACAGCAGTCGAGCTGCGCCAACAAGGCTGGCGCGGCCACATCACCGTACTCGGCGACGAACCCCACCCGCCGTACGACCGCCCGCCGCTGTCGAAAGCGGTGCTGCTCGGCGCGGCCGAGGGCGGCGAGGACGTGGACGTACGGTTCGACGTGGACTTCGCCGCGCTCGACGTGGACCTCAGACTGGGGGTGCGGGCAGAAGCGCTGCGCGCCGACAAGCACGAGATCGTCACGGACACCGGCGTCGTACCGTACGACAAGCTGGTCCTGGCGACCGGCGCCTACGCGGTGACGCTGCCCGGGACGGCCGGCCTGGAAAACGTCTATCCGCTGCGCACCCTGGACGACGCGTCGGCGCTGCGCCCCGTGCTGGCCCGGCAGCGGCAGGTCGTCGTGGTGGGCGCGGGCTGGATCGGCGCGGAGTTCGCCACCGCCGCGCGGCAGGCCGGCTGCCCGGTGACCGTGGTGGAGGCGGCAGACCGCCCGCTGGCCGGTGCGCTGCCCGCGGCAGTGACCGAGCCGATGCGGGCCTGGTACGGGGAGTCCGGCGTGGACCTGCGCACCAGCACCCCGGTGGCCGCGGTGGATCCCGGCGAGGTGGTCCTCGCCGACAGCAGCCGGCTGCCCGCCGAGGCGGTCGTGGTGGGCATCGGGGCCCGACCGGAGACCGGCTGGCTCGGCGGCTCCGCCGTCGCCCTGGACGAGATCGGCGCGGTACGTGCCGACGACCGGCTGCGTACCACCGCGCCGGACGTCTACGCGGTCGGCGACTGCGCCTCCTTCCCCTCCGCCCGCTACGGCCGCCGGCTGCTGATCCACCACTGGGACAACGCCGTCCAGGGCCCGCGCACCGCCGCCGCCAACCTGCTGGGCGGGGACGAACCGTACGACCCGGTGCCGTACTTCTGGTCCGAGCAGTTCGGGCGGTTCGTGCAGTACGCCGGCCACCACGGCGACGAGGACACCATGGTGCTGCGCGGCGACCCGGAGGCGGCCTCCTGGACGGTGCTGTGGCTGCGGGACAGCACACTGGTGGCGCTGCTGGCCGTCGACCGGCCGCGCGACCTCGCCCAGGCCCGCAAGCTGATCACCCGGTCGGCCGTCCTCGACCCGGCGGTGGCCGCCGATCCGGCGGTGCCGCTCAAGGACGCGGTGCGCTGAGCCGGAGCCCGCGCGGCCCGGCCCGTACCCCGTTCGCACCGGACGGAAGGCAGCGGGGCTGCGTGTCGCGGCCGCAGCGGTTGTCGGCGGGTGGTGGCACGCTTGTGCCGTGACTGATTTCTCGTCTGTTGACGCACACATCGACGCCCTGGTCCCCTCCTGGCTGACCCTGCCCGAGGTGGCCGAGCGTCTTGGTCTCGACGTGACCCGGATCCGCCCGCTCATCAAGGAGGGGCAGCTCATCGCGGTCCGGCGCGGCGAGAACAAGGTGCTGATGGTCCCGGGCGACTTCATCGGTGACGGCAAGATCGTCAAGGGTCTGCCCGGCACGCTGACGCTCCTCAAGGACGACGGATTCACCGACGAAGAGGCCCTGGAGTGGCTCTTCACGCCCGACCCCACCCTGCCCGGCACCCCCGCCGCGGCGCTGCGCGAGAATCGCGGGACCGAGGTGAAGCGCCGCGCGCAGGCGCTCGCCGTGTAGTCCCGCGCCCGATCCGGTCCCCGCGGCGGCCGCGAGTCCGCCGCCGTCGGCCGCCGTCCGCGCGCCGACCCTGGGGAGCCCGGATGACCAGCGCCCACGACCAGCTCGCCGACGCCCGGCTGTATCTGTGCACCGACGCCCGCGCGGACCGCGGCGACCTCGCCGAGTTCGCGGACGCCGTGCTGGGGGCCGGGGTGGACGTGATCCAGCTCCGCCAGAAGGGAATGGAGGCCCGCGCGGAGCTGGCCGCGCTCGCGGTCCTCGCGGCGGCCTGCCGCCGGCACGGCAGGCTGCTCGCCGTCAACGACCGGGCCGACCTCGCCCACGCGGCCGGTGCGGACGTCCTGCACCTGGGACAGGACGACCTGCCCGTGCCGGCCGCACGCGCGATCGTCGGCAACCGGATGCTGATCGGACGGTCCTGCCACTCCGAGGACCAGGTCGCCGCCGCGGCCGACGAGCCCGGCGCCGACTACTTCTGCACCGGCCCGGTCTGGCCCACCCCCACCAAGCCCGGCCGCCCCGCGCCGGGCCTGCCCCTGGTCCGGTACGCCGCCGCAATGCCCGCCGCGGTCTCCGCGGGCCGCCCCTGGTTCGCCATCGGCGGCATCGACCAGGACACCCTGCCGCAGGTGCTGGCGGCCGGCGCCCGCCGGATCGTGGTCGTCCGCGCCGTCACCGAGGCCCCCGACCCGGCCGCCGCCACGGCCGCGCTGGCCGCCGCGCTCCGGGCCGCGGACGCCGGTTGAGCCCGGGCCGCCTTACGGGGGAGGAGCGTGCGGGCCGGCCAGGCCAACCCCGGATGTCCCGCACGTGGCCGGAAAGCGGACGTAATCCGCCAAATGACAAAGCTCGGTGACGCTCGGTCGCCGGAGCCGGTTAACCTGCACTCATGGCCCTCGGAACCGCCTCCACCCGCACCGACCGCGCGGTCACGATTCGTGAGCTGCTGGCGAGCGGCCGCAGGTCGTACTCCTTCGAGTTCGCCGCGCCCAAGACCGAGAAGGGCGAGCGGACGCTGTGGAACGCGATCCGGCGGATCGAAGCGGTCCGGCCCACGTTCGTGTCCGTGACCTACGGCGCCGGCGGCTCCTCCCGCGAGGGCACCGTACGGGCCACCGACCGCATCGTGTCGGACACGACGCTGACCCCGTGCGCGCACCTGACCGCGGTCAACCACTCGGTGGCCGAGCTGCGCAACATCATCGGGCAGTACGCGGACGCGGGGATCCGCAACATGCTCGCCATCCGCGGCGACCCGCCCGGCGACCCGCTGGGGGAGTGGATCCCGCACCCGCAGGGCCTGACCTACGCAGCCGACCTGGTCCGCCTGATCAAGGACTCGGGCGACTTCTGCGTGGGCGTGGCGGCGTTCACCGAGATGCACCCGCGCTCGACCGACCCGGCCGAGGACACCCGCTACTTCCTGGACAAGTGCCGGGCCGGCGCGGACTTCGCGATCACCCAGATGTTCTTCGACCCGGACGCGTACCTGCGGCTGCGCGACCGGGTGGACCGGGCCGGCTGCACCGTGCCGATCATCCCCGAGGTCATGCCGGTCACCAACGTCCGGCAGATCGAACGGTTCGCCCAGCTCGGCAACGCCCCCTTCCCCCCGGCCCTGGCCGACCGCATCCTTGCCGTGCAGGACGACCCGGCGGCGGTCCGCGCGATCGGCATCGAGTTCACCACCGAGATGTGCCGGCGGCTGATGGCCGAGGACATCCCCGGGCTGCACTTCATTACGCTTAATCACTCCACCGCGTCGCTGGAGATCTACGAGAACCTCGGACTGCACCAGCGGGCGTGACCCCTGGGTGAGGAAGTGGGCACATGGGCTACTCGGTGCTCTACATCGCGTTCGGCATCGTCGCGCTGTGGCTGCTGGGTGAAGTGCTGCTGCAGTACAAGGCCCGGCTGCGGTGGCGACTGCTGGCGTTCGCCGGGTTCATCGCGGTGGTCGGCGGGGTCGCGGTGCGCCAGGTGCCGCTGATCCTGCTGGGCGCCCTCGCCTTCGGCGCCGGGCAGACCTTCGTCACCCTGTCCTACAAGCGTGGCTTCTCCACCGGCTGGGCGCTGCGCGGCCTGCCCGGCAAGGGCGCCGCCGACCGCGACCGGAACGCGGTGGGGACCGGGGGGCCCACGCTGGCCGTCACCCCGGTCGAGGAGGAGGACTCCGGGGGCTTCGCCGCGGCCGGTCCGGGCCAGGACGTGGCGGCCGGCGGGGACGACGGCGACCCGAACGGGCCGGGGCAGCCGGGGCAGGTCTACCAGCCGGTCCCGCTGGACGACAGCGGCGAGTACCCGCTCTACGACGGCCGGTCCTCGTACACCGCCGACCCGTACACCAGCGGCGGCTACGAGGGATACGGGACGCAGGGGTACGAGGGCTGGGGCGGCGACCAGCAGCAGGCCCAGCAGCCGGCCGCGGCGGCGTACGAGAACTGGGACCAGTCCGGCTGGGGCGGCCAGGGATACGGCTACGACCAGGGCGGCTACCAGCAGCCCGCTGCCGCCGACGGCTACGGCGGCAACGCCTACGGCGGCGGTTACGGCACCGGCGGCTACGAGGGCGGCACGTACGACTACGGCGGGTACGGCGACTGGGCCGCGCAGCAGCAGGGCGGTCAGGTCCCGCAGGAGAATCACGGACAGGGGCAGGACCAGGGGCACTCCTCCGAGTCCTACGGCGGCGGGGCGGAGCAGGGGTACGGCTACGACCCGCAGGCGCAGCCGTACATCCCGCAGCAGCAGCACCAGTCGCCGTACGAGCAGCCCCACCAGCAGGCGCAGCAGCAGTACGGGGAGTACGACCCCTACGATCCGTACCGCTCCTGAAGCCGCCGGACCACGGCGTACGGGCGGGCCGGTGACGACATCGGCCCGGCCGTACGCCGTGGGTCCGTGCGGGTGATCAGGACGCCGTGACCGCCCGGGCCAGCAGACCGGACAGGCGCGCGGCCGCCGTCCCGAGCCCGGACGGCACGGCCCACACCGGCCCGGCCGCGACGGCGGGGGCGGAGGGGATCGCCGCGACCTCCGGGTACAGCCGGCGCAGCACCTCCTCCCGGTAACGGCCCACCTGCTGGTGCCAGTTGAGGATGCCGGACAGCCAGTTCCGCAGCTCCCGGGCGTGGTTCAGCAGGATGCCCCGGGCGATGTCGTCGAGGTCGAACTCGTCGAAGAGCGCGGGCAATTGGGTGTCGGTGATGTGCTGGAACTCGGCCAGCCGGGCGGCGAACAGGTCACCGACCACCGCCATCGCCTGCTGCGGCGCGCAGTCCAGGAAGGTGCCCACCACCAGCACCGCGTTGTGGATCTCGCCCTCGAACCGGATCTCCTTCTGGTACGAGAACACGTCGTTGATCAGGCAGGCCGCGTCCGAGGCGGCGGCCTCCATGGCGCGCACCGGGCGGGAGCGCAGGATGTCGTCGGGCAGCGCGCCGGCGTGCGCCAGCCGGGACAGGCTCATCGTCAGGTCGGAGCCGAAGGTCAGCCGGCGCATCTCCACGTAGTCCACCGGATCCGGGATCCGGTTCTGCCGGCCGTTGGCCAGCTCCCACAGCCAGCTCTCGCACATCTCCTCGACGGCGGTACGCAGCCGGCGCCGCGCGGCCGGCGGCATCGGGCCCGCACTGCGCCGCCACAGATCGGCCAGGCCCCGTTCCAGCGCGGTGACCGGTTCCGGCACGGGCCCGAGGTCCAGCGGCATGAACAGCGGGTAGCGGTCGGTGGCCGCGCGGGCCGCGGCCAGGTCGCCGCTGCGGCCGAAGACCGCCGGGTAGAAGTCGTCGCCGTAGGTGCCCCAGATCAGCCAGCCGGTGGTGAGGTCCAGGCCCTCCGGGTCGGCGTCCGGGTGGATGCCGGCCGAGCACAGCGCGAGGTCGTAGGCGTCGTACTTCTCCTCGTTCCACAGTCCGCCGGGCACCGGGTAGCCGGGGTCGGTGTCCAGGATGCTCATCCGGCAGGCCCATTCCAGGCCGTTCGCCCGCGCCCGGTCCAGGTGCGGGCTGAGGGTGAGCGGGAAGGGCACGGACAGCGCGGCCCGCTCCACGTCGCTCACGTCCTGGAACGGCCGGTGGGCGTACGCGCGCAGCCGCTGCGGCATGGTCGCGGCCAGCGAGGGGAGGATCTGCGCGGCCGAGGTGCCCAGGCCCGTCGGCCCGGTGAGCAGTTCCGCGGCGCGGTCGCCGCCGCGGTCCCGGGCGCCGTTCATGTACCGGCTGGAGCGCATGTGCCATTCGTGGCCGCCGGACTGCCAGTCCTGCAGGCCCTTGACGTAGGCGAACACCGCCAGCCGCTCCTGCGGGCCGAGGCCGTACTGCGGGAACAGCGGCTCCACCTCGGTGAGCGCGGTGTGCTCGAACTGCTGCAACCGGGACGTCAGCAGCTCATTGACCTTGTCGGCGGCCTGCTGCGGGGCGAGCCCGAGGAAGCGTTCCAGCACCAGGACGGCATTGGCGAGTTCGCCCTCCTCCTCGGTCTCTCGCTGGTACGAGAACAGGTCGTTGCGCAGGTGCACGCCGTCGGCGAAGCAGTCGCGCAGCACCCGCAGCGGGCGGCTGGCCGCGATCGCCTCCGGCACCTCGGCGTTCGCCGCGTGCTCGACCAGGTTCGCCGACCAGGGCGCGCCGCCGACCTTGCGGCGCATCTCGATGTACTCGATCGGGTTGGACACCCGGCCCGCGCTGATGTTGGACAGCTCCCAGAGCGACTCCTCGAGCAGGTGCTTGGTGCTGACGTGGAAGCGGGTCCGCCAGTCCCGGGACATCGTGGGCACGGTGCGCGCCCACAGGTCGGCCAGGCCCGCCTCCACCTGGTTGGTCGGCTCCGGGACCGGGCGGTCCGAGTCCACCGGCATGAAGTCCGGCAGCCGGTCCAGGTACGCCTTCGCGCCCGGCATGTCCTGGCTGCGCTTGAACAGCTCCAGGAAGTGGTCGTCGAAGAAGAACACCCACACGTACCAGTCGGTCACCAGGTCCAGTTCCGGCCCGGTCGCGTCGGGGTGGGTGTACGCGCACAGCAGCGCGTAGTCGTGCGAGTCGAAGTCGTGCTCGTCCCAGATCCCCGAGCCCTCGATCATCCCGAACTCCCGGGCCCAGCTCTTGGAGTGCTCCCGGGCCCCTTCCAGATGGGGGTTCAGGCGTGCCGGGTACGGCACGTAGAACTCCGGCAGTTCGAATGGCTGCGGCATGTCGTCGTCACGGCCTTCCGCTCGGCGTCTCACCCGACCGCCACACGCTAGGTCCCGACCCCGGCCCCCTGCGCCCCCAACGCCCTTTTCCCCCCGATCAGTTGAATTCGCCCGGAGTCCGGCTTAAGGATCTTGGAGACGGTTTCGGGGGACGGCCGCCCGGGCCCCGCCGTCTGGCCCCCGCGTCCGGGCGCGGGGGCCCGGACGCTCAGCGGCTGCCGCCCGGGCCGCCGGCGATCAGGTCGGCGACGATCGCGCCCGACATACCGGCGTGGGGCAGTCCGCCGCCGGGGTGGGCCCAGCCGCCGGCGAACCACAGGCCCTTCACCGGGCCCTTGTTGGGGGCACGCAGGAGGGCGCCGTCGGCGCCGGCCAGCACGGGCCGGGGCACGGACCCGCCGGGCGCGCCCGTCTCCCGTTCGGTGTCGGCCGGCGTCCGCGCCACCCGCCACACCTCCCGATCCCTCAGCCCCGGAACGGCCGCCTCCGCCGCGGCCACCAGCCGCCCGGCGAAGTCGTCCGCCACCCCGGGAGCGGTCCAGTCGACCACGCCCTGCGGGGGAACGGTCGCCGTCACGGTGACCGGCTCATGGGCGCCGTCCGGCCGCAGCGCCGGATCGTCCGGGCGCAACACGGTGACGGTCAGCGCGTCGGCGCCGGGCAGGTCGCCGCGGTGCGGCCCGAACGTCCAGTCCAGGCCGGGTTCCGGGCGCGCCGCGTGCACCACGGTGCGGTGCGCGGTGCCCTCCGGGCGGCCGCCGCGCAGCGCCAGATGCACGGTGAACCGGCCCGGCTCGTCCACCGGTCCCGGCTCCGGCCACTCGTCCTGGTACGTCCAGGGCACGACCTCCTCGTCGTACAGCGCCCGCAGCGGCGCCGCCGCGACCACCGCATCGGCCTCGAACCGTGTCCCGTCGGCCAGTTCCACCCCGCTCGCCCGGCCGTCCTTCTCCAGCACCTCCGTCACCGCCGCACCGAACCGGAACTCCACCTTCCGGGCCAGGCACCGCTCGTACACCGCCTCGGCCAGCGCCCGCAGCCCGCCGCCACGCACGTACCAGACCCCGAAGCTCTGCTCCACGTACGGCAGGACGGTCGCGGCGGCCGGCGCCGTCCGCGGGTCGAAGCCGTACGCCAGCGCGTGGCTGCCGAGCAGCGCCGCCGCCCGCGGGTCGCCCAGCTCGCGCGCCCCGACCTCGGCCAGCGTCGGGGCGCCGCGCCGGAACAGCCCGCGCCGCACCACCGCCGGATACGGGTCCCGGCCCAGTGCCCGGGCCCCGCGGCCGAAGGTGTCCTCCAGCAGCGGGCGCCGGGTGACCTCCCAGACCTGGCGGCCCCGGAGCATCACCTCGCTCCACCGCTCCCCGCTGCCCGGCCCGAACGCCGCGTCCAGCGCCTCGATCACCCCGGACCGGGACGTGTTGGGCAGCGACACCGCGGTGCCGTCGGCGAAGACGTGCCGGCTCGCCGGATCGGCCTGGACCAGCTCGACGCTCTGCTCCAGCGACTCCCGGCCGGTCTTCACGAACAGGTCGCGGTAGACCGCCGGGAGCAGCAGCAGCCCGGGGCCGGTGTCGAAGCCGAACCCGTCCCTCTCGAACCGGCCGACGCTCCCGCCGTAGGTGTCCGCCCGCTCGAAGACCGTCACCCGCTGCCCACCGGTCGCCAGCCGTGCCGCCGCCGCCAGCGCGCCCATACCCGCGCCGATCACCGCAATCCGTGCCATGCGCAGGACTGTAGCGGCGCCGCGGGCCTCAGCCCGCCGCCGGGGTACCGCCCTGCACCGGCACCCGCCCCTTGGCCCGGCGCTCGCGGCGCTGGCGCAGGAATCGCCGTATTCGGGAGAAGAGGAAGGCCACCGTGGCCACGCCCAGCGCGAGCAGGGTGCCCGCGATCAGCGCGGCGGCCAGCGGGTGGAAGAGGGCGAAGACCACCAGCGCGGCCACCACCACGTCCTCGGCGAGGCTGAGCACGATGTTGCTGGCCGGCTCGGGTGAGGTGTTCACCGCCATCCGTGTCCCGGCCTTGACCAGATGGCTGGCCAGCGCGGTGAGCCCGCCGATCGCGCCCGCGGCGAGCTGCGGCAGCGAGCCGTGGTGCCCGGCCAGCAGCGCGGCAACCACCCCGCCGGCCACCGGCCGGATGAAGGTGTGCACCACGTCCCACAGCGTGTCCACGTACGGGATCTTGTCCGCCACCGCCTCGCACAGGAACAGCACCCCGGCCACCACGAGCACGTCGGTGCGCTGGAGCGACGCGGGTACCTGGTCGCTCGCCCCGGTGGTGCCCATGACGCCGAGCAGCAGGACCACGGCGTACGCGTTGATCCCGCTGGCCCAGCCGCTGGTGAACACGAGTGGAAGTGCGGACATGCCCGTGACTGTAGCGAACCGCCCCAGCCCGCCGCGCCGCTCGCACCACGGCCTGTGGACAACTCCGGCGAACTCCCGCCCCTGCCGTTCCGGGCCGCAACTCCCGTACCGCGGGCCCGGACCCTGAGTACGAATATTGAGTACGAGTACGGATGGGCGGGGCCGCCGGGCCCCGGAAGAGTGGAGGACGCAGACCGGGCCGGTCGGTCCGCCGACACGGGGCGGCGGGACCTCCGGCCGGTTCGTCAACGGGGGTTGACCGCCGGCGTGCGCCCGGCCGCCCGCGGGAGACCGCTCGTCACCTGCGGGCGGCCACGCCGCCGACCCGGCCGTGCAGCAGCCGGGACAGCGCGGCGTGCACCTCGTCCAGGCTCCGCTCGGGCTGGAACGCCTGCCAGTCGAGGGCGGCCACCAGCACCATGCCGAACAGCGCGGACGCGGTCAGCGGTACGTCGATCTCGTCGCTGAGCTCGCCGGCCGCGACCGCCTCGCCGAGCACCCGCTCCACCACCGCCACCGCTTCCTGACGGACCATCATCAAGGTCTCCTGCCAGGTGCGGTTGGTGCGCCACAGCTCGGCCACGTAGAGCTGGGTGAAGGACGGATAGCGCAGGATGAAGGCCAGTCCGGCGCGGATCATCTCGTCCAGCGCGTCCACCCGGGTGCCGCCGCGCGCCTCGGTACGGTCGGCCGCCATCCGCAGGGAATGGGTGAGCAGCCCGACGCCGTGCCGTAGCAGCTCCTCGAACAGGTCGTTCTTGCTGGCGAAGTTGTAGTAGACGGTCCCTTTGGCAACTCCGGCCCGCTCGGCGATCTCGTCGACGGTGGTGGCGGAGAAGCCCTGCTCGGCGATGAGGGTGACGGCGGCCTCGTAGAGCTTCTGCCGGGTGGCCTGGCGTCGTGCGGTACTCATGGCCCCGATTCTGCCCGTCCCGGGCCGGACGCGTTCACGGTACCGATCAAGGATTCAGCGCGCTGACCGCGGCCGGACCCGGCAGTTTCGCGCGAACCGGTGTTCCCGCAGGTCAGGGCAATTGTCAGTGGGTGGCCTCACCATGGGTCGTACGGAAACAGGTTCCGTGGACGGACCCGAAGAACGGCGCGAAGAACAGCCAAGGAGAAACGTACGGAGAAGCGTACGGAGAAAGGAGGCCGTGCCATGGCGGTTCCCCGTGTTCCCAGTACTCCCCGAGTTCCCACCGCTCCCGGTGTTCCCGGCGTTCACGGAATTACCGGTGTCCCCGGCGTTCCCGATTTCCCTGGCGTCACCCGCGCTGCCGGTGCTCCCGGCGGCGACCGCGGTGACGGTGGCGACGTGCACCCGGTGCTGCGCCGGGCCGCCGCCGCGCCCGCCGCCCTCGACCTGCTCACCCAGGCCCACGCCGGTCTGGCGGAGGCCGCCACCCTCCAGACCCCCAACGAGCGCTACGCCACCGCGCACCTGGCGGCCCTGCGCACCGCCGCGGCCGTGCTCGCTGTGCGGGGCCGCCCGGAGGCCACCGCCCGGCAGCGCCGCCGGATCCGCACCGCCTGGGAGGTGCTGCCCGAGGTCGCGCCCGAACTGGCCGAGTGGAGCGCGCTGTTCGCCGCCGGCGCCGCCCGCCGGGCCCGGGCCGAGGCGGGCATAGCCGGCGCGGCCGGCCCTCGCGACGCGGACGACCTGATCCGGGCCACGGGGATGTTCCTGCGGCTGGTGGAGCGGATGCTGCTGGTCCAGCCCGCGCTGGAGAGCGGCGCTCCGCAGGTCCCGGGGCCGGCAGCCTCTAGAGTGGGAGCCGCCCGTAGCTGACACCGCCCGCGAGGAGAGCCGCCCGCCATGTCCCCCCAAGGAGGGGCGGAGCCGATCCGCCCCCGCGCCAGCCTCCGTACCGCCGTGGTGTGGGAGGTGCTCCGGGACGCCCTGGAACGGCGGGCGAAGGCGGCCGACCGCCCGGTCCTGGACGTGCTGGACACCGGCGGCGGCACCGGGAACTTCGCCGTGCCCGTGGCCCGGCTCGGCCACCGGGTCACCGTCGTCGACCCCAGCCCCGACGCGCTGTTCGCGCTGGAGCGGCGCGCCGCCGAGGCCGGTGTCACCGACCGGGTGACGGGGGTCCAGGGCGACACCCACGGCCTGCTCGACGTGATCGCCCCCGGCGGGTACGACATGGTGCTCTGCCACGGCGTGCTGGAGTACACCGACGACCCCGCCGAGGGCGTGCGCAACGCGGTCGGCGCGCTGCGGCCGGTCGGCTCGCTCAGCCTGCTCGCGGCCGGGCGCGGGGGCGCGGTGCTCGCCCGCGCCCTCGCCGGGCACTTCGCCGAGGCCCGGCACGCGCTCACCGACCCCGACGGGCGGTGGGGCGCCGCCGATTCGCTTCCACGCCGCTTCACCGCCGACGAGCTGACCCGGCTGGTCACCGAGGCCGGCCTGCGCGCCGCATCCGTGCACGGCGTCCGGGTCTTCGCCGATCTGGTCCCCGGCGTGCTGGTCGACACCCAGCCGGGCGCCCTCGACGCCCTGCTGCGGCTGGAACTCGCGGCCGCCGAGGAGCCCGGGTTCCATTCCGTGGCCACCCAGTTGCACGTCCTGGGCGAGCGCGGCTGACCGTACGCCCGTCGCGCGCCTCCGCCCGGTGCGCCCCCGCCCGTACACGGGCCACCGCGGTCACCGGGCGCCGCCGCCCGTTCACCGTCCGCCCACCGTTCGCGACCGCTCCTGCGGGGGCACCGCCGGACACTTCCGTACACGGTCGGACAGGGCGCCGACAGGGCAGCGGAAGGGCTTGCGGAAAGCGCCGGAAGGGGCCCGGAACGGGGCCCGCGGGAGAGCGGGAAAAGGGAGTCCGTCACACCCCGCCCACAGCGCGCTTCCTGACCGTATGCTGGCATGACGTAAGGGCGGACGGGGAATGAGAGCCCCGTCGGATTGGCGTAGTGGGGCGGGTTTCACGGGGGCGAATCCCTGCCTATCCTGGATAGGTCGGACCGGTCGCCCTCGCGGCCGACGAGTAGGAGGTCTCCGTGCCGCTCTCGGAGCACGAGCAGCGCATGCTTGAGCAAATGGAGCGAGCGCTGTACGCCGAAGATCCGAAGTTCGCGTCGGCGCTCGAGGGAAGCGGGCTGCGCACGTACACCCGCCGGCGCATCTACCTCGGCGCGGCGGGCTTCCTGGCCGGCGTCGGGCTGCTCATGGGCGGGATGATCGCACAGCAGCCGTGGATCAGCGTCGTGGGCTTCCTGGTCATGCTGTCCTGCGCGGTTCTCGCGGTCACCGGCTGGCGCCGGGCCACCCGGCCCGTGGAGCAGCCGCAGGCCCTCCCGCACAACCGCCGCTTCGGCGGGCGCCGCCACCACCAGCCCCGCCGCGGCAAGGTCATCGACCGCATCGAGGAGCGCTGGCAGCGCCGCCGCGACGAACAGGGTCAGTGACCGCCGGCCCGGACCTCCCGAAACGCCGAACCCCCCGACATCGCCGAAGGGCGCGGAACCCGTCACGGGATCCGCGCCCTTCGCCGTTGTGCCCGGCCGGGGCTGCCCGGCGTCATTGCTCCTGCTTCGCCGCCCGCCGGCGGTACAGCGGCTCCGTGACCCGGCGCCCGGCCTGGGAGACGCGTCCGGTCAGCGCGGCCCAGCGGGCCGAGAAGGACCAGACCAGCCGCGCCGAGGAGCGGGGCAGCAGCAGCGCCCGCAGCCGGGTGCCGCGGGAGGCCGAGGTGTGCAGCCCGGCCCGTACCCGGTCCACCTGGTCCGCCAGGCCCGGCACCGGCCGTGGCTCGCGCGCGTACAGCGTCTGCTCCACCGCCGTGGCCAGCGCCGTGGCGGAGGCGGCCGCCTCGCCGGAGAGCTGCCCCTCGGTGACCAGCCGGGCCATCGCGCGGCGCGGCGTCTCGGAGTCCTCGGGCAGCACCCCGTAGTCCCAGCCGGTGTCGATCACCTCGCGCCAGGCGGACAGCGCCTGCGGTGGTGCGGTCCCGGTCCGCCGGCCGCCCAGCCGGCCCGGGCGGTTACGGCCGAGCCGGTTCATCCGCTGCCGGGCCCGCCACAGCAGCGGCGCGGCCAGGAGCAGCAGCACGCCCAGCGCGACCCAGGCGACCAGAAGGCCGGTGACGACGTCGCCGGTCGTGGTGCTGCCGCCCGACCCGGTGCCGCCCGTCGCCGCGGCCTGGCCGCAGTCACCGGGCTGCCGGTTGTCCGGGGCGCAGCTCGGCGAGGCCGACGGCGCCGGGGCCGGGGTGTTCGTGGAGCCGTGCGGCGCCGTGTCGCGCGGCTCGCTGGTGCCCCCGGTGGCCTGCTGCTGGGTGTACGCGGGGGCCGTGCCGCGGTAGGGCGTCGGCTCGAACCGGGTCCAGCCGATTCCCTGGAAGTACAGCTCGGGCCAGGCGTGCGCGTCCTTGAGCCCCACCGACATCCAGCCGTCCGGGTTCTGCGTGCCGGGCGTGAAGCCGATGGCGACCCGCGCCGGGATGTGCAGCGTGCGGGCCATGGTGGCCATGGTGAAGGCGAAGTGGACGCAGAAGCCCTCCTTCGTCTGCAGGAACCGCGCTATCGCGTCCACCCCGGTGCCGGCCTTGGCCTGGGTGTTGTAGACGAACTGCCCGGAGGTGAAGTAGCGCTGGAGGTCCAGCGCCCGCTCGTAGTCGTTGGTGGCGCCCTTGGTCACCTCCTGGGCGGTCGCGGCGACCACCGGCGGCAGATCGCCCGGCACCTTCTCGTACTCGTCGGCGATGCGGCCGGTGGCCGGCGGGGCCTGGGCCAGCTGGGTCGCGGTGGGCGCCACCTGCATGCTGTCCACGGTGTAGCGCACACCGGAGGCGTTCTGGCCGTGCGTCCCGATCAGCATCCCGCCCTCGGGCTGGTACTTCCAGGTGCCGCTGGTACGCACCGAAGTGGCCGGGAAGGGCAGCGGCAGCAGCCCCTGCACATAGGAGTCGTCCACCGACACCTCGGTGCGCACCGTGGTGTACGGCACGTCCGTCGCCATGCCCAGCGGGCGCGGCAATTGTGCCGGGACGTCCTCGGTCGGGCGGTTGGACGGGGACCACTGGGTGCCGTCGAACTTGTCCAGCGCGGCGATCCGCAGGTACATCCCGGGGATGTCCTTGGTGGTCGTCCGGTACGTCAGCACCTCGCGGTTGTCGGGCTGGTTGAGGTTGTCCTGGAGCGCGGCCAGCAGGTTGACCGAGCCCCCGCCGCCCCCGCCGATGCCGCTGCCCGAGCCGTGGCCGGCGTTCTTCAGCAGGCCCTCGCCCAGCGACGGCATCACCGACTGCGCCGCGGCCGGCACCACCAGCGCGATGCCCAGGGCCATGGCCCCGATCCGGCGGCCGGTGCGCACCGGCGCGGTCGGGCCGCCCGAGGCGCCCGGGCCGGCCCAGGTCCCCGGCGCCGGGGCGGCGGCGAACACCCGGCCCCAGCGGGAGAGCCGGTCCCGGCCCTCGGCCAGCAGGAGCAGCAGGTAGCCGGAGGCGGCCAGCACGAAGAACAGCCACTGGATGCCGCCGCTGCGCAGGCCCGCCGCCACCGAGTACAGCGCGAGCAGCGGCAGCCCGGCCGGCGCCGCCCTGGAGTACGTGACCGCGATGGTGTCCACCGCGAGGGCGATCACCACCACGCCGCCGACCAGCAGCATCCGGATGCCGGGGGTGACCGGCGCCGGGATGGCGAAGTTGCCGACGTCGGTCAATCCGTCCTGCACCAGCTGACCGAGCTGGGTGAACGCGCTCGGGCCGGGGATGATGCCGCCCAGCGCCTGGTGCGGGGCGAACACCACGGTGAGCGAGACCAGCGACACCAGCGCCTGTGCCAGCACGGTCAGCGGCCGGGCCAGCGGCACCCGCCGGGTGAGGGCGCCCACGGTGGCCTGCAGGCACACGATCAGCAGCGCCTGGATGAACCAGCCCTTCGGACTGGCCAGGGGCAGCAGCGCGCACGCCGCCATCATCGACGCCGCCGTCGCGCTCACCGTCAGCCGCGCCCGTCCGCTCATGCCGTCGCCCCCGCTCCGTACTGCCCCGCTCCGTACTGCCCCGCTCCGTACTGCGCGGGCCCGGAAGCGGCACCGGGACCCGCCGGGCCGCCACCGGAACCGGGCCCGCGGCCCGTCCCCGGTCCGCCTGTGCCAGGCCCGCCTGTGCCAGGCCCGCCCGTGCTGGGCCCGCTCGCCCCCGGTCCGCCCGTCCCTGGTCCGCCCGTCCCCGGGGCGTCGCCCGCCCCTGATCCCGGCCCCCGGCCGGGCGCGGCCGAGCGGCCGCTTTCTTCCCGCGTGCGGTAACGATCCGCCTGCTGCCACAGTTCCGGCAGCGACTCCCCGGCGCGTACCTCCACGACCGTCCAGCCGGCCTCGCGCAGCATCCGCACGCCCTGCCGGGTGCCCTGGAAGTCGCCGGCGCCGGATTCGGGCGCGGTGCGCTCGGCGACCGCGTCGAACCGGCCGGCCGGCTCGCGGGCCGTCCAGTCGTCGCTGTTCAGCACGAAGGCGATGGCCGCGCCGGCCCGCTGCCGCATCCGGGCCACGCCCGCGGCCTCCTCCTCGTCGAACAGGTCGCCGAGGAACGCCACCAGCAGCCCCTCGCTGCCCGCGCGCAGCACCTCGTACGCGGCCGCCAGGTTCTCGCCGTCGGAGTGGTCCACCACCGCCAGGGTGTCCAGCAGCACGCCGGCCATGTCCGAGTTGTCCCCGGCGAAGCCCCCGATGCCCTCCGGGCCCGGGACGCTGGTGCCGGTGTCGGTCAGCAGCCGCACCGCGAAGCCGCGCTCCAGCATGTGGGTGGTCACCGAGGCCGTGCCCGAGACCGCCCACTCGAAGGCCGAGTCGGGCCCGGCGCCGAAGTAGGCGTCCCGCCGGGTGTCCAGCAGGACGGTGCAGCGCGCCCGGTGCGGCTGCTCCTCGCGGCGCACCATCAGCTCGCCGTACTTGGCGGTGGACCGCCAGTGCACCCGGCGCAGGTCGTCGCCGTGCCGGTAGCCGCGCGGGATCACGTCGTCGTCCCCGGCCAGCGCGAGCGCGCGGGTGCGGCTCTCGCCGTACCCGGACGCCTCCCCGGCCAGCCGCACCGGCGGCAGCGGCTCCACCCGGGGCACCACGGTCAGCGTGTCGAAGGCGCTGAAGGAACGGGTCAGCTCGCACATCCCGAACGGGTCGGACAGCCGCAGTTGGAGCGGGCCCAGCGGGTAGCGGCCGCGCAGGTCGGAGCGGACCCGGTAGGACACCTCCCGGTGGCCGCCCGGCTCCACCCGGTCCAGTACGAAGCGGGGCCGGGGACCGAGCACGTACGGCACCCGGTCCTGGAGCATCAGCAGCCCGGTGGGCAGCCGCGAGATGTTGTCCACCCGCAGGTGCACCCGGGCCTCGGACATGGCCGGCACCCGGGAGGGGGACAGCCGGCGGCTGCCTGCCACCCGGTAGCGGGTGCGGTAGAGGACCGCCACGCACACCAGCGGCAGCACCGCCAGCAGCAGGCCGACCCGTAGCAGGTCGGCCTGCCCGAGCACGTACGCGCAGACGGCCGCGGCCACTCCGGCGGCCACGAAGGACCGGCCGCGGGTGGTCAGGCCGCCCATCGCCGAACGGAAGCCGCCGCCCTGGCCGCCCGGCCCGGTGCTCGGTACGGCGCCACCCCCGGGGCCGCCGGGCCCGGGGGTGGGGGTACCTCCCGGGCCGCCAGGCCCAGGGGGAGGGACGGACCCGGCCATCACAGGCCCCGGGCGTCCGGCGTGGCCTGCGGCCGGCCGGCCGGTGGCTGCGGCCAGCCCGCCCCCGGGCCGCCGCCGGCCGAGGGATCGGGCACCGGCACCCGGTGCACGATCTCGGCCACCACCTGCTCGGGGGTACGCCGGTTGAGCTGGGCCTGCGCGGTGGGGAGCAGACGGTGCGCCAGCACCGCGGAGGCCAGTGACTGCACGTCGTCGGGCAGCACGTAGTCCCGTCCGTCGAGGGCGGCCGACGCCCTGGCCGTCCGCACCAGGTGCAACGTCGCCCGGGGTGAGGCGCCCAGCCGCAGGTCGGGGTGGTTGCGGGTGGCGCCGACCAGCGCCACCGCGTACCGCCGTACGGCTTCGGAGACGTGCACCTGGCGCACGGCCTCGATCAGCTTGACGATCTCGTGGGCGTGCGCCACCGGCTCCATGTCGTCCAGCGGGGAGACGCCGCCGTGCACGTCCAGCATCTTCAACTCGGCGTCCGGCGTGGGGTAACCGATGGACACCCGCGCGGTGAACCGGTCCCGCTGCGCCTCCGGCAGCGGGTAGGTGCCCTCCATCTCCACCGGGTTCTGAGTGGCGATCACCATGAAAGGACTGGGCAGTTCGTAGGTGGTGCCGTCGATGGTGACCTGGCGCTCCTCCATCGACTCCAGCAGCGCCGACTGGGTCTTCGGCGAGGCCCGGTTGATCTCGTCACCGACCACGATCTGCGCGAAGATCGCGCCCGGCTTGAACTCGAAGTCCCGCTGCTGCTGGTCGAACACGCTCACCCCGGTGATGTCCGAGGGCAGCAGGTCCGGCGTGAACTGGATCCGCCGGACCGAGCAGTCGATGGACCGTGCCAGGGCCTTGGACAGCATGGTCTTGCCCACCCCTGGCACGTCCTCGATCAACAGATGGCCCTCGGCCAGCAGGACGGTGACCGCGATCCGCACCACCTCGGGCTTGCCCTCGATCACGTTTTCCACGCTACGGCGAACCCGCTCTGCGGTCGTGGTCAGATCGCTCAGGTTCGCTCGAGCGTCAAAGGTCGTCACCCGGTACTCCTCGGCCTGTTCCTGGGGACCGCAGGGTCGCGGCCATCCCGGACCGGCCCTCCCCGAAGTGCGCAACGCTCGCTACGGGCGAGTGGTGCCGCACGATGCATTCTTCCCTTGAACGGCGGCCCACGTCACTCCGCTGCCGTTACTCGTTCGTGATTTCCCGCAGCAGGCCGGTGTGCACGTCGAAGACGAAGCCGCGCACGTCGTCGGTGTGGGCCAGGAACGGCGAGGTCCGCACCCGGGCCATGGACTGGCGCACGTCCTGGTCCACGTCGGTGAACGCCTCCACCGCCCAGGTCGGCCGCTGCCCCACCTCGGCCTCCAGGTCGGTACGGAAGCTCTCCGTGATCGACTGCAGGCCGCACCCGGTGTGGTGGATCAGCACCACCGAACGGGTGCCCAGGGCGCGCTGGCTGATGGTCAGGGAACGGATCGTGTCGTCCGTGACCACGCCCCCGGCGTTGCGGATGGTGTGGCAGTCGCCCAGTTCCAGACCGAGCGCCTTGTGCAGGTCGATGCGGGCGTCCATGCAGGCGACGACCGCCACCTGCTGTACCGGACGGGCGTCCATCCCCGGGTCGTGGAACTCGGAGGCGTACTGCTGGTTGGCCGCGACGAGCCGATCGGTAACGGAAGCGGTGGCGGTGGGCGCGGGGGCCTCGGGCGAACCGCTGGCAGATATCGACATGTCTCTGACGGTAGCGTGCGCGACCCCTCAACAGCAGGGCACGCCAGGCGGGCGTTTCGTTGACGGTGGGTGATGGTGGAGTAAAGTGGCGCGAAGTGGTGCCGTCTGCGGGAGGTGTGCATGTTCCTCGGGACGTACACCCCGCGGCTGGACGACAAGAACCGATTGGTGCTCCCGGCCCGGTTCCGTGAGCAGCTCGCCGACGGCCTGGTGATCACCCGCGGGCAGGAGCGCTGCCTGTGCGTGTGGCCGCTGGAGGGCTTCAAGGCGGCCACCCAGCAGCTCTCCGCCGCGCCGCTCACGTCCAAGCCCGCCCGGGACTACCTGCGGGTGCTGTTCGCCGGCGCCCACGACGAGGTGCCCGACAAGCAGGGCCGGGTCACCGTGCCGCAGCCGCTGCGGGACTACGCCGGGCTGGTCCGCGACTGCGCGGTGATCGGCGCCAACAGCAGGGTGGAGATCTGGTCGGCCGAGGCATGGGAGAGCTATCTGGCGGCCCAGGAAGACACCTTTTCGGACCTGTCCCAGGAGGTTCCGCCCGGATTACTGTGAGCGCGGCCCCCAGGATCCGCGCGCTCCACCGCGTCCCCCTCGTGCCGACGCCCCGCGCGCGGACGTACGGCTCGGCCTCCTCCCGCTCCCGGTTTCGCTGGCGCCACTTCCCCGGTGCCAGGGGAACGTTTCTGCCGAGCGGGCGGGGACCCGGCCCTACGTCCACCCCGCCCGTACCGGAGCGCCCCGACCTCCCGCCACCCGACCGGCGGGCCACCCGCCGGCCACCGGCGGCCCGGCTCTGCGGCAGACTGCGGGGGACGACTCCCGACGACCCCTCACCGCGAATCCCCGCGAATCCCGACGAATCCCCACGGCACCCGAGACACCCGACGGCACCCGACCCCGACCCGACCGGAAAACGAGCCCGATGAACGACACGCCAGCGGACCGGCGCCCCGACGAGTCGCGCCACGTCCCGGTGATGCTGCGCCGCTGCCTGGACCTGCTGGCCCCCGCGCTTGCCGCGCCCGGGGCCGTCGTGGTCGACGCGACCCTGGGCCTCGGCGGCCACAGCGAGGCGCTGCTGACCACCTTCCCGGCCGCCCGGCTGATCGCCCTGGACCGCGACCCGGTCGCCCTGAAGCTGTCCGCCGAGCGGCTGGCACCCTTCGGGGACCGCGCCACCCTGGTCCACGCGGTGTACGACGAACTGCCCGAGGTCCTGGCCCGGCTGGAGGTGCCGCGGGTCCAGGGCGTGCTGTTCGACCTGGGCGTGTCCTCCATGCAGCTCGACGAGGCCGAACGCGGCTTCGCCTACGCCCAGGACGCCCCGCTGGACATGCGGATGGACCAGACCACCGGGATCAGCGCGGCCGAGGTCCTCAACACCTACCCGCCGGGCGAGCTGGTGCGGATCCTGCGCACCTACGGCGAGGAGAAGTTCGCCCGCCGGATCGTGGACGCGGTGGTACGGGAGCGGGAGCGCGATCCGTTCACCACCAGCGCGCGCCTGGTGGAGCTGATCCGCAAGGCGCTGCCGCAGGCGGCCATGCGCACCGGCGGCAACCCGGCCAAGCGCACCTTCCAGGCGCTGCGCATCGAGGTCAACGGTGAGCTGACCGTGCTGGAGCGGGCGGTCCCGGCCGCGGTCGCGGCCCTCGCGGTCGGCGGCCGGATCGCCGTGCTGTCGTACCACTCGCTGGAGGACCGGCTGGTCAAGCAGGTCCTCGGGGCCGGCGCCGCGAACACCGCCCCGCCCGGCCTGCCGGTGGTGCCCGAGCGCTACCAGCCGCGGCTGAAGCTGCTCACCAGAGGGGCCGAGCTGCCCACGGAGGACGAGATCGCCGAGAACCGCAGGGCGGCGCCGGCCCGGCTGCGCGGCGCCGAACGCATCCGGGAGGACGCGCTGTGAGTACGCCGCCGCGCGGCCGGCCCGGTGGCAGCGCCGCCGCAACCGCCGCCCGCACTCCGTTCGTCGTACTGGTCGTGACGCTCCTGGCCGGCGGCCTCATCGCGTTGCTGCTGCTGAACTCCGCGGTCAACCAGGACTCCTTCAAGCTGAACAAGCTGGAGAAGGAGACCACCCAGTACACCGACGAGCAGCAGCAGCTCCAGCAGGAGGTGGACGGCTACGGCGCGCCCGGCCCGCTCGCCGAGCGGGCCCGTGAACTGGGCATGGTGCCCGGCGCGAACCCCGCCTTCCTGAACCCCGACGGCACGGTCCACGGCTCGCCGCAGGCGGCGACCGCCCCGCCCGCGCCGCCGCCCACGACATCGACCACGACGCCCTCGGCGCAGGGTCTGCCGCAGGGCCGGACCCAGCCGCAGACCCTGGGCCGGAGCCCGTCGCCGGCCGCCCAGCCCCCGGCCGGCGCACCGCCCGCCGTACCGACCCCGACCACCGGCAGGTGACGACGTGAGCCAAGGAGCACGTGGCGGCCAGGACGGCCCCGACGGTCCGGACAGCCGCTCCGGCCGTGGCGCCGCCGGCGGCCACGGCCAGGGGCCGAACGCAAACGCCCGGGGAGCGGCCCGCGGCGCCCAGCCGGGCCGAGCCGGCCAGCCGGGCCGGGCAGGCCGGAGCACGGGCCGAGGCGGTGAGGACGGGGGCCGATCCGGGCAGGGCGGGAGCGCCCAGGGGACAGGCCGAGGCGGTCAGGGAGCCGGCGGGAGCGCCCAGGGCGCGGGTCGAGGCGGTCTCGGGGCCGGCGGGAGTGCGCAAGGCGCAGGCCGAGGCGGTTTTGGAGCCAGGGGAAGTGCTCAGGGCCCGGGCCGAGCAGGTCAGGGAGTCGGCGGGAGCGCCCAGGGCTCGGGCCGGAGCGGCGGAGGAGTGGGTCGGTCCGGGCAGGGCGCGGGTCGAGGCGGTCTCGGGGCCGGCGGGAGTGCGCAAGGCGCAGGCCGAGGCGGTCTTGGAGCCGGGGGAAGTGCCCAGGGCTCGGGCCGGAGCGGCGGAGGAGTGGGTCGGTCCGGGCAGGGCGCGGGTCGAGGCGGTCTCGGGGCTGGCGGGAGTGCGCAAGGCGCAGGCCGAGGCGGTCTTGGAGCCGGGGGAAGTGCCCAGAGCTCGGGCCGAGCAGGTCAGGGAGTCGGCGGCACCACCCAGAGCTCGGGCCGGCCTTCGCCGAGCGCGAGCCGGAGCGCCCAGGGCGCCGGACGCGTGAGCCGTACCGCCGGACAGGGCGCCGCCGGAGGCACCCGTACCGCCGGGCAGGGCGCCGCCGGAGGCACCCGCGGCGCCGGCCGGCCCAGGCCGTACCGCCGGCCCGGCGCGTCGGGACCGGGCCGCCCCCGCCCGGCACCGGCAGGGAGCGGCGCAGCGCGGTCGGTGCGGCTCGGCAGGCCCCGGCCGCGGCTGCGCCTGGTGGGCGTCGGGATCACCCTGGTGATGGCCGTCTTCGTGGTGCGGCTGCTCCAGGTGCAGGTGGTCGACGCCCCCGCGTACGCCGCCAAGGCCGCCGTCAACCGCTGGGTCACCCACGAGGTCACCGCCGACCGCGGCACGATCACCGACCGCTCGGGTGTGGCGCTGGCCACCACCGTGGACGCGTTCGACATCATCGCCGACCCGTACCTGCTGACCCCGGCCCAGTCCAAGGTCGACGACGCCCCCCAGCAGGCCGCCGAACTGCTCGCGCCGATCGTCGGCGGCGACGCCACCGCGATCGCCCGGCAGCTGTCCACCCCCGGCTCGCGCTACCAGATCATCGCCCGCCAGCAGTCCCCGCAGGTGTGGAACCAGATCAAGGACCTGCAGAACTCCTTCGCCGACAAGGCCGCCCGCGGCGAGGGCGCCGACGTGCTGGCCGGGATCTCCAGCGAGCCGCACACCAAGCGGGTGTACCCCAACGGCGACCTCGCGGCCGGCGTGATCGGCTTCGTCAACAGCCAGGGCCAGGGCGCCGGCGGCCTGGAGTCGATGTTCGACAAGCAACTGGCCGGCACCAACGGCAAGGTCCGGTACGAGCAGTCCAACGGCCGCCAGATCCCCACCGCGGGCGCCCAGGAGCGCCCGGCGGTCCCCGGCGACGACATCGAGCTGACCATAGACCGGGACATCCAGTGGGCCGCGCAGAGCGCGATCAGCGCCCAGGTCAAGCAGTCCGCGGCCGACCGCGGCTACGTCATCGTCCAGGACTCCCGTACCGGCCAGGTCCTCGCCATGGCCGACGCCCCCGGCTACGACCCGAACGACCTGGCGCACGCCGACCCCAAGGCGCTCGGCAACCCGGCGGTGCAGGACGCGTACGAGCCCGGCAGCGTCAGCAAGCTGATGTCGATGGCCGCCGTCATCGACACCGGCACCGCGACGCCCACCACGCACGTCACCGTCCCCGGCACCCTGCCGCGGGCCGACCGGCTCTTCCACGACGACGTGGACCACGGCACCTGGTCCCTGACCCTCAACGGGGTGCTGGCCAAGTCCAGCAACATCGGCACCATCCTGGCCACCCAGCAGCTCGGCCCCACCCAGCCGCAGGCCAACCAGGTGCTCTACTCCTACCTGCGCAAGTTCGGCATCGGCCGGCCCAGCGGCATCGGCCTGCCCGGTGAGACCCCGGGCATCCTGGCCCCGCCGGACAAGTGGAACGCGTCACAGCAGTTCACCATCCCGTTCGGCCAGGGCCTGTCCGTCAACGCCCTCCAGGCCACCTCGGTGTACTCGACCATCGCCAACGGCGGGGTCCGGGTGCAGCCCACCCTGATCCGCGGCATCACCGGGCCGGACGGCCGCTTCGTGCCGTCGCCCGCGCCGCAGCGGACCCGGGTGGTCAGCCCGCAGACCGCGCGGACCCTCTCGCAGATGCTGGAGTCCGTGGTCGGCAACGAGCAGGGCACCGGCATCCAGGCCCGGATCGACGGCTACCGGGTGGCCGGCAAGACCGGTACGGCCAACCGGGTGGATCCGCTGACCGGCAGGTACAAGGGCTACACCTCCTCGTTCCTGGGTTTCGCGCCCGCCGACGACCCGCGGGTGACCGTCTCCTGCGTGATCCAGAATCCGACCCGCGGCAGCTACTTCGGCGGCTCGATCTGCGGGCCGGTGTTCAAGCAGGTCATGGAGTTCGCCCTGAAGACCCTGCGGGTGCCGCCGTCCGGCAGCAAGGCCCCGGACCTGCCGGTCACGTTCGACCCCAATCAGGCCGCAGCCGCCCCGGCCGGCGGCACCGCCGCCACTCCGCGGAAGGCGGGATGATCATGAAGAAACCGGACCCGGTCCAGGTCGGGGGCGGTGCGGTCGCGGAGCGCGACCCGCGCCCCCGGCCCTCGGGGCCTTTTGGCCCGGACCCCGGGCGGCCGGGTAACCTCACCGCCGTGCCCAACGCTGATCAGCCGACCCTCATCCGGCCGGGGCCGCCCCGGCCGGCGCACCCCCGCCCGACCCCGCTGGACGTCCTGGCCGCCCGGCTGGGGACCGAGCCGCCCGCGGGGGCGGCCGAACTGGTCCCCGTGACCGGCATCACCCATGACTCGCGGGCGGTACGCCCCGGCGACCTGTACGCCGCGCTGCCCGGCGCCCGGGTGCACGGCGCCGACTTCGCCGGCCAGGCCGCCGCGGCCGGCGCGGTGGCCGTACTGACCGACCCGGCCGGCGCCGAGCGCGCCGCCGCCACCGGGCTGCCGGTGCTGACCGTGCCCGACCCCCGGGCCGAGATGGGGGAGCTGGCCGCCGCGGTGTACGGCTCGCCCGGCGAGGGGATGCTGCGCATCGGCATCACCGGCACCTCCGGCAAGACCACCACCTCCTACCTGGTCGAGGGCGGCCTGCGGGCGGCGACGGCCGGGGCCACCGGGCTGATCGGCACCGTGGAGACCCGGATCGGCCAGGAGCGCATCAAGAGCGAGCGCACCACCCCGGAGGCCACCGACCTGCAGGCGCTGTTCGCGGTGATGCGCGAGCGCGGCGTGGAGTCGGTCGTGATGGAGGTCTCCAGCCACGCCCTGGTGCTGGGCCGGGTGGACGGGGCCGTCTTCGACGTGGCGGTCTTCACGAACCTCAGCCCGGAGCACATGGAGTTCCACTCCGGCATGGAGGACTACTTCCAGGCCAAGGCGCAGTTGTTCACCCCGCGCCGCAGCCGGCTCGGCGTGGTGAACCTGGACGACGCCTATGGGCGGCGGCTGGTCGCCGAGGCATCGGTGCCGGTGGTCACCTTCTCCGCGGAGGGCAATCTGGACGCCGACTGGCGCGCGGAGGACGTCGAGGCCGGCCTGATGGACAGCCGCTTCACCGCGGTCGGCCCCAAGGGCGAGCGGGTGCGGGCCACCGCGCCGCTGCCCGGGCCGTTCAACATCGCCAACACGCTGGCCGCGATCGCCGCGCTGGCCGCCGCCGGGCTGGACCCGCAGACCGCCGCGGACGGCGTCGCCGCCGTCCCGGGCGTCCCGGGCCGGCTGGAGCGGGTGGACGCCGGCCAGCGGTATCTGGCGGTGGTGGACTACGCGCACAAGACCGACGCGGTCGAGTCGGTGCTGCGCGCGCTGCGCTCCACCACCGGCGGCCGGATCCACGCCGTGCTCGGCTGCGGCGGCGACCGGGACCGCAGCAAACGGGGACCGATGGGAGCGGCCGTCGCCAGGCTCGCCGACACCGCGGTCCTCACTTCGGACAATCCGCGCTCGGAGGACCCGCTGGCGATCCTCGCCGCGATGCTGGAGGGCGCCGTCACGGTGCCGGCCGACCAGCGCGGACACGTCATCGTCGAGCCCGACCGGGCCGCCGCCGTCGCCGCCGCCGTCGCCCGTGCGCGACCCGGGGACGTCGTACTGGTGGCCGGAAAGGGCCATGAGCAGGGCCAGGACATCGCCGGAGTGGTACGCCCCTTCGACGACCGCGAGGTGCTGCGCGCCGCGATCGAGAAGGACCGACAAGAGCTGTGATCCCCCTCACCCTCGCCGAGATCGCCCAGGCGGTCGGCGGGAGCATGCACGACATACCGGACAGTGCCGTACGGGTCACCGGGCCCGTGGTCAGGGACTCCAGGGAGGTGGCGAAGGGCGCGCTCTTCGTCGCCTTCGCCGGGGAGCGCGTGGACGGGCACGACTTCGCCGCGGCGGCCGTCGCCGAGGGCGCGGTCGTGGTGCTCGCCGCCCGCCCGCTGGGCGTGCCCGCGATCGTGGTGGACGACGTCCAGGCCGCCCTCGGCCGGCTCGCCCGGCATGTCATCGAGCACCTGGGCGCCACTGTGGTGGCGCTCACCGGCTCGGCGGGCAAGACCAGCACCAAGGACCTGATCGCGCAGCTCCTGGACCGGATCGCCCCCACGGTCTGGCCGGAGGGCTCGCTCAACAACGAGATCGGGCTGCCGCTGACCGCGCTGCGTGCCGACGCGGCCACCCGTCATCTCGTGCTGGAGATGGGCGCACGTGGCATCGGCCACATCCGCTACCTGACCGGGCTCACCCCGCCCCGGATCGGCGTCGTCCTCAATGTGGGCACCGCTCACATCGGCGAATTCGGCGGCAAGGAGCAGATCGCGCAGGCCAAGGGCGAACTGGTCGAGGCGCTGCCCGCCGCCGAGCAGGGCGGCGTCGCCGTGCTGAACGCCGACGACCCGCTGGTACGCGCCATGAGCAGCCGCACCAAGGCCCGCGTGGTGTTCTTCGGCGAGAGCGAGCAGGCGCAGGTGCGCGCCGAGAATGTCCGGCTCAATGAGCGCGGACAGGCCGTCTTCAGCTTGCGAACACCGACCGGGTGCGCCGATGTGACCTTGCGCCTGTACGGTGAGCACCACGTGTCGAACGCGCTCGCCGCAGCCGCCGTCGCCAGTGAACTCGGCATGCCTGCCGGGGAGATCGCCTCCGGGCTCTCCGCGGCCGGCCCCCTGTCGCAGTGGCGGATGGAGGTCACCGAGCGGCCCGACGGCGTGACGGTCGTCAACGACGCCTACAACGCGAACCCCGACTCCATGAGGGCTGCCCTGCGCGCACTGGCCGCGATGGGCCGGTCCGCTGAGGCCCGGGGGGGCCGGACGTGGGCGGTACTGGGTGCGATGGCCGAACTCGGCGAGCAGTCGTTCGCCGAGCACGACGCGGTGGGGCGGCTGGCCGTCCGGCTCAACGTCAGCAAGCTCGTGGCCGTGGGCGGTATCGAAGCCGCCTGGCTGCAAATGGGCGCTTACAACGAGGGTTCGTGGGGTGAGGAGTCGGTGCACGTGTCCGACGCTGAGGCGGCGATCGGCCTGTTGCGCACGCAGGTGCGACCAGGGGACGTCGTATTGGTGAAGGCGTCGCGGTCGATCGGACTGGAGACGGTCGCCCTGGCGCTGACCGGGCAGGCGCCCGGCGGCTCCGGGACGGACGCCGCGGCCCGCGAGGGTGCCGCGCGATGAAGCAGATCCTCGTCTCCGGCGTCCTGGGACTGTTCCTGTCACTGATCGGCACTCCGCTGCTGATCCGCCTGCTGGCCTCCCGCGGCTACGGGCAGATGATCCGGGACGACGGCCCGAAGGCCCACCACAGCAAGCGCGGCACGCCCACCATGGGCGGCATCGCGTTCATCCTGGCCACCCTGGTCGCCTATGCCGCGACCAAGGTGATCACCGGTGACAAGCCGACCATGTCCGGCGTGCTGGTGCTCTTCCTGACCGCCGGCCTCGGCCTGGTGGGCTTCCTGGACGACTACATCAAGATCGTCAAGCAGCGCAGCCTGGGCCTGCGGGCCAAGGCCAAGATGGCCGGCCAGCTCATCGTCGGCATCGCCTTCGCGGTGCTGGCGCTGAACTTCCACGACTCACGCGGGCAGACCCCGGCGTCCACCAAGCTCTCCTTCACCAGCGACTTCGGCTGGTCGGTCGGCCCGGTGATCTTCGTCATCTGGGCGCTGTTCATGATCCTGGCCATGTCCAACGGCGTGAACCTCACCGACGGCCTGGACGGCCTGGCCACCGGCGCCTCGGTGATGGTTTTCGCCGCCTACACCGTCATCGGGGTGTGGCAGTACGGGCAGTGGTGCGGCGCCCCGGTCAGCGCCAATGGCGCCTGTTACGAGGTGCGCGACCCACTCGACCTCGCGGTGGTCGCCGCCGCCCTGATGGGCGCCTGCTTCGGCTTCCTGTGGTGGAACACCTCGCCCGCCAAGATCTTCATGGGCGACACCGGCTCGCTCGCCCTGGGCGGCGCGCTGGCCGGCCTGGCGATCTGCTCCCGCACCGAGATGCTGCTCGCCATCCTCGGCGGCCTGTTCGTGCTGATCACCATGTCCGTGATCATCCAGGTCGGCTCCTTCCGCCTGACCGGCAAGCGGGTCTTCCGGATGGCGCCACTTCAGCACCACTTCGAGCTCAAGGGCTGGAGCGAGGTCCTGGTCGTGGTCCGGTTCTGGATCATCCAGGGCATGTGCATGGCCGTCGGGCTGGGCGTGTTCTACGCGGCCTGGGTGGCGGCGTCGTGACCGCCGCCGCGGAGCTGAAGGACACCGCCGTCACCGTGGCCGGGCTCGGCGTCTCCGGCGTGCCCGCCGCCAAGGTGCTGCACGGCCTGGGCGCCCGGGTCACGGTGGTCAACGGCACCGCGGGGGAGCGGCAGCAGGCCGAGGCGGCCGAACTGGAGGCGCTGGGCATCCCGGTCCGCCTCGGCGACGGCGACACCCTGCCGGCCGGGACCGAGCTGGTGGTCACCAGCCCCGGCTGGAAGCCCACCAGCCCGCTGTTCCGGGCCGCCGAAGAGGCCGGCCTGGAGATCTGGGGCGACGTGGAGCTGGCCTGGCGGCTGCGCGGACCGAACGCGGCGCCCTGGCTCGCGGTCACCGGCACCAACGGCAAGACCACCACCACCCGGATGCTCGCCGCGATCCTCGAGGCCGCGGGCCTGCGCACCGCGGCCGTCGGCAACATCGGCGTCTCCGTGCTGGACGCCGTCCTGGGCGAGCGGGAGTACGACGTGCTCGCCGTGGAACTGTCCAGCTACCAGCTGCACTGGGCGCCGAGCATCCGCCCGCACTCCGCGGCCGTGCTCAACCTGGCCCCCGACCACCTCGACTGGCACGGCTCCATGGCGGCGTACGCGGCCGACAAGGGCCGCGTCTACCACGGCAACAAGGTCGCCTGCGTCTACAACGTCGCCGACCCGGCCACCGAGGACCTGGTCCGCGCGGCCGACGTGGAGGAGGGCTGCCGGGCCATCGGCTTCACCCTCGGTGCCCCGCGTCCCTCCCAGTTCGGGGTCGTGGACGGCATCCTGGTCGACCGCGCGTTCGTCGCCGACCGGCAGCGCAACGCGCAGGAGCTCGCCGAGACCGGGGACGTCAACCCGCCCGCGCCGCACAACATCGCCAACGCGCTGGCCGCCGCCGCCCTCGCCCGCGCCTACGGGGTGCCGCCGGAGGCGGTCCGCGACGGCCTGCGCGCCTTCCGGCCCGACGCCCACCGCATCGCCGAGGTCGCCGTGGTGGACGGGGTGACCTACGTGGACGACTCCAAGGCCACCAACACCCACGCCGCCGAGGCGTCGCTGGCCGCCTACCCGTCGGTGGTGTGGCTGGCCGGCGGCCTCGCCAAGGGCGCCACCTTCGACGACCTGGTACGCGGCGCCGCGGACCGGCTGCGTGGAGCCGTGCTGTTCGGCGCCGACCGGGCCCTGGTCCGCGACGCGCTGGCGCGACACGCCCCGCAGGTCCCGGTGGTGGACCTGGAACGGACCGACACTGGGGCGATGGCCGCGGCCGTCGCCGCGGCCCGCGGACTCGCCTGCCCGGGTGACACGGTTCTGCTGGCGCCGGCCTGCGCGTCGATGGACATGTTCACCAACTACAACGTGCGCGGCGACATGTTCGCGGACGCCGTACGCGCCCTGCCCGCGACCGGCGACCGGCCGGCGTAACCGCACGCCTGGGCGCCGGCGACCGCGACGCACCGACGGAGGGGACGCATGACGGCAGATCGCTCGACCGCCCACGGCGGTGGCCCCACGGTCCCCGGCCGGGGCCGCCCCGGCGGCGGCTCCGCCGGGCGGGCGCTGCCGCCGCCGGGCGCCGCCCGCCGCGCCGCCGCGTACCCACGGGTGCCGCGCGGGCGGGAGGGCGCGCAGCGGGTGATGGCCGGACGCCCCGGCGCCCGGCTGCCCGCCGGACTGCGTCCCCGCCCGCCCGCGCAGCCGCGCGGCAGCGCCCTGCGTGGCCTGGCTCGGCTGCCCGGGCGGCTGCGGGTCGCCTGGGACCGGCCGCTGACCGCGTACTACGTCATCCTGGGCGCCGGGGCGCTGATCACCGTGCTCGGCCTGGTGATGGTGTACAGCGCCTCGATGATCCAGGCACTGCGGCTGGGCCTGCCGTCCACCTTCTACTTCCGCAAGCAACTGCTGGCCGTCGCCATCGGCGCGGTGCTGATGTGGGCCGCGGTGCGGCTGCCGGTGCGCACCCACCGCGCGCTGGCCTACCCGCTGCTGCTCGGCGCGGTCTTCCTGATGATGCTGGTCCAGGTGCCCGGGATAGGTCAGACCGTCAACGGCAACACCAACTGGATCTCGATCGGCGGGCCCTTCCAGCTCCAGCCCAGCGAGTTCGGCAAGCTCGCCCTGGTGCTGTGGGGCGCCGACCTGCTGGCCCGCAAGAGCGACAAGAACATGCTGGTGCAATGGAAGCACCTGCTGGTCCCGCTGGTGCCGGTCGCGGTGCTGCTGCTCGGCCTGATCATGCTCGGCGGCGACATGGGCACCACCATGATCCTCACCGCGATCCTGTTCGGCATGCTGTGGCTGGCCGGCGCGCCCACCCGGCTGTTCGCCGGAGTGCTGGCCGGCGCCGGCGCGCTGGCCGCCCTGGCGGTGGCCACCAACCCCAACCGGATGGGCCGGCTGCACTGCATCGGCGCCAGCGACCCGGGCACCGGCGACCAGTGCTGGCAGGCCGTGCACGGGATCTACGCCCTCGCCTCCGGCGGCTGGTTCGGTTCCGGACTCGGGGCGAGCGTGGAGAAATGGGGTGAACTCCCCGAGCCGCACACGGACTTCATCTTCGCCGTGACCGGCGAGGAACTGGGCCTGGCGGGGACACTGTCGGTGCTGGCACTGTTCGCGGCACTAGGCTACGCGGGTATCCGCGTGGCCGGTCGTACGGAGGACCCCTTCGTCAGGTTCGCAGCGGGTGGCGTGACCACCTGGATCATGGCCCAGGCCGTGATCAACATCGGTGCGGTGCTCGGCCTGCTGCCGATCGCCGGTGTCCCGCTCCCGCTGTTCTCCTACGGAGGCTCGGCCCTCCTGCCGACCATGTTCGCCGTCGGGCTGCTCATCTGCTTCGCCAGGGACGAGCCGGCCGCGCGAGCGGCCCTGGCCGCGCGGGGGCGGCAGTCGAGGATCGCGCCCATCAGACGGGCGATGACACGGACGATGCGACGGCGGGCCAGACGGCGGCCGTCCGGAGAGCGGTGAATTTCGGTGCATGTCGTACTCGCCGGTGGGGGGACCGCCGGCCACATCGAGCCCGCGCTCGCGCTCGCCGATGCCCTGCGCAGGCACGACCCCACCGTGGGCGTCACCGCGCTGGGCACCGAGAGGGGACTGGAGACCAGGCTCGTGCCCGAGCGGGGCTACGAGCTGGCGCTCATCCCGGCCGTGCCGCTGCCCCGCAGGCCCACCGCGGAACTCATCACCGTGCCCGGCCGGCTGCGCGGCACCATCAAGGCGGCCGAGCAGGTGCTGGAGCGCACCAAGGCCGACTGCGTGGTCGGCTTCGGCGGCTACGTGGCGCTGCCCGGCTACCTGGCCGCCAAGCGGCTCGGCGTGCCGATCGTGGTGCACGAGGCCAACGCCCGCCCCGGCCTGGCCAACAAGATCGGCTCCCGGTACGCCCACGGCGTCGCCGTCGCCACCCCCGACAGCAAGCTGCGCGACGCCCGCTACATCGGCATCCCGCTGCGCCGCACCATCGCCACCCTGGACCGGGGCGCGGCCCGCCCCGAGGCCCGGCACGCCTTCGGCCTGGACCAGAACCTGCCCACGCTGCTGGTCTCCGGCGGCTCGCAGGGCGCGCGCCGGCTCAACGAGGTCATCGCGACCGTCGCCCCGCGCCTTCAGCAGTCCGGCATCCAGATCCTGCACGCGGTCGGCCCGAAGAACGAACTGCCCCGGTCGGACAACATGCCCGGCATGCCGCCGTACCGCCCGGTGCCGTACATCGACCGCATGGACCTCGCCTACGCCGCCGCCGACATGATGCTGTGCCGGGCCGGCGCGATGACCGTCGCCGAACTGTCCGCGGTCGGCCTGCCCGCCGCCTACGTACCGCTGCCGATCGGCAACGGCGAGCAGCGGCTGAACGCCCAGCCGGTGGTCAAGGCCGGCGGCGGCCTGCTGGTCGACGACGCCGACCTCAGCACGGACTGGGTGCTGTCCAACGTGCTGCCGGTGCTCACCGACCCGCACCGCCTGTACGCCATGTCGCGCTCCGCCGCCGAGTTCGGCCGCCGCGACGCCGACGACCTGCTGGTCGGCATGGTGTACGACGCCGTGGGCGCGGGCCGGGGACGATAGCCGCGGCACGCCCGTCCAGGACAGGCGCCGATGTACACAGGAGGCCCGAGGTGACCGGACCGAGAGTCAAGCCGCAGGCGGCCGGTCCGGCGCGGGTGCCCGGCGGGGCGCCCGGCGCCGGATCGCGGCCCGCGCCGCCGGGCACGGTCCGCGGCTCGGGCGCGGGCTCGGCTGCGGGCGGCCGCGAGGGCGGCCGGTTCCGGTTCGCTCCGCCGGGCCGCCGCACTGTGCTGATCGCGCTCGTCCTGGCCACCGTGCTGCTCGGCGGCGGCACCTGGGTCGTCTACGGCTCGCCGTTGCTGCGGGCGAACCGGGTGACCGTGCACGGCACCCGGGACCTGACGGCCGATCAGGTCGTGCGGGCGGCGCGGGTGCCGCTGGGCGGCGCGCTGGTCTCGGTGGACACCGGGGCGGTGCGCCGGCGGCTGCTGGCCGCGCTGCCCCGGATCGACCACGTGTCGGTGCGCCGCTCCTGGCCGCACACCGTCGACGTGACGGTCACCGAACGGGTGGCGGCCGCCGCCATCCGCACCTCCGGCGGCTGGACCGAAGTCGACCGCAATGGTGTCCGGTTCGCCACCGTCCCCCGGGTGCCGGCCGGCGTACCGCTGCTGCGGCTGACCCCCACGGCGGCGAGCCTGCGTCAGTTCGGCACAACCGGACTGCTGCACGCGGCCATTGAGGTCGCCGCCGCCCTGCCGGAATCGGTGCGTGCCCGGGCCACCGGAATCCAGGTGGGCTCCTACGACGGCATCACCGTCGAACTCTCCGGCGGCCGCCGGGTGATGTGGGGCAGCCCGGAGCAGGGACCCGCCAAGGCCGCGGTGCTCGCCGCGCTCCTCAAGGCCCAGCCGGGCGCGGTCCGGTACGACGTCAGCGCCCCCACGGCTCCTGCCGCGGCCGGAAGTTGACGGGCAGGTGGGCGGCATCGTCGGGCCGGGCGTACCCCTGGTACCACGACTGTCGGCGTGATCACATAGGGTGAAAAGAAAAACGGGAGGTTCGGCGTGTTCGTTGAACCGCTACGCCTTGTCGACTTAGTGTCTCGTCCCAAAGGGAACGCAGGACCGGCACACCGGTAACCCTAAACCTGAGGGTCAGGGTTCGGAACGGCACCGGCGGACAGTACCGACCGTCCCACACGATTCGTAACTCGAGGCGAGAGGCCTTCGACGTGGCAGCACCGCAGAACTACCTCGCAGTCATCAAGGTCGTCGGCATCGGCGGCGGTGGCGTCAACGCCATCAACCGGATGATCGAGGTCGGTCTCAAGGGCGTCGAGTTCATCGCGATCAACACCGATGCGCAGGCCCTGCTGATGAGCGACGCCGACGTCAAGCTCGACGTCGGCCGGGAACTGACCCGGGGTCTGGGAGCCGGCGCCAACCCGGAGGTCGGCCGCAAGGCCGCCGAGGACCACCGCGAGGAGATCGAGGAGGTCCTCAAGGGCGCCGACATGGTCTTCGTGACCGCGGGCGAGGGCGGCGGCACCGGCACCGGCGGCGCGCCCGTCGTCGCCAACATCGCCCGCTCGCTGGGCGCGCTCACCATCGGCGTGGTCACCCGCCCGTTCACCTTCGAGGGCCGCCGCCGCGCCAACCAGGCCGAGGACGGCATCGCCGGGCTGCGCGAGAACGTCGACACGCTGATCGTGATCCCCAACGACCGGCTGCTGTCCATCTCCGACCGCCAGGTGAGCGTGCTGGACGCCTTCCGCTCCGCGGACCAGGTGCTGCTCTCCGGTGTGCAGGGCATCACCGACCTGATCACCACCCCCGGCCTGATCAACCTGGACTTCGCCGACGTGAAGTCGGTGATGTCGGAGGCCGGCTCGGCGCTGATGGGCATCGGCTCGGCCCGCGGCGACGACCGGGCGGTGGCCGCGGCGGAGATGGCCATCTCCTCCCCGCTGCTCGAGGCGTCCATCGACGGCGCCCGTGGCGTGCTGCTGTCCATCTCCGGCGGCTCCGACCTCGGCCTGTTCGAGATCAACGAGGCCGCCCAGCTGGTCAGCGAGGCCGCCCACCCCGAGGCCAACATCATCTTCGGCGCGGTCATCGACGACGCCCTCGGCGACGAGGTGCGGGTCACCGTGATCGCGGCCGGCTTCGACGGCGGCCAGCCGCCGGCCAAGGGCAGCCGGGACTCCGGACGCGGCTCCTCCTACGCCGCCCGCGAGGAGACCCCGGCACGCGGCGACTCCCGCCCGTCCCCGTCGTTCAGCAGCGGCCCCGGCAGCCTCCCGCTGCCGTCCTCCCCGATCGAGCGGGACAGCGCCGACGAGCCGCCCGCCGAGACCTCGGTGCCGCCGGTGATCCCGCCGGTCGTGCCGCCGGCCCGGCCGTACCAGGACTCCGCGGCCGAGGAGCTCGACGTCCCGGACTTCCTGAAGTGACCGCGCGGCAGTGATAGGACATCGCACGGCAGTGGACGGCGCGCACTTCGCCTTCACCGACAGGTGGGGCGGAGTGAGCGCCGTTCCCTATGACGGCCTCAACCTCGGCGGCGCGGTCGGCGACGACCCCGCCGCGGTCCGCGCCAACCGGGAACGGGCGGCCGCGGCACTGGACCGCGACCCGGCCCGGGTGGTCTGGATGAACCAGGTGCACGGTCGCGACGTCGCCGTCGTCGACTCTCCTTGGGGTGAAGCTCCGGTGCCCGAGGTTGACGCCTTGGTCACCACGCGACACGACATCACCCTCGCGGTGCTCACTGCGGACTGCGTACCGGTGCTGCTCGCCGACCCGGTGGCCGGAGTGGTCGCCGCGGCGCACGCCGGACGCCCGGGCATGGTGGCCGGCGTGGTCCCCGCCGCGATTGAGACGATGCTCACACTCGGCGCCGACCCCGACCGGATGATCGCGGTGCTCGGCCCGTCGGTGTGCGGTAAGTGCTACGAAGTGCCCGCCGCGATGCGCGACGACGTGGCCGCCGTGGTCCCGGAGGCGTACGCCGAGACCAGCTGGGGCACACCGGCGGTCGACGTGAGCGCCGGCGTGCGTGCCCAACTCGCGCGCCGGGGCGTACGGATGCACGAGACTCCCGCCGTGTGCACCCTGGAATCCCCCGATCACTACTCGTACCGCCGCGAAGGCCGCACCGGCCGGCTCGCGGGCTACATCTGGCTGGACGGCACCGCGTGAACGACCCCGACGACAACGGCAGATCGGCCCGACTGGCCGCGAACCTGGCGCGAGTGGAGGAGCGGATCGCCGGCGCGTGCGCCGCCGCCGGCCGGGACCGCGCCGAAGTCACCCTGATCGTGGTCACCAAGACGCATCCGGTTGACGACGTACGGCGACTGGCCGCGCTCGGCGTGCGGCAGGTGGCCGAGAACCGCGACCAGGACGCCGCCGCCAAGGCCGAGCAGACCGCCGACCTTCCGCTCACCTGGCACTTCGTCGGCCAGTTGCAGACCAACAAGGCGCGCTCCGTGGTCCGTTACGCTGATCACGTGCACTCGGTGGACCGGCTCCGGTTGGTCTCGGCCCTGTCCGCGGCGGCGACCGCCCGCGGCCGGGAGGTCGGTTGCCTGGTGCAGGTCGCGCTGGACGCCGAGTCCGGAACGCAGGGCGACCGCGGCGGGGTGGCGCCCGACGTGGTGCCCGCGCTCGCCGACGCGGTGGCCGCCGCGCCGGGGCTGCGACTCGAAGGAGTGATGACCGTCGCGCCGCTGACCGGTGCCTATGCCGGCCAACCCAGGGCCGCCTTCGACCGGTTGCTGGAAATCGCGTCCAGCCTGCGCGAATCGCATCCTGCTGCAACCATGGTCTCCGCAGGGATGAGCCAGGATCTGGAGGAAGCGGTGGCCGCCGGGGCGACACATGTACGCGTCGGAACGGCGGTACTCGGAGTCCGTCCCGGGCTCCGGTAACGTCACCAACAATCGGACCACAGCATAAATATGGTGCGGCGGCCGTCTCCCGGGCGGCCGAGGACGGCAACCCGCTGAGAGGACGCAGAGAATGGCCGGCGCTATGCGCAAGATGGCGGTCTACCTCGGCCTCGTGGAGGACGACGGATACGACGGGCCGGGCTTCGACCCCGACGACGAGTTCGAGCCCGAGGTGGCCACGCCACCCAGCGGCCGGGCCGCCCCGGAGCCGGAGCGCGCCCCGCGGCGTCAGCCCGTCCCGCCGCCGGTCCCGCACCTGCCGCAGGACGAGCCGCCGCGCCTGGTCCCCGCCCCGGCACCCCGCGAACCGCGGATCGCGCCCGTGGCATCCATCACACCCGAACGTCATCCCGAACGCCACAGCCTGGAGAAGAACGCACCGGTGATCATGCCCAAGGTCGTGTCAGAGCGCGAGCCGTACCGGATCACGACACTTCACCCCCGGACGTACAACGAAGCCCGTACGATCGGGGAACACTTCCGTGAGGGGACGCCGGTGATCATGAACTTGACGGAGATGGACGACACGGACGCCAAGCGTCTGGTCGACTTCGCTGCCGGGTTGGTCTTCGGTCTTCACGGCAGCATCGAGCGGGTGACGCAGAAGGTGTTTCTGCTCTCGCCTGCTAACGTCGATGTCACGGCGGAGGACAAAGCCCGGATCGCAGAGGGCGGGTTCTTCAACCAGAGCTGAGCGAGAAGCAACCGTAGGGCCCGGCCACAGGCCGACGAGCTCCGGCCGTGGGCCGGACGAGCAGGGGAGAGGGAAGCGCGATGAGTGTCGCACTCCAGGTGCTGTACATCGCGTTGTACTGCTTCCTGTTTGTGCTGATTTTCCGATTGGTGATGGACTACGTCTTCCAGTTCGCCCGTTCATGGCACCCTGGGAGGGCGATGGTGGTGGTCCTGGAGGGCGCCTACACTGTCACCGATCCGCCACTCAAGCTTCTGCGGCGGTTCATTCCGCCGCTACGTCTCGGGGGCGTGGCGCTCGACCTGTCCTTCTTCGTATTGATGATCATCGTGTACATCCTGATCTCCGTCGTCGGGAGACTGATGTGAACGGTGCGGGCTCCCGATATGTCGACGATCACGTTGAGGTGAAGAGATGCCGCTGACTCCCGAGGACGTGCGGAACAAGCAGTTCACGACCGTCCGCCTGCGCGAGGGCTATGACGAGGACGAGGTGGACGCCTTCCTCGACGAGGTGGAGGCGGAACTGACCCGCTTGCTCCGCGAGAACGAGGACCTGCGGGCCAAACTTGCCGCTGCCACCCGTGCTGCCGCGCAGAACCAGCAGCAGGGCATGCGCAAGCCGGAGCCCCAGGATCGTCCTGTGCCCGCCGCCATATCCGGACCGCAGCCGGTGCCGCAGCAGATGCCCCAGCAGCAGATGGGTCCGCCCCAACTGCCCGGCGGCGCGCCGCAGCTTCCGGCTGGTCCGAGTGCCCAGCAGCACGGTCCCGGCCCGATGGGTCAGCACCCGATGCAGCAGGGCCCCGGCCCGATGGGCCAGCACCCGATGCAGCAGGGCCCCGGTCCCATGGGCCAGCACCCGATGCAGCAGAACCCCATGCAGCAGAACCCGATGCAGCAGGGTCCCGGCCCCATGGGTGGGCACCCCATGCAGCAGCAGGGCCCCGGTGGCGACAGCGCCGCCCGTGTCCTGTCGCTGGCCCAGCAGACCGCCGACCAGGCCATCGCCGAGGCGCGGTCCGAAGCCAACAAGATCGTCGGTGAGGCGCGCAGCCGCGCGGAGGGTCTGGAGCGGGACGCCCGCGCCAAGGCCGACGCGCTGGAGCGGGACGCCCAGGAGAAGCACCGCGTGGCCATGGGCTCCCTGGAGTCCGCCCGGGCCACCCTGGAGCGCAAGGTCGAGGACCTGCGCGGCTTCGAGCGGGAGTACCGCACCCGGCTGAAGTCCTACCTGGAGTCGCAGCTGCGTCAGCTCGAGAACCAGGCGGACGACTCGCTCGCCCCGCCGCGCACCACCCCGGCGGCGCCGTCCCTGCCCTCCGCTTCCTCCATGAGCGGCAGCTCCATGGGCGCGGGCATGGGCGGCATGACCCCCGCCGGCGCCGGTGCCATGGGCCACAACGGCTCCGCCCCCTCCTACGGCGGCGGCCAAGGCATGGGCGGCCACGCCCCCGCCCCCTCCTACGGCGGCCAGCAGCAGATGTCGCCCGCGATGACCCAGCCCATGGCTCCCGTTCGGCCCCAGGGCCCCTCCCCCTTGCAGGGTGCCCCCACGCCGATGCGCGGCTTTCTGATCGACGAGGACGACAACTAAGCGCTGCGCTTGCTTGTAAGGACCGGGCCCCCGGGGGAAGTACTTTCCCCCGTAGGGGCCCGGCCCTTTTGTGCGGTGACACTTCTGACGCCGGGCTCGCCCGGAAAACCTAGGGGCGCTAGGCCTTACGCAAGACGAAGGTCAACCCCAGCGCATCGTCGGCAAAGGCGGAGCCGAACCCGTCCTCGGCCTCACCCTCGGCGAAGCCAACCGCAAGGACTTCCTCGGAGATGAGCGCAGCGTGCGAGTCGAGCGCAGCGCTGAGGTCCGGGTCGGACGAGCGGTACCGGACATGAATCCGGTCAGCCACGTCAAAACCAGAATTCTTGCGCGCGTCCTGGATGAGCCGGATGACATCCCGGGCGAGCCCGGCAAGGCGGAGCTCGGGGGTGATCTCGAGGTCGAGGGCCACGGTGGCTCCGGCGTCGGAGGCGACCGACCACCCTTCGCGCGGGGTCTCCGTGACGATCACCTCGTCCCGGGAAAGAGTGACCTTCTCGCCGTCGACCTCGACGACAGCCGTGCCGTCGGTGCGCAGCGCGGCGGACAGGGCGGCGGCGTCCGCGGCGGCGACGGCCTTCGCCACGGCCTGGACGCCCTTGCCGAACCGCTTGCCGAGGGCGCGGAAGTTCGCCTTGGCCGTGGTGTCCACCAGGGAGCCGCCCACCTCGGAGAGGGAGGCGAGCGCGGAGACGTTCAACTCCTCGGCGATCTGGGCGCGCAACTCGTCGGACAGGTCGGCGAAGCCGGCCGCGGCGACCAGCGCACGGGACAGCGGCTGGCGCGTCTTGACGCCCGATTCGGCGCGGGTGGCCCGGCCGAGCTCGACCAGCCGGCGCACCAGCCGCATCCGCTCGGACAGTTCGGGGTCGATCAGGGCGGCATCCGCGACCGGCCAGCCGGCCAGGTGCACCGAGTCCGGGGCGTCCGGCACCACCGGCACCACCAGGTCCTGCCACACCCGCTCGGTGATGAACGGCACGAGCGGCGCCATCAGCCGGGTCACCGTCTCGACCACGTCGTGCAGGGTGCGCAGCGCCGCCGGGTCGCCCTGCCAGAACCGCCGCCGGGACCGGCGCACGTACCAGTTGGACAGGTCGTCCACGAAGGCCGACAGCAGCTTGCCCGCGCGCTGGGTGTCGAAGGACTCCAGCGCGTCGGTCATGTCCCGTACCAGCGCGTTGAGCTCACCGGCCAGCCAGCGGTCCAGCAGCGGCCGGTCGGCGAGCGCCGGGTCGGCCGCGGAGGGCGCCCAGCCGGACGTGCGCGCGTACAGCGCCTGGAAGGCGACGGTGTTCCAGTAGGTGAGCAGCGTCTTGCGGACGACTTCCTGGATGGTGCCGTGGCCGACCCGGCGGGCCGCCCACGGGGAACCGCCGGCCGCCATGAACCAGCGCACCGCGTCGGCGCCGTGCTGGTCCATGAGCGGGATCGGCTGCAGGATGTTGCCCAGGTGCTTGGACATCTTGCGGCCGTCCTCGGCGAGGATGTGGCCGAGGCACACCACGTTCTCGTACGAGGACTTGTCGAAGACCAGGGTGCCGATCGCCATCAGCGTGTAGAACCAGCCGCGGGTCTGGTCGATCGCCTCGGAGATGAACTGCGCCGGGTAGGTCCGCTCGAAGACCTCGCGGTTGCGGTACGGGTAGCCCCACTGCGCGAACGGCATCGACCCCGAGTCGTACCAGGCGTCGATCACCTCCGGCACGCGGGTGGCCGTCTCGCCGCAGGTGGGGCAGGCGAAGGTGACCTCGTCGATGTAGGGGCGGTGCGGGTCCAGGCCGGACTGGTCGGTGCCGGTCAGCTCGGTCAGTTCGGCGAGCGAGCCCACGCAGGTCAGGTGGTCGTCGGCGCAGCGCCAGATCGGCAGCGGGGTGCCCCAGTAGCGGTTGCGGGACAGCGCCCAGTCCACGTTGTTGTTCAGCCAGTCCCCGTAGCGGCCGTGCTTGACCGACTCCGGGTACCAGTTGGTCCGCTCGTTCTCCCGCAGCAGCGCGTCCTTGACGGCGGTGGTGCGGATGTACCAGGACGGCTGCGCGTAGTACAGCAGCGCGGTGTGGCAGCGCCAGCAGTGCGGGTAGCTGTGCTCGTACGGCACGTGCTTGAACAGCCGCCCGGACGCCTGGAGTTCGGCCACCAGTGCCTCGTCGGCCTTCTTGAAGAAGACCCCGCCGACCAGCGGGACCTGCGGCTCGAAGGTGCCGTCCGGGCGCACCGGGTTGACCACCGGCAGCCCGTACCGGCGGCAGGTCCTGAGGTCGTCCTCGCCGAAGGCGGGGGACTGGTGGACCAGGCCGGTGCCGTCCTCGGTGGTCACGTAGTCGGCGGTGAGCACGTAGTGCGCGTCCGGGATGTCCACGTACGAGAACGGCCGCTGGTAGGTCCAGCGCTCCATCTCGGCGCCGGTGAAGCGCTCGCCGGTGGTGGTCCATCCTTCACCGAGCGCCTTGCCGAGCAGCGGTTCGGCGACCACCAGCTCCTCGGTGCCGTCGGTGGCGACCACGTACGTGACGTCCGGGTGCGCGGCCACCGCGGTGTTGGACACCAGGGTCCAGGGGGTGGTGGTCCAGATCAGCAGCGACGCGCGGCCGGCCAGCGGGCCGGAGGTCAGCGGGAACCGGACGTAGACCGACGGGTCGACGACCGTCTCGTAGCCCTGCGCGAGCTCGTGGTCGGACAGCCCGGTCTGGTCGCGCGGGCACCAGGGCGCCACCCGGTAGTCCTGGACCAGCAGGCCCTTGTCGAAGATCTGCTTGAGCGACCACCACACGGACTCCACGTACTCCGGGTCCATGGTGCGGTAGGCGTCGTCGAGGTCCACCCAGTACCCCATGCGGGTGGTCAGCTCGGCGAAGGCGTCGGTGTGCCGGGTCACCGACTCGCGGCACTTGGCGTTGAAGGCGGCGATGCCGTACGCCTCGATGTCCTGCTTGCCGGTGAAGCCCAGCTCCTTCTCCACGGCCAGCTCCACCGGCAGGCCGTGACAGTCCCAGCCGGCCCGGCGGGTGACGTGGTGGCCCTGCATGGTCTTGAACCGGGGGAAGACGTCCTTGAAGACGCGGGCCTCGATGTGGTGGGCGCCCGGCATGCCGTTGGCGGTCGGCGGGCCCTCGTAGAAGACCCACTCGGGGCGGCCCTGGGTCTGCTCAACGGAACGGGCGAAGGTCTTGCGCTCGCTCCACAGCGCCAGCACCTCGTGTTCGAGAGCGGGCAGGTCGACCTGGGCGGGCACCTGGCGGTACAACGGCTGGCTCATCGGCCCTTTCCTCCGGCGGATGGGTGTCGCTCATCGCGGACTTCCGTCGGAGGGACGAGAACGCGCGCGCTCCCGCGGTACCACCCTCCTTGGCGGCGGCTCCCGTACGGGTGCTCCGCCCTCTCATTGGTGGCGCGAAGCCGGTTCTACGGCCACGGGCACGGCTGTCGCCCCGCCCGTGGTTTTCTTCCGGCGGCTCCGGGGTGATCTTCACGTCGCGCACACCCCCGGGCTTCCACCGTCCCCGGGTCGCTCATGGCTGCGTGCGGCGCTACTCGTCCCATCCACGCCTTTCGCTGCGCCCAGTGTACGGGCCCGGCCGCGCGCTCCCCAACGTAATACGGGGGCGGGCGCCACCGGGCGCCACCCGGCCACCTCCGGGCCGCGACCGGGCGCTCCGGGCGGCCGCTGACCCTAATGGCCGCCTTCCGGCATGGTCGCGGTCACCTGCAGGAATACCTCGCGAAGAGCTGGGCACAACGGAACTGGACCTGTCTGCCCCCGGGCGGCCGGGTCGGCCGGGCAGCGCGTCCCATTGCCGCGGGTCGGGAGTCGATTTACCGTTTCCGGCACGAATGGCGCACTGGGTCACAGATGTGAAGGGGTCGCTGCCATGGTCGGGAAGAAGCGGGCACCTGCGGCGGGCGGGTCCCGGAAACGGGCGCCCGCCGACGAGACGGCGACCGGGAAAACCGCCGCCAAGAAGGCGGCGAAGAAGAAGGCGACGACGGCGAAGAAGGCGGCGGCCGAGGAGACCGCGGCCAAGAAGGCGGCGAAGGGCCCGGCAAAGGCCCCGGCGAAGAAGACGGCCGTCAAGGAGGCGACCGTCAGGAAGGCCCCGGTGAAGAAGGCGGCGGCGAAAAAGGCCGCCACCGCGAAATCCGCGGCCAAGGCGGCGGCCGGGAAAAGCGCAACCAAGAAGACGGCGGCCGGGAAGACGGCCGCGGCCCGGAGCGCTGCCAAGAAGAGCGCCGCGGCAAGGACGCCGGAAACGACGAAGAAGGCGGAGACGCGAGCCGGCGGGACGTCGGCGAAGGCTCCGTCGAAGGGCACGACGGCTCCCGGAACGGCCGGGGGGACGACCAGGGCGGCACGACAGGCGGCCGCCGGGGGCAGCGAGGCGAAGGAGACGGCAGTGGGCAAGGTGGAGGCGGACAAGACAGAGGTGGCCCCGGCACACGCCGCGGCACCGGGCGAGCTCGCTGTGCTGCCCGGGGAGGACCCGTGGACCGACGAGGAGGTCGCGGAGGCCCGGGCGGAACTGCTGTCCGAGGTGGAGCGGCTCGAGGCCGAGATCACGTCCTCCGAGGCGGCGGTCGCCGGCCTGATGCGGGACTCCGCGGACGGCGCGGGCGACGAGGCGGACACCGGCACCAAGAACATCACCCGCGAGTACGAACTCGCGCTCGCGGCCAACACCCGGGACACCCTCACCCAGGCCCAGCACGCCCTGCAGCGGCTGGACCAGGGCACCTACGGCCTGTGCGAGGTGTGCGGCAAGCCCATCGGCAAGGCCAGGATGCAGGCCTTCCCCCGGGCCACCCTGTGCCTGGACGACAAGCAGAAGCAGGAACGCCGCTGACCTGATCCCTCGTACGGGTGTGCCGTACCCTCGTTGTCACATCGAGCACCAGGGCTGAGGGACTGCACGTGACGGAAGCGGAGCACACCATCACCACACCGGACTCGCCGCAGGAGGCGACCGGCGCGGCCGGTCCGGAGGCTGCCCGCCGGCGGCGGGTCCCGGTCCTGATAGGCGTCGCGGCCCTGGCGTATCTGCTGGACCTGCTCAGCAAGATCTGGGTGGTCCACAGCCTGGAGCGGCACGACCCGATCAATGTGTTCGGCCACTACCTGCGGCTGGACGCGATCCGCAACGCGGGCGCCGCCTTCGGCCTCGGCCAGGGCATGACGATCGTGTTCACCGTGATCGCGGTCGGCGTGGTCGTGGTGATCGCCCGGCTGGCCCGCAAGCTGTACAGCGTCCCGTGGGCGATCGCCCTCGGCCTGCTGCTCGGCGGCGCCTTCGGCAACCTCACCGACCGGGTCTTCCGCGCCCCGGGCGGCTTCCAGGGCCGGGTGGTGGACTTCATCGCCCCGGTGCACTTCGCCGTCTTCAACCTCGCCGACTCGGCCATCTGCTGCGGCGGCGCGCTGATCGTGCTGCTGTCCTTCCGCGGCGTGGACCCGGACGGCACCCGGCACCGCGACTGAGTGTCCTCGGGCATACTCGATCGGGTGAGTACGCTTCCCGAGGTCCGTTCCCTGCCCGTTCCCGAAGGGCTCGAAGGCGAGCGCGTCGACGCCGCCATTGCCCGTATGTTCGGTTTCTCGCGCACCAAGGCGGCCGAGCTGGCCGCCGCCGGCAAGGTGTCCATCGACGGCGCCGCCGCGGGCAAGTCCGAGCGGGTGCGCGGCGGGGCGTGGCTGGAGGTCGAGATGCCCGCGCCGCCCGCGCCGGTGCGGGTGGTCGCCGAGCCCGCCCCGGGTCTGCGGATCGTGCACGACGACGAGGACGTGGTGGTCGTCGACAAGCCGGTCGGGGTGGCCGCCCACCCCAGCCCGGGCTGGACCGGCCCCACGGTGATCGGCGGGCTGGCCGCGGCCGGCTACCGGATCTCCACCTCGGGCGCGGCCGAACGCCAGGGCATCGTGCACCGGCTGGACGTCGGCACCTCCGGGCTGATGGTGGTCGCCAAGTCCGAGCGGGCGTATTCCCTGCTCAAGCAGCAGTTCCGGGACCGCACGGTGGACAAGCGCTACCACGCCCTGGTACAGGGCCACCCGGACCCGCTCAGCGGCACCATCGACGCGCCCATCGGCCGCCACCCCACCCACGACTACAAGTGGGCGGTCACCGCCGACGGCAAGCCGTCCGTGACGCACTACGACCTGATCGAGGCGTTCCGCGCCGCGAGCCTGCTCGACATCAAGCTGGAGACCGGCCGTACCCACCAGATCCGGGTGCACATGGCGGCCCACCGCCACCCCTGCGCCGGCGACCTCACCTACGGCGCCGACCCGACCCTGGCCCGGCGGCTCGGCCTGACCCGGCAGTGGCTGCACGCGGTCCGGCTCGGCTTCGAGCACCCCGGCGACGGCGACTGGGCCGAGTTCACCAGCGCCTACCCGGCCGACCTCCAGCACGCCCTGGACACGGTGCGGGCCGACAGCCAGTAAAGCCGCGGCGGCGCGGCTGCGGGCGCGAAATCCGGCGGCCGCCCGGCGATTGACGACGGGCCGGGCAGAGGCGGCGTGGCACGCTGACGCAGTGGATCAGCTCGCCCTCTTCTTCGGACTGATGCTCGCCGCCATCGTGATGGTGCCGGTGGGGGAGCGGACCGGGCTGCCCTCGCCGGTGCTGATGACGCTGTTCGGCGGGGTGCTGGCGCTGATCCCGCAGGTGCCGAACGTACGGATCAACCCGGCGCTGATCCTGCCGCTGCTGCTGCCGCCCCTGCTGTACGCCTCGGTGCAGCGCACCTCCTGGGCGCAGTTCGCGGCCAACCGGCGGGCGATCTTCCTGCTGGCCGTGGCCCTGGTCTTCGTCACCACCGCGGCCGTGGCGGCGGTGGCCGACGCGGTGGTGCCGGGCATCACCGTGGCGTCGGCCTTCACCCTGGGCTCCCTGGTGGCGCCGCCCGACCCGGTGGCGGCCACCGCGGTCGCCGGCCGGCTCGGGCTGCCCCGCCGCATGACCTCCATCCTGGAGGGCGAGGGGCTGTTCAACGACGTCACCGCGATCGTGCTCTACCACGTGGCGGTCGCCGCGGCCGTCTCCGGTCACTTCTCGGTGCCGCACGCGATCCTGCAACTGGTGCTGTCCGCGGTGGTCGCCGTCGCGGTCGGGCTGGCGCTGGGCTGGGGCGCCAACAAGCTGATGAGCGTGGTGGGCGACGCGACCTCGCAGGTCGGGCTGTCCCTGCTGGTGCCGTACGCCTCCTACGCGATCGCCGAGGAACTCCACGGCTCCGGGGTACTCGCGGTGCTCACCACCGCGCTGTTCCTGGCCGAGCACGCGCTCGGCGCCGACGACGTGACGGCCCGGCTGGCCGGCACCACCTTCTGGGACATCGTCGACACCCTGGTCATCGGGATCGCCTTCGGGCTGATCGGCCTCGAACTGCACAACGTCTTCCGGGTCGGCGCCGGCAACTGGGGGCCGATGCTGCGCCACGCGGCCCTGGTGGTCGCGGTGGTGGCCGTCGTACGCCTGCTGTACCTGCTGCCCGCCGCCTGGATCGCCAGGAAGCTGCACAGGCTGCGCGACATGGACGAGGACATCCCGATGACCTGGCAGGAGACGGTCATCATGTGGTGGGCGGGGATGCGCGGGGTGGCCTCGGTGGCGCTCGCGCTGGCCATTCCGCTCCGCACCCATGCCGGCGGGCCCTTCCCGGCCCGCGCGGAGCTGCTGTTCATCGCCTTCGCGGTGGTGCTGGCCACCCTCGTCGTCCAGGGCCTGACCCTGCCCTGGATGGTGCGGCGACTGGAGGTGGGCGGCGACATCGAGGCCGAGCACGACCTGGAACGCGACCTGGCGCTGCGCGCCATGACCGCGGCCAGGACGCGGCTGAAGGAGATCGAGCGCAACGAGCCGCTGGACGAGGAACTGACCGAAATGCTCTACCGGCGGGCGTTCGACCTCGGCGTCCGGATCTCGCCGGACGTCGTCGAGGACGAGCGCCGGGAGAGCCATGCCCGGCGGCTGCGCCGGATCCGGGCACTGCGCCGGATCCAGGAGGACATGCTCTCCGCGGCCCGGGCCGCGGTACTGGAGGCCCGCAGCGAACCCGGTCACGACCCGGAGGTGGTCGACAGGGTGCTGCGGCACCTCGACCTGCGCTCGTTGCGGGGCTGAGCCGGGGGCTGACCTTGCGCTGCGCCGTACGGCCGGCGCGGCCGGCTCAACGCGCGCCCGGGCCCGGTCCCAGGTCCTTGGCGTCCGGCATGGGCGCCGGCTCGCGCTCCAGGTTCTCGTGCCAGCGGCCGGGCGCCGGCGCGGTGGCCACCCGGGGCAGCGCGTAGGGGTGTTCGGCGCGCAGCCAGTCGATGAGCTGCTCGCGCACGATGCAGCGCAGGTTGAAGATGTCGTCCGAGTCCTTGGCGGTCACCAGGGCCCGTACCTGGATGGTGGTCGGTGTGGTGTCGATCACCACCAGGCCCCAGGCCCGGCGGTCCCACTCGCCGGTCTGCTCCAGGATCTCCAGCAGCCGCTTGCGCATCAGGTCCACCGGGGTCGCGTGGTCCAGGTGGAAGAACACCGTGCCGGTCATCCGCGGGTCGCCGCGGGACCAGTTCTCGAACGGCCTGCTGGTGAAGTACGACACCGGCATGGTGATCCGCCGCTCGTCCCAGGTGCGCACGATCAGGTAGGTCAGGGTGATCTCCTCGACCGTCCCCCACTCGCCGTCCACCACCACGGTGTCGCCGATCCGCACCACGTCGCCGAAGGCGATCTGCAGCCCGGCGAAGAGGTTGCTCAGCGTCGCCTGTGCGGCGACACCGGCGACCACGCCGATGATGCCCGCCGACGCCAGCATCGAGGCGCCGACGGTGCGCATCTCCGGGAAGGTGAACAGCATCGAGGCCGCCGCGATCACGCCCACGATCGCGGTGAACACCCGCTGGATCAGCGTGGACTGGGTGCGCAGCCGGCGTATCTTCGGGATGTCGCGGGAGGTCGACGCGTACCGCGCGTAGCCGGAGTCGATGACCGCGGCGGCCATCCGTACCACCAGCCAGGCGGTCGCGGCGATCAGCACCAGGGTCAGTGCCTGGCCGACCGCGGCGTCGTGGGTGTGGGCCAGCCGGGTCGCCCGGTAGGCGCCGCGCAGCAGGCCGGAACACAGCACCACCTGCAACGGCAGCCGACAGCGTCGCAGGAGGCCCCACAACGGGGTCTCCGGGTGCCGGGAGTCGACAGCGCGCAGGAAGCGGTCGACGGCCCAGCCGACGACCAGGGTCACCAGGACCGCCCCTCCTACCACTACGACCGGCCGCAACGCGCTTTCCATGGGTCACCTCGCTCTGCTGGGGGCTGGCACCATGGTGCTCCGCGTACCCGATCCCAGGCGAGGACAGCCCTGTGACAATCGTCCTGTTCCATTCGATGTACGGCTTGCGACCGGCGGTTCTGGCCGCCGCGGACCGGCTGCGTGCGGCAGGTCACACCGTGCACGTGCCCGACCTCTTCGACGGCCGCACCACCGACGACGCCGAGGAGGGCACCCGGATCAAGGACGAGATCGGGCGAGAGGAACTGCTGCGCCGGGCGGTCGCCGCCGCAGCGCCGCTGTCCGCGCAGGGCCTGGTCTACGCCGGCTTCTCGCTCGGCGGCTCGGTGGCGCAGAACCTGGCCCTCGGCGACGAGCGCGCCCGCGGCCTGCTCCTGCTGCACGGCACCTCGGACATCGCCGAGGACGCCGCCACCGACATCCCGGTCCAGCTCCATGTCGCCGACCCCGACCCCTTCGAGACCGACGACTGGCTGAACGCCTGGTATCTGCGGATGCGCAAGGCCGGCGCGGACGTCGAGATCCACCGCTACCGCGGCGCCGGCCATATGTTCACCGACCCGGACCTGCCCGACTACGACGCCGAGGCGGCCGAACGCGCCTGGGCCGTCGCCCTGGACTTCCTGGCCGAGGTCTCGGGGGACTGAGTCGCCACGGAGCGGGCGGAAAGAGCAGCGGGCGGAGAGAGAGGTACGGGCCGGGGCCGGCCGGGGGGAGGTCCGGCCGGCCCCGCCCGCACCGGCTACTTCTTGGCGCCGAGCGCCTGGTCGATCTCGCTCGTCACGTTGTCGGCCGTCAACTGCTTGCCGTTGAACACGATCGTGGGCGTCGCCTGGATGCCGGCCTTGTTGAAGGCGTCGGCGCTGTCCAGCGCCCACTTGTCGTAGGTGCCGTTCTTCACCGCGGTCTGGAAGGCGGTGTTCGACTTCAGGGCCGGCACCAGGTCGGCGATCGACAGCACATGGGAGTCGCTGGCGAACAGGTCCGGGCCGGACTCGTCCGGGTGGTGCGCGGTGGAGTAGAGCAGGGTGTGGAACTGCACGAAGGCGTCGGTGCTCACGTTGACCGCCGCGCCCACCGCGCTCAGCGCGTTCTTCGAGCCGGTGCCCTTGAGGCGGTCGTCCAGGAAGTCGCCGAAGTGGTACGTGATCTTGTACTTCCCGGCCTGCTCGCCCTGGAGGATCGCGGCGCCCTGGGTCTGCTCCAACTGCGCGCACGCGGGGCAGCGCAGGTCCTCGTACAGGTCCAGGTTGTTCTTGTTGTTCTTGTCGCCCACCACAATGGTGCTGCCGTTGGTGCCCGAGGTGTTGGCCGGCTGCACCAGCGGCTTCTTCGCCGCGTCCGACCAGTAGCCGGGCTTGTTCATCTGGTTGACGGCGACGGCGACCCCGCCGGCCACCGCCAGCAGCGCCACCACGCCGACGCCGACCACCACCTGGCGGCGGACCTTGGAGCGCTTGGCGTCCTTCTCACGCTGCTCCCGCAGCTTTTCGCGGGCGGCGGCCTTGTTGGCGAGGCTGTTCCTCTGGCTCATCGAATACTCCGTGATACGCAGGTACGTCGCGGTGTCCGCGCGCGGGCACGACGCGCCCGGGTCACGCGGAAGGGGAACCCCCGGAACGGGGGAGGTGCGGATCGCTCAGAACGCGAACGGCACCGGGGGACCCCGGCGTACGACGGAGTGGAGCAGTGGCCGGGCGGGAAGCGCCCGGAAGGTATCGCGTGCGGCCGGGCGCGGACGCGGCAGCCGCGGCGCGGCGGCGGCACGTACCGCGGCCACCGCGAACAGCAGCGGCCGGAAAGCGGTGGCGACCACGGCCCGCAGCACCCGCTGCAGCGCGGCCTCGCCCCGGCGCAGCCACCAGGAGGCCAGCAGCCCGACCGACACGTGCAGCGCCAGCAGCAGCCAGGGCAGCACATTGGACGGCATCTGCGGCGCCGCGCCCTGGAGCGCGGCCAGCCGGACCTGGGCCGGGCTGCCGTGACACATCACGGCCTCGTGGAAGGACCGCCACGAGCCGGTCACCGGGCCGCCCGACGGGCCGTAGCACTGCTGCTGCCCGGTGGTGAACAGGGTGTCGACCGCGAGTTCCAGCGGCACCATGAGCCCGGCGATCGCCCAGAAGCCGCGCTCCTGGCGGCCGCCGAGCACATAGGCGAGCGCGAAAACGCCGGCGAACGCCCCGCCGACCGCGGTCAGCGGCAGCGGGACGCGCGCCAGCAGCACGTGCGAAGTGGAGGACAGGGTCACGCACAGCGCGGCGAACAGAGCGGCACGCAGTGCCCTCAGCCGCGGTCGCATCGCCTCCATGGCCACAGAGTGTGCCACGCGGACCTGTATATGTGACCTAAAGAGCCGGGAACGGAAGGGACAGGTGCGGTCACAGGCCCGGGATCCGGCCATTGCGGAACAGGTCCACGAAGAGCTGGTGGTCCGCGCGGGCCCGGCGGCCGTAGCCGTGCGCGAAGTCCACCAGCAGCTTCGTGAAGCCGTCCGTGTCGTCCCCGATGGCCTCGTCGATCGCGGCCTCGGTGGAGAACGGCACCAGGGAGTGGCCGCTCTCGTCGTCCGCGGCCGCGTGCATGGTGGCGGTCGCCCGGCCGAGGTCCGCGACCACGGCCTCGATCTGCGCCGGGTCGTCCAGATCCGACCAGTCCAGGTCAACCGCGTACGGCGAGACCTCCGCGACGAGCTGCCCGGTGCCGTCCAGCTCGGTCCAGCCCAGCCACGGGTCGGCGTGCGCCTGGAGCGCGCGCTGCGAGATCACCGTGCGGTGCCCCTCGTGCCGGAAGTAGCCGCGCACCGCAGGATCCGTGACGTGCCGCGAGACGGCCGGGGTCTGCCCCTGCTTCATGTAGATCACGACGTCGTTCTCCAGGGCGTCGGTGTGCCCCTCAAGCAGCAGGTTGTACGAGGGCAGGCCCGCGCTGCCGATGCCGATCCCGCGCCGGCCCACCACGTCCTTGACCCGCAGGCTGTCCGGCCGCACCCGGTAGGACTGCGGCAGCGTCTCCAGGTACGCGCCGAAGGCCGCCAGCACCTTCTCCCGGGTCGCCTCGTCCAGCGCGATGGCGCCGCCGCCGGGGCTGAACCGGCGGTCGAAGCCGGCCACCTCGGTCATCGAGTCCAGCAGCTCCACCCGGGTGCGCAGCCGGGCGCTGCGCAGCGCGTCCAGCAGCGGGCCGCGCGCGGTGTCCAGGGTCAGCGGTTCCACCTGCTCGCCCTTGGCCAGCAGCCCGATCCGTTCCCGGTAGGCCGCCGCGTACACCGTCACCAGGTGCGAGATCACCTCGTCGGCCAGCGCCTTGGTGTAGCCGATCAGCGCCACCGAGGCGGCGAAGCGCTTCAGGTCCCAGGTGAACGGGCCGACGTAGGCCTCGTCGAAGTCGTTGACGTTGAAGATCAGCCGCCCATTGGCGTCGAGGTAGGTACCGAAGTTCTCGGCGTGCAGGTCGCCGTGGATCCACACCCTCGAGGTCTGCTCGGTCAGGAAGGGCCCGGGGTCGCGGTCCCCCTCGGCCCCCGCGTCCAGGTCGGCGTAGAACAGTGACGCCGTGCCCCGGTAGAAGGCGAACGCGGACGCCGCCATCTTCCGGAACTTCACCCGGAACGCCGCGGGGTCGGCGGCCAGCAGCTCGCCGAAGGCGGTGTCGAAAACGGACAGGATCGTGTGGGCGCGCGGCGAGTCGGCCGCGGCGCCGGAGGTCTGATCGGCCACGGCAGGGGAGCCTACGGCCGGTCGGGCCCGGCTGTCAGACCGGAGTCGTAGACTCACCAGCGCCGCCGGGGAAGCGCCCGCGGCACCCAGCCGAATACCGTGCCCGCCGGAGGAGTCGCCGCCCGTGACCGACCAGCCCTTCACTCACCTCCACGTCCACACCCAGTACTCGCTGCTGGACGGAGCGGCGAGATTGAAGGACATGTTCAAGGCGTGCAACGAGATGGGGATGTCCCATGTCGCCATCACCGACCACGGGAACCTGCACGGCTCGTACGACTTCTTCCACCAGGCCAAGGCGGCCGGCGTCACCCCGGTGATGGGCATCGAGGCGTATCTGGCGCCGGAGTCGCGCCGCTACACCAAGCCGGTGCGCTGGGGCGCCCCGCACCAGAAGGGCGACGACGTCTCCGGCGCCGGCGCGTACACCCACATGACCATCTGGGCGCGCAACAGCACCGGCCTGCACAACCTGTTCCGGGCCCAGTCCCGGGCCTCCTTCGAGGGCTACTTCCGCAAGCCCCGGATGGACCGCGAACTGCTCAGCGAGTACGCGGAAGGCCTGATGGGCACCACCGGCTGCCCCTCCGGCGAGGTCTCCACCCGGATCCGGCTCGGGCAGATGGACGAGGCGCTCAAGGCGGCCTCCGAGTACCAGGACATCTTCGGCAAGGAGAACTTCTTCGTCGAGATCATGGACCACGGCATCGACATCGACCGCCGGGCCCGCGACGGACTGATGGAGATCTCCCGCAAGCTCGGCGCGCCCTTCGTCGTCACGAACGACTCGCACTACACGTACGCCCAGGAGGCGTCGGCGCACGACACCCTGCTGTGCATCCAGACCGGCTCGAACCTCTCCGACCCCGACCGGTTCAAGTTCGACGGCTCCGGCTACTACCTGAAATCGGCCGCCGAGATGTACGCGATCGACTCCTCCGACGCCTGGCAGGAGGGCTGCCGCAACACCCAGCTGCTGATCGCCGACCGCGTCGACATCGACGGCATGTTCAGCTACAAGAACCTGATGCCGCGCTTCGACGTGCCCGAGGGGTACGACGAGGTGTCCTGGTTCCGCGAGGAGGTCGCCCGCGGCATGGCCCGGCGCTTCCCGGGCGGCATCCCGGAGGACCGGCAGAAGCTCGCCGAGTACGAGATGGACACCATCATCCAGATGGGGTTCCCCGGGTACTTCCTCGTCGTCGCCGACTTCATCATGTGGGCCAAGAACAACGGCATCGCGGTCGGCCCCGGCCGTGGCTCGGCGGCCGGCTCGATCGTCGCCTACGCGATGGGCATCACCGACCTCGACCCGGTGCCGCACGGACTGATCTTCGAGCGGTTCCTCAACCCCGAGCGCATCTCGATGCCCGACGTCGACATCGACTTCGACGAGCGCAGGCGCGGTGAGGTCATCCGGTACGTGACGGAGAAATACGGCTCCGACAAGGTCGCGCAGATCGCCACCTACGGCACCATCAAGGCCAAGGCCGCGATCAAGGACTCGGCCCGGGTGCTCGGTTACCCGTTCTCCATGGGCGACCGGATCACCAAGGCCATGCCCGCCGACGTGCTCGGCAAGGGCATCCCGCTGTCCGGGATCACCGACAAGGACCACCCGCGCTGGAGCGAGGCCGCCGAGGTCCGCGCGATGTACGAGAACGAGCCGGACGTCACCAAGGTGATCGACTCCGCCCGCGGCATCGAGGGCCTGGTCCGGCAGATGGGCGTGCACGCGGCCGGTGTGATCATGTCCGCCGAGCCGCTGATCGACCACGTGCCGATCTTCTCGCCCAAGAACGACGGCGCGGTCGTCACCCAGTGGGACTACCCGAGCTGCGAGTCGCTCGGCCTGCTGAAGATGGACTTCCTGGGCCTGCGCAACCTCACGATCATGGACGACGCGGTCAAGTCGATCAAGGCCAACAAGGGCATCGACATCGACCTGCTGGCCCTGCCGCTGGACGACCCCAACACCTACGCGCTGCTCAGCCGGGGCGACACCCTGGGCGTCTTCCAGTTCGACGGCGGCCCCATGCGCTCCCTGCTGCGCATGATGAAGCCCGACAACTTCGAGGACATCTCCGCCGTCTCGGCCCTGTACCGGCCGGGCCCGATGGGCATGAACTCGCACATCAACTACGCGCTGCGCAAGAACAAGCAGCAGGAGATCACCCCGATCCACCCGGAGCTGGAGGCGCCGCTCAAGGAGGTCCTGGACATCACCTACGGCCTCATCGTGTACCAGGAGCAGGTGCAGAAGGCCGCCCAGGTGCTGGCCGGCTACAGCCTGGGCCAGGCCGACCTGCTGCGTCGCGCGATGGGCAAGAAGAAGAAAGAGGTCCTGGACAAGGAGTTCGTCCCCTTCCAGGCGGGCATGCGCGAGCGCGGCTACTCCGACGAGGCCATCCAGTCGGTGTGGGACGTGCTGGTCCCCTTCGCCGGCTACGCCTTCAACAAGGCGCACTCCGCCGCCTACGGCCTGGTGTCGTACTGGACCGCGTACCTGAAGGCGAACTACCCGGCCGAGTACATGGCCGGCCTGCTCACCTCGGTCAAGGACGACAAGGACAAGATGGCGCTCTACCTCAACGAGTGCCGCCGGATGGGCATCAAGGTGCTGCCGCCGGACGTCAACGAGTCCAACGCCAACTTCACCCCGCGCGGAGACGACACGATCGTCTTCGGCCTCACCGCGGTGCGCAACGTGGGGCAGAACGTGGTGGACTCCGTGGTGGTCACTCGCCGGTCCAAGGGGAAGTACGGCTCCTTCCCCGACTTCCTGGACAAGGTCGAGCTGGTGGTCTGCAACAAGCGCACCGTCGAGTCGCTGATCAAGGCCGGCGCCTTCGACGAGCTCAAGCACACCCGGCGCGGCCTGACCGAGCACTTCGAGACCATGATCGACAACGTGGTGCAGGTCAAGCGCAAGGAGGCCGAGGGCCAGTTCGACCTGTTCGGCGGATTCGGCGAGGAATCGGAGGCGGACACCCCCGCCTTCGGCATGGACGTGGTCTTCTCCGACGTGGAGTGGGACAAGACCTATCTGCTCGCGCAGGAGCGCGAGATGCTCGGCCTGTACGTTTCGGACCACCCGCTGTTCGGCATCGAGCACGTCCTCAACGACAAGACGGACGCCTCCATCGCCGCACTGGCCGGCGACTACGCCGACGGCGCGATCGTCACCATCGGCGGCATCATCTCCGGCCTGCAGCGCAAGATGACCAAGCAGGGCAACGCCTGGGCCATCGCCACCGTGGAGGACCTGGCCGGTTCGGTGGACTGCATGTTCTTCCCCGCCACCTACCAGCTCGTGTCCACCCAACTGGTGGAGGACGCGGTGGTGTTCGTCAAGGGCCGGCTGGACAAGCGCGAGGACGTGCCCCGCCTGGTGGCGATGGAGCTCACCGTCCCCGATCTGACCGACGTCGGCGCCAACGCGCCCGTGATGATCTCCATCCCGACCGTCAAGGTCACCCCGCCGCTGGTGGCCCGGCTCGGCGAGGTGCTGGACAGCCACCGGGGCAACACCGAGGTACGGGTGCGGTTGCAGGGCGCGCGCACCACCACGGTGCTGCGGCTGGACCGGCACCGGGTGACCGCCGACCCCTCGCTCTTCGGCGACCTCAAGGCGCTGCTCGGCCCGGCGTGCCTGGGCGCGGGCCAGCAGGCCGGCTGAGAACGCGGTGCGGGGGTGCCCCCGGGGAGGGGGCACCCCCGCACGCTCAATCGCGTGTGCGGCGCGATCAGTTGCCGCTGTGATCGACGGCTGCGATTGATGGCTGCGATCAGTTGTGGCCGAACCGCTTCTGCTGTCGGCGCGGTGCCTGTGTGGCGGTGGGCATCATGTGGTCCTCGGCCGCCGGGCCGGTCGCGGGCTCCGGGGCCTCGGGGCGCTGCCGTTCACCGCGCTGATCACGCTGTCGGTTCTGGTTCCTGTTCTTAGCCACGATCGTGCCTTCCTAGTGAGGGGATAGTGGCCGATGGGCCGCATTCAGACTTGCATGCGAGTACGAAGCACGCATTTCGGGCAGTTGGTGGGGTGAGGGCCGGACAACGAGTGAGCCACGCCACGCCGATGATCGCGTTCCTGGCGCTAACCCCCGTGCATTCGGGCAGACTCGGGGGAACCCGCGACCGGCCGGTGGCGGCGGACGACCGGAGGAGGTGCGGGAATGGACCGCTGCGTCGTCCTGGTGGACGCCGGATACCTGCTGGGGGCCGCGGCGAGCCTGCTCGCCGGTGAACCGTCCCGGTCCCGGATCACCGTCGATCATGCGGCCGTGGTCGCTGGCCTGCGCCGACGCGCGGAGGACGAGACGGGCCGGCCGCTGCTGCGGATCTACTGGTTCGACGGAGCGCCCGACCGCGTTCCGCAACCCGAGCACCGCCGGCTGCGGGTGATGCCCCGGGTGACCGTACGCCTGGGCGCGCTCACCCGGACGGACGGCAGGTGGGCGCAGAAGGGCGTGGACGCGGCCATGCACGCCGAGCTGTCCGAGCTCGCCCGCAACCGCGCCTGCTCCGACGTGGTCCTGGTCACCGGCGACGGCGACCTGCTGCCCGGCATGATGTCCGCCAAGGAACACGGAGTGGCCGTGCACCTGTGGGCGGTCCAGGCCGCCGACGGCGACTACAACCAGTCCGAGGACCTGGTGGCCGAGGCCGATGAGCGGCGGGTGCTCGACCGGGAGTGGATCACCGCCGCCATCCGGGCCCGGGACCTCGGCGGGGTGTGCGCGCCGCCCGGGCCGCAGCCGGAGCTGCGCCCCGAGATCGCCGCGATCCTGTCCGCGCCGCTGCCGGAGTCCGCCTCCGCCGCGCCGCCCCCGCCTCCGGCCGCCCCGCCACGGCCGGCGAAGAACGGCGCCGCGCCCGAACCGCCGGCCCCGCCGGCGCCGCCCGGCAAACCGGCGGTGCCCACCCCCAAGGACGTCGCCGACCTCGGCCGCTCGCACGCCGCGCAGCAGCCGCAGCCCGCGCCCAACGCCACCCTGCGCTGGTCCTCCGAGAAGGGCTGGTCCGACCGCGGCGACACCGCCGACACCAGCGGCCTGCCCACCCTGGCCCAGCTCACCACCGCCGAGCAGCGCTGGGCCGACCGCGAGGCCGACATCACCACGGTCAGCGGCGACCCGTTCGAGGTCGGCCAGGTCTTCGCCCGCCGCTGGATCGCCCGCGTCGCCGACGGCCTCCTGCTCCAGCAGCTCTCCTCGCACTACCCCCGCGTCCCGCACCGCATCGACGGCGAGCTGCTGCGCTACGCCGCCCGCTTCGGCCTGCTCGCCCACAAGGACGACCAGATCGACGAGCAGGACCGTTACGCCATCCGCGCCGGCTTCTGGCGCGAAGTGGACGCCCATACCCACGCCGACTCCGCGACCTGACCGGCGCCGCCTGCGGGAGACGGCTCCGCCGGGGTGACCCGAAAGGCACCGCACCCGCCGCTGCGCGTACCCTCGTTCCGTGATGACGGGCACGGGCACGCAGGGCCAGGCTCCTGCGACGGCGGGGAGAGCCGACGACGCGGCCTGTACCGTACGCGGCCTGTTCCGTACGTATCCGGCCGGACGCGGGCGGCGGGGTCGGTCCCAGCCCGAGGTGCGTGCCAACGACGGCATCGACCTCGATGTGCCCCGCGGTGAGCTGTTCGGCATCCTCGGCCCGAACGGCGCCGGCAAGACCACCCTGGTCCGCCAGCTCACCGGCCTGCTCCGCCCCGACGCCGGCACCATCGACCTGCTCGGCCACGACCTGGTCCGCCACCCGGACCGGGCGGCCCGCCTGATCGGCTACCTCGGCCAGGAGTCCACCGCGCTCGACGAGCTGACCGTGGCGCTCGCCGCCGAGACCACCGGGCGGCTGCGCGGCCTGGACGCGGCCGCCGCCCGGGCCGCCCGCGACGCCGTCCTGGACGAGCTCGACCTCGGCCCGATCGCCGGCCGCCCGCTCAAGAAGCTGTCCGGCGGCCAGCGGCGGCTCGCCTGCTTCGCCGCCGCCCTGGTCGGCGAGCGGCCCGTCCTGGTGCTGGACGAGCCCACCACCGGCATGGACCCGGTCGCCCGCCGCGCGGTGTGGGCCGCGGTCGACCGGCGCCGCGCCGAGCAGGGCACCACCGTGCTGCTGGTCACCCACAACGTCATCGAGGCCGAGACCGTCCTGGACCGGGTCGCCGTCCTCGACCGCGGCCGCGTCATCGCCTGCGACACCCCCGTCGCGCTGCGCGCGCTCGTCGCCGACGAGGTGCGCCTGGAACTGGTGTGGCGCGCGGAGGCCCCGACCGGCCAGCCCGCGGTGGCCGCGCTGCGCCCGCTCGCCGAGGTCGCCGGCCGCCGCTGGACACTGCGGCTGCCGCAGGACCGGGCCCGGGCCGTTGTGGCCGAGGTCACCGGCGGACCCGCCTTCGCCGCCCTGGACGACTTCACGATCGCCACGCCGAGCCTGGAAGATGTGTATCTGGCACTCGGGGGACGGGGGAAGGGTCTGGTGAAGTCGTGACCGTTGCCGTACACAGAGCCGAGGCCGGGGGCCGGACCGCGGCCGCGCCGCACCCCGCCGCCCCGGCCCCGCTGGCGCCGCGGGCCCGGCTGTGGCCCTCCTTCGCGGCCGTCTACCGCGCACAGCTCTCCCGGGCCCGGGTGGCCCGGATCCCGCTGCTGTTCGTCGCCACCTTCCAGTCCGTCGGCATCATGATCATGATGCGCGGCGTGGTGCACGCCGGGGACGGCGAGGCCGCCCGCTCGGTGGTGGCCGGCTCCAGCGTGCTGGTCGTGGCCTTCGTCGCGCTCAACCTGCTCGCCCAGTACTTCGGCCAGCTCCGCGCCTCCGGCGGCCTCGACCACTACGCCACCCTGCCGGTGCCGCCCGCGTCCGTGGTGCTCGGCGCCGCCGCCGCGTACGCCTCCTTCACCGTGCCCGGCACCCTGTTCACCGCGGTGGTCGGCTGTGTCCTGTTTCACCTCACCGTGGTGAACCTGTGGGTGCTGGCCGCCGTGATCCCGCTGGCCGGCGCCGCCCTGTCCGGCCTCGGCGCCGCCCTCGGGCTGCTCGCGTCCCGCCAGGAACTGGCCACGCTCTTCGGCCAGCTCGGCATGTCCGCGGCCCTGCTGCTCGGCGTGCTGCCGCCCTCCCACATGCCCGCGCCCGTCTCCTGGGCCCGCGACGCGCTGCCCTCCACCTACGGTGTCGAGGCGCTGGCCCGCACTTTCGCCGGGTCCGGTACGCACTGGGCGGCGGTCGGCGCCGACCTGGCGGTCTGCGCCGCGGTCGGCGTGGTCTCCCTCGCCGTGGCGACCCGCGCCTACCGCAGGGCCGCCAGCCGATGACGCGCCGGCCGCGCACACCTGGCACGATGGGCTGGTGACCGCACCCCTGACTCCGCATGAACAGCCGCCGCACTTCCCGCCCTACCCGGGCGGGGGAGATGTTTCCGGCACACCCGCGGACAACGGCTCCCCGGTCCGCGGCGAACTGCTCAGGGGGGTGCTGGTCGCCCTGCTCGTCGCCATCTGCGGACTGATCCTCGGACTGTTCTGGCTGTGGCTGTCGCCGCGGATCCCGATGGTCTCCGACGGCCAGGCGGTCTACCTCAAGGACACCGAGGGCGAGGAGGCCATCGGCGGCGACGGCACCTTCGTGCTGATCGCGGTCGTGCTGGGCGTGCTGACCGCGGCGGCTGTCTTCCTGCGCCGGCGCACCGGCGGCATCGGGGTCGTCCTCGGCCTCGCCGTCGGCGGGGTGCTCGCATCGCTCGTCGGCTGGCGGCTCGGTGTCGCCCTCGGGCCCACCACCGACATCGTCGCCCACGCCAAGGCGGTCGGCCCCAAGGTGGTCTTCGACGGCCCCCTCGAACTGCGCGCCAAGAGCGCCCTGGTCGCCTGGTCCGCGGCCGCCATGCTCACCCACCTGTGCCTGACCTCCGCCTTCGGCCCGCGCGACCCCGAGCCCGAAACCCCGAAGTGGGCGCCGCCCGTCCGGCCCGCCGAGCACCCGGGCGAGGGCCCGGACAGTGGCTCCGGCAAGGGCCACGACACCGACGAGTGACGGCCGCGCGCACGACGGGCTGACGGTCCCCGGCCGGCCCCGCGCCCGGGGCTCAGCCGCGGGCGATGCCGCCCGTCCTGGCCGCGGTCAGCGCGGTGAGGTCGGCGGGCGCCAGCTCCACCTCCAGGCCGCGCTTGCCGGCCGAGACGAACACCGTGGGGTGGGCCAGCGCCGAGTCGTCGACGACCGTGGGCAGCGACTTGCGCTGCCCGAGCGGAGAGATGCCGCCCAGCACATACCCGGTGGTCCGCTCGGCCGCCGCCGGATCGGCCATGGCGGCGCGCTTGCCGCCGGCCGCCGCGGCCAGCGCCTTCAGGTCCAGGCTGGCCGACACCGGGACCACCGCCACCGTCAGCGCGCCGTCGACATCGGCCACCAGCGTCTTGAAGACCCGGTCCTGGGACACGCCGAGCGCGGCCGCGGCCTCCTCGCCGTACCCGAGGCCGGACGACGGGTCGTGGCTGTAGGCGTGCACGGTGAACGGCACGCCGGCCTTCTCCAGGGCGACCGTGGCCGGGGTGCCGCCGCCCGCGCGGGACTTCTTGGCCATCAGTTCGCGCTCACCGCCTGCCGGGTCAGCTCGACCGCGGGCAGCGAGGGCAGCTTCTCCACGATCGCGGACTCCCGGCGCAGCAGCCGCAGCGCCCCCTTGAGCCGGGACGCGGTGTCCTCCGCCTCCAGCAGCCGCTGCTTGACCGGGGTCTCGGCCACCACCGCGGCCGCCACCAGATAGGACAGCTCGCCCGGGTCGTCCGGCAGCCCCTGTGCCGGCTGGCCGCGGCCCCGCGAGCCGGCCAGCCGCTGCTGATACGTCGCGAACGCGCGGGCCACCTCGGGCGCCAGCGCGCGCGCCCCGGTCCCGGTCCGCTCCGGAACGATCTCCACCTCACCGGTCAGATACGCGCCGCTCGCGTCCACCGACCGCAGCCGGAACCTGGCCACCCCCGTGGCGACCAGGTCGAAGCGGCCGCTGTCGCGCTCGGCGATACCCGCCGCCTCCGCGACGCAGCCGTAGCCGTACAGGGCGTCCAGCGGGTCGTCCACCAGCCCCGCGGCCGCCCCCCTGGTCCGCCCGTCCTGCCCGGTGGGCGCGACTTCCTGGCCATTCTTGATGGCGATCACCCCGAACCTGCGGGGCGTGTTCCGCGGCAGCTTCATCAAGTCCTTGACGAGGGCGCGGTATCTCTCCTCGAACACGTTCAGCGGCAGCGCCAGCCCCGGAAACAGCGGCGAGCCGAGCGGGAAGAGCGCGATGCGTTCCGTCACAGTGAGCAGGGTAAGCGTTCGACCGCACGGTTCGCCGGGGGTACCCCGGGCCCGCACAGCGGCGGGCCGGTTCGCCGGGAAAGCCCAGGGGCTCGGGGCTGTAGCTGATATGCGGCCGGCGCCGCGCGGGCGCGAGCAACCACCCACCCACCGGTGGTCCGGAGACGGCAGCAACTGCCCCTTCGGGCCGGTGACGACCCGCGGCCCGGAATTGGGCTGGTCGCGCAGTTCCCCGCGCCCCGGGGAACCGCCGGCCGCTGGGCGCGGCCCGGCCATGTGCGACCCCAAGCCGGGGCGAACCGTCCCTCACGTTCCGCGCCGCAGAAGTCGGGTGGCCCCCGCGGCAGCGGTCGTCGCGAGCATCCAGCCGAGCAACGTCAAGGCGGAAGCGACCCACTGCGCCACGCCCGTCTCACGCCAGGCGTTGTCCTGCCCGAGGTCGATGACCGGAAGCAGCAGGTCGAGCGCGTAAAGAGCAGGACTCCAGTGGGGCTGGTAGCCGTTCGAGTCGGCCGGAGGCGGAGTGCGGTGCAGCGCGAAATACACGGCGCCGATGGCCCAGAGCACCCCCATCCAGACCGCGGCCCGCCCGGGCCGGTACCCGTACCCGACCGTGACGTCCTGGATCCAGCCCCACACCCGGCCGGCCCCGGACAGCGTCTCGCGCCGCCGCCGCTGCTTGGCCAGCAGCACCTCGCGCGCCTCGGTGTCGTCCCCGCTCGCGCGCAGGGCCGCGGCCAGCCGCTCGTACGGCTCGGAGGTGTACTCCGGGGTGGCCGAGCGCAGCCAGGCGATGCGGGTGCGGAGCGGGAAGTCCACCGCCGGGGCCAACCCGTCGTAGACGAAGCCGCGCAGCGACAGCCGGCCGGGGGCGGTGGGCCAGCTCGCGGGGGCGTCCACCAGCTTGCCCACCCGCGCGCCGGACAGCGACACCAGGCCGGTCGGCGCACGGCCGGGCGTCCAGCGCAGCTCGGGCGTCTGGATGCGGCGCAGTGACACCTGCTGCTCCTCGCCGAGCCGGAATCGGGCCCGGGTGACCACCACCGCGTTGCCGAACCGGCCGTCGTCCAGCCGCAGTCCGCCCTCGCAGACGAAGTCCTTGGTTTCGACGCCGGGCGGCGGCGAGGTGTCGCCCGGCGTCGAACCGCCGAAGGCGTCCCAGCCCGCGCTGAGGTAGAGGGTGTGCTCGACCGTGACCCGGGCGGCGTTGAGCGCGTACCGGCCGGTGGGGTTGCGTACGCTGCTGCCCCGCAGGCTCAGCCGGCCGCCTATCCGGGCGCTGCGCAGGCTGAACTCCCCGGTGACGTCCATGAGTTCGGCGTCCACGTCCTGCCCGACCACCAGGCCGTCGGCGCCGATCGCCCGGCTGGCCCGGTCCCGCCGCACCACGAGCTGGTTGAGCAGCAGGTCGGTGCCGATCTGCGCGTCGGACATCCGGATCCCGCCGGGCACCAGGCACTGCGGCAGGTGCAGGTCGCCGGTGACCTGGAGCCGCGCCGCGTCCAGCCGCGGGATCAGGCAGCGCACCAGCCGCATGCTGCCGGCCCGGACCTCCTGGAGCATCACCGGCTCGTCGAACCGGCAGTCGTCGAGCTGGAAGTAGGGCGCGATGGTGCCGCCCGACAGCATCAGCCGGCCGCTGATCCGTACCCCCGCGAGCTTGAGCGCGCCCACCCGGCCGGGCGCGGGCGCCGGTGGGTTCAGCAGCAGTTCGGCGACGGCCCTGGCCCGTACCGTGCGCTCCTCGGGCCACTCCGGGCCCGCCAGCGGGTCGTCCTCCTCCGCCCGGCCGGTGCGCAGGTCCAGCGTGCGCCCGGCCACGAACGACCGCCACATGCGCTGCTCGGTCGTGCTCCAGCTCTCCGGCGCCGCCCGCACCACCGTCTCGTCCGCCACCCGGACCTCCCCCGTCCCTCCCGTGGTCCCGTCGTGCCCACCGCGCCACACGCTAGCGAACCCTCCCGACACCCGGGGCCGCTGTGTCCACAGGCCCACCGCCAGGACCCAGTACGTCCCCCGTACGTTCCCGCCACCGGGCTCCGTACGCCCTCGAAGCCCCCGCTCCCGCGTCCGCCATGCGTGCCACCCGCGCGTATCACGGAGCGGACCGCGAGCGGCCCGCCGGGTCCGGGTCTCTACACTTGGCAGCGTGATCTCCCGAATCGACCTGCGCGGCGCCGCCTTCCCCGAGGGCGGCATCGACCGTGACCTGCTGCCCCGTGCCGAGTTCGACGTGGAGGCCGCCCTGGAGGCGGTGCGGCCGATCTGCGAGGACGTGCGCCATCGCGGCACGGCGGCCGTGCTGGACTACGGGGAGCGGTTCGACGGGGTGCGCCCGGAGCGGCTGCGGGTGCCCGAGCGGGAGCTGACGCAGGCGCTGGAGGGTCTGGACCCGCAGGTCCGCGCCGCCCTCGAGGAGTCGATCCGGCGGGCCCGGCTGGTCCACCACGACCAGCGGCGCACCGACGTCACCACCCAGGTCGTACCCGGCGGCACCGTCACCGAGCGGTGGGTGCCGGTGCAGCGCGTGGGGCTGTACGTGCCGGGCGGGCTGGCGGTCTACCCGTCGTCGGTGGTCATGAACGTGGTGCCCGCCCAGGAGGCCGGGGTGGACGCGGTCGCCGTCGCCTCGCCGCCGCAGGCCCAGTGGGGCGGACTGCCGCACCCCACCATCCTCGCCGCCTGCGCGCTGCTCGGCGTGACCGAGGTGTACGCGGCCGGCGGCGCCCAGGCCATCGCCATGTTCGCCTACGGCACCGACGAGTGCCGCCCGGTGAACCTGGTCACCGGCCCCGGCAACATCTACGTGGCCGCCGCCAAGCGCCTGCTCAAGGGCCGGATCGGGATCGACGCCGAGGCCGGGCCCACCGAGATCGCGGTGCTGGCCGACGGCACTGCCGACCCCGCGCACGTGGCCGCCGACCTGATCAGCCAGGCCGAGCACGACACCCTTGCCGCGGCCGTCCTGGTCACCACCTCCGCCGAGCTCGCCGACGCCGTCGACAAGGAGCTCGACGTCCAGGTCGCCGCCACCCGGCACAAGGAGCGCGTCGCCACCGCCCTGTCCGGCCGCCAGTCGGCCACCGTCCTGGTCGACACCCTCGACCGGGCGCTGGAGGTGGTCGACGCCTATGCCGCCGAGCACCTGGAGATCCAGACCGCGGACGCCGCCGAGGTCGCCGCCAGGGTGCGCAACGCCGGCGCGGTCTTTGTCGGCCCCTGGGCGCCGGTCTCGCTCGGCGACTACTGCGCCGGGTCCAACCACGTGCTGCCCACCGGCGGATGCGCCTGCCACTCCTCGGGCCTGTCCGTGCAGTCCTTCCTGCGCGGCATCCACGTCGTGGACTACTCCCGCGACGCCCTGGCCGAGGTCGCCCACCACGTGGTCACCCTGGCCGGCGCCGAGGACCTGCCGGCCCACGGCGCCGCGGTGACCGCCCGCTTCTCCGGCGAGGTCCCGCCCGGCGGCGAGGTGGCCCGGTGACCCGGATCGACGACCTGCCCATCCGCGACGAACTGCGCGGCCAGTCGCCGTACGGCGCCCCGCAGCTCGACGTGCCGGTGCTGCTCAACACCAACGAGAACCCGTATCCGCTGCCCGAGCCGCTGGTCGAGCGGATCGCCGAGCGCGTCGCCGAGGCCGCCCGCCACCTGAACCGCTACCCGGACCGGGACGCGGTCGAGCTGCGCACGCGACTGGCCGCCTACCTGTCCCGGACCGCCGGGCACACCGTGGGCCTGCCGCAGGTGTGGGCCGCCAACGGCTCCAACGAGATCATCCAGCAGCTGCTGCAGACCTTCGGCGGCCCCGGCCGCACCGCGATCGGCTTCGAGCCGTCGTACTCGATGCACGCGCTGATCTCCCGCGGCACCGGCACCGGCTGGATCTCCGGGGCCCGCAACGACGACTTCACCATCGACGTGGCGAACGCCACCGCCCAGATCCGCGAGCTGCGGCCGGACGTGGTGTTCATCTGCTCGCCCAACAACCCGACCGGCACCGCGGTGGCCGCCGAGACCGTACTCGCGCTGTACGAGGCGTCGCTCGCGGCCGGCCCGTCGATGGTGATCGTGGACGAGGCGTACGGCGAGTTCTCGCACCGCCCGTCGCTGCTGCCGTTGATCGATGGCCGCCCCACGCTGGTGGTCACCCGTACCATGTCCAAGGCGTTCGGCGCGGCCGGGCTGCGGCTGGGCTACCTGGCGGCGGACCCCGCGGTGGTGGACGCCGTGCAGCTGGTCCGGCTGCCGTACCACCTGTCGTCGGTGACCCAGGCCACCGCGCTGGCCGCCCTGGAGCACACCGACGCCCTGCTCGGCTACGTCGAGCAGCTCAAGAAGGAACGCGACCGGCTGGTCGACGGGTTGTGCGGGATCGGCTACGAGGTGACGGAGTCCGACGCGAACTTCGTGCAGTTCGGCCGGTTCACCGACGCCCACGCGGCGTGGCAGGCGATCCTCGACCAGGGCGTCCTGGTCCGGGACAACGGCGTGCCCGGCCGGCTGCGGGTCTCGGCCGGCACCCCGGCGGAGAACGACGCCTTCCTGGCGGCGGCCCGCACCGTGTTCAAGGAGTACAGCACCGCTTCGGAGGGATCCGCATGACCCGCGTGGGCCGGGTGGAACGCACCACCAAGGAGACGTCCACCGTCGTGGAGATCGACCTGGACGGCACCGGCCAGGTCTCGGTGTCCACCGGCGTGGGCTTCTACGACCACATGCTCGACCAGCTCGGCCGGCACGGCCTGTTCGACCTCAGCGTCAAGACCGAGGGCGACCTGCACATCGACACCCACCACACGATCGAGGACACCGCCCTCGCCCTGGGCGCCGCCTTCCGGCAGGCGCTCGGCGACAAGGTGGGCATCTACCGGTTCGGCAACTGCACGGTGCCGCTGGACGAGGCCCTGGCCGAGGTGACCGTCGACCTGTCCGGGCGGCCGTATCTGGTGCACACCGAGCCGGAGCACATGGCGCCGATGATCGGCACGTACGACACGACGATGACCCGCCACATCCTGGAGTCCTTCGTCGCGCAGGCGCAGATCGCGCTGCACGTCCATGTGCCCTACGGGCGCAACGCGCACCACATCGTGGAGTGCCAGTTCAAGGCGCTGGCCCGGGCGCTGCGCTACGCCAGCGAGCGCGACCCGCGCGCCGCGGGCATCCTGCCGTCGACGAAGGGCGCGCTGTAACACCATGAACAAAGGATCGTCCCTCTTCATCCTGCTCGGCCTGTTCCTCGCCGGGGGCGTCTACTCCTTCTGGAAGCAGAAGCAGTCCCGCAGCCTGATCGCGATCGTCGCCATCGGCTCGGTGTTCGCGCTGGCCGCCGGCCTGCTGCGGATGTAGGGAGGCATGACCGTGACCAAGCGCGTGGTGGTCCTCGACTACGGGTTCGGCAACGTCCGCTCCGCGGAGCGGGCGCTGGCCCGGGCCGGCGCCGAGGTGGAGATCACCGCTGACTACGACAAGGCGATGAACGCCGACGGGCTGCTGGTGCCCGGCGTCGGCGCCTTCGCCGCCTGCATGGCCGGCCTCAAGGCCGCGCGCGGCGACTGGATCATCGGCCGCCGGCTGTCCGGCGGCCGCCCGGTGCTCGGCATCTGCGTCGGCATGCAGATCCTGTTCGCCCGCGGCATCGAGCACGGCGTGGAGACCGAGGGCCTGGACGAGTGGCCCGGCGCGGTCGAGCCGCTGCACGCGCCCGTGGTGCCGCACATGGGCTGGAACACCGTCAAGGCCCCCGAAGGCTCCGAACTGTTCGCGGGGGTCGAGGAGGACGCCCGGTTCTACTTCGTGCACTCCTACGCGGTGCGCGCCTGGGACCTGCCCGCGCACAACCCCGCCATCCAGCCCCCGAAGGTCGCCTGGTCCACGCACGGCGAGCCGTTCGTCGCCGCCGTGGAGAACGGCCCGCTGTGGGCCACCCAGTTCCACCCGGAGAAGTCCGGCGACGCAGGCGCCCGGCTGCTGGCCAACTGGCTCGGCTCCTTCTGATCCGCTTCCGATCCTGATCCGCTTCCGATCCGTTCCCGACCCGCCCCGGCCGCGGCGTCCCTCCCGGACGTACGGCCGGCCCGCTCCTCCTCCGTCGCCCCGATCAGCACCCGCCGCTCGCAGAGGATCCCGCTCCCGATGACCACGCTCGAACTCCTCCCCGCCGTCGACGTCCGCGACGGCCAGGCCGTCCGCCTGGTGCACGGCGAGTCCGGCTCCGAGACCTCGTACGGCGACCCGCTGTCCGCCGCGCTCGCCTGGCAGCAGGCCGGCGCCGAGTGGCTGCACCTGGTCGACCTCGACGCGGCCTTCGGCACCGGCGACAACCGGGCGCTGATCGCCGAGGTGGCCCGGAGCATGGACATCAAGGTCGAGCTGTCCGGCGGCATCCGCGACGACGACACCCTGGCCGCGGCCCTGGCCACCGGCTGCACCCGGGTGAACCTGGGCACCGCCGCCCTGGAGGCGCCGCAGTGGGTGGCCAAGGTCATCGCCGAGCACGGCGACCGGATCGCGGTCGGCCTGGACGTGCGCGGCACCACCCTGCGCGGCCGCGGCTGGACCCGGGATGGCGGCGACCTGTACGAGACGCTGGCCCGGCTGGACTCCGAGGGCTGCGCCCGGTACGTCGTCACCGACATCGCCAAGGACGGCACCCTCCAGGGCCCCAACCTGGACCTGCTGCGCAATGTGTGCGCCGCCACCGGCCGGCCGGTGGTGGCTTCCGGCGGCGTCTCCAGCCTCGACGACCTGCGGGCGATCGCCGCCCTGGTGCCGGATGGCGTGGAAGGCGCCATTGTCGGCAAGGCGCTCTATGCGAAGGCGTTCACCCTCGAAGAAGCCCTGGAGGCGGTGTCAGGATGACCGGAACCCCTGCTGTGCGGCGTACGCAGACCGAAAGTGCCCTGGAGGAGACCATCGGTTCCGCCCGCGCCGTCGAGGCGGGGGACTTCGTCCTCGTCTCCGGTACGCTGCCGCTGGCCGGTGGCGTGGTCCGCGGTGAGGGCAGCCCGTACGAACAGGCGCTGCTCGCCTTCCGCAACGCGCTGGCCGCGCTGGAGCCGTTCGGACTGGACGTGAAGCACGTGGTGCGCACGCGGATGTACCTCAGCCACAACCGGGACGCGGACGAGGTCGGCCGGGCCCACCTGGAGCTGTTCGGCAAGGTGCGGCCGGCCGCCACCATGGTGGTGGTGGGCGGTTTCGCCGAGCCGCTGGTGCTGGTCGAAGTGGAACTCGAAGCATTCCGAGGAGACACCGCATGAGCCTCGCGGTCCGCGTCATCCCCTGCCTGGACGTCGACGCCGGGCGGGTGGTCAAGGGCGTCAACTTCCAGAACCTGCGGGACGCCGGTGACCCGGTCGAGCTGGCCCGGCTCTATGACGCCCAGGGCGCCGACGAGCTGACCTTCCTGGACATCACCGCCTCCTCCGGTGACCGGGAGACCACCTACGACGTGGTGCGGCGCACCGCGGAGCAGGTCTTCATCCCGCTCACCGTGGGCGGCGGAGTGCGCACCGCCGAGGACGTGGACAAGCTGCTGCGGGCCGGCGCCGACAAGGTGGGCGTCAACACCGCGGCGATTGCCCGGCCCGAGCTGATCCGGGAGATCGCCGAGCGGTTCGGCCGCCAGGTGCTGGTGCTCTCGGTGGACGCCCGGCGCACCCCCACCGGCTCCTTCGAGGTCACCACGCACGGCGGGCGCCGCGGCACCGGCATCGACGCGGTGGAATGGGCGCACCGGGCGGCCGAACTCGGCGCCGGCGAGATCCTGCTCAACTCCATGGACGCCGACGGCACCAAGGACGGCTACGACACCGAGATGATCGCCGCCGTCCGGGCCCACGTGACGGTGCCCGTGATCGCCTCCGGCGGCGCCGGCCGGCTCGCCGACTTCCCGCCCGCCGTGGCCGCGGGCGCCGACGCGGTGCTGGCCGCCTCCGTCTTCCACTTCGGCGACCTGCGCATCGGCGAGGTCAAGGACACCCTGCGGGCCGCCGGCCACCCGGTCCGCTAGAACCCCTGCGCCCGGCCCCTCGGGTCGAATCCCGGGTTCAGACGCCGAGACGTGCCTCGTACGCCTTGGCGACCGCTTCCTCGTCGCCCTCGGTCTCGACCTTGGCGGCCTGCTGGCGGCCGAAGGCGAAGACGGCGAGCTCCGAGGGCTCACCGGTGACCGTGACCACCGGCGAGCCCTTGTGCGCGACGACGGTCTGGCCGTTCGGGCGGCGCAGCACCAGGCCGACCGGGGAGCGGCGGCCCAGCATGCGGGCGACGCGCTCCAGGCGCTGCCACAGCGCGTCGGCGAACACCGGGTCGATGGCGCGCGGCGTCCAGTCCGGGACGGCCCGGCGGACGTCCTCGGCGTGCACGTAGAACTCGATGGTGTTGGCCGCCTCGTCCAGTTGCTTGAGGCTGAACGGCGACAGCCGCGGCGGCCCGGTCCGGATGAGCTGGATCAGCTCGTCGTAGGGCTTGGCCGCGTACTCCTTGCGGATCCGGTTCAGCCGGTCGGCGAGCTGCGGCACCACCAGGCCCGCCGCCGCGTCGCCGCGCCGCTCGCGTACCACCACGTGCGCCGCCAGATCGCGGGTGGTCCAGCCCGTGCACAGGGTCGGCGCGTCGGGCCCGGCACCTTCCAGCAGATCGGCGAGGAGCAGACGTTCACGCTGGGCATGTGTGGACATGACGCCAGAGTAATGATCCGGCGGGTGTACGTCCGCCCCTCGCCACGCGGTACGAGGACGCGGGGGACCTGGTCGGCTCAGCGTCGGCTCAGCCCAGCGGGGCGTAGAGCTTGGTGCCGGTCTTGCCGTTGTTGCGGGTCAGCGAGCAGGTGACGGTGTCGCGCCCCTGGATCTGGTACGTGATCAGCTTCGGGAACAGCGCGTACGGGTAGTACGTCCGCCCGTCGGCCGGCAGGTGCTTGCGCGCGTCGGCCGTGCACAGTTCCAGCGCCTTGGACTGGATCTCCTCGTCGGAGGAGAAGCTGCCGGACAGCGTCTCGTTGGCCACCACCTGGGCGTCGTGCGCGGAACTGCACGAGCGGGTGGTCACCTTGTCCACGCTGGGCGTCAGCGTCGGCGCGTCGAAGCACTGGCCCGGGTGGAGCACCACGTACGGCACCAGCTTCTGCGTCGGCGTAGGGGTGCCGGTGAACTGCTGCAGGTCGCTGGGCAGCGTGAAGCTCGGGATCGGCAGGGGACTGGTCAGGTCCGAGGGCAGCCCGGAAGGGAGCCCGTCCGAAGGGAGCCCGTCGGAGGGCAGTCCGTCCGAGGGGAGTCCCGAGGGCAGCGACGCGGAGGAGCTGGTCGTGCCAGTCTTGGCGTCGTTCGACTTCTTGTCGCTCCCGCCACCCGCCAGTACCACACCGGCCACCACCGCGCCGATGACCACTACCGCGCCCACCGCGATCAGCACATTGCGCCGGGTGTGGTTGGGCGGCGGGGGAGGCGGCTGGTAACCCGGCGGCGGATAACCGCCGTAGCCGCCACCGGGGGGCACGGGCGGTCCGGGCGGTCCGGGCGGGCCGTAACCGCCGCCAGGAGGCGGCGGAGGACCGTACCCGCCGCCGGGCGGCGGGCCGTAACCGGGCTGGGTGGGGTAGCCGTACCCCTCCTGGCCGCCTTGTTGCGGAAAACCGTAACCGCCGTCGCCCGGCGACGCGGGAGGAGGCGGGGGGCCGAAGCCCTCCGGCGGACCAAAACCGCCGCCCTGCTCAGGAGGCGGCGGACCATTCGGTGGCGGTGGCGGAAAACCCATGGACGCAGGATGCCCCATACGGGTGACAACAGCGAGCGACTACCGGATGACGGACACGGAATCCGCCACCATTGCGACGCTTTCGCCCCGCGCCGCGGCTTTTCCCGCAACGGGCGCCGGACGGCACAATGGAACCCATGCCGGATTCGACCGTGCCCGCCACGTCCCTCGACCCCGCCGTCGCCACCCGCCTCAAGCGCAACTCCGACGGCCTGTTCCCCGCCATCGCCCAGCAGTACGACACCGGTGAGGTGCTCATGCTCGGCTGGATGGACGACGAGGCACTGCACCGCACCCTCACCACGGGCCGCTGCACGTACTTCAGCCGCAGCCGGCAGGAGTACTGGGTCAAGGGCGACACTTCCGGCCACGTCCAGCACGTCAAGTCGGTCGCGCTCGACTGCGACGGCGACACCGTGCTGGTCAAGGTCGACCAGGTGGGCGCGGCCTGCCACACCGGCGACCGCACCTGCTTCGACGCGCACGCGCTGCCGCTGGGCTGATCCCGCCCGCCGCGGGCCGGCCCCGGCCGGATCCCGCGACGCCGGGCCCGGCCCGCCACCCGCCCGGATACCCTCTGGCCATGGACGCCATGGACCTCGAAACCTTCCGCAAACTCGCGGCCGACCGCCGGGTCATCCCGGTCAGCCGCCGCCTGCTGGCGGACGGCGACACCCCCGTCGGCCTCTACCGCAAGCTCGCGGGCGAGCGGGTGGGCACGTATCTGCTCGAATCGGCGGACGGGGGCTCCTCCCACACCGTCGGCGGCGGAGGCGGCGGGTCCTGGTCCCGGTACTCCTTCATCGGCGTGCGCTCGGCCGCCACCCTGACCGCCCGCGACGGGCAGGCCCACTGGCTGGGCACCCCGCCGGTCGGCGTCCCGGTCACCGGCGACCCGCTGGAGGCGCTGCGCGCCACCCTCACCGCCCTGCACACCCCGCGCGACCTGGCCGGCGGGCTGCCGCCCTTCACCGGCGGCATGATCGGCTACCTCGGCTACGACATCGTGCGCCGCCTGGAGCGGATCGGCGAGCACGGCGAGGACGCCCTGAAGCTGCCCGAGCTCACCATGATGCTCACCTCCGACCTCGCCGTGCTGGACCACTGGGACGGCACCGTGCTGCTGATCGCCAACGCGATCAACCACAACGACGAGGACACCGGCGTCGACGAGGCGTACGCCGACGCGGTGGCCCGGCTCGACGCAATGGAGGCGGATCTGGCCGCCCCCGCGCACACCGCCCCGGTGGCGCTGCCGCCCTCCCAGCTGCCGCCGTACACCGCCCGCTGGGGCGGCGAGGACTTCAAGACGGCCGTACGCGACATCAAGGAGCGGATCAGGGCCGGCGAGGCGTTCCAGGTCGTGCCCTCGCAGCGGTTCGAGACCCCCTGCGAGGCGAGCGCCCTCGACGTCTACCGGGTGCTGCGGGCCACCAACCCGAGCCCGTACATGTACCTGCTGCGCTTCCCCGGCGAGGACGGCGGCGACGGCTTCGACGTGGTCGGCTCCAGCCCCGAGGCGCTGGTCAAGGTCAAGGACGGCCGCGCCATGGTGCACCCCATCGCCGGCACCCGGCCGCGCGGTGCCAACCCGCAGGAGGACACCGCCCTGGCCGAGGAACTCCTCGCCGACCCCAAGGAACGCGCCGAGCACCTGATGCTGGTCGACCTCGGCCGCAACGACCTGGGCCGGGTGTGCGAGCCGGGCAGCGTGGAGGTCGTCGACTTCATGTCCGTCGAGCGCTATTCGCATGTGATGCACATCGTCTCCACCGTCACCGGCACGGTCGCCCCCGGCCGGACCGCCTTCGACGTGCTCACCGCCTGCTTCCCGGCCGGCACGCTCTCCGGCGCCCCCAAGCCGCGGGCCATGCAGATCATCGAGGAACTCGAGCCGACCCGACGCGGCCTCTACGGAGGCTGCGTCGGCTACCTCGACTTCGCCGGCGACTCCGACACCGCCATCGCCATCCGCACGGCCCTCCTCCGGGACGGCGTCGCCTACGTCCAGGCCGGCGCGGGCATCGTGGCCGATTCCGACCCCGACGCCGAGGACTTGGAGTGCCGCAACAAGGCGGCAGCGGTGCTTCGCGCTGTCGCGACGGCCAATTCGTTGCGCGGGTAGCGAGGGCTGGCGTCGGGTTTCACGGTGCCCCCGAGCCGGTGGCCGTTGGCGGCTGCCAGCTCGGGGGGTTCTGTCGCGTTGCCGGGTACCGGTGCGTCGTGGTTTCTCGCGCCCACGCGGCGCCAGCCGCAATTTCGGTGCAGCCCCGCGCCCCTTCGGGTCACCCGGCGAAGGCGCTCGTTCCGTTCGGGGTCCCCAGGCCGGTCGGGCCGTCGTAGCCGAGGGTGCCGTTGCAGAGGTAGCGGGCGGCGCAGGAGCCGTTGGAGCCGGTGGTCACGTCGTGGAGGGAGGCGGCGTGGGCGTAGGGGAAGGAGGCGGGGGAGGAGCCGGCGGAGGGGGTGCCGGCGAGGGCGTAGACGGCGGCGACGATGGGGGCGGAGGCGCTGGTGCCGCCGAAGACCTCCCAGCCGGTGTCGCCGCCGTAGGTGTCGTAGACGGCGACGCCGGTGGCCGGGTCGGCGACCGCGGCGACGTCGGCGATGGAGCGGCGGGTGCAGCCGGTGTCGGTCTGCCAGGTCGGCTTGGTGTCGTAGGCCGAGCAGCCGGACCCCGTGCCGCTCCAGACGGACTCGCTCCAGCCGCGTGCGCTGGAGTCCTGGCGCAGTGAGGTGCCGCCGACCGCGGTCACGTAGCGGGAGGCGGCCGGGTATTCGGCGCCGTAGCCGCTGTCGCCGGAGGAGACGGTGATGGCCACGCCCGGGTGGTTGAAGTAGGCGCTGTCGTAGGAGGCGTCGGAGGAGGACTCCCCGCCGCCCCAGCTGTTGGAGACGTACTTCGCGCCCATGGCGACGGCGGTGTTGACGGCCGTGCCGAGGTCGGCCATGGACGAGGAGCGCGCCTCGACCAGCAGGACCCGGCACTGCGGGCAGATCGCGCTGACCATGTCGAGGTCCAGGGAGATCTCCTCGGCCCAGCCGGCGTCGGCCCGGGGGAGGGTCGCGGTGCCGGTCTGCCCGACCTTGGTGAAGCAGCCGCTCGCGCTGCCGCACGTGGGCAGGCCGAAGGTGGAGCGGTACGTGGCCAGGTCCGATTCGGCGTTCGGGTCGTCGTAGGCGTCCACGACGGCGATGGTGGTGCCGGCCGCGCCGGTGGCGGGCAGGCCGTAGGCGGCGCGCAGGTCGGCCGGGCCGTAGCCGGACGGGGTGTCGGCCGGGTCGACCGAGCCCGTGGAGTGGGCGAGGCCGTCCATGCCGGCGGTGACCCGCAGCGCCGAGCAGGACATGGTGGCCGGGCGGCGGCTCGCCGCGCAGGAGCGGGCGGTGGTGACGGCGGACGAGGGAGCGACCGCGGTGGGGCCGGGCGCCGGGGCGGTGCCGTCGGCCGGAGCGGCGCCGGCGGCGGGGGCGAGTGTGAGGCCGGTCAGGGTCAGGCCCGCGGCCGCGGCTAGGGCGAACCCCGTACGCAGGGCCGCCGGGACGAGGGTGGTGCGCAACGAACTCCTCCTCGAAGGGATGAATCAACGGATGGTCAGCCGGACGGTGAACACTGCGCGTGACCATGGAAGTGCGCATGGTCACGCCCGGTGTACTTGCCCCCTGCCGGGACCCCGGGGAACGGGCATTGCGCCGGACAGGCGATAGTGGTGGGGTGAAGGAGAACCCGGCGCAGGCGCCGGTGGCCGCCCCTGTGGCCGCCGAGCCGCCGGCCGCGCCCCCCGCCAAGCCCACCCGGACGGCCCACCGCGCTCTGGCCGTGGCCCTGGCCTGCGGAGCGGTCGGCGCCGCACTGGTGCTGGTCGCCGCCGGCAAGACCTGGTCGCGCGGGCTCGCGCCCTTCGGGTCCGGCGCCGCCCCGGTGCACGCCACCGGCAGTCAGACCACGGCGCTGCCCGGGGCGCTGGCCCTGGTCGGCCTCGCCGCGCTCGTCGCGGTCTTCGCGGTGCGCAGGGCCGGCCGGTACGCGGTCGCCGCGCTGCTCGCGCTCAGCGGCCTGGGGGTCGTGGTCGCGACCGTGACCCGGCAGGGCGACCGGGCCGCGCTGAACTCCGCCGCCGCCAGTGCCTCCGGGCTCACCCGTACCGCCGCCACCCACGCGAGCGGCACCGCCTGGCCCTGGGTGGCCTTCGCCGGCGGCCTGCTCCTGCTGCTCGCCGGGGTGCTGGCGCTGCGTTTCGGCCACCGCTGGCCCGCCATGTCCGGCCGCTACGACCGGCCCGGCGGACGCGCCGCGGCCCGTCCCCGTACCGTCCCGGCGCCCGTCGACCCCGACCGGCCCGAGGACCTGTGGAAGGCGCTGGACCGCGGCGAGGACCCGACCGGCGACGGCTCCTGACCCGGCGGGCCCGCGGCCCCGCGGAGCCCGGTCCCGGCGGGCCGGCCCGCACCCCCACCCCCGTCACCGGGCCCCCGTCCCCACGCGCAACAATGGGTGATGAAGCGGACGGCGAAGGACGTCCGCGACCGAGCCTTTGAAGGAGCTTTCATGGCGGAGCACAGCCACGGACACACCCCCGCCGCCTGGACCGGCGTCATCATCGCCTTCCTCGGGTTCTCCGTCGCGGGCGCCTTCGTCATCGCCGCGAAGCCGGCCGGTTTCTGGGCCGGGATGGCCCTGGTCCTGCTCGGCCCGATCGTCGGCGGCGTGATGCGGACCATGGGCCTCGGCAGCCACAACGAGCCGCTGGCGCGCACCCCCGCGACCACGCGGTCCGCCGAGGAGGAGAGCCGCGCCCACGTCGGTGCGTGAGTTCCGGAGGCGCGGCGGCCGCATGTGCGGCGGGCTGCGCCTTCGCCGTGTCCGGGCCAGAATCGACGGGTGACCGCGCCCCGTCCCTCCGGCCGCCAGGTGCTCGGGGCCGCCGCTCCCGCCGCCTTGCCGCGCCGTGTAGCCGCACCCTTGCGACGCGGCGCCGTACCGCTGGCCGTGCTCGGCGCCGCGGCCGGTGCCTTCGCCTGGGTGGCGGTGGTGGACCCCAACCGGCCGGGCCACTACCCGGCCTGCCCGCTGCGGTACGTCACCGGCCTGTACTGCCCCGGCTGCGGCGGGCTGCGCAGCGCCTACGCCGTGGCACACGGGCACCTCGGCACCGCGCTGGGCTGCAACGCCCTGGCCGTCGCCGGTTACGCCGTCTTCGCCGTGCTGTGGGCGGTGTGGTTCACCCGGTCGCTGCGCGGCCGTCCCTTCGCCCCGGCTCTGCCGCCGCAATGGGCGCGGGCACTGTGGGCCCTGGTGGCGGCCTTCACGGTTGTCCGGAACCTGCCCTTCGGCGCGGCGCTCGCGCCCTGACCGGCGGGCCGCCCCGGCCGGGTATTTGTCCAGGTGGTGGGACCCCCGGTCACCGGATGCGGGCCGTCCGCCCGGTGCCCGATACCATCGGAAGAGCCGGTGGCATGCTGCGCTGGCTTGATCGTTTCGATCATCACCGCCGTTCGGTCCGACCGGAAGGGGAGTGCTCGGGTGAGTGTGCTCGACGAGATCATCGAGGGAGTCCGCGCCGACCTCGCCGAGCGTCAGGCCCGGGTCCCGCTGGAGGAACTGAAGGAGCGCGCGGCGCGGGCCCGCGACGCCAAGGACGGCGTGGCGGCCCTGCGCGGCGACGGCGTGAAGGTCATCTGCGAGGTCAAGCGGTCCAGCCCGTCCAAGGGCGCGCTCGCCGCGATCGCCGACCCCGCGGCCCTGGCCGCCGACTACGAGGCCGGCGGCGCCGCGGCCATCAGCGTGCTCACCGAGCAGCGCCGGTTCGGCGGTTCGCTGGCCGACCTGGAGGCGGTCCGCGCCCGGGTCGACGTCCCGGTGCTGCGCAAGGACTTCATCGTCACCTCCTACCAGCTCTGGGAGGCCCGCGCCTATGGCGCCGACCTGGCGCTGCTCATCGTCGCCGCGCTCGAGCAGCCCGCGCTGGTGTCGCTGATCGAGCGGGCCGAGTCCATCGGGCTGACCCCGCTGGTCGAGGTGCACGACGAGGAGGAGGCCGAGCGGGCGCTGGACGCCGGGGCCCGGGTGATCGGCGTCAACGCCCGCAACCTGAAGACCCTGGAGGTGGACCGCGGCACCTTCGCCCGGGTCGCCCCGGAGCTGCCCGCCCATGTCGTCAAGGTCGCCGAGTCCGGGGTGCGCGGCCCGCACGACCTGATCGCCTACGCCCACGACGGCGCCGACGCCGTGCTCGTCGGCGAGTCGCTGGTCACCGGCCGCGACCCGCGTGCCGCCGTCGCCGACCTGGTGGCCGCCGGCGCCCACCCGGCGCTGCGCTCGGGTCACTAGGCGCTCGGATCACCGGACGCTCCTGTCACCGGGACGGCCGAGGCCGCTGGACCGGGCCGGGGACGGGCTAGACTTCGCGCCATGCCGATCGCCTCGCGCCTGGGTCCCGGGTGCCGCCCCCGCGGGTGCCGTGCCCCCGCGCGCCGGGTGCACGGCCGTCGGGTGCGCTACGTGATCGGGTGCGAGCCCGGGCAGGTGAACGGGCGGCGATGGCGGCGCGGCTGAACGCCGAGCCCTGATCGTCGCGTCAACACACCTGCGTGAGGACACCTGTGTCAGCCACACCCGAATACTTCCTTCCCGATCCGGAAGGACTGGTCCCGAGCCCCGAGGGGTACTTCGGGGCGTTCGGCGGCAAGTTCATCCCGGAGGCGCTGGTCGCCGCCGTGGACGAGGTCGCCGCCGAGTACGAGAAGGCCAAGGCCGATCCGGCCTTCGCCGCCGAGCTCGACGAACTGATGGTCAACTACACCGGCCGGCCGAGCGCGCTCACCGAAGTGCCGCGGTTCGCCCGGCAGGCCGGCGGCGCGAGGGTCTTCCTCAAGCGCGAGGACCTGAACCACACCGGCTCCCACAAGATCAACAACGTGCTGGGCCAGGCCCTGCTCACCAAGCGGATGGGCAAGACCCGGGTCATCGCCGAGACCGGCGCCGGCCAGCACGGCGTGGCCACCGCCACCGCCTGCGCGCTCTTCGGCCTGGAGTGCGTGATCTACATGGGCGAGATCGACACCGAGCGGCAGGCCCTGAACGTCGCCCGGATGCGCATCCTCGGCGCCGAGGTGGTCGCCGTGAAGTCCGGCAGCCGCACCCTGAAGGACGCCATCAACGAGGCGTTCCGCGACTGGGTCGCCAACGTGGACCGCACTCACTACCTGTTCGGCACCGTGGCCGGTCCGCACCCCTTCCCGGCGATGGTGCGCGACTTCCACCGGGTGATCGGCGTCGAGGCCCGCCGCCAGCTCCTGGAGCGGGCCGGCCGGCTGCCCGACGCCGCCGTGGCCTGCGTGGGCGGTGGCTCCAACGCCATGGGCCTGTTCCACGCCTTCCTGCCGGACACCGCGGTACGCCTGGTCGGCTGCGAGCCGGCCGGCCGCGGGGTGGACAGCGGCGAGCACGCGGCCACCCTGACCGCGGGCGAGCCCGGCATCCTGCACGGCTCCCGCTCCTACGTGCTCCAGGACGACGAGGGCCAGATCACCGAGCCCTACTCGATCTCGGCCGGCCTGGACTACCCGGGCGTCGGCCCGGAGCACGCCTGGCTGAAGGACTCCGGGCGTGCCGAGTACCGCGCGGTCACCGACGCCGACGCCATGGAGGCGCTGCGCCTGCTGTCCCGCACCGAGGGCATCATCCCCGCCATCGAGAGCGCCCACGCCCTGGCCGGCGCGCTGGAGATCGGCCGCGAACTCGGCCCGGACGGCCTGATCGTGGTCAACCTGTCCGGACGCGGCGACAAGGACATGGACACCGCGGCCCGCTGGTTCGGGCTGTACGACCCCACGGACCGGGTCGACCCCGGCCACGAGCCGGCGGCGGAAGCGGGAGCGGCGGAATGAGCGGCACCATCACCCTTCTGGAGCAGACCCTCGCCGCCGCCAGGGCGGAGAACCGGGCCGCGCTGGTGGCGTACCTGCCGGCCGGCTTCCCGACCGTCGACGGCGGCATCGCCGCGGTCAAGGCGGCCTTCGAGGGCGGCGCCGACATCGTCGAGGTCGGCCTGCCGCACAGTGACCCGGTGCTGGACGGGCCGGTCATCCAGACCGCTGACGACATCGCCCTGCGCGGCGGGGTACGGATCGCCGACGTGCTGCGCACGGTCCGCGAGGCGCACGCCGCCACCGGCAAGCCCGTGCTGGTCATGACCTACTGGAACCCGGTCGACCGGTACGGCGCCGAGCGGTTCGCCGCGGAGCTGGCCGAGGCGGGCGGCGCCGGCTGCATCCTGCCCGACCTGCCGGTCGAGGAGTCCGCGGGCTGGCGCGCGGCGGCGCTGGAACACGGCCTGGCCACCGTGTTCGTGGTCGCCCCCTCCAGTCGGGACGAGCGGCTGGCGAAGATCACCGCGGCCGGCTCCGGCTTCGTCTACGCGGCCTCCCTGATGGGGGTCACCGGCACCCGCGAGAGCGTGGGGGAGCAGGCCGCCGACCTGGTACGCCGGACCCGCGCGACCACCACCCTGCCGGTCTGCGTGGGCCTGGGCGTCTCCAACGCCGCCCAGGCGGCCGAGGTCGCCGCCTTCGCCGACGGTGTGATCGTCGGCTCGGCGTTCGTCAAGCGGCTGCTGGACCACGACGACGACCTCGCCGGGGGTCTGGCCGCGGTCCGGGCGCTCGCCGGGGAGCTCGCCGAGGGCGTCCGCAAGCGCGGCTGACCGCCCGGGGGTGACCCCGGGCAGCCGGAAAGGTCACCGGGGCGAGTGGATCGGATCACTCGCCCGGGCGAAAAACGGTGCGGGGCGGCGTCGGTCGCCGCCCCGCACCGTTGGTCCGGAATGTGAGCGAGAAGAAGCGTGACGGCAGGCGCAGCGCCCGGCGGGCGATCCAGGAACAGCGGGCGAAGGAGCAGGCGCGGCAGAAGCGCAAGCGGACCCTGACGGTGGGCGCGGGCGTGGTGGCCGTGCTGGCCATCGCGGCGGGCATCGGCGTGGCCGTGGCCAGCCATGACAGCAGCAGCACCAGCGCCGCCTCCGGCCCCGTGCCCTCGCCCAAGGGCGCCACCGGCAAGGACAGCCTGGTGATCCCGGTCGGCGCCGCCGACGCCCCGAGCGTGCTGACCATCTACGAGGACTTCCGCTGCCCGGCGTGCGACGCCTTCGAGAAGGAGTTCACCCCGACCATCCACACCCTGGAGGACGGCGGGAAGATCCGCACCGAGTACCACCTGGTCACCCTCATCGACGGCAATCTCGGCGGCTCCGGCTCGCTGAACGCCGGGAACGCGGCGGCCTGTGCCCAGGACCAGGGCAGGTTCCGCCCGTACCACGACGTGCTCTACGCCAACCAGCCCGAGGAGCAGCAGGACAAGTTCGCCGACAAGAACACCCTGCTGACGCTGGCCGACAAGGTCCCGGGCCTGCGTAACACAGCCTTCACCACCTGCGTGAACAACGGCACGTTCAACGACTGGATGCGCAAGTCCAACAGCGCCTTCGACTCCTCCGGCTTCAACGCCACGCCGACCATCCTGCTCAACGGCAAGAACATCTTCGGCACCGGCAGCGCCACGCTCACCCCCGCCTCGCTCACCGCGATGGTGGACGCCGCGAACAAGGGCAAGCCGCTCGGCAAGGTGACCCCCACACCGTCCGCCACGGCGTCCCCGTGACCGCCCGCGGCGGGTGCGGCGTTATTCATACGTAGCCGGGCGGGTTGCCCCATCACCCGTCCGGCAGGGTAGCGTCGGTCATTGCCATGAACCTCGCATACATCCCCAGCCCGGCGCACGGCGTGGTCCACCTCGGACCGATCCCGCTGCGCGGCTACGCCTTCTGCATCATCATCGGCGTCTTCGTGGCCGTCTGGTACGGCAACAAGCGCTGGATCGCCCGTGGCGGCACAGCGGGCACCGTGGCCGACATCGCGGTGTGGGCGGTGCCGTTCGGCCTGATCGGTGGCCGGCTCTACCACGTGATCACCGATTACGAGCTGTACTTCACCAACGGCAAGGACTGGGTCGGCGCGTTCAAGATCTGGCAGGGCGGGCTGGGTATCTGGGGTGCCATCGCGCTCGGCGCGCTGGGCGCCTGGATCGGCTGCCGCCGCCGCGGGATCGCGCTGCCGGCCTACGCGGACGCGATCGCCCCCGGCATCGCCTTCGCCCAGGCCATCGGCCGCTGGGGCAACTGGTTCAACCAGGAGCTGTACGGCAAGCCGACCACCCTGCCCTGGGGCCTGAAGATCGACCCGTCCCACCGGCCGGACGCGACCCCGAACGTGGCGACGTACCACCCCACGTTCCTGTACGAGTCGCTGTGGTGCATCGGGGTGGCGCTGCTGGTGATCTGGGCCGACCGCCGCTTCAAGCTGGGGCACGGGCGGGCGTTCGCGCTCTACGTGGCCGCGTACACCGTCGGCCGGTTCTGGATCGAGTACATGCGGGTGGACGACGCCCACCACATCGCGGGTCTGCGGCTCAACGACTGGACCTCGATGATCGTCTTCGCCGCCGCGGTGCTCTACATGGTGCTCTCCGCCCGGCGGCGGCCCGGCCGCGAGGAGACCGTGGAGCCGGTCGCCGCGGGCGCGCCGGCCGCGGTTGCCGGGGACGCCGAGGACACCGGGAAGGACGTCACGCCGGGCGAGGCGGCGGACGGCGACCTGACGGGCGAGGCCGGCAGCGAGGCGGAGACGGGCGCGGGCGAGCCCGCGCGGGCCGGGGCGGAGGAGCACGCGGCCGCCGCCCAGGAGCAGTCCCCGACGGCGGCGAACCCCAGCTCCTGAACCGTACGGTCCGGCGAAAGACCGCAGGACGGCCCCGCGCACCGAGGTGCGCGGGGCCGTCGCACTTTCCGGGCGCGTCCCCGCGCATCCCCGTGAGGAGCCCCCTCACGGCGGTCGCACGGGCCGGGAGGCAAGCCTGTCCTAAGTACGTTTTCGCAGGCCAGGGCAGCCTTTCCTTGCTGGCGGCGGCCCGCGATCCCGGCTACCTTCGAGCAGGATTCCGCAGGAGAGGGGTGAGCCGTATGACCACGACCGTCGAGCAGGCGCCGCCGTCGCCGTACAGCGACCCCCAGCACACCCACCGCGACGTCACCGGCGGCTGGCTGCGCCCCGCGGTGTTCGGCGCCATGGACGGCCTGGTCTCGAACTTCGCCCTGATGACCGGGGTGGCCGGCGGTTCGGTGGGCGCGCACACCATCGTGATCACGGGCCTGGCGGGCCTGGCGGCCGGGGCCTGCTCGATGGCCGCCGGCGAGTACACCTCCGTGGCCTCCCAGCGCGAGCTGGTCGAGGCGGAGCTGGCCATCGAGCGGCTGGAGCTGCACCGCAACCCCGAGGCCGAGGTGCGCGAGCTGGCCGAGCTGTACATATCCCGCGGTGTGCAGCCGGAGCTGGCGCACGAGGTGGCCCGGCAGCTGTCCGCGGACCCGGAGCAGGCGCTGGAGATCCACGCCCGCGAGGAACTCGGCGTGGACCCCGCCGACCTGCCCTCGCCGCTGGTGGCCGCCTCCTCCTCGTTCGTGTGCTTCGCGCTGGGCGCGCTGCTGCCGGTGCTGCCCTACCTGCTGGGCGCGGACGCGCTGTGGCCGGCCGTGGCGCTGGCGCTGGCCGGGCTGTTCGGCTGCGGCGCGGCGGTGGCCCGGGTGACCACCCGATCCTGGTGGTTCAGCGGACTGCGGCAGCTCCTCTTGGGCGCGGCGGCCGGCGGGGTTACCTTCGTACTGGGTGCGCTCATCGGCACCGCCGTCGGCTGACGACGGCGGCCCGAGAGCGACTCCCGAACCCGGGCCACAAGCCTTTATTTCCTTTTCGTTTCAGCTCCCGTCGCACGGGGCATCACTCCACGGCGCGCCGGCAGTGCAGCCGTGCCGCGCACACACACCGCCGGAATCATCCGCATACCCCCTGGGCCCGACCCTGGCCTGAACTGTTCGCTCCGAACCTCGGTAAGTCCACATGCTGGAATCGAGTATCCGCTTCTCGAACACTCCTCCATCATGTAACCTGCACGAAATCGCAGAGGGCCAGCGTCGTCCCTGTTGCGCATGCCTATGACAGGCGATGCATATCAGCCAATGACGACGACGGGAGAGCCATGCGTTCGCGTTCCGCGTTCATGGACGGGCACCCCGCCCCGCAGGGGATGTACGACCCCCGCAACGAGCACGACGCCTGCGGCGTCGGATTCGTGGCCACCCTCACCGGCGAGGCAAGCCATACGCTCGTGGAGCAGGCGCTCACCGTGCTGCGCAACCTGGAGCACCGGGGAGCCACCGGCGCCGAACCGGACTCCGGTGACGGCGCGGGCATCCTGCTCCAGATCCCGGACGCCTTCCTGCGCGAGGCGGTGGCCTTCGAGCTGCCCCCCGCCGGGCATTACGCGGCCGGTCTCGCCTTCCTGCCCGTCGAGCAGGAGGACCGCGGGAAGGCCGTGGACGCGATCGAGCGGATCGCCGCCGAGGAGGGCCTGACCGTCCTCGGCTGGCGCGAGGTCCCGGTCGGCCCCGACCTGCTGGGCACCACCGCCCGCTCCACCATGCCGTACTTCGCCCAGCTCTTCGTGGCCGACCGTGAGGGCCGCGCTTCCGGCATCGCGCTGGACCGGCCCGCCTTCGTGCTGCGCAAGCGCGCCGAGCGCGAGGCCGACGTGTACTTCCCGTCGCTGTCCGCGCGGACCATCGTCTACAAGGGCATGCTGACCACGGGGCAGCTCGAGCCGTTCTTCCCGGACCTGTCCGACCCGCGGTTCGCCACGGCCATCGCGCTGATCCACTCGCGGTTCTCCACCAACACCTTCCCGAGCTGGCCGCTGGCCCACCCGTACCGGTTCGTCGCGCACAACGGCGAGATCAACACCGTCAAGGGCAACCGCAACTGGATGCGGGCCCGCGAGTCGCAGCTGGCCAGCGAGCTGTTCGGCGGCGACCTGGAGCGGATCTTCCCGATCTGCACCCCCGGCGCCTCCGACACGGCCTCCTTCGACGAGGTGCTGGAACTGCTGCACCTCGGCGGCCGGTCGCTGCCGCACAGCGTGCTGATGATGATCCCCGAGGCGTGGGAGAACCACGACTCCATGGACCCGGCCCGGCACGCCTTCTACCGCTACCACTCCACCCTGATGGAGCCCTGGGACGGCCCGGCCTGCGTCACCTTCACCGACGGCTCGGTCGCCGGCGCCGTCCTGGACCGCAACGGCCTGCGCCCGGGCCGCTACTGGGTCACCGACGACGGCCTGGTCGTGCTCGCCTCCGAGTCCGGCGTCCTGGACATCGCCCCCGAGCGGATCGTCCGCAAGGGCCGGCTCCAGCCCGGCCGGATGTTCCTGGTCGACACCGTCTCGCACCGCATCGTCGAGGACGACGAGATCAAGGCCGGGATGGCCGCCCAGCACCCGTACGCGGACTGGCTGGACGCGGGCCTGATCCACCTGGCCGACCTGCCCGAGCGCGAGCACATCGTGCACACCCACGCCTCGGTCACCCGCCGTCAGCAGACCTTCGGCTACACCGAGGAGGAGCTGCGGGTCATCCTCGCGCCCATGGCCCGCACCGGAGCCGAGCCGATCGGCTCCATGGGTACGGATTCACCCATCGCCGCCCTGTCCGAGCGGCCGCGGCTGCTGTTCGACTACTTCGCCCAGCTGTTCGCGCAGGTCACCAACCCTCCGCTGGACGCCATCCGCGAGGAACTGGTCACCTCGCTGATCTCCACCATCGGCCCGTCCGGCAACCTGCTGGAACCGAGTCCGGCATCCTGCCGCAACATCGTGCTGCCGTTCCCGGTGATCGACAACGACGAGCTGGCCAAGCTCATCCACGTCAACGCCGACGGCGACCTGCCCGGCCTGAAGGCCGCCACCCTGTCCGGCCTGTACCGGGTCGCCGGCGGCGGCTCGGCGCTGGCCGCGCGGCTGGCCGAGATCTGCGCCGAGACCGACGTGGCGATCGAGGACGGCGCCCGGCTGATCGTGCTGTCCGACCGGCACTCCGACGCCGAGCACGCCCCGATCCCCTCGCTGCTGCTGACCTCCGCGGTCCACCACCACCTGATCCGTACCAAGCAGCGCACCCAGGTCGGCGTGCTGGTCGAGGCCGGCGACGTGCGCGAGGTGCACCACGTTGCGCTGCTGATCGGCTACGGCGCCGCGGCCGTCAACCCCTACCTGGCGATGGAGTCGGTCGAGGACCTGGTCCGGGCAGGAACCTTCCTGCCAGACGTCGACGCCGACGCGGCCATCAAGAACCTGATCAAGGCGCTCGGCAAGGGCGTGCTCAAGGTCATGTCCAAGATGGGCATCTCCACCGTCGCCTCCTACCGCGGCGCCCAGGTCTTCGAGGCCGTCGGCCTGGACAGCGACTTCGTCGACACGTACTTCCACCTCACCGACACCAAGATCGGCGGGGCCGGCATCGACGTGATCGCCCGCGAGGTCGCCCAGCGGCACGCCAAGGCCTACCCGCCCTCCGGCATCGCCGCGGCGCACCGCAGGCTGGAGATAGGCGGCGAGTACCAGTGGCGCCGCGAGGGCGAGCCGCACCTGTTCGACCCCGAGACGGTCTTCCGGCTCCAGCACGCCACCCGCACCCGGCGCTACGACATCTTCAAGCAGTACACCGACCGGGTGAACGAGCAGTCCGAGCGGCTGATGACGCTGCGCGGCCTGTTCCGGCTGGCCGGCGACCGCCCGGCCGTGCCGATCGACGAGGTCGAGCCGGTCGGTGAGATCGTCAAGCGGTTCTCCACCGGCGCGATGTCGTACGGCTCGATCTCCCGCGAGGCGCACGAGACGCTGGCCATCGCCATGAACCAGCTCGGCGGCAAGTCCAACACCGGCGAGGGCGGCGAGGACCCGGAGCGGCTGTACGACCCGGCCCGGCGCAGCGCGATCAAGCAGGTCGCCTCCGGCCGGTTCGGCGTCACCTCGGAGTACCTGGTCAACGCCGACGACATCCAGATCAAGATGGCCCAGGGCGCCAAGCCCGGCGAGGGCGGCCAGCTGCCCGGCCACAAGGTCTACCCGTGGGTGGCCGGCACCCGGCACTCCACGCCCGGCGTCGGCCTGATCTCCCCGCCGCCGCACCACGACATCTACTCCATCGAGGACCTCGCCCAGCTCATCCACGACCTGAAGAACGCCAACCCGCGGGCCCGCGTCCACGTGAAGCTGGTCTCCGAGGTCGGCGTCGGCACGGTCGCGGCCGGCGTGTCCAAGGCGCACGCCGACGTGGTGCTGATCTCCGGCCACGACGGCGGCACCGGAGCCTCCCCGCTGACCTCGCTCAAGCACGCCGGCGGCCCCTGGGAGCTGGGCCTGGCCGAGACCCAGCAGACCCTGCTGCTCAACGGGCTGCGCGACCGGATCGTCGTCCAGACCGACGGCCAGCTCAAGACCGGCCGCGACGTGGTGATCGCCGCCCTGCTGGGCGCCGAGGAGTTCGGCTTCGCCACCGCCCCGCTGGTGGTCTCCGGCTGCGTCATGATGCGGGTCTGTCACCTGGACACCTGTCCGGTGGGCGTGGCCACCCAGAACCCCGTGCTGCGCGACCGCTTCAACGGCAAGCCCGAGTTCGTGGTGAACTTCTTCGAGTTCATCGCCGAGGAGGTCCGCGAACTGCTCGCCGAGCTGGGCTTCCGCACCCTGGAGGAGGCCGTCGGCCACGCCGAGCTGATCGACGCCGGCCGGGCGATCGACCACTGGAAGGCGCAGGGCCTGGACCTGGCCCCGCTGCTGTACGTGCCCGAGCTGCCCGAGGGCGCCGTGCGGCACCGCATCACCGCGCAGGACCACGGCCTGGACAAGGCCCTGGACAACGAGCTGATCCGGCTCGCCGCCGAGGCGCTGGAGTCCGGCGCCCCGGTCCGCGCCCAGGTCCCGATCCGCAACGTCAACCGCACGGTCGGCACCATGCTCGGCCACGCGGTGACCAAGAAGTACGGCGGCGCGGGCCTGCCCGAGGACACGATCGACATCACCTTCACCGGTTCCGCGGGCCAGTCCTTCGGCGCCTTCCTGCCCCGTGGCATCACCCTGCGGCTGGAGGGCGACGCGAACGACTACGTCGGCAAGGGCCTGTCCGGCGGCCGGCTCGTGGTCCGGCCCGACCGGGCCGCCGCCCACCTGCCCGAGCAGTCCACCATCGCGGGCAACACCATCGCCTACGGCGCCACCGCCGGCGAGCTGTTCCTGCGCGGCCGCACCGGCGAGCGGTTCTGCGTCCGCAACTCCGGGGCCACCGTGGTCTCCGAGGGCGTCGGCGACCACGGCTGCGAGTACATGACCGGCGGCCGCGCCGTCGTCCTGGGCGCGACCGGCCGCAACTTCGCGGCGGGCATGTCCGGCGGCATCGCCTACGTGCTGGACCTGGACACGGCCGTGGTCAACCCCGGCATGGTCGGCATCGAGGCGCTGGACGCCGACGACATCACGTGGCTGCACGACGTGGTGCGCCGCCACTTCGAGGAGACCGGCTCCACCGTCGCCGAGGCGCTGCTCGCCGACTGGGGGACCGCCCTCACCCGCTTCGGCAAGATCATGCCGAGGGACTACAAGGCAGTGCTCGCCGCCAAGAACGCCGCCGAGCAGGCCGGGCTCTCCGAGTCCGAGACCACCGCGAAGATGATGGAGGCGGCAAATGGCTGACCCCAAGGGTTTCCTCACCACCCCCCGCGTCGCGGCGCCGGCCCGCCCGGTGGAGGAGCGCAAGCAGGACTGGCGCGAGGTCTACGTGCCCGGTGGTCTGCTGCCCCTGATCAGCAAGCAGGCCGGGCGCTGCATGGACTGCGGCATCCCGTTCTGCCACAACGGCTGCCCGCTGGGGAACCTGATCCCCGAGTGGAACGACTACGCCTACCGCGAGGACTGGCGGGCCGCCGCCGAGCGGCTGCACGCCACCAACAACTTCCCGGAGTTCACCGGGCGGCTGTGCCCGGCCCCCTGCGAGTCGGCGTGCGTGCTCGGCATCAACCAGCCCGCGGTGACCATCAAGAACGTCGAGGTCAGCATCATCGACAAGGCGTGGGACAGCGGCGACGTGACCCCGCAGCCGCCGGACCGGCTGTCCGGCAAGACGGTCGCCGTGATCGGCTCCGGCCCGGCCGGGCTCGCCGTCGCCCAGCAGCTCACCCGGGCCGGCCACACCGTCGCGGTCTACGAGCGGGCCGACCGCATCGGCGGGCTGCTGCGCTACGGCATCCCCGAGTTCAAGATGGAGAAGCGGCACATCAACCGGCGCATCGAGCAGATGCGCGCGGAGGGCACCAAGTTCCGCACCGGCGTGCAGATCGGCACCGACCTCGACGCCGCGCAGCTCACCCAGCGCTACGACGCGATGGTGATCGCCGCCGGCGCCACCCAGTGGCGCGACCTGCCGGTCGAGGGCCGCGACCTCAAGGGCATCTACCAGGCCATGGAGTACCTGCCGCTGTCCAACAAGGTGCAGGAGGGCGACTACGTGGCCCCGCCGATCACCGCGGAGGGCAAGCACGTGGTGGTCATCGGCGGCGGCGACACCGGCGCGGACTGCGTGGGCACCGCCCACCGCCAGGGCGCGCTGTCGGTCACCCAGCTGGAGATCATGCCGCGGCCCGGCGACGACCGGCCCACGCACCAGCCCTGGCCCACCATGCCCCAGGTCTACAAGGTCACCTCCGCCCACGAGGAGGGCGGCGAACGCCTCTACTCGGTCAACACCCTGCGCTTCACCGGTGACGCCGAGGGCCACGTCCGCGAGCTGCACCTGGTCGAGGTCGTCTTCGAGGGCGGCACGTTCGTCCCCCAGGAGGGCACCGAACGCGTCATCCCCGCCGACCTGGTCACCCTCGCCATGGGCTTCACCGGCACCGACCGGTCCAACGGCCTGATCGAACAGCTCGGCCTGGAGCTCGACGCCCGCGGCAACATCGCCCGCGACGCATCCTTCGCCACCAACGTCCCCGGCGTCTTCGTCGCCGGTGACGCCGGCCGCGGCCAGTCCCTCATCGTCTGGGCCATCGCCGAGGGCCGCTCCGCCGCCAAGGCCGTCGACCAGTACCTCACGGGCATCCCCTCGGCCCTGCCCGCCCCCATCCGCCCGACCGACCGCCCCCTGACCGTCTGACGGTCACCCCCCAACGTCCCGCACAACGGTGTGCGGAACGCAGTAACACCGCAGCGCTCGCCCATCCCCGACCAAGGGGGCGAGCGCTGCACCTTTTTTCCACACCGGACGGGGGCACCGCCGCGGGCGGCGGCAGGCCCGGAATACTCAGGGGCGCGAGGAACTGCGCGACAAGCCACCACCGTGGCGCGGGTTGTCACTGGCCCGAAGGGGCAGTTGCTGTCGTGTCCGGGCCACCGGCCGGTGGCTGGGGGTACCCCCAGGCGAAGCTCTGGGGGAGCTCGCGCCCACGCGGCGTCAGCCGCAAATTCAACGCAGCCCCGCGCCCCTTCGGGGCACTCCTACGTATCGCACTCCAGCGTGGAGAAGCAGAGCGTGCACCTCGCCCGCACCTTTCCCCGGCATGGCAGCCGCAGGCGCTGGTGGCAGGTCGGGCAGGGGAAGGAGACGCGGACCGTACCGTCGGGGGCGCGGTGGAACTCGTAATCAGGGCCGCCGGCGAGTGCGCGCCGGTCCTTGAGGTAGCGGCGGCGCGCCCCCCAGCCCGCGGCGGCGAGAGGGGGACGCCGGAGGTCGAGGCGGGCCCGTTCCAGGCCCGCCCGGTAGGAATCGCGCGCCTGGGCGCTGCGGAACCACGGCTCGACGTCGTCGCCGAAGGCGAACGCCCGCTTGGCGAGCACGTAGCCGAACTCCTCGGGGGTGAGGTAGCCGAGCTTGTAGGCGGCCATCATCAGCCGGTCGCCGCGGATCGCGGCCTCCTCGCGGTAGGCGTCGAGCAGCAGCCAGCCCGCGCCCAGGTACGCCGACACGGTGTCGGTGAGGATCTCGTTGTCGCGGGTGCCGCGGAACTCCAGGCCGAGCCGGTGCAGCCAGACGTGCATCACCTCGTGCGCGAGGGCCGCGCCCACGTCCCGCCGGTCGGTGCGGAACCGGGCGTGCAGCTCGACGAAGTACTCCGGGCCGGCGGCCAGTTCGACGTTGCCGGCGTGCACCATGTCGCGGAAGCTGATCACCATCCGGGCGTCCGGCAGCCGGAAGTGCTGCACCATGGCCCGGGCCACCCGCTGCGCGCCGAGATACACGTCCTCGTCGTCGGGGAAGTCCACCAGCTCGGGCCGCACACTGGTGACGTACTGGGCCACCCCGTCGGCGGACAGCCGCCGGTAGAGCGCCGTGAGCGCGGCCTGCACGGTCTCCAGGTGCGGAAACCCGTGCACGATCGGACCGCCGCCCGCGGCCGGTGCACCGGGCTCGGCCGGCTCGGCCATGACACCTCCCCGAGGCTCCCCGTGGCTTACGAGCGTAACGGCCCCGGCCCGCGCGCGCTCCGTGCTCGCGGCACCCGGTGATCGCCGGGCGCTGAATCCGTTCCCCCGCCGCGGTGACGTGGGGCAACATGAACGTCATGCCTGCTCTGAACCGCGCCGAGGCCGAGACCCGCGCCCGCGACCTGACCGTCCAGACCTATTCGCTCGACCTCGACCTGACCCGAGGCGAGGAGGTCTTCGGCTCGACCACGGTGATCCGGTTCACCGCGCTGCGCGACTGCGACACCTTCTCCGAGGTGCGCCCGGCGACCCTGCACCGGGCGGTGCTGGACGGCCGCGAGCTCGACCCCGCCCTGCTCGACGACGGCCGGCTGCCGCTGACCGGCCTCGCCGCGGGCCCGCACGAGCTGCTGGTCGAGGCGGACATGGCGTACTCGCACACCGGCGAGGGCATGCACCGCTTCACCGACCCCGCGGACGGCGAAACGTATCTCTACACCCAGCTCTTCATGAACGACGTGCAGCGCGTCGCCGCTGTCTTCGACCAGCCCGACCTCAAGGCGGTCTTCGAGGTCACGGTGACCGCGCCCGAGGAGTGGACCGTGCTGGGCAACTCGGTGGCCGAGCGCACCGCCCCGGGCCGCTGGCGGATGGCGCCCACCCCGCTGATCTCCACGTACCTGCTGGCGGTCGCGGCCGGACCGTTCCACTCGGTGCGCACCGAGCACGCCGGGCTGCCGTTCGGCCTGCACGTACGGCGTTCGCTGGGGGAGCACCTGGACCGCGACGCCGGCGAGCTGCTCGACGTCACCCGGCGCTGCTTCGACCGCTACCACGAGCTGTTCGCCGAGCCGTACCCCTTCGACTCCTACGACCAGGCGTTCGTGCCCGAGTTCAACGTGGGCGCCATGGAGAACCCGGGCCTGGTCACGCTGCGCGACGACTTCATCCCGCGCTCCGCAGCCACCCCCACCGAACTGCTCTTCCGGGCCGTCGTCGTCGCGCACGAGATGGCCCACATGTGGTTCGGCAACCTGGTGACGCTGCGCTGGTGGGACGACATCTGGCTGAACGAGTCCTTCGCCGAGTACATGGGCTACCAGGTGCTCACCGAGGTCACCGAGATGACCGGCACCTGGACCGACTTCGCGGTCGTCCGCAAGGCGTGGGGCACCGACGCGGACCAGCGGCCCTCCACCCACCCGGTCGCCCCCGACCCCGAGCAGGTGCCCGACACCGCGTCCGCGCTCAACAACTTCGACGGCATCTCCTACGCCAAGGGCGCCTCCGCGCTGCGCCAGCTCGTCGCCTGGCTCGGCCGCGACGAGTTCCTGGCCGGCATCAACGAGCACTTCGCCCGGCACCGGTTCGGCAACGCCACCCTCGCCGACTTCATCGACTCCGTGGCCGCCGGCACCGAACGCGACGTGCACGCCTGGGCCGACGCCTGGCTGCGCACCAGCGGCCCCGACACCCTCACCGCGACCGCCTCGCCCGCGCCCGCCGGCTGGCGGCTCGAGGTCGGCCACCAGGGCGGCCGGCCGCACCGCATCGGCATCGGGCTGTACGACAGGGCGGCCGCCGACCCCGGCGCACTGGTGCTGCGCGAGCGGATCACCATGGACATAGCCGCCACGGCGGTGGTCGAGAAGCGCGAACTGGACGGCCCCCGGCCGGACGTGGTGCTGCTCAACGACGGCGACCTGTCGTACACCAAGATCCGCTTCGACGAGCGCTCCTGGGAGACCCTGGCCGACACCCTCGGCGGCGTGCCCGACCCGCTGAACCGCGCGGTCGCCTGGAACGCCGCCCGTGACCTGGTGCGCGACGCCCGCATCGCGCCCGGCGACTACCTCGGCCTGGTCGACCGGCACCTGCCCGGCGAGAGCGACCCCGCGATCGTCGAGGGCGTGCTCAAATTCGCCCGGACCGTGATCGCCGATCAGTTCCTCGCCCCCGGCCCGCGCGCCGACGCGCTCGCCCTGCTCTCCCGGGCCACCCGCGCCCTGCTGGCCACCGGCGGCGATCTCACCGCCCTCGCCGCCACCCGCGTCCTCGTCGACAGCGCGGTCGGCTCCGCCGGTGACCAGGACGTGGCGGACCTGCGTACCTGGTACGACACCGGCGCCATCCCCGGCGGCCCCGCCGTCGACGGCGAACTGCGCTGGCGGCTCCTGCTGCGGCTCACCGTCCTCGGGCACGCCGACGCCAAGGACATCGACGCGGAACTCGCCCGCGACCCCAGCGCCAAGGGGCGCGAGGGCGCCGCCCGCTGCCGTGCGGCTCTGCCTCACCCCGACACCAAGCGCGCCGCCTACGACGCACTCCTCCACGACGACTCGCTCTCCAACTACCTCTTCGTCGCCACCGCCCAGGGCTTCTGGCAGCCCGAGCACGAAGATCTTGTCTCCTCCTACGTCGAGCCCTTCTTCCCCGACGCGATCGCCCTCGCCGCCCGCCGCGGCCCCGCCATCGCCGACGCCCTCGGCCGCTACGCGTTTCCCTCGATCGTCGATCAGCGCGTGCTCACTCTGGGGCGCGAGGCCCTCGACGGTGAGGTCGCGCCCATTCCTGCGGTGCAGCGTGCGTTTGCGGATCGCCTTGACGATTTGTCCCGCGCACTGCGTGTTCGGGCTGCGCAGGGAGCTTGACGGCTGCGCGCCGGGTTCGCCCGGAGTAGCCAGGGGCGCGGGGAACTGCGCGAGCAACCCACTACCGTGGCGCGGGTCGTCACCGCCCCAAAGGGGCAGTTGCTGTCGTCTCCGGACCACCGGCCGGTGGCCGGCTGAGCGCGCAGTTCCCCGCGCCCCTGCGGGGCGCTCCCGGCGAACCCTCATCCGTACCTAAAAGGGCCACTCCTCGTTGGACAAGGGCAACGTTCGTACGCCCGGGGAGGACGAGGTCGAGGTGGAGGTGGAGGCACGGGGCGGCGCGAGCGCGTTGGCCGGGGGCCGGCAAGGGGCGGAGGACGTACGCCCGTTCGTGGAAACGGTTCTGGCCGCCCTGGCGGAAGGGGCGCGGAAGCGCAACGGCCCTGTCCCGGCCGGGGGACCGCAGGCGGTCGCCGCAGCCGTGGCAGCGGCTGCGCCGGAGGTGCTGCCCGCCCGGGGAACGGGCGGGCAGGAGGCGCTGTACACGCTGGTGCACGTGATGGCCGCGGGAGCGGCGGACCCGGCGGACCCGGCGTGCGCGGCGCACCTGCACGGGCCGCCGCTGGCGGTGGCGGCGGCGGCCGATCTGGCCGCGTCGGTGCTGAATCCGTCGCTGGACTCGTGGGACCAGGCGCCGGCGGCGAGCGAGCTGGAGGCGAGGGTCGGCGCGGAGCTGGCCCGGCTGGTGTTCCCGGATCTGCCGATGCCGGACGCGCTGGTGACCACGGGAGGCACCGAGTCCAATCAGCTCGCGCTGCTGCTGGCCCGGGAGCGGGCGGCGGGCGGGCCGCGGGTGCAGGTGGTGTGCGGGGCGAACGCCCACCACAGTGTGCTGCGCGCGGCGTGGCTGCTCGGGTTGCCCCAGCCGGTGGTGCTGGACACGCCCGCCGGTGTGCTGGACCCGGCCGCGGTGGACCGGGCGCTGTCCGGACTGCCCGGGCGCGCCCTGGTGGTGGCGACCGCGGGGACCACGGACACCGGGCAGGTCGATCCGCTCCCGGACATCGCCCGGGCCGCGGCGGGTCACGGCGCGGAGCTGCACGTGGACGCCGCGTACGGCGGGCCGCTGCTGTTCAGCCGCCGCGCCGCCCCTGCGCTCGACGGGCTCCAGTCGGCGGTCTCCGTCACCGTGGACCTGCACAAGCTCGGCTGGCAGCCGGTCGCCGCCGGGCTGCTCGCCGTACCCGACCGGGCCGCGCTGCGCCCGCTGGACCACCGGGCCGACTATCTGAACGCCGCCGACGACACCGAGGCCGGGCTGCCCGATCTGCTCGGCCGGTCGCTGCGCACCACCCGCCGCCCCGACGTCCTCAAGATCGCCGTCACCCTGCGCGCCCTCGGCCGCGACGGCATGGCCGCCCTGGTGGACGCCGTGTGCGAGCTGGCCCGGCAGCTCGCCGACCGGATCGAGGACCACCCGGACCTGGTTCTGTACGCGCCGCCGGTGATCAGCACGGTCCTGTTCCGCCCGGCCGTCGCCACCGACGAGGAGGTGGCCGCGCTGCGCCGCCGGCTGCTCGTCGAGGGCCGGGCCGTGCTCGGCCGGGCCCGGGCCGGCGGCCGGCTCTGGCTCAAGGCCACCCTGCTCAACCCGCACACCCGCGCCGACCACCTCGACGCACTGCTCACGCTCACCACGGAAGGCACCACCCGCGCATGACCGCCCCCGAGACGTCCGGGCCGCTCGACTCCACCGCCGACGCAACAGCCGCTGCCGACGCCACCGCCACGAGCGGCGGCCGCACGACCGGCACCACCCCCGGCGCCCCGGCGACGGAACCGGCCGAGCCCATGGAGCCCATAGAGCCGGTGGAGCCCGACGCCGACCGCGCGCTGGACCTGCTCGGCATCGGCCTCGGCCCGTTCAACCTGTCGCTCGCCGCCCTGGCCGACGCGGTCCCCGGCCTGACCACCGCCTTCTACGACCAGCGCCCGGACTTCCACTGGCACCCCGGCCTGCTCATCGACGGCGCCACCCTCCAAGTGCCCTTCCTCGCCGACCTGGTCACCCTCGCCGACCCGGGCAGCCGCTGGTCGTTCCTGAGCTGGCTCAAGTCCCGCGAGCGGCTGTTCCCCTTCTACTTCGCCGAGCGCTTCCACGTGCACCGCGCCGAGTTCGACGCCTACTGCCGGTGGGTCGCGCGGTCGCTGCCGAGCACGTACTTCGGCCGCCAGGTGGACAGCGTGCGGTGGAACCCGGCGCACGGCCACTTCGAGGTGGACCACACCCGGCTCGACCCGCACGGCGAGGCCGAGGCGCTGGGCCGTACCTGCGCCCGGCACCTGGCGATCGGCACCGGCAGCGCGCCGTACGTCCCGGAACCGCTGCGCCCGCTCGCCGAGACCCCCGCGGCGCCGGTGGTGCACTCCGCCCACTACCTCGACCACCGCGAGCGGCTGCTGGCCGCCGATCACATCACGGTGATCGGCTCCGGGCAGTCCGGCGCCGAGGTCTTCCTGGACCTGCTGCGGGCCCGCCCGGCCGGACGCGAGCGGCTGACCTGGCTGGCCCGCAGCCCCGCGTTCGCGCCCATGGAGTACAGCAAGCTGGGCCTGGAGCACTTCACCCCGGACTACACCCGCTATTTCCAGGGCCTGGCCGACCCGGTGCGGGACCGCCTGGTGCCCGCGCAGTGGCAGCTCCACAAGGGCATCGACACCGAGACGATCACCGCGATCTTCGACGAGCTGTACCGCCGCACCCTGGACGGCGGCTGGCCCGACGCGGTGCTCACCCCGGGGGTGACGGTGCGCACCGCCGGCCGGCTGGGCAGCCACGGCGTCGAACTGCACCTGGAACACACCGAGCAGGGCGGCCGTACCCGGCTGGTCACCGGGGCGGTGGTGCTGGCCACCGGATACCGGGAGCGTCCGCTGGAGCCGCTGCTCGCCCCGGTCCGGTCGTATCTGCGGCGGGACGCGGCGGGCCGGCCGCTGGTTGACGGCCGGGGCCGGCTGGAGCTGGACCGGTCCGTGACCGGGCGGATCTACGTGCTCAGCCCCAGCCGGTACAGCCACGGTGTCGGCGCCCCCGACCTCGGGCTGGCCGCCTGGCGGTCGGCGTCGGCGCTCAACGACCTGACCGGCCTGCTGACCGGGACCGAGCACTACCCCCTGCCGGCCCGGACCGCCTTCACCAGCTTCGGTCTGGACCCCGGCGCGGACCGCAGTTCGAACGGAGTTCCGGTGGGCACGGCACGCCGGTAGGGACCGCTCCCCACCACGGAGGATGACCGCAATCGCTCATCCGAGCAGGAGACCGATCATTCGATACTTGTCAACAAGCGTTAATGCAGACGTCGTTGGACTGTTGACGTCACCGTGCTCTCTACCAACGAGTAAGTCATACGCTCGATACATGCGCCGAGCCAAAATCGTCTGCACCCTGGGACCCGCCACCGAGTCCTACGACCAGATCAAGGCACTGGTCGAGGCCGGAATGGACGTGGCCCGCCTCAACCTGAGCCACGGTACGTACGCTGAGCACGAGGACCGCTACCGAAGGGTCCGCAAGGCCTCCGACGAGACCGGCCGCAGTGTGGGCATCCTGGTCGACCTTCAGGGTCCGAAGATCAGGCTCGGCCGATTCGCCGAGGGTCCCGTACTCCTTGAACGCGGCGACGAGTTCACCATCACGGTGGACGACATCGAGGGTGACCAGCAGATCTGCGGCACCACGTACAAGGGCCTGGCGGCCGACGTGGCCCGCGGCGAGCGGATCCTGGTGGACGACGGCCGGGTGACCCTGGAGGTCACCGACGTCGAGGGACCGCGCGTGCACACCATGGTCATCGAGGGCGGCATGGTCTCCGACCACAAGGGCCTCAACCTCCCCGGTGTCGCCGTCTCCGTGCCCGCCCTGTCCGAGAAGGACATCCGCGACCTGCGCTGGGGTCTGCGGATCGGGGCCGATGTCATCGCCCTGTCCTTCGTCCGCTCCGGACGGGACATGGAGGACGTGCTGCGGATCATGGAGGAGGAGGAGCGCCGGGTCCCGGTCATCGCCAAGATCGAGAAGCCGCAGGCCGTCGACAACCTCGCCGAGATCGTGGACGCCTTCGACGGCATCATGGTCGCCCGCGGCGACCTGGGCGTCGAGATGCCGCTGGAGCAGGTGCCGATCGTCCAGAAGCGTGCCGTCAAGCTCGCCAAGCGCAACGCCAAGCCGGTGATCGTCGCCACCCAGATGCTCGACTCGATGGTGGACAACTCCCGCCCCACCCGTGCCGAGGCCAGCGACGTGGCCAACGCGGTGATGGACGGCACCGACGCGGTGATGCTCTCCGGCGAGACCAGCGTCGGCAAGCACCCCATCGAGACCGTCAAGGTGATGTCCCGGATCGTGGCCGCCGCCGAGGAGGACATCCTCGCCGCCGGCCTGCCGCCGCTGACCGAGCGGAACAAGCCGCGCACCCAGGGCGGCGCCGTCGCCCGCGCGGCCGCCGAGATCGGTGACTTCCTCGGCGCCCGCTTCCTGGTGGCCTTCACCCAGTCCGGCGACACCGTGCGCCGGCTGTCCCGCTACCGCTCGCCGATCCCGGTGCTCGCCTTCACCCCGGAGCCGGCCACCCGCTCCCAGCTCAACCTGACCTGGGGCGTGGAGACCTTCCTCGGCCCGATGGTGCAGACCACCGACGAGATGGTGCAGCAGGTGGACGAGGAACTGCTGCGCATCGGCCGGTGCAAGAAGGGCGACGTGGTGATCATCACCGCCGGCTCGCCGCCCGGGATGCCCGGTACCACCAACATGGTCCGGGTCCACCGCATCGGTGAGGACGACCTGTCCAGGTGACGCGAACCGCCGCAACATTGCGGTCCGCGCGGCGGTAATGCGTATACGCAATTTTGGTCCTGACCCCCGTTCGGCGAGTGCCGGACGGGGGTCCTGCTTTACCCGCGCGGGGGCACCGCGGGAACTGCCGGACGACCCGAGCGCGTAGTCGGCGCGGAAGAAAAGCAGCAGCAATTAACGCTGTGTAACCCGCACGCAATAACCATTCGTTCCACGGTACGAGCGGCGCCCGGCCCGGCAGGCGCGCCCCTTAATCCCGGCAATCCCGGGCTTGCCGGTGCCCTCGGCAACAGCCTCGGCCGGTCCGCCGACGGCCTGCTGACGTGAGGTGCACCGGGTCTCCGGCGGGTGGTCCGGAAGTGCGCATTCCCGGATCCGGTCGGCGCCGCAAAGCGCCCAAAAGCCGCTGCGAACCTCAGTAGAAGCTCAAGAGTTTCCGTTCGGGATAACAAGAACATCACACTCTTCTTCACCCCTCTGCCTTGACCACCCCCTCGCGCCTAGAGTCACGGCCAGTCACCGCGCCACCGGATTTGTGCGTTCGGGTTCCGGACGGTGGCTCGGCCGCTCAGTAGTGACGGCCGTCCAGGGGAAAGGACCGATCGTGCAACACCGCTCCTTGCTGATTCTTACCTCCGTGCTTGCCACGGGAGCTCTCACCCTCACCGCCTGCGGCTCGCGCAGCAACGACAACAAGAGCAACGGCGGCGGTGGGTCCTCCAGCTCCTCCTCCAGCAACACCACCGTGGTCATCGGCGTCGACGCGCCGCTCACCGGCGCCAACTCCGCCACCGGCCTCGGCATCCAGTACGGCGTGCAGATCGCGGTGGACGACGCCAACGCCAAGAACCTCGTGCCCGGCGTGACCTTCAAGGTCAAGGCGCTGGACGACAAGGCGCAGCCGGCCACCGGCCAGCAGAACGCCACCGCGCTGGTCGCCGACAACAGCGTGATCGCCGCCATCGGCCCGCTCAACTCCGGTGTCGCGCAGTCGATGCAGCAGGTCTTCGCCTCGGCCAACATGGTCGAGATCTCGCCGTCGAACACCAACCCCACCCTGACCCAGGGCAAGGACTGGGCGACCGGCAACAAGGTCCGCGCGTTCAAGACCTACTTCCGCACCGCCACCACCGACGCCCTGCAGGGCGGCTTCGCGGCCGACTACGCGTACAACACCCTGAAGAAGAAGGACGCGTTCGTCGTCGACGACAAGCAGACCTACGGCGCGGGCCTCGCGGGCATCTTCAAGGGGAAGTTCAGCGGCCTCGGCGGCAAGATCGCCGGCACCGACCACGTGAACACCGGTGACACCGACTACTCCACCCTCGTCACCAAGATCAAGAACTCGCACGCCGACATGCTCTACTACGGCGGCCAGTACGACGAGTCGGAGCTGATCACCAAGCAGCTCAAGGCGGCCGGCGTCAACATCCCGCTGATGGGCGGCGACGGCATGTTCTCCGACACCTACATCAAGACCGCCGGCAAGGCCGCCGAGGGCGACCTGGCCACCTCGGTCGGCGTCCCGGTCACCACGCTGCCGGCCGCCAAGGACTTCATCAGCACCTACAAGTCCAAGGGCTACCCCGGTGACTACGGCACCTACGGCGGTTACTCCTACGACGCCGCCACCGCCGTCATCAAGGGCGTCAAGGCGATCATGGACGCCAACAGCAACAAGCTGCCGGCCATGACCGACGCCCGCTCGCAGCTCGTGGACGCCGTCCAGAAGAGCGACTTCGACGGCATCGCCGGTCACGTCTCCTTCGACCAGTACGGCGACACCACCAACAAGCAGCTGACCGTCTACCAGGTCAAGAGCGGCGCCTGGGCGCCGGTCAAGAGCGGTACCTACAACGGCTGACGCTCCCCCCGCACCACCCGGGCCGCGCGGCGGGGACACCCCACCGCGCGGCCCTGCCGCTTCAAGCGTCGATCCTCTGTCCCCTGCCCCCCCTGCCCCCCCAGCGACATGGAGGCCATGCGGTGCACACTTTGCCGCAACAGCTGGCCAATGGGCTGTTCATCGGCTCAATGTACGGGCTCATCGCCATCGGCTACACGATGGTGTACGGCATCGTCCAGCTCATCAACTTCGCCCACGGCGAGATCTACATGACCGGGGCCTTCGGCGCCCTCGCGGTCTACACCAATCTCCCCAGCGGCACGTCCATCTGGCTCGCGCTCCCCCTCATGCTGATCGGCGGCGGCATCGTGTCCGTGCTGATCGCGGTGGGAGCGGAGCGGTTCGCCTACCGGCCGCTGCGCAACGCGCCCCGGCTGGCCCCGCTCATCACCGCCATCGGCCTCTCCCTCGCACTCCAGCAGGCGGTCTTCCTCTGGTACCCGGGCGGCGACAACGGCAAGCGGTTTCCCCAACTGCCCGGCGGCCCCTACCACATCGGCTCGGTCGACATCCAGAGCGGTGACATCTTCCTGATCGTCGCCGCCGTGGTGTGCATGGTCGCGCTGGCCACCTTCGTGCGCACCAGCCGCACCGGCCGGGCCATGCAGGCCACCGCCCAGGACCCGGACACCGCGCAGCTCATGGGCATCGACACCAACCGGATCATCGTGATCGCCTTCGCCATCGGCGGCTTCTTCGCCGCCGTGGCCGGTGTCGCGTCCGGCCTGAAATACGGTCAGGTCAAGTTCGACATCGGCTTCCAGGCCGGCCTGAAGGCCTTCACCGCCGCCGTCCTCGGCGGCATCGGCAACATCTACGGAGCCATGCTCGGCGGTCTCGTCCTCGGTATCGCCGAGTCGTGCGCGTCCGCCTACATCTCCAACATCCCGGGCATGGAACAGCTCGGCGGCGGCGGCTGGGCCAACGTATGGGCCTTCGTCCTGCTGATCGTCGTCCTGCTGGTGCGGCCGCAGGGCCTGCTCGGCGAGCGTGTCGCGGACAGGGCGTGATCACCACATGACCGACATCCCCATCACCACGGCCGAAGCCGTCGTCCAGGCCCGGAGCGACGCCCACCGGGCGGCCCCGTTCGTTCCGCTGCCCCCGGCCGCCGCGCGCCTGGTCACCCTGGCCGGCGTGGTCGTCACCGTGGCGTCCACCTTCATGTCGTGGACGTACACCACCGAGTTCCCCGGCGACCTGACCGTCAGCGGCTACCCGGGCGGCCTCCAGGTCCTCACCCTGATCGGCGCCATCCTCACCGGCGTGATCGCGCTGGGCGCCTTCCGGGTCAAGGGACTTGCCTGGCTGAACCCGAGCCGGTCCAACAACGGCGTGCTGCTGCTGGCCCTGGGCACCCTCGGCACCACCTGGTACACCGTCATCGACATCGCCGCCAAGCTCGGCGGCATGGCCAACCTCGACCCCGGCGGCTTCGTCGCCGCCATCGGCAGCCTGCTGCTGTTCGCCGGCGCCCTCGCGCTGCCCATCGACCGGCACCCGGTCGAGCCCGCCGACGCCGAGTACTTCGAACTCGGCCGGCTGTCCGGCAACGGGCCCACCGTCGGCGCCTACCGCTGGCTGCGCGAGGCCCGGCTCAACCACAGCGACCTGCCGGTGGGCGACGCCCGCCGGCTCAACCCCTGGCTCCAGCGGCTGGCCGTGGTCGTCGTCTACGCGGTCGGGGTGAAGATCTTCACCTACGGTGTCGCCACGAACTACAGCGACATCTTCATCGGCTACCTGATCGTGGTCTCCTTCGGCTTCCTGGGCCTGGGCGCCACCGGCCTGCTGCGCCAGTTCCGGCAGATCACCCAGCACAACCGCCGGTTCTCCACCGCGATCGGCGTGCTGGCCGCGGTCGCGTACCCCTTCGCCCAGAACAACGAGCACTGGGCCAACCTCGGGGTGAGCATCCTCATCGTGGGCACGGTCGCGCTCGGCCTGAACATCGTGGTCGGCCTGACCGGCCTGCTCGACCTCGGTTACGTCGCCTTCCTCGGCGTCGGCGCCTACACCGCGGCCCTGGTCTCCGGTTCCCAGTTCTCCATCTGGTCCGGCACCCAGTTCCCGTTCTGGGCCGCCGCCCTGGCCGGCATGGTCGTCGCCTGCATCTTCGGCGTCCTCATCGGCGCCCCCACGCTGCGGCTGCGCGGTGACTACCTGGCCATCGTCACCCTCGGCTTCGGAGAGATCTTCCGTATCGTCGTCCGCAACCTCGACGGCGTCTCCGGCCCGAAGGTCACCAACGGCCCCAACGGCATCGCGCAGATCCCGGACGTGTCGATCTTCGGCTACAACCTGGGCGACCAGCACTCCTTCGGGTCCTTCACCCTGGGCCGGTTCGCCAACTACTACCTGCTGATGCTGGTCATCACCCTCATCGTGGTGCTGGTCTTCACCCGTGCCGCCGACTCCCGGATCGGCCGGTCCTGGATCGCCATCCGGGAGGACGAGATCGCCGCCACCGCCATGGGCATCAACGGCTTCCGGGTCAAGCTGGTCGCCTTCGCCCTCGGCGCCTCGCTGGCCGGCCTGGCCGGCACCGTCTTCGCCCACGTGACCAACAGCGTGGTGCCCGACCCGTACGTGTTCTCCGGGTCGGTGCCGCCCAACTCCGCCTTCCTGCTGGCCGCGGTCGTCCTCGGCGGCATGGGTACGGTCAGCGGTCCGATCCTGGGCGCGGCGCTGCTCTACCTCATCCCCGCGAAGCTGGACTTCCTGGCCCGGTACGAGCTGCTGGCCTTCGGTCTCGCGCTGATCCTCATCATGCGCTTCCGGCCCGAGGGCATCATCCCCAACCGGCGCCGCCAGCTCGAATTCCACGAAGACGCCGCCACGGCGTCCGACCAGCCCGGCACCCCCGGCGACGACACCGTCCCGGTCGGCGCGGCAGGGGCGTGAGGGACACCATGACCACCACCATCCCCGAACAGCCGTCCCCGCAGGGGGCGCCCAAGGGCACCGCGCTGCTTGAGGCCAAGGGCGTCATCATGCGCTTCGGCGGCCTCACCGCCGTCCGCGACGTCTCGCTGACCGTGGGCAGCGGCGAGATCGTCGGCCTGATCGGCCCCAACGGCGCCGGCAAGACCACCTTCTTCAACTGCCTCACCGGGCTGTACGTCCCCACCGAGGGCACGGTCAGCTACCGCGGCACCGTCCTGCCGCCCAAGCCGCACCTGGTCACCCAGGCCGGCATCGCCCGTACCTTCCAGAACATCCGGCTGTTCGCCAACATGACCGTCCTGGAGAACGTCCTGGTCGGACGGCACACCCGGACCCGCGAAGGGCTGCTGTCCGCGCTGATCCGCGGCCCCGGCTACCACCGGGCCGAGGCCCGCTCCCGTGAGCGCGCCATGGAACTGCTGGCCTTCACCGGGCTGGCCGGCAAGGCCGAGCACCTGGCCCGCAACCTGCCCTACGGCGAGCAGCGCAAGCTGGAGATCGCCCGGGCGCTGGCCAGCGAACCCGGCCTGCTGCTGCTGGACGAGCCCACGGCCGGCATGAACCCGCAGGAGACTCGGGCCACCGAGGAACTGGTCTTCGCCATCCGCGACCAGGGCATCGCCGTCCTGGTGATCGAGCACGACATGCGGTTCATCTTCAACCTCTGCGACCGGGTCGCCGTCCTCGTCCAGGGCGAGAAGCTGGTCGAGGGCACCTCGGACGTCGTGCAGAGCGACGAGAGGGTGATCGCCGCGTACCTCGGCGAACCCTTCGAAGGAGCACCGGCCGACGAGGCCGAGGAGCGGGAGAACGACCGATGAGCGCACTGCTCGAAGTGGACAACCTGCGGGTCGCCTACGGCAAGATCGAGGCCGTCAAGGGGATCAGCTTCGCCGTCGAGGCCGGGCAGGTCGTCACCCTCATCGGCACCAACGGCGCAGGCAAGACCACCACGCTGCGCACGCTCAGCGGCCTGCTCAAGCCGGTCGGCGGCAAGGTCGTCTTCGACGGCAAGCCGCTCACCAGGGTGCCCCCGCACAAGATCGTCGCCCTGGGCCTGGCGCACTCCCCGGAGGGCCGGCACATCTTCCCCCGGCTCACCATCGAGCAGAACCTCCAGCTCGGGGCGTATCTGCGCAAGGACTCGGCCGGCATCACGCAGGACATGCAGCGCGCCTACGACCTCTTCCCCATCCTGGGGGAGCGGCGCAAGCAGGCGGCCGGCACCCTGTCCGGCGGCGAGCAGCAGATGCTGGCGATGGGCAGGGCCCTGATGTCCCAGCCCAAGCTGCTCATGCTCGACGAGCCCTCGATGGGGCTGTCGCCGATCATGATGCAGAAGATCATGGCCACCATCGTCGAACTGCGCGCCCAGGGCACCACCATCCTGCTCGTCGAGCAGAACGCCCAGGCCGCGCTGTCCCTGGCCGACCAGGCGCACGTGATGGAGGTCGGCACGATCAAGCTGTCCGGCACCGGGCACGCCCTGCTGCACGACGACGAGGTCCGCAAGACCTACCTCGGCGAGGACTGACGGGGCCTGCCCCGACGGCAGCGGGGACCCGGACAACGGGACACGGAAAGGGGCCGCCCCCGGCCATGGGGGGCGGCCCCTTCCGTACGACGCCCGACGTGCGTACACGTTCCGTACGAGGCGGTGTTCCGCTCGTCGGCTACTTGTCCGCGACCTCGTCGATGACCGCCTGGGCCACCGCCTGCATGGACATCCGGCGGTCCATCGAGGTCTTCTGGATCCAGCGGAAGGCGGCCGGCTCGGTCAGCCCGTACTTGGTCTGCAGCACGCTCTTGGCCCGGTCGACCAGCTTGCGGGTCTCCAGCCGCACGGTCAGGTCCTGGATCTCGGCCTCCAGCGCCCGCAGCTCCTGGAACCGGCTCACCGCCATCTCGATCGACGGCACCAGGTCGCTCTTGGTGAACGGCTTGACCAGGTACGCCATGGCCCCCGCGTCCCTGGCCCGCTCCACCAGCTCCCGCTGCGAGAAGGCGGTCAGCATCAGCACCGGGGCCAGCTTCTCCCCGGCGATCCGCTCGGCCGCCGAGATCCCGTCCAGCACCGGCATCTTGACGTCCAGGATCACCAGGTGCGGCCGCAGCTCCTCGGCCAGCTTGACCGCGGTCTCCCCGTCGCCGGCCTCCCCGACCACGGAGTACCCCTCCTCCTCCAGCATCTCCTTGAGATCGAGCCGGATCAGCGCCTCGTCCTCCGCGATGACCACGCGGGTCGTCGCCGGAGGCACGTGCGACTGATCGTCCTCACGAGGGGCGGGGGTCGACTCTTCCGGGGCGCTCACGGTGCTCCTTGTCCTTGAAGGTCCTTGAAGTCCTTGAAGCGGGTCTTTCGGGGTCCTCGGTCGGGCGTGCGGTGCGGGCCCGCACCCCCGAGCCTACCTAGCTGCGACCGCGCTCACCTACACGGTACGCTGGGCCGCACACCCTGCCGGGTTGGCGGAACGGCATACGCGGAGGCCTCAAAAGCCTTTGTCCGAGAGGGCATGTGGGTTCGAATCCCACACCCGGCACCCCAGTTCATCGCACCACAGTTCAGCGGAGAATCCCGGAGCGGGCCAGAAGGCGCGCCGTGGCTCAGGCCGCGCCGTTCGTCGAGGCCGTCGGGGTGGCCGGACGCAGCATGCAGGTCAGCCGGGCGGTACAGATCCGGCGGCCGGACTCATCGGCGATCGTGATCTCGTACGTGGCCGAGCTGCGCCCGCGGTGCACCGGCGTGGCGGTGCCGGTCACCGTCCCGGACCGCACGGCGCGGTGGTGGGTGGCGTTCAGGTCCACTCCGACCGCGATCTTGCCCGGGCCGCCGTGCAGCATCGCGCCCACCGAGCCCAGCGTCTCGGCCAGCACCGCCGACGCCCCGCCGTGCAGCAGTCCGTACGGCTGGGTGTTGCCCTCGACCGGCATGGTGCCGACCACCTTCTCCGGCGAGGCCTCCAGCACGACGATGCCCATCCGCTCCCCGAGCGCCCCGGCGGAGAACAGGGACGCCAGGTCGATGCCGAGCCCGGTGTACTGCGCCAGGATCTCCGGCGGGAACTGCGTGGTGGTGGTCTGCTCGCCCATGCGTCGACTCCCTCGGTCGTGGGGGCCGGCCGGCAGCCGTACTGCGACTGCCGGCCGGTGCGGAAATGACTCCGCGGAGATGCCTCCGCGGCCAACCTAGACGCCGCCCGGGCTCAGACGTGCGCCGGGGTGGGCTGTTCCAGGCGGATGACCACGGACTTCGACGCGGGTGTGTTGCTGGTGTCGGCGGTGTGGTCCAGCGGCACCAGCACATTGGTCTCCGGGTAGTACGCGGCCGCGCAGCCCCGCGGGGTCGGGTAGTGCACCACCCGGAAGCCCTCGGCCCGCCGCTCGGTGCCGTCCGTCCACTCGCTGACCAGATCGGTGTACGCGCCGTCCGCCAGCCCGTGCGCCGCCGCGTCGTCGGGGTGCAGCAGCACCACCCGGCGCCCGCCCCGAATGCCCCGGTAGCGGTCGTCCAGGCCGTAGATCGTGGTGTTGTACTGGTCGTGCGAGCGGAGCGTCTGCAGCAGCAGCCGGCCTTCCGGCACCCGCGGGTACTCCACCGGCGCCGCGGTGAAGTTCGCCTTGCCGGTCGCGGTGGGGAAGGTGCGCGAGTCGCGCGGCCCGTGCGGCAGGGCGAAGCCACCGGGGCGGCGCACCCGCGCGTTGAAGTCGGTGAAGCCCGGCACCACCCGCGCGATCCGGTCCCGGATCAGGTCGTAGTCGTGCTCGAAGTCCGCCCACGGCACCCGGCTGCCGTCCCCGAACACGGCCCGGGCCAGCCGGGAGACCACGGCCGGCTCCGAGAGCAGGTGCGAGGAGGCCGGGGGCAGCGACCCGTGGGAGGCGTGCACCATGCCCATGGAGTCCTCCACGGTCACGAACTGCTCGCCGGAGGACTGCCGGTCCCGTTCGGTACGGCCCAGCACCGGCAGGATCAGCGCGCGGGCCCCGGTGACCGTGTGGGAGCGGTTGAGCTTGGTCGACACGTGCACGGTCAGCCGGGCCCGGCGCATCGCGGCCTCGGTGACGTCGGTGTCGGGGGAGGCCGACACGAAATTGCCGCCCATGGCGAAGAAGACCTTGGCGCTGCCGTCGCGCAGCGCCCGGATCGCCCGGACCACGTCCAGGCCGTGCTCGCGCGGCGGCTCGAAGCCGAACTCGTCCCGCAGCGCGTCCAGGAACGGCGCCGGGGGCCGCTCGAAGATCCCCATCGTGCGGTCGCCCTGAACGTTGGAGTGGCCGCGCACCGGGCACACCCCGGCGCCCGGCCGGCCCACATTGCCGCCCAGCAGAAGGAAGTTGACGACCTCGCGGATGGTGGCCACCGCGTGCTTGTGCTGCGTGAGGCCCATCGCCCAGCACACCACGACCGACTCGGCCCCGGTCACCATCCGGTACAGGGCGTCGATGTCTTCGCGGGTCAGCCCGGTGGCGGCCAGCGTCTCGTCCCAGTCGGTGGCGCGGGCCGCGGCCTCGTACTCGGCGAAGCCGTGGGTGTGCTCGGCGATGAAGTCGTGGTCCACCGCGTCGGCCTCGATCAGCAGCCGGCCCAGCGCCCGGAACAGGGCCTGGTCGCCGCCCAGCCGTATCGGCAGGTGCAGATCGCTCAGCGCGGTGCCGCCGCCGACCAGGCCGGACGCCTTCTGCGGGTTCCGGAACCGCTCCGTGCCCGCCTCGGCCAGCGGGTTGACGCTGACGATCCGGGCCCCGCCGCGCTTGGCCTTCTCCAGCGCGGAGAGCATCCGCGGGTGGTTGGTGCCCGGGTTCTGCCCCGCCACGATGATCAGGTCGGCCCGGTACAGGTCCTCCAGCAGCACACTGCCCTTGCCCACCCCCAGCGTCTCGGTCAGCGCCGACCCGGACGACTCGTGGCACATGTTGGAGCAGTCCGGCAGATTGTTGGTGCCGAACTCGCGGGCGAACAGCTGGAACAGGAAGGCGGCCTCGTTGCTGGTGCGGCCCGAGGTGTAGAAGACGGCCTCGTCGGGGGAGTCCAGCGCGGTCAGCTCGTCCGCGATGATCGAGAAGGCCCGCTCCCACGGCACTTCCTCATAGCTGTCCGCGCCGTCGGCCAGGTACATCGGCTGCGTGATCCGGCCCTGCTGGCCCAGCCAGTAGCCACTGCGGCGGGCCAGGTCCGACACCGGGTGCGCGGCGAAGAAGTCCGGGGTCACCCGGCGCAGCGTCGCCTCCTCGGCCACCGCCTTGGCGCCGTTCTCGCAGAACTCGAACGTGTGCCGGTGATCGCCCTCCGGCCACGCGCAGCCCGGGCAGTCGAACCCGTTCTTCTGGTTGACCTTGAGCAGCGTCAGCGTCGCCCGCCGCGCCCCCATCTGCGCACCGGCCACCTTCACCGTCTGCGCGACCGCCGGCAGTCCGGCCGCGGCATGCTTCGGCGCCGTGACCTGCGGCGCATCCTGAACGGGATCCCCTGCGGGTGCCTTCTTCGCCATGACAGCCACTGTATTGCCGCCGCCTGACCTCCTGGTGCCGGTATCCCGGCGAAAAGACGGCCGCCGGCCGTACGGCCCGGGCTGTCGGACCCGCGTGGGAGGATCGGGAGCGTGGCAGAGAAAGCAACCGCACAGAAGACGACGACCGACCGACCCCGGCTGATGCTGCTGGACGGGCACTCGCTGGCGTACCGGGCGTTCTACGCGCTGCCGGTGGAGAACTTCAACACCGCCACGGGCCAGCCGACGAACGCCATCTACGGCTTCACGTCGATGCTGTCCAACACGCTGCGTGACGAGCAGCCGACGCATCTGGCCGTCGCCTTCGACGTCTCCCGCAAGACGTGGCGGTTCGACGAGTACCCCGAGTACAAGGCGACCCGGTCCGCGACCCCGGACGAGTTCCGCAGCCAGGTCGAGCTGATCGGTGAGCTGCTGGACGCGATGCGGGTCAGCCGCTTCGCCGTGGAGGGGTACGAGGCGGACGACGTGATCGCCACTCTCGCCACCCAGGCCGAGGCCCTCGGTTACGACGTGCTGATCGTCACCGGCGACCGGGACTCCTTCCAGCTGGTCAGCGACCACGTGACCGTGCTCTACCCGACCAAGGGCGTCTCCGAGCTGACCCGGTACACCCCGGAGAAGGTCGTGGAGAAGTACGGCCTGACCCCGGCCCAGTACCCGGACTTCGCCGCGCTGCGCGGCGACCCGTCCGACAACCTGCCCGGCATCCCCGGCGTGGGGGAGAAGACCGCCGCCAAGTGGATCACCCAGTTCGGCTCGTTCCAGGAGCTGTGCGAGCGGGTGGCCGAGGTCAAGGGCAAGGTCGGCGACAACCTGCGGGCGCACCTGGACGCGGTCAAGCTCAACCGGCGGCTGACCGAGATGGTCCGCGACGTGCCGCTGCCCTCGACCCCGCCGGACCTGGAGCGCATCCCCTACGACCGGCAGACCCTGTCCGGCGTGCTGGACGTCCTGGAGTTCCGCAACCCGAACTTCCGCGAGCGGCTGTTCGCCGCCGACCCCGGCGCGGAGCAGGAGGCCGCGGTCGCCGAGGGCGTCGCCGTGCACGGCACCGTGCTGGGCGCCGGCGAACTGTCCGGCTGGCTGGCCGACCACGCGCAGGGGCCGCTGGGCCTGGCCAGTGTGGACACCTGGGAGCTGGGCAGCGGCTCGGTCACCCAGCTCGCCCTGGCCTCGGCGGAGGACGCGGCCTGGTTCGACCCGGCGCAGCTCGAGGAGACCGACGAGAAGGCGTTCGCCACCTGGCTGGCCGACCCGGCCCGCCCCAAGGTGCTGCACAACGCCAAGAACACCGCCCGGGTGTTCGCCGAGCACGGCTGGTACCTGGCCGGGATCTCCATGGACACCGCGCTGGCCGCCTACCTGATCAAGCCGGGTCGCCGCTCCTTCGCCCTGGACGTGCTGTCGGTGGAGTACCTGGGCCGCGAGCTGGCCCCGGCGGACACCGGCGACGGCCAGCTCGCGTTCGGCGAGGAGGAGGACGGCGACGCGGCCGCGGCCGAGGCGCTGATGGTGCAGGCCCGCGCGGTCCTCGACCTCGGCGAGGTGTTCGGCGAGCGGCTGCCCGAGGTCGGCGCCGAGAATCTGCTGCACGACGTGGAGCTGCCGATCTCCGCGCTGCTGGCCCGGATGGAGCGGGCCGGGATCGCCGCCGACCGGGACCATCTGGCCGGCCTGGAGCAGCAGTTCGCCGCCGCCGTGCAGCACGCGGTGACCGAGGCGCACGCCTCGGTGGGCCACGAGTTCAACCTGGGCTCGCCCAAGCAGCTCCAGGAAGTGCTGTTCGGCGAGCTGGGCCTGCCGAAGACCAAGAAGACCAAGACCGGCTTCACCACCGACGCCGACGCGCTGGCCTGGCTCGCCGCCCAGACCGAGCACGAACTGCCGGTCATCATGCTGCGCCACCGCGAGCAGGCCAAGCTGCGGGTCACCGTCGAGGGCCTGGTCAAGACCGTCGCCCCGGACGGGCGCATCCACACCACCTTCAGCCAGATCGTGGCCGCCACCGGCCGGCTGTCCTCCACCGACCCCAACCTGCAGAACGTGCCGGTCCGCACCGACGAGGGCCGGGCCATCCGCCGCGGCTTCGTCGTCGGCAAGGATTTCGAGACGCTGCTGACCGCCGACTACAGCCAGATCGAACTGCGGGTGATGGCCCACCTGTCCGACGACGACGGGCTGATCGCCGCCTTCACTTCCGGCGAGGACCTGCACGACACCGTCGGCTCCCAGGTGTTCTCCGTCCCCCGCGACCAGGTGGACCCCGAGATGCGCCGCAAGATCAAGGCGATGTCGTACGGACTGGCCTACGGGCTCTCCGCGTTCGGCCTGTCCCAGCAGCTCGGCATCGAGGCCGCCGAGGCACGGGCACTGATCGAGACCTACTTCGAGCGGTTCGGCGGCGTACGCGACTACCTGCACCGGGTGGTCGAGGAGGCCCGTATCACCGGCTACACCGAGACCGTGCTCGGCCGCCGCCGCTACCTGCCGGACCTCAACAGCGACAACCGGCAGCGCCGCGAGATGGCCGAGCGGATGGCGCTCAACGCGCCCATCCAGGGCTCGGCCGCCGACATCGTCAAGATCGCCATGCTCCGGGTGGACGAGGCGCTCACCCGCGAGGGACTGGACTCCCGGATGCTGCTCCAGGTGCACGACGAAATCGTGGTCGAGGTCGCCCCCGGCGAGCTCACCGCGGTCGAGGAGCTGGTCCGCCGCGAGATGGCCGGCGCCTACCCGCTGCGGGCCCCGCTCGACGTCTCCGTCGGCCACGGCACGGACTGGGAGTCGGCGGCCCACTGAGGAACACCGAGGCTCACCGGTCCCACCGGCACCACCCGTCCCGCTGACCCTGCGTCACCGTCAGGGCCACCTTGACATCCTGAGACCGCATCCGGCACCTGCCGCACAGGTCGTCCCGTACGGCCCGCGGCGGGTGCCGGCGGTTGCGCCCGAAGGTGAAAAGGTCCGACGACGGCTCGGTGACCTGAAGGCAAACGCCGGGCGCGAGCCTGTGAAGTCGCCCTGAACTGCCCCTTTTGCGTACCTCCCGACGGTGGTCAAGGGGTGCAAGTTGTCGTAGGGTCGGTCAAGTTGTGAGCGCGGGACGCGCACTTCACCCACGTGGGAGGGGACCGCGATATGGCAGCGCGGCGGTACGGCCGGAGGCTACGCAGGGGAGCGGCGGGGACGGCGGTGGCCGCCGCTGCGATGGCGGCACTCAGCGCGTCGCAGGCGCCCGGATTCCTCCCGGTCGCCCACGCGCACTCAGCGGCCACGCAGGACCAGGCCGGGGAGGACGGCACCGGCACGGCGACCACGCCGCCGGCCGACAGTGGTCCGGCGGACGGCGGTTCGCCGTACATCACCGACCTGCCCCCGCTGAACACCCCGACCGGCCCCTTCGCCCCGCTCGCGCCCGGCACACCCGCGATCACCGTGCCCGGTGGCGCCGGCGGCGGCCTGCCCACCACCGTCCTGAACGCCTACCTGCGCGCCCAGGCCTCGGTCCAGCAGACCATCCCCGGCTGCCGCCTGCCGTGGCAACTCCTCGCGGCCATCGGCCAGGTGGAGTCCGGCCAGGCCCGCGGCGGCGCGGTGGACGCGAACGGCACCACGTACACCCCGATCCTCGGCCCGGTGCTGGACGGCAACGGCTTCGCGAACATCCCCGACACCGACCAGGGCCGCTACGACGGCGACCCGCTGCACGACCGGGCCGTCGGCCCGATGCAGTTCATCCCGTCCACCTGGGCCAACTGGGGCGCGGACGGCAACGGTGACGGGGTGGCGGACCCCAACAACGTGTACGACGCCGCGCTCGCCGCCGCGCACTACCTGTGCGCGGGGGGCCGCGACCTGTCCGTCCCGGCCCAGATGGACCAGGCGATCCTCAGCTACAACCACTCCCCGGCCTACCTGGCCCTGGTCAAGGCGTGGTACGAGCACTTCCTCCAGGGCGGCACGGTCACCGTGCCCGACCGGCCCGGCACTCCCACCGGCCCCGGCATCCCGCAGGCCCCCGTGCCCGCCGGCACCGGGCCCACGCCGGGCAGCACGACGCCCGCCCCGGGCGTCACCCACATCCCCGGCAGTGTCGGCCCCACCACCCCGCCCAACCACCCGCTGCCCGGCACCAGCCCCTCGCCGAGCCGCCCCGGCACCCCCACGGGCACCATCCCCACGCCCCCCGGCGCCGGCACCGGTACGCCGAGCGGTCCGCCGACCACCACCACGCCGCCCACCACGCCTCCTCCCACCACCACCCCGCCCACGACGCCTCCGACGACCACCCCGGACTGCCCCACCCCCACCCCGTCGGACAGCGCCAGCCCTTCCCCCACCCCGACCCCCACGGACACGCCTACGGCTACTCCCACCCCGGATCCGTGTGCGACGCCGACGCCTTCTGGTAGCGCGACGCCCTCCCCCTCCGAGACCGGTGCGGGGGCTACGGGCGCGGCCCTTACGCCCTCGGCCTGACGGGCTGCGCCCGGGTTCGCCCGGAGCGCCCCTGGTTTTCCCGGCGAACCGCACCGCGCATGGTCCCCGCGCCCCTGGTTTTCCCGGCGAACCGCACCGCGCATGGTCCCCGCGCCCCTGGTCTTCCCGGCGAACCGCACCGCGCATGGTCCCCGCGCCCCTGGTCTTCCCGGCGAACCGCACCGCGCATGGTCCCCGCGCCCCTGGGTACTCCGGGCGAACCGGCCCGCCGCCAGGCGAACGCAGGGTACTTCGGGCGAACCGGCCCGCCGCCAGGCGAGACGCTAGCCCCGAGGGTTGGTGCGGCGAGTAGGTTGAGCTGAAGCGGGGTCCAAAGGCCAAGGGTGCCGGGGGTAGCGCCCCCGAAGCTCAGCCCGGACGGCACGGTACCCTTCGCGCCAAAATGAGCTCAGGTCCGCGGTGACCGCCGCGGGCCGCCCCGCTGGGGAGAGCAAATGGAAAAGTACGGGCACGCCCGCGAGCGTGGGCGTCTCCCGTAGGCCGAAGAGTTCCTGGAGCTTGACGGCGAGGACGGGCTGCGGCCCGGAGTAGTCGAGGCGGATCCGGGAGCCGGAGGGGACTTCGAGCCGCTCGGGCGCGAGAGCATCGAAGCGCAGGGCCTCGCCGGTCGCCCAGGGAAGCAGCCGCAGCAGCGCCGCGCGGGTGTCGGCCCGGACGAGGTCGGCCCGGCGCCGGGCGGCGGCGAGTTCGGGGCCGAGCCATTCCTCGGCCCGTTCCAGCAGGGCGTCCTCGGACACGTCCGGCCAGGGCTCGCCCAGGGTGCGGTGCAGGAAGGCCATCCGGTCCCGGACCGCGCCGGCCTCGCGGGACCAGGTCAGCAGGCCGGTGCCCTCGGCGCGCAGCCCCTCCAGCAGCGCGGCCCGCACCAGGTCGCGGTCCGGGTTCCGCAGCGGCGCGGCGCTCAGCTCCACCGCGCCCAGCCGTTCCACCCGCCGGGCCACCACGTCCCCGTCCCGCCAGCGCACCTCCTCGTACCCGGTCAGCAGGCCGTGCGCCGCCTGCCGCGCGGTGTCCTCGTCGATCACCGCGGCCACCCGCACCCGCGCGTCCGCCCGTCCGGCGCCCCGGTCGGCGACGGCCACCGCGATCCACTCCGCCCCGCCGAGGCCGGCGGGCGCCTGCGCCCCGGTGCCGGACACCATCAGGTACGCGTCCTGGGCCCGCCGTCGCGCCACCCGCTCCGGGAACGCGAGCGCGACCACCAGCCCGGCGACCGCGTCGTCACCGAGCCCCGGGCCGTTTCCGGCTTCGGCGCGTGGACGGCTGCCGCTCCCCGGGTGAACGGTCCCGGTCCCGTCGCCGGCCCGGGAGCCGCGGTCGTCCCCTCCTCCTGGGCGCGGGCCGCCGGCGGCCACCTCGGTCAGGCGGCGGGATTCCGCGCGCCAGCGCGTGGTGTAGGGGTCGGTGGTTCGGCGGGCGGTGCGCCAGGCGGCGGCGAGGTCGGGGCCGTAGGAGGACGGCAGTTCCTCGGAGAGGAGGGCGGTGACCTCGGCGGCGCGGGCGGGGCCGGCGACGGGGGCCGCGTCGAGGAGGGCACGGGCCAGGCGGGGATGGAGGCCGGCCAGGGCGAGCCGGCGGCCGCGGTCGGTGGCGCGGCCGGCCGGGTCGACCGCGTCCAGGTCGCGCAGGGCGGCGCGGGCCGCGGCCAGCGCACCGGCCGGCGGGCGGTCGAGCAGGGCGAGGCCGGAGGCGTCCGGGTCGCCCCAGCACGCGGCCTGGAGCGCGAACCCGGTGAGGTCGGCCAGCGCGATCTCGGGCGCGGGCTGCCGGGCGAGCCGGTCGTGTCCTCCTTGCGGCCAGCAGCGGTAGACGGTGCCGGGGCCCTCCCGGCCGGCCCGGCCCGCCCGCTGCTCGGCCGCGGCGCGGGACAGGCGTACGGTCGCCAGCGAGCCGAGGCCGCGGGCGTGGTCCATGCGCGGCTCCCGGGCCAGCCCGCTGTCCACCACCACCCGCACCCCGGGCACGGTCAGGCTGGACTCGGCCACCGAGGTGGCCAGCAGTACCCGGCGCCGGATGCCGGGCGACAACGCGGCGTCCTGCACGGCGGCCGGCGCGCGGCCGTGCACCTGGAGCACGTCGGCCGGCACGTCGGACAGCAGCCCGGCGACCCGGGCGATCTCCCCGACGCCGGGCAGGAAGCACAGCACGTCGCCGTCGTGGTCGCGCAGCGCCCGCCGGACCACCGCGGCCACATGGTCCAGCAGCGCCGGGTCCACCCAGGTGCCGTGCGGCGGGCGCACCGGCCGATCCGGCGGCGCCCACCGCACCGCCACCGGGTGCAGCACCCCTTCCGCCTCGACCACGGGCGCGTCCAGCAGGGTCGCCCAGGCGGCGGTGTCGGTGGTGGCGGAGGCGGCGACCAGCCGCAGGTCCGGGCGCAGCAGGGCCCGTACGTCCAGCAGGAAGGCGAGCGCGGTGTCCGCGTCGAGGTGCCGCTCGTGGCATTCGTCGAGCAGGACCGTGCCCACGCCCTCGAGCTCCGGGTCGCGCTGGAGCCGCTGGAGCAGCACACCGGTGGTGACCACCTCGATCACGGTCCGCTCCGAGACCCGCCGCTCGCCGCGCACGGTGAAGCCGACCCGCTGACCGGGTCGTTCGCCCAGCAGCCACGCCATCCGCCGGGCCGCCGCCCGCGCGGCCATCCGCCGCGGCTCTGCCACCACGACCCGGCCCGGGAAGGCGTCCGCGAGCAGCAGCGGCACCAGGGTGGTCTTGCCGGTGCCGGGCGGCGCGGCCAGGACCGCGCAGCCGGGCCCGCGCAGGGCCGCCAGCAGGTCCGGTACGGCCGCCGCGACCGGCAGTTCGCGTCCCTCGGCCCGTACGGACCCGCCGATGCCGGCCCGGCCCGCGGCCGTACCACCGCGCGTATCGGTCGTACGCGGCCGGTCCGTACCACCGCTCGTGTCCGTCATGCCGCGCCCGCCCGTACCACCGCCGGTACATGTCGTGGCGCGTCCGCTCGTACCACTGCCGGCGCGTACCCCGGCGTGTCGGTCCGTACCACCGCGCGTATCCGGCGCTTCCGGGCCGTTCGCACCACCGCGTGCTTCCGATGCACCCGGGCCCGCCGTACCACTGCTCGCGTCAACTCAGCGCGCCTCGCAGACGAAGATCGCGGTGCCCGGGAGCAGGCGGCCGCGCAGCGGGGACCAGCCGCCCCAGTCCTGGCGGTTCCAGGCCGGCCACTCGGGTTCGACCAGGTCGACCAGGGTGAGGCCGGCCGCGGTGATCTCGCGGACCCGGTCGCCGAGGGTGCGGTGGTGCTCGACGTAGACGGCTATGCCTCGGTCGTCCTGCTCGACGTAGGGCGTGCGGTCGAAGTAGGAGGCCACTGCCGTCAGGCCCTCCGGGCCCGGCTCGTCGGGGAAGGCCCAGCGCACCGGGTGGGTGACCGAGAAGACCCAGCGACCGCCGGGCCGCAGCACCCGCCGCACCTCCCGCTGCACCCGTGCGGTGTCGGCGATGAACGGCAGTGCGCCGTAGGCGGAACAGGCCAGGTCGAAGGAGGCGTCGGCGAACGGCAGCGCGCCCGCGTCCGCCTGCACCAGGGGCACCGGCCCGGTCGGCGCGGGCGCCTCGAGATCGATCCGGCGGGCGTGCCGCAACTGCCGCCCGGACAGGTCCAGCGCCACCGGCCGGGCGCCCTGCGCGGCCAGCCAGCGCGAGCACTGCGCGGCGCCCGCGCCGATCTCCAGCACCGCCCGGTCCTTGAGGTCCTCGGCCGGGCCGAGCAGCGCCGCCTCCGCCTCGTCCAGCCCCTCCGGGCCCCACACGAAGCGGGCGTCGCCCAGGAAGTCGCCGTGCTCGATCTGGTAGTCGTCCGCGTTGCGGTCCCACCAGCGGCGGTTGGCCCTGCTGCTCTCGGTCGCACCGGCAATACGACGGGTAGCTTCGGGTTCGGGTCCTTGGATCATCGCGGCAGTCGTCGTACTCTCTGGAGGGACCTGCGGGAGTGTATGTTGGGCCGGTTCGTCCGTTACGCGCCCGGGTGTGCTCTTCGTGCATTGACCCTGCCCGGCTGCCCCCGTATGCTACAAGTTGCGCTGCGAGCCTGCGCGCCTCGGACGGAGCAGGCCACGCTCGAATCTGTTGCAGTTCCCTTGGCCCACGGCTTTCGGCCCTTCCGGCCGACTTCAAGGGGCGGCAGGAACGAAAAAGGCTCCAGCGTAGCAGTACCTACGACTTACTGTCCGTACCGGAGTCCTTTCCCTAATGACGAGCAGCACCGAGGCCCCTCGTACCACCCCGCAGGTGGCGGTCAACGACATCGGCAACGAGGAAGCCTTCCTCGCGGCGATCGACGAGACGATCAAGTACTTCAACGACGGCGACATCGTCGACGGCGTCATCGTGAAGGTCGACCGGGACGAGGTCCTGCTCGACATCGGTTACAAGACCGAAGGTGTCATCCCCTCCCGCGAGCTCTCCATCAAGCACGACGTCGACCCCAACGAGGTCGTTGCCGTGGGCGATGAGATCGAGGCTCTGGTCCTCCAGAAGGAGGACAAGGAAGGGCGCCTGATCCTCTCGAAGAAGCGTGCGCAGTACGAGCGCGCGTGGGGCACCATCGAGAAGATCAAGGAAGAGGACGGCATCGTCACCGGTACCGTCATCGAGGTCGTCAAGGGCGGTCTCATCCTCGACATCGGCCTGCGCGGCTTCCTGCCCGCCTCCCTGGTCGAGATGCGCCGCGTCCGCGACCTCCAGCCCTACGTGGGCAAGGAGCTCGAGGCCAAGATCATCGAGCTGGACAAGAACCGCAACAACGTGGTCCTGTCCCGCCGCGCCTGGCTGGAGCAGACCCAGAGCGAGGTCCGCCAGACCTTCCTCACCACCCTCCAGAAGGGCCAGGTGCGCTCCGGCGTCGTCTCCTCGATCGTCAACTTCGGTGCGTTCGTGGACCTCGGCGGCGTCGACGGTCTGGTGCACGTCTCCGAGCTGTCCTGGAAGCACATCGACCACCCGTCCGAGGTCGTCGAGGTCGGCCAGGAGGTCACGGTCGAGGTCCTGGACGTCGACATGGACCGCGAGCGCGTCTCCCTGTCGCTGAAGGCGACCCAGGAAGACCCGTGGCAGCAGTTCGCCCGCACCCACCAGATCGGCCAGGTCGTACCGGGCAAGGTCACCAAGCTGGTGCCGTTCGGTGCGTTCGTCCGGGTGGACGAGGGTATCGAGGGCCTGGTCCACATCTCCGAGCTGGCCGAGCGCCACGTGGAGATCCCGGAGCAGGTCGTCCAGGTCAACGACGAGATCTTCGTCAAGGTCATCGACATCGACCTGGAGCGCCGCCGCATCTCGCTGTCCCTCAAGCAGGCCAACGAGTCCTTCGGCGCCGACCCGGCCTCGGTGGAGTTCGACCCGACGCTGTACGGCATGGCCGCGTCGTACGACGACCAGGGCAACTACATCTACCCCGAGGGCTTCGACCCCGAGACCAACGACTGGCTCGACGGGTACGAGAAGCAGCGCGAGGAGTGGGAGGGCCAGTACGCCACGGCCCAGGCCCGCTTCGAGCAGCACCAGGCGCAGGTCATCAAGTCCCGCGAGGCCGACGCGGAGGCCGCGGCCCAGGCCGGTGGCCAGCCCGCCGCCCCCGCCGGTGGCAACTACTCCTCGGAGTCCGAGGACAACTCCGGCGCCCTCGCCTCCGACGAGGCCCTGGCGGCCCTGCGCGAGAAGCTCGCGGGCGGCCAGAGCTGACCCGCAGAGCCTGCTCGACCGCTTGACCACACCGCGGGCCCGCTCCCTTTCGGGGGAGCGGGCCCGCGGTGCTCGTGCTGTCCTGTTCCGGTGCCGGCGTACCCGCCTTCCCGGACCTCGATCGAGTACGTGAACCGGAAACGCCGACGTGAACACCCGGTGGAGCGCCGTGACCGTAAAGTCTTGCCGACGGACCGTCAAGAACGCCCCGGCGCGGCTTCCGGTGGCCGGGCGGGGAATGTCGGGCGGTTTGCGTTCGTTGAAGGTGACAGAGAGCGAGGAGGACGATCACCGTGCTGGATCCGCAAGGACTGTACGAGTACGTACCGGGCGGGGCCGAGGCCGTCGACGAGGCGGTCGGAGACACGGGGCCCGTGCTGCTGTACTGGTTCGAGGGGTACATGGACGCCGGGGAGACCGGCGAACAGGTCATCCGTCAGCTTCTGAACCGCCTCGACCATCAGCTCGTCGCGCGCTTCGACGCCGATCGGCTGGTGGACTACCGGGCCCGGCGCCCCCTGATGACCTTCGTCCGGGACCACTGGACGTCGTACGAGACCCCCGCCATCGACCTCTACCTGGTCCGTGACACCACCGGCACCCCCTTCCTGGTGCTCAGCGGCCAGGAGCCGGACGTGGAGTGGGAGCGCTTCGGCGCCGCGCTGCTCCAGGTCGTCGAGCGGCTCGGGGTGCGCATGGCGATCAACTTCCACGGCATTCCGATGGGCGTCCCGCACACCCGTCCGGTGGGCCTGACCCCGCACGGCAACCGGGTGGACCTGGTGCCCGGCCACCGCGCCTGGTTCGACGAGGCCCAGGTCCCGGCGAGCTGCGCCGCCATGATCGAGTACCGGCTCGCCCAGGCCGGCCGCGACGTGCTGGGCGTGGCCGCCCACGTGCCGCACTACCTGGCGCGTTCCCCGTACCCGGACGCCGCGCTCGCCGTGCTGGAGACCGTCACCGCCGCCACCGGCCTGGTGCTGCCCGACATCGCGCACGCGCTGCGCAATGAGGCGCACACGGTCCGGGTCGAGATCGACCGCCAGGTCGCCGAGGGCGACGGCGAGCTGGTCTCGGTGGTGCGCGGCCTGGAGAGCCAGTACGACGCGGTCGCCGGCGTGCAGTCGCGGGAGAGCCTGATGGCCGAGCCCGTGGACCTGCCCTCGGCCGAGGACCTGGCCGCGGAGTTCGAGCGCTTCCTCGCCGACCGCGAGGACGACGGCCGCTGACGCGGGCGCGGGCGAGCACGGGTGCCCGGCGGCTGTCCGGCGCGCCCGCGAAAGCCCGTGCCCGGGACCGTACGGGCGGGTGAGCGTGCCCGTCCGGCGTACGGTGCCGCGCGGTGCCGTCAGCCGGTGGTGTCTTCGGCCGGTGCGCCGGCCGCCCGCTCGGTGAGGGTCTGCCACACGGCCCGCACCTGGGGTTCGAGCGCGTCGAGCGGGCCGTCGTTGTGGATCACCAGGTCCGCCACGGCCAGCCGCTCCTCGCGGGTCGCCTGCGCGGCCATCCGGGCCCCGGCCTCCTCCTCGGTCATGCCCCGCTGCCGCACCAGCCGGTCCACCTGGGTCCCGGGCGCCACGTCCACCACGACCACCAGGTCGTACAGCGGTGCCAGGCCGTTCTCGGTCAGCAGCGGTACGTCGTGGACCACGATCGCGTCCGCCCCGGCCGCCCGCTGCAACTCCTCCGAGCGGCGGCGGACCAGCGGGTGGACGATCGCGTTCAGCGCCTTGAGCCGCTCCTGGTCGGCGAAGACGATCGCGCCGAGCGCGGGCCGGTCCAGCGCGCCCTCCGAGGTCAGCACCCCCGGCCCGAACTCGGCCACTACCGCGGCCAGTCCCTCGGTGCCGGGCGCCACCACCTCCCGGGAGATCCGGTCGGAGTCGATCAGCACCGCGCCGAAGGAGACCAGCAGCCGCGCCACCTCGCTCTTGCCGGCCCCGATCCCACCCGTCAACCCCACGTTCAGCATGCGACTCACCCTAGGGGAATGGGGTAGCCGAGCGGCGTGTTGGGTATGTCTGTCCAGACGATCACTCGTCGGCCGCAGGAGGGAGGGTGCATTGCCCGAGCGGACCCCCGAGACCCATGTCATCGACTATCGCGCCGCGGAGCAGTTGCTGGAGGCGCGCGACCCGCGTGGCGCTGTGAAGCTGCTCGACCCCGTGATAGCCGCCCATCCGGAGAACACCGCCGCCAGGCTGCTGCGGGCCCGCGCCTTCTTCGCGGCGGCCCAGTTGCGCCCGGCGGAACTGGAGTTCCTGGTGGTGCTGGAGCGCGAACCGGACAATGCGTTCGCCCACTTCGCGCTCGCCCGCACCCTGGAGCGGGCCAACCGCGCCGACGAGGCGCAGCGCCACTTCCGGCTGGCCGCCGCGCTCGATCCGCGGCCGGACTACCTGGCCGCCGCCCGCTTCGACAACGGCTGACCGGCGCCGCGGGCCGCCGCACCGCAGCGTCACCACCGGGCCCGGCGCCGTATCGGCGAGCACCGGGCCCATGGCAGGGCCCGGCCGCCGGGCCCCGCTTTTTTCGCGCCCTGCCACCGGGAACCCGCGGGCGCCGACTGTTCGTCAAACTCGTGTCAAGGAAACCGTCCTGCGGGGTGTGCGGCGGACGGTCCCGCCGTAGTGTTCACACCCCCGGGCGAAGGGGGAGCGGGGACCATGGTTGTCGTCGTGGTGCTGCTGATCGTCGCCGCCGTGCTGGGCGTCGTGATGCTGCCGGCCAGTCTGAGAATCGTCAAGCAGTACGAACGCGGCGTGGTCTACCGGTTCGGCCGGGTCGACCCGCTGCCCAAGGGACCGGGGCCGCGTCTGCTCCTTCCTTTCGTCGACCGCATGACCAAGGTGAACATGCAGGTCGTCACCATGCCGGTGCCCTCCCAGGAGGGCATCACGCGGGACAACGTGTCGGTCCGGGTCGACGCGGTGCTCTACTTCCGCGTGGTGGACCCGATCCGGGCCACCGTGGACGTGCAGAACTACGAGTTCGCGATGCTCCAGGTGGCGCAGACCTCGCTGCGGTCCATCATCGGCAAGAGCGACCTGGACGACCTGCTGTCCGGGCGGGAGAAGCTGCACGAGGGCCTGGAACTGATGCTGTCCACCCCGGCCACCGGGTGGGGCGTCCACATCGACCGGGTCGAGATCAAGGACGTGGCGCTGCCGGAGTCCATGAAGCGGTCGATGGCCCGGCAGGCCGAGGCCGACCGCGAGCGGCGGGCCCGGATCATCACCGCCGACGGCGAACTCCAGGCGTCGCACAAGCTGTCCGAGGCGGCGCGGGCGATGGACGCCAATCCGGCCGCGCTGCAACTGCGCATGCTCCAGACCGTGGTCGAGGTGGCCGCCGAGAAGAACTCCACGCTGGTGCTGCCCTTCCCGGTGGAACTGCTGCGCTTCTTCGACCGCGCCGCCCAGGGCAGCGGCGGCGCGGGTGACCCGCAGCGGCCTACGGGCGCCCCGGACACCGAAGCGACCGACGCGCCGGGGACCGGCCGGCCGGTGCGGGACGGCTCCGGCGGCCCGGCCGGCCTTGCCGACGGCTCGTCCTCGTCCGGCCCGGCGGCGGAACTCGGCCAGGAGCCGGACCAGGAACTGGACCGGCAGCCCGACCGCGCCGAACTGCCCAAGTCCGCCTCCCCGCAGATCCCGGACCCCCGCTCCTCGGAGGAGTGACCCGGCAGGGCCCGGGCCCGCTCAGAACAGCGGTGCCGGCAGCACGCCCTCCAGGGCGAGGAGGGCGCGCTTGATCTCCAGGCCGCCGCCGAAGCCGCCTATGCCGCCGTCGCTCTCGATCACGCGGTGGCACGGCACGACCACGGGCAGCGGGTTCGCTCCCATGGCCATGCCCACCGCACGGGCCGCCCCCGGCTCGCCGACCCGGTCGGCCAGGTCCTGGTACCCCACCACGCTGCCGTACGGCACCCCGGCCGCCAGCTCCCGCAGCACCTGGCGGGCGAAGCCGGTGATCATCGACCAGTCCAGGCCGAGCGTGAACCGGGTCAGCTCGCCGGCGAAGTACGCGTCCAGCTCGTCGGCCGCCCCGGCCAGCCGCTCCGGGGCCCGCTCGGGCACGCATCCCAGCCGCCGGGCCAGGCCCGCGACCGCCCGCCCGGCGGTGGCCTCGTCCGCGTTGAAGCACACCTGGACCACCCCCGCCCGGGTCGCCGCCACCAGCAGCGGCCCCACCGGGGTATCCCGTACCGTCCACGCCACGTCCGTCACGCCCCCCACGCTAGCCGGGGGGTACGACACCGGGCGGTGACTCCCGGCATCCGGAGCTTCACTCGGCGCGGATTGTCGGTGGGTGGTCGTACCGTGGGTGTCATGCGGCCCGTATCAGACATCGAACGCACTGTGGCGCCTTTCGAGGTCGTCAGCCCGTTCCGGCCCAGCGGCGACCAGCCGACGGCCATCGACGACCTTGAGAAGCGCATCCGCGCAGGTGAGCAGGATGTCGTGCTGCTCGGTGCGACCGGCACCGGCAAGTCCGCGACCACCGCCTGGATGATCGAGCGGCTGCAGCGCCCCACCCTGGTCATGGCGCCGAACAAGACGCTCGCCGCCCAGCTCGCCAACGAGTTCCGCGAGCTGCTGCCCAACAACGCGGTCGAGTACTTCGTGTCGTACTACGACTACTACCAGCCCGAGGCGTACGTCCCGCAGACGGACACCTACATCGAGAAGGACTCCTCGATCAACGAGGAGGTGGAGCGGCTGCGGCACTCCACGACCAACTCGCTGCTCACCCGCCGTGACGTCGTCGTCGTCGCGTCCGTCTCCTGCATCTACGGCCTGGGCACCCCGCAGGAGTACGTGGACCGCATGGTCCGGCTGCGGGTCGGCGACGTGATCGACCGCGACGCCCTGCTGCGCAAATTCGTCGACATCCAGTACACCCGCAACGACCTGGCCTTCACCCGCGGCACCTTCCGGGTCCGCGGCGACACCGTGGAGATCTTCCCGGTGTACGAGGAGCTGGCCGTCCGCATCGAGATGTTCGGCGACGAGATCGAGGCGCTGTACACCCTGCACCCGCTCACCGGTGAGGTGATCACCGAGGACCAGCAGGTCTACGTCTTCCCCGCCAGCCACTACGTGGCCGGTCCGGAGCGGATGGAGCGGGCCATCGCGGGCATCGAGAAGGAGCTGGAGGAACAGCTCCCGCTGCTGGAGAAGCAGGGCAAGCTGCTGGAGGCGCAGCGGCTGCGGATGCGCACCACGTACGACATCGAGATGATGCGGCAGATCGGCACCTGCTCCGGCATCGAGAACTACTCCCGGCACATCGACGGCCGCGGCCCCGGCACCGCCCCGGACACCCTGATCGACTACTTCCCCGAGGACTTCCTGCTGGTCATCGACGAGTCGCACGTCACCGTGCCGCAGATCGGCGCGATGTACGAGGGCGACGCCTCCCGCAAGCGGACCCTGGTCGAGCACGGCTTCCGGCTGCCGTCCGCCATGGACAACCGGCCGCTGAAGTGGGAGGAGTTCCTGAAGCGGGTGGGGCAGACGGTCTACCTGTCGGCGACCCCGGGACCGTACGAGCTGTCCCGCGGCGACGGTGTGGTGGAGCAGATCATCCGCCCGACCGGCCTGATCGACCCCGAGGTCGTGGTCAAGCCCACCGAGGGCCAGATCGACGACCTGGTGCACGAGATCCGGCTGCGCGCCGAGCGGGACGAGCGGGTCCTGGTCACCACCCTCACCAAGAAGATGGCCGAGGACCTCACCGACTACCTGCTGGAACTGGGCATCCAGGTCCGCTACCTGCACAGCGACATCGACACCCTGCGCCGGGTGGAGCTGCTGAAGGAACTGCGCTCGGGCGAGTTCGACGTCCTGGTCGGCATCAACCTGCTGCGCGAGGGCCTGGACCTGCCCGAGGTGTCGCTGGTGGCCATCCTCGACGCCGACAAGGAGGGCTTCCTGCGCTCGGGCACCTCGCTGATCCAGACCATCGGCCGCGCCGCCCGTAACGTGTCGGGCCAGGTGCACATGTACGCCGACCGGATCACCGCGGCGATGGAGAAGGCCATCGACGAGACGAACCGCCGGCGCGAGAAGCAGATGGCGTACAACACCGCCAACGGCATCGACCCGCAGCCGCTGCGCAAGCGGATCGCCGGCATCGCCGACGACATCGTCCGCGAGCAGGCCGACACCGAGGAGCTGCTCGGCTCCGGGCGGCAGCGCTCGCGCGGCAAGGCGCCGGTGCCGGGCCTGTCGGGGAAGGCCGGCGAGAAGCGCGCCGCCGCTTCGCTGCCCGCCGCGGAACTCGCGGACACCATCGCCGACCTCACCGAGCAGATGCAGGCCGCCGCCGGCGAGCTGAAGTTCGAGCTCGCCGCCCGGCTGCGGGACGAGGTGTCCGAACTGAAGAAGGAACTGCGCCAGATGCGCGAGGCCGGGGTCGCCTGACCGGCCCTGCCCCGCCGGACGCCTGCCCCGGAACGAAGGCACGCGAAAACAACGGCCGACGAACCGGGGCACCCCCGTACGGCGTCTTGTTAAGGTGCGGGACAACCGCACGAGTACCGCACACGTACCCGCAGGGGTACGTGTGCGGACGAGTGCGCGCAAGCGGATACGACCCGCGTGAATACGGCTGAATACGGCGCACGGAGCAGTGTGCACGGTGAGAGGGGACAGCGCGTGACGGTCAACATGACCAAGGGTCAGAAGATCAGCCTGAGCAAGGCCGACGGGGGATCGCTGACCGCGGTCAGGATGGGGCTGGGCTGGCAGGCCGCCCCGCGCCGCGGCCTGTTCGGCAGCCGTACCCGGGAGATCGACCTGGACGCCTCCGCCGTGCTGTTCGCCGACAAGAACCCCGTCGACGTGGTGTTCTTCCGTCACCTGACCAGCGACGACGGCTCGGTCCGGCACACCGGCGACAACCTGGTGGGCGGCGCCGGCCAGGGCGGTGACGACGAGTCGATCCTGGTGGACCTGCAGCGGGTCCCGGTGCACATCGACCAGATCGTCTTCACCGTCAACTCCTTCACCGGTCAGACCTTCTCCGAGGTGCAGAACGCGTTCTGCCGGCTGGTGGACGAGACCAACGGCCAGGAACTGGCCCGCTACACCCTGACCGGCGGCGGCTCGTACACCGCGCAGATCATGGCCAAGGTGCAGCGCGGGGCGGGCGGCTGGACCATGACGGCGATCGGCACTCCCGCCAACGGCCGCACCTTCCAGGACCTGATCCCGGCCATCGTGCCCGCGCTGTAAGCCGCTTTGCGCGGCGGGTCGGCCGGCGGGGCGGGGCACCAGGGCCGCCGCGGCCGGCACGGCCGCAGCGGTCACCAGGACATGGGAACACAGGGACGGGATCGGGGACGGTGACGGCGGACATGACGGCCGAACTGGTCAGCGGGCAGAACCATGCGCTGCCCGGCAATCGGCTGGAGATCCGGGTGTCGGCGGGCACCCCCGTGGTGGCCGCGGTCACCCTCGGGGATGAACAGGGCCGCGTCACCGGTGACGACGGACGGTTCGCCCACCCGGGGGAACCGAACCTGCCCGGCGTCGAGGTGCCCCGGCAGGCCGCCGCGGACCACCGGCTCGCCGTCGACCTCGGCGCCGTGCCCGAGGCGGTGCACCGGGTCCATGTGCTGCTCGCGCTTCCCGCCGGGATCCACCCCGGCGGCCCGCACCCGGGCGGCCCGCCGTCCTTCGGCGCCGCCCCCGCTCCCCGGGTCGAGGTCACCACCCCCGAGGGCGCCGGAATCGCCGGCTTCACCGTGTCCGGCCTGACCACCGAGACCGCCCTGCTGGCCGTCGAGCTCTACCGCCGCCAGGGCGGCTGGAAAATACGCGCGGTCGGCCAGGGATACGCGGGCGGGCTGCCGGCCCTGCTGCTCGACCAGGGCCTGCCCGACCCGGCCGGGACGGCCCTCGCCGTGCGCACCGCGGTGGCCCGCGAGCAGTCCCGTGCGGTGGGCGTGGACTACCACCACCCGGGCCGCCGTACCGCGGCCGCGGGGACGGCGGACGAGGTGCCCGGCACCTTCCCGAGCGAACCGTCCCCCGAACGGCCGTCCGCCGCGGATTCCGCCGTACGGCCCGCCGCCCCGGCCGGTGCGCCCGAGGGGCCTCCCGTGCCGGTCGCCGGGGACGCCCCCGGCTGGAGCATGGAGGAGCGGCTGTACAACCAGGTGTGGGGCATGTTCGAGGACCTGGCCCGGAGCGTGGCCGCGTACCGCAGCGCCGCCGATTTCGCCCAGGCGCGCTACGACCAGGAACTCGACCGGTTGCTCGCCGATCCTCGCACCCGCGGCGGCCCGGCCGCCGAGGCCGCCCGCGACCAGGCCGAGATCCGGCAGATCGCGCTGGTCGACCAGGCTCGGGCGGTGCTGGACCGCGATCTCGCCCAGCTCACCGCAGAGGCCGAGGTGGTCGAGCCCGCGCTGCCGCCCGCCTTCGCCGGCTGGGAGAACCCGGCGTGGCACGCCTACCAGGTGCCCACCGAGCCGCCGTTCGCCGTGCGGCTCGGCACCCTGTGCCTGCCCGAGGCGCCCGAACTGCGCATTCCGCTGCTGGCCCGGCTGCCGTTGGAGCGCGGGCTGTGGATCGACAGCGCCGAGAACCGCGGGCTGGCCGTGGACACCGCGGTGGCACTCGCCGCCCGGCTGCTGGCCGCCCACCCGGTGGGCGCCTTCGCGCTGCACGTGCTCGACCCGGCGGGCTCGGCGGCCACCGCGACCGCCCCGCTCTACGCCGGCGGCGCCCTGACCCTGCCCGCGCCCGCGGCGGGTTCGGCCGGCATCGGCGACGTCCTGACCCGGCTCACCGAACGGGTGGACCTGGTGCAGATGGCACTGCGCTCCGACGCCGCCGACGCGCTGCCGCCCGGCTTCGACACCGCCGAGCAGTTGCTGATCGTCAATGAGTTCCCGTACGGCTTCGACGACCGCGCCATCACCCAACTGCGTTACCTCGCCGACGAGGGACCGGCGGCCGGCGTGCATCTGATGCTCGTCGCCGACCGCGAGGACGCCGCCGCCTACGGGCCGCTGCTCGGCCCGATGTTCGGCGCGCTGCTGCGGCTCACCCCGCTGCCCAGCGAGCACTTGAGCGACCCCTGGGTGGGGCACGCCTGGACCTACGAGCCGGCGCTCGTACCGGCGGGCAGTCAGGTGCTGCCGCACGTCCTGCGGCAGCTCGCCGACGCCCGCCCGGCGTACGGGTCCTGAGGACGGGCCCGGTACGGGTCCTTGAGCATTTCACCACTCCCGGAACACCCGCTCGGGTGACCCTCTGAACAGGTGTCTTGGTCTGTGCTTTACCGTAACTTGGTTGTTCCTGTACCGTTGATGAGACCGGAGCCACGGACTCCGGCAGCGACGACGCCGACGGGTTGCGCTGACAGTTGCCACCGGACATCTGCCGAGGAGCAATGGACGTCTCGCTCACCGTGTGGGCCCTGACCATCGCCGGCCTGTGCGTACTGATCGCGGCCGACTTCGCCGTAGGCCGTACCCCGCATGAAGTCTCCATCCGCGAGGCCGGTGTGTGGACCGCCGTCTGGGTGATTCTCGCCGTCCTCTTCGGCCTCGGCCTGGTGTACTTCTCCGGCGGACAGCCGGCCGGCGAGTTCTTCGCCGGCTACCTCACCGAGAAGTCGCTGAGCGTCGACAACCTCTTCGTCTTCGTCCTCGTGATGGGCAAGTTCGCTGTGCCGGCCGCCTACCAGCAACGTGTCCTGCTGGTCGGCGTCCTCATCGCCCTTGTCCTGCGCGCGGTGTTCATCGCCGCCGGCGCCACCGTCATCGCCGCCTTCTCGTGGGTGTTCTACATCTTCGGCGCCTTCCTCGTCTGGACCGCCTGGAAGCTGATCCGCGAGGCCCGCGCCGACCACCAGGACGCCGAGTTCGAGGAGAACCGCCTGCTCAAGGCCGTCGAGCGCCGGGTGCCCACGACCACCCGCTACTACGGCACCCGGCTGCTGGTCACCGAGGGCGGCCGGCGCCTGATGACCCCCATGCTGGTCGTCATGCTCGCGATCGGCACCACCGACGTGCTGTTCGCCCTCGACTCGATCCCCGCCATCTTCGGCCTCACCCAGGACCCCTACGTCGTCTTCACCGCGAACGCCTTCGCCCTCATGGGCCTGCGCCAGCTCTACTTCCTCATCGGCGGCCTCCTCAAGAAGCTGGTCCACCTCTCCTACGGCCTGTCCGTGATCCTCGGCTTCATCGGCGTCAAGCTGGTCCTCCACGCCCTCCACGAATCCGGCGTCCACGTCCCCGAGATCTCCATCCCCCTCTCCCTCGCCGTCATCGGCGGCGTCCTCGCCGTCACCACCGCCACCAGCCTCATCGCCGCCCACCGCGCCGAGTCGGCCCCCGCCCCGGACGGCGACCCGGCGCCCGACACCAACCGTGACGCCTACGCCAAGGCCGACCGCCACTGACCCCTGCGGGTGCCCAGGACGGGGCGACGGGCTCGCCCGGAATACCGAGGGACGCGGGGAGGGTGCTCGCCCGGAAAAGTCAGGGGCGCGGGGCTGTGCTCAATATGCGGCTGGCGCCGCGTGGGCGCGACCAGCCCACCACGGACCGCAGATCGCCACCGACACCAAGGGGCAGACGCTGTCGGCCGCCCCCGGAGGACCCGCACCCCTGCGCACCGCCCCCATCGCCGGGGTCTACCGTGGCCGGGTACGGGCACCCCGACGGCAGTCGACGCGACGGACGGTGGGCCCCGAGGCAAACGCACAACGGAAAGGCGACGGACGTGCAAAGCGCCAGCACCCTCTCGGCTCTGCCCGAGCTGACCGGAAGCCGGTACTTCGACGCCTGGCAGCTCGACGCGGTGGCCCTGGTGGCGATCGTCGCCATGGGCGCGGCATACGGGTACGGGGTACGCCGCCGGCTGCGCGCCGGCGAACCGTGGCCGCTGTGGCGCGTCGCCGCCTTCTACTTCATGGGCCTGGGCACGCTCGTGGTCGCCACAATGTCGTCGCTGGCCGTGTACGACCGCGTGCTGTTCTGGCCGGCCGCGGTGCAGAACATCCTGCTCGACCTGTTCGCCCCGCTGGGCCTCGCGCTGGGCGACCCGATCGGCCTCACCGCGGCCGACGGACGGGTGCGCCGCGCGTTCGTCTCACGGCCGGTGCGCGCCCTCACGTACCCCCTGGTCAGCTCGGTGCTGGTGCTGGCCTCGGAGCTGAGCATCTACTTCACCCCGTACTTCGCCACCGCCCTGGGCAATCCGGCGGTGCGTCAGCTCATGCACCTGCAACTGCTGCTCACCGGCTGCCTGTTCGTGCTGCCGATGCTCAGCCGGCAGGAACTGCTGCCGAGCTGGTGCAGCCACCCGGTGCGGGCCGCTCTCGTCTTCTTCGACGGCCTGTTCGACTCCGTGCCCGGCATCGTCGTGATGACCAGCGGCACCCTGGTGGCGGGGCACTGGTACTCCGCCCACCCGCGTACCTGGGGGCCGTCCGTTCAGCACGACCAGATGCTCGGCGGCGGCCTCATGCTCACCCTGGCCGAACTGGTCGCCCTGCCCTTCCTGCTACTGGTTTTCCTCGAGTGGTGGCGCGCCGAGCGGGAGAAGACCGCCGCCCTGGACGCGCGCCTGGACCGCGAGGCCCTGGCCGCGGCTGCCGTGCCCGCCCCGGCCCCGGCAGAGGCCGCTGCCGCCGATTCCGCTGCTGCCGCCACCGCGGCGCCCGCGCCCGCCGTCTCCGCCGTGCCCGAGACCACCCGCCCCTGGTGGGAGACCGACCAGGGCGAGGTCGGCATGCGCATGCGCCGGCAGCGCTGAACCCGGCGTCCGAACCCGCCGCCTCACCCGTACCGGTGAATCACGCCGTCATGTCCGCGGGTCATCCGTACTGCTGAATCGCGGCAGCCGGTGCTCACCAGCCGCGCTCGCGCCACTCCGCGAGGTGCGGGCGCTCGTCGCCGAGCGTGGTGTCGCGGCCGTGGCCGGGGTAGACCCAGGACTCGTCCGGGAGGACGTCGAAGAGCTTGGCGGTCACCCCGGTGAGCAGGGAGGTGAAGGCGGCCGGGTCGTCGTGGGTGTTGCCGACGCCGCCCGGGAAGAGGCAGTCGCCGGTGAAGACGTGCGGGTGGCCGTGCGGGTCGTCGTAGACCAGGACGATGCTGCCGGGGGTGTGGCCGACCAGGTGGCGGGCGGTGAGGCGGATGCGGCCGAAGGAGATCGTGTCGCCGTCGTCCACCGGGACGTCGGTGGGCACCGGGAGGGCGGGCGCGTCCAGGCGGCCGGCGTACGTGCGCGCGCCGGTGGCCGCCACCACCTCGGCCAGGGCCTGCCAGTGGTCGCGGTGCCGGTGGGTGGTCACCACCGCGCCGATCCCGTCGGCGCCGATGACCTCGAGCAGGGTGTGCGGCTCGGCCGCGGCGTCGATCAGCAGCTGCTCGTCGGTGGCGCGGCAGCGCAGCACGTACGCGTTGTTGTCCATCGGCCCGACCGCGGCCTTGGTGATGATCAGGTCCGTCAGTTCGTGCACGTCGGGCGGGCCGCCGACCTCGACCTCTCCGGTGTACGCCATGGCGTCAGCCTATAGCGCGGCCGCGGCCCGGCTACAGCGGAGGGAGGACCGGCAGCGGGGCGTCCGGGGTCACCGACAGGTCCGCGCCGGTGCCCCGCCCGGTGACCCAGCCGACCAGGTCGTGGCAGGTGCCGGCGACGACGAGATCCGGCTCGTCGGCCGCGCCCAGTTTCCACACCTGCCCGCTGCCGGTGTCGCGCAGCTCGACCGCGGCGATGCCCTCGTGGCCGGTCAGGCCGTCCAGGACGTGCGCCAGTTCGCGTGCGGCGAAGTCGCCGGGCAGGTCGGCGCAGTCGTAGCCGGCGTCCAGGTCCACGTGGTGCAGCCGCACTTCGATCAGCCGCCGCCAGGGGACCTCGGCCGCCGCGATCACCCGGCCGGAGCGCATGGTGACCTGCCCGGCCCACCCGGGCGGCGGCATCCCGGCGACGGCTTCGGCGAAGCGTTCCGCCGAGGCCCGCAGGTCGGCCACCTGCTCGGCGAGCGGCCGGCCGGCACCGGCGGCGATCGCGTTGTCCCGCTCCTCGGCGGAGGCGTACATCGGGGTCTCCTCGCCGGTACGCGCCCAGGTCAGCAGGTTGATCAGCGCGTCGGCGTTGCGCGCCACGTGGGCCAGCACGTGGCCGCGGGTCCAGCCGGGCAGCCGCGACGGCTCGGCCAGGGCCTCCTCGGGCAGCGCGGTGGCCGCGGCGATCAGCGACTGCGTGGCCTCCTGCGCGGCGGCCGTGTCGCGCTCCGGATCGGGTCGGTCAACGGTCACTGGGTGCCTCCCGGCGGACGCTCTCGGCGGTACGAGGGGTGCGTACGGGCGTACGGTGCGGTGCCAGCGGTCGCATGCCCGGTCCCGACGCTAGCGTGCCCACACGATCGGGTGAACCTGACAGCGCCGGACCGTAAATCGAAAGCGCGTGCTATAGGGTCGTAGACGTGCCTCCGCCGCAGCACCGGGGGTGACCGCACATACGCAGATCCGCAACAGGAAGAAATGCCGAGCGCACCCCGTTTAGGCTCAGTGGGGGGCGATGACCCTCGGGTGCCGACCCCTCCAAGCTGTCCAAGAAAGGTGCGCACTGGCGTGGCCGAACGACTCACCGTCCGTGGCGCTCGCGAGCACAATCTGAAGAACGTCTCGCTCGACCTGCCTCGTGACTCGCTCATCGTGTTCACCGGGCTGTCCGGCTCGGGCAAGTCCTCGCTCGCGTTCGACACCATCTTCGCCGAGGGCCAGCGCCGTTACGTGGAGTCGCTGTCGTCGTACGCCCGGCAGTTCCTCGGGCAGATGGACAAGCCCGACGTGGACTTCATCGAGGGCCTGTCGCCGGCCGTCTCGATCGACCAGAAGTCCACCTCGCGCAACCCGCGCTCGACGGTGGGCACCATCACCGAGGTCTACGACTACCTGCGGCTGCTCTTCGCCCGTATCGGCAAGCCGCACTGCCCCCAGTGCGGCCGGCCGATCTCCCGGCAGTCCCCGCAGGCCATCGTGGACCGGGTGCTGGAGCTGGAGGAGGGCAGCCGGTTCCAGGTGCTGTCGCCGCTGGTGCGCGAGCGCAAGGGCGAGTTCGTCGACCTGCTCGCCGACCTGCAGACCAAGGGCTACAGCCGGGCCCGGGTGGACGGCGCCACCGTGCAGCTCACCGACCCGCCCAAGCTGAAGAAGCAGGAGAAGCACACCATCGAGGTGGTCGTGGACCGCCTCACCGTCAAGGACTCCGCCAAGCGCCGGCTCACCGACTCGGTGGAGACCGCGCTCGGCCTGTCCGGCGGCATGGTCATCCTGGACTTCGTCGACCTGCCCGAGGACGACCCGCAGCGCGAGCGGATGTTCTCCGAGCACCTGTACTGCCCGTACGACGACCTGTCCTTCGAGGAGCTGGAACCGCGTTCCTTCTCCTTCAACTCGCCCTTCGGCGCCTGCCCGGACTGCACCGGCATCGGCTCGCGCATGGAGGTCGACCCGGAGCTGATCGTCCCCGACGAGGAGAAGTCGCTGGAGGAGGGCGCCATCGCGCCCTGGAACGGCGGCATGTCCAAGGGCTACTTCGACCGGCTGGTCGACGGCCTGGCCGCCGAGCTGGGCTTCCGCACCGACATCCCGTTCGCCGGCCTGCCCGCCCGGGCCAAGAAGGCGCTGCTGTACGGCCACAAGTCCGAGGTCCGCGTCGCCTACCGCAACCGGTACGGGCGCGAGCGGGTGTACAACGCGCAGTTCGAGGGCGCGGTCCCGTTCGTCAAGCGGCGCCACCAGGACTCCGAGAGCGACTCCAGCCGGGAGCGGTTCGAGGGCTACATGCGGGAGGTGCCCTGCCCGACCTGCCAGGGTGCCCGGCTCAAGCCCATCGTGCTGGCCGTCACCGTGCAGGACCGGTCCATCGCGGACGTCTCGGCGATGTCGATCAGCGACTGTGCCGAGTTCCTGGGCGCGATGAAGCTGGACGCCCGCGACCGCAAGATCGCCGAGCGGGTGCTCAAGGAGGTCAACGAGCGGCTGCGCTTCCTGATCGACGTCGGCCTGGACTACCTGTCGCTGAACCGCGCGGCCGGCACCCTGTCCGGCGGCGAGGCCCAGCGCATCCGGCTGGCCACCCAGATCGGCTCCGGCCTGGTCGGCGTTCTGTACGTGCTGGACGAGCCGTCCATCGGCCTGCACCAGCGCGACAACCACCGGCTGATCGAGACCCTGGTCCGGCTGCGCGACCTGGGCAACACCCTGATCGTGGTGGAGCACGACGAGGACACCATCAAGACCGCCGACTGGGTGGTGGACATCGGCCCCGGCGCGGGCGAGCACGGCGGCAAGGTGGTGCACTCCGGCTCACTGGCCGACCTGCTGACCAACGACGAGTCGCTGACCGGGCAGTATCTGGCCGGCAAGCGGGCCATCCCCACCCCCCGCGAGCGCCGCCCGGTGGACCGCAAGCGCCGGCTGACCGTGCACGGCGCCCGCGAGCACAACCTGAAGGACATCGACGTGTCCTTCCCGCTCGGCGTGCTCACCGCCGTCACCGGCGTGTCCGGCTCCGGCAAGTCCACCCTGGTCAACGACATCCTGTACACCCACCTGGCCCGAGAGCTGAACGGGGCGCGCACCGTCCCCGGCCGGCACACCCGGGTGGACGGCGACGACCTGGTCGACAAGGTGGTGCACGTCGACCAGTCGCCGATCGGCCGCACCCCGCGGTCGAACCCGGCCACGTACACCGGCGTCTTCGACCACGTCCGCAGGCTGTTCGCCGAGACCGTGGAGGCCAAGGTCCGCGGCTACCAGCCGGGCCGGTTCTCCTTCAACGTCAAGGGCGGCCGCTGCGAGAACTGCGCGGGCGACGGCACCATCAAGATCGAGATGAACTTCCTGCCGGACGTCTACGTTCCGTGCGAGGTGTGCCACGGCGCCCGGTACAACCGGGAGACGCTGGAGGTCCACTACAAGGGCAAGTCCATCGCCGAGGTGCTGGACATGCCGATCGAGGAGGCGCTGGACTTCTTCGAGGCCGTGCCCAGCATCGCCCGCCACCTGCGCACCCTGCACGAGGTGGGGCTTGGGTACGTACGGCTCGGCCAGTCCGCGCCCACCCTGTCCGGCGGCGAGGCCCAGCGGGTCAAGCTCGCCTCCGAGCTGCAGAAGCGCTCCACCGGCCGGACCGTCTACGTGCTGGACGAGCCGACCACCGGTCTGCACTTCGAGGACATCAGCAAGCTGATCAAGGTGCTGTCCGGCCTGGTCGACAAGGGCAACACGGTGATCGTGATCGAGCACAACCTCGACGTGATCAAGACCGCTGACTGGGTGATCGACATGGGCCCCGAGGGCGGCCACGGCGGCGGTCTGGTGATCGCCGAGGGCACCCCCGAGGAGATCGCCGGCGTGTCGACCAGCCACACCGGAAAGTTCCTGCGGGACATCCTCGGTCCGGACGCGGTCAGCGACGCGGCGGTGCCGGCGCCCCGCAAGCGGGCCGCGGCCAAGACGGCCGACAAGGCCGCCGACCGGACGGCGGCCAAGACTGCCGCCAAGACCGCCGCCAAGGCCGCGCCGCGGAAGCGGACGGCCCGGGCCAAGGCGTAAGGGCCACCGGACGACCCGCGGCCGCCACGAAGGACGGCGGCCGCGGCGCGCGCGGGGGGGTTCAGAGGGAGCGGACAGGATCAGGCCGTAAGGTCGTTCCCGCACGTCATCCGTACCTCTGGCCCCCTGGAGCGCACATGTCCACCGCATTCCCCGCCCGCCGCCGGACCGTCCTGCGCGGGGCGGCCGTCGCCGGAGCCGCCGGGGCCGGCCTGACCGGGCTGACCGCCTGCGGCAGCAACTCCGGCGGCGGGGGTGGCGGCGCCAGCGGCGGCAACGCGGCCGGTCCCAGCAGCGCCGTGGACCTGGGCGCGAGCACGGACGTACCGGTGGGCGGCGCCCGCCTGTACCGGGAGAACAAGGTGCTGGTCTCCCAGCCCACCCAGGGCACCTTCAAGGCCTTCAGCGCCGTCTGCACCCACCAGGGCTGTGTCCTGGACGCGGTGAACGGCACCACGGCCTCCTGCCCCTGTCACGGCAGCCAGTTCAATGCCACCACCGGAGCCGTGATCCAGGGGCCGGCCATCGAGGCGCTGCCCCCGGTCACCGTCAAGGTCTCCGGCGGCCGTCTCACCGCCGGCCCGGGCGCCTGATCCGGCCTCGTACCGCCCCCGGTGCGGGACCGGGTTTGTCACATCCCGCCAGTAGGGTGGGAGGCATGGCAGACCCCAGCAGCTACCGACCCAAGCCGGGTCAGATCCCCGACTCTCCCGGGGTCTACAAGTTCCGGGACGAGCACGGCCGGGTGATCTATGTCGGCAAGGCGAAGAGCCTGCGCCAGCGGCTGTCCTCCTACTTCCAGGACCTGACCAACCTGCACCAGCGCACCGCCACCATGGTCACCACGGCCGCCTCGGTGGAGTGGACCGTGGTCTCCACCGAGGTCGAGGCGCTGCAGCTCGAATACTCCTGGATCAAGGAGTTCGACCCGCGGTTCAACGTCAAGTACCGGGACGACAAGAGCTATCCGTCGCTGGCCGTCACCATGCAGGAGGAGTTCCCCCGGGTCCAGGTCATGCGCGGCCCCAAGCGCAAGGGCGTGCGCTACTTCGGGCCGTACGCACACGCCTGGGCGATCCGCGAGACCGTCGACCTGCTGCTGCGGGTCTTCCCGGTCCGCACCTGCTCCGCCGGGGTGTTCAAGCGTTCCGCGCAGATAGGCCGTCCCTGCCTGCTCGGCTACATCGGCAAGTGCTCGGCGCCCTGCGTCGGCCGGATCAGCGCCGCCGACCACCGCGAACTGGCCGAGGAATTCTGCGACTTCATGGCCGGTCACACCGGCAGCCACCTGCGCCGGCTGGAGCAGGGGATGAAGGACGCGGCCGCCGCCATGGAGTACGAGCAGGCCGCCCGGCTGCGCGACGACATAGAGGCGCTGCGCCGCGCCATGGAGAAGAACGCGGTGGTGCTCGCCGACGCCACCGACGCCGACCTGATCGCGGTCGCCGAGGACGAACTCGAAGCCGCCGTGCAGATCTTCCACGTCCGCGGCGGCCGGGTGCGCGGCCAGCGCGGCTGGGTCACCGACAAGGTCGAGGCCGTCGACACCGCGGGCCTGGTCGAGCACGCCCTGCAGCAGCTGTACGGGGACGAGTCCGGGGACGCGGAGGACTCCGGCGGCAGCGGCGGCGTGCCCAAGGAGGTGCTGGTGCCCGCGCTGCCCGACCCGGTCGAGCCGCTGGCCCAGTGGCTCGCCCAGCGGCGCGGCAGCCACGTCGGCCTGCGGGTGCCGCAGCGCGGCGACAAGAAGGAACTGATGGCCACCGTGCAGCGCAACGCCCAGCACGCGCTGGCGCTGCACAAGACCAAGCGGGCCTCGGACCTGACGACCCGTTCGCGCGCCCTGGAGGAGATCACCGTCGCCCTGGACCTCGACACCGCGCCGCTGCGCATCGAGTGCTACGACATCAGCCACCTCCAGGGCGACGACGTGGTGGCCTCCATGGTGGTCTTCGAGGACGGTCTGGCCCGTAAGAGCGAGTACCGGCGGTTCCAGATCAAGTCCTTCGCCGGCCAGGACGACGTGCGCGCCATGCACGAGGTGATCTCCCGCCGCTTCCGCCGCTACCTCCAGGAGAAGCAGCGCACCAGCGAATGGGAGGAGCAGGACGGCGACCCGGGCGACGACGGGAACGCCGGAGGCAACGGCGGCCTCGTCGCCGGACCGGACGGGGAGTCCGCGGGCGGGTCCGACGACGAGCCGATCGGCGGTCCCATCGACCCGGAGACCGGCCGGCCCCGCAAGTTCGCCTACCCGCCGCAGCTCGTGGTGGTGGACGGCGGCCAGCCGCAGGTGGCCGCGGCCACCCGGGCGCTGGAGGAACTGGGCATAGACGACGTGGCCGTGTGCGGGCTGGCCAAGCGGCTGGAGGAGGTCTGGCTGCCCGGCCAGGACGACCCGGTGATCCTGCCCCGCACCAGCGAGGGGCTCTATCTGCTCCAGCGGGTGCGCGACGAGGCGCACCGGTTCGCCATCACCTACCAGCGCAGCAAGCGGTCGAAGTCGATGAAGGCCGGGGCGCTGGACGCGGTCCCGGGCCTGGGCGAGACCCGCAAGCAGGCCCTGCTCAAGCACTTCGGATCGCTGAAGCGGCTGCGGGCGGCGACCGTCGAGGAGATCTGCCAGGTGCCCGGGGTCGGCCGGCGCACCGCCGAGACCGTCGCCGCGGCGCTGGCCGCGGCGGCCCCGGCCGCACCCGCCGTGAACACCGCGACCGGAGAGATCATCGAACAGGACGACGGGATGCCGCCCGGGGCGGTCCCGTCCGATCATCGGGGGAAGAGCACATGAGCGAGCAGCAGGACGAACAGGACAGCATCCATATGACCAGTGGCGGAGCGGGCGAGGCCATGGAGGCCATCCCCGAACTGGTGATCATCTCCGGCATGTCCGGCGCCGGCCGCAGCACCGCGGCCAAGTGTCTGGAGGACCTCGGCTGGTTCGTGGTCGACAACCTCCCGCCGGCCCTCATCCCCACCATGGTCGACCTCGGCGCCCGCTCGCAGGGGAACGTGGCGCGGATCGCGGTCGTCGTGGACGTGCGCGGCCGCCGCTTCTTCGACAACCTCCGCGAGTCGCTGGCCGACCTGGACACCAAGGGCGTCAAGCGCCGGGTGATCTACCTGGAGGCGTCCGACGACGCCCTGGTCCGCCGGTTCGAGTCGGTCCGCCGCCCGCACCCGCTCCAGGGCTCGGGCCGCATCGTGGACGGCATCGCCGCCGAGCGCGACCTGCTGCGTGAGCTGCGCGGCGACGCGGACCTGGTGATCGACACCTCCAGCCTCAACGTGCACGAACTGCGGGCCAAGCTGGACGCCCAGTTCGCCGGCGAGGAGGAGCAGGAACTCCGGGCCACCGTGATGTCGTTCGGATACAAGTACGGGCTGCCCGTCGACGCCGACCTGGTGGTGGACTGCCGCTTCCTGCCCAACCCGCACTGGGTGCCGGAGCTGCGGCCCTTCACCGGGCTCAACGACGAGGTGGCCACGTACGTGTTCAACCAGCCCGGCGCCAAGGAGTTCCTGGACCGGTACGCCGAGCTGCTGCACATCATCGCCGCCGGCTACCGCCGGGAGGGCAAGCGGTACGTGACGATCGCGGTGGGCTGCACCGGCGGCAAGCACCGCAGCGTGGCGATGTCGGAACGGCTGGCGGCCCGGCTGGCGGCGGACGGAGTGGAGACGGTGACGGTGCACAGGGACATGGGGCGCGAGTGATCATGACGGGACGGCGGCGGCGCCGGGACACGGCCCGCCGCGCCGGGGTGCCGCCGAAGGTGGTCGCCCTCGGCGGCGGCCACGGACTGTCCGCCTCCCTCGCGGCGCTGCGCCGCATCACCGGCGACCTGACCGCGGTGGTCACCGTCGCCGACGACGGCGGCTCCAGCGGGCGGCTGCGCGCCGAGATGGGCGTGCTGCCGCCAGGCGACCTGCGCAAGGCCCTGGCCGCGCTGTGCGGGGACGACGACTGGGGCCGCACCTGGGCCCGGGTCATCCAGCACCGCTTCGTCAGCGAGGGCGACCTGCACGACCACGCGGTCGGCAATCTGCTGATCGTCGCGCTGTGGGAACTGCTCAACGACGAGGTGGCCGCGTTGGAATGGGTCGGCCGGCTGCTCGGCGCGCACGGCCGGGTGCTGCCCATGTCCGCCGTCCCGCTCGAGTTGCACGCCGTGGTACGCGGCCACGACCCGGACAAGCCCGACGTGATCTCCACCGTCTGCGGCCAGGCCAACGTGGCGCTCACCCCCGGCGAGGTGCAGGAGGTGCAGGTGGTGCCGGCCGACCCGCCCGCCGTGCCCGAGGCGGTGCAGGCCGTGCTGGACGCCGACTGGGTGGTGCTCGGCCCCGGTTCCTGGTTCTCCTCGGTCATCCCGCACCTGCTGGTGCCCGAACTCGCCGAGGCCCTGATGACCACCAGGGCCCGCCGGGTGCTCACCCTCAACCTCGCGCCCCAGCCGGGCGAGACGGAAGGATTTTCTCCGCAGCGTCACTTGGAGGTTTTGGGGCGACACGCCCCTAAACTCACCATCGACGTGGTTCTCGCCGACGAGGCCGCCGTACCCGATCGCGACAGTCTCGCCGAGGCCGCCCAGCGGTTGGGGGGTACGGTCGAACTGGCGCGGGTCGCCGCCCCCGACGGGCCGCGGCACGATCCGGAGCTGTTGGCTGCCGCGTACGACCGTGTTTTTCGAATGCGTGGAAGGATCGGCCCATGGCGATGACCGCAGCGGTGAAGGACGAGATCTCCCGCCTCCCCGTCACCCGGACGTGTTGCCGCAAGGCCGAGGTCTCGTCGGTCCTGCGGTTCGCCGGCGGACTCCACCTGGTGAGCGGCCGGATCGTCATCGAGGCCGAGCTCGACACCGGAATCGCCGCCCGGCGGCTGCGCAAGGACATCCTGGAGATCTTCGGCCACTCCTCGGACCTGGTGGTGATGGCCCCCGGCGGGCTGCGCCGCGGCAGCCGGTACGTGGTGCGCGTGGTGGCCGGCGGCGACCAGCTCGCCCGGCAGACCGGCCTGGTCGACGGCCGCGGCCGCCCGATCCGCGGCCTGCCCCCGCAGGTCGTCTCCGGCGCCACCTGCGACGCCGAGGCCGCCTGGCGCGGAGCCTTCCTCGCCCACGGCTCCCTCACCGAACCCGGCCGCTCCTCCTCCCTGGAGGTGACCTGCCCCGGCCCCGAGGCCGCCCTCGCCCTGGTCGGCGCCGCCCGCCGGCTGCAGATCCCGGCCAAGGCCCGCGAGGTACGCAACGTGGACCGGGTCGTCGTCCGTGACGGTGACGCGATCGGCGCGCTGCTGACGCGGCTGGGCGCGCACGATTCCGTCCTGGCCTGGGAGGAGCGCCGCATGCGGCGCGAAGTGCGGGCCACCGCGAATCGGCTCGCCAACTTCGACGACGCGAACCTGCGCCGTTCGGCGCGGGCGGCCGTCGCGGCCGGCGCGCGTGTCGCCCGCGCCCTCGAAATCCTCGGGGACGACGTCCCCGAGCACCTCGCCGCGGCGGGGCGCTTGCGCATGGACCACAAGCAGGCGTCTCTCGAAGAACTCGGCTCCCTCGCGGAGCCCCCGCTCACGAAGGATGCGGTGGCCGGACGGATCCGGCGGCTCCTTGCCATGGCCGACAAGCGAGCGTCCGACCTCGGTCTCCCCGGCACCGAGGCGAACCTCACCGACGAGATGGTGGGCTGACTTTTCGGGATTACGGTTCGTCGGGGATACCCAAGGGGCGCGGGGAACTGCGCGCGCAACCCCATTCCGTGGCGCGCGTCGCCACCGGCCCGAAGGGGCAGTTGCTGTCGCGTCCGGACCACCGGCCGGTGGCCGGTGGCGCGCGCAGTTCCCCGCGCCCCTACAGGTACCCCGGAGAACCGCGCCCCTACGCGGCAGCGTCCCCCCGGGGCGGGTAGGCTCAGTTCTGGTCGGGGACATCATTATGCGAGCCGGAGAAACGGACTCCGGCGACTGAGCGAGGAGATCGGTTCGTGACGATCCGGGTAGGCATCAACGGCTTTGGCCGTATCGGTCGTAACTTCTTCCGCGCCATCCTGGAGCAGGGCGCGGACATCGAGATCGTGGCTGTCAACGACCTTGGTGACACCGCGACCACCGCGCACCTGCTGAAGTACGACACCATCCTGGGCCGCCTCAAGGCCCAGGTGACCCACACCGAGGACACCATCACGGTGGACGGCCACACCATCAAGGTGCTCGCCGAGCGCGACCCGGCCGCGCTGCCGTGGGGCGAGCTGGGCGTCGACATCGTGATCGAGTCCACCGGCATCTTCACCAAGGCCGCCGACGCCGGCAAGCACATCGCCGGCGGCGCGAAGAAGGTCATCATCTCGGCGCCCGCCAAGGACGAGGACATCACCATCGTCATGGGCGTCAACCAGGAGAAGTACGACCCCGCGAGCCACCACATCATCTCCAACGCGTCCTGCACCACGAACTGCGTGGCGCCGATGGCCAAGGTGCTGCTGGAGAACTTCGGCATCGTCAAGGGTCTGATGACGACCGTCCACGCGTACACCAACGACCAGCGCATCCTGGACTTCCCGCACAAGGACCTGCGTCGCGCCCGGGCCGCCGCGGAGAACATCATCCCGACCACCACCGGTGCCGCGAAGGCCACCGCGCTGGTCATCCCGGAGCTGGCCGGCAAGCTGGACGGCCTGGCCATGCGGGTGCCGGTGCCCACCGGTTCGGTCACCGACCTGGTGGTCGACCTGGAGCGCGAGGTCACCAAGGACGAGGTCAACGCGGCCTTCCAGAAGGCGGCCGAGGGCGAGCTCAAGGGCCTGCTGGAGTACACCGAGGACCCGATCGTCTCCTCGGACATCGTCAACACCCCGGCCTCGTGCACCTTCGACTCGTCCCTGACCATGGTCCAGGGCAAGTCCGTGAAGGTCATCGGCTGGTACGACAACGAGTGGGGCTACTCCAACCGCCTGGTGGACCTGACGGTCTACGTCGGCGGCCGGCTCTGATCGCGCGACTCGCGCAGATCACGTATCCACCGCGCACGGCGATGTGAGGGACAGGGCCCGGAGAGGCGCGACGACGCGCCTCCCGGGCCCTGTTCCGCGTCCGCGCGCAGCACGGCCCTGTCCCGGCTTCCGCCGAGCACCCGCGGGGGCCTGAGGGGCCGGGTCCGTGCCGTCCGTACTCGTACTCACGCGTCCTCAGGAGAGACCCACATGAAGACGATCGACGACCTCCTCGCCGCGGGGCAGGTCGCGGGCAAGCGGGTGTTCGTCCGCGCCGACCTCAACGTCCCGCTGGCCGGCGAGACCATCACCGACGACGGCCGGATCCGTGCCGCCGTCCCCACCGTCAAGCGGCTCGCCGAGGCCGGCGCCAAGGTGATCGTGGCCTCGCACCTGGGCCGTCCCAAGGGCGCGCCCGACCCGCAGTTCTCGCTGGCGCCGGTGGCCGCGCGGCTCGGTGAGCTGCTGGGCACCGACGTGGCCTTCGCCGCCGACACGGTCGGCGACAGCGCCCGCGCCACCGTCGAGGGCCTGGCCGACGGGCAGGTCGCGCTGCTGGAGAACCTGCGCTTCAACGCCGGCGAGACCGCCAAGGACGACGCCGAGCGCGGCGCGTTCGCCGACCGGCTCGCGGAACTGGCCGACGCCTACGTCGGCGACGGCTTCGGCGCGGTGCACCGCAAGCACGCCTCGGTCTACGACCTGCCGGCCCGGCTGCCGCACGCCGCCGGGGGCCTGATCGCCACCGAGGTGGGCGTGCTCAAGAAGCTCACCGAGGACGTCGCGCGCCCGTACGTGGTGGTGCTCGGCGGCTCCAAGGTCTCCGACAAGCTCGGGGTGATCGACCACCTGCTGGAGAAGGCCGACCGGATCCTGGTCGGCGGCGGCATGCTCTTCACCTTCCTCAAGGCCCAGGGCCACGAGGTCGGCAAGAGCCTGCTCCAGGAGGACCAGCTCGCGGCGGTCACCGAGTACCTGGAGCGGGCCGAGGCCCGCGGCGTGGAGTTCGTGCTGCCGGTCGACGTGGTCGGCGACATCGAGTTCCCGGACCTGAAGACCAAGGCCCCGGCCAACCCGGTCGTCGCCCCGGTGACCGCGATCCCGGCGGACGTGCTGGGCCTGGACATCGGCCCGGAGTCCCGCAAGCTGTTCGCCGCCAAGATCGCCGACGCGGCCACCGTGTTCTGGAACGGCCCGATGGGCGTCTTCGAGCACCCGGACTTCGCCGACGGCACCCGCGCGGTCGCCCAGGCGCTGATCGACTCCCCGGCCTTCACCGTCGTCGGCGGCGGCGACTCGGCCGCGGCCGTCCGCATCCTCGGCTTCGACGAGAACGCTTTCGGCCATATTTCCACCGGCGGCGGCGCCAGCCTGGAGTACCTCGAGGGCAAGACCCTGCCCGGCCTTGCCGCCCTCGAGGACTGACGCCCGACCACGAGCCTGGAGAACAGACCGACAATGACGCAGCAGAGCACCCGCACCCCGCTGATGGCGGGCAACTGGAAGATGAACCTCAACCACCTCGAGGCCATCGCCCACGTCCAGAAGCTCGCCTTCGGCCTGAACGACAAGGACTACGACGCGGTCGAGGTCGCGGTCCTGCCCCCCTTCACCGACCTGCGCTCGGTGCAGACCCTGGTCGACGGCGACAAGCTGAAGATCAAGTACGGCGCGCAGGACATCTCCGCGTACGACTCCGGCGCCTACACCGGCGAGATCTCCGGACCGATGCTGGCCAAGCTGAAGTGCACGTACGTCACGATCGGCCACTCGGAGCGGCGGCAGTACCACGGCGAGAACGAGCCGGTGGTGAACGCCAAGGTCAAGGCGGCCTTCAAGCACGGCCTGACCCCGATCCTGTGCGTCGGCGAGGAACTGGAGGTCCGCGAGGCGGGCAACCACGTCACGCACACGCTCGCCCAGGTCGAGGGCGGTCTGAAGGACATCCCGGCCGAGCAGGCCGCGTCGATCGTGATCGCCTACGAGCCGGTCTGGGCCATCGGGACCGGCAAGGTCTGCGGCTCCGACGACGCCCAGGAGGTCTGCGCGGCGATCCGCGGCAAGGTCGCCGAGCTGTACTCGCAGGACCTGGCCGACCAGGTCCGCATCCAGTACGGCGGCTCGGTCAAGGCGGGCAATGTGGCGGAAATCATGGCGAAGCCGGACATTGACGGCGCCCTGGTGGGAGGCGCTTCGCTGGACGCCGAGGAATTCGTCAAGATCGTGCGCTTCCGCGACCAGTGAACTCCGGGAGCCGGTGAAGTACGCTGACGGGGCCGGAACCGTGGTGCCACACGGTTCGCGGTCCCGCTGCGTAGTCATGTAGTGCCGTCATGTAGTCGAGAGAGTTGGTCCAGCCGTGGTCATCGGGTTCTCCATCGCCCTCATCATCTTCAGCCTGCTGCTCCTGCTGCTCGTGCTGATGCACAAGGGGAAGGGCGGCGGTCTGTCGGACATGTTCGGCGGCGGTATGCAGTCCTCCGTCGGCGGTTCTTCGGTGGCGGAGCGCAACCTCGACCGGATCACCATCGTGATCGGTCTGCTGTGGTTTGTGTGCATTGTCGTACTCGGCCTGGTGATGAAGTTCAACAAGTGAGACCGTCCGGCCGGTACGGAACCGGCCGGACCGATTCGGCTGCCCGCGCGCGGAACTGACGCCCCGTCGCGCACGCGACTTATCATGGAGCGGCGTCCTGGGATACCGTGCCCTCTTCCCCGCGTACGCGGGGGCGAGCCGGCCTCCATACACTGGACGACCTCGCAGCACCATCACGCAGGGAGTTACGACCGTGGCAAGTGGGAACGCGATCCGTGGCAGTCGGGTCGGAGCGGGGCCGATGGGCGAGGCCGAGCGCGGCGAATCCGCACCGCGCCTGCGGATCTCCTTCTGGTGCTCGAACGGGCACGAGACCCAGCCGAGCTTCGCCAGCGACGCGCAGATCCCCGAGACCTGGGACTGCCCCCGCTGCGGCTTCCCGGCCGGGCAGGACGAGGAGAACCCGCCGGCCCCCCCGCGGACCGAGCCGTACAAGACGCACCTGGCGTACGTACGGGAGCGCCGCTCGGCGGCCGACGGCGAGGCGATCCTCGCCGAAGCCCTCGCCAAGCTCCGCGGCGAGATCTAGCAACCCCGTACGCACCCCGTCCCCGGCTCATCCGGCGGCGGGGTGTGTCGCATGTCGCGGACCCCGGGCTTCATGCCGCGGCGGGCCCTTTCACCGGCCGCGCGGGCGGACCGCGTGGGCGCCGGCGATGTGGGAGGTCAGCGCGATGGAGGCGGTGGCCCGTTCGTAGGTCAGCTGTGCCACGCGCGCGTACAGGCAGTCCACCAGCAGCAGCACCGAGTGCCGGGTGCCGAAGCTGCCGTGCCGGAAGCTGGTCTCGCCGGAGAACGAGGTGAGGGCGACGGATGCCGCGCGGGCGACCGGGGAGCGCGGGTCGCCGGTGACCGCGATGGTGGTGGCGCCGCGCTCGGCGGCCAGCAGCAGCGGCTCCAGGACCTCCCGGGTGGTGCCCGAGTGCGAGACCGCCAGCACCGCGTCCGCGGGCGTCAGCAGGGCCGCTGAGGTCTCCGCCGCGTGCACCTCGGTCCAGGCGTGCACGGCCGCGCCGATCCCGAACAGCCGGGCCTGCGCCTCGTGCGCCACGGTCCCCGAGCCGCCCACCCCGTACACGTCGATCCTGCGGGCCCCGGCGAGCGCCTGTGCGGCCTGTTCCAGCGCCTGCCGGTCCAACTGCTCGGCGGTGTGCCGCAGGGCCCGCAGATCGGCCTCCGCGACCACCGCGATGACGTGCTCCAGGTCGTCGTCCGGCCCGATCCGCGGGCCGAGCGCGGCCGGCCGGTCCGCGGCCTCGGCCCGGCCCTGCTCCTGCGCCAGCTCGATCAGCAGATGCTGGTACGACTCCAGGCCCAGCGCACGGCAGAAACGGGTCACGGTGGCCTGCGAGGTGCCGGTGCGGCGCCCCAGCTCGGCCGCGGAGCTGTGGGTGGCCGCGGCCGGGTCGGCCAGCACCAGCTCGCCCACCTTGCGCAGGGAGCCGGACATCCGCGGGAGTTCGGCGCGGATCCGGGCGGTGATCATGGGGACTCCCTCCGGGGCCGGGACCCGTGGCCGACGGACTTGTGCGTGAATGAATCTATCAACCACCATGCGTGTCGATGAATGAAATCTACAGCCACGACCTGGTGATCGGGGTCGACGCAGGCGGCACCCGCAGCCGGGCCTGCCTGGCCGCACCCGACGGCACCGTGCTCGGCCGCGGCACCGGCGGCCCGGGCAACGCGCTCAGCGTCCCGCGCGCCGAACTGACCCTGCACCTGGCGCAGGCCGTCGCAGGGGCCGTGCCCGAGGCGCTGCGCGACCGGGTGCGCGCGGTCTACGGCGGGTTCGCCGGGGCCACCGCCGGGCTCGGCCCCGAACGCGGGCGCGGCCTGGCGCTGTCCTGCCTGCGGGACGCCGTCGCGGCGCACGGCATCACCGGCGCCGTGGTCGACGTCGGCGGCGACATCGACGTCGCCCTGGCCGCCGCCCCCGGCGCCCCCGCCGACGGGCTGGTCCTCATCGCCGGGACCGGCGCGATCGCCGCCCGCCTCACCGGCCGCCGCCGCTCCCGCGTGGTCGACGGCCACGGCTGGCTCCTCGGCGACGAAGGCAGCGGCTACTGGCTCGGCGCCCACGCGGTCCGCGCCGCCCTGGAAGCCCTGGACGGCCGCGGCCCCTGGACCTCCCTGGTCACGGCGGTGGCCGCGCATCACCTGCCGGAGGCCGGGGAGGAGGCCGCCCGATCCGGGGGCCGGACCGTGCCGCCGGACGCCGCCGGGCGGTTCGCGTTGGCCGAGGCGATCGTCGCGCACGCGTACGCCCGGCCGCCCGCGCAGCTCGCCCGGCTGAGTACGGCTGTGGTGGCCTGTGCGGCGGCGGGCGACACGGTGGCCCTGCACCTGCTGGACCGGGCCGCGGACCTGCTGGCCGGCACGGTGGCGGCGCTGCGGCCCGAGCCCGGCGAACCCCTGGTGGTCACCGGCGGCCTGCTCGGCCCCGGCGGCCCGCTGCTGGACCGGGTGACCGACCGACTCGGCCGGCACCGCCTGCGCATCTTCCCGGTCACGGACGGCGCGGCCGGCGCGGCGGCCCTGGCCGCGCAGTTGCCCGTCGGGACGGACTGAGGACGGCGGCCCCGCAGGTTCCGGCGGGTGCCCGGAGACCAGGGCCGCGACCTCATGCCCGCCGGGGCCCGGCGCAGCCGTCCGTGTTGACGCTTCTGCTTGGTTCATTGTTTCATCGAGCCGTCGATCGATGGGTTCATTGAACCGGAGATCATTCCCACAGGCACAGGACACCAGGAGCGGGCATGGCCGGTCAGGAAGAGATCAGCGCGGCGCGGTTCGCCGAGGAGGGGCGCGCGGCGGTCGACCGGGCGATCGCGGCGAACACGGACTCGGTGGCCGCCGCCGGGCGGCTGTTCGCCGACTGCGTGGCCGCCGACGGGGTGATCCACGGCTTCGGCACCGGGCACTCGCAGGCCACCGTGCTGGAGATCGTGGGCCGGGCCGGCGGCCTCATCCCCACCAACCGGATCGGCCTGTCCGACCTGGTGCTGCGCGGTGGCGAGGACCGCTCCGTCCTCACCGACCCGCTGCTGGAGCGCTCCCCGGGCCTGGCCCGGCGGCTGTACGAACTGGCCGAGCCGCGCCCCCAGGACCTGTTCGTCATCGTCTCCAACTCCGGGGTCAACAACTCCATCGTGGACATGGCCCTGCACGTCAAGGAGGCCGGGCACAAGCTGGTCGCGCTGACCTCGCTCGCCCACACCCACGCGGTGCCCGCGCTGCACCCCAGCGGCAAGCGGCTGGCCGACCTCGCCGACGCCGTACTGGACAACTGCGCCCCGGCCGGCGACGCCCTGCTCCCGCTGCCGGACGGGGGCGCCCTGTGCGGGGTCTCCACCATCACCTCCGCGCTGCTGGTGCAGATGGTGGTCGCCGAAGCGGTCGGCACCCTGACCGCCGAGGGCAAGCAGGCCCCGGTGTACGTCTCCGCCAACCTGCCCGGCGGCCACGAGCGCAACGTGGTGCTGGAACAGGCGTACGGGGACCGGCTGCACCGCGGCGGCTTCTGACGGCGCCGGGGGGTCGCGGAACTCGTTCCACTGCCTCATCAATTAGTTTGGTCTCGCAGCGAGGACGAGGAGAAGTGGACTGATGTCCGAAAGCAACGCCCAGGCCACCACCAGGCCCGACCAGCGCCCCGAATGGCACGCGCTGGCCAAGCACCGTGACGAGCTGGCCGGCACCCATCTGCGGGACCTGTTCGACCGCGACCCCGAGCGGGCCGGCCGCTACACCCTCCAGGTCGGCGACCTCCACCTGGACTGGTCCAAGCACCTGGTCACCGACGAGACGCTCCGGCTGCTGCGCGAACTGGCCGCCGCCACCGGCGTGTTCGAGCTCCGCGACGCGATGTTCCGCGGCGACCGGATCAACATCACCGAGAACCGCGCGGTGCTGCACACCGCCCTGCGCGCCCCGCAGTCGGCCACCGTCGAGGTCGACGGGGAGAACGTCGTCCCGGGCGTGCACGCCGTGCTCTACAAGATGACGCAGTTCGCCGACCGGGTGCGCAGCGGCGAGTGGACCGGCCACACCGGCAAGCGGATCCGCAACGTCGTCAACATCGGCATCGGCGGCTCCGATCTGGGCCCGGCCATGGCGTACGAGGTCCTGCGCTCGTACACCGACCGCGACCTGACGGTCCGTTTCGTGTCCAACGTGGACGGCGCCGACCTGCACGAGGCGGTCCGCGACCTGGACCCGGCCGAGACGCTGTTCGTCATCGCCTCCAAGACCTTCACCACCATCGAGACCATCACCAACGCCACCTCCGCCCGGCAGTGGCTGCTCGCCCGGCTCGGCGCCGGCGAGGACGCGGTGGCCAAGCACTTCGTGGCGCTGTCCACCAACGCCGAGAAGGTCGCCGAGTTCGGCATCGACACGCAGAACATGTTCGAGTTCTGGGACTGGGTCGGCGGCCGCTACTCGTACGACTCCGCGATCGGCCTGTCGCTGATGCTGGCGATCGGCCCGGACCGGTTCCGCGAGATGCTGGCCGGCTTCCACCTGGTCGACGAGCACTTCCGCACCGCCCCGCCGGAGCACAACGCCCCGCTCCTGATGGGCCTGCTCGGCATCTGGTACGGCAACTTCCACGACGCCCAGTCGCACGCCGTCCTGCCCTACAGCCACTACCTCAGCCGCTTCACCGCCTACCTCCAGCAGCTGGACATGGAGTCCAACGGCAAGTCGGTCGACCGCGACGGCAACCCCGTCGCCTGGCAGACCGGCCCGGTGGTCTGGGGCACGCCCGGCACCAACGGGCAGCACGCCTATTACCAGCTCATCCACCAGGGCACCAAGCTCATCCCGGCCGACTTCATCGGCTTCGCCCGGCCCATCGCCGAACTCGGCCCCTTCGCCGGGCAGCACGACCTGCTCATGGCCAACTTCTTCGCCCAGACCCAGGCGCTGGCCTTCGGCAAGACCCCCGAGGAGGTGCGCGCCGAGGGCGTTTCCGAGGAGCTCGTGCCGCACAAGACGTTCCGCGGGAATCACCCCACGACGACGATCCTCGCGTCCGAGCTGACGCCTTCCGTGCTCGGGCAGCTCATCGCCCTCTACGAGCACAAGGTCTTTGTTCAGGGCGCCGTCTGGAACATCGACTCCTTCGACCAGTGGGGGGTCGAGCTCGGCAAGGTCCTCGCCAAGCGGGTCGAACCCGCGCTCACGGAGGGCGCGGACGTGGCCGGGCTCGACGCGTCCACCTCAGCGCTTGTTTCCAAGTACCGCACGCTGCGTGGACGTTGACGATTCGGAAGAGCTTGCCTTGAGGGGCGCGGGGAACTGCGCGACCGGCCACGACGCGACCCGCGGGTCGTCACCGTCCCGGAGGGGCAGTCGCTGTCGTGTCCGGACCTCCCCCAGAGCCTTCGGCCTGGGGGTACCCCCAGCCGGTGGCCGGTTGCTCGCGCAGTTCCCCGCGCCCCTGGGTATCCCCGGCGAACCGCAGCGCGCACGGACCCCCGCGCCCCTAGGTATTCCGGGCGAACCGCCCGCCGCCGGGCGGGCCTTGGAAGCGAACCCTCTTACGCGGAAGCAGGCGGGTAAAGCTGCGGCGGCAGCTTGACGGCGGCCGCGCGGTCGAGGAGCCAGAGGGTGCGGGCTCGCCCGCGGGCCCCCGAGGCGGGAGCCTGAACTTCGCCGGGCGCACTCAGGGCGACCGCGACCGCGCCCGCCTTGTCCTCACCGGCGGCGAGGAGCCACACCTCGCGGGCCGCGCGGATCGCGGGGAGGGTGAGGGAGATGCGGGTGGGGGGCGGCTTGGGGGCGCCGTGGACGCCGACGACCGTGCGCTCGGTCTCCCGGACGCCGGGGTGCTCGGGGAAGAGGGACGCCACGTGGGTGTCCGGGCCCACCCCGAGCAGCAGGACGTCGAAGGTGGGCACGTCGCCGTGGTCCTCCGGCCCGGCCGACGCCGCCAGCTCCCCGGCGTAGGCGGCGGCCGCCGCGTCCGCGTCGGAGCCGTAGGCGGCGCCCGCGGCGGGCATCGGGTGCACCCGCCGCGGGTCGACCGGGACGGCGTCCAGCAGTGCCGTACGGGCCTGGGTGACGTTGCGCTCGGGGTCGCCCTCGGGCAGGAAGCGCTCGTCGCCCCACCACAGGTCGAGCCGTGACCAGTCCACCGCGTCGCGGGCCGGGGACTCGGCGAGCGCGGCCAGCAGGCCGTTGCCGTTGCGCCCGCCGGTCAGCACCACCGAGGCGACGCCCCGGGCGGCCTGGGCGTCCACGATTTTCGTGATCAGCCGGGCCGCCGCGGCGCGTGCCATCAGTTCCTTGTCACGGTGGACGACCACCTGTGGCGTACTCACTTCGACCTCAATCCGCCGACTTCGCCTTGTCCGCGGCGGATCCGGAGGCGTCCGCCGCCTTGCCGGAGGCGCCGTTCTTCCCGCCGCCCTTGGAAGCCGCCGCAGGGGCCGCCTTCTTCGACGACGGGGTCGCGCGGCTGGCCGCCGGCGACGGGGTCACCGACTCCTCGCCCGGCTGCCCGACCAGGTGCTTTATGCCGAACTGCACGGTCGACCGGTAGATGTCGTCCGGGTCGAGCCGGCGCAGCTCCTCGGCGATCAGCTCGGAGGTCTCCCGCCGCTTGAGCGCCACGTGCCGGTCCGGCTGGCCCGGCATCGCCAGCTCGGCGAGCGAGCCGTCCGGCCGGTCCAGGCAGATGTCGCCGTCCTCGACCGTCAGCCGCGCCCCGGTGATCCCGGGCCCGGCGGAGACCTTGCGCTCCACCGGCACTCCGAGCCGGTCGGCCAGCCACAGCGCCAGCAGCTCCGTACTCGGGTTGTACGCCTCGCCCTCCACGACGGCCTTGGAGATCGCGGTGTGCTTCTGGTCCAGGGCCGCGGCCAGCATCGAGCGCCAGCCGGTGATCCGGGTCCAGGCCAGGTCCGTGTCGCCGGGGGCGTACGTGTCGGCCCGCAGGCCGAGCGCCGCCACCGGGTCCTCGGACGCGGCCGCGTCGGTGATCCGGCGCTGGCCGAGCCGGCCCAGCGGGTCCGCCGACGGGTTGTCCGGGCCGTCCTCCGGCCACCAGACCACCACCGGGGCGTCGGGCAGGAGCAACGGCAGCACCACGGACTCGGCGTGGTTCGCGAGTTCGCCGTGCAGCCGCAGCACCACCGTCTCGCCGGTGCCGGCCTCGGAGCCGACCAGCACCTCCGCGTCGAGCCGGGCCAGCGCCCGGTCCCGCGGCGAGCGGCCGGGCCGCTTGATGACGACCAGGATCCGCGAGGGGTGTTCCTTGGACGCCTCGGTGGCCGCCTTGAGCGCGTCGTAGGCGCTGCCCTCGTCGGTGACGATGACGAGGGTCAGCACCATGCCGACCGCCGGGGTGCCGATCGCCCGCCGGGCCTGGATCAGTCCTGTGTTGATCTTCGCGGACGTGGTGTCCGTCAGGTCGATCTTCATGGCCGGCGCCAGCTCCTGCCGTCTCGTGCGAGCATCTCGTCCGCCTCTGCCGGACCCCAGGTGCCCGCCGCGTACTGCGCGGGCCTGCCGTGCTTGTCCCAGTACTCCTCTATCGGGTCGAGGATGTTCCAGGACAGCTCGACCTCCTGGTGGCGCGGGAAGAGGTTCGCGTCGCCCAGCAGCACATCGAGGATGAGCCGCTCGTACGCCTCCGGGCTGGACTCGGTGAAGGACTCGCCGTACGCGAAGTCCATCGTCACGTCCCGCACCTCGGTGGAGGTGCCCGGCACCTTCGAGCCGAACCGCACGGTCACGCCCTCGTCCGGCTGCACCCGGATGACCAGCGCGTTCTGTCCCAGCTCCTCGGTGGCGCCGGACTCGAACGGCAGGTACGGGGCCCGCTTGAAGACCACCGCGATCTCGGTGACCCGGCGGCCCAGCCGCTTGCCGGTGCGCAGGTAGAACGGAACGCCCGCCCAGCGCCGGTTGTTGATCTCCAGCTTGATCGCCGCGTAGGTGTCGGTCTTGGACTTGGAGTCGATGCCCTCCTCCTCCAGGTAGCCGAGCACCTCCTCGCCGCCCTGCCAGGCGTGCGTGTACTGCGCGCGCACGGTGTGCTTGCCCAGGTCCTCCGGCAGCACCACGGCGCCGAGCACCTTCAGCTTCTCCGCGGTGAGCGCCTTGGGGTGGAAGGAGCCGGGCTCCTCCATGGTGGTCAGCGCGAGCAGCTGCAGCAGGTGGTTCTGGATGACGTCCCGGGCGGCGCCGATTCCGTCGTAGTACCCGGCGCGGCCGCCGATGCCGATGTCCTCGGCCATGGTGATCTGCACGTGGTCCACGTAGGACCGGTTCCAGATCGGCTCGTACATGGTGTTGGCGAACCGCAGCGCCAGGATGTTCTGGACGGTCTCCTTGCCCAGGTAGTGGTCGATGCGGAAGACCTGCTCCGGCGGGAACACGTCGTGCACGATCCGGTTGAGCTGCTGGGCGCTGGCCAGGTCGTGGCCGAACGGCTTCTCGATGACGGCACGCCGCCAGGAGTCGCCGTTGCCCTGCGACAGGCCGTGCTTCTTCAGCTGCTGCACCACGTCGGGGAAGAACCGCGGCGGCACCGAGAGGTAGAAGGCGAAGTTGCCGCCGGTGCCGCGGGCCTTGTCCAGGCCCTCGATCGTGGACTTCAGCGTCTCGAACGCCTTGTCGTCGTCGAACTCGCCGGGCACGAACCGCATGCCCTCGGCGAGCTGCTGCCACACCTCCTCGCGGAAGGGGGTGCGGGCGTGCTCCTTGACGGAGTCGTGCACGACCTGCGCGAAGTCCTCGTCCGCCCAGTCGCGGCGGGCGAAGCCGACCAGGGCGAAGCCCGGCGGCAGCAGACCGCGGTTGGCCAGGTCGTACACCGCGGGCATCAGCTTCTTGCGGGACAGGTCACCGGTGACGCCGAAGATCACCAGGCCGGAGGGCCCGGCGATGCGCGGCAGCCGGCGGTCCAGCGGGTCGCGCAGCGGGTTGTCCGCCGGGCCGCCCGCGCCCTGCGCCGAAGTGTTGGTCGGGGTGGTCACCTCACGCCTCCGCAGGTGCGAGCCGCTCGAGTTCCGCCCGGGTGGAGTCCAGCAGTTCGTTCCACGCGGACTCGAACTTCTCCACGCCCTCGTCCTCGAGGACCTGGACGACGTCGTCGTACGAGATGCCGAGCGCCTCGAGTGCGTCGAGGTCGGCGCGGGCCTGCTCGTAGCTGCCGAACACCCGGTCGCCGTTGATGCGGTCCTGCCGCGTGACGGCCTCCAGGGTCGCCTCCGGCATGGTGTTGACCGTGTTCGGCGCGACCAGCTCGTAGACGTAGAGGTCGGCCGGGTACGCGGGGTCCTTCACGCCGGTGGAGGCCCACAGCGGGCGCTGCTTGTTGGCGCCGGCCTTCTCCAGGGCGAGCCAGCGCTCGGAGGAGAACACCTCCTCGTACGCCTGGTACGCCAGGCGGGCGTTGGCGACGGCCGCGTGGCCCTTCAGGGCCTTGGCCTCGGGGGTGCCGATCTTCTCCAGGCGCTTGTCGACCTCGGTGTCCACCCGGGAGACGAAGAAGGACGCCACGGAGTGGATCTCGTTCAGGTCCAGGCCGGCCGCCTTGGCCTTCTCCAGGCCGGTGAGGTAGGCGTCCATCACCTCGCGGTAGCGCTGGAGCGAGAAGATCAGCGTGACGTTGACGCTGATGCCCCGGCCGGTGACGTCGGCGATGGCGGCCAGGCCCTCGCGGGTGGCCGGGATCTTGATCAGGGTGTTGGGGCGGTCCACCAGCCAGGCGAGCTGCTTGGCCTCGGCGATGGTCGCCCGGGTGTCGTGCGCCAGCCGCGGGTCCACCTCGATGGAGACCCGGCCGTCCTGGTGGTCGGTCGCGTCGTAGACCGGGCGCAGGATGTCGGCGGCGTCACGGACGTCGGCGGTGGTGATCATCCGCAGGGCTTCCTCGACGGTGAGCCGGCGGGCCGCGAGGTCCTCCAGCTGCTTGTCGTAACCGTCGCCCTGGGAGATCGCCTTCTGGAAGATCGACGGGTTGGTGGTGACCCCCACCACGTGCTGCTGGTCGATGAGTTCGGCCAGGTTGCCGGACGTGATGCGCTTGCGCGACAGGTCGTCCAGCCAGATCGCGACGCCTTCGTCGGAGAGGCGCTTCAGTGCGTCTGCCATGGGATGTGCTCCTACTAGTCGTTACCTGCGTCAGCGACCAACGGTGTCAAGAGATTCCCGCGCGGCGGCGGCCACCGCCTCGGGGGTGAACCCGAACTCCCGGAAGAGCACCTTGGCGTCGGCCGAGGCACCGAAGTGCTCCAGGCTGACGATGCGTCCGGCGTCTCCCACGAACCGGTACCAGGTCAGGCCGATGCCGGCCTCCACCGCGACCCGTGCCTTCACCGACGGCGGCAGCACGCTGTCCCGGTAGTCCCGGTCCTGCTCCTCGAACCACTCCACCGACGGCATCGACACCACGCGGGTGGGGACGCCCTCGGCCTGCAGCAATTCCCGCGCGCCCACCGCCAGCTGCACCTCGGAACCGGTGCCGATGAGGATCACCTGCGGCTCGCCGCCCTCGGCCTCGGCCAGGACGTAACCGCCGCGCGCCGCGTTCTCGTTGCGCTCGTAGACCGGCACGCCCTGCCGGGTCAGCGCCAGGCCGTGCGGGGCGCCCTTGCCGTACTCCTTGGTCCAGCGGCGCAGGATCTCCCGCCAGGCGATGACGGTCTCGTTGGCGTCCGCCGGGCGCACCACGTTCAGCCCCGGGATGGCCCGCAGGCTCGCCAGGTGCTCCACCGGCTGGTGGGTCGGGCCGTCCTCGCCCAGGCCGATCGAGTCGTGCGTCCACACGTACGTCACCGGCAGGTGCATCAGGGCCGACAGCCGGACCGCGTTGCGCATGTAGTCCGAGAAGACCAGGAACGTGCCGCCGTACGCACGGGTGTTGCCGTGCAGGGTGATGCCGTTGAGCTCGGCGGCCATCGAGTGCTCGCGGATGCCGAAGTGCACGGTGCGGCCGTACGGCTGCGCGCCCGGCAGCGGGTTGCCGTCCGGGAGGAAGGAGGAGTTCTTGTCGAACGTGGTGTTGTTGGAGCCGGCGAGGTCGGCCGAGCCGCCCCACAGCTCCGGGACCACCGGGCCCAGCGCCTCCAGCACCTTGCCCGAAGCGGCCCTGGTGGCCAGGGACTTGCCGGGCTCGAACACCGGCAGGTGGTCCTCCCAGCCCGCGGGCAGCTCACCGGAGTCGATCCGGTCGAACAGCTCGGCGCGCTCCGGGTTGGCGGTGCGCCAGGCGGCGAAGGACTTCTCCCACTCGGTACGGGCGTCGCGGCCGCGCTCGCCCACCGCGCGGGTGTGGTTGATGACCTCGTCGGCCACGTCGAAGTGCTTGTCCGGGTCGAAGCCCAGCACCCGCTTGGTGGCCGCGACCTCCTCCTCGCCCAGCGCCGAGCCGTGCGCGGCCTCGGTGTTCTGCGCGTGCGGGGCCGGCCAGGCGATGATCGAGCGGGCCGCGATGAACGACGGCCGGTCGGTGACCTCCTGCGCCGCCTTCAGCGCCGCGTACAGCGCCTGCGGGTCCAAGTCGCCGTTCTCCAGCGGCGCCACCCGCTGCACGTGCCAGCCGTACGCCTCGTACCGCCGGACGGTGTCCTCCGAGACGGCGGTCGCCGTGTCGCCCTCGATGGAGATGTGGTTGTCGTCCCACAGCAGCACCAGGTTGCCGAGCTTCTGGTGGCCGGCCAGCGAGGACGCCTCGGCCGAGATGCCCTCCTGGAGGCAGCCGTCGCCGGCGATGGCCCACACCGTGTGGTCGAACGGCGAGGTGCCGGGCGCCGCGTCCGGGTCGAACAGGCCGCGCTCGTAGCGGGCGGCCATCGCCATGCCCACCGCGTTGGCCACGCCCTGGCCCAGCGGCCCGGTGGTGGTCTCCACGCCCGTGGTGTGGCCGTACTCCGGGTGGCCCGGGGTCTTCGAGCCCCAGGTGCGGAACGACTCCAGGTCGCCCAGCTCCAGGCCGTATCCGGCGTAGTAGAGCTGCGTGTAGAGGGTCAGACTGGAATGTCCGGCGGAGAGAACGAAGCGGTCCCGGCCGGTCCAGTCGGGGTCGGCGGGGTCGTGCCGCATGAGCTTCTGGAACAGCAGGTACGCCGCGGGTGCCAGGCTCATGGCCGTGCCGGGATGGCCGTTGCCGACCTTCTGCACGGAATCCATGGCCAGTACTCGGGCGGTGTCGACGGCCCGCTTGTCCAGATCGGTCCACTCGAGCTCTGTGGTGGTCGGCTGCTTGCTCACCCTGGGTCAGGGCTCCTCTCCAGGTCATCGCCATGTTGTCAGCGCCGGTACGGTCATCCCTACCCGACGCTGTCGAGCCTACCGCCGCAGGGCGCGCACTCTTTCGAGCGTGCCCCCGTACACGCGGCTTCGCCTCCCGAGGCCCGTGAACGCAGGGTGAACCCACGTCGGGCGGACCCGGACCGCGCAGGTGGCGGGACACGTCGCGGCCCCGGACCGACCCCGGACGAAAGCCGGGTCTTCACTGCCTCTACAGTGGCGTGGTACGCGCAAGCCCCACAGGCCCCGCCGAAGGCGCAGGTGGCCGGGGCTTGCTGGACTTCATCTCTCGTGGGGTGCTCGTGACGGCCGTCGAATCCCGACCCGCAGGGGTCACCGGGGCCATCCGGACGGACCCGGGACGCACGAGCCCCGGTGACCGGCCTGCTTCGGCCCGGCTCATGGCATTCGTCGCGCTGACCAAGCCGCGGATCATCGAGCTGCTCCTGATCACCACGGTGCCGGTGATGTTCCTGGCCGCCCGCGGGGTCCCGGACCTGTGGCTGGTGCTCGCGACCGTGGTCGGCGGCTACCTGTCGGCCGGCGGCGCCAACGCGCTGAACATGTACATCGACCGCGACATCGACGCGCTCATGCACCGCACCGAGCGGCGCCCGCTGGTCACCGGCATGGTCTCGCCGCGCGAAGCGCTGGTCTTCGGCATCACCCTTTCGGTGGTCTCCACCGTGTGGTTCGCGGTGCTGGTCAACCCGCTCTCGGCGGCGCTGTCGCTGACCGCCATCCTCTATTACGTCTTCGTCTACACGCTGTGGCTCAAGCGCCGCACCGCGCAGAACATCGTGTGGGGCGGGATCGCCGGCTGCCTCCAGGTCTTCATCGGCTGGTCCGCGGTCCGCAACGAGCTGGCCTGGGCGCCCTTCGTCCTCTTCCTCGTCCTCTTCTTCTGGACCCCGCCGCACTACTGGCCGCTGTCCATGAAGGTCAAGGACGACTACGAGCGGGTCGGCGTGCCCATGCTGCCGGTGGTCGCGGGCAATCAGGTGGTCGCCCGCCAGATCGTCCTCTACTCCTGGGTCATGGTGCTCACCTCGCTCACCCTGTGGTGGCCGCTCGGCGAGACGTCCTGGTTCTACCCGGTGGTCGCCGCGGCGCTCGGCGCCTTCTGGCTGAAGGAGGCGCACGCCCTGCACGCGCGCGCCAAGGCCGGCATCACCGGCGCGCGGCTGAAGGAGATGCGGCTGTTCCACTGGTCGATCACCTACGCCACGCTGCTGTTCGTGGCCGTCGCGGTCGACCCGTTCCTGCACTGAGGTTTCCTGCACTGAGGTTTCCTGCACCGAGGTCGTCCTTCCCGCACGGTGATTCTTGACCGGGATCACACCGGCCGGCTCTGTCCGCCACCCCCTTACCCGCGAGTAGCATCAGGGGCATGAGCACCGTCCAGGACAATCACCGGGACAACCCCGGGGCACAGGCCCGCGCGCGGCGGCGGTCGGCCCGGCTGGCCCGGCAGATCGAGGCGTTCGCCCGCAGGCACGGCGGCGCCGAGGCGAGTGTGGAGTACATCGGCGGGCGCGGCGCCCGGATCGTGCTGGTCGCCGCCGACGGCACCTGGGGGGACCTGGTGGCGCCCGCCTGGGACATCGCCCGCGCGGCCGTCGAACAGGCCGGCATCACCGTCCACGACGACTTCGGCCCCGACCTCGCGGCCAAGCTCCGCACCGGCCCGTACGAGTGGTCCCGAATGGCCGGAATACAGATCGGTGGCCCCGCCAACCCCCGATGATGCCTTCGCCGCCGTCGCGGTGATCCCGAGGTCGTGACGGCCGCGACACGCGCGGGCGGACGAAGGGGCGAGGAACATCCATGGCGGGGGAGCCGACACACCTGGTGGACGCGTATTGCCACGGGGTGCTCCCGGGGGACGTGGGGCTGGGGGCCTTCGAGGCCGCGCTGCCCGGGGCCGCGGCGCCCCGCACCACCCTCTTCGACAGCCCGGCGGGCTTCGCGATCCGCCGCTGGTGCCCGCCGCTGCTGGGTCTGGAGCCGCACGCCTCCCCGGCCCGATACCTGGCCCGGCGCCGGGAGTTGGGGGCCTACGAGGCGACCCGGCGGCTGCTGCGCGGCACCGGGATAACCGCGTACATCGTGGACACCGGCGAGCCCGGCGAGCTGACCCCGCCCGCCGACCTGCAGGCGGCCGGCGCGGCGCCCGCGTACGAGATCGTGCGGCTGGAACCGCTGGCGGGGCAGGTTGCCGACACCTCCGGCACGGTGGACGGTTTTCTGGCCAATCTCGCCGAGGCGGTGCGCGCCGCGGCGATCGGCGCGGCCGGCCTGTCCTGCGACGGCCTGCCGCCCGATCCCCGGCCGCACCCCGGTGACGTGCGGGAATTACGGGACGCCGGGGACCCGTGGGACATGGTGGAGGACACGGCACCCGGCTCCCGCGGTCCGGCCCACGGCCCGCCGCCACGCGAGGACGTACGGCGCGCCGCGTCCGCGTGGCTGGCCCGGCGCGGCACCGGCAGCCGCCCCGCCCACCCGGTCCTGCTGCGCCACCTGCTGTGGACCGCGGTCGTCAGCGGACTGCCGCTGCTCGTGCGGCAGCAGCCGCGGCTGCCCGGACCGCGGGCCGCCGAGGGCTTCCTGCGGGCCACCGCGGGCCTCGGCACGGACGTGGTGCTGCTGCCCGGACCGCGGCACGAGGCCGCCGCGGCCGACCTGGCCGCCGACCACCCGCACGTGTACCTGGGCATCGGCACCGACCCGGCCGCCGTGCTGGACCGCGTGCCGTTCGGCAAGCTGCTCTACGCCAGCGGCACCGCCGGGCTGCCGGAGCTGTACGTCACCGGCGCGCTGCGGTTCCGGGCCGCGCTCGGCCGGGCGATCGGCGAGCGGGTGGCGGCGGGGGAGTGGTCAGCGGCGGACGGACAGCGGGTCGCCGCCCTGGTCCGCGAGGGGAACGCGCGCCGTCTCTACCGGCTGCCGGACCCCGTCCTCCCCGGCGGCGACCCCACCGGGCTGCCCTTCCAGCCGCTCCCGTGCCGGGACGCCTGCCCCTGCTGACGTCCCCTCGTCGGCCCCGGCCGGACGCGCCTCGCGCGGTTCGGCCGCCGGCCGCTCCCGCATCGACAGCACCACCCGCAGCACCGCGATCCAGATCAGCGCGGCGCCCAGCATGTGCAGGTTCACCAGCACGATCGGCAGCTTGGTGAAGTACTGGACGTAGCCGATGACGCCCTGGGCCATCAGCACCAGGAACAGGTCCCGGGTGCGGTTGCGGGGCCCGACCGGGGCGTCCACCGCGCGCAGCACGAACCACAGGGCGGCGGTGAGCGCCACCACCACCCAGGCCAGGTCGGCGTGCAACTGGGCGATCGAGCGCCAGTCCACCGGGATGCGGTGCACGTCGCTCGAGTCGCCCGGGTGCGGCCCGGCGCCGGTCACCAGCGTGCCCACCGCGATCAGCGCGGCCGACGCGGCGGTCAGCGCCTGGCCGAGCTGCCGTACCGGCTTGCCGACCAGCGGGCGCCGAGCCGCGTCGCCCTCGTGCACCCGGTGCCAGGTGAGCACGGCCACCGTGATCAGCGCGGCCGACAGCAGGAAGTGGGCGGCGACCACGTACGGGTTCAGGTGGGTGAGCACCGTGATGCCGCCCCACACCGCGTTGGCCACGACCACCCAGAACTGCGCCCACGCCAGCCGGTACACCCCGCGGCGCAGCGGCTTGTGGGCGCGGACCGCGAGGATGGCCCAGCCGACCGCGGCGCACAGTACGTAGGTCAGCATGCGGTTGCTGACCTCGATGTCGTGGTGGATGCCCATCTCGGTGGTGCCGAGCAGGCTGTCGCCCTTGCAGGTGGGCCAGGTGGGGCAGCCGAGGCCGGAGCCGGTCAGCCGCACGGCTCCACCCGTCACCACGATGATCACGCTCATGACCAGCGAGGCCATGGTCGCGCGGCTCACCGTCGCCTGGGACGGCGTCCAGCGGGCGGCGAGATACGCGAACGGGTTCCGTGCGAATTCGGCTGGCTTCACGGATTCATGCTAAGGGGAGCCTTGTGCACGGTTTCACGAGGGGTACGGCGTCGGGTGGCCGTTGCTTCCGGGGCGCCCCCGGCCCCTTTGGGGCCTTGCGGCAGCGTCTGCCCCAGTGTGTTGTCGGCGGTCCGCCGCCCGGCGGTGGGTTGCTCGCGCAGTTCCCCGCGCCCCTGAAGTGCCGTACTCCGCCCGGTTACTCCCAGCGGAAGAAGCGGGCGGCCGTGGCCAGGCCGAGGAGGGACCAGACGGCGAGGACGGCGAGGTCGGACCAGGGGACGGCGGTGCCGTGCTGGAGGACGTCGCGGAGGCCGCTGGAGAGGGCCGTGACGGGGAGGAGCTTGAGGACGGTCTGGGCGGCGCCGGGGAATTTGCTGAGGGGGACGATGACGCCGCCGCCGACGAGGAGCAGGAGGAAGACGAGGTTGGCGGCGGCGAGGGTGGCCTCGGCCTTGAGGGTGCCGGCCATCAGGAGGCCGAGGCCGCTGAAGGCGGCGGTGCCCAGCAGGAGGAGCAGGATCACGGACAGCGGGTTGCCGTGCGGGGACCAGCCCAGGGCGAGGGCGATCAGGATCAGGAGCGCGGCCTGGAGGGCCTCGACGACCAGGACGGAGCAGGTCTTGGCGGTCATCAGCGCCCAGCGGGGCAGCGGGGCCGCGCCCAGGCGCTTGAGGACGCCGTAGCGGCGCTCGAAGCCGGTGGCGATGGCCTGCCCGGTGAAGGCGGTGGACAGCACCGCGAGGGCGAGGATGCCGGGGGCGAGGAAGTCCACCGACTTGCCGGCGCCGGTGTCGACGATGTCGACGGAGCTGAAGACGAGGAGCAGGAGCGCCGGGATCACCACGGTGAGCAGGAGCTGTTCGCCGTTGCGCAGCAGCATCCGGGTCTCCAGGAGGGCCTGCGCGCGGATCATGCGGGGCAGCGGGGCCGCGCCGGGGGCCGGAGCGAAGGTGCCGGCGGCGTAGGGGGCGTACGAGGGGGTGCCCCGGCCGTTGCCGGGGGTGGTGCCCGTGGTCGTGCCCGCGCTCATACCCGCAGCTCCCTACCGGTCAGTTCCAGGAAGACGTCCTCCAGCGTGCGCCGCTCCACCGCCAGGTGGTCCGGGAGCACACCGTGCTGGGCGCACCAAGAGGTGACGGTGGCCAGCAGTTGCGGATCGATCTTGCCCTCGATCCGGTACATGCCCGGGCTCAGCTCGGCGGCGAGGGTGTCCGCGGGCAGCGCGTTGAGCAGCGAGGCGAGGTCGAGGCCGGGGCGGCCGGAGAAGCGCAGGGTGTTCTCGGCGCCGCCGCGGCACAGCTCGTCCGGGGTGCCGGCGGCGATCGCCCGGCCGGCGTCGATGATCACCACCTCGTCGGCGAGCTGTTCGGCCTCGTCCATGAAGTGGGTGGTGAGCACCACCGTCGTGCCGTCCGCGCGCAGCTCGCGGATCAGGTCCCAGGTGGCGTGCCGGGCCTGCGGGTCGAGGCCCGCGGTCGGCTCGTCGAGGAAGACCAGTTCGGGCCGGCCCACCACGGCCATGGCCAGCGCCAGGCGCTGCTGCTGCCCGCCGGACAGCCGCCGGTAGGGGGTGCGGCCGCAGGACTCCAGGCCGAGCCGTTCGATCAGGACGCCGGGGTCGACCGGGCGGGCGTGCAGTGCCGCGACGTGCCGCAGCATTTCCTCGGCGCGCGCTCCGGCGTACACCCCGCCGGACTGGAGCATCACCCCGATCCGGGGCCGCAGCAGTCCGGCCTGTGTCACCGGGTCCAGGCCGAGCACTCTGGCCGTGCCGCCGTCGGGGCGCCGGTATCCTTCGCAGACCTCGACCGTGGTGGTCTTGCCCGCGCCGTTGGGGCCGAGCACGGCGGTCACCGTGCCCCGTGGCACCGCGAGGTCCAGGCCGTTCACCGCGGTCCTGGCCCCGTACCGCTTGACCAGACCGGTCACCTGGACCGCGGGCTCATCATGCATGCGGACGAGTCTAGGGAGCACGCGTCACGCTTTCGGCGGCAGGGCCGGGCCCGCCGTCCGGGGCATCGCCACCGGGTCCGCGGCCGGATTCGGTCAGGGGTACGGACACCCCGTCCGACCAGGGCACGAGCCCGCCGCGAGGGACCCGTGGTGAGGTGACCCTAAGTGACGTACTCCACCGGCGCGGCGAAAGGAGTCGCTTGCTCGCGCCTGAGGAATTACGCAACAATGAGGTTGTGAAAAACGTCGGTGGCGCCGCGCAGAGGGCGGCGGAGGAGCACACGACCGGGGAGCGGGGCACCCGCGACCGGGTCGCGCGCTCCATCCTGGACCACGGCCCCTCCACCGCCGCCGACCTCGCCGAGCGCCTCGGCCTGACCCAGACCGCGGTCCGCCGGCACCTGGACATCCTCGTCGCCGAGCACGTGGTGGAACCCCGCGAGCGACGGGTCTACGGCAACCGCGGCCGCGGCCGCCCCGCCAAGGTCTTCGTGCTCACCGACTTCGGCCGGGACGCCTTCGACCAGGCCTACGACCAGCTGGCCGCCGACGCCCTGCACTGGATCGCCCAGTCGGCCGGCGGCGGCGCCGACGGCCAGGCCGCGGTCTCCGCCTTCGCCCGCGCCCGGGTCGCCGCGCAGGCCGAACGCTACCGCGCGATCGTGGCGGCGGCGGCCCCGGAGGACCGGACCCGGGCACTGGCCCAGGCCCTGTCCGCCGACGGGTACGCTGCCACCACCCGCAGCGTCCCCGGGCCCGCAGGCGAGCAGCTCTGCCAGCACCACTGCCCGGTGGCACACACCGCCGAGCAGTTCCCGCAGCTGTGCGAGGCCGAGGCGGAGGTCTTCTCCACCATCCTCGGCACCCACGTGCAGCGGCTGGCGACCATCGCCCACGGCGACGGGGTGTGCACCACCTTCGTCCCGCGGTCCGCCGCCCGGGCGGCGCCGGAAGCCGCGGAACCACCCGGAGCATCCGCTCCACCGGACGACGTACCGCCCGCACCAGACGCACCGACTCACGCATCCGCAACATCCGGCACGCCCGGGAGGAACCCCGCATGACTGCTCCCACGCAGACCACTCACCCGGAGCTCGAAGGCATCGGCACGTACGAATACGGCTGGGCCGACTCCGACGTGGCGGGCGCCGCCGCACGGCGCGGCCTTTCCGAAGACGTCGTCCGCGACATCTCCGCGAAGAAGTCCGAGCCGGAGTGGATGCTGAAGCTGCGCCTGAAGGGGCTGCGGCTGTTCGGCAAGAAGCCCATGCCGACCTGGGGCTCGGACCTGTCCGGCATCGACTTCGACAACATCAAGTACTTCGTGCGGTCCACCGAGAAGCAGGCGGAGTCCTGGGAGGACCTGCCGGCCGACATCCGGAACACCTACGACAAGCTCGGCATCCCCGAGGCGGAGAAGCAGCGCCTCGTCGCCGGCGTCGCCGCGCAGTACGAGTCGGAGGTCGTCTACCACCAGATCCGCGAGGACCTGGAGGAGCAGGGCGTCATCTTCATGGACACCGACACCGCCCTGAAGGAGCACCCCGAGCTCTTCCAGGAGTACTACGGCACCGTGATCCCGGCCGGCGACAACAAGTTCGCCTCGCTGAACACGGCCGTGTGGTCCGGCGGATCGTTCATCTACGTCCCCAAGGGCGTGCACGTGGAGATCCCGCTCCAGGCCTACTTCCGGATCAACACCGAGAACATGGGCCAGTTCGAGCGGACGCTGATCATCGTCGACGAGGACGCCTACGTCCACTACGTCGAGGGCTGCACCGCGCCGATCTACAAGTCGGACTCGCTGCACTCCGCGGTGGTCGAGATCATCGTGAAGAAGGGCGGCCGCTGCCGCTACACGACCATCCAGAACTGGTCGAACAACGTCTACAACCTGGTCACCAAGCGCGCCGTGGCGTACGAGGGCGCGACCATGGAGTGGATCGACGGCAACATCGGCTCCAAGGTCACCATGAAGTACCCGGCCGTCTACCTGATGGGCGAGCACGCCAAGGGCGAGACGCTGTCCATCGCCTTCGCGGGCGAGGGCCAGCACCAGGACGCCGGCGCCAAGATGGTGCACATGGCGCCGAACACGTCGTCCAACATCGTCTCCAAGTCGGTCGCGCGCGGCGGTGGCCGCACCTCCTACCGCGGGCTGATCGAGATCGGCGAGGGCGCCTCCGGCGCCAAGTCCAACGTGCTGTGCGACGCGCTGCTGGTGGACACCGTCTCCCGCTCCGACACGTATCCGTACGTGGACGTGCGCGAGGACGACGTGTCCATGGGGCACGAGGCGACCGTCTCCAAGGTCTCCGATGACCAGCTCTTCTACCTGATGAGCCGCGGCATGACCGAGTTCGAGGCCATGGCGATGATCGTGCGCGGCTTCGTGGAGCCGATCGCCAAGGAACTCCCGATGGAGTACGCCCTGGAGCTCAACCGGCTGATCGAGCTGCAGATGGAGGGCGCGGTCGGCTGACGGCCGGCCTCCCCGTACCACCTCCGAACCCACTGAGGCAGAAAGCGAGCAGTTCGACCGACCATGGCTGAGATCACCCCTGCGGGCAGCACCACCGACGGTGCCATCACGGTGGGGCAGCAGGTGGGCCGGCCCGGCCAGCCCACCGACGCCCGGGTCAGCGCGGCCCCGTCCTTCGACGTGGCCGACTTCCCGGTGCCCCACGGCCGCGAGGAGGAGTGGCGCTTCACCCCGCTGGAGCGGCTGCGCGGCCTGCACGACGGCACCGCCCAGGCCACCGGAACCGTCCGGGTGGAGGTGATCGCCCCCGACGGCGTCACCACCCGGACCGTCGACCGCGACGACCCCCTGGTCGGCACGGCCGGCAAACCGGTGGACCGGGTCGCCGCCCAGGCGTACACCTCCTTCGAGAAGGCGACGGTGGTGAGCGTCCCCAAGGAGGCGGTGCTCACCGAGCCGGTGCGCATCGGCCTGCACGGCGAGGGCGGCACGGTCTTCGGCCACCAGATCGTGGAGGTCGGCGCCTTCGCCGAGGCCGTGGTGGTCATCGACCACACCGGCGACGCCACCCTGGCCGCCAACGTCGAGTACCTGATCGGCGAGGGCGCCAAGCTGACCGTGGTGTCCGTGCAGGACTGGGACGCGGACGCGGTGCACGTCGCCCAGCACACCGCGCTGGTCGGCCGGGACGCGAGCTTCAAGTCGGTGGTCGTCACCCTCGGCGGCGACGTGGTCCGGCTGCACCCCCGGGTGGTCTACGGCGGCCCCGGCGGCGAGGCCGAGCTGTTCGGCCTGTACTTCACCGACCAGGGCCAGCACCAGGAACACCGGCTGTTCATCGACCACGACACCCCGCACTGCCGTTCCAACGTGGCGTACAAGGGCGCGTTGCAGGGCAAGGACGCGCACGCGGTGTGGATCGGCGACGTGCTGATCCGCGCCGCCGCCGAGGGCACCGACACCTACGAGCTGAACCGGAACCTGGTGCTCACCGATGGCGCCCGGGTCGACTCGGTGCCCAACCTGGAGATCGAGACCGGCGAGATCGTCGGGGCGGGACACGCCTCGGCGACCGGCCGGTTCGAGGACGAACAGCTCTTCTACCTGATGAGCCGCGGCATCCGGGCCGACGAGGCCCGTCGCCTGGTGGTCCGCGGTTTCTTCGGGGAGCTCGTGCAGCAGATCGGACTGGCCGACGTCGAGGAGCGACTGATGGCGAAGATCGATGCGGAACTGGAGGCTTCCGTCGGATGACCGCCACCGAGAGTGCCGAGGGTTTTGTGCGCGCCTGCGGACTGGGCGAGTTGGAGGAGGACACCCCGCACCGGGTGGAGGTGGACGGCGTCCCCGTGTCGCTGGTCCGCACCGACGGTGAGGTGTTCGCCATCAACGATGTCTGCTCGCACGCCAATGTCTCGCTGTCCGAGGGCGAGGTGGAGAACTGCCAGATCGAGTGCTGGCTGCACGGCTCCACCTTCGACCTGCGCACCGGCAAGCCGTCCGGGCTGCCCGCCACGCGGCCCGTCCCCGTGTACCCCGTAAAGATCGTTGGGGACGACGTGCTCGTCTCCGTCACCCAGGAGTCCTGAGTCACCCATGGCCACGCTTGAAATCCACGACCTGCGCGTCTCCGTCGAGGCCGAGAACGGACCCCGCGAGATCCTGCGCGGTGTCGACCTGACCGTCCGGCAGGGCGAGACGCACGCCATCATGGGCCCCAACGGCTCGGGCAAGTCGACTCTCGCCTACTCGCTGGCCGGTCACCCCAAGTACACCGTGACCGGGGGCACTGTCACCCTCGACGGCGAGGACGTCCTGGCGATGACCGTCGACGAGCGCGCCCGGGCCGGGGTGTTCCTGGCCATGCAGTACCCGGTCGAGGTCCCCGGGGTCTCGGTCTCCAACTTCCTGCGCACCTCGGCCACCGCCGTCCGCGGCGAGGCGCCCAAGCTGCGTACCTGGGTGAAGGAGGTCAAGGAGACCATGGAGCTGCTCCACATGGACCCCGCCTTCGCCGAGCGCAACGTCAACGAGGGCTTCTCCGGCGGTGAGAAGAAGCGCCACGAGATCCTTCAGCTCGAACTGCTCAAGCCGAAGATCGCGATCCTGGACGAGACCGACTCCGGCCTCGACGTCGACGCGCTGCGGATCGTCTCCGAGGGCGTCAACCGGGTCCGCGGCACCGGCGAGGTCGGCACCCTGCTGATCACGCACTACACGCGCATCCTGCGCTACATCAAGCCCGACTACGTGCATGTCTTCGCGGCCGGCCGGATCGCCGAGTCCGGCGGCGCCGAACTGGCGGACAAGCTGGAGGAGGAGGGCTACGAGTCCTACGTGAAGGGTGGTGCGTCGGCGTGACAGCGACTTCGCCGGAGGGCCGGGTACTGCCCGGCCTCCTCGACACCGAGGCGATCCGCAAGGACTTCCCCATCCTGGACCGCACGGTCCACGACGGGCAGAAGCTGGTCTACCTGGACAACGCGGCGACCTCGCAGAAGCCGCGCCAGGTGCTGGACACCCTCGCGTCGTACTACGAGCGGTACAACGCCAACGTGCACCGCGGCGTGCACACCCTCGCCGAGGAGGCCACGGCCGCGTACGAGGACGCCCGCGACAAGATCGCGGCGTTCATCAACGCGCCGAGCCGGGACGAGGTGATCTTCACCAAGAACGCCTCGGAGTCGCTGAACCTGGTCGCCAACATGCTCGGCTGGGCGGACGAGCCCTACCGGGTGGACCGCGACACCGAGATCGTGATCACCGAGATGGAGCACCACTCCAACATCGTGCCGTGGCAGCTGCTGTCGCAGCGCACCGGTGCGACGCTGAAGTGGTTCGGCCTGACCGACGACTTCCGGCTGGACCTGTCCGACATCGAGCAGGTCATCACCGAGAAGACCAAGATCGTCTCCTTCGTGCTGGTCTCCAACATCCTGGGCACCGTCAACCCGGTCGAGGCGATAGTGCGCCGCGCCCAGGAGGTCGGCGCCCTGGTCTGCATCGACGCCTCGCAGGCCGCGCCGCACATGGTGATGGACGTGCAGGCGCTCGGCGCGGACTTCGTGGCCTTCACCGGCCACAAGATGCTCGGCCCGACCGGGATCGGGGTGCTGTGGGGCCGCCAGGAGCTGCTGGAGGACCTGCCGCCCTTCCTGGGCGGCGGCGAGATGATCGAGACCGTCTCGATGCACTCGTCCACGTACGCGCCCGCGCCGCACAAGTTCGAGGCCGGCACCCCGCCGATCGCCCAGGCCATCGGGCTGGGCACCGCGGTGGACTACCTCACCGCGATCGGCATGGACAAGATCGCCGCGCACGAGCACGCGATCACCGAGTACGCGCTCAGCCGGCTCCGCGAGGTCCCCGACCTGCGGCTGATCGGCCCGGTCACCGGGGAGGACCGCGGCGCCGCGATCTCCTTCACGCTCGGCGACATCCACCCGCACGACGTGGGCCAGGTGCTCGACGAGCAGGGCATCGCCGTCCGGGTCGGTCACCACTGCGCCCGGCCGGTCTGCCTGCGCTACGGAATTCCCGCGACCACGCGGGCGTCGTTCTATCTGTACTCCAGCCCGGCCGAGGTCGACGCCCTGGTCGAGGGCCTGGAGCAGGTACGCAACTTCTTCGGCTGATGGTGGTGCTGCTGTGAAGCTCGACTCGATGTACCAGGAAGTCATCCTGGACCACTACAAGCACCCGCACGGGCGCGGGCTGCGCGCGGGCCAGGCCGAGGTGCACCACGTCAACCCCACCTGCGGCGACGAGATCACCCTGCGGGTGCGGATGGAGGGCACGGTCATCGGTGACGTGTCCTACGAGGGCCAGGGCTGTTCGATCAGCCAGGCCAGCGCCTCGGTGCTCAACGACCTGCTGGTCGGCAAGGACGTGGCCGAGGCCAGCCGGATCCAGGAGACCTTCCTGGAGCTGATGCAGTCCAAGGGCCGGGTCGAGCCCGACGACGAGATGGAAGACCTGCTGGAGGACGCGGTCGCGTTCGCCGGCGTCTCGAAGTACCCGGCGCGTGTGAAGTGCGCGCTGCTGAGCTGGATGGCGTGGAAGGACGCGACCGCGCAGGCGCTGTCCACCGCCCCCACCGAGGAGACCGTATGACCGACAATTCCCCTAGCTTGGCTGGGGAGGCCCCTACCGAGGTCGCCCTCAAGCCGGCCTCCGAGGAAGAGATCAAGGAAGCCCTGTACGACGTGGTCGACCCCGAGCTGGGCATCGACGTGGTCAACCTGGGCCTGATCTACGGCATCCACATCGACGACACCAATGTCGTCACCCTGGACATGACCCTCACCTCGGCGGCCTGTCCGCTCACCGACGTGATCGAGGAGCAGGCCAAGACGGCCACCGAGGGCATCGTCAACGACCTGCGGATCAACTGGGTCTGGATGCCGCCGTGGGGTCCGGAGAAGATCACCGACGACGGCCGCGAGCAGCTGCGCGCCCTCGGCTTCAACGTCTGAGCGTCCAGGCGTCCGCCCAGGCAAGCCCTGGTCACCCCGTCCGCCCCGGCCCTCGCGGCCGGGGCGGACGGCTTTTGCCCGCTCAGCAGGTGATGGACCCCGCGCGCAGCGCGTGGCTGCTGTCGTTGCTGTCGTCGGCCCAGTAGACGGGCTTGCTGCCGGCGACGCACTGGTCGGCGCCGGACACCGAGAAGCCCTCGTTGTTGATGTTCGGCATGCCGGTGGGGCGGTTGTAGACGGCGGTCGTGGCGAACGCGCCCGAGGCGTTGACCTGCATCGTGCGGTGCCGGCCGGAGCAGGTGTCGTCGCAGACCACCCACAGGCGGTCGGCCTGGGGCTCCCACTGGAGTTCCATGACGCCGGCCATCCCGCTGCTGACGGAGGCGACCCGGGTGAAGGCGCCGGAGTCCTGAAGGACGTAGCCGTAGATCATGCCGGTGCCCTCGACGCCGACGAAGAAGACGCCGCCGGTGTGCGAGGCGTACCGGGTCGGGTCGTAGGCCGCGCCGGTGGACTCGTCCTTGAAGCCGGCCGCGGTCAGGCCGGCGTCCGGGATCCAGGTGACGCCTTCCAGGCCCAGGTTGGAGTCGACCGACGGCAGGTCGGCGGTCAGGTTCCACTCCTTGGTGGCGGTCAGCGTGGTGGCGGTGCCGCTGACGTCGTAGCGCAGGACGGACAACCGGCTGGTGCCGGACGCGTCGCCGTTGCGCTCGCTCGAGACGTACACGCCGCCCGCGGAACCCGCGCCGGTGAGGGTGACGCCCTCGTCGTCAGGGGTGCCCGAGCCGCCGGGGAAGTGCAGCGCCTTGCCGGAGGCCCAGCCGCCCGTGGTGTCCGGCTTCCAGCCGCCGGAGCCGTTCGGCACCAGCCGCCACAGCTTCCCGGAGTTCTGCGCCCCCCACATCACGCCCCCCTCCTGGTAGAGGCCGCTGAGGTCCTGGCCGAAGACGTTCGTGGCGTCGGCGTTCGTGACGGACTGGCTGCCCGGCCACGCCACCGGCGAGGTGCCGCCGCCGCTGCCGCCGCAGGCGTTCGGGGCTCCCAGGGTCACCGCGGCGGCCTGGCCGAAGGCGCCGGTCCCGTCCGGGCAGCGCGACCAGGACGGGTTGGAGTGGTCGGTCCAGCTGAAGCTGTCCACCAGGGTGGAGCCGTCCGGCAGGTACAGGCGCGCCTTGTCGGAGGAGCCGAGACCGAAGGAGTTGTGCACGTCGAAGGCGCGGAAGCCGCCGGGGGCCAGCGTGGTGCCGGCGGCGATCGTGTACGACGGGCTCTTGTTCTCGTCCCGGAGGATCCACCCGGAGATGTCGACCGCGGCGGTGCCCTTGTTGTACAGCTCGATCGAGTCGTTGACGTTGCCGGTGGTCACCACCTCGTTGATGCGGACGTCGTCGGCCGGGGCCGCGTGGGCCGCCGGCGCGGCGAGCGTTCCCACGGCCAGTGCCGGGCCGGCCACGGCAGCGAGGAGAAGCCGCAGGCCGCGGCCGCGTCGGGGCGTGCGCGATGCGATCACGTAATCCGTCCCTGGGATCGTTGTGATGTGAAAGGTTCTGACCAGCCGCCAGGACCTTTCCGCGTTCGGCGAGTGCGGGCCGAACGGGCGCCGCCCGCGCGATGAGTGTCCCGTGAACGGTGGGCGAACCGGGGCGCCCGCGCCTGGTGGGACGACCGGACCCGGCCGCCGCGACCACCCTCTCGGGGGGCCCACCGGCCGGTACGGTCCCCGGCACGACCCGTTGACCAGCATCGATCGGGGTTGCGAAAATTGTCGCAACTTCGAGCCGGGAGGACGGCGGCCCATGACGGACGGCGGACAGGACGAGCGGGCCCGGCTTCAGGAGTACGTACGGGAGTTGACCGAGCCGGTCGTGCCGTACGCCAGTGCGGGCGGCGCGCGGATCCGGCTCGGCGTCAACATCGCGCACCACGACGACACCGCCGCCGACCTGGAGGGCTGGGCCCGGCCGCTGTGGGGACTGGCACCGCTGGCGGCCGGGGGCGGCGCGTTCGGCCACTGGGACGTGTGGGCCCGCGGCCTCGCGGCCGGCACCGACCCGGACCACCCGGAGTTCTGGGGCCGGCCCGCCCACATCGACCAGCGCCAGGTCGAGATGGCCGCGGTCGGCTTCGCCCTCGCCTTGGCCCCTGAGAAGTTGTGGGACCCGCTCACCGGCCGGGAACGCGACCGTGTCGGCGCCTGGCTGGCCGGCGCCCTGGACCGGGCCACCCCGCCCAACAACTGGAACTTCTTCCCGGTCATGATGAGCCTCGGCCTGGACCGGGTCGGCTACGCGCACGACCGCTCGGCCCGCACCGCCCGCCTGGACCGGCTGGAGGGCTACGCGCTGGCCGACGGCTGGTACGGCGACGGCGCCACCCCCCAGCGCGACTACTACATCCCCTGGGCCATGCAGTACTACGGCCTGATCTACGCCGCCCTGGCCGGTCCCGACGACCCCGCCCGGGCCGGCCGGTTCCGGGACCGCGCGGCCCGTTTCGCCGCCGACTTCCGGTACTGGTTCGCCGACGACGGCTCCGCGGTCCCCTTCGGCCGCAGCCTCACCTACCGCTTCGCCCAGGGCGCCTTCTGGGGCGCGTTGCCTTACGCGGGCGTGGACGCGATCCCGTACGGCCAGGTCAAGGGCCTGCTGCTGCGGCACCTGCGCTGGTGGCGGGAGCGGCGGGCGGCCACCGCGCCCGACGGGCTGCTGACCATCGGCTACGGCTACCCGCAGCCCGCGGTCGCCGAGCAGTACAACGGGCCGGGCTCGCCGTATTGGGCGATGAAGGCGTTCCTGCCGCTCGCGCTGCCGGCCGGGCACCCCTTCTGGACCGTGCCCGAGACGGACGCGGCCGGCACCCCCGCGCAGCCGGTCAGTGCCCAGCCCCCGGCCGGCGCGGTGCTGATGCGCTCGGGCGACGGCGATGTGACGCTGCTCAGCGGGCTCCAGCACAACACCTGGGCGCGCGGCGGCGCGGCGAAGTACGCCAAGTTCGCCTATTCCACCCGCTTCGGCTTCAGCCTGCCCGCCGGTGAACTCGGCCTGCTCCAGGGCGCGTACGACTCGATGCTCGCGCTCAGCGACGACCCCGGGGAGGAGCCGGTGCGGTTCCGGGCGCGCACCGAGCAGGAGGACCCGGCGGTGCCGGACGACGCCACCGTACGCAGCACCTGGCGGCCGTGGCCGGACGTCGAGGTCACCACCTGGCTGACCGCGGCGCCGCCCTGGCACCTGCGCACCCACCGGATCCGTACCGGACGGGCCCTGCACACCGCAGAGGCCGGCTTCGCCGTGGACCGGGACATGCCCGACGACGTGCCGGCCGACGGGCCCGCCGCGGTCCGGCTCGCCGAGGCCGGCCTGGCCCTGGCGGTCACCGCGGACGGCGACCTCAGCGGCATACGGGACCTGGCCGCGGGCGGCGCCGCCCCGCGCGACGGCCGGGTGCTCGAACCCCTGCCCGGCACGAACGTCCTGCGCCGCCGCACCCTGCTGCCCACCCTGACCGGCCGCCTCACCCCGGGCGAGCACTGGCTGCGCTCGGCGGTGCTCGGCGCCGGCCCGGCCGACGCCGGGGCGTGGGAGGAGCAGCCGCCCGAGCCACGCCACTGAGCGGCGTCCGCCGGGGAGGCCGTACGGGCTGGGCGTGCCGGGACTGCCGGGGGCGGCTTGTCCGCGGTCGCCGGCCGGGACCGGCGCGGGCCCCCCGCGGGTCGGGCCGTGGACACCGGGTCGCGTGGGGGGCCGTTCCTCGGACTGCCGGCCCGCGGCCGCCGGCAGAGGAACGAGCCCGCCGGGACCCCGCCGGGACCGGGTCGGCCGCCCCTTGCGGGCCGCGCCGAGGGCATCGGGTCGCGTGGGGGGCCGTTCCTTGGACCGCCGGCCCGCGGCCGCCGGCCGGCTGAGCGAGCAGGCCGGTGTTCGGCCGCCGTCCCGACCGGCCCGCGGACTTCCGGGTGCGGGCCGCGCGGCGGCCGTTCCCGGCCTCCGGTCCTACCGCCGTACCGCTCCTCGGTACGGGAACGCCGGGCCGCGACCGTCCGTGTAGCGTGAACCGCATGAACGACTTCCGCCCCACCGGTGCCCTCGCCCATGGGCTGGCCACCGTCGCCGACGACGGCACCGTCCTCGACACCTGGTACCCCGCCCCCGAACTGGCCGCGGAACCGGGCCCCGCGGGCACCGAGCGGCTCACGCCGGAGCAGGCCGCGGAAGCCCTCGGTGCCGCCGCCCCCAAGGCGCTCGGCCCCGACCCGCGGCGCGGTGTGCAGGTGGTCGCGGTGCGTACCGTCATCTCCTCGCTGGACGAGAAGCCGCTGGACACGTACGACGTCTACCTGCGGCTGCACCTGCTCAGCCACCGCCTGGTCCGCCCCAACGGCCTCAACCTGGACGGCGTGTTCGGCCTGCTGGCCAATGTCGCCTGGACCTCGATCGGCCCGGTCCCGGTCGGCTCGCTGGAGGCGGCCCGGCTCGCCGCCCGCGCCGAGGGGCAGCACCTGGCGGTGTACGGCGTGGACAAGTTCCCGCGCATGACCGACTACGTGGCGCCGGCCGGGGTCCGGATCGCCGACGCCGACCGGGTCCGGCTCGGCGCGCACCTGGCCGCGGGCACCACCGTCATGCACGAGGGCTTCTGCAACTTCAACGCCGGCACGCTCGGCAACTCCATGGTCGAGGGCCGCATCTCGCAGGGCGTGATCGTCGGTGACGGCACCGACATCGGCGGGGGCGCGTCCATCATGGGCACCCTGTCCGGCGGCGGCACCCAGATCGTCTCCATCGGCGAGCGGTGCCTGCTCGGCGCCGAATCGGGCCTGGGCATCGCGCTCGGCGACGACTGCGTGATCGAGGCCGGCCTGTACGTGACCGCCGGCACCCGGGTCACCCTGCCCGACGGGAACATCGTCAAGGCGGTCCAGCTCTCCGGCGCGAGCAACCTCCTCTTCCGCCGCAACTCCACCACCGGCACCGTCGAGGTGCTGTCCCGCAAGGGTTCCTGGGGCGGCCTCAACGAGGCGCTGCACGCCAACGACTGAGGCGGGCACGGACACCGCGTCCCCGGGGACGGTTTCCGGGGACGCGGTGGTCCGGCGGTCCCGGCCCTCTCAGCCGTCTCAGCCGTAGAGATTGGCGCCGTACGACGGCCCGTAGTAGGCCTCCAGCTCCTCCAGCGGCTGTTCCTTGCGCTCATGGGCGTGGGCGATGCGGGCCCGGGAGGGCGCCGCGTCAGGCTGCCAGGAGTCGGGCTTCCACAGCGCGCTGCGCAGGAACGCCTTGGAGCAGTGGTAGAAGACCTCGTCGATCTCGACCAGCAGCGCCAGCGCCGGGCGGTGGCCCTTGACGGTCATCCGGTCGAAGAAGTCCGCGTCCCGCAGCAGCCGGGCCCGGCCGTTGATCCGCAGGGTGTCGCCGCGCCCGGGCACCAGGAACAGCAGCCCGACGTGCGGGTTGGCCAGGATGTTGCGGAAGCCGTCCGCGCGGCGGTTGCCCGGACGTTCCGGCAGCGCGATCGTGCGCTCGTCCAGCACCAGCGCGAAGCCGGGCGGGTCGCCCTTCGGTGACACGTCGCAGGAACCGTCCGCCCCCGCGGTCGACACCGCGCAGAACGGCGCCGCGGCCAGGAACTCCCGGTCCAGCGCTTCCAGTTCGCGCCGCACCTTGCCCGCGTCGCGCGGATGCGGCTCGCCGACCAGTTCGCGCAACTCGGCCTCGGTCGTGATCTCCCGCATGCGCGGCCCCCCGTCGCAGTTCCCCTCGCGTCCCGGACGTCGTCCCGTACGCCCTGTCCCGTACGCGGCCGTGTCCCGTACGTATCCATGACTGTACGGCGTCAGGCCCGTCACGGCCGCGTGCCCGCACGCAATCACGTTCCCTTTTCGTACACACTGCCGGACCGCCCGGGCGGTGCCATGCTGGGCGAAAGGGGATCAAAAGGGGGGTACGGCCATGCGGGACGTGGCCTGCCCTCCGGCGGCGCCGTCCGGGTCTCCCTCGGCCTGGCCACGAACGCCGCCGACATCGCCGCCTTCCTCGACTTCGTCACCACCGCCTACCGGGACCGGTTGCCCGATCCGGTGGGCCTGGAGCCGCGTATGGTCTGCTGACACCCGGTCCGTCATGTCTTCGCCACACGACGCACTGACCTCGGCATTCGCCCCCTTTCGCGGCACATTCCGCCGCGGCGGGGCCGCCCCGGGGCCCGGGGACACGCCGGACAGGCAATACGCTGATAGCGCGCGTCCGCCGGACCCGGTGGCGGCCGGCCCGGTTCGCGGCATTCGTGGCGCTCCGGTCCGGGGAAACGCGCGCGCCCGACCCCGTACGCATCCGCTCATCCCCCCAGCACGTCCTCACGCCGAATGGGAGCCCGTCCATGTCCGCAAGTCCTCTCGTCCTGCCGCCGGTGCGGCTGCTCCCGGCGGACGACCTGGCGCGACTGGCGCTGGCCGCCCCGCTGCTCGACCGGGCGCTGCGGCTGACCAGATGGGCGGCGCCGCACCGCGCGGTGGACGCCGCCGGGGAACTGCTCGACGCCGATCTGGTGCTGGCCGCCGAGGAACTCGGCCTGCCCACCGGCGAGGACGAGGACGGCCTCGCGGACGCCGCGCAGGCCTGGGGGGCGGCCGTGGACACCGGGCTGCTCGTGCTGCGGATCGACGAGGACGCCGAGGACACCACGCCGGCCGGCGAGGCGGCGGGGCGGGCCGAGCCAGGCGAGGCGTACGAGCGGATCACCGCCGGCGATCCGGCCGAGGTGCTGGACATCTGGCTCGTCACGGCCGAGTCCGCGCTCGCCGAGGCCGCCTCCCCGGACTACGAGAGCCTGCGCGCCACGCTCGGCGACGAGGACCAGCTGATGCTGGACGAGATGGAGTGGGACCCGGACGAGGAGGCGGAGTTCCTGGACACCGCGCTCGCCAACCTCTACGCGCTGACCGCCATGGACGACGGCAGCGGCGCCGGGGACGGCTCGCCCGCCGGGACCGTGCCGCTGCCGGTGCTGGCCGCGTCGCTGGTCGTGCCCGACGACGTGGAGCAGCCCAGCGACGCGGTCCTGGAGGAGGTCACCGAGGTGATGCTGCGCCTCGACGACCACTTCCGGCTGATCGCGCCCACCGGGCTGCTGGACTACCGGCCGGTGGACGAGGCGCTGATCGAGGACGACGACGCCGTGCCGGACCTGCCGGCCGGGGAGGACCTGGACCCCGCGGAGATCGCCCGCTACGGCCTGGTCCGGCTCACGCCGCTGGGCCTGCACGGGATGCGCGAGCGGCTGATCGACGCGGGGGCGCACGCGCCGGCCCTCGGTGACCTGGCCGCCGGGCCGGGCGGTGAGCTGCTCGACGCGCTGGTCGGCTACCCCGAGCACTCCGCCCGGGCCGAGGCCGAGATGTGGCTGGCCGCGCGCAAGCCCGCGGAGGCGGCGCGTGAGCTGCTCGCCGCCGGCCGCGGTGACGACGCCGCCGCCCCGCGGCGCCGTCTCATCTGCCAGCAGGCCCTCACCCTTCTCGGCGCCGAGGCCGAGCCCGCGGTCCGTGACGTCCTCGACGACCGGCAGCTCGGCGGCCTCGCCCGGGTCTGGCTCACCGAGATCGGCTCCGCCGATGTCCCCGCCCCCGACCAGGACATGGTCTTCTGGCTCACCATCGACACCCTCGCCGCACAGCTCGCCGCCGACGAGGACCAGGAAGAGGCCGAGGCCTTCGCCGACCTCGTCCGTGATCTCGTGGCCCGCCACGAGGGCTTCTTCGAGATCGCCTGGCGTATCGACCACCCCGCCACCGCCGACGTCCTCGAGGCGATGGGCCGCCTCCACCCCGACCGCAAAGCGGCCAAGGACGCCCGCAAGGCCGCCTTCAAGGCCCGCTCCCGGGATGGCCTGACCGACTGACGCACGGTTCACCTCTTCCGGCGCACGGGCCGGACCCGCACCCATCGCCCGGCGGCGGGCGGTTACCCCGTGTGGGCTGTTCGGTGCCGCCGGTCCGCGTCGTTGTGGCTGGTCGTCGTTGCGGCGGTTTGGGGGGCCTGTCGGCCCCCCGGCCCCCGTCGGGGTCTGCGGCCCTGGTCCCGCCTGATTCGGACCAGGCGCCGGGCTCCTTGCGTCGCTACGCCTCCAGCCCTGCGCTTCCGCTGCCTGTGCTTTCCGGCGCCGGCTTGCTCAGTGTGGGGTCAGGCATTGCGGCCGATTCGGCACTGTCGGGGGCTGCGGGCCCCCGCACTCCTGTCGAGGCTTGCGGCCCCCGGTGCCGCCTGCTCCGGGCAGGGGCGGACTCCTCGCGCCCGCCTCACACCCGTGCGCCCACGCCACCGCTCCCGGATCTGTTCCCCGCTCGCCGGCAGGCGGTTGGCCGGGGCGCAGCCGCATCAAGGGCCCCAGCTCCGCCCAACTGAACCTTACTTGGCTTGTCCTTTGCGAATTATTGGGTTGATACGGGGGTGGCCGCCCAACGGACGTGCGGAGTTCACCCGGGGTTCGCCGGAGGCAAGGAGCGTTGCCGCCGGAGGGTGTGGGGTCAGCGTGAGGGGAAGGGGAGCCGTCGTGGCGCTCAGCCGGAGGGACTTCGTGCAGCGTTCTGCGGTGGCCGGGGCGGGAGTGGTCCTGGTGGGGGCCGTGGACGTGCTGGCCACGGCGCCGGGGGCGCTCGCCGCCGATGAACGGGGGGACGGCGAGGGAGTGCGGGCCGGGTACGGGCCGCTGGTCGAGGACCCGGCGGGGCTCCTCGCGCTGCCGGCCGGCTTCTCGTACCGGGTCGTGACCCGTACCGGGGTGACGTCGCTGGTCAGCGGGGAGTCGACGCCGTCGAACCACGACGGGACCGCCGCCTTCGAGGGGGAGCGCGGCGCCACTGTGCTGGTCAACAACCACGAGCTGGGCGGGCCGCGCGCCTCGTGGCCGTATCCGGTGCCGCTCGCCGAGGGGCTCGTGTACGACCCGGCGGCGTCCGGCGGCTGCACCGTGGTGGAGCTGCCCCGGCACTGGCCGGAGGGCGGCCCGGTCACCGAGCGGGTCGCAATCGCCGGCACGTCGACCAACTGCGCGGGCGGCACGACCCCGTGGGGCACCTGGCTGACCTGCGAGGAGACCGAGGACCGGGCCGGCGTCAACGGCATGACCAAGGACCACGGCTACGTCTTCGAGGTCGACCCGCGCGAGCACACGCCGCGGCACGCCCCGCAGCCGGTCAAGGCGCTGGGCCGGTACCCGCACGAGGCCGTCGTGGTCGACCCCGGGCGCGGCCACTTCTACCTCACCGAGGACGCCGCGAACCCCAACGGCCTGCTCTACCGCTGGACCCCGCCGGCCGGCTTCCGCCCCGGCCGCGGGCAGCTCGCCGAACTCGCCCCGGACGCAGGCATGCTCCAGGCGTTCCGCTGCTTCGACTCCGGCGGCCGCTTCGTGGACGACCTGTCCCGCGCCACCCGCATCGGCACGGTCTACGGCGTGGACTGGATCGAGGTGCCCGACCGGGACGCGCGCCAGACCTCGGTCCGCAAGCAGTTCGCGGCGGGCCAGGTCACCCGGGCGCGCAAGCTGGAGGGCATGTGGTGGGCGGACGGGGGCGCGTACATCGTCTCCTCCTACGCCCGCGCGGAGAGCCCGGCGCAGCACGACGGCGCCGTCTGGTTCTACAACCCCTCGCGGCGCACCCTCACCCTGAAGCTGCTGCTCGGCGTCAACACCACGCCCGCCGCGGACGGCCCGGACGGCCCCTTCGACGGCCCGGACAACATCACCGTCTCGCCCTACGGCGGCCTGATCGTCGCCGAGGACGGCGAGGGCGTCCAGCACCTGTTCGGCGCGCTGGAGGACGGCCGCACCTATCCGCTGGCCCGCAACGACCTCAACATCGGCACCGAACAGGCCCCGGAATACAGTGAGTTCACCGGCGTGACGTTCTCGCCCGACGGCCGTACGCTCTTCGCCAACATCCAGGTGCCGGGCATCATGCTCGCCATCACCGGCCCCTGGCGCAGGCAACCGGGAGACTGCTGACCACACTCCCGGTACGAGACGGCCGCCCCGGACATGCGGACCCGGGGCGGCCGTCCTCGCTCACCGTCCTGCTTACAGCGCCTGCGCGCCCGGCTTGACCATGCCCTTGGCGGTGCGGGAGTCCACGAACTCGCCGAGCGCGGTCATCTCCCACTCGCCGGAGTACTGCCGGACCAGTTTGGCCATCAGGACCCCGGTGCGGGCCTCGCCGTGGGTGAGGTCGAAGCGGACCAGTTCCTCGCCGCTGGTGGCGTCCAGCAGCCGGCAGTACGCCTTGGCGACCTTGTTGAACTTCTGCCCGGAATAGGAGTTGACCGTGAAGACCAGGCCGGTGACCTCCGGCGGCAGGCCGCCCAGGTGGACGGTGATCGCCTCGTCGTCGCCCGAGCCCTGGCCGGTCAGGTTGTCCCCGGAGTGCTGGATCGCGCCGTTCAGCACCATCAGCCGGCCGAAGTAGCAGGTCGCGAGGTGGCCGCGGTCCGGGCCGTACGCGATCACCGAAGCGTCCAGGTCGATCGCCCGGCCGCCGAACGCCGGCTCCCAGCCCAGGCCCATCCGTACCGAGGACAGCAGCGGCTTGCCCGCCTTGACCAGCGAGACCGTCTCGTTCTTGCGCAGGTTGACCCGGCCCTTGTCCAGGTTGATCCGGCCGGGGGCCGAGGGCGCCGCGGGGGGTGCGGGCGGCGCCGGCGGAGCTGCCGGTACGGGCGGGGCGGCCTGGGGCGGCGGCGGAAGGTGCGTGGCGGCCGGGCCGGACGGCGGCGGGGCCGCGGTCACAGGGGCCGTCGGCGCGGTGGTGGGGGCGGCGGGTTCGTCCACGCTCACCCCGAAGTCGGTGGCGATGCCGGCCAGACCGTTGGCGTACCCCTGCCCGATGGCGCGCAGCTTCCAGGCGCCGCCCCGGCGGTAGACCTCCACGACCACCAGCGCGGTCTCCGGGCCGAGCCCGGTCGGCTCGAAGGTGGCGATCACCTGGCCGTCGTCGGTCCCGCGGACGGTGGCCGTCGGGGTCGTACCGGCGAACGCCCCGCCGCCGTCGATGCTCGCCGTCACCACGATCTTCTCGATCCCGGCCGGCACGGCGGCGGTGTCCACCACGATCGCGTCCGGGGCCGAACCGCCGCCCGGGCGGTGCGTCACCCCGGGGCCCTGCGGCTGGTTGTAGAAGACGAAGTCGTCGTCCGAGCGCACCTTGCCGTCAGCGGTGAGGAGCAGGCCCGAGACATCCAGCCGCGCGGGTGCGGCGACCTCCACCGTCACACGGGCGAACGGCAGGGGCACATTCGAGCCAGGCGTCATTGCGGTCATGTTCCACGTAACGACCGGCCTGGCTTTGCGGTTCCATTACCCGTGCCGTCTCCCCGGCTTGGGCGAGCGATCCTGGGCGCTTGGCCGGTTTGTGACCCTCGCCCGGGGTGCGGGCCGACCCCTTCCGGCCGGTTCGGCACCGCCGCCCCCCGCCATCGTGGCTGATCACCGCTGCGGCGGGTTCGGGGGGCCCGTCGGCCCCCCACGCCCCCTGGCCTCCCCGGCAGGCACCGGGGGCCTGCGGCCCCCGAGCCCCCGGGCTCACCGCCGCCGGGCGGCGCCGGGGCCTGCGGCCCCACGCTTCCGCGGCGGTTCTGGGGGGCCTGCGGCCCCCAGCGCCCCCGCACCCCAAGCCCGGCGAACCCGCACGAAAATCAGTACGGCCACTCCGGGGGCTCCGTGCAGAAAGCCCCGCCCAGGTTCGCGTGGGACGGGTCGGAAGGGTCGAGGTCGCCCTGTTCCGAGAGGAGGCGCGCGGCGAAGGGTTCGGAGTCGTCCTGGGGGGAGTAGCCGAGGGCACGGGCGGGGGTGAGGTCCCACCAGAGGCGGGTGTTGGCGGAGGAGCCGTAGACGACGGTGTGGCCGGAGACGGGGGCGGTGAGGGCGGCGTGGAAGAGGCGGGCGCCGTCGGCGGGGGAGAGCCAGACGGAGAGCATGCGGACGGTGGTGGGCTCGGGGAAGCAGGAGCCGATCCGGACGGAGACCGTGTCGATGCCGTGCCGGTCGGCGTAGAGCTGCGCCAGGTCCTCCCCGAAGCATTTGGAGAGCCCGTAGAAGGTGTCGGGCCGGCGCGGGGTGGTGATCGGGATGAGGGGGTCGTCGCCCTGCGGCCGCGGGGTGTAGCCCACGGCGTGGTTGCTGGAGGCGAACACCACCCGCCGTACGCCTTCGGCGCGCGCGGCCTCGTAGAGGTTGTAGGTGCCTTCGATGTTGGCCCGCAGGATCTTGTCGAAGTTGGACTCCAGGGAGATCCCGGCCAGGTGCAGGATCGCGTCCACCCCGCGCACCGCCGCCCGCAGGGTCTGCGTGTCGGCGAGGTCCGCGGTGATCGCGTCCGGCGCGCCCTCGACCGGCCGCATGTCGAACAGCCGCAGGTCGTAGCCGTACGACGGGAGCAGTCCGCGCATCAGGGTGCCGAGCCCCCCGGCGGCGCCGGTGAGCAGGACGGTACGGGGAGCGGGCATGGCGGGGTCTCCTCGGTCGGCGGGCACGGGCGGACGGGCGGAGTCGAGTATATGCGTGGACGTGATTCATGGATGTGGACGCGAAGGCGGACATCGTGGCCCCCCGCCGACAAGCTGTTCGCTTGACCCGTGCCGCGCCTCTCGCCTAGCGTGGCAGCGTTCATGAATATGGACATCAATCATAAGAGCGCACATCCCGCGCTGGCGCAGAGGGGACCCCGATGACCTCACCCGCACTCGCCGACCGCCTCGACGGCCTGCTGTTCTTCCCGGTGACGGCCTTCGGCCCCGACGGCGGCCTCGACCTCGACGCCTTCCGCAGCCATGTGCGCGCGGGCGTGGACGCGGGCGCGGCGGCCGTCTTCGCCTGCTGCGGCACCGGTGAGTTCCACGCGCTGACCCGTGAGGAGTTCGGCGCCTGCGTACGCGCCGCGGTCGAGGCCGCCGACGGCCGGGTCCCGGTGGTCGCCGGCGCCGGCTACGGCACCGCCACCGCTGTGCAGTACGCCGCCGCGGCCGAACAGGCCGGCGCCGACGGCCTGCTGGCCATGCCGCCGTATCTGGTGGTGGCCGACCAGGAGGGCCTGCTGCGCCACTACACCGCGCTCGCCGCCGGCACCTCGCTGCCGGTCATCGTCTACCAGCGCGACAACGCCGTCTTCACCCCCGAGACCGTCGTCGAACTCGCCCGCGTGCCCGGCATCATCGGCCTCAAGGACGGTGTGGGCGACCTGGACCTGATGCAGCGCATCATCAGCGCGGTGCGCACCGAACTGCCCGGCGGCGACTTCCTGTACTTCAACGGCCTGCCCACCGCCGAACTCACCGGCCTGGCCTACCGCGGCATCGGCGTCACCCTCTACTCCTCGGCGGTGTACGCCTTTTCGCCGGAGATCGCGCTCGCCTTCCACAAGGCGCTCACCACCGGCGACGACGCCACCGTGAACCGGCTGCTCGACGGTTTCTACCGGCCGCTGGTCAACCTCCGCAACCAGGGCCGCGGTTACGCGGTCTCGCTGATCAAGGCGGGCGTACGGCTGCGCGGCACCGATGTCGGCGAGGTCCGCCCGCCGTTGTCCGAACCGGCGCCGGCGCACGTCAAGGAACTGGCCGAGCTGATCGAGCACGGCCTGTCCCTGCTCGGCGACCACTGACCGCCGGGCCGGCCGCCGTGCGCGCCTCCGCCTTCCTCTACCCCTGGGACGTCCTGGGGGACCCCGCCGCCGCGGACCGCGTCGCCGCACTCGGCGTCGAACAGGTCACCCTGGCCGCCGCTTACCACTCCACCCGGGCGCTGACCCCCCGTCACCCCCGCCACCGCGTGGTGACCGCGCCCTGTGCCGCCGTGTACTACCCGGTGGACGAGCGCCGTTGGCAGGACCGGCCGCTGCGCCCGCACCCGGCGGGCGACTGGGCCGAAGGCCCCGACCCGTACGGCGCCGCCGCCGCGGCGCTGCGGGCGGCCGGCCTGGACGTGCACACCTGGGTGGTGCTCGCCCACAACTCCCGCCTGGGCGCCGAGCATCCGGACACCAGCGTGGTCAACGCCCATGGCGACTGCTACCCCTGGGCGCCGTGCATCGCCCGGCCCGAAGTACGCGCCTACTTGGTGGACCTCGCGGTGGAGGCCGCGGTACGGCCCGGCGCGAGCGGCACCGAACTGGAGTCGCTGGGCTGGTACGGCCTGGCCCACCTGCACGCCCACGACAAGATCGGCGGAGTGCCGCTCGGCGACGCGGCGACGTATCTGATGTCGCTGTGCTTCTGCCCGGTCTGCCGGGCCGGTTACGCCGGGCTCGGCGCCGACCCGGACCAGGTGAGCGGGGCCGTGCGCGGCGCCCTGGCGCCGGTGTGGGCGGCCGGCGGCTCGGCCGAGGAGGGCGTGCCCGGCATCGAGAGGCTGCTCGGCCCGGAGCTGACCGCCCTCACCCTCGACTGGCGTACCGCCACCGCGCGTTCGCTCCAGGAGCAGGTGATCGCCGCGGTCCGGGCGGCGGCCCCGGCCGGCTTCCAGGTGCTGATGCACGCCGACCCGGCACCGTACCGCTGCGGCGCCAATGCCGGTGTGGACGCGGCGCACATCCTCGGCCACGCCGACGGCCTGGTGCTGCCCTGCACCGGCGGCCCGGCACAGCGCGAGGCCGTGCTGCGTCCGGCCGCCGAACACGCGGGCGCGGACACGGTGCTGGCCGCGAACTTCACGGTCGTGGCCGGCATGGGCGGCAGCCCCGGCACGCTCGCCGGGGACGCCGCCCACGCGGCCGCCCTGGGCGCGACCGAACTGCGCCTGTACCACGCCGGACTGGCGAGCGACACCGACCTGGAAACGGTGCGCGCGGCCCTGACCTGACCGGCGGTGCGGAAGGGCCGGGGAGCGGCGATCATGGGGGTACCGCCGCGCCCCGGGCCCGCCCGGCCGTGTGTCAGGAGCCGCGCGCACCCCCAAGTCGCCGCCGGGGCGGGGGAGGTTGCCGCGGTGAAGGGAATATTTCCGGGCCGTTGCCGGTGGGTCCAGACCCGGGGAGCCACCGGATGCCAACAGGTCCGGTCAGAAAGCGCCGTCGGCCACGCCCGCCGCCCCGTTCGGGCCGGTCCCGGCCACGGCGTAGTCGTCGCGGGCGGTGCTCCGCCGGCCGCCGGCGTGGTGGTACTGGCCGGCGAATGTGTACGTGCCCGGCTGAAGGGTCTGCCCCGGGTTCAGCGCCCAGCGGTAGACCAGGTAGCCGTTCTCGGTGGCCTGGGCGGCGGTGGTCTGCGACTGCGCCGACCCCGAGCAGAACTGCCCGGCGCTGCTCACGCCCGGGGTGAGCGCCACCCGCAGCTCGACCGTCAGACGGGTCAGCGGCTCGGTGACGGTCACCGTGACATCGTTCTCCGCCCAGTCGTAGCTCTGCCCGTTCACCGTGCCGGTCGCCGTGAGCGCGCCGGCCGACCCGGCCGGCGGGGCCTGCGGGGCGGTGGTGCCGGGCGTGGCGGACGGGCCGCCGCCGACCGGGGCCCGGCCGTCGGCGGGCGGAGCCGGGCTGTGGTGGGCGGCGGGGGAGTGCGGGCGGACGGTGTCCGGATGCCCGGAGGCGGAGGTCGCGGTGCCGGCGTGCGCGTGGGCGGTCGCCCGTCCGGGCGCGCCGGAAGCCGCTGCCGTGGGCGTCGTCGGCCGCGGGGAGGGCGCGCCGGTGGCGGTCACCGCGGACCGCTCCGGAGTGGCGGTCCCGCCGGTCGTGGTCACCGCGAGCGCGCCGACCCCGATCGCCCCGGCCACCGCCGCGGTCACCGCGGCCACCTTGGCCCAGGGCGCGGGGGGCCGGTCGCCGCGGCCCGGCCGCCGGCCGCCGGAGGGCGCGTCGGGTTCGGCCATGCCGCGCTCCACCCGGGCCAGCATGCGTTCCCGGTCCGGCCGGTGCGCGTCGGCCGCGGCCCGCAGCCGCTCCGGCAGTTCGGCCATCACACTCTCCGTCCCGTACGCGTACGGGCCTTGTCACCCGCTGCCGTACCGCCCCCGGCTGCACCGCCGCGGGCCCTGAGCAGCGCCCGCGGCACCGGGGACGCCGGGGCCGCCTCGCCCTGCGGGGTCAGCAGCCGTTCCAGCTCCGCGACTCCTCGCGACGTCTGGCTCTTCACCGTACCGACCGAGATTCCCAGCGCCTCGGCGGTGTCCCGTTCCGACAGGTCGAAGGCGTGCCGCAGCACCACGCAGGCCCGCTTGCGGAACGGCAGCCGCTGGAGCGCCTCGCGCAGGTCGAGGACGGCCGGCAGATCGGGGCCCTCCACCCGCTCCGGGCGCTGCGACCAGAACAGCGCCACCCGGCGGCGCTCGCGTACCGCGCTGCGGATCCGCGAGCGGGCCAGGTTGGCCACCACCCCGCGCGCATACGCCACCGGGTGCTCGGCGGCCATCACCCGGTCCCACCGCCGCCACAGCGCGACCAGCGCCTCCGCCGCCAGGTCGTCCGCGGCGTCCGCCTCACCGGTCAGCAGGTGGGCCAGCCGGGCGAGTTCCGCGTAGTGCCGCTCGAAGAACTCGTGGAACGCGGCGGCGGCCTGACCCGCGTCGTCCCCGGTGGACTTTCCGGCGTCGGCTTCCCCGGCTTCGACCGAAGTGCCCACGGTCACCTCTTCCTGCGTCCTCCCGCCACGCGGCGCGGCGAGATCGTAGCAGTGCGTAGCCACCGTGGGCAGAGGTCGGGACGGATTCCGCGCCGGGCCGCCGGTCAGGGCAGGCGCACGCAGCGCTGGACGCGGGTGACGAGCCGGAGGTCGAAGGTCCCCCGCGCGGTCTCCGGGCGGGACAGCAGGTAGTCGCGGACCTGCCCGAGCAGGTCGGCCCGGTCGGCCGGGTCCAGGATGAGGACGTGGGAGTGGGTGGCGACCGTGGCGATCAGGGACTCGACGGTACGCGGCTGGAGGTGCGGGAAGTCCGCGCGTTCGACCGTGGTGTAGGCCGGGTGCTGCTGGATGCCCCGCTGCGGGGACCAGTCGATGAACGACACGCGGCTCGCGGCCACCTTGCCGAGCCCGGCGATCCACTCCACCCGGTCGTCGTCGGTGTTCCACAGCGCGGCCAGCGAACCGCCGGGCCGCAGTACCCGGGCGATCTCCGGCAGCGCCCGCGACTGGTCGAACCAGTGGAACGCCTGCCCCACGACCACCGCGTCCACCGAGCCGTCCGGCAGCGGTATCTCCTCCGCGCCCCCGGCCAGCGCGGTGACCGCCGGCAGGCCCGCGGTCAGCGCGGCGCGCATCTGCGGGTCCGGCTCCACCGCGGTCACCCGGTGGCCGAGCGCCAGCAGGCCGGCGCTGAGCTTGCCGGTGCCGGCGCCCAGGTCCAGCACGTGCAGCGGCGCGTCCGGGACCCGGCCCGGCGCGGCGAGCGCGGGCTCCAGCGCCCAGCGCAGCCCGGCCTCGGGGTAGTCGGGGCGGTGCTCGTCGTACGCGGCGGCCACGCCGCCGAAGGAGGAGGCGCGCCGGGCGAACGTCTCGCGGTCGTCGGCGGGGCGGGGGGCTGCGTCCAGGCCGTCGGCGTCCAGTCCGTCGTCCCGGCTGTCTTCCCGGGCGGCTTCGTGCGCGGATTCATGGGTGGTCATACCACCGACCCTACGCAGCCGGCCTGTGCGCGAGGAGAGGCCCGGACGGCCTGCTCACAGGCGCCGCGTCGCCAGCAGCAGCCGGTCACGGGCGTCGAACAGCGTGTCCTTGATCATCTGCTCGTGGTCCGGGGTGAGCCGAGCCACCGGCACCGAGCAGCTCACCGCGTCGCGCGCGGGCGTGCGGTACGGGACCGCGACGCCGAAGCAGCGCAAGCCCAGGGTGTTCTCCTCGCGGTCCACCGCGTACCCCTGCTCGCGGATCCGGCCCAGTTCCTCGATCAGCTTCTCCCGGTCGGTGTGGGTGTGCTCGGTGAGCGGCTCCAGGGTCTCCGGCAGTAGTTTGCGTACCTGCTCGTCGGTGTACGTGGCCAGGATCGCCTTGCCCAGCGAGGTCGAGTGGGCCGGCAGCCGGCGGCCGACCCGGGTGAAGGGCCGCAGGTAGTGCTGCGACTGCCGGGTGGCCAGGTACACCACGCTGGTGCCGTCCAGCCGGGCCAGGTGGATGGTCTCGCTGGTGTCGTCCGACAGCCGGTCCAGCGTCGGCCGGGCGGCGGCCACCACCTCGTCCCCGTCGATGTACGAGGTGCCCACCAGCAGCGCCCGCACCCCGATCCCGTAGCGTGTACCGGTCGCGTCGGTCTCGATCCAGCCCAGGTCGACCAGGGTGCGTAGCAGCATGTACAGGCTGGACTTGGGGTAGCCGAGCGATTCCTGGACCGCGGCCAGGCTGTGCATGCCGGGGCTGCCGGCGAAGAACTCCAGCAGTTCCACCGTGCGGACCGCGGACTTGACCTGGGAACCGGCTCCCTCGGCAGCAGCCATCGCGTCAGACCCCTCTTGTTCGGCCGGGAGGCGCGGACGTAGGCTCCCGACGGAGTAATTCACATGTGGAGACATCGTTCAGTATAGAGAACGCCCTGGTGAGCGGTGCCCACAATGCAGGACGGAGGTTATTGCGGTGGCAGTACCAGTCTGGAGCGTCGACCCTCGTACCGGGAAGCGGCGCGAGCAGGTCGCCGTCGAGGCCACGGCCGGGGAGGTCGACGCCGCCGTCCGCGCCGCGGCCGCCGCCCTGCCCGCCCTTGCCGACCGCAGCGTACGCTCCCGGCTGCTGCGCGGCGCCGCGGGGCTGCTGGAGCGGTCCGCCGACGAGGTGGTCGCCGTCGCCGACGCCGAGACCGGCCTCGGCACGCCCCGGCTCACCGGCGAACTCGCCCGTACCGCCTACCAGTTGCGGGCCTTCGCGGACGTGGTGGACGAGGGCGCCTTCCTCGACGTGATCATCGACCACGCCGACCCGGCCGCGACCCCGATCCCCCGGCCCGACCTGCGCCGCTGGAAGGTCCCGCTGGGCGTCGTCGCCGTCTACGCGGCCAGCAACTTCCCGCTCGCCTTCTCCGTGCCGGGCGGCGACACCGCCAGCGCCCTGGCGGCCGGCTGCCCGGTGGTGGTCAAGGCCCACCCCGACCACCCGGCCACCTCCGCGCTCGTCGCGGACCTGCTGCGGCAGGCCGCCACCGAGGCCGGGCTGCCCGCGGACGTCGTCAACCTGGTGCACGGCTTCCAGGCCGGCATCGAGCTGATCGGCCACCCCCTGGTGGCCGCCGCCGGCTTCACCGGCTCCATCCCCGGCGGCCGCGCCCTGCACGACGCCGCCGCGGCCCGCCCCCGGCCCATCCCCTTCTACGGCGAGCTCGGCAGCCTCAACCCGGTCGTCGTCACCCCGGCCGCCGCCGCCGAACGCGCCGAGCAGATCGGCACCGGGCTCGCCGCGTCCTTCACCCTGGGCAGCGGCCAGTTCTGCACCAAGCCCGGGCTGGTGCTCGTGCCCGACGGCCCGGACGGCGACCGGCTGGCCGCCGCACTCACCTCCGCCGCCGAGCAGGCCCCCGCCGGTGTCCTGCTCGACTCCCGCATGCGCGACAACTTCCTCAAGGGCGCCGCGGCCCGCGCCGAACTGCCCGCCGTCACCGTGCCCGTCCCCGCCGGAGCCGACGGCGACCTGGGCGTACGCCCCGGCTACCTGGCCGTCCCCGCCGCCGAACTCACCGCCGACGGGGCGTACGACCTGCTCATCGAGGAGTGCTTCGGGCCGCTGACCGTGCTCGTCCGGTACGGCTCCGCGGCCGAGCGCGACGCCGTACTCGACCGGCTGCCGGGCAACCTCACCGCCACCGCGCACCTGTCCGCCGCCGAGGGTTCCGGCTCCGCCTCCGACGCGGGCGCCGCCGACCTGCTCGCCCGGCTCACCGCCCTGGCCGGCCGGGTCCTGGTCAACGGCTGGCCCACCGGCGTCGCCGTCGCCCCCGCCCAGCACCACGGCGGCCCCTACCCGGCCACGACCTCCACGTCCACCTCCGTCGGCGCCACCGCCATCGAACGCTGGCTGCGCCCGGTCGCCTACCAGGACACCCCTCCCGCCCTCCTCCCGCCCGAACTGCGCGACGACAACCCGGCGGGGCTGCGGCGCCGGGTCGACGGGGTCCTCTCCTAGCGGTTCGGTTTTTTTTACGGGGCCGGACCACCTGCGCGAGCGTCACCGCCCCCGCAGGTGGTCCAGCAGCACCGGTACGTGGCTGAGCTCCGGGTCCTTCACCGCGGTCAACAGGGTGACCGGCCCGTGCGCGGCCTCCTCCCGCAGCCGCCCCGTCGCCTCGGCCATCCCCGGGTCGGTCAGCTCCACCCGGTAGCGGCTCGCGAACTCGTCGTACTCCTCCGGATGCGCGTGATACCAGCGGCGCAGCTCGTCCGACGGGGTCAGCTCCTTCGGCCACTCATCGACTTCCGCGCGCTCTTTGGCCAGCCCCCGCGGCCACAGCCGATCGACCAATACCCGCACCCCGTCGTCGGGGGCGGGGTCGTCATACGCACGGCGAACCCTGAAGTGCGTCTGCGCGGCTTTTCCGGGCATTGCCTCTCCCAGCGGTAAGGGCTTCTCTTTTCTCCAGCTTCCGCCGGGAGCGGGGTTGCGGCTTCCGGGGTGGCGGGTTCGGTGCGATGCCGGGGTGCCGGCACGTGGGTGGCTTGTCGCGCCCACGCGGCGCCAGCCGCACATCGCGGAGTACGGCAACCATCAAGGGGCGCGGGGAACTGCGCGACAAGCCACAACGCACCGGCACTCGGCACCGTGCCGCAAGGCACAACGGCGGGGTGCCGCCGGAGGCCCGAGCAGGCACCGTGCTCCCGGACGGTCACCCGGATCGCTGGCGGAGGGCCAGGAGGGTTGCCGTCGAGGTAAGGGCGAGAAGTGCTGCTGAGAGAAGGAACCCCAGCCGCATGCCCGGGAGGAAATGTGCGGGGTCGGAGACGAGTGCGCCGAAGACGGCGATGCTGAGGCCGGCGGAGATCTGGCGGGCGGTGTTGAGGACGCCGGCGGCGAGGCCGGCGCGGTCGGCGGGGACCGCTTCCATGGCGACGGCGGTGAGCGGGGGGACGGCGAGGGCGCCGCCGAGGCCGAGGGGAACCATCATGACGGCCAGGAGGGGCGCGGAGGTGCGGGGGCCGACGACGAGCAGGAGGAGCAGCCCGGCGATCATGAGGAATTGCCCGGCGGCCATGGGGCGCCGCGGCCCGTAGCGGCCGGCGACCCGGCCGGCCAGGACGTTGACGGTGGAGATCAGCCCGGTCATGGGCAGGAACATCAGCCCGGCGGCGAGCGCGGACTGGCCGCGCAGTTCCTGGAAGAAGAGGCTGAGCACGAAGAGCGCACCGTAGAAGCCCACGCTGAGCGCGGAGCCGGCGGCCACGGAGACCGCGACGGCGGCGTTGCGGAAGAGGCTCAGCGGCACCACCGGGTGCGGGTGCCGGGACTCGACCACCAGGAACCCGGCCGTCGCCAGGACCGCCGCGATCAGGGCGGCGAGCCCCGCCCGGCCCTGCTCGATCACCGCGAAGGTGAGCCCGCCCAGCGCCACCACGGCCAGCACCTGCCCGGGCAGGTCCAGCGGCACCGGCCGGCGAACCGAACGGGCGGCCCGGGGCGCCAGCAGCAGCGCCACCAGGCCCACCGGAAGGTTGACGAAGAAGATCGCCCGCCACGACCAGGCAGTGGTCAGCGCGCCACCCACGACCGGGCCGAGCGCCGCCGCGGTCGCACCACCCGTCGCCCACACCGAAATGGCCCGCGCCCGGCGCCGCGCGTCCGGAAACGCCTGCCGCACCAGCGCCAGCGACGACGGCAACGTCAGCGATGCCGCCGCCCCCTGCACCACCCGGGCACCGATCAGCAGCGCCAGATCCGGGGCGAGCCCGCAGGCCACCGAGGCCACGGTGAAGACCACCACCCCGCCCGCGAAGGCCCGCCCCGCCCCGATCCGGTCCGACAACGCCCCCGTGCTCAGCATCAGCGACGCGAAGACCAACGTGTAGCCGTCCACCACCCACTGCAGCGCCGACAGCCCGCCGTGCAGTTCGCGGCCCATCGCGGGCAGCGCCACGTTGACCACCGAGGCGTCCAGCGTGATCAGGAAGAACCCGAGCAGCGCCGCCCACAGAACGCGAGCCGCCGACCCGCCCGGGCGTTCGCCGGTCTCAGGGGCCGGCGTGCGCTTGGCGGTTCCGGTCATCCCGCAGGCCGGCGTGCACCCGTCCGTCCCAGCCGTCCCCGCGGGCTCGGCCTCCCCGGCGGCCATCCCACCTTCTGCCGGAGTCGCGGTCAACCGCGTCGCGTCACACGACGGTTGCCCCCCACCCGGCTCCCGCGCCGGCGAAAGCGCATCGTAGGGCTTCTTCGGCTGCGGGGACCGGCTCGGCTGGTTGCTCGACATGGCCTCAGCCTGCATGGATGCGTTCGCGTACAGTAGCGGCCGGAATGCCATGCTCCCGGAGGTTCTGGCCATGCCCGTCACCAGCCCGCACGCGCAGCCGCAGCCGCAGCAGCAGCCGCACCGGGTCGCCGTTGTCGCGGCGCCGCCCGCGTCGATGTTCAACCTGGCCGTTCCGGACCTGCTGTTCGCGAAGGTGGAGGTGGCGGGCCGGGCGGGCTATGAGGTGGAGTTGTGCACGGCGGAGCCGGGGGTGGTGCCGACGACGGGTGGGGCGGACCTGGTGATCGAGCACGGGCTGGACGCGGTCGAGCGGGCGGACACGGTGATCGTGCCGGGGACGGGGGCGCGGCTGACGCCGGACCCGCGGGTGCTGGCCGTGCTGCGGGAGGCCGTGGCGGCGGGCAAGCGGGTGGCGTCCATCTGCACCGGGGCGTTTCTGCTGGCCGAGGCGGGGCTGCTGGACGGACGGCAGGCCACCACCTACTGGTCGTACACGCGCGAACTGGCCGAGAAGTACCCGTCGGTGGTGATGCAGCCGGACGTGCTGTTCGTGCAGGACGGCCAGATGGTGACCTCCTCGGGATATGCGGCGGGCATCGACCTGTGCCTGCACCTGATCCGTACGGACTACGGCGCGGCTGTCGCCAACACCGTGGCCCGGCTCGTGCTGGTGCCACCGGTACGGCCGGGCGGGCAGGCGCAGTTCACGGACACGCCGCTGCCGCCGGAGAACGGCACCTCGCTGGCCGGCACCCGGGCCTGGGCACAGACCCGGCTCGACCAGCCGCTCACCCTGACCGACCTGGCCCGGCACGCCGCGGTGAGCGTACGCACCCTCACCCGCCGCTTCCACGCCGAGACCGGGCTCAGCCCGTTGCAGTGGCTGCTCCATCAGCGGGTCTCCCGCGCCCGCGAACTGCTGGAGACCACCACCTTGCCGGTCGATGTGATCGCCCGCGCCAGCGGCCTGGGCACCGCCGACTCCCTGCGCCAGCACCTGGTCCGCCGGGTCGGCCTGACCCCCACCGACTACCGCGCCGCCTTCAGCCGCCTCGCGGCCTGACCGGCACCGGCCGCCGGTCCCGGCGCGCGGCCGATCCTCGTAGAGTGCCCGCATGGCTGAACGCGAGGTGCTGCACATCACCGGCCGGATCCTGGCCGGGCCCGAGGACGTGCGCGACGAGATGTGGGTGGTCGGCGGACGGATCAGCTACCGGCGGCCCGCCGCGGAGCCGGCCGGGACCGTACGAGGGTGGGTGCTGCCGGGACTGGTGGACGCGCACTGCCACATCGGGCTGGAGGAGCAGGGCGCGGTGGACGCCGGGACGGCGGAGAAGCAGGCGCTCGCCGACCGGGACACGGGCGCGCTGCTGGTACGGGACGCGGGCTCGCCCACCGACACCCGGTGGATCGACGACCGCGCCGACCTGCCGAAGATCATCCGGGCCGGCCGGCACATCGCCCGCACCCGCCGCTACATCCGCAACTTCGCCCACGAGATCGAGCCCGGCGACCTGACCGCCTACGTCCGCCGCGAGGCGCGCCGCGGCGACGGCTGGGTCAAGCTGGTCGGCGACTGGATCGACCGCGACAGCGGCGACCTCGCGCCCTGCTGGCCGAAGGACGCGGTCGCCGAGGCCATCGCCGCCGCGCACGAGGAGGGCGCCCGGGTCACCGCGCACTGCTTCGCCGAGGACTCGCTCGCCGACCTGGTGCACGCCGGCATCGACTGCATCGAGCACGCCACCGGCCTGACCGCCGACACCATCCCGCTGTTCGCCGAGCACGGGGTGGCCATCGTGCCCACCCTCGTCAACATCGCCACCTTCCCGAAGCTGGCCGAGGGCGGACAGACCAAGTACCCGCGCTGGGCCGACCACATGCGCGGCCTGCACGCCCGCCGCTACGACACCGTGCGCGACGCCTACGACGCCGGCATCCCCGTCTACACCGGCACCGACGCGGGCAGCAGCCTGCCGCACGGCCTGCTCGCCGCCGAGGTCGAAGAACTCGTCCGGGCCGGGCTGCCGACCGTGGCCGCGCTGTCCGCCGCCACCTGGGGAGCGCGCGCCTGGCTCGGCCGCGAAGGGCTGGAGGAGGGCGCGCCGGCCGACTTCGTGGTCTACGACGAGGACCCGCGCGAGGACGTACGGGTGCTGCTCGCTCCGCGTCGCATCGTACTGCGCGGCGCGCTCGTCGGCTGATCATCCGGCTGGCGCCGGGAAGTCCGGACCGACAGCAACCGCCCCTTCGGGCCGGCGGCGATCCGCGGCCCGGTGGGGTACCTCCCAGGCCGAAGGCTCTGGGGGACCCCGCGCTCCGGGCATTCCCGCAGCACCGCGGTGCGTCTCGCGAGACCCGACCGCGCTCACGAAAAACCACCCCTATGAGTGAACTCGCGTCGTGTAGCCGCCTGTTCACCCTCAGTGCGTAAACATGGGCCGGGTCGAAGTCCCCTGGCTGCTGTCCCCGAATCAGCGCCGCGCCGGGGACGCCATGTTCACTCGTGGGGAGTTCCACCACCGTGTACCGCACCAACACCATGACCGTTCGTCCGCGGGCCCGTACGGCCGTCCGTCCGCCGGCCGTTGCCGCGGGGGCCGCGCTGCTGGCCGCGGCGGCCGGCCTCGCCGGGGTCGGCGCCGCGCCCGCCTCGGCGACGCCCGCCGGACCGGCCGCGGGCGGCACGTCCACCGCCACCGTGCTGCGTGCCGGCCTGGACGTCTCGCTGCTCGGCCGGACCGCTGACGTGCCGGTCGACGTCTCGCTCGACGACGTGCGGGCCCCGGCCGACGCCAAGGAGACCGCCCTGACCGTCACCGTCGGGCACGGAGTCGAGGCAGGCCGGCCGGTCGGCCTGCTGCGGGCCCGGGTCGCGACCGCCGACGCCACCGCCGGCCACCAGCAGGCCGAGGGCTTCGCCCGGCTCGCCGACGCGCAGGTCCACCTCCCCGGACTGCCGCTGCTCGCCCTGGTCCAGGTGGACGCCCTGACCTCCCGGGCCACCTGCCGGGTCGGCGCCCACCCGACCGCCTCCTCCACGCTCGCCGGCGTCACCGTCCTCGGCCGCCGCATCGCCGCCCACGCGATCGGCACCACGAACGTCGTGGTCCCCGGGGTCGGCACGGTCCGCCTGGACCTGACCCCCACCACCACGACATCCGCCACCGCCGCGGCCACCGCGCTGCGGCTGCACGTGCACATCAACCCGCTGAGCCTGGGCGTGGCCGACGTCACCGGCGACGTCGTGCTGGCCGAGGCCACCTGCCACACCCCGCAGCAGAGCGGCTCGACCAGCGGCGGCACCACCACGGGCCAGACCGGCGGTTCGACGGCCGGATCGTCCGGCGGCAGCACGGGCTCCGGCGGTACGTCGTCCGCGGGTGCGAACGGCGGCCAGACCTCCGGCAGTTCCGCAGGCAACTCGGCGGGCAATTCCGCGGGCGGTTCCACGAGCGGCGCCACCGGCGGCTCGTCCTCCTCCGGTACGTCCGGCCCCGCCGGCGCGACCGCGAGCGGCGGCACCGGTGGCCGTACCCGGACCGGCACCGACCCCGGCGGCAACCTCGCGGAGACCGGCTCGAGTTCGGCCATGCCCTATGTCGCGCTCGGCGCGACCGGCTTGGTGGCGGCCGGAGCCGTCGCCCTCGTGCTGACCAACCGCCGCCGCCGGGCGAACTCCGGCGCCGGCGGCGGGGCGTGACCGCCTGATCCCGTGATCGCCACAACGGTGTAACGACCGGTTCCGGGGCGGCACCCACGCCGGGTGCCGCCCCTTACGCTGTTCCTGCGCGCACCGAACGGCCCCACGGCGCACCGGGGTTGACGTGCGCCTGTGCTCAGCTCGGGCTGGGGGAACGAACCGACGAGGCGCCGGGGCGCAGGGACGGGCAGGCATGGCAGACGGGCTTTTCGCGGATCGCTACGAGCTTGCGGAGCTGCTCGGCTCCGGGGGAATGGCCCGGGTGCAGCGGGCTCGTGACACGCGGATGGGCCGTACCGTCGCCATCAAGACGCTGCTGCCGGAGCTGGCCAGCGACCCCGACGCGCGGCGCCGCTTCGCCCGTGAGGCCCAGGCGGCCGGCGCGCTCAACCACCATGGCATCGTCACCGTCCACGACCAGGACGAGGTGCACGAGGGCGACACCGTCGTGCCGTACCTGGTCATGGAGTACGTCGAGGGCATCACCCTGGCCCAACTGGTCCGCGACCAGGTGATGCTGGCGCCCGAGCGGGCGGTCCGCATCGCCTGCGACATCCTGGACGCGCTGGCCCACGCGCACAGCCACGGCACCGTGCACCGCGACGTCAAGCCCGGCAACGTCCTGATCACCACGGAAGGCGCGGTCAAGGTCGCCGACTTCGGCATCGCCCGAGTGCTGGACAACGACGCGCGGCTGACCACCACCGGCTCGGCCATCGGCACACCCAGCTACATGTCGCCGGAACAGATCGACGGCGCCGACGTCGACGCACGCAGCGACGTCTACTCGGTGGCCTGCGTGCTGGTCGAACTCCTCACCGGCAAGCCGCCGTTCACCGACGGCAACCCGCTGAGCCTGATGTACTGGCACGTCCACACCGCCCCGCCCGCGCCTTCCTCCCGCAACCCGCGGGTGCCCAGGGAACTCGACGCCCTGGTGCTCGCCGCGCTCGCCAAGAACCCGGCGGACCGGCCGGCGGGCGCCGCCGCGTTCCGGGACCGGCTGCGGGCCTGGCTGGTCACCGCGGACCCGAGCACCCTCAGCGGACCGGCCGCCGACCCCGTACCGCACCCCGGCGCCCCCGGTCGCGGACCCGGCGCCGCGGGCACCCCGACTCCGGACCGGCGGCCCGCCGACCCCCGCTTCACCTACGGCGTCGGCGCCAAACTCCCCGCCCTGCCCGCCGCCGGCCCCGCGACGCCCGCCACGCCGGCCGCACCCGCGACCCCTGCCACCCCGCCCGCCGCGGCCCCTGCCGCCGGGCCCGGGCCGGCCGCCGCCGCGACCCCGCCCGGCGCCGTACACGACGCCACCCCGCCGCCCCCGCGCCAGCCCGAGCACCCGGCCTACTCCCGCGCCCCGCAGGTCCCGCTGCCGCCGCCGTACCTGCCGGGCACCCCGCCACCGGTGAACATCCAGGCCACGCCGGAGAACCGGCCCCAGGGCGGCAGCCGGCGCCGCTGGATCCTGGCCGCCGCGGGCGTGGCGGTCGCCGCGACCGCGGTCACCGTCCCGCTCGTCGTCATACCCGGCGGCGGCAAGCACCACGACGACAGCAGACCCACGCCCGGCCCCACCACATCCCTGCGCACCGCCGCCCTCGCCCTGCACGGCGGCAAGGAGGGCACCGGCTACGACGGCGGCCTGAGCGGCGTGATCCGCCCCTCCACCAAGCGCGGCGGCACCCTGCGGCTGGCCGCCGTCAAGAACGGCGGCACCGACCTGCTGGACCCCGCCGCCACCTACGACCAGCCCTCCTGGAACGTCCAGCGGCTCTACCTGCGCAAGCTCGTGGACTACGCGCCCGCGCCCGGCGACAAGGGCCGCACCCTCGTGCCCGACCTCGCCACCGACACCGGCAAGGTCAGCGCCGACGGCCTGACCTGGACCTTCCACCTCAAGTCCGGGGTCAGCTTCGACACCGGCGCGCCCATCACGTCCAAGGACGTCAAGTACGGCATCGAGCGCACCTTCGACCGCGGGGTCTTCGGCGGCGGCCCCACCTACTTCGTCGACCTGCTCGACCAGCAGCAGAACTACCCCGGCCCGTACAAGGACAGCGACCCGGACAAGATGGGGCTGCGCTCGGTCGACACACCCGACGACAGCACGATCGTGTTCCACCTCGCCAAGCCCTTCGCCGACTTCCGCTACGTGCTGGCGTTGTCCATGGGCGCGCCGATCCCCGCGTCCGCCGACACCGGCGGCGGCAAGGACTTCGAGAAGCACCCGGTCGGCTCCGGCCCGTACAAGGTGGGCAGCTACGTCCCGGGCACATCGCTGACGCTGGTGCGCAACCCGTACTGGAAGCAGTCCACCGACACCGTCCACTCCGCGCTGCCGGACACCATCCGGCTCACGTACTACGACACCCAGCAGGAGGTCGAGCAGGCCGTCCTCGGCGGCACCGCCGACCTGGACCTGAACGCCGGCATCCTGTCCGACCAGGGCGAGACCAAGATCCTCAACGACCCGTCGCTGAAGGCGAACGCGGACCTGGTGTTCACCGGCTCCACCCGCTTCATCAGCCTCCAGACCTCGGTCCGCCCGTTCGACACGTACCAGTGCCGGCGCGCTATTCAGTACGCGGTGGACCGCTCGTCGATCCGGGCGCTGCTCGGCGGCCAGTACGACGGAGGCGACGTCGCCACCACCATGCTGCCGCCCACCGCCGACGGCTACGACCCGAACGCGACGCCGTACGGCACCACGCAGGGCCTGCCCTACCCGGACCAGGCCAAGCAGCAGCTCACCGAGTGCGGCCACCCCAACGGCTTCAACGTCACCCTCGCCGGCCCGCAGGGCGCCCCGCGCATCGACGACGTGATGCAGTCCATCAAGACCTCACTGGCCGCGGTCGGCATCACGGTCACCATCCAGACCGAGCAGACCAGCGACTTCTACGCCACCCTGCTGTCCCCGGCGAAGCTGCGCGCCAAGAACTGGGGCATGGTGCTGACCGGCTGGGCCGCCGACTGGCCGACCGGCGGCGGCTTCCTGCGCTCCCTGATCGAGCCCGGCAGCCCCAACAACTACGCCGGCCTCGACGACAGCGACATCAACAAGCTGGTGGACACCGCCGACACCCAGTCCGACCCCACCGAGGCGGCCGGCACCTGGCGCACCATCGACGCCAAGGAAATGGGCGAGTCCACCATGGTCCCGCTGATCTACGTCCGCCACCTGCTCTACCGCGGCCCCCACCTCACCAACGTCTACGAGCAGCAGGTGCTCGGCGGAGTCGACCTGACCGCCCTCGGCGTCCAGAGCTGACACCGTCCCCGGACGCTCCCGCTCAGCCCGCGGTCGTCCCGGCAGCCATTGCGGCGGCCAGGGCCCCGGTGAAGGCGTCGCTGGTGCGGCGGTCCCGGACGGCCACCCGCAGCCAGGTCGCGCCCAGGCCGGGGAAGGTGTCCGCGCGCCGGACCGCCCAGCCCAGCTCGCGCAGCCGCAGCCGTACCGCCTCGGCCGCCGGCAGCCGCAGCAGCAGGAAGGGGGCCGCCGGCGGGTCGGCCGCGACCTCCACCCCGGGCACCTCGCGCAGCCGCGCCACCAGATACGCGCGGTCCGCGGTGACCGTGTCCGCCGCCCGCGCCGCCTCGGCCAGCGCCTGCGGCTCCATGCAGGCCACCGCCGCCGCCAGCGCCGGCGCCGACACCGCCCACAGCGGCTGGGCCCGGGCCAGCTCCGCGACCGTGTCCGGCGCGGCCAGCAGGTAGCCGATCCGCAGCCCCGCCAGGCCCCAGGTCTTGGTGAGGCTGCGCAGCACCACCAGCCCCGGCACGTCACCGGCCGCCGCCAGCGATTCCCGCTCGCCGGGCACCGCGTCCATGAACGCCTCGTCCACCACCAGCGTGCGGCCCGGCCGCGCGAGGCGCCGCACCAGCGCCGCCGGGTGCAGCACCGAGGTCGGGTTGGTCGGGTTGCCGACCACCACCAGGTCGGCGCCCGCCGGCACCGCGGCCGGGTCCAGCCGGAAGCCGTCCCGCGCCGGCAGCAGCACCCGCTCCACCGGGTGCCCGGCCGCGCGCAGCGCCGACTCCGGCTCGGTGAACTGCGGGTGCACCACCACCGCCCGGCGCGGCCGCAGCGCCCTGGCCAGGAGTACGAACGCCTCCGCCGCGCCCGCCGTCAGCAGCACCTCCCCGGCCGGGCGGCCGTGCCGGGCGGCCACCGCCTCCCGTGCCGCCGAGCCGTCCGGATAGGCGGCCAGCCCGGTCAGCGAGGCCGCGATCCGCTCCCGCAGCCACGGCGGGGGCGTGCCCGCCCGCACGTTGACGGCCAGGTCGACCAGGCCGTCGCCGACCTCGGAGTCGCCGTGGAAGCGCAGGTCGTGCTGCCGGTGGTGGGGCCGGTGAGGGGGCTGGTGACGGCCGGCGTCAGTGGGAGTGCGCATGCGGGTGCCCGTGGCCGTGGTGGTCGGGTCCGTGGTCGGGTCCGTCGTGTCCCGGCTCGCCGTGGTGGGCGTGCGCCGGGTCGTCCGGGTGGTGGTGCGGCTGCTGCGGCCGCCCCACCCGGTCCTCGAAGCCCGGCAGCTTCACCCGGTACACGCAACTGTCGCAGTTCATCCGCAGGTCGCCGGTCAGCGTCTCCCGGTACCGCTCCATCACCAGCGCGGCCAGCTCCGGTTCGCCGCCCAGCACGTCCGCGTACCGCACGTCCGTGCCCGGGTGCCCGGCCGCCCAGTCGCGGGCCTGGTCCCGTACCCGGTCCGGCAGCACCCCCGGGAACAGGAAGTACGGCAGCACCACCACCCGTCCGCCGGTGCCGTCGTCCCCGGCGGCCAGCCTGCGACAGCGCTCCAGGCCGGCCGCCACCGACGGCTCGGCCAGCGACACGAACGCGGTCTCCACGCCCGCGTAACCACGGCCCTCCCACAGCAGCCGGGCCACCTTGAACACCTCGGCGTTCGCGTCCGGATCGGTCGAACCGCGGCCCACCAGCAGCACCGTGGTGTCCGCCCGGCCGGTGGACGGGGACCCGGCCAACGCCTCGTCCACCCGCCGCTCCAGGATCGTCAGCAGGTGCGGATGCGGGCCCAGCGGGCGGCCGTACGCGAACGACGCCCCCGGGTGCCGCAACTCCTCGCGGGCCAGCGCCGCCGGGATGTCGCCCTTCGCGTGCCCGGCCGAGACCAGCACCAGCGGCACCGCGGCGAACCTCCGTACGCCGTCGGCCACCATGCCGGCCACCGCGTCCGACAGCGGCGGCGGCGACAGCTCGATGAACCCGCCGCCCACCGGCAGGTCCGGGTCGGCGGCGCGCAACGTCTCCACGAAGGCGCGGAAGGCGTCGGCCCCGGCCTCGTCACGGGTGCCGTGGCCGACGAGCAGCAGGGCGGGCGGGTTCACCGGTGGTTCTCCTGGGGTCGCGGGGTCCGTGCGGTCCGCCGGGTGGGCGGGAGCGCGGGTGCGGTACGGGTGGTGTGGCCTACGGCGGGCAGGGTCACCGGTTGTCCTCCTCGGGGTGCGGCAGCGGATGCGCGGTGTAGAGCAGGGCGTTGACGGCCGCGGCGGCCACCGCGGATCCGCCCTTCTCCGAGACGTTGCTCACCGCGGGCAGCCCCGACGCACGCAGGTGCGCCTTGCTCTCCGCGGCGCCCACGAAGCCCACCGGCAGCCCGATCACCAGCGCCGGCGCCGCGTCCAGCGCGATCAGCTCCTCCAGCGCGGTCGGGGCGCAGCCGATCACCCACACCGCGCCCGGCCCCACCTCCTCGTAGGCCAGCCGGACCGCGTGCGCGCTGCGGGTCAGCCCCGGCACCGCCGTCGCCTCCGCCAGCCGGCACACCGCCCGGCGCCGGGTGATCCCGGCCGCGACCATCTCCACGTCGGCCACGATCGGCGCCCCGGTGTGCAGCGCCTCGTGCGCGGTCCGCAGGTCGCCCTCGTACGCCACCAGGTCGGTCGCGTACGCCAGGTCCGCGCTCGCGTGCACCACCCGCTCCAGCACCGCGCGGTGCAGCGGGGCGAAGCCCGAGGTGTCCAGGCGGGACCGCAGGATCCGGTACGACTCCTGCTCGATCGGGTGCACCGTACGGTTCATTTCTCCTCCGCGTGCTCGGGGGCGGCCGGGCCGGACTGCCAGCGGTAGCCGCGCGGGGTGACCATCCGGCCGGCCACCGTACGGGTCGCCGTGTTGCCGACGGTCACCACGGTGACCATGTCCACGGTGCGCGGGTCGAGGCCGGCCAGCGTGGTCACCTCGGTACGTTCGTCCGGCCGCGACGCCGCGTGCACCACGCCCACCGGGGTGTCCGGCGCGCGGTGCTCCGCCAGGATCGACACGGCCTTCGGCAACTGCCAGTCCCGGCCCCGGCTGCGCGGGTTGTAGAACGTCACCACCAGGTCCGACTCGGCCGCCGCCCGCACCCGCTTCTCGATCACCGGCCACGGCGTGTGCAGGTCGCTCAGGCTGATCGACACGTGGTCGTGGCCCAGCGGCGCGCCCAGCAGCGCCGCGGCCGCCAGCGCCGCGGTCACCCCCGGCACGCCCACCACGTCGATGTCGTCGGCCGCCTCCGCCAGCGCCGGGGAGGCCATCGCGTACACGCCCGCGTCACCGCTGCCGATCAGCGCCACCGCGTGCCCCTTGCGAGCCTCCGCCACCGCCGTACGCGCCCGCTCCTCCTCCGCGCCCAGGCCCGACGCCACGACCCGGGTGCCCGGCCGCAGCAGATCCTCGATCTGCGCCACGTACTGGTCCAGGCCCACCACCACCGACGCGGCCGTCAACTCCCGCCGCGCCCGCGGCGTCAGCAGATCCCGGGCCCCCGGCCCCAGCCCCACCACGGCCAGCCGCCCCCGCGGCACCCGCCGCGCCACGGCCACGGTCGCCATCGCCGACTTCCGCTTCTCCACCACCAACTCCCCGCCCGCCGCCCCCACCAACGCGGCCGCCTCCGCCACGGATGCCGTCCCCACCGCGGCCAACGCAGCCTTGGACGGATTCGGTACCGCTGTCTCCTTCAACTCCTCCGCCCCGTACGCCACCAACTCCACCCCCAGCCTCTCCGCCGCCCCCACGATCCCCGGCTCCCCCTTCTTCGCCTCCACAGTCACCATCACCCCCACACTCCTCTCCGCCAGCCCCGCCTCCTCGAGGGCGCCCCTGACCAACCCGAGCACTTCCTCAACGCTCACGCCCTTGCTCGCGCCGACCCCGACCACGAGGGAAGGCGGCCGCACGTACACGACGCCTTCTTCGGGCCGCACCTGGTCGGTGACCCAGATGAGGGGGCCTTGGGGGGCGAGGCTGCCGTCCCCCAAGTCCGCCGCCGCGGCGGGACGCGGGATGGCGGGGTCCGGCGGTGCCGAACTGACCGCAGCGGGTCCGGGTGCCCCGGGAGTTGCCGCGGGGACGTCGGGTGAGCCAGGAGCTGCCGCACTGGTCCCGGCCGGGCCGGGGATTGCGGTGCCGGCCACAGGCGAGGGCAGGGCGTCGTCGGGGCCCTGGGGGGCGAGGCCGCTGCCCCCCAAGTCCGCCGCCGCGGCGGGACGCGGGATGGCGGGGTCCGGCGGTGCCGCACTGACCGCAGCGGGTCCGGGTGCCCCGGGGACGCCGGGTGACCCGCCGGCAGGTGAAGCCCCGTCCGGGAGGACGGGAAGCGGCGGCAAGGGCCAGATCGCGTCCGCGCGGAGGTGGACGGGGGAGCCGTCGAGGAGGGAGCGGGTTACGGAGGCGATGGGCCCTTCGACGGGGTAGGGGAGGGCGTCGAGGGGGGTGAGGCCGACGGAGTCGGTCGCGGTGGTGACGACGGGGTGGGCGCCGAGGATGTCGGCGACCTGGTGGGCAAGGGAGTTCGCCCCGCCGGCGTGGCCGCCGAGGAGGGCGACGGCGAAGGCGTGGGCCTCGTCGACGATGACGATGCCGGGGTCGGTGCGCTTGTCCGACAGCAAAGGAGCAAGCAGGCGGACGGCGGCACCCGTGGCGAGGAAGAGGACGAGCTGATCGCAGTCCCCGAAAGCCGTCGGCACGACATCGCGCACGGGACCGTCGTAGACGCGGGTCGGCCCCGGGAGGGCGGCGGCGAGCCGGTCGCAGCCGTGCCGGCCCGCGGCCGTGGTGGCGATGAGGCCGATCACAGGTCGAGCTCCTTCAAGGAAGCAGGGGGCCTGGTGCCCCACAGGACGAAAACGGGGTTCGCCGCGGCGAGCCGGGTGACCTCACCGGGCAGCGGCGCCAGCCGCGAGGCCTGGAGCAGCGTGCCCTCGGGCACCAGCCCGGCCGAGGCGAGGGCGAGCCGCACCTCGCGCACCCGGTCGACGGCGGCCAGTGTGACCACGACCCGGCGCCGTACCACCCGCGCGCACTCCGCCACGATCTCCGGAAGCTCCGCGCCCCCGCCGCCGACGAACACCGCGTCGGGCACGGCGAGTCCGGCCAGCGCGCCGGGCGCGGCCCCGCACACCACCTGGACGTCCACCCGGTGGGCGGCTGCGTTGGCCCGGATCCGCTCGGCCGCGCCCGGATCACGTTCGACGGCCACCGCCGCCGCCCCGAACCGCGCGCACTCCACGGCCACCGAGCCCGACCCGGCCCCGACGTCCCACACCAGCTCGCCGGTGCGCGGCCCGAGCCGGGCCAGCACCAGGGCCCGTACCTCGTACTTGGTGACCATCGAATCGCGGTGCGCGAAAGCGTCCTCGGGCAGCGCCCACTCGCGCGGCGCCCCCGCCGGACCGGTCAGCGTACGGGCGGCGGCCCCGGTCCAGTCCGGCTCCGGCCCGCCGAGGCTGAGTACCACCGCGACGCCCGGCCCCCACGCCCGGCGCGCGGCCTGCGCCGGGTCGACCCGTACCACCGACTCCTGCGCCGTACCGAGCCCGGCGGCGACCACGAGGGTGCGCGGCACCCCGGTACGGGCCAGCGCGGCGCCGAGTTCGGCCGGCCCGGCGCCGGGCCCGGTCAGCACGGCCACCTTGCGGTGCGCGGCGCAGACGTTCACCGCGGTCCGCGGCTCGCGCCCGTGCGCGCTGACCACCACCGCGTCGTCCCAGCTCAGCCCGAGCCGGGCGAAAGCGGCGGCCACCGACGGCACGGAGGGCCGTACGTCCAGCGCGGCCGCGCCGAACCGCGCGCCCAGCGCCCGTACGATCCCGAAGAACCCGGGATCGCCCGAGGCGAGCACGGTCACCGGGCGCCCGGCGGCCACGTATTCGGCGATCACGTCGAGCGCGGGCGCCAGCGGCCCGAGCGCCACCTGCCGTACCCCCCCGGGCAGCGCGGCCGCCGCCAGGTGCCGGGTGGCGCCCACCACCAGCTCCGCGGCACCGACGGCGAGCGGCACCGGGCCGTCCGCCGTCCCCGTACCGACCACCCTGATCGCGCCGTCCGTACCGGCCACCCTGCTCACGGCGTCAGCCACGGCGCCCACTCGCCCCGCAAGCCGCGGAAACCATCGCGCTCACCCGCGCGACTCGCGCAGCGCCCGCCGCGCCGCCGGGTCGGCCCGCCGGTGCCCGTGGAAGTGCCCCGGGTGGTACAGGTGCGAGCGCGTACCCGTCGCGGACAGGGCCAGGCCGACCAGGAACAGCGTGTGCTTCCACAGCTTGTGCGCCTTGACGGTCTCCTCCAGCGTGCCCACCGTGCAGCTCAGCAGCAGTTCCTCGGGCCAGGTGACCTGATGGGCGATCACCACCGGCGTGTCCACCGGATAGCCGCCGGCCAGCAGTTCGGCGGCGAGCTGCCCGGAGCGGGCCGCGGACAGGAACACGGCCATGGTGGTGCCGTGCCGGGCGAACTCCCGTACCTCCTCGCCCGGCGGCATCGGCGTCTTCCCGCCGCCCAGCCGGGTCAGGATCACCGACTGCGCGACCTCCGGAATGGTCAGCTCGCGGCCGGCCGCCGCCGCGACCGCGGAGAAGGACGAGACACCGGGCACGATCTCCACCTCGATGCCGAGTTCCCCGCACCGGTCCACCTGCTCCTGCGTGCCGCCCCACAGCGCCGGGTCGCCGGAGTGGATCCGCGCCACCCGCAGCCCCTCGCGCCGGGCCCGCTCGTAGACCGCGACCACGTCCTCCAGCGACATCGCAGCCGAGTCCAGGATCTCCGCGTCCGCCCGGGCGTGCTCCAGCACGTCCGCCTGCACCAGGCTGGCCGCCCAGATCACCACGTCCGCCTCGGCGATCGCCCGCGCCGCCCGGAAGGTCAGCAGATCCGCCGCGCCCGGGCCGGCGCCCACGATGGTGACCCGCGCGCTCACAGCTTGCCCCCGCGTTCCGTCCGCCGCGCGGGCGCGATCAGCGTGGACAGGTACGGCAGCGGGCCGTCCGGCAGTTCCGCGGCCGGCCGGATCGACTCCCCGGCCAGCCCCAGCGCACTGCCCCACACCGCGCCCTCCAGCCGCCCGGTGTCCCGCAGTGCCGCCGCGACCTGCGCCGCCTGCCGCCCGAACTTGTAGGCCACGACCGTGCCCGGCCCCTCCAGCGCGTCCTTGAGCACCGCGGCGCCCGCGGTCACCGGCACCAGCGTCAGCGGCTCGGTGCCCTCGGTCAGTACGGCCCCGCCGCGCGCGGCCAGGTCCTGCATCGCGGTGATGCCCGGCACGGTCGCCACGGTCAGCTCACCCGCGGGCAGCAGCGCGCCGACCGTCGCCGCCAGATAGGTGAAGGTCGAGTAGATGTTGGGGTCACCGATCGTCGCGAACGCCACCGAGCCGTGCGCGCGCAGCAGTTCGGCCACCCGCGCGCCCGCCGCGTCCCACGCGGCCTCGCGGCGGCCCCGGTCGGCCCGCTCGTTCAGCGCGAACACCACGCGCACGACCGCCTCGTCGGGGACGTAGTGGCGTACGGTCGCCTCCGCGCGGCCCGGCTCGCCGCCCTCCATCACCGGCACCACGACCGCGCCCGCCTCGCGCAGCGCCCGCACCCCCTTGACGGTGATCAGCTCGGGGTCGCCGGGGCCGACCCCGACACCGGTCAGCACCATGCTCATACGGCACACCTTTCGACGGGACTCGTGCGGCGCGCCTGCGCGACCAGGCGCCCGGCCAGGGCGGGTTCGGCGGCCCAGTGCACATGCAGGTAGGAGGCGTGCACCTGGCCGCTGACCACGCCTTCGGTACGGCGCCGGGGGTGGGTGAAGCCCCACGCCGGCTCGTGAGCGGCTGTCGGCCGCACCTCCGTACGGTGGAACTCGTGACCGCGCAGCCGCGTGCCGGCCCGGGCCAGCACGCTGTCGCCGAGTGCGACCGCCTCCCGATAGCCCAGGGTCAGCCGGTCGGTCATCTCCGCGGTGGCGTCCAGCACCCCGCACATCGGACTGCCGTCCAGGGCCCGGGTCAGGTAGAGCAGCCCGGCGCACTCCGCGGCGACCGGGCCGGTGAAGGCGGCGATCTCCCGGCGCAGGGCCGCGTTCGCGGACAGCGCGGGGGCGTACGCCTCCGGGAAGCCGCCGCCGATCACGATGCCGGCCGTGCCCTCGGGAAGCGCTTCGTCCGCCAACGGGTCGAAGGGGACGCACTCGGCGCCGGCCGCTTCCAGCAGCTCCCTGTTCTCCGGGTAGCCGAAGGTGAAGGCCGCGCCGCCGGCGACGGCGAGGAGGGGGCGTTCGGTACGGGGGGTAGGGCCGGCGGCAGGTGCGGCGTTGTCCACGCCCTGGGTTCGCGGGCCGTCGCGTCCGTCCTCGGCCCGCTGCCCCCGGTCCGTGTCTTCGCTGAGTGCCGCCCCCCGCACCGCGGCCCCCGCGTCCCACGCCTCGTCCGGCACCGGGGGCGCCGAGTGGGCCAGCGCCAGCAGCGCCTGGAGGTCGCAGGATTCCCGCACCCGCTCGCCCGCGGCCCGGATCCAGGCCAGCGCCTCGGCCCGGCGTTCCGCGGCGGGCACCAGGCCCAGATGACGGGAGGGCACATGCAGATCGGGGGTACGGGGCAGGGCGCCGAGGACCGGCACACCGGACTCGGCGAGCGCGTCCCGCAGCAGCGTCTCGTGGTGCGCCGAGCCGACGTTGTTGAGGACCACCCCGCCGATCCGGACCTCCGGGTCGAACGAGGCGAAGCCGTGCACCAGCGCGGCGACCGAACGCGACTGCCGGGCGGCGTCCACCACCAGCACCACCGGCGCCCGCAGCAGCTTGGCCACCTGCGCGGTCGACCCGACCTCGCCCTGCCCGGACGCACCGTCGTACAGGCCCATCACGCCCTCGACCACGGCCACGTCGCACCCCTGCGCCCCGTGCCGGAACAGCGGCCCGACCAGCTCCGCCCCGCACAGATAGGCGTCCAGATTGCGCCCGGGCCGCCCGGTGGCCAGCGCGTGATACCCCGGATCGATGTAGTCCGGCCCCACCTTGTGCGGCGAGACGGCAAGACCCGCGGCCGTGAGGGCGGCCATGAGCCCGGTGGCGACCGTCGTCTTGCCACTGCCGGAAGCCGGCGCGGCAATGACCAGCCGGGGGAGTACGGCGGTCACGAGGCGACCCCTTCACGGTCCTTCGCGAGGCAGACCTGGCCGCCGGAGTCGGGTGCGGCGAGGACCGGGCGGGGGAGCGCGCCGGTCACCCACTCGGCCCGCGTCCGGTCATCCACGCGGTGCGATGCACGGCCGGTCGTCAGGCTCGTGCCGGTCGAAGCCGATGCGATGACGGCCGGCTGGGGGAGCGCGGTGCTCACCCGCCGGGCCCGGCCCCGGCCCTCCGCTCGCCGGTCCGGGGCGAGGCAGTGCAGGCCCGCACCGGAGGCGGGGGATGTGGTGATCGGGCGGGGATGTAGGGCGGTCGCCCACTTGATCCCCTGTCGGCCGCCGGCTCGCCGGCCCGGCGCTAGGCCGGGCAGGCCCGCGCCTGAGGAGAAGGGCACGGTGACGGTCGGGCAGAAGAACTGCGCGCTCACCACTCGATCCCCTTCTGGCCCTTTTGGCCGGTGTCCATCGGGTGCTTGACCTTGGACATGTCGGTGACCAGGTCGGCGGCGTCGATCAGGGCGGGCGGCGCGTTGCGGCCGGTGATGACGACGTGCTGGGTGCCGGGGCGGTCGCGCAGCACCGCGACGACCTCGGCGGTGTCGACCCAGCCCCAGTGCAGCGGGTAGGCGAACTCGTCCAGCACGTACAGGCGGTACGTCTCGGCGGCCAGGTCCCGCTTGACCTGGGCCCAGCCCTCGAGCGCGGCCTCCTCGCTGGTGGCCTCCTGGGCGGCGGTGCGCTGCACCCACGACCAGCCCTCGCCCATCTTGTGCCAGGCCACGGTGCCGCCCTCGCCGGAGGCGCCGAGCACGCGCAGTGCCCGCTCCTCGCCGACCCGCCACTTGGCGGACTTCACGAACTGGAACACCCCGACCGGCCAGCCCTGATTCCAGGCGCGCAGCGCCAGCCCGAAGGCCGCGGTCGACTTCCCCTTGCCCACGCCCGTGTGGACGATCGTCAGCGGACGGTTGCGGCGCTGACGGGTCGTCAGCCCGTCGTCGGGCACGACACTCGGCTGTCCCTGCGGCATCAGGCGGCCCTCCGTACGTCCCTGACCAGCGCGGACACCGTGTCCGCGCGCAATTCGCCCAACGTGACCGCGACCCCGCCCAGGTGCCCGGCGAGATCACCGGCCAGCCCCAGCCGGACCGGGCCCGACTCGCAGTCCACGACCACCGAGGCCGTTCCGGCCGCGGCCAGCAGACCGGCCGCCCGCGCGGCCAGTTCCACCGGCCGCGGACCGCCGGTGGCCCGCCCGTCGGTGACCACGACCAGCAGCGGGCGGCGCGCGGGATCCCGCAGCTTCTCCACCCGCAGCACCTCGTGCGCCTTGAGCAGCCCCGCGGCCAGCGGGGTACGGCCCCCGGTGGGCAGCGCCGTCAGCCGCGCAGCCCCCGCGTCCACCGACGAGGTCGGCGGCAGCGCCAACTCCGCGCCGCTGCCCCGGAAAGTGACCAGGCCGACCTTGTCCCGCCGCTGATAGGCGTCCAGCAGCAGCGACAGCACCGCGCCCTTCACCGCGCCCATCCGCTGCCGGGCCGCCATCGAGCCGGAGGCGTCCACCACGAACAGCACGAGATTGCCCTCGCGGCCCTCGCGCACCGCCTGCCGCAGGTCGTCCCGCCGCACCACCAGCCCGGGCCCGCTCCGGCCGCGCGCCCGCTGGTACGGGGCCGCCGCCGCGACCGTGGCCGCCAGGTGCAGCTTCGTCAGCCGGTCACCGCCGCGCCGCCGCCGCGCCCCGGTGGTCCTGCCGTACGCGGTCAGCGCCCGCGACCTGCGGCCCGCCGCGCCCTCGCCCAGCCCCGGCACGGTCAGCGGCCGGATCCGGTACGGCTCCCCGGCCGCCGCCGCCGGCGCGCGCTCGCCGTCCGACCCGCCGGGCTTCGGCACGCCACCGGACTCCGTACCGGAGCCGTCGCCGGGAACCTGTGCTCCGCCGTCGTCGGAGCCGCTGCCCTCCGGGCCGTTGTCGGGCCCCTTGCCTCCGCCCGGGCCGTCCGGACCGCCGTCCGGGTCCGGATCGGGGTCCTGGTCGGGGTCCGGGTCCTGGTCGGAGCCGCGCTCCCGGGCCAGCGTCTCGTCCAGTTTGTCCTCGTCCAGGCCCGGCGCGTCGAACGGGTTGCGGCGTCGGCGGTGCGGCAGCGCAAGCAACGCGGCCTGCCGTACGTCCTCCGCCAGCACCACCGTCCGGCCCGCCCAGGCGGCCAGCGCGGTCGCGGTACGCGCCATCACGATGTCCGCGCGCATGCCGTCCACCTCGAAAGCGGCACAGGTCGCGGCGATCTGCCGCAGCGCCGCGTCGCCCAGCCGCACCTCCGGCAGCAGCGCCCGGGCCGCCGCGATCCGGCCGCGCAGCGCCTCCTCCTCGCCCGCCCAGCGGCCCGCGAAACCGGCGGGATCCGCGTCGTACGCCAGCCGCCGCCGCACCACCTCGACCCGCTCGTCCGTCTCCCGGGACGCGCTCACCTCGACGGTCAGCCCGAACCGGTCCAGCAACTGCGGGCGCAGCTCGCCCTCCTCCGGGTTCATCGTCCCGACCAGGATGAAGCGCGCCGCGTGCCGCACCGAGACGCCCTCGCGCTCCACATGGCTCTCGCCCATGGCGGCGGCGTCGAGGATCGAGTCGACCAGATGGTCGTGCAAGAGATTGACTTCGTCCACATAGAGGATGCCGCGGTGGGCCGCCGCCAGCAGGCCCGGCTCGAACGCCTTCACGCCCTCGGCAAGGGCACGCTCGATGTCCAGCGCGCCCACCAACCGGTCCTCCGAGGCGCCCACCGGCAGCTCCACCAGCCGGGAGGGCCGGGCCTGCGTCCTGGTGTCCGTGGGGTGCGGCCCGTCCGGGCAGGCGGGGTCCGGCGACGCGGGGTCACAGCTGAAGCGGCAGCCCGGCACGACTGTCACCTCCGGGAGGAGCGCGGCCAAGGCACGCACGGTCGTGCTCTTGGCGGTCCCTTTCTCGCCGCGGACCAGGACGCCGCCAATGGCCGGGTTCACCGCGTTGAGCAACAGCGCCAACCGCAGACTGTCCTGACCGACCACTGCGGTGAACGGGTAGGGCACGCTCATGCGCGGTTCACTCCTTCGAATGACGTCAGCCGGATACGGACGATGCCTGGAGACGCGCTCGCCATACTGGTGTTCTGGTCCCCGCCGCTGCGGGGTTGATCCGTTGCTCCACGAGCACCTGGTCGAGCCCATGCTGTGGGCCCCGCACATGCGTGGGTTATCCGGGAGGTCATTCCTCTCCCTCCAGATCTCCCTCGAGCTCAAGGTAGATTTGCCGGAGCCGCTCCAGCGTCTCCTGGTCCGGCTCCGCCCACAGCCCGCGGTCGGCCGCCTCCAGCAGCCGTTCCGAAATCCCCCGCAGCGCCCACGGGTTGGACCGCCGCATGAACTCCTGGTTCTCCGGCGAGAAGACGTACTCCGCGGCCAGCTTCTCGTACATCCAGTCGTCCACGACGCCGGCCGTCGCGTCGTACCCGAAGAGGTAGTCGACCGTCGCGGCCATCTCGAAAGCGCCCTTATATCCGTGCCGTTTCATCGCGCTCATCCAGCGTGGGTTGACCACGCGCGCCCGGAATACCCGGTGGGTCTCTTCGGCCAGCGATCTGGTCTTCACCTGATCCGTCAGCGCGCTGTCCCCCACGTACGCCTCCGGTGAGGAGCCGGTGAGGTGCCGCACCATCGCGACCATCCCGCCGTGGTACTGGAAGTAGTCGTCGGCATCGGCGATGTCGTGTTCTCTGGTGTCGACATTTTTCGCCGCGACCTGGATCCGCCGGAACGCCGCCTCCATGTCGCCGCGGGCCGGACGCCCGTCCAGGCCGCGCCCGTACGCGTAGCCGCCCCAGACCGCGTACACCTCGGCGAGGTCGGAGTCGTCGCGCCAGTTGCGCGCGTCGATGAGCGGCAGCAGGCCGGCCCCGTAGGCGCCGGGCTTGGAGCCGAAGATGCGGGAGGTGGCCCGGCGCTGGTCGCCGTGTTCGGCCAGGTCCTGCTGGACGTGGGCCCGGACGTGGTTGATGTCGGCGGGTTCGTCGAGGGCGGCGACCGCGCGTACGGCGTCGTCAAGGAGGGCCACCACGTGCGGGAAGGCGTCGCGGAAGAAGCCGGAGATGCGCACGGTGACGTCGATGCGGGGCCGGCCCAGCTCGTCCGCGGGCACCACTTCGAAGCCGGTGACGCGGCGGGAGGCGTCGTCCCAGACCGGGCGGCAGCCGAGCAGGGCCAGGATCTCGGCGATGTCGTCGCCCTGGGTGCGCATGCAGGACGTACCCCACACCGTCAGGCCCACGGACGCCGGGTAGGTGCCGGTGTCGGCGAGGTGGCGGGCGAGCAGGGAGTCGGCGAGGGCGGTGCCGACGTCCCAGGCCAGGCGGGAGGGGATGGCCTTGGGGTCGACGGAGTAGAAGTTGCGGCCGGTCGGCAGGACGTTGACGAGGCCGCGGGTGGGGGAGCCGGAGGGGCCGGCCGGCACGTAGCCGCCGCGCAGGGCGCGCAGCACATGGGCGATCTCGTCGCTGGTGCGGGCCAGCCGGGGCACGACTTCGGTGGCGGCGAAGTCCAGGACGTGTACCGCCTCCGGTACCGCCCGGCCGGCCAGCACCTCGCGCACCGCCTCGTGGGCCGCGTCGCCCGCCCAGTCCCGTTCCTCCATCGCCTCGGCCAGCCGCCGGGCCAGCGTTTCCAGCAGGTCGATGGCGTCGGAAGCGGTGCGGGCCGGGCCGGCGGCGAGCGCGGTCAGTGCGGCGGGCACCTCGGCCGGGGCGCCGGGCTCGGCGAGCAGTTCCTTCTCCACCAGGCCGAAGTGCTCGGCCAGGGCGGCGCGCAGGCCGGGCAGCGCGCCGCCGGAGCCGCCCCACACCTGGGCGGAGCGCAGCACCGCGAGCACCAGGTTGATCCGGGCCTCGCCGGCCGGGCCCGCGCCCAGGATGTGCAGGCCGTCGCGGATCTGGACGTCCTTGATCTCGCACAGCCAGCCGTCGACGTGCAGGACGAAGTCGGCGAAGTCGTCGGCGTCGGGCTGTTCGGCCACGTGCAGGTCGTGGTGCAGCTCGGCGGCCCGGACGAGGGTCCAGATCTGGCTGCGCAGTGCCGGGGCCTTGGCCGGGTCCAGGTCGTTGACCATGGCGTACTCGTCCAGGAGCTGTTCGAGCTTGGCCAGGTCGCCGTAGGAGTCGGCGCGGGCCATCGGCGGCACCAGGTGGTCCACGACGGTGGCGTGGCCGCGCCGCTTGGCCTGGGTGCCCTCGCCGGGGTCGTTGACGATGAAGGGGTAGACCAGCGGCAGGTCGCCGAGCACCGCGTCGGGCGCGCAGGCGGCGGACAGGCCCAGGCCCTTGCCGGGCAGCCACTCCATGGTGCCGTGCTTGCCGAGGTGCACGATGGCGTCCGCGCCGAAGGTGCGGTCCAGCCAGCGGTAGGCGGCCAAGTAGTGGTGCGAGGGCGGCAGGTCCGGGTCGTGGTAGATGGAGATCGGGTTCTCGCCGAAGCCGCGCGGCGGCTGGATGAGCACCACCACGTTGCCGAATTGGAGTGACGCCAGCACGATGTCGTCGCCGTCGACGTACAGCGAGCCGGGCGGCTCGCCCCAGTGCGTGAGCATCGCCGCCTTCAGCTCACTGTCGAGGGCGGCGAACCAGTCGCGGTAGTCGGCCAGCGGCACCCGGGCGGGCGCGGCGGCGAGCTGCTCCTCGGTCAGCCATTCCACGTCGTGGCCGCCGGCGGCGATCAGCCGGTGGATCAGCTCGTCGCCGTCCGCGGGGATCTCCCCGACGTCGTAGCCGTCCGCGCGCAGGGCGTGCAGCAGCGCGATCGCGGAGGCGGGGGTGTCCAGGCCGACCGCATTGCCGACCCGGGAGTGCTTGGTGGGGTAGGCGGTGAACACCAGGGCGAGTCTTTTCCCGGCGTTCGGGGTGTGGCGCAGTGCCGCGTGCCGGGCCGCGATGCCGGCCACCCGGGCCGCCCGCTCCGGGTCGGCCGCGTACACCGGCACCCCGTCCGGGCCGGTCTCCTTGAACGAGAACGGCACGGTGATCAGCCGCCCGTCGAACTCCGGGATCGCCACCTGCATCGCCGCGTCCATCGGGGACAGCGCGGCGTCGCTGTCCAGCCAGGCCGCGCGGGAGGTGGTCAGGCACAGGCCCTGGACGATCGGCACGTCGAGGTCGGCCAGCGCCCCGATGTCCCAGGCCTCCTCCTCGCCGCCCGCACTCGCCTGCGCGGCGACCGTGCCGCCGGCCGCCAGCACCGTGGTGACGATCGCGTCGGCCCGGCCCAGCAGCTCGTACAGGCCCTCGGGCGCGCCGCGCAGCGAACCGCAGTACACCGGCAGGGCGTTGGCGCCCTTCGCCTCGACGGCCGCGCACAGGGTGTCCACGAAGGCGGTGTTCCCGGACAGTTCGTGCGCGCGGTAGAAGAGGACCGCGACGGTGGGGCGGCCCTCCTCGTACGGGTAAGTGCCGTGCACGCCGAACTGCGGCATGCGGCGCGGCGGTTCGAAGCCCTCGCCGCTCATCAGGACGGTGTCGGACAGGAAGCGGGCGAGCTCCGCGAGGTTGTCCGGGCCGCCCTCGACGAGGTAGCGCAGCGCCTCGGCGACCACGCCGGCCGGTACCGAGGACATGGCCATCAACTCGGCGTCCGGTACGGTCTCGCCGCCCAGCAGCACCGTGGGAATGCCGGAGCCGACCAGCAGTTCGAGGCCCTTCTCCCAGGTGCGGCGCCCGCCCAGCAGCCGGACCACGGCCACGTCGGCGCCGTCCAGCAGCGCCGGCAGGTCGGTTTCCGGGTCGGTGCGGGCCGGGTTGCCGATCCGGTACGCCGTCCCGTCCGCGGCGGTGTCGCCGGCCGCGCGGGCGGCCAGCAGGTCGGTGTCGGCGGTGGACAGCAGCAGAACGGTGGTCATGGCGCCCCCGGTGCGACGAAGGGGAGGCCGGCGGGTGCGCCGTCCTCGATGAGCCGCAGCAGCGCGGCGGTGTCCATGTGCTCCTCGACCAGGTCGCCGAGGCGGTCGAGTTGTTCCTCGCGCAGCGCGGCGAAGCGGGTGCCGGGTGCGGGCACGAAGTCGCGGCCCGCGGCGGCGGCGACCTCGGCCAGGAAGCGGCGCCGGAAGCCGTCGCTCTCCAGCGAGCCGTGCCAGTGGGTGCCCCACACCGCGCCGACCCGGCAGCCGTCCAGGAACGGTTCGCCGCCGCGGACGTCGGCCACGCCGTGGTGGATCTCGTAGCCGGCGACCGGCTCGCCGTAGTGGCTGCCGGACGGGCGGGCCAGGGTCTTGTCGGCGGCGAACCGGACCCGTACCGGCAGCAGGCCGAGCCCGTCGACGGTGCCGCGCCGCGACTCCACCTCGTCCTCGATGCGCTCGCCGAGCATCTGGAAGCCGCCGCACACGCCCAGCACCGGCCGGCCCTCGGCGGCGCGGCGCCGTACCGCATCGGCCAGGCCCTGCGCGCGCAGCCACTCCAGCGCCCTTACGGTGCCGCGGGTGCCGGGCAGCACCACCAGGTCGGCGTCCGCCACGTCCTGCGGCCGGTCCACGAACCGGACGACCACGCCCGGTTCGGCGGCCAGCGCGTCCACGTCCGTGAAGTTGGACATCAGCGGGACCGCGGCCACCGCGACGCGCAGCACGTCCCTGCCGTACGGCTCGCCGGCCGCGGACTCGCGTGACGAGCCGCGCAAGGAGACACGGAGTCCGTCCTCCTCGTCGATGCCCAGGCCGTGGGTGTACGGCAGGACGCCCAGCGTCGGGCGGCCGGTCAGCTTCGCCAGCATGTCCAGGCCCGGGCGCAGCAGGCTCCGGTCGCCGCGGAACTTGTTCACCACGTAGCCGGCGACGAGCTTCTGGTCGTCGGGGCTCAGCAGCGCGGTGGTGCCGAACAGGCCGGCGAACACCCCGCCGCGGTCGATGTCGCCGACCACCAGGACCGGCAGGCCTGCGGCCCGGGCGACGGCCATGTTCACGATGTCGGTACGGCGCAGGTTGATCTCGGCGGGGCTGCCGGCGCCCTCGCAGACCACCACGTCGTGGGTGGCGCCCAACTGCTCCAGGCAGTCCGTCACCGTGGCCAGCAACTCGCCCTGCCGGCCGCCGTGATAGCCGCGGGCGCTGAGCTCGCCCACCGGCCGGCCGAGGACCACCACCTGGCTGCGGCTGTCCCCACCGGGCTTGAGCAGCACCGGGTTCATCAGCGCCGACGGCTCCACCCGCGCGGCCTGCGCCTGCATGGCCTGCGCCCGGCCGATCTCGGCGCCCTCCCGGGTCACGAACGAGTTCAGGCTCATGTTCTGGCCCTTGAACGGCGCGACCCGCAACCCGCGCCGGGCCAGGAACCGGCATATCCCGGCGACCAGCACGCTCTTGCCGGCGTCGCTGGACGTGCCGGCGATCAGGATTCCCTTCACGAGGCGGCTCCTTCAGGCCCGTTCGGCCCGGTCGACTCGGCCGTCCCGGGGCGGCGGCGCTGCCGTACGGCCGAGGCGAGGACGGACCCGGCGGCGGCGAGCAGGCCGACGCGGCGGGACAGGCGGACGGCACGGGTGATGTCGGCGGGGCCGGGCGGGGGGAACTGCGCGCCCAGGACCGGGCGGTGCTCGGTGCGGCCGGCGTAGGAAAGGGTGCCGCCCAGGCGGCGGCGCAGCGCCCCGGCGAACGCGGCCTCCACGGGCCCGGCGTTGGGGCTGGGGTGGCGGCGGCCGTCGCGCCGCCAGGTGCGCAGCGCCGAGCCCGGGTGCGGGCCGGCCAGCACCGCGAGGGCGGCGGTCAGGCGGGAGCCGGGCAGGCCGGCCAGGTCGTCCAGCCGGGCCGCGGCCCAGCCGAACCGAAGGTGCCGCGGCGACTTGTGACCCACCATCGCGTCGAGGGTGTTGACCGCGCGGAAGCCCACCAGGCCGGGCACTCCGGCCAGCGCCCCCCACACCAGGGCGCCCACCACGGCGTCCGAGGTGTTCTCGGCCACCGATTCCACCACCGCCCGGGCGATCCCGGCCTCGTCCAGCGCCTGCGGGTCGCGCCCGCACAGGTGCGGCAGCCGGGCGCGGGCCGCCGCCAGGTCACCGGCCTCCAGGGCGGCGGCGATCGCCCGCGCCTCCCGGGTCAGCGAGGTGCCGCCGAGCACGGTCCAGGTGGCCGCGGAGGCGAGCGCGAGGGAGAGCGCGGCGGAGGAGCGTACGCCGCGGGTCGCCAGCGCCGCCGCGCCGGCCGCGCCACCGGCGCACAGTGCGGCGTAGGCGGTGCCGGTGAGCCGGTCGTCGCGCCACATCCGCCGTTCCAGGGCACCGGCCAGCGCGCCGAATCCCGCCACGGGGTGGCCGCGGCGGGGATCGCCGGTCAGCAGGTCGCCGAGGAAACCGAGCGCGGCACCGTACGCATAAGTGCTGTGAAAGCCGTCGGTACGCATCGCGTCAGTCCGCCGCCGGCACTCTCCTCCGGCGGACGCTGCGGGGCGGGGGAACGGGAACGCGCAAGCCGGGCATGGCGGAAGTCCTCACTCAGGGTCCTCGCCCTGGTTCGACGTGACCGGCGGTGAGAGTCTCCTGGCTCCCGGATCAACGCACTCCCGGTCTTCCAGCCGGTGAACCGGCCGTGACGTACAGGGTGGGAGTGCACTCCCCGGTGACAGTGGCGGGACCGCGCCGGATTCGCACCGGACTTCCTCTCCTGCCGCCGTATGGCTCCAGGCAGTTCACCACGTGCGGCAAACCCCGTCAACTCACCCCTGACCTGCACGGACCGACTGTGTCCGGCCCCACATCGGCACATTCCGCGCCCTGCGGCCGGCGCCTGCGGGAACGGCGGCCGCCCGGCCGCTACTTGGCGGTGATCAGCCAGATGCCCCAGACGGTCGCGGCGGCGCAGGCGGCGAAGCAGAGCCAGGAGGCGGCGCGGGTCAGGGCGGCGGTGGCCGGGCGGGGGCGGGCGGCGCCGGCGGGGCGGGCGAGGCCCACGACGCCGAGGGTGAACAGGCCCACCAGGCCGACCGTGGCGGCCAGGGTGGCGCAGAGGACCGTGAGGAGGGCGTGCCAGTCGATGCTCATCGCGGGGTCCTTCAGGCCGTGGTGGGGGCGGAGGTGGTGGTGGAGGAGGCGGCCGGGGGCGGCGGGGAGACGGCTGCGACCGCCGCGGCGACCGCGTCCTGGGGTTCGGCCGGCAGGTCGTTGACGTTGGCGTGGGTGACCGGGCGGCGGCGGGCGGCGGTACGGATCGCCGCGCAAACGGCCAGGCCGAGGACGGCGACCAGGGTGATGCCCCAGGCGCCCTGGTCGGCCAGCAGCGCCGCGCCCGCGCCGACCAGGCCGGCCGCGGGGAGTGTCAGCGCCCAGGCGGCGACCATCCGGCCGGCGGTGCTCCACCGGACCACGGCGCCGATGCGGCCGAGCCCGGCGCCCATCACCGCGCCGGAGGAGACCTGCGTGGTGGACAGCGCGAAGCCCAGGTGCGAGGAGGCCAGGATGGTGGCGGCGGCGCCGGTCTGCGCGGTGAAGCCCTGCTGCGGCTCGATGTCGGTCAGGCCCCGGCCGATGGTGCGGATGATCCGCCAGCCGCCGAGATAGGTGCCCAGCGCGATCGCGGTGCCGGCCGAGACGATCACCCACAGCGGCGGGTCGGAGTGCGGGGCCACGACCCCGCCGGTGATCAGGGTGAGGGTGATCACGCCCATCGTCTTCTGCGCGTCGTTGGTGCCGTGGGCCAGCGAGACCAGGCCGGCCGAGGCGATCTGCCCGGCCCGGTAGCCGCGGGACGCGGCCGCCGGGTCGGCGCGGCGGCCCAGCAGATAGGTCAGCCGGGTGGCCGCCGTCGCGGCCAGTCCCGCCACGATCGGCGCCGCCACCGCGGGGATCAGCACCTTCATGACCACCGCGTCGCCGTGGATGCCGTGGGCGCCGACGGCCACCAGGGTGGCCCCGATCAGCCCGCCGAACAGCGCGTGCGAGGAACTGGACGGCAGCCCGGCCAGCCAGGTCAGCATGTTCCAGACGATCGCGCCCACCAGCCCGGCGAAGATCACCTCCGGCCGGATCCCGGCCGATTCGTCCACGATGCCGCCGGAGATGGTCTTGGCGACCTGCACCGACAGGAAGGCGCCGGCCAGGTTCAGCACGGCGGACATCGCCACTGCCGTCCGCGGCCCCAGAGCACCGGTCGAGATGGTGGTGGCCATGGCGTTGGCGGTGTCGTGGAAGCCGTTCGTGAAGTCGAACACGAGAGCGGTGACGATGACGATTCCGATCAGGAGCGTCATGTGTTCCATGGGCCCGGGTTCCGTTCGCTCGGACAGGTGGCGACGGTGACCGTACGGACGACCGGTGAACGGAAGATGAACTGGGAGCGTCTTCGGAGTGCTGTTGTTAATGAGAGATGAACGTCACCGATATGGCTTCCGTACGGGCCGTGTCCGGCGGGTGTCAGTGGCGGCCGGCGATCCGGTCCGCGTACCGCGCCACCACGTCCGTACGGGCGCTGTGCCCGCGCCGCTCGCGCCGGTCCGCCGCCCGGTAGGCCGCGTACAGCCCGTGCACGCCCGCCCACCGCAGCGGCTCCGGCTCCCAGCGCCGTACCCGGTGGCCCACCCAGGGCAGCGCGGTCAGTTCGGTGGGCCGCCCCTGGCCCGCGTCCAGCCGCACCAGGTCGCGCAGGGTGCGCGCGGCCAGGTTCGAGGTCGCCACGCCGCTGCCCACGTAGCCGCCGGCCCAGCCGAGCCCGGTGGCCCGGTCCAGATGGACGCCCGCGCACCAGTCCCGCGGCACCCCCAGCACCCCCGACCAGGCATGATCGACCGCCACCCCGGCCGTCGCCGGGAAGAAGCGCACCAGGATCGCGCGCAGCGCGGCCACCGTCGCCGCCGACGTGCCGCCGTCGTTGTCGGTCCGCGAGCCGAACCGGTACGGTGCCCCGCGCCCGCCCAGCGCGATCCGGCCGTCCGCGGTGCGCTGCGCGTACATGTACGCGTGCGCCATGTCGCCCAGCGTCTCCGCGCCCTCCCACCCGATGGTCGCCCAGACCTCCGGCGGCAGCGGCTCGGTGACGATCATCGAGGAGTTCATCGGCAGCCAGGTGCGCCGCTGGCCCTTGAGCGACGCGGTGAAGCCCTCGGTGCAGCGCAGCACATAGGGCGCGCGGACCGTGCCGTACGGCGTCACGGCGTGGCCCGGGCGGATCTCGGTGACCGGAGTGGACTCGTGCACGCTCACCCCGAGCCGCTCCACCGCCGCGGCCAGCCCCCGCACCAGCTTCGCCGGCTGCACCCGCGCGCCGTGCGGCGTCCAGGTGCCGCCGACCGTGCCCGCCACCCGCACCCGGCCCGCCGCCTCCGCCGCGCTCAGCAGCACCCGCTCGCGCTCCCCGAAGGCCACCTCGGCCTCGTGGTACGCCCGCAGCCGGGCCAGTTGCGCGGGGGAGTACGCCACCTCCAGCACCCCGCCGCGATGGATGTCGGCGTCGATGCCCTCCCGCCCGGCCACCTCGATCACCTCGGTGACCGTGTCGTTCATGGCCCGCTGGAGCGCGACGGCGGCCTCCCGCCCGTGCAGCGCCGCGTACCGGTCGCGCCCGGCGACCCCGTTGTAGAGCCAGCCGCCGTTGCGCCCCGAGGCGCCGTACCCGCAAAAACGCGCCTCCAGCACGGTCACCCGCAACTCGGGCGCGGCGCTCTTCAGGTAGTACGCGGTCCACAGCCCGGTGTAGCCGCCGCCGACGATCACCACGTCCGCGTCGCGCGAGCCGGCCAGCGGCTCCCGCGGCAAGGGAATCCCGGTGCCCGCGTACCAGAAGGAAATGCCGCCGTTGACGGTCATAATTTCCCTGCCGTCCTTGTGCTCGGTGGGTGGTGTCCGGCGGACGCTACTGCGCCCGCCGGGCGGTCGGCAATGATCAGCGTGCAGGACAGGGTGCAAAGGATTCGCCGTGCGGGACGCACTGGAGAAAGCCTGGTCGCAAGTGGTGGACACGGCCCGCCGGACGGTCGCGGACGGCCTGGTGACCGGCACGTCGGGCAATGTCTCGGCCCGGGTCGGTGACCTGGTGCTGGTCACGCCGACCGGGGTGCCGTACGACCGGCTCGGACCGGACGACGCGGTCGCCGTCGACCTCGCCGGCAACCAGGTGCACGGCTCCCTGCGGCCCACCAGCGAACTGCCCACCCACCTGGCCCTCTACCGCTCGACCCCCGCCCTGGCCATCGTGCACACCCACGCGCCGCACGCCACCGCCGCCTCCACGCTGGTCAGCAAGCTGCCCAACGTGCACTACGCCGCCGCGGGCCTCGGCGGGCAGATCCTGGTCGCCGACTACGCCCTCTACGGCACCGACGAACTCGCCCGCGCCGTCCTCAAAGCCCTGCGCGACGGCCGCACCGCCTGCCTGATGCGCAACCACGGCACGATTGCCTTCGGCGACGACCTCGACCAGGCGTACGACCGCACCGCCCAGCTCGAATGGCTCTGCCGCGTCTGGCTCCTGGCCGCCGCCGCTCCCGACGCGGGCCGGCCCCGCACCCTCTCCACCCGTGCCCTGGGCCGCGTAGCGGCCAAGCTCAAGGGGTACGGGCAGGCCCGGAGTACCTGACGGGGTGCGGCTGCGCCGCACGGTTCGCCGGGAGCGCCCCGCAGGGGCGCGGGGAACTGCGCGAGCTCCCCCAGAGCTTCGCCTGGGGGTACCCCCACTGACGGCCGGTGGTCCGGATGCGACAGCAATTGCCCCTTTGGGCCGGTGGCGACCCGCGCCACGTAATGGGGCTTGTCGCGCAGTTCCCCGCGCCCCTTGGTTTTCCCGGCGAGCCCCGCGGCGCAGCCGCGGCCCCCGGGGTATCCCCGGCGAACCGTTCCGCCGTCAGGCGAGGCCCGGAGTGCTCCCGGCGAACCGTAGGGGGTTCAGGTGGCGGTCACCCGGGCGAGGAGGGCCTTCTTGTCGGGCTTGCCGCTCGGGGCGACCGGAACCGTGTCGAGGACGGTGATGGTCGAGGGAATCGCCGCCTCGCCGAGGGCGGAGCGCACGGCGGCCCGCAGGGCGTCGAGTGCGGGCACGCGACCTGGAGCGGGGACGACGAAAGCGTGTGCGGCTTCGCCCGTGTGCTCGTCGGGCGCAGCCACTACGTAGGCCTGGTCGACGTCGGGGTGGGCGGCGAGGGCCGCCTCGATGGCGCCGGCGTAGTAGAGGATCGCGTTGACGAAGATGACATCGCGGGCACGGCCGACCAGGCGGAGGAAGCCGTCGGTGCCGAAGGAACCGAGATCGCGGGTGCGGATCCAGCCGTCCTGGACGACCTCGCGGGTCTGCTCCTCGTCCTGCCAGTAGCCGGACATCTGGCCGCCGGCCCGGACCCATATCTCGCCGGTGCCGCCGGTGGGCAGTTCGGTGCCGTCGGGGCCGCGCACGCTCAGCCCGATGCCGGGCAGCGGGCGGCCGACCGCGTCCAGTACGGAGGCGCCGTGCGCGGCCAGTTCCTCGGTCGGCAGCAGGGCGAGCATGCCGGTCTCGGTCTGGCCGTAGCCCTGGAGGACGGCGTCGCCGAGCCGGTCCACGGCCTCGGCCAGCCGGTGCGGGGGCAGCGGGGAGCCGGCCACCAGGAGTGCGCGCAGGCTGCTGACGTCGACGTCGCGGGCGCGCAGGTCGTCCAGGATCGCGTAGAGCCGCGGCACCGTGCACAGGCAGGCGGTGATCCGGTGCTCCTGGAAGACCTCGGGGAAGACCGCGCGCGGCTCGGGGATCACCGCGGTGCCGCCGCTGTAGAGGGACAGCGCCAGGTGTTCCAGCATCACCGCGCTGGTGAGGGTGCCGAAGAGCAGGAAGCGGCCGTAGCGCGCGCCGAGCCGGCGGATCACCGGGCTGTGCCGGTCCGGGTTCCAGGCCCAGTGCTCGCGGAAGGAGCCGTAGGTCTGCGCGCAGCCCTTGGGCATGCCGGTGCTGCCGCTGGTCAGCGTGATCAGGGCGACCGCGTCGGGGTCGCCCTTCGGGGTCAGTTCGTCGCCGGTCAGCGGGGCCGGGGCGAGCAGGTCGCGGTCGATGTCCAGGACCGGGGCGGGGTGGGCGGCTTCCGCGAGTTGCGGTCCGGCGGTGGTGTCGTCGGCGATCACGCCGTCCGGCGACCAGGTCAGGACGTGCCGGAGCTGAGCCGGTGTCAGGCCGGGGCGCAGCGCGGTCACCCGGCAGCCGAGCAGGTGGGCGGCCATGTGGGCGGCGAAGCCGGCCGGGGTGACCGCGGTGGTCACGGCCACCGCGCTGCCCGGGCCGAGGCCATGGGCGCGCAGGCCGGCCACGCAGTCGCGGATCAGTTCCACCATGCGGCCGCGGCTGACGGGCTGCGACCGGAATTCGAAGGCCGGGGCGCCGGGGTCCGCCAGAAAGGCGTCCACCAGGGGGCGGGGAAATACCGATTCGGCCGGATTGTTCATCGTGGACCTCCGCTTCCGACGGGCGGGAGAAAGGATGGCATTGCGGCCGCGGCAATGGGGTGGTTTCGGTCGTGCCGGGGCCCGTGGGGCGTGTGATATGGATCACGTTCACTGATGCTGGAGGTCTCTTTTAACTCTCAACTACGCTGGCGCCCAGCCGTCTCATGACCAGGGAGGGACCATGTCCGCTGCAGAGCAGGTCGATTACCTCGTGATCGGGGCCGGACCGTCGGGGCTCCAGGCGGCGTATTTTCTGGAAAGAGCCGGACGGAACTATCTGGTGGTCGAGGCAGGAAGTGCGCCGGGGACCTTTTTCACCCGATTTCCGCGGCACCGGACCCTGATATCCATCAACAAGGTCCACTCCGGCTGGACCGACCCCGAGATGAAGCTGCGGGTCGACTGGAACTCCCTGCTGACCGAAGAAGGCGCGCCGCTCTTCTCGTCCTTCAGCAAGCGCTACTTCCCGGCCGCCGACGACTTGGTCCGCTACCTCGCCGACTTCGCCGCCACCCACCGGCTGAAGATCCGGTACGACACCCGGATCGCGCGGATCACCCGCGACCCGGCCCCGGCCGCGGAATCCACCGGCACCACCGGCGGCGACTTCACCGCCGTGGACGGGGACGGCAACGAGATCCGGGCCAAGCGGCTGATCGTGTCCACCGGCGTGACCCTGCCCTACGTGCCGCCCATCGAGGGCGCCGAGCTGGCCGAGACCTACACCGAGGTGTCGGTGGACCCGGCCGACTTCACCGGCAAGCGGGTGCTCATCATCGGCCGCGGGAATTCCGCCTTCGAGACCGCCGACAATCTGGTGGAAACCGCCGCGGTGATCCACATGGCCGGACCCGGCTCGCTGAAACTGGCCTGGCAGACCCATTTCGTGGGCCACCTGCGGGCCGTCAACAACAATTTCCTGGACACCTACCAGCTCAAGTCCGAGAACGCCCTGCTGGACGGCGACATCCAGTACATCCGGCGGGACTCGCCGGACGGCCCGTACCGGGTCGCGGTGAAATTCGCCCGGGTCAGGGAAGTGGTCAAGGAGATCCAGTACGACCGGGTGATCCTGGCCACCGGTTTCCGCTTCGACGCGAGCATCTTCGCCCCCGAATGCCGTCCGGAACTCACCATCAAGGACCGCTTCCCGGCGCAGACCGAGGCCTGGGAATCCACCAATGTCCCCGATGTGTACTTCACCGGCACCGTGACCCAGATGCGGGACTTCAAGAAATCCACCAGCGGGTTCATCCACGGCTTCCGCTACGGCGCGCGGGCGCTGCACCGCATCACCGAGCAGCGCTATCACGCCACCCCCTGGCCGGGCCGTGACCTGCCCACCACCTCCGAGGGCCTGGCCGACGCGCTGCTCGCGCGGGCCAACCGCACCTCCGCGCTGTGGCAGCTGTTCGCCGTCATGTCCGACGCCGTCCTGCTCAACCCGGGCGCCGCTCCGGTCCACCACGAGGAGGTGCCGGTCGACTACCTCCACCAGGCCACCGGTGACGGGGTGTTCGGGCCGGTCGACCGCTACCTGACGCTCACTCTGGAATACGGCGCCGACCACGACAAGGTGAACCCCTTCGACGTCTCCGCCGGCCGCGTCTCGCAGCAGGACACCAGCGGGCTCGACGGCCGCTACCTGCACCCGGTGGTCCGGCTGTTCCAGGACGGCAAGCCGCTCGCGGAGCACCACGTCACGGAGAACCTCGAGAACGAGTGGGACAGCCCGGACGTCCACCGGGCGCCCCTGGTCCGCTTCCTGGCGCAGCACGGTGTCCCGCGGGCCGACGACGCTGCCGAGCCGTCGGCCGGCGCGGACCGGTCGTGACCGCCGCCGGCGCCGCGCCGGACCGCCCGCGGGAGCCGGGCGGCGGCGCCGCACTGCGCGAACTGCGGGACAAGGCCCGTTCCCTGCTCGACCCGGTGATCCGGGACTTCTACGAGGGCGGCGCGGACAGCGAGACCGCGCTCGCCGAGAACGAGCGGGCCTTCGCCCGGCTGGCGCTGCTCCCGCGGATCCTGGCCGGCGCCGGCCAGGCGAGCACCGCCGTCCGCCTGCTGGGCGCGGACCTGGACACCCCGGTCCTGGTCGCGCCCACCGCCTTCCACCGGCTGGCCCACCCCGACGGCGAAGTCGCCACCGCCCGGGCCGCCGCGGCGGCCGGCACCGTACTGATCGCCTCGATGGCCGCGACCACCGCGGTCGCCGAGGTGACGGCCGCGGCCCGGGACGTACGGCCGGACGCCCAGGTGTGGTTTCAGCTCTACCTCCAGCCCGAGCCGGAGGTGACCGCCGAACTCGTACGGCGGGCCGAAGCGGCCGGCTGCACCGCCCTGGTGGTCACCGCCGACTCCCCGGTCTTCGGCCGGCACGGGCGCGACGAGCGCAACGGCTTCCACGACCTGCCGCCCGGCTACGCCGCGGAGAACATGCGCGACCTGCCCGGCACCCCGCCCGGCGGCACCCGACCGATCGCCATGTCGCCCGCCCTGTCCTGGGCCGACCTGCGCCGGCTGCGCGAGCTGACCCGGCTGCCGGTGGTCCTCAAGGGTGTACTGCACCCCGCCGACGCGGCCCGCGCCGCCGACGAGGGCCTGGCCGCGGTGGTGGTCTCCAACCACGGCGGCCGCCAGTTGGACGCGGCCCCGGCCACGGTCGAGGCACTGCCCGCGGTCGTCGCAGCCATCGCCGGGCGCATCCCGGTGCTGCTCGACGGCGGGGTGCGGACCGGCTCCGACGTGGTGACCGCCCTGGCGCTGGGTGCCACCGCGGTCGCCGTGGGCCGCCCGGTGCTGTGGGGGCTGGCCGCCGAGGGCGAGGACGGCGTGGCCCGGGTGCTGCGGACCCTGCGCGAGCAGACCGCGCACGTGCTCACCCTGTGCGGCGCGCGCGACCGCGCCGACCTCGCCCCCGACCAGGTCGTCGCCCGCGGAATCCGGGAGGTGCCGGCGTGCTGAGACGTACCGCCGCCGCGGCCGCGGCGCTGTCCGCCCCGTACTGGCTGCCCAAGGCCGTCGTCGCGCTGCGGGTCAAGGTGTTCGCCGTGGTCAACGGCCCCGAGGGGATCGTCGTCCCCAACGCGCAGGTGCCCCCGGAGCGGTTCGCCGAGCTGTACGCGCACCCGGCCGCGAACGGCCGCAGCAAGGGCGCGGGCCTGTCCGACCTGTTCTGGTACTGGCTCTCGCCCGGCCCCGAGGTCCACCAGGAGCACCTGGAACCCGGCCCGCGCTACACCGCGGTCGCCCGGACCACCAGCGAACTCCTGTCCGGCCCCAGCGCCGAGCTGAGCGCCGCGGCCACCCGGTGCGCCGCCGCCGTCCTGGACGAACTCGCCCCCGGCGAGGTCACTCTGGTCCGGCTGCGCGACCTGATGATGCCGGTGTGGGCGGAGTTCTTCTACGAGATGGTGTTCCGCGAGCCGTGCCCGCCGCGGGCCCGCCGGCTCATCGTGGACAACGCCGAGGACGTGATCAACTCCCTGAAGAACACCCGGCTGCGCCACCTGGACCGGCGCGAGCGGCTGACCCGCTACCTGCTGGGCCGGCTCGCGGCCGGCGACGTGCCGCACGAGCTGCCCGCCGAGCTGGCCACCCCGCTGGACCGGGCGCACTACCTCCAGGGCACGTTCTTCAACACCGCCGTCGTGCAGATGTCCGAGGCCATGGCGCACCTGCTGCTGGTGCTCGCCACCCACCCCGATCTGCAACGCGAGCTCGCCGCCGCCGATCCCGACGACGACCGCGTGCTCGGCAACGTCATGAACGAGACGTTCCGGATGTATCCGCTGTTCGGCATCGCGCACCGGATCACCACCGCGGACATCGACCTCGGCGACGGCGTCACCTTCCCGGCCGGCACCGTCCTGTGCTTCGACTACCCCTCCTACCACGCCACCGGGTACACCGACCCGGAGGTGTTCGACCCCGGCCGCTGGGACCGAATCTCCGCGAAGGACGCCCACCACATCCCGTTCGGCGTCGCCGCCAACCGGCCCTGTCCCGCCTGGCGGCTCGCCCCGCTGATCATGCGCGCGGCCACCCGGGAGGTGCTGCGCCGCTACACCCTGCACTCCTCGGTCTCGCACTCCCGGTCCATGCCGCACCGCGGCCCCGCCCTCCTCGTCCGCCGCGGCCACCGCCTCCCGACCGGCGCCCGCCCGGCCGCCCTCGCCCTGCTCAAGCTGCGCGACCGCTGGGAGGACACCGGCCGCAGCCTGCTCCAACTCGGCCTCGGCACCTGGATGGTGACCCGGGCCCGCCGCGACCGCATGGCCGAGACCTGGTTCGGGTCCCACGACACGGAGGGCGCCCCGCTCGCCGCTGCGACCGCTACGACTGCCACGGCCCCGCCCCCGGGCTGCCCGTACCACCGGCCCGACGGGGCCTGAACGGACCAGACCAGGGTCTGAATCGTGCCCCGGCCCGGTCCGGGGCGGCCCCGCGCCGCCCCCCGCAGCACCGGTGGACTCGGCCCGCCCCCGTGGCCGGGTCCGCCGGGCCCACACCCTCGTACGCCCGACCCTCGTGCACCCGTACCGCCGCGCGTCCCCTCCCGCCGGCCCGTCCCCCCGCCTCCGCCGAAGGGCGATTCCGCCATGTCCAACACAGCTCTGGGCACCGCGTTCCTGCTCGCCGTCGTCGTCATCCTGCTGGTCTGCAAGGCCTTGACCCTGCTGCTGCGTCCGCTCGGGCAGCCGCCGGTGGTGGCCGAGATGATCGCGGGCGTGGTGCTCGGCCCCTCCGTGCTCGGCGCGATCGCCCCGGGCATGGAGCACCATGTGTTCCCCGACGCCATGCGCCCGGTGCTCTACGTGACCGGGCAGCTCGGCCTGACGCTGTTCATGTTCCGGGCCGGGTACGAGTTCCCGGTCGAACGGATCCGCCTGTCCGCCCGGTCCGCCGCCTCGGTCTCGGCCGCCGGGATCGCCCTGCCGCTGCTGCTCGGCTCGGGCCTGACCTGGGCCGTGCACGGGTCGGTGGACACCTCGCCGCCCGGGGTCCCGCTGCACGTGACCGTGGCGTTCGTCGGGGTCACGCTGGCGATCACCGCTTTCCCCATGCTGGCCCGCATCATCACCGAGCGCGGCCTGTCCGAGACCCGCTTCGGCACCCTTTCGCTCGCCTCGGGCGCGCTGGACGACGTGACCGCGTGGATCCTGCTGGCCGCGGTGGTCAGCATGGCCCGCGGCAGCGCCGGCCCGGTGGTGCTGGCTGCGGTCGGCGCGTTGGGCCTGGTCGTGGTGCTGACCGTGCTCGTACGGCTGCGGCCGGCTTTGACGCGGCTGATGGACCGGCTCTCCGACGAGTACCTGGTGCTGGCCGTCCTGCTCCTGCTGTGCCTGGCCTCCTGGTACACCGACCGGATCGGCCTCTACGCGGTGTTCGGCGCCTTCAGCCTCGGCGCGGCCTTCCCCCGCACACCCCGCATGGCCCGCACCCTCGCCGGCCTGGACCCGCTGAGCAGCACCCTGCTGCTGCCGCTGTTCTTCACCTACTCCGGCCTCAACACGGACACCGGCCTCCTCGGCGACCCCGCCCTCCTCCTGTTCGCCGGCGGCTGCACCCTCGCCGCCGTCATCGGCAAGCTCGGCGGCTGCTGGTTCGCCGCCCGCCTCTCCGGCCAGGACCAGCCCACCTCCCTGCGCATCGGCACCCTGATGAACGCCCGCGGCCTCATGCAGCTCATCGCCATCAACGTCGGCCTGGCCGAGGGCATCGTCTCCCGCTCCATGTTCACCGTCCTCGTCGTCGTCGCCGTCGTCACCACCGTCATGGCCACCCCCCTCCTCTCCCTCTGGGACCGCCTGGACGGCGGCACCTCCGAGGTCGCCCCCCTCCCCAAGACCCCCCTCCCCGACCCGGCCGCCCTCACCTGACCCTGCCCGGGCCGGGGGCCCGGCGGGGCGTGGGGGCCGCCGGGCCCCGGCACCCCCGCCGGCGGCGCCGCGCGCATAGCGCGAGCGGGGTTCGTGAGGGGCCGCCAGGCCCCTCACGCCGCCGCGACGGCGCGAAACCACGACGGTGTGGACCGGCGGTGCCAAGCCGCCGGTGAGCGGCAGGGCCTGCCCGGGGCGAAGCGCGCGAACACCACGGACGGCGCCGCCCCCGGCCCGGGGCCCGGAGGGCCCGCACCCCCGTTCCCCCAGGTGGACGCCCTCTCTGGCATCACGCGGGCGTCGGAGCCACACTGGAGGGCGTGCGACCTCGAGTTGCCGTGGCGGTGGCGGCCACGGCTTTGGTAGGTGCCGGCACGGCCGCGTTGGCGGCCGGCCGGTACGTGTCGGGGTTCGCTCTGAAGCCGTCGGTGGCCGGGCCGCAGCCCGAGGGGCTGATCGCGGTGCGGGAGGCCGGCAAGGACACAATCGTGCTGACGCGGACCGCCGCTTCGGCCCGGCACGGGGTGTACGGGCTGGTCGGGATCGACACCCATGCCACCGTCGGCGACGTGATCGAGCAGGAGCAGTATGCGGTGACGCGGCGGCTGACCCGGGTGCAGCGCGGCGAGATCGCGCCAGGCGGCTTCGTGCGGATGAGCGCGCAGGCGTACTGCGGGGACCCGGGCAGAGCCTTCGGCCTGGACTTCACGGACGTGGAGGTCCCGGGCGAGCTCGGCCCGCTGCCGGCCTGGTACCTGCCGGGGGCCCGCAGCACCTGGGTGATCAGCGTGCACGGCCTGGGCACCACCCGCGAACAAGCCCTCAACGTGGTGCCGGTGCTGCACCGCTTCCGCTTCCAGCACCTGGTGCTGGGCTACCGCAACGACCCGGGCGCACCGGCCTCCCCGGACGGGCTGGACCACCTCGGCGACACCGAATGGCACGACCTGGACGCGGCGATGCAGTACGCGGCCGACAACGGGGCCAAGCGGATCGTGCTCTACGGCTGGTCGACCGGCGCCACCATGGCGCTGTGGGCGCTGGACCGCTCCCCGGTACGGGGCAGGGTGGCCGGGCTGGTGCTGGACTCGCCGGTGCTGGACTGGCGCTCCACCGTCAAAGCGGCGGTGACCAGCCGGGGCCTGCCCTCCGCGCTGCGCCCGCTGGCGGTGCGCGCCGCCGAGGGCCGCGCGGGTCTCCAGGCCGCCCGCCAGACGGACGCGGCCGCACCGCCGGACCCGGTCAAGCCCACCTTGATCGTGCACGGTCCCGACGACACCTTCGCCTCGTGGGACGCCTCCCGGGCGCTGGCCGCGCGGCACCCGGACCGTACCGCCTTCCACGAGGTGCCGGGCGCCCCCCACGCGGCCATGTGGAACGCCGACCCGAAGGGGTACGAAGAGGCGCTGCGGCGCTTCCTCACGCCGCTCATGTGAGCGCGGTGGGGTGCGCGATTGGGATTCTGGCCGCAGAGCGGGGAGACTTCTCCAGTGACGTCCCGTAGCCCGCGAGACACTCCGCTCCGCCTCGTCCCCCGCAGGCCGCTGACCGCGGCCCGCCGGACCGCCACGACGCGCAGGTCCCGACCTCCGCGCCCGCCCGAGGGCACCCCCTCGGTCCCCGAACTCGCCCGCCTCGCCCGGGCCGAACTCGCCGACGCCGTACGGCTCGCGCACTGGGCGGGCACCGGCCCGGGCGCCGCGGGCACCACCGGGATACTTCCCGGGGCCGCGGTCGCCGAGGCGGCCGGGGCGCTGGCGATGACCGCCCGTCAGGTGCGGACCGAATGGGACCGGGCCCGGCTGGCCGGCCTGATCGAGCTGCACGGCGGCACCGCCCGGCCCGGCTGGCGGCTGCGCGCCTGGGACGACGACGACACCGCGGTGCTGCGCGGCTGGGTCGCCCTCTTCGACGCCTGGTCGCTGGCCCACCCCTTCCTGCCCGGCCCCCCGCCCGGCGGCGGCGCCGAGCCCGACCCGGCGCTGGTCGCCGAAGTGGTCGAGGCCGTACCGCAGTTGCTGTCCTTCCTGCATCTGTCGCAGGGGCCGGTGGCGCTGGACACCCTGCTGGACCTGCTGCGCCAGCGGGTGGCCGAGCTGCGTACCGAGCGGCACGAGCCGCCGGCTGACGGTGACCCGCTGCCCGGGCTGCTCGAATGGGCGCTGGAGGCGGGAGCCCTGGTGGGAGCGCTGCGGCCGCGCGAGGCGCGGCGGCCGGACGAGGTGACGCTGACCCCCCTGGGCAGTTGGGCGGTGTGGGTGAAGCTGGAGCAGATCTGCGTGGCGGCGCAGGGCCCGGCCGGCCACATGGAGCAGTCGGCGGCGACCATGCTGCGCGCCTGCGCCACGCTGTCGCCCAGTCAGGCCCGGGCCGAGTACCGGGCGTGGCTGGCGGCGCGGCCGGTGGGCCCGGCGGTGGCCGAATTGCTGGAGACCGCGCGCGGGGACGACGCGCTGCTGCGCGGGCTGGCCTTCGAGGCGCTGCGGGTGGTCGGCGACCCGGCCGAGGCCGCGGTGAGCGCGGTGGTCGACGAGCCGGTGCTGCGTCCGTACGCGGTGCTGTGGCTGGCCGAACTCGACGGCGACGACCCGGACGCCGCCACCGCGCTGCTGACCCGCGAGGAGGCCACCTGGCTGTGGATCGACACGGCCGCGGCCGTCGCCGACCACGGCGAGGACCACCTGCTGGTCAGCCACCTGGAGACCGCCGTGCAGGGCTCGGTGCCCGGGCTGCTGGAGGAGGTCAGGGGCGTGGGCCACCCGCGCACCGTGCAGGTGCTGGTGGCGCTGGCCGCCGCGCACCCGGACCCCGCGCTGGCCAAGGCGATGCGCCGCGCGGCCTTCCAGGTGCACACCGGCGAGGCGTAGCGCAAGGGGCGACTTCCGGCCGCACGTGACGCGCGTCACCGCTCAGCGGCGGGGCGCGCGCCGGCGGTCCGTACGGCCGTACCGGCTGCCGCCATGGTCGCCGTGACCGGTCAGGACGACACCGGTTCGGGTGCGTAGGTGCCAAAGGTCCACAGGTTGCCCTCGGCGTCGCGGGCGGCGTACTCCCGCGACCCGTAGTCCTGGTCGGTGAGCGGCATGACGATCTTCACCCCGAGGGCCGCCGCCCGGTCGTGGTGCGCGTCCACGTCGTCCACCACCACGTACACCTGCGTCGGGCCGAGCCCGCGCACGGCCCGGCCGTACTCGCTGTCCGGGCCCTCCTTGGCTGTGCCGAGCATCACCACCCCCGCCCCATGGGCGAGTTCGGCGTGCGCGACCGTGCCGTCCTCGTTCTCGTAACGTGCCAGCTCGGTGAAGCCGAACGCCTCCTTGAGCAGGGCGATCGCGCCCTTGGCGTCCTGGTAGCGCAGCGACGGGCAGACGATGGGCGGGCCGGCCATGGGTGCCGCCTCCTCGGTGGCGAGTCGGATCGTGCGTCCCGATACGTCAATTATGTGTGATACGCGCCACATCTGCCCGCTCGTGCCCGGTAAACCGCTTGCCGCCCCCCAGTAGACTCGTCGCATGGCAGTTCTCCTCCTTGATTAGCGGCGACGCACGACCTCGACGCCCCCCGACAGTCGTCCGTCCCGTCCTGGAGTTCTTTCCGTGATCACTGCCACCGGCATCGAGCTGCGCGCCGGCGCCCGCATCCTTCTCGAGTCCGCCTCCTTCCGCGTCGCCAAGGGCGACCGCATCGGTCTGGTCGGCCGCAACGGCGCCGGCAAGACCACCCTCACCAAGGTCCTGGCCGGTGAGGGGCTGCCCGCCGCCGGATCCGTGGCCAGCTCCGGCGAGGTCGGCTACCTGCCGCAGGACCCGCGCACCGGCGACCTGGACGTGCTCGCCAGCGACCGCGTCCTGTCCGCCCGCGGCCTGGACACGGTGCTGCGCAAAATGCGCGAGAACGAGCAGCGGATGGCCACCGGAAAGGGCGCCACCCGCGAGACCGCGATGAAGAAATACGCCCGCCTGGAGACGGAATTCCTCACCAAGGGCGGATACGCCGCCGAGGCCGAGGCCGCCACCATCGCCGCCGCGCTCGGCCTGCCCGACCGGGTCCTCGGCCAGCCGCTGCACACCCTCTCCGGCGGCCAGCGGCGCCGGGTGGAGCTGGCCCGGATTCTCTTCTCCGACGCCGACACGCTGCTGCTGGACGAGCCGACCAACCACCTGGACGCCGACTCCATCGCCTGGCTGCGCGACTACCTGAAGACGTACCGCGGCGGGTTCATCGTCATCTCGCACGACGTCAAACTCATCGACACCGTGGTCAACAAGGTGTTCTACCTGGACGCCAACCGGTCCCGGATCGATGTGTACAACATGGGCTGGAAGCTGTATCTCGAGCAGCGCGAGGCGGACGAGAAACGGCGCCGCCGCGAGCGGGCGAATGCCGAGAAGAAGGCCGCCGCGCTGAATTCGCAGGCCGACAAGATGCGTGCCAAGGCCACCAAGACCGTGGCCGCGCAGAACATGGCGCGCCGCGCGGAGAAGCTGCTGTCCGGGCTGGAGGACGCCCGGCAGGCCGACAAGGTGGCCCGGCTGCGCTTCCCCGAGCCCGCGCCTTGTGGCCGGACCCCGCTGATGGCCTCGGGCCTGTCCAAGTCCTACGGGTCCCTGGAGATCTTCAGCGGCGTCGACCTGGCCATCGACCGCGGCTCCCGGGTGGTCATCCTCGGCCTCAACGGCGCCGGCAAGACCACCCTGCTGCGGCTGCTGTCCGGCATCGAGAAGCCCGACACCGGCGAGGTCACCCCCGGCCACGGCCTCAAGCTGGGCTATTACGCCCAGGAGCACGAGACCCTGGACCCGCAGCGCACCGTGCTGGAGAACATGCGCTCCTCCGCGCCGGACACCGACCTGGCCGAGATCCGCAAGATCCTCGGCTCCTTCCTGTTCTCCGGCGACGACGTGGACAAGCCGGCCGGCGTGCTGTCCGGCGGCGAGAAGACCCGGCTGGCGCTGGCCACGCTCGTGGTCTCCAGCGCCAATGTGCTGCTGCTCGACGAGCCCACCAACAACCTCGATCCGGCCTCGCGCGAGGAGATCCTCGGCGCGCTGCACACCTTCACCGGCGCGGTCGTGCTCGTCACCCACGACGAGGGCGCGGTCGAGGCCCTCCAGCCCGAGCGGATCATCCTGCTGCCGGACGGCGTCGAGGACCTGTGGGGCCAGGAGTACGCGGACCTGGTGGCCCTGGCATGAGCGGGGCCTGACCGCCGCTGACCGTGTGCGGGGCCCGCGGCCGGGCTCCGCACGCATGCCGAATCGATCATTCGGCCCATCCTTGATCCTTCATCTGCGTGAGTCCGGCTGGTACCGGGGCGGTGGACCGCGTCCGGTCCGCCGCCGCGCCGACGATCAGCCCCGTGACCACGGCAAACCCCTTACCAACCACGGCTGACCTGCAAATATTCCCCGAAGCCCGAACCGGGTACGGAATTGCCGGGCCGGAAAACCGCCCGCCCGGCCCTTGCGCGGGCTCCATCTCGGCATTCACGGTGCGAATGTCCCCTGACGGACCTTGTCGAATGGGTGGCCAGGACGGCACTTAGGGGTGATCATGAGAGTCCATAGCGCACTTCCCTTGAGGAGGCACGGGTGGCCGAGACTCTGAAGAAGGGCAGCCGGGTGACCGGCGCCGCGCGCGAGAAGCTCGCGGCAGACCTGAAGAAGAAGTACGACTCCGGTGCGAGCATCCGGGCGCTGGCCGAGGAGACCGGCCGCTCGTACGGGTTCGTGCACCGGATGCTCAGCGAGTCCGGTGTGACCCTGCGTGGTCGCGGCGGTGCCACACGGGGCAAGAAGGCCACCGCGGCCTGACCCCCGCGGGCTGGGCGGCGTATCCGACCCGGCAGCTGCGCCCCGGCGGGTCCGGACCCGTCCGTACCCGGGGGCACGCCGTGGCCCATGGCTGGTTACTCTTCGGTAGTCCTGTCCGTGGTCCGCTCGGAGGCGCTCGATGCCCAAAGACAACACGTTGCTCGATCGTGACGGAGTACGGCTCACCGTCGACGACACCGTCGCGAACGTCACCCTGACCAACCCGGCCAAGCGCAACGCGCAGTCGTTCGCACTGTGGCGGGCCCTCGCCGAGGCCGGTCGGCTGTTGCCCGGGCAGGTACGGGTCGTGGTGCTGCGCGGTGAAGGGCTGTCCTTCTCCGCGGGGCTCGACCGGCAGGCGTTCACGCCCGAGGGCTTCGACGGGGAGCCGTCGTTCCTGGATCTCGCGCGGTATCCGGAGCAGGAACTCGACTCGGTCATCGCGCGGTACCAGGAGGCGTTCACCTGGTGGCGGCGCACCGACGTGATCACGGTCGCCGCCGTCCAGGGGCATGCGATCGGCGCCGGTTTCCAGTTGGCCCTCGCCTGCGATCTGCGGGTCTGCGCCGACGACGTGCAGTTCGCCATGCGCGAGACCAGCCTGGGCCTGGTGCCGGACCTGACCGGCACCAAGTCGCTGGTGGACCTGGTCGGCTACGCCCGCGCGCTGGAGATCTGCGTGACCGGCCGTTTCGTGCGCGCCGCGGAAGCCGAACGGATCGGCCTGGCCACGGTGGTCGTACCCGCCGCCGAACTCGACGCCACCGTCAAGGACCTGGTGGCCGGCCTCCTCACGGCTCCCCGCGCCGCTGTCAACGAGACGAAGGCCCTCCTCCTTTCCGCCCGCCACAACACCCCCGCCGAACAGCACGCCGCCGAACGCGAGGCCCAGGGCCGCCGCCTGCGCGATCTGGCGGGCCTGGGGGAGTAGCGGGCCCGCCCGCCGGCGAGAGCGCCCCGCAGGGGCGCGGGGCTGTTGTTGATATGCGGCTGGCGCCGCGTGGGCGCGATCAGCCACTCACCGGCCGGTGGTCCGGACACGACAGCAATTGCCCCTTTGGGGCGGTGACGACCCGCGCCACGGATGTGGCTGAGCGCGCAGTTCCCCGCGCCCCTGACTGCTCCCGGCGAACCGCGCAGCGGTGGGTCACCCGACATCCGTGACCAGCACCGCTACCGTGACGGGGCCAGGGGCACCCGCGGTGGTGACCGCGGTGGCGACCTGGCGGGCGACTTGGAGGGGGACCAGGCCGGGGGCGACGGCGATCTGGATCTGGACGCGGCGGCCGGGGTGGCGGTCGTCGGCGGTGGCGTCGAGGACGCGCAGACCGGAGCCGAAGCCGGCGAGGGCCGCGGTCAGGCCCACCACGCCGGGCACGGCGAGGGCCGCCACCTCCAGTGGGCCGCCGGGGTCGCCGCCGGAGACCGCGGGCCCGGCCGCGACGGGGGCGTCGGCGGGCGGGGCCGGCTGCGGCCCGTCGAGCAGGCCGGTCACCCGCAGGTCCACCGCGGTGACGGCGAGCCCGAGCAGATCGGTCGCCGCCGACCACAGCGCGGACCGCAGCCGTTCGGCGACGGCGGGCAGTGGCTCGTCGATGCCGGCCTCGAAGGCCGCCGAGATCCGGACCGGTACGTGCGGCAGGGCCCCGGCGGGTGCGCCGGGAGCGGGCGCGGCCAGGGGCGTGTCGGGCGACGGCATGTCGAGCGCCGCGTCCACCGCGCCCAGCCGTATCCCCGGCAGCCCCGCACAGGCCCGGCGCAGCACCCGTACCGCCGCGTTCTCGGTGATCCATGACGTGTCGTCGGCGCCCCCCAGGGGAAGGAGGCGGCCGAGGGCCACCTGCTCGCGCACCGCACGGGTCAACGGGTCCGCCGACGCGGCGGAAGTCGCGGGAGATGGCATGGTCACGGATATCGCCTCCACTGGCCGGTCACCCGATCGGCGGCCGGGGTCATCCACTGGCCGCATCCCCGCGGCGGGGCGCGGCACGCGGACCTAGTGTGGAACATGGATCAGTCCATACGGAGGGACGACTCGCAATGACCGAGACCGCGCAGTACAACCGGCCGGAACCGGACGGCTCGTCCGAGGGCAGAACCCTGGAGAAGGGCGCGGGGCGCAGGGCGCTCGGCGATCCGGGCTCGCGGGGCCGCACCACCATCGCCGACGGCGTGGTCGAGAAGATCGCCGGGCTCGCGGCGCGCGACGTGGTGGGCGTGCACGCCATGGGCACCGGACTGGCCCGTACCTTCGGCGCGGTCCGCGACCGGGTGCCGGGCGGCGGCCGGTCGGTCACCCGGGGCGTCAAGGCCGAGGTCGGCGAGGTGCAGACCGCCCTCGACCTGGACATCGTGGTGGACTACGGCGTCTCGATCGTCGAGGTCGCCCGCGCGGTACGGGAGAACGTGGTCGCCGCCGTCGAGCGGATGACCGGTCTGGAGGTCGTCGAGGTCAACGTCGCCGTCGACGATGTCAAACTGCCGGACGAACCCGATGAGGAAGAGCGTGAGCAAAGGGTTCAGTAGCGGGTCCAACACACGTGCGGACAGTCGACGAGCGGACGGCCGCGCCGGTGCGGACGGTTAGGGGACGGAGTGCGCGGAATGAGTATGGCGGTGATCGGCCTGGTCGTCGGGATGGCGCTGGGCTTCGCCGGATATTTCGGTGGGTTCGGGGCGTTCCTGCTGGTGGCGGCGCTGGGAGCGGTCGGTTTCGTGGCGGGCAAGTTCATCGATGGTGATCTCGAACCGGGGGAGTTCTTCCGTTCCCGGGACCGCGACCGTGACCGGCGCCGTTGATGGCGGCAGCCGTCCCCGCGCAGTTGCCCGCCGCCGACCGGGGCAGCCTGCGCATCGCGGACCGGGTGGTCGCGAAGATCGCCGCTCAGGCGGCCGGTGAGGTGCTGTCGGACGTGCCGGGCGCGGACCTGGTGCCCCGCGGCACCACGCCGCACGCTTCGGTTTCGGTGCGCAAGAGCGGTACCCGGGACGCGGCGCGGCTGCGGCTGACCCTCGAACTGGGGTATCCGGCCGACATCGGCGCCGTCTGCGGCTCGGTGCGGCGTCATGTGACGGACAAGGTCGCGGCGTTGACGGGCATGGACGTGCCCGAGGTGGCCGTGGAGGTCGAACGGCTGCACTCGGCGGCGGCCCGCCGCCGGGACGAGGGGAGGGTGGAGTGAGCGACGAGGAGCCCCCGGCGCCCTCCGGGGACGGACCGGAATCCGGCCCCGGAGGCGGCGAGGACGGTGGGGAGAGCGGTCGGGAACAGGCCGCCGGCCCCGGCAAGGTCAGCATCGAGAAGCGCCCCGAACCCGAGCGCATCCCTCCGTACGCGGTGAGCTCCGACGAGCCCGGGCAGGTGAAGGCGCGCCGGTTCTGGTCCGGCCGCCGGGTGCCGGCCGCGATCACCGCTGCCGCCGCCCTGGCGCTGTCCGGCCTGTTCCTGTACGACATCGCGTCGGTGCGCGCCGACCGCAAGGCCATGCAGTGGCGGGTCCGGCTCGCCGACGAACTCGCCACCCGGCACCTGGGCAACGTGTGGATCATCGTCGGCGCCTCGGTGGCCGCCGCGCTCGGCCTGTGGCTGCTCGTGCTGGCGCTCACCCCCGGCGAGCGCGGACTGCTGCCGATGGTCCGGCGCGGCCCGACCACGGTGCGCGCCGGACTGGACCGGCGGGCCGCCGAACTCGTGCTGCGCGACCGGGCGATGGAGGTCGCCGGCATCCGCTGGGCCCGGGTCGTGGTCGGCCGCCGCCGGATCACCGCCCGGGCCGCGTCGCACTTCCGCGACCTGGAGGACGTACGCCGGGACCTGACCGCGGCGCTCGGCGACGCGGTCCGGCAGCTCGGGCTGGCCCGGCCGCCGGACCTGACCGTGCGCGTGCACCGGGCCGAGAAGAAGGCGTAGGCGCGGACGGCATGAGGGCGAGGGACGAAGGCGTCGTGAGGACGCGGGGCGAGGAAGAACCGGAAGAAGGGGTGAGGGCGTGCGGACCGTCGTCAACCGGGTGCTGCTGGGCCTGACCGGCCTGGTGCTGCTGGTGCTCGGGCTGTCGGTGCTGGTGGGCAGTCTGAACCTGCAGCAGCACTGGGACTTCACGCTGCCGCACTGGTGGCCGTACATGAACTCCCGGGACGTGCTGCTCACCAAGCACGACCGCACCCGCTACCGCTCCCACGACTGGTGGTGGCCCTCGGTGATCGCGGCTCTGGCCATCCTGGTGCTGGGCTCGCTGTGGTGGCTGCTCGCCCAGCTCCGCACGAAGCGGCTGCGCCAGATCCGGGTGGACAGCGGCGACGGCCAGGGCGCGCTGCTGCGCGGCCGGGCCCTGGAGAGCGTGCTGACCTCCGAGTCGGAGGCGTTCGAGGGCGTGGAGTGGGCCAACACCGCCCTGGTCGGCAAGCGCGGCACCCCGCAGGCCCGGCTGGTGCTGGGCCTGGCCCCGCACGCCACCCCCGACGAGGTGCTGGCCAACCTCGACACCTCGGGCCTGGCCCGCGCCCGCACCTCCGCCGGCCTGGACGCCCTGCCCGCCGAGGCCCGCCTGCGCCCGGTCCGGCACAAGCCGTCCCGCGTGACCTGACCGGGTGACCTGACCCGCGTGAGCCGACCCGGGTGAGCCCGGCGGCCCACCCGGGCGATACGTCGAAGGGCGCCCGGTCAGAGCGACAGCTGCGCGCCCCCGTCCACCGGCAGCAAGGTGCCCGTGAGATAACTCGCGGCCGGAGACAGAAGAAACGCGGCCACCCGGCCGAACTCCTCCGGGGTGCCGTAACGGCGCAGCGGGATACGGGCGCCGGCCCGCTCCCGGGCGAGCGCCGGGTCGCCGCCGAGCGCGTCCAGCTCCCGTACCCGGTCGGTGTCTATGCGCGAGGGCAGCAGGGCCACCACCCGTATCCCGCGCGGGCCGAGTTCGGCCGTCAGGGTCTTGGCGAAGCCGGCCAGCCCCGGCCGCAGGCCGTTGGAGACGGCCAGGCCCGGTATCGGCTCGTGCACGGAGGCGGAGAGCACCAGGCCGATGGTGCCGCCCTCGCCGAGCGCGCCGGCCGCCGCGCGGGCCAGCCGTACCGCGCCGAGGAACACCGACTCGAACGCCCCGGTCCACTGCTCGTCGGTGATGTCGGTGGCCGGACCCGCGGGCGGCCCGCCCACGCTGATCAGCACACCGTCCACCCGGCCGAAGGCACCGCGGGCCGCGTCGAGCAGCCGGGCGGGCGCGGCCGGGTCGGCCTGGTCCGCGACGACCCCCACCGCCCGGCCGGGTCCGCCCAGTTCGCGCGCCGCCGCCTCGACGGACGCCTGCGTGCGGCCGGAGATCACCAGCCGCGCGCCCTCGGCCGCCAGTTCGCGCGCGGCGGCGAACCCGAGCCCGCGGCTCGCGCCCGTGACGATGTACACCCGGTCCGTCAGCCCGAGATCCACTTCAGTGCAGCCTTCCGCTCTGCTTGCCCGACAGGGTCAGTGCCGTGTTGACCAGCCCGATGTGGCTGAACGCCTGCGGGAAGTTGCCCAGTTGCCGCCCGGCGTCCGGGTCCCACTCCTCCGACAGCAGCCCGACGTCGTTGCGCAGCCCGAGCAGCTTCTCGAACAGCTCGCGCGCCTCGTCCTCCTGCCCGCTGGTGTGCAGCGCCTCCGCCAGCCAGAACGAGCAGGCCAGGAAGGCGCCTTCGCTGCCGGTCAGGCCGTCCACGCCGCCCGAGTCCGGACTGTAGCGGCGTACGAAGCCGCCGTGGTCCAGTTCGCGCCGCACCGCCGCCACCGTGCCCAGCACCCGCCGGTCGGTGGGCGGCAGGAAACCGGTCTGCGGTATCAGCAGGGTGGCCGCGTCCAGTTCCCGGGAGCCGTAGTACTGGGTGAAGGTGTTGCGGACCGGGTCGTAGCCCTTCTCGCACACCTCGGCGTGCACCTGCGCCCGCATGGACCGCCAGCGGGCCAGGTCGCCGCGCAGCGCCGGGTTGCCCTCCAGGGTGCGCACCGCGCGGTCGGCGGCCACCCACGCCATCACCTTGGAGTGCACGAAGTGCCGGCGCGGGCCGCGGACCTCCCACAGGCCCTCGTCGGGCTCGCGCCACTTGGTCTCCAGGAAGTCCATCAGCGCCCGTTGCAGGTTCCAGGCGTGCGCCTTGTCGTCCATGCCCCGCTGCCGGGCCAGGAACAGCGAGTCCAGCACCTCGCCGTACACGTCGAGCTGGAGCTGCCCGGCCGCCGCGTTGCCGACCCGGACCGGCGTCGAGCCCTCGTACCCGCCCAGCCACGGCACCTCGTACTCGGGCAGCCGCCGCTCGCCCGCGATGCCGTACATGATCTGCAGGTCGGCCGGGTCGCCGGCCACCGCGCGCAGCAGCCAGTCCCGCCAGGACCGCGCCTCGTCCAGGTAGCCGCCGGCCAGCAGCGCGTTCAGCGTCAGGGCCGCGTCGCGCAGCCAGCAGAAGCGGTAGTCCCAGTTGCGCACCCCGCCGATCTCCTCGGGCAGCGAGGTGGTCGCGGCGGCCACGATCCCGCCGCTCGGGGCGTACGTCAGCGCCTTGAGGGTGATCAGCGAACGCAGCACCTGCGCCCGCCACGGGCCCTCGTACCGGCACTGCGCCGACCAGTCCGTCCAGTCCTGGATGCTCTGCTCCAGGGCCTGGTACGGCTCCACGAGGCGGGGCGTCCGCTCGTGCGAGGGGTGCCAGGTGAGCACGAAGGCCACCTGCTCGCCCGCGGTGACCGTGAAGTCCGCGTACGTGCGCATGTCGCGGCCGGCCATCGGCACCGGCGGCTCGCTGCGCAGCCACACCGAGTCCGGCCCGGCGATCGCCACCCGGTGGTGGTCGGTGCGCCGCATCCACGGCACCACCGCGCCGTAGTCGAAGCGCAGCGCCAGCTCTCCGTGCATTGCGACCTCGCCGGACAGGCCCTCCACGATCCGGATCACGTCCGGCGCCTTGTCCCGCTGCGGCATGAAGTCGGTGACCTTCACCGCGCCGGTGGGCGTCTCCCAGAAGGTGTCCAGCACCAGGGTGTCGCCGCGGTACGAGCGGCGCGTGCACGGGCCGCCGTCCCGCGGGGCCAGCTTCCAGTAACCGTTGTCCGCGTCGCCGATCAGCGCGGCGAAGCAGGCCGCGGAGTCGAAGCGAGGCAGGCACAGCCAGTCGATGGAGCCGTCCCGGCCCACCAGCGCGGCGGTCTGCAGGTCACCGATGAGCGCGTAGTCCTCGATCCGTCCTGCCACTGTTCCGGCCCCGCCGCCTTTCCCGTCGTCCTGTCGCTGTCCGGTCCAGAGGCTGGTCACCCCGGCCGGTGGTCACATACGCGCAGTCGCATACCCGCTGTGGTCAGATACCCGACGCGGTCACGTACCCGCCGCGGCCGGGACGCTGTCCTCGGGTTCGCGCGGCGCCTCCTCGGCGGCCTTCTTGGCCCGGGCGGCGAGGATGTCGGCGCGTTCGCGGCGCAGCAGCACCACCCAGCCGACCGGCACCATCGCGGAGAACAGCCACCACTGGATGGCGTACGCCAGGTGCGGGCCGATGCTGCTGTGGTCGGGCTCGGGGATCAGCGCGGGCGAGGTCGGGGTGCGGCCGGCGGCCGAGACCATCTCCAGGTAGCCGCCGAGCAGCGGGTCGGGCACCTGCTTGGCCAGCATGGTGCTGTTGATCAGCATGATCTGACGCGGCGGCAGGCCCTTGACGTTGCGGATGCCGGTTTCGGAACTGGTCTCGTCCGGCCGCAGCCGCCCGATCACCGTGATCTCGCCGGACGGCGGGGCTGGGATCTTCGGGAGCGCGTACGGGTTGTCGCCGCCGTCGATCCAGCCGCGGTTGACCAGGATCGCCCGGCCGTCGTCCAGGACGAACGGGGTGATCACGTGGTAGCCGACCTGCTGGCCGCCGGAGCCGTCCTGGTCGTCGCTGCTGACCGCGCCCGCGGTCCGGTGCCGGGCGACGACCTCGTGCGCGGTGTCGAAGTGACCGCGCGCGCTCACCGCCTTGTACAGGTCCTTGTGCGGCACGCTGTAGCCGGGGTGGGTCACGGTCTCCACGGGGACCGGGGGAGCCTTCAGGGCCGCGGCGATGATCTTGTTGTTCGCCACCCTGTGCTCATGGCGGTGCAGCTGCCAGAAGCCCAGCCTGATCATCACAGGGATCATCACCAGGCCGAGCAGGGTGAGGATCACCCACTGGCGGGACAACAGGAAGCGGTACACCCCACGACGGTACATCTCGGTCCCGCGGCGCCCGCGGGCAGGGGCCCGGGACACGGGTGACCAGGGCGACCCGCGGGGTTCGACGGGTCCGCGGGGTCCGCGGGCCGGACCTCAGACCGAGGTGGGGGACCCGGTGTGGTCCACGATGCCGGTGCCGCCCTCGGCACGCGCGCAGTGGCCGCCGCAGTACCAGCGGCCGTCCACCTCCACCCCGTGGCCGATGATCTGCACCCGGCAGTGCTCGCAGATCGGCGCCAGGCGGTGGACCGCGCACTCGAAGCAGTCGAAGACGTGCACCACGCCCTGCGTGTGCACCTCGAAGCTCATGTCGTAGTTGTTCCCGCACACTTCGCATCTGGCCATGCCGCCAGGCTGCGGTCCCGGCCCGCTCCCGGCAACCCGGGGCCGGGCGCGTCGCCCGCACGCCACCTGATCGGCCGCACCGCCCCGGCCGCGGCGTCCGCGTACGGGTCCGCGCACGGGTTCGCGCCCGGCCAGGGCGTACGGGCGTACCGCCCGCGTCCGGCCCCGTCGTACGGTCGCGTGCCTCAGCCGTGCACGCCCTGCGCCGGGACGACGGCCTTGAGGAGCTCGGTGAACGCCCGCTCGTCGATGACCGGGGTGCCGACCTGCCGGGCCCGGACCGCCTTGGTGGTCGGGCCGCCGGGGTCGTTGGTGACCAGCAGCGAGGTGAGCCGGCTGACGGAGGTGGCGACGTGCAGGCCCGCCTCGGTGGCCCGGTCCTCCAGCAGCTCGCGGTCGATGCCGGTGTCCCCGGTGAACGCCACCCGCATGCCCTGGACCAGCGGCCCGCCCGGGGCGAGCCGGCCCGGGTTGGGGTACGGGCACGGCGGGCGGCGGCGGGCGGGCCGCCAGCCGGAGCGCGGCCCGGGACCGTACAGCCGGCCCGGGCGCGCGGCCGGGGCGTCGGACCACTCGGTGACCGGAAGGCAGGGGTGCAGCGGCAACGGCAGTTCGGCTTCCGCCGCCAGGTGCAGGCTGGGCCGGAAGCTCTCGGCGAGCACCCGGGCGTCGTCCAGCGCGTGGTGGGCCCGGCGCTGCACCACCCCGTAGTGCGCGGCCAGCGTCTCCAGCTTGTGGTTGGCCAGCGGCAGGCCGAGGGCCTTGGTCAGCACGATGGTGCACAGCCGGTGCTGCACCGCGGCCGTGGTGCCGGCCCGGGCGAACTCGCGGGCCAGCATGGACCAGTCGAAGACCGCGTTGTGCGCCACCAGGACGCGGCCGGCCAGGCGGTCGGCCAGTTCGGCGGCGATCTCCGGGAAGAGCGGGGCGTCGGCGAGCATCGTCCCGGTCAGGCCGTGGATCCACACCGGGCCGGGGTCGCGCTGCGGGTTGACCGGCGAGTACCAGTGGTCCTGGACCTCCCCGCGGGCATCGAGCCGGTAGACCGCGGCGGACACGATTCTGTCGTCCCTGCCGAGGCCGGTGGTCTCCACGTCGACCACCGCGTAGCCCTCGGGGTAGCCCACGGGCCACGGAGTCGGCGGGGCGGCCCCCAGCGGGTTCGCGGTCAGGTTGTCCGGCATGGTCACCGAATATAGGGGTCCTCGCCGACAGCCGTGCGCCGGCCCGGAGTTCCTACCGCCCGGCGAACCGTTCCTGCCGGGAGCCGGGCCCGGAACCCGGCCCCTGCGGGGCGGCGTATTCACGCCAATCCCGTACCGACCGGTAACAAGCCCTGGCCACCCCGCCGTACCGCTCCTATGGTGCGGACATGCCACACCTGCCCAATGCCGTGCTGTGGTCGATACCGGCCTTCGTGCTGCTCACCGTCGTGGAGATGGTGAGCTACCGGATCCATCCCGACGAGGACGCCGCCGGGTACACCGGCAAGGACACCGCGACGAGCCTGTCCATGGGATTCGGCAGCCTGTTCACCGACGCGCTGTGGAAGATCCCGGTGGTGGCCGTCTACTCCGCGCTGTACGCGGTCACTCCGCTGCGGGTGCCGGTGCACTGGTGGACGGTGGCGCTGATGCTGCTCGCCCAGGACTTCCTGTACTACTGGTCGCACCGCGGCCATCACGTGATCCGGATCCTGTGGGCCTGCCACGTGGTGCACCACTCCAGCCGCAACTTCAATCTCTCCACGGCGCTGCGGCAGCCCTGGACCAGCCTGACCTCCTGGCCGTTCTTCCTGCCGATGGTGGCGCTCGGCGTCCACCCGGCGGCGCTGGCCTTCTGCTCCTCGGTGAACCTCGTCTACCAGTTCTGGATCCACACCGAGCGGATCGGCACCCTGCCCCGGCCGGTGGAGTTCGTCCTCAACACCCCCTCCCACCACCGGGTCCACCACGCCTCCCAGGGCGGCTACCTGGACCGCAATTTCGGCGGCATCCTCATCCTCTGGGACCGGGCGTTCGGCAGCTTCACCCCGGAGACCAGGCGGCCGGTCTACGGGCTGACCAAGAACATCGGCACCTTCAACCCGCTGCGGGTGGCCACCCACGAGTACGCCGCGATCGCCCGCGACCTGGCCGCCGCCCGCTCCTGGCCGGACCGGGTGCGCCACCTCGTGCTGGGCCCCGGCTGGCGCCCCGCCCCCGAAGCCGTGACCGGCCCCGAGGGGGAGCGCCCGCCGGCGGTGCTCAGCGGGTGAGGGCCGCGCTCAGCACATCGGCCACGGTGCTCAGCGGGTGACCGCGTTCAGCGCGTCCACGATGCCGGCCCCGTAGAAGCTGTTCCAGCGCTGCGGGCCGGTGCAGGTGGCGTCCTGCACCCCGTTGCCGTCCGGGTCGTACAGCCCGGTCGGGCAGCCCGGGTTGTGCGCCTCGGCCTTGAGCAGTGCCTGGATCGCGGCCGGCGAGGCGTGCGGGTGGCGGCTCTTGATCAGCGCGGCCACCGCCACCACGTGCGGGGTCGCCATCGAGGTGCCCTGGAGGAAGCCGTACTGCCCGCCGGGCAGCGTGGACAGGATCCGGCCGTTCGCGGACGGGGTGTTCGGGATCTGGTACTTGTCGCCGCCGGGCGCCGCCACGTCGATCACGCCGAGCCCGTAGCTGGAGTAGTACGACTTCAGGTCCTGCACACCGGTCGCGGCGACCGTGACCACGCCCGGCAACTGCGCCGGGATGTCCAGGCAGGTGTGCGGGTCCACGGTCCGGGTGACCGCGGTGGAGTCGTCCGGGCTGGAGGCGTCGGTCAGCGCGTGCGCGGCCAGGTCGTCACCGGCGTTGCCCGCCGCCGCGACATTGAGCACGCCCTTGCGCTCGGAGTACGCCGCCGCGCGCTGCACCGCGTCCACGATCGCCCGCTGGTCGGGGTCGTCCAGGCAGTTGTAGAACCAGGGGTCGATGTAATAGCTGTTGTTGGTCACCGCGATGCCGTGGTCGGCGGCGAACACAAAGGCGCACACCACGCTTTCGGGGTAGAACAGCGCGGTGCCCGGCTCGCTCACCTTGATCGCGGCGATCCGCACGCCCGGCGCCACCCCGGCCACGCCGACGCCGTTGCGCGCGGCGGCTATCTCACCGGCCACGTGGGTGCCGTGGTAGTCCACCGCCGGGTCCCAGGGCCGCCAGGCGCCCGGTGAGGTGTCCGGCACGCCGCCGACGCAGTCCGCCGACTGGCCGGCGGAGAAGTTCGCGGCCAGGTCCGGGTGGGTGTCGTCCACGCCGGTGTCGATGATGCCGACCGTCACCGAGCGGCTGCCGGGGTTCACCGCGGCGGCCTTGTCGGCGCGGATCGCCCGCAGGTCCCACTGGTCGGCCTCCAGCGGCTCCTGGCCGGGCGCGGCCGTCGCCGTCAACTTGGCGACCTGGGCCGCGGTCAGCTTCTCCGGCGCGCCCACCTCGTCGGTGGCCGTCGCCGACAGCGCGGCGGTCCGGGTGGCGCCCGCGCTCTGCACGCCGGGCACCCGCCGGAGCGTGGCGGCGAAGTCCGGGTTCGCCGAGTGCACCACGATCACGCCGATCCGGTCGTAGGCGATCACCACCTGGCCGCCGGCGCCGGCTATCGCCTGCTCGACGTGCCGCAGCGTGCCGGCGCCGCTCGCGGTGTTGACGACGTACGACAGCAACGGCCCGTCGGCGCGCGGCGCGGCGGCCTGCGTCGTACGGGCCGAGGCGGTACTGGGCAGGGCGGCCAGCACGGCCGCGAGGGTCAGGCCGGCGGTGGCGGCCAGGGCGCGCCTGCCGGGCGGGCGCGGGAGCCGAACCATGGGGTCTCCGTTCGTCCGGTGGGGGCCCGCCCGGCGGCACGCTGCGCCGCTGGACGGGTGCATGACGACGGAACCTAGCCCGGAAGCCGGGCACGCAGCAGGAGTTCGGGCAACCTCGCCCGGAAATGCCCGCGGCAAGGCGGCGGTTCGGCCACCGGACCGGCAACCGCGGCGCGCGGTGTCGCCCGGACTCGGCGAACGGCCATGGCGTCAACCACCCGTGACGGGGTGTCACTTTTCGACCACCGCGCACTGGTGCACCTCTTGCCAGCCCTTTACCATGCGGGATCAGGTCGATGTGACGCACATCACGTTGACCCGCAGAGTTCCCGTCACCGCTGCGCTCGCCGCAGCGAGGCGCCCCTCACCACGCCCCACGCGTGGCAGCCCCCCACAGGAGGTCCCGTGGAACCACCGGTCACGCCGGGCCGGCAGCCCGATCCGGCCGTCTACTCCGAGGTGGAGTCGAGCGAGGAGTTCCGCGAACTGCGGCGCTCCTACCGGATGTTCGCCTTCCCGGTCGCCGTCGCCTTCCTCGCCTGGTACCTGCTGTACGTCCTGCTGTCCAGCTTCGCGGACGGCCTGATGTCCACCAAGGCCGTCGGCCACCTCAACGTGGCGTTCTTCCTCGGCATCGCCCAGTTCGTCACCACCTTCCTGATCGCCTGGTGGTACGCCCGGTTCGCCGGTGCCCGGCTGGACCCGCGCGCCGAACGCCTCAAGGCCGTCGTCGAGAACGGCGGCCGTCCGGCGGCCGTTCCCGGTCCGGCCGCCGCCCCGACCACCGCCACCGACGCCACGCCCGAGGAGACCGTATGAGCGCGCAGGCCCTCACCCTGGCCGCGGGCGCGAGCGACCACCGCCCGCTGATCATCACCCTCTTCTCGGTGTTCGTGGCCGTGACGCTCGGCATCACGGTGTGGGCCGGGCGCCGCACCAAGGACGCCACCGACTTCTACGCCGGCGGCCGCTCCTTCACCGGGTTGCAGAACGGCCTGGCCATCTCCGGCGACTACATGTCCGCCGCGTCGTTCCTGGGCATCGCCGGCTCCATCGCGCTGGCCGGCTACGACGGCTTCCTGTACTCGATCGGCTTCCTGGTCGCCTGGTTGGTCGCGCTGCTGCTGGTGGCCGAACCGCTGCGCAACTCCGGCCGGTTCACCATGGCGGACATGCTGGCGTACCGGCTGCGGCAGCGCCCGGTGCGCACCGCGGCGGGCACCTCCACCATCGTGGTGTCGATCTTCTACCTGCTGGCCCAGATGGTCGGCGCCGGCGCCCTGGTGTCCCTGCTGCTCGGGGTGCACGGCGACGGCCCCAAGCGGCTGATCGTCGCCCTGGTCGGCGTCGTGATGGTGCTCTACGTGACCATCGGCGGCATGAAGGGCACGACCTGGGTGCAGATCGTCAAGGCGGTGCTGCTGATCCTGGGCACCCTGCTGATCACGATCCTGGTGATGGACAAGTTCCACTGGAACCCCTCCAGCCTGCTGGGCGCCGCCGCCGACCGCAGCGGCAAGGGCTCGGCCTTCCTGGAGCCCGGGCTGAAATACGGGGTGGACACCACATCCAAGATCAACTTCATTTCGCTGGCCCTGGCGCTGGTGTTCGGCACCGCCGGACTGCCGCACGTCCTGGTCCGCTTCTACACCGTGCCCACCGCCAAGGTCGCCCGGAAGTCGGTGAACTGGGCGATCGGCATCATCGGCGCCTTCTACCTGATGACCCTCGCCCTCGGCTTCGGCGCGGCGGCGCTGGTCGGCCACGACGCCATCGTGGCCAGCGACAAGGCGGGCAACACGGCGGCGCCGCTGCTCGCCGAGAACGTCGGCGGCGGCGCGGGCACCACCGGCGGGGCCATCCTGCTCGCGGTCATCTCGGCGGTCGCCTTCGCCACCATCCTCGCCGTGGTCGCCGGCCTGACCCTGGCCTCGTCGGCGTCCTTCGCGCACGACCTGTGGGCCAACGTCATCCGGCGCGGCAAGGTGACCGAGAAGAACGAGGTGGCCACCGCGAAGATCGCCGCCGTGGTGATCGGCGCGGTCGCCATCGTGCTGGGCATGTACGCAACCAAGCTCAACGCCGCGGCCCTGGTGGCTCTGGCCTTCGCCGTGGCCGCCTCGGCGAACCTGCCGACGATCCTGTTCAGCCTGTACTGGAAACGTTTCACCACGGCCGGCGCGGTCTGGTCGATCTACGGCGGGCTGGTCTCCTCGGTGGTGCTGGTGATCTTCTCGCCGGTGGTCTCCGGGGCGGACGACGCGCTGTTCTCCGGCAGCGACTTCCACTGGTTCCCGCTCACCAACCCGGGCATCGTCTCCATCCCGCTGGCCTTCGCCCTCGGCTGGCTGGGCACGATGCTCTCCCGCGAGCAGCCGGACGCCGCCAAGTACCAGGAACTGGAGGTGCGGGCGCTCACCGGGGCGGGGGCGCACTGAGGCGTCTCGCGCCGCCCGGTCGGTTCCACCCGGTTTGTCGGCGCGGCGGATCCCTCGCGTACGCTGCGGCGGCGCGTCGAGATCCGCCGCGCTGCGGGCGGTGTCCGTGCGGGGTCTTACCGTTGAGGGACGGCGGGAGTCGCACAAGGCGCTCCCGGTTGCCCCGAGGGAGGCCGCGGCATGACGTCCGCGCTCGTCGACACCTACGGCCGGGTCGCCACCGACCTGCGGGTCTCCCTGACCGACCGGTGCAATCTGCGCTGCTCCTACTGCATGCCCGAGGAGGGACTGCAGTGGCTGGCGCGGCCCGACCTGCTCACCGACGACGAGATCGTGCGGATGGTACGGATCGCGGTCACCGACCTCGGCGTCAGGGACGTCCGCTTCACCGGCGGCGAACCGCTGCTGCGGCCCGGCCTGGCCGGCATCCTCGCGCGCTGCGCCGAACTGGAGCCGCGCCCGAAGCTGTCGCTCACCACCAACGGCATCGGCCTGCGCCGTACCGCCGACGCCCTGCGGGAGGCCGGCCTGGACCGGGTCAACGTCTCCCTGGACACCCTGCGGCCCGACGTCTTCCGCACCCTGACCCGCCGCGATCGGCACCACGACGTCCTCGACGGACTGGCCGCCGCCCGCGCCGCCGGGCTCGCCCCGGTCAAGGTCAACGCCGTGCTGATGCGCGGCGTCAACGACGACGAGGCGCCCGACCTGCTCGGCTGGGCGCTGGAGCACGACTACGAACTGCGGTTCATCGAGCAGATGCCGCTGGACGCCCAGCACGGCTGGCAGCGCGAGGGCATGGTCACCGCCGAGGAGATCCTGGCCGGCCTGCGCACCCGGTTCGACCTGACCCCCGAGGCCGACGGCGCCCGCGGCTCGGCGCCCGCCGAACGCTGGCTGGTGGACGGCGGCCCGGCCCGGGTCGGGGTGATCGCCTCGGTGACCCGGCCGTTCTGCCGGGCCTGCGACCGCACCCGGCTGACCGCCGACGGCCAGGTGCGCAACTGCCTGTTCGCCCGCGAGGAGTCGGACCTGCGCGGCGCGTTGCGCTCCGGCGCCTCCGACGCGCGGATCGCCGAGCTGTGGCGGGCGGCGATGTGGGGAAAGAAGGCCGGTTCCGGTCTGGACGACCCGACCTTCCTCCAGCCCCAGCGGCCGATGTCGGCCATCGGCGGCTGAGCGGGTCGCTCACCCCGGGTCGCTCACCCTTCCGCGGCCGACCGCTCCCACTGCTCCAGCGTCACCACGTCCTTGAGGAAGCCGCGCACCGCGAGGAACTGCGACAGGTGCTCGCGGTGCTCCTCGCACGCCAGCCAGGTCTTGCGCCGCTCGGGAGTGTGCAGCGTGGGATTGTTCCAGGCCAGGACCCACACCGCGGGGGTCCGGCAGCCCTTGGCCGAGCACACCGGGGCTTCGTTCACTGCGTTGGTCGTGTCGCTCACAAGCCCAGTAAACATGGCGACGCCGGGCAGCCACGGGGGGAGCCGCCCGGCGTCGGTTCATCGCTCCGACGGGGGATGCGGAGCGCCTACGAAGTATGTCACGTGCCCTGCCCGCCGTGGAGTGGATACCCCGTATTGATCTGAGCTTTTCTTGAGGTTCCCGCGGCGTGCTTTCACTGGTCCAGACCAGTGTACGGGACGGGCCGCGGTCAGCCCGGTTCGCCGCTGTTCACCGGCGGTCGCAGCTCCTCCTCGGCCGACGGTCCGGCGGCCGGTTCCGCCGCGGACTCCGCTTCGCCCGCCTCCAGCTCCGGCCCGGCCGGCGGGTGATAAGGCGCGGGAGGCGTGGGCGGGCTCTCCCGGCCGGCGTTGGCGATGACCACCGCGAGATAGGGGATCACCATCCCCAGCGCGAGCGTCACCCACGCGAGCGGGCGCTCCACGTTCCACAGCACCACAGTGAGGATCACCGAGACGGTGCGGATCGACATCGAGATCATGTACCGCCGCTGTCGGCCGCGGACGTCCTCGGTGAGGCCGGTCCGCGCACCGGTGATCCTGAAGACCCCCGGGTCGCTCTGCTTCCGCATACCGTTCCACCGTCCGCTTCGACTGGCCGGACGTGCTGATCACAGGTCACAGCGTCCCGTTCCGGCACAGTCACCACGTTACGCCGCGTGGCACCCGCCGAGCAGAGCGGGGGCGCGCCAATCTGCCCGGTGCCCCCGGGCGTGTGCGGGACCGCTGCGCCGTACGGCGGACGCCCGTCTGCGGCGTACGGCGCAGAGCGGCATCCGCCTGAACCGGGCGACGGCCCGCACCGAGCGCGCGTCCGGCCGGCCCGGACCTGTTGGACCACCTCGACCGGCATGGCCCGGGCGGTCCTCGCCTGTGGCCGGCCCGGCGGAGCCGGGCGGCGGCCGGCAGGCGGGGAACCGGCCCTCCCGGACACCCGGCGGGACGCCCCCGCTCAGACGCCCTGGCTCACCGAACTCATGTTGAAGTCCGGGATCCGCAGCGCCGGGGCGGCGGCGCGGGTGAACCAGTCGCTCCACTCGCGCGGCAGCGTCCGCTCGGTACGGCCGGCCTCGGTGGCCCGGCCCAGCAGGTCCACCGGCGACTCGTTGAACCGGAAGTTGTTCACCACACCGGTCACCTCGCCGCCCTCCACCAGATACACCCCGTCGCGGGTCAGGCCGGTCAGCAGCAGCGTGGCCGGATCCACCTCGCGGATGTACCACAGGCAGGTCAGCAGCAGCCCGCGCTCGGTGCCGGCCACCATGTCCGCCAGCGAGCGGTCCGAGCCGCCGTCCAGGATCAGGTTGTCGCCGGCCGGCGCCACCGGCAGCCCGGTCAGCTTCGCGCTGTGCCGGGTGGTGACCAGCCGGTTCAGGGTGCCCTCGCGGATCCACTCCACCGGCTCCACCGGCAGCCCGTTGTCGAACACCGAGGAGTCGTCGCCCGAGGCGTGCGCGATCACGAACGGCGCCGCCTCCAGGCCCGGCGCCCCCGGGTCGCTGCGCAGCGTCAGCGGGAGCGCGGAGAGCTTCTCGCCCACCCGGGTGCCGCCGCCCTGCTTGGCGAAGACGGTCCGGCCCTCGGCCGCGTCCCGGGCGCCGGAGGACCACACCTGGTAGATCAGCAGGTCGGCGACCGCGGTCGGCGGCAGCAGCGTCTCGTACCGCCCCGCGGGCAGGTCCACCCGGCGCTCGGCCCAGGCCAGCCGCTGGGCCAGGTCCGCGTCCATCGCCAACGGGTCCACGTCGGTGAAGTCCCGGGTGGCCGCGCCCGCCCACGCCGACTTCGCGTGGTCCGGGGACTTGGCGTTGACCTCCAGGGTGCCGGTCGGCTGGTCGTGCCGCAGCCGCACCCCGGTCGAGGTGCCGAGGTAGGTGGAGGTCACCGAGTGGAAGGCGAACCCGTACAGCTCCCGGCCGCCGGCCCGGGCGGCGCCGAACGCCTCGCCGAGCGCGGGCGCGAACCGCCCGAACACCTGCGGGCCGGTCTCGGCCGGCGGCTCGGTGAAACCGGCCGCCGCCTTGTCCCCGGCCACCAGCGGCTGGGCGTCCTCGGCCGGCCCGGACTCGCGGGCCGCGGCCTCCGCGGCCCGCACCAGCGGCTCCAGTTCGTCCGCGGTCACCGCCGACCGCGAGACCACGCCGGAGGCGGTGCCCTGGGCGCCGTCCACCGTGGCGATCACCGTGAGCGTACGGCCGCGGGTGACGCCGTTGGTGGTCAGCGCGTTGCCCGCCCAGCGCAGGTTGGCGCTGGACCGCTCGTCCGCGATCACCACACAGCCGTCCGCCCGGGACAGCTCCAGGGCCCGTTCGACGATCTCGTGCGGCTTGGTGGTGGTCATCGTCCGGCCTCCTGCGTGGTGTTGAGAATGCTGACGCCCCGGAAGAGCGCGGACGGGCAGCCGTGACTGACCGCCGCGACCTGCCCGGGCTGCGCCTTGCCGCAGTTGAACGCGCCGCCCAGCACGTAGGTCTGCGGCCCGCCCACCGCCTCCATCGACCCCCAGAAGTCGGTGGTCGTGGCCTGGTACGCCACGTCCTTGAGCTGCCCGGCCAGCCGCCCGTTCTCGATCCGGAAGAAGCGCTGCGCGGTGAACTGGAAGTTGTACCGCTGCATGTCGATCGACCAGGAGCGGTCGCCGACCACGTAGATGCCGTGCTCCACGCCGGCGATCAGCTCCTCGGTGGAGGGGCCGTCCGGGGCGGGCCGGAGGGAGACGTTGGCCATGCGCTGGACCGGCACGTTCCCCGGGGAGTCGGCATAGGCGCAGCCGTTGGAGCGCTCGAAGCCGGTCAGCTTCGCGATGCGGCGGTCGAGTTGGTAGCCGACCAGCACGCCGTCCTTGACCAGGTCCCAGGACTGGCCCGCCACGCCCTCGTCGTCGAAGCCGACGGTGGACAGGCCGTGTTCGGCGGTGCGGTCACCGGTGACGTTCATCAGCGGCGAGCCGTACTTCAGGGTGCCCAGCTTGTCGAAGGTGGCGAAGGAGGTGCCCGCGTACGCCGCCTCGTACCCCAGCGCGCGGTCCAGTTCGGTGGCGTGGCCGATCGACTCGTGGATGGTCAGCCACAGGTTCGACGGGTCCACCACCAGGTCGTACCGCCCCGCCTCGACCGAGGGGGCGCGCAGCTTCTCGGCGAGCAGCTCCGGCATCGCGGCCAGCTCCGCGTCCCAGTCCCAGCCGGTGCCGGTCAGGTACTCGAAGCCGCGGCCCACCGGCGGTGCCAGGGTGCGCATCGACTCGAAGCCGCCGGTCTCCGGGTCCACGGTCACCGCGGTGAGCTGCGGATGCAGCCGCACCCGCTGCTGGGTGGTGACCGTGCCGGCGGTGTCCGCGTAGAACTTGTTCTCCTGCACGGTGAGCAGGAAGGCGTCCGCGTGCGAGACGCCGTCGGCAGCCAGCAGCCGGTTGCTCCACTCCGCGAGCAGCGCGGTCTTGTCGGCGTCCGGCACGTCGAAGGGATTGACCTCGTACGCCGACACCCACACCTGGTCGGCGTGCACCGGCTCCGGCGCCAGCTCCACCCTGCTCCGGCCGTCGTCGCCGGCACCCCCGTCGGCGGCCGCCACCACCCGCGCGGACAGCTTGGCCATCTCCACCGCCTGGGCCGCGACCCGCGCCGCCGCGTCCATCGTCAGATCCACCCCGGAGGCGAATCCCCAGGCCCCGCCGTGCACCACCCGGACCGCGAAACCCAGGTCCGTGGTGTCCGAACTGCCCGCCGGGCGCGCGTCGCGCAGCCGCCAGGCGGCACTGCGCACCCGCTCCAGGCGGAAGTCGGCGTGCTCCGCGCCCAGCGCACGGGCACGGGCCAGCGCCGCGTCGGCGAGCGCCCGCAGGGGCAACGCCAGGAATGACTGATCGACCTCTTGAGGCACGACGAACTTCCCTTCGCTGTCTGTGTCGGCAGTGAATCACGTCCCGCCACACCCCTGCCGGGACATTCGCCCGTGCCTGTGGACAACCGAGGGGACCGCTCTGCGACCGGCCGCCGCACGGCCCGAGCACCTGCCCGACACCAGTCCGCGCGCGACCTCTTGGCCTGGTCCAGACCAATCTCTATATTCGAGGGGCCGCCCTCTTGTCCGCGACGCGCCGCCCACGGCGCGCCACCCCACGCACGACAAGGAGCCCACCGCATGTCACTGCGCACCAAGGCCGTAGCGGCCGGCGCGGTGACGGCAGCAGCCGTCACCATCGGCGCCCTGACCCCGGTCACCGCCAGCGCCCACGGCGCCCTCAGCTCCCCGGTCAGCCGGATCATGGGCTGCTACGCCGAGGGCCCGGAACACCCGGTCTCCCAGGTCTGCAAGGACCTCGTCGCCGACAGCGGCACCCAGCCGCTCTACGACTGGAACGAGGTCAACATCGCCAACGCCAACGGCCAGAGCCGCACGATCATCCCCGACGGCCACCTGTGCTCGGCGGACCGCGACAAGTACCGCGCGCTGGACTGGGCCCGCACCGACTGGCCCGCCACCCCGGTCGCCGCGGGCCAGTTCAACGTCTCCTTCCGGGTCACCGCCCCGCACAAGGGCGTCATGACCCTCTACATCACCAAGGACGGCTACGACCCGACCAAGCCGCTGAAGTGGTCCGACCTGGCCGACACCCCCATCGCCACCTACACCACCGCCGCCTCGGCATCCAGCGGTTACTACAACTTCACCGCCACCCTGCCCGCCCGCACCGGCCGCCAGCTCATCTACCAGGTCTGGCAGCGCACCGACAGCCCCGAGGCGTTCTACGGCTGCGCCGACGTGGTCTACGGCGTCAGCGGCGCCGCCGCCAAGGCCGCAGCCCCCAAGGCGGCCACCGACGCCCAGATCGCCGCGGGTGAGGCGAAATCCACGGTCAGCCACCACGGCCACGGCGGCGACACCGCGGTCACCGCCACCGGCCGCACCCTGGACGCCGGCCCCGTGGCCGCCGCCCGCCCGGCGAGCGGCACCCTGGAGACGGCGCTGTCCGGCAGCGCCGTCCTGGCCACCGGCGCGGTCGGGCTGCTCTTCTGGAGCCGCCGCCGGGCCGCCGTCCGCAGCAAGGGCTGAGCCATTCGACTGTAGGAATCCCACAGCACCTTCGGGAACAGCCTGTCGGGGCCGATTCCCCGGAAATGTGCCTGGACCGATAAGTTCTCAACGAGAGACCCACCTAGCGAAAGGGTGATCCGTTGAGCCGCTCGGTTCTCGTCACCGGAGGAAACCGGGGCATCGGCCTCGCCATCGCCCAGGCTTTCGCCGACGCCGGCGACAAGGTCGCCATCACCTACCGGTCCGGTGAACCGCCGAAGGAGCTGGTGGCCCAGGGGGTCCTGGCCGTGCGCTGCGACATCACCGACCCGGAGCAGGTGGAGCAGGCGTACAAGGAGATCGAGTCGACGCACGGCAATGTCGAGGTCCTCATCGCCAACGCCGGGATCACCCGCGACCAGCTCCTGATGCGGATGACCGAGGAGGACTTCTCGGTCGTCCTCGACACCAACCTCACCGGTACCTTCCGCGTGGTCAAGCGTGCCAACCGCGGCATGCTGCGGGCCAAGAAGGGCCGGGTCGTGCTCATTTCCTCGGCCGTGGGCCTGCTGGGCGCGCCCGGCCAGGCCAACTACGCCGCCTCCAAGGCCGGCCTGGTCGGCTTCGCCCGCTCGCTCGCCCGTGAGCTGGGCTCCCGCAACATCACGTTCAACGTCGTCGCGCCGGGCCTGGTCGACACCGACATGGCCCGGCAGCTCAGCGACGAGCAGCGGACGGCCATCGTCACCAACGTGCCGCTGGCCCGGCTCGCTCAGCCGGAGGAGATCGCCGCGGCGGTCCGCTTCCTCGCCTCCGACGACGCCTCGTACATCACCGGAGCCGTCATCCCCGTTGACGGCGGATTGGGCATGGGTCACTGATCACCATGAGCGGAATCCTCGAAGGCAAGCGCGTCCTGATCACCGGCGTGCTGATGGAGTCCTCGATCGCCTACCACACCGCCCGGCTCGCCCAGGAACAGGGCGCGCAGATCATCCTGACCGCCTTCCCGCGACCGACCCTGACCGAGCGGATCGCCAAGAAGCTCCCGAAGCCGGCCAAGGTGGTCGAGCTCGACGTCACCAACGCCGAGCACCTGGCCGGCCTGGCGGACGTCGTCCGCGAGGAGCTCGGCGGCCTGGACGGCGTGGTCCACTCCATCGGCTTCGCCCCCCAGGACGCCCTGGGCGGCAACTTCCTCAACACCCCCTTCGAGTCCGTGGCGACCGCCATGCACGTCTCCGCGTACTCCCTGAAGGCGCTCACCATGGCGTGCCTGCCGCTGATGGACCAGGGCGGCTCGGTCGTCGGCCTCACCTTCGACGCGCAGTACGCCTGGCCGCAGTACGACTGGATGGGCCCGGCCAAGGCCGCGCTGGAGGCCACCTCCCGCTACCTCGCCCGCGACCTGGGCAAGCAGAACGTGCGCTGCAACCTGATCTCGGCCGGCCCGATCGGCTCCATGGCCGCCAAGTCCATTCCCGGCTTCACCGAGCTGGCCAAGGTCTGGGACAGCCGTTCCCCGCTGGAGTGGGACGTCGCCGACCCCGAGCCGGCCGGCCGCGGCGTCGTGGCGCTGCTGTCCGACTGGTTCCCCAAGACCACCGGCGAGATCGTCCACGTCGACGGCGGTCTGCACGCCATCGGGGCGTGAGCCCGCGGTCCGCCGTCCGGGCGGACCGGGACGAAACGGGACCCCTGTGCCGGGCCGTCCGCGGCCCGGTGCCACACTGGGCGCCATGCCCGTACTCGAACCGAACCCCCCGCAGCCGCACCGGCGGCTGCTGATCGTCTTCGGCCTGATGATGGGGGTGCCCGCGATCGTCGCGGTCGTCGCCATTATTGCCGCCCGGATGGGCTGACCGGCCGCCCGTACCCGAACGGCCACCCGCCGGTCGCCCGTCCGAACCCACCGTCGCCGCACCCGACGATCCCGACCCCGAGCCCGGGGGTGGGGACAACCCCACCATCCCTAGGGGGTCAGGGTCAGGGTCGGATGGGTGGACGGCCGGATGGGACCGCCCGCCCCGCCCCCGTAGCGTCGAAGTGCACTCGGCCACCAGGTCCGAGGGGCACTTCGACGGTTCTTCCCGGAGGCGGTCACCGTGACCACGCAAGTCCCGCACCTGTACGCCCGGCGGGCCCGCTCCGCCGCGTCCCCGGCCCTGCGCGGCGCCGGACCCGAGCGGACCGGCGGCGGGGCCGGAGCGTCAGCGGGCCCCGGCGGCGGGCCGGGAGCGCAGACCCGGCTGCCCTGGTGGGCCCTGGCGCTGCCCGCGCTCGCCTTCGCCGTCCTGCTCGCCCTCTTCACCGGCGGCGGCGCCGACGCCTCGACAGCGGCCTCCTCCGGCGACTGGCTGAGCCACGCAGCCATGCTGCTGTCCGGCATGCTCCATCACGTACTGTGACGGCCAGGGCGCCCCGACCGCCGGCCCCGGCGCTACGGCGGCCCCTGCCGGCCGTCCCGCGCCCATGACAGCGGTCCCGCGGGTCACGCCCCGCCGCGCTCCCTCAGCCGTCCGTACGACCGGACGCGATCGGCTCTCCCGCCCCGGCCGACCGGGCGCCGCCACGGGCGGTGAGCGCCCCCCGACCCGCGGTCAGCGACCGCTTCCCGGTGTGACCCGCGTCATGCCCCCGGACCGCCCGGCAGCGGCCATCCCGCGCCTGACCGCAGGTTTTCTGGAAAGCTGAGGGGCATGACTGCCGATGCACCCCGCACCCTCGTCCTGCTCCGGCACGCCAAGGCCGACTGGCCCGAAGTCCCCGACCACGAACGGCCGCTGGCCGACCGCGGGCGACAGGACGCCGCCGCCGTCGGCCGCCGCCTCGTCCAGGACGGGGTCACCGCGGACCTCGTCCTGTGCTCCACCGCCACCCGCACCCGAGAGACCTGGAAGCTCGCCGTCCACGAACTGCCGCACCGGCCCCGGACGGTGTACGAGGAGCGGCTGTACGACGCCACGCTCGGTGACCTGCTGGCGCTCGTCGGCGAGACCTCCGACGAGGTCGGCTCGCTGCTGCTGGTCGGCCACAACCCCGGCATCCACGCGCTGGCCGACGCCATGGCCGGCACCGCGGACGGCGACACCATGACCCGGATGAACCGGGGCTTCCCCACCGCGGCCTTCGCGGTGCTGACCTTTTCCGGCTCCTGGAAGCGCGCGGAGCACGGCGTGGGCCGGCTGGCGTCGTTCTGGGTGCCGCACGAGAAGTAGCCGCAATGGGCGCGGGCCGTCCCGGCCCGCGCCCATGGTGTCGTATGTGTGCTTGTCGTACGTGCCGACGCCGGGGCTAGTCCGTCACGGGGGTCCCGTCGAGCGCGTCGGCCGCCTCGATCTCCTCGCGGGTGATGCCCAGCAGGTACAGCACCGTGTCGAGGAAGGGCACGTTGACGGCGGTGTCGGCCGCCTGGCGGACCACCGGCTTGGCGTTGAAGGCGACGCCGAGGCCGGCGGCGTTGAGCATGTCCAGGTCGTTGGCGCCGTCGCCGATGGCCACCGTCTGGCTCAGCGGCACCCCGGCCTGCTCGGCGAACCGCCGCAGGTGGCGGGCCTTGCCCGCCCGGTCCACCACCGGCCCGGTGACCTTCCCGGTGAACTTCCCGTCGGCCACCTCCAGGGTGTTGGCCGCGGCGAAGTCCAGCCCGAGCCGTTCCTGGAGGTCGTCGGTGACCTGGGTGAAGCCGCCGGAGACGATCCCCACCTGGTAGCCGAGCCGCTTGAGGGTACGGATCAGGGTCCGCGCCCCCGGGGTCAGCCGCACCTCCGCCCGTACCTTGTCGGTCACGGACGCGTCCAGGCCCGCCAGCAGCGCCACCCGGGCCCGCAGCGACTGCTCGAAGTCCAGCTCGCCGCGCATGGCGGCGGCCGTGATCGCTGCGACCTCGTCCTCGCACCCCGCGTGGGCCGCGAAGAGCTCGATCACCTCGTCCTGGATCATGGTGGAGTCGACGTCCATCACGACCAGCCGCTGCGCCCGGCGCTGCAGCCCGGCCGGCATCACCGCGATGTCCACCCCGTGCGCGCCCGCGGCCACGGCGAGCGCCGAGCGCAGCACCGACGGCTCGGCGCCGGACACCGCGAACTCCACCGCCGTCACCGGATACTTCGCCAGCCGGAAGATCCGGTCGATGTTGCCACCCGCCCGGGTGATCAGCGCCGTTATGGCCGCCGTCGACTCCGCGGTCAGCGGGCTGCCCAGCACCGTCACGTGGGAGCGGCCCTCGCCGCGCCGCCGGTTGTCGCCCCGGCCGGAGATGATCTCGGCCTCCATCCGCGACGCCTCGGCCCAGGTGTGCACCGTCGCCCGCAGCTCGCCCTCGGCGCCGCGCGTCGCAGGCATCGTGACCAGGGCGCACAGCACCATCCGGCCCCGCGTGACCACCTGCTCGATGTCCACCACGTCCACGTCGTAGGCGGCGAGCGTCTCGAAGAGTCCGGCGGTGATCCCGGGTCTGTCCTTGCCGAAGATCTTGACCAGAAGGGTGGGCGCGTCCTCCGCGGGGTCCGGGGGAGCGGGTACGGCCGGCCGGGTCCCGTGCTGCGGAGCGGCTGCAGCGTTTTCAGCGTCCATGGTGCTTCCACGCTATCCGGCCGCGGACGCGCCCGCTCCTCCGTCCCGCTCTGCGGACAGCCTCGCCGCCCGTCACCGTAGGCGCCGGCCCGTAGGTCAGCACAACGCCCGGCACCCGATTGCTCACCCCGGCGGGTGATCCTCGCCGGCGCTGGGCGCACCCATGGCGTCCGCATGTACCCGCGTCCATGGTGCCCGGGCACACCCGCACCCATTGCGCGGGGACACATCCGCGTCCATTGCGACGCCCGGGACGGGACCCGTACAAAGCCGTGTCAGAGGACGGTTTTCTGTTACGAGTCCGGGGCCTGCAATAGTTCCTCCCGATGTTCGCAATCCCTAGACTCCCCTCAAGGGGGACTAACCGGGGGAACAACCATTGGGGCATGGGGTGCCTGAACTCGTACTCGAATTGAACGGTCGTACCTGGGCGTTGGACGCGTCCAGGTCCTACAGCCTGGGGCGCGACCCGCAGGCGGACGTGGTTCTCGACGACGCCAGGGTGTCCTGGCGGCACGCCACCGTCCGCCGTGGCGAACGCACTTGGGTCCTGGAGGATCTCGGCAGCACCAACGGCACCTATGTACAGGGCCACAGAGTCCAGCAGACCGAACTCGGCCCCGGCGCCGTCGTACACCTGGGCAACGCCACGGACGGCCCCCGGCTGACCTTCGGCGGCGGGCAGCCCGCGGCCGCCGGCGCCGTCCACAGTGCCGCGGCGCCCGCGCAGGCCCAGGTACAAGCCCAGGCACAGCCCCAGCAGTACCACCAGCCGGCGCAGCCGCAGTTCCAGCCCCCCCAGCAGCAGCCGGCCCAGGCGCCGCCGCAGCACATATCCCAGCCGCCGATGTACGCGGCCCCGGCCGCGCAGCCCGTCGCCCAGGCCGCCGCCGCGCCCGCGCAGCCCGTCGCCCAACCGCAGGGCTGGGGCGCCCCGGCCGCGCCGCCGCAGCAGCAGGCCCCGTACCAGCAGATGCCGCAGGCCCAGCCGTACGCGCAGCCGCCGCAGGGCGGTGCCGGTCAGTCGCAGCAGCCGCCCGCCGCGCAGAGCACGCCGGCCGGCCAGCAGCCCCGCGGCGCCGACCGCAACCCGACGACCTTCCACCAGATCGCCCTCGGCCGGGTGATGCGCATCGGCCGCGCGCTGGAGAACGAACTGGTCGTCTCCGACCTCCAGGTCTCCCGTTACCACGCGGAATTCCACGCGCTCCCCGACGGCCGGTACGAAATCGTCGACCTGGGCAGCCACAACGGCACCTACGTCAACGGCCAGCCGATTCAGCGCCACTTGCTGGGCGCGGGCGACATCGTCGGCGTCGGCCACTCCACCTTCCGGCTGGTCGGCGACCGGCTGGAGGAATTCGTCGACACCGGCGACGTGTCCTTCTCCGCGCGCCGCCTTTCGGTCACGGTCCCGCACGGCAAGACCACCAAGACGATCCTGAAGGACGTCTCCTTCGGGGTGCCGGAGAAATCACTGATCGGCGTGATCGGCCCCTCCGGTTCCGGCAAGTCCACCCTGCTGCGCGCGCTGACCGGCTACCGGCCCGCCGACCAGGGCGAGGTGCTGTACGACAACCGCAACCTCTACAAGCAGTTCGCCGAGCTGCGCCAGCGCATCGGCCTGGTCCCGCAGGACGACATCCTGCACAAGGAGCTCCACGTCAGGACCGCGCTGCGGTACGCGGCCAAGCTCCGCTTCCCGGGCGACACCGCGGCCGCCGAGCGCGAGGCGCGGATCAACGAGGTGCTGCGCGAGCTCAAGCTCGACATCCACGCCGACAAGCGGATCACCTCCCTGTCCGGCGGCCAGCGCAAGCGCGTCTCGGTCGCCCTGGAACTGCTCACCAAGCCGTCGCTGATCTTCCTGGACGAGCCCACCTCCGGCCTCGACCCGGGCATGGACCGCGACGTGATGAAGCTGCTGCGCGGCCTGGCCGACGACGGGCGCACCGTCCTGGTCGTCACCCATTCCGTCGCCGAACTCGCGCTGTGCGACAAACTGCTGGTCATGGCGCCCGGCGGGTCGGTGGCCTACTTCGGCCCGCCCGACGAGGCGCTGGCCTTCTTCGGCTACGAGTCCTGGGCCGACGTCTTCTCCGCCTTCGAGAACTACCGCGACTACGACTGGTCGGGGCGCTGGCGCGGCTCGCAGCACTACCAGATGTACGCCGCCGAACTCGACGCCGCCGCCCCGCAGCAGGCCCACTGGATCCCGCAGCAGGCGGCCCGCCCGCCCAAGCCGCAGGGCTGGGGCGCCCAGCTGTTCACGCTGATCCGCCGCTACCTGTCGGTGATCATCTCCGACCGCGGCTTCATCGGCCTGATGCTGATCCTGCCGGCCGTCCTCGGCACGGTCAGCACGCTCGTCCCGGCCCCCAGCGGCGTCGGCTACGGCCCGGTCAAGTTCCACCTGCAGAACAAGGACGCCGGCACGATCCTGCTCATCCTCGCGGTGGGCGCGTGCTTCGCCGGCGCGGCCAACTCGGTACGCGAGCTGATCAAGGAACGGGTGATCTACGAACGCGAGCGCGCGGTCGGCCTGTCCCGCTCGGCGTACCTGATGTCGAAGGTCATCGTGCTCGGCCTGATCACCGCCCTGCAGGGCGCCATCATCAGCGCCATCGGCTTCGCCCCGCGCAAGCTCCCCACCGAGGGCGTGATCCTGCACCAGCACCCCGCTGTGGAGATGGCGCTGGTGATCATGGCGCTCGGCTTCACCGCCATGATGTTCGGCCTGATCATCTCCGCACTGGTGAAGACCGCGGAGAAGACCATGCCGCTGCTGGTGATGTTCGCCATCGTGCAGATCGTCTTCACCGGGGTGCTGTTCCAGCTCTTCGCCAAGCCCGGCATCGAGCAGGTCGCCTGGCTGATGCCCTCGCGCTGGGCGGTGGCCGCCCTCGGCGCCACGGCCGACCTGAACGTGCTGCTGCCCTGGGACCCCAAGAGCAGCGGCGACCCGCTGTGGAAGCACACCGCGGCCGCCTGGACCACCGACATGGTCGTCCTGCTGCTGCTCGGCGTGCTGTGCGGCTTCGTCGTCGCCCGGCTGCTGCGCCGGCACGAGCCGGAGGTCATGCGCAAGTAAAGCCGGTAAACAGTTGACGGAACACGAAAAGGGCGGTGGGACCGAAGTCCCACCGCCCTTTCGCGTCACGAGATGCACCACTGCTCGATACGGTGCCCGATACGGTCCCCGATCGGGCCGGCCGATCAGTAGGCCGAGTAGACGTTGTCCATCGAGCCGTACTTCGCGGCGGCGTAGTTGCACGCGGCGGTGATGTTGGCGACCGGGTCGTAGATGTTCCACGAGGTGCCCGCGACGTGGTAGGCGCGGAAGGTCGGGTCGATCACCTGGAGCAGACCCTTGGAGGGGACACCGTTCTTGGCGTTGATGTCCCACAGGTTGATCGCCTGCGGGTTGCCGCTCGACTCCCGGATGATGTTCCGGTAAATGCCGTTGTAGCTCGCCGGAATGTGGTGGGCGTGCAGGATGTCCAGCGACTGCTTGATCCAGCCGTCCAGGTTGTTCGTGTACGTCTTGGCGGCCGCCGGCTGCGCGACGAGCGCGGACTGCGGGACGGAGGTCGCGCTCGCGGCCTCGGCCTGCTTGTTCGCGTCGGCCTTCGGGGCGGCGGCGGGCGCCTGCTGCGCCGCCGTGCTCGCCGTGGAGACCGTGTGCCCAGTGGGGTCGCTCGCGGCGACCGCTGTCCCACTGGTCGCCTGGAGACCGGTGACCGTCAGAACCACTCCGGCCGCGGCGGCGGCTCCAGCCGCCGTGATCTTGCGCTTCTTGGACAGTTGGCCGATCTTCGGGATCGTGGGGAGCTGCATGGATTGAACACCTTCCGTTTGCGGACTCGTGAATTGTTAAAGGGTCCGAAAACGGGGGTCAATCAATGCCTCTACGAGTCGAATTCGTAGGAGGGTGGGTAATGAATGAGGCCTTCCGGTGCGTCACGGGCCGTTTGTGGCGGGTACGGTCCGACTAGGTTGATTAGTATGTGACGCACGTCCTGTCGGTGACCTCACAAGGGGGCACCCCCTCGATCGCGGAAGGTGATCGAGGGGGTGCTTCATGTGACGCGATTTCGGGGGCGAAATCCCGGGTGAACCCGGCCGGGAACTCCCGGGAACACCGCTGGGGAACACTGCCCCGGATCAGGCCGGTGACACCGGCCGGAATACCGTGACGCCCGTCACGGCAGCAGCAGATTCACGTCGCCGAATTCGTGCCAGCGGTATCCGTGCCGCAATGCCTGGTCGTACACCCGGGCCACCAGCCGGTCGCCGCCGATCGCCCGCAGCATCAGCAGGTGCGAGGCCTCCGGCTCGTGCAGCCCGGTGAGCAGGCCGTCCACCACCCGCACGCCGCGCTCCGGGGTCACCACCAGCTCCGTCCAGCCGCGCGCCGGGCGCACCACCCCGTGCGGGTCGGCCGCCGACTCCAGGGCACGTACCGCAGTGGTGCCCACCGCCACCACCCGGCCGCCGGCCGCGCGGGCCGCGTTCACCTGCCAGGCCGTCCCGGCCGGCACCTCGAAGCGCTCCGCGTACGGCGGCTCGTGTGCCTCCGCCGAGGCCACCCCGGTGTGCAGCAGGATCGGCGCGACCTGCACCCCGCGGCAGACCAGCTCCGTCACCAGCGCCGCGGTGAACGGCCGGCCCGCGCTCGGCATCTCCGCCGACCCCAGCCCGTCGGCCGCGGGCCGGGCGAACACCGTGCGGTACGCGGTGAGCGGCTGGTCGCGCTCGGTGTACGCGTACCGGATCGGCCGCCCGTACCGCGCCAGGTGCGCCACCACGTCGGCCACCGACGGCCTGGCCACCCACAGCCGGTCGCCGCGCGGGTCCAGCGGCTCCTCCAGCACCAGCCGGGCACCCCCGGCCAGCTCCAGTACGGCGCCCGCCGGGCCGCCCGGCCGCCGGACCGTGGTGCCGTGCCCGTCCGGCGTACGCACCTCCACCACCCAGCGGCCGTCGTCGTGGCAGGTGGAGAAGTGCACCACCACCGCCTCGCCCGCCGCCCGGGCGTCCACCGCGGCCGGCAGCGTGGGGGAGGTGTTCACCACCAGCACGTCACCGGGCCGCAGCAGCCGGGGCAGCTCGCGGAAGCGGTGGTGCCCGGTCCCGCCGGTGGCCCGATGGCCGACCAGCAGCCGCACCGCGTCCCGCCGCGCCGCCGGCACCCGGGCCAGCAGCTCCGCCGGCACCCGCACCTCCGCGAGCGCGCGGACCGCCTCCGCCGTATCCCGCTCGTCGTCGGCCGGTGGCTCGGTGCCCGTCGCCCGGCGCGTGCCCGGCGCTCGGTCCACGTGCACCGCCTCGTCCGTATCCCGTTCCTCGTCGGTCGGCGGCTTGGTGCCCGTCGCCCGGTGCGTTCCCGGCGCTCGGTCCGTGCGGACCGCCTCCTGCGTACCCTGCTCGTCGTCGGCCGGTGGCTCGGTGGCCGTCGCCCGGTGCGTCGCGGTCGCCCGGTCCGCGTGCACCGCCTCCTGCGTACCCTGCTCCTCGTCGGCCGGTGGCTCGGTGCCCGTCGCCCGGCGCGTGCCCGGCGCTCGGTCCGTGCGGACCGCCTCCGCCGTATCCCGCTCGTCGTCGGCCGGCGATTCCGTGCCCGTCGCCCGGCGCGTGTCCCGCGCCCGGTCCGCCTCCTGCGTACCCAGCCCCTCGTCCGCCGGCGGCTCCGGGCCCGCGGCACGGCCCTCCTTCCGTATCCGGTCCGCACGCACCGCGGTCATCGCGCCCCCGTCCCCAGCAGCTCTGCCGCCAGGTAGCGCCCGGAGGCCGCCCGCTCGTCCAGCAGCCGCAGGAAGCCGGGCACCACCGACTCCGGCGGCAATCGGTCGGCGAAGTCCGGATCGTCCGGCACCGCCGCCGCGTACAGCTCGGTACGCAGGTCACCGGGGTCCACCCACCACACCCGCACGGAAGGCTCCTCCTCGGCGAGCACCGCCGACAGCAGCTCCAGCGCGGCCTTGCCGGCGCCGTACCCTCCCCACGTGGGGTACGCCGCCACCGCCGCGTCCGAGCTGACGTTGAGCACCGCGCCGTGCGCGGACCGCAGCGCCGGCAGGGCCTCCTGGACCAGCGCCAGCGGGGCCGTCACATTGGTCTCCAGCGCCAGCCGCAGCCCGGCCGGCGGGAGCTGCGCCAGCGGCACCAGCGGCTCGGCGCCCAGGGCGCTGGCGTTGTTCACCAGCAGGTCCACCCCGCCGAGCGCCATTGCGGCGGCCACCAGCTCCGCCCGGTGCCCGGCGTCCGTCACGTCGCCCGGGATGCCCCGCGTACGCGGTACGCGCCCCGGGCCCGCGGCGTCCCCGGTGTCGGCCTCGATCCGCGCCACCGCCGCCGCCAGCGCCCGCGCGTCCCGTCCGTCCAGCACCAGGTCCCAGCCGCGCCCGGCCAGGCCCGCGGCCAGCGCCCGGCCCAGTCCCCGCGACGCCCCCGTCACGATCGCCACCGGCATGATCCCGCTCCTTCGCGCAACCGATCCGGTCCGTCACCGGATCACCGGCCCCACCGTAGGAACGGCCCCGCGCGCCCCGCCTCGGCCGCCCGCCGCACCGCACCGGGGCACTTCGGACTAGGGCGCAGGTCCCAGGACGGCCCGTACCAGCGGCGCATACGGAACGTCACCCGCCGCCGGTACGGTGGGAAACATGTCCAGCAGGCCGCCCCGGGGCGGAATCGAAGCGGTCAGCGCCGCGGTCCTGGCGATGAGCCGCCAGCTGGAGGTGCGCGAGGTCCTGCAGACCATCGTCGCCTCCGCCCGCGAGCTGCTGGGCGCCGAGTACGCCGCGCTGGGCGTGCCCGACGACCACGGCGGCTTCGCCCAGTTCGTGGTGGACGGGGTCAGCGACGAGCAGTGGCGGGCCATCGGGCCGCTGCCCCGGCAGCACGGCGTGCTCGCCGCCATGCTCCACGAGGGCACCCCGCAGCGCCTGGCCGACGTGCGCACCTTCGACAGCTTCGCCGGCTGGCCGCGCGCCCACCCGGTGATGACCGACTTCATCGGCATGCCGATCACGGACGACGAGGAGATCCTCGGCGCCCTGTTCCTGGCCAACAAGCAGTGCGTGAAGGACCCCGGCGTCTGCGGCTTCAGCCAGGAGGACGAGGACCTGCTCGGGCTGCTCGCCGACCACGCCGCGATAGCCCTGACCAACGCCCGGCTCTATGAGCGCAGCCGCGAGCTCACGCTGGCCGGAGAGCGGGCCCGCATCGCGCACGAGCTGCACGACGCCGTCTCGCAGAAGCTGTTCTCACTGCGGCTGACCGCCCGGGCCGCGGCCGCCCTGGTCGACACCGACCCCGCCCGCGCCAAGGACGAGATCCGGCAGGTCGCCGCGCTGGCCGCCGAGGCCGCCGACGAACTGCGGGCCGTGGTCGTCGAGCTGCGGCCGGCCGCCCTGGACGAGGACGGGCTGGTCGCCACCCTGCGCACCCAGGCGAACGTGCTCGACCGGGTGCACTCCGCGAGCGTGACCTTCCGCGCCAGCCAGGTACGGGCGCTGCCCTCCGCCCAGGAGGAGGCGCTGCTGCGGGTCGCCCAGGAGGCCATGCACAACGCGCTGCGGCACGCGGAGGCGGGCACCGTCGGCGTCACCCTGGAGGGCCGCGGCAAGGGCGCGCGCCTGCGGGTCAGCGACGACGGCCGCGGCTTCGACCCCACCGCCGTCCGCCGGGCCGGCCGCCACCTGGGCCTGGTCTCCATGCGGGACCGGGCCGGCGGCGTCGGCGGCAGCCTGACCGTGCAGTCGGCGCCCGGCAAGGGCACCGTCGTGGAGATGGAGGTGCCCGGTGGCTGACGCCACGCGCGGTGCGGACCGTAACGGAAGCAGAGCGGCCGACGACCCGGAGCGGGCCATCCGCGTCCTGCTCGTCGACGACCACCAGGTGGTCCGCCGCGGCCTGCGCACCTTTCTGGAGGTGCAGGGCGACATCGAGGTCGTCGGCGAGGCCGGCGACGGCGACGAGGGCGTGGCCCGCGCCGAGGAGCTGCGGCCCGACGTCATCCTGATGGACGTCAAGATGCCCGGCACCGACGGCATCGAGGCGCTGCGGATGCTGCGCGCGGCCGGCAACCCCGCGCGCGTCCTCATCGTGACCAGTTTCACCGAGCAGCGCACCGTCGTCCCCGCCCTGCGCGCCGGCGCCGCCGGATACGTCTACAAGGACGTCGACCCCGTCGCCCTCGCCGACGCCATCCGCTCCGTCCACGCCGGCCACGTCCTCCTCCAGCCCGAGGTCGCCGAAGCGCTCCTCACCGAGGACAACCCCGCCCCCGCCCACGGCCGTGGCTCCACCCTCACCGACCGCGAACGCGAAGTCCTCGCCCTCATCGCCGACGGCCGCTCCAACCGCGAAATCGCCCGCGCGCTCGTCCTCTCCGAGAAGACGGTCAAGACGCACGTCTCCAACATCCTGATGAAGCTCGACCTCTCCGACCGCACCCAGGCCGCCCTCTGGGCGGTACGCACGGGTATCCACAGCTGAGCCCTCCGGGCGGGTTCGCCCGGAAAACCCAGGGGCGCGAGGAACTGCGCGACCAGCCCTATTCCGTGGCGCGGGTCGTCACCGGCCCGAAGGGGCAGTTGCTGTCGTGTCCGGACCACCGGCCGGTGGCCGGTTGCTCGCGCAGTTCCCCGCGCCCCTATGTACTCCCGGCGAACCCCGACTCAACCCCTTCGGCGCTCCGCCTCCTCGACGTACGCGTTGTACGCGGCCACCTGCGCCCGCCGGGCAGTCCTCTCGACGGGCCTGAGCAGCGCGGACCTCGCGGCGATCTGCGAGGCGGTGATCGCCGCCCCGTGACCGTCACCGGCGATCTCGACCAGGGCGGCCACCCGCTGGGCCAGCTCCAGGACCCGCACGGCCCGGGGCGGGTAGCCGGGCGCGAGGACTTCCCGTCCGCGCGCCGCACGGGCGCGGTACGCCTCGAGCGCCGCCTGGGCGGCCGGGCCCGCGCCGGCCACGTCGAGCTGCGCCAGCGCGTCCGTGGCGTCCCGCAGGGCCTCCGCGAGCTCCCGCTCGGCCTCGCCCAGCGACGGGACGTCGGCCGGCGGCGCGTCCCGTACCGGCAGGCACTGCCACTCCACCTCCACGTGCACGTCGCCCGCCGGACCCGCCTCCCGTACGTCCGGCACCAGGCCCAGCGCCACGCCGCCCACGGCGACCGCGGCCTGCCCGGCCGTGAGCGCCCGGTCGTTGAACTCGGGGGGTCCCGACAGGCCCAGCGGATGCCCCGCGACCGGCAGCGCGAGCCGCAGCCCGGTCACCCCCAGGGCCCGCAGTCGGCCGAGCGCCAGCGTCAGCCCCACCGGTCCGTGGTCCTCCCCGGGCAGCCCGGCCACCCGGTGCACCGCGTCGTTCCCGGTGATCCGCGTGGCCACGTCGTCCGGGGACACAAGTCCGGCAAGCAGGGCATTTCCCCAGGCGACCAGCCGCCCTGAGCGAGGTTCATCAAGCATGCCCCCCAGCCTATGGACTGGACCGCTCATGCGGTGGCGTAAGTTTTCCCCGGGGAGTTCTTCTGGCTCGTGCCGTGCCCGGCACACCGGACTGCCGAGACTGCAATGGGAGACAACGCGCTCATGAGCGATGTGCTGGAGCTGGTGGACGTATCCGTGGTCCGCGAAGGACGGGCTCTGGTGGACCAGGTCGCGTGGTCGGTGTCCGAGGGCGAGCGCTGGGTCATCCTGGGCCCCAACGGAGCGGGCAAGACGACCCTGCTCAATGTGGCGTCCAGCTACCTCTTCCCGACCAGCGGCACCGTCTCGATCCTGGGCGAGAAGCTGGGCGGCGTCGACGTCTTCGAACTGCGTCCCCGCATCGGCATGGCCGGCGCCGCCATGGCGGACAAAATGCCCCGCCGGCAGACCGTCCTGGAGACCGTGCTCACCGCCGCGTACGGCATGACCGCCACCTGGCACGAGGGGTACGAGCAGGTCGACGAGGACCGCGCCCGCGCCTTCCTGGACCGGCTCGGCATGAACGACTTCCTGGACCGCAAGTTCGGCACCCTCTCCGAGGGCGAGCGCAAGCGCACCCTGATCGCCCGCGCCATGATGTCCGACCCCGAACTGCTGCTCCTCGACGAGCCCGCCGCCGGCCTGGACCTCGGCGGCCGCGAGGACCTGGTCCGCCGCCTGGGCCGGCTGGCCCGCGACCCGATCGCCCCCTCCATGATCATGGTCACCCACCACGTGGAGGAGATCGCCCCCGGCTTCACCCACGTCCTGATGATCCGTCAGGGCAAGGTCGTCACCGCCGGCCCGATCGAGCTCGAACTGAGCTCCCGCAACCTGTCCGTCTGCTTCGGCCTCCCGCTCGTCGTCGAGCGCCGCGGCGACCGCTGGACCGCCGCCGGCCTCCCGCTGTCCTGACGACCCCCCCCGTACCTGCCCTCTCGTACCGCCTCCCGCACAACATCCCCCCAACTGCGCCCGGTTCGGCCCTTTTCGGGACTGCCGTACCGGGTTCCGCCCGCCTACGATGGGTGACGTGGACGCGTGGTTGTGGTGGCTGGTGGCAGCGGCAGGGCTCGGCATCCCGCTGGTGGTCACGGCGATGCCGGAATTCGGCATGTTCGCCGTCGGCGCGCTGGCCGGCGCCGTTGTCGCCGGCCTCGGGGCCGGCGTGGTCGCCCAGGTCCTGGTCTTCGTCATCGTCTCGGTCGCCCTCATCGCCGTCGTCCGGCCGATCGCCTACCGGCACCAGCGTCAACGGCCCGAACTGCGCAGCGGCGTCGACGCCCTCAAGGGCAAGCAGGCCGTGGTCCTGGAACGGGTGGACGGCGGCGAGGGCGGCCGCATCAAACTGGCCGGCGAGATCTGGTCCGCCCGGGCCCTGGAGGACGGCCGGGTCTTCGACCCCGGACAGCAGGTGGACGTGGTCGAGATCGACGGAGCGACCGCGGTGGTCATGTAGCCATGTAGCCACCCATGTGCCCATCCATGTACCCACACAGCCGTCACGCGGCCGTCGGCCGGCCCGAACCGGCCGGGAACCAGATGGAATCAAGCCGAACAATCCAGCCGAATCGGCACCACGACCGGCAAGCCGCCCGCGGGCAGTCTTGCGGCGGTCGCCCAGCGGGCATTCATCCAACAGGCGTGCACCAGGCCATCCGCCCGCCACGGACCGGGAATTCGCCGAACCCGGCCCACGGCACACCGATGGTCTGCCAAGATCGATCAGCAAACGGCCAAGCGGCGCGGGAGTCGGACCATGCAGCCCATCATCATCGTCCTCATCATCCTGGTGGTGCTCGTCTTCATCGCGCTCATCAAGACGGTGCAGGTGATCCCCCAGGCCCAGGCGGCCATCGTGGAGCGCTTCGGCCGCTACACACGCACCCTCAGTGCCGGACTGAACATCGTCGTCCCCTTCATCGACACCATCCGCAACCGGATCGATCTGCGCGAGCAGGTGGTGCCCTTCCCGCCGCAGCCGGTCATCACCCAGGACAACCTGGTGGTGAACATCGACACGGTCATCTACTACCAGGTGACCGACGCCCGCGCCGCCACGTACGAAGTGGCCAGCTACATCCAGGCGATCGAGCAGCTCACCGTCACCACCCTGCGCAACATCATCGGCGGCATGGACCTGGAGCGGACCCTGACCTCCCGTGAGGAGATCAACGCGGCCCTGCGCGGCGTCCTCGACGAGGCCACCGGCAAGTGGGGCATCCGCGTCAACCGCGTGGAGCTCAAGGCGATCGAGCCGCCCACCTCCATCCAGGACTCGATGGAGAAGCAGATGCGCGCCGACCGGGACAAGCGCGCCGCGATCCTCACCGCCGAGGGCGTCCGCCAGTCCCAGATCCTCACCGCCGAGGGCGAGAAGCAGTCGCAGATCCTGCGGGCCGAGGGCGAGGCCAAGGCCGCCGCCCTGCGCGCCGAGGGCGAGGCCCAGGCCATCCGCACCGTCTTCGAGTCCATCCACGCCGGCGACCCGGACCAGAAGCTGCTGGCCTACCAGTACCTGCAGATGCTGCCGAAGATCGCCGAGGGCGACGCCAACAAGCTGTGGATCATCCCCAGCGAACTCAACGACGCGCTCAAGGGCCTGGGCGGGATAGTCAACATCCCCGGCATGCCCGGCGGCGGCGGTGGCGGCGGGACCGGCGGTGCCAACGGCACCACGACCGCCCCGGCGCCGCGCCGCGAGAACCCGCCCTTCGACAAGAACTGACCGCCGCCCGGCGGCAGCCGCTACGGCCGGTCCCGAGCGGGGGCCGGCCGTACTGCTGTTCCCCCACAGCTCCGCGTGGGGGTACCCCCGCGAGGCATGACATGATCACACCGCGCCTTCCGGTCACCGCGGTCATCGGCTCACGGCCCCGGCCGGCGAGGCGGCGCGCGAGATCATGGAGAGGGTCTATGTCACCAGCGGAAGCCCTGGCCGTCCTGGCGGCCGGAATCGGCGCGGGCACCATCAACACCATCGTCGGCTCCGGCACCCTCATCACCTTCCCCGTCCTGCTCGCGGTCGGCCTCGGCCCGGTCACCGCCAATGTGTCCAACGCCCTCGGCCTGGTCCCCGGCTCGATCGCCGGTGCCCTCGGTTACCGGGCGGAACTCGCCGGACAGCGCGACCGGCTGCTGCGGCTGGGCGCCGTCTGCCTGCTCGGCGGCGCGGCCGGGGCCGTCCTGCTGGTCACCCTGCCGTCCAAGGCGTTCGACGCGATCGTGCCCGGCCTGATCGGCGCCGCCCTCGTCCTGGTCGTCGTCCAGCCCAGGCTGGCCCGCTACGTGCAGGCCCGCCGCGACCGGGACGGAGCCGCCGTCCCCGTCCACGGCGGCCCCGCCCTCATCGCCGGACTGCTCCTGGCCAGCATGTACGGCGGCTACTTCGGCGCCGCCCAGGGCGTCCTCTACCTCTCCCTCATGGGCCTGCTGCTCGACGAGCCCCTCCAGCGGATCAACGGCCTGAAGAACGTCCTGGCCGCGATAGTCAACGGCATCGCCGCCGTCTTCTTCCTCGTCGTCGCCCACATGGACTGGGCCGCGGTCGGCCTGGTCGCGGTCGGCGCCACCATCGGCGGCGTGCTGGGCGCCCGGGTCGGCCGCCGCCTGCCGCCCGTCGCCCTGCGCGCCCTCATCGTCGTGGTCGGCGTCGTCGCCATGGTCCGCCTGCTGCTCTGACCGCTGCCGGGACCGTACGGCCGACCGCTGCCGCCGTACGGCCTTACGCTCCCGGTCCGCTCAGGCCGGCAGCGCCAGCCACTCCGGCAGCGCCCCCCGGTCCCTGACCCCCAGCGCCAGCAGCAGCGCGTCCGCCGGGGTCGGCTCGAACGGCCGCACCAGCAGCGTCATCCCCGCCTGCTCCGGAGTACGGTCCGCCTTGCGCTGGTTGTCCTCCGCGCACGCCGCCACGGTGTTCAGCCAGGTGTCCCCGCCGCCGTGCGAACGCGGCACCACGTGGTCCACGGTCGTCGCCCGACGCCCGCAGTACGCGCACCGGTGCCGGTCCCGGACCAGCACCCCTCGCCGCGACCACGGGGCCCGTTGTCGGAACGGCACCCGTACGTACCGGCAGAGCCGGATCACCTGCGGCACCGGCATCTCCACCTCCGCCGCGCGGATCCGCAGCCCGGGGTGCGCCTGTTCCACGACCGCCTTGTCCTGCATCACCAGCACGACCGCCCGCCGCAGCGACACCGTCGACAACGGCTCGAAGCTCGCGTTCAGCACCAGGGTGTCCCGCACGTCGCCCACCTCCCCGCACACCGGCTCCGCCCCGCGGCGAAGTGGCTCCACTGTGCCTGCGGGCCTGTCGGTGGACAACGCAATTTCCCGCGAAAGGACGGCGCGTGACCGGGGGTGGGAAAACCGGAAAAGCTTGCGGAAAGCGGGAGTGAATCCACCAGGAGTGAACCCATGGGCAGCGCATTCGCCCAGCCCGGCGGAAACCGGCCGACGCGACGGACCCCCGCGAAGGACTGGACGGAACGGGACGGACGTCCGCGCTCCGGATGGCGTCCCCCGTGAGACCGCTCATCCGGAGCGCCCGGCCGGCGCGGACACCCGGTGGTGAAGCGGGTTCCGACAGACGGCCGGGCACACGCGGCGAACGACCGCCGGGCGCGCCACCCCGCCGCCTCCGCCATCGCGGTGCCGGCCACCCCGGGACAAGGGGCCTCCGGGCGCATGACCGGGAGCCGCCGAGTCGCCGGGCAGGAGCCCACTGTGCGCCACGCCGGCCCGGGCGGGCAACGCATTTTCCGCCCGGGCCCCGACATCACCCGAAAGGGGCACCCCGCGGCAGCCCCGCCCGCCGGCCGGCCCGCTGCTCAGCCGGCTGCTCAGCCCGCGGCCGGCACCTCGTACTCGGCGATCAACTGCGCCCGCCCGAGCGTGTGGAACCGCAGGTTGAAGCCCACCACCGCGGGCGAGGCGGTCGCGTCCGGCCCCAGCTTCGCGGCGTCCACGGCGTACACCGTGAACACGTAACGGTGCGGCCCGTCCCCGGGCGGCGGCGCCGCGCCCCCGAAGTCCTGCGAGCCGTAGTCGTTCCGCGCGTGCACCGCCCCGGCCGGCAGCCCGGGGAAGGACCCCGTGCCCGCGCCCCGCGGCAGCTCGGTGACCGACGCCGGGATGTCGAACAGCACCCAGTGCCAGAACCCGCTGCCCGTGGGCGCGTCCGGGTCGTAACAGGTCACGGCGAAGCTCCGGGTCCCCGCCGGGAACCCCTCCCACCGCAGATGCGGCGAGACGTTGCCCTTCGCGTACACCTGACCGTCCGGCAGGGTCGCACCCGGCACCACGTCCTCGCTCACCACCGTGAACTCCGGCACCGGCGGATGGAAGTCGTGGGGGAGCGGCCGCCGCGCTTGCTCGGTCACCTCAATACCTCCGGGTCGCTGGGAGCACTCGCCCCGAGCCTATGGCCCTAGAACCAATTGCGCCTGCCGCCGACCTCCTCCAGCCACTGATGGAGGTACCCCGCCCAGTCCGTCCGGTCGAACTCGTGCAGGCTCATCGTGAACGACCGGTACGTGTCGCTGCCCTCGCTGAACAGTCCCGGCTTCTTGTCCATCTCCAGCACCACGTCCATCTCCGTGCCGTCCGCCACGAAGGTCAGCTCCACCTGGTTCAGCCCCCGGTACTGCGACGGCGCGCGGAACTCGATCTCCTGGTAGAACGGCAGCCGCTGCCGGGTGTGCCGGATCACCCCCTTCTCCAGGTCCGCGGACTTGAAGGCGAACCCGAGCTGCCCGAAGGCGTCCAGCAGCGCCTGCTGGGCCGGCAGCGGGTGCACGTTCACCGGATCGACGTCCCCGGCGTCCAGCGCCCGGTCGATCGACAGCTCCGTGGTCACCCCGATCTGCATCCCCGTCAGATGCCGGCCCAGCACCGTCGTCACCGGCGTCTCCCACGGCACCTCCAGCGCGAACGGCACCTCGAAGACCGCCTCCGGCCGCAGCTCGAACGCCCCGCCCAACTGCTCCCGGTGGAACTCGATGTTCTGGTGGTACTCCGTGTCGTTGCCCTGCGAGTCCTCCCCCTCGACCTCCACCCGGGCCTGCAGCCCCACCGACAGCCCCTCGATCCGCTGCTCCACCGAGCCGCCGGTGATCCGCACCTGGCCGTGCACCACCCCGCCCGGCACGACGTCCGCGTCGGTCAGCACCGTCTCCACCGACGCCCCGCCGGCCCCCAGGCTCGCCAGCAGCTTCCTGAACCCCATCGATCCGCCTTCCCGTTTGACCCGGACTTTGCGATCTTTACGAACGCCGGGGCGCCCCGCACGGTTCCACTACGCTCGACCGGGTGATCACCGCACCCGCGCGGACCCCGCTGAGCCGTTCCTTCTTCGACCGGCCGGTCCTGGAGATCGCCCCCGATCTGCTCGGCCGCACCCTGGTCCGCACCACCGACAAGGGCCCCATCGAACTGCGCCTGACCGAGGTCGAGGCGTACGACGGCCCGAACGACCCCGGCTCGCACGCCTACCGCGGACGCACCGACCGCAACGCCGTGATGTTCGGCCCGCCCGGCTTCACCTACGTCTACTTCACCTACGGCATGTGGCACTGCCTCAACCTGGTGTGCGGCCCTGAGGGACGGGCCGCCGGAGTCCTGCTGCGGGCCGGCGAGATCGTCACCGGCGCCGACCTCGCCCGCGCCCACCGGCCCGCCTCGCGCAAGGACAGCGACCTCGCCCAGGGCCCCGCCCGGCTCGCCACCGCCCTGTCCGTCGACCGCACCCTCAACGGCTGCGACGCCTGCGCCGACGACGGCGGCCCGTTCCGCATCCTGACCGGCACCCCGCCGGCTGCCGACCGCGTCCGCACCGGACCGCGCACCGGCGTCGGCGGTGAGGGCGCCGCCCACCCATGGCGCTACTGGATCGACGGCGACCCCACGGTCAGCCCCTACAAGGCCCACGTCCCGCGCAAGCGCGGCTGACCGGCTCCGGGCCCTCTCCGGAGGGATACGGTGCCGCGGCCGCCGGCCGGCCGCGCCCCGGTGGCCCCGGCCACGGCAATCACCCGCGCGGGCGGTACCCGGGACCGCGTAGGCTCGTGAACCGTCCGGCTGCTTCACCGAACCGTCGGACCGAGAACCACCGGATCCCCAGAGGAGACACGCAACCGTGACGGACATCGTCGACGAGCTGCAGTGGCGCGGACTGATCGCCGTATCCACTGACGAGGACGCACTGCGCAAGGCGTTCGCGGACGGCCCGGTCACGGTCTATTGCGGCTTCGACCCGACCGCGCCCAGCCTGCACGTCGGCAACCTGGTCCAGATCCTCACCATTCGCCGGCTCCAGCACGCCGGCCACCGGCCGCTCGGCCTGGTCGGCGGTGCCACCGGACTGATCGGCGACCCCAAGCCCACCGCGGAGCGGACCCTCAACGATCCCGAGGTCGTCGCCGCCTGGGTGGACCGGGTACGCGGCCAGATCGAGCCCTTCCTCTCCTTCGAGGGCCCCAACGCCGCCGTCATGGTCAACAACCTCGACTGGACCGCGGGCCTGTCCGCGATCGAGTTCCTGCGCGACGTCGGCAAGCACTTCCGGGTGAACAAGATGATCACCAAGGAGGCCGTCTCCCGCCGGCTCAACTCCGAGCAGGGCATCAGCTACACGGAGTTCAGCTACCAGATCCTCCAGGGCATGGACTTCCTGGAGCTGTACCGCCGGTACGGCTGCACGGTGCAGACCGGCGGCAGCGACCAGTGGGGCAACCTGACGGCCGGCATCGACCTGATCCACCGGGTCGAGGGGACCGCTGTGCACGCGCTGGCCACCCCGCTGATCACCAAGGCGGACGGCACCAAGTTCGGCAAGACCGAGGGCGGCGCGGTCTGGCTCGACCCGGAGATGACCACGCCTTACGCCTTCTACCAGTTCTGGCTGAACGCCGACGACCGGGACGTCTCCTCCTTCCTGCGCATCTTCAGCTTCAGGTCGCGGGAGGAGATCGAGGAGCTGGAACGCGCCACCGCCGAGCGGCCCCAGGCCCGCGAGGCCCAGCGCGCCCTCGCCGAGGAGCTCACCACCCTTGTCCACGGCGCCGACCAGTGCGCCGCGGTTGTCGCCGCATCAAGGGCGTTGTTCGGCCAGGGCGATCTCGCCGGCCTCGACGAGCGCACCTTGGCCGCCGCCCTCAGCGAACTGCCGAAGGCCCAGGTCACCGAGCTCGCCCCGGTCGCGGACCTGTTCGCCCTGGTCGATCTGGTGCCCAGCAAGTCCGCCGCCCGCCGCACCATCAAGGAGGGCGGCGCGTACCTGAACAACGCCAAGGTGGAGACCGAGGACGCGGTCCCGGCGGCAAACGACCTGATCCACGGCCGCTGGCTGGTGCTGCGCCGCGGCAAGCGGAACCTCGGCGCGGTCGAACTCGCCTGAGACGGCTGGATATCCACGTTTGGGCGGCGGCCGAACTTGACTCGGTCGCCGCCCCTGCGTAACGTAGATCGAGCCGCTGAAACGGGGCGCAGGGTTCACACCAGGCCCCCGCGAGCGAGCGGCAACCCACTCACCAACGGCTTCCCGGACACCGGGTTGTCTTTCGGCACGCCGGAATTCAATTCAAGCCGAAGATGAACCGCCGATTATGAATCGGTGAGGGAGTCCGGTAGAGTGGGAAACACGAAGGGAAAGCCCGGAGGGGTGCTGGGGACAGCAACCGAAGGCAGCTTCCGTTCTTTGAGAACTCAACAGCGTGCCAAAAGTCAACGCCAGATATGTTGATACCCCGTCCGGCGCGGTAATCGCG
>NZ_JADKYB010000007.1 GCF_016918855.1 Actinacidiphila acididurans
ATTGCCCACGTGTTACTCACCCGTTCGCCACTGATCCACCCCGAAAGGCTTCACCGTTCGACTTGCATGTGTTAAGCACGCCGCCAGCGTTCGTCCTGAGCCAGGATCAAACTCTCCGTGAATGCTTTACCCGAGCAACGCTCGGCACATCACGAGAGCGGCACGGCATCCGGAGGAATAGTCCGGACCCGCGCACAGCATCCTCGCTGTGTATTTCTTCAAAGGAACCACATCCCACGCAATATTGCGGGGGACGGGGTATCAACATATCTGGCGTTGACTTTTGGCACGCTGTTGAGTTCTCAAAGAACGGAAGCTGCCTTCGGTTGCTGTCCCCAGCACCCCTCCGGGCTTTCCCTTCGTCGTGTCTCCAACTCTATCAGACCCTTTTCAGTGCCTGACCCCCAGTCAGCGGGGCTTGTCTTTCCGGCCCTTCGGCCGTTCCGACGAGTGAGACTTTAGCCGACCTCCAGCGTCCGAACCAAATCGACCGCTTTCCGATCCGCCACACCCAATCCCAAAAACAACACACGAAGAGACGACAACACGACCCCGCATACGGAGTCGTTTGAGCCGTTCGAGTGGTGTTCCGGGATGGTCGTCCGGGGACCGACCGAAGTCGGCGCTCACGTCGGACAACCCGGGATACGTTACGTACTCGTCCGCCGCGTGTCAAACATGGCCGGCGCGTGCCGGCCCCTGGCCTGGGGCGGCGGGGTGCCCGGGGCGGGTCAGTCCAGGTCCTCCAGGCGGCCGCCGGCGTCGGGTTGGGAGGACTCGACGCGGCGCAGGAGGCGGATCAGGATCTCGCCGAGGATGGTGCGCTCCAGCGGCGTGAGGTCCTGGAGGAGGTCGTCCTCGAAGGCGGAGGCGAGCCGCATGGTCGCCAGCCACTTCTCGCGGCCCTCGTCGGTGAGTTCGACGATGACCCGGACCCGGTTGGTCTCGTCTCGTTCGCGGGTGACCAGTCCCTCGGCGACCATGCGGTCGATGCGGTGGGTCATGGCGGCCGGGGTGAGGCCGAGCCGCTTGGCCAACTCTCCGGGGCCCAGGCGGTAGGGCTGGCCGACGACGACCAGTGCCTTGAGCACTTCCCACTCGGAGTTGCTTATGCCGAGGTCGACGAGCTGGCGGCCGTAGGCCACGTTCATCCGGCGGTTGAGCCGGCCCAGGGCGGTCACCACCTTCTCGACCTGGGGGTCGACCTCGGGGTACTCGCGCTGGTACGCGGCGATCTGCGCGTCGAGATCCAGCTCCTCGGGGGCTCCCGTGGAGCCCGCGGCTGCGGTCATGGAATGAGTATGACACGAAAGAGCGTTGCTCTAAAGCCCTTCTGCATGTAGCCTTTAGGCATCAAACTTTAGCGTTGAAGTCTTGACCTCGAAGACTACCTGGTCAAGGCCCTGATCAAGGAGGTGAGCGTGACCACCGCGATGGGCGCGGCGCTGCGCCGGATCCAGCTGGGGAACGCGCTGAGCGCGTTCGGCAACGGCTTCACCGTGCCGTTCACGTTTGTCTACGTGGCGCAGGTACGCGGGCTGGGCGCGGGCACCGCGGGCGCGGTGCTGGCGGTCTTCGCCGTGGCCGCGCTCCTCGTGCTGCCCTTCACCGGCCGGATGATCGACCGGCGCGGCCCGGTGCCGGTGACGGTCGCGGGTTCGGTGCTGGCGGCGGCCGGTTCGCTGGGACTGGGTCTGTCGGGCAGTGAGCCGGTGGTCATGGCGGCGGCGGGCGCGCTCGGCGCAGGCATAGCCGTGGTGCAGCCGGCGCTGGCCACCATGATCGTGTGGTGCTCGACCACCGCCACGCGCTCGCGGGCGTTCGCCACCCAGTTCTTCCTCAACAACCTGGGACTGGGCCTGGGCGGGCTGCTCGGCGGACTGATCGTGGACACCTCGCACCCGGCGTCGTTCCTGCGGCTGTTCGCCACCGAGGCCGCGATGTTCCTGGTGCTGGGCGCGGTCGTCGCCACCGTACGGCTGCCGGGGGCACCGCACCTGGAGAAGGCGGTGCGCACCGAGTGCGAGGAGCCCGCGCCGGCCGGGGGCTGGCGGTTGCTGGCCCGGGACCGGGCGATGGTCACGATGTCCGCGCTGGGATTCGTGATGTTCTTCGCCTGCTACGGGCAGTTCGAGTCGGGGCTGTCGGCGTTCGCGGTGCAGGTCACCCGGATCTCGCCGGCCACGCTGGGCGCGGCTCTGGCGGCGAACACGGCGATGATCGTGCTGGCCCAGTTCGCGGTGCTGCGACTGGTGGAGCACCGGCGCAGGACCCGGGTGATCGCACTGGTCGGCGTGGTGTGGACGGTGGCCTGGCTGGTGGCCGCGGTCTCCGGGCTGGTGCACGGCCGGCACGCGGCGGCGGTCGCCGCGATCATCTCGACGTACGCGCTGTTCGGGCTGGGCGAGGCGATGCTGGCGCCCACGGTGTCGCCGCTGGTGGCTGACTTGGCGCCGGCCCGGTTGGTGGGGCAGTACAACTCGGCGTTCGCGCTGGTGAAGCAGCTCGCCCTGGCCCTGGGGCCGGTCGTCGGCGGCGTGCTGGTGGGCGCGGGCGCGTACACCGCGTACATCGCCATGCTGGTGGTGTGCTCGCTGGGCATCTCGGCCATGGCGCTGCGGGTGGCCCGCCACATCACTGCGGCGCAGGACAGTCCGCTGCACGCGCGGGTGGTGGCCCGGTCCACCGCGCGCAGCCGCGCGGCCGACCGTACGCCGGCCTGACCCGTTCCCGGCTCGCTCCCGGCGTGCGCCGGGAGTCCAACCGGTCCAGAGGGTTCAGACGTTGACCGGGTCCGGGAGGGCGAACTCGCACCAGACGGCCTTGCCGCCGCCGGGGGTGCGGCGGGAGCCCCAGCCGGAGGCGATCGTGGCGATGATCGAGATGCCGCGGCCGGCTTCGTCCCCGGGCTCGGCGCGGCGGCGGCGCGGCAGGTGTTCGTCGCCGTCGGTGACCTCGATGATCAGGCGGCGGTCGGTGCGGCGCAGCCGCAGCCGCATCGGCGGGGTGCCGTGCTTGAGGGAGTTGGCGACGAGTTCGCTGGCGGCCAGGACACCGAGGTCCCGCAGTTCGAGGGGGAAGCGCCAGGAGGCGAGCACTCCGGAGGCGAAGGCGCGGGCGCGGGGCGCGGCTTCGACGCCGCCGAGGAGGTCCAGGGAGGCGTTACGGAAGAGTTCGGCGTCGGTGCCGGTGTGGTCGGGGTACTGCAGGACCAGGACCGCCACGTCGTCGTCGTGTTCCGAGGTGACGCCGAGGGCGCGCAGCAAGCGGTCGCAGATCACCTGGGGCGCACCGGTGGCGCCGGCCAGGGCGCCGGTGAGGGCGTCCACGCCTTCGTCGATGTCCTGGTGGCGGCGTTCGACAAGGCCGTCGGTGTAGAGGACCGCGGTGCAGCCCGGGCCGAGCGGGATGCTGCCGGAGGAGTGGATCCAGCCGCCGGTGCCCAGGGGCGGGCCGGTGGGTTCGTCGGCGCGATGGACGGTGCCGTCGGGGTCGCGAATCAGGATGGGGAGGTGACCGGCGCTGGCGTAGGAAAGGCGGCCCTCGCTGGGGTCGTGGACGGCGTAGACGCAGGTGGCGATCTGGGTGGGGTCGATCTCGGAGGCGAGGCCGTCCAGGAGCTGGATCACCTCGTGCGGCGGCAGGTCGAGTCGGGCGTAGGCGCGTACGGCGGTGCGCAACTGGCCCATGACGGCGGCGGCGCGGACACCGCGGCCCATGACGTCGCCGATGACCAGGGCGGTGCGGCCGGCGCCGAGGGTGATCACGTCGTACCAGTCGCCGCCGACCGCGGCGTCGGTGCCGCCGGGCTGGTAGGTGGCGGCGACGCGGAGGTCGTCGGGCTGTTCGAGTTCCTGAGGCAGCAGGCTGCGCTGGAGGGTGACGGCGGTTTCGTGGAGGCGGCGTTCGCTCTCCCGCAGCCGTTGCGCCGACTGGACCTGGTCGGTGACGTCGGCGGCGAAGACCAGGACGCCGCGGCGTTCGGGGTCGGGGTCGTCCTCGTCGACTGGGGTGCAGGTGAAGGTGAAGTAGCCCTGGCGGGTGGGTGAGGTGCCGTCCGACCAGGTGACCTTGCGGGCCTTGACGGTGCGGGGCCGGCCGCTGCGGTGCACCTGGTCCATCAGCGGCAGCAGGCCGAGCTCGGCGAGTTCGGGCAGCGCGTCGCGGGCCGGACGGCCGGTGCCGCGGGGGCCGAAGAGGTCGGTGTAGGCGTCGTTGACGAAGCCGACGCGGTGGGCGGGCCCGTGGGTGACCGCGATGAGGGCCGGCAGCCGGCTGAGGACGCCGGGGACGGCGGGATCGCCGGCGTCGGCCGCCGGGTCCCCGCTCTCGCCGCCCCGGGTGCGGCCGGTGCCGCGGGCCGGGGTGGCGGAGTCGGCGGCGGCCTCACCGGCCTTGCCGCGTGCTGCCGGTACGGCACCGCGTCGCTGTGTTCCGGGGAGCCGGGCGCTCCAACGCGTAAGGTTCAAACGTCCGATTCCTCGTATTTGTCACTCTTTGCCAGTGCTGGTGCACGCGTGGTCACCCGACCAGTGTGGCCGAACCGCGGCCCCGGGGGGAATCGCGCCGGCGCGCCCGGACCGGCGGGGCGCGGGCGCCGGGCCGCGTCAGGGCTTGTCGGGAGCCCGGTCCGCACCGGCGGCGAGTCCGTGGTCCCCGCGCGGATGTTCCAGCGAGCCGAGCGAGACGATCTCGCGGGAGAACAGCCCGGAGAGCACCCATTCGGCCAGTACGCGCGCCTTGCGGTTGACGGTCGGCACCCGGCTGAGGTGATAGGCGCGGTGGATCAGCCAGGCGAAATAGCCCTTGAAGGTGCGGCCGTAGACGTGGGCGACACCCTGGTGCAGGCCGAGGGAGGCCACCGACCCGGCGTGCCGGTGCCGGTATTCGGCCATCGGGCGGCCGCGCAGGTCCGCCAGGAGGTTGTCGGCGAGTACCCGGGCCTGGCGGACGGCGTGCTGGGCATTGGGCGCGCAGAACACGCCGAGTTCGCCGGCGGTCAGGTCCGGCACGGCCGCCGCGTCGCCGGCCGCCCAGGCCGCCTCGGTACCCGCGATCCGCAGCGTCGGCTCGGTGCGCAGCCGCCCGCCGTCGCCCAATGGCAGCCCTGTGGCGGCCAGCAGTGGCGCGGGCCGCATCCCGGCCGTCCACACCACGGTGCGGGTGGGCAGCCGGTCGCCGTCGGACAGGGTGGCGATGCGCTGCTCGCAGGACTCCAGCCGGGTCTGCAGCCGGATGTCGATGTTGCGGCCGCGCAGTTCGCGCACGGCGTAGCGGCCGAGGTCGTCGCCGACCTCGGGCAGGATCCGGTCAGCGGCCTCGACCAGCACCCAGCGCATGTCCTCCGGGCGGATGCCGTCGTAGTAGCGCAGGGCGTAGCGGGCCATGTTCTCCAGTTCGGCGAGGGCTTCCGTGCCCGCGTACCCGCCGCCGACGAAGACGAAGGTCAGCGCGGCCTCGCGGACCTCGGCGTCCCGGGTGGAGGAGGCGATGTCGAGCTGTTCCAGCACGTGGTTGCGCAGCCCGATGGCCTCCTCGACGGTCCGGAAGCCGATGCCGTGCTCGGCCAGTCCCGGCACGGGCAGGGCGCGCGAGACCGAACCGGGCGCCAGCACCAGGTGGTCGTACCGGATCTCCAGGCCGAGGCCGCCCTCCTCGTCGGTGGCCGGGGTGTTGACGGTGGCGACCCGCTTGTCGTGATCGACGGCCTGGACCTCGCCCACCAGGATCCGGCACTTGTGCAGCACCCGCCGCAAGGGCACGACCACGTGCCGGGGGGAGATCGAGCCGGCCGCGGCTTCGGGGAGAAACGGCTGGTAGGTCATGTACGGCTGGGGTTCGACGATCACGATCTCGGCCTCGCCGCGCCGCAGCCGGCGTTGCAGCCGCAGCGCTGCGTACAACCCGACATAACCACCGCCGACGACGAGAATACGCGGGGTGCTTGCGCTGGCCAGGGCTGCCGACTCCGTCATTGCTCCATGACGCAATGGACCTGAGCCGTTTGTCCACAGGGCTGACGCCACCATTCTTGGAAAGCGGCTATCGTCCAGGAGAGTGGTTCGCACATCACCGGGCAAAGGCCGCGCCCCGCCCGGTGGTGGCCGAGCCGCGGCATACGGGGACACGGAGGAGAAGCCGCCCCCTTACTTCTTGACGCAGGCTCAACTATGTTCGTATCTCGTAGAACTGCGTGAGAACCGCGCAGCTGATCTTCACAAGGGTGGGGAGTCTCCGGGGGGAGACATTGAATTTCCGGGGGAAGCCAATGCACATTCAGGACTCTCAGCGCACGACCGGTCCATCCGGAACTGCGGGAACGACCTCCGCGACGACCGCCGCCGCGGGCCTGGAAGGGCGGGGTGAAGGCGCTGTCCGGCCGGCCCCGCTGCGGGTCGACGCACAGCGCAATCTCGAGCACGTACTGCGGGCGGCCCGTGAGGTGTTCGGCGAGCTGGGATACGGCGCGCCGATGGAGGACATCGCCCGCCGCGCCCGGGTCGGCGTCGGCACCGTCTACCGGCGTTTTCCCAGCAAGGACGTGCTGGTCCGGCGGATCGCCGAGGAGGAGACCGCACGGCTGACCGAGCAGGCCCGCACCGCCCTCGGCCAGGAGGACGAGGCCTGGTCGGCGCTGGCCCGCTTCCTGCGCACCTCCGCGGCGTCCGGCGCCGGCCGGCTGCTGCCGCCGCAGGTGCTGCGGGTGCAGGGCTCGCCCGGCGCCGAGTACGACCGGCCGGCCGGCGAGGAGCCGGCCCGCGTGCCGCAGCAGCGCAGCCGTACGGCCCCGGTCGGCGGCCCCGTGGCCGCCGAGCACCTGGCGCGCGACACCAGGGACATCCGGGACGACCAGGAGGGGATACGCATCCTGCTGGACGTCGTCGGTCAGCTCGTGGAGCGTGCCCGCGCGGCCGGCGAGCTGCGCCGCGACGTGTCGGTGGCCGATGTGCTGCTGGTCATCGCCACCGCCGCGCCCGCCCTGCCGGACGCCGAGCAGCAGGCCGCCGCCTCGGCGCGGCTGCTGGACATCCTGCTCGACGGCCTGCGCTCCCGCCCCGAGCTGCCCGCCGCCGGTGCGGAACTCGGAGGTGAACCGGCCGTCGAACAGCGCGGCTGATCAGGGCACTTCGGCGGACCCACGCCCGGTACCACCGGCAACGGGACGGGCACGGGTCCGCCGACGCCCGGTCAGGCGTGCCTGGTGAGCCGGCCACAACGTCCCGCCGCGGGGTCCGGGCGCGGGCGGCCTGGTGTCGTGGGCGAGACCGTACGGCGGTCGGTACGGCGGTGCGGCGCGCCCGCGGTTCGGGCTGGTTCGGGGCGCGCGGTGCGCCGGTTCGGTGCGGAAAGCGTCGCTGGGGAGGTCTCGATCGGGTGAACCTCGAAGGATGTGTGAACGGTGCTGCCACGGATGAGTGGTTCGGTCGGATGTCATGACCGTGCCGCTGCCCGGTGTGCCAGGCTTGCCCCGTGAATGAGCCGAACGGGGACTCCGGCACGCCTTCGCCGGGATCGCCCGAGACGGGTGACGGGCAGCGCTCGCGCAGAGTGCCCGGGCAGCGGGACCCGGTCGGGCGCAACGAGCCCGCCGCCGGCGCCTCGGCACCTGCGGAGCGGCAGTCCGGGCAGTCCTCCGCGCCCGCGGCCGGACCCACGGCCGGGACCGCCCGCGTACCCGCGCCGGCCGACGGGGAAGAGGCGGAGATACGCGCCGCCGGGCGCCCGCTGCCGCACCCCGCGCCCGGTCCGGACGTCCATGAGGCGCTGTCCGACACCGAGTTGGTGGCCCAGGTGCGCGGCGGGCGGGACGGCGCGTACGAGGAGCTGTACCGGCGGCACGCGCAGGCGGTGCGGCGGTACGCCCGTACCTGCTGCCGGGACGCGTACACCGCGGAGGACCTGACCGGCGAGGTGTTCGCCCGTACGCTCCAGGCGATCCGCGGCGGCAGCGGCCCGGAGTCGGCGGTGCGTGCCTATCTGCTCACCACCGTGCGGCGGGTCGCCGCCACCTGGGGCAGCACCGCCAAGCGGGAGCAGTTGGTCGAGGACTTCGCGCTGTTCGCGGTCTCCGCGGCCGGGGCGGGCACCGCCGAGGCCACCGCGGAGCTCGGCGCGGACGTGCGCGCCATGCGCGAGGCCGACCGGTCGCTGGCCGTGCAGGCGTTCCGCACGCTGCCCGAGCGCTGGCAGACCGTGCTCTGGCACACCGCCGTCGAGGAGGAATCGCCCAGCGAGGTCGCCCCGCTGCTGGGCCTGACGCCCAACGCCACCGCGGTGCTGGCCCACCGGGCCCGCGAAGGGCTGCGCCAGGCGTATCTCCAGGCCCACGTCAGTACCACGCTCACGACCGACGGCGATTGCGCGCGATTCGCCGACCGGCTCGGCGCGCACACCCGTGGTGCGCTGCGGACCCGGGCCGACCGCGAACTGAACCAGCACCTGAAGGGCTGCGCCCGCTGCACGGCCGCCTCCGCGGAGCTGGCCGATCTCAACACCGCGCTCAAGGGCCTGCTGCCGGTTGCCTACATCGGATGGTTCGCCGCCGCTGCCGCCGCCAAGGTGGCCGGTGCCGCGGTCGTGGCCGGCGGGGCCGCCGCGGCAGGTGCCGCCGGGGGCGTTGCGGCGGCTTCGGGTTCGGGCGGCAGCGGCGCCGCGGCGGGCGGAGCGGCGGCCGAAGGGCTGGGCGCGCCCATGAAGGTGGGCATCGCCACGGCCGTGGTGGTGGCCGCGGCGGCGACCGCGGTCGCGGTGGCCCTCACCGGCGGCCACGCCAAACCGCGGCCCGAGGCCAAGGCCCAACCGTCGGCGGCCGCGCCGGTCGCCCCACTGCCGCCGTCAGGCGCTCAGGCGCCGTCCCCGGCCAGGCCCTCGCAGCGGCCCGCCGTCGTACCGCCCACGCCCACGCCCACGCCGACCGCCACACCGACGGTCACGCCGACGCCCACCCGGCAGCCGTTCCCCGTGGTGCCCGCGCCGGCCGGCGCGCCGCAGCCGTCGCCGACCGTGCCGCCGCCCGCGTCTTCGCCGAATCCCGGCCCGACCTCGGCTCCGACCCCGACGCCCACACCCACATCCGGCCCCACTTCCAGCCCGACTCCGACGCCGCCCCCCACTCCGACGCCGACGCCGAGCCCGACCGTCGCGCCGCCGCCGCCCCCGAAGGAGTACCCGGTCAACACGCTCGGCGTGTCCGGTGTCGGGGACGGTTCGACGCCGACCATCCGGGCCGCCCATGGCGCGCAGAGCTGGCGATGGGACCGGTGGGGGCTGTCGGTGGGCGGCACCGAGTACGTCCGCGGGGTCACCGTGCACGCGCCGTCCCGGCTGACCATCGACCTGAACCGGCCGTGCCTGAGCTACGACGCCAGGGTCGGGGTGGACGACCTGACCCACCTGCCGCGGCCCGCCCGGGACCGGGCGGGGCTGCGCTTCTCCGTCGAGGGCGACGGCGTCACCCTGTGGACCTCCGGCGTCCTGCACGGCGGGGACCCCGCGGCCCCCGCCCACGTGGCCCTCGCCGGCTACCGGACCCTGACCCTGCGGGTCACCCCGGTCGGCGGCGCGTACGGCCTGACGAACCTGGCGGACTGGGCCGACGCGGTGATCACCTGCGGCTGAGACCGCGGTCATCGCCGAGGAGATGGTCACCACGCCGGCCCAAGAGGGCGGTCGCCGTCGTATCGGGAGCGCCCGCGCGGCGGCGGCCGCGTACCAAGACCGGCCTCGCGCCTCCGGGAAGCGGACCGTGCCGATCCGCGCCCCGGATCAGTGCACCTCGCAGGCTCCGTCCGCGCAGCCGTCCGCGTCCGGCGCGGCGCTCGTGGCGGCGCCCTTGGCCGGGTCCGCCGCGGCGGTCTCCTTGGCTATCTGTTCCAGGACGGCGAGGAAGGTGGAGGTCTCCTGGCCGCCCTGGACCGCCCACTTGCCCTCGAAGACGTAGGTGGGGACGGCGGTGATGCCCAGGCGCTGCGCGTCTTCGAGCTCGGCGAGGACTTCTTCGCGCAGTTCGTCGCCGGCCAGGAAGGCGGTGACCCGGTCGCGGTCGAGGCCCGCCGCGGCTGCGGCCTCGGTGAGCTGGGCCGGGTCGCCCACGTCCTTGCCCGCCGAGAAGTGGTCGGCCATCAGCCGGCCCTTGAGGCGGACCTGCGTCTGCGGCCCGTACTCGTCGAGGGCGAGCCGCAGCAGGCGGTGGGCGAGCAGCGTGTTGTTCTCCAGCGCGGCGTCGAAGTCGAAGACCAGACCCTCCGCGGCGCCGAGCCCGACGATGCGCTCGTCCATGGCCACCGCCTGCGGGCCGAACTTCGCCGCCAGCACCTCGCGGTGCGGCCGGGGCGCGGTGGGCGCCGCCGGATCGAGCTGGAACGGCCGGTAGACCACCTCCACGCCTTCTGCCTGCGGGAATGCGGACAGCGCGCGCTCGAAGCGGGCCTTGCCGACGTAGCACCAGGGGCACACGACGTCGGAGTAGATCTCGACCTTCACTGCGTTCTCTTTCCGTGCTCAGGGGACGTGGGGGCTGTGCATCGTCGGTCCCCCGCCGCCATCGCCAACCCGGCCGGAGCCGCACGCTATTCCCGCCGCGCCGCCCTGGCTGTGCTGCCTGTCGCCTGCTCTGCCTGTCCTGCGGGCCCTGCCTGCCCGGTTCGGCCGTCTGTCCGGCCGGACCTCACCGTCCGGTCCGGCCGGCCTGCTCGGCCAGCTCCTCCAGCAGCGCCACCACCCCGCCGTGTCCAGCCGATCCCCCGCCGCAATGGCCGCCGCGTGCTCGTCGGCGCCGAGCCGGGCCGCCGCCAGGGCGCGTACCGCGTCGTCGGCCTCCTGCTCCGGCACCGTGCGGGGCAGGTGGCCGTGTACGACGTCCCGTACGGTGTCCGCCGCGCGGGCCACGGTCAGGGCCGGGCCCGCGGCACCCGAGTGGGCCAGGACAGAGGCGGCGGCGTCGAACTGGGCGGCGACCACTTGTTCGGTGCAATTGGTGTCCAGGGCCATGCGGGCGGCCCGGGCGAGTCCGGCCAGGGCGGTCGCCGGATCACCCTCGGCTGCGGTGATGCGGGCGTCCAGGGTCAGCAGCAGGACGTAGAACATCGGCGGTGGGGTGCCGTCGGAGGCGTGCCCGGCGGCCAGATCGCACAGGTCCCGGGCCGCGGCGACCCCGCCGTGCCGCAGCTCCAGCTCCGCGCGCAGGTAGCGGAGGTACGTACGGGCGTCGTGCACGCCGTAGCGCTCGGCCTCCGCCTCGGCCCGGTCCAGCAGTTCCGCGGCCTGCTCGTCGTCGCCGGTCCGGTGTGCCAGGTCGGCCAGGCGGCCCAGCAGCAACGCGCCCTCGCCGTACGCGGCCAGCTCGCGGCCCAGCCGGTACGCCGCCTCGAAGTCGGCGCGCGCCTGCGCGTACCTGCCGCGTACCACCGCGATCTCCCCGCCGGCGCCGTGTATCTGGGCGCGGATCCAGCGGTCGCCGATCCGGTCGTCCAGGGCGCGCACTTCTTCCCATTGGGCCTCCGCGTCGGCCAGGCCGCCCGGGGTGTCGACGGTCGCATGGGTACGGAACATCATGGCGGCGGCCACCTCCCAGTCGCCGCCATGGGCGCGGCAATTGGCGACCACCTCGTCCATGCGGCCGCGGATGCCGGCGGTGTCACCGAGCACGTAGAGGGTGAACGGCCAGAGCAGGCCCGGGAAACGGGCGGCCGGCGGACCGCCCGCGCGGTAGGCCGCGGCAAGGGCGGTGGCCGTCGCGCGCGACTCCTCGGAGGACCACTGCTCGTCCGAGGCGTGGTCGCTGTTGACGAAGAAGCGCAGCAGGCTCAGGTCGGTACGGGGCCAGTGGAGGGGGTGGGCGGGGCCGAAGAGGGCGCCCTCGGCGCCCGCCCCGGTTTCCCTTGCCTCCCCGGGCTCTCCGGGCTCTCCGCGCTCTCCGGCGTGCGAGGAATCCGGAGCGCCTGACGACGGCTGCGAGGGATACGGCGGCCGCGCGGGCTCACCGGCGAGCGCGGCCACCCGTTCCAGCCAGCCGTCCGCCTCGTCGCGGTAGTTGCGCAGCCACCAGAACCAGCCCATGCGCAGGGCGATGGCGAGCGCGTCCGGCTCCGCGCCCGCCTCCACGGTGCGGTGCAGGGCGGCGCGGACGTTGTCCAGCTCGGTCTCCAGGACGGCGAGCCAGTGCATCTGGTCCGCGCCGCGCAGCTTCGGGTCGGCTTCGGTGACCAGGGCACGCACCCAGGCGGTGTGCCGGGCCTCGGCGGCGGCCAGGTCGCCGGGGCGCTCGCCGGCGCGTTCCGCGGCGTATTCGTGGATGGTCTCCAGCAGCCGGTAGCGGGTGCCGGCCGGCAGCCCGTGGTCGGCGACCACCAGGGACTTGTCGACCAGTCCGGAAACCGCGTCCATTGCGTCGGGTCCGCACACCGCCTCGGCCGCCGCAAGGGTGCAGCCGCCGGCGAAGACGCTCAGCCGACGCAAGGTGTCGCGTTCGGGTTCGGTCAGCAGGTCCCAGGACCAGTCCACGACCGCGCGCAGGGTCTGCTGACGCGGCAGCAGGGTGCGGCTGCCGCCGGTCAGCAGCCGGAACCGGTCGTCCAGGCGGTCGGCGATCTGGCGCGGCGACAGGGCGCGCAGCCGGGCCGCGGCCAGTTCGATGGCCAGCGGCAGGCCGTCGAGGCGGCGGCAGATCTCCGCCACCGCGGCGGCGTCCAAGTCGTCGGCGGCGCCCGGCCGTACCGCGGCGGCCCGCTCGGCGAACAGCCGGAACGCCGTAGGCGGCGGCAACGGCTCCACCGGACGCATCACCTCGCCCGGCACACCCAGCGGCTCGCGGCTGGTCGCCAGCACCGTCACGCCCGGGCAGCGCGCCAGCACCTCGGCGGCCAGGTGAGCGGCGGCGGCCACCAGGTGCTCGCAGTTGTCCAGCACCAGCAGCAATCGGCGCGGGCCGCAGTGCTCCACGATCCGGGCCAGCGGGTCCTCGCCGTCCGTCTTCGTCTTGGCCGCGCCGTCCCCCAACTGGTCGCGGGCGTACGTGCGCAGGGTGGTGTCGCGGCGGCCCAGGGCGCTGAGCACGGCGTGCGGCACGGCCGCCGGGTCGTCCAGCGGCGCCAGTTCGGCCAGCCACACCCCGTCGGGAAACGCCTCCTGGACGGCCTCCGCCGCTTCGACGGACAGCCGGGTCTTGCCGGAGCCGCCGGGGCCGGTGAGGGTGAGCAGGCGGGCGGGGGCGGGTTGGTCCGCGCCGGGGCGACGGCCCCCCGGATGGGCGGCGTCCGCAGCCGGGGCGGTGGTCAGCGCCGCGGTGAGGGCACGCAGGTCGTCCTCGCGGCCGACGAAGCTGGTCAGACGGGCGCGGAGGTTGCCGGGGCGGGCCGGGGGCGGGGGGCGGTCGGGGGCGCCCGGCTGCGCGGGAGAGGGCGGTACGCGCGTGCGGGCGGCCGTCGGACCGTCGTGCGCCGGCGTACGGTCCGGCGCCTCGATACGCGGACGGCCGTCGTCGGGCGCCCAGTCCTGGTCGTGCACCCGTTGCGGCTGCGGCGTCCGGGGCCGCCCGTTCACGGGCCGGTCCGACGCCCGCTCGCCGGTGGTCAGGTCCTCCGGCGACTGGAGCAGCTGCGCGCGCAGCGCCCGCAGCTCCGGCCCCGGGTCGGCGCCGAGGGTGTCGGCCAGTACGGTCCTGGCCTCGTCGTACGCCGCCAGGGCGTCGGCGGTGCGGCCGGTCGCGCGCAGCGCACGCAGCAGCTGGGCCCGGAACGCCTCGTCCAGCGGGTGGTCGGCGACCGCTTGTTCCAGGACGGGCAGTGCGGTCGCCGCCCGGCCGCGCGCGAGATCGGCCTCGGCGCGCAGCCGCAGGGCGGTACGCCGCAGTGCCTCGGGGCGGGTGGCGGCGGCGCGGTCGGGCAGGTCGGCCAGGGCGGGGCCGCGCCACAGCGCGAGTGCCCGGCCGAGGGTGACGGCGGCGGCCTCGGGGTCCCCGTCGGTCAGGGCCGCCTCGCCCTCGTGCAGCAGTCGCTCGAAGCGGTGCAGGTCAACGGCGTCCGACGCGGCGGTCAGCCGGTAACCGCCCGGCTCGAAGGCGATCGCGTCCCGGCCGAGCGCGCGTCGCAGCCGTCCCACCAGTGCCTGGAGCGCGCCGGGCGCGTCGGCCGGCGGATCTCCCGCCCACACCTCGTCGATCAGCTCTTCGGGTGTGACGGTCCGCCCGGCGTTGACGGCCAGCACCGTCAGCAGTGCCCGCAGCCGGCCACCGCCGAGCGGCACGGGACGCCCGTCGTCGTCCCGTACTTCCGTGACCCCGAGCACCGCGTAACGCACGCACCCATTGTGCTCAATCCGGTGCGCCCGATCCGGTCCCACGGCCGTCCGTGCCGCCGCCGAAGCACGGCAGGGCGGGTTTTTCGGACGGTCGGATGACGGGAGCCGTTCGGCCAGGGAGTCGGCCGGTCACGCGCCCGGCAGCAGCACGATCTTGCCGTGGGTGTGCCGCAGCTCCAGCTCGGCATAGGCGTCGCGGACCCGGTCCATGGGGTACGTGGCCGCGATCGGCAGCTCGAGCCGGCCGTCGGCGACCATCGCGGCCAGCTCGGTCAGCACCTCCGGGGTGGAGGCGGCCATGCTGCCCTCGGTCTTGGCGCCGACCTCCGCGGCCTTGGCCCAGGCGGTGATGGTGTCGATGCGCTCCGGCGCCACCCCCAGGTCCACGGCGAGCTGCACGTACTGCGGGCCGAACAGGTCGATGAACGCGTCGATCCCGTCCGGCGCCGCCGCGGCCAGTTCCTCGGCGAGCCGGTCGCCGTACGGGATGCGGCGCACGCCGTGGGCGGTCAGCCACGCGTCGTTGGCCTCGGACGCGATGCCGAGGACGCGGGCTCCGCGCAGCGCCAGGAGCTGAACGGTGACCGTACCGACCCCGCCCGCGGCCGCCGACACCGCGACGGTCTCGCCCGGCTTGGCGTCCACCGCGCGGACCGCCGCCCAGGCGGTGGTCCCGACGATGCACAGCGACCCGGCGGCCTCCCAGCTCAGCTCCGCGGGCTTGTGGACGAGCTGATCGGCGGGCACCACGGTGTGCGTGGCGTGGCTGGACCGCCTGAAGGAGTAGCCCAGGACCTCGTCGCCCACCGCGAACCGGGTGACGCCGGCGCCGAGCGCGGTGACGATCCCGGCCAGGTCGCTGCCCTGGCCGGATGGGAAGGTGGCCGGGTAGCGCTCGTGCATCTCGCCCCTGCGGATCGCGGCCTCCCCCGGGTTGATGCCGGCCGCCTTCACCTCGACCAGCACCTCGCCGTCGCCGGGGCTGGGCATGGGCACGTCGGTGACGTAGAGGACGTCCCGATCGCCGTAGTCGTCGAACCGGACCGCGCGTGCTGTGGACATGGGGTCTCCCTCAGTTTCTGGCTGGTGGCTTTTGTGGGGGCAGCTCGGACACTCAGCTCGGGGTCGCGTCCGGCTGACCGGCGGCGTCGGTGGACGGGGGCCGGTGCGGGGCGGCGGCGCGCAGGGCGGAAAGCGCGCCGGCCAGATGGTCGAGCGCCGCCGCGGTCAAGGGCCCCGAGAGCCGCGCCCGAAGCTCCTCGTCGAGGACCGGCCCGGCCGCGCGCAGCAACTCCCGGCCTTCCGGGGTCAGCTCGATCACCGAGGACCGCCGGTCGTCCGGGTTCGGCAGCCGTATGCAGCGCCCGGCCCGCTCCAGCCGGTCCACGGCCTGGCTCACGCCGCCCACCGTGATCGACAGCGCCGCGGCGACGTCCTGCACCCGGCACGGGCGGACCCGCTCCACCACCATCATCACGTTGAGACTCCCCAACGGCATCCCGCACTCCTGGCGCAGTCGCGCGTCGATCTCGTTCCACAGGTCGGTCTCGAAGCGCACCAGGTCGTCGAACACCTGCCGCAGGTCCATGGGCGGCCACCTCCATTCACGCTAACTATATTAGCGCTAATTATGATGCCACTATACGACTACTGCGTGGCGTGGGGAGGGATCGCCGGCCCGGGCGGGCCAGGAGGAGCGGGCGCGGGGCGGGGCAGCGCAGGTCAGGAGCGGGGACCTGCACAGAGCAGGGGCCGAGGCAGAGCAGGGGCCGAGGCAGAGCAGGGGCCGAGGCAGAGCAGGGGCCGAGGCAGAGCAGGATCGGGCGCACGGGTAGCTGGGTGCGGCGCAAGCGGCGTACCGATTGCACCTCACCCGGCCGAAGACCCCGGTCGAAGAATCCGACGAGCGGCTAACCGCCCGGATCAGCCCCGAGGGGCGGCAGCCCTACCTCCGGCGTCCGGGCGGTTCCGTGTCGTCGTGCGGGCCGAGGAGCTCGTCGGCCAGGCTGGGGAGGTCGTCCAGCGGGGTTTCCTCGGCCCAGTGCGGGCGGGGGCGGCGGGCGCGCTCGGACTCGGCCCGGGGCAGTTCGCGGGTGCGTTCGTTCTCGGTCTGCTCGGGCCGGAAGAGCCACGGCGGCACCCGGTCCGCGGGGTCGTCCGAACGGGAGCGCGAGCCGGGCGACGGCGGCGGCAGCGTATCGGCGGAGTCCGCCGCGCCGTCCGTCCCGTCCGCGTCGGCGTCCCGCGAAGGCTCGGGCCGCCGCACCTCCGCCGTCTCGTCCTGGCCCCGGCCGTCCGTCCGCCCCACCGGCGGCAGCACGGCCGTCTCGTCGGCGGCACCCCGGTCCCGGTCGTCCTCACCCGCGGCGGGCGGTACCGCCGTCTCGTCGCCCGACCCCGGCTCCCGCGTGCCCTCGCCGACCGACGGCAGTACAGCCGTCTCGTCACCCGAACCGGACTGCCGCGACATCTCCCGCACCGGCGGCAACACCGCGGTCTCGTCCCCGGAGCCGTCCTCCGGCATGCTGACCGGCTCCTCGCGGACCGGGCGGAGCCTGGCGGTCCGTTCGGAGCTGTCCTCGGAGCCCTCCTCCGCCGGGCTGCCCTCGGCGGGCACAGGGGTCATGACGGTCGTCGCCTCGCCGGAGGAGACGTCAGGCGCCGGGGGCGGCAGTTCGGCCGTCTTCTCGGCGTCGGACGCGCTCTGCTCGGCTGCCGCCGCAGCGGCGGCGGCAGCGGCCGCGGTACGGGCCTGCTCGGCCCGCAGCAGCGCCTCCTCGGCCTTGCGCTGCTTCTCCTGGCGGCGTTCCTCGGCCTCGGCGCGCAGCCGGGTCTGCTCGGCCGCGAGGCGCCGCAGACGTTCCTGCTCGGCGGCGTGGGCGGCCTCCTCCGCCTCGCGGCGGGCGGCCTCCTCGGCGGCTTTGCGGGCCGCCTCCTCCTCGCGCAGCCGCTTTTCCTCGGCCTCCTGCGCGGCCTTGCGTTCGGCGATCTCCCGCCGGGCGGCTTCCTCGGCGGCGAGCCGCCGCTCCTCTTCCTCCCGGCGCAGCTTCTCCAGTTGGGCCTGCCGCTCGCGCTCGAGGCGCTCCTCCTCCGCCTTGCGCGCGGCCTCTTCCGCCGCCTTGCGGGCCGCTTCCTCGGCGGCCTTGCGCTCGGCCTCGGCCCGGGCCTCGATCTCCTGCTCGGACAGCGGCAGCATCCGGTCCAGCCGGTGCCGTACGACCGTGGTGACCTCCTCCGGCGGCTGGGCGCCGTCGACCACCAGATACCGCGAGGGATCGGCGGCGGCCAGGGTCAGGAAGCCGGCCCGCACCCGCTGGTGGAACTCGGCGGGCTCGGACTCCAGGCGGTCGGGGGCGTCGGTGAACCGCTCCCGGGCTGCCTCGGGCGAGATGTCGAGCAGCACCGTCAGGTGGGGGACGAGGCCGCCGGTCGCCCAGCGGGAGATGCGGGCGATCTCGGTGGGCGCCAGGTCGCGGCCGGCGCCCTGGTAGGCGACGGAGGAGTCGATGTAGCGGTCGGAGATGACGACGGCGCCGCGGGCGAGCGCGGGCCGCACGACGGTGTCGATGTGCTCGGCGCGGTCGGCGGCGTACAGCAGCGCCTCGGCGCGCGGCGAAATACCCGCGGAGGACACGTCGAGCAGGATGGAGCGCAGTCGCTTGCCGATCGCGGTGGCGCCCGGCTCGCGGGTGACCACGACCTCGTGGCCCTTGCCGCGGATCCACTCGGCGAGCGCTTCGACCTGCGTGGACTTGCCGGACCCGTCGCCGCCCTCGATGGCCAGGAAGAAGCCGTCGGCGGCGGGCGCGGCGGCCGGTTCGCCGCCGCGGACGGCCTCGCGCAGGTCGCGGCGCAGCGGCACACCGGCGCGGTCGTCGGTGCGGCCCAGGACGAGCGCGGCCACCGGCAGCAGCAGCGCGCCGACCAGCATCAGCGTGTACGCGGCGCCGCCGTGCGCGAAGGTGAAGTGGCCGTTGTGGACGCGGTGCGGGCCGATCGCGCCGGCCACCAGGGGCGCGGCAACCGCCGCGACACCGACCACAGCGAAGGACACGGCCCGCAGGTGCTCCACGGCGCGGTCCCCGTGCGGCTCCTCGGCCTCCTGCTCGACCAGGACGTGCCCGGCGTGCGCGGTGACGCCCGCGGCGATGCCCGCCAGCAGGGCCAGCAGCAGCACGGTGGTCTGGTCCGGCACCAGGCCGGTCAGCAGCAGGGCGACGCCGGTGACGCCGATGGCCAGCGACAGCAGTCGCCGCCGGGACAGGCCGGGCAGGGTGTGCGGGGCGACCCGGATGCCGATCACGGTGCCGGCGGTCAACGCCAGGACGAGCAGGCCGAATCCGGTCGGGCCGAAGCCCAGGTCGCCGGCGAGCAGCACGGCGACCGCCACCGCGGCGCCGATCCCGCCCGCGACCGCTGCGGTGGCGACCACCAGCAGCGGCAGCACGCCGGTCCGGCCCTTCTCCTGTCCGGCCGTGCCCTTGGGGCGGCGCAGCGCGTCCAGGGGCGAGTGCGGACGCGCGGCGCTGTCCGAGGGCAGTTCCAGCAGGTAGAGCACGGCCATGGAGGCGGAGAACAGCCCGGCGGTGACGTACGACGACAGGGCGGCCTGGTGCAGGTCGAACCAGTCGACGCCCACTGCGATCAGCGTGTTGACCAGGGTGACGAGCACCAGGGCCGCCGCGGCGGCCGGCAGCGCCACGAAGTTGGTGCGCAGGTCCAGCCGGCGCAGGGTGGCCAGGTGGTCGGGCGCGGGCCGGACCGATGTGTCGCCCGGCGCGGGCAGCAGCGCGGGCGCGGCGCCGTCCTTGGCGACGGTCCACACCCGTTCGGCCGCTCCGGTGACGAAGACGGTGACGAGCAGCCAGATGTACGCCGAATCGGGCACCCAGGTGATCCACAGCGGGGCCACGATGAACAGCGCCAGTCGCAGGCCGTCGGCGCCGATCATGGTCCAGCGCCGGTCCAGCGGGCCCTTGCCTGAGGTGAGCGCGGAGAGCGGGCCGACCAGCGCGGCCCCGAACACTCCGGCCACGACGATGCGCGCGGCGAACACCAGCGCAGCGGCGATCGCGATGCCCCGGTAGTGGCCGCCGAACGCGCCCGCGCCGGAAGCGGCCTGCACGGTCAGTACGAGCAGCACCAGCAGGCCGAGGCGGTCGGCCACGGCCCCGGTGAGCTGCGCACCCCACAGTTTGCGCAGGGCGGGAATCTTGAGCAGCGCCCCCACGGCACGCTCACGGGAGTCCGCCGCCAATTCAGCGGCGAACGCCTCGCTGACCTCAGCGGGCTGCCCTGGCTGCTCGGATCGCGTCATCCTGACAGCCTATCCGGCCAGCCCAAACCCACGCCCCCCGCCTGTGGAAAACCCCCCGACCCCGCGGTGACCTCCGGGTACGGCCCGCCCCGGCGCGTACGGGGCGCTCCGTACCGCGTCCGCGTCCCCGGTCCGGAACCACCCGCGGACCGGCCGGAAGGCTCCCGCCGGCCCCGGATACGCCCGCCCTGGATCCGCTCGCGCGGTGTCCCGGGCCGGCGTGCTCCGTCACTCCGGCGAGGAGGACGCCTTGGCCGAGGACGCCTTCTTGGTGGCGGCCGTCTTCTTCGCGGCGGAGGTGCTCGTACTTGTCTTCTTCGCCGCGGTCTTGGCGGCCGCCTTCTTCGCCGGTGCCTTCTTGGCCGCGGTCTTCGTGGCGGCGGCCTTGGCGGGGGCCTTCTTCGCCGTCTTCTTCACCGGGCCCTTCGCCCGCTTCTCCGCCAGCAGTTCGTAGCCGCGCTCGGGCGTGATGGTCTCCACGTCGTCCTCGCGCCGCAGCGTCGCGTTGGTCTCCCCGTCGGTGACGTACGGGCCGAAGCGGCCGTCCTTGACCACCACGGGACGCTCGCTGACCGGGTCGGTGCCCAGCTCCTTCAGCGGCGGCTTGGCGGCGGCGCGGCCCCGCGCCTTCGGCTGGGCGTAGATCGCCAGCGCCTGGTCGAGGGTGATCGTGAAGAGCTGGTCCTCGCTCTCCAGCGACCGCGAGTCGGTGCCGCGCTTGAGGTACGGCCCGTAGCGGCCGTTCTGCGCGGTGATCTCCACGCCCTCCGGGTCGGTGCCGACCACGCGGGGCAGTGACATCAGCCGGAGCGCGTCCTCCAGGGTGACGGTGTCCAGGGACATCGACTTGAACAGCGACGCGGTACGCGGCTTGACCGCGTTCTTGCCGGTCTTGGGGGTGTCCTCGGGCAGCACCTCGGTGACGTACGGCCCGTAACGGCCGTCCTTGGCGACGATGGGGCGGCCGGTCTCCGGGTCGGTGCCCAGTTCGAAGTCGCCGGTGGGCCGGGCGAACAGCTCCTCGGCGTACTCCACGCCGAGCTCGTCCGGCGGCAGGTCGGCGGGCACGTCGGCGCGCTGGTGCCCCTCCTCGCCCTTGTCGCCGCGCTCGATGTACGGCCCGAACCGGCCGACGCGCAGCACGATTCCGTTGCCGACCGGGAAGGAGGAGATCTCGCGCGCGTCAATGGCGCCGAGGTCCTCGACCAGCTCCTTGAGGCCGCCGAGGTGGTCGCGGTGGCCGTTGCGGGCAGCGGCGGACGGCACGGCGTCGGTCATGCCCTCGTCGGAACCGAAGTAGAAGCGGCGCAGCCACGGCACGGACTGGGCCTCGCCGCGGGCGATCCGGTCGAGGTCGTCCTCCATGGAGGCGGTGAAGTCGTAGTCGACGAGCCGGCCGAAGTGCTTCTCCAGCAGGTTGACCACCGCGAAGGACAGGAAGGTGGGCACCAGGGCGGTGCCCTTCTTGAACACGTACCCGCGGTCCAGGATCGTGCCCAGGATGGTGGCGTACGTGGACGGGCGGCCGATCTCCCGCTCCTCCAGCTCCTTGACCAGCGACGCCTCGGTGTAGCGGGCGGGCGGCTTGGTGGAGTGGCCATCGGCGGTGATCTGCTCGACGGTCAGCGGGTCGCCCTGGGTGACCTGCGGCAGCCGGCGCTCGCGGTCGTCGAGCTCTGCGTTGGGGTCGTCGGCGCCCTCGACGTACGCCTTCAGGAAGCCGTGGAAGGTGATGATCTTGCCGGAGGCGGCGAACTCGGCGTCCCGGCCGTCGGCGGAGGTGCCGCCGACCCGCACGGTGACGGACTGGCCGACCGCGTCCTTCATCTGGGAGGCCACGGTCCGCATCCAGATCAGCTCGTAGAGCCGGAACTGGTCGCCGGTCAGGCCGGTCTCGGCGGGGGTGCGGAAGCGGTCGCCGGAGGGGCGGATCGCCTCGTGGGCCTCCTGCGCGTTCTTCACCTTGCCGGCGTACACCCGCGGCTTGTCCGGCAGGTAGCCGGCGCCGTAGAGCTGCGCCACCTGGGCGCGGGCCGCGGTGACCGCGGTCTCCGACAGCGTGGTGGAGTCGGTACGCATGTAGGTGATGAAGCCGTTCTCGTACAGCTTCTGGGCGACCTGCATGGTGGCCTTGGCGCCGAATCCGAGCTTGCGCGACGCCTCCTGCTGGAGGGTGGTGGTGCGGAAGGGCGCGTACGGGGAGCGGCGGTACGGCTTGGACTCCACGCCGCGCACCTCGAACCGGCTGTCCGCCAGTGCGGCGGCCAGGGCGCGGGCGGCGGCCTCGTCCAGGTGCAGCACCTGGGCGCCCTGCTTGAGGGCGCCGGTGGCCGGGTCGAAGTCGCGGCCCTGGGCGACACGGCGGCCGTCCACGGCGGTGAGCCGCGCGGTGAGGGTGGACGGGTCGGAGGAATCGCCGCCCCGGCCGGTGCCGAAGGTGCCGACCAGGTCCCAGTACTCGGCCGTGTGGAAGGCCATCCGCTCGCGCTCGCGCTCGACGACCAGACGCGTGGCGACGGACTGCACGCGGCCCGCCGACAGCCGCGGCATGACCTTCTTCCACAGCACCGGGGAGACCTCGTAGCCGTACAGCCGGTCGAGGATGCGGCGGGTCTCCTGGGCGTCGACCAGACGCTTGTTGAGTTCCCGCGGATTGCGGACGGCCTCCTGGATGGCGTCCTTGGTGATCTCGTGGAACACCATCCGGTGCACCGGAACCTTGGGCTTGAGGATTTCCTGCAAATGCCAGGCGATGGCCTCGCCCTCACGGTCCTCGTCAGTGGCCAGGAATAGCTCGTCCGACTCCTTGAGAAGATCCTTGAGCTTCTTGACCTGTGCCTTCTTGTCGGCGTTGACGACGTAGATCGGCTGGAAATCGCTGTCCACATTGACGCCGAGGCGCGCCCAGGGCTGGCCCTTGTACTCCGCCGGCACTTCGGCGGCCCCGTTGGGGAGGTCGCGGATGTGCCCGACGCTGGCCTCGACGACATAGCCGGGGCCCAGGTAGCCCTTGATCGTCTTCGCCTTGGCGGGCGACTCGACGATCACGAGTCGGCGTCCGCCTGGTGCGGTCTCGCGGGTCGGGGACAACTTCGCTCTTCTCTCCGGGTCGAAGGGGTGTCGCTGCGGAGTGTGACCGTACCTCCCGGCCCCGTGTCAAACGGGGAAAGTCCACAACGCCACTCGAACGGTAACCCGATGTATGTTCTAACCATTACAGTACACACCGTCGGGGTCCCCATGAAGGCTACGTCGACATGGCAGATCGCGCGTGAATTCACCCACGCCGACCGCCACAGCGACCACCGCTGCGCACCGGACACCGCACCGCTCGGTGCCGCGCCTGCCGACAATGCCACACCGCCGGGGAGTGCCGCCGAGGGGGTCCGCGAGCGGGCCGCCGCCGGGCGGCAGAGCGGCGGTCACCGCCGCTTCGGGTGGCTGGCCGGGGACCTCACGGGCGGCCGTCCGCACAATCACCTGCTCGATCCCGCCGAGTCGCCCTACCTGCGCGGCGCAATTGAAATGATCATGGCAGGCAAGTCGGAGCAGACGGTCAGCCGGTGGCTCGCCGAGCAGGGGGTGCCGACCGTCAGGGGCGGCATCTGGACCGGTACGACCGTCCGGAACATGGTCAGCAATCCGGCGGTGTGCGGTTACCGCATCCTTGGCGGCGAACTCGTCCGCGACCCCGCCACGGGAGAGCCGGTGGTGGGCGGCTGGGAGACGATCGCCACACCGCAGGAGTGGCTGCGGGTGATGCGCCGGTACGAGCGGGGGCGCACGCCGGGCGCGGCAAAGCGCGCCGCGAATGCTTCCGATGCCTCAGGTGGCCCAGATGCCCCAGGCACATCGGGCGTCTCCGGTGCCTCGGGCCCTTCCGGCCCCTCCGGCGCCCGCGGGAAGGGCCCGCAGGGCCGCAAGTACGTCCTGTCGGGCTTCCTGCGCTGCGGCCGCCCCGGCGCCGACGGGCGGGAGTGCGGCGCCACCCTGGTGGGCAACCCCGTCACCCGGGGCACCCCGCACGGCTCGTACGCCTGCGCCTCGGGCAGCTGCCGCGGGCTCGCCCGCCGGATGGACCTGGTGGACGCGACGATCACCGCAATGGTGCTGGACGAGCTGGAGCGGCGGTACGGCAGCGGCCCCGGCGAGCCCGGCACCTGGCCGGATCCGCTGCTCGGCGGCTTCACCCGGCAGCGGTGGACGGAGTTCGACCTGCGGCAGAAGCGGATCGCGATCTCCGCGGTGATCGAGCGCGTGGTCGTACGCCCGCTTCCCGAGGGGCGCTCGACACGCGCCCCTTTCGATCCCGCGCTTCTGGACGTCCGCTGGACGCCTCGGCCGGCCCCGGAAGAGTGACCGGACCCGGCACCCAGACGGCCCGGTGGTGACCGGAACGACCGCGCCCCTTGGGACGCAGCCGGCCGTACGGTCGTACAGTCGCCCTGACGGGAGCAGGGGTCGCGGGGCACACCCCCGGGCGGGGCCGAATGGGGGGACGGATGTCCGGATCCGCGCAGGCGCGGCGCGGGCCCGCCGTACTGCGGCACCCGGCCGTGGCGCCGCTGGCCACCCTGGCCGCCGGCGCCGCCGCGGCGTACGGGCTCTACGGCACCGACCCCCACCAGGGCGGCCACTGGCTGCCGCGGTGCCCGTTCAACTGGGCGACCGGGCTGCTGTGCCCGGTGTGCGGCGGCACCCGGCTCGCGTACGACCTGCTGCACCGCGAGCCGGTGCGCGCCTTCCACGAGAACGCGCTGCTGTTCGTGCTGCTCCCGGTGATCGCCTGGGCAGGTGGCCGCTGGCTCGCCGAGGGGCTGCGCGGGCGCCATTGGCGGCTGGTGCTCGGCGTCAGGGCGCAGCAGGCGCTGCTGGTCGCCGCCGTGGCGTGGACGGTGGTACGGAACCTGTACTGACCCGCCGGCCGTTGCGCGCCCGGCGACTGAGCCGGCCGGCTCAGTCGCCGACCGGCTCCAGGAAGCCCTGCTCGACCAGCAGCCGGATCGACTCGGGCGTACGGTCGCGCAGCACCACCGGGTCCTCGCCGAGAAGCTGGGCGATGGCGTCCACGATCCGCCCGGCGGGCAGGCTGCCGTCGCACACCCCGGCGAAACCCGCGCCCACTGTGTCGACTTTCGTCGCCCGCCGCATTCCGTGCGCCGAACGCAGCACCACGTGCTCGGGGTCCTCGGCGCCGGGCAGCCCCACCTGCTCCTGCACGACGTCGGGAGCGAGCACGAACCGTGCGCCGAGCAACGCCGCGTCGTCATGGGCGCGCAGGAAGTCCTGCCGGGCGAACCAGCCCGCGATGTGCGGGCCGAGCGGCTGCTCGACCGCGTGCGGCCACTCCTCGACAGTGACCGACGGCTGGTCAGCGCCGGACTTGCGCACCGTGATCCAGCCGAAGCCGATACCGCTCACCTTGCCGCGCTCGAAAGCGTCCAGCCAGGCGTCGTAACGCGCCGCGTACGCCGCCGGGTCGCCGCGGTGGTCGCCGCTGTCGCGCAGCCACAATTCGGCGTATTCGGCGACGTCCTGCACCTCGCGCTGCACGATCCAGGCGTCGCAGCCGGCCGGCACCCAGGAGGCGAGCCGGTCACGCCAGTCCTGGCCCTCGACGTGCTGCCAGTTGGCCAGGAGCTGGCAGAAACCGCCGTCATTGAGGTGGTCGGCGCTGCGCCGCACCAAGGTGCGGCACAACTCGTCGCCGGCCATTCCGCCGTCCCGGTACGTGAGCCGCTCACCGGCCCCCTCGGGGGAGATCACGAAAGGCGGGTTGGAGACGATCAGGTCGTACCGGTCCTCGCCGACCGGCTCGAACAGGCTGCCCTGGCGCAGATCGGGCTCGCGGGCGCCGGACAAAGCGAGCGTCAAGGCGGCGAATCGCAGGGCGCGGGGGTTGAGGTCGGTGGCCGTGACCTGGGTGGCGTGCCGGGAGGCGTGCAGCGCCTGGACGCCGGATCCGGTGCCGAGGTCGAGCGCGGAGGTCACCGGGGTGCGCACGGTGATCCCGGCCAGCGTCGTGGAGGCGCCCCCGACACCGAGCACCAGGTCGGCGCGCGCCGCGGCCGGGGCGGTCCCGGCCCCGCCCCCGATGCCGGCCGCGCCGCCCACCGAGCAGCCCAGGTCGGAGACGATCCACCAGTCCTCGCCGCCGTCGCCGGCGTAGGGGCGTACGTCCACGGTGGCGCGTACCTCGTCGCCGTCGCGCTGCAGCCAGCCGTCGGCCTCGTACCGGTCGAGGTGCTTCAGTGCGGCGGCGGCCCGGTCGCGGCGGACCGGGCGCTGGAGCAGGAAGAGCCGGACCAGCGTCTCCAGCGGGCTGCCGCCCCTGGTGGCGCGCAGGGCGGGCACGGTCTCGGCACGGGAGAGCGCGGCATAGGCGACGGCGCCCAGCAGGTCCAGGCAGCCGTCGGCGGTGAAGGCGGCGGCCCGCAGGTCGTCACGCAGCAGGGCGGCACCGGCGGGGGTGGGGAGGGGCGTACTCACGGCGCCATTGTCGCGGACGCGGGTCCGGGCGGCGGCGCGGGACGACGCCAGAGGTGCGGGCCGGCCTCCGGAAGGGTCAGGAAGCGGGGGAACGTCCATTGCGACGGCGGCTGTGTTCCGAGGCTGATGGCGTCTCGGGGCGGAGGCGTCCTGAGCCGACGCGTCCCGAGCCGGAGGGCGTCCTAGGAGGCGGAGGCTGTCGCGGAAGCCGTGGATGAGGGAGCCGAGGGGGCGGACGGGCCGGATATCTTCTGGCAGCCGGGCTGCTTGGCCAGGGCCTTGCCCATGTCGCCGACATTGAGCGTCTTGAGCTGCTGCTGCCCCTGGGCGATGGTCCCGTTGAGGCCGGCGGACAACGAGGAGAGGCCGTCGGCGAACTTCTGGCGGTCCGAGGTGTCCAGGGCGTCGGCCTGCTTCTTCAGGTCCGCGTACTTGCCGGACAGGGCGGTGAAGGCGGCGACGGCGTTCTTCTGGTATTGGGGGCCGTCGCTGCCCGGCGCCGGGTCGGCCGCGTTGAATATGCCCGCGAGCGAGGTGAAGGCCGCCGAGACCGCCTGGAAGTTCTGCGAATCGGCTGCCTTGACGGTCTTCGGGTCGGCGTTGCCCGGCACCTTGCTGAGCACCGTACCCGCCTCATTGATGCGCGAGAACTGGGTGGCGGCCTGGTCGCACACGCCCTTCGACCAGGTGTCGCGTTTCTTGCCGGTGCTGTCGCCGCCGCATCCCGTGAGCGCCAGCAGCAGCGCCGTACCGCCGCACAGCGCTGCCGAGAGCTTGGTGGTCGCCTTCACCGGTCCGTCCCTTCGCCGCCCTTGCCCGTGACGTGCGCACCGGGCGCACGTCCGGCCCCGGAACATACACGGAGGTCGGGGGGCGACCACGAATCCCCGGGGCGGATGAGACCGTATTGATACGATTTTCCGTCGTTCTTCACAGTGGCCCGCCGCGGGACCGCACCCTCCAGGGAGTGGGCCGGGCGGCGGGCCGGGCAGGTGATCGGACGCGCGATCGGGCGGCGATCGGACGAGTCGGCGGGGCGGCGGTCAGGCCGGCACCGTGTGGCCCTTCTCCGAGGGCGCGGGACTGCCTCCCTCGCCGTTGTCGCCGCCGCTCTGGTCGCCCATGGCGATCCCGCGGCGCTTGGAGACGAACACCGCGGCGATGATCACCGCGATCGCCAGGACGGCGACGGTGACGCGGACGGCCAGGTTGGAGTCCACGCCGTAACTGAACTTCACGATGGCCGGCGCGATCAGCAGCGCCACCAGGTTCATCACCTTCAGCAGCGGGTTGATGGCCGGGCCGGCGGTGTCCTTGAAGGGGTCGCCCACGGTGTCGCCGATGACGGTGGCGGCATGGGCGTCGCTTCCTTTGCCGCCGTGATGACCGTCCTCGACCAGCTTCTTGGCGTTGTCCCAGGCGCCACCGGAGTTGGCCAGGAACACCGCCATCAAGGTGCCCGCGCCGATTGCTCCCGCCAGGTAGGAGGCGAGCGAACCGATGCCGAAGGTGAAGCCGACCGCGACCGGCGCCAGGACCGCGAGCAGCCCGGGAGTGGCCAGTTCGCGCAGCGCGTCCTTGGTGCAGATGTCGACCACCCGGCCGTACTCCGGTGTCTCGCTGCCGTCCATGATCCCCGGATGGTCACGGAACTGGCGGCGCACCTCGTAGACCACCGAACCGGCGGAGCGGGAGACGGCGCTGATGGCCAGGCCCGAGAAGAGGAAGACGACGGACGCGCCGAGGAGCAGGCCCACCAGGTTGTTGGGCTGGGAGATGTCGAAGGAGAGCCAGCGGGCGTCGGACGCGGCCGGATGGGCCTTGGCCACGGCGGTGTCGATGGCCTCCTTGAAGGAGCCGAACAGGGCGGTGGCGGCCAGCACCGCGGTGGCGATGGCGATGCCCTTGGTGATGGCCTTGGTGGTGTTGCCGACCGCGTCGAGGTCGGTGAGCACCTGCGCGCCCTCGCCGTGCACGTCGCCCGACATCTCGGCGATGCCCTGGGCGTTGTCGGAGACCGGGCCGAAGGTGTCCATGGCGACGATGACGCCGACGGTGGTGAGCAGTCCGGTGCCGGCCAGCGCCACCGCGAACAGCGCGAGCCAGATCGAGGTGCCGCCGAGCAGGAAGGCGCCGTAGACGGACAGGCCGATCAGCACCGCCGAGTACACCGCCGACTCCAGGCCGAGCGAGACGCCGGACAGGATCACGGTGGCCGGGCCGGTCAGGGAGGTCTTGCCGACGTCCCGGACCGGGCGCCGGGCGGTCTCGGTGAAGTAGCCGGTGAGCTGCTGGATCAGGGCGGCCAGCACGATGCCGATGGCCACCGCCACGATCGCCAGGGTGCGCGGGTCGCCGGGGTGGCTTGAGATGTCGCTGCCGACGCCTTTGAGGCGGGCGTAGGAGGACGGCAGGTACGAGTACACGGCGATCGCCACGCCGGCCAGCGAGATCACCGCCGAGATGAAGAAGCCGCGGTTGATGGCGCTCATCCCGCCACGATCGGAGCGGCGCGGGGCCACCGCGAAAATCCCCACCATGGCGGTGAGGACGCCGATGGCCGGGATGAGCAGCGGAAACGCGAGGCCGGCGTTGCCGAAGGCGACCTTGCCCAGGATGAGCGCGGCCACCAGGGTCACCGCGTACGACTCGAACAGGTCGGCGGCCATGCCGGCGCAGTCGCCGACGTTGTCGCCCACGTTGTCCGCGATGGTGGCGGCGTTGCGGGGGTCGTCCTCGGGGATGCCCTTCTCGACCTTGCCGACCAGGTCGGCCCCGACGTCCGCCGCCTTGGTGAAGATGCCGCCGCCGACCCTCATGAACATCGCCAGCAGCGCGGCGCCGAAGCCGAACCCTTCGAGGACTTTGGGGGCGTTGGCCGCGTAGATCAGGACGACCACGGACGCGCCGAGCAGGCCGAGCCCGACGGTGAACATGCCGACCACCCCGCCGGTCCTGAATGCGATCTTCATGGCCCGGTGGGAAACGAGGGTGAGATCTTTGGCGGGTTCACCGGGTTCCGGTGTTGCCGCACGCGCGGCGGCGGCGACCCGCACATTGCTGCGGACCGCGAGCCGCATTCCGGTATATCCGGTGACCGCGGAGAAGATCGCGCCCACCAGAAAGAAGATCGATCGGCCGATTCGCTGCGATGTATTGTCCGAAGGCAGCAGCATGAGCAGGAAGAACGCGACGACTGCGAAGATCCCCAGAGTGCGGAACTGCCGTGCGAGATAGGCATTGGCGCCTTCCTGCACGGCAGCGGCGATCTTCTTCATGCGATCGGAACCCTCGTCCGCCGCGAGCACCTGACGGACCAGCACCGCGGCGACCGCGAGCGCGGCCAGCGCAACGGCCGCGATGATCCATATCAGCGCCCGGTTGCCGCTGGTCAAAACCGGCGCCGCGGCAAGCGTGGAGTGAGGGGTGAGTGGCCCCGCCATTCGTCCTCCTTGACGTTTGGCGCATGGGCGTGCGGCTCTCCTGGCGGCCTCCTACGGCTGTTTCAAGCCGCGCGGGCTGATCAAGCCGCGCGCTCAGGCGAGCTGAGCAAGATGGACGGATTGTAGGGAGCACCCGATGATCAAAAAAGAGTGCCCGTAAGGAATTCCCACGGTAAAGGAAGAGAGGGGATTTTGCGCGGCAGCAAATTGGGGGAGAGCCGCTCGGCGCGGGCCACGGGTGCGGGCGTACGGATGTCACGGGCGGCCGGGCGCAGAAGGGCGCGAGCCGCCGGCCCGCTCAGAGGGGCCGCGGCAGTGGCCGCAGTGGCCGGAGGCCCCAGTCGCAGTGGCCGGAGGGCTGCGTAAGGGCTACGGAGCGACCGTGGGCCAGCTCATGCGGATGACGCCGCCCTTGTCGCCGTCGAGGACCTCGAAGTCGTCGACGAGGCCGCTGATCACGGCCAGGCCCATCTCGCCCTCGTCGTCGGCGGCGTCGTCGGGACCGTCGGGTGCGGAGCCGGAGGCAGTGCCGGGCACCTCGTCGGCCACCTCGATGGAGAACTTCTTCTCGTCCTCGGTGAGGCGCACCTGTACGGGCGCCTCCACCCCGTTGCTTCGGTGCAGGCCGACGGCCCGGCTGCAGGCCTCGCCCACCGCCAGCCGCACCTCGTCGAGAGCCGCCTCGTCCACCCCCGCCCTGCGCGCCACGGCCGCTGCCACGAGCCGTGCGGTGCGCACGTGCTCCGGCTGGGCGCTGAAGAGCAGTTCTACGGTGGGCATGGTCCCCCTCCGGTCCTGTGGGTGGGCACAACAGGGGCCCGGACGGGCGGTCCGCCCGGTGCCCCTCTCGGGCGACGTGGTCCGAGTCGTCGGCCGGTCGTCAGTCGGTCGCCGCGACAGCCTCGTCGACCGAGGTGTGGATGGGGAACACCTTGGTCAGACCGGTGATACGGAAAATCTTCAGGATGCGCTCCTGGTTGCACACCAGACGCAGCGATCCCTCGTGCGCACGCACCCGCTTCAGCCCGCCGACGAGCACGCCCAGGCCGGTGGAGTCGAGGAAGTCAACGCCCTCCATGTCCACGACCAAGTGGTAACTCCCGTCGTTAACGAGCTCCACCAGCTGCTCCCGCAGCTTGGGTGCGGTGTACACATCAATCTCGCCACCGACCTCGACGATCGTGCGATCGCCGACGGTTCGGGTCGACAGGGACAGGTCCACGGATCCTCCAGCACCTTGCATCGACGCGGCGCCCCCAGGGGCCTCCCCACCGACGGTAGCGGGGGCACCTCCCCAACCGGCGGCAGGGGAAGCAGCGGCAGCCGCGATGGCATTCAATCACTTCGCGGTGGGCCTGCACGACGCCTTACTGCGATTGTCCGTCACACCGGTGACACACTGAGTGCCGATGGCCCAGGATCATCTTCCGCAGTCGGCGCACGGCCGCCCGTCCCCCCGTACCGCTCTGGAGCGGCTCACGGCGGGGGCGGACCGCGCCGTACGCATCACCCATACGGAGCACCTGCCCCCGCGGGTCGGCCGTCATGCATCCTGGCCGGACTCCATCCGGCCCGAAGTCGTCGCCGCCATCGCCGCCGCCGGAATCGACCGGCCGTGGGAGCACCAGGCGCTCGCCGCAGGTCACGCGGCCCGCGGCGAATCCGTGGTGGTGGCCACGGGCACCGCGTCGGGCAAGTCGCTGGCGTATCTGGCGCCGGTGCTCAGCGCGCTGCTGGACGGCGCCGAGCAGGGGCGCGGGACCGCCGCCGGACGGGGCGCCACGGCCTTGTACCTGGCGCCCACCAAGGCGCTGGCCGCCGACCAGCGCCGCGCGGTCGGCGCCCTTGCCGCGCCCCTGGGCACGGCGGTCCGGCCGGCGGTCTACGACGGCGACACGCCCTTCGAGGAACGCGAGTGGGTGCGCCAGTACGCCAGCTATGTGCTCACCAACCCGGACATGCTGCACCGCGGCATCCTGCCCGCCCACGCCCGCTGGTCCTCCTTCCTGCGCAGCCTGCGCTACGTCGTGATCGACGAGTGCCACACCTACCGCGGGGTCTTCGGCTCGCACGTCGCCCAGGTGCTGCGCCGGCTGCGGCGGGTGTGCGCTCGTTACGGCGCCGAGCCCGTCTTCGTGCTCGCCTCCGCGACGGCCGCCGACCCCGGGCGCTCCGCGACCCTGCTCACCGGGGTGCCGGTCGCCGAGGTCACCGAGGACACCTCGCCGCGCGGCGAACTCGCCTTCGCACTGTGGGAGCCGCCGCTCACCGAACTGTCCGGCGAGCACGGCGCCCCCGTGCGGCGCACCGCCACCGCCGAGTCCGCCGAGCTCCTCACCGACCTGGTGCTCCAGGGCGTGCGCACCGTCGCCTTCGTCCGCTCCCGGCGGGGGGCGGAACTCGTCGCCCTGATCGCCCAGGAACGCCTCGCCGAGATCGACTCCGCCCTGCCCGGCCGGGTCGCCGCCTATCGCGGCGGCTACCTCCCGGAGGAACGGCGCACCCTCGAACGCGACCTGCACTCCGGCCGCCTCCTCGGTCTCGCCTCCACCTCCGCGCTGGAACTGGGCGTGGACGTCTCCGGCCTCGACGCGGTCCTGCTGGCCGGCTACCCGGGCACCCGCGCCTCGCTGTGGCAGCAGGCGGGCCGGGCCGGCCGTACCGGACAAGGCGCCCTGGCAGTCATGGTCGGCCGCGACGACCCCCTGGACACGTATCTCGTCCACCACCCCGAGGCGATCTTCGAACGGCCCGTCGAGTCCACCGTGCTCGACCCCGACAACCCGTACGTCCTCGCCCCGCACCTGTGCGCGGCCGCCGCCGAGCTGCCGCTCACCGACGACGACCTCGCCCTCTTCGGCCCCGAGGCCGCCTCTCTGGTGCCGCAACTCGAGCAGCGCGGCCTGCTGCGGCGACGGGCCGGCGGCTGGTACTGGACCCGGCGCGAGCGCGCCGCCGACCTCACCGACATCCGCGGCGAGGGCGGCCGGCCCGTCCAGGTCGTCGAGGCCGCCACCGGGCGCCTGCTGGGCACGGTGGACGCCTCCTCCGCCCACACCACGGTCCACGACGGCGCGGTCCACCTCCACCAGGGCCGTACGTACCTGGTCCGGCGCCTGGACCTGGACGACGGCGTCGCCCTGGTCGAACGCGCCGACCCGCCGTACTCCACCATGGCCCGCGACACCACCGATGTGCGCGTCCTGTCCGACGAGCTGGAGGAACCCTGGGGCGAGGCCCGGATCCACTTCGGCTCGGTGGAGGTGACCCATCAGGTGGTCTCCTACCTGCGTCGCCGGCTGCTGACCAACGAGGTGCTCGGCGAGACCAGGCTCGACCTGCCGCCGCGCACGCTGCGCACCCGCGCGGTGTGGTGGACGGTCACCGACTCCCAACTCGACGCCGCCCGCATCCACCCGGAGGAGCTGCCCGGCGCCCTGCACGCCGCCGAGCACGCCTCCATCGGCCTCCTCCCGCTCTTCGCCACCTGTGACCGCTGGGACATCGGCGGCGTGTCCATACCCCTGCACACCGACACCGGGCTGCCCACCGTCTTCGTCTACGACGGCCACCCCGGCGGCGCCGGCTTCGCCGAACGCGCCTTCCGCACCGCCCGCTCCTGGCTCGCCGCCACCCGGGAGGCCATCGCCTCCTGCGAATGCGAATTCGGCTGCCCCTCCTGCGTCCAGTCCCCCAAGTGCGGCAACGGCAACGACCCCCTCGACAAGGCCGCCGCGGTCCGCCTCCTCGACTGCCTCCTGGCGGCCGGAGCGAGCTCCGACGGCGCGGACGACGGCGGGGCCAACGCGGAGGCCGCGGACGCGGGTGACGCCCCGGGAGAGACGGGTACGGACGCCGGGGGCGAGCGCCGGGCGGACGACGGTCGGGGCCCCGCCCGCGGCCCGGGCCCCGGGGAGGGCGGGACGGGACCGGACCCGCAGGCGGCCGACACCGAGACCTCCGGAAACGGCCCAGGGCCGGGCGACTCCGTACCCGGCTCCCGGACGCCGGGCGGGCGCGGCTCGAAACGCGGCGGGAACGGGGCTGGGCGCCCCTCCCGCGGGGACAACTGAGCCGACCTGCGGCGGACCGGCCCGAGACCTCACCCGGGCCCTCCCGACGCCCACCACGACATCGGAGACCTCCCCCTGCACTTGGCAACTCGTGAGGACTGCGCCCTGGGCCCGGGCCACGCGTGCGGCAAGCTCGCACGCCGTGGCCCGGCCGTCTAGGGCGTGGTCGGCCGCGGCGAGGGCGGCCAGGTCCGCGGCGGCGCCCGCCCGGTGCCGGGCGATCACGGCGCGGTCCAGGTGCAGCACCGCCAGGAAGACCGCGATGAGCACGGCCATCAACCCCAGCGACCACACCGTGGCCGAGCCCCGGTCGTCATGGCGCGCCCTCATGGCCCCGCCCCTTGCGACGGCACCGCGTCCTCGGCGAGGGCCGCGGCCTCGGCGGCGAGCGGAACCGGATAACGCGGCACCGGCACCGTGACCCGCACCCGGACCAAGTCCCCGTCCCGCACCACCGTCACCCGCGCGCCGGCCGGGGCCGCCTCCTGGGCCATCCGCCGCACCACGTCCGGGGTCTCCGACCGGGCCGCCGCGCGGGCCCCGGCCCGCGCGGCGTCGATGCACCGGACCTGCGCGGCGGCTGCCATCAGGCCCCAGATCAGCAGCCCGGTGAGCGCCACCAGCACCGGGATCACCATCGCCGTCTCGGCCGTCACATAACCGCCGTCCCGCCCGCGTGGCCCGGAACGGCACCGCTCAGAACGGAACATGGAGCGCCTTCACGATCACCCCGGTGAGCGCCGACCGTACCGGCCCACTCGTCACGATCTTGTAGAGCACCGCCGCGAACCCGCACGCCGCGATCGTCCCCACCGCGTACTCAGCCGTACTCATCCCGGCGTCCGCCGCCGCACGGCACTGCCGCACCCGCCGGCCCAGCCATTCCACGAGCTTCTTCTTCATGATCATTTCCTCCTGTTGTGGTGTTTCTTCGGATGTGTTGGATCGATGTGATCTGTGTCCGTTGGTCTGTTCCATTGCGCAGGCCATGGGGGCGAAGTGACCGTGCGCTGTACCGGCCGGGGGCAACCGACCGCCACCCGGCGGCCGTTGAGCCGGGCCGGGATTCGGAAGCCGTGCGTACGGGCGTTCAGCCGGCCCGGCCGCCCAGCACCGTCCCGGCCAGGCCCATCACCACCGGTGCGACACCGACCAGCAGAAAGGCGGGCAGGAAGCACACCCCCAGGGGCGCGGTGGCCAGCACCGCGGCCTTCCGGGCCCGGCCGAGCGCCGAACGCGCCTGCGCCGCCCGGTAGTCGGCCGCCAACCGCGCCATCTCCGCGACGGGTGCCGTCCCGGTCGTGGAGGCCCGGGCCAGGCAGCGGCCCATCTCGTGGGCGCCGGGCACCCGGCCCAACCGCTCCCAGCACTCACCCGGGTCGGCTCCGAGCCGCAACTCGGCCCGCGCCCGTATCAGCGCCGCCCCGAGCGGCCCACCGAGGCACCGCCCCACGGCCCCGGCCGCCTCCCCGGGAGTCGCCCCGGCCGCGAGGCAGGCGGCCATCAGGTCGGCGCAGAGCGGCAGTTCGGCCGGATCGGGCCCGCCGCTCTCGACCTGCTCCGGCGTCGCCTGCTCGCGTCGTCCGAGCCACATCCTCAGCCCGATCCCGGCCACGACACCGCCCAGCAGGCCCGCCAACCCGCCGACCAGGACGGCAACTCCCGTACCCGCCCCGATCGCCGGCCCCCACTGCCGCAGCACGCGGCGCCCGCGACCCCGCTCCGCCCGTTCCGCGCCCGTCACTTCGGAGCCGCCGCGTTCGAAGGCCGCCCGGTCCGGGCTCGGGGTCGAACGTCCGTACTCGGAAGCCTCTCCCCCGGCCTGTGCCGCCCCCATCCGCACGGCGGCCGGCCCCGCGGAACCGGCCCGGACCCGGCGTACGGGACGCGCCGTCCCGACGCCACCACTTCGCCGAACACGCGGCCCGCTCCGCTGCCGCGCCCGCTTCGACGGCTCGCCGCTCGCCGTGCCGCCCGCGAGCCGCAAACCCGGCGCTCGCCCGTCCCTTGCCGACCCCGGCCAGGCGTCCTGGCCTTCCGGCGTCTCCTCGCGCGCAGCCCCGACTCCGGGCCACCGACCGGGCTGGCCGACACCACCGGTCCCGGACGAGCGGCCAGGAACTCGCTCGTCCCGCGCGTCCTCCCCGAGAGCCCCTCGGCCTCCCGCCATTCGGCGCAGGATCCCTCCGCCCGGCCGGCCCTTCTCCGCTGCCCGTTCGGCTCCGGCCCCCATCACCCCGCGGGCCCTCCACCGGGCCCTTGCGTCCCGCCACCTGGCGGCTGCGGCCAGGAGCGCCGCGAGGGTGCCGAGCAGAATCGCCGCCGTCATCCCCAGGCTGTGGACAAGCGCGCCGCTCATGACGGCCGCCGCTCCGGCGCCTCGACGGCGACCGTCCGCTTGGCCGTTCCGCCCTCGGCGCCCCGGATGATGCGGGTGGTCCAGGCCAGCCCGGCCCACTCCAGCAGCCCACCCGTGACGAGGCAGGCCATGCCCACGGGGGTGTGCAGCAGGATCTTCGGCGGGTCGGCGCCGAGCCCGGCTCCCAGTACCAGCCCGAACGCCGGCAGCAGCGAGAGCAGCACGGCGGTGGACCGGGGCCCAGCCAACTGTGCGCGCAGGTCGTCGCGTTGGTCGGCCTCGGCGCGCAGCGCGGCGGCCACGCGGTCCAGGGCCGCTGCAAGGCCCGCGCCGCCGTCCACGGCCACCTGCCAGCAGGCGGCGGCCGCCAGGAGCCCGTGGGCGCCCTCGTGGAGCCGTGACGCCTCACGCAGCGCCTCCGGCACGTCGCCGCTGAAGCGCGCCGCCGACAACAGCAGCCGTCCGGTCTCCGCGAGGTCGGGTGAGGCGGGCCAGCCCGCGGCCTCGACGGCGTCGCCCAGGGCCGTGTGCGGTGGCCGCCCGGCCCGCAGGTCCGCCGCCACCGCCCCGCACAGCGCGGCCACGGCCGTCACCCGGCGCTCCGCAGCGGCCCGCTCGGACCGCCGCCGCAACGCCCGCCCGGTCAGCGGAACCGCCACCGCGCCGGCCACCAGCGGCAACGGCGAACGGGTCACCAGCGCCAGCACCGCCCCGACCGGCAGGCACAACGCCTCCGGCCCGACCCCCGGCACCGGCCACCACGCCGGGCGCGCCCATGTTCGTGCCTCGGAGGCCTCGGAGCGTCCGCTGCCCGACCGCTCGGCCCTCGACCGCCGGTCACCATGAGGCCGCAGCAGGCCCGTACCGCCGGACCGGGAGGCGTCAACGCCCTCGGCACGCGGGCTTCCGGCGAGCGCGCCCGATGCGCCGCCTGCGCTGCCCGGGCCGTCATCGCTTCCCGCTCCGCCGGTCGGGTCCCCGTGCCCGTCCATGTCGGGCCGCCCCCGAGTCCGCAGCCATTGCCCGAGCCGAGCGGTCAACCGCGCCCAGGAGACACGCGCCTGCTGTCCCCTTGGTCGCGCCCCACCCGTCAGCCACCGCGCCCGGCGTACCGTGTCGTCACGGCCCCGCGCCAGGCCCAGGGCGAGTCCGGCGCACAGCACCGCGGCCCACAGCAGCGCCTGCGGGTCGGCCCCGGCCCTCATGACGCACCCGCCGTGCACAGGGCGGTCAGCCGCTGCCAGCCGGGGCCGCGCTCCACTCGGCCGCGGGCATCGCGCAGCAGGGCCGGTACGGTGACCACCAGGCCGTCCGCAGTCCGTTGCAGGACGTGGATCTCGGCGACCCGGCGCCGACCGCAACTGTCCCTGGCCAGGTGGACGACCACCGACAGGGCCGCGGCCAACTGGCTGTGCAGGGCCGCCCGGTCCAGCCCGGCCGTCGAGCCGAGGGCTTCGAGGCGGGCCGGTACGTCCGCGGCCGTGTTGGCGTGCACAGTGCCGCAGCCGCCCTCGTGCCCGGTGTTCAAGGCGGCCAGGAGATCCGTCACCTCGGAACCCCGAACCTCACCGACGACGAGACGGTCGGGCCGCATCCGCAGGGCTTGGCGCACCAGGTCCCGCAGGGTGACCCGGCCGGCGCCCTCCTGGTTGGCCGGGCGGGTCTCCAGGCGCACCACGTGGGGGTGGTCCGGGCGCAGTTCAGCGGAGTCCTCGGCGAGCACGATGCGCGCCGCCGGGTCCACCAGCCCCAGGAGCGTGCTGAGCAACGTCGTCTTCCCTGAGCCGGTGCCGCCGCTGATCATGAAGGACAGGCGGGCGTCGAGAAGTGCGCGCAGCAGCGCCACGGTGTCCGGGTCCAGCGTGCCGGCCGTGACGAGTTCGGCCAGGGTGAAGGCCCGGGCGCGCACCACGCGCAGCGACAGGCAGGGTGAGCCGACGACGACCGGGGGCAGCACGGCGTGCAGCCGGGTGCCGTCGGGGAGGCGGGCGTCGACCCATGGGCGGGCGTCGTCCAGCCGGCGGCCCGCCGTGGTCGCCAGGCGCTGCGCGAGGCGGCGCACGGCGGCGGTGTCGGGGAAGGACACGTCGCTGCGCTCCAGTCCGTGGCCGCGGTCGATCCACACCTGATCCGGGGCGTTGACCAGGATGTCGGTGACGTCCGGGTCGGCGAGCAGCGGCTCCAGCGGGCCGACGCCGACCAGTTCGGAGCGCAGAGCGGCGACCACGCCGAGCACCTCGGCGTCGCCCAGCAGCCGGCCCTGCGCGCGCAGGGCCGCGGCGACCCTGGCGGGTGTGGGTTCGCCGCCGTCCTCGGCCAGGCGCAGCCGTACGGCGTCCAGGAGTCCGGCGGTCATACGGTCACGCTCCCGCCGGTGGGCAGCGCCTGCGCAAGGAAGGCGCCGCAGAAGCGGGCCAGGGGTCCGCGGGGAGTCGAGCCGGGCGGGTGGACCGCGGTGACGGCGTCGGCGAGCGCGGGCTCGTCGGGCAGTTCGCCTGCCAGGGGCAGGCCGATCATGCGGGCGATCTCGCTGTCGTCCAAGCCCGCGTCGGACGGTCCGCGGGCCACGACCCGCAGGTCCTTGAGCACCATGGTCACCGCACCGGCGACGCGGGCGGCGGCGGCCACCGCGCGCAGCTCGCACGGGACCACGAGCAGCCCGATGTCGATCTGGGCCAGGGTCTCGGCGATCGTGTCGTCCACCCGGCGGGGCAGGTCGACCACGACCAGGCCGCCGCGGCGGCGGGCGGCGCCGAGCACGGACCGCATCGCCTGCGGGGGCACCACCACGGTGTCACCGCGATCCCAGCTCAGGACGCTGAGCGAGTCCAGCCGGGGCAGCGATTCCTCCAGAGCTCCGCTGCTGACCCGGCCGCGGGAGTCGGCGAAATCGGGCCAGCGCAGGCCGGCCGTGCGTTCGGCACCGAGCAGGATGTCCAGGCCGCCACCGAGCGGATCGCCGTCGATGAGCATGGTGCGCCGCCCGGCGCGAGCCGCGGTGACGGCCAGTGCACAGGCGAGGGTGCTGGCCCCGGCACCGCCCCGGCCGCCGACGACACCGACGGTCAGCGCCGGTTCGCCGGCCCCCTCCGCCACGTCGGCGATCCGGCCGGCCAGCCAGGTCTCGCCGTCGGGCAGCATGACCACCTGATCGGCGCCGATGTTCAACGCCTGGCGCCAGACCTTGTGGTCGTCGAGGTTGCGTCCGACCAGCACCACACCGGCGCGCCGGGCAATACCGCGGACTCTTCCGGAGGCTTCCGCTCCGACAAGGACAAGCGGTGCGTTGTCCCAAGTTGTCGCGCCTGGAGTCCGCTCGAAGACGACTTCCGGTTCCGTACCGGCCGCGGCACACAGCCGGAGCAGATCGTCGAGAAGTGATTCGTCTTGCGTAACAATCAGCGGTCGGCGGTTCCGTTCCGCCACGGCCGGCAGCCGACCTGGCGGTGTCATGTGTCCTGTCATTTATCCGGTCCCCCGTCGTACGAGATGCGAGCGCGGTGTGCACCGCGTGCGATCAGGTTGGGACAGCGACGGGGAATTGGGATGATCTTGGTTGGAAATCTGTGGACAACTCGGCGATTGTGGATAACTCCACCACCCGGAAGGGTGAGTTCGCCCGGACCCCGTAACGATTACGGACTGTCACTCGTCGTACACGGCGGAACGCACACACGTACGAAGGGGAGCGTCATGATCGGCTCGGTGACAAACGGAGCGAATCCCGCCCGAGGACGTCCACATGTATCCGGACATGCGACGACCCCCGCCGGGGGGGAGAGCGGGGGTCGTCCCCACGGTCCGACTCGGGGGGGGAGGAGCCAGACCGGGTTAGCACGGTCGCGAACGATCCGTGACTTCCATGGTGTACCCGATGGCCTTCTCAGGCAAACCCACGCGCCTGAGCTTACGCCGAATGGTGGTTGCCTATGCTCGTCCCGTGGAAAACCACCTGCCACCGCGCACCGCGGCGTTCTTCGATCTCGACAAGACCGTGATCGCCAAGTCCAGCACCCTGGCCTTCGGACGCTCCTTCTACCAGGGCGGCCTCATCAACAGGCGGGCGGTATTGCGCACTGCATACGCCCAGTTCGTGTACCTGGTCGGAGGTGCCGATCACGACCAGATGGAAGGCATGCGCAAATACCTCTCCGATCTGTGCCGCGGCTGGAATGTCCAGCAGGTACGGGAGATCGTCGCGGAGACCCTGCACGACCTCATCGATCCCATCATCTACGACGAGGCGGCCTCGCTCATCGAGGAGCATCACGCGGCCGGCCGTGACGTGGTGATCGTCAGTGCCTCGGGGTCCGAGGTCGTGGAGCCGATCGGGGAGATGCTGGGCGCCGACCATGTCGTGGCCACCCGGATGGTGGTGGAGAACGGCGCGTACAACGGGGAGATCGAACATTACGTCTATGGTCCGGCGAAAGCCGAGGCCATCACACTGCTGGCGCAGTCGCAGGGCTACGACTTGGAGCGGTCCTACGCGTACAGCGATTCGGTGACCGACATCCCCATGTTGGAGTCGGTGGGCCATCCCTGCGCGGTCAACCCGGACCGGGCGCTGCGCAGGGAGGCCGTCGCCCGGGACTGGCCGGTACTCACCTTCAACCGGCCGGTGCGGCTCAATCAGCGCATCCCCGCGCTGCCGATGCCGTCGGCCCCGGTGCTCGCCGTCGCCGCGGTCGGAGCGGCGGCCGCCACCGCCGGGCTGGTGTGGCTGGCGTCGCGCCGTCGTCGGCCGATGATTGTGTCCTGAATGACACGTCTGAAATGAAAAGTAAAAAGTGCAGCCAAGGGTTCCGCTTATCGCACACCAGCGGTAGAAAGGACGTAGCGGCCCGCGAGACCACGGAGTTCCGAGAGGAAGACCGAGTTCACAGCAGATGGCCCCACGGACCGAGGCATGAAAATCGGGCACCCACGCGTAGCCGACCCGCCAACCGGGCCAGCCGCACCAGGTGACGGGCAAAGCACCCGACCTGATGGGCACATATCGAGCACGCACTGGTAACCCGACGGACGTGCAGGCGGCGGCATCCCCAAGGTGCCGCCGCAGTCCTTTCCGAGGCCCGCCGCCACCGGCTCCCGGGAGGACCGTGGTCCTCGACCGAGCGACAGCGACGGGTTGTCACGTGCTCGCGCCCGCGGCCGGCCGCGGGCGTCCTTCCCGGCCCATCGCTCAGGCCGCGCCGCGCTGCAGGGCCTCGCAGACAGCGACGCTCTCCCGTACGCCCAGTTCCAGCGCCCGGCCGCAGTGGGTGATCCACTCGGCCATTCCGTCGGGGGTGCCGGAGGCGTAACCCTCCAGGGCCTTGAGATAGCCGGCCCGGCCGAGTTCGGCGTGCCCGACCTCGGCGGGACAGATCGACTTGGGGTCGAGGCCGCTGCCGACCAGGACGACGCGTTCGGCGGCCCGGGCGACGGGGCCGTTGAAGGAGCCGAAGGGCCGCAGGCACAGCAGTTCGCCGTGCACAACCGCGCTCACCACCAGCGCGGGCGCCGCGGAGCCGGCCCGCAGCAGTTCGGCGAGCCCGTCGAGCCGAGCGGCGACCTCGTCCGGGCCGGGCAGGGGTATCTCGGCGATGTCCAGCACCGGTTCGGCGACTTTCTCCCCCGCGAGCCGGGGCCGGCCGATCGTCGGCTCGTCCACCGACCCGCCGGCGGCCAGCAGGTGCAGCCGGGCCAGCACCTGGACCGGTGACTGCCGCCAGATCCCCAGGAGTTGTCCCGCCTCGGCGGTCAGCCGCAGCGCCGCGCCGACGGTGCGGGCCTCGTCGTCGGCGGAGAAGTCGCTGCGCCGGCGTACCTCCTCCAGCGGCCAGTCGGCGCCCGCCAGCGCCGCGGACGCCCGGGCGCCGCGCAGGGCCGCCTCGGACGCCACCTCCTGGGACCGGCGGCGCATCACGCGGTGCCCGTAGACCTGGTCCACCGCCCGCCGTACGGAGTCCACCGCTTCCGGCACGCCCGGCAGAGCACCGAGAACGGCCAGCGGATCGGCCTGTCCGGAGCCTGACGAGGGAGCTGCGTTGGTAGCCATGGCACGACCCTACGCACCACCCGCACCCGGGCACGACCACGAACGAGTGGCCTTGCCCACTCCAATCCCGTGCCGTCCGATCACGCGCCGCTACGCTCACCGAACATGAAGATCGCTTTCGTTGGTAAGGGCGGCAGCGGCAAGACCACGCTGTCCTCCCTCTTCATCCGCCACCTGGCCGCCGAGGGAATCCCGGTGACCGCCGTCGACGCGGACATCAACCAGCACCTCGGCCCGGCGCTGGGCCTGGACGAGGACGAGGCCGCCGCGCTGCCCGCGCTCGGCGCGCACCTGCCGGAGATCAAGGAGTATCTGCGCGGCGCCAACCCGCGGATCGCCTCCGCCGAGGCAATGATCAAGACGACCCCGCCGGGCCGCGGCTCGCGGCTGCTGCGGCTGTCCGAGGACAACCCGGTCTACACCGCGTGCGCCCGCCGCGTGCCGTTGGACGAGGGCGAGGCGCGACTGATGGTGACCGGTCCGTTCGCCGAGTCCGACCTGGGCGTCGCCTGCTACCACTCCAAGGTCGGCGCGGTGGAGCTGTGCCTGAACCATCTGGTGGACGGCCGCGGCGAATACCTGGTGGTGGACATGACGGCCGGCAGCGACTCCTTCGCCTCGGGCCTGTTCACCCGCTTCGACATGACCTTCCTGGTGGTGGAGCCGACCCGCAAGGGGGTCGGGGTCTACCGGCAGTACACCGAGTACGCCCGCGACTTCGGGGTGGCCCTGGCGGTGGTCGGCAACAAGGTGCAGGGCGTGGACGACATCGCGTTCCTGCGCGCCGAGGTGGGCGACGACCTACTGGTCACTGTCGGCCATTCGGAGTGGGTTCGGGCCATGGAGAAGGGCCGCCCGCCCCGGTTCGGGCTGCTGGAGGAGGCCAACCGCGAGGCGCTGCGGACGCTGCACGCCCGTGCCGACACCGGGTACGCCGCCAGGGACTGGGGGCGCTACACCGAGCAGATGGTCCACTTCCACCGCCGCAACGCCGAGAGCTGGGGCAACGAGCGGACCGGCCTGGATCTCGCGGCCCAGATCGACCCCGGGTTCGTACTCAGCGAATCCTTGCTGAGCCAGTCGAGTGCCCACTGAACCGGGCCTACGGAGCCGGGCCCACAGAGCCGGGCCCACTGGACGGGGCGCGCCGACCCGAGGGCGCCGGCCCGAGGGCGCCGACCGGGCGTGATCAACGCGTCCATCACTCATGGTCACCAGGAAGCCCATAGCCTCACCTGATAATTCACTCGATCGCGGTAAATCACCCACTGATTCGACCTCTGGACTTCACTCTCCGCAATCGATCCATTACTCTCCATTTACGCGCACTTGTGCAGCGGAGGGGAATGGAGGGGAAAAGCATGAGAGTCCACCGGTCCGACCTGGCGGCGTCGATCACGGTCTTCCTGATCGCCGTGCCGCTGTCGCTCGGTATCGCGCTGGTCACCGGGGCGCCCCTGCACGCGGGTCTGATCGCTGCGGCCGTCGGCGGCCTGGTCGCCGGATCGCTCGGCGGCGCCCCGCTCCAGGTCAGCGGTGCGGCGACCGGCCTGGTCGTGGTCACCGCCGATCTGGTGCACCGTTACGGCTGGCCCGCCACCTGCGCGGTCACCGTGCTCGCGGGGCTCGCCCAGATACTGCTGGGCACGCTCCGGGTGGCGCGGGCTGCCCTCGCTCTCAGTCCCGCCGTCGTGCACGGCATGCTCGCCGGGATCGGTACGGTCATCGCGCTCGGCCAGCTCCATGTGGTGCTCGGTGGCAGCCCGCAGAGTTCCGCGCTCGAGAACATCCGGGCGCTGCCCGAACAGTTGATGGTCGCTCACCCCACCACACCCGTCATCGGCGCCCTGACCGTGGCCGTCGTCCTGGGCTGGCCCGGGCTGCGCGGCTCCTTCACCCGGCTGCGGGCGATCCCCGCCCCGCTCGCGGCGGTCGCGTTGGCCACCGCGGCGAGCGCGGGCCAGTCCATGCCGCGGGTCCAGCTGCCCACCTGGCAGGCACCGGCGCTGCCCGAGTTGCCCGCCGCGCCGGTGCCGGTCCTGGCGGCCGCCGTGCTGACCGTCACCCTGGTCGCAGGCATGGAGTCCCTGCTGTCGGCCGTCGCGGTGGACACCCTGCGCGCCAAGCGCCCGGCCCCGCATGCGCCCCCGCCGGCGGACCTGGACCGCGAGCTGCTCGGCCAGGGCGTGGCCAACACGGTGTCGGGCCTGCTCGGCGGCCTGCCCGTGGCGGGCGGCGCGATCCGCGGTTCCGCCAATGTCGAAGCGGGCGCCCGTACCCGGGCCGCCACCGTGCTGCACGGCGTGTGGATGGTGTTGTGCGCCGCGCTGGCCGCGAGGGCTCTCGACGCCATCCCGCTGGCGGCCCTGGCCGCGCTGGTGATGCTGGTCGGGGTGCGCATGGTGAACTTCGCCCACATCCGGCACGTCCAGCGGCACCGCGAGTTCCCGGTGTACGCGGCCACGGTCGGTGCGGTGGTGCTGTTCGGAGTGCTCCAGGGACTGGTGGCGGGCGTCGCGGTCGCCGTCTTCCTTGCCCTGCGCCGGCTGACCCGGACCCGGATCACGATCGTGCGCGAGCCCGGGTGCCACCGGGTGCGGGTGACGGGGCAGTTGACGTTCCTGGCGGTCCCGCGGCTGACCCGGGCCTTCGCCCAGCTGCCCGAGGGCGCCAACGTGATCGTGGAGCTGGACGGCTCCTTCATGGACCACGCGGCGTACGAGGCGCTGAACGGGTGGAGCACGCGGCACCGGTTGCGCGGCGGCCGGGCGGTCCTGGGTGACGGGGCCGGACGGATCGTCAGCGAGCCGGTGAGCGCGCACGCCTGCCGGCCCTGGACCCCGTGGCGCAACCACCACTGCACCCGCCCCGCGAGCACCCCGGCCACCAGCGGCGGCCAGCTTCTCGGCGGTGTCACCGCATTCCAGCGCAACACCGCGCCGCTGGTCCGCGAGGAGTTGGCGCGGCTGGCCCGGGAAGGCCAGTCACCCGGCCAGCTGTTCCTGACCTGCGCCGACTCCCGCCTGGTGACCAGCATGATCACCTCCAGCGGTCCCGGCGACCTGTTCACCGTGCGCAATGTCGGCAACCTGATGCCGCCGCCCGGCTCGGAGGCGTCCTGCGACTCGGTGGCGGCGGCGGTGGAGTACGCGGTGGACGTGCTGCGGGTCTCCAGCATCACCGTGTGCGGCCACTCCGGCTGCGGCGCGATGCAGGCCCTGCTCGGCTCGGACCACGATCCCGGCGCCCAGACCCCGCTGGCCAGGTGGCTGCGGCACGGCAGGCCCAGCCTGGCCAGGATGGGCCGGATCGGCAGGCTGGGCCGCGGCGAGGTGGCGCTCGCCGACCGCCCCGTGGCCGACGACCTGGAACGCCTCGCGCTCGTCAACGTGATGACGCAGCTCGACCACCTGATGGCCCACCCCTGCGTCGCCCGCCGGGTGTCGGAGGGGACGTTGCACCTGCACGGGATGTACTTCCACGTGGCCGAGGCGCAGGCGTACATCCTGGACCGGTCGACGAGCGTGTTCACCGCCGTACGCCCGGACAACCCGCTGGTCGGCCACCTGATGTACGACTCGGACCCCTGTGGCGGGCGGGGCCGCCGCCCGGGTGACGACCCGTGGCCCGATCCCCGTGACCTGACCACAAAGGTCTAAACCATTTTTGCAGTGAGCCCTTGTCACCGTGGGCAAGGACTGGTGAGGTAGTGCCGGGACATCCGGGACACCCTGACAAGGAGCTGGCGTGAGCAGCAACGAGAGCCTGGCCAACCTGCTGAAGGAGGAGCGGAGGTTCGCTCCTCCGGCTGAGCTGGCCGCTACCGCCAACGTCACGGCGCGCGCGTACGAACAGGCCTCGGCCGACCGGCTGGGCTTCTGGGCGGACCAGGCCCGTCGGCTGACCTGGACGACCGAGCCCACGCAGACGCTGGACTGGTCGAACCCGCCGTTCGCCAAGTGGTTCGCCGACGGCGAGCTGAACGTGGCGTACAACTGCGTCGACCGCCATGTCGAGGCCGGCCACGGCGACCGGGTCGCGCTGTACTTCGAGGGCGAGCCCGGTGACAGCCGCGCCATCACCTACGCCGAACTCAAGGACGAGGTGTCCAAGGCCGCCAACGCGCTCACCGAGTTGGGCGTCGCCGCCGGTGACCGGGTCGCGGTCTACCTGCCGATGATCCCCGAGGCGGTCGTGGCGATGCTGGCCTGTGCCCGGATCGGCGCCGCCCACTCCGTGGTCTTTGGCGGCTTCTCCGCCGAGGCCGTCGCCTCCCGCATCGAGGACGCCGACGCCAAGCTGGTCATCACCGCCGACGGCGGCTACCGACGCGGCAAGCCCTCCGCGCTCAAGCCGGCCATAGACGAGGCGCTGACCCGCACCCCGCAGGTGGAGCACGTCGTCGTGGTCCGCCGCACCGGGCAGGAGGTCGCGTGGACCGAGGGCCGGGACATCTGGTGGCACGAGATCACCGGGCGCCAGTCGGCGGAGCACACCCCGCAGCCGTTCAACGCCGAGCACCCGCTGTTCATCCTCTACACCTCGGGCACCACCGGCAGGCCCAAGGGCATCCTGCACACCTCCGGCGGCTACCTGACCCAGACCAGCTACACCCACCACGCCGTCTTCGACCTCAAGCCGGACACCGACGTGTACTGGTGCACCGCCGACATCGGCTGGGTGACCGGCCACTCTTACATCGTCTACGGGCCGCTGTCGAACGGCGCCACGCAGGTGATCTACGAGGGCACGCCGGACACCCCGCACCAGGGCCGGTTCTGGGAGATCGTCCAGAAGTACAAGGTCACGATCCTGTACACCGCGCCGACCGCGATCCGTACGTTCATGAAGTGGGGCGACGACATCCCGGCCAAGTTCGACCTGAGCAGCCTGCGGGTGCTGGGCAGCGTCGGCGAGCCGATCAACCCCGAGGCGTGGGTCTGGTACCGCGAGCACATCGGGGCCGGCGCCACCCCGGTCGTGGACACCTGGTGGCAGACCGAGACCGGCGCCATGATGATCTCCCCGCTGCCCGGCGTCACCGAGGCCAAGCCCGGCTCGGCACAGGTCCCGCTGCCCGGCATCGCCGCCACCGTCGTGGACGACGAGGGGAACGAGGTGCCCAACGGCTCCGGCGGCTACCTGGTGCTCACCGAGCCGTGGCCGTCGATGCTGCGCACCATCTGGGGCGACGACCAGCGGTACATCGACACGTACTGGTCGCGCTTCGAGAGCCGGTACTTCGCCGGTGACGGCGCCAAGAAGGACGAGGACGGCGACATCTGGCTACTGGGCCGGGTCGACGACGTGATGCTGGTCTCCGGCCACAACATCTCCACCACCGAGGTGGAGTCCGCCCTGGTCTCCCACCCCAAGGTCGCCGAGGCCGCGGTGGTGGGCGCCACCGACCCGACCACCGGGCAGGCCATCGTCGCCTTCGTCATCCTGCGCGGCAGCGCCGAGGACAGCGCCGACCTGGCCGCCGCCCTGCGCGACCATGTCGCCAAGACGCTGGGCCCGATCGCCAAGCCCAAGCGGATCCTGGTCGTCACCGAGCTGCCGAAGACGCGTTCGGGCAAGATCATGCGCCGCCTGCTGCGGGACGTGGCGGAGAACCGTGAGCTGGGCGACGTCACGACCCTCACCGACGCCACAGTGATGGACCTCATCCAGAGCAAGCTGCCGAGCGCGCCCAGCGAGGACTGACCGGCGGTCCGGGCGGACGGTCCGGGCCGACGGTTCCGGGCAGACAGCCGGCACCGGACACGTACGTCTCCGAAGGCCCTGGGTAAGGGGCGTCCGCAATGACGGGCGCCCCTTACCCGTCCCCGGGCTCTCCCGCATTGCCGCATCCGACCCAAGCTGCGCGCCGACACCATGGCGTAGGGCATGATCGGGGTGACCGTTTCGAGTGAGGTGACCGATTCGGCGCGCGGACGTCCCGGCCGCGCCGCCGCAGTCGTCGCACCGTCACCCGGCCCACGGCGACCGACACCTTCACGCGACGCGACGACGACGGAGGACCGATGAGCCAAGACCACAATGGCGACAACCGCAGCCTCGGGCAGCTTTTCGCCTCCGCCACGGCGGATCTCTCCGCCCTGGTGCACGACGAGATCGCCCTCGCCAAAGCGGAGCTGCGGCAGGACGCCAAGCGTGCCGCGCTCGGCAGCGGTGCGCTGGTCGCGGCCATCGGCCTCGCGATTTTCGCCGTACCGATGCTCAGCTTCGCATGCGCGTACGGCATCCACGCCCTGGGTGTGACGCTGGGCTGGTCGTTCCTGATCGTCTTCGGCGCCTACATGTTCCTCGCCGGGGTCGCCGGCCTCGTCGGCTACTCCCGGTTCAAGAAGGTCAAGAAGCCCGAACGCTCCATCACCTCGGCCAAGCAGACCGCCGCCGTCCTGCAGAAGGCCAAGCCCCACCCGCGCCCTCTGGAGCCGAAGGACGCCCGCCCCTCGGTCACGGGCTCAGCCGCGAACCCGGCGATCGAGGCGAAGATGTGACACGCTCTGGGACATGAACCTCCCCGCCGGGTCGCGCAACCCCGCCGGCAAAGGCACGTCCGTCGCACGGCTCGAAGGGCCCTGGACGCACCGGGACGTGGCCGCCAACGGTGCCCGTTTCCACATCGCCGAGGCGGGCGACGGCCCGCTGGTGCTGCTGCTGCACGGCTTCCCGCAGTTCTGGTGGACCTGGCGGCACCAGCTCACCGCGCTCGCCGAGGCCGGCTTCCGCGCGGTGGCGATGGACCTGCGCGGGGTCGGCGGCAGCGACCGTACGCCCCGCGGCTACGACCCCGGCAACCTCGCGCTCGACGTCACCGGCGTCATCCGCTCGCTCGGCGAGCCGGACGCGGCGCTGGTCGGCCACGACCTGGGCGGCTACCTGGCGTGGACGGCGGCGGCGATGCGGCCCAAGCTGATCCGGCGGCTGGCGGTGTGCTCGATGCCGCACCCGCGCCGCTGGCGCACCGCGATGCTCACCGATCTGCGGCAGAGCAAGTCCGGCGGCTACATCTGGGGTTTCCAGCGGCCATGGCTGCCGGAGCGTCAGCTCGTCGCGGACGACGCGGAAATGGTCGGCAAGCTCATCCGGGAGTGGTCCGGGCCGCGGCTGCCGGACGAGCACGATGTGAGCGTCTACCGGCGGGCGATGCAGATCCCGTCCACCGCCCACTGCGCGGTCGAGCCGTACCGGTGGATGGTGCGGTCCATGGCCCGGCCGGACGGCATCCAGTTCAACCGGCGGATGAAGCGCCCGGTCCGGGTGCCCACGCTCCAGCTGCACGGCTCGCTGGACCCGGCCGTCGGCTCCCGCAGCGTGGCCGGCAGCGGGGAGTTCGTGGAGGCGCCGTACCGCTGGCGGCTCTTCGACGGGCTCGGTCACTTCCCGCACGAGGAGGACCCGGCGGCCTTCTCCACCGAGCTGATCAACTGGCTGAAGGACCCGGAACCGGACCGCTGACAGTGCCCGCTCGCACATGCGCTCGTACCACGATCGCACGATCGGCAAATTGCCGGGCGCATAGGCCAAACGGGCGACCTCGGGGCGATTACTGACCAAGGGCCCCGGGCACGTAGGTCGGTATGGGTTGGACGCACGACTACCGTGACGTATCACGCAATCACCGCAGCGCCTCCGCCCCCGAGGGCTCGGCGCAACAGATCATCTCCCCGGACGCGGTGGACAGCCGGCTGGGAATCCCCCGCATCCTGGGCCGCAGGGCCCGGTGGATGGGCGCCCGGTTGCGCCACGCGAGGGACTGATCCCGCACCGCGGAATCCGGCACCGCGGGCTGTTCCCGCATCGCGGAACCGATCCCGTGCGAAGGAGCCGATCCCGCGCCGCGCATCACGCCACGCTCACAGCGCGCAGCCCTGGCTGTCCACCTGGTGGTCGGCACCGACGCCGGCCACCGCATCGGAGCGGACCTCGTCCGCGGTCAGCGCGTATCCGGTGTTCGCGTCGTCCAGCGACTTGGCGAAGACCACGCCGGCCACCCGGCCGTCGCGGGTGAGCAGCGGACCGCCGGAGTTGCCCTGGCGGACGGTCGCGTACAGCGAGTACACGTCCCGGTGCACGGTGCCGCGGTGGTAGATGTCGGGGCCGTTGGCCTCGATCTCACCGCGGATACGGGCGGCGCGCACGTCGAAGGAACCGTTCTCGGGGAAACCCGCGACAATTGCGTCGTCCCGGGAGTGCGCGGTGCCGGTGATGAAGTGCAGCGGGGGCGCATCAAGGCCGGGCACGTCCAGGATCGCGACGTCGCGCTGCCAGTCGTAGAGCACCACGCGCGCGTCGTGCAGCCGGCCCTTCCCGTCGACCTGCACGGTGGGCTCGGAGACACCGCCGACGACGTGCGCGTTCGTCATCACCTTGTCCTTGGCGAAGACGAAGCCGGAGCCCTCCAGCACCTTGCCGCAACTCGGCGCGGTGCCGACCACCTTGACGATGCTGCGGCTGGCGTCGACGACCACCTTGCTGCGCACGAGCGCCGGGTCCGGCGGCGGCACAGAGGTGATGGGTTCGGAGCCGAAAGTGCCGAAGACCTGCGGCAGGCCGTTCTGGGCGAGGGTGTTGCTGAAGTCGTTGAACCAGGTGTCGGCCTGCGAGGGCACCACCCGGGAGACGCCGAGCAGCACCTTCGACGAGCGGACCTCGCGGCCTATCGTCGGCAGGGTGGTCGTCGCCAGGGCGCTGCCGATCAGCCAGGCGACCAGCAGCATGGCCATCACGTTGACCAGCGCGCCGCCGCTCGCGTCCAGGGCGCGGGCCGGTGACCAGGTGATACGGGTACGCAGCTTGTTGCCCAAGTGCGTAGTGAACGCCTGCCCCACCGACGCGCACACGATCACGATCGCCACCGCTGTCACCACGGCCACCGAGCCGGGCGTGGCCGAGCCGGTCGCCTTGTCCCAGATCGGCGGGAGCACGAAGATCGCGACGAGCCCGCCGCCCAGGAAACCGATCACGGACATGATGCCGACGACGAAGCCCTGGCGGTAGCCGATCACGGCGAACCACACGGCGGCGAGGATGAGCAGGAAGTCCAGCGCGTTCACGAGGAACACCGTCTCATGACCGCTTATGGGAACGGCACCGTCCGGGTTGCGGGGAGCGCGGGTACGGAAAACGGTTACCGGCGCTACGGCGCTGGTGGGGGCGGTACGGCAGCGGTCGGACGCCGCGCTCCGGCACGCGGTGGTACGCGGGGTACGGGAGTACGGGGTACGGCGGTGCGGCGGTACGGGCGGGCGTTACGCGGTACGGACGCCCGCCCGCAGGCGTCAGGCGAGCGGCACCGTACGGTCCTGGTCCCAGGGCCGCTCCCAGCCCGCGTAGTGGACGATCTTGTCGATCAGGCCGGCCGTGAAACCCCACACCAGGGCGCCCTCGACCAGGAAGGCCGGGCCGCGGAAGCCGCTGGGATGGACCAGGGTGGCCCGGTTGGCCGGGTCGGTGAGGTCGGCGATCGGGACCCGGAAGACGCGGGCGGTCTCGGCGGGGTCGACCACGCCGACCGGGCTGGGCTCGCGCCACCAGCCGAGCACAGGGGTCACGACAAAGCTGCTCACCGGGATGTAGAGCCGGGGCAGCACGCCGAAGATCTGCACGCCGGAAGGGTCGAGGCCGGTCTCCTCCTGGGCCTCGCGCAGGGCGGCCCGCAGCGGTCCGGCGCCGTCCGGATCGCCGTCCTCCGGGTCGAGGGCGCCGCCCGGGAAGGACGGCTGGCCGGCGTGCGAGCGCAGGGCCGCAGAACGCTCGATGAGCAGCAGGTCGGGGCCGTAACCGTCACCATGGCCGGCGCCGCCACGACTGTCACGGCCGCCATGACCGTCGCCGCCGCGGCCCTCACCGTCGCCGAACAGGATGAGCACGGCCGACTGGCGGCCCTTGCCGCTGTCCGGCGGGAGGAAGCGGCTGAGCTGCTCCGGCCGTATCGCCCCGGGCAGCGCGACCACCGGGTCGAGCCATTGCGGCACGCCCTGGGCGGTCACCTCGATGTCCGCGTCGGCGCCGGCCGTCTCCCCCGCCTGCGCACCCGTCCCCCGCCCGCGGCTCATGAAACCGCCAGCCGGTTCACGTCCGCCGTCCCGCCGTACGTCGCCATGGCGTTCAGCTTAGATCCACCGACTGGGCGGACCGGGCCGATGGGCACAGCCGGACCGGACCGGGCACGGGCGGAGAAGGAGCGGAGAAGGAACGGCCGCCCGAGAAGGAATCCGCGGCAGGGATCCGCGGCAGGGGTCCGCGCGGGCCCCGCGATCAGGAGGAGGCCGCCAGCGGCGGGGCGGGCTGGCCCGGGTAGTCCGGCGGCGGCTTGAGCCGCTGGCCCGGGAAGCCGCCCTTCTCGTACTTCAGCAGCTTCGCGGCCTTGTCCGGGTCCATCTCGCCGATGCCGACGGACGGGCACAGATGGGCTATCGGGCAGGCGCCGCACGCCGGCTTGCGGGAGTGGCAGATACGGCGGCCGTGGAAGATGACGCGGTGCGAGAGCATCGTCCAGTCGGACTTGGGGAAGAGCCGGGAGACGTCCCGCTCGACCTTCTCCGGCTCCTCCGAGGTGGTCCAGCCGAAGCGGCGGGCCAGCCGGCCGAAGTGGGTGTCGACGGTGATACCGGGCACCCCGAAGGCGTTGCCGAGCACGACGAAGGCGGTCTTGCGGCCGACGCCGGGCAGCGTGACCAGGTCCTCCAGGCGGCCGGGCACCTCGCCGTCGAACCGGTCGCGCAGCGCCGCGGACAGCCCGAGCACCGCCTTGGCCTTGGCGCGGAAGAAGCCGGTCGGGCGGAGGATCTCCTCCAGGTCGGAGGGGTCGGCCGCGGCCATGTCCTCGGGCGTCGGGTACTTGGCGAACAGCGCCGGCGTGGTCTGGTTCACCCGCAGGTCGGTGGTCTGCGCGGACAGGACGGTGGCGATGAGGAGCTGGAAGGGGTTCTCGAAGTCCAGCTCCGGGTGGGCGTACGGGTACACCTCCGCGAGTGCGCGGTTGATGCGGCGAGCACGCCGTACCAGAGCCACCGGAGGGGCCTGTTCGCTCACAGCGGAATCGGGCTTGGCGGCCACCCGTTCGGCCGCCTGGGCCGCCTTTTTCTTGGGTACGCTCGGGCTGTTCGACACCCGACCAGCCTATGCCCCGGCACCGACATCCGCCCACGACCGGCGAAACCGGACGCCCGATCGGACCCCCGGGGCACGATCGGGACCTCTCATAAGACATCCTTGTGATTGATCGCACTGTTTGAGACGTCATGCATCATGGGGAAGACCCGGCGATGTCGACAAGGAGAGAGCTCGTGGACGACGTTCTGCGCCGTGCCCCGCTTTTCGCGGCGCTCGACGACGAGCAGGCCGCTGAACTGCGCGCCTCCATGGCGGAGGTCACGCTCGCGCGTGGCGACTCGCTGTTCCACGAGGGCGACCCCGGGGACCGGCTGTACGTCGTCACCGAGGGCAAGGTCAAACTGCACCGCACCTCGCCCGACGGCCGCGAGAACATGCTGGCCGTGGTCGGCCCCGGCGAGCTGATCGGCGAACTGTCGCTGTTCGACCCCGGCCCGCGCACCGCGACCGCCACCGCGCTGACCGAGGTCAAGCTGCTCGGACTGGGCCACGGCGACCTCCAGCCCTGGCTCAACGCCCGGCCCGAGGTGTCCACCGCGCTGCTGCGCGCCGTCGCGCGCCGCCTGCGCCGTACCAACGACGTGATGTCGGACCTGGTCTTCTCCGACGTGCCCGGCCGTGTCGCCAAGGCCCTGCTGGACCTGTCGCGCCGCTTCGGCGTGCAGTCCGAGGAGGGCATCCACGTGGTGCACGACCTCACCCAGGAGGAGCTGGCCCAGCTCGTCGGCGCGTCCCGCGAGACCGTCAACAAGGCCCTGGCCGACTTCGCCGGCCGCGGCTGGCTGCGGCTGGAGGCCCGCGCGGTGATCCTGCTGGACGTCGAGCGACTGGCCAAGCGCAGCCGCTGACCCCGTCCGCCGGGACACACGACCAGGGCGAGGACCGTACGGTCGTACGTGCCGTGCGCGCGCCGGTACGTCTCGGGCGCTGCGCCGCCCATCGGAGAAAAACTGGGCCCCCCGCATCATCCGCGGGGGGCCTTGTCGTGCTGCCGTGACGCCCGGTGGGCGAAGGCGGCGGTCACCAGGCCAGTTGGGCGATCTCGTCGGCGACGGCGGCGCAGGCCGGGGCGGCCGGATCGATCAGCGGGAAGTGGCCGGTGGCCGGCAGCCAGGCCACCGTCGGCTCCTCGCCCGCAGCCGCTGCGGCACGCGCAAAAGCGGCGCTGACCTGCGGCGGGACCTCGTTGTCAGTGGTGCCGTGCACGATGGTTGTGGCGATTCCGGTGGGCAGCAGCGCGGCCGGATCGGCGTAGGGAAGTCGTGCCTCCAGGCGGTCCGTGCCGCCGAGGAGGTCGAGCACCGCGCCGGAGCAGACGCGCAACCGGATCGACGAGGTGAAGTCGGCGATCGGGGCGAGGGCCACGACGCCGCGGTACGGAGGGGGTGATGCGCGGTGCCAGGGGGATTCGAGGGGCAGGACGTGACGTGCGGCCGCCCACAGGGCGAGGTGGCCGCCGGCGCTGTGGCCGGTGACCACGGTACGGCCGGGGTCGACCGCGTCCGCGCCGAGGGCGCGTACGGCCAGGTCGGGCAGGGCGTCGAGCGCGGTGGCTATGTCGTCGAAAGTGTCGGGCCAGCGCCCGGCCGCGGGGAGGTCCGGCTCGGGTGGTCCGGCGGCCTCAGCGGGCTGCTGCGGGGCGGAAGCACCCGCTCCGATCGTGGCGGGCCCCGCGGCGGTCGCCGGGGGCTCCTGGCCGGTGCCAGGGGCGCCACGGCGGTATTCCACCGACGCCACAGCGAAGCCGTGCGCGGCCAGATGGGCGGCCAGCGGCGAGATGTGCGTGCGGTCGTAGGCGGCGCGCCAGGCGCCGCCGTGGATGAGGGCCACCAACGGCACCGGGCGGTCGGGGGCCGCCGGGCGCGGCCGGTAGAAGTCCACGATCTGGTCGGGGTGGCTGCCGTACGCCTGCGTGGCGTCCGGCGGCACCGGGGCGTGGCTGAACGCGGACGCCTCCTCGGCCGCCGCCCGGTCGCCGGAATCCGCGAGGCCGGGCCCGGCCTCGGGCCCGGGCGTGGACGGACGGGCGTCGGCGGTTGGCATCGGTCAGGGGGTCCCTTCGGTCGGGCCTGGGGTCAGGTGTGGGGCCGGGTCCTCGGTCCGGTGTCCGGCCGGCCCTCCGGCAGCGGACCGCGTTCCGTCCTCGGTCCGGTGTCCGGCCGGGTGGTGAGGCCGGTGCTCGGTCGCGCCACCCGCGGCGACCAGTGGTTCCCCGCCGCCCTGTGCCCGCCGGTCCCCGTCGGCCGGGGATCGCCCGGCCTCGCCACGGGTCGCTGAGGATCCGGATGCCTTCTCCAGTACGGCGGCCAGGACGTGCGCCGCGCGCAGGGCGTCGGCGTACCGGGTGTACAGCGGGGTGAAGCCGAAGCGCAGGATGTCCGGGCGGCGGAAGTCGCCGACCACGCCGAGGGCGGTCAGTTCGCGCATCACGTCGCCCGCGTCCTGGCAGCGCAGCGACACCTGGCTGCCGCGGGCGGCGTGATCGGCGGGTGTCACGGACTCCACCCGGCCCGCGGGCACCAGCGCGGCCACGCATTCCAGGAAGAAGTCGCTCAGGCCGAGGCTCTTGGCGCGCACGTCGGCGACGGACACGCCGTCCCACACGTCGAGCGCCGCGTCCAGGGCGAGCAGCGACAGCATTTCCGGGGTGCCGACCCGGCCGCGCACGGCGCCTTCGCCGGCCGTGTAGCCGGGGGCCATGGCGAAGGGGTCGGCGTGCGAATTCCAGCCGGGCAGCGGCGAGTCGAAGCGCGGCTGGTGCGTGCGGCGCACGTAGAGGTACGCGGGCGCGCCCGGGCCACCGTTGAGGTACTTGTACGTGCAGCCGACCGCGAGGTCGACGCCGTGCGCGTCCAGGGCGACGGGCAGGGCGCCGGCGCTGTGGCACAGGTCCCAAACGGCCAGCGCGCCCGCGGCGTGCAGGGCGGCGGTGGTGCCGGGCAGGTCGTGCAGGCGACCGGTGCGGTAGTCCACGTGGTTGACCAGGGCCACGGCGGTGCGGGGCCCGGCGGCCGCGCCCATGTCGGCGGCCGGCACGGCCCGCAGGGTGCGGCCGGTCAGCCGGGCCGCGGACTGCGCGATGTAGCCGTCGGTGGGGAAGGTGGTGGCGTCGACCAGGATCTCGGTGCGGTCCTCGGGCACCATGCGCACGGCGGCGACCAGCGCCTTGAAGACGTTGACGCTGGTGGAGTCGCCGACCACGACCTGGCCCGGGGCGGCGCCGATCAGCGGGGCGATCCGGTCGCCGATCCGCTCCGGCGCCGTCCACCAGCCGCTCTCCTCCCAGGAGCGGATGCGCAGCCGGCCCCACTCGCGGGTGACGACGTCGGTGAGACGGGGCAGCACCGCTGTGGGCAGCGCGCCGAGCGAGTTGCCGTCGAGGTAGACGGTGTCGTCCAGCACGAAGCGGTCCCGGACGCCGGCGAGCGGATCCCCGGCGTCGAGGGCAGCGGCGCGGGCGGTGAGGTCCATGGCGGGGCCGCCCGTGAGGTCGGTGGCGGGCCCGGCCGTCGGCTGCGTCGGCTCAGACATGGCTGCGGGCCGTCCAGAGTTCGGGGAAGACGATCTTGGCGGCGCGCTTCTCCAGCCAGGCCACCCCCGCGGAGCCGCCGGTGCCGGGCTTGGAGCCCATCGCGCGCCGGGTGGCCACCAGGTGGTCGTTGCGCCAGCGCCAGACGAGTTCGGCGATGTCGGTCAGGACCTCGCCGAGCCGGACCAGGTCCGAGTCCTGGTCGGGATCGGCGTAGACGCGCTGCCAGGCGGCCTCGACCTCCGGGTGCGGCTCGTACTTCAGCGCGGGGTCGCGGTGCAGCACCTCGGCCGGGATGGCGTGTCCGCGGCGGGCCAGCAGCCCCAGCACCTCGTCGTACACGCTGGGCTCGGTGAGCGCCTTCTCCAGTTCGGCGTGCGACCTCGGGGAGCCCTTGTGGGGGACGAGCATCGAGGCGGACTTGTCGCCGAGCAGGAATTCCAGCCGCCGGTACATCGCGGACTGGAAGCCCGAGCCCTCACCGAGGGCGGACCGGTAGGCGTTGAACTGAGCGGGGGTGAGGTGGGCGATCGGTTTCCAGGAGTCGTTGAGCGACTCCAGCTCCGGCAGGCTGCGCCGCAGCGCGGTCATCGCGGTGGGCAGGTCGTCCCTGCGCAGGGCCGCGGCGGCGGTGGTCCACTCGTGCACGATCAGGGTGAACCACAGCTCCATCACCTGGGTCGTGACCAGGAAGGCCATCTCACCGGGATCGTCGGACAGCGGGTGCTGCAACTGGGTGAGGATGGACGCCTGCACGTAGTCCTCGTACGGTGTGGTGCCCTCGAACGCGAGGTTCGGGGTCGCCGCCTCGTCGGTCGGGTGGTCGGACATCGATTACCTCCAAGCGCGTACCCGGGATCGCCGGGCTTGCCGCGATCATCTGCCGACGCGGGCGCATCCGGCAAGAGCAGCTGGAGGGGACACGGGTACGGCCCTCGTCCGGGTGCGGCCGAGTGGCGGCGGTGGCCGGTCGTACGTATGTCGTCCCGGAGGCACGGGTACATCGTCCCGGAGGTTCAGGAGACGGGCGGGCCCTGGATGTAGTGGCCGTGGCGGTCGTACGGCCAGGCGTTGGCGACGCAGCCGTGCAGCCCCTTGATCTGCTGCATCATCACGGGGGCGAGCTTGCCCGGGCCGGGGCAGCCCTCGTGGCCGTGGCCTATGCGGTGGCCGACCTCGTGGTTGATGATCAGGGCGCGGTAGTCCTGGATGGGGCCGTGGAACTGTGGAGAGCCGAGCGTCCAGCGCTTGAGGTTGACCACGACCGTCGGGCCGACGTCGCAGTTGACCTCGCCGCCGGTGTCCAGGCCGGCCGCGCCGCAGATGTCGTCCACGGTGTCCGGGGTGGCGATCTTGATCACGAAGTCGGCGGACCCGGAGGAGACGAGCTGGAAGGCGTCGTGACCGTCGGCCGTCCAGCCGCGCGGGTCGGCGAGGATCGCGGCGATTTCATGGGCGGCGGCACCGGCGGACAGGTCGATGCCACCCTCGACCTCGACCATGTAGCGGCGCACCTTGCCGTGCCCGGCGGGCGCACCGCTGGCGCGGGCCACGGCGAAGCGGCCCGTACCCGATTGCGGCACCCCGGGCCCGCCGTCCTCGCCGGCCGTGTCGCGCGGTGAGGACGTGGCCGAGCCGAGGTCGCGCCCGGGGCCGTCGTCCTCGCCGGCCGTGGCGCTCACGCCCGCCGAAGCAGCGGTGCCTGAACGGCCCGCGCTCGAGGAGGAGTCGGCCTGCTTGGTGGCGTGCCAGGCATAGCCCGCGACGGTCGCGATCACCACGACGGCGACCAGCGCGAGCGGCGCGGCGGCGCGCCGATTCGTCGAGCCGGACTGTGCTGCCAAGGCTCCCCCTGGGCGGTGGCAGCGCGGAACCGCGGGCCCCGTCCCCCGTGGCGCTTCCGTACTGCGTGTGGATGTGCGTGCGGTCGTCGGCGCCCCGCCGGCATGCCGTGGCCGTAGCCGCAGAGGCCGCCGTAGATCACCTTCGCACACGGGTACGGGGCAATCGCAAAGACCTGCGGTTTGTGGCAGGACTGCGACATTCGGCCAGGTCGGGGGGTACGTGGAGGGTGCCGGGATGGGTGACCCGGGGCGGGCGACGCCGAGGCTGGTGGGGGGCGCGGGCCGGGCCCGGATCAGGGGTGGGGGCCGGCGGAGGCGTACCGCCCGTACAGGCCGGGCCCGGCCTGTACGGGTCAGCGGGCCGACCGTCCGATCAGGCGGCCGGTCAAGCGCCGGGGTATTAAACGATCAAGCGATCGGACGACCAGGCGATCAGGCGATCACCGGAAGGTGTCGGCCGCGGTCGGGGAGCTGTCGCGCAGGAAGACGGTGCAGCGCTCGTACTCCTCCTGCTCGCCGATCGCCTGGGAGGCGCGGCCGAGGGCGTAGAGCGCGCGGAGGAAGCCGCGGTTCGGCTCGTGCTCGAAGGGGATCGGGCCCTGGCCGCGCCAGCCGGCCCGGCGCAGCGCGTCCAGGCCACGGTGGTAGCCGGTGCGGGCGTAGGCGTACGACTCCACGGTCCGGCCGGCCTCGAAGGCGTCGTCGGAAAGCTGTGCCCAGGCCAGCGAGGAGGCCGGGTACTTCGCGGCGACCTCGGCGGGGGCCGCGCCGGACGCGAGCAGCTCGCGCGGTTCCGGGTCGTCGGGCAGGTGGGTCGGGGCGGGTCCCCCGAGCAGGTTCTCGTGATTGGCCATGGGTTCCAGTCTGCCCGAGCCGGAATGCGCGAGGCCCCCGGCACATCTGCCGGGGGCCCGAAAGCACCGGGGACGCGGGCTCGCCGTGACGGCCGCACAGCCCGAGCCCGCACGCCGCACAGACCGGACACACGCACACGCACACACCTGCGCCCGCGCCCGCGCCCGAAACGGCGTTACCGTACGCAGGCGCCAGCCCGGAACCGCACCGACGCGCGACCGCTACCGGTCCGCCCGGTCCGCCGTACGCACAACGGCGTGGGCGGCCGGCCCGCGCCTCACTTGCGCTTGTTGCCCGCCGAGCGCAGGTTCTCCGCGGCGACCACGACGCGCGCGGCCATGCCGGCCTCGGCCGCCTTGCCCCACACGCGCGGGTCGTAGGTCTTCTTGTTGCCGACCTCGCCGTCGACCTTCAGCACGCCGTCGTAGTTGCGGAGCATGTGGTCCGCGACCGGGCGGGTGAAGGCATACTGGAGGTCGGTGTCGATGTTCATCTTGACGACGCCGTTCTCCAGCGCCTCGGTGATCTCGTCGAGGGTGGAGCCGGAACCGCCGTGGAAGACGAAGTCGAACGGGTTGACCTTGCCGTACTTCTGGCCGACCGCGTCCTGGATCTCGCGCAGGATGCTGGGCCGCAGCACAACGTTGCCCGGCTTGTAGACGCCGTGCACATTGCCGAAGGAGGCGGCCAGCAGGTAACGGCCCTGCTCGCCCAGGCCCACGGCCTCGACCGTGCGGTAGGCGTCGTCCACGGTGGTGTAGAGGGAGTCGTTGATCTCGTGGGAGATGCCGTCCTCCTCACCGCCGGTCGGGGTGATCTCCATCTCCAGGACGATCTTGGCCTTGGCCGCCTCGGCCAGCAGTTCCTTGGCGATGGCGAGGTTGTCGTCCAGGGTCTCCGCCGAGCCGTCCCACATGTGCGACTGGAACAGCGGGTTGCGGCCGGCGTCCACGCGCTCCTGCGAGATCTTCAGCAGCGGCCGGACGTAGCCGTCCAGCTTGTCCTTGGGACAGTGGTCGGTGTGCAGCGCCACGGTGACCGGGTACTTCTCGGCGACGACGTGCGCGAACTCGGCGAGCGCGACCGCGCCGGTGACCATGTCCTTCTTGTACTGGCCGCCCAGGAACTCGGCACCGCCGGTGGAAATCTGGATGATGCCGTCGCTCTCCGCCTCGGCGAGGCCGCGCAGCGCGGCATGCAGGGTCTGCGACGAGGTGACGTTGATGGCCGGGTAGGCGAACTTGCCTGCCTTCGCCCGGTCGAGCATCTCACCGTAGACCTCGGGGGTTGCGATGGGCATCGTGTCCGCTCCTCAATGACTGTGCGGGTGCTGGTGCAGGGGCTGTACTGGGGATGGCGACGTCATCGTCGCCCTTATCTTCCCATCCTCGTTCGGATCCACCACCTGGGTACGGGCCCGGCCCGGCACGGCCCGCGCGATGTTTCACGTGGAACACGCCGGGGACCGTAACGTCGCAGGTCAGAGCCTTAGCGATGAGAGCCGGGGACGGTATTCGGTACGGGCCGGACCGGGTCTCAGGCCAGGCCGAGGTCCGCCAGCGAGTACGCGGCCAGGTACGGCAGCCCCTCACCGGTGATCTTCGGCGCGGCGCCGCGGTCCACGATCACGGCGACGGCGACGACCTCGCCGCCCGCCTCGCGCACCGCCTCCACCGCGGTCAGCGGCGAACCGCCGGTGGTCGAGGTGTCCTCGACGACCAGCACCCGCCGCCCCTTGACGTCGGTGCCCTCGATACGGCGCTGGAGGCCGTGCGTCTTGGTGGCCTTGCGCACCACGAATGCGTCCAGCCGCCGCCCGCGCGCGGCAGCGGCGTGCAGCATCGAGGTCGCCACCGGATCGGCGCCCAGCGTCAGCCCGCCGACGGCGTCGTAGTCGAGCTCCGCGGTCAGGTCGAGCATCACCTGGCCGGCGAGCGGCGCGGCTTCCCCGTCCAGGGTGATCCGGCGCAGGTCGATGTAGAAATCGGCCTCCTGCCCGGACGAGAGGGTCACCTTGCCGTGCACGACGGCCTTGTCCTTGATGTGCCGCAGCAGGGCAGCGCGTACGTCGTCGCTCATGTGCTTGAGCCTAGCCCAGGGCCTGCGACCTGCCCCGATCCCGGGATCGGGTGGTCCCTGCGCTCGGCCGATCTCAGCCGATGCGGTGCCAGGTCCAGGTCGTGGTGATCTCCAGCGGGTCGATCGGGGTGACCAGGCGCGGCAGGGTGTTGAGGCCGTTCGGCGGCCCGGACTGCGGCTCCACGCACACCGCTTCCGGCTGCTCGGTGTAGACCACCATCCACTCGGTCGGGCTCTCCACCCGCACCCGCATCTCGCCCGGCCAGGTCAGTTCGACGTCCACGCCGTCCGGCATGCCGAAGCAGTCGTCCCAGGGGCCGGGCAGCGGGTCGATGCGCTTGCCGGTGGGCAGGTGGTTGTCGCCGCGTTGCTCCTGCCAGGCGGCGTGGAAGGCGAGTTCGACGTCCTGCCCGCCCTGGCCGAGGTTGCGCAGCCACCAGGGGTGCCAGCCGGCCTGCGCCGGGAAGGAGTCGACAGCGGCCTCAACGCTCAGCGTCAGCTTCACGGAGTGCGGCGCGAGTTCCACCTTATGAGTGACGCGGCCGGGGTACGGCCAGGGGTCCGCGAGGTCGTAGTAGTACGCCGCGTCGGTGTCGGTGGCCGGGGCGGCCTCCTGCCACACCGCGTGCCGGCCGGTGCCGTGGATGGCGTGCGGCGGGGCGTCGATGGGCAGTTGGTGCGTGACGCCGCCGTTGCGGAACACGCCGTTCTCCGTACGGCCGCACCAGGGCACCATGACGAAGGCGCCGAATTTGTCGCCCTGGCGCAGGAGTTCGGTCCCGCCGACCTTCAGCGAGGCGACCCGGCAACCCTGGTCCGGTCGCAGGATCAGTTCGGCGTCGCCCGCCGTCAGCTTCTTCTCGATGGCCACGGAACGAGCGTAGCGGCCCTCACCTGCGACGCCGCAGCACCCGGCCGACGACGACAGCGGATGCCAGCAATGCGGCGGCTGCCGGTGCGGCCCAGCGCAGCGTCGCCGCGCCGGCGCCGGGCTCCGGGGCCGGCACCGGGGCGTACCGGCCGCGCGGCGGCGCGTGGTCCACTTCCTCGGCGCTGCGGCCGATCATCGTGCGCCGGGCGTGGGCCGCCTCCGCCGGCGGAACGAGGTCGTCGAGCGCCGCCGCGCTCTCCGGCACCTCCACCTCGACCTCCACCAGCTCGAACTCCTCGAGTTCCTCACCGGAGGGCTCGCCGAGGTCGTCCACGACGTCGGACTCCTCGTCGCCCTCTGCGGGCTCGCCTTCGGCCGCCTCGCGCTCGGCGGCATCGCGCTCCGCCGCCGTTTCGCCCTGCGCCGCCTCGCGCGCGCCGGGTTCCTCGTCCCCGCCGTCCCCGGATTCCGGCGTGGCTCCTGCACGGTCCGTGGCTTCGTGGTCAGCGGCCTCTTGGTCAGGGGCCTGCCGGTCCGGGCCCTTCTCGTCCGGGCCCTTCTTCTCGTCCGGAGCCTTCTCACCCCTGCCCTTTTCCTCCGGCCGCTCCTTGGGCCAGGACTCCTGTGCGGGGACCGCGCCCGGGCCGCCCGTCTGGGCGCGAGCTTCTTCCGCGGCCGACTCCTGCACCGGGTACGCCGCGAGGTCGGCGCAGAAACGGTCCAGCAGGCGGCGGACCGCGGCACCCACGACCGCGTCCTCGTACGACGCGAGCCGCCCGGTGACGTCGGCGCGGCCACGCCAGTGCAGCGTGGTGCCGGGCTGGGGCTCCTCGGTGGCGGTGACCTCGAGCTCGGCGGTCACCATGGCGGCGCCGGAGCCGCGTACCTCGGTGCCCTCGGCCTGTACGGCGAAGACCGGGCCCGTACCCGTGACGGTCACCGTGGCGCGGTAGGTGATCGTCGAGCCGCCCACTCGCAGCCGGAGCCGTCCGCGGGGTTCGGTGCCCGCGTCCTCGTCCTGCTGCCAGCCGGGCAGGCTCGCGGTCACCGCGCCCGGGGTGCGCAGGGCGGCCATGACGCGATCGGCCGGGGCCGGGACGAATGAGTCGTGCTCCATGCGGCGGAGCCTACCCATGGTCGGCGCCTGCTTGACGTGTCCGGGCTGGTCGTTTTTCTCCGATCCGGGTCCGCCGGTGGCCTTCCGGCCGTCCCGTCCGCCGCTTGTTTCCCTCCTTCCTCCTGTCGGGCCGGTCCCGTCACGACCAGGGCAGCCGGGCGCGGTGCGACCAGTACGTCTCGGGGAGCTCGGCGAGCCCGGCGACCAAGCGGGTGACGTCATCGGCAGCGAGGGTGACGGCGCCGGCCCGGAGGTTCGCGGCGAGCTGGGATGTGGTGGCCGCGCCGGACAGCACGAGGTGCGACCAGGGCTGGTGGAGGACAGCGGCCAAGGCGAGGGCGTCGTAGGAGACGCCGGTGCTTTCGGCGATCGGGGCGAGGTGGGCCTCGACGGCGGGGTCGGGGCGGGCGAGCCGGCCGTTGGCCATGGCCTCCTTGACGATGACAGTGCGGCCGGATGCGTGCGCCTCGGCCAGGGCCGGCCCGGCGGACGGTTCGAGCAGGTTCCAGGTGGCCTGGACACTGCGGAACAGCGGCTCGCCGTCGACCGTGATGTCCAGGGCGGCACGGATCGCCTCGTGCTGCTGCGGTCCGCTGGTGGACAGCCCCACGGTCACGCCCTCGGCAGCGAGCCCGGCGAGCCGCCGCTGCAGCTCGGGGTCGGTCAGGACCGGGCTGCCGGGGGTGACCGAATGCACCTGATACAGCCCCAGCCGGTCGCCGAGCAGGTGCCGGGTCTCGGCGACCTGGCGGTCGTACGTGGCCGCGGAGTGGTCCTTGACCTCGTGCGTCTCGACGTCGACCCGCCAGTCGGCGGTGTACGTGTAGCCCCATTTGCTGCCGACGGCCACGTCCGGCCGGTCGCCCGTGGCCAGCCAGTGCCCGAGGAACTCCTCGGCCCGGCCGTACGAACGCGCCGCGTCGAAGTACCGCACGCCGTGCGCGTACGCGTAGTCAAGCAGTTCGAGCGCGCGCTCGCGCATCTCGGCCACCCCGCGGTCCGGCGGCAGGTCCCGGTCCCGGCCGATGGTGATGTATCCGGGCCTGCCCACGGCGGCCAGCCCGAACCCGATTCCCTTCGGTACCCGGTCCGGTGTCAGCGGCTGCGCTCCCATGAACAACGGCTCCTTCCTCGTGTGTTGCCGGCGTGCTCTTCTCGCTCACGCTCGCGAACCGCCCCCGCGGTCCCCGCGCGTGCTCTCCCGAGCATCCCCGACAAAAAGGCCCGTCGCAGAGTTATCCACAGGCCGCCGTGCTTTTCCCCGAGTTATCCACAGGTATCCACAGGCTGTCGGGCGGGCGGTTGCGCGCGGTGGAAAACTGATGTCCGGAGGCGGTCGCACATGGGCGTGTACGCGGAGCAGGTCGTGCCGAGGCTGGTGCACATCGCCTGCGGGACGAAGGACATCGGCAAGATGCGCCGGCGGGTGTGCCGGGATCTGGAAGGGAGGGTGCTGGAGATCGGATTCGGTTCGGGACTCAATGTCCCCTTTTACCCGGACGCGGTGGACCGGGTGGACGCGGTGGAGCCGTCGGACGTGGGGTGGCGGCTGGCGGCCCGACGGCTCGGGTCCGCGGGCGTGGACGTGCGGCGATCGGGGCTGGACGGGCAGGCCCTGCCGTTCCCGGACGACACGTTCGACACGGCGCTCTCCACGTGGACGCTGTGCACGATCCCCGACGCGGGCGCGGCGCTGCGCGAGGTGCGGCGGGTCCTGAAGCCGGGCGGGACCCTCCACTTCGCCGAGCACGGCCTCGCCCCCGAACAGGACGCAGGCGTCCAGCGCTGGCAGCGGCGCCTCGAACCCCTCCAGATACGCATGTGCGGCGGCTGCCACCTCACCCGCCCGGTCACCGGCCTCCTCCACGACGCCGGCTTCACCGTCACCGAGCTGGACGTCTTCTACGAGAAGGGCGCTCCGAAGCCGTACGCCGCGATATCCCTGGGCACCGCGACGGCAGCGGCCGAGGCGGCAGGGGCCTAGCAAGGCGGCGGCCTGGTGAGGCCGTGCCTGACCAGGCAGCGGCCTGGCCACCGGGCAAGGACACGGCGGCGGGTGCGGCGGGCCCACACCGGGAGGCGCGGGCAGCCGTCCCACGCGGCGCTCGTCCCTACCCCGGTGGCAGGGTCAGGCGGAAGCGGGCGCCGGCGTTGGGCGCGGTGGGAAGCAGGGCGAGTTCGCCGCCCGCGGCGCGGGCGAGGCGGCGGGCGAGCGGGAGGCCGAGGCCGGCGCCTTCGTGGCCGTCGTCCGGACGGAGGCGGCGGCCCGCCTCGAAAACGGCCTCCGCGTCCTGGGCGGGCACCCCGGGGCCGTCGTCGGCGACGTCCACCCGGACCTGGCCGTTCGGGGCAGCGCCGCACTCGACGGTGATGGCGCGGATGGCATAGCGGCGGGCGTTGTCGAGGAGGGGAGCGAGGATGCGTTCGACGACCTCGGGTGTGGCGCCGGCGTAAGCGGACCCGGTCACGGTGACGTGTACGGGCCCGGGAGAGGGGACAGCGGCCCGCGCTCCCGCCACTGCACCGGCCCCCGCACCGGCCAGGGCCCCTGCGCCGGGCCGAGCTCCGGCGCCAGCACCACCACCAGCACCAGCACCAGCACCAGCACCAGCACCAGCGGCCATCGCCCGCGCCACGCCTCCGACCTCGCAGCGCCCGGGTGCGGTTCCGGCCTCCGCTGCGGACTCCTGCCGCGCCTGACTGAGCAGGGTGTCGCAGATCTGCCGCATCCGCTGGGCCGCGGCGGCGATCGCGGCGTGGGAGTCGGCGAGTTCGGCGGTGTTGCGGGGGCGGGCGGTGAGCCAGTCGGTCTCGGCGGTGATCCGGGCCAGCGGGTTGCGCAGTTCGTGCGAGAGCTCGGCGGTGAGCTGCTGCTCGTGGCGGAGCAGAGCGGCCTGGCGGTCGAGGAGTTGGTCGAGGTTGGCGGCCAGCGCCGCCAGTTCGGTGGGCCGCGGCCGGGTCCCGGACTGGGCGCCGAAGCGCTGGGCGGTGCCGTGCCGGCTCCACCGGGACGCCTGGTCGCTCATCGCGGTGACCGGGCGCAGGGCGCGGGCCACTATGCCGCGGGTGAGCAGATGGACGCCGCCGACCAGAAGGAGGGCGAGGCCGAGGGAGCCGACCAGGGCGGAGCGGGCGGAGAGGCGGTACGCGTCCAGCCCGACCGACGCGACGACCGTACCCACCTGGCGGCCGTGCGCGTCGATGGGCAGGGCGTACAACCGCCAGGAGGAGGACTGGGTCACGTCGGCGAACCCGCTGCCGCGTCGGGCGAGGGCGTCCGCGCCGGCCTGGAGAGCGGGTTGGGCGGGGGGACGTTCGACGGGGGTGGTGCCGCGGTAGATCCAGATGCCGAGGTCGAGGGGTGCGTCGTCCCCGGTCTCACGGACGTTGAGGTCGTCGCCCGGGCTCACGTCCACGGTGGCGGCGACCGCGGCGGTCCGGGTGCGCAGTACGTCGTCGGCCTGCTGGCGCAGTTTGGCGGCGAGGGCGAGGTTGAAGCCGACGGTCAGGAGGCCGACCCAGACGATGGTCGTGACCAGGGCCACCAGGGCGAGGCGGCCGCGCAGGGTGGAGGGGCGAAGCCGCAGCAGCGCTGCCGCGGCGCCGTTCAGGGAGCGCTGAAAAGCCCGGTGCACAGCGCGCCGCGGAAGCCGTCCGGGGCCCGGCCGGTCCGCGGGGTGGGCCGGGTCGGGGCGGGGCACGGAGGTGGGGCGGCGCAGGGGGATCACGTGAAGCGGTATCCGATGCCGCGGACCGTGTCGATGCCCCGGGCGCTGCCGGCGCCGCGCAGTTTGCGGCGCAGCCGCAGCAGGTACTGGTCGAGGGTGTTGTCGCTGACCCGGGCACCGTGCGGCCAGGCGGCCTGGAGCAGGTGGTGGCGGCGGACCACGGCGCCGGGAGAGGCCATCAGGCAGGCCAGCAGGCGGAACTCGGTCGGGGTGAGCGGCACGGGCTCGCCCCCGGCCGTGGACACCGCGTGGGTGACCGGGTCCAGCCGCAGGTCGTCGATCGCCACACCGGGGCTGCGGCCGTTCCGCCGCAGGGCCACCCGCAGCCGCGCGGTGAGCTCGGCCAGGTGGAAGGGCTTGCCGAGATAGTCGTCGCCGCCCGAGGAGAAGCCGGACAACCGGTCCGGCAGGGTGTCGTGCGCGGTGAGGAAGAGCACCGGCGCCTCGATTCCGGCGGCCCGCATGGCCTGGCACACGTCGCGCCCGTCGGAATCCGGCAGGCCCACGTCCAGCACCACCGCGTCCACCCGCTCGCTGACCGTGCGCAGCGCGCCCGCGCCGTCCGCGGCGGTGAGCACGTCGAAGTCCTCCTCCCGCAGACCGCGGGCGAGGACGTCGCGCAGGCCGTGGTCGTCCTCGACGACCAGGACGCAGTGGGTGGTCATGGGCCCCAGTATCACCGAGCCGTTCACCCGGACAGCCGTAGCGGGAGCGCGCAGTCAGGTTGCGTTCAGGAGCGGCGTGCCAGCGTCGCGGCATGACCACCACGATCGAAGAACGTTCCGGATCCGCTCCGGGAGTGCGCCGGGCGCTCACCAAAGTGCCCGAGGTCACCGTCTACTTCTGGCTGATCAAGGTGCTGTGCACCACCGTCGGCGAGACGGCCGCGGACTACCTGGACACCAACCTCAACATGGGCCTGACCAACACCACCTGGGTGATGAGCGTCCTGCTGGTGGCCGCCCTGGTGGTCCAGTTCCGGGTCCGCGGCTACGTGCCGGCCGTCTACTGGCTGGCCGTGGTCCTGATCAGCGTCGTCGGCACACTCATCACCGACAACCTGACCGACAACATGGGGGTGCCGCTCACCACCACGACCACCGTGTTCGCCGTCGCCCTGGCGCTGTCCTTCGCCGCCTGGTACGCGGTGGAGCGCACCCTGTCCATCCACAGCGTCCGCACCCCGCGCCGCGAGGCGTTCTACTGGCTGGCGATCCTGTTCACCTTCGCGGAGGGCACCGCGGCCGGTGACCTGGTCGCCGAGAGGATGAACCTGGGCTACTGGGTCTCCGCGATCGTCTTCGCCGCGGTGATCGCCGCGATCGGGCTCGCGCACTACCTGTTCCGCCTGAACGCCGTGCTGTCCTTCTGGCTCGCCTACATCCTCACCCGGCCGCTGGGCGCCTCGCTCGGCGACTACCTGTCGCAGCACAAGAGCGACGGCGGCCTGGGCCTGGGCACCGTCGGCACCAGCGCCCTGTTCCTCGCCACCATCCTCGCCCTGGTCGTCTATCTGACCATCAGCCGCCGCGACCGGCAGGCCGAGCCGGCCCGGTGAACCGCGGGACACGAGCGGCGGGACACGAACGGTGGCCGGCCGGGGGTCCGGCCGGCCACCGTCGTCAGCCATCGATCAACGGAATCGGTTCAGCAGTTCGGCACAGCCACAACCTCAGTAGCTGAACTGCTGGATCTGCGTGTCGTACGGCCCGTACGTCCACCCCGTCCGTGTCGCCGGGTCGAGTTGGATCGCGTTCTGCGCCCCGCCGTGGCCGCCGATGACGAAGCCGGTCAGCGTGCGGATCACGGTCCCCGTGGTGAGGTCCACGACCGCGAGCTGCCCGGTGGCGTTGTTGTCCGGCACGAACATGCCCGCGCCGAAGTACGCCGTGCCCACCGGCGAGGCGTAGGACACCACGGCGATCTTGTGGACGCCGTCCACGGCCAGCCCGGCGGGCTTCCCCAGTCGCACCGAACTGGTGGTTCCGGCGGCGCCCGTCGTCTCGTTCACCGATCCGAGCGAGCCGGTCGGCACGATGTTGACGCTGATCGCGGTGGCGAACAGGTTGTACAGCGAGCCGTTGCCGTCCGAGGCGATGCCATGGCTGCACCCGGAGCTGGAGCCGGCCGAGGTCACCGTACGCGCGGTGAGGTCGATCCGGGCGACCGTCACACCGCCCAGGCAGTTGAACGCCCCGGCCTGCTTGGCCAGGAACACCTGCCCGGAGGAGGGGTCCAGGGCCAGCAGGCTGTACGTCCCGGCCGCGACGCCGGTCGGGTCGGCCGGGATCGGGTCGCCCGCCGCGCCGGTGGCCAGGTCGACCGGGAGCACCAGGTCGGCGTTCCCGGTGCCGTGCAGCAGCAGCGCGCCCTTCCCGCGCGTGGCGTCCACGCGACCGGTGACGTACGTGTCGCCGGCCGGCAGCGGCGCGGCCGCGGTCAGCGTGTCGGTGGCGGTGTTCCAGGTCTCCACCTGGAACTGGTTGCCCGCCGACCGGTGCACCAGCAGGGCGCGGTCGGCGGTGGCGCCCACCACCTCGTACGCCGAGCCGGCCGCCGGGTCGGCGGTGATGACGGCGCCGTAGCCGCCGGTCGCGGTGGCGTAGTGGCGTACCTCGCTGCCGCCGTCCGTGGTCGCCAGGGCCGCGACCGAGTGGTCGCCGGCCGCGGCGAAGCTCTCGACCGTGGCGTTGCCGGGCGGCAGGCCGTCGTCGAAGGCGAGAGTGGCGGCCGGTGAGGCCTGCCCGACAACGTTGCCGTCCCGGCCGAGGGCCAGCACCCGCACCCCGAAGGTGTCCGAGCCGCCGAGGCCCAGGGCCGCGGCGTCCAGGTGGACCGTGCCCGCGACGCCCGGCAGCACCCGGTGCAGCACCGAGGGGCTGTTCACGCCGTCGTTGTCGAGGCCGGTGCCGTTGGCGTTGGTGAACGTGTTGTACGAGCCGTACTGCGTGGGCGCGGCCGCGGAGAACTCGACCTCGGCGCCCGCCGCCCCTGCCACGCTCCGCGCGTCGTAGCGCAGATCGAAGCCGGAGGAGGCGCGGCTGACCTCGGAGGTGTAGGTCGCCAGACCGTTCGCGCCGGTCAGTACGGGTGCGGCCGGACGGTCGTCCGCCGATCCGCCAACGACCCGGATCGGGGCGAACTCGCCCCAGGAGATCCGCTGCGGGTTGCCGCCGAAGCCGGACTGCGCGATGCCGATGCCGTAGAGCCCGCCGCCGCCCGCGAAGGCGCTCGCCGGAATGGTGACGGTGCCCTTGGGCGCGGTCAGTTCCTGGTGCCAGCCCGCGCTGAAGATCGGCGCGGTCGAGGGGTTCCAGTGCCCGACGGTGGACAGCACGAGTTGCGGCGCGGAGGTCTGCGCCACGCCCGTCAGGTCGTACGAGACCGTGACCGGCGCTCCGGGAGCCACGGTCGCGGGTGCCTGCGGCGCGGTGGCCTCGGCGTACGTGCCGTCGCTGGGTCCGACCGCGAGGGTGCGGGTGACGGCGGCGCGGGTGCGGCCGCCGGTGAGCACCCGGAAGGTGACGGTGATCTGCCGGTCGGCGGTGGCGGTGACCGGCAGCCCGGCGGCGGTCAGCAGTTGCGTCGGGGTGACCCGTATCGCCGGGGTCGCGGACCGGAAGACCGTCGAGCCGACGGTGAGGGTGTACGTGGCCGGGCCGGGCACGCCCGTGACGTCGGCGGCGAAGGTCACCGGGCCGACCAGGCCCTCACCGGTGCCGCCCGAGGCGCGGTCGCCCAGGTCGATCCGGTCGGGGTCGGAGGTCTCGGTGAAGGCGCCGCCCAGGTCGCCGATGGTGACGCGGTGCGCGACCGACAGCCGCACGATCGCCGGGTTGCCCAGGCCGGTGCCGAGCGCGCGCTCCGCGGCGGCGGTCACGTCGATCTGCGGTCCGACGTGCAGACTCCGGTCGATCTGCGGCGGGGTGGACACCGTCCGGCCGGTCTGCTCCAGGATCTGGCGCACCTCGGCCGGGGTCAGCTTCTGCCCGTCGAGCCGGCCGGACTGGAGCACCACGGCCGCGGCGGCGGCGATCTCCGGCGCGGAGGCGGACGTACCGCCGTTGAGGGACACGTCCACGTCCTGGGCGCTGCCGCGCGCGGAGTGGGAGAAGGCGACGATGTTGTCGCTGGGCGCCGACAGGTCCACCCGGCTGCCGAAGCCGGAGGAGAAGGTGCCGAAGCCGCTGATCCGGGTCTCGGCGGTGGTGGAGTCGCCGCCGGGCCCGCCGGCCAGCGTGTCGTCCAGGGTGCTGCCGCCGGCCGCGATCGCGCCGCTGTCGGGCACCCGGGAGGGCGCGGTCGACAGGGCGTCGTCGTCGATCGTGGTCGCCGTGCGCGGGTCGGTGGCCAGGTCGGTCGGGGTGCTGCCGCCGTCCGGGCCGACCGAGGCCGGGGTGTACAGGCGGGTGCCGTCGTTGGAGGAGATCACCACGACGACGCCCTCGCGCACGATGGACGCGACCACCGAGCGGATGTACGGGTCGTCCTCCAGGTAGCGGCCGGGGAAGCCCTGCGCGTCGGTGCCGAAGCCGAGGCTGGCGGTGATCACGTTCGGCCGCGGCGACTGGTGGGCGGCGGCCAGCAGCGCGCCCGCGATCCGGTCGGTGGTGGGCTGCTCGGGCACCACCAGCCGGTAGTCGGCGCCGGGGGCGATGCCCAGCAGGTCGGTGTAGCCGCTGCCGGTGGCGTCGGTGCGCTGCTTGTCGTGCGGCAGCGGCGCCATGACGCTGAAGTCCAGCATGACCTCGCCGAGCGCGGGGTCCTGGTTCTCGGTGGACGCGGCGCCGTCCAGGCCGCCGGAGTCCTTGGCGACGTAGGTCGGGATCAACGGCATCGAGGGCAGGTCGAGGTAGCGCTGCCCGCCGCGCAGCACGGTCGTGGGACCGTACGAGTTCACGTACGCGTCACCGGCGTCGGCCATCGACTGGTCGGTGAGGTCGCCGATCGACACGTTGGTGATGGTCTCGCCGGCCCCGGGCTGCTGGCCGTAACGGCCCTGGAGCAGCGAGTACGCGCCGACCGCGTTCACCCCGCCGGCGTTGAGGAACGCCTGCGTGGAGGTGGTCAGGGCGTCGTTCGCCGGAAGGCCCGAGGCTGCGGAGCCGGTGCCGGTCCCGTCGGCCGTCAGGTCCTGGGGGGCCTTGACGTGCTTCGGGTACGCGCTCAGCGCCGCGGACGGCAGCGGCTGGGCGCCGGTGTTCATGGTGTTGACGTAGCGGTCGGGCTCGGCGAACGCGATGCCGGGTGTGCCCTGGAGGGCACGGGCCACGGCCGCGGAGTCCTTCGTACGGGTCTGCACCACGTACGTGTCCGGCAGTTCGGTGCCGGCCGCCTGCTGGGCGTCGGCCCCCTGGAGCGCCGGGTGCAGCGAGGTCGCGCCGACCGCGCGCAGCTTCGCGTCGAGCGCGGGGCTGCTGGTGTGCGGGGTACGGGCCGCCAGGCGGGTGCCGGGCACGGTGCTGCCGGTGACCGTCGTGCCCTGGGCGAGGGTCACCAGGACCTGGCCGGGCACGAGCCCCTGCCGTTGCTTCGGGGGTATGTGCGGGGACTGCTTGGCCGCCGTGGTGTCGAGTGGGGTACGGACGCTCGGCGGCGCGGCGCTCGCGGGGACGGCCAGGGCGGCCGAGGCCATGGCGAGGACGACGACGGCCGAGACGCGGGAGATGCGAGAGGCGCGGGATGCGTGAGATGCGTGGGATGAGTCGGAGGCACGGGAGGTACGGCCGAGACGGCCGCCGGGCGGATGGGCACGCGGCATGGGACACCTTTCGGTGATTTCCAGTCAGGCTGGTTGACGGAAGGCTTGGTGAAACGGCTCGACGCAACGGCTTGGCGAAGTGGCTCGACCGACCGGCGCGACGACGGGTCGTGGTGGACAGGGGATCGCCCGGACGGGCCGGTGCGGCGGGTGGTTGCGTTGACGGGCGGTCGGGGGCGGGTGCACACACACGACAGGGACGTGGGCCCGCGGGATGCGGCGCGGACACCCAGGCACGCCCCCATGACGTGCGTGGGCGCCCGCGGCGCATCACCGCAGGACAACGCCCCTTGTCACTGGGGAAGATGCCAACGGCCGCCGAAGGGGCGCAAGATTGCGAAGGTGGCCGACTTCCGCCAGGTGGCGGCCGGTGGCCAGGAACGACCGGAGCGCAAATGGAACTTGACGTCGTCGGACTCGCAGAGGAAACACAGATCGTCTACACCGCCCTGGTCGGGCTGCCCCGCAGCACCGCCTCGCAGGTGGCCGCGGTGTGCGGGCTGTCCGCGAGCGCCGCGGGCCGGCTGCTGTCCGCGCTGGTGAGGGACGGCCTGGCCACCCGGTCCGCGGGCCGGCCGCCGCACTTCACCGCCGCCGCACCGGACGTCGCGGTCACCGCGCTGATTCAGGAGCGCGAGCACCGGCTGGACACGGCCCGCTCCCTGGTGCAGCGGCTGGCCGAAACGCACCGCGAGGCGCAGCGGATCAACGACCCGGACATCGCGGTGGAACTGCTGACCGACCGGGAGGAGATCAGCGCCGCGGTGCACCGGCTCACCGACGGGGCGCAGCGCCAGGTCCGCGCCTTCGACCGGCCGCCGTACGTCGACCGGCCGGGCAGCAACCTCCAGACGCAGGTACGCCGGCAGCGCACCGGCGTGACCCACCGGGTGATCTACGACCGGGCGGCGATGGCCTGGCCCGGGCGGCTGACCGGCGACATCCTGCCGAGCGTGCGCACCGGCGAGCAGGCCAGGATGCGGGCGGAACTGCCGCTGAAGCTGGTGATAGGGGACGACTCGGCGGCGGTGATCCCGTTCAGCCTCGCGCCCGGCGGGCACTCGGCGGCGTACCTGATCCACCGCTCGCCGATGCTGGTCGCGCTGGAGGCGCTGTTCGAGGCCGAGTGGGAGCGGGCGGCGCCGCTGAAGGACCCGGGCGCCGCGGCCGAACGCCACCCCGGGCCGTCGGGTCGGCCCGACGCCGACACCCGCGCGCTGCTGACGCTGCTCGCCTCGGGGTGCACGGACGCGGCCATCGCCCGCAACCAGGGCTGGAGCCAGCGCACCACGCAGCGCCGTATCCACCGGCTGATGAGCGACCTCGGCGCCGCCACCCGCTTCCAGGCGGCGGCTCTGGCCGCCCAGCGGGGGTGGTTGTAGCCGACGCGCCGTGTTCGAAGGCGGGCACGGCGCCCGGTCACGGCGGATCAGGCGTTGTGCGTACGCTCGAAGGCTGCGAAGGCGAGTTCCTGCTGCCACTGGAGCGCGGCCTTGGGGTTGTCGGCCAGGAAGAGGCCGCAGGGGACGCTCGGCTTGCCGAGTGTGCAGGGGGCGGCCGCCTCGGTGAACCGGCCCGGGGTGCGCCACAGGCTGTGGCCGGGCAGGAAGGCGTATTCAAGCGAGGCCCGCGCCAGGTCCTTGAGCTGGGGATACGTCAGGCCGTAGGTGACTGCGGCGTACTCGTACTCCTGGGTGATGTCGGTGCGCGACACCCCCGGGGCGTCGGTGGCGAGCACGACGGGGACGCCGTAGGCCCGGTACGTACGGAAGGGGTGGTCGGCGGCCTTGACGCCGAGCAACCGGGCGTCGGCGGTGAACGGCACCTCGACCGCGATGTGCCGCTGCGCCATGGTGCGGGCCAGTGCCTGCCAGCCGGTCTCGTGGGTCAGGTCCACGCCGCCACCGACGCGTTCGGCGTGTCCGGTCAGCACCGCGTCGTGGATGTGGAAGGTGAGGTCCTCGGGCCGGTCCAGGCCGGGGACGAGTTCACCGGCGTGCAGGGTGATGTGCGCCCGCGGGTAGACGCCGTGCAGGTAGTCCAGCATGCGCATCTGCAGCCGGTAGTCGCGCAGCGCCACCGCGCCGTCCTCGGGCTGCGTCAGGTCGACGGCGACGAACCGCGGGTCGCGCTGCGCCAGTTGCATGCCCAGCGCCATCTGCGTGAAGACCTGCTGGGGCGTGCCGCCGCGCGGGACCTGGGCGATCCACCGGACGGTGACCCCGCAGCCGGGCGCGGCCTGCGCGGTGCCGCAGTGCCCGGTGGCGCGGAACTCCTCGTCCGCCGCGTCCGCCTCGGCCCGCGCCTGGTCCACGAGCGCGTCCATCCGCCCGCCGGCCAGCAGTTTGCCGCGCAGCCGGGCCAGGTCGTCGTCCCAGCCCACGTCCTTGGCGAGCGCCGCGGTCCCGCCGGACGCCGGGGTGACCATGGTCTCCAGATACAACTGGTTCTGCCGGGCCAGGTCGTCCGCGACCGCGGCGGCCATCGCGCCCCGGTGCCGCCGGGCCACCTCCCCGAACTTCCGGAAGGCGCCGAAGAAGTGGTCGCGCCCGGACCGCTCGGGGTCCCCCGACTGCCGGGGCCGCCCGGACCGCTTCGACTCCGCAGGCTGCGGGGCCGGGAAGTCCTGCATCGACCAGGCCCGCACGATCGCGTCGTGGAACGCCCGGTCGGTACGTGCCTGCGCCGCCGGCCGGGTGCCCGCCGCGCACGGCGGATCCACCGCGGTGAGGGTGGCCTTGTCCACGCACAGTCCGTCGCTCTGGGCCAGGCCCAGCAGGAAGTCCGTGCTCACCGCCCCCGGCAGGTCGCCGGCCAGGTCACCGCCCTTGGGCAGTGCCTGGAAGAACGCCCGCAGCGTCGCCGGCCGGCCCTGGATCCCGCGCAGGCGGGCGTCGACCCGCTGCTCGGCAGCCGTCACCGGGCGCACGTCGGCGGGTGACGCCGGGGGCACGGGCACCACCGGGACCGCCGCCGGGCGCAGAGTGTTGTCCAGGGGCGGCCGGGCGGCGGCCGGGGACGTCGTGAGCAGGGTCAGCAGCGCGAGACAGGCGATGCCCGCGGACGCCGCCGCCCGGCGCCGCGATACGGCCTGACGGATGTCGAAGATCACACGGCATGATCAGCACCGGCGCCGCGCTTCCCCGCCATGACAAGCCGGACCGTGGCTCGGCTTCCACCCTCCTGGGGGACGCCGGCGCGCCTCCCAGGCGATCGAGGTTCACCCTTGCCGGTGACCGCGGTCCACCCCGTCCCCGCGCGGACGGTCGGAGCCGCGGCCCCTCGTCAGGGTGAGCTGGCCGGCGCCGGGTTGACCACCGTGCTCAGCCGCGCCCGACCGCGTAGGTGAGCTGCGCGAACTGGCCGGACCGCGTGACGTCGGTCAGGGCGAGCCGGGCCGAGGTGAGCCGCCGGGGCAGGAGCGGAGCGCCGGCGCCGAGCGTCACCGGGGCGACCCCGAGGACGAGTTCGTCCAGCAGGCCGTGGTCGGCGAAGGCCCCCGCCAGTTCGCCGCCACCCACGATCCAGATGGTCCTGTCCCCCGCCGCCGCGGCCATCTCCGCGTGCACGGGCCGTACGTCACCGCGCACGAAGCGGATGTCCGCACCGGGCACCACCGGCAGTTCCCGGTGGCTGAACACCCAACTCGGCGTGGATCCGTACCACTCGCGCCATTTCTCCGGCCGTGCCACCACCTCCTCGTGTTCGAGCACCCATGTGTATGTCGTCGCGCCCATCGCGAACGCTCCCACGCCCGCGAAGAACTCCCCGAAGCCCTCGGCCCCGCCCGCCACTTCGAAGAGCCAGTCCAGCGAGTTCCGTTCGTCCGCGATGAAGCCGTCCACGCTCGTGGCCGTGTAGTACGTGGTCTTCGCCATCGCCGCAGACTAACCGGGCCCTCCGACAATCCACCCCGGCAATCCACAGGACCGTGATTACCCACCGCACGCGATGGTTACACACAGTTATTCTCGGGTATCGAGAGAACAGAGCCCGCGCGACCGCGCCGCCGCAGCCCCCGCCCGGCGGCCAGCGGTTCGCACCCGGGCCCGCACACACACGAGCACGTGAGAAAGAAGGAAGGTGAACGATGCCAGAAACGCCCCCGCTGGTGGCGGGGTCGGCGGCCGACCACACGGTCTGGCTGCTGCTGAAGCTGGGGCAGGCGGTGTTCCGGCTCTGCGAGGACGGCCTGGGCGGACTGGGCCTGCGGGCTCGCCACTACAGCGTGCTCCAGGCACTGGCCGACAACGGTCCGACCGTGCAGCTGGCGCTCGGGGCGCGTCTGCGGATCGACCCGGCCACCATGGTCAGCAGCCTGGACCATCTGGAACGCGCGGGATATGTGGCCAGATCCCGCGATCCACTGGACCGGCGCCGCTGTGTCGTGGCCGTCACCGAAGACGGGCGGAAGGTGCTGGGCGTGGCCAATGGCCGACTGGAGGGGCTCGGCGAGCGCGCGCTCGCCGAACTCACCGCGGCCGAACGCCGGGTGCTGCACCAACTGCTGACCGGGCTGGCGTCCGGGGCGATCCTGCCGGCCGCCTTCGACGCGGTACGGAACCGGCCCCCGACCGAGCGGACCGCGACTCCGCAGCCGTGAGCGGGGCCCGGGCAGCGGTCGCGCACATACGGAAAGCGGGCCGCCGGCAGAGGAAGAGGCCGGCGGCCCGCACAAAAAGGTGGCGCGGGATCAGTGGTTGGCGACACCGTTGGCGGAGAGCACCGGGATGTTGTCCAGGAGGTGGGACAGCGGCTCGTCGCCCTTGGCCTGGGTGGAGTTCTCGGCGCACTGCTCGTTCTGCGGCGAGGCCAGCACGTTGAGGTCCTGGGCGGTGACCGGGATGGCGCCGATGAGGGAACCGGCGTTCGCCTTGACCGGCAGGCCGACGCAGGGCTTGTTCAGACTGCCCTGGACCAGGCCGAGCTCCGGGCTCTCGGTGCCGCCGGTCGCGGTGTTGCCGTACGCCTGCGTGGCGCCGTTGCCGTTCACCGTCGTGGTGCCCTCGTCGTTGCCGATCGCCATGGCCGGGGACGCGGTGGCGCCCATGGCTACGACGGAGGCGGCGAGCGCAGCACCGGCAAGCATCTTCTTGATCATGGTTGTCCCTCGTTTGGTGCCTGAATGCATGGTTCTGGAAGGTCAGGAGCGATCTGGTCAACCGCTCACTGGGGGTTTGGTTCCGGCCTTTCACTCCGACGGAGGACCGGAGGGGCACGGCGGGTACGGGTTCGCGTACGGCCGCCGGCCCGGGGTCAGCCGGCGAGCGGGAGACCGCCGCTGAGCAGCGAGGCGACGGGCAGGCCGCCCAGCAGGGCGGGCAGCCCGCCCCGGGTGGCACCGGTCGCCTGGCTCAGCAGGGCGCCGGCGCCCGCGTTGCCCTGCAGGGTCCGCGCGGCCTTGCCGGCGGTGCCCAGGGCGCCCTCGACGTGCGTGCCGTCCACGGCCTTCTGCACCAGCTGGGCCTGGACGAGTTCGTCGACACCGCCATTGATGCTGGTGGGCACCGGGGCCGCGTGGCTGTCGGCGAAGGCGGGGGCACCCGCACCGACCGCCATCACGGAGCCGGCCACGACCACTGCAACCTTCGAGTACTTCACTTGCCACCCTTTCAGTAGCTTTCGGTAGCCGGCGCCCAGATCATTCGAGCCTTCCGACATGGACAACGACCGCGGGTGGCAACGGAGACGACGCGTTAACGACTATCCGGACAATCACCCGAAAGGCGCCGATCAGCGGGCGTGCGCGGCCCGGCGCCCCGCGCGCCGGAAGAGGAGCAGGCCGCCGGCCAGCAGCACCGCACCACTCGCGCCCGCGGCGTAGGCCGTACGACCGTCGAAGCCGGTGTCCGCGAGCCGCGGCTCATCGATCCGGTGCGCCGCCGGCGGGGCCGCGTACGGGGCGGGCTGGTGCGTCACCACCGGGGCGGGCACCTTCGGCCCGCCGGGGTTGACGGGCGGCGCGGACGGCTGCTGGGGCGTGGCCGGCGGGGTGCTCACCGAGGAGCCCTGCGAGACGTTCCCGCACGAGCTGCCCATGGTCGGGTTCAGCAGGCCGACGATGTCCACGGTGTCGCCGCACGCGTTGACCGGTACGTGCACGGGCACGTCCACCGAGTTGCCCGACAGCACGCCGGGCGATCCCTCGGTGAGGCTCTGGCTGGTGGCTCCCGCGCCGTACGAACCGCCGCCGCTCAGGGCGCCGGTGCCGGGCAGCGCGCTCTGTGCCGGCGTCCCGGAGTTCGTGGCCGGGCCGGAACCGGAGGCGCCGGAGGACCCGGTGGCCGAGGATCCGGACGTACCGGAAGGCGCCGGCCCCGAGGCCGCGGACGAACCCGAAGCCCCCGAGGACCCGGTGGACCCGGTGGACCCAGAGGACGACGTCCCGGACGGCGCCGAGGCCTGGGTGCCGGCGGCGTGGCTCTGCGAGACGTTCCCGCAGTTGTCGCCGAAGGCCGCGTTGCCCAGGCCGACCACGTCGATCGTGTCGCCACAGGCGTTGACGGGCACGTCGATGGGCGCCGAGACGGTGTTGCCGGACAGCAGGCCCGGCGAGCCGACGGCACCGGCCTGGGCGTCGGAATCCGCGGTGGCGTAGCCACCCGTCACGGCCAGGATGCTGCTCGCGGCAGCGACGGTGAGCATGCTCCGGCTCAGGATGTGTCGCATCGACTCTTTTCTCCGCTCAGGTGTGCCGGACAGATGACTGCTCGGCAGGACTGCGACGCACCGCCCCGGCGCCCGTACTTACCGGCGCTCCCGGGGCGGCCCGACCAGGGCCCGGTCGGCGGGCCCTGGTCGGGCCGCGCCGGGTGGGCAGGCGTCAGTTGGTGGTGCTCGCGTTGAGGCAGGTGCTGCCGAACGACGGGTTCAGCAGGCCGACGACGTCGACGGTGTCGCCGCACAGGCCGACGGGGACGTGGATCGGGGCCTGGACCTCGTTGCCGGACAGCACACCCGGGGACTGCGCGGCGGCACCCTGCGCGCCCGCGTCGGCGAACGCGGGGGCGGCGGCGCCCATCGCCATCATCGTGCCGGCAGCGACGGCCGCGATCTTCGAGTACTTCACGGTAGAACTCCCTTTTCTCAGCGGCGCCTGACACCGCCACGACTTTCGTGCCGGCCGGCCACGTACTCGCGTGTCCGTGAACACCGCTACCGCCGGGCTAACGACCACGGAAGTCGCAGGCAACTCCCCGGAAGGGCCAGTCGCACACGATCCACTCGAATGGAGGGTGGCCGGGTCGGCGTAATGCGCGGGCGCCGAAAAGGTCACGGGTGGAAGGAGGGAAATTACCGCGGATCGGCCGGGGAAAGGTGCCGGAACCACCGCGGGAACACCCCCGGGAATGGCGACGGGAATGGCATCGGGATCGGCCTCCGAAGGCCGGGAGAAAGGTTTCCGTACGCCACCGCGCCGACCCCGGCCGGCCGCTCGTCCGGGAAGGACCGCCGCCGACGGCGCATGTCGGCGGCGGGGCGTACGGCGGACCGGGACCGCCCGGGGGCGGTACGGAACCGGGACTCAGTGGTTGCCGGTGCCGTTGCCGGACAGCAGCGGGATGTCGTCCAGGATGTGCGAGAGCGGCTCGTCGCCCTTGGACTCGGTGGAGTTCTCCGAGCACTGCTGGTTCTGCGGCGAGGACAGCACATTGAGGTCCTCGACGCCGATCGGGACCAGACCGATGAGCGAGCCGAGGTTGGCCTTGGCCGGCAGGGCGACGCAGGGCTTGTTGAGCGAGCCGGCGATGAGCGCGAACTGCGGGCTCATGTAGCCGCTGGTGTTCGTGTTGCCGTAGTACTGCCCGGCACCGTTGCCATTGGTGGTGGTGGTGCCGCCTTCGTTGCCGATGGCCATGGCCGACGGCGCGACCGTGGCCGACACGCCCGCGATGGACGCGGCGACGGCGGCCGTGGCGAAGATCTTCTTGATCACGGAGGGGTCCTTCTGACGAGTACTTTTCCCCGGTACCAGGGTTGACCTGACCAACCCCCCGGATGGCCGTTGGTAATGGGGCGTCACCCGAATGGATACCGGTCGACGACCCCACGATTCCTGATCATCCGATCTTCATACGAAATCTCGATAGGCGTACCGGCGCGCGTCTTACGTGATTTACCGCCCGGCTCGTGCCAGCGTGCATTCCTGTTTCGCGGTGGTCCAGGAAAGCGAGAACGGCGCGATGCCGCACACCCACCCCGCCCTCGCCGGGCTGACGGTGCTCCACATGTCCCAGCCGGTCGAAGGCGGTGTCGCCCGTGTCGTCACCGATCTGGTACGCGCCCAGGTACGGGCCGGCGCGCGCGTGGTGGTCGCCTGCCCGCCGGGCCCCGGCCCCCTCACCGGTCCGGACCTCCGCCCGGACCCGCACGCTCACCCGCACCGCGGCCCGCTCGGTTCCCTGCCGGAGACCGCCGCCCGGGCCGGTGCCGAGGTCGTACGGTGGAACGCCCGTCGCTCCCCCGGCCCCGCCCTGCTCACCGAGGTCCGCGCCGCCCGTCGCCTGATCCACCGGCTGCGTCCCGACCTGCTCCACCTGCACAGCGCCAAGGCCGGCCTGGCCGGACGGCTCGCCGCCCGCGGCGCCCTGCCCACCGTGTTCCAGCCGCACGCCTGGTCCTACGAGGTCGGCGGCGCCGTCGGCCGCGCCGCCCTGCGGTGGGAACGCTGGGCCGCCGCCGGCTGGACCGACTGCGTGCTGTGCGTCAGCGGCGCCGAACGCGCCTCGGGCGAGGCACACCGCATCCGCGGCGCCTGGACCGTGGTGCCCAACGGCGTCGACACGACCCGCTTCACGCCCGCCGACTCCGGCGAACGCGCCGCACTGCGCGCCGCCTTGCCCGTCACCATGGCGGCGGAAAAGGCCGGGGGAGCGCGGAGAGCAGGGGCGGGTGAGAACGCGGCCGAACCCGGGCAGGCAGCCCACGCCCTCCCTGCCGCCGACACCGACACCGACACCCAGGCCGGCCCCGCCTCGGTCGACCCCGATGCCCCCCTCGTCGTCTGTGTCGGCCGCCTGTGCCACCAGAAAGGCCAGGACCTGCTGCTGCGCGCCTGGCCCGAGGTGACCGCCCGGGTGCCGGACGCCCGGCTGGTCCTGGTCGGCGACGGCCCCGACCGCGACCGGCTCCGGCTCCTGGCACCGCCTCAGGTGCTCCTGGCCGGGGCGGTGGACCCGCTGCCCTGGTACCGGGCCGCCGACGTGGTGGTGCTCCCGTCCCGGTGGGAGGGCATGGCGCTGGCGCCGCTGGAGGCGATGGCCTGCGGTCGTCCGGTGGTGGTCACCGACACCGCGGGCGCCCGCGAAAGCCTGCCACCGGCCGATGCCGCGTACTGCGTGGTGCCGGTGGACGATCCAAGCGCCCTGGCCGCCGCCTTGTCGCGGCTGCTTGCCGGTCCGGAGCTGCGCACCGCCGCCTCCTCCCGTGCCCTGGCCCATGTCCGCGAACGCCATGACGTCCGAAGATCGACCGCTGCGGTCACCGCCCTCTACGCCGGCCTGCTCGGCCTCCCCCGGCCGCGGGCCGTCGAGCGGGAGAAGGCCGCCCCGCGATGACCAGGGACACCACCCGCGTCCCCCCGCCCGCCCCCGGCCCGGCACCCGCGCCCATTGCCGCGGCCTCCCGGCGCGCACCCCGTCCGCCGCACCAACCCGTCGCCCCGGGTGCGTCCACCCCGCGCGGGCCGGCCGGACAGCGCAGGGCGGCGGGATTCGGCCTACGGCACCCCGGGCTCCCGGCGGCCGCCATGGACTGCGCCGCGGTGCTCGCCGGGGCGTGGCCGCTGGGCCCGGGCGCCGGGGCGTACGCCGTCGGTCCCACGGTGGCCGTGTTCCTGCTGGCGAACCGCCGGGCGGGGCTGTACGAGCGGACGTTCGCGCCCTCTGCGCTGGATGAGGTGCCTGCCCTGGCGGTGCGCGCCGCAATGGCGTGGGCCCCGGCCGCCGCCATGGTCGCGGCCGCTGACCCGGGCCGCGCCCTAGGCTGGGCCGCCCTGCTCGTCGCGGTCACCGTGACCGCGGTCGCCGCCTGCCTGCTGCGGGCCGTTTCCTACGCGATCCAGCGCGGGTACGCCCGCCGCCATCCCGGCGGCGCCCTGATCATCGGCCCGCTCCCGGCCGTACGCCGGATCGCCGCCGCCCTGCTCGCCCATCCCGAGTACGGGATGCGCCCGTACGGCCTGGTCGTCCCCGGCACCCCGGCGCCCGTACCCGCCGCCCAGATGGCCGCTTCCGCACCGGCCGCCACCACAATGGCGCCCGCCCCCGCGGCCGACCCACCGCTACGTCCCCTGGTCGCCGCCTTCCCCGCCCCCGCCGCCGAGCCGCAGTCGCAAGCCCATGCGCCGCAGTTGCCGCCCCTCCTCCTGCTGACCGGTCACGGTGACCTGACCAGCGCGGTCGTCCGGGGCGCCGTACGGCACGCCCTGGTGGTGGGCCCGGAGGCGCTGGATCACCGCACCGCCACGGCCGTACGGCTGCTGGGGCTGCGCGGCTGCCACCTGTGGCACCTGAGCGCTCCGCCCGCCGCCGGCACGGCTTCCCGGCACCGGCGCGGTCACCTGTGGGGCTTCGCGTGCCACCCGCTGGAGCCGTCGCCCTACCCGTGGCAGCGGACCGGCGCCCGACCCGCCCGGCTGGCCAAACGAGCCCTGGACGCGGCCGCCGCCGGGACCGCGCTCCTGGTGCTCACGCCCGTGCTCGCCGCCTGTGCGCTGGCCGTCCGCCTCGCCGACGGGCCCGGCGTGCTGTTCCGCCAGGAACGGATCGGGCTGGGCGGGCGGCCGTTCATCCTGCTGAAGTTCCGCACGCTGCGGCCGAGCGACGAGCAGGAGTCCGCGACCCGCTGGACGGTCGTCGGCGACCCCCGGATCAGCGCGGTGGGCCGTCTCCTGCGCAAGACCTCGATGGACGAGCTGCCACAGCTCTGGAACGTGCTGCGCGGCGACATGAGCCTGGTCGGGCCGCGCCCGGAACGCCCGCACTTCGTCCGCGAGTTCGAGCGGACCCACCCCGGCTACCGGGACCGCCGCCGGATGCCCGCCGGGATCACCGGCCTCGCCCAGGTCAACGGGCTGCGCGGCGACACTTCCATCGCCGACCGGGCCCGCTTCGACAACCACTACATCGACACCTGGTCCCTCTGGCAGGACGTCACCCTTCTGCTGCGCACGGTCGCGGCCGTCTTCCGGTTTGGCGGCAGCTGATGACGCCCACGGCTGCCGCCGCCCGCGCTTCCGCAGCGTCCATGGCGACGGGCGGGAATTCCGGCACCTGTGCGTCGTCCGGAGGCTCGGTACTCCCCCCTCCGATTCCCGCGACCGTACGGCTCCGGCTCGCCCGCCTGCTCCCGTTGCTGCCCGCGCTCGCCACGATCGCGCTGCTGGCCGTGCCGGTCGCGCCCGGTGACGTGTCGGCCTCGGGCAAGGTCACCCCGGCCGACGCGGCTTCCGCCGTCCTGGTGGTGACCTGCGCGCTCCGGCTGCTGCGGCAACGGCGGCGGGTGCTGAGTCCGGCCGCGGCGGCGCTGCTGGGGGCGCCGTTGCTGGGTTTCGCCGCCGCGGCGGTCACCGACGTCGACCCGGTGCTCGGGGCAGCCGGATTCCTGCGGTACGCCCAGGTGTTCGTCCTGGTGCCGGCCGCCATTGTGCTTACGGTGCGCGACCGGCGGGACGCCGACGTGCTCGCCACCGCCGTGGTGGGCCTGGCCCTCGTACAAGGCACGGTCGGCACGTGGCAGTACGCCACCGGCACCGGCGCCTCGTACATGGGCCGCGACGTACGGGCGGTGGGCACCTTCGGCCCCTCCGACATCATGGGCATGGCGACGGTGGTGGCGTACGGCCTGGTGATCGCGGTCTGTTACGCGCTCGTCCCAGGCCGCGCCCGCTGGGTGCGGCCCGCCGCGCTCGCCTGCGCTGTCGCACTCGTGGTGCCGCTGGCCGTCTCCTTCAGCCGCGGTACGTGGATCGCCACGGCTGTCGCCATTGCGGCGGTCGTGCCGCTGGCCGGGCGGCGCCGGGCGGTACGGATCCTGGCCGCGGCCGCCGCATGTGCGGTGCTGCTGACCGGTGGCCTGGGCGTCGGCTCGCGGCTGCTCAGCGACCGCCTCACCAGCATCACCCAGGTCACCGACGCCCCCGACCACTCCGTGACCGACCGTTACGCGCTCTGGTCGGCCGCGGTCGCCGTGTGGCGCGAACACCCGGCACTGGGCGTCGGCCTCAAGCGCTTCCCCGCCGAACGCGACACCCACGCCTCCCTCGCCCTGTCCGCGGCCAGCGACACCGCGGGCGCGGGCCAGTCCTTCGTCCGCGAGCCGCTGCTGTCCCCGCACAACATGTACCTGCTCGCCCTCTCCGAACAGGGCCTGCTGGGCTGCACCCTCCTCACCGGCTGCTGGCTGGGCCTGCTCACCCTGTCCGTCGCCCGCCTGGCGAGGGCCCGTGGCGGACCCCCCGCCGTACGCGGCCTAGGCGCCGACCGGCGCAATGGTGTCGGGTTGGCCGCGGTCGGGCTGCTGGTGTGGACCTGCGTGGACTTCCTCTACGCGGACATCGGCGGCCCCGTCACCGTGCTGACGTCCACCGTGCTGGGCCTGGCCGCCTGGTGGGCGCTCGATCCGCACGACGGGCGGGCGCGATGAGCGGTACGGATCTGGCCGCTGCCGCCGCTGGAGCCGCCCTCCACGAGAACCGGTCGCCCGGTGGCGAGAAGCAGCAGACTGCCCCGCCCCAGGGGCTGGCGCGGGCCGCGGGAGTCACCGCCGGGCTGACCGCCGCCGGTTCGGTGCTCGGGCTTTTCCGCGACCAGACCGTCGCGCACCTCTTCGGCGCCGGGGCGCAGAGCGACGCGTTCCTGGTCGCCTGGACGGTGCCCGAGGTGGCGGCGACCGTGCTCATCGAGGACGCCATGGCGCTGGTGATGGTGCCGGCCTTCAGCGGGGTGCTGGCCCGCGGCGGGGACGTGCGCGCGCTCGTACGTGCCACTCTGCCGCGGCTGCTGACGCTGCTGGGGGCACTCACGGCGGCTCTCGCGATCGGTGCGCCCTGGGTGGTACGGGTGCTGGCGCCGGGGCTGGCCGACCCTGCCGACGCGGTCACCTGCACCCGGCTGACCGCCGTCACCGTCCTCACCTTCGGCCTGGCCGGCTACCTCAGTGCCGCGCTGCGCGCCCACCGCCGCTTCCTGGCGCCCGCCGCGATTTACGTCGCCTACAACGCGGGCATCGTCGCCGCCCTGTTCGCCCTTCACAGCAGCCTCGGGGTCCGCGCCGCCGCCGCGGGCGTGGCCGTCGGGGGCGCCCTGATGGTGGCGGTGCAGCTTCCCGCCGCCGTACGGGAGCTGCGCGGCCGCACCCGGACCGCGCATCCGACCGCCACCGCTGCCGTACCCGCTCCCGGGCCGTATGCGGCCCCCGCCCCGCGACCGCTGCCCGAGCCCCTGCGCGCCGCCCTTCTCGCCCCGGTCCTCATCTTCACGCTCGGCCGGCAGGCGCAGGTGCTGGTGGAACGGTTCTTCGCCGCGCCCTTGCCCGCCGGGGCGATCTCGCACCTCAATTACGCCCAGAAAGTGGCCCAGGTACCGATGGTGGCCTCCCTCATGGTGTGCACGGTCACCTTTCCGGTGGTGTCGGGCGCCATGGCGGCGGGTGACCGGCGGGCGGCCCGGCGGCGGGTGGAGCGCGACCTGACGCTTGCCTGTGCGGTGGTGCTGCTGGGCGCCGCCTATGTGGTGGCGTGTGCGCCCCGGATCGTGCAGCTGCTGTTCCAGCGAGGCGAGTTCGGCGCGGCCGACACCGCCGCCACCGCGACCGTGATGCGGGTGTACGCGCTGGGCCTGCTCGGGCAGACCATGGTGGGCGCCCTGGTGCGGCCGTACTTCTCGGCCGCCCGCCCCACCTGGTACCCGGCCGCGGCCATGGGCGCGGGTCTGATGGTGACCGCGGCCGTGGACGCCCTCGCCGTCCACGCATGGGGCGCCTGCGGAATCGCGGCGGGCAACGCGGCCGGCATCTCCGTTGCCGCCGCCCTGATGCTGCGCGGCCTGGGCGCACACACCGTCGCCGTACGGGTGCGGGCGATGGCTCCGCGAACCGCCCGCGCCCTGGCCGCCGCCATTGCCGCGACCGCCGCCGGATGGGCGATGGCCGCGGCGGTCACCGATCCGTTCGCCGCCGCCGTCGCCTGCGCCCTGGTGGTGCCCGCCGTCTTCGCCGCCATGGCCGCGGCCACGCACCACGCCGTCCGGGCGACGCGCACCCGGCGCGACGCCGAAACCCGCACCCCTATGCCCCGGGAAACGGAGGCCCGCCCATGACCGCCGCGCGGCACGCGCCCTGGACGCTGATGTACCACTCGGTGGGGGACTGCCGGGACGACCCGTACCGGATCACGGTGAGCCCGCGCCGGCTGGCCCGGCAGTTGCGCTGGCTGGCCCGGCACGGCCTGCGCGGGGTCGGCGTCGGCGACCTGCTCGCCGCCCATGCGGCCGGCACCGCGGGGCGCCTGGTCGGCCTGACCTTCGACGACGGTTACGACGACTTCCGCACGCACGCCTTGCCGCTGCTGCTGGCCGGCGGCCACACGGCCACCGTCTTCGTGCTGCCCGGCCGGCTCGGCGACGAGAACGTGTGGGACCCGCGCGGCCCCCGCAAACGCCTGCTGGACGCGGCCGGCATCCGTGAGATCGCCGCCGCCGGGATGGAGATCGGCTCCCACGGCCTGCTCCACCGCGACCTGACCCGGCTGCACGAGGTGTCGCTGACCGCCGAGGTGCGCGGCAGCCGCCGCCGGATCGAGGACCTGACCGGCACCGCGCCGGCCGGTTTCTGCTACCCCTACGGCGCCCTCGACGCCCGCGTGCTGCCGGCCGTGAAGGCGGCGGGTTACGCGTACGCGTGCGCGGTCGCCCCCGGCCCGCTGGCCGGCACCCACGCCCTGCCGCGCGACTACGCCGGGCAGGCCGACACGGGCCCGCGCCTGGCCGCCAAGCGCTGGCGGCACCGGCTGCGCCGGCCCGTGCTCCACGACCCGCCGCCGGCCGACGGCCCGCAGCGGCACCCGGAATCCCCCACCCTGCCCGCTCTGCCAGGAGGCGACACATGAAAGTCCTGCACATCATCACCGGCCTCGGAATCGGCGGCGCCGAGCAGCAATTGCGGCTGCTGGTGCGGCACCTGCCCGCACAGTGCGAGGTGGTCACCCTCACCAACCCCGGCCCGGTCGCGGACGGGATCAGGGCCGACGGCGTCCCGGTCACCCACCTCGGCATGAGGGGCAACCGGGACGTGACGGCGCTCGTGCGACTGGCCGCCCGCATTCGTTCCGGCCGCTACGACGTCGTCCACACCCACCTGTACCGGGCCTGCGTCTACGGCCGGCTCGCGGCGCGGCTGGCCGGGGTGCGGTGCGTGGTCGCCACCGAACACTCCCTGGGCGCCACTCAGATGGAGGGCCGCCCGCTCAATTACGGCACCAGGGCGCTGTATCTGGCGACCGAGCGCCTGGGTCAGGGCACCTTCGCCGTCTCGGACACGGTCGCCCACCGCCTCGACGCCTGGGGCATCCCCGGGCCGCGTATCCACCTGGCGCCCAACGGCATCGACCCGGACCGCTTCCGCTTCTCCCCGACCGCCCGCGCCGCCACCCGGGAGGCGCTGGACCTGCCGGCGCACGCCTTCGTGGTCGGCGGGGTGGGCCGTTTCGTGCCGGACAAGCGGTTCGACCTGCTGATCCGGGCGGTCGCCGCGGTTCCCGACGCCCATCTGCTGCTGGCCGGTGACGGGCCCCAGGAGGTGCTCATGCTCCGACTGGTCCACGAACTCGGCATCGCCGGGCGGGTCCGGATCGCCGACCCCGGCAGCCACGAGGTGCCCGATCTACTGGCCGCCATGGACCTGTTCGTCTCGCCCTCTCGCGAGGAGTCCTTCGGCCTGGCGGTGGTGGAGGCCCTGGCGGCGGGCCTGCCCGCGCTGTACGTGTCCTGCCCGGCGGTGGAGGACCTGCCCGCGGCGGACGCCCCTGGAGCGCTACGGGTCCAGCCCGAGACCCTGGAAGCCGTGATCCGCGCCCGGGTCGCCGCGGGGCCGCAGCGGCTGCCCGTGCCGGCCGCGCTCGACCGCTACGACATCGCCCGCACCGCCCGCAGCGTGATGGCCCTCTACAGCGCGGCCGTCCCCGTGCCGGGCGGCCGCCGCCATCGCCTGCGTACGGCCGCGATCCCGCTCCCGGCCACCGGTTCGCCCGGCACCGCCCCGCCCGGCGCCCAGCCCGTCGTCCCGGCGCCCGCCGCTGCCTCGGCGGCGGAGCCGGTCTCGGGCGAGAGGAAGTAGCGGAAGTGAGGACACCGATGGACACCGCTTCCGCCGCGGCCGGCGATCCGCGCGTCCCGTCCGGCGAGGGACGGGCCCACGTGCCGGGTGCCGCGACGGACGAAACCGTCGCCATGGTGGCGGGCGGAACCGGCCGCCATGGCGACGGACACGCGGCCCGTCACCACGCCGCGGCACCGCCTGCCCGGCGCGCGAGTGGCCGGGGCCTGCTCCGAAAGCTGCTGGTGCCGCTGGGGATCGGGCTCGGGGCCGCGTGCGGGGTCGGGTACGGGCTGGTGGCGACGCCGGAGTACACGGCGACCAGCTATGTGATCGTCGTGCCGCAGGACACCGCGGACTCCGGGACCGCTGTCGGCTTCGCGCAGGCGTACGGCCGGGTGGTCGGCGGGGCCGCGGTGCTGGCCGGCGCCCAGGCGTCCTCCCACCTGGCAGTGGCCGATCTGAGGGCGAAGGTGAGTGCGCAGAGCTCGCCGGACGCGCCGATGATCGCGGTCACCGGGACCGACTCCCGGGCCGGGCGGGCGGCGCGGATCGCCAATGCTGTCGCCAAGTCGCTGGCCGACACCGGCAACCGGGAAGCGGCCGCCACCGGGGTGCGGCTACTGGTCTTCTCCCCGGCCGCCGCCCCGTCCGCGCCGTCCTCGCCCTCCCCGGCGCTGTCCGGCGCGGTGGGCGCCGCCGCGGGCGGCCTGCTCGCCGGGCTCGTCCTGCTGGTACGGCCGCGTGATCCGCGCGGGTCCCAGGAGCCGTACGGACCGCCCGCCGCGCCCGTGCCCGGCCAGGCGCAGGAGCCCGCCGAGGCGGCGGTGTGACCCTGCCGCGGGACCGTCCGGACGCCCCGGCCGCCGGACCGCACGTCCCGCCCGCTCCCGCCGTCACGGTCACGGTGTGCCGGGATCCGGCCCGATTCGGGGCGCTCGCGCCGCAATGGGCGCGGCTGCACCGGGCGTGCCCGACGGCGACCCCGTTCCAGAGCCACGCCTGGCTGCACTCCTGGTGGCTTTCCTACGGCGTGCGGGGGCGGCTGCGGGTGGTGCTGGTGCACCGGGGCCGCGAACTGGTGGGCGCGGCGCCCCTGATGCGGGTGTACCGGCCGTTTCCAGTGCTGGTGCCGCTGGGGGGCAGGATCACCGACTTCATGGACGTGCTGCTCGACGCCTCCTGCGCCGGGGAAGCGGCCGACGCCATGGCGGCGGGTCTGCGGCGGATCGCCGCCGGCACGGTGGTCGACCTCCGCGAGGTGCGGCCGGGTGGCGCGGCGGAAGTGCTGGTCCGGCACTGGCGCGGGCCGGTGCGCCGGCTGTCCGACTCGGTGTGCATGGAGCTGCCCGGGCTGCCGATGGACGGGCTGATCGCGCGGGTGGGCAGTTCGCGCGGTCAGCGCATCCGCTCCGAGTTGCGCAAGCTGGACGCGGCGGGGTTACGGGAACGCGACGTGCCGCCCGCTGAGGTGCCCGCCGCGCTGGCCGGCCTGCTGCGGCTGCACGCGCTGCAATGGCGGGGCCGGGGGATGAACCGGGAGCATCTGCGGCGGCGGTTCGCCGAGCACCTGAGCCGGGCGGCCGGGCTCATGACGACGAACGGGGAGGCGGCGGTCGCCGAGTACCTCCTGGACGGCGAGGTGGTCGCCGCGAACCTCACCGTGCTGTCGCCCGCCCTGGCCGGCGGCTACCTCTACGGCGCCCACCCGGACCTGCGCGGCACCAAGGTGCAGATGGGCACCTTGCTGATGCGCAACGGCGTCCGGCACGCGGCCGGCGGCGGGCGCGGCACCCTCAGCCTGTTGCGCGGCGCGGAACCGTACAAGGCGCATTGGCGCCCGGAAACGCGGGTGAACCAGCGGCTGCTGCTGGCCGGTCCGGGCGGCCGGACGGCGCTACTGGTGCGATACGTTCCGGCAACGGTCAGGACCGCGGCCGGGCGGTCGGCGCGTTTGCGGGCATGGCGGCAGGCGGTGACGCGGTGGCCGCGCCCATGGCGCCCGGTTTCCCGGCGCGGGAATCCGCCCCAATAGTGGCGGTCTCAGGCGCCGGGGCTCACGGCCGCGGGGTCAGGCGGGCGGCCGTTTGCCGAAGAGGGCGGCCCGGTAGACGGCCGAGGACTTGGGGTTGGCCCGGCACGACCACACGCCGTGCGGGCAGTAGTCGGTGATGGTCTGGTAGAGCGGGTGGTGGGCCTCGATCCAGCCGAGCATCTGACGCATCCACTGCGGGTCGTCGCCGTTGCGGAACAGGCCCCACTCCGGGTACGAGATCGCCTTGTGGTGCCGCGCGGCGAAGTTCACCTGCGCCTGGAGCCCGTACGGCTCGGTCACCTGCTGGTGGAAGGACGCGCCGGGCGGCTGGTCGTAGGAGTCCATGCCGATGACGTCCACGGTCGCGTCGCCCGGGTAGCAGGCGGTCCAGCCGATCGCGTCTCGCCCCCGGCTGGGCGCGAAGTCGAAGCGGAACCGCTGGCCCGGCACCGCGCGCATGGCGGCGACGATCCGCTTCCAGTACGCCTTCCAGCCCGCCGGGTCGGGGGCGCAGCGGTGGGTGTACGTGGTGCCGTTCATCTCCCAGCCGAGCACGATCACGGTGTCGGGCACGCCGAGCCGGACCAGCCGCCGCGCCAGCCGGGTGAAGTGCGCGTCGTTCGCACCGGCCGCGCCCGCCCGGATCAGCGCGCGCACCCGGGCATTGGACACGGCGCCCTCGTTGTCCTGCTGCATCGGCACGTTGAGCACGAACAGGCGGTGCGTGGCCGCCTTGCGCCAAGCCGCCCAGGGCTCCAGCAGGCCGGTGCCGCCCTCGATGCCCTGCCAACTGTCGCCGGGCAGGTACGTGTGGCCGACGCGCATCTCGGTGCCGCCGAGCCAGGTCTGCAGCGCCGCGATCAGGCGGATCCCGTCCGCCCCGGCGTCCGTGAAGGCCCCCATCGGCGGCAGGACGACGGTGCGGGCGCGGGCGGCCGCTACGGCGCTTCGTGGCGCGGAGACCGCCGCGGACGGTGCCGCGCGGGTGCGGCCGACTGCTGACGATGCGTCATCGCCCAGCGCGATACTGGCGAGTCCGGTGAGGGCAAGTGCGGCGGTGGCCACGGCCAAGCCCGCCCGCACCCGCCACGCGCGCCATTCGGCCATGGTCCCTCCTCGGTCGCCTGCCGTCTGCCACCTGCTTGTTCGTTCGGCTGCCGTTCGCCGGGCGCCTTGTTCCGCCGATGGCCACCGGCGGGTCCGGCGTTTCGGGCTGGTCAATCGCGCCCGGACGCCGGCATTCCGTCGTCGGCCCACCGGACAGTCGTAACGTACGACAATCCTGCTCGCGCGCTCGGATGGGCCGAACGGGCAGACGCCGAACGAAAGGCAGCGCCAATTGCCGATTCTCTGAATACTCCTGTCGGGGCGTCATATCGCGCCCATTGCGCCGGGAAACGTCGGACGCCATCCCCCGGGCGGAGGAATTTACGGCAGCGTGAGCAGATAATCCGCCTTACCTCACCCCTGCGGGCACATGATGAGGCGGCAATGCGATCGCGGCAACAGGCAGGCAAGGCGTCGGGAGGAGTCCGGCATGGTGACGCGCAGGAGAGTGCTCGGAACCGGGCTCACCACGGTCGTCGCGGTGGCCGGGACCGGGGCCGCGCTGTGGCCGGCCCTGACGGCATCGGCCGGCGGATCGGCCGCGGCGGGGCCGCAGGGCGACCCGTTGTTCGACGAGGTGTACCGGGGCCGGCGGATCCAGGGCTTCAGGGGCGCCGAGGCCGCCGGGGTGTCCGTCCTCGTCGACGGCCGCCCGCTGGGGCTGATGCGCCGGGTGGACGGCACCTGGATCAGCATGGCCAACCACTACCAGCCGTATCCCACGCCGCTGGCCACCGCCCGGGGCGCCGTCGACATCATCGGCCGGGCCGGGCTCGGCGCGGCCGCCGCTCCCCACGAGGGCCACTGAGCGGCTCCCGATCGATCACCGACCGAACGCCGACCGAACGCCGACCGGCCGCCTGTCGGCCACTGGCAGCACCCATGGCACCGACGCCACCGACAAGACCTCGCCGCCCGGAACCGGACGGCCGCCGGACCGCAGTCCGCCCGTACCCACCGCGACACCCGAGAGGCCGCCTGTGTACACCCGCCGCAACCAGCGGAATCTGACGAGCAGCCAGCGCCAGCGGTTCGTGGAGGCCGTGGTGGAGCTCAAACGCACCGGCGCGTACGAGAAGTACGTCACCACGCACGCCCAGTACTTCGCGGCGGACGGTGAGACCGGGCAGCGGGTCGCGCACATGGCGCCGAGCTTCTTCCCCTGGCACCGCTACTTCGTGCTGCTGTTCGAGCGGGACCTGCAGCTACTGGACTCCAAGATCACCGTGCCCTACTGGGACTGGACGGTGGACCGCGGCAAGAACGCGGCGCTGTGGGGCCCGGACTTCATGGGCGGCGACGGCCGCGACAGCGACGGCCAGGTGATGACCGGCCCGTTCGCGTACCGCTCCGGCCACTGGACCATCACCAACGGCGTGACCACCGAGCGCTATCTGACCCGGAACATGGGGCGCCCCTCGCAGCCCATCGCGCTGCCGACGGCGGCCGAGCTGGACGGTGCGCTGCGGACGGCGGTGTACGACACCGCGCCGTGGAACTCCGCGCCGAGCACGCAGGGCTTCCGCAACAAGATGGAGGGCTGGACGGTCAGCCCCGCCAAGGGCGGCTATCTGCACAACCGGGTCCATCAGTGGGTCGGCGGCCACATGGTGAGCGGCACCTCGCCCAACGACCCGGTCTTCTGGCTGCACCACTCCTTCATGGACCTGATCTGGGTGCGCTGGCAGCGGCGCCACCCCTCCTCGCGTTACCAGCCGCAGCGGCCGCTGGCCGGGAGGGACCCGGAGCACGGCCGGGTGATCAGCTCCGACGAGCCGATGCCGCCATGGGGCGTGCGCCCGTCGCAGATCATGGACCACCGGCGCTTCTACACGTACGAGTAGGGATGACCGTACGGGCTGACCGGCGCGGCCGCCCGCGCCCCTGGGGGACGGACGACCGCGCCGGTGAGCGGCCTACCGGGCCTCGCCCTAGTGCAGGGAGGCGTTGGTGCAACCACCGCCGAACGCCGGGTTCAGGACGCCCACGGTGTCGATCGTGTTGCCGCACAGGTCGACGGGGACGTGGACGGGGAGCTGCAGCAGGTCGCCGGAAACCAGACCCGGCGAACCGACCGTGGCACCGTCGGCGCCGGTGTCGGCCGCGGCCACACCGGCACCCACGGCGAGAACGGCTCCCGCTGCGGCGGTGACGGCCGCAGCCTTCGCGATACGCGACATCAAGATCTCCCTGAGACGAAAACCAGCCGCGGCGTGCGGCTTTTGACGCTGTGCGCAACTGGCGGGGATCTTGGATGGTCACGCAGGTTGAGCTGAACCGGTGACGGTCACGGCCGCCACCGCGGCCCTGGTCCGGCCGCGTCCCGCGGGCGCGGTGCGGCTCAGCCGGCCGGTACGGCGATCGGGCTCATCGTCGTGCCGGGATCGGCGGGCGAGGCCGGGATCGCCGGGGTCGCCGGAGCGGCGGGGGCGCCGGCCACCGCGGAAGTGTCGCCGGCCGCCGGAGCCGCGGGGCTCGCGGGCGAGGCGGGAGCCGCCGGGGTCGCCGGGGTCGCCGGGGTCGCCGGGGCGGAAGGCGTCGCAGGTGCGGCGGACGTCGAGGAGGTCGCCGACGACGAAGAAGCCGAGGAGGTCGAGGACGTCGAAGGCGCGGCCGGGGTCGCCGGGGCGGAGGGAGTCGCGGAGGCGTCCGGCGCCGCAGGGGACGCGGGAGCGGCGGGAGCGTCCGGCGTGGCGGGCGTCATCGTCGTGGGCAGGCTCGTGCCGAGGACGATCGCCACGACCGAGTCGACGAGGTCGGTGACCAGGGTGGTCGCCGCGTCGAGCAGGCCGGCGGAGTCCTCGCCGGTGACGGCGTCGACCAGGGCGTCGATGGCGTTCTCCAGGCCGGTCAGCGCGTCGGAGGCCACGTCGCGGCTGGAGGGCACCGCGTCCTTGCCGACCGTTCGGTGCCCGGCCAGGCGGCCGGCGCCGGACGCCTCCTGGGGGAGGCGGTTCTTCGCCGCGGTGATCGCTTCCTTGGCCGCGGCCGCGTCCTTGGTGACCAGTTCGGGCGAGCGGTTCGAGGCAAGCGCGTCGGTGACGAGTTTGCCGGCCGGACGGGCCACCTCGCTGGTGCCGGACAGCATCCGGGCCTGCTCGATCAGCGTCCGACTGTCGGGCGCGGCCTTGGCGGCGGTGAAGAGGGAGTGGTGCGGGGTCTCGGCGGACGCGGCGGTGGCCGCTATGGCGCCGCCGGCGACAGTGGCGACGAGCGCGGAGCAGACGGCCACGCCGGTGATCCGGGGATAACGCATGGAAAGGGATTCCCTTCGGGTTGGGGGGAGAACTTCCTGCTCCACCGTCAAAAACGTCCGGGGCGACCGCAACCGAAAGGACGGCCCGGGAATTGCCCGCCTGGGTGTCGGCGGGCGGCGCGGGCCGGGCGGATTCCGGCGTTGGAACGTCCGGGGATTCAGCGGACGCGGATCGGCCATCGGGGGCGGCGGAATCGGCGCGACACTCCTCGAACGGGGGAATCCTGGGCCGTTCCCTCGCCCGCCGGTGTGATTTCCGGCGCGCCGTGTCGGGGGTGGCGGTTAGGGTCCGGATCATGAGCCAGACCAATACCGCGTCCGCAGCGTCGATCCAGAGCCGGCTGGGCACTCTGGCGGTGATCCCCTGGGCCGGGGAGCACCCGGAGGACGGTGCGGACATCCCGTTCCTGATGGCCTATTCGCTCGGCGACGGGATCGAGGGCCCGTCGGGGACGGAGGCCGCGGTGCTGGCCGCCACCGAGGAGATCGGGCTGCCGGTGGGCGGAATGATCCTGGACCTCGCGTACGTCCCGCGGACCGACGTCAAGGTGCTGGTGGAGGGCGGCAAGGCGGTACTCACCATGCCCTACCTGCACGTCACCTGCCCGGTGCCGGACGAGTGGACCACCGCGGCCCGGCTGCGCGGCTCCGTCTACCTGATCTTCGCCAGCCGCCCCTGGCCGGAGGCCGCGCCCGGCGCCGAGGTCGGCGAGGAGGCGCTGCGTGCCTTCGCCGGCGACCACGACGTGCTCACCACGGCCGCCCACTGCCTGGTCCCGGTCGGCTCCGTCCGCTGAGGACGGCGCCCGCCGGGAGGTCGGCGGACGACGGCCCGGCCGCCGGACGTGCAGATGCGGACGAAGGGCGCCGCCGTCGCCCGGGCGCCCTTCGTCCGTGTCGCGGGCCGCACCGCGCGACGGTCGCCGGTCAGCCGCTGACCAGTTCGTTCCCGGCGCTCACCGCGTCGCTGCCGGCCTGGACGGCCTTCTTCACGGCGCCGACCTTCCTGGTCACCCCGGTCTCGTCGAGCACCTGGGAGGTGGCCGTCCCGGCCTGTTCGCCCGTGCTCGTGGCGGTCAGGGCCGCGCCGGTCAGGGCGGACCCGAGGTCGGCGGCGTGGGCGGCGACGGGAGCGCCGGCGGCCAGCAGAATCGACCCGGCCGCGGCGCTGAGGATGCGGAAAGCGTTCATGGCCGATACAACGGGTTGGCCCCGCCCAAGGGCACGGCCCGCCCCCGCCCTTCACCCGTACTCCAGCGCCCGTACGGTCGCGAGAAGGCCCGCTCACGGCGCCGTACGCCCGTCCGCCGGACCCGTACGCGCACCGAGTCCCCTGTTGCCGGACGGTGACAACGGCCGCACAGCGCGGCGATGTTGCCCTGTCACGCTGCTGCTGTCGGCCGAAGGGGCCGACCGCAGCAGAGCTGCCGACCGACGGACCGCCGTCACCGTTGCCCCGGGGGGAACCGCCATGTCCGCTCGTACCGGACGCCGTAATCGCCGCAGCCGCCGCAATGGCCGCGGCCATGCCGCCGCCGTCGCGCTGACCACGGGAATCACCGCGGGCGCGGCACTGATGCTGACCGCCTGCGGCCCGGACGGCTCGCTCTCGAACGGGCAGGCGCCGTCCCCGTCCGCCACCGGCAGCGTCAAGGGTCAGGCGGGCCAGGGCGGGCAGCAGGGCGATCAGGGCAGCGCGGACGGCAAGGGCGGCAGTGGCGCCGGCGCCCAGGGGGCGAGCGCCCAGCCGGCCGGTTCCGCGGCGCCCGCGAAGCTCAACGGGACCGCGGGCACCGGCCTGACCATCAGCGACGGCACCCGCTACGTGGTGATGAACGGCACCCGGGTGGACTTCGGCACCGAGGTGCGCGATCTGGCCTGGGCGCCCGACGGCCACCGGGCGGTGTTCGTGGACGGCGACGGCGACCTGGTGACGGCCGCCCCCGACGGCAGCGACCGGGTGGTGCTGGCCCGCAACCCCGGCGGCCAGACCTGGTCGCACCCGACCTGGCGGCACCGCGACGCGGACCCGCAGAACGGCTTCCCGGCCGCCGACGACATCTTCTTCGTGATCCGCGCGGGCGGCGTCTCGCGGCTCTACCAGATTCCCTCCGGCGCCCGCGACGGCCGGCCGACGCCATTGCCGCTGGCCGGCGAGCCGACCGAGGGCATGGCCGAGCTGCCCCAGACCGGCAACGTCTGGCCGAGCGCGGGCGGCCGGTACGGGGAGTCGGTGTACGCCAACAGCGACACCGGCAAGGTGTACATCCGCGACGACTACCTGCGCCAGCAGGGCTCGGCGATCACCGAGGGCTCGGAGCCGGCCGCCGCGGACACCGGCAACGACATCGTCTTCGTCCGCTCGGTCGGCGGCCACGACCACCTGTTCCTGGAGCACAGCGCCGACAGCGGGCCGCAGTACACGGACCTGACGCCGGGCGCCACAACCGACTACACCGAGCCCGCGTTCGCGCCTGGCGGCCGTACGGTCGCGGCCCGCACGCCCGACGGCATCGTCACCCTCCCGGTGGACGGCTCGCACGCCCCGGTGAAGGTCTCCGGCTACGTGGGCCTGCCCGCCTACCGCACCTCCTGAGCGGCCAGTTCGCGGCGCAGTTCGGGCAGGTGCGTGTCGGCCGACTCGTGCGGCAGGAACTCCACCACGTCCAGGAAGCGGAACAGCACCCGGTCCGGGGTGACCGCGAACTCGTAGTCCGCGAACCCGACCACCGCCCCGGTCGCGCCGCGCGCCGCGCCCCGGACGACGTGCGCCGTCAGGGCGTCGTCCGGGGTCTGCGCGGCCAGCCCGCGCCGCCCGCCCGGCCGGGCCAGGTAGGGGCAGACCATCGAGGCGTAGAGCATGCAGGCGCGGTGCCCCGGGCCCTCCAGGGTCGGCGCCATGTTGCGGTACGGGCGCCCCGCCGCGAGGGCGTCGGCGATCGCCGCGGTTTCCGTGCCGCCCACCACCCGCCACACCGGGCCGCGCGGCATCAAGGTGCCGCACACCGAGCAGAGGCGGCCCTGGGCGCATTCGGCGCTGCGGCCGTAGTCGGTGAGCGCGAAGCGCGGCCCGTCGTCCTCCCACGGGGTGATCGCCGGGACCGGGTAGCCGCGCGGGTCGTGGGGTCTGGCGTCCACGGCGGCGGGTTTGGGCACCGCGTCAAACCGCATGGCCACCGTCCTCGCCGCCGCCTTGTGTCCGGCCACCGTCCTGGTCACCTTGTGCCTGGTTCGAGTCCCGGCCGTCCCCGTCGCCCTGCGCCCGGTTCCGGTCCTCCCGCTCCTCCCGCCACCGGACGACGATCCGCTCGACGTCGAAGGGCTTCAGGTTCAGCAGCGGGCCCGGGGGCGGGCGGCGCAGGGCGGCCTCGATCTTCTCGTTGATCTCCGCCAGGATCTCCCGGACCCGGCGCTCGGAGCGGGCCTCGGCCACCGCAGCCATCGCGTCCTCGGCCTCCTTGCGCAGCCGCAGCGCCGGCGGCAGGTACGCCAGGCCCTCGCTCCGCATCTTCCCGCGGATCCACCACATCTCGTCGTACGGCTCGTCCAGCGACGGCAGCGGCTTGCCGGCGCCCGCCAGCGAGGCGAACTCGCCGCGCGCCTCCGCCTCACGGATCTGCTTGTCCACCCACGACTCGAAGGGGACGCCGGGCGGCTTGCGTTCGGTCATGGCTCACTCCTCGGCTGGGCGGTCCGTGCCGCGAGGTCGCTACGCCTTCGAGGTTACTGGGCCGGGGCGCGCGCCCTTCCGCCGCGATCGCCTTCTCACCGCGATCGCCTGCGCCGGGCATCGTGAGCTTGCACCTGCCCCAGGCGTTACCGGGGTGTTGATGCGCTTATGCCGTTTTCACCTCTCCCGCATCCGGGCGCCACTGCTGCGCCTGGACAAGGCGGGCCGGTAGGCTTTCCGTGTGATCTTCAAGCGCATCGGAAACGGGCGGCCGTACCCGGACCACGGCCGGGTCAGCACGCGCGAGTGGGCGGATGTCGCGCCCCGTCCCGTGCGGCTGGACCAGTTGGTGACCACCAAGGGACAGCTCGACCTGGAGACACTGCTGGCCGAGGACTCCACCTTCTATGGCGACCTGTTCGCGCATGTCGTCAAATGGCAGGGTGACCTCTATCTGGAAGACGGCCTCCACCGGGCCGTGCGGGCGGCGCTACAGCAGCGCCAAGTGCTGCACGCTCGGGTCCTGGAGATGGACTGACAATCCGCTTACGCTGCGCTCATGAGCATGCTGACCCCCTCCGGGATGGGTGGGAAGTACCGGATCACAGGGAACGCGTATCCCCGGATGCGCAGACCCCGGCGGCGCGGCCGCGTGGTGGCCGTTGTGGTCGCCTCGGTCGTGGTGCTCGGCCTGTTCGGCTGGGGCTCGCTGCAGCTCTACCACGTCTTCAAGGGCGACAACGGCAGCAAGTCCTCCGCGCAGGCAGGACCGCAGAGCCGTACGACCTGCAAGCCCGCGCCCACTCCTACGCACACCGGTAAGCCGGCGCCACTGCCGCAACCGGCCGGGGTGACGCTGAACGTGTTCAACGCGACCCCGCGGGGCGGGCTGGCGAAGAACACCGCCGACGAACTGGTCCGACGCGGCTTCAAGGTGTCGGCCTTCGGCAACGCGCCCGGCACCTACGACAAGAAGGTCACACAGTCGGCGGTGCTGGTCGCCGGGCCGGCCGGGGAGGCCGCGGCCCGCGAGGCGAGCACCCAGGTGGCCGGTTCCACCGTGACGATCGACCCGCACCGCAAGGGCACGTCGGTCGACCTGATGATCGGCAACGGTTTCAAGTCGCTGGCCACGCTGTCGGACGCCGCCAAGGCGCGGGTGGTCGCGGCGAACCCGCCGCCGCCGAAGCCGGTGTGCACGACGGTGAGCGCGTCGCCGTCGCCGTCGAAGAAGTAGCCCCACCCGCCGGGCGCCTGACGCCACGACCGGGCGCCCGTCACCAGGCGCCCGGTCGTCATGTCCGGCGGGGCGCAGCCCCTCGTCATGTCCGGCGGCCCGGCGGCACCCTGACGCGTACCGCCTGTGTGCCCTGCGACGCCTAGCTGACCGTGCCGTAGAGGCGGTCGCCCGCGTCGCCGAGGCCCGGGACGATGAAGCCGTTCTCGTTGAGGCGTTCGTCCACGGCGCCGGTGACGACCGTGACGGGCTGGCCGCTCAGCTCGCGCTCCATGGCCTTGACGCCCTCGGGGGCGGCGAGCAGGCACAGGGCGGTGACGTCGTCGGCGCCGCGTTCTATGAGCAGGCGGATGGCGGCGATCAGGGTGCCGCCGGTGGCCAGCATCGGGTCGACCACGTACACCTGGCGGCCGGACAGGTCCTCGGGCATCCGGGTGGCATACGTGCGCGCCTCCAGGGTCTGCTCGTCGCGGACCATGCCGAGGAAGCCGACCTCGGCGGTGGGCAGCAGCCGCACCATGCCGTCGAGCATGCCCAGGCCGGCGCGCAGGATCGGCACCACCAGCGGGCGCGGGTGGGACAGGCGTACGCCCGTGGTGGCGGCGACCGGGGTGCGGATGTCGACCTGCTCGGTGCGCACGTCCCGGGTCGCCTCGTACGCGAGCAGGGTGACCAGCTCGTCGGCGAGCCGCCGGAAGGTGGGCGAGTCGGTGCGCTCGTCGCGCAGGGTGGTGAGCTTGTGCGCGACCAGCGGGTGGTCGACAACGTGGAGACGCATGGGGACGACTGTAACGGGCACCTGCCGCGACGCGCCCGGGTGCGCCTGCCCGCCGCAATCTGTGCCCGCCACGACGCAAACCCCCCGTTCGGGGGAAGATGCCGGGATTGGGCCGGTGCGCCCGACGGGTGAAACGCGGCGGGCGGAGGGCCGTTCAGGTGTGATGCCTGTCGCATTTTGCCGCGCGGCGCGCAGGGAACGCAGGGTGACCGCGCCGGGGGCTGAGGTGATCGTTCGGCCCGCGGCGGGGTCCGACAACCCCTCGCACCGGCCATTTCAAGATCGCTCAGGGGGCCGGCCGGCCGTCGCCCTGTCGGCGAAAGTGACGAAGACCTGGCACGTCGGGGTGTCGAAGACCCTTCGCAACGCCCCGGTTTCTGCCACGATGCCGAGTGGGTGGGACCATCATGAGGCCATCATGAAACCAACGGCCCTACCCGGTCCGGACGGCCTGAACCCTGTGGGAGAGTCACGGTGTACTTCGCCGCACTGCTCGCGCGCACCGAGGACGGTTGGCAAGCGAGCGAACCCGATCTCGACGATGTGGAAACCCTCGCCGATCTGAGCGATCTGGCCCGCGAAGCCGGCGACGAGGAGGAAACGGTTCTGGTCTTCATCGAACAGGAGGACGCCTGGTTCGGCGTCATCCGTGTCGACGGTGAAGAGGACCCCAGGATCTATGTGTCCGACGCGGCCGCCGCCGCCCGCAGCTCGTACGGGGAGATCCTGCTCACCGACGAGGTGCTGGGCCGCGACCCGCAGGACCTGGACCGGCTGGTCGACCTCGACGGCACCGAGGACGGCGACAGCGAGGACGAAGAAGAGGAAGGGGTCGCCGGCCCCTCCGAGGACCATGTGCCGACCGGTCCGCTGGGGGACACGGACCTGCTGGTCGACCTGGGAATGAGCGGCAAGGAGCTGCTCGCGCTCAGCGGCGACGGGGCGCTGACCGGCGAGGCGCTCGGCGAGATCGCCGACGCACTCGGCGCCTCGGACGTGCTGGAGGCGGTCCGCTGACCTTGCCCCCGCCCCCGGCGGGGAACCCTGCCACGGGCTCCTCCGCGGGGGACCCCGTCCGTGACCCCTGGGTCTCCGCCATGCGCCTGGCGCTGGCGGAGGCGGAACACGCCACGCTCACCGGTGACGTGCCGGTGGGCGCGGTCGTGCTGGGCCCCGACGGCGAGGTGCTGGCGCGGGCGCACAACGAGCGGGAGGCCGGCGGCGACCCGACCGCCCATGCGGAGGTCCTGGCCGTCCGGCGCGCGGCGGAGGCGCTGCGCGCGGGCGCAAAGCCCGACGGGGACGACCGGGGGGCCGGCTGGCAGCTCACCGGCTGCACGCTGGTCGTCACCCTGGAGCCGTGCACGATGTGCGCGGGCGCGATCGTGCTGTCCCGCCTGGACCGCCTCGTCTACGGCGCCCGCGACCCCAAGGCCGGCGCCGCGGGCTCCCAGTGGGACCTGGTCCGCGACCGCCGGCTCAACCATCGTCCCGAGGTCATCGGCGGCGTCCTGGACACCGCGGCCTCGGCCCTCCTGACCCGTTTCTTCCGCCCACCGCGTTACTGATTTCTGACCGGCGCCTCCCATGGGCTAGCATCAGTCTCGGTAGCGTGTCCGAGCGGCCTAAGGAGCACGCCTCGAAAGCGTGTGAGGGGGCAACTCCTCCGTGGGTTCAAATCCCACCGCTACCGCTCTCAGCAGGACGGACGGCCCGCCTCTCGACACCGAGGGGCGGGCCGTCCGCGTACCCGGGCCGGTGCCGCCCTCGAGCGCCCGTACGGGTGCCCCGCTCAGGCGCCCGTACGCCGCCACCGCGCCCCCGACAGCGCCCGCCTGATCCCGTGTCACCCGGCCTCCTCCCTTCACCCCGGGACGTGGAGCGAGGCAGTAGGGATATCGGATGATGGGAGTGGCGGGCGGATGGTTGGGCTGTCCGGTGGATAGACTGCCCGGACTGCACAGTTGTACCGCCGGCGCGGGATCGCGGCTGGGGAGGGCAGGGCAGGCATGGCACAGGCGAGGAAGATAGCCACATATGTGCTGGTGATCTTCGTGCTCTACACGATCATCGACCAGCCCGCCCGGGCCGCCGATCTCGTACAGGTGGGATTCGTGGGGATTTCGAACGCCGCCAAGAGCATCGGCCAGTTCATGCACGACCTCGTCAACTGAGAGCGGCTCCGTCGCAGCGTCCCTCCACCCGGATCCGAGGCCGGTCCCGGGCCTTCCGCGCACACCTCCACAACCCTTGTCCGTACGCCCGTTCGTACAACACGGCAATATGCGGTGCTTGCACACAGGACGCATGAATTGTGATGCTATGACCGCTTTTGCCGGATGAGTGGACCGATGAGGGGTGTGGTGTGCCGGTGTCGGCCCGTACGGCGTCGACGTCGACGGCGGAGTCGACCTCGACCACGCCGCCGTCAACGTATCCCCGCGGCAGGACGCGGACGCCCAGCACCAACGCGGCCGACGCGCGGGCGCTCACCCAGGTGCTGTTCGAGCAGATCAGCGGGCTGGAGCCGGGCACGCCGGAGCACGCGCGGGTGCGGGCCGCGCTCATCGAGGTGAACCTGCCGCTGGTGCGCTACGCGGCCGCCCGCTTCCGCAGCCGCAACGAGCCGATGGAGGACGTGGTCCAGGTCGGCACAATTGGCTTGATCAATGCCATCGACCGGTTCGACCCGGAGCGCGGGGTGCAGTTCCCGACCTTCGCCATGCCCACCGTGGTCGGGGAGATCAAACGTTACTTCAGGGACAACGTCCGCACCGTCCACGTACCCCGCCGGCTGCACGAGCTGTGGGTCCAGGTCAGCGGCGCCATCGAGGACCTGACGGTGCTGCACGGCCGCTCGCCCACCACCGCCGAGATCGCCGACCGGCTGAAGCTCTCCGAGGAGGAGGTGCTCGCCTGCCTGGAGGCCGGCCGCGCCTATCACGCCACCTCGCTGGAGGCCGCCCAGGAGGGCGACGGCGCGCCCGGCCTGCTGGACCGGCTCGGTTACGAGGATCCGGCCCTGTCCGGCGTCGAGCACCGCGACCTCGTACGTCACCTTCTGGTCCAACTCCCCGAGCGGGAGCGGCGGATCCTGCTGCTGCGCTACTTCGCCAATCTGACCCAGTCCCAGATCAGCGCTGAGCTGGGCGTTTCCCAGATGCACGTGTCCCGGCTGCTGTCCCGCAGCTTCGCCCGGCTGAGGTCCGCAAACCAGCTCGAAGCGTAACCCAGCGGGATCAAGCCACCTGCACAGATATGTCGACATGGCGCTACAGCGTGTTGCCGACATGTGACATTCTGCGGATACAGCGTTTGTCGCGAGCGAGTGTCCGGTATTCCAGAGGTGGAACAACCGTCGCCCGCGACACCCGTCCGCGACCTCAAGGGGGTGGCATGTCCGTACAGGTGGGCAGTCCCAAGGTGCAGAGCAAGCCGGACGCCGACGGCGAGGCCGACTCAGCCGCAGCGCACGACGCTCTGCACAGCGAGGCCATCGACACCCGTACGCTGTCCCGTTCGCTGTTCCTGCGCCTGGCGGAACTGCCGGTGGACAGCCCGGAACGCACCTACGTCCGCGACACGCTGATCGAGCTGAACCTGCCCCTCGTGCGGTACGCCGCCGCTCGCTTCCGCAGCCGCAACGAACCCATGGAGGACATCGTCCAGGTCGGCACCATCGGCCTGATCAAGGCGATCGACCGGTTCGACTGCGAGCGCGGGGTGGAGTTCCCGACCTTCGCGATGCCCACCATCGTCGGCGAGGTCAAGCGGTTCTTCCGGGACACGAGCTGGTCGGTACGGGTCCCGCGGCGGCTCCAGGAGCTGCGGCTGGCGCTCACCAAGGCCAGCGACGAGCTCTCCCAGCAGCTCGACCGCTCGCCCACCGTGGCCGAACTCGCCGCGTGCCTGGGCGTCTCCGAGGAGGACGTGGTCGACGGACTCGCGGTCGGCAACGCGTACACCGCGAGCTCGCTGGACTCCCCGCCGCCCGAGGACGACGGCGGCGAGGGCACGCTGGCCGACCGGCTCGGCTACGAGGACCAGGCGCTGGAGGGCGTGGAGTACCGCGAGTCCCTCAAGCCGCTGCTGGCCCAACTGCCGCCGCGCGAGCGCCAGATCATCATGCTGCGGTTCTTCGCCAACATGACGCAGTCGCAGATCGGCGAGGAGGTCGGCATCTCGCAGATGCACGTCTCCCGGCTGCTCACCCGCACGCTGGCGCAGCTGCGGGAAGGACTGACCGCAGAGGTCTGAGGACGACGGGACGGAGTGGCCGCCGGAGCCGGTGGGCTCAGCGCATCGCCAGCGCGACCACTCCGATGATCACGACCAGCGCGACGACCACGCCGATGATCAGACCGGCCCGGCTGCGGCCTGCCGCCTGCTGCGTCTGAGCGGGCGCCGGGCGCTCGTCGACGAAGGCCCGGAACATCTGGGTGCTGCCCGCCGGGTCGTAGTTGTTCTCGGGGTTGGGCGTAGGGTTCGACATGCCGCCAGACCCTAGCGTGTCGGCGGAATAGCGTGCACCCCCCACCGGTTGCCGTTCCATATGACACGCATCGGCAATTCCGTTCTCGACGTTCACCCGCTGTGCCTGGGCGGCAACGTCTTCGGCTGGACCGCGGACGAAGAGCAGTCCTTCGCCGTGCTGGACGCCTACGCGGCGGCCGGCGGCGACTTCGTCGACACCGCCGACGTCTACTCCGCATGGGCGCCGGGCAATTCCGGCGGGGAGTCCGAGACGATCATCGGCAGGTGGCTGGCGCGCACCGGCCGGCGGGACGACATCGTGGTGGCCACGAAGGTCGGTTCGCACCCGGAGTTCAAGGGGCTCAAGGCCGAGACGATCAAGCAGGGCGCCGAGGCGTCGCTGCGCCGGCTGGGCACCGACCGGATCGACCTGTACTACTCGCACTTCGACGACCTGTCCGTGCCGGTCGAGGAGATCGTCACCGCCCTGGACGCGCTGGTGCGCGAGGGGAAGGTACGGGTGCTCGGCGCCTCGAACATCTCCCCGGAGCGGCTGGCCGCGTCGCTGGACTTCGCCGAGCGCGAGGGACTGGCCCGGTACGAGATCATCCAGCCGCAGTACAACCTGGTCGAGCGGGACGCCTACGAGGGCCCGCTGGCGGACCTGGCGCGCGAGCGCGGGTTGTCCGCGGCGCCGTACTACGGCCTGGCCCGCGGCTTCCTGACGGGCAAGTACCGGCCGGACGGCGACCGCACCGGGAGCCCGCGCGCCGGACAGGCCGCGGCCTTCCTGGACACCGAACGCGGCACCAAGGTGCTGGCCGCGCTGGACGAGGTGGCGGCGGCCCACGACGCCGAGCCCGCCACAGTGGCGCTGGCCTGGCTCGCCGCCCAGCCCACTGTCGTCGCGCCCATCGCCAGCGCCAGCAAGGTCGAGCAGGTGGCCGCGCTCACCGCGATCGCCGAGCTCAAGCTGACGGACGAGGAGCTCGACCGGTTGACGGCCGCGTCGGCCTGAGCCGGCCCGCCTCCATAGGGAGGGGGGCCGACTCCCTACCACGGAATCCGCCCCCCTCCCTATGGAGGCGGGGCGGATTTTTTTGCCCAAACTTTGCCGTCACTCGAAAGAAAAAGTTTGTCTTTGGCAACCAGTTACCCATACGGTTGCTCGAAGCAACGAAATGAGCGGAGTGCTCCACCCCGCCCCGCCCTCGGGTGACCGCGGCGGTTTGCCGCAGGCCACGGGGGGTACACCGGCTTCACCGGAAGCGGAATCGCCCCTCCGCGAAGGGGCGCGACACTCCGCGAGCTCCCGGCCGGCTTGCCTGTCCCTGCAGCGGAGAGGTCCAGGCACCGGCTGGGGTACGAGGTCCTGGCGGCGGCCGAAGCAGGGGACGGCGGACGCCGTCCGCCGGGACCGTTCGCGTAGGGTGCGGGCATGGCCCGGAACATTGCCACCAATACCAAGGTCACCCTCGACGAGTTGCTGGAGTTCGTACGGCCCCGGCACCGCGCGCTGCTGCTCACCCGCCGCGCGGACGGCGGGCCCCAGGCATCTCCCCTCACCTGCGGAGTGGACAACTCCGGACGGATCGTCATGTCCACCTACCCGGAGCGGGCCAAGACCCGCAACGCCCGGCGCGACTCCCGGGTCGGCGTGGTGATCCTGTCCGACGAGTGGAACGGGCCGTGGGTCCAGGTCGACGGCACCGCCGAAGTCCTCGACGTCCCCGAGGCGGTCGAGCCGCTGGTGGAGTACTTCCGCAACATCTCCGGCGAGCACCCCGACTGGGCGGAATACCGCGAGGCGATGCTCCGTCAGGGCAAGTCCCTCATCCGCGTGACCCCCGAGCGCTGGGGCCCGGTCGCCACCGGCGGCTTCCCGGCCCGGCTGGCCTGACGAAGCGGTTGCCGGTCCGACGGTACGTGCTGGCCTGACGGCCAGTCCGGCCGGTAACAGGCCGGCCCTGAGCGGACTCCGTCCCGGCGCATGACATGAGCCATGCGCCGGGACTGCCGGGACTGCCGGGACGGAGTCCCGGCAGCGGTCCGAAGCCCGCGAAGCGGCGCGAGGACCGCAGAAAAAACGGTGCCCGGCATGCGGTCCGAAGCCCGCGAAGCAGTGCGAGGGCCGCAGAGAACTCAGGACTGCGTTGCGGCCGTAAGGTCGTAAACCGTCGTGCCGCCGATCGTCGTGGCCTTGTAGTGGGCCTCGACCCATGAGGTGATCTGGGACGCCGTGCCCGAGGAGCCGGGGCCGCCGAAGCCGCCGCCTCCGCTGCCGTCCGCAGCCCCGAAGCCGCCGCCTCCGCTGCCGTCCGCAGCCCCGAAGCCGCCGCCTCCGCCGAAGCCACCCGCACCGCCGATGAAGTAGTGGATGCGGCCGGCCGCGACGTACGCCTGGAACTGGGCGAGCGTCGGGGAGGGGTCGGTGCCGTTGAAGCCGCCGACGGGCATGACGGGCCGACCGGTGGCGAGTTGGTAGCTGGCCTGGTTCTGCGAGCCGACGGTCGCCGCCACCCAGGTGTACTTCCCGGCGTCCTTCAGCAGGGCCGTCTTCATCGCCGCGCTGACCTGGGCACCGTCGAGGAGGCCGCCCATGCCGCCGCCACCGCCGGGCCGGCCGCCCATGCCGCCGCGGCCCGTACCCGTGCCACCCGGGGCCGTGCCGGTGCCGCCGCCTGCGGCCGTACCGCCGGGCGCCGTACCCGTACCACCGCCCGCGCCGGCCGTACCCCCGGGGAAGCCCGGGAAGCCGCCGTTGCCGCCGCCCGCCGCGCCCGTACCGCCGCCCGGGAACCCGGGGAAGCCGGTGCCGCCGCCCGGAGCGCCTTGAGGGAACTGGCCGCCGCGGCCGCCGAACGCCCCGCGCGGACCGCCCCCGCCGAAGCCGCCGAACCCACCGGGTCCGCCGCGGCCGCCGCTCACCGCGGGGCCGGCCGTGACGATGGAGCCGCGGTGACCGGTGTTCACGGTGTCGAGGGTGTAGCCGACCGGGCCGCCGAGGATCGCGGCGAGCCCCACGACGGCGCAGAGCACGCCCAGCCGGGCCGCCGGGCGCCCGGCGGGGGCGGAGGAAGCGGAGGGCCTCAGTCCGGGCAGGAGGGTCGCCAGGAGGCCGCCCGCGGCCACCACCGCGGCCGCCACGACGGCGACCCGCAGCCAGGGGTGGAAGGACGGCGAGCGGTCAAGCAGGTCGTACGCGAGCAGGGCCGTGCCGACGACCGTCGCCGCGAGGGCGACCACCGCGGCCGGGTGCCCGCGCCGCCGCCACAGGTCGGCCGCGCCCATGCCGACGAGCGCGGCGATGTAGGGCGCGAGGGCGATGTTGTAGTACTGGTGGAAGATTCCCGACATGAAGCTGAAGGTCAGGAAGGTCATCAGCAGGGAGCCGCCCCACACCAGGTAGGCGGCCCGCCCGAGGTCGGTGCGGGCGGCCCGGCGGGTGAGCCACAGGCCGGCCAGCAGCGCGACGAACGCGGCCGGCAGCAGCCAGGCGATCTGCCCGCCCATGTCGGTGCCGAACAGGCGGCCGATGCCGGTCGCGCCCCAGCGCCCGCCGCCGCCCGGGCCGCCGCCCCCGCCGACGCTCCCGGTCTCGTTGCCGGTGATCCGGCCGAAGCCGTTGTAGCCGAAGGTCAGCGACAGGAAGCTGTTGTCCTGGGAGCCGCCGATGTACGGGCGGGACGACGCGGGCCACAGTTGCACGATGGCCACCCACCACCCGCCGGCCAGCACCATCGCGGCACCCGCGGCCAGCAGTTGCAGCAGCCGGCGGCGCAGCCGGGTGGGCCCGCAGACCGCGTAGACCACGGCCAGCGGCGGCAGGATCAGCCACGCCTGGAGGGTCTTGACCAGGAAGGCGAGGCCGAAGACGGCGCCCGCCGCGACCAGCCACCGGGTCCGGCCGTCCTCCAGGGCGCGCAGCACGCAGGCGACCGCGACCACCATGAGCAGGGCGAGCAGCGCGTCCGGGTTGTTGAAGCGGAACATCAGGGCGGCGACCGGGGTGACGGCGAGCACCGCGCCCGCCAGCAGCCCGGCGCCGGGTCCTGACCGGCGGCGCACCGCGGCGTACAGGACGCCGACCGCGGCGACGCCCATCAGCGCCTCGGGCACCAGGATCTGCCAGGAGCCGAGGCCGAAGAGGCGTACGGACAGGGCCATCGGCCACAGCGCGGCCGGCGGCTTGTCCACGGTGATGGAGTTGGCCGCGTCGGAGGAGCCGAAGAAGAACGCCTTCCAGCTCTGGCTGCCGGCCTGGACGGCGGCGGAGTAGAAGGAGTTGGCGTAGCCGGAGGAGCTGAGGTTCCACAGGTAGAGGACGAGGGTGCCCAGCAGCAGGGCGAGCAGCCCGGGCCGGGCCCACGCCGGATCCCCGGGCCGGCCCCGCAGCCACCGCGCCGCGCGGCCGGCTGCGGCGGGCGGTTCCGCGACCGGACGGCCGAAGTCCGGCACACCGGGCTCCGCCGGTGCTCCCGGCACGCCGGGCGGCCCCGGCAGCCGGGCCACGCCCGGCGCCCCCTGCTCCTGCGGGGTCCCAGGCGTCGCGCCGCCCCCCGGCGCTGCGCCCGCGGCGGGTGCTCCGTACGGGATGTTGCTCGGCGCGGTCATCGGGAACTCCTGGAGTCGTCGGGTACGTCGGGTACGTCGGGGAGACCGGGTACGGGGGCGGACCGCCCGCCGCGCGGGGATACGGGGCCTGACCGCTGTGCGCCGCCCCGGCCGGCCACAGGACCGGTCACGGCGCCCGGCGCCGGGCCGGACGCGGAACCGGCGGCACTCGCGGGCGCCCCCGCGGCAGCCGGCACCACGCCGTCGGGCCGGACAGCGGCCGGCGCCCCCGCCCCGTCCGGGAACAGCCAGGCCCGGAACAGCAGGAAGCGCAGCACTGTGGCCGCCAGGTTCGCCGCGAGCAGGACGGCCAGTTCGGTGCCGTGGCTGGGGTGGGCGGTGGCGGTGTGCAGGGCGGCCAGCGAGCCGCTGGTGAGGGCGAGGCCGATGGCGAAGACCACGAGGCCCTGCGCCTGGTGGCGGACGGCGCCGCCGCGGCCGCGGACGCCGAAGGTGAGGCGGCGGTTGGCGGCGGTGTTGGCGAAGGCGGACAGCAGCAGGGCGAGCGCGTTGGCGGCCTGGGCGCCGGTGCCGGTCCGGAAGAGGGCGTAGAGGGCCAGGTAGAACAGGGTGCTCAGGGCGCCGATCACGCAGAAGCCGAGGAGCTGGCGGGCCAGTCCCGCGGGCACGCCGGGCAGGTCGCGGTCGCGCGGGTCGTCGCCGAAGGGGCGGCGCAGCCGGTCCAGCGCGAGCCGGCCGGTGGCCAGCGCCCTGCCCACCCGCCAGACGCCCTTGAGGTCGGCGGCGGCGGTGCGGACGATGTCGACACTGCTGTCGGGGTCGTCCACCCAGTCCACCGGGACCTCGTGGATGCGCAGGCCCGCGCGTTCGGCGAGCACCAGCATCTCGGTGTCGAAGAACCAGCCGGTGTCCTCGACCATGGGCAGCAGCCGCTGGGCCACGTCACCGCGGATCGCCTTGAAGCCGCACTGGGCGTCGGAGAAGCGCGCGGCCAGCGAGCCGCGCAGGATCAGGTTGTAGGCCCGGGAGACGAACTCCCGCTTCGCGCCGCGCACCACCCGCGAGGAGCGGGTCAGCCGGGAGCCGATGGCCAGGTCGGAGTGGCCGGAGATGAGCGGGGCGACCAGCGGCAGCAGCGCGTTCAGGTCGGTGGAAAGGTCCACGTCCATGTACGCCAGCACGGGCGCCTCGGACGCGGTCCACACGGTGCGCAGCGCCCGGCCGCGGCCCTTCTGCTCCAGCCGGAAGGACATGACCTGCGGCAGCTCGGCGGCCAGCGCCTTGGCGACGGCCGAGGTCAGATCGGTGCTCGCGTTGTCCGCGATGGTGATCCGGAACGGGTAGGGGAAGGTGCCCGACAGGTGCGCGTGCAGCCGCCGCACGCACGGTTCGAGGTCTTTCTCCTCGTTGTGGACGGGGACGACCACGTCCAGCACGGGAGGAACGGGGGCGCCGGCCGGAGGGGCGGGCGCTGCGGCCGTGACCGGCAGGTGCTGCCGGGCGGGCAGATCGCCGAAGTTGGTTCGCATGCCTCGACGGTCGGCGGCCGCCCTGTCACGAGCGTGTGGCGGGGCTGGGCAGGGCCTGTGAGTGCGCGGCCGCCCGCACGTCGCGCCCTCGGGGAAGGGTGACGGTGAACACCGTACGGCCGGGTGCGCTCTCGACGCCGACCTCGCCGCCGTGGGCGGTGACCACGGACCGCACGATGGCCAGCCCCAGTCCGGTGCTGCCGGCGGCGCGGGAGCGGGAGGCGTCGCCGCGGGCGAACCGTTCGAAGACGTGGCCGCTCAGTTCCGGCGGGATGCCGGGGCCGTCGTCCTGGATCTGCAGGCACACCGAGGCGCCGTCGTGGCGCACCCGGGCGGTGACGGTGGTGCCCGGCGGGGTGTGGGTGCGGGCGTTGGCCAGCAGGTTGGTGAGCACCTGGTGCAGGCGGTCGGCATCGCCGTGGACGGTGGCAGGCTCGTCGGGCAGGTCCAGCCGCCAGATGTGGCCGGTGCCGGCCGCGCGGGCGTCGCTGACCGCGTCCACCACCAGCGGCGACAGGTCGGTCTCGGCCAGGCTCAGCGGGCGGCCGGCGTCGAGCCGGGCAAGCAGCAGCAGGTCCTCGACGAGGGTGGTCATGCGGTCGGCCTCGGACTCGATCCGGCCGAGGGCGTGCCGGGTGTCGGGGCCGAGCTGTTCCGGGCCGCGCCGGGTGAGTTCGGCGTAGCCGCGGATGGAGGCCAGCGGCGTACGCAGTTCGTGGCTGGCGTCGGCGACGAACCGGCGGACCCGGGTCTCGCTCTCCTGCCGGGCGTGCAGCGCGGAGCCGACGTGGCCGAGCATGCGGTTGAGGGCCGCGCCGACCTGGCCGACCTCGGTGCGCGGGTCGGTGTCGGAGTCGGGCACCCGCTCGTGCAGGGCCACTTCGCCGCGGTGCAGGGGCAGTTCGGAGACGCGGGTGGCGGTGGCGGCGACCCGGCGCAGCGGCTGGAGGGCGATCCGCATCAGGGCGGCGCCGGCCAGCCCAGCGGCGACCAGGCCGGCCGCGGACACCGAGACCTCCACCCACAGCAGGGTGCCCAGGGTGTCCTGGACGCTCTTGGTGGACAGGCCGACCACGACGGTGGGGGTACGGCCGCCGGGCTGGGAGGAGGCGGCCCGGAAAGTGCCGAGGTCGGGGATGTGCAGGGTGTGGGTGCGGCCGTCGAGCGGGACCGTGGCGAAGGCGGCGGCCTGTTTCGCGGTGAGCGGGTCGGCGATCAGGGAGCCGCTGCCGGTGCGGGCGGCGCTGACCGAGGCCTGGGTGACGTTTCCGGCCGGGCCGACGACCGCGCCGACGGTGTCGCCGGGCTGGCCGCCGCCGACCAGGAAGCCCAGCGGTGGCCCGGCCGCGCGGTCCGGCCGCGGCGGGGCCGGGAGGCCGGCCCCCGGCGGCGGGGCCCCGTCGTGCGCGGCTCCGTCGTCGTGTCCGGAGGCGCGCAGGGCCAGTTCCTGCACCTTGCCGTCGAGCTGGCCGTAAAGGAAGTCGTGCAGGGCGAAGATGGTGACGGCGCCGATCACCGCGCAGACCACCGCGACCAGCGCGACGCAGGAGGCGACCAGCCGTCTGCGCAGCGACCAGCGGCGGCGGGTCCGGCGGAGCTGGATCACGCCGGCTCGCCGGGCTTGATCAGGTAGCCGGCGCCGCGCCGGGTGTGGATCATCGGGGGCCGGCCGACGTCGATCTTGCGGCGCAGGTAGGAGATGTACAGCTCGACCACGTTGGCCTGGCCGCCGAAGTCGTACGACCACACCCGGTCGAGGATCTGCGCCTTGCTGAGCACGCGGCGCGGGTTGCGCATCAGGTAGCGCAGCAGCTCGAACTCGGTGGCGGTCAGGTGGATGTTCGCGCCGCCGCGGCTGACCTCGTGGCTGTCCTCGTTGAGCACCAGGTCGCCGACGACCAGCAGCGATTCGTTGCGCACGGCGGCGGCTCCGGAGCGGCGGAGCAGGCCGCGCAGCCGGGCGACGACCTCTTCCAGGGAGAACGGCTTGGTGACGTAGTCGTCGCCGCCGGCGGTGAGCCCGGCGATGCGGTCCTCGACGGCGTCCTTGGCGGTCAGGAACAGCACGGGCACGTCCGGGGTCTCGCGGCGCAGCCTGGCCAGCACCTCCAGGCCGTCCATGTCCGGCAGCATCACGTCGAGGACCACCGCGTCGGGCCGGGCCTCGCGGGCGGCCCGAAGCGCGGAGGCGCCGTCGGACTCGGTGCGCACCTGCCAGCCCTCGTAGCGCAGCGCCATGGACAGCAGGTCGGCCAGCGGCGCCTCGTCGTCGACGACCAGGACCCGCACGGGGGAGCCGTCGGGCCGGGCGAGGTCGAGGGCCGGGGCCGTGGCGGGGCCCGGGGCGGAGGAGGCGGGGCGCTGGGCCGGGACGGTCCGGGGCACGGCGGCGGCGCGCGGGGCCGCGGGCGCGGTCCGGGCAGCGGCGTTACGGGCGGTCGCCGCGGTACGGGCGGCCGCGGCGCGGGCGGCGGTCGTACCGGTCGCGGTGCCACGGCCGACGGCGGTACGGGCGCCGGGGACGCCCGTCGAACGGTTCGGGAGCGGTGAGGTGTTAGCCATGGTGGACACCCTGTGGGCGCGCTATGAAAACAGCCTTGGCCGTTTCTGTGAAACGTCTGAGAATCCACGCGAGGAGAACCGGTCGGCACCTCCACCGGACACGTAACCGGATGGCCGAAAATGATCACTTGCGGTCACCGATGGTGGAGATCCGGTCGCGGGGCGTGTCGGCCGGACTGATCGGCGTACGTTCTGCCCTATGCGAGGTGGCATGGTTGCCCAGGGCACCGGACCGACCCCGCGGACCGTCGCCGTCGAGCGGCTGGCCGCGGGTGATCACGCCTGCCTCGATTTCACCGGCGACGACCAGCGGTGGGCGGCCAGGGCCGCCTTCGCGGCCGCGGGGCTGGTGCGCGGGGAGCGGGTGCTGATCTGCACCGAGGCCGGGGTGGACGGGACCGTCGCGCTGGACCGGCTGGCCGAGCACGGGCTGCGGGCCGAGCGCGCCGCCAAGGACGGCCGGCTGGAGTTCGTCACCGAGCAGCCCGGATACCACCCCGCCTCCGGCTTCGACCCCGGGGTGCGCACCGGCTTCTGGTCTTCGGCCTACGACACCGCGCTGGCCTGCGGCTTCACCGGGCTGCGGGCGGCCGGCGACATGGCGTGGGCGGCCGGCCACGACGTCGACCCGGCCGACCTCGCGCGGTACGAGGCGGGGATCACCGGGCTCTTCGCCGACTTGGGCCTGACCGGGATGTGCGAGTACGACCGGCGGGTCTTCGGGGTGCTCGGGGACAACCCCGCGGCGGCCGGTCATCCGCTGTCGATCCTGCCGCCGACCGAGGGGCTGCTCACCCGCCGGGAGGGCGACGTGCTCCGGCTCGTCGGGGACGCGGATCTGGCCACTCGCGAGGAGTACGAGCTTTCGCTGCGGGAGGCGGCGGACGATCCCGGGCTCGGCGTGATTGATATCACGGGACTGGCATTCATGGGGGCACACTGCGCCCGATTCCTGCTCGGAATCGCCGCGCGCGGAACAGGTCGGACGAAATTGCCGAATTCGATTGCCATCGAATGCACAGCGGCCCAGTACCGGCTGCTCAGGCTGTGCGGCGCAGACGAATCGGACGGCAACTCGGACGAGGTCGACCTGCGGATCCGCCACGTGTCGGGCCATGTTTCCCGGGAAGCCGAGTGACTATGCGCGTGGCATCGAACTTGCTACTTGTGCAAGGCTGTTGTCCGCTCACATGCCCGCTCGTGCTCGACTCTGTCCGGCAGTGCGGGGATTGACGGAACACCAGGACCGATATCTGCACACATGTGATAATCGGTGCCCAGTGTGACGGTTGATGCCAGTAGTCGCCCAGTGTGCTGAGGACGTCGATGACCACTCTCTCAACCAGCCGACGCGCTCCCCGGTCGTCCGCCGTCCCCGACTTCCAGCGCGTAGTCCTCATCGAGGGCGCCGCACTGGTGATCCTCGGCGGTGGCACGGCCGCCTGGCTGCTGGCCGCTCATCCGACCGGGTCGAAGCGCGCCGTCGTGCTCATCGTCCTGTTCGTCCTGGCCCTGGGGGTGCTCGGCTGGGGCATAGCCGCGGCGGGCCGCGCCCAGCGCCGGGCCACGCGCGCGCAGAGCGAACTCCAGCGCGCCGCGGCGGACGTGGCCAACGCCGTCTCCTTCGGCGACGAGCGGCTGCGCCGGGCGCTGGAGGAGGTCCGCCAGGGCCGCACCCCCGCCCCGCCGCCGGCCGCCCCCGAACCGCGCACCGTCTCCGGGCCGTTCGGCCAACTGCTCGGCCAGATCGAGTACTCCCAGCTCGCCGCGTACACCGCGGTGGTCGAGGCGTCCGACATGCCGGCGCCCAACGCGGCCGCCACCCAGCAGGTCACCGTTCTGGTCAACCTCGCCCGGCGGCTGCAGTCCCTGGTCCACCAGGGCATCCGCATTCTCGACGAGCTGGAGCAGCAGGTCGAGGACCCGGACCTGCTGCGCGGCCTGTTCGAGGTCGACCACATCGCCACCCGGATACGGCGCTACGTCGAGAACGTCGCCGTGCTCGGCGGCGAGGTCACCCGCCGCCAGTGGCGCAAGCCCGTGCCGCTGGCCTCCGTGGTCCGCTCCGCGATCGGTGAGGTCGAGCGCTACTCCCGGGTCAAGCCGGTGCCGCCGATCGACGGCCGACTCGACGGTGGCGCGGTCGCCGACGTCGTCCACCTGCTCGCCGAGCTCATCGAGAACGCCACCGCCTTCTCCCCTCCCGGCACCCAGGTCTACGTCCGCACCCAGCGGGTCACCACCGGTCTCGTGGTGGAGATCGAGGACCGCGGCCTCGGCCAGGAACCGGACGACGAGCGGATGCGCAACGCCCTGCTGTCCAACCCCGAGCGCGTGGAGCTGGGCGCCCTGCTCAACGACGGCCGCGTCGGCCTGTACGTGGTCGCCGTCCTGGCCCGCCAGCACTCGATCCGGGTCGAACTGCGCCGCAACCTGTTCGGCGGTGTGACCAGCCTGGTGCTGCTGCCCAACCCCCTGCTGGCCGCCGAGGGCGCGGACGACGACGGCGAGGAGGACCACGGCCGCACCGAGGAGGCCGCCCACCAGGAGGCCCGCCGGCCCGTCGCGGTGGCCCCGGCCCAGCCGCAGGCCGCGCTGTCCGCCGCTCCCGCTCCCGCCGCCGTGACCGCCCCCGCTCCCGTGCGGGAGCGCGCCGCCGTCGCCGCCGAACCGGTCGGCGCGGCAGCCGGGGCCCCGGCCGGCGCGCAGCAGCAGAGCGCCGCGTACCAGCAGCCGTACGCCGGTGCCGGTTACGGCGGCACCTCCCCGTACCCGCAGCAGGCGACGGCGCAGCAGGCGTACGCCCAGCCGCAGACCCGCGGTTACGCCGAGCCGCAGCCGCAGGAGCAGACCCGTCAGCTCTACCCGCAGCCGGGGCAGCCCGGGCAGCCGCAGGCCCGCACCCAGGGTCAGCCGACCGCCGCGAGCGAGGGGGCCGGCCAGAACGGCCGCCCGCCGCTCCCCCAGCGCACCCAGCAGACCCACATGGCACCGCAGTTGCAGCGACCGCAGTCCTCGCCGTGGCAGTCCGGCTCCGCCGAGGAAGCGGAGTTCACCCCCGCGAACCCGGGGCTGATGGCCACCTACCGCCGAGGAGTGCGTGCCGCCGAGGAGCAGTCTGGACTGTCCGGCGAGTGACTTCCCCGACTCGCGTATCCCCCGATCTCGCGTTACGTTCCTAGGAGTTCCACTGATGGCGAGCGACACAACATCCGGCAACGAGCTCGGATGGCTGCTTGAGGACCTCGTCGGCCGGGTCCCCTACACCCGTGCCGCCGTCCTGCTGTCGTCCGACGGCATCAAGAGAGCGGTGCACGGACTGGACGTCGAGGGTGCCGACCACCTCGCGGCGGTCGCCTCGGGGCTCTGGTCGATCGTGCGCAGCGCCGGCAAGCACTTCGGGAACGGACCGCAGGCCCGCCAGGTGGTCGCCGAACTCGACGGCGCTCTGCTGTTCGTCTCGGCGGCGGGCAAGGGCAGCGTGCTGGCGGTGCTGGCCGGGCCCGAGGCCGATCCTGGCGTGCTCGGCTTCGAGATGAGCCGACTGATCATCCAGGTGACCAAGAGCCTGGAGACTCCGGCCCGCAACGCGGCGTCCGCGGTACGGTGAGCCGGGCCGAGGGGCTGGGCCGGCGGGCCGGACCGGAACGCCGGCCCGAGGGCCGTGACAACAGCTGGCTGGACGCCGACGCGGGCCGCCTGGTCCGGCCCTACACCGTCAGCGGCGGCCGGACCAGGCCCAGCGTGGCGCTCGAACTGCTGTCCATGGTCCGGGCCACCGGGCGTGCGCTCAAGGTCGACCTGACCCCCGAGCACACGCTGGCCCTCGACATCAGCCGCTCCCCGGTGACCGTGGCCGAGATCGGCGCCCACCTCAAACTCCCCGTCGCGGTGGCGAAGATCCTGCTCTCCGACCTGATCGACCAAGGGGCCGTGACGGCCCGTCCGCCAGACCCGGCCGCCGACCCCGCGGACCGGGACATCCTGCAGAGAGTGCTCGATGGCCTACACAAACGACTACGGCAGTGACGGCGCGACCCAGACCACCGACGACATTTATCCTCAGCCGCTGAAGATCCTGGTCGCGGGTGGGTTCGGGGTCGGCAAGACCACCTTCGTCGGCACCGCCAGTGAGATCGAGCCGTTGAGCACCGAGGAGACGGTCACGGTGGCCAGCGCCGGCACCGACCACCTCGACGGGGTGCAGAACAAGACCACGACCACCGTGGCCATGGACTTCGGCCGGATCACCCTGGACGACCAGTACATCCTGTACCTGTTCGGCACGCCCGGGCAGGATCGTTTCTGGTTCATGTGGGACGAGTTGTCCAACGGCGCCCTGGGCGCGGTGATCCTGGCCGACACCCGGCGGCTGGTGGACTGCTTCGACGCCGTGGACTTCTTCGAGAGCCGCGGCATGCGGTTCCTCGTCGCCGTCAACGAGTTCGACGGCTCCTACTCCTACACCCCCGACGAGGTGCGCGGTGCGCTCGCGCTGGCCCCGCACGTGCCGGTCGTGCTCTGCGACGCGCGGCAGGGCAGCTCCTCCACCCGGGTGCTGATCGACCTGGTCACGCACCTCCTCCAGGCGACCGCGGTGGCCTGAGCAGCACCAGTACCACCCTCACGACCACTTCTCCGCCCCGACAAGATCCGACAGGAACGTTTCCCGACAGGAAGCCGGACGTCATGACATTCGATCCCAGCAACCGTACGAATATCGAAGAGGACCCCGAGCAGACACGGGTGCGCGCGGAACGTCTGCAGGCGATGGGCATCGTCGACCAGCCCTACCCGGAGCTGGACGCGATCGCCGACCGGCTGCGGGAAATCACCGGCGCCTCGTACGCGATGGTCAACTTCATGGTGGAGGGCCGGCAGTACTTCGCCGGTCTGTCCGGCCCCGCCGGCGCGCAGCCGCTGGCCGGCGGCACCGGGCCGGCCCGTGAGATGACGATGGACCAGGGCTGGTGCCCGCACGTGGTCAGCCGCGGCACCGCGCTGCCGCTGGCGGACGTCTGCGCCTACCCGCGGTTCGCCGGCAACTCGGTGGTGGACGAGCTCGGTATACGCACCTACCTGGGCGCACCGGTGAAGGACCCGGTCTCCGGGGTCACCCTGGGCACGGTGTGCGTGATCGACACCGAGCCGATCCAGTGGACCAAGCAGGACGTGGAGAACATCAAGGGGGTCGCCGAGCAGGTGACCTCGGTGCTCCAGCGGCGCGAGCAGGAACCCGGCCAGTAACGGGTCAGCCGCGTGAGCGGCCCGGCGGGTCTGACTGCGGGGGGTCAGACCGCCGCCGGGACCCGGCCGGCGCACGTGAACGCACGTAAGCGCGCGCACGCGAACGGGCACATGCGAAGGGCGCACGCGAACGGGCGCGCCCGCACGCTGTCGCGTGAGGTACGCGCCCGGATACGACCGCCGGCCCGGGCCGGCGAACGGTGCGGCGTCAGAAAGGCGATCAGACGGGCAGGTTGCCCAGCGGAAGGTGACCGATCCGGCCCATCGGCATCGGGTCGAGTCGGACCAGGTCCGACAGCCGCTGCGACCACTGCCCCTTGTCAAGGCCCAGCGCGACCTCGCCCAGCCGCAGGAGCTGGACGTCGGAGGTCCCGGCCGGGGCGAAGATGTGGTGCGCGTCGCGCAGGTAGCGCTCGACCGGGCTGTTGGTGAACAGCCCGCTGGCCGCGTGGATCTCCATCGCGGTACGCGCCGAGTCCAGCGCCATCTCCACGTTGATCAGCTTGGCGTTCATCAGCTCCGCGTCGCACGACTCGCCCTGGTCCAGCAGGAAAGCGGCGTGGTACGCGGCCAGGCGCGCGGTCATCAGCCGGGACTGCATCTGGCCGATCTTCAGCTTGACCGGGGCGACGTCGTACAGCGGCTTGCCGTAGCGCTGCCGGTTGGAGGCGAAGGCGGTGGTCTCCTCCAGGATGGCCTGGTGGATGCCCAGGGCGACCGCGGTGAGGTTGGGCCGGCCGTACAGCACGCTGGAGGAGTACGCGACCGGCAGGCCGTCGCCCTCGTTGCCGAGCCGGTTGGCCGCCGGGACCCGGCAGTTCTCGAAGATCAGCTCGCCGAAGCTGAAGCCGTGCAGGCCCATCGCGGGCTGGTGCTCGCCGAGCGAGAAGCCGGGCCGGTCGGCCTCGACCAGGAAGGCGCTCAGGCCGCGGGAGCCCGGTCCGGTGCGGACCACGACGCCGTGCAGGTCGCCCACGTGGCTGTTGCCGACGAAGACCTTGCGGCCGTTGAGGATGTAGTCGTGGCCGTCGCGGACCGCGGTGGCCTCCATGCCGAGCACGTGGCCGCCCGAGCCGGGCTCCGTGACGGCAATGGTCGGCAGGCAGTCGCCGGCGGCTATCCGCGGCAGCCACTGCCACTTCTGCTCCTCGGAGCCGAAGTGCACGATCTTCGCGACGCCGAGCTGCGAGGCCTGCACCATCGCGCCCATGGCGCCGCTGACCCGGGCGAGTTCCTCGATAATGATGGTCTTGGCCAGGTGGCCCATGCCCATACCGCCGTAACCGCGGCCGATTGTGACCCCGATCCAGCCCTGTCGCGCGATCAAACGCGACAGTTCGTACTCCACGCTCCTCGATGACTCCATCGCGGGAATCCGAGGACGGACCTCGCGTTCCGCGAAGTCCCTGACCAGCTCACGCAGCCGCTCGTGCCGTTGTGTCGTGAAGTAGCCGCTCAACCGAACCCCTCCATGGAAGTCTTCCTGCCCGCCTCGGGTGAAGTGCGCAGGAAGTGCTGCCGCAACGCCCATCCCGGTCTTGAACAGGTCGACAGGATCATGGTGGTGACTCGAAACCGACGATTCAAGATCGACCATTGGATTGGCTGGATCTGGGCCAAAGCAAGCGGAAATATTGCCAACTTCGATCCGACCGAAAGCAATTTGCGGCATAAGGCCCGCGCTCCGCTGTTTCACGGTAGAGCGTTGCGCTTAAAACCAAACAAACGTTCGGGCATGTGCCCATGACAATACCGTTTTTCCGCGGAAACGTGAACCCGGCACTGTGTCACGCGGGACGGGAAGGCGCGAGACTGGGGGGCATGTGCCGAAGCATCAAGACCCTGCGCCCGCCCATGGCCCCCGAGGTGCACGACGAGGACATCCGGGCGGCCGCCCTGCAGTACGTCCGGAAGGTGTCCGGGTTCCGCGCCCCCGCCGCCCACAACCGGGAGGTGTTCGAGGAGGCCGTCGAGGCCGTGGCGGCGGCCACCGCCGCCCTCCTGGACGGCCTGGAGATCCGCGGCGTGGCGGGCGCGGCGGCCCAGGCGTAGGACCGCCGCGGCCCCGCCGGGAGCGGCTACGCCTCCTTGGAGGGCGCGGGCTCGGGCGCCGGCTCGGCCTCCGGGCGGCCCGCCGTCTCGGCCGCGCGCGCCTGGATGCCGGACAGGCGCCGCAGCGGCACCTCGCGGATGGTGAGCATCAGCAGGAAGCACAGCGCGGCGAGCATCGCGGCGATCAGGAACACCACGTGCATCGCGTTGGCGAACCCCTGCTTGAAGGGCTCGGCCAGCACCGGGTCCAGCTGCTTGAGGAACGACGAGTCGGTGACCACCGTCTTGGCGCTGTCCGGGCTGATGGCGTGCGGGTGCGCGGCGATCGCGGCCTGGAAGTCGGCGTGGCCGCGGGCCTTGGTGAAGGCGTCCGCGATCTTCGAGCCGACCGTGCTGAACAGCACCGACAGGAAGATGGCGGTGCCCGCGGTGCCGCCGAGCTGACGGAAGAAGGTCGCCCCCGCGGTCGCCGTGCCCATGTCCTGCGGCGGCACCGTGTTCTGCATGGAGAGCGTCAGTGGCTGCATCGTGCAGCCCAGCCCCGCGCCGAACAGCACCATCATGGCGCTGGTCTCGGGCAGCGGGGTGTTCCACTGCAACTCGAAGAAGAACAGCAGCAGCGCGACGCACATCACCGCCGTGCCGATCACCGGGAAGATCTTGTACCGGCCGGTCCGGGAGGTGGTCTGGCCGGTGACCACCGAGGCGGTCATCAGGCCCAGCATGAGCGGCAGCATCAGCAGACCGGACTTGGTGGGGCTCGCGCCCTTCACGATCTGGAGGTACTGCGGGATCATCAGCAGCCCGCCGAACATCACCATGCCGACCATCGCGCTGAGCAGGCTGGTCCGACTGAAGACGGTGTTGCCGAACAGCCGCATCGGCACCAGGGCGTCGTCGCCCATCACCCGCTCGATCAGTACCCACGACACGCAGCCTGCCACGCCGATCACGTAGCAGAGGATCGCCGGCACCGAGCCCCAGCCCCAGGACTCGCCCTGCTCGGCGACGAGCAGCAGCGGCACCACGCCGAGGGCGATGGTGGTCGCGCCCCACCAGTCGATCCGGTGCTCGCGGCGGCGGTTCGGGATGTCCAGCACCTTGGCGACCACGACCAGTGCCACCAGGCCGATCGGCACGTTGACCAGGAAGACCCAGCGCCAGCCGACGATGCCGAGGATGCTGCTCTGGCCGGCCAGGAAGCCGCCGATCAGCGGTCCGGCCACGCTGGACAGGCCGAACACGGACAGGATGTAGCCCTGGTAGCGGGCCCGCTCGCGGGGCGAGACGATGTCGGCGATGATCGCCAGCGCCAGCGACATCAGACCGCCGGCGCCCAGGCCCTGGAAGGCCCGGAAGGCCGCCAGCTCCACCATTGAGGTGGAGAACGTGCACAGCACCGAGCCGACGATGAACACGCCTATCGCGGTGAGGAAGAACGGCTTGCGCCCGTAGAGGTCGGACAGCTTGCCGTACAGCGGCGTGGTGATGGTCGAGGTGATCAGGTAGGCGGTGGTGGTCCACGCCTGCTCGTTCAGCCCGTGCAGGTCGTCGGCGATGGTCCGGATGGACGTGCTGACGATCGTCTGGTCCAGCGAGGCCAGGAACATGCCCAGCATCAGGCCGCTGAGGATGGTGAGGATCTTGCGGTGGCTGAGCGCGCCGGGCTCGGCCGGCGCCGCCGACGTTCGGCTGACGGACGTGGTCACGGAGTGGGCTCCTTGATCCAGGCCGCGGCATCGTGTGCGCGCGGGCGGTGGGGGGCCGCGGAGGCGGCGGAACCGGCGGGGTCGGCCGGTGCGGGCGGGTGCGGGCGGTCCGGGTCGGGCGGGGGCTCGTCCGGGGTCCGGTCCGGCGGGGCCGGAGCGGGCCGGGCCGCGGCGGCTACGGCCGGGCTCTCGGCGGGGGCGTGGGCCGCGTAGGCCTCGCCCAGGGCCTCGGTGAGCCGGCCGAGCAGCCGTACGAGCTCCCGCCGGTCGGCGGCGGGCCAGGCGGCGAGGGCGCCCGCGATCGCCCGGTCGCGCTGCGCACGGAAGCGCAGCACCTCGGCGCGGCCGGCCGCGGTGACGGCCAGCAGCGCGCCGCGCTTGTCCTCCGGGTCGGGCCGGCGGCTGATCAGCCCCCGCTCGAACAGGGACCGGACCTGCCGGCTGACCGTGGACAGGTCGAGCAGAGTGTCGGCCGCCAGGTCGGTGGCGCGCTGCTCGCCGCAGTCGACCAGCCGCGCGAGCAGCATCCGGTCGCCCGAGCTCCACTGGTTCTCGTCCCGGCCGCGCTGCTTCAGCACGTTCATCAGCCGGACCAGCCGGGTCAGCTCACCACCAAGAGCGGCGCCGTCCGCCAGCGCCGCCTCGTCCAGCACCGCGTCGTCCAGCACCGCGTCGTCCAGCACCGCGTCGTCCAGCACCGCGTCGTCCAGCACCGCGTCGTCCAGCACCGCGTCGTCCGCGCCGGCGCCGGTTCCGTCGTCCATCGCATCGCCTCCGGAAAAACTTGCTTGCCTCAAGCAATAAGATAAGCATACGACCGGTCCGGAGCATCGTCCCCCGTGCCCCGCCCGGCACAGCAGGCACCCGGCGGGCGCCCTGAGGCGATCAGCGGCGCGTCCCGGCCGCCAGGGGTGCCCCGGGGCGGCTCAGGGGGTGGTGCGAGGAGTCGTACGAGGCCCGGTGCGGCCGTACGCGCCCGCGCCCGGCCCGGCGGACGGGGAACGCACGCCTGCCGGATCGGCGGACGGGCACGTACAGCCGCCGGATCAGCGAAGGGAGACGCACGCCCGCCGGCTCAGCGGACCGGGACGAACACCTGCCGGGACTCGCTGTAGCGGTGCGCGGCGTCCGGCTCGAGGTAGGTCGCCCAGGTGCCCGGGCCGTATGCCTCGGTCACCAGCTTGTAGCGGCCGGCCGCGTCGGCGCGGCCCTTGACCACCCAGTACCACTGGCTGTCGCCCTGCGGACGGAAGGCCAGCACCACGCGGGCGCCGGGCAGGCGCACCCAGCCGCGGCGGGTGAGCTGGGTGACCGCGCCGGTGGCGGTCAGCCGCGCGTTCCGGTACGGCCGGGCCGGCGCCATGGCGATCGACATCGCGGTGCGCACCCGCCGCGGGATCGGCACGCTCGGCATCGGCGCCGTGTCGGCGGACGCGGCCGGGGCCAGGCCGGCGGCGAGACCGCCGGCGAGCGCGGCCGCCGCGGAGATCACGCCGGCCCGCAGCACGGCTCGCCGCGAGCTGCCCTCGTCACGCATCGCGGCTCCCCCCAGAGGTCTCGACGGGCGCCCGGCGGACGGCGCGGCGCCCGGACCGGAGTCTATCCGGCCCCTGCCGGGGCCCCGCGGGCCGGGCTCGCTCCTAGGACTGCCCGTAGGACAGCTTGGAGCAGGGGTTGGCGTCGGCGCTGCGGGCCTGCTGGGTGAGCGACTTCGGCAGCGGCTTGGGCGGGGCGGTGGCCGCGGCCTTGGCGTAGTCCTGGCCGAGCACCACGTTGATGCCGGAGATGTTCAGCTGCTCCAGCTGCGAGCCCGGGAAGAGGCCGGCCAGCGCCTTGGCCTGGGCCTGGTCGGCGGCGCCGTACTCGATCAGGGTGGTGGCGTGGTCCTGGCTGCGGGCGGTCGTGGTGGTGGTGACGGTGTAGTGGGAGGCGGTGAGCTTGTCCGCGCCCTTGCCGGCCAGGCCCGTCATGGTGGTGCCGTTGTAGACGCCCACCTGCACGCCGGTGCCGTCCACGGTCGGGGTCGGCGTCGGCTTGGGGGTGACCTTGCCGGAGGCGTTGACGCCGTCCAGGGTCTGGTTCGCCTTCAGGGTGTCGAAGAGGTTGTCCACGTCCGGGTGGACCAGGTCTATCCGCGCGCCGACGTAGCGCCAGGGCGCGGTGATGAACTTGATGTTCTTCAGGTCGATGTTCTGCATCGACAGCCCGAACTTCGCCAGCTTCAGGCCGCTGTCCAGGGCCGGGTCCACGGTGAGGGACTTCGTGACGGCGTTGGCCAGCGGGAGCATGTTGGTCAGGCTCATGCCGCCGTTCTTGACCTTGGCGATCAGGGCGGACAGGAAGGCCTGCTGGCGCATCATCCGGCCGACGTCGGAGTTGTCGCCGATGCCGTGCCGCATCCGCACGTAGTCCAGGGCCTTCCGGCCGGACAGGTTCTGCATCCCGGCCGGCAGGACGAGGTTGCCCCGGTGGCCGAGGTTGGGGTTCAGGTCGCCCTGGTAGATGTTGTTGGGCACGCAGACCTCGACGCCGTGGACGGCGGAGGTCATGGACGCGAAGCCGGCGAAGTCGATCACCAGGGTGTGGTCGATCCGCATCCCGGCGAGCTTCTCCACCGTGTTCTGGGTGCAGGCCGGGTTGCCCTTCGCGGTGTCGCCGGTGGAGAAGGCCGAGTTGAACATGGCCTGGGGCTTGTCGGCGGACCAGGTGCCGTCGGGCAGCAGGCACGGGGGTATGTCGACCAGGGAGTCGCGGGGTATCGATATGCCCACCGCGTGCTTGTGGTCGGGGTAGACGTGCAGCAGGATCGTGGTGTCCGAGCGGCCGATGGGTCCGGCGGCCGAGCCGCCGAGCTTGCCGTTCGCGCCGGCCCGGGAGTCGGAGCCGATCAGCAGGATGTTCACCGGCTTGTCGCCGTTGGCGTCGGCCTTCGCCTCCGCCGGGCGGTTCTTGGACAGGCCCGACGCGTCGAAGGTCGAGATGTTGGCGTTCAGCTTGAGGTAGATCGCACCGGCGGCGCCGACGATCACGACCGCCAGCGAGGCGATCACCGCTATGACGATCTTCTTCCGGCTGCGTTCGCGCTTGACGCCCCGAACACCCATGCCCAGCCCTTCGGTCCGGCGACCTGCGCACAACGAGGGCCCCACGTCTATCACGGCGCCCCGAACACCCGTATGACAGGGGTCACAGGGGTTACGGGACGGGGCACGCGAGACGGACGGCGGGCGCGCCGCGCCGGCGGCGCGGACCGGGCAGCGCCTTCGCCGGACGCTACGGCTCCGCTACGGCTCCAGCGCATCGGCGAGCGTGTGCACCGGGTGGAAGACGGCGTCCAGGCCGGTGAGGGTGAGCAGCCGGCGGGTCTGCGGGCGGGCGCACGCCATCCGCACCTCGCCGCCGCGGTCGGTGATCCGGCGCCGGCCGCGCAGCAGCAGGGACAGGCCGTAGCAGTCGATGAACTCCAGCGGGCCCAGGTCGAGCACCACCCGCGGCCATGCCGCGGCGGCGTCCAGGTGCGGGACCACGAACGGGGCCGCGCCGAGGTCGATCTCGCCGGTCAGCTCGACCACCGTGATGTCACGTATCCGGTACGTGCGCGCGAACGCCGTCGGTGGCGGGATGATGTCGCCGGGCCGGTGCGCGTGCTCCGGCCGATCCCCGTGGTGCACCGCAGCCCCCTCACCTGACCTGCGGTTACCGTAGCGGTGCGGCGGTGTCGCGGGGGAGGCCGACGGGACAATCGGTGGCCGAGGTTCACCCGATTGGCGCAATGCCGACCGGGTGGCCGTCACCGTGTGTCGTCGTCCTCCGGGGTCACATCGCGGACCGGACGCGTCACATCTCGGACTGGAAGGAGTTCAGCCAGTCCAGCGAATCGGCCGGCGAGAGGGCCACCTTGTCCAGCGCGTTCATCGCCTTGTCGTACTCGACCACTTCGTCGTGCTTGTCGACGTAGAGAGCGCCGGTGAGCTGCTCCAGGTAGACGAGATCCGGCAGGTCGGACTCGGGGAAGCTCAGCAGTGTGAAGGCGCCGCCGCCCGCCGCGTGGCCGCCGGTGGCGAACGGCAGGATCCGTACGTCCACGTTCGGCGCCTCGGCCGCCTCCAGAATGTGCCGGATCTGGTCGCGCATCACCTGGCGGGTGCCGAACGGCCGGTGCAGCGCACCCTCGTCCATCACCGCGACGAAGTGCGGGGCCCGCTCGGACACGAGCAGCTTCTGCCGCTCCAGACGTAGTCCGACTCGTCGTTCCACCCAGGAGTCGGCTCCTTCGGGGTGACCAAGTCGGATCACCGCCCTTATGTAGTCCTCCGTCTGCAGCAGGCCGTGCACGAACTGGACCTCGAACGTACGGATGAGGGCCGCGGACTCCTCCAGGCCTACGTACGTCTGGAACCAGGTCGGCATCACCTCGCCGTACCCGTGCCACCAGCCGGCCGCGTTGGCCTCGCTGACCAGGCCGAGCATCGCGGTGCGCTCCGCCTCGTCGGTGACTCCGTACAAGGTCAGCAGGTCGGCGACGTCCCGCTCCTTGAAGCTGACCCTGCCCAGCTCCATGCGGCTGATCTTCGACTCGGAGGCGCGGATCGAGTAGCCCGCGTCCTCCCTGGTGATGCCCCGGGTCTCACGCAGCCTGCGTAGCTGCGCCCCGAGCAGCATTCGTCGCACGATGGACCCGCCTCCCGGCTGCCCTGCGCTCATAGGTCACGCTCCGCCCTTGGTTCATCAGCAGTCTGCCACTAACGGACTGCGCGCAGTACCCATTCAGTCACTCTCCAACGTCACGTGCATCAATTCCTTGCAGATGCACGTGCAGACGCCCTTGCATCATGTGGTCCCGATCCATGAGCATGGTCCCTGTGCAGATACTCCGGGGGCACGTATGAGGCAAGAGGCCGCAGCAGTGCTGGAGCCGTTAAGGCAGCGCGTGCTCGCACCCGAGCGGCTCGCCGCCGGTGACGGAGCCACCTGCGAACTGCCTGCCGCCTTCGAATCGGTGCGTGAGGCGCGCCGGTTCACTCGTACGACCCTTCAGCACTGGGATCTGTCCGCCCTGCGCGAGTCGATGGAACTGGTCGCCTCGGAACTGGTGACCAACGCACTGCGATACGGCGTGCCGGTGGGGTCGCCGGGCCGGCCGGTGCGGCTGAGCATCGTGCGCTGGACGTCACGAGTGGTGTGTGCGGTGCGCGACCCCAGTCCGGTCGGACCGGTCCCCAAGGACCCCGACTTCGTCGCGGAGACCGGCCGCGGACTGCACCTGGTGGAATCCTTCAGCGAAGGCTGGGGCTGGTTCCCGCTGACGGGCGCGGGCAAAGTCGTCTGGGCGCTCTTCCTCGCGGCGGAGCGCCGCTGAGTCGTGTTCGGCCCGCGGGCGGACCCGCGGGAAAGTCCGGCGTCAGCCGGCGGCGATCAGGTGATCGAACTCGCCCGCCTTCACCCCGATGATCATCGATTCGATCTCGGCCCGGGTGTAAATGAGCGCGGGGCCGTCCGGAAAGCGTGAATTGCGGACGGCGACTTCTCCGTCAGGCAGCGCGGCAAACTCCATGCAGGTGCCATTCGCGTTGCTGTGACGGCTCTTCTGCCAGACCACTCCTGTGAGGTCTTCGGCGGCCATTCCATTGTGCGTCCGACGCATCAGCCACTCCCCATAAGTACCGTGCCTGGTCCTCAACGATGATAACTCGCCACGCCCGCACGTGCATCTGCACGTGCAAGTGCACGTGCAGTCACACCCGGTGAACTTCTGGGTGGACCCGGTACGCTCCGTCCCCGGCCGGGTCCGTCAGGTGAAATCGGCGGGAGATACGCCCGATGGGTCCGATACGATATTGAGCATCAGAACCGGCCCGGCACCGGCCCCGAAGCTGAATTCATCACTCCGCGCAACGAATTGGGAGCAGCCTGCAATGGCTCGTCACCTCATCACTTCAGCCCTGCCCTATATCAACGGGATCAAGCACCTGGGCAACATGGTGGGGTCCATGCTCCCGGCGGACGTCTACGCCCGGTATCTGCGGCAGCGCGGTCACGAAGTGCTGTACATCTGCGCCACGGACGAGCACGGCACCCCGGCCGAACTGGCCGCCAAGGAGGCCGGACTCCCGGTGGACGTCTTCTGTGCCCGCGCGCACGACGCGCAGAAGGCGGTCTACGACGGATTCGAGCTGTCCTTCGACCACTTCGGCCGCAGTTCCTCCGCGGAGAACCGGGACATCACCCAGGAATTCGCCCGCGCGCTGAACACCAACGGCTTCATCGAGGAGCGGTCGATCCGCCAGGTGTACTCGCTGGACGACGAGCGCTTCCTGCCCGACCGCTACATCGTCGGCACCTGCCCGCACTGCGGGTACGACAAGGCGCGCGGCGACCAGTGCGAGAACTGCACCCGCGTGCTCGACCCGACCGACCTGATCGAGGCCCGCTCGGCGATCAGCGGAAGCAGCCGGCTGGAAGTCCGCGAGACCAAGCACCTCTTCCTCCTGCAGTCCAAGCTGGCCGGCGAGGTGGAGGCGTGGATCGACGCCAACGGCGCCGAATGGCCGACCCTGGCCTCCTCGATCGCCCGCAAGTGGCTCACCGAGGGCCTCCAGGACCGGTCGATCACCCGCGACCTCGAATGGGGCGTCCCCGTCCCCGCCGACACCTGGCCTGAGCTGGCCGCCGAGGGCAAGGTCTTCTACGTGTGGTTCGACGCGCCGATCGAGTACATCGGTTCCACCAAGGAATGGGCCGACGCCGATCCCGGGAACCGGGACTGGAAATCGTGGTGGTACGAGGCCGATGAGACGGTTCGGTACACGGAGTTCATGGCGAAGGACAATGTCCCCTTCCACACCGTGATGTTCCCGGCCACGCAGTTGGGCACACGTGAACCGTGGAAGAAGGTCGACTACGTCAAGGCTTTCAACTGGCTGAACTACTACGGCGGCAAGTTCTCCACCTCGCAGCGGCGCGGGATCTTCACGGATGCCGCACTCGAACTCCTCCCCGCCGACTACTGGCGCTACTTCCTGATGGCGAACGCGCCCGAGTCGGACGACACCTCCTTCACCTGGGAGCTGTTCGCGGCCTCCGTCAACAAGGACCTGGCCGACACCCTCGGCAATTTCGTGAACCGGGTGCTGTCCTTCTCCCGCAAGCGGTTCGGCGAGCAGGTCCCGGCGGGCGAGGCGGCGGGAGCGGCCGAGGTCCGGCTCGGTGAGCAGATCGCCGGGCTGCTGGCGGAGTACGAGGCGCACCTGGAGACCCTCCAGTTCCGCAAGGCCGCGCAGGCCCTGCGGGCGCTGTGGAGCGCCGGCAACTCCTACCTGGAGGAGAAGGCGCCCTGGCTGGAGATCAAGACCAACCCGGAGGGCGCGGCGCTGACCCTGCGGACCGCGATGAACCTCATCCACCTGTACGCGGTGGTCTCCCAGCCCTTCATCCCCGCCTCGGCCCGCGCGATGCGCACCGCCTTCGAACTGCCCGCCGACGACGCGGCCTGGGTCACCCCGGACGAGGCCCGCGCCCTGGCCGCGGTCCCGGCCGGCACGCCCTTCACTCTGCCGCCGGTGCTGTTCGCCAAGATCACCGACGAGGAACTGGCATCGTACGTCGAGCGGTTCGGCGGCGACCCGGACGCGGCGGCCTGAGCGCTTGCGCGCTTACGGACACCCCGGGCGTACGGACCCGCGCGTCCGTACGCCCGGACCCGTACCGACGGGCGGTCAGCGGGACAGCGCGGCCGCGTCCCCCATCACCACCACCGGGTGGAGGGCCGGGTCCAGCGTGCGCAGCAGGGTCCGCATCGCCGCGGCCGGCAGCGACACGCAGCCCTGGGTGGGGCCGCCGTGGTCCACGTGCAGCCAGATGCCGCCGCCCCGGGACGCGCCGAGCGGCCGGGTCCAGTCGCGCGGTGACGTACCCGGTACGTGGTTGTAGTCGATCGCGATCACGTAGTCGAAGGCGTGGGCCAGCGGCTCCCCGTTGAAGCCGGTGCCGTGCACGGTGAAGCCGATCGGGGCGTGGTCGTAGGTCAGGCGGGTGCCCGGGTCGGCGAGCCGGCCGCCCGCGTCGGTGAGGGCGAACACCCCGATCGGGGACCGCAGATCACCGGTGTGGTGGTCGGACGTCCAGCCGCGCAGCGCGTTGTGCCCCGGCCAGGCGGGCCCGGCGGCGACCCAGCCGCGCACCGGGTCGAGCCGGTAGAGGGCGACCGTGGACCGCGACGCGTCGTGCCCGGCGCCGGTGACCAGCACCACCTGGCGGGCCGTGGCCGGCACCCGGGCGAGGGTGGCCGGGCCGAGTCCCGGGAGCCGGGCCGGCGCGGGCTGCGGCGCGGACCGTCCCGCCCGCCCGGCCTCGGCGGGCACCACCCGCGGCACCGGCACGTCCTTCGTCACGTGCGAGGGCTGCGCCGCGGTCCCCGGGTGCGCGCACCCGGCCAGCACCGGCAGTGCCAGCAGGGACAGCACGCCCACGGCCGCGGCCGGACCGCGGTGACGGCGGGGCACCCCGCGGGATATGCGCATGGAAAACGGCCTTTCGGGACGAGGGGGAGGGGTCGAGGGGGAGCGGCGCGCGCGGTCGGCGGTACGTCACGTCGCCGTGAGGGGCTCAGGAAAAGCTCACCGAGAGCAGGGCGTCCTGCACGGCCCGGCGCTCGGCGGCGGTGGGGCGGGCCAGGCAGTACACGCCGGTCAGCACCTTGCCGGTGGCGGGGCGGTGGGGGTCGGCGAGCATGACGTACCACTGCTCGGTGCCGCCCTCGACGCGGCAGTCCTTGGGGACCGTCAGCGCCGGGCTGATGTTCTTGCCCGGCACGGCCTTGGCCGCCAGACCCGGGCTCTTGACGACCGAGACGACCAGGTAGCCGCCGCCGGGGGCGAGTTGGTGACGCAGCGGCAGGCACATCTGCTGAGTCGGTTGCGCGCAGGCCGCCTGGGGCCACAGCGCCTGGCTGGCGGCGAACACGTTGCCGTACGCCTCGCTCCCCTGCCAGCCCGGCGGCAGCCGCAGGGTCAGCGCCGGGTTCCCGAACCGGACGAGCCGCTTGTCGGTGGTCGGGGGAGGGGTGAAGGTGCGCGGGTCGGTGGTGGGCGCCGCGGTGCCGGCCGCGGCGGGCGGAGGCGCGCCCGGCTCGGTCCCGGCCCCGCCGTCCCGGCCGCCCCCGGGCAGCAGCACTCCCGCGCCGGCGATGGCGGTCACCAGGAGCGCCGACACCCCGGCGGCCCGGCGGCGCCGCCTGCGGCGCACCCGTTCCCGGATCCGCTCCAGGCGCTGCGCCGGCGCCGGAAGCTGCGGCACCCCGCGCTCCAGCAACGCCCGCAGGTCGTCCTCCTCCACGGTCACCCCGTCCACCCCCCTCCGATGGTCCCCGCGGCTCTCAGCACGGCCGCCGCCCGGCGTGATGCCCTTCGTCCACGGCCCGGACGTCCGGCGACGTGCGGTCCGCGTCCGATCCGGTCCGCGGGTCCGTGCCGGTCGATCCGGAGGGTGCCGCTTCCCGTACGCCCGCCCGGTCCGGCGATTCCCGGGTGCCCGGGAGCGAGACCGTGGCCGGCAGGCGGTCGCGCAGGGCGCGCAGGGCCTTGGCGGCCTGGCTCTTGACCGTGCCCTCGGTGCAGCCCAGGGCCTCGGCGGTCTCGGCGACGCTCAGGTCCTCGAAGTAGCGCAGCACCACCACCGCGCGCTGCCGTACCGGAAGCGCGCGGATCGCCTCGGCCAGGGCCTGTTCCAGGTCCACGTCGGCGAAGGGGTCGCCCGGGCGGGCGCGGTCCGGCAGTTCGCCGTGCGGGACCTCGGCCCGCCAGCGGCGGCGCCACCACGAGGCGTGGGTGTGCACCAGCGCCGTACGGACGTACGCCTCCGGGTTCTCCGCGGCGATCCGCGGCCACTTGGGCCAGACCCGGGCCAGGACCGTCTGCAGCAGGTCCTCGGCGAGGTGGGCGTCGCCCGTGAGCAGCCAGGCGACCCGCAGCAGTCTCGGGCCGCGGGCCGCGACGAATTCCTCGAACCCGAGGGGTTCCCTCACCGTCCACCTCATCTCCCACACTTCAGGAACGCCCTCGGTGCGGAATGAGGTTGCCCCGGACACCCCGGAAAACGGAGCGGGGCCGCGGCGACGCGCGGTGCGGGCGGTGACGGGGGTACGCGGCGGCGGCCTGTTCCTCGCGCGCGCCGCTTCATTATCACTTTACGCGGTCGCGCAACCACGTCCGGTAATTCTTGAAGCGGGACGTCTCACCCCCCACACCCCGCAATTCCCGCCCAAGGATTGGAGTGTCCCATGAGGAAACTGCTGACCGCCCTGGCCATGAGCACTGTCGCGATGACCGTACTCGCGGTGCCCGCCGCAATGGCGTCGACCCCGTCGGCCCCGGCGCCCGGCGCACCCACGGTGAATTTCGTCACGTCGGCCACCTGCACCTCCGGCGGCGGCAAAGTGGAGTCCGGACTCTCCCTGACCGGTCAGGTCTGCAAGGGCGGTTCCTCGGACGGCGCCTGGGTGATCCCGGACCTGCCGAGCGCCCCCGCGGCGCCCGGCACTCCCACCGCACCCGGCGCACCCGCGGCTCCGGGCGCCTCCGCGCAGAACGGCTGACCGCCGCCCGGACGGACTCCGGCTTCCGGCCCAGGGCGCGGGCCGGAAGCCGGGCTGCTGCGGAGCCTTGAGAAGATCAGCTCTTCTTCTGCTGCCCGCGCAGCGCGAGGTGCAGCTCGCGCAGCCGGGTCTCGGGAACTGGCGAGGGCGCCCCCATCAGCAGGTCCTGCGCCTGCTGGTTGAGCGGGAAGGCGATGGTCTCGCGGATGTTCGGCTCGTCCGCCAGCAGCATCACCATGCGGTCCACACCCGGTGCGATGCCGCCGTGCGGCGGGGCGCCGTAGTGGAACGCCCGGAGCATGCCGCCGAACTCGGCCGCCACGGTCTCGCGGGAGTAGCCGGCGATCTCGAACGCCTTGTACATCACGTCCGGCTCGTGGTTCCGGATCGCGCCCGAGGACAGCTCGACACCGTTGCAGACGATGTCGTACTGCCAGGCCAGCACGTCCAGCGGGTCCTTGGTCTCCAGCGCCTCCAGACCGCCCTGCGGCATGGAGAACGGGTTGTGGGAGAACTCGATCTGCCCGGTGTCCTCGTTGCGCTCGAACATCGGGAAGTCCACGATCCAGCAGAAGCGGAAGACATCCTCGGTGAACTGGCCGGCCCGGCGCGCGGCCTCCACCCGGACCGCGCCCATGATCCGCGAGACCTCGTCGAAGTCCCCGGCGCCGAAGAAGACCGCGGTGCCGGGCTTGGCGCCGACCGCGGCGACCAGGGCGGTGACGTCCTCCTCGGTGAGGAACTTGGCGATCGGCCCGGTCAGCGCGTTGCCCTCGCCGACCCGGACCCACGCCAGGCCCTGGGCGCCGAGCGAGACCGCGTACTCGCCGAGGGAGTCGAAGAACTTGCGCGGCTGGTCACCGGTGTCCGGCACGGCCAGGGCGCGCACGTGCTTGCCGGCGAACGCCTTGAAGTCGGAGCCCGCGAAGACGCCGGAGACGTCGACCAGTTCCAGCGAGGTGCGCAGGTCCGGCTTGTCGTTGCCGTACTTGACCATCGCCTCGCGGTAGGGGATGCGCGGGAACGGCGAGGTGACGTGGCGGCCGCCGCCGAACTCGGTGAACAGGTCGGTCATCACCTTCTCGATGACGCCGAACACGTCCTCCTGCTCCACGAAGCTCATCTCGACGTCGAGCTGGTAGAACTCGCCGGGCGAGCGGTCGGCGCGGGAGTCCTCGTCGCGGAAGCAGGGCGCGATCTGGAAGTACCGGTCGAAGCCGGAGATCATCAGGAGCTGCTTGAACTGCTGCGGGGCCTGCGGCAGCGCGTAGAAGGTCCCGGGGTGCACCCGGGAGGGCACCAGGAAGTCGCGGGCGCCCTCGGGCGAGGTGGCCGACAGGATCGGGGTGGCCATCTCGTTGAAGCCGAGCGCGGTCATCTCGCGCCGCAGGAAGGCGATCACCTGGGTGCGCAGCATGATGTTGCGGTGCATGCGCTGGCGGCGCAGGTCGAGGAAGCGGTTGGTCAGCCGCATCTCCTCGTTGGCGTTGTCCTCCGGGAAGACCGGGAAGGGCAGCGCGTCGGCGGCGCCCAGCACCTCGAAGGAGGTCACCTCGACCTCGACCTCGCCGGTGGCCAGGTCCGGGTTGATGTTCTCGTCGGCGCGGGCCACGACCCGGCCGTCCACCCGGACCACGGACTCCTTGGACTGGCCGGACAGCTGCTCGTACGCCGGGGAGCCGGGGCGGGCCACGAGCTGCGTGAAGCCGTAGTGGTCACGCAGGTCGACGAAGAGGATGCCGCCCAGATCACGGCGATTGTGCAGCCAGCCGGACAGGCGGACGTCGGTGCCGACGTCGGTGGCGCGCAGTTCGCCGCAAGTGTGGGACCGGTACCGGTGCATCTCTCGTCTCTCGTCCCGTCTCGTCCAGACCCGGGCCTCGTCCGGGCCCGTGGGTGTCGGGCTCAGCCTACCGGCGCCCGCCCCCGCTCCCCCAGCCGGATACCGGGCCACGGGCCGGCCACGGGCGGAACACGGCCGGAACGTCTCTTGCCATATCTTGCCCCGGCTTGTCGAATACCGACCCATTCCTCATAAACTGGCGAAATGCGCACTGAGGACGTCCTTGCCGCAGTGGGCTACGGCCTGTGGCAGTGGGACGAATCCACCGGCACGGTGACGGTCGACGGCCGCGCCGCCCGGCTGCTGGAGCTGTCCGGCGGTGCCGCCACGCACCGGTCGTCGGCGGTACGGGAGCGGCTGCACGCCGCGGACTACGTGGCACTGGCCGGCGCGGTGTCGCTGGCCACCGCCGAGGGCACGGTCGCCGAGTCCGTGCTGCGGGTGACCGGCGACGACGGCAGCGTGCGGCGCACCGTACGGGCCCGGCTGCGCCGGCAGGGTCCGCTGCTCAGCGGGTCGCTGCACGAGGTACGCCCCGGCCGGCCCGGGGAGCAGGCGGCGCCGGCCGGCGGGCGGCGGCAGGTCCGCGAGGCGTTCCTGCTGGACGCCGGGCGGGCGCTGGCCGAGGCGGACTCCACCGCGGAGGTGCTGCGGGTCGCGGCCGGCCTGTCGCTGCCCGGCTTCTCGCCCGACGGCCTCGCGGTGTTCGGCCTGGACGGCGACCGGCTGGCCCTCATCGGCCGACACGGACGGGAGACGGTCGCCGACGGCCCGTTCACGCAGATGCCGCTGACCACGGACTACCCGGCCGCGCTCGTGGTCCGCACCGGGCAGGCGGTCTACCTGCCCACCCCCGAGGAGTACGAGAAGCGGTTCCCGGACACGTGGCCGCTGACCCGCCCCTTCGGCCGCTCCTCGTGGGCGTTCCTGCCGCTGACCGTGGCGGGCACCACCATCGGCGCGTGGCTTGCCGCCTTCCGGGAGCCGGTGGAGTTCACCCCCGACGAGCGGTCGGTGCTCACCACCGTGGCCCGGATGCTCGCCCAGGCGCTGTCCCGGGCCCAGGTGCAGGAGTCGGAGCGGGCGATGCCCGACGGGCCGCGGCACGCCGTGCCGCCGGTGTCCGAGCCCGGCATCGACGGCATGAAGATGGCCGCCCGCTACGTGCCGACCGGCGGCGGGCTCCAGGTCGGCGGCGACTGGTACGACGTGATCGACCTGCCCTCGGGACGTACCGCGATCGTCATCGGCGACGTGCAGGGCCACGACGTACGGGCCGCGGGGATCATGGGCCAGCTCCGGATCGCGCTGCGCGCCTACGCCGCCGAGGGGCACGGCCCGGACGCGGTGATGTCCCGCACCTCGCGGTTCCTGGCCGCCCTCGACGGTCACCGGGACCCGTCGGAGATACGGTTCGCCACCTGCATGTACGTCGAGGTGGACCCGGCCACCGGCACGCTGGACCTGGTCCGGGCCGGCCATCCGGAGCCCGCGGTACGGCTCGGTGACGGCAGCGCCATCGTGCGCCGCACTCCCGGCGGGCTGCCGCTGGGCATCGACCCGGACGCGGACTACCGGACCACCCGGCTGGTGCTGGAGCCCGGCGAGGTGCTGATGCTGTGCACCGACGGCCTGATCGAGACCGGCGGGCACGACCTGGAGACTGGCTGGTCACGGCTGACCGGCGTGCTGGAGGCCGGCCCCGCCCACGACCTCGAGGCGCTGGCCGACGCCATGGTCCGCGCGGTGCACGGACCGGGCTCGCACCACACCACCGGGCCGCTGGCCGACCGGCGCGAGGACGACATCGCGCTGGTCCTGCTGCGCCGCGACCCGGACGGCCCGACCTGCGCGATGCCCAGCCGCCGCACCGTCATCACGGTGCCGCAGGACGAGCCGGCCGCGATCAAGTCGGCGCGCGACGACATCCGCGCGCTGCTGCACGACTGGGCCTCGGACGACCAGCGCGAGTCCGCGGTGCTGCTGGTCTCGGAGCTGGTCGCCAACGTCCTGGTGCACACCGACGCCGACGCGTTGCTGGCCGCGGAGCTGACCGGCCTGCCCGGGGTGCGCCGGCTGCACGTCGAGGTCGCCGACTCCTCCGACGAGATGCCGCACCGCCGCTCCCCCGGCGAGATGGCGTCCTCCGGCCGCGGCCTGCTGCTGCTCGAGGAACTGGCCGACTGCTGCGGCGTGAATCCGCGGGGCGACGGCAAGTGCATCTGGTTCGACTTCGTCGAGCCGCCCACCTCGGCCCCGCCGGGCGAGCCGGCGCCCGGGGAGCCGCGCGCGGCCGCGTAGCCGGGGCCACGTCATCGGGGGCCCGCCGCCACGGCACCCCGCACGACCGCACGCGTAACACCGCGTACCGGCCGGCGCGTCACTGGTGTGACCGATGTTCCGGCCGAACGGAAGGCACGATCGTGCGCGTATTGAGGGCTGTGGCGGTGGCCGCCGCAATGGTGACGGTGGGGGCGGCGGGGATGCTGGCCCCCCAAGCGGCGGTGGCGGGAACGCCGGGCGGCGGATTCGTGCGGCCGGCGCTGCCGCCCGGCGACGGCTCGCTGATCGGTGCGCTGCCGGTGGACGCGGGCGCCACCTGGGCGTTCGGGATGACGTTCGTCCCGTACGGCCGGGGCAGCGCCGTCACGCCGCTGCTGCTGACCGGGGACGGCGCGGGCCGGTGGAGCCAGGCACCGCTGGCCCCCTTCGGCGGGCACAGCCGGATCAACGCGGCGGCAGCGCACGGCGCCGGGGACGGCTGGGTGGTGGGCGACGAGGACGACTCGCTGGGCGGGATCTGGACCCAGCACTGGAACGGCTCGGCCTGGTCGCTGGTGACCGCGCCGCTGCCGGACGGGGCACGCGGCGGCGGCCTGCTGTCGGTGTCCGAGCCGGCCCCGGACGACGTGTGGGGCGCGGGCTGGTCGGAGATCACCGACAGCGTGATCCCCGACCCGAACGGCGGCCCGACCCAGATCGTCTCGCACTTCGAGGCGCTGGTGGAGCACTGGGACGGCTCCGCCTGGAAGCGGATCCCGGTGCCGCAGCCGGCGGACTTCACCCCGCAGACCGTGGTGGCCCGCGGGCCCGGCGACGTGTGGGTGGCCGGCTACAGCGCCGAGGACAACCCCGAGATCCAGCACTTCGACGGGCAGAACTGGACCAAGGAGGCACTGCCGGCCACCGGCGTGTTCGGCGAGGTCGCCCAGCTCGGCCAGAGCCCGGACGGCAGGCTGTGGGCGGTGGGCCGTACCGGCCTGGACGACAGCGACCGCGGGCACGCCCTGGTGCTGCGCCGTACCGCCGGCACCTGGCGCCAGGTCGCGGCCCCGCCGGCCCTGCACCGCTTCACCGGTCTCGCGGTCACCCCGGGCGGGATCACGGCGGTCGGCGACACCATTGCCGACGGCTCCCCCGCCCTCTACCGGCTGACCGGGCCGGCCTGGCGGCAGGTCCCGCTGCCGCAGCCGTCCGACGGGTCGTACTGGTACGTGCTCGGGCTCGCGGCCGGTCCCGCCGGCCTCACCCTGGCCGGCGCCGCGCAGACGTCGGAGACGACCGAGCCGGTTCCGCTGGTGCTCACCGGGTCCGGCGGCTGAGCGGCAGCCGTACGGCCTGTACGGCCCGTACGGCCCGGTCGGTTCGCTCCCGTCCGTCCGGTCAGTCCGTCAGGAACGCGGTGAGCGCCGCGGCCAGGTAGCCGGGGTCGTCGGCCGCGCACAGTTCGCGGGCGGAGTGCATGGACAGGATGGGCACGCCGACGTCGACCGTGGCGATGCCGTGGCGGGCGGCGGTGATCGGGCCGATCGTGGTGCCGCACGGGATGGTGTTGTTGGACACGAAGTGCTGGAACGGCACCCCGGCGCGCTCGCAGGCGGCGGCGAACAGGGCCCGGCCGGTGCCCTCGGTGGCGTAGCGCTGGTTGACGTTGGCCTTCAGGATGGGGCCGCCGCCCGCCTTCGGGTGGTGGGTGGGGTCGTGGCGCTCGGCGTAGTTCGGGTGCACCGCGTGGCCGACGTCGGAGGAGACGCAGACCGTGCCGGCCAGGGCCCGCAGCCGGTCCTCGTAGCTGCCGCCGCGGGCGTGCACCGAGCGCTCCAGCACATTGCCGAGCAGCGGGCCGCGCGCGCCGGAGTCGGACTCGCTGCCGTTCTCCTCGTGGTCGAAGGCGGCCAGCACCGGCACGTACGGCAGCGCGTCCCCGGTCGCCGCGGCGGCCAGCAGCGCGGCCAGCCCGGCGTGCACGGACAGCAGGTTGTCCAGCCGCGGGGCGGCCAGCAGTTCGCCGTCGCGGCCGAGCCGGGCGGGCGGCTGCACGTCGTGCGTCATCAGGTCCCAGCCGGTCACCTCGGTGGCCGGCACGCCCGCTTCCTCGGCCAGGAAGACGATCAGGTCGCCGTCCTGCGCCTCGCCCAGTCCCCACAGCGGCTGGAGGTGGCGCTGCTTGTCCAGGGTCAGGCCGTCGTTGACCGACCGGTCGAGGTGGATGGCGAGCTGCGCGACCCGCAGCAGCGGCCGGTCCACCGAGACCAGCCTGGTCGACCCGTCGCGCAGCACCAGCCGGCCGGCCAGGCCCAGGTCCCGGTCGAGCCAGCTGTTGATCAGCGGGCCGCCGTAGACCTCCACGGCCACCTGCCGCCAGCCGTGCGCGCCCAGGTCCGGCCGGGGCTTGACCCGCAGGTTCGGCGAGTCCGTGTGTGCGCCGACCACTCGGTACGGGCTGTACGGAAGGGCTCCGCCCGGGACGAACCAGGCGATCACCGCGCCGCCGCGCAGCACGAATTTGCCGCCGCTTTCGCCGTCCCACGCGTCCGTCTCGCTCACCTGCCGGAAGCCGGCTGCCGTCAGTCGCTCCGCGACGGTGGCCACGGCGTGGTACGGCGAGGGGCTCGCCGTGACGAACGCGGCGAGGTCATCTGTGTGGGTGTGGTCGAAAGGGCTCATGGCGGCCAAGCATAGGTTCGGGCCGGGCGAAGGGTGCCGTACTCCTTCGGCGGTGCGTTCTTCCGGCTTGGGCTTTTTACGGTTTCCAGCTCGGGGGGTTGCTGCTGTGTGCCGGGGCCTGCTGCGTTGTGGTTCCTCGCGCCCACGCGGCGCCAGCCGCACATCGGACACAGCCCCGCGCCCCTATGTCGGTGCCGCACTCCGCCTGGGCGGCAGCCCGCCGTCGTACCTGCGGTACATCGCCGGCTGCCGCCGCATCGTGGTTGCTCGCGCCCACGCGGCGCCAGCCGCACATCGGACACAGCCCCGCGCCCCTATGTCGGTGCCGCACTCCGCCTGGGCGGCAGCCCGCCGTCGTACCTGCGGTACACCGCCGGCTGCCGCCGCATCGTGGTTGCTCGCGCAGTTCCCCGCGCCCCTTTGGGTGCCGCACTCCACCGGGTCATGGTTGCTCGCCCCCACGCGGCGCCAGCCGCACATCGGGCACAGCCCCGCGCCCCTCATGGGTGCCGCACTCCACCGGGTGCCGCACTCCACCGGGTGCCGCACTCCGCCGGGTCGTGGTTGCTCGCGCCCACGCGGCGCCGGCCGCACATCGGGTGCAGATCGGACAGCTATCGGGTGCCGTACGCCGTCAGCGGCAGCAACGGATCAGAAGGCCTCTTCCGGGAGGTCCATCACCGTGAGGTCGACGGATTCGGCGAGGGTGCGGGTGGTGGCGAGGGTGGGGAGGATCGTGGCGGCGAAGAACTTGGCCGCGGCGATTTTGCCGGCGTAGAAGGGGGTGTCCTTGGGGGAGGCGGAGGGGAGTTTTTCGGTGGCGACGGCGGCGCCGCGGAGGAGGAGGTAGCCGACGACGACGTCGCCGGAGGCGAGGAGGAGGCGGGTGGTGTTGAGGCCGACCTTGTAGATGGAGCGGACGTCCTGCTCGGTGGCCGAGAGATCGGCGAGCATGGCGCCGACGATGGCCTCGAGGTCGGAGGCGGCGCGGGCGAGCTGGTCGCGGGCGGTGGCGAGCTCTTCACCGCCGGCGGCCTCGGCGAGGAACTTCTTGATCTCCTCGCTGAGGGCGGTGAGGGCCTGGCCCTGGTCGCGGACGATCTTCCGGAAGAAGTAGTCCTGGCCCTGGATGGCGGTGGTGCCCTCGTAGAGGGTGTCTATCTTGGCGTCGCGGATGTACTGCTCGACCGGGTACTCCTGGAGGTAGCCGGAGCCGCCGTACGTCTGGAGCGACTGGGCGAGCTGCTCGTAGGACTTCTCCGAGCCGTAGCCCTTGACGATGGGCAGGAGCAGGTCGTTGAGGGACTGGAGCCGCTTGGTGTCCTCGCCGGCCGCTTCGGCGACCTGGATGGCGTCCTGGACGGACGCGGTGTACAGGACCAGCGCGCGCATGCCCTCCGCGTACGCCTTCTGCGTCATGAGGGCGCGACGCACGTCGGGGTGGTGGGTGATGGTGACCTTGGGCGCGGTCTTGTCCATGAAGCGGGCCAGGTCGGGGCCCTGGACGCGCTCCTTGGCGTACTCCAGGGCGTTGAGGTAGCCGGTGGACAGGGTGGCGATGGCCTTGGTGCCGACCATCATCCGGGCGAACTCGATGATCCGGAACATCTGCCGGATGCCGTCGTGGCGGTCGCCGATCAGCCAGCCCTTGGCCGGGTGCTTGTCGCCGAAGGTCAGCTCGCAGGTGTTGGAGACCTTCAGGCCCATCTTGTGCTCGACGTTGGTGGCGTAGACGCCGTTGCGCTCGCCCAGCTCGCCGGTCTCCGGGTCGAACTCGTACTTCGGCACCAGGAACAGCGACAGCCCCTTCGTGCCGGGGCCGGCGCCCTCGGGACGGGCCAGCACGTAGTGGAGGATGTTGTCGGACAGGTCGTGCTCGCCGGACGTGATGAAGCGCTTCACGCCCTCGATGTGCCAGGAGCCGTCGGGCTGCTGGATCGCCTTGGTGCGGCCGGCGCCGACGTCGGAGCCCGCGTCCGGCTCGGTGAGCACCATGGTGGAGCCCCAGCGCTTGTCGACCGCGAGGGCGGCGATCTTCCGCTGCTCCTCGGTGCCCTCCTCGTGGAGGATCGCGGCGAACATCGGGCCCGAGGCGTACATCCACACCGCGGGGTTGGAGCCGAGCAGCAGTTCGGCGTAGGACCAGACCAGGGAGCGCGGCGCGGGGGTGCCGCCGATCTCCTCGGGCAGGCCCAGGCGCCAGTACTCGGAGTCCATGAAGGCGGCGAAGCTCTTCTTGAACGTGTCGGGGAGCGGCGCGGTGTTGGTCTCCGGGTCGAAGACGGGCGGGTTGCGGTCACCGTCGGCGAAGGACTCGGCCAGCTCGTTCTCGGCCAGCCGCGCCAGTTCGCCGAGGATGTCGCGCGCGGTCTCGGCGTCGGTTTCCGCGAACGGACCGGTGCCGTAGAGCTGGTCGCGCCCGAGCACCTCGAAGAGGTTGAACTCGATGTCGCGGAGGTTCGACTTGTAGTGGCCCATGAGGCTGGCTCCTGGCTCCGTTTCCGGCACTGTTTCCGGCACTGCTGTCACGACAGATCATGCGATGCGCACATCTAGGGGTCGTGGTAAATGATGCTACCCGTCAGTAATAAGAAGCAAGCCCCATCGGCCGGATGTGACGTGATTCCTTCGTTAGGCTTGGACGCGTGTACGGCTACGAGCAGAGCGTGAACTCAGGGCCCGGCGTCCCGGGCGGCGGCGCCATGGGCGGCGGCTACGCCGAACCGTCGGCCGCCTATCCCGAGCCGTCCCCGCCGTCGCTGGCCGACGCGGTGCGCGCCTTCACCACCGGCTCGATGGCCGCCGAGGACTTCCAGGCGATCTTCGCCACGTCCAAGGTGTACTGCCCGCGCGGCGAGAACCCCGGCTTCCTGGCGCTGCACGACACCCAGCAGCCGGTCATCCCGATGTTCTCCTCCCTGAAGGAGCTGCGGCGGTACGCAGGCAAGGAGTCCAAGTACTTCGTGATCACCGGCGCCGAGGTGCTGGACCTGCTGCCCACGGGGTACGGCTTCGTGCTCGACATCGACGGGCAGCACCGGATGGTGTTCGACGCGAAGGCGGTCGAGCAGATGGTCGACTTCACGATGCGCAGGATGTACGGATAGCGGACGCTTCGGGTCCCGCGGAACCGGGCAGGACCGGGCCGGAGACCGGGCAGAACCCTGCGGGAACAGCTACGCCTTGCTGGATGTTCAGCTTTCAACTAGATTGGAAGCAGAGGAACCGAAGGAGGGCTGTCATGCCTGCCGTCACCGTGGACAATCCGCTGACCCTGCCGAAGGTGACCGCGCCCACCGGCGCCCGCCCGCGGCCCGCGCTCGCGGTCAGCACCGCGCCCAGCGGCCTGGAGGGCGAGGGCTTCCCGGTCCGCCGCGCCTTCGCGGGCATCGACTACAAGTACCTCGACCCGTTCATCATGATGGACCAGATGGGCGAGGTCGACTACGCGGCCGGTGAGCCCAAGGGCACCCCCTGGCACCCGCACCGCGGCTTCGAGACCGTCACGTACATCATGGACGGCACCTTCATCCACCAGGACTCGCACGGTGGTGGCGGCACCATCACCAACGGCGACACCCAGTGGATGACGGCCGGCTCCGGCCTGCTGCACATCGAGACGCCGCCCGAGGAGCTGGTGCTCAGCGGTGGCCTCTTCCACGGGCTGCAGCTGTGGGTGAACCTGCCGCGCAACGACAAGATGATCGCGCCGAAGTACCAGGACATCCGGGCCGGCGGCCTGAAGCTGCTGACCTCCGCGGACGGCGGCGCCCTGATCCGGCTGATCGCCGGCGACCTGGACGGCCACCAGGGTCCGGGGGCCACCCACACCCCGATCACGATGATCCACCTGTCGCTCACCGCGGGCGCCGAGGTCACCCTGCCCTGGCGCTCGGACTTCAACGCCCTCGCCTACGGCCTGGCCGGCAGCGGCTTCGCGGGCCCCGAGCAGCGCCCCTTCCGGATGGGCCAGGCCGTGGTCTACGGCGGCGGCGAAACACTGACCGTCCGCGCCGCGGAGACCCAGGACTCCCGCAGCGCCCACCTCGAGGTCGTCCTGCTGGGCGGCCGGCCGATCCGCGAGCCGATGATGCAGTACGGCCCGTTCGTCATGAACACCCACGCCGAACTCGCCCAGGCCTTCGACGACTTCCAGGCCGGCCGCCTCGGCACCATCCCGGCCGACTCGCCGTACGGCCGCTGAGTCCTGCCGTACAGCTTGTGCGTTTCTGGCGCGGGGACGAGCCCGCGGAACCGCGCCCAGGGTGGCTGTTGCGCGTACGGACGACGCCGGCCCTCCGCACTGTCGACGCGGAGGGCCGTGGAGAGTCAAGGTGTTGATCTCGCTCAAGGGTCGCGTTACGAACCGCCTGCGGGATGTCGCTACAGGACGTGGCGGTATCGCGCCCACTGTTGGGCTGCCGTTCGTACGTTCGCGGTGAAGGGGTCAGGGTCGGGTCCGGCAACCTGGTCCCAGTAGTTCGCCTTGGCCTCCGCGAAGGCCGTCAGCGCCTCCGGCGGGGCCTCACGCCAGGCCGGTACTTCGCCGGCCCATTTCTCCGCGGAAGCGGGATCGTGCTTGCCTGCGGCCATGAGCCAGATGACCCAGTAACCGGCGTCCAGCCACGCGGCCCCACAAGATGCCCAGGCCCAATCGACCAGCTTGGCCGAAGAGCCCGTCACGATCACGTTCGTGTCGTTCGGGTCCGTGTGGACCAGCGCCTCCCCCTTGAAGAGGTTGGCGTCGGAAGGCTTCGTCACGTAGCTCTTGAGGCGGTCATCCACGGGCCGCAGATCGAGGTCGGGGCATGGCGTCTCGGAGAGGCGGGAAAGCAGCGTGGCGACCATCGGCAGGTCTGCCGACCCGGCAGAGTAGTCGGCGTGGTGACCTTCGAGGGCTTCGAAGATCAGCAGCTCCCAGCCATGGTCGCTGATGTGCCGGATGAGAGCCGGTGAGAGCCCGTTCAGGTGGGGGTTGATCTCGGCTTCCCGCTGCTGTGTCCACACACGCTTGTGGCTGGACTGGAGTCCCTTGACGAAGTAGGTCCCGGAGGCGCAACGGATGCGTACGGCGATCTGGCTGTTGTACCCCTCGCTCACGGACACCACCTCGCCGATGGGGCCCGTGCGGGCCTCGATGTCGGCGACCAGGCCCGGCGGGAGGATGCCGAACGCCATTCGTGCTGTCGTCACGATGTGCTCTCATGCGTAGGCCGGCGGGCCGGCTCTCGCCGACCCGCCAGCAGTCGGTGCGGACGTTCAGTTGTAGGGGTTGTCGTCGCCGCAGCCCGGCGTGGCCCCCTCGGCCAGGGTCTCGACATCTTCCACGATGACCGGCCCCGCGGGCTCCATCGCTACTCCCGTGATCGGCCTGGGTGCGAGGGTGCCGACTGAAGGGCGCGTGGTGATCTCCACGACTACAGCCGTCATAGAGCATCATCTCCGTTTCCGTGTTGGCAGTACGTTTCCAGCGGTGCCTTCGCTTGCTGGTAGACCTTCGCCAGCGGCCGGCACACTCGGCACGTGGCCGAGAGCCGGCAGCCGCTACAGCCACCGGAGCGAAGCATTTGGGCGTCCGCGATGGCGGGCAGACGCAGCAGACCGTCCAGTCCTTCTGCCATGAGGCCGATCGGGTTCTTCCGGCCGACCTTGCACATGGTTGCGAACCCGTGCGGGTCCACATGGAAGAACGTGTGACCTGCGGGACAGCCGTTGAAGACGGCGGATTTGTCGAGGAACCCGGGGGCTTGGGCGGCCAGCGGGTCAGGTGTTCCGTCGTAGGTCGGTGAGATGTTCGCGTACTCAGTGAAGGAGGTCGCGTACTCCTCGGCCAGGGTCCGCATCGCGGGTACTTCGTGGGCGTTGTGCTTGGTGATGATGAGCGCGAGTTCCACCGCGACGCCGGCCTCCTTCATGGCCTGGAGCCCGCGGATCAGGAGTTTGAAGGCCCCGCGCTTACGGGTCAGCGCATCGAAGCTCTCTTCTGACGCCCCGTACAGAGAGACGGTCACCTTGTGGGGGCGCAGCGAGGACAGGAGATCGATGATCTCGGGGCGGTGGAGCCGGCTTCCGTTGGTCAGGATTTCGATGAGCATACCGAGCCGGTAGGCGTACTCGTAGGAATGGGCGAAGTCCTTGTCGATGGTGGGCTCGCCGCCCGTGAACTGGAGCCACAGCACGCCGGCGTCACGAATCAGGTCGAGGAGTTGTTCCTTGCCGTCTCTCGGAAGGCCCTCGAACCGGCGCTCTGCGAGGTAGCAGTGCTCACAGTTGAAGTTGCACCCCTTGTTGATCTCCCACGTCGCCCGGTTGTACCCAAGGCGCGTGGGAGTACGAACCAGCACGCTGCCCGGCGTGGAGAGGACGGCAGCGCTGAGGCCCCACGCCTTCTCTGCCAGCGGTGGCAACCAGGCCGGCAGGCCACCGTTGCTGGTCACGGCCTCGCTCAAGCCGGTGAACATGGCTTCGGGGATCTGCACCGCCGTCCGGGCTCCCGGGCGTACGAGGGTGAATTTTCCGTTCTGTGGGCTGGCGATAATTTCATGCATTGGGCTCCCCTTTACTCCGCTGGATGGGTGGAGCCTGGGCCCGGAATCGCCCTGGCCGGGGAATGGCGGGGGGGTAGAGCGTCAGACCGTCGCTGCGGCGCTCGCGGGCTCGTGGGTGGGGTTCCAGGGGTCGTGGATCTGCCAGGTGTGGCCGCCGGGGTGGTCCTGGTATTCGCAGCAGCGGCCGTGTTCGGCGTGGGTGGCGGGGCAGTCGGGCAGGACCAGAAGGTTCTCCGGGCCACGGTCGTCGGACCACCGGGTCCACACGGCAGTGTTGTCGGCCACGGCGTTGACCATGGCGTAGTGCTGGCCGGTGGTGTGGTGCTCCAGGGTGCAGCGCAGGTCCCGGATGTCGGCAGGCATGCCGGCAGCGTCCCCCGCCCATGCCAGAGCGGTACGGGCCAGCGGGTAGGGCAGGACGGTCAGGGTCGAGCAGATGGGCGGACGGCTGGTGATGGTGGTGTTGGGCAAGGCACTGTCCTGTAGCTGAAGTGGATGGTGGTGGGTGTTTCGAGGGTTGGCCTGCTGCCGGTAGGGCCTGCAGGCACGGCCGAAGGGTTCTGGGTGGTGCGGGTTGGTGCCGCTCCGGTCACACGGGACGGGGAAGCCGGCCCGGGAACGGGGTGGGATCCGGGGCGCTGCCGCTCGCGCGGCGTCTCGTACCGCTGTGGCTGTCCCCTGTCCGTGGACACCTGTGCCTGCTGTGCAGGTGGCGTGATCAGGAGGCGCGCCCAGACCAGCTTGCCGGAGGTGGGAGTGGGGTAGATGTAGCCCCAAGCTGCGCTGAGCCCAGCGACCAGCAAGAGCCCGCGGCCCGACTCGGCTTCGTCTGACGGCTCTCGCAGGACAGGGGGTCGGCGATCCTTGTCGTACACAAGGATGAGCAGGTGATCCGGCATGAGCCGCAGGTTGAGAGTGCAGCCGTGAACGGTGGGCTCCCCAGGAGATTGTTCGTGGCCCGGCTGCGGCTGTGGGTTGGCGTGACGTACGGCATTGCTGATCAGCTCGCCGACGATCGACAGAGCATCGGCCTTGGCCGGGGCTGGGACTCGCCAGGCGCGAAGTACGTCCTCGGTGTGCATGCGGGCGTACCTGGACGCTGACGGTGTGGATGCCAGGTCTAGCCGGTTGTGGAGTGGTCCCACCGCTGGTCCTTCCTGGGCGCGGCTCGCTGTCTGTAACCAGAGAACTCCGCTGGACCAAGATCACTTGGCACAAAGCTTGCACAACAGGACGGTCGCCAGGTTCATTTGATGTGGCAACAGGTCCCTTCGTGGAAGAGTGGCTTCATGGAGAGCACACCTGCGGCCGGTGAAAACATCGCCGTCCTGCGTAAGGCCCGAGGGATGGGCCAGGCCAAGCTCGCTCGCGAAGCGGGCATCTCGCTTTCCCTGCTCAGCAAAATCGAAGTGGGGACCCGTGCCGCGACGCCACCGGTGGTGGCCGATATCGCGAGGGCTCTCCACGTCACCACAGCACGGATCTACGGCCAACCGTTCATGGGACCGTCCGAGCAGGCCGACCTGCTCAACGAACTGCGCAGTGCTGTAAGGCGGCACACGCTCCCGCGAGAAGATCAGCCGACCCCAACCGCGCTGGCCGAAGAACTCAATCGCGCTGCCGCGCTGCGGGCGGACACGCGGTATCTGGAACTGCTGAGGCTGCTGCCCTCGCTCCTGGGCCGGGTCACGGCGAGCGCTCTGGCCTCCGGCGGCGACGCGACGGCGTGGGGCTACGTGGCCGACGTCTACAGTTGCGCATACGCCGTTGCCCACCGGCTCGGTCAACCCGATCTCGCGGACATGATCGTGTCCCGTCAGTTCTGGGCTGCTCAGCAGACATGGAATCCGCAGGCCGAGGCCGCGGCGGCCTGGAATGAAGCAGGTACGTATCAGTCGGCCGGCCAGTACGAGGACGGCCTGGCGATCGTTGAGCGCGCCATCGGACGCTACGAAGCTGCACGGTCGAACGGGGTGGATCGGGTCGTCCACCTCGGTAGCCTGCATCTGCGCGGCGTGGTGCTCGCCTCCCGCAACAAGGACAAGCAAGCCACCGCGGAACACCTGCGGCGCGCCCACGAACTGGCAAGTCAACTTGACTCGGACATGCTCAGGCACAACCTGACATTCGGCGCGGGAAACACGGCTCTGTACGAATTGGCTGCCCGAGTGGAGCTTGGCCAGCCAGACAAAGCCACAGAGATGTCAGCGCCTCTGGTGACAACTCCGCCGCCCGGTTTGAAACCGAACCGAGTCGGCCGGCTCTACATCGACGTGGCTCGGGCGAGGCTCGCTACGAAGGATCTGCCCGGCGCCGAGGAAGCACTCAAGCGTGCCTTCGCTGTTGCCCCTCAACTGTCGGAAATCCATCCGATGAGCCGTGAAGTTCTCCGCGTGCTGTTCGTTCTCCACCAGCGGTCAAAGCCTGAACTCCTGACCATGGCAAAGCGGGCGGGTTTGGCCTCTTAGCCCACTGGGCCTGACCAGCCCACTTCAGCAACTGTGCCCAAAGAAGCGCGGCAGCACGCCTGGGCACGAGGAACTTTCCGGTCGGTCGCTCAGCGCACGCTTGCCATGTAGTGCGTCCAGATCGCGGTCGGCATGCCGCTTCCGGGCTGCGCAGCCGGCCGGCCCTCCGTGCCCGTCAGCGGCATCAGCTGCTGCGTTCTGGGGTCGATACGGAAGACGGTCACGGCCGTCGCCGCCCGGGAGTCGTAGCCGACGAAGGACGCGGAGGTGTTGTCCGGTGCCGTCCCCGGTGTGCCGGCCAGGCCCGGTCCCGCCGCCGCGACCTGCTTGGCGGCACCGGCGGTGACGCTGTCGCGCAGCGCGTCCGTCACGTCGGCGGCGACCTGCGGCGTGAAGGGGTGCGTGACGACGGGCGCGGGCAGCGTGATCCGGTCGCCGCCATGGGTGATGCGCAGCACCGAATACGGTTCGGTGTGCGTGCCGCCCGCCAGGAAGGTCCCGTACGCGGCGGCCATGCGGATCGGGCTGGGGGTGGCGGTGCCGAGCGAGAACTGCGGGACCTGCTCGCCGAATCCGGTGTCCTGGAGCAGCCCGGCGTCGAGGGACGCCTGCCGCAGCTTGTCGATGCCGACGTCCATGCCCAGTTGCATGATGGGACCGTTGACGCCCTCGGCCACCGCCTGCCGCAGCGTGATCCTGCCGTAGGAGCGCTTGCCGGCGTTGGCGGTTCTGACGATTCTGCCGTTCCGGTCCCAGTACGGGCCTTCGGGCGTTTGTATCGGTACGTGGTCGTCGCCGTCGTAGACCGAGTCCGGGGTGACCGGCACGCGGGGCGCGTCGCGGGTGCGCACCACGCCGTCGCGCAGGGCGGCCGCGTACACCAGGGGGGCGTATGTGGTGCCGGCCGGGACGATGGAGATGTTGGCGTCGTCGAAGCCCTGGGTGACGTAGTCCGGGCCGCCGTAGAGGGCGAGGATGCGGCCGTCGCCGGCGACGGAGGCCGCGCCGACCCGGACGTCGCGGTCGGCCGGGCGGGTCGCCGGGCGCAGGTCCGCCATGCGCTGCTTGACCGCGGCGTCGAGCGCCTGGACCTTGGGCTTTTCGAAGGTCGTGTAGATCTGATAGCCCCCGAGGTCGAACCGGGCGTCGGAGATGTCGCTGTGCTGGGAGATCCAGGCCCGCGCGGTGTCGACCAGGTAGCCGGTCTCGCCGCTCAGCCCGGCCGGCCGGGGCGGCGCCTTGGGCTCGGGGAAGGTCTTGTACTGCGCGCGTTCGGCGGGGGACAGCTGCCCGATCGCGACCATGCGGTCCAGCACCCACTTCCACCGGGCCACCGCCCGTTGGTGGTTGGCCTTGCTGATCGCGGGGTCGTAGAGGCCGGCGCCCTTGAGCAGCGAGGCGAGGAAGGCCCCCTCACTGGCGTTGAGCTGCGAGACGTCCTTGCCGTAGTACGCCTTGGCCGCGCGCTGGATGCCGTAGGCGCCGCGGCCGAACCAGCTCGTGTTCAGGTAGCCGTCGAGGATCTGCTGCTTGCTCTCCTTGTTGTCGAGCTTGATCGAGATGAAGATCTCGTCGATCTTGCGGGAGAGGGTCTGGGACTGGTTGAGATAGGCGTTCTTGACGTACTGCTGGGTGATGGTGGAGCCGCCCTGGACGTCGCCGCCGGTGGCCATCTTCGTCACGGCGCGCGCGAGGCCCCGGGGTGAGACTCCGTGGTCGTGGTAGAAGTTCGCGTTCTCCGCCGCCAGCACGGCCCACTGGACGGACGAGGGGATGCGGTCCAGGGGCATCGCCTGCCGGTCGACCGGGCCGACGCGGGCCATCTCGGTGCCGTCGGCCCAGTAGTAGACGTTGTCCTGCTGGGTGGCGAAGGTGTTGAGCTCGGCGGGGATCGCGGTGCGCTCGTAGGCGTAGACGACGAGCGCGGTCAGGGCGAGCACCGACCACACGCACAGCAGCAGGACCTGCCGTGGGGAGGGCAGCCAGCGGCGTACGCCGGTACGGCCGGGTCGCGGGTAGCGCGGCCGCAGTTTCCGCAGGCCCCGCCGCAGCAGCCGCGCGGTCCGTAACCGCCGCGCGATCCGGGCCGGGCCGGCTCCCCGTACCCGTGCCGCATTCCGTGCCCGGTCCGCCAGGCGCGTCAGCCGGGCCCGCCACTGGGGGGTCATGAGCCGCCGTGTGAACATCCGCATCCCTCGCTGGAGCCGCCGTACCGGAGCCGCATCCGTGCCGGAACCGTCCGTGCCGGAACGGCTGTTGCCGGAGGCCGGAACCGACGTCGGGACCGGCGGGGATCACCGTAGGAAGGGGTTGGGACAGTCCCTGGATCGGTTCGTCACGGTCCCGCAACAGATGGGCCGGGGCGTTGACGTGCTGCGGTCCGGCGGGCGGCGCCCGGTGGCGGGCGCGGCCGTTACCGTCTCGTGATCATTTGGGCCAGGGACCATCATGCGCGGACCCCAGAGTGAAGCCGTACCTCTGCCCCGGCGTCCTTGGTTCCCGTGAGCCGCCGTCGCCCCGCGATCCGTCCCCCAGGAGACCTCATGCCTCGACTGCGGCAGCGAATATCGGCGTTACGGCCGGCAGTCCGCCGGCGCCCCGGTGTCTACGCGCTGTGCGGAGTGCTGTCCGCGGCCCTGATCGGCACGGTCGTGGGGGTCACGACCGCGTCGGGCCACTCGGACGGCGGGGCCGGTGGCGCGGCGGCCGCCCCCGACCGGGCGACGGCGTCCGCGAACCGCCCGGCGCCGAAGGGGACGACGCGGACGACGCCGGCGCCGACTCCCACCTGGGACGGGAAGACCAAGGTGATCGGGGACGGCTCGACCTCCTACACCGGGCCGCAGCCCCACCAGTTGAAGCCGGAGAAGCTCAAGCCCGGTGAGAAGCCGCCCCAGTTCGTCGTGTTCTCGTGGGACGGCGCCCTGGAGAACGACGACCACCTCTTCTCCCGCTTCCGCGAACTGGCCCAGCAGAACAACGCCCACATGACGTTCTTCCTCAGCGGCCTGTACCTCCTGCCGAAGGCCAAGCGCACCCTCTACCACCCGCCGATGCACTCCGCCGGCTCGGCCGCCATCGACTTCCCGACCGACCAGCACATCCGGTGGACGCTCCAGCAACTGCGGCTGGCCTGGGAGGACGGCGACGAGATCGGCACCCACTTCAACGGCCACTTCTGCGCGCCCGACCCCGGTGGCGGCGGCAACTGGACCACCGCGGACTGGCTGAGCGAGATCTCCCAGGCGAAGTCGTTCGTCCGCGACTGGAAGACGAACACCGGCTTCACCGACATCCCGCCGCTGCCCTTCGACTACGACCAGGAACTCGTCGGCGGCCGCGCGCCGTGCCTGGAGGGGCAGAAGAACCTGCTGCCCGCCGCCAAGTCCCTCGGCTGGCGCTACGACGCGAGCTCGCCGGGCGACTTCCAGCAGTGGCCGGCCAAGAAGGACGGGGTCTGGAACTTCCCGCTGGAACTGGTGCCGTATCCCGACAAGGACTACCAGGTGCTGTCGATGGACTTCAATTTCCTCTACCACCAGTCCGGCGGCGACGTCACCGAGGGCGACCCGGCGAAGTACGCGCAGTGGGAGAAGACCACCCGCGACGGCTATCTCAACGGCTTCGAGCGCGCCTACAACGGCAGCCGAGCCCCCCTCTTCATCGGCAACCACTTCGAGACCTGGAACGGCGGGATCTACATGCAGGCCGTCGCGGACGTCGTGAAGGACGTCTGCAACCGCCCGGGAGTGCGCTGTGTGTCCTTCAAGGAGCTGTGCGACTGGCTCGACGCCCAGGACCCGGCGGTCCTGGCCAAGCTGCGCAACCTCGACCCGGGCGAGTCCCCGGACTGGTCGACGTTCCTGAAGAAGTGACCCCGCGGAAGCGGAACCCCCGCGGGAGCGCCGGGCGGGCGGGCGACGACCCGCCCGCCCGGCGTGGCTCAGCTACGGGTCGCGGTCCAGTAGTTGAGGTTCAGATTGCCGGTCAGGAACTCGATCCGGACCGTGTGGTAGGTGCCGGTGGCGAAGGCGAAGCTGCCCGCGTCCACCGTCTGGTACGTCTGCCAGCCGCCGGTGGCGGGCACGGAGACCGTCGGGCCGGCCACGCCGTCGACCACGAAGCGCAGCCGGCCGGCGGAGTTGTCCGAGGCGACCCGGACCTGGAAGTCCGTCGTGCCCTGGAGCGGCAGCTGCTCCCACTCCAGCCACTCGCCGGAGGCGATGCCGCCGACGTTCCAGCCGCCGCCGGTGTCGGTGGTGGCCTGCACGTCCAGGTCACCGGCCCGGTAGGCGTTCCAGGCGTTGCCGGCGGTGGTGTCCAGGTACGCGTCGGCGGTCTCGGCCTCGACCTTGGTGGCCGCCGGGAACGGGGTCTTCGAGAACCGGCGCATGATGTTGATCATCTGGCCGGGGTAGTCGGTGTGCCGCTGGTCGTAGCCGCCGTCGGCGGTACGCAGCAGCGCCGCGTTCTCCTCCCAGTCGGTGAAGCCCTCCACCAGGGTCACCTTGGCGCCCTTGCCGACGGTGGCGGTCAGCCCGTTGACCAGGGCCTGGCCGTGGTTCGGGTCGATGTTCATGGTCGTGGTGCCGCTGGCGAAGTGGAAGCCGGGCACGGCCGCCCCGTAGGTCGCCCCGTTGAAGGTGGCCAGGGTGCTGGCCGGGGTGGGCACGCCGAACCAGTCGTCCACCCCGCCGATCTGCGCCGAGACCGTCGGGTCCTGCTGGAGCCAGCTCTGGTCCACCACGAAGTAGGGGTCGACGCCGAACTGGGCCTTGGCCTGCGTGCGCACATAGGCCAGCATCTTGGCGGCGTTGCCGTTGCCCTGGTTGGTGAAGGCGAAGTCGTTGATCGACCACTCGTACACCAGCGGGCGCCCGTCGACCTTGTACCGCAGGCTGTCGGGGACGCGCGAGTAGAACTCCTTCAGGTTGTCGTCCCAGATGTACTGGTAGCCGCCTTCGCCCGCACCGGTGGCGTCGCCGATGTCGAAGGGCGGGGTGTAGCCGCCGGTGTGGTGCTTGACCTGGTTCTTCTTGTCGGTCAGCGAGGCCGGGGTGTCGTCGAAGGCGGCGATCTTCAACTGACCTCCCACCCCTCGGCGGTTGATCGCGTCGACCAGTCCGGTCAGCACGCGCGGGTCGCCGCCGCCGTCCGGGACGGCCCGGCCGGGCACGTAGCCGCGCACGTCCACCGCGACGAAGTCCACGCCCGCGGTGGTGAGTTCCTCCACGTAGTCGTCCCAGAAGGCGGCATTGTTCCCGGTCGTCAGGTACATGGGCAGGTTGTAGATGGTGTTGCCCTGGTTCTGGTGGTTGCCGTTCAGGGTGTCGGTGCTGAATCCGAAGGTCACCCCGAGCGCCCCGGTGGTCGCCGCGTCGCGGTGCGGCAAGGTGGTGCCGCCGTTGTCCGTGATCACGGCGGCCGGGCCGGCGGAGGCCGCGGGAGCCGCCGCGACCTGCCCCGCGCCCGCGAGGGCGGTGGTGACGGCCGCGCCGGCCGCCAGCACGGCCAGCACCGCCCTGATCCTCGTGCGCGCACTCGTACGCCTCACGTCGCTCACTGTCCTCGGCCTTTCGTCGTCGACGAGGGAAAGGCCCGCCCCGGCGGTCGCGGGGGCGGTGCAGCGGCGGCGCACGATCACGGCGCACGGGCCGTCATCGAGTACGGCCACAGGATCACGGGTCCCCGGCGGGCTGTCAACGAGCGCCGGGGTGACGGGAGTGAACCCGAGTGACGGACCACAGGTGACGGCCCGGGGCCGGCCGATCGGTCGGGCCCGAGGGACGGCTCAGGTCTGGCTGATGCGGTCCAGGACGGCCAGCGCCTCGATGAGGTTGCGGCGCTCGGCCTCGGTGCAGGTGTCCTGGAGGACCCGGGCCAGCCATTCCTCTCGGGCCCGGCGGTCCCCGGCGATCATCTCGCGGGCCTGGTCGGTGAGGCTGACCAGCTGCTTGCGGCCGTCCTCGGGATCGGGGTCACGGCGCACCAGGCCGCGCTCCTCCAGGACGGCGACGGTCGCGGCCATCGACTGGGGCCGCACCCGTTCGCCCGCGGCCAGGCCGCTGGTGGTGTCCGCGCCGTCCTGGAGGAGCCGGCTGAGCACGGCCGTCTGCGAGGGCGTGAGGTCGTCGACCTCGGCCACCTGCTTGAGCCGGCGGCGCAGCCGGCTCATCACGGTGCGCACGTCGCTCGCCGCGCGGACCGCCGAGGCCGAGACCGGCCCCGACGTCGCGGTGCCCTGGGGGCTGTCGTTCATCCCCTCACCGTAAGACCTGCCACCGACAGCGTGCAGCCTTTGCGGCATACGGTGGGGTGATGACGACTTCTCGCGTCCTGACCTGGCAGGTCACCGAGAGCGGCGGCTACGAGACCGCGTGGATCGAGCTGGAGGCGGGCGCGCTGCGGGCCCGCGGCCGGGTGGTGGGCACCCGGCCGGAGCCGTACTGGATCACCTACGAGCTGCGGACCGGCGACGGCTTCGGCACGGGCTCGCTCATGGTGAGCGCCGAGACCGCGGACGGCACCCGCGGGCTGGACCTGCTGCGCGACCCCGGCGGCCATTGGACGGCCGACGGGGAGCCGCTGCCCGGCCTGGACGGGGCGCTCGACTGCGACCTGGGGCTGTCGCCGCTGACCAACACGATGCCGGTGCTCCGGCACGGCCTGCACGAGCGGGCCGGCTCCCAGGAGTTCCTGATGGCCTGGGTACGGGTGCCCGACCTGGCCGTCCTGCCGTCCCGCCAGACGTACACCCATCTCGCGCCCGGCCTGGTCCGCTTCACCAGCGGCTCCTACCGCAGCGACCTGTCCTTCGACGCGGACGGCCTGGTCACCGCCTACCCGGGCATGGCCCGTCGGCTCGAACGCGGCACCGGCGAGGCGGCACCGGACGACCAGGGACCCTCGGCCGGCTGAACCGCGGTCACTCCTTCGGCTGGGTGAAGCGGATGCTGTTGCCGAAGGGGTCGCGCAGCGCGCAGTCGATGCCGTACGGGCGCTCGGTGGGCTCCTCGGTGAACTCCACGCCCCGGGCGCGCAGGGTCTCGTAGGTCGTGCGGCAGTCGTCGGTGCCGAAGATGAGCGAGCCGCCCATGGCGCCCTTGGTGACCAGGTCACGGACCTGCTCGGCGATCTCCTCGGACAGCCGCGGCGGGCCCGGCCGCTCCAGCAGGATGTTCCGCTCGGGCCGGCCGGCGACGCTCACCGTCAGCCAGCGCATGAAGCCCAGGTCGACGTCCGCGGTCACCTCCAGCCCGAGCTTGCCGACGTAGAAGTCCAGGGCCTGGTCCTGGTCGAGGACGTAGAGCTGCGAGTGCGTGATCTCGTTGAACATGCAGCTCACGCTAGTGCGCGGAGCCGGCGAAAACTTGTCCGAAACCGCTGGATCGGGGGACCCGGCGTGCGGCCGCGCGTCACCCGCTGAGCCTCACCCGCTCGGCCGGGTCCACGCCATGGTGAAGCAGGTCGGCACGTTCGCGGCGACCGCTTCCCTGCGGTACGCCCGTGGCGAGCGGCCCACGATCTCCCGGAAGGTCCGGCTGAACGTCGCGGGGCTGCCGAACCCGACCTCGAAGCAGACGTCGGTCACGCTGCGGTCCGTCTCCCGCAGCAGGAACATCGCCCGCTCCACCCGCCGCCGCTGCAGATACCGGTGCGGGGTCTCGCCGAACGTCGCGCGGAAGGTCCGGGCGAAGTGCGCCTCCGACACGTGCGCGATCCGGGCCAGTTCGGCCACCGCCAGCGGCTGCGCGTACCCCCGGTCCATCGCGTCCCGCGCCCTCAGCATCCGCCGATTGCTGTCCTCCACGGCCCGGCTCATGAGGCCATCCCACCACGCCCCCCTGTCGCACGGCACCCCTCGCCTGCTGACCGCCGGTCACAAGCCGCGGTCCGGATCGTCCTGAATGCCGGGCGCGGGTGGGGGTAGGCGGCGGATTGACGGCAGTTGGCCGTCATCCGACTCAGGGAGGCGGGCATCGTGGGCATCGGAGGGTGCATCATCCTGATCGCGGTGGGCGCGGTCATCACCTTCGCCACCAACTGGCACGCCAAGGGCGTGAACATGGACCTGCTCGGGCTGATCCTGATGGGCGTGGGCATCATCGGACTGGCCGCCTATGTCAGCATCTTCAAGCGGCGCCGGCTTCCTCCGACGGCCGACGGCGACATACCGCCGGTGGTCGAGGAGCGGTACTACCCGGAGGACCACTACCACCCGGGCGGGCGCTACTGACCGCGCCCCGACAGCCCGCTGGGGGGCGTGCGGACCGGTGCGAAGACCGGCGCGCACGCCCCTTCGCCGTGCGTACGGACGTAACCGGGCGGGCGTACCGGCGTACGGGCCCGCGGAACGGCTACCGCTCCTCGTCCATGCCCGCCAGCACCAGCGCCAGCCGGGAGTCGCCGGAAGCGCCGAGCTTCACCGGGACACCCCAGTCCTGCTGGTGGACGTGGCACGCGGGGTACGGGTTGGACGGGTCGTCGTCGCAGGACGCGGCCATCGCCGAGACGTGCAGCACGCCCTCGCCGGCCGACGGGTCCAGGACCAGGTCCCGGAACAGGTCGGTGCCGGTGCCCGCGCCCTCCTCGATGAGTTCCGGCGGGGTGGCGCTGACCAGCAGCCGGGTGGAGGGGCCGTAGCGCTGGTCCAGCTTCTGGCCGTCCGGGGCGGTGAACACCACGTCCAGCCGGAAGGGACCGGCTGCCACGTCCAGCGCGGCCCGCTGCGTACGGTGGGCCACGGCCTCGACCCGTACCGCCTCCTCCGGCAGGTGCAGGCGGGTCAGCCGGTGCCGGGCGGACTCCACGACCACGATGTCGCCCTCGACCACCACCGCGGCCGACGGCTCGCGCAGGTCGGTGGCGAGAGTGGAGACCTCACCGGAGACCGGGTCGTAGCGCCGCAGCGCGTTGTTGTAGGTGTCACTGACCGCGACCGAGCCGTCCGGCAGCGCGGTGACGCCCAGCGGGTGCTGGAGCAGCGCCTGCCCGGCCGCGCCGTCGCGGTGGCCGAAGTCGAACAGGCCGGTGCCGACCGCGGTACGGATCACGTAGTCGCCGCCGTCCGCGGACCGCTCGGCCCAGCGCAGCGCCGAGGTCTCGGAGTCGGCGATCCACAGTCGGGGCCCGGCGGCGGCCAGCCCCGAGGGCTGGGCGAACCAGGCGTCGCCGGCCGGCCCGTCGACCAGGCCCTCGTTGGTGGTGCCGGCCGCGACCTCGACCCGCTCGCGCGCCGGGTCGTACGTCCACAGTTGGTGCACGCCGGCCATCGCGATCCACACCCGGTCCTCGAACCAGGCCACGTCCCACGGCGAGGACAGCGACACCTCCAGCGCCGCGCCGGAGGTCGGCGATCCCTGCCACCACTGCTTGCCGGTGCCGGCCACGGTGCTGACCCGGCCGCTCTCCAGGTCCAGCCGGCGCAGCGCGTGGTTCACGGTGTCGGCGACGATCACCGCCCCGTCGGGCAGCAGCGCCAGCCCCTGCGGCTCGCTGAACTGCGCCTTGTCGGCCGGACCGTCCGCGAAGCCGCGCTCGCCGGTGCCGATCCGGCGGACCACCGTCTCGCCGTCCGCAGCCAGCTCCACCAGCGCGTGCCGGGTGGAGTCGGAGACCAGGTAGTGGCCGGAGCCGGGCAGCACCAGCGCCTTCCCGGGAAAGCGCAGGTCGGTGGCCTGCGGCTCCGGCGGCACGTACGGTCCGTCGCCGCGGCGCAGCGTGCCCTTGGCCGCGTGCTCCTGCTCCAGCCGGGTGACGAGCTTCTCCAGCGCGTGCGCGTGGCCCTCCCCGGCGTGCTGGGCGACCACGTACCCCTCGGGGTCGATCACCACCAGCGTGGGCCAGGCGCGGACCGCGTACTGCCGCCAGGTGGCCAGCTCGGGGTCGTCCAGCACGGGGTGGTGCACCTCGTACCGCTCGACCGCGTCCACCACGGCCCCGTGCTCGGCCTCGTGCACGAACTTCGGCGAGTGCACCCCGACGACGACCACCGTGTCCCTGTGCTGTTCCTCCAGCTCCCGCAGCTCGTCCAGGACGTGCAGACAGTTAACGCAGCAGAAGGTCCAGAAATCGAGGATCACAATGGATCCGCGCAGGTCGGCGAGGGTAGGTTGCTTGTCACCGGTGTTCAGCCAGCCGCCCTTGCCGATCAGCTCGGGCGCCCGGACGCGTGCACGTGCAGTCATGTTCCCATCCAACCTCATGTTCGCGGGTAACCATTCCCCCATGAAATTCGTGGTGCGCGAGAAGATCTTCGGGATCGGCGACGACTACTGGATCGAGGACGAGAACGGCCGCCGGGCGTTCTTCGTCGACGGCAAGGTGCTGCGGCTGCGGGACACCCTGGAGCTGCAGGACGCGGACGGGGCGGTCGTGGCCGTCATCCACAAGAAGCTGCTCAGCATTCGGGACGCGATGACCGTGGAACGGGACGGCCAGGTCCTCGTCACGGTCAAGAAGAAGCGGCTGGCCCTGCTGCGCGAGGTCTACCGGGCCGAGCTGGCCTCCGGCGGCGAGCTCGAGATCAGGGGCGACCTGATCGACAAGGAGTACGACATCGAGTACGACGGCGACCGCCTGGCCCGGATCTCCCGGCGCTGGTTCTCCCTGCGGGACGCCTACGCCATCGACGTGGAACGCGACGACGCGGACGCCGCCATGCTGATCGCGATCGCGGTGTGCGTCGACCGCCTGGTCGAGCGGGAACACGGCGAGGAGTAGCGGGCCCGGAGGAGCCGGAGGCGAATGGGACCCGTAGGGGCCGGAGGCGAATGGGACCCGTAGGCGCCGGAGCCGCGTAGGACCGAGAGGAGCCGGAGGCGAATGGGCCCGTAGGCGCCGGAGCCGCGTAGGACCAGGAGGGGCCGGAGAGGTGGGGTCCGAAATGCTGACTTATATTTGTGGGCCGCCAGGCCCGTAAATATGAGATTTCGGACCCCACCTCGCAGGCCCCGACCCCGTACGCACTACGGCTTCTGCACCCCCCGCACCTACGGCAACGGCACCCCGAGCACACGATCCCGAAGCACCGGGAACTCCGCCCGGGTGGCCGCCACCCGGCCGGGATCCAGGTCGACGGTGAGGACCTGCTCGTCCGGCCCGGCCTCGGCCAGGATCTCGCCCCAGGGGTCGACGACCATGGAGTGCCCGGCCTGCGCCACCCCGGCGTGCGTACCGGCCGTGCCACAGGCCACCACGTATGCCTGCGACTCCACCGCGCGGGCCTGCACCAGCAGCCGCCAGTGCGCGAGCCGCCGGGCCGGCCAGCCGGCCGGGATCACCAGGATCTCGGCGCCGGCGTCCACCAGCAGCCGGAAGAGCTCGGGAAAGCGCAGGTCGTAGCAGGTGGCCAGGCCGAGAACGGCGGCCGGGTGCCGGGCGGTGACGACCTCGTGGCCGGCCGCCATGAGCGCGGCCTCGCCCGAGTCGAAGCCGAAGCGGTGGATCTTCCGGTACCCGGCGTGCAGTTCGCCGTCGGGCGAGAAGACCAGCGAGGTGTTGAAGAGCGGTCCGTCGGGGTCCCGCTCGACCACCGATCCGGCGTGCAGCCACACCCCGGCGTCGCGCGCGGCGGCGGCCATCGCCTCGGCGGTGGGCCCGCCCTCCACCGGCTCGGCCTCCGCGGCGAACGCACCGGCCGCGAACGCGCCCACCGGCCACAGCTCCGGAAGCACCACCAGATCCGCCCCGGCCTGCGCCCGGACGAGTTCGGCGGCCCGCACCCGGCGTTCCGCGACCGATTCCTTCGGGTCTACGTCGATCTGCAACAGCGTTGCGCGCACCAGGCCACCGCCCATACGTGGGTTCGTCAGCTCGGGCCTACCATCGTCACTCGAAAGCAGTGCATGGGCGCCCGCGCGCAGACTAACTTAGGCGCCACCACCCGACCGCGCACCGATCCGTCGAGGGGTCCCGTGACCGTCCACAGCAAGCTCCAGTCGTACATCGACGCCTGGACCCACTCCATAGAGTCCATCAACGAGATGGTTTCTCCGCTGACCGAGGGGGAGTGGTCCCGAGCGACGGAGTGCCCCTACTGGTCCGTGCGGGACGTCGTCTCCCACATCATCGGTTTCGAGTGCGAACTGCTCGGCGACCCGCGCCCGATCCACACCCTCCCCAGCGACCTGCGGCACATCGTCGACGAGAACGCGCGCTACACCGAGGTCCCGGTCGACATCCGGCGGCACCACACCGCGCCGGAGATGACCTCCGAACTGGAGTACACGATCATCCGCCGCTCCCGGCAGTTGCGGAACGAGTCGCGGCAGCCCGACGCCGTGGTCCGGGCCATCGGCGGCGGCGAGATCACCCTCGAGGACCAGTTGTGGGCGCGGGTGTTCGACGTCTGGGTGCACGAGCAGGACCTGCGCCGGGCGCTGGACAAGCCGGGCAACCTCGCGTCCGCGGGCGCGGTCATGGCCCGGGACCACCTGCTGCGCTCGCTGCCCAGGCTGGTGGCCGAGGACGCCCAGGCCGGGCCGGGCTCGGCGGTGGTGTTCGACGTGCACGGCCCGCTGGAGTTCATGCGTACGGTCCGGGTCGGCGCCGACGGCCGCGGCACCATCGACTCGGCGGTCTCGCTGGGTCCCGCAGTCACCTTCGTGGTCGACTGGGAGACCTTCCTGCGGCTGATGACCGGCCGGGTCAAGCGCAGCGCGGTGGACGAGGACCGGCTGAAGACCGAGGGCGACCTGAAACTGGCCGACGAGATCCTGTCCCGCATCGCGGTCGCCCGGTAGGCGCGGCGGCGCGGGCCCACGAGCAGGGGGGCATGGTACGGGCTGTGATTATCCGGTGACCGTCCGACAGGAAAAGACGTCAATTCCGGCCGGATCTGCGCCCTGGGCGAGTAGTGTGAGGTGCACTCACCCGTACTGCTGAGTACACCGTGTGGGCGACAGGCGTTCGCACCTCGCGTCACAGCAGGTCAGGTGGGTCGGACAGGGCACAGCACGGCTGGCACGACGCAGCACCGTACACGCGGCACGCCAGGCACATCAGGTACGGCACGGCACGTCTCGCACCACCCGCACCCCCGCTTCACAGCACTCCCAGCTCGTACGTCAAGGAACCCCCGGCACGGCGGGCGGCTGCCGGCCTCCCGCCAGAGGTACCGATTGATGTCAGCCCAGGACTCCTCGTTAGCGCCCGCGCCGCTTCCGTCACCGCGCCGGAAGACCTCTGTCACCAGGGCCGCCGCCCTGCCGCTGGCCGTCACCGTCGCGGCGGGTGCGGCGAGCGCGTGGGCGGCGACGCGTACCACCGCCGTGCACGACCGGCCGCTCGTCCTCGGTACCGGCGGCCTGGCCGCGGTGCTGCTCGGTGTCGCCCTGGCGCTGGCCTTGGCGCACCGCCGCATGTCCCGTGAACTGCGGCACCGCACCGAGTGGTTGCACGCCGAGGCGGCCCGTACGGTCGCGGCGCACGCCGACGCGGGCCGGCGGGCGGCGGCCGAACTGGAGGCGGCCCAGCGCGCGTCCCGCGACGCGGAGGTGCGCCGGCGCACCTCGGTCGAGGCCGAGGTGTCGCTGCGGGCCGCGCTGAAGGCCGAGACCGCCCGCGCGGCGGCGCTGGAGGGCGAGACCGTACGGCTGGCCGACGTGACCATCCCGCTGGCGGTGGAGCAGCTGCGCGGCGGCGGTTCGGCCGACACCGTGCTGTCCCGGCTGCCCCAGCCGACCGGCCCGGCCCACCAGCGGCTGCTGGACGTGCTGGTGCGGGAGATCGGCGCCGGCGAGCGGATGCGCGCGGCCGGCCTGACCGCGTGCGCGAACGCCGCGAGCCGGGTGCAGGCGCTGACCACCGCGATGCTCGCCGACCTGCGCGAGATGGAGGAGCGGCACGGCGAGGACGTGCTCGGCGACCTGCTGCACCTGGACCACTGCACCGCGCAGGCGGGCCGGCTGGCCGACAGCATCGCGGTGCTCACCGGTGCCCGCACCGGCCGCCGCTGGACCAGGCCCATCGTGATGGAATCGGTGCTGCGCGGCGCCATGGGCCGGATCAACGCCTACCAGCGGGTCCGGCTGCACTCGGTGTCCACCGCGGCCGTCGCCGGGTTCGCCGCCGAGGGCGTGATGCACGCGCTGGCCGAACTCATGGACAACGCCTGCAACTTCTCCCCGCCGACCGAGGACGTGCACGTGTACGTCCAGGAGACGCACTCGGGGATCGTGATCACCATCGAGGACGCCGGCCTGGTGATGCCGGACGCCACGCTGGCCCGGGCCGAGAAGCTGGTCTCGGCCGAGCCGCTGGACCTGCGGTCGCTGTCCGGCAACCGGCTGGGCCTCGCGGTGGTGGGCTGCCTGGCCCGCAAGTACGGCCTGATGGTGTCCTTCCGCCCCTCCTCCCGCGGCGGCACCGGCGTGGTGGTGCTCATCCCGCCGAAGATCGTCACCCAGGCGCCCGAGGGCTACCCGGTGGCCCCGGTCGAGCCGGTCTCCGGCGGCCCCACCGCGCCGCCCCGCGCCCCGGTGCAGCCCGCGCCCTACGTCATCCCGGTGGTGGACGAGCAGCACGATCCCTCGACCGCGAGCCGGACGGTGGCCGGGACCACGCAGCAGCCGCGCGCGCCGTACCAGGGCCCGTACCAGGGGACGCAGGGAACGCAGGGGGCCGTCCCGAACCAGGGCGCGTACCAGGACCCGTACGAGGGCTCGTACCAAGGCTCGTACCAGGGCCAGGAGAGCGCCGGGAGCACGTACGACGCGAGCGCCGGTTACGACTTCGACTACGACCCGGCCGACTACGAGAGCGGCGGGTACGACGGGACGGCGTACGACCAGCAGCCCGTGCACAACCGCCCCGCCACGCCGCTGCCCAGGCGCCCGAGGGGCCAGACGCTGGCCGCCTCCCGGCACGGCGACCTGACGGGCGATCCGGCCGCGGAATTCCTGGATCCCTCGCCCGAGGAGGAGGCCCGGGCGGCCCGGGCCCGGGCCGCCGCCGGGGCGCGGTTCAGCGCCTTCCGCGAGGCCGCCGCGGGCCGTTCGGCCGACCGGGCACGCGCGGCCGGAACCGACGGCCAAGCGGAGCGGGTTGATCCGGCCGATCCGGATACGGAACCGGGTACGGCGGGTACAGGAGTGACGGGCACGGCCGGTACGGAACCGAGCACAGCGGGTACGGAAACGGCGGAGCCCCGCGGGGAGACCCGCGCGATCAGGGGCCCCGACTTCACGGCCTCGGGGGAGGGACCGATCGCGGGGGAGGCATGGGACCGATGAGGGGTGGGGCGAATGACGACGACGACCGACGGCGGCCTGGAACGGCTGCTTGAGCAAGTGCTGGCCAGGACGCCGGGCGCGCGGCACGCACTGCTGCTGTCCCGGGACGGGCTCAAGCTGAGCCTGTCGCCCGGCCTTTCGGCGGACCGCGGCGACCAATTGGCCGCCATAGCCTCCGGCATCCAGTCGCTCGCGCACGGCGCCTCGATGGAGTTCGGCGACGGCACCGGCGGGGTGCGGCAGTCGATGACCGAGTTCCACGGCGGGGTGCTGTTCATCGTCGAGGTCGGCGAGGGCGCGCACCTGGCGGTGATCGGCGAGGAGGACGCGGACGCCGGGCTGATCGGGCAGCGCATGAACGAGCTGGCCGAGCACATGGCCGGCCGGCTGCGCGCCGACCCGCGGCTGCGGACTCGCGCCGAGGCCGCCGAGGCGCCGTCCGGTCCGGGCGGGAAGCTGGCGGTATGACCCGCCGGCCGGTGGACAGCGGGGTGCCGGACCGGCTCTACACCGTCACCGGTGGCCGCAGCCGGACCCAGGACACCACGTTCGACCTGGTGACGATCGTGGTGGGCGAAGCGGAACCGGCGCTGGGCATGCAGTCCGAGCACATCCGTATCCTGCGGCTGTGCGGACGGCACCCCACCTCGCTGGTGGAGCTGTCCTCCCACCTCGGACTGCCGGTGGGCGTGGTCAAGATCCTGCTGGCCGACCTGCTGGCGGCCGGCCGGATCAGCGCCCGGCACCCGAGGTCCGCCGCCCCCGGCGCCGAACTGCTGCCGCCGGCCGAAACCCTGAAGAAGGTACTGCGTGCACTCCAGAACCTCTGACCTGCCGGCGGACCCCGGTCCGTGGGCGGGCGGCGCGGGCCGGCCCGGTCCCGCCGGACGGCCGCCGGGCCCCGGGTGGCCGCCGAACCCCGGACCGCCGCTGCGTCAGACGGCCGCCGACGGGCTGAAGATCGCCGTGGTGGGCGGCTTCGGGGCGGGCAAGACCACCCTGGTCGGGGCGATCAGCGAGATCCCGCCGCTGTCCACCGAGGAGACCATGTCCAGCGCGGGCGTCGGCATCGACGACCCCGCGACCAGCGGCGCCGGCACCAAGTTCCGTACCACCGTGGCCTTCGACTTCGGCCGGATCACGCTGGACGAGGAGCGGGTGCTGTACGTGTTCGGCGCACCCGGGCAGGAGCGGTTCTGGTTCCTGTGGGACCGGCTGTTCTCCGGCACCATGGGCGCGGTCGTCCTGGTCGACACCCGGCGAATCACCGACTCCTGGTACGCGATCGACCGGCTGGAGCACCTGGGTGTGCCGTTCATCGTGGCCCGCAACAACTTCGGGCCGCCGGGGCACTCGCTGGAGGAGCTGCGCGACGCCCTGGCGCTGCCGCCCGGCATTCCCCTGGTCGACTGCGACGCCCGCAAGCGGCACTCGGCCAAGCGCGTGCTGGTCACCCTGGTCGATCACCTGCTGACCTTCGCCACGGACCGGGAGACGCTGCGGTGACGTCGTACCAGGACTTCCCGGACCGCCCGGACGCGGCCGGCCGGCCGCCGCTCCCGGAGTACCCGGCTGCGGCCCGCGAGGAGCCGGAGCAGCAGCCGTACGCGGCCCGCCCGGCGTATCAGGTGCGACAGCAGGACGCGGTCCCGCAGCCGGGCGCCGGCTGGGACCCGCAGCCCGCGGCCCGGCCGACCCCGCCCCCGCCCTCCCCCGCACCGCCCGCGCCGGCGCCGGGCCTCCAGCCGGTGCCGCCGCCGCAGATCGGCGCACCCTGGGAGCCGCGTACGGACCCGGGTGCGGCACCCGGCTCCTGGTCCGGGCCGGGGGGCGGCGGCTACGAAGGGCGCCCCGGGACGGAGGGCTCCCCCGGGACGCCCGGTCCCTACGAGCCCCGGCCCGGCTCCCCGGCCCCGTCCGGACCCGTGCCGGGCGCGGAGCCCGGCTTCTCCTACGGCACCGGGTCCAGCCCCTGGGGCACCGAACCGCAGCTCGTCCCCACCCGGCTCGACGTGCCCGCGCTGCACGACAATCCGGCCGGATACTTCGGCGCGCTGCGCCTGATGCACGGCACGGTCGCGCCGGTGCTGCTCGAGGGCGACCTGCCGGCCTGGCTGGTGCTCGGCTACCGCGAGGTGCACTACGTGCTGGCCAACCCCGGCCTGTTCGGGCGCGATTCGCGGCGCTGGCACTCCTGGCACCGGGTCCCGCAGAGCTGGCCGCTGCTCCCCCAGGTCGCGCACAACTCCTCGGTGCTGTTCACCGAGGGCGACGCCCACCGGCGGCGGGCCGGCGCGATCGCCGATGTGCTGGCCGGGGCCGACCAGTTCGAGCTGCGGCTGGCCGCCGAGCGCGCGGCGGACGCCGCCATCGACTGGTTCGCCGGCGCCGGCCGGGCCGAACTGGTCGCGGACTACGCCGGACAGGTGCCGCTGCGGGTGATGGCCGCCCTGCTGGGCCTGCACGAGGACGAGACGGCGGAGCTGGCCACCGACGTGGCGCTGTCCTTCGACGACGGCCCGGAAGCGGCGGCGGCCTGCGCCCGTACCCGCAACACCATGGAGGTGCTGCTGGAGCGGGCCCGGCGGCGGCCCGGCCCGGAGATCCCGGCCCGGCTGCTGGCCCACCCGGCCACTTTGGACGAGGAGCAGATCGTCCAGGACCTGCTGGCCCTGGTGACGATCGGCCAGCAGCTCACCGCCCAGTGGATAGGCAACGCGCTGCGGCTGATGCTCACCGACGACCGGTTCGCGGTCACGCTGTCCGGCGGGCGGCGCAGCGTCGGGCAGGCGCTCACCGAGGTGCTGTGGACCGAGACGCCCGCCCAACTGGTCATCGGCCGCTGGGCGACCCGCGACACCCAGCTCGGCGGCCGGCTGGTGCGACAAGGCGACTGCCTGGTCCTCGGGCTTGCCGCGGCCAACACCGACCCGGCGGTGTGCCCGTACGCGGCACCGGGTCTGTCCCAGGCGTCGGCCGCGGCGCCCGGCGCGGTCGCCAACCAGGCCCATCTGTCCTTCGGCCACGGCGAGCACCGCTGCCCCGCGCCCGCCCCGGAGATCGCCGAGATCACCGCCAAGGCGGCCATCGAGGTGCTGCTCGACCGCCTCCCGGACCTGCACCTGTCCGTCCCCGACAGCGAGGTCCGCCCGCGCCCCTCGCTGTGGCTGCGCGGCCCGGCGGCACTGCCGGTGGAGTTCACCCCGGTGTGAGTGCCGCGGGTGCCCGGCGGCCGTACGCGGCGGCGTACGGCCGGGGGCCAGGTGGTACGTGGGTCCGCGCCGGCTGTGTCACTCGCTGCGTCACTCCGGGACGCGGGCGGTCGGGGTGCGGTGGACGCTCTCGACCCGGCTGACCGCTATCCGGTCGCGCTCCAGGCGTTCGGCGCGGCGGCGCAGCCGCAGGATCTGCCAGGTGCCCACCGCCTGGAGGACGAACACGGTGCTCCAGGCGACGCGGTAGTTGTCGCCGGTGGCGTCGAGCAGGACGCCGATCGCGAACAGGGTGATCATGGAGGCGGTGAAGCCGCCGATGTTGACGATGCCGGAGGCCGTGCCGAATCGTTCCGGCGGATTGGCCGGGCGGGCGAAGTCGAAGCCGATCATCGAGCCGGGGCCGCAGGCGCCGAGCACGACGCACAGCAGGATCAGCAGCCACAGCGGGTCGTGCCGGCCGGGCCAGGCCAGCACCGCCGCCCAGGCCACCGCGGTGGCCGCGATCACCCCGAGGGTCAGCGGCATCCGCAGCCCGTGGTGGCGCGCGATGAGCTGGCCGAAGACCATGCCGAACACCATGTTGGCCACCACGACCAGGGTGAGCAGGCCGCCGGCCGCGCCGCGCGACATCCCCTGGGCCTCCACCAGGTACGGCAGTCCCCACAGCAGCAGGAACACCATCCCGGAGAACTGGGTGGTGAAGTGCGTCCACATGCCCAGCCGGGTGCCGGGCTCGCGCCAGGCGTCGGCGATCTGGCGGCGGACGAAGGCGAGCCCGGCATGGTGCGCGGGCGGGGCCTCGTAACCGTCCGGGTGGTCCTTGAGGAAGAGCGCGACCAGGACCAGGACGGCCGCGCCGCCGATCGCGGTGCCCAGGAAGGTCGGGGTCCAGCCGGCCGTGTGCAGCAGCCGGGACAGCGCCACCGTGGACACCAGGTTGCCCGCGACCCCGAACAGCGCGGCGCACTGCGCGATGAGCGGGCCGCGCCGGGCCGGGAACCAGCGCGAGCCGAGCCGCAGCACGCTGACGAACGTCATCGCGTCGCCGCAGCCGAGCACCGCCCGGGCGCCGAGCGCCATGCCGTACGAGTGGGACAGCGCGAACGCCGACTGCCCGGCGGTGAACAGCACCGCTCCCAGCATCAGCACCTTCTTGGTGCCGAGCCGGTCGACCATCAGGCCGACGGGTATCTGCATGCCCGCGTACACCAGCACCTGGAGGATGGAGAAGCTGGACAGCGCCGAGGCACCGATGTGGAAGCGGTCGGCCGCGTCGATGCCGGCCACGCCGAGGCTGGTGCGGTGGATCACCGCGACGAAGTAGACGAGGGTGCCGACCCCCCAGACGAGGGCGGCGCGCCGGCCGCCCGGTGGGTCGCCCGGCAGGGGCCTGCCGGTCACGACGCGCTTCCGGCGAGCAGCACCTTGACCCGGGAGATGTGCTGTTCCACCACGGATTCGGCCTCCTCGGCGGCGCCGGCCCGCAGCGCGTCCAGGATCTCGGTGTGCTCGGCGACGGTCAGCGCCACCCGGCTGGGCTCGGCGTGCATGGTGGCCACGCCCATCCGCAACTGCCGGTCGCGCAACTGGTCGTAGAGGTGCGCGAGGATGCGGTTGCCGGCGGCGCGGACGATCTCGGCGTGGAAGCCGCGGTCGGCGGCCGCGAAGGCCGCCAGATCGCCGCTGGCCGCGAGCTCGCGCTGCTCGGCGAGGGAGTCCTCCAGCCGCGCGATCAGCCCGGCCGGCACCGCGCCCACCACCTTGGCCACCGCGTGCCGTTCGACCAGCAGCCGGGTCTCCACGACGTCGGCGATCTCCTGCGCCGACACCGGCAGCACGAGCGCGCCCTTCTTCGGGTACAGCTTCAGCAGCCCCTCGGCCTCCAGCCGCAGCAGCGCCTCGCGCACGGGAGTGCGCGAGACCCCGACCGCGTCGGCCAGATCCCCTTCGGTGAGCAGCGTCCCGCCCTCGTAACGGCGGTCCAGCACTCCGCTCTTGACATGCGAATAGACCCGCTCGGCGGCGGGCGGTGCTTTGACGGCGGCCTCGGACACGACAGCGGCGGCTCTCTCGGCGACGGCATCCATGATGCGCACATCTTAGATACAACATGGATGCGGAGGTACGGGTGGTCCGCGATACGGACGGGGCGGTCGGGGGCGAGCTGAGGCAGTAGGGGGCACAGGGGGTCGGGGCGGGGTCGGGGCGGAGCCGGCAGGGGCGCGGGGCGGGCGCCGGTACGGGCCGCGTCCGCGCTGGGGCGGCCGGGGGCGGGCACCGGTGCGAACCCGGTCCGCGCCGGGCGGGCGGGGGACAAGGACAGGTGCCGGCCTGGTCGCCACCCCGCCGGCCGTCGTGGCCCGGCGACACCGCCGCGCCGGAGCCGGCCCCTGCCGCCCAGCGCCCCCGAAAACCCGCACCGACGCCGAACGCCGCTGGTCAGCGTCCCTGGCACCACCCGCCTTCTTGACGGGACATGACAACGGTGTCTCAATGGTGGCGCGCCCACACCAATGCCGCGCGCGACCGCGCGATCGGCGTCAAGAGCCCATCGGCCAGGGGTGGTTGACCATGATGTCCCAACGCACGATGCGACTTTTACCGGTGTTGCTGGTCACCGCCCTGGTGACCGCGCTGCTCGCGGCGTGGCCCGCCGGGCCGGCCGCGGCCTCGGCCGCCGCGAGCCCGCCCGGGCCGGCGGCCACGACCACGGTGTGCGCGCTGTACTGCGACACCCGCGACCCGTCGCTGGCGACGCACGAGACCTTCCCGGTGCCGAACATCACCGTCAACGGCCGGGTGGTCGAGCTGCACGTCACCGACCCGGACGGCATGGCGTGGGCGAGCATCGACAACGGGCAGCTCAACGACTCGGTGTGGCTGGACCGTTCCTGGGACGGCGGCGCCACCTGGGACGGCCTGCTCGGCAAGGCGTGGATCCCCTCGACGTGGACCGGCACCCGGACCCTCATGTACAACCTGTACGACCCCACGAACCACCGCCGCGCGGTGCTGCGGGCCTGCGGCGACGCGGGAGGCGTCTCCTGCACCCAGTGGGCCCACCTGGACGTGTGCGCCGCCCACTGCGACGGGCTCGACCCGTCCGTCGGCACCGGCGACGCGCAGCCCCTCCCGGCCACCACGCTGAACGGCCGCACCATCGCCCTGCACATGGACACCTCGGGCATGGCCTGGGCCGCGCTGTCGGCCGGCAAGGCGGGCGACGAGGTGTGGCTCGACCGTTCCTGGAACAGCGGCGCGAGCTGGCCGGACGGCTCCTCCAAGGGCCGGACGTCCGTGCCCGCGGGCGCCACCGGGGTGCGGACCGCCAAGTACAACACCGACGACACGCTCGGCCTGCTGTACGGCGGGGCGGTGCGCGCCTGCGGCCGGGCCGTCGAGGGCCAGAACGGCAGTTGCACCGCCTGGGCCCGTCCGGCCGGCTCGCGCCCCGCGGCCGCCGCCGACGCGCTGATGTACTCCTACGACCCCAACACCGCGTACTGGCCGTCGAGCTGGTGGAACTCCGCCGTCGCCCTGGCCACCGTGATCGACTACATGCGGCAGACCGGCGACACCCGCTACGCCTGGGTGGTCTCGCGCACCTACCAGGTCAACCGCGGCTCCTTCCCGGCCGGGGCCCGCAGCTCCGACCCGATCGAGGGCGACTTCATCAGCCGCGCCACCGACGACGCCGAGTGGTGGGCGCTGGCCTGGATCGACGCGTACGACCTCACGCACGACACCACGTACCTCAACGAGGCGGTGACCATAGCCAATTACGTGAACGGGCTGTGGGACACGGGCAGTTGCGGCGGCGGGGTGTGGTGGGACCGCGAGCGCACGTACAAGAACGCGGTGACCAACGGCCTGTACGTGCGGATCACGGCGGCGCTGCACAACCGGATCGCGGGCGACACCCTGTGGCTCGGCCGGGCCACCACCGCCTGGCACTGGTACCTGGGCAGCGGCCTGATCAATTCGGCCGGGCTGGTCAACGACGGGCTCACATCGGGCTGCGCCAACAACGGCCAGACCGTGTGGTCCTACAACCAGGGGCTGGCGATCGGCGCGGCGGTCGAGGTCTGGCGGGCCACCGGCGACTCCTCCGCCCTGTCCACCGCCCGCCGGCTGGCCGACGCCGCGGTCGCCTCTCCCGCCCTGGTCAGCGGCGGCGTCCTCACCGAGTCCTGCGACACCGCCACGGCGTCCTGCGACGACAACGGCAAGCAGTTCAAGGGCGTCTTCATGCGCTACCTCCAGGACCTGAACTCGGCGACGGGCAACGCGTACGGCTCCTTCGCCGCCACTCAGGCCAACACCCTGTGGTCCACCGACCGCGACTCCCTCAACCGCCTCGGCGAGCGCTGGTCCGGCGGCCAGAGCGGGCCCAACCCCGTCGACTGGCGCACCCAGGCGTCGGCGCTGAGCGCGCTGCTGGCCGCGCCCTGACCACGTCCTGACCGCGTCCTCCGCTCGGTCCAGGCGTCAGTCCAGGCGTCAGTCCAGGCGTCAGTCCAGGTGGATGCTGGCGTCGACGATCATGCCGTCGGTCACCGTGTACGTACCGCTGAAGTTCTTCACCGTGCCGTCGGTCTGGTCGGCGGTCACCGAGACGTCGACCAGATCCGAGGACGAGGGGTCGTCGGTGGCGTCCACCCGGACGTCCTGCGTGGTGGAGAAGCCGTCGACCCAGGCGCTGTAGGAGGACCCGCCGATGTTCCGGCCGCCGAGGTCCCAGGCTGCCTGGAAGTCCTGGGCGTTGATGTCGTCGTAGTACGCCCGCACCACGTCGGCCGGATCGGTGGGCGCGGTGGTGGTGTCGGTGGTGGCCGGGGTGTCCGTCGGCGTGTCCGTGAAGGTGTCGGTGGGCGTGTCGGTGAACACGTCCGTGTCGGTCGGGGTGTCGCTCGGGCTGTCGCCCGGTAACGCCCCGCCCGCGGGGTCGCTCGGCTGCGATTCGTCCGGTGCCGGTGACGAGGCGCTGGAATGTCCGTGCCCGGAGGACGAGGCGAGGAAATACGCGGCGGTGCCGCCCCCGGCGAGCAGCACCACCACCAGGGCCAGCAGCCATACGGGCAGCGCCGTCGACCCCACGGTGAGGTAACCGGGCTGGTGCAGCCCTGGCTCGTCCACGCGCGGCTGGCCGCAGCGGGTGCAGAAGCGGGTGTGGGCGTCCGCGAAGGGGGCGCCGCAGTAGGTGCAGTGGGACACTGCCTGCTCCGTCCGGCGATGCGAATGGGTACGGGATGAGCGCGGGTTCGGACAGGTGCGGACACATACGTGCGGGTACGTACACGCAGCCGCCGGGCGGGTGCGCGTACGTCCGGCTGCGTCACAGGCCGCGGATGGCCTGTTCGATCGTCGCCGCCAGCGCCGCCAGCGGGGCGAAGTCCTCCATCGCGGAGCTGAGCCCGGCGGCGAACCGCCGCAGCCGGCCGGTCCGCGGGCTGGGGGCGGCCAGTTCGTCGCGGGCGGCCTCGATCTCGGTGACGAGTTCGGCGCGCTCCGGGTGCCCTGAGCGCGCGAGTTCGCCGGTCATCCGGGCCAGCAGGGCGCTGATCTCCTGCGGCGAGGTGCGCTGCTCGGCCGCGGACCGCAGCGGCCCGTCGACGCGTACCTCGGCCTTCGACCCGCGGCCGCTGGCCACGGCGTTGCCCGAGACGTTCGAGCCACCGGTGGCGCTGATGCCGCTGTTGCTGTCCATGTCGGTTCCCCCTGAGCCGTTGTCGGCGGTGCGGCGGTCGGTCCTTCGGTGAGTACGCCGGCCGGAATGTCGGCCGGCGCTCCGTCAGTCCGTGTTCACCAGCGGGATCTTGTTCAGGATCCGGGTGAACGCGCTTGCGTTGTCGCCCGAGGCGACCGAGCTGCCCTCCACCTTCGATCCGCCCTGGGCGATGATGCCGTTGTTGACGATGACCTGCTGGCGCTGGACGAGGTCGCCGACGTCGATGTGCCGCGCCTCGGCGAACTCCACCAGTGCGTCGAGCGCCCGCCGCTCGCACACCTTGACGGCCATGCTGCGGTCGAGCTTCTGGAAGTAGCGGTGGTACGCGGTGTCGGACGCCTGCTGCCGCACGCTGATCCGGGCGCCGTAGTCGAAGACGCGCAGCTGCCGGATCCGCTTGTTCTGCCGCCGGACCGCGCGCCGGGTGCGCCATTCGGCGAAGAACGCCTGCACGGCCCGCGCGGGCGACGCCAGCAGGACGAAGAAGGTGCTCGCGGACGCCTGGGAGAAGATCTGGGCGACGTCGCGCAGTCCGGGGCTCGGCATGAGGGTGTCGATGATCCGGTACCGGTCGAGCAGCGGGCACAGCACCGTGTGCACGCCCTCCACCAGCAGGTTGGAGTCCGAGCGGGCGAAGCGCAGGAAGAGCGAGCTGACCAGTTCGCCGTTCCAGCCGGTGGAGTGGACGGCCAGGTAGGTGCGGGCCCGGTCCTCGGGTGCGCGCTTGAGGTCGTCCACCCAGTCCTGCGGTATGCCGGTCACCGGCCGCCGGAACGCGTCGGGCAGGAAGCGCTGGTCGTCGATGATGGCCGAGCCGTCGACGAAGACCCGCTCCTCGATCTCCAGGCCGGGCACGGCGAGGGTGCGCAGGCGCCGCAGCACGTGCTCGTACAGGTCCTGCACGTCGAACTCCCCGGGCGGCTCCCCCGAGCTGCCGGGCCTGGTGAGGTCCAGCGCGAAGGACCAGGACTCCAGTTGGGTGCCGTAGCCGATGAAGGGGGAGTAGCCGCTGTAGACCGTGACGTTGCCGGCCGCGTAGTCGCCGACCTGACGGATGCGGGCCTCGGCGGCCTCGTTGGTCGCCGGGGGCACGGTCGAGGGGTCGAACCGGTCGGGGCGCAGGCTCTGCAGGTGCCGCCCGTACCGGGTGGACAGCTCGAAGGACAGCACGGTCACCCAGGAGAAGAACAGCGACAGCAGGACGCCGATCACCATCCCCTGGAAGATGAAGATGAACGCCAGCACCAATAACGCGGCCAGGACGAGGTCGCGGTAGTTGCGGCGGACGTTGGCGAGGTAGGCGTGCCGCAGCACGACGGGGACGTCGCAGGCCGGGGCCGGGGCGACGCCCAGGTGCGGCTCGGCGGCGACCTGCCCGACGAGCGAGGTGGCGTAGTCGCGGTCCAGATACGCGGCGGCGCACAGATACCGGGTGAGGTCGTGGCCGGCGCCCCAGCGCGGCGGGGCCGAGGGCCGCTCGGGCATGTGCCCGACGGCCGACGGCACGACCACCGGGGCCGGCTTGGTGGGCCGGCCCGGCAACGCCAGGGCCGCACCGCAGTTCCCGCAGAACACCGCGTCCGGTGCGCTCGCCGCACCGCACGCGGCACATGCCGTCAACTCGCTCATGATCCCCCCATGTGCGGATTTCCGCCTATTGTCCAGTTCACCACGCCCGCAAGCCGATGGATTGTCCGGTTTTCCGGCCGATACCAAGTTGTTATGACCTGATCGCACGGCGTCACACATGTGACCCGGCTCACTCCGCTCTGTGAGCCAGCAGGGCGCCCCGCGCAGCCATCTCCCCCTCGTGCGCCTCGCGCCGCAGCGTGACGTCCACGGCCAGCCCGGCCCCGGCGAGCAGTTCGGCGACGGTCTCGGGCCGGCGCCAGTAGTAGTCCAGGGCGACGGTGTGCCCGAACGCCTCGGTCCGGCGGAAGGGCCTGCCGTCCCCGGTCTGGAAGATCAGCAGCACCTTGCCGCCGGGCGCGAGCACCCGCCGGAACTCACCGAAGACGTCCGGCAGTTCGGCATCGGGTATGTGAATGATCGAGTACGAGGCCACGACCCCCGCCAGCGACCCGTCGGGGACGTCGAGCGCGGTCATGGACCCCTCCTCGAACCGCAGCCCCGGATGCCCGGCCCGCGCGAGGGCGACCATCCGCGGCGAGAGATCCACCCCGTACACGTCGACCCCGAGCCCCGCCAGATACGCGGTCACCCGCCCCGGCCCGCTCCCCACCTCCACCACGGTCCCGCCGCCCCCGTCCCGCACCCCCTCGGCGAACACCCCGAGCATGGCCCGCTCCAGCGGCTTCCTCGCCAACTCCCCCCAATACCGCTCGGCGTACGGCTCCGCCATGGTGTCGTACGCCGCCCGCGTGCCCGCCAGAAACCCCGCCTCAGTCATGCCCCCACGCTATGACCTCCCACCGACAGTCCCCGCCGGACGCCCTGTAGGGGCCGGCCACCGGAAAGCGCCCCATTGCGCCATCGGGCCGCGCGCGGTGGCCCGTACGAGGGGACGACGCCGTGTCGGGAGCCGGGCCGGCCGCAGGCGAGTGCTTCAGTCGGGCGCAGGACGAACGACGAAGGCGCGGCGAACCGGAGGGCGCGGGGAGGCGGCAACCATGGCTTCCGCGGAGGAAGGAGCCGCGCCCGGCGACAGGGCCCGCCCCGGCACGAGCGCCCACCCGCAGGGTGACACCCCCGGCCCCGATGTCGTCCGCACCCGCGAGTACGCCGTCCTCCTGATCGTCTGCGCCCTGATCGGCGTCCCGGTCTCCGCCCTGGCCTTCGGCTTCCTTGCCCTCGAAGAGAAACTGCAGCCGCTGCTGTACAAGGACCTGCCGAAGGGGCTGGGGCTGAACGGGACCCCGCTGTGGTGGCCGGTGCCGCTGCTGGTGGTGGGAGCGGTGCTGGTCGCGGCGGTGGTGCTGTGGCTGCCGGGCGGGGGCGGGCACGAGCCGACCGCGGGCTTCGCGGCGGGCCGGGGCCCGATGGCACCGAAGGCGCTGCCCGGGGTGTTCCTGGCGGCGATGGCGACGCTGGCGTTCGGGGCGGTGCTGGGCCCGGAGGCGCCGCTGCTGGCGCTGGGCAGCGGGGTCGCGGCCGGGGGCTTGCGGCTGCTGCGGCGGGGGCTGCCGGAGAACGCGTACGCACTGGTCGGCGCGGCGGGCAGCTTCGCCGCGGTGAGTTCGCTGCTGGGCTCGCCGCTGCTGGGCGCCTTCCTGCTGATGGAGGCGTCGGGGGTGGCCGGGGGGATGGTCGGCCCGCTGCTGGTGCCGGGGCTGCTGGCGTCCGGGATCGGCGCGCTGATCTTCGTCGGGATCGGCTCCTGGACGGGCCTGGGCACGTACAGCCTCACGCTGCCGGACGTGCCGCAGGCGCACAGCCCGACGGCGGCCGAATTCGGCTGGACGCTGCTGATCGGGGTGGCCGCCGCGCTGCTGGCCGCGGGCATCTCCCGGGCGGCGCTGCGGCTGAAAGGGCGGGTCGAGCGGCGCCGGCTCGTACTGACCGTGCTGATCGGCCTCGCGATCGCGGGACTCGCGGCGGCGTACGCGCAGGGCAGCGGCAAGCCGGCCAGCGATGTGCTCTACTCCGGGCAGACCGCGCTCGGCCCGCTGCTCAGCGATCAGGCCGGCTACTCGGTGGGCGCCCTCGCCCTGCTGCTGACCTGCAAGGGGCTCGCCTACTGCGGTTCGCTGAGCGCCTTCCGGGGCGGGCCGATCTTCCCGGCGATGTTCACCGGCGCCACCGGCGGCATCCTGCTCTCGCACCTGCCCGGCCTGACCCTGGTCGCCGCCTTCGCGGCCGGTGTCGGCGCGATGAGCGCGGCCATGCTCCGGCTGCCCCTCACCTCGGTCCTGCTGGCCACGCTGCTGCTGGGCAAGCAGGGCCTGACCGTGATGCCGCTGGTGATCGTCGCGGTGGTGGTCAGTTACGTGGTCACGGTCCTGCTCCGGCCGCCCGCCCGCGCCCGCGCCCGCGCCCGCGAAACCGGAGCCGGAGCCGGAGCCCGACCCGGCCCCTGACCCTGACCCCGCTGAAGCCCTACGCCTCCTGCGCCTCCACCCGCCCCGACCGGACCGCGTCCACCAGCGCCCGGTGGTCCTTCTCGTTGCGATCGGCGTACGCCTCGGCGAATTCCGCCAGGGCTCGGTCGAAGACGTCGCCGCCGCCGAGGTAGGCCGCGATGGCGATGCGGTCCCCGGACCGGGCGTGGGCGCGGGCCAGGGTGGCGCCGCACAGCTCGGCGAAGGCGCTCATGCCGGCGGGCACCATCAGTTCGGGCTGGGCGATGCCCTTCCAGTCGCGCAACTGGCGCACATAGAAGTCGCGGCGGCGGCCGTCGATGCCCTCGGCCCGCTCCCAGCCGAGGAAGATGTCGCTGGTCGCCTGCATCAGCCGCTGCCCGGAGACCACCCGCTCGCCCTCGGTGCGGTGCCCGCCGGCCCCGGCGTAGGGGGTGAGCACGGACGGCCCGGCCTCCTTGGCCTGGAGCAGCAGCGGGTCGCCCTCGTCCTTGCCGAGCAGCAGCACGATCCAGCAGCGGGTGCCGACGCTGCCGACGCCGACGACCTTGCGGGCCACGTCGGCCACCCGGTAGCGCTCGAGCAGGAACCGCCGGTCGGACTGGAGGGTGCCGCCGTACGCCTCGACGAGCCGGCGGATCTGGTCCTCCAGCATCGCCCGCTGCACGTCGGGCAGCAGGTCGGTGAGCGGGGTGACCAGCGGCGGGTCGGGCGCGATCCGGCGCCGGCCGTCCTCGATCCGGGTCAGCTTCTCGAACGCCTGCACATTGTCGCGCCCGCGGGCCTGGGCCGCGGCCCGCCGCCACTGCTTGCGGCCCCGCGCGGCCACCCGCTGCGGCAGCCGTTCACCGATCCACGCCTCGTCGAAGTGCACGTACCAGACGTCGAGGTCGGTCATCGCGGCGAAGGCGCGCATCGCCTCCCGGTACGCGCGCACCCCCGCCCGTACGATGCCGGCCCGCTCCTTGTCGTCGAAGCCGTTGGCGCGGGCGGCGATCACCAGGCTGGCGGCCAGGCGTTTGACGTCCCACTCCCAGGGGCCGCGCAGCGTCTCGTCGAAGTCGTTGATGTCGAAGACCAGTTGCCGCTCGGGGGAGGCCAGGAGCCGGAAGTTGAGCAGGTGCGCGTCACCGCACAACTGGGCCCGCAGGCCGGTCTTCGGGGTGGCGGCCAGGTCCATCGCCATGATCGCCGCCGCGCCACGGTAGAAGCGGAACGGCGACTCGGTCATCCGCCCGTAGCGGATCGGCACCAGCTCGGGCAGCCGGTCCGCCGACTGCTGCTCCACCACGTCCACCGGGTCCGGCCGCCGCGGGTCGGCCGGGAATTCGGCGTGGCTGGACCGCGGCGCCGCCTTGCGCGCGGCCCGGCCCAGTCCGGCCCGCTCGGCGGGGGTACGGTACGGCGGCCGCCGGTCCCCGTCCGCGGGGGTGCTCCTGCGGGCGGCGGCGTGCTCGGCCTCGTCGGGGCGTATCCGCGCGGTGGTCATGGCTGGCTCCTCTCCGCGGGCCGGCCGCGACCCGCCACCCCGCCGAATGCACCGTTGTGACCAGCCTGCCACCGGCCGCGCCCACCTGCATTTCCGCGGAATTCGGCCGTGCGCGGCGGACGCCCGGAATGCGGGATCCGGGCGTGCGTGCTCAAATGTGAATGTGCTGCGTGCCCTGCGCCGTTGAAGGGCCATTGACCGGTCGGACCGAGCTGAACAGGGCGTTTTCGCGGCGGGCGGGGACAATGGAGGCAGCGCGCCGGGGGCGGCGGAATTACGCCGCGACAAAGGGCGCGGTAAAGCCGCGGAATGGGGGACGCGGGAACAGGGGGCGGGCGAGACATCCAAGACCGGCCGCGTCGACAGGAGGCAGACGATGGGCGGGAACACGGTGAATCTGGCCTACGACTATCCGGTCCTCGGGGTCTTCCTGACCGCGTTGTGGGTCTTTCTGTGGGTGTTGTGGATCTTCCTGCTGTTCCGGATCGTCGTGGACATCTTCCGGGACGACCGGATGAGCGGCGCGGCGAAGACCGGGTGGCTGCTGTTCGTGCTGTTCCTGCCGTTCGTGGGCGTGCTGGTGTACGTGGCCGTGCGCGGGACCGGGATGGGGATCCGCGAGCACCGGTCCGCCGAGGCGCAGCAACGGGCCTTCGACGACTACATCCGCAGGACCGCCGGGACCGGGGCCGGTGGCGGGTCCCACGTCGACGAACTGGCCCGCCTCGGGGAGATGAGGTCCAAGGGCGACCTCTCCGAGGAGGAGTTCCAGCGCGCGAAGGAGCGCATCCTGCACTGACCCGGACACCGACCTGGAACCGCCCGCCGGCCGGGTCCCGCGCTGCCCGACGGCCCGTCAGAGATGTCCGTCATGGCCGCAGCGTGGAGACCAGGTCGGCGGCGGACACCAGGGTGGAGTGAATGGTGGGCGCCAGGCTGGTGGAGGCCAGGCAGAAGCCGAGCAGGACGCACAGCACGGCATGACTGGGCTTCAGCGCGTGATTCCGCATGAGCATCATGGCCAGCAGCGCCAGCAGCAGGACGACGGAGACAGAGATGACCATACGGTGATGGCAGCACATTCCACCACGGAAGTGGGGGAACCGCACACGAAAGGATGACCCGGACCCGTGTGTCCCGGGTCCGCCCGCGCTCAGTCCAGCAACGCGGCCAGCCGGCGCCACTCCTCGCGCGGCAGCACGGACGGCGTGGCGGTGATCACCTGGACGGCGACATGGTCCGCGCCGGCCGCCAGATACGCGTCGATCCGTTCGCGGATCCGCTCGTCGGACCCCCAGGCATAGACCGCGTCGACCAGTCCGTCGCTGCCGCCGTCCGCGAAGTCGTCGTCGCCGAACCCGAAGGTGCGGAAGTTCGCCAGATAGTTGGACAGTTTGAGGTACGGCGCGAGGGCCGCGCGGGCCATGGTGCGGGCCCGCGCCGGGGCGCTCTCCAGGACCACCCCGAGTTCGGGTGCGAGCAGCGCGTCCGGGCCGAGCGCCTCGCGGGCCCGGGCGGTGTGGCCGGTGGTCACCAGGTACGGATGCGCGCCCGCGGCCCGGTCCCGGGCCAGCCCCAGCATCCGCGGGCCGAGCGCGGCCAGCACCCGGCGTCCGGCCGGCTGCCCGGCCGCGTCCAGCGCGTCGAGGTAGCCGACCATGGCGGCGTACGGCGACCGGTACTCCTCGATGAACTGGGGGTGGCCGACGCCCAGGCCCAGGAGGAACCGCCCCGGGTGGGCGTGTTCCAGCGCGGCGGCGCGCTCGGCGACCTCCGCGGCCGGGTACTGCCAGATGGTGAGGATGCCGGTGGCCACGGCAAGCCGGGTGGTGGCCTCCAGCAGCGGCTTGGCGTGCTCGACGCCCGGTCCGGAGCCGAGCCAGACCGTGGTGAAGCCGAGTTCCTGCAGTTCGGCGGCGGCCTCCGGGATCTGCTCGCGCAGTTCCGGCTCCTCCGAGCGCAACTGCCGGTTCCAGATCCCGTACCGCCCGACCGCGGCCTTCAGGTCGTCCGTCACCCGCACCCGCCTCCTGCCACAACAGGGCTGAACCGGCCGTCAACGTATCAGAACGGACACGGCGACGCGGGAAGGCGAGGGCCCGGACACGTACGCGTCCGGGCCCGTCGCCGGTGGCTGCCGCAGAGAAACCGGGGTACGGGAACGGCCTAGACCCAGGTCATCAGCCGCCGGGGCTGTTCCAGCACGGCCGCCACGTCCGCCAGCACCTTGGAGCCGAGTTCGCCGTCGACCAGGCGGTGATCGAAGGACAGGGCCAGGGTGGTGACCCAGCGCGGCTTCACCTTGCCCTTGTGCACCCACGGCTGCTCCTTGACCGCGCCGAAGGCGAGGATCGCGGACTCACCGGGGTTGAGGATGGGCGTGCCGGTGTCGACGCCGAAGACGCCGACATTGGTGATGGTGATGGTGCCGCCCTGCATCGCGGCCGGCGAGGTCTTGCCCTCGCGGGCCGTGCCGACCAGCTCGCTCAGCGCGGCGGCCAGTTCGGGCAGCGTCTTGTCCTGCGCGTCCTTGATGTTCGGGACGAGCAGGCCGCGCGGGGTGGCCGCGGCGATGCCCAGGTTGACGTACGACTTGCGCACGATCTCCTGAGCGGCCTCGTCCCAGGACGCGTTGACCTCGGGGTGCCGCCGCACCGACACCAGCAGCGCCTTGGCGACCAGCAGCAGCGGACTCACCCGCAGCCCGGCGAACTCCGGGTCCTCCTTGAGTTCCCGCACCAGCTTCATCGTCCGGGTCATGTCGAAGGTCACGAACTCTGTGACGTGCGGCGCGGTGAAGGCGCTGTTGACCATCGCCGCGGCGGTGGCCTTGCGCACCCCCTTGACCGGGATCCGGGTCTCGCGGGCCTGCCACGCCTCCCGGGTGCCGGCGGCCTCCTGCGGCCGGGCCCCGGCCGCTCCCGCGACGCCGGGAGCGGGCGCGGCGGGTGCGGGTGCCGCAGCCCGCTCGGTGACCGGCGGCAGCGGGGCCGGCGGCGCCGCGGCGGCCCGGATGTCCTCCCGGGTCACCACACCGCCGGGCCCGGTGGGCACCACGGTGGCCAGGTCGATGCCCAGGTCCTTGGCGAGCTTGCGCACCGGCGGCTTGGCGAGCGGGCGGTCACCGGTGTGCGGTGGCGGTACGGCCGGGGCGGGCGCGGGAGCGGGCACCTGGACCGGAGCGGGCGCCGGTGCGGCCGCGGCAGCGGGCGCCGCGGCGTGACCGTTGACCTGGTCGGACGGCGGTTGCTGCTGCTTGCGCGGCCGGCGCGCGGTGGCCGCGGGCGCGACCCCGTACCCGACCAGCACGGCCTGCCGGCCGCCCTTCTCCGGTTCACCGGAAGGAGCGGGCTGCGCGGCGGCCTCACCGGACGGCGCGGGCGCGGCGGGCGCGGCCTCCTCGGCCCCGCCTCCCGCGTCCACCACGATGATCGGCGTGCCCACGTCGACCGTGGCGCCCTCCTCGAAGCGGATCTCGCTGACCACCCCGTCGTACGGAATGGGCAGTTCCACGGCGGCCTTCGCCGTCTCCACCTCGCAGACCACCTGCCCGTCGGTGACATGGTCGCCGACGGACACGTACCACTTGAGGATCTCCGCCTCGGTCAGGCCCTCCCCGACGTCCGGCATCCGGAATTCGCGAAGGCGCCCCGCCTGTGCGGTCATGGTCGTCACAACCCTCTCCTCAGAACGCCAGCGCGCGGTCGACGGCGTCGAGCACCCGGTCCAGCCCCGGCAGGTACTCCTCCTCCAGGCGGGCCGGCGGGTAGGGCGCGTGGAAGCCGCCCACGCGCAGTACCGGCGCCTCCAGGTGGTAGAAGCTGCGCTCGGTGATCCGGGCGGCGATCTCGCCGCCGGCACCGTAGAAGACCGGCGCCTCGTGCACCACCACCAGCCGCCCGGTGCGCTCCACCGAGGCCTGCACGGTGTCGAAGTCGATCGGCGAGAGCGACCGCAGGTCGACCACCTCGAGGCTGCGGCCCTCCTCGGCGGCCACCGCGGCGGCCTCCAGGCACACCTTGACCATCGGCCCGTACGCGGCCAGCGTCAGGTCGGTGCCCGGCCGGGCCACCACCGCCTTGTGCAGGTCGCCCGGGACGGCGGCCACGTCGACCTCGCCCTTGTCCCAGTAGCGCCGCTTGGGCTCGAAGAAGATCACCGGATCGTCGCACTGGATGGCCTGCTGGAGCATCCAGTAGGCGTCGTTGGCGTTCGACGGCGAGACGATCTTCAGCCCCGCCACGTGCGCGAACAGCGCCTCGGGGGACTCGCTGTGGTGCTCCACCGCACCGATGCCGCCGCCGTAGGGGATGCGGATCACCACGGGCAGCTTGATCTTGCCGAGCGCGCGGGCGTGCATCTTGGCCAGCTGCGTGACGATCTGGTCGTAGGCGGGGAACACGAAGCCGTCGAACTGGATCTCGGTCACCGGCCGGTAGCCGCGCAGCGCCAGGCCGATCGCGGTGCCGATGATGCCGGACTCGGCCAGCGGGGTGTCGATCACCCGGCTCTCGCCGAAGTCCTTCTGCAGGCCGTCGGTGATCCGGAAGACACCGCCGAGCTTGCCGACGTCCTCGCCCATGACCAGCACTTTCGGGTCGTCGTCCAGGGCCTTGCGCAGCGACTCGTTGAGCGCCTTGGCGATCGGCATCGTCCTGGTCGTCCGGTCCATCGTCTGGCTCATGTCAGCGCCCCGTTCCGGCGGTGGTGTCCTCGAAGGATGCCTGGTACTCGGCGAAGCGCGCGCGCTCCTCGTCGACGAGCGCGTGCCCGTCCGCGTAGGCGTGCTCGAAGATGGCCATCGGCTCGGGGTCGGGCATGCCGCGCACGCCCTCCCGGACCCGCTTGGCCAGCGCGTCGCTCTCGGCGCCGACCTCGGCGTAGAACGCCTCGTCGGCCAGGCCCTCCCGGTCCAGGTACGCCTTCAGCCGGGCGATCGGGTCCTTGCCCGCCCACTCCTCGCGCTCCTCGTCGGAGCGGTAGCGGGTGGGGTCGTCGGTGGTGGTGTGCGCGCCCATCCGGTAGGTGAACGCCTCCACCAGCATCGGGCCCTGGCCGCTGCGGGCGTGGTCCAGGGCGGCCCGGGTCACGGCGAGCACCGCGAGCACGTCGTTGCCGTCCACCCGCACGCCCGGGAAGCCGTAGCCGGCCGCGCGCTGGTAGATCGGGACCCGGGACTGCCGCTCGGTGGGCTCGGAGATCGCCCACTGGTTGTTCTGGCAGAAAAAGACCACCGGCGCGTTGTAGACCGCCGCGAAGGTGAACGCCTCCGCCACGTCGCCCTGGCTGGAGGCACCGTCGCCGAAGTAGGCGAGCACCGCGCTGTCGGCGCCGTCCTTGGCCACGCCCATCGCGTAGCCGGTGGCGTGCAGCGTCTGGGAGCCGATGACGATCGTGTAGAGGTGGAAGTTGTTCTCGTTGGGGTCCCAGCCGCCGTTGTTGACGCCGCGGAACATGCCCAGCAGGTTCAGCGGGTCCACGTCACGGGTCCAGGCGACCCCGTGCTCGCGGTAGGTCGGGAAGACGTAGTCGTCGTGGCGGGTGGCCCGGCCCGAGCCGATCTGGGCGGCCTCCTGGCCGAGCAGCGAGGCCCACAGGCCCAGTTCGCCCTGGCGCTGGAGGGTGACGGCCTCCCCGTCGAAGCGCCGGGTCAGCACCATGTCCCGGTACAGGCCGCGCAGCTCCTGCGGGGTCAGGTCGACGGCGTACTCGCTGTGCTCGACGCGCTCGCCCTCGGGAGTCAGCAGTTGTACGAACTCGGGTCCGTCCCCGGAACGGTTCTTCGAGCGGCCGCGGGAGGCCGCTCTGCTTTTGGCGGGGGAACCCCCAACGGCAGTGCTTTTCACGCTCACCTTTGCTCCTCCGTCTGTCCGGCCCCCGGGATCCGCCGGGAGACCAGTGCGGCTCACCTGGTGACGCCCCGCGCACGGGGTGTGTGCGGCACGGCGGCAGCAGGCGTTTTCACAGTCCCGGCGAAAGACTGCGAGACAGACGTTACCCATAAAGGAAGTCGTGCGCGTAGGCGGAGCGCAGACTTTCTGACCTTTCTGACCTGCGGTTTTGCTTGGATTTCCTAGTAAGTTCGAGGCTGGGTCCGATGCTGGGTCCGATGCCGAGGCATTCGCGCAGGCCATCGCCGGGACACTGGAACGGTATCCCGGATGACCACGACACGTAAGGGCCCGGAAGATCACGGTGGCGCCGCCTTTCGGGGGGCGCGCGTGCGGCGGATGTCGGCGCAGGGGGTGGCGCGGGGAGGCGAACCCGGGGCGGATGCCCGGCCCGGGGGCCGAACGGCCGGTTGGGCCCTTCAGGTGATCTACGCTGAGGCTCGTGACGGGCACAGCCACCACTGCCCCGGCGCCGACCGCTCTCCTGCTCCGCTACGAGGCCGCGGGCACCCCGCTGAGCTGCGAACCCGTTCCACGGGGGCTGCTCAACCAGGGCTGGCGGATCACCACGGAAACCGGGCGGTTCTTCCTCAAGCACTACCTCGCGCGGGACACCGCCGACCCCGCGGTGATCCTTCGCCAGCACCGCGCCACCCAGGCCCTGGCCCGGCTCGGCGTGCCGGCCGCCGCGCCGCTGCCGGACACGTACGGACACACGGTGACGGCGGCCGGCGGCGCCCGTTATGCCCTGTTCCCCTGGGTCGAGGGACGGCACCGGGAAGGCACCGAACTGACCGAGGCGCAGTCCCGGCGGCTGGGCGCGCTGCTGGGCCGGGTGCACATCGCGCTGGCCCGGATCCTGCCCCCGCCGCACCCGGGCAGGCACCCGAGCGCCCACCCGTCCCGTACCTACGACCGCATCGAGCGGCTGCTCGCCCTGGTCGGCCGGCACCGCCCGCACGACGCCCTGGACGCGGCCTTCGACGCGCTGGCCGAGCACCGGCTGCGCGAACGCAGGGCGCTGCTGCGGCAGTACGCGCACTGCCGGCCGCCGGACGCGTACGGCGCCGTCAACGGCTGGGTGCACGGCGACTTCCACCCGCTCAACCTGATCTACCGCGGCGCCGAACCGGCCGCCATCGTGGACTGGGACCGGCTCGGGGTGCGCCCGCGCGCCGAGGAGGCGGTCCGGGCCGCCGCGATCTTCTTCGTCCACCCGGTCGACGGCCGTCTCGACCTGCGCAAGGTACGGGCCTACGCGCGCGCCTACCGCAGGGCCGCGGGCCTGACCGCGGCCGAGGTCGCCGCCGCCGTGCACCGGGTGTGGTGGGAGCGGCTGAACGACTTCTGGATGCTCGACTGGCGCTACGAGCGCCGCGACCTCCGCTCCGACCCGCTCTTCCCGGCCGCCTCGGCGCTCGCGGTGTGGTGGACCCGGGAGTACGCGGCAGTGCTGGACGCCTTCACGGACTAGGCCGGCCGCGCGGGCGGGCCCAGTCCGTTTCGGCCTGGCTCAGCTTGTTTCCGTGCGGTTCGGCGGCTCGCTCAGTGGGCGCCCGCGTGCGGGAGACCCGCGGTGGGCGTCGAACCGCCGCCCGTGGGCTTGTCGGTCGGCGTGTCCGGCGGGGTCGTGGCCGGGTCCGTGGTGGGCGGCGGGGTCGTGGTCGGCGGCGGCGTGGTGGTCGGAGCCGTGGTCGGCGGCGCGGTGGTGGTCGGGGCCGTCGTGGGCGGGGTGGTGGGCGCGGTGGTCGCCGGGGCGCTGGTGTGCCGCGTCCAGGTCTGGCTCGGGCCGGTGCTGGGCTGCCCGGTGTCGGTCGGCTGGTCGCTGGGCTGGTCGGTGGGCTGCTGAGCGGTCCGGCTGACCGAGGAGGACGGAGTGGTGTCCGCCGGGTTCGCGGTGCCGCCCGAGCCGCGGGTGGCCAGGTACACGCCGAGGGCGACCGCGATGACCGCGGCGACCACGAACAGCACCGGCTTGACCCAGCGGCTGCCGCCGCCGGGGCCCCCGCCGCCGTAGCTCTCCTCGTACGATCCGCCGCCGTACCCGCCGTCGGCGCCGGCCGGCACCCGGCCGAGCTGGGCGGTGTTCCCGGCGCCCATGGCCGCGGCGGCCGCCCCCGCGGCCATGGGCGTGGTCCGGGTGCCGCCACCGGGGCCACCGCCCTGCGGCATCACCGAGGTCACCGGTCCGGTGCTCCACGCCCCGCCGGTCCAGCCGCCCTGCTGGGCGAGGCCCTGGTAGGCGTACGCCACCACCCCGCCCATCTCCTCGGCGGTCTGGAAGCGGTCGTCGGGGTCCTTGGCCAGCGCGCGCAGCACCAGGCCGTCCAGCTCCGGGGGCACCCGGCCGTTGGCGGCCGACGGCAGCATCGGCTCGTCCTGGACGTGCTGGTAGACCACCGACAGCGGGGTCTCGCCGACGAACGGCGGGCGCAGCGCCAGCAGTTCGAAGAGCATGCAGCCGGTCGCGTACAGGTCGCTGCGGTGGTCCACGGTCTTGCCGAGCGCCTGCTCCGGCGAGAGGTACTGCGGGGTGCCCATCACCATGCCGGTCTGGGTCATGGTGGTCGCGGCGCCGGTCAGGGCCCGGGCGATGCCGAAGTCCATGACCTTGACCGCGCCGGTCGTTGTGATGATCACATTGGCCGGCTTGATGTCGCGGTGCACGATGCCGTGCTGGTGGCTGTACGCCAGCGCCTCCAGCACCCCGGAGATGATCAGCAGTGCCTGGTCCACCGGCGGCGGGGTCTCCCCGGCCAACAGCTCCTTGATGGTCTGGCCCTCGACCAGCTCCATCACGATGTAGGGCACCGCGCCGGACGCGGTACGGTCCTCGCCCGAGTCGTAGACCGCGACCACCGCGTGGTGGTTCAGGCCGGCCACCGACTGGGCCTCGCGGGTGAACCGGGCCTTGGCCACCGGGTCCTCGGCGAGATCGCCGCGCAGCAGCTTGACGGCCACGGTCCGGCCGAGCCGCACGTCCTCGGCGCGGAACACGTCGGCCATGCCGCCGCGGCCCAGCTTGCCGGTCAGCCGGTAGCGGCCCTCACCGACCAGGGAGCCCACCCGCCACTCGCCGGAGTACTCCGGCGCTCCGGTGCCGGCGGTCGTCTCGTTGGGGTCGGCCATCAGTCCTCGCCGTCGTTCGTCCGTCAGGTACCAGGGGCCCGGGCGGGCGCCCGGGGCTTGTACGTACCGGGCACGCGGGTCCGCCCCCTTCGCGGACGCGCAAAAGGACGACCCGGTGCGGCCACCGTACCGCTTTTCGGGTTACGGCTCGGGTCTTCGCAGGCCGGCGGCCCGGAACGGAGCACGTCAGGGGACCGCGGCCGCGTACGTCACGAGCCAGCGGCCGGGCCGTCCCGGCGGCCCTTCCACCGGCCCTCCAAGCGGCGCTCCCACCGGCCCTCCCACCGGCCCCGACCGGTGACACGGGAGGTGGGACGGGGGGTGGGACGGGGGGTCGACCCATTGTGCGGGCACAATGCGGATCAGGTGACGAGATGGTCAACGAACTTGACGTGCCGGTGCGATGGGCCAGACTTGGCGGGCAGACTCGGCAACAGATATGTCCCCGGTTCCGGCACGGGGGTACACGGGGGTACAGCACATATGAGCGGGGACGCCTCGCAGGGCGGGTACGCGGCACGCTCGGTCGGCGGCGGGCGGTACCTGCTGCGCGACCTGCTCGGCCAGGGCGGCATGGCGTCGGTGCACCTGGCACATGACACCGTGCTGGACCGGCCGGTGGCCGTCAAGACCCTCCACACCAACCTCGGCACCGAACAGTCCTTCCGCGAGCGGTTCCGCCGCGAGGCCCAGTCGGTGGCCAAGCTCAACCACACCAACATCGTCTCCGTCTTCGACTCCGGCGAGGACACGGTGGACGGCCGGCTGGTCCCCTACATCGTCATGGAGTACGTCGAGGGCAAGCCGCTCGGCGACGTCCTTGCCGCGGACATCGCGCAGTTCGGCGCCATGCCGGCGGACAAGGCACTGCGCATCACCGGGGACGTGCTGGCGGCGCTGGCGGTCAGCCACGAAATGGGGCTGGTGCACCGGGACATCAAGCCCGGCAATGTGATGATCACCAAGCGCGGTGTGGTCAAGGTGATGGACTTCGGCATCGCGCGCGCCATGCAGTCCGGGGTCACCTCGATGACCCAGACCGGCATGGTGGTGGGCACCCCGCAGTACCTCTCGCCGGAACAGGCGCTGGGCCGCGGCGTGGACGAGCGCTCCGACCTGTACTCGGTCGGCTGCATGCTCTTCGAACTCCTCACCGGCCGCGTGCCGTTCGACGCCGACTCGCCCCTGGCGATGGCGTACCAGCACGTCCAGGAGATGCCGCCCGCGCCGTCCGCGTTCAACCGCGCGCTCGGCCCGGGGGTGGACGCCCTGGTCGCGCGGGCGCTGCGGAAGAACCCGGCCGAGCGGTTCCCGACCGCCGACGCCATGCACGACGAGACCGACCGGGTGCTGGGCGCCACCGCGCGCAACACCATGCCGCTGATCTCCGGAGCCAACGGCACCGCCGGCCGCGGCGAGGGCGTGGCCGCGGCCGTCTTCCCGCCCGCGCAGGGCCCGCTGCACACCCCGCCGCCGCAGATGCAGACCCCGTACGCCCCCACGCAGCACGCCGCCTACGGTCCGTCGGCCGGTGCCCCGCCCACCCCGCCGCCGCCCGCGTACGGCTACCCGCAGCAGGGCGGCCGGCAGACCCCGCCGCCCGCGCCGGCCCCCGCGTACAACCTGAGTCCGGTCCCGCCGCAGCGCACCGGCGGTCGCGGCACCGGGAACGGCAACCGGCCGGGCACCGGACTGATCGTGGGGGCCATCGCGGCCGTCGCCGCCATCGCCGTGATCGTGGTCATCGCCGTCGCCGTGACGAAGAACGGCTCGAACAGCAACGACGCGGGCGGCGGCAACACGCCGTCGACCTCCGTCACCACGACGCCGCCGCCCACCACCGCGCCGGCCGTCGACGACAACGGGAACGGTGGGGACAACGGCGGCGGGAACGGCAACGGCGTCGTCCAAGGCGACGAGAGCCGCACCATCGACCAGGACAAGTGCACGCAGGCGCACAACGACCTGATCAACCCCAACCAGCCCGACGTCGTCTCGATGCCCGACTTCACCTCGATCTACGTCGACTCGGTGGTCGCCTGCATGCAGGCCGCGCACTGGCCGTACAAGATCGAGCACGTCGACGAGCAGCAGTGGGGCAAGGGCGCGGTGACCGCGCAGGACCCGAAGTACCTGGACAACTACGACCCGAAGAAGGACGGGAAGATCACGATCTGGGTGTCGACGGGGAAGAGCGCGAACTGATTCTGCTTCCGGGGGCGGGCTGAGCCCGTCTCTCTTGGAAGGTGCCGGTATGCGCGGCGCCCCCGGCCGGTGAGGCGGGGGGCGCCGATTGTTCTGTGCGGGCCGTTTGTGCGGGCCGTGCCCGGCTTGCAGGGACGGCTTACAGGGACGGCTTACAGGTACGGGCCCGAGCGGGCGCCCTGGTGGCCGGGCTGCTCGTCGCCGAGGGCGCCGGGCGGGAGGGCGCGGCGCATCTGCTCCAGTTGCGCGCGGGCCGCCATCTGCTGGGCGAACAGCGTCGTCTGGATGCCGTGGAAGAGCCCTTCGAGCCAGCCCACCAGCTGAGCCTGGGCGATCCGCAGCTCCGCCTCACTGGGCACGCTGTCGTCGGTGAAGGGCAGCGACAGCCGGTCCAGTTCCTGCACCAGCTCCGGGGCCAGGCCGGCCTCCAGTTCCTTGACCGAACTGGCGTGGATCTCCTTCAGCCGCACCCGGCTCGCCTCGTCCAGAGGCGCCGCCCGCACTTCCTCCAGGAGCTGCTTGATCATGCTGCCGATACGCATCACCTTCGCCGGCTGCTCGACCATCTCCGTGACCGGAAGCTCGCGGCTCTCCTCGCCCTCGCCGTCGGCTCCACCGCCGACCACGCCACCGAGCGCCATCCCATCCGGCCCGACCACCAGGACCTGCGGATTGTGCGGCTGCTGTGGCGGATTCTCCGGCGACTGTTCGTTCATCGGCATCTCCATGCGCCCCATTGTCGCGCACCCGGCGGGAAGGTCGGGGGCGGGCCGGTGGGGTGGTCGGGGCGGGGCGGGGGAGGGCCGAGGAGGCCAGCAGCGAGGTCCCGAGCGCCCGGGATGCCAGAAATGTCGCACCATGTGAAGCTGGAAACACAAGGAGTGCGGCGGGTACGGCGCCGGCGGCGGGCGTCCGCCGCGTGGGTGGGCGGTGCCGCGACGCCGGTCGCCGCGACGGTGAGTGATACGGCGGGGGCGCGACGCCGGTGACGGCCGCAGCGAGCGACACGGCAGTGGCAATCAACGGTGGTGACACGGCAGCGGCGACACGGCAGCGGCGATACGGACGATGAAGCGGGCGGGCGCAGCGGGAGGCGATGCGTGCGATGCGTGTGCGAAGGTCAGCGGGCATCCCCGATCCCATACGCAACCGGATACGCACGACCCTCCGCTCCACCGCACCCGCCCTCTTCGCCACGGCCCTCGTCCTGCCGCTGTCCGCGGGACCCTGCTGGGCCGCCGCCCATCCGCCGCCCGGCCTCGCGGGCCCTCCGGGCCTGACAGGAACTCCGCCGGCCGGCTTTGCGAGTCTGATGAGATCGGCGCCACCCCGTTCTGCAAGCCTGACGGGATCACCGCCGCCGGGCCTCACGGGCACGACGGGATCACCGTCGTCCCGCCTTGCGAGCCTGACCGGACCGCCGCCGGCCGGGCTTGCGGGACTCACCGGACCACCGCCGGCCGGCCCTGCGGGCCCGACGGGATCACCGCCGGCCAGCCTTGCGAGCCTGACGGGACCGCCGCCGGCCGGGCTTACGGGACTCACCGGACCACCGCCGGCCGGCCCTGCGGGCCCGACGGGACCGCCGCCAGCCAGCCTCACGGGACTCACCGGACCACCGCCAGCCAGCCCTCCAGGCCCGACGGGACCGCGATCGCCGCGCATCAGGGGCCTGACCGGACCGCCACCGCCCGGGCTCACAGGACTCACCGGACCACCGCCAGCCAGCCCTCCAGGCCCGACGGGACCGCTGCCGGCCGGCCTTGCGGGCCTGACCGGACCGCCGCAGCCCCGCCTTGCAGGCCTGACGGGGCCGCCACCGGCCGGGCCGATCGCTCCGGCTCCGGTCCGCATCTCGGCCTTCGCCCCGGCCCGCGCCCCCGCCCTCCCTGCGCTTCCCTTTCGTCCGCCGCTTGCTCCGCCCCCCGGCCCGCCGCCCGTCGCGACGGCCGCCCCGAGCCCCGATCCGCAGGGGCCCCGCCCGCCCGGGGCGGCTCCTCCGCCTTCGCGGCCGTTCCCGCCTTCGTGGCTCGACCCGTCGGCTCAGCAACCCGGGCCCCCGCGTTCCCCCGGCGCCTCGCCCCCTGGCTCCGGTGCCGAGCCCGGATCCGGGTCCGCCTCCCCGCACCTTGCCGCCCCACAACCATCCCGGCCGGCTCCGAGCCGTACCTCCGCCCCCCGCCCCACCGCGAGCGGCCCGCTGCACCCGCCACCGGACCCGAACACGTACGAGCCGCCGGAACGCCACGGCCCCGGCGAATGGACCGGCCACGGCCCGGGGGACCGGGACCCGCACGAATTCACCCGCTTCCGGCGGCACACCGGGCGCGCGCCCTCGCTCCTGCCGGACGGGACCGGCACCGGTGCCGTACCGGGCACCCCGGCCGGACCCACGACCGCGCCCACCGAACCGGCGCCCGGACCGGGGCAGGCGCCGCGGCAGGGCCCGGCCGGCGGTGACGGCGACTCGGACGCGGTGTACGGCCCGCACGGCGCCCTGCGCGTCCTCCCGCTGGGCGCGGGCATGGCCCTGCTCGGACTGGGCCTCGGCTTCCTCGGCCTGCGGATGCGGCGCCGGTGATGCGCACCCTGAGCCCGTGATCCGCCGCAATGGCGCGGGGCCCGAAACCGTCACCATGGCGACGGGCAACCGGCCGTCACCATTGCGCCGGGGATACGGCCGTACCGCCGTAGCGAACGGGCGGCCGTACCGGCCCCGCGGTCAGAAGGTGAGCAGCACCTTCCCCACGTGCCCGCTCCCCTCGACCAGGCGGTGGGCCTCGGCGGCGTCCTGGATCGGCAGCGTACGGTCGATCACCGGCCGTACGTTCCCGGCCTCGATCAACGGCCACACGTGCTCGCGCACCGCCGCGACAATGGCGGCCTTCTCCGCCAGAGGGCGCGGCCGCAGCGAAGTCGCGGCAATGGCGGCCCGTTTGGTCAGCAGCTTGCCGAGGTTCAGCTCGCCTTTGACGCCGCCCTGGAGGCCGATGACGACGAGCCGTCCGTTGACGGCAAGGGCGTCGACGTTCCGGTCCAAGTATTTCGCGCCCATGATGTCGAGAATCACGTCGGCGCTGACCATCTCGGCGAAGTCCTGCTCGCGGTAGTTGATCAGCACCTCCGCGCCCAGGTCGCGGCAGGCGGCGAGCTTGTCCGCGCTGCCCGCGGTGACCGCGACGGTGGCGCCGACCGCCTTGCCGAGTTGCACCGCCATCGTGCCGATTCCGCTGGACCCGCCGTGCACCAACAGCGTCTCGCCGGGCCGCAGGTGGGCGACCATGAACACGTTCGACCAGACGGTGGACGTCACCTCCGGCAGCGCCGCCGCCGACACCATGTCGACGCCCTTGGGCACGGGCAGCAACTGGCCGAACGGCACCGCCACCTTCTGCGCGTAACCGCCGCCGGCCAGCAGCGCGCACACCTCGTCGCCGACCGCCCATCCGGTGACGCCCGGCCCGACCGCCGCGATCCGCCCCGAGCACTCCAGCCCCGGGTAGATCGGGGCCCCGGGCGGCGGATCGTAGAACCCCTGCCGCTGCAACAGATCCGCCCGGTTCACGGCTGTGGCCGCCACGTCGACGACGACCTCGCCGTCGCCCGCCACCGGGTCCGGCACCTCGGCCCAGACCAGCGCCTCCGGCCCCCCGGGCCGCGGAATCGTCATCGCGTACATGCGGGCGAGGCTACTCCGGGGAAACGTCGCGCCTCACGCGGCGCGAGCGGATCACACGCCGCTCCCCCAGGCCGGGCCGCCGACGAGCCCGAGGTCGAGGACGGCGGCCTCGTCACCGGCACGCGCCCCGCCGGGCGGGATCACCGCCATGCCGTCGGCGGCGGCCAGCCCGCGCAGCATCGCCGGGCCCGCGAAGTGCAGCGGGCGGGCGGCGGAGTCGTCGTCGAACACCACCGGGACCAGCCGGGTGTCGCTGGGGTGCCCGGCCACGTCAGCGGTGAGGGGGGCCGCGTACGGGGCCGGCTCGCGATGACCCGCCAGCGTCCGCAGCAGGGGAGCGACCAGGGTGAGCACTCCGGACACCGCGGCCAGCGGATTGCCCGGCAACCCGATCAGGTGCTCCGGCCCGGACGGCAGTTCGGCCAGCAGCATCGGGTGCCCGGGGCGTACCGCCACGCCGTCCACCAGCAGCCGCGCGCCGAGCCGGGCCAGCACCGGGTGCACGTGGTCCACCGGCCCGCCGGCCGTACCCCCCGTGGTCACGACCAGGTCCGCATCGCTGCCGGCCACCGCCCGCCGCAGCGCCTCCGCGTCGTCCACCAGGCGCCGTACGGCGACCACGTCCGCACCCAGCGCCCGCAGCCACGCCGGCAGCATCGGCCCGAGCGCGTCCCGTACCCGGCCCTCCCGCGGCAGCCCCCGCTCCAGCAACTCGTCACCGAGAACCAGCACTTCGACCCGCGGGCGCGCGGTCACCGTCAACTCGTCGTAGCCGGCCGCCGCCGCCAGCCCCAGCACCGCGGGCGTCACCACGGTGCCCGCGGGCAGCAACTCCTCGCCGCTCCGGCACTCCTGGCCGCGCCGCCGTACGTCCTGCCCGGGCGCGGGCGCCGGATGCGGCCGCCCGACCCGCAGCCACTCCCCGTCCGCACGCCGCTCCACCGTGCCGTGCTCGCGCCGCAGCACCGCGGTCGCCCCCGGCGGCAGTACGGCACCGGTCGCGATCCCGACCGCCTGCCCGTCGCCCAGCCGCCCCGACGGCCGCTGCCCGGCCAGCACCTCCCCGCTCAGCCGCCACGGCCCCGGCCCGGCCACCGCCCACCCGTCCATCGCCGACGAATCGAACGCCGGCAGGTCCGTCAGCGCCACCAACCCCCGGGCCAACGCCGCGCCCAGCGCTCCCTCCCCCAACTCCTCGGCCCTTCCCGCCAACCGCCGCCCGGCGCCCCGCGCCACTCGCCGCGCCTCGGCCCACGCAATGGCAGTGCCCGAGCCCTGCCCATGTTTGTGGGGGCTCGCATTGCGCTCGGGCTTCGCCCTGCCCTCCGGGTTCGCCCGGCGTTGCTTCTCCTCGTGCGGCGCCGCCTCCGCCTTCGCCTTTGCCGCGCCGGGCCGGTCCCGGCCCTCCTCCAACGCGAGCGCGACGTCGAGCGGATCGCCCCGTCCGGCCCGGCGCTTCTCCTCCATCGGACGCCGTTCATTCGCCAAGGCGAGCGCATCGTCAAGCGCCCGGTCGGCGTCGTCCCGGAGGTCGGGCCGGGGAGCGCCACTCCGGCCGGAAGAGCCGCCACTTGGCGCGGACCCGGAACGTGAGCCGGGGGCGGCTTCGGACCGGTCGGCGGCACTCGATCGGGGACGGGAGTCGGCTGCGGTGCCCACGACCCGGGGGAGACCCTCACCGCGAGCGTCCCCGACCCCGGAGGCCGCACCGAAGCCGGCCACCGCACCTGAAGCCGAACCGGCGCCGGGCCCGAAGCCGTACCGAACATCTGCCGACGGCCCGACTCCCCCGTCGGAACCCGCACCCGGCCCGCCCTCGAAAGCGGGACTCGCGCCCGAAGCCGCGCCGAAGCCCGAACCGGCATCGGTCACCGCACCCACACCCCGGGCCGCACCGGATTCATCGTCGGCCCTGGAGCCGCCGCGCGAACCCGACGTCCCCAGGCCCCCGGCGGAACCCGCACGGGAACCGTCTCCAGGACCGCAGCTCGCGCCGGAACCAGCCACCGCACCCCCGGCAGCACCGGGACCGAATTCCGGACTGAGCCCGGAACCGTGTCCGAAGCCGGGAGCGCCGCCGGCCGCGAAGCCGGAGTCGCGGCGTGAGCTGGGACGGTCGCCGGAGCCCCGGCCGTGAGCAGGTCCCGCACCCACGGCTGGACCGAAGCCGGGACCCGAGCCGAAGCCGGACGCGGGACCCGAGCCGAAGCCGTGGTTACCGCCGGGAGCGCCGTTCATCCGGTGGGGTCCGCGTCCGCGCCGGCTTCGTCGGCCCAGCGCTGGGCCAGGGCGGCCGCCTTGGCCGCGGCTTCGCGGACCGCGTCGGGGCCACCGTCCGTACGGCCGGCCGCGTAGCCCACCAGGAAGGTGGTCAGGGGCGCGGCGGGGCGGGCGACACCGTGCGCCGCGTCCCGGGCCAGGTCCAGCAGGACCTGCGTGTCCACGTCGAGGTCGAGGCCGAGTTCACTCTTGGCTGCTGCCATCCATTCGTCCAACACACGCCCATCGTCCCCGATCCGCGCTCGGCGGGCAGCAAGGCTCACCCCTCGGACGCGCCGCCGGCCGCCAGCCGCGCCCGGGCCGCCGCCACGTCCTCCCAGGTGTCGCAGTCGAACGACGCCTCCCCCGTGGGATCCGCGACCCTGCGCACCCTCAACTCCCCGGTCAGCCACCGCAACGGCAACCCCGCCAACCGGCCGTGCTCCACCCGCAGCAACGTCAGCTCCCGCCGCAGCACCTCGCCCCGGTACACCGCCGCCAACGGCTGATCCCGTCCTCCGGGGTCGACCAGCATCGCCCCGTCCCACTCCCCGTCCGAACCGCCGCCGAGCTCCCCGACCAGCACCTCCACCGTCTCCGCGGTCAGGAACGGCAGGTCCGCCGCCAGCACCAGCACCTCGTCCGCCCCGCCCCCGCCCTCACCCAGCGCTCCCAGCCCGGCGTCCAACGCGGCCAACGGCCCCCCGCCCGCCGGCTCCTCCCTCGCCCACCGCACCGGCCGTACGGTCGCCCGCCGCGGCCCCACGACCACCGTGTTCCCAGCCCCCGCGCACGCCTTCAGCACCCGGTCGAGCAACCCCCGCCCCCCGACCGCCAGACCCGGCTTGTCCACCCCGCCCAGCCGCTTGCCCGCCCCACCGGCCAGCACCACCGCGTCGTACCTCGTCCTCATGCCCGCGAGTATCCCCCCGAGCCGCACCCCACCGGCCGGCCCGGCCGCTCTGTTCCGGACCGGGCGTCGTAGGGCCACACCCCGAGCGGGGCCTCGCGCCAAGGCGGCACTCGTACGGGCCTGGACCAGGGGAGCGGTCGCCGAACCGCCGTCGGGCAGCCCGTCCGCAGCTTCCGCGGCTCGTCCGGCCCCTGCGGCCGGCGATCGGACCGCCCTCTGCGACGGCGTGCGGCGGGCCACCGGGCCCCGGCAACCCGCCTGCCCACCGCCGTCCGAGCCCCGACGCATGGCCCACGACGACGGCCCGACGCCCGCTGAACCGACCCCATCACGCCCCATCGCCCCCGTGGCCGGGCAAACCGGGGGCCACGGGGGCGTCGCAGGCCTCGGGTTCGGCGCACATCCGGACGTACCCACCCGCACCGTCACACCGACGCGAGCAGCACCGCCGGATTCTCCACGCAGTCGGCGACGAAACGGAGGAAGCCGCCCGCCGTGCCGCCGTCGCACACGCGGTGGTCGAAGGTGAAGGAGAGCTGGACGACCTGACGTATCGCCAGCTCGTCGCGGTGCACCCAGGGCTTGGGGGTGATCCGGCCGACGCCGAGCATCGCGGCCTCGGGGTGGTTGATGATCGGCGTGGAGCCGTCGACTCCGAACACCCCGTAGTTGTTCAGGGTGAACGTGCCGCCCGTCAGGTCGCCCGGCGTGAGCGAGCCGTCCCGGGCCGCCCGGGTCAGCCGGGCGATCTCGGCGGACAGCTCCGCGGTGGTCCTGGCCTGCGCGTCCTTGACCACGGGCACGACCAGCCCGCGGTCGGTCTGCGCGGCGAAACCGAGGTGCACGGCCGGCAGCCGTACGATCTCGCCCCGTTCGGCGTCCACCGTGGCGTTGAGGTCCGGGAAACGGCTCAGCGCGGCCACGGCGATCCGGCCCAGCAGCGCCAGCACCGAGATCCGCCCGTCCGTGCCGCCGTCCGGCCGCCCGGCGCCCGCGGTCTGCGCGGCCGCGTTCATGGCCGCGCGCACCGCCAACAACTCCGTGGCGTCGGCGTCCACCCAGCAGGTGGCGTCCGGGATCTCCCGCCGGCTGCGAGTCAGCTTGTCCGCCACGGCGCCGCGTATCCCGCGCAACGGAATCCGCTCGGCCCCGGCGACTTCCCCGACGGCCCCCAGAACCTCGCTCGGCGCCGGAGCGCTCTCGGCCGCGGCCACCGGTGCGGGCGCGGCCGCCTCGGCCACCGCGCGCTCGACATCGGCCCGCAGGATCAGCCCGTCCGGTCCGGTGCCCCGCAAAGTCCGCAGGTCCAGGCCGTGTTCCCGGGCGATCCGCCGGACCAGCGGCGAGATCACCGCGACCGGGCCCTCCTGCCCCACGGCACCGGCCCGCGCCGTCGGCGTCCCGCCGTTCATCCGGTGCGCGTCGGATGTCGGGGCCGCCACGCCCGAGCCCGCCGCCGGGGCCGGCCCGGCGCCGGAAATCGTCCCGAGGGCCGCCGCCCGACCGCCCGCCCGCCCGGGGTCCGCCGTCACCGGGCCCGGAGCAGCACCTCCCCCGGTCCCGCCCGACGCGCCGCCGACCGCCGCGTGCCCGTTCGCCGGAGCATCCACCGCTTCCCCGGCCGCCGCCGTGGCCGCGGCCACCGCCCGCACCCGGTTGCGCCGTCGGCCCGTCGCTGCGGCAGTGCCGTAGCCGACCAGTACGTTGCCGGAGCCCTCACCGGACCCGCCGTCACCCGTACCGGCGCCGCCGCCGGCCGGTGCGCCACCGGGACCGGTGCCGCCCGCGGCGCCGCGCATCCCCGGGTCGCCGGCCCCGAGGTCGGAGCCCTCGTCGGCTCCTGGGCCGACCGCGACCGTGACCAAGGGGCGGCCCACCGCGAGGGTCTCGCCCTCCTCGCCGAACCGCGCGGTCACCACGCCCCCGTACGGGCACGGCACTTCCACCACGGCCTTGGCGGTCTCCACCTCGACGACGGGCTGGTCGACGGCCACGACCTCGCCGATCTCCACCAGCCAGCGCACGATCTCCGCCTCGGTGAGCCCTTCGCCGAGGTCGGGCAGGGTGAACTCCTTGACGACGGCCATCACCCCTCCTCCCACTGCAGGCGCCCGACCGCGTCCAGGATCCGGTCGACCCCGGGCAGGTGGTGGCGTTCGAGCATGGGCGGCGGGTAGGGGATGTCGAACCCGGCGACGCGCAGCACGGGTGCTTCCAGGTGGTGGAAGCACCGCTCGGTGATGCGGGCCGCTATTTCCGCGCCCGCCCCGGCGAACCCGGAGGACTCGTGGACCACGACCGCGCGCCCGGTGCCGCGGACCGCCGCCGCGACCGTCTCCTCGTCGAAGGGCACCAGGCTGCGCAGGTCCACCACGCCCAGGTCCCAGCCCTCCTCCTTGGCCGCCTCCGCGGCCTCCAGGCAGACCGGCAGCGAGGGACCGTAGGTGACCAGCGTGGCCGTGCGGCCGGGTCGGCGCACCACGGCCCGGCCGATCGGCGGCACCGGCTCGGGCTCGCCGGTCGGCCAGGCGGCCTTCGACCAGTACAGCCGCTTGGGTTCCAGGAAGACCACCGGGTCGTCGGAGGCGATGGCGGCGCGCAGCATCCCGTAGGCGTCCTCGACGGTGGCCGGGGTGAGGACGTGCAATCCGGGGGTGTGCATGTAGTACGCCTCGGAGGAGTCGCTGTGGTGCTCGACTCCGCCGATGCCGCCGCCGTAGGGGATGCGGATGGTGATCGGCAGCGGCAGTGCGCCCCGGGTGCGGTTGCGCATCCGCGCGACGTGGCTGACGAGCTGTTCGAACGCCGGGTAGGCGAAGGCGTCGAACTGCATCTCCACCACGGGCCGCAGCCCGTACATCGCCATGCCGACGGCGGCGCCGAGGATGCCGGCCTCGGCCAGCGGGGTGTCGGTGCAGCGCTGGTCGCCGAACTCCTTCGCCAGGCCGTCGGTGACGCGGAAGACGCCGCCCAGGGTGCCGACGTCCTCGCCGAGCACGTGGACGGCCGGGTCGGCGGCAAGGGCGTCGCGCAGCGCCCGGTTGAGGGCCTGCGCCATGGTGACGGGTTTCGCGGTGGCGGCCCGGGCCGGCCCGGCGGTGGTGGTCGCGGTGGTCATGACTGGCGCTCCGCTTCCAGTTCGGCCCGCAGCAGTGCCCGCTGCTCGCGCAGTTGCGGGGTGGGCTCGGCCAGGACGTGCGCGAACAGGTCCATCGGGTCCAGCCGGGGTTCGGCGTGCATGCGGCGGCGCAGGTCGGCGGCCATCTCCTCGGCCCGGTCGGCGGCTTCGCGCCGCAGTTCGTCGTCGAGCCGGCCGCGCCGGGTCAGTTCCCGCTCCAGCAGGGCGATCGGGTCGTGCGCACGCCAGGCCTCGACCTCGGCGTCGTCGCGGTAGCGGGTGGCGTCGTCGGCGTTGGTGTGGGCGTCGATCCGGTAGGTGACCGCTTCGACCAGGGTCGGGCCGCCGCCGCCGCGGGCCCGGTCCACGGCCGCGGCCAGCACCTCGTGGACGGCCGCGGCGTCGTTGCCGTCGACCAGCCGGCCGGGCATGCCGTAGCCGACCGCCTTGTGGGCGATGGAGGGGGCGGCGGTCTGCTTGGCCAGCGGCACCGAGATGGCGAAGCCGTTGTTCTGCACCAGGAAGACGACCGGGGCCTGCCAGACGGCGGCGAAGTTCAGCGCTTCGTGGAAGTCGCCTTCGCTGGTGCCGCCGTCGCCGACCATGGCCAGCGCGGCGATCGCGTCCCCGCTGAGCCGGGCGGCGTGGGCCAGGCCGACGGCGTGCGGAAGCTGGGTGGCCAGCGGGGTGCTCAGCGGTGCCACGCGGTGCGCGCGCGGGTCGTAGCCGGTGTGCCAGTCGCCGCGCAGCAGGGTCAGGGCCTCGACCGGGTCCACGCCACGGGCCACCACGGAGAGCGTGTCGCGGTAGCTGGGGAACAGCCAGTCCTCGGGCCGCAGGGCGAGGGCGGCGGCGACCTCGGCGGCCTCCTGTCCGGTGCTCGACGGGTAGACCGCGAGCCGCCCCTGCTTGGTCAGCGCGGTGGCCTGCTGGTTGTACCGGCGGCCGCGCACGAGCTGTCCGTACAGCGTGGTCAGCCACGCGTCGTCCAGCCGGGCGGCGTCGGGGGTGCCCAGCAGCCGGTACGGCTCCGCATCGGGCAGCAGCGGCGCGGGGTCGGTGCGGGGGCGCCAAGCAGGGGTGTCCAGCACGGTCATCACGAGCACCTCCTTGTGATCGTGACCGGTTCGGTCGTCGGGCGCGAGCGGGTCCGCTCTCCCTACCGATTGTTCGGTCGACGGAGGCATTTTGGCTACGGGGTCGTTCAGCCTGTGGACAAACGGTTCTGCACAGCCTGAGATGGAGCCAGTACGTCCATGGTAAGGAGCCGCGGGGGAATGGCGAGAAAACAGATGGCTGACGAAGAACCACCGATCCGACCTCTGGACCAGATCGACCGCACGATTCTGCGCCTGCTCCAGGAGGACGGGAGGGCCTCCATACGTGCAGTTGCCGAGCGTGTGCACGTATCGAGAGCAAACGCGTATGCCCGGATCAATCGGCTGATTGAGGACGGAGTGATCCGAGGTTTCACCGCCCGGGTGGACCACGAGCGAGCGGGGCACGCGGCGTCCGCGTACATCACGCTCAAGATCGTCCAGAACTCGTGGCGGACCGTCCGGGAAAAACTCGTCACCCTTCCGGGGGTGGTCCACATCGCCCTGGTGAGCGGTGACTTCGATGTGCTGCTGCTGGTGCACACCGTGGACAACCGCAGTCTGCGCGAGCTGGTGCTGACCCGGCTGCAGGCCATCGAGGAGGTGCTGAGCAGCCGCACGCTGCTGGTCTTCGAGGAAACCGACCTGGTCCTGGGCCGCTGACCGGGCGAACGACCGCGCGGGTGCCCGGGCTCACGGCCGATCCGGTGTCACCGTCCGTACTTCTTCAGGAAGGCCTCGACCCGGGCGAAGTTGGTCTCGTCGCCGAGCATGCTCACGCCGTGACGGGCGCCGGACACGATCCACAGGTCGTTCACCGGGGCCCGCCCGGTGGCCCTGCTGAGCTGCCGGGTGGAGTCGGCGAACGCGGTGTCGAGGTGGGCGGCCATGTAGAGGACGGGCATGGTCAGGCGGGGGACGACCGTCGAGGCGTCCATGCCGCCGTACGCGGTGGGCGCCGACAGCGACACCACCGCGTCCACCGCGGGAGTGATCGACCCGGCCGCCGAGAGCGCGGCGGTGCCGCCCTTGGACGCGCCGATCAGCAGCACCTTGCCGGCGCCCCGGGCCCGTACGTACGCCACTGCGGCGGTCAGTTCGGCGACCTCGCTGCCCGCGGAGTTCACCGCGACCACCCGGTAGCCGTCCTTGGCCAGCCGGGTCGCGTCCGGCACCCACTGGCACACGTCGCCGTCGGCCTGATGGGCGAGGACCAGCGCGGTGCTGCCGGTGCCGGTCGTGTACGCCTCGACCTGCTGGCCGTCCGCGGCGGGGAACGTCACCGATCCCGTCCTGGCCTGTTCGGGCGACAGGCAGCCGAAGTCGTCCGGACCGGCCGAGGACACGGGGGCCGGCACGGCCTTGCCGTCGGTGCCGTCATCGGCGCAGCCGGCAAGCAGCGGCAGTGCCGCCGTCAGGAAGAGCGGCACACACAGACGACGGATTACAGAAGCCGGGCTCACGTGCACAGGCCGTGGAAGGCCAGCCGTGCCACGGCGTCCACCACCTGCTCGCCGTCGACCGCGCCGCGGGCGCCGGGCCGGTACCACTCCACGACCGAGTTGACCATGCCGAACAGCAGCCTGGTGGCGAGCCGCGGCTCTATGTCGGCGCGCAGGTCGCCCTCGGCCACCGCCGCCTTGAGCACCTCCGACACCCGCTGGTCGAACTCCCGGCGGCGTTCCATGGCCCAGCGCTCGGTCTGGGTGTTGCCGCGTACCCGCAGCAGCAGGGTGACGTAGGGGAGCTCCGCCATCAGCACCTGGGTCATGCGCCTGGTGATGTACTCGAGCTGTTCGATCGCGCGGCCCTCGTGTGCGCCGGGCTCCTCCAGGATGCCGAAGAGGCCGTCCAGGGCGCGGCCCACCGCCCGGTTGAGGAGTTCCTCCTTGCCGCGCACGTGGTGGTAGATCGACGACTTGGAGATTCCGGCCGCTTTGGAGAGGTCCTCCATGGACGTGCCGTCGTATCCGCGCTGGTTGAAGACCTGGACCGCGACGGCGAGCAGCGAATCCGGCGTATAGGTGTCGCGCTTCGACATGGTCATGAGGAGATCACACTTTCCGTCGCGCCCGCACGCCGCCTCAGTTCCGGGCACGGGGCGTACCGTCCGGTGGGATACCAGGCGTGCATGGCGTCGAGGAAATCGCACACATAGGCGGCGGAAATGCGCTTGCCCCACTCCAGCGGGCCCAGCGGGTAGTTCACGCCGAGCCGCATCGCGGTGTCCACGTCGTGGGCGGAGGCGACCTCCTTGGCGACGGCGTCGACCGCGAGGTCCACCAGCATGGCCACGGTGCGGGCGACCACCATGCCGGGCACGTCCCGGATGACGCTGACCTCCTTGCCCATCGCCTGGAAGAAACCGGTCGCCTCGGCGACGGCGTCGGCGTGCACCCCGGCGGAGGGCGCGATGCCGATCCGCCGCGCGGTCGCGTAGTCCAGGGCCAAGTCGAACTGGACCGAGGGCTCGCCCGGCAGCCGGCCGTCGGCCAGCCGCAGTGTGACGCCCGACGGCAGCACGATCACCCCGGGCCGACCGGGCCCGCCGCTCTCCCGCCTGACCTCGATCCCGGACTCCTCGGCCAGCCGGACCACCTCCCGGGCGGGCCCCAGCGAACCGCGGACCGTGACGACGCCGGGCGCCATGGCGAGCGCCGCCGGTTCCGGGTCGGGGCTGTGACCGGCACCCTGACCGTTGGCGGCGTCGTCGTACGCGAACCAGCCGCGGCCGGTCTTGCGACCCAGGCGCCCGGCTTCGACCAAGCGGCGCTGGGCGAGCGAGGGGGTGAACTTCGGGTCGCGGAAGAACGCCTCCCACACCGAGCGGGTGACCGCCTCGTTGACGTCCTGGCCGATCAGGTCCATGAGCGCGAAGGGACCCATGGCGAAGCCGCCGCATTCGCGCAGCAGCGCGTCAATGGTGGCGGGGTCGGCGGCCCGCTCCTCGTACACCCGCAGCGCCTCGGCGTAGAAGGGGCGGGCGACGCGGTTGACCAGGAAACCGGGGGTGTCGGTGCAGCGCACGGGGGTCTTGCCCCAGGCCGCGGCGGTGTCGAAGGCCGCGGCGACCGCGGCGCCGTCGCTGGCGGCGCCGGCGACCACCTCGACCAGCGGCAGCAGCGGCGCCGGGTTGAAGAAGTGCAGGCCGACCAGCCGGCCGGGCCGGCGCAGGGCGCCGCCGACCGCGGTGACGGACAGCGAGGAGGTGTTGGTGGCCAGCAGGCAGTCCTCGCCGACGATCGCTTCCAGGTCGGCGAACAGGTCCTGCTTGACGGCGAGGTCCTCCACCACGGCCTCCACGACCAGCGCGGATTCGGTCAGCTCGGCCAGCGAGTCGGCGGGCGCGAGCCGGGTGAGGGCGGCCTTGTGCTCCACGGCGCCGAGCCGGCCCTTGGCCACCAGCCGGTCCAGCCGGCCCGCGACCGCGTCCACGGCGGTCTGGGCCCGCCCGGGCACCGCGTCGTACAGCCGGACGTGATGGCCGGCGACGAGCGCGACCTGCGCGATCCCCTGGCCCATGGTGCCGGCGCCGACGACGGCCACGGTGCTGGTGCGGTCAAGTGCGGTCACGGTTGCCACGACTCCCTGACGCTCGTCCGGACGGCCCCGTGGGGGTATCCGGAAGTTATCCACAGGCCGGGACGCCACCCTTGTCCCGACCGAACATTCGGTTAATCTAGCGGTGTCGTAGCCACTCAGCCCAGCTCGACGAGGAGTTGGTCCCCATGCCCGCCGATCTCTCCACTGTGCTCTTGATCGAACGCCATCGCGGCACTCTCGACAAGGCCCTGGAGTCCGTCAGGACCCGTGAGTACTGGTCGCCCCACCCCGAACACCCCAAGGCGTACCCCGACGCCGAGGAGGGCCGTGCCGCCTACGAGGCGCTGCTCGGCCACCGCTTCGAGCTGGACCAGCCGGGCACCGACGGCTGGGCCGGCGACGAGCGCTCCCCGTACGGGCCGGAGCTCGGCGTGGAGTACCCGCACCCCGACCCGGACGTCCTGCTCCCCGCGATGCGGGCGGCCATGCCCGCCTGGCGGGACGCCGGACCCGAGGCACGCGCCATGGTGTGCCTGGAGATCATCGCCCGGATCAACGCGCGCACCCACGAGTTCGCCCAGGCCGTCATGCACACCACCGGCCAGGCCTTCACCATGGCCTTCCAGGCCGGGGGACCGCACGCCCAGGACCGCGGCGTGGAGGCAGTGGCGTACGCCTACGTCGAGCAGGTCCGCACGCCGGAGGCAGGCGAATGGATCAAGCCGCAGGGCAAGCGTGACCCGCTGCGGCTGCGCAAGACCTTCACCGCCGTGCCGCGCGGCATCGGCCTGGTGATCGGCTGCAACACCTTCCCGACCTGGAACGGGTACCCGGGCCTGTTCGCCTCCCTGGCCACCGGTAACGCGGTGCTGGTCAAGCCGCACCCGCGGGCCGTGCTGCCGCTGGCCCTGACGGTCTCGGTCGCCCGTGACGTGCTCGCCGAGGCCGGATTCTCGCCCGACCTGGTGTGCCTGGCCGCGGAGCAGCCCGGCGAGGGCCTGGCCAAGACCCTCGCGCTGCGCCCGGAGGTCCGGCTGATCGACTACACCGGGTCCACCGAGTTCGGCGACTGGCTGGAGACCAACGCCCGCCAGGCGCAGGTCTACACGGAGAAGGCCGGCGTCAACACCGTGGTGGTCGACTCCACCGACGACTACCGCGGGATGCTCTCCAACCTGGCCTTCTCCCTGTCCCTGTACAGCGGCCAGATGTGCACCACCCCGCAGAACCTGCTGATCCCCCGCGACGGCATCACCACCGAGTCCGGGCCGCGGACGTACGACGAGGTGGTCGCCGACCTGGCCGCCGCGGTGGACGGGCTGCTCGGTGACGACACCCGGGCCAACGCGCTGCTGGGCGCGCTGGTCAACCCCGCGGTCAAGGCCCGGCTGGACGCCGCGCCCGGCATCGGCGAGGTGGCGCTCGGCTCCCGCGCCGTCACTCACCCGGAGTTCCCGCAGGCGGTCGTGCGCACCCCGGCCCTGGTCAAGCTCGACGGCGCCAAGCCGGACTCCGAGGCGGCCTACATGTCGGAGTGCTTCGGCCCGGTCTCCTTCGCGGTGGCCGTGGACTCCACCGCCGACGCGCTGGAGCTACTGCGGCGCACCGTGCGCGAGAAGGGCGCCATGACCGTGTCCGGCTACACCACCTCGGCCGAGGTGGAGCGGCAGTTGGAGGAGGTCTGCTTCGAGGAGTGCGCCCAGCTCTCGCTGAACCTGACGGGCGGGGTGTACGTGAACCAGACCGCCGCGTTCTCCGACTTCCACGGCTCGGGCGGCAACCCGGCGGCCAACGCGGCGCTGTGCGACGGGGCGTTCGTGGCCAGCCGCTTCCGGATGGTGGAGGTGAGGCGGCCGGCGTGACGAGGCGCCGGTGGCGGACCACTCGGGCGGGCTGCTCAGGGCGTCGGGGCCCGGCCCGGCGCCAGGGGCGAGCCGGAGGTGGCCGCCCAGTGGTAGAGCGTCATCCCGACGCTGGTGGCGAGGTTGTAGCTGGAGACCTGGGCCCGCATGGGCAGCGCCACCAGTTCGGTGGCCCGGTCCCGCAGTTCGCCCGAGACGCCGTGCCGCTCGGAGCCGAAGACGATCAGCGCGTCGTCGGGCAGCGCAGTGTCACGGATGTCCTTGCCCTCGGGGTCGAGGACGTACAGCGGACCCGGAGGCAGTTCCTCGGGGGCGGTGCGCGCGACCTGGGTCGCGAAGTGCAGCCCGGCGCCGGAGCGCACGGCGTTGGGGTGCCAGGGATCGAGGTCACCGGTGGTGACGACCCCGGTGGCCGCGAAGCCGGCGGCCAGGCGGACGACGGCGCCGACATTGCCGAGGTTGCGGGGCCGGTCCAGCACGACGACGGGGGCCCGGCGGGGCAGCCGGGCCAGGGCCGCCAGCGCGTCCGCCCGGTCCGGGCGGACGGCGAGCGCCGCCACTGCGGTGGGGTGCACCCGGGTCACCAGGTCGCGCAGCGCGGGCCCGGGGATCTCGGTGAGCCGGGCCGCGAGATCGGCCGCCAGGTCCGGCGCAAGGCCGGCGGCCAGCCGCAGCGCCGCGTCCTTGTCGTCGGTGACCGCCACCGGCACCTCGGCGCCGAACCGCAAGGCGTGCTTGAGGGCGTGGAAGCCGTCGAGCAGGACACAATCCACGGCCAACCCGGCCCGCCAGCGTTCCACGGCGGCAGTCGCATCGGCCCGGTCCTGCTCGGTCATGGCCGCCAGCCTACGGGGTCAGGCCGGATCGACGGCGGGCCCTTGCGGCGTCGGAGCGGGCGGCACGGCTTCGGGCGCGGGCTGCCCCTCGCCAACGACTGCGGCGGGCACGCGGCGCGGGCCGACCAGCCGTACCAGACGGTCTCCCGCCCAGCGCAGGAAGGCGGTCGGCAGGAACACCGCGTCCGCCGCGATCATGGCGAGCGAGAAGAAGGGCAGGCCCAGGGTGATCGCGATGGAGACGTGCTCCAGCATCATGGCGGCGAGCAGCACGTTCTTCACCCGGCGGTTGAAGAGGGTGAAGGGGAAGGCGACCTGGACGATGACCGTGCCGTAGCAGATCAGCATGATCATCACATCGTTGCCGGCGAGGGCGTGCGACAGGGCCGGCCAGGGCGTGAAGTCGTCCAGGTGGAGGGGGTAGTAGGGCGCGGTGCCGTCCTGCCACCGGCTGCCCTGGATCTTGTACCAGCCGGCGGTGGAGTAGATCAGGCACACTTCGCCGGCGATCACCAGCAGGGCGCCGCCGTGCACCACGTTGCCGATCATCTCCAGCACGGTGCGCGGCTCACCGGGCGCGTACCGCCGGGCCGCCCACCACAGCGCCTGCCCGACCCAGCAGCCCCAGAAGATCAGCCCCCAGCCGGTGGTCAGCTTGCCGGCCACCGAGGCGGCCACCAGAGCGGCGCCCAGCAGGACCCACAGGGCCACGCCGACCGGGTCCGCGTCGCCCGCCGGAGCGCCCCCCTTCTCCACGGCGGCCGTTCGTACGGCCCTGCGCCGGTCCAGTGACCACACCTGACCGCAGCGGACGAAGGCCAGGTAGATGGCCATGATGTGGATGACGTTGTCGCCGCCGTCGCCCATGAAGACGCTGCGGTTCTCCATCGACAGCACGCCGATCATGAACAGCAGGGACGCCGTGCGGGTGCGCCAGCCCAGCAGCAGCATCAGGGCGGACAGGATGGCCACGGTGTAGACGATCTCGAACCACGCGCGGCTGTCGCTCCACATCAGCACGGTGAAGGCGTGGTTGCTGGCGATCAGCCGTTTGGCCAGGTCGAAGGACCAGGGACTGTCCGGCCCGTACAGCTCCGAGCGGTGCGGCCACTCGCGCAGCAGGAACAGCAGCCAGGTCAGCGAGAAGCCGATGCGTATGACCGCGGTCTGGTACGGCGCGATGGCCGAGCCGGTGATCCTGGCCAGGCCGCGGCCCACCGCGCGGTCGACGGAGCCGCCGAGGAGGGCGACGCGGTCGGCCAGCGAGATGTCGGCGGGTTCGGCGCCGGGGGCGTGCGAGCCCTGGGCGCCGGTGTGGGGGGAGGTCACGAGGCGTTCTCCTGTCCGGAGGACGGCGTGGACGACGGGACGGGCGCCGCGGCGGAAGGTGCCGCGGACGGCTGAGTGGACGGAACGGCCGAGGGAATGGTCGTCGGAACGGCCGAGGGGTCGGTGGACGCGGTGGACGCCGAGCCGGTGTTGACGTCCCACCAGGGCAGCACGCGGTAGTCGGTGCTCTGCGCGGCACCGCCGGTGATCCACGGCGGCTGGGCCACCGGGGTGGTGGCGGAACGGACCTGGACCCGCGTCACCTTGCCGCCGTTGAGCGTGGGGCCGAAACGCTTCTCCACGATCTGCAGCAGGTATGTACGGCTCAGGTCGCTGCGGTCGCCCGCGGTGGCCCGTTCGGTGGTGTCGTGGGTGTCGGTGTAGAAGCCCCAGGCGCGGCGCAGTTCGTTCTGCTGCGTGTGGCTGGGGAAGGGGTTGTGCCGCATGGCGGCGATGTCGATGGCGGTCAGGTCGACCCAGCCCGTGGTCTGCCGGCTGCCGTCGGGCTCGAGCACGTCGGCCCGCGCCTGGACATGGATGTTCTGCTGCAGCGGGTCCGGGGCGAACAGCTTCCAGTTCTGCTCGAACTCCGGATAGATGTAGTCGCTCACCGCCGTCGCATGCTCCTTGCTGAGCGTGTTCGACGGCGCGACGTGCAAAAACACCATGCCGAGGTGGTAGAGCGCTCCCACCGCGACACAACCGACCGTCAGCGCGACCGCAATGCGCGAGGGCAGCGACAACGCCCCCACCCGCGGCGGCGGCCCCTCCGGACCCTCCACCGAATCCATCGTCACTCCGCTCCCGCCCTGGACTCCCGTTCCGTTTCCCCGTCACGGCTGCCGGCAGCACGCTACCCACCGCGCGGGCCTCGGCGGCGACCTTATCGAGTTGTCCACAGCCTCAGGAATGGTCTGTTGTCCACAGGCTCAGGAATGGCTTGACACCCCATCCCTCACCCGCGACCATGGAAACTACCGAACGATCGGTCGGTAGATCGAAGAAGCTCGGTGGACCGAAGAAACACGTGGCCGCAGACGAGAGAGGGAGGGGCCCGATGACGACCACGGCAGAGCACACGGCACCCGGTCGGGCTGCGTCCGCACCCCCGCCGGACCAGGGCGAACTGCAGGCGGCCTTCGACGACGCGGTGGCCGCGGACACCCGGATCGAGCCCCGGGACTGGATGCCGGACGCCTACCGCGCCACCCTCGTCCGCCAGATGGCCCAGCACGCCCACTCGGAGATCATCGGCATGCAGCCGGAGGCCAACTGGATCACCCGGGCGCCGTCCCTGCGCCGCAAGGCGATCCTTATGGCCAAGGTGCAGGACGAGGCGGGTCACGGCCTGTATCTCTACAGCGCCACCGAGACCCTCGGGGTCAGCCGCGACGACCTGCTGGACAAGCTGCACGCCGGCCGCCAGCGGTATTCCTCGATCTTCAACTACCCGACCCTCACCTGGGCCGACGTCGGCGCGATCGGCTGGCTGGTGGACGGTGCGGCGATCACCAATCAGGTCCCGCTGTGCCGCTGCTCGTACGGGCCCTACGCCCGTGCGATGGTGCGCATCTGCAAGGAGGAGTCCTTCCACCAGCGGCAGGGGTACGAGCTGCTGCTCGCGCTCAGCCGCGGCACCCCCGAGCAGCACGCCATGGCCCAGGACGCGGTGAACCGCTGGTGGTGGCCGTCCCTGATGATGTTCGGCCCGGCCGACGGTGAATCGGCGCACTCCGCCCAGTCCATGGCCTGGAAGATCAAGCGCCACTCCAACGACGAACTGCGCCAGCGCTTCGTGGACATATGCGTACCCCAGGCCGAAGTCCTCGGGCTCACCCTCCCCGACCCGGACCTGCGCTGGAACGAGTCCCGCGGCTCGTACGACCACGGCGCGATCGACTGGTCCGAGTTCCAGGAGGTGCTGCGGGGCAACGGGCCGTGCAACGAGCAGCGCCTGGACCGCCGCCGGACCGCGCACGAGAACGGCACGTGGGTACGGGAGGCCGCCGCCGCGTACGCCGCCAAGCACGCCGCCGACCAGGACAACGCGCACGAGGAGGCACGGGCATGAGCGGGCAGTCGCCGCAGGACGCGTGGCCGCTGTGGGAGGTGTTCGTGCGCGGCCGCCGCGGGCTCAGCCACACCCACGCCGGCAGCCTGCACGCGCCCGACGCGCAGATGGCGCTGCGCAACGCCCGGGACCTCTACACCCGCCGGGCGGAGGGCGTGTCGATCTGGGTGGTGCCGTCCACGGCGATCACCGCGTCGTCGCCCGACGAGAAGGACCCGTTCTTCGAGCCCGCGGCCGACAAGCCCTACCGCCACCCGACGTTCTACGAGATCCCGGAAGGGGTGAAGCACCTGTGACGCCGGTGACCGCGGCCGAGTCGCTGACGCCCGAGTTGGCCGCCGCTCGGGCGCTGGGCGACGACGCGCTGGTGCTGGCCCAGCGGCTGGGGGAGTGGGCCGGGGACGCGCCGGTGCTGGAGGAGGACGTCGCCCTCACGAACATCGCGCTCGACCTGCTCGGCCAGGCCCGCACCCTGCTGTCGCTGACCGGCGACGAGGACGAGCTGGCATTCCTGCGCGAGGAACACGAGTTCCGGAACGTGCAGTTGGCCGAGCTGCCCATCGGCGACTTCGCCGACACGACAGCCCGGCAGTTGTACTTCTCGGTGTACCAGGAGCTGCTGTACGCGGCGCTGGCGGACACCGGCGGGGCCCTGGCCCCGCTGGCGGCCAAGGCGGTCGTCGAGGTGGCCTATCACCGGGACCACGCCGAGCAGTGGACGCTGCGGCTGGGCGACGGCACCGAGGAGAGCCACCGCCGGATGCAGCGGGCCGTGGACGGGCTGTGGCGGTACACCGGGGAACTGTTCGAGCCACTGGACGGGCTGGGCGTGGACCTGCCCGGGCTGCACCCGGTGTGGCGGGAGCGGGTGGCGGACGTCCTGGGCCGGGCGACGCTGACCGTGCCGGGCGGCCCGGACCGCACCCCGTGGGCGGCCGGAGCGGGCCGGCAGGGCGTGCACACCGAGGCGTTCGGGCGGCTGCTGGCCGAGATGCAGTATCTGCACCGCGCTCACCCGGGGGCGTCGTGGTGACCGCGGGCGCGCAGGCGCCGAGCGCGCTGGAGGCGGAGCTGATACGCCTGGTCGGCGAGGTCCCGGACCCGGAGCTGCCGGTGATATCGCTGGCCGAGCTGGGAGTGCTGCGCGGCTTGGAGGTGCTCGGCCCCGGCCGGGTGCGGGTGGAGCTCACCCCCACCTGGACCGCCTGTCCGGCGCTGGACACCATGGCCGCCGACATCACCGAGGTGCTCACCTCCCACGGCATGACCGAGGTGGCGGTGGACACGGTGCTCGCGCCGGCCTGGTCGACCGACGCGATCACCGCCGAGGGCCGCCGCAAGCTCGCCGAGGCCGGGGTGGCGCCGCCGCGGCCGAAGGCGTCCGGGGCGGCGGGGGCTGCCGGGGGCCCGGTGGCGCTGGAGCTGGCGATCCGCTGCCCCAACTGCGGGTCGACGGACACCAGGCTGCTGAGCCGTTTCTCGTCCACCGCCTGCAAGGCGCTGCGCCGGTGCGCGTCGTGCGGGGAGCCGTTCGACCACTTCAAGGAGGTGTGAATGTTCCATCCGCTCCGGGTGACCGAGGTCCACCCGCTCACCGACGACTCGGTGACCATCTGCTTCGAGGTCCCCGAGGAACTTCGCGCCGCCTACCGTTACGCGCCCGGGCAGCACATCGCCGTCCGCCGGCGGGTGGACGGCGGTGAGATCCGCCGCACCTATTCGCTGTGCGACCCGGTACCGGCCTCGCCCGACCCGGGCCCGCGGCGGCTGCGGGTGGGGGTGCGGCTGGTGGAGGACGGGGAGTTCTCCACGTACGCGCTCAAGGAGCTGGCGGCCGGGGACGTGCTGGACGTGATGACGCCGGCCGGGCGGTTCGTGCTGGAGCCGCGCCCCGGACGGTTCGCGGCGGTGGTGGGCGGCAGCGGCATCACACCGGTGCTGTCGCAGATCGGCACGGTGCTGGCCCGGGAGCCCGGGGCGAGCTTCTGCCTGATCCGCAGCGATCGGACGGCCGCGTCCACGATGTTCCTGGAGGAGGTGGCGGACCTGAAGGACCGGTGGCCGGACCGGTTCCAGGTGGTGTCGGCGCTCTCCCGGGAGGAGCGGCAGACCGGACTGCCCTCCGGACGCCTGGACAGCGCCCGGCTGACCGAGCTGATACCGGCGCTGCTGCCGGTGGCCGCGGTGGACGGCTGGTACCTGTGCGGGCCGCTGGGCCTGGTCGGCTCGGCCGAGCGGGCGCTGCGGGAGCTGGGAGTTCCGCGTTCCCGCGTCCACCAGGAGATCTTCCACGTCGACGAGGTGCCGGCCGGCCCCGCCCGCGCGATACCCGGCGGTGCCACGGTCCGGGCCACGCTGGACGGCCGCGGCGGCGCCTGGCCGGTACGGGACGGCGAATCCGTGCTGGAGACGGTGCTGCGCAACCGCTCGGACGCCCCGTACGCCTGCAAGGGCGGGGTGTGCGGGACCTGCAGGACGAAGCTGGTCTCCGGCGAGGTGCGGATGGACCGCAACTTCGCGCTGGAGCCGGAGGAGACCGAGGCCGGCTATGTGCTGGCCTGCCAGTCGCACCCGGTGACGCCGGTGGTCGAGGTGGACTTCGACGCGTGAGCCCGCCGGTCCGGCCGGCCCGCTACGAAGCGGGCCGGCCGGCACAGGGCGTCACGCGGCCGCTACGTCCTTACAGGACGTAGCCCTCGCCGCCGTTGCCGTCCACCACGGAGCGGCCGCTGGCCTCCCAGTCGAGCATGCCGCCGTTGACGTTGACGGCGTCGATGCCCTGGGCGATGAGGTACTGGGTGACCTGGGCGGAGCGCCCGCCGACCCGGCACACCACGTGGACCTTGCCGCCCTCGGGCACCTCGCCGATGCGGGCGACGACCTCGCCCATGGGGATGTGGACGGCGTTCTCGGCGTGGCCGGCGGCCCACTCGTCGTTCTCCCGGACGTCCAGCAGGATCGCGTCGGCCGGTACGGCGGCGGCATCCACCGCGGGGAGCTGGGCGTGGAACATCGGGTGCGGCCTCCTGGGCTGGCGGTTCGGGGCTGGCGGTTCGCGGACACGGTGTGCCGGGCGGCCGGTCCCGGTGCGGTCCGGCGCAAGGCAACCCTGAAACGCTACCTCAGCGCCGTCGGCGGCGGCGTCCGCTTGCTTGCCGGACTCCGCCTGCTTGCCGGACTCCGCCTGCTTGCCGGACTCCGCCTGCTTGCCGGACTCCGCCTGCTTGCCCGGCCTGATCCGCTCCCGTCATCGCCCCGGCCGCTCCGCTACGGGCGCCGCACGTCGGGGGGAATGCCGTCGACGGGAAAGCCGTCAGTCCCCGCCCGGTTCGCGGACCAGCTCGGCCAGGCGGGCCTCGCGCTGGGCGACCTCGGTGAGGAGTTGCTCGGCGATCTCGTTGAGCAGGGCGTCCGGGTCGTCGGGGGCGAGCTTCATCATCTGGCCGATGGCGCTCTCGTCCAGCTCGGCGGCCAGCGCGGCCAGCTTCTCCTTGCGCTCGGCGAGCCATTCCAGCCGGGCGTAGAGCACCTCGGCCTCGCTGGGCAGCGTCTCCTCCGGCACCGGCCCGGCCTCCCACTCCTCGGCCAGGCCGCGCAGGGCGTCCTCGTCGGCGTAGGCGTAGGCCTCGTTCACCCGGGCGATGAAGGCGCTGCGGCGCTCCTTCTCCGCGTCGTCCTGGGCGAGGTCGGGGTGCGCCTTGCGGGCCAGTTCGCGGTAGAGCCGCTGGGCCTCCTTGCCCGGCCGGACCCGGCGCGGCGGATTGGGGTCCTCCACCGGCCGTACCCCGTCGGCGCCCAGCAGCCCGCCGAACAGCTCCTCCACCCCGGGCATCGGCATGACCAGCGCCCTGGCCTCCCATGCGCGCTGTATGTCCTCCCGGTCACCGCTGTGCGCGGCGACCGCCTCGGCGATCAGCGCGTCCAGTTCGTCCAGCCGCGCGTACATCGGGCCGAGCCGCTGGTGGTGCAGCCGGGAGAAGTTCTCCACCTCGACCCGGAAGGTCTCCACCGCGATCTCGAACTCGATGAGTGCCTGCTCGGCCGCCCGCACCGCCTTCGCGAGCCGTTCCTCCGAGCCGGACGAGGGCTCGGGGCCGGCAGCGGCGGCGGCCGGTGTTTCGGTTCCGGAGCTGTTCGTCACTCGGACAGCCTAGGGCCTGTGCGGTGGATCTTCCCGGCGCTCACGCCGTACCGCGGCCACCGCAGCGGCGTCCACCCGGGCTACGGCCGTTTCCGTAGCGCTTCCCGACCGCTTCCTCAGTCCTCGAGCTCCGCGGCGAGCCGGCCGGCCCGTACCGCCGCCACCAGCTCCGCGTGATCCGCCTCCGTACGGTCGGCGTAGGCGATGGCGAAGTCGGCGAGGGCGGTGTCCAGCTCGTCGTTCTTGCCGCAGTAGCCGGCTATCAGGCGCGGGTCGGCGCTGTGCGAGTGGGCACGGGCCAGCAGGGCGCCGGTCATCCGGCCGTAGTCGTCGAGCAGGCCCGGCTGGAGGGCGGAGGGGTCGACGCTGCCCTTGCGGTTGCGGAACTGCCGTACCTGGTACGGCACCCCCGCCACGTCCGTCCATCCCAGCAGGAAGTCGCTGACCACCTGCATCCGCTTCTGCCCGAGCACCACCCGGCGCCCCTCGTGCGCGACATGTTCCACGTGAAACCCCGCTTTGGCGACATACGGCAGCAGCGCCGACGCGCGGGCCTCCTTCACCTGGAGGACCAGCGGCTCCCCGAGGTGGTCCAGCAGCAGTACGACGTACGAGCGCGTGCCCACGCTGCCGGTACCGACGACCCGGAATGCCACATCGTGCACCGCGTACCGGGCCAGAAGCGGCAGCCGGTCGTCGCCGACGGTCTTCAGGTAGCCGTCCAGCGCGCCCGCGACCGCCGTCGCCTCCTCGTCCGCGACCCGCCGCAGCACCGGCGGCGCGTCGGTGAACCGCCGCCCGCCGCCCTCCACCCACTGCGTGGCCCGCGCCGCGAACTTCGCGCTGGTGTTCCGCCGCGCCTTGGCCTAGACCTGGTCCAGCGTGCCGAGCAGGTCGCGGGCATCGGCGTGGGTGACCAACTCCTCGTCGGCGATGGCGTTCCACGCCTCGATCACCGGCAACTTGGCCAGCAGCCGCATGGTGCGCCGGTACGCGCCGACCGCGTCGTAGGCCGCCGCCCGGCACACGTCCTCCGCGGCGCCCGCCTCCCGCCCGGCCAGCACCAGCGAGGTCACCAGCCGCTTGACGTCCCACTCCCACGGGCCGGGCACGGTCTCGTCGAAGTCGTTGATGTCCATCACCAGGCCGCCGCGGGCGTCGCCGTACAGCCCGAAGTTGGCGGCGTGCGCGTCGCCGCAGATCTGCGCGCCGATACCGGTGACGGGCGCGTCCGCGAGGTCGGCGGCCATCAGCCCGGCCGAGCCGCGCAGAAAGGCGAACGGACCAGCCGCCATCCGGCCCACCCGCAGCGGCACCAACTCGGGTATCCGGCCGGTGTTGGACCGTTCCACCGCCTCGACGGCCGCGCCGGCGCCGTTGCGGCGCTCGCGCCAGGCCCAATGCTCGGGCCGGCCGTGCGCGGCGCGCGGCAGCCGTTCCCGGGCCGCCTTGCCGACCTGCTTGGGGGAGGTGTCGTGCGGCCATGCGGCGAATCCGGCCACCCGGGGCACCCGCACGTCCTGCGGCAGTCGTGCGTCCACCACGCGTTTCCCTCCCATACCGCGCGCGTCAGCCGACGGCACGTCAACCACCCCAACCCGGGGGGTAATCCGGCTATTCGGTCGACCCGGCCCGCTGTTTCGTGCTTGCCTTGAGTCAGAACCAGTCAGGACCCTACTTCAGCGCCGAACCGCAGGTGTACGACGTTGGACGAGATCACTCGGCATTCGCCCGCCACCGACGAAGACCACCAGACCGACCGTTCCACCGGCCATGGCGAGAGCGCCGATCAGGAGCCGCTCACCCACCCGGCCGTACCGGAGCGGCCGGAAACGGACCGTCGGATCCTCCCGGCACCGCCGCCGGACCCGGCCCGCGACCTTGCGGCGGCCGCTGCCGCTGCCGCGTCGGCCAATTCGGGCGCTTCAGCTGCTCCAACTGCTTCGGCCGCCGCTTCGGCCGCGTCGTCCGGATCGGCCGCGGCCGCCACAGCGCCCCGGACCCGCGCCCGTACGGACCGCCGCCCGGGGCCCGTACCCGCCGCTGCCTCCACCGGCACCGGCGCCGCCGCCGTTTCCGCCCCTCCCGCCGCCCCGGACCGCGGTGACCCCCGTACGGACCCGGCCGCCGGTGACCGCCCGCCGGCGCACGCGGGCGCGGGAATGGGCGCGGGCACCGCAGCCCCGCACGCCGACGCGGCCGGCACCCCCTTCGCGGGGGTCGCCGCCCTGCTCCGGCTGGCCGTGCTGTGCGTCGACCCGGAAGGCCGGATCTCGTACTGGAACCGCGGCGCCGAGGAACTGTTCGGCCACCGCTGGGAGCACGTCTTCGGGCACCGCGCCTCGGGGCTGCTCACCGCCACGCGCCCGCCGGCCGGGATCGCCGGGCTGCCGGCCGCCGCGCCGCACCAGGACACGCTCGACCTGCTGGACGACCTGACCCAGTCCGCCTGGTCCGGCGCCCTGGCCGCCACCGACCGCGACGGCACGGTCAAGGACGTGCTGTGGTGGACGTACCGGATCGTGGAGCCCGGCGGCCGCAGCCTGCTGGCGCTGGCCGCGCACGCCAAGCCGCTGCGTACCGGCAGCCTGCGCGTCGCGCTCGGCGGACGGCTGCTGCCGTACACCGCGGACGGCCCGGTCCGGCAGGACGTCTCGGTGGCCGCAGTGCTCGCCCCGGCCACCGACCCGGCGCAGGGCCACGCGCTGACCGCCCGGCTCGGCGCGGTGCTGCCCAGCGCCAGCCCGGGCCGGCTCGACCGGATCGTGCGGCAGATCGTGCCGCTGGGCCACCCTGCCCTGGAGATCGACGGCGGCACGCGGCTGCCGGTCCTCCCCCACGAGTACGTACGGATCGCCGCGGGCTCCCACGCGCTCGCCCACCGGCCCAGGGAACTCCCGGCCGCCCAGCAGCACCCTTCGCCCCTGCTCCGGCCGCAGGACGAGCCGCAGACCCAGCCGCACACCGACCAGCCCCAGGCGCAGCCTCGGTCCGCAACGCAAACGCAGCCGCAGCCCGCCGGCCCCACCGCGGCCGGCACCGGCGCGGCGCCCGCCGACCTGTCCAGCGCCGCCGCCCTCACCGCGGTTCCGCTGCCCCCGCTGGCCGCCACCGCGGGCGTCCCGGGCCCGGTGGCCCCCGCCGCCGGCCACGTACCCGGGCGCCCGGCGGCCGGCACCGCGCTGGACGAACAGCTCGCCCTGCTGCACGAGACCGGCGCGGTGGTCGGCTCCACGCTCGACCTGCACACCACCGCCCGCGAGTTGTGCTCGGTGACCGTGCCCCGGTTCGCCGACTTCGCCTCCGTCCTGATCGTGGACCACCTGTTCTCCGACGACGAGCCGCCCGCCGACGACCGGCCGCACGGCACCGTGCACGTGCGCCGGGTGGCCATCGCGCACCAGGGGCCGCCCGGCCGCTGGGAGACCGCGCTGCCGGAGGACGAGTTGCTGACGCTGCCGGCCGGCGAGATCGTGCCGCGGCTCGGCGAGCCGGTCCTCGTCCCCGTGGTGGACCCCACGCTGGCCGACGGGATAGCGGCCGATCTGGGGGTGCCCGCCCTCGCCCCGCTGCTGCCCGGGCACTCCATGATCGTGGCGCCGCTGACCGCGCGCGGCACCGTACTCGGCCGGGTGTGCTTCCTGCGCAACCCCGGGCGCCGCCCGTTCGACGCCAGGGACGCCGCCACGGCCGCCGAAGTGGTCGCCCGCGGCGCGGTGCACATCGACAACGCCCGCCTGCACCGGCAGGAATCGCGCGCCGCCGCCACCTTGCAGCGCTCGATGATGCCGACCCGGCCGCCCCGGATCCCCGGTGTCCGAATTGCGCATCACTATATGCCGGGGGACCGACAGGCCCAGGTCGGCGGCGACTGGTTCGACGCGATCCAGCTCCCCGGCGGCCGGGTCGCCCTGATCGTGGGCGACGTGATGGGCCACGGGCTCCAGGCCGCGGCCGTCATGGGCCAGTTCCGTACCGCCGTGATCACCATGGCCGCGCTCGACCTGCCGCCCGCCCAGTTGCTGCGCCACCTGGACAACCTCGCCCATCGCCTCGGCACCGAACACCTCGCCACCTGCGTGTACGCCGTCTACGACCCGATCGCCCGCACCCTGACGCTGGCCAACGCCGGCCACATCCCGCCGGTGCTCGCCGGTTACGACGGCCACAGCGAGCTGCTGCAGATCCCCGGCGGCGCCCCGATCGGGGTCGGCGGGGTGCCGTTCGAGACCGTGGAGATCCCGGTTCCGGACGGCAGTTGGCTGGTGCTGTGCACCGACGGCCTGGTCGAAGTCCGCGGCCAGGGCATAGACGCCGGGCTGGCCGCCCTGTGCGCGAACGTGATCGAGCCGCAGCAGACGCCCGAGGACGTGTGCGCGCAGATCCTCTCGCGCGTCCATTCGGAGGACCGCCGGGACGACGTGGCGCTGCTCGTCGCCCGCTTCGAGGGCATCCCGTCCGAGGACGTGATGCGCTGGATGCTGCGGGTCGACGAATCCGAGGTCGCCCGCGCGCGCGAGCTGACCCGGGCCCAGCTGGAGCGCTGGGGCCTGGAGCGGCTGGCGGACACGGCCGAACTGCTGGTCAGCGAGCTGGTGACCAACGCGATCCGGGCCGCCTCGTACGAGGTGGAGCTGCGGGTGATGAAGGTCGGCAAGCTGCTGGTCGAGGTCAGCGACGACAACCACAACCTGCCGCAGTTGCAGCGCGCGGACGCCGACGACGTACGGGGACGCGGGCTGGCGCTGGTGTCCCACCTGTCGCGGCGCTGGGGGACCAGCCGCAAGGCGGTGGGCAAGGTGGTCTGGTTCGAGCTTCCGCTGCCCGCCTGATACGACTGCCTGCTACGGCTGCCCGCCCGATACGGCGTGCGCGCCCCCGTACCGCGCACCTGATATCGTTGCAAAACGCAACATTGCAGGTGGTGCGGGCGGCAGGCGACAAGGGAGGCGCGGGCACGATGTCGGGACGGGATGCGGCACTGGACACCATCCAGCGCGAGCTGACCGCGTTCGCGCGCCGGGCGCGCGCCACCGCGGCACGTATGCACCCGGAGCTCTCCCTGGTGTCGTACACGATCCTCGCGCACCTGGAGGAGCAGCAGGGCTGCCGGGCCACCGACCTGGCGGCGTACTACCTGCTGGACAAGTCCACGGTCAGCCGGCAGGTGGCGGCGCTGGAGCGGCTCGGCCTCATCGAGCGGCGCACGGACTCGACCGACCACCGGGTGCAGGTGCTGCACCTGGCGCCGCGCGGCAACGAGGTGCTGGCCGCGGCCCGCGAGCGGCGCAAGCAGACCTTCGAGGAACGGTTCGCCGACTGGGACCCCGCGGATCTGGGCCGGTTCGCGGAGTACCTGGTGCGCTACAACGAGGACGCGGCGGCGCATCCGTAGGACGCGGCCGGCGCCACGTGCGCGTACGTCTTACGACTGCGCCTGGAAGCGGGCGACCGTCTCGGCGCCCTCGGTGCAGGAGTTGTCCTCCGGCAGGTACTGCTCGGCCCATTTGCCAAGCTCTTCGAGGGCGGGACGGATCGCCTTGCCCGCTTCGGTGAGGCCGTAGCTGACCCGCAGCGGCGGGCCCGGGTCGACCTCGCGGACCACGAGCCCCGCCTCGGCCAGCTCGGTCAGCCGGTCGGAGAGCATGCGCTCGCTGATCTTGGGGATGGCACGGCGGATCTCCGCGAAGTAGGCCGGGCGCTGTGTGAGTACCGCCACGATGAGGCCGGTCCAGCGCTTGCCGAACAACTCGAAGACCCGGGTCAAGCCCACGTCGACGCCCGCACAAGGCACTCGCGCCCCCGCCTGCTGCCCCAGCTCCATGCCTCAAGGGTACCGTGCCGCGCTCGACGTGCTGCAAAAAAGTAAGTCTCTGTGTTATCAATAGCTACGTACGAAATTGCGGCACGGCTGACGTCGTACAACGCCGTACGCGGCTGCCGCGCCCCCATCCCGACGTTTCCTGAATGAGGCTCTCCATGGCCACCTTGCTGCACATCGACTCCTCCGCCCTGTACGAGAACTCCGTCTCCCGGGAGGTCACCGGGATCTTCCGCAAGGAGTGGGAGAGCCAGCACCCGGGCGGAACGGTCATCTACCGCGACCTGGCCGCCGAACCGCTGCCGCACCTGACCGAGGACGGGATCGTGGCCGCGCTCACCCCGGTCGACACGCACACTCCGGCGCAGACCGAGGCGCTGGCGCTGCGTTCGGCGCTGGCCGACGAACTGGAGCGCGCCGATGTGGTGGTGATCGGCACGCCCATGTACAACTTCTCGCTGCCGTCGGTGCTCAAGGCCTGGATCGACCAGGTGGCCATCGTCGGCCGCACGCTCGGCGAGACCAGCTCGGTGGCGGGCAAGCCGATCACCGTGGTGGCGGCGCGTGGCGGCGGTTACGGGCCGGGCACCCCGCGCGAGAGCTACGAGTTCCTGACGACGTACCTGGAGAAGGCGCTCACCGGGCTGCTGGGGGCGGAGGTCGACTTCATCGTCCCGGAGCTGACGCTGGCCCGGTCGCAGCCGGCCATGGCCGATCTCGTCGACGCGGCGGACGCATCACGGGCCAAGGCGCGCGAGGACGCGGTGGTGAAGGCGAAGACGCTGGCGGCGCGATTCGCCGCGTGACGCGCTGACGCGCGCAGGCTCCCAAGGGCGCAGGCTCGGAAGGGCGGGAGGCCCGAGGAGCCGAAGAGCGGAAGAGCGGAGGGGAACGGTCGGGGCGGGCGGCATGGCGACCCCCCCCCCGACCGTGGTGTTCAGATGTGCGGATCGCTGACCCGCGCCAGGTCCGGCGTGGGTCAGATGGTGACGCCGAAGTCCTGGGCAATGCCGCGCAGGCCGGAGGCGTACCCCTGGCCCACCGCGCGGAACTTCCACTCCGCGCCGTTGCGGTACAGCTCGCCGAAGACCATCGCGGTCTCGGTGGAGGCGTCCTCGGTCAGGTCGTAGCGGGCGATCTCCGTGCCGCCGGCCTGATTGACGACGCGGATGAAGGCGTTGCGGACCTGGCCGAAGCTCTGCTGCCGGCTCTCGCCCTCGTAGATGGAGACGGGGAAGACGATCTTGTCCACGTCGGCGGGGACCGTGGCCAGGTTCACCTTGATCGACTCGTCGTCGCCCTCGCCCTCACCGGTGAGGTTGTCCCCGGTGTGCTCGACCGAGCCGTCGGGGCTCTTGAGGTTGTTGAAGAACACGAAGTGCTTGTCCGAGACGACCTTGCCCGACGTGTTGAGCAGCAGCGCGCTGGCGTCCAGGTCGAAGTCCGTGCCGGTGGTCGTGCGTACGTCCCAGCCCAGACCGACGGTGACCGCCGTGAGTCCGGGGGCCTCCTTCGTCAGCGAGACATTGCCGCCCTTGGAGAGGCTGACACCCATGGTGGATCTCCCTGCTCAGTTCGGCGCGGGCCACGCCACTTGACGATTCCTTTGCCCATTGGGACCAACGGACACCACCCTGCCCCGGTTCCCGGCGCCATGCCACCGATGCCGGCGCCGCGTGTCGCGGGGCCGGGGGTCGCGCCGGGGCGGTCGTCCCGGGCGGTGCGACGGGCCGGCGGGCGTCGCCGGTGCTACTCGGCGGGCTCGGTCTGCCTGTGGTCCTGCCGGACGTCCTGCTCGTCCTCCTGCTCGGCGGCCGCGCGCGGCGGTGCCGCCTGGATGCGGTCGATCGCCCACTTCGCCCACTCCTCGTGCAATGTCATGAGCCGCAGGCCGTATTCCAGGGACAGCCGCCCGTAGACGGACATGTCGTCGTCCCCCCAGTCCACCGTGCCCTCCAGCCGCTCCAGCGCGGTGCGGCTCTTGGCCGCGTACTCGGCCTCCAGACCGAGGTAGGCGGTGGCCTCCAGAGGGGTGAGGACGCCGAGGAAGAACACCCGCAGCAACGTCTCGCTGCGGCGGATCCGGTCCGGCTCGGTGGAGGTGAGCCAGTGCCGCAACTCGGCCAGTCCCTCCTCGGTGATGGCGTATTCCTTTCGCCCGCGCGGGCCCTCGGCGGCCACCTCGACCTGGCCGGAGGCGGCCAGCTTGCCCAGCTCGCCGTAGACCTGGCTCTGCGTGGCGGGCCAGACGTTGGCGAGCGACGTCTCGAACAGCTTCATCAGGTCGTACCCGCTGGCCTGACGTTCGGCGAGCAGGCCCAGGACCGCGTGGCGAAGACTCATGGACCCCATCCTACCTTCCACTCTTGACAGGTCAATGCTGGACCTTCTACTTTCGACATGTCAGAGTTGGAATCACGCGGGCCGGGCCGTCCGGATCGCTGATCTCGGAGGGTTTCCATGAACTACCTGCGCGGGTTCGTGCCGTGGATCGCGTTCGCCGCGGTCTCGGCGGCAGGCTGGCAATGGGGTGCGCCGGCCGGGCTGGCCCTCGGACTGCGGCTGCTCGCGACGGACCGGCGGGCCGGGGTCACCGCGGACGCGCTGGTCCTGGAATGGAGCACCTCGGCCTATTTCGCGGTCCTGACCGCCGTCGCCTTCGCACGGACCGACAGCGGGCTGCAGCACTGGACCGGCGCGCTGTCGCTGGGCTGGCTGGCCGTCACCGCCTGGGCCACCCTCGCGGTCAAGCGGCCCTTCACCCTCGGCACAGCCCGGCGCCAGGCCCCGCCGGAGCTGTGGCGCCACCCGGCCTTCCTGCGGATCAACACCGTGCTGACCGGCGTGTGGGCCGCCGCCTTCACGGTCACCGCGGGCGCGCTCGCCGCCGTCTGCGCGGCCGGTGCGGGCAGCGCCGTCTCGGTCCCGGTCCAGATAGCCGGCTTCGTCCTGCCCGCGCTGTTCACCGCCAGGTACCCGGACCGGGCCCGCGCCCGCATGGCGGCCGGCGCCGCAGCCGGCGGTCACCCTGCCTGACACCTGCCACCGGGCGGACGCGGCGGGGGAACTGACGGTCAGCCGGCCCATCGACGTCCCGGCGCACATGATGACGCACGACGCTCCACCTGACGGCCCGCCATGTCGGCTTCGTGGACCTGCCGGTGGTCTTCGGCCAGGGCACAGCCGGCCGACCCCGCCGCACTGACCCCGCGCATTCCCGGAAGCCCGCGCAACACCCCAGCCCGCACGTCCGCCGAGAAAAAGAGAGGCAAAAAATAAGCGGGCCTCCTCCGACGACTTCCGTCACCGGCGAAGACCCGCCATTGTGCGCGAGGGGGGAGTTGAACCCCCACGCCCTTTCGGGCACTGGAACCTGAATCCAGCGCGTCTGCCTATTCCGCCACCCGCGCATGGGTGCTGCCGTTCGGATCTCGCACTTTCCGGTGGACTGGCCGGTCCGGTGTGGTGCGGGAGCGCCTCCCGACATGCAGAAGATTAGCACGACGGCCGGAGTGGAATCACATCCGTTTGAGCGGGGGCGCCTCGGGCAGGCCGGGGCCCTCGGCAGCGCCCTCGTCAGGGCCTGGGCTCGGCATCGGGCGGCGCCCGCGGCCAAAGCTCATCGGCCCGCGGGGTGTGCGAGCGGCACGCGGGGGCAGACGGCCCGCGGCGGAAGCGACTTCGGGCGGAAAGAAGAGAGGCAAGCGCGGACGAGCGGAAGGCGGGCGGCAGGGGCGGCGGCACGCAGAAGGCCCCCGGTGGGGGACACTGGGGACACCAACTGGGGAGCGGCGAACCGGGGACCGCGCCCCTGGGCCGCCTCTACCATCGCAGTGGGCCGGGGGGCGCTCAGGCACGGCGTGGTGTGAGGGTTGACACTGCCCGGCCAGGCGGATCGGGGAACCACTGGTTTTTCCCACGCGTGGATACGATCAGTAAGCAGTACTGGAAGTGATGTCGACGAAGGCCCAGGAAGGAGGTGCCCGGTGGGTGTACTGAAGCGCTTTGAGCAGCGGCTGGAGGGCCTGGTGAACGGCACCTTCGCCAAGGTGTTCAAGAGCGAGGTGCAGCCCGTCGAGATCGCGGGCGCACTGCAGCGCGAGTGCGACAACAACGCCACGATCTGGAATCGCGACCGCACCGTGGTGCCGAACGATTTCATCGTGGAGCTGAGCGCGCCGGACTACGAGCGGCTCAGCCCGTACTCGGTGCAGCTCGGTGACGAGCTGGCCTCGATGGTCAGCGAGTACGCGGCGCAGCAGCGGTACACCTTCATGGGCGCGGTCAAGGTCCACCTGGAGCGGGCCGACGACCTGGACACCGGGCTGTACCGGGTCCGCAGCCGCACGCTGGCGGCCAGCGAGTCGCAGTACCAGCAGCCGGCCGCGTATCAGGGCGGTGGTCCGCAGGGCGGTCCGCCGCAGGACGGTTACGGCCGGCACGGACAGCGCGCCGGATACCCCCAGCAGCAGCAGTCCGGCCCGCCCCCGCGCCCGGCCGGCCTGCCGCCGATGCCCGCCGCACCGCCCCCCGGCGCCCCCGGTGGCGGCGGTCAGCAGCGCGGCCCGGCCCAGGTCACCCGGCTGCCCGGCACGGGAGTCGCGCCCGGCTCGCCCGCGGCCGGCGTCCGCCGCTGGATCGAGATCAACGGCACCCGCCACCAGATCTCCCGGCCGACCCTGGTCCTGGGCCGCTCGACCGAAGCCGACGTAAGGGTGGACGACCCCGGAGTCTCCCGCCGGCACTGCGAAATCCGGGTGGGTACGCCCTCCGTGGTCCAGGATCTCGGGTCGACCAACGGCATCGTGGTGGACGGACAGCACACCCAGCGCGCTACGCTCCGCGACGGCTCCCGCATCGTCGTGGGGAGTACCACCATCGTGTATCGGCAAGCCGAAGGGTGATGCGGGGGCAATGTCAGAGCTGACCCTCACGGTCATGCGGTTGGGTTTCCTCGCCGTTCTGTGGCTGTTCGTGATCGTCGCGGTACAGGTCATCCGCAGTGACCTGTTCGGAACCCGGGTGACCCAGCGCGCCGTGCGCCGCGGGGACGACCGGTCCCGGCCCCCGCAGCAGCGCCAGCAGGACCGGCCGGCCCCCCGGCAGCAGCAGGCCGCCCCCCGACCGCGCCGCGGCGCCCCCACCAAGCTGGTGGTCGCCGAGGGCTCGCTGGCCGGCACCACCGTGGCGCTGCAGGGTCAGACGATCACGCTCGGCCGGGCGCACGACTCGACAATCGTGCTCGACGACGACTATGCGTCCAGCAGGCATGCCAGGATCTACCCGGACCGCGACGGCCAGTGGATCGTCGAGGACCTGGGATCCACCAATGGCACCTATCTGGACCGGAACCGGCTCACCACACCCACCCCGGTCCCGCTGGGTGCGCCGATCCGCATCGGCAAGACGGTCATCGAGCTGCGGAAGTAGTCGCACAATGGGCGAGCGGAGCCACCAAGGGCGAGCGAGAGGGCGGGCAGCGTGCGGATGTACCCGGAGCCAACGGGGGAGGTGCGCATGTCTTTGAGCCTGCGTTTCGCCGCCGGTTCGCACAAGGGAATGATCCGCGAGGGGAACGAGGACTCCGGCTACGCCGGCCCCCGTCTGCTCGCGATCGCCGACGGCATGGGCGGCCAGGCCGCCGGCGAGGTCGCCTCCTCCGAGGTGATCTCCACCATCGTCACCCTCGACGACGACATCCCCGGCTCCGACATCCTCACCTCGCTGAGCAACGCGGTGCAGCGCGCCAACGACCAACTGCTGCACATGGTGCAGGAGGACCCGCAGCTCGAGGGCATGGGCACCACACTCACCGCCCTGCTGTGGACCGGCCAGCGGCTCGGCCTGGTGCACGTCGGCGACTCCCGCGCCTATCTGCTGCGCGACGGCGTCCTCACCCAGATCACCCAGGACCACACCTGGGTGCAGCGCCTGGTGGACGAGGGCCGGATCACCGAGGAAGAGGCCACCACCCACCCGCAGCGCTCCCTGCTGATGCGCGCGCTCGGCAGCGGCGAGCACGTCGAGCCCGACCTGTCCATCCGCGAGGTGCGCGTCGGCGACCGCTACCTGATCTGCTCCGACGGCCTGTCCGGCGTGGTCAGCCACCAGACGCTGGAGGACACCCTCGCCGGGTACCAGGCACCGCACGAGACGGTGCAGGAGCTGATCCAGCTCGCGCTGCGCGGCGGCGGCCCCGACAACATCACCTGCATCGTCGCCGACGTCCTGGACGCCGACGACAGCGACACGCTGGCCGGCCGACTCAACGACACCCCGGTGGTGGTCGGCGCGGTCGCCGAGACCCAGCACCAGCTCCAGGACGCCCGCCACCTGCAGACCCCGGCCGGCCGGGCCTCCGAACTCGGCCGCGCCCCGCACCAGGCCGGCCCGACCGGCGCCTTCGGGCCGCCCGGCAGCGGCCCCGGCCCCAGCGGCCCGCTCGGCAGCTTCGGCGCCTACGACGAGACCGACTTCGACAAGCCCGGCAAGAACCGCGCCTGGCTCAAGCGCAGTCTGATCATCGTGGCCGTGCTGGCGGTGGTCGGCGGCGGCCTGTACGGGGCGTACGCGTGGACCCAGACCCAGTACTACGTCGGGGCCAAGGACGACCACGTCGCGGTCTACCAGGGCATCGACCAGAAGCTGGCCTGGATGAGCCTGTCGCGGGTGCACGAGGACCGCGCCGACATCCCGCTGAAGTACCTGCCCGCCTACCAGCGCAAGCAGGTCCAGGACACCATCGCGGTCAGCGGGCTCGGCCAGGCGAACGACAAGGCGCAGGAGCTGGCCCAGCAGGCGGGCGTCTGCAAGAAGGTCGCCGACGCCAAGAACGCCCAGACCGCCGCCGCGAAGGCCGCGGCCGCCGCCAAGGCCGCGCAGAGCCGGGTGGGCGGCGCCGGCGCCGTCGGAGCGGCTGGAGCCACCGGCAGCGCCGCCGGCCGGCCCGGATCCACCGCCACCAACGCCCCCGTCAAGCCGTCCAGCACTCCCACCACCGGCACCCGCCGCCCCACGACCACGACTCCGACGACCACCCCGACCCCTGTGCCCACCCCGTCCCTGTCGCCCGACGAAAAGAAATTGGCCGAACAGTGCGGTACGGGCCAGCAGTAGCACCAGGAGGGGCCGGCTCGTCATGAGCACCAGCAACACCACCATCACCTCGATCGGCGCGCCGAACCGCCGTAACACCGAACTCGCCCTGCTGGTCTTCGCGGTGGCCATCCCGGTCTTCGCGTACGCCAACGTGGGCCTGGCCAAGAACAACTCGGTGCCCGCCGGCCTGCTCGGCTACGGCCTGGGCCTGGGCGCCCTGGCCGGCATCGCGCACCTGCTGGTGCGCAAGTTCGCGCCGTACGCCGACCCGCTGATGCTGCCGATCGCCACCCTGCTCAACGGCCTGGGCCTGGTGCTCATCTGGCGGCTGGACCAGGAACCGCGGCTCGGCAAGGCCATGGCGCCCAACCAGCTCCTGTGGTCGACCCTGGGCGTGGCCCTGTTCGTGGCCGTCCTGGTCTTCCTCAAGGACCACCGCATCCTGCAGCGCTACACGTACATCTCGATGTTCCTGTCGCTGGCGCTACTGGTCGCACCGGTCTTCTTCCCCGCGGTCTACGGCGCCCGGATCTGGATCACCCTGCCGGGCATCGGCTCGCTCCAGCCCGGCGAGTTCGCCAAGATCATCATCACCGTATTCTTCGCCGGCTACCTGATGGTCAAGCGGGACGCGCTGGCGCTGGCCAGCCGCCGCTTCATGGGCCTGTACCTGCCGCGCGGCCGCGACCTCGGCCCGATCCTGGTGATCTGGGCGATGAGCATGCTCATCCTGGTCTTCGAGACCGACCTGGGCACCTCGCTGCTGTTCTTCGGCCTCTTCGTGATCATGCTCTACGTGGCCACCGAGCGGACCAGCTGGATCGTCTTCGGCCTGCTGCTCAGCGCCGGCGGCGCGGCCGTGGTCGGCAGCGCCGAGCCGCATGTGAAGGTGCGCGTGCAGGACTGGCTGCACCCGCTGAAGCTCGCCGCCAACGGGGGCGTCACAGAGACCGCGCAGTCCATGTACGCCTTCGGATCCGGCGGCCTGTTCGGCTCCGGCCTCGGCCAGGGCTACTCCCGGCTGATCGGCGGCATCGCCCCCAAGAGCGACTACATCCTGGCCACCGTCGGCGAGGAGCTGGGCCTGGCCGGCCTGATGGCCGTGCTGCTGCTGTACGCGCTGCTGATCGAGCGCGGCATACGTACCGCGCTGGCCGCCCGCGACCCGTTCGGCAAGCTGCTCGCGATCGGCCTGTCGGGCGCGTTCGCGCTCCAGGTGTTCGTGGTCGCGGGCGGGGTGACCGGGCTGATCCCGCTGACCGGTATGACGATGCCGTTCCTGGCCCAGGGCGGCTCCTCGGTGATCGCCAACTGGGCGCTGGTGGCGATCCTGCTGCGGATCAGCGACACCGCCCGGCGGCCGGCCCCCAGCCCCGCTCCCTCGCCCGACGCCGAAGCGACCCAGGTGGTGCGCAGCCAGTGAACAAGCCCCTGCGACGGGTCGCGGTCTTCTGCGGTCTGCTCATCCTCGCCCTGCTCGCCCGGGTGAACTACGTCCAGTTCATCCAGGCCGACCAGCTTCAGAACGACAAGAACAACCGCAGGGTGGCGATCAACCAGTTCGCCCAGCCGCGCGGCGACATCATCGTGGACGGCCACGCCATCACCGGCCACACCACGACCACCGGCAGCGACTTCAAGTACAAGCGCACGTACGTCGACGGCCCGATGTGGGCGCCGGTGACCGGCTACGCCTCGCAGGCGTACGGCACCACCTTCCTGGAGGGTGTCGAGGACAAGTTCCTCACCGGCAACGACGACCGGCTGTTCTTCAACCGCACCATCGACCTGCTCACCGGCAAGCAGAAGCAGGGCGGCAACGTGGTGACCACCCTGAACGCCAAGGCCCAGGAGGCCGCGTTCAAGGGCCTGGGCAACAAGAAGGGCGCCGTCGCCGCCATCGACCCGCGCACCGGCGCGATCCTGGCCATGGCGAGCACCCCGTCGTACGACCCCTCCTCCTTCGCCGGCAACTCCACCACCGACGAGAAGAACTGGGTCGGGCTCGACAAGAAGAACAACACCGACGACCCGATGCTCAACCGCGCGCTGCGCCAGACGTACCCGCCCGGCTCGACGTTCAAGCTGGTCACGGCCGCCGCGGCGCTGGAGTCGGGCAAGGTCACCGACATCAACGCGCCGACCCAGTCGCCGCAGAAGTACACGCTGCCCAACACCCGTACCCAGCTGATCAACGAGGGCAACATCCCCTGCCAGAACGCGACGCTGGTCGACGCGCTGAGGTACTCCTGCAACACCGTCTTCGGCAAGCTCGGCGCCGAGATGGGCGAGAAGACCATGCTGGACGAGGCCGAGAAGTTCGGCTTCAACAACGAGCAGTTCGTGCCGGTCCGGGCTTCCGCCAGCAACTTCGACAAGAACATGACGCCGGACGACGTCGCGCTGTCCTCGATCGGCCAGTTCGACACGGCCGCCACCCCGCTGCAGATGGCCATGGTGGCCTCCGCCATCGCCAACAACGGCACCCTGATGCAGCCCTACGAGGTGGACAAGCTGGTCGCGCCGAACCTCAGCACGATCGCCCAGACCAGCCCCAAGAAGCTCAGCCAGCCGCTGTCCGCGCAGAACGCCCAGAAGCTCCAGCAGATGATGGAGAAAGTCGTCAAGTCCGGCACCGGCACCAAGGCGCAGATCTCGGGCGTGCGGGTCGGCGGCAAGACCGGCACCGCGCAGCACGGCGTGAACAACGACCAGAAGCCCTACGCCTGGTTCGTCTCCTACGCCATGACCGACCAGGGCTCGCCGGTCGCGGTGGCCGTGGTCGTCGAGGACGGCAGCGCCAACCGTGACGACATCACCGGCGGCGGCCTGGCCGCCCCCATCGCCAAGAGCGTGATGGAGGCGGTCCTCAACAAGTGAGAACCAGTGAGCCCTCACACACGTGAAGCAATTGAGACAAGCATCACGTGCGGAAATCCCCGCCCCCAGGTACCGGTCAGGTATCGGCGGGCGTCCAGGGGCCGGACGGGCGGGATACGCCCGGTAGCGTATGCCCGAGCAGGGCAGGGCAGCGGGGCGTGCGGAAGCACGCGGACATGAACGCGAACGCGAAACGGATGAGAACTCGGCTGATACGGGTTTGAGGAGAGGGCAGAGCTATGGAAGAGCCGCGTCGCCTCGGCGGCCGGTACGAGCTGGGCTCGGTGCTCGGCCGCGGCGGCATGGCCGAGGTGTACCTCGGCCATGACACGCGCCTCGGCCGTACCGTCGCCGTGAAGACACTGCGGGTGGACCTCGCCCGCGACCCGTCCTTCCAGGCCCGGTTCCGCCGGGAGGCGCAGTCGGCCGCCTCGCTCAACCATCCGTCGATCGTCGCCGTGTACGACACCGGCGAGGACTACGTCGACGGGGTCTCGATCCCGTACATCGTCATGGAGTACGTGGACGGCTCCACCCTGCGCGAGCTGCTGCACTCCGGCCGCAAGCTGCTGCCCGAGCGGGCCCTGGAGATGACCGTCGGCATCCTGCAGGCCCTGGAGTACAGCCACCGGGCCGGCATCGTGCACCGCGACATCAAGCCCGCCAACGTCATGCTCACCCGCACCGGCCAGGTCAAGGTCATGGACTTCGGCATCGCCCGCGCCATGGGCGACGCCGGTATGACCATGACCCAGACCGCGGCCGTGATCGGCACCGCCCAGTACCTCTCCCCCGAGCAGGCCAAGGGCGAGCAGGTGGACACCCGCTCCGACCTGTATTCGACCGGGTGCCTGCTGTACGAGCTGCTGACGCAGCGGCCTCCGTTCGTCGGCGACTCGCCGGTCGCGGTGGCGTACCAGCACGTGCGCGAGGACCCGCAGCCGCCGTCGGTGTACGACCCCGAGGTCAGCCCGGCCATGGACGCGATCGTCCTGAAGGCCCTGACCAAGGACCCGAACTACCGCTACCAGACCGCCGACGAGATGCGGGCCGACATCGAGGCCGCGCTCGACGGCCAGCCGGTCGCCGCCACCGCCGCCCTGGGCGCGGTCGGCTACGGCTACCCGCAGCAGTACGACACCGCCGCGGCCACCACCGCGCTCCCGCAGCAGCCGGACGCCCAGCGCACCTCGATGCTGCCGCCGATGCGCGAGGACGACGGCGGCTACGGCTACGACGACCGGCCGGACCGCAGGCGGCAGAAGAAGAACAACAGCACCTCCACCGTGCTGCTGGTGGTGGCCGGCGTCCTGGTCCTGGTGGGCGCGATCTTCCTGGGCAAGGCGCTGTTCGGCGGCGGCGGCCCCAAGGACAGCGGCACCGTGCCGAACTTCGTGAACAGCACGCTGGCCGACGCCCAGACCAAGGCGACCAACGTCAACCTCACGCTGGTCAAGGACCCCCCGAAGTACTGCCCCAACGTCGACGCGAACCTCATCTGCAGCCAGACCCCGGCCGCCGATGCCCAGGTGCCCTCCGACAAGACCGTCCACGTGGCGCTCTCCAAGGGCGCCCCGCCGCAGGCGGTCCCGGACGTCACCAACGACAAGGTCGCCGACGCCGAGCAGGCGCTGACCAACAAGGGCTTCCAGTACAAGGTCAAGTACCAGTCGTCCACCACGCAGGACCCGGGCATCGTCATCGACCAGACTCCCAACGGCGGCGTCGACGTGCGCCAAGGCACCGTGATCACCCTGACGGTGACGCAGGAGCCCTCGAAGCAGACGCCGGACAACGAGAAGGGCATTCCGTACGACACGGCGGTCGCCCAGCTCAAGCAGCAGGGCTTCACCAACATCTCCAGGAACCCGCAGGACCAGCCGTCCACGGAGACCCCGGCGGGCAGCGTGATGAGCCAGACCCCGGACCCCGCGAACGGGCCGGTCACGCTGGACACGCCGATCGTGCTGACCGTCTCCTCCGGCCCGCCGCCGACCCAGCAGCCGCAGCAGCAGATGCCGGGCGATCTGCAGGGCAAGACCGTGGGCGATGCCAAGGCGGAGCTGAACGGCCTGAACCTGAACCTCCAGATCAGCGCGGTCGGCCCGGACGGCAACCCGGTCGACGACAACGCCCGGGTGATCAACGTCAACCCCGGTGCCGGCACCCCGCTCAACGAGGGTCAGCAGATCCAGCTCACCGCCTGGGGCGGCAAGGGCGGCCCGGGCGGCCTGGGCGGCTGACCGGTACCGGCAGGTACGAGCGAAAGGGGCGGGGCCCGCACACGGTGTGCGGGCCCCGCCCCTTTCACGTCCTACTCGGGAGTCCTGCTCGGAAGCCGTACCCGGGATCAGCGCAGCTCCGGCGGCAGCGTCCGCTGCGGGTCGACCTTCTGGGTGCGGACCAGCTCGCCCCAGACCACGTAGCGGTAGCGCGAGGTGTAGACCGGCGTGCAGGTGGTCAGCGTGATGTAGCGGCCCGGGCGGGTCTTGCCGGACTCCTTGGGGATCTGGTCGGTGACCGCGACGTTGTACTTCGAGGTCTGGTCGAGGATCTTGTAGACCCGGTAGATGTACCAGGTGTCCTTGGACTCGAAGACGATCGGGTCGCCGGTCTTGATCTTGTTGATCTTGTGGAACTTCGCCCCATGGCCGTCGCGGTGGGCGGCCACGGTGAAGTTGCCCTTGCTGTCCCAGGGCAGCGCCGAGGGGGTCGGCTCGGTGTAGTAGCCGGCCACGCCCTCGTTGAGCACCTTGGTGGACGTGCCCTTCTTGACCAGCACCTCGTAGTGCTTGCCCATGGCCGGCACGTGCAGGAAGCCGATGCCGTCCTTGGTGTCCAGGCCGCGCGCAGGTATCGACGGCGTCTGGGCCCACTCCTGGCGGACCTTGTCGCTCGCCTGCTTCTCCTGGCGGTCGGCGACCACATTGGTCCACCACAGGGAGTAGACGACGAACAGGGCCAGGATCAGGCCGGCGGTGATCAGGATCTCGCCGATGACGCTGATGGTGGCCGCGATCGGGCCGCGGGTCCGCTGCCGCGGCTCCCGCGCCACCGGGAATCCCTCCTGCTCCCCCTGTCCGCCGTGCTCTGCCGGCCCTTCGGGCCCGTTGTGCTCGCTGCCGCGATCCTCGACCTCAGTCACCGCTCCACCACTGTGTCCGGCTACCCATTGAGCAACGCATCCGGCTTGCCCTCGCTACGGGGCCGCTGCTCTATCAGCTTGCCCCAGACGATCAGCCGGTACTTGCTGGTGAACTCCGGCGTGCAGGTGGTCAGGGTGAGATAGCGGCCCGGCCCGGTGAAGCCGGAACCCACCGGGACCGGCTGCAGCACGCTGACGTTGCTCGGCGAGGTGGACGGCAGCGAGCTGGTGATCTGGTACGTGTAGTACGCGCTCGCCGTCTCGACCACCACCTTGTCCCCGGGGACCAGGCGGTTGATGTAGCGGAAGGGCTCGCCGTGGGTGTTGCGGTGCGCCGCGACCGCGAAGTTCCCGGTCTTGTCCCACGGCATCGCGGTGTTGAGCGCGCCGTCGTAGTGGCCGATCTCGCCCTTGTCGAGCACGCTGTGCTTGTCGACGCCCTGGGCGATGGGCGCCTTGACGTCCAGCTTCGGGATGTACATGATCGCGAAGCCCTGGCCCGGCTGGAAGACGCCCGGCGCCCGGTTGGGGTCGTTCGACGCGCTGTTCCATTCCTTCTGCAGGTGGTTGGCGGCGCCGGCGGCCTCGGCGTGGGCCCGTACGTTCGTCCACCACAGCTGGTACGTGACGAACAGCAGCATCAGCACGCCGGTGGTGATGAAGAGTTCGCCCACGACCCGGCTGAGGACGACCGCGGGGCTGTCCTTCGCGGCCTTCTGCGCCCTGCGCGCCTCCACCCGGCTGAGCGGGGCCGCGCCCTCGCCCGGTGCCAGGGCCGCCTCGGCGCCCGGCTGGGCCGTCCCCGTACGGGCGCCTGCCCGGTGGCCGCCGCCCGCCCGTGCCGCCTTGCGCCGGGCCGCCCGTCCCCCGTCCGCGGGCGCCACGACCGGCGCGGGCCCGCTGTCCACCGCGATCTCCGGGCCGCCCCCCGCCGCGGCCCCCAGCGCCTCCAGGCTCACCACCGGCAGCTTCGCGGTCTCCTGCACGGCGTCGTCGGGCGCGTACGCCTCCGGCGGCTCCGGGGGGCCGAACGGCATCTGCGGCGGTACGGCCGGGGCCGGGCCCGCGGGCGCGGGGGCCGGCGCGGGCGGTACGTCGGTCGGGGCGGCCATGGGTGCCGGCGGAAGTACGTCGGCGGGCGCGGCCGCATGAGCAGGCGGGCGTACGTCGGCAGGCGCGGCCACGGGCGCCGGCGGTACGTCCACCGGTGGGGCCGTGGCGAAGACCGGCGGCTGCTCGTATCCGTCCGGCTCGGGACGGGCGTGCGCACGGCGGGCGCGCCGGGGGGCCTCACCGGACGGCGCCGACGGTGGGCTCGGCTGCTGTGCCTGTGCCTGTGCCGGGGCGGGGGCAGGAGTCGGTGCCGGAGCCGGCGCGGGGGCAGGTGCCTGGGCCGGGCGCTGACCGGGCAGCGGGTCGTTCAGCGGGTCGTTCAGCGACTCCACGACAGCACGGAACTCCCCGGTGTCCTCGTACGACATCGGGCCGTCCGCCGGCCGCTCCGGTCGGAGCGTGGTCACGCCCCGGCCCTCCCGGCGGAACCGCTCGCCCCGACCACGGGCGCCAGTCCCCTCGAGCGCTCCACCGCCCCCGGATCACCGCATTCGGCGAGCCAGTTGGCGAGCATCAGGTGCCCCCATTCGGTGAGCACCGACTCGGGGTGGAACTGGACGCCCTCGACGCGGGCGGTGCGGTGCCGCAGGCCCATCACGATCCCGTTCTCGGTCCAGGCGGTGACCTGGAGTTCGTCGGGGAGCGTGGCCGGTTCGACGGCCAGCGAGTGGTAGCGGGTGGCGGTGAACGGCGTGGGCAGGCCGGCGAACACGCCGGCCCCCTCGTGGCTCACCAGGGAGGTCTTGCCGTGCAGCAGTTCGGGGGCGCGGTCCACCACGCCGCCGTACGCCACCGCCATCGACTGCACGCCCAGGCAGACGCCGAAAACCGGCACTCCGGTTTCCGCGCAGTGCCGGACCATGTCGACGCAGATCCCGGCCTCCTCGGGGGTGCCGGGGCCGGGGGAGAGCAGGACGCCGTCGAAGTTCTCCTCGGCGTGCCGGAGTTCGACCTCGTCGTTGCGCAGCACCTCGCACTCGGCGCCGAGTTGGTAGAGGTACTGGACCAGGTTGAAGACGAAGCTGTCGTAGTTGTCCACGACGAGAATGCGTGCGGTCATCTGACGGCGGTCACCCCGAGAAGCGGTCCCAGGCCGTTGGTGCCGGTGGTGCTGTTGTTGTCCACAGTGACGTCGTTGAACGGCAGCAGCGGTTCGGCCCACGGGAAGACGTACTGGAAGAGGATGTAGACGATGGCCAGGATCAGCATCAGCGAGATGAACGCGCGCATCCAGCCGTTGCCCGGCAGATGACGCCAGATCCAGCCGTACATGCCTCGCCTTTCCCTCGATGTCCCCGGAACAGAGTAAGGGGAGATCGGCTCCCCGGGGGCGCGGCCGGGACAAAGCTTCGGCATCGCTTCACCCGGCTGCTCATGGCCGCCGCACAGCGTTCTCCCAGGTACCCGCCGGGTCGGCGGGCGAGGGTGGATGGCCGGGGCGTCAGCTCGACGGCTGCGCGTACCGCAGATCGGTGGAGCCGTCGTAACCGGGAAGAGTGACGGAGTGCTCGGTGCCGACCTGCCAGCCCAGGCCGTACGCCCGCACGTACTGGAGATAGTTCTGGATCGCCGGGCTGGCGTTCAGCGCCCGGCGCAGACCGTCCGGGTCACCCACAGCGGTGATCCGGTAGGGCGGGGAGTAGACGCGGCCCTGGAGGATCAGGGTGTTGCCGACGCAGCGGACGGCGCTGGTGGCGATGAGCCGCTGGTCCATCACGCGGATGCCGCGGGCGCCGCCCTGCCACAGCGCGTTGACCACGGCCTGGAGGTCCTGCTGATGGATGACCAGGTCGTTGGGCTGCGGGTCGGGGACGCCGGGGACCAGCGGGGTGGCGCCCAGCGGCGCGTCGTTCAGGGTGACGTCGAGCGCGGGGCCGGCGAGCGGGTCGGTGCCGGCCGCCTTGCCGAGGGCGTCGATCCCGCGCCGCTCGGCCGGGTCGAGGCCGCTGCCCTGCCGGGCCAGCCGGTCGACGTCGCCGCGCATGCTCGCGAGCTGGTGCTCCAGGGTCCGGTTGCGGGCGCTTTGCAGGCGGACGTTGTCGGAGAGCTTGGGCAGCGGGTCGTCGCTGCGGATGTCGACGCCCTTGGCGGTGTCGAAGCTGGTCCAGAAGATGAGTCCGGCCAGTGCGAAGACTCCCGCAGTCAGGGTCCGCAGCGCTACGGTGCGAGGAGCAGGCCGGGAGGAGGGGGTGGGGGCGTCCACTCCATAGTCCGTCACCGTACCCTGTCTCCTTACAGGCCGAGTAACCACTACGCTAACCGACGCCCAGAAGCGGCAGCAGCGCGCATCGACAGGAGAACCCCTCGTGCCGAAGTCACGGATCCGCAAGAAGGCCGACTTCACTCCGCCCCCGGAGAAGAACGCGGCCGTCATCAAGCTCGGCGCCCGCGGCTGGGTCGCGCCGCTGATGCTGGCGTTCTTCGTCGTCGGGCTGGCATGGATCGTGCTGTTCTATGTGACGCAGGGCGATCTGCCGATCAACGCGTTCGGCAACTGGAACATCGTCGTCGGCTTCGGCTTCATCGCGGGCGGGTTCGTCGTCTCGACCCAGTGGAAGTAGCTGTCCACAGGCTCGCCCAAGCCCTGCCCACAGGCTTACCCACAGGGTTGTCCACATGGTTATCCACAGTGGGGAAAAGGTCGGAAGATCTGTGGATAACCTCTACGAGGTTGACGCCGGTACGACCGGTGGCCGGTGCTCCGGTCACCGGTCTTTCTGTCCCTCGCGCCCCTTTTAAGGGTGTTTTACGCCTGCCTTAAGGCCTGACGCCGCGGCTTTTCGACGGATTTGGAACCGCGCCCACCGCTTGTGGACACCCTGTGCACATGCCGGGCACACCATGCGAACGACCGTCTACCCGCTGTGGATAACGTCGGATCAACGCCAAGGACACGGGCGCTACGATGTGACCTGGGCCACAGCGACCCCGGTGAGCACCAGGGACAGCACGAGCACGGCGGCACAGGTCCCCCACTGCACCAGCGCGCGCCGGTGGGCCGGCGCGTACGCCAGTCCTACGGCGGTCAGGGTGCCGGCCGCGAGCCCGCCCATGTGCCCCTGCCAGCTCACGTTCGCCCAGGTGAAGCTGAACACGATGTTCAGCGCGAGCAGCACCAGGATCGGACGCATGTCGTACCGCATCCGCCGCATGAACACCGCGGTCGCGCCGAACAGCCCGAAGATCGCCCCGGAGGCGCCCAGGGTCAGTGTGTTGGGGGCGACCAGCAGCACCAGGGCGCTGCCGCCGAGCGCGGAGACCAGGTAGAGCGCGAGGTAGCGGGTCCGGCCCAGCAGCCGTTCCAGCGGGGCACCGATCCACCACAGCGACAGCATGTTGAAGCCGATGTGATAGAGCTGCTGGTGCAGGAAGGCCGAGGTCAGGACGCGGTACCACTCGCCGTTCGCGACGCCGATGCAGACCTGGTGGCCGGTGAAGTCCGTCCCGCACTGCGCATACAGCCCGAGGTCGGTGACCACTTTGTCGCCGGCCGCCTGCACCCACAGGAACACCGCGAGGTTGATGCCGATGAGCAGCTTCGTGATCAGGAACGGGTCGTGCGACACGCGTCCGCCGGCGACCGTGCGCGGCTGGGGGGTCATCCGGTGGGCCTGGCCCACGCACTCCGGGCACTGGAAGCCCACCGACGCGCTGACCATGCACTCCGGGCAGATCGGCCGCTCGCAGCGGGTGCAGCGTATGCCGGTCTCCCGGTCCGGGTGCCGGTAGCAGCTGACCGCCTGGTCCTCCATGAAGCCCACTCCCCTGACGACGGGCACGCAGTACGGCGCCCCGCCCGCTCGTTCACAGAGACTGACGTGCGGACGGGGCACGGTGTTCCCGAAGCGTACGGTATGGCGGCCTCAGCGCCTCTCAGCGCTTCTCAGCGCTTTTCGATGACCACCGTGTGGATCACGGCCTCTTCCAGCGGGCGGTCGGTGCGCGGGTTGGTGGGGCTGTGGACGACCGAGTCCACCACCTTCTTGCTCGCGTCGTCGGCGACCTCGCCGAAGATGGTGTGCTTGCGGTTGAGGAAGGGGGTGGGCGCGACCGTGATGAAGAACTGGGAGCCGTTGGTGCCCGGCCCCGCGTTGGCCATGGCCAGCAGGTAGGGGCGGTCGAAGGCCAGGTCCGGGTGGAACTCGTCGGCGAAGGTGTAGCCCGGGCCGCCGGTGCCGGTGCCCAGCGGGTCGCCGCCCTGGATCATGAAGCCGGAGATCACCCGGTGGAACACCGTGCCGTCGTACAGCTTGGCGGTGGAGGGCTGGCCGGTGCGCGGGTCGGTCCACTCGCGGGTGCCCTCGGCGAGCCCGACGAAGTTCGCCACCGTCTTGGGCGCGTGGTTCGGCAGCAGCCGGATCACGACATCGCCGTGGTTGGTCTTCAAGGTGGCGTAGAGCTGCTCGGCCACGATCCGCCTTCCTTAGGTCCCGCACAGGTTTAGTGCCCGAAAGTGCACATCCTTGCACGTCCACCGGTCACCGTGGTTCGGATCCCCGCGCCGCCGGGCCGGCCCCCGTACGGCCTACGCCGCACTGACCCGTATGCCTTGCCGCACATGCCGTACCCGGTCCGGCCGGGCATGATTTCAAACCGGGTGGAAAGGCGAATTCCGTACGCCACCGAGGAGGAGGTACCTGTGACCCGCATCGACAGCGTGCGCCGGGCGGCCGACGTGACGAGGGACGGCGTACGGCACGCCGCGGAGGTGGCGGCACCGTACGCGACCACGGCCAAGGAAGGCGCCGTGCGCTACGGCCGGCAGGCGGGTGCTTACGGCATCCAGTACAGCCGGCAGGCCGGGCAGCTCGCCCGGCAGGGCTATGAGGCCAAACTCGCCGAGCGCGTGGATCAGGCTCGCGAGCAGGCGATGGCCGCTGTGCCGCCGAAGGCCGCGACCGCGGTGGAGAACGCCGCGCGGCGCACCCTGGAGAGCGCGCGGGCGGCCACCGAATACACGGCGCCCCGGGTCGGCCAGGCGGTCGCCGTCACCAGGTCGGTGGCGCTGCCGGCCAAGGACGAGGCCATCGTGCGGGGCGCCGCGGTGCTGCACGCCCTGCGCGGCCAGGTGACGGCCGCGGAGATCGACCGGCTCGTGCGGCAGAAGATGCGCCGGGAGCGGGCCGGCCGCGTGATGCGCGGCCTGGTCGTCACCTCGCTGGCCGGCGGCGCGGCCGTCGCGGCCTGGAAGTGGTGGAACAAGCAGACCACCCCGGACTGGCTGGTCGAGCCGTCCGAGGCCACCGAGGTGGACGAGCGGGCCACCACGCTCACCGTCGTGGACCCCCTGGAGGACTCCGCGACGTCCGTCAACGGCTCCGCCCCCCACGTCGGCCGGGTCGACGGCTCCGCCGACGTCGCCGGCCTCGACTCCGAACCCGAGTCCCGCAAGAAGGAGGAGGGCGAGCAGTAGCCCGTCGCGCCCGACTCCTGCCGCCCGCTTCCCGCAGCCCGGGAAGCGGGCGGTTTTTCATGGGTGGGCGATTCGCGAGCCGGCCCTTCGCGTACGACGGCTGACCCTGCGCGGTAGCGGCTCGCAAGCGCGATGTTTCACGTGGAACATGCGTGCTTGTCCGTGTTTCACGTGGAACATGCGGCCGCGCGTCGGGGGAACAGGCGAGCGCGGGCAGCAGGACCGGACGCTCACGGGCGGTTACCGTTCCGGGCCCGCCGCCCTACCGTTGAGGGATGGGGACGCATCACCACCGCGACGATCCCTGGCGGGTCAGGGTGGACAGCGACGAGGGGACCCCGTGCGGGGCGGGCGTGCTGCTGGACGAGCGGCACGTACTGACCTGCGCTCATGTGGTCCGGCACGCGCACGCCGAACCCGGCGGGCGGGCCCGGGGATTACGGATCAGCAGCGTGGCGTGCGATCCGGAGTGGCAGCACACCGCCCGGGTCGCCCCCGGCACCTGGGTGCACACCGGCGACACCCGGCGCGGCGACGTGGCGCTGCTGGAGCTGGACGAACCCGCCGACTGCGGCACCGTCACCGCCCTGTGGCGGGCACCCATCTCCGGCGGCAAGGTCCGCGTCTACGGCTTCCCGCAGGCCGAGCCGTACGGCATCTGGACGGACGCCGAGCTGTCCGGCTCGGGCGGCCGGCAGGGCGAGTGGGGCCAGCTCAGCCGGGTGCGCACCGGCAGCCCGTGGATCGAGCCGGGCTACTCCGGCGCCGGTGTGCAGGCGGTCGGCGGGGAGTTCGACGGACGGATCATCGGCATCGTGGTCCGCGACTACGTGGACGACGACGCCAAGGCCGGGTGGATGCTGCCCACCGAGACCGTCGTCGGCTACCTGCCGCGGATCGAGCGGCTGTCCGGCGGCAGGCGCGCCAACCAGCTCGGGCCGGCCGCGGCCGAGCACCTCGGCGGGGCCGCCGACGACGTGCTCGGCGACGCGCTGCGGCTGGCCCTGACCCAGGAACTCACCCGGCTGCTCACCGGCCCCTGGTCCGGCACCGTCGTCGTCCGCACCGGCGGCACCACCGGGACCGGCACCTCCTGGCTGGTCCGCCTGGTACGCACCGCCGACCCGGCCGCGCGGGCCACCCTCTCCGACGCCGAACTGGCCGCGGCCCCCGGCGACACCGTGCTGGGCCTGGGCGCGATCGACGCCGCCTACGACGCCCGCGGCAGGACCCTCGCCGACGTGTGCGACTACCTCGCCCACCGGTTCGCGCTGCCCGCGACGGACGGCGCCGACGGTCTCGTCCGCCGGCTCCTGCGGCTCAAGCCGCCGGTGTGCCTGGTCGTCGGCGGGGTCGACCAGGCCGCCGAACGCGAGGCGCTGGTCACCGAATTGCTGGCGCCGCTGGCCGCCCGCGCCCGCTCCCGCGGCATCCGCCTGGTGCTGGGCGTCGAGGGACCGCCGCCGGCCGGTCTGCCCCACGAGGCGCTGCTCGACCCCGAACCGCTCACCGATGCCGCCGCCCCGGGTGTGACCGCCGCCGCGGCCGACGAGGCGGTCCGGCAGCTGGCCGACGCGGAGGAGGCGGCCACCCGGCTCCAGACGCGGTGGGGGCTGAAGCTGTTCGCCGCGCCGCACCTGCCGCCCGCCGTGGCGCCCCGGCTGCGGGTCCGCCTCGCCGCGGGCCGGGACAGCGGACAGGGCGCCGGGCCGGCCGCCGAACCGGCCGCGATCCACACCCGCGCCGTCGCCGCCCGCGCCGAGGTCACCCGCTACGACCGCGCGGTGCGCCACCAGGTCGCCGACGTGGAGGACCTGCGGCAGAGCCTGGAACTGCACCGGATGCGGGCCGCCCGGTACTTCGGCGCCGAGGACCGCGCGCTGGGCGACCTCCACACCCCGGCGGCCCGCGCGCTGTGGACCGTACCGATCGACGTCGCCGGCGCGCGGGAGCTGGTGCGTCGCTACACGGACGAGGTCAACCGCAGGATCGAGGGGACGGGCGAGGGCGGCGGGTCGAGCGGGGACGGCGGGCCCGACGGACGTGACGGAGTCGGCGGAATCGGTGGAATCGACGGACTCGGCGGGAGGTGACGGCGTGGCCAGGTGCGACCGGCCCGATTGCGGGCGGGGCAAGATCGACGAGCAGGGCTTCTGCGAGGTGTGCGACCGGCGGCCGCTCGGGGGCGGGGCGGATTCGGGCCGAAGGGGCTCCGCCGAGAAGGGGGCCGGCAAGGAGGCGTCCGAGGGAGCTTCCGGGGCGGGCCCCGCTTCCGGTACGGGAACGCGCTCACGAGGCGCCAGTGCGGCCCCGTGGACCGCGAACGGCTCGCCGGAATCCGGCGGTACGGCCGGCGATACGTCCGCGGGTGCGGCCGCCGCTGCGACCGGCGGGCTCGGCGGCGCGAGCGTCGGGGTGGCCCAGGTCCGGCCCGATCCCTGGTGGGGGCTGGGGCTGGTGGAGACGGGGGACGGCCCGCCGGAGCCGGCAGAAGCAGAAGGGGAGCAGGGCCCGGAGGTGAAGGGCGCGGAGGTGAAGGGGCCGGCCGCGGACGAGCCGGTGCCCGAGGACCACCGGTTCTGCGGCAACCCCGAGTGCGGCCGCCCGGTCGGCCGCGGCCGTGCCGACGCGCCCGGCCGTACCGTCGGCTTCTGCCCGGCCTGCGGCACCGCCTTCGACTTCACCCGGCCGCCCGCCGGCCACACCATCGCCGACCGCTACGAGGTGCGGCGCGTGCTGGGCGCGGGAACGTACGGGGCCGCGTACCTGGCGCACGACCGCAACCTGGAAACCCAGGTGGTGCTCAAGGCCCTCAAGCGGGAATCGGCCGCCCAGACCGCCAAGGACGAGCGGAACGCGCTGGTCGCGCTGCGGCACGACGCCATTGTCCGCATCCTCAGCTACGAGCCCGAGGGCCCGCACCTGGTGCTCGAGTACGTGCCCGGCGCCCCCCTGTCCGCGCGGTCCGGCGACCGCCTGGAAGGGCTGCTCGCGCACGGCGTCCGTATCCTCCAGGCGTTGGACTACCTGCACGCCCGCGGTCTGCTGCACTGCGACGTCAAGCCGTCCAACATCATCCGGTTCCGGGAGGAGACCCCGCTCGGCCCGCGCGACCGGGTGCGGCTGATCGACTTCGGCTCGGTGCGCACCATGGGCGACGAGCGGCCGGTGGTGGCGTACACCGAGGCGTACGCGCCGCCGAAGGAGGACGGGCGGCCGCCGGACCCGGAGCACCTGCGCCCCACGGCCGGCTTCGACCTCTTCTGCCTCGGCAGAACACTGGCCGAGGTCTGCCGGCCCCGGATGCGGGACCGTACCGCGCCCGGCGTCGACTCCTTGTACCTGCTGCTGGACCGGGCCGTCGCCCCGTACGCGCCCGAACGCCGGTTCGTCACCGCCCGTCAGTTCGCCGAGCAGCTCAGCGGGGTGATCCGGCAGATCGTGGCGGCCGGCCCGGAGGGGAGGCGGGTCGCGCACGCCTCCGCGCTGTTCGGCTCGATGCCCGAGGCGCTGCACGGCGGGCTCGGCGAGGTGCGGCCGTTCGCGCACTGGGTGACGGCCGCGCAGTCGTCCGGCGACGGCCTGCTGACGCTGCCCGCGCCCTTCGCCGTACCGCCGCCGCAGGACATCGCCGTCGCGCTGCCGACGCCGCTGACCGACCCCGACGAAGGCCCGGTCGCCGCCCGGGCGGAGGCCGCACTCGCCGAGTGCCGGCTCGCCCTGCGCCGCCGCGACCCCGACCTCGCCGACCGCGCCCTGGCCTCCGCCGCACTGCCGCCCGCGCACTGGCTGCACTCCTGGTACGCCGGCCTCACCGCGCTGGCCCGCGCGGACGTCGCGACCGCCACCGAACGGTTCACCGAGGTCCGCCAGGCCCTGCCCGGCGAGCTCATCCCCCAGCTCGCGCTCGGCCTGTGCGCCGAGCTCCGCGACGACCTGCCCGTCGCCCAGTCCCACTACGCCACCGTCTTCGGCACCACCCCCGCCCTCGGCTCGGCCGGCTTCGGCCTGGCCCGGGTGCACCTGCGGGCCGGCCGCCGCGCGCAAGCGGTGGCCACCGCCCGGCGCCTGGCGGGGGAGTTCCGCTTCGAACGCGAGGCGCGCGTCGCGGCCGTACGTCTGCTGGTCGCAGTGGGGGCGACGGTGCCTCCGCAGGCCGAACCCGCGGCGGGGGTACGTACGGAAGGTTCGGGTTCGGGTTCGGGTTCGGCAGGGGTACGTACGGGAGCGACGCGTATGACAAGTGCGGCGGGGACACGTACGGGAGGCTCGGGCACGGCGTCGGCACGTACGACAAGTGCGCCGGGAGTACGTACGGAAGGCGCGGGCACATCGTCCGCAGCCACGGCAACACCGTCGGCCACCTCCGCGACCACCGCCCCCGTACCGCCCGCAGGACCCGCAGGACCCGCCGCCCCCACCGCCGATGACCTGGACCGGGCCGCCGAGGCGGTGGCCGGGCTGGGGCTGGACGCTGCGGGGGCGGCCGGGCTGCAGGCGGAGATCCGGTACGCGCGGGGCCTGCTCGCCGGAGACCGGCTGCTGCTGTCGGACGTCGTCCGCGACGTCGCGCCGCTGGCCCCGACCGCGCGGGAGTACACCGCCCTGGTGGACCTGGCCAACCGGCTGCGGCCGCCGCTGCCCTGGCGCGGCCTCGGGCGCAGGCTGCGCCGGAGTATCCGTACCGATCGCGTCCCGCACGGCGCCTGACGCGGCACCAGCCGGTAAGCTCGGCGTCACCGGACGGACACGCACAATCGAGCCGACGGGCGTGCCGGTGCCGGGCGGGGGACCCCGGGGTCGAGTCGTACGGAGGACGCCGACGACACGGCCGCGGCCGAATCCCCTGCTCCGCGCATCGCGACCGTACGTACGCCTGCGGCATGACAGCGGCACGACGCGGTCGGGTGATACGGGTGGGGGACAGGTCGCCAGCAGGGCTGAGTTTCACCGTCGGGGTGGAGGCGACGGCGGATCTGGCGTACGACGCACGGCGGGCGGACGCGCTCGTCACCGTGCACGCGCAGGTCCAGGGCGGGGCGGCACCGGCGCCGCGGGCCGCCGAGGTGCTGATCATGGACCGTTCGCTGTCCATGGCGGCCCTGGGCAAGCTCGACGCGGCCAAGGAAGCGGTGTGCGCGGCCGTCGACAGTGTGCGCGACGGCACGTATCTGGGCATCGTCGCAGGTCATCACAAGGCCGAGGTGCTGTGGCCGCCCGGTGGCCGGCTCGCCCCCGTCGACGCCGCGGCCAAGGCGGCGGCCAAACGCCGGATCAGGGGCCGGCTCCCGGAGGGTGGCACCGCGATCGGCAGCTGGCTGGCCTGCGCCCGCGACCTGTTCGCCACGGTTCCGGCCGAGGGCACGGTGCGCCACGCGGTGCTCTACACCGACGGCAAGGACGAGCACGAGACCCCGGAGGAGCTGGGCACGGTGCTGGCCGCGTGCCGGGACCGTTTCGTGTGCGACGCCCGCGGGCTCGGCGAGGACTGGGACTACGCGGAGCTGCTGCGGATCACCGCGGCGCTGCACGGCGACGCCAAGGCCGTGATCGCCGTGTCCGACCTGACCCGGGACCTCACCGAACTGATGGAGCAGGCCCGGCTGCTGGTCGTCCCCCGCACCTACCTGGGGCTGCGCCTCAACGAGCACTTCACGCTCGGCTTCGTCCGGCAGACCCTGCCCGTGCAGGCCGACCTGACCGGCCGCCCTGAGCCGCGGGACGGCGAGCTGCACATCCCGCTCGGCGCCTGGTCGCCGGGCGTGCGGCAGTACCAGGTGTCGCTGCGGTTCGACCCGGAGGCGCTGGAGGTGGACGAGGAGTTACGCGCCGCCCGGATCACGCTGCGCACCGAGCGGGACGGCGAGCGTCCGGCCTGCGCCGAGTCCCGGCCGATGGCGGTCCGCCGCCGCTCCACCCCCGGCTCCCGCACCCTGGTGCCCGACAGCCTCACCCGGGTGGAAAGCGAACGCGAACTCGGCATGGCCATGCGGGCCTGCGCCGACGCCTGGCAGGCGCGCGACACCGTCCGCGCCGACCACGAACTGCGGCTCGCCCTGGAACTGGCGGAACGTCTCGGCGACGCCGTACGGCTGGGGCTGCTGCGGTCCCTCGCCGAAGCCGACGCCGACCCGGAGCCTGACGCCGACCGTGGCGGCGACCCCGGCGGCGGCCCGCCCCGCCTGCGCCCGGACGTCACCCGCGGCGAGATGCAGCGGCTCGGCCTGGACTCGACCAGGACCGGCACCGCCCGGCCGGGCGCCGGCCTCCCCCACGACCCGCTCGCCCCTGCTCCGTCCCCGACCCCGTCCCGCGTGCGCTGCCCGCGCTGCGGTACGACGACCACGGCGGCCGTACTCCTCTTCTGCGAGAACTGCGGGGCGCGGCTGGATGCGGAGGTCCGGCCCGAAGCGCCCAACGGCGGCGGCCGTCCCGATGGCGCGGACGGTGCGGAGGGTGCGGGCGACTCGGGCCGCGGCTTCCCGGCGGACGCGTCGTGAGCGCGGCCACCGCCCCCGCCTCCGCCCGGCGCTCCCCGCTGCTCGTGGTCGCGGGGTGGTACGGGGAACTGCGGGCGACCCATCCGGCGCGGGTGCTGCGCTGGTTGCGCAACGGCGTACTGGCGACTGTGGCGGTCACCGCGCTGCTCTACGTGACGGCGGCCGTCCAGGCCGGCCACCGGATCGCCGACGCCCGGCACACCCGGCTGGCCGTCCAGGAGATCGACGCGGCCCACGACGCCGCGGTGGGCGCCGACAGGGCCCTGACGAGGTCGTTCGGGACCAGGCAGGTGGGGCTGATCGGCACGGGCACGGAGTTCGCCAACGACACCGCTCAGGTCAACACCGATGTCACGCTGGCCGCCGAGGGCAATGCGGCCGGGGACCGCGGGCGGACCCAGATCCAGTTCGTACAGGGCCAGTTGATCACCTGCCAGACGCTCGCCGAGACCGCCGTCCAGGACACCTCGCCCGCCGGCGTGGTCGGCATCACGGATGTGCACAGCGCCCTGACCGCGCCCCAGGAGCGCGACGGGACCACGCCGATACCCGACACCGGTGGCCTCACCTCCTCCCTGACCGACCTGCGCGTCCTGGAGAACGCGGCTCTCTCCCACCAGCGCTCCTCCGGCTGGCTGAGCCCGGCCGTCCCCTGGACCCTGATCCTGGGCCCGGCGCTGGCCGTCCTCCTCCTCACCACCGCCACCGGATACGTCCTGGCCCGCCATTTCCGCCGCTGGCCCGACCCCCGGCTGATCGCCGCGGCCGCCCTCACCGCGGCCGTCGGCATCACCACCGGCGTCCTGTGCCACCTGGACGCGGCCCACCTGTCCGCCCACCCCCGGGCCGGCCACCCGGTCACCACCACCGTCGCCCTGTGCGCCCTGACCGCCGCCGGCGTCCTGGCCTACCTCGCGTACCGGCCCCGGCTGGCCGAGTACCGCTTCCCGCGGTCATGAGGGGGGTTGCGGTGCGGGTTCCGGTGCGGGTTCCGATACGGGCGGCGGTGCGGGGCGGGTTCGTACGGTCATCGGTACGGTCGTCGGCACGTGAAGGGGCGCGGCGATTCGTACGGGCCCGCGTGCGCCCGGCGCGTAACGGCGGCCCGTACGCCCGTGCCCTGGCCGGCCGGCTCGTGCGCGCCGTCCTCGCCCTCGGGCTGCTGCTGACGGCCGCGGCGTGCGGCGGCGGTTCGGGCGCGCAGCAGCGGGTGACGATCATGGTCCCCTGGAGCGGCGCCGAATTCCGGGCCTTCTACCAGGTCGTCAAGAAGTTCGAGCGGGACACCGGGATCGGCGTGGACGTGCAGGTCACCCGGGCCACCACGCAGCAGCTCGACGCGGCGGTGGCCGCGCACGCCCCGCCGGACCTGGCCGTCCTGTCCAGCGTCGGGGCGATCGACGGCTACGCCGCGTCCGGGGAACTGCACCCGCTCGGCCTCTCCCTCGACGGCTTCGTCGAGCCGTTCCGCGGGCTGGCCACGGTCGGCGGCAGGGTCTACGCCGTCCCCGTCAAGGCCGACGTGAAGAGCCTGATCTGGTACGACCCGGCCGCCGGGGGCTCCGCGCCGCCGCAGCGCCCCGCCGACCTGCGGCAACTGTCACAGCGCGACCCGCACGCATGGTGCCTCGGCCTGGCGTCGGGCCCGACCTCCGGATGGCCCGGCGCGGACTGGATCGCGGACATCCTGCTCGGCCGGAACGGCACCGACGGGTACGAGCAGTGGCTGTCGGGTGGGCTGCCCTGGTCCTCGGCGAAGGTCACGGCAGCCTGGACGGCCTGGCGGCAGCAGGTCGCCGACAGCGTCTCCGGGGCCGCGGCCACGGAGTTCGCCAGTGCCGCGGCCGGGATGCGGCCGCCCCACCCCACCTGCTCCCTCGCGCACGGCGGCCTGGCCGCGATGGGCTTCACGGCCGCGCAGACCCCCGGCCGGGACTACGACTACGTGCCGTTCTCCCCGGACCGCCGACTCGAGGTCTCCGCCGACTTCGTGGGCATGTTCACCACCGGCAACCCGAGCGCGACCGCCCTGCTCCGCTACCTGGCCACCGACGACGCCCAGCGCCTGTGGGTCAACCAGCCCCTTGGCTACGCGCTTTCCGCCGACAGCCGCGTGAAGCCGACCGCGTACCCCGACAACCCCGTGCAGCGCCGGATCGCCGGAATACTCCAGCCGCACTCCGGCTCGACCCTCTGCTTCAGCGCCGCCGACGTCCTCCAACCGGACGTGTCCGCCGCCTTCTACCGGGCCGTCCTCCGCTACACCACCGGCGCCGAGCGCCTCGCCGACCTCCTGACCGGCCTGGACGCCGTCCAGCACGCGCAGCCCCGCTCCCCCGTACCACCCGCCGCACTCTGCGCCGCCCCGCAGTAACCCCGCCTCAGCCCCAGGAGCCCCTCGCCATGTCCGAACCGGTCGCCTTCACCCTCGCCGACGGCACCGAGGTGATCGTCGCCCCCACCGCCCGCTCCGGCAGCGGCGTCGTCGGCCTCGGCACCCACCTCGAACGCGCCCAGCGCACCCTGCGCGAATCCCTCACCCCCATCACCTCCGCCGCCTCCGAGGTCATCGCCCAATTCCGCGCCCTGCCCCACCACCCCGAAGAAATCGAGGTCTCCTTCGGCGTCGTCCTCGACGCCTCCCTGGGCGGCGTCATCGCCAACGCCAAAGCCGGCGCCCACCTCGACATCACCCTCCGCTGGCGCTCCGCTCCCCCCGAGTCCCCCTGAGCCTCGGCCTCTACTGCCCCTTCTGCCGGCCCTTCTCCTTCCCCCGGGCGAACAGCGCCGCCTCCACCTGGTCGGGCAGCACCCCGCGCCGCTCGGCGTATTCGTGCACGACTTCCAGGTAGCGGGTGTACTGCGGCGTCGTCCACCCGTACCCCGGCCACGTACCGTCGACGGCCTTCGCCTGCCGCAGCGTCCGCGAGACGACGCTGTCCAGGATCAACGGACGCAGATCCGTACGGCTGTCGTGGCCGGCGAAGTACAGCACCTTGGTGAAGAAGGCGGGTCCGAGGTAGGCGATGCGCTGGTGATCGTTGTTGTTGAACCCGAAGTAGGCCGCACTGCTGCCTTTTTCGTGCAGCGTCTTGAGCGCGTCCCCGAGCTTTTTGTCGACCTTGGCCACGCACTCCCGCTCAAAGATCCGCCCGCGCCGCTTCACCGACCGCGCCTTCGTCCCCGACCCCCACACCAGGGCCGCGACCAGCAGATGACGCCGGCCTTCCAGGCTTTCGGCCCGCTGGGCGATCCCGAACACGGTCCTGCGGTCCACCCGAGGCCAAAGCCCCTCCCGCGGACACTCGTCCAGTTCCCCCGGCCACCACCCGCTGTCCGGCAGCAGCTTCCGCCACCGTTCCGGATCAAAGGGCACCGCCTGCCCGAGCACCGCCTCACGCGTCGGCAGCTCAGCCCTGTCGTCGTCCAGCACACCCATACGAGCCCCCTCCCGGAGCCGGACCTTGTGCCCCTATCCGTACCAAAAGGCTGCGCCACTTTTCCGTACATCAGCCGAAGTGACCGCCGAACACCGGCAGTTCCCCTCAACGTCGGCAGTCGGGGCTCCACTCGTACGCCGCCGACCGGGCCGGCCGGTCACTGGCCGGCCACCTCTCCGTACCCTTCCATTTCGGGAGCCCCGACCTCTCCGACGACGAGGCTCCCCGCTGGCACCCCTGAACCGGGGGCGCCGTCGGGCCGTCAGCGGTGGCCGGCTCGGACGACACGGGAGACGCCGAGCACCTTTCCGTTCGCGTCCAGGGCTCTGACCTGGAAGTACGGGCCCCGGCTCCCGGTGGTGACGGCCGTCTCGAAGCCGGTGCGGGGGGCGGGTGGGGCGGCCGGGGAGAGGGTGCGGGGGTTCGGTCCTGCGAGGACCTGCCAGCCTCGGGTCAGCGTGGAGCCGTTCCAGGATGCGTAGACGACGCTCCGGCCGCCGCTCGCCGGCCGGACCGCCGCGCTCGGCGGGTAGGCGGGGCGGCCGACCCAGGGAATGCGGAAGGCCCGGTAGGAGATGTCGGAGCCGGGCAGCTTCGCGTCGTAGAGGAGGTTGCGCCGGGCGTCGTTCTCGGTGTTCCCGGCGGCGGCGTACTCCGAGTAGTACGGCTCCTGGCCCCATCCGACGAACTCGTTGCCGCCCGGGAGCGCCTGGGTGCTGCCCTGCGAGGCCGCGAACAGGGGCGGCCGGTGGTAGTACGTGCTCGCCGTGGTCGCGCGGTGGTCGCGGAAGTCGAGGTCGAGGATCAGGCCGTGCGACTGTTGTTCGGGGGTGCCGTCGGGCTGGTTGCAGCAGCCGTCGTCGAACATGCTGATGCGGTTGCCGGGGCGGTAGCGGGCGTCGTGCTGCCAGTAGAAGTCCGCGCCCGGTCCGAAGGTGAAGTCACTTCGCCTGCCGCCCAGTTGCCACTGGATCCGGCCGGTGCCCCGGGAGATCTGGTAGATCGCCCACATGTTCCGGGAGGACAGCAGCAGCCGGCCGTCGGGCCCCTCGTCGATCGAGTTGAGGTGGTAGGCGTCCCAGACCCCGCCGGAGGACGACGCGTCCGAGGCCGGCACCTCGGAGAGGGCGGGGTCCACGTGGCGCAGCATGTCCCAGGAGAAGACGAGCCGGCCGGTGGCCAGGTCGACCTCCTGGATCTCGCTGTCCAGGATCGCTCCGTCCGCCGGGCCGCCGTATCGGGTCAGGTCCATCGGTACGGGCCTGGTCGCGAGGAACAGTGCGGTCCCCCTGCGGGTCAGCAGGAACTCGTGCTCGTCGGCGCTGAATCCGTGCCGGGCGAAGACCGTGCTGAGCAGCCGGTAGTGGCTGTCGTAGACGTAGTAGCAACCGCCGGGCTCCGGCGCGCCGCCCGGCAGGTTCGTGTACTGCGGGGGAATGGCGATGGACCCCTGCCACCAGGTCAGCACGGGCTGCCCGGTGCCGGTCCGGGGATCGCGGTACGTCTGCACCGTGAAGTCGGCGTTCTGCAGGCTCGTGGAGGGCAGCGGGCGGAACCAGACGGGGTCTCCGGCGTCGTCGACGATCAGCGCTCCGGTCTGGCCGGTCATCGTGGTGCCGATGGTGTACGGGGCGACGAAGATCTGCCCGGGCGCCCTACCGGGGCGGCGCGTGGTGACGCCGACCCGCATCGGGTGAAGGCCCGGCGCGGAGACGAAGCTCCATACGCCGCTGCCCTTCGTGTCCAGCACCGGGCCCTGCGCGGTGCCGGAGGAGGGGGCCGGCCGGGTCGCGCACAACCGCGGCGCGCTCGGAGCGTCCGTATCCGCCGCGGCCCGCGGTACGCCGCCGGCGGCGGCGAGTCCGGCCGCGAGCAGCAGGGCTCCCGCGGCGCCGAGGACACGTCGCGCCGTCCCGCCACGAACCGGCAGGTGCTGCTGCCGCTGCGCCATCGCCTGTCTCCTCCTGCCCGCCCGGTGCCGGTGGCTGCCCCGCTCGCGTGAGCGTCCGGTGGCGACGCTGGCACATCGCGCGGCGGCCGACGTGGCGGCAGGCGGCCGGATGAGCCTTTCGGGACGGCTTCGGCACCCTGTTGGGCGCGGCTCGCCTCCTGATGGCCCATCGGTGGCGCACCGGGCGCGCGCGGGGCGGCCGTATTGCCTAGCGTCGCCAGAAAGCAGCCAGGGAGTCGCCGGGAAGCATGCGCTGCCGCGGCACGGGCTCCGCCGCGATGCGCGTCCTGATGGGGTTTCCGGCATGGCAGATTCCGACATACCCGGCACGCCGGGCGAGCGGTCCACCCGCTTCTCCCCGCTGCGGCGGTCCCTCTTCCTACGACGCGTTCTCCCGCGCCGCCGACCCGGTGGAGCACTCCGGCCCCGGGGCAGAACGGCGGTGGCCCTGCCACTTGCCGCCCTCCTCGCCACGGGGCTGGCACTCCCGGCGGGAGGCGGTCCGGGGGAATCCGGGGCCGCCGGCCCGACGAGCAGCGGATCGGTGGTCGGTTCCCATACGCCCCTGCGCAATGTGCCGCCGGCGATCTCCGCCGTGGCGGACGGCACGCTGCTCGTCTACCGGATGCCCGGCCTCACGGGAAAGCAGGTCAACGCGACGGCCATGCTGTTCGTCCCCAAGGGACCGTCGCCGGCCGGCGGTCGGCCACTGTTCGTCTGGGGTCACGGCACGGTCGGGTGGGCGCCGGAGTGCGCCCCGAGCGTCCAGCTCCAGGAACACGGCACATGGGCCGACGGGCCGAACGCCGAACTGCTGGCGGCCGTGCTGAAGCAGGGCATCACCGTCGTGGCTCCCGATTACGAGGGACTCGGCCCGGTGGCCGCCGGCGTCCCGACCGGCCACGGCTACTACGACCTGGCGAGCCTGGGCCACTCCATGATCTACGCCGCGGTCGCGGCACAGCGGGTCCTCGGCGACGCGCTGTCCGGGCAGTGGGCGCCGGGCGGCTGGTCCGAAGGGGGCTTCGCGGCGCTCGCCGCCGCCTACTACTCCGGCGAAGCCGCGGCAGCCGACCCGCGCCTGACGTACCGCGGCACCATCTCCCTCGCCCCGGTCCCGGACGTGCCCGCGATGAACAAGATCCTCTGGAACGACATCACCACCGCCTCGGCGTCCGGACTGCCGCCGACCGCCCACCGGATCGACCAGCTCGTCTTCGCCAACGCCGAGACCATCTACTTCACCAGAACCGAGAACGCCGCGGGCTACGCCGTCGACCCGGCCCGTATCTACGGCCCCAACATGCTCCGCTTCTACCAGCAGAACTGGCGGACCTGCCTGGACGACCTGAACCCCCTGGTCAAGCAGGACATCCAGACCTACCTGGCCGCCTCCCCCGACCACCGCCTCGACACCTACCCGGGCATCCGCGGCACCACCCCCGACGCCCTCCCGGAAAACCAGCGCTTCTACCGCGACAACCAGGGCAAACTCGAGAACGCCCTCCTCCCCGGCTCCGTCCTGTGGCTCTTCGGCACCGACGACATCACCAGCCCGGACAGCGTCACCTACGCCGTGGTCAACAAAATGCTGATCAACGGCAACGACATCAACCTCGCCGTCCTCCAGGGCGCCACCCACTACGACGTCCCCACCACCGGCCAACCCCTCGTCCTGGCCCGCCTCCACCAACTCTTCACGGCCCCCTCCGCTCCCCGCCCGGGTAAACCGAGCCGCTGACGGGAAGACCGCGCGCGCCGGCGGCAGGAAGGGCCGTTACCCCATTCGGGTGAACGAGGTCAGCGGGGAGGGGGCGGCAGGTGACGTACGCCTGGGGCACCCTCAGCCCGCCCGCACCGCATGCTTGCGGCCCTCCCGGACGGATCACTGAGAGGGCCGCTGACCAGCGAAAAGAGGGGTGGAGCCTAGGGGATTCGAACCCCTGACATCTGCCTTGCAAAGGCAGCGCTCTACCAACTGAGCTAAGGCCCCGTGTCGGGGACAGCGTACCTGTTTTGGTGAGGGCGGCCGAGTGGGGAGCCGGGGTACGTAGGATGGTTTGCGTATTTCGCAGCCGCAAACGGGGAGCGGGTATGGAGGGGTCGGCGCGGGAGGCGGTGCGGCGGGCGGAGGAGGCCCGGGAGCTGCAGCGCGGGTGGTACGGGGAGCCGTTGGGGGATTTGTTCCGGCGGTTCATGGCGGAGCTGGGGCTGAACCAGGTGCGCCTGGCCGGGGTGCTCGGGCTGTCGGCGCCGATGTTGTCGCAGCTGATGAGCGGGCAGCGGGCGAAGATCGGGAACCCGGCGGTGGTGCAGCGGTTGCAGGCGCTCCAGGAGCTGGCGGGCGAGGTGGCGGCCGGGCGGGCCGACGCCGTGGACGCGGCCGGCCGGATGGCCGAGATCCGCGAGTCGACCGGATCGTCCCTGCTCGGGCCCGGCACCCATTCGACGTCCGTCGAGTTCGGCGGTGTCCCCGCGCGGCAGGTGGTGCACGGCATACAGACGGTGCTGCGGTCGGTGGCCTCCGCCGGCGAGATCGAGCGGGCCGCGCTGACCCTCGCGCCCGCCCACCCGCAACTGGCAGAGTTCCTCCGTGTGTACGGCGCCGGGCGCACCGGCGACGCGGTCGCCCACTACGAGGCGCACCAGGACTGACCGTACGGGCGGCAGGAGCGCGGTACGGTCCGCGGAACGGGCGGCCGGTCGGCCGGCGGCCACCGCCGCCCCGGCCCCGCCCACCCCGGCCGACGGCACACGACTTGCACACGGACTTGCACACGGACTTGCACACGGACGTACAGGCGGACAGACATACGGACGGCAAGAAGGGGCGGACCGCACGACATGGGTGAGCTCTTCGCGGGCCGGTACGAACTGGTGGACCCGATCGGACGCGGCGGCGTCGGCGCGGTATGGCGCGCCTGGGACCAGCGGCGGCGCCGGTACGTGGCCGCCAAGGTGCTCCAGCAGAGCGACGCCCACTCGCTGCTGCGCTTCGTGCGGGAGCAGGCGATGCGCATCGACCACCCGCACGTGCTGGCCCCGGCGAGCTGGGCCGCCGACGACGACAAGGTTCTGTTCACCATGGACCTGGTGCGCGGCGGTTCGCTGTCGCACCTGGTCGGCGACTACGGGCCGCTGCGCCCGCACTATGTGGCGGTGCTGCTGGACCAGTTGCTGGCCGGGCTGGGCGCCGTGCACGCCGAGGGCGTGATCCACCGCGACGTCAAGCCGGCCAATGTGCTGCTGGAGGCGACCGGCACCGGCACTCCGCACGTCCGGCTGTCCGACTTCGGCATCGCCATGCGCAAGGGCGACCCGCGGCTCACCGAGGCCAACTACGTGGTGGGAACGCCCGGTTACTTCGCCCCCGAGCAACTGCTGGGCGCCGAACCGGACTTCCCCGCCGACCTGTACGCGGTCGGGCTCGTCTCGCTCTACCTGCTCAGCGGGCAGCGGCCGGACGCCGACGCGATCCGGGAACGGTTCCTGGCCGCCGGGATGCCGCCCGCGCCGCTGGGCGTGCCGGACGCGCTGTGGCAGGTGATCGGCTCACTGCTGCAGCCGAGCCCGGACGTGCGGTTCCGTACGGCGACCGGCGCGCGCAAGGCGCTGGCCGCCGCCCTGGAGCTGATACCGCCGCCGCCCGAGGACGAGGAACCGGTCGAGATCTTCGACCAGATCGGCCAACTGCCGGAGGGCTTCGGGCCGGACGGTCCGCTGGCCCCGGCCCGCCGACCGATCACGCCGCGACCGCCCGGCGCCCCCGGCCGGCACGCGGCGCCGCAGCCCGCGTACCAGCCCGCCCAGGCACCCGTCACGCACACCAGGACACATGCGGACCCGGTGGCGCCGGTGCCGCCGCCGCCCGGACCGGTGCCGCCGCCCAGCCCTGCGCCGGCGTACGCCCCCGGGCAGGCCGTACCTCCCGCGCCCCTGACCGCGCCGCATACGCCAGGTACCCCCCTGCCAGTGATGCCGGCCGCGCCGCCCGTACCCGCGACGCCTCCCCCGACCCCGCTGCCGTCGCCCGCCTCGACGCCTTCCCCGGCGCCTGTCCAGGTCCCGCCCCGGCCGGCGGAACCGCCCACGCCGCCGCCCTTCCCGCGACAGCCGCAGGCCCGGCCCGAAGCCCCGCCGCAGGCCCAACCTCAGGCAGAGCCTCAGCCGGACGACCCCGCGGCCGAACCCGTCCCGTCATCGGATGCGCCCAACGCGGACGCCGCGGATGCTGCGGACCCCGCCGAGGACACGGCCTCGGCCGAGCTCCCGGTGCGCCGGAAGCGGCCCGGCCCCCCGGTCAAGGTGGTCATCCCGGTGCTGGTGCTGGCCGCGATCTGCTTCGCGGTCGGCTTCGTGGCCCTCGCCGCGGCCTCCTGACCGGCCCGAGCAGCACGAGCGGCGGTACGTGGGGTACGCAGCAGCGGGATACGGATTACGCGCCCGGCGTACGCCCCAGCGCGAGAAGGCGTGAGCCAGCCGCTACCGCCCCCGCCGTACCGCGGCAGCCCCCACCGCGCCCCCCGCCGTACCCCGAGCAGCGTCCCCCGCCCCGCGCCGCGCCCAGCGCCGGGCGACCACCGCCCACAGCGCCAAGCCCAGCACCAGCGCCGTGCCCGTACCGATGGCGGAGAAGCCGAGCATCCGCAGGCCCCGCGCGTGCGGGGAGGCCGGGCCCGCGGCCGCCGCGGAGGACGAGCCGGAGGCGCCCTGCGAGGCCTGCGAGGACGAGGACGAGGAGCCGGGAGGCGGCGCGTCCAGCCCGATCCCGGCCTGCCGCGGATCACCGGCGTACGCCGGCGCGTGCGCAGCCGTACCGGCCACCGCCACCCGCAGGGTCACCGGCACCGCGCCGTTCCCGGCGACCTCCGCCACCCCCGGGTGCACGGTGACCGCGAAGACGTACCAGCCGGCGAACCGGACCGCCGCCACCTGCGGGTCGGGGGAATCACGGTTGACGTACTCGGCCGGCGCGAGCTGGGTGCGCAGCAGAACCGACCGGCCGTCGTAGGAGTGGCTGTCGCCGCTGATGTACGCGAGCACCGGGCTGTACGCGCGCAGCCGCACGCCGGAGCCGATGAACACGGCGGGCGTCCCGCCCGAAGACCCGGCGGACCCGGCGGAGGACCCGCCGGTCAGCCCCGAAGAAGTCCCCGACGCCCCGTCCGACGAGCCCGCTGAGCTCCCCGCGGCCGCCCCTGTGAGGTCCCCGCCGCCCCCGAACTGCGCGAAGACGGTGGCCTGTTGCCCCCAGTCCACCGGCACCCGGTAGAAGCGGGTCTCGCCGGGCCGCACCTGGTCCTGCCAGGCCCCGGCGCCCAGCGCGGGGGCGGTCCGCGGGGAGGTTCCGCCGGCCGCCGGGTGCTCGACACCGCCGGTGGGCAAAGTGGCGGCGGAGGAGGGGTAGTACGGGGCGGCCTGCGGGGTGGCGCCGGCCCGCAGCGGCGGCTCCAGGACGTAACGCAACTCCAGCGGCCAGGCGGCGGGGTCGGAGTCGCCCCCGCTGCTGCGGTGCACCCGTAGCGCGTACCCCCCGGCCTCCTGGCACGGCCGCCCGCTGCCGGTGGTACGCGCGACCGCGGTGCCCACCGGGCGCGGGTCGTCGTCCTGGAAGTGTGCGTCCTGGGCGTCGCAGTCGGCGCCGTCGGCGGAGACCAGCCGCAGATCGATGCCGTCGCCGAAGGTCACCCTGGCCCCGGGGCGCGGCACGGCGAAGACCGAGGCGTATGCGGAGGACGCGGCGTCGAGCGTGATCCCGTAGAACTTCGTCTCGTTGGGGCCGATCGTGTCCCGGTAGGTGACCGCGGCCCGCATCCCCGGCCGGCCCGCGCTGCTGGTGCTCCCGGCCAGCGGGGTCCCGGCCGGCTGCCACGCGCCCTGTCCCGTACCCCCGGGGGCGGCGGACGCGTCCGGGGCGCCGGAGCCCATAAGAGCGGCGAGCGCGAGCAGCACCGCCCCGGTGTATGTCGTACGCCTCATGTCCCACCCCTTCGGGTCCCGATGCCGCCACGGCCCCCGTACCGCCGGGACCACGGACCGCGCGCACCCGAGGGCGGCGCCTGTCACCGTACGGCAACAGAGCGTACGGGCATCCCGCCGGTACGGGTCCCCGGGTACGGCCAAATCTCGCGCACGGCAAAGAGTCGGGCACGACAAGGGTTCGGGCACGACGAAGGCTCGGGCACGACAAAGGCCCCGGTCGCACAAAGATGTGCGGCCGGGGCCTTCGAGACTGGCGGGCGCTCGTCGTCCGGCGCCGCGATCAGCGGGTCCTACGAGCCGGAGCCGGAACCCGCGGGGACGGCGTCAGTCGCTTCCGTCCACAGGTCCTGCTCGGCGCGGTCCGCCTGGATCTGTCGGTAGACGAACAACCCGGCGACGGCAGCCAGTGCGATCAGCAGAAACTTCTTCACCGCGCGACCTCCTCTTCATCTCTGGGACGAGCCATCTGACCTGCCCGACTATACGGGCGCCCCCTACCGCACACCAAAGAGGCCCGGGCACGTATCGGGTTCGGCCCGCCCCTTGAGGGAGGTGCGAGTGGCGAAGCCCCCGCTGCGCGAGGCGAAGCCGAGCAAAAAGAAGAGCGAGGCACGTCCGCTTCCCGCGGACCTGCCTCGCTCTCTCGCTGGTGGGGCTAACAGGACTTGAACCTGTGGCCTCTTCCTTATCAGGGAAGCGCTCTAACCGTCTGAGCTATAGCCCCGCGCTGCACCGAAAGATTAGCGCACGAGCAGCGCTGCCCCAAATCGGTTACTCGTCCTCGGCCAGGGTGAGCTCGACGCCGCCGACGAAGCCGGCGGACATGTTGTAGATGAAGGAGCCGAGCGTGGCCAGCGCGGTGACGAGCACCACGTCGATGACCGCGATCACCGTGGTGAAGATGAGCACGTGGGACAGGGACAGGAAGGAGACCAGGTCGAAGCCGCCCTTGCCGCCCTGCTGCGAGGTGGTCGCCTCACTGATGGTGGAGCCGACCGTGGTGAACACCCCGATGGCGTCGAGCACCATCCACAGCACGGCCATCGCCACGATGGAACAGATGCCCAGCGCGATGGAGAGCAGGAAGCTCACCTTCATGACCGACCACGGGTCGGCCTTGGCCACCCGCAGGCGGGCCTTGCGGGTGCGCGGCGCCGCCTTGGCCGCCGCCGGCCTGGGCTTGCGCACGCCGGATGCCGACTGCCCCGACCCCATGGTGCCGGTCAGGCCGCTCGAGCCGCTCCCCGGCGCCCCCGTGGGCGGCGGCGCGTACGCGGACGGCGGCTGGTGCGGCTGCGCCGACTGACGGGTGTCCGTCACGGTGTAACCCCCCTCGTGCGGAGTGCCCCGATCGGCCGAGCCACGGGCGCCTCCGGTATTGCCGGGGCCGCCCGAGGCGCCCGTGGCTCCACTCACGGCTCACTCCTCCGGTTCGCCGGCCGCGGGCGACTCGCCCCCGGCCGCAATGTCCTGCTGTGCGGCGCCGGCCACAGTGGTGGGCGCCTCCGGTTCGACCACGACACCGGTGGCCGACTCCGCATCTTCCTCCGCCTCCGCGTTCCGCGCGATACCGACCACCGCGTCCCGCTTGGCGAGGTTGATGAGCTGAACGCCCATAGTGTCACGTCCGGTCTCGCGCACGCCGCTCACCCGCGTCCGGATCACGCCACCGCTCAGGGTGATGGCCAGGATCTCGTCGTTCTCCTCGACCACCAGGGCCCCGACCAGTGAGCCGCGGTCCTCCACGATCTTGGCGGCCTTGATGCCGAGCCCGCCGCGCCCCTGGATCCGGTACTCGTCGACCCGGGTGCGCTTGGCGTAGCCGCCATCGGTGGCCGTGAAGACGAACGTACCCGGCCGGACGACGTTCATGGACAAGAGTTCGTCACCTTCACGGAAACTCATGCCCTTCACGCCCGACGTGGCCCGGCCCATCGGGCGCAGTGCGTCGTCGTCGGCGGTGAACCGGATGGACTGCGCCTTTCGGCTGATCAGCAGCAGGTCGTCGGCCGCGGAGACGAGCTCGGCGCCGATCAGCTCGTCGAAGCCGCCCTCCACGTCGGCCTCGCGCAGGTTGATGGCGATCACGCCGCCCGCGCGCGGGGAGTCGTAGTCCTTCAGCGGGGTCTTCTTCACCAGGCCCGACTTGGTGGCGAGCACCAGGTACGGCGCCGCGTCGTAGTCCTTGATCGCCAGGATCTGGGCGATCCGCTCGTCGGGCTGGAAGGCCAGCAGGTTGGCCACGTGCTGGCCGCGGGCGTCCCGGCCGGCGTCCGGCAGATCGTACGCCTTGGTGCGGTAGACACGGCCCTTGTTGGTGAAGAACAGCAGCCACTGGTGGGTGGTGGTCACGAAGAAGTGGTCGACGATGTCGTCCTGCTTCAGCTTGGTGCCGCGCACGCCCTTGCCGCCGCGCTTCTGCGAGCGGTAGTCCTCGGTACGGGTGCGCTTGACGTAGCCGCCACGGGTGATGGTGACGACGATGTCCTCCTCGGCGATCAGGTCCTCGATGGACATGTCACCGTCGAAGGGCACCAGCTTCGAGCGCCGGTCGTCGCCGAACTTGTCGACGATGGCCTGCAGTTCCTCGCTGATGATCTGCCGCTGCCGCTCCGGGGAGGCCAGGATCCGGTTGTACTCGGTGATCTTGGCCTGCAGCTCGTCGTGCTCCTGCACGATCTTCTGCCGCTCCAGGGCGGCCAGCCGGCGCAGCTGCATCTCCAGGATCGCGTTGGCCTGGATCTCGTCGATCTCCAGCAGGCCCATCAGGCCCGTGCGAGCGATCTCGACCGTGTCGCTGCCCCGGATCAGGGCGATGACCTCGTCGATCGCGTCCAGCGCCTTGAGCAGGCCGCGCAGGATGTGGGCCCGCTCCTCGGCCTTGCGCAGCCGGAACCGGGTGCGCCGGACAATGACCTCGATCTGGTGGGTCACCCACAGCTTGATGAACTGGTCCAGCGACAGGGTGCGCGGCACCCCGTCCACCAGGGCCAGCATGTTCGCGCCGAAGTTGGTCTGCAGATCGGTGTGCTTGTAGAGGTTGTTGAGCACGACCTTGGCGACCGCGTCGCGCTTGAGCACGATCACCAGGCGCTGGCCGGTGCGCGAGGAGGTCTCGTCGCGGACGTCGGCGATGCCGGCGACCCGGCCGTCCTTGACCAGGTCGGCGATCTTCTGCGCGAGGTTGTCCGGGTTGACCTGGTACGGCAGCTCGGTGACCACCAGGCACTGCCGGCCCTGGATCTCCTCGACCTCGACGACCGCGCGCATGGTGATCGAGCCGCGGCCGGTGCGGTACGCGTCCTCGATGCCCTTGCGGCCCACCACCAGGGCGCCGGTCGGGAAGTCGGGGCCCTTGATCCGCTCGACCAGGGCGTCCAGCAGTTCCTCGGTGGTGGCCTCGGGGTTGGCCAGCGCCCACTGGGCGCCGTCGGCGACCTCGCGCAGGTTGTGCGGCGGGATGTTGGTCGCCATGCCGACCGCGATGCCGGCCGAACCGTTGATCAGCAGGTTGGGGAAGCGCGACGGCAGCACCGTCGGCTCCTGGTTGCGGCCGTCGTAGTTGTCCTGGAAGTCGACGGTCTCCTCGTCGATGTCCCGGACCATCTCCATCGACAGCGGCGCCATCTTGCACTCGGTGTAGCGCATGGCCGCGGCCGGGTCGTTGCCGGGCGAGCCGAAGTTGCCGTTGGAGTCCACCAGCGGCATGCGCATCGACCAGGGCTGGGCCAGCCGGACCAGGGCGTCGTAGATGGAGGAGTCGCCGTGCGGGTGGTACGTACCCATCACGTCGCCGACCACGCGGGCGCACTTGTAGAAGCCGCGCTCGGGGCGGTAGCCGCCGTCGTACATCGCGTACAGCACGCGGCGGTGCACGGGCTTCAGGCCGTCACGGACGTCCGGCAGCGCGCGCGAGACGATGACGGACATCGCGTAGTCGAGATAGCTGCGCTGCATCTCGGTCTCGAGGCCGACCGCCTCGATCCGCAGGGTGGTGTCCGTGTCGGCGGCGCCCTCGGGGAAGTCCTGGTTTTCGGGCGCGCCGGGGGAAGGGGTGGTGTCGTCGGCCATGGGTGGTCAAAGTCCTTTCGAGCTGCGGCTGCTGGAGGCCGACTCAGATGTCGAGGAAGCGGACATCCTTGGCGTTGCGCTGGATGAAGGAGCGCCGCGCCTCGACGTCCTCGCCCATCAGCACCGAGAACAGGTCGTCGGCCAACGCCGCGTCGTCCAGGGTGACCTGGCCCAGCACCCGGTGGTCCACGTCCATGGTGGTGACCCGCAGTTCCTCGGCGTTCATCTCGCCGAGACCCTTGAAGCGCTGGATGGAGTCCTCGCGGACCCGCTTGCCGTTCTGCCGGCCCAGCTCGATCAGCGCGTCGCGTTCGGCGTCGGAGTAGGCGTACTCGAAGTCGTCCCGGCCCCACTTGATCTTGTACAGCGGCGGGCGGGACAGGTACACGTGCCCGGCCTCCACCAGCGGCCGCATGAAGCGGAACAGGAAGGTCAGCAGCAGGGTGTTGATGTGCTGGCCGTCCACATCTGCGTCCGCCATGAGGATGATCTTGTGGTACCGCAGCTTGGCGATGTCGAAGTCCTCGTGCACGCCCGTGCCGAAGGCGGAGATCAGCGCCTGGATCTCCTGGTTCTGCAGGATCTTGTCGATCCTGGCCTTCTCCACGTTGAGGATCTTGCCGCGGATCGGCAGGATCGCCTGGTACTGCGGGTTGCGGCCGGACTTGGCCGAGCCGCCGGCCGAGTCGCCCTCGACGATGAAGATCTCGCACTTCGTCGGGTCGTTGGACTGGCAGTCGCTGAGCTTGCCGGGCAGTGACGCGGACTCCAGCAGCCCCTTGCGGCGGGTCAGATCGCGTGCCTTGCGGGCGGCGACGCGGGCGGTGGCCGCCTGGATCGCCTTGCGAATGATGTCGATCGCCTCGTTGGGGTTACGGTCCAGCCAGTCGTTCAGGTGCTCGTGGACCACCTTCTGCACGAAGGTCTTGGCCTCGGTGTTGCCGAGCTTGGTCTTGGTCTGGCCCTCGAACTGCGGCTCGCCCAGCTTGACCGAGATGATCGCGGTCAGGCCCTCGCGGATGTCCTCGCCGGTGAGGTTGTCGTCCTTCTCACGCAGCAGCTTCTTCTCCCGCGCGTAGCGGTTGACCAGGCCGGTCAGCGCCGCGCGGAAGCCCTCCTCGTGGGTGCCGCCCTCGTGCGTGTGGATGGTGTTGGCGAAGCTGTAGACACCCTCGCTGTACTGGGTGTTCCACTGCATGGCCACCTCGACCGACAGCAGCCGCTCGGTGTCCTCCGCCTCGATGTCGATGACGGTGGGGTGGACCAGCTCGCCCTTGCGCGAGTTGAGGTACTTCACGAAGTCGACGATGCCGCCCTCGTAGTGGTACGTGACGGCGAGCGGGTTGCCCTCCTCGTCCACGTGGTCCGGGCGCTCGTCGGTCAGCGCGATGCGCAGTCCCTTGTTGAGGAACGCCATCTCCTGGAAGCGGCGGGAGAGGGTCTCGAAGGAGTACTCCGTGGTCTCGAAGATCTCCGGGTCGGCCCAGAAGGTGACCGTGGTGCCGGTTTCCTCGATGGCTTCGTTGCGGGCCAGCGGCGCGGTGGGCACGCCCAACTTGTAGTCCTGCGTCCAGCGGTAGCCCTCGGTGCGCACCTCGACGGCGACCCGGGTGGACAGCGCGTTGACGACCGAGACGCCGACGCCGTGCAGACCGCCGGAGACCGCGTAGCCGCCGCCGCCGAACTTGCCGCCGGCGTGCAGCACGGTCAGTACGACCTCGACGGCCGGCTTGCCCTCCGAGGGGACGATGCCCACCGGGATGCCACGGCCGTTGTCCACCACGCGCACCCCGCCGTCGGCGAGGATCGTCACGTCGATGGAGTCCGCGTGGCCGGCCAGCGCCTCGTCCACCGAGTTGTCGACGACCTCGTACACGAGGTGGTGCAGGCCCCGTTCACCGGTCGAGCCGATGTACATGCCGGGACGCTTGCGGACCGCGTCGAGTCCCTCGAGGACGGTGATCGCGCTGGCGTCGTAGGACTGGTTGGAGTTCTCGTTGAGGTTGCCGGAATCGGCCACGAAGCGCCCTTTCTGGCACAGCACGACCGGCTCCCGCGAGCGGGATCGGCCGTGTCGTTCTGGGGTCTACTTGGCGTTCGACTGGGTGTCGTACGACATGTTCCGCTGGGGTACCCCTGCCAGGTGCCAGGGGAGGGCGGTGTTGCTTACCAGTCTACCGGTAGCGCCGACATGAATGGGGCTTTGGCGGTACCTGAGTTCCCATGTGCCGCCCAAAGCCGCGGTCGCGCGACTCCCTCCACACGGACCGGGGGCCAAAACGGCTCACACGGGCGTCCAGGGCTTCCGGCTGTCAACCCCCGGCTACGCTGAGCAGGGGTACGCCGACGGGCCCGCCAATGCGTACGATTCCGGCCACGGCCGGATCGCGCGGGCGGGTGGTCGCGGGCTCGCGGCGGCGCGCACGGCGGCCCGAAAGGCCGCGGGAAATCGCAGGTCACAGGGTCGGCCCGGAAACGGCCCGGGCGGGCGGCTCAGCCGTAGGTGTCACCGGGGCCGCGGCTGCCGGGAGCGCGCAGCCGGCCGTAGGACCGGGCGGGTCCGGCCGGACCGAGCACCTTGATCATCTTCACGGTGTCCGGGCCCTGCCGCTTGTTGATCTGGCGCACGAATGCGGCCGCGAGCATGCGCACCTGCGTGGCCCACGCGGTTGAGTCGCATCTCACAGTCAGCACCCGGGCCTGCTCGTCGTAGTGCTCCGGGGTGCAGTGCAGGGCGACGTCCTCGCCGACCGTGCCGGCCCAGTCGCCCATCACGCCGCCCACCGCGGCCGGCGTCTCCCAGCCGCGCTCGGTGATCAGCCGCTGGATGGCCGTGCCCAGCGGCAGCGGGTCCCGGCCGTCGGCCCGCGCGCCGCTGCGCAGGCCGCCGCGCCGGGCCTGCTTCTTCTGCACGGCGGCGGCCCCGCGGGCGCGCGCCTGCTCACGGGCGGCGCGCAGCGCGACGCGGGCCAGGTCCACACCGGTCGGAGCGGTCTGCGGAAGGGAGGGGGCCGAAGTCGGGGTCGGGGCCGGGGTCGGCGGGAGGTGCCGCCCGGCGTCCGGCAGGGGGCCCTGCGGGTTCACCGGCCTGTTCATGGGCGTGTTCATGGGCTCGTTCACAGCCGCTCCACCGCTCCGTTCTCCACCGAGAACCGTGCCCCCGCCAGCACGCCCGGCACGTCGTCGTCCACCGCGGCCGTGACGAGCACCTGCTCGCCGGGGGCCACCAGTTCCGCCAGCCGTTCCCGCCGCCGCTGGTCCAGTTCCGCGAACACGTCGTCCAGGACGAGCACCGGCTCGCCGCCGTCCGCGCACAGCAGCTCGTACGAGGCCAGCCGCAGCGCCAGCGCGTACGACCACGACTCGCCATGGCTGGCATAGCCCTTCGCGGGCGCCGGGCCGAGCTTCAGCACGAGGTCGTCCCGGTGCGGGCCGGCCAGCGTCACGCCCCGCTCGATCTCCTGGCGCCGGACCTCGCCGAGCGCCTGGAGCATCCGCTCGTACAGCTCCTCCCGGCCGAGGACCGCGGGCGGCTCCTGCTCGCCCAGGGACCAGCGGTAGTCCAGCGTCACCGGGCCGCCGCCGGGGGCGAGCTGTTCGTACGCCTTGTCGGTCAGCGGCTGGAGCGCCGCGACCAGTTCCAGCCGGTGCGCCAGCAGCTCCGCCCCGGCCCGGGCCAAGTGCTGGTCCCAGATGTCCAGGGTGGACAGGTCGGCGCCCTTGCCGCCGTGCCGGCGGGCCAGCACCGCGGTCTTCAGCAGGGTGTTGCGCTGCTTGAGCACCCGGTCGTAGTCCGCGCGGACCCCGGCCAGCCGCGGCGCGCGGGCGGTGATCAGCTCGTCCAGGAACCGCCGCCGCTCGCTCGGGTCGCCCTTGACCAGGGCCAGGTCCTCGGGGGCGAACAGCACGCTGCGCACGATGCCCAGCACGTCGCGCGGCCGGACCCGGTCCGAGCGGTTGATCCGGGCCCGGTTGGCCTTGCCCGGGTTGATCTCCAGCTCCACGAGCTGCTGCCGGTCGCCCTGCACCACCTGGGCCCGGACCACCGCGCGCTCGGCCCCGATGCGCACCAGCGGGGCGTCCGCGGCCACCCGGTGGCTGCCGAGCGAGGCCAGGTAGCCGACCGCCTCCACGAGGTTGGTCTTGCCCTGGCCGTTGGGGCCCACGAAGGCCGTGACGCCCGGGTCGAGGCGGACCTCGGCCCGGGCGTAGGAACGGAAGTCGGCGAGCGAAAGGTGCGTGACGTGCATCGCGTGTGCTGTGGCGCGTCCGGCGCGCCGGCCTCCCTGCCTTAGCTCGTGGCCTCAGTGCCTGCCGGCCGGCCTCCTGCTGTCCGGCCGCGGCCGGCCGGCGGTCACTCCGCGGCCGTCACCGCGTGACCGCCGAACTCGTTGCGCAGCGCGGCGATCATCTTCATCTGCGGCGAGTCGTCCTGGCGGGAGGCGAAGCGGGCGAAGAGCGACGCGGTGATCGCGGGCAGCGGCACCGCGTTGTCGATCGCGGCCTCCACCGTCCACCGGCCCTCGCCGGAGTCCTGGGCGAAGCCCCGCAGGCCGTTCAGGTGCTCGTCCTTGTCCAGTGCGTCCACCGCGAGGTCCAGCAGCCAGGAACGGATCACGGTGCCGGCCTTCCAGGACCGGAAGACCTCGCGGACGTCGGTGACCGAGTCCACCGCCTCCAGCAGCTCCCAGCCCTCGGCGTACGCCTGCATCATCGCGTACTCGATGCCGTTGTGCACCATCTTCGCGAAGTGGCCCGCGCCGACCTTGCCCGCGTGCACCGCGCCGAAGTCGCCCTCGGGCTTGAGCGCGTCGAAGAACGGCTGCGCCTTGGCGACGTCCTCGACGGTGCCGCCGTACATCAGCGCGTAGCCGTTGGCCAGGCCCCACACGCCGCCGGAGACACCGCAGTCCACGAAGCCGATGCCTTTGGCGCCGAGCTGCTCGGCATGCTTCTCGTCGTCCGTCCAGCGGGAGTTGCCGCCGTCGATGACCAGGTCGCCGGGGGAGAGCAGCTCGCCCAGCTCGTCGATGGTCGACTGGGTGGCGGCGCCGGCCGGAACCATCACCCATACCACCCGGGGGCCCTGCAGCCCGTCCACAAGCTCCTTCAGGCTGTGGACATCGGCGACGTCGGGGTTCCTGTCGTACCCGATGACGGTGTGGCCGGCGCGGCGGATGCGCTCGCGCATGTTGCCGCCCATCTTGCCGAGACCGATGAGACCGAGCTGTGCCATCACTGACCCTTCGTCCGAAACGCGTGCATCGTCCGGGCCGTTCGCCGGCCTGTTCGACGCGTGCGAGATCTGCTCCCTGACCTGAGGACGAGCCTACGTCCGCGGGTCGCCGGCCGTCCGACCGGACGCCCCGGTCGCGGCATGGCGCACGTCACTCGGCGCCGGGGGGCGGTACGGGTCAGCCGGACAGGCGCACCGGCATGATCAGGTACTTGTACGCCTCGTCCGCCTCGGCGTCGACCGCCGGGCGGCCGCTGAGCAGCGCGGGCTTGGTCGAGGTGGTGAAGGAGAGCTGGGCCACCGGGGAGTCGATGGCGCTCAGGCCGTCCAGCAGGAAGGTCGGGTTGAAGGCGATCGAAATGTCGTCGCCCTCCAGCTTGGCGTCGACCCTTTCCACAGCCTGTGCGTCGTCGCTGGAGCCGGCCTCCAGGGTGAGCACGCCCTGCTCGAAGCTCAGCCGCACCGGGGTGTTGCGCTCGGCGACCAGGGCGACGCGCTTGACCGCCTCGACGAACGGCGGGGTCTCGATCACCGCCACCGAGGCGAACTCGGTGGGGAACAGAGTGCGGTACTTGGGCAGGTCGCCCTCGAGCAGCCGGGTGGTGGTCCGGCGGCCGGCGCCCTCGAAGCCGATCAGGCCCTCGCCGGCGCCCGATCCGGCCAGCGCGATGGCCACGGTGTCCCCGCTGGTCAGCGACTTGGCGGTGTCCAGCAGCGTCTTGGCGGGCACCAGGGCGACGGCGGAGATGTCGGCCTGCTCGGGCTTCCACAGGAACTCGCGGACCGCGAACCGGTACCGGTCGGTGGCGGCCAGGGTGACGGTGTCGCCCTCGATCTCGATCCGGACGCCGGTGAGCACCGGCAGCGTGTCGTCGCGGCCGGCGGCGATGGCGACCTGGGCGGCAGCGGCGGCGAAGACGTCACCGGGCACGGTGCCCGAGGCGGTGGGCATGGCGGGCAGCGCCGGGTACTCCTCCACAGGCAGTGTGTGGAGCGTGAACCGCGAGCTGCCGCAGACGACGGTGACGCGTACGCCGTCGCTGGAGATCTCCACCGGGCGGTTCGGCAGCGCCCGGGAGATGTCGGCGAGCAGGCGGCCGGAGACCAGGACGGTGCCCTCGTCCTCCACCTCGGCGTCCACGGCGACGCGGGCCGAGACCTCGTAGTCGAAGCCGGACAGGCTCAGCCGGCCGTCCTCGGCGCGCAGCAGGAGCCCGGCCAGGACGGGCACCGGGGGACGGGCCGGGAGACTGCGTGCCGCCCATGCCACCGCCTCGGCGAGTACGTCGCGCTCCACCCGGATCTTCACCGGAACCGCCTCCTGCTTGTTGCCGACTGTCGGGGACCAGTCTGACGCACGCCACTGACACCTGGTGCTGCTTGGCGTCAAGTCGGGACACAGGGGCCGGGGCGGCTCCGGGGCGAGTTGTGCACAGCCCCCGCTTTGAACCGATCTCCCCGCTAACTAACTGTGGCAGTAGTAGTAGGGGGTGTGGATACCGTGGATAAGTGGTCTCCGCGCAGGTCAGGCCCCATTTTTTATCCACCGCGCCTGTGGAGGACGCCTGTGGACGAACAGGGCCGGCTGTGGACAACCGAAAGTTGTGCACACCCCATGCACAGGGGACGTGGGTTTCTCCCCAGGTTCGTCCCCAGGAATACCCAGGTTCTCCCCAGCCCAACCCACGCATGTGGTGTGACGCCTTTCACTCTTCCGAGGGACAGAGCGCATTTCGTTGCCGAACAGTGGACAAAGGTGTGGAGAAAACGGCTTCTCCTGTGCACAACCCGGCCCAGCCTGTGGGCGAGCGGTGGACAACCGGAAGTGGACCCCTTTTGGTGTCTTTTCCGTCCACAGTCTGTGGATCATGGTTGCCCACATATCCACAGCCCGCTGAGCTGGGTGGACTCCTCGCGGCCGACCCCTCCTGTGGAGAGCGCGGGGACAACCCGGTTCTCCCCAGGGTGTGGAAACGCCCCGCCCGGTGAACCTGTGGAGAAACGTGCCGCGCCGACCCTGATTCGAACAGGGCCGGCGGGCACGAAAAGGCCCCGCGGGCCGTGGAGGCAGCGCGGGGCCGGTGGAAAACGGGGTCGGCGAAGGGCCGGGGACGAGCTGGGGACGGCCTGAGAGGGCTTTCCGGAGGCCGGGGGCTCAGCTCTTGATGCGGTTGGTCAGCTCGGTCACCTGGTTGTAGATGGACCGCCGCTCGGCCATCAGCGAGCGGATCTTGCGGTCGGCGTGCATCACCGTGGTGTGGTCCCGGCCGCCGAACAGGGCGCCGATCTTGGGCAGCGACAGGTCGGTGAGCTCGCGGCACAGGTACATGGCGATCTGCCGGGCGGTGACCAGCACGCGGCTGCGCGAGGAGCCGGACAGGTCGTCCACGTTGAGCCCGAAGTACGCGGCGGTCTCCGCCATGATCGCGCTGCCGCTGATCTCCGGCACCGAGTCCTCGCCGCCCGGGATCAGGTCCTTGAGGACGATCTCGGTGAGCTGGAGGTCCACCGGCTGCCGGTTGAGGCTGGCGAAGGCGGTCACCCGGATCAGCGCGCCCTCCAGCTCCCGGATGTTGCGGGAGATTCGGGAGGCGATGAACTCCAGCACCTCCGGCGGCGCGTTCAGCTGCTCCTGCACCGCCTTCTTGCGCAGGATCGCGATCCGGGTCTCCAGCTCCGGCGGCTGGACGTCGGTGATCAGACCCCACTCGAAGCGGTTGCGCAGCCGGTCCTCCAGGGTGACCAGCTGCTTGGGCGGCCGGTCCGAGGACAGCACGATCTGCTTGTTCGCGTTGTGCAGGGTGTTGAAGGTGTGGAAGAACTCCTCCTGCGTCGACTCCTTCTGCGCCAGGAACTGGATGTCGTCGACCAGCAGGATGTCCATGTCCCGGTACCGCTTGCGGAACGCGTCCGCCTTGCCGTCCCGGATGGAGTTGATGAACTCGTTGGTGAACTCCTCCGAGCTCACGTAGCGCACCCGGGTGCCCGGATACAGGCTGCGGGCGTAGTGCCCGATGGCGTGCAGCAGGTGCGTCTTGCCCAGGCCCGACTCGCCGTAGATGAACAGCGGGTTGTACGCCTTGGCCGGCGCCTCGGCGACCGCCACCGCCGCGGCGTGCGCGAAGCGGTTGGAGGCGCCGATCACGAAGGTGTCGAAGAGGTACTTCGGATTCAGCCGGGCGGTCGGCTCGACGCTGCCGCCACTGCCACCGGACCCGGAGCCCGTACCGCCGCCCCCGGCTCCCCTGCCGCCCGGGCCCGGCCCGCCGACCCCGGAGCCCGCGCCGCCGCCGGCCCCCGGCAGGTTCGGCAGCGCGGCGGGGCCGGTGAGCGGCCGCTCGTCGCCCGGCTCCTGGCGGCCCGGCCCACCGCCGTGCGGCGGCCAGCCGCCGGACGGGGACGCGTACCCCTGCGGGCCGGACTGGCCCTGACGCGGCAGTGCCGGATAGCCGGACGGGTAGTCGTACGACTCACGCGGCGGCTCGTAGGACTCGCGCGGGCTGTCGTACCCGTCACGGCCGCCGTCACGGGGTGGCGCGTAGTCGTCGCGGGGCGCACGCGGGTCGCGGTCGCGGGGGCCGCCCTCGTAGCCGTCGCGGGAGTCGCGCGGGGCGTCGTAGGAGTCGTACGACGAAACGTCCCCGAAACCGGGCGTGCCCCAGCCGCCGAGCCGGGGCTGCTGCCAGTCCGGGCGGTCGGAACGGTCGGAGCGGTCCTGGAAGTCAGGGCGGTCGGGCCGGTCCTGGAAATCGGACCGCTCGGCCCACGCCGGGCGCACCCGGGGGCCGTCGGGAAGGTCGTACGTCTCCTGCTGCGGGATCGCCGGCGGCTCGGCCGGCCGGGGGCGCTCCGGGGCGGCGGCCGGCGCCTGCTCCTGGTCGCCGCCGGAGGCCACCGCGATCGCGATCCCGACCGCGTGGCCGAACTCACGGCTGAGCACATCGGTGATCAGCGGCAGCAGCCGGCCCTCGAGGACGCTCTTGGCGAACTCGTTGGGCGCCGAGAGGACCGCGGTGCCCGCGACCAGGGCCAGCGGCTGAGTGCGCTGGAGCCACTCGGCATCCTTGGGCTTGAGGTCCTCGCCCTCCACCAGCAGTTTCTGGAGGACACGCGGCCACACTGCGGCGAGATCGGCAGTTACGTCGGCCACAGTGCACGCTCTCTCGGTCGCTGGATGGTGCTGAGAACTCCCGCGAAAGTGTGGTCCTGCTGTGCGGCGGGAAGAGTACGAGGTTCTGCGCCGGGCGCGGTGCAGAGGTCCGGCCACGGTAATCACGGCGGCCTGCGCGGTTCAAGTCGTTGTCCACAGGGTGTGTACAAATGGCGGGCGGGCGCGGGCGGGTTTGACCGGATGGCCCAGCCGCACGTACCGTATCGAGGTCGAGTTGTCGATGGCTGCTGCCTGCCTACTGATGGGCGAGGGATCGTCCGGGTCTCCCGGGTGATCGTCAAAGCGGTACTCCGGCTGGTCCGCGAGCTTCTCGTGGGCGCACGGTGACAGCCAGGCGACGCCCCGCCGGACCCAACGACCCTGGAGCCCCCGAGTGAGCAAGCGCACCTTCCAGCCGAACAACCGCCGTCGTGCCAAGACCCACGGCTTCCGTCTGCGGATGCGGACCCGCGCCGGCCGCGCCATCGTCACGGCCCGCCGCAGCAAGGGTCGCGCCCGCCTGTCCGCCTGATCCACGACAGGTCGCTTTGCCGTGCTGCCCACCGACCATCGGCTGCGGCGGCGGCAGGACTTCGCAGAAGCGGTTCGCCGCGGACGCCGGGCAGGTCGGCCGCTGCTGGTCGTCCACCTGCGCCGTGACGCCTCTGACCCGCACGCACCCGGGGGGAATGCCCCCCCGGCGCGTGCGGGTTTCGTCGTGAGCAAGGCCGTCGGCAATGCGGTCCAGCGCAACCTGGTCAAGAGGCGACTGCGTCATCTCGTGAGGGAGCGTCTGTCACTGCTGCCCCCCGGTAGCCTTGTGGTAGTACGCGCGCTGCCGGGAGCCGGCAGTGCGGACCAGGAACAGCTTGCCCTCGACCTGGATGCCGCGCTGAAGCGGCTGCTGGGTCGTGACACCCATGGCGACGCCGAGGGGAGGGTGGCTCGATGAAGTATCCGTTGCTGGCACTGATCAAGCTCTACCAGTGGACGATCAGCCCACTGCTGGGGCCGGTCTGCCGCTATTACCCCTCGTGCTCGCACTATGGCTACACCGCCATTGACCGGCACGGCGCGATCAAGGGCAGTGCCCTGACCGTGTGGCGCATTCTGCGGTGCAATCCGTGGTCGCCCGGCGGCGTGGACCATGTCCCGCCGCGCAAGCGACCGCGCTGGCACGAAAGGCTGCGCCGCTACCTGCGGGGCGGCTCCGACGGGCCCGTCACGCCCGAGCCCACCGGACCCTCTCACGCCCAAGGAGCCTGACCGTGGGGATTCTCAACCCCCTGTATGACGCCGTCTCGTGGATCATCGTCCAGTTCCACTCGTTCTACGGCCTGATCTTCGACAAGGACAGCGGCTGGGCCTGGGGTCTGTCGATCGTCTCGCTGGTGGTGCTGATCCGGATCTGCCTGATCCCGCTGTTCGTGAAGCAGATCAAGTCGACCCGGAACATGCAGGCGCTCCAGCCGAAGATGAAGGCGATCCAGGAGCGCTACAAGAACGACCGGCAGCGCCAGTCCGAAGAGATGATGAAGCTGTACCGGGAGACGGGCACCAACCCGCTCTCCTCGTGCCTGCCGATCATCGCGCAGTCGCCGTTCTTCTTCGCCCTGTACCACGTGCTGAGCAACATCTCCAAGGGCAAGCCGGTCGGCGTCATCCACCAGAACCTGGTGACCAGCGCCCAGGACGCGCACATCTTCGGTGCTCCCCTGGCGTCGAAGTTCACCGACAGCGCCGCCCACGCGGTCTCGCTCGGCTCGACGGTGACCAACGTGCGGGTCGTCACGATCCTCATGATCATCCTGATGTCGGCGTCGCAGTTCTACACCCAGCGCCAGCTGATGACGAAGAACGTGGACATGACGGTGAAGACGCCGTTCATGCAGCAGCAGAAGATGCTGATGTACGTCTTCCCGCTGATCTTCGCGGTGCTCGGCATCAACTTCCCGGTCGGTGTCCTCATCTACTGGCTGACCACCAACGTGTGGACCATGGGCCAGCAGATGTTCGTGATCCGGCGCAACCCCACCCCGGGCAGCCTGGCCTTCCAGCAGCGCCAGGAGCGGCTGCGGGCCAAGGGCAAGCTGGTGGAGGCGCCGGAGGAGGTCAAGGCCAAGGAGGCGGTCGAGGCCGCCCGCGCGAACCGTACCCAGCCCAAGCGGCAGACCAAGGCCCAGCGGTCGGGCTCGGGCAGCGGGGCCGCCGCGGGCACGACCCACACCGGCGGTGCGCCGCGAGCCGGCGCCCAGAAGTCGGCCGAGGGCGATGCTCACGAGGGCAGTGCGCACGAGGGCAGTGCGCACGAGGGCGGGGCCCACGAGGGCAGTGCACACGAGGGCCCGCAGGACGGCACGTCCAAGGCGAACGGCACCGGCACCCCGAAGGCGAACGGCGCTCCGCGCGCGGGCCAGGCCCGCAAGCCCGGGGCCCCGCGGGCGGGCGGTGCCAAGCAGCGGGGCGGCGCCGCGTCGACGTCGGCCGGCAAGCAGTCCGGCACGGACGGCAAGGGCGCCAAGGGCAAGCCCACCAACTTGTCGAAGAAGAAGTGAGAGGGAGATACCGGGCGTGAGCGACGTCAACACCAGCACGGCCGCCGACGGCGGCTCGGCCGCGACCCTGACCCGCCTGGAGCAGGAGGGTGAGATCGCCGCCGACTACCTGGAGGGGCTGCTGGACATCGCCGACCTCGACGGCGACATCGACATGGACGTCGAGGGCGAGCGCGCGTCGGTGTCGATCATCGGTGACACGGCCAGCCGCGATCTGAACAAGCTGGTCGGGCGGGACGGCGAGGTGCTGGAGGCGCTCCAGGAGCTGACCCGGCTGGCGGTGCACCGGGAGACCGGCGAGCGCAGCCGGCTGATGCTGGACATCGCCGGGTTCCGGGCCCGCAAGCGGGCCGAGCTGACCAAGCTGGGCACCGACGCGGCGGCCGAGGCCAAGGAGACCGGAGAGCCGGTGAAGCTGGACCCGATGACGCCGTTCGAGCGGAAGGTCGTGCACGACGCGGTGGCGGCGGCCGGGCTGCGCAGCGAGTCCGAGGGCGAGGAGCCGCACCGCCGGGTGGTCGTCCTCCCGGCCTGACCGCAGCTCCGGTTCGGCCCCGTCCGACATCTGCCGTCCGTCCAGCCGGCCCCGTCTGTTCGCAGACGGGGCCGCGGCTTGTCAGTCCGGCGCTGTGTAGTAAGCCTGAACGTGTACGCCCGGTGGACCCCCGCGGGCTGACCCAGGACTCCAGGAAAGGACCGCCCTCGTGACCGAGGCAGCAGCCGAGCTCCCCGCGCCGCCGGAGCAGGCCAGGACCGTCTTCGGTGACCGGTTCGCCGACGCCCTGCGCTACGCCGAGCTGCTCGCGGACGTCGGCGTCGGGCGTGGGCTGATCGGGCCCCGGGAGGTGCCGCGGCTGTGGGAGCGGCACCTGCTGAACTGCGCGGTGCTGTCCGAGGTGATCGACGACGACCTGTCGGTGTGCGACGTCGGCTCGGGGGCCGGGCTGCCCGGCATTCCGCTCGCGCTGACCCGGCCGGACCTGGAGATCACCCTGCTGGAGCCGCTGCTGCGCCGGACCACCTTCCTCGAGGAGGTGGTCAAGCTGCTGGGCCTGTCCAATGTCACGGTGGTCCGCGGCCGCGCCGAGGAGATGGTGGGCAAGCTGCCGCCGGTCGACCTGGTGACCGCGCGGGCGGTGGCGCCGCTGGAGCGGCTGGCCGGGTGGGGGCTGCCCCTGCTGCGGCCGCACGGTGAGATGGCCGTCCTCAAGGGCGACACCGCCGAGGAGGAGCTGAAGGGCGCCAGGGCGGCCCTGCACCGGCTCGGAGCGGTGGACGCCACGATCGTCCACGTCGGCGAGGGCATCGTGGACCCGCTGTCCACCGTGGTGCGGGTGCTGGTGGGCGAGAGCCCGGGCGGGGTACGGGCGGCCACCCGGCGGGCGAAGGCGGCCCGGGCCAGCCGTACGCCGCGGGGCGCTGCGGGCGGGCGCAAGCGCCGCTGAGCGCGTTCGGCCAAATACACCATACAAACGACCAAGCCGACATAAAGCCGGAGTGTCTCCGGACAAAGACGCGCGACGCTCGCCATCGTGTTCCACGTGAAACGTCGCTCTCTGCTCCCCGGCGTGCTCAGCCGCGGCCGTGCCGCAGCCGAAGCGCGCGCGAATCGGCCCCCCAGAACGACCCCGACAGGGGATGGATCCCGGGATTTGTCCACAGGCAGCCGGGGCTCGCTGGTTCAGCACCCCTCAGGCATGGCAGGCTCTTCTCATCGCGAGCCTGACGTCGAGGAGTGTGAGTCCTTGCGGTCCGACGCCAATATCGCGGGGCCGATGGCCGATCCGGTCCCCGGTCCCCGCTCTGCTGAAACAGCCGGTGGACCCATGTCCGGTCCCCCGGGGTTCGGAGGCGATGTTTCACGTGAAACATTGCCTCCCATGGATGACACCCCCATCGGTCGCGCTGCCCAGTTGGCCGTCGAAGCACTGGGCCGGGCCGGTGAGGGCCTGCCCCGACCACCGCAGACCCGGGTGATGGTCGTCGCCAACCAGAAGGGTGGGGTCGGCAAGACCACGACCACGGTGAACCTGGCGGCCTCGCTGGCCCTGCACGGTGGCCGGGTGCTGGTGATCGACCTCGACCCGCAGGGCAACGCCTCCACGGCGCTGGGCATCGACCACCATTCCGAAGTCCCGTCCATCTACGACGTGTTGGTGGAGAGCAAGCCGCTGTCGGACGTCGTGCAGCCGGTGGCCGATGTGGAGGGGTTGTTCTGCGCCCCCGCCACGATCGACCTGGCCGGCGCCGAGATCGAACTCGTCTCCCTGGTGGCCCGCGAGAGCCGGCTGCAGAAGGCGATCGAGTCCTACGAGCAGCCGCTGGACTACATCCTGATCGACTGCCCGCCCTCCCTGGGCCTGCTCACCGTCAACGCCCTGGTGGCCGGTGCCGAGGTGGTCATCCCGATCCAGTGCGAGTACTACGCGCTGGAGGGCCTGGGGCAGTTGCTGAAGAACGTGGACCTGGTCCGCGCCCACCTCAACCCGAAGCTGCATGTCTCCACGATCCTGCTGACCATGTACGACGCCCGCACCCGACTGGCGTCCCAGGTCGCGGAGGAGGTGCGCGCCCACTTCGGCAAGGAGGTGCTGCGCACCAGCATCCCGCGGTCGGTCCGTATCTCCGAGGCGCCCAGTTACGGCCAGACCGTCCTGACCTACGACCCCGGATCCACCGGCGCACTGTCGTATCTGGAAGCCGCCCGGGAGATGGCCCTACGGGGGCTGTCCGGCGGCAACAGCGCCGCCGAGTACGGCTCCGAGGGTGACTACGGCCCGCAGGGCCAGCACACCGAGCACAACCCGCACAGCATGTCGGAGGGGATCCAGTGAGTGATCGACGCAGAGGGCTCGGCCGTGGTCTCGGCGCGCTGATCCCTGCCGCGCCGCAGACGACCAGTACGCCGCAGGGGACCGCCCCGGTCCTGACGCCCGACCGGGGCGTCGCGGCGGCCAAGGTCGCCGGCCTGGTGGAGCGCAGGGCGTCCGAGAGCGCGCCGCCGGCGGCGGACATCCCTGTTTCACGTGAAACCGAACCGGAGCTGCCGGCGCCCCGGGTCCCGGTCAGCGGTGCCTACTTCGCGGAGCTGGAGCTCGGCGTCATCACTCCGAACCCACGCCAGCCGCGGGAGGTCTTCGACGAGGACGCCCTCAACGAGCTGATCATCTCCATCAAGGAGGTGGGTCTGCTCCAGCCGGTCGTGGTCCGGCAGATCGGTCCGGAGCGCTACGAGCTGATCATGGGCGAGCGGCGCTGGCGGGCCTGCAAGGAGGCCGGCCTGGAGCGGATTCCCGCGATCGTCCGTGACACCGACGACGAGAAGCTGCTCCTGGACGCCCTCCTGGAGAACCTGCACCGGGCCCAGCTCAACCCGCTGGAAGAGGCGGCGGCCTACGACCAGTTGCTGCGGGACTTCGCCTGCACCCACGAGCAGCTCGCCGACCGGATCGGCCGCTCCCGCTCACAGGTGTCCAACACGCTGCGGCTGCTGAAGCTGTCCGCCCCCGTGCAGCGGCGGGTGGCCGCCGGGGTCATCTCCTTCGGGCACGCCCGGGCGCTGCTCTCCCTGGAGGACCCGGAGGAGCAGGACAAGCTGGCGCTGCGGATCGTGGCCGAGGGGCTGTCGGTGCGCGCGGTCGAGGAGATCGTGACGCTGATGAACAGCGAGCCCAAGGCCGCCCGGAAGACCGCGGGCCCCCGGGCCGGCCGCCGGGTGTCTCCGGCACTGACCCACCTGGCCTCGCGGCTGTCCGACCGGTTCGACACCCGGGTGAAGGTGGACCTCGGTCAAAAGCGGGGAAAGATCGTTGTGGAGTTCGCCTCGATAGAGGATCTGGAGCGCATCCTGGGGGCGATGGCTCCCGGCGAGGGGAAGGTCCTGGAGACCAGCCTCGACGAGGAGCCGGAGGACGAGACGCAGTGATGTGACGGCACCCCGGCGGCTTCCGCCGGGGTGCTCTGGGGGCAGTCCGCTCACGGCAGAAATGGGGTCCAGGCCACATGGGACGTCGGCTCGTACCGCTCACCCTGGACAACCTCCCGGACATCCCCAAGCCCTGTCGCCGCTGCGTGTTCTGGGAACTGGATCCGGTCAGCGGTGAGGCCGCCGTGCAGGCAGGCAAGCCCGAAGTGGAGAAGGAGGCGTGGATCTCCGCGGTCCTCCTGGAATGGGGCTCCTGCGGCCGGGTGGCCTACGTCGACGAGGTCCCGGCCGGCTTCGTGCTCTACGCGCCGGCCGCCTACGTGCCGCGCTCCACGGCCTTCCCCACCAGCCCCGTCTCGGCCGACGCGGTACAGCTCATGACGGCCCGCATCCTGCCCGGCTACCAGGGCCAGGGACTGGGCCGGGTGCTGGTGCAGACGGTCGCCAAGGACCTGGTGCGGCGGGGCTTCAAGGCGATCGAGGCGTTCGGGGACGCCGCCTGGGACACCCCGGCCTGTGTCCTGCCCGCCGACCACCTGACGGCCGTCGGCTTCAAGACGGTCCGCCCGCACCCCCGCTATCCCCGGCTGCGGCTGGAACTGCGCTCGACGATCTCCTGGCGGGAGGACGTCGAGATGGCGCTCGACCGCCTGCTGGGGGCGGTGCAGAAAGAACCGGCCCTGCGACCGCTGTAGCGGCAGCGCGAGGGCGGACGCGGCCCTGAGGGGGCCCGGAAACGCGACGGCGGGCGGTGTTCCACGTGGAACACCGCCCGCCGTTTGTTGCCCGCTCAGCCGATGAAGTCGGCGAGGTCGCGCTCCAGCGCGGCCTTCGGCTTGGCACCGACGATGGTCTTGGCGACCTCGCCGCCCTTGTAGACGTTGAGCGTCGGGATGGACATGACGCCGTACTTGGCGGCGGTCACCGGGTTCTCGTCAATGTTCAGCTTGACGATGGTGATCTCCTCCGGGTGCTGGGCGGCGATCGCCTCCAGGGAGGGGGCGATCATGCGGCACGGGCCGCACCACTCCGCCCAGAAGTCCACCAGCACGGGCTTGTCGCTGGCGAGGACCTCCTCGGCAAAGGTGTCGTCGGTCACGTGCTTGATGTTGCCGGCCACGGTTCTCCTCAATTCTTCGAGTGAGTTGTTCGGATGGGTGCGGGCGGAGCGGGGATGCCGGTCAGACCGCGGCGACCGTCTCGGCCTTCTCGGCGTCGGCGAGGGCCGCGAGGTACTTCTCGGCGTCCAGGGCGGCGGAGCAGCCGGTGCCGGCTGCGGTGATCGCCTGGCGGTAGGTGTGGTCCACGACGTCTCCGGCGGCGAAGACGCCGGGGATGTTGGTCCGGGTGGTGGGCGACTGGACCACGAGGTAACCCTCGGCGTCCAGGTCGAGCACGCCCTTGAACAGCTCGGTCCGCGGGTCGTGACCGATGGCGATGAACAGGCCGCTGACGGGCAGTTCGGAGGTCTCGCCGGTCTTGACGTTCCGCAGGGTCAGTCCGGACAGCTTGCCGTCGCCCTTGATCTCGGCGACCTCGCTGTCCCAGACGAAGGAGATCTTCGGGTTGGCGAACGCGCGCTCCTGCATCGCCTTGGACGCACGCAGGCTGTCCCGGCGGTGCACGATCTGCACCGACCTGGCGAACCGGGAAAGGAAGGTGGCCTCCTCCATCGCGGTGTCGCCACCGCCGATGACGGCGATGTCCTGCTCCTTGAAGAAGAAGCCGTCACAGGTGGCACACCAGGAGACACCGCGCCCGGAGAGCATGTCCTCCTTGGGGAGGTTCAGCTTGCGGTGCTGCGAGCCGGTGGTCACGATCACGGCCTTGGCGCGGTGCACGGTCCCGGCGGAGTCCGTGACGGACTTGATGTCCCCGGTGAGGTCCACCGCGATCACGTCGTCGGCGACCAGCTCGGCGCCGAAACGCTCGGCCTGGGCACGCATGTTGTCCATCAGGTCCGGGCCCATGATGCCCTCACGGAAACCCGGGAAGTTCTCCACATCGGTGGTGTTCATCAGCGCACCGCCGGCGGTCACCGAACCCTCGAAGACCAAGGGCTTGAGAGAGGCACGTGCGGTGTAGAGAGCCGCGGTGTATCCCGCGGGCCCCGAGCCGATGATGATCACGTTACGGACGTCACTCACGCCTGTTTCCTCGTCTCTGCGAACTCTGCGGGGGCCCTGGCTGGACTCTCGTCCTGCCTAACGGATCCTACGGGGCGGGCATTCCCCCGGCGCTGCGCCGTTCGTGCACCGGCGTGCCCTCGGGTGCCCCGGGACACCCGGGGCCGCCTCGGCGAGGGTCAGCGGGGGTAGGTGTGGCGGAACAGGACGGCGCCGGGGCCGGCGGTCGTGCAGTCCGCGGTGACGACGAAGGCATCCACCTCGTGGGCGTCACCCGGGTGCGGCAGCACCACCAGATAGGAGTCGGTGCCCTGGAAGCTCTCGTGGTCCGACGCCAGCGGGAGCTCGGTGCGGTGGGTGGCCTTCAGGACGCACGACGGTACGGCCGGCAGGCCGCCCGGTGCGGCGTCCGTGTGGGTGCCCTGCCCGGTGAGCATCGGGGTGTCGGCCTTCTTGCCCGGCTCGCTCAGCAGCGCCCGCACCCGTTCCCCCACCTGGTCGCTGCCCTTGGACCCCGCGGCCCGGCTCTGGCCACTGCTGGAATCCAGGTTGGAGCCGCCGCCGGCGCTCGTCACCCCGTACAGCACGAGTCCGCCGACCAGGAGGACGGCGAGGGCCGAGGCGGCGGCGAGCAGGCCGCGGTGCCAGGTGAGGCGTCGTCGTCCGATCGGGTGACTGCCGAGCGATGTACGGCCGGGGCCGGTGGGTGTCTCGGGCCGGCCGCCCGGGCGGGTCCGGTCGGACCCGGAGCGGTCCGGTCGGGTGGATGTTTCACGTGGAACAGGCGTCGAGGTTTCACGTGGAACATCGGACTGGGCGGCCGACTGCTCGGTCTCACCGTCGGCACTCTTCTCGGTTCCACGTGGAACAGCCCAGGGCTCGGTTCCACGTGGAACATCGCTCTCTGCGGACTCCTGCGTCGTGGTTCCACGTGGAACATCGACGTCGGTCGCGCTCAGCAGCGCCTCGGCGGCCAGGGCGGCGTCGATCCGGCCCGCGATGTCCTCCGGCATCGGGGGCGGGCCCGGCAGCGTGCCGAGCAGCCCACGGATCTCCATCAGGGACACCAGGACGTCCGAGCACAGCTCGCAGTCGTCCAGGTGCTCGTTCACCTCAGTGCTGCGGTCCACCGGCAGCAGGCCCTCGGACAGGGCGGAGATCTCCGCGACCTCGGGATGCGGATCCGTACCGCCAGGTGATGTCACCGGTGACCACCTCCGCCCTTCTCCGTGCCCGTCTCTGGGACGGATGTCCCCTCGACCCGGTTCCGTTGCCGGCCCACGGTGCCGCTCGCTGCCCCGGTTGCTGTTCCGCTCGCTGCCCCACCGGCCGTCCCGCTCCCGGGTCGGCCCTCGGCGCCGCTCGCACCGACGGTACCGGCGCCCCCTGTACGCAGATGCGTGAGCAGCGGCAGCAGCCGGGCCCGGCCCCGGGCGCACCGGCTCTTCACCGTGCCGGCCGGGACGTCCAGGATCTGCGCGGCCTCGGCCACCGGGTAGCCCTGCATGTCGACCAGGACCAGCGCGGCCCGCTGGTCGGGTGGCAGCGTGGCCAGAGCCGCCAGCAGCTCGCGGTGCAGTTCGCTGCGTTCGGCCGGCGCCTCGGCGGATTCCTCGGGCTCCATGAGGGCCTCGAAGTTCTGCTCGTCCGCGACGGGCGCCGTCCGCCGGGTGGCCGCCCGGCGGGCCCGGTCCAGGCAGGCGTTCACCGTGATCCGGTGCAGCCACGTGGTGACGGCCGACTGGCCGCGGAACGTGTGGGCGGCCCGGAACGCCGACACCAGGGCGTCCTGGACGGCGTCAGCGGCCTCCTCGCGGTCCCCCAGGGTCCGCAGCGCCACCGCCCACAGCCGGTCCCGGTGGCGCCGGACGAGCTCCCCGAACGCCTCGGGTTCCCCGGCCACGTGCCGGGCCAGGAGCTCGGCGTCGGTCACGTCGCCGAGCGGGTTGCCCTCCAACGCCAGCTCCCCCGTCCCCGTCCAGTCCGGCAGCGGAATCTCAGCCCGTGAAGGAGATCTCCTCAAGGGCCTGCTTGTATCCCGCCCTGTAGTAGTCCTCCGTGCTGGAGTACGGAAGAGCGGTGAACCAGACGACGACGTACCGGCTCGGGTGGGGGTTCCGCACGTCGATCCGCACCTTGTTCTGTGAGCTCTTCGTGCTCGCGAGCTTCGTCATGCCGGAGAGCGGGGCCGAGTCCGAGAAGGAATCCGTGCCGTACAGCTCCACCGTGGTGTGGTCGCCCGCGTAGCGAAGGTCGAGCGTGGCGGAACGCACCGCCTTGGGCGACCCCAAGTCGTAGATGACACCGACACCCGGCTTGTACGGGGCCAGCACCGGACCGTCGTTGAATGTCTTCGTCCGCCAGTACGTGGAGAGCTTGCCGTCGTACGTCGCGGCGATGTCACTCGTGTCCTGGAGCGCGCCGTCCTGGGTGAACTCCTTCGCCCCCGTGATGGTGAGCGGGTGCGACGTCACCGCCCGGTGAGTGGCCTGGCCGCCCTTCGGGCCGGTGGGCGCGGGGTTCTTGGTGGACTGGTTCTCGTTGGACTTCATGGCGTCCGCGAGCTGCCAGCTGCCCAGGCCGATGGCGACGACGACCAGCGCGGCCACCGCCCACTTCAGGGCCTGACCGGTGCGCCCGGGAAGGGCGGGGGGCGGCGGGGGAGGCGCGGCCACGGGCTGGCGTCCCGCCGGGGGCCGGCCGGGGCCGCCTGCGGGCGGGGCCGGCGGCTGGTACGGGGACGTCTGGTAAGCGGCCGGCTGGTACACCGGCGGCTTCGGGTCGGGCCGCCGGATCCGCGGCACCGAGGCGACCACCTTGGCCAGCTCCTCGGGAGTGGTGCAGGGCGGCTCCTCGCGGGAGGCGGTGGCGCCCTCGTTGACCAGCGCCCGCATGGCGACCTCGGACAGGCCGCGGTGCACGCCGGCCCGGACCTGGTCAGGGGCGACCAGGCCGACGCCCTTGGGCAGCCCGGTCAGGCCGTGCGCGTCCTCCTCGTACGGCCAGCGCTGGGTCAGCGCCGCGTACAGCAGCGCGCCGATGGACTCGGTGTCCTTGCGCTGCGGCCGGTCGGAGTTCAGGCCGCGCAGGGCGGCGGCGACGGCGAGCCCGCGGATGCGGTACTGCCCGGACACCGTGCGCAGCACGTCGCCCGGGTCGAGCCGCAGATGGGCCAGGCCCTCCCGGTGCGCGGCGGCCATGCCCTGGGAGACCTGGCTGACCATCTGGTAGGCCTCGTGCGGCTCCAGGGGACCTGCCGCCAGCAGGTCGGTGAGCGAGGCGGCGTCGGGCAGCCACTCGTGGATGACGTAGACCAGGTCGCTCTCCTCGACGGCGTCGAGGACCTGGACGAAGCGCGGGTCGCCCAGCAGCGCGGCCGAGCGGGCGGCGGCCAGCACCTGGCGGCCCCGCGGGTGGTCGGAGGGCAGGATGTGGATGCCGACCGCGCGGCGCAGCTTCTCGTCCACCGCGCGCCAGCTGCTGAAGCCGTCGACGCGGGTGACGCACTCCTCCAACTGGTACCGGCGGGCCAGCTTGTGACCGCTGTGCAACTCCGGAGCCGTGACCGGCCCCCGGGCCGCCCTGCGGTCCGCCGGGTTCGCACCGGCGGCGGGAGCCGCAGCGGCTGAAGACGTGGTGGCTGAAGACGGGGTGGCGGAAGCCTTGGCGGCAGTGGAGCCCGTACCGGCGGTGGAGGCACCCGTACCGGCGTCGGAGGCACCCGTACCGGCGGTGGAGGAAGCCGAGGCAGCGGCGGCGCCGGCGCCCGGCTTCTTCTCCGGCCCTGCGGCGGCTCCTGCGGCCCCGGTGGACGAACCATCGGGGGATGCGGCCGGCGCCTCGGCAGCGGCGGTCCTGGAGCCCTTGGCGGCGCTCCTCGCGCCCTTCGCGCCGTTGCGGGACCCGTTGAGCTGAACGGTCCGCTCGGCGGTCTGCTCCAGGGTGGTTTCGGCGGCCTTCTCGGCCGTCTTGCCCGGGGCCTTCTCCGGGGTTTTCCCGGGGGCTTTCTCCGGGCGCTTCCCGTTGCTCTCCTCCGCGGGCATCGCCTGTGTGTCGTCGGCGTCGGGAACGAGCGGCTGGGTGGCGTCCGGATCCTGGCCCCGCCCCGGGTCCGCGGCGGGGCGGGAGGCTCGGGGCTGCCGGCCGCGTGACGCGTCAGCGGCCGCGGAATCGGCGGAAGTCGTGCTGGTCTGGTCGTCCGTCATGGTCCCGTCGGATGTGGCGCCGCCCTCGTTGGCCACTCCGACGGCGGCCGTGCTCCGATCCGCCACCGTCGTTCCTGCCTCCCCATCCATTGCGCGATCTCACATCAAGCCACATCGAGCCGAGGACAATTGTGCCCGTCCCCCGCCCCAATCACGACACGCAGCAGGCTGTGATGGTTGCGCCCGCCCCCTGTCGGTGTCCTGTTCCGCTCCGCCCCCGGGTGCCGTCCCCGGTCAGCGGCCGAGGCGGCCCCGGATCATGCCGATCATGGCGTTCAGCTCCTCGATCCGCATCCGCTTGGCGGCCGCCAGGAACAGCACGGCCAGGACGCCTCCACCGACGAACAGGGCGGCCAGCGAGCCCACCGCGCCGCTGCCGAGCGCGTTGAGCACGAAGTACACCGCGATGCCGGCGATGCCCGCGGCCGGGATACAGGCTCCGGTCAGCCGGGCATAGGTGCGGACCACACGGCGTCCGTCCAGGTCGCCGTGCAGCCGCTCCTTGAGTCGCTTGACGGCTACCCGGACTCCGACGGCGTACGCCAGGCCGTACGAGGCGGCCATGCCGACCACGGCCCAGCGGGCGGGGAGCACGAAGAAGCACAGCGCGGAGGCGGCCGCGTTGACCGCCGCCACGACCACCGTGTTGTAGAAGGGGGTGCGGGTGTCCTCGAAGGCGTAGAAGCCGCGCAGGATCACGTACTGCACGGAGAAGGGGATCAGGCCCGCGCCGAACGCCATCAGGATGAAGCCGATGTTGCGGGCGGAGTCGGCGCCGGTGCTGGAGTAGAGCAGGCCGCACATCGGCACGCCGAGCGCCAGGAAGGCGAATCCGGCCGGCACGATGGCCACCGCCGAGGTGCGCAGGCCGTAGGAGATGTCGTCGCGGACCGCGGAGATGTCGCCGTCGGCGGCGGCCCGGGAGATCCGCGGCAGCACCGCCGCCATCACCGACACGGTGATGATGGCCTGCGGCATCTGCCAGATCAGCAGGGCGTTGTTGTACGCGGTGATGCCGGTGCCCTGGTAGCCGCTCTTGTCGGCGTTGGCGCCGGCCCAGGTGGCGAGCTGGGTGACGACGATCAGGCCGGCCTGGTTGGCCAGGACGAAGAAGAACGTCCACTTGGCGAGCTTGGCCGCGTGCCCGAGGCCGTGACCGCGCCAGTCGAACCGTGGTCGGAACCGGAAGCCCGCGTCGCGCAGATAGGGCAGCATCGCCAGCGACTGCACGACCAGGCCCAGCAGGGTGCCGACGCCCAGCAGCCTGGTGCCTTCCGGGGTGATGGTCGTGGCGTCCATGTGGGTGGTGCTGTAGGAGCCGTACACCCAGATGAACAACAGGAAGGTGAAGATCACCACGATGTTGTTCAGCACCGGCGTCCACATCATGGCGCCGAACCGGCCGCGGGCGTTGAGCACCTGACCCATCACCACGTGCACGCCCATGAAGAAGATGGTCGGCAGGCAGTAGCGGGCGAAGGTGATGGCCGCGCTGTAGCTCTGCGGGTTGTCGGCGATCTTCGCCGACATCAGCCGGATCAGCAGTGGCGCGCCGAGCACGGTGACCGTGACGATACCGCCGAGCAGCACCATCACCACCGTCAGCAGCCGGTTGGCGTAGGCGGAGCCGCCGTCGTCGTCGTCCTTCATGGCGCGTACGAGCTGCGGGACGAAGACGGAGTTCAGGCCGCCGCCGATGGTGAGGATGTAGATCATCGTCGGCAGCGTGTTGGCCACCGCGTAGGAGTCGCCGAGGCTGGCCACGCCGATCGCGGCGGCGATGACCAGGGTGCGCACGAAGCCGGTCACACGTGAAACCAGGGTGCCCGCGGCCATCAGCGCGCTGGACTTGAGGATGCCGCCGGCCTTGCCGCCCTCTGCTGTCGCGGGGGCGGGCACCGGCACCTGGATGATGGGGATCTGACCGGTCTCGTCCGGCGGCGGAAGTATCCCGTCGCCGGACGAGGTGTACTCGGGCTGGTACGGATACGCGTACCGCGGGTCGACGTATCCCTGCTGGGGCCAGCCCTGCTGTCCGTACCCCTGTTGCTGGTAGGCGGGGTCCTGGTACGCGCCCTGCTGGTCGTAACCCTGCTGTCCGTACTGCTGTTGCCGGCCGTACGCCTGCTGCTGCTGCCCGTAGCCCTGTTGCTGTTCGTAGCCGGGCTGTTGCTGCTGCCCGTACTGCTGCTGCTGTTGCTGGCCGTACCCCTGCTGTTCGTAGCCCTGTTGCGGGTAGCCCTGCTGCTCGTACGCGTCCTGGTCGTAGAACTGGTACTGCTGCTGCTGTTGGGGGTCCGGCTGCTGCTGCGGGTACTGGCCGTAGTTCTGCCGGGGGTCCGGTCCCTGTGCCTGGGCCTGCGGCGGCTGGGCGTAGCCGGGGTTCTGGTCGCGGAAGAGGTGGTCGTACGCGTCGTACGGCTGCTGGCCCGGCGCCTGCTGACCCGGGTGGCCGGGCTGGCCCGGCTGCCCCGGCTGACCGGCACCGCCGATCAGGCCGTCCATGCCCACGTACTCGCTGTGCTGCTGCTGCCACTGGCCGCCGTTGCCGTTGCCGTACTGCGGCGGTGGCGGCGGGTGGGCGGACCGGTCGTAGAGTGCGTCGTCCACCGGGTCCTGCGCCGTGGGGTCCTGACCCTGGTACGGGTCGTAGGCGTAGGTGTTCTGCAGATAGGGGTCAGGCGGCGAAGGGTGCTGGTCGGGCGAAGGAGGCATCTGGCCCGCAGCGTTGCGATCACCGTCGTACGGCGCGTTCATCAGTGCCCACCTTATGGTCCGCGTGCTATCCGTCCACCTTCTCACCTGCCGGGGACGGCTCCGGGGTTTCGAGTCCGGTGTCAGTGGCAGGGTCACCCGGGTGTCCGGATGCGGTGCCGTCCCCTGTGCCGTCGTCTCCGTCATTGTCGCCGCCGGCGCCCCTGGGGCCGTCGGCGGCGAGCGCCTCCGAGGCGCTGTCCTCCCCGCCCCCGGCCGCGGCCCGGCGCTTGCGCTGACGGTAGATGCGTACCCCGGCGAGCACCAGCAGCAACAAACCCGCGGCGATCACCAGCATGACCAGGTCGGTGACCTTGGTGATGTTGACCCGGAACGACACGCTCCCGCCGCTCCCGCCGTACACCTGACCGTCCTTGGTGTACAGCGCGGCGGTGAGCTGCGTCGGCCCGTTGGCGCTTGCCTTGGTCTGGAACTTCAGGGTACGGGTACGCCCGGCCTCGATGGAGATCGGCTGCTCGGGGTTGCGGATCTCCAGCCGGATGTTCTGGCTGGACGTGAGACGCAGCACAAGGCCGGTGATCGGCTGCCCGAGGTCGTTCTTGACGGTCACGGGGATGGTGCCGCTGCGTCCCGAGAGGGTCAGCGTGGTCTTGTCCAGGATCTTGACCGCGTTGATCAGGCTCTGCAGGTACGTGCCGGTGGAGTTGCGGAAGTCGCGCCCAGCGCCCTGCTCGCCGCGCCACTCGGTGGACAGCGCCCGCAGGAGCGCGTTGCCGAACGGCACGGTCACCCGGTCCTTGCGGGTGAGGATGATGGCGAAGTCGTTGAGGCCGCGCTGCTGCTGGTCGGTCTCGCGCAGGTCGGGCTGCTGGATCTCCTGCTTGCGCAGGGACGACGGGTACGACGAGGCCGAGGCCACCTTGTGACCGGCGTCCGGGTCGGGGTGGGTGGCGGCGGCTGTGGCGAACGGCACAGTGGCCGCCCAGGGGCTGCCGTCCACCGCGCCGATCGCGGTCGCCATGGCCTTCGCCTGGGCCACCGTGGGCATCCGCTGCGGCGCCACCAGCAGGGTGCGCTGGGGGGTCGACGGCTGGGTGGTGATCAGCAGCGTCTGGGCGAGGAAGTCCTGCGCCGCCAGGGCCGGGTTCTGGGTGCCCGTCATGTCGCCGGAGAACTCCATGGACAGCGAGGCGTCGGCGACCACCGCGGTGGTCCCGCCGCCCAGCGAGCGGGCGGCCGAGGGGGTGTAGCTGAGGGTGTTGTCCGGGAAGCTGTCGCTGCGGGTGATGATCTGGGTGTCGCCGCCGGCCCGCGCCACGGACAGGATCGACGGGTCGACCGCGCCGTCCACCGGCCAGGCCACGCCCGTGGTGATCTTCCCGTACTGCATGTTCTTCACGGTGCTGGTGCCGAGCACGGTTTCCACGGTGCTCACGCCCAGCTGACCGGCGGTCTTCAGATCGGCGGTCAGGCGGCCGGTGAGCCCGTGCATTCCGCTTGCCCGGTGGGCGATCGACGCCAGGTCGGTGTCCCCGAAGGGGAGCGCCACCACCTGGTCGCCGGAGACGGCGTCCTTCAGCTCGTTCAGCCACGCCCTGGCATACGCGCTGCCCGTGCCGGGGGTGGTCTTGGTCACGTCGCCGCCGGGACCGGTGACCCGGTAGCTCTTGGTCATGGCGTCGACCTCGGCCAGCAGGTCCGGGTCGATCACCCAGGTCACCGGGAGGCTCTTGGCCAGATCCAGCATCGTCCACAGCCGGCCGCCGGGCTTGAGCTCCGCGGTGAGGCCGTCGTCGAGGAAGAGCGGGCTCTGCTGGGAGTCGTTGTCACCGGTGGCCGCCATGTGCGGTCGGTCGACCAACGGCCACAGGTAGCTGATCCGGGTCGGCTTGGCGGTCTCCCCCTGCGCGTACCAGGGCAGGAAGGTCCGTTTGAGGCCGAGGACGTGCGGCCAGGCCTCCGCGGCGGTCTGGCCCTCCAGCGCGGGGGCGATCTGGTAGACGCCGGTGGAGCCGAGGTTCAGGGCACTGACCGGGACCTTGAGCGTGAACGGGGTGCTCACGCCCGGCGCGAGGGTGGGCACGGCCGCGGTGTGCCCGGGCAGCTCGTCGCCGTCCAGGGCGCTGAAGTAGTTGCTGCGGCTGACCGCGCTCTTCATGGTGCTGCGGGCGTCGATCGGGCCACCGGGGGCCACCAGCAGGCCCATGTGGGCGCCGGTGACCGCGGACTTGGTGTTGTTGGTGACCGTGCCGGTGACGGTCACCGTGTCGCCCTTGCCCGGCACCTGGGGGCTGATACTGGTGAGGGTCACCGTGGCGGAGTGCGAGCCGGTGGGGGTCCGCGCCTGCGAGCCGGTCGCCTGTACCGTCTGCAGCAGGCCGGTGAGCACGGTCGCGCCGGCGATCAGCGCGACGTACCGTCGCCACCGCCGCCGGGGGCCGGCCGGGGGTGTTCCGGGTCCTAGTGCGGCCTCGCCCACGCGTTCGCCCGTCCTTGTACTCGTCGCTCGTCGGTTCCCACTCAAGTGCGTGCTGGCATGGTAACGAGATGCGCTGTGCCGCCGTGCCGCGGAACCGGGATGGGAGGCCGCCGAATCACGGGCGCGAGGGGCGGCCCGGGAGCCGTACCCTTTGACGTTGTGCCGAATGCCAACAATGCCGCCCAGACACCACAGGCCCGCCACCGGGTCGAGCCCGTCGCCGAGGACCTCGGCCGGCGCTTCCGTGACGCCGGTCACCGCCTCGCCCTCGTCGGCGGATCGGTCCGGGACACCCTGCTGGGCAGACTCGGCCACGACCTGGACTTCACCACCGACGCCCGCCCGGAGCAGGTGCTGCGGATCCTGCGGCCGTGGGCGGACGCGGTGTGGGAGGTCGGCATCGCCTTCGGCACCGTGGGCGGATTGAAGGACGGCTACCAGATCGAGGTGACCACCTACCGCTCCGAGGCGTACGACCGCACCTCGCGCAAGCCGGAGGTCTCCTACGGCGACACCATCGAGGAGGACCTGGTCCGCCGCGATTTCACGGTCAACGCGATGGCGGTCGCCCTGCCCGACACCGACTTCATCGACCCCTACGGCGGCCTGGACGACCTCGCGGCCCGGACGCTGCGCACCCCGGGCACGCCCGAGGCGTCCTTCTCCGACGACCCGCTGCGGATGATGCGGGCGGCCAGGTTCGCCGCCCAGCTCGACTTCGAGGTCGCGCCCGAGGTGGTGGCGGCGATGGCGGCGATGGCCGACCGGATCGCGATCGTCTCGGCCGAGCGGGTCCGGGACGAGCTGAACAAGCTGCTGCTGTCGGCGCACCCGATCAAGGGGCTGCGGCTGCTGGTGGACACCGGGCTCGCCGACCGGGTGCTGCCCGAGCTGCCCGCGCTGCGGCTGGAGCGCGACGAGCACTTCCGGCACAAGGACGTGTACGAGCACACGCTGACCGTGCTGGAGCAGGCGATCGCCCTGGAGACCGAGGGGCCGGACCTGACCCTGCGGCTGGCCGCCCTGCTGCACGACATCGGCAAGCCCCGCACGCGCCGCTTCGAGCCGGACGGCCGGGTCTCCTTCCACCACCACGAGGTGGTGGGCGCCAAGCTGACCAAGGCCCGGATGACCGCGCTGAAGTACCCCAACGACCAGGTGAAGGACGTCTCGCGGCTGGTCGAGCTGCACCTGCGGTTCCACGGCTACGGCAACGGGGAGTGGACCGACTCGGCCGTACGCCGCTACGTGCGGGACGCCGGCCCGCTGCTGGAGCGGCTGCACAAGCTGACCCGCTCGGACTGCACGACCCGCAACAAGCGCAAGGCCGAGGCGCTGTGGCGCACGTACGACGGCCTGGAGGAGCGGATCGCCGAGCTCCAGGAGCAGGAGGAGTTGGACTCCATCCGGCCGGACCTCGACGGCAACCAGATCATGCGGATCCTGGACCTCACCCCGGGGCCGCTGGTCGGCAAGGCGTACCAGTACCTGCTGGAGCTGCGGCTGGAGCACGGTCCGCTCGGCGAGGAGGCCGCCACCGAGGAGCTGAGGAAGTGGTGGGCGGCCCAGGGCTGAGACCAGGGGTGAGGACAGGGGTGAGCCGGGCGGAGTCCAGAGCTGAGGCTGCCTCCCGGGCTGTCTGCTGAGACCGCCCCCTCCTCGTGGGCGAGGCCTCCGCTTCATGTTCCACGTGGAACATCGGCCGGGCGACGTCACTCGGCTCCGTCGCCCAGAGCGATGTTCCACGTGAAACATCGCCGGATGTCGTTCAGCCCGCGCCCTGTGTTCCACGTGAAACATCGCGCACCCGCACCATTCCCACGGCGGTGGCTGCGTAGAACACGGTGAGGGTCAGGACCAGCCCGGAGGAGCGTCCGTCGGCGGGCAGGATCAGCGCGGTGGCGGCTGCCGCGCCGACGTAGGCGACATTGAAGGCGACGTCGTAGAGAGAGAAGACCCGTCCCCGGAACCGGTCGTCCACCTGGGTCTGTACGACCGTGTCGGTGGCGATCTTGGCGCCCTGGGTCGTGAGGCCGAGGAGGATCGCCGCCAGCATCATGGGGGCCACCGCGAACGGCAGGGCCAGTGGCAGAAGCAGCAGTGCGGAGCCGGCCGAGCAGCCGGTGATCCAGCCTGCCGTGCCCAGTCGCCGGGTGGCCCACGGGGTGATCACCGCGGCGGCGAAGAAGCCGGCCGCCGACAGGCCCACCGCGAGGCCCAGCAGGGCCAGCCCGTGGTCGGTGCCGGTGTCCGGGTCGGCCCAGGCGTACCGGCACAGCATGAGCAGCATCACGGTGAGGCCGCCGTAGCAGAAGCGCATCGCGGTCATCGCGGTCAGCGCCTGCCGGGCGGCGGGCCGCTCGCCAAGGTGCGTCAGCCCCTCGCCCAGTCCGCGGGCGGTCGAGGCCATCGCCCGGCCGAGCGGCGCGGGACCAGTGCCGGCGAGGTCCGGGCCCAGCAGGTCGCGGCCGAGCGCGAGGGCCGACAGCCCGGCGCAGAGATAGAGGAGTCCGGCCAGCAGGACGGTGGCCGCGTCCGCGCCCCTGCCGGCGGGCAGCACCAGGTGGACCACGAAGGCGCCGCCCCCGCCGAGCGCGGCGGCCAGGGTGCCCGCGGTCGGTGTGAGCGAGTTCGCGGTCACCAGCCGCTCGGCGGCCACCACCCGGGGCAGCGCCGCGGACAGCCCGGCCAGGACGAAGCGGTTCACGGCGGTGACGGACAGCGCCGAGAGGTAGAACAGCCAGTCGGGCACGTGCAGCAGGATCAGCCCGGCGGTGGCGCAGGACAGCACGGCCCGCAGCAGATTGCAGTGCAGCAGCACCTGCCGGCGCCGCCAGCGGTCCAGGAGCACACCGGTGAACGGCCCGAGCAGCGAGTAGGGCAGCAGCAGGACGGCCAGTGCCGACGCGATAGCGGCCGGGGTCGCCTGTTTCTCCGGGGAGAACACCACGTAGGCGGCCAGCGCGACCTGGAAGACGCCGTCGGAGAGCTGCGACAGCAGGCGTACGGTCAGCAGCCGCCGGAAGTCCGGCAGCCGCAGCAGTACGGCGAGATCGCCCGCGACACCCATGGCCATACCCTCACATGCGTGGGGCCCCGGGTCATGACCCGGGGCCCCAGGAACTGCGTGGCCGGTACGCGTGCTCGGCGGTGGTGCGCTCGGCACGCGTCGCGGCGGCGTGCGCTCAGCCGCCTGTATTCAGCCGCGTGTGTTCAGCGGTGAGCGTTCAGCGCTCGACCTCGCCGCGGATGAACTTCTCCACGTTCTCCCGCGCCTGGTCGTCGAAGTACTGCACCGGCGGGGACTTCATGAAGTAGGAGGAGGCGGAGAGTACGGGGCCGCCGATGCCGCGGTCCTTGGCGATCTTCGCGGCACGCAGCGCGTCGATGATGACACCCGCGGAGTTCGGGGAGTCCCAGACCTCCAGCTTGTACTCCAGGTTCAGCGGGACGTCGCCGAACGCGCGGCCCTCCAGGCGGACGTACGCCCACTTGCGGTCGTCCAGCCAGGCCACGTAGTCCGAGGGGCCGATGTGGACGTTCTTGGCGCCCAGGTCGCGGTCGGGGATCTGCGAGGTGACGGCCTGCGTCTTGGAGATCTTCTTGGACTCCAGCCGCTCGCGCTCGAGCATGTTCTTGAAGTCCATGTTGCCGCCGACGTTGAGCTGCATGGTGCGCTCCAGGACCACACCGCGGTCCTCGAAGAGCTTGGCCAGCACGCGGTGCGTGATGGTGGCGCCCACCTGCGACTTGATGTCGTCGCCGATGATCGGCACGCCGGCCTCGGTGAACTTGTCCGCCCACTCCTTGGTGCCCGCGATGAAGACCGGCAGGGCGTTGACGAAGGCGACCTTGGCGTCGATGGCGCACTGGGCGTAGAACTTGGCGGCGCTCTCGGAGCCGACCGGCAGGTAGCAGACCAGGACGTCGACGGCGCGGTCCTTGAGGATCTGGACCACGTCGACCGGGGTCTCGGCGGACTCCTCGATGGTCTCGCGGTAGTACTTGCCCAGGCCGTCCAGGGTGTGGCCGCGCTGCACGGTCACGCCGGTCGCCGGCACGTCGGTGATCTTGATGGTGTTGTTCTCGCTGGCGCCGATGGCGTCCGCCAGGTCGAGACCGACCTTCTTCGCGTCGACATCGAAGGCTGCCACGAACTCGACGTCACGCACGTGGTAGTCGCCGAACTGCACGTGCATGAGGCCAGGCACCTTGCTGTCCGGGTCGGCGTCCTTGTAGTACTCGACACCCTGCACCAGCGACGCGGCGCAGTTGCCCACGCCCACGATGGCTACGCGAACCGAACCCATACCGGTTGCTCCCTGTGTAATCGTCACGCGGTTCCCCGGCTTTCGGGTCGGCCGCCGTTCTCTTGGTTGTTGTCGTTGTCGGCCCGCCCGGTGCCCGGACGGTTGTCCGTCCGACCGGCGCGTTCGGTCTCGATCAGCTCGTTGAGCCAGCGGACCTCGCGCTCCACCGATTCCATGCCGTGCCGCTGCAGCTCGAGCGTGTAGTCGTCGAGCCGTTCGCGGGTGCGCGCCAGTGAGGCACGCATCTTCTCCAGTCGCTCCTCCAGACGGCTGCGCCGCCCTTCCAGGACGCGCATCCGGACGTCCTTGGACGTCTGACCGAAGAAGGCGAACCTTGCGGCGAAGTGTTCGTCCTCCCAGGCGTCCGGGCCGGAGTGGGCGAGCAGCTCCTCGAAGTGCTCCTTGCCCGCGGCCGTCAGCCGGTAGACGATCTTCGCCCGGCGGCCGGCGAGGGGCGTGGCCGGCGAGTCGCTGTCCGGCGCCGTCTCCTCGATCAACCACCCCTGGGCGACCAGCGTCTTCAGGCAGGGATACAGGCTCCCGTAACTGAAGGCGCGGAACACCCCGAGCGAGGTGTTGAGCCGCTTGCGCAGCTCGTAACCGTGCATGGGGGACTCGCGCAGCAGGCCGAGAACCGCGAATTCGAGGATTCCGGAGCGCTTGCTCAATCCCTCGTCCCCTCGTCCGCCTCGACCCGGCTGCCTGCCGTCCCGGCTGCCCGGCTACTTTGTTCCCTTGTTCCGCAGCGTGTGTCGGCTCGATGTATCGAGTCGATACATCGTGACGATAGAACGGCGTGACACATCATGCAAGGCGGGTCCCGGTGACCGGCGTCACATCGGCAAACCTGTGCGGGGTCAAGTGCCCCTTATGTGATGAACATTCGCGTCGCGCGTCTTTTGGCCCTGCGTACTCTGTTCGCCATGCGTAGCGCCGGGAACCCCGTGACAGCGGGGCGCGTCTTGATCCTCGGTGTGGTGCGGCGTGACACAGCCGTACGCAGGGGGACCGACCGGAATGTCATCGATGCCTGCAGGCGATCCCGCCTGTCGAGGAGAAGCTGTTCATGAGCGAGCACCGTCGCAAGCCGCCGCAGACGCCGCCGCCTCCCGGCGGCGGCCGCGCTGCCGCAAGGCGCGGAGGACAGCAGCCGACCCCTCCCCCCGGTGGTCGGCGTGCCGCGGGTGGCCCCCCTCCGGATCCGAGCGGCATGCCACCCGGGGACCCCACCCAGGCCGCTACGCCCAGCGGTCCCGCGGGCGGTGAGCCGTACCAGGGCCGCGCCGCCGCGCGCCGTGCCGCACAGGGCGGCCACGGCCGGCGCAGGGCGGGCGGCGGACCCGCGGGCCCGGGTGGTCCGACCGGGCCGGGCGGACCCACCCGGATCGGCCCGCAGGGACCGGACGGCGGCGGAAGGGGCCGCGGCGGCCGGCGGCCGGGCAAGAAGAGGTTCATCGACTACCCGCGGTACGGCAAGGTCGGCTGGCGGCACTGGATGCCCTCCTGGCGCCAGGTGACCGCGGTGTGCGTCGGCTTCTTCGGCACCCTGATCGGCGTCGTCGGCATCTCCTACGCGATGGTCGCCGTGCCGGACGTCAACCTGGCGGCCAAGGCGCAGAACAACGTCTACTACTGGGAAGACGGCAGTCAGATGATTGCCACCGGCGGCGAGGTCAACCGCCAGATCATCGGCATCGACGCCATCCCCAAGGCCATGCAGAACGCGGTGGTCTCGGCCGAGAACAAGACGTTCTGGACCGACCGCGGCGTCGACCCGATGGGCATCACCCGCGCCATCTACAACATGGCCCGCGGCGGGGCGACGCAGGGCGGCTCGACCATCACCCAGCAGTACGTCAAGAACACCCGGCTCAGCCAGCAGCAGACGTTCACCCGTAAGTTCAAGGAACTCTTCATCTCCATAAAAGTCGGCGCGACGATGAAGAAGACCGACATCATGGCGGGCTACCTCAACACCTCGTACTTCGGGCGCGGCGCCTACGGCATCCAGGCCGCGGCCCGCACGTACTACGGCGTGGACGCCATCAAGCTCAACCCCAGCCAGTGCGCCGTGCTGGCCGCGCTGCTCAAGGGCCCCACGTACTACGACCCGGCGGGCGCCACCGACATCGACCCGACCGCGACGGCCGCGAGCAACACGGCGAACTCCAAGAGCCGCTGGGGCTGGATCCTGGACAAGGAGGTCCAGGACGGCTGGATGACCGCCTCCCAGCGCGCCCAGTACACCAAGTACCCGATGCCGCTGCCGCCGAAGAAGAACGCGCAGATGGCCGGCCAGATCGGCTACCTGGTGGACCTGGCCAAGAGCTACGTGATCAACAACAACATCCTCACCAGCGACCAGCTCGCCCAGGGCGGCTACCAGATCTACACCACCTTCCAGAAGCCCAAGGTGGACGCGCTGGAAGCGGCGATCAAGAAGGTGCAGAAGGCGAACATCAAGCCCGGCGGCACCCATGTGGTCAACGGCGAGGACATGGACAAGTTCGTCCAGTTCGGCGGCGCCTCGCTCAACCCCAAGGACGGGGCCATCGAGGCGATCTACGGCGGCACCGACGCCACCCAGCACTTCACCAACAACGCCGACGAGACCGGTGCCCAGGTCGGATCGACGTTCAAGCCGTTCGTGATGGCCGCGGCCCTGACCGACGGCGTGCGCGACCCCAACCTAGGGCCGGTCCAGGGCCCGGAGACCCGTACCAAGGTCTCGCCCGACAGCCACTTCAGCGCCAAGAACAACCTGCTGATCAAGGACTACACGGGCAAGCCGTGGATCGGCCAGGACCAGCACGGCCAGCCCTTCCAGTGGCACCAGGCGAACGACGACGGCGAGAGCAAGGGCGACGTCACCCTGCGGGTGGCCCTGGACGACTCGCTGAACGCGCCCTTCGTCCAGCTCGGCCAGGACGTCGGCACCGACAAGGTGCACGACGAGGCGGTGGCCGCCGGCCTGGTGCCCAACTCGGTCAACGGCCTGGAGGACTACAAGAACAGCGTCACGTACTCGATCGGCACCTCCTCGCCCAGCGCGATCCGGATGGCGGACGCCTACTCCACCATCGACAACCACGGCCAGCAGAACGACCCGTACTCGGTCATCAGCGTCAAGCACAACGGCGAGGTGCAGTGGAAGCACCAGGTCAAGACCAAGATGGCCTTCCAGTCGGACGTCGCCGACACGATCACCGGGATGCTCCAGGACGTCGTCAAGAAGGGCACCGGTATCCCGGCCCAGCTCCCCGACGGGCGGCAGGCGGCCGGCAAGACCGGTACCACCGACGACAACAAGTCCGCGTGGTTCGACGGCTACACCCCGCAGCTCGTCACCACCGTGGTGATGTTCCGCCGCGACGACCAGACCCACACGGACAAGGCCGGCAAGGCCATCCAGAACCCGTTCCTGAAGATGTACGGAACCGGTGGCGCGGCGAAGATCCACGGTAACTCCTTCCCGGCGCAGATCTGGAAGGACTACATGAGCACCGTCCTGCAGGGGCAGCCGCAGCTGACCTTCCAGCCGCCCTCCGGCGACATCGGCAAGGTCTACTGGGCCGTGCCGAGCCCGACGCCGAAGCCGACGTTCACCACGCCGACGCCCACGACGACCACCCCGACCCCGAGCATGACCTCGCCGACGGCCACCCCGCCCGGCGGCAAGCCGGGCAAGGGTCACCAGACGCCGCCGCCCACCCCCACGGACACCTCGACCGGCATGTGCTTCCCGTGGGACCCGACCTGCAACACATCGAGTCCGACGACGACGCCGACGGACACCGGCACCCCGACCACGACCGCTACGCCCACCGGCCCGGGCGGACCCGGCCACAAGGGCGGCTGATCCGCCGGGGCACCAGTGGCCCCGCCCGGGTCCCGGACCGATCGAGTCCGGGACTGATCGGGACCCCGAATGATGAAGTCCCCGGAGCCACGGCTCCGGGGACTTAATCATGCACAGCCCGGTACGGCAGGATGGCGCCATGACGAGCGTGCGCGACCGCGGACAGCGCGGAGCAGAGGACCGGCGGGAGCTGCCCGTGCGCCCCACGGACGAGGACCCGCTGGCCGCCTCCGCCAGCGAGCTCATCGGCGGCCCGGCCGGCCGCCGGGTGCTGACCGGCGGCCGGCGCTGGTGGAACCCGCTGCGGGTGATGGTGCTGGTCCTCATCGGGGTCTTCGCGCTCGGCATGGCCCAGAAGGCGTCCTGCTACTCCAGCGGCTGGTTCCAGCCCGGCGACCCGCAGTACATCCACGCCTGCTACTCCGACATCCCGCACCTGTACAGCCAGCGCGGCTTCGCCACCGACCTGGTGCCGTACTTCGACCGCATCCCGGACGGCATCTCCAGCGCGCCCGACATCCACTACCTGGAGTACCCGGTGCTCACCGGGCTGTTCATGGAGGTGGCGTCCTGGGTGACCCCGCACGGCGGCGACATGCAGCACCGGGCGCAGATCTACTGGATCGTCAACTCCGCGATGCTGCTGGCGTGCGCCGTCGCGCTGACGGTGTTCGTCGCGCGCACCAACCGGCGCCGGCCCTGGGACGGGCTGTTCATCGCGCTGTCGCCCGCGCTGGCGCTGACCGCGACCATCAACTGGGACCTGTTCGCGGTCGCCCTGGCCGCCGCCGGCATGATGCTGTGGGCGAAGAGCCGTCCGGTGGCGGCCGGTGTGCTCATCGGCCTGGCCACCGCCGCCAAGCTGTATCCGGTGCTGCTGCTGGGCGCGCTGTTCCTGCTGTGCCTGCGCGCCGGGAAGCTGCGGGCCTTCGCGCTGACGCTGGGCGGCGCGGTGGGCGCCTGGCTGGTGGTCAACCTGCCGGTCATCCTGTTCGCCCGGGAGGGCTGGGCGCAGTTCTACACCTTCAGCCGCAGCCGGCCCACCGACTACGGCTCGCTGTGGCTGATCATCATGGAGCGCAGCGGCAACCCGCTCAACGGCGTGACGTCGTACGCCACCGCCCTCATGCTGCTGCTGTGCGCCGGCATCGCGGCCCTGGCGCTGTACGCCCGCCGCCGTCCGCGCATCGGTCAGCTCGCCTTCCTGGTGGTGGCGGCGCTGCTGGTCAGCAACAAGGTCTACTCGCCGCAGTACGTGCTGTGGCTGCTGCCGCTGGCGGTACTGGCCCGGCCGCGCTGGCGCGACCTGCTGATCTGGCAGGGCGCGGAGGTGCTGTACTTCCTGGGCATCTGGATGCGGCTGGCGTACGTCACCGGCACCAAGCACCACGGGCTGACTGCGGACGCCTACCACCTGGCGATCGGCGTCCACCTGGTCGGCATCCTGTACCTGGCGGCGATGGTGGTACGCGACATCCTGCGGCCCGAGCACGACGTGCTGCGGCAGGACGGCTCGGACGACCCGGCCGGCGGCGTGCTGGACGGCGCCGAGGACGTCTTCGTCCTGGGCGCGGCGGCGGTGCGCGACGACCAGCCCGCGGCGTACGAGCAGCCGGTGGGCGCGCCGCAGGGCCAGTGACGTGCGGGCAGCGACGCCGGAGTGGCGACGCGGGAGTGGTGACGCACGCCGGACCGGCGTGGTGGATGCGCTGACGCCGGGCCGGTGCGACGCCGGGCTGTGACGCGGGTGCCGTGACCTTCGGCTGGAGGGGCCGTCAGGCGGGCTGGCGGTCCACTGTCCGGTCGAACTGGGTGGTGGTGTGCCGCAGATGGGCCACCAGTTCGTCGCCGACCGCGGGCGGGGCCACGTCGCCGGGCAGGAACAGGATCGACACCTGCATGTGCGGCGGCTCGGCGAACCAGCGCTGCTTGCCGGCCCACACGAATGGGGACAGGTTGCGGTTGACGGTCGCCAGGCTCGCCCGGGCGACGCCCTTGGCCCGCGGCATCAGGCCGTGCAGCGCCTTGGGCGCCTCCAGGCCCACCCCGTGCGAGGTGCCGCCCGCGACCACCACCAGGTGGCCGTCGGCCGCGGCCCTCTCCTGCCGGTAGCCGTACCGCTCGCCCTTGGCGATGCGGGTGACGTCGAGCACCGCGCCGCGGTACTCCGTCGCGTCGTGGTCGCCCAGCCACAACTGGGTCCCTATCCGGGCCCGGAACCGGGTCTGCGGGAACTGCTTCTGGAGCGAGGCCAGTTCGGTCGCCTTCAGGTGGCTGACGAACATGGTGTGCAGCGGCAGCCGGGCCGCGCGCAGCTTCTCCATCCAGGCGAAGACCTCCTCCACCGCGTCACTGCCGTCGGCACGGTCCAGCGGCAGGTGGATGGCGAAGCCCTCCAGGCGTACGTCGTCGATCGCGGTGTGCAGCTTGCCCAGGTCGTCCCCGGCGACGCCGTGCCGGCGCATGCTGCTCATCACCTCGACCACCACCCGGGCGCCGACCAGCCCGCGCACCCCCTCGACCGAGGACACCGAGCGGATCGCCCGGTCCGGCAGCGGCACCGGCTCCTCGCCGAGCCGGTAGGGCGTCAGCACCAGCAGGTCACCGCTGAAGAAGTCCTTGATCCTGGCGGCCTCGTACGTCGTGCCCACCGCGAGCATGTCCGAGCGCAGCCGGGTCGCCTCGTCGGCCAGCCGCTCGTGGCCGAAGCCGTAGCCGTTGCCCTTGCAGACCGGGACGAGGCCGGGGAACTGGTCGAGCACGTGCTGCTGGTGGGCGCGCCAGCGAGCGGTGTCGACGTACAGGGTGAGCGCCATGGCCTGGTGCGGACCTTTCTGCGTTGGGTGTCCCGGCCGGGTCCGGGGCGAGTCGGCCGGTCAGCGGCGCGACATGTAGATGTCGAGAGCCTTGTGGAGCAGCTTGTTGAGGGGGAAGTCCCACTCGCCCAAGTATTCGGCAGCCTGGCCGCCGGTGCCCACCTTGAACTGGATCAGGCCGAACAGGTGGTCCTTCTCGTCCAGCGAGTCGCTGATGCCGCGCAGGTCGTACACGGCGGCGCCCATGGCGTACGCGTCCCGCAGCATCCGCCACTGCATGGCGTTGGACGGGCGCACCTCGCGCTTGTGGTTGGCCGAGGCGCCGTAGGAGTACCAGACGTGCCGGCCGACGGTGAGCATGGTGGCCGCGGCCACCGCCTCGCCCTCGTGCACCGCCAGGTACAGCCGCATCCGGCCGGGGTCCTCGGTGTTGAGCCGGGTCCACATCCGCTGGAAGTACGACAGCGGGCGCGGGCGGAAGTGGTCGCGCTCGGCGGTGATCTCGTAGAGCTGCTGCCAGACCGGCAGGTCGTCGTAGCCGCCTTGGACGACCTGCACGCCGGCCTTCTCGGCGCGCTTGATGTTGCGGCGCCAGAGCTGGTTGAAGTTCTTCAGTATGTCGTCCAGCGAGCGGTTCTCCAGCGGGACCTGGTAGACGTACCTCGGCTGGACGTCACCGAAGCCGGCGCCGCCGTCCTCGCCCTGCTGCCAGCCCATCCGGCGCAGCCGCTCGGCCACCTCGAAGGCGCGCGGCTCGATGAAGGTGGCCTCCACGTCCCGCAGCCGCTTCACATCGGGGTCCGCGATGCCGGCCTTGACCGCGTTGGCGTCCCAGCGCCGGATGATCACCGGGGGGCCCATCTTGACGCTGAACGCGCCCTGCTTCTTCAGATGGGCGAGCATCGGCTGGAGCCATTCCTCCAGGTTCGGCGCGTACCAGTTGATGACCGGACCCTCCGGGAGGTACGCCAAGTACCGCTTGACCTTCGGCAGTTGGCGGTACAGCACCAGGCCCGCACCCACGACTGCGCCCGTCTTGTCGTCGATCCAGCCCAGGCTCTCCGAGCGCCACTCGGACTTCACATCGGCCCATGCCGGGGTCTGGCAGTGACTCGCGGACGGCAGACTCTGGATGTAGGCCAGGTGCTGCTCCCGGCTGATGGTCCTCAGGGTCAGGCTCATGCGGGGCGCTCCCCATGGTCACGACGTGCGGGCTTCACTGGTGCTCATTACTGGCCCGAAGCCTACTGTGCGGGGGATACCGCCCGGCCAGCCCTTGTGGACAACTGTGGACAACCTCGCCGGAACGGGGGTCAGCGGCGTGCGGCTTATACGAATCCGCCGTGCGCCATGCCGATGTAGAAGCCGAGGCCGGCCAGGCCCAGCCCGATGATCAGCGCGAAACGTTCCGCTGTGGTGACGGAGATGAACTGGCCCCAGCCGCCGGTGATCAGGCCGGCCACCCCGGTCCAGGCGGCGAGGCTGTGCAGGCTCCGGAAGCCGCAGGTGGCGACCGCGATCACGCCGAGTGCGAAGGTGACGGCGACCAGGCCGTTCTCCAGGGGATGAGGGCGGCCGTCGGTGTTGAAGGTGAAGTGGTGGGTTCGTTCCGCGTGCTGTGTCATGGGGACCTCCGTGACGGAGCTGCGGCGCACGGTAACGCCGTACACACCCGATGTGTACAGATTGGGGGCATAAGGGGGCGGATTTCAACCCGGAGGGCGGAGCCGGGTAGGCTGGGCGGTCTGCACCGGTCTACGCGCCGGCCGACAGCCTCCCCGCGGAGCCCCTTTCCGGGCGCCGAGGCGCTGTCAGTGGCCCGCGCTACCGTTGCGACGCAAGACAAACCCTCCTGCCACGGAAATGCCGTGGCCGCTGAGTCCAAAGGAGGTGGGTTCCCCTATGCGTCACTACGAGCTCATGCTCATTCTCGACCCCGATCTCGAGGAGCGCGCTGTCTCCCCGCTGATCGAGTCCTTCCTGTCCGTCGTCCGCAACGGCGGCGGCAGCGTGGAGAAGGTCGACACCTGGGGCCGTCGTCGTCTCGCCTACGAGATCAACAAGAAGCCCGAGGGCATCTACTCGGTGGTCGACCTCAAGGCCACGCCTGATGTCGTCAAGGAGCTGGACCGTCAGCTCAACCTGAACGAGTCGGTGCTGCGGACCAAGGTCCTGCGTCCGGAACTGCACTAGTCCGGACGTCCGAGCAGCAGCCACCAGCACTGCCCACAGCCAGTCGAGAGGTCATCCCAATGGCAGGCGAGACCGTCATCACGGTCGTCGGCAATCTCGTCGACGACCCCGAGCTGCGCTTCACCCCGTCCGGTGCGGCGGTCGCCAAGTTCCGCGTCGCATCCACCCCCCGCACCTTCGACCGGCAGACCAATGAGTGGAAGGACGGCGAGAGCCTGTTCCTGACCTGCTCGGTCTGGCGGCAGGCGGCAGAGAACGTCGCGGAGTCGCTCCAGCGCGGCATGCGCGTCATCGTGCAGGGCCGGCTGAAGCAGCGGTCGTACGAGGACCGTGAGGGCGTCAAGCGGACGGTCTACGAACTCGACGTGGACGAGGTCGGCGCCAGCCTGCGCAGCGCCACGGCCAAGATCACCAAGACCAGTGGCGGCGGCGGCCGCGGTGGTCAGCAGGGTGGTTACGGCGGTGGCGGCGGCGGTCAGGGTGGCGGCTGGGGCCAGCAGGGCGGCGGCGGTGCTCCCGCCGACGACCCGTGGGCGACCAGCGCACCGGCCGGTGGCCAGGGCGGTGGCGGCGGCGGAGGCTGGGGCGGCGGCTCCGGTTCCGGCGGCGGCTACTCGGACGAACCGCCCTTCTGACGGGCGACCCCACACTCCACTTCTTGATCGCACAGGAGAATCACCATGGCGAAGCCGCCTCCGCGCAAGCCGAAGAAGAAGGTCTGCGCGTTCTGCAAGGACAAGACCGTGTACGTGGACTACAAGGACACGAACATGCTGCGGAAGTTCATTTCCGACCGCGGCAAGATCCGTGCCCGCCGCGTGACGGGCAACTGCACTCAGCACCAGCGTGACGTCGCCACGGCCGTGAAGAACAGCCGTGAGATGGCGCTGCTGCCCTACACCTCGACTGCTCGCTGAGGGAGGGTGACGTAATCATGTCGAAGATCATCCTCACCAACGAGGTCAGCGGTCTGGGCGCTGCCGGCGACATCGTCGACGTCAAGCCCGGGTACGCCCGCAACTACCTGATCCCGCGTGGCTTCGCCATCGCGTGGACCAAGGGCGGCGAGAAGGACGTCGAGCAGATCCGGCGGGCCCGCCGGATCCGCGAGATCCACTCGCTCGAGGACGCCAACGCGGTCAAGGAGAAGCTCCAGACCGTCAAGGTCAAGCTGAGCACCCGCGCCGGCGACACCGGCCGCCTCTTCGGGTCGATCACCCCGGCCGATATCGCCGCGGCGATCAAGGACGCGGGCGGCCCGGCGGTCGACAAGCGCCGGGTCGAGGTCGCCGCGCCGATCAAGACGCTCGGCGCGCACCGCATCACCGTGCGTCTGCACCCCGAGGTCGCGGCTGTCCTCGACCTGGAGGTCGTGGCCGCGTAATTGCGGCGCCGCCGCTGCGATGCGGCATATGTTCCACGTGGAACATCGGGGTGGAATCGTCCCGAGGTTCGGCGCGGGAACATCGAAGGCCCGGTCTCTCCTGGGAAGACCGGGCCTTTCGCTGTCCGCCCCGGCCCTCAGCGGGCCGCGCCCGTGACGATCCATCGGCCGGAGCGGGCGCGCAGCCACAGCGCGGCCAGCCGGGTCAGCATCATCAGGGTCATCGCCCACCACAGGGCGGTCAGGCCCGCGCCGGCGGCCGGCACCGCGATGGCGGCGGGCGCGAAGACCAGCAGCGTCACCAGCATCGACCAGGCCAGGTACGGCCCGTCGCCCGCGCCCATCAGCACGCCGTCGAGGACGAAGACCACGCCGGAGACCGGCTGGCCCACGGCGACCACCAGCAGCGCGGACATCAGCGCGGCCCGCACCGCCGGGTCACCGGTGAACATCGGCCCGATCAGCGGCCGCGTCAACGCCACCAGCAGCCCCAGGACGACCCCGCAGGCCACCCCCCACTGGATCATCCGGCGGCAGGCGGCCCGCGCCCCCTCGGCGTCCTCAGCGCCCAGGTAGCGGCCGATGATGGCCTGTCCCGCGATGGCGATCGCGTCCAGCGCGAAGGCCAGCAGCGACCACACGGTCAGGGTGATCTGATGGGCGGCGATCGCGGTGTCGCCGAGCCGGGCGGCCACCGCGGTGGCGATCAGCAGGTTGGCCCGCAGGCTGAGCGTGCGCACCAGCAGCGGGGCACCGGCGCGGGCGCAGGCGCGTATCCCGGCGGCGTCCGGCCGCAGCAGCGATTTCCAGTCACCGCCGTCGGTGCCGCTGGTGCCGTCCGCGTCCTTGGTGCCGGCGGGGAAGCGGGTACGGGCGCCGCGTACCACCACCCACAGGTAGGCGACGGCCATCGCGTTCTGCGTCATGACGGTGCCCCAGGCGGAGCCGGCGATGCCGAGCCCGGCGCCGTACACCAGGGCGGTGTTGAGCCCGGCGTTGGCGGAGAAGCCGGCGACGGCCACGTACAGCGGCGTGCGGGTGTTCTGCAGCCCGCGCAGCACCCCGGTGGCGGCGAGCACGACCAGCATCGCGGGGATGCCCAGCGCGCTGATCCGCAGGTACGTGGCCGCGTACGGGGCGGCCGTGCCGGATGCGCCGGACAGCCGTACCAGGGCGGGCGCGGTGGGCAGGACGGCGGCCAGGACCACGGCGCCGAGGATCAGGGCGAGCCAGATGCCGTCCACGCCCTGGCGCAGAGCGGCGCGCGGGTCGCCGGCGCCGATCCGGCGGGCGACGGCGGCCGTGGTGGCGTAGGCGAGGAAGACGAAGATGTTGACGGCGGTGGTGAGCAGCGCGGCCGCCACACCGAGCCCGGCGAGCTGCGCGGTGCCGAGGTGGCCGACGACGGCGCTGTCGACCATCACGAACAGTGGTTCGGCTACCAGGGCGCCGAAGGCCGGCAGCGCGAGGGCGACGATCTCCCGGTCGTGGCGGCGGCGGACGGGCGCCGGCAGGCGTGTGGAGCCACGCTGGGCAGGCTGGGGGGAGGGGCTGGCGACCGGGTTCACAAGCACAGCGTAATCGTCCACAGGTAAGTGGTGGAAGTGTGCCGTGTCTCTTACCGGTGACTGCGCAGAGTGATCTCCTCCGCGTTGTTTGTGGCGATCTTGAACTGGTGGGCGAAGTTTTTCTCCTGCACAGGCTATGGATGAAGAACTGCCTGGTCAGAGCCCCTGCGGCAGGAGCGGCTGCGACTTGTCCACAGCGCTGTCCCAAGGACTGTACACAGGTTGGGGGCAGTTCTCCACAGGTATCCCGCCGTCGTCCACACCCCCTGTGGATAACGAGGTTGGTCACGGTGCTCCGGGGCCCTACCGTGGTGCCTCCCCGGCTGCCGTGGACGCGTCCGCGACGCGCCGCGAGCGAACGCCGGGCGAGCGCAGGGACACAGCCGTGCCGTGAATAGAGTGGCACGCACGCGGAATCCGGCCGGAAAACGGCTGGACGGGAGGGGAGGTGCGGGGGTGAGCCAACCCACGCCCGCCGGCGATCAGTGGGGAGACCTCCCACCGGACGGTTCCGCGGCCGTCAGCCAGTTCCGCAAGAAGCCTGGCAACGGCCCCGGCGGGGACGAGGGCCGCTTCTCCGAGGGCGGCTTCGAACGGGTGCCGCCCCAGGACATCGACGCCGAGCAGTCCGTCCTCGGCGGCATGCTGCTGTCCAAGGACGCCATCGCCGACGTCGTCGAGGTGATCAAGGGCCAGGACTTCTACCGCCCGGCCCACGAGACCGTCTTCAACGCGATCCTCGACCTGTACGCGCGCGGCGAGCCCGCGGACCCCATCACCACCGCCGCCGAGCTCACCAAGCGTGGCGAGATCGCCCGCATCGGCGGCGCACCCTACCTCCACACGCTCGTCAACGCCGTCCCCACCGCGGCGAACGCGGAGTACTACGCCGAGATCGTGCACGAGCGCGCCGTCCTGCGGCGCCTGGTCGAGGCCGGCACCCGAATCACCCAGATGGGGTACGCGGCCGACGGCGACGTGGACGACATCGTCAACAACGCGCAGGCCGAGATCTACGCGGTCACCGAGCAGCGCACCTCCGAGGACTACCTGCCGCTCAGCGACATCATGGAGGGCGCCCTCGACGAGATCGAGGCGATCGGCTCGCGCAGCGGCCAGATGTCCGGCGTCCCCACCGGCTTCGCCGACCTGGACTCCCTCACCAACGGCCTGCACCCGGGCCAGATGATCGTCGTCGCCGCCCGCCCGGCGATGGGCAAGTCCACCCTCGCACTGGATTTCGCGCGTGCCTGCTCCATCCACAACCGGATGCCCAGCGTCATCTTCTCGCTGGAGATGAGCCGCAACGAGATCGCCATGCGGCTGCTGTCCGCCGAGGCCCGGGTGGCGCTGCACCACATGCGTTCGGGCACGATGACCGACGACGACTGGACGAAGGTCGCCCGCCGCATGGCCGACGTCAACGAGGCGCCCCTCTACATCGACGACTCCCCCAACCTGTCGATGATGGAGATCCGCGCCAAGTGCCGCCGCCTCAAGCAGCGCAACGACCTGCGCCTCGTCGTCATCGACTACCTCCAGCTCATGCAGGCCGGCGGCTCCCGCCGCCCGGAGAGCCGCCAGCAGGAGGTCTCCGACATGTCCCGCAACCTCAAGCTCCTCGCCAAGGAACTCGAAGTCCCGGTCATCGCCCTCTCCCAGCTCAACCGCGGCCCCGAACAGCGCACCGACAAGAAACCCATGGTCTCCGACCTGCGCGAATCCGGCTCCATCGAACAGGACGCCGACGTCGTCATCCTCCTCCACCGCGAGGACGCCTACGAAAAGGAATCCCCCCGCGCCGGCGAGGCCGACCTGATCGTCGCCAAACACCGCAACGGCCCCACTGCCACGATCACCGTCGCCTTCCAGGGCCACTACAGCCGCTTCGTGGACATGGCCCAGACGTGATCCCGTGCTGTCTTTTGTAGGGTCTCAGATTCCGCTGCATAATCTCAGCGCCGACTGCGTATGGGGTGCACTTATGCGGAGATCGTGAGACTCGCAGGTCGGGCCCTTGAGTTGACGCACCCACCACCAACACGGGCCTGACCTTCCGTCACGCGACGACTGTAGTGGTCACCGACCGTCACCGCGCACCCAAATTCACCACCCTGCGCTTACGCGGCGAATGTTTAGGGCTCAGCTCAAGCTGTCCGGCGCGTGTTCGGCCGGGCTTCTGAGAGTCGCGGACATGAAGGGCAGGCGCGCTCTACCGGGCGATGCGTTCGAGGGCCCAGCCGGTGGATTTGTTGGCCATCCAGGCGGCTTGCTGCAGCGCAGCCTCGCCCTCAGGTCGGGCGTCGACGGCGATCCGTTCCAGAGACTTGCGTTCGTCTTCGTCCTGCCGTGCCATGAGACTCAGTGCCCCGCCCAACCGGATCGCGGGGGAGAGTTCGTGCGGCCTCTCCCGAAGCCACTGCACGTCGGATGCGTTCCCCAGCCGGAGGGTAATGGCGAGATGCGCCACTGCTTCGATGATGTCGATCTTCGTGGGCTCACCCACCTGCTCGTCATACATCCGTCGAAGCGTGGGGATCAGCTCCGGGCCCGACTCCTTGATCCGTGAGAGCAGGTAGGCAGCCGAGCTGCGCACCGCTTCGCTGTTGTCGGCCCCGAGGAGGTTTAACACCGAGGGGATGGAGTCCCGGTAGCTCTGTGAGATGGACTTCTCCCACGACACCATCTTGGTGAAGTGATGGCGACTGGCCGGCTCATCTTCACATCGGAACTGCCATGTGCCCAGCGTATATGCGTACGCGTCGCCAAGATAAACAAGAATCTCCGGCCTGATGGACGTTTCGGGGCGTGTGGCAGTATCCAGCAGTACCGGGATCGCCGTGACTGCCTCTTCCATGAAAGCGACGCCCTGAGGGCTGATTCTCTCTTCCAGCGCGCTCAGCGCGGAGATAGCCTTTCGTCGGTCTGATGTGCGAACCCGTTTGAGTAGTTTCTGCAGTTTCACCCTGCGCTCCGTAGTTTTGAACTGTCGCGATCAGCGGTTGCTGATAGTTATCCCCATGGCGGAGAGTAGTGGTCCGCAGAGTGGGCAGGGCAGATAGGGGTCTCCGCAGTTGTCATTCTCCGCCTTCGTCGCCTCCATGCTTCCGTTTCTGGCCGGATTGATCTTCTCGTCGCCGTTCTTGGTGTCCTCGTACACTCTGTTGCGCCGGTTACGCTCGGCCTTCTCCTTGTCCTGCTCAGCCTTCGCCACATAGGCGGCGTTGATGCACTCTATCTCGGCGCAGCCGAGATGGTGGGTCGGCCGCAGGCGTCTGATCTCCGCGAGTGCATCCGGGTTGAGGGAGCTCGCCGGGCGCTTCTGCATGCTTGCGCCTACGAAGTAGCCGCCGTCCTGAGTACGGAGGATCGCAACAGCCTTGCATTCTCCCTTTTTTGACTGGGCGAGCCTCATGAGTTCGTCCGAGTTCTTATTGCCCTTCTTGGATTTCTTGCCGGATGGCTTTTCTTTCTTCGGGTTGATCTTCCCGACGATCAGCCAGTTCCCGTTGTCGGGTACTGTGTAGAGCTGGGTCAGTCCATACTTTTCCCGTACGGAGTCGAGGACGGGGTTGATGTCCTCCTTCTCCACGGCGTCACCCGGGAGTTCGTTCACCTGGGCGACGGCTGCGTCCACGGCCTTGTCGAGGCGGGCTTGCTTCTCTTCGAGGGCGGACCGGCCCTCGATCCCGTCGGCCTTGCCTCGTCCTTTGAGCTTCGCCCAGAGTTTTTTGCCGATTTTGACGATGAAGCCGACGATCTTGTCGATGACGCGGTTGACGGGGCGGGCCACCGCGTGGAAGACGGATTTGACCTTGTTGGCGAGGTTTTCTATGCCGAGGAGGGAGGCGAGGAGGCCGAGGAGGGTGGGAATGGCGGCGGCCAGGGCGGTTTCGACGAGTTTGGGGACGCCGGCGGTGCCGCCGTTTGCTATGGCGATGACGGCGTCGAGGACGGCGTTGACGAATTCGATGACCTGGGCGCCTTGGGTGACGACGAAGGTGACGATGTCGATGATGGCTTTGACGGCGCGGACGAAGGCGGAGGCGGGGTTGAGGAGGGAGAGGATCCAGGTGATGCCGGCGATGATGACGGTGGGGATCAGGTAGCCGGTCAGTTTGCCGAGGATGGTGGCTTTGAGGTCGCCTGCCTCGGCGACGATTTCTTTTTCGGCGCCGGCGGGGCCTTCCTTGGCGAGCTTTGCGGCGATGGGGACGGTTTTCTCGGCCTCGGTGACGGCTTGGTCGGGGACGCCGCGGCTGGTGATGCGGGCGCGGATGTTGGCCCAGGTCAGGCCGAGGAGGGAGGCCAGGAGCTGGATGATGCCGCGCAGGTCGAAGGAGGAGGGCAGGTCGAGGCCGGCTTTGACGGCGGTGCCCAGGAGCCAGGAGACCAGGCCCTGTTTGAGGTGGTCGGCGATGTTGGCCAGGAAGAGTTTGAGGCCGGCGCCGACGGCGGTGACCAGGTGGCCGAGGAAGCCGATCGGGTCCTGGATGATCTTGGCGATGGCCGATGCCGCCTTGGCCAGGACGCCCATCAGCATGTTCTTCAGCTCGATGATGGTCTTGATGACCCCGGCGATGGCGCCCACGGCCTTGGAAACCAGGCCCTTGTTGGCCTCCTGGAGTTTCGTGATCTCCTCGTCCACGCTTTTGAGAGCCTGCGTGTACTTGGTGGCCAGGTCCTGGACCAGTTGCTTGGACTTCTCGTCCACCTCCGATTCCAGATCGTCGAACTTGCCCGCGAAGTCCTTCGCGGCCTGCTGCCCGTACGTCTTCAGGTCCGCGGGGAGCTTGTTCACCTCCGCCGTCAGGTCGGAGCGGCCTTTGGCGATGCGGGCCTTGGCCCGGCCGAGTTCGGTGCCGATGGTGTCGGCGATGGAGGAGATGACCTGCTGCATCCGGGACACGTAGAGCTGCCGGGAGAGCTGGAAGAGATCGTCCGCCTCCTTCGGCATCCCCAGCAGCTTGTCCTTCGCCCACTTCAGCCCGCCGAACATGCCGCCGTAGCGCTTGTCCTTGTACGCCTTCATCCGCCGCTTCTGGTCGGCCTCGAAGGCGTCCCGGGCGGCCTTCTCCCCGGCCGTGAACTGCTGGTCGACCTTGCCGTCCAGCCCGGACAGGACCGACTCCACGTCCTGCTTCGTGGCGTCGAAGACCTTCTGCAGCCGGCCGGTGACCTCCGCCCGCTTCTGCTCGTCCTTCGACTTCGCCCCGCCCTTGCCGGCGTCCACCGCCTTCCCCGCGGCGGATCGGGTCGCGGTCAGATGCGCCAAAGCCTGCGCACCCGACGCCGCGGCGCCCGACTTCGCGGCGGCGATCTGCTGCTTCTCCGCGCCCCGGGCCCGACCAGGCGCGGTCGCCGAGTGCTGGTCGGCCTGCTTCTTGTCCTGCAGAGCGGCTGTGAAGTCCGGCTCGTTGCTCCTGGCCAGCTGAGGTTCGGTGACGTCGGCGGCGGCCATCTGCTGGTCGGTCTTCGCCGGGCCGTCGGAGAAGTCGGTGACCGCGGCGGGCTGCGGCGCGGGGGCGGCGTCGGCCGCGTTCGGCGCGCCGGGGTCGGCCGGCGGCTGATCCGGCCGCATCGGGACGACCTGCTTGTCCTTGGCCTGGGAGGTGTCCGGCGGCGCGGCCGTGCTGGTCGCGATGTCCTTGGCGGAGGCATGCTTGCCGTCGGTGACCTTCCCGTCGACCTGGCCCTTGATCTTCTCGGCCTTGCCCGAGGAGGAGAACTTGTCGGCCTCGTCGAGGTTCTTGGGCGCCTGCGCGGCGATCGCGTCGTTGACGGCCGCGATGAAGGCGGCCTTGTCGAACTCACCGGGCTTGGCCGCGTCCATCTTCGCCGAGTTGGCGACCTTGCCCTGCGCCTCCCGGTCGTCCGGCGGCGCGACAGCCGAGTCCTGCGCGGACTTGGACTCCGAAGTCGCCGGCTGGTGATGGGCCAGCTTCTGCTTCTTGGCGGCGATGTCCGCGTTCACCCGGCGCATCCCGGGCGCCTGGAAAGCCGGCGGCGCCACCGGAGGCACGTACCGCTGCGCCACCAGCCGCGACACGGCCGTATTCCCCGCCGTCCCCTGCAGGAGCTGTACGGTCTGCCGGCTGAGCCCCCGCGCCCCCGGCACCGGTGTGGGCGCGCCCCGGGCAGCCGGGGTACTCCGTTCAGGCGACGGCGACACCTCGTGCGCGGACGCCCGCTGTCGGGCACCGTCAGGCGGCGACTTCTCCGGAGTGGCCTTCACCGCACCACTCCCATCGCCCACCCGGCCGGCCGTGCGCTTCCTCAGCATGTAGGGGCCGTACGGGATCCGGGGATGCACAACGGGGCAGCGACCGGTGCAGAGAACGGGTGCCCGTCAGGGAAATCGGGCCATCGTCGACGCGTGATGACGTGCATGCGGTGCTACTGGGACAAGGAAGACATCGGGTTCTACGTCGAGGTCGACGCCGACAGCGAGGTGACGCGCACGATCGAGGCACCTCTCACGGCGCCGGCACGATCACGGCACGTCTCACGGCGCCGGCCCGATCACAGAGGTCCCGCACGAGGCCCAGCCGGCAAGCGCGATGATCGCCGCATGAGAAATGAGATCGTCCTGATGTCCGATCCCGAGGTCGCCGCCGTGCCGGTCGACGAATGCGGTGAACGGCTGGTGGATGTACGGGAGGGCGGCCGGTTGCTGGTCGACGAGCGGAAGTGGCACGACGAGGCCGGCGCCTTCGCGCACCTGCGGGAGAGGGTGCTCGAGCGCATCGTCGAGGCGCAGGAACTGCTGCCGGCGGGCATGCGACTGCTGTACGTCGAGGGGTATCGGCCGCCCGACCTGCAACGACGCTACTTCGAGGAGTACGCCGCCCAACTGCGGGCCGAGCATCCGGAATGGACCGCCGAACAGATCCGGTCGGCGGCCAGCCGCTACGTGTCTCCGCCCGAGATCGCACCGCACAGCGCCGGAGCGGCCGTCGATCTGACGCTCGCCGACGACGACGGACACGAGCTCGACATGGGCACCCGTATGAACGCGACCCCGGAGGAGAGCGCGGGCGCCTGCTACACCGGGGCCGACACCATCACCCCCGAGGCACGCGCCCGACGGGACGTCCTCGGGGGTGTACTCACGGCCGCCGGGCTGGTCAATTACCCGACGGAGTGGTGGCACTGGTCGTACGGTGACCGCTACTGGGCCCTGACAACGGGGGCGGCGGCAGCCCGGTACGGGCCCAAGAGCCTGGACCGACCCGCCCATTGAGACGACGTGCTCAGGCCGGCGCGTCCAGGTCGCTGAGCAGGTAGGCGATGTCGAGGCCGGTGGTGAGGTAGTCGACGAAGATCTCGTTGTTGAGGGCCCAGGGGGAGCGGCGGGCGCGGATCAGGCTGATGGCGGAGGGCGCGTCGTGGCCGAGGGCGATGAGGGTCTGGGCGGCGACCAGGCCGGAGCGGTTGTAGCCGGAGTGGCAGCGGACGAGGACGGTACGGCCGGCGCGGACGACGTGGGTCGCGACGTCGGAAGCCTGCTGGACGCAGCGGATCTGCGCGGCGGTCAGCGGGCCGTCCGGGATCTCGGCGACCAGGTGGTCGACCGTGGGGTGCGGGCCGTGGCCGGGGGCCGTGAACAGGCTGATGACCAGGTCGAATCGGGTGCCCACCACGGCGGGCTGGAGCTCACCCGTACGGTCGGTCCAGTAGTGTCCGCCCATCCACAGCCCCGGCCGGATCTCGTTCCAGGGCTCCTGCGGGCCGGGCATGTCGCGGTCTTTCTGCCGTGTCCTCACCTGGCCTCCTCCGAGAGGTCAACGGCGGGCGGGGGGCTGGCGGTTCCGCGCACAGGGTAAGAGCCTGGCCCCATGGTTGACGAAGTATTTCGGCACCCCCGGCTGGCCCCGCTCTACGACACGCTCGATCCGGACCGCAGCGACCTCGACGCGTATGTGCGGGTCGCGGAGGAGGTCGGGGCCCGGCGGGTACTGGACATCGGGTGCGGGACCGGGGTGTTCGCGCTGATGCTGGCCGACCGCGGGGCCGAGGTCGTCGGGATCGACCCGGCGCAGGCGTCGATCGAGGTGGCGCGGGCCAAGCCGGGGGCCGAGCGGGTGCGGTGGATCCACGGGGACGGGACCACGCTGCCGCCGCTTCAGGCCGACCTGGTGACCATGACGGCGAACGTGGCCCAGCACATCGCGGAGCCGAGGGCCTGGGCCGGGACGCTGCGGGGCGCGTACGAGGCGCTGCGGCCCGGCGGACACCTGGTGTTCGAGACCCGGGACCCGGCCGGGCGCGCCTGGGAGGAGTGGAATCGGGACGCCACCCGTGAGGTGACCGACATCCCGGGCGTGGGCGCCGTGGAGAGCTGGGTGGACCTGATCGAGGTCGACGGTCCGCTGGTGACGTTCCGCGGGACGTACGTGTTCGCCGCCGACGGGCAGGCGCTCACCTCGGAGTCCACCCTGCGGTTCCGGGAGCGGCAGGAGGTCGAGGCGGACCTGGCCGCGTGCGGATACCTGCTCACGGACGTACGCGACGCCCCCGACCGGCCGGGCCGGGAGTTCGTCTTCCTGGCCCGGCGGCCGACGGCGTAACGGCATGCCTGGGAAAGCCGCAGCTCACCGGTCCGGTACGGAGCCCCCGCGCGCCCCCGCCATCAGCCCGGCCGATCCGGCGGCCAGCTTCGCGGCCTGGGCCGACCACGGCGCGGCCTGAAGCCGGACGAAGGCGGCCCGGGCGGCGGCCAGGTGCGGGACCGCATCGCGGACACGGTGCCGGTGGTGCAGCCAGCGGGCCCGGCTGAGTTCGGTACGGGCCCGGTCGAAGGGGCGGGGATCGGCAGCGTGGAGTTCGAGGGCGGTACGAAAATACGTCTCCGCCTCCGCGTCCGTGACCGCGACCAGCGCGCGGCAACGGGCGAGCAGCGCCTCGGCGGCGGGCAGGTTCAGCCGGAGCGCCCAGGCGGACACCCGCCGGGTGAGTTCGCGCGCCTCCGGGGTGTGGCCGAGCGCGACCAGGGCCTCGATCAGGTCCGGCAGGCCGCGGCTGAACGGCGGGTCGAAGCGGGCCGGGGCGGGAGCGGCGATGTCGAGCCGGGCCAGCGCCGCATCGAGGTGGCCCGCCCCCAGGTCGAGCACGGTCAGCGCCCAGTGCGCCCAGGTGGTGCCCGCGCGCCCGAAACCGGGGGTGCCGCCGAGCGCCTCCGCGGCCAGCACCCGGCAGCCGGTCCGGTCACCGCCGACCGCCGCGAGATACGCCAGCACCCCGCACACGTGCCGGGCCCAGCGGTCCTGGCCGGTGTCACGGGCCAAGTCCAGCGCCTCCCGCCCGCTCGCCCCGGCCCGCGCGTGTTCGCCGAGCAGCACCTCCGCGGTGGCCCGCAGCGCCAGCGCGACGGTCAGCAGGCCGAGCCGCCCGTCCGCCCGGGCCTCCTCGGCGACGGCCGACGCCACGTCCCGTGTTTCCCGCTCGTGCCCGGTCACGAGCCCCGCCCCCAGGATCAGCGCCACCTCGTCCGGCGCCCCTACGCCCCCCTCGCGCGCCCCCGCCACCGCCTCGGCCAGCGGCGGAAGCCCACCCGGAGGCAGCGGCCGACCCAGCGGCAGCGCGACCAGCCCACCCAGCAGCCCCCCCACCGGCACCAACGGATCCCCGTCCGGCAACCGCGCTGCGTCCAGCCCGTCCGCCGTCACCGCCAGCATCCCGACGTCCCCCGCGGCCCACGCCGCCTCCACCGCACCCAGCCGCATCCGCAGCTCCAGCCCCGGATCGGTGCCCCCGATCCCCCGCGCCCCCTCGATGAGCAGGGCGTGTGCCTTGCCCGGCCGGCCCTGCGCGAACTCTTCGGCAGCCCGCACCCGCGCGGCCCGAGCCCGCAGCTGGGCCGTCCCGGGCAGCGCACCGGCTCCGCCGGCCGGGTCCGCGAGAATGGCCTCCGCCTGCTCGGCGGCCGCTTGGGCCCGGGCGCCGGGGGTACGGGGGCCGGCTGTTCCGGGCTGCAAGCCCGCACCGCCGGCTTGGCCTGCGGGAGCCGCGTCCGTCTGCCCGGCTGCAGTTCGTGCGCTGTGCCGGCCCGCTGCTTCGGGCAGCGGGTTCGTGCCGGACCCGGGGTCCGTGAGCACCCCTTCTGCTCGCGCGGTCTCTGCCCGCGGGGCATCGGAGGCCCGCCGATCGGCCCCACCGGGCCGGAGGTTCGTACCGGTTGCCCGGGCCGCGGACGCCTCCTCCGCCGCCCCCGCCCGCTCCACAGGTACGGTCCCGCCCCAGCATTCCGCGGCCGGCACCAGCCGCCGCGCCCGCACGGCCGGTTCGGTGCTGAGCCGGGCGGCCTCCTCGTACGCCCGGGCCGCCGCTTCCCGGCCGCCCCGCCGCAGTGCCCGCCGGGCCGTACGCTCGAGCTCCTGCGCGACCGTCTCGTCCGCCTCGTCCGGACCGGGCGCCGCCCACGCGAGCTGCCAGGCTCGCCGGTCCGCGCACCCGGGGCGACCCTTCAAAACGGTGGCCAGCGCGGCATGCGCGGCTCGCCGCTCGTCGGGCGACGCCGTCCGCAGTACGGCGACGGCCACGAGCGGGTGCCGGAGAGCCCCGTCATCCCTGGTCAGGCCACCGGCCAGGGCAAGCGCTCCGGGCGCCGCACCGGCCTCGCGTACGACGGCCATGTCCCCCGTTCCCTCGGCCGCGGCCAGCAGCAGTGCGCGCCGGGTCGGTGCGGGCAGCTCCCGTATCCGGGCGGCGAACGTACGGATCAGCCGGTCGGAGAGCGGGCCGCCGTCGGCTCCCGGAGGCAGTTCCAGCAGGGCCAGCGGGTTGCCGCCCGACCCGGCCAGCAGGCGTTGCCGTGCGGGTTCGGGCAGGTCGCGGCGGCGGGCGGAGAGGAGGGCGGACGCGGCGGTCGGGGTCAGGCCGGTCAGGGGGAGGGTGCGCAGGCGGGGGGCGGGGAGGGGGTCGGCGGGGTCGTCGTCCATGGCGAGGATCAGGGCGACCGGGTCGGCGGACAGGCGGCGGCCGGCGAGGACCAGTGCCTCGGCGGAGGCCTCGTCCAGCCAGTGGGCGTCGTCCACCAGGCACAACAGGGGGCAGGGCGAGCGGCGCGCGGCCTCGGCGAGCAGGGACCGTACCGCCGGGCCGACCAGGAACCGGCGGTCGGGGTCGGCGAGCACACCGTCGAAGGAGTCGTCGCAGTGGCCGTCGTCCGTGGTGTCCGCGTCGGCGCCGCCGTCCGCAAGGCCCAGCGCCTCCCGCAGCGCCCCCCGCTCCGGCTGCGGGAGGTGGTCCACCAGGTCGAAGAGGGGCCGCAGCAGCCGGATCAGGCCCGCGTAGGGGAGGACGGTCTCGGCCGGGACGCAGGCACAGCGCAGGACGGGGCCCGGGCCGGCGCCCACATCGCCGGAGCCGGAGCCGGAGTCCGAGCCCACGTCGTCGGTGCCGGTGCCGGAGCCGGAGTCCGAGCCCACGTCGTCGGTGCCGGAGCCGGAGTCCGTGCCGGAACCCGCCCCGGAGAGGGCTGTCGCCGCCCAGTCCAGGAGGGCGGTCCGGCCGGTGCCGGGTTCGCCGCGCAGGACGAGGGCCGTGCCGCTCCCGTCGGCCGCGGCCCGTACCACCTCACGCAGCACCCGCTGTTCGCTGTCCCTGCCGTGCAGCCGCATGATGCTGATCATATCGATTCGCCCACTTTCGTACCGTATGACCGGATGGCTGGACCTCGCTGGCACGGGGACGCCCCCGGACCGGCGAGCGGTCCGGGGGCGTCCCTTTGGTTCAGGGAGCAGGAGCGGTTCTCAGGTGGTCGTCCACACGAAGGTGGCCGAGCCGGTCGCGCCCGACGTGTTCCGGGCGGTGACCGTCACCGTCCAGGTGCCCTTCGCGCCGGCCGAGCCACTGAACGTGCCGGTCGAGCCGAGCGTGATGCCCGGCGGCAGGCCGGTCGCGGAGTAGCTGGTGCCGGCCGCGCTCTTCGGGTCGAAGACCCAGTTCACGGCCTGGTGCGCCGGGCTGCTCATGCCGTGCGGGTTGGGCACGGACAGGGTCGCGGCCTGGGTCGACGTCGTGGCGGTCGCGGCCTTCGGCCCGGCACCGGCGGCGACGGCGCCGTTGACGGTGGTCGGGACGCTGAGCGTGCCGGACACCGGGAGGTTGCGCGAGGAGTCGCCGACCAGGATCTGGTAGCTGCCCGCCGCGGTGGTCCAGGTGTTGCCGCTGGTGTTCCAGTACGCCAGGTCGTGCGTGCTGACCGTGAAGGTGAGCGTCTGCGCCTGGCCCGGGTTCAGGGTCACCCGCTGGAAGCCGCGCAGCTGGTGCACCGGCTCACCGGTGGACGCCGGGTCGCCCACGTAGAGCTGAGCGACGTCCGTACCGGCCCGCGACCCGGTGTTGGTCACCGTGACATGCACGGTCGCGGTGTTCCCGTTCAGCGCCCCGACCTGGAGGTTGGAGAAGCCGAACGTGGTGTACGACAAGCCGTAGCCGAACGGGAAGAGCGGCTGGATGTTTTGCGCGTCGTACCACCGGTAGCCGACCTTCAGGCCCTCGCTGTACTGGACCTGACCGTTGGTGCCCGGCCACTGCGCCGCGGTGTTCGCCGGCACGTCCGCGAGGGACTTCGGGAAGGTGACGGGCAGCTTGCCGGACGGGTTGACGTCGCCGAAGATCAGCGCCGCCATCGCCGTGCCGATCTGCTGGCCCGGGTAGAAGCCCTCGAAGACGCCCGCGACCTGGTTCAGCCACGGCATGTTGGTCGCCGAGTTGGTGTTGAGCACCACGATCGTGTGCGGGTTGGCCGCCGCGACCTGGGCGATCATGTCGTTCTGGGCGACCGAGCTGCCGCCGTTGTTGGGCAGGTCGAGGGTCGTGGTGTCGTGCTCCTCGTTGCCGTAGTTGTCGCTGGCGAACACGATCGCGACATCGGAGCTGCGGGCGAGGGTGACCGCCGACGCCAGGTTGGTGGCGTCGTTGTACGTCACGGTGGTGCCGGTGCCCGCTACCCGGTTCTGGATGCCGGTGATCGGCCAGACCGTGCCGGGGCTGGTGACGGTGGCGCTGCCGCCGCCGATGGTCTGCACGCCGGCGCCGCCGTCCCAGCCGATCACCGCGATCGAGTGGGTGGTGGAGGTGGACAGCGGCAGGATGCCGTTGTTCTTCAGCAGGACCGCGCCCTCTTCGGCGCCCTGGAGGGCGACCTGGGCGTGCGCCGCGGTGGTGACGGTCGCGTCCCGGTTGCCGCTGGGCGCCTTGTCGAACAGGCCGAACGCGAAGAACTGGGTGAGCAGCCGGCTCACCATCGTGTCCAGCGTGGCCTGGCTGACCGTGCCCTGGGCGACGGCCTGGGCGAGGAAGTCGGCGTAGAAGTAGCCGTTGGGCATCTCCACGGTCAGGCCCGCGTTCGCGGAGTCCGCGGTGGAGTGGGTGCCGCCCCAGTCGCTGGTGATGAAGCCGCCGAAGCCCGCCTGCTGGTAGAGGCCGACGTTCATCAGCGCCGGGTTCTGGCAGGCCGGCACGTTGTTGACGATGCTGTACGCGCACATCGCCGCGGCCGGCGAGCCCTGCTGGACGGCGGCCTGGAAGGCCGGCAGGTAGATCTCCTGCAGCGTCCGCTGGTCGACGATGACCGTGCCGGCCGGGTTCTCGATGTTGTAGACGGCCACGTGCTTCATCTCGGCCATGACGCCCTGGCTCTGGATGCCCTTGATGTCGGCGGTGGCCATCTGCCCGTTGAGGTACGGGTCCTCGCTGAAGGTCTCGAAGGACCGGCCCCAGCGCGGGTCACGGACGATGTTCAGCGTCGGGCCGAGCGCGACCTGCACGCCCTTGCCGGCGAACTCCGCGCCGATGGCGGAGCCGTACTGCTGCTCCAGCGCGGTGTCCCAGGTGGCGGCCGACGCGTTCGCGGACGGCATCTGGGTGACGCCGCCGAGGCCGTCACCGACGCCGTGCGGACCGTCCTGGAGGCCGATGTTGGGGATGCACAGCGACGGGATGCCGGTGATGTTGCCGATGTACGGCGAGGAGTTGTTGTTGCCGTGCAGGATCGACACCTTCTGCGCGTTGGTCATCTGCGCCATGACCTGCGAGACACGGGTGGCGATGGGCTGGGTGGAGCCGACCCACGGGCAGTTGCCGTTGCCCCCGCTGGGCGGGGTGGTGGCGCCCCCGGGGGTCAGGATGGTGAACTCCCACAGCGAGTAGCCCCACTGAGTGGCGCGCTGGGTGCCGTACATCCGCACGTAGCGGCCGGTGGCGTTGAAGGTGAGGTTCTCCACGCCACCGGGGCCGGTGGTGGTGGAGTACGCGGTGTTCCACGTGGAACCGTCGTTCGACACCTGGATCTGGTACGCCGTCGCGTACGCCGTCTCCCAGTTGAGCTGGGCGCCGCAGATGCTCTGGGAGCTGCCCAGGTCGACCTGGACCCACTGCGGGTCGGAGGCGGCGCTGGACCAGCGGGTGCCGGTGTTGCCGTCGAAGGCAGCCGAGGCGGGGGTGCCGGCGTTCTCCGTGGAGGAGGCGGTGGCCGGCCTGCCCAGGGCGGCGGTGGTGTTGCCGCAGGTGGGGGGCGGGGTGCTGCCGCCGGAACCGCCGTACACCTGGAACTCCCACAGTGAGTAGCCCCATTGGGTGGCGCGGGCGGTGCCGTACATCCGCACATAGCGGCCGGTGCCGGTGACGTTCAGGTTCTGCACACCGCCGGTGCCGGACGTAGTGGAATAAATGCTGTTCCACGTGGAACCGTCGCTCGACACCTGGATCTGGAAGGCCGTGGCGTAGGCGGTCTCCCAGTTGAGGGTGACCTGCGTGATCGACTGGCTCGAGCCGAGGTCGACCTGGAGCCACTGCGGGTCACTGGCCAGGCTGGACCAGCGGGTGCCGGTGTCGCCGTCCACCGCCGCACTGGCCGTGAACGCGTCCTGCACCGAGGACGCGGTGGCGGGCTTGCCCTGGGAGAGCAGTGTGGGGGTCGCGGCGTGCGAGGCGGCGGGCAGGATCGCCAGGAAGATCGAGGCGACCATGGCCAGCGTCAGCAGGACCGCTGTCTGGGGGGAGGGTCGGAAACGTTTACGGGATAGGGAGAGCTGGGAGAGCCCCATCGGGGTGCCCCTCATGTGTGCTCCTACGTGTCGGATTCGGCTCGTTGCGTGGGGGATGAACCGGTGCGCTCCCGGCCGGTCGTGTTGGCGTGGGGTGAAGGAACGAATCAGTACTGAGAGCGCTCTCTGACCGAAGCGATGTCTACGCCTGGCCGGGTGGGGTGTCAACCGTTCCGGCAGGTACGGGGGTTGGGGTTTCGGCATGGTGGCGCCGAGAGGCGATGGCCCGGGCGGATTATCGTGACGACGACGGGCCGGCCGGCCCGTCCCCGCACGGCAGAGAGGTTTCGACGAGTGACAGTTGATCCCGCGTTCCCGCCCGGCCCCGGCAAGATCCGGCCCGGCGACGTCGCCGCGACAGACGTCAACTCGGCAGGGCCGCGCGCACACGACCTGCTGCCTGGCACCCGCCGGGCACTGCTGCACCGGATCGCCGTCGGACAGACCGAGGGCAGGGCGCCGTCGCTGGTCGGGGCGGTGGTGCGCGACGGGCGCCTGGTGTGGTTCGGGTCGCGCAGCATGATCGAGGGACATGCGCCGGACACCGACACCCAGTACCGGATCGGCTCGATCACCAAGACGTTCGTGGCCGTGCTGGTGATGCGGCTGCGGGACGAGGGACGGCTGGAACTGACCGATCCGGTGGGCCGGCACCTGCCCGACGCCGGACCGGCGGCCGGCCTCACGGTCGGTCAACTGCTCGCGCACACCTCCGGGCTGGCCGCCGAGACGCCGGGCCCCTGGTGGGAGCGAACTCCCGGTGAGCTGCGGCCGGAACTGGCCGACGTGCTGGGCGACGCCCCGGCCAAGCACCCGGCGGGCAGTCGGCACCACTACTCCAACCCCGGATACGCCCTGCTGGGCGCGCTGGTGGAGCGGCTGCGGGGGATGCCGTGGGGCGAGGCACTGCGCGCGGAGGTGCTGGAGCCGCTGGGGATGACCCGCACCACCCTGCTGCCGCAGCAGCCGGCGGCCGGCGGTTTCGCCGTGCACCCGTGGGCGGACGTGATGGTGCCCGAGGCCGTCCAGGAAACCGGACGCATGGCGCCGGCCGGGCAGTTGTGGTCGACCGCCGCGGACCTCGCCCGGTGGGCGGCGTTCCTGGCGGCCGGGGACGACCGGGTGCTGGGTACGGAGACGGTGGCGGCGATGCGCGCGCCGGCCGCACCCGCCGACGCCACCGACCCCGACGGCGGGTACGGGCTCGGGGTGCAGCTGACGCGCCGCGGTGACCGGATGCTGGCCGGGCACACCGGGTCGATGCCCGGCTTCCTGGCCGCGCTGTGGGTGAGCGTGCCCGACGGGGTCGGCGCACTGGTGCTGGCCAACTGCACCTCCGGGCCGCGGGTGGGGGCAATCGCCGCCGACCTGCTGACCATCACCGCCGACGCCGAGCCCGCCCTTCCCGCGCCCTGGCGCCCGGCCGGCGCGCTCGACCCGGCACTGCTGGACCTGGCAGGGCCCTGGTACTGGGGCACGAACGCGTTCGGGCTGCGGGTCCGGGCCTCCGGGGAGTTGGACCTCGCGCCGCTGAGCGGCAACGGGCGCGGATCACGGTTCCACGTGGAACCCGACGGCACCTGGACCGGCCTGGAGGGCTACTACGCGGGCGAGACGCTGCGGGTGGTGCGCCGGCCGGACGGCTCGGTCAGCCATCTCGACCTCGGCTCGTTCGTCTTCACGCGTCAGCCCTACGATCCGCAGGCCCCGGTGCCGGGCGGCTTCCCGGGCTGGCACTGACCGCTGCCATGCCGCCCGCCGGCTTCGGCCGGGCCCCGGTACGGCCGGCGGGCGCGCGCAGCAGCACCGCCGCGGCGAGCGTCGCGGCACCGAGCAGGCCCGCGGCCGTGCCGAACGCCAGGTGATAACCGCTGGTCAGCGCGGCGGCCGGGGCTCGCCCCGCGGCGAGCAGGTGGTCGGTGCGGGCGGTGGCGAGCGCTGCCAGGACGGCCAGGCCGAGCGCGCCGCCGATCTGCTGGGCGGTGGTGAACACTCCGGAGAGCAGCCCGGAGTCCTCCGGGGTGGCCTGCGCCATGCCGAGCGTCATCACGGCGGGCATCGCCAGGCCGAAGGACATGCCGAACAGCAGGAAGGCGGGCAGCACGTCGGTGGCGTAATCGGCGTGCGCGGACGGTGCCCGGGCCAGCAGCAGGAAGCCGGCGCCGAACAGGGCCAGGCTCGGCAGCAGCACCGCGCGCTCCCCGAAGCGGGCGCCGAGCCGCGCGGACAGCCCCAGTGACATCACCCCGATGACCGCGCCGACCGGCGCCATGGCCAGGCCGATCTCCAGCGGGTCCCAGCCGAGCACCCGCTGCATGTACAAGGCGGTCAGGAACTGGAAGCCGAAGCCGCCGGCGACCATCAGGACCTGGACGAGACCCGCGCCGGCGACGGTCCGGGACCGGAGGAGCCGCAGCGGCACCAGGGGGCGGGCGGCACGCGACTGCCGGACCAGAAACGCGGCGAGGAGCCCCGCGGCCAGGGCGCCGTATCCGGCGGTGTGCGCGCAGGCCCAGCCGTGGCCGGTGGTGGTCACGATGGCGTAGACGCCGAGCATCAGGGCGGTGGTGACCAGCAGCGCGCCGGGGATGTCGGCGCCGCGCGCGGACGTACGGGCGGCCGGCCGGTCGTCTGGCAGCAGCCGCAGGCTGAGCAGGGCCGCGGCGGCGCCGATCGGGAGGTTGACGAAGAAGATCCAGTGCCAGGTCAGGCTCTGGGTGAGGACGCCGCCGGCCAGCAGGCCGAGGGTGCCGCCGGCGGACTGGGTGAAGCTGTAAACGCCCATCGCCCGGGCCCGGCCGCGCGGGTCGGGATACAGCGCGACGACCATGGCGAGGCTCACCGCCGAGACCATCGCGCCGGCCGCGCCCTGCACGAAGCGGGCCGCGATCAGCACGCCGCCGCTCCCGGCCAGCCCGCAGGCCAGGGACGCGGCGGTGAACGCGGTGAGCCCCGCCACCAGGACGCGGCGCCGCCCGAGCAGGTCGCCCAGCCGGCCGGACAGCAGCAGGAGACCGGCGAAGGCGATGAGGTAGGCGTTCACCACCCAGGCCAGGCCCGACTGGGAAAAGCCCAGGTCACGCTGGATGGACGGCAGTGCGACGTTAACGATCGTGCCGTCCAGGATGATCATCAGAGTGCCGGCACTGAGCAGTGCGAGGGCGGCGCCGGAGGACTGGCCGGCGCTGCTCGGGGAGGAGGTGCGGGAACGCGGACGCATGAGGTCGCCTCCTGGCGAGGGCGGGAGGGGATGCCAGAAGTGACCGTAGCAGATGGTTTTGTTGAAGACTATCTATGACGGGAGTGTGCTGGTGGCATGGCTGTGTTCGGGGCGTACGGGACGGCGTCGGCTGACCGCGCAAGCCGATCGCCGGATGACTGACCGCGCCGGCTGACCGCGGACGGGTGTCAGGCCCGCGACTGGCGGGGCCGGCGGGCGCCCGAGGTGCCCTCCGGGGACTCGGTGGGGACGGCCAGATGACCGGTGACCAGCCGGTTCAGCGCGGAGAGGAAGACGGCGCGCTCGTCCTGCGGCAGCGCGTCGAGCACGTCCTGGTGCACCCGGTCGACGATGGCCTGGCCCTCCGCCGCCACCCGGTCCCCCTCCGAGGTGACCTTGATGATCCGGGCCCGGCGGTCGGTCGCCGACGGCACCCGCTCGGCGAGCCCGGCCCGCTCCAGGTGGTCGACGGTCACCACCATCGTGGTCTTGTCCAGGTCGGCGAGGTCCGCGAGTTGGGCCTGGGTGCGGTCGGCCTGCCGGGCGTGCGCGAGGACGCAGTGCGCGCGTGGCGACATGCCGATCTCGGCGAGGGCCGCCGTCATCCGCGTGGTCAGCACGTGCGCGGTGTGCTGGAGCAGGTAGGACAGATCGGCGGTCGCGCGGGGCGCGGGAGCGGTCTCGGCGGTCATGCGTCGAGACTAGCAAGATAGGTTTCTTACGGGATCATCTGCCGGCGGACCTATCTGTCGACGGACCGGTTTGCCAGCGGACCGATCTGCCGGCGGACGTATTTTTCGGCACACGCTCGACGCCTCGCCGCGCTCGGGCTCGAACCAGGCCGGTGACAGCGAGTGCTCGCCGGTCACGACGAGTGTTCCACGTGGAACATCGCGTGTTCCACGGGAGACGTCCTCAGTCCAGGTCGGGGCCGAGCAGCCCGAGGATGCCCTCGATGTTCGCGTCCAGGTAGTGCCGCAGGGTCAGCGGGACGATGTCCACCGAGGCGATGCCCATGCGGCTGAACGGCACCCGCACCACCTCGTACTCGCCGTCCGGCGCGTCGATCTCGGGGCCGTGCCGCAGCGACAGGTCCATCGACTCCAGCCGGCAGGCGAAGAAGTACTGCACTTTCACGCCGTGCTCGCCGTCGCCCGTGATGTGCTCCACGGTGTCCACGAAAGCCGGCACCACATCGGTGACCTTGGCGCCGAGTTCCTCGTCCACCTCGCGGTGGAGGGCGGCCATCACGCCGGCGTCGTCGTCCTCCACCCCGCCCCCGGGGGTGATCCAGTACGGGGCCAGGCCCGGCTTGGTGCGCTTGATCAGGATGAGCTTGCCGCCGTCGTCGAGCAGGATGGCCCGGGCCGTGCGTTTGACCACCGGGCGGGTGGCGGGACTTGAGGGAATGTCCGGAGGCATGCCAGACATCTGCCGCGGGGCGGCCGGGGACAAACGTGGCCGGGACGGCGAATCGGAGCACGCGGATCCGCTGGTCCGCGCCCGCTCCGACCCGTGCGCGCCGCCCGTGTCCCGCCCCGGCTCGCTCGTGTCCGCCGCCCTCCGGTCCCGCCCGCTCACGCGTCCCCGGCCCCCGTTTGCCCCTGCTCACGCGATTCGTCCAGCGCCCGCAGCACATCGGCGACGATGTCGGCCGCGTCCTCGACGCCCACCGAGAAACGGATGAAGCCCGGCGGCACCGCGTCGCCGCCCCACCGGCCGCGCCGCTCGGCCGTGCTCTGGATGCTGCCGAAACTCGTCGCCTCGGCCGTGATCCGCAGGGCCGCCAGGAAGCGCTCGGCGTACGCCTGGTCGGGCAGGGTGAAGGACACCACGCTGCCGAAGCGCCGCATCTGGCGGACCGCCACCGGATGCGCGGGGTCGCCGGGCAGCGCGGGATGCCGTACGTCCGTCACCTCGGGCCGGTCCAGCAGTGCCCGGGCCAGCGCGACGGCGTTGTCCGCCTGCCGGTCCACCCGCAGCGCCAGCGTCGCCAGCGAGCGGTGGGCCAGCCAGGCCTCCATCGGCCCGGGGATGGCGCCGACCGTCTTGCGCCACAGCCGTACGCTCGCGGCCAGTTCCGGATCGCGGGTGGCGACGTAGCCGAGCAGCAGGTCGCCGTGGCCGGTCAGCGCCTTGGTGCCGCTGGCCAGCGAGAAGTCCGCGCCCAGGGCCAACGGGCGCTGCCCGAGCGGGGTGGCCAGCGTGTTGTCCACCGCGACCAGCGCGCCGGCCGCGTGCGCCGCGTCGGCCAGCCGCCGGATGTCGCACACGTCCAGGCCCGGGTTCGACGGAGTCTCCAGCCACAGCAGCCGGGCGCCCTCCAGCGCCGCGAGTTGCCCGTCGCCGGCCGTCGGCGCCAGGCGTACGGCGACCCCGTACGACTCCAGGCGCGCCTGGAGCGAGCGCGTCGCCTGGTAGCTGTCCGACGGCAGCACCACCGTCTGCCCGGCCCGGACCTGCGACAGCAGCACCGCCGCGATCGCGCCCATCCCGGAGGCGAACGCCAGCGTGGTCACCGCCGGGTCGTCCGGCGCCTCCAGCTCGCCGATGGCCCGCTCCAGGTGGGTCCAGGTCGGGTTCTCGTCGCGGCCGTACGTGTACGGGCCGGCCGCCTCGCCCGGCAGGTGGTAGTGCGAGACGAAGACCGGGCCGGGCAGCGACGGCGTGTACGGCTCGGCCGGCGGGCGGCCGGCGTGCACGCTGCGGGTGCTGTCGCCCGGGGTGGGGTCCGGGCCCGGGGCCGGGGTCGGGTCCGGGGTGGCGGCGCTCACTCGTCGTCCGGGAGTACGACGTGCAGCGCCCAGGACACGATGCTGACGATCAAGGCGCCGACCACGGCCGTCCAGAAGCCGTGCACGTGGAAGTCCAGGCTGAGCTTGCCGGCCAGCCACGAGGTGAGCAGCAGCATCAGGGCGTTCACCACCAGGGTGATCAGCCCGAGGGTGAGGATGAACAGCGGGAAGGACAGGACCTTCACCACCGGCTTGACCAGCCAGTTCACGACGCCGAAGACCAGAGCGACGAGGATGAGCGTGAGGATTTTGTGCGCGGTGGAGCCGCCGGACAGGGTGATGTCCTTGATCAGCCATATGGCCACCCCGAGGGCACCGGCGTTCGCCAGGGTCTTGACGACGAAATTTCTCATGGTGGGATCGTCGCAGACCTGGTCAGCAGGGCAAGAGACGAGACGGAACCGTAGCGGGACTGCGGCTCGGGGGACCCGGGGAACCCTGGGAGCCCGACGAAGCCGCGGAACCCGGGGATCCCCAGGAAGAGGAGGAGCGGACGATGAAGGTGTTCCGGCTGGACGACCTGGACGCGGAACGCGCCGCGAACCAGGGGGCCTACCTGCGTTTCCTGCGCGAGCGCCACATGTCCGCGGGGCTGTACGCGCTCAAGGCCGGTGACACCGATCCGCAAGCGCCGCACGCGCAGGACGAGATCTACGTCGTGATCAGCGGGCGCGCGGCGCTCACCGTCGGTGAGGAGACCACGACCGTGGCCCGCGGCAGCGTGGCGTACGTCCCGGCCGGCACCCCGCACCGCTTCCATCACATCAGCGAGGACCTCAGGGTCATGGTGGTCTTTTCACCGCCGGAGCCCTAAGGGAAGCTTCAGGGTCGGATCCGGCGCCGGGGCCGTCCGCACGGGACCCCGGTGGCCCTACAGTCGAAGTACCGGCGGAAGACCGTACGGGAGCGCACCGGGACGGACCCGGGAACGCGTCGCGGCGAAGGAGAGTTCTACCGACATGGAGAAGCTGCTCAGAGGCCTGCCCTGGTGGGTCAAGTGGATCGGCATCCCGGTCATCGCGCTGGTGATCTTCGGCAGCCTGGTGGCGAGCCTGATCAGCCTGGTGGTGGGCCTGCTGTTCAAGGTGCTCGTCTTCGTGATCCTGGTCGGCGCGCTGGTGTTCGTCGTGAAGCGCGTCACGTCGTCCGGCTCGTCCGGCAACAAGCGCGACTGGTGACGGCCGGCGGGCGCCTCCCCGCGCCCGTGCGCCACCGGCCCTACCGTCCCCTCATTTGCGGTGGCGGCGGTGTCCCGCCGGTACCGCGCTCCCCTGGCCCGCCGCGGCCCCGGCCGTCACAGGCGCCGGCCGGTCCGCGCTGACGACCAGCGCGGCCAGCGCCGTGGTCAGCGGCACCGACGCGACCAGGCCGATGCTGCCGACGAGCGTACGGACGATCTCCTCCGCCACCAACTCGCTGCTCGCCACCTGCCCGATGCCGCTCTGGGCGATCGAGAACAGCAGCAGCAGCGGAAGCGCGGCCCCCGCGTACGCCATGACCAGCGTGTTCACCACCGAGGCGATGTGGTCGCGGCCGATCCGCATGCCGGCGGCGTACAGCTTGCGCCGACTCGTCAGGGGGTCGGCGGCCTTGAGCTCCCACACCGCGGCGACCTGGGTGACCGTCACGTCGTCCAGCACCCCGAGCGAGCCGATGATCACCCCGGCGAGCAGGACGCCCTTGATCTGGATGTCCGGGTAGAGGGTGTGGATCAGGCCGGTCTCGTCCGAGGTGTTGCCGGTCAGGTGGCACCAGGAGATGAAGACCGAGCCCAGGAAGCCGATCAGCAGCAGGCAGCACAGCGTGCCGAGCACGGCCACCGAGGTACGGGCGTTCAGGCCGTGGCACATGTACAGCGCCGCGAGCATGATCGCGCTGCTGCCCACCACCGCGACCAGCAGCGGGTTGTCGCCGTGCAGGATCGCGGGCAGGACGAACAGCGTCAGCACCCCGAACGACACCACCAGTGCGACCAGCGCCATCAGCCCACGCATCCGCCCGATCAGGACCACCGCGACCGCGAAGATCCCGGCCAGCAGTTCCATCGGGAAACCGCGGTCCACGTCGCTGACCGAGTAGCGCATGCCGGGCGGCGCGTTGGGGGCGTACGCCAGGACCAGACCCTCGCCCTGCGTGTACCGGCGGGTCTGGTCGGGCTGGACGATCTCGGTGAAGGTGGTGCCCTGGTCCGGGCCGGAGGTGACCGCGATCGTCGCCTTCTGGCAGGCGTCGCTTGCGGCCTTCGAACTCGCCGAACTCCCCTGACCGTCACTGCCGCCGGTTGTGGCGGTGTCCGGGGCGAGCGAGGTGCTGTCGGGGGCCGCGCCCGCCGCCTTGCACGAGACGTCCACCAACCTCGCCACCATGCCGGCGCGGGTCTGCTGGTCGAAGCCGAGGCCGCTGCGGGCGTGATGGGGGGCGCCGCCCGGCCACAGCAGGACCAGTCCCGCGACCACCGCCGCGGCGAAGGGGATCAGGACCGCCGCGATCACCTTGCGCAGGTGGCGCGAGACGGGCGGGACCGGGCCGTGCGCGTGGGTGTGGCTGTGGCCGTGACCGCCTCCGGGGCCGGCGCTGTGGCCCTGAGCCTGCGCCTGGACCGGCGGGTGGCCAGAGGAGTGCCCCTGGCCGGGGAGGTGCGGGTGCGCACGGGGGGAGTCCACCGCCCGATCATCGCAAGGGACCTGGTGTGCGCAAGTGTCCAGCCGCTACCGTTGGCGTCACCTTTGCACAAACGCGGGAGCTCGGAGCACCGGGCTGAGAGGGCGCTGACTCGCCGGAGGGCGGACAGCTGCGCCGACCGCTGAACCTGTTACCGGGTAATGCCGGCGTAGGGAGTGGGTCTCAACATGACCATGCAGGATGCGCACGCGTACGACGCTGCCGGTGATCGCACCACGGGCACCGAAGGCGGCACGGACGACGCGGGCAGCACAACCACGACGAACGGCACGGACACCGCGGGAGCGCGGGAATCCCGCACGTTCGGCTGGCACAAGGCGTACCTCGGCGGATCGCGGCCGGACCTGCGGGTGCCGGTGCGTCAGGTGCACCTGACCAACGGCCGGGACGTGACGCTGTACGACACGTCCGGCCCGTACACCGACCCGACGGTGACCACGGACGTACGGCGGGGGCTGGAGCCGGTCCGGGCGAACTGGATCGCAGGCCGCGGCGACACCGAGGAGTACCCGGGCCGCCCGGTACGCCCCGAGGACGACGGGATCAAGCACACGGCACCCCGCGGGGGCCTGCGCAACCTCGACGCGGTGTTCCCCGGGCGGCCACGGCTGCCGCGCCGGGCCCGGTCCGGGCAGCCGGTCACCCAACTGGCGTACGCCCGGCGCGGCGAGATCACCCCGGAGATGGAGTTCGCCGCGCTGCGCGAGGACGTCCACCCCGAGGTGGTCCGGGAGGAGATCGCGGCCGGCCGGGCCGTGCTGCCCGCCAACGTCAACCACCCGGAGAGCGAGCCGATGGTCATCGGCAAGCGGTTCCTGGTGAAGGTCAACGCCAACATCGGCAACTCCGCGGTCACCTCCTCGATCGAGGAGGAGGTGGAGAAGATGACCTGGGCCACCCGGTGGGGCGCCGATACGGTCATGGACCTGTCCACCGGCCGCAACATTCACACCACCCGCGAATGGGTGCTGCGCAACTCCCCCGTGCCGATCGGGACGGTGCCGCTCTACCAGGCGCTGGAGAAGGTCGACGGCCGCGCGGAGGAGCTGAGCTGGGAGGTCTACCGCGACACGGTGATCGAGCAGGCCGAGCAGGGCGTGGACTACATGACCGTGCACGCCGGGGTGCTGCTGCGGTACGTGCCGCTGACCGCGCGCCGCAAGACCGGGATCGTCTCCCGCGGCGGCTCGATCATGGCGGCCTGGTGCCTGGCCCACCATCAGGAGAACTTCCTCCACTCGCACTTCGAGGAGCTCTGCGAGATCCTCGCCGCCTACGACGTCACGTACTCCCTCGGCGACGGCCTGCGCCCGGGCTCCATCGCGGACGCCAACGACGAGGCGCAGTACGCCGAGCTGCGCACACTGGGGGAGCTCAACACGATCGCCAAGCGGCACGGCGTGCAGACCATGATCGAGGGCCCGGGCCACGTGCCCATGCACAAGATCAAGGAGAACGTCGACCTCCAGCAGGAGATCTGCGAGGAGGCCCCCTTCTACACGCTGGGCCCCCTCACCACCGACATCGCGCCCGCGTACGACCACATCACCTCGGGCATCGGCGCGGCGATGATCGCTTGGTGGGGCACCGCGATGCTCTGCTACGTCACCCCCAAGGAGCACCTGGGCCTGCCCGACCGCGACGACGTCAAGACCGGCGTGATCACCTACAAGATCGCCGCCCACGCCGCCGACCTCGCCAAGGGCCACCCCGGCGCCCAGGACTGGGACGACGCCCTCTCCGACGCCCGCTTCGAATTCCGCTGGGAGGACCAGTTCAACCTGGCCCTCGACCCCGACACCGCCCGCGCCTTCCACGACGAGACCCTCCCGGCGGAGCCCGCGAAGACGGCCCACTTCTGCTCGATGTGCGGGCCGAAGTTCTGCTCCATGAAAATTAGCAAATCCATCACAGACCGCTTCGGCGGCGACGCCGACGCCTCGGCATCAGACGAGGAGGTGGCGGCAGGGATGCTCCAGAAGTCCCAGGAGTTCGCCGCCGCAGGCAACCGGGTGTACCTGCCGGTGACGGAGTAGCCGCGCGGGCTGCGGTGACGGCTACGGCTACGGCTCGGCTCGGAGAGGTCCTGGGGTCCGCCGGGGCCTCTTCGGGCGCGGGCGCGACACGACCAGGCGATGAAGGGGCGGCCCCGCCGGCGTGACCCTCAGCCGTGGGCGTGCGGGTCGCGCTCCGGGGGGTGGGGGGAGGTGAAGTCGGGGCGGGAGTAGCCGAGGTGGGGGAGTTGGGTGGCCGGAGGGGAGGGTGGGGTCGGGGTGGGGGTGCGGGTCAGGGCGGTGGTGAGAAAAGGGAGCATCGCCCGGGTGAGGAGGGCGTCGCGCCAGGCGTCGCGGGCCGCGGCGACGTCGGCGGGCATGGCGTCGGGGGTGTCGTGGATGGCGGCGGAGGAGTCGCGCAGGGCGGTGAGGAGGAGGCCGATGCCGCCCAGGACGACGGCCGCTCCGGTGACCAGTGCGAAGAACCAGCCGACCGTACGGAGCGGGTGGGCGATGCCCGGCTCGGGCGAGATCGCGCCCAGCAGGTAGCCGATCAGGAGGAAGATGACCGCCGCCGCGCCGGCGAGCAGCGGAGTGAGCACGGCCATGACGGCCAGAAGGCCGGCTCCGGAGCCGGCCCCCTCGGCAACCCCCATCGCGGCATAGCCGAAGGCCCGGTTCTCCCTGGCCCGGGCGGACTCCCGGGCGTCGTCACGGGTGCGGGCGCGCAGCGCGCAGTAGGTGTCGTACTCCTGGGCCACGACCGCGGAGATCTCGTCGCCGGCGGCCAGCGCTCTGGTGCGCAGTTGCTCCCCGTTGAGCGGCGACTCGCCGTCCTGCCAGTCGTCGAGGACCGTCCGTATGGCGGTGGTCAGGACGCGTTCGAAGTCGGGGCGGTCTTCGTTGAGGAGATGTGGGGCTGTGGTCATGTGCATCCCCCGATGCTCCGACTCCCCCGTGCGTGGCCGGTGTTCCCCCGGGGAGCCGGGTGATCCGCCCCCGGGGGCCCGGCTCGGCCGGCCGGTTGCGCGCGGGGAGCGGTGTGGCTATGGATACAAGCCGATGGTAGGGCCGTACGGGGGACGGTGACAGGGTGCAACCACGAAATGTGCTCAGGACTCAGGACAGCACTCAGGACACGGCTCGGGACACCACTCGGAACACCGCTCAGGACACCGCTCAGGACACCAGCGGAAGCTGAGCCACCAGCAGCCGGCCGTCCATCGTGACGCCGCCGTCCATGGCGACCGCCAGGTTGTCCGCGTAGACCATCGGCCCGTTCACCGTCGTCGGCCGCTCCTCGCTGTCCGCCGGGTAGTCACCGCCGACCTCGCCGAGCAGGTACGGGATGGGGCTGTGGCCGTGCACCACCCGGCTGCCACCGTACTGGCCGAGCAGTTCGCGGGCGGCTTCCGCGCCGCCGTCGCCGCGGAACGCGAACCGCTTGGTGAACTTGCGGAACAGGTCCCAGCACTCGTCGGCGTCCCCGCGCTGGAGCACACCGGTGACCGCGTCGTTCATCTCCTCGACGCTGCTGCCGTACTCCAGGTAGGCGGTGGTGTCGGAGTGCAGCAGCAGGTGGCCGTCGGTGACGTGCGCGGCGTCCAGCCGGGAGATCCAGGTCAGGTGCCGGTCCTCCAGCCGTTCCATGTCCGAGGGCTGGCCGCCGTTGAGCCGCCAGGCGGCCAGGAAGGAAGCGGTGCCGCCGGTGGAGTTGACGGGCGTGTCGCCGAAGCGGTGCGCGCCGAGCAGCAGCAGTTCGTGATTGCCCATCAGGGCCCGGCAGTAGCCGCCGGCCGCCGCGGCCTCCGCGGACAGCTGCATCACCAGCTCGATCACGCCGATGCCGTCGGGGCCGCGGTCGGTGAAGTCGCCGAGGAACCACAGCCGCGCGCTGCCCGCCGACCAGTGGCCCTCCTCGTCCACCAGGCCGGTCTCGTGCAGCGCCGCGAGCAGTTCGTCGAGGTAGCCGTGCACGTCGCCGACCACGTACAGCGGGCCGCGGCCGGCGGGCTGTTCGGCGTCGGCGGAGATCACCGGCAGGTCGCGGGCGGTCGGGGTGTAGTCCGGCGGGACCAGCGGGGTGTCCGGCCGGGTCGGCTCGTAGGCGGGGGCGGGCACCGGCGCGGGCGCGGTGGTGTCGTACGCCGGAGCGCCGGTCTCGTACTGGTACCCGTAGCCGGGCGCGGGCCGGTACCCGGAATCGGGCTCGTACCCCTGACCTGCCCCCTGAGTCATCGACCCCTCCACGATCGCGCCGCCATCCGCCCATCATAGGAATGACGCTGTCGCGTTGTGACATACCCAGGCACCTGGATTTCGTGAGACCTGGACGAAGGCCCGGTGAAGGCCCGTACGAGAACCGGGACAAGGAGCCGTACGAGGACCCGTACGAGGACCTGTGCGAGACCCCGGCAAAGACCCGGACAAAGATCTGGACGCGGGCTCCGCGCGAGCCGGGACGAAGGCCCCGGCGATGCCCCGGGCCGAGGCATGGACGGGGCCCGCGTCCTACTGCTCCGTCGGGCCCCGTGGTGTGTCCTGACCGGCGTGGGCCGGGCCGCGCGGCGGGCTGACCGTCGCGCGGTGCGCTCGGGGCTGCGAGGAGGCGCGCACGATCAGCTCGGTGGGCATCACCTGCTGTACGGGATGCGCGGGCCCGATCCCCTCGATCGCGTCGATGAGCAGTTGCACCACCGCCGTGCCGATGCGGCGCGGCTGGAGCGACAGCGTGGTGATGGGCGGGTCGGTGCCGGCGTAGCCCCCGCTCTCGCTGCAGCAGACCAGCAGCAGGTCGTCCGGGACCCGCAGGCCGTAGCGGCGGGCGGCGGACAGCAGGTCGGTGCCGTTGGGGTCGAACAGCCCGTAGACGGCGTCCGGCCGGTCCGGCCGGGCGAGTAACCGGTCCGCGGCCACCGCGCCGGCGCACGGGTCGTGCGCCGGATACGCCTCGTACACCGGCTCCTGGCCGACGCGTTCGCACCACTCCAGGTACGCGGTGGTGGACAGCCGGGTGTACGTGTCGGTGCTGGTGCCGGTGAGCAGGCCGATGCGGCGCGCGCCGGCCGCGGCCAAGTGGTCGAGGATGCCGAGCACGGCCTCCTCGTGGTCGTTGTCCACCCAGGCGTGCACCGGCAGGCTGCCGGCCGGGCGGCCGTCGCTGACCACCGGGACGCCCTGCCGGAGCAGTTCGGTGACCACGGGGTCCTGGTCGGAGGGGTCGATCACCACGGTGCCGTCGAGCGCGACGTTTCCCCACACGTCGTGCCGCGACGAGGCGGGCAGGATGACCAGCGCGTATCCGCGGGCGAGCGCGGCGGAGGTGGCGGCCCGGGCCATCTCCGCGAAGTACGCGAACTCGGTGAAGGTGAACGGTTCTTCGCCGTATGTCGTCACCGTCAGGCCGATCAGGCCGGAGCGTCCGGTGCGGAGGGTGCGGGCGGCGGCGGAGGGGCGGTAGCCCAGCCGGTCGGCGACCTCGCGGACATGGCGGCGGGTGGCGTCGGGCAGTCGGCCCTTGCCGTTGAGCGCGTCGGAGACCGTCGTGATCGAGACTCCGGCGGCGGCGGCGACGTCTCTGATGCCCGCACGCTCCAGCCGGCGTCCGACGGGCCGGCTCGCCTGATGGTTCCCTGCTGCTGTCATGGCGAGCCCGATAGTAGGGCGGCGCTGGTCCGTCCGGCTGCCGCCTTCGAAACCCCTCCGAAGAACGGTTTCTGCAAGGTCGAAATCGGAGTGCGGCACGGAATACGCAGGCGGCACGCTGGTTTCTGGCGGTAACACGGGATGAGCGCCGCCGAATGTCGGCCATTGGTCCAGCGGCAGCGTCATCGGCAACTCACCCCTACGGGGTAACCCGGGATGAGCCGGCCCTTCCGCGGGCGTACGGTTCGCCGGGAATTGCCTTGAACACGGGCGAGGCCCACCGTGTGCAGTGCGGTTCGCCGGGAGTGCCCCGAAGGGGCGCGGGGAACTGCGCGCTCAGCCAGTGACGGCCGGTGGCCCGGATGCGACAGCGATTGCCCCTTCGGGCCGGTGGCGACCCGCGCCACGGTGGTGGGTTGCTCGCGCTGGGGGCACCCCCGGACGGAGTCTGGGGGACCCCGCGCCCCTGGGTACTCCGGTGGCGCCGCAGAGCGCATGGTCCCCGCGCCCCTTCGGGGGCGCCCCCGCAGGGCCCGTCACGGCTCTCCACAGGGTGCCCCACCACTCGTAAGGTGACCCCATGAGCACCCCTAAGCTGCGCGCGGAATTGGACGGCATTCCCACCTACAAGCCCGGGCGACCCCCGGCGCAGGCGGACGAAGGCAGGCCTGCCTTCAAGCTGTCCTCGAACGAGAACCCGTATCCTCCGCTGCCCGGCGTCCTGGAGGCGGCCATCGCCGCCGCGGGCGCTTTCAACCGCTACCCCGACCTGGCCTGCGTGGCGTTGACGGAGGCGCTGGCCGAACGATTCGGCGTGCCGGCCGAGCACATCGCGACCGGCACCGGCTCGGTCGGAGTGGCGCAGCAACTGCTCCAGATCACCGCCGGCCCGGGCGACGAGGTGATCTACGCCTGGCGGTCCTTCGAGGCGTACCCGATCGTGACCCGGATCAGCGGTGCCACGCCGGTGCAGGTGCCGCTGGACGCGGACGAGCGGCACGACCTGGACGCGATGGCGGCGGCGATCACCGACCGGACCCGGCTGATCTTCGTGTGCAACCCCAACAATCCGACCGGCACGGTGGTGCGCCGGGCCGCGCTGGAGCGGTTCCTGGACCGGGTGCCCGCCGATGTGCTGGTGGTGCTGGACGAGGCGTACTGCGAGTTCATCAGCGACCCCGAGGTGCCCGACGGCGTCGGCCTGTACCGGGACCGGCCGAACGTGGCGGTGCTGCGGACCTTCTCCAAGGCGTACGGCCTGGCCGGGCTGCGGGTCGGCTTCGCGATAGCGCACGAGCCGGTGGCGGCGGCGCTGCGCAAGACCGCCGTGCCCTTCGGCGTGAGCCAGCTCGCCCAGGACGCGGCGATCGCCAGCCTCAAGGCGGAGCCGGCGCTGCTGGAGCGGGTCGCCGCGCTGGTCACCGAGCGCACCCGGGTGGTCGACGCGCTGGCCGGCCAGGGCTGGACGGTGCCGGAGAGCCACGCGAACTTCGTGTGGCTGCGGCTGGGGGAGCGCACCGCGGACTTCGCGGCGGCCACCGAGCGCGCGGGCGTGACCGTACGCCCGTTCCCGAACGAGGGCGTCCGCATCACTGTCGGCGAGACCGAGGCGAACGACCTGCTGCTGGGCGTGACGGAGCAGTTCCGCAAGGAGCTCTGACCCCTCCGCTCCGCAACCGTCTCGGCAGCGTCTCCCTGTCGCGTCTCCCCGGCATCCGCCCCCAGCGACGAAGGCGGAAGGGCCGCTCGGCCCTGGAATCCGGGCCCTCTGCCCCCTGACCCACCCCCGGTGTCAGGGGGCACAGTCATGTGCGCGATACTATCTTGTGAATGTATTCACGTTCACAAGCGAGCATCGTCATGCATGCACATCGGGGCATGCCGGCCTGTTCGGTGAACCCGGGGCGTACCCCGCCCCCTCGTGACAAAGGAGGCGTACCGTGCAGCTCGCCCTCGAGCCACTGAGCGTCGCCCGCTGGCAGTTCGGGATCACAACCGTCTACCACTTCTTCTTCGTCCCGCTGACCATCTCGCTGTCCGCGCTGACCGCCGGACTGCAGACCGCCTGGGTCAGAACGGGCAAGGACACCTACCTCCGGGCCACCAAGTTCTGGGGCAAGCTGTTCCTGATCAACATCGCCATGGGCGTGGTCACCGGCATTGTCCAGGAGTTCCAGTTCGGCATGAACTGGTCCGCCTACTCCCGGTTCGTCGGCGACATCTTCGGCGCGCCGCTCGCCTTCGAGGCGCTGATCGCCTTCTTCTTCGAGTCGACCTTCATCGGCCTGTGGATCTTCGGCTGGGACCGGTTGCCCAAGCGGATCCACCTGGCCTGCATATGGATGGTCTCGATCGGCACGGTGCTGTCGGCGTACTTCATCCTGGCCGCCAACTCCTGGATGCAGCACCCGGTCGGTTACCGCTACAACCCGGTCACCAAGCGCGCCGAGCTCACCGACTTCCTCGCGGTGCTCACCCAGAACACCGCGCTCGCCCAGTTCTTCCACACCATGTCCGCGGCCTTCCTCACCGGCGCCGCCTTCATGATCGGCATCTGCGCCTACCACCTGGCCCGCAAGAAGCACATCGCGGTGATGCGCTCCAGCCTGCGGATGGCGCTGGTGGTCGCGGTGGTGGCCGGGGCGCTCACCGCGATCAGCGGCGACACCCTCGGCAAGGTCATGTTCAAGCAGCAGCCGATGAAGATGGCCGCGGCCGAGGCGCTGTGGGACGGCCAGAAGGGCGCGCCCTTCTCGGTCTTCGCGGTCGGCAACGTGAACAAGGGCCACAACGAGGTCGCGATCGAGATCCCCAACCTGCTGTCCTTCCTCGCCGACGACTCCTTCACCAGCTACGTCCCCGGCATCAACGACGTGAACAAGGCCGAGCAGGCCAAGTACGGGCCCGGCGACTACCGGCCGGCGATCCCGGTGGCGTACTGGGGCTTCCGCTGGATGATCGGCTTCGGCGTGGTCTCCATCGGGGTGGGCGCCGCCGGGCTGTGGCTGACCCGGCGCCGGCTGTGGGTCGCGCCGGAGCACCGCACCGGCGAGGACGAGGTGCCGCATCTGATGCTCACCAGAAGCACGGCGATCGGCCCGTCCCTGTCCCGCTGGTACTGGCGGATCGCGCTGCTCACCATGCTCTTCCCGCTGCTGGCCAACTCCTGGGGCTGGATCTTCACCGAGACCGGCCGCCAGCCCTGGGCGGTCTACGGGCTGCTGCGCACCAGCGACGCGGTCTCCCCCGGCGTCTCCACCGGCGAGGCGCTGACCTCGGTGATCGTCTTCACCGCGCTGTACGCGGTGCTCGCCGTGATCGAGGTGCGGCTGATGCTGACCTACGCCAAGGCCGGCCCGCCGGAGCTCACCGATGCCGACCGGCGCTCGCCCAAGCGGATCGGCGGGGACGGCGACGACGCGGACGCCGACCGGCCGATGGCCTTCTCGTACTGACGGCGCCGGACGCAGAAGACACAGAAGGGAGACCAGGACATGCATCTGCACGACGCCTGGTTCGTCATCATCGCCGTCCTGTGGACCGGCTATTTCTTCCTGGAGGGCTTCGACTTCGGCATCGGCGTGCTGACCGGGGTGCTGGCCCGCGACCGCGCCGAACGGCGGGTCCTGATCAACACCATCGGCCCGGTCTGGGACGGCAACGAGGTGTGGCTGCTCAGCGCAGGCGGCGCCACCTTCGCCGCCTTCCCGGACTGGTACGCCACCCTCTTCTCCGGCTTCTACCTGCCGCTGCTGCTGATCCTGGTGTGCCTGATCGTGCGCGGGGTCGCCTTCGAATACCGCGCCAAGCGGGCCGAGGAGCGCTGGCAGCGGGCCTGGGAGCGGGCGATCTTCGTCACGTCGCTGGTGCCGGCCGTGCTGTGGGGCGTGGCCTTCGCCAACATTGTGCACGGGGTGAAGATCGACGCCCACCAGGAGTACGTGGGCGGTTTCTGGGACCTGCTCAACCCGTACGCCCTGCTCGGCGGCCTGGTGACACTGGCTCTGTTCACCTTCCACGGCGCGGTGTTCGCCTCGCTGAAGACGGTGGGCCCGATCCGGGACCGGGCGCGGGCGCTGGCCACCCGGGTGGGGGCGGTGACCGCGGTCCTCGCGCTGGTGTTCCTGATCTGGACCCAGGCGCACAGCGGCAACGGGCGCAGCCTGGTCGCGATGCTGGTCGCCGTCGCCGCCCTGGTGCTGGCGCTGGCGGCGAACCTGGCCGGGCGCGAGGGCTGGTCGTTCGCCTTCTCCGGAGTGACGATCGCGGCGGTGGTCGCGATGTTCTTCCTGGCCCTGTTCCCGGACGTGATGCCCTCGACGCTGAATCCCGCCTGGAGCCTGACCGTCGGCAACGCGTCGGCCACCCCGTACACCCTGCGCATCATGACCTGGTGCGCCGGGGTCGCCGCCCCGCTGGTGATGCTCTACCAGGGCTGGACGTACTGGGTGTTCCGCAAGCGGATCGGCACCCAGCACATCGCGGAAGGTGCGCACTGATGCCCGGACAAGCGGACATACGGGCAGTCGTTCGGGCCGGCATACGGATCGGCATACGTGCGGACGTACGCTCCGGCATACCGGCAGCGGCGCGCCGCGGTGGTGCCCGGTGAAGCCCGTCGACCCGCGGCTGCTGCGGTACGCGCGCAGCACCCGGCTGTTCCTGGCCGCCGTCGTGCTGCTGGGAGCGGCCGGGGCGGGGCTGGTCGTCGCTCAGGCGGCGCTGATCGCCGATGTCGTGGTCGGCGGCTTCCAGCACGGGTACGGGCCCGGCACGCTGCGCGGCGACCTGATCGCGCTGGCCGCGGTGGCGGTCGGGCGCGGCCTGGTGGCGTGGCTGACCGAACTGGCCGCGCACCGGGCCGGGGCCGCGGTGAAGTCCGAACTGCGGGAGAAGCTGCTGGCGCACGCCACCCGGCTCGGGCCGACCTGGCTGACCGGGCAGCGCAGCGGCGAGCTGACCACGCTGGCCACCCGCGGCATCGACGCGCTCGACGACTGGTTCGCCCGCTACCTGCCGCAACTCGGCCTCGCGGCCGTGGTGCCGGCGGTGGTGCTGGCCCGGATCTGCGCCGCCGACTGGATCTCGGCGCTCACCATCGCGGTGACGCTGCCGCTGATCCCGCTGTTCATGGTGCTGGTCGGCTGGGCCACCCGGGACCGCATGGACCGGCAGTGGAAGCTGCTGGGCCGGCTGTCCGGGCACTTCCTGGACGTGGTCGCCGGGCTGCCCACGCTCAAGGTCTTCGGGCGGGCCAAGGCACAGACCGCCGCCATCCGCCGGATCACCGACGACTACCGGCGGGCCACCCTGCGCACCCTGCGGGTGGCCTTCCTGTCCTCCTTCGTGCTGGAACTACTGGCCACGGTCTCGGTGGCGCTGGTCGCGGTCGGGATCGGGATGCGGCTGGTGCACGGGGACCTCGATCTGCGCACCGGGCTGCTCGTGCTGATCCTGGCGCCGGAGGCGTATCTGCCGCTGCGGCAGGTGGGCGCGCAGTACCACGCGGCGGCCGAGGGAATGGCGGCCGCCGAGCAGGTCTTCGAGGTGCTCGAGACGCCGGCGGGGGACGGTACGGCGGCCGGCCTGCTGCCCGCGCCCGACCTGCGCACCGCCACGATCCGCGTCGAGGGCGTGGAGGTCACCGAGGGCGGGGTGGTCGCGGAGACGTCCTTCACCCTGGCCCCCGGGCAGGTGCTGGCCGTCACCGGGCCGAGCGGCGCCGGCAAGTCCACGCTGCTGGCCGCCGTGCTGGGCCTGGTCACCGCGGCCCGCGGGCGGATCCTGGTGGACGGCATCGACTTGGCCGCGATCGACCCGGAGAGCTGGCACCGGCAGATCGCCTGGGTGCCGCAGCACCCGCACCTGTTCGCCGGCACGGTCGCCGACAACGTACGCCTTGCCCGGCCCGACGCCACCGAGGCCGAGGTGACCGCGGCGCTCGCCGCGGCCGGGGCCCTGGGGTTCGCCGCGCCCGGCGATCTGCTCGGGGAGGACGGCGCCGGCCTGTCCGCGGGCCAGCGCCAGCGCCTCGCCCTGGCCCGGGCGCTGCTCGCCGACCGCCCTCTGCTGGTGCTCGACGAACCCACCGCCCACCTCGACGCCCTCACCGAGACCCGGGTCACAGCCGCCCTGCGCGCCGCCGCCCGCGGCCGCACGGTGCTGCTCACCGCCCACCGCCCGGCCCTGCTGCCGCTGGCCGACACGGTGCTGCCGCTGACGGCGGCCGTGTCCCCGGGGGAGGCGGCGCAGGTATCCGCCGTACGCTCGGCCGACGCCCTTCTGCCGCCGGACGCGCGTCCCGGGGACGGAGCCGGGTCCTCCGGCGCGGCGGAGGCGGCCACTGCGGTCACCGGGCCCGCGAGTTCCGTCGTACCGCCGCCGCGGCGGGGTGACGGTGAACGGGTGGGCGGGGACGACCCGGTTGCGGACCGGGTGAGCCGGGAGCGGGGCGACCGGGACGACGTCGACGACCTCGATCCCCTGCGGCCCGGGCGCGGCTTCCGGCGGCGGTTCGCCGGGGCGTGCGCGCTCGGCGCGCTGGCGCTGCTGTCCGCGATCGGGCTGATGGGCACCTCCGGGTGGCTGATCAGCCGCGCCTCGCAGGAGCCGCCGGTGCTGTACCTGATGGTGGCGGTCACCGCGACCCGCACGTTCGGGATCGGCCGGGCCGTGTTCCGGTACGCCGAGCGGCTGGTGAGCCACGACGCGGTGTTCCGGGCGCTCGGCGGCATCCGGGCCGGGGTGTTCCGGCGGCTGGAGCGGCTGGCACCGGCAGGGCTGGGCGGCACGCGCCGCGGCGACCTGCTCTCCCGGGTGGTCGCGGACGTGGACGCCGTGCAGGACCACTACCTGCGCTGGCTGCTGCCCGCGGTGACCGGCGGGCTGACCGCGGCCGTCGCGGTGGGCTTCACCGCCTGGCTGCTGCCGGCCGGTGGCCTGGTGCTCGGTGCCGGGCTGCTGGCCGCGGGGGTGGGCGTGCCCGCGCTGACCCTGGCGGTGGCCGCGCGTACCGAACGCCGGCTCGCCCCCGCCCGGGGCGACCTGGCCGGCCGGGTGCTGGCGCTGTTCACCGGCACCGCCGAGCTGACCGTGGCCGGAGCGCTGGGCGCGCGCCGGGCGCACGCCACGGCGGCCGACCGTACGCTGCGGGAGATCGCCGCCCGCTCGGCAGCCGCCACCGCACTCGGCGGCGGCCTGACCGCCCTGATCAGCGGCTTGACCGTGATGGGCTGCGCCTGGGCCGGGGTCGGCGCCCTGCACGGCGTCACCCTCGGCGTCCTGGTGCTGCTGCCGCTCGCCGCCTTCGAGTCGGTGACCGGGCTGCCGCTGGCCGCCCAGCAGCGCCGCCGCGGCGCGCAGGCCGCGGCGCGGGTCCGCGAGGTCCTGGACGCCCCGCTGCCGGTCACCGAGCCCGAGGCACCGGCGCAGCCGCCCGCGGCGCCGTATCCGCTGGTCGTACGGGGGCTGACGGCCCGGCACCCCGGGCAGTTGGCGCCCGCGCTCGACGGGGTGGACCTGACCCTCACCCCCGGCCGCCGGATCGCCGTGGTCGGCCCGTCGGGCGCCGGCAAGACCACCCTCGCCCATGTCCTGCTGCGCTTCCTCGACCCGGAGTCCGGCGACTACACGCTGGCCGGGCGGGACGCGCGGGACCTGGCCGGGGACGACGTACGCCGCATGGTGGGCCTGTGCGCCCAGGACGCGCACGTCTTCGACAGCACCGTCCGGGAGAATCTGCGGCTGGCCCGGCCCGGCTCGTCCGACGCGGACCTGCGCCGCGCGCTGGCCGCCGCGCGGCTGGACATCGACCTGGACACCGAGGTCGGCGAGCACGGCGCCCGGCTGTCCGGCGGCATGCGGCAGCGCCTGGCGCTGGCCCGCGCGCTGCTGGCCGACTTCCCCGTCCTGATCCTCGACGAGCCCGCCGAGCACCTGGACCTGGCCACCGCCGACGCCCTGACCGCGGACCTGCTGGCCGCCACGCGGGGCCGTACCACGCTGATCATCACCCACCGCCTGGCGGCGCTGGCCGGCGGCGCGGTGGACGAGATCGTGGTGCTCGAGCAGGGCCGGGTGGTGCAGCGCGGCGAATACGAGGAACTGGCCGCGGCCGCCGGGCCGTTCCGCCGCGCGCTGGAACGCGAACAGGCGGCGGAGCACGGGGTGGGCGAGCGGCGTACGCCGCTTCCGGTGTGAGGCATGGGGGCCCGGGACCGCACGCCGGTCCCGGGCCTCGCGCTTTTACGGGGCCCGGCACGGCTGGGGAGGGCGGGCGTTCCGTGGCGCGTGCCGGCACCGGTGCGCTCATCAGCCCGCGCGGGCCCCGGAAACCGCCGGAAGAACCGGTCCCGCCCGACCGAATTGCACCATCCGGGTGGCGTTGATGTGAATATCGCCGTTTCCGAGGTGCGGCTCCGTGAATTCTGTGCTGGCTTCCCCATGATCGGAACAACAGCTCACCGCATCATGGGAAGGCGGGACCGTCATGGCCGTCACCGACGTCAAGACGTTGTGGCACGCGTTCGTGCGTGTGCTGCTGCAGTGCATCGCAGCGCTGGGGTTCGCCACCCCGGCCACCCGGAACTCGACCGCCGCCCAGGCCGGGCCGGCCGTCCGTACCCCGCGTGGCGTCCGCGCCGCCGTCCCCGCGGCCGGCGCCGCCCTGCCGGCCCAGGCACAGGCCCCGGACCGAGCACACGCACCGGAACGGGCCGGCGCCGCCCGATCGGCGTCCGGCGCGGAACCCGCAACAGCGCGAGCCGCGGGCAGGAACCGCCGCCGTACCACCGCAGGGCACGCCGAGCAGGCCAAGCACGCCAAGCAGGTCAAGAAGCAGGTCAAGAAGCGGGTCAAGCGCACCGCTCACACCGAGCCCGCCGGCCCCGCGATCCCGGCACCGCGCTCCGCGCAAGCCCGGTCCTCCCGCCGCGACCCGCGCACCCGGACCCTGCCGCCCACGATGAAGCAGCGCATCCGGGCCGAGGCGCACGGCGCCACCCCGACCGCCCGCAGCGTGCTCGACCCGGACCTCGCCGAAAGCCTGGCCGGGCCGGCCGCGGCCGGCCTGCCGCTCGCCGCCGCCCGGCCGGCCGCGGCCCGGACCACCGGCACGCTGATCCCCGCGCCCCGGGCCCGCGCGCACGAGGCGCTCTGCGACTAGGGCCCGCCGCACGGCCGGCCCCGTACGGCGGAACAACCCCGTACGACCTGCGCGATCCGCACGAAAAGCCGCTCTGATGACGACACCCCTTTGACCGATCCGGCTCCCCCGCGCCGCACCTGTCGGCTGCCGCGGAACCGCGATACGGGAGGATGGGGGTCGTGACCCCAGCCTCCGCACCCGAGACGACGCCCGGGACGACCCCCGGCAGACCCCTCGGGACCACCGCCACGACACGTGCCGAGCCGACCGACGGGACACGTGCCGAGACAAGCACCGACCCGCATGCCACCCCCGCGCCGCGACTGATCGCCACCGACCTGGACGGCACCCTGCTGCGCGACGACAAGACCGTCTCGCAGCGCACGATCGACGCGCTCGCGGCGGCCGAAGCGGCCGGCATCGAGGTCTTCTTCGTCACCGGACGGCCGGCCCGCTGGATGGGCGTGGTCGCCGGACATCTCGCCGGGCACGGCCTGGCGATCCTGGCCAACGGCGCCGCGGTCTGGGACCTGCGCGCCGACGAGCTGGTCGAGTCCTTTCCGCTGCCCGAGGCCGACGCCCTGGCAGTCGCGCAGGCACTCCGCGCGGCCGTACCCGGTACGGCCTTCGCCGTCGAGCGCACTCATGCGTTCCGGCGTGAGCCCGAGTACCAGGCCTTCGAGCCCGACGGGGACCTGCCCCCGGCTCCCCTGGAGGAGCTGCTGCGGGCCGACCGCACCCAGCCGCTGCTGAAACTGCTGGCCAAGCACCCCGCGCAGGACCCCGACGCCTTCCTGGCCACCGCCCTGTCCGTGGCGGGCCGGTACGGCGAGATCACCCGCTCGGCCGAGTCCGCGATGCTGGAGATCAGCGGCGCCGGAGTGAGCAAGGCGACCACCCTCGCGAAGTGCTGCGCCGAACGCGGCGTGACCGCCGCCGAGGTCGTCGCCTTCGGTGACATGCCCAACGACCTGGCGATGCTGCGCTGGGCGGGTACGTCGTACGCCGTCGCCAACGCGCACCCGCACCTGCTGGCCGCCGCCACCCACCGCACCGCCTCCAACCAGGACGACGGGGTGGCCCAGGTGATCGAACACCTCGTCGCGGGCCGCCGCACGCGCTGACCACTCTTCTCGTCCGGACGCCGGCCGGGGCGCGAGCGGCGCCCCGGCCGGGATCCGGACTGTGACGGGATGCGATGGGCTCTGGCGGGCTCTGATGGGCTCCGGTGCGCTGTGACGGGCTACGAGGACAGCGCCACCACCGAGAAAACGGCGCCCCACGGGTCGGCCAGCACGGCCATCCTGCCGACCTTCTCCATGTCGAAGGCCGGGACCAGGACCGCGCCGCCGGCCCGGACCAGGGCGTCGACGGTGCTGTCGGTGTCGTCCACGGCGAAGTTGACCAGCCAGTGCGGCGGGGTGCCCTCGGGGATGTTCGACATGTCCTGCACGCCGCCGATGGTGCGGCCGGCCACCTGGAAGCCGGTGAACTCCGGCATGTCCGGCATGGGTGCGGCGTCCAGGCCCAGCACGGGCTTGTAGAAGGCGGCGGCGCCCTTGGGGTCGGGGGTGCTGAGCTGGTTCCACACCAGCGCGCCCGGCTCGTTGACGATCCCCGCGCCGGGGAAGGACCGCGGCTCCCACACCCCGAAGATCGCGCCCTCGGGGTCGGCCGCGACGAACATCCGGCCCAGGTCCGACACGTCGGCGACCGGCATCATCACCGTGCCGCCGTTCGCGGTGACCGCGGCCTGCGCGTTGTCGGCGCTCGCGGTCGAGAAGTAGGTGGTCCAGGCCGGCGGGGGCGGAGTCTGCCCCTCCGGCGCCATGGCCTTCATGATCCCGGCGACCGGCTTCCCCTTCAGCGTGCACATCGAGTACCCGCCGAATTCCTCCGAGCCGACCTCGCCCTGCCAGCCGAGCAGGTCACGGTAGAAGTCGAGGGCGGCCTGCTGGTCGGGCACCATGACGTCGATCCAGCACGGTGTTCCAGGTGCGTACGGAGCGGTGACTTCGGGCATCGGCTTTCTCCCAGTTTCTCCCGGCGATCTCCGGCCGCGGCGGACTGCCGCCCCGGCGGTTCCACGCCCCCTGCCCACCTTGCTCGCGCCGCACGGATCGCGCCAGCCGGCGCCGGCGGCGGGTTCCCGCCCGCGCGCCACCGCCGTACGCCGGCCCTACGCGGGTCGTATGAAGGGCGTGCACGGGTCGTATGAAGGGCGTGCACGGGACGTACGAAGGGCGTGCGCCGGGGTCCGGGTGCGTTGTCCGGGTCAGCGGCGCGGACGGGAACGTACCGGACGTACCGGATCTGCCGGAGCGGTCAGCGCGTCCAGCGGGACCGCCGCCGCCAGGGCCCTGGCGCCCGCGTCGCCGGGGTGGACGCCGTCGCCGGAGTCGAATAGGGCGGCCAGCCGGGTGGGGTCGGCCGGGTCGCCGAGCGCCGCGCCGAAGTCCGCGACCGCCCATTCGTCCTGGGCGGCGACGGCCTTGTTCACGGCCTGCCGGACCTCCTCGTTGCTCCCGGCGCGGAAGGAGTCGAAGCGGCTGCCGCCGGAAGGGGTGATGGTGCCGAGCACCGGCCGGATCCCGCGCGCGTGCGCCCGAATCGCCAGGGCGAACAGCGCGCCGGCCAGCGCGGCCGGGTCCGGGGGCGGCTCACCGGCGGTGTACGCGGTCGCGACGTCGTTGATGCCGCCCATCAGAACGACATGGGTGGCCTCCGGCACGGCCAGCACGTCGCGCGCGAACCGCTGCACCATCGACGGCCCGACCCCCGGGGTGAGCAGCCGGTTCCCGCCCAGGCCCGCGTTGAGCACGACGGCTCCGGCCACCCCGGCCGCGTCCAGCCGGCGCTGGAGGTGGTCGGGGTACCGCTGCTCGGTGTCGCTGCTCGTGCCCACGCCCTGGGTGATCGAGTCGCCGTACGCGATTACCACCGGGCCCTGGGCGGGGGCGTCGACCAGGACCCGGGCCAGCCAGTAGAGGGAGGGGAAGGGGGTGCCGGGGTCGTTGTCCGTACGGTCGTCGCGGTCGTCGCGGTCGTCGCGGTCGTCGCGGTCTGCGCGGTCGCCGGGCAGGTGGCGGCCGGTGCGCTGGTACGAGTGCAGGTAGCTGGCGGCCGGGACGGGTCCGGGCAGGAAGCACTCGACGTGGAGGTCGTCGCCCGCGGCGGTGGGCAGGTCCACCGGGTCGCCGGTCGCGGTGGCGCCCGCCGGGATCGTCCAGCGGGCGGCGCCGTGCAGGAGGGCGAGCCGGGCAGGGCCGTCGCCGGTGGCCACGGTGATCCGTTCGACGACCATCGGCCGGTCGCCGTACTCGTTGCTCAGCTCCAGCCGCAGCGCCGTTCCGCCGCGGCGCAGGCGCACGGCCTGCCGTACGGTCCGCCCGGCGAAGTCCACCGGCTGCGGCAGGAAGGGGAAGCCCGGGTCGGCCGGGGCGAGGGCCGCCAGGTGGGCGGTGGTCCAGGTGCGGGTCGTGGTCATGGCGAGCGGGTCAACCCCCGTCATCCTCGGCGAGTCCTGGCGGAGCAGTTGCTGTTCGGCGCCCCTCGGACGGTACGGCCGCCCGCCCTCCGCGACGGCCGGGCTACGCTCGAGCCGTGCTCGACTCCCTTGTCCTCAGCGTCTTCGGCGTCGTCGGCGTCGTCGGCGTGTTCGGCGTCGCGGGGCCGTCCGCCGCAGCCGTACGCCTCCGGGGCGCCGTATGACGGCGGAACCGGACACGGACCTCGCCGAGCCCGCGGCAGCAGTGGTGCCGACGGCAGCCGTCCGGCCCGCGGCAGTCACCGAGGACGCCCGGGTCGCCGCCTTCCGGGAGTCGCTGGGGCTCGCCGGGCTGATCGACGTTCATACGCACTTCATGCCGGACCGGGTGCTGGCCAAGGTGTGGGCGTACTTCGACGCGGCCGGGCCGCTGACCGGGCGGCCCTGGCCGATCACGTACCGGCACGAGGAACGCCGCCGGCTGGAGCTGCTGCGCGGCTTCGGGGTGCGGGCGTTCACCTCGATGCTGTACCCGCACAAGCCGGGCATGGCTCGCTGGCTCAACGACTGGGCCGCCGACTTCGCCGCCCGTACCCCCGACTGCCTGCACACCGCCACCTTCTTCGCCGAGCCGGGCGCCGCCGACGACGTACGACGCGCCCTCGACCAGGGCGCCCGCGTCTTCAAATGCCATGTCCAGGTCGGCGGCTTCGACCCCAACGACCCCATGCTGGACGAGGTCTGGGGCCTGCTGGCCGAGACCGGCACACCGGTGGTCACGCACTGCGGCTCGGGCCCGGCGCCCGGCCGCTTCACCGGACCCGGCCCGATCGGCGCCCTGCTGGCCCGCCACCCGCGCCTGCCCCTGGTCGTCGCCCACCTCGGGATGCCGGAGTACGCGGACTTCCTCGCCCTCGCCGAACGCCACGACCGGGTCATGCTCGACACCACCATGGCGTTCACGCCGTTCGCCGAGGCCGAGGCGCCCTTCCCGCGCGCCGCCCTCCCCCGCCTCGCCGCCCTGGCCGACCGGGTCCTGCTCGGCACCGACTTCCCCAACATCCCCTACGCGTACGCCGACGCGCTCGACGCCCTGCGGGACGCGCTGCCCGATCCGGCGGTGCTGCGGGCGATCTGCCACGACAACGCGGCGCGGCTGTTCGGGCTGTGAGGTCCCGTTCGGGGAGATCCTTTTCGGGTTCGGGAGGTCCTGTTCGGGGATGTCCTGGCGGGGACGAGTACGGGGCCGGGCGGCGGTTCAGCGCTTCGGCGTCGTACGGCCGGTGTGCTGGGGCGCGGAACGGGCCGGGGCCTTCTTCCCCGGCCGGGGCTTCGGCTTTTCCGGCACCTTTTCCCAGAGCATGACCAGTTGGGCCGGGGTCTCCTGCCAGGAGATCGACACCCGGTAGCGGTCCTCGCGCAGCAGGTCGAGCGCGGCCTGGGTGTACTCGGGTTCGGGGCCGCGGGTCCACAGCACCCAGACCCGGTCGTAGCCGGCGAGGCGGTCGTCGAGTCGGGTGAGCGGGTAGTCCTCGCCGAAGAGGGTGCCGCCCTGGGCCGCCGGGGTCTGGAGCAGCAGGTCCTTCGTATTGCGGAAGCAGTCGGGGTAGGCGATCGCCGCGTACCTGTCCCTGGTCGGCAGGAAGAGCACGCCGTCGCCGGGGCGGGCGTAGTCCCGTACGGTCTGCGCCGTCTGGAGCAGCGGGTCGGCGTGGCCCATGGGGCGGCGGATCTCGGTCTGGCCGGGCCAGCTCGCCACGGCGACCACGGCGACGGCCAGCGTGCCGGCCAGCAGGCCCACGGGCCTGTCCAGGATCGCGAGCCGGCGGCCGAGCAGGCGGCGCCGGACCCGGCCGGCCAGCCGCAGCACGGCGTCCAGGCCGAGCCCGACCAGCCAGGCGCAGCCGACCAGCGCGTACAGCACGTACCGCAGCACGTAGCGGGGCTCGCCGATCATTGAGTAGCCGATCAGCAGGACCGGCGGCAGCACCATCAAGGGGAGCGCGAGGGCGGCGAGTTCGCGCTCCTGGCGGCGGAAGAGGGCGAGCAGGCAGCCGAGCGCGGCGATCGCGAGTACCGGGACCACCGTGCGGTGGCTGCCGGTCATGGCCTCGGCGAGGTCGGTCCAGGTGTGGCGGTTGGGCCGGGTGATCCAGTCGAGCACGTCGGACTGGCCGCGGCCGCGCAGCGCCACCGGGAGCGCGCCGACCAGGACCGCCACGGCCATCGACGTCATGGCCGCGACCACCGCGCGGTTGCCGGCGGCGCCCTGGAGCCGCCACACCACGAGCGTCACCGCGAAGGCGACCAGGGCGAGGACGGAGAGCAGGTTGAGGGCGGAGGCCAGCGCGGCGGCGACCGTGAGCCAGCCCCACCAGCGCCTGGTCAGGCAGTAGGCGGCGGCCACGACGCACAGCGACACCATCGCGTACGAGCGGCCCTCCTGCATGTACCGGCTGACCTGCGGCAGCACGGCCCAGAACAGGCCGGCCAGGAGCCCGGCCCGGCGGTTGGCCAGCCGGCCCGCGGTGGCCGCGAGCAGCCCGGCGGTGGCCGCCCCGGCCAGGGCCGAGGGCAGTCGCAGCGTCTGCGGGCTCACGCCGAAGAGGGCGAAGTCGAGGTGGACGATCAGGTAGTAGACGCCGTGCGTGGCGTCCACATGGGCGGTCATGTGCCACAGCTGCGGCAGGCTGCGCCCGGCACTGGAGACGGTGGCCGCCTCGTCGCGCCACAGCCCGGCGCCGGTCAGCCGCCACAGCCCGAGGCAGAGCGCGACCAGGGCCGGCACGACCGGCATCAGCCGGCCGGCCACCGCGCGCGTCCGTGCTCTTCCACCAAGACCGGGCGCACTTGCCTGGGTACGGGAATCGTCGATACTTCCCGCTCGATCCGAGCGGCCTATCGGAAGGCTGGTAGCCACGATTCATTCTGCCCGGTCCCGCCCCCACGCCGTGCCCTCAACCGACCCCTGAGAGTGACCTGTTGCAGGGCGGACTTCGGTTTGTGCCCGGGCTGTGACAGTCGGAACCTTCGGCGGGGGGTGGGCGGGGGTTCGTCCGGGGGTCGGTGGGGGTTCGGGCCGGGGTCGCGCGGCGGCGGCAGGTCGGTGTCCGCGCCGGGTCAGCGGGCGGCGCCGGCAACGGATCAGCGGCCGGCGGCGTCAGCGGCGCCGGGTCAGCGTCGGCGGCGGATCGGGGAGGGGGCGCGGTTGCCGGTCCGGGGGCGGCCGGGGGCGGGACCCTGCGTGCGGTCCCGGGCCTGCTCGCGGTCCTGGGCCTGGCTCGCGGCGAGGAGTTCGGTCAGGCGGTCGCCGACGACGGTGACGCCGGGGTGGACCGTGTCCTCGTCGTACCAGGGCTTGTGCCGGCGCAGCAGGTCGTCGCCGTCGTCGTTCCAGGTGGCGGCGGGCTTGTGCAGGAGCTCGCCGATCAGGGTGTCGGCGGTGCCGGGGAAGTCGGCGGCCAGGCGGCGCAGGGGAAGGGGGGCGATGGTGTCGTCGCGCAGGTAGGCGTCCAGCAGGCCGCGGTGGCGCGGGTCGGCGAGCAGGGCGGGGTCGGCGAACAGGTCGCGGAGCAGGCCGTAGTCGGCGTAGAAGTTGAGCCCGTCGGTCGCGTCGTAGATGACGCCGACGGTGTCCGCGGCGAGCATGGCCTCGGTCAGCGCGGGAACGGCGGGGGTGCCCTCGGAGGGGTCGCGTTGTGCGCCGCCGCGCAGCCAGTAGTAGTCGGTGAGGCGGCGTTCGGCCTCGGCGGGTGGGGCCAGCCAGGAGTCGGCGCCGAAGAACTCGACGAACGCGCTGCGGTCCTTGCGCATCCGCTGTCTGCCGAGGGCGAGCAACTCCGGGTTGCGGAAGACGATGTCGGGGCGGCCGGTGGCCAGACCGAGCGCGGCCTGGGCGACCTGTGGGGCACGGGATTCGGCGTACGAGGACATGACACCGGAGACCAGCCAGGCGTCGGGGGCGGCCGCGAGGGGGACGAGGCGGGTGCCGAGGAAGGCGCCGCGGGGGATGCCGCGGAAGACCGCGGGGCCGGCGTTGGCGTACGCCTCGTACTCCATGTCGTCCACCAGGTTGAGCAGGAGTACGGCGGCGCCGTCCCTGCCGCGCACCTCGAACAGGCCCTCCACCGGGTGCCGCCAGGCCAGCACCATTTCCCGGTCGGCCGAGCTCAGATCGGCACGGCGGGCGACGAACTGATCGGCAACGGTCGAGCCGTCGGCCAAACGGTACTGGAACAGAAAGTTTTCGATGACGCCGATCACGGTCGCATCGTCCAACGCGCCGCCCGGCCCGGCGGCCTTCTCCAGCAGTGCCGTCAAAAGCTCCTCGTAGTCGGGTCCCTGCCCGAACGCGACGAGCTCTTTCTTCAGTCTTGCGCTGTGCTGTACCGCCTTCAGCAGCTCCCATTGCGCACCCACGCTGCCTGTTCCCCCTCTCTGCGCGGACCCTACCCGAGGCCGCTGCGGCCCAGGTCAACGCTGTCTCCGGGGGCCGGTGCACTGCTGAAACGTATCCTCAGCCGTACCGCACGTCCCCAGAGACCACTCCCGGATCAAACGTATCGGTAGGCCTCGAACGCCTCAAGTCCTGTTTTCCGTAGGCGTAATCAACAGTGCCGTGGGTCCCTGTGTGCCGTGCTGAATAGTCTCGCCTTCAAGTAAATCTCCGATACGGCGGGGCGCCGGCCCGGTAAGCCCGCTTATGCGCGGGAATCGCGCCGGGGGAGATCTTTTCCGTGCGCGTGATCCACTTGGCCCGGGGCAGGCCCGTGGGCCGGTTCCCGGAAATCGAATAGGACATTCCGCTTTCCCATTCGTTTACGGGAGTTGGTGCCGTCACACCCGTGGCCCCTCTCCTCACCGGGTGCGTCCGCATAGGGTCGGTGGCATGCATCTGAGTACGGTGATTCTCCCCGTCTACCGCTGGCACGCCGAGGGGCGGGAGGTGTGGCGGCGGGCGGAGGAGCTGGGGTTCGACGCCGCCTACACGTATGACCATCTGTCGTGGCGGGTGCCGTTCCGGGACGGGCCGTGGTTCGGCGCGATGCCGACGCTGACGGCCGCAGCGGGCGTGACCGAGCGGATCCGGCTCGGGACGCTCGTGACCTCGCCGAACTTCCGGCACCCGGTCACCCTCGCCAAGGAACTGATGACGCTGGACGACGTCAGCGGCGGGCGGGTGACCCTCGGGATCGGGTCCGGCGGGACCGGCTTCGACGCCTCGGTGTTCGGGCAGGAACCGTGGTCCCCACGGGAACGGACCCAACGCTTCGAGGAGTTCACCGAACTCCTCGACCGGCTGCTCACCGGCCCGGACGTCAGTCACCAGGGGCGCTACTACTCGGCGAACGAAGCGCGCGACATCCCCGGCTGCGTGCAGACGCCCCGCATCCCCTTCGCCGTGGCCGCCACCGGACCGCGCGGCCTGCGACTGGCCGCCCGCCTCGGGCAGGGCTGGGTGACCACCGGCGACCCCACCCTGTTCGAGACCGGCACCCCGGAACAGTCCCTCGCCGCGATCCGCGGCCAGTCCGAACGACTTGCCCAGGCGCTCACCGAAGCCGGCCGCGAGGCCGAGGTGGCCGACTTCCCCAGGACCCTGCTCACCGGCTTCACCCCGGACCCCGACCGGCCGCTCAGCTCGGTCGATGCCTTCGTCGACTTCGCCGGCCGCCACGCCGAGGCCGCCGGCATCACCGAGATCGTCCTCCACTGGCCCGTTCCCGGCACCATCTTCGGTTACGACCCCAAGGTCTTCGAGGCCATCGTCACCGAAGCCCCCGCCCAACTCGCCTGACCGCTCGCCTCGCCTGTCCTCCTCCCTACACCGTCACCCCTCCTCCCTGGACCGTCCCCCGCCCCGCCGGGGGACGGCCCGCACCCGTCCCCGCGGCCAGCGCGTCCATCCGGCGTGCCGCCACTTCCCGCTCGGCCGCCGCCACCAGGAACTCCACCACCCCTTCCGCCCCCACCAGCCCGCGCACCGCGTCGACCGTGCCCGCCGGCAGCACAACGGTCACCTGGCCGCTGCCCCCGCTGCCCCCGCTGCCCTCTGCCTCCGGCTGCCCCTCGCCCGGGCCACGGCTCCCGGTGAGCGACGGCTCCGGGCCGGCAGGCAGCTCGGACCCGGGCTCGGACGCGAACCTGGGTCCGGGCCGGGCGCCGGTCCGGAGCGCCTGCCCGTTCCCGGGCTCGGGCTGAGACACAGGCACCGGCACCGGCCCGGCCCCGGACACGTCAGGCAGGACGGCGACGGCACCCAGGTGGCGGCGGACCGCCTCCGAAGCACCCTTACCCATGGCCCGGGCCAGTTCGGCGTCGAGGGTCTGGCGGGCGAGCGGGCGCAGTCGCCGGACCAGGCCGGTCGCCTCCTCCGCCTCGGCGTCGGTCGGCGGATGGTCCAGGAACCGACGGAAGACGTACTCCGTGGTGAACCGCAGGAACCGCTCGGATATGTGCTCCACCTGACCCCGCACCTCGCGCAGGTGCCCGGAGATCGCCGACAGCGGCACACCCGCGGCGTGCAACTCCACGGCGACGGCCAGCTCCTGCGGGCTCGGCACGGCGAACTCGTCCTGGCTGCCCGGCACCGGTTCGAGGATGCCCAGCTCCAGGGCGTCGCGCACCGTGGCCGGGTCAGCGACCCCGCCGAACGCCGCGGCCAGCTCCGCCAGGGTGACCCGGCCCGGCGCCTCGTCCGACCAGCCGCGGTCCACCTCGTCCACCAGCCCCAGCACCCCGCCCAGACCGGTGCCCGCGTCCCACGCCGCCAGCAACTCGCCGATGCTGGCCAGCGTGTAACCGCGCCCCAGCAGGCCGGCTATCCGTCGCAGCCGGGTCAGGTGCGTGTCGTCGTACACATTGGCCCGGCCGCTACGCTCCGGCCTGGGCAGCAGCCCGCGGTCGGTGTAGGCCCGGATCGTCCGGACCGTGGTCCCGCTCAGCCGGGACAGGTCCTCGATCCGGTACGCCGCAGTCCGCCCACCGCCGTTCACCTCGTCACCGTCCACCTGATCACTTCACCTCCTCTTCCGCCTGCGCTGCCCCCGGCCGACCGGCCGCGGGTCGTGCCGCCTCGGGCGTCCTGCTCGTACGACTCACAATGCTTCGGCCTCCTTCACGGGCTCGAGGGTTTCCACGGACGGGACCCCGGGGGGCACGTGCCGCGCGGGCTCATCGGGACCGGGGTGGCTGTCACAGCGGCGGGTCCACCCGGGCCAGGGTCCGCGCCACACCTGGAGCCAGCCGGGAGAGCAGCCGCAGCCCGTGGGCCTCGGGCGTGACCGGGACCACCGCCAGGTCCCGCTGGACCGCGTGCACGATGGCCCGGGCGACCTTCTCCGGCGGGTAGTTGCGCAGCTTGTAGAGCTTGGCGCTGCGGTCCCGGCGGCGCTGCTGCTCGGCCGCGTCGACCCCGGTGTGCCGGGCGCTCGCGGTGATCGGGGTGGCGACGAAGCCGGGGCATATCGCGCTCACCCCGATGCCGTGGGGTGCGAGTTCGGCCCGCAGGCACTCGCTCAGCATCAGCACGGCGGCCTTGGACGTGCTGTACGCGGGCAGTGCGCGGGACGGCTGGAAGGCCGCGGCAGACGCGGTGTTGACGATGTGACCGCCCTGGCCGCGTTCGACCATCTGCCGGCCGAACAGCCGGCAGCCGTGGATGACACCCCACAGATTGACGTCCAGCACCTCCTTCCAGTCCGCCGGGCTGGTGTCCAGGAAGGAGCCCGCCAGCCCTATCCCCGCGTTGTTGACCACCACGTCCGGCACACCGCGGTCCGCCGAGGTCCGGATGGCGAGCTCCTCCATCGCCCGGGCGTCCGACACGTCCACGGTCTCCGGCCACGCCTCCGGCGCCCCTGCCCGGCGGGCCAGTTCGACCGTACGGGCGGCGCCTTCACCGTCCCGGTCCACTGCCACCACCCGTGCCCCGGCCTCCGCGAAGGCGAGCGCGGTGGCCCGGCCGATCCCGCTGGCCGCCCCCGTGACCAGCACGAGTTGCCCGCCGAACCGCTCGACCGCCTCGGCTCGCCCCTTCCCCAGCACGGAGGGGACCTTCGAACTGCCGGTCGGCGCCGGGTCGGACCCCCGCTCCCCGTCCCTACCGCTCTCCCGATCCGTCCTGCTCACGAATTCCGTGACCCAACCTGCCAGTTGGTCCGGGCGGGTGCGCGGGACCCAGTGCTTGACGGGCAGGGTGCGGCGGGTCAGGTCGGGGACCCATCGCTCCAGGTCGGCGTAGAGCGGGACCGAGAGGAAGGGGTCGCCGGTGGGGGTGACGAGCTGGACCGGGACATGGGGGCGGGGGTCGGGGCGGGGGTGGCTGAGGCGTTGCCTGACGTTGTCCCGGTACAGCCAGGCACCGTGTGCCGCGTCCCGTGGCAGTGAGGCGGTCGGGTAGTCGCCGCGCGGCAGCTTCTCCGCGCGGGCCATCATTGCGGGCCACCGCTTGCCCAGCGGGCCGCGCCAGGCCAGTTCGGGCAGGACCGGGGTGTGCAGGGCGTAGATGTACCAGGACTTGGCGCCCTGCGAGAGGACCTGGGCCAGGTGGCGCGCGGTGGGGCGGCGCACCCGCTCCCGGATCCAGTGGCCGAAGTGGTCCAGGCTCGGGCCGGAGACGGAGGTGAAGGAGGCGATCCGGCCCCGGGTCTGCGGCACCGTCACGAACTCCCAGCCCTGCACCGAGCCCCAGTCGTGCCCGACCAGGTGCACCGGCCGGTCCGGGCTGACCGCGTCGGCCACCGCCAGGAAGTCCGCGGTGAGTCTGTCCAGGGTGAAGCCGCCCTTGAGAGGGGCGGGGGCCTGCGAGCGGCCGTGCCCGCGTACGTCGTAGAGGACCACGTGGAAGCGGTCGGCGAGCAGCGGGACCACGCGTGACCAGACCTCCTTGCTGTCCGGGTAGCCGTGCAGCAGCACCACGGTCGGCCGCGCGGCGTCCCCGGGCCCCTCCCCGTACTCCGCCACGGACAGACGGACGCCGTCCGCGCCCGTCACGAACCGCTCCCGCACCGGCCCGCGGGCCCCTTCCTCCACCGGCGATCCGTCCGACCGCTCGGACATCCCGGACATCTGCTCACCCCCGTTTCCCGGCCTCCCCGGCCACTTCCCGGCCAGGGCCCGCACATCGCGGCACCCCGGCCGTACGACAGCACGACCTCCGTCAGCCCGCCCGGGCCCGGCGGTCGCCGTCTGCCCGAAGCTGACATCAATCAATGTGACATCGACCGCTGACAGTGAGCAAGACCCCGTTCGGGGCCTGTGGAAAACTCCGACCCTGACACCTGCCACCCGCACGGGGGACCGTCCCCTACGGGTGGTCCGCCCCGAGGCGTAGCCGGATCGCGACGAATCCGCGACCTCGGGCGGACGACCGGGTGTGGCGTCCGCCACTACCTTCGACGCGTGACTGTGATCGCTACCGAAAGCCTGAGCAAGCGGTACCCACGGGTGACCGCTCTCGACCGGCTGACCGTGGACGTCACCCCCGGCGTGACCGGGCTGGTGGGCGCGAACGGAGCCGGCAAGTCGACCCTGATCAAAATCCTGCTGGGGCTGGCCCCGGCGAGCGAGGGTCGCGCGGCCGTGCTCGGGCTCGACGTGGCGACCGCCGGTCCGCGGATCCGCTCGCTGGTCGGCTACATGCCCGAGCACGACTGCCTGCCGCCGGACGTGTCGGCGACCGAGTTCGTCGTGCACATGGCGCGGATGTCGGGGTTGCCGCCGGCCGCCGCGCGCGAGCGCACCGCCGACACGCTGCGGCACGTGGGCCTGTACGAGGAGCGGTACCGCCCGATGGGCGGCTACTCCACGGGCATGAAGCAGCGCGTCAAGCTCGCCCAGGCCCTGGTCCACGACCCGAAGCTGGTGCTGCTGGACGAGCCGACCAACGGCCTGGACCCGGTCGGCCGCGACGAGATGCTGGGCCTGATCCGCCGGGTGTGGACCGACTTCGGCATCTCCGTGCTGGTCACCTCGCACCTGCTGGGCGAGTTGGAGCGCACCAGTGACCACATCGTCGTCATCGACGGCGGCAAGCTGCTGCGCGCCTCCTCCACCAGCGACTTCACCAAGGTCACCGGCTCCCTCGCGGTCGAGGTCACCGACCGCGAGGACGAGCTGCTGGACCTGCTGGACCTGCTGACCGCGGCCGGCCTGAAGCTGCGCCGGTCCGGCCACCTGCTCCAGGTGGACATCGCCGACGAGGACACGTACGACGTCGTGCGCGACGCGGTGGCCGGCCTCGGGGTCGGCCTGGTCCGCATGGAGCAGCGCCGGCATCGCATCGCCGAGCTGTTCATCGACCCCGAATCCGCCGACGACCCCGCCGGCGACCACGGCCCGGACCACGACCCCGGCCCCCGCCACGACCCGGACCAGGAAGGAGGCAGCAGTGTCGCAGCCTGACGCGGCCACGGCAGCCGCGCCGCCGCCCGAGCCGTCCGCCGCCCCGCCCACCGACGTCATCCACAACATCGGCTACCGGGCGTACGAAGGCCCGCGCCTGGGCCGCGGCTACGCACGGCTGTCCCTGTTCAGCCAGAGCCTGCGCGGAGCGTACGGGCTGGGCCGCAGCGCCAAGTCCAAGGTGCTGCCGATGATCCTGCTGGGCGTGATGTGCGCGCCCGCGCTGATCATGGTGGCCGTCACGATCTTCACCCACATGAACCGGCTGCCGGTGCAGTACACCCGCTACGCGGTGCTGCTGCAGGCCGTCATCACCTTGTTCGCCGCCTCCCAGGCGCCCCAGTCCGTCTCCCGCGACCTGCGGTTCAAGACCACCCCGCTGTACTTCTCCCGCCCGATCGAGCGCATCGACTACGTGGCGGCGAAGTACGCGGCCCTGGCCACCGCGCTGTTCCTGCTGACCGCGCTCCCGCTCGTCATCCTCTACGTCGGCGCGCTGCTGGCGAAGCTCGGTTTCGCCCACCAGACCGCCGGGTTTGCGAAGGGCCTGGTGTCCGCACTCCTGCTGTCCGTCCTCTTCGCCGGCATCAGCCTGGTCATAGCCGCGGTCACCCCGCGGCGCGGCTTCGGGGTGGCGGCCGTCATCGCGGTGTTCGTGATCAGCTACGCCGCGGTTTCCAGCGTCCAGGGTGTCGCGATGAGCCAGGAACGCTACGACGTGATCGGCTGGCTCGGCGTGTTCTCGCCGATCACCGTGATCGACGGCTTCCAGACCTGGTTCCTCGGCGCCACCTCCGCCTTCCCGCACGCCGCCGGACCGCCGAGCGCGGTCGCCGGGCTGGTCTACCTGCTCGTACTGTTCGGCGTCGCCGCCGCCTGCTTCGGCCTGCTGATGCGCCGCTACCGGAAGGTGGGCCTGTCATGACGGTGATCGGCATCGACAAGGTGTCCCGCTGGTTCGGCAACGTGGTGGCCGTCAACGACATCACCATGACCATCGGCCCCGGCGTGACCGGCCTGCTCGGCCCCAACGGCGCCGGCAAGTCCACCCTGATCAGCATGATGGCCGGCTTCCTGGCGCCCTCCACCGGCGCGGTCACCCTCGACGGCGCCACTGTGTGGCGCAACGAGCAGGTGTACCGGCAGGTCGGCATCGTGCCGGAACGGGAGGCGATGTACGACTTCCTGACCGCGCGGGAGTTCGTCGTCGCCAACGCCGAGCTGCACGGCCTGCCGGACCCGGGCGCCGCGGCGCAGCGGGCGCTGGCCACCGTGGAGATGCAGTACGCCCAGGACCGGCGGATCGACACGTACAGCAAGGGCATGCGGCAGCGGGCCAAGATGGCCTCGGCGCTGGTCCACAACCCCTCAGTACTGCTGCTGGACGAGCCGTTCAACGGAATGGACCCGCGGCAGCGGCTGCAGCTGATGGAACTGCTGCGCCGGATGGGCGCCGAGGGCCGGACCGTGCTGTTCTCCTCGCACATCCTGGAGGAGGTCGAACAGCTCGCCCACCACATCGAGGTGGTGGTGGCCGGCCGGCACGCGGCCTCCGGTGACTTCCGCAAGATCCGCCGCCTGATGACGGACCGCCCGCACCGCTACCTCGTCCGGTCCAGCGACGACCGCCGCCTGGCCGCCGTGCTGATCGCGCACGCCTCCACCGCCGGGATCGAGCTGGACCGCACGGAGGAGGCGCTGCGCATCCAGGCCGTCGATTTCGCGGCCTTCACCGAGTTCCTGCCCCGGATCGCCCGCGACCACGGCATCCGGCTCTTCACGGTCTCGCCCTCGGACGAGTCCCTGGAGAGCGTCTTCTCCTACCTGGTCACGGCATAAGGAGCCGCCCGAGATGTCCGCCACCACCGCCACGCGGCCCCCGGGACCGCCGCGGCCACCGGCCGGGATTCCCGCGGCCGGCTCCGGCACCGGCCCCCGCTTCTTCCACCCGACCGTGGCCCGGCTCACCTACCGCGGACTGCTGGGCCGCCGCCGCGCCCTGCTGCTGTTCGCGCTGCCCGCCCTGCTGCTGGTCATCGTCGGCGCGGTGCGCGCCCTGGCCGGCGCGGACGACTCCACCGCGCACGACGTGCTCCAGGGCTTCGCCCTCAGCGGGGTCGTGCCGCTGGTCGGGGTCATCGCCGGCACGGGCGCGATCGGCCCGGAGATCGACGACGGCTCGATCGTGTACCTGCTGTCCAAGCCCATCCGGCGCGGCACCATTGTGACCACCAAGCTGCTGGTAGCCATAGGCGTCACCGTCGCCTTCTGCGCGATACCCACACTGCTGGCCGGCTTCGTCCTCAACGGCAACGGGCAGCGGCTGGCCGTCGCCTATGCGGCCGCTTCCGCCGTCGCGGCCGTCGCCTACTCGGCGGTCTTCCTCATGCTCGGTGTGCTCACCCGGCACGCGGTGGTCGTCGGCCTGGTCTACGCGCTGCTGTGGGAGGGCGTGATCGGCAATGTGGTGCCCGGCGCCCGTACCCTCAGCGTCCAGCAGTGGGCGGTCGCCGTCGCGCAGAAGATCGGCCGGGGCGACCTGATCAGCTCCGACGTGGGCCTGTCCACCGCCGTTGTGCTGCTGGTCCTGGTCACAGCCGGCGCGACGTGGTTCGCGGCCCACCGGCTGCGAGGGCTGAAGATCACCGGGGAGGAGTGAGCCCCGCGGGCAGGAAGCGTGCGCCGTCTGCCGGGGTTCCCAGGCGGCGCACAGCGGCTCGCCCGACACTGAGGGGGATGGCTTCCCAGATGCCGGAGACCTCCGACCCCCCGCACGACCGCGCGCTCCCGCCGTCCTTCAGGCGGCACCGCCGCGCGGGCGCCGCAATGCGACACAAGGCGGCGGGTTGGCTGCGCTCCCGGCGGCGGCCGCCGCTCGCGTCCTGGGCGCGGAAATGGGTCGGGTCGAGCCCCGGCACCCATCTGTGGCTGGTGATACTGGCCGTCACCAGCATGATCGTGGCCGCGAGCCCGCCGCACGTACGGTCCTATCTGCTGCACGGGGTGAGCACCAACCTGGTCGAGCTCGGCCGGCACCCGATCCGGGTGCTGGTCGCCAGCGCGCTGTGGATCGAGTCGCCGTCCGGGTTCGCGTTCTACGCGGTGCTGTTCGAGCTGATCCACGCGCCCGTCGAGCGCTGGCTGGGCACCTGGCGGTGGCTGGCGGTGGTGGCCCTCGCCCATGTGGGCGCGACCCTGGTCAGCGAGAAGGCGGTCCTGCTGGGCATAAGGGACCAGCGGCTGCCGCACTCCCTGGCGCACACCATCGACATAGGGGTGAGCTACGGGCTGGCCGGAGTGGTCGGCGTCCTGGCGTACCAGGTGCCTCGACCGTGGCGCTGGGGCTACGCGGCCGGGATCGTGGCCTTCTTCGCCTGGCCGCTGCTGCACGACGGCACCTTCACCGACCTGGGCCACCTGAGCGCCGCGCTCATCGGGCTCGGCTGCTGGGTGCTCACGCCACCGGCCCGCACAGCGGATCCGGATCCCCGAGGTCGCCGGGACCGTCGCGATCTGCCGGGCTCGCTGACCCGGTGACGGAGGACTCCGCGACGGCAGACTCCGCGGCAAAGGACTCCGCAGCGATGGCCTCCGCAAAGGAATCCGCCGCAAAGGGCGCGAAGAGGCGTTCCAGCACCACCGCGACCCCGTCCTCCTCATTGGAGGCGGTGATCTCGTCGGCGACGGCCTTGAGGGCGGGGTGGGCGCCCGCCATGGCGACGCCGTACCCGGCCCAGGTCAACATCGGCAGATCGTTGGGCATGTCGCCGAACGCAATGGTGTCGGCTCCGGTCACCCCGAGTCGCCGGGCGGCCAGCGTCAGCCCGGTCGCCTTGGTGAGTCCGAGCGGCAGCAGCTCGACGAAGCCCTCACCCGCGACGGTGACCTCCACCAGGTCACCGGCCGCCGCCCGCGCGGCCTCGGCCAGCTCGTCGTCGCCGAGCCCGTCCGGGTGCTGGAGGTAGATCTTGTTGAGCGGCTCCGCCCAGAGCTCGTCGAGGTCCCTCATAAGGGTGACGGGCAGCTCGGGGTTATAGACATACCCCTCGCTGACCAGTACCTCGCCGGCCAGCCCGTCCCGGCCGGCCGCGAGCGCCAGCGGCCCGGTCTCCGCCTCGATCTTGGCCACCGCGAGGGCGGCGAGCCGCCGGTCCAGGGTGACCGAGGTGAGCAGCCGGTGCGCGCCGGCGTCGTACACCTGCCCGCCCTGCCCGCACACGGCGAGTCCCTGGTAGCCGAGGTCGTCCAGGACGTGCCGGGTCCAGGGCACCGCGCGCCCGGTGACGACGATGTGCGCCGCGCCGGCCGCCGTCACCGCGGCCAGCGCCCGCCGGGTGCGCGGGGAGACGCTGTGGTCGTCGCGCAGCAGGGTGCCGTCCAGGTCGGTGGCGACCAGCCGGTACGGAAGCGGCCCCGGGGCCGCGCTCACGTGCCGGAACCGGCGGGCGGAGCCGTGAGCGGCTCCAGCACCTCGCGCCCGCCCAGGTAGGGCCGCAGGATCTCGGGCACCCGCACCGAACCGTCGGCCTGCTGGTGGTTCTCCAGGATCGCCACAATGGTGCGCGGCACCGCGCACAGCGTGCCGTTCAGGGTGGCCAGCGGCCGGGTGCCGGCGGTGTCGCGCAGCCGGATGTTCAGCCGCCGGGCCTGGAACTCGGTGGTGTTGGAGGTCGAGGTCAGCTCGCGGTACTTGCCCTGAGTGGGGATCCACGCCTCGCAGTCGAACTTGCGGGACGCCGAGGAGCCCAGGTCACCCGAGGCCAGCTCGATCACCCGGAACGGCAGCTCCAGCGAGGTCAGCCACTGCTTCTCCCACTCGACCAGCCGCTGGTGCTCGGCCTCGGCCTCCTCCGGGGTGGTGTAGACGAACATCTCCACCTTGTCGAACTGGTGGACCCGGATGATGCCGCGGGTGTCCTTGCCGTACGAGCCCGCCTCCCGCCGGTAGCAGGGGGAGAAGCCCGCGTACCGCAGCGGCAGCCGGCCGGCCTCGATGATCTCGTCCATGTGGTACGCGGCCAGCGGCACCTCGGAGGTGCCGACCAGGTACAGCTCGTCCTTCTCCAGGTAGTAGACGTCGTCCTCGACCTGGCCCAGGTAGCCGGTGCCGGCCATGGCGGCGGGCTTGACCAGGGTGGGAGTGAGCACCGGGGTGAAGCCGGCCGCGGTGGCCTGCGCGATCGCCGCGTTGACCAGGGCCAGCTCCAGCAGGGCGCCGACGCCGGTGAGGTAGTAGAAGCGCGAGCCCGACACCTTGGCGCCGCGGTCCACGTCGATGGCGCCGAGCAACTCGCCCAGCTCCAGGTGGTCGCGCGGGGCGAAGCCCTCGGCGGTGAAGTCGCGCGGGGTGCCGAGCTCCTCGACGACGGCGAAGTCCTCCTCGCCGCCGATCGGCGCGTCGGGGTGGACCAGGTTGCCCAGTTGGAGCAGCAGCGCGCGGGCCTCCTCGTCGGCCTCGTGCTGCTCGGCGTCGGCGGCCTTGACCGCGGCCGACAGCTCGCCGGTGCGCTTGAGCAGCTCGGCCTTCTCCTCGCCCTGGGCCTTGGGGATCAGCTTGCCGAGCCGCTTCTGCTCCGCCCGCAGCTCGTCGAAGCGGGTACTGGAGGACCGGCGCCGCTCGTCGGCGGACAGGAGGGAGTCGACGAGCGCGACGTCCTCTCCTCGGGCGCGCTGCGAGGCGCGCACACGGTCGGGGTCCTCACGGAGCAGGCGAAGGTCAATCACGATCACAGGCTACCGGGGCACAGGCCCGCGACGCGACAACTTAGCGACGCAAATGTGCACTATGCCCGTTTCATCACTCATGCCGAAAAAATCCGGAAAGGGGGAGAAAAGCGGCCGTCAACCTAATGCGTACGATCGCTCCCCCGGGGTACCCGCCCTGTGGAGAACCGGAGTTGATCATGTCCGCCGGGCTGGGTTATCCACAGGCCGGGGCGGGATTTCCGCACGTTGTCCACAGGGTGTGGGGACAAGCTGTGGAGAAGGCGTGCGGTCATTTCCATGGCCGGATGCTCGGCCATCAATTCCCCGTCGAAACCCGTCCCACACTCCCTTTCGAGTGAGAATTCTTCCCTCGGGAGGATTCGTAGGGCGTTTTGGGGTGACGACAATCGATGTGCGTCACTCTGTGTGGTCGTGGTGCTTGTGTGCCCATTTGTCGACTTGATGGCCTCGCCGCCGAGTAGCCGTGTCGACTTGTCCCCAAGTTACCCACAGGCGAGCTCACCAGCCTGTGGATAACTTTCGCGGCCGCCGCGACGAACGCGGGAGGATGGTCAGGCCCGCCCGTCCAGCGCCCGGTTCAGCCAGTCCGCGGCGTTGGTGAACTCCTCGTCCGTCGTGCCCCGCGCCACCCGCGCCGCCACCTCGTCGGCGCGCGGGTACGACCCGAGGAACCGCACATTCAGACAGCGCCGCCGCAGGCCCATCAGCGCCTCGCCGACCCGCCGGTCGGTGAGATGGCCCTCGGCGTCCACCGAGAAGCAGTACCGGCCCAGCCCCTCACCCGTGGGCCGGGATTCGATCCGCATCAGGTTCACCCCGCGGATGGCGAACTCCTGGAGCAGTTCCAGCAGGGCGCCGGGGTGGTCGTCGCGCAGCCAGAAGACCGCAGAGGTCTTGTCCGCGCCGGTCGGCGCCGCCAGCCGGGCCGGGCGGCCCACCAGCACGAAGCGGGTGGTGGCGTTCTGCGCGTCGTGGATGTCGGTGGCCAGCGGCTCCAGGCCGTACGTCGGGGCCGCGAACTCGCCGGCGAACGCCCCGTCGAACCGCCCCTCCTGGACCAGCCGCGCCCCGTCCGCGTTGGACGCCGCCGACTCCCAGAGCGCGTCCGGCAAGTGCTCGGCCATCCACTTGCGCACCTGCACCTGGGCCGCCGGGTGCCCGGTGACCGTCTTGACGTCGCCGAGCGCCGTGCCCGGCCGCACCAGCAGCGCGAAGGCGATCGGCAGCAGCACCTCGCGGTAGATCATCAGAGGCTCTCCGACCGCGAGCTCGTCCAGGGTGGCTGTGATCCCGCCCTCCACCGAGTTCTCGATCGGGACCAGCGCCCCGCCCGCGTCGCCGCCGCGCACCGCGTCCAGCGCGGCGGCCACCGACACCATGGGCACCAGCTCGCGCGTGGCGGCCTCCGGCAGCGAGCGCAGCGCTGCCTCGGTGAACGTGCCCTCGGGTCCCAGATACGTGTAGCGGCTCGCCGGCGACATGCGTTCAGCCTAACGGCCCGCGCCCCCGCGCCCGTACGGGTCCGGACAAGCACCCACGGAAGGGGACAGGCCTCGAGTCGGCCCTCACCCCTCCAGAAGCCGCTGGCCCACGTACTCGCCGGGGCCGACGCCGCCCGGCACCGCGTACAGCCCGCTCGTCTCGTGCCGCAGGAAGCGGGTGAGGCCGTCGCCGCCGTCGAGCTTGCGCTGCACCGGCACGAAGCCGCGCATCGGGTCGGCCTGCCACGCGACGAACAGCAGCCCGGCGTCCGGCGTGCCGTCCGCACCGATGCCGTCGTGGTACGAGAAGGGCCGCCGCAGCATGGTCGCGCCGCTGTTGGAGGCCGGGGCCGCGACCCGTACATGCGCGTCGGACGGGATGGCGAGCGAGCCGTCGGGCAGGAATGTGTCCAGCCCGACCGGGGTCGTCTCGGTGCCGCCCGACAGCGGGGCGCCGTCGGACTTGCGGCGCCCGATCACCCGCTCCTGGCGTGCCACCGACAGGTGGTCCCAGGAGTCCAGCAGCATGCGGATCCGGCGCACCACCGCGTACGAGCCGCCGGCCATCCACGCCGGAGAGCCGTTCGCCGGGACGAACACCTTCGCGTCGAAGCCGGGCTCGGACGGCTTGGGATTGTTGGTGCCGTCGATCTGGCCCATCAGGTTGCGCGCCGTCATCGGCCGCGCGGTGGCGCCGGGGGTGCGGTTGAAGCCGTTCATCTGCCAGCGCACCTCGGCGGTGTCGCGAGCCGCCTTCTGGATGACCCGCAGCGCGTGGAAGGCGACCAGCGCGTCGTCCGCGCCGATCTGCACCCAAAGGTCCCCGTCGCTGCGCCGCCGGTCGATCGCGTCGGACGGAAAGTCCGGCAGCGGGGCCAGGGCCTCCGGGAGCTGCGCGGTCAGCCCCGTACGGGTGAAGAAGCTGCGCCCGAAGCCGAAGGTGACCGTCAGCGAGGACGGCCCGGCGTCGTCGGCGACCTGGTCGTCGTATCCGGCCGGGAGCGCCGGGCCGCCCGCCCGCCCCGCCTCGGTCATCGCCCGGACCGCGTCCGACCAGCGCCGCAGCAAAGCCGCCGCGGCCCGCCGGTCCGCCCCGGGCGCCAGGTCGAACGCCACCAGGTGCCCGCGAGCCTGGCCCGGCTCCACGATCCCGGCCTGCCGCGGTCCTTCGAACGGGATGTACGACGATCCGACCGTCGTCAGTGCGGTGGCCGGGCTTTCCACCGCACGGCTGACGCCCGCGCCGGTGGCCGCCCCGGCGGCGAGCCCCGCGGCTCCCGCGGCTCCCGCGGTGCCGAGCAGCCGCCGCCGGCTGATGCCGTTCGTGGTGCTCGGCTCGGTGCTCGACTTGCTGCCCGGCCCGGTGCCGGAGTCGATGTCCGGCCCGTTGTCCGGTTCAACGCCCGGCCCGGCGTCCGGCTCCGCGCTCGCCCTCCCCGTGGTCGCCGCTGTCTTCGTCGCCTTGGCTGCCTTGGTTGCTTTCGCCATCTTCGTCACTGGCCGATCGTCACGTTCCGCGTCTGCTGCACCTCGTCGATGTCGGAGGTGCGTACCGTCAGGGACATCTGCCACTGGCCGGGCAGTGGGAGCTGGGCGTTCGCGGCGGTCCAGTCACCAGCGGCGAGCCGCTTGAGCGGCACCGGGATCGGGCCCAGGCTCTTGGCCGGAAGGGTGAACGACAGCCGCACCTCGGGCACATCGGCCGGCGCGCCGGTCGGGTCGCTGAGCAGGATATGGATCACCCCGGCTGCCCCCGCCTTCGACGGCGACATGGTGACCTCGGCGCTGCCCTTGCCCTTGATGCCGCCGGTGTCGTACGGGATCGTCAGGTCGAATCCCGACGAGTCGCTACCGCCGCCCGACGCGGACGACGCCGCGGGCGCCGGGGCCAGCTTCTTCTGCTCCTCCGCGGCCCGGCCCGGCTGGGTGCCGCTCAGCATGGTCGTCACGGCCAGCAGCACCACGGCGATCAGGGCCTCGGCGAGCACCGAACGGCGCAGCGTCCGGCGCGCCGGGTCCGCGTCCCGCACTTTCCTGGCCAGCGCCGCTTCGCGGGCGACCTCCTGCCGCCGCAGTTGTGCGGCCCGCGCGGCGGCCTCGATGCCGTCGTTCCCGGCTCCGTCCGGCTCCGGGGCGGCGGCGCCTGAACCCTTCCCCCCGGATCCCTTGCCCCCGGGTCCCTTGCCGCCGGGTCCCTTACCGTCGGCCTTCCGCTCCTTGCCGGACCCCGTACCCCCCGCTTCCCCCTTGTCGGCCACGGCCGTACCGCCGCTCGCCTGGCCGGCCGTCACCTCGGCGGTACCGGACTTCGCCGCCGCCTTGGCAGCCGCCGCGGACGTTCCGGAAGCCCCGGAGGGTCCGGTGCCCCCGGACGCCTTGGACGCCCTCGACGCCCCGGAAGCCGCCCCGCCCCCCGCCGCCGACTTCACCTTCGCCGTCGCGACCGTCCCCAGCCGCCCGGTCCACCGCCGCGAGACCCAGGCCGCGGCCACCAGCACGCACACCAGCCCGATCTTGATCAGCAGCAGCCGCCCGTAATGGGTGCCGGTGAAGGCGCCCCACGTGCCGATCTGCCGCCACGCCTGGTACGTCCCCGTGCCGGCCAGCAGGGTGACGGCGGTCAGCCCGATCAGCGAGAAGCGGCGTACCGCGTACGGCTCCAGCGTCCCCGCGGTGGACGGTGCCCACAGCGCGACCAGCAGTGTGACCAGGCCGCCCAGCCACACGGCCATGGACAGCAGGTGCACCACGTCGACCGGCATCGCCACCTGACGCTGGATGCCGACCGAGGCGTGCTCGGCCATCGCCCAGGTGGCGGCGATGCCGACGGCCACCACGGTGCCGCCGATACCCAGCCCCCACGCCAGGTCGGCGCGTTCGGCCGGGTCCTCGCGCTTGGCGTAACTGCCGAAGAGCACCGCGAGGAAGACCGCCGCCGCGGCCAGCAGCAGCAGCCGGGACAGCAGGGCGGCCCCCGGCCTGGTCTCCAGCTGGGCCCGCATCAGGTCGGTGTCGAACATCCGGTCGATGCTCTTGCCGTCGACGTACGGGCCGCGCAGCATGATCAGCCCGATCGCGCCGGCCACCATGGCGACCCACCCGCCGGCCACCAGGCGCTGCATGGTGCGCAGCAGGGCGCCGCGCGGCCAGCACACGCTCAGGAACACCGAGCCGCCCACCAGCAGCGCGAAGCCGAGATAGGAGACGTAGCGGCCGACCCCGTAGAAGAAGGCGGCCGCCCCGCCGCCGGCCGCCGCCTCGCCGGAGACGTCAACGCTGGTCCGCGACGGTGCCCCGACGGAGAAGGTGAACGCCCCGGCGACGGGGTGACTGTCCTGGGAGACCGCCCGCCAGGCCACGGTGTACGTGCCGTTCCCGATCCCGGACCGCAGCGCGATGGTGGCGGTGGCACCGGAGTCGGCGCCGTCGGCGTGCCCCGGCGTGCCCACCGCCACATTGGTGCCGTGCGGGTCCAGCACGCGCAGGCTGTCGTCGGACAGCAGCACTCCCTCGGAAAAGGTGAGCACTACGCGCTGGGGCGCTGTCTTGACGACCGCTCCCTCGGAGGGGTCGGTACGAATCAGCGCCGCATGCGCGTCCGCGGGCGCGGCGGTGCCGAGCAGCAGGGCCAGCAACCCGCCGAGGGCGAGCGCGAAGGCGGCCAGGCGCCGGGTGAACCGCTGGGAGAACCGCCGCGGCGTCCGGCTCGGTACGTACGACCGTGTGTTCATCGTGGGATCAGCCCCCCGGTTGATACGTCGTCGGGCGCACCGGCACGGTGACGGTCACCGTGGCGGGTGCGGCGTGGGCGAAGTGCAGCGTCAGCGGGACCGTTTCACCGACCGCGGGCTTGTGGGTCAGCCGCTCCAGCATGAGGTGGTCCGCGCCCAGGCCCAGGGACAGCCGGCCGTGCGGCGGCACGGTGAGCGCGGTGACCTGGCGCATGGTGGTGCCCGTGCTGGTGTGCAGGGTGACGTACGTGGCCAGCGGGCTGCTGGCGGAGGTCAGTTCGGCCGCGGTGCCGCCGCTGTTGGTGACCGTCACATAGGCCGCGGCTTCGTCGGTCAGCAGCGGCCGCGGGATGTAGCCGGCCGTGACCGACAGGTGCGCGGCGGACGCGGCCGAGGAACTCCCACCGAACGCCACCACGGCGGCCGCCGCGACGGCCGCGCCGCCCGCGACCGCGCCGGTGACCGCCCCGGCCAATCTTCGGGTGCGCCGGTTCACGGCGCCTCGCTCTTGATGATCTTCGGCAGGTCGGCCTGGTACTGCGCGGCCGTCGTGCCCGACATGTACAGCACGTGGCCGAGGTTGTCCTTGGGCCAGAAGGCCAGCACCTCGGCGCCGTGGGTGACGGTGATGCTGCCGTCCTTCTCCTTCACCGGCGCGTCGATGCCGACGCCGACCGACCGCGCGGCGGCCTGGATCTGCGGGAACTTGCCGGTCAGGCCGATGAAGCTCTTGTCCATTGCGCCCAGCCACTCGTTCAGCCGGGCCGGGGTGTCCCGCTCGGGGTCGGAACTGACCATCACCACGCGCAGCTTGGCCTGCTCGGCGGCCGGCAGCTTGGACTTGGCCAGCGCGATGTCGCTCATGGTGGTCGGGCAGACGTCGGGGCAGTGGGTGTAGCCGAAGAACAGCAGGGTGGGCAGGCCCGCGGTCTGCTTGACCAGGTCGAACGGCTTGCCGTGGTTGTCGGTGAGCACCAGGTGCGGCTTGGCGAACGGGGTGTCGAGCAGGGTGCCGGCCTTGGCATTGCCGCCGGAGACCGCGGCGACGTTGCCCGGGTCGGCGGCGGCGTTCGCCGAGGCCTGGCCGCCACTGGTGCCGCAGCCGGCGAGCGCGACCATGGCGGCGACGGCCACGGCGGCGGCGCCGAGCCTCACAGATGTGGCGGGGGCCATGGACCTGCGGCGGGGGCCGGGGGTGCCTTCGCCGGCTGCGGCGGCAGAGGTGCCGGTGGCGGAGCCGGGGGTGACGGACCGGGTGGTGGCGGAACCGGTCGTGGCGGAACCGGTCGGGACGGAACCGGTGGTGGGACTGGTCGTGCGCATGGAAGAACGTCCTGTTCGGGAGGAGCCGGGCGGCCCCCCGGGGCGGATACGGCGGACCGTATCCGCCCGCGGGGCGGCCACCCGGTGGATGACGGCCGGATCAGGCGGAGGCGCCCGGCGAACCGCCGGCCGGCCCGCTCGGGGAGTCACCGGCGGGGTTGCGGCGGCGGCCGGCGAAGACGCCGAAGGCCACACCGGCGATGCCGAGCACGATGCCCGCGACGCCCAGCGCCCGGGCCGTGTCGTCGTTGCCCTCGCCGGGAATCGGGGCGTTCGCGTTCGCGGCGGTGCCGGCCTTGGGGTCGGACGCGGGGGCCGCGGCCGGTGTGCCGGTCGGCGTGGAACCTGTGGCCGAGCCGCTTCCGCTGCCCGAGGCCGGCGCCACGGTCAGGGTCAGGGCCGGCGCCGGGTGGTCCGGCTCGGGCTGACCGGCCTGCGGGATGTCGATCCAGCGGACGATGTCGCCGTTGTCGTACGTCTGCAGGGTCTTGAAGGTCAGGGTGTCCGTGTTGTCCGGCAGCGGGCCGAAAGAGACCGGGAACTGCTGGAACTGACCCGGCTGGATCTTCCCGCCGGACCAGGTGATCTTGCTGACCGCCTCGCTGACGGTGCCGTCGTCCGTCTTGAGCGGGGTGGCCAGCTTGACGGTGGTGACCTGCGCGGTCCAGCCGGGCACCGGCTGGAGGGAGACCGACGCGATCGGGTGGTCGGCCGGCAGGTTGACCTCGATCCGGACGGTCTTGGCGTGGTCCTCCTCGTCGGGGACCTTGAAGTTCACGGTGCTGTAGCTGCCCTTGGGGGCCGTGTTCGGCTGCACGGTGACGTGCGCGAACGCGGGCACCGCGGCCAGTACGACGGCCGACCCGGCGAGCGCCGCGACGGTCACGGCCCGGCGCCGCAGCCGGGACAGCCCGGTCGTGCGGTAGGTCCGGTGGGTACGGGCGGCCCGGGAGGTACGGGAGGTTCGGGACGTCCCGGACGCGTGCGGCAGGTGCGCGTACGGTGCGGCGGCCGGTGGAACGGACCCGGCGGACGAGGCAGGCATACGTGAGCTGCTCATGGCAGAGGTGTTCTCCACGGTGAGAGGGGGCAGGGCACTGCGGACCGAGCGCCGCGGGACTTGCCGGACCGAGCGCTGACGAACAGCGCGCGCGTACGGACCGAGCGCGTACGGACAGTGCCGCTGATGGACGGACGAACGGTGACGTGGCGAGGCGGACCCGCGCGCCGTACCGCTGCCGCCCTCCCCGCGTGAAGCGCCGCGGAAAACCGCGGGAGAACCCACGAGAGCCCGGGAAAGCCCGGGGAGAAGGGAAAGCCGGAGAGCCGACGCCGCGTCAGGCCGCCAGGGCGAACTCCGGCGGCCCGCGTCTGGTCACCGAGTGCCGCAGCCACACCGAACGGTGCCGGGCCCGGATCCCCCGCCCGTCCGCCCGGCCGTGCCGCAGCGGGTAGGGGGCCCGTGCCGCGAGCACCGACAGCAGCGCGTGGGCGCGGCGCAGCGCGGCTGCCGGGGAGAGCCGGGTGGTGCCGCGCACCCGCCGCGACAGCCGGACCAGCTTCCACAGCGCGGCCTCGCCGCGGCGCAGCAGCAGACCCGCCACCACCGCGGCCAGCAAGTGGCCGAGCAGCATCGGCAGCGAGCACACCGGCAGGGCCGTCAGTACCGCGCGCCAGCCGGCGCCGCCGCCTGCGGATCCGGCGGACATGCCAGGCATTCCCGGCATGGACGTCATTCCGGCTGCCCCGGACATTCCGATCGCGTGCGCCGCCCCCGGCGTCGACCCGAACGCCGACGGGTCCAGGCCCGCGCGGCTCACCACTGCCCGGGCGGTCTCGGCGGTCAGCCGGAAACCGTGCGTGCCGCACACCAGCCGGGCGGCCACGGCCAGCAGACTTCCGCCACCGGTCCCGGCGCCCGTACCGCTTGCGCCGGCCGGCGCGGTGAGGACGGAGGCCGGAAGGGCCGCGCAGGCCTGGCCCATGCTGAACACCGCGTGCAGCGCGATCTGCCCGACCGCCAGCAGTGCCGCGATGCCGGGCAGCGTCCTTTCGCGCCCGGCCAGCGGGGCGACCACCGCGAACACCGCGAGCCAGCCCAGCACCAGTGACCAGCCCGGCACCGTACGTCCCGAGGCCAGCGTGTGCCCGGCCGCGGCCAGCACGACGCAGACCGCGGTGAACACCGCGGCCCGCAGCACTCTCAAGCCGGCGCCTGCGCGCACGGTGGCGGGGGAAGCCATGACGGGCGACATCTTCTCACCGCGGCCTCGCCCGGCCCACAGTGGGTGGCCACGTGATGGGGGTCTCGTCCCGTTACGGGGCTGTTTCGCCACGCCGCCCATACACCCGTCCGCCTGGCCCGCGCGTCGGCCGAATGAGCGGCATCACGTCAACACCACGCTTACGCGCTGCCCTTCGCGGCAATACGTAACCGTATGTCGAGCCGCGGCCAGGAGGCTGGAACATGAGCATCTGGTGGTCCCTCCATTTGCGGCGCGAGGCTGCGAGTGTTCCGCTCGCCCGGAGACTGCTGCTGGGGACGATGGAGACCGCCGGGGTGGACCCCGACATCTCCTTCGACCTCTCGGTGGCCCTCACCGAGGCGTGCGCGAACGCCGTGGAACACGCCGGATCCGCCACCAACTACAGCGTCACCGCACAGATCGACGGCGAACGCTGCAGGATCGAGGTGGCCGATTCCGGACCGGGTTTCGCCCGCGACCGTTTCCTCCGTCATTCGACCCGGACGCCGGCCCACCGCGGCCAGCACGCCGAGCACGGGCGGGGGCTCTTCCTCATCGAGGCCTTGGTGGACCATGTCCACTACCAGGACCGGCCCGGACACGGGACGGTCGTCTCCTTCGACAAGGTACTGAAGTGGCGGGACGGAGCCCTGCTCAGGGCCTCCTGACCGGAAGCCGAGGCAGGGCCCCGCCACGCCGAGCCGGGCCCGCACCGAACGACGCCCGCACGGAACCGGGCCCGCGTGACCTAGGCCCGCAGCGAGGCCATCCACGCCTCGACCGCGCCGGCCTCCCGGGGCAGCCCCGCCGACAGATTCCGGTTGCCGTCCTCGGTGACCAGGATGTCGTCCTCGATCCGCACGCCTATGCCGCGGTACTCGGCCGGCACCGTCAGGTCGTCGGTCTGGAAGTACAGCCCGGGCTCCACCGTGAGCACCATGCCCGGCTCGAGGGTGCAGTCCACATACGTCTCGGTCCGCGCGTGCGCGCAGTCGTGCACGTCCAGGCCGAGCATGTGACCGGTGCCGTGCAGCGTCCACCGGCGCTGGAGGGCCAGTTCGAGCACCCGCTCGACCGGGCCGTCGAGCAGGCCCCACTCCACCAGCTTCTCCGCGAGCACCCGCTGGGACGCGTCGTGGAAGTCGCGGTAGGCCGCGCCCGGCTTGACCGCGGCGATGCCGGCCTCCTGCGCCTCGTACACCGCGTCGTAGATCTTGCGCTGGAGCGGCGAGAAGGTGCCGTTGATCGGCAGGGTGCGGGTGACGTCGGCGGTGTAGAGCTCGTGGGTCTCCACGCCGGCGTCCAGCAGCAGCAGTTCGCCGGAGCGGACCGGGCCGTCGTTGCGCACCCAGTGCAGGGTGGTGGCGTGCGGGCCCGCGGCGCAGATCGAGCCGTAGCCCACGTCGTTGCCCTCCACCCGGGCGCGCAGGAAGAAGGTGCCCTCGATGTACCGCTCGCTGGTGGCCTCGGCGCGGTCCAGCACGCGCACCACGTCCTCGAAGCCGCGTGCGGTGGAGTCGCACGCCTTCTCCAGCTCCGTGATCTCGAACTCGTCCTTGACCAGGCGCAGTTCGGACAGGAACTCGGTGAGTTCCGTGTCCCGCTCGCCGGTCACCTTGTCGGCGAGGGCGGCCTCGATCCCCGCGTCGTACCCCCGCACCACCCGGACCGGGCCGGTGGCCGCGCGCAGTGCGTCGGTCAGCTTGCGGACGTCCTTGCACGGCACCCCGAGCAGCTGCTCGGCCTCGGTCAGGCTGTGCCGCCGGCCGACCCACAGCTCGCCCTGACCGTCGAGCCAGAACTCGCCGTTGTCCCGGTCCGAGCGCGGCAGCAGGTACGCGGTCGCCTCGTGGCCGCCCTCCGCGAGCGGCTCGAACACCAGCACGGCGTCCTGGGTCTGGTCGCCGGTGAGGTGGACGTACTCCGAGGCGGCCCGGAAGGGGTAGTCCGTGTCATTGGCGCGGGTGCGCAGGTTCCCGGCCGGGACCACGATCCGCTCGCCGGGGAAGCGCGCGGACAGCGCGGCCCGCCGCGCCGCGGTGTGCTCCGCCTGCGGTATCGGCTCCAGGCCGTGCCGCTCGGTGTCAGCCCAGCCCGACTTCATCAGCGCGGCCAGCTCCTCGGACACCGCCGGGTACAGCCGGTTCTTGCGCTGCTTGATCTGCTGGTCACCGGTGTCCTTCGGGTCCCGCGGGTCCTGGGTGCCGCTCGGATCGGCCTCCGCCACGTCCACGTCCTGCCTCCTCCACGACGAACTTTCGTCCATCGTAGGGCGGCCCCCCTCCGCTCCGGGCGGCCCGCCCCTTCGCCTGTGGAAAACTCGCGCACCCGGCGCCCGACCTGCGCGGTTCTCGGCGCTTCCCGGGCCCCGCGTCCTCCCGGGGCCCATCCGCCTCAGTCGAACCGCGCCACCATCAGCACCAGGTCCTCCACCCCGTCCGTACGGTCCACGCCGTCCGGCAGCATCGCGCGCACCACATGATCGGCGAGCCGCTCGGGATCGGCGCGGACCGAGTGGGGCGCGCCCTGCGCGGCCGCGTGCAGCCGGGCGAAGGCCCGGTCGACCGGCTCGCCGGTGCGGTGCAGCAGCCCGTCGGTGTAGAGCAGCAGGCTCTCCCCGGGGTGGGCGCACATCTCGACGCTCGGCGCCTCCCAGCAGCTCAGCATGTTCAGCGGCGCCGAAAGCGACGTCTCCACGTACTCGCAGCGCCGGTCGCCGACCACCAGCGGCGGGCAGTGCCCGGCACCGGCCAGCACCAGCCGCCGCCCGCCGCCCGGGAGCGCGGTCGCGTACCCGAACAGCGCGGTCGCCGCGCGGGCCGGCTCGGTCAGCCGCAGCAGGAGCTCCAGGTCGGACAGCACGGCGACCGGGTCCTCGCCCTCCATCACGGCATACGCCCGCAGGCTCGCCCGCAGCCGCCCCATTGCGGCCACCGCGCCCGGCCCGGCGCCCGTCACCCCGCCGACGGCGAGCCCGAGCGCGCCTTCCGGCAGCGGCAGCGCGTCGTACCAGTCGCCGCCACCACGCGGCCCGGCGTCGTGCCGGACCGCCATCCGTACCCCCGGCACCCGCGGCAGCCGGGCCGGCAGGAGTTCGGCGGCCAGCGACGAAGCGGCCTCGTTGGCGCGGGCCAGCGCCAAGCAGCGCCCCAAGTGCTCGGCGGCGAACCGCAGGTAGAGGCCGGCCAAACGGCGCTGGCGGGCGGCGGGTTCGGCCGGCTCGTCGTAGAACCACACCGCGGTGCCGAGGGTCCCGGTCCGCTCGGCGGTCAGCGGCAGCGCGTAACTGGCGCCGAGGCCGAGCCGTTCGGCCACCTCGCGGTGCCGCGCGGACAGCCCCGGCCCGTGGCGCAGGTCACCGTGCACCACCTCCGGCGCCACGTCCAGGGCGACGGGCTCGGTCGGCGCCGTGGCCGAAATTGTCTCCAGGGCGCCGAGGTCCGCGTGGGCCAGACCGAGTCCGACGGAGTTCCGGCGGCCGAAACCGTCCGGGCACTCCAGGGTGATCATGCCGCGCCGGGCACCGACCAGAGTGGCGCCCGCCTGGAGCACCTCGTGCAGGACATCGCCCGGCTCGGCGGTGCGGACCAGGCGTTCGGTGAGCTCGTGCAGCAGCGACAGGTCGCACACCCAGGCGGCGAGCCGGTCCTGGACGGCGATCGGGTGCTCCGGGGAGCCGCGGTCCGGCATCCGCTCGGGGTGTCCGGCGGGAAGCGCGGGCGGCACGGGGACGGCCGCCGGAGTGATCGCGGCGGCGTCAGTCTGGGGGATGCCGGCGGAAGACGGTTCGGTTCCGGCCACTTTTCTGACGTGAGCGGGGCTCATGGCCGGGAGCTCCCGGCCGGGGTCCGGCGAGCGGGGAATTCAGCGTGTTTTGTTCGCGCCGCGCGGAACATCCGCATCAATAGCATCGCAAACCCCCAAGTCGTGCTGCGCCGCTATCAAGAACCCCACTTCTACACGCACGATCGTGGGCATGTCCAGGATTGTCCTGGTACAAGAGATGGTGTCGGAGCCTTGCGGTTCCGGGCCGGACCGACGTACGTTGGCCGGACGCTGTCCCGAACATTGGCTCAAAACAGCCACCCCCGGTTCATGCGCACTGTCGACTGATCCCGGCCAACAGCGCGTCATATCGTGGGTGCTGGGTAGGAACCCGATGTCCGGCTCAAGCGTCGTAGTACGTAAACAGTTGACGGCCGACCCAACCCCGAGTGGCAGAAGGGTGCCGCGTCCGGCGGGAGCATGACCGGTTGCTCACGCTCAGGGCTTTGTGCGCCACAATGAGCGCCTCGCGCGCACCACCCTCCGCCACGTTCCACGCTCGGCTGGCAGTGTGCTGCGCTGCCTCGTATGCGGTGTGCTCGACAGTTACGTTGTGTAATGGGCAGATCCATGGGCGTTAACGGAAAGGAACGAGCGCTGATGCGCGAGATCCTCGGAAGGCGACGCAAGCTCTCACTCCAGCTCCCGCGAAAGGGGCGGACCGCGCTGCTGAGCGCGGCCCTCACCTACGCCGAGCAGTGGAAATGGCGTGTCGTGCCCGGCGTCGGGTACGACCGGCGGGGCACTTGGCGGGCGACCGGCGCGCAGCCGTGCGCCTGCCCGCGCCCCAACTGCCCGGTGCCCGGCGTGCACCCGCTCGACCCCGGTCTGCTCGCCGCCACGCGCGACCCGCGCATGGTGCGCTGGTGGTGGACCAACCGGCCCGACGCGCCTGTGGTGCTCGCCACCGGCGACCGGGTCTCGGCCGCGAGCCTGCCCGCGGCGGCCGGCGCGCACGCCCTGACCGCCATCGAGCACTTCGGCTTCCGGCTCGGCCCGGTGGTCGCCACTCCCACCCGCTACATCTTCCTGGTGGCCCCCTACTCCCTCGCCGAGCTGGGCGAACTCCTCGACAGCCAGGAGTGGGTGCCGACCTCGCTGCGTTACCACGGTGACGGCGGATACGTCGCCCTGCCGCCGTCGAGCGGCAACTCCGGCCAGTTGCGCTGGGTGCGCGAGCCGGTGGTGGAGCCGGGGGAGTCCGCTCCCTGGCTGCCGCAGATCAGCACCCTGGTGGACGCGATGGTCCGCGCGGGACGCACGGCGCCGGACGGCGACCGGCTCACGTACTGATCGCTTCGATCGGCTGATGGGGGACCCGGACCGGGGGGTCCGGGACGTAGGGACGACGTACGGATGCCGTACGAACAAAGAGGTGGAGGGGGGCCGCGCCGGCGAGCGGTGCGGCCGGGCCGGGCGTAGGGACGCCGCGGCCGACGAGGCGGGGACCATCCGGAGCAGAGGCGCGCGTCGATGCGCGCGTTCCGGGCGACCGTACAGGCGCGGACAGGACGCTGGCTCAGTCGATCCGCGGACGACCCGTAACCGACACCCATGAGTCGCGTTGGCGGCGTACGTCCGGCGCGCGTCCATTGACGCGAAGAACCTGCGCGGCCTACCCGGCGCAATGGCGGCGGCTGGCGGCGGGTATGGAAGTGCCCGGTCGCTGGCGACGGGGGATGCACCAGCGACCGGGCTGTTCAAACGGTAACAAGACTTCCGCCGTTCGCAAATCCCGGAAGCGGAGGCCGCCCTCGATTTCCCGGGGTTTTCCCGGGAGTTGTGATCGACATCACTGACTGACCGCTCAGTTCGACCCCGCGGCGGGGCCTGGCGCCGGGGGTACGGCCGTACCCCGGACGGGTGTTGGCGGTGGGGCGGATGGTGGCCGGGAGCCGACCGGCGCAGCGCCGGGGGCCCGACGCCGGACAGCCGAGAGGGCCAGCCGCAGGGCGGCCGGCCCCAGGCGCTCAGCGCAGGGTGATCTGGCGGTTGGTGAAGCCGCTGCGGGCCCGCCGCTCCTCGGCGCTCAGCGGCCCGGTGACGGCCAGCGTCTCGGTCAGCCGCTCCTGGAACTGCGCGGCCGGCTTCTCCACCTCGTCGGCGGGCATGCCCACCGGTAGGTCCCACACCGGCGCCACCAGGCCGTGCGCGCGGAAGGAACCGACCAGGCGGGTGTTCGCGCCCAGCGAGGACGCCCCGGCGGCGTGCAGCCGGGCCAGCGCGTCCAGCAGATCGTCCTCCGGGTACGGCATCACCCACCGCAGGTGGTTCTTCTCCGGCGTCTGGCACCAGTACGCCGCGTCCACCTCGGTCAGCCGTACGGTCGGGATCGCCGCCTGGTTGGCGCGCTCCAGCGACGCGGCGACCTCGCCGGTCGCCGCCTCCGCGTCCTCCAGCCAGAACTCGAAGCCGCTGTGCACCTCGGGCACGAAGGGCGCGGCCAGGTCGAGGAGGTCCTGCAGCCGCAGCCCGTCCGCGGCCGGCCGCCGGGCCTCCACCGGGTTGCCCGGCTCCGCGGTCAGCGCCCGGCTCAGGGTGTCGGCCAGGTCCCGGCTGATGTCGCCGGTCACCACGTCGTTCTGCAGGCCGAGCAGCACGCCGCCGGTGTCCCGGCGCAGCCCCGGCCAGGCCATCGGCAGCACTGTGCCGAGCGTCACCGTCGGCACGCCCTCGGGCAGGCCGCCCGCGAGTGTCAGCTCCGCGGTGGCGGCCGGCACGAGTTCGCGCAGCGCCACCCAGTCGCACTCGCCGGGCAGCCCCTCGAACGGGCGCTGCACCAGTTCGGTCACCGCGTGGGCGCTCTCCCGGCCGTGGCACGCCTTGTACCGGCGGCCCGAGCCGCACGGGCAGGGCTCGCGCGCGCCGACCACGGGGATCTCGCCCGTGCTGTTGCGGGGGGCCTTGCTCTGGGTGGGGGTCGCGCGCTTCTTGGCCATGGCTCGGTCTCTTCCGGGTCTTCCGGTGTGTTTCCGGTACGGCGGGTACCCGGCGGAGCTTAGCGGGAGGGGGGCGGGGGGTTGGTGGACGTCGGGGGTCCGATCGGGCACCGGTCGGCGGCCCGAACGGTCACGGGTGCGCCGGGCCGGACGGTACGGGCGGGCGGCGCGGCGGTTTTCGCGGGCCCGCGAGCGGTGGCCCGGCTCGGAAAATGTGCGGGTCCGGTTTTCCGGGGCGTCGGGATCTGTGCGATACGGAGCGGAGCCCGGCCGCCGGTTCGTACTCGGCGCAAATGGGCCGGAACGCGTGCGCGTCGTGTCAAGCGGTGAATCGGGCCGAAGAATCGGACACAGGGGCCGTTCCGGCTAAAGCACGGGAACACCGGCACAACACCGCCGGAACCTTCCGGAAGGCCGTCAGAACGCCGCCGGAACGACGGCGGAACTCCGATGGATCGCCACGGGATCGTCATGGGATCGCCTTGAGATCGCCGCCGGATCGTCAACGGATCACCTGTGGACTCACCGGCCGGCTGCGCCGTATGCCGCCGGAAGTGGCGGTTCCGCGGGAGTCGGCCGAAAATCCGGAAAGCGACAGCGTTCCGGGCCGAAAATCTCACCTGCTGATGACCCGAGTGATACCGGAAAATGTGACGCAGATCACTCAGGTCATATCGTCGAGGGATTCCGCGAGATCCAGTGGCAAGTCGAGTGGTACGCCCCGGGGCAGGCCGATTCCGGTCGGGTTGTCCCGCCGGGCATGGCGGCCGCGGACCGGCAGCAGCACCCATACGGTGACCTCGCCGGGGGCGTCGCGCACCCCCCAGCGCAGCGCCAGGGCTGCGACGATACCCAGGCCACGGCCGCCGCGCGCGGTCAGCGAGGGGCTGGCCGGCCGGGGCCGGGTGGGCCCGCCCCCGTCGGTGACCTCCAGGTTGAGCAGGCCGTTCGGGCCGACCGACCAGAAAGCCCGTATCCCGTACGCCTCGCTGTCCGGATAGTCCGCGTCCGGATCCGGGGCCGGGTCCGCCGGAAGCTTCGTGCCGCGATCGGTGGGCACGGCCGTCAAACGAGGGGCGGGCGCCTGAGCGCCCGCCTGTACCGTGCCGTCGGGATATGCGGCTTCGCTCAGCGGGCGGGCATGCCGGCAGGAATTGCTGAGCAATTCGGACAGAATGAGGACCGCGTCGTCGACGACCGGATCCGGTACGTCCCGCGCGTACAAATCGGCTCGCAGCCTTCTGCGCGCCTCCGCGACACCCGCAGGACCATGGGGCAGGGCCATGGTCGTGGACGTCGGCACCTCCTGGGCCACCATCAACGACACCCCCGAGACCTCCTTCACCCCACGCCACAAGGTGAATGCCCCCCGGGACAAGACCGGAAACTGCCCAACCGCGATCTATTGACGCACTCCATACACAGCACCGCGATATGCCCATGCCCCTGGCACGATCCGGCGCGAGCCGATACGCTCTGCTTGCGCCGCAACACGCCGGGTAAGGATGGTTACCAAGGTTGCCCCGGGAAGTCGGGGTCGTCCCGGAGCGTGCGGGGCCCCTGCCAGGGGCTTGGCGGACCCGCGGGCGGCGTACGCGCAGGCAGGCCCGCAGGCGGCGGATCGCCGGTATCTGTGGCCGGGCAGTCAGCGCCCCAACTGGGCCAGCACCTTCCGCGGCCGGTTGGTGATCACCGCGTCCACCCCGAGCCGTACGCACAGCTCGACGTCGGCCGGCTCGTCCACGGTCCACACGTGCACCCGGTGCCCGGCCCGGTGCAGCCGGTCCACGTACCCCGGGTTCGTGCGGACGATCCGCATGCTCGGCCCGGCGATCCCCACCCCCGCCGGCAGCCGCCCGTCACGATGGCGCGGGGTGACGTACTGCATCAGGTAGACGGTCGGCAGGGCGGGCGCGGCCATCCGTACCCGGCGCAATGAGCGCGAGGAAAAGCTCATCACCCGCACCCGGGAGGGCTCGCCATGCGGCGGGCGGTCCAGGTCGAAGCGGCGCAGCAGGTCGATCAGCCGTTCCTCCACCTGGCCGGCCCAGCGGGTGGGGTGCTTGGTCTCGATGGCCAGCTCCACCCGGCGGTCGGTCTCGACGACCAACTCCAGCAGCCGCTGCAGGGTCAGCACCTGGCTGCGCTCGCCCGGGTCGAAGCGCTCAGGCGTCTCCGGGTCGGCGTACTGCCCCTTCCACGAGCCGAAGTCCAGCGCCGCCAGATCCGCCAGCTCCAGGGACGAGACCGCGCCGCGGCCGTTGGACGTCCGGTTCACCCGCCAGTCGTGCACGCACACCAGCGCGCCGTCCGCGGTGAGCCGTACGTCGCATTCCAGCGCGTCCGCGCCCTCCTCAATGGCTTTCCGGTACGCGGCGAGCGTATGTTCTGGTACGTCCTCGGAGGCGCCCCGATGAGCGACGACCTGCACCTGTCGCCCCTCGGGATGCGCGTCCTGGACCGCGCGGAGGAAGGTCACCGGCCCATGGTGCCACCGTGCCGACTGTGGCGGGCGGGGCGCCGCTGGCCGGGGCGGCGGTGCTGCGGGCATGCGGTACGGGCACGTACGCTCGCCTACGTTCTCCCGCGCGCCTGCCGGTTGCGGTTCGGCTCCGTTCCGCCTCCGGCCTGCGCTGTGCGGCGGGCGCACGGAACGCACAGCTACCGCTTACGGCGGTCCGACACGCCGTGGGAAATGCTGTGCGCACCCCTTTACATTTGTCCTGACCCTGATGAGGAGAGTCGCTGTGAGCACCGAGAACGAAGCCGGGTCCTCCCAGCCGGCTGCGGAGTCGGCAGCAGCGGCACACGAGGGTGCCGCCAGCGACGGTGCCCAGGTGGCCCCCGCTGCTCCCCCCGTGCCTGCGGCCCCGCCCGCGGAGCCCGTCTCCGACCCGCGGCTGACGGACGAGCCGCGGGAACCGCGCACAGAGGTGCTGCCTACGCAGCCGCCGGTGCCGGCTTCGGCGCCCACGCCGCCGTCCGCCCCGGCACCTGGCGCTCCGATGCAGGCGCCGCCGCCGGTGGGGCCGCCGTCGCCGTACGGGCCGCCGCCGAATGAGCTGGCGCACGCGCCGCATCCTGCTCCTCCCGCGTCGGTACCTCCCGCCGCAGCGCCTCCCGCGCCCGCTGTGAGCGAGCCGCCCGCGCAACCCGCCGCTATTGCGCCGGATTCGGCGGCGAAGGCGGACGCGACACAAGGCGGCGGATATCCGGCGGGGCCGAACCCCGACGCGAGCCAGGGCCAGGGCCAGGGTCATGGCCCGAACCCGGACCCCTATGCCGTGCCGGCCACTCCGGCGTACGCCTCCTCGGGCGCGTACGCCGGGATGTCCTCCGGCGCGTACGGCGGCACCAACGGCCCGGAGCCGGGCCAGCCGGGCGGGGGCGGCGGGACGCCGTGGCCCGGGTCCGTACCGCCGCAGGGCGACGGCTCGGGTGGCCGGCGACGCGGAGTCGGCGCCCTGGTGGCGGCCGTCGTGGTCGCCGCACTGGTGGCGGGCGGCGTCGGCGGCGGCATCGGCTACGAGGTGGCCAAGCACAACAACGACAACTCGAACTCGACCACCATCTCGGCGCCGCAGAGCACCCAGGCGCTCAACCGGGCCCCCACATCGGTGGCGGGCATCGCGAACCGGGCGCTGCCCAGCGTGGTGACGATCAAGGCGAGCGGCAGCCAGGAGAGCGGTACGGGCACCGGGTTCGTCTACGACACGCAGGGCCACATCCTGACCAACAACCACGTGGTGGCGCCGGCGGCGGACTCGGGCGGCAAGCTGACCGTCACGTTCTCCAACGGCAACACGTACGACGCGTCGGTGGTCGGCCGGGCCCAGGGCTACGACGTGGCGGTCATCAAGCTGAAGAACGCCAGCGGGATCAAGCTGTCGCCGCTGCCGCTGGGCAACTCGGACGACGCGCAGGTGGGCGACGCGACGATCGCGATCGGTGCGCCGTTCGGCCTGTCCGGTACGGTGACTACGGGCATCGTGAGCGCGGTGCACCGCCCGGTGGCGTCGAGCGACGGCCAGGGCTCGGCGTCCTCGTACATGAGCGCGATCCAGACGGACGCGTCGATCAACCCGGGCAACTCCGGTGGGCCGCTGCTGAACGCGACGGGCTCGGTGATCGGCATCAACTCGGCGATCCAGCCGGGCGGCACCACGTCGCCGGGCAGCCAGGGCGGCAGCGTCGGCCTGGGCTTCGCGATCCCGATCAACCAGGCCAAGCGGGTCGCCGACCAGCTCATCAGGACCGGCCAGCCGGTCTACCCGGTGATGAAGGTGAGCCTGGACACGCAGTACCAGGGCGACGGGGCCCGGATCGGCACCTCCGCCGACTCGGTCACCGCGGGCGGCCCGGGCGCCCAGGCGGGCCTGAAGCCCGGTGACGTGATCACCAAGTTCGACGACACGATCATCGACAGCGGCCAGACCCTGATCGGCGAGATCTGGACCCACTCCCCGGGCGACAAGGCCACCCTCACCTACACCCGCAACGGCTCCACCCACACCACCACGGTCACCCTCGGCAGCCGCGTGGGCGACTCCCCCAACTGACCACCCACTAAGCTGTCCCCCGGGACGCCGCCACCCCACCCCCGGCGGCCCTCCCGGGGAGGCTTGCCCGAGCGGCCGAAGGGAACGGTCTTGAAAACCGTCGTGGCAGCGATGTCACCGTGGGTTCAAATCCCACAGCCTCCGCGCAGGTAGTAAACGCGCAGGTGGGGGCGGGTCCCGGTTCTCCGGGGCCCGCCCCCTGCGTATTGGGTAGAGCCCCTCGTGACCAGAACTGGCGAGGCCCCTACGGACCGGGACCTGCTCCTTCCGCCGGCTCGGCATGGGGAGGGGCTGAGCGGAAGGCCTTGGGCTCCGAGGGCCTGAATGTCCATTGCTGGCAGCCGGTTTGGGGCACGTCTGCGGCAAATTGCTCCCATCGGTGTCTTTTTCTGACGTAGCCTGATCACTGTCCGCATCGGGTGTGTCCTGTGGGGGGCTGGCTTGTGGCGGTTGAGTTGCCGGGGCCGGTGGTGTCGTTCCTGAGCGTCGTCGGGATCAGCTGGCCGAACGTCAACGAGGACAAGGTGCGGGAGTTCGCCTCGCACATCCGGGAGTTCGCCTCGGCGGTGGACACCACCCACCAGCAGGCCACGGCCACCGTCAAGGAGCTGGGGGCTCACTACAAGGGGGCCTCCTACGAGGCGCTGCTGGCCGCGTGGGGTGAGAAGTCCTCCACGCACATGGCCGAGTTGGTCAGCCTGTGCCACGGGGTGGCCACCGCGCTGGACGTGGCCGCGGGCGTGATCGTGACGATGAAGGGCGAGTGCATCGCCGAACTCATCGGCCTGGCAACCGCGTTCGTGGCGGAGCAGGCGGCGGCGGTGGAGACGCTGGGGTTGTCGGAGGCGGCGGCAGCGGCGACGGTGAAGCTGGCCGAGAAGGCCGTGCAGGTCCTGGAGGACCAGCTCACCCAGTACATCATCGCCGAGGTCATCGAAGCGGCCCTGGACCCCCTGGTCGAAGCCGTCGGCAAGGCGGCGAGCGGGCTGATGTTCAAGGCCACCGAGGACGCCCTCGGCGTGGACACCGACGGATGGGACGGCGGCCCCGGCTTCGAGATCCACCCGTCCATGCTGACCTTCCACGCCACCACGATGCACGGCCACGCCGAGACCGTCACCGGCCACGCCACAACCCTGCAGACCAAGCTCGCCGGGGTGAACTTCCAGTGACCAACCGCATCGTCGCAGCCCTGGAACACGCCGCGACCAGGCTCGGCAAGACCCTGGGCGAGGACGCCGGCAAGGCGGTCGGGGATCTGTACCACTCCACCGGCCACAACCTGACCGGCATCGCCGAGGACACCACCGCAGCCGACCTCAAGCACGAAACAGCCCTGCGGGGCCTCATGCACGACACCAAACAGCCCTCCGTCCACGCACCCCACGACGTCAGCGACACCGGGCACCTCCCCCATCAGCAAGGCGACGAGCCGCCGCTGGGCGGTGAACACGCCCCCGGGCAGCCCTCGGAGGGCAACGGCGGCTGCACCACAGGCGGCGACCCCGTCGACGTCGTCTCCGGCCAGATGATCACCTCCGCCACCGACATCGACCTGCCCGGCCTGCTGCCCGTGGTGCTGCGCCGCGCCTACGCCTCCGGCTACACCGGCGGACGCTGGTTCGGCCCAGGGTGGGCCTCAACCCTCGACCAGCGCATCCAGATCGATCCCGACGGCATCCACTACGCCGGCGAGGACGCCGAAATCCAGCACTACCCCCTGCCCACCGACCAGCAACCAAGCGTTCTGCCCATACGCGGCCCGCAACGCCCCCTGATCTGGGACCGGGACACCGACACCATCCGCATCGAGGACACCGCCACCGGTGTCACCCGCCACTTCGCCACCCCACCTGCACCTGGGGCACAGACTCGTACGATCACCGCGCTGACCGACCGCAACGGCCACCGCATCGACTACCTCACCGGGCCCGACGGCCTGCCGACAGAAATCCGCCACACCGGCGGCTACCGCGTAGCCGTCGACACCACCCGCACCCTCACCGGGCCCCGCATCAGCGGCCTGCGCCTGATCCACGACGGCACGAGCACGCGGATTCTCCAATACAGCTACGACGGCCGTGGCCGCCTGACCGCTCTCACCGATTCCACCGGCCTGCCACTGACGTACGCCTACGACGACCACGACCGGATCACCTCCTGGACCGACCGCAACAACCACTGGTACGCCTACGAATACGGCTCCGACGGCCGCGTCACCCGAGGCCACGGCCCCCAAGGCGCCCTCCAAGCCCACTTCGCATACGACACCGAGGCCCGCGTCACCACCATCACCGACAGCCTGGGCGCCCGCACCGAATACCACTACGACCGCCACGGCCACCTCACCACGGTCGTCGACCCCCTCGGCGGCACCGTCCACACCGAACACGACCCGTACGGCCAGCTCCTGTCACGCACTGACTAGCTCGGCCGCACCACCCGCCTGGCCAGGAACTCCCAAGGGGACGTCACCGGTGTGGAACGGCCCGACGGCACCGTGGTGCGGATCGCGTACGACGCACGGCGCCTGCCCGCCGAGGTCGTCGCGCCCGACGGCGCGACCTGGCGTCAGGCGTTCGACGCGAGGGGCAACCGCACCGAGGTCACTGACGCCGCCGGGGCCACGACCCGCTTCGCTTACGACGACGACGGTCGTGCGACCTCGGTGACGAATCCCGCCGGTCACACGACCCTGGTGCGATGTGACGAGGCCGGGTTGCCGGTTGAGGTCATCGACCCGCTCGGGGCGGCCACACGCTATCGCCGTGACGCCTTCGGCCGGATCATCGACGTCACCGATCCCCTGGGCAATACAACCGGCTACAAGTGGTCGGTCGAGGGACGACCGCTGTCGCGTACCGAACCCGACGGCGCCAGGCACGCCTGGGACTACGACGCGGAAGGCAACACGACCCGGCACACCGACCCCTCGGGCGCGGTCACCGCCCTGACGTACACGCACTTCGGCCTGGCCACGGATCGAACCGACCCCGACGGCGCCCGCTACACCTTCGTGTACGACACGGAGCTGCGCCTGGTTCAGGTGACCCAGCCGCAGGGCCTGACCTGGAACTACCGCCACGACGCAGCCGGGCGGGTGATCGGCGAAACCGACTTCGACGGCCGGTCGCTCACGTATACCTACGACGCCGCTGGGCGGTTGACCACCCGTACCAACGGCCTCGGCCAGACGATCGCCTACCACTTGGACGCGCTGGGCCGCGTCGTCAGGAAGGACGCGAACGGCGCCGTCACCCAATACGCCTACGACCGTGCCGGGCGTCTTCTGAGCGCGCGCGACGGCATCACCGAGCTGATCCGCGGCTACGACCCCGTAGGCCGCCTGCTGTCCGAGAGCGTCGACGGACGCACCCTCGACCTCGCCTACGACGGTCTCGGCAGGCTTACCCGTCGCCGCACCCCTTCCGGAAGCGAGAGCCGGTGGACGTACGACCCGGCCGGCAACCCGACGTCGCTGGACGCGGACGGGCACCGCGTCGACTTCGACCACGACGCCGCCGGACAGGAGACCCTCCGCCGCCTCGGCTCCGAACTGCGCCTTGCCTTCGTCTGGGACGCCTCCTACCGCCTCACCGACCAGACCCTGTCCAGCACGGCCGCCACGGCCATCGGCCCGGCCCCCGAACACCTGCTGCACCGCTCCTACGCCTTCCGGGCCGACGGCAACCTGACGTCCTTCAGCGGCCAGACGGCCGGGCAGTCCGCCGAGGCCGTCCACTACGACCTCGATCCTGCCGGCCGGGTCACTGCCGTCCGAGGAGGCACCTGGACCGAACAGTACGTCTACGACCGCGCGGGCCACCCCGTAGCGGCCGACCTCACGACTCCCCAGTCCCAGGCCGGACACGGTCCCCGTGCCTACGACGGCGCCCGGCTGCGCACCGCCGGCCGCCTCCATTACAGCTACGACGCCCAGGGCCGGGTCACCGCCCGTCGCAGTACGACCCTGTCCGGCCGGCCCTCCACCTGGACGTACTCCTGGGACGTCGAGGACCGTCTCACCGACGTCACGACCCCCGACGGGCAGCACTGGCACTACCGCTACGACCCCCTCGGCCGCCGTATCGGCAAGCAGCACGTCGTGCAGGAAACCGACGATGCCCAGGGCCTGAGCGCCTGGGAACGGACGCACTACACCTGGCACGGCCCCACCCTGGTCGAACAAACCGCCCAGGGCCCCCACCTGCCCGGCCCCTACACCCTCACCTGGGACTACCGCGGCCTGCATCCCATCGCCCAGCGTGAACAACTGGCCTCCAACGCCAGCCAGGACGAAATCGACCGCAGATTCTTCGCCGTCGTCACCGACCTCATCGGCACCCCAACACACCTCTACGCCCCCGACGGCACCCTCGCCTGGCAGCAGCGCACCACCGTGTGGGGCACCACGGTCCACTCCACCGCCAGCCGGACCACCACCCCGCTACGGCTGCCCGGCCAGTACGCGGATCCCGAATCCGGGCTCCACTACAACCTCCACCGCTACTACGACCCCGCCACCGCTCGCTACCTCAGCCCGGACCCGCTGGGCCCGGCCCCCGCACCCGACCCGTACGGCTACGTCGACAACCCCCTGCTGTGGACCGACCCCCTCGGCCTCACCGCCCACTGCGGCACCGGCACGGGCGACGATCCGGTTACTGTGTACCGGGCTCAGTCGGACCATCCCCTGAGCCAACGCCTCTCGGTGGACAGTGAAGGGAATGTGTCGATCGCTGGGGACCAGATGCTGCACTTGAATATGAGTGGAGACATCTCACACAGTGAGACGTTCCGCGGATCGGGCAGCAGGATCATCGCCTTCGATGTACCCCGCTCATTTGTCGATCGAGTGAGAGCTTCGGCCGTCAGGCAAGATGAGGCCCGCGGTATGAGCCGCCGGAAGTGGAATATCCACTCCAATGGCCGCCCGCAGGTGGACGATCCGACCAAGGGGCCCGATCTCTACGGAATTCCTGCAAACCTGTTCGACCCCGCGTGGGAGCACGGAGACTTCTCCGCCTTGCTGGGAGCGATAATCCCGGGCTCAGGAAGAGTGGTGCGATGATGTCCGAGATGCGCGATCACACGTCGGCCGACGGGAGCAGCGACGAGCTCGAGCGCCTGGTCAACCGTCCCTCCGTGCCACTGGGTCCGTTGTCCAGCTTTTTCGTCGAGTTGAGTGATTGGCGCGAGGTCGACGACTTCGGACGCAAGGTGAGATCTGTCATCGAAGCCGGAGTGCGGATCTCGCGCGAAGCCGACTTCGACGCGGACGAGCTCCCCGAGTCAGGTGTACCGGTGTGGGCGATCGAGCACTGGGAGGACGGCGCCCCGCGCTATTCCCTGCATCGGGGAGAAAGCGGTTGGACGACTCAGGATTTCCTCTATTCGTACGATCCGGGCAGGCGGGCCTGGTCCTGGTGGGACGTCACTCTCGCTGCCGGGAACATCGTTCAGGTCTGGGTCGATTCCCGGGGAGAAGCCGTCTTTCCGTGCGATGATCTGAGGTGGGCCTTCTACATGTGCGGTGCCCGCACCGTCGTGGGTCCGTTGCTGGAGCCCCCGGAGCAATGGGAGCGGCAACCGTCCGTGGGATTGTGACGACCCGCCTGCCCTGGACGTCCCTCACGAGCGCAGGTGGGCCAGCAAGTGGTCCTCGACGGGATACGGGGCCTCCGCGGGGAGGAGCTGCTCGGCTTTCGTCCCGTTCCCCTCACGAAGGAGGTTGTGGATCCGGTGTACGCACGGCGTGATGTCGGTGATGGCGAGCGTCCACTCGTCCGCGTACCGTCGGGCCGCCTCGCCAGCAAGGCCCAGTTGCAGCGAGCGATGAGGAAGGGGCCGCATGTGCACATCGCGTTCAGGATCCCACTGCACACGAGCGGCGGCTTGTTTCAGCTGGCGTTTCCATGTGGCCCGGTCGGCGTGCAGGCCTGGTTTGTAGTGTGACAGGCAGGCGTGGCTCAGCGCCCACGCGAAGCCGGCGCGGGACATCTCGATGGCGAGGACCGTCTCCTGGCCGTCGTTGGTGGCCCAGCCGCAGCGGTACATCATCCACAGGAACGACGGCTTGATCCATGTCATCCGGTCCCGCTGCCAGGTCTCCGGGAAGCGACCGTCCCTTGCTGCGGGCAAGCCGATGTGCGCCGGGTACGCCTGGTACACGGTGATTGTCGTCGCTGTGAAGCTGGCGCGGATCCGGTATGTCGCTGCGTCTGTCACAGCTAAAGAGTGCGGTGGGCCCGCAGCGGATGACCACTTGTTTTGCGGTGCCGCATGAGGACGGAGCCACCGATGGCCGAGAGGGCTGTCCGTCACCTCGGGAACAACCCGTCCGCGTCATGGGGAAGGTGAGCAGGCGGGGAGGCCACCACGGCCGGCAACGCTTACACCGCTGCCCGGCCACTGCTGGGTTTACCGGGCCGGGACAGAAGGCACGCGATAGCTTCCTCCCAGCGAGGAGGGGAGATTCGGTGGATCTACGGTCGATGCCAACCAGATTCACGCGCTTACGCCGTGTGCTCGTGGGCCTGCTGGGGACAGGGTCGTTGGGGACAGGAGTATGCGCGGTGTTCGTGACCGAGAACGGGACGGGCACGGGGGTGCTGCTCGGTCTCGGTGGCGTGCTGCTGGTTCTCGCGCTGTTCGAGGATCGCTTGGAGAGCTTCGAATTCGGGGGAGCCAAGCTCAGGCTTCGCGCGGCCGCCGCGGACACGTACGCACTCGCGGAGGAGGCGGAACGCCAAGGGGACAGCAGCACCGCGCGCCGTCTGCGCGAGGAGGCACGGGCCCTGCTGGGCGTGGCCGAGCCTGCGGCAGCCGAGTACCGAGCGTTGCGTGATTCGATGGCGCCTGGGCCGGAGCGCACTCGCGCTCTTGAGGAGCATGTTGCTCGCACGCGCCGTCGGGCGAAGGAGGAGCGATTCGAGCCGGCGGAGGTTCTGCGTTGGCTGCGGGAGGGAAACGAAGAGCAACGTGTCACCGCCTTGGTTCTGATGCAGGCCTTACGGGAGTTGCGGGACTTCGAGGCCGTGCTGGACGCCATCGGGCACTCGTACAGTGCTTTCGAGCAGTACCACGCGATGCGGCTTGCTGTGGATATGGTCGACGATCTCGACGCTCGGCAGCTCAGGCGGCTTGCCGAAACGGTCACCTCGCAGCGCGGGTACAGATTCTTCCGCGGCGGGGATCGGTGGACCCTGAGCGGGAACATCCTCGAGAAGATCAGCGCTCGATCAAGCGACACGCCAGCCGGGGACGACTTGGCCAGGTGAGGTACAGCCCACCTGCATCACGATAGATCTTTGGCCAGGGCGCTGTGCTCTTGTCCTGCACGGGCGCTCCCGACGATGTCCGCCTTGTAAGGGCGGATGTCGCCACTGGAACTCTGCACGGAAGCCGTGGCCAACCTGTGGTCAGCGCGCCCTGGCCACAGGGCCGCCACCCGGCCTTGCCGCTGGTCAGCCCGCCTGTGCATCCGCCGCCCGAGCCGGTCTTGAAACCGTCGTGGCAGCGATGTCACCGTGGGTTCAAATCCCACAGCCTCCGCGCAGGTCAGCGTTTTAGCTGGTCAGATGGCGTGCTCCGGGTTCCGGGGCACGCCATCTGTGTGTGACCTGTCTCACTCCTGACCGCCTGAATCCCACTGTCGACCAGTGCGTGTGGACCAGGCGTGGACCGGATTCGCTGGCTGCGGGCTCCTCACGGGGCGTCGTCGTCGGCTTCCGCGAGGGCGCGGGCGATGCGTTCGTTGTCCTGCGTCTGCCGTCCTTTGACGACCTTGGCGTAGAAGAGGAAGAGCACGGCGACGCTGTGGCCGGCGCGGCGGGCGACCTCGGTGGGTTCCACTCCGGAGCTGAGCCACAGGGAGACTCCGGCGTGGCGGAGGGAGTACGGGACGTCGGCGAGTGGTGTCTTGGCGTCCTCCGGGGTGAGCGCCTTCTTGCGGGCTTCCTGCCACACTTCGCCGTACTCCTTGGAGAGCACGTGGCCGCCTTCCGCGGCCCGGAAGAGACGTCCGTCCGGGGCCGTGCCGTGCGCTTCGAGATGATCGCGCAGGAGCTCGACGAGGACGGGCGGGGTCGGGATGGAGCGGGTCTTTCCGCGAGCACGGCGTTTGAGCCTCTCGGACGAGTGCCGGCCTGTCGACCGGGAGATCCCGCCGACCGAGGAGGCGTCCGGGCCTCGATCTTCCTCGTCGTTGACCTTTACGAACACCGCGAGGGCATCCGCCCCGGCGCCGACCCCGAGTCCTCAATGGTGGCCGCCATAGATGACGCGGCCCGCCTCCGCGGCCGGGCCTTCAAACGCATCATGTTCCTGGCCGGCGACGACGTAGTGGAAGCCGTCCACCCCCTCAACGCGGTTGCCGTGGAAATCACTGGCAGGCCCTGGGCAAGACGCCGGGCACCTTGGACGAGTGGCGGCCCCGCCACCGCAGGGCCTTCGCGGCGCTCAACGCCTTCCACGAGGCTGCGCGCGCGGACCTCGGCGTCGGCGGCACCCTCACCGGCGACACCCACCCCGGGGTGCTGCTCGCCCTCGGGGGGTTCTGCTCGTACTCGCGCTCTTCGACGACCGTTTGGAGAGCTTCGAGGTCGGGGGAGCCAACTCAGGCTTCGTGCGGCTGCCGCGGATACGTACGTGCTCGCGGAGGAGGCCGAGCGCCGAGGGGACAGCACCACCGCGCGCCGTCTGCGGGCGGAGGCCCGGGCCCTGCTGGGTGTGGCCGAGCCTGCGGCGGCCGAGTACCGAACGGTGCGCGATCGGATGGCCCCCGGGCCCGAGCGCACCCGGGCTCTGGAGGAGGTCGTTTCCCGTGCGCGCCGTCAGGCGGAGCAGGAGCGGTTCGAGCCGGCGGAGGTCCTGCGCTGGCTGCGGGAGGGAACGAGGAACAACGTTTCACCGCCTTGGCTTTGATGCAGGCCAGAGGCGAGTTGCGGGAATTCGAGGCGGTGCTCGACACCATCGGGCACTCGTACAGCGCTTTCGAGCAGTACCACGCGATGCGGCTTGCTGCGGATATGACCGACGGTCTCGACGCTCGGCAACTTCGGCGGCTTGTCGAAACGGTCACCTCGCAGCGCGGGTGCAGGTTCCACCCCGGCGGGGATCGGTGGCTGCTGAGCGAGGAGATCCTCCGGAAGGCCGGCGCTGGGACGAGCGACGCCGAGGCAGGGAACGACTCGTCCAGGTGAGGTGGAGCCGTGCATCAGCGCAGGCCTTCGGTCTTCGCCTGTCCGATGGTTTTCCGCGGGCGTACGTCATCCGCACGAGCGCTCAGGTAAACGAGCGGTCGCTCAAGTCAACCGGCCGTCACACCAGATACGGGACGGTGAGTCGCGCGTCCATGGCGGCTCGGCCGAGTCCGAGGCCATCCGCTACATCGAGCCACCGGCGGAATGCGCTGACGTGCGGTGTTGCAGCGTATTTCACTGGTTGCTTCCCGACCGGCGCCGCGTTACTCGCAAGGTGCGGGATGATGCCCGGAGCGGTCACGCGACAGGCTTGCGGCCGACGTGGGCTTCGTAGCGGTATTCGGCCTCAAGTACGGCGACGACCACGTCAAGGTCGCCGGACGCGAACTCCCAGGGGTCTTCGATGGTTTCTCGGACCTGCGACACCCATCCGCTGCGCGGGACGCGGCATTCGAGCCAGGGGGTGCCGACCGGGTGGCTGGCAACGCAGACCCTGCCGGTTACACCATGCCGCACCAAAAGTTCCTCGATCCATGCGCTGACGGCTTCGGGTGCGGATTCATCGGACAGGGTCTCCAGCGGTTCGATGAAGATGTCCCAGAACCCCCAGGTAGTTTCATGGATCCAGGCAGGTGCCACGTCGGCGTCCAGGGTATTTCCGGTGAGCAGGCCGGACAGCTTCTCGCGGATTTCATCGAGCCGCGCTTTCTCGCGATGCTCCCTGAGTTTCCGTTGAAGCCTAGTCTCCTCCATGGCATCCACCTTGCGTGTAATGGAGATGATGCTTGGGCAGGATTTGCTTGTAGGGCCTGCCCTGCATGTTCACATCTCGCGGTTCTCCTTCGGGTGCCCGGCCTGCGTGGAAATGCGGATACGGTGCCCTGGGATCGGAGGTGTGTTCGGCGACGACCCGGGAGCCGTGCGGCGTATCGTAATGGTAGTAGCGGCCCCATCCGGCCCGTGGATCCTTGCCGAATTCGGGGTCGTAGTACTGGCCCGGGAAGCGGAGGGGCGTGCTGGTGGTGCCACGACGGCTGTCGGTGGTGTTGCCCCACAGTGTGGTGCGGGCTTCCCAGACCGTGGTGCCCTCCGGGTTGAGCAGGTGAGTGGGGGTGCCGACGAGGTCGGTGATGATGGCGAAGAGGCGGCGGTCGATGTCGTCCTGTTGGCTGTCCGGTGGGGCGAGGCGCTCGCTCTGGGCTATGGGGTGGTAGCCCTGGCGGTCCCAGGTGAGGCTGTAGGGCCCGGGCAGGTGTGGGCTGTGAGCTGTCTGTTCGGCGAGGTCCGGACCGTCCCAGGTGAAGTCGGTCCACTCGGTCATGTGGGTGCCGTCGCCGCTCATGTGGTTCTTGGCTGTTCGGCGGCCCTACGGGTCGTGGGCGTATGTCCAGCGTTCGCCGTCAGGTGTCGTCACGGCGACCAGACGGTCCTCACCGTCCCAGGCGTACCTTCCAGGTGTCGGTGCGGCCGGAGAGGGTGGTCTCGCGGCGGGTGACGACGCGGCCGTGGCCGTCGCTACTCGTAGCGGATTCGGCCCGCGGTACGGATGAGGGTGCCGGTATACGTGCGCTGGCCTCGCGCGGTCTCATCACGCTGGGTCGGCCAGTCGGCTTCGGTCACGTTGCCGAGAGCGTCGTATGCGTAGGTTTCCGTCCAGTCGGAGGCGTGTGCCGCGGTGATCCGGCCGGCTCGGTCCGCGTCGAAGCGGCGCATCGCTCCTTGGTCGATTACGGGCCGCCACGGTCCCGTTCGGGCGATAGGCGTAGGCGCCATGGTGGAAGAACCCCCGTGGCCGATTCGTGGGTGAGACTCTGCACGGTGAGGCGGTGAACGGCGCACTGCAGACTCCCGAAGGTGACCTCAAAGCCGCTCGCGTCCCCCGGGGTGGGCGAGCTGTCGAACCGTCATCAGTTCGCGTAGTCCCGCACGTAGGTGGCGATCAGGCCGAGAAGGGCGTCGGCCCGGTTCCGGTCCTCGTGGTGGGCGCGCAAGGCCTCGTCGGCGGCGCGGAGGCGGGTCAGGGCGGCCGGTTCGCCGTCCACCACGTCGTCCACCAGGGGCGAGGTGACCAGGTCCAGGCATTCGGTCAGCAGCCGGCGGGTGACAGGCGACGGCGGGTCGGTGTCGGGTTCGGCGTACGCGGTCGTCAGGTGCTGCGCGGGGTCGGTGAGGCTCCAGCCGACGACGGTGCCGTGCTGGGCGAGGAGCGCCACGTCGGGGGCGATGCCGATGCGTGCCTCCAGCGGCTCGTCGAGGACATCGAGGTCGCGCAGACAGATCAGCATGGCGTCCCCGGGGGCGCGGCACAGCACCGTGCACGTCTCGTGCCGGAAGTCACGGACCTCGTCGGCGTGGAGTCCACCCTGGCGCAGGGCGGGCATGACGGGAAGGCGGGTGGAGGTCTCGGCGTCGGCGGACACGTACGGCATCTGGAGTTCGGCCCCGACCAGCTTCCGGCTGTCCGGATCGAACCGGAACACGTCGGGGGTGTCCCACAGCAGGTCCTGGCTGCCGAAGGTACGCGCGAGGAAGCGCTCATGCTCCTGTACGTCCGCATTCAGCGTGATATCCACGGAGTCGCCCGTGAAGCGGGGGGTGATGTGCAGCGGATCGTCCGTCACCGTTGCGCGCCAGTTGTCGCCGAACGACAGTTTCGTGGTCATTCCCGCCTCACCTGATCTGCCGTGCTGGGGCCATGTAGCCGTCCTCACCGGGAATCCTGCCCTGCACGATGTCCTCGTGGGTCACCGGAGCACCGGGGTCCGTCGGACTGCCACCGAGCGCGTTCGCGCCGGATTCGCCCTTTATGCCTGAGTCGCCGTAGGCCGTGATGGCCTGACCCTGCTTGGAGCCAGGACCATAGACCACGACGATGTCATTGTTCTTACGGAAGATGAAGTTTCCTGCCTGGCCCGATGACTGGTACACCGCATCAGGGTCCTTCAGGATTTTCAGTACCTGTTCGTCGGTGAAGCCGTGCCGCTCGTCCCCGTGGTACTTGGGGTGCTTGTTGATCTCACCGTTCCGTGCCCTCTCGGCGACGTCGTCCAGGATCTTGTCGACCCGCTTCTGTGCCTTCTCCTCCTTCGTGTACTTGGGCATGAGGCCCAGCGGGTCGCACCCGCTGTGCGGGTTGTCCACGTACGCGAGGGGATTCGGGGCGGGAGCCAGGCCCAGAGGGTCCGGCGAGGTGTAGCGACCGGTCTCAGGGTCGTAGTGGCGGAAGAGGTTGTAGTGGAGGCCGGTCTCAGGGTCGTAGTACTGGCCCGGGAAGCGGAGAGGGGTGTAGGCGCTGCCGCCGCGGGCCCATGCGGTGCTGCCCCACAGCGTGGACCGGGAGCGCCATGCGATGTCACCCGACTCGTCAATCAGTTCGGCAGGGGCGCCGATGAGGTCCGTGGCGATGGCGAAGAAGCGGCGGTCGATCTCGTTCTGTAGGTCGTCTGCGGTGAGGACGCGCTCGGTCTGGGTCAGGGGGGTGTGGCCGCGGTGGTCCCAGGTGAGGGCGACCGTGTTCGGTTGGTCCGGTCCGTGACTGGTCTGCTCGCACAGGGTCAGGCCGTCCCAGGTGAACCGGACCTCCTCGACCACGCTCTCGCCCTCGGCCGCCAGACGCTCTTTCGCGATGCGGCGGCCGAGCGGGTCGTAGCGATACCTCCACCGGTTCCCGTCGGGAGTGGTCACCGAGGTGAGGCGGTTCTCCGTATCCCACGCGTAGCGCCACGTGTCCGGCTTGCGGGAGAGGCGGGTCTTCTGCCGCAGGATGACCCGGCCGAGGGGGTCGTGCTCGAAGCGGACGTCTCCGGCGCGGGTGATGGTGGTGCCGGTGTAGGCGCGCGGTCCGGTGGCCTCGCTGCCGGGGTGGCCGGAGGGCCAGGATGCCGAGGTCTGGTTGCCGGCGTCGTCGTAGGCGTACCGCTCCGTCCAGCCCCGGGCGTGGACGGCGGTCACTCGGCCCCCGCGGTCGAGATCGAAGGTGCGGGTGCCCGACAGCCTGTCCACGACAGAGGTCAGCCGGCCATCGACGCGATAGGAGTAGGCGCGGCTGTTGACGTCGCGGCCCCCGGCTGTGATCCGCCGCGCGGCGAGCCGTCCGGCTTCGTCCCAGGCGGAGGTCATGCTGATCGTGTCGCCGAAGACGCGGGCGAGCTCCCGACCGGCGTCGTCGTGGGTGAAGTCGATCCGGTGACCGCCGCTGGTCAGGTGGTGGGGCAGTCCATCGGCGCCGTAGGAGTAGGAGGTGATGTGACCGGTGGGCGTGGTGCGGCGCGTGCGGCGGCCCAGCACGTCATAGGCGTACAGGATGGCGCGGCCGTCGACCACTTCCGCCTCGGTGAGTCCGCGACGGTCGTACTGGTAGCGCAGTTCGCTGTCCGGTCCGGCTGCCTCCAGCAGGCGTCCTGCCCTGTCGTAGACGTATTCCGTCACGCGGCCGTCGACGTCCTTGCGGACCACTTCGCCGACCCGGTTGCGCTCGAACGAGATGGTGCCGCCGAGCGCGTCGACGCGGGCGGCGAGTCGGCCTGCGGCGTCCACCCGGTAGGTGAGGGTGCGGCCGTCGAAGTCGGTCTCGGAGACGACGTTGGCGGCGGCGTCGTACTCGTAGGTCCAGGTCAGTCCTTGCGGGTTGATGACGCGGGTGAGGCGCAGCTCGGCGTCGTGCTCGAACTCGTAGCGGGCGCCGTCGGGTCCGGTCCGGGCGGTGAGCAGGTCGAAATGGGTGTACTCGAAGCGGGTGACGCCTCCGGCCGAGTCGGTGTGGGTGAGCAGGTTGCCCTCGCCGTCGTAGGTCCACGTCTGCGTGGCGCCGTCGGCGGCGACGCGGCGTGCGAGCGTGCCTTCGGGGGTCCATTCCAGACACTCGGTGACGCTCAGGGGATCGGTGACGGCGGTGGGGCGGCCGAAGGCATCGCGGGTGTAGGTGGTGACCGCGCCGAGGGGGTCGGTGATCTGTGCGGGGAGTCCGGCAGCGTCGCAGGAGATGACCGTGGTCTGGCCGAGGGCGTTGGTGATGGTGGCGGGGCGGCCGTGGTCGTCGTAGCCGTAGCGGGTGACGGCTCCGGTGGGGTCGGTCACGGCGGTGCGGTTGCCCTGGCTGTCGAATTCCTGGTGCCACACGGTGCCGTCGGGGTTGGTCACGGTGACCGGCAGACCCAGATGGTTGTAGTCAGCTGTGGTGCGCGTGCCGTCGGGGCGCATGACGGCGGTGAGGCGACTGTGCTCGTCGTATGCGTACGACGTGGTGTTGCCCATGGGGTCGGTGACCGAGGTGGGCTGGTCACGGTCGCTGTACTGGGTGTGGGTGGTGTTGCCCAGAGGGTCGGTCTCGGCGACGATGCGCAGCCGGCTGTCGACCAGGTAGCGGGTGGTGTGTCCGGCGGCGTTGACGGCGGTGGTGACGCGGTGTCCGGTGGTGGGGTCGCTCTCGTCGTAGGCGAAGGTGAGGCTGATGTGGCCTGCCTGGCCGCCTTCGGCTATGCAGCGGTCCTGGTCGTCGTAGTGGTAGTCGTAGCGGCGGTTGTTGGAGTCGGTCCAAGAGGTGACGCGGGCGCGGGCGTCGTACGTCAACTGCAGGGTGGCGCCGACGGCGTTGGTCACCGTGGTGAGGTTGCCGTCGGTGTAGGAGTAGCGGCGCAGTTCTGTGTCTTGGGCGTGCAGGGCGGTGATCCGGCCGTCCTGGGTGGTCAGGGTGAGGTGGTAGCCCGCATGATGGCGGATGCCGGTCGGGGCGCCGGTGGCGTCGTCGTACGCGAAGGCGATCCAGTTGCCGTTGCGGTCCGTGATCTGGTCCAGCAGCGCCACGCCCGGGTCGTGTGCGGAGCGGCTGAAGTGCCGGGTGTGGCCGGTGCCGGGGTCGTGGACCGTCCAGTCGCCGTCTGCCGTACGGGTCAGTGGCCAGCGTGGGCCGTCGGCCGGCAGAACCGGTTCACCGCCCGGCTCGGGATGCCCGTACGGCAGGAGCATCCCGTCCTCGGTGACGAATACGACGCCGGCGTCGTCCACTTCCAGGCGCTGGTCGGCGGTCGAGGACCAGGACGGGCCGAACCAGCGGCCCACCCGGTAACCGGACTCCACTCTGCGGGTGAAGACCAGCGGCAGGACTCCGGGCAGGACGATGTCGGTCTGCGGCAGGAACATCCGGCCGCTGGCCATGTCGACCGGGTCGCTGCCGCCGGAATTGACCGAAGAGGGCGGCCGTGTGCTGGCGTTGGGATGCTGCTCGTTGACCTGATCCCGGGCCCGCGTCGTCGGGCTTCCGGTCTCCGACGGCGGCACAGGGGGGTGGGCGTCCTCGTGGGGGAGGTGCCCTTCGTCGCTGACGTCGTGGGGTGCGTGGACGGAGGGCTGTTTGGTGTCGCGCATGAGGCCGCGCAGGGCTGTCTCGTGCTTGAGGTCGGCTGCGGTGGTGTCCTCGGCGATGCCGGTCAGGTTGTGGCCGGTGGAGTGGTAGAGGTCCCCGACCGCTTTGCCGGCGTCCTCGCCCAGGGTTTTGCCGAGCTTGGTGGCGGCGTGTTCCAGGGCTGCGACGATGCGGTTGGTCACTGGAAGTTCACCCCGGCGAGCTTGGTCTGCAGGGTTGTGGCGTGGCCGGTGACGGTCTCGGCGTGGCCGTGCATGGTGGTGGCGTGGAAGGTCAGCATGGACGGGTGGATCTCGAAGCCGGGGCCGACGTCCCATCCGTCGGTGTCCACGCCGAGGGCGTCCTCGGTGGCCTTGAACATCAGCCCGCCCGCCGCCTTGCCGACGGCTTCGACCAGGGGGTCCAGGGCGGCTTCGATGACCTCGGCGATGATGTACTGGGTGAGCTGGTCCTCCAGGACCTGCACGGCCTTCTCGGCCAGCTTCACCGTCGCCGCTGCCGCCGCCTCGGACAACCCCAGCGTCTCCACCGCCGCGGCCTGCTCCGCCACGAACGCGGTTGCCAGGCCGATGAGTTCGGCGATGCACTGGCCCTTCATCGTCACGATGACGCCCGCGGCCACGTCCAGGGCGGTGGCCACCCCGTGGCACAGCGACACCAGTTCGGTCATGTGCGTGGTGGACTTCTCGCCCCACGCGGCCAGCAGCGCCTCGTAGGAGGCTCCCTTGTAGTGCGCCCCCAACTGCGTGACGGTGGCCGTGGCCTGCTGGTGGGTGGTGTCCACCGCCGAGGCGAACTCCCGGAGGTGCGAGGCGAACTCCCGCACCTTGTCCTCGTTGACGTTCGGCCAGCTGATCCCGACGACGCTCAGGAACGACACCACCGGCCCCGGCAACTCGATCGCCACAAGCCCCCCAGGCGTATACGGCACGCAAGACTCGTACGAGCGCCACACTAAAACAGATGGCAGCCGGCTGTCCGAGTCCTTCGACGGCCGATCCCATCAGTCACGGGCTGAGCCGGTCCTGCGGGGGCTTGCAAGCCGAGGCCATGCAGGGGGGCTCATGGATGTGGTGCCGCTGGTCAGTACGGTCGTCGGTGCGATTATTGCCATCGGCTCGACGCTGGTGGCGGACCGTGCCCGGTGGTCACGGGATCAGCGGGGCCGCGAGGATCTGGCGCAGCAGCAATTGCGGGCGGACTTCATTGCTGCGGTGGCCCGCAGCGCGGACATCGTCTGGAATATCGCTCACCAGGACCAGCCTGCGACCGATGACGGCAAGCGGGCTGCCCGCCAGGCATTTCGTGAGGCGGACCTCTATACCTGGCGCTATCGCGTGGCCCTCATGTCGCCCCCGGAGATCGTTGCCGGCAGTGAGGCGCTTCTGGACGCCTTGCGTCGCTACCGCGACACCGTCAGCGCGGGTCGGCGAGCCGGGGAAACGGAGTATGACCAGGCCAGGGAGGCGTACTTCGCCGCGGTGGCAGAGGCAGTCGATGTCCTCCGGGCTGAGCGTGGACCCTTGCCCTTCTCGATACGTCAATCGGCGCGCACGCCTGGTGAGGGGAGTGCCGGCGCACAACCGGCCACCGGTTCGGCTCGTCCTTCGGCGAACACATGATCCGGGCCTGCACGCGCAACATGTCGGCCGGTGTTCTGTGTCGAGCCGCGAGTTGCGGTCTGCTGGGACGGTCGGTTGGATCATCCCATGAAGCGCCTTGAGGTCGAGATGCTGATGGAAGGCGGCAATGACGCGGTGGTGCGGTTGCCGGGCCGTCGGTTCCCGGGCGTCTTGGTGCAGGGTGACTCGTTGAGCGTGCTGCGAGCTGACGTGTCCGAGCTGGTCGACCTCTGCAACGCCGGCGACTTGGAGGAGGCCAAGGAGACGGCGGCCCTGCTTCTGGCCGATATGGACGCTCTGTTGGAGAAGTACATCGAAGCCCTGCGGCTTCACGGCATGCAGCCGCCGTTCTGATCCGTCGCTCCAGCCAGAACGGCCGGCCCCGGGAGTGCCGGCCTCATCACCCCGTATTACGCCCGCCCGGTCGCCGGCTGTGACGCCGAGGTGGCCGCGGCTGTGCAGGCGTGAGCCCAAAGGCACGGTGTCTGAGCGATTCCGTGTCCCATGGCAGTAGCCGGCGTCATCGTGATTTACGGACCGTTCCCGACCGAAGCGGCCGCCTTGGCGGGCGACCTCGGTGGTTCCCGTACTGGAAGTGGCCGCGCCGGAAAGGGCTCAGCTCCAGTGCGTGGTTGGAGGATGATTCCGTTCGTGCAGGTGGATGAGACCCCGGGCGGACAGGCGCGGTACACGCTGACCGATGCGGAGGACGGTCATGTGTGGGGTGTCTGCTCCGAGGTGGAGGGGCTGTTCGGGGAGCCTGAGCGCGGGATGTACGAACTGTTCGGCTGGGTTGCCGAGGGTGCTGAGGTCCTACGTGGTTGGGTCGGCAGTCGGGTATGGCTGGTGCCGGAGGACGAGACGTTCGGGCCGTGGCTGCTCGAGGATGGCGAGAGCCTTGGACGGCATACGGGAACGGACGGTCTGGTGCTCACCGGTCTGGACGACTACCTGGGTCCGCGCGGCGGTCATCGTGGTCCGGTCCGCGTGCACGACGAGCGGCGTTGGCTGGGCTCGTGCCGGGAGTTCACCCGTGTCCTGCCGCCGGAGCGGGGGGCACCTCCGCTCGTCCTGCGGGGGCTCGCCCCGGGGGACGAGTTGCTGCGGCGGCTGAGGACGGGGACCCGGCGGGCGCTGGACCTGGACCAGGTGGCTTTGGAGATACGGGATCAGCGCGGCGAGTGGCTGACCCAACTGCTGCTGACGACCCATGTCCGGGCCTCGCGTCCGTCGGCACGCGGGGCGGACCTGATCGATCTGGAGCTGGACAGCGCGCTGTTCACGCCCGTCGCCGGCCACGCCCGGCCGGTGTGGGACCGGTGGCTCGCCGGCCCACCGCAAACGCCCGGTGCCTGGGCCGGCCTGGACACCCGTGCGCGCGGAGTCTGGCTGGACCTGGTCCGGGAGAGCGGCTGCCAGCACGGTCGCCATGACCGGCCGGCCGGTCACGCGTACGAGCTCGACGGTCGGCAGGTCACCGACGTGCCGGGCCTGTACCTTGCGCTCGGCGAGGCGGTGAACGGGCCGGGCGGCTACTTCGGCGGCAACCTGGACGCCCTGGCCGACTGCCTGCGCGGCACCTTCGGCTACACCTCTCCCGCCACCTTGCTCTGGCGGGACGCCGCGACAGCGCGCAGGCACCTGTCCGACGCCCTTACGTCGGACGGCCGGCCGTACGACCTGTTCACCGCGGTACTCGATGTCCTGGCCCAGGGCGGGATGCACGTCACCCTGGCGTGACCCGAGAACCGCCCCACCTCATTGGCTGCGGGGGGCTTGACGCAGAGGGCCAGTCCGCGTCGGTCTTGGTTGATTTCGGTGACGGCGGCGGTGGCTTCGTCACCGACCTGCACGGCTTCTTCTGAGGTCGCGCCCATCTGCGCCCACGACTTGTCGGTCTTTCCCACGTCCGCCGGAGGTAGTGCCATCGGCCGGGCCCGGTCGGGGTATTGCTGTCGGGAACGTACGTATTGCGGCGTATGGAACCCGACGGCCCGGTGGCTCTAGGGTGACCGTGCCGTGGCTGGGGGCTGCGCGGGATCAAAGGTCGTGGGGGATTCATGAGGCGTACGCGCCTGCGGGCCGCGCGCTGGGCCGCGCTGCTGGGGCTGTTCGGCATGCTCGTTGTGGGCGGAACCGGAACGGCACGGGCCGACGTACCGGAGTGGCACTGGTATCCCACTCCGGGCAACGCCGGCGAGTGCATCGCGTTCACCATCGGCGACCGCGGTGACGCCGGGCCGTCCGGTGGGATACCGGCGACCGTGGCGTGGACGACCGCGCAGGACCCGGTCTGCTCGCCCAAGACCGCCTTCGACCAGGTCGGCCTGACCCTTTACCGCACCTGGCCCACGCTCGCCGGCTACTACTACGGGGCTGGGACCGACCTGCACAGCCTGGTCAACGACATCACCATCCCCGGCGAGGGCACCTACTCCGTGGACTTCGCCGCGCAGGACAACACCGGGCACTGGTATCCGCGCACCACCGGCCTCCTGGTCGTCGGCCACGACAGCGACGGAGACCGGGTCGTGGACAGCGTCGACCGCTGCCCCGCCGTGCCGGGCGACCAGGAGGACGGCTGCCCGTCCGAGGCGAACCGCCCGCCCGTCGTCGTGGCGGGCGCCGATCAGGTGCGGCACGCCGTCGACACCGCCACCGTGCACGGCACGGTCACCGACGACGGCCTGCCCGGCCGGGGTCTGACCTACCTGTGGACAAAGGTCTCCGGCCCGGGTACCGCCGCCTTCACCGCGCCCCGTGCCACCGTCTCCCAGGTCACCTTCTCCCAGCCGGGCAGGTACGTCCTGCGGCTGACGGCCGGCGACGGGGCGCTGACCGCGCACGACGAGCTGACGGTCACAGTGGTCGAGCACTACCGAGTGGAGATCAGGGCATGGATCCCGCAGCCACGCGTGGTCGACCCCGTCCACCCGCTGGACCAGGCACTGGTGGGCAACACCCCGGACAGCTGGTCGGCGTGCGGCCACCGGTCGGGGCCGATGATCCAGTCCTCGACCTTCCGCGGCGACGACCACCGTACGTTCGACAGCGGCAGCGGCTCCTTCCGCGGCCGGGTCTGGGCCGAGTTCGACTGGGACGGTACGTCGATCACCGCCTTGCGCAAGGCCACATCACCGGCCGGGATGTACGGGGCCACACACCGCGACTTCACCATCCGCACGCCCCACGCCACCATCCACTGCACGCGCGTGGCGACAGCGACCAAGTCCGCCACCGCCACCCAGGAGACGACCAAGCGGGTCCACCTGGATCTGCACACCAGCAACCCGCTGGTCGACATCATCCCCAAGTACGGGCCCGCACCGGCCATCGACTCCGACTTGTTGGTCACCTTCGCCAAACCGACCGAGCTGTCGGTGTCCGGTACCACCGACCTGTTCCCCAGCCACGGCTTCCGGATCTGGCGCAACGGCAAGGTCCTCTACACCCGGACCACCAACCAGGCCGCCTGCGTCGACGCGCTCGGCCCGGTCGGCGCGTACAACCTGTTCACCAGACTCACCCACCAGACCAACCGCCGCTCGCTGACCCTGGCGACGCACACGGCGGTCAAGTCGGTGGACGAGCCCTGCCGCTGACCGTCACTGCGACTGCCGGGAGTGTCCGATCAACGACCGATGAGGTGAACGATCAACCGCCGAGCAGGGTGCTCAGCAGTGGTCCTCCACGTAGAGCATGCGGCGTCCTGGCTCGGCGTGGAACTCATGGGCCAGGTAGCGGCCGGTCGCTCCCGAGCCGCCGGGCCCCGGGCACTCGTCTTTGATCCGTTCCCAGAGCACCGGGCGCTCGGCCTCCGCTGAGCCGAGTCCTCCTAGTACTCCAGCAGGACTTTGAGGCTTGACCTGGGGAAACGTCGGGCGGTGGGAGTGTAGCGGCCGATCGGCGGTCACGGGTGTGTTCCGTGCGTCCGCCCTTCGAACGAGTGCCCACGCCGCCGG
>NZ_JADKYB010000008.1 GCF_016918855.1 Actinacidiphila acididurans
TGAGCTGGGGGTGGCCGCAGAGACCAGCGAGAAGCGACTGTTTACTAAAAACACAGGTCCGTGCGAAGCCGTAAGGCGATGTATACGGACTGACGCCTGCCCGGTGCTGGAACGTTAAGGGGACCGGTTAGTCCTACTTCGGTGGGGCGAAGCTGAGAACTTAAGCGCCAGTAAACGGCGGTGGTAACTATAACCATCCTAAGGTAGCGAAATTCCTTGTCGGGTAAGTTCCGACCTGCACGAATGGCGTAACGACTTCTCGACTGTCTCAACCACAGGCCCGGTGAAATTGCAGTACGAGTAAAGATGCTCGTTTCGCGCAGCAGGACGGAAAGACCCCGGGACCTTTACTATAGCTTGATATTGGTGTTCGGTTCGGCTTGTGTAGGATAGGTGGGAGACTGTGAATCCCAGGCGCCAGCCTGGGGGGAGTCGTCGTTGAAATACCACTCTGGTCGTGCTGGATGTCTAACCTCGGTCCGTGATCCGGATCAGGGACAGTGTCTGGTGGGTAGTTTAACTGGGGCGGTTGCCTCCTAAAGGGTAACGGAGGCGCCCAAAGGTTCCCTCAGCCTGGTTGGCAATCAGGTGGTGAGTGTAAGTGCACAAGGGAGCTTGACTGTGAGACTGACGGGTCGAGCAGGTACGAAAGTAGGGACTAGTGATCCGGCGGTGGCTTGTGGAAGCGCCGTCGCTCAACGGATAAAAGGTACCCCGGGGATAACAGGCTGATCTTCCCCAAGAGTCCATATCGACGGGATGGTTTGGCACCTCGATGTCGGCTCGTCGCATCCTGGGGCTGGAGTCGGTCCCAAGGGTTGGGCTGTTCGCCCATTAAAGCGGTACGCGAGCTGGGTTTAGAACGTCGTGAGACAGTTCGGTCCCTATCCGCTGTGCGCGTTGGAGTCTTGAGAAGGGCTGTCCCTAGTACGAGAGGACCGGGACGGACGGACCTCTGGTGTGCCAGTTGTTCTGCCAAGGGCATGGCTGGTTGGCTACGTTCGGGAGGGATAACCGCTGAAAGCATCTAAGCGGGAAGCCTGCTTCGAGATGAGGACTCCCACCCCTTTGAGGGGGTAAGGCTCCCGGTAGACGACCGGGTTGATAGGCCGGATGTGGAAGCATCGTAAGGTGTGGAGCTGACCGGTACTAATAGGCCGAGGGCTTGTCCTCAGACGCTCGCGTTCACTGTTTGGTTCCCGGGTTGCGAACAGTCGCACCGGTGAACTGATAGCTCAACTGAAAAGTGTGCTTGTTCGCTCGGACTCTGTCGAAGCCCTGCATTGAGGGCGACCCGATAGCGTTTCGGTGGTCATAGCGAAAGGGAAACGCCCGGTCACATTCCGAACCCGGAAGCTAAGCCTTTCAGCGCCGATGGTACTGCAGGGGGGACCCTGTGGGAGAGTAGGACGCCGCCGAACAATCTTTCTGGACCCTTGGTCCTGGCCTGAGCGCTGGGACCAAGGGTCCTTCTTTTTTCTCCCGAAGCGCACGCAACCCCGCGGCAGCGGGAGACTTGCAGTACAGCAGTACGAAACCGACAGGAGTCATGCCGATGTCCAACTCGCCCGAAGACCGGCCGGAGCGCGGCGGTTACCGTCGCGAGGATCGGCGTGACGATCGTGCCGGCGGCCCGCGCCGTGATGACCGCGGTGGCTCCGGCTTCCGCCGGGACGACCGCCGTGACGGCGACCGGCCACGCTACGACCGCCCTCGTGACGATCGCCAGGGCGGTGGCTTCCGCGGCGGTGACCGTGACCGTCCCCGCTCTGACCGATCTGACCGTCCGCGGGACGACCGGCCTCGTGGGCCGCGTCGTGAGGACGACCGCGGTGGTTCCGGCTTCCGTCGTGACGATCGCCGGGACGACCGCCCCCGTGGCCCCCGCCGCGACGACGACCGTGGCGGATTCCGCCGTGACGACCGCCAGGGTGGCGGTTTCCGGCGTGATGACCGCGGTGGTTCGGGCTTCCGCCGGGACGACCATCGGGATGGGGACCGGCCGCGCTTCGACCGCCCCCGTGAGGACCGGGACTTCCGTGGTGGCGACCGCCCCCGGGACGACCGCCAGGGCGGTGGGTTCCGCGGCGGTGACCGTCCCCGTGACGATCGCCAGGGCGGTGGGTTCCGTCGTGACGACCGTCGTGACGAGCGCCCCCGCTTCGACCGGCCGCGCGACGACCGTCCCCGTGGGCCGCGTCGTGAGGACGACCGTGGTGGTTCCGGCTTCCGTCGTGACGATCGCCGGGACGACCGTCCCCGTTACGACCGGCCGCGCGATGACCGGCCGCGCGACGACCGTGGCGGCTTCCGTCGTGACGACCGGCACCGTGAGGACAGGCACCGTGATGACCGCGGTGGTTCGGGCTTCCGCCGGGACGACCGTCGGGATGGGGACCGGCCGCGCTTCGACCGCCCCCGTGAGGACCGGGACTTCCGCGGTGGCGACCGCCCCCGGGACGACCGCCAGGGCGGTGGGTTCCGTCGTGACGATCGCCGGGACGAGCGCCCCCGCTTCGACCGGCCGCGCGATGACCGTCCCCGCGATGACCGTCCCCGCGATGACCGTCCCCGTGACGACCGGCCGCGCACGCCGCGCCGGGACGACGACCGGGGCGGCTTCCGCCGGGACGACCGCGGGCCGCGGCGCGACGGCGGCCGGCCGTCGTACGGGCGTGGAACGGTGCAGGGACGCGGGCGGTTCGAGCGGCGCGGCGGCCGGGACCAGCGCTCTGACGAGCGGGAGCCGGTGAAGCGGCTGCCGATCCCGGACGAGGTGACCGGGCTGGAGATCGACCCGAGCGTGCGGCAGGAGTTGAGGAGCCTGCCCAAGACGCTCGCCGACGACGTGGCGCGCAACCTGGTGATGGTCGCGCAGTTGCTGGACGAGGACGCCGACCGGGCCTATGCGTACTCCCGGGTGGCGCTGCGCCTGGCGTCCCGTGTCGCGGCCGTACGGGAGGCGGCGGGCTTCGCCTCGTACGCCACCGAGCGGTACGCCGAGGCGCTGGCCGAGTTCCGGGCGAGCCGGCGGATGACCGGCACGGTGGACCTGTGGCCGGTCATGGCCGACTGCGAGCGCGGACTCGGCCGTCCCGAGCGGGCCCTGGAGATGGCGGGCGCGCCCGAGGTGCACAAGCTGGACAAGGCCGGCCAGGTGGAGATGCGCCTGGTCGCCGCCGGAGCCCGGCGGGACCTGGGGCAGGCCGACGCCGCGGTGGTGACCCTGCAGAGCCCGGAGCTCGCGTCCAGCGCGGTGCACCCCTGGACCGCCCGGCTGCGCTACGCCTACGCCGACGCCCTCCTCGCGGTCGGCCGGGAGAACGAGGCGCGCGAGTGGTTCGCCAAGGCCCTGGAGGCCGACCACAACGGCACCACCGACGCCTCCGACCGGCTGGCCCAGCTCGACGGCGTGGAGTTCGTCGACGCCTTCGACGAGGAGGAGGCCGAGGCCGCCGAGGCGGAGGAGCGCGTCGAGCCGCACAAGGACGACGTGGACGACGACCGGGACGATGACGCCGACGACTCGTACGACGACTTCGACGATGACGACGAGGACGAGGACGAGGACGCGGAAGACGCGGCCGACTCCTACGACGACGAGGACGAGGAAGACGAAGAAGACGATGACGCGGACGACGCGCGTCACGACCGGCCGCTGCGTGCCGAGGACGTACCGGGCGCCGACGACCTGACCGATGAGGCCGACCCGACCTCGTTCCTGGACGCGCCGTTCCGTGAGCCCGCCCACCGCGACGCCCGTGACAAGGACGGCGACAAGGACAGCGGCAAGGACGCCCCCGACGCGGGCGCCGACGACTGATCCGTAACGGCCGGAACACCCGGTCGTGAATCGCCTCCGGGGCGGTATCCGCGTGACATCGCGGATGCTGCCCCGCGGCGTTGGCGGGTGCTCAGCCCGGCTCCAGGCTCCGCATCACCAGCCCGGTGGCCGGTTTGGGGCCGAAGGAGGTGGACTTGCGCGGCATCATCACGCCCTGCCGGGCCAGGTCGAGGACGACCTGCTCGGCCACCGGGTGCATCAGGACCGCGGTGCCGCCGTGGCGTTCGGCCAGGGCGACGGCGGCGGTGGCGTCGTGGATGTAGCGGATGTGCTCGCCGTCGTCCGGGACCTGCCAGAGGTGGTCCAGCAGCAGGCCATGCAGGACCGTCGCGTCCAGCCGGCGCCAGGGGTCGGGGCGGCCGGCGGGCAGACGGGCGGCGAGGGCCGCCGGGTCGGGGCGGTCGAGCAGGTGGTAGCCGTCGCCCGCCAGCAGGAAGGCGTTGCTCTCGGCCGCGGCCTCGGCGAGGGTGACCAGCGCGCGGTCGAGCGATTCGGCGAGCGGGCGGACCCGGAAGACCGTACGGGCCGCCTCCAGCGCGGTGTGCGGAGGCAGCGCGGGCAGCACCCGGTGGATGGCGCGCACCCGCAGCGGATAGCGGGCGGTGTCCACCAGCAGCACCAGGCCGTAGTCCCACGGGGTGCCGGCCGGGTGGTCGGCCTGGAGCCGGCGGTAGGTGGCCCAGCGGTGGTGGCCGTCGGCGATCAGCGCCTGGCGGTGGGTGAGGTCGGCGCCGATCGCGGCCAGGTCGGCAGGGTCGGTCAGCGCCCACAGCCGGTGCCGTACCCCGTCGTCGGTGGTGGTGGACAGCAGCGGCGCGGCGGCGCCGGCGGTGCGGTCGACGATGCGGGCGGTCGCGTCGCCGTCGCGGTAGGCCAGCAGCAGGGGCTCCAGGTTGGCCGCGGTGGCCCGCATCAGGGCGGCGCGGTCGGCGACCGGGCCGGGCATCACGTCCTCGTGCGGGAGGACGACGCCCTCCTCGGGGGCGGTCAGCCGCAGGGCGCCGATCACGCCGCGCTGGAGGTGCTCGCCGTCGAGCTGTTCGTAGACGTAGAGCGCGGGCGACGGGTCCGTGGCCAGGACGCCCTCGCGGCGCCAGCGGGCGAGGGTGCGGGCGGCGGCTCGGTGCCGGTCGCCGGGCGCGCCGGTGCCGGCGGTGGCCGGGGCGGCTTCCGGGGTGCCGTTGTCGGGCGGATCAGCCGGACCACGTTGTACGGGTCGGCGGTCGCCAGCCGGCGCCGGCCCTCGGGGCGTACGACCACGTCGTACGGCGGGGAGGTGACCGCGGCGAGGCTGCCGATGCGATCGGGCACGTAGCGCAGGCCGCGGAACGGGACGAGGCGCAGACCGCCGGCGCGGGGTGGGCTGCCGGGGAATTCCGGTCCGCTCGGGTCAGGAGCTTGTGTGCTCATCCGCGCATGTTATGTCCGGGTCGGGCGCGGCGGCGGGCATGGGGGATGATCGATCGAGCGACGAGACCTGAGGAGCGAGTCCCCGATGACCCTGCGGACCAGTCCGAGCGGCAGTGACCGAGCGCCGGCCGAGCGGTACGACACGGCGCTGCTCGACCTCGACGGCGTGGTGTACGCCGGCGGCGACGCGATCGACCACGCCGTCGATTCCCTGGCGGCGGCGCGCGAGCGCGGGATGCGGCTGGCCTACGTGACGAACAACGCGTCCCGTACGCCGGACACGGTCGCCGCGCATCTGAGTGAGCTGGGTGTGCCGGCCGAGCCGAGCGAGGTGGTGACCTCGGCGCAGGCGGTGGCGCGGCTGATCGCCGAGGACGTGCCCGCCGGGTCGAAGGTGCTGGTGATCGGCGGGGACGGGCTGGTCGAAGCGGTGCGCGAGCGCGGCCTGGAGCCGGTCTTCTCCGCCGACGACGCGCCGGTCGCGGCGGTGCAGGGCTTCTCGCCGGACCTGCGCTGGGCGCAACTGGCGGAGATCTCCTACGCGGTGCAGCGCGGGGTGCCGTGGTACGCGTCGAACACCGACCTGACCATTCCCAGCGGGCGGGGCATCTCGCCGGGCAACGGGGCCGCGGTGGAGGTGGTGCGCTTTGCCACCGGCGGCAGCCCGAAGGTGGCGGGCAAGCCGCTGCCGCCGATGCACCGGGAGAGCGTGCTGCGGACCGGGGCGCGTACGCCGCTGGTGGTCGGCGACCGGCTGGACACCGATATCGAGGGGGCATACGCAGGCGGGGTGGACTCGCTGCTGGTGCTCACCGGCGTGACCCGGCCGGCCGCGCTGCTGGCCGCCGAGCCGCGGCACCGGCCCACGTACGTGTCGGCCGACCTGCGCGGCCTGCTCGCGCCGCACCCGCCGGTCGAGGCGGAGGACGGGTCCTTCCGGTGCGGGGGGTGGACAGCGGCGGCCGACGACGACGGGCTGACGGTCGACGGTTCGGGCGACGCCCTCGACGGGCTGCGGGCGCTGTGCGCGGCGGCCTGGACGTACGCCGGAGAGGGCACGTGCACGCTGGACGCAGGGCCGGCGCTGGGGAAGCTGGGCTGGTGAGCCGGTCGTAGCGGGCAACCCCGGCGCAATGGCGTCGCCGTTGGACGAGGCATTGCCGACGCAATGGAACTGCGCGGTCAACGGCCGACGCAATGCCGACGCAACAGTGCCGTGGTCAACGGCCGACGCAATGGCGACGGGTTGCGTCGGCCGGCCCCGTCGCCCGGTGCGGCGCCCCGGCCGTCAGGCGCGTGCGGCCCGGGCCGCTTCAGCCAGCAACTGGTCCTCTGTGGTGCCCTGCCGCCAGTAACCCGTGAAGGTGACGGCGGGGCGCCGGAAGCCGCGGTCGCCCAGCAGGTGGCGGCGCTGGGCGCGGACCGCGGCGGCCTCGCCGGCCAGCCAGGCGTAGGGGGCGCCGGCGGTCAGGTCGGCCGCGGCGAGGGCGGACAGCGGGCGGCCGGTGCGGTCGGTGCCGTGCGGGGGGCGGATCAGCCAGTGCAGTTCGGCGTCGGCCTCGGTGGGCAGCGGCAGGCGGTCGTCGGGGTGGGCGACCTCCAGGAAGGCGCGTACGGGCAGGTCCGCGGGCAGTGCGGCGAGGATGCCGGCGACGGCGGGCAGCGCGGTCTCGTCGCCGGTGAGCACCACCAGGTCGGTGCCGGGCGGCGGGCGGAAGTCGACGCCGCCGTTGTCGGTGCGGACCGGGGCCAGGACGCTGACCTTGTCGCCGGGCCGGGCGCGGTGGGCCCAGGCGGAGGCGGGGCCGAGGTCGCCGTGCAGGGCGATGTCGAGGTCGAGTTCGGGCGGGTCGGCGCGCAGGCCGCGCAGGGTGTAGGTGCGCATGACGGCACGGACGGCGGGGTCCATGGCGCGCCAGCGGGAGTACCAGTCGGTGTCCAGCGGCTCGGGCAGCACGGGCGTGTTGTCCTGGCCGGGGCGGGGCAGGAAGAGCTTGAGGCGCTGGTCGTGCCCGCCGCTGACCACGCGGGTCAGCGACGGGTCGCCGAGGACGATCCGGACCAGCGAGGGGGACAGGTGCCGGACGCGGACGACGGTGGGGTGGAAGAAGGCGTAGGGCGGCTCCGGGGCGGTGTCCGTCACGGCGTCAGCTCACCTTCTTCGCGGCGGACAGCGCCTTGGTGAGCGCCTCGATCCGGTCGGCGCACTTGGCGTACGAGAAGATCGGCTCGCTGGGCCAGCCGGTGACCTGGCCTGCGGCGACCGCGGGCAGCCGGTTCCAGGTGGGTTTGCCGGTCAGGTCCTTGGGCTGGAGGGTGGCCGTGCGGTTGTCGAGCATGATGACGTCGGCCTTGTACTTGTCGGCGGTCTCCCAGCTCAGCGTCTCGAAGAAGCCGCCCTGCACCTTGTTCGGCACGACGAAGTCCACGCCGAGGCCGCGGTAGTAGGTCAGGTCCGCGGCCGAGGAGGGGGTGGAGACGTAGAAGGAGTCGGCCGCGGCGGAGGCGGCCATGACCTTGATGCCGGCGGCCCGGGCGGTCTTCGCGGCGCTGCGCAGGGCGGCGGAGGCGGTGTCGAAGCGGGTCTTCTGGGCGGCGTTGGCGGTGGAGGCGAGGTCGGCGCCGAGCGCGGCGGCCAGGTCGGCGTAGCGGCGCAGCGGGGTGGTCAGCGGCACTCCGGCGACGTCGATGCCGACGCTGGGGGCGATGGCGAGGACCTTCTTGGCGCTCTGGTCGGGGACGTACCACAGGGTGGGCGGCTGGTAGATGTGGCTGATGAGCAGGCCGGGGGACAGGGCCGCGTACTTCTCGACGCCGAACTCGCCCCAGGTGTTGCCGAGGACGGTGAGCTTGGTGACGTCCAGGTCACCGGCCTGCGCGTCGGCGCCGCCGCCGGCCAGGGTGGTGGGGCCGAAGACGCCCGCGCATTCGACGCCGTAGTCGTGCAGTGCGGCGGCGGCGCCGACGTAGGCGACGAGGTTCGCGGGCCGGTGGGGCAGCCGTACGGTCTGCTTGCGGTCGTCGGTGAAGGTCCAGGGGCCGGTGGCGGTGTCCTTGGCGGGGGCCGCGGTGGGGGCGGGGCCGTCGGAGGAGGAGCCGCAGGCGGACAGGAGCGCGCCGAGGCCGAGGGTGCCGCCGGCCGCGAGGAGTCCGCGGCGGGACAGGGGCAGTCCGGGTGCCGGAGTGGATCGGGGGGAGCGCACGGGAGTGGATCGGGAGGAGTGCATGGCGAATTGCCGCTCTGCTCGGAGTGGTCAAAGCTAGGTTAGGCTAACCTAAGTCGCGTGCTGGTCGATCACAACTCCCCGCCCGTGCCGCAGGAAGGCGCCGCGCCGCCCGCCGCCCCCTCTCCGAACGCCCGCCGGGCCGCCGGACTCCTGCTGGCCGTCGCCCTGCTGGTCCTGGTCACCGCCGCGAGTGTCGCCTTCGGCGCCCGGACCGTCCCGCCCGGCCATGTGCTGCACGGCCTGTTCCACTCCACCGGCACCGACGACGACGTGGTGATCCGCGATCTGCGGGTGCCGCGGACGCTGCTGGGCCTGCTCGCCGGCGCTGCACTCGGCATGGCCGGCGCCTGCATGCAGGCCCTGACCCGCAATCCGCTGGCCGACCCCGGGCTGCTCGGCGTCAACGCCGGCGCCGCCGCGGCCGTCGTCACCGCCATCGGCTTTTTCGGCGTCACCTCCCTGACCGGCTATGTGTGGTTCGCGCTCGCCGGGGCCGCCGCCGTCTCGGTGCTGGTGTACGTGATCGGTGGCAGCCGCTCGGCCACTCCGGTCCGGCTCGCGCTGGCCGGCACCGCGGTCACCGCCCTGCTCCAGGGCTGGACCAGCGCCGTCGAACTCACCCATGGCGCCGCCCTGGACCGCATCCGGTTCTGGCAGGTCGGCTCGCTGGCCGCCGCCGACGTCGGCACGGTGCGGCACATGGCGCCCTTCGTCGCGGCCGGCGTCCTGCTCGCCCTGGCCGTCGCCAGGCCGCTGGGCGCCCTCGCGCTCGGCGAGGACACCGCGCGCGGCCTGGGCGCCCGCCCCGCCCTCACCCGCCTCGCCGCCATGGCCGCGGTCACGCTGCTGTGCGGGGCCGCCACCGCCGCCTGCGGGCCCATCGTCTTCATCGGGCTGGTCGTGCCGCACGCCGTGCGCCGGATCACCGGGCCCGACATGCGGTGGGTCCTGCCGTACGCGGCGGTGCTCGCGCCGGTGCTGCTGCTCGGCGCCGACGTGATCGGCCGCCTGGTCACCCGGCCCGCCGAGCTCCAAGTGGGCATCGTCACCGCGGTCCTGGGCGGCCCGGTGTTCGTCGCACTGGTGCGCCGCGGCAAGGTGGCCGCCCTGTGACCGCCCGCGTCCTGCGCGCCCGCCGCCTGTCGGTGCGCGTCGAGCCGCGTACGGTCCTGGTCTGTGCGGTCCTGCTGCTGGCCACGCTCGCCGTGTCCGTCGCCCTGGTCGGCACTGGTGACTACCGCATCGCGCCCGCCGACGTGCTGCGGGCCGTGATCGGCGGCGGCACCCCAGGACAGCGCTTCGTGGTCCGCGAACTGCGGCTGCCGCGCGTGGCGGTGGCGCTGCTGGCCGGCGCCGCGCTCGGCACGGCCGGCGCCGCCTTCCAGACCGTCAGCCGCAACCCGCTGGGCAGCCCCGACGTCATCGGCTTCGGACAGGGCTCGGCCGCCGGCGCCCTGGTCGTCATCGTGCTGATCCACGGCTCCTCGGCGAACACCATCGCGGCGGGCGCGGTGGTGGGCGGGCTGCTCACCGGTATCGTCGTCTACCTGCTGGCCTGGCGCGGCGGCGTGCACGGCTACCGGCTCGTCCTCGTCGGCATCGGCGTCTCCGCGGTACTGGCGGCCGTCAACAGCTACCTGCTGGTCAAGGCGGACTTCGTGGACGCCGCCCGGGCCGTGGTGTGGCTCACCGGCTCCCTCGACGGCCGCGACTGGACGCAAGTGAGGCCCCTGCTGGCCGCCTGCGCGCTGCTGCTGCCCGTGCTGCTCGCCCAGAGCCGCGCCCTGCGCCTGACCGAGATGGGCGACGACACCGCGTCCGCGCTGGGCGTGCGCGTCGAACGGGTGCGGCTGGTCACGGTCCTGGCCGCCGTGCTGCTCACCGCGGCCGCCACGGCCGCCTGCGGTCCGGTGCCCTTCGTCGCCCTCACCGCGCCGCAATTGGTCCGGCGCCTCACCCGTACCCCTGGTGTCGCGTTGGTGCCGTCCGCGCTCATGGGCGCGGCCCTGCTGGTCACCGCCGACTTCGCCGCCCAGCGCGTCTTCGGCTCCGGCCGTCTCCCGGTCGGCGTCGCCACCGGCGTCCTGGGCGGCGGCTATCTGCTGTGGCTCCTGGTCGCCGAACGACGGGCGGGCCGCACATGAGACCCGGCCGGCACATCGCCGAACCGCTTTGCCGATACGTCGTCGCGTACGGCGACCTTTATGCCGGACGGCACCTCTGCCGGATTGCGGTCGCGTACGGCCGTACGTCGCTGTGCCGACACATCGACTCGGCCGGCCCCCGCGGCGCCGGCCACTCCACCGGCCCCGGTACGCCAACCCCCGCCGTCCAGACGGCCCGACCGCACGGGAGCACCGTATGACCCCCGGAATCCAGCCACCGGCCGACAGTGCCGGACCGTCCGGTCCGGGCCTTGCTTCCGGACCGGAAGTGGACTCCGGGCGGCTGCGGGCCGAGGCCGTCACCCTGGCGTACGACCGGCGCGTCGTCGCCGAGGACCTGTCGGTGACCGTGCCCGACGGGTCCTTCACGGTGGTCGTCGGCCCCAACGCGTGCGGCAAATCGACATTGCTGCGTGCCCTGGCCCGGCTGCTGCGGCCCGAGCGCGGCCGGGTGCTGCTGGACGGGCAGGCCATCGGCTCGCTGCCGGCCAAGCAGGTCGCGCGGACCCTGGGGCTGCTGCCGCAGACGTCCGTGGCGCCGGACGGCATCACCGTGGCCGACCTGGTGGCCCGCGGCCGTTATCCGCACCAGGGGCTGCTGCGGCAGTGGTCGCGTCACGACGAGCGGGTCGTCGCCGAGTCGATGGCCGCGACCGGGGTGAGTGCGCTCGCCGGCCGCCCGGTCGACGAACTGTCCGGCGGGCAGCGGCAACGGGTGTGGATCGCCATGGCGCTGGCCCAGCAGACACCCTTGCTGCTGCTGGACGAGCCGACCACGTACCTGGACATCCAGCACCAGATCGAGGTGCTGGAGCTGTGCGCCGACCTGCACGAGCGGGGCGTCACCCTGGTCGCGGTGCTGCACGACCTCAACCAGGCCGCCCGGTACGCCACCCACCTGATCGCCATGCGGGACGGGCGGATCGAGGCACAGGGGCCGCCCGCGGCGATCCTCACCGCCGACCTGGTCGAGCGGGTCTTCGGCATACGCTGCCGGGTCATCGAGGACCCGGAGAGCGGTACCCCTCTGGTGGTGCCGGCCGCCCGCCGCCCTACAGGAGCGAACGCAGCCGCAGCGCGTCCCGCAGACTCGCCTGCACCTTGACCCGTCCGGCCGCCCACGCCTTGGCGAAGGACAACTCGCCCGCCACCAGGGCCACCAGGTCGTCGCCGGTCATCGACAGCCGGATCTGCGCCTTGTCCACGGGCGTGCCGGGCACCTCGATCACGTCCTGGATGCCGCCGTCGGCCAGCCGGCCGGTGAAGGTGATGTCCAGGTCGGTGATCCGGCAGCTCAGCGAGCGGTCCAGGGCGGCCGCCGCCTTCGCGTCGCCCTCCGCCCGGGCCAGTCCGGCGGAGAACCGGTCGAGCGCGCTGCGGCACTCCTCGACGGTGGCCATGGCGTGCGTTCTCCCCGGGTCGTGCGGTGCGTTCGGATGACGGTACCGCAGGGCCCAGTCATGGGGGTGCCACGGCGGGAAGGGGTAGCGTCGTGACCACAAGGTCACCATGACGTCAACGGCGAGGCGAGGAGTGAGAGCGATGCGGGACGCCCTGCGTACCTGCCTGCAGATCGCGGGCGGTCTGACCGAGGCCGCCCGGCGCCGCACCACCGAGGCGGCCCGTGACCTGCTGGACCAGGCCGGGATCGATGTGGACGCGCTCCAGCAGCGGATCGGCTCGGCGGTCCCCGCCGAGGTGCAGACCCTCGCCGACGAGGTGGTCGCCTCCGGGCGCGCCAACCGCGACCTGCTGGTCGGCCTGGTCCGCGAGGAGGTCGACAAGACGATGACCCGGGTCGGCAAGCTCGCCGACGAGGTCACCAAGGTCGGCGTCGTCCTGGAGATGCTGGAGCGGCGAATTCGCGGCACGGAGGCGGGCGGCGCCGAGGAGAAGCAGCCGCCCGCCGAACCCGGGCCGGCCCTGCGCGTCCAGCACGTGGCGGTCGAACCCGAGCCGGAGCCCGAGCCGAAGGAGCGCCCGGCCCCCGCCAAGCGCGCCGCGTCCGCGCCCAGGCCCGCGGCGGCCACCACGACCGCCAACCCTCGGCGTACGACCGCGACCAAGGCGACGAAGCGCACCCCGGCCGCCGCCCCCGGCACGGCCGGCGTCGAGGCCACCGGCGCCGGGGCCACCGTACGGAAGGCGACGCCCGCCCGCGCTCCCAAGCGGACCACCTCCGCGCCGGGCACCACCGCGACCAAGCGGGCGGCCGCCGCCAAGAAGGCGCCCAGGACGGCGAAGGCCGCGAAGTCCGCGACCGCCGCAAAGGCGGCGGCCACGACCCCGGCGAAGAAGGCGGCGCCCGCGAAGAAGGCCGCGGCCAGGGCCGCGGCGAAGAAAGCCGCGCCCGAGGCGGCGGTCACCGCTCCCGCCAAGAGCGCGGCAGCGCCCACCAAGAAGACGGCAGCCACGTCGGGCGCGGCGAAAACCGCCGCCAAGAAGACGGCTACCGGTTCCGCGACAGCGACCCCCGCCGAGAAAACCGCGGCCAAAAAGGCGGCTCCGACGGCTCCGGCGAAGAAGGCCGCCGCCAAGAGGGCCACCGCGCAGAAGACGGCGGCGAAGAAGACCGCCACGGGCGAGGCGCCGGCCAGGAAGACGGCCGCCAAGAAGACGGCCGCGAGTGGAGCCGGGAGCAACCCGGGCACGGGAAACAGCAGCAGCGGCAGCAGCGGCACCGCGCCGGCGAAGACCGCCGCCAGGAAATCCGCCGCCAAGAAGACGGCTACGGGCGGCGCCGGGAACGGCGCGGGCACGGGAAACAGCGACACCAGCCCCAACACCGACGGCTCCGGCACCGCCACCGCGCCCGCGAAGGCCGCCGCCAAGAAGACCGCACCGAGTCCGGGGAACGGCGATGAGTGAGCCCTACGACCTGCTGTCCGGCCGCGAGGCGTCTGTCCCGCACCCCGGACGTCCCGGGCCGGCCCCCGAGGCGGCGCTGGTGCCCGGCGCGCGGCCGGCGCCCGGCAGCGGGGCCGGACCCGACGCCGTACCGCGGCCCGCGACCGCACCCGAGGAGCCGGGGGAGCCCGCCGAGAGCGCCGCCGGAACGGGCGCGGCGGCGGACGCGGACGCCGTGCCCGGGCAGGCGGCGCCGGAGCCGCTGGGGGTGGCGCTGGGGGCGACGGGGAACGCCGAGGTGGACCTCGCCGTTGAGCGGTTGCGGGACGCCGACCGGCTGCCCGTCGACGGGCACATCGAGGTGTACGAGGATGTGCACCGGGGGCTGCGGGACGTGCTCGCGGCCCTGGACGAGAACAGGGGCTGACACGCAGGTGGCACGACGCCGACTCGACGCCGAGCTGGTGCGCCGGAACCTGGCCAGATCGCGGGAGCACGCGAGCCAGCTGATCGCCGCGGGCCGGGTGACCGTGGGCGGGTCGACCGCCACGAAGGCGGCGACCCAGGTGGAGACCGGCGCGGCCCTGGTCGTGACCCGGGACGAGGCCGAACCGGAATACGTATCACGCGGCGGGCACAAGCTGGCCGGCGCGCTGGCCGCGTTCGTCCCGCGCGGCCTGACGGTCGAGGGGCGCACCGCGCTGGACGCGGGCGCCTCCACCGGGGGCTTCACCGACGTGCTGCTGCGGGCCGGCGCCGCCGGGGTGATCGCGGTGGACGTCGGCTACGGCCAGCTCGCCTGGTCGCTGCAGAACGATCCGCGGGTCACCATTAAGGACCGCACCAACGTACGCGAGTTGACGCCCGAGGCGATCGACGGCCGACTGGCGGACCTGGTGGTCGGCGACCTGTCGTTCATCCCGCTGGGTCTGGTGCTGCCCGCGCTGGTGCGGTGCGCGGCGCCGGACGCGGACCTGCTGCTCATGGTCAAGCCGCAGTTCGAGGTGGGCCGGGAGCGCCTGGGCAGCGGCGGGGTGGTGCGCAGCACGGCGCTGCGCGCGGAGAGTGTGCGCAAGGTGGCCGGGCAGGCCGCCGAGCTGGGCCTGGGGGTGCTGGGGGTCACCGCCAGTCCGCTGCCCGGTCCGTCCGGGAACGTGGAGTACTTTCTGTGGCTGCGCGCCGGCGCGCCCGCGCTGGACCCGGCCGACGTGGACCGAGCTGTGGCGGAGGGGCCCCGTTGACGAACGTGACCGACGTGACCGAGGCGACTGAGGTGCCTGAGCCGACTGGGGTGTCCGAGATGTCCGAGGCGCCGGCCCCGGTGGAGCTGGCCGAGGGCTGCGAGCCGCAGGACCGCACCGTCTTCCTCCTCGCCCACACCGGGCGGCCCGCGGCCGTCCGCAGCGCCGAGCGGGTCGTGCTCGGCCTGATGCGGTGCGGCATCGGGGTGCGGCTGCTGGCCGGCGAGGCCGCCGACCTGCCGCTGCCGGACAAGGTGGAGCTGGTCGAGGAGATCGGCCCGGCGGCGGTCGAGGGCTGCGAACTGATCATCGTCCTGGGCGGCGACGGCACCCTGCTGCGCGGCGCGGAGTTCGCCCGCGCCTCCGGGGTGCCGATGCTCGGCGTCAACCTCGGCCGGGTCGGCTTCCTCGCCGAGGCCGAGCGCGACGACCTCGACAAGGTGGTGGACCGCGTCGTCACCAAGGAGTACGAGGTCGAGGAACGCATGACACTCGATGTGCTGGTCCGCACCGACGGGCGGATCGTGCACACCGACTGGGCGCTGAACGAGGCGTCGGTGGAGAAGGCGTCCCGGGAGCGGATGCTCGAGGTCGTCACCGAGGTCGACGGCCGGCCGGTCTCGCGCTTCGGCTGCGACGGCGTGGTGTGCGCCACTCCCACCGGCTCCACCGCCTACGCCTTCTCCGCCGGCGGCCCGGTGGTCTGGCCGGAGGTGGAGGCGCTGCTGATGGTGCCGATCAGCGCGCACGCCCTGTTCGCCAAGCCGCTGCTCACCTCGCCGCGCTCGGTGCTGGCCGTCGAGGTGCAGCCGGAGACCCCGCACGGCGTGCTGTGGTGCGACGGCCGCCGCACCGTGGAACTGCCGGCCGGCGCCCGCGTCGAGGTGCGCCGCGGCGCGGTCCCGGTCCGGCTGGCCAGGCTCCACCACGCCTCCTTCACCGACCGCCTGGTGGCGAAGTTCGCCCTGCCCGTGGCGGGCTGGCGCGGCGCGCCCGTATAGGCCGGCGGCGGATCCGCGGGGGACGGCCGTCGCGCCGGGCGCCGCAAACCTCGTATGGTCGTATCCGTGTTGGAGGAAATGCGGATCCGGTCGCTGGGAGTCATCGAGGACGCCGTGGTGGAACTGTCACCCGGGTTCACGGCGGTGACCGGTGAGACCGGTGCGGGCAAGACCATGGTCGTCACCAGCCTGGGCCTGCTGCTCGGCGGGCGGGCCGACCCCGCCCTCGTGCGGATCGGCCAGAAGCAGGCCGTGGTCGAGGGCCGGATCGTCCTCGACCAGGGCGCGCGCGCCCTGGTGCGGGCCGAGGAGGCGGGCGCGGAGCTGGACGAGGGCACGCTGCTGATCAGCCGCACCGTCTCCGCCGAGGGCCGCTCCCGCGCCCATGTCGGCGGGCGCGGGGTGCCGGTCGGGCTGCTCGGCGAACTCGCCGACGACCTGGTCGCCGTGCACGGCCAGACCGACCAGCAGGGCCTGCTGCGCCCGGCCCGGCAGCGCGAGGCGCTGGACCGGTACGCCGGGGACGCGGTCGCGGCGCCGCTGGCCAAGTACGCCGCCGCCTACCGGCGGCTGCGCACGGTCGCCGCCGACTTGGACGAGCTGACCACCCGGGCCCGGGAACGCGCCCAGGAGGCGGATCTGCTGCGGTTCGGCGTCGAGGAGGTCGCGGCGGCCGAGCCGCAGCCCGGCGAGGACGCGGAACTGGCCGCGGAAGCCGAGCGGCTCGGCCACGCCGAGGCGCTGGCCGCCGCAGCCACGGCCGCGCACGCCGCCATGGCGGGCAACCCCGAGGACCCCGAGGGAGTGGACGCCGGCACCCTGGTGGCCGGCGCCCAGCGTGCCCTGGACGCGGTCAGCGCCCACGACCCGGTGCTGTCCGCGCTGGCCGGCCGGCTCGGCGAGATCGGCATCCTGCTCGCCGACGTGGCCGGTGAACTGGCCGGATACGCCGACAACCTGGACGCCGACCCGCTGCGGCTGGCCGCGGTCGAGGAGCGCCGGGCCCAGCTCTCGCACCTGGTGCGCAAATACGGCCAGGACATCGACGCGGTGCTGGCCTGGGCCCAGCAGAGCGCCACCAGGCTGCTGGAACTGGAGGGCGACGACGACCGGATCGCCGAGCTGACCGCCGAACGCGACGCGCTGCGCGGCGAACTCGGCACCCTCGCCCAGGAGCTGAGCGACGCCCGGGCCGAGGCCGCCGATCGGTTCGCGGCCGCCGTCACCGCCGAACTCGCCGAACTCGCCATGCCGCACGCCCGGGTCACCGTCGCGCTGCGGCAGACCGAGTCGCCGGAGCCCGAGCACGGCATCGAAGTCGGCGGGCGCGCGGTGGTCTTCGGGCTGGCAGGCGCCGACGAGGTCGAGCTGCTGCTCGCCCCGCACCCCGGCTCCCCGGCCCGGCCCATCGCCAAGGGCGCGTCCGGCGGCGAGCTGTCCCGGGTCATGCTCGCCGTCGAGGTGGTCTTCGCCGGCTCCGACCCGGTGCCCACCTACCTCTTCGACGAGGTCGACGCCGGTGTCGGCGGCAAGGCCGCGGTCGAGGTCGGCCGGCGGCTGGCCCGGCTGGCCCGCACCGCCCAGGTCGTGGTCGTCACCCACCTCCCGCAGGTGGCCGCCTTCGCCGACCGGCAGTTGCTGGTGGAGAAGACCAACGACGGCTCGGTCACCCGCAGCGGCGTCACCGTCCTGGAAGGCGAGGCCCGGGTCCGGGAACTCTCCCGCATGCTCGCGGGGTTGGAGGATTCGGAACTGGGCCGGGCCCACGCGGAGGAACTGCTGGAGGCCGCGAAGGCAGCACGCTGAGCCGGAGCGGAAATCCGTCGCCATGACGGCGCGAAAGGCGCCGGGGCGGTGGGCGGGCGACGCGTACGAAGCGGCGGTCGCGCGAACGTGCCGGTGGCGCGGGCGGGCGGGTACGCCGCGTCGCGCATGTCGTACGCCAGCCGCGGGCGGTGCCGCCGCCCGCGGGCCGGGAACAGCCGGGCCACCGGCGGAACCCGTGGCCCCGGTCGCCCGTCCTGGAGGCGGGAAGGCCCGCCCTGGCGGCGGGAAGAGCCGTGCGTCCCGGCCGGGGCGCACCACCTCGGGGAGGCAGACGGGTGAGCAGAGGGCGGCGGTGGACCCGCCGGGCCGGGCGGATCTCGGTGGGCCTGGCCGCGGCGGGGGCGACCCGGGCCGCGTACCGATCGCTGCGCAGGAGGCCGCCGGCCGAAACCGGCGCCTGGCTGCGGGTGAGCGACGCCGGGCGCGGCGTGGAGCTGTTCGGCGGGCTGGCCGTGGCCGGTGGCGCCGCGGCCGCGATCGGCGGGGCCGGCGGGGTGAGCGTGCGGGCCCGGCTGGCCGCCACCGGCGCTGCCCTGGTGGCCGGCCTGTGCGGCGCCTATGGCGATCACCGTGCCGCCGCGGACTCCTCCGGCGATCACGACGGCCACGGGTCGGGCGGCCTCGGCACCTACAGCGGCGGAGGCACCGATGGGCGCGGCAATTACGGGGGGCAGCGGTCCGGCGTTTCCGGCGCCCATGGCGGCGGGTTCGGCGGGTTCCCCGGGTTCGGCACGTCCGGCGGTTCCCGCTGGGGCAGCCGCAAGGGCGGCCGACGCGGTGCCGTCTTCCTGCGCCCGCCCGGCGGCCCGTACGCCTCCTTCGTCACCGGTTACGCGCCACCCTTCGGGCAGGGCGGGTACGGCCGCCGACGCAGCCGTGCGTACGCCGCGCGCGGCGGCTCCGGATCCCCGGCGGGGCTGCGGGCGCAGCTCACCGCGCTGGGGGAGGGGCGGCTGACGTCCGGCGGGGTGAAACTGCTCGGCATCGGGGCGGCCGGGCTGGTCGCCGGCACGGTGCTCAAGGCGAGCCCGCTGGACCAGGTGCTGACCGCGGTGGTGATCGCGGGCGCCGCGCACGGGGTGAGCCTGCTGGACGGCTCGCCCGGCCGGGCCGCCAAGGCGGTGATCGCGGCCGGGGCACCCGGCCTGCTGCGGCACGGCCCCGGGGCGGTCCTCGCCGCGGCCCCGGTCGGCGCTGCGGCGGCGGCCCTGCGCGACGGGCTGACCGAACGCACCCGGCTCGGCCAGGCCGGCGCCCACGCGCTCGGCGCCGCCCTGGGCGCGGCCATCGCCGTCGCCAACGGCCGCCCCGGACTGCTGCTGCACGCCACGGGCGTGGTCGCCCTCACCGCGGCCGGCGACCGGATCGCCACCCGAGGCAAGTTGTGGAATGCCCCCGTCTTCCGGCAGGTTGGTCCCACAGGCCTCTCTGCTCACCCGTTCGGGTGATCCCTGTTCCGGGTGGGCGGGCCCGAGCGCGCCCGCGACCGCGGGGCCCCGCCCACGACCTGGCATTCTTGACGGGACGTCGCAGGCCCCGGCCGGTGCCGGCGGTCGGCCGGCGCCGGACCCGCACCCGTCGCACACTCAGGAGCCGAACCCCGCGTGAGCAGCAGTACCCCGACCCCGCCGCACCTGTCGCACGGACCGCTGCACACGGTCCATGTGCTGGGCGCGGCTGCCGGAGCGCACGTCAGCTCGCTGGCCGGGGGCCTGGTCGCCCGCGGAGTCGAGGTCACCGTCTGCGGTCCGGCCCTGGCCGGACGCGACTACGCCATCCCCGCCACCGGGGCGCGGTTCCTGGCGGTGGACATCGGCCGCCGGGGCGCGGCCGACGCGCCCGCGATCGCCGCGCTGCGAGCCGCGTTCACCGGCGCCGCGGTGGTGCACGCCCATGGGCTGCGGGCCGGGCTGCTCGCCGCCATGGCGCTCGGCGGCCGCCGCACCCCGCTGGTGGTCACCTGGCACGGCGCGGAGCCCCCCGCCGACGGCCGCAAGGGCATGATGCTGCGCTGGCTGGAGCGGCGGTCGGTGCGCGGCGCCACCGTGGTGCTGGGCGTCTCCTCGGACCTGGTGGACCGGGCCCGCGGGCACGGCGCCCGGGACGCGCGGCTGGCCCCGGTGTCAGTGCCGCGCCCGTCCGCCCCGCCCCGCCCGCCGGCCGACACCGACCGGCTGATCCACAAGATCCGCGCCGACGTCGGCGCGGTGGACCGCCCCCTGGTGCTGTCCGTGGGCCGGCTGGAGCGCGACGCGGGCCACGAGGTGCTGCTCGACGCGGCCGGCCGCTGGGCCGGGCTGGACCACCGGCCGCTGGTCGTCATCGCCGGCGAGGGCGGGGAACGCGCCGAATTGGAGCGCAGGATCGCCACCGAGCACCTGCCGGTGCTGCTGCTGGGCCGCCGCGACGACGTACCGGAACTGCTGGCCGCCGCGGATCTCGCGGTGCTGCCCAGCCGCTGGGAGGCACGCTCGCTGCTCGCCCAGGAGGCGCTGTTCGCCGGGGTGCCGCTGGTCGCCACCGCCGTCGGCGGCACCCCCGAACTCGTCGGTGACGCCGCCGTCCTGGTGCCGTACGGCGACCCGGTCGCGCTGTCCCGCGCGGTCACCGGGCTGCTCGCCGACCCCGCCCGCCGTACCGCCCTGGCCGCGGCCGGCCGTGCCCAGGCAGCGACCTGGCCCACCGAGGACGACACGGTCGCCCAGGTGCTCAGCGTCTACGACGAGCTGATGCAGCGCGGCTGAACCAGGCGCCCGGGCGCCCGGTCCGATCGCAGCATCGCCGCGGCCCGCAGGACCGTTCCGGCGCCGGGCGGACCGCAAGCGGCGCGCGCCGGGTCAGGAGCGGAACGCCCCGGCCGCCGTCAGCCGCAGTGCGGTGTCGATCAGCGGCACATGGCTGAACGCCTGCGGGAAGTTGCCCACCTGCCGCTTCAGCCGCGGGTCCCACTCCTCGGCCAGCAGCCCCAGGTCGTTGCGCAGCGCCAGCAGCTTCTCGAACAGCTTGCGGGCCTCCTCCACCCGGCCGATCATCGCCAGGTCGTCCGCCAGCCAGAACGAGCAGGCCAGGAAGGCCCCCTCGTCGCCCGGCAGCCCGTCCACGTTGTCCTCGCCGCTGGTGGTGGGGTAGCGCAGCACGAAGCCGTCGGGAGTGGACAGCTCCCGCTGGATCGCCTCGATGGTCCCTATCACCCGCTTGTCGTCCGGCGGCAGGAAGCCCATCTGCGGGATCAGCAGCAGCGAGGCGTCCAGCTCCTTGGAGCCGTACGACTGGGTGAAGGTGTTGCGCTCCTTGTCGTAGCCCTTCTCGCACACGTCGTAGTGGATCTCGTCCCGCAGGTCCTTCAGCCGCTCCAGCGGGCCGTCCGCCTCGCCGGACTCGATCAGCTTGACCGTGCGGTCCACCGCCACCCAGGCCATCACCTTGGAGTGCACGAAATGGCGGCGCGGGCCGCGCACCTCCCAGATGCCCTCGTCCGGCTCGTTCCAGTGCTTCTCCAGGTACTGGATCAGCTTCAGCTGCAGGATGCTCGCGTAGTCGCTGCGGGCCAGGCCGGTCATGTGGCCCAGGTGCAGCGCCTCGGTGACCTCGCCGTACACGTCGAGCTGGAGCTGGTGGGCGGCGCCGTTGCCGATCCGCACCGGGCGGGAGTTCTCGTACCCGGGCAGCCACTCCAGATCGTTCTCGCCCAGCTCGCGTTCGCCCGCGATGCCGTACATGATCTGCAGGTTCTCCGGGTCGCCGGCCACCGCGCGCAGCAGCCACTCGCGCCAGGCGCGGGCCTCCTCGCGGTAGCCGGTGCGCAGCAGCGAGGACAGGGTGATCGCCGCGTCCCGCAGCCAGGTGAAGCGGTAGTCCCAGTTGCGCACGCCGCCGATGTCCTCCGGCAACGATGTCGTCGGGGCCGCAACGATGCCGCCGGTCGGCGCGTACGTCAGGGCCTTCAGGGTGATCAGCGAACGGACCACGGCCTCGCGGTACGGGCCGGTGTACGTGCACTGCTCCACCCACTCGCGCCAGAACGCCTCGGTGTTGGCGAGCGCCACCTCCGGCTCCGGCAGCGACGGCTGCGGCTTGTGCGAGGGCTCCCAGCTGATGGTGAACGCCACCCGGTCGCCGGGCGCCACGGTGAACTCGGAGTACGTGGTCAGGTCCTGCCCGTAGGTCTCCACCTCGGTGTCCAGCCAGACCGAGTCCGGGCCGGCCACCGCCACCGTACGGTCGCCGACCTTGTGCACCCACGGGGTGACCTTGCCGTACGCGAACCGCATCCGCAGCGTGGAGCACATCGGCACCCGGCCGCTGACCCCTTCCACTATCCGGACGAGCTGCGGTGCGCCGTCGCGCGGCGGCATGAAGTCGATCACGCGGACCGTGCCGCGCCAGGTGTCCCACTCCGACTCCAGCACCAGGGAGTCGCCGCGGTACCTGCGGCGGGTCGCCCGCGGGGGCTCGGTGCCCTTGCGGTGCGCCGGCCCCAGCCGCCAGAAACCGTGCTCCTCGGTGCCGAGCAGCCCCGCGAAGATCGCCGGGGAATCGAAGCGCGGCAGGCACAGCCAGTCGACAGTGCCGTTGTTGCAGACCAGCGCTGCGGTCTGCATGTCACCGATGAGTGCGTAGTCCTCGATACGCCCTGCCACGTGCAACTCCAGTCGAACACGGCCCGCCCCCCACGGGACGGTCTAGCGGTCTGGGATCTGTGACGAGCTCAGGATCCGGAGGAGGGCGGGGATGGTGCCATGCCGGTCGGCTCGCGCAATGCGTTCGAGCAGGATACGTCGTCGGCGCACGCCGTGCGCGCGTCATTGCGATCTTCGCTGGGCCGGTCGGGTGTACCCACTGCACGGCCCGCACGTACCCCCATGCCGTGCTCGTATCCTTGCCGCCGACAACGCGGCGGGCCGCTCCCGCGCGCCCCTCACCCGCCCGCTGCGTGCCTCCGCACACCCCTGCGAGCAGGCACGGGCCCCGTGCCGCCCGGCCGGGTCAGGTGACGTCGCTGATACCCTGGTAGCCCGTGGGCCGGTGGGATGAACCACTGAACCGCCGCGACGGCGCTCCCGGCAGGGACAGCGCCCGACCTCACCTGACGACCACGGGAGCCCCCTCTTGGCACTTGCGCCGAAATCCACGACGACCAAGCACATCTTCGTCACCGGTGGCGTGGCCTCCTCGCTCGGCAAGGGGCTGACCGCGTCCAGCCTCGGCGCGCTGCTGAAGGCACGCGGCCTTCGGGTCACCATGCAGAAGCTCGACCCGTACCTGAACGTCGACCCCGGCACCATGAACCCGTTCCAGCACGGTGAGGTCTTCGTCACCGACGACGGTGCCGAGACCGACCTCGACATCGGCCACTACGAGCGCTTCCTGGACGTCAACCTGGCCGGCTCGGCCAACGTCACCACCGGCCAGGTGTACTCCACGGTCATCGCCAAGGAGCGGCGCGGCGAGTACCTGGGCGACACCGTGCAGGTCATCCCGCACATCACCAACGAGATCAAGTCGCGGATCCGGCGGATGGCCACCGACGACGTGGACGTGGTGATCACCGAGGTCGGCGGCACCGTCGGCGACATCGAGTCGCTGCCGTTCCTGGAATCGGTGCGCCAGGTGCGGCACGAGGTGGGCCGCGACAACGTGTTCGTGGTGCACATCTCGCTGCTGCCCTACATCGGCCCCTCCGGCGAGCTCAAGACCAAGCCCACCCAGCACTCGGTGGCCGCCCTGCGCAGCATCGGCATCCAGCCCGACGCCATTGTGCTGCGCGCCGACCGCGAGGTGCCCTCCGCGATCAAGCGCAAGATCTCGCTGATGTGCGACGTGGACGAGGACGCGGTGGTCGCCGCCATCGACGCGCCGTCCATCTACGACATCCCCAAGGTGCTGCACGCCGAGGGCCTGGACGCCTACGTGGTCCGCCGGCTGGACCTGCCGTTCCGCGACGTGGACTGGTCCCGCTGGGACGACCTGCTCAAGCGGGTGCACGAGCCCGAGCACGAGGTCACCGTCGCCCTGGTCGGCAAGTACATCGACCTGCCCGACGCCTATCTGTCGGTCACCGAGGCGCTGCGGGCCGGCGGTTTCGCCAACCTGGCCAAGGTCAACATCAAGTGGGTCACCTCCGACGACTGCAAGACCCCGGCAGGGGCCGCCGTGCAGCTCGGCGACGTGGACGGGATCTGCGTGCCCGGCGGCTTCGGCGAGCGCGGCGTGGAGGGCAAGGTGATGGCGATCACCTACGCCCGCGAGCAGGGCATTCCGCTGCTCGGCCTGTGTCTGGGCCTGCAGTGCATCGTGATCGAGGCCGCCCGCAACCTGGCCGGCATCGACGACGCCAACTCCACCGAGTTCGACCCGGCCACCGCCCACCCGGTGATCTCCACCATGGCCGAGCAGCTCGACATCGTCGGCGGCAAGGGCGACCTCGGCGGCACCATGCGGCTGGGCACCTATCCCGCCAAGCTCGCCGAGGGCTCCATCGTCCGCGAGGTCTACGGCGACCAGCCCTATGTCGAGGAACGCCACCGGCACCGCTACGAGGTGAACAACACCTACCGGGCCGAGCTGGAGAAGAAGACCGGAATCGTCTTCTCCGGGACATCCCCCGACAACACTCTGGTGGAATACGTGGAGTATCCCCGGGAGGTGCACCCGTACCTGGTGGCGACCCAGGCGCACCCCGAACTGAAGTCCCGCCCCACCCGCCCCCACCCGCTGTTCGCCGGGCTGGTCAAGGCGGCGGTGGCGGTGCAGGCCGCCAAGCGGCAGGAAGGCTGACATGCTCAAGGACACCCCGGAGGAGTGGCCGGTCACCGAGACCGGCACCCCCTTCACCGGCCGCAAGACCGGCGTCCGCAGCGACCACGTGGTGATGCCCGACGGCTCCACCGCCACCCGGGACTACCAGGTCCACCCCGGCTCGGTGGCCGTCCTGGCCCTCGACGAGGAAGGCCGCGTGCTGGTGCTGCGGCAGTACCGGCACCCGGTCCGGCACAAGCTGTGGGAGATCCCGGCGGGCCTGCTCGACGTCCCCGGCGAGAACCCGCTGCACGCCGCCCAGCGCGAGCTGTACGAGGAGGCGCACGTCAAGGCCGAGGACTGGCGGGTGCTGACCGACGTCTACACCAGCCCGGGCGGCAGCGACGAGGCGGTACGGATCTTCCTGGCCCGCGAGCTGTCCGAGGCGGACGGCGAGCGCTTCGAGGTCTCCGAGGAGGAGGCCGACATGGAGGTGGCCCGGGCTTCGCTGGCCGACCTGGTCCGCGGCGCGCTTGCCGGTGACCTGCACAACACCTGCCTGGTGGTCGGCGTGCTCGCCGTCCAGGCCGCACTCGCCGCCGACGGCGGCCTCGATGCGCTGCGCCCCGCCGAGGCGCCGTGGCCGGCCCGGCCCTTCGCGGCATAGGCGGTAAGAGAGCGGGGAGCGTACGGCTGGGCTGCCGCCCGGCCCGAAAGGGCCGGGCGTGCCGGTCCGGCGTCCTGTCTGCCTGAAATCTGCCCGGCGCCTGCCCGACCTCCTGGTGACGCTCGTTCGGCCTCGCCGGGGCCCGGGCAGGGCTGTGCGGCGGGCTCGTCAACCGTGCCGGACCGATGATCCGATGGAGTGATCATTTGCCGGTGGCGGGCCGCGTCATGGCCGGGAACCGGGGGCCGCGGGTGAACTAGGCTCGACGGGCCAGCCACTCGTCAGCCACTCGACGTGCCCGGAGCGTGACCCCGTGACGGACCAGGCGCTCAACGCCTCCCCGGCGGAGGACCCCGCGACAGCGGAGCCCACCGGCGCGGAGCGGGACGCCGGGACCGTCCCCCGGGCCGCGTGGGCGCTGCCCGCGCCCCCGGCCCATTTCGTCGGCCGCACCCGGGAACTGGCCCAACTGCGCGCCGACATCGCCCGCCCCGGCCTCACCACCCCCGGCGGCCCCGCCGAGCCCCGGGCCCGGGTCCTCCTGGTCGTCGGCCGCCCCGGCACCGGCCGCACCGCCCTCGCCCTGCGCCTGGCCCGGGAAGTCGCCGCCGACTACCCCGACGGCGCCTTCTTCGTCACCCTCACCGCGCCCTCCGGCGCCCCCCTTTCCCCGGACCGGGTCGCCCGCGCCCTGCTGGCCGCACCGGCCCCGGCACGGCAGCCGTCCCCGCCCGGCGCACCGGCGACGGACCGTACGTCCGCTACGTCCGCGTCCGCCGTACGGTCTTCCGCCGCGTCTGCGTCCGCGTCCGCGTCCACGTCCGTGCCCGCGCCCCCGGCGGCCGGAGGGTCCGCGACCGCCGCCGCCGTACCGACCGCGACGGATCGGCCGGACCCGAAGCCGTCCGAGGGTCCGCAGGCGGCGTCCGGGCAGGAAGCCGCGGGCGGCCCTGTCGCGCAGTGGCGGGCCCGGACGGAGGGGCGGCGGGTGCTCGTCGTGCTGGACGGGGCCCGGGGGGCCGACCAGGTGGCGGAGCTGTTGCCGCGGGCGGCGGGCAGCCTGGTGGTGGTCACCTCGGACGGGCCGCTGTTCGGCGTGCCCGATGTGCGGCCGTGCACGCTGGGCGGCCTCGACACGCCCGCGGGGGTCGCGCTGCTGGCCCGTACGATCGGCCCGACCCGGGTGACCAATGACCCGCGCGCCGCCGAGGCCCTGGTGCAGGAGACCGCCGGTCACCCCACCGCGCTGCGCCTGGTCGGCGCCTGGCTCGCCGAACGCCCCCGCACCTCGATGGCCGACGCCGTCAAAAGGCTGCGGGAAACGCCGGACACACCGGTCACCGCCGCCGCCCCGGACCGCGCCGAACACGACGGCGCAGGTGAGGGGGACGGCAAGGACACCCGGGACGACACCGAGACCGCAGATCCCGCCCCGAAGCCCCCCGCCCCCGGCGAACTGGTCCGGGCCTTCCGGCTGGTGCACCAGGATCTGCCGGCCGTCGCCGCCCGGATGCTGCGGCTGCTGGTGCTGGCCCCGGCCGGCGTGGTGGACGCGCAGGTCGCCTCCGCGCTGGTCGGCTGCTCGGTGGCGGCCGCGGAGGCCACGCTCTCCGACTTCACCGCCGGCGGCCTGCTCGGCGGCGCCGACGGGCGCTACGCCGTACCCGACTGCCTGGCGCCGCTGCTGCGGGCCGAACTGGCCGCCCGGGACCGCCCGGAGGACGTGCAACTGGCCCGGGCCCGGATGCTGGAGCGCACCGTACGGCTGCTGCAGTCGTGCCGGGCCGCGCTGGCCGGGGAGTCGCCGGCCGACGGGCTGCCCCCTGCCCTCAGGTTCGCCTCCGCCGCGGCCGCCGCCCAGTGGCTGCGGGAGAAGCGGCCGGCGCTGATGGCCGCGGCCCGCTCGGCCGTCACGGACGGCGACCTGGACACCCTGGCCCGGCGGCTGATCGCCGCGTTGGTCCGTACCCTGGCCGCCTGGCCCGGCGGGGCCGGGGCCACCGCGGCCGAGCGGTACGAACTGCACCGCCTGGTGCTCGACGTCGCCCGTCGGCGCGGCCTGCACCGGGAGACCGCGGCCGCCCTGATCAACATCGCCGACCTCGACGCGGAGGCCGGCCGCCCGCAGAGGGCGCTGGAGACGTACCGCAGGGCACTGGACGCGGCCCGGGCCGGCGACGACACCGAAGCGGAGGGCCGCGCGCTGGAGGCCCTGGGCGGCACCTACCTGGAACTCCAGGACCTGCCGCGGGCCACCGACTGGTTCGGCCGGGCCCTCGCACTGCGCCAGGCCCGCGGTGAACTTCCCCACCAGGCCCGGCTGCACGCCCGGATCGGCGCGGTGCTCACGTATCTGGGCCGTTACGGGCCCGCGCTGCGCGAATGGCGCTCGGCCGCCGGGGTGCACCGACGGCTCGGTGACCTCGGCGCGCAGGCCCGCGCGCTCACCGAGGTGGCCCGGGTGCAGGAGTACGCGGGCCACCCCGAGGACGCCCTGCGCACCTGCCGCGACGCCCTGTACTGGGCCCGGCAGGCCGGCGAGCGGCGACTGGAGGCGGCCGTGCTGCTGCGGCTGGCCGACACCCTGGGCCGGCTCGGCGACCCGGCCGGCTCCCGGCTGCACCGCGCGGCGGCCGCGAAGCTGCTGCGGCCCGGCGAACTGCCGCCCTTCTGAGCGTCCGTTCCGCTCGACCTTCCCGAGCGGCCCCCCCGGGGGCCCTTCCGGCGGTCCTCCGGCAGGCCTTCCACCTGGTCGGGGCCGTCCGCGCCGTCCGCCCGGCTTCATGCGGTTTCGGCCACCAGCCTACGAAACTGCCAACGCTCTCCGCTGAACCCACCACTTTGTAAGGCTGGACAGCGGCTCCTCCTTCACTAGACTGGGCCTCGCCGCACACAACGCGGTCAGGTCCGACGTGTCGTGCCTTCTCGCACCATGTCTGGACAACCTCCAGTACCCCTGAGTGCAAGGACCGTGATCGACGTGAAGGTGGGCATCCCCCGCGAGGTCAAGAACAACGAGTTCCGCGTGGCCATCACCCCGGCCGGAGTGCACGAACTCGTTCGCAACGGACACCAGGTCGTCGTCGAACAGGGCGCGGGCACGGGCTCCTCCATCCCCGACGCGGAGTACACCGCGGCCGGCGCCGCCGTCCTGCCCACCGCCGACGAGGTGTGGGCGACCGCGGACCTGCTGCTGAAGGTCAAGGAGCCGGTCGCCGAGGAGTACCACCGGCTGCGCAAGGACCAGGTCCTCTTCACCTACCTGCACCTGGCCGCCTCCCGCGAGTGCACCACCGCACTGCTGGAGTCAGGCACCACCGCGATCGCCTACGAGACGGTCGAGACCGCCGGCCGCCACCTGCCGCTGCTGGCCCCGATGTCCGAGGTGGCCGGCCGGCTCGCCCCGCAGGTCGGCGCCTACCACCTGATGCGCTCGCACGGCGGCCGCGGCGTGCTGCCGGGCGGCGTGCCCGGCGTGAAGTCCGGCATCGCCGTCGTCATCGGCGCCGGCGTCTCGGGCTGGCACGCGGCCACCATCGCGCTGGGTCTCGGCTTCCACGTCACCCTGCTCGACAAGGACGTCAACAAGCTGCGCGAGGCCGACAAGGTGTTCGGCAACCGGGTGCAGACCCTGGCGTCCAACTCGCTGTCCCTGGAGCAGGCCGTCCTGGAGGCGGACCTGGTCATCGGCGCGGTGCTGATCCCCGGCGCAAAGGCGCCCAAGCTGGTGAGCAACGAGCTGGTGTCGCGGATGAAGCCCGGCTCGGTGCTGGTCGACATCGCCATCGACCAGGGCGGCTGCTTCGAGGACTCGCGCCCCACCACGCACGCCGAACCCACCTTCACGGTGCACGACTCGGTGTTCTACTGCGTGGCCAACATGCCCGGCGCGGTGCCCAACACCTCCACCTATGCGCTGACCAACGCGACCCTGCCCTACGTCGTGGAACTGGCCAACCTCGGCTGGCAGGAGGCACTGCGGCGTGACGCGGCACTCGCCCGCGGACTCAACACCCATGAGGGACAGGTGGTTTACGGTCCGGTGGCCGAGGCGCACGGCCTCACCTCCGTGGACCTGCACACTCTGCTCGGCTGAATTGCCGGGCCGCGTCAACTGCGCGCCAACGGCCGGGTCTTGACCAATGAGACCCGGCCGTTCGTCTGCTTGCACCCTTGACAGAAGGGCGTTCCGTTATCGACACATCGTGCCGTGTCCGGCGGATTGTGTTGCTGCGAACCGCCGACACGCCATAGAGTCGCGGAACGTCGGCTGTGTCACCACGCTGACCTGTCTAGAAATTTCCTGGTCACCAAGGAGGTAAGACGACTTGTGAACGAGTCGACATTTGCTCCCGGAGGTGGTCAACCAGGAATGACCGCTGGTTCCGTCGCGGTTCGTACCTTTGAGTCCCGGCGGTCCGAACCGTCCACCGAGGCCCGGAACATCTACGACTCGGGTCCGTTCGACAACGACGACGACCTGCAGGACGGTCAGTTCTACGACCCGGACGCCGAGTACGAGCCGGACCCCGAGTACGCCGCCACCCTCGCCCCGGACGCGGCGCGGCAGCGGCGCGAGCGCGTCGGCCCCACCGGCCGGCCCCTGCCGTACTTCCCGATCCCCAACCCGCTCACCGACCACGGCCCCGCCAAGATCGTGGCGATGTGCAACCAGAAGGGCGGGGTCGGCAAGACCACCTCCACCATCAACCTGGGCGCCGCGCTGGCCGAGTACGGCCGCCGGGTGCTGCTGGTCGACTTCGACCCGCAGGGCGCGCTGTCGGTGGGCCTCGGCGTCAACCCGATGGAACTCGACATCACGGTCTACAACCTGCTGATGGAACGCGGTCTCGCCGCCGACGAGGTGCTGCTGAAGACCGCCGTGCCCGGCATGGACCTGCTGCCCAGCAACATCGACCTGTCCGCCGCCGAGGTCCAGCTGGTCAGCGAGGTGGCCCGGGAGTCCGCGCTCCAGCGCGCCCTGAAGCCGCTCATGGCCGACTACGACTACATCGTCATCGACTGCCAGCCCTCGCTCGGCCTGCTCACCGTCAACGCCCTCACCGCGGCGCACTCGGTGATCGTCCCGCTGGAGTGCGAGTTCTTCGCGCTGCGCGGTGTCGCCCTGCTCACCGAGACCATCGAGAAGGTCCGCGAGCGGCTCAACCCCGAGCTGGAGCTCGACGGCATCCTCGCCACGATGTACGACTCCAGGACCGTGCACAGCCGCGAGGTGCTGGCCCGCGTGGTCGAGGCCTTCGACGACCACGTCTTCCACACCGTGATCGGCCGGACCGTACGGTTCCCCGAGACCACCGTGGCCGGCGAGCCGATCACCACCTACGCCTCCAACTCCGTCGGCGCCGCCGCCTATCGCCAGCTCGCCAGGGAGGTGCTCGCCCGGTGCCACGCCGAGTGAGTCTGCCGGGCGCCGACGAACTGTTCCGGACCACCGGGGGAGCCGCACTCCAGGCACCGACACCGCGGCAGCACACCAGTGGCGAGGACAACGGCGCGGCACAGGGCGAAGCACGGCTGCGGCCCGTCCCCGACGAGGACGACGACAGCCGGTCACAGGGCGCGGACGGCGAGGCGGGACCGCGGGCCGCCGCAGAAGCCGGCCGCGACACCTCCACGCACGCCCGCCGCCCGCTCACCGGGGACCGCTCCGGTGTGCCCACGGCCGCCGCGGGCGCCCCCACCGTGACCGCCACCGTCACCCCCCAGGTCCCGCCCGTCACCCCCGCCGTCCCTTCGCAGGACCGCCCGGACCGCGCCCCCGTCCCGCCCCCGATCACCGCCAACCCGCAGGCCCCCGCCCCCGCCCGCCGCAAGGCCCCCCGCCAGAACCGCCGCCCAAGCGGACGCGAGCGCCACGACGAGAAGATCACCGTCTACGTCTCCGCCGAGGAACTCATGGACCTCGAGCACGCCCGCCTTGTCCTTCGCGGCGAGCACGGCCTGGCCATCGACCGCGGCCGCATCGTCCGCGAAGCCGTCGCCGTCGTCCTCGCCGACCTCGAATCCCGCGGCGACGCGAGCATCCTGGTCCGCCGCCTCAGGGGCCGCTGACCACTGCGTGGGGCTCGCCGGGAGTAGCCCTGGGCCCGCCTGGCGACGGGCGGTTCGCCGGGAGCGCCCCTGATGGTTGCCCCGCGGCGCATGCGCAGCCCCGGGTACTCCGGCCGCGCCCGGGCGCGCGATAGCCTGCCGTGTCAGAGCCCCCGCACCCTGGACCGCCATGTCGACCACCTCCGACGACTCCGTCGCCCCGCGTCGCCGCACGCTCGGCCGTGGCGCGGCAGCGCAACCGGAACCCATGGCGAAGCCCGAACCCACGGTGGAACCGGAACCGGCACCGACCCCCGTACAGGCACCGGAACAGGAACCGGCACCCGTACCGGAACCGGCACCAGAATCCGTAACGGCGGCGCCCGAGCCGGAACCGGAACCCGCTGAGGCCGGTCCCGACGTGCGGGAGGCAGCGGAAGAGGCGACTGAACCGACAAACAGATTCACCGTGCGGCTCGCCAACTTCGAGGGCCCCTTCGACCTGCTGCTGCAACTGATCTCGAAGCACAAGCTGGACGTCACCGAGGTCGCGCTGTCGAAGGTCACGAACGAGTTCATGGCGTACATCAACGCGATGGGCCCGGACTGGGACCTGGACCAGACGACGGAGTTCCTGGTGGTGGCGGCCACGCTGCTCGACCTGAAGGCGGCCCGGCTGCTGCCCGCAGCGGAAGTGGAGGACGAGGCGGACCTCGCGCTGCTGGAGGCCAGGGACCTGCTCTTCGCGCGGCTCCTGCAATACCGCGCGTTCAAGCAGATCGCCGCGATCTTCGCCGAGCGGCTGGAGAACGAGACGCTGAGCCACCCGCGGACGGTGGGCCTGGAGCCCCAGCACGCGGAGTTGCTGCCCGAGGTCGTGCTGAGCATCGGCCCGGAGCGGTTCGCCCGCCTCGCGGTGAAGGCGATGCAGCCCAAGCCGAAGCCGCAGGTGTACGTCGACCACATCCACGCGCCGCTGGTGAGCGTCAGGGAGCAGGCCGAGCACGTGATCGCGCTGCTGCGGGAGCGGGGCGCGGCCAGCTTCGTGGAACTCACCGAGGACGCGCCCGACACCCTCACCGTCGTCGCCCGCTTCCTTGCCCTGCTGGAGCTCTACCGGGAGAAGGCCGTCGCGCTGGACCAGGAGGAGGCGCTGGGCGCCCTCCAGGTCCGCTGGACCGGCGCCGCCGAGGACACCGGCGCCCCGCTGGTCACCGACGAGTTCGACCGCGAGGCCGCCCCCGACGCAGGCAAGGACGCCAAGGACGGCAAGAGCGACAAGGGCAGTACGAACGGCACGCAGGACTCGCAGGACCCGCACCGCACGAACGGAGCGCAGGAATGACCGACCTCGCCGACCTCACCGCGAAGGCCGCCGGCCTGGACCCGGGCACCCCGGAAGGCACCGCCGAGGCGCCCGCCGGCCTGCTCGCCGCGGCGACCGCCGAGCTGGAGCTCAAGCCCGCCCTGGAGGCCGTGCTGATGGTGGTGGACGAGCCCGCCACCGAGGATCACCTGGCCAAGGTGCTGGACCGGCCGCGCAGGGCGGTGGCCAAGGCGCTGCGCGAGCTGTCCGAGGACTACACCCGCGAGGGCCGCGGCTTCGACCTGCGGCTGGTGGCCGGCGGCTGGCGGTTCTACACCCGGCCCGCCTTCGCCCCGGCCGTGGAGAAGTTCGTCCTGGACGGCCAGCAGGCCCGGCTCACCCAGGCCGCGCTGGAGACGCTGGCCGTGGTCGCCTACCGACAGCCGGTCAGCCGGTCCCGGGTCTCCGCGGTGCGCGGCGTCAACTGCGACGGCGTCATGCGCACCCTGCTCCAGCGCGGGCTGATCGAAGAAGGTGGGACGGAACCCGAGACAGGTGCGATCCTGTACAGGACGACGAACTACTTCCTGGAACGTATGGGCCTGCGCAGCCTCGACGAGCTGCCCGAGCTCGCCCCGTTCCTGCCGGAGGCGGACGCGGTCGAGGCGGAGTCCCAGGAGGGGCTGCCGTCGTTCGACCCGGACGCTCCGGACGACACCTCGACTACGGAATCTTGATGCGAAGCAGTGACAGGAACAGCGGCGGCGACCGGACCCCCCGCGGGAGCGGCGGCGACCGGCGCGGCGGCGGCACGCCCGGCGGGCGGCGGTCCGGCGGCGGCTCCCCGGAGCGCCGTGGCGGTGCCCCCGACCGGAGCGGCAGCGGGCAGGACCGGCGGTCCGGCACGCCGGACCGCCGCGGATCGGCCCCGGAGCGGCGCGGATCGGCCCCGGAGCGGCGCGAGGGCGCTCCCGACGGGCCGGCGCGCCCGCGTCGGCCGCGCCCCGAGGAGCGCCGATACGACGTAGGCAGCACCGGCCAGTCCGGCGCCAACCGTCCCGGCGGCATGCCCCGTACCAAGGGCACAACTCCCAAGGCCACCGGCAACCGCGGGAAGGGCACCGTGCCCGCGGTGCCGCGTGAGCTGGAGGCACAGATCGAAGAGCGCAACCGGCAGCGGCACGACAAGGCCCGGCCCGCGCTCCCCAAGACCTTCCCCGGCGCCGAGCAGGAGGGCGAGCGGCTGCAGAAGGTGCTGGCACGGGCCGGCATGGGCTCGCGGCGGGCCTGCGAGGAGCTGATCGAGCAGCGGCGCGTCGAGGTCAACGGCAGGATCGTCACGGAGCAGGGCCTGCGGGTCGACCCGGCCCACGACGAGGTCAAGGTGGACGGGCTGACCGTCGCCACCCAGTCGTATCTGTTCTTCGCGCTCAACAAGCCGGCCGGCGTGGTGTCCACCATGGAGGACCCGGACGGGCGGCAGTGCCTGGGCGACTACGTCACCAACCGGGAGACCCGGCTGTTCCACGTCGGGCGGCTGGACACCGAGACCGAGGGCATCATCCTGCTCACCAACCACGGCGAGCTGGCCCACCGCCTCACCCACCCCCGCTACGGCGTGAAGAAGACCTACCTCGCCGCGATCCAGGGCCCGCTGCCCCGCGACCTGGGCAAGCAGCTCAAGAACGGCATCGAGCTGGAGGACGGCTGGGCCCGCGCCGACCACTTCCGGGTGGTCCAGAACACCGGCAAGAACTACCTCGTCGAGGTCACCCTGCACGAGGGCCGCAAGCACATCGTGCGCCGCATGCTCGCCGAGGCCGGCTTCCCGGTCGACAAGCTGGTCCGCACCGGCTTCGGCCCCATCCCCCTCGGCGACCAGAAGTCCGGCTGGCTGCGCCGGCTGACCAACACCGAGGTCGGCATGCTCATGCGTGAGGTGGACCTGTAGGAGCGGGGGCGCGGCCCGGGACCGTACGTCAGCCGGCCGGCGCGACCAGAGCGGCCCCGGGGCCCGCGCTCGTACCGGTGCCGGACACCGTACGGGCGGCGGCCGCGGTGGTGACCGCCTCGGCGCCGATCGGCTCGCCGACCGCCGAGGCCCGCCGCACCCGCCGCAGGAAGTCCTCGACCCGGGCCCGGTCCGGCTCGGTCGGCAGCGGGCTTCCGCCGGCCGCCGCGTCCACCTCCTCGCGCAGGGTACGGGCCCAGGCCCGTACCTCCTCCCAGGTCCGCTCCCCCCTCCGCACCGCGAGCAGCCGCTCCCGGTGCGGCCCCGCGTCCACCGCCAAGCTCCCGGTGCGCAGCAGATCACGGCACTCCAGCATCAGCCGCAGATGATGCATCCCCTGGCCCCACCCCGGCACCCCACGTTCTCGCAGCTCCGCCTCGGCCCGCCCCCAATACCGGTCCGCCTGCTCCCGGAACGTCTCCCGTACCCGCCGGGACAAAAACGCGTCCCGCACCTCGAGCAACTCCCGCCCCACCGCCTCCACCCGCTCCACCACCGGCGAGTACAAACACTCCAGCACCCCGGGCCCCGCCCCGAGCCCCAGCACACACACCCGCTCCACCTCCCACACCACCTCCCCCTCCCGCGCCCCCCTCACCTGCTCCGGCGGCTTCTCCAACCCCCAGAACAACTCCGTCGGCGCCACATAAACCCCCCGCCGTTCCCCCTCCCCACCCCCCAACCCATACGCCCGTAACCCCACCACGCACCCCAACACCGTGTGCTCCCGCACCAATTTTTCTTCCACCGACTCCCGCATGGCCCGCATTATTGCCGGGCCACGCGGGACGGCCCGCACCAACCAGGGGCGCGGGGCTGTATTCGATATGCGGCTGGCGCCGCGGGGCGCGACAAGCCCACCACGGACCGCAGGTCCGGAGACGGGCAGCAAGGGTCACCCTGGACGGGCCGGGGTCCGCGGGGCGACCGGCACCATTCAGGGGCGCGGGGCTCTGTTTGATGTGCGGCTGGCGCCGCCCGTGACAAGCCACAACGGACCGCAGGTCCGGGACGGGTAGCAAGGGTCACCCTGGACGGGTCGGGGTCCGCGGGGCGACCGGCACCATTCGGGGGCGCGGGGCTGTATTTGTTATGCGGCTGGCGCCGCGGGGCGCGACATGCCGCCACGGACCGCAAGGGTCACCCCGGACGGGCCGGGTACCGCGGGACGGCCCGCACCATTCAGGGGCGCGAGGAACTGCGCGACAAGCCGCAACGGACCGCAAGGTCCGGAGCCGGACAGCAAGGGGCACCCCAGGGGGCCAAGCCCCCCACGGACCGCAAGGTCCGGAGCCGGACAGCAAGGGGCACCCCGGAGGGCCAAGCCCCCCACGGACCGCAAGGTCCGGAGCCGGACAGCAAGGGGCACCCGGGACGGTCAAGAATGACTACGCTGAACGCACCTGCAAGCCCAGTCCGCCCCTACCCGCACCCACCCCCTACGTGAGGTACCCCGTGAGGACCGCCCTGGTCATCGGAACCGGCCTGATGGGCACGTCCGCCGCACTCGCCCTGAGCGCCCGCGGCGTGGACGTGCACCTCGTCGACCACGACGACTCGGCCGTACGGACCGCCGCCGCGCTGGGCGCGGGTACCGCGGGCGAGCCCGGGGAACAGGTGGACCTGGTGATCGTCGCCGTGCCGCCGGCCCACGTCGCGACGACCTTGGCCGACGCCTTCGCGCGGGGCCTGGGCCGCGGCTATCTGGACGTGGCGAGCGTCAAGGGCGGTCCGCGCCGCGAGCTGGAAGCGCTGGGCTGCGACCTGACCTCGTACATCGGCACCCATCCGATGGCGGGCCGCGAGCGCTCGGGGCCGCTGGCCGCCACGGCGGACCTGTTCGAGGGCCGCCCCTGGGTGCTCACCCCCACCGCGGAGACCGAGACCGAGGTGCTGAACCTCGCGCTGGAGCTGGTCGCGCTGTGCCGGGCCATGCCCGTGGTGATGGACGCCGACGCGCACGACCGCGCGGTGGCCCTGGTCTCGCACACCCCGCACCTGGTCTCCAGCATGGTCGCCGCCCGCCTGGAGCACGCCGAGGACACCGCGGTACGCCTGTGCGGGCCGGGGATACTCGACGTCACCCGGATCGCCGGGTCCGCGCCCGGGATGTGGATGGACATCCTCGCCGCCAACCCCGGCCCGGTCGCCGACGTCCTCGCCGACCTCGCGGCCGACCTGACCGGCGCGGTGGCCGCGCTGCGCGCCCTGCAGAGCTCGGACGACGACAAGCGGCGGGAGGGCGCGGCCGGCATCGAGGACCTGCTGCGGCGCGGCAACACCGGCCGCGCCAAGGTCCCCGGCAAGCACGGCGCCGCCCCGAAGAGCTACGAGGTCGTCGCCGTCCTCATCGGCGACCAGCCCGGCGAGCTGGCCCGCCTCTTCGCCGACGCCGGAGCGGCCGGCGTCAACATCGAGGACGTCCGGATCGAGCACTCCACCGCCCAGCAGGCCGGTCTGGTCCAGCTCATGGTGGAGCCGCGCACCGCCCCGACCCTGACCGCCGCCCTGCGCGAGCGCGGCTGGGCGCTGCGGCAGTAGGCGGCGCGCAGCGGGCCCGGCGTGCCCCGGGCGCCCCGGGCGCCCGGGACACCGCGGCGGCACCGCGGGCGCTGCGGCAAACGGGTGGCAAGGCGCTCCCCGGATGGCCGGTAACCTTGGGGGATGGCATACGGCGACCCGCCGGTCCCACCCCCGCTCCCGCGCTCCGAGGAAGGCTCTCCGCTGTGGCACATCCGGTGATCGTCGCAATCGACGGACCCTCCGGCACGGGCAAGTCGAGCACGTCAAGGGCGGTCGCCGCCAAGCTCGGACTGAGCTACCTCGACACGGGCGCGCAGTACCGGGCGGTCACCTGGTGGATGCTGCGCAACGGGGTGGACGTGAACGACCCGCTCGCCGTCGCCGACTGCGCCGGCAAGCCGGTGATCGTCTCCGGCACCGACCCGGCCGCCCCGGCCATCAGCGTGGACGGCGAGGACGTGACCGGGCCGATCCGTACCCAGGAGGTCACCGCCGCGGTCAGCGCCGTCAGCGCGGTGCCCGAGGTCCGCACCCGGATGGTCGAGGTCCAGCGGGCCGCGGCCGCCGCCGCCGGGGCCGGAATAGTGGTCGAGGGCCGCGACATCGGCACCACCGTCTTCCCGCGGGCCACCGTCAAGATCTTCCTCACCGCCTCCGCGGAGGCCCGGGCCGCGCGCCGCAGCGGTGAGCTGGGCGGCACCCAGAGCGTCGCCGTCACCCAGGCCGCCTTGGCCAAGCGGGACGCCGCCGACTCCGGCCGGACCACCTCCCCGCTGGCCAAGGCCGACGACGCGATCGAGGTGGACACCACCGACCTCACCCTGGAGCAGGTCGTCGAGCGCGTCGTGAACCTGGTCGAGGAGAAGCGGACGGCGTTGTGACCGAGGGCGGCTCCGCGATCGAGGGCGGCACTGCGGCGGACGGCGCCGCGGCGGCCCACGGTCGTACGCCTGCCGACGCACGTACGCCTGCGCAGGCTCGTACGGCGGCGGACGGCGGCGCTGTGAGCGACAGTGGTGCCGTGACCGACGCTGATGCGGCGACCACGGACAGTGCCTCCGCCGAGCGCGCGGTGCCCGGCGAGGCCGCCGCGCCCGGGGGCAGCTCCGCCCCCGGCGCCCGGGTGACCGAGCGGCGCGGCGCCGCGCCCGCGGTGCCGACCGGACGCGGTGTCGCCTTCGGGCGCCGGACCGCGATAAGCCTGGTGCACAGCCTGTACCGGCCGCGGGTGCTGGGTGCCTGGAAGGTGCCCGCGCAGGGGCCGGTCATCCTCGCCGTGAACCACAGCCACAACGTGGACGGCCCGGTGCTGCTCGGCACCTCGCCGCGGCCGGTGCACTTCCTGGTGAAGAAAGAGGCGTTCATCGGCCCGCTCGACCCGTTCCTGCGCGCTATCGGCCAGATCCGGATCGACCGTACCGCCGCGGACCGCGCCGCGATCACCGGGGCGCTCGGCGTCCTGGCCGCCGGGGGAGTGCTCGGCATCTTCCCCGAGGGCACCCGCGGCGAGGGCGACTTCGCCGAACTGCGCGGCGGCCTGGCCTACTTCGCGGTGCGTTCCGGCGCCCCGGTGGTGCCGGTCGCCGTCCTCGGCACCGCCCGCCGCGGCCGTGCAGTGCCCGCGCTGCCGCCGCTGCGCGCCCGGATCGACGTCGTCTTCGGCGAGCCGTTCACGGCCGGTGACGGCAGCGGGCGGCGCACCCGCAGCGTCATGGACGAGGCGACCGCCCGGATCCGCGAACGGCTGAGCGCGCACCTGGCCGAGGCCCGGCAGGCCACTGGCCGCTGAACCACCCGGCTGCCCCCACACTGGGTACCGGCAGCCCCCTGTCGACGTACGGAGAGAACCTCATGGACCAGCACGACGAGCACGGCGATCTCGGCACGGCCGAATACGCCGAGTTCATGGAGATGGCCGCCGAGGAGGGCTTCGACCTCGACGAGGTGGCCGAGGACCTGGCGGAGGCCGGACACGGTCCGCTGCCGGTGCTCGCCGTCGTGGGCCGTCCCAATGTCGGCAAGTCGACCTTGGTGAACCGGATCATCGGCCGCCGCGAGGCGGTGGTCGAGGACCGCCCCGGCGTCACCCGCGACCGGGTGGCGTACGAGGCCGACTGGAACGGCCGCCGCTTCAAGGTGGTGGACACCGGCGGCTGGGAGCAGGACGTGCTCGGCATCGACGCGTCCGTCGCCGCCCAGGCCGAGTTCGCCATCGAGGCCGCCGACGCCGTGGTGTTCGTGGTGGACGCCACCGTGGGCGCCACCGACACCGACGAGGCCGTGGTCAAGCTGCTGCGCCGGGCCGGCAAGCCGGTGGTGCTGGCCGCCAACAAAGTGGACGGCCCGTCCGGCGAGGCGGACGCGTACGCGCTGTGGAACCTCGGTCTCGGCGAGCCCTACCCGGTCTCCTCGCTGCACGGCCGCGGCACCGGCGACCTGCTGGACGCCATCATCGAGGTGCTGCCCGAGGCCCCGGCGGTCACCTTCGGCGACAGGGTCGGCGGCCCGCGCCGGATCGCGCTGATCGGCCGGCCGAATGTCGGCAAGTCGTCCCTGCTGAACCGGGTCGCCGGCGAGGACCGGGTGGTGGTCGACCCGACGGCCGGCACCACCCGCGACCCGGTGGACGAGCTGATCGAACTCGGCGGGATCACCTGGAAGTTCATCGACACCGCGGGCATCCGCCGCCGGGTCCACCTCACCGAGGGCGCCGACTACTACGCCTCGCTGCGTACGGCCGCGGCCCTGGAGAAGGCCGAGGTCGCGGTGGTGCTGATCGACGCCGGCGAGTCCCTGGCCGAGCAGGACACCCGGATCGTGTCGATGGCGGTCGACGCCGGCCGCGCGGTGGTGATCGCGTACAACAAGTGGGACATGCTGGACGAGGAGCGCCGCCACTACCTCGAGCGCGAGATCGAGCGGGACCTCGTGCAGGTGCAGTGGGCGCCGCGGGTGAACGTGTCGGCCCGCACCGGACGCCACATGGAGAAGCTGGTCCCGGCGATCCAGACCGCGCTGGCCGGCTGGGAGACCCGGGTGCCCACCGGGCGGTTGAACGCCTTCCTCGGCGAACTGGTGGCCGCCCACCCACACCCGATCCGGGGCGGCAAGCAGCCGCGCATCCTGTTCGGCACCCAGGCCGGGACCAAGCCGCCGCGCTTCGTGCTCTTCGCCTCCGGCTTCCTGGAGGCGGGCTACCGGCGGTTCATCGAGCGGCGGCTGCGCGAGGAGTTCGGCTTCGAAGGGACGCCCATCCAGGTGTCGGTCCGGGTCCGGGAGAAGCGCCGCCGCAAGTAGCGCCCGTCCCCGCGGCAGGTCGGCGTGCCTGCCCGGGCGGTGGTGGCCCGTGCGACCCGGCGGTCAGTGCAGCCGGTTGTCGGGGCGGCCCGGTGGCAGCGCCGCCGGGCCGTTCGAGCGGTGCCGGCCCTCGCCGTCGAACGGCGTGTGCTGCGTGTGCCACGACGCGAAGGCGGTGAACTCCCACCCCTCCTCGCCGCTGCGGTCGCCGGGCAGGTTACGGAAGAGCCGGCGGTACTCCGCGTACAGCGCGTCGTAGATCGGCGTGCCGCTGCCACCCGCTCGCGCGGGCTCCTGCGCGGAGCGCATCGGCGGGATGTAGCGCTGATAGGGAGACCGGGCAGAGGGGTCAAAGGTGTGCACGTAACTGCAAACGACACCAAGTGCGGCGGGATGCGGTCCGTACGGTCTCATTCAGATCTTTGACCCCGGCGCAGGCCGGTGCGTGGAAGCATCGGTCGGGCGCGGACGTGCCAGAGGGCGCGTACGCCGCCACGTACGCGCCCCCTGGAGCCACGCCCCCGGACCGTCCGACTCGGACCGCCGACCCGGACCTCTGTTCCGGGCCCTGCCGTGAACCGCCGCCGGGCCGGTCCTGCCTCGTGGCCGGTCCGGCCGCCCGGTCAGGTCCCGGCCAGCGGCATGGTCGCCGCCACCAGCAGGCCCCGGGAACTCGCGCGGATCAGCGCGTCCCGCATCAGGTCCTCGCGCGGCTGGCGGCCGATGGAGCCGGCCGGGCCGGCGTACACGTACACCTCGTTGCCGCGCGCTGCCGCCGCCCGCCAGCCGTCGCTCACCTGGAGCGGCTGGTGCGCCTGCCACCAGGCGACCGGCTGCATCCCGCCGTCGCCGGGCTGGAGCACCGCGTGCAGCTTTCCCATCGCCAGCAGCACCGACCAGCCGTGCAGCGGCGACGGCCGCCGGTCCAGGTCGAGCTGCGGCATGAAGCCCTGCTCGATCAGCAGCGGCAGGAAGTCGTCGCCGCTCCCGCTGGTGCCCACCCGGGCGATCGGGCCGGTCGGCTCCACCACCAGCGCCGGGTGCACCTGCTGCTCCACCAGGATCAGCCCGCACGTGATGCCCAGCACCGCCTGGCGCGGCGTCGGGTCCAGCCCGGCCCCCTGACCCGGCTGCGATCCGCCCGGGTACGGGCCGCCCGGATCACCCGCGACGTTCACTCCGTACGGATCGTACGCACGCCCCTGCTGCCCGGCCTCGGCACCGATCGAGATGCTGCGCACCGCTCCCTGCAACTGCTCCTCGGAGACCGGCACCACCTGGGAGGGGATGCAGGTGGCGTGCGCGAAGGCCAGCACCGCGGTCTCGCCGCCCACGAACAGCACCGTGCTGGTCCGCTCCTGCCCGGTGTCGCCGGGAGTGCGGCACGACGTGCAGTCGTACGTCCCCGGCGCGTTCTCGCCGTTGAGGAGGCGCGCGGTCTCCTCGTCGCCGATCTCGGCTCGTACCTCGTCACTCACGTCGAGCATGGGCGCCACGGGAGTCTCCTTGGAAATGCGATGGTGCGTCACGAATGCGTCACGAAGCCCGAATGCCGGGCCTGCCCCGGCGCACAGTGACAACGGGCCGTCCGCGGCGGGAGTCACGGTTTGTGTCGGAAACCGTTGGCGCGCCTCCCGGACCGCGCGGGCAGCGCAGTCGGGCCCGGCGGACGACCCGGCCGGGGATAGTCCACCAGGGTGGCACGCGGGACGCGGGTGGACGTGTCGCAAGGGATCAAGGGGGCGGGTGTGCTTAGCGTGGCCCGATGATCGAACTGTCGAACAATCGTCACGCGGCCGCACGTGCCGCCACCGCCCTCGTCGCGCTGGGTGCCGCCACGCTGCTGCCGTTCTTCGCGCACCCCGCCCACGCGGCGGCGGCTCGACCGCGCGAAGCCGAGGCCCCTCCGCTCCATGCCGTCGGGGCGGCCGCTGCCGTCACGGCCCGCCCTGCGGGCACCCCCGGCCGCGACTCCTCCGCCGACCCTTCCGTGTGGGACGACCTCGCGATGTGCGAGAGCAGTGGCGACTGGCACATCAACACCGGAAACGGCTTCTACGGCGGGCTGCAGTTCTACCAGCCCACCTGGGAGCGGTTCGGCGGGCGGCAATACGCCCGGCGCGCGGATCTGGCGAGCCCCGGTGCCCAGATCACGATCGCCCGCAGCGTCCAGCGCGAGCAGGGCTGGGGCGCCTGGCCGTCCTGCGCCGACCGGCTCGGACTGAACGGCCGGGCGGCCGCCGCCGGGCAGAGCACGTACGGTGGGGCCGCCGTGCAGACCACGTACACCGTCCAGGCGGGGGAGAACCTGTCCTCCATCGCCGCCGACCACCACATCGACGGCGGCTGGGTCACGCTGTACCGGGCCAACAGGCGGACGGTCGGCGCCGACCCGGACACCCTGGGCATCGGTGCCGAACTGACCCTGCCCTGACCGTTCGCTGAACCGCGCTTGACCGCACCCTTGCGTCCGCGTCCGTCCCCGCCCGTCCCCGCCCGTCCCCGCGTCCAGGGGATGGGCGGGGACGCTCCGTGACGGGAAGGCCCTTGCTAGGGTCGGCGGAAAGCCCGCCGCCCCACGGCACGGTGAACCGTCGGTGACGGCCCGGTGCCGGCCGGGGTCCGGCGGGGACCAGGCCGGGCACGGGGACACGTATGCGCATCGCCTTTCTGCTCCACACCGCCTACGGCATCGGCGGCACCATCCGCACCACCTTCAACCTGGCCGGGCAGCTCGCCGGCGAGCACGAGGTGGAGATCGTCTCGGTGCTCCGGGACCGCGACCGGCCGCAGTTCGAGCTGGACCCCCGGGTGCGCCTGCGGCCGCTGGCCGACCTGCGCAAGGACAGCCCCGACAGAGTCCTGGCCGACCCGCGCCGCCGCCTGCCGTCCGCGGTCTTCCCGGTCGGCGACCGGCGCCACGGCGAGTACAGCGCCCTCACCGACGAACTGATCGGCGCGTGCCTGGCCGGGCTCGACGCGGACGTGGTGGTCGGCACCCGGCCCGGGCTCAACGTCCATCTCGCCCGCCAGGCGCCGCGCCGCATGGTCAGGGTGGCGCAGGAGCACCTGACGCTGGACACCCACTCCACCCGCCTGGTGCTCGAACTGCGCCGCCGCTACCCCGGCCTGGACGCGGTGACCACCACCACCGAGGCCGACGCGGCCGTCTACCGCCGCCGCCTGCCCGGCCTGCGGGTGACCGCCGTCCCCAACAGCGTGCCGCCCGCCCGGGTCGCCCCTTCCGACTGCTCGGCCCCGGTCGTGGTCGCGGCCGGCCGGCTCGCCGAGGCCAAGCGGTACGACGACCTGATCCGCGCCTTCGCCAAGGTCGCCGCCGCCCGCCCGGACTGGTCGCTGCGGCTGTACGGCACCGGCCCCAAGCGCGCCGAACTCCAGACGCTGATCGGCGAACTCGGCGCCGGCGCACAGGTGACGCTGATGGGCCCGGCCGCCCCGCTGGAGCCCGAACTCGCCAAGGCGTCGGTCCTGGCCGTCACCTCCACCATGGAGTCCTTCGGGATGACCATCGTGGAAGGAATGCGGGTCGGCCTGCCGGTGGTGGCCACGGACTGCCCGCTGGGCCCGCGCGAAATCGTCCGGGACGGCGTCACCGGACTCCTTGTGCCGCCCCGCGACATCGACGCCATTGCGGCGGCTTTGCTGTCGCTGGCCGAGGACGACGAGCGGCGGGCCGCCATGGGCCGCGCCGCCCTGGCCGCGTCCGAGCGATACGATCCGGCCGCGATCGCCGGGCGCCATGTCGCCCTGTTCGAGGACCTGCTGGCCGCCCGGAACCGCCCCGCGGCCCGGGCGCGGGCCGCGACCCGCGCCGGAATGAGCCGTGCAGGCGGCACCTTTCTGTCGGCCACGGATGTTCTGGGCGCCGCTGTCCGAAAAGCCCGGCGCCGTATTGCACCGGCCGGTCGGAGGTGACGGCGGGCATTGCGCAGAAGATGTGCGGGAGTTGTGTGCACAGCAAATTCAGCGCGAGGCCGGTAATCGCCGGAATACCGTGGCTGCATGGCATCGCACACCGACGTGCCGCCCGGCGGCAATCCGCATGACGACCTGAACGCGTACCTCGGCCTCACCCCTGAGCAGGCCGAGCGGCGGGCCCGCGAACACGGCTGGAGCACCGTCCGCAGCCTCCCACCGGACGCCGTGGTCACCATGGAGTACGTGGTGGGCCGGCTGAACTTCACGGTTTCCGGCGACTCCGTAACGCGCTGCTGGATGGGCTGATCGCGGCGCCGTACGCAGCCCGTGCGGGGCGGGCCCTGGGCTCCGGATCAGGCCCTGAGCTCCGGACGGGTCCTGAGCTGCGGACGGGTCCTGAGCTGCGAACCGAGCCGGGAACGCCGAACGGGTCCGGCCCCCTCGAGGACCGGACCCGTCACAGGGATGCGGGTTTCGCGGCATCGGGCCTGGTCGCGGCTCGCGGCTATGGAACGAGGGGCGGCGGCACCCTGCCCTCAGCCGGCGATGCCCCGGCCGCGGACCTGCTGGTGGACCAGCGGTGTCGGCCGGACCAGCCGGTCGACCGGCGGGCGGCGGCTGCCGACCGGGGTGATCGGGGTGCGCTCGTTGCGGCCGGTGGGCGGGCGGCTCGGCGCGTGCGGGCCGTTGGCCGTCGCGGCGGCGGTGCCGACCGCGCCCCGGGGGCCCGCGGCGACCGGCTCCAGGTCGCCGACCTGCGTACCGGAGGACCGCTTGCCGTCCTGCGGGCCGCGCTGCGGCACCAGTGCGGCCGCGCCCGCGGCCCGCGCACGGCGGCGCGCCCAGCGCTCGCGCAGCAGTCCCCAGCCGGCCGTGATGAGTTCCTCGGCGCGGGCCATCGCGGGCTCGAACCAGGGCAGGGCCAGCAGGATCAGCAACCCGGCCGCCCAGCCGAGCAGCACGTCGCTGACCCAGTGCGTACCGAGATAGACCGTGGTCGCGCCGACCCCGAGGGCCAGCAGCGCGCTGATCACCGAGCCCAGCCGCCGGGCCCGCGGAGTGGTGGCCAGATACGCCAGCACCCCCCATGTCACCACCGCGTTGGCGGTGTGACCCGAAGGGAATATATCGCCGCCCGCGAACATCTCCGCCGAACCGACAGTCGTCGCGTAATGCGGCCCGAGTCGGCCGAGACCGTATTTCACCGCGCCCACCGTGCAGTTCAGCAGCAGCAGCGATGTCCCCAGCACCAGCAGCGGATGCAGTGTGCGATGACGCCATGCCCGCCAGCCCAGCCAGGCCAGCACCAGCACCGCGGTCGGGCCGCGCTGACCGAGAACCACGAAATAGTCCAGAAATGCGTGGATCTGCGGCCACTGCTTGTACGGACGCCAGAGCATGACCTGCCAGTCGAGCGTCACCAGCTTGGAGGTGGTGACGACGCCCACGACGATGGCCACGTAGACCGCCAGGGTCAGGCCGAACAGCCAGATCCGGGTCCGGCTCATCCGCGGCAGATCGCGGACGGGCGGGTGGCGCTCCGCCGTGCGGTGGAGACTCTCATCGGTACGCACTCAAACGACGCTACAGCGTGTGATGGCATAGATCGGCCGAACGGGCTGCTTTGTAATGACGATGTGATGTGGAGTGCGTCTCACCACCCCATTGGCGGCGGCCCTTTGGGGTGAATGCGGGAACAGATGGAGTTTATGTTCGGGCCCCGATAGCCGCTGCGCCGTGTTCTTATTTATCGCTTATTTCTTTGTCCTTTCCCTGATGTTTCCCCGCAGCCCACCCAGGCGTCGCTTCGGCGGCCGGGGCCCGCCGTGACCTGGGACACGTCGCGGCCGGCCGCCGGACGGGCGGCGCGGACTTCGTACATTCGGCGCGATCGCCGCAGGTACGGCTTGCCCCGGGTACGGCCCGCGTCCGGGGCGGCTGTACGGTCTGGTCATGTCCGCCGCCAAGGCCACCGTGCCCTTCGACCCGCGCGACCCGCTGGGCCTGGACGACCTGCTCGACCCGGAGGACCGCGCGGTCCGTGACACCGTGCGGACCTTCGCCGCCGAGCGGGTGCTGCCGTACGTCGCCGACTGGTACGAACGCGGCGAGCTGCCGGTGATCCGCGAACTCGCCCGCGAACTCGGCGCGATCGGGGCGCTGGGCATGTCGCTGACCGGCTACGGCTGCGCCGGCGCGAGCGCCGTCCAGTACGGCCTGGCCTGCCTGGAGCTGGAGGCCGCCGACTCCGGCATCCGCTCCCTGGTGTCCGTCCAGGGCTCGCTGGCGATGTACGCGATCCACCGCTACGGCTCGCCGGAGCAGAAGGAGCAGTGGCTGCCGCGGATGGCGGCCGGCGAGGTGATCGGCTGCTTCGGCCTGACCGAGCCCGACCACGGCTCCGACCCGGCGGGCATGCGCACCCGCGCGGTGCGCGACGGCTCCGACTGGGTGCTGACCGGTCGCAAGATGTGGATCACCAACGGCTCGGTGGCCGGTGTCGCCGTGGTGTGGGCCCGCACCGAGGACGGCGTGCGCGGCTTCCTGGTCCCCGCGGACGCGCCGGGCTTCTCAGCGCCGGAGATCCGGCACAAGTGGAGCCTGCGCGCCTCGGTCACCAGCGAACTCGTCCTGGACGGGGTGCGGCTGCCCGCCGACGCGGCACTGCCCGGCGCCACCGGTCTGGGCGGTCCGCTGAGCTGCCTGAACCACGCGCGGTACGGGATCGTGTGGGGCGCCATGGGCGCGGCGCGGGCCAGCTTCGAGGCGGCGCTCGACTACGCGACGAGCCGGGAGCAGTTCGGCCGGCCGATCGGGGGCTTCCAGCTCACCCAGGCCAAACTCGCCGACATGGCGGTGGAACTGCACAAGGGGATCTTGCTCGCCCACCACCTCGGGCGCCGGATGGACGCCGGGACGCTGCGGCCGGAACAGGTCAGCTTCGGCAAGCTCAACAACGTCAGGGAGGCGATCGGGATCTGCCGCACCGCGCGCACGATCCTCGGCGCCAACGGGATCTCCCTGGAGTACCCGGTGATGCGGCACGCGACCAACCTGGAGTCCGTGCTCACGTACGAGGGCACGGTGGAGATGCACCAGCTCGTGCTGGGCAAGGCGCTCACCGGACTCGACGCCTTCCGCGGCTGAGGGCGCGCAGGGTCGTACCGGGGCTCGTACCGGCCGTGCGTCCGGACCCGGGCCGGGGCCCGAGCCGCCCGCGCGGGCGTGCGCCGGCGGGAGGCCCGGGTCAGCTCTGGTTGAAGAAGCCGTCGCCACCGCGGCGGGCGTCGGCGTTCATGATCGAGTAGTCCGCCGGGGTGAGCAGGAAGACGCGGTTGGCGACCCGCTCGATGGACCCGCGCAGCCCGAACGTCAGGCCCGCGGCGAAGTCCACCACGCGCTTGGCGTCGGACGGGTCCATGGCGGTGAGGTTGACGATGACCGGCACACCGTCCCGGAACAGCTCGCCGATGCCGCGCGCGTCCCGGAAGCCGTCCGGGGTCACCGTGGCGATCCGGTTGCCCTGCTCGTGCGCCGCCTCGCTGGCCACCCGCACCCGCGGGTCGGTGACCCACACGTCGGCGGTTCGCTGACGCCCGGAGTTCTCGCCGTAGTCGGCGTACTCCTCGTCGTAGTAACCCTCGCCGCCGCCGTTGTCGTCGACGAGGCCCAGCCAGGCACTCGCCCGTCGAACCGATCCCATGGACGCCTCCTCTCTCGCACGCGGTCAGTACCGTCCGCTTGTCATATCGTCATCCATGAGATGGGGGGCGCGCCAAGCGGTTAGCCGCCGCACGGGCGACTTGTGACGGTACTGGCACACACGATAGTGGCGCACCGTCAGCCGGACACAGAGGTACGCAAGGTGACGCACCGATGGTTGAGCCCCTCCACGTCCGGGTGAAAACCACGGCCGTACGGCCGTACGAACACCCTGCCCCATGGGTACGACACCATGCGCGTGAACGTCTGCGGCGGACGGTACGGCGGGGGCACGGGAGACCGGGCGAGCGACCGTACGGGCACGGTTGACGGGCCTGCGCGGGGCCTGCGCGGGGCCTGCGAGGCGCATCGAGGGGCCCGGCAAGTCGGTGTGACGGGCCGATAACATGACCGGCAATCGCGGCAATGGTGGCGGCCGCGGTCATGGCAACCATGGCACGTATCACGGGGGATTCACCATGTTCGGCATCATCAGGCCCTGTCGGCACCGCATGTCCGAAGGGATGGCCGCCTCCTGGCTGGCCCACCTGTGCGGGCTGTGCCTGGCACTGCGCGACGGCCATGGGCAGCTGGCCCGCGTCGCGACCAATTACGACGGGCTGGTCATCTCCGTCCTCGTGGAGGCGCAGTCCACGCCCGCGGACGACGCGCGCCGCACGGCAGGGCCCTGCCCGCTGCGCGGCATGCGCACCGCCCCGGTCGCCACCGGCGAGGGCGCCCGGCTGGCCGCCGCGGTCTCGCTGGCGCTCGCCTCGGCGAAGGTCCGCGACCATGTCGAGGACGCCGACGGCGCCTTCGGCCGGCGGCCGGTCGCCGCGGCGGCCCGGCAGGTGGCCCGCCGCTGGGACCGGGCGGGCGCGCGGACCGGCGGATCGGTCGGCTTCGACACCGCGGTGCTGCTCGACGCGGTCGAGCGGCAGGGCGGTATCGAGGCCGTCGCCGGGCCGGGCACCTCGCTGCTCGCCGTCACCGAGCCCACCGAGACCGCGACCGCCGCCGCCTTCGGCCACACCGCGGTGCTCGCCGGCCGGCCCGGCAACAAGGAGCCGCTGGAGGAGGCCGGCCGCCTCTTCGGCCGCCTCGCCCACCTGCTGGACGCCGTCGAGGACCTGGCGGAGGACACCCGCTCGGGCGCCTGGAACCCGCTGACCGCGACCGGCACCGGACTCGACGAGGCCCGCCGGCTGTGCGACGACGCGGTGCACGGCGTCCATCTCGCACTGCGGGACGTGGAGTTCACGGACACGGTCAGCGGCAAGCTCGCGCACCTGCTGCTCGTGCACGAACTGGGCCGCTCGGTGGACCGGGCGTTCGGCGGGGGCGTGTGCGCGCACGGGCACGGCGGCGGCCACGGCCACGCGTCCGGCGCCGCGCAGATGCCGCCGCCGGGCAACCCGTTCCGGAACAACCCGTACACCGAAAGCCCTTACGCGCCCGGCGGTCCGTACGGCCCGGGCAACCCCTACGCGCCCGGGGGGCCGGGCGGCCACGGCGGTTTCCCGCCGCCCGAGCCGCCGCGCCGCAGGGGTCTGCTGGCCGGCTGCGCGGTGTGGGCCGGCCTGTGCTGCACCTGCCAGTTGTGCTGCCGGGACCACGACGACCCGTGGACCGGTCGGCGGCGCGAGGCCTGGTGCGACGACTGCGACTGCGACTGCTGTGACTGCGACGCCTGTGAGTGCTGCGAATGCTGCGAGTGCGCGGGGTGCTGCGACTGCGGTTGCTGAGGGGCGAGGGCGTTACGGCCGCGCGCGGTGCGGGCGCGGCCGTACGAACGTCAATGATGCTGCGTTGCCGCTTCACTAGCGCGGACGGCGGGTTCGGAGGCGGCGCGGTGGCGCCGTACGTGCGCTGGGGCCCGAGGGAGGGGCCGGGGCGAGCTGGATCAGGCGTGTGTGAGGACGGGACGATCCGTCGGGCGCCGCTGTACGGCACCACCGGGGACGGTCAGCGGCGACAACACGAGGACGACCACACCCGACCGAAGTCGATGTGGCCGCGGATGACCAGCTCAGCGCTGCGCATGGGCCCAGTGGAGCAGTCGCGCGGGCGATCCGTCAACCGGCGTCCGCTGGATATGAGACGCGCTGTCCACCTGTCGGACATGCTTGACAGTTGGTGACCGCCCCGGCTTAGCCTCGTGTCAAGCCCTTGGAGGCCCAGCCGCGTTGAGGGACGCGGCGGCTGTGTGAAGGCGACCCCCCGCCTCGTCCGCGTGTCCACGGAGCCTTCGCATGCCTGCCGATCATCATTCCGCCGCGCCTTTGCCGTCCACCGCCGGGCCGTCAGGGCCTTCCCGGCCTTCTCCGCCTTCGCTGCCTTCCCGGCCTTCTCCGCCTTCCGGCGGGTTGCGTCGCGCCCGCGCCCTCCACCTGGCCGCCGCCATTGACGGCGGTACGCCGTTCGACGCGTCCCATGTCGTGGACCTGGCCCGGCTCGCCGAGAGCGGAGCGCTGGACTTCGTCACGCTGGGCCTGCCGGAGCAGGGGTCCGGTGGCCCCGGGCCGGCGGGTCCCGACGCGCTCGACGCCCTGGCCGCCCTCGCCCGGGTCGCCCCCGCCACCGACCGGATCGGCCTCGTTCCGGCCGTGTCCGTACCGTCCGCCGGGACCGAGCCGTTCGAGGTCGCGCTCGCCGTGGCCACGCTGGACTGGGTGAGCCGGGGGCGGGCCGGCTGGACGCTCGCGGTCCCGGCGGACGACCCGGGCGGGAACGGGAGCGGCGTGCGTACGGATACGGATAAGGGCACGCGGCGGATGCGGGGCGGCACCGCGGCGGCCCGGCGCCGGGCCGCGGAGCGGGTGGCCGAACGGGCCGCCGAGCGCGCGGCTTTCCGGTGGCGGAACGCGGCGCGCACCGCGGCGGCGCTGGCCCGGGCGTGGGAGGACGGCGGGCCGCTGCCCGGGGCCTCGGCCCGGCCGGTCACCGCGGTCGACGCCACCGAACCGGCCGCCCGCCCCGTCGCGGCCCGCCACGCCGACCTGGTCCTGGTCCGGGCCACCGGGCCCGAGGAAGCCGCTGCGGTGGCGGCCGAGGTACGGCGGCTCGTCGCCGAGGCCGGCCGCGACCCGGACCGGCTGCTGGTGCTCGGTGAACTCCGCGTCGACCTCGGCGGCGGCGAACTCGGCGCCGAAACGGGGGCGGAGGCCGCGCCGACCTCCGACGGCGCCGACGGCGTCCTCTTTCGCGGCGGCCCGGTCGACCTGGCCGACCTCGTCACCCGCTGGCACCGCTCGGGCGCGGTCGACGGCTTCCACATCCGACCGGTGCGGCCGCTTCGCGACCTGGAACGCTTCGTCAACGGTACGGTCGCCCTCCTCCAGCACCGCGGCCTGTTCCGCTCCTTCCACCCGGGGACGGCGCTGCGCGACCACCTGGGGCTGCGCGGGACGCCGGGGCGGGCGGAGGAGGGGGCCGCGGTGACCGCTTCGGACGCGAATCCGGCCGTCGCGGCGAACGGGGCGGGCCCGGACCGCCTCGCCGTCACCGGCGGGACCGCCTCGTGACCGGCTCTTACGGAGCGGCGCAGGCGGATCGGCCCGGTGGCGGCCGGCCCGGGCGGCGCGCGGACGCCCACGACGGCGGCCCCGTACGGGAGATGCACCTGGCCGTGGAACTGCCCGGGCCGGGCACGGCCGGGACCTGGCCGGAGGACGGGCGGGCGGCGGACTTCGCGGCGTACGTACGGCTCGCCCGGGCCGCCGAACGCGGACGGTTCGACTTCCTGCTGCTGGGCGACGGCGGGCCCCCTCGGGAAGGGCAGCCGGGCTTCGGGGCCGGCACCCGGGCCGGGCCGGCAGCCGGGGCACTGGCCGGACCTGAGCCGAGCAGCCGGGACGCGCGGAACTGGCCGGAACCCTTCACCGTGCTCAACGCCCTTGCCGCGGTCACCGAACGGATCGGGCTGGCCGCCGCCGTCGACCCCGGCGGCCGCGACCCGTACGGCCTGGCCCGGCGCCTTGCCGCCCTCGACCGGCTCAGCGCGGGACGCGCGGCCGGACCCGCCCTGGCCGTACCGGAGTTCACCGCACCGACCGGCCCGCAAAGCAGGCCCGTGACGATCGGCGGCCCTGCGGACGCGGCCGCCCCCGAGGTGGTACTGCTCGACCGGCCGTGCGACGGCGGCGCGGTGGTGGTGCCCGGCGCGGGGGAGCGCACGCCCCCCGGCGCGAAGATCCTGGCCCGCATCGACATCACCCTCGCCGCACGCGCCGAACCGCCGGCCGAATCCGGCGGGGCGAACGGGCCGGCCGGACTCCCCGGCGAGCCCGAGGCGCTGGCCGCCCGGCTCGTCGCGCGGTTCCGCTCCGGTGCGGTCGACGGCTTCCTGCTGCGCCCCGCCCCGCTTCCCGGCGGCCACGGGCTCGATCTCTTCGTCGAGCGGGTCGTTCCACTGCTCCAGGCGCGGGGAGCGCTGCGCACCGCCTACCGCGGCAGCACACTGCGGGACCATCTCGGGCTGCCCACTCCGGCACCCCCGGTACCACCGCAGGTGACGACCGGCGACGATTTACCACGGCTCCGATAGCTCCGCCGGCTCCACACGGCCGGCATTTTCAGCACTTTCGGCACCTTCTACAACTGCTGGACCTTCGACAACTTTCCCCGGAAGGCGTGAATCCATGAGCATGCAGACGGCAGCCGCGACGGGCGAGGCCGACTGGACGCGGTGGCGCGAGCAGCGCGCCGCGACGGTCTCCGCGCCGCACGGCACGCTGGCCCTGACCGGCACCCACTGGCTGGACGACCTGGCCGACGACGGCGCGATCCCCGGACTCCCGGGCACGTGGCGGCAGGTGGACGGCCAGGTGGTGCGCGAGGTGGACGGCGCGACGACCGTCCTGGAACCCGAGGGCCGGCCGCTGGTGCTGTCCGACGGCCGCAAGGTCCAGGCCCTGGTCCGCGAGGGCCTGCTCGCGGTGCGGGTCTGGGACCCCGAGGCCCCGGCGCGGCAGGCGTTCACCGGCATCGACGCCTTCGGGTGGGACACGCGCTGGGTGGTGCCCGGCGTGTTCCGGCCGTACGAAACCGGCCCGCAGACCGTCCGCGTGCCCAACGCCGACGGCCGCGCCCGCGATCTGGGCCTGCGCGGCGACCTCGTGTTCACCGTCGACGGCGAGGAGCACACCCTGGCCGTCGCGGTCGAGGACGACGGCCGGCTGTGGGCCGTGGTCGCCGACCTGACCAGCGGGAAGACCAGCTTCCGGTTCCGGTTCCTGCACACCGCGCCGCCGGCCGCCGACGGTTCGGTGACGGTGGACCTCAACCGTACGGCGCTGCCGCCGTGCGCCTTCGGGGACGGATACCTGTGCCCCTTCCCGCCGCCCGGCAACACCCTGCCGTTCGCGCTCGAGGCGGGGGAGCGCGCGGTTCTCAGCCACTGAGACGGGTTCACTTCCCGCGCCCCGGCGGTCACTTCGGCCGCCGGGGCGCCGCTGGGCGCGCATATTCCGGTCCGGAAAGCCCTCTTGTGTGTTCCCTGTGAGACCTGAATACTCCCGAGTACTTGTCAGACGCATGTTGCGTTCGGTTATCGGAGTGCGTCTGACAGTGCATCGACAAGTCAGCCTCCACCCCCACGGGAGGAACGTGTGAAGTCATCCCGCCGCATACAGCTGCTCGCTGTTGCGTCCGGCCTGCTGGCCGCCACGGCATTCGCTCTCCCCTCGGCCTCCGCCGCCGCCTCGGCGCCGGCCGTACCCGCCGCCACCCTTGCCGCTCAGGTGGCGCAGGCGAGCACCGCCGTCAAGACCGCGGACATCGCGGGCACCGCCTGGGCGGTCGACCCCAGCAGCCACACCCTCAACGTCAGCGTCGACGACCGGGTGACGTCCGCCCAGCTCGCCGAGCTGAAGCAGTCCACCGCGGGCTACGGCAGCGCGGTGCACATCACGCACGTCAACGGCACCTTCAGCAAGCTGCTTTCCGGCGGCGACCCGATCCTCACCAGCCAGTGGCGCTGCTCCCTGGGCTTCAACGTCCGCAGCGGCAGCACCTACTACTTCCTGACCGCCGGTCACTGCACCGAGGGCTACCCGGACTACTACACCAGCTCCGGCAGCTACATCGGCCCCACGGTCGGCACCTCCTTCCCCGGCAACGACTACGGCATCGTCCGCTACGACTCCTCGATCGCCCACGACGGCACGGTCGGCAGCCAGGACATCACCAGTGCCGCCAACGCCACCGTCGGTGAGCACGTCACCCGCCGCGGTTCCACCACCGGCGTGCACAGCGGCACCGTCCAGGCCCTCAACGCCACCGTCAACTACGGCAGCGGCGAGATCGTCTCCGGTCTGATCCAGACCAACGTCTGCGCCGAGCCCGGCGACAGCGGCGGCCCGCTGTACGACGGCACCAAGGCCATCGGCCTGACCTCCGGCGGCAGCGGCAACTGCTCCTCCGGCGGCACGACCTTCTTCCAGCCGGTCACCGAGGCGCTCAGCGCCTACGGCGTGAGCGTCTACTGACGGTCGTTCACCAGCGTCCCCGGCGCCCCCGCCGCACCCTGCGCGGCGGGGGCGCCGGTGCGTGGCGGGCCCGGCTGCGGCCGGCCTCGTGGCCGGTGACCGTCCGAGGCCGCTGGCACACTGGGCGCATGCTGGAAACGTCGGCGCGGCTGCTGCGCCTGCTCTCCCTGCTCCAGTCCCGCCGCGACTGGTCCGGGCCGGAACTGGCCGCCCGGCTGGACGTCACCCCGCGCACGGTCCGGCGCGACGTGGACCGGCTGCGGGCGCTGGGCTATCCCGTGCACGCGGCCCCCGGTACCACCGGCGGCTACCGGCTCGGCGCGGGCGCCGCCCTTCCGCCGCTGCTGCTGGACGACGAGGAGGCGGTGGCCGTGGCGCTGTGCCTGCGCACCGGCGCAGGCGGCAGCGTGGCGGGCATCGAGGAGACCTCGGTACGCGCCCTGACCAAGCTGGAACAGGTGCTCCCGGCCCGGCTCCGGCACCGGGTCCAGGCGATGCAGGCCGTCACCGTCCGCCCGCGCACCGCCGGTCCCGTGGTGGCCCAGGAGGTGCTCACCGTCATCGGCGCCGCCTGCCGCGACCACGAGCAACTGCGCTTCGACTACCTCGACCACGACGGCGCCGCCAGTCGGCGGACCGTCGAACCGTACCGGCTGGTCCACCACGCCCGGCGTTGGTACCTGCTCGCCCATGACGTCGAGCGCGCCGACTGGCGGACCTTCCGGGTGGACCGGATCGAGCCCAAGGCGCCCACCGGACCCCGCTTCACCCCGCGCGAACTGCCCGAGGACGCCGCCGAATACGTCGCCAAGGGCGTCACCTCCCGCGCCTACCGCTTCCAGGCCGGCATCCTCGTGCACGCTCCCGCCCACGCGGTCGTCACCTGGGACGGCTTCGCCACCGTCACGGAACTCGGCGAGGACCTGTGCGAACTGCGGACCGGATTCGAGTCGCTGGAGTCACTCGCCGTGTACGCCGGACTGCTCGGAGTGGAGTTCGAGGTCATGGAACCGCCGGAGCTGGCCGACGTGCTCGCGGCCGCCGCCGCCCGGCTGATCCGGGCGGCGGGCCGTACCGGACCGCGGGTCAGTCCAGCGAGCCGCTGACCAGCCCCTGCTCGGGCGCGAAGCCGTACACCCGGTCCGCGCGCAGCCGCACGACCAGCCGCTGGTTGGCGACCATGGCCGCCCGGTACTCGTCCCAGTCCGGGTGCTCGCCGGCGATCGCCCGGTACACCTGTATGAGCTCCTCGACGGTCGCGTCGTGGGGATCGGCCGCCACCGGGGACAGCTCGGCATCCCCCTCCACCACCAGGTAGGCGCCGAAGCTCGGGGTCGTCACGTAGAAGCTGGCCCGCGGGTCCCGGCGCAGATTCCGGGTCTTCACGCGGGTGTCGGTCACCGAGATGCGGATGATCCGCGTCGCCTCGTCGTAGGTGAACGACACGTTGGACAGCTGGGGCCTGCCGTCCTTCTTCATGGTGGCGAGCACCCCGTTGCGGTGGTCCTTCAGCAGGCCCAGCAGTGGGCTGTCGGCGGTCGGCGGGGTCATGGCGGCGGCTCCTGTCTGTCCGGTCGGGCGGGTGCGATTCGTTCTGGCGTACGGGCCAACGCGTGCCGTCCGGCCCGTGTTCCGCCCCTCCCGACCTTCACCCGCAAGGGTGGCCTCCTTCATTCCTGGGCGTGGCAAAGCCGTCTCGCGTTGACGCGCCGCCTCCCGTCCGGCAGTTGCCCGCGCCCGCCCGTACCCCGCCCGTACCCGGCTGCGCCGCCGGGGCCGCGGGACCGTGTTCGCGCAGGTCCGACACCATGACGGGGTCACCGAGCTGATCGTACGCACGTTCGAAGTCTGGTCTATGGTGGGGGGAGGAGAGAGGGGGCGACGGTCGGACCGGGGGTGGGCGGGCAGCGGGAGGCACGGATGGGCGCAGGCGGGTTCACGCACCTGCACGCGGTCTCCGGGTTCTCGCTGCGGTACGGAGCGGGGCACGCGCAGGACCTGGCGGAGCGGGCGGCCGAGCGCGGCCTGGACGCGCTGGCGCTGACCGACCGGGACACCGTGGCCGGGGTGGTCCGCTTCGCCAAGGCGTGCGAGCGCGTCGGGGTGCGGCCCCTGTTCGGCGCGGACCTGGCCGTGCCCGGGTACGAGGACGGCCCTGGCGAGCGCCCGGACGGCCGTACGGGCACCCGGCGCGGACCTGTGCGTGGCGGCGCCTTCGTGGACGAGAGCGCTCCCCGGGCCGTCTTCCTCGCCCGGGACCGGGCGGGCTGGGCCGCGCTGTGCCGGCTGATCTCGGCCGCGCACCGCGGCGCGGACCGGTCCTCGCCGGGCGGACCCCGCCCCCGCCTGGATTGGGCCGACCTGACCGCGGACCCCCGGACCGTACCGGGCCTGTTCGTCCTGCTCGGCCCGGATTCCGAGGCCGGCCGCGCACTGTCGGCCGGCCGCCCCGACCGGGCCGCCCGCCTCCTCGCGCCCTGGCGGGAGCTGTTCGGCGCCGCGCTGCGGCTGGAGGTCGTCTGCCACAACCGGCAGGGCACCGGTCCCGGCTCGCTGCGGCTGGCCGCCCGTACCCTCGCCTTCGCCGCCGACCAGGGCGTCACCGCGGTGCTCAGCAACGCCGTGCGCTACCCCGACCCGGACCAGGGCGAGGTCGCCGATGTCCTGGACGCCGCCCGCCGGCTGATCCCCATCGACGTGCGCCGGCCCGAGCGCCTGGACAACGGCGAGCGCTGGCTCAAGGGCGCCACCGACATGGCCAGGATCGCCGAGCGGATCGCCGAGGCCGCGGGGCAGGGGCGGGCCGCCGCGCACCAGCTGCTGCGCGCGACCGAGGAGACCGCCGCGGCCTGCGCGGTGGAACCCGGCGACGACCTGGGCATCGGCCGCCCGCACTTCCCCGAGCCCGACACCGTGGGCGGCGGCGTCCGCGACGCCGACCGGGTGCTGCACGCCCGCTGCACGGCCGGCCTGATCCGCCGGGGTCACGCCCACCGGGGCCGTTACTGGCGGCGCATGGAGGCCGAGCTCGACGTCATCCGCCGGCTGGACTACGCCCCGTACTTCCTCACCGTCGGCCAGGTCGTCGAGGACATCCGGACGCTGGGGGTACGGGTGGCCGCCCGCGGCTCGGGCGCCGGCTCGCTGGTCAACCACCTGCTCGGCATCGCCACCGCCGACCCCGTCGAGCACGGCCTGCTCATGGAGCGCTTCCTGTCCGTCCGCCGCAGGGAGCTGCCCGACATCGACATCGACGTGGAGTCCGCCCGCCGGATCGAGGTCTACCACGCGATCTTCGAGCGGTTCGGCGCCGAACGCGTCGCCACTGTGGCGATGCCCGAGACCTACCGGGTCCGGCACGCCATCCGCGACGTGGGCGCCGCCCTCGGCATGGACCCGGTGGTCGTCGACCGGCTGGCCAAGTCCTTCCCGCACATCCGCGCCAAGGACGCCCGCACCGCCCTGGCCGAGCTGCCCGAACTGCGCGCGGTGGCCGGCGAGGACCACGGCCGGCTGTGGGAGCTGGTGGAGGCGCTGGACGGCCTGCCGCGCGGGATCGCCATGCACCCGTGCGGCGTACTCCTGTCGGACGCGACCCTGCTGGACCGCACCCCGGTCATGCCCACCAGCGGCGAGGGCTTCCCCATGGCCCAGTTCGACAAGGACGACGTGGAGGACCTCGGGCTGCTCAAGCTGGACGTGCTGGGGGTACGGATGCAGTCCGCGATGGCGCACGCGATCGGCGAGATCGAGCGGGCCACTGGCGAGCACATCGACCTGGACGAGCGGGCCCGCGCCACCGACCACGACCCGGCCACGTACGAACTCATCCGCTCCGCCGAGACCCTGGGCTGCTTCCAGATCGAGTCGCCGGGCCAGCGCGACCTGGTGGGGCGGCTCCAGCCGGACTCCTTCCACGACCTGGTGGTCGACATCTCGCTGTTCCGGCCCGGCCCGGTCGCCGCCGACATGGTGCGCCCCTTCATCGAGGCCCGGCACCATCGCGCCCCGGTCCGCTACCCGCACCCGGACCTGGCCGACGTGCTGCGCGAGACCTACGGCGTGGTGGTCTTCCACGAACAGGTGATCAAGATCTTCCACGTGATGACGGACTGCGGCCTGGCGGTGGCCGACGAGCAGCGCCGCGCGCTGTCCGACCCGGACCGGCAGGGACAGGTGATGGCCTGGTTCGGCGCCCGGGCCCGGGCCCGCGGCTACGCGCCCGAGGAGATCCGCCGCACCTGGGAGATCCTGGCCGCGTTCGGCAGCTACGGCTTCTGCAAGGCGCACGCCGTCGCCTTCGCGGTGCCCACCTACCAGTCGGCCTGGCTCAAGGCGCACCGGCCGGCGGCCTTCTACGCCGGGTTGCTCACCCACGACCCCGGCATGTATCCCAAGCGGCTGCTGCTCGCCGACGCCAGGCGGCGGGGAGTGCCGGTGCTGCCGCTGGACGTCAACGCGTCCGACTCCGATTATCGAATCGAACTGGTGTCCGGAACTTGGGGGTTGCGGCTGGGGCTGGCGGACGTCCAGGGGATCACCGAGCCCGAAACCCGGCGCCTGGTGACGGGCCGGCCGTACTCCTCGCTCCAGGACTTCTGGCAGCGGGCCCGCCCCGGCCGCCCGCTGGCCGAACGACTCGCCCAGGTCGGCGCGTTGGACGCGTTCGGTGGCAATCGCCGCGACCTGCTGCTGCAGATCGCCGAACTCCACCGTCAGCGGCGGGCCAAGGGCGCCCACGAGGGCCAGCTCCCGCTGGGCGGGGACGACGGCCGCGCCGCCCCGGCCGGCCTGCCCGACCTGGACGCGAGCGAGCGCCTGGGCGCCGAGTTGGGCGTCCTCGGCCTGGACGCCTCCCGGCACCTGATGGGCGATCACCACTCCTTCCTCGCCGAACTCGGCGCGGTGCCGGCCAGCCGGTTGCGGGGTGTCCGGCACGGGCAGACCGTGCTGGTCGCCGGGGCCAAGGCGGCCACCCAGACCCCGCCGATCCGCTCCGGCCGCCGGGTCATCTTCACCACCCTCGACGACGGCACCGGCCTGGTGGACTGCGCCTTCTTCGACGACAGCCACGAGGCCTGCGCCCACACCGTCTTCCACTCCTTCCTGCTGCTGGTCCGCGGCGTGGTGCAAAAGCGCGGCCCGCGCAGCCTCAGCGTGGTCGGCGCGGCCGCCTGGAACCTGGCCGAGTTGCTGGAACTGCGGCGCACCGGAGGGTTGGAGGCGGTGGCGGAACGGCTCGCCCGCGACGCCGAGGGGGCGCCCTCGGCGGCCGACGCGACCGATGAGCCCGCGGCGCGTACGGGCGCCGACGAGGACCGGGACGCTTCGGAGCGCCCGGGCGGCGACCGCCGTATTCACCTGCCCACCGGCTACGAACTCCATCCATGGGCCGACCTGCGGCCCGCCGGGGACAGCGCGCCGACCGGCCGCAAGCTGTGGCATTCCAGTCCGGGAAGCGCGGGGTGACGGGCCGCCGGTGACGGGCCGCCGTACTCGAGGCGAAGTGCCGGCGTGGCCGGGGCGGGTGCCGGCGGGTGCGAAGCCGGCGCAAGGACGCGGATTTTTTACCCGCAAGTAACTGGTCAGGTCTTGCTACTCGTGCGTAACTTGGCATGAGCCCAGCAATGGTGATCCGGATCACAGGGCGTGGTGCGTCCGCTCACGGTCCGGCCGGTCCGACCTGGCCGGCCCTCCCGACCTGATTCCTGCTGCTTCACCCTGCTTCCACCCCACTTCCACCTCTTCCATGCGTGAGGAGTTCATATGAGGCTGCCCTGGAAGCGGCTGCTGGCCGTCTTCTCCCTCGCGGTCGCGACCGCCGTGGTGCCCGCCACGGCCGCGTCCGCAACCCAAACCGCGTCAATGGCGTCGCACGCGACCATGGCGTCGGCCACGTCCGTCACGTCCGCCACCACTGCGCCGTCCAGCGGCTGGAACGACTTCTCCTGCCGGCCCTCCGCCCAGCACCCGCGCCCCGTCGTCCTGGTGCACGGCACCTTCGCCAACGGCAGCGACAACTGGCTGGTCCTCGCGCCCTATCTGGTCGACCGCGGCTACTGCGTCTTCTCCTTCGACTACGGCATGCTGCCCGGCGAGAGCCTCATCGGCGGCCTGGGACCGATCGCCGATTCCGCCGGGCAACTGGCCGCCTTCACCGACCAGGTGCTGGCCGCCACCCACGCCGCCAAGGTCGACATCGTCGGCCACTCCCAGGGCGGCATGATGCCCCGCTACTACCTGAAGTTCCTCGGCGGCGCCGCCAAGGTGAACGCCCTGGTCGCCCTCGCCCCCGACAACCACGGCACCACGCTGGACGGACTGACCGCCCTGCTGCCGTACTTCCCCGGCGCCGCGGACTTCCTGAGCGCCAATACCCCCGGGCTGACCGACCAGGTGGCCGGCTCGGCCTTCCTGCGCACCCTCAACGCGGGCGGCGACACCGTGCCCGGCGTGCACTACACGGTGATCTCGACGATCTACGACGAGGTCGTCACGCCCTACACCTCGCAGGCGCTCTCCGGCCCCGACGTGCACAACGTGGTGCTCCAGGACCTGTGCGCGGTCGACGTCTCCGAGCACGTGACGATCGGCCTGACCGACCGGATCGCGTTCCACGAGGTGGCCAACGCGCTCGACCCTGCGCACGCCACGCCGACCACCTGCCTGTCCGCCCTCAGTTGATCCGAGCGGGGTCCGCCGGCCCCGTGCCGGCGGGCCGTGCCGCGGCCGTGCGATGGTGACGGCATGACAGAGCCCGGCCACCGCACCACCGCCCGCGACGTCGTCGAGGCCGTCCTCGACCCGGGCAGCTGGCACGGCTGGGACCTGCCCGTCACGGTCCTGCCGGCCGACCCCGGCTACCGGGACGCCCTGCTCGCCGCCCGGCACCGCACCGGCCTGGACGAGTCGGTGATCACCGGGGAGGGACGGATCGGCGGCCGGCGGGTGGCGCTGATGGCGGGCGAGTTCGGCTTCCTGGGCGGGTCCATCGGGGTCGCCGCCGGCACCCGGCTGGTCACCGCGGTCGAACGCGCCACCCGCGAACGGCTGCCGTTGCTGGCCACGCCCGCCTCCGGCGGCACCCGGATGCAGGAAGGGACCATCGCCTTCCTGCAGATGGTCAAGGTCACCGCCGCCATCGCCGACCACAAGGCGGCCGGCCTGCCGTACCTGGTGCACCTGCGGCACCCCACCACCGGCGGGGTGCTGGCCTCCTGGGGCTCGCTCGGCCACGTCACCTCGGCCGAACCCGGCGCCCTCATCGGCTTCCTGGGGCCGCGGGTCCACCAGGCGCTCTACGGCGACGAGTTCCCCTCCGGGGTGCAGACCGCGGAGAACCTCTACGCCCACGGCCTGCTCGACGCCGTACTGCCCACCGCTTCCCTGCCCGCCGTCGCCGCAGCCGTGCTGGACGTGCTGTGCGGCGAGCAGGGACCGGGCGATCCCGCAGCGCCGACAACAGGCGCGTCCGATCCCGCGGCAACGGCGGAGGGTTCGACGGGTGGCTCCGGCGCGGCAGAGGGAGCCGAGGCGGGCGACACCGCCGACTCGCTGCGGCGCAGCCGGCGTCCCGGCCGGCCGGGGCTGCGCGACCTGCTGCGGCACGCGACCGCGGTCACCCCGCTCAGCGGCACCGGGGTGGGAGAACGGGATCCCGGGCTGCTGCTGGCGCTGGCCCGGTTCGGCCCGTCGCCCTGCGTCGTGCTCGGCCACGACCGCAAGCCGCACCACGCGGAGCCCGCACCGCTCGGCCCGGCCGGGCTGCGCGAGGCCCGGCGGGGGATGCGGATCGCCGCGGACCTCGGCCTGCCGCTGCTGACCGTCATCGACACCGCGGGCGCCGCCCTGTCCCGCGCGGCCGAGGAGGGCGGCCTGGCCGCCGAGATCGCCCGCAGCCTCGCCGACCTGGTGACCCTGCCCGCACCCACCCTGTGCCTGATCCTCGGGCAGGGCGCGGGCGGCGGGGCGCTGGCCCTGCTCCCCGCGGACCGGGTGCTCGCCGCCCGGCACGCGTGGCTGTCCCCGCTGCCGCCCGAAGGGGCCTCCGCCATCCTTTACCGCACCACTGAGCGAGCCGCGGAAATCGCCCACCAGCAGGGCATCTCCGCCCCCGCGCTGCTGGCCGCCGGCATCGTGGACGGCGTGGTCCCCGAACGCCCGGACGCCGCCGACGACCCCGAGCCGTTCCTCGCCCGGCTCGCCGCCGCGACCGGGGCCGAACTCGCCCTGCTGCGCGCCCTCGATCCGGACCGCAGGAGCGCCGCGCGCCGGGCGCGCTACCGCGGACTGGGCGAGGCCTGACGGGCACGTATGGGTGACCGCGGGGCCGGTCCAGGGTCGGACAGGGACCGGGCCGGAGTCCGGCGGGGGCGATTGTCAGTGGGGCATGGCACGCTACCGCCATGACCACGCACAGTGACGACCGGCAGTTCTGGGACGCGGCGGCGGCCCGGTTCGACGACGAGCCCGACCACGGCCTGCGCGACCCGCGGGTGCGCGCCGCCTGGGCCGCGCGGCTGCGCTCCTGGCTGCCCGCGGCGCCGTCGGACGTGCTGGACCTCGGCTGCGGCACGGGCAGCCTGGCCCTGCTCGCGGCGGAACAGGGCCACCGGGTCACGGCGGTGGACCGCTCCGAGCCGATGGTCGCGCTCGCCCGGGAGAAGCTGGCCGGTACCGACGCCCGGGTGCTGGTCGGCGACGCCGCCGAGCCGCCGGTCACCGGCCGGTTCGACGTGGTGCTGGTCCGGCACGTGCTGTGGGCGCTGCCCGATCCGGGCGGCGTGCTGGGCACCTGGGCGCGGCTGCTGCGGCCCGGTGGCCGACTGGTCCTGGTCGAGGGCCGATGGGGCACCGCCGACCCGGTCGGCATCACCGCCGACGCCCTCGCGGACCTCGCCGCGCCCCTCGGCGGCGCCGTCCGCATCGAACAGCTCGGCCACGACCGGGAACTGTGGGGACGCCCGGTCGACGACGAGCGGTACGCGGCGGTGGTACGCCCGGCGATACGCCCGCAGCGGCACTCCGAGATCGTCGACGTGCACCTCATCCTGCGGCGCGGCGACGAGGTGCTGCTCGCCCGCCGTGCCAACACCGGTTACGCCGACGGGCTGCTGCACGCGCCCTCCGGACACCTGGAGGACGGCGAGGACGTCAGGAGCGGCATGATCCGCGAGGCCCGCGAGGAGATCGGCGTCGAGCTGGCGCCGCAGGACCTGACCGCCGCCGTGGTCCTGCAGCACCGCGCGCCGGACGGCGGAGCCCGGATCGGCTGGTTCTTCGTCGCCCGGCACGGCGTGGGCGGCGAACCCGTCAACCGGGAGCCGGACAAGTGCTCCGAGCTCGGCTGGTATCCGCTGGACGCCCTGCCGCACGACATGGTCGCCTACTGCCGGGCGGCCCTGGACGCCTATCGCGCCGGGCAGCCCTTCCTGCTCCATCTGCACGAGAAAGGGGACGCCATCGCCTACGACCCGGCCGGCCCGCACCGCGCGGTGCCGCTGACGGCGCCCGCTGTGCCAGGATCACGCCCATGAGCCTGGAGATCACCGTCGATCCGCACGCGGCCACCGCCCCGTACGAGCAACTGCGCGCCCAGATCGCGGAACAGGCGCGCTCCGGCCGGCTCCCGGTCGGCCACAAGCTGCCGACGGTGCGCGGCCTCGCCGAGGAGCTGGGGCTCGCCGCCAACACCGTCGCCAAGGCCTACCGCGCCCTGGAGACCGACGGCGTGATCGAGACCCGCGGCCGCCATGGCACCTTCGTGGCGGCCGGCGACGCCCGGGCCCGCGAGGTGGCCGCCGCCGCTGCCGCCTACGTGGACCGCGCCCGCCGCCTCGGCCTGGACCCCGCCGCCGCCCGCACCGCGGTGGACGAGGCGCTGCGGGCGGCCTACGGGAACTAGCAGTCGGTCAACGGCGAAGGCCCCGACGGCATCAGAGATAGAGGCCGTCGGCCGCGTGCGGGACGACCGGCATGGCGGCGGTGGCACCGCGGCGCAGGGCGTACAGCTCGGCGAGGGTCGCGCCGTCGCGGCCGATGCCCTCGGAGGTGCCGAGCCAGGAGACGGCCTCGTCACGGGTGAGCGGGCCGACCTCGACGCGGGCCAGGCAGCGGCCGGGGCGTACCACCGCGGGGTGCAGCCGCTCCAGATCCTCGTTGGTGGTGATGCCGACCAGGACGTTGCGGCCCTGGCCGAGCAGGCCGTCGGTGAGGTTGAGCAGCCGGGACAGCGCCTGACCGGTCTGGTGCTTGGCCTGGCCGCGGATCAGCTCGTCGCAGTCCTCCAGGAGCAGCAGCCGCCAGCGTCCGCCGGAGGCGCCCTCGTCCTCGCCGATGGCGATGGACATCAGGTAGCCGACGTCGTTGAACAGCCGCTCGGGGTCCAGGACGCAGTCCACCTGGCACCAGTCGCGCCAGGAGCGGGCCAGGGTGCGCAGCGCGGAGGTCTTGCCGGTGCCGGGCGGGCCGTGCAGGAGCAGCAGCCGGCCGGTGATGTCGGCCGCGGTCAGCTTCATCAGGTCGTCCAGCGCGTCGGCGACCGGCGCGGTGTAGTTCACCCGCAGCTCGTCCCAGGTGGCCGCCGAGATCTGCCGGGTGGTCCGGTGCGGCCCGCGGTGCGGGGTGACGTACCAGAAGCCCATGCTGACGTTGTCGGGCTGCGGCTCCGGCTCGTCCTCGGCGTCGTCCACCGACGACTTGAGGACGCGCTCGGCGATTTCGTCGCTGACGGCGGCCACGGTGACGTCGGCGCCGCGGTTCCAGCGGGAGATGAGGATGGTCCAGCCGTCGCCCTCGGCGAGGGTGGCGCTGCGGTCCTTGTCCCGGGCCTGGCGCAGCACGGCCGCCTCCGGCGGCAGCAGGGTCAGGCCCGCCTTGACGCTGTCCAGCGAGGCGCCGCGCGCGTACGGCTGCTCGCCCGAGGTGAAGCGGCTCAGGAAGAGCGCGTCCACCACGTCGGACAGCGAGTCGCTGTCGTCCAGCCGGACATGGACGGGCAGCACCCGGGACGGGTCCACGGGCACGGTGTCCGTCCCGGTGACCGTCGCGCCCTTCTTGCGGGGGCCCTTGGCCGCGTCCTTGGGGGCGTCCTTGGCGGCGTTCTTACGTGCGGGCTTTCCCGTCGCCTTGCCGGCGGCCTTCTGCTTCTTCGTCGGCTCGCCCGCCGCGCGGGACGAACCCGACGGCGGAACGGACTCGTCGGCTCCGGTGGACGCCACACGCCTCCTCGGTTCCTGGGGTGTCGCGGACATGCAGCCATGGTCCGGCACCCGGGGCCGATTCGCCCACTGTTTTTCTGCCCGGAGCACATACGGAGAACCGCGCTGCGGGGACGGAGGCGCTGCGGGTCAGTCGTATCGTCGCACCGCATAATTCCCTCGAAGGGGTTGATTCGTGACGAGGTGCCACGGACAGATACCTCCCAAACCGCCAGGGGAGGCCTCCGTCACATGTCCCGCCTCGCACGACTCCTCACCGCGGGCGCCCTCGCCTGCGCGCTCACCGTCGCCGGTATCGGCCCGGCCCGCTCCGCCGGCCCCGCCTACGCCGCGCTCGGCGACTCGTACTCCTCCGGTCTCGGGTCGGGCGGATACGACCCGGCCGCCGGCGACTGCCGCCGCAGCGACAAGGCCTACCCCGCGCTGTGGGCGAGCGCGCACAAGCCCTCGTCCTTCGCCTTCACCGCCTGCGCCGGCGCCACCACGGCCGACGTCGTCAACAGGCAGCTCGGCCCGCTCACCTCGGCCACCGGTCTGGTCAGCATCAGTGTCGGCGGCAATGACGCCGGATTCGCCGACGTCATGACGACGTGTGTCCTTCAGTCGCAGAAGGCCTGCCTCGACCGGGTCGCCAAGGCGCGCGGCTTTGTCGACAAAACCCTGCCGGGGCGGCTCGACAGTGCCTACAAGGCGATTCGTACCCAGGCCCGGCACGCGCACGTGGTGGTGGTCGGATATCCACGTCTCTACAAAGTGCCCGGGAACTGCCTGCTCGGGATCGGTGACACCGCGCGCAAGGCGCTGGACGCCGCCGCCGACGACCTGGACGGCGTGATCGCCAAGCGCGCCGCGGACCACGGCTTCACCTTCGCCGACGTCCGCACGGTCTTCACGGGTCACGAACTGTGCTCGGGTTCGCCGTGGCTGCACAGCGTCACCTTGCCGACCGCCGCGTCGTACCATCCCACCGCCGCCGGGCAGCGCGGCGGCTACCTCGCGGCCTTCGGGGCGGTCGCCTGATCGTGCCTCACGGCCTGACCGCGCGTCACCACCCTGCGTCCGACCTGGCCGAACGTCCCATCCCAGGAGCTGGTGGCGGGTTGGTGCAATTCGTCAACACCCTTGAACAGAAGGTGAATCCGGTGGCGAGGTCGCCCCGGAGATGCACACGTGACGCGACGGGGCGATAGGGTTACCCTGCCCGAGCCGGGTGCCCTCGTCAGGGTGGGGAGAGTCATGGAACAGATAGCGATGCCGAGCAGGCCGAGAGTGCCTGCCGTCACATGCGGTACGAGCGCTACGAGCAAGCGCCTGGATCGCCACTTGGCTGTGCTTTCGGGGCCAGCGGTGCCCCAGCGCGAGGCCGAGGAGGCGACCGTCCTCATGCGGGAGATAACTTCGCGCAGCACCGTGCACTCCCAGGCCAACAAGGGTGCCCGCGTCTCGCTGTTCGCCCCTCTGCGGCGGCTGCGGCGGTCGCTGTTCGGCAGCCACGACTGATCCCACCGGTCGCTCCCTGCCGGTGCAGCGCAGGGCACACCGTCCCGGCTCGGCGTCGCCATCGTGCGGCGTTCCGGTGTGTCCCGCGATGACCCGTGCTCGTGTCCGTGCCGCCCCGCCCCGTGCGAGGCGGCACGGCGACCCCGTCACAGCAGCGGGAACTGCCCGTCCGGGCCCTCCTCGTGGTGCTCCAGTACGGAGGCGGGGCGCCGCCTGGCCTCCGCTACGGGCAGGATCCCCGCCGCCCGCAGCTCCCCGGCTCCGATCACCGTGTCCCCCTCCCGCCCGGCCAGGCTGCCGGCGAACGCGTCCAGCTCGGCGCGTGCCTCGGCCAGCAGCGTCAGCACACTGACCAGCTCCAGCAGTTCCGAGGTCGTGGTCCGGCTCCACCCGGCCGGCCGCAGCGCCTCCAGCGAACCCGGCTCGCCCGGGTCGGTCCGCCGCTCGTACCACGCATCCAGCACCCGCACCCCGCCCGCGGTCCTCTCCCAGGCGCCCGCCGACACCGGCGCCACGACGCCCTCGCCGATCCGCAGCGCCTGCTCCTGCGGGTCGTAGGCCAGGTCTCCCGGCTTGGGCGTGGCCGGCAGCGGCGCACGCACGTACGGCCTGCTCCCGCCGGGCAGCCGCAGCCGGTCCCGGCCCGCGGCCGGATCGGCGTACCGCGCGCCCCGGGTGTGCAGCCACAGCGACCGCCGGCCCAGCGCGAGCCCCTCCTGCCACACCACCGGATCACCCGTAAGGGGGACCGCGCAGCCCTCGGGTGTCGCCCGTGCCGCAGCCGCCACCCACGCCAGTATGTCCTCGGCCGCCACCGCCACGCCCAGCCGCCGCGTCAGCCACTCCGCCAGGCCCGGCGCCAGGTTCGGGTCGAGGCCGCCCGGCTGCCGGTACAGCGGCCGTATCCGCGCGGGCTTGCCGGCCGGCGACCGGCCGTCGGGCAGCGGCGCGCAGAACACCACCGGCGGCTCCGCCACCTCCGGCAGATACGCCTGCTCCAGTGCGAACACCTGCCGGTCGTCGGCGACCCGCCACAGCTCGGGCCGCGCCGCGTCGATCAGCCGGTGGTCCGGGATCAGCCACTGCTGGTCGAACGGGCCGTGCTGCACCCGTACCGGCTCCGGGCAGGGGCCGTCCTCCCGGGCCAGCGCGGTGGTGGGCGTGCGGTGACCGGGAAGCTGCGCCACCGGGGTGTGCAGCGTCCTGGCCCGGGTCGGGTGCAGCAGCGCCGCCTTGGCCGCCTCGTCGGGTGCCGCGGTGAGCAGCGCCCAGCGGGCCTTGAGCGCCCCCGGATCGGGGGCCAGCGGCCAGTTCCGGCCGATGCGCAGCGGGCGCACGGACCACGGCATCAGATCGTGCAGCAAGGGCGCCTCATCGCTCACTGGAGGCATGCTACTGAGACCGGTCAGGGTGCCTCCATGGTCACGGTGAAGGAGAAGCGGTCCCCCCGGTAGTGGATGCGCACCACGTCCACCGCTCGTCCCGTGTCGTCGTAGGTCACCCCCGTGTAGTGAAGTATCGGACTGAGCAGGGGGACTTGGAGGAGTTCGGCCGTTTCCGGGGCGGCCAGCCGGGCCTCCACGGTGTCGGTGATCCGGCTGATCCGCACCCCCAGCACGTCCCGCAGCACCTTCGTCATCGGCCACCGCGCCAGGTCGGCCAGGTCGATCCGGGCGGCGAGCTCCGGCCGCACGAAGTTCTCCGCCCAGTCGGTCGGCTCCCCCGACTCCTCGCAGCGCAGCCGCCGGAAGGCGATCGCCTCGCTCAGGTCCGGGAAATACTCGGCGGCCTCCGGCGGCAGCGCCGCCGGGCCGTGCTGGAACACCGCGGTGCGCCTGCCGGACTGCTGGGCGACGATCGCGTCCACGGAGCCCAGCAGCTTCACCGGCGCCCCCCGGCGCGCGGTGGGCTCGATGAAGGTGCCGCGCCTGCGGTGCCGGGAGATCAGCCCCTCGTCCTCCAGTTCCTTCAGCGCCTGCCGCATGGTCAGGACGCTCACCCCGTAGTGCCCGGCGAGCGCGTCCTCGGTGGGCAGCCGCAGCGGCGCGTCCGGATGCCGGCCCAGTATCGAGGCACGCAGCGACTGCGAGACCTGATACCACAGCGGCAGCTTGCTGTTCAGGACCAGGGAGTCCGGGGCGAAGGAAGTCACGGCCGGAAGTTTCTCGCAAGCCCCTCCCACACCGCGTCGTAGTCCGTCTGGCGGTGGCCGGCCTCCAGCGCGAACCGGGTGGGTACCACCGGCCAGCGGGTCTCGAACATGAACGCCAGCCCGTCGTCCACCTTCTGCGGTATGAGCTCGGCCGTGCCGGCCCGCTCGAACGTGGCCCGGTCCGGGCCGTGCGCCGACATCATGTTGTGCAGCGAGGCCCCGCCGGGCACGAAGCCCTCCGCCTTGGCGTCGTACGCGCCCTCGATCAGTCCCATGAACTCCGACATCACATTGCGGTGGAAGTACGGCGGGCGGAAGGTGTCCTCGCCCACCAGCCAGCGCGGGGCGAACACCACGAAGTCGGCCCCGGCCAGCCCGGGTGTGTCGGACGGCGAGGTCAGCACGGTGAAGATCGACGGGTCCGGGTGGTCGTAGCTGATCGAGCCCAGCACGTTGAACCGGCGCAGGTCGTAGACGTACGGCACATGGCTGCCGTGCCAGGCCACCACGTCGAGCGGGGAGTGGTCGTAGACCGCCGCCCACAGGTTGCCGCCGAACTTGGTGACGACCTCGGTCTCCTCCTCGCGGTCCTCGTAGGCCGCGACCGGGGCGAGGAAGTCGCGGGCGTTGGCCAGGCCGTTGGCGCCGATCGGGCCGAGTTCGGGGAGCTGGAAGGGCCGGCCGTAGTTCTCGCACACATAGCCGCTCGCACCGGCCTCCAGCAGATCAACGCGGAAGCGGACGCCGCGCGGGATCAGTGCGACGTGCCCCGGCTCCGCCCGCAGCAGGCCCAGTTCGGTGCGCAGCAGCAGCGCTCCCTGCTGCGGCACGATCAGGAACTCGCCGTCGGAGGAGGAGAAGATCCGGCGGTCCATCGAGGCGTTGGCCGCGTACCAGTGGATGCCGATGCCCTCACGGCGCAGCACGTCCCCGTTGCCGCCGACGGTGACCAGGCCCTGCACGAAGTCGGTGGGGGCCTGCGGGGCCGGCAGCGGGCCCCAGCGCAGCCGGTTGGGGTCCGGCTCCACCTCGTGGAAGGGAGCGCTGCGCAGCTCGCCGTTGGGGATCCGGCGCAGCGGCGGGTGGGCCGCGGACGGCCGGATGCGGTACAGCCAGGTCCGCCGGTTGTGGGCCCGCGGCTCGGTGAACGCGGTGCCGCTCAACTGCTCCGCGTACAGCCCGAGCGGCGCGCGCTGCGGGGAATTGCGGCCCACCGGGAGGGCTCCCGGCGCCGCCTCACTGCTGTGTTCGTTGCCGAATCCTGGCGAATACGCGAGGTCCTTGCCCTCGGTCGCGCCGATCCCGGCGTCCGCGCCGTCGCCGACGCCGTCCCTGACCGTCATGGTGTGCTCCCGTTGCTGTCGTCCTGATTCCTATGCTGAACCAGAGGAATCGGCGCGGCAACCCTGTCTTCGCGGGCCTGTGGACAACCTCGCGGAAACGCGGTTCGCGGTGCGCTGCCGGGCCGCTGTCGGCGCCGGGACGGGAGCCGGCGGGGAACCCGGCCCCGGCGGTGGAAGGCTGTCGTGGAATGGCCTTGGCTTGGCCGGCCGGGGTGGAAAAGGCTGTCCCTACGACAGGAGGACCGGCCGTGGCAGCATCGACGCCCTCGCCGCCCGGCGGTGATCACTCGGTGCCACGGTCACCGGGCCCCGCGGGGGCCCTGCGCCGTGCCCCCGTGCAGCGGCGCAGCGCCGAACGCCTGGCCCGCATTCTGGACGCCTGCGCCCGCGAACTGGACGAAGTCGGCTACGAGCGGCTGACCACCCGGGCGGTGGCCGCCCGCGCGGGCGTGCCGATCGGCTCGGTCTACCACTTCTTCTCCGACAAGCGGGCGATGGCCGACGCGCTCGCCCACCGCAACCTCGACGACTTCCTCGGGCGCACCGCGGCCCGGCTGGCCGAGCCCGGCATCGGCACCGACTGGCGGACCGCGGTGGACGTGCTGGTGGACGAGTACACCGCGATGAAGCGGACCGCGCCCGGCTTCGCCCTGATCGACTTCGGGGTGCCGGGAGAGACCAACCAGGACCTGGCCGACCGCCTGCCCGCCCTGCTCGGCGACCGCCTGCCCGCCGACCCGGCCGATCCGACGGTACGACTGGCCCTCGTGATCGCCGTCGAAGCCGCGGACGCGGCACTCCAACTGGCCTTCCGCACCGACCCGGACGGCGATCCGCGGGTCCTCGCCGAGACGAAACGGCTGGTACGGGCGTACCTCGGCACCGTACTCGGCTGACGTCGGCGGCGCCGGAGCCGGCGGTCCGCAGAAGTTGTCCACAGGCCCTGGACCTCATTTCCCTACGCGCGGGTAATGTCGGAGGCCTCATACGCGCGTCAGCGAAGCCGCACGTCCAGGGGAGCCGTGATGACTCGTACCGCACTGCGCATCTGTCCGTTGTGTGAGGCCACCTGCGGCCTCACCCTGACCATCGACGAGGGCCGGGTCACCCATGCCCGGGGCGACCAGGAGGATGTGTTCAGCGCGGGATTCGTCTGCCCGAAGGGCGCCTCGTTCGGCGCGCTGGACTCCGATCCCGACCGGCTGCGCGGGCCGTTGGTGCGACGCGACGGCCGGCTGACCGAGGCCACCTGGGAAGAGGCGTTCGCCGCGGTCGCCGAGGGCCTGGGAGCGGTCATCGGCGCTCACGGCGGCCAGGCCGTCGGGGTGATGCTGGGCAATCCGAACGTGCACACCATGGCCGGCATGCTGTATCCGGCCCAGCTGATCGGGGCGCTGGGCACCCGCAGCCTGTTCACCGCCAGCACCTTGGACCAGATGCCCAAGCACGTCAGTTGCGGCCTCGTCTTCGGCGACCCCGACGCCATTCCCGTGCCCGACCTGGACCGCACCGACCACCTGCTGCTCATCGGCGCCAACCCCCTGGTGTCCAACGGCAGCCTGGCCACCGCCGCGGACTTCCCCGGCAAGCTGAAGGCCCTGCGCCGCCGCGGCGGACGCCTGGTGGTGATCGACCCGCACCGCACCAGGACCGCCCGCGCCGCCGACCGGCATGTGGCACCCCGCCCCGGCACCGACGCCGCCCTGCTCCTGGCCATGGTGCACGTGCTGTTCGCGGAGGACCTGACCGACCCCGGACCGCCGGCCGACCGCCTCGGCGGGATCGACGACGTCCGCGCCCTGGCGGCCGACTTCGCGCCCGAGGCCGTCGCCGCCTACTGCGACGTGCTGGCCGACGACATCCGCACCCTCGCCCGCGAACTGGCCGCGGCCCCGCGGGCGGCGGTCTACGGACGGCTGGGCAGCACGGCGGTGGAGTTCGGCACGCTGGCCAGTTGGGCGGTGGACGTGCTCAACGCCCTGACCGGCAACCTCGACCGGCCCGGCGGAGCCCTCTTCCCGCTGTCCGCCACCGCCCGCGCTCCCCGGCCGCCGCGCCCCGGCAAGGGCTTCGCCACCGGCCGCTGGCACAGCCGGGTCTCCGGCTACCCCGAGGTCAAGAGCGAACTGCCCGCGGCGGCCCTGGCCGAGGAGATCGACACCCCGGGCGAGGGACGGCTGCGCGCATTGATCGTGGTGGCCGGCAACCCGGTGCTGTCCGCCCCCGACGGGCTGCGCACCGACCGCGCCCTGGCCGGCCTGGACTTCATGGTCAGCGTCGACCCCTACCTCAACGAGACCTCCCGCCACGCGCACGTCGTGCTGCCCCCGCCGCCGCCCGCGCAGAGCGCGCACTACGACTTCGCGTTCAGCACGCTCGCGGTGCGCAACACGGTCCGGTACAGCCCGCCCGCCGTTCCCCTGGGGCCCGGCCGGCTGGACGAGCCGGAGATCATGGCCCGGCTGGTGCTGGCCGTCCTCGGCCAGGGCGGCCCGGACGCCGACCCCGTCCTCGTGGACGAGCAGGCCATCCGGCGCAGGCTGGACAAGGAGAGCGCCGATCCGCACTCGCCGGTCCACGGCAGGCGGCCGGAGGAGCTTGCCGCGGCGCTGGGCGGCCGCACCGGTTACGAGCGCAGGCTGGACCTGATGCTGCGCCTGGGCCCGTACGGCGACGGCTTCGGCGCCGATCCCGACGGCCTCACCCTCGCCAAGGTGCTGGAACACCCCCACGGCATCGACCTGGGACCGCTGCGGCCCCGGATCCCGGAGGTGCTGCGCACCCCGTCCGGCACCGTGGAACTGGCACCCGCGCCGATCGCCGCCGACGTACCGCGGCTGCGGGCCGCCGTGGCGGCCGGCGCCGGCGAGCACGCGCTGGTGCTGATCGGCCGCCGACACCTGCGCTCCAACAACAGCTGGATGCACAACGTGCCGGTGCTCACCGGCGGCAGCAACCGCTGCACCGTGCAGGTCCACCCCGAGGACGCCGCCCGGCTCGGCCTCGCCGACGGCGCGCTCGCCCGGATCAAGGGCGACGGCGGCGAGATCACCGCACCCGTGGAGATCACCGACGACCTGCGCCGCGGCGTGGTGTGCCTGCCGCACGGCTGGGGCCACGACCGGACGGGCACCCGGCTGACCGCGGCCAGCCGTGAACCCGGCGCGAACGTCAACCAGTTGCTCGACGGCACCCGGCTGGACCCACTGTCCGGCACCGCGGTGCTCAATGGCTTCCCGATACAGGTGGAGGCGGTGCGCTGAGCACCCGCCAGGCGGAGGACGGCACCGACCAGCAGCCGTTCTCCATGGCCCGGCGCATACGGACGGCCCGCTGGTCACCCCGAAACCAAACGGCGCCGGCTCGGGCGCCGGACGCACAGCGGCGATCCCGGAGGGCAGCACAGTGGACGGCAGGAACGAGACGGCGGGCGGCGGCCCCGTCCCTGAGGTGGCGCACATGCACCAGGCTCGCGACGCCATGTACATCGGCGGGCAGTGGCGGCCCGCCCGGGGCGAGCGGCGGATCGACGTGCTCGACCCGGCGAGCGAGCGGGTCATCGGCCAGGTCCCGGCCGGCACCGCGCTCGACGTGGACGACGCGGTCCGGGCCGCCCGCGCCGCCCTGCCCGGCTGGGCGGCCACCCCGCCCGCCGACCGGGCCGCCGTCCTCGCCGCCGCCCGCGACCTGATGGTCGCTCGCCGCGAGGCCATCGCCACCACGGTCACCGCCGAACTCGGCGCCCCGCCCGCCTTCGCCGCCGCCGTCCACACCGATCTGCCCATCACGGTCATGGGCTCCTACGCCACGCTCGCCGCAGAGCACCCCTTCGAGGAGCGGGTCGGCAACTCCCGGGTGTTCCACGAGCCGGTCGGCGTCGTCGGGGCGATCACCCCCTGGAACTACCCGCTGCACCAGGTCGTCGCGAAGGTCGCCCCCGCACTCGCGGCAGGCTGCACGGTCGTCCTCAAGCCCGCCGAGGACACCCCGCTGGTCGCCCAGCAGTTCGCGGAGATCCTGCACGAAGCCGGACTGCCGGCAGGGGTGTTCAACCTGGTCACCGGCCTCGGCCCGGTGGCCGGGCAGGCGCTCGCCGAGCACCCCGGGGTCGACCTGGTCTCCTTCACCGGTTCCACCGCCGTGGGCCGGCTGATCGGGGCGGTGGCCGGTGGTGCGGTCAAGCGGGTGGCGCTCGAACTCGGCGGCAAGTCCGCGAACGTCGTCCTGCCGGGCGCCGACCTGGCCCGCGCGGTCAACGTCGGGGTGGCGAACGTGTTCGCCAACGCCGGCCAGACGTGCAGCGCGTGGACCAGGATCCTGGTGGACGAGGCACGGTACGAGGAGGCGGTGGCCATCGCCGCCAAGGCCGCCGCCAAGTACGTGCCGGGCGACCGGCTGGGCCCGCTGGTCAGCGCCGCGCAGCGGGAAAGGGTGCGCGGATACATACGCAGCGGCGTCGAGCAGGGCGCCCGCATCGTGACCGGCGGAGCGGAGGCCCCCGAGGGACTGCCCACCGGGTACTACGTACGGCCCACCGTGTTCGCCGACGTCACTGCCGAGATGACCGTCGCCCAGGAGGAGATCTTCGGCCCGGTCGTCGTCCTCATCCGCTACCGCGACGAGGAGGACGCCCTGCGCATCGCCAACGGCACGGTCTACGGGCTGGCCGGCGCGGTGTGGGCCGCAGACGAGGAGACGGCGGTCGCCTTCGCCCGGCGCATGGACACCGGCCAGGTCGACATCAACGGCGGCCGCTTCAACCCGCTGGCCCCCTTCGGCGGCTACAAGCAGTCCGGGGTGGGCCGGGAACTGGGCAGCCACGGGCTGGCGGAATACCTGCAGACCAAGTCGCTCCAGTTCTGACCGCTTCTGAGGAGTTCCGGCCAGTTCCGATCAGAGGGATCGGGGCCCGGGACGCGGGTGGGCTCGCCTGTCCCTGGCCCGTACCGAGCTCCCGAGCCGCTGACGACGAAACGACGAATCGACAACCCGCCGACGTTCACCAGGAGATGCCGTGGTCCGCGCTGCCGTACTGCCAGAGGTGAAGGCACCGCTCGTGGTCGCCGAGATCGAGTTGCCGGAGCCGGGGCCCGGGGAGGTGCGGGTGCGGCTGGCGGCGGCGGGGGTGTGCCATTCGGACCTGTCGTTGTCGAACGGGACACTGCGGCAGCCGGTTCCCGCGGTGCTCGGGCACGAGGGCGCGGGCACGGTGGTGGCGGTGGGGGAGGGCGTCGAGCGGGTGGCACCCGGCGACCGGGTGGTGCTCAACTGGGCCCCCGCCTGCGGCGCCTGCCACTTCTGCGGGCTGGACGAGCCCTGGCTGTGCGCGAACGCGGGAGCCGCGGCCGGCAAGCCGTACGCCAGGTTGGCCGCCGACGGCGCCGCGCTGTACCCGGGCCTGGGCACCGCGGTCTTCGCCGAGGAGACCGTGGTGGCGGCGAACGCGGTGCTGCCGTTGCCGGACGGTGTGCCGTTGGCGGACGCGGCCCTGCTCGGCTGCGCGGTCCTCACCGGATACGGCGCGGTGCACCACAGCGCGCGGCTGCGCGAAGGGGAGTCGGTGGCCGTCTTCGGGGTCGGCGGGGTGGGCCTGGCGGTGATCCAGTCCGCGCGGATCGCCGGCGCCGGGCGGATCATCGCGGTGGACGTCGCCCCGGCCAAGGAGGAGCTGGCAAGAGCGGCGGGCGCCACGGACTTCGTGGTCTCGGGCGAGGGCACGGCCAAGCGGATCCGTGAGCTCACCGCGGGACACGGCACCGACGCCGCCGTGGAGTGCGTGGGCCGGGCCGACACCATACGGGCCGCCTGGTCGGCCACCCGGCGCGGCGGGCGGACCACGGTGGTGGGCATCGGCGGGCAGGACGAGCAGGTCACCTTCTCCGCGCTGGAGCTGTTCTATTTCGGCCGGACCCTGTCGGGCTGCGTGTACGGCAACTGCGACCCGGCCCGCGACCTGCCGGTGCTGGCCGGGCACGTCCGGGCCGGCCGGCTCGACCTGTCCGCGATGGTCACCGAGCGGATCGGGCTCGACGGCATACCCGCCGCCTTCGAGGCGATGACGGCGGGGCGCGGCGGGCGCGCGCTGGTCGTCTTCTGAGGACTTCGAGGACTGCGAGGATTGCGAGGACTTCGAGGACTTCGAGGACTCCGGAGGGGACTCCGAGGACTCCGGGGAGGCCGTCAGAAGGGCCGGAGCCCGTCCGTCCGGGCCAGCCAGGCGTGGTGGGTGCCGTCGAAGGGGGCAGTGCCCGCGGCGACGGCGCGCAGCAGCCAGGTGGCGGAGTCGGTGGCCGCGGTGACGACGTCGGGCGGGTAGCCGTAGCGCTCCTGGTGCTCGGCGAACTCGTCCTCGTCGACCAGGAGGGGGTCGGCCACGCCGCGTTTGCGCAGCACGTCGAGGTCGAGGTCGACCATCGTGACCTCGCCGGGCGAGGGCCAGCGCGGCGGCGTGGTGATGTCGCAGTAGATCTCGGTGCTGCGCGGCGCCGCGTTGAAGGCGGCCGTCCACCACGCGTCCCGCGGAAAGAGGATGACGTGCGCCTCGGGCAGCGGGACCTCTCGCCCCAGGCCCTTGCGCATCACGCCGTTCGCCGGCAGCCCGAGCCACACCCCGTGCTCGTCCTCGCCGAGGCGCCGCATCCGCAGGTTCCAGTGCAGCGAGCCGTCGTACTTGCGGTAGTTGACCTGCACGGACGCCTGGTCCGCCGTCTGCTCCGGTGCTGCCCCCGATATCGCCATGGGCGTCATCCTGGCAGCCGCCCCCGCCGTACGCCCCGGTTTTTCCGGCCGAGGGGGGACGCGCACCAGGGCGCGGCCTACTCCGCAGCGGCGCCCTTCGCCCCGCCCTGTGCGTCGTCCTTCCCCGCGCCCAGCTCCGCGTACTGCAGGGCGAGCCCGTCCACCAGCGCGCGCAGGCCCGTTTCGAAGGCCCCCTCGTCCACCTGCTCGCGGTGCCGGGCCAGCAGGTGGGCCTGGCCGAGGTGCGGGTAGTCGGCGGGATCGTACGCGGCGGCGTCCCCGACGAAGCCGGCCGCGAAGGAGCCCAGCGCGGACCCGGTGACGAAGTACCGCATGAGCGCCCCGATCCGGGTCGCCTGGGCCGGCGGCCAGCCCGCCTCGACCATGCCGCCGAACACGGCGTCGGCCATCCGCAGCCCGGCCGGCCGCAGCCCGGGGCCGACCGCGAGGTAGGGCACCAGCCGCGGGTGCTCGGTGAGCGCGGCCCGGTAGGAGCGGCCCCACGCGAGCAGCGCGCCGCGCCAGTCCCGGCCGTCCCGGAACATCGACAGGTCGACACGTCCGACCACCGTGTCGGCCGCCGCGTCGAGGATCGCCTCCTTGGTGGCGAAGTGGTTGTACAACGAGGGCCCGCTGACCCCGAGTTCCGCCGCCAGTCGTCGGGTGGACAGTGCGGCGAGCCCCTCCTCGTCGATGAGCGCGAGCGCGGTCGTCACGATGCGGTCGCGGCTGAGGAGGGGCTTGCGGGGGCGTGCCATGCGGCACATAGTAGAGGCTGCCCGCAGAAAACTAGCGGTGATAGTTTCGGGGAAGGCTGGACCCGACCGTGAACCTTGAGTTGTCCGAGGAACAGGCCGCCGCCAAGGCGCTGGCCAGGGACTTCGCCGACCGGGAGATCGTTCCGCACGCCGCGGCCTGGGACCGCGCGGAGAGCGTGGACCGGGCGATCGTGAAGAAACTCGGCGCGGTCGGCTTCCTCGGCCTGACCATCGGCGAGGAGTACGGCGGCTCCGGCGGCGACCACCTCGCGTACTGCCTGGTGACCGAGGAACTGGGCCGCGGCGACTCCTCGGTCCGCGGCATCGTCTCGGTCTCCCTCGGCCTTGTCGCCAAGTCGATCGCCCACTGGGGCACCGAGGAGCACAAGCGCGCCTGGCTGCCCCGGCTCACCTCGGGCGAGGCCCTGGGCTGCTTCGGGCTGACCGAGCCCGGCACCGGCTCGGACGCCGCAAACCTCACCACCCGCGCCCGCCGGGACGGCGACACGTACGTGATCGACGGCAGCAAGATGTTCATCACCAACGGCACCTGGGCCGATGTCGTCCTGCTCTTCGCCCGAACCGGCGGCGAGGGCCACCAGGGCATCAGCGCCTTCCTGGTGCCGGCCGACACGCCCGGCCTCACCCGCCGCGAGGTCCACGGCAAGCTCGGCCTGCGCGGGCAGGCCACCGCCGAAATCGTGCTGGACTCCGTACGCGTGCCGGCCGACGCCATGCTCGGGCCCGAGGGCAAGGGCTTCTCGGTGGCCATGTCCGCGCTGGCCAAGGGCCGGATGTCGGTCGCGGCCGGCTGTGTCGGCATCGCCCAGGCGTGCCTGGAGGCGGCGGTGGCGTACGCGGGGGAGCGCGAGCAGTTCGGCGCGCCCATCGCCCACCACCAACTGGTGCAGGAACTGCTCGCCGACATCGCGGTGGACGTGTCCGCGGCCCGGCTGCTCACCTGGCAGGTGGCCGACCTCATCGACCGCGGACTGCCCTTCGCCACCGAGTCCTCGGCCGCCAAGCTCTACGCCAGCGAGGCCGCCGTACGCTGCGCCAACAACGCCCTCCAGGTGTTCGGCGGCTACGGCTACATCGACGACTACCCGGTGGGCAAGCTGCTGCGCGACGCCCGGGTGATGACGCTGTACGAAGGCACCAGCCAGATCCACAAGCTGCTCATCGGACGATCGCTCACCGGTGTGTCGGCTTTCTGACTCCCGGCCGGCCCTCCGAAGCCCCGTCCCACCATGTCCGCCCGGTCGTACGGTACGTTCGTCCGCCTGAGCAACCGCTCAGTATCTAAGCGCTTGCTCACCCGACGGGTAAGGTGTGGCCCTGTCAACAAAACTGGGTCCGAACACCCGGGTCGAGGGATCCGGCGCCCGGCGGGAGGAGCGAGCGATGAGTGCGCAGGCGCACGCGAGCGGCGAGGACTCGCCCACGAACGGCACCGGATCCGCCCTGTCCGGCGAGAGCTGGAACGACATCACCCCCGACGCCGCCCGGCGGCTGGTGGTCGCCGCCGTCGAGGCGTTCGCGGAACGCGGCTACCACGCCACCACCACCCGCGACATCGCCGGCCGGGCCGGCATGAGCCCGGCAGCGCTCTACATCCACTACAAGACCAAGGAAGAGCTGCTCTACCAGATCAGCAAGGTCGGCCACCTGCGCTCGCTGGCGCTGCTCTCCGAGGCCCGGGACGCCGCCGCCCCCGCCGCGGACCGGCTGGCCACCGCGGTACGGCGGTTCGTGCGCTGGCACGCGGAATACCACACCACCGGGCGGGTCGTGCAGTACGAACTCGGCGCGCTCGCCGCCGACCACTACGCCGAGATCGTGGCGCTGCGCCGGCGGTCCGAGGACGCGATCCGCTCGATCATCGAGGAGGGCGTGGCGGCGGGCGACTTCGACGTGCCCGACGTGTCCGGCACCACCCTCGCCGTCCTGTCGCTGTGCATCGACGTGGCCCGCTGGTTCAACCCGCGCGGCCGCCGCACCCCCGACGAGGTGGGCGAGCTGTACGCCGACCTGGTCCTGCGGATGGTGGGCGCCCCGCGGCAGCCGGCCCGTCCGTAACCCGTACGGACCACTCGCCGTACGCGGGTGACGACATCACCCGTACGGAGGACGAGCCACCCGTACGGGTCACGGATCACGGGTCACGGGTCACGGGTCACGGGTCACGGATCAGACGTAGAACGACGGATCACACGTAGAACCGCGCCACCGTCTCCGCCACGCACACGGGCTTCTCGCCGCCCTCGCGCTCGACGGTCACCTTCATCACGAGCTGGATGCCGCCGCCCGCCTCGGTCACCTCGAGGAGTTCGGCGGTCGCGCGCAGCCGTGAGCCCACCGGCACCGGAGCGGGGAAACGTACCTTGTTGACGCCGTAGTTGACGCCCATCCGCACCCCCTCGATGTGCAGGAGCTGCGGGGTCAGCGACGGGATCAGGGACAGGGTGAGGAAGCCGTGCGCGATGGTGCTGCCGAAGGGGCCCTGCGCCGCCCGTTCCGGATCGACGTGAATCCACTGGTGATCCCCGGTGGCCTCGGCGAACCCGTCGATCCGCTTCTGGTCGATCTCCAGCCAGTCGGTCCGGCCGAGCTGCTCGCCGACGGCGGCGCGCAGCTCGTCCGGCGAGCTGAAGACGCGGGGCTGCTGCGACGTGGACGACATGGAAGGGCCTCCTGACACGCGGACATCGCGGGTGAACCGCACCGGGACCACCAGGTGGCCAAGCGCTTGCTCAGCATGGTTCCGGCGGCCCGGGCTGTCAACGCGACGACCGTCCTGCCTCGCCGTCGGTAAGCGTTGGCCCGTACGACCGTCCCCGGCGGCCGGCTCACCGGCCCGAAGGCTCACTCCGCCCAGACCTCCGGGTGCCGCCCCGCCCACGGCCGGGCCCGTTCGAGCTGCCCCGACAGCGCGATCAGCGTCGACTCCTCGCCGTACCGCCCGCCCAGCATCACCCCGATCGGCAGCCCCTCCTCCGTCCAGTGCAGCGGGAGGCTCACCGCCGGCTGCCCGGTCGCGTTGTACAGCGGCGTGTACGGCGTGAAGTGCGCGATCGCCTCGAACTCCGCCGCCGGGTCGTCGTCGTGCCGCAGCCCCCCGATGGCGGAGGGCGGCTGCGCCAGGGTCGGGGTGAGGATCACGTCGTACGCGGACAGCACCAGATCGGCGACGAGCTGGCCGAGCGCCCGGAAACCGAAGAGCGCGGCGGCGAATTGCGGGGCGGTGACCGTCGCGCCCCGCGCCCGCAGGTACCGGGTGAGCGGCATCAGCAGTTGCTCGTCCTGCGGCGCCACCGGGTACATCGTGGCCAGCACCGCCCACACCGTGCCGAAGGCGTCGCGTATGGAGTCGTCCACCGGCACCGACAGCTCCGCCACCTCGTGACCGAGGCCGCTCAGCAGGGCCGCCGCCGAGTCGAGGGCCGCCCGGCAGTCCGGGTGCAGCGCCACTCCCGGCACCGGCGGCTCCGGCAGCACCGCCACCTTCAGCCGGCCCGGGTCGCGCCCGGCGTACGCGGCGAAGGTCTCGCCCGGCGGCAGTGAAGGCGCCGCGAACGGGCTGCCCGGCATCGTGCCGGAGAGCACGTCCAGCAGGAGCGCCGCGTCCGCGACGGTCCGTGCGATCGGGCCGGCGACGGCCAGCCCGGTCACGTCGTGCTGCACCGGGCCCAGGCTGACCCGGCCCCGGCTGGGCTTGATGCCGAACAGCCCGCACGCCGAGGCGGGGATACGGATCGAGCCGCCGCCGTCGCTGCCCTGCGCGAGCGGCGCGAGGCCGGCGGCCACCGCGGCGGCGGCCCCGCCGCTGGACCCGCCCGCCGAACGGGTGAGGTCCCAGGGGGTACGGGCCGGGGGTGCGAGCCGATTCTCGGTGTAGCTGGGCAGCCCGAACTCCGGGGTGTTGGTCTTGCCCAGCAGGATCGTTCCGGCGGCGCGCAGCCGCGTCACCAGGTGGTCGTCGGTGTCCGGTACGTGCTCGGCGTAGGCCGCCGACCCCAGGGTGGATCGCACGCCCGCCACGAAGTTGAGGTCCTTGACCGGCACCGGCACCCCGTGCAGCAGTGGCAGACCGCGGTGCTCGCGGCGGGCCGCGACCGCCTGCTCCTCGGCCCGGGCGGCCTGCTTGCGGGCGATCTCGCCGGTCGTGGTGATGAACGCGCCGAGCGACGCGTCCAGCCGGTCGATCCGGGCCAGATAGTGCTCGGTCAGCTCGACCGGCGAGAGCGTGCCCGCCCGGATCGCCGCCGCCTGCTCCACCGCCGTCAGGTCGTGCAACTCGGCCATGCCCACCCCTTCGCCGCTGCCTGCGTCACCGCCACGGACCCCCGCCCGCCCCGGCGACGGCGGGCGGGGGCCCGGCCGGTCCCGCCCGCGCGGGCGATCCTCGCACTACCCGCGAGTAGCGGCCACCCCCTGCCGGATCACGTCATCGAGTTCCGGCCGCAGCGCGAGCAGCGGCTCCAACTGGGCAAGCTGCGCGGTGATGTCGGGCGCGGCGATGCGCAGCAGCAGATGCCGTGCGCCCCGGGCCACGTAGCGGGCCAGCTTCTCGGCCACGGCTTCAGCGGTACCCGCCGCGTTGGCCTGAATCCGTTCCATGTCCTCCACGGGGCGCCCGTACGTGCTCCTGGCGTACGCGTCCAGGGCCGCGCGTCCGCCGTCGGCCGCGTCGGTGAGCAGGACGTTGACGAACAGCGCGGGCGTGAACGGGGCGTCGGCCCGCCCGGCCTGCGCGGCGGCCCGGCGGGCGGCGGCGAGCCCGGCGCCGTAGTCGGCCGGGTCGGGCGGATACGGCACCCAGCCGTCGTAGATCCGGCCGGCCCGGTCCAGCGCCGCCGCGGTGGCGCCGCCCAGCCACAGCGGCGGCCCCTGCGGGCGGAAGGCGCGGGTCGCCGGGGCGATGCCGTCGAACCGCAGCACCTCGCCGTGGAAGCTCACCGGGCCCTCGCCGGTCCACAGCCGCCGCCACAGCGCCACCGTCTCGTCCAGCCGGGTGAAGCGGCGCGGCCACGGCGTGCCGGCCATGTCGTACACCGGCCGGCCGGTCTCCCCGGGGAAACCCGCGCCCAGCCCCAGCACCAGCCGCCCGCCGGAGAGCCGGTCCACCGAGGCGATGGTCTGCGCGGCCGTGACCGGTGTGCGCAGCGCGGGCAGCAGGGTGGCCGTGCCGAGCGTCACCCGTTCGGTGACCGGTGCGAGCGCGGCCAGCACGGTCAGCGCCTCCAGCCGCGGGGTGAGCAGGGAGTCGGTGGTCCACAGCGAGTCGAAGCCGAGCCGCTCGGCCCGGACCCCGAAGGCGATCACCTCGCGCGGGTCGGTGGTGTCGGTCCACTGGACGGTGGTGGTGGGCAGGAAGACGCCGATACGGAGGGGGGCATCGTCGAAGGGGTCGGCCGGTGGACTGCCTGTTGGGCCGCTGGAGGGGGTGCCGGAGACGGTGCTGGAGGGCGCGGCGGAGGCGTCGCGGGTACTGCCGGGGGCCCGGTCGGGGGCCCGGTCGACAACCTGCTCGCCGGCCGGCTCCTCGGCCCGGCCACCGTCCCCGGCGCACGGAAAAACACTGCTGCTCGTCATGCCGCCGAGATTGGTCGGGCACCGGGCGTGCCCTCAATTCCCGGCGGGGAATCGCCGCGCGGCCGCGCCCCCGGCTAGAACAGGACCGTGGACTTCCCTCGGACGCTGCGCGCCAGCCGGACCCGGCGGCACCTGAGCCAGCTCGAACTCGCCGTGCGCGCGGGTACCACCCAGCGGTACATCAGCTACATCGAGAACGGCCGCTCGGTCCCGGCCCGCCCCTGGTGGCACGGCTCGCCGACTCCCTCGCGCTTCCGCTGCGTGAGCGCAACAACCTGCTGCTGTCCGCGGGTTACGCGCCGGTGCACCCCGAACGGGACCTGGCCGACCCGGCGCTGGCCCCCGCCCTGGAGGCCCTGGACCACATCCTGACCGGCCATCTGCCGTACCCCGCGATCGTGGTGGACCGGATCGGCACGGTGATCGCGGCCAACTCGGCCTTCGCAGTGCTGACCGAGGGCGTGGACCCCGCTCTGCTCGGCCCGCGGACGAACACGATGCGGCTCGCCCTGCACCCCGGCGGCCTCGCCCCGCGCATCCGCAACTTCTCCCAGTGGGCCCGGCACGTCATCGAGGCCCTGCGCGAGGAACTGCGCCGCAGCCCCGACGACCGCCTCGCCGCCCTCCACGCCGAACTGTCCGGCTACGTCCCCGACCCCGGCCCCCACGCCGACACCGTCCTCGGCTTCGCGGTCCCGATGGAACTCACCACCCTCACCCGCGGCACCCTGCGCCTGATGACGACCCTCGCCGTCTTCGCCACCGCCTCGGACGTCACGATCGCCGAACTCAAACTCGAAGCCTTCCTCCCGGCCGACCGCGCAACCGCGGACGCGCTCACCGCCGGCCAGTGAGTCCCGGCTTGGTGCTGCTGGCGGAATGCCGAGCCCAGGGCACCGGTTCCCGCTTCCGGCATGATGACGGTCAGCCTGTTGGGCCTCGGGAGGGCGCGTGGTCGGTGACGACGGAGTGGACTTGATCCACATGGCCGCTGCGGACAGCAGCGTCCGGCTGCGGGTGCTGGGTCGGCACAGGCCCGGGGAGACGCCGTACAACGACTACCTCGACGCCGAACTCGTCGTCGCAAGTGGCTTTGCCGCAGGGCGCCTGGGACTGTGCCTGTCCCCTGAAGACCTGGACGACTGGTCCGTGGCCCTCGATGGACTTGCTGCGGGCAGGGGCATCCGCTGGCTGCGCGACCCCGAGCTCCGGATCACCCTCGACCGGCAGTTCTCGGTGCCCGTTCCCGTCGTCACTGTGGCGGACGACGAGTCGGTCTCTTCGCTCCGCGTCTGGCTGGACGTGGGGCACGGCTGGATCGATGACCTCCGTGATCGGTTCGGCCTGGTCCGGCGCACCTGGCCGAATGAGGTGGTGACGTCCCCGCGGCCACGGAGCTACTGGCGCTGAACGGGCCGCCCCGCGCCCCGCGAGAAATCCAAGCTTCCGAAAAACCTGACGTATGTTCATCTTCCGGGGTCGCCGTACCGGCAGTAACCTCCGCGCACCGGTATCCCGGAAGGAGCAGATATGCCGCTGCGGACCCCACGACGGATCGGCACGCTCAAAGCCGCGGTTGCGGCCGCCCTGCTGGCGCTCGGAGTCACATTGGTGGCCCCCGTGTCGGTGGGGCATGCCGCGGAGACGAACGACTACTGCGGCGGGCAGTGCTCGGACATCCTGCCGCCCGGCGAGAACGGCAACGCCACTTTCGCCGACATCCTCGGGAACAAGGTGTTCGGCACCCGTCCCGACCACACCATGGACCAGCTCGGCCCGTACGCGTCGCTCGCCGACAACTACCCGAATCTCACCGACGCGACGATCAGCAACTTCTTCAACAGCTCGTCGTTCGGGGTGCCGTCCGACCAGGTCGCCTCGGTGACCAGCCCGCGGTCCGACGTCACCATCACGCGGGACAAGAAGACCGGCGTGCCGCACATCAAGGGCACCACTCGCTCGGGCACGGAGTTCGGCGCCGGGTACGCCGCAGCGCAGGACCGGCTGTGGCTGATGGACCTGTTCCGGCACGTCGGGCGCGGCGAACTCTCCTCCTTCGCCGGGGGCGCCGCCGCCAACCGCGGCCTGGAGCAGGAGTTCTGGCGCCAGGCCCCGTACACCGAGCAGGACCTCCAGGCGCAGGTCGACTGGCTCGCCGCCAACAGCGGCCCCCGCGGCCAGCAGGCGCTCGCGGACGCGCAGTCGTACGTCGACGGCGTCAACGCCTACATCACCGCCGCCGTCAACGGCCGCTACTTCCCCGGTGAGTACGACCTGACCGGGCACATGGACCCGGTCACGAACGCCGGCACCATCGAGCCGTTCAAGCTCACCGACCTGATCGCGCTCGCCTCGGTGGTCGGCGCGCTGTTCGGCACCGGCGGCGGGGGAGAGGTGCAGTCCGCGCTGTCGCTGCTGGCCGCGCAGCAGAAGTACGGCGTCGACCAGGGCACCAAGGTGTGGGAGTCGTTCCGGGAACGCGACGATCCCGAGGCGGTCTCCACGATTCACGACGGCAGCAGCTTCCCGTACCTGCCCAAGCCCGCCGGCCCCCAGGGCCAGGCGCTGCCCGACCCCGGCTCGGTGGTGCCCGAGCCGCTGGTCTACGACGCGACCGGCGGCGCCACCCAGGCGACCACCAAGAGCCCCGGCGTGCTGCCCGCCAACCTGTTCTCCACCCACAAGGGCATGTCCAACGCCTTGCTGGTCAGCGCCGCGCACACCGCGAGCGGCCACCCCATCGCCGTCTTCGGGCCGCAGACCGGCTACTTCGCCCCGCAGTTGCTGATGCTCCAGGAACTCCAGGGCCCCGGCATCAGCGCCCGCGGCGCCTCCTTCGCGGGCATGGGGATGTACGTCGAACTCGGCCGCGGCCAGGACTACGCCTGGAGCGCCACCTCCGCCTCGCAGGACGTCACCGACACCTACGCCGTCGAGCTGTGCCAGGACGCCACCCACTACCTCTTCCACGGCTCCTGCGTGCCGATGGAGAAGCTGGAGCGCACCAACTCCTGGCAGCCCACCCTCGCCGACTCCACCCCCGCCGGCTCCTACCGGATGCAGGTGTGGCGCACCGCGTACGGCCCGGTGGAGTACCGCGCGACCGTCGGCGGCAAGGCCGTCGCGTACACCCAACTGCGCAGCTCCTACCGGCACGAGGCCGACTCCATCATCGGCTTCCAGGAGCTCAACGACCCCGGCTTCGTGCACGACGCCGCCTCCTTCCAGCAAGCCGCGCAGAACATCAACTACACCTTCAACTGGTTCTACGCGGACTCCCGGCAGACCGCGTACTACAACAGCGGCACCAACCCGGTACGGGCGCCGGGCGTGGACGCCTCCCTGCCGGTGTGGGGGCAGGCGGCCTACGACTGGCGTGGCTGGGACCCGACCGTCAACACCGCCGACTACACCCCGGCGGCCCAGCACCCGCAGTCGGTGGACCAGGACTACTACATCTCCTGGAACAACAAGCAGGCCCCCGGCTTCACCGCGGCGGGCTTCGGCGACGGCTCGGTGCACCGCGGCAACCTGCTCGACGACCGGGTCAAGGCCCTGGTCAAGGCGGGCGGGGTGACCCGATCGGCGCTGGTCAAGGCGATGGACGACGCGGCGCTGACCGACCTGAGGGGCGAGGACCTGCTCCCCGACCTGCTCCAGGTGATCAACAGCGCACCGGTCACCGACCCGGCCGAGGTCACCGCGGTCCAGCAGCTCACCGCCTGGTCGGCGGCCGGCAGCAAGCGCCACGAGACCTCGCCCGGCTCGCACGCCTACGGCAACGCGGCCGCGATCCGCGTCATGGACGCCTGGTGGCCGCTGCTGATCCAGGGCGAGTTCCAGCCCGGGCTGGGCAGCGACCTGTACACGGCGCTGACCGCGAACCTCACCGTCGACGAGTCGCCCTCCGCCGGGCACGGGCCGACCGGTGCGCACGCGGGCAGCTCCTTCCAGTACGGCTGGTGGAGCTACGCCGACAAGGACCTGCGCCAAGTGCTCGGCAAGCCGGTCCAGGGGCCGCTGGCCCAGACGTACTGCGGCGGCGGCCAGCTCGCGGCCTGCCGTGACATCCTGCTGACCACCCTCAAGCAGGCCGCGGCCGTCCCGGCGTCGACCGTCTACCCCGGTGACGACAGCGGCTGCTCGGCCGGCGACCAGTGGTGCGCCGACTCGATCGTCCAGCGCCCGCTCGGCGGCGTCACCGACGACCGCATCGCCTGGCAGAACCGCCCCACCTTCCAGCAGGTCGTCGAGTTCCCGTCGCACCGCTGAGGCCCGAGCCCTCCGGGGCTCGACGGCCCGGCGGTACGGCGGGTCCGGCGGGCCGGGTCCGAGTCGGCGCGGACCCGGCCCGCTCCTGTACGACGAGACGTTCCCGGGCCGGTACGGCGTCAGGTCGCCGTCCGGGATCGGCTCGCACGAGGGTCACCGCCGACCCGCCGGCTGGGCGTCAGGTTCCCCGAACGGAGCGGCTCACCGATGCCGGTGACCGGGCGTCACCCCGCCCGGTGACCGCCCGCCCGCAGCACCACCCGGGCCAGCTCCTCGTGGCAGATGTCGCTGTGCGCGCCGGCCGGCGGTCCGCCGCGGCACACCACCGGCGAGACGTCCACACTGACGCAGCCGCGCACCGGGAAGGGCCGGGCCAGGGCATCGGCCAGGGACAGCGCGGTGGTGCCGGCCGGCGAGCGGAAGCCGTCGTGGCCCATCGCGCCCCACCGGTCGTCCAGGCCGAGCATGGAGCGGTCCTCGCCGGCCAGCCGGGAGGCGATGGGATAGAGCACGCCGAGCGCCTGGTCGTGGCTGGAGTGGCAGGCGACGAGCGGGCCGCTCACCCGGGCCGCCATGCCGTGCAGCGCCCCGCCCGCCGCGTCGAAGGGCAGCGGGCCGCTGAACGTGTAGTGGGAGAAGGCACCCTGGAGCAGCGTCACCGAGGCGACCGTGACGTCCGGCGGCAGCCCGGCCAGCGCGTAGGACACCAGCCGGGCCCCGAAGCTGTGGCCGACCAGGTGCAGCCGCAGATGCGGTGCCTTGCGGGCCACCGCGCCCAGCAGCGGCCCGAGCCCGGCCTGTCCGACGGTGCCGGCCCGCCGCTTCATCGCGTAGTACGTCGCCTGGCGCAGCAGCTCCTTCGCGCCGTCCCACACCCGCCGGCCGATCCCGCCGAACAGCTCCGGGTCCGCCTCCTCCGGCGCCACGTCGGCGCCGGCCCGCTGGAGGGCGTCCGCCAGTTCCCGGCACACCGCCACCGGGCGGCCGGTCAATATTTCCGGTTCGCCGCCGGCCGCCGACCCCAGGTCGTCCCCGGAGGCGTCACCGGGCGGCGCACCGGTGAGCTTGCGGACCAGGGCGGCGAACTCCGCCAGCTCCGCCGGATCCGCGGGCCGCCGCTCCAGCAGCCCGGCGAGCGCGTCGATGGTGTCCAGGCGGCCGGGGAAGACCCGGGCCAGGCCGGCCCGGGTGGCCGCGTCCAGGCCGCCGGCCGGGCCCGGGACCGATGAGGTGTGCGGGAAGTCGGGGATCGGCTCATCGCTGAACCGCATCGACGGCCAGTGCACGCCCGCGTACCCGAACCGCGGGTCCCCGGCGCCGGCCAGCAGGGCGGGGAAGAACGCGAAGAAGCGGTCGTAGAGCTCGCAGGCCGTGGACACGTCGTTGTTCCAGCCGTGCGTGAACAGCACCAGGTCGGTGCGGTCGGACACGGCGCCGAGCAGGGTGTCCCGCAGCCGGGGATCGGGATCGCCGCCCGCGTCGAAGGTCAGGTCCCAGTGGGGACGCACACTGGTGACGGTCACGGCCATGGCTCCCCCCTCGTGTCCCGTGGCGCCGCGATTGTCCGCTCTGTGAGTATCGTCCTGCTGTGCGCGGACCCCGTCCATCCCCCGCGCAGGTGAATGCGGGCCGGGTACGGTGCCCCAGTGGGAGCGGCCCGTGCGCTCGCTCCGGTCCGCCGTCCGGACCGGAGCCGCGGGTTCCCGGTGCGACCCTTCCGGTTGCGGTGACCGACCGCTTAGTATGCGAAAAGCCCGTGCCGCCCGCACCGGCGGGGCGGGCGACCAGCGGTCGAGCGGAAGCCGCGCCGGATTCGGTGCCGAGCCGGACCGAGCCGAGCGGAAGCCGGGCGGAAGCGCCGAGCCGGAGTCGAGTCGAAGGAGACACGTCGTGGCCGTGGAAGCACTGCGCGGGGCCCGGGTGGTCGTCACCGGGGCGGGCGGCGGGATCGGCTCGGCGCTCGCCCGCGCCTTCGCCGCCGAGGGCGCCAGAGTCGCGGTCAACGACCTCGACGCCGAGGCCGCCCGCAAGGTCGCCGACGAGATCGGCGCGGCCGTCGTCCCGGGCGACGCCTCCTCCGTGGTGCCGGCCGCCCGGACCGCGCTCGGCGGCGGCATCGACGTCTTCTGCGCGAACGCCGGGGTCGGCACCGGCGGCGGTCCCGAGGCCGACGACGCCGACTGGGAACTGGCCTGGGACGTCAACGTGATGGCGCACGTCCGCGCCGCCCGCGCCCTGCTGCCCGAATGGCTGGAGCGCGGCGAGGGCCGGTTCGTGTCCACCGTATCGGCCGCCGGGCTGCTGACCATGATCGGCGCGGCGCCGTACTCCGTGACCAAGCACGGCGCGCTCGCCTTCGCCGAATGGCTTTCCCTCACCTACCGGCACCGCGGCATACACGTGCACGCCGTCTGCCCGCAGGGCGTGCGCACCGCAATGCTGGACTCCACCGGGCCGGCCGGCGACCTGGTGCTCGCCCCGACCGCCATCGAACCGGAGGACGTGGCCCGCGCGGTGCTCGACGGCATCGCGGCCGAGCGCTTCCTGATCCTGCCGCACCCCGAGGTCGCCGAGTACGCCGCCGCCCGCGCCGCCGAACCCGAACGCTGGCTCGGCGGCATGAACAAGCTCCAGCGCGCCTACGAGGACCGGCTCGCCGAGCGGACCGTACGGCAGGAGGAGGAGCGGGCATGACGACGTACGCCGACCGACCCTGGCTGAAGCACTTCACCGCGGAGCAGCAGCGGGACAGCCACCCCGCCTCCGTGCTGCACGCCTTCCGCGACATGGCCGACCACCGGCCCGGCCACCCCGCGCTGCGCTATTTCGACGGCACCCTCTCCTACGGCGAACTCGACGAGCTCTCCAAGGGCTTCGCCCGCCACCTGGCCGGCCACGGCTTCGCCCCGGGCGACCGGCTCGCGGTGATGCTGCAGAATGTGCCGCAGTTCGTGATCGCCCTGCTCGGCGCCTGGAAGGCCGGCGGCGCGGTGCTCCCGGTCAACCCCATGTACAAGGCCCGGGAGCTGACCCACGTCCTCACCGACGCCGGGGCCGCCGGCCTGGTCTGTTCCCCGGCCGCCTGGGAGCGGTACGCGCGTGCCGCCGCGGCCGGCACTGCGGTCCGCCTCGCCTTCACCGCGAGCGAATTCGACCTCCAGACCCGGGACGACCCCCGGGCGCTCACCGGCGAGCGGCCCGCCGGGCCGGCCGAGGACGCCCCGGACCTGCTCGCCGTCGCCCGTGCCGCCGCCGGCCCCCGGCTGGGCCTGCCGCTGCCCGCGGCCGGCGACACCGCGCTGGTCAGCTACACCTCCGGCACCAGCGGCCGGCCCAAGGGCGCGCTGAACACCCACGGCAACATCTCCTTCAACGCCCACCGCCAGGTCCGCATCCAGGAACTGCCCGAGGACGCGGTGCTCTTCACGCTGGCGCCGCTGTTCCACATCACCGGCATGGTCTGCGAACTGGCCGCCGCCCTGGTCGGCGGCCACACGCTCGCGCTGGCCCACCGGTTCGAGCCCGGGGTGGTCCTCGACGCCTTCCGCGAGCACCGCCCGGCGTACACCGTCGGCCCGGCCACCGCCTTCATGGCGCTGCTCGCCCGGCCCGACGCCATTGCGGCGGATTTCGCGTCCTTCAAGCTGATCTCCTCCGGCGGCGCCCCGCTGCCGCCGGCCGTCGTCGAGGGCTTCCGGGCCCGCACCGGGCGGTATCTGGCCAACGGCTACGGCCTCACCGAGTGCACCGCGCCCTGCGCCAGCGTGCCGCCCGGCACCGAGGCGCCGGTCGACCCGGTCTCCGGCACCCTTGCGGTCGGCGTGCCCGGACCCGGCACCATGGTGCGCGTTCTGGACGACACCGGCGCCGAGGTGCCCATCGGCGAGCCCGGCGAGATAGCGGTCAGCGGACCGATGGTCGTACCCGGCTACTGGCAGCGGCCCGCGGAGTCGCGGGAGGCGATCCCGGACGGGGAACTGCGCACCGGTGACATCGGCTTCATGGACGAGGACGGCTGGCTGTACGTCGTCGACCGCAAGAAGGACATGATCAACGCCTCCGGCTTCAAGGTGTGGCCGCGCGAGGTCGAGGACGTCCTCTACACCCACCCGGCGGTCCGCGAGGCGGCCGTGGTCGGCGTGCCGGACTCCTACCGCGGCGAGAGCGTCAAGGCGTACGTCAGCCTGCGCCCCGGGACCGCCGCCGACCCGGCGGAACTGGTCACCTGGTGCCGGGAAAGACTCGCGGCGTACAAGTACCCGCGCGCGGTGGAGGTGCTGGGCGAGCTGCCCAAGACCGCGTCCGGCAAGATCCTGCGCCGCGAGCTGAAGGTCCTGGCCGGACAGGGAGCGGACCAGGACCGGGCAGCCGCCGGATAGGGTCCGTACCGGTCGGCTTGGCGCCCCGGACCCCGCCGGTTCGCACCGCCGGTGGCCCGGGCGCCGTACCGGAGGCAGGCGGACAGGCACAGGAGAGGGCACGGGCCATGGCACGCAACCGGACGAGCGGCGACGGGGACGACGCCGCCGGCACCAGCGGCACGACGGCCGCGGAGGGTACGACGGCGGCGGCCGGCGGATCCCGTACGTCCGGCGCCGCCACCGGTGTCCCCGAGCGGCTGCTGGCCGAGGCGACCCGGCTGTTCGCCGAGCGCGGCTACGACCGCACCTCTGTGCAGGAGATCGTGGCGGCGGCCGGCGTCACCAAGGGCGCCCTCTACCACTACTTCGGCTCCAAGGACGACCTGCTGCACGAGATCTACGGCCGGGTGCTGCGGCTCCAGATGGAGCGGCTCGACGCCATTGCCGCCGGCCCCGGCGACGTGAGCGAACGCCTCGCCGAAGCCGCCGCCGACGTGGTCGTCACCAGCATCGAGAACCTGGACGACACCAAGATCTTCTTCCGCTCGATGCACCAGCTCGGCCCGGACAAGCAGAAGGCGGTACGCGCCGAACGCCGCCGCTACCACGAGCGGTTCCGCTCGCTGGTCGAGGAGGGCCGGCGCGACGGCCACTTCCGCGCCGACCTGAACCCCGACCTGGTCGTCGACTTCTTCTTCGGCTCGGTGCACCACCTCGGCATCTGGTACCGCGCGGACGGCCCGCTGTCCGCCCAGCAGGTCGCCGCCGAGTTCTCCGACCTGCTGCTGCACTCGGTGCGGCGGCCCTGACCCCCACGGGAGCCCCACGTGAAGGCATGGCGTGTGCACGAGAACGGTGAACCGCGCGAGGTGCTGCGGCTGGACACCGTCCCCACCCCCTCGCCCGGCCCCGGCGAAGTGCTGCTGCGGGTGCGCGCGGCGAACGTCAACTTCCCCGACGCCATGCTGTGCCGCGGCGAGTACCAGATCCGCCCGCCGCTGCCCTTCACCCCGGGCGTGGAGCTGTGCGGCGAGGTGCTGGAACTCGGCGCGGACGTCACCGGCCTCACCCCCGGCGACCGGGTGATCGGCACCGCGCACCTGCCCGGCGGGGCCTTCGCCGAATACGCCGTGGTGCCCGCGGACTTCGTGCTGCCCGCCCCGCCCGCGCTCGACGACGCCGAGGCCGCTGCCCTGCACATCGGCTACCAGACCGGCTGGTTCGGGCTGCACCGGCGGGCCGCGCTGCGGCCGGGCGAGACCCTGCTCGTGCATGCCGCCGCCGGCGGGGTCGGCAGCGCCGCCGTCCAACTCGGCAAGGCGGCCGGCGCCACCGTGATCGGCGTGGTCGGCGGCGCGCAGAAGGTGAAGGTCGCCCGTGACCTCGGCGCCGACCTGGTGGTGGACCGCCGCACCGAGGACGTGGTGGCCGCCGTCAAGGACGCCACGTCCGGCCGCGGCGCGAACGTCGTCTACGACCCGGTGGGCGGCGACGCCTACACCAAGTCCACCAAGTGCATCGCCTTCGAGGGCCGCATCGTGGTGGTCGGCTTCACCAGCGGCACCGTCCCCACCCCGGCGCTGAACCACGCCCTGGTCAAGAACTACTCGATCCTCGGCCTGCACTGGGGCCTGTACGCCACCCACGACCCGGTCGCCGTGCACCACGCCCACGGCGAACTCACCCGGATGGCCGCCGAGGGCCTGATCAAGCCGCTGGTCAGCGAGCGCGTGCCGCTGACCGGCGCCGCGGACGCGGTGCAGCGGGTCAGCGACGGCACGACGGTGGGCCGCTTGGTGGTGCTGCCGTGAAGCCGCGTCCATAGCGCCGGCTTTCCGAAACCCGCGTCCATGGCTTCGCCTTTGCCCAGCGGCTGTGGTGACGCGGAAGCGGGCCCGGGGACGCCTCCCCGGGCCCGTGCAAAGGCCCCTGCCGGTCGGACGCGGATCAGGTGCCGGTCAGGCGTAGCGCTTGAGTTCCCGCCGGGCCAGCGAGCGCTTGTGCACCTCGTCGGGCCCGTCGGCCAGCCGCAAGGTGCGCGTCGCGGCGTAGAGGGCGGCCAGCGGGGTGTCCTGGCTGACGCCGGCCGCGCCGTGCGCCTGGATCGCCCGGTCGACGATCCGCTGCACGGCCGCGGGTGTGGCGATCTTGATGGCCTGGATCTCGGTGTGCGCGCCCTGGTTGCCGACCGTGTCCATCAGCCAGGCGGTCTTGAGCACCAGCAGCCGCAACTGCTCGATCTCCACCCGGGCCTCGGCGATCCACTCCTGGATCACCCCCTGGGCGGCCAGCGGCTTGCCGAACGCGACCCGGCCGGCCACCCGGCGGCACATCAGCTCGAGGGCCCGCTCGGCCATGCCGATCAGCCGCATGCAGTGGTGGATGCGGCCGGGGCCGAGCCTGGCCTGCGCGATGGCGAAGCCGCCGCCCTCCTCGCCGATCAGGTTCTCCGCCGGGACCCGTACGTCGTGGAAGACCACCTCGCCGTGACCGCCGTGGTCCCCGTCGTCGTACCCGAACACCCGCATGCCGCGCCGCACTTCCAGCCCCGGGGTGTCCCGGGGGACCAGGATCTGGCTCTGCTGGCGGTGCCGTTCGGCGGCCGGATCGGTCTTGCCCATCACGATGAACACCGCGCACTTCGGGTTCATCGCCCCGGAGATGTACCACTTGCGGCCGTTGATGACGTAGGAGTCGCCGTCGCGCTCGATCCGGGTCTCGATGTTGGTGGCGTCGGAGGAGGCGACCTCGGGCTCGGTCATCGCGAAGGCCGACCGGATCTCCCCGGCCAGCAGCGGCTCCAGCCACCTCTCGCGCTGCTCCGGGGTGCCGAACTCGGCCAGCACCTCCATGTTGCCGGTGTCGGGCGCGGCGCAGTTGAGCGCGGGCGGGGCCAGGTGCGGGCTGCGGCCGGTGAGTTCGGCCAGCGGCGCGTACTGGAGGTTGGTCAGCCCGGCGCCGTGCTCGCCTGGCAGGAACAGGTTCCACAGGCCCTGCCGCCGGGCCTCGGCCTTCAGTTCCTCGACCACCGGCGGCGCGGTCCAGCGGGCCTCGCCGGTGGCCTTCTCCATCTGCTCCTCGAAGACCGGTTCGGCCGGGTACACGTGTGCGTCGAGGAAGGCGGTCAGCCGTTCCTGGAGTTCCCGGGTCCTGGCGTCGTAGCCGAAGTCCATGGCGATCGGTCCTTCCTCACAGCCGGTCGAGCGTGCGCAGGCCGCGGTCGACGAAGACCGGTACGACCTCGCCGATCCGGTCGAAGCCGGGGCCGAGTGTCTGTCCCAGGGTCCAGCGGTAGTGGATGCCTTCGAGGATCACCGCCAGCTTGAAATACGCGAACGCGGTGTACCAGTCGACGGCGCTCACGTCGCGGCCGGACCGCTCGGCGTACCGCCGGACGATCTCCGCGGACGAGGGGTGGCCGGGGGCGCCGCCGGTGGTGGGGGTGGGCAGGCCGTCGCCGGCCCGCTGGTCGCTGTACATCACCAGCAGCCCCAGGTCGGCGAGCGGGTCGCCGAGGGTGGACATCTCCCAGTCCAGGACGGCGGTCAGCGTGGTGCCGTCCATCAGGACGTTGTCCAGCCGGTAGTCGCCGTGCACGACCGTGGCGGCGGGCGAGGTCGGCAGCGCCCGGCCCAGCGCCGCGTGCAGCTCGTCGATGCCGGGCAGCTCGCGGCTGCGGGAGGCGTCGAGCTGCTTGCCCCAGCGGCGCAACTGCCGGTCCAGGAAGCCCTCCGGCCGGCCGAAGTCGCCGAGTCCCACCGCGGCCGGGTCGACCGCGTGCAGGTCCACCAGGGTGTCGACCAGGTTGAGCACCGCCTGCCGGGTCGCCTCCGGGCCGATCTCCCGCAACTGCGCCTCGCTGCGGTACGGCGTCCCGGCCATGAACTCCATCACGTAGAAGGGGGCGCCCAGCACCTCCGGGTCCTCGCACAGCAGGAGTGTGCCCGGGACCGGCACCGGGGTCGGCGCCAGCGCGGTGATCACCCGGTGCTCGCGGGCCATGTCGTGGGCGGTGGCCAGGACGTGGCCCAGCGGCGGGCGGCGGACCACCCACTGGGAGGTGCCGTCCGTGACGCGGTAGGTCAGGTTGGACCGGCCGCCCTCCACGAGGGCGGCCCGGAGCTCGCCGGCCACCAGGCCGGGGCGCTCCCGGTCCAGGTGGTCGCGCAGCCGGGTGAGGTCGAGGCCGGGTGGGTTGTCGTCGCTGCTCATGCGGTCGCTGACTCCTCGTCTCGTCCGTGACGCGGTCCGTGGACGCCCGCACGGGCCCCTGTGCCGGGACCGTAGGGCGGCCGGAAAATCGTACCGACTGGTCGGTATGCCGTCCAGTGGGCGTCACCCGATGTCGCCGCTGCGTTCACCCCGGCGGCGCGCGGGGAGGGGCCGCGTTGACGGCCGTACGGCACCCGCCTACGCTCGGGACTCATGGGTGAACGTAATTCACATATGCAGACGGCGGGGTCGGGCAGCTCGATTCCGGACCCCGGCCCGGACCTCACCGTCACCGAGGTGCGGCTGACTCCCATCCTGATCGCCGACCCGCCGTTGCTCAACACCCAGGGGGTCCACCAGCCCTACACCCCGCGACTAGTCATCGAGGTGGTCACCGCCGGCGGGATCACCGGGATCGGCGAGACCTACGGCGACACCCGCTATCTCGACCTCGCCCGGCCGCTGGCCGACGCCCTGCCCGGCCGCTCGGTCAGCGACCTGAACGGCCTGTTCATCCTGGCGGACGAGGTCTGCGGCGACCCGGCCGACGTCTCCGACTCGGTCGACGTCGGCGGGCTGCGCGGGGTGCAGACCGCCGACAAGCTCCGGCTCTCGGTGGTCTCCGGCTTCGAGGTGGCCTGCCTGGACGCGCTCGGCAAGGCCCTCGGCCTGCCGGTGCACGCGCTGCTCGGCGGCAAGGTGCGCGACAGCGTCGAATACAGCGCCTACCTCTTCTACAAGTTCGCCGAGCACCCCGGCGGCGCGGGCGAATCCGAGGACTGGGGCGCCGCCCTGGACCCGGCCGGTGTGGTCGCCCAGGCCCGCCGCTTCGCCGACACGTACGGCTTCTCCTCCTTCAAGCTCAAGGGCGGCGTCTTCCCGCCCGACCAGGAGATCGCCGCGATCCGCGCGCTGGCCGCCGAGTTCCCCGGGCAACCGCTGCGGCTGGACCCCAACGGTGCCTGGTCGGTGGAGACCTCCCTTTACGTCGCCCGCGAGCTGGCCGGCGTCCTGGAGTACCTGGAGGACCCGGCCAGCACCACCGACCGGATGGCGCAGGTCGCGGCCGGCACCGACCTGCCGCTGGCCACCAACATGTGCGTGACGACCTTCCCCGAGATCAAGGAGGCCTTCGCCCGCGACGCCGTCCAGGTCGTGCTCTCCGACCACCACTACTGGGGCGGCCTGCGCAACACCCGCGAACTCGCCGCGATCTGCCGCACCTTCGGGGTCGGCCTGTCCATGCACTCCAACACCCACCTCGGCATCAGCCTGGCCGCCATGACCCACGTCGCGGCCACCGTGCCCAACCTCGACTACGCCTGCGACTCGCACTACCCCTGGCAGAGCGAGGACGTCATCACCCAGCGCCACGTCTTCCACGGCGGCCGCCTCACCGTCAGCGACCGCCCGGGCCTCGGCATCGACCTCGACCGCGACACCCTGGCCGCCCTGCACCGCCGCTGGCTCGACGACGACGGCACCATGCGCGACCGCGACGACGCCGCCGCCATGCGCAAGGCCGACCCCGCCTGGACAACCCCGGCAGTCCCGCGCTGGTGAACCGCCCCGGAAGGGCCGCGGGGGGCTGGCCGGCGGCTCGCCGGGAGTACCAAGGGGCGCGGGGAACTGCGCGACAAGCCAAACACCGGCCGGGGGTACCTCCCAGGCCGAAGGCTCTGGGGGAGATCCGGCCACGACACCAACCACCCCACCGAGACGGCCGATGTCCAAGCCGGTAAGTCGGCCCCCCACGCCCCCCCGGGTACCCCTACACGATCACCGACAAAAGCATCACGAACCCCAGCGCCACCACCGAAATCACCGTCTCCATCGTCGACCAGGTCTTGAGCGTCTGCGGGACGTCCATCCCGAAGTACTCCTTGACCAGCCAGAAACCGGCGTCGTTGACATGGCTGAAGAACAGCGACCCGGCGCCGACGGCAAGCACCAGCAGCGCGGTGTGCGTGCCGGACATGCCCGCGGCCAGCGGCGCCACCAGGCCCGACGCCGAGATGATGGCGACGGTCGCCGAACCGGTGGCGATCCGGATCAGTACGGCGATCAGCCAGCCCAGCAGCAGCGCCGAGATGTGCCAGCCGTTGGACCAGTCAAGGATCATGGTGCCGACCCCGCAGTCGATGAGGGTCTGCTTGAAGCCGCCGCCCGCGCCGACGATCAGCAGGATGCCCGCGATCGGCATCAGCGAGGCGTCGACGGTCGACGAGATCCGCTCCTTGGTGAAGCCGGCGGCCCGCCCCAGGGTGAACATCGCCACGACCACCGCGGCCAGCAGCGCGATCAGCGGGGTGCCGATCACGTCGAAGATCCGGTACGTCAGGCTGCCCTTGTCGTCGACGATGACGTCGACCAGCGCCTTGGAGAGCATCAGCACCACGGGCAGCAGCATCGTGCACACCGTGGCGAGGAAGGACGGCCGCCGCTCCAGGTCGTCCGAGGCGCGGCCCGGGGTCATCCGGTCCGGCGGGGTCGCGTCCACCCAGCCCGACGCCACCCGGCCGAACAGCGGACCGGCGATGGCCAGGGTGGGTATCGCCACCAGCACGCCGAGCGCGAGCGTCGTGCCCAGGTCGGCGTGGATCGCGTCGATGGCCGCCAGCGGCCCCGGGTGCGGCGGCACCAGACCGTGCATCACCGACAGACCGGCCAGCGCCGGGATGCCGATCCGGATCAGCGAGTGGTTGCCGCGCCGGGCCACCAGCAGCACGACCGGGATCAGCAGCACGATGCCGACCTCGAAGAACAGCGGCAGCCCGATCAGGCCCGCGATCAGGGCCATCGCCCACGGCAGCCGCTTCTCGCTGGTACGGGACAGGATGGTGTCCACGATCTGGTCCGCGCCGCCGGAGTCGGCGAGCAGCTTGCCCAGGATCGAGCCGAGCGCGATCAGCGTGCCGACGCTCGCCACGGTGCTGCCGAGTCCCGTGGTGAAGCTGGTGACGGTGTCCGCCAGCGCGGCCCCCGCGACCACCCCCAGCACCCCGGAGCCGATGGTCAGGGCCAGGAAGGCGTGCATCTTCCAGCGGGTGATCAGCAGGACGATGACGGCGATGCCGGCCAGGGCCGCCAGGGCCAGCCGGGTGTGGCCGGCGTCGGTGATCGGTGGCGGGGTCGAGGCGGCCAGCAGCTCGACGCTGAGTGCGGACACGGAGAACTCCAAACGGGGGGAGGGTGGGACGGGATGAACAGGGCGCCGCGCGGTCCGGGCGGGACGGGTGGCGCGGCTAGACGGGGGTGGCCGGCAGCGCGGCCAGGGCTCGGTCGGCGATCTGCTGCGGGCCGCCCTCGATCGGGACCACCGCGCCGGCCTCGTCGGGCTCCAGCGGCTCCAGCGTCTCGATCTGCGACTGGAGCAGCCCGGTCGGCATGAAGTGCTGCATCCGCGCGGCCAGTCGGGCCGCGATCAGCTCCTCCGGACCGTCCAGGTGCACGAAGAACAGCGGCGGGCCGGCCTGCCGGAGCCGGTCGCGGTAACGGCGGCGCAGCGCCGAACAGCTCACCACCCCGCCGCGGTCGCCGCGTTCGGCGATCCAGTCGGCGATCGCGGCGAGCCAGGGCGCCCGGTCGGTGTCGTCCAGCGGGTGACCGGCCGACATCTTGGCGATGTTGGCGGCCGGGTGGAAGTCGTCCGCCTCGGCGTACGGCACCCCCAGCCGCTCCGCCAGCAGCCCGCCGACCGTCGACTTGCCCGAGCCGGACACGCCCATCACGACGATCACCGGGCGGCCCGCGGCCACCGGTCGCGGGGGAGAAGCGGCGGTCATACGGGGTACCTCGTTTTCCGGGTGCTCGTGGTTCTCGGTGGCGGCGACCACTGAACACCTTTAGGTACTACTTATTCAAGAGGCTGTGACGTAAAAGTCATACGACAGTGCCGGGCGGCCGGGATCTAGGCTTGCCGTATGCGGCAGCAGGAGGCCCCGCGTGAGCGGCGGGCAGGGGAGAGACGGGTACCGGTCGGCGAGGACGGCGCCGGCGGCCTGCACTCACGGGTGCTGGCCGAACTCGGCCCGGCCATCGCCTCGGGCGAGCACCCGCCGGGCACGGTGCTGCGCATCGACGAACTGGAGAGCCGCTACGGCGTCTCGCGCACGGTCGTCCGCGAGGCGGTACGGGTGCTGGAGGCCATGCACCTGGTCGAATCGCGTCGGCGGGTCGGCGTCACCGTGCGCCGTACCGAGGAGTGGAACGTCTTCGACCCGGCCGTCATCCGCTGGCGACTGGCCGGCGCCGACCGCTCCCGTCAGCTCCGCTCGCTCACCACCCTGCGCACCGCCGTCGAGCCGGTCGCCGCGGGGCTCGCGGCCGTCGCCGCCGGCCCCGAGCAGTGCCGTGAACTGACCGTGCTGGCCGCCGAGATGGCCGCCGCCGGCCGGGCCGCGGACCTGTCCGCGTACCTGGTCCACGACATCGCCTTCCACCGGGTGGTCCTGGACGCCTCCGGCAACGAGATGTTCGCCCGTCTCGGTGATGTGGTCGCCGAGGTGCTGACGGGCCGCACCGAGCACCATCTGATGTTCACCGCCCCCGACCCGGAGGCGGTCACCCTGCACGTCCGCGTCGCCGAGGCCGTACGCGCCCGCGACGCCCGCGCCGCCGAGGACCTGATGCGCGAGATCTGCGTCGGCGCTCTGCGCGAACTCGACATCCTGGCGCCCGACGCACCCTGAGCCGTTTGCGGACCGGCCCCTGATTCGTTGCGGACCCGCTCGGAAACGGCGACGGGCCGGCGCCGTACCGCGCCGGCCCGTCCGTGGCTCAACCCCGGGCAGCGTCCGCCCGGCCGGAGGAGCCGGTCAGGTGCCGCTCCACCACCGGGGGGCGCCGTGGCAGGGCGTGGTGTTCGGCACCGGCGCGTAGACCACGAGATTGCCGTCGGTCTGGAAGCACAGGTAGTAGTACGCGCCGGTGTTGCCGCCGGTCTGCGAGTTCCACAACCACTGACTGCCCTGGTAGACGACGAAGTTGCCGTCGTTCTGCATCGTCGCGTAGGCGCCCGAGTGGCCCTCGGTCTGCGAGTTCCACAGCGGGTGGCCGGCCACGTCGTAGATCACCAGGTTGCCGTCGTGCTGCATGGTGAGCTGGTACTGCCCCACGCACCAGCGCTCACCCGAGCCGATGTTGCTGCCGGGCGCCCAGACCTTGTTGCTGGTCAGGCCGACCGGACAGGGAATCCAGGCGTCGTTCGCGGAAGCGGGAGCGGCAGTGGCCGCGGAAGGGACGAGCACGGCGGCCGCGGCGGCGGCCGTCATCGTGGCGGCGAGCCGGGTGGCCGCCAGGGCGGAGCGCAATCGCATGGGCATGGGCCTTCCTGGTGGGGGGTCAGCAGTCCGGAAGTGCTCGTTGCCGTTCGCGCCCCGCCGGGGGCGCGCTCGCACTCTATGTCCGGGCCGTGCCGACGGGCCCCGATATGTGCTCAACCTGCCGGTACGCAGGACCAGGCGGAACCAGGCGGAACCGTACCGGCAGGTCGGGTGCGCAGGAGGAAGGGAGAGGGGGCGGGCCTACGCGTCCAGCGCCGGCCGCATGCGTTCGACCAGCCGGTGCAGCACGGCCTGCTCGTCCGTGTCGAGGGCGTCCAGCGCGCGGTGCATCACGCCCATGTCGGCGCGGACCCGGCGGATGGTCTCCTCACCCTCCGGCGTGGCGATCACCCGCTTGATCCGGCGGTCGCGGGGGTCCGGCTCGCGGCGGGCCAGGCCCTGCGCCTCCAGCCGGTCCACGATGCCGGTGATGTTGGACGCGTCACAGGCCAGCAGGGTGGCCAGCTCCCGCATCGGCAGCGGCCGGATCAGCTGGCCGAGCAGCCGGGCCTGCATCGAGGTGAGCCCCTGACGGGCCGCGGCGGCGGCGAAGTCCCGCCACTGGGCGGTCGCGAGGACCGCGAGGGACTCCAGCAGCTCGGTCTTGGCGGGCGTGTGCGACGACGTGGCGGCCATGGTCAGGAGGGTACCCCCAGAAGCTTCATGCCTCAATCATTCGCTTGACGTCCTTAACTATTGAGGTCTACCGTCGTTCCGGTCGAATTACTTGGGAACCTCAAGTATCCAGGACCTGAAGGACCCGAGGGACCTCAAGGACTGAGGGGCGGTCGCGTCGTGAAGGGACATGCCGGGATGAGCAGCGCAAGCAGCGGGAGCGGCAGCGGAAAGGGCCGCCGAGCGGGAGTACCGGGACGGTCGGGCCCGGCGGGCTCGGGGGATCGGGCCGAGCGGACGGGCCCCAGGAGCCGGGCGGGCACGCTGGTCGCGCTCAGCCTGGCCGCGATGGTCGTGTCGATGATGCAGACCCTGGTGGTGCCGATCCTCGGCCTGATCCAGACCAGCCTGCACACCACCACGGCCGGGGCCAGCTGGGTGACCACCGCGACCCTGCTGTCGGCCGCCGTCTTCACGCCGGTGCTCGGCCGCTACGGCGACCAGCACGGCAAGAAGTCCACCCTGGTCGGGGTGCTGGTGGTGCTCATCGCCGGCACCTTGCTGGCCGCCACCACGCACACCCTGCTCTGGCTGATCGTGGGCCGCGTGCTCCAGGGCGCCGCCACCGCGATCTTCCCGCTGGCGCTGTCCATCCTGCGCGAGGAGATCGAGCCCGCCCGGCTGCCCGGTGCCATGGCCGTGGCCAGCGGAGCCTTCGCCTTCGGCAGCGGCATCGCCCTGGTCGCCACCGGCCTGCTCACCTCCGGCCACGACCCCGACTACCGCAGCGCGTTCTGGCTGGCCACCGCCATGGCCGTGGTCGTGCTGATCGCCGTGGTCGCCCTGGTGCCCGCCAGCCGCCACAAGAGCGGCGGCCGCACCGACGTACTCGGCACCCTCACCCTGGCCGCGGCCCTGGTGCTGCTCCTGCTGCCCATCACCCAGGGCCACGAATGGGGCTGGTCCTCCACCCGTACGATCGGCTGCTTCGCCGGCTTCGCGGTCATCGCCGCCGCCTGGGCGCTGGTCGAACGCCGGGTCGCCGAGCCGCTGGTCGACATGCGGACCTTCCTGCACCGCCCGGTGCTGTTCGTCAACCTCGCCGGTCTGCTGGTCGGCTTCGGCGCCTTCGTGATGCTGATCGGCGTCTCCTACCTGGCCCAGATGCCGCCGGAGCTGATCGGCTACGGCTTCGGCGCGAGCGTGCTGCGCGCCTCGGTGGAATACCTCTTCCCGGGCACCCTGGTCTCGCTGCTCGCCGCGCCCATCGGCGGCCGGCTGGTCCGCAGCCAGGGCCCGCGTCCGGTCCTGGTCTACGCGGCGCTGACCGGCGCCATCGGCTTCGGCTGGATGGTCGCCGACCACCACCACGCCGGGTCCGTGATCGGCGGAGCCGCCCTGGTGGGCGCCGCGATCGCCCTGGGATACGCGGCCATGCCCGCGGTCGTCGTCGGCAGTGTCCCGCCGAGCGAGACCGGCATCGCCAACGGCATCAACTCCATCTCCCGGTCCACCGGCAGCGCCATCGGCAGCGCCGTGGTCACCACGGTGCTCGCCTCCCGCACGGTCCCGCACCTGCCGCCGGGCGTCCCGGCGCTGCCCGCCCAGTCGCAGTACACCCTCGCCTTCGTCATCGCCGGCGTGGCCTTCGCCCTGATCGCCGCCGTCTCCTGGTTCGGCCTCCGGCACATCCGGCTGGCCGCGCACCACACGCAGCAGACGGAGGTGGCCCGCAAGGTGGCCGAGGACCGGCTGGAGGCACGGGAGACCGCGCGGGCGGCCAGGGACTGAGGCCGGGCCGAGGGCCGGGGGAGGGGCCGACCCCGGCCGTCGGTCGGTCCCGCTCGCCGGGCCGCACCCCGCACGCACCTCGGGCAGGTCGGTCATGGGGCCGGCGCTCAGGGCCAGCCGCGGACCGCGCTGACGGGCGGGATTCGCTCACGCGCTGCCCCCGCTGACCCTGCTGGCCCCGCTGGCGCGGCTGGCCCTGTTGGCCCCGCTGACCCCGGTCACCGGGCCGCCCCCTGCGCGGGTCCGCCACGCCCGAGCGCCGGGCGGGCCCGGTTACGAACCAGTGCCCGGGGTCACCTGGGAATCCGCTCACCGGCGGACTTCGCCTGCCGGACGAGTCCCCACGCGGGCCCCGCCCGCACGGACGCCGCCCGTCAGCGGTCAGCAGCCCAGCCACCGGGCCTCAGCCCTCACCCCTCAGCGCAGGACAGCCGCCCCGAAAACGGCGAGTGCGATGGTGCAGCCCGCCGCCGCCAGGGCCACCCCGGCCGGCATCGCGGCGGGCCGGGCCGCGCCCAGGCGCACCATGCGCAGGTGCGCCAGTCGCAGGAAGGCCAGGAACACCAGCGCGGCGAGTGCCACCGCGATCGCCGAGGACGCGCCGCCGCCCGCGTGCAGCACCTGGCGGATGGCCAGCACCGCGGCGACCGCGCACGACAGGGTGGTACGGCGCCAGGCGAGCCGGGTGCGCTCAGGTTGCAGGCCGGGATCGCGCTCGGTCTCGGTGGCGGTCACGCCCGGCGCGGAAGCGGAGCCCGAGTCGGGACCCGTACCGCCCGCCTGTCCCGACCGCGGATCCGGGCCGGGGCCGCCGCCGTGCCAGGACCCACCGCCGGGCCCGGGGCCACGGATCCGCCCATGTGATCCGCCCGCCCGGGAGCCGTCGCCCGTACCCCCCGACTCGTCCGTACCGTCCGGCCCCCGGCCCCCCGCGCTCATCCCGCCCAGCCGAACAGTACGACCGCCACCATCGCCACCGCGATCAGCGCTATCACCACCGCCATCACCGCGGGGAAGCGGGAGACGGGCAGGTTCTCGCCCTGGCGCATGGCCCGCTCGCAGCGCACCCAGTGGTTGACCGCCCGCAGCGTGCAGGCGACGCCGCCGGCCAGCAGGCACACCGCGAGCACCACCCGTACCCAGTGCGTCAGGTGGTTGGTCAGGAACTGGTCGACCGCGAACCCGCCGCCGATCAGCGCCAGCGCCGTACGGATCCAGGCCAGGAAGGTCCGCTCATTGGCGAGCGAGAACCGGTAGTCGGGGGTGGTGCCCTCCTGCTGGATCCGCGCCGGGGCGAACCACAGCCGCACCGACTCCCCGACCTCGCGTATCCGGTCGCTCTCGCTCACGCGACCACCCTAACCAGGCCCGCCCGGCACCACTCGGCGGTTTCCCCCTGCGCCGCCGCGCAGGCCGGCGGGCGCGCGACGTCACCCGTACGGCGTCACGTACCGGCAGCCGTACGCGGGCGGGCAACCGTACCGGCCCGCCGCTTCACCTGCGCCGGGACACCGCCGCCAGCAGCAGCACCAGCACGGCCACGGCCAGCACGAGCAGCACCACGACGACCGTCACGGGATCGTAGCCGCCGCCCGGCTGAGGGTGGGCGGCGTCGGCGAGGACCATCCGGGTCACGTTTCTCCTCCCCGTCACCCCGGCCCAGGGCCGGGGCGGGCATCAGCAGCGGTACGGAAACGGGCTCGCTGGCCGGTACCGCGGCCGCGTGGTCCTCCCCTGGGACGCAGCCCGGCCCCAGGCGGTTCCGTCGTCCGCCACCGTGCGACGGCGGCAGGTCATCGCCTGGCCTCGGCCCGCTGGTCAGTGGTCCTCGCGCCACCGCAGCAGCCGGCGGTACGCCGCCAGCCCGTCCGGCACCCATTCCCACTCGGCCAGACGCGCGGCCAGTTCGTCCTCGGTCAGGAAGTCGTACCAGGCGACCTCTTCCCGCTGGGGCCGTACCGGAAGCTCGCAGCGCACCTGGTACACCGCCGACCACCAGGACCGCGGACCGTCCTCGTACAGGAACCGGAACAGCGGCTCGGGGCGCGGGAGTCCGGTGACGCCCAGCTCCTCCTCGGCCTCCCGCAGCGCGGCCTCGTCGTAGCTCTCGCCCGCGCCCAGCACCCCGCCGACGAACATGTCGTACAGGGACGGGAAGATCAACTTGCGGGCGGTGCGGCGGTGCACGAAGATCCGGTCCTCCGCGTCCCTGGCCAGGATGAACGAGCAACGGTGCCGCAGCCCGCGCTCGTACGCCAGGCCGCGCGGGGAGGTGCCGACGACGTTGTCGTGCTCGTCGACGATGTCGATGATCTCGTCCGCCGACAGCGGGGCGGCGTCCTCGCCGTCGCCTCCGCTGCCCGAATCGCCGTTGCCGTACGCGCCGCTGGTGCCGTTCATGCCGTTCATGCCGCTCATCCGGCGATTCAACCATCCGCCCGCCCGTCGGCCCGACCGTCCGCCGCCGTGAACGGTCCGAGGGGTCTTGCGCGGGGCCGGTACCGGCACGATGATCGTCCCGCCCGGTGACCCTGGAGAGCAATGTGACGGGAGAGTACGGTGACCGCACGCCAGACCCCGCTGCGTATCGCCAACTGCTCCGGCTACTACGGGGACCGGCTGTCGGCCGCCCGGGAGATGGTCGAGGGCGGCCCCATCGACGTCCTCACCGGCGACTACCTGGCCGAACTCACCATGCTGCTGCTGTGGAAGGCCCGGCAGCGCGACCCCGACGGCGGCTACGCGGTCTCCTTCCTCGCCCAGATGACCGACGTCCTGGCCACCTGCCTGGAACGCGGCATCAAGATCGTGACCAACGCCGGCGGCCTCAACCCGGCCGGCCTGGCCGCGAAGCTCGGCGACCTGGCCGCGCGCGCCGGCCTGCGCCCGTCCATCGCGTACGTCACCGGTGACGACCTGCTGCCGCGGCTGCCCGAACTCCAGGCCCGCGGCCACGACTTCGCCCACCTCGACACCGGAGTACCGCTGGCCGGCTCGGGTGTGACCCCGGTGACCGCCAACGCCTACATCGGCGGCTGGGGCATCACGACCGCGCTGCGGGCCGGCGCCGACATCGTGGTCTGCGGGCGGGTGACCGACGCCTCGCTGGTGGTCGGCCCGGCCGCCTGGGCGTTCGGCTGGGCGCCGGACGACTGGGACGCGCTGGCCGGCGCGGTCACCGCGGGCCACATCATCGAGTGCGGCACCCAGGCCACCGGCGGCAACTACTCCTTCTTCACCGAGATCCCCGACCCCGTCCACCCCGGCTTCCCCATCGCCGAGATCCACCGGGACGGCTCCAGCGTCATCACCAAGCACCCGGGCAGCGGCGGCGCGGTCACGGTCGGCACCGTCACCGCCCAACTGCTGTACGAGACCGGGCATCCGGCCTACCTCAGCCCGGACGCGGTGCCCCGGCTGGACACCGTACGGCTGGCCCAGCAGGGCCCCGACCGGGTCGCGGTCGGGCCGGTCACCGGCGAGCCCGCGCCCGCCACGCTCAAGGTCTGCCTCAACCACCGCGGCGGCTGGCGCAATTCGGCGACCTTCGTGCTCACCGGCCTCGACCTGGACGCCAAGGCCGACTACGCGGAGGCCGCGCTGCGCGACGCCACCGGCGGGCCGGGCCGGTTCACCGCGTACGACCTGCGGCGCGAGCACGGCGGCGAGGCCGACCGGCTCACCGTCACCGTGAAGTCGCCCGCCCCGGACACCGCCGGGCGCGGCTTCTTCACGGCGGTCGCCGGCACCGCGCTGGCCGGCTATCCCGGGCTGTACCTGGAGAACGCCTCGCCCAAGGCCACCGAATACGGCGTGCACTGGCCCGCGCTGATCCCGGCCGAGGAGGTGTCGGCCGAAGTCCTGCTGGCCGACGGCACCCGGCTGCCGGTGCCGCCGGTCCCGGCCGTCCCCGGTACGGTCTCCCGTTCGCCGCGCGCCGACGCCGTACTCCCGCCCGCCGTACCGCCGTCGGCTGCCGGACCGGTTCCCGCCGCGCGCCCGGCGGCGTACGACCCGGCGGAGCGCACCGTACGGCTGCCGCTGGGCCTGCTGGTCGGCGCCAGGTCCGGGGACAAGGGCGGGGACGCCAATGTGGGCGTGTGGGTGAAGGACGAGGAGGTCTACGCGTGGCTGCGCGGCTACCTGGACGTGGCGCGGCTGCGGGCGCTGCTGCCGGAGACCGCGCGGCTTCCGGTGAGCCGCTACGAGCTGCCGAATCTGCGGGCCGTCAACTTCGTGGTGCACGGGCTGCTGGGGGAGGGGGTGGCGGCGTCCACCCGGGCCGACCCGCAGGCGAAGGCGCTGGGGGAGCGGCTGCGGGGGTGCCTGGCGGACATACCGGAGAAGCTGGTGGATCCGGTGCCGGAGTGATTTTGTTGTCGCCCGGGCGGGTGAGGGGCGGTGGTGCCCTGACGGCCCTGGTGGGGGCATGATCGGGGCATGAGCAATCTCGATGTGAAGCCGGCGGCCACCGAGTGCGGTGGGCGCGAGGACGTCTCCGCCACCCCGGTCCGCGAACTGCTCAGCCCGCGGCAGGTGCCGCTGGGGGAGAGCACGGTGGTCCGGCGGCTGCTGCCGAACCTCGGCCGGCGCATGGTCGGAGCGTGGTGCTTTGTCGACCATTACGGCCCGGACGACATCGCGGACGAGCCGGGCATGCAGGTGCCGCCGCACCCGCACATCGGCCTCCAGACGGTGAGCTGGCTGCACGAGGGCGAGGTGCTGCACCGCGACAGCCTGGGCAGCAAGCAGACCGTACGTCCCCGCGAGCTGGGCCTGATGACGGCGGGCCGGGCGATCGCGCACTCGGAGGAGTCGCCGCGGGACCACGCTCGTTTCCTGCACGGGGCGCAGTTGTGGGTGGCCCTGCCCGACGCCCACCGCCGCACGGCACCCTCTTTCGAGCACCACGCCGACCTGCCCGAGGTCACGGGCGGGGGCGGCCTGCACGCCACCGTCATCCTGGGCGAACTCGACGGCGCGGTCTCGCCCGGCACCACCTTCAGCCCCCTGATGGGCGCCGACCTGACCCTGGCCGCCGGCACCTCGGCCCACCTCCCGGTCGACCCCGACTTCGAGTACGCCATCCTCGCCATGTCCGGCGAAGCCGAAGCGGACGGCGTCCGCCTTTCCCCCGGCTCCATGCTCTACCTCGGCTCCGGCCGCCGCACCCTCCCCCTCACCGCCGACACCCCCTCCACCGTCCTCCTCCTCGGCGGCGAACCCTTCGCCGAGAAGCTTGTCATGTGGTGGAACTTCGTCGCACGGTCAGGTGACGAGATCGTAGCAGCCCGTGACGAGTGGACGCAGGGCACGTCCTTCGGCGAGGTCCACGGCTACGACGGCCCCCGGCTGGCCGCTCCCACCCTTCCGGCAACTCCCTTGAAGCCGCGGGGGCGTACGCGCTGAGCCGGGAGTTTGCGGGATGCCCGATGCCCGGACTGCGCGTGGATGGCCACGGCGGCGAGGGGTTACGCCGCCACCTGGATGACGTGCTTGCCTGCCGTGCCGCCCCGTTCGAAGGCCTGGTGTGCGGCGGCGGTGTCCGTGAGCGGATACACGCCGTCGACCACAGGGCGTAGGGCGCCGGAGGTGACGTGGTCGGCCAGGTCGCGGAGTACGGGGGTGTCGGGGTTGGCGCTGAAGGTGCGGATGCGGCGGGAGCCGTGGACGCTGGAGGCGGCGATTGCGGCCAGGGCGGGGGCGGACAGTGCGACGGTGGCCATGCGGCCGGACTTGGTCAGGCGGCTCCGGTAGCAGTTCAGTTCCGAGCCGACGGTGTCCAGGATGACGTCGAAGGGGCCGATCGCGTCCGAGGTGGTGGAGCCGTAGTCGAGGACCTCGTCGGCGCCGAGGCCGGTGAGGAGGGGGGCGTGGCGGTCGCGGGCCAGGGCGGTGACGTGGGCGCCCATCGCGTGGGCCAGTTGGACCGCGGCCGTGCCGACACCGCCGGCCGCGCCCCGGACCAGGATCCGTTCCGCGGCGGCGAGGTGCGTGCTGTCGCGCAGCGCGGTCAGCGCGGTGGTGCCCGCGACGACCAGGGAGGCCGCTTCGACCGGGGAGATGCCCGCCGGTGCGGGCGCGATGCGGTCCGCGGGCACCACGACGTATTCGGCGGCGCCGCCGGTGGTGTGCCGCTGCCGGGGGTGCACCGTGCCCCACACCCGGTCCCCGGCCCGGTAACCCTCGACATCGGCGCCGGTCGCGGCGACGACGCCGGCGAAGTCCAGCCCCACGCCGATCGGGAAGCGGCGTCCCGAGACCATCTTCAGCCCTCCCGCGCGGACGATCACATCGTGTCCGTTGACGCTGGACGCCTCGACCGACACCAGCACCTCGCCCGGGCCGGGAGCGGGACGGGCGACCTCGTTGACCCGCAGGACGTCCGCGGCGCCGTAGCTCATGACCTGAACGGCCTTCATGTTCCTCGTCCTTCCGTGGCCGGCTGTGGTGGCTCCGATGCTGGACCCTGCGCGCTCCGTCTCGGTCGTTGCGCTTTTCCTGGGTCCGGCAGACCCACCCTCGCCGGCCGCCGCCGGGGCATACTGACGCCGTGACCGACGATCTGCTCGCCTTGAGCGACGATCCGCGACGTGAACTGGCCGAGTTCCTGCGCACCCGCCGAACCCGGTTGCTGCCGCAGGACGTCGGCCTGGAACCCGGCCCGAGGCGGCGTGTGGCCGGATTGCGGCGGGAGGAACTGGCCCTGCTGGCCGGGGTGAGCGCGGACTACTACCAGCGCATGGAGCAGGGCCGCGACGTCCGGCCCTCCGAACAGGTCCTGGACGCCCTGGCTCGCGCCCTCAACTTCTCCGCCGAGGAGTCCCGGCACCTGCACAGCCTCGCCGCCGCCGCGCGTACGCCCGCCCGTGGCCCGCGCCACCGCCCGCCCGAGGAGGTTCCGCCCACCACGCTGCGGCTGCTGCACACCATGACCACGCCCACGCTGGTCGTCGGCCGTTTCCTGGACGTCCTGGCATGGAACCCGCTGGCAGGCGTCCTGTTGCGCGAGTTCACCCGGCTCCCCCCGGCCGAACGGAACCTGCTCATGCTGCTTCTGCACCCCGAAGCCGACCAGGCCTGCCCGGACCGGGCGGCCACCGTCGCCGAGCTGACCGGGATGCTGCGGACCCAGACCGCCGCCGACCCCGGCCACCCGCGCGGCGTCGAACTCGTCGGCCAACTCGCCGTCCGCAGCGACGAGTTCCCCACACTGTGGGCGCGCCACGACGTCGAAGAACCCACCCGCGGCCGGATGCGTATCAACCACCCGATGGTCGGCGAGCTGAACCTCGACTGGGACGCCTACCCGATCCCCGGCCCCCCCGGCCCCGTACTCATCACCTACACCGCCGAACCGGGAAGCCCCGACGACGAACGACTCCGGCTGCTGGCCACCCTGCTCGACGCCCCGGGCCCGGCATCGGCGGTCACCCTACGTCCATGACATCACGACCTGCTCGCGTCGGTAGGCGGCGATCACTCCACTGACCAAGCGCTGCGGGCAAGGGCGGACCGCATTTTTATGGCTACCTGAACGGGGACCCCCGCCGGGATCTCCGTGTCTCCGAGGGTGAGGGGCTCCACCGAGTACCTGAAGGTGGCGGTGCTCACCGGTGCGTCGTGGCGGAGCAGTTCGCGAGTCTCCCAGCGTCGCCGCCAAGCCTGGCCGATCGGGTACGCCACAGCCGGGAGCATCAGCCCGACGCCGATGAAAAGAACCGCGAGTGCGGGCGAGGCCACGCTGAACACGCAGGGCAGGGCCACCAGGGAGGTCCTTCCGCGACGCCTTCCTCGGCCGCCTCGATCGTGACAGACCCACCTTTCGGAATCGCCGAAAAAGCGAAGTTCAACATCAGGTAGGCAGGTCCGTGTCCAGCCCGACGCACTCTCCGACGAGTTCCTGGAGTTCGTAAGCTGCCTCCATCACTCTGTCCGCGGCCTCTCCCGTATAAAGACCGACATTTCCTTCTGTGGCGGGGAAGATGTCAACGAGAATGTTGGCTCCGAGGCGGGGAATTGCGTCCAGGGAAACCCAGGATTCCGCGCACGCTTGGAGTGCGGTTTTCAGAGTGAGATAGGCGTTCTCGTCGAACCCTTTACGCATGCGCAGTGGAGTGTCGAACTCCTGCCATGCGTTGGCCAGTGCCGATGATGCTTCGTCCGTCATCAGGGACCTCCCTCGACCCAAGTGATCGCCTCGGGCGGTATGTGTCCTGTTATGAGTACTTCCATGGAGGACTTGGTGCGGTTGATCGCTGTGAATCCACGAATGCCGTGCTGCGCCCGCCCTGCGTCGGTCGACAAGTCGAATATGTTGTGGTCGTGGATTTTACTGAGGTCGATCGCGACTACTCTACCTGAGGTCCACTGCGGCCCCAGCGCCACTTCCCGGCTCCGCGTCGTGGAGATGTACTGGGACCTCCAGTTGGGTCTGCTGCCGTGGAGCACATGCCCGGCAGGGGTATACGTCGCGTCGGGATTCTTCGCGACAAGTCCCACACGGGGGTCTTCGTCGGGCCGCAGATTGCGGTAGACGATGTGGCACGACTCGGTCAGACCGAGTGGGTCGGTCGAGGTGTGGGGGTCGTCGACGTAGGTCGTCGGGTTGGGGGCAGGGACGAGGCCGAGGGGGTCGGTAGTGGCGTATCGGGCTGTTTCGGGGTCGTAGTAGCGGTGGACGTTGTAGTGGAGGCCCGATTCCTGGTCGAAGTACTGGCCGGGGAATCGCAGAGGCGTGAACGCCGTGCTGGCGGCCGGCCAGGTGGTGCTGCCCCACAGGGTGGTGCGGGAGTGCCAGGCGATGCCGCCGGACTCGTCGACCAGGTGAGTGGGAGCGCCGACCAGGTCGGTGACGATGGCGAAGAAGCGCTGGTCGATCTCCTGCTGGGTGGTGCTGTCGGTCATGCGTTCGGTCTGGGTGACCGGGTGCAGGCCGTCGTGGTCCCAGGTGAGGGTGACCGAGTTGGGGGTTTGCGGTGAGGTGGTGGTCTGTTCGGCCAGGAGCGCGTCGTCCCAGCAGAAGGCCGTCTCCTCGGCGATGGTGCCGTCGTCGGCGAGGCGCTGCTTGGCTATGCGTCGGCCGAGGGGGTCGTACAGGTAGCGCCATACGGTCCCGTCGGGGGTGGTGACTGAGGTGAGGCGGTCCTCGGTGTCCCAGGTGTAGCGCCAGGTGTCGGGCTTGCGGGACAGGCGGGTCTTCTGCCGCAGGATGATGCGGCCTTGGCCGTCGTGTTCGTAGCGGAGGGAACCGGCGCGGTGGATACGGGTGCCGGTGTAGGCACGAGGCCCTGTGGCGTCCTGGCCGGGGTGGTCCTCGGGCCAGTGCGCCGCGGTCTGGTTGCCTGCCTCGTCGTACGCGTACGCCTCGCTCCAGTCCGAGGCGCGTACCGCGGTGACACGGCCCATCGCATCGCGTTCGAACGCCCGGTGTCCGCTCAGGCTGTCATCGAGGCCGGTCGGTCGGCCATCGGCACGGTAGGTGTATGCGCGGGTCAGGACGGTGCCGGATCGGCCGCCGTTCAGCGACTGAGTTGTCAGGCGGCCGAGTTCGTCCCACGCCTGGGCCAGGGTGAGGGCGGCGCCGAGGCCACGAGCGGTTTGCCGGCCCACCAGGTCGTGTTCGAAGCTCAGGGTTCGCCCGGCAGTCGTCAGCGAGACAGGGTGGTCCGTTGCGTCGTATTCCCAGACGCTGACCACCCCGGACGGGGTGGTGCGGCGGGTGCGGCGGCCCAGTACGTCGTAGGCGTAGGTGAGAGTTCGGCCGTTACAGGTCTCGGATGTGACCCTGCCGGCCGGGTCGCGCTGCCAGGCGAGGGTGGCCTCGGGGTCGGCGGCCTGGAGGAGGCGGCCCAGGGGATCGCGCTCGTACCTGGTGGTACGGCCGTCGGCGGTCTTGGCGGCGATGTTGCCGAGGAGATCGTGCTCGTAGCTGACGGTCTGGCCAAGAGCGTTGGTGCGAGCGGCGAGCCGGCCTGCCGCGTCGTGGGAGTAGGCCAGGGTCCGGCCGTCGAAGTCGGTCTCGTGGACCAGGCGTCCCGCGGGATCGTAGCGATAGGTCCAGGTCGCCCCCAGCGGGTTGGTGACCTGGGTCAAGCGCAAAGCGGCGTCGTGAGTGAACTCGTAGCGGGTCCCGTCAGGGTCGGTCTTTGCGGTCGGCAGGTTGAAGTGGGTGTATTCGTATCGAGTGGTGCCGCCGATGGGGTCGACGTGGGCAGTGCAGTTGCCTTCCGCGTCGTAGCTCCAGGACTCCTGCGAACCGTCGGGGTGTACGGCTCGGGTGACTTTGCCCTCGGTGGTCAAGTCCAGGCGGGTGGTGGCGCCGAGCGGGTTGGTGATCGCGATGATGCGGCCAAAGGCGTCACGACGGTAGCGGGTTGTGGCCCCCAGCGGATCGGTGCTCTCGACGGGCAGGCCGGAGGGGTCACAGCGGACGGTGGTGGTGCGCCCCAGCGCATCGGTGACAGCTGTCAGGTGGCCGAGGACGTCGTAGGCGTAATGGCTGGTGGCGCCGTTGGGCTCGACGAGTACGGTGCGGTTGCCCGCGGAGTCGAACTCCTGCTGCCACACCGAACCGTCGGCATCGATGATTGTGCTGGGCAGACCGAGGCCGTTGTAGGCGGCGGTCACTTCTCTTCCATCGGGACGGATGACTGCCACAGGCCGGGCCGCCGCGTCGTATTGCACACGAGTCGTGCGGCCAAGCTCATCGGTGCGGGACAGCAGCCGGCCGAACCGATCGTATTCGGTGCCTATGGTCCCGCCGAGCGGATCCACGGTCTGGACCAGATGACGGTGCTGGTCGTAGTGGAACTCGGTCGGCTCACCCAGTCCGCTGGTCATAGTGGTGACACGGCCTGCGAGGTCGTACTCGAAGTGGGTTTCGAGGGCACCTCGTGGGCCGTGGCCTCGGGTGACGCGGCCGTCGGGGCCGTATTCGTAGGCGTACCAGTGGTTGTTGCGGTCGGTCCAGGAGATGATCCGGTCCTGGTCGTCCCAGTGGTAGATCAAAGGCAGGCCGGTGGAGTCGGTGATGCCGGAGAGACGACCGCGGCCGTCGTAGGTGTACTGGACGACCGGAGTTTCCACCGCGCTGCCGGCGTCATCGTGCAGCAGCCGGAGGCCGGTGATACGGGGGCCGGCTGGAGTCAGCACAGTGTCGACGGCTATTCGGTAGCCGCCGGAATGACAGATCTCGGCGGGCAGGCCGTCGGGGCCCTGGGTGTAGTCGATGCGGTGGCCGTTGCGGTCGGTCAGCGTGGTGATCGTTCGGGTACGGGCACCGGGGCGCGGCGGTGGGGCGAAGTGCCGGGTCCAGCCGGTGGCACTGTCCTCGATCCGGATGGTGTCGCTGTCCCGGTCCCAGGTCAGCGGGCGCTGTACCCCACGCTTGGGCAGCACCTGCGAGCGCTCGGAAGTAGGCAGGGGGTAGTGCTGGATTTCGGCGTCTTCGCCGGCGTAGTGGATGCCGTCGGGATCGATCTGGATGCGTTGGTCGAGGGTTGAGGCCCAGCCGGGGCCGAACCAGCGTCCGCCGGTGTAGCCGGAGGCGTAGGCGCGGCGCAGCATTACGGGCAGCAGGCCGGGCAGGTCGATGTCGGTGGCGGAGGTGATCATCTGGCCGGAGACGACGTCGACGGGGTCACCGCCGGTGGTGCAGCCGCCATTGCCCTCCGACGGCTGGCCGGGGGCGTGTTCGCCGCCCAGCGGCGGTTCGTCGCCGTTCCCGTGTGGGAGGTGTCCGGTGTCGCTGACGTCGTGGGGTGCGTGGACGGGGGGCTGTTTGCTGTCGTGCATGAGGCCGCGCAGGGCTGTTTCGTGCTTGAGGTCGGCTGCGGTGGTGTCCTCGGCTATGCCGGTCAGGTTGTGGCCGGTGGAGTGGTAGAGGTCCCCGACCGCCTTGCCGGCGTCCTCGCCCAGGGTCTTGCCGAGCCTGGTGGCGGCGTGTTCCAGGGCTGCGACGATGCGGTTGGTCACTGGAAGTTCACCCCGGCCAGCTTGGTCTGCAGGGTTGTGGCGTGGCCGGTGACGGTCTCGGCGTGGCGTGCATCGTGGTGGCGTGGAAGGTCAGCATGGACGGGTGGATCTCGAAACCGGGCCCGCCGTCCCACCCGTCGGTGTCCACGCCGAGGGCGTCCTCGGTGGCCTTGAACATCAGCCCGCCGGCGGCCTTGCCGACGGCTTCGACCAGGGGGTCCAGGGCCGCTTCGATGACCTCGGCGATGATGTACTGGGTGAGCTGGTCCTCCAGGACCTGCACGGCCTTCTCGGCCAGCTTCACCGTCGCCGCTGCCGCCGCCTCCGACAACCCCAGCGTCTCCACCGCCGCGGCCTGCTCCGCCACGAACGCGGTTGCCAGGCCGATGAGTTCGGCGATGCACTGGCCCTTCATCGTCACGATCACGCCCGCGGCCACGTCCAGGGCGGTGGCCACCCCGTGGCACAGCGACACCAGCTCGGTCATGTGCGTGGTGGACTTCTCACCCCACGCGGCCAGCAGCGCCTCGTAGGAGGCCCCCTTGTAGTGCGCCCCCAAGTCCTTGACGGTGGCCGTGGCCTGCTGGTGGGTGGTGTCCACTGCCGAGGCGAACTCCCGGATGTGCGAGGCGAACTCCCGCACCTTGTCCTCGTTGACGTTCGGCCAGCTGATCCCGATGACGCTCAGGAACGACACCACCGGCCCCGGCAACTCGATCGCCACAAGCCCCCCACAGGCATCATCAGGATCGTATGATCATCAGACTAAGTCAGATGGCGGTCGAGTGCCCCTGTTCTTTCGACGGTCGGTCCCACAACGAGCAGTATCGAGACACTCCGTGACGGCGCGCCGGTGACCGTCCCAGCGCCCACGCCCTGCGGCGGCGCCGACGTGGACCGGTCGGGTCATCCCTGACGCCGCCGTTGCTGGCCCAGCGGACGAACTTCTGCAGGGCGTACGGGGCGGGGCAGCGGGGCGGACAGGGTGACTCGACGGGGTGAAGGTGCTGCGAGGGGAACACCTGCGACCGGCCCTGGACGGTGAGGTGACACCCGGGGCTTAGCCTGTCGGGCATGGCTCGCACCACTCCGCCGCGCCCGGTAGCCGTCGCCGCGCACTTTCCCGAGCTCGCGCCATTGGCACGCACCGCTGTACGGCTGCACCCCCGCGTCGGCGAACCTACGACGGCTGACAGTTCGATCGGCGGGCCGCTGCTGTGGCCGGCGCGTGAACCGTGGCCCGTCTGTCCGGAGCACGGTGGTCCCTGGTACCTGGGCTTTGCGCCGGAAGACGTACGGCTGCGGCGACGGATTCTCACCGAGGCGTGGGGGCGGTCCAGGGGTGACGGCGCCGACCTGCTGAGCCCGGAGGAGCACGCGGTACTGGACCGCCTCGGCGAGAGCTCGCGGATACCGCTGGACGGCCCGGCCCCGATGGTGCCGGTTGCCCAGCTCTATGCGGCGGACGTGCCCGGCCTGCCGCGGCCGGACGGCGCTGATCTGCTACAGGTTCTCTGGTGCGCGTTCGACCACGACGAGGATTACCTGCCCCGCACGGAACTGCGCTGGCGGACCGTCGCCGACATCACCGATCCGCTCGGCGCCGCCCCGCAGCCGTCGGTGATCGGCAACGACGACTACGTGCCCGAACCGTGCGTGCTGCACCCCGAGCAGGTCACCGAGTACCCGGCCCCGCACGAGCTGCCCGAGGAACTGGCGCGGCGGATCGCAGCGTGGGAAGGCCGGCACGACGTCCATTACCAGTACGACCTCGGCGTGGCCCCGGGATGCAAGGTCGGCGGCCACGCTCCATGGAGCTTCTCCGACCCGTTCCCCGTACTCTGCGCCGAGTGCGGCTCGGACACCCGCCCGCTGCTCACCATCGACGGCAGCGAATGGGACGGCGGCAGCGGGAGCTGGCGGCCGATCGAGGATGCCGACTCCACCGGTCAGCACTTCCTCGACCCGGCCGGTGCCACGCAGCTCAACATCGGCCGTGGCTACAGCCTTCAGCTGTACGTCTGCACAGCGTCCTACGACCACCCGCATACGCAGAACATGCAGTGACCGGCGACAAGGTCGAGAACCGCGGGCGGTGGTGTCTCCCGTCACTCTTGCCACAGTCGGCGTACGGCCTCACCGAGCGTCGCCTCGAAGCTGTCCTCGCGGATCTCGACCGTCAGCTTCTGGGCCAGGAACTGCGCTGAGGCGTCGTGGCAGGTGACCAGGAAGTGGCGGCCCCATTCCAGCGGGCGCCCGGGGAAGTTGCGGCGGTTGTACGTGGCCAGTCGGTCAGGCCAGGTGGAATCGAGGACCTCGTAGAAGCCGTAGCCGGGGTGATCGGCGTCACCGCGTGGATCGCCGCTCCATGCCTCGTCGTCGGGGTAGCCGAAGACTGACTGACGGCAGGAAACCGCGGTCACGATCGCCGACTTGAGCGGCCCTCCATCCGGTGGCATGACACGCAGGACCAGCAGGGCGTCTCGACCCTCCTCTGTGTGGAGCAGCGTCGCCGCCGCCCACGACGGGGACGGGATGACGGTGACGTCCTCGATCGGCTGAAGGCGCTCCGCCCGAATCGTCATGGGCGCCATCATCTCCCGTGCAGTCATTCCCGATTCGGGAACCCCCGACGTCTCGCATCCCCCGACGCGGGCGTCGTCTTCAGACGGTTGTGACGACGGTGCCCGCGTTCTCCAGGGCGGCCAGTTCGTCGGCGGGGGCGGCGGTGTCGGTGATCACGGTGTGGAGGAGGGCGGCGGGGCCGACGTATGCGTAGGCGGTGCGGCCCAGCTTGCTGCCGTCGGTGGCGAGGATGACGCGGCGGGCGGAGGTGATGGCTGCCTTTTTCACCGCGGCGTCGTCGAGGTCGTAGGCGGTCAGGCCCTCGGCCGCGCTCAGGCCGCAGCAGCCGATGACCGCGGTGTCGAATCGTACGGCGGCCAGTGAGGCGAGGGTGAGGGGGCCGGTCAGTGCGCCTTCGGCGGCGCGGGGGCGGCCGCCGGGGACCATCAGGGTGGCGGATCCGGGAGTCGCGCTGAGGGCGTGAATGGCCTGCAGGGACAGGGCCATGACGGTCACCGGCCGGTGGTGCAGCAGGCGGGCGACCTCCAGGCAGGTGGTTCCGCTGTCCAGCAGGACGGCCTCCCCGTCGGCGATGAGCGAGGCCACCTCCGCGGCGATTCGGGCCTTGGCTTCGACGGCGTCCTGGGCGCGCAGCGCGAAGGGGGGCTCCTCGCCTCTGAGCAACAGGGTGCGGGCTCCGCCGCGGACACGTTCGAGGACACCCTGCGCGGCCAGCGCGTCCAGGTCACGCCGGATGGTCATCTCCGAGGTGCCGGTCAGTTCGGCGAGGTCCTGGACCGTGGCGGTGCCCGACTCCCTGACGGTCTGCGCGATCAGCGCGTGACGGTCTGCGTTGCTCATACCGCGATTGAAGCACCCCTCAAAACGAACATGCAATCTGTGCGATCTGGCACCTTTCAAACATCGAACCTGTTCGTTATGGTGCTCGCATGGAACGATCGCTTCGGGCCGCTCGGGCGGCGACCTTCGTCTACTTCGTCCTGTCCGGGACGTTGATGGGTACGTGGGTGGTGCACATCCCCGCCGTCGAGGACCGGGTGGGCGTCAGCCACGCGACGCTCGGGGGACTGCTGGTGCTGCTGGGCGCCGGGGCGTTCGCCGGCATGCAGACGGCCGGCCCCATGGCCGACCGGCTCGGCGCACGGGTTGTCGTACCCACCGCCGGGGTCCTGTGCAGCGCGGCCCTGGTGCTGCCCGGGCTGGCCCGCGGTCCCTGGGCACTGGCCGGCGCCCTGCTCGTCTTCGGCTTCGCCAACGGCTGCCTGGACGTGAGCATGAACGCCCACGCCGTACACGTGGAGAAGGCGTACCGACGGCCCGTCATGTCCTCCTTCCACGCCACCTTCTCCGTCGGGGGCGTCATCGCGGCGGTCCTCGGCGCGGGCGCCGCAGGCGCCGGCATGAGCCTGGCCGTCACGCTCGACGTATCGGCTGCCGTCGGCCTCCTGGTCGCGCTCGTGGCGGCGCGCAGCTTGATGCCCACCGTGCAGACCACCGCCACCTCGCCCGACGAGGCGGAACAAGAAGCTCGACCGCGGGACGCAAAGCGGCGCAGCACGCGCGGCGGCATCTGGATCCTGGCGGTACTCGCCTTCATGACGATGCTGTGCGAAGGGGCGGCCAACGACTGGAGTGCCCTGCATCTGAAGGACGTTCTCGGCGCCCCCGCGAGCGTCGCGGCCGTCGGCTACGGCACCTTCGCAGCCGCGATGACGATCGGCCGACTGCTCGCCGACCGCCTCTCCGCCCGCTTCGGGGCCATGGCCATCCTGCGCTACGGCGCGGTCCTCGCCGCCGCCGGCATCACGATCGCGGCCTTCGCCCCGTGGATCTGGACCGCGTTCGCGGGCTGGGCGCTGTTCGGCCTCGGGCTCTCGGGCTGCGTCCCGCAACTCTTCAGCGCCGCCGGGCACGCCGACCCCGCGGCCGCCGGCGCCAACGTCTCCCGGGTGGCCGGCCTCGGCTACCTCGGCATGCTCGCCGGACCAGCCGTCATCGGATGGCTGACCCACCTCGTGGCCCTCAACCACACCTTCTTGCTGCTGACCCTGCTCTGCCTGGTCACCGCCGCGGCCGCGGGAATCCTGCGCACGGCCGACCGCACTGCTGACGGCACCGCCCACCACACCCCCGAGCCGGCCCCGGACGTCGACCGCGTACCTGTGCAGCCCAACCCCTGACCGGCAGAGCATCGGACGGATCGCCCGGGGCCGGTGGTGCCCGCCCGTCCGGCGGGTGCGGGCAACCCCCTTGCCCTGGGCGGGCCGTCACAGTAAGTTCCCTGAAGCGTTGACAACGATGTCATAGCCGATGTGGCGCGCGGGAGGGGCACGATGCGGCGGCGAATTCTGAACGTTCATCCCATTCGGGTCATGGTCACGGCGGCGCTCGTGATCGCCGGTCTGACGGCCGTTCCCGAGGCTGCCGACGCGGCGACCCTTGCCCCGGCCGATCCGGCCGGCCTGGTGGCGCCGCTGGCCGGCACCGCGGCGGGTGGCGGGACGTACCCCGGTGCCGCATTGCCGTTCGGCATGGTGCAGTTCAGCCCGAACACCGAATCGGCCGAGGGTGGCGGCTACGAGTACACGAATCCCAAGACGTGGGGGTTCGGGCTCAACCACTTGTCCGGGCCGGGCTGTGCCGCCATGGGCGACGTGACGTCGCTCCCGTTGACCGGCAGCGTGAAGTCGCTTGATCCGCACGCCAATGAGGTCACGTTCGACCACGCCACGGAGGACGCGCACCCGGGCTCGTACGCCGTCGACCTCGCCGGTGTGCACTCGGAACTCACCGCGACAACACGCACCGGCTGGGCACGGTACACGTTCCCGAGCGGCTCCACGCCCGGCGTGCTCGTGAGCCCGGGCGGCGGATTCCGCGGCGTGTCCACCGCGAGCATCGACGTTGTCGGGGACCACACGGTCGAGGGGTCCGTCGGTACGTACGGATACTTCAACACCTGCCCGTCCAAGAGCTACAACCACTACACCGTCTACTTCTCGATGCAGTTCGACCAGCCGTTCAGCTCGTTCGCGACCGGCAGCGGCACCACCGTCAAGCCGGGCCAGGCGTCCGCCACCGGCGCGGGCAGTGGCGCGTACCTGTCGTTCAGCAGCCACGACGTCGTCGCGAAGGTCGGCATCTCGTACGTCTCGCTCGACGGCGCGCGCGGCAATCTCGCTGCCGAAGGCACGACCGGGTTCGACTTCGACGGCGTCCGCACGGCCGCCGAGTCGCAATGGAACGCACTGCTGTCGCGTGTCGAGATCCAGGGCGGCACCGCCGGGCAGCAGTCGACGTTCTACACGGCGCTGTACCACTCGCTGCTCGACCCGAACGTGTACTCCGACGCGAACGGCGACTACACCGGCTTCGACGGAGCGGTGCACCACGAGTCGGTCGGACACGCGCACTACACGGCGTTCTCCATGTGGGACACCTACCGCGCACAGCAACAGGTCCTCGACCTCGTCGCGCCGGAACGCGTCGCCGACATGGCGCACAGCCTGCTCGAGGACGCGCAGCAGGGCGGCTGGATGCCGAAGTGGCCGTACGCGCAGTTCTACACGAACGAGATGGTCGGCGACCCGGCGGCGAACCTCCTCACCGACGCGTACCTGAAGGGCCTGCTGCGCCCCGAGGACGTTCGCCCGATCTACGGCGCGCTGGTCAAGAACGCGACTCGGCTCCCCGACCCCTCGCAGACACCCTTCGAGGGCCGCACCGGACTCGCCGAGTACCTCAACGAGGGATTCGTACCGCTGGGGAGCACCGGCGACTACACGACGGCGGTGTCCGATCAGCTCGAATACGGCGTCAACGACTGCGCGCTCTCGCTCTACGCCGGCAAGCTGGGCGAGAACGCCGATGCCGGCCGGTTCCTCGACCGATCGCAGCGGTACACGAACGTGATCGACCCGCAGACCGGCTTCGTACAGCCACGACGGCCGGACGGCTCGTGGCTCACGCCTTTCGATCCGGCGAGCGAGACCGGGTTCAAGGAAGGCTCCGCCTGGCACTACACGTGGCTGGTTCCCCAGGACGTGACGGGGCTGGCGAACGCGCTCGGCGGGGTCGGCCCGACGGTCGCGAAGCTCGACCAGTTCTTCTCGTACGACCAGCTCACCGCGAACCCCGCGAGCGTCGCCGGCACCAAGTGGGGCGCCGAAGACCAGTACAACCCGACCAACGAGACGGACCTGCAGGCCCCGTACCTCTACAACTACCTCGGCCGGCCGTGGAAGACCGAGGACGTCGTGCGCGCGGCCGAAACCCTCTACAACACCAGCCCCACCGGGGTCACCGGCAACGACGACCTCGGCACGATGTCGAGTTGGTACGTGCTGTCGTCGCTCGGGCTGTACCCGTTCTTCGCCGGCGCCGACCAGTACACGCTGACGAGCCCGTTGTTCACGCACGCCGTCGTGCACCTGCGGCAACCGTGGTACCACTCCTCGCAGTTGGTGATCGACGCGCCCGGTGCGTCGGCGTCCAACCGCTACATCGACGGCCTGACGCTCAACAACACGCCCGTGCACACCAGCGTCATCAGCCACAGCGCGATCGAGAACGGCGCCACTGTGCACTTCGACCTCGGGGACCGGCCGAGCGACTGGGCCACGGGTTCCGGCACTCCGGTCTCTCCGTGCTCGGCGACGGCCCACACCGCCGACGTGCGGATCACCGGCGTCACGTCCACGCCCGGCTCCGCCGGCGACACGGGCACGATGACGGTGCGGCTCACCAACGCCGGCAACACCGCCGCCAACCACGTGACGATCAGCGCCAAGGGGCCGTGGCCGGTACCCGCGGCCACGCTTCCCGCGCTCGCTCCCGGCCACTCGGCGACGGCCACGCTCACGATCACTGCGCCGTCGGGCACGAAGCCCGGCAGCTATCCGGTGACGGTCACCACCGACTGGTCCGGCAACGCCGGGAGCGGCAGCGCCCTGACCACGTTCACCAATGCGCAGTACCAGGTGGCCGCGAGCTCCCTGTCGCAGCTCTTCGACACGGTCGGCACCAGCCCGGACGCCAACCGGAGCGTCGGTAACCTCGACGGCGGCCACAACAGCCTGTCCCGGGACGCCCTCGCCGCGGCAGGACTGACGCCGGGCGCACCCGTCGCGGTCGGCGGTGCCGCGCTCACCTGGCCGACCAGCGCGATCGGAGAGCCCGACGATGTCGTGGCCGCGGGTCAGGCGATCCAGCTCTCGGCGCCGGGGAACGCCGGCACTCTCGCCATCCTCGCGACCGCCGGGTCCGGCGGCCCGATCACCGCTACGGGGCAACTCGTGTACACCGACGGGACCGTGCAGCCGTACACGCTGCACGTGAGCGACTGGACGATGCACCACGACCAGGACCAACTGCTCGCCGGCGAGACGGTCGCGGCCAAGATGTCGTACCGCAACCTGGCCTCCGGCCCGCAGCAGACGAGCACCTATGTGTTCGGCGTCACGGTGCCGGTCGACGCGTCCAAGACCATCGCCTCGGTCGTGCTGCCGTCCGGCTACTCGGGACGACTGAACGTGTTCGCCATGGCGTTCGGCCATTCGGAGTGAGTATTCGAGCCACGCGCCTTGGTATCACCGGATCAATACGACGCTCCCGTACGGCGCTGCCGAAGTGTGGGTCTGGACAGACTGTGCCCGCCCGAATACAGTGAGTTTTGGGGCCTGCTGAGGCAGGAATATACAAGGGGGCGGAAAGCATGCATGGCGGCTGGGGCACCGCTTTGTCCTGCCATTCGGCAGGATCCTTTTCGCGGGAAGTGGGTCACGGAGCCGGCGACATCACATGGCTCCGTCCGCAAGAGTCCCGCCGTCCTGCGCCGTAAGTGCTGAACGGAATACATCCCGCTCTCCCGGTATCCGGCGCCGCAAAGACCATCGGCTGCGGCGCCGGCCCCGACCGCGTCCACGACACGCACAGTCGGAAGAAGGAGAAAGGCCATCATGCCGTTATCGGCAACTGACCTCGCAACGCTCGGAAATACGCCGGTCACCATCCGATCGACGTTCTTCCAGAACATTTACCTGCGCATGGACGGCACCGGGGTGACCGTCGCCACCGACAACGGAGGTGGGACGGTCAACTGTGAGTACGGCACCGGTCCATGGACGACGTACAAGGTCCACCCGCAGACCGATGGTTCGTATACCTTCGAGTCGGCGGCCTTCCCGAACGTGTTCCTGCGCATGGACGGCAACGGGGTCCCCACCACCATGGCCGGAGGTGGCACGGTCAACTGTCAATACGGCGTCGGCCCCTGGGAGAAGTTCCATGCCCGCGCCCAGGCCGACGGTTCGTTCTCCTTCGAGTCGGTGGCCTTCCCGGGTATCTTCCTGCGCATGGTGACCGGTAGTGGGGTGACCTCCGCCACCGGCCCCGGGGGAACGGTGAACTGCCAGATCAACGCCAATGGCGGCGAGAACGAGAAATTCTTTCTGGACGTAGCCTAGCGGCCGGGTCGCCCGGGGGAATTCCTCCCCCGGGCTCTCGACGTGCTATTGGGATCGGGCCGATCAGCGGTTGTACGGCCGCGAGGTGACTCCGTTGATCGTCGTACCTCCCTGCTGCCAGCTCAGGGCAGTCGCGTCGAGGAAGGCGAACGGGAAGGGGAGTTCCGGCTTCGTCAGCTCGTCGAGCGCGGCCAGGTCGTCGTCGGGAATCTCCACGGTGAGCGATCCGAGATTCGATTCGAGCTGCTCGATCGTGCGCGCGCCGATGATGGTGGTGGTGACCGGCTGCTGCTGCCGCACCCAGGCGAGTGCGAGGGCCGCAATCGATGCGCCCAGCCGTTCGGCGATGGCGGCGAGCTCGTCCAGCAGGCCGAATGTGCGCTCGGACAGGTGGTTCGAGGGGCCGAGCGTCGCGCGCCCGGAGTCCGCGGGCGTCTGGTTCTCCCGCGTGTACTTCCCCGACAGGACGCCGCCGGCGAGCGGGCTCCACGGCGTCACGCCGAGGCCGAGAGCGTGTGCCGCGCCGAAGAGCTCGCCTTCCACGGTGCGCTGGAGGAGCGAGTACTCGACCTGGATGCCGGCGATGGCGCTCCAGCCCCGAAGTTCCGCGATGGTCGCCATGCGCGAGACGGCCCAGGCCGGTGTGTCGGACAGGCCGATGTAGCGGATCTTTCCGGCCCGCACGAGGTCCTCGAGCGTCCCGAGCGTCTCCTCCACCGGAGTGTGACGGTCCCAGTTGTGCAGCCAGTACAGGTCGACGTATTCGGTGCCGAGCCGCCCGAGGGAGGCGTTGAGCTGCTGCACGATCGCCTTGCGGCCGGCGCCGCCGCCGTTCGGGTCGCCGGGGAACATGTTGCCGGCGAACTTCGTGGCCAGGACGATGCGGTCGCGCAGCCCCGGCCGCCGGGCGAGGTAGCCGCCGATCGTCTCCTCGGAGCGGCCCCCGGTGTATCCGTTGGCGGTGTCCAGCGCATTGCCGCCGGCTTCCAGGTAGCAGTCGATGATCGCCTCGGCGGTCTCGGAGCTGGTTCCCCAGCTCGTGTCGCCGAAGTTCATCGTGCCGAGGGTGATCGGGCTGACGCGCAGTCCGGTCCGGCCGAAGGTACGGAAGTCGGTGAGGTTCATGACGGTGTCTCCTTCCGGCGGATGCGTACGGTCACGCACGGCGTCGGGTCGGTTGCTTCGCGTTGTGAATCAGACTGACTAGTCGGAAGGAAATCTAGCCCCGCATCTCCGCGAGAGTCAAACCGACTAGTCAGTCTGGTAGGGTGACAATATGGCGTACGATTCGGCTGCGATGCGACGACGCTTCCTCGATGCCGCTTTCGAGGAGTTCGTCCAATACGGTCTGGCGGGCGCACGTGTCGACCGCATCGCCGCGAAGGCCGGGGCGAGCAAGCAGGCGATCTACTCCTACTTCGGCTCCAAGGAAGGCTTGTTCGACGCCGTCCTGACGCAGCGGCACCTGGAGATGATCGAGGCCGTACCCCTCACGCCCGAGGACCTGCCGTCCTACGCGGGCGCCATCTACGACTACCTGACCGCCCATCCCGGCTATGCGCGGCTGACCATGTGGCGGCGCCTGGAGCGACAGGACGCCTCCGCGGCCGACATCGAGGCGTATCGGACCAAGCTCGGCCAGTTGCAGGAGGTGATCGCCGTCGACACGTCGAAGTGGGGCGTGATCGACGTCATTCTCCTGGTCCTGGCCTCGGCGAACGCCTGGGAGAGCGTGGCGCCGGCCATCCGCGGCCTCGATCCCGACGCGAAGGACGACGCGGACCGCCGGGTCCGCGAGCGCCGGGCGCTCGTCGCCAGCGTCGCCGCCTCCGTCGCCGCGCTCAGCGAGTGACCGGCGCGGATGCCCGCCCTGCCACCGGTCCGTACGGACACGGGCCCGGCCGGCTCCCCGCAGAAGGGCGAGAGTGCAGGTCACAGGCGCTGTAGGGGGACGCGCAACCCGGTGTTCGTGCAGGACACGTACCTGAACGTGCTGGTCGCAGCACGTCCAGACAGCGGTTCTGCAGGACGGCCGGGAGACGCCTCTTGCTGCTCATCCCCGTTCAGCACGGGCAGCGGGAAGAGGGCATGACGCGAGGGCCCAACGTAAGACACTCGACTCATGATAGGGTCGTACGTTACGGCGAAGGGCGGCGGGAAGGGGAGAGACGGGATGACACCGGAACCGTCCGCCGCGACGAATGCCTCGTACCACCAGCGCGTCAAGGAGGAAAAGCGCGCGGCGATCCTCACCGCCGGGACGCGGCTGTTCCTGGAGTGCGGGTACGACCGTACGTCGCTGGCCCAGGTGGCCAAGCAGGCCGGTGTCTCCACGGCGACGCTGTTCAAGCGGTTCCCCACCAAGTCGGCCCTCTTCGAGGCGATCGTCTCGCAGTACTGGCAACTGGAGAGCCAGTGGGACTACCTGCCGGAGCCCGGCGATCCCAAGGCCGGCCTCACGAAGATCGGCCGTGACTACGCCTGCCTGCTGACCCGCCCCGGCATGGCGGCCCTGTTCCGTATCGTGATCGCCGAGAGCAGTCGGTTCCCCGAACTGGGCCGCATGCAGGGCGACCTCGGCCGGCAAGTCTTCCTGTCGGGCCTGCACGGCTACTTCGCGGCCGAACACGATGCCGGGACACTGCACATCCCAGATCCGGACCTGGCCGCGGGCCAGTTCCTCGGCATGATCGCGGATCAGATCTTCTGGCCCCGCCTGCTGCTCGTCGACTTCGACATGGACGAGCCGGCCATGTATCACGTGGTGGACGAAGCCGTCCTGACCATGCTGGCCCGCTACCGGCCGGAACCCTCCCTGCGTTCCTGAGCACGTACCACCGGACCCGGCCCGGGCAGCACCCCCGAACCTCCTGAACCTTCCGAACCTTCCGGCCCGGACCGGATGCCCGCTCAGGGGAGGAGTTCCACCGCCTCGTCCCAAAGGCGCAGGGCGTTCGACGCGCCCAGCGTTGGTGCCGGTGGTCGCGGTGATGCCCTCGGCAACGGCGGCTGCCGCCTCCGGCCGCCGTGCGGCCAGGACGACCTCGACGCCCGCCGCCGGAGCCCGGGCGGTCTCGACTCCGATGCCGGAGTTGGCGCCGGTCACCACCGCCGTCTTCCCGGTCAGGTCCCCATCTGCGACCACCTCGTCCGCTGTCGACGAGAAACCGAACCGCGTCGTCAGGACCGAGCACGCAAGGGCTCAAGGTGAGTGACTTGACTCGTATGCGGGGCCGTCCTACCGTTCAAATGTAAGTCACTCAACTCACCCGGCTGGCGTCGGCAAGGAGCATCGATCATGAACCGACTGGACGGCAAGCGGGCCCTGATCACCGGTGGGACCACGGGCATCGGGCTGGAGACGGCCAAGCAGTTCCTCGCCGAGGGCGCGCGGCTGATCGTCACCGGCAGCAACCCGGAGAACCTGAAGAAGGCGCAGGCCGAGCTCGGCGACCAGGTCACCGTGGTGGCGGCCGAGGCGACCGACATGGACGCGCAGCGACGCCTGGCGCGGACGGTCGCCGACACCTTCGGACAGCTCGACGTGGTCTTCCTCAACGCCGGCATCTCGATCTGGCAGCCGTTCGAGGACTGGGACGAGCAGACCTTCGACCGGCAGCTCACCATCAACTTCAAGAGCCCGTTCTTCCTGCTCCAGGCGCTGCTGCCGCATCTGGCGAGCCCGGCGTCGGTCATTGTGACCGGGTCCAACAGCGCCCACGGCGGCTTCGATCGTGCCAATGCCTACGCCGCCACGAAGGCCGCGCTCGCGTCGCTGGCGCCGTCCTTGTCGCGTGAGCTGACCGGCCGGGGGGTGCGGGTGAACACCGTCAGCCCCGGTGTGATCGACACGCCGCTCTACAGCAAGCTCGGCATCCCCGCCGAGTACTACGACAGCGCCATGGAGGGCATCCGGGCCGGCATCCCGGCGGGCCGCTTCGGCACCGCGCGGGAGATCGCCGCCGCGGTGGTCTACCTGGCCTCGGACGACTCCGCTTTCGCGCTCGGTTCCGATTTCGTCGTCGACGGCGGCGCGACGCTCTGACCTGCCAGGAGCCGGGAGGCTCTCACTGCCGGCCGGCGAGAGCGGCGTAGACGATGATGTCGTCCGGGTGGTGGCCGTGGGTGAGGGTGCCGCCGCAGGTGATCAGGCGCAGTTGCGGGCTGTCGGTGTCGCCGTAGACCTGGCCGGTGGGGAAGTGGGCCTTGTCGACCTGCTGGAGGCGGGTCACGGAGAAGATCGCGCGGGTGCCGTCGGCGCGCAGGACGGTGATGCGGTCACCCGGCTTGATACGGGTGACGTTCCTCATGACGGCCGGGCCGTTCACGCTGTCGAGGTGGCCGACGAGGATCGCCGGGCCGATCTGGCCGGGGGTGACGGCTCCGGTGTACCAGCCGATACGGTCCGCCCGGTCGGTGGAGGGGACTTGGAGCGTGCCGTCGGTGTTCAGGCCCAGCCGGAGCAGCGGGCCGGTGTCGACTCCCGCGGCGGGGATGGTGACGCGGACGGGCACGGAGGGCGGCATCGCCTCGGCCGTCCCTGGCGTGGGTCGGGCTGTCGAGGAGGCGGCCGGCGGCAGGTTCGCGGGGGTGCTGGTGCCGGTACGACCGCCGCCGCAGCCGATGAGGAGGGCGCTCAGGGGCAGGGCGAGCAGCAGGAGGACGAGGCGCGGCCGGATGCGCGGCACCGCGGGGATGTGCATGGCGGGCTCCTGGAGCGCCGGGCGGCCCGTACGGTGTGCGGGGCCGCCCGGTGGTGGTGGTGGTGTGGTCAGTGGTCAGTGGTCAGCGGTCAGCGGTCAGCGGTTGGCGGAGGCCCGGCGGCGTACCGCGACGAAGGCGATGCCGGCGGCACCGAGGGCCGCGGCGGAGCCGCCCACGGCCAGCAGGGTCCCGTGCCCGCCGTCCGGCGCCTGGTAGCCGGCCGCGACGGCGCCCCGGGGGACGACCTCGGTCTGGTGCGGGCCGGCCGGGGCGGGACCGGCCGAGGTGCCGTCGCTGGTGGCGTAGAGGAAACCGCACCCCTGCGGCAGTCGCGGAAAGTCGCTGATCGACGCCTTGTGGCCACCGCCTTCCATGTTCGTCAGCAACTGCGGCCGGGAGCTGTCGGGACGCAGGATCTCGGCGGTGAAGCCCTTGTCCAGCAGCTTGGGGTGCTTGCGGTCCAGCGACAGACCGGGGATCACGCCCTTCTCGCCGGACCCTTGGAAGAGGACGGACGGCCCCGTCGGGCTGATGCTCATCAGCGCCGCGGTGCCCGCACCGATGTTCTGGTGCACCGTCACCACGCACCGCACCGAAATGACCGGGCCCTGCCCGCCGCCGCCCTTGTCCGCGGCCGAGGTCGGCCGCGTGGAGACCGACGGTGTCGGCGTGGGCGTGGCGTTCCCGTCGGCGTACGCCGCAGCGGCCGGCACGCTCAACGCGGCCGCGAGCGTGACGGAACCGGTCACGGCGCGAAGCGTCAGTCGGCGCCGCCGCGCGGCAGCTTCGGGCACAGAAACAGACATGGGATTCCCCCCTGGGAACAGGCCGCCCGAGGGCAGCCGGAAAGAGACGGTCGCACAGGCCGCACCTCCCACCCACCCCCACTGGCCGGGGAGGTCACAAGCGGCTGTGCCATCAATCCAAAAACCGCGACTCGGCGGAACCGTCCGCTCTCCGTCACTGTTCTGTCACCGACAGGACACCTGTGATTCACCTGTACGGCGGCTGTGGTTCCGGTCCGGAGCGGGGTCACCCGCGGGATCGAGTCGTACGGCGGCGTCGTACGGCGCTTCGTGGCCTCAGGCGGAGGGGCCCGTGCGCTGATCGAGCTGCTCGAGCACCAGCGGCCAAGCCTCTTGATGCCTGTTCCGGGAGGTCTCGTCCGCGAAGCCCGCATGGGTGAGCCGCAGCCGAGTGCCGCCGGGCTCCGGGGCGAATTCGACCGTGACCACGGTCTCCGCTCCCTCGGTGCCGCCCGCGCCGGTGACCCAGGTCAACTCCACGAGTTCATCCCGCTTCAGCCGGAGGAACCGGCCGTAGTGCGGATGACGTGCGCCTTCGAACTCGGTCTCGAAGAAGAACGGGGTGTCGACCTCGCCGGTCATCAGCACGGAACCGGGAGCCGCGAACCAGAGGTCGAACCGCTCGGTCCAGGCCAGGTACAGCGCGGCCGCCGACGCGCCCATGAGGCGTTCGGCCGATACCCGATGAGGGCGGGACGAGAGGTCGGGCACGCGGACCGGTGAATCGGGCATGGGCGAAACGTACCGCTCCCGGGACTGCGGCGGCAGCACCGGCAGAGCCGCGCATCGAGGGCCGACCGGAGGCCGGCCGGAGCGGATCGCGGGCCGAGCGGGCCGGGATCACCGCAGTACCGTGGAAGCGACAGGGTGGTGGGTGCTCACGTCGGGGCGGGTGCCGAGGCAGTCCGCAGAGGAGGATTTCCGGGCATGGAATCCGACCGCATCGACCGCATGGTGTCCGCTCTGCGAGGGCGCGGCGTCATGGCGCACCGGGCCGACGAGGGACTGTACGAATTCGGCATCCGCGTGATCATTCCCGACGGCAGCGAGGCGCTGTGGACGGTCGGCGGGGCCGCCGGGCTCGACGCCGAGGTGCTGCGCGACAACACCCTGATCGGTTACGTTCCGCACGTCCCCGGTTCCGAGTCCCTCACCGACGAGCAGACGGTCGATGTCATTGCCGCCACCCGGTACTCCGAGGAAGGCATGTACCCGGCGAGCCGCACCGTTGCGCCATCGCATCCCGCGGATCCCGGCCCGGCGACGCACGCCCGGCCGCGGCCGCCGAGCCCGGTCCGGCACCGCGACCCGTGGCACCCCCACCGGCTCCGGTGGCCGCACCGATGACCCGCCGGCCGGCGCGCCGCGAGAAGTGACCTGAGCGCCACCGCGGCCGGACCCGACTCCCCTTTGCGCCGGGGCTCTTGACGGTTGTCGACGCCCTCTCCTACGGTCGCGTACGTACCGCGTGAGTGAATCGTTTCATTCCCCCATGGTGTGCCCTCCGCCCCCAAGGAGTGTGGCGCTTTGAACGTTTCCCGCTCGTCCGTACCACGGTGGGTCCCGCGCCGGGGCCGCCGCACCTGGATCGTTTCGGTGGCGGCGGCCGTGTCCGCCGTCTTCTGCCTGACGTCCCCGGCCTTCTCCTCCGCAGCCCCCGCTTCGTCCGCTTCGTCCGCGTCCCCGGTGTCCTCCACCGCCGCGGGAGCCCCCGTGGGCAAAGCCGCCGGCGACGCGTACATCCTCGCGCCGGGCAGCCGCACGGTCGCGCCGGTCGCCGTGCAGAGCACCTCGGGCTCGGTGAGCGGCGCGGCGAACGTGCTCTCCGGCGGCTCGACCCGCATCTCCGGCGCGAACTCCTACCTGGTGCTGGACTTCGGCAAGGAGGTCGGCGGCCTGGTCACGCTGCGCTTCGCGGGCGCGAGCGGCGCCGGGCAGCGGATCGGGCTGGCGTTCACCGAGTCCTCGCAGTACGTCGGGCCGGTCAGCGACCTGAGCAGCGGCGCCGCGTTCTCCGGGACCGGCACGGACGGCGCGATCTACGCCACGGTCGGCGGCGCCGGCACGTACACCATGCCCGCGGACAAGCTCCGCGGCGGCTTCCGCTACCTGACGCTCTTCCTCGACTCCTCCGGCTGGGTCGACGTCAACGGCGTCTCGCTCGCCTTCACCGGCGCCGCCGGGGCGAGCGACATGCGCGCGTACGCCAACTACTTCTACTCCAGCGACCCGGAGCTGAACCGGATCTGGTACGCGGGCGCGTACACCGTGCAGATGGACACCATCGACCCGGCACAGGGCCGGGTGTGGCCCCCGCCGTCGTCCGGCTGGGAGAACAACGGCGTGGTCGGCGTGGGCTCCAGCGTGCTGGTCGACGGCGCCAAGCGGGACCGCTCGGTGTGGTCGGGCGACATGGGTGTCTCGCTGCCCACCGCGTACGTCTCCACCGGCGACCTGGTCTCCACCCGCAACTCGCTCACCACGCTCTACCAGCACCAGAGCTCGTCCGGTGAACTGGAGTACGGCGGCCCCGAGTTCAACTTCTACGGCTCGGACACCTATCACACCTGGGCGCTGATCGGGACCGCCACGTACTACACGTACTCCGCGGACAAGGCGTGGCTGGACTCGGTCTGGAGCCAGTACCAGCGCGGCATGGGCTTCATCACCGCGAAGATCGACGGCACCGGGCTGCTCAACGTCACCGGGACCAGCGACTGGGCGCGCGGCGGCCAGGGCGGCGAGAACATCGAGGCCAACGCGCTGCTGTACAAGGCGCTCACCGGCGGCGCCGCCCTCGCGACCGCCGAGGGCGACAGTACGGACGCCTCCGCGTGGCAGCAGCGCGCCGCCACCCTGAAGTCGGCCGCGAACCAGCGGCTGTGGAACCCGGCGGTCGGCCTCTACCGCGACAACCCCACCAGCGGGCTCTACCCGCAGGACGGCAACTCCCTGGCCTCCTGGTACGGGTTGACCGACGGCCCGGCCAAGGACACCGCCATCTCCCGCGCCCTGACCGCCCGCTGGAACGACCACGGCGCCAACACCCCGGAGAAGGACGGCGCGATCGGCACCTTCCCCGGCTCGATGGAGGTCCAGGCGCACTTCACCGCGGACGACGACCTCGGCGGGCTGACCCTGATCCGCCGCGAGTGGGGCGGCATGCTGGACAGCCCCATCGGCACCGGCAGCACCTTCTGGGAGGGCCTGCGCTACGACGGCTCCTTCGACTACGGCGGCACCTACATGAGCCTCGCGCACGGCTGGGGCACCGGCCCCACCTCGGCGCTGACCTTCTCCGTGCTCGGCCTCGCGCCGACCGGCAATGGCGGCTACTCCTTCGCGCCGCACCCCGGGGACCTCGCCCACGCCGAGGGCACGATCACCCTGCCGCAGGGCACGGTGACCGGCTCGTGGGACTACGACGCCTCCGCCGGAACGCTCGCCACGACCCTCACCGCGCCCGCCGGCGCCACCGGGACGGTCGGCGTGCCCACCTACGGCTCCGCGGCGGTCACCGTCGCGGTCGACGGCCAGACCGTGTGGAGCGGCGGCGCCTTCCACTCCGTGCCGGGCGTCACGGGCGGTTCCTCCGACGGCGGTTACGTCCGCCTGACCGGCGTCGGCTCGGGCAGCCACACGATCACCGCGACCGCCGTGGGCGCGCCCACCCCCTTCTCGACGTCGGTCAACGCCGCGGCCGCCGGCAACCCCCTGCCGCCCGGCTACACCCTGTGCGCGGCCGAGGGCGGCAGCTGCACGCCGTCCGGCTCCCAGGTGATGGCGTACGGCGCGGGCGCGTACCTCTTCAAGGCGGTGAGCGGGACGACCACCTGCGGCGCGGCGGGCTTCGGGGGCGCCGACCCGGCACACGGCGTCCTGAAGTCCTGCTACCTCGCCCCCGCCGGCGGCCCGGCCGGCTGGACGCGCTGCGCCGACGAGAAGGGCTCGTGCGCGGTCTCCGGCACCCGCGAGGTCGCCTACGGCGCGAACGGCGCCTTCCGCTTCCAGACCGTCACCGGCCATGTCGCCTGCACCAACGACGCCTTCGGCGACGACCCGCTGTTCAACACCGTCAAGGGCTGCTACACCGCGCCGGACGGCGCTCCGGCGGGCGGCGGCTGGAGCCTTTGCGCGAGCGAGCACAACGGCTGCGCGGCCACCGGCGTGCAGCCGATCGCCTTCGGCGCGAACGGCTCGTACTGGTACGGCACGTCGAACGGGACCACGACGTGCGACGACGACACGCTCGGCGTCGACCCGATCTACCTGGTCGGGAAGAACTGCTACACCCGCACCGGGCCGCCGCCGGGCTACCCGGTGACGTGCGCGGCGGAGAACGCCACCTGCGCGGTCACCGGCACCCGCACCATCGCCTACGGCGCCGACGGCGACTTCGCCTACCGGACCGTCACCGGCCAGGCCCCCTGCACCAACGCCGCCTTCGGCGGCGACCCGCTGCCGAACGTGGCGAAGGCGTGCTACCTCACGTCGTGACGTAACGGAGGACGACTGCACGTCCGCACCCAGAGGTCCGGGCCGGGGCCCTCCGTCGAAGTCCCCGGCCCGGACTTCCGCGCGCTCAGCGCAGCGTCGAGGTGTACTGCTTCCTGCTGGTCTCGTCGAGGTTCGCCCAGTCCTGGACGCCCTTCGAGGTGAGCAGGGTGTAGCCGTTCACCCGCGGTATGAAGTGCCACTGCCCGGCGAAGGCGGCGCGGCCGAAGGTGATCCGGACGTAGACGTGGGCGAGGGTTCCCGAAGCGACCTTCACCCTGGGGGTGTTGGGGAGCGAGAAAAGGAGGTCCCCTTCGGGTGCGTACTGGCCGGCGTTCTCCCAGCGGTGGGTGACCTGGTTCCACCAGGTCGCCGAGATGCCGCGCAGCTGCCCCTGGCCGGGTGCCTTCATGTTGAACAGGCCCAGGCCGAACGACTCGGGTACCAGGGTGTCGCGCGACTCCTGCCGGTAGTACATCGTCAGGTAGACCGTTTGACCGCGCTTCAGCGACGCCGGCACCCCCTTGCCCGCCTCCTGAATGGTCCCCACCACAGTCGGGGCCGTGATCGTCGGAGCCGCTGACGCGCTGCCGATTCCCACTGTCCCCACTGTCCCCAGCGCCGCCATGCCCGCGGCCAGCGCGAGCGCCGCCCGGCGCATCGGTCTCTTCACTGTGCTTCCCCTCCTGTTGGCATACCGCAGCGCATCCTACGGAGGAGCCCGTGCCCTACCCGCCGGCGAGGGCGGAGGGCGCGCGCTCGGCCGCGGACCGGAAGATCGGCTCGAACCCCGCGCTCAGGACCGCCGGTTGGGACCATTCCGGCGTAAGGGCCGCGCCGCCGAGCCGTCCCGCGCGCACAGGACCGCGCACAAAGCCCACCACAAGTCCCCACCTCTTGACACCCCACCTCACGCAAGGAAGCATCCCTTGCGTTTGACAACGTTGTCGGGCCAGGAAGGGCATATTTCGTGTCAGACAGACCTCCGTACCGCACCCGCCGAACCCGTCAGGGGCGCAAAGCCGTTGGCGTACTGGCGGCCGCGGCCACCGCACTGCTGGGCATGGGCCTGACCGCCGGCCCCGCCTCGGCGGACTCGGCCGCGGGCACCACCGCTCCGGCGTCCTCCGTCAACCCGCTGATCGGCAGCTCGAACGCGGGCAACACCTACCCCGGCGCCGTCGTGCCGTTCGGCATGCTGGCCTGGAGCCCGCAGAACTCGACGGGCAACCAGTTCTCCACCCCCGCCCCCGGCGGCTACCGCTACGACGCCACGAGGATCCGCGGCTTCAGCCTCACTCACCTGAACGGGGTCGGCTGCTCCGGGGCCAACGGAGACATCCCGATCATGCCCTACGTGGGCGACGTCACCTCCTCGCCCAGCTCGGACACCGGCGACACCACCTACGCGAGCACGTTCTCGCACGCCAACGAGACCGCGCAGGCGGGCTACTACAAGGTGGGGCTGGACAGCGGTGCGAGCGCCGAGCTGACCACCACCGCCCGTACCGGCACGGGTGAGTTCGGCTTCCCGGCGGACAAGCCGGCGAGCATGCTGCTGCGCACGTCCAACTCCGAGAGCGGCAGCGCCGCCGCCTCGGTGAGCGTGAACGCCGCCACCCAGACGGTGACGGGCTCGGTCAGCGCCGGCAACTTCTGCGGCCCGCAGAGCGCCAACAACCGGCACGACGTCTACACCCTGTACTTCACCGCCCACTTCGACACGCCGTTCGCCAAGGTGGGCACCTGGACGGACAGCACGCTCGCCCCCGGCTCCACCACGGCGACCGGCGGCACCGGCTACAGCTCCAGCGGCAACCCGAACCGGGGCAAGGGCTCCGGCGCGTACGTCACCTTCCCGGCCGACACGCACAACGTCCAGGTCAAGGTGGCGATCTCCTACGTCAGCGCGGACAACGCCGAAGCGAACCTGCAGGCCGAGAACCCGCCGCAGCGTACCTTCGACTCCGTCCGGTCGGCCGCGGTCGCGGACTGGAACAACGCGCTCGGCAAGATCGAGGTCGGCGGCGGCACCGCCGATCAGCGGACCTCGTTCTACACCGCGTTGTACCACTCGATGCTGGAGCCGACCCTCACCAGCGACGTCAACGGGCAGTACCTGGGCGGGGACCGCAAGACCCACACCCTCGCGGCCGGCCAGCACGCCCAGTACGGCACCTTCTCCGGCTGGGACCAGTACCGCGCGCAGGTGCAGCTGCTCACCCTGCTGAACCCCCGGGCGGGCAGCGACTATGCCCAGTCCCTGTTCAACTACGCGCAGCAGCGCGGGGGTGAGTGGGACCGCTGGCTGCTGGAGAACGGCAAGACCAGCATCATGTCCGGCGACCCCTCCGACGCCGCGCTCGCCGGCATCTACGCCTTCGGCGGGCAGGACTTCGACGCCAAGGGCGCCCTGGCCTCGCTGGTGAACGCCGCCACGGTGCCGACCGCCAACGACTCCGACAGCGCGGGCTGCAACGTGGAGTGCGTGGGCGAGCGGCCGGCCCTCGACAAGTACCTGACGCTCGGCTACGTGCCGGCCGACAACTGCCACTGCTGGGCCGGCGCCGCCGAGACCCTGGAGGACACGGCGGCCGACTTCGGCATCTCCGAACTGGCCGGGCAGCTCGGCCAGCGCGACCTGCAGAAGCAGTTCCAGCAGCGTTCGGGCAACTGGACCAACGTCTTCGACCCCAACGCCACCGCGCAGGGCGGCTACATGCGTGACCGCAACTCCAGCGGCGCGTGGGCCGGCGCGAACTTCACCCCGGACACCGGCAACGGGTTCGTGGAGGGCACCAGCGCCCGCTACACCTGGATGGTGTACTCCGACATCGCGGGCCTGGCCCAGGCGATGGGCGGCAACGCGGCGGCCGTTTCCCGCCTCGACTCCTTCTTCCGGAAGCCCGACGGCACCTTCGACTTCTCCGCCGCCGACGGCACCCGTTACGACCCGACCAACGAGCCCGACATCAACGCGCCGTACCTTTACGACTACTTCGGCGCCCCGTACAAGACGCAGCAGACCGTGCGGGCCGAGATGGACCAGCTCTGGACCAACACGCCCGGCGGCATCCCCGGCAACGACGACGCCGGGACCATGTCGTCCTGGTACGTCTTCTCCGCGCTGGGCATGTACCCGCAGGTGCCCAGCCGCGCCGACATGGTGCTCTCCGCGCCGCTCTTCCCGCACGCGGTGATCCACACCGGCTCCGGCCGCACCATCACGATCAACGCCCCGCAGGCCTCGGCGCAGAACATCTATGTCGAGGGGCTGCAGAAGAACGGCGAGACCTCCGACCGGCCGTGGGTGCCCGCCACCTTCGTCAAGACCGGCGGCACGCTGGACTACACCCTGGGCAGCACCCCGAACACCACCTGGGGCAGCGCCGCCAACGACGCGCCGCCGTCCTTCCGCGACGGTGAGGCGCCGTTCTTCGCCGCCACCGACCCGGCGCAGGTCAAGGTCGAGCCGGGCAACTCCGTCGACGGGAAGCTGAAGCTCTCCACGATCGGGGACGCCAAGGTCCCGGTGCACTGGAGCGCGGCCGCGCCGGCCGGCATCACGGTGACGCCGGCCAGCGGTGACATCACCGTCCCCCGCGACGGTTCGGCCTCCGGCACCTTCTCGGTGTCCGCGGCGGCCGACACCAAGGCGGGCGTCTACACCGTCCCGCTGACCCTGACCTCCGGCGGCTACACCGCGCCGAAGACCACCCTGTCGGTGACGGTGGGCGTACGGGGCACCGTGACCTGGTACGTCAACAACGCCGGTATCTCGGCCGACGACCAGAACCCGGCGGCGAACTTCGACGGCGGCGGCTGGAGCTACTCCGCCAAGGCCCTCGCCGCGGCCGGCGTCACGCCCGGTGGCAGCATCCAGTCGGAGGGCTTCGACTTCACCTGGCCGCAGGTGGCCCCCGGCGCCCCCGACAACATCCAGGTCGGCGGCGGTGACCAGGTGCTCGACGTGCAGGCGACCTCGGCCGGCCACACCCGGCTCAGCCTGCTCGGCAGCGCCAGCGACGGCTCCGCCACCGGCACGGTCACCCTCACGTACACCGACGGCACCACCGAGCAGGCCCAGATCGGCTTCAGCGACTGGACCCTCGGCGGCGGTTCGCAGCAGCCGTCCTTCGGCAACGTCGTGGCGGTGCACACCACCTACCGCGACGTGATGGGCGGCAGCGTCGACCCGGTCGGCACCGAGGTCTTCGCCTCGGCCCCGATCACCCTCCAGGCCGGCAAGCAGCTGGCCAGCGTCACCCTGCCCGCCACCACCCAGGGCGGCGACATGCACGTCTTCGCGGTGGCGACGTCCTGATCCGTTCCTGATCCGGCGTCACATGTTCCGCATGTGAGGCGTGCGCGAGGTGCAGGGGCCCGGGTTCTCCCGGGCCCCTGTGCTTTTCGCGCGGGGTCCTCGAGCCGTGAGCGAGGTCCCGGCCGGTTCCGCCGGGGCCCGGCCGGTTAGCATGCGCTGGCCGCCGGACGTGTCGTGCGGCCTTCGGACGAGAGGACGTGTCGCGCCATGCCGCTGCAGATCACCGCGACCGATGCCGAGCACCCGTCGTTCCTGCTGGACCTGGCATGGCACCTGCCGCTGGAGGAGTGGCCGGCCGCGTCGCTGGTGGCGCTGCCCCGCGGCATCTCCCGGCACGTGGTGCGCTTCGCCCGCGCGGGCAGCGAGGTCGTGGCGATCAAGGAAGTCAGCCAGTGGGCGGCGGAGCGCGAGTACGAGCTGCTGCGCGACCTGGACCGGCTGGCGATACCCGCCGTCGACGCGATGGCGGTGGTCACCGGCCGGGTCGCCGCGGACGGCACACCGCTGGAACCCGCGCTGATCACCCGGCACTTGAACGGGTCCCTGCCCTACCGGTCGATGTTCGAGACGACGATGCGCCCGGGCACGGTGAACCGGCTGCTGGACGCGCTGGCCGTGCTGCTGGTGCGGCTGCACCTGGTCGGCTTCGCCTGGGGCGACTGCTCGCTGTCCAACACCCTCTTCCGCCGCGACGCCGGCGCGTACGCGGCCTACCTGGTCGACGCGGAGACCGGGCAGATCCAGCCCGGGCTGAGCAACGGCCAGCGCGACTACGACATCGACGTGGCCCGGATGAACATCGCCGGTGAGCTGATGGATCTGGAGGCGGGCGGCTCGCTGCACCCCTCGGTCGACCCGCTGACCTTCAGCGAGGCGATCGTGGCGCGCTACGGCGACCTGTGGCACGAGCTGACCCGCGAGTCGGTGTATCCGGCGAGCAAGCGCCACTACATCGACCGGCGCATCCGCCGCCTCAACGACCTCGGCTTCGACGTCGCCGAGATGCAGATCCAGCGCTCGCCCGAGGGCGACACCGTCACCTTCCTGCCGAAGGTGGTGGACGCCGGCCACCACCAGCGCCAGCTGCTGCGGCTGACCGGCATGGACACCGAGGAGAACCAGGCCCGCAGCCTCCTCAACGACCTCGAGCACTGGATGGCCACCCAGGACGACTACACCCCGGAGGATCCCCTCGGGGCACGCCCGGAAGTCCTCGCCCACCGCTGGGTCCGGCAGGTGTTCCGCCCCGCCGTACGCGCCGTGCCGGTGGAACTGCGCCGCGGCATGGATCCCGCGCAGGTCTACCACGAGCTGCTGGAACACCGCTGGTACCTCTCGGAGCGGGCCCAGCACGACGTGGGCCTGGAGGCGACCGTGGCCAGCTACATCACCGACATCCTGCCGCACGTGCCCGACCCGACCGCGGAAACGGCCCAGGACGAGTGACGCCCGCCGGGGGCTGAGGCCCGCCGGAGTTCCCGCGCGTGATCCACGAGGCCGGTTTGCCGCGCCTTGCCGGCGGTAGCCGAGGGGAGAGGGACCACCCGGGGAAAGGACGCACATGGCCACGGCGGTTGACCCCCGGGAAGACGATCCGCAGCCGCTGCGGGACTACGCGCTGATCGCGGACGGGGAGCGGGGCGCCCTGGTGGGGCCGCGCGGCGACATCGCGTGGATGTGCGCGCCCCGCTGGGACTCCGACGCGGTCTTCGGCGGGCTCATCGGAGGGCGCGGCGTCTACCGGGTCGCTCCGGTCGGCCGGTTCATCGGCGGCGGCTACTACGAGGAGGGCTCGCTGATCTGGCGCGGTCGCTGGATCACCGAGGAGGGCATCGTCGAGTGCCGCCAGGCGCTGGCCTTTCCGGGCGATCCCCACCGCGCGGTGATCCTGCGCCGCCTCGCGGCCGTGGACGGGCCCGCCCGGGTGCGGCTGGTCCTCGAACCCGCCGCCGGATTCGGCGGCGCGCCGACCCGTGAGGTGAGCCGCGCGGCGGACGGGAGCTGGTCCGGCCGGGCCGGCGACCTGCACTGGCGCTGGTCGGGCGCGGCAGCGGCGCACGCCTCGTCCGGCGGGGCCCACCTGGAGACGGACTTCGTGCTGGCCGAGGGCGACCGGCACGACCTGGTGCTGGAGATCTCCGACCGTCCCCTGCCGGCCGCGCCGGACGCCGACCAGGCGTGGGATCGGACGCAGGCCGCTTGGCGGCGGGAAGTGCCGCCACTGGCGGGGACCGTGGCCGAGCGGGACGCGCGGCACGCCTACACCGTCATGCGGGGCCTGACCGGCACGTCCGGCGGCATGGTGGCGGCCGCGACCACCAGCCTGCCCGAAAGAGCGGAGGAAGGCCGCAACTACGACTACCGGTACGTGTGGATCCGCGATCAGTGCTACGCCGGACAGGCCGTGGCCGCCGCCGGGGCCGGGCCGCTGCTGGACGACGCCGTACGGTTCGTGACCGGCCGGCTCGACGAGGACGGGCCGCGGCTGGCACCCGCGTACACCGTGGACGGCCGTACGATCCCGGACCAGCGGCGGCTGCGGCTGCCGGGCTATCCCGGGGGTTTCGACCTCGTCGGCAACCAGGTCTCCGGGCAGTTCCAGCTCGACATATTCGGCGAGTGCCTTCTGCTGCTGGCCGCGGCGGCCCGCCACGGCCGGCTGGACGCGGACGGCCTGCGGGCCGCGCGGACCGCCGCCGAGGCCATCGCCCGGCGCCGGGACGAACCGGACGCCGGGGTGTGGGAACTGGGCCCGCGCCGCTGGACCCACAGCCGGCTGAGCTGCGCGGCCGGCCTGCGTGCCGCCGCGGCGGCGGGCGTACTCGGCAACCGGCCAGACGAGTGGACCGGCCTGGCCGACTCCCTGGTCGCCGAGGCCGGGCGGACCGGCGTACACCCCAGCGGGCGCTGGCAGCGGGCACCGGACGACCCGCGCCACGACGCGGCCCTGCTCCTGCCGGCCGTCCGGGGCGCCGTACCGGCCGACGACCCGCGGACCCGGGAGACCCTGCGGTCGTTCCTGGCCGACCTGACCGACGACCACTTCGCCTACCGCTTCCGGCACGACGACCGGCCCCTGGAACAGGCCGAGGGAGCCTTCGTGATGTGCGGCTTCGTCGTCGCCCTCGCCGAGCACCAGCAGGGCCACGAGAAGTCGGCGCTGCGCTGGTTCGAACGCAACCGCGCCGCCTGCGGAACGCCGGGCCTGTACGCCGAGGAGTACGACCTCGCCCAGCGCCAACTCCGCGGCAACCTCCCCCAGGCCTTCGTCCACGCCCTCATGCTCGAATGCGCGGCCCGCCTGGCGGCTCCATGGGAGGACGGCCCGCATGCGGGTCAGCGCGGTGGAGGATCGGGCCCCACGGGCTGACGGTCGCTGGCCGGTGTGCCCCGGGTGTGGCGTTCGCGTGGGCCGATGGGCTGCCCGCCTGCCGGCCCGGTGGCGGATGGCCGCATGCGGGGCAGTGCGGTGGATGGTCGGGCCTCACGGGCTGACGGTCGCTGGTAGGTGTGCCCTGGGCGTGGCGTTCGCGTGGGCCGGTGCGCGGCCCGCCTGGTCGCTCCGTGGCGGGACGGCCCGCGCGCCGGACCCCGCAGCGGAGCGCCGCGTCCCACCGGCTGACCGCCGCTGGCAAGTGTGCCCCCAGGCGTTCTCCAGAGGCCCTCCTCGGATCCTCCCGCGCGGATCGTGCGGCGTCACCCGAATGGCCCAACGGTGCGGGGGCCCACAGGCCGCCGAACAGCGGGGCACGGTTCGCCGGGCGGGGCGGCGAAGTGCGTGCGGCAGTCGCGGGGGCGGGCGGGGGGTGGGACAGTACGACAGGGATCGACACCGGCGCCGTCCCCCGCGGACGATACCGGCCGTTCCCCGTGGAGCCTCGTGGCATGCGCGGAGTGGGTCGGCGTCGGCCGGGTGCGGTCGCGGTGGGGCCACGAAGGCCACGACGAGACCGCCCGAGGAGGTGCCATGGCACGCGCCGTCGCAGCACAGGAGACGGTTGCCGTCCGGGAGGGCAACCGGCGGGCCACCGAGGTGGCGCTGGTGACCGGGGCGTCCTCGGGGATCGGCGCCGCGGTGGCCCGGCAGCTGGCCGCCGAGCAGCGGTGGCAGCTGCTGCTGGCCGGCCGGGACCGCCCGCGGCTGGACGGGGTGGCGCGCGAGACCGGTGGCGTCGCCGTGCCCTGCGACCTGTCCGCGCCCAGCGGCGCGCGGGCGCTGGCCGAACGCGCCGCGAGGGAGGCCGGCCGCATCGACCTGCTGATCGCCGCGGCCGGCGTCGGCTGGGCGGGCCCGTTCACGTCGATGCCGGCCGCGACCGTCGACGAGGTGCTCACCGTCGACCTCGTGTCGCCGGTGCACCTCGTCCAGGCGGCCCTGCCGTACATGCTGGCGCAGGGCCGCGGCCACATCGTGCTGGTCGGGTCGTTCGCCGGGTCGGTGGGCGTGCGCGACGAAGCGGTGTACTCGGCCGCGAAGGCCGGCGTGGGGGCCTTCGCCGACGCGCTGCGGTACGAACTGAAGGGCAGCGGCATCCACGTCACCCACATCGTGCCCGGAGCGGTCGACACCCCCTTCTTCGTCCGGCGCGGGTCGGCGTACCCCCGCGCGCGGCCCCGGCTCATCGCGCCGGAGAAGGTCGCGGACGCGGTGGCGGCGGCGGTGCGGACCGGGCACCAGGAGGTCTACATCCCCCGCTGGCTCCGGCTGCCGGTCGGAATACGCGCGATCGCTCCGTGGCCGTACCGGCGTCTGGCGGCACGCTTCGGATGAGCGGGCGGTGGCGGGCGACGGGCCCCGCGCGGCCGTGGCCCGCGGCCGGCGCCGCCCTGCTGCTGGCCGGGACGGCGCAGGTGCTGCCCGCCGGCACCTGGCTGCCCGGGCCGCGGTGCGCGCTGTTCCCCGCGCTGGCCGGCCTCGGGCGGCCGGACCATGTCGCGCTCACCTTCGACGACGGGCCGGACCCACGCACCACGCCGCGTTTTCTCGACGCGCTGGACGGCCTGGCGGTCCGGGCGACGTTCTTCGTGCTCGGTGAGCGCCTGGCCCACCACTGGGACCTGGGCCGCGAGATCGTCCGGCGCGGCCACGAACTGGCGGTGCACGGCTGGACGCACGACCGTCCCTGGCGGCCGTCGCCCTTGCGGGAGAGCCGCCGGCTCTCGCTCGCCGCGCACCTGGTGGCGCAGGCGTACGGCGACGCGCCGCTCTGGTACCGCCCGCCCTACGGCATCCTGACCGGCGACCGGCTGGCGGCGGCGCGCACGGCCGGGCTGCGGCCGGTCCTGTGGTCGGCCTGGGGCCGGGACTGGACCTCCCGGGCCACCGCCCGCTCGGTGCTGGACCTTCTGCTGCGCGACCTGCGCGGCGGCGGCACTGCGCTGCTGCACGACACCGACCGCGAAGGGGCGCCGGGATGCTGGCGGGCCGCGCTGGGCGCGCTGCCCGGCCTGGTCGCCGTCTGCCGGGAGGCGGGACTGGCCGTCGGCCCGCTGGGCGAGCACGAGGTGACGCGCGGCCACCGGCGGGGCGCGCGGCTCATCGGGGGAGGTCCGTCAGGGCCTGCTGATCCGCGAGCGCGATGACGAGTTCCCCGGCCGGGGTGGGGTGCAGCGGGGCCGCGCTCGCCGGCCCCTGGACGTACGACTCGGTGCTGCACAGCTCGTGGCCGGTGAAGCTCGGCCGCACCGGGTGGGCGCCCGCCAGGTCGGCCCCGTCGCGCAGGACGGTGTTGAGCTCCGTCAGCCGTGACCGCAGCATGTCGGCCTTGGCCGTGGTGATGCCCTCGCCCTTCAGGCAGTCGGCGTTGGGCCCGAAGGGGTCGTAGTACTCGTTGACCAGGACGGTCGGGTGCTGCGGCAGGGTCGAGACCTGCCGCAGCAGGGTGCGGTAGTCGACGGCGAACCGGGTGAGCCTGTTGCGGAAGAACGCGGTGGTGGCCCGGTCGTCGCAGGTCGTGGACACGGCGCACAACCGGGTCAGATCGGCCCAGCCGACGTCGTTCGCACCGACACTGATGATGAGCACGGGAGCCTTCGTGGCCCGTTGCGCCTCGGCGAGCTGCGGGGGTGCCACCTGGTGGCCGCTGACGATCTGGACGCCGAGGACGCCGTCGGGCACGGTGGCGCCGGTGCAGGCGAGGTTCAGCACGTTCCAGCCGTTGACCTCGGCCAGGTCACGGGCGTAGGCGTCCACGCTGCGCACGCACGCCGTGTCCAGCGGGGTGGGGTTCGGGAGGGGCGCGTTTCCCGGCGCGGCGGCCGTGGAGTCCCCGATGACGACCGCGTGCACCTCGGTCAGGTGCGGGCCCGAGGCGGGCGGCACCGGTGTCAGCGGGCCGCGCCCCACCAGGTCCTCCAGGGACCGTACGTGGTCCAGGACCTGCGGCGTGCTGTTGGCCAGCAGCCCGAACCCGATGAGGTTGACGGCGCACACCGAGACCAGGCCGGCGCCGAGCACGGCGGCCGTGCGGCGTCGTGGGAGGTGCCGCAGACCGGTCACCGCGGCCAGGACGACCAGCATCACCCCCGTGGCGATGACGGTCTCCCACACGGCGTAGCGCACCCAGCCGGAGGTGAGCTCGTGCCCCACGGCGAGGACCAGGCTTCCGTGGCCGCCGTTCTGCACCAGCTTGGACACCTGGGGGCCGGTGGCGATCCGGGCCAGTTCCAGGCGCGGCCGGATCGGCCCGTCGAACTGCGGTTTCGTGGGAATCGTCTGGCCGAACAGCACGAGTTCCCCGGGGCCGGACGGACTCAGCTGGAGGGACGTCGCGCCCACCCGGACGCTCTGGCCGGCCGCAGACACCGTCTGCTGGGGCGTGATCAGCAACGAGAGCCCGGTGGCGGCGAGGGCCAGCAGCAACAGCAGGACGGTGAGCAGGAGGGGGCGCAGCAGCCGCCTGAGCGGGGGACGCCGCACGTGCCCTCCTTCCACCGGTCGTGATCCTTCGTTGGTGTCTACCCGATCACGAGCGGGCCTATCTGTCCGTGATGTCCCGTCCGTTCGAGGGTCAGGCCGAGGGGCCGTCGGAGGGGCCGCCGTGCGTGGGCCCGTCCGCGGGTCCGGCGGTGGGGTCGCCGCCCTCCGCGGGGACGGGCTCGTGATGGCGATCCGCGGGGTCGGGACGCCGCTTTCCGCCGGGCATCACCGGGTGGCGGCCCAGGACGAAGACGCCGGTGATCGCCGCGGCCACGCCCACGGTCTGCCAGGCCAGCGCGCTCGGGGTGGTGTGCAGCTCGTCGTGCAGGAAGCCGATGCCGCAGCCGATGCCGCTCAGCGGTTCGGCGACGGTCAGCGCCGGCAGCGACAGGCGCAGCGGTCCGGCTTCGAAGGCGCTCTGCGTCAGCAGCAGGCCCGTCACCGCCAGGGCCAGGACGCCGTACGGCTGCCACGAGGCGAGCAGCCCGCCGATGCCGCGGGCACCGATGATGCTGCCGCAGACCCGGGTGAGCGCGTCCTGGAGGCCGAACAGGGTGCCCGCCGCCGCGGCCAGCAGCGGGGGGCGGTGCAGCAGGTCCAGCCGCAGGGCGATCAGGACCAGGATCCCGGCCAGCCCCAGCACGCAGGCGATCACCAGCCAGTGCCGGGCCTGGGTGATGTGGCCGTGGCCGGTGTGCGGGCGGCCCGCCAGGATGAAGGCCGCCACGCCGAGGCTGAGGGCGATCGCGCCCAGCCACCCCGACCAGCCCAGCGGCTGCTCGCCCATCCAGCGCGCCAGCAGCATCGCGAACAGCAGGTTCGTGGTGAGCAGCGGCTCCACCTTGGCCAGGTCGCCGTGCCCCAGCGCCAGGCTGCCGAGGATCTGGCCCGCGACCATGCAGCCGATGCCCGCCAGCCACAGCGGGACCTTGGCCAGGTCCAGCAGCAGCTTGTAGGAGAGCATGACGGACAGCGGCTCGTGCTCGGCGGCGTGCTGCTGCAGCACGAAGCCGAAGCCCAGCAGGCAGGCGGCGGAAAGACCGAAGATGTACACCACGGGGTGCCATCCTCACGCCGGGTGCCCGTACGGCGTCCGGAAGCGCGCACGCCCGGCCGGGAAGGTTCGGCAAAGACACACGCACGGCCTAGCGCGGCGGCCCGGCGGCGCCCGATCGGCGCCGTACCGCCGCGCCCGGGCGTCCGCGTCGTACCGCCGCGCCTGGCCGCACCGTCCGTACGGGCCGCGAGCCCGCGCGAGCCGTACGACCGGACAGCGTCGGCACGTCGGTCGTACCCGGCCTTGCGTCAGGGCCGGCTGCCGGCGCCGTGCCCCGGCGTCCGGCCGCATTCTTCGTACGGGCCGTGAGCCGTACGACGAGCCGTACGACCGGACGGGGTCGGCACATCGGTCGTACCTGGCCTTGCGTCAGGGCCGGCCGCCGGCGCCGTGCCCCGGCGTCCGGCCGCATTCTTCGTACGGGCCGCGAGCCCGCGCGAGCAGTGCCCCCCGGCACCGTCGGCGCACCGGTCAGGCCCGGCCGCCGGCGATCAGCCGGTCCAGCAGGCCCACGGCGTCGCCGTCCGGGAGCCGGTGGTCGGCGGAGGGGCCCCGAGCACCCGGCCCGCACGCCGTGATCCGGTCCAGGGCCTGGAGCAACTGCCACGAGTCGGCGGCGTACTCGGTCAGGCCGAGCGCGGCCATCGTCCGTACGCCGTCGGCGCCGTGGCCCGGGATCGGCCGGTGGCCGACCACCGGCAGTCCCACGGCCAGCGCTTCCATGGCGGTCTGGCCCGCGGCGTTGTCGATCAGGGCGGTGCTCGCGGCCATGAGGCCGGGCATGTCCTGCACCCAGCCCAGGGCGAGGGTGCCCGGCACCTTCGCCATCGTGCGCCGCAGGCGCTCGTTGCGTCCGCACAGGGCGACCGGCAGGTAGCCGCCGTCGTACAGCAGCCGGGCCGTGGCGTCGAGCCGGCTGCCGACTCCCCACGCGCCGGTGGCCAGCAGGACGGGCGGGCGCAGGCCGTCGTCCCCGAAGCGCCGCCGCCACCGGTCCGCGCCGGCCGGGTGCGGGTGGAAGCGGTCCGGCAGGAGCGGGCCGCAGGCGGCGGCGGGCAGTCGCATGCGCTTCCGTACGCCGCGGGCGATGTCGGCAGTGAGGCACAGATTGAGGTCGTTGCCCGGGTGCAGCCACTGCCGGTGGACGGCGAAGTCGGTGACGACCACCGCGGCGGGCACCGGCAGCCGCCCGGCGCCGCGCATCCGGCCGGTGAGCTGGGCGGCGAGGTGGAAGACCGCGACGACCGCGTCGGCGCCCTCGCGGGCCACCTCGGCTTGCAGACGGCTCTCCGCGAGGGCCGCCAGCGGCGAGCTGCCCGGCCGGGGGCCGGGGCCGGTGCGGAAGAAGGCGGCGTAGATGCCCGCGTACACCACAGGGGCGTGCCCGACGGCCGCCCGGTAGAAGCCGCGCACCCCGGCGCCGATGCGGCCGGGCAGCATCTCCAGCACGTCGCGCTGCGACGACTCGTGCCCGGCGGCCCGCAGCCGCCGGGCGAGTTCGGCGGCCACAGCGTCGTGGCCGGCGCCCATACCGGCGCTGAGCAGCAGGAAACGGCTCATGGCCGGCGCGCGTACGGGCAGGGGGCGGGAACTGCCACGGACACGTGGGCGTACGGGCGCGTGTGCGGCATGATCACCTCGCTGCGGACGACGATGCACCGGCAGATCCACAGGTAACCGTGGTGCCGGACGCCAAACGGAGCACGGCCGGCCGCCACCCGTTGTGCCCAGTCGGCCGGGAGAGGTTTATCCGTCGGCAGGGTGGTTACGCATCTGCTCGCCCGGCCGGTCAGGCACCGGCGCGGGGCAGCCCGCCGGGCTTCCGTGAACGACAGGCTTCCCCCATGAACGTGCTCACCGTCGTCATGGCACTGCTCTCCGCGGTGTTCAACGCGGCGGCGTCCGTGCTCCAGCGGCGGGCCGCCGTCGAGCCGGACGAGGTGTCCGCCCACGGGGCGAGGGGGGCGACGGCCCGCCTGGCCGGGCTGCTGCGCCGGCCGTACTGGTGGGGCGGGATCTCGGCCATGGGGCTCTCCGCGGTCTTCCAGGTCATCGCCCTGGACTCCGGCGGGCTGGCGGTGGTGCAGCCCCTGCTCGCCAGTGAACTGCTGTTCACCCTGCTGATCGGCGCCGCAGTGTTCCGGCACCGGCCCGGCGCGGGGACGTGGTGGGACTTCCTGATGCTTGCCGGCGGGCTGGCCCTCTTCCTGCTCGCCGCCTCCCCGTCGCAGGGCGGCGACCGGGCCGGCGACTGGAAGTGGCTCGGCGCCGGGGGAGCGCTGGCCTGCGGCGTCGCGCTCCTGCTCGCGCTCGCCCTGCGCATCCGCGGACCCCTGCAGGCCGCGGCGCTGGGCCTGGCGACGGCCGCCTGCTTCTCGGTCACGGCGGCGCTCATCAAGGAGGTGACGGCGCGTTTCCCGGACGGGTTCACCGCGGTCCTCACCACCTGGCACACCTACGCCGGCGCCGCCACCGGACTGCTGAGCGTGCTGCTGCTCCAGTGGACGCTGCGCGCGGGCACGCTGGCCGCCTCCCAGCCCGCCCTGACCCTGGGGGACGCCCTGATCAGCGTCGTCCTCGGCGGTCTGCTCTTCGGTGAGAACATCGCCGCGGGCTGGCACGTGCTGCCCGAGGTCGCCGGTGTCGGGCTGATGGCGCTGGGCATCGTGGGCCTGACCCGCTCCCCGGCGGTGGCCAGCGGGAACTGGGACGAGGTGCCGGAGCACCGCCCCGACGTCCGAAGCCGCTGAGCCGCGCTGGGCCGTCCGGGTGAACCGGAGGTGAACATTGATCCTCGATGTTCACTCCGAGGTCATCGCATGTTGTGTCGGGGACGTGTCCACGGGACGTCTGGGCGGTGGAGGGTCGACGGACGGCGGGGGTGTCCCCGCCTGCGGTCGGCAGTGGGGGGCGTCATGGCGTGGCTGGGACTCGGGGGGCGCGGGGAGGTGCTCGTCGGCAACACGGGTGCGGGGCGTGCGGCCGGTCGGGGCCCCAAAGGTCTCAAGGGCATCAGGGGCTTCCGCGGCTCTCGGGGCGTCCGGGGCTCCCGGGGTTTTCGGGGGGTGCTGCGGCGTGCGACGGACCTGATCGGGCGGCGCCCCGGCGGCGGTGCGGTCGGCCGCGAGAGCCCGTCGGCAGCGGCGCCCGGCGCTGCCGGACCGGCCGAGGGACGGCTGCCGGGGACGTACCGCCTGGCGGTGGATCTGAGCGGGCGGGCCCGTCAGGCGCTGGACGCGACCACCGAACGCACCGGCCGGTCCGAGGCCGACACGGTCAGCCGGGCGCTGATCGTCTACGAGTGGGTCACGGAGTTGGAGCGCGACCGGCAGTCCCTGCACGTGCGGACGGAGTCCGGGCAGTCCTACCAGGTGGAGATCGTCTAGGCCCCGGCGCCCCCGGCGGCCGGTGGCGGTGCCGGTTCACCGGTGGGGGACGACGGCGACCGCGGCCGGGGCGTCGCGCAGGACCGTACGGCCGACGGACCCCGCGACCGGGCCGACCTCGGCCATACGGTCGTCGCGCCCGATCACGAGCAGCGACGCCTTGGCCGCCACGTCGACCAGGTGCTTGCCGGTGTCGCCGACCACCGCCTCCGGGATCACGTCCGTGTGCGGGAACTTCGGCGCCCATCGCGCGAGCGTGCGGGTCAGGACCTTGCGGCTGTCGTCGGTGGCCTCGTCCATGCCCTCGAAGGGGCTGTCCGCTCCCTGCCGGTCCGCAGGGGCCGACGGCGCCGTGCCGCCGCCGTGCACGACCCGCAGCGGCGCCGCCCGGCGGCTCGCCGCGTCGAAGGCGAAGTCCAGGACCGGGTCGTACGGATGCCGGACGTCCACGCCCACCACGACCTCGCGGTACGGCGTGGTCGTCGCGGCGTTGCCGTCGGGGTCGGGCTGGTGCTCGTCCGTCTCGCGCTCGCCGGTGCGCACCAGGACCACCGGAGCCGGGGACCTGCGGGTCACCTCCCGGGCCACGGATCCGGGCAGGAGGCTTCCGACCGCGCCCGTGTCCCAGGAACCGAGCACGAGCAGGTCGCTCTCCGCCGCCGCGGTGAGCAGGGCGGGGACGGTCCTGCCGGTCACTTCGGAAGCGGTCACCGACAGCGCCGGGTACGCGGCCTGCAGGGCCTCGGCGACCGGGTACGGGGACCACCGCTTCCCGGCCGGGCGCGGGCGGGGGTCGGTCGGCGTGACGAAGGTGGTACGGCCCGGGCGTTGCGGCGCCACGTGCAGTACGGTCAGCCGCGCCCCGCGCCGCATCGCCTCGCGGGCGGCCCACCGCGCGACCGCGGCGCATTCCGGCGAGCCGTCCAGGCAGACGGTGACGGTTTCCACGGTGTCCGCCTCCTTCCGGGTACGGCATCCCGGGTACGGCATCGGCCTGCCGCCGTCCGTCCTGCTCGGGCCGGGGCAACGGGAGCCTCCCGAGGGGGATGCCCGGTCCGGGCGGCGCCGCCCGGACCGCGGGCCGGCGGTGGTCCTCGGCCGGGCCCTACGGCCCGGCGCCGGGGCCGATCGGCCCTGTCGCCGGCGCCCGGGCACGCGATCCAATGGCCGCGGCGGGGAGGACGGCGCGGAGCAGCGGGCACCCCCGACCGTGCACCGCGCGACTGCGACCCGCGCGCAGCGGGTCGTCCTCCCCGTCGCCGCGTTCCGGCCGGCCGTACCGCGATGTCACCAACCCACTGATTCGATCAGAGCTCGCCGGGAACGGCAAATCGGTAGAAAACCCCACCGACCGGCTGGATGCCCATGAGCAGCCAGACCGCGTTCTCGAAGTCGCGGGCCCGGGAGAGATCCCCGACGTGCACCGGGTCGTAGCCGGCGTCCCGGACGAGCCGTTCGGTGACCTCGCGGGCGCCCGCGTCCGCGACGTACCAGTTGCTCGGCCGCACCCGCTGCTCGCGCACCGCGCCGAACAGCGATCCGAAGTTCATGTTGAAGCTCTTGGCGACCGGGCCGTGGGTGAAGGACTTCACCTCGTGGGCGTACGACGGGAAGTCGCCGTGCCGGGCGGGCATGATGTTCGTCGCGTCGATCGCGATCTTTCCGTCGAGCCCCGTCACCTTGCTCAGGGCGGCCGAGATCTTGGCGCCGGGCACGGCGACCAGGACGGCGTCCGCGTCCGAGGCGTCTCCGCCGTCGCGGCCGAGCTCTTCGACGTCGTGGCCCGCGGTCCGCCAGAGGGTGGCCAGGCCGCCGCCGATCATTCCTCGTCCGATCGTGACAATCTTCATTCCGGTTTTCCTTCGGTCGATCGATTACGTGTGCCGGTTGAACGGTCGTGCCGCGTCACGCGCCGCCGGCGGCCACCGCATTCCGTACGGCGTCCAGACCGGCGGCATGCGGGACGGTCGGCTCGTATCCGAGGTCGGCCACGGCTTTGTCCGTCCGCAGAACGCAGGGCTGCCCGAGGAACCACCGGGCGGGTACGGGAATCTCGCGGACGGCGGTTTCGGCGTCCAGGTCGGGAATCGGCGAATCGACGCCATAAATCGCGAACAGCGTTTCCAGGAAGTCGCGCAGGACGACGCGGTGCCGGTCGGTGACGAAATAGGCCTGGCCCGGCCGGCCGTGCCGCCAGCCGAGTACGAGGCCCTCGACGGCGTTGTCGACGAAAGTGACGTCGGTGGTGTGCCGGCCGCCGTCGATCCAGGCGAACTGGCCGGCCTTCGCGGCGGCGACCAGGCCGTCGATCAGGATGCTGTCCGGGCCCCAGACGAACCTCGGGCGAATCGACACGGTGGCGAGGTCCGGGGCATTCGCGTCGAGCACGATCTTCTCGGCGACGGCCTTCACCGCGCAGTAGGCGGCTTCCGAGTCCGGCCGCAGCGGCGCGGTCTCGTCGGCGTCCAGGAGCGGGTCGCCGGCCAGCAGCGCGGCCTCGCTCCCGCAGTGCACGAAGCGGGGAACCCGCGCGTGGCGGGCCGCGTCGACGGCTGCCCGGGTGCCGTGCACCGACACGAGCTCGTGACGGGCCCGGTCGGCGGTGATGTCCGTCTCAGCGGCGAGGTGGAACAGCACGTCGCTGCCGGTCACCCCCTCCTGCCAGGTGGCCGGGTCGGTCAGCTCGCCCCGCACCGGCTCCGCGCCGAGCGCCGACACCTTGGCGGCCGACACCTCGCTGCGGACCAGGACGCGGACCGAGTGCCCCTCGCCGACGAGCCGGCGGACCAGCACCCGGCCGATGAACCCCGAACCGCCCGTGACGAACGCCTGTGCCATGAGATCTCTCCCTTGCCGTGTACGGACCCTCCCGTCCGCCTCGGGCGAGAAGGTGTCCTGCGGTGCAGCAATCGGGGATGCCGAGGTCTTCCCTCGACAACATTCATGCTTCGATCGCATGCGATAAAATCTATGGATGCCTTCTCTTCGTGCGCTGGAGTGCCTTGTCGCGGTCGCGGACTCCGGATCGATCACGCAGGCCGCGCTGCTGCTGCATTCGTCGCAACCGGCGGTCTCGCACCAGATCGCCTCGCTGGAGCGCGAGACCCGCACGGTCCTGCTGCGCCGCGAACCCCGGGGGGTCAAGCTCACTCCCGCCGGGCGGGCCGCCGTCGCGGACGCCCGGCGGGCGATCGAGGCGGCCGCCTCGGCGGTGCGCTCGGCGCGCGCGGCCGGTCAGGCGGCCGGCGGGGTGCTGCGGCTGGCCTGCGCGCAGAGCCTGAGCGTGGCGCTGCTCGCCCCGGTCATCCGGCAGTGGCACCGCCGCTACCCGGAGGTGGCGATCACCTTGCGCGAGTCGACGGCGATGGACGAGCTGCTCGGCCTCGTCGACTCCGACGAGGTGGACGTGGCGCTGCTGCCCGGCCCGCCGCCCGGCAGCCTCACGGTCACCGCGGTCGCCGAGGAGGAGATCGTGCTGACGGCGCCCACCGGCCACCCGCTGGCCGAACGGCCGGCCGTACGCCTCGAGGACCTCCAGGGCGCGCCCCTCGTGCACTTCGCGCCGGACAACGGCCTCGGCGCCTGGCTCGACCGGTCCCTGGCCCGCGCCGGGGTCCACCCGGAGACGGTGATGCGGACCTCGGTCACCGCCGCCGCACCGCAACTCGCGGCCGCCGGTCTGGGGGTCGCCGTCAGCCCGGTGAGCGCGGTCAGCGACGGCTTTCCGGGCGCGGTGCGCTCGTTCTCGCCGCGGTGGGTCAGGCAGCTCGTGGCCGTGACGGCCGGGGAACCCGATCCGCTCGTCGCGCGGTTCATCGGCAATCTGCGCAGCCACGGGGTGCGGGTGCCCCGCGGGGTGCGGACCCAGCTCACGGAGGGCGGCGCGGAGGGAGATCCGGACAGCGGCACGGACGGCGGCCCGGCGGCCGGGAAGGAAAAGCGGGACCGGCACCCATCGAATCGGTGAAGGCCGGCCCCAGACGAATCGACGGTCAGGGCGCCCGATTCCGGGAATCGCCGCCGAAGCGGCCATGTTGAGCCACGGTTGAAAAGATCGTGTCAATTCGGAAGGCTCACGCATGTCGTCGGCGACGAATGAAAGAACCCGCGTCACGGAGAAGGTGAAGCTTCCCATGGCCGGCCTGCTGGCATTGTTCACGGCGGGCTTCCTGGGAATCATCAACGAGACAATTCCCGCGGGTCTGCTGCCGGAAATGTCGAAAAGCCTCGGCCTCTCGGAATCCGTCGTCGGTCAGACCGTGACGGTGTACGCACTGGCGACGGCCCTCACCGCGATCCCACTGGGCGGTGTGCTGAAGAACCGGGGGCGCCGCACGGTCCTGGTGTCGGCCCTGGTCGCCTTTGCCCTGGCGAACGCCGTCGCGGCTCTGGTGAGCAGCTTCGCGGTCATCCTCGTCGCGCGCTTCGTCGCCGGCGTCGGAGCGGGCCTGATCTGGTCGAACATCGGCGGATACGCGGCGCGGATCGTCCCCGCGCAGTTCCAGGGCAAGGCGATCGCCATCGCGATGGCGGGCACGCCGGTCGCACTGTCGCTCGGCCTGCCGGCGGGCACCTTCCTGGGGGACGCCGCCGGCTGGCAGGCGACCTTCGGCGTCGTGGCGGTGGTCAGCGTCGGCCTGATCGGCTGGGCGTTCACCTCGCTGCCCAACCTTCCGGGCGGAGCGGCGGGCGGGCACGTCCCGGTCGCGACCGTCCTCCGTACCCCCGGCGTGCGATCGATTCTCTGGGTCGTCGCCGGATTCATGGTCGCCCACAACATCCTGTACACGTACATCGGTCCGCTGACCGCCCGTTCGGGGGTCGGCGGCCAGATCGAATGGGTGCTCCTGACCTTCGGTGTCGCGGCGCTGCTCAGCATCTGGGCCACGGGCACCTACGTCGATCCGCACCACCGCCGGCTGATCGTCATGAGCACGGTCGTCCTGGGAGCCGGCGCTCTCGTGCTCGGCCTCGCGCTGGTGAGCCCCGTGATCCTGTACGTGGGCGTGGCCGTCTGGGGCATCGGCTTCGGCGGTTCCGCCACGCTCTTCGTCACGGCCGGCATCCGGGCGGCCGGCACGGACGGCGTCCAGTCGATCCTCGTGACCGTCTTCAACCTCAGCATCGCCGCCGGAGGCGTCTTCGGCGGCCTCCTGCTCGCCGGGCTCGGCGTCACCTCGATTCCGTGGGTCGCTTTCGCGATCATGATTCCCACCGCGATCGCGACCGTCGCCGGCCGCCGGCACGCGTTCCCGCCCTGGCCGAAGCACGCCTGAACCCGGCCGAGGGGCCCCGCTCCCCGAGCGGGGCCCCTGCGAGCCGTGCCTCGCCCGCCGAGATGCGTGCCGTGGCCGCCGACCGGGCAACGCACCTCGGCCCCGACCACCCCGGCACCCGCGCGGCACGTGAGGCCTGCTGATCACCCGTCCGGCCGCGACCCCGGCGGCGCCGCTCTGCCCGGGGGACGTACCCACGCCGCATGTCGGTTCGCTGCGCTAAGGTGCCTGGCGGTTCCGGGGCGGTCGGCCCCGGACATGGGGGAGGACTCGTGCATACGTTCCGGGGTACGGCGCTGGCCGCCGTCGCCGCCGCGTCACTTGTCGGGCTGTCGGCCTGCGCGCCGGGCAGTGGTTCGGCGTCGGGCGGCGGCAAGGCCGCGCACCCGTCGGCGGTCCGGTCGTCCGCGTCGGCCGTCACCGGCGGTGGGGGGTCTCCGGAGCTCTCGGCCGTCGACGCCCTGGCCCTGGTGAAAAAGCGCACAAGCAGCGTGCATTCCGCGAAGTTCGAGCTGACGGTGAAGACGGGCGGCACCCCGTCGCTGACGGAAAGCGGTGCGCTCGACTGGTCGCACGGCGTCCGGATGACGATGACGGCCGAGGTCACCGACGCGAGCGCGCTGCGGTCGATGCGCAGCGCGGGCCTCGACGGCACCATCCGGTATCGCCTGCTGCCGGACGTCTACTACCTCGATCTCGGCCCCGGGGCCGCGGCACACCTGGGCGGCAAGCACTGGATCAGGTACGGCGTCGACGAGCTGGCCACATCCTCCGCGGGCGCGTACGTCACCGACGTACTCCAGAGCCAGGACCTGTCCCGGGCCGTCGATCTGGTCCTGGCGTCCCGGGACGTGCGCGAGGTGGGCACGGAGTCCGTACGCGGCGTCCCGGCCACCCATTACCGGGGCACCATCGCTCTCGCCGACCTCACCCGGCTGCGGGCGCCCCACCTGAGCGCCGCGCAGCGGGCCGATGTCGAGCGGAGCATGCGGAAGGCAGGGGTGACGGAGGAGAAACTCGACGTCTGGGTGTCCGCGGACCATCTGCCGCTGAAGAAGGTCGCCACCGAGGGGGAGAACGTCACCACCATGTACTGGTGGGGCTACGGGACCCCGGTGCGGGTCCAGGCGCCGCCCGCGTCGGACAGCGTGGACGCGGCCGGACTGTAGCCGGGGACTTCCCGGCTGGGCCTTCCCGGTCGACCGGGCCCGGTCAGGTGGGGGTGCCCGCTGCTGCGAGGAGGTGGGCGGTGGCCTCCCACAGGCGGGTTTCGCGGGACCGGTCGCGGGCCACGGGCCGTACCTCGGTCACCTTGTCGATCACCACGAAGGCGCCGTCGCGCAGGGTCGCCCACTTGTCGTCGAGTGCGATCGAGGCCAGCGCGGGGCCGGAGCGTTGCGGGGTGGAGACGCCGGGCAGGCGACCGAGGCCGCGGCCGATCGCCTGGAGGGGCGCGGGGGCGTCGCGGCCCAGCGCCGTGCCGGGCATCCAGCCGGGCTCGAAGACCGAGACGTTGACGCCGGGGCCGGTGCGGCGCTGGAGTTCGTGGGCGTAGTAGAGGATCGCCAGCTTGGCGTTGGCGTAGGCGACACCGGCGGCGTTCATGCCCGGTTTCTTCTCTCCGGTCGCCGGCCGGGCGATCTCGGCGGGGTCGTGCCACTTCGCCTCGGGTACGCCCATGAGCCTGCGGCCGAGGTTGGCGCTGTAGACGTTCGAGCCGAGCAGCACGATCCGGGCGGGCTCGGTGAGCGAGCCGAGCAGGTCGCCGATGAGCTGGGCGTGGGCCAGGTGGTTCACCGCGAAGGTCAGCTCGTAGCCGTCGGCGGAGGCGGCCCGGGTGTCGGCCGACATGCGGCCGGCGTTGGCGATCAGCGCGCGCAGCGGCCGTACCGCGCCGGCGGCCAGCAGGTCCCGCGCGGCCGCCGCCGCGGCCCGCACGTCGGCGAGCCGCGACAGGTCGCAGCCGATCTCGTGGACGTTCGCTCCCCGCGCGCGGGCCTCCTCGGCGACGTCGGTGAGCGCCTTTCCGGTACGGCCCACCAGCAGCAGGTCGGGGCGCTCGCCCTTCGGGCGGTCCGCCATGGCCAGGGTCGCGGCGCGGCCCAGGCCCCTGGTCGGGCCGGTGATCAGGACCGTTCCGGTCGTGGTGGTGGTCATGGTCCGAGCCTGCGGCAGCGCAGGGCGGTCAGCCAGCCGTCCCGTTGTCGTAGGAATGCCGGGGCCAGGACAACGGCGGCGCCCGCGCCCAGACTGGACGCATGGAGTCGTGGGAGTTCGGCCGTACGGTGCACCGCTGGCGCGATCGCATGGTGCCCGGGAGCGTCGGCGTGCCGGTCGGACGGCGCCGCCGGGCGACCGGGCTGCGCCGCGAGGAGCTGGCCGGGCTCGCCGGCATCTCGACCGACTACCTGACCCGGCTCGAACAGGGCCGGGCGACCGCGCCCTCCGTCCAGGTGGTGGAGGCGCTCGCGCGGGCGCTGCGCCTGGCCGACGCGGAGCGCGACCTGCTCTACCGGCTGGCCGGCCACACCGCTCCCGGGCCCGAGGTCGTCCCGACGCGCGTCACGGCGAGCGTGCAGCGGCTGCTCGACCGGCTGGCGAACACCCCGGTCGTCGTGTACGACGCCACCTGGACGCTCGTCCTGGCCAACGCGCCCTACGACGCGCTCATGGGCGAGACGACGAGCTGGCGCGGCCTGGAACGCAACGCCGTCTGGCGCAACCTGCTGGGACCGGGCACCCGTGTCGTGCACACCGCGCAGGAGCAGGCCGACCACGAGGCGCGGCTGGTCGCCGACCTGCGGCTGACCGCCTCCCGGTATCCGGCCGACCCGGCGCTCCGCCGGCTCATCGGCGAACTCCGGGACACCAGCCCGCGGTTCGCCGAACTCTGGGAGGCCGACGCCCCGCCGCCGCTCCCCGAGCCGTCGAAGCGGAAGGTCATCGACCATCCCGCGGTCGGCCGGATCACGCTCGACTGCGACACGCTCGTCGTCGCCATGGACGATCTGCGGATCACCGTCTACACTGCCGAGCCCGGCACCGAGGACGCCGAGCGGCTCGCGCTCGCCGTCGTCCTCGGCACCCAGACGCTCGTCGAGTAGCCCCACGCGCCCCGGAAACGGAACGGGAGCCCGCCCCGAGGGGCCGGCTCCCGTCGTACGTGCCAGGCGTCGGTGCGCCAGGCGCGGCCTACTTCGTGGTGACCTTCACCGTCGTGTCAGCCGTCCCGGGGAGCACCTTGGCGTCCCCGGAGTAGCTCACGGCCACGGTGTGCGTGCCCGCGTCGTGGAACGCGGCCAGCTTGATGTTCGCCTCGCCGCAGTCGAGCGCGGCGTGGTAGGTCCGGCCGTCGACGGTCACCGTGACCGTGCCGGTCGGGGTGGTGCCGGCGGCCGTGACCGTGACGTGCACCATGACCTGGGTCTTGCCCGCCACGACCTTGTTCGGGGTGGCCTTCACGGCGACCTCGGAGGCGGCCTTCACCGGCCCCGGGTCGATGCCGACGACGACCGGGTCGTGGTCGGAGGCCGCGAACGGGTCGCCGGCGTTGAACAGCTGCGTGGCGTTGTAGTTGTAGCGGCTGTACGCGAAGCCGACCGACTCCTGGGCGTTGATCTGCCAGACCGTCGCGCCGGTCACCATCGACAGCGCCGCCGGGCTGGCCACGACGTGGTCGAGGGAGCCCTCGAGGCCGTTGTAGGAGTACGACCAGTGGTTCGGGTCGTCCGTGGACCCGAGGTCGGTGTAGCCCTGGCTGTACAGGTACTCCATCGGGTCCTCGTGCGTGTAGGCGTTGAAGTCGCCCACGAGGAACAGCTTGTCCGTGCCCAGCGTCTGCGCCTGCGCCTGCGCGAAGGCGAGCATGTCCTGCGCCTGGTGCGTACGGGTCTCGTTGTAGCCGCCCTGGTCGTAGGCCGGGCGGGTGTCCTCCGCGTCGCCGGGGTAGAGCCCGGCGGCGTCGTTGCTCTTCGACTTCAGGTGGTTGGCCACCACCAGGAAGGCGTCGGAGTCGGCGGTGCCGACGGCCTTGAAGCCCTGGGCCAGCGGCTCGCGCGCGATGGAGAAGTCCTGGCCGGCGCCGGAGAGGTTGCTCAGCACGTGCGAGGCGCCCACCAGCGAGACCTCGGCCGGCTTGTAGATGAACGCGGTCCGGATGACGTCCTGGTCGGCGGTCGGCGGCAGGTCCGCGGCCGCCGGGGACGGCGCGAAGGCCCAGGTGCCGGCGCCCGCCTTGGCGTTGAGGGCGTCGACCAGGCCGGCGAGCGCGGAGTCGCGGTCCTCACCGAACTTGACCGAGTTCTCGACCTCTTCGAGCGAGACGATGCCGGCCCCGAGGCCGTTGATGCCGGTGACGATCTTTTCCTGCTGCCGCTGGAAGCTGGCGTCGTCGGCCGCGCCGCGGGGGCCGGTGGCACCGCAGTCGTTGACCGCGATGTGGTTGCCCTGCCGGTCGTTGTAGTAGGAGCACGAGCCCAGGCCGCCCGCGACGTAGCGGCTGCCCGTCATGGGGAAGTAGTTCTCGACGTTGAAGGTCGCCAGGCGGATCTTCCCGCCGACGGCCACCGGCTGCGCGTTCTGGGTGCGCATGTCGGAGAACGAGACGATGTCGCCGCCGGCGCCGTTGACCTGGCCGGTGGGCTGGAAGTTCCACAGCGAGTTGCGGTAGTCCAGCACGACCGGCTGGTGGAAGGTCGCCTTGGCGCCCACGCTGACCGGGTTGCCGGCGGTGAGCCAGGGCAGCGGGCTGTTGGCGGCGGAGCCCGTGGGGGAGTAGGTCACGCTCGCGCCGTCGTCCAGCGTGATGGCGTGGGAGGCGTCGTAGTCGGCGGCCTGCTGCGCGGCGGCGCTGCCGGCCGGGCCGGCGTCCGTCGGCTGACGCAGCGTCTGGTCGCCGGCGGCCAGCTCGACCTGGCCGTAGAAGTTGGTGTTGTAGTTGTCCGTCACCGTGAAGTCGCCCTGGGGCGCCATGAGCTCGCCCTCGTGCGCCTCCTTCTGGGCGTCGGACTGCAGGTCGCTCCACGCGATCCGGTCGGCGACGACCGGCGGCAGCGGGGTGGCCAGCTGCGTCACGGTCGGGAAGGTGAGCTCGGTCTCGCCGGCGTACTCCTGGACCGTGCCGCGGACCTGGACGCTCTCGCCGACGGTCACGGTGCCGACCGACTGCGAACCGTAGACGAACACGGCGTCCGAGGCCCCGGGGGTCTTGTCGTCGGCCGCGGCGCCGCCGGCGCCGCCCGTCTCCAGGTAGAAGCCGTTGAAGCCGCCGGTCGCGTACACCGCGGTGACCACGCCCTGGGTGGTGGCGGTCTTGCCGGCCAGCGGCGAGGTGTCGGTGTTCGTGCCCTGGATCTGGGCGATCGTCACGTTGCCGGCGTCACCGCTCGAGTCGCCGGTGCCGGTCTGACCCGCCGAGTTCACCGGGGCGGGCTGCCCGGTGGTGAAGTCGGTGTGGTTGTCGTCGGTGTCGGCGCCCTCGGGGGTGCGCAGCGCGGCCACGTCGGTGCCGAGGTTGGTCCCCTGGGCCTCGCCCTCGAAGGTGTTCGCGTCGCCGTAGCCGAGCGCGTCCACGACGTGCGCGGTGCCGCTGATGTCGCCGGCCGGCAGCGTCGGGGCCGCCGTCGTGTCGAGCAGCGCGACGAACGAACCCTGGTAGTTCAGGTTCACCGGGATCGTCGCGTCCGGCGTCGGCAGGGCCGCGCCGTCCCCGGCCGTGTCGGCACCCGCCTGGACCAGGAAGTGGCCGTGCGCCGGGATGCTGCCGGAGATCGGGTAGTCGGCCAGCGCCGCGCCGGCTCCACGGTTGTACGCTCCGTAGCCGATCGACCAGCCGGTCAGGTCGACCGCGCTGTCCGTCGGGTTGTACAGGTCGATGTAGTCGTGCGCGAACGGCGCGTTGGTGTAGCCGCCGTCGCCCCAGACCTGGCTGATGACCACGTGGTTCGCGCCGGTGCCGGCGGCCTGGGCGGTCAGCGTGAACGTCGCGCTGCCGGTGGCGCCCGTACCGTCGGTGACGGTGAGCTGCACCGAGGCGGAGCCGGTCGCGTCGGGGGTGCCGCTGATACGGCCGGTGGCCGCGTCGATCGAGGCCCAGGCGGGCAGGCCCGTCGCGCTCCAGGTGTACGGCGACGTGCCGCCGGTCGCGGTCGGCGTGAAGGAGAACGCCGTGCCGACGGTGGCGGCCCGGGGGCCGATCGCGCCGATGGCCGGCTTCTGCGTGGTGCCGCCGCCGCTGAACGCGGAGTTGCGCGGGTTCGGCGCCGCCGTCACGAAGTCGGCGTTGTTGTTGTCCGTGTCCGCCCCGGGGGTGGCGCGGGTGACGGCAGTGGTGTTGCTGGGCGCGGGGGCGTCCCCGCCCTCGACGATCGCGCCGGTGCCGAAGCCGACCGTGTCGACGACGGAGCCGGCCGCGTCGGACAGCGTCACCGAGCCGGCGGTCGCCGACAGGGCCAGCTGGCCGCTGGCGTCGGGGGTGGGCAGCGGCGTGGTGCCGCCGGCGCCCTGTCCCTCCTGGACCAGGTAGTAGCCGTGCGCCGGAATGCTGCCCGTCAGGGCCGTCGACCCACCGAGGTTGCCCTTGGCGCTGTAGTACGACACCGACCAGCCGCTCACGTCCACGGTGGCGTCGGTCGGGTTGAAGAGCTCGATGTAGTCGTTGGTGTACGTGGCGCCGGAGTTGCCGCCGCCGCCGTACACCTCGTTGATCACCAGCGCGGTACCGGCCGGGTTGGCGTGGGCGGGCGCGGCGACGACGCCGCCGAGACCGGTCACGGCCAGCACGATGCCGGTGGCCCCGATCAGCGCCCGGCGGGACCGGGGGTTCCTCGGTAGAGGATGTGTCATGGAGTTCGCTCCTGATAGGTGGACGACGGCGCACGGGGCGTAGCACCCGAGTACGACCGAGTAAGGCAAAGGGAGTCAAAAGAGCGGCTTCCGACCGCAATGCGAACGGCACATGAACTCCCTCCTCGAACTCTCCACAGCTGCCCCGGAAGACGGACGCGGGGTGCCCACCGCGGACGGTGGGCACCCCGGTCGATCGGTCAGGCCGTGCGGTGTTCGGGCCGCCTTACGACGCGGGCGCCCACGGCGTGGCCGCGGTCCAGCTCGAGTCGTCGGCCCAGGACGTCGTGGTGTCCCACGCGTTGGTGCCGCCGTTGCTCGCGAGGTAGACGGTGTTGTTGAAGGAGCGGATGTACTTCGTCGGGAAGTTCACCGACTGGAAGGACACGCCTTGCCCGCTGTTGCCGGGCGTCCGGCAGAAGGTCGCGTCCTGGGTGAACAGCGTGCTGCCGTCGTTGGGCTGGAGGTGGAACTGGAAGTTCTGGTGCCGCAGATAGCTGCCCGGCTTGTTCACCGACTCGAACGAGACGCAGCTGGGGTTGTTCAGGCCGGCCGTCTCCACCCACGTCGCGTCCTGCTTGTCGGTGGCCGAGCTGGCGGCGGTGACGGGTGCGGTGACCACGAGGTCGTCGGAGTCGTCGTGCTTGACGTAGTTCGAGGTGCTGCCGGGCGTGGTCATCTGCAGCGAGACGCGCGGTCCCGGGTCGAGGGTGAAGCCCTTGTTGGCCGCGCCGGGGGTGGGGCTGTTGGAGACGGTGAAGTCGGCGCAGTTGCTGTCGGTGTCGAGGCCGTCGGGGAAGCGGACGGCGCTTCTACCCGTGCCCGGGGCCGCGACCAGGCAGCCGTTCGCTCCGGATCCGGAGGCGCCCTGATATCCCTCGGCGTTCCAGGGGTCGACGAGGCTGCCGTAGTTCAGGCTGTCGGCCGTGTTGCCCTTGCTGTCGCCCAGCACCATGGTGCCGGCGCCGGTGGACAGTGCGGGTCCGCCGAACCACTGGTCGGGGGCGGTGGGGGACTGATAGCCCGCGGTCGTGGCCCGCGCGTCCTGCACGGGTGTGTTGATCGCGTGCCGCTGCGTCAGCGGCTTGTCGAGGGTGATGCCGGTGCCGAGGGCCTGCACCGGTTCGTTGCTGGAGTGGGCGAAGGCGGTGGCCGGCGCGAAGGTGACGCCCGTACCGCGGTTGCTGAACGGCAGGTTGGAGGAGTGGTCGTACGTCAGGGGCGCGGTCAGGTCGAGGCCGGTGCCGGTGGCTCCGGTGGTGCCGACCGCGGCGACCGTGACGTTCTCGATCCGGGAGCCGATGTCCAGCCGGATCGTGTCACCGGCCGAGATGTTGGTGGTGGAGGTGACCTTGATGTTGGTCGCCCCCGCGGCGGCGGGCGCCGAGAGCCGGGCCTGCGTTCCCGGCTTTCCGACGGAGGTGACCGTGGCCACTTCCAGCTTGTCGCCGTAGCCGATGGCCAGCTTCTGGCCGACGGTGAAGCCGGAGGTGCTCGCCACCGGGACGTTGGTCGATCCGGCCGGGATGGTGACGACCGGACCGTCCGGCAGGGGCTGCCAGAGCGTCGTGTTGGTGGTGGCCGCCGTGCCGACGCCGGCGACGGTACGCGTTTCCGCGCCGGAGCCGGTGCCTACGGTGACGGTGTCGCCGGCCGTCAGGCCGTTCGTGCTGCGTACGGCGACGGTGGCGTCCCCCGGTGCGGCCGGAGCGGCCAGCCCGGAAGTGGACAGGCCCAGCACGTAGTGGCCGCCGGCCGGCAGGGTGGTGCCGGAGGGGACGGTCACCGTCGAGGAGACGGCCTGCTGGGTGGGGTGCTCGGTCAGGATCCAGCCGGAGATGTCGACCGGGCTCGTGCCCGCGTTGTACAGCTCGACGAACTGGTCGGTGGAGTCGGTGCCGGTCGAGGTCCGGAACTCGTTGATCTTGATCGACGGGGTGTTCCGTACGTGCTCGGTGGTCGTCGCGGACTGATCGGCGCGGCCGGGGCCCTGGCCGGTCCAGGTCGCGCGGCCGCGCAGGTCACCGTCGAAGTCGGCCGGCCCCGCGGTGACCTTGAAGGTCGCGCTCACGCTCCGGCCGGGCTCGACGGACGCGAAGTTGGTGGTGCCCGTGGCCGTGGCCTGCCACCCGTCCGGGACGGACAGGTGCAGCCTCAGGTCCGATACGCGCGACCCGGTGGTGTTCGTGAAGGTCAGGGCGGAATTCTGCGAGGTGCCGGGAGCGAAGGTCTGCAGTCCCGGCGCGGTGGCCGTCGCCGGGGCCGGCGTCAGGCTCAGCTGCTGGACGTCGTACTTCGCGGCCACGACATTGGCCTGCACCGCGTTGTCGGTGGCGTCGGTGGGGTAGCCGGCCGTCATCACGCCTTCGTAGAAGGTGCCTTGCGAGCCGTTGCTGTTGTCACCGCCGTTGCCCAGCACGATCGCGCCCTGCTTGCGCATCGGGTCGTAGCTGGAATCGACCCGTTGCCCGTCGAACATGGTGGTCAGCGGGCCCTGTTGCGCGTCGCCGCCCAGGGAGGCCCAGTGATGGGCTTCGCCCTTGGCGACAGCGGTCGCGAAGCGCGAGGTGATGTTCGGCAGGCTGGCGCAGAGCTTGGACGTGCTGCCCGGGTTGACGCATCCGACCAGGTTGTTCTCCTGGTCGGTCATGATCCACGGGCCGGGCGCGTTGCCGTGGTACCAGGCGGTGGCGTCGCCGAAGTAGGACGTCTCCATGGTGCCGTTGCCGTCGTCGCGGCTGTCGGTCTCGGCGTTGCCGTAGTCGAAGCAGCAGCCGTTGTTGAAGTGCCGGCCGTTGAGGACCCAGTACATCCCCTCCGGCTGGTCGTCGACGGCGATGCCCCTGGTGTCGTTGTTCCGCAGCCCCATGCCGGGCTCGATGAAGACGCCGTAGGCCTTGTGACCGCTGACGGTGACCGGTGCCATGTCGGCGACCGGCAGGTTGTTGGCGCCGCCCATGGCCGGCCCGCTGAAGTTGCCGCGGGGCGCCTGGGTGAGGTCGTTGTGGTTGGGCGACTGGTCGTAGACCGTCGTGATCAGGCAGGTGGTGTCCGCGCAGAACCTGTCCTGGGCGGCCGCGTCGGCGTAACCGCCCGCGTCCGGGACCGGCTGCGCGGTGGGGGCGACGACGCCGATGTTCCGGACCTCGCCGTCCGACAGCCGGCGGACCTGGTAGAGCGGCCCGTCGTAGGAGGCGTAGAGGGCTCGGGTGGTGCTGTGCGCGGCCGCACACGGAGTGCCGGCTGCGGCGTAGATGTCGCACGGGCCTGCCGGCCTGGTGGGGGCCGTCTGCGTCGCGGTGGCAGGCGAGGCCACGGTGACGGTGAAGCCGATCAGCGCGAGGGCGATCGAGGCGAAGGCCGCGATCGTTCTGCGGCGTATCCGTTTGACGCCGGGTCTGAACATGTTCGAGATCAACTCCTACATGGTTCAGTCGGATTGGTGGAGGTTCGAACCACGGGCGGCCGCACGGGGCGCCGTGGACCGTGGCATTGTTAGCGCTCACATCCAGCGGTCATCGAAGCTATGCCGGTTGACGAAGTTGCGTCAAGGTTTCCGGCGCGATTCGCGTACGTTCCGGCGTCGGGTGGTTGCGTTCGGTGCTCCGCGACCGCAGGTCAATCGCCCTTCGATCGACGGAAGGTGATGGGCGGTCACGTGGCGACACCGAGCAGCCGGCGTACGGGTGGCCCGTTCTCTCACCGCGGCTGGCTTCATGTCGTCGCCGCGACCCGCAGTGAGCGCAAACACGAATGTGCGGGCACAGCGCACGGACGCCATCCGGATCGGGTACGTCTCCGGCGTCCGCGGCGGCGGATCACTCGCCGGCGGCTCCGTCGATGGCTTCGCGCAGCAGATCCGCGCGGCCGACGTGGCGGGCGTACTCCTCGATGACGTGCGCCAGGACGAACCGGACGTCGGTGTCGCCGAACTCAGGATTCGGCACCGTGCGGGAGAAATCCTCCGTCACCTTCGCGAACACCCGCCGTGACTCCTCGCACGCCTCCAGGTAGTCGCGGTAGACCTCGGCGGCCGGGGTCGGATCCCGGCACCGCGCGGCGAAGCAGGAACCCACCCGACACCACAGCCCTCAATGGCACGGTAGACGGGAATCGCCGCCCTTCACGGCAGCGAGGATGTCAACAGGCGGTCCTCCAGCACTACCTGTCCGGGACCTGGCGCACCGCCGCGACCACCGGCTGCCTGCGCGTCGGCTCGAACGGCTACGTCACGGATGCGGTGCCCTGGGCGTCGTTCCACGACAACGCGCTGCTGCGGGTGCGTCTGCACTACGCGCCGCCGCGCGCCGGTGCCATCGGCACGTCGGGCTGGAGCGCGCCGGTGTACTTCACGCTCAAGCCGCGCTGAGCGGGCCGGCACCCGCTGCTCGTTGACGACCCGTCCGATGACGACGGCCCCCGGCATCGCTGCCGGGGGCCGTCGGCCGTTGACCGGGCTGCGCCGGGACCGGATGGCCGGTGCACGCCCTATGACCGATCACAGGGGTGTGAAGCATCGGGTACGGGCGGGCTTCGGGGTTCGCGCCGCGGCCGGTTCGGCGGCGGGGAGCGGCGCCGCGCGCGGGCGGATCGCCGGAACGCCCGGTATATTCCCTGGTCAGGGGGCGCCCGGCGGGACAGAATGGTTCGGCGTCGGACCCGTCCGATGCGGCCCGGGGAGGGAAGGCACGGTCTTGGCAGAGCAACCGACGACCCCGGACGACCCGCCCGCGGTCCGCGGACCCCGGCTGGTCGGACGGTCGGCGGAACTCGACCGGGCCGTCCGCAGCCTGACCGGCGGCACGCCCGCGACCGTCCTCGTCGAGGGCGAGGCCGGCATCGGCAAGACCCGGCTGCTCCAGGAAGTGCTGGAGGCCCCCGGGTTCGACGGAGTGCTCGTGGCAGGCTGCCCGCCGTTCCGTGAGACCCTCACCCTCGCCCCCGTCGTGGACGCGGTACGCCAGGCCCGCACGCGAGTCGACGGTCTGGGCCTGTCCGCCCTGGCCGGCGCGCTGCGCCCGCTCTTCCCGGAGTGGGCGGACGCCCTGCCGCCCGTACCCGAACCGCTCGACGACGCCAGCGCCGCCCGGCACCGCCTCTTCCGCGCCCTCCAGGAACTCCTCACCAGGTGCGGCACCACCGTGCTCGTCGTCGAGGACGCCCACTGGGCCGACCCGGCCACCCTGGACTTCCTGCTCTTCCTCGCCGCCCGGCCCGCCGCCGACCGGATCAGCCTGGTGCTCACCTACCGCCCCGAGGACGTGCCGGCCGGCTCCCAACTGCTGCGCCTGGCCGCCAAACCCGTGCCCGGCACCGTCCACACCCGGATCGTGCTCGGCCCGCTCACCGTCGCCCAGACCGCGCAGTTCGTCTCCTCGATGCTCGACGACGAACACGTCTCCGACGCCTTCGCGTCCTTCCTGCACCAGCACACCTCGGGACTCCCGCTCGCCCTGGAGGAGTCCGTCCGGCTGCTGGGCGAGCGCGCCGACCTCGTACGGCGCGGTGGCGAGTGGCGGCGCAGGACCCTCACCCGGATCGAGGTCCCGCCGACCATCCGCGACGCGGTCCTGGAGCGGGCCGCCCGGCTCGGCCCCGACGACCGCCAGGTGCTGCGCGCCGCCGCCGTCCTCACCGAGGCCGCGGACCCCGCGGTCGTCGTCACCGTCTCGGGGCTGCCGGCCGCCCGCGCGCGGACCGCCCTGGCCGCGGCGGTGCGGGCCAGGGCGCTGGTCGAGGATGCGGGCGGACGTATCCACTTCCGCCATCTGCTGGCCGCCCGCGCCGTCTACGACGACATCCCCGGCGGCGAGCGCCGCGCCCTGCACCTGCGCGCTGCCCGGGCCCTGGAAGCCCTGGACCCGGTCCCGATCGCCCGGCTGCCGCACCACTTCGGGAAGGCCGGCGACACCGAGGGCTGGCGGCACTACACCGAACTCGCCGCAGACCTCGCCCTCGCCTCGGGCGATCAGCCCACCGCGGTCACCGCCCTGCACGCCCTGCTCTCCGCCGGCGACCTGCCGGCCGGAGCCGTCGTCCGGCTGTGCCGGAAGTTTCCCGTCTTCGCCTTCTCCGGCTACCTCGGCAGCAGCGACCTGCTCCGGGTGCTGCGCGACCTGCTCGACAGCCGCGCCCTCGCCCGAACCGAACGCGGCGAGGTGCGCGCCCAGTTGGGCCGGATGCTGATGCAGACCGGGCAGTACGCGGCCGGCGCCGCCGAACTCGAGCGCGCCATCGGCGACCTCGACGACCGCCCCTACGAGGCCGCCTGGGTGATGAGCGTGCTGAGCCGCCCGGCCGGCGTCGACTGGCCGGTCGCCGCCCACCGGCGCTGGCTCGACAAGACGGTCGAACTCGTCGAGTCCCGCGTCCCCGCGGACCTGCGGCTCCCGTTCGCCGTCGACCGGCTGACGTCCCTGCTGCAGATGGGCGACCCGAGCGGCTGGGACGTCGCCGCCGGGATCCCCGAGGCCGCGGGCGGTGCGGCCGATGTGCTGAGCGTCATCCGGGCCGATCTCAACATCGGCGACTCCGCCATCCGCTGGGGCTTCTACCCGGAGGCCCGGCGCCGCCTGGACCGGGCCGTGGAGCTCGCCGCGGAGAGCGGATACCTGCGGATGCGGGACATGGCCGAGGTGACCCGGGCCCACCTCGACTGGTACACCGGCCGGTGGGAGGGGCTGGCCGAACGCGTCGCCGCGCTCGCCGCCATCGAGGAAGAGCCGCTGATCGCCATCGACAGTGTGCTGGTCACCGCACTGCTCACCTCGGTCACCTCCACCGACCCGGGCGAACTCGCCGTGGCGGCCGAGCAGTTCGAGCAGGTGCTGACCGAGGCGGGACGCCGTGGCTTCGTCGACATGCCGATGGAGCCCGCGGCCGCCCTCGCGGCGATCCGGCTCGCCGAGGGCCGGGACGCCGACGGCCTCGCCCTCACCGACGAGGGCATGCGGGTCGTCACCCGCAAGGGCATCTGGCTGTGGGCCGCCGAGATCGCCCCGGTCCGCGTCCAGGCCCTGGTCACCACCGGGCGTACGGCCGAGGCCGACGAGCTCGTCACGCGCTACGCCCGGGGGCTGCGGGGCAGCACCGCCCTGACCGCCGCCGCCTCGCTGGCGGCCTGCCGGGCCTGGCTCGCCGAAGCCCGCGAACCCGCCGACCGGACCGCGGAGCAGTGGGAGGCCGCCGCCACCGCCTGGGACCGGCTGCCGCGGCCGTACGCGGCACTGCTCGCCCGGGAACGACGGGCCCTCGCGCTGGCCGCGGCGGGCCGGGACGGCGAGGCGGCCGAACTGCTCACCCGGGTCGAGGCCGGCCTGCGGGCCCTCGGCGCCGAGCGCGACGCCCACCGGGTGGCCGCCCACGACCGGCGGACCACCCGCGGCGGCGGGCGCGGCTACGGCGACCGGCTCTCCCCGCGCGAACTGGAGGTGGTACGGCTGATGCTGACCGGGCTGTCCACCCCGGACATCGCCAGGACGCTGTCCCGTTCACCCAGGACCGTGGCGGCACAGCTCAACTCCGCGATGCGCAAGCACCGAGTCAACTCGCGTACGGCTCTGGCGGTCGCCGCGCTCCAGGCCGGCATCGCGCCGGCCGGGACGTCCGCGGATTCCGGCTGACCGGAGAGCCGCGAATACCCCGGCGCGTATCGCGGGGCAGCCGGAACCCGGGGCAGCCGGAAAACGAGCCGGAAGCGGCCCCGGACAACAGGGCCGCTTCCGTGAGACGCGCTTCGGGCACCCGTTTCAGGCACCCCGCAAGCACCCGCCTCGTACACCCGCTTGAGGCACCCCTCAGAAGGCGCCGAGGCCGTTCGGCGTGCCCAGCCCCGTAGGACCGTCGTACCCGGGCATGCCGTTGCACAGGTTGTCGCCGCCGCAGTCGAATCCGTACGCCCCGTTGGAGCCGCTGGTCACGTCGTTCAGGTGGCCGGCGTGGCTGTAGAGGCGGGAGGCGTCGGGGAAGTCGCCGGGGCTTCCGGCCAGGGCGATGACGGCCGCCACGATCGGGGAGGCGAGGCTGGTGCCGCCGGCCTCGACCCAGCCGGGGTTCCCGAAGGTGCCGGGAGTGGTGTCGTAGACGGCGAGCCCCCCGGTGTTGGGGTCGGAGTCGGCGGACACGTCGGCGGTGACGCGGCCCGGGCAGTCGGGGACGTCCGTCTGCCAGGCGGGCTTGTCGAGCCAGGCCGAGCAGCCGCTGCTCGACTCGCCCCAGGCCGTCTCGGACCAGCCCCGCGCGGTTCCCGGGTCCCGGACCAGCGACGTGCCGCCGACGGCCGTCACCGTGGGCAGCACGGCGGGGAACTTCGGTACCGAGAAGCCGAGGTCGCCCGAGGCGGCGGTGATCGCCACCCCGGGGTGGCTGTAGGCGGAGGCGTACGCGAACATCCCGTATCCCTCGTCTTCCCCGTAGCTGTTGGAGATCTCGGTGGCGCCGAGGCGGGCGGCGGTGTTCACCGCGGCGGCCATGTCGGCGTCGCCGTTGCTGTCCGCCTCCACCAGCAGGATGCGGCAGCCCGGGCAGACCGCGGACACCGCGTCCAGGTCGAGTGCGGTCTCCAGACTCCAGCCGGTGTACTGGTCGCTGGCCGGGTAGCCGGCCTGCTGTCCCTTCTGGTTGACCTTGGTGAAGCAGCCGTTGGCGGTGGTGCAGGCAGGCAGCCCGTAGGTGGTGCGGTAGACCGCGAGGTCGGCCTCGGCAGTCGGGTTGTCATAGGCCTCGACGAGGGCGACGGTCTGCCCACTGCCCCCGGCGGAGGGCAGGTTGTAGGCGGAGCGGATGTCGGCCGGGCTGTACCCGGTCGGCAGCGCGGTCGTGTTGTCCGCGGCCCCGCCGGCGGCGTGCGCGGTGCGGCCCCTGACGCCGAGGCCGCCGTGCACGTCGGTGCGGACCAGGGCCATGCAGCGGACCCGTCCGGGCGCGGTCGCGGGACAGGCGTCCTGGACGTTCGAGGGGAGCCGGCCGTGCTGTGTCGTGGACGTGCTCTGTTGCTGCGGTGTGTGGGCCGCGGGGTTGGCAGCCGCTGCCCCGGGCGCTGCGAAGATGGCGATCGCGGCCAGTGCGGCGGGTATCGCCGCGGCCGGGAAGAGGCGTCTCATACGGGTTCTCATTTCTTCCGGCCGGATCAGCGCGCGTTCGCGGCGATGGCGTAGGCGTTGTCGACGACCTGGGTGATCGACCCGCCGTCGGCGTCGGTGGCGGTCACGCGCAGTGCGGGGCTCGTCCCCCGGGCGGAGGCCGGGTTGGGCCAGTGCGCGGTGTAGTGGCCGTCCTGCCCGCCGACCACCGCGTGCTGCCAGGTGGTGCCGCCGTCGAAGGACACGTCCACCGAGGCGGAGGTGATCGCGGCGTGCGACCCGATGCCGTCGTAGGTCAGGTGGCCGACATCCAGCTTCAGTTGCTGCACCGGGGCGTCGCTGGTGTTCAGCTCGTCCGTGTCCAGCTGGTAGTTGAGCGTCAGCACGGGCAGGATCTCGCAGGCGCCCTGGACGGGGAACTCCTCGCACTGGTAGCCGGAGGGCAGCGCCATGTCCGCCGGCGGCTGCGACTTGTAGGCGAATCTGAACGTCAGATCCGTGTGTGTGGAGGTCGCCTGGCTGTACTGGGGCGTCCGGGGCGACACCGCGGTGTCGTACACCAGGCGGTACGTCCTCGGCTCGGCCGGGGTGCTGCCCGCCGCGAACGTGTGGTCGTCGATGCAGGCCCCCCCGTATTCGGACTCTTGCCCGTCGATGTAGCAGACCGCGCTCTCGTCGAGGTACCGGATGCCGGACGCGGCCTGCTGGGTGTCCTGGGCGTCGCCGGGGTAGAGCGCGACCACCTTGTTCTCGTCCGCGTTCTCGGTGACGCACGCCTCGCAGTTCTCGTACAGGGCGTCCGGCCGTGGCAGGTGCTGGCCCCACTGCGGTGTCAGCGGTCCGCGGCCCCAGTCCGTCGAGTACACGTGGCCGCCGGCGTAGGTGCGCGGGTCGGCCATGGTCGAGTTGAGGCTGTAGCCCGGGCCGATGCTCGAGTTGAAGATCCAGTCGCCGCCGTCCGCGGTGCCGACGTAGTCGGTGAAGTCCCCTGGCGCCTCGCGCCGCAGCAGGTCACTCGGCTGGGACGCGGCCATCTCCGCCGGCAGGACCGGGTCGATGGGGGCCTTGGAGAACTCGAAGGTCGCGGGCGTCTGCGCGGGGTCGGCGTAGATGTGCTGGTGGACGGTGGCCAGGTCGCGGTCGCGCACCTCATACGGGCCCTTCGGGACCTGGTTGTCCCAGCCGAACGCCAGGTCGTACCGGTAGGGATAGGCGCTCTCGCCGGGATACGGGAAGTCGCCCCCGGTCGACGGCGCGATGCCGTCCCACTGGACGAAGTAGCGCAGCCTTCCGGCAGCCGGGCCCGAGGCCGTCGGTGCGACGTACACATCGGTTCCCGGCTCGCCCTGGAAGTCGGTCCCCTTCGCGCCGTTGACCATCGCCGATATGACGTCCCACTGCCCGGTCGTGCTCTGCAGGCCCCAGGCCACGGTCTGGTTGATCTGCCGGGCCGGCCGCGGGGTGGCCGCCGTGGAGCGCGTCGTGGCGCTCTTCTCGTCCAGGCTCACCGTGGTGACGGCGCCGCTGCCGGCGGCGACGGTGAAGGCGGAGGACGCATAGCGCAGTTCCGTCGGGTTGCCCTGCTCGTCGAACTCGACGAACTGGGCGACCGCGAAGTAGTGGCCTTCCGGCACGGCGATCCGGGCGATCCCGTCGACGGAGGCCAGCGTGGTCGACACGGCCTCGAACGAGTCCATGTCCCACAGCCTGATGATCGCGTCCGCCGGGCCGGTCAGGCCCTGGGTGTCGAACTGCGCGATCTGGTACGCGTGCTGCGGGGTCACCCCCTGGCCGGGCGCGGCGGCGGCCAGCGCCACCCGGTTCACGCCGGGCAGCGGAGTGGTGCCGGCGGGCCTGCCGGCAGCGAGGTCGGCGGCGATCCGGCCGCGCAGGTACGCGGCGAACTCCTGGGCCGAGGAGGGGGTCATGTAGCCCACGGCGCTGATGCCGGCACCGGAGGAGGTGAGGGTGATCCCGGGCGGCGGGGTCGCGCCGGCGCTGCTGAACGACAGCGCCACGGGGATCCTCGCCCCGTCGGTGATGTTGTCGCGCGCCAGCGCGGAGACGTCGAACAGCGTCCAGTCCAGCGACCGGCCGGCGTACGGGGCGGCCACCGCGGGCACGATGTAGCGGTCGCCGTTCGCTCCGGTGTAGTTCAGCGCCGGGCCGCCGTCCTGAACCACCTGCGTGCCGTCGGCGCGCACCAGGACCTTTCCGCCGGTCAGCGTCGTGACGGTCTGCCCGCTCCCGGAGGTCTGCGCGCTGCCGGGAGCCTGCGCTCCGGCGGCCGTCGGTGCGGCGGCCTCGGTGGACGAATCGGCCTGCGCGGGCGCCGCGTTGAGCGCCGCGGTCAGCGACACCGCAAGCAGCGGCGCGGCGAACACGGCCAGCCACCGCGTGGCCCGGCGACTCACCCCCGCAGGCGGCCGCGGGCGACGTCTGGAGTCACTCATCAGTCAACCTCTCCTTGTGTCAGGACATGCGGTTTCGGCAGCGTCGACCGGCGCGCTCGGTGCCTTGCGCTGCTGCGACGATCCAACCGGTGACTCTGGTCCCGGCGAGCCCGGCCAACCATCCGGCGGATCACCTATTTTTGGGCCGCGGGCTGCCGCGCCCCTGGTCACGGGCGTCCGGCTGGGTAAACTCTGCGTTACCCGGGCCCGCGCCGGTGGCGAGCACCGCCAGCGCGGTGCGCGAGGAGACGCCGAGCTTGCGCATCGCGGAACTCAGGTGCTGGGCGACCGTCTTGGGGGACAGGAACAGCGCCTCGGCGATCTGCCGGTTGCTGCGTCCGGTGGCCACCAGGCGGGTGACCTCCAGCTCCCGGGGCGACAACCGGTCGCCGTAGCCGCGCCGGCCGCCGCGCCGGGGCCGCTTCGCCGCGACTCCGTGCTCGCGCAACGTGGCCACCACTCGGTCCGCGTCGCCGAGCGCGCCCAGCCGGATCAGCCGTTCCCGCACGTCGGCCAGCAGGGACAACGCGGCTTCGGTCTGTCCCGCGGCGATCAGGCAGCCGGCCTGCCGCTCCTGGGCCAGCAGCGCCTCGTAGGGCCGGGGAAGGGCCTGCCAGGCCGCGGCCGCGCGGGCGAACAGGCGGGCGGCCGGGACCCGTTCGCCCCGCGCCTCGGCCAGGATCGCCCTGCACGTGGCCAGCCCCGCCCGCGGCGCCGGCGCGTCGCGGCCGCGCAGCCCCCGGGCGAACGCCGCGGTGAGTTTCCCGGCCTCGTCGACGCGGCCGGCGGCGGCCAGCGCGGCCACCCGCGCCGGCCCGAGCTCCGCCGCCCAGATCCAGGTGCGTTTACGGGCGATGACGGCGGCCGGTTCCTCGGTGATCTCCAGCGCCTCCTCGACGCGGCCGCCGGCCAGCACCAGCCGGGACAGCGCCGCGGCCGGCTCCATCGAGTCCGCCAGCGCGCCGCTGCGCATCTCCTCGTCCAGCACCAGCCGCAGCCGCTCGGCGGCCGGCGCGTACGCTCCGGCGGCGGCTTGCAGCAGCCCCGTGATCAGGAGCGACTCCAGCCGGGCCAGCGCGAGGATGTCCTCGCTGTCGGCCAGCGCGGCGGCCCGCTCTGCGAGCCCGTCCCACGCGCCGGTGAACCAGTCCAGATGCGCCCGGGTCACCAGGGCGGCGGACTGATAGCGCCGGTACCGGCGGCGGTCGGCCAGCGCGAGGGCCCGGTCCAGCCGCCGCGCGGCGACGGCGTACCGGCCCCACACCATGGCCATGTCGCCGATGTTCAGGTTCGCGCGGGTGATCTGCTGCCGCTCCGCCGAGACCGCGGCGTCGTCGGGGATCCGGGCCTCGTGCGCCCACCCGTCCGTCTCACCCAGCATGAGCCGCGCGGTCGCCTGGTCCGCGGCGAAGCCGAGCCGGTCCGCGGCCGTCATCGACGGCACCTCCAGCTCGGCCGCGCGCTCCAGCCACCGCAGGTGGGCCGAGACCGGCCAGCTGCTGCTGCGCGGCCAGCCCAGCCGCATCATCGCCCGGGCGGCCTCGGCCGGATCGTGGGCCAGGTGCGGGATCGCCCGCTTCAGCTCGGCGCGGCCCGCGTCGTCCTCGCCCATGAACAGAAGCACGTTGCCGAGTTGTACGCGGACGTCCGCCTCCTGGCCGGGCGCCAGCACTTCGGAGTCCAGGGCGGCGCGAAGCGGCGGCACCAGCTCCCGGAACCGGGCCGGTCCCGCGAAGGACGCGAACGGGAACTTCTTGATCAGCCGGACCGTCGCCGCGGCCGGCAGGCCGGCATTGACGACCAGGTCGTGCAGCAGGGCGCCGGCCGTCGTCTCGTCGCCCGACGCGAGCGCCAGGTCGGCGGCGTCCTCGCCGTACCGGCACCACTCGCCCTTCTCACCGGCCTGACGGAAGTGGTCGGCGAGCTCGGCGACGGGCCGCGGCGCCAGGCGCTCCAGCGTCCGCCCGGCGCGCCGGTGCAGCGTGCGGCGGCGCGGCGGCGGGACCGCGTCGTACACCGCCTGACGGGCCAGCACGTGCCGGAACGCCACCTGTCCCCAGCCGTCGTCGTCCAGCAGTCCGCCGTCGATGGCCTCGCACAGGCCCGCCTGCGCCCGCCCCGCCGTAAGCCCCGCCACCGCCCGCAGCGTCGCCTCGTCGGCCGGCCGGCCGATCACCGCCGCGGCGCGCAGCATCGCCTGCGCCTCGGGGCCGTGCCGTCCCAGCCGTTCCAGCACCATGTCACGGACGGTGGCCGGAACGCCGATCTCGTCGAGGTGCCGGCGCTCCCACCCGCCACCGCGGAAGCTCAGGTCCGCCCGGTCGGCCATGAGCCGCACCGACCCCTCCACCGCCAGCGGCACGCCGTCGGTCCGCCGGTGCACGAATCCCGCGAAGCCGTCGGAGACGTGCTCCCCGGCCAGCATCGACGACACCAGCCGGGCGGTGCCGGCCACATCGAGCGGGCCGAGGGCCAGCCGCAGCCTTCCCGCGGCCGACGCCGAATCCGCGGCGAGCCGGGTGGCCAGCCGCCGCAGCAGCGACCCGCTCGGTACGTCCTCCGGCCGGCAGGTCACCACCAGGCCCACGGGCTGCGGCACGGCGGAGGCCAGGAACAGCAGGAACTCCAGCGTCGCCTCGTCCGCCCAGTGCACGTCCTCCACGGCCAGCACCGTCACCCGCAGACACCGCAACAGCTCGGCCAGCGCCCGGAACACCCGGTGCCGGACCGCCGTCGCGTCCTCGGCCGGCCCCGGCGCGGCCGGCAGGTCCGCGGCCCACTCCGGGAACAGCGGCCGCAGCGCCCCGGCCAGCGGGCTGAGCGGCAGTCCCGCCACCGTGCCGGTCGCCTGCCGTACCGCGTCGACCATGGGGCCAAGGGTCTGCGGGCGGTGCAGCGGGGGACAGCGCGCCACCAGCACCCGGTCCGCCCGGGCCGCCGGCGTGGCCAGGTACTCCCGCAGCAGCCTGCTCTTGCCGATTCCGGCCTCGCCCTCGATCCACACCACGGCCGGCGGCGCGGCGAGCGCCCGCTCGATTTCGGCCGTCTCGCGCTCGCGGCCCACGAATTCCGGAGGCCGCACGACCGCCGTCTGACCAGTGCCACCAGGTTCGGAAACCTCCATGCCGGCCTTTCGTTCCTTGCCGATTGCCCAGGCAGGAGGATATTGCGCCACGCGGCAGGGCCCGTTGGGCCGTCGTGGGCCGGCCCCGTGCGGGGGGCGGCGGTGTCGTCCGGGCGGGGCGTGGTACGGCCGGGCGGGGCCGAACTTTAGGTCACTTGACTCATCGCCGGGTGGCCGAGGCGGTGGCCATACTCACCCGTCAAGCACCGCCTCCCCCGCGACAGCAAACGGAGAACAGCACCGTGAGCCGATCTGGTGAGGACGCCCCGGACGACGGGCGCCCGGCCGGACCGCAGCCCCCGGACGGCCCGACACCGCCCGGGGAAGAGCAGCCCCCGACACCCCGGACCCCGACATCCCCGCCCCCGACTCCCGGCCCCTCGGCGGACCCGGACGACGACGACCCCTTCACGGACTACGAACCCCTGTGACCGGCCGGCCAAGTGACCCCGCGCACCGAAAGGTGACCACGTTTTGAAACGACCCATACCCCTGATCGGGCACCGCAGGAGCCCGCTGTGGGCCCTCGGACTCGCCGCGGCCTGCGGGCTGTTCGTCGTGCCCGCCTCCCACGCGCAGGACGCGGCGCCCGCCGCCTTCACCCGGACGCCCGCCGCCCCGGCCGCCGCCGCGAACTGCCGGGTCACCCTGCTCGGCGGCATCAAGGCCACGGTCACCCCGAACGGTGCCCGACTCGCCGACCCGGCTGCCGCCGCCGGCCTCACGATGCTGAGCTACCGCAGCGGGGGCCACCAGTACCTCGTCCCGTCGTACGTCGCCGCCCAAGCGGGGACGAAGAACCTGGCCGGCTACGACACGACCGCGCTCGCCCAGCAGGCATGCGGCGCGGACGCGTTCGCGCCGGCCGGGGCGCAGACGGCTCCGGCCGGCCACGGCGCGTACACCATGGCCCGGCTCACCACCCACGTGATCGCCACCACCGGACGGCCCGGGGGCGGCATCGTCCTCCTCATCAACGCCGACCACACCACCTACGCCGACCAGGCCTTCGGTGTCGTCGGCGGCACCGTGAAGGTCTCCGTGCCCACCGGCCACTACGAGGCCGTCTTCTACGACGGCTCGCACGTCACCGTCGCGCCCGAGGTGACGGTCACGGACGGGACCGGCATCACCCTGGACGCCCGCACCGCGACCCACACGATCCCGGCGCCGACCACCCCGCGCCCGGCGACGCTCACCAACTCCGAGCTGTCCCTCTACCGCAGCGACGGCACGGCGAGCGGCGACGCCGGGGCACCGGTCCTCCAGCTCCTGCAGACGGGCTCCGCTCCGTTCGGCGACACGATCAACACCACGACGGGCGTCAAGTACGGCCGGTTCGAGGCCGTGACCACCGCGGACCTGGCCTCGCCGGCCGGCACAGCGCAGCCGTACGCCTACCACATCGCCAACACCTACGACCACCTGCCGAGTTCCTACTCGACCTCGGTCGATCCGTCGTCGCTGGCAACGGTCACGCGGACCTACTCCGCGCCCGCCGCAGCGACCGGCATCGACATCCTGGCCGACAACGTGACGCCGGTGTGGGCGGCCAGGGCCGGCACGCAGACCCTCACCTCGTTCGAGGTGTTCACCCCCGGCACGGTGCGCACGGAGTACTTCAGCCAGCCCGCCGGCCTCGACTGGCGCACCCAGTTCGAGGACGAGCAGACGGCCGTCACGTTCACCGGCAAGGACACCGTCTACCGTCCCGGCACCCGGAGTTCCGAGACCTGGCAGGCCGGCGCCCCGCACCCGAGCACTCAGCTCGACACCGGGACCGGCGCCGTCAACTGCGGCGCGTGCGCGAGTGCGGACGCCATGTCCTTCTTCATCGGCTCCGACGGCGACAGCAACCCCGGCACCATCGGTCAGGGTTTCGACGAGACCAGCACCGTCACCCTCGACCGTGACGGCAAGCTCCTGGCCACCGGCACCGGCGGCCTGTTCGGCGTCGGCGTCCCCGTCCCGTCCGGCCGCGCCACCTACCGGCTGGAGGAGCAGACCGCACGCAACAGCGGGACCCTGTCGCCCAGCACCGACACGATGTGGACCTTCACCGCCGACCCGGGCAAGGGCAAGGCCCTGCCGGACCGGGTGCACTGCGCCGGCCTGACCGGCTCCTGCGCCGCGCTGCCGCTGCTGTTCGCCGCCACCGACACCGACGCGGACGTCCAGCACCGGCTCACCGCCGGCCGGCACACCGTCGACCTCCACGTGACGCACGAGCAGTACGCCAACGCCCCGGCGGTCACCGGTGCGCGGCTCCAGGTGTCGTACGACGGCGGCAAGAACTGGCAGAGCCTGCGGGTGACGGGGAGCAACGGCACCTACCGGGCCGACTACACCGTCCCGGCCGGCGCGGTCGGCGGCACCGTCTCCTTCGAGCTCGCCGCCTGGGACGACCTGGGCAACCGGATCGACCAGGTGCTGCCGAGCGCCTACGGGGTGCGGTGACCGTGACCACCACAGCTTCTCAGGAGCCTTCTGTGACGAAGAAACGCCTCATCCGGCCGCTGACCGGCGTGGTCGCGGTCGCCGGAACCGTCGCCGGCCTGATCGCGGTCGTCTCGCCCTCCTCGTTCGGGGCCGCCGGCAGCGACACCGCCGCCGGCACCGCCACCGCCCCGGTGGCCGTCTGCTCCACCCCGCCCCCAGGGCAGTTCGCCTGCCAGGCGGAAGTGATGCCGGACCACTCGGCCGCGGGGGTTCGCTCCTTCACGGCCGGGAACAGCGCCGCACTCCCGGCGGGCATGGGGCCCGCCGACCTCCAGTCCGCGTACGCCATCGCCTCCGATGTCGCGGCGCACGCCGGCCGGGGCCGCACCGTCGCGATCGTCGACGCCTACGACGACCCCACCGCGGAGGCCGACCTCGCGGTCTACCGCGCCACCTACGGGCTGCCGGCCTGCACCACCGCCAACGGCTGCTTCCGCAAGGTGAACCAGCAGGGCGACGCCGCGCCGCTGCCCGCGGTCAACGCCAGCTGGGCGACGGAGATCAGCCTGGACGTGGACGCCGTCTCGGCGGCCTGCCCCGACTGCGGCATCCTCCTGGTCGAGGGTGACCAGCCCTCCCCGGACGACCTCGGCGCGAGTGTCGACACCGCGGTACGGCTCGGCGCCGACGCCGTCTCCAACAGCTACAGCGCCAGCGAGAGCGGGGTCTCGGACACGGCGCCGAACGGCGTGCCCACCAGCGCCGGCTCCTACGACCACCCCGGGGTGCCGATCCTCGCCGCGTCCGGTGACTCCGGCTTCCAGCTCGACGCCCCCTACCCTGCGGACCTCACGTCGGTCATCGCGGTCGGCGGCACCTCGCTGAGCCGCAGTGACACCGCACGAGGCTGGACCGAGACCGCCTGGGGCCCGACCCAGCGTCCCAGCGGCGCGGGAGCGGCCTGCTCGGCACACGTCGACAAGCCGGCCTGGCAGCACGACGCCGCCTGCCCCGGCCGGACCGTCGCCGACATCTCCGCCGACGCCGACCCCTACACGGGACTGGCCGTCTACGACAGCACCCCGGACCTGGCCGACGGTCTCCCCGGCGGCTGGCTGCGCGCCGGGGGCACCAGCGCGGCCACCCCGCTCGTGTCGGCCATGTACGTGATGGCCGGCCCCGCGGTGGGCATCAAGGACGCCTCGGGCCTGTACGCGCATGCCGATCGCCTCAACGACGTCGTCGGCGGTTCGGACAGCATCCCCGGCAGTGGCATGGAGTGCCCCGCCACCAGTTACATGTGCTCCGCTCTCAAGGGCTACGACGGCCCCACCGGACTCGGTTCGCCGGACGGACTGGACTCCCTGCGGTACTGAGACCGGCTCCCGCACCACCTGTGAGGTCTTGCTCTCCTCACCCCTCGCGCGTCCCGCGGCTACCCGGCCACGGACGCGCGGGGGGCGGTGCGGATCATCGACCAGGAGACCGGGGGGAGTTCCGCGGACAGGCTGCTGGGCTCGACGAAGTGGCGGGTGGAGGTGCGCGGTTCGACCCGGCGCGGGGCGCTCTTGGAGTTGGTCGCCAGCAGGTCCTGCCCGCCGAGGACGACGTGCTCGACGACCTCGTGGTCGCCGGCCAGCCGCAGTTGCAGGGTGGCCGCCTGGCGGTCGTCGCGGTTGACCGCGAAGATCGTGGTCTCGCCGGTCTCCGGGTCCCGGGTCGCGGCCACGTCGACCGCGGCCACGTCGCCGAGCGTGGCCGAGTGCAGCATCGGCGAGACCGGCTCGACCCGCAGCACCTCGCCGCGGGCGTGCCGGGCGGTGAGGGCGAAGGGGTAGAAGATGGTCTGCCGCCAGGCCCCGGTGTCCGGCTCGGTCCTGATCGGCGCGATCACATTCACGAGCTGGGCGAGGCAGGCGATGGTCACCCGGTCGCTGTGCCGCAGCAGGCTCATCAGCAGGTTGCCCAGCACGACGGCGTCCTCGACGGTGTACTCGTCCTCGATCAGCCGCGGCGCCCGGGCCCAGTCCAGGTTGTCCTGGCCCGCGAACCGGCTCTCGTACCAGAGGTTCCACTCGTCGAAGGACAGGTTGAGCTTGCGCCGGGAGCGCCGCTTGGCGCCGATGTGGTCGCAGGTCGCGACGACCCCCTCGATGAAGGAGTCCATCACCTGCGCCGAGGCGAGGAAGCCGACCCGGTCGTCGCCGTGCTGCTCGAAGTAGGCGTGCAGGGATATGTAGTCGACCACGTCGTACGCCTCGTCGAGCACCTGGGCCTCCCAGGAGCCGAAGGTCGGCATCCGCTCGTTGGAGCTGCCGCAGGCGACGAGTTCGATGGAGGGGTCGATGCGCCGCATGGCCTTGCCGGTCTCGGCGGCCAGCCGGCCGTATTCGGTGGCGGTCTTCTGCCCGATCTGCCAGGGGCCGTCCATCTCGTTGCCCAGGCACCAGGTCCTGATCCGGTGCGGCTCGCGCACGCCGTGGGCGATGCGCAGGTCGGACCAGCGGGTGCCGCCGGGGAAGTTGGCGTACTCCAGCAGGTTGCAGGCGTCCTCGACGCCGCGGGTGCCGAGGTTGACGGCCATGATCGGCTCGATGTCGGTCTGCCGGGCCCAGGTCATGAACTCGTTGAGCCCGAAGGTGTTCGGCTCGACGGACCGCCAGGCCAGGTCGAGGGTCTGCGGGCGCTGCTCGACCGGGCCGACGCCGTCCTCCCACCGGTAGCCGGAGACGAAGTTGCCGCCGGGGTAGCGCACGGCGGTGACGCCCAGTTCGCGGGTCAGCTTGACGACGTCGGCCCGCAGGCCGTCGACGTCGGCCTCGGGGTGGCCGGGTTCGTACACGCCGCCGTACACGCAGCGGCCCATGTGCTCGATGAACGATCCGAACAGGCGCGGCGGCACCGGCGCGACGGTGAAGGCGGGGTCGATGGTTGCAGTGCAGGTGAGCACACCTGTCTCCGATTTCTCTGCGGTGGAGCGTGAGGTCACTTGATGCCCGTGGTCGCGACGCTCTGCACGAACCAGCGCTGCAGGACGAGGAACGCGACGGCGAGCGGGCTGAGGGAGATCGCGGCGCCCGCCATGAGCGCGGCGTGGTCCACTCCGGACTGGCTGGAGAACAGCGTCAGGGCGGCCGGCAAGGTCTGCATGTCGACGTTGTTCGTGACCACCAGGGGCCACAGGAAGTCGTTCCACAGCGCGGCGAACTGGATGATGAACAGCGAGGCGAGGACGGGCTTGGCGTTGGGCAGGATGATCCGCCAGAACAGGGTGAAGTCGTTCGCCCCGTCGATCCGCGCCGCGTCGTCCAGCTCGCGCGGGAGCTGCATGAAGAACTGCCGCAGCAGGAAGATGCCGAGCGCGCTGGTCGCGCGGGGCACGATCAGCCCCTGGTAGGAGTTGAGCCAACCCAGGTGGAACAGGGTGAGGAAGACCGGCACCAGGGTGACCTGGAACGGCACCATCAAGGTGGCGAGGATCAGCAGGAACACCACGTTGCTGCCGCGGAACTTCAGCCGGGCGAGCGCGAAGGCGGTCATCGAGTCGAACAGCAGCAGCAACAGTGTCGTGCCGCCGGCGAACACGAAGGTGTTGACCACCAGCCGGCCGAACGGCAGCTGGCTGACCACCGCGTGCACGCCGTGCAGCGTCCAGTGCTTCGGGATCAGGCGCGCGGGATCGGCGTAGAGGTCGGAGTTGGTGCGGAAGGCGACGCCGAGCATCCACAGGAAGGGCACGATCGTCGCCAGGGCGCCGACGATCACCGCGACCCAGGACAGGGCCGCGCCGCTGCGGGCCAGGACCCGGCCAGCGGTGATCAGGCGGACCGTCCGCGGCGAGCGGGGCCCGTCGTCGTACGGGCCGCCGACGCCCGGGGCGGAACGCGGGCGGAGGGTGTCAGTCGGCATCGCGGTACCTCGACAGTCGCAGTTGGAGCGCGGAGACGGCGAGGATGACCACGAACAGCACCCAGGCGACGGCGCTCGCGTAGCCCATCCGGAACTCGACGAAGCCCTTCTGGTACAGGTACATGACCACCGATTCGGTGTGGAAGATCGGTCCGCCGCTGGTCATCGAGAAGACCAGGTCGAACAACTGCAGCCCGGTGACGGTGGCGATGAGCGTGGTGAACAGCAGGGCCGGCCGCAGCGCGGGCAGCGTCACATGGCGGAAGCGCTGCCACGGCCCGGCGCCGTCGAGCGCGGCCGCCTCGTACAGGTCGGGCGGGATCTGCTGCATGCTCGCCAGCAGCACGATCATCGTGAAGCCGACGTTCTTCCAGATGCCCACGGCGATCACCGTCGGCAGCGCGAGCGAGGTCGACTGGAGCCAGTCCGGCGGTGTGACGCCCGCCTTGGACAGCCAGGCGTCCACCAGCCCGACCTGCGGGTCGAGCAGGAACTTCCAGACGATCCCGCTGACCACCAGGGACGCGATGAACGGGAAGAAGTACGCGGTGCGCAGCAGCGCGGTGTACCAGGTGGTGCGGCGCAGCCGCGACGCGATCGCCAGGCCGAGCAGCACCTGCCCGGCGGTGACGGCGGCGGTGTAGACCACCGTCACCCGCAGGGCGTTCCAGAACCGGTGGTCGTGGTACAGCGCGGTGTAGTTGTCCAGGCCGACGAATTTGTGGTGGGACTCGCCGACCGTCCAGTCGTGCAGGCTCATCCAGCCCGACTGGACGATCGGCTCCGCGATGAAGACGCCGATCAGCAGCACGCTGGGGAGGATGAACAGGTAGGCGCTGTTGAAGCGCGGCCGGCGGGGGCGGTGGGACGGACGGGGCCCGTGGGGCCGGCGGGTGCGCGGCCGGCCGGGGGCGAGGGGAGTGCTCGACATCGTGCGGCTCAGTTCTTGTGGCATCCGGTGAGCGAGTCGATCGTCTTCGCCGCGGAGGCGGCGGCGGACGCGACATCGGCGCCGCGCTCTATCTTCTGGACGAGCGGGACGTAGGCGTCGGTGTCGATGCTGGTGGCGTTGGCCTGGCCGGCGAGGTAGAGCTTCGCGTGCGGCAGTGCCTTGGCGAACTCGGCCACCGTGGGGTCGCTCGCGACGGCGCTGCCCAGGTCGGTCCTGGCCGGCGGGAACCCGGAGATCCTGGAGAACTGCGTCTGGGCGGTCTTGCCGGTGTACCAGGCGAGGAACTCCTGGGCCTGCTGGGGGTGCTTGCTGGTGCGGGCGATCATCAGCGGCACGGTCGAGGCCAGGGTGACCGGGCCGGCCGAGCCCACCGGCACCTGGGCGATGCCGAGGTCGATGCCGGCCGACGTGAAACCGGCCGCGGCCCAGGGGCCGTTGATCTCCATCGCGGCCTTCTTGGCGGAGAACAGCGTGTCGGCGTCGGCGCCGGACTGGCCGACCGGGCTGATGTGGTCCTTGGCGACCAACTGGCTCCACTTGGTCAGCGCGTCGGTGCTGGCCGGGCTGTCGACGACGGCGCAGCCGTCCTGGCCGATGATGTCGCCGCCGTTCATCCACTGCAGGATGGGCCACATCTGGATGGTGTTGTTGTCCGCCAGCGAGATCCCGTACTGGCTGGGCTTGCCGCCCGAGCCGGTGGTGAGCTTCTTGGCGTCGGCGACGAAGTCGGCCTCGGTGGCCGGCGGCGCGGTGATGCCCGCGGCGGCGAACATGGCCTTGTTGTAGTAGAGCACCAGGGTGGCCATGTTGGCCGGCACCGCGTAGAGCTTGCCGTCGACGGTGAACGCCGACTTCACGGGGGCCGGGAAGGCGGCGGAGTCGATCTGCGTCGGGCCCGTGCCGACGGAGGAGTCCAGCGGCAGCACCGAGTTGGTCTTGATGTAGGTGAAGATCGAGCCGGGGTCGGAGCTGGGAGTGGCCAGGTCCGGGCCCTGGCCGGTGGCCCAGGAGGCGGGCAGCTTCTGGCCGATGGTGGCCCAGGGCTCGGCCGTCATGGTGACGTGGATCTTGGGGTGGGTGGCGTTGAACTGCTTGACCAGCGCCTGGTACGACGGTGCGTCGGGCCCGGTGAACCCGGTGAGCATGGTCAGGTTCACCACGCCGCCGGCGGACGTGCCACCGCCGCCCGCGCCGTTGTCGCCGCAGCCGGCGAGGAGCAGCGAGACCGTGGTGGCGGCGGCCAGCGCGGCGGCCGCTCTGCCGTAGCCGTGAATTCTCCTGTGACTGACGTGCATGACGATCGTTCCATTTCGTCGGTGCCCCGTGTCCCGGGGCGGGAGGGTCGATAGAGCTGTCTCCTTCAGCGGACCGCCGGGCCGGCGGTCGTTCCGGGGCAGGTCCGGGGGTCGTTCCTGCGGCCGTTCCGACGGCGGGGCCGGCCGCAGGTGCGGCGCTCGGCCGGGTCGGCCGGGGTGGGAGCCGGCCGGGTCAGCCGGAGTGGGGGCCGCAGGACTCGCGGATCACGAGGTCGAAGGGCAGCACGGTGTGGACGGGGTCCGGCGCCGTGCCGTCGAGGAGGTCGAACAGGATGTCCGCGGCCTTGCGGCCGAGGGCCTCGGCCGGCACGTGGATCGTGGTGATGCCGGGGGTGGTCAGCCGGGAGACGCCGAAGTCGTCGTAGCCGGCCAGCGCGATGTCCTCGGGGATGCGCAGGCCGCGGGACCGGATCTCCAGCATGGCGCCGTACGCCATCTCGTCGTTGGCGGCGAAGATCGCCTGGAGGTCGGTCATGCTGTCCAGCACCTGGCGTGCGGCCGCCCGCCCCGACTCCTCGCTGAAGTCGCCGACCGCGAGGGTGTGGGTGCACGGCCGCCCCGACGCGGCCAGCGCGCCGCGGAAGCCTTCGTAACGGTCCACCGCGGTCTGGTGGTCGAGCGGCCCGCTGATGTGCGCGATACGGGTCAGCCCGTGGTCCTCCACCAGGTGGCGGGTGATCGCGGCGGCCCCCGCGATCTCGTCGATGCCCACGCTGGCCGCGTGCGGCAGGTGCACGAACCGCCCGACGAGCACCACCGGAAGGGCGGCCTCCACCATGCGGTTCACGTTCCGGTCGCTGATCGAGGCCGAGGCGATGATCGCCCCGGACGCGGCCTGCGAGCGCAGCACCCGTTCGTACGCGGCCACGCCGTGGGTCTCGTCCGGGTTGGTCGACACCATCAGCGCCGCGTCGCGGGCGTTGGCCTCGGCCGTGACCCCCACCAGCAGGTGCATGAAGTACGGGTGGCCGAAGACGTGCTGGCCGGTGTTCGGCACGACCACGGCGATGGACGTCGAACGCCCCGCGCGCAGCGCCCGCCCGGCGGAGTTCGGGACGTAGCCGAGCCGGGCCGCGGCGGCCCGCACCGCCTCCTTGGTCGTCTCGCTGATGCGAGGGTGGTCGGACAGCGCCATGGACACCGCGCTCTGCGAGATGCCGACGGCCGTCGCGACGTCCTTGAGCGTGACGTTGGCACGCTTGGCCGCCGTCATCGTCCGGCCCCCGGAGCCCGCGGCGGGCCGCCCGGCACGGTGCCTGTCATGAGACACCCCTTTCTCGCCATGGGCCCGCTTTGCGAAGGAAGGGGGCCGATCAGGTGCTCTAACGTTTCAGCGCCATGGACGCTAGGTGCCGGTCGATGGAGCGTCAACCCTTCGGACGACATTTTCCGAGGCGATTTCCCTGCGGTCACGAGGGTTGACGGAGCGGAGGGAGCGCTTTAGCTTCGGAGCGCTGAATCGTATGAGCACCCAGGCGGTGCCCGTACCGCACGCCGCTGGTCGCTTTCTCGTACGGCGCACGACGCACGCCCCCCATCGCACGCCGCACGCCGCACGCCGTACCTCGCACGCCGCGTCGCACATCGCCCACTCCTCGACGCCGCATCACTCCCGACGGAAAAGGGTCGACGATGACCGATCACCCCCCACGCACCCACCTGCGCTCGGCACTTCGGCGTTTCCGCCGCGCGTTATTCGCCCTCGGCGGGGCCCTGGGCCTGACGCTGGGTCTGCTCATCGGCGTGAGCGGGCCGGCGCACGCCGCCGGCACGCTTCCCTGTGACATCTACGGCGACGCGGGCACCCCTTGTGTGGGTGCCTTCAGCACGGTCCGCGCGCTGTACTCCTCGTACGACGGGGGCCTGTACCAGGTCGTCCGGGTACGGGACAACGCGACGCTGGACATCGGACCGGTGGCCGCCGGCGGTTACGCCGACGCGGGCGCGCAGAACGCCTTCTGCAACGGCGCCGTCTGCGTCATCACCAAGATCTACGACCAGTCGCCGCGGCACAACGACCTGACCATCGCCGGCGCCGGCACCGCGGGCGCCGCCAACGTCGGTGCGATGGCCAACGTCCTGCATGTCACCGTGGCCGGTCACGCGGTGTACGGCGTCTACATCCAGCCGGGGCAGGGATACCGCCATGCCCGCGGGGCCGGGGTCGCCACCAATGGGCAGGCCGAGGGCATGTACATGGTGACCAGCGGCACCCACACCATTCGTGACTGCTGTTTCGACTTCGGCAACGTCGAGGCGAACGAGGAGGACACGGGCGCCGGTCACATGGACGCGCTCAACATCTCCCCGATCACGGCGTGCAACCCCTGCCACGGGAGCGGGCCGTGGGTGCAGGCCGACCTGGAGAACGGCATCTTCCAGGCCGACACCAACGCGCACAGCGTCAACGGCGGCAACTCCAGCGCGTTCGTCACCGCCCTGCTGAAGAACAACGGCCAGACCAGCTTCGCCCTCAAGGGCGGCAACTCCCAATCCGGCGGCCTCACGACCTGGTGGAACGGCGCACTGCCAAGCGGCTACGCGCCCATGCGCCAGGAGGGCTCCATCGTGCTGGGCACCGGTGGCGACAACAGCAACCGGGCCGGCGGCTCCTTCTTCGAGGGCGCGATCACCTCCGGCTACCCCTCGGACGCCGCCGACAACGCCGTGCAGGCGAACATCGTGTCCGCCGGCTACGCGGGCGACACGGCCGGCGTCGCGCCGTCGACGATCTCCGCGCCCGGCGGGGCCTGCGTGGACGTCGCCGGTGACGACGTCGCCGGCGACCGCGCCGCCGTCCAGCTCTGGGGCTGCCAGAGCTACGCGGCCGACCAGCACTGGGCCCACGAGTCCGACGGGTCGCTGCGCACGCTGGGCCGTTGCCTGGACATCAACGGCAACGGCACGGCCGCGGGTACGCAGGTCGAGTTGTGGGACTGCAACGGCGTCGGCGGCCAGAAGTGGGTGCAGCGGTCCGACGGCTCGCTGTTCAACCCGCAGTCCGGCCGCTGCCTGGACGACCCCAGCGGCAACACGGCCGACGGCACCCGGCTGCAGATCTGGGACTGCAACGGGACCGCGGCGCAGAAGTTCACCGTCAACGGCGGCGGAATGGTCGCCGGCCCGGGCGCCAAGTGCCTGGACATCTCCGCCGACGACGTCGGCGGCAACGGCGCCGCGGCCCAGCTCTGGGACTGCCAGTCCTACGCGCTGGACCAGCACTGGGTGCACACCTCCACCAACCGGCTGACCACGCTGGGCCGTTGCCTGGACATCAACGGCAACGGCACGGCCGCGGGTACGCAGGTCGAGTTGTGGGACTGCAACACCGCCGGCGGTCAGGTCTGGGTCCAGCAGTCCGACGGCTCGCTGCTCAACCCGCAGTCCGGCCGCTGCCTGGACTCGCCGAGCGGCGCGACCGCCAACGGCACCCGGCTGCAGATCTGGGACTGCAACGGCACGGCGGCGCAGAAGTTCGCACTGAGCTGAGCCCCGGCGTCCGTCCGGCCGATTCACACGGTCAGCGGCGACCCCGGTCCCGGGCCACTGGCGCGGGACCGGGGTCGTGCGGCTTTCCGGACGTCCCACGGCCCGGGAAAGCGGCGGAGCGGTGCGCCGTCACAGGCCGTCTTCGTCCCCGGCGCCGGGAAGCATGGCCGAGGTGCGGGCGTACGCGGACCGCCAGCGGCCGGGCGCGACGCCGTGGTCGCGGCGGAAGGCGGTCGCGAAGGCGAACTCGTTGCGGTAGCCGACGTCCGCGGCGATGGCGCCGAGGGTGGCGTCGGTACGGAGGAGGGCGTCCTCGGCGAGCGCCATGCGCAGGGCCCGCAGGTAACGGGCGGGGGGCTCGCCGACGACCTCCTTGAAGGCGGCGGCGAACGCGGCCCGGGACATCGCCGCCGTGCCGGCCATCCGTTCCAGGCTCCATTCCCCGCCGGGGTCCTGGTGGACGGCTTCGATGACCCGCTTGAGCCCGGGGTGGGCCAGGGCCCGGTACCAGCCGGGCGCGTGCTGCCGGTCCTGCTGCCACCAGGTCCTGAGGGCGTAGACGAGGTTGAGGTCCAGCAGCCGGTCCAGGAGGGCCTGCCGGCCGACGCCGTCCGTGTCGTGCCGGCCTTCTCTGCCGTCCTTGCCGGCCTCCGCCCCGAGCAGGGCGATCGCGGCGCGGTGCTGCGAATCCTGCCGGTCCGCGGGGACGTGGACGTAGCGGGGCAGCGAGCCGAGGAGCATGGTCCCCACGCTGCCGTCGACCACGTAGGCACCGCACAGGATCCGGGCGGCGGGGCCCGGCCGGTCGTCGGAGCCCTGATGGCGGGCATCGGCGATGGGTACGGCGTCCGCGTCGGGGTGGCTGGTGACGCGGTACGGTGCCCCGGCCGTGGCGAGCAGGACGTCCCCGGCGCGCAAGGCCAGCGGCGGGTGCGCGTCGTCCACGACCCAGCCCTCGCCGTCGAGCAGGATGTGCGCGGTCAGCGGACGCTGCCCGCTGAAGCCCAGACCCCACGGAGCGACCCGGCGCAGCGTGGAGAACACCGCGCCCTTCGCCCGGGCCCGGGCGAGCTGGTCACTGAGCAGGTCCACCCCACCGAGGGTAGTGGCGGATGGACGAACACGAATGATCCTGAGCGGAATTGCCATTCGTCATCCACGGCCCGGTGCCTAATGTGGCCGGCATGGCACGAATCGTTGTTCTCGGAGGAAGCGGCAAGGTCGGACGCCGCCTGATGGACGAGCTCACCGCGCGCGGTCACCTGGCGGTCGCCGCGAGCCGGGGCTCCACGACCCGCTTCGACTGGCACGACCCCGCGACGTGGCCGGGCGCGGTGGCCGGCGCGGACGGGGTGTTCGTCGTCGGTCCCGGGTCGGCCCGCGACTGGAGCGACCGGCTGACCGGTTTCCTGGAGACCGCCGCCGCGGCCTCGGTACGGCACGCGGTCCTGCTGTCGGCGCGGGGCGTGGAGTTCCTGCCCGGAGGCGCCGTCGACCGAGCCGAGCAGGCGCTGGCGGGCGGGCCCGTCGCCTGGACGATCCTGCGCCCCTCGCACTTCGCGCAGAATTTCACGGAGGCTATGTTCGCCCCCGTCGACGGCACGGTCCGCGCTCCGGTGGGGGCCGGGGCCGAACCCTTCATCGACGTGCGGGACATCGCCGAGGTGGCCGCGACCGTCCTGGCCGGCCGGCTGTGCACCGGCGAGTCGATCGCGCTGTCGGGGCCGTCCGCGCTCACCTTCGACCGGGCCGCCGCGATCCTGAGCGACACCTCCGGCGTACCGGTCCGCTTCGAGGACGAGGACCGGGAGGCCCACATCGCCCGGCTGCGGGCGGCCGGAACACCGGAGGGCTACGTCCGGTGGCGGATGGCGATGCTCGACGGCATCCGCTCCGGCGCCGACGCGTACGTGTCCGCGGGCGTGGAACGGATCCTCGGCCGCCCGGCCACGGATTTCGCCGCCTGGGCGCGGCGCGAGGTCCCCGGCTCCTCCTGGGCCGCCCGCTGACGTCCCTTCAGGTTCGGGCGGACGCCGCGTCCAGGACCAGGTCCAGCAGGTGCGGGATGCGCGGATCGGAGCGGGTGTCCAGTTGCCAGAGGAAGCTGACCAGGGGCAGGACCTCCTCCGGCCCGAGGTCCGGACGGAGTTCCCCCGCTTCGACGCCGGCCCGGAGGATGGCGTCGATCGCCTCGATGATCCGGTCGTACTGCGCGTTGTGCAGTTCCGCCCGGGTCGCCGCGTCGAGCACCTGGGACAGGGCGTGCTTCTTGCGGCCGAAGACGGCGAGCTCGTCGAACCAGGTGCGCAGCGCCGCCCTGGGCGTGCTGTCTTCGAGCAGCGTGTACGCCGCGGTGACGAGCGCGTCGAAATCGGCCTGGTAGACCTCGAGCAGCAGTGCCTCGCGCGTCGGGAAGTGCCGGTAGATGGTGCCCTGGCCGACGCCCGCGGCCTTGGCGATCGACTGCATCGTCGTCTCGCCGTCCCCGCCGAGCGCGGCACGTGCCACCTCGAGCAGTCGTGCGCGGTTCCGCGCGGCGTCGGCCCGTGGGCGGGGCGTGCCGGGCTGCTCCGTTTGCGAAGCGGACATATGTCCGGGTAGCCTCTCGATTGATGCGGACGCGTGTCCGTTTCAGTCTACGGGTCCGGAGGAAGGACGTCATGACGGGAGTGTCGGGAAAGGTCGTCGCGATCGCCGGTGCCAGCAGCGGGATCGGCGAGGCCACGGCGGTGCATCTGGCCGAGCGCGGCGCCCGCCTCGTACTCGGCGCGCGTCGCGTCGAGCGGCTGGAGACGCTGGTCGAGCGCATCCGCGAAACCGGCGGCGAAGCGGTCGCGGTCAGGACGGACGTACGCGAGCGCGGCGACATGGAACGCCTGGTGACGACCGCACGGGAGCGTTTCGGCCGGCTGGACGTGCTGTTCTCCAACGCCGGGAGCATGGCGGTATCGCCGCTGGACGACCTGCGCGTCGACGACTGGGACCTGATGGTGGACGTCAACCTCAAGGGCGTGCTGAACGGGATCGCCGCCGCGCTGCCGGTCTTCCGCGCGCAGGGCTCCGGCCACTTCGTCCACACGGCGTCCACCGCCGCCTACCGGGTCGTGCCCGAACAGGCCGTCTACGCGGCGACCAAGACCGCGGTCAAGGTCCTGACCGAGGGCCTGCGCCAGGAGGCGGGCCCGAAGCTGCGCGTCACCCTCGTATCGCCCGGCTTCACGAACACCGAAGGCGTCGGCAAGGGCGGCAGCCCCGAGACCGCCGCGGCACTGATCGCCCGCCGCGACGAGATCGCGATGCCGCCGGACGCGATCGCACGCGCCGTCGCCTTCGCCATCGAGCAGCCCGACACCGTGGACGTCGGCGAAATCGTCGTCCGGCCCACCGCCCAGGGCTGAGCCGAGAGCCTGAGTCGTACCGCGCGCCTCGGCCGTACCGGTGGGAGACGTGCGGCCGCGGGTCAGTCCGCGAACGCGGCCACGTACGACACCACGCACTGGTCCGGTGTCGCGAGCGAGGTGACGACGTGGCCGTCGACGGTCACCGGCGGGTCGAGCGGCACTTGGAGCACCCGTTCGGAACGCGAGCCGGCGAGTTGCTCCGCGGGCAGCAGGGTCCAGCCCGCGGGGTCCCGGCCCACCTCGAACAGCACGTTGAGCATGTCCCCGGCGGGTGGCCGCAGCGGCGCCACGGGCAGGGCGGCGAGGATCGCGTCGTGCATCGGCGGGTCGGTGTCGCGGGCGGGGAGCCGTAGGCCGTAGGGGTCGAGGTCGCGCAGGCCGATCGCGGGTCTGCCGGCGGCGGGATGTGCGCGGGACAGCACCGCGTGCAGAGGTTCGGACCAGGCGTGCACCACGGTCAGCCCCGTGGAGGTGACCGCGCCGCGGACCAGCGCCAGATCCAGCTCGCCGTTGCGGACGGCATCCAGGCGCGCGGTCACCGGCAGGTCGACCAGTTCCGGCTCGGCGGGCCGTTCGCTGTCGCGCAGGCGGCTCATCGCGCGGTCGAGCCGCCCGGTGACGCAGGACGCCACCCCGATCCGCAGGACGGCCGCTGGTTCCCCGGCGACCACGCGCACCCGGGCCGCCGCGGCGAGCGTCTCACGGGCCGCGGCGAGCACGCGTTCGCCGGCGGGGGTGAGCCGTACCCGGCGTGAATTGCGGTCGAGCAGGCGCACGCCGAGCTCGCGTTCGAACCGGCTGATCTGCTGGCTCACCGCCGGCTGCACGATGCGCAGCCGTTCCGCCGCCCGCCCGAAGTGCAGCTCCTCGGCGACGGTCACGAAGTATTGCAGCGTCCTCAGTTCCACCCTTCTGATCTATCACATGATGTGATCGCTGCCGAGCGCTTGTGCTCATTGTTCGCGCAGGTCACCCGGGCTGTGATGGGTACGAGCGCGCCGCCGCGGGCCCAGCCGCCGGCTGTCGTGGCGCGTGGCGCGTGGCGCCTGGCACATGGGGCGTGGCGCGTGGAAACGGGAACGGGAACGGAGAACACAAGTGAGCACAACAACGCTCGGCATCATCGGCACCGGAATGGTCGGCGCCGGGGTCGCCCGCCGTGCTGTCGACGCCGGCCTGGACGTCGTCCTGAGCAACTCGCGCGGCCCGCGGAGTCTGGCCGGTCTCGTCGCCGAGCTCGGCGAGCGGGCCCGTGCGGCCACCCCGGCCGAAGCGGCGAGCGCCGGTGACCTGGTCCTCGCGTCCGTACCGCTGGTCGCCCACGACCGGCTGCCCCGGGCCGAGCTGGCCGGAAAGACCGTGATCGACCCGATGAACTACGCGCTGATTCCCGGCTGGAGCTTCCCGGAGCTGGACAGCGACGAGCTGACCTCCAGCGAACTGGTGCAGCGCCACCTCGCCGGCGCCCGGGTGGTCAAGGCCCTGCACAACATCGGCCCCAAGCAACTGCTGAGCCTCTTCCGCCCGGCCGGAGCCCCCGACCGCACCGCACTGCCGCTGTCCGGCGACGACCCGGGCGCCAAGAAAGAGGTGGCCGACCTGCTGGACGTCCTCGGCTTCGACACGGTGGACCTCGGCTCGCTGGCCGACAGTTGGCGCAGTGAACCCAACACCCCGCTGTACGCCCTCCCGTACGTGGGACAGCCGCCGACCGGCCTCGCCCCGACGGACCTGGTGGCCTGGTTCCAGCAGGCACCCGGCGTGCCCGTGTCCGTCGCCCGGATCAAGGAACTCGCCGCGTCCGCGGTGCGCGGACCCGCGGGCTTCCGGATGCAATAGGGGGGACGAAGGGCCGGTGTCACGCGCGGGAGCCGGGACACCAGGGGCTGACCGACGCCGAGGGCGGTGACGAGTTCGTGGACACGTCTGCCGCCCTCGGACAGTTCGCGGACCAGGGATGAGGGGGGGCGGCTGGATCAAGAAATGGCAACGATTTTCATATTTATGCTGGCGATGATGGTGGTGAAAGTCGTTTCCATCTAGCGTGAGGAGCCACCCAGCCGTGCCGGTGGGTGCGCCCCCTGATGCGCATACCGACGCGGCCCGATCAAGGAGTTTCCCGCGCCATGAAGGCTGCCCCCTCCCGCCCGACCGCCCGCCGACCGTTGTGGTCACCCGCCCTCGGCTGCACCGCCGTACTCGCCGCGGCGGCCCTCACCGCATGTTCGACGTCGTCCTCCTCGGGTTCCACGGCTGACGGCAAGTCCGGCAGCTCGTCGTCCTCCGGCTCCGGGGGCGGGAAGGTCATCCAGGTGGTGGCCGCCGAGAACTTCTGGGGGAGCATCGCGAGCCAGCTCGGCGGCGGGCACGTCAAGGTGACCAGCATCATCGACAACCCGGACGCCGATCCGCACGACTACGAGCCGACGGCCGCGGACGCGCGCACGGTGGCGGGTGCGCAGTACACGATCGTGAACGGGATCGGGTACGACGCGTGGGCCGGCAAGCTGCTGGCGGCCGGCGCGGGGTCGGGCCGTACGGACCTGAACGTCGGGGACCTGGTGGGCGTCAAGGCGGGCGGGAACCCGCACCGCTGGTACTCCCCGGCCGACGTGCACGCGGTGATCGAGCGCATCACCGCCGACTACAAGAAGCTCGACCCGGCGGACTCCGCGGACTTCGACACGCTGAAGAACACCTTCGAGACGCAGACCCTCGGCTCGTACAACCGGCTGGTCTCGCAGATCAGGTCGAAGTACGCGGGCACCCCGATCGGCGCCTCGGAGTCCATCGTCAGCCCGCTGGCCGACGGGCTCGGGCTGAAGATGCTCACCCCGTACTCGTTCCTGAGCGCGGTCAGCGAGGGCAGCGACCCCACCGCGCGCGACAAGGCGCTGATCGACGGGCAGATCAAGGGCAAGCAGATCAAGGTCTACGTCTACAACAGCCAGAACGCCACGCCCGATGTGCAGCAGCAGGTGAAGGAGGCGAAGGCGGCGGGCATTCCGGTGGCGACGGTGACCGAGACCCTGACGCCGGCCGGTGCCTCGTTCCAGGACTGGCAGGTCCGTGAACTGACCGGACTGCAAAAGGCGTTGGCCCAGGCCACCGGGAAGTGACCGCGCAGGTGAGAGAGCTGCGCCGACCCGGCACGGCCGCCGGCCCGGCAGGGGGTGCCCCTGCCGGGCCGGGCGGTGTCCGCGCCGGATCCGGCGGCCCGCGCCGCCCTGCCCGCGCCGGAGCGGCCTGACATGGCGCCGGACGACCCGAGTGACGAACCGGCCGAGGCGTACGTGATCGGCCGCCGCACGCCGCAGCGCACGACCGTGCTCACCGCCCTGATCCGCAGCGGGGATTTCGTCAGCGCCCAGGCACTGCACATCCATCTGGCCGCGGCCGGCGAGCGCGTCGGCCTGAGCACGGTCTACCGCACGCTGGCCGCGCTCGCCGAGGCCGGCCGCGCCGACGTCGTGCGGGAACCCGGCGGCGAACGCCTCTTCCGCTACCGCCCCAGCCGGGAACACCGCCACTACCTGCTGTGCCGGTCCTGCGGCCAGGGCGTACCCGTCGACGCCGGTCTCGTGGAGGCATGGGCCGCCGCGACAGCGGACTCCTCGGGCTACGCCGAGGTCCACCACACCGTCGAACTGACCGGCGTCTGCCCGGACTGCCTCGCCAAGCGCCGCGCGGAGAAGGAGAAGTGACATCACGCGCACCACTCCCGGACCACGGCGAGCACCGACTGCCGGAAGGCCTGCGCGGAGTCGGCCCGGCTCCGGCGCCACGGCGGCGCCGGCTGTTCCGTGCGCAGGCCCGGCTCGCGGCGGTGGGCCTCGCGCAGGACGTCCTCGCGGCACACCCGGGCCACCCGCCGTGCGACCTGGAGCGTCACCGGCCAGGGCGCCAGGTACCGCCCGTGCCGGTCCTCGAACGCCAGGGGTTCGCGGCGCAGTTGGTGCGCGCTGATCGCCAGCCAGGAGCAGGTCGGGTCCAGATTCCTGATCTCCAGAACGCCGGCGTCGGCGATCCGGCCCCGCATCCTCACCCGGCCCCGCGGGCGCGCGGCACTCAGTACCAGGCGCGCGGCTTCGAACTCCACGCTGCCCCTGACCGACCGGGACGCGGCGGCCACCTCCGCCGTGCGGCGCTCGTCGTCCAGGAACGCGCCGGCCTGATCCCAGGGCGCCACGAGACCGCGCTGGTCCGCCCACTCCAGTTCCTGCGGGCCGTCGAGAAACGCGATACGCGCCTGGCCCGATCTGAGCACGCCGCCGATCCGGACGATCCGGACGCGGTGCACCGGGCCGCCGGCCGTTCCGGGGTCCGGCCGGAAAGCCCACACTTCGCCGATCTCCATCCGTCAATTGAGCCATCGCCGACCCCGAATGGAGAAGGGAAGTTTTACGCTGCCGGAAGTGCGCGTACGTGAGAACGATTCTCGGCTGACAACGCGAGCGGCCGCCCGCCGGTCCAGCTGAGAATCATTCTCAGGTGCCCGCCCCGGGACTCCTTCCGCCTTATTCTCCCGCCGGGCCGGTGAAAGTGATTTCCATGACTGGATGCGGAAGCGGGAGAGTGGGGCACCTGTTCGGTGATCGGCCCGGTGACCGGCTGACAATCGCCAAAGCGAAAACCCCGCCGATCGCCGTCCCGCGGCGATCGGCGCCGTTGCCCAGGCGCCGGCCGGACCAGGAAAGCGGCAGGTCACACCCGGACGGCCGGACACCGAGAGGCTGCGTGCATACGCCACGGGCATCGGAACAACCTCGCTGAAACCGGAACTTTCCCGCAGTGAGAGATCTGCCCGGGCCTGCCGGAAAACCGACCCGTGACGCACTTCCGGGAGGTGTCCCGGGTGTGAAGCGAAACCGCGCGGGGAAACACGTCGTACGGCCCTGCGCGCACAGCGGAGGGCCGTACGCCCGGATTCGGGGCGTAGCGCTCTGGGGAGGGACCGGGGATGGGCGAGGAGCCCTTGTATCTGGAGCCGCGGCTCGAAGAGCCGTTGCGCTCACTGCTGGAGTCGCCGGGGTTGCTCCACACGCTGACAAATGCGCTCGGGTCACCGCTGAACGTGCTTCTTCCCGACCGGATCGCGGCGAATGTGGAGCGATTCCGTTCGGTGTACCGCGCGCATCACCTGTCCGGGCAGGTCTGGTTCGCGCACAAGGCCAGCGGATCCAGGGCGCTGCTGCGCAGGCTGGCCGCGACGGACGCCGGAGTGGACGTCGCGTCGCTGACGGAGCTCCAGCATGCGCTCGGCGCCGGCTTCACGCCGGACCGCATCGTCGCCACCGGACCGAAGAACCCGCCCTTCCTGTGGCTGGCCGCGCGCACGTCGGTCACCGTCGCCGTCGACAGCCGCGCCGAGCTGGAACACCTCGTCTCGCTGGTACGCGGGCACGCGCTCTCCCGCGCCAGGATCCTGCTGCGGCTGTCGGGGTTCGAGTCGACGGGCGTACGGGTGCTGAGCCGCCGCAGCCGCTTCGGTTCGCCCGTGGCGAACGTGGGGCCGCTGCTGGACGAGGTCGAACGGTACGGCGACGCGGTGGAGTTGGTGGGTGTGGCATACCACCTCGACACGACCGGCCTCGACGAGAAGGCGGTGGCCCTCGAAGGATGCCTGCGGGTGCTGGAGGAGTGCCGCGGCCGCGGACTGCGGCCCGCCGCGGTGGACGTCGGCGGCGGATTCGGGGTCAGTTACGTCGACGAGCGCGAGCAGTGGGAGCGGTACACGACCGCGCTCACCGACGCCGTCCTGGGCACCCGCCCGCCGCTGACCTGGGGCGGACACGGCTACGGACTGCGCAACGAGGGCGGCACGCTGCGCGGCACCCTCGGGCTCTACCCCGCCCACCGCCCGGTCGCCGGAGCGGGATACCTCGACGAACTCCTCTCGCGCCCGGCGGCCTCCTTCGGCGGGCGCCCGCTGGCCGCCCTGCTGCTGGAACACCTCTACGACCTGCACGCCGAACCCGGCCGGGCGCTGGTGGACCAGTGCGGGGTGACCGTGGCGAAGGTGCTGGAAGTACGCGCCGACGACGCGGGTGCGCAGCTCCTGGTGCGGCTGGCGGCGAAGGCCGACGACGTGGCCCTGGAGGACCACGGGGTGCTCGTGGACCCGGTCGTCGTGCCGCGCGATCCGGCGGGCGGGCGCGCCGGCGACGGGCCGGTCGCGGTCCATCTGGCCGGCAGCCTGTGTCTGGAGACCGACCTGATCACCCGCAGGACGGTCTTCCTGCCGCGCCGCCCCGAGCCGGGCGACCTGCTGGCCTTCGCGAACACCGCGGGCTACTGCATGGACTTCCGGGCCACCCGCGCCCAGCAACAGCCCGCCGCACGCAAGGTCGCCGCCTGGCAGGAGGGCGGCTCGTGGCAATGGTGTCTGGACGACGAGTACTGGCCGACCGTACCCGTGGGGGGAACGCAGTGAGATACGACAGCATCACCGAGGCCATCGGCAACACCCCGCTGGTGCGCATCGACCCGGCCGTGCACGGCCTGGAACACATCGACCTCTACGCCAAGCTGGAGCTGTTCAACCCGTTCGGATCGGTGAAGGACCGGGCGGCCTGGAACATGGCGCGCCCGCACCTGGCGGCCGCGGTCGAGCACGGCAGCACGGTCGTCGAACTGTCCAGCGGCAACACCGCCAAGGCGCTGGCCGTCCTCGCCGGCATGCACGGCCTGCGGTTCAAGAGCGTCACCAACCGGATGCGGGTCCCCGAGATCAAGGACCTCCTGCTGCTGCTCGGCGCCGAGATCGAGGAACTGCCCGGACAGAGCGAGTGCCTCGACCCGGCCGCGACCGACGACCCGCTGACCCTCTTCCACCGCACCCTGTCCGAGCCGGGAGGCGACTACCTGCACACCGACCAGTACTTCAACCCGCACAACGTCGAGGCCCACCTCACCGGCACGGGCCCGGAGATCGTGAAGGACCTGGACGGCCGGGCACCGGACTGGTTCGTGGCCGGCGTGGGCACCGCCGGATCGTCCACCGGCATCGCCCGCGCGCTGCGCGAAACCGACCCTGCCGTACGGGTCCTGGGGCTGGTCGCCGCCAAGTCCGACTTCATCCCCGGCATCCGCACCATCGACGAGGTGCACGAGGTGGGCCTGTTCGACCCCGGCACCTATGACGCGATCGAGGCCGTCAGCGCCGACGAGGCGATCGAGGGGATGCTGACCCTCAACCGCCGGTGCGGCATCCTGGCCGGCCCCACCGGAGGAGCGGCCTACCAGGGTGCCGTGCGCCGGCTGGGGGCCCTCGACGCGGAACTGACCGAACGCCAGTCGGCGGTGTTCGTCGTCTGCGACCGTGTCGAGAGCTACATCGGCTACGTCCGGGAGCGCCGCCCGGACCTGTTCGGCCGGCCCCCGCGCCGGAACTCCCCGGCCGACCTGTCCGACGCCGAGGTACGCGCGGCCCCCGCCATCGGGGTCGCCGACGCCCAGGCGTGGATCGCCACCGGCCGGCCGCTCGTCGTCGACCTGCGCAGCACCTTCGCGTACGCCGCCCTGCACATCGACGGATCGGTCAACATCGTCGACGAGGTCTTCGAGGAACTCCTGCGCGGCGGCCTGCCCTTCAGCCGCAGCCGCCCGGTGCTGCTGGCCTGCCCGGTGGGCGAGAAGTCGGCCCGCTACGCGGCGCTGCTCACCCGGATGGGACACCCGGAGGTCCGCAGCCTCACCGGCGGCATCGTCGCCTGGCGCGACGCGGGCGCCCCGCTGGTACGGGACTGAACCCGTTGTGCAGTGACCCGGAGTGACCCAAGTGACATGCACCGACCTGGAGTTGACCGCCATGACCGTACCCGGGACGCACGACGGCCCGCTCACCGACGAACCGTACGCCCTGGACCAACCGAACGACCCGCACGCCTTGGACAGCCTGCGCGCATGGCAGCGCGCCCTGCGCGACCAGTTCCCGATCATCACCGGCAACCCGGACCTCGCCTACCTGGACAACGCCGCCACGGCCCAGAAACCGCGGGCCGTCCTCGACGCCGTGCACACCTACCTCACCACGACCAACGCCAACGCCGGCCGCGGCACCTACCCGTGGGCCAACCGGACCACACAGGCCGTCGAAGGCGCCCGCGACCGGGTCCGGCGATTCCTGAACGACCCGGACCCGGGAACGTCGGCCGTGCACTTCACCAGCGGCACCACCGAGGGGCTGCGCGCCATCGCCCTCGACTGGCTGCCCCGCTTCCTGCGGGACGGCGACGAGATCATCGTCCCCTTCGCCGACCACGAGGCCAACATCTCGCCCTGGCGGGAGGCCGAACGGCTGCTCGCCGACCGGGGCGTGCACATCCGCGTCCTGCCGATGCCGTACCAGGCGAGCTCCGGCGACTACGACCACATCGCGCTGGCGGACCTGGCCGGACCCCGTACCCGGTTCGTGGCCGTCACCCACGTCCACCACGTCTACGGCGGCGACATGAACGTCCACCGGGTCCGCCGGGCCGTCGGCCCCGACGCGGTCATCTGCCTGGACGCCGCCCAGAGCATCGGGCACCTGCCGGTTTCGCTCGCCGGAGGCGGCGAACTGCCCCGGGCCGACGTCGACTTCGTGGTCTTCTCCGGCCACAAGGCGATGGCCCTGCCCGGGACGGGGGCGGTCTGGGCCCGCCAGGCGCGCGGACCGGCGTTCGTCCCGGGCGGCTGGTCGGGGACCCCCAACACCGTCGGCATCGTCTCGCTGGCCGCGGCGCTGGACTGGCTCGACGCCGCCGGTGTCGAGCGGATCGAGCGCTGGACCGTCGCCCTGGCGGCCCGGTTCACCGACGCGCTGCGGCACCTGGCGGCGTACGAGATCCTCGGCTGCCGGACCAGCCTGGCCGCCGACTCGCCCGTCCAGCGGCGCAAGGGCGTGGTGACCTTCCGGCATCACGGCATCCCCTCCGGCGACCTGGGGTTCATCCTGTTCAGCCACGGCTTCATGGTCCGCTCCGACAACCACTGCCAGGGCAGCGCGGGGGAGAGCGCCGGCTCGGTACGGGTGAGCCTGCACGTCCACAACACCGTGGAGGAGGTCGACCGGCTGCTGTCCGTCCTTGCCTCGCTCGGGTGATCCGGCACCCCTCGGAACCCACAATGCGGAATGGAAACCGTTTCCACCTGTAGAGTCCGATCGACAGACCGGACAGATGCGAGACGGCAAGGTGGTACGACCCGATGGGGCTGAGCCTGGCAACGGCCGAGCGATGGGTGCAGCGCTGGGAACACCAGCAGCAGCGGTACGCGGTGGACCGCGAGGACCGGTTCACCGTGATCGCCGATGTCGTCGAGCACGTCACCGCGAACCGGGCGCACCCGCTGCTGGTCGCCGACTTGGGTTGCGGCCCCGGATCGCTCGCGGCCCGGCTGGCCGGGCGGCTGCGCACCGCGGACATCGTGGCCGTCGACCGGGACCCGCTGCTGCTGGCCCTGGCCCGCACCCGTCACGCGGACGCGGCCCGGTACGTCGACGCGGTGATCGGCGAGCCGGGCTGGACCGGGGCGCTCGGCCTGGACCGGCCGCTGGACGCGGTGGTGTCGACGACCGCGCTGCACTACCTGAGCCTGGACGCCCTGCGCCGCACCTACAGCGAGCTGGCAGCCCTCCTGCGGCCCGGCGGTGTCCTCGTCAACGGCGACCACCTGCCGCCGGACGACCCCGCGCTCGCCGAGTTCACCGGCCGTGTCGGCCACCGCCGGGCCGAGCGGCTGCACGCGTACGACCCGGAGGACTGGGCCTCCTGGTGGACGGCCGTCGCCGAGGAACCCGAACTGGCCGACGCCCTCGCCGAACGCCGCCGCCGTCCCCCGGCCGGCACCGGAAGCGCCGCCCGCCTGTCCCTGTCCGGGCACGTACGGCTGCTGCGTCAGGCGGGGTTCGCGCACGCCGGTCCGGTCTGGCAGTGCGGCGACAGCCACGTGGTCGTGGCGATCCGCTGACGCCCACCGCGTACAGCGCTGACACCTGCCCGTACAGCACTGAGGGCGAGCACCAAGGTGCTCGCCCTCAGCCGGGCCGCGTCGCGCGGCGGACCGTTCAGCAGCAGGGCCGCCGCGGCCGCGATCCGGGGTTGACCGCGGTCACTTCGAGGTGGACGGCACGACCTGGATGGTCTTCGAGGTCGTGATCGGCGCCAGCGAGGTGTCGTCGGTGTAGGCGCGCATCGAGTCGTTCGTCACCGAGACGGTCACCGAGCCGCGGCGCAGCGCGGTGAGCGTACGGGTCTGCGGGTCGAGGATCGCGACCTTGCCCTCGTCGCGGGCCTTGTCGACGGCCGCCTTGCCGCTGCCGATCGCCAGGTTGGACGAGCCGCCCCACTCGACGGACATCGGGTACCGCAGCGGCACCACACGCGTGCCGGTCGACACACCCTCCGGCTGGATGATGCTGCCCGAGAGCTGCGCCGTCTTGCCGGCCTCGACCGAGTCCGGGGTGTCGAGCGTGATGGACTGCGCGAAGGCCCGCACGTCGGCCTCGAGCCACTGCTGGTCCGCGTTGCGCTGGGTGTCGACGGACCAGTCGACCCAGCCGGTGAAGCCGCCGCGGTCCGGCGTGCCGTACGGGTCCTTGCCCGACGACGGCAGCACCGTGTACGGCACACCCTCGACGCGGTGGACGTTGGCGATCTGGGCGTGGGAGCCGACCATCGCGGCGCCCTTGCCCGTGGTGTCGCGGAAGTCCGTCAGCATCTTCTCGATGAGCGAGACCTCGTCACGGTCGCCGAGCTGGCTGGACTTGGTCTCGGCGGGGTCGTCCACCGGGTGGTGGGCGAAGACCATGACGTTCTTGACCGTCGGGTCCTTCTCGGCGTCGGCCAGCGCCTTCTGCATCATCGGGAGCTGGTCCCACGCGGTGCCGTGCAGCGTCCCGAGGGAGCTGGCGAGCAGGATGAACCGCGTGCCCTTGTGGTCGAACGTCCGGTATGGCTGGCCGAATTCACTGGTGAAGTTCGTCAGGTCCTGCTGGACGTTGTTGAGACCGTAGGACTCGTGGTTGCCCGGCACGTAGTAGCACGGGATCGAGCCGGCCTTCGGGTCCGGCGTGCTGTACTCCGCCGGCTCCTGGCCGACCGGGATCAGATCGCAGCCGGCGTCGGTGAGCACCTTGCGGGCCAGCGCGAGGTCCTGCGGCAGGCCGCGGTCGGTGATGTCGCCGTTGAGGACGAGCAGGTCCGGCTTGGTCTTGCGGATCCGCTCGATGGCGGCCGTCGCGACCTGGGACAGCGCCGGGTTGTCGGCCGTGAACTGCACGTCCGACAGCGTGGCGAACTTCCACGTGCCGGAGCCCTGGAGCAGCGAGCCGTCGTCGGAGACGAGCGGGTCGGGCTGGAGGTCGGGCTGCGCGGGCAGGTCGATCGTCGTCGGGACGTCGGCCTCGACGCGGTCCAGGACGAACGTGCCCGCCTTCTGCTGGGCGACGCTGGTGTTGATGCCCTGGAAGCTCGAGATCGAGATCGGGAACGCGGTGTTGGCCGGCAGCGTGAACGTCGCGTACTGGTAGTTGCTGCTCGCCGTCAGGCCGGTCCCGTAGATGCCGTTGGCCTTGCCGTTCCCGTCGTAGTAGCCCAGGTACGTCAGGCCGCTCGGCACGCTGATGCTCGACTTGATCCGCACCCGCAGGCGCAGCGGCTGGCCGGGCACCTGGATGCGCTGGGCCGCCGACGCCGCCGTGATGCCCACGTTGCGCATCGCGTTGAAGTCGATCCGCAGGCCGTCGGGGTCCTTGGAGAACGTCGTGGCCGCGGTGCTGTTGTTGTGCCAGCGGGCGAGCACGTCGTCGTCGAAGTCGTAGACGGTCTTGGTCTGGACGCCGACGGTGATGGGCAGCTGGACCGACTTGCCGCCGGCCGAGACGGTGAGGATCGTGCCCGCGTCGGTGAGCGGGGTGATCTTCAGCTTGCCGTCCACCGGCTGGATGTCGACGACGCTGTGGTCGTAGTCCAGCGACAGGTCCCGCGGGTCGATCGGGGCCGTGTAGCCCTGGTCGTCGCGGCCGGTCACGGACAGCGTGACGGCGTCGTCCGGCGTGGCGTCGGCGATCGACAGGCGTTCGGAGGACAGTTCGACGCTGCTGACCGGGTCGAGCACGGTGACCTGCTGCCGCGCCTTCTTGCCGCCCACGTGCGCGTCGATCGTGATCGTGCCGTGCGCCTTGGCCGGGGCCGCGAGCGTACCGTCGGTGACGGACGCGCCGTGCCCGTTCCACCGCACGGACTTCGGGTCGACCGTCACCGGCGTCTGGTTGCTGTCGGTGCCCTCGGCGACGAGGGCGCGGTGCATCCCCGGGAAGACCTTCACGCCGCCGTCGGCCGCCGCCGCGCCGGCCGCGGGCTTGACCAGGAGCTGGTGCAGCTTGCCGTCGCCCTTGGCGACGAAGACCCCCACCCCGTTCGGGTCGCTGCGCTCCCCTCCGTCGGACGGTACGTTGCGCACGGTCGCGGCGTCCTCGCCGAGGGCGCGCGCGACCATGGTGGTCGAGCCGCCGCCGTCGAGGTTGACCGCGGTCTGCACGCCCATCGCGGCCAGGTCGCGCGCCTCCTTGTCGATCCCGACGCCGCCCTTGCCGGTGCCGCCCGGGCCGTCCCAGGTGGCGAGCACGAGCGTGTGGCCGTCGTCCTTGAAGCCGAGCGCGGTGCGCGGGGCGATCGAGGTGTCGAGGCCGTTCACGACCTTTCCGCCGGAGACGATGGTGCCGCCGTCGCCGAGCGCGAACTTCATCGTCTTGGCAACGTTGTCCGCCAGTGCGTAGCTGAGCGCGACCGGGTCGCCGGGCTGCAGCGCGCGGATCGCGGTCGCCGCGGCGCCGCGCCCGACGAGTACGAAGCCGTCGTCCGGGATCGCTCCCGAGCCGGCCGGGCCGGTCGGCGTGACCGAGACGACCTTGCCGTTCTCGACCAGTACCTCGGCGATCTGGTCGTTGGACACGCCGGTCAGGGCACGGTTGCGGCTGTAGGTGCCCCACGCGGACGTGTACGCGATCATGCCGTCCGCGGGGACCCCGCTGCCGTCCGCCGCGTTGATCGACAGGACCTTGTGGTCCGCGCCCGCGAAGTTCGCGCTCGCATTGACCGTGAGGTCCACGAGCTGGGCGATGCCGTCGTTGCTGACGCCCACGTGGTCGCGGCCGCCGATGTCAGCGGACTTGAGCAGCTTTCCGTCCTGGACCTCGCCGCCGAGCGCCGCGTTGGAGTTGCCGATGTCGAAGAACTCGCCATTGACACCCGCGACGGCGCCGGCCTTGTTGGCGACCGCGCTGAGCGGCCCGCCGGAGGCGACCGGCCCGGAGGTCAGCAGATTCGTGCTGACCGCGCTGTTGGCCAGGTTCACGGTGAGGTACTGCGCGTCGTACCAGCCCTTCTGGTCGAGGGCCTTCACGTGCTGCAGGTTGATCCCCGGGCCGATCTTCTCGGCCGTGTCGACCAGGGGGATTCCGCCGGTGACCGGAGCGGCCTGGCTGCTGTCCGCCGTGCCGGTGTCCGCGTGGCCGCTGTCCGCGTACGCGGCGGCGGGCGCGATCACCGTCAGGGCGGTCGTCGCGGCGAGCGCGAACAGTGCCGGTCTGGTCCACCGATGGTTCAGGACCATCAATTTCATCCTTCACTCAAGTGCTGGGACAGGGGTATTCACCCCCCTTTTCCATGAATTCGATCAAGGGGGCGCACTTGATTAAGGAGAGCAACCGAGACGCGCAGAAGACGCTGCCACGTGCGCTCGATGAACGCTGGTGAAAGAGGCAGACCTGCAATGGTTGGGCAACAGGCACGTCACTCGCGGTAGTTGGGTTGACCGCCGCAGCCGGCCGCACCGCCGCACGCTGCCGGGCCGAGGACGCGTCAGGGAACCTGTCCCTGTCGTGCAGCAACTCGCGGCGCCCGTCGCATTGGAGAGGCGTGAGCACCTTGGAGCACTCCAGAGGAGTGACGTGACGCAGACAGCGAGGCCAACCTTCGAGGAGTACGTGAGCGGCCGCGGGACGGCGCTGCTGCGGCTGGCGTACCTGCTGAGCGGCGACAGCCATCTCGCCGAGGACCTGACCCAGGACGTTCTGCTGCGCGTGCATCGGCGCTGGCGGCGGGTGGCGACACTGGACCACCCGGACGCGTACGTCAAACGCATGCTCCTCAACGAGTACCTGAGCTGGCGCCGGCGGCGCAGCAGCACCGAAGTGCCCGCTCCGGCGGACACCGGCGTGCCGGTCACCGGAGCCGACGGCGACATCGGCGAGCGGGTGGCCATGCAGGAGGCCGCGTGGCGTCTGCTGGCGACCCTGCCCAGGCGCCAGCGCGCCGTACTCGTCCTGCGCTTCTACGAGGACCTGTCCGACGCGCAGATCGCCGAGGTGCTCGGCTGCGCGGCCGCGACGGTGCGCAGCCAGGCCGCCCGGGCGCTGGCCACCCTGCGGGCGGAGCCCGCGCTGCTCGGCGTGTTCACCGGGCGCACATTCGACGTCAAGGAGGCATGACGATGGACCAGCCGGAGGAGAACGGCGCGGTCGGGGCCGTACTGACCGAGGCGTTGCGCTCGCACGCCGAACACGCGCCGTCCGCGGCGACCTTGCTGGACGCGCTGTCGGCCAAGGCCGCCAGGCGGCGGGCCGGCAGGCGCAGGGGCGCGGTGCTGGCCGTGACGGCCGCCGTGGTCGCCGCCGTCGGCGCCGGTTTCGTCGTCGCGGAGACAAGCGGCCACGGGGGGCGGCACGGGACGACCGCCGCGCACACGGGCGCCGACACGATGCGGACCTGGACCTACCACGGCCTTCAGGTGAAGGCGCCCAGCGGATGGGGCGTGAACGCGCTGCGGTGCGGCACACCGGTCAAGGACACCGTCGTGATCGACCAGGGGCCGACGGCGGCGTGCGCGATCAAGCTTCCCGGTCCGATGCCCCAGACCGTGACGTTCGGGACCTTGGGCAAGCGGGCCGACCCGTCCGCCCGGAAGGTCACCGTCGACGGCCGGCCCGCCACCGTGCACACCGAGCGGATGCCCGACGGACTCTTCCGGACAACCCTGACCGTGCCGAGCCTGGACGCCTTCGTGGACGTACGGACCAGGTCGCGGGCGCTCACCGCGGCCGTCATCGCCTCCGCCCGCATCGTGTCCGTGGACACGAACGGCTGCGCGGCCCATGTGGATGCGCTGCGCCCCGGTGGCGCGCCGCAGCGCTCCGGCGCCGCCGCGCACCTGGTGCCCGGCCTGCCGTCCGGCGCCACGGTGTGCCACTACGAGGACCACCGGCTCGCGCACTCCACCCGCCTCACCGGCAGCCGGCTGACCGAGCTCCTCGACCAGTTGGCGGCCCTGCGCCCGGGCCTGAAGCCGGCCGACCCGCGGCCGAACCCGAAGCAGCCCCCGAGCGTCACCCTTGGCTCCTGCTTCGACCAGGCCGACCGCGACGGCTACCTGCTGCGCTTCACCTACCCCTCCGGCCCCGCGCTGGACGTCTACGCCCACTTCGACGGCTGCATTCGGCTCGGCGCCGACAACGGCGCCCGCACCGGCGGGCTGACCCCCGCCTTCGGCGACAGCTTCTTCGGAAAGGTCGACCCCGGATTCGGCGGGGTCGTCGCGGGCGGCCTGCGCGAGCCCGTGGGTCCGGTCCGGCACTGAGTCGCGGGTCCGGCCCGGGTCCGGGCCGGACCCGGGCCGGGACCCCGCCGCGCGTCGGCCGACCCGGTTACCGGACGGCCAGCGCGCTGACCAGGTCGGAGGCGGCGAGCAGCCGCACGGACCGGGGATCGAGTCCGGCCGGATACAGCGCGTACGCCTCGCTCCCGCCGGACAGGTCAAGGTCGCCGCGCAGCAGGTAGGCCAGCTCCGCCCGCGCGGGATCGGCCTCGGGGGTGTCGGTCGCCGGGGTCCCGATCCGCTCGGCGAAGGCCGCCGTCCCCTCGTCGGGGCGGCGCCGGTAGGTGGAGGCCGAGCCGTCCAGGTGGCGCAGGACGACCGTGCGTGCGCGGGCCGCCGCCTGCCAGGTGGCCAGCTCGCCCAGGCCGACCCGGGCGCCGGAGGCGAAGTGCGCGGTCAGGTGCCGGCCGAGCGCGGTCAGGCCGTCGGCGTGACGGTGCACGGCGTGATGGGTGCCGGTGACGCCCTGCACGATGTCGAGCCAGCGCATGGTGCGCGCCTGCACGTCCAGCACCAGCGCGACACATGCCTTGGCCGCGGCGGTCAGGTCGAAGCGCTGCTCGACCTGCCGCGGATCGAACACCGGCCCGCGCCGGCCGGGCTCGTCCCGCACCATCACCCCGGCGAACGCCGCGGCCAGGTCGGCGAACGGGACGCTGTTGAAGGAGAAGACGACGCCCACCGCGTACCGCACGCCGGCCGCCGCGAGCTGCTCCAGATCCAGGTCGACGAACTCGCTCGCGCCTCGCGGAGCCGGTGCGCTGGTCAGGTCACCGGAGTGCACGGCGGCGGTGCCGCGGTAGCGCAGGTGGGTGTAGTCGCAGGTGCCGATGTGCGCCCAGTCCGGGTCCAGGAGGGCGACCGACAGGTCGAGGTCGGTACGGCCGGAGGCGGGCGATTCCATCCAGTGCAGGAACAAGCGCACGGTACGGCCCGGCGCGATCGGGAGTTCGCTGCCGCGCGGCAGCGTCACCAGGGCCCGGGACGCCGTCCGCTCGGTGAAGGGGGCGATCAGCCCGTCCAGTTCGGCGTCCACGACCGCGATGTCCACGGCCGGCAACTGCTCCGCGCGGCGCAGGACTTCGCGGGTGAGCAGCGCGGCCGCGTGCTCGACGACATCGGCCGCGAGTACGCCGCGCTCGTCGGCGGCGAGATACGCCTTGGCCGCGCCGCCTTTGGGGAAGAACACCCGTGCCTCGTGCGGGGCGGTACGGGTGCGCACCGAGCCGAGCGCGGACAGCAGCACCGCCGGCGCCACGGCGGGCACCGCCGTACCGAGCGCGGCGAGCACCTCATCGGCGTCGTACGGGCCCGCCAGGCGCAGCAAGTGGTCCAGCCGGCGCACCAGTTCGCCGGGGCGCCGGGCCAGCAGCGCCAGAGCGCCGGGCACGTCGCCGCCGGCCAGGGCCGCCTCCACCCGGGCCGCCCACACCGGGAGGCGGACACCGTCGGCGTCCGCGGTGGCGCCCGGGACGCCGGCCGCGGTCGCCCGCAGACCCGCGGACAGGGCGTCGTCGTGCGGACGGAAGCCACGCAGTGCGGCAAAGGCCAGGGCGGCGCGCGGGTGGCGGGCGGCGTGCTCGAAGGGGTGCAGGACTTCGCCCGCCGTGATCCACCGGCGCCGGTGGCGGCGCATGTCCTCGGCGACCAGCACCGGGTCCAGAGCGTCCAGGGCGCCGAGCAGGGTACGGCGCAGCGGGCGGGGGACCGCGGTCAGGCGCGGCACGTCGGTCAGTCCCGGGTCCCCGCCGGAGCGGACCGAGAGCAGGCGCAGCACGTCGGTGGCGGTGGAGACCGCGGCGGCGACGGCCGGGAGCGTGACGGGGAAGGCCCGCGGGTCCGCCAGCAGCCAGGCCAGCACCCGGGCCTTCGTCGCACGGCCCGGGACGGTCCCGGGCAGCCACGACAGATCCCCGCGGTCACCGGCCTGGTCGAGCAGTACGGCCAGGTCGTCGCTGTCCTGCGGGCTGAGCGCGGTGGTACGGGCGAGCAGCACGCCGAGTTCGGCCGCCGCGTCGGCGCGGCGCGCGGCCGGGTCGCCGCCGAGGGACAGGACGCGCAGCCGCTCCGGCAGTGCCCGGTGCACCGACGCGGCGGGCCGGGGGAGGGCCGGGCGCAGGAACGGGTCGCGCGGGTCGATCCGCCGGTGGCAGATGGGGCAGGCCGAGAAGTCCATGCCGTCGAAGCAGTCGCCGCACACCAGGTGGCCGCACGGGGCGACCGCTTGGACGCTGCCGGTGGTGCCGCACAGCACGCACGGCTGCTCGGGCGCCTGGTACAGCAGCGCCAGGACGCGGTCGACGTAGAAGGCCGTCGTGTCGACCGCGGTCGAGACCGGGAAGCCGCGGAAGAGCGGGGTGTGGTCGCGGTCCGCGCCGAGGCAGGCGTCGATGTCCGCCAGCAACGCGGTGCCGGCCGCGGCCAGTTCCGCCGCGTCCAGGGCGGACAGGGCCGCGCGCAGGCCGGCGGACATCAGGAAACCGCTCTCCAGCAGGTCGCTCTCCAGCAGGGAGACGCCGGCGAGCACCCGAGGGGACGGGTCGGCCGTCCCGGCGGCCACATAGACCGCGCCGCGGCGCGCCAACAGCACCGCGGCCAGGTTCTTCGAGGCGCGCGAGGTGCCGTTGAGGGCTTGCGTGGTCATGGTGATCCTCTCCCCCCTGGGCCTGCCTGGGCTTCGTCCGCTTCCCGCGAGCGGGCGTGCCCGGGCGCCAGGGCGCCGGACGGCGCACGGGGGCCGGGGTGCAGGCCGGATGCGGGGCGGAAATGGGGCGCACTTTATCCATGGGAAAGAGAGTGAGAAGGAAGCACGCCTCGGAGCCGCCCCGCAGCGCCGACCCTACCAATCGCCGCGACCGGTCACACGGGCATTTCCGGCCCGTCACCGTCAGCTCAACTGGTCGCTCCGGGCACCGGAGTTGTCCGGAACGTGCGCCGGCCGGCGGACGGAGGAATAGTAGATCTGCCCTGTGCCCCGCGGCTGCGCCGGGACGTGCCCCCGCCACAGCAGCAGCCCGCGCCTGCGCTCCCAGTAGGTTCCGTACGCGGCGTTGAGCAGCCACATCCCGATCAACGGCAGGTAGCACAAAGCGGCTACGGAATTCCATGGCAGCGAAAAAACCAGAATCAACAGCAATAAGACCGTCATGAGCCCGCCGTCGAACAAGTGATGCCGTAAGGCGTCCTCGGCGGGCAGAACCGCATCGGGGTCCTCCAATGGCACCACGGTCCGGAAAGACCGTCCCTCCACCACCACGTCCAGCACCGCCAGCACGACCGCGCAGCCCGCGAGCCACACCGCCCCCTGCGCCGACGGCGCATGCACCCCCTGCGGCAGCCCCCGTATCCCGAAGGTCACCGCCGACCCGACAACTGTGGCGCACAAGGCCATGCACGCGGACGTCAGCTCATGATGCACATACCTGACCACCGATTTGCCCCCCGATTCCAGCCGCCCCCGACGCGGCCAGTCTGTCGTGCCCCCGCCCCACGCACCCCCGGAACCCACCCCTCCGCCGACAGCTCCCGGCGACGCCGGAGCCGTACGGGAACGCGGCCGGATCGTGCGGGTCCGGGGGGCGGGGCGGTGGCTACGATGCTGGCGCTCCTGCACGGTTCGCCCCTTGAGCCGCGGGCCCTCGGGGGTCCGGGGCGCCGACTCGGAGGTAGACATGCGCAGCACGCACCGCCGCTCGTCCCGGTACGCAACGGTCGCCGCAGTGGCACTGTTCGGTGGAGCCATCGGCTTGCCGGCGGCCTCCGCCGCCGTGGTGGACCCGGCGCCGATCGGGCCGCACCAGTACTTCACCGGCGAGGTCAACGGGGCCTCGGTCAACGCCGTGATCAAGCTCGCCTGCCCCGGCCCGGTCGGTATCGGCCAGACCGGGCACCCGCTCGCCGGGCAGACCGTGGACGTCCTGCCGGCCGCGTCGTCCTCCGCCGCCGGCGTGGGGTACACGGGCGAATCCGCCGACAGCGTACGGGTCGACTTCGGCGGCGCGACCACGACCGCGCCGCTGGTGCTGACCAGCTACGCGGTCAAGGCCGCGATCCCCACCAGCCTGAACCTGCCGTGCTCCGGCACCGGCACGGTCGCCTTCGTCCCGGCCCCGACGAGCACCACCGCGAGCCCGGCTCTGGTGAAGGTCACCTACGCGAACATCGCCCTCTGAGCGCCCGCGTCGGCCACCAGGGGCTCAGGCCAGGGCGAGGAACAGCTTCTCCAGCTCCGCCTCGCTCATGGGCGGCTGGGTGTCGTCGGCCGCGGCCATGCACTGCCGCATGCCGCTCGCCACGATCTTGAAGCCCGCGCGGTCGAGGGCGCGGGAGACCGCGGCGAGCTGGGTGACGACGTCCTTGCAGTCGCGGCCCGCCTCGATCATGGCTATGACCCCGGCGAGCTGGCCCTGGGCCCGCCGCAGCCGGTTGAGCACCGACTGCATCGAGTCCTCGTCAACCGGCATTCCCATGGCCGCAACTCCTCTCGTCCAGCTCCGTTCAGTGTACCCCCGGGGGTATGACGTCCGGGTGGGGTGCCGGGTCGCCGGCGCCCCACCCGCGGGCCCCTGCCGGGGCGGCCCGCTCAGCCGTGGGAGCCGTACGAGCCGTGGGAAAAGCGGACGTCGGGCAGGAGGCGGCGCAGCCACGCCGGGCTCCACCAGGCCGCGCGGCCGGTGAGGCGGAGCAGGACGGGCAGCAGGACGAGCCGTACCAGGGCCGCGTCGAGCAGGACGGCCGCACCGAGGACGATGCCCATCTCCTTGGGCGGCAGCGGTCCGGACAGCGCGAAGGTGAAGAAGACGGCGACCATGACGGCGGCCGCCGCGAAGACGATCCGGCCGGAGTGGGCCATGGCGCCGCTCGCCCCAGGCCGCGAACCGCGGCGAGCGGTGCTCGCCCGCCTTCACCCAGGGCAGTGCCGCCGCGTCCACCCGGTGCCCCAGCTTCGCCAGGACCGCGGGCAGCAGCGTCAGCGTGGCGGCCAGGACGAAGGCGACGGCGAGCATGATGCCGCCGGCCATGGACCGGAACGCCGGGGAGGGCACGAGCATCACCGCGGACAGGCTCACCAGCACGGTCGCGCCGGACAGCGCGACGGCCTTGCCGGCGGTGTCCATGGTCTCGGCCACCGCCTCGACGGTGCCGCGGGCCCGCCCGACCCGGGCGCCGCGGAACCGCATGACCATGAACAGGGCGTAGTCGATGCCCAGGGCGAGGGCGAACATCATCGCGAAGTTCATGGCCCAGATCGACACCGGTGTCAGACGGTTGAGCAGCACCAGTGATCCCGCCGAGGCGGCGAGGCCGGCCATGGTCAGCAGCAGCGGCAGCCCGGCGGCGACGAGCGAGCCGAACGCCAGCACCAGGATGACCAGGGTCACCGGCCAGGACAGGATCTCGGAGTGCATCATCGCGTTGTGGTCGGCGGTGTTGAAGTCGCTCCACAGCACCGAGGCGCCCGTCGCGCGCACGGTGACGCCGTCGCCGGTCAGCGCGGACAGGGGTCCCTTCAGGTCGTCGGCGGCGCGGACCATCGCGTTCGGGTCCGCCTTGGCGCCGGCCAGGACGATCGCGGTCCGCCCGTCGGGGCTGACGGTGGCTCCCGGCCGCGGGGCGACGACCGAGGCGACCCGCGGGTCGGCCCGTACGATCCCCTCCACCTGCCCGATCACCCGCTGTACGGCCGGGTCGCTCACCGGGCGGTCGGCGTGCACCACGATCTGGAGTGCCGACGACGCGTCGCCGCCGAAGTGTTGCTGCGCGATCTGCCGGACCGCCACCGACTGCGAGCCGTCGGCCTGCCACCCGGCACCCGACAGGGCGGACTCCACCTTGGGCGCGAACGCGCCGAGCGCGGCCACCACGATCACCCAGAGGACGAAGACCGCCTTGGCGTGGGTCGCCGCCCGGATGCCCAGCCGGCCGAAGGGTCCCGGACGCGCGGGCGCCGCCGGGTCGTGCAGCCGGCGGCCGGGCGGCCCGGCTGCCTGCGAGGGTGCGGACGTCATGTGATCGAGCCTTCCTGTCGCGCTTCGCCGACCGCGGGAGATACCCCCGGGGGTATCACGGGGACCACCGTAGGCGGAGCCCGGCGGATTGCGCAAATACCCCCCGGGGTATCCATCACGCCGGAAGACAGCAGGTCGGATACCCCCGGGTGTATTCTCGGGCGTGACGGCAAGCCGCAGGAGAGCGAGGGTCGGATCATGACGGTGGACTACGGCCGGACGGCCGAAGTGGACGCGCCGTTCGACGAGACGGTGCGGCGGGTCCGGGACGCGCTGGCGGCGCAGGGCTTCGGGGTGCTCACCGAGATCGACGTCCGGGACACGCTCAAGGAGAAGATCGGTGCCGACATGGAGCCGTACCTGATTCTCGGGGCCTGCAATCCGCCGCTGGCGCACCGAGCGCTGGAGGCCGATCGCGCGATCGGCCTGCTCCTGCCCTGCAACGTGGTGGTCCGTGGCAACCCCGACGGCGGCACCGTCGTACAGGCCCTGAACCCCGATGTCATGGTCGAGCTCACCGGCCGTCCCGAACTGCGCCCGGTCGCCGACGAAGCGCGGCGGCGCCTCGACGCGGCCCTGGACTCCCTCGGCTGACGCGAAAGTGCCCAAGCCGCCCGCGGTGGGCAGGACTTGGGCACCCTCGGCAGTCCGCGCGCCAAGGCGCGGGGGAGTGCGCTACGGGAGCGACCAGCGCTGGGCGTTGGTGCCGTTGCAGTCCCAGATCTGGACCTGGGTGCCCGCGTTGGTGGAGCTGTTGGGGTCGTCCAGGCACTTGCCCGAGTTCGGGTTCAGCAGGGAGCCGTTGGACTGCGGCACCCAGACCTGGGCCCCGGTGCCGTTGCAGGTGTAGAGGTCGACCTGAGTGGCGTCGGCCGTGCCCGCCGCGTAGACGTCGAGGCACTTGCCCAGCACCTGGAGGGTGTTGCCCGCGCCGATCGTCCACTGCTGGGCGTTCGTGCCGTTGCAGCCCCAGATCTGGACCGGGTTGTAGTCGGCCGTGCTGGACGAGCGGTCGTCCAGGCAGAGCGAGGCGGAGACGCCCGAGACGATCGGGCCGGTCCCGCTGCCGCCGCTGGAGCTGCCGTTGAAGGCGCCCAGGCCGTTGGGGGTGCCGAGGCCGGTGGGCCCGTCGTAGCCGGCGCCCGCCGTGCACAGGTAGGAGGGGCTGCACGAGCCGTCCGAGCCGGAGGTGACGTCGTTCAGGCTGCCGGTGTGGGAGTAGACCACCGACGCTGCCGCGGCCGAGGGGGCGCCCGCCAGCGCGTACATCGAGGCGATGACCGGCGACGACACGCTGGTGCCGCCGACCACGAACCAGCCGCCCTGCCCGTACGTGTCGTAGACCGCGACTCCGGTGCCGGGGTCGGCCACCGCGGCGATGTCCGCGACGGTCCGGTGGCTGCCGCAGCCGGTGTCCTTCTGCCAGGACGGCTTGGCCTCCCAGGACGAGCAGCCCGCGCCCGCTCCCGACCACGCCGTCTCCGACCAGCCGCGCGCGGAGGAGTCGTGGCGCAGGCTGGTGCCGCCCGCGGCGATCACGTACTGCGACGTGGCGGGGAAGCTCACGCCGTAGCCGCTGTCGCCGGAGCTGGCGACGTCGACCACGCCCGCGTGGTTGAAGTCCCCGTCGGCGCCCGCGTTGCCCGAACCGTCGCCGGTGCCCCAGCTGTTGGAGATGAAGTGCGCGCCGAGCGACACGGCGGTGTTCTGCGCCGCGTTCAGGTCGCCGGCCTCGACCACCAGGATGTGGCAGTTGGGGCAGATCGCGGAGATCATGTCGATGTCGAGGGACGCCTCGGTGCCCCAGCCGGTGTCACCGGGCGGGTAGTTGCCCTGCTGGCCGCTCTGGTTGACCTTGCGGAAGCAGCCGTTGGCCGTGGTACAGGCGGGCAGGCCGTACTGGGAGCGGTAGGTCGCCAGGTCCGATTCGAGGTTCGGGTCGTCGGCCAGTTCGGCGACCGCCACGGTCGCGCCGCCGCCGTTGGAGGCCGCCGCCGAGGCGATGTTGTACGCGCCGCGGAGGTCGGAGGGGCCGTAGCCGCCCGGCGTCGCGTTCGGCGAGAGCGCGTTGGCGTGCACGGCGGGGAGGTCCGTGCGCACCAGCGCGTAGCAGACGGGCGCGCCGGGGTGGAGGGGCTTGTCGCAGGCGTGCGTGGTGGCGACGTGGGCGCTCGGGCCGCTCGGCGCCGCGGGCGCGGCCTGCGCCGCCATCGGGGCGCCGACGGCGATCCCGGTCGCGGCGGCGAGCGCGAACGCCCACCGGAGGAGTCTTCTCATCTGTTCCACCTGTGGATGTGGGGGGTGGCCAGGGCGACGGCTGCCGCTGGCCGCGAGGGTGTTCGGCCGGGTGTTCAGTCCGGGGTGTGGGGGAGGAGTGTCATGTGCATGACACGACTGAACAACGGACGGGGCAGACGTACCGGGGCTCCTGCGCCCCGCCCGAACGCTCGCTGCACATTGAGCACTCTTGTGGGTTCCGTTGTCAATGCCCCCAGGAGCACGGGGAGTTCCAACAAATCCCCACAGTCGCGCATTGGTGCAGACCAGCGCCCGGGAGCGGCCTGCGGCCCTGCGGAGAAAGGCCGACATCGTTGTCCGGTTCTCGCCGCCGGGGCCCGGCGCTCAGCCGTATGACGGGCGAGGGGTGGGTGCCGTACTACGCGCGACCGGTGGATGCGGGCTACGGGCGAGCGGTGGGTGCCGGACCGCCGAACAGCACCTCCGCGGCGGCTTCCCAGCGCCGGACCAGGTCGATGCCTTCCGGATCGTGCAGCCATTGGATCTGCAGGCCGTCCATCATCGCCACGATGTGGCCGGCCAGCACGTCGGGCTGATCGGTGTGGTCCTTGGCGAGCGCGGTGAAGGCGGCGACGGCCTGCTGCTGTCGTTTGACGAAATAGGCGTGCGCGGGATGGCTCGGCGTCAGCGACTCGGCTTCCAGGACCACGAACAGCCGGACGAACTCGGGCTGCCGCGCGTTGCGGCGGATCGTCGCCGAGCACAGTTGCCGCAGGTCGACCCCGACCGGGCCGGCGTCCGACCACTCGTCCGGCACCTGGTCCTCGCTGACCCCGAGGTGGGCGCGCAGCGAGCGGGCGTCCTCCAGGTCCCGGTGCGCCAGGACGGCGGTCAGCAGGCCGGTCTTCGAGCCGAAGTGGCGGAGCACGCCGGGGACGGTCAGGCCGCAGCGGTCGGCGACGTCCTGCATCGACATGCCCCAGAAGCCGCGTTCGGCGATCAGCCGGGAGGTGATCTCCATGATCTGGTGGCGCCGTTCCGCGGCCGGCAGACGTGGCCGGTCGCGCCGCAGCGGCGGGACCTCCCCGGTCATGATCCGAGCCATCCTCCCCCGGCGGCGGGGCCGTGATCAGTGTCGTCGCCTCATGTTAGCGCTGCCGGTCCGACGTGTCCGGCCGGCCACAGGGGGCCGGCCGGACGGGGTCCTTGCGGGTGCGGCGGATCGGGTGGAGCGGACCCTTCGGTCAGCGGATCCGTCGCTCAGGGGACCCTTCGGTCAGGAGTACACGGCCGACAGCCGGTTGACGACGGTGGGCCATTGCCAGGTGACGCTGTTGCGGTTGAGGAGGCCGAACTGGTCGTCGCCGGTGCCGGTGCTGCCGTTGTCCCACACCATGGTCTTCTGGCCGTACTGCTTGGCGTACGAGGCGATGTGGGTCTCGAAGTTGGCCACCTGGTCGGAGTTGTTGCCGCCGCCCACGGGCTTGACGGTGGCGCCGAACTCGGTCCAGACGACCGGGATGCCCTTGCTGCTGAACAGGCGGTTGGCGTTGTTCACGTCGCCGTCCGGCAGGTAGTTCATCGAGCCGTCCCAGGTGGTGTAGTTCGGGGCGGTGGTCGAGCAGAAGGCCCAGGGGTTGTACGTGTGGACCGATACGGCGACGTGGCTGTCGTTCGGGACGACGAGGTTGTTCGCGCCGGTCTGGGCGTTGGCGCCGTAGGGGACGACCAGCAGCCAGCGGGTGGCGTCGTTGCCGCCGACGGCGCGTACGTCGTTGACGAAGTCCCGGTTGAGGGTGTTGATCGCCCCCCAGTTGTCGGAGGTGCCGCCGCCGTAGCGGTTGCCGCCGTTCGCGTCCTGCGGCTCGTTCATCGCCTCGAACAGCAGATGCTGGTCGTAGCCGGCGAAGTAGCCGGCCACCTGCTTCCAGATGGCGTTGAACTCCGGTTCCACCTGCGGCATCCGCGCGGCGCTGGGGATGAGCCACTGGTCGCCGCCGCCGTCGTGGTGCATGTTGACGTCGACGTACATGCCGTCGGCGATCGCCCAGTCCACGACCTGCTTCAGCCGGCCGAGGAAGGCGGGGTCGATCGTGTAGTTCGGCGCGCCGGAGGTCAGGTGGGGGTACCAGGTGACCGGGATGCGCAGGAAGTTGAACTTGGTCGCGACCTGGTCGATCATCGCCTTCGTCGTGGCCGGGTTGCCCCAGCAGGTCTCGCACGGAGTCGCGTCGAAGGAGTTGCCGAGGTTCCAGCCGGCCTTGATCCCGCTCCAGAAGTCGCCGCCCGTACCGCCGGTCCCGGTGCCGTTGACGGTCCACTGCTGGTTGGCGGTGCCGCCGCAGTCCCAGATCTGGAGGTAGGAGCTGTTGGCGCTGCCGTTGGCGTCCAGGCACTTGCCGGACTGGGGGTTGGTGACGGTCCCGTTGGAGTTGACCTGCCACTTCTGCGCGCCGGTGCCGTTGCAGTCGTAGAGCTGCACCCGGGAGCCGTTGGCGGTCGCGCCGCCGGTGATGTCGAGGCAGCGGCCGGAGTTCGGGTTGAGTACGGAGCCGTCCGCGCGCGGCTGCCACTGCTGGGCGACCGTGCCGTTGCAGTCGTAGATCTGTACGACCGTGCCGTTGGCGGTGCCGGCGGCGGCCGCGTCGACGCACCTGCCGCTCTGACTGCCGACGATGGTGCCGGGGGTGGTCACCGCGGCCGAGGCGGTGCCGGTGCCGAGGCCGGTCCACACCGGGACCAGGCTCGTCGCGCACACCGCGAGCGCCACAAGTACCGCTCGTACGAGACGCCTTGGGCGTGTGTGGGGGCGTTGCCGTCCGGATCGCATGCTGTATGTCCTCCTGCGTTGTCAGGTGCGGCCCGTGTGGGGCCGGAGACGCGACCTGCCGCCCGCGGCAACTGTCCGAGGCACGACCGCGGGTGTGTTGTCGGTCGGGCTCCGGTGGCCGAGCCGCCCGGTGGGGGTCGGACGGCGCCGGACCGAAGCCGTGTCCGTACGGGTCGGCCGGTTCATCGGCCGTGACCCGCGCCCGCCGGTGCGGCGGGCTGCGCTGTACGTACGGTGGCCCGCCTGCGGCGGGAGCCGGAAGGTGGCAGGGCAAGGCATCGGCGGAGCCGTCCTCGCGGTCCGGAGCCCGACGTGCCGGCAGCCACTTCCCGTTGGTTAGTAGTCAGTAGCTGATTGCTGGATTGGACCGAACCATAGGCCCGCGCCCCATGCCCCGGCAAGAGAGCGGACGGCATCGGCCGGCGTTCGACCGGTGAAGCCGTCCGGATGCGCATGACCGGCTCTCGCGCGACGCCTGGTCCGACAACAGCCTGATATCGCAGGCGATTTGCCGTACGTCCTGCCGGCGGCCGTTCCGCGGGCCGCGGGCTCCCTTCGGGACATGAAGTCCTGCGCGCCTCCTTGACAGTGAATCGGCTCCGCAGGCTTCATGTGATGTGGCGGTGAGCGCGCTGGGCACGCTCTCCCGCCGGGCACCGGGCCCCCTTACGAGAGCCGCCGTGCGGGCGCCGCGGACGCGGTCACGCGGCGGCGGCGCGCCGTCACGGGGCCGGGGTGGCGGAAGAACAGCTTGGCTCCGTTCAGCGTCGCGTTCTTGTACGCGATCGCCGCGCGGCCGGTGAGGATCCGGTCCTTGGGCGATCCGTCGGCGTCGAGGAACTGCACCAGGCCGTGCCGTCGCCCGAGGCTGATGCACTCGTGGAAGTAGCGGTAGTGGAACGGGGCGGCTTCCCGGCCGGTCAGCCGGGCCGCGATGGCGTCGGCGGCCGCCGGCGCGGTGAAGCCGCCGGTGCGGCAGCCCATGGCGAGCTGGGCGCCCCAGGAGCCGGGCACGGCCGCCGCGTCACCGATGACGTAGACGTCCGGGTGGGAGACGGACCGCAGCGTGCCGTCCACCAGGGCGCGGCCCTCGTCGTTGACGGCCAGTCCGCCGGCGCGGGCCAGTTCGGGCACCCGGAAGCCGCCGGCCCACAGGCACAGGTCGAACCCGACGCGGTCCCCTTGGTCGAGCACCAGCGCACCGTGCTCGACCTCCCGCACCCGCCGCCCCGTGCGGACGGTGACGCCGAGCGCGGCGAAAGTGCGTGCGAGGTGCCGCTGTGCCCGGCCCGACAGCCAGCCGCCGGGGGCGCTGCCGCTGACCAGGACCACATCGAGGCCGGGCTGGGACTCGGCGACTTCGGCGGCGATCTCGATGCCGGTCATGCCGCCGCCGCACACCGCGACCCGGCCGGTGCGTCCGGCGAGCGCGGTCAGGCGCGTCCGCACCTCGGCCGCCGCGTCCGTGCCGACCAGGCCGTACGCGTGCCGGGCCGCTCCGGGCACGGCCGCGAGGTCGACGTTGCTGCCGAGCGCGTAGACGAGCGTGTCGTAGTGGATGAACCGCCGCGTGCCGTCCCGGCCGACGGTGACCGTACGGGCGGCCGGGTCGATGGCGGTGGCCGCCCCGATCACCGGACGGACGGCGGTGCCGTCGAGGTAGTCGGCGACGGGCACGGCCCGGATCCGCTGTCCGGCCGCCACCTGGTGCAGCCGGGGGCGCTCGACGAAGTCGGGGAACGCCGTCACCAGCGTCACGGACACCTCGTCGTCACGGACCTGCCGCGCGAGTCGCAGAGCCGCGGGCAGACCCGCGTAGCCGCCGCCCAGTACCACTACGTCGTGATGACTCATGAGGGTTTCCTTCAGGTCCGGGAAAGCTGTCCCTCTCTCGGACGAGCGCGGTGGCCCGCTGTGACACCCGTACGCCGGCCAACGGCATGGGCCCGCCTCGCGAAGGCCGCCCGGGACCCGCGGCGGGCCGGCGCTATCGGGCGCGTTCGCCGCGCGGGAGGCCCCGCAACGGGTGGTCCGGCGGGATCAGCGGTGCCAGGTGCTCCAGCTTGTCGGGGTTGACGATCGAGCGGACCGCCTGGACCCGGCCGTCGGCCACGTCCACGGACAGGACGTTGAGCAGCGCGCCGGAGGTGTCACGGACCAGCACACCGGGCTGACCGTTGACCGTCGCGCGGTCGAAGTGCAGGCCGAAGCGGTGGACGGCCGCGGTCAGCGCCGCCAGCAGGCGCAGCGCCTTCTCGCGCCCGGCCACCGGGTTCGGCAGCGAGAGGGTGCGACGGCCTCCGTCGCCGTACACCACGGCATCGGCCGCGAGCATCCGGACCAGGCTCGTGGCGTCGCCGGTCTCGACCGCGGTGAAGAACCGCTCGGCGAGCGCGGCCCGCTGGCCGGCGGACGCGGTGAACCGCGGCCGCCGCGCCTGGACGTACCGGCGTGCCCGGGTCGCGATCTGGCGGCAGTTGACCTCGTTCTTGCCGACGATCGCCGCGATCCGCGCGTAGTCGAAGTCGAACACGTCGTGCAGCAGGAACACCGCGCGCTCCACCGGGCTGAGGCGTTCCAGCACCACCAGGAACGCCAAGGACAGCGACTCCGACAGATCGGCGTCCGCCGCGTCCGCCGCGTCCGCCGCGTCGGCCGCCCCGGCGATCAGCGGCTCCGGCAGCCAGGTCCCGAAGTACTGCTCCCGCCGCACCCGCGCCGACTTCAGATGGTCGATGCTCAGCCGGGTCACCACCGTCGACAGGAACGACTTCAGCGACCGGACGCCCCCGCCGTCCGCCTGCGCCCGGTGCAGCCGCAGAAACGCCTCGGACACGATGTCCTCCGCGTCGCCGACGCTTCCGGTCATCTTGTACGCGATCGAGAACAGCAGCGGACGCAGGCGCAGGTAGCCCTCGACATCAGGATCGGTCATCGGAACTCGGCTCGACGCGGGCGGACGGGTGGCAGACGGGTCGCACACCTCTGGGACGAGGGGACCCCTGCCCCTGTGACAGCCGCGGGCCGATTCGCCCGAGTCGGTGGGGGACTCAGGCGGCGGGCGCTCCCGGGATCACCGCCGCCTCCGCCTTCGGGCGGGTGAAGACCTGGATGAAGGTGTCCAGGAGTTCGCGGGGGCCGTCCAGTGCGACCAGTCCGCATGTGGCGGCCTGCATCAGGGCCGGGTAGGCGGGCGGGTCGTCCGTTTCGAGGGTGATGACGAGGTCGGGGTGGTCCGGGGCCGGGCCCACGCCGGGGGCGAGCCGGCCGTCCGTGACGGCGGCGTGCACCACGATGTCGTTGGCGTGGATCTCCCAGGAGGCCGTCAGTCCGGCCGCCGCGGCGGGATTGAAGGAGGCGCGCAGGGCCATCACGACCGCCGACGGGGTGACGATCTCCCCGGGCCGGAGGTCGCCGAGCTGGGTGACGCCCCAGCGGCCGAGGGCGCTGACGGCCGGTTCGAGGTCGCGCCCGGCGGCGGTCAGGGCGTAGAGCACACCACGCTGCGGCGCCGCAGCGATCCGGCGCTCGACGATGCCCGCTTCCTCGAGTTCCTTGAGCCGGGTGGAGAGCACGTTGGTGGGAATCCCCGGCAGCCCGTCGAGCAGGTCGGTGTACCGCTGCGGCCGCACCGTGAGGTCGCGAATGATCAACATCGCCCACCGCTCGCCCACCAGCTCCATGGCGCGCGCGAGGCCGCAGTACTGGCCGAAGGTGCGACGTTTCATGCTGTCACTGTAGCTGACTCCGGATTTCGCCGTACGCATCGTATGAACAAGTGAGCTTGCAAAAACGAAGTACGCCTGCCTAGTCTCGGGGCCATGAGCAAGCAGAGCCAGGTGATCGCGCCGCCCAGCCCCGTACCGGAGAAGGTCGCGCACGGCCCGCGCGCGATCCTCGCGGTCCTCTCACTCGCCGCGTTCATGGCGAGCCTGGACGTCTTCATCGTCAACGTCGCGTTCGACCGGATCGGCGCGAGCTTCCACGGCGCGTCGATCGGTGACGTGAGCTGGGTGCTCAACGCGTACGCGATCGTCTTCGCGGCGCTGCTGGTGCCGCTCGGCCGCCTGGCGGACAGGATCGGCCGCAAGTCGATGTTCTCCCTGGGGCTCGGGCTGTTCACGGCGGCGAGCGTCGCGTGCGCCGTGGCTCCGGGGCTGTGGTGGCTGGTGGCCTTCCGGGTGCTGCAGGCCGCCGGCGCGGCCGCGCTGACCCCCACCTCGCTCGGCCTGCTGCTGGCGGCGGTGCCCGCGGAGAAACGGATGCCGTACGTGCGGATCTGGTCCGCCGTGGCCGGGATCGCCGCGGCGGCCGGCCCCGTACTGGGCGGCCTGCTCGTCACCGCGAGCTGGCGCTGGGTGTTCCTGGTGAACCTGCCGGTCGGCATCGTCGCGCTCGTCGCGGTGGCCCGCGTCGTACCCGACTCGCGCGACGCCGACGTCTCCAAGGTCCCCGACATGATCGGTGCAGCCGCGCTCACCGCGGGCATCGGCGCGCTGGCGCTCGCGATCGTCAAGGGCGGCGACTGGGGCTGGGGGAGCGGCGGCACGATCGCGTCCTTCGCCGTCGCGGCGCTGCTCCTCGCGGAGTTCGTCCGGCGGGCCGAGCACCACCCCGTCCCGCTCGTCGAGCCCGACCTGTACCGGGTCCGTACCTTCGCCGCCGCGAACATCGCCATGATCACCTTCAGCATCGGCTTCGCCGGCTTCCTGCTCACGCTGGTGCTCTGGCTCCAGAACGTCTGGCACTGGTCGACGATCACGACCGGCCTCGCCGTCGCCCCGGGCCCCGCGGTCGTACCGGTCGTCACCGTGCTGATCCAGCGGTACGCCCGCCGGGTGCGGCCCGGCGTGCTCACCGCGCTCGGCTGCCTGGCCTTCGCGGCCGGCATCGTCACGACGCTCTCGCTCGTCGGCCCGCACGGCGCCGACTACGCCGGCGAACTCCTGCCCGGCGAACTCGTCTCCGGCCTCGGCATCGCGCTGGCCCTCCCGACGCTCCTGGCATCGGCCACCGCCGGGCTGCCGGCCCACCGCACCTCCACCGGCAGCGGCGTCATCACCATGACCCGCCAGATCGGCTACGTCCTCGGCGTCAGCATCCTCGTCGCCGTCCTCGGCACACCGACGTCCTACGACGCCGCCCACCGCGCCTTCGTGCACGGCTGGTGGACCATCGCGGCCGTCGAGGTCGCCGCCGCGGCCGCCTGCCTCGGGATCGTCGACCGGCGCAAACAGCCGGCCACGCCGGCCACGCCGTGACGCGGGTGCCCCGGCCGGCGGCTGTCACCATCCCTGCCGCCACCCCCGTCACCGACCCTCACCACTGACCCCCCACCACAGACCCTCACCACCCGTACGAAGAAAGTGAGTTCCCATGTCCATCGCCGTTTTCGGCATCACCTTCGACGCCCGCGACGCCAAGGCCGTCGCGACCTTCTGGGCCCAGGCCCTGGGCCGTACCGTCCTCGACGGCGCCGACGAGGCCCAGGCGTCCGTCGCCCCCGACCCCGCCGTTCCCGGATCGCGTGTCGGCTTCCGCCAGGTCCCCGAGGACAAGCAGGTCAAGAACCGCATGCACTTCGACTTCGTCACCAGCGACTTCGACGCCGAAGTGACCCGGCTGACCGGCCTCGGCGCCACCAAGCTCAAGGAGGTCGAGGCCGGTATCCACTACGCGACCTTCGCCGACCCCGAGGGCAACGAATTCGACGTGATCGCCGGCTGACCGCCACCGGTGGGCACCGGAATCACGAGGCGAGGAGCTTCCGATGGGTGTCGTGGAAACCCTGGTCGGCCGCAACGCGGAGTTCGCGCGGACCCGGTTCGATCCCCGGCTGAGAATGCGGCCGAACACCGCGACCATCGTCGTCGGCTGCGTCGACGCGCGGGTCGACCCCGCTGTCGTCCTGGGCGCGGAGCAGGGCGACATCATGGCGATCCGCAATGTCGGGGGCCGCGTGACCCGGCGCACGCTCATGGAGCTCGTCATGCTCCGCGAGGTCGCACGGGCCGCCGGTTCCGACTTCGCGGACGGCTGGGAGATCGTCGTCCTGCAGCACACGCGGTGCGGCATCACCCTGCTCCAGGACCGGCCGGACCTGCTCGCCGCCTATTTCCAGGTGGATGAAGCGGACCTGCCCGGCCGGTCGGTGGGCGATCCGCGGGCCGCCGTCGCCCACGACCTGGCCGCGCTGCGTGCCGAGTCCCGGCTCGAAGGGGTGCGGTTCTCGGGCCTGGTCTACGACGTGGCGACCGGGCTGGCCGACCTGGTCGTCGCGCCCTGACCCGGCCGCCCGTCAGCGGCCGGGCGCCACCGCGGACCGCCGCCAGCGGGCCGGGGTGGTGCCCGTGACGGCCCGGAAGGCCCGGCCGAAGGCGGAGGGCGAGCGGTAGCCGACGCTGGCGGCGATGTCGTCGACGCCGCGGTCGGTGGTGGTCAGCAGGTCGGCCGCCACCGTCATCCGGGTACGGGTGAGGAAGTCGGCGACGCCCATGCCGGTGGCCGCGGAGAAGTGCCGTACCAGGGTCGCCCGGGAGACCCCCGCTACCCGGGCGAGGCCGGCGATCGTCCATGGTTCGTGCGGCGCGTGGACCACCGCGTCGATGACGGCGCGCAGCCCGGGGTCGGCCACGGCGGTCCACGGCGGGGGCACGGCCGCGGCCGAGGGGCTGCCGCCGTCCCCCCGCAGGACCAGGGCGAGCAGTGCTTCGCAGAGCGAGGCGAGCAGGGCCCCGGCGCCCGGGCCGTCGAAGGCCGCCTCCTTTCGCATGAGTTCGCCGAGCAGCCGCAGCGGGGAGTCCGCCGCGGTACCGAAGGAGGCGTGCAGCACATCGGGCAGCCCGGCGAACAGCAACTCCCCGGCGCCCGGCCGGAAGGTGTAGTGGCCGCAGAAGAGGTCCACGGCCGGCGCCGCCGTGCCGCGCAGGGTGGCCACCGACGCGCCCTCGTACCGCTCGGCGGGCACCGGCGATCCGCTCACGTCCACCCGCACCCGGTGCTGCCCGGCCCGGGGCAGGACGAGCACGTCGCCCGCCCGCAGTTCCACGGTGCGTCCGCCGGTCTCCGCCACGCAGCGGCCCTCCAGCAGCACATGGAACGGCACCTCGCCGGTCCGCCGCGGCGGGTTGTCCAGCACATGACCGCCGGTCAGCAGGCAGCGCACGTCGAGGGTGGCCTCCAGGCGGGCCAGGCGGATGAGGGTACTGATCGCGTCCATGAGCACCTTGAGCACCTTGAGCACTGCGAGCACTGCGAGCACTGTGAGTCGATCTCGACGGAAAATGATCCTGATCCGCCTTGTCGGATCACCGGGCCCGGGTCGAGTGTAGCCCCATGGACACTTTGCACGCGGATCTGCTGGTCATCGGCTTCGGCAAGGGCGGCAAGACGCTCGCGGCAGTCGTGGGCCGTACGGGACGGCGCGTCGTGATGGTGGAGCAGTCCGCCGCGATGTACGGCGGCACCTGCATCAACATCGGCTGCGTACCGACCAAGGCGCTCATCCACCGGGCGTCCGGCCGGCCGCAGCACGCGGACCCCGACAAGTGGTTCGCCGAGGCGGTGGCGTCGACGGCCACCCTGACCTCCGTGATGCGTGACAAGAACTTCCGCATGCTCGACACCCTCGACTCCGTGACGGTCGTGACCGGCACCGCGGCCTTCCTGGACGACAAGCGGGTGGAGGTCGTGGCCGGCGCCGACCGGCTGGAGATCACCGCGGACACCATCGTGGTCAACACCGGCGCCGAGAACGTGGTGCCGGACATTCCCGGCCTGCGCGCCAGTGCGCATCTGGTCACCGGCACCGACCTGATCGGCTCGCCCGACCTGCCGCGCCGGCTGGCCGTCATCGGCGCCGGCTACCAGGGCCTGGAATTCGCCGCGATGCTCCACCGCTACGGAGCCGAGGTCACCGTCCTGGAGAGCACCGCACGCATCCTGCCGCGCGAGGACGACGACATCGCCTCGGCCGTACGGGACATCCTCCAGGAGGAGGGCATCACCTTCGTCACCACCGCCCGCGTCACCCGGGTCGAGGACGCGGGCGACGCGGCGATCGTCCACTACGAGGCGGACGGCGTCGCGGGCACTGTCCCGGCGGACGCGGTGCTCGCCGCCACCGGGCGTGCGCCGCGCACGGCCGGACTGCGGCTGGAGGCGGCCGGCGTACGCACCACCGCCCGCGGTGCCATCGAGGTGGACGAGCACCTGCGCACCAGCCGCCCGCACATCTTCGCGCTGGGCGACGTCAACGGCGGACCCCAGTTCACGTACATCTCCCTCGACGACTACCGGATCGTCGCGGACCAGCTGCTCGGCGAGGGCGAGGGAAAGCGCTCCACCACCGACCGGGTGGCCGTCCCGTACACCCTGTTCATGACGCCGCCGCTGGCCCGCGTGGGCCTCACCGAGGCCGAGGCGCGCGCCGCCGGCCGCCCGGTGCGCGTGGCCGCCAAGGCGGTCGCCGACCTGATGGCGATGCCGCGCGCGAGCATCGTGGGCGAGGTGCGCGGCCTGATGAAGTTCGTCGTGGACGCCGAGACCGACGAGATCCTCGGCGCGGCCCTCCTCAGCGTGGACGCGCAGGAGCTGATCAACACCGTGGCCCTGGCGATGCGCACCGGCGTGACAGCGAGCGTCCTGCGCGATGCGATCTATACCCACCCCAGCTCCACCGAGGCCTTCAACGAGGTGCTGGCCACCGTCGTGCGCTGAACCGCCCCGGGACGCGGGGGTACGGCGGCAGCGTCACGCCGCCGGGGTGCCGGGCAGGGCGGCGCGGGCCCGGGCGACCAGCCGGCCGCGCTCCGAGGAGGGGAAGCGGTCGAGCATCGCCCGCAGCGCGGGGGCTTCGACGTCCGCGCCGAAGGGCTCGGTGCCGGGCTCCATGCGGACGCCCTCCGCGAGGCCGCCGGCCGGCACGGGGTCGAAGCCGAAGGCGTCCACCAGCGCGGAGACGGCGACGACGGCCGCCGGGTCGTCGCCCGCGACGGCGATGGCCTTGCGGCCGGGAGCGCCGGCCGGCCGGGCCTCGTCCTCCAGATCGTGGTAGCCCATGTGGTTGAACGCCTTCACCACGCGGGACTGCGGCAGGAACGCCTGCACCGTCTCGCTGGAGGACGTGGCCGGGTCGGTGAGGTCCGTCCGGGGGCCGTCCACCTCCCACCAGTAGTTCATCGCGTCCACCACGAGCTTGCCGCGCAGCGCCTCGGTGGGGATCGTGCGGTATTTCCCGAGTGGGAGCGCGAGTACGACCACGTCCGCGCGGCTCGCGGCTTCCGCGGCGGTGGTCGCCTCGGCTCCGGGGGTGAGCACCTCCGTGCTCAGCGCGATCCTCGCCGGGTCGCCGGAGCCCGCGACGAGCACCCGCAGGCCCGCCGCCAGCGCCAGCCGGGCGAGCACGGTGCCGAGCTTGCCCGCGCCGAGGATCGCCAGCGTCGTCCCGTCCGCCGTGCCGGGCGCCGTTCGGGCCGTGCCCGTGGCCGGGTCCCTGCCCGTGTCCGTTTCGGTGTCCGTGGCCGCGGTGTCCCTGCTGTCCATGTCCGTCGTCTCCCGCCTCTCGTGTGCCCGGCCCGGCGCTCCCGGCCGGCGCGTCGCAGCCCTGCCGCGCTAGCGCGCCGGTCGTACCTCCGCCGTATCGCGTGCCGTGTGCCCGGCCCGGCGCTCCCGGCCGGCGCGTCGCAGCCCTGCCGCGCTCGCGCACCGGTCGTACCTCCGCCGTGTCCCCCGTCGTATCGCGTGCCGTGTCCCCGCCGAGCCTCAGTCGGCGAGCAGTTCGCGCACCATCGGGATCACCCGCGACCCGTACAGCTCGACCGCGCGCAGGCGGGCCGAGGCGGGCACGTTCCCGCTGCTGTAGATCATGTCGAACCGGCCGACGCCGAGGGCGCGGACGGTGTCCGCGATCCGGCGGGCGACCGTCTCCGGCGCGCCGATGTACATCGAGCCGTGCGCGATCTCGGTGTCGTACTCGATCCGGCGCACCGGCGGCCAGCCGCGCAGCGCGCCGATCCGGTCGCGGATCACCCGGTAGTGCGGCCAGAAGATCTCGCGCGCCTCCTCGTCGGTGTCGGCGACGAAGCCGGGCGAGTGCATGCCGATGGGGTGCGCTGTGGTGCCGAACTCGGCGGCGGCGCGCCGGTAGAGCTCGATCAGCGGCCGGAACCGGACGGCCGGCCCGCCGATGATGGCGAGCATCAGCGGCAGCCCGTACTGCGCGGTGCGGATCACCGACTGCGGGGAGCCGCCGACGCCGACCCAGGTGCGCAGCCGCCCGGAGTCGGTCTTGGGGAAGACGTCCGCGTTGTCCAGCGCCGCGCGGACCGTGCCGTTCCAGGTGACGGGCTTCTCGTCCAGCAGCTTCACGAAGAGGTCGATCTTCTCCTCGAACAGCGTGTCGTAGTCCCGCAGGTCGTAGCCGAACAGCGGGAAGGACTCGGTGAACGAGCCGCGCCCGAGGATCACCTCGGCCCGCCCGTCGGACAGGGCGTCGACGGTGGCGAAGCGCTGGAAGACGCGTACGGGGTCGTCCGAGCTGAGCACGGTGACGCCGGAGCCGAGCCGGATCCGGGAGGTGCGGGTGGCGATGCCGGCGAGCACCGTCTCCGGAGTGGAGATCGCGTACTCGGGCCGGTGGTGCTCGCCGAGCGCCAGCGCGTCGACGCCGAGCTCGTCCGCGAGCACCGCCTCCTCGACGACATGCCGGATCGCGGCGGCGTAGGAGAGAGTGCGGCCGTCGTCGTCCTGCGGCAGGTCGCCGAAGGTGTCGAGGCCGAAGAGCAGATCAGTCATGGCTTCCGTCCAGGCAATGTGATTGACGTATCAACCACTGCCATCATGCGGCGATATGATTGACGTGTCAATCAGCGAAGGGGTGACCATGACGCACACCACAGGAGCCCGGTCCGGCCGGTGGCTGACCCCGTACGAGCTGGCCACCTGGCGGGCCTTCATCGAGACCGCGGAGCAGCTCAGGAACGTCCTCGGGGCGCGGCTGCGGGAGGACTCGGGCCTGTCGGAGGGGGACTACGCGGTGCTGCTCGCGCTCAGCGAGGCCGAAGGGCGCCGGCTGCGCTCCTCCGCGCTCGCCGCGCACATCGACTGGGAGCGCAGCCGGCTCTCGCACCACCTCGGGCGGATGGAGCGGCGCGGGCTGATCGCCCGCGAGGAGTGCGAGGACGACAACCGCGGGGCGGAGGTCGTCGCCACCGCCGAGGGAATGAGCGCCTTCCGCCGGGCGACCGTCCCCCACCTGCGTGCCGTCCGCGAGCTCTTCCTGGACGCCCTCACCCCCGAGCAGCTCGACGCCGTCGCCGAGATCACCGCGGTCCTGCGCGACCGCCTCCCGCCGCGGCCCTGACACCCTGTCACGACGTCACGCCCTCACGTCCCCGTCCCGAGCGGGGCCGGCCCCACCCCAAGAAGCGGGACATCGGCCGGAGTTCTGCTTTTTTCATTGACAGCGGAAAAGAACTGCACCTACGTTTCCGGCCATGCGCTCCGCCTCCCCGAACGAGGCGGTCCCGGCGACGACGCCGGCCGCCTCCCTGGTCTTCACGACCGTGCTGTCCCACGGCCCGATCACCCGGACCGAGATAGCGCGGCGGACCAAGCTGTCCTCCGCCGCGGTCACCAAGGCGGTACGGCCGCTGATGGAGATCGGCTATCTCGTCGAGGACGTGGGCGAAGGGGCCCGGCGCGCCATCGGCCGGCCGGCCAACCCGGTGCGAGTGGACGGGAGCAGGGCCCTCTTCGTCGGCATCAAGGTGACCGGCGACGCGATCATCGCGGTGCTCGCCGACCTGTGCTGCCGGATCCTGACCGCCCGGACCGTACCGCTGTCCGGACGCCGGCCGGCCGCCGTGCTCGCGGACATCGTCGCGGTGCTGCACGACCTGCTGACCGAGGCCGACGCCATCGGCGGCCGGGTGCGCGGTGTCGGCATCGCCGTCTCCGGGGACGTGGACCGCGCCGAGGGCGTGGTCCGCTACTCACCGTTCCTGGAGTGGCGCGACATACCGCTCGCCGAGATCGCCGGGACCGCCACCGGGCTGTCGGTCACGGTCGACAACGACGTACGGGCACTGACCCGCGCCGAGCACTGGTTCGGGGCCGGCGTGGGACTGTCCGACTTCGCGCTGGTGACCGTGGGCGCCGGCATCGGCTGCGGCCTGGTGGTGCACGGCCGGGTGGTCTCCGGCGCCCACGGCGTGGCCGGCGAGATCGGCCACCTGCCCATCGACCCGCAAGGGCCCCTGTGCTACTGCGGCAACCGCGGGTGCGTCGAGGCCGTCGCCGCGGACCCGGCCATCCTGCGGGACGTCCGCGCGGCCACCGGCCTCCCGGTGGCGGACCTGGCCGAGGCACTGGAACTGGCCCGCGGCGCAGACCCGCGGGTCCGTGCGGTCTACGCCCGGGCCGGCGAGGCCATCGGCCGGGCCATCGCCTCGGTGGTCAACATCCTCGGCCCCGAGCGGGTGATCATCTCCGGCGAAGGCCTTGCCGCCTACGACCTGTTCGCCGCCGGCATCAGGGACGCCTTCACCCGGTCCGCCTTCGGCATCGCGGAGCAGTGCGACCTGACGACCCGTCCGCTGCCGTTCGAGGAATGGGCGCGGGGCGCCGCGGCGACCGCGATCCAGTCCTTCATCGGATCCATCACATTACGCGCGACGACGTAAGGAGTAGCGCTGACGCTGCCGAGCCGCGGCAGAGGCTGAGCCCCCGACCGTATCCGGGCACACGCAGGTCCGGTGCCCGGACGGTCCCCCCTGCCCGGCTGCCACCGCACGATGATCGCCCCGCTCCTTCACCAGGAGGTCCTCCATGCCGTCATCCTCGTCCTCCCCACTGCCACCGACGTCCGCGGGCCCGGCCCGGCGGGCCGCCAGAACCCTGCTCGTCCTCGCCGTCACCGCGGGCCTGGCCGCCGCCGTCCCCGCCGCGGGCAGTGCCGCCTCCGCGCCCACCACCCCCCAGCCGTCCGCCACCACCGGCGTGGCCGCCAAGCCGTACATGGGCTGGTCCAGCTGGAGCATGCAGTCCTCGAAGTACCCGGGCCTGAACCCGGACGGCGACTACAGCTACCTCACCGAGGCGAACGTGCTGAAGCAGACGGACGCCCTCGCCGCCAAGCTCAAGGACTACGGCTACACGTACGTCAACATAGACGCCGGCTGGTGGCGCAAGAACGACTGGACGCCCGAGTACGACCAGTACGGCAGACAGGCGGCCGACCCGCTCCGCTTCCCCCACGGCATGAAGGCGGTGGCCGACCACATCCACGCCAAGGGCCTCAAGGCGGGCATCTACCTGCCCGTCGGCCTGGAGAAGGAGGCGTACGGCGGCGGCAGCGTGCCGATCTGGAACGCCCCCGGCTGCACCACCGCCGACATCGTCTACCCCGACCTGCGCACCACCAACGGCTGGGACAGCTCCTACAAGCTGGACTTCGACAACCCCTGCGCGCAGAAGTACATCGACTCCCAGGCGCAGCTCCTGGCCGGCTGGGGCTACGACTTCCTCAAGCTGGACGGTGTGGGCCCGGGCTCCTTCAAGTCCGGCGACAACTACGACAACGTGCCCGACGTGGCCGCCTGGCAGCGGGCCATCGCCGCCACCGGCCGCCCGATGCACCTCGAACTGTCCTGGTCGCTGGACATCGGCCACGCCGCCGACTGGAAGCAGTACTCCAACGGCTGGCGCATCGACACCGACGTCGAGTGCTACTGCAACACGCTGGTCACCTGGGAGAACTCGGTCAACGACCGGTGGAACGACGCCCCGGCGTGGAGCGACAAGGCGGGGCCCGGCGGCTGGAACGACCTGGACTCGCTCGACGTCGGCAACGGGCAGATGGACGGCCTCAGCAACGCCGAGCGGCAGAGCTACATGACCCTGTGGGCGATCAACAAGTCCCCGCTGTTCACCGGTGACGACCTGACCAGTCTGGACAGCTACGGCCTGTCCCTGCTGACCAACCAGGAGGTCATCGGGGTCGACCAGAGCGACTCGCCGGTCGCCCGCCCGGTCACCTCGGTCGGCGACCAGCAGGTGTGGGGCACCCGGAACTCCGACGGCAGCTACACCGTCGCCCTGTTCAACCTCTCCGGCGCGCCCGCCTCGGTCACCGCCGACTGGGCCGACTTCGGCTTCACCGGCAACGCCGCCGTCCGTGACCTGTGGAACAAGCAGAACCTCGGGTCGTACAGGAACGGGATCACCGAAGCACTGCCGGCCCACGGCTCGCGGCTGTTCACCGTCAAGCCCCGCACCGCGCTGGCGACCACGGGTTACGAGGCGGAGTCCGCCGCCAACACCCTGAGCGGCAACGCCTCCGTCGCCGGATGCGACGCCTGCTCCGGCGGCCAGAAGGTCGGCAACCTCTACCTCGGCGGCAAGCTGACGTTCAACGGCGTCCAGGCGCCCAAGGACGGGATCTACACCGTCCAGATCTCCTACGTCAGCGGTGACCCCCGCTCGGCGACCGTCTCCTCCAACGGCGGCAACGGCACCGGCGTGAACTTCCCCTCCACCGGGGACTGGAACACGGTCCACGCCATCAGCGTCCAACTGGCCCTGAAGGCTGGCCCGAACACGATCACCGTCGACAGCGGCAACTGGTACGCGCCCGACATCGACAAGATCGCCGTGCCGCAGACCCTGTGAGGGCGCGCGGCCCTCGGCGCCCGGGCCGTACGCGCCCCCGCCCGACGGCCGCGCCCGCCGCACCCCCCCCCACACGTCGCACCCGCATCCGCCGTTCCCCCGATAGGGAGTGCAGAACGTGGACATCCAGCACACCGATCCGACCGAGCACCCCACCAGCCGCAGGCGCTTCCTGGCCCTGGCCGCCGCGGCCGGTACGACCGCCGCGCTGGGCGGCCTGAACGCCTTCACCGCGTCCGCCGCCCCGCTGCGTCCCACGCAGTCGCCCATGCTCTCGGCGGCCGACGCCGCGAAGAACCAGCTCTGGTGGCAGGCACCCGGCTCGTCCACCTCGATGATCGGGCAGGGGCTGCCGGTCGGGAACGGGCGCCTCGGGGCGCTCGCGAGCAACGATCCGGGCACCGAGTTCCTGACGGTCACCGACGCCGGCCTGTGGACCGGCGGACTCAACGACACGCTGCAGGACGACGGCCAGTTTCCGTACGGCCGCGACGACTTCGGCTCCCTGACCCTGCTGGCCGAGCTCACCGTCGCCGTCCCCGGCCACGACCTGGGCCGGGCGAACAACTACCGCCGCGTCCTCGACCTGGCCCAGGGGCTGGTCAGCGCCTCGTACGACATCGGCGGCGTCACCTACCAGCGGCAGATCTTCGCCAGCCGTCCGGACGACGCGATCGTGCTGCACTTCTCCCAGCAGGGCGGCGGCACCTACACCGGCACGGTCTCCCTGGCCGGCACCCACGGCGAGTCCACCGCCGCCGGTGACGCGGCCCGTTGCGTCTCCTTCGGCGGCACGCTCGGCAACGGCCTGAAGTACGGCGCCGCCGTCACCGCGTACAGCGGCAGCGGCAAGGTCGCCGTCGACGGCACGACCCTCTCCTTCACCGGCTGCAAGGACCTCACGGTCGTCCTCAGCGGCGGCACCGACTACGCGCCCGACGCCGCCGCGGGATTCCGCAACCCCTCCGTGGACCCGCGGGCGCTGGCGATCTCCAAGGTCCTGGCCGCGGCCGGCCACTCGTACGACACCCTGCTGCACACTCATGTCGCCGACTTCCGCCCGGTGTTCGGGCAGCTCGACATCAATCTCGGTACGTCCTCGGCCGCGCAGCGCGGCCTGGACACCTGGGAGCGGGTGCAGGCGCGCTACCGGGACAACGTCCCCGACCCGGAACTGGAGGCGGCCTACCTCCAGTTCGGCCGCTACCTGATGATCTCCGGGTCGCGGGGCACCCTGCCGATGGGCCTGCAGAGCGTGTGGCTGGACGGCAACGACCCGGACTGGATGGGTGATTACCACACCGACATCAACATCCAGATGAACTACTGGATGGCGGACCGGGCGGGCCTGTCCGACTGCTTCGACAGCTTCGCGGACTACTGCCTGGCGCAGTTGCCGTCCTGGACGGACGTCACGCAGCGGCTGTTCAACAGCCTCACCAACCGCTACCGCAACTCCAGCGGCAAGATCGCCGGCTGGACCGTGGCCATCTCCACCAACCCCTACGGCGGGGGCGGCTGGTGGTGGCACCCGGCCGGCAACGCCTGGTTGTGCCACAACCTCTTCGACCACTACGAGTACACCCAGGACCGTGCCTACCTGGAAAAGGTGTACCCGCTCATCAAGGGTGCCGTGGAGTTCTGGGAGGCGCGCCTGATCACCACCACGGTGACGGACGCGTCCGGGGCCTCGCGCGAGGTGCTGATCGCCGACAGCGACTGGTCGCCCGAGCAGGGCCCGCTCGACGCCAAGGGCATCACCTACGCCCAGGAACAGGTGTGGAACCTCTTCGGGCATTTCCACACCGCGACCGAGGTGCTGGGCCGCGACGCCGCCTACCGTGCGACCATCGACGGCCTGCGTGACCGCCTCTACCTGCCGGTGGTGAGCCCCACCACCGGCTGGCTGGAGGAGTGGATGTCCCCCGACAACCTGGGGGAGACCACCCACCGGCACCTGTCCCCGCTGTTCGGCCTCTTCCCCGGCGACCGGATCCGCCCGGACGACTCCACGCCCAAGGACATCCTGGACGGCGCGACCGCGCTGCTCACCGCCCGCGGCATGAACAGCTTCGGCTGGGCCAACGCATGGCGCGCCCTGTGCTGGGCCCGGCTGAAGGACGGCGACAAGGCGTACCAGCTCATCGGCACCAACCTGCAGCCGTCGGTCAACGGCAGCAACGGCAGCGCCATGAACCTGTTCGACATCTACCAGACCGAACCGGGCCGCGGCATCTTCCAGATCGACGCCAACTTCGGCACGCCGTCCGCGATCGTGGAGATGCTGGTCTACTCCCGTCCCGGCCACGTCGAACTGCTTCCCGCGCTTCCCGCCGCCTGGGCCGCCTCCGGCTCGGTCTCGGGCGTCGGCGTACGCGGCGGCTTCACCGCCGACTTCACCTGGAAGAACGGCAAGGTCGTCCAGGCCACGCTGACCAGCGTGCGCGGCGGCACCACCACCCTCGTCGCCGGCGCCGCGACCCGCAAGGTCAGCCTGAAGCCCGGTGAGTCCGTCACCCTCCGCAACCTGGCCTGACCCCCCGCCCGCCGCGAGCCGACCATCCCGTTCACGGTCGCCGGCTCGCGGCGGGCTCCGGACCATCCGTCCGAGGGCCGTCCGAGGCCGGAAAGACATTGGACGCAAGATCGTGGGATCGGCCATGATCCCGGCGTGCACATACCGAGACGACACGCCGAGGTCCTCGCCGCAACCTTTCTGACGGCAGTGCTGGCCGGCTGCTCGACGCCACCGGCCTTCCAGGCCGTGCCGGTGACCACGGGCTCGGCGGCTTCGTCCCCGTCGGCCCCCGCACCCCCCTCCTCGACCCGGGGCGCACCTGCGTCCGGGGCGGGAGCACAGCTCCTGGCCACCATCCTGCCGGTACCGGCGGGCGCGCATGCCTGGACCGTCCGCAACGGCGTCCTGGACCTGGACGGCTTCGCGCGCGGGCTCTTCGCCGCAGACGCCGTCTCGGGGGAGAAGGCGGTGCTCGCACGGCGACGCTTCGTCGTGGCCGCGCGGCAGAGCTGGTTCGGTACCGACGGCAGCCAGGCCGACATCTTCCTCGTCCGGTTCGCCGCACCCACCGGCGCCGAGAGCATGTACGAGTCCATGGCACACACGTGGCAGACCGGAAACACGCCGCATCAGACGATCTTCGCGGACCCCGCGGACCACGCCACCGGCGCCGTCAACAGCGCCGTCGACAAGCTCGGCAACGCCGGTGTCAAAATGATCAGTGTCCGCGGCGACGTGTTCGTCTACGTCCACTACTTCACCGCCGCCACGCCCGACCGCAGCGGGGCGCAGCACCTCTTCCGTCGCCAACTCGACGCCCTCCACGCCCTCGAGAAGTAGGGGGCGACCCGTCGCCCCCGCCGACGGCAGGCGGCTAGTGCTCGGCGGTCCGCGTCGGGGCGGGGGTCGTCCGGGCCATGGAGGCGAGGAGGCGGAGTTTCTCGTCGCTCTCGCTGCCCTGGTCGGCGTAGTAGAGGACCAGGAGCACGTCGTCGACGGGGAGCTTGTCGCGGTGGAGGTGGAGCTCACCGACGACGGGGTGGTTCACGGTGGCGGTGCCGCCGTCGAGGTTGCGGACGTCGTGGCGGGCCCAGAGGGTGCGGAAGCGTTCGCTCGACAGGGCGAGCTCGCCGACCAGCTCCACGAAGCGCGGGTCGTCGGTGTCGTCGCCGACGGATTTTCTGAAGGCGGCGACGAATCCCTCCGTGGAGCGGGCCCAGTCCTGCTGGAACGCCCGCTCCTCGGGATCGAGCAGCAGCGAGCGGAGCCGGTTGTGCGGGGGCTGGAGGCGCGGGGAGAGCGCGACCGCGAGCCGGTTCGACGCGAGCACGTCGAAGGCGCGCCCTTCCACGAAAGCGGGCACCTGCACGCTCGCCAGGAGCTGATGCAGCCGTGCCGGTACGCGCTCGGGCCTGCGGCGCCGCTGCGGCCTCGGGCGCGCGGCGGCCAGGCCGAGGAGGTATTCCTGTTCGAGCTCGTCGAGGTGCAGGACCCGGGCGAGCGATTCGAGGACCTGGAGTGAGGGGTTCTTGTCGCGGCCGCGCTCCAGCCGCAGGTAGTAGTCGGCGCTGATGCCCGCGAGCATGGCCACTTCTTCCCGGCGCAGCCCCGGGACGCGGCGATTCGCGCCCGCCGGAAGCCCGGCCCGTTCGGGAGTGACCAGGGCTCTGCGGGCCCGCAGGTAGCCGCCGAGCAGGTTGCCGCGGTCGTCGTCGGTCATATTTCGGATCGTAGTTCAGGGCCGCGTCGGCAAAGGGGGCCCTGACAGGACCCCGGAAAACGGGGGCACTGCCTCCACCCGGCGAAGGGATCGACACTGGAGGTGTTCCTTCGTATCCGTGCTGATCAGGAGCCACCCATGGATATCACCAACCGCACCGTCTTCATCGCCGGAGCCACCTCGGGCATCGGTCTGGAGCTCGCCCGCCGCTTCGCCGCGGCCGGCAGCACCGTCGTCGTCGGCGGACGGCGGACCGACCAGCTCGAGCACATCGCGGCCGAGGGGTTCGCCACCGTCACCATCGACGTGACCGACCAGGACAGCGTCGACCACGCCCGCGACACGATTCTGCGCGACCACCCGGCCCTCGACACGATCGTGACGATGTCCGGGGTCATGCTCCCCGAGGACCTGCGCGACCCCGCGCACTTCAGTGCCGCGCGGACCACGATCGACACCAACCTCCTCGGCACCATCCGCGTCATCGACGCCTTCACCCCGCACCTGATCGGGCGCGGCGCCGGCACCATCGTCACGGTCACCTCGGGCATCGGGTTCCTGCCGTTCCCGCCCATGCCGACCTACGCCGCCTCGAAGGCCGGCGTGCACGCCTACTCCGAGGCGCTGCGCGCACAGCTGGACGGCACCGGCGTCGAGGTCGCCGAACTGGTCCCGCCGGCCGTCGCCACCTTGCCGGAGCACGCCCGGGCCAACCCCCGCGCGCTCAAGCTGGACGACTTCGCCACCGAGGTGATGGACCTGCTCCAGGCCGACCCCACCCCGCACGAGATCCTCGTCAAGGGCGTGATGATGCACCGGTGGGCCGAGCGCGACGGCACCTACGACGAGCTGGTCGCCCAGCGGTCGCAGGCGCTCTCGATGCTCCCCGGCCGTCAGTGACGGCAGTCGGTGAGGCCGTCAGTGACCGGAGCGCGGGGCCGGCGGCCGGGCGGAACGGCGGTCGCGGAAGAACTCGGTGATGTCGTCCGCCAGCAGGCCGGGCTCTTCGTGGGCGGCGAAGTGCCCGCCGCGCGGCATGTGCGTCCAGCGCGCGATGGCGTAGGTCCGCTCGGCCCAGCTCCGCGGCGGCCGGCTCAGGTCGGCCGGGAACAGGGCGACCGCCGTGGGCACACTCACCCGCTCGACCCGCCTGGTCAGGCCCTGCGCGTACTCGTAGTAGGGGCGGAACGAGGTGGAGATCGTGCCGGTGAACCAGTAGAGGGACGCCTGCGTGAGGAGGAAGTCGTCGGTGAAGCGCGCGGACAGCTCGCCGCCGCTGTCGCTCCACGCGCGGTACTTCTCGGTGAGCCAGGTGAGCAGGCCTGTGGGGGAGTCGGCCAGGCCCTGGCTCAGGGTGAGCGGGCGGGTGCTCTGCTGGTGCTGGTAGCCGCCCTCCCGCGCCTGCCAGGCCGACACGGCGTCGAGGTGGGCCTGCTCCTGCGGGGTGAGGCCGGCCGGGTCGTAGGACGCCGGGGCCGCCACGGCCAGCACATGGATGCCGACCAGCGCCTCCGGGCGGGCCTCGGCGAGCCGTGAGGTGACGCCGGCGCCCAGGTCGCCGCCGTGCGCCGCGTACCGCTCGAAGCCGAGTTCGTCGTGCATCAGCCGGTGCCAGAGGTCGTGGGTCTGCTCCGCGCCGGTGAGCGCGGGCCGCTGCGGTGAGAACGCGAATCCGGGCAGCGACGGGACGATCACGGTGAAGGCGTCCTCGGCCGCACCGCCGTACCGGGAGGGGGCGGCCAGCCGCTCGGCGAGGGCGGTGAGCTCGAGGAAGGAACTGGGCCAGCCGTGGGTGAGGACGATCGGCAGCGCGTCCGGGTGCTCGCCGTCGTAGCGGAGGTAGTGCACGGGGGTGCCGCCGAGGTCGGCGAAGCGGGAGGGGAGGGCGTTGATCGCTGCTTCGTGGGCCCGCCAGTCGTAGCCGTCGGCCCAGTACGCGGCCAGGCGGCGGATCTCCACCGGGTCCGTACCGGCCGCCCAGCCGTCGACCGGCCACGGCTCGGCCCATCGTGTGTCCTTCAACCGGGCGCGGAGCCCGGCCAGTTCGGCGTCACTGACCGAGATCACGGGTGGGTTGCTCGGCATGGCGTTCTCCTTGGCGTGTTGCGGTTCCCGCCGTGACGGGTGGGTCTGTTGGGTTCGCCGGGGTGGTACGGACCGGTGGGCGGTCGGCGCGCGGGTCGCGGCGGGCGGCGCCGGCCAGGGCGGCGGACCCGGTCATGAGGACCGCGACGACGAGCAGGGCGGGGGCGAGACCGGTCCGGCCGGCGAGGAATCCGATCAGCGGAGGGCCGCCGACGAAGCCGCCGTATCCGATCGAGGTGATGACACCGACCCGGTCGGCGGCACGTACGGGCTCGTCCGCGCCCGCGCTCAGCGCGACCGGGAAGCCGAGCGCCGCGCCCCCTCCCCACAGCAGCACACCGGCGACCGCCGCCCAGGCGCCCGGCCCGAACGCGAAGAGGACGACGCCGGTGGCCGCGGCGGCGGCAGCCGCGCGCAGCGCCCCGGGCCGGCCCAGCCGGCCGATGACCGCGGGCCCGAACCAGCGGCCCAGCGTGATCGCGGCGAGGAACACGGCATAGGTCAGCGTCCCGACGGCAGCCGTGGCGTGGTGGCGGTCGATGACGGTGAGGCTGATCCAGTTGCTGCCCGCGCCTTCCGCGACCGCGAAGGCCAGCGCGATCAGGCCGATGGCCGGCGTGCGCGGGTCGCGCCAGGGAGCCGGGCCGAGGGGTGCCATCGCCCGGTGCGGACCGGCCGTGCGGGGTGCGGACCCGGGGAGCTCGGGGAGGAAGTGCCGGGCGGCCGCGGGCGTCGCGAGGGCGACGAGTACGGCGACCGCGGCGATGTGCAGGCTCACCGGAATCCGCCAAGCGGTCATCAGGGCGCCGAGACTCGCTCCGGCGACCGTACCGAGACTGAACCCGGCGAAGAAGCGCGGCATCACCGGACGGCCGAGCCGGCGTTCGACGGCCGCGGCGTGCACGGTCATCGCGACGTCCCAGATGCCGGTGGCCGCGCCCTGCAGGAACAGGCCGGCCATCAGCAGCGGCGACCGGAGGGCGTACCCGAGCGCCACCACGCCGAGACCGGCGCCGACCAGTACGGCCACGGCGCTGACCGCCCGGCGGGGCCCGATCCGGCCGACGACCCTCCCGGCCGGCGGCAGCACCAGCGCGCCGCCGGCGGCGATCACGAGGAGCATCAGCCCCAGCGACGCCGGGTCCAGGCCCATCCGGGCACGTATCTGCGGCAGCCGGGAGGTCCACGTCGCCCCGGCGACTCCCAGGGCGGCGAAGACCGCGTACGTCGATCTCACCGCGGCCGCGGTCTCCCGCGCCCGCGGATCGGCGGCGGCGGTCGCGGTCACGATTCCGGTCCGATGGCCTGGGCCAGGGCCCGTACGATCGCCGCCCGCGTCGTTTCCCGCGGCTCCGGATCCGCCGCGAGCAGCGCATGCATGATCAGCCCTTCGAGCAGGGCGTCCAGCGAGGCGGCGACCTCCGGTCCGGTGAAGCGGGCCAGCACCGCCCGGCTGTCCCGGGTCCACCGCTGCGTGAGCGCGCGCAGCGCCGGATCGCGCAGCGCGGCCAGGTGCAGTTCGAAGCCGAGCACCGCACTGCGGCGCCGGGACGGTCCTCCCCGCACGAGTTCCACCAGGACCTCGACCAGGTCCTCCCGCGCCTCCACCCCCGTGAACAGCCCCTCGAACTCCGCGGTCCGCCGCTCCACGTACCAGCCGAACGCCTCCGCCTGCAGCTCCGCCAGGCTCGCGAAGTGATACGTGACCGATCCGAGGGGTACGTCCGCGCGTGCGGCCACCTTCCGATGCGTGATCCCGGCCGCCCCGTCCGTCACGAGCACGTCGAGCGCGGCGTCCAGAATGCGGGTCCTCCGCTCCGGATCATGCCGCCGAGCCCGTCTCCCGCCGCCTTCCGTCCTCTCCATAGGAACAAATGTACATCCCTTGAGGAACAGATGTACGTAACGGCGGCGCTGTCGGTGGGAGGCGCTATGTTCTGGCCCGTGGAGACCTCACCGACAACCGTCCGGCTCACCGGAGACCGCGGCCGGAAGAGGTCCAATAATTGCGTCCGGCCGGCCCTGAACCTAGGCTCCCCCACGGCTGGCGATCACAGTCTGCAATCACATCGTTCCGAGGGCGGGAGGCCCTGGCGTGTCCCGAGTGAGAGTCCACAACTTCGCCGTCTCCATCGACGGTTTCGCCACCGGTGAAGGGCAGAGCCTCGACGCCCCGTTCGGCCATGCCGGCACGCGGCTGCACGAGTGGTTCTTCGGGACCCGGACCTTCCAGCAGCAGGTGCTCGGCAAGCCGGACGGGAGCACCGGGGCCGACGACGCCATCGCCCGCACCTGGAACGACGGCATCGGGGCGGAGATCATGGGCCGCAACAAGTTCGGCCCCCAGCGCGGGCCGTGGGAAGACCACGACTGGAACGGCTGGTGGGGGCCCAACCCGCCCTTCCACACCCCGGCGTTCATCCTGACCCACCACCCCCGCCCCTCGGTGGAGATGGAGGGCGGCACCACCTTCCACTTCATCGACGCCACGCCGCAGGAGGCACTGCGTCAGGCGCGCGAGGCCGCGGGCGACCTGGACGTGCGGATCGGCGGCGGGCCGACCACGGTCCGCGCCTTCCTCGCCGAGGATCTCGTCGATCACCTGCACATCGTTGTCGTCCCCATCGTCCTGGGCCGGGGCGAGCGCCTGTGGGACGGACTCGAAGGACTCGACCAGCGCTTCCAGGTCGAGTCCGTGACGACCCCCAGCGGCGTCACTCACATGACCTACACCCGGCCGTAAGCGACTGTCCGCCCGGTCCGCGGCCCCGCTAGCGGGCGATGCCGGCCGCGAACCGGTCGGCGACGGTGCGGGGTTCGCGGCCGAGCAGTTCGGCCAGTGCGGGGCCGACGCCGGCGAAGCGCCCTTCGCGGGCGGCCCGGAACGTGGTGAGCGTCATCCGTGCCATCGCCTCCGGCGTGCCGGCCGCGACCTTGTCCGCGATCCACTCCTCGTCGTCCACCACGACGCGCTTGACCTCCCGGCCGCCGACCCTGGAGGCGATGGCGGCGACGTCGTCGAACGTCACGGCCCGGGACGCGGTGAGCGTGACCGGCCCGTCGAACGTCCGGTCACCGGCCAGGACGACCGCTGCCGCTTCGGCCACATCGGCGCGGTCGGTCCAGGAGACCGGCCCGTCGGCCGGGGCCGTGATGGTGCCGGTCCGCTGCCAGGGGCCGAGCAGCCAGCCCAGGCTGTGGGCGTAGAAGCCGTTGCGCAGCGAGGTCCAGGCGACCCCGGAGCCGGCGAGGAGCGTTTCGGTGGCGGCGTGATCGCGGGCCGGGGGGAAGGGGCTGTCGGCCCCGGCGCCCTGGTGGCTGGTGTAGAGGATGCGCCGGACTCCCGCCGCGACGGCGGCCTCGATGCCGGCGCGGTGCAGGGCGACCGCGTCGGCGTGCGGGTCGTTGGAGGAGACGAGCAGGACCTGCTCGGCGCCTTCGAAGGAGTGGCGCAGCGCGACCGGGTCCTCGTAGGAGCCCTGTCGTACCCGTACGCCGCGCTCGGCGAAGCGTCGTGCCTTGTCGACGTCGCGGACGCTGACGCCGATCCGCTCCGCGGGGACCCGCTTCAGGAGGTGTTCGACGGTGGCGCCGTTCAGCGCGCCGGTCGCACCGGTGACAACGATCACGAGGGGGTTCCTTTCGTGCCCGCTCCGCGCGCGGGCGTGTCTCATCGGCCGCGCAGGAGCGGCAGCAGGATGTCGTCGACGAGGTGCTCGACGAAGCGCTGGTCGCACGGCTCGCCGGCGACGACCACGCGGTGCACGATCACGGCCGGGGCCACCTCGGCGAAGAGCTCGGCGGCGCCGGGCACCAGGTGTTCGCCGCGCCCGATCGCCTTGCGCAGCGGCTGGTCGGTCATCGCGGCCTCGTCGCGGCGCAGGATGCGGCGCATCTCCTCGGCGAGCCTCGGGTCGCTGCGCATGCCGGCGAACAGTGCCCCGAGCAGCCCGATCTCCTGCTCGGCGATCTGCCCCGCCAGCCAGGCGACGAGCGCGAGCAGGTTCTCGCGAAGGTCGTCCGCGGCGGGCTCGGGCGGCGTGGCGTGCGAGCGATGTTCGACCGCGGCCGCGACCAGGGCGGCCTTGTCGCGGTAGCGGCGGTAGATCGTCGTCTTCGCCGCCCTGGAGCGGCCCGCGACCGCCTCCATGGACAGATGCTCGTAACCGACCTCGACCAGCAGGGACAGCGTCGCCTCGAGGATCGCCACGTCACGACTCGCGTCACGCGGCCTGCCCGTTCCGGACGACTTGTCCGGCCCGCCGGCGCCCGGGCCACCCGATGCATTCACCAAGGGACGACCTCCTTACTTTCGCTACGCTACTGTAGCGTATCGAAAGTAGGCGGAACGGGGTCATGCCCCAACGGCGGCCCCCTAACGCTCGTGGATCCCGCTGATGCGGCCGCGTGCGAGGACCGGGGCCTCGATGGCGGCGAGCAGGGGGCGCGGCCGGGTTTTGAGGAGGGCGTCGCGGTCCGGGCGGTTCAGGAGGGTGCGGCCGAGTGCGTAGAGCTGGACGACGTAGCGGTGCGGGCCGTGGCCCTTGAGGGGTTCCGGTCCGTGGTAGCCGCGGCCGATGGTGGAACGCAGCAGGGTGACGCCCGGAGCGGGGTGCCGCTTGGACAGCGCGCCCGGCGGGAGTTCGTGCGGGCTCCGGAGGCCGGCCTCGTCGATGATTGCGAGGCAGTGGACGGCGGGCTTGCTGCCCAGCGGGCTGTCGATGTCCTCGATCAGGAGCAGGAGTTCGGCGGTTCCGGCCGGCGGCTCGCTCCAGGACAGGTGCGGCGAGAGGTTCTCGCCGCCGACCCGGGAGCCGGCGTGCCGGGGCGGGAGCGGGTGCGAGTCGGTGAAGTCGCCGCTGGTGATCCGAAGCGTTTCCGGTGCGGACAGGTTGGGTTGGTTCCACGCGTAATTGCCCTCGTCGGGGCGGCTGTTGCGCAGAAGAGTGCCCAGGAGTGTCATGCGTCTGCCTTGCCTAACTGGTCGGGGGTTCGGCTTCGGAATTCAGGGCCGCGAAGATGCGGGTAAGGGCGGACAGGTCGTCCGAGTCGAGGGCGGCGAGGGCGGGCGGCGGGTCGGTGAGGATCCGCTGGGCGGTCGCGGCGGCCTGCCGGCCGGCGTCGGTGAGGTGCACGAGTTTGCGGCGGTTGTCCTCGGGATGCGCTCCCCGGCGGACGAGGCCGCGTCGCTCCAGCCGGTCCACCGCGACGGTGGCGGCGGAAGGGTCGACCTCGACGGCCTGCGCGATCTCCCGCAGCGTCATCGGAGCGTCGGCGAGCCTGATCAGCAGTTCGGCCTTCCCCACGCCGAGGTCCAACTCGACGCGCAGCGCACGGCGGCGGTCCTCGCCCGCGATGAATTTCTGCATCCCCGCCCAGGCCTCGGCCGCCGGGGCGTCGTTGCCTGCGGTGCTCGCGTCGGAGTTCATCGGGTCATCTCCAGGGCTTTGGCGCTCAGCTGCGCACGGGTGCGTTCGGCATGGGCGGTGGCCCACCGCCCGGTCGAGATCAGGCCGAACAGTACGGTCGCACCGCCGCAACCGGCGAGTAGGGCCCAGGCGGCACGGCTCGACGCCACGAACCCGGCCGAGCCGCCCGCGACGATCGAACCGCACACCGCCACGCCGATCGCCGCACCGGTCTGCCGGCATGTCGAGGCGATCGCCCCGGCGACCCCGGCCTGGTCCCGGGGCAGGCCCGACAGGGCGGTATTGGTGACCGGGGTGCCGACCAGGCCGCATCCCGCGCCGAACAGGACGTAGGCGAGCACGAGGTACCCGGCACTCGTCCCGCGCCCGGCCCCGGTCAGCAGACCCGTACCCGCCGCCAGGAGCAGTCCGGCGAGCACCAGCGCGGGCCTGGGGCCCCGGGCGGCCACGACGCGTCCGGAGACCGTCGAGCACACCGCGAGCGCGGCCGCCATCGGAATCGTGAGCACTCCCGCGTGCAGTGGACTGAAGCCGCGCACATCCTGCAGATACAGCGTGTTGAGGAACAGGAAGCCGCCGAGCGTCATCAGCGCGACCAGCGCGATGAGCGTCGCTCCGGAGAAGGCCGGGCTGCGGAAGAACCGTAGGTCCACCAGCGGCTCGGACCGACGGGGCTCCAGCAGCACCAGCCCGGCCACCGAGGCGCCCGCCACGACGAACATCACGACGATCAGCGGGGAACCCCACCCGTGCCGCGGCCCTTCGATCACCGCGGCCGTGACCGGACCGAGGAAGGTCACGACGAGCGCCTGTCCGAGCGGATCGAACCGCTTGCCGCGCGTGGCCTTGGACTCGGGGACGTACTTCTTGGTCAGATACATGGCCAGCGCGCCGACCGGCACGTTGATCCAGAAGATGGAACGCCACCCCAAGGCGCTGACCAGCAGGCCGCCGAGCACGGGACCGCTCGCCAGGCTCAGACCCGCCACCGACCCCCAGGCGCCCACCGCGCGGGCCCGCGCGGCCGGCTCGGTGAAGGTGGTGGCGATGATCGACATCGCGACCGGGTTGAGCATCGACCCGCCGACGGCCTGGAGCGCGCGGAAGGCGACCAGGGCGCCCAGGGAGGGCGCGATGCTGCACAGCAGGGAGCCGAGCGAGAAGATCGCCAGCCCGGTCAGGAACACCCGCCGTCGGCCGAAGCGGTCGGCGAGCGAGCCCGAGAGCATCAGCAGACACGCGATCACCAGCGTGTAGGCGTCGATCGCCCACTGCAGACCGCTGACCGGCGTGTGCAGCGCCCGCTGGATCGAGGGGAGGGCCACGTTGACGATCGTCGCGTCGAGACCCGCCACGAACACGCTCAGGCAGCAGGTCAGCAGCACGACGGTCTGCCCGCGGGGCGAGAGCCCGCGCGGCATCACTGAGTCGCTCATAATGGTTAATGTACAACAACTATTGTTCGCCGACTCGCCGACACCTGAGCGCGGCGGTGACGAACGAGGTGACGAGGGGACGGCGGTCCTGCTCGTTCCAGGCGAGGACGAGGCGGCTGGGGGGCGCGTCGGACACCGGGACGCAGTGCAGGCCGGGCGGGAGACGTTCGACCAGCGAGCGGGGCAGCACCGCGATCATCCGGCCCACCGTGATCATGTGCATCATCTGGACCACGTCCGCGACCTCGGGACCGGCGCCGGGACCGGTCATGGCATCGGCGCCGTCACCGTTGTGGATGCCCTTCCAGAGCGGCAGCGTCTCCCCGTCCAGATCGGCCGTCCGCACCGACGTGTGCCCGGCCAGCCGGTGCCCGGACGGGACGATGACCACGCGGTCCTCGACGTGGAGCGTCTCGTGGGCCAGGCCGTCGAGATCGTCGAAGGGGGCGTAGAGCAGGCCCACGTCGGCCCGGCCGTCGCGCAGGAAGTCGGTGCGGTCGGCCGGGCCGCTGAACAGGATGTCCACCCGGCGGGCATCGGGCCGGCGGGCGTATTCCGCCAGGATCCCGGACAGCAGGCCGGCGTCTCCGCCGGGCTTGAGCACGAGCTGGAGGTGTGCCGGGCTGTCACCGGCGCGCCGGGCGTTGCGTACGGCGGCGCCGACCGCGTTCAGCGCGTGCCGCCCATGCTCCTGCAACGCCCGCCCGGCCGGGGTGAGTTCGACGTGCCGGCTGGAGCGGACGAAGAGTGCGACGCCGAGCCGGGCCTCGATCCGCCGGATCGCCTTCGACAGCGCCGGCTGGGCGATGGAGAGCCGGCCGGCGGCCCGGCCGAAGTGCAGCTCGTCGGCGACTGCGATGAAGTACTCGAGCTCGCGGGTCTCCAGTTCGATCATGCCCGCAGGTTATCGCCGATCCATTCCCCTGGGTTATCGGCGGATGTCGAACCGGTCTTGGACGCCTGCGGCGTACGCGATCGAGAATTGCCGCATGATCAACCACACGATGATCGTCTCCTTCGATCAGCCCCTCCCTGACACCGAGCTCGATCAATACCTCGCGGATATCGAACGCGTCATGCTCGACTCCGGTCTCGTGCAGTCGTTCGCGGCCCGGCGCCACGTCCCGATCCCCGGCGAGGAGGCCGTCCCGGCGCTGATCGCGACCGCGATCGTGCAGTTCGCCCTCGCCGACACCGAGGCGCTGGCCAAGGCGTTCACCGCGCCCGGCCTGCACGAGGTCATCGACCACTGGCAGTCGCGGCACCCGTACAAGGTCGCGTGGGCGAACCACGAGCCGCTGGCCTGACCGTCTCGGCACGGGTCCGCTGCCGGCGCCCGCGCCCGCGGCGGACCCGGCCGGCCCGGCGGACCCGGCCACTGGTCCCGGTCCCCGGTCAGGGCTGGATGTTCTCCAGGTCCTCCAGCAGGCTCGGGTGCTTCGGCTCCCAGCCGAGGGCCTGCCGGGTGTGGGCGCTGGACGCGGGCTGGTCCGTCGCGAAGATCTGGCCGAGCGGGCCGTACGTCTCCGGCGGCACCGACTGGACCGGCAGGCCCAGCCGCCGCCCGATGACCGCGGCGATGTCACGTACCTTGTCTCCCTCGTCGGCCACGGCGTGCCAGGCGGTGCCGGCCGGCGCCTGCTCCAGGGCGAGCCGGAAGAGGACCGCCGCGTCGAGCGCGTGCACGGCCGGCCAGCGCTGTTCGCCGTCGCCCGCGTAGCCGGACACTCCGCTCTGGCGTGCGATGTTGGTCAGCAGACCGGCGAACCCGCCCGTGCCCTGGTTGTGCACGGTGCGCGGCAGGCGTACGGCCGAGCTCCGCACCCCGCGCGATGCCAGGCCCAGAACCGCCGTGACCGCGCGACCGCGACCACCGACCGGTCCCTCCACCGCCGCCGGGTCGGCCTCGGTGGAGGGGCGGCCCGGCGCGTAGGGCGTACCCGAGCAGGCGACGAAGGGACGGTCGCTGCCGACGAGTTCCTCGCCGATGGTCGCGAGGGCGGCACTCTCCTCGGCGACCGCGTTCGCCACGGCCTCGGGGCTGCTGAAGTCGTTGGCGAACGCCAGGTGGATCACGCCGTCGGCCCGGGCGACGCCGGCGCGAATGACGTCCAGGTCGGCGAGACCTCCCCGCAGCGGCTCGGCGCCGGCCTCCTCGGCGGCCCGTGCGGACGCGTCGGAGCGGGCGAGTGCGAGGACGGTGTGGCCGTTGCCGAGCAGTTCGGCGACGACGGCGGACCCGATCAGACCGGTGCCACCGGTGACAAAGACGTGCATGGAACTCTCCCGCAAGTGATGGGACTCTTGTCCCATCAGCCTAGCAGGGTGATGGGACAAGAGTCCCATCGCGTAGGATGGGCCCATGGGGCGATGGGAACCGGGGGCGCGTGAACGGCTCGTCCTGGCTGCCGTCGACCTGTTCACCGAGCAGGGGTACGACGCCACGACGGTGGCGCAGATCGCCGAGCGTGCCGGGGTCACCAAGAGCACGTTCTTCCGGCACTTCCCCGACAAGCGTGAGCTGCTGGTGGCCGGACAGGAGACGCTGAGCCGGCTGCTGGCCGAGGGGATCGCCGAGGCACCCGGTGACGCCGGCCCGCTCGAAGCGGTCGCCGCCGGTCTCGAGCGCGCCTCGACCGCCATGGGCCCGATGAGCCGCGAGCTCGCCCCCCGCCTGAAGGCGGCCGTCGCCGCCAGCGCCGAGCTCCAGGAGCGGGACGCCCTCAAGACCGTCAGCCTCGCGGCCGCGATGACCAACGCCCTGATCGCCCGCGGCATACCCGACCCGACCGCGGCTCTCGCCAGCGAGATGGGCGTCCTCGCCTTCAAACGGGCGTTCGCCCAATGGTCCGAGGGCGACCGCGCCGCCGAGGACGAGTTCGCCGGGTACGCCCTGGCGGCCCTGGACGAGTTGCGCGCGGCGAGCGCGTCGCTGGGCTGAGCGGTCCTTTCACGGGGTGACCCGGGCGGGTCAGGCCCGGTCAGGTCGGATCACACGGTGTCAGGTCAGCCCCGGCCCGGCGCCGTCATGGCCGCGGCGGCCGAGAACCGTCGCCCGGGCTCCCCGGCGGGTCCATGAGCGAGCGGCCCCACTCGGTGAGGCGTTCCACGGCGTCGCGGTCGGGGGCCTCGCGGCGGGTGAAGGCGGCCTTGATCTCGCGATGGACCGCGGCCTCCAGGCCGCAGCGGCGGCAGTCCTCCAGATGGGCCTCGACGCGGCGCACGGTGGCCGCGTCGGTCTCGCCGTCCAGGTAGGACTGGAGCACGCGCTGCACCCGTAGGCAGTTCATCCGCCGGTGGCCGGCGCTCCCGGGCCGGAACCGGCGCATCACAGCGCACCTCGCTTCGGCGCCAGTCCGGCCGCGGCGAGCCGGATCCTTATCCGTTTGCGGGCCCGGTGCAGGCGGCTCATCACCGTGCCCTCGGGGATGCCGAGGAGTCGCGCGGCCTCGGCGTAGGTCAGGCCGTCGACGTCCACGAGCCGGACCACCTGCTGGTGCTGGCGGGGAAGCGCGGCGAAGGCGGCGTCGACGACCTCGTCGAACTGCTCGCCGACGACGACTTCCTCGGGAGTGGGGGGCGCGCCGTCCGGAGCGACGGACAGGCGTGTCAGATCGGCGTCGGGGTCGTCCAGCAGGTGCGGGCGGCGCCGCCGGTGCCGGTTGACCTCGGCGTTGCGCATGATCGTCAGCAGCCACGCGCGCGGGTGCCTGCCGTCGAACCGGTCGGCGGACCGGTAGGCACGCAGCAGCGTCTCCTGGACCAGGTCCTCGGCGTCCGCGGGCTGGGAGGTCAGCGACAGGGCCACCCGCAGCAGCACTTGCACCTCGGGCAGCACGTACCGCGTGAACATCCGATCGCGGGTGGCGGCCGGCGACACCACGTCCTCTTCCACGCGCCGGAAACCCGATGGCCGCCCCGGACATTCCCTCCGGCGCCGGATCGTCCCGCCGACCGGCCGCCGCGGGAGACCGGCCGCAGCCGCGCCGGCGGGTGGAATGCCGCCGCGCCGGCCGCGGGTTCCTCCTGCATGACATGGCAGGCGGGCCGGGGCCGGCTCCGGGAGATCAGGGCGCAGTGCCGCGAAGGGGTGCGCCACCTGCGCCTGCGCCGCTGTGTCGGCGCCTACGTCGACGGTGAGCTGCCGCCCGCCCGCCGCGCGGAACTGACCGCCCATCTGGTGCGCTGCTGGACGTGCAGCGGCCATGCCGAGACGCTGCGGCTGATCAAGCACTCCCTGGGCAACGGCCCGGTCCGGGCGCCCTCCGCACTGACCGAGGCACGGCTGCGCCGGTACGCCGTCCGGCTGGGCGCGGACTCCACGGACCGGTGACCGGAGCCCTGCCGTAAAGCCAGGAGCCCTGCCGCAAAGCCAATGGGGTGGACGGCCGGCGGGCGTCCCGTACCCGCCGAAAACATCGGCTCCGGGACGCCCGCCGTCGTGATCGCGCCGCCCGCCGGGTCAGCCGAGCTTGGCCAGGGCGTCCTCGACGGCGCGGTGGAAGGTCGGATAGGCGTAGATCATGTGGCGCAGCCGGGAGACGGGCACCTCGGCCTGGACGGCGACCGCGAGCCCGTACAGGACCTCGCCGCCGGCCGGGCCCATGCTGGTGGCGCCGACCAGGACACCGCGGTCGGCGTCCTCGACCAGCTTGATCAGGCCCTGGTTGCCCGCCTTGTGGATCCAGCCGCGGGCGGAGTACGGCAGCGGCGCGGTGCCGGTGCGCACCCGCAGCCCCTTGTCGCGGGCCTGGGCCTCGGTCAGTCCCACGGAGCCGATCTCGGGGTCGGCGAAGGTGACCTTCGGCAGCGCCCCGTAATCCGCGTCCGGGCCCGGGGTGCCCAGGATGTCGCGGATGGCGATCTCGGCCTGGTACATCGCCACATGCGTGAATGCGCCCTTGCCGGTGACATCGCCGACCGCCCACAGCCCGTCGCCGGCCCGCAGCTGCCCGTTCACCGCGACGGCGCGGGCCATCGGGTCCAGGCCGGCGTGCTCCACCCCGAGGCCGCTCAGGTCGACGCGGCGGCCGGTGGCCACCAGCAGCCGCTCGGCGGTCACCGTCCCCCCGTCGGACAGCCGCACCGAGAACCCCGAGGCCGGGCTGTGGTCGACCTGCTCGGCCCGCACACCGGTGTGCACCTGGACGTCCTCGGCGCGCAGCACCTCGGTGAGCAGGTCGCCGGCCTCCGGTTCCTCGGCCGGCACCAGGTGGTCGAGGACCTCCACCACGGTGACGCGAGTGCCGAAGCGGGCGAAGACCTGGGCGAGTTCGACGCCGATCGAGCCGCCGCCCAGCACGATCAGCGACGCGGGCGGCTCCTTGGCCGAGACCGCGTCCCGGTTGGTCCAGTACGGGGTGGCGTCCAGGCCGGGGATCGGCAGGATCTGCGGCCGGGTGCCGGTGGCCAGCACGACGCCGCGCCGCGCGGTGAACTCCTCGCCGTCGACGCTCACTTGGCGCGGTCCGGTGAGCCGGGCGCGGCCGCGCACGAAGTGACCGCCCTTGCCGGTGAAGCGGTCGACGGCGACCTGGTCGTTCCAGTCGTCGGTGGCCTCGTCGCGGATCCGGTCGGCCACCGGCTGCCAGTCGGGCACCACGTCGGCGCTGCCGGCGATGCCGGGAATCCGGCGGGCCTCGGCGATCAGGTTCCCGGCGCGGATCATCATCTTGCTGGGCACGCAGCCCCAGTACGGGCATTCGCCGCCGACCAGTTCGGCCTCCACCCCGGTGACGTGCAGCCCGGCCTCGGCGAGCCGTCCGGCGACATGCTCGCCGCCCGGGCCCATTCCGATCACCACCACGTCGGTGTGCTGCGTCATCAGCAGATCCCCTTTCTCGGCGCGTACGGGGCAGGTGCCCGCCCTGGGAACCCGTCCCGCACGCCCCGTCTTCCCTCCCGCCCGTGACCTCTCCTCTTCTGCCGCCCCACCTGCCGTCAGCGGCGCGCGCCGGCCAGGCGGCGCCACCAGGGGGTGCGGGGCGCGGCCTGCTCGCCGGACCCGGACCCGGTGGCGGCCTGGTCGCCGGACGCCGTGACGCGCTCGACGCGCACGCCGTGCCAGAAGGCGACGTGGCCCTTGATGTGGCCGGCCGCGGGGGAGGGGTCGGGGTAGTACCAGGCGGCGTCGCGGTTCTCCTGCCCTTCCACGACGACCGTGTAGTAGCTGGCGTTCCCCTTCCAGGGGCAGGTGGTCCGGGTGCGGCTGGTGCGCATCAGGTCCCGGTTGACCGACTCCGGGGGGAAGTAGTGGTTGCCCTCCACCCTCACCGTATGGTCGCTCTCGGCGAGGACCTGACCGTTCCAGACGGCGCGGTAGACCATGGGTTGCCTCCTCGGCTGATACGGCGCCCCGTCGCGCGGGGCGGGAAGAGGGAACCCGGTGGGCACCGGCCCGGATTCCCCCCGTCTGCCGGAATCGCGGGCGCGCCGTACGGTGAGGCGGCCGCATGATGACGGGAGGCGGTCGGCGGAAGGGTGCCCGCGGGTGATCGGGTTCCCCACCCGGACCGGAACGTCGCGGGCGAACGAAGAGGCGGATCATGATGCGAGCGGAACCGGCGGTGACCGCCGAGGCGACCGGGACCCGGGCGGTGGCGGGCAGCGACGACGTCCGCCCGACGGGCGCAGACGCTCTCGAGCGCACCCGGGAGCCGCGCGCGTGACCGCGGACGTCGACCTGGTCGTGATCGGTGCGGGCAGCGCCGGCCTGACCGCTGCCCGCACCGCTGCCCGGCTGGACGGCAGGGTGCTGCTGGTCGAGCGCGACCGTATGGGCGGGGACTGCCTGTGGACCGGCTGCGTGCCCTCCAAGGCCCTGCTGCACGTCGCCGGCCAGGTCGCGGCCGCGCGGCGGGCCGGCGACTTCGGCCTGACGGCCGACCCCGGGCCCGCGGACCTCGCACGGGTGATGGCGCGGGTCCGCGCGGCCATCGCGGCGATCGAGCCGCACGACTCGGCGGCCGAGCTCACTGCGCTGGGCATCGAGACCGTCCACGGCGACGCCCGGTTCACCGGCCCGCGGACCCTCGAGGTGAACGGCCGCCGCGTCGCCTTCCGTTTCGCGATTGTCGCCACCGGCTCCGCGCCCGCCCTGCTCCCGGTTCCGGGCCTGGCCGAGGCCGATCCGCTGACCAGCGACACCGTGTGGGAACTCGACGCCCTGCCCGGGCGGCTGGCGGTGCTGGGCGGCGGCCCGACCGGCTGCGAACTCGCCCAGGCGTTCGCGCGCCTCGGCTCGACCGTCACGATCGTGGAGGCCGCCGACCGGCTGCTGCCGCGCGAGGAGCCCGAAGGCGCCCGGCTGTTGCGCGAACGCCTGGAGAGCGAGCAGGTCACCGTGCTGACCGGCGCGCCCGCCGACCGCGTCGAACCCGGCCTGCTGCACACGGCGGCCGGGACCGTGCCGTTCGACCGGCTGCTGGCCGCCGCCGGCCGCACTCCGCGCACCGCTGGCCTCGGCCTGGAGGAGGCGGGCGTCGAGGTCACCGCACGCGGGCACACCCGGGTCGACGCGCGGCTGCGTACGACCAATCCGCGGATCTACGCCGCCGGTGACGTCACCGGCCGGTCCGCCTCCACCCATCTGGCGGGCGTTCAGGCCGCGGCGGCCGTCGCCGACGCCCTGCTCGGAGTGCGCCGCCGGATCGACTACCGGGCCGTCCCGTCGGTGACGTTCACCGACCCGGAGGTCGCCCGCGTCGGCCTGACCGGGGCCGAGGCCACCGAGCGGTACGGCGCCCGGGCCCGGACCCGTACGCTGCGGCACGACCGGGTGGACCGCGCGGTCGCCGACCGCCGCACCGACGGGTTCACCACCCTGGTCCTGGGCCCGCGGGACCGCATCGTCGGCGCGACCGTCGTCGCACCCCGTGCCGGAGAGACCATCGCCCACCTGGCCGCCGCCGTACGGCTGGGGTGGACGGCCTCCCGGTACGCGGCGACCGTCCACCCGTATCCCAGCTACGCCGACGGCCCCTGGAACGCCGCCATCACGGAGGCCACCGCGCGCCTCGACGCTCCTGTCCTTCGCCGCTCCGTCGCCGCGCTGCTCGCCGTACGCCGCCGGACCCGCCCGTGACCGCGGCCGTGAGCGCGGCCGTCACCCGCGCCGGGCGACGACCCGGCGCAGGGGGAGTTCCAGGCGGCGTCCGGAGGCCGCCCACGAGCCCAGCTTCTTCTTCGCCGCCCGGGTCCGGTCGGCGCTCAGGTGAGGCAGGTAGAGGGCGTCGACCAGCAGGTGTCCGTCGTCGGTGCCGGTGAGTGCGAGGGTGAAGACCCGCGGCTCGTCGGCGATCACCTCGAAGCCGGCGTGCCGCAGCAGGTGGGCCAGGCCGTCGCGGGCGTGCGGGTCGGGCCACGGCTGCCGGAGGGTGCCGAGCGTGGCCATCACCCGCGCCCAGCGGGCCAGCCCGGCGGGGGACAGGCCACGGGTGGCGGGGACCAGCGCGGCCAGCATTCCGTCAGGCCGCAGCACGCGCCGGATCTCGGCGAGGACCCGGTCCCGCGGGGTGAGCACGGGCAGGCACATCGCCGCGCAGACCGCGTCCACTGTCCCGTCCACCACGGGCAGGCGGGCGGCGTCGCCCCGGATCAGGGGGCCGCGGCCCGCCCGCGCGGCGGCGGCCAGTTCGCCCGGCGAGGCGTCGACGCCCAGCCAGTGGGCCCCGGCCAGCAGCGGCCGTACGGGGGCGGACCCGCACGCCAGGTCGAGCACCGGGCCGTCCCGGCCGCGCAGCGGCTCGGCCAGCCAGGCGTAGGGGGAGGTGTCCGCGCGGCCCAGGAACCGCTCGGTGATGCCGGGGCGCTCGTCGTGGTAAGCGGCGAGGTAGTGCCGCCACCTGTCCTGGTCCACTCCGGCCCCTTCCTTCCGTGATTCCTTCCGTACCGCTTCCCGTACCGCTTCCTTCCCCACCGCGCCGCCCGGGCCCGGCCGCCGGCGGGGAACCCGTACCTCGTACGTGGTCATTCCCGGCACATCCGCCCGCCCGAACCACCCGGTCCGCCTGAACCACCCGGGATCGGGGGAAGGATCACCCGGCGGCAGCGGGTTCCTCATGCGTGCCCCTGCCGGGCGCGACCAGGAAGGCGAGTCGGGAGCACGAGTCGGGAGCTGCGACGGCGATGGGGACGAGACGACCGTTGGCCACGCTACGCCACGGCTGGCGGGCATTCGAACGGGTGACACGGCCGGTGGACGAGCGGATCGCGGCCGCGCTGGACCGGCGCTGGGCGGAGCTGCCCGACGGGGTCAAGACCCCGGAGCAGGTGCTGGGGCGGCACGCGGTCGGCTGCGAGGGCACCCACGGGGTGTTCCCCAAGTGCGACCTCAAGTGCACGCCCTGCTACCACTCCCGCGACGCCAACCAGGTCCGCGTCGACGGCGCCCACACCATGGCCGAGGTCGAGGCGCAGATGGCCCTGCTGCGCGAGCGGCGCGGCCCGGTCGCCCACGCGCAGCTCATCGGCGGCGAGGTGAGCCTGCTGCCGCCGGACGACCACGCCGCCACGCTGGCCGTGATGCGCGCGGCCGGGCGGGAGCCGATGAGCTTCACGCACGGCGACTTCGACTACGCCTACCTGGAGCGCCTCGCCCTCGGCCCCGACGGCCGCAGACGCTTCGACCGGCTCTCGTTCGCCGCGCACTTCGACAAGTTCATGTACGGGCGGCGCGGCATCGAACGCCCGCCGGACGAGCGGGCGCTGAACCCCTACCGGCAGCGGTTCGCCGCGATGCTCGCCCGGCTGCGCCGCGACCACGGGGTGGCGTATTTCATCGCCCACAACATGACGGTCACCCCCGGCAACCTCGACGAGGTCGCCGGCGTGATCCGGGACAGCCACGCCATGGGCTACCGCATGTTCTCCTTCCAGCCCGCCGCCTTCCTCGGCGACGAACGCCGCTGGAAGGAGCACTACCGCGCGGCCACCCCGGACGCGGTGTGGGCCGAGATCGAACGCGGCGCCGGCGCCCGGCTGGACTGGCGGGTCGTCCAGCACGGCGACCTGCGCTGCAACCGCGTCGCCTACGGCTATTACGTGGGCAGGCGCTGGTTCCCGCTGCTGGACGGCGACGATCCGCGTGACGTGGCCGCGCGCGACGCCGCGTACCGGCACTTCCACGGCATGGCCTTCACCGGGGTGCCGCCCCTGCTGCTGGCCGCCCGGCTGGCCCGGCTGGTGGTACGCCACCCCGGCCTGCTCGCCACCACGGCGGGCTGGCTCACCCGGGCGGTGCGCCGCGTCGGCCTGCTCCGCCTGGCCCGCAACGGGTTCCGGGCGCGGCCGGTCACCTTCGTCATGCACCAGTTCATGGACGCCGAAGCCGTCGCGCCCGCCTGGGAGCTGATGCGGCGCGGTGAGACCGCCACGGACCCGGAGGTCCGCGCGACCCAGGAACGGCTGGCCGCCTGCAACTACACCATGGCCCACCCCGAGGACGGCACCCTCGTGCCGGCCTGCGTCCAGCACGCCGTCCTCGACCCCGGCGAGAACATCGCGCTGCGGCGCCTGCTGCCCCTCGTCGAGGTACGTACCGGCGCCCGCCCGGGCTCCACGGCCGCCGGACACGACGGCTGACCGACCGCCGGACCACGACCCCAGGACCGGCGCACCCAGGACCGACCGCCCCAGGACCGGCGCACCCAGGACCGACCGACCGGCGACCCAAGGAGAGGCACACGTGCGGGTAGGCATCATCACGGGCTCCGGCAGCTACAGTTGGCCGTTCCTCGACGAAGCGACAGCCCGGAGCGTCGACACCCCCCACGGGTCGGTCGACGTCACCGAGGGCACCGTGGGCGGCGTCGAGGTGGTGCACCTGTCCCGTCACGGGAAGGGCCACCAGCGGCTCTCCCACCAGGTCGACCACCGCGCCAACCTCGCCGCGCTGCTGGCCCTGAAGGCCGACGCGCTGCTGTCGTTCACCGTGTGCGGCGCGGTCGACCCCGCCGCCGCGCCCGGGTCGCTGGTGGTCTTCGACGACCTGTACTTCCCCTCCAACCGGCTGCCGGACGGCAGCCCGTGCACCTGGTTCGACACCCCCGGTCAGCAGGGGCGCGGGCACTGGATCCTGGACGCCGGGCCGTTCAGCGAGCCGCTGCGCCGTACGGTCGCGCGGGCCGCCCGCGACGTCCACGACCGGGTGGTGGACGGTGGGGTCTACGGGCACGTGGACGGGCCGCGGTTCAACACCCGGGCCGAGATCCGCGCCCTGGCCGCCGCCCAGGTCACCGCGGTCAGCCAGACCGCCGGGCCCGAAGTGGTCCTGGCCGGCGAGGCCGAGCTGCCGATGGCGCTGGTGGGCTACGTCACCGACTACGCCAACGGTGTCGCCGCCACGCCCGAGCCGGTGTCCGCGCTGCTGGAGCGGATGGCCGCCTCCACCGGGATCTTCGCCGCGCTGGCCGCCCGTACGCTGGCGGGCGTCGACCGCGTGCCGGCGCCCGGGTTCGTCCACCGGTTCGACGCGTGACCGGGCCCCGCGGCGCGGCCCTGATCATGGCCAAGGCCCCCCGGCCCGGCCGGGTCAAGACCCGCCTGCACCCGCTGCTCGGCCCGGCCGGCTCCGCCCGCCTCCAGGCCGAACTCATCCGCCACACCACCGCCCTGACGCTTGCCCAGGGCCTGGACACCTTCGTCGCGTTCGATCCGCCCGACGCCCGCGCGGACCTGGACCTCCTGATCTCCGACGGGGTGCGGCTGCTGCCGCAGCGCGGCGCGGACCTGGGGGAGCGCATGGCCGCGGCGGCCGGCGACGTCCTGAGCGGGCATGCCGGGCCGCTGCTGGTGATCGGCACCGACGCCCCCACGCTGACCCCCGGCCTGCTCGACCGGGCGGTGGCCGCCCTGCGCGAACCGGCCGACGTCGTCCTCGGCCCGGCCCTGGACGGCGGCTACTACCTGATCGGCCTCCACCGGCCGCAACCCGGCCTGTTCGCCCTCGACCCCGGCCTGTGGGGCGGTGACCGGGTCCTCGCCGCCACCCTCGCTGCCGCGGACGCCGCGGACCTGACCGTACGACTGCTGCCGCGGGTGCGCGACCTCGACACCCCGCAGGACGCCGCCGCCCTGCTCGCCGACCCGCTCCTGCCCGAGCCGATCGCCCGGCTGCTCACCCCCATGGAGGCGGCGTGACGCACCCCAGCGTGTCGATCGTCGTACCGGTCCTGAACGAGGCCGCCACGATCACCGGGGCACTGGCCCGGCTGCGCCGCGACTTCCCCGACTGCGAGCTGGTCGTGGTCGACGGCGGCAGCACCGACGGCACCGCCGAGCTGGCCGCGCCGCTGGCCACCGTCGTACGCGGCGAACGCGGCCGGGCCCGGCAGATGAACGAGGGCGCCCGCCGCACCACCGGCGAGGTGCTGTGGTTCGTCCACGCCGACACCGTCCTCGAACCCGCCGCCCTCGCCCAGCTCCGTACCTGCCTGACCGGCGACCCGGACGCGGTCGGCGGCGGACTGGCGCTGCGCTTCGACCGGCGCGGCCCCGGGCTGGACTACCTGGCCTGGGCGTCCAATCAGCGCGCCCGGCGGCTCCATCACATCTTCGGCGACCAGACGATGTTCGTGCGCCGCAAGGTCTTCGACGAGCTCGGCGGCTTCCCCGACCTGGCCCTGATGGAGGACCTGGAACTGTCCCGGCGCCTGCACCGGCGCGGCCGCCTGCACCTGCTGCCCGCCACGTCCACCGCCTCCGCACGCCGCCTGACCGCCCACGGGGTGTGGCGGATGATCGCGTTCATGCAGTATTTGAAGCTGCTGTACTTCGCCGGCGTCGACCCCGAGCGCATCGCCCGCCGTTACGCCGCCGGACCGCCCCGCCTGCCCCTCGGCCGTCTCTCCTTCGGCCGCCTGTCCCTTGCCGGCCGGGGCCGGCCGGCCCGGCGCTCGCGGAAGGGGGCCGCCGCCCGGCGGGTGACCGGACCGTGACCGACCACAGCCCGGCCCCCGCTCCCGCGGCCGCCGCCACCCTCGCCGCGCGGCTCGACCGGCTGCCGTGGAGCCGTACCCACACCGCGATCCTGCTCGCGCTCGGCGCGGGCTGGCTGTTCGACTCCCTCGAAGTGTCCCTGTTCGGCAGCGCGGTCGGCCCGCTGGGCAGCCACTTCCACGCCACCGTGTTCGAACAGGACGCGATCCTCGCGGTCTGGCTCGGCGGCATACTCATCGGCGCCCTGGCCGGCGGCCACCTCGCCGACCGCTACGGCCGCAGGCGCCTGTTCGTCCTCACCCTGCTGTGGTACGCGGCCTTCACCGTGCTCACCGGCGCGAGCTGGGCCCTCGGCGTCGTCTACGTGCTGCGGTTCCTGGCCGCGCTCGGCGTCGGCGCCGAGTACGCGATCATCAACGCGGCCGTCGCCGAACTCATGCCCGCGCGCATACGCGGCCGGGCCGGCGCGGTGGTGATGAACTTCTGGCCGGCCGGCGGCGTCCTGGCCGGCCTGCTGGCGTACCTGCTGCTGAACACCCTGGCCCTGTCCGACGCCGTCTCCTGGCGCTGTCTGTTCATCGGCGGCGGGCTGCTGGCCCCGGTCGTGCTGTGGTTCCGCCGCCACGTCCCGGAGTCCCCGCGCTGGCTCGCCGCCCGGGGCCGCCGCGCCGAGGCCGAGGCGATCGTCGCCGGCCTGGAGCGGGCCTGCGGGCTTCCGCCGCTCGAAGCTGCCGCAGGCGGCCGCGGCGCCTACGGCCAAGGCACGGACGGCCGGGGCGACGACGGTCCCGAGCTACGGCCGGGCGGCCTTGCGGCGCTGGGCGAACTGGTCCGCCACCACCCCGGCCGCCTCGCCCTGGGCGCCGTCCTGGACCTGGCCGAGGCGTTCGGTTACTACGGCATCTTCGCGCTGCTGTCCGTCGTGGTGCTGCCCAAGGTGCACATCGCCGACGCGCAGGTCCCGTTCTTCTACATCCTCGGCAACCTCGGGGCGCTGATCGGCGGCCTGGTCATGGCGCTCTTCCTGGACCGGCTCGGCCGGCACCGTACCGTCGCCGTCTCGTACCTGCTGGCCGCGGCGGGCGTCGGCCTGCTGGCCTGGGCGACCGCGTCGGGCAGCGGCACCTGGGTCACCCTCGCCTTCATGGCCGCGAGCGGCTTCGCCACCGCCGCCTGGACCTCGGCCTACCCGACCTTCACCGAGCTGTTCCCCACCCACCTGCGCGCGGCGGGCGTGGGCACGTCCGTCGCGGTCGGCCGTATCGGCGCCATCGTCGGCACCCTGTCCCTGCCGTCCCTGGCCACCCACCTGGGTGCCACCGCCTCCTACCTCCTCGTCGTCGCCTTCTGGCTGGTCGGCGCCGCCGCCGTCGCGGTCTTCCACCGGCGCGGCGGCATCGAAGCGGCCGGCCGCCCCCTGGAAACCCTCACCCGGCCCGCGCACCTGCCCGCGCGGGCCTGACCCCCCGTCCCTGGAGGGAACCGACATGCGGATCGCGGTATCCGGTGGCCCGTACGGCAACCCGTACGCCCTTGCCGCCTTCGTCGCCGACGCCCGGGCCCGCGGCTGCGAGCGCCTGTACTGCCTGGGCGACCTCGGCGGCTTCGGCGCGGAGGTCGACGCCCTGTGGCCCATCCTGACGGAGCACCAGGTCACCTGCGTCGCGGGCAACTACGACGTGGCGATCGCCCGGGGGGACACCGACTGCGGCTGCGGCTACCGCGACCCGCTCGACAACCACTACGCCCAGATCGTCTACGACCACACCCTCGCCACCACCGGCCGCGACTTCGCCGCCTGGATGGGCGAGCTGCCCACCGAACGCCGCGAGACCCTGGGCGGCCTGGACGTCCACTTCGTCCACGGCTCCCCGCTCGCCCTCAACGACTTCTGGTGGCAGTCCCTCCCCGACGACGAACACCGCGCGAAGGCGGCGGCCAGCGGCGCGGACGTCGTCCTGTGCACGCACAGCGGCCTGCCCTGGCAGCGCCGCGTCGACGACACCCTCGTCGTCAACGTCGGAGTGCTCGGCAAACCCGCCAACGACGGCCGGACCAACGTCTGGTACGCGGTCCTCGACGTCGACGACGGCCGGGCCACCGCCGAACTCGTCCCGCTCGACTACGACTTCCGTGCCCAGGCCGCCTCCATGCGTGCCGCCGGGCTGCCGGAGACCTTCGTGGAGACCATCGAGACCGGCTGGTGGACCACCTGCCTGGAAATCCTGCCGCCCGCCGAACGCTCCCGGGGCCGCTTCCACCTCTACCGTTCGACCCTGCCGACCGGTTTCCGCCCTGCGGACGACGGCTGGGGCGCCGGCGCACCGCCCCTGGACGAAGCCCCCGACCGCCCGGTCGTCCCGCTGTTCGGCACCCCGTGGTTCCCGCCCCGGCTGTGGATCTACACCAATTTCCACTGCAACCTGGCCTGCGACTACTGCGCCGTGGCGTCCTCGCCCCGCGCCGCCGCCCGCACGCTGCCCGCCGGCACCGTCCACGCCCTGGTCGACGAGGCCGTCGACGCCGGATTCACCGAGCTGTACCTCACCGGCGGCGAGCCGTTCCTCCACCCGGACATCACCGACCTCCTCGACCACGCCAGCCTCCGGCTGCCCACCGTGGTCCTCACCAACGCCATGCTGCTGCGCGACCGCCGGGCCGCCCGCCTCGCCGACCTGGCCGGCCGCAAGCTCACCGTCCAGACATCCCTCGACGGCGCCACGTCCGCCACCCACGACCGCCACCGCGGTGCCGGATCCTTCCACCGCACCCTGGACGGCATCCGCCACCTGCTCGACATGGGCCTCACCCCGCGCGTCGCCCTCACCGAAACCCCCGACAACACCGCCGAGATCCCCGCCACCGCCGACCTCCTGGCCCGCCTCGGCATCCCCGCCGACCACTTCGCCGTACGCCCCATGCTGCGCCGCGGCTTCGCCGACCACGGCGTCGAGATCGGCGAGGACACCACCGTCCCCGAACTGACCGTCACCGCCGACGGCCTGCACTGGCACCCCGCCGGCGCCGACCGCGCCACCAGCCCCGACTTCCACCTCGCCCCGGCCGGCACCTCCCTGAAGGAGGGCAGGCGCCGCATCACCGAACGCTTCTTCACCGCCCGCCTCGCCGACGGCACCCTGCCCCGCCCCGTCCACTGCGCCGTCTGAACTGCCCTTGGCCTGGCTGCCGTTACCCGCTGCCGATACCTCCCGCCCCGCCGTCCGGTGCGCGGGCTACTGTGCGGTACGACAGCGGTCGCGAGGCGGGCCGCGGGGGGCGGCCCGGAGGGAGAAGGCGTTGGGGGGCGTACGGGCGTGGCGTTTCGGCATCGGCCTGGCCGGGTGCCTGCTGCTGGTGGCGGGCGTCGTGAACTGCGGGTTCATGGCGCGTGCCGTCTGGAGTGCCGGTGCGGCCCGCGACGCGCACCACAAGAGTGACAGCGGGACATCCGCCGCCGATCAGCCGGACGAGTCGGATCTGCCGGCCGTGCCGGCCGACATCAGCGGCTCGACGCTGGTCACCGTACGGAAGGCGAACGCCCACCACTGGCGCGTGACGACGCGGTACCGGTTCACCCTCGGTGCCCGGGCCCCGCTGCTCGGCTGGCTGCGCGACAACCCCGAGGGGTTCGCCGACCTGCTGCCGCACCTGCCCGGTGGATACGCCACCGAGCACGCCGACACGAGCGGAAAAACCGACCTTCCCCGTACTTCCGGGATCAGCCAGCCTTCCCGGACCGCCAATGCCGTGGTCACGGCTTCCTCCAGCCGGCTCCTGGGCGCCGGGGAGATCCCTTCGCTCGCGTACGACTTGTCCTGGACCGACGCGAACGGGAACGAGGTGTCCTGGGCGCGTGCCCGGTGGACTTTCGCCTTCGACGCTCCCGGCCTGTCGGCGAGTGTCCACGGACAGCCGGACGCACAACAGGAGCACCGCGCGACGTTTCAGCTGGGCGGACCCGGGGTGGCGCGCGAAAACCTCTACATCCAGTTGTACGACCCCCGCACGTGGGCCGATCCAGGGCCTTTGCAGGGCTTCCTCCCGGTCCTCCTTTCCGCCCTCGTCGTCGCGGTGACCGCTGTCGTCGGCCGGTCGCTGCTGTCCCGTGCCGCGGAGCCGCTCCTGCCCGCCGCCACGCGTCCGCGGTGGCAGGCCGCCCTCTTGATCGGCGTCCTGCTGCTCGCCTCGGTGACCGTCCTCACGGACGTCGAGATCGTCGACTGGACCAAGGGCGCCATCAGGGCCGACGGCGCGGAGTTCACCGACATCTCGCCGGCGGCCGGCGCACAACAGGCGCTGATGGCCGTCAACTGGTTCGCCCTGCCGGTACTCGTGCAGGCGGTCCTCGTCCGGGCGGTGACCGGGCGACCGCCGCGAGCGGAGGACATCTGGCCGGTCACCGCGCCCGCGATCTGTCTGCTGCTGATGGAAACCGCGGTGGCCGGCTTCCCGGGCTGGGCCGGGGTCTCCTGGCTGTTCGTCATCGTGTCGGCCGCGGGAAGCGGGGTGCTGCTGCGCCGGGGGCCACGAGGGCGCCCCGGCCACCGCTGGGCGGCAACGGCCGCGGCTACCTCTTTGGCGGGCACCGCGGGCATGACCGCGCTCATCCGGTTCCCCGACGCCGCGGGGGCGGATCCGGGAAGAACCTTCTGGTCCCTCGCGGCCGGAGCCACCGCCGTCCTCCTCGTCCTGCCGTGGGCCATGACTTTCCTGGCCGGCAGTCGCCGCCTGGCGGGCGCACCTCGATGGTCACCGGCCGCCGTACTCCTGGCCGTTGCCGCGGTCGGCGCCGCCCTGCTGCCCTGGCGCACCGAGTCCTACGGCTGGATCGACCCGCAGCGGGCGAGCCTGGGCATATCCATGCTGGCCGACCTCGGCGGGCTGGCTCCTCCGGGCGCCACGCGTGTCACCTCCCTGCAACAGCTCACCGCTGCCTGGCAGATCGTCTGGATCGGCTGCGCCGTCCTCCTTCTCACCGTCCTGCGCCGCGCCGGGCAGGGCGCGGGCCGATGGGCGCCGGGCGCCCGGCTCTGGTGCACCGCACTGGTGTGGCTGGCCGCGACGTCCTCCCTGTCCGGCAACCCCATCACCGTGTTCGGCCGGTGGACGAGCCCCGTCCTGACGGTCCTGGCCGCGCTGTGCGTTCCCTGGCTGGTGCCGCTGCCCCGCGCGGCGCAGGCCCGCCGGCTGCACCGACTGTCGCGCGCCGCCCACGTACGCCTGGTGAACTCGCTGCTGGCCGGGCAACTCCTGGGCGCCGGACGGGGCGGATTCCTGCGCGATTCCAGCGCTCAACTGGCCGACGGCTCCCTCACTCCCGCGGACTGGAACGCCCGCTGGCAGTCCCTCAGCGGCACCGCCCCCGACCCGGCCGGTGCATTGACCCGCTTGCGCGGCGCGGCCCTCGGCTCCTCCGGCGGCTACGCCCCGTGGGCCAACGGGGCGACCGCGGCCGTGGTGACCCTTCTCCTCGGCCTGCCCTGGTCGGTGTCGCTGTGGTGGCAGGCGTGGACTCCGGACGGACTTCCGCAGGCGCTCACCACCACCTTGTCGGCCGTCACCGTGTGGGCCGCGTTCGGTTTCACCTACGGCTATCTCTACTCATGGCTGCGCGGCAGGGACCCCCTGACCAAGGCCGGATACCTGACCGCGGCCATGCTGCCGGTGCAACTGCTGCTGATGCCTTCCCAGTTCGACGGGATCCCGGCCGCCACCCAAGTGCTCTCTCTTTGCGGCCAGACCGCCCTGATCGGCCTGGGACTCGGCCTCTACTGGGAAGCACGCCTGGTGCGCGCGGCGGGCATGCCCTGGGGGTACGTACGCAACGCGCGGCGGGCCTCCTCCCTCGTCGTCCCCGCCACCACCGTCCTCCTGGCCGCCGCGACCACCCTCGCCACCGTCTTCGCCGACAACTGGGCCAACTCCCTCACCGATCAGCCCAGTCGCCCTCCGGCCAGTGTCAGCACCCCGACCCCGGGCGCGCCCTGACGCGAACACCGCGTCGGCCCCGGCCCGGCAATTCGACCGGCATGTCCGCGGTGGACCGGTCAATGCGTGAACCGTCATGGACCCACCGCTTTGCGCTGATTACCGTCGTGACTCCACATCCGACCCAATTTCGGAGGTACGTCGGTGAAAACACCGATCAGACGGCGTATCGCGGGCGCGCTGGGCACGGCTGCCGCGTTAGCGGGCGGCATCCTGGTGGCGCCCACCCCGGCGCACGCCGCCTGGGGCGCGACGTCCCCTGTGTCGATCCAGGTCACCTACCAGTACCCGACCGGCACCACGGTCCAGCTCGGCCACATCGACGGCTGGGTGCAGTTCGACGACGGCGGCGACTCGTTCCAGTACTCGCTGAACGTGTGCCAGCAGTCCAGCTACACCACCCCCAAGATCCAGGTCGCGGTGAACGCCGGCTGGGTCGGCAACACCTGGCAGCAGACCTTCCTGGAGTACCTCACGCCCCCCAACGGGTGCACCACGGTCACCGGCCAGGACACCTACGCCGACTTCAGAAACGTCGAGTTCGTCCTCTACGGCGACACCTTCACCCCCGCCCACACCACCGTGAGCAAGCAGGCCGTCCTCACCAACCCGTACTGACGCCCCCCCGGGCCCGGGCGCAGGCAAGGGCACCCGGGCCCGTCCATCAGGAGCGGGCACTGTTTGAAGGGGACGGGCCAGGGCAGCCGCAGGGCGTGGATCAGACGCAGGCACCCGTACTCGAAGCCCTGGCCGCCTACCACGCCAACGGCCATGTGGCGTTCACTCCGCCCGGTCACAAGCAGGGCCGCGGCGCCGATCCCCGGACGCTGGCCACCCTCGGCGCGGACGTGTTCACCGCCGATGTGCTGGCCAACGGAGGGCTGGACGACCGGACGTCGTCACGCGGCATCCTGGAGCACGCCCAGCAGCTCATGGCCGAGGCGGTCGGGGCCGAGCGGACCTTCTTCTCCACCTGCGGCAGTTCGCTGTCCGTGAAGGCGGCGATGCTGGCCGTGGCGGGGCCGCACGAGTCCCTCGTGGTCGGGCGCGACGCGCACAAGTCGGTGGTGGCCGGCCTGATCCTGGCCGGGATCAGGCCGCTGTGGGTCGATCCGCAGTGGGATCCCGGCCTGCACCTGGCCCATCCGCCGTCGGCGCAGGGCTTCGCGCGGGTGCTCGCCGAGCACCCCGAGGCCCGCGGCGCGCTGATCACCTCGCCGACCCCGTACGGCACCTGCGCGGACCTGGCGGCCGTCGTCGAGGCGCTGCACGCCCGCGGCAAGCCGCTGATCGTGGACGAGGCATGGGGCGCCCACCTGCCCTTCCACCCCCGTCTGCCGCGCTGGGCGATGGACGCCGGCGCCGACGTGTGCGTCACCTCCGTCCACAAGATGGGCTCGGGCCTGGAGCAGAGCTCGGTCTTCCACCTGCAGGGCGACCTCGTCGAGGCGTCGGTGCTCAAGAGCTGCGAGGACCTGCTCGGCACCACCAGCCCGTCCGTCATCCTCTACGCCGCGCTCGACGGCTGGCGTCGGCAGATGGTGCAGCACGGCCGGGCGCTCTACGACTCCGCGCTCGACCTGGCGACCGACCTGCGGGCCCGCATCGAGCAACTGCCGGGCCTGCACGTCCACGGCCGCGACGACTTCTGCGGGCCGGACCGGGCGGCCGACCTGGACCCGCTCCAGCTCGTGATCGATGTGTCGGGCCTGGGCATCACCGGCTACACGGCGGGCGACTGGATGCGCTCGCACCGTCAGGTCGACCTGCATGTGTGCGACCACCGCCGGGTCAGCGCCCAGCTCACGCACGCCGACGACAGCACCGGCGCGTCCCGGCTCGTGGCCGGCCTGGAGGAACTCGTCGCGGTGGCCGGGGACCTGCGCCCGGCGGCGAAGGTCGAGGTGCCCGACCCCGCCGCGCTGCGGCTGGAACAGGCGCTGCTGCCGCGCGACGCCTTCTTCGGCCCGGTCGAGCACGTGCCGCTGGACAAGGCCGCCGGGCGGGTCGCGGCGGAGATGCTGACCCCGTATCCGCCGGGCATCCCGGCCGCGATCCCCGGCGAACGGCTGGACGCGGCGGTCCTCGCCTACCTGCGCACCGGTCACGACGCCGGCATGTTCGTGCCCGACGCGGCCGACACCGAACTCGGCACCGTACGCGTGGTGGTCGAACAGTAAGGACAGCAAGGGCCTGGCCGTACGGCATGTTCGCACAGATGTTTGATCATCGGGTCGCGGGAAAGGCACGAAACGAGTCGACCTGAGGTGAATGCCGATGCTTCGTGCCAGTCGGGACGTAAACGATTCCGGTGCGGGGGAGGAGCCCCCGATCGCCGACTACGACCACATGACCGTGCGCGCCGTCGAGGGGTGCGCACGGTCGCTGACGTACGAGCAGCTGACGGCGGTGCTGGACTACGAGTGCGCGCACCAGGCCCGCACCCCGGTGATCCGGCTGCTGACCGCGAGGTTGCGGCTGCTCCGGGAGGAGCGGTCCGCGGGGGAGCGCAGCGGGGGGTACGGACCCGCGCCGCGGTCGTCCGTTCCGGGCCGGCACATCGGGGGCGCCGAGCCGTAGGCGGCCCGGCGGCCCGGCGGCCCGGCGGCCCGGAGCGGATCACCCGTACGGACGCGTTCGACGGGTGCCCGGGCCCGGCGGGCGGCAAGCATGGGGGAGGGAACGTGCGCCCTCGTGCCGTACCGGCACGCCCCGCAGGGCCCGGGCGGGACCTCGTCGTCCACCCGGAACGCCAACCGTGAGGGAGACGTATGACCGGGATCGAATCCGCCGGAGGCGTGGGCCCCGGTGCGCAGGCGGGCGTCGGCGGGCCCGCCGTCGAGTTCGACGCGCCGCGGGCGGACCTGCGGCGCGTGGGCATCGGCCGGGACTTCTGGTATCCGGTGGCCGTCTCGGGGAGCGTGCGCAAGGGCAAGGTGTTCGCGACGTCGTTCGCGGGCGAGCGGATCGCGCTCTACCGCGGGGAGAGCGGCGGTGTCCACGCGCTGGAGGACCGGTGTGCCCACCGCCAGGTGCCGCTCAGCATGGGCGTGGTGGAGGGCGACGCGCTGCGCTGCGCCTACCACGCGTGGGCGTACCGGGGCGACGGGCGCGTGTCCCAGATCCCGTACCTGTCCCGGGAATGCGCCCGGCCGCCGCGCGGTGTGCGGGCCTTCCCGGTGCGCGAGGCGTACGGCCTGGTCTTCGTCCACCCCGGCGATCCGGCCCTGGCGGAGGCGACCCCGCTGCCCGAACTGCCGTTGCTCGGCTCGCCGCGGTACACGACCATGACGTTCTCCCGCACGGTGCGCTGCCACTACTCCTTCATGCACGAGAACCTGCTGGACATGAACCACCAGTTCCTGCACCGCGGCGTGGTCGGCAGACTGCGCCCGGAACTGCTGGGGCACCGCAGCGACGCGGTGTCGGCGGAGGCGCGGTACCTGTTCACCCACGACGGGGGCCGGCGCGACCGGGGCGCCGGGCTGCTGGCCGGCGAAGGCGTCGGCCGCGGCGGTTCCGCCGACGTGATGACGATCCGTACCGAGTACCCGTACCAGCGGCTGGAACTGGTGCCCCAGGGCGCGCAGCGCCCGGCGCTGAGCCTGTGGGCGGTGTACGTGCCCGAGGACGCCGAGCAGCGCACCTGCCACGCGTACGGGCTGCTGACGATCGAGAAGCCGCGCGTGCCGGGGCTGCTGCGGATGGGCTGGCCGTTGATCAGGCGGTTCACCGAGCGGGTGTTCGCCGAGGACCGCGCGGTCGTCGAGGCCGAGCAGCGGGCCTGGCAGGAGCAGGGCGAGGACCGCAACCACGAGGTCTTCCCCGTCGTTCTCGACGTCCGCCGGGTGCTGCGCGCCAACGGCGTGCCGATCCGTCCCGCACGTCCCGCGACCGCCGACCTCGTCCACTGAGACCTCGTCCACTGAGACCTCGTCCACTGAGACCTCGTCCACCGACCGCGAGGTGACCATGCGCCTGCTCCTCGTCCATCCCAGTGCCCTGATGTACTCCGAGATCTTCCTGCGGCTGGAGCCGCTCGGCCTGGAACGGGTGGCCGGGGCGGCGCGCGACGCCGGCCACGAGGTCAGGATCGTCGACCTCCAGGTGAGCGACGGGCGGGAACTGGCCCGGGAATTCGCCACCTTCCGGCCGCACGCCATGGGCGTCTCCCTGAACTACCTGGCCAACATCCCCGAGGCGATCGGCCTCGCCCGCGCGGCCAAAGGCGCCGCGCCGCACTGCTTCGTCTTCTTCGGCGGCCACAGCGTGTCCTTCGTCGCCGAGGACGTGCTCGAACAGGCCGAGGGCGCCGTGGACGCGGTGGTGCGCGGCGAGGGCGAACCGGCGGTGGTCCCGCTGCTGGAGGCACTGCGCGACGGCGGCGTGGACGGGGTGCCGGGCATCGTCACCACCGCCGGCCGCGGCCCCGAACCGCAGATGATGCACAGCATCGACAGCCCCCTCCCCGCCCGCGACCTGATGCGCCACCGCCGCAGGTACTTCATCGGCGAACTGGATCCCTGCGCGTCGATCGAGTTCACCCGCGGCTGCCCCTGGGACTGCTCCTTCTGCTCCGCCTGGACCTTCTACGGCCGCAGCTACCGCAAGACCTCCCCCGACGCGGCCGGCGCGGAACTGGCGAGCATCCGGGAGCCGAACGTCTTCATCGTCGACGACGTCGCCTTCATCCGCCCCGAGCACGGCCACGCCATCGCCGCCGAACTCGAACGCCGCCGGATCCGCAAGCGCTACTACCTGGAGACCCGCAGCGACGTGCTGCTGCGCAACGAAGAGGTGTTCCGCCGCTGGACCCGGCTCGGCCTGCGGTACATGTTCCTCGGCATGGAGGCCATCGACGCCGAGGGCCTGGACCTGTACCGCAAACGGGTCAGCCCCGACGAGAACTTCCGCGCCCTGGAAGTGGCCCGCCGGCTCGGCATCAACGTGGCGATCAACCTCATCGTGGACCCCGGCTGGGACGAGGAGCGCTTCCGCCTCGTACGCGAATTCGCCCTGGCCGTCCCGGAGATCGTCCACCTGACCGTCATGACGCCCTACCCCGGCACGGAGATCTGGCACACCGAGTCCCGCCGGCTCACCACCCGCGACTACCGGCTGTTCGACATCCAGCACGCCGTGGTGCCCACCGCCCTCCCGCTCGACGCCTTCTACCGCGAACTCGTACGGACCCAGGCGGTCATCAACCGCAAGCACCTGGGGCTGCGCACCGCGGTGGGCGCCCTGCGCGTCCTCGGCGGCAACCTGGCCCGCGGGCAGACCAACTTCGCCCGCATGCTGTGGAAGTTCAACCGCGTCTACAACCCGGCCCGGCAAATGGCCGACCACCGGCGCCCGGTGCGGTACGAACTCCCGCTGCCGCAGCCGGTGGACATCGGCAGCCGCCGGCAACTGTTCGTCCACACCCGCCCGTCCGGTCGCCGCACGCAGTAGCCGCCGTCTTCCTCAACCAGCCGGTCGTACGCGTGGGCCACGTGTGGATCCCCGGTCCCGGGGCAGCCGTGGGCTGCGAGAGCGCCACCGCTGCCGCAGGCACGGCGGAGCACCTGGACGACCGTGGAGGAGCCGCTATGGGCGTGCGCGCCTGGGTACAGGACTGGCCGGTGTACCGGCAGTTCACCGGCCGGGACCCACTGGGCCGGGGGGCGACGGCGGTCTCCCCGCACACGCGCGAGCTGCGACCACGCACGGCGACGGCCGACCGGGTGGTGAAATCCGTCTGCCCCTACTGCGCGGTGGGCTGCGCGCAGAACGTGTACGTGAAGGACGAGCGGGTCGTGCAGATCGAGGGCGACCCCGACTCGCCGGTCAGCCGCGGCCGGCTGTGCCCCAAGGGGTCCGCGACACTCCAGCTGACCACCGGCAGTGCCCGCCGGTACGAGGTGCTGTACCGGCGCCCGCACGGCACCGACTGGGAACGGCTCGACCTGGACACGGCGATGGAGATGGTCGTCGACCGCGTGCTGCGCACCCGGCGGGAGACCTGGCAGGACGAGCAGGACGGGGTCCGCGTCAACCGCACGCTCGGGATCGCCAGCCTGGGTGGGGCGACGCTGGACAACGAGGAGAACTACCTCATCAAGAAGCTCTTCACGGGGCTCGGCGTGATCCAGGTGGAGAACCAGGCCCGGGTGTGCCACAGCGCCACCGTCGCCGGCCTCGGCACCTCCTTCGGCCGCGGCGGAGCCACCACCTTCCTCCAGGACCTGCAGAACGCGGACTGCATCGTCATCGAGGGGTCCAACTTCGCCGAGGCCCATCCGGTCGGCTTCCAGTGGGTGATGGAGGCCAAGGCCCGCGGCGCCAAGGTCATCCACGTCGATCCGCGCTTCACCCGCACCAGCGCGCTGGCCGACCTGCACGTGCCCATCCGGGCCGGCAGCGACATCGCCTTCCTCGGCGGCATCATCCGGCACGTCCTGGAGACGGAGGCGGACTTCCGGGAGTACGTCCTGGCCTACACCAACGCCGCCACCGTCGTGAGCGAGGACTTCCGGGACACCGAGGACCTCGACGGCGTCTTCTCCGGCCTCGACGAGGACAGCGGGCACTACGACGAGACGAGCTGGCAGTACGAGGGCGCCGACGTGCAGGCCGCGTCCGGTGAGCGCGACGAGCAGTACGAGCGGCGCACCGGCGGCGGCGCGACGATCTCCGCCGCCGGCCACTCCGAGTCCCACGGCTCGGGCGGCGCCTCGGTCGGCACCGAACCCCACCGCGACCCGACCCTGCGGCACCCCCGCTGCGTGTACCAGATCCTCAAACGCCACTACGCCCGCTACACCCCGGAGATGGTCGAGGAGGTGTGCGGCGTCCCCCGGGACACCTTCCTGGAGGTGTGCCGCGCCCTGGTCGACAACTCCGGCCCGGACCGCACCAGCGAATTCGTCTACGCGGTCGGCTGGACCCAGCACACCGTGGGCGCGCAGTACATCCGGGCGGCGAGCACCCTGCAACTGCTGCTGGGCAACATCGGCCGGCCCGGCGGCGGCATCCAGGCGCTGCGCGGCCACGCCTCCATCCAGGGCTCCAGCGACATCCCGACCCTGTTCAACCTGCTGCCGGGCTATCTGCCGATGCCGCACGCGCACGCACATGAGGACCTCGACACGTTCGTCGAGGCGGTGAAGGCCGACAAGGGCTTCTGGGGCAACATGCGCGCCTACATGGTGAGCCTGCTCAAGGCCTATTACGGCGACGCGGCCACCGCCGGCAACGACTTCTGCTTCGACCACCTGCCGCGGCTGACCGGGTCGCACAGCACGTACGAAACGGTGCTCGCGCAACTGGACGGCACCTGCAAGGGCTACTTCCTGATGGGCGAGAACCCCGCGGTCGGCTCCGCGAACGCGAAGATGCAGCGGCTCGGGATGGCCAACCTGGACTGGCTGGTCGTCCGGGACTTCTCCCTGATCGAGTCCGCGACCTGGTGGAAGGACGGCCCGGAGATCGAGACCGGGGAACTGCGCACCGAGGACATCGGCACCGAGGTGTTCTTCTTCCCCGCGGCCGCCCATACCGAGAAGTCCGGCTCGTTCACCAACACCAACCGCTGGCTCCAGTGGCATCACGCCGCCGTCGAACCGGCCGGCGACGCCCGCAGCGACCTGTGGTTCATGTACCACCTGGGCCGGCGCATCAAGGAACGGCTGGCCGGCTCGACCGCCCCGGAGGACCGCCCGGTCCTGGACCTGGCGTGGGACTACCCGACGCAGGGGCCGCTGGCCGAGCCCGACGCGCAGAGCGTGCTCGCCGAGATCAACGGCAGGACGGCGGACGGCGCGCCGCTGAGCGCCTACACCCAGCTCGAGGACGACGGCTCCACCTCCTGCGGCTGCTGGATCTACTGCGGGGTCTACGCCGACGGCGTCAACCAGGCCGCCCGCCGCAAGCCGCACACCGAGCAGGACTGGGTGGCCGCCGAATGGGCCTGGGCCTGGCCCGCCAACCGGCGCATCCTCTACAACCGCGCCTCGGCCGACCCCGAGGGCCGCCCATGGAGCGAACGCAAGGCCTTCGTGTGGTGGGACGCGGACGCCGGACGATGGACCGGCCACGACGTACCCGACTTCGTCCCCGACCGGGCGCCCTCCTACCGGCCGCCGCGCGACGCCACCGGCCCCGACGCCCTGAGCGGGGTGGACCCGTTCATCATGCAGGCGGACGGAAAGGGCTGGCTGTACGCCCCCGCCGGCCTGGTCGACGGGCCGATGCCGACGCACTACGAGCCGCAGGACTCCCCGATCCGCAACCCGCTGTACGGCAGGCAGCAGCGCAACCCCGCCCGCCAGGTGATCTCCCACGAGCTCAACCGCTTCCACCCCGGCGCCGACCGGCCGGGGGGCACCGATCCCTTCCCGTACGTGGTCACCACCTACCGGCTCACCGAGCACTTCACGGCCGGCGGCATGACCCGCTGGTCGCCCTACCTGGCCGAGCTCCAGCCGGAGATGTTCTGCGAGGTCTCGCCCGAACTCGCCGCCGAGCGCGGCCTGGAGCACGCGGGGTGGGCCACGGTCGTCACCGCCCGCGGCGCGATCGAGGCACGGGTCCTGGTGACCGCGCGGATGAGCCCGCTGCGGGCCGGCGGCCGCACCATCCACCAGATCGGCCTGCCCTACCACTGGGGACCCAACGGCTACACCAAGGGCGACGCCGCGAACGAGCTGTCGGCCATCGCTCTCGACCCGAACGTGCACATCCAGGAGGTGAAGGCGCTGACCGCCGACATCCGTCCCGGCCGCCGCCCGCGCGGACCCGCCCTGCCGGCCCTGCTCGCCGAGTACCGGCTGCGCGCCGGCATCACCGAGCGGACCGGAACGGAGGTCCGGGGATGAGCTCCCTCATCGGCCGCAACCTGCTCGCCGGCCCCGAGCCCGACCCCGCCGGCGACGCCGGGCACGGCCCCGGCCACCCGCCGCGGATGGGCTTCTTCACCGACACCTCGGTGTGCATCGGCTGCAAGGCCTGCGAGGTCGCCTGCAAGGAGTGGAACGCCATTCCGGAGGACGGCCTGGAACTGACCGGCATGAGTTACGACAACACCCAGGGCCTGGGCGCGGACACCTGGCGGCACGTCGCCTTCATCGAGCAGAGCAAACCGCTCGGCCATGCTGTGACCGCGGCCGACCACAGCGACATCGACGTCCTCGCGCTCGCCGCCCAAGGCTCGGGCACCCCGCCCGCCGAGGCGGCGGTCACGCCGACCACTCCGGCCGCCTCCGCCGCGTCGGCGGCCCCGGACGCGCCGCCCGCCCCGGACGCGGCGGCCGTTCCCGGCCCGCCCGCGCCCGACGGCCGCACCGAGCTGCGCTGGCTGATGTCCTCCGACGTGTGCAAGCACTGCACCCACGCCGCCTGCCTGGACGTGTGTCCCACCGGCGCCCTCTTCCGCACCGAGTTCGGCACGGTCGTGGTGCAGGAGGACGTCTGCAACGGCTGCGGCTACTGCGTGCCCGCCTGTCCCTACGGCGTCATCGACCAGCGCAAGGACGACGGCCGGGTCTTCAAGTGCACCATGTGCTACGACCGGTTGGGTGCGGGCCAGGAACCGGCCTGCGCCAAGGCGTGCCCCACCGACTCCATCCAGTTCGGGCCGCTGGACGAACTGCGGGAGCGGGCCGCCGCCCGGGTCGAACAGCTCCACGAGACGGGCGTGGCCGACGCCCGCCTCTACGGCGCTGACCCCGAGGACGGCGTGGGCGGCGACGGCGCCTTCTTCCTCCTCCTGGACGACCCCGAGGTCTACGGCCTGCCGCCGGACCCCGTCGTCACCACCCGCGACCTTCCGTCGATGTGGCGGCACGCGGGCGTGGCCGCCGCGACCCTGCTCGGCGGCCTGGCCGCCGTCTTCGCCGCGAACCGGATGCCGGGAGGAGGCGGACGATGAGCGACTCCGAGGTCCGCAGGGACGGCGTCCACGGCGAACGGCCCGGCCGCGACGCGCTGGTCGGGCAGGGCTTGGGGGAGGGCGGCCGGACCGCCCGCCGCCGCGGTCGCCGCCGCGGCCGGCGTGGTGAGCAACTGATGGTGCCCGAAGCCGAGTTCACCTCCTACTACGGCCGGCCCGTGATCAGCCGGCCCACCTGGCAGCCGCGTGACATCGCCGGCTACTTCTTCCTCGGCGGGCTGGCCGGCGCCGGCTCCGTCCTGGCCGCCGGCGCCGAGGTCACCGGGCGTCCGGTCATGGCCCGCGCCCTGAAGATCAGCTCGCTGGTCGCCGTCAGCGGGTCGGCGGCGGCGCTGGTCCACGATCTCGGCCGGCCGGAACGCTTTGCCAACATGCTGCGGGTCTTCCGGCCCACTTCCCCGATGAGCATGGGCTCCTGGCTGCTGTCCGGGTACGGCCCCGCGGCCGGCGCCGCCGCGCTGCTGGACGTCACCGGCCGGCTGCCCCGTACCGCGCGTGCCGCGACCGCAGGCGCTGCCCTGCTCGGCCCCGCCGTCGCCGCCTACACCGCGGTGCTCGCCGCGGACACCGCCGTACCGGCCTGGCACGACGCCTACCGCGAACTGCCCTTCGTCTTCACCGGCTCGGCCGCCACCGCGGCCTGCGGCATGGCCCTGATCGCCTCACCGGTCGCCGAGAACGGCCCGGCGGTCGGCGGGGCCCTGTTCGGCGTGGCGCTGGAGACCGCAGCGGCCAAGGCCATGGAACACCGGCTCGGCATGGTCGCCGAGCCGTACCGGCAGGGCCGCGGCGGCCGCCTGATGCGGGCGGCGCAGGGGCTGTCCGCGGTGGGCGCGGCAGGCGCGGCCCTGGCCGCACGCCGCAGCCGCACCGCCGCCGTGCTCAGCGGCGCCGCCCTGCTCGCGGCCTCCGCCTGCACGCGCTTCGGCGTCTTCCACGCGGGCGTCGCCTCGGCCGAGGACCCGAAGTACACCGTGGTCCCGCAGCGCGAGCGGCTGGCCCGGCGGGCCAGCTGACGGCTCCGGCACCGGTTGCGGGCTGGGCGGTCCGCCGGACGGGGTTGCCCCGGCGAGAGCCGGGTAGCCGCCACTTTGTGGCCGGAGTGAATCGCGGCATTCGCTCCGATTTGCGAGCAGTGCGTCTCGTGCGCCGGGCTCGTACGGCAGGCGCGGTCGGTCACCCACGGCCGACCGTACCCGCCGCCGGCGCTCCGGCCCGTCCGCACGCGCCCACCGGCGCCGCCCACACGCGAGGAGTACCCATGACGGACGACGAGGTCGTACGGTGACCGCCACCGCGGAGGCCGCGACCGAGCCGGCCCCGATCCGCCTGTGGCGGCTGCCCGGGGTGTATCCGCCGCAGGCGGACACCGGTCTGCTGGCGCAGGCGCTGTCCCGGGAGATCGTGGCGCCCGGGACCGAGGTGCTCGACGTGGGCACCGGCACCGGGGCGCTCGCGGTGCTCGCCGCCGGGATGGGCGCCCGGGTGGAGGCCACCGACATCTCCTGGCGGGCCGTGCTGACGGCCCGGCTGAACGCTGCGCGGGCCGGCCACCGGGTCGCCGTCCGCCGCCGCCACCTCGCGCATCCGCCCGACGGCAGGACGTACGACATGGTGCTCGGCAATCCGCCCTACGTCCCCGGGCCGCCGCCGAGGGGCGCGGCGCGCACCCGCCGGTCCGCCCGGGCCTGGGACGGCGGGGCGCGGGGCCGTGACCTGGTCGACCTGATGTGCGTGCGCGCGGCCGCTCTGCTGCGCCCGCACGGCGTGCTGCTCATGGTCCACTCCGGGCTGTGCGGCACCGGGCGGACGCTGGACACGCTGCGGCAGTGCGGCCTGAGCGGGCAGGTCACCGCCCGCGCCCGGATCCCGTACGGACCGGTCCTGCACTCCCGGCTCGGGTGGCTGCGCGCCCAGGGTCTGGTCGGCGCCGAGGAGCGGGCCGAAGACCTGATGGAGGAGCTGGTGGTGATCCGTGCCCAGCGCCCGTGACCACCCGCGCGCCCGTGACCACCCGCGCCGCATCTCCGTGGACCGCGAAGGCCCCCTCCTGATCGAGGGGCCGGTGGAGGTCGTCACCGACGACGGCACCGTGGCCGCCTCGGACCGGTTCGTCGTCGCGGTCTGCGCCTGCGGCCTCAGCGGCACGTACCCCTGGTGCGACACCAGCCACCGCGCCCGCGAACCCCGCCACGACAGGCACGCACCCTGCCCGGGGAAGAGCGCGGGCGAGACCGCGGCCGAGGGCCCGACAGCGGCGGCCGGGAGCGAGCCCCCGAACGAGAAGGGAACGCAGAAGGATGTGGACCACCCCGGCTGACCCCCCGACCGACCCGGGCCCGGCCGGCCCCGCCGTCCCGGCCGCCCGCGGGGCCCTGTCGCGGGCCACGGCGGACTGCCTGCGCGATCCCCACCTGCCGGTGCCCGACCTGCGCGCGGCGACGGCGGCCGCCGACCCGTACGGCGACGACCTGCAGCTCGCGCTCTACCTGCTGTACGAACTGCACTACCGGGGCCTGGCCGGCGTGCGCGACGACCGCGAGTGGGACCCCGCGCTGCTGGCGCTGCGCGCGCTGCTGGAGGACCGGTTCCTGGCCGCCCTGCGCCGGGACGTCCCGGCCGGACGCGGTGTCGACGAGGTCTTCGCCGATCTGCTGGCCGAGCCCGCCGACACCTCGGGCTCCGTGGCCCACTACCTCCAGCGGCAGGGCGACGTGGAGCTGTTGCGGGAGTACGTGGCGCTGCGCTCGCTCTACCACCTCAAGGAGGCCGATCCGCACGCCTGGGTGCTGCCCCGGCTGAGCGGACGGGCGAAGGCCGCGATGGCGGCCGTGGAATACGACGAATTCGGCGCCGGCCGCGCGGAGGACGTCCACGCGCGGCTCTTCGCCGACATGATGGACGACCTCGGCCTGGACCACACCTACGGCCACTACCTCGGCCGGGCCCCCGCCCCGGCGCTGGCCGTCGTGAACCTGATGTCCCTGTTCGGCCTGCACCGCCGGCTGCGCGGCGCGCTGGTGGGCCACTTCGCGTGGGTCGAGGTCACCTCCTCGCCCGGCTCCCGCCGCCTGGCCCAGGCCATGCGCCGTACGGGCGCCGGCCCGGCCGCTCAGCGCTTCTACGACGAGCACGTCGAGGCCGACGCGGTGCACGAACAGGTCGTGCGGCGCGATGTCATCGGCGGGCTGCTGGCCGACGAACCCGGGCTCGCCCCGGACGTGGCCTTCGGCGCCGAGGCGACGACCTTCCTGGAGGACCGCCTCGCGGAGTGCCTGCTGGACGCCTGGCGGAACGGGCGCTCCGCGCTGATCGACCGACGGTCCTGAGGGTGCGGGTCAGGGGCGCGGGAGAAGCGGTGCCGGTCAGTCGCGGGGGAGCAGCGGGCCCAGCGGACCGAGGTCGATATTGAGGTCCTCCGGAGTGAGACCGAAGTGCTCGCGCAGCTCGGTCACGCGCTCCTCCAGGGCCATCAGGGTCAGGCCGAGATCCTCCACCTGGTCGTCGGTCAGGCCGCCCTGGTCGATACGGCGCAGAGCCTGACGCTCCATCAGCTGCCGCAGCAGCTCGACGACGGTGAGGACCAGGCCGGCGAGGCCGCGTTCCACCGATTCGCGGTCCACGTCCAGGTGCCGCGGCACCGAACGGGACTCCGGGTCGCGACGTCCACGGCGGGGCTCGGGGGACGTCATGGCGGCTCCCGTCGTCCGTCCGCCTCTGCGGCAGGCGGGGGCGCCTCCCGGCTCACCGCGTCGTCCCACCCGGCCCGGATGGAGGCGACCAGCGCGCGCAGGGAGATGCGGACGAGGTCCACGTCCGCGATGCGCAGCGTGATCTCGCCGCTGATCACTACGCCGCCGGCCAGCACGCGGTCCAGCAGGTCGACCAGGGCGATCTCGCGTCCGGCGCCGGGACCCGCCCGCTCCGGCACGGGCGCCCGGGGCGCGGGCGCGGACTCGCCCGCGGGGACGACGGTCATGGCCGCTCCTCCCGGTTCTCCCGGCCGACGAAGGAGTACGGCGGCCACGGCCCGCTGACCTCCAGGCGTACGTCGGGGAACTGCTCCCGGCAGGCGGTGACGCAGGTGCTGAAGTCCTCGGCGCCGGCCCGCGGCACCAGGAAGGAGTCGTTGAGGATCATCCAGCCCTCGTAGCCGGCCAGCCGCTGGTCCTGCGGCCGGTGTGCCACCTCCTGTTCGGCCGTGTCGGCCAGGGCGGCCCGCAGTTGCTCGGCCCGCTTCTCAGCCCTGCCGTACGCGTCCTCGCGGCTGCGCTGCTCGGCCTTCCGCCGCAGCAGGTACGCCGTCCCCGGGGTGCCGCCGCCGGACTCCTCCGGTTCCGCGGCCGGGGCCGGCGCGCCCGGATCGACGTACGCCTTCACGCCCCACTCGTCGCGTCCCCGGGTCCGCGCGAAGGCGGCGGCGAAGTCACCGGCCCGGCCGGCCAGGACCGCCCGTACCGCGTCGTCGTCGTGGTAAACGGTGGCGAACTGGAGCGGGACGACGTCCGTGGCCCGGTGCAACTCCTCGATGACCTGGTGGTGGGCGCGTGCCGCGGCCTCCAGCCATCGCAGGTCCTCCAGGTGTTCCTTCAGCGGCTCCTCGGCGAAGTCGCTCAGCGGCACCGAGCCGGTCGCCGCCGCGAGACCGCCCTCGGCGACCAGCCGTACGGACTCTCCCGCGACCCCGGTCGTGTCCCCGGACAGCAGGTCCGTACCGTTGTCGCCGGCCGGCTCGGGCACCACCGCGTACACCCATACCGCGCCGTTCACGGCCGCCTCCCGCGGTCGGCCGAACGCCCGCCGTCCGGGCGGGAGTCGGGCTCGCCGGCCGGCTCGGGCCGCCGGTGCTCCTCCTCGGCCGCCGGCTCGGTCGCCTCTTCGGCGCCGGATGCGGTGACCTGGGCCGGTCCGGCGGACCGCTCGGCCTCCAGGTCGCCGACCCGCCGCCGCAGCCGCCGGTTCTCCTCCACGACGTCGCGCTCCTGCGAGGACAGCGCCGGGTCGTGCTCCCACCAGTCGATGCCCATCTCCCGGGCCCGGTCCACCGAGGCGACGATCAGCCGGATCTTGATGGTGAGCAGTTCGATGTCCAGCAGGTCGACCCGGATGTCCCCGGCGATGACGATGCCCTTGTCCAGGACCCGTTCCAGGATGTCGGCGAGGCTGGACGGCTCGCCGCGGCCGGGCTGTGCCGGGGCGCGGGTCGAGTTCGGTCCGGTCCACGCGGGCTGGTTCATGTGCGGGTCACTCCTTGTCCGCCCGTCCGCGGTAATAGCGTTCGTCGCGCCGGTACGACAGCAGTTCTCCGTCCTCGTCCAGGTCCACCCGGTACACCGCGAGGATGTCGGTGGAGTCGGGGATCCGGTGGGTCTCCACCACCTCGACGCCGACCCGCCAGCCCTGGTCCGTACGGTCCAGCGAGGTCACGCCCTGCGGCTCCCGGCCGGTCAGGTCCATGACCTGCTCGGCGGCCAGGCGTGCGGCGGTCGCCGCGGAGACCGGCCGCCGGGTGCCGCCGCCGTCCGCGCCCCGCCCGCCGCCTTCCTTGCGGCGCTCGGCCGTCACGGGTCAGACCTCCAGGCCGCCCAGCGGAGGCCCGGCGGCCAGCAGCCGCCGTACCAGGTCCTCCTCCTCCCGGGCGGCCTCGTCCGCCGAGAGCTCCCCGGACGCGCGGGCGCGGTCGACCTCGGCGAGGCGGCGGCGGATCGCCGCGGGATCGTCGATCTGGTGGCGGGCTTCCTCCTCGATCCGCTCGGCGACCCACGCCACGCCGCGCACGGGTGCGAGCGGCAGGGTGAGAAGTCCGGTGAACAGTCCCATGGTCTTTCCCGTCCGTCCTCTTGCGTCTCCCGCCGGTCTTCCGGCCTACTTCCGCGCCCGCTGCCGTCCGCTCCCCGAGTCGCCGGCGCGGGTGGGCCGGGCCGGACCCGGCGCCTCTGTCATGGCCTCGACCACGAAGTCGTACGGCGCCAGCGGGCCGAGCAGCCGCAGCCGGGCCCGGCCGCGCCACTCGGCGGCGAGCTGCTCCGCCGCCTGCTCGAAGGCCGGCCGCCCGGAGTCCGGCACCAGGAACGAAAGGTCCGCGATCGCGTCCTCGTCGGCCGGCTCCAGGGCCACCACGGCGTCGGCCGCCGGGGCCAGCCGCTCGCGCAGCCGCGCCGCGTCGGCCTCCCGCTTGCCGTCCAGGGCCTGGGCCACCAGCTCGCCGAGCCGCATCAGTTCGGACCGGCCGGCCACCTCGGACAGGCCCGCGACCCGCTCGCGCAGCTCCACGATGTCCGGGCGCTCGTCCAGCACCTCGAGCAGCACCGTGTCCCGCTCGTAGCGGGCCCGTACGGTGAACTGCGTACGTCCGCGCAGCCGGTCCAGCGCCGTGGTGAAGGCGTCGTGGCCGTCGGCCAGGACCCCCTCGGCCACGCTCGGCTCGTCGTCGAGGACCGTGCCGAACCGGAAGGGGAGCACCGGAACACCACTTTCCGCGAGGCTGTCCAGCACGCCGGCGTGCGCCCGCAGGTCCGCCGGGGTGCCCAGTGGCCGGTCGATGGTCAACGCGCTCACCGCGGCGGCGAGCCCGGCGGACCGTACCCAGCCCACGTGAACTTGCGGGTCGTCGCCCACCACGGGGTACGCCGTGACGTCCGGGCCGGTGTCCGGCTCCGCCACGACGCCGTAGACGTAAAGCGTGCTCATGGCCGACCTCCTCGTCGGCGTCGTCGGGTTCGCGGTGCCGCGCCGGTCCGGGGGCCGGGGCCGGAGTCACCGGCCGCGCTCCTTGCGGCTGGCCGGGCGGGTGCGGCGGGGACGCTCGGCGGGTTCGGCCTCCGCTTCCTCGCCCTCGGCGTCGTCCTCGTCGTCACTGCCGAGCACGCCACCGACCGTGTCCTTGACGGTGTCCTTGGCCCCCTCCAGCGCGCCCTTGGTCTTCTTCTCGGCGCCGCCCTCGCGGATCTCCTCCATCATCCCGGGCAGCCCCTTGGTCTCGGTGCCGCTGCGGGCCAGGTCCAGCCGGTTGACCGCCTCGGCGAAGCGCAGGTACGTGTCCACGCTCGCCACGACGACGCGGGCGTCGATGGTCAGCAGCTCGATGCCCACCAGGGACACCCGCACGTAGACGTCGATCACGAGGCCCTTGTCCAGGATCAGGTCCACGACGTCGACCAGGCCGCCCCCGGACGGGCGGTCCAGGTAGGTGCCGGTCTGGCCTCCGGCCATGGTCATCGTCGTTCACCCCCGTCCTCCTCCTCTTCGTCCTCGGGCTCTTCGTCCTCGTCGTATTCCTCGTCCCCGATGTCCTCGGAGTCGTCGTCCTCCTCCGGCTCCTCGTCCTCCTCGTCCCGGACCTCGTCCTGGTCCTGGTCCTGCGGCTCCCGCTCCTTCTCCTCGCCGCCTTCTTCGCCCTCCTCCTCGGCGCGTACCTCCTCGTCGCTGCGGGTCACCTCGCCGTCCATGACCTCGCCGCGCCAGCCGCGTATCTCGTCCTGGTTGAGGGTGGCCTCGGTCATGGCGTGGCGCCGGAAGTGCTTCAGCTCCAGCCGGGCCCGGCGGCCCTGGGCTCGCCAGATGTTCCCGGTCTTCTCGAAGAAGCCCTGCGGGTGGTAGACGAGCACCAGCAGGATCCGGGTGAGGTCGGGTGTGACCTCGTGGAAGGTGACGGCGCCGTCGACCTTGCCCTTCTCGCCCTCGGACTCCCAGAGGATGCGTTCGTCGGGCACCTGCTCGATCACCGTGGCCTTCCAGGTGCGGTGGGACCAGAGGACCTGCGCCTTCCAGTCCATTTCCGTCTCGGACTGCTGCTTGACGTTCTCCACCTTCTTCATGAAGGTCGGGAAGTCCTCGAACTGGGTCCACAGGTTGTAGACCACCTTGACCGGCAGGCCGACGTCGATGCTCTCGACGATGTTGCTCGCCTTGAGCGTCTTGCCACCGCCTCCACTGTCGCTGCCTCCGCCACCCCCGGTGACCTTCTGGGCGGCTTCCTTGGTCTTCTCCTTGGCCTGGGTGAAGCCGGCGCTCATCATCGACTTCGCCGGCGACTTGCCCTCGGTCAGGTCGCGGGCCCCGGAGAGGGCGGCCTTCAGGCCCGACCCGCCACCGTCCTCGGCGAAGTCGGTCAGCCGTTCGGTGACCTCGCCGAGCCGCCCCGTGACCCGGCCGACGGCCTTTTCACCGAGCGCGCCGATCAGGTCGCGGGCCTCCTTCATCAGGCGATCGGTGGGCAGTGCGCCGGCCAGTCCTCCGGCGGTGTCCTTGGCGGACCGCGTCGCTTGGTCAGTCATGCGTCAACGCTCCTCACGCCCCGATGTACGCGCACCACCGCGCTCGGTGCTCCCCGTACGACGCGACGGGCCGCGGCCTGCCGCCTTGCGGCTGTCGCCCTCGCGCGCGGTGCGCGAACTCCGTGCGGGTGCTCGCTTGGCCGGGCTCCGCTTGGCCTCGGCGTCACCCTTCTGCCGCGCGGCCTCGGACCGGCTCCCGCTCCGGGGAGCGGTACGCCGCTTGCCGCCTGCCTCGCGCTTCTCGCCGCGGTCAGGGGCCTCCTCACCGGTGTCCTCGGCCTCGGTTTCCGCGGCCTCCCCGTCACCCTGGTCCTCCGGGCCGGTGTCGGCCGTGCCGCGCAAGGCGGCGGTCCGCTCGGCGATCCGATCGCTCAGGGCGTCCATACGGTGGGCCGCCGCGGCCATCGCCGCCGCCTTCCCCGCCGCCGTCACGTTCCCGCGCAGATCCTCGCCGAGCTTCCCGAGGCCCGGCGACTGCAGGATCCCGCCCAGAGCGTCCCCGCCCTGCGCCCGCAACCGTCTGGCCACCACCGCCCCGGCCACCGCCAGCGCCCACTGTGGCTTGCGCATCCGTCCCAGCACATAACTCCCGGCCAGGGCTACAGCTGCCGGTCCCGTCTTCATGGCACCACTCCTCCCGGAGACCGTTCTCTGATCCGCTGCCCGATGAGACCGCAAGAAAACGGCACAAGCCGCGCTTTTCGCCCACCGATTTCCCACACCCAGGGTGACGACTGACGTGCGCTGTGTCGTGTGCGGCCCCCATGTCCGCCCTGGCACGCAAATGGCTGGCGCCGCCAATGCGATACGGTCCCGTCGCCGCCCCGCTTCCGCCTGAGGGGCGACCACGGGAAGGGGGACGCGGGTGGGGTACTGGGGATATTTGGTCGTGGCGAAAACCGAGCGCCGGGCGGAGGAATTGAGCGCGCTGGGTGAGGTACATGGACGCCTCAGGGTGAATGAACGGCTTCCCGGGCGCTGGCTGGTGTGGGAGCACCCCGGGGAGCCCGGGATCAACGGCGAGCAGTTGGCGGCCGCGCTGGCTCAGGAGACGGGTGCGCCGGTGCTGGTCGGCTTCGTCATGGACGGCGACTGTGTGGTCATCGAGGCTGCCGGTCCGGTGAGCGGGGCGTGGACGGCGTGCCTGGGGCCGCGGCTGATGGCGGGTTACCTCGCCGAGGACGGGCACCTGCTCGAGGACTGGTTCCTCCCGCCGGGGCAGGCGGCTTCGCGGTCCGCGGACTGGGCCCGCGAGGCAGGGCACACCGTTGATCCGGCCCCGCTGGCGGACCTCTTCCGGGCCGATGTCCACCCATGGGCCCAGGACAAGTTCCTCGGCCTCCTGGACGCGATCGGCCTCCGCCGGGCCTGAACCGGCCCGCACGTCGAACCCACCGGCGGAATGACCCTCTGCGGTGAAAGGATCACGGTGTACGCCCAGCGTGTCCGGCTGTTTCTGAGCTTCATCAGGCTCCTTGACGTCATGGCCGCGGAGCCTGCGGTTCAGCTGGAATATCTGCGGCTGAAGAACTTCCCCTCTCCTGAATCCGCCATGGTCGAATTCTTCGAGGATCTCGAAGGGTTTCAAGCATTTTTCGGGGACATGCTGGACGCGGGGACATTCGGCGCCGGGGAGCAAGAACTCTTCGAGCGACTGCTCCGCCTCGGCGACGCGATCGACTCGCAACCGGACTCGTGTACGCGGGGGGCGATCCTCTACGGCCGGCAGTGGAACGACGTGCGGGACACGGCGTTGCTGCTGAAGCTGTCCGTTTCCTCGAAGCCGGTGCCAACACCGCTGTACGACGGGGACGTTGACGCCCACTGAGGGAAGGCGCCCCCGGCGCGGGCCCGTTCGAGTTCGGCGTCGAACTCGAGGCCGAGGAGGATGACGGTGATCGCGGCGAGGCGACCACCCGGAGCAGCACGGCCAGCGGACTGCCGGGGCTGACCCGGCGGAAGCCGCGCTTGACGTTGGGCGGAAGTGTCCCGTGTCATCGAGCACTGCCTTGGTGCGTCGGGTTCGGTCGTCCGCGGTCGCGAGGGATGTCTCAGCCGGATGACGTGCCGGTCATACGGTGTGTCGCGGTGGCACCGGCCCGGTCCACGGTGGCCTTCACCACGGCGAAGATGGCCCCCTGAAGTGCGGCGGCGAGCAGCACCTCGCCCCAACTGCGGTCGATGTCCTTGGCGTCGGGGGCGTCGGCCTCGTGGCCGACGATCTTCCACACCTGCTTGAACACGAGTCCGGCCAGCATGCCGCTGCCGAGCCCGAGGGCCAGTCCGACGGGTTTGTACGCGATGGCCGCGGCTTTCATGACGAACCTCCACCGGAAGACGAGCGCCTTTGCGTTTGTCGTGCGTCGCCTGCCCGGCACGGACGGCGCAATGCGTTTGTCCGGCAGCAAGCGATACCCGCGTCGCACGTCAGGGCGCTGATCACGGGTGCGCCGGCGCCCCCGGCGGATCTCGTCAGGCGCTCGGGGCGGGCGTGGTCTCCGGAAGCGGCGCTTCGAGTGGGGGCGGGGTGTCGGTCAGGCCGAGGCGGAGGTGTTCGACGTGGTAGAGGGCCTGGTCGAGGAGTTCGGCGACGTGGTTGTCGTAGAGGGCGTAGACGACCGATCGGCCCTTGCGGGTGCCGGTGACGAGGCCGAGGTTGCGCAGCAGGCGCAACTGGTGGGAGCAGGCCGACTGTTCCATGCCCACTTCGGTGGCCAGTTCGGTGGCCGGCAGCGGCCCCTCGCGCAGGCGGGCGAGGATGAGCAGGCGGGAGGGGGTGGCCAGGGCCTGGAGGGTGGTGGCGACCTTGGCGGCGCCGGCCGCGTCCAGGCGTGCGCGCGGGACGTTGCTGGCGGCTGGTGCGGCTCCGTGACCCATGCGCCCATGGTACGGACGCCACGCCATGAATGCATGAATCAGTGTTCATCTGTTCCTGTTACCGTGGACGCGTCCGTGCACCGCCCGCCGTCTCGCGCAGGGGGCCCCTTTCGATGTCGTCCACCCTCACCCGCCCGGCCCCGGCCGCCACCGCCCCCGGGCCGGCGGCCCCCCGGCGCCGTACCCGGATCCTCGCGCTGCCCGAGGCACGCTGGGCCGCCACGGCACTGGTGCTGTTCCTGATCGCGCTGCCGCTGTACCTGACCGGTGCACCGGCCTGGGCCTGGGCCCCGCTGTTCGCCCTCACCTACGCCACCGGCGGCTGGGAGCCGGGCTGGGCGGGCCTTCAGGCGCTGCGGAACAAGACCCTGGACGTGGACCTGCTCATGGTCGTCGCGGCCCTCGGCGCCGCGGCGATCGGGCAGGTGCTGGACGGCGCGCTGCTGATCGTCATCTTCGCCACCTCCGGCGCCCTGGAGGCGATCGCCACCGCCCGTACCGCCGACTCGGTACGCGGCCTGCTCGACCTGGCCCCGGCCACCGCCACCCGCCTGCTGGACGACGGCACCGAGGAGACCGTCGCCACCGCCGGCCTGGCCGTGGGCGACACCGTCCTCGTACGGCCGGGGGAGCGGATCGGCGCCGACGGCCGGGTGCTGGACGGGGCCAGCGAGGTCGACCAGGCCACCGTCACCGGCGAACCCCTGCCGGTCGCCAAGCTGGAGGGCGACGAGGTCTTCGCCGGCACCCTGAACGGCACCGGCGCCCTGCGGGTGAAGGTCGAACGCGACCCGTCCGACTCGGTGATCGCCCGGATCGTGGCGATGGTCGAGGAGGCCTCGCGGACCAAGGCCCCCACCCAGCTGTTCATCGAGAAGGTCGAGCAGCGCTACAGCCTCGGCATGGTCGCCGCCACGGTGGCGGTGTTCCTGGTCCCGCTGGCGTTCGGCGCGGCGCTGACCGGGGCGCTGCTGCGCGCGATGACCTTCATGATCGTCGCCTCGCCCTGCGCGGTCGTGCTGGCCACCATGCCGCCGCTGCTCTCCGCGATCGCCAACGCCGGCCGGCACGGCGTGCTGGTCAAGTCCGCCGTGGTCATGGAGCGCCTCGGCCAGGTGGACGCCGTCGCCCTGGACAAGACCGGCACCCTCACCGAGGGCACCCCGTACGTGACCGACATCCGCCCGCTGGCCGCCACCGGCCTGACCGGGGACGCACTGCTGCGGCTGGCTGCGGCCGCCGAGCACCCCAGCGAGCACCCGCTGGCCCGCGCGGTCGTGGACGCCGCCCGCAGTCGCAGCCTGGACATTCCGCCGGCCGGCGACTTCGGCTCCACCCCCGGCGCCGGTGTGCGGGCCACCGTCGAGGGCCGGAAGGTCGCGGTCGGCAGCCCCGCCCGCCTGCTGGGCGCTGCCACCGTTGACCCGGCCGCCGTGGTGGCCGCGCGTCTGGAGGACGAGGGGCGTACGGCCGTGCTGGTCACCCTCGACGGCACCCCGGCCGGCGTGCTGGGCCTGGCCGACCGGCCGCGCGAGGAGGCCGCCGCCACCGTCGCCGCCCTGGCCGCGCTCACCGGCACCGCGCCGATGCTGGTCACCGGCGACAACCCGCGCGCCGCGGCCCGCCTCGCCGCCGAGACCGGCATCACCGAGGTCCGCGCCGGGCTCCTGCCGCAGGACAAGGTCACCGCCGTACGGGAGATGGCGCAGGCCGGACGCAAGGTGCTGGTGGTCGGTGACGGCGTCAACGACGCCCCCGCGCTGGCCGCCGCCCACACCGGCATGGCCATGGGCCGCGCCGGCTCCGACCTCGCCCTGCAGACCGCCGACGCCGTCGTGGTCCGCGACGAACTCGCCACCGTCCCCGCCGTCGTACGCCTCTCCCGCCGGGCCCGCCGTCTGGTCGTGCAGAACCTGGTCATCGCCGGGGCGTTCATCACCGGCCTGGTCGTCTGGGACCTGGCCGGCACCCTGCCGCTGCCGCTCGGCGTCGCCGGGCACGAAGGTTCCACCGTCATCGTCGGCCTCAACGGCCTGCGCCTGCTCGCCGACGCGGCCTGGCGCCGGTCCCGCACCGGGACCGCGTGACCGCCCCGGGAGCGCGTGATCGCCCCGGCCCGGTGGGTGCTGGTCGTTCCGGGCAGCGGCGGGCCGGCCGGCATCAAGCCGCTCGACCCGCCGCTCCCGTCCGTCCCTTGACGTCCGTCCGTCGACGTCCGTCCGTTCACGTCCGCCCGCTCACGCCGGGCGGCTCGTGATCGGATCGCTCAGCCGATGTTCACCGCCGTGTCGTCCACGACGAAGGACGTCTGCTTCGTGTAGTCCTCCGCGCCGGTGAACTTCAGGGTGACCGTCTGCCCGGCCCAGGGGGCCAGGCTGAAGCCGTGCTGCGCGTATCCGGTGGTGTGGTCGAGGTTGGAGTAGGTGGCCAGGGTGGACAGCACGGTGCCCGAGGAGTTGAGCACCTGGACCTTCAGGGTGTCGTACGCCGAACTCGTACTGGTCTCCGCCGTGTCGACGTGCAGCCAGAAGTTGAAGGCGTACGAGGAGCACCCGGTCGGCAGCGTGACCGACTGCGAGAGGGTGTCGGTGTGCGTGGTGCCGTAACCGTCCATCCAGGCATCCCACGTGCCGGAGTGCGGCGGTTCGGCCGACTTGTTGGCGACGACCCCGGTGCTCGCCGACCACGGCGACGCGGTGCCGGTCTCGAAGCCGGGGTTGCCCAGCAGCTGGTTCGACGGGCAGGTGCCGGCCGGGGTGACGCTCGTCTCGCTGCTCTGCGCGCCTTCGCCGAGCGAGTTCACCGCGCTGACCTTGTAGTAGTAGGTCTGGCCGTTGGTGAGGCCGGTGTCGGTGCAGGAGGGCGTGACGCCGGGGTTGGCGCAGCCGCCGCTGGTCAGCAGCGTCTCCGAGCCGGGGGACGTACCGCGGTAGACCCGGTACGAGGTGATGTCGACGCCGCCGTTGCTGGCGGGGGCCTGCCAGGACAGGGACGCCTGGCCGTTGCCCGCGGTCGCGGTCAGGCCGGTGGGCGCGCCCGGCGGTGTGCCCGCGATGGGCGAGGCCGTGACGCCGACGCCCGCCGATGCCGTCTTCGCCGGTGTGGAGCTGTCGGTGACGGTGAGGGTGGCGGTGTAGGTGCCGTCCGTGCTGTAGGTGTGGCTGGGGTTCTGCGCGGTGCTCGCGGCCGAGCCGTCGCCGAAGTTCCAGCTGTACGAATACGGCGGGGTTCCCCCGGTCCCGGTGCCCGTGAAGGCGACGTTCAGCGGGGTCTGCCCGGAGGTCGGGATCGCGGAGGCGGTGGCCGTGAGCGGGTTGCCGACGGCGCTGACGGTCACGGTGACCTTGGAGGTGGCCGTGTTCGCCGGTGCGGAGCCGTCGGTGACGGTGAGGGTGGCGGTGTAGGTGCCGGCCGCGGTGTAGGTGTGGCTGGGGTTCTGCGCGGTGCTCGCGGCCGAGCCGTCGCCGAAGTTCCAGCTATACGAATAGGGCGACTTGCCGCCGGTGGCCGAGCCGGTGAAGGACACGCCCAGTGGCGCGTTGCCGGTGGTCGGGGAGGCCGCGGCGGTGGCCGTGAGCGGTGTGCTGCCCTGGATCCACAGATCCTCCAGCGGGTCGCCGAGGCCCTGCTGGTCGGCCGTCGTCATCGGGAACGTCGACAGGCCGACATTGTCGTTGGGGTCGATGATGCCCGGGTGAACGTTCTCCATCACGCGTTCCATCGCCGCCAGCACGTTGTTCGTCGTGTACGCGACGTGCGTGAGGTAGTGCTGCTTCATGTACAGCGGCGACGCGACCACGACCAGCGGCACGCGGTAGGTGTTGCTCACGTGGTCCGGGCCGTTGTTGCCGTTCTGGGTGTCGTCCTCGGTCACCACGATGACCGTGTTGTCCTTGTACGACGCGTTGCCCATGAGCGAGTCGACGATCTGCTTGGTGACGCTGTCGTTCTTCGGGATGTCCTGGTACGTGCCGGGGTGGTCGTTGAACAGCTCCACGTACGAGTACGTCGGAAGGCCGTTGGTCGACACGAAGTTGAGGTAGTCGTTGGCGATGGTCTGGTCGTCGTCGTTCTGACCGCAGCAGGTGTAGTGGTTGTAGTTCAGCTCTTCGGGGATGTTCGTGCCGGGCCGGTTGACCGGCAGCGCCTCGATGGCGTTGGTGGCCGGATTGCGCCAGTAGCCGCTGCCGCTGCTGAGCATCCAGTAGAAGTCGCCGTTCATGATGAACGGGAAGGTGCCGTTCGCGTCGCCCTTGAGGAAGCGGTCGAACTGCGTCCCGGTGGCGGCGGGGTAGGACTGCTGCTGCGAACTGGACGAGGACTGGCCGGAGAACATCCACCAGTGGTTGGGGCCGCTCGGCGGCTGGGTGCCCGTGCTGTAGGAGTCCGCCAGGGCGTACGTCTTGGCCAGCGTGTGCAGGTTGGGCACCGAACTGATGTGGTTGGTGCTCTCCACGGTGCCGTTGCAGCCGGCCTGGACGGTGGTGGCGCAGTCGCCCAGGTAGTCGTCGAAGGTGTGGTTCTCCCGGTAGAGGACCACGAAGTGCGTGAACGGCGGGAAGTACGGGGCCAGCGGGTTGGTCGCGGCGGCCGCCGCCGTGGCGTTCGGCTGATCGGCGGTACCGGCGGTCGAGGTTCCGGTGCGGGCGGCGAAGTCGTGCGGCTGCGGGAACTTCTTGAACTCGGCTCCCGGGGCCGCGAACTTGGCGCCGGCGCAGTCGTAGTCGTCCTGCCGGTACGACTGGGGGCGGTGGCCTTCAGGAAGGTCCGTGGCATCGTCCGGGTCGGTGCCGGGGTTCCAGTTCTTGAGCGTGCACGAGCCCACACCCGACGCCGGGTGGGACCCGTTGGCCTGCGCCGAGCCGGTGGTGACGCCCGTGGGCCCGGCGAGCAGGCACAACGACAGAGCGACGGCCGCGGCGACCGCGCTCGCCAGTCTCCATCTCTTCGACTTCCATCTCTTCATGCGAACCCCTCCGGGGGCAGAGGCACGAGATGTACATGACACACAGCAAACTCATAGTCAGGGCGGTCTACGCGCGAGGAACAGGGGTCCGCCCCATCCCTGGACAACCCTTCACCCGCCATTTGCCGCGCCCATGACGAAGTGGGCCGGATGAGGCGGGTGGGGTGGAAGGGGCCGGTAGGGAGCCGAGACTCCCCGGGCTCCGCACATGTTCGGGGCGACCAAAATTTTGGCGTGGCCTGAATTTCATGCGAGAAGGAAGCGGCCTCCGGGAGCGCAAGAAGGCGCGGACGCGTCGTCACATAGCCGATACCGCCGCGCGGCTGTTCGCGTCGCGCGGCTATGACGACGTGTCGACAGCCGATGTCGCGGAAGCGGCGCAGGTCTCCGACCAGACGGTCTACAACTACTTCCCGGCCAAGCAGGACCTCGTCCTCGACAGATCCGAGGAACTGCGGGAGCGGTACGCGCGAACGGTCCGGGAGCGGCCGGCCGGGTCGAACCCGGCGCCGGGGCCGAGGAACGGATATTCACAGGTTTCGTGTTCCGCGCGGATGGACGTCCGGCGGCCCCGGGACGTGGGGCGGGGTTCGGCTCGCGGTCACTTAGGTGTTGCTCCGGGCAATCATCTTCTTGCATTGGCCACGTATTCGTCATCGCCGCGTGCCCGGTGACGAGCAACCTTGCCGTGCCCCCCTCCCCGCACGCGCCGCCAGGCGTGCCCGTGAAAGGAACACGGATGTCCGACGCCACTCACGACGTCACGCCGCAGGAAGGCCCCACCCGCAGACGGCTGCTGGGCGCCGCGGCAGCGGTCGGCGGGATGGCCGCCGCCGCGTCGGTCCTGCCGCCCAACCTGAGCCGCGCCGCGGCCGCCGAGCCCAAGTCCGGCGGGCGACTGTCCGACATCGAGCACGTGGTCATCCTCATGCAGGAGAACCGCAGCTTCGACCACTACTTCGGCACCCTGTCCGGCGTGCGCGGCTTCGAGGACCGCCACGCGCTGCGGCTGCCGAACGGGAAGCCGGTCTACTACCAGCCCGACAACCTGAACCCGGACGGCTACCTGCTGCCGTACCACATGGACTCCAGGACCACCGCGGCGATGGCCATTCCGTCGCTCAGCCACGCCTGGGACGCGCAGCACAACGCGTGGAACGCCGGCCGGATGGACAACTGGCTGCCGGCCCACCGCGACGCGGACGGCAACACCAAGGGCCCGTACACCATGGGCTACCTGACCCGCGACGACATACCGTTCCACTACGCGCTGGCCGACGCGTTCACCATCTGCGACGCGTACCACTGCTCGGTGATGGGCCCGACGCACCCGAACCGGTACATGCACATGACCGGCACCATCGACCCGGACGGCCTGGCCGGCGGCCCCGCGCTGGACAACAACGCGGCCAAGGGCACGTACTCGTGGACCACGTACCCCGAGCGCCTGGAGGCGGCCGGGGTGAGCTGGAAGATCTACCACGAGCCCTCCTCGGGCCCCGGCGGCAGCCCCACCGGCCTGCCGCCGCTCGCCAACATGAAGCAGTATCAGGCCGCGAAGGCCGGCGACCCGCTGTACGACAAGGCGATCGCCCCCAGCGGCTTCGGCCAGTTCGAGTACGACGCCATGAACGGCAACCTGCCCACGGTGAGCTGGCTGCTGCCGCCGTCGCTGTACGACGAGCACCCCGCCCGGATGCCCGCGGCGGGCGCCGACTGGCTGGCCGGCAAGATCGACGCGATCGCCGCCAACCCGGAGACCTGGGCCAAGACCGTCTTCATCCTCAACTACGACGAGAACGACGGCCTGTTCGACCACGTGCTGCCCCCGACCCCGCCGGCCGGCACCGCGGGCGAGTTCGTGAGCAAGACCTCGCCGACCGGCGTCGCCGGCGGGAACCTCCCGGTGGGCCTCGGCTTCCGGGTGCCGTGCGTCATCATCTCGCCCTGGACGGTGGGCGGTTGGGTGGCCTCGGAGACCTTCGACCACACCTCCGTGCTGCAGTTCCTGGAGCGGCTGACCGGTGTGGCCGAGCCGAACATCAGCGACTGGCGCCGCAGCGTCACCGGCGACCTCACCTCCGCGCTGCGGATGTACGAGTCGCGCCGCCCCGCGCCCGAACTCCCGCAGACCGGCGCCCGTTACAGCCTCGCCCAGTACGAGACGGCGAACCTGCCCATGCCGACCGTGCCGGCCGCGCAGACCGCGCCCCGCCAGGAGAAGGGCCACCGGCCCCGTATCTGACGCTACGTCAGGAAGCCGACAGCGGGGACCGGAACGGCCACCCTCCGTTCCGGTCCCGCGCCCTCGCCCCGCGCCTGTCGCTACGATCGTCCGTGCGGCAAGAAAGCGCTGAGGCTGGGGGGACGATGGCGCAGATCGTGAGCATCCCGCTCGACGACGGGAGCAGCCTGCACGTCGAGGTCGAGGCGCGGGACGAGAACGGCTGGACGCGCGCGGGGCGGGTCCAGGACGCGGCAAGCGCGGCGGGGCGCACGCTGCAGGAGGCCCTGGCGCCCATTCGGCCGGCCATGCAGACGGTCGTCGACCAACTGCGCGGCGGCATCAGCCCTCCTGACACGATCAGGCTGGACTTCGGGATCAAGTTCTCCGCGGACGCGGGCGTCGTGGTGGCCCGTACCGCGACGGAGGCCAGCTTCTCCGTCTCGGTGGAGTGGCACCGCTCGGGCGAAGGGTGACCGGCGTGGCCGCCGATGTGTCCGCGCTGTTCGGGGCCGTGGTCCGGATCAGGTCGGACAGCGGCGCGATCACCGGCGCCGGATTCCTCGTCGCGCCGGGCCTGGTGTGCACCTGCGCCCATGTGGTGGCCCGGGCCCTGGGAGCCGACCCCCGGTCCGCCGAACCACCGCGGGGCAGCGTACGGGTGGACCTCCCGCTGCTGGACCTCCGGCTGCTGAACCCGGAGCTGCCGGACCCGGCACCCGACGCGAGCCGGGCCGCGGGGTCCGCCGTGGTGACGGGCTGGCGGCCGATCCTCGCCGACGACACCGGCGACCTCGCCCTCCTGCGGATGGACCCGGCACCCCCGCGCGGCACGGCGGTTCCGTGGCTGGTGGAGGCCAACGAACTGTGGGACCACGCGGTGCGCGTGTTCGGGTTCCCGGAGGGCGGCGACCACGGCGTGTGGGTCGCCGGCCGACTGCGCGCGCTCCAGGGCGCCGGCTGGGTGCAGATGCAGAGCGAGGCGGGACCCGCCATCGAGCGCGGGTTCAGCGGCTCCCCGGTCTGGGACACCGACCTCGGCGGCGTCGTCGGCATCACGGTGGCCGCCGGTCTCGGCAGCCGCGCCGACACCGCGTACCTGCTGCCCGCCGCCTCGATCCTGCGGGCCTGGCCGGAACTGGCCGAACACGCGCTGCCCGCGTCGCCGTACCGGGCGCTGAACTCCTTCACGGCGCGGGACGAGCGGGTGTTCCACGGCCAGGACGAGGCGGTCGCCCGCCTGGAGACACTCACCTCGCGGCAGCCGGTCGTCGTGCTGTCCGGCCCGTCGGGCAGCGGGAAGTCCTCACTCGTACGCGCCGGGCTGCTGCCGCGGCTGAGCCGGGCCGGATGGACGGCCGCGGACTTCCGCCCGATCCCGGGGCTGAGCCCGGCCCGGACCCTGGCGGGCGCGCTGGCGCCATTGCTGGACGGTGAACTCGACGAGCAGGCGGTGACCGGGCTCCTGACCCGGGCCGGACACGCGGAAATCGCCGCCCGGCTCGGCCGCGGACACCCCGGCGGCGTCCTGCTCTTCGCGGACCAGTTCGAGGAGATCGTCACCGCCGATCAGGACGCGGCACGCGAACTGCTGGACCTGATCACCGCGCTGACCCTGGACGCGCCGGCCGCCACGCCGTTACGGGCGCTGCTCACGGTGCGTTCCGGGTCGCTGGACCGCATGCTCACCCAGCACAACCGCAGTGCCCTGGACGAGGGCGTCACCTTCCTGGCCCCCATGGGACGCGAGCAGTTGCGGACGGCCATCACCGAACCGCTGGCGGCCACCCCCGGCATCGCGCACGAGGCCGGTCTCGTGGCACGGATCCTGGACGACGCGGGCGAAGGGCCCGGGCGGCTGCCGATGGTGGAGTTCACGCTCACCCGGCTGTGGGACCGGCGCCGCGGCGGCATGCTCACCCACGAGGCGTACGACGGGTTCGGCGGAGTCGCGGGCGCCGTCGCCGACTACGCGGAGGAGGTGTACGCGAAACATCTGCGGCCCTCCGAACGCGACCCGGCGCGGCGCCTGTTCGTGCAGCTCGCCCGCCCGGAGGAGGACGGGGGATTCACCCGCCGGGCCGTACGCGTCGACGCGCTCGACGCGGAACAACGGCGCCTGGTACCGCGGTTGGCCGACCGCAAACTGCTGGTGACGACGCAGGCGGTGGACGGCGCCGAAATCGCGGACCTGGCGCATGACGCGCTCATCGACGGCTGGAGCCGGCTGCGGAAGTGGCTGGCCGCCGACCGCGACTTCCGGGACTGGCAGGAACGGCTGCGGGCGGCCCTGCGCCAGTGGGAGCAGTTCGGCCGCCGCACCGGCGCGCTGCTGCGCGATCCGCTGCTGACCGAGGCACTGTCCTGGAGCAAGGAACGGCCCCAGGACATCACCGCCGGCGAGCGGGCGTACATCGCCGCCGGCCTGGGCCTGCGGAAGCGGCGCTCCCGGCGCGGCCGCCTCGTCACCACCGGGGTGGCGGTCCTGGCGCTGATCGCCGCGACCCTGGCCGGCCTGACGTACAACCGGACCCAGGAGGTCACCCGCCGGCTGCACGCCCAGGCCGCCCAGCTGCTCGGGCAGGACGCCCAGCGCCGCGCCGACGACACCCCCGGCACCGCGGCCCTCCTCGCGCTGTCCGCGTGGCGCACCGACAAGACGCAACCCGAGGCGTACGGCGCCCTGTTCAAGCTCTACGCCCGGCTGCGGAACGTCACGGCGATGGACGAGCTCGGCATCGACCACGCGCTCGCGTTCACCGCCACCCCGAACGGCGGCGCCGCGCTCGTCGTCGATCAGCGCGGGGTCGTATCGGTCCTCACCGGCCTGCTGGGGCAGGTGAAGGTGCGTACCCTCCCGGCCCCCCGCATGAACCTCGACCGCACCCCGCTGGTGACCCTGAGCCCCGACGGCCGCACGGTCGCGCTGCTGGACGACCAGGGCGGCCTCGCCCTGGGGGACGTCGACCACCCCGACCGCCGGGTGAAGCTGTCCGTCCCCGCGGGCTGGAATCCGGGCACCGATCTCCGCGATCTCGCCTTCTCCCCGGACGGCTCGCGCCTGGCGGCCCTGTTCGCCGGCACGAACCCGAGCCGGACGGCCGAGGTCGACCGGCTGGGCCTGTGGGACGCCCGCACGGGGCACCTGGTCTCCGGCCGGCCCCTGCACGGCAGCGGCTTCGGCACGGTCCGGTTCGCCGCGCAGCCCAATAGCGTGTTGCTGGAACAGCAGGGAACGGCCGGCGGCGCGTACGTGCGGATCGACGTGCGCACCGGTGCGGAGGCCGGCTCGGTCGGCACCGAATTCCCCGCGGACGTCGGGCTCGGCGGGCGGGTCGTCGTCGACTGCACCCAGTCCGGGACGCTGCGCATCCGGTCCCTGACCGGCGCCGCGCTGCACACGCTTCACGCCCGGAGCTGCGCCGACACGCTGCTCGACGGCACGCGCCGCTACGCGCTCATCGAATCCGACGAACCGCTCGGCCAACCGGACATGGTCACCGTCAAACTGGTCGACCTGCGCACCGGGTCGGTCTCCTGGACCACCGTCCCCACCCACGACACCCTCGCCGACGCCGACACGGTGGTCGTCCCCCGCCCGGACGGCAGCCTGTCGGTCCTGGTGCTGAAGGGCAAGGAACTGCTGCGCTTCACCGCGCCCCGGCCGGGGCCTGCCGTCGACTACCCCATGCCCGTCCAGACCTCCGAACTCCTGCTCGGCGACACCGGGCGATTCCGCCTGCTCGCCGACGACAGCGTGGGCGAATCGCAGCTCCGGCTGCTCGACACGTCCGACGGTGCGATATCCACGCCTCCGAGCGACGTGCGGAACAGCATTCTTCGGGCCTGGGACACGTCGGACCCTTCCGCGGCGTCGGGGGCGGTCTTCACCTCGGACGACCGCCATTTCGCCACGCTCAGCGGCGGATCCCTGACCGTCTACTCCGTACCGGGCCTCACGCGGCAACGCGTCATCACCCTGCCCGTGCCGCGGGGCGTGCACGGGCAGGTCACCGGAACACTGGCCGCGGCGGACGACGGCAGCCTGCTGACGCTGTACGCCGGCGAACTGACCCGGTGGGACCCGTCCGACGGCCACCCCATCGAGCCGCCGCTCCCGCTGGCCCACGGCACCGACCTGACCTGGCTGGCCGCCAACGCCGGCCTCGTCGTGCCCCGCCCCGGGCATCCCACCCAGACCCTCGTACGGCAGCGCGGCGGACTGACCTGGCTGTGGGACCTGCGCACGCGCCGCTCCCTGGGCACCTTCCAGGCCGATCCCGACACCACCGGCAACCGGTCGACCGAACTCTTCGACGCGTCCGGAAACACGCTGGCCACCTTGAGCAACATGAAATCCGGCCACGCCACCAGGATCGAATTCCGCCGGCTCCCCGACTTCCGCCTCCTGGCCCCACCCGTCCCGGCCGGCGACGTCTACAGCCTCGTCGGATTCACCCCGGACGGATACCTGATGTCCGTCCAAGGCAGCACCTTGCAGATATGGCGCTGGGACGCCCCCACCGAAATCGCCGACCTCACCGTCCCCGACGACATCCGCTGGTACATCCACGGCCCCACGTCCCAAGCCGTCACCGCCGCCGGCTCCCTCCCCCTCCCCCTCACCCCCACCCAATGGCGCACCACCCTCTGCACCGCCGCCAACCGCCCCTTCACCCGCGCCGAACGCCAACTCCTCCCGTCCGGCTCGATCACGAGCGGGCTCTGTGGGGACTGAAAGCAGGGCCAGGTCGGCCGCATCAGGGCGCGGCGCAGCTAGCGGGCCGAGCGGGGAGCGGCTGCAGCGGACAGCAGGGCGGCGGCGGTGCGGAGGTCGGTGACGAGGGCGGCGTAGACCGTGTCGCGGTCGGTGGCGCGCAGGACGGCGGAGGGGTGGAGGGTGGCGACGACCGGGGGGTGGGCGTCGGGCTGGGCCGGGGTTGCGGTGGGGGAGAGGGGGAGCGGGGTGCCGCGGTCTTTTGTGACGCGGAAGGAGGGGCCGAGGAGGGCGCGGCCGGCGGTGGCGCCGAGGGCGACGATCACGTCGGGTGAGACCAGCCGCAGCTCGGCGTCGAGCCAGGGGTAGCAGGCGTGGGTCTCCCGGAGGGTGGGCGGCTTGTGGATACGGCGCTTGCCGCGCTCGTCCGGGGCCCACTTGAAGTGCTTCACCGCGTTGGTGACGTAGGCGGGCTCCTCGCCGAGCCCGGCGTCCGTCAGGGCCCTGTGCAGCAGCTTTCCGGCCGGCCCCACGAAGGGTTCGCCCTGCCGGTCCTCCTGGTCACCGGGCTGCTCGCCCACCAGGACGATACGTGCCGACTCGTCCCCGGAGCCGAAGACCGTCTGCGTCGCCCGCTCGAACAACGGGCAGCCCTCGCACCCGGCGGCGGCTTCGCGGTACGCGTCGAGGCCGCCGCCCGGCGGCAGGAACGGGCCCGCGTCGTAACGGGTCGCGGAGGTGGGCACGGTCGGCGCTCCTCCCGCTGCATTCCGCAGTCTCAGTCCTCGCCCCGGACGACCGCCGGGTCGTCCCCTTCCGGATACCGCCACCGCTCCGAGCCGTGGTGCCCGGTGCGGGCGGGAAGGGAGGTACGGGGCCGGCCGGTGATCTTCCCGGCGCTGGTGATGCGGTCCATGGGCCGGGGCGCCGGCAGGCCGTACGCTCCGTCGGACGGCGGTATGTGCTCGCTCGTCATTCGTCGCTCACCGTTCTCGTGCTTGTGGTGCTTCAGGATGTGCGGGTACCCGGATCACGGCGATTGAACCCGTTTCCACCGATTCGCGCCGCCGGATCCGCCCCCCAGCCCTTCCCGCGCACCGCCCCCGGCGGCTCACGCACAGTCCAGGATCCGGTCCAGCTCCCCTTCCAGCGCGTCCGGCACGGCGGCGAGGCGGTCGTACCGGGAACGGCGCCCGGCCTCCGCCACGAAGCGTTCGACATCGGTCCGCGAAAGCCGCAGGCGGGCCGGCTCGTCGGTCCGGCAGCCGAGGGCCAGCAGGACCCATCCGCCGGCGGGCGCCGGCGCGACCTGGACGTCCCCCTCTCCGGTGGGCCGGGTCAGCCCCGCGGCGAGCAGCTCCCACGAGAAGACCCAGGTGGCGCCCTCCTCCCCGGCGGGCCCCAGGGTCAGCCGCACGGCGAAGCAGTCCTGCGGGTGGTAGGCAAGCCACACCGGAAACCGCAGGTCGTCGGCGTAGGAGAGGAGCAGGGCCGCGGTCGCGGCATGGCAGTACGGATTCGGCACGGACGCCTCGCTCTACGTAGCCGCGGTGGTGGGCGGGGGGGATGGGCGAGCCGTACGGGCCGCGGGATGGCTTCTGACCGCGATGTACGCTGCCAAACAGCGCGACCGAAAATCCGTGCGACCGAAAATCCGTGCGACCGTGAAGCCGTTGCGGCCCGGCCCGGGTGGCCACGCGGCGAGCGGCGGGCAGCGGCGTCCCCCACGCGGCAGGAGCGGCGGCGACCAGTGCCTACACTTGCCGCGTCCGTGTGAGGGCGAGAACCGGGTGAGAGCGGGGTGAGAGCGGCATGGTGGCGGTGGACAGCGGCGACGGCATACGTACGCGACGTCAGGCTTCCGTGCTGCCGGAACTGCTCGAGGCGGCGGTGTGCGTCCTGGACGAGCGCGGCGCGATAGCCGCGGTCAACGCGCACGCGGAGCGCCTGCTCAGGATGTCCGCCGCCGATCTCGTCGGCCAGGACGCGCACGACCTGCTGCACCGCGACCGGCACGGGCATCCGCTGGCCAAGGCCCAGTGCGAGGGCGTAGAGGCGTTTCTGGGCCGCCGGGTCCGGGCCGGGCGGAGCTGGTACCTGCGGGGCGACGCGACGCTGGTGGAGCTGTCCTGGCTGGCGACGCCGTGCGAGCCGGGAAACGCCGACGCAGACACGGTCGTGATCTACTACGAGCCCGCGTCGCAGGCACCGCCCGCCGGCACCTCGAAGGACGAGGGGTCGGCGCTCTCGGAGATCGATCGGCTGGCGCTGCTGGCCGAGACGACCACGCAGCTCACCTCCACCCTGAGCAGCGAGGAGACGCTGCGGCGGCTGGCGCGGCTGGTGGTGCCGCGGCTGGCCGACTGGCTGGTGGTCGACCTGATCACCGAGGAGGACGAGGTCGCGCGGGTACTGGTCGCGCACAGTGAGCACGGCGCGCTCGCCTTCCGGGAGGACCTGCGCGGGCCGATGCCGCCGGTGCCGATGGAGTCCGGAATGCCGCTGTCACGCGCGCTGAGGGGCGCGGCCTCCACCCTGGTGACGCCGGCCACGTATCAGGGACCGCCGGACTCCGGCATCGCCATCGAACAGCGGCGGCTGTTCGACGTCACCGGCATGCACTCCGCGGCGATCGCGCCGATCAGGGGCGTACGGGACGTGCTCGGCGCGCTCACCCTGGGACGGTCCGAACGCACCGATCCGCTGACCGCGGCGGACCTGTCCCTGCTCGAGGACGTCAGCCGCCGCACCGGGATCGCCCTGGACAACGCGCGGCTGTACCAGCGGCAGCGCAAGGTCGCCGAGACCATGCAGCGCCACCTGCTCCCGCAGCTCCCGTCCGTGCCCGGCCTGCAGATGGCCGCCCGCTACGTCCCCGCGACGGACGAAGCGCAGGTCGGCGGCGACTGGTACGACGCCTTCACCCTGGCCGACGGCACGGCCGCCCTCGCCATCGGCGACGTCGTCGGCCACGACCTCGACGCGGCCGCCGGAATGGCCCAGGTACGCAGCATGCTCCGGGCGTACGCCTGGACCGGCCGCGAAGCCCCCGGCGCGATCATGAAACGGCTCGACGAGTCGGTCACCCCCCTGACGGGCGTGCCCATGGTCACCCTGGTCTTCGGCGTGTTGACCCCCGGCCCCGACGGCACCTGGCGGTTCGACTGGACCAACGCCGGGCACCCGCCCCCACTGCTCGTCACGCACGACGGCCAGGCCCGCTACCTCACCGAAGGACACGGCCCCCTGCTCAGCACCGGCCTGTCCACCACCCACGAGAACGCCTCCGTCGTGCTTCCCGCCCGCTCCACCCTCGTCTTCTACACCGACGGCCTGGTCGAGACCCGCACCGACTCCATCGACGTCGGCCTCGACCGCCTCCGCCGCCACGCCGCCTCCCTCGCCCACCGCCCCCTCCCCGCCTTCACCGACCTCCTCCTCCAACGCGCCCGCCCCACCGACAACTTCGACGACGTAGCGATCCTGACCCTGCGCACCCTCCCCCCGCAGTAGACCAACGGCCGCCCTCCGCCACCTGTCGCCGGCGTCCGGACACGACACAGGGGCCGCGCACCGCCGTGCGCGACCCCCGCGGGTGTGACGTGAGCGGTCAGGAGCCGAAGGCCTGGAGCTCCCAGAGGGAGTAGCCGTACTGGGTGGAGCGGGCGGTGCCGTACATGCGGAGGTAGCGGCCGCTGCCCGCGACGTTCAGGGTCTGGACGCCGCCGGTTCCGGTGGTGGTGGAGTAGACCGTGGTCCAAGTGGTGCCGTCGTTGGACGTCTGGAGCTGGAAGGACTTGCCGTACGCGGTCTCCCAGTTCAGCACGACCTGGCAGATCGAGTGGGTGGCGCCCAGGTCGACCTGGAGCCACTGCGGGTCGGAGAAGGCGCTCGACCAGCGGGTGCCGAGGTTGCCGTCGACCGCGCCCTGCGGGCCGAAGCTGCCGTTCTCCTGGGAGGAGGCGGTGGCGGTCTTGTTCAGCGCCAGGTTGGTGGTCCCGCAGGTGCCGCCGGTGCCGTTCACCGTCCAGGTGAACGAGGTGGATCCGGTGGCGCCGGTGCCGTCCTTGGCGGTCACGGTGACGTTCGAGGTGCCCGCCGCCGTCGGGGTGCCGGAGATCAGTCCGGTCGAGGCGTTGACGGACAGCCCCGCGGGCAGGCCGCTGGCGCTGTAGGTGAGCGCCTGGCCGGACGCGGAGTCACTGGCCTGGATCTGCAGGCTGGCCGCGGTGCCGACCGTGGAGGTCTGGTTGCCGGGGCCGGTGACGGTGACCGTGTTGCCCGGGGTGCCGCTGCCGGTGGGCAGCGTCCACAGCTGGCCGGCCGCCCCGGTGCACGTCTCGATGTCCAGCCGCGCGCCGGTGTTGCCGCCCGGATCGGTCAGGCACAGACCGGAGTTGGGGTTGACCAGCTCGCCGTTGGCCTGGTGGGTCCAGCCCTGGGCGGCGGTGGCGTTGCACGGGTACCAGTCGACGTTGGTGCCGCTGGTCTTGCCGGCGCTCACCACGTCCAGGCAGCCGCCCTGCACGCGCAGGGTGCCGTCGGTGTACGGCGACCACTGCTGGCCGGCGCCGTTGTTGCAGCCGGCCACCTGGATCGGGTTGCCCTCGGTGTTGAGCGCGTTCTGGTTGGCCAGGCACAGCCCGTTCAGGCCGCCGACCGCGCCGGTCGCCGTGGCGGTGCCGGTCGGCGTGGAGTTGCCGCCCTGCTCGTACACCGCGACGTACCCGACGCTCATGGACGCGCCCGACGTGGTGGCCGCGGTCGGGGTCTTGGTGCCGGAGATCCCGTCCGGGTAGTTGCCGCCCATCGCCAGGTCCCAGATGATGAAGAACCCGTGGTCGATGGCCTGCTGCCAGGCCGCGGTGCCGACCGACGCCTCCGTGATGGTGCTCTCCACGGTGCCGTCCATCAGGAACTGCAGGTACTCGGCACTGGTGTTCACCCGGTTCACGATCACCGAGTACGTGTGGTAGCCGGTCTGGCAGGTGGAGCCCGCGGCGGGACACGCGATGAGCGCGTGCCCGCTGCTGCCCGCCCCGTCGTGCAGGGTCTGGGAGGCCTGGTTCAGGCCGTTCACGTCCTCCATCATGTCGATCTCACCGGACTGCGGCCAGCCGCCGCCGGTGCGCATGGTGGAGCCCAGCGCCCAGAACGCCGGCCAGTAGCCCAGGCCGCTCGCGGGGTTCGGCTGCTGGATGGACGCGGTCATCTCCAACTGGCCGCCGGGCGGGGCCTGGAAGTCCGATCGCGTGCTCTCGATCCGGCCGGAGGTCCAGGTGCCGCCGTTGTTGATGGCCTTGATCACCATGTGGCCGTTGCCGTCGAGATAGACGTTGTTCGTCGAGTTGGTGGTCTGCTCGATCTCGCCGGTCCCGTAGCCGGTGCCGATGTCGTAGAACCAGTTGTCGGCCTTCGGCGCGGACCCGGCCGCCCCGGAGAAGTCGTCGCCGAACACCTGCGTCCACCCGGAGGGCGGCGGCGGTACGGTGTCGGCGCTCGCCGCCGGGGCGACGGCCAGCGTCGTCGTCACGGCGCCGGCCAGGGTGCCGGCGAGCAGCGCCAGCGTGGCCAGGAGCGAACGGCCCCTGGGCGATGCGGGCCGGCGCCCGAGGCGTACGGCGGCGCGCACCGGCTTCCCGGCCGGGTTGTGGGGACCCGGCCGCCGACCGGAACCCCGGTCGCTGTGCGGTAACACGTGCATGCTGCTGTCCTCTCAGCGCGCAAGCGCTTGCGCGGATCCGGGGCCCGGACGCGTCGGGTGCGCGGCATGCGGCGAGGCCGTGTCGCGCACGCGGTGCGTCGGGCCGGACGTGGGGGGTGGCACTTTCTGAGAGCGCTCTCTACCGAGGGGATGTCTACGGCGCGCCCGAGTGCCTGTCAAGGATTCCTGCGCGAGGAGGCGCGAATCGGCCCGGCGGCTCCGCGACTTGGCGGCCCGTGCGCGGGGAGCGGGGAACGGGCGCGGCGGCGGCCGGGCGGTGCCCCGGAACGCCGTCCGGCCCCCGCGACCCGTATCGCGGGGGCCGGCTCAGCCCTCGGCGGCCAGCCGGTCCAGCCACTCGCCCAGGAGATGCTGTTCCCCGCTGCTGAGTGTCGTCTGCTCGGGCAGCGCGGCGCGCAGGGCGCGGGCGGCCCCGGCCGGGCCCGCGTCGGGCACCGCCGGTTCCTGGTTGGTCACGGCGCCGACCATGGACTCCCGCAGCGTGGTGAGCAGGGCCGGGTCGCGCCGGTCCGCGGGTACGGACAGCCAGGTGAGCACCGCGCCGCGCGCCGTGGCATGGATGATCAGGGCGGCCAGGTCCTCGCTCACCCGGAGCCAGCCGCCGTGGGCGAGTCGTCGGATGCGGCCCCTCAGGATCGCCGCGCCGGCCTGGTACGCGGCCGACGCGGCCCGCGCCGGCTCGCTGTACATCACCGTGTAGAGGGCCGGGTTGGACAGCCCGAACTCGACCGCCAGGTCCCAGCCGGCCCGCAGGTCCTCGATGGGGTCCTGCGGGTCGGGGTCGACGTGCTTGGCCGCCAGGAAGGTGGCGAAGCCGTGCTCGGCCACCGCGTCGAGCAGCCCTTCCTTGTCGCCGAACAGCCGGTAGATGGCCGGTGGCTGCAGGCCCGCCGCGACCGCGACCGCGCGTGTGGTGACCGCGTCCCGGCCTTCGCGTTCCAGCAGGCCGATGGCGGCCTCGATGACCCGCTGCCGGGTCTGCTCGCGGCCGGTGGCCGAGGTCTGCGACGGGTCGGCGGCGGGGTCGCTGCCGCTGGGTGGACGTGCTGCCATGAACCAACGATACCAAGTAGGCGCTTCCAACGTTATTAACGGTGTTACTCTGAATGTGTTTCCAGTGGAAACAGATCGGGAATGACATCGGGATCGCAGTGAGGGGTGCACCATGATCATCGTGACCGGAGCGACCGGACAGCTCGGCCGCCGCATCGTCGAACGGCTGCTGACGCTCGTGCCCGCCGACCGGGTCGGCGTCAGCGTCCGCGACCCGCGCAAGGCCCAGGCCTTCGCCGACCGAGGGGTGCGGGTGCGGCAGGGCAGCTTCACCGAACCCGCCGGCCTGGCCCATGCCTTCGAGGGCGCCTCCCAAGTGCTCGTCGTCTCGGTCGACGCGATGGGCGAGGAGGCCGTACGGCAGCACCGCGCCGCGATCGACGCGGCCGTCGCGGCGGGCGCCCGCCGCGTGCTCTACACCAGCCACATGGGCGCGAGCGCCTCGTCGCACTTCGAGGCCTGCCGCGACCACGCCGCCACCGAGGAGGCACTGCGCACCTGCGGGGTGCCGTTCACCTCACTGCGCAACGGCTTCTACGCCTCCAGCGCGGTGCGTTTCCTCGGGCCGGCCCTGGACTACGGCCGGATCGTGCTTCCCGCGGACGGCCCGGTGAGCTGGACCGCGCCCGCCGACCTCGCCGACGCGGCCGCCGCCGTGCTGGCCGACGAGGGCCGCTTCGACGGCCCGACGCCGCCCCTGACCGCGTCCAGCGCGCTCACCTTCGACGACATCGCCCGCATCGCGGCGCAGGTCACCGGCCGCCCCGTCACGAGGGCCACGGCCCCCGACGACGATTTCCTGACGGACATGGCGGGCCACGGTGTTCCCGCCGAGGTCGCCGAACAGCTCCTGGGCGTCTTCGCCGCCGCCCGCACCGGCGAATTCGCCGCCGTGGATCCGACCCTGGCCGGCCTGCTCGGCCGCGAACCCCTCGCCATGGACGCGGTGCTGCGCGAGCACCTGTCCGGCACATGACGGTTCGCCGGGAGCGCCCCGTACAGAAAGCGCGGGGCCCCGGTCACCCCATGGGCAGCTTCACCCCCGTGAGCCGGGCGAGTTCGGCGAGCAGGCCGTCCTGGAACTCCTCGGAGCGGGCCGAGGAGTTCACCGCGCGCGGCCGCTGGTGGTAGAAGTACTCCCCGCTCACCGTGGCCGCCGGGTCGTCGGAGACGCTGAGCCACACCTGCGTGACATGGGCCAGGGAGAGGTCGTCCGGCGCGCCGGCTCCGCCCATCCTGGTGGGGACCCAGCCCGGCTCGACCGCGTTGCTGAGGACGTCCGGCCAGTGGCGGGCGACGGCGAAGGCGAGTGCGGTGTCGAAGAGCTTGCTGTCGGAGTACGCCTGCGCGCCCGCCCAGGTCCGGCGCTCCCAGTCCAGGTCGGCCAAGGAGTCGTCCCCGCCGCGGTGCATGCCGCTGCTGAGGTACACCAGCCGGGCCGGCCGCTCCATCAGTGCGGTGAGCAGGTACGGGGCCAGGACGTTGATCGCCAGCACATGGGCGTGGCCTTCGGGGGTGGCGATCCTGCGGCGCTCCCGGTAGCCGACGCCCGCGTTGTGGATCACCGCGTCGAACCGCCCCGAGGCGTTCGCCCGTTCGGCGACGGCGCGGGTCTGCGCGGCACTGCTCAGATCCCCGGCCAGTACGTCCTCGATGCCGGGCAGCGCGGCGCGCACGTCGTCGGCGCGCTCCTCGCTGCGGGCATGGCCGACCACCTGGTGCCCCTGCTGGAGCAGCAGTTCCGCTGCGGCGAGGCCGAGACCGTCGGCCGATCCGGTGACGAAGACACGGGACATGGTGTTCCTTTCGTTCCTTCCGGCGAGTTCGCGGGTTCCGCTCGCTTTCCAGCTTCGGAACCCGGCCGGGAGGTGTCCAACACCCTTCGTGTCGCGTCTGATGCCCGTTCGGTATGACGAATCATCGGCCGTGCGGTCCGTCGGCCCGGCCGGCCGCGCGGGGGCGTCCGGTCCGTCGGCCCGGCCCCCGGCGGCCGTGGGAGGGCCGGGCCGACGGAGTCGTGGGGGTCAGACCCACCTGCGGGGTTCGACCAGGGGCCAGTCGGTGGCGATTCCGGCCATGATGGCGAAGTAGTTGGTCAGCGTGTTGAGCGCCAGGTGGCCGACGACCTCGCCGATCTCGGCGTCGGTGGCGCCGGCGTCGCGCGCGGCGCGCAGGGTGCCGTCGTCGACCCGGCCGTGGCTGCGGGCGACGACGTCGGACAGGTCGAGCAGGGCCTGGGCGTGCGGGTCGGAGGACTTGGCGTCGCGGGCCAGCTCCAGCTCGTCCGCGTCGACCTCGGCGACCGTGGCGCCCAGGAAGGTGTGGGCGGACAGGCAGTACTCGCAGCCGTTGTGCTCGGCCGTGGCGATCGCCAGCTGCTCGCGGACCGCGACGGGCAAGGCGCCGTCGGCCAGCGCGCCGGACAGCGCCAGGTAGCCCTTGAGCAGGGCCGGGCTGTTGGCCATCACCTTGGCGAGGTTCGGGGTGGTGCCGAGGGACTTCTGCACGTCCGCCAGGAGGTCGGCGGCCTGGCCGGTCGCGGTGGCGGGGTCGAGGGGAGCGAATCCGGTCATGGGTACGGACCCTTCCTTTTCCAACGGTTGCATCCGCTCGAAAGCGTTAGAACCATGGCACGGCTCCCCGCGAGATGTCAACGGATGACAAAAGTCCCAACCGTTAGGTGAGGTACTGTCGAAGCATGAAGACACGTGCTCCGCTCCTCCTGGGCGAACCGCTGCCGGTGGAGCTGATGAACACGATCTGGGCCGACCGCGACGGCGTGTACGACTCACTCGCCGAACCGGGCGGCACCGAGGCGTGGCTGCGCGCGGTCGCCACCCGGGTCGACCTGACGGCCGGCGACGGCCCGGCGGACCTGCTGGCGGAGGACACCGAGCACCTCGCGCGCCCGCTGGCCCGGCTGCGCGACGCCCTGCGCGTGCTGGCGGCCGAGGTCACCGGCGATCCCCGCCCGACCGCGTCCCCGACGGCGGAGTTCGACGCCGCCGTCGCGACGGTCAACGAGGCCGCGGGAGCGGTCCCGCGGTGGTCGGTGCTGGCCTGGGTCGCCGGCGCCTCACCTACGCGCCTCACCCGGTCCGGTGGACCGACGGCCGCCGCCGTGATCTCCGCCATCGCCGAGGAGGCGATCGCCGTCTTCGCCCATGGCGACCGCCTGCGGCTGCGGGCCTGCCTGGCCCCCGGCTGCGTCCGTTACTTCGTCAAGGACCACCCCCGGCGCGAATGGTGCTCGCCGGCCTGCGGCAACCGGGTCCGCGCCGCCCGCCACTACCAGCGCCACCGGCACAGCCCCGTGTGAACCGGCGTCACGCATCGTCCCGGTACGCCGCCTTCCGCCCGTACGCCGACGGGCCGGCCGCCCCCGGGTGGGGACGACCGGCCCGTGCGGAGTCCGGCGAGGCGCCGCCGGGGAGCGGCCGGGTCACCGACCGCTCATGGCCCGGTCAGGGCCTTGTCACCGCTTGCTCAGCGCCTCCTCACGGCCGACCGGAGGCGCTCGGCGCCGCCACGTGCAGCGTCACCGGGGCCGCCGGCAGGGCGTACGGCGTGCTGCTGCCGAAGACCAGCCGGGCGGCGTAATCACCGGGGCGGGTGATCTGCGGGACCCCGGCGTCGAAGAGGACCGCGACGGTCGTGCTCTCGCCCGGCCGCAGCGTCACCTCGTGCCGGCTCTCGCTCAGCCAGGGGACGTCGGTGGTCGGGTCGACGCCGTACCCCGGCAGGGTCTCCACGACCGTGCTGGGGGTGATGCCGCCGGTCGAGCCGCCGAGCTTGTAGAAGCCGAGCGCGCCGGCGCCGCGGTAGGTGGCCGTGCCGGCGTTCGGCAGGGCGCTCCAGGCGCGGGTCCGCGGGTCGAAGGCGAAGCCCTGGTTGGTCAGGGCGTTGTCGCTGATGCCGCTGGAGATCATCAGCTCGCCGTTGGCCGCGGCGTAGGCCGAACCCCACAGCGCGACCGGCATGTCGGGCAGCGCGGACCAGGTGCCGGTCGCCGGGTTGTAGGCGTACGCGTGCTTGACGTCGCCGCTGTCGGTGGCGCCGCCGGCGCAGTAGAGCTCGCCGCCGATGCCGGCGCAGGACGTCCAGGACACGGGCTCCGGGTACGCGGCGATGGCGTGCCACGTGTCGGAGGCCGGGTCGTACATGCTCGCGTCGGTGACCCCGCAGGCGACGTCGCAGCCGCCGATCAGGTAGAGCTTCCCGTCGAGCACGGCGCTGCCGGCACCCGCGTGCGGCCTGGGCTCGGGCGCGCCCTTGGACCAGGTGTTGCTCGCGATGTCGTAGATCTCCAGCGTGGGATCGGGCGTGCCGTCACCCTGCCAGCCACCGGCGGCGTAGAGCTTGCCGTCGATGATGCCGTGGCCGGGCGCCTGCCGGGCCTCGGTGGCGCTGGCCAGTTGCGTCCACTTGCCGGCGGCCGGGTCCAGGACGTACAGCTCGTTGCTGCTGGAGTCGGCGCCGATGGACAGGCCGGTGTCGCCGAAGCCCGAGTAGACCTTGCCGTTCCAGGTGTCGGCAACGTTGTCCATCCGGACCTCGGGCAGGTCCGGAGCGGTCTGCCACGGGTCGTCGGAGGGCACGGCGGCCGGCGCGGCGGCGGCCGTACCGGCGCCCGCGGACTGCCGGGACCCGGTGAAGCCCAGCGGGTAGCTGCCCGGGACGCGCTGGAGCGCGGCGCCGGTGGCCGTGGCGCGCGCGGTGCCGCCGTTCTGCTCACCGATCAGGAGCATGGCGTTGGCGGTGCCGGTGTTGGTGACCCGCAGCGTCCTGACGGTGTGTCCGCCCCAGCGGGTGGACGCGTCGAGCGAGCCGGGGGTGACGGTCAGCCGGCCGGCCTTCAAGGAGTAGCGGGCCTGGACCGTGCTGTCCGCGCGGACCTGCACGTCCTGCGACCGGGTGACGTAGTTGTTCTTGGCCGCGGACAGGGCGTGCCTGCCGGGGCCGGGGACGAACAGCGAGTAGTAGCCGTCGCCGAGGGCCGGGTCGTCCGGGGTGGTGACCGTCTTGGCCTGCACCGAGGGGGTCTTGTCGTCGGTGACGGTGGCGTCCACCGCGCCCTGGCCGGTGTTGGCGTCCGTCACCTGTCCGACGACCAGGCCGCCGGGGGTCGGGGTCCAGTCGCGCTGTCCGACGAAGACGTCGTCGATGCCCCAGTACCAGCTCCACAGCGACGTGTAGTGGAAGCGGAGCTGCACGGCCGCCTTGCCGGCGTAAGCGGTGAGCGGGATCTCGACCTTGGTCGGTCCGCCGTAGTAGCCGTCGTCCACGGACGGCTCCCAGACGTCGGTCCAGGTGGCGCCGCCGTCGTCGGTGGCCTCCACCTTGATCGTCTGCCGGTACGGGTTGAGCGTGTACATCGTGCCGAAGGCGAGCTCCGGGGTGGTCTTCCCGGTGAAGTCGTACACCGGGCTGATCAGCTCGGAGTCCGTGTGCCCGCTGACGCCGGCCAGTTGGCTGTCGACGATGGCGAACCCGCCCTGGCCACCGGTCTGGTTGCCCTCGTTGCCCGGGTCGTCGAACGCCCAGCCGTTGGTGAGGCCCGCCGCGTTGACCACGCTCCAGCCCTGCGGCGCCGACGTGGTGGAGTCGAACGTCTCGGTGGGGCCGGTCAGATGGACGGCGTAGCCGGGGGCGGTGGCCCGCCACGGGTTCGCGGTCATGGCGACGGCGGCGGTCACCGGGGCCCCGGCGACGTGGACGGCCTTGGTGACCTCGTCGTAGCCGGGCAGGTCGGCGGCGAAGTGCAGCGTGAAGTCGCTGTCGCGCGGCAGCGTCACCTGGTACCGGCCGGTGACCGGGTCGGTCCACACCGCGTTCGGGTCGCCGTCCACGGTGATCTTCGTGTAGAGCGGCCAGCCGTGGCCGGAGCCGTCCCGCACCGTGCCGGAGACCGTCTCGCTGGGCACCTGCGTGAGCGTGAAGTTCTTGGTGAGGGTGCCGCCGTCGGTGATCGTGACGCCCGTGGCGCTACCCGTCGCGTAGCCGAACGCGGTCACGGTGACGTCGTGGCCGCCGGCCGGGACGGTGAGCGAGTAGTGGCCCTGCGCGTCGGTGCGCGCGGAGTCGACGCCGGTCTTGACCATGGCGCCGACGACGGGCTTGCCGGTGGCGCGGTCGGTGACGGAGCCGGACAGTACGCCGTGCGGTCCGGTACGGAACGCCTGCAGGCCGTTCGGGGTGCCGAGGCCGGTCGGCCCGTCGTAGCCCTCGGCGCCCCGGCACAGGTAGTCCGGGGTGCAACTGCCGTTGCTGCCCGAGGTGACGTCGTTGAGGCCGGTGCCGGCCGCGTACGGGTAGGAGTTGGGGTACGTGCCTGCGACCGGGGTGGCGGAGTCCGCGTACACGCTCGCGATGATCGGGGACGACGCGCTGGTGCCGCCGTATTCCGACCAGCCGCTGCCGCCGTACGTCTGGTAGACCGCGACGCCGGTGGCCGGGTCCGCGACCGCGGAGACGTCGGCGTCCGCGCGGTTGGCGCAGCCGGTGTCGTGCTGGAAGGCGGGCTTGGGCTCGTACAGCGAGCAGCCCGAACCGGCCTTGTTCCAGGCCGACTCCGACCAGCCGCGGGGGCTGTCGGGGTTGCGCGTCAGCGAGGTGCCGCCGACGGAGGTCACGTACTGCGAGGCGGCGGGGTAGGCCACGCCGTACCCGTAGTCACCGGTGGAGGCGACGACCGCGACGCCGGGGTGGTTGTAGTACGGGTCGAGCGCGGTGGCCTCGGCCGGGTCCTCGCCGCTGCCGAACCGGTAGTCCGTGCCGTAGGAGTTGGACACGTACTTGGCGCCGAGCGCGACCGCCTCGTCGACGGATTCGCCGAGCGCCGTGTCGCTGGAGTCGTCGCCCTCGACGAGCAGGATGTGGGCGTTGGGCGCCGTCGCGGAGACCATGTCCAGGTCGAGGGAGATCTCGCCCGCCCAGCCGCTGTCGGCGATCGGGTAGTTCGTGCCGCCGCGCTGGTCGACCTTGGTGAAGCAGCCGTTGGCCGTGGTGCACGGCGGCAAACCGTACTGGCTGCGGTAGACGGCCAGGTCGGCCTCGGCGTTCGGGTCGTCGTAGGCGTCGACGATGGCGACGGTCTGGCCGGCCCCGCCGTCGGCGGGAAGGCCGTACGCGCTCTGGAGGTCGGCCGGGCCGTAACCGGTCGGGGCGGCCACGAAGGCCCGCAGCCCCTTCGCCGGGGCGACGTCGGTGCGGCGCAGCGCGAAGCAGGCGAAGTCGCCGGGCTTCGGGGCGTCGCAGGCGGGGGTCCAGGTGGGGGTGCCGGTGGTGGTGCCGGTGGTCGGGCCGGTGGTGGTGCCGGTGGTCGGGGCCGGTGGTGGTGCCGGTGGTGGTGCCGGTGGTCGGGCCCGAAGGGGCGTCGGTGGGGGCGTCGGCCGGGGTGCCGGCCGTGGCTGTGCTGCCGGTGGCTGTGGTGCCCGCGGCGGTCGGTGCCGGCGCGGCCAAGGCGTTCGGGGCCTGAAGGCCCAGGACCGCCAGCGCGGCGACGGCCAGCGCCGCCACCGTTCCGGAGGTCCGTCGCCGCCCGGCCGCGCGGGCTGATCTGACTATGCGCAACGCGCTGCTCCCATGGATCCGGTGAGGCCGCCCACCCGCACGTGGGGCGACGGTGAATGTTGGTCACCGGGAGTCCATTAGGGCGTGTGTGATGTTGGCATGTCAATGGCACATGCAGGTTCCTTGCCGTGGTGGGGGCGTGTTTCGGGGGTGCACAAGTGCGCTGCTGCGGCGGGTAGTTGGGCAGGGCGTTGGGCGGGAGTACGGCTGGCGGTTCGGCCGGGCCCGCGGCCGGCTTCCGGTTCAGTCGCCCAACGGGAGCTCGAACCACACGGTCTTGCCGCGCCCCGCGGGGGAGTTGCCCCAGGCGGCGGCCAGCGTGGTGACGATCAGCAGGCCCCGGCCGCCCTCCTCCTGGTCCTCGGCGCGGGGGGTCGCCACCGCGTGGGCCGGCCGCGGGTCGCTGTCGCGCACCTCCACCCGCAGGTACGCCGGGTACTTGCGCACGCAGATCGACACGTCGCTGTCCCCGTGCACGATCCCGTTGGTGACGACTTCTGACATCAACAACTCGGCCTCGTCGGCGGTTTCGGCGAGCCGCCAGTCGCCCAGCCACTCGCGCAGCAGGTGCCGGGCCAGCCGTGCGCCCTGCATGTCGCGGCGGTGGATGCGCAGTTCGTGCACATTGGGCTCGACCAGCCGTGGCAGGCCCTCGTACCGGACGAGCAGCAGCGCCCGATCGTCGCACCGCCTGGCCGGCAGCCGGTCGGCATCGGCCACGAGGTGATCGGCGAGGCCTTCCAGCTCCGGTCCGGACCGCTTGAGCGCGGCCTCGAACGCGTCCACCGTCAGGTCCTCGCCCGGCCCCGCCAGCCCGTCCGTGTACAGCGCGATCACGGTGCCGACCGGCAGGGTGAGGCGGGTCTCCTCGTACGTGGCGTCGCCGGTGACGCCCAGCGGGGGACCGGCGACGGGACCGGTCCGCAGGAACTCCCCGTCGGGCGTGCGCAGCAGCGGCAGCGGGTGACCGGCGGTGGCCAGCCGCGCGGCCCCGGTGTCCGGGTCGAGCCACAGGCAGCAGCAGGTGGCGAAGACCCCGGTGTGCAGGCCGGCCAGCAGGACATTGGTCCGTGCCAGCACGTCGGCCGGACCGTGGCCCTCGGTCGCATAGGCGCGTACCGCGCTGCGCAACTGGCCCATCACGACGGCGGCTTCGGCGCTGTGCCCCTCCACGTCGCCGATCACCATGCCCAGGCCGCCGTCGGCCGACTCGATCACGTCGTACCAGTCGCCGCCCAGTTCGATGCCCGCGACGGCCGGCCGGTACCGGTTCACGCTCACCACGCCGGGCGGCTGCGGGAGGTTGCGGGGCAGCAGGGCCTCCTGAAGGTGCTCGGCGAGCGCGTACCGGGCGCCGTTGAGCTTGGTGCGCTCCAGGGTGTGGCTGAGCATCGAGCTCAGGCCGGACATGGCCAGCGGCTCCTTGAGCAGGCCGGCGCCGGTGAACCCGAGCGAGCAGGTGCCCACCGCCCGGCCGCCGGCGGTCAGCGGGAGGATGAGCCACGAGCAGCGCAGCCCCTCCTCCTCGTCGGCCCAGCGGTCGCGGGTGCGCGGGTCGGCCGGCGGGTACACCAGGTGCCGGGACCGGGCCAGGGCCAACGCCTCGGGGAAGGAGCTGTTCAGCCGCGCTCCGCCGAGGGACTTGAGGTACTCGCGGGCGCAGCCGTACGACCCCGCGACCACCAGTCGGTCGGCGTCGGTCAGCGCGATCGCCGCGGCGCGGGCCCCGAAGCCGGAGACCATCCGCTCGATCGCGGCCCCGGCGGCGGCCTCCGTGCTCGGCGCGTCCTTGAGCAGGACCGCGAGCCGGTGCAGGTGGAACAGCACGGACGCGGACGCCGCTCCCCGGCGGGGCGGGGCCCCGGACACCACGCGGGGGATCCGCGGCGGCACCAGCGACGCGCCGTCCCGGGCCAGCTCGCTCAGCCGCGCGGCCAGCCGGTGAGTACCCCGCGCCAGCAGACCGGTGTCCATCGCGGCCTCGGCCCGCTCGTCGAGCCAGTACGCGGTCACGGTGCCCAGGACGCGGTCGCCGTGCAGCAGCGGGGCCGCGGCAACCGTGTACGTGAAGGGAATCAGCACCGAAAGTCCCGGATAACGCTCCAGGATGTCATTCGAGGAGCCGATACGTACCTCTCCCGTGCGGTACGCATAGGCCGACGGGAAAATGTCGTCGGTCAACGGGATCTCCTCCGTGGCACCCATTCCCGTCGAGGAAACGGCCACCAGGGCGGCCCGCAACGCGTTCGCCTCCGGCACGAGCAGATACACCCCCACCGCCGACGCACCCAGGTCACGCAGCAGCCCCAACGCGGTGACGGACAGTACCGAATCCCGCTCCTCCGCGGGCCCGGACAACTCCTCACGGTCAAGGGTGCGAAGCTCAGCGTCACTCATGGGCACACTCCAGAGTTCGGCGCGCTCAGTAAAAGGTTACTGCGCGTCGGGTGAGGGTGCGCGGAGAGGAGTGCGGGGCCGCTTTTGCCGGGGCAAGCCGGGAATGGGGTGCGGGAATGAGGGGCGGTTGCCGCTGTGAACGACGTACGCGAATTCCGGTAGGGGCATGCAGGCCGGCGGTGCGGGACGCGGCCCGGTTCAGGTCCAGCCCTGCTCGGTGAGCGGTCCGTGGGAGTCCAGGTAGCCGCGCAGCCCTGCCGCCGGGTACTCGATGAAGTCGCTCGGCAGGTCGTGGGCGGCGAACCACTCCAGCGCCAGGCACTTGGCCGGCTCCCGGTCGACGGGTTCGCCGTCCCAGACGGTGGCCTCGAAGAAGAAGCCGATCCGCGGGTTCTCGCCTTCCTGGCGGTGATGCACGACCTGGACCAGGCGCAGGCCGGCGGGGTCGACGCTGACGCCGGTCTCCTCACGAAGCTCCCGTGCCGCACAGGCGGTCAGCGTCTCCCCGGGATCGAGCTTCCCGGACGGCATGTGCCACCGCCCGTATCCGTACGGGCCCCCGCGCTGGGACAGCAGGATCTTGTCGCCGTCGCGGAGGATGACGTGCGTGTCGATAACGGGCTGTGCCGGCTGATCGCTCATGGTTCCCGTGATGTCGTGTCGTCGTCGGTGACGCCCGAGGCTATCGGCACCGCCACGCCGGCGTCGGTGATTCCCGCACGCGCCATCCGATGGTGTGGCGCCGCCGACACCCAGCCCGGCTCATTGGCTCGCCCTCACCATGCGGGCAGCCTCCGACCGCCCCGCACCGGACGCCGCTACACACCGGCAAAGCCCTTACCCGGCGGGCATTTGGCCAATTCGCAGACGCTGCGTTCGGGGTGGACACGAGTCTGGCCCGGCGGGGTGGTGGTCAGGTGAGGGTTTCGCCGCCGTCGATGGTGATGATCTGGCCGGTGACGTAGTTGTTGGCCATGAGGAAGAGGGCCGTGGCGGCGGCTTCCTCGGCGGTGCCGACGCGGCCGAGGGGAGTGGTGGATCCGGCGGCGGCGATGGCGTCGTCGGTGTCGTGGCCCGGCACCGAGCGCAGGAGCGGGGTGTCGATCCGGCCGTAGCGGATGGCGTTGACGCGCAGCCGTGCGGGGGCGAGTTCCACGGCGAGCGCCGTGGTGAGGGTCTCGACGGCGCCGGCGACCGACAGCGGGGCGCTCATGCCGGGAGCGGGGCGGACCACCAGGATTCCCGAGCTGAAGGTGAGCGAGCCGCCCGCGGGCAGCCGGGTCGCCGCCGTGCGGGCCGCGGTGAAGGCCGCACCGAGGCGGGAGTCGAAGCTCGTACGGATCCGGTCGACCGACAACTCGGTCACGGGGCCGGTGCCCCCGACGCCGCCCGCGGTGACGTAGACGTGATCGACCTGGCCGGCCCGGTCGAAGGCCTCGGCGAGGACCCGCTCGTCCCCGCCGTCCCCGGCCACGGCCAGCACGGCGTCGTCGGCGTCCCTGTCCGGGCCCGCGCTCCGCACCCGGGAGACGGCGGCCGCCAGCCGGTCCGGGTCGCGGCCGACCAGCACGACGCGGGCGCCGACCGAACGCAGCAGGACGCCGGCCGCCAGCCCGATGCCCGAGCTCCCGCCGATCAGGACAGCGGTCGCGCCGGCGAGGGCGCTGGTCAGCGGCGAACGAACGGGGATGGGAGTCGCAGTGCTCAAGGGGGAACCTTCCGATGAATTAAACCATCTGGTTGTTTTACTTCCGGGCTCCATACTGCCGCCCGAGCCGACCGGAGTCAACCGGATGGTTTAATTCGTTCATGCCCTATGATGCGGAGGACACCAGACGGCGGATCTTCGAAGCCGCCGCCGCCGAGTTCGCCGAGCGCGGCCTGGCGGGGGCCAGGGTCGACCGGATCGCGACCGCGGCCAGGGCCAACAAGCAGGCCATCTACCTCTACTACGGCGGCAAGGAGAAGCTGTTCGCCGCCGTCCTGCGGGCCAAGCTGGAGGAGGTCCGCGTCTCCCTCTCCTTCGATCCCGACGCGCTGGCCGAGTCGGTCGGGCAGATCTTCGACTGGTACCGGGAACACCCGGAGCTGATCAGGCTGCTGCTGTGGGAGGCGCTGGAGGCCGGCGCCGAACCCGACGGGGGCGAACGGGAGCGCCGTGCCGCGTTCCGCGACAAGGCGGATGACCTCGTCGAGGCAGGTGTGGCCGACCACCTTCCCGAGGGCGCGCGCGTCCGCGCCGGCCAGGACCTGCTGTTCACCCTCATGGGGCTGATCGCCTGGAACTTCGCGGTGCCGGAGATGTGCCGCATGGTCCTGGACGAGGACACCCACCAGGCCGCCCTGGTCCGCCGCCGCGAGACGGTGATCGAAACCGCCCGTACGCTCGCCACGACCGCCGGCGCCTTCCATCCGGCGTCCGGGAGCTGAGCACAAGGGCTCAGCCGGTGGCCTGTGGATTACCTGACGAACCGGCGAAGTCGGCAAGATCCCGAAAGTCGTCCTCGCGCAGGCCGAGCCGCGGGTTGACGTGGTGCAGCAGTGCGGGTCCGCGGTGGTGGCCGGTCACGTACGCCTGATCCCGATCGCTCTGCTCGTCGTCCACCCACGCGAAGGCGCGGCCGTCGGCGTAATCCACCAGGGGAGCGGTCTTCCAGTGCACCCCGTCGGGCCGGTCACGGAACAAGGCGTCGCCGAAGTCGACGAAGGGGAGTTCGGGAAGACCGAGCGCCGGGGCGATCCACCGGTTGGCCTCCGCCATCCACGTGGTGGCCCAGCACAGTTCGTAGCCGAGCCGCAGCAGGGCCGGTCCGTGCGCCGGGTTGAGCCACACCCGCAGCGACCGCCGTCGGGACAAGGAGGCTCGCTCTTCCTCGGCCGTCTCACTGTTCCGGGGCACCCTGAGCGTGATGTAGCCGTCGGGGCGCCTCTGCGGCTTTGCGGCGTACGGGTTGAGCGGCCCGTCCACGTCGAGGAACAGCAGTGGTCGGCTCACGATCCCCCCGCCACGCTCGTCATCGGTGCCGGTAGAAGCGTAGCCAGGCAGGGTTCTCTTCGGCGCGTCCATTCGGTCGATCGAATGTGTACGTCCGGGGATCAGCGGCGGGCTCGGCCGCTTGCCCGCCCGTCGTACCCTCCTGCTACATTCTGGCGTCGCTGTTCACCGGCAGCCCCCACGTCGCCGGGGTGATGCGGTACCCGTCATCCGTACCGTTCGGGGGTCCATGTCGTGAGCGCCGATTACTCGCCGCCGCAGGCCGGTGGCCAGAACCCCTACGGCCCGCAGGCCGGCTGGGCGCCCTCCGGACCACCGCAGGTCGCCCGGGACCGGAGCGCCCTCGCCCTGGTACTGGGCGTGCTCGTGGCGATCGTGGCGGCGCTCGCCTACGGCGGGTTCCTGCGCGCGCTGGCCCATGACAACGGCAGAACCACCGAGTTGGGCTTCGGCCCGCTCGCGGCGGGCGTATTGGTGGGCATCACCGTCGGCAAGGCCGGCGGGCGCAACCGCCTGCTCCCGGTCGCGGCCACGCTGCTCGCGGCCTTCGCGGTGATCATCGGCCAGCTGTACGGCACCGCGCTGATCGAAAGCCACCTGGCCGCCCGGTTCGGCGGCAGCCTCTCGGTCACCGACATCTTCTTCCACCGCTTCGGCGCCCTGTGCAGGGTATGGACGCACGACCTCGACGCGAGGCGGATCACCACCTTGTGGATCGCCATGGCCGTCGCGTTCGGCCTGGCCAAGCGCCTCGGCGACAACTGAGCGCGGCCGGATCGCGACACCGTCGGACGGGACGCCAAAGCGCTAATCCGTGCTCGCGTCCGCGAGATGCGCGCGCAGGAATCCGCCGATACTGGCCAGCGCGGCCTTGCCCTCGTCGAGCACCTCGGCGAAGGCCTGGAAGACGTGGGGCACACCGGCGGTGACTTCCAGCTTCACGTCGACGTCATGGGCGGCGGCCGTCGCCGCGAGTCGCAGGGCGTCGTCCAGCAGGATCTCGTGCGAGCCGACCTGGATCAGCATCGGCGGCAGGCCGCTCAGGTCGCCGAAGACCGGGCTGATCTCGGGGTTCCTCGGGTCCGCGCCGCCGAGGTAGTCGTACGCGCGGGTCTTCAGGCCCTCCGCCGTGAGCACGGAGGGGTCGACCGAGGCCTTGCCGGTCAGGCTCCGCCCGCTCAAGGTGAGGTCGGTCCACGGCGAGAGCAGCACCGAGGCGGCCGGGAGCGCCAAGCCCTCTTCCTTCAGCCGCAGTTGGAGTGCCGCGGCCAGGCCGCCGCCCGCCGACTCGCCGGACACCGCGATACGCGACTCCGCGGTGTTCGCCAGCAGGCCCTTGTAGGCGGCGAGCGCGTCCTCGACGGCCGCGGGATACGGCTGCTCGGGCGCGAGCCGGTAGTCCACCGAGATCACGCGCACGCCGGCGTGGCGGCCCAGGCCCGCGGCCAGGCCGACGCTGGAACGGGCCGAGCCGAGGACGTAGACCCCGCCGTGGAAGTGCAGAAGGGTTCGAGAGGTGTCCACCCCGTCGACGTCGACCTGCACGACCGGGATCCCACCGAGGGTGCCCTCGGTCACGGTCACGTCCGGGGGCAGCGGTGCCGCGGTGAGCGCCGCTTCCATGGCGGCGCGCTGCACGGCGGGGTCCCCCTCGATGCTGAACGGCAGGTTGCGGAACATCCGGTTCAGTGCGTCGCGCTGCTGCTTGCTCATGTGTCTGTTCTCCCGTCCCAAGTACATGCCACGGAAGTATCTTCCGCGATATTTAACGTACACTAGATGCCGTGGCATCCAAAGCGAGCGATGAGACGGTCGACCTCCCGGGCTTCTTCTCCGACCTGGTCCGGTGCGAGACGCGTCTGTACAACGCCCTCAACGACCGTCTTCGCGAGCGCCACGGGATCGTCACCTCGCAGTTCGAGGCCCTGCGCTACCTCCGCGACCATCCCGGGTCCCGAGTGGCGGACCTGGCCGCGGAGTTCGCCGCCGGTGTCGGGGCCATCAGCAAGGGCACCGACCGCCTCGAGCGGCACGGATGGGTTGCCCGCCGGCCGAATCCGTCGGATCGCCGGTCGTCACTGCTGGCACTGACCGACGACGGCCTGCGCCTGGTCGACGCGGCGGAAGAGACCTTCGCCGAGCGGCTGGCCGAGCTGACCGCGGACGCGCTCAAGGGGTTTCCCCTGGGGGCTGCCGCGCAGGTCCTCTCGGAGCTGCGTTCCTTCCTCGAACGCGATCAGATCGGCACACCCACGGGCTGAACGGCTACCGGCGGGAGCGCTCGACCGTACGGCTCAGCCACTGGGTCCGGGCGTGGCGGGCCGCGCGGGTGAGGGCCGCGGCGGGGGCGACCGAGTCGAAGCCGTGGAAGGCGCCGGGCCAGACGTGGAGTTCGGCGTCGCCACCGGCCTGCCAGATCGCATGGGCGTAGGCGACATTCTCGTCGCGGAAGGTCTCCGCCGAGCCGACGTCGATGTACGTCGGCGGCAGCCCGCTCAGGTCGGTGGCGCGGGCGGGAGCGGCGTACGGCGACAGGTCCGCGGTGCCGTAACGCTCGCCCAGGTACGCCTGCCAGGCAACGGCCGTCGAGGACCTGTCCCACAGGCCGATGCCGGCCATCCGGTGCGCGGAGGGGGTGTCGAGGCGGTCGTCGAGCATCGGGCACTGCAGGAGCTGCCCGACGGGTACCGGGCCCTCGCCCCGCTCCCGATTGAGGTCCCGGTTGAGCAGAGTGAGGGCCGCGGCGAGCCCGCCGCCGGCGCTCTTGCCCCCGATGATCACGCGCTCACCGTCGATGCCGAGCTCGTCCGCGTGCTCCGCAGTCCACACAAGTCCCGCGTGGCAGTCCTCCAGCGGCCCCGGGTACGGGGTTTCCGGCGCCAGCCGGTACTCCACGGACACGACGGCCAGCCCCAGCGGGCCGGACCAGTCACGGAGGATCTTCGGCAGGACGGACCAGGCGTTGCCCATGATCATCCCGCCGCCGTGCATGTAGTACAGCGCCGGCAGCGGCCCGGTGGCGTCCGCCGGCCGCGCGTGCACCAGCGTGACGTCCGGCCTCCCCTCGCCCCCGGGCACGCTCAGCTCCTCGACGGCGAAACGGCCGTCGGCCCGCAACTCCGCCACGGTGGGCCGGGGCCGGCTCGCGGCGTCCCGTTCCCGCTGGGCGCCGAGATTCCCCGGAGTGAGCCGCTCCGCCGTCAGGTCACCCAGAGCCGCCAAGGCCGCGCCCAGTTCGACGTCGTACGGCGGGGCCGTCGGCCCGGCGACCACTTTGTCGGTCAGCGGGTCCCGGCGCCCGGTCACGCGGCACCGCCCCGGCGGCCGAACGGACAGCCTCGCGATACGGCGGGCACGCCGGGTATCGATGTCAGGGAGGTCACGGCCTCAGCAAACCACGGACGGTACTGGTCATGGCTGACGGTCGGGAGGATTGGCGACGGGCGAACGGGCGCGGGCCGGCCCGCTGACCCGACGTTCTCGCCGCCCAGCGCAAGGAACGCGCGCGCATCCGCAGCGGTAAAGGGAGGACTCGAAGGGGGAAGCCTGCACGTCAACACCATGGCTGCGAGCGACCTGAGCCCTCCGGCCTTCTGCGCCGCCATCGTCGAGCGGTTCGCCCGGGCAGGCACCCCGGTCTCCGGCGGGTAGCCCGGCAGCGAGCGCTGCGTCTGCCCTTCGCGTCGTCGTCAGGAGCGGGCGAGGCGGGCCGCGAGGTAGGGCGCGGTGGCGCTGCGGCGGGACCTGGCCACCTCGGACGGCGGTCCCGCCGCGACCACCCGGCCGCCCGCGTCGCCGCCACCCGGCCCGAGGTCGATGACCCAGTCGGCGGTGGCGATCGTGTCCAGGTCGTGCTCGACGAGGACGACCGTGTTGCCGGCGTCGACGAGCCGGTGCAGCTGGCGCAGCAGCAGGGCGATGTCCGAGGGGTGCAGCCCCGCCGTGGGCTCGTCGAGCAGGTAGAGCGCGTGCCCGCGGCGGGCCCGCTGCAGTTCGGTGGCCAGTTTGATGCGTTGCGCCTCACCACCGCTGAGTTCCGTGGCGGGTTGACCCAGACGCAGGTACCCCAGTCCTACCTCGCGCAACGTCTCCAGGCTGCGGGAGGCGGCCGGGACGCCGGACAGGAACGTGGCGGCGGCGTCGACGGACATTGCCAGCACCTCAGCGATGTTCTTGCCGCGGTAGGTGACTTCCAGCGTCTCGGCGTTGTACCGGGCGCCCTGGCAGGTCGGGCACGGGGCGTAGGTGCCGGGCAGGAACAGCAGTTCCACCGCGACGAATCCTTCGCCCTGGCAGGTCTGGCACCGCCCTTCGGGCACGTTGAAGGAGAACCGCCCGGCCGAGTAGCCACGCGCCCCGGCCTCGTCCGTCGCCGCGTACAGCTTGCGCACCGCGTCGAACATCCCCGTGTACGTCGCCAGGTTGGACCGGGGGGTCCGGCCGATGGGCCGTTGGTCGACCCGGACCAGCCGGTCGAACGACTCGACCCCCGACGCGTCCTGGACGTCGACCTCCAGCTGCGCCTCCTCGGGCTCCTCGGGCACGAGCCCGAGGTGGCCGCGGACGACCTCGGCGAGCACCTGCGTCACCAGCGTCGACTTTCCGGAACCGGACACGCCCGTCACCGCCGTCAGTACGCACAGCGGCACATCCACGGACACCTCGTGCAGATTGTGGCGGGAGACGCCGCGCAGGCGCAGCCAGCCGTGCGGTGTGCGCGGGCGATGGCCGAGCGGCCGGGCGCGCCCGAACAGGTACTGGCCGGTGGCCGACTCCTCGACCTGCTCCAGACCGGCGATCGGGCCGCTGTACAGCACGCGTCCGCCGCCCTCGCCCGCGCCGGGGCCGATGTCGACCACCCAGTCCGCCCGCCGTACGACGTCCATGTCGTGCTCCACGACGAACAGCGAGTTGCCCACCGCCTTCAGGCGGTCCAGCACGTCCAGCAGCGGTTCCGCGTCCGCCGGGTGCAGGCCCGCGGAGGGTTCGTCGAGGACGTAGACCACGCCGAACAGCCCCGAGCGCAACTGGGTGGCGATCCGCAGGCGTTGTGCCTCGCCGGGCGACAGGGTCGTCGAGCGGCGCCCGAGGCTGAGATACCCCAGGCCCAGGTCGAGCAGGACGTCGACCCGCGCGACCAGGTCGCCGCAGATCCGGACCGCGACCTCGGTCGTCTCCCCGGACCGGGCGGTCGACGTGGTGGCGTCGGCCTCGGACCGCCCCGCGACGGGCCGCAGCAGCGCCACGACCTCGGTGAGCGGCATCGCGTTGATCCCGGCGATGGAGCGTCCGGCGAAGGTCACGGCAAGCGCCTCGGGCCGCAGTCCGCTGCCGTGGCATACGGGGCAGGGCACACTCCTGACGAACCGGAGCGCCCGGTCGCGCATCTTCTCGCTCTTGGAGTCGGCGAGGACGTGCATGACGTGCTTGCGGGCGCTCCAGAACCTGCCCTGGTAGCCGTAGTCGACGCGGTCTTCCTCCGGCTCGATGTACACCGAGGGCTGCTCGTCGGTGTACAGCAGCCAGTCCCGGTCCTTCTTCCTGAGCCTGCGCCACGGCCGGTCGATGTCGATCCCCAGGCCGCTCACGACACTGCGCAGGTTGGCGCCCTGCCAGGCACCCGGCCAGGCGGCGATCGCCCCCTCGCGGATGCTCAGCGACGGGTCGGGGACGAGCAGGTCCTCGGCGACGTCGTGCACGACGCCCAGCCCGTGGCACTGCGGGCAGGCGCCGGCCGCGGTGTTGGGCGAGAACGACTCGGCTTCCAGCCGGTCGGCCCCGGGCGGATAGGTACCGGCGCGGGAGTACAGCATGCGCAGCAGATTGGACAGCGTGGTGATGGTGCCGACCGTCGAGCGCGAGCTGGGCGACCCGCGTCGCTGCTGCAGGGCCACGGCGGGTGGCAGTCCGGTGATCTCCTGCACGTGCGGTGCGCCGACCTGTTGCAGCAGCCGTCGGGCGTACGGTGCCACGGACTCGAAGTAGCGCCGCTGGGCCTCCGCGTAGAGCGTGCCGAACGCGAGCGAGGACTTGCCCGAACCGGAGACGCCGGTGAAGGCGACCATCGCGTCCCGCGGAACGTCGACATCGATGTTCCGCAGGTTGTTCTCAGCGGCGCCCCGGACACGCACGAACGCGTCGATCGAGTCCTTGCTCACCGTTCCTGCCTACCTCATCGCGCCGGAAACCGCGCGACAGGCACCGCCACCAGGCCCCGTCGTACCGGCTCCGGCGCCCCTCACCGGTGCCCCGCCGGCGCAGGCGGGCTGCGCGCCGACTCCTGGGGCGTTCAGCGGGCCGGCCGAATGCTGCCGCCGGACGCAGGTCCTCCTCGAGCCCGTCGCCCAAGGCCGCGCCGGCCAACGCCCGCCCCAGCCGAGGTGCCTGCTTGAACAGGTTGTGCCCGGCGGCGAAGAAGATCCCGTCGGCCTCCCAGACCGCCATGCCGTCTTCGCTCCACGGCAGGCTCGTCACCCAGCAGTGCAGGTACTCCCCAGGCTCGGGATCGAGGCACCGGTACGACCTCGGGCGTGTCACCCGGACGGGCCACGACAGCCGCCGCGTCTGACTTCGAGCACGGGAGCCTCCGTCGCGCCGACCGGGCGGTCCGGCGAGCGTGCGGAGTCCGTCGCCGCGGGACTGCCGGGGGGCGACCGGCGTCGAAATGGACAGTGAGGGCGTGAGCGTGCGTGGACTGGATGGAGTTCGCCCTCCACAGCCCCGACAAGGTGCTCATGGCCAGAGCCAACCTGAGGCCGCCGCGTCGTGTGCTCGCCTCATCGTGGGAGCTTCGCTGTGCGTTCGGGTGGGCCGCGGTGATGTACCGCATTGCGGTGTGAGACGAGATGCCGAACAGGCGCATTTGGTGAAGCGGGTCGTCGACCTCGAATGCCTCGTCGCGGATCCGGTCCTGCCGCAGCGTCGGCATCGTGAGTCCGGTGGGCCGGAAGATGGCGAGCCTGAGTATCTCGGCCCACAGAAGGACAACTCGGACGGAACGGACGTAGTCGGGGATGTCGTTGAGGACCAGTTCATCGACGAGGTCGTCGCCGTCGGCGTCGCGCACGGCGAGCGCGAGGCGCAGCATCCCGTGCAGCTTGCGCTGCACGGGCTTGCTGATGCCGGTGACCCGCGCGGCGTCGGCGTCGAGCCGGACCAGGTCGTCGACCAGTTCGCGGGGATAGGTCAGGCGGCGGCGGTCGTACTCCTCGGCCACGGAACCGAATGACCCGGCACGCTCGCGATCAAGGTGAAGCTCCTGCGGCGCATTCGCCATGGGACTGGACTACTGAGCCCGTCTCGGCTCGCTCTGAGCCGACAACGAATCCGGATGCGGTGGGACCAGCCCCGGCAGCCGGCCAGAAGAACGCTGACATCTACTCCGCGACGAACGGCGCATATCCAATCGGGACCTCGCTCACCTGAAGGTCGGAGAAGAGCAAGGTCAGGTTGTGCGCGTTGGTCTCAATGCGCACCTCGTGGAAGTCGATTCCGAGGACCTTCGACCAGCGACGGGCGGCCTCCGACTCGGGAAGGAGCTTGGCCCCCGGGTAAAGGCAGTGCCACTTCACGCCCCAGACGTATCCGTCGAGGTCGACACCGGCTTCGTGGTCGATGAGCCGGTCGTCCAACGAGACCCGCCAGGTCTCGGGGGGCACTGATGTCTCGCACCGCGCCTCAACGCAGTACCTGAAGAGGTAGCGCAGGTGGGACGGCGTGATGCCAGTACAGGGATCAGCCGTCGCGTAGACGATGACCTCGTAGTCGCGCAGGTAGTTGGTGTATCCGTGGTGCACGACAGCGTGATCGAAGGTCTCGTCCAGCGTCTGTTCAAGTACGGCGGTGTCCATGCCGCCCTTCTACCTCACTCGGCGAGACCTTCGACAACGAGATTTGCAAGCGCCGGACGTCGTTGCCCACAGGTCGTCCGGACAAGTCCTGGCCGGTCGCGCGGTCGATCGGCAGCGGAAGCCGGCGAGGGATGCGCTGGGTGAGCCGGTGGGCGGGACGGGCCCCGGCCGATGCCCGGACCTTGCCGCAGCCGTACACGTCGTAGGCGGCACTGTCGGCGTACGGATACGCCTGCCCGTACGCCTCGGCGCCGGGTACGCCTCTGGCCGCCCCGTTTCCGATGTGGGACGCGCCGCCGGCCGGTCGGCGTACATCACGCGCACCTCGTGGGGCGCCAGTCGCCGACCGCGCACAGCGGATCGTGCCGACCCCGCAGCACTTGAGCGCCGACCGACGCCAGGAGGCGACACTCCCGGGCGCCACGCCGGGGGAACCGTTCCGGCGGTCGGACGGCAACGGCGTACCCCGGTGACCCGGCAGGACAGAGGGAACCCCGGCATCGGTCCCGCCGGACGTACGACGCCACGACAGCCCCACCCCGGTCGACGTAAACGCACCCCACCCCCACCCCCGCAAACGCCCGCGGCGAAGCCGCATACGTGCCTTGACGGGGCAGTCTGTGAGCGCTAACAATGACTCCATCACGGATCGGAGAGCCATGTCCCAGACCGCGCAGAGCACAGGACCGCGCCGGGCGCCCACGATGACGGATGTCGCGCAGCGGGCGGGGGTGTCGCACCAGACCGTGTCGCGGGTGCTCAGCAATCACCCGAACGTGCGGGACTCGACGCGGGCCGAGGTGCTCCGGGCCATAGAAGAGCTGGGGTACCGGCGCAATTCCTCGGCCCGGGCGCTGGTGACCAGGCGCACCCTGACGCTGGGCGTGGTGGCGTGCAATCCGACGCTCTTCGGCCCGGCCAGCACCCTGTTCGGGCTGGAGGAGGCCGCCCGCGGCGAGGGCTATCTGGTCTCGGCGGTGACCCTGCGCCAGTTCACTCCCAAGGCGCTGGAGGAGGCCATCGACCACCTCAGCAACTGGGGAGTCGAAGGCATCGTCGTGATCGTCCCGCACCGCGCGGCCGTCGCCGCGCTGGCCGAACTGCGGCTGCCCTTCCCGGTCGTCACGGTCGAGGGCGGCCACTCCCTGCCCATACCCGGCGTGTCCGTCGACCAGGAACTGGGCGGCCGCCTCGTCACGGACCACCTGCTGGCCGCCGGCCACAGCACCGTATGGCATGTCGCCGGGCCCGGGGACTGGCTGGAGGCGGGCGCGCGGGTTGCCGGGTGGCGGGCAGCGCTGGAGGAGGCGGGCGCGGAGGTGCCCGAGCCGCTGGTGGGGGACTGGACGCCGCTGTCGGGCTACCGGGCCGGGCAGGAACTGGCCGGACGGGCCACCGCAGGCCGGGCACGCGGTCGCGGGCCGGAGGTCAGCGCGGTGTTCGTCGCCAACGACCAGATGGCCCTCGGCGTGATGCGGGCGCTGCGCGAGGCCGGCCTGTCGGTGCCGGGCCGAGTGGCCGTGGCCGGCTTCGACGACATACCGGAGTCCGAATTCTTCGCGCCCCCGCTGACCACCGTCCGCCAGGACTTCGCGGCCGTCGGCCAGGCCAGCATCCGCCTCCTGGTCAGCCGCCTGGAAGCGGCCACCGCCCAGGCCGGCGACGACGAGCGCGTCGTCATCGAGCCCCGGCTGATCGTCCGCGGCAGCACCACCTCATTGTGACCAGCCCATCGCGGCCGCCCCATCGTGACCATCGCACCGTGACCCGCCCGGGCGTCGCCGCCGTACCGGAGCCGACCGGCCCCTTCCCCCACGACTGGAGACGTTCATGACGACCGATCGCCCCGCCGCCCAGGCCGGCGGCCCCGCCGTCACCGTCGGCATCGACTTCGGCACGCTGTCCGGGCGCGCCCTGGTCGTGGCGGTCGACGACGGCCGGGAGCTGGGCAGCGCCGTGCACGAGTACGCGCACGGTGTGGTGGACTCCGCGCTGCCCGGCGGCGGTGCGGTCCTGCCGCCGGACTGGGCGCTGCAGATCCCGCAGGACTGGCGGGACGTCCTGCGGTTCGCGGTGCCGCGCGCTCTTCAGGCCGCCGGGGTACGGCCGGAGCAAGTGGTGGGCGTCGCCACCGACTTCACCGCCTGCACCGTGCTGCCGGCCACCTGGGACGGCACGCCGCTGTGCGAACTGCCCGGGTACGAGGGCCGGCCGCACGCGTTTCCCAAGCTCTGGCGCCACCACGCGGCCCAGCCCGAGGCTGACCTGATCGTGGCCCGGGCCGAGGAGTCCGGGCAGCCGTGGCTGGCCCGCTACGGCGGGAAGATCTCCAGCGAGTGGCAGTACGCCAAGGCGCTCCAGGTCCTGCACGAGGACCCGGAGATCTACGCCGCCGCCGACCGCTGGATCGAGGCCGCCGACTGGATCGTCTGGCAGCTCACCGGCGAGGAGAACCGCAACCTGTGCACGGCCGGCTACAAGGGCATCCACCAGGACGGCGGTTACCCGGACGAGGCGTTCCTGGCCTCTCTGCACCCGGACTTCGCCGGCTTCACCGCCAAGCTGGAGCACCCGCTGTCCCAACTGGGCACCCCCGCCGGCAAGCTCACCGCCGAGGCGGCCGAACTGACCGGCCTGCGCGAGGGTACGGCCGTCGCGGTGGGCAACGTCGACGCCCACGTCACCAGCGCCGCCGCCCAGGCCCTGGACCCCGGCCACATGCTGGCCATCATGGGCACCTCGACCTGCCACATCATGAACGGCGGCGTGCTGGCCGACGTGCCGGGCATGTGCGGCGTGGTGCGGGACGGGGTGGTGCCGGGCATGTGGGGGTACGAGGCCGGGCAGAGCGGTGTCGGCGACATCTTCGCGTGGGCGGTACGGACCGCGGCGCCGTACGAATACGCCGCCGAGGCGCGCCGCCGCGGCGTCTCGGTGCACGAACTGCTCACCGAGAAGGCCGCCGCCCAGCCGGTCGGCGGGCACGGGCTGATCGCCCTGGACTGGCACAGCGGCAACCGGTCGGTGCTGGTCGACCACCACCTGTCCGGCCTGGTCGTGGGCCTGACGCTGGACACCCGGCCGGAGGACATCTACCGCGCGCTGATCGAGGCCACCGCCTTCGGCACCCGGGTCGTCGTGGAGGCGTTCGGGCAGGCCGGGGTGCCGGTCACCGACTTCACCGCGGCCGGCGGACTGCTGAAGAACCGCTTCCTGATGCAGACGTACGCCGACGTGCTGAACCGGCCGGTGCACGTGCTCGCCTCCGAGCAGGGCCCGGCGCTGGGCGCGGCGATCCACGCGGCGGTGGCCGCCGGCGCGTACCCGGACATCCGGACCGCCTCGGCCGCGATGGGCCGCCTGAACCGCCACGCGTACACCCCCGACCCGGCGCGCGCGGCCGCGTACGACCGCCTCTACGCCGAATACCTGGCGCTGCACGACCACTTCGGCCGCGGCGGCAGCGACGTCATGCACCGCCTCCGAGCCCTGCGCAACCAGTCCTGAACCCGCCTCCGCCCGACGCCACGAAGCCACGAACCCACCTCAGCCGATCGTCGCCGCCTCCTCTTCCAGCCCCTCACGTGTTAACGCTCACTCCGGTGGTGTGAGCGCTCACCCACAATCGAGGTCCGCCTTCCATGAATAGCAACCCACCGCCGCCGACCGCCGAGGAAGCGGTCGCGTCGCTTCGGCAGCAGGTCAGCGGCCTGCATCAGGAGCTCGTCCGGTACAACCTCGTGGTCTGGACGGCCGGAAACGTGTCCGGCCGGGTGCCCGGCCACGACCTGTTCGTGATCAAGCCGAGCGGGGTGGACTACGCACACCTGACCCCGGACAGCATGATCGTCTGCGACCTCGACGGCAGGGTGGTCGAGGGGGACCTGTCGCCCTCCTCCGACACCGCCGCGCACGCCTACGTCTACCGCAACCTGCCCGAGGTCGGCGGGGTGGTGCACACCCACTCCACCTACGCCAGCGCGTGGGCGGCCCGCGGCGAGCCGGTGCCGTGCGTCCTGACCGCCATGGCCGACGAGTTCGGCGCGGAGATACCCGTCGGCCCGTTCGCGCTGATCGGCGACGACTCGATCGGCCGCGGCATCGTCGACACCCTCAAGGGCCACCGCTCGCCCGCCGTGCTGATGCGCAGCCACGGCGTGTTCACCATCGGCAAGGACGCCCGCGCCGCGGTCAAGGCGGCGGTGATGTGCGAGGACGTGGCCCGTACGGTGCACATCTCCCGGCAGCTCGGCGACCCGCTGCCGATCTCCCGCGCCGACGTCGACCGCCTCTACGACCGCTATCAGAACGTCTACGGCCAGCCCGCACCATCGACCGACCCAGGAGCCCGCTCATGACACGGACCGACGCGCACGAGGTGTGGTTCCTCACCGGCAGCCAGGGCCTGTACGGCGAGGACACCCTGCGCCAGGTCGCCGCGCAGTCCCGCGCCATAGCCGACCGGATCGCCGGGTCGCCGCAGGTCCCGGTGCGGGTGGTGTGGAAGCCCGTCCTCACCGACTCCGCCGCGATCACCGGCCTGGTCCTGTCGGCCAACGCGGACCCGGCCTGTGTCGGCCTGATCGCCTGGATGCACACCTTCTCCCCGGCCAAGATGTGGATCGCCGGACTGGACCTGCTGCGCAAGCCCCTGCTGCACCTGCACACCCAGGCCAACACCGAACTGCCGTGGGCCACCATCGACATGGACTTCATGAACCTCAACCAGGCCGCCCACGGCGACCGCGAGTTCGGGTACATCCAGTCCAGGATCGGCGTCCCCCGCAAGACCGTCGCCGGGCACGTCTCCGACCCCGCGGTGGCCTCCCGTATCCACGCCTGGATGCGCGCCGCGCTCGGCCGCCAGGCGCTGCGCTCGCTGAAACTGGCCCGGTTCGGCGACAATATGCGCGATGTCGCCGTCACCGAGGGCGACAAGGTCGAGGCGCAGTTGCGCTTCGGGGTGTCGGTCAACACCTACGGCGTCAACGACCTGGTCACGGTGGTGGACGCGATCGACGACGCGGCCGTGAGCGAGTTGGTCAAGGACTACGCGAGCGCCTACCGGCTGGCGCCCGAACTGGCCGTCGGCGGTGAGCGGCACGAGTCGCTGCGCTACGCCGCCCGGATCGAACTGGGGCTGCGGGCCTTCCTGACCGACGGCGGATTCGGCGCCTTCACCACCAACTTCGAGGACCTGGGGGGCCTGCGGCAACTGCCGGGCCTGGCCGTGCAGCGCCTGATGGCCGACGGTTACGGATTCGGCGGCGAAGGCGACTGGAAGACCTCGGTGCTGCTGCACACGCTCAAGACCATGGGCGCGGGCCTGCCCGGCGGCTCCTCCTTCATGGAGGACTACACCTACCACCTGGTGCCCGGCAACGAACTGATCCTGGGCGCCCACATGCTGGAGGTCTGCCCCAGCATCGCCGCGGACGTGCCCTCCTGCGAGATCCATCCGCTGGGCATCGGCGGCCGGGAGGACCCGGTCCGCCTGGTCTTCGACGCGGCGCCGGGGCCCGCCGTCGTGGTGGGCCTGGCCGACATGGGCGACCGCTTCCGCCTGGTCGCCAACCGGATCGAGGTGGTGCCGCCGGTCGAACCGCTGCCGAAGCTGCCCGTGGCGCGCGCGGTGTGGCGGCCCGCCCCCGACCTGCGCACCTCCACCGAGGCATGGCTGACCGCCGGCGGCCCGCACCACACGGTCCTGTCCAGCGCGGTCGGCACCGAGGAACTCGGCGACCTCGCCGACATGCTCGGCACCGAACTCCTGCTGATCGACGCCGGCACCACCCTGCGCCAGTTCACCCAGGAGATCCGCTGGAACCAGGCCTACTACCGCCTGGCCGGCGGCCTGTAGCCGTCGCCGGCCCCGAAGACCTCCGCCGGACGGAGCGCACACCCTGACGCGCCCCGTCCGGCGGAGCCATGCCGTCGCGCCGAAGTCCGTTGTGCCCGGCGGCCGTACGCCCGCACCTCCCCGACGGCCCTGCGCCCGCACCTCCCCGGCGGCCGTACGCCCGCACCTTCGGCGGCCGTGCGCCCGTACGCCCGCCGCACCCCCACGACGCGCGTGAACGCCGCTTGTTCGGCCCGTTTTTCTTCCGCGTAACACCTTGACGCCAGCCCCGTGAACGCTAACAATCTCTGCCAAGTGACGGAGCGCCAGGCAGCCTCGGGACCGCTTCCGGGGGCTCCGGAGCCGACGCCGCCGCGGGGCCGGCCCCGTTCCGGTCCCACCGGCGGAGGGAAGCGGCGGTACGGCGAACGGAAGACGTCAGGCACGGCCAGGGTCGCGCGGCCGCCGCAGTGCGGTGCGCGCGCCCGGGCGCACGGCCCGGCCCGTTGGGGCCGGGGGTACCCCCAGGCGGAGCTCTGGGGGACGTGGGGAAGAGTTCTGGTCCTCAATGTGTGAGCGCTAACAGCAGGCCGTGAGGCCCCTTCTGAACAGGACAATGATCATGCGTGATGTGCGGTCCGGTAGCCGGAGGTATGGACGCTGGGGTGCCGCCGCGATGGTGGTGGCCGTGGTCGCCACCGCGGGTGCGTGCAGCAAGAGCGGAGCGGGCGGTTCGTCCTCGTCCTCGAACAGCACCGGGAATGTGTCGAGCAGTTCGGCCGCGCCGGCGATCAAGGGTGACATCACCTTCAACGACACGAACCTCGCGAAGCTGGACGCGGCCCTGAAGTCGGCGCTGGCGGGCAAGGACCTGTCGAAGCTGCACGAGGCGATGGTGGTCAACGTCGCGGTGGACTACTGGAACGCCGGCAAGATCGGCTTCACCAAGGGACTGGCCGACCTCGGCGTCAAGGGCACCTACCAGGCCCCGGCCAACGGCCGCCTGGACCAGCAGCTGTCCATCATCCAGACGCTGCGCGGCCAGGGCATCACCGGCATGAGCGTCTCGGCCATCGACCCGACCGCCATCAAGGCCCCCATCGCCTCGGCGAACAGCGCCGGCATTCCGGTGCTGGCCATCGACTCGCCGCTGCCGAAGGAGGACGGTGCCGCCCTGTACCTGGGCACCCCCAACTACGAGGCCGGGCAGAAGGCCGGCGAGGCGATGAAGCAGGCGCTCGGCGGCAAGGGCCAGGTCGTCGTCCTGGTCGGCTCGCTGACCACGTCCAACGCGGTCGAGCGCATCCAGGGCTTCGAGGACGCGCTCAAGGGCTCGGACGTCAAGGTCGTGCAGAAGCTGTCCGACGGCATGGATGCCTCCAAGGCCCTGTCCAACGCGCAGACCGTGATCCAGACCAACCAGAACGTCAACGGCCTGTACGGGGTCTACTCCTACGACGGCCCCTCGGCAGCTCAGGCGGTCCAGGCCGCCGGCAAGTCCGGCAGGGTCAAGGTCATCTCGGACGACAGCGACCCGCAGACGCTGAAGTTCATCAAGTCCGGCGCCATCCAGGCCACCGTGCTCCAGCAGCCGTACCAGCAGGGCTACACCGGCGCCTACCTGCTCGCGGCGCTGAAGGTGCTCGGCAAGGACGCGACGCTGAACATCGTCAAGCCGTACCTGGAGAGCGACGGCAGCACGCTCAGCTCCGGCGTCGGCCTGGTCACCCAGGACAACCTGTCCGACTACCAGGCCAAGCTGACGCAGATGGGCCTGGGCTGATGCCCGGTCCGGTGAATGCCGCCCCCGGCACCGGAACCGCCCCCGACCCCGGGACCGGCGCCGACACGGCCGTCCGGCTGCGCGAGGTCTCCAAGTCCTACGGCCCGGTGAAGGTGCTGGACATCCCGCGGCTGGACCTGGCCCGCGGTCAGATCGTCGCGGTGGTGGGGGAGAACGGCGCCGGCAAGTCCACCCTGATGGGTGTGCTGTCCGGCACCGTGACCCCCACCACCGGCACGATCGAGATCGCCGGCGAGCCGTTGCAGGCCGGGCGCCCGGACCACTCCCGGGAGCTCGGCGTGGCGCTGGTGGCCCAGGAGTTCCCGCTGGTGGGCCAGTTGAGCGTGGCGGAGAACCTGCTGCTGGGCCGCCGCCCGGCGCGCGCCGCCGGTGCCGGGCCGGCCGGCCGGGTGGTCTTCGACCGGGCCGGCACCCGCGCCGAGGCGCGGGCGCTGCTGGCCGAGGTCGGCGTGAAGGGCGTGGACGTGGACCGGCCGGTGGAGCGCTTCCCGGTGCCGGTCCGCCAGATGATCGAGATCGCCAAGGCGTGGGGCCACCGCCCGGTGGTGCTCATCCTGGACGAGCCGACCTCCTCGCTCGGCCCGGTCGAGGCCGAACGGGTGCTGGACCTGGCCCGGGCGCACGCCGCGGCCGGGGGAGCGGTGCTGTTCATCGGCCACCGGCTGGACGAGGTGCAGGCGATCGCCGACCGGGTGATCGTCCTGCGCAGCGGCCGGCTGGTCGCGGACCTGACCCCGGCCGAGGCCACCGAGGAGCGGATGATCCGCGAGATGGTCGGCGCCGAACTGGCCCGCGCCGACCTGGCCCCGCCCCCCTCGGTCGAGCGGGCCACCACCTTGAGCGTGCGCGGCCTGACCGCGGACGGCCTGGGCCCGGTCGACCTCGACGTCAAGGCGGGGGAGATCGTCGGGGTGGCCGGGCTGATGGGCTCCGGCCGCAGTCGGCTGCTGCACACCGTGATGGGCGCCCAGCCGCGCACCGGCGGCACCGTGACGTTCGGCGGCCGCGACTTCCGGCCCCGCCATCCGGCCGACGCCGTCGAGGCCGGGATCGGCATGGTGCCCGAGGACCGCAAGGTCCAGTCGCTGCTGCCGGCGCACTCGGTGCGGTGGAACGTCACGCTGACGACGCTGCGCCGGATCAGCCGCCGCGGTGTGCTGCGGCCCAGGACCGACAAGGAGCACAGCGCCCGGATCGTCAAGGACCTCGGGGTGCGCCTGCACAGCCAGGAGCAGCCGATCGGCTCACTGTCCGGCGGCAATCAGCAGAAGGCGGTCTTCGGCCGCTGGCTGGCCGCCGAACCCGAGCTGCTGCTGCTCGACGAGCCCACCCGCGGGGTCGACGTCGGCGCCAAGGCCGAGATCTACGGCCTCATCGACGCGGCGGCCGAACGCGGCCTGGCCGTCCTGGTGGCCTCCTCCGAACTGGAGGAGCTGCTGTGGATCTGCCACCGCATCGTGGTGATGGCCCACGGCCGGGTCGTGGCCGACATCCCCCGGGCCGGGTTCGGCAAGGAAGTGATCATGACCGCGGCGGCCGGGACGCAACTGCCGCCCGCCACCGGCCAGCAGGGGAAGGCAGACGCATGAACACCCGTACGACTCCGGCCGCCGCCGATGGAAACCGCCGGCACTCCCGGGACAAGTCTCCGGAACCCGCACGGGAAGGCGAGCCCATGAACACCGGCACCGCACCGGCCCCGGCCAAGGAGGAGGCCGAAGCCGGCGCGCGGGCCTCGCTGACCCGCCGCCTGCTGGAGACCCCCGAGGTCGGCGTGGTCGCCGCCTGCGTGGTGGTCTTCGTGGCGCTCGCGCTGGACAAGTCCACCTTCGCCAGTGCCGTCAACCTCCAGGGCATGGGCTTCGACCTGGCCCAGTACGGCCTGATCGCCATCGGGGAGTCCCTGGTCATCCTCACCGGCGGCATCGACCTGTCGGTCGGGGCGCTGCTGGGCACCAGCGTCATCCTGATGTCCTGGTTCAACGTACGGGCCGGACTGCCGCCGGTGCTGGCGATCCTGGTCACCCTGGCGATCGCCGGCGCGGTCGGCCTGATCCACGGACTGGCCGTCACCCGGCTGAAGATGCCGCCGTTCGTGGTCACCCTGGTCACCTACACCGTCGCCCAGGGCGTCACTCTGGCCATCACCTCGGGCACCTCCATCATCGGCATCGGCGGCACCTTCAGCGACATCGGCCAGACGTACGTGGCGCAGATCCCGCTGCCGCTGATCCTGTTCGCGGTGGTGGCGCTGGCGGCCTGGTTCTTCCTGGAGCGCACCTACGTCGGCCGGCAGGTCTACGCGGTCGGCGGCAACCCGGAGGCGGCCCGGCTGGCCGGTATCCGCGGCGACCGGCGGGTGGTGTCGATGTACGTCACCAGTTCGCTGCTCTCGGCGTTCGCCGGGATCATGGTGCTCGGCCGGATGGGCGTCGGCTCGGCCAGCGGCGTCGGCGTCGGGTGGGAGCTGTCCGCGATCGCCGCGGCCGTCATCGGCGGGGTGAGCCTGGTGGGCGGCCAGGGCCGCATCCTCGGCATCGTGGCCGGCACGATCCTGCTGGAGCTCATCAACAACGGCCTGACCACGCTCCAGATCAACTCCAACTACACCAATATCGTGCTGGGTTGCGTCCTCGGCATCGCGATCACGGCCGACCGGCTGCGGGCCAGAAGCGTCGCCCGCCGCGGCTGACCCGCGGCCCGCCCCTCCCGCGATCCCCGCCGATCCTCCCTGATCCCCCCACCCATCCCCCCACCGAGGAGGACGAGCATGTCCGCATCCGTATCGCCCCAATTGTTACGGCAATTCCGGAAATGGGCGCTGGCTGTCGCCGCCGCCGTCACGCTCCTCGCGGGCGTCCTGGTCGGCGGCAGCCAGACCTCGCAGGCGGCCGGCTCGCTGCCCTGCGACCTCTACGCCGCCGGCGGCACCCCCTGTGTGGCCGCGCACAGCACCACCCGCGCCCTGTACAGCTCCTACAACGGTTCGCTGTACCAGGTCCGGCGCGCCTCGGACAACACGACCAAGGACATCGGCGTCCTGAGCGCCGGCGGCTACGCCAACGCCGCCACACAGGACTCCTTCTGCTCCGGCACCACCTGCGTCATCACCGTCGTCTACGACCAGACCGGCCGCGGCAACAACCTCACCCAGGCGCCCGGCGGCGGCGCGGCCGGCGGCCCGGACAACCTGGCCAACGCGACCGCCGCGCCCACCACGGTCGGCGGCCACAAGGCGTACGGCGTCTTCGTCGCCCCCGGCACCGGATACCGCAACGACCACACGTCCGGCATCGCGACAGGGGACAACCCCGAGGGCATGTACGCGATCTTCGACGGCACGCACTACAACGGCGGCTGCTGCTTCGACTACGGCAACGCCGAGACCAGCAACAACGACACGGGCAACGGCCACATGGAGGCCATCTACTTCGGCAACATCAAGGTCTGGGGCTACGGCGCCGGCAACGGCCCCTGGGTGATGGCCGACCTGGAGAACGGCCTGTTCTCCGGCGTGAACCAGCACTACAACGCCAACGACCCGACGGTGAACTACCGCTATCTGACCGCCATGGTCAAGGGCGGCGCGAACCAGTGGGCCATCCGCGGCGGCAACGCGCAGTCCGGCGGCCTGTCCACCTTCTACAGCGGGGTGCGGCCCAACGTCTCCGGCTACAACCCGATGCACAAGGAGGGCGCGATCATCCTCGGCATCGGCGGCGACAACAGCAAGGGCGCGCAGGGCACCTTCTACGAGGGTGTGATGACCTCCGGCTATCCGTCCGACGCCACCGAGAACGCCGTCCAGGCCAACATCGCCTCGGTCGGCTACGGCGGCTCCTCCACCGGCGGCGGCACGGGCTCGCTGACACCGGGCTCGCGGATCTCGCTCCAGGCCACGACCGCGTGCTGCACCACCGACTACGTCCGGCACGACGACAGCGACAGCAACGTGGTGATCTCCAACATCGCCTCCTCGTCCTCGGCCACGGACAAGGCGGACGCGACCTGGATCGTCCGGGCCGGGCTGGCCAACAGCTCCTGCGTGTCCTTCGAGTCGGCGAACGCCTCGGGGCAGTACCTGCGGCACCAGAACTACCAGCTGCATCTGAGCGGCAACGACGGCTCGTCCACGTTCACCCAGGACGCCACCTTCTGCCCCCAGTCGGGCAACAACGGCCAGGGGTACTCCTTCCAGTCGGTCAACTACACCAACCGGTACCTGCGGCACTACAACTACACGGTGTACATCGCCTCCAACGGCGGCTCCAACACCTTCGACAGCGCCACCTCCTGGAACGACGACACCAGCTGGCTCGTCGCCCAGCCCTGGAGCTGACCGAAGCCGCCGGTGACGATCCCGGCCGTCCGCGCCGTGCCGCTCCCCGGCCCGCCCCGGGGGCGGCACGGCGCGCCACGGGGGTTGACTGCGCAGCTCAAAGGCAGTTCCCTTGGGCGGGGCGTTCGAATGTGAAGGATTTTGGAAGGATCGGTGCTGTCCGCGATCCTTCGCGCAAGGGGAGGGAACCGCTGTGCGGGTCGTGGTCATCGGGGGCACCGGTCATGTCGGCAGCTACCTGGTACCGCGGCTGGTACGCCGCGGACACGACGTGACGGTCGTCACCCGCGGCCCCAGCGAGCCCTACCACCCGGACGCCGCCTGGGACGAGGTGAAGCGGGTCCACGCCGACCGGTCCGCCGAGGACGCGGCCGGCACGTTCGGCGCCCGCATCGCCGGCTTCGGCGCCGACGCCGTGGTGGACATGGTCTGCTTCACCCCCGACAGCGCCCGCGCGCTGACCGAGGCATTGCGCGGCGCCACGGGCCACCTGCTGCACTGCGGCACCGTGTGGGTGCACGGCGTGCCGACCGAGGTCCCGGTCACCGAGGACGCGCCCCGCAGGCCGTTCGGCGACTACGGCGTGCACAAGGCGGCCGCGGAGTCGTACCTGCTCGGGCAGTCCCTCGCCGGCGGTGTGCCCACCACGGTGCTGCACCCCGGACACATCAGCGGACCCGGCTGGGTCCCGGTCAACCCGGCCGGCAACCTCGATCCCGACGTCTTCGGGATGCTCGCCCGGGGCGAGGAGCTGTGGCTGCCCAACTCCGGCCTGGAGACGCTGCACCACGTCCACGCCGACGACGTCGCCCAGTCCTTCGAACTGGCCCTGCACGACCCCGCGGCGTCCGTCGGGCGGGCCTTCCACATCTGCTCGGAGCGCGCGCTCACCCTGCGCGGCTACGCGGAAGCGGTGGCCGGCTGGTTCGGCCGCCCCGCGATGCTCCACTTCGCCCCCTTCGAGCAGTGGGCCGCCGGCGTGAGCGGGCAGGAGGCCGGCCGCACGTACGAGCACATCGCCCGCAGCACCAACGTGAGCATCGACCGGGCCCGCCGCGTGCTCGGCTACGCCCCCCGCCACACCTCGCTCCAGGCCGTCCGTGAGGCGCTGGCCTGGCTCGTCGCCGCCGGCAGGATCGACACCGGCGGCCGGCCGCTCAGCCCCGCCTGATCCCGCGGCGGCTCTGTGAGCCGCCGTCGTGTGCATACGTTCGAGGGCCCAGGGCAGGTGACCGGAGGCCGCCCGAAGCGGGCGGCACGGCCCAAAACCCTCATCCCTGGACGGCATCATGGCGACGAAGGACACCGACCGCGACACCTCGGGCGAACGGATCCCGATGGCCGAGGCGCTGCGCGCGGTGACCTCGGGACTCGCTCTCATGCTCGAGCACCCGCCGGCCGGTGTGACGTCGCTGAAGTCCACGGACGAGGGCTGGACCGCGCAGGTGGAGGTCGTGGAGGTCCCCAGGATCCCCGACACCGCCAGCGTGATGGCCTCCTACCGGGTCGACCTCGACGCGCGGGGCGAGATCGTCTCCTACGAGCGCGTCGCCCGGTATCCGAGGGGCCGAGTGGACCACTGACCGGAAGGCAGCCGGCCGGGTGCGGAACGCACCGCGGGGGCACCGGCATGCCGTTTTTCACCTGGCTCCGCCAGGAGCCCAGCAACGAAAGGATGATGCGGTGTGAGCGTTGTCGCAGCCGGCAACTCATCCGTCGCCCGTGCCGATCAGGGAGGGGGCGGCTCGGGCACTCTCTACGACGTCCTGGAACTGATCCTCGATCGGGGGCTCGTCATCGACGCCTTCGTCCGTGTCTCACTGGTCGGCATCGAGATCCTCAAGATCGACGCGAGGATCGTGGTCGCGTCCGTGGACACCTACCTCCGGTTCGCCGAGGCGTGCAACCGGCTGGACCTCGAATCCGGCCGCAAGGCGCCCACCCAGCTCACCGACATCGTCGGCGAGGCCACCGAGTCCGGCGCGAAGGGCAAGTCGAAGGGCGCCCTCACCGGAGCGGTGGAGGCCATCACCGAGGGCCTGCGCGGTGACGACTCCGACGAGGAACGCGGCGAACGCAGCGAACGCAAGCCCGCAAGCAGCCGCCGTACCAGCGCTCGCCGACGGGAGGACTGACCGTTGCCCACGTACATCTACGCCATCGCCCGCGCCGGACACCCGGCGCCGCCCGACGGCCTCACCGGTGTCGGCGAACCGGCCCACACCATAAGGGTGTTGAAGGCCGGCGGCCTGAGCCTGGTGGCCGGCGACGCCCCGACGGGGCTGCGCGCCAGACGCCGTGACGTCTTGGCCCACCAGCTCGTCCTGGAACGGCTGCTGGACGACGGCCCGGTGCTGCCCATGCGGTTCGGCCTGGTGGCCCCCGACGACGACGAGGCCGTCGCGGCCATCGCCGCCCGCGAGGAGGAGTACCAGAGCCGGCTGACCGCGGTCGAGGGCTGCCGCGAGTACAACCTGAAGGTCACCCGGCAGCAGGACGACGCACTGCGGGAGGTCCTGGAAGAGGTCCCCGAGGCCAAGCGGCTCAACGACCTCACCCGGCAGGACCCGCAGGCCCAGCGGGAGAAGGTGGCCCTGGGCGAACTGCTCTCCCGCGAAATGGAGGCCCGCCGCGAGAGCGAGGCGCAGCAGGTCGCCGCCGCCCTCACCCCGCGCGCCGAGCGGACCAGCGTCGCGGCGCCGGTCGGCGACGGCTTCCTGAACGCCTCCTTCCTGGTCCGGCGGGACCGGGCCGCCGCCTTCCTGGAAGCGGTCCACGCGGAGGCCGAACGGCGCGGTGACGCCTACACCTTCCATCTGAACGGGCCGCTGCCGCCGTACAGCTTCGTCTGACGCGGAGCGCACGGCACGGGCACCGCACGGGCGCCGAACGGGCGCGGCCCGGCACTCGGGCAAGACGCCACAGCAAGCAACAGCGAGGAACAGCACGATGGGTCTCATCACCGGACTGCTCACCCTGCCCCTGGCGCCGCTGCGCGGCACGGCATGGGTGATCGAGCAGGTGGTCGTGCAGGCGGAGCGGGAGGCGTACGACCCCGAGCCCGTCCGGCGGGAACTCGCCGCGCTGGAACGCGATCTGGTGGACGGCCGGATCGGCGAGGCGGAGTTCGAGGAGCGCGAGGACCGGCTCCTGGACCGGCTGGAGGCCATGGAGGAACAGCAGCGCCGGCTCTCCCGCGGCTGACCGCCGCCGGCTCCGGCCGGCCCCCGCCGCCCCGCCGGCCGCGCCCCCTCCCGGGCGCCCCTGCCACGGCAGGCCATGACGAACAACGAGGTGACACCAGTAATGATGACGAACGCGAAAATCGGCGTGGCCGTGGTGGGCGGGTACATGCTCGGCCGTACCAAGAAGGCCAAACTCGCGCTGGGCCTGGGCATGTTCCTGGCCGGCAAGAAATTCGCCCTCGACGGCGACGCCCTGAGAAAGGCACTCGGCTCGCCGGTGATCGGCGAACTCAACGGCCAGGTACGCGAACAGATCGTGGACGCCACCCGTACCGCGGCCAAGGAAGCCCTCACCAAGCGCGTCGGCGGCATCGCCGACAGCCTGCACGAGCGCAGCCTCGCGCTCAACCGGGCCGACGACGAGGACGATCTCGACGACGCGGAGGACGACGAGCCGCGCGACGACGGCGACTTCGACGACGCCGACGAGCCCGACGACCGGGCCGCGAAGAAGAGCACCAAGTCCGGCGGCCGGTCCGTCCCCCGCTCGTCGTCCGGCGGTACGGGCAAGGCCCGGCGTACCGCGAGCGCCGCGGGCAAGGCGGCCGGCGGCAAGGGGCGGTCAACGAGCCGCACCACGACCAGAGCGGCCGACGGCGCGGGCAAGGCCGCGAGCGGCGCCGCCAAGCGGACCAGCGGAGGTGCGCACAATGCCTGAGTCCACGACCGGCACTCTCAAGGACACCCTCACCCGCGGCCCGGAGGCCGACCGGCTGAAGGAGGAGCTGTTCGGCTACCTCCAGGCGCGCACCCGCAAGACCGTCGCCGGCCTCGGCGACCGGCTCGGCCGCGGTGTGACCGGGCTGGGCGAGCAGGGGGTCACGGGCCTGGCCGGCCCGCTGGCCAAGGGCGTCGGCGCGCTGCGCGACGGCGGCTCGCCCACCCGCGCCGTGGCGGCCGCCGGCACCGAACACCTGAAGGACAAGGTGAAGGGCGGCTTCAAGGGCCTGCTGGGAAAGATCGGCAAGAAGTCCAAGGGCGGCGGCGGGAAGTCGAAGTCGGTCACCGTGGTGGAGGACATCGACGTCGGCGTGCCCGTGCGCGAGGCCTACGACCAGTGGAGCCGCTTCCAGGACTTCAGCACCTTCGCCAAGGGCGTCGTCAACGTCGAGCGCGCCGACGACACGACCAGCAACTGGACGGTCAAGGTCGCCAAGTCCACCCGCAGCTGGAAGGCGAACGTCACCGAACAGGTGCCGGACGAGCGCATCGCCTGGACCACGGAGGGCGCCAAGGGCAAGGTCCGCGGCGTGGTCACCTTCCACCCGCTGGGCGAGAACCTGACCCGGGTCCTGCTGGTCCTGGAGTACTTCCCCAAGGGCCTGTTCGAGAAGACCGGCAACATCTGGCGGGCCCAGGGCCGCCGCGCCCGGCTCGACCTGAAGCTCTACCGCAAGTACGTCATGACCAACGGCGGCCCGGAGGACGGCTGGCGCGGCGAGATCCACGACGGCGAGGTGACGACCAGTCACGAGGACGCCGTCGCGGAGGAGGAGCGCCGCGACCAGGACGAGGACGACGGAGCGGACGAGCCGGACGGGCCCGACGCCGAAGCGGCCGAGGACGACCGGGACCGGGACGACGACGAGGCCCGCGACGCGGAGGACGAGGACTACGCCGACGACCCCGACGCCGACGAGCCGGCGGACGAGGAGCGCGAGGACGACCTGCCGCGGGACGAGCTGCCCGACGACGAGTACGACGAGGACGTGCCGGACGACGAGCGCCCCGAGGACATCGAGGACGAGGCGGACGACAGGGACTTGGCGGAGTCCGAGGACGACCGGGACGCCGAGGACTACGCCGACGAGGACGAAGAAGCGGACGACGACGACCGGGAACCCCGGGACGAGGAGTCCGACGACACCGGCCGGGCCCGCACGGGCGGCCGCCGCAGGCGCACTGCCGCGGCGCGGCGCTGACGCCCCGGGGCACCGGCGGACAGAGGTGAACGACACGTGACCGATTCACTGGCCGGGCGCATGGCGCCGACGGCGGGGTCCCCGTACGGGCAGCCGCCCCCGGGGGCGAACCTCGCCGACATCCTGGAACGCGTCCTGGACAAGGGCGTGGTCATCGCGGGTGACATCCGGATCAACCTGCTCGACATCGAGCTGCTGACCATCAAGCTGCGGCTGCTCGTCGCCTCCGTCGACAAGGCGAAGGAGATGGGCATCGACTGGTGGGAGCACGACCCGTCGCTGTCCCACGGGGCCCGCCGCCGGCCGTCCGCCCGCGAGGTGGAGCGGGACACCAGGGACGAGGTGGAGCGGGACGGCCGGCGCGAGGTGCCGGCCGGTGAATCACTGGCCGAGGAGAACGACCGCCTGCGCGCGGAACTCGCCCGGCTCCGCTCGGACACTCGGTCCGCGGCGGACGAGGCGCCGGCGGCCGAACCCCACGAGAAGCGCTCCCAGGCGCGGAAGGAGGACCGGTCATGACCCAGGACCCCGCCGGTGAGCTGGTCTACGTGTACGCCGTGGCGCCCGCCGGGCCCGCGCTCGACGACGCCGTCGCCCGGGCCGGCGCGAGCGGCATGGCCGGCGGCCCGGTCCGTACCGTCGCCGAAGGGCCGCTCGGCGCGCTGGTCTGCGACGTGCCCGCCGAGCTGTTCGGCGAGGAGGCGCTCACCGCGCAGCTCAACGACCTGGACGCCCTGGAAAAGCTGGCCCGCGAGCACCACGGCACCGTCGCCGCACTGTCGGGTGCGGTGACGGTGCTGCCGCTGCGCCTCGCCACCCTCTACGCGGACGACGCAGGGGTACGCCGCATGCTGCGCGAGGGCGCCGAGTTCCTGACCGCCCGGCTCGCCCGGCTCGCCGGGACCATGGAGTGGGGGGTGAAGGTCTACGCCGACCTCACCGCAGTCGATCCGGCCGATCCCGTTGCCCCCGGCCCTCCCGGCGGTCCGGGCGCCGCGTCGGCCGCCCCGGGCACGGCGGGGGCGGGCCGGGCCTACCTGCGGCAGCGCCTGGACCGCCGGGAGGCGCTGCGGCGCGCGTACGCCGACGCCGAGATCCTGGTCGGCCGGGTCGTGGAGCGGGCCGGCGAGTTCGCGGTGGACCGGGCCTGGCACCGGCCGCAGCAGGGCGCGCTCGCGCCCACCACCGGGGAGAACATCGCCAACCTCGCCTTCCTCGTGCCCTACGAGCGGGCCGAGGCATTCCGCGCGGCCATGGACGCCTTCGACGGGGTACGCCCCGGCACGCGGGTGGAGGTCACCGGCCCCTGGGCGCCGTACTCCTTCGCCACCGCCGCGCCGGAGTCCGTACCGGAACCGGCCGCCGAGAGCCGTACGACGGACCACCCGCCCGTACGGGACCGCCCGGCGAACGGGGAAGCGCGGGCGTGAGCGGCGGACCGTGGCCCGAGGAGCCGTTCGCCGAACGGCTGCCGGACTTCTCGTATCCGGAGACCGGTCCCGCCGACCTGCCGGACCGCCGCGTCGCGCTCGTCGACCTGCTGGACCGCCTGCTGGTCGGCGGCGCGGTCCTGACCGGCGACGTGGTGCTGTCGATCGCCGACGTGGAACTGGTGCACATCGATCTGCGGGCGGTGATCCGTTCCCTCGGCCCGGACACGCCCGGGCCCTGGTAGGACAAGCGACAAAGAGGTGCACGATGACCGAGCAGACACCGTCCGGCGCCGACCCGTGGCAGCGGACGGCGTACGCGGCGGCCCGCGCGATCGTGCGGGAGTCGGCCGGCGCCGGCCGCGAGGAGGAGCCGGCCGGGGGCAACCGGCTGGCCGCCCGGCTCGCCACCGACCCGGAGGCGGTCGAGCGGGACCTGATGAAACTGGTGCTCACCCTGGTGGAGTTGCTGCGCCAGCTGATGGAGCGCGCCGCGCTGCACCGGGTCGACCAGGGGGGCCTGAGCGAGGACCAGGAGGAGCGCATCGGCACCACGCTGATGCTTCTGCACGACCGCATGGGCGAGTTGTGCGACCGCTACGGCCTGTCCATGAGCGACCTCAACCTGGACCTCGGCCCGCTGGGTTCGCTTCTTCCCCGCGAGGACCTGTGAGGACCGGTGCGGGTTTCACGTCCTGATGGGCGGTTAGGCGACCACTATGGCTGAGGAGAACAAGAATTCGGAAAGAACGCCCGCCAAGCGGGCCACCGGCTCGACCCGGACGGCCGCCGCGGCGGGCGGCGCCCGCAAGAAGGCGGAGAGCTCCAGCGGCAACCGGCGTCCCGCCAAGGCCACGGCCGAGGCCGCCAGGTCCGTCGCGGACACCGCCGGAGAGGCCACCGAGGCCCTGGAGAACGCCGGTTCGGCCCTCACATCCGCGGCCGACGCTCCCTGGGAACGCCTCGAATCGGCCTCCCGCACCGCCGCCCAGGGCGTCGACGCCGGCCGCCGCGCCGTGGTCGCCGCCTCCCGCACCACCGCCGCCGGCGCCCTGACCGCCTGGCACCTCCTGCGCGCCCGCCCCCTCATCGTGGCCGGAGCGGTCGGCTCCGCCGCGGCTCTCATCGGGGCCGGCTATGCGACTGGCCGCCACTCCGCCGCCCGTGCCTTCGGCCCCGTCACCCGCATCACGGGTGGGCGCATCTGACCTCTGCTGCGGTTCGCGGGTCGCCACCGGCCCGAGGGGGCTGTTGCTGTCGTGTCCGGACCACCGGTCGCATGTGGTTTCTCGCGCAGTTCCCCGCGCCCCTTTGGGGCGCGTCCGGCGAACCGCCAGCGGTTAGGCGGGCCCTGGGCACTTCTCTGCGTGCCGGGTTGCTGCGGGTGCGGGTTCGCCGGGAAAACCAAGGGGCGCGGGGCTGTAGTCAATTTGCGGCTGGCGCCGCGTGGGCGCGAGCAACCCAATTCCGTGGCGCGGGTCGCCACCGGCCCAAGGGGGCAGGTGCTGTCGTGTCCGGACCACCGGCCGGTGGACGGTTCTCGCGCAGTTCCCCGCGCCCCTATGGGGCGCTCCGGGCGAACCCGCACGCGTAGCTGCCCGGTTCGCCCGGGGATCTCCGAGGCCCGCCTGGCGGCGGGCGGTTCGCCGGGAAAACCAGGGGCGCGGGGTCCCCCAGACTCCGTCCGGGGGTGCCCCCAGCGCGATCAGCCCTCCCCCAGAGCCTTCGGCCTGGGAGGTACCCCCACCGTGGCGCGGGTAGCCACCGCCCCGAAGGGGCAGTTGCTGTCGTCTCCGGAACCACCGGCGGTGCCGGCGGGCGCTCCCGGCGAACCGGCCCGCCGCCGGGCGGGCCCATAGGCGTGTGGCACGCTGACAGCCGTGCGCAGACGATTCCGGGCCGGACGGACCACCGTGTCCCTGACCGTTTTCGCCGTGGCCGCGGTGGTCGCCGCGGTGCTGGTCGTGGGGGTCATGCGGCCGTCGGGCGGGGCGGCGCCGGCCAATGGGCCCTTTGCCGCCGACTTCACCGACATACAAGAAGTGGCACCGGATTCGGCGCCGCCCGCCGCGCAGGCGGGCGCGGCCACGGGAACGTACAGCGAGGACTGCGGCCGGGACGAAGAAGGGCACCACAACGCGGACAATGTGGTGGTCTCACCGGGATTGGCGGCCGGCGCCCACCACACGCACGACTACGTCGGAAATCTGTCGACCACCGCGTTCTCGACGGACTCGAGCCTGGCGGCCGCACAGACCACCTGCGCCGGCGGGGACCGCTCGACGTACTTCTGGCCGGTGCTGCGCCGCCAGGACCGGGCGTCGCCGCCGGGGGATCCGGGCTCGGTGGGCCCGCACGGGAACAGCGGGGCGTTGTTGCCGCCGGTGTCGGTGAGCCTGGAGTACCGGGGCAACGCGGTCAGCGACGTGGTGGCCATGCCGCGCTTCCTGCGGATGATGACGGGGGACCCGGCGGCCGGCACGCAGGGCCTCGCGCTGGCCCACGCCGCGTGGGGCTGTGCGGGCTTCCCGGACCGGCACACGATGCTGTACCCGCGCTGCCCGGACGGCGACCGCCTCACCCGTACCCTGGACTTCCCCGGCTGCTGGAACGGCCTGGACACCGACAGCTTCAACCACCGCACCCATGTGGCCTTCGCCGGCCCGAACGGGTCCTGCCCGCCCGGCACCTTCCCGATCCCGCAGCTCCACATCGTGGTCTCCTATGACGTGCCGCCCGGCGCCCCGATCGCACTCGACGCCTTCCCCGAGCAGCACCACAGCCCGGTCACCGATCACGCCGGTTTCGTGGACGTGATGACCGACGCCCAGATGGCCGCCGTCGTGAACTGCCTCAACCACGGCCGGCACTGCACAGCGGGCTGAGCACAGGGGAGTCCGGCCGAATTCCGCGCGGGAGTGAACCGCGACGCCGCCCCATCCGTGTCCACGGCGACCCACTCGGGAAAGGACGGAGTGAGTGAATGTCACAACTGCGGTCTCGCGCTCGGCAGAGCACGAGTGACGAGGCGCTGGTCCGTGCGCTGTACGAGGAGCACGGGCGGGCGCTGCTGGCGTACGCCACGCGGCTGACCGGCGACCGCGCCGCCGCCGAGGACGTGGTCCAGGAGACCCTGATCCGGGCCTGGCGCCACCCGGAGGTCCTCACCAACGGCAAGGGCTCGGTTCGCGGCTGGCTGCTGACGGTCACCCGCAACATCGTCACCGACCGGTACCGGGCGAAGGCGTCCCGGCCCACCGAGGTCGCCGAGGTGTCCGAGACGGCCGCCGCGCCTTCGGTCCAGCGCGACCACGCCGAGCAGATCGTGGACTCGATGGTGCTCATGGAGGCGCTCGACCAGTTGTCGCCGGACCACCGCGACGTCCTGGTGGAGATCTACTACCGCGGCCACACGGTCACCGAGACGGCCGGCCGGCTCGGCATCCCGGAGGGCACGGTCAAGTCCCGGGCGCACTACGCGCTCAAGGCGCTGCGCGAGAAGTACGCCCGCAGACCCGGCGGCACCCCCGCCCGGCTTCAGGAGGTGGTCGTGTGAGCAGCGCCCAGGACGGTTTCGCCGAACTGCTCGCCCCGTACGTCCTCGGCGCGCTCGACGAAGACGATCAACGGGAGGTCGACGCACACGCCGCCTCCTGTGACGAGTGCCGGAAGGAGCTCGCGGAATTGCGGGAGATGGAGGCGATGCTCGGCACCGTGCCCCCGGAGGCGTTCCTGGACGGACCGCCGGACGACGCGGATCTGCTGCTGCAGCGCACACTGCGGCAGGTACGCGACGAGCGCACGGCGGACCGGCGGCGCCGGTCCCTCACCTTGGGCGCGGCCGTTGCCGCCTCGGCCGCGGCGGTCTTCCTCGGCGGCTACCTGGCCGGCGGCGGTTCCTCCGACTCGCAGGCCGCGCCCGCACCGCCGCCCACCACGACCGGCGCGCCGGTGACCGCCACCCCGCCGGCCGGCGTACGGGCCGTGTCGGCCACCGACCCCGTGACGGGCGCCCGGCTGACGCTGCGCATGACCCCTGCCGCCGGCTGGGTACGGCTGAACGCGGCCGTGACCGGTATCCCGGCCGGCGAGCGCTGTCGCCTGGTCGTCGTGGACCGCTCCGGCCACCGCGAGGTCGCCGGGAGCTGGGTCGTCGGCCGCGCCCCGTCCGGCGGCGGCAAGGGCGCCGACCTCGACGGATCGGCCGCCACCGCCGCCCAGGACATCGCCTCGGTGGCGGTGGAGAACGACCACGGGAAGACGTACGTCAGCGCGTCCGTCTGACCGACCGCCCCGGCGCCCGGTGCGCGCCCGGCGGTTGCCCGGCCCCGGCGGGAGCCGAACTCCCGCCGGGGCCGGGGCTCGTGACTGCCGCCTTGCGCGGGCTGTTTACACGCACCTGATGGGCTGTTATGTTCGCCGTACGAAATATGGGAGCGCTCCCATATCGTGTTTCCCCCCACCACGCCCCGGGGACCCGGCTGCGGTGGCCAACGGCCTCGGGACGCTGCCGGAAAGGTCACCCACCTTGAAAAGGCGAAGGACACTCTCCCTCATAGCGGGACTGGGCACGCTGCTCGCGGCTCTGGGCTTCGTGCTCCTCGGCCAGGGCTCCGCGTCGGCGCACGGCGTCGCGATGATGCCCGGCTCCCGTACCTACCTGTGTTACGAGGACGCGCAGACCTCCACGGGCGCGCTCACCCCCACCAATCCCGCCTGCGCCGCGGCGGTCGCGCAGAGCGGCACGACCCCGCTCTACAACTGGTTCGCGGTGCTGGACTCCAACGCGGGCGGCCGCGGCGCGGGTTACGTGCCGGACGGGACCATCTGCAGCGCGGGCAACAAGTCGCCGTACGACTTCTCCGCGTACAACGCGGCCCGGGACGACTGGCCGCGCACGCACCTGACCTCGGGCTCGACCATCCAGCTCCAGTACAGCAACTGGGCGGCGCACCCGGGCACGTTCCGGGTGTACCTCACCAAGCAGGGCTGGTCGCCGACCACTCCGCTGGCGTGGGCCGACCTGGACCAGATCGGCAGTGTCACCAACCCGCCCGCGGTCGGCTCGCCGGGCACGGACGGCGGCCACTACTACTGGGACCAGGCGCTGCCCTCGGGCCGCTCCGGTAACGCCCTGCTGTTCATCCAGTGGGTCCGCTCGGACAGCAACGAGAACTTCTTCTCCTGCTCCGACATCGCCTTCGACGGCGGCAACGGCGAGGTCACCGGCATCCACCTCGGCGGTGGCACCACCACGACCGGCGGGACCACGACGAACGGCGGCACGACCACGAACGGTGGCACGACCAGCGGGACCACGACCGGTGGTACGACCACGAACGGCGGGACCACCAGCGGAACCACCACCGGCACCACGAACGGCGGTACGACCACCGGGACCACGAACGGCGGAACCACCGCCGGGACCACCACCGGCGGCACGACCGGCGGCACCGGTGACGGCACCTGCATGGCCATGTACTCGGTGACCAACTCCTGGGGCGGCGGCTTCCAGGGACAGGTCGAGGTCATGAACCACGGCACCTCGCCGAGCAGTCACTGGACGGTGAACTGGACGCCGGGTGACGGCACGACCATCACCCAGCTGTGGAACGGCACGCTGACCAGCAGCGGCGGCGCCGTCAAGGTGACCAACGCGGCCTACAACGGCACGATCGCCGCGGACGGCAACACCACCTTCGGCTTCACCGCCAACTCGACCGGCAACAACACGCCCAAGGGCTCCATCACCTGCACGTTCTCCTGACGCCCGCGACACCGGCGCTGCCCCGCACCGCGACCCTGCGGTGCGGGGCAGCGCTGTCCCGGGCCCCGGGCCGGCTCACAGCGAACGGTAGAAGTCCAGGTGCCGCCGGGCCGCCGCCTCCCATGTGTGCCGGGCGGCAAGGTCCCGCCCCGCGGCCCGGCGGGCGGGGGCGTCCTCCGTGAGGGCCACGGCGAGTTCGGCGGCCAGGTCCGCCGCAGTCGCGGCGAACCGGGCGGCCCCGCCGAAGACCTCGCGCAGCACCGGCAGGTCACGGACCACCAGCGGCACCCCGGCGGCCAGCGCCTCCATGGCCGCCAGGCCGAAGCCCTCCTTGACCGACGGGAAGGCGAACGCGCCCGCACCGGCCACCAGGGCCGGCAGGTCCTCCTCCGGCACCGGGCCCAGGACCAGCGGATCGGCGCCGAGTTCGGCGGCCCGGGCCGCCCAGCGAGCCCGGTAGTCGCGGTAGTCGAACAGGGTCTCGCCGCCCGCGATCACCAGCCGCACCCCGCGGTGATCGGCGCGCAGCAGCGCGTACGCCTCCAGCAGGTCCAGCGAGCCCTTGCGCGGCTCGATTCCGCCCACGGTCAGCACGTACCGTCCCAGTTCGCGCCGCCACCGCTCGCGGGCGGCCGGGTCGACCGCGGCGAACCGCTCGTACGCCACCGCGTTGGGGATGACCTCGGCCGTCAGGCCCCAGCCGGCGGCGAGTTCGCCGGCCACCGCCCGCGAGACGCAGATGTGCGCGTACGGTTCGACGATCGCCCGCTCGTGGCAGGCGGCCAGTTCGGGCGTGGTGAAGTGATCGAGGTGGTGCACGGTGCGCACGCAGCGGCCCACCGCGTTCGCGCTGATGCAGTCCTGGGCGTGCACCACGTCGTACGGCGCCGGGTCGAACGCCTCGCGCAGCACGGCGATCGACCGCAGCACGCGCTCGCCCACCGTCTCCCCGTCCGGGCCGTCGGGGAAGGGCACGATCCGCACCCGTACGGCCGGGACGACCGGCCGGAAGAAGCCGGTGTCGCCGCCGCGGCCGAGCGACCACACGGTGACGTCCTCGCCGGCGGCGGCCAGTGCCTCGGCCAGCGCGAGGGTGTGGACCACCCCGCCGCGCGGCTTGGTGGAGTAGCTGAGCAGGGCGATCTTCATGTGGCGTGCTCCCGGTAGGCGGTCGGGCGGCGTTCGCCGAGGTGCCGCAGGACCTGGCGGGCCCGGTCGATCTCCGCGGCCACGTCGAGTTCGGCGACGGCCAGGCCCGCCTTGGCCCAGGTGCGGGCGAGGATGTCACCGCCGGGCCCGACCACCTTGGCCTGGCCCAGGAAACGCATCCCGCCCATCGAGCCGGTCTGGTTGGAGGAGGCGAGCACCACCTGGTTCTCCGCGGCCCGCGCCTGGTCGTACAGGTCGAACAGCCGGGCCTGGCGGTCCTGGGCCATCCGCGGGGCCCGGTTGGTGGTGCTGGTGGGCCAGGCGGACAGGCAGGCCAGGACCTGTGCCCCGTCCAGGGCCAGCGACCGGGCGGACTCGGGGAAGGTCTTGTCGTAGTCGATGAGCATGCCGACGCGGCCGACCGGCGTGTCGAAGGCGTCGAACCGGTCGCCGGGCGCGTAGGCGGCGACCTCGCCCGCCGGCAGGTGCACCTTGCGGTGCCGGCCGAGGACGCCGTCGCCGCTCACGCACACCGCGGCGTTGTAGCGCTCGTCACCGGCGTCCTCGCAGTAGCCGACGCACACCACCATCTCGGCGGCGAGCGCGGCGATGCGCGGGATCAGCGGGTCGTCCGGCTTGAGCGCGGGCGGCAGCGCGTCCGGGTCGGGGTGCCGCAGGTCGGCCAGGTAGCCGCCGAGCGCGGCGTCGGGCAGCACCAGCAGCCCGGCGCCGGCCGCGCGGGCGTCCTCCACGATCTTGCCGATGCGCGCGAGGTCGAACTCCAGGTCGCGGCCGAAGTGGGCCGCCGCGGCCGCGATCCGGACGGTGCTCATGCGCTGGCTGCTCCTGCGTACGTGTAGGTTTCCGGGCGCCGGTCGCGCAGGTGGCCCATGGACCGGCGGGCGGTCTCCAGGGCGCGGGCGACGTCGAGTTCGGCGACCGCCAGGCCCGGTCCGACGCCGGTGCCGGCCAGGATCTCGCCGCCGGGATCGACGACCTTGGCGCTGCCGACGAAGCGTAGCGACCCGAACGTACCGGCTTGGTTGGCCGACAGCCACACGATCTGGTTCTCCAGCGCGCGGGCCCGGTCGAACAGGTCGAACCGGCGCTTCCAGCGGTCGTTCGCCAGATCGGCCGCGGGGGCGGTGCGCGCGCCCGGCCAGGCCGACACCACCACGCCGATCTCGGCGCCGTCCAGCGCCAGCGCGCGGGCGGATTCCGGGAACGCCTTGTCGTAGCAGATCATCATGCCGATCCGGCCGATCGGCGTGTCGAAGGCGTGGAAACGGTCGCCGGAGGCGTAGGAGGCGTCCTCGCTCAGCGGCTGGTGCACCTTGCGGTGGTTGCCGAGCACCCCGTCGCCGGTGACGCACACCACGCTGTTGTAGCGCCGGCCGTCCGCCCCGGCCTCGCAGTAGCCGGCGACCACCGTCATCGATCCGGCGAGCGCGGCCAGCCGGCGGATCTCCGGGCCGTCCGCGGCGAGCGCCGGCGGCCCGGCGTCCAGTTCCCCGTCGTCGTCCAGGCTGAGCAGGTAGCCGCCCAGGCACGCCTCCGGCAGTGCCAGCAGCCCGACCCCCTGCTCCCTGGCCTCCTCGATCAGCCGGCCGGCCGCCGCGAAGTCCGCTTCGAGGTCGCGGCCGAACGCGGCGGAGGCGGCCGCCATCCGAAGGGCGGTCATGCGGTCCCCCTGATCATGCGGGTGGTCATGCGGTCCCCATTCCGGTCACCGTGGCGGTGACCGCTTCAGTGATGTCTCCGTCGGGCCAGCGCAGCCCGACCCCGCGGCCGCCGGTCAGTTCCCCGCACACCGCGCCGGTCGCCGGACCCGCGGGCAGCGCGGGCGCGCCCGGTTCGTCCGCGGTGAGCACGGCGAAGCCGGGGAAGCAGGTCAGCCAGTCGCCCATGGTCGCGGCACGCGGCCGCGGCACGGCGGCCACGTCGAGCACCGCGCCGCAGCCGCTCGCCTCGGCCAGCATCCCCAGCGTCCCGGCGATCCCGGCCATGGACACGTCCTTGGCGGCCGCGGGCCGGGCGGCGGCCACCGCGCCCGTCATCGCGCGCAGTTCGCCGGAGCGGCGGTGGGAGGACGAGTCCCACTGCCGGCCCCGGTAGCCCGGCCGCCAGGCCCCGCCGAGGTCGGCGGTGAGCCGGACCGCGTGCCCCGGCCGGCCGCCACCGCCCGGCACCGGACGGCGGGTCCGGCCGAGCGCGGTCACCGACAGGGCGGCCGGCACCCCCAGTTGGGTGTGCCCGCCGAGCACGGGCACGCCGTACGCCCGCGCAGCCCGTTCCAGCCCGGCCAGGATGGCCGCCGCGTGCGCGGTGTCCCGGGCGCCCACCGCGTCCAGCAGGCCCAGCGGCGAAGCGCCCATCGCCGCCAAGTCGTTGACGTTGACCAGGACCGAGCACCAGCCCGCCCACTCCGGGTCCCGCTCGACCATCGACGGCACAATGGCGTCGCACGCGGCGATCACATCGGTGCCCGGGACCGGCGCGCCGTCGTCGCCGACGAAGCCGGGGCCGCCGAGCGCGGGCGTCCCGGCGGCCCGCAGACCGGAGAGCAGCGGTCCCAGCGGGGACTTGACGGCCGCCGAGAGGGCCGCGATCCGCTCGACCGGCCAGCGCATCAGGACGTGCGGCGCGCCCGCGACCGTGACGTCGCGCACCCGCTGCCAGCCCAGTCTCCGGAACAGCGCCTCGCCGCGGGCCTGCACCGTGGCGTCGAACCGCAGCACGCCCGCGGCCTCCGCCCGGGCGCAGGCCGCGCGGACCAGCGCCGCCCCGATGCCGCGTCCGCCGCGCACCCGGCGGGTCACGACCAGCCGCCCGCCCTGCCACCAGCCCAGGTCCGGCCCGTCGTCCACCGGGCCGAGCCGGACCCCGCCGACCACCGTGCCCTGGTCGTCCCGGGCGATCAGCACGATCGTACGGGGGTCGCCGTCGCGCCCGTCGCGGTCGTCGGCGGCGAACAGCTCCTGTTCGTGGACGAAGGTCTCCCGGCGCAGCCGCAGGTAGGCGGCCAGGTCCGCCCGGCCGTCCGCCTCCTCGATCCGGAAGGCGGGCCGGCGGGCCAGGGTGCTGCGGTCGCCGAGCAGCGCCAGGATGTCCTGCGGGTGGTCCACGGCCGGCGCGAGCGCGGATCCGTCGAGGTACACCGCGTCACCCGCCCGCTGCCGGCAGCACGCTGCACGCCCCGCACGCCGCGCAGCCGGCCCGCTGGTCGGCGCCGCGCATTCCGGCCGCGCTCAGCTTGTCCGCCACGCCGCGCGTGACGTACCGCAGCACTTCCGCGCTCGGCGCGCCGATCCCGTCGCGGGCGGCCAGCGTGCCGCGCATCGGCCGGAAGGGCACCACGAACGGGTACACGCCCCGTTCGATCAGCCGCCCCGCACCCGCGATCAGCTCGTCCGGGTCCTCGCCCAGGCCCACCAGCAGGTAGGTGGAGACCCGGTTGCGGCCGAAGACCCGTACCGCCTCGTCCCACGCCGCCTCGTACTCCGCCATGGGCACGGTCGACTTGCCCGGCATCCAGGCCCTGCGCACCTCGTCGTCCAGCGCCTCGGCGTGGATGCCGATGGCGGTGGCCCCGGCGTCCCGCAACTCCCGGATCCAGGCCAGGTCGCCGGGCGGCTCGCACTGCACCTGCACCGGCAGCCCGGGCACGGCCGCGAGCACCGCCCGCACCGACCGGGCCAGGGCACGGGCGCCGCGGTCCGGCCCGGTGGTGGTGCCGGTGGTCATCACCATCTGCCGCACGCCGTCCAGCCGCACGGCCGCCTCGGCGACCTCGGCGAGCTGCGCCGGGGTCTTGGCGGCCACGGTGGCGCCCGCGCGCAGCGACTCCTCGATGGTGCAGAAGCGGCAGCGGTCGGCCTCGGCGTAGCGGATGCAGGTCTGCACGACGGTGGTGGCGAGCACGTCGGCGCCGTGCAGGCGGGCGATCCGCTCGTACGGGATCCCGTCGGCGGTCGTCAGGTCGTAGAACCTCGGCCGCCGCACAGGGGTCAGGGTGAGCCCGGTGTCCTGGTCGCCGAGCCACACCCGGCCGTCGCGCACCGAGTAGGGGCTGTTCGGGTTGCGGGGGAGGGCGGCGCCGGCACCGTCGACCAGGACGTGGCCGTCGTCGCTGGGCCCCGCGCCGTCCGGCCGGCGCACGGGTGTCTCCAGCGCCACTCCGTGCAGGGCGAGTTCGGCGCGGGTCGCGATCCGCACGTCCACCGCCGTCGATCCGGTGCCAACGCTCACGGTGTGCCCCTCAGAGCTGGTAGGTGGAGTTGATGATGGCGCCCTTGCGCGCGTAGTGGATCAGCGCGTCCTGGACGTCGAGCGGGTGGGTGGGGATGACGCCCTCGATCAGGTCCTCCTCCCGGGCGCCGTGCAGGGACAGCCCGAACCGGCAGCAGTAGACCTTGCCGCCCTCGGTGATGAACGTCCGGAGCTGGTTGTTGATGTTGTGCTCGCCGGGGAACGCGGAGTTGCCGGTGGTCGGGAAGCCGCGGGTGGCCAGGCAGTTGAGGGAGCCGGGGCCGTAGAAGTAGATGGCGGTCTCGAAGCCCTTGCGCAGCGCGCGGGTGGCCTGGAGGACCGCGACGAAGGACACCGACGACTCGTGGGCGATGCCGTGCACGAGGGTGAAGTACGACTCGCCGTTCTCCGCCCGGTAGTCGGGGAAGACCTTGGTCGAGCCGTAGATGCTGGAGCCCTCGGGAAGCGAGGGGTGCGGGATCTCAGCCAGCGACTTCTGCTCGGCCTCGGTGAGGTCGGCGGACACGGCGGGAAGGGCGGATTCGGACATGGGTGTCTCCTGGCGGGGGGTTCGGGGGTCACGGAGGTACGAGGGCTGCGGAGGTACGGTCGCGGGGCCGCGGACGGCGGGTCGCGGATGAGGGGGCGGGTCGGTGCCGGAGTCGGGGCCGGGGTCAGTCGTAGAGCGCGGCGAAGGTGTCCCGGAAGACGCGCTCGCCCAGTTCGCCGCCGGCCGTCGCCGCGGCGAGCCGGGCGTACTCCCCGGCGAAGTCGCCCCACGGCTGGTCGCTGGCGAAGAGCACCCGGTCGTGGCCGATGCCGCGGTGCTCGATCTCCCGGGCCAGCCAGCGGGGCGCGAAGCCGATGGCCCAGGAGAGGTCGGTGTAGACGCGTTTGCCGGCCGCGATCCAGTCGAAGAACCGGCCGCCGGCCAGCTTGATGTGGCCGCTCATCCCGCCGCCGAAGTGCACCAGGTGCACCGCGACGGTGTCGGCGTACTGCTCCACCAGGTGGCCGACCTGGTCGATGTCGGAGGCGGCGCCGGGCGAGGTGTGCACGTGCACCACCAGGCCGTACCGCCCGGCGGTGGCGAAGATCCGGTCGAGCTGCGGGCGGCAGGCCGGGTCGGTGGGGCGCCCGCCGAGCAGGAAGCTGAGCTTGAGCGCCTTCACGCCCCGCTCGCCGGCCAGGGCGAGCGCCTTTTCGGTGCGCGCCTCGTCCTCCGGGCGCGGCGAGACCCACAGCCCGGCCCGGATCCGGTCGTCGCGCTGCGCGGCCTCGACGGCCAGTTCGTTGAAGGAGAAGGCGATCGCCGGGTCCGGCACGCCGTAGTTGGGGATGACCAGGGCGCGTTCGGTGCCCTCTGCGTCCAGGTCGGCGATGAGCTGTGCGACGGTGGCCCGGGCGGTGGTGTCCGGGCCGACCGGCGGCCCGCCGTAGAAGGGGTACGCGGGCAGTACGCCGATGTGGCGGTGGGCGTCGGACACGGGCGCGGTCGTCGTGGTGATCATGGCGCGGCTCCCCTCAGCCCACCGGCAGCGCGGTGGTCAACTCGGCGGGCGCGCCGGTCAGGGTGCCGCAGACATCGGCGTACCGGCGCGAGGCGTCGATGTGGTTCGCCAGGAACTCCGCGTCACGGCCCACCGCCTCGAACCGTCCCGACCCCCACGACCACTGCCAGGGCAGGCCCAGGAAGTACAGGCCCGGGGTGCTGGTGATGCCGCGCCAGTGCATCGGGTAGCCGCGGCCGTCGAAGGCCGGAACCTCGATCCAGCGGTGGTCGCGGGTGAATCCGGTGCACCAGATCACGCCGGTGATCCCGGCCTCAGCGAGGTCGAGCCGGGCCGGTCCCGGCGGCGGCCGCCACACGGGCGTGTACCGCGGCTCGTCCGGCGCGCCGATCCCGCGCGCGGCGATGTACGCGTCGATCGCGTCCTTGATGCCCTCGGCCACCGCGTCCGCGTGGTCGAGGTCGGCCGCCAGGCCGGCGCCGAACTCCAGCGCGCGGCCGTCGATCCCGGTCAGCCGCCCGTACAGCCGCATCCCGTCCCGGGCGAAGGCCCGCAGGTCGATGTCCCGGCCGCCGTCGCGCCCGGTGACGTAGTGGTTGACCCGCATCCGTACTGCGCCGGCGTCCTCGAACTCGTCGATGGACCTGGCGTAGTGCCCCATCTCGTCCAGCCAGGCCACGCAGTCCCGGCCGCGGTAGAAGCGGGCCACCCGCGGCGCGCTGCCCACCGCCAGGTGGACCGTGCGCCCCGCCAGGTGCAGGTCCTCGGCTATCTGGCAGCCGGACTGGCCGGTGCCGACCACCAGCACCGCGCCGTCGGGGAGCTGGTCCGGGCCGCGGTAGGCGGAGGAGTGGAGCTGCGCGATCCCGGCCGGCAGCCGCTGGGCCATCACCGGCACCGAGGGGGTGTGGTAGGGGCCGGTGGCCACCACCACCTGGCCGGCGGTGATGTCCCCCGCCGTGGTAGCCAGTTCGAAGATCCCGGCCGGCGAGCGCCGCAGCCCGGTGACGCGGACCCCCTCCACCAGCGGCGGCCGGAAGTGCGCCGCGTAGTCCTGGAGGTAGCGGACGATCTCGTCACGGACCATGAAGCCGTGCGGGTCCGTGCCCCGGTAGGGGAAACCCGGCAGCTTGCACTGCCAGTTGGGAGTGACCAGGCAGAAGGAGTCCCAGCGGCGCTCGCGCCACTCGTGGCCCACCTCGTGCGCCTCGATCACCACATGCTCGACGCCGCGCTCGCGCAGGCAGTAGCTGACCGACAGCCCGGCCTGGCCGCCGCCGACGACGGCCACCGGGTAGTGGGTCCCGCCCGGCCACCGCGCGCTCACCGCGGGCTCCCGTCGGCGTTCACGATCGACTCGACGGTGACCTTCGCCCCGGCCTGTCCCGCGTACCCCGCGGCGACCCGCTCGATCCGCGTGAGCTGGTCGGACGCGCCGGTGCAGGCGAAGCCGTACGTGGCCCGCACCCGGTCGCTCGCGATCCCCAGCGCGGTACGGCTGCGCCCCACGAAGTCCGCGAGGTCGTACACCGCGCCCGCCGTGACGTAGTCTTCGACCACGGTGGAGGGCGAGTAGCAGCGCTCGGTCGTGCCGTCGGGCCAGCGCACATGGAAATAGATCTCAGGCATGACGTCCTTCCATGCGGGGCGCCGAGGTGCCGACACCTCGCCGCCGCGTTGTGGGCACCACTTCAGCCAGCGGCGATTACCGGATGGCGTCATCCGGAATAAAGGGGCGTTACAGAGTCCTCACAGTGGGTGAGGGTGTGGGTACGCGCTGTTGCCTCCGAGGCAAAGCCGGCTCGGCCCCGGAACACGCTGAGCTGATGGGAAATCACCGCCGGTATAGGATTGCGATGCCCGTGCCGGTGGCCGTGATCACGCTGTTCCGCGATTCTGGGGGCGCCCATGCCGCACGACGTCCCGACCGCCGAGATATCGGTGAGCGCTGTGCTGGACGCGCGCCGCCCGGACATCCTGCGGGCGCTGGAGCGGCGGCTGCGCGAGACGGGCAGCGCGCTGGGCAGCGACCCTTCCGTACTGCCGGCCTGCATGGAGCGGGCGGACGAACTGCTGGCGGCCACCGTCAGGGAGCTCGACGAGGGGTACGACCGGGGCGGGGAAGCCGGCCTCGGGCGGGTCCCAAGCAGCTCGTACGGGCCGGTGGGCGCCGGGGGAGCGGCGGACCCGGCGGATCTGGTGGACCGGGCGGATGCCGTGGCTACTCCGGAGGAACGTGACGAGCCGGACGGCACCCCGGGCCGCGGTGGTCTGCTGATGGACATCGTGCTCAAGGAGTTGCTGCCGCTGGCGGTGCGACGCCCCGAGTTGGTGCCGGAGATCGGGCGGGCGCTGACCGTGCTGCACCGCAACCTGGCCGCGGACGGCCGGCCGCCCGGGGACTCGTACGACGCCTACATCGTGCGCAGCGCCCAGGACGCCCGGCAGCGCGAGCGGCGGCGGCTCGCCCGCGAGGTGCACGACGAGTTGGGACACGAACTGAGCATCGCCTTACGGCAGTTGGAGCTGAGTGAGCTGTACCGGGACGGCGACCCGCAGGCCGCCGCGGAACGGGTCGGCGGGGCGCGGGAGCACCTGGCTTCGGCGCTGCTGATCGCGCGGCGGCTGATCGCCGAGTTCTCCGAACCGCCGTCGGTGGACCTGGAGAAGGAGATCGTGTCCTTCGCCGACAGCGCGGGTGCGGGGCGTACCGCGGTGCATGTGCGGGTCGCGGGCAGCCAGTTGCTCATTCCCGACGGGCACCGGCGCGAGCTGTTCCTGATCGTGCGGGAGGCGCTGCGCAACGTGTTCGCGCACGCGGCGGCCGAGGCGGCGACCGTACGGGTCGACATCACGTCGGAGGCGATCACCGCGGTGGTGGCGGACGACGGCAGGGGGATCGCGCCCGGCGGGCCCGGGCAAGGGGCCGGGTCCGGGTCCGAGCCAGGATCCGGGTCCGGCGGACGCCGCGGCTTCGGGCTGACCTCGATGCGGGAGCGGGCCGCCGCGCTCGGCGGTACGGTCACGGTCTCCGGCCCGGTGCCGCCCGCGGGCGCCGGGACCCGGGTCGAGATCCGGCTGCCGCTGCCGTGACCACCGCCGCCGACCGCTCCGGCGCCGCCCGGATCACCATCATGCTCGTGGACGACCACGCGATCCTGCGCGAGACGCTGCGCGAATCGCTGAACGCCGAGCCGGGCTTCGAGGTCGTCGCGGACGTCGGCGACGGCAGCCGGGCGGTGGCCGCGGCCCGTGAACTGCGCCCGGACCTGGTGCTGCTGGACATCGACATGCCCGGCATCCCGGCCGCGCTGGCCGTGCAGCGGCTGTGCGAGGTCTCGCCCGCCAGCCGGGTGGTGATCCTGAGCATGTACGACTCGCCGGGCTTCGTACGGGACATGCTGCGGCTCGGCGTGCGCGGGTACCTGAGCAAGGACGTCAGCCGGCAGCACCTGGTGTCGGTGATCCGCAGCGCGATGAGCGACGACCGGGCGGTGCTGGTCTCCGTCCCGGATCCGGCCGCTCTCGGCGCCGTTGCCGGTACGGCCGAGGCGGAGGGGCCGCTGTCCGCCCGGGAACGCGGTCTGCTGGACCTGGTCGCCAAGGCGCTCAGCAACCGCCAGATCGCCGGGCGGCTCGGCATCACCGAGGGCACCGTCAAGCGCCACCTGCACAACATTTTCGGCAAGCTCGGCGCGGTGTCCCGTATCGACGCCGTGAACAAGGCTCAGGACGCCGGCCTTATCGCCCCGGCCCCCGTCGCCCGCCGCTCCGGACGCGACGCCGCGGACGGCCGCGCGAAGAACTGATCCCGCCGGATCCGGCCGGTGTCACTTTGGATGTACGGCGCCGAACCTGCGGTGTACCGGGGCCGGTTCGCGCTGGTGGGCGCCCCTACGGTGAATCAGGAGTGCTTGTGCCCCTGGAATGCCGGAAAATGAGAGGCCCACCCGCATGTCGACACTCGACGAAGTGTCCGCCACGAAGAACAGCCCGTCGCCCGCTTTCATGACCGGGCGGCAGAAAACCGTCCTCGCGGTATTGCTCGGCGCCCAGTTCATCGTGTCGGCCGATTTCTCGATCCTCAATGTCGCGATTCCCGTCATCGGCAAGGACCTGGGCTTCGCCCTGGCCGATTTCCAGTGGATCGCGACCGCTTTCGCGCTGACCTCGGCGAGCTTCACCCTGGTGTTCGGCAATGTGGCCGACCGGCTCGGCCGGCGCAGGATGCTGCTGACGGGGATGGGGCTGCTCGTCGCCGCGTCGCTGCTGGGCGGCCTGGCCGGCTCGCCCGCCGTGCTGCTGACCGCCCGGGTGGTCCAGGGCCTGGCCACCGGCATCGTCATCCCCGCGGCGATGTCGCTGCTCACCACGTCCTTCCCCGAAGGGCCGCTGCGCGACCGGGCGCTGGGCCTGAACGGCGCCCTGCTGTCGGCCGGCTTCACCATCGGCGCGGTCCTCGGCGGCGTCCTCACCGGCGTGGTGAGCTGGCGCTGGGCGTTCCTGATCAATGTGCCGGTGGGCGTCGCCGTCCTCGTGCTGGTCCCGATGGTGGTCGCCGAGAGCCGAGCCGAGCGCGGCGGCAGGCCCGACGTCCCCGGCGCGGTCACGGTGAGCCTGGGCCTGGCCGCGCTGATCTACGGCATCTCCACCCTCGGCGCCAAGGGCTGGGGCAACGCACCCGGCCTGGCCGCGATGGCGGTGGGCGTGGTGCTGCTCGCCGTCTTCGTCGCGGTCGAGATGCGGGTCGAGCAGCCGCTGGCCCCCTTGCGTTTCCTGTCCCGGCCCACCGTGAGCTGGGGCAACCTCGGGGGCCTGGCCACCTTCACCATGGAGACCGCGGCGATCTTCCTGATGACGCTGTACCTCCAGGAGACCCTGGGCTACTCGGCGCTGGCCGCCGGCCTGGTCTTCGCCCTCACGGGTGTCACCGCACTGCTCGGCGGTGTCGCCGCGCCCCGGCTGATCGCCAGGTTCGGCAGCCGGAACGTACTGCCCGCCGGCCTGCTCGTACAGGGCCTGTCCACCGCCGCACTGTTCTTCGTCGGCCACGGCCACGGCAGCGTCGCCCTAGTCATCGCGGCCACCTCGATCGGCGGCTTCGGCCACATGGTCGCCGTCGTCTCCTACATGGTCACGGCGACCTCCGGCCTGGCCGACGACGAACAGGGCCTGGCCACCGGCCTCACCTCCATGACCCAGCAGGTCGGCATCACCGCCGGCATCCCCGTCCTCAGTGCGATCGCCAACAGCCGCATCCACGCCCTCAAGACCCACGAAGCCGCCGCCGACGCGGTCCTCGGCGGCGTCACCCTCGCCGTCCTGATCGACGCCGCCCTCACCGTGACCGGCGCCCTCCTGGTCTTCGCCCTCCTGCGCCGGGCCCGCCCCCGTACGGAGCACCGCCCCGCGTGATCAGTCCGCGTCCGCCGGCCCGGACCCGCCGTCAAGTCCCGCAGCGTCGGCGGAGACGGAGACGGAGACGGAGGCGGAACCCGAGCCCGGGCCCGAGTCGGCGGCCCGGGCCGCCGGCGGTGTGGGGCGCCGGTGCAGCCAGGAGCGCAGGATGTGGTCGTTCATCGCGCGGGCCGCGCCCTCGGGGTCGTGGGCCTGGACGCGCTCCCAGATCAGGCGGTGCTCGGCGTTGGAGTCCTGACAGTCCTTCACCGTGGTCTCGCCGATGTAGCGCAGGCTGCGGAACGCCTCGGCGTTGATCGTACGGACCACCGCGCGGCCCACCCGGTTGCCGGAAGCCACCATGATCGTGTCGTGGAACTCCAGGTCCGCGCGCAGGAAGCGGGCCGGGTCGTGCTCCTCGGCCAGCATCAGCGCGAACGCCGCCTCTATCCGGCGCAGTTGACGGGCGTCGGCGCGGTCGGCGGCCTGCCCGGCCATCTCGGACTCCAGGGCGCGGCGGGTGGCGACCATGTCCTCCAGGATCGACAGTTCCGCGTCGTGCCGGACGCTCGCGGCCAGCACCACCGGGTTGAGCAGGTCCCACTCGTCGGAGCTGCGCACCCGGGTGCCGTGCCCCTGCTGGGCGTGCACCAGCCGCATGGCCTCCAGTGACTTGACCGCCTCCCGGATCACCGTGCGGCTCACCGCGAACATCTCGCACAGCACCGGCTCGATGGGCAGCGCGCTGCCCTCCGGCAACTCCCGGCCCACGATGCGGTCGACCAGGTCCTCCACCACAGCGGTGGCCAGCCGCTTGGGCCGGCGCGGCCAGGACGGCAGCTTGGGCGCGCTCTCCGCGGCGGGAGGGGCAGCCGGTCCGTCCGGCCCCGCATCGTGAAGCGGGTCGTGCGGCGCATCGTAGGGCGGCTCGTGCGGCAGATCGTGCGGCGGCTGAGCAGGGCTCATGGCATCCGTTCTCCGGTAGGTCCTCGGGCCGGAGCATAGTCGACGCGACCCCTTGACGGCATTCGTATTACGAATTACGTTGCAGCCGCTTGCTCGGCCCCCTGGTGACGAGAGGTTCCCCGTGCACATCACCCATGTCGAGACGTTCCGCATCCCGCTGCCCGGCCCCCGCCCGCCCTTCGCCTGGCGCAAGGGCCTGCTCGGGTCCTCGCCCGACGGCGAGGCGGCGGTCCTGCGCATCGGCACCGACACCGGCGCCACCGGCGTCGCGCTCGCCACCCGCCCCGGCATGGCCGCCGCCGTCGAGGACATCGCCGACCGCGTCCTGCGCGCCGAACTGACCGGCAAGGACCCGCTCCAGCGCGAACTGCTGTGGCACCGGGTCTGGGAGCTGGACCGGACCGAGGAGTTCCCGCTCCCCGTGCTCGGCCTGGTCGACATCGCCCTGTGGGATCTGGCCGGCCGGATCGCCGACCGCCCGGTGTGGCAGCTCCTCGGCGGCTTCCGCACCAAGATCCCCGCCTACGCGTCCACGGTCACCTTCCGGGACATCCCCGAGTTCCTCGACGTGGCCACCGCCTGCCTGGAGCTCGGCTACCAGGCGGTCAAGCTGCACGCCTTCGGCGACGCCCGGGCCGACGCCGAACTCGGCCGGCGGCTGCGCGAGCACGTCGGCGACGACGTGCCGCTGATGTACGACGGCTCGGCCGGCTTCGACCTGCCCGACGCGGTCCTGCTCGGCCGCGCCCTGCACGACGCCGGCTTCCTCTGGTACGAGGAGCCGATGCGCGAGTTCAGCGTGACCGCCTACGCCCGGCTCGCCCGCGCCGTGGACATCCCGCTGCTGGTCGCCGAGACCTCCGACGGCGCCCACATGAACACCGCCGACTTCATCGCCGCCGGCGCGGCCACCTTCGGCGTACGGGCCAGCGCCTCCACCCGCGGCGGCATCACCGGCGCCATGCGCACCGCGCACCTGGCCGACTCCTTCCGGCTGCGCGCGGAGGTGCTCGGCGACGAGATCCCCAGCCGGCACCTGTCGATGGCCATCTCCAACACCACCTACTACGAGTCGCTGATCACCAGCACCGACGTCCGCAAGAAGCCGGAGATCGACGGCGAGGGCTACGTGCACGCGCCCGTCGGCCCCGGCATCGCCCTGCCCGCCGGCCTGGACTACCCCGCCGCCCTGCTGCCCTACGTCGAGACCGCCGAGCCGTCGGCCTGAAAGGCCCCCGGAACACCCCCGGAACACCCCCGGCAACACCCCCAGGCACACCCCGGGCAACGTCCCGGCGCACACCCCCGGGCCCGCGGCATCCGCGCGCCCCTTCACACGTACACAGGACTTACAGAGAGGTAAGTCATGCGCTCCAGCCTCACCCGCCGCACCCTCGCGCTGTCCGCCGGCCTGCTCGCCCTGGCCGTCGCCGCGGCGGGCTGCGCCAAGAAGTCCGACACCCACTCCGCCGCCGGCCACGGCCTGTCCGCCGCGAAGGTCGGCGTCGCGCTGGTCCCCGGCGGACCGCACCCCTACTTCCAGCCCTGGAAGCCCACCCTGCAGAAGGCGAAGACCGACTTCGGCCTCGGCCAGGTCACCTTCAACGAGACCTCCGGCTGGGACCAGACCACCCAGAACTCCGTCCTGAAGTCCCTGGCCGCGCACGGCTACAACGCCTTCGGGGTGTTCGGGGTCTCCCCGGACAACATCAACTCCACCTTCAGCGACCTCAAGCGGCAGGGCTTCCACGTCGCCTCCCTCGGCTCCTGCCCGGCCGGCAGCACCGACGAGGCCGACTTCTGCCTGTCCACCGACGTCGAACAGGCCGCCTACAAGGCGGCCAAGGCCGCGATCGCCGCCATGGGCGGGCACGGCAAGCTGGTCCACCTGACCGGCAACAAGACCGACTCCAACACCGCGCGCCGCGAGGCCGGCGTGGCCAAGGCCGTCGCCGAGACCGGCGGCAAGGTCACCCTGGTGCAGACCGTCACCGACATCGACACGGACCTTCAGACCGCGCAGAAGGCCGTCGCCGACCTGCTCGCCGCCAAGGGCTCCGCCATCGGCGGCATCGTCAACACCGCCTACAACCCGGCCGTCGCCTCGGCCGCCGCGGTCAAGAAGGCCGGCCTGCCGATCAAGGTCGTCGCCATCGACGACGACCCGACGATCCTGGCCGACATCAAGGACGGCTCGGTGACCGCCTCCGTGGTGCAGAACCCGGTGGGCCAGGCGTACGTGGGCTCGTACGTCCTGATGAAGCTGGCCGGCGGCTGCACCATGCGCACCCCCGGCCTGACCGTCGACTCCGGCTCCTTCGTGGTCACTTCCGCGAACGTCGGCACGTACGACAACGACCGCCAGGCCAAGACCGCCCAGCTCAAGAAGGACTTCGACGGCAGCTACCTGTCCTGCGCCGCATGAGCCGACGCCTGAGTCGCCGTATGAGCCGACGTACAAGCCGCCGCGCACCTCACCGCGCAAGCCGTCGCGCACGTCCCTGACGAGGAGCACCCGTTGTCCACCATCACCCGCGCCGAGGCATACCTCGTCGACCTGCCCGTCGAGGCGCAACGCACCGACGCCGTCCAGTCGTTCCTGAAGCAGGAGACCGTCTTCGTCGAGATCACCACCGCCGACGGAGGCCAGGGGACGGGCTACTCGTACACCATCGGCACCGGCGGCACCGCCGTTCTGGCGCTGCTGCGCGACTACCTGCTGCCGCGGCTGCCCGGCCAGGACGCCCGGCGGGTGGAGGCGGTCTGGCTCGACCTGTTCTCCGCCACCCGGGCCACCGCGGTCGGCGCCATCACCTCCCTCGCCCTGGCCGCCGTCGACACCGCGCTGTGGGACCTGCGCGGCCGGCAGACCGGACTGCCGCTGTGGCTGCTGGCCGGCGGCGCCCGCGACCGCATCCCGCTGTACGACACCGAGGTCGGCTGGCTGCACCTGACCGAGGACGAACTCGTGGCCGGCGCCCGGCAGGCCGTCGAACGCGGCCTGCGCGGCATCAAGGTCAAGATCGGCAAGCCGTCCGCGACCGAGGACGCCGAGCGGCTGGCCGCCGTGCGCCGGGCGGTCGGCCCGGACGTGGACCTGATGGTCGACGCCAACCAGTCGATGACCGCCGCCGAGGCGGTCCGCCGCGCGGCGCTGCTGGAACCGGCCGGCCTGCTGTGGCTGGAGGAGCCGCTGCCCGCCGACGACATCGCCGGTCACGCGGCGCTCGCCGCCGCCACCTCCATCCCCGTCGCGGTCGGCGAATCCCTCTACTCGGCCGGCCAGTTCGCCCAGTACCTGCGGCAGGGCGCGGCGGGCATCGTGCAGGCCGACGTCGCCCGCATCGGCGGCATCACCCCCTGGCTGAAGGTCGCCCACCTGGCCGAGGCCCACAACGTGCCCATGTGCCCGCATTTCCTGATGGAGCTGCACGTGAGCCTGGCCGCCGCCGTGCCCGGCGGCCGCTATCTCGAGTACATCCCGCAGTTGACGGCGATCACCCGCACCCCGCTGACCGTCCGCGACGGCATGGCCCACGTGCCGGCCGCCCCGGGACTCGGCATCGACTGGGACCGCGACGCCATCGACGCGCTGCGAAAGGAATGACGATGAGCAGACCGCCGCACGCCCCGCCCTCCCCGCCCGCCGCCTCCGACGCGGCCCTCCCGGCCCCCGACCCCGCCGTCCCGGTGCCCGTCCGCGCGCTGCCGCTGTGGGCCAACCCGCGTCTGGGCCTGCTCGTCCTGCTCGTGATCCTGGTGGTGGTCTTCTCCTCCCTGCGCTCGGAGTTCCTCAACACGAGCCTCACCCTTGAGCCGATGCAGGCCGACCTCAGCGTCACCGTCGTGGTGGGCCTGGCCCAGCTGTCGGTGCTCTCGCTGGGCCATATGAACCTCGCCGTCGGCCGGATCGCCGCCGTCTCCGCCTTCGCGATGGGCTGGGCGTACGACAAGCTGTCCGTGCCGCTGCCGGTCGGCCTGCTGATCGGCCTGGCCGTCGGCGCCCTGGTCGGCGCCGCCGCGGGCTGGACCATCCAGGCCACCGGCGTCAACTCCTTCGTGGTCACCCTCGCCCTGGACTTCGGCCTGGTCGGCCTGGTCTCCCTGCTCTACAGCGGGGTCGGCGACGGCGTCGCCTTCCACGTCCACCCGGCCGGCATGGACTCGCTGCGCAACGACACCTTCAGCGACTACTGCACCGGCAGCGTCTGCGGCCCGCCCGTCCCGCTGATCGTGCCGATCGCCCTGGTCGCGGCGCTGGCCGTCGGGCTGCTGTTCCGGTACGCGCGGCTCGGCCGGGAGATCCTGATGACCGGCTCCGGCCTCAAGGCGGCGGAACTCTCCGGCATCCCCACCGCCCGCCGGGTGGTGCAGGCCCACAGCCTGTCCGGCCTGCTCGCCGCACTCGCCGGCTTCCTGCTGGCCATCAACAACGGCGCCTTCTCCGCCGACATCGGCAGCCAGTTCCTGCTGCCGTCCTTCCTCGGCCCGGTGCTCGGCGGCACCCTGCTGGCCGGCGGCGCGGTCAGCGTCATCGGCACCGTCCTCGGCGCAGCCATCACCGAGGTCATCCAGACCGGCCTGACCCTCCTGCAGTTCCAGGTGGAAAAGCTCAAGATCTTCATCGGCCTCGTGCTGCTCGCCGCGCTGTCCCTGGACCGCGTCCGGCACGTCGTCGCCGAACGCCGAGGAGGCGGCGCATGACCACCCTCACCCCGCCCGAACGGCGGCCGCGGCTCCCGCGCCTGCCGGAGCGGATCGCCGGCACCGAGACCACCCTCGCCGCGCTCGCCGTCGCCGGATACGTGGTGCTCGCCGCGACCACCCACGGCGCCGTCGTCTCCGGCGGCACCCTCACCGCGATCTTCCAGTTCCTGGCCGTGCCCATGGTGATCGGCCTGTCCCAGATGGCGGTGCTGAGCGTCGGCCAGATGAACCTCGGCGTCGGTGTGCTGACCGGTTTCTGCGCCATGGTCTGCGCCTGGCTGATGGTCGCGGCCGGCCTGCCCGCCTGGCTCGCGGTGGCCGGCGCGCTCCTCACCGGCGCCGCCATCGGCCTGGTCAACGGCCTGCTGGTGGTGCTCACCCGGATCAACGGGTTCGTCGTCACCCTCGCCACCATGACGATCATCGACGGCCTGCGGTACGGCGTGCACGGCACCGCCACGTACCAGGGCTACTCGCACCGGCTGGTCTCGCTCGGCCAGGGCTCGGTGCTCGGCGTGCCCACGGTGTTCCTGGCCGCCGTCGCCATCGCCATCCTCGTGGCCTTCTTCTTCCGCAGCGTCCCCCTCGGCCGGCGGCTGCTGGCCAGCGGCGGCAACCCGCTGGCCGCCCGGCTCTCCGGCGTGTCCAACGACCGCTCCCTGGTCGTCGCCCACCTCGTGTCCGGCCTGCTGGCCGGCGCGGCCGGCGTGATGGTCGTCGCGCTGTCCGGCTCGGTCAACGCAACCATCGGCGACGACCTGCTGCTGCCCAGCTTCGCCGCGCCCATCATCGGCGGCGTCGCCCTGGCCGGCGGGGTCGTCAGCGTGCTCGGCACCTGCCTGGCCGCCCTGATCATCCGTCTGGTCGACGTCGCCCAGGCCCAGTACTCCATCAACCCCGACTGGGTGGACCTCATCGTCGGCGCCGTCGTCCTCGGCGCCGTCCTGATCACCCAACTGCGCCGCCCCCGGGCCGGAGGGACCCCATGACGTATCTCGCGGACCGCCTGGTCAAGACCTTCCCCGGGGTCCGGGCCCTGGACGGGGCCACCCTGCGCCTCCAGCCGGGCAGCGTGCACGCCCTGCTCGGCGAGAACGGCGCGGGCAAGAGCACGCTCATCAAGATCATGACCGGGGTGCTGCGGCCGGACGGCGGCCGCATCCTCGTACCGCGCGACGACGCAGGGGCCCACGGCAAGGAGCCCGGGCCGGCGACCGACCTGGTGAAGGGCCCCTCCGACACCGACGCCGGCCTGCACGAGGTACGGTTCTCCGGCCCGCAGGACGCCCAGCGGGCCGGGATCGGCGTCGTGCACCAGGAACGCAACCTCATCCCCGCCTTCTCCGTCGCCGAGAACATCGCCCTGCAGTCCACCCCGCGCCGCCGCGGCCTGGTCGACCGGGCCGCGATGCGCGAGCTGGCCCGGGGCTGCCTGGACCGGCTCGGCGTGCGGCTGGACGTGGACCGGCCGGTCTCCGCGCTGTCGGTGGCGCAGATGCAGCTCGTGGAGATCGCCAAGGCGCTCGCCACCGACAGCCGGGTGCTGCTGCTGGACGAGCCGACCGCCTCCCTCACCGCGGAGGAGACCGAGCACCTCTTCGGCGTGGTCCGCCGGCTGCGCGACGAGGGCCGCGCGGTCGTGCTGGTCAGCCACAAGCTCGAAGAGGTCTTCGCCGTCGCCGACACCGTGACCGTCCTGCGCGACGGCCGCAGCGTCGCCGAGGCCCACCCGCTGGCCGACTACACCCAGGAGGAAATCGTCAACCTCATGGTCGGCCGCGCCCACGCCGCCCGCCGCCTCGACAAGGCCCCCGTCGCCCCCGGCACGGCCCCCGCCCTGCGGCTCGACGGCGTCGCCACCGCCCTCGGCCACCGGGACGTGTCCCTGTCCGTACGCCCCGGCGAGATCCTGGGCCTGTACGGACTGGTCGGCGCGGGCCGCAGCGAACTGGCCCGCGCGGTCCTGGGCCTGCACCCCGTCACCGCCGGCACCGTACAGGTCCACGGCCGCCCCACCCGCATCACCAGCGTCGGCCAGGCCCTGCACCGCCACCGCATCGGCTACGTCAGCGAGAACCGCAAGGAGGAGGGCGTCTTCCTCCAGCAACCCCTCACCCGCAATGTCGCGGTCACCGTGTGGAACCGCCTGTCCCGGGCCGGCCTGATCCGCGACCGCGACGAACGCGACCTGCTGACCACCTACCAGGAACGCCTCGGCATCCGCCTGTCCGGCCCGGCCCAGCTCGCCGGCCAGCTCTCCGGCGGCAACCAGCAGAAGATCAGCCTCGCCAAATGGCTCGCCGCCGACTGCGACATCCTCATCATCGACGAACCCACCGTCGGCATCGACGTCCGCACCAAGGCCGCCTTCCACGAACTCATCGTCCACCTCGCCTCCGACGGCCTGGCCATCCTCCTCATCTCCTCCGACCTCCCCGAAATGGTCACCCTCGCCGACCGCGTCCTCGTCATGCGCGACTACCGCCTCACCGGCGAGGTCGCCAACGACACCCACGACTACGACTCCACCAGCCGCGCCATCGGCCACCTCCTCCACGCCGCCGCGGTGTGATTCCGTCGGCGGCCCGAGGCTCATCCCCACACCTCGGCCAGCCAGCGGTTCCCGGACGCGGCCCCGTCGCGGTGCGGCACGTGGTCGGCGCCGGGGACGCGGACGAGGCGGGCGCCGATGCCGTACGGGACAGCCGCACGAAACAGGGTGTCAGCGCGCCGCCGGAGGCAGGGGCTCTGGGGCCGTCTTCCGCAGGTGCTGGTAGATGATCGAGGTGCGGAAGCTCACCACCTCGCGGCGGCTGGTGAAGCGGTCGAGGAGGAAGCCGTGGAGGTGGCCGATGCTCTGCGCGCTGACGTGGACCAGGAAGTCGTCGCTGCCGGTCATCGTGTAGACGGAGAGGACCTCGGGGAGGGCGAGGACGCTCTGCTCGAAGGACATCACGATGTCCCGGCCGAGTGGGCGCAGTTGGACCGCGACCATGGCCTGGACCCCGCGGTTGAGGGCGGGCAGGTCCACGTCCGCGTGGTAGCCGAGGATCACCCCGCGCCGCCGCAGCAGCCGGATCCGCTCCAGGCAGGTGGACGGCGCTATCCCCACCTTCCGGGCAATGTCGCGGTTGGACTGCCGCGCGTCGCTCTGCAACTCCCGCACGATCGCCGAATCAAGTTCGTCCATGCCCACCTCCGAGCCGCCGGTGCCGAACGTCGTTCGGTGCGGGGCCGCGGCGGCGGGGCAGAAGCCTAGCTTTCCGGTATGAGACATGAACAAGTGACCGTCCGCCGCGGAACCCGCTCCGGCCTCCCGATCGCTGTCGCCGTCCACTCGCGCGCTCTCGGCCCGGCCGTCGGCGGCGTGCGGATGCGCCGTTACGCCGACTGGCGCGACGGCGTGGAGGACGCGCTGCGCCTGTCGGAGGCGATGACGTACAAGACCGCCGCGGCCGGGCTGCCTTTCGGCGGCGCCAAGAGCGTGATCGCGCTCGGGCCGGACACCGAACCGACCCCGCGGCTGCGGCAGGCGGCGCTGGAGGACCTCGGCGACCTGATCGAGGAATTGGGCGGCGGCTACACCGCGGGCCCGGACGTGGGCACCGGCCCCGCCGACATGGCCGTGCTGCGCACCCGTACGACGCACGTGGTGTGCCTGCCCGAGGAGCAGGGCGGCACCGGTTCCTCCAGCGGGCCGACCGCCGCCGGTGTGGTGGCGGCCCTGCGCGCGGCCGCCCGGGCGGTCCTCGGCACCGAGTCCCTGACCGGCCGCACCGTCCTGATCTCCGGATACGGTTCGGTCGGCGCGCTGGTGGCCCGGGCCCTCACCGACGCCCGCGTGCTGGTCAGCGACATCGACCCGGCCAAGCAGGAGGAGGCCGGCCAGGACGGGCACGGCTGGATACGCCCCGAGGACGTGCTCAAAACGCGCTGCGACATCTTCGTCCCGGCCGCGGTCGGCGGCATTCTCACCCCCGACACCGTCCCGGGCCTGGCCTGCCGGCTGATCGTGGGCCCGGCCAACAACCAGCTCACCGACGACTCCGTCGCCGACCTGCTCGCCGCCCGGGGCATCACCTACGTCCCCGATTTCGTGGCGAGCGCGGGCGGCGTCATCTACATCACGTCGCGCGACCTGCTCGGCCTGTCCCACGAGGACGCGTACGCCCGGGTCACCGCCCTGGGCGCCACGGTCGGCTCGCTGCTCGCCGAGCCCCGCCCGCCGCTGCGGGCCGCGCTGTCCCTGGCCGAGGTACGCCTCACCGGCGCAGAACGCACCAACGAGCATCTGATGGCCATCTGACCGGCCGTCGGCTGCCGCGCCGCCCGTCATCCGGCCGAGGCGACGACGGCCCGTGCCCGTACCCCGACTGCCGTACCGGGTACGGGCGTACGCCGCACCGGGCCCGGGGCCGCGACTGCGCGGCGGCACCGGGCCCGGTCCCGTCGTGACCGTCGTGATCGGTGACGTACCGGCAGCGGGTCACGCCGAGGCGTCGCCCGCGGAGCTGTGCGCGGCGACGGCGGCCGGCTGTTCGGCCGGGCCGGAGGCGGCGGGGGAGAAGTGGCCGGGCATGGTGCGCGGGATCAGCAGCGCGGCCAGGAACGCCAGGACGGTCGCGACGGCGAGCGCGCCGAAGCCCCACACGTAACCGGACTCCTTCGGCAGCCCGCCGGGGCCGGCCTGCGCGGTCACGATGCTGGTCATCAGGGCCGCGCCGACGGCGCCGCCGATGGTGCGGATGTTGGCGTTCATGCCGGAGGCCACGCCGGTCTGGTGGGCCGGGACGGCGGTGACGATCAGGCTGGACATCGCGGAGAAGGCCAGCCCGAGGCCCACCCCGAGCAGCCCGGTGGCCACGCACAGCTCCCAGACCCGGTCGTGGGCGACGGTCATCAGGACGTACGCCGGCACGGAGATCGCCGACCCGGCCACCACCAGGGCCTTGGAGCCGAAGCGGGCGGTGAGCCGGCCGTTGGCGGTGCCGAACACGAACATGGTGAGCGGCCAGGGCAGCATGATCAGGCCGGAGGCGGTGACGCTGGAGCCGAAACCGTAGCCGGCCGACGAGGGCGTCTGGAGGAACTGCGGCAGGAAGCCGAAGGTCGCGTACATCCCGACGCCGACCAGGAGGGCGACCAGGTTGGTGGTCCACACCGCCGGCTGCCGCATCATGCGCAAGTCGACCAGGGGAGTGGCGGCGCGCTGTTCGGAGACCATCCAGGCGGCGGCCAGCAGCACACCGGCCACCAGCAGGCCGATCACCCGGGCCGAGCCCCAGCCCCAGTCGGAGGCCTGACTCAGCGCCAGCAGCAGGCACACCAGCCAGACCGACAACAGGACGGCCGGGGTCACGCTGATCCGCCCGCCCGAGCGGACGGGGGAGGTGTGCAGGAAGAACTGGGCGGCCAGGCCGGTGATCACGACGGCGATCAGCGGCAGCCAGAACAGCCAGTGGTAGTCCAGGGCGTTGATGATCGGGCCGGCCAGCACGATGCCCAGGCCGCCGCCGACCGCGGTCAGCGCGGCGAGCACGCCCACCGTGGCGGGGGCCTTGTGCGGCGGGAACTCGTCACGGGTGATGCCGAAGGCCAGCGGCAGCACGCCGCCGCCGATGCCCTGGAGCACGCGGGCGATGATCAGGACGCCGATGTTGCCGGCGACGGCCGCCAGCAGCAGGCCGACCGCGAGCGCGGCCAGGGTCACCACGAGCATCTGCTTCTTGCCGACGGCGTCGCCGATGCGGCCGATGATCGGGGTGAAGATCGAGGCGGACAGCAGATAGGCGGTCAGGACCCAGGTGGCGGCCGACTGGTTGGTGTGCATGGCCTGCTGGATCGTGGCCAGCACCGGTACGACCAGCGACTGGAGCAGGGCGTACGCGGAGACCGCCGCGGCCAGGATCGCGAAGGTGCCGGGTGCGGGGCGGCGCTCGGCCGCGGCCCGGGGTGGGGCGGCGGGCGCGGCCGGCGAGGGTGACGAGGATGCTGACGGGGATATCGACATGGGCGCTTCCGGGGGACGGGATGCGGAGCGGGACCCCGCTTGGGTAAGTGGAATATCCTCCACTTATCCCGATCCTAAATGGAGGAGCCTCCAGATAGCAAGCGGGCCGCCCGGGCGCATCGTCGCGCCGGACGCGCGGGGGTGGTGCGGGAGCCGCCCGGACGGGCGCCGGTCGCATCAATGGCGCCGGGCCGGATGGCGGCGACGGCTCGCCGCGAGCGTGGTGGCGTCAGTCCGCCGCGAGCCCGTCCAGGAGCAGGTCGAGCAGGCGCTCGGCCTGCTCGCGCTGGTCCGGGCCGCCCGCAGCCAGGGCGACGCCGGTGAGTGCGGCGAAGACGTCCTCGGGGGTGACGTCGGCCCGGAGCGTGCCGTCGGCGCGCCCCGCGGTCAGCAGCGAGGTGAGGGCCGCCAGCATCGCCTCGCGGGAGTGGGCGTACGGATTGCGGCCGGAGTCGATCGCGGCCCGCAGGGCGTCGGCCATGCCGGCCTTCGCGGTGGTGTAGTCCAGGAAGCGGCCGGTCCACGCGCGCAGCGCCGCCCGCGCCGGCCCGCTCGCCAGCAGCCCGGGTGCCGCGTCGCACAGCTTCACCAGCTCGCTGCGGTACGCGGCCTCGACCAGCGCCTCGCGGGTGGGGAAGTTCCGGTACAGGGTGGCGATGCCGACCCCGGCCTCCTTGGCGATCCGGTCGAAGGTGGGGGCCGGCCCCGGCTCCGCGAACAGCCGTACCGCCGCGGCCAGGATCCGGTCCCGGTTGCGCCGCGCGTCGGCCCGCAGCGGGCGTTCCGCCTGCCTCGTCATCCCCGTTGCCCCGTCATCCCGGCGATTTCCTTCCTGGTTCCTTCCCGGTTTTTCCCGCGCGACCGTTGCAGGGCCCCGCTAAACGGAGGGTACTCCACTCTCGTGTGCGGGGCGGTCCGGCGTACGCGGGAGCGGGCCCGGGCCCGGGCCCGGGCCCGGGCCCGCTCCCGTACGAGCGCCCCGGATACGGCAGTGGGCCGGCGCGCGGCATGCGCACCGGCCCACCAACGGCCGTGGCGGCCCCGGAAGGCCTGGAAGGCCCCGGAAGGCCTGGAAGGCTCCGGCGGAAGAAGCTCAGACGCCCATCGAAATGCTGCGGGCGGACACGATCCGGTCCACCAGCCCGTACTCCACCGACTCCTCCGCGGTCAGGATCTTGTCGCGCTCGATGTCCTGGCTCACCCGCTCGGTCGACTGGCTGGAGTGCTTGGACAGCAGCTCCTCCAGGGTGGTGCGGACCCGCTGGATCTCCCGCGCCTGGATCTCCAGGTCGGACACCTGGCCCGGCCCGGTCTCGGTGTACGGCTGGTGGATCAGCACCCGGGCATTGGGCAGCGCCAGCCGCTTGCCCGGGGTGCCGGCCGCCAGCAGCACCGCGGCGGCGGAGGCGGCCTGGCCCAGGCACACCGTCTGGATGTCCGGCTTGACGAACTGCATGGTGTCGTAAATGGCGGTCAGCGCGGTGAACGAACCGCCCGGCGAGTTGATGTAGAGGGAGATGTCCCGGTCGGGGTCGAGCGACTCCAGGCACAGCAGCTGCGCCATGATGTCGTTCGCCGAGGCGTCGTCGATCTGCACCCCGAGGAAGATCACCCGCTCCTCGAAGAGCTTGGCATAGGGGTCGTACTCCCGGTAACCCTGCGAGGTGCGCTCCACGAAGCGGGGCAAGATGTAGCGGGCCTCGGGCACGGGACCGTCGTACCGCGCCTGCGGTACGAACCGGGCGGCGGGGTCGGCTGGAAGGCTCATGAACCTGCTCCTGGGGAAGAGGACTGCGGACGCGGACGCGGTGTCACGCGCCGGTGCCGCCGCTGCCGGGGATGGCCGCCGCGCTGGCGATGACCGCGTCGATCAGGCCGTAGTCCTTGGCCCCCTCGGCGGTGAACCAGTGGTCGCGGTCCGCGTCCCTGGTCCACTGCTCGACGCTCTGCCCGCTGTGCAGGGCGGACAGCTCGGTCATCCGCTGCTTGGTGCGCAGCAGCTGTTCGGCATGGATCTTGATGTCCGTGGCGGATCCGGCGAGCCCGGCCGACGGCTGGTGGATCAGGACCTCGGTGTTCGGCAGGGCGAAGCGCTTGCCGGGCGCGCCCGCGGTGAGCAGGAACTGCCCCATGGAGGCGGCGATTCCCATGGCGATGGTGACCACGTCGTTCTTGATGAACTGCATGGTGTCGTAGATCGCCATCCCGGCCGTGATCGAGCCGCCGGGGCTGTTGATGTAGAGGTAGATGTCCTTGTCCGCGTCGGCCGCGGCGAGCAGCAGGAGCTGCGCGGTGATCTCGTTGGCGATCTCGTCGTCGACCGCCTGCCCGAGGAAGATGATGCGTTCGTTGAGAAGCCGGTTGTAGACCTGGCCGCCGAGCGCGCCCGTGGTCTCGGGGGTGCTCAGCCGGGGCATGGACGCCCGCTCACTCATGATGCTTCCCATCTGTCGTTCGCGTGGATCCGGTGTTCCGGCCGCCGGCCCGTCGACGGCCGCTCCCGTCCGCCTTCCGCCCTGTCGAAGCTACCCACTTCACCCGTACCACGGACCGCCTTCCCGCTGCTGTTCGCTTTGAGCGCAGCCCCTCTCCGGCCCGGTCCGCCCCGCCTGCGCCGCCCGGCGCGTGGCGCGCTGTTCAAGGCGGCGGTGCGGTCTCTACGGTGGAGCGGGCGGCGGTCCGGCCGCCGCGACGAGGGGGAGGCGGTCGGGGTGGAGGCGGAGCTGGCGGCACTGGCGTCATCGGGAGCCACGGCGCTGGTGAGCGCGATGGTCTCGGACGCGTGGGGGCAGGTACGGGACCGGGTGGCGCGGTTCCTCGGGCGCGGCGGCGACCCGGCGGGGGCCGCCGAGGAGCTGAGCGCGGCCCACGCCGAACTCGTGGCCGCCCGCGACGAGGGCGACGGCGACGCCGCCCAGGACATCGAGGCCGCATGGCGGGCCCGGCTGCGCCGGGTGCTGCGCGCCGACCCGGCCGCGGCGGCGGAGCTGCGTGCCCTGCTCGCCGAGCTGGAGCCGGAAGGCCCGCGCGGCGGCACATGGTCGAGCCACCAGACCATGAACGTCTTCGGCAACCAGTACGGTCCGGTGGTCCAGGCCGGCAACGTCTCCGGGGGCACCCACACCCACTTCCACGGAAACCCGTATCCGGCCCAGGAACCGCACCCGTCCCCGGACCGCCCGGACGGAGCCTGACCGAATACGACCGGATCTGGCCGGATTCGGCCGGACCGGGACCGCCTCCGGCCGTATCGCGTGACCGCCCTCGGGACCGTCACCGCCCTCCGGAGGACCCTCAGCGCGGGTCCGGGCCCCCGCCCGGCGTGCCCGCGGGCGGCCGGGCGGACCGCGGGCGGCTGCCGGCAGCCCGCGACGTGGCGGACGCGGCCGAGCGGACGGCCACCGCCCGCCAGCGGGGGCCGCCGAAGGGCGCGTGGTCCTGGGCGAGCAGCGCGCGGCGCGTGTGGGCCTCGGCGACGTGGCGGCCGAGAAGGGCGCCGCCGAAGACGACGAAGCCGACACCGATCAGCCAGCTCTCCACGACCAGGACCGTGCCGACCGGGCCGTAGGTGACCGCGTTGGTCACGATCAGCGGGGAGAAGACCAGCGAGGAGAACGCCCGCAGACCCACCAGGCCGGCCATGGTCAGCACCGCGCCCGGCAGCGTCGCCCGCCAGGTCACCTCGCGGGCCAGCAGGAAGCGCTGGCCCCACCAGAAGAAGGCGATCCCCGCGCAGACGGTGAGCACTATTCGGGCCGCGCTCTGCCAGGCCCCGTGCTCGAGCACGGTCCCGCTCTGCGCCTCGACGAACAGATACGCCGTCAGCACCGCGAGCCACACCGCCCGCCGCCAGCCGCTGTGCCACGGCGCGGCGGCCAGCTCCCACACCTTGCGGTAACCGGTCTCCACGCTGGCCGCGAAGGACAGCCCGAACACCGACAGCGACGCCAGGCTGAGCGCGCTGGTGGCGCTGAGCACCCTGCGGGGCGCGGCGAACAGCTTGACCACCGCCTCCGACGGGTGCTCGGTCAGCCCCATGCCGTCCACCACCCAGTGCGCGAATCCGGCGTGCTGGAACGGCACAGCCGCCGCGACCACCACCAGCAACGGCACGAGGGTGACCAGCCCGAGCGCGGCGAACCCCATCGAACGATGGAGCAGTTCCAGCTCCGCGCCCTGCTGCCACACCCGCGCCGCGACCGACCGCCCCCATGCCTGCCGCACCACGCTGACAGCTCGCATGAAGGGCGGATACCCGCCGTGCGCCGTCGCATCCGCCGCCTGCCGCACCCGTATGTGCCGCTTCGCCACAGGCTGCGCCGGACGCGCCCCGGAGGCACGATGGAAGGGGAGGCGGGTGTCCTGGCGAACGCAAGGAGGCCGCCGTGGAATACAGGGACCGTCGGGAAGCCGGACAACGGCTGGCCCGGGAGCTACTGCCCGAGGCCGGTCCGGACACGCTCGTCCTGGGACTGCCGCGCGGCGGGGTGCCGGTCGGCGAGGAGATCGCCGGCGAGCTGGGCGCCCCACTGGACGTGTGCCTGGTCCGCAAGCTGGGCGTGCCGCACCGGCCGGAACTCGCCGCGGGCGCCATCGGCGAGGGCGGCGTACGCGTGCTCAACGACGACGTGATCCAGCTCGCCGGGGTCTCCCCGCGGGCACTGGCCGACGTCGAGGCCCGTGAGCGCGCCGTCCTGGACCGCCGCGCCCGCGCCTACCACGAGAGCCGGCCCGGCGTGGACCTCGCCGGCCGCACCGTGCTCGTCGTCGACGACGGTGTCGCCACCGGCGCCACCGAGCGCGCCGCCTGCCAGGTGGTACGGGCGCGGGGCGCGCGCCGCGTCGTGGTCGCCGCCCCCGTGGCACCGCCCGGCTGGACCCAGCAGTTCGCGGGTCTCGCCGACGCGTGCGTGTGCCCGTACACGCCCTCCGGTTTCGCCGCGATCGGCCAGTTCTACGCCGACTTCTCCGAGGTCAACGACGCCGAAGTGGTGGCCTGCCTGGCCCGCGCCGCCCACCGCTCGGCCGCCGGTGCCGCCCCGGGCCGGCCCGCGTCCGCCGACCGGGAACGTGCCGACCGGGAACGCGCCCCGGAGCGGCAGGGTCGCGAGGTGGAGATCCCGGCCGGCCGGGTCGTCCTTCCGGGTGAACTGACCGTCCCCGAGGGCGCCCCCATGATCGTGGTCTTCGCCCACGGCAGCGGCAGCAGCCGGCACAGCACCCGCAACCGCTTCGTCGCCCACGAACTGGTCCGGGCCGGGCTCGGCACCCTGCTGTTCGACCTGCTCACCCCGCGCGAGGCCGAGGACCGCGCCGCCGTCTTCGACATTCCGCTGCTGGCCGCCCGCCTGCTCGCCGCGGTCCACTGGCTCCGCGCCCAGCCGCTCGCCCGCGGCCGCGACATCGGCGCCTTCGGCGCCAGCACGGGCGCGGCCGCCGCTCTGTGGGCCGCCGCCGACCCCGCCGCCGACATCGCGGCGGTCGTCTCCCGCGGTGGCCGCCCGGACCTCGCCGCCACCCGCCTGCCGCGCGTCACCGCGCCCACCCTGCTCGTCGTCGGCGGCCACGACCCCACCGTCCTGGACCTCAACCGCCAGGCCCAGAGTCACCTGCGCTGTTCCAACGACCTGGCCATCGTCCCCGGCGCCACCCACCTCTTCGAGGAACCGGGCACTTTGCCCGCCGTCGCCGAGCTGGCCGCCGACTGGTTCACCCGCCACCCGGCCCCGCACCCCCATCACCACTGAACTCACCACTGACCCGACATTCACCACTGACGCCGGCCGAAGTCGGACCACCGGCACGGCGTGGTTCAGCCCAGCGGCAGGGCCTGGAGGCAGCGGTGGCACAGCCGCCCCTTCGCCCCCTTCGCCGCCCCGGGAATCAGCCGCGCGATCTGCCCGGAGATGTGGAACCGGTACCGTCCGGATGAATCGGCATACACCGGTTCCCCGTCCACCCCGACCTCCGCGGTGAGATGGACCACGATCACCTCCGGCGGCGCGTGACCCCCCGGCGGGCCAGGCACAGTGACCGCATAACGCGACATGGCGAGCATGTCCGTCCTCCTCACGGGAACCAGCCCACCCAGCAGAGCGGTCCCCGTACGATCATCTCTCCGGATGCCCGACATGGCACCTACTCGAGCCCGCCGACGGGCCGGGCGGCCATGCCGTGCACCCGGAATCCCGGCGCCCCGGTGCCGCGGTGACGTGACGGTGGGCGAAACGGGAGCACCCGGCCGATGTGGGACGATGAGCCCGGCGGTCGGCGGAGCGGTGGAGGACGCGGGACATGGTCGATCCCGAGACGGCGGACGCGCACGGCGCGAGACCGGTGCCGGAGCCCGGAGGAGCGCGCGAAGTGAGCGGCGATCACGGGCCCGGCGCAGGAAACGACCTGCTCACCGGCCTGCTGGGCGCGGTGGACGCGGGCGCGTACGCCGTGGACGGCGGCGGGCTGATCCTGGCGGTCAACCCGGCCACGGAAGAACTGCTGGGCCGCCCGGCGAAGGCCCTGATCGGGCGGGACGCCCACGACCTGCTGCACCGCGACCGGCACGGCCAGACCCTGCCCCGCACGCAGTGCCCGATGATGCACGCGCTGCTGGCCCGGCGCACCGTCCAGGAGAGCCCGGGCTGGTTCGAACGCGGCGACGGCTCCCCGCTGCCGGTGTCCTGGCTGGTCACCCCGTTCCGGCTGGACGACGGGACGAGTGGCGCGCTGGTGGTCTTCCACCCGCACGGCGACGCCCCGGACCCGTACGCCTGGGAGGAACGGCCGGTCCCGTCCGCGCTGACGGAGATGGAGCGGCTGGCGCTGCTGGCCGAGACCACCACCCGGCTGACCTCGACGCTGGACGCCGACCAGGCCCTGAACCGGCTGGTACGGATCGTGCTGCCGCGGCTGGGGGACTGGGCGATCGTGGACCTGATCACGGAGAACGACGAGGTGCGGCGGACCGCGGTCGTGCAGTACGCCGACGGCGTCTTCGTCGAGCGGCGCGACCTCCAGGGCTCGCTGCCGCCGGTTCCCCAGGAGTCCCCGCTGCCGCTGTCGCGCGCGCTGCGCGGGGCCGCCTCCACGCTGGCCACACCGGACACGTACGCGGGCCGGCCCGACTCGGGACTGGCGGTGGAGCAGGGCCGGCTGTTCAAGGCCACCGGCATGCACTCGGCGGTGATCGCCCCGATCCGCGGGCCCCGCGAGGTGCTGGGCGCGCTGACCCTGGGCCGTGCCGGGCGGACCCGGCCGTTCACGGCGGACGACCTGCCGCTGGTGGAGGACATCACCCGGCGCGCGGGCGTCGCCCTGGACAACGCGCGGCTCTACCAGCAGCAGCGCCGGGTCGCCGAGACCATGCAGCGCCACCTGCTGCCGAAGCTGCCCCGGCTGCCCGGCCTGGAGATGACCGCCCGCTACGTGCCGGCGCCGGACGCCTCTCAGGTCGGCGGCGACTGGTACGACGTGTTCCCGCTGCGCGACGGCGCCACGGCCCTGGTGATCGGGGACGTCGTCGGGCACGACCTGGACGCGGCGGCCGGAATGGCGCAGCTGCGCAACATGCTGCGGGCCGACGCGTGGTCCCGCCGGGAGCCGCCCGGCACCGTCATGGGACGGCTGGACGAGACCGTGACGTACCTCGCCGAAGTGCCCATGGCCACAGTGGTGTTCGGGCGGCTGGAGGGCGACCGGGACAGCGGCTGGCGGCTGCGCTGGACCAACGCCGGCCACCCGCCGCCGCTGCTGATCGACCACGACGGCCGGGCCCGCTTCCTGACCGAGGCCCACGGCATCCTGCTGGGCACCGGCTCGGCCGCCGCCCGCCCCGACGCCGAGGTCGACCTCGGGCCGCGCTCCACCCTCGTCCTCTACACCGACGGGCTGATCGAGTCCCCCGACCGCTCGATAGACGACGGCCTGGCCACCCTGCGCCACCACGCCGCGAACCTGGCCCACCGCCCGCTGGAGTCCTTCTGCGACCTGCTCCTGGAACGCGTCCGCCCGCCCGGCAACGACGACGACGTGGCGATCCTGGCGCTGCGCGTCCCCCCGGCCGGGCCCCGGGTGGCCTGACCGGCCACCAAAGCTGTCCCAGGCGCCGTAGCCGCGGCTCACCCCCTGCGGGCAGCCGCTGCTCAGGTCCGCCCGCGCGCCGCCAGCCCCGCCACCACCGCCGCGCCCACCGCCGTCGCCCCGATCGCGGCGGCCGGGTGCGCCTGGTCGGTCAGCACCCCGCCGACCGCCGCGCCGCTGATCAGCAGCAGCACGCTGAGCCCCTGCCGGACCACGGTCTCGGTACGGCCGGGCACGCCCAGCGTGTCGATCAGGCCCACCAGGGTGCGGGTCATCACGGTGGTGGTCAGGCCCGGCACGGCCACCCGGCCCGCGGTGACGTTCTGGATCCCGAAGGCCGCCGCGCAGACCACGATGAGCAGGTCCCGTACCCCCTCGGCCGGGTTCCGGCCGGTGGCCGCGGTGATCACCGCGGCCACCGTCAGCAGCAGCGCCTCGGTGCCGGCCGAGGCGGCGACCAGTGGCCGGCCGGTGCGGCCGCGGGCCAGCACCGTACGGCACAGCACGCCGCCCGCCGCGAAGCCGGCCAGCGCCAGCACCGAGGGGGCGACCACGAAGCCCGGCGCCCGGGCGATGCCGAGCCCGCCGAAGACCAGGTTCCCGGTCATGTTGGCGACGAAGACCTTGCGGAAGTGCAGCACACTGACCGCGTCGATCATCCCGCTGAGCGTGGTGAGCGCCAGGAACAGCGCCGGGATCCCGGTGTTGGGCGGCTCCGCCGCCAGCGCGGGGGCCAGCAGCGCGCGCACCCGCCCCGCCGCCCCCGTACGCCCGCCCGGCCCCGGGTCCCCGTCCGCGGCCGGGCTGCCGCCGGTCACGGCCGGGCGGGTTCGACGCGCCCGGTGACCTCGCCGAAGCCGATCCGGGTGCCGTCCGGGCCGGGCGCAGTGGCGGTGATCGTCACCTCGTCGCCGTCCTCCAGGAAGGAACGGGTGGTCCCGTCGGGCAGCTTCAGCGGCTGCTCCCCGTTCCAGGTCAGCTCGATCAGCGACCCCCGGGTGTCCGGCTCGGGCCCGCTGACGGTGCCCGAGGCGAACAGGTCGCCGGCCCGTACGCTCGCCCCGTTGACCGTCATGTGCGCCAGCATCTGGGCGTACGTCCAGTACATGGTGGCGAACGGCGGTCGGGCCACCGGGTGCCCGTTGAGCCGTACCTCCAGCTCCAGTCCCAGCGCGCCCGGCCGCCGAGCGGCCCGGTCGTCCAGGTACGGCAGCGGCTCGGGGGCGCGGGCCGGCGGGTCGGTACGGGCCTGCGCCAGCGCCTCCAGCGGCACCACCCACGGGGACACCGAGGTGGCGAACGACTTGCCCAGGAACGGGCCGAGCGGCACGTACTCCCAGGCCTGGATGTCCCGCGCCGACCAGTCGTTGACCAGGCACACCCCGAAGACGTGCTCGTCGGCGTCGGCCAGCGCCACCGGCTCGCCCTGCCGGGTCGGGGCGCCGAGCACGAAGCCCACCTCGGCCTCGATGTCGAGCCGGCGCGACGGCCCGAAGTCCGGCACCGGCCGGTCCGGTGCCTTGCGCTGGCCGCTGGGCCGGACCACCGGGGTGCCCGAGACCACCACCGTGCCCGAGCGGCCGTGGTAACCGATCGGCAGATGCCTCCAGTTGGGCGTCAGCGGCTCCACGCCCGGGCGGAAGATCCGGCCCACGTTGGACGCGTGGTGCTCCGAGGCGTAGAAGTCCACGTAATCGGCGACCTCGAACGGCAGGTGCAGCACCGCCGCCGCGCGCGGGATCAGGTACGGCTCGACGGCCGCCCGGTGCCGCGGCTCGGTCAGCCACTCGGTGAGCGCCGCCCGCACCCGGGTCCAGGTCGTGCGCCCGGCCGCCAGCAGCGGCCCCAGGTGCGGCGCGGCCAGCGGCCCGGCCAGCTCCGCGGGCGCGCCCACCGCCAGCGCCGCGGCACCCGCGTCGAGGACGTGCTCCCCGTACGCGACACCGATCCGGCGGCGCGGGTCGTCGGCGGTGCCGAACACGCCGTAGGGCAGGTTGTGCGTCCCGAACAGCGAGTCGGACGGGACGGCGAACGGACTGTCGGTGCCGAGCGGGCGGGGCGTGCTCAACGGGACCTCCGGGGATCACGGAATCCAGGGATCGCGGAAACGCCCAGAGAGTATCGCCGGTGTCCGTCCCGGCCGGGTTTGGAGCTGCGTGGCGGCCGTACGTAAAGTTCGCCCCAAGGCCCGGCGGCCGACCGGTCCCGGGCCCCGGCCCGGACGGACGGCGGCGCGCGGGCCCGGGGGAATACGGATCACAGCGGGCCACCGGCCCGCCCGGAAACAGAGAGTGACGGCGGAATGACGGCGACGGTGCGGGACCTCGACGACCCCGGGCCCGGGAAGCCCGGGGCCGCAAGCACGCACATCCCCGGCGCCCGGGAGCCGGGTGCCGGCCCCGAGCCGTACGCGGACGCCGATCCGTACGCGGGCCCGTACTCCGACGCCGCCTACGCGGACGCCGACGCAGGCCCGGACACCGGCCCCGAACCGTACGCCGACGTCGCCGGGATCGACCCCGAGCGCCTGGCGGTGTGCCTGTCCGTGCTGGCCGAGCTGGACGACCTGCCACTGGACCACCCGGACGCGATCGCCGTACGCCGCGCCACCGCCGGCATCTACCGCACGGTCAAGCACCGCCGCCGGCAGGAGCGCCGGGCCGCCAAGACCGCCAACGACAAGGCCGTCACCGAGGCGACCGCCACCGGGGCGGCCGACCGCACCGACGACGAGACGCTGGGCATCGCGCTGCGCTCCTCCGTCACCACGGAGATCGCCGGCATCCTCCAGCGCCCGCGGTCCTGCTACATCTGCAAGACCCGGTACGTCGAGGTCGACGCCTTCTACCACCAGCTGTGCCCGTCGTGCGCCGCGGAGAACCGGGCCCGGCGCGACGCGCGCACCGACCTCACCGGCCGGCGCGCCCTGCTCACCGGCGGCCGCGCCAAGATCGGCATGTACATAGCCCTGCGGCTGCTCCGCGACGGCGCGCACACCACCGTCACCACCCGCTTCCCCAACGACGCCGTCCGCCGCTTCAAGGCGATGCCGGACAGCGACCAGTGGATCCACCGCCTCAAGATCGTCGGCATAGACCTGCGGGACCCCGCGCAGGTGGTAGCCCTGGCCGACTCGGTGGCCGCCGCGGGCCCGCTGGACATCCTGATCAACAACGCGGCCCAGACCGTACGCCGCTCCCCGCAGGCCTACCGCGAGCTGGTCGCCGCCGAGGACGCGCCGCTGCCGGCCGGTGAACTGCCCGGCCGCGAGGTGTTCGGCGCCTTCGGCTCCGGCGCCCGCACCGCCGCCGCCCTGCCCTCGCCCCGCAAGGAGGGCCTGCTCACCGCGGCCGACGTCACCGGGCTCGCCCTGGTCAGCGGCTCCGCCTCGCTCGCCCGGATCGAGGCCGGCACCGCCATCGACGCCGGCGGGCTGGTGCCGGACCTGGACGCGACCAACTCCTGGGTGCAGACGGTCGGCGAGGTCGATCCGGTCGAGCTGCTCGAAGTGCAGCTGTGCAATGTGACCGCGCCCTTCATCCTGGTCAGCAAGCTGCGGCCGGTCATGGCCGCCGCGCCGGCCCGGCGCAAGTACGTGGTGAACGTCTCGGCGATGGAGGGCCAGTTCGGCCGCGGCTACAAGGGCGCCGGGCACCCGCACACCAACATGGCCAAGGCCGCGCTGAACATGCTGACCCGCACCAGCGCGCAGGAGATGTTCCAGACCGACCGGATCCTGATGACCGCGGTCGACACCGGCTGGATCACCGACGAGCGCCCCCACCCGGACAAGGTCCGGCTGGCCGCCGAGGGTTTCCACGCCCCGCTGGACCTGGTCGACGGCGCGGCCCGGGTCTACGACCCGATCGTGCGCGGCGAGAGCGGCGAGGATCTTTTCGGCTGCTTCCTGAAGGACTACGCGCCCTCGCCCTGGTGAGTTCTCCCGGTGAGTTCCGGTGAGTTCTCCCGGTGGGTTTTCCCGGCGGACCGATGAGATCCTGCTCCGCCGTCCGTCCACCCCGGTGACACACCCGCACCGAGGGAAGGCGGACACACCGTGCCGAGCAAGATCTTCGTCAACCTGCCCGTGACCGACCTGACCCGCTCGATCCGCTTCTTCGAGGCGCTGGGCTGGTCCTTCGACCGCCGCTTCACCGACGAGCGGGCCGGCTGCCTGGTGATCGGCGACGACATCTTCGTGATGCTGCTCACCGAGCCGTTCTTCGCGTCCTTCACCAAGAAGTCGATCGCCGACACCAGCGACTCGACCGAGGCGATCATCGCGCTGTCCGAGGACACCCGTGACGAGGTGGACCGGATCGCCGACGCGGCGCTGGCCGCCGGCGCGGTCGAGGCGCAGCAGACGCAGGAGACGAGCCCGATGTACACCCGCAGCTTCTACGACCTGGACGGCCACCACTGGGAGATCTTCTGGATGGACCCGGCGTCCGTGCCGGCCTGACCGGAAGGCCCCGCTCAGCCGGCCGGCCGCGGCGGGGCGCTGCTCTCGCGCACCACCAGCGTGCTCGCCACCTCCACCCGGGTGGAGGCCGGGCGCTGCCCGGCGATCAGCCACAGCACCATCCGGGTGGCCACCGCGGCCATCTCCGGCAGCGGGGTGCGGACCGTGGTCAGCCGCGGCGTCACCCAGTCCGCGAACGGCAGGTCGTCGAAGCCGACCACGCTCAGGTCCTGCGGGACGCGCAGTCCGAGGGTGGCGGCGGCACGGTACGTGCTCAGCGCCTGCTGGTCGCTGCCGGCGAACACCGCGGTCGGCCGGTCCGGCAGCCGCAGCAGGTCCAGGGCGTGCCGGAAGGCCGGTTCGTGGGTGAAGTCGCCGTAGCGGACCAGCGCCGGGTCGAAGGCGAGCCCGGCTTCCTCCAGGGCCGAACGGTAGCCGTCCACCCGGGCGCGGGACGCCAGGCGCCGCGGCGGCCCGCTGATCACCGCGATCCGCCGGTGGCCGAGCCCGGTCAGGTGCCGGGTCGCAGCGAACGCCCCGGGCCAGTTGGTGGCGCCCACCCACGGCACCCCCGGCTCCGGCTCCTGCGCGGGGGACACCAGCGCGTACGGGATGCCCAGCGCCCGCAGATCGGCGTGCTCGTCCTCGGTCAGCTCCGGTACGACCAGCACCGCGCCCCGGGTCGGGCGGGTGGCCAGCGAGTCCAGCCAGCGCCGGGCCGAGCCCCCGCCGCCACTGTGGGTCGCGGTGACCACCATGCCCAGCCCCGCCGCGGCCAGCGTCTCCTCCGCCCCGCTGAGCAGCCCGGCCGCCCAGGAGCCCTCGATGTCGTTGAGCACCACGTCCACCAGCCCCCCGGCCGCCAGCGCGGTCGGCGCCGCCCGCGGCCGCGCCGGATACCCGTGCCGCTCCAGCAACCGCTGCACCCTCGCCCGCGTCGCCGCCGCCACATCCGACCGCCCGTGCAGCACCTTGGACACGGTCGACACGGACACCCCGGCCCTCCGGGCGATCTCGGCGAGTGTGGTGGGAGCGGAGGGTGTACCTCCGGCGCGCGGGGGCTCGGCGGGTGGGTCGCTGTCGTCCTGCGGACGCGTGGTGCCGGCCCGCGCGGGTTCCCCGGCTCGGGAGGGCGCGGCCCCGCCCGCCGGTGCTTCCCCGGCCCCGGCGCGCGCGGGCTGCTCCGACGAGGTCGCCCCGCCGCCCGCGCCCGCGGGCCGGTCCGGGCGGTTCTCCGCACGGCCGTCGTCCGCGCCGCCGTGCCGCGGGTCGTTGCCCCGATCGTTCACTGTCACCCGCCCTACCCCAGTTCCGTCTGCCGTCCCGTTCCCGGGGTCCGGGCCTTTCCCGGGGTCCGGGCCTCGCCCGGGCCTGCCTTCAGCGCATCCCCTGTGGAAGTGCTCGGCCGTCCCGGGGCCCGCCCCGCAGGGACCCTCAGCCCAGGGCCGCCCTCAGTTCCGCCGTGTCCGGGGGGTTGGCGCCGGGGCGGGAGACGGTCAGGGCGGCGGCGGTGGCGGCGTGGCGCAGGACCGCGGCAAGGGTGACGTCGTGGAGGGCGGCCAGGGCGGGGCGGGCGTCGGCGCCGAGGAGGCCCAGGCCGGCCAGGGAGTCGAGGGCGGCGGACATGAAGGAGTCGCCGGCGCCCACGGTGTCGGCGACCTCGGTACGGACCGGGGCGCCGTGCACCTCCTGGGTCGCGGTGAAGGCCGTCGCGCCCTCGCCGCCGAGGGTCACGAAGACCGCCGCCGGGCCCAGCCCCAGCCACCGCTTGGCCACCGCCCGCAGCGGCTCGCCCGGGTACAGCCACTCCAGGTCCTCGTCACTCGCCTTGACCAGGTCGGCCAGGGCCACGCAGCGCTCGACCGCGGCGACCGCCGCCGGGTGCGGGCCCAGCAGCGCGGGCCGCACATTGGGGTCGTAGCTGACGGTCGCGCCGGACCGGAGCCGGGCGGCCAGCTCCAGGACGGCCGCCGCGCCGGGCTCGGCCACCGCCGCTATCGAGCCGAGGTGTACATGGCGAATTCCCGCCGGTGGCTCGGTGGGCCGCAGCGTCCAGCGGATGTCGAAGTCGTAGCTGGCCCGCCCCTGTTCGTCCAGCGTGACCACCGCGGTCGGGGTGGTCACCTCCGGCCGGCCGTCGGCCAGCACCTCCACGCCGGCCGCGACCAGCCGGTCCCGGATCAGCGCGCCCTCCCGGTCGGCGCCCACCTCGGTGAGCAGCGCCGTCGACCGGCCCAGCCGGGCCAGGCCGTAGGCCACGTTGGCCGGGCTGCCGCCGGGGTGCGTGACATCGGGCAGCCCGGGGACTCGGACGATGTCCGCCACGCACTCGCCGATCACCAGGAAATCGGTCATACGATCATGCTCCCGCAGGGGTCGTGAACCGTGCCGTTGAGGCAGAGATGACCGGCACCGTACCGGCTGTGTGTTGCAGGGATCACCTTTCGGCCGCGGCGGGCGATCAACTTCGGACCGTGAACCGACCGCGATCGGACCGCGGCCGGTGGGTGAACCGACCGCGGCCGGGCACCCACCGGTCAGCCACCGGACGGGCGCCGGCCCCGAACGGACTCAGCCCTGCCAGCTCCACTCGGTGACCTCGGGCAGGTCGACCCCGTGCTCGCGGATCCACGCGTGGTGCCGCAGCCGCGTGTCCTCCATTCGCTGGCGCAGCGGCGCGGCGAGCACGGCCAGCCCCGGGACGCGGTCGATCACGTCCATCACCAGTCGGTAGCGGTCCAGATCGTTGCGGACGAGCATGTCGAAGGGCGTGGTGGTGGTGCCGATCTCCTTGTAGCCGCGGACGTGGATGTGCGGGTGGTTGGTACGGCGGTAGGTGAGGCGGTGGATCAGCCAGGGATAGCCGTGGTAGGCGAAGATGACCGTCTTCCCCGCGGTGAAAAGGGCGTCGAACTCCGGGTCGGTCATCCCGTGCGGGTGCTCGGCCTGCGGCAGCAGCCGGGCCAGGTCCACCACATTGACCACGCGCACCCGCAGGTCGGGCAGGTGGCGGCGGAGCAGCTGGGCGGCGGCCAGGATCTCCTGGGTGGGGATGTCACCGGCGCAGGCGAGCACCACGTCGGGCTCGCGCAGCCCGTCCTCGGTCCCGGCCCAGTCCCAGATCCCCGCGCCCCTGGCGCAGTGCGCGTTGGCCGCGTCGAGGTCCAGCCAGTCCTGGGTGGGCTGCTTGCCGGCCACCACCACGTTCACGTAGTCCCGCGACCTGAGCACGTGATCGGCCACCGAGAGCAGGGTGTTGGTGTCCGGCGGCAGGTAGACCCGGACGACCTCGGGGGCCTTGTTGAGGATGTGGTCGATGAAGCCGGGGTCCTGGTGGGAGAAGCCGTTGTGGTCCTGGCGCCACACGTGCGAGGTGAGCAGGTAGTTCAGCGAGGCGATCGGGCGCCGCCAGGGCAGCCGCCGGGTGGTGCGCAGCCACTTGATGTGCTGGTTGACCATCGAGTCCACGATGTGCGCGAACGCCTCGTAGCTGGAGAACAGCCCGTGCCGGCCGGTGAGCAGGTAGCCCTCCAGCCAGCCCTGGCAGGTGTGTTCGGACAGGATCTCCATCACCCGGCCGTGCCGGTCCAGGTGCTCGTCGGTGCCGAGCACCGTTTCCTGCCAGGCCTTGCCGGTGGCGCCGTAGACCGCGTCGAGCCGGTTGGAGGCGGTCTCGTCCGGGCCGACCAGGCGGAAGTCGCGCCGCTCCTCGGTGGCGGCCATCACCTGCTCCAGCAGCCGGCCCAGCACCCGGGTGGGCTCGTGCAGGGAGCCGCCGGGCTTGTCGACGGGGACGGCCAGGGTGCTCGGGTCGGGCAGCGGCAGGTCGCGCAGCAGCAGGCCGCCGTTGGTGTGCGGGTTCGCGCCGAGCCGGCGCTCTCCGTCGGGGATGTGCTCCAGCACCTGCTCGCGGGGCCGGCCGGAGGCGTCGAACAGCTCCTCGGGCCGGTAGGAGCGCATCCACTCCTCCAGTTGCCGCAGGTGCTCGGGGTTGGTGCGCACCTCGGACAGCGGCACCTGGTGGGCCCGCCAGGTGCCCTCCACCGGCAGCCCGTCGACCACGGCGGGGCCGGTCCAGCCCTTCGGGGTGCGCAGCACGATCACCGGCCACCGCGGCCGCTCGGTCGAGCCCTCGAGTGCCTCGCGCCGCAGCGCGTCGATCCGGTCCAGCGCGCTGTCCATGGCGGCGGCCATCAGCCGGTGCACCGCGATCGGGTCGTCACCGGTGACATGGATCGGCTCGTGACCGTAACCGCGCAGCAGATCGTCCAGCTCCTGTTCCGGCAGCCGGGACAGCACGGTCGGGTTGGCGATCTTGTAGCCGTTCAGGTGCAGGATCGGCAGCACCGACCCGTCGTGCAGCGGGTCCAGGAAGGAATTGCTGTGCCAGGAGGTGGCCAGCGGTCCGGTCTCGGCCTCGCCGTCACCGATGACGCAGGTCACCAGCAGCCCCGGATTGTCGAACGCCGCGCCGTAGGCGTGCGACAGGGAATAGCCGAGTTCGCCGCCCTCGTGGATCGACCCGGGCGTCTCCGGCGCGACGTGCGAGGGCACCCCGCCGGGGAACGAGAACTGCCGGAACAGCCTGCCCATCCCGGCGGCGTCCCGGGTGATGTCGGGGTAGGTGTCGGTGTAGCTGCCCTCCAGCCAGGAGTTGGCGAGCACCGCGGGGCCGCCGTGTCCCGGCCCCCACACGCAGATCGCGTCGAGGTCCCGGGCCCGCACCACCCGGTTGAGGTGGGTGTGCACGAGGTTCAGGCCCGGGGAGGTGCCCCAGTGGCCCAGCAGCCGCGGCTTGACGTGCTCGGGCCGCAGCGGTTCGGTCAGCAGCGGGTTGTCGTCCAGCAGATAGATCTGCCCCACCGCCAGGTAGTTCGCCGCCCGCCAGTGCGCGTCCAGCGCCCGTACCTCGTCGTCGGTGAGCTCCGCGGGCGGGGATGCCGGTTCGTGGGACATGTCTTCCTCCGGAGTGTGGTCGTGGACGGGCACCACGATCCGGTCCCCGGCGGTGACCCGGACAGGGCCGTACGGGGCAGCGGTCAGGGTCACTTGGTCCCTGCCCGCCGCACCCGCGGAACGATCCGCCCCGCACCCGAAATCCCTCGAACGGGTGTACGCGCAGGGCGGCCGGTACTCGGCCACCCAGCGCTCGGCGGCCCGGACGTCGCGTCCTACGGCTGCCCGGCACCCCCAGGCGTACACCGTCCCCACGGTGTCCGCCGGATGGTGTCGGCCGGTCAGGCGTACACCGTCCCCACGTTGTCCGTCGGCGCCGGCCGGTGCTTGACGGCCGGGCCCTGCGCGAAGGCCCGCAGCACGTTCTCCGTGGTCCGGGTGACGAAGGCGCGGGTGCGCGCGTCCATGCCGTGGTCGCGGCCGTCGTCGTGGGTGCCGGCCATCAGCCCCTCGACCCAGCGCATCGTGCCGGAGGCGAAGACGCCCGCGCCGCTCGGCACCGTGTAGTACGCCGAATCGGCGTGGCTGTGGCGGCCGTTGCACACCAGGGGCGAGTGGGCGACGATCTCGATCGGCTTCGGCGTCGGGAAGTCGGGGGTGACCCGGTCGTACTCCACACCCACCAGGTGGTCGAAGGAGTCGCCGCGCCGCACGCCCGTCCCCTCGAACACCCAGTGGTCCGGTTGCTCCACCACATAGGGCGCGTCCGTCGGATAGCCCTCGTAGATCACCCCGGTCAGCGACGACTCCGGGTCCGCGCCCGGCCGGTGCCTGAAGTCGGTGGTCGCCATGGTGGGGTGGTCGATCAGGTACGGGTCCACCGGGTAGTCGGTCTTGTAGCAGACGACCGTGCGCACCGCCCCGGTCGGCGCCATCTCCAGCCGCACCCGGCGGTAGCAGGTATTGGCGCCCAGGAACGCCAGATTGGTGCCGGTGTCGCGGGCCTGGGCCACGTACCGCCGCTGCTCGGGTGTCCAGTACTCGTCGTGGCCGAGCGCTATGGCGGCGGTCGCGCCGCGCAGCACCGAGTGCGCCAGGTGGACGTCCACGCCGGTGGTGTACGCCAGGGGTATGCCCAGCCGCTCGGCGAGCACCACCAGGGCCCGCTCGTACACCATGAATTTCTCGGCGCCGTTGGAGTCGTAGGGCCGGTCGAAGGAGACCGCGAGCGCGCGGTGCGTATAGGTGCCGTCCCGGCCCTCGTACAGGCTGTAGCCGCCCCACGTGTTGTACGCCTGCCAGGTCGCGGGGGCGTGCATCAGCAGGGTGCGCCCGACGGCGCTGACCGAGCGCACCACCAGCGGCACATAGCGCTGGTTGCCGTTCTCCGCCTCCAGGCGCAGCAGATAGGCGCCTTCCGGCCAGCCGTCGGCGCGCACCTGGAGGCTGGGTTCCCAGTCCGCGGTGATGGTGCGGGTGTCCACCGCGAGCTTCGGCCGCTGCTGGGTCCGGCCCGCCACCCGGTCCGACTGCCACACCAGCCGCGCCTGCGCGCCGCCGTACCAGCCCACCCGGAACGCCGAGACCCGAAAACCCGGCGCGGTGGTGGACACGTACAGCGTGAACTCCTCGCCCGGAAGCACGCTGACCTTGTCCGCGTACCCCTCCACGGCCTCCTGCGGCCCCTGCGAGGCGATCCGCCAGTCCGCCGTGCCCGGGTGCGCGCTCTCCGCGACGGCCGGCCCGGTCCGCGTCGCCCCGGTCCGCGGCTGCGAGCCGCCCGAACCGCTGTCGCACGCGGCCACCGTCACCGCCGCCACCGAGGCCGCCCCGGCCGCGGCGGCCCCCAGGAAGTGCCGCCGGTCCAGCCCCGCCCGGTCCAGCCCCGCCCGGCCCGGGCCCGGCTCGCCCTGCGGGTCCGCGTCGGGGTCGTCCGCCGCTGGTTCCTGCCGCTCGGGGTCGTGTGCCATCCGCCGTGTCCTGTCCGCTGGGGGTCGTGGTGCCGGTACGCGTACGGTGCCGCGCGTCGTCGTGGCGTGCGGGCGCCGGGCCGTACGGCCGTGGCCTGCGCGCACGCCTGCACGTACCCAGATGATCGTCCCGCCGTCCGGGTTGCCTCACGACTCCGGGGCGGCCGAAACGGGGACGGCCGGCCTTTCGTCCGCGGCGGTCAGCGCTTCATCAGGTCGAGGATCAGCGTGGCGATGTCCTCCGGAGCCTCCTCGGCCATGAAGTGCCCGGCCCGGGTGGTGAAGTGCTGGAGGTCGGTGACCCACGGCCGCCAGATCGCGGTGGCGTCGAACCCCAACTGCGCGCCCCAGTCCTGCTGGACGACCGTCACCGGCATCGCGAGCCGGTTGCCGGCGTCGAGGTCGGCCTGGTCGTGCTCGATGTCGACGGTCGCGGTCGCGCGGTAGTCGGCGACGATCGACGGGACGGCGTCGCTGCACGCGCGCACGTATTCGGCGCGCACGTCCGCCGGGATCGCGCCGGAACCCGTGCCCCAGACGTCGAGGAAGTGGCCGAAGAAGGCCTCGGCGCTGCCGGCGATCATCCGCTCGGGCAGACCGGGCGGCTGGGCCATCAGGAACAGGTGGAAGCCCACCGCCGCGCCCACCCCGTGGAGCACGTTCCAGGTGTCCAGCGTGGGCACGATGTCCAGGATTCCCAGCCGGCTGATCCGCTGCGGGTGGTCCAGCCCGGCCCGGAAGGCCACGTGAGCGCCGCGATCGTGCCCGACCAGCGCGAACCGGTCGAACCCGAGCGCGTCGGCCAGACCGACGACGTCCGCGGCCATCGTCCGCTTGGAGTACGTGTCCTGGGTGACCGCTTCCGGCTTGCCGCTGGCGCCGTAGCCCCGCAGATCCGGGCAGACCACGGTGTGGTGCTCGGCCAGGACGGGAGCGACGTGCCGCCACATCAGGTGGGTCTGCGGAAAGCCGTGCAGCAGTACGACGGCCGGTCCGTCGCCACCGACCGCCGCGTTCAGCTCGACGCCGTCGGCCACCTCGATCGCCCTGGTCTCGAAGCCCGGAATGCTCATGCCCATCGTTGCCCGCCTCTTCTCTCGAACCTTTGCGCCCGTGTCGCTCGTGCGTGGATGCCCGAACGACAGCAGCATCGGAGAGCCGGATCAGCAGCGGATCAGCGCCGGCGGCGGCAGCCCGGAGCCCGGCGACGGCGAGAACGAGAATGAGGGCATGGAGATCCTCGTCAAGGTGCTCGGACCCGTCGAAGTCACGGATGCCCGGGGCTGCCCCGTGGCGGTCGGCAGCCCGCGCCGTCGCGAGGTCCTGGGCCGGCTGGTCGCGGCCGGTGGCCGGGCCGTCCCGCTGCCGGCGCTCGTCGATGATCTCTGGGCGGACCCTCCGCCCACGGCGGCCGGGACGGTCCGCACCTTCGTCGCCGAACTGCGCCGCGCCCTCGAACCGGACCGTCCCCCGCGCACCCGCTCGCACGTCATCGAGACCGTCGGCACCGGATACGCCCTGCGCGTTCCCCGGGACCACGTCGACGCCCACCGTTTCGAGGACACCCTCGCTGCCGCGCGCGACGCACCCGGCGACCGGGCCGCCGGTGCGCTGAGCGAAGCGCTCTCGTGGTGGCGGGGCGAGCCGTACGGGGACCTCGACGCCTCGCCCTGGCTGGAACCGGAACGCGCCCGCCTGGCGGAACTCCACCGCCAGGCCGTCGAACTGCGCGCCCGGGCCGTCCTCGACCTCGGACGCGGCGCGCCCCTCGTACCGGAACTGGAGGTGTTCGCCGCCGCACACCCGTGGCGGGAGCACGCCTGGGCCCTGCTGTCCCACGCCCTCTACCAAGCCGGCCGCCAGGTCGACGCGCTGGCCGCGCTGCGGGACGCGCGGGCCGGGCTGCTGGACCGGTTCGGCCTGGAATCGGCGGACGCCCTCGACCATCTCGAACGCGACATCCTCCGGCACGCCGCGCACCTCACGCCCGCGCCCCGCGACGAGGACCGGCTGCGCCTGCTCACCCGCACCCAGGCGACCGGCACCTACACCCGGCTGCGCTCGATGAGCACCGTGGCCAGGGCCGCCGCGGTCACCGGCGGCACCAACCTCGTACTCGCCCAGGAACAACGCGCCGCGGCAGCCGCGGAAGCGGAACGTACGGGAGACCCCGGCCTCACCGCCCGCGTGATCGCCGCCTACGACGTCCCCACCATCTGGACGCGCGCCGACGACCCCGAACGGTCCGAGGCGCTGGTCGCCACCACCCGGCGCACCCTGCACCGGCTCGGACCAGGGGCCTCACCCGCGCTTCGGGCCCGCCTGCTGGCCACCGTCGCACTCGAGCACCGCGGCACCCGCGACCCCTGGGCCGCCGAGGCCGCGGACGAAGCCGAACACCTCGCCCGGGACCTGCACGACCCCAATGTGCTGGTCCTCGCGCTCAACGCGCGCTTCGTGCAGTCCTTCCAGCACCCCGGGCGCACCGGCGAACGCGACACCATCGCCGCCGAGCTCATCGATCTCTCCGCGCGGCACGACCTCCCGATGTTCGAGATCCTCGGCCACCTGATCAGGATCCAGGTCTGCGCGGCCCGCGGCGACACCCGGACCGCGCAACACCACGTCGCGGCGGCCGAGCGGCTCGCCACCGTCCACGAGTCCCCGCTCGTCCACGTGCTCACCGCCGCCTTTCGCACCATGTGCCTGGCGCAACGGTCGAACGACCCCGCCGAGGTCGCACTGGCCTATCGCACCCTGGCCACCGACCTCGCCGGCGCCGGCATGCCCGGAGTGGAAACCGGCATGCTCGCGCTCGCGCTCCTCTCCGTCCGGATACGCCACGGACGTCCCGCGCCAACGGACCCCGATCTGGACTGGGGCCCCTACCGCCCCTGGACCCAGCCCCTCCGCCACCTCGCCCGCGGCAACCTCGCGGCGGCCCGCCAAGCCGCCGCCACGCTGCCCCAGCCCCCTGCCGATCACCTCTACGACGCGCTCTGGGCCGTCAACGCCCATACGGCGATTGCTCTCCGCGACGCATCACTGGCCGCCCAGGCACACGATGCCCTCGCACCCCTGCGCGGCGAGATCGCCGGCGGCACAACCGCCATGATCGCCTTCGGCCCGGTCGACGACATCCTGGCCGCCCTCGATCGCCACCTCGGCTCGCGATAGCTCCGTACGACGTCAGTGGCAGTGCCACTGCGCCGCGAGTGCGGCCGGGGCGACGGCGGAGCAGTTGTTGCTGGCCGGGAAGGAGTCGGAGGTGACGAACTGCCAGCCGATGCCGGGCCCGTAGCGGAAGAACTGCAGCACCGAGCCCTCGTCCTGGAGAGCGACCAGGTCGGCGCCGGTGGCACCGGCAGCGCCCTGGAAGCGGGTCGCCGCGTACTGGTCGCTGCCGCATCCGCCGTAGTAGAAGCTGCCCGGCTTCGGCTGTACGTGGCTGACGTGCTCGGCGGTCTCCCAGGTCCGGGTCACCGCCGCCTTCACCTGGGCGGAGACGGCGAGGTTCCGGCACTCATTGCCGCCGGAGCCGGAGCCGCCAATGGACGACGCGGGGGTCACGTGCGTCGGGGAGGCCGGGTGCGCCGGGGAGGTGGCGCCCGGGTCAACGGTGCCGCTCGCCGTGGGAGGTGCCGGCGGCGTCGTTTCGCCTCCGGTGGCCCCGGTGGACGGCGTGGCGGACGCCGTCACGGATGGCGTGACTGTGGACGCAGCCGGGGTGGACGCGGCCGGGGTGGGCGTGGCCGAGGCACCGGCCGCGGTGGTCGGTTCCTTGACGCAGCCGGCCAGCACTGTGCAGCCCGCCACGGCGAGGGCGGCAAGCGCCGACGCCCTCCTGGCTCTGTTCCCCATCCCCCACTTGCCCCGATTCATGGAAAGTTCGCCATCCCGGTCGCGGCATCCTCGCACGGCCGCCGGCCCGCCTCAACGGATCTTCGTTCCGGATCGGCATCAATGCGCCGCACCGCCTCCGCCACCCCCTCGCGCCTCCGCGGACAGCCCCCCTCGTGAACGGCCCTGACCTGCCGCGATACCGTGCGTCGGCAATTGCGACGAGGAACGAGGTCATGACGGTGTCCGAGCGGAGCGACGACGCGGTGGCGACAGCCGTACGCCGGGCGCGCACCGCTCGTACGGCCCGGCGGGTCCTGGCCGTTCCGTTCTGGTCGCTGCTGGCGCTCTGCGTCGTCGCCTGGCCGCTGGCGGACGTCGCGTCGCCCGGCGGGGCGTGGAACGCCGTACGGGTCCTGGCGACCATCCTGCTGGTCCCGGTCGCCGTGGCGCGCGCTGTCCCCACCACCCGCTTCCTGCGTCTGCGGGACCGGGACGGCGCGGCCCGCCGGGGTGCCGGCTGCGTCGTCGCGGTCGGCCTCTTCCTCGGCACCTTTGTGCTCACCGGCGCAGCGCTCGTGCTCGGGCCCGAGTTGACCCCGACGGTGGCGGTCACCGCAACCGTCGCCGAATGCCACAACGGGCTCGGACGCGGCAGCACCCGCGAGTGCACCGGCAACTGGATCGCCGACGGCACCACGGTCTCCGGTCGCACCCTGCCCGTCGCGGGCACACCCGGCGGCACGGTCCGCATCATGGTCCGCCGCGACGACGCCTACTCCGCCTTCGCCCCGCTGACCGGCAACCGCCGGGCACTGGGCGCAGGTCTCGGTGCGGCCGGCGTCGTGCTCCTAGGGACGGCCCTGTACGCACTCGCAACGCGCACCCGCCAGGTCCGCCGGCAGATCGACGACGCACTCGCAGCGGTCACTCCGTAAGCCGGAAGGCGTGCGGGCCCGAGGTCGCGGCCGTCCGCATCCGGACGGCGAGAAGCACCGTGGTGACCGCTCGACGGCCGGGAGGGGCCCGAGGGCGTGCGGGCCCGAGGTCGCAGTCGTCGACATCCCGACGGCCGGAACCGGAACCGTCACCGCCTGACGGCCGGGAGGGGTCGGAGGGGTGGGGGTCCGAAATGCTGACTTATATTTGTGGGCCGCCAGGCCCGTAAATATGAGATTTCGGACCCCCACCCCGGAGGCCCCGACCCCCACCCGGCGAACCCGGGCCCTATGGTGGCGCCATGCAGTCGTACACCATCGGTCAGGCCGCCCGTCTGCTCGGCGTCAGCCCCGACACGGCCCGACGCTGGGCCGACGCCGGACGCGTGGCCACGCACCGGGACGACGCCGGGCGGCGGCTCATCGACGGGCGCGATCTCGCCGCCTTCTCCGTGGAGCTCGCGCAGCAGGGCGAGAGCGAGCCGGACACCTCGCGGACCACGGTCCGCAACGCCTTCCCGGGGATCGTGACCGCGATCAAGCTGGGCGACGTCGCCGCCCAGGTCGAGATCCAGGCCGGCCCGCACCGCCTGGTCTCCCTGGTGACCCGCGAGGCCGTCGAGGAACTGGGCCTGGAGGTCGGCGCGGAGGCGGTGGCCCGCGTCAAGTCGACCAACGTGCACATCGACCGCGCCTGAACCCCCTCCGCGCCTGATCCCGCCCCACGTACCGGAAACCCGTCGCCTTTGCGCCGGGCAAAACCCCGTACATCACACCGCCGCACGACACCTTGCCGCCGGGCCCCCGCGCGCCCGGCGACACCGTTTTCCGCGCCCATTGCGCCCGGCCCACCCCACAGCTGTTCACGGACGTGTTTAATGTTCACGTACGCGGCCCGAAGGAGATGCTCATGGCGCTCACGCCCGCCCCGTCCACCACCTCGCCCTCATCCACCTCTTCCCCCTCCACCGCCGCACCCGATCCCGCCCCGGCGCCCGGCCCGCAGGGGGCCGCCTCCCTCCCCGGCGACCGGATCGCCTCCGTCCGGCTGTCATCGGTGTACCTGCCGCTCGCCACCCCGGTCAGCGACGCCAAGGTGCTGACCGGCGTGCAGGCCCCGATGACCGAGATAGCCCTGCTCTTCGCCGAGATCACCACCAAGGACGGCCACGACGGCATCGGCTTCAGTTACACAAAGCGGGCAGGCGGCCCCGGCCAGTACGCGCACGCCCGCGAGATCGCCCCCGCGCTGCTCGGCGAGGACCCCAGCGACATCGGCCGGCTGTGGACCAAGCTGGTGTGGGCCGGCGCCTCGGTGGGCCGCAGTGGCCTGGCCACCCAGGCGATCGCCGCCCTCGACATCGCCCTGTGGGACCTCAAGGCCCGCCGCGCCGGGCTGCCGCTCGCCAAGCTCCTGGGCGCCCACCGCGACTCGGTGCGCTGCTACAACACCTCCGGCGGCTTCCTGCACGTGCCCATCGAGCAGGTACTGGACAACGCCACCGCCGCCCTGGAACGCGGCATCGGCGGAATCAAGATCAAGGTCGGCCAGCCCGACACCGCGGCGGACCTGCGCCGGCTGACCGCCGTACGCGAGCACTTGGGCGACGCCGTACCCCTCATGGTGGACGCCAACCAGCAGTGGGACCGGCCCACCGCCCGGCGCATGGGCCGCGCCATGGAGCGCTTCGGCCTGACCTGGATCGAGGAGCCGCTCGACGCCTATGACGCCGAGGGCCACGCGGCGCTGACCGCCACCTTGGACACGCCCATCGCCACCGGCGAGATGCTGGCCGGCGTCGGCGAGCACATGGCCCTGATCGACGCCCGCGCCTGCGACATCATCCAGCCCGACGCGCCGCGCATCGGCGGCATCACCCAGTTCCTCAAGCTCGCCGCCCTCGCCGACCACCACGGCCTGCACCTGGCGCCGCACTTCGCCATGGAGATCCACCTCCACCTGGCCGCGGCCTACCCGCTCGAACCCTGGGTGGAGCACTTCGAATGGCTGGAGCCGCTCTTCGAGGACCACCTGGAGATCCGCGACGGCCGTATGTACCTGTCCGCGCGCCCCGGCCTCGGCATCACCCTCTCCGACCGGGCCCGTGCCTGGACCCGCGAGAGCGAGGAATTCCGCCGCTGAGCCGAACGCCGCCGCTGGGCCCGGGGGCCGCCCCATGGCTGGGCTCAGCGGCCCTGAAGGCGGCCTCAGCCCCCGTTCATCGGAAAAGCCACGCTCACCGTGCCGCGCAGGTCCAGCCACACCGTGTCGGGGGAGCGCACCAGCCGCAGGATCACCTGCTCGCAGTCCGGGCAGCGGCCCACGAAGCCGGGGGCGTGCGCGTAGACGTGCAGCCGGGCCAGCGGCCAGGCGCTGCCGCAGCCGGTGCAGCGGCCGGCGGCCGTCGTGGTGTCCACCGCGAAGATCTCCCCGAGCGCGCCGGCCAGCGCGTTGCCGTCCTCGTACTGTCCCGCGTACGGCCCGGCGTACGGGTCCGCCGGGCGATCGGCGTCCACCGGGGCCGTGGGGGCCACTGGCGCTACCGGAGCCGCCGGGTCCGCCGGATAGGCGCGGTTCGCCGTCCGTACGGCGTGCGCCGGGACGATGGGCTCGCTCATGTCACCCTCCTCAGCTGTCCCCCCGTCTCAGGCCCCCTCCTCAGCCCCCACTGGGGCCGAAGCGTTCGGTACGGATCCGGTCGGGCGAGTGGCCGACCGCGACCAGCAGGTCGGCGGCGGTCTCCACGAAGCCGGTGGGCCCGCACACGTACACCGCGGGCTCGAAGTCCGGCGGCCATCCGTCGCGCACCAGGTCGGCCACGGTGATCCGCCCCGCCGGCCGCCGCGCGTCCGGCGGGGCCGCGCGCGTGTAGGCGTAGGAGATGTCCAGCCCGGGGTCGCCGCGGCTCAACTCGGCCGCGTACAGCCGGTCCTCCGGCGTGCGCACCGAGTACACCAGCCGGAAGGGCGTACGGCTGCCGACCGCCCGCCGGGCGCGGATCATCGCCATCAGCGGCACCAGCCCCGAGCCGCCCGCGACCAGCAGCACCGGCTCCTTCTGCTCCGGCCGCCACACGAACCAGCCACCGACCGGCCCGCGCAGCTCCACCAGGTCGTCGACCATCATGTCGTCCACCAGGTACGGCGACACCTCGCCGTCGTCCACCCGCTGCACGGTCAGTTCCACCCGCTGCCCGTCCGGCGCCGCGGCCAGCGAATAGCTGCGCTGCGTGCTGTAGCCGTCCTCCGCGGTCAGCCGTACGTCCACGTGCTGGCCGGCCAGGTGGCCGCGCCAGCCGGGCACGTCGAACACCAGGGTGCTCGCCCCCGCCGACTCCTCGTACCGCTCGGTCAGCCGGGCCGCCTGCCAGCGCAGCCGGTCGCCCAGCCGTCCCGGGCTCAGTCGCCCTGGTATCTCTGCTCGCGCCATGGGTCTCCGTAGTCGTGGTAGCCGGCGCTCTCCCAGAACCCCGGCTCGTCCTCCAGCAGCAACTGGATGCCGCGCACCCACTTCGCCGACTTCCACAGGTACAGGTGCGGGACCAGCAGCCGGGCCGGGCCGCCGTGCTCGGGCGCCAGATCCTCGCCGTCGTAGCGGTACGCGATCCACGCCTGCCCGTCCAGCAGGTCCGCCAGCGGCAGGTTGGTGGTGTAGCCACCATAGGAGTGCACCAGTGCGAAGTCGGCCGTGGTCTCCACGTCCTCCAGCAGCACGTCCAGCGGCACACCCTCCCACTGCGTGCCGAACTTCGACCACTTGGTGACGCAGTGCAGGTCCACGGTCGGCCGCTGGCTCTCCAGCGCCATCAGCTGCTGCCAATTCCAGCTGTGCCGGGCCCCTGTCTCGGTCCGTACGGTGAACTCCCACCCCTCCCGCCCCACCCTCGGCGTCGGCCCCGCGCTCAGCACCGGAAAGTCGGTCGTCTCGTACTGCCCCGGCGGCAACGTGTGCCGCTCGTCCCGCGGCCGCCCCCGGAACCCACGCGAAATGATCGCCATACCCTGCGCCCCTCCTTGCCTCCTCGACATACCTTCCCCCCATCCTCCGCCCACCCCCCCCCCACCGCACCCCCATCCGGAACCTCCCCCTCCGGGGGGAGCTACCCGAAGGGGGCAGGGCTGTGCCTGATCTGCGGCTGGCGCCGCGTGGCCGCGAGCTTCGCTTGGGGG
>NZ_JADKYB010000009.1 GCF_016918855.1 Actinacidiphila acididurans
GGCCGGCCGTGACGCACCGCCGGGCACCGCGCTCGCCCTGACCACCGCGGCCAGCCCCCGCCCGGACCTGATCAGCGGCACCTCGACGCTGATCCGGGTGACGCTGCCCGCCGGCACCGGGGACGTACGGATCACCGAGAACGGCCGGGACATCACCGCCGCCTTCGCCGTACAGCCGGACGGCACCCTGCTGGGGACGGCCGACGGACTGCGGGCCGGCGGCAACGACCTGGCTGCCACCGCGGACGGCCGCCGGGCGAGACTGCACGTCGTCACCCACCCGATCACCGGCCCGGTCTTCTCCGGCCCGCAGCAGCACCCGTACTTCTGCGAGACCACCGCCTTCGGCCTCGCCGCCGCCCAGCAGCCCGACTGCTCCGCGCCCACGCAGGTCACGTACGCCTACCGGACCCGCGCCGGCGCCTTCGCCCCCCTCGCGGACCCCGCCACACGGCCCGCCGACCTGGCCACCGCGCAGGTCGACGGCCGCCAGGTGCCGTACGTCGTCCGGCTGGAGACCGGCACCGTCGACCGGGCCGTCTACCAGACCGCGGCGCTCTACGACGGGACCGAGCCCTCGCCCCTGCGGCGCAACACCAGTTGGAACGGCAAGCTCGTCTACACCTTCGGCGGCGGCTGCAACGGCGGCTACCACCAGGGCGACGTGACCGGCGGCGTGCTGAACGACCTGATGCTCTCGCAGGGTTACGCGGTCGCCTCGTCCACCCTCAACGTCCTGGACCAGAACTGCAGCACCATGCTGTCGGCCGAGGCGGCGATGATGGTCAAGGAGCACTTCATCGACGTCAACGGCCCGGTCCGATACACCATCGGCTGGGGCGGCTCCGGCGGAGCCATCCAGCAGTACGACATCGCCGACGCCTACCCCGGCATCCTCGACGGCATCGTGCCCGGCGTCTCCTTCACCGACCCGCTGTCCGTGGCCCGGACCGCGGCCGACTGCCGCCTGCTGGACCGGTATTTCGCCGGTCCCGGCGCCTCGTTCAGCCCGGCGCAGCGGCAGGCGGTCCTGGGCTTTCGCGCCACCGACTCCTGCACCTCCTGGGACGGCTCCTTCGCCGACCGCATCACGCCCACCGACAGCTGCAACGGCCAGATCGTCGCACCGGACTCGGGCATCCCCGCCTCGGCCGTCTGGAACCCCGTCACCAACCCCACCGGCGTGCAGTGCAGCATCCAGCAGCAGCTGGCCAACCAGCTCGGCATCGACCCGAGCACCGGCATGGCGCCCGTGCCGTACGACAACACCGGCATCCAGTACGGCCTGGCGGCCCTGAACGCCGGGACCATCACCCCCGGCCAGTTCATCGACCTCAACCGGTCCATCGGCGGCTACGACCGGCTCGGCTCGCCCACCGGCGCCCGCTCGCAGGCCCCCGTGAGCACGCTGACCACCGCCTACCGGGAGGACATCGTCCCCTCCGGCGGCCTGGGCCTGCGCACCACGCCCGTCATCGACCAGCGCACCGACCTCGACCTGGCCGGCGTCCTGAACGACATCCACACCACCGAGTGGTCCTACGCGATGCGCGCCCGCCTGCTGAAGGCCAACGGCACCGCCGCCAACCAGGTCGTCATCGAGAACCAGCCCACCCCCGACCAGACGGCCGTCGCCGACGCGTACGAACTGTCGGCGATGGACCAGTGGCTGGCGAACATCGCCGCCGACACCGGCGACAGCAGCGCGCGGCAGAAGGTGATCGCCGACCGGCCCGCCGGACTCGGGGACGGCTGCTACCTGTCCGCGGGCCGGCGCATCCTGGCCCCCCTCATCCTGCCGGCGAGTGGCCCCTGCGCCGCGCAGTACCCCGTCGCCTCCGACCCGCGCGGCGTGGCGGGCGCGCCCGTGAGCGCCGATGTCCTCAAGTGCCGGCTGCGCCCGGTCGACGCACGCTCCTATCGGGTGCCCTTCACCCCGGCCCAGTGGAACGCACTGCGCTCGGTCTTCCCGGCCGGTGTGTGCGCCTACGACCGGCCCGGCCAGGGGCAGGTGCCCCCGATGGGTTCCTGGCTCGGTTACGGCGACGGCTCGCAGGGCAGCTTCGGCCACGCCCCGGCTCCCCGTCCCCTGAGCCGGCCCGGGGCGACCGTCATCGGCGCCGTGCTGCACTGACACCGACACCCACTCCGTACGCCCCGGCCGGTCGCCGCGAGGACGTGGCGGCCGGCCGGAGGGAGCCTCCTGACCGGGTTACGCTGACCACCGGCACAGGAGGTTCCCCTTGGCGCACGACGCACTGCCCGCGTTCCAGCGCGCTCGCAGCCCCGAGCAGCGAGACGTCCGGCGCCGTACGATCCTGGACACCACCCGGGGGCTGCTGGACGGCGCCGAGGTCGCGGACATCAGCCTGCGCGAGATCGCCCGCACCGTCGGGTGCGCCAACTCCAATGTGCTGCGCTACTTCGGCACCCGCGAAGGCGTGTTCCTCGCGGTGCTCGACGCCGAATGGGAGAGCTGGATCGAGGCCGCCGCCCGGGACCTGCCCCGGCCGGGCGCACCGGGTACGACCACGGCGGCGGTGGCCGAGGCGATCGCGGACTCCCTGGTGGAGCGGCCGCGGATGTGCAAGCTGATGAGCGCCCTCAGCGGGCTGCTGCGCACCGGCGCGCCCCCCGCCGTGATGGCCGACTTCCGTACCAGCGCCGCCACCTGGAACACGGCCGCCGCCCGCCTGCTGGCCGACCGCGTCCCCGGGCTCGAACTCCCCGCCGCCTCGCAGGTCGTGGCCATGATGACCGCCTACGTGGCCGGCTGGTGGCCGCTGGCCCAGCCCGACCTGATCACCGGGGACGACCCCGTCCCCGCGGCGCCGCACGCCGGCCGGATGAGCCTGCGCGACGGCCTGAGCCTCGGCCTCGAATCGATGATCACCGGGCTGGTGGCGCTGAACCGGCACGAGCCCGCCACCGGCGGCTGAGCAGGGACAAGGCCCTCGGCGTGACCGGATCCGCGATCACGGGCGAGGGGCGCTGTCCCACTTCCACCGGGTGAGCCGCTCCCGTCCCGGCAGCTCGCCCCGGCCGGTCGCCCACAGCAGGGTCTCCCAGGGGGCGGTGTCGGTCGGAGCCGTGGGGAAGAGTCTCTTCAGTACCCGGGCGCAGATCGCCTCGGGAGCCCTCCAGCCGAGCCCGAGGCCGAGCGCCAGGTCGTCGGCGTGCGCGAACAGCTCCACCAGGCCCATGGCCGCGGACCCCTCGGGATCCGTCGTCCCGAACCCATGGAACGCGCGAGCCTCGGGCGACGCCGTCCCCACCATCGCCACGTGCAGCGCTCCGCACGCCTCCAGCACCTGCACCAGGCCCTCCGGCCCGTCCTGCCGCTCGGCGAAGATCACGTTCGCCGGCTTGTCCGGCGCGTCCCGTCGCCAGACGAAAGGCACGTCCTTGGCGGGCGGAGGCGATTGCGGGCCCAACTGGGCCGCGTACGCGAAGAGGTCGTCGGCCAGATGCTCCGCCGTCTCCCAGCAACTCCACTCCAGCGTCCCGGCGGGCCGGTCCCAGTCGGCCGCCAGCGCGGCGGGCTGCCGCAGCAGCGCGACGACCAGCCGGACGCCCTCGGCGAGATCGCCGACCGTCACCGGGCCCACGGCACGCGGCGGTTCTACGTGATCATGATCGGACATGCGCCGAGCCTACGCGGCCGCATCTCGGGCAACCACCGGTTTCCCCAGCACCTCGATCCTGTCCCGGCAGTTGCCCGACGGCCTCGCGCCGCGATTATTCGATGGCGCGTACGAAGCAGCGCTCCCACCCTGGTCCCCGTGGCAGAACCCACATACCGGATTCGAGCCCTGCACACGGACTCCACGGTCACCGTCCACCAGGCGTACGCGCCGGAGATCGGCCCGCCGGCGGCCCGGGACGGAGACCTCGACGCCGCACGGCGACTGCTGATCCCCTACTCCGCCGCGGCGGCCGGCGTACCGGCTTCGGTGGCGATCCAGCTGCTCAGCAGCCGCAGGGCCTCGGCCGTGCTGGAGCCGGGTTCCGGGTTGTAGACGCACAGCGTCTGGTCGGGGTCGCCGGGCGGCTGGAGGGACTCGTAGGCGAAGTAGAGGTCGCCGACGACGGGGTGGTGGTAGTACTTGGTGCCGTGGGTGCGGCGCAGGACGTGGTGGTCGTTCCACCACGTGGTGAACTCCGGTGACTGCAGCGTGAGTTCGCCCACCAGGTCGGCCAGCCGCCGGTCGTGCGGGTGGCGGCCCGCCTCCAGGCGCAGCATCGCGACGGTCTCGGCGGCGATCCGGGCCCAGTCCCCGACGCGTTCCCGGGCCTCCGGGTCCAGCAGCAGATAACGGGCGAGGTTGCGCTGTGTCGCCGGCATCGCCTCGAAGTCGGTCATCACCGCGCGGGCCAGCGCATTCGCGGCCAGTACGTCGGTGCGCCGGCCCATGATGAAGGCCGGGACGTGCTCCAGGGTCTGGAGCATCAGGTACAGCCCCGGGCGGACCCGCTGCGGGGCGGTCGGCGCGCGGCGGGCGGGCGTGGGCCGCGCCAGCAGGTCGATCAGGTGCTCGCGCTCGGCGAGATCGAGCTGGAGCGCGCTCGCCAGGGCCTCGACGACCTCGGGGGAGGGGGTGCCGGCCCGGCCCTGTTCGAGCCGCGTGTAGTACTCCGTGCTCACCCCGGCCAGCCGGGCCACCTCGTCGCGGCGCAACCCGGGCACCCTGCGGGCGCGGTGGTCGTCGGTCAACCCCGCCCGGTCGGGAGTGATCCGGGCGCGGCGGGAGCGCAGGAAGTCGGCGATCTCGCGGCTACGGTCCATGCCTACAGTGTGGTCCGCCGATCGGTGGCGCGATGCCCCCTGGGTGGCCCTGCCAGTACCTGCCTCGCCGGTACCCGCCTTCCCGGAACCTGCCTGTGCAGGGCCTGCTCGGGCCCCGAAAACGCAGGTCAGAGGTGGTGTTCTGGATGCGTGGCCGACAGCGGTCGACCAGCATCCCGCACCGGAACCCGCCATCGAAGGGTGTGCTCCATGTCCACGCAGTTCACGCAGTCCGCGCAGTCCGCGCAAGCCTCCGCCCAGCCGCTCACCGGCCGTGTCGCGGTCGTCACCGGTGCCTCCAGCGGCATCGGCGAGGCCACCGCCGAACACCTCGCCGGACTCGGCGCCCGCGTCGCCGTCCTGGCCCGCCGCGCCGACCGGCTGGACAGCCTGGTCGCCCGGATCACGAAGAACGGCGGCACCGCGCTGGCGATCGCCGTCGACGTCACGGACGCCGCCGCCCTGCGGTCGGCCGCCGACCGCGTCGCCGCCGAACTGGGCACGGCGGACCTGCTGTTCAACAACGCCGGCGTCATGCTCCCGGCGCCCGTCGAGGAGCTGGCCACCGACCAGTGGCAGCGCCAGATCGACCTCAACATCACCGGCCTGATGAACGCCATCGGCGCGTTCATCCCGCAACTGGTCGCCTCGGCCGGTGAACGCGGCGTGGCCGACCTCATCAACACCTCGTCGATCGCGGCACAGAACCTCTTCCCGACCTTCGCCGTGTACTCCGGCACCAAGGCGTACGTCACCCACCTCTCGCGCACGCTGCGCACCGAACTGGGCGCGAAGAACGTACGGGTCTCCGCCCTCGAACCGGGCATCGTCGGCACCGAGCTGCAGGACCACGTCACCGACGACGGCGCCCTGCAGTGGCTGGAGGGCTCGAAGGAGACGATGGACTGGCTCACCCCGCAGGACATCGCCGAAACCGTCGGCTTCATCGCCGCCCTGCCCCCGCGGGTCAACCTCCAGCAGGTCACCGTCATGCCCACCCGGCAGCCCAGCTGATCCTCCCGCGCCGCCCCGTGGCCTCGGACGAGTGGGAGGGGTCCGTCAAGCTCGCTGACGGACCCCTCCCGCTCGTCCAAGGCCGGGAATTGGTCAAACGGACGCTTTCCGGCGCCGCCCGGAAGCGTGCGTAGCGCGGCGCGCCGATCCATCGCCATGCCAGGCCGGCAGGTCCGGGCATGTGCTTCTTCAACCATGCGGCGCTCCCGTCGGGCTGGGCGGCAAGGACGGCGCCGAGTATGTCCACGCCTGCCCCTTCGGGGCCGCGGCCCGGCCGTGCTCGGGACAGGTCCGTCACCGCGCGTCGCGGAGCTGAAGAACGTATGCGGCGGTCAGCGCGACAGCCCGGTCCTCGTCATGCGACAACTCCGCGAGGGCACGTGACGCCGTCGTCCCCGGAATGCCCGCGAGTGCTTGGGTCAGCCGTCCGCGTGCCGGCGCTTCAGTGGTGTCGTGGGCGAGGCGGTCGACGAGCGTGGTCGCGAGCTGGTCGGCCGTCGCGATGTCGCTCGCCAGCACGCTCAGCGCGTCGGCTGCGTCGGTGTCGTTTCTTCCCGCCACGATCATGTCGATGAGCTCCGGGACCGCTTCGGCCACTCCACGTGGCCCGAGCGCCAGAGCCGCGTACCCGCGGACCTCGACGTCGGGGTTCGTGAGAGCGTCCCGCAGGTGCGCGGTTGCCTCACCACCGGGCATCTCGGCCAGGGACTGGACGGCGCGTTTGCGCACGGCGGCCACTGGTGACCGGAGGCCTTCCGCCAGCAGTGCCGGGCCGGCGTCGCCCGATCGCGCCAGCGCCCATCGCAGGGCTCCGGCGACGTTCGGCTCCGTCTCGCTCAGTGCCGCCTCGACCAGGGCCTCCACCGGTACCAGAACTCCGTCGGCCGAGGCGAGGGCAGCGCGCTGGCGGGCATCGGCGCTCTGCGATCCCAGCGCCTGGAGAAGCGCTACGACCTGGAGGACGTCCTCCCAGCCGGCGGGGTCCGCGTTCTCGATCCGGCGAAGCCGCGTGAGCAGCTCGGTCTCGGCCGTGATGCGGTCGCGTGTCTGACGGACGAGGTCGCCGACGAGCACCGAAGGCGTGAAACCGGGATCATCGAGCGCGCGCCCGATCTCACGCAGCGACAGGCCCAGCGATCGCAGGCTCTCGATGTGGAAGATCCGCCGGACGTCCTTCGCCGAGTACTCCCGATAACCCGAGCCGGTGCGGCCCGAAGGCCGCACCAGGCCGAGCGATTCGTAATGCCGGAGCATGCGGGCACTGACCCCGGACCGTCTCGCCACCTCACCGATCAGCACGGTTCCATCGTCCGTCCTGCGGGGCCCCGGTCAGGGCCACGACGCGCTTGGCCTCCTCGATCGCCGACTCGAATCCGGCGTCCGGGTCGCGCAGCAGCCGCTGTGTGGCGAGCGTGTGCGCACGTACGCGCGGGTCGTCAGCCGTCGTCGCGGCAGCCAGAACCGGCACGATCACCTCACCCAGCGCAACCAGCGCCTGGCTGAGACTCACCTGCGTCTCCCGCTCGCCGCGCCCGAGCTGCCTCGCCAGGACTGTGGCCAGGGCGGACTCCTCGCCTTTCGGCACGAGTACGACCGCGGCCTGCCAGGCGCTCCGCGCCACCTCGTCGTCGGCGTCGCACAACAGGGCCGGCGTGATCGCCGGCCACGCCTCCCGGTCCCCGATCTTGGACAGCGTGTGCAGCGCCTGGCTGCGTGCCTGCGCACGCTCCGAGCGGACTTCGCGCAGCAGCCTGGGGAGCGTCAGGGACACCGGGTGGCGGGTGAGCGCCCAGGTCAGCATGTCGCGGACGAAGAACTCGGGTTCGATCGCGCATCGTTCGACGAGCTTGTCGACGAAGCACCGGTCAGGCGCCGTACCGACCGCCAGAGCAGCTCGCAGTCGCACGGACGAACGACTGTCCTCCAGCCCCTGGAGCGCTCGTGCCGTGTCCCCCCTTGTCATGGTCATCGGGACCACCTCCTTGGGAAGCAGCCAAGACCTTGTCACCGTGTCAAGGTCAAACGAGGTCGAAGAGGGTCCCGAAAACCGTTCGCGCCCAAGGGACTTCGAGCCGAGCCTGGTGTGTTGATCACATCGGACAGGAAGAGTGGCCGACGGTGACGTACAACCGTGACACCTTGCCCTTCCCCGAGAACCGGGGCCCCCATCACCGAGGGCATGCGGAACTGGGATGAACGCGACCCGGCCCGCCACCCGTTCACCTGGGACCGGGACGAGGAAGCCCGCCTCCGCTCGCTGGTCCGCGAGTGGGTGCCACCTGTGCTCTCCGGTTTTGCCGGCTGGTGGCAGGGCGAACGCTGGTGCGAAAGGCACAACCCCGGACGAAACCGCGGCACGCGTCGTGGCCGCGCTGCTGGAGTGGCGGGAGTGGTTGGAGCGGACGGCCCAGCGCTTCGCCGAACTGGCGCCGCCGTCGGACGCCTCACCCGAGGATCGCAGCCGGCACCTGGAGCGGGCCTGCGTCCGGCTCGTGACGTACGCGCTGGACTCGGGAGCGGAGGGTGGCTGGTACGGGCAGGCCTCGATCTGGCCCGGGAGGACATCGTCCTTCCCGAGGTCGCCCCTGTCCAGACCACCCGCTACGCGGACGACCCGGCCGGCGCCGCCGACCTTGCCGCTCTCATCGGGGTGCTCAACCGCCGCCGATACTGAAGCCTTCCGGCGAGAGCACCGACACCTTCAGGCATCCTGGTAGCCGAGGGTGGTCGACGACATCAGCCACGAGGGCCTTCGGGTCCTGCTCCGCGAGGAGGGCGTCTCCTTTCAACGCGTGAAGACCGGCACGCCGCCGTTGGGGCCCTGAACCGCTGTCCAGTGGCAGGACGTTGAACGACAAGCTCAGGGCTGGGCAGGCTGTTCGGACACGACCGCGACTTTCCGCCCGGTCAGGCCCGAACGTTGGCCTCGGGCGTCACCGCATCCTGGCTCGGTCGCCTACGACTGTTCAGCAGGAGTACGGTGCCGGACCGCCCCAGTTCGCGCCGTTCGCGTACGCATGCCAGGTCCCCCACGCGGCGGCGGGCGGTGCGTGTGATCACGGTTCCCCCTCAAGCGTGCCCGAGCTTCGAGCATGGACCCCGGATCGCTTCATGCATAGAGCGCCGTCGGCCGGCAAGGAGGTCAGCCCCCCGTGGGGAATTTCGCCGTGCTGATCATGAAGGACATGGGGAATCAACCGGCAACGTTCGCCCCGTCCCGTGAGCGTCGTGGCCAGGGGTGACCGGCTCCGGCGTGGCCCGGTCAGAAGGGCGGAATCTGCTCGGGTACGAGGCCGGCCTGGCGGAGAAGGCCGTACAGGTCGGTCTCGCCCCAGAACTCAACGATCCGTCCTTCTCGGAGCCGGTAGGACTTGACTCCTGTCATGGTGAGATCCCTGCCGCTGCGGTCGTGGGTGTAGGTGAGCGTGAAAGCCGCGGTCACCCGGTCGCCGGCGGAGAAGAGGTCGTCCACCTGCACACGGCAGTTGGACAGTCCCGGAGTCAGCACCGCTCCCTCGGGATAGTGCCGCCCCTGGCCGTGAGTGCCCGCGCCGTGAACGAGGATGTCCTCGGCGAGGAGTTCCTGGAACTCGGCGACCTCTTTCGTCTCGAAGACCCGAAGGTAGCGGCGGACGACCTCGGCATTGCGCTTGCTGACGGCTTCGGCTGAGTCGGACATGGAAGGACCGTATCCATCGGCCGATCGGACTCGCCAGTACACGCCGCCTTGCCGCCTCGTTCGCGCACACCAGGGGAACCGGCCGTTGCTGCGCCCGGAACGACCCCGTGGCTGAGAAAGTGAGGGTCCGAGATGGTGCTGCTGTCGGCACAGGGCATGAGCGTGGCGAAGATCGCCGAGGTGACGTTCAGGGGGTGGTCGACGACATCAGCCATGACGGCCTTCGGGTCCTGCTCCGCGAGGAGGGCGTCTCCTTTCGACGCGTGAAGACCTGGAAGACCTCCCGCGACCCGGACTACGGGGCCAAGAAGGCCCGCGTCGAGCACCTCTACGCAATCGCCGACGGCGAGGTCATGCCCGAGGAGGGCGAGCCCGAAGTCATCGTCTGCATGGACGAGTTCGGGCCCCTCAACCTCCAGCCTCACCCCGGCCGGCAGTGGGTCGCACGCGGCGGGAAGCACAAGGACCCCGACCGCGAGCCCCGGCCCCGCCGCCGGGCGACATGCACCCGCCCGCACGGGGTCCGCCGCCTGTTCGCCGCTCGATAGGTCGGCCGGGTAAGGGGTCGACTGGGGTGGTCGTGCCGTGCGTGGGGTTTACGGGGGAGGATCTGGTCAGCGGGTGGCCGAGCTTGGACCGACCGGATCACTCCGTCACGGGCAGGCACTCGGTGAGCAGGGCGACGATGTCGCGCCAGGCTCGCTGCGCGTGCTGTGGGTGGTAGCCGACGCCGGGGACCGTGGGGTGGTCGACCGGTGGGTGGTGGAAGGCGTGCAAGGCACCGCCGTAGACCACGAGGCGCCAGTCGACGCCCGCGGCCTGCATCTCGGCGGAGAACGCCTCCCGTTGCGCGCGCGGCATGATCGGGTCCTCCGAACCGACCCCGGCCCACACCGGGCAGCGAATGCGCGCCGCCTCGCCCGGCCGGCCCGTGGTCAGTGCGTTGACTGTCCCGATCGCGCGCAGGTCGACGCCGTCGCGCCCGAGTTCCAGCCCGATGGCGCCCCCGGTGCCGTAGCCGACGGCGGCGATCCGATCGGGGTCGGTTCGCGGTTCGGCGCGCAGCACGTCGAGCGCCGCGTGGCCGATGCCCCGCATCCGGTCGGGGTCGGCGAGCAGCGGCATACAACGGGCCAGCATCTCCTCGGGGTCGCCCAAATACCGCCCGCCGTGGAGGTCGAACGCCAGCGCCACGTATCCCAGCTCGGCGAGCGCATCGGCCCGGCGGCGCTCGACGTCGCTCAGCCCCATGCCCTCTGGTCCCAGCAGCACCGCGGGCCGGCGGTCGACACCGGCAGGGAGCGCGAGGTGCCCGATCATCGTCAGGCCGTCGGCCGGGTACTCGACCGTGCGCGTTGTCATCGTCGTCATGAGACTGGACTGTAGAGATCGTCAAGCCCGGTCGGGCCGGGGTTCACCGCTGGCAGAACAGCGCGGGTGTCCCTCTGAAGTGCCGGCGACGCCAACCCGGCCGCCCTCGTCTCCGCCCGCGGCGACTACGGCCCGGGCAGCCCGCAGCACGGCAAGGACTTCCTCGTTCCCGCCCTGGAGATCACCCTCGGCGACGCGCTGGGCCTCGACGTCCGCACCATCACGCGCGAGCTGACGTACGCGCCGGTCATGGAGCCGCTCAAGCACCTGCTTCCGCTCCACGAGACCGCCCTTGCCGAGGCCCACGACCTGGCCCGCCGCAACACCGCGGACCTGTCCCCGGCGGCCTGAGACCACCGGAACCGGCACGCCCCGATCCAGGCTCGCGCGGCACCACGCTGCGCGAGCGGCTGGAGCAGCTGCGCCGGCAGACCGCGGCGCGCACCGGGCCGGCCGGACCCGCGCCGCGGTCCCGCCGACTGCGGGAGCTCGCCGATGACCGCATGACCTGCGAGCTGAGCAGAACCCGTAGGTGCCGTTACGTGGTTTGCGGCACGACGGCCACCGGGCAGGCGGCTTGGTGCAGCAGTGCGTGGTTGACCCGTCCGAGTTGCAGGCCGGGCAGGCCGGTGCGTTGGTGTGCGCCCACCACGAGCAGGTCGCTCGATTTCGAGGCCTCCAGAAGTGGGGTCCTGGCCCGGCCCTCGGGGGTGCTGGTGCGCACGGTGACCTTCGGGTAGTCCTTGCGCACCTGGCCCAGCGCGTCGTCGAGGAGCTGCGCGGCTGCCGCGGCGTCCGGGTCCGTGCCCTGCGGCGTCTCGGGCCGGTCTGCCTGTTCCGCGGTTCGGTGCTGCCAGGCGTGCAGGGCGTGCAGCTCCGCCTCGCGCCCTTGCGCCGCTTCGAAGGCGAATCGCACCACGGCGGAGGATTCACCGTGGCTGCCGACACCGAGGCAGACGCGGCCGAAGTCGCCGTCAATGTTCGGGTCGGCTCCCCGGACGACGACCACCGGACACGGCGCGCGCCCGACCACCGTCAGGCTGGTGGAGCCCAGAAGCATGCTGGCGATTTCGCCCTGCCCGCGGTTGCCGACCACCACTGCGTACGCCTCGGGCGCCAGGCCGACCAGTACGCCGACGGGTTCGTCGGGAACGATGTCCGCCGACGTGGCGACACCCGGGCCGATCCGGGCCGCCCGCTCGGAGGCCGTTGTCACGATTTTCTCGGCCAGGGCCCGGTGGCTTGTGGGGGTGGTGCCCGGTGGAATCGCCATCTGGATGTAGCTGTCGAACGCTGCCGCGTGCACGATGCGCACCGGCGCGTCCTGGCGCGCGGCTTCGGCAACGGCCCAGTCCAGGGCTTGCAGGCTGGGTTCGGACCCGTCGACTCCGACGATGAATGGCTTCTTCATGACCGCACCAGCCTCTCGGCCTGACGTCCGTTTCTCGCGTGCATCTCCACGGTCCCCCCGACCCGACCCACGTGCCAGGCCAGGCGAACCGTGGCCAGGGGGTCAACGGCTGCGGGCCGGGACGGCTACCGGGCAGTGCGTGTGGTGCCGGACCGCGTGCGTGACCAGGCCGCGGCCTGCGCCGAACGGGTGTGCCGGCCGTCCCTGACCGCGGCCACCACCGCGCGGGCCGGCAGATCCGGCACCTCGCGCACCACGATCACGGACCCGCCGCTGTCGGCGGTGACGCATCTCGGCCGGTGTCTGCTCCTGCCATGATCAGTGGTTACCGCCGGTAGCGGGGCGGCCGCCCGCCGGCCAAGCGGTCCGGCGTGCACGTGGCCCGTACGCGGTTCGGGCATCTGCTCGGTGTGCGGATCGCGCACCCGCACATACGGGCCGCACAACACCATCGGCTCCGCCCCGGCGTCCACTCACGTCACGTGGACCAGGGCACTGCTGTCTGCCGACGAGGTGGCCGGCGAGCATCGGCGACGAACGCCGCACGCCAGACGCACTCGATCCTGCGGTTTTGGCGTCCTTACGTGTGGCGCAGAGCACTGCGCCCCCGTGGTCGGCCGGCGGCACACTGTGGGGAAAGACGTGGGATGGGGGAGGACCATGTTGCAGGGGATGTTCCGGAGCGGGGAACTGCCGGCGGGGGAGCGGCTGGCCGCCGCGGATGAGCTCTTCGGCCGCAGTGTTCTGCCGATGAGGCTGGTCAGCCAGGCGGACGGGGTGTTCGAGGCGACGGTGCGGCATGTGGACCTCGCGTCGATGAAGGTGGTGGAACTCGCCGCGACCCCGGCGGCCATGCTGCGTACGCCGCGGCTGATCCGGCGGGCTGATCCGGAGGTGCTCTCGGTGATCCTCTCGCTGAACGGGGGCCTGGTGGTGAGCCAGTCGGGGCGGGAGACCGAGGTCGGCCGGGACCAGCTCGCGCTGTACGACAGCTCGCTTCCGTTCCGGATAGGGGTGGCGACGGGCGACGGTACGACGACGGTGGTGTCGGCGCATGTGCCGCGCGCCCAGATGGAGTTACCGCTCGCAGGGCTCGGCCGGCTGCTGGCGCGGCCGCTGCCGGCGGGGAGGGGCTCGGGCTTCGGCGGGTTGCTCACGCAGCTCCTGACCGACGTGACGGGCGAGCCGGGCGACCACCGTCCGGTCGACCTGGTCCGTATGGGGAGCATCGCCCACGACCTGCTGACCGCGGTGGTCGCCCACCACCTGGACGCCGAGACGGCGGTGCCGGACGACGCACGCCACCGCGCGCTGCTGCTGCGCATCGACTCCTTCGTCCGCAAGCAGCTCCACGACCCCACGCTGTCCCCGGCAACCATCGCCGCCGCTCATCACATCTCGGTCGGCCACCTGCACCGCTTGTTCGGGCCCCGAGGCACCACTGTCGCCGCGTGGATCCGCCGCCAGCGCCTGGAACGGGCCCGCCGCGACCTCGCCGACCCCGCGCTCCGCGAGTTGCCGGTGCACCGCATCGCGACCCGCTGGGGTTTCACCGGCCACTCGACCTTCACCCGCGCCTTCCGCGCCGCCTACGGCACCGCGCCCCAGGACTACCGCCACCAGGCCGCGGCGGCGCCCGGCCACGAATAGACCCTGGGAAGCCGCCCTCGGAAGAAAGCACGCATCGACAAGTACCGGGCACGCATCGTCAAGGCCGGTCGCGGTCACGCCCGCCTAGTCTCCCGGTCAGACGAACGGCGGACCGCGTGTCACCGCGGGGGCGGCAGCCGCATGAAGCCGGGCCGACCCGGCGCCTTGCGACCCCGCCCCTGGCGTGCACGCGGACCATCAACGGAGGGAGCTCGGCAATGCGGACGCACGAACGGATGGGGACGGCCTTCCCGCGGCCCGGTGACGAAAGCACGTCCCGGCGACCTCTCCGCACCGCTCAGGGCATCTGGTTTCCCCTGACCCGCTAATGGCCCAATCATGTGGCCGGTATGCTGCCGCGGAGCCGGGGCCGCAAGGCCCCCGCCCCCCGTCCGTGGAGTGTTGTGACCGGCAGAATATGCGCAGCGCCTTCCCGTCTGCGAGCGCAAGCGGTGTGGTCTCTGCTGTTGGTCGGCATCGGCGCGACGTCCGTGAGCTGCGTTGACCCGACCGACCCGGCTCAGGTCGAGCCTGTTGCTCTCCTGAACGATTCGCGCACCGCGGTCAACGTCTCGTGGTGCGGAGAAGACACGGGCTGCAAGGACCATGAAGTACTGGGCACTGTCGCGCCGCGAAAAAAGTCGACCTACCGGATCTCGTCCTATGAAATTGTGTTCAGGCTGGAATTCGGGGACGGCTCGGTAAAATTTCTCTGCCGAGACGATGCGGAGGGGACCACCATGCGGTCCTCCGCCGCGGTGAGCACGATCGGCCTTGCCTATCGCAACTGCTCGCAGGGCTGAGCCCCCGCGACCAGGCGTCAGCGCCTCGTGCGGGTGCGCAGGGCGAGGGCGCCGGCCAGGGCGAGGCCGCTTGTGGCGAGGACGGTGAGGGAGCCGGGGGAGCGCAGGATGCGCTTGGGGTCGGCGGCCAGGAAGGACCAGCGGGCCTGGACCGACATGACGGAGCCCGTGCTCTGCAGGGAGGCCATCGAGATCATCGACATGGCCGAGCCGATCGAACCGATGGACAGCGAGGAGCCGACCGAGCCGATCGACAGTACCGATCCCACGGAACCGATGGAGAGTACGGATCCCGCGGAACCGATCGACAGGAACGAGCGCGTCGACCACAGGGAGAACGAGGAACCGTCGGCAGCGCTGGGCAGGTAGTCCGTCATGACGATCATTGTGCCGTGCGGGCGCCCGACCGCGCGGCAATACGACTGCGAGCCTCGGATCCGCAGGGCCGCCGACCCCGTTGTCGGCGGCCCCGGTCCGCGGCGGGGCCGTACGGGAGTACGGCCCCAAGAGGGCGCTCCTCATGGGCGGACCTTTTCCGGCGTGGGTACGCCCGTCCGGGGCCCTGGCCCCACGCTCCGGCCGCCGTGCAGCAGGACCTTGACCGCGCGGTCGGGCCGCAGCAGGCTCTGCGGCGGCGCGATCAGGCCCGTGACCCGTACGAACGCCTCGGACAGCGAGGGGTCGGTCTCGGCCGCGGCGTGCAGCCGCGCCAGGTAGGCGTTGATCACCCGCACCCTTGGCGTGCGCTTTCCCGGCACTCCGGGGAAGACCAGGTCGGACGCCGTGGTGATGTCCCACGCGTCGTTGACCGCGGCTGCCGCGGCCTTGAAGTAGGTGCGCCAGTCCGGCTTTCCGCCGTCGGCCAGCACCCGGCCGAGGGCGGCGGCCTGCAACGCGGCCGACGTCATGCCCTGCCCGTAGAGCGGGTTGAACGCGCACACCGCGTCGCCCAGCACCAGCAGGCCGTCGGGGAAGTCGCGCACCTGCTCGTAGTGGTGCCGTACGTTGGCCGGGTAGCGGAAGGCCACCGGGTCGTCCAGCGGCTCGCCCGCGCGCATCGCGTCGATGACGTCGGGGAACTGGAGGGTCTCGGCGAAGTCCGTGAACTCGTCGGGGTCGGTGGGCGGATGGTCGCCCAGAAGGCCCGCCAGCGTCACGAAATGGGTGCCGTCCTCCAGGGCCACCATGCCCGCGGCCCGGGGGTTGTCGGGTGTCCAGCCGAGCAGGACCAGCCGGTCCTCGCCGAGGAAGCCCTCGGGAAAGCGGTACCTGCGGGTGGAGTACCCGACGTCCACGGCCATCCGCTCCACCGGCGCCGGCTCGTACCCCAGGTCCGTCAGCCACCTCGGCATCCGGGACGCCCGCCCGGTCGTATCGACCACCAGGTCCGCCGTCAGTGCCTGATCCTCCGCGCCCTGCGCGCCGACCCGCACTCCGGTCACCCGCCGCCGGTCCGCCGTTGCGGTCAGCTCGATGACGTCCCGGCCGTCGGCGAACTCCACCCCGGGCAGCGCGCGCACCCGGGTCCGTACCAGATCCTCCAGCAGGTGGCGGCCGCAGAACAGCATCGGCTGGCCGATGTCCATGCGGCGCAGCCGGTGGCCGTTGATGATCCAGCGGATGTTGCCGAGCAGGTCGCCCTGATGCGCTCCGGCGGCCACCGCCTCGTCGGCCAGCCCGGGCAGGAACTCCTCCAACTGCCGTACGCCGCTGGCCAGCAGCGCGTGGGTGTGCCGGCTCTGCGGGACGCCGCGCCGGTGCGCGGGGGACGTGGGCAGGACATCCCGTTCCACGAGGGTCACCGAGTCGTAGGTTCTGCTCAGCACGGCGGCCGTCAGCAGGCCCGCCATGCTGGCGCCGAGGACTACCGCACGGTTCTTCCCTTCGGGCATGGCTCATCCTCCGTGTGGGGGACGTCAGGGCACATGAGCGTCACCCCGCGTTCGCCCGCGCGACCACTTCGAGATTGCCGTCGCCCCACTCACCGGCCCGTACCGCGCCCCGGAGCCCCGCCAAATGCCCTGCCCAGCGGGGTACATGGGCGGAATGTGCAGTTCAGCCGTACGAGCGCGCGCACTGCGCCTGCACCTGTTGTCGTACGGCGCCCGGAGCGAAAACGCCCCCCGCCTGGCCGGGCGCCTGCTCCGGGCCCACGACCCTGCTGATCATGGAGTTGCGACGCTCTGTGATCACCGGGGAGACCTGCGCCCGCGCTGCCATCGTGGCTGACCGAACTGCTCTGGGAGCAAATCTCTCGCCGGCTGCAAGACAGCTCACTCAACAGAGTCCAACGCCGGGGCAATTGTGGCGAAGGCCCGGTCGGTCAATGCGGCGGGGTCCTCGGCACCGTCGCTACCGCTCCACCGTTGCAGCACGGCGTCGAAGGCGGTGAGCGCCATCCCGGCGGCCAACTGCGGGTACAGATCGGTGTCAGCGTCGAGCCCCAGGCGCTGCGCCAACTCTGCTGCCAGGTCGTCGCGCCACTGGTCCTGGTGCTCCAGGAAGCGTGCGCGCAGGGCGGTGGTGCGCAGAATCAGCTGAACCACGCGCAATGCTCTGTCGGAATGGTCGGCGCAGGCTGCCATGGAGACCCAGACGGTGTGCCGCAGGGACGCGGAAGGCTGCTCCTCGATGGGGCGAGACGCCAGCGCTGCGCGCATGCCGGTGCCCATGTCGGCCAGGAACTGGACGACCACGTCCTCCTTGGAGGCGAAGTACCGGAAGAACGTTCGCTTGGACACGCCGGCGGTGGCCGCGATCTCGTCGATGGTGACCGCGTCGAACCCCTTCAGTGCCAGTAGCTGCAGCGCCGCTTCGCTCAGCTCGTTGGAGACGAGTTGGCGTTTGCGCTGGGCCATGGTGACTTCGGGGCGGGAGCTCACCGGGCAATCCTACCGCCATGCCATCCATGGCACTTGGTAACTACTTGACACCGAGTGCCATGTACGGCAACGTGTGCCGCATGGGGAAGAATCAGCGCTGGACCACCGATCGGATCCCGGACCAGGCCGAGCGGGTGTTTGTCGTCACCGGAGCCAACAGCGGCCTCGGCCTGGCGACCACCCGGGCACTCGCCCGCAAGGGCGGGCACGTGATCCTCGCCGTACGCGACGAGGCGAAAGGCCACCGGGCCGCCGCAGAGATCACCGCTGAGCAGCCTGGCGCCGACCTTGAGGTGCGCCGCCTCGACCTGGCCGATCTCGATTCGGTCCGAGCGTTCGCCGATCAGTTGCGCGCCGATCATCCGCGGCTGGACGTGCTCGTCAACAACGCCGGCCTGATGGCGCCGCCCCGCTCACTGAGCGCCCAGGGCCACGAGTTGCAGTTCGCCTGCAACCACCTCGGCCACTTCGCGCTCACCGGTCTACTGCTCGACCTGCTGACCGACGGCAAAGACCCCCGCGTAGTCACGGTAAGCTCGACCAACCACCGGCAGGGGCACCTCTACTTCAACGACCTTTCCGGCGAGCGCACGTATTCGCCCATGCGGTTTTACAACCAGTCGAAGTTCGCCAACGCCGTCTTCGGATGGGAACTCCACCGGAGGCTGACCGCGGCCGACAGCCCGGTGCGCAGCCTGCTCGCCCACCCCGGCTACGCCTCCACCAACCTCCAAACAAGCGCGCCGGTCGGCATGGTGAAGGTGCTGTTCGGCCGCGTCCTCGCCCCGCTCGCCCAGCCCCCGGAACAGGGTGCACTGCCCCAGCTGTACGCGGCCACCGCCCCGGACGTGGAGGGCGGTGAGTTCATCGGGCCGGACGGCTTCGCCGAGCTGCGCGGCGGCCCGACGCAAGTGCAGTTGTCCACCGCGGCAGCCGATCCCCGGACCGGCCGCCGTCTGTGGGAACTGTCGGAACAACTCACCGACGTGCGGTTCCCGTTTCCGGCCACTTCCTGACGAAGAGGTTGCGCGGATGGGCGTGGGCGCCCGGCCACCTCGCCGCCTCCGGGGGCCTGGTGATCGAGCCGTGCCACGGATCGGTCCGATTACGTGCGCGCCGACAGGGTGTACCCCTCCCGTAAGAACCGGGCCTGCCTGCGCCGCCGCGAGGCTGTGGCCACCGGTCACGGCAAGCTCGCAGCCCCGCCACAACAGCCGGTCACGTCATCGGACCTTACGGAGAGTTGGCCGGCGGTCCGTCAAGTCGAAGTGTCCCCCGCATCTCATCGCGGGTCGCTGGGCCGGGATCACGAACAGTCCGGCCGAGCTCGGACGGCCAATCTGGACGGAAACGTCGCGCGAAGTCTGTGAAGTCGCTCCGCAGATACCGTGGGTCCGACGGCTTCAGCCGGATCTGCTGACGGCTGTCGGCCCACCAGACCTCGAAGTCGGCAACGGTGCCTTCCGCCGGCCAGTCGTCGCTATGTTCCGGAAGCAACAGGCCGTCAACGAAGCCCCCGACGCTCAGGCCGATATCCACGAAGATCCCGATCGTGCCAGGCCGAGGAACCTTCACGACGATGCCCTCGAAGACCTGCCCGAACCGCAGCCCCCTCCGAATCCGAGTCCACTCGGCATCGGTCACCACGAGTGCATCTTCGCACCTCGTCCGCATCGCGAGTCACCGGACTCGGGCGCCGGAGTTCCGTCACTGAATGTGCCGGGTGACACCCGCGCGGGCAGGCTGCCGGACGGTTCCGCGCAAGACTCGGATCATGAGCAGCAGTCCGTGGTCGTCCTCGACGGAACCCGGCGCGTTCTTGCGCAGTCGGCGTGCCGCCGTCACCCCTGAGGAGGCAGGCCTGTCCAGCTTCGGCCAGCGACTGGTGCCGGGCCTGCGACGAGAGGAGCTTGCCGCGGGCATCAGCGTCACCTACTACACGCGGCTCGAGCAGGGCGAGAGCCACCGGATCTCGGACTCGGTCCTCGACGCCCTCACGTGCGTGCTTGGCCTGGGGCCGGACGAGCGGGGGCGAGCACCGAATATCGCCCGCTTCACCTTCCTGGATTCAGCCGCACGCGACCTCTTTCCCGATTGGGAGGACCAGGCCCGCACCGTCACCGCTTATCTGCGTCTCGTCGCCGCCCAATACCCGGACGACCCCACCCTGCACGCCCTCGTCGGCGAACTCAGCGTGCACAGCGCCGGGCGGCTAGACCCCCGGCTTGTCGTGGGAGTCGTCGTCGATCGGGCCGGGCGAGGTGAAGTCGGGGCTGGAGAAATCCGGGCTGGAGAAGCCGGCCTCGTCCGGGACGAGGTCGTCGGTGTCCTCGGCCTCGTAGTCCGGGCCCTCGAAGGGCGGAACCTCGAAGTCCGGCGGCTGGTAGTCCGGGATCTCGGGTACGTCGTCGGGACCGGTGAAGTCCGGGCTCGAGAAGTCGGGACTCGAAAAGCCCGGGCTGGAGAAGTCGGGCCCGTCGTGCCCCCTCCGCCCGTCCTCCGCATCCCCGTCCGGCCGCGCCGATTCCTCGCTCATGTGGCTCTCCCTGCTGTCGGCGGCCCACGGGACGCGGTGGGCGTACGCCGGAGCACCGTCGTACGCGCGGCTCCCAGAGTACGGCCGAACGGCTCGCGAAACGGCGGCACTTGGCGGACCGACGGCTCACGGGAGAACGGAGGGGCGCGAGGCCACTCGCAGCAAGCGGCCGCGCGGCGCCGGCCGCGAACCGGCCACGGACCCGCACTCCCGGCGTCCACACGGTCGGCGCAGCTCATCGCACTGTTACGGATGACGGCACCAGCGGTTCCCGGCAGGTTCACGGTGCCGCGCCGGGCGGTTCCTAGCGTCGCAACCGATCCGATGATCACCCGGGTACGCGGGCGACGGACGAAGGAGCACACGCACATGGACACCACGAGACACACTCCCGTTCCGGACCAGGAACCGAGAGCGGCAGACCTCACCCGACGGACGCTCGTCGTCGCGGCCGGTGCCGCCGTCGCGGCCGCCGGGGTCGGCGCGGGCCAGGCCGAGGCGGCGACCCCGGCGCCCGGGGCCGGTTCCGGCAGCCACGACGGCGGCCCGGGTCCGTACGGCGACGGGAGCACCACCGCGCGGGGGCAGTGGCTGGCGGGCGACACCCACGTCCACGACGACCACTCCTCGGACGGCAGCCTGCCGCGGCAGACGTCCAAGCAGACGCAGCCGGGCAACCTGCCCGTCGGCGACCAGATCGGCCAGGGCGAGCGCACCGGCCTGGACTTCATGCCGCTGACCGACCACCGCACCTACGACCAGCACTGGGACCCCCAGTGGACGTCGTCGGAACTGCTGCTGATCCCCGGCGAGGAGGCCAACGGCTCCCCGCACGCGATCGTGCTCGGCGCGGTGGACGTGATCGTCGACGGCGCCAACCCGCCCGGCTCCGCGTCCTACCGGCACGTCCAGCAGTCCGTCTGGGACGCGCACGCGCAGAACGCGGTCTGGTCGCAGGCGCACCCCGACGACGGCGAGTACACCCCCGCCGCCGGCGTCAACGACAACGCCAGCGTCCAGGGCGCCGACCTGGTCGAGGTGCTGAACGTGGCCAGCGACCCGGACGCCGAGGTCGACTACGCAGAGAACCGCTGGAACGCCGGATTCCGCTTCGGGGTCTCGGCGGCCAGCGACTGCCACTTCCGCGAGCTGTGGGGCATCGCCGGACCCGGCCAGCCGACCACGCACGTCCTCGCCGCCCGCCGCTCCGTACGGGCCGTGCTCGACGGGTTCCGGGCCGGGCACACCACTGTGTCGCAGAACATCCAGGGTCCGTTCCTGACGATCGAGGCGGACGCCGACGGCGACGGCGTCTTCGAGGCGCTGGGCGGGGACGAGATCGTCCTGCCCCGCCACGGCCTGCCGAAGAAGGCCGCCCTGCGCGTCACCGTACGCGGCGGCCAGGGCATGACCGTGCACGTGTACGCCGCGCCCGGCCGGTCCGCGGGCCCCGTGGCGACGTTCACCGTGCAGCAGGCGGAAGAGGTGCACGAACTCCCGCTCGCCCTCGGCGCGGCGGATCACACCTGGTACCGGGTGGAGGCCCGCTCGCCCGGCGGCATCTCCGGCGCGAATGCGAACCCCGATCTGCCGGACCAGTTGCGCGGCGCCACCTCGCCGGTCTTCCTGTCCGTCGGCGCGCCCGCCGAGCCCCGGCCGGAGATCGCGCTGCCGGCCGCCGACCGTACGGCCGACCCGGCCCGCGCCGTGTTCGGCGAACCCGGCGGCTTCGCCGGCTTCCCGGACGTGGCCGTCGACGGCGACACCACGCACATCGTGGCCGAGGTCCACGAGAACCAGGCCACGAAGGTGGTCTACCGCAGGCTGGACGCCAAGGGCCGGCTCACCCGGACCGTCACGCTCTCCCGCGACTCCGCGACCGCCCGCTCCCCGCGCATCGCGGTGTCCGGCCGCCACGTGTGGGTGGCCTGGCAGGACGAACGCGGCCTGGAGCAGCCGCACCGGCCGGTGATCATGCTGGCCCACAGCACCGACAGCGGCCGCTCCTTCCCGGCGCCCCGTCAGCTCGGCTCCGGCCGGGGCCGTGCCGTCCACCCGGCGCTCGCGCTGGTCGACGGCGGCCACCCGCTGGTCGCCTGGGCCGAGAACAGCGGCGGCGCCTTCGACGTCTACGCACAGGTCGTGGGCGTCGACAGCGCGCCGGTGAACATCTCCGCGGCCGGCAAGACGGTCAGCGCCGGCACCGCCAACGACGCCCGCTCGCCCCGCTACCCGGCCTCCCTCTTCCCCTCGATCGGCACGGACGACCGCGGCCGGGCGGTGATCGCCTGGCAGGACGACCGCTACGACCCGGACCCGCTGTGGACCGGCCACACCCCGCCCGCGGGCCAGTCGGCGAGCGGCGGCACCGACCCGGACAACTGGCAGATCCTGGCCGCCGTACGCACCTCGCCGGGGCGCGGCTGGGGCACCCCGGTCCAGGTCAGCGCGGTCACCGACCGGGCCGACCGGCACCCCGCCCTGGCCTTCGCCGCCGACGGCACGATCGTCGCCGCCTGGGAGAGCGGCGCCCTGCAGAGCTCCGGCGCCAACCTCCAGTTGCGCGCCGCCCGCTCCTCCGACGGGGGCACGACCTGGACCCCGTACGAGCAGGTCGCCCTCGAACCCACCGCCATGAGCCAGCGTGCCGTGCTGAGCCAGAGCCCCGACGGCACGGTCCGCGCGGTCTGGTACGACTCGCGCGCCGCGGACTGGCGCTGGAAGATCTTCACCGCCACCTTCGACAGCGCGACCGGCTGGTCGCCCGCCGCCCAGGTGACCACCCGCGGGAACAACACCTGGCCCGCGCTGGACCGCGGAGTCGTGGTCTTCACCAGCGACCGCGCCGCGACGCGCCTCCAGCGGGACCGGACGCACGAGGTGTACCTGATCACCCTGCGCTGATCCTGCGGCGCCGATTCACGCGAACGCCCCGGGTGCCGCACGCGGTGTCCGTACGGAAGCGGTACTCACCCTTGTGGTCTCACGCGTGCCGATCGGGCCCGACGGTCCGGTGCGGCCGGGGGGCTACCGCCGGGGACGGGGGCCCGGGGCGTTCGGGGGACGGCGGGGGCCGAGCGGTGTCATCGGCAGGCAGGCCAGGGCCAGGGTCAGAGCCGGGGCCAGCCGGTGGGCCGCGGTGCGGCAACCGGTGGCGGGCGGGGCCGTCGGCGGTTCCAGGACGCGGGGGAGGGCGTCGGGGTGGCGTTCGGCCCGTTCGAGGTGGGCCTGTTGGCGCAGGGCCTCTTGTCGCTCCGGCGGCGGGGACGGGGGCGTGCCGAGCCGGTCCGGGGCCGGGGGCTCGTTCGGGGAGCCCGTTCGCCCGACCGGTAGTGCGGCGGCGCGACGCGTACCGGAGGACGGGGCCGGTCTGCCGCCCGCGCACCCGCCTTTCACATCGAGCCCCGCAAAAGCGCCGTGCGACGGCAGTTCCTCTGACCTCTCCGACTTTTCGGCGGCGTCATCCGGTCCAGATCTCCTTGCGTCAGGACAGCGCCCTTGGCGCGGTGTTCCGTCACGAGGTGGTACAGAGATCACGCGTGTGAATCCGTAATACGGCGAGCGGGCACATCCGGCGATACGTCTCGGCATCGCTCCGGTGGGAATCCCGGTACGGAAATGTCCGGCCCCGAATGGTGCCCACCAGCATGCTGCGCCGCTCTCGGCGCGTCAAGACCGGCCCGCCCCCCTCTTCCCGCCGCCCGCCGCCGGATCGTCGCCGTATCGATCAACCCGGCGAAGACCATTATTACGGGGCTGTGAATTCGAGTGCCGCGCGGGCCGCGGCCATGCCCTTCCCGAAGCGGCCGGATCCCGCCACGGGAAAGGCCGCGTAATTCACCAGGGGCCCGAGGCGCCGCCCGGCCGGGAGGAGGAGGCGTGCGGTCGGTCCCAGGTGGCGCACTTGGTGAGGCCCGCGTGGTGCCCGCGGGCACGCCTGGAGCGGGCTCGATCGGGCCGGCGTCCCGGCGGACATCGCGGTGCGAAACGTGGACCCGTAGGTTGTACCCGAACAGGTGATGCCGCGTGCTGTGGAGGTGGGCCATGCCCGACGAAGAACTGATGGGTGACGAGGTCTACCAGCCGGACGGCTCCGAGGTGCAGGACGACGAAGGGCTCCTGGACCCGCAGGACACCCTGCTCGACCGCGGTGTCGAGGATGCCGAGGACGAGGGCTACTCGCCGCCGGAGCGCCCGCTGGCCGTCAACCGGTACGGCGTCACCGCGCGGGAGCAACGCGAGGGCGAGTCACTGGACCAACTGCTCGCCGAGGAGGAGCCCGACGTCGAGCCGTACGCCGGGGACGGGGTCGGCGACAGCCTGGCCGACGGCGAACTCCTCGACCCCGAGGCGGGGGAGTACCGCAGCGGCCGGCTGGTCTCCCACGATCCGGCCGTCCCCCTCGCCCCCGGCGAGGAGGCCGACCTGTGGGCGACCGATGTCGGCATCTCCGGCGGCGCCGCGTCCGCCGAGGAGGCCGCGATGCACGTGGTCGCCGATCCGCAGGCCGCGGAGTACGACCAGGACTTCTGAGCGGGCAGCGGACGGTGGGCCAGCCCCTGCCGGGGAATCCGGCAGGGGCTCGCCCGTGGGGGTGTGCGCCGGCGGCCGTACGCGGAGGGCGTGGGGTGGTACGCGCGGGCGCCGGGCCGCGCCACGGGTTACGGGATGGTCGTCACCGCGCTGTAGGCGGGCGAACTGGTTCCGGACGAGCCGTCGGGGAAGGTGACCGAGGCGATCGCGCCGGTCTGATAGCTCCCGGAGCTGTACTGGTACTCGGTGTCCGCGGCGGCCTGGAGCGTCTGGTAGCTGATCCGCTCGCTGGAGGACAGCGCCGTGGTGCCCTTGAACAGCACGACCAGCATGTCGATCGAGTTCACGATGTTGGAGCAGGTCGTGTGCGCGATGCCCTCCACGCCACTGGGCCACGGGAAGGGACCGCCGTAGAAGCGGAACGGCTCGGAGGCGGTCACCGTGCAGGTGATCGCGACGTTGGGCGACACCTTGGGCGACCGGGTGACCGTGACGCCGGCTGCGCCGGTCGAGGCCTTGTACGTGCTGACGCCGGGCGGGATGACGAACGTCGTGCTCGTCGCGCCGTGCGCCGCGGTGGACGTGGTGGACGCGGCGGCCACCGGTGCGGCCGCCTGCGCGGCGGGAACGGCGACCAGGGTGCCGGCGGCCCCCAGGGCGGCCACGGTCGCGGCCGCCAGGGCGGACCGGCCGGTGAGACGTGCTCGTTTCGGCGTCACGCTGTCTCCTTGAAATGCGCGGAATGCGGAATTCCGCAGAGTGTGGGGGATTGTTGGCGCGAGGCGCGTTTCCTCCCCGGGTGCGGGCGCTCCGGAATACCGGGCCCATCGGGGAAAGCGCGTCGGCCTGTGTGTGCCGTGCGTGTCGGATCGTGCCTGCCGCACGCGGAATAGCCGGTGCTTCACAGGGCAGGGCAACCTCGGGAAAACATGGCGGAGCCGCTTTTCGGCGCATGACTCGTGGGGCGCCGAATACTCCCCCCCGGGGTATTCCGCGATGCCCACGCATGATGTGCCGCGGGCAAGTGCACCGTCAAGGCGGGGAATGGCGCGTGTCCGGAAAACGGTGACCGTAAAGCCGTGTATTCGATCTCGGGGCCCGCCGGTATCGGCCATTCCGTTCATGAAGGGCGCCGCGCCGGCGGCACGGACCGCGCGCCCGGGTGTGGGGCGGCTGTTCCGGAAGGGGAGAAGTGTGGCGCGGGTTGCCCCTGACGACTCCGCGCGGGAAGGCCGTACGGTCATTCCGGCAGAAGCACACTCAGCGGGCTTTCGTGGACACATCTGAAGTAAGCGTCCGAAAGCCGCGTCCAGGGTCGTGGCGGACGACCCTCACCTTTGCGTCACGCGCCGGACAGGGCGGGTGGGAAGGCGAGGAGCGCGGCTCCGTGCGCCGGGTCCGCCTCGACGAGAGGGCGCCGGCGAGCGACTGGGATGATCCCTGTCATGCCCGAACACATCGCACCGGCCGGGATCGACGACCTCCACCAGGTGCTCGCCGACCACCATCGCTACTGGGGGGAGCGCGACCTGCGGCCCCTCCACCTGTCGGCACTGGTCCACGAGTTCGGCGAGACCTTCCTGGCCGCCCGGGCCGAGGACGGCATCCGTGGCTACGTCATCGGTTTCGTCACCCCGACCGGCACCGGCTACGTACACCTGATCGCCACCCGCGACGACACCCGCGGCACCGGCCTCGGCCGCCGCCTGTACGCGGCCTTCGCCGACGCGGCCCACCGCCACGGCGCCGTCCGCCTGAAGGCGATCACATCCCCGGGCAACGCCGGTTCGATCGCCTTCCACCGCAGCCTCGGTTTCGACGCGGCGGTCGTGCCGGACTACAACGGCCCGGGCCGGGACATGGTCGTCTTCCGGCGCGCTCTGCCCTTCGACTGAGCGAACGGCCGGGACCCGCGCAAGGGGCGTGAAACACCACTGAAAATCATGTGATGCGGTGTCAGTGGGACCGCATATCCTGCACGGACGATCACGCGGGACCAGGGGAGGGCGCGGCATGTTCGGCAAGCTGTTGGGCAGGGGTGGTGCGGAGAGACCGGCGGCGGACCCGCACGCCCTTCCCGTCCAGCGCAGGCAGAAGAACGGAATGTACACGCTGCGCGCGCTCGGGGACGCGCGGGTGCTCGCGCTGACGGACGCGGTACGGGCGGACGACTGGGAGGCGTCGAAGCCGGCGAGTTCGGTCCGGCCCGCGAGGCCGCGGTCCAGGCGCTCGCCGCCCACGCCCGAGCCCCCCCGCTACGAGCAGCTCAGCAACTGCCTGCGCGAACTCGCCCGCCTGCAGGCCGAGCAGCAGGGCCCCGACGGTCTCGCCGACGCCCTCGCCGTCCTCGACGACGCCGCCCTGGTCGCCGACGAGGCCCGCGCTGCCGGATACGAGGCCCGCGGCCTGCTCGGCGACCCGGCACCGGAGGACGACCGCGCCGGCGAATGGGCCGAGTGCGTCCGTCTCGCATGCGTCGTGGAGGGCATCTACCTCGAGCGCCCCATCCCCGCCCTTACCCGCCTCGACGCGGCGGTCACCCACCTGATCTCCCAGGGGCACACCGACGAGACCGCGCCGCTCACCTCGTTGGCGTCCCGACTGCGGGACGAGCGGTAGGACGACGCGGTCCGCTGCCCGCGAAGCCGGCGCCCCGGTGCGGGGCGTGCCACCATCCCGGGCAGCGGGCGGGCCACCGGCCGGACGCCGTAACGGCTGGCTTGCGGTGCGGGTCGGTCTGCCGCGGCCACGTGCCGTGGTAGACCGTTCCCCCGCCCACCGCACACCTCAGACGGAAGGGCCCTCGGAGTACTCGCAGGAGCCGCCCATGATGACGATCGAAGCGATGGCCCCGGTCTCTGTCCGCCCCAGCCAGGCGACGTTGGGTCCTTCGGTGGCGGGAAGCGCCACCAGATCCGCTTGGTGGGCCTCGTCGCTCGAGAACTCGAAGTGGCCGCCGCCAAGGGTCGTCGTGGCCCGGGGCCGCCGCTCGCCGTCCCGGTCCTGCTGCCAGAACGCGAGGAAGGGAGCGGCCAGCGCCGGCCAGGCGGAGGCGTCGGCGAAGCTCCCGGTGTTCGTCTCGGTGCTGAACCCGATCCGGTCACCGGGCCGGACCTTCTCGACGTCGTCCCCGACGGCCAGGCCCATCTCCCAGGCCACCACCGGTTCGTCGCTGACGCACAGCCGCGTCGCGCCGACCTCCCGGCCGTCGTACTGCTCGCCGAAGAACTCGTACGGCCCCTCGATCCAGGCCGCCTCCACCCGGTGGACGCCCGGCGGAATGCGCTCCACCAGCTCCCGCCCGGCCGGTATCCGCAGCGGCAACTCGTACTCGTCCGGCCATGGCGTGTCCACGATTAATCGGCCGCTCGGCACCCGGATCGTGGTCACTTCCGTCACCTCGACGACACGGTGGAAGACCGCCTCGTCCTTGCCTGCACATCTGCCGAGCGGCGTCCCCGGGGTGAAAACCACGTCCAGGAACCAGCGTTCAAGGGGCCCGGCCACCAGCCGGGCATCCGTCGTAAAACCCATGAGCCGACCCTAGGAGACCCCACTGACAACGAGGCCCCGGCCCTGCGCCCGGCCGCCCCTGCCCGCTCAGTCCACGGCGCCTCCTGGACGGCCGGCGCCCGTGTGGTGGAAGAGGAGGTTGAGGAGGAAGGCGGCGAGGGTCGCGCTGGTGATGGCGCTGCCGCCGACGACCTGGGCCCAGGTGGGGAAGGCGTGGTAGACGCCCGGGGCGACCACGGGCACCATGCCGACGCCGAGGGCGACGGCCACCGTCATCAGGTCGTCGGAGCTGTGGAGGCCGGTCTTCAGCAGGGTGCGGACGCCCACGGCGGTGACCGTGCCGAACATCACCAGGGCGGCCGCGCCGATCACCGGGCCGGGGAGGGACGCCACCACCTGGCCCATCTTCGGTATCAGGCCGAGCAGGACGAGCAGGGCGCCGGCGACCGCGGTGACGTACCGGGTCCGTACCCGCGTCATGCCGACCAGGCCGACGTTCTGGGCGAAGACCGTGTCGAGGAAACCGTTCATCACGCCTCCGAGCACGCCGGAGACGCCGTCGGCGGCCAGCCCGCGGGCCAGGTCGGCGGGGGTGACGCGGCGGCCGGTCATCTCGCCGACCGCGAGCATGTCGGCGGTGGACTCGGTGAAGGTCACCAGCATCACGACGCACATGGACGTCACCGCGGCGACCGGGAACTTCGGCGCACCGAAGTGGAAGGGCGCGGTGACGCCGAACCAGTCGGCTCCGCCCACCGACGAGAAGTCCGTCAGCCCCATCGGGATCGCGATCAGCGTGCCCACGACCAGCCCGAGCAGCACCCCGATCTGCGCCAGGAAGCCGCTCGTGAAGCGGTGCACGAGCACGATCAGCAGCACCACACCGGCGGCCAGCGCGAGGTGCGAGGGACGGGCGTAGTCCTTCGCGGTGCTGTCCTGACCGGCGATCAGGCCGGTGGCCACGCCGATCAGCGACAGCCCGATGACGGTGATGACCGACCCGGTGACCAGCGGCGGGAAGAAGCGCGCGGCGCGGGCGAACGGCACCGCCGCGATCAGCCCGAACACCCCGGCGGCGATCATCGAGCCGTAGACGGCCTGCAATCCGTACTGGCCCGCGATGAGGATCATCGGGGTGACCGCGGTGAAGGTCGCGCCGGCCACCACCGGCAGCCGCACGCCCAGCAGCCGCGCGATGCCCAGCGACTGGAGCAGGGTGATCAGTCCGGCGACGAGCAGGTCGGCGTTGACGAGCAGGCCGATCGTCGAGCCGCTCAGGTGGGCCGCGGCGCCGAAGACCAGGGGGACGGTGACGCAGCCGGTGTACATGACCAGCACGTGCTGGAGGCCGAGCAGCCCCAGCCGCCCGGCCCGCGGCATCGGTTCGCCGGCGGCCGGGGGCGGGGCCGGCGCGGGCGAGTTCCTGGCGGGCTCCTCGGCGACAGGCTCGGCGGATGGTCCGGACGGTTCCGATACGGCGGTCACGGCGGCGGCCTCCTGAGCGGGGAGGGGCGGCGCCGGACTTGCCCGGCGCACGTCAACTTTTTGTCGCACCACTGTGGGCCGCGGTGATTTCACCGGTATTTCGGTTGTTCTTCCGGCCAGTTGCGCACGGCTACGGGACAACTCCGGTGCGACACCGCGCGCTCAGCGGCCGTGAGGCATTACGCTGGCGGCCGTGGGGGTCAGGCGCGCACTGCTCGACGTGGATCCGCTGCGGTCCTCACCGGCGTTCCGCCGACTGTGGGCAGGGCAGGCACTGTCCTGGTTCGGCAGCCAAATGGCCCTGGTCGCCGTCATGTTCCAGGTCTGGGACAGCACGCACAGCACCCTGTGGACCGGCGCCGTCGGCCTCGCGCAGGCCCTTCCGCTCACGGCGTTCGGGCTGTACGCCGGATCGCTCATCGACCGCGTCGACCGGCGCACCTTCTACCTGATCGCGACCTGCGGCCAGGCGGTGTGCTCGCTGCTGCTCGCCGTGCAGGGCTTCGCCGGACACCTGCCCGCACCGGGAGTGCTCGCGCTCGTCGCGGCGCAGTCCTGCTTCGTGGCCGGCAGCGGACCGGCGGCCCGCGCCTTCATCCCGCGCCTGCTGCCCAAGCAGCAGCTCGCCGCCGGCCTGGCGCTGAACCGTATCTCCTTCCAGGGCACCCTCCTCGCGGGACCGGCCCTCGGCGGTGTCCTGGTGAGCGGAGCCGGCGTCGGCGGCTGCTACCTTGTGGACGCCCTCACCTTCACCGCGGCCATGTACGGCGCGCTCGGCCTGCCCCGGATGGCGCCCGACGGCGACCGGGCCAGGAGCGCTCCGGGCGGCGTACGGGAGGGGCTGGCCTTCCTGCTGCGCACGCCGGTCATCCGCGGCGCTCTGCTCACCGACCTGGCGGCCACCGTGCTCTCGTTTCCGGTGAGCCTGTTTCCGCTGGTCAACGCCGAACGCTTCGGCGGCGGCCCGCGAACCCTCGGGTTGTTCCTGACGGCCATCGCCGTCGGCGGTGTCGCCGCGTCCCTGCTGTCCGGGGCGTTCACCCGGCTGGACCGCCCTGGCCTGGTCATGATCGGCGGATCCGTGACCTGGGGCGCGGCGATCGCCCTCTTCGGCCTGTCCACCGACCCCTGGGCCGCGCTGGCCTGCCTCGTGCTGGCCGGCGCCGCCGACACCGTCTCGGTGGTGTCCCGCGGCACCGTGGTCCAGACGAGCACCCCCGACGACCTGCGCGGCCGGGTCAGTGCCGCCGAACAGATCGTCGGGCAGGCCGGCCCGGACCTGGGCAACATGCTCGCCGGCTCCACCGCGAACGCCACGTCGGGCGGCACGGCCCTGATCGGCGGCGGACTGCTCTGCGTCGGCGCCGTCCTGCTCGTCGCGGTCCTCACTCCGGGACTGCGTGGGGCCGCCGACCTGCCTGTTTCCGCGGCGGCCGTGGGGGAGTCGGCCGGCTCGTGAGCGCTACTGGGCCGCCGCCGCGCCACCGCCGCGCGTGCCAGCCGTACGGGCGGGCGGGGTGTGAGAGGGCAATAAGCGTTGGTGTCAGGTTCGGAGGGTGCGGAGGGTGCGTAGGCCGGTGCGGATTTCGTTGACCAGGGTTTCGGGTTGTTCGAGGGCCGCGAAGTGTCCGCCGTTGTCGGCCTCGGTGTAGTGGATCAGGTTGCTGTAGGTGTCTTCGATCCAGCTTCGTGGCAGGCGTGGGATGTCCTTGGGGAAGACGGTTGCCGCGACCGGGAGTGTCAGTTTCGGGCCGGCGAAAGTGGCGGATCGGTTCTCCCAGTAGATGCGGGCGGACGATGCCGCGCTGTTGGTGAACCAGTAGAGGGATATCGCGTCGAGCATGTCGTCCATGGCGAGGGTGTCCTCGGCGAGTCCGTGGTTGTCGGTCTTGGACTGGAATTTCTCGTAGATCCAGGCTGCCTGGCCGGCGGGGGAGTCCGCCAGGGCGAATCCGATGGTCTCCGGCTTGGTGCCCTGGAGGTGGTTCGACCCGCCGAGTTCGCCGGTGTAGAGGGCGAGGCTCTCCACGGCGTGGCGCTGTTCGGGGGACAAGGTGTCGGGTATCTGTGCGGGGAAGGCGTACTGGGTGTTGAGATGGATTCCGGCAAGCCCCTGGGGTTGCATGGCTCCGAGGGCGGTGGTGACGACGGCACCCCAGTCGCCGCCTTGTGCGGCCCATCTGGTGTAGCCGAGGCGTTTCATCAGTTCCACCCACGCGTTTGCGATGCGCGATACGGTCCACCCGGTCTGCGTGGGCTTCTGGGAGAACCCGAATCCGGGGAGCGACGGGATGACGACGTCGAATGAGTCGGCGGCGTCTCCTCTGAACGCCACCGGATCGGTCAGCGGGCCGATCAGCTTCAGGAACTCGATGATGGAGCCCGGCCATCCGTGGGTGAGTATCAGCGGCAGCGCGTGGGGATTTCTGGACCGGACGTGGATGAAGTGGATGTCCAGCCCGTCGATCCGGGTGAGGAATTGGGGGAAGCCATTGAGCCCGGACTCCAGGCGCCGCCAGTCGTAGCCGCGCTCCCAGTACTCGACCAGGGATCTGGCGTTCTCCACGCGGACCCCTTGCGACCAGTTGTCCACCGTTTCCGGATCCGGCCACCGGGTTGCGGCCAGTCGCCGCTTCAGGTCGTCGATCTGCGAGTCCGGGATCGAGACGGTGAACGGGCGGATGCGGGTCGAGGTCGGTGGTGTCGGTGTGGTCATTGCTCTCTTCTCCTGAGCTTGGAGGCACGGCGCAACCCTTCGTTGCACACCGGTGTGCAATCTACTTCACTGCACACTGGTGTGCAACAATGGTGTCGTGCCCACCGAGTCCCCCCGCGCGCGCTCGACGAACGAGACACGCGATCGCATCCTCGACGTCGCCCTCGACGTGCTCGGAGACAACCCCGACGCCGGTATGGGCGACATCGCCTCCGCCGCCGGCGTCGTCCGCCGCACGGTCTACGGCCACTTCCCCTCGCGCCTGGACCTGGTCCGCACCCTCACGGAACGGGCCGTCACCGAGATGACAGCCGTGCTCACCGAAGCCGACACCCCCGACGCGGAAGCCGGCGCGACGTGGGTCGAATTCGTCGCCCGCCTCTGGCCGGTGGCACACCGGTACCGAGTGCTGCTGGCGCTGCGCCGCGGCGAGTACGGCGAGGCGATCCACAGCCTGCTCGGGCCGCTCGACGAACTCCTCGCCGACCTCGTGCAACGGGGCCAGGACAGCGACGTGTTCGCACAGCACCTGCCGGCGGGCATTCTCAGCCAGCTCGCCTACGGCGTCGTGTTCGCCATCGCGGACAGCGACCTGTCGAACGGGCCCCCCGGCGCCCGAGCAGCGACGATCACGAGCCTGCTGATGCTGGGAGTTCCCGAGACGCGCGCAATCGCCCTGATGGACGACCAGCCCTGACCCGCAGCATTCGAGTATCCCCGCTCATGCCCGTACGTCGACCAGCACCTTCCCCATCGTCTCGCGCGCCGCCATCGCCGCGTGCGCCGCGCCCACCTCGGCCAGCGGCACGACGCGGTCGATCCGGGCGGTCAGCAGGCCGGCGGCGGCCAGGGCGAAGAGCCGGTCCGCGGTGCGGGCGAACAGTGAGGGCGCCTCCAGGACGCGGCGCATCCACAGCCCGTACACGCCCACGGACCGGTCGGTCAGCTCGTCCACCGCCACCGAGTCGGACACCTTGCCGCGTCCGCCCACCGACACCAGGCGCCCGAAGGGTGCCACAGCGGCCAGGCCCGCCGTGAGCCCCGCGCCGCCGACCGAATCGAGGTAGAGGTCGACGCCGCCCGGCACCGCCTCGGCCAGTTCCCTGGGCTCGGCGACCGCCGCCTGCGCGCCCAGCGACCGGACGAACTCCCGCTTCCGGGCCGTCGACGCCACTCCGGTCACCGTGCGGGCGCCCAGCGCGAGGGCGAGTTGGACGGCGAGGTGCCCCACGCCCCCGGCGGCGGCCGCGACTCCCACACTGTCGCCGGGCCGCAGCCGCCCGGCGGTGACCAGGGCGCAGTAGGCGGTGCAGCCCTGTTCCAGCAGGCCCACCGCCTGGGCGTCGTCGATGCCGTCGGGCACCTCGACCGTGTACGCGTCGCGTACCGCCGCGACCTGTGCGTAACCGCCGCCCTGGCGCAGCAGCGCGACGACCCGCCGCCCGTCGCCGCGCCGCCGCCCGACCACGTCGGCGCCGAGGACGGCGGGCAGCGCGGGCGGGGCGTAGACGCCCTCGCGGATCTCCAGGTCGGCGAAGTTGAGCCCCGCGTAGGTGACGTCGACCAGCGACTCCCCTTCGCCCGCGCGGGGTTCCGGCACGGTCTCGGGCCGCAGCTCCTCCGGGCCGCCGAAATGCCGCAGCACCACCGCCCGCATCGTCGCGCCTTCCGCCATCGTCGTCGATCTCCCTTCCGTGCCAACGGCCGTACGGACATGCGGGCGGCGCCGGGCCTCTGCCGGCTCAGTCCTCCAGGTAGTCCTCGGGCGCCGAGCCCTCGCGGACCGTGTCGAGGGTGAAGCAGTGCAGTCCGCCGCCGAACAGCCGGCGGTGCCGGTGGCGCACCGGGACCACGGTGAACCCGCGCTTCTCCAGCGTCTGGATCAGCTCCGGGCAGGCCGCGTTGACCATGACCGTGTCCGGCGACAGGGACAGCACGTTGAGGTCGATGTAGCGGCTGGTGAGGACCAGGTCGTCGTCGTCGTAGTCGGGGAAGTTGTTGTCCTGCGGCTCCGGCGGGAAGATCATGTCCCAGCGCCGCAGTGCCTTCGGCAGCTTCTCGGCGACATCCGTCGAGCGCACCAGAAGCAGCCCGGGCCGCAGCGCGAGGACCGAGCTGTCGATGTGGCTGTCGGCCAGCCGGTGCAGCCGGTGCACGCGGAACCGTCCGGCCAGGTGCCGTTCCAGCCAGTCGAAGCCCAGCGCGTGGTTGGCGTTGGAGACGTTGACGAACACGTCCCGGCCCAGCCGCAGGCACTGCGCGCCGTCGATCATCATCTCGAACCCGGTGTCGTACGGGGACGGCTGCGGGTCGGTGACCTGCTCGATGAGCGATCCGGGCTTGGCGGCGTCGGCCACGTACGACAGGTCGAACGAGGCGTCGGTCATCAGCGGGCGCGGCATCACTGTCCAGCGCGCCCCGCGGCGGAAGTACTCCGCGTAGACCGGTTTGAGGAACTGCGTCTCGAAGTAGCGGGAGCGCACCAGCGGGGGCGTCTCGATGATCTCGTCGCCGAACACGATGCTGTTGTCGCGGACGTTGAGCGGCGGGATCACGGTGGCGTCGAAGACGGGGGTACGGATCTCGCCGGTGGCGGCGTCCAGCGGCAGCGGCCGGTGCACGGTGATGTTCAGCTGGGTGAAGATCTCCGCCATCTGCTCGACGTCCTCGCGCAGTTCCTCGACGTACCGCTGCTTGATCGGGGAGCGCTTCTTCGTGTCGTCGGCGCCGCGGGTGGCGTGCCGGGGGTAGTAGATGCGGCTGTACGGCGTCTCGTCGTGGAAGAACAGGTCGAAGGACAACTCCCGCTCGTGGGAGGTGTAGTTGTCGGCGGATCCGAGGACCACTTCGCGCAGCGGGGACCAACTGTCGTAGCTGTTCAGGAGCATGGTGCGGCCTTCCCTCGGCGTTCGGTTGCGGGTGGAGGGGGAGCGGTGGCGGGGCCTGGAGGGGGAGTGGTGGCGGGGGCCCGGGGCGCGGGCCGGTCAGACGGGGGCGCCGGCGAGCAGCGGCGCCACTTCGCGCTGCCGCTCCCGGGCGCCGGCCACGTCCTCGGCGATGACGCAGTACATGACCGCCGCGGCCGCCGGCCCGAAGTGGTTGACCAGCACCACGCCGGTCCCGGTCGCCGGGTCGAAGCCGAGGCCGGCGGCGGCGAGCGCGGCGGCAGCGGCCGGGAAGGACGGCGCGGGACACTCGCCGCCGAGGAGGACGCGCCCCGGCCGCAGTGCCGGCCCGACCAGCCGGGCGCCCATCACGGTGTGCAGGTGGGTGGAGCCGGTGATACGGCCGTTGGCCTCGCAGAAGCGGATCTCGCCCGCCGCGGTGCGATACGCGTCGGCGCTGATCGTGCCGCGGTAGCCCAGCGCCCGGTACGCCTCGCACAACCGCCGGCCCTCCGCGATCAACTCGGCCACGGCATCAGGCGGTTGGGTGGCCAGGGCCGGCACGATCTCGCCGACCACCACCGGGTCCATCAGCATCTCCCCGGTGCCGACGAGGTCGACGCCGTGGTCGGCGACGTCGAACTCCGCGTACACCGGCGTCGCGGCCGGGTAGTACCGCTCCACCACCAGCCGGTGCCGGCCGCCCTCGGTCAGCCACGGCCAGCGGTCCGCGACGTACGCCTCCACCGCCGGGTCGCCGGACAGCACCACGACGCGGGGCGCGCCCGCGGGTTCGACACCGGGCCCGGGCGCCAGGATCTCGTTGCCGAGCCCGCCGCCGCTGAACTCCTGCTTGAGGATCGCGCAGTGGCCCTCGCCGAGCAGGGCGCCGATGGCCCGGGCCGCCTCGCCCGGGTCGGTGACGACCGTGCCGGGCGCGGCGAGCACGCCCGCCCCGGCGGCCACCGCCCGGAACGCCGCCTTGCTGTTGACCAGGGCGCTGCCGCCCTGGGCGTGGAAGGCGTGGCCGGGCAGGGCCGTCTCGGCACCGATCCGGCGGGCGAGACCGGCCACGGCGGTGTCCGCGTAGACCGGCAGGATGCGCAGCCCGGACGGCGCCGGCCCCAATGCCTTTCCCAGCGCCTTCCGCAGCGCGTCGAGCAGCCGGTCGTCGGCCAGCCGGTCCGGGGTGAGCAGGCCGTCGCCCAGGCGGCCGGGCGGCGGGACGAGGACGGTGAGCGAGTCGCGGGGCGTGCCGGTCAGGCCCGCGACGTAGTCGGCGAAGGAGTCCTCGGGCGCGGTGGGCAGGACCAGGACGTCGCCCTCCCGGGCCCACCACAGCATCCGGTGGGCCCCGTACCCGGCCGCCTCGCGCGCCTGCGGGGACAGGCCCGCGAGGTCGCCGACCATCTCCTCGGTGCGGCTGTTGCCGATCAGCAGCGTCCTCACACCGACTCCCGGGGCGCGGGCGGCACCGTACTCGCGTCCGGGGAACCGGCGTAGAAGCCGCCCTCATCGGCGGCGGACTCCGCGTTCCGGCACGGCACCAGGAAGCTGCGCTCGTAGACCAGCACCACCTCGCCGGTGGACTTGGTGCCGGTCGTCCGGCAGGACACGATCCCCTCGCCGGGGCGGCTGCGGGACAGCCGCTTGGCCAGGACCTCGCTGTGCGCGTAGAGGGTGTCGCCGGCGAACACCGGGGCGGGCAGCCGGATGTGGTCCCAGCCGAGGTTGGCCACGGTCCGGCCGCTGGTGCTGCGCGCGGTCATTCCGCCGACGATGCTGAGCGTCACCAGGCTGGACACGATCGGGCGCCCCCAGGGCAGGGTCGCGGCGTAGGCCGCGTCGATGTGCAGCGGGGCGTCGTTCATGGACAGCATGCTCATCAGCACGTTGTCCATCTCGGTGATCGTCCGGCCGGGCCGGTGCTCGATCACGTCGCCCACGGTGAACTCCTCGTAGTGGAATCCCACCACTTCCCGGTACCGCTGCTCCCCGATCCGCTCGAATCCGGTCGGCGTGGAGCGCCGGGTGTGGTTCGTGCCCGGCTCGTTCGTATCTGCCTGGTCCATGTGCTGCGCGTCCTCTCACGGAAGTCCCGGTACGTGTCCGGCCCGGCGTCCGGCAGGGTGTTCGGCCCGGCGCCCGGCCCGGCCGGCGGGTCAGACGGTGGTCAGCACGTTCTTGACGTGGGCGGCGAATTCGTCGATCTTCTCCGTGGTCAGATCGGCGCGGAGCATGATGCGCAGCCCGGCCTGGCCGCGCGGCACGATGGGGAAGAAGACCGCCGAGCTGTAGAAGCCGCGCTCGAACAGCTCGGCGGACAGTCGTACGGCGTCGTCCGCCTCGCCGACGGTGATCCGGCGCACCGGAAGTCCGTTGCCGGCGAAGGGCGTCGGGAAGACCTCGTCGAAGTGGTCGATGTTCTCCTGCAAGCGCCGCTGGAGTTCGGCCAGTTCGGGCGTGCGGTGGAGCGCGGCGCTGGCCAGCGAGGCGCCCACCAGCGGCAGCGACATGTTCTGCGACCAGCCGACCGGCCCGGCGTGCCGGTGCAGGAACTCGAACATCGCCCGGTTGCCGAGCATCGCGATGCCGCCGCCCGTGCCGAACCCCTTGCCCAGGCTCGCGACGATGACGGTCCGGTCGTTCATCTCGAGCTGCGAGCGGACGAAGCCCTCGCCGTGCTCGCCCATGATGGACAGCGAGTGCGAGTCGTCGATGTAGAGGAACAGCCCGTACCGCTCCTGGAGGTCCTTGAGCCCGGCGAGCGCCGCCGCCCCGCCCATCGAGTACGCGCCGTCGGCCACGTACGCAACCCGCGGGTACTTGCGGCAGATCTCCTCCAGGTACTCCAGGTCGTTGTGGTCGCAGGTCAGGACCAGCGTCTCCTCCGCGCACACGGGCTTCACGTAGGACATGCAGAAGTGGCAGAAGCGGTCGAAGACCATCACGAGCGGCTCACCGTCGGTGAGGTGCCCCGAGGCGATGAGCGGCAGGATCCCGGCGGTCAGTGCGGTGCAGGAGGTGCCCGGCAGGATGTGCGCGCCGAACAGCTCGCCGAGCTCCTCCTCCATCTGCACCAGCAGGTTGTGGCGGATCCGGGTGGTCGACACCACCAGCCAGGTCGCCTGCGCCTCCTGGAGGGCGTCGATCGCGCCCTGGATGATCGCCGGGTGGTGGTTGAGCCCCAGGTATCCGACGGAGCACATGTTGACGAACTCGTGCCCGGTCTCGCGGACGACCAGCCGGTTGTTGGCGTCGGGGGTGTCGACGTGGACGCCGATCAGGCCGGCGTCGGACGCAGCGCGCCAGGCAGGGTCGGCCAGTTCGAGCATCGTGCTGTTGTTGCGGTGCCGGCGCGGGCCGGTGACATCGAGCGGGAGACTCTGGGTCATGGTCGCGTAACTCCCTCGCGGGGGGCGCCCAGGGCGCACCGGTGGGTTGGTGGTGGCAGGTGCGGGCGTGCGGGCCGGGTTGGTGCGGGGTTGGTTTGGGGGCGGGGCTTTTCCGCACAGCGGTGGGCGGATTCGGGCGGCGCGCGAATTTACGGGCGCCGGGATTCGCCGGCCGGCGGCCGTCAGCAGGCCAGGCGGGACTCGAACCCGGCGGGGCGGCGGTGACGTTCGGCGGTACGACCCCACGTGCGGCCGTCCTGCGTCGCTGAGATCCTCCGGAAGCCTGTGCCCTGATCCGGCCGAAGATCTAGCCGAACTCGTCGATCAGTTGCTGCGACGCCTCGAAGAAGGGCGCGCCGACCATGACCCCGTCGACCATCGCGGCCGAATTGCCGCTCTCCCGGCCGGCGGCGACGACCCTGCGGGCGCGGTCCAGGGCGTCGGGCTCGGGGGAGAACGCCTCGTTGATGACAGGCACTTGGCGCGGGTGCACGGCGACCTTGCCGCTGAACCCGAAGTCCCGCGCCGCGGCGGCCTCGCGGCGCAGGCCCTCCGCGTCCAGCGCCTCGAAGTACGGGGCGTCCATGACCTCGATGCCGGCCGCGCGGGCGCTGTTGACCACCGCGGCCCGCGCGTACGCCAGCGCTTCCCAGGTCAGCCGCGCCCCCACGGCGAAGGCGTAGTCGGCGGACCCGAAGACCACGGCCCGCAGCCGTGGCGAGGCGGCGGCGATGGCGGACGCGTTCTCCAGCCCGCGCGGGGTCTCGACGACGGCGAAGAAGTCCGTGTCGGGGCAGGTCGGGGCCAGCGCGTTCTCGACGATCTCGACGTCCCGGGCGGATTCCGCCTTCGGGATGAGGACCAGCGCGGGCTTGACCGGGTAGTTCCGCAGCGCGAGCAGGTCCCGTAATCCGTCCGGTTCGCTGACGGTGTTGATACGTACGGCAAGGCGGGCGGGGCCGTCGGCGGCGTCGGCGAAGAACCCGGCGGCCAGACGGCGGGCCTCCTCCTTGCGCTGCGGAGGCACGGAGTCCTCCAGGTCCACCATGGCGATGTCCGCGCCGGACCGATGGCAGTTCGCATAGCGGCTCACCGCGGTCGCCGGCGTGGACAGCAGCGAGCGGCAGTACCGAGAAAACTTCATGGGGGTCTCCCGACGAAGGCGCGACGCTCTCGGACAGCAGGCGGCGGCCGACGCTCGGGCCCGGCGCTCCGCTGCTCCATGTCTACCGGGGTTCGCGATGTTCGGATTGCCGCGCGGCCCGCTGAACAACAACCTCGAACAACCGCAAAACAACCGGCGCCGCACCGGCGTGGAGCGAGCGATCGGGCCGCCCGCCCCGCCGGAATGGCGGATTCCGCGATTCCGCCCGTCACCGACCCGTGGGTAACGTGTCCGGACGCCCCCCGAGTCCTACCGGGGCCGCACGGACGTCGTCACGGACGTCAGCCGAAATTCCGAACGCCGAAACGCCGAACGCCGAACGCCGCACGCATCCGTATGCCCAAGCATCCGTCGGGGGTCCTCGGTGTCGCCGGCCCACAGGACGGCCGCCGGGAAAGGGGTTCCGGTGCCACGTCAGGAAAGGCCTCTGGAAAGCGGAAACACCCATCTGCTGCGGTTCGCCGCCGATCTGCGCCTGCTGCGGGAGAAGGCGGGCAGCCCCACCTACCGGCAACTCGCCCTGCGCGCCCACGCCTCCGCCGCCAGCCTCTCGGTGGCCGCGAGCGGCCGCAAACTGCCGACGCTCGCCGTGACCATGGCCTACGTCGAAGGCTGCGGCGGTGACACCGGCGCGTGGCGCCAGCGCTGGCACGACGTGGCCGCGGCAGTCGCCGTACGGGGTGAGTTCCCCGGCGGCCCCGGCCCCGGATCCTGGTACGGAGCGGGGGAGCGGCACGCCCTCCCGTACCTCGGCGCCGCGTCCTTCCGGCCCGACGACGCGCAATGGTTCTTCGGGCGGGACGCGCTGGTCACCGACCTGCTGGAGCGACTGCGCCAGCGCCGCGTCGTCACCGTCACCGGCCCCTCGGGCAGCGGCAAGACCTCGCTGCTGAACGCCGGTCTGCTGGCCCGGCTGCGGGCCCGGGGCCACCACGGGCCGATCGTGATGCTCACCCCCGGCCCGCATCCGATGCGGGACGCCGGCCGCGTGCTCGCCCGGCTGAGCGCCGGCCGCCCCTCGGGACCCGGCGAGCCGATCGTCGTGATCGACCAGTTCGAGGAGTTGTTCACGCTGTGCGGCTCCCCGGCCGAACGCACCGACTTCCTCGCCGCGATCGGCTCCGCCGCGGCAGCCTGCGCACCGGACGGCCGCCTGGTGATCTGCACGCGTGCCGACGTCCACGACCGCTTCCTCGATCCGGCACTGCCGTCCGCCGCCTTGTTCGACGACCCCCTGATCGTCGGGCCGATGCCGCCCGAGGCACTCCATCAGGCCGTCACCGCGCCGGGCGCCCGCGCCGGATGCCGGCCCGAGGACGCGCTGACCGCCGTCCTCGTCGCGGCGTCGGCGGGCCAGCCCGGGGCCCTGCCGCTGGTGTCGGCCGCGCTGCGCGAGGCCTGGCCGTACCGCACCGGCGGCACTCTCGCCCTGTCCGCCCTGCGCGCCGCCGGCGGGATCGACGCCGTGATCTCCCGCGGCGCCGAGGCCGCCTGGGCGCAGATGCCCGACGAGCTCAAAGGCCGTGCCCGCACCGTCCTCTTACGCATGGCCGCCCGCGAGTCCGACGCGGCCGGACCGCTCCCGCTCACCGACCTCGACGACGACCCGCCGACCCGGACCGTACTGGAAACCCTGGCCCGCGCCCGCGTGGTGACCCTCGACCGGGACCGCGTGGCCTGGGCCCACGCCTCCGTACCCCGGGCGTGGACCCGGCTGGCCCGGTGGGCGGACGCCGACCCCGAGGGCCTGCGCGTCCACCGCCGCCTGACCGACGCGGCCCGTACCTGGCACACCCACGGCCGCCCGGCGGAGCGCCTCTACCGGGGCGCGGAACTCGCCGAGGCCCGCGCGCTGTGTGCCCGCGACGACCACGAACCCACCGTACGGGAACAGGAGTTCCTGCACGCCGCCGCAGCGGCCGAGGCCGCCCGGGACCACGCGGCCGCCGCCGACCGGGCCCGCCTGCGCGGGCAGCAGCGGCTCACCATGGGCCTGGCGGCTTTCTCCGCGACGCTGGCGGCGGCCCTGGCCGCCGTCGTCACCGCGACCCCGCCGCTGAGCACGCTTCTCAGACTCGGGCCGCGGGCGATCCGGCGTACGTGAGCGCCGTACGCGACCACTCCCTCCATAAAACGTGCCGGAATGGAAACTATGCCGATCCGGCAAGAATTTGCTAACGTGGTCCGCATGGCACCGGCGGACGTCCCGAACCTCGGGCTGCGTGAGCGCAAGAAGCGGCAGACCCGTGTCGCACTGAGTCAGGCCACCATCCGGCTGTGCGTCACGCGCGGCTGGGACAACGTGACGGTGGAGGACATCGCCGCCGCGGCCGACGTGTCGGTCCGCACCTTCCGCAACTACTTCTCCGGCAAGGCCGAGGCCATCGCGGCCAGCCATCTGGAGCGTATGTGGTGCGTCGCCGACGAACTGCGCGCCCGGCCGGCCGGCGAACCGCTGTGGGAGGCGGTCACTCACGCCGTTCACAGCCAGTTCGCGCCGACCGACGCGTCCACCGGTCAGTCGGCGAACGATCAGCGCTGGCGGGACGGGCTGCGGCTGATGCTGGCCGAGCCCGCGCTCCAGGGCGAGATCGTCAAGGCGAGCGCGGCCGCGCAGCACGAACTGGCCAGGGCGGTCGCCGAGCGGACCGGCACCGACGCGGATCACGACGTCTACCCGAAGCTGGTCGCCGCGGTGATCAACGCGGGCAGCTCGGTGGCCGTGGAGCACTGCCTCAAGGCCGAGTCCCCGATCCCGCTGCTGCCGGTGCTGGCGGAGGTGTTCGACCGGCTCGCCGCGGGGCTTCCCGTTCCGTAAGCCCCCGCGGCACTACTTGACTCCACCCGGCCCGCGGCCGGGCGATTTGCCCTGCTTCATTACTTTCTTTCCGGAGGAGTACGTGCACATGACCGCCGATGTCGTCATCGCGGGAGGCGGCCCGAACGGGCTGATGCTCGCCTGCGAACTGAGCCTGGCCGGCGTCCGGCCGCTTGTCCTGGAACGCCTGCCGGAACCGAGCACCGAGCCCAAGGCCAATGGCCTGGTCGGGCAAGTGGTCCGCATGGTCGACCATCGCGGACTGTACGAACGCCTGGCCGGCACCCCGGGGCCGCCGCGCCCGAACTCCGCGTACTTCATGTTCGGCGCGATGCCGCTGGACCTGAGCCTGCTGCCGGACAGCCCGGTCCACAACCTGGCCGTACCGCAGCGCCGCATCGTCCAGGTACTGGAGGAACGCGCGGCCGAACTCGGTGTGGAGATCCGGCGCGGACACCAGGTCACCGGCCTGTCGCAGGACGAGGACGCCGTCACCGTAGAGGTGTCCACGGACGAGGGGGAGTACCGGCTGCGGGCCCGCTACGCCGTCGGCGCCGACGGAGCGCACAGCGTCACCCGCAAGGTGTCCGGAATCGGCTTTCCCGGCGTCAGTTACGACCGGAGGACCATGCGGACGGCGCACGTCACGCTCCCCACGGACGCGGTGGACCCCGCCACCGGAGCGCTGATCGTGCCCGGATACGGCCCCGTCAAGCCGTTCCTGCCGCACCGCACCGAGCGCGGCGGATTCGCGTACGCCCCCCTGCCCGGCCACCCGCCGCTGATCAACACCACCGAATGGGACCAGCCGCCCACCGAAGAGGCCATGAGCCTGGACGAGTTGCGCGCCAGCGTACGCCGTGTCCTCGGCGCCGACCTGCCGCTCCACCCGCCCGCCGGCGAAGGCCCGCACGTGCTGCGCCGGTTGACCGGCGGCAACACACGCGTCGCCGAACGCTTCCGCGACCGCCGGGTGTTCCTGGTGGGCGACGCCGCCCACGTCTACTCCGCGGGCGGCGGCCCCGGCCTCAACCTCGGCCTCCAGGACGCCGTCAACCTCGGCTGGAAGCTCGCCGCCGAGATACGCGGCGGCGCCCCGGCCGGACTGCTCGACACCTACGAGACCGAGCGCCGGCAGGCCGCCCGCCGCATGGTCGTCAACGCCCAGGCCCAGGCCGCGCTGATGGCCCCCGGCACCGATATCACCGCGCTGCGCGAACTGTTCACCGAACTCCTCGCCCAGCAGCCCATCGTTCAGCACCTCGCCGACCTCACCGCGGGCACAGATGTCCGCTACGACATGGGCATCCCCGAACCCCACCCGGCCGTCGGCCGTTTCGCCCCCGAACTCACCCTGGAGACCGCCGAGGGCCGGACCCGCCTGGCCGAACTCGTCCGCAGCGCCCGCCCCCTCCTGCTCGACCTGACCGACGACGCCTCGGCCGCCGAGGCGCTGGCCACGCACCGCGACGACCTGACCGTCGTCACCGCGCGCCCCTCCGCCTCCGGCCCCACGGCCCTCCTGCTCCGCCCGGACTCCTATGTGGCCTGGGCATCCTCCTCCCGCACCCTGAACCCGGCCGAACAGAATGCCCTCCGGGCCGCCGCCGGACGGTGGTTCGGCCCACCGCGACGCGCCGCCGCGCCCGAACCCGCCACGGCCCCGCAATGATCCCGCCGTACGCCCCTGGTCCGGCGGCCGGCTTCCGACCGGTGCTAGCGTGCCCGCGCGGCCAGTGAATCGGAGGCTCATCGGTGGACGAGGTGATGTTCGAGCAGGACCTGGTGCGGGCGCTGCTGCGGGATCAGCATCCGGATCTCGCGGACCTCGAACTGCGGGACGTCGACGGAGGCTGGGACAACCAGCAGTTTCGCCTCGGAGAGGACCTGGCCGTACGCCTGCCCCGCACCGAGCGGGCGCCGGCGCTGCTGCACACGGAACAGACCTGGCTGCCCGTGCTGGCCGAGCACCTTCCGCTGCCGACGCCCACTCCGGTACGCATCGGCAAACCCTCGAACCTGTTCCAGCACACCTGGACCATCGCGCGCTGGGTCGAGGGTTCACCGGCCGACCACGCGCCGATCACCCGCATCGAGGCGGTCGAGACCCTTGCCGGGTTCCTGCGGGCCCTGCACCACCAAGCCCCGCCTGACGCCCCGGCCAACCCTTCCCGCGGTATCCCCCTGGCCGGATTGCCGCAGGCCGACGGCTGGTTCGAGGTCATCGCCGACCACGCGGACGCCGACGCCGCGTGGGAAGTATGGGAAAAGGCCGTCGCGGCGCCCGCCTGGCCCGGCCCGCCGCTCTGGCTGCACGGCGACCTCCATCCGGCCAACGTCGTCGTCCAGGACGGGACGCTCGCCGGAGTGATCGACTTCGGCGAGATGTGCGCGGGCGATCCCGCCACCGACCTCTCCGCCGCCTGGATCCTGCTCCCCACCGGCGCGGCGACCCCCTTCTTCGACGCCTACGGCCACGCCGACGAAGCCACCCTCGCCCGCGCCCGCGGCTGGGCCGTCCTGCGCGCCCTGACCCTGATCGCCATCGGCCGCAACGGCCGACTCGGCCTGCCCGGCGGCAAACCGACCTGGGAACCGGCCGGCTACGCCACACTCGAACGGGCCCTGTCGCCGAACTGACCGCGCGGCGGCAACCGACCGAAGTCAGCGCGGTCCGAAGGACTCCTCAGGCCGCCGTCAGCGCCGCCAGGGCGCGGTCCATCGCGGCGTAGAACTCTTCCGGTGTCAGCGGCAGCCGGGACTTGATGTCCCGGCTCCACTGGTCGGCGAGGACCTCGGCGGAGCCCGCCTCGACACCGTCGAGCGCCGCGGCGGCCAGGTCCGACGGCGCGATCTTGTCCACGGGCCAGCCCGCGGCCATGTCGGTGTCGGCCAGACCGAGGTGCACCGCCGTCACGAGCGTGCCCTGCTCGGCGAGCTCCAGGCGGACGCCGTTGGTCATCGCCCAGGCGGCGGCCTTGGCCAGGTGGTAGGCGCCTGCGCCCTTGGCCCCGAACCACGACATGGCGGAGAGGACGTTGACGATCGCGCCCCCGCCGTTCCTGGCGAGCGCCGGCGCGAACTCCCGGATCATTCCGAGGTGGCCGAACATATTGGTCTCCATCTCGTGCCGCACCGCGTCCAGCGAACCGGTCACCAGGTCGGTTCCCGTCTGGATCCCCGCGTTGTTGACGAGCAGCGAGACGTCCGGGGCTGCCTCGGCGGCAGCCCTCACAGATGCGGGATCGGCGATGTCGAGGGGCAGCGCCACAACCCCGGGCAGGTCCACGGACTCCGGCCGGCGGGCCGTCGCGTACACCTTGCGGGCGCCCCGTTCGAGCAGGCACTGGGCGAAGGCGCGGCCCAGGCCACGGTTGGCTCCGGTGACAAGGGCAACTGAGTTGTTGATATCCATGTCCGGTACGCTAAAACCTGACGTTAACGTCAAAGGCAAGTGCTGGTCGTCAGGACCGGAGTGAGAGGCATCACCATGACCGTCACGGAGACCGCGGCCGACCGGCTCGTCCGCATCGGCGAGGTGGCGCGGGCCGCCGGTGTCTCGGCACGCGCCGTGCGCTACTACGAGCAGCAGGGGCTGCTCATCTCGGAGCGCAGTCCATCCGGCCAGCGCCTCTACCGGCAGGACGCCATCCCCCTGGTGCGCTTCTTCCAGCAGATGTTCGCCGCCGGCCTGACCAGCCGAAGGATCGCGGAACTCCTTCCGTGCTGGGACTCCGGGCACACCGACGCCGAGCAACGAGCCATGCTGCGCGCCGAGCGCGACCGTATCCAGGCCAAGGTCGACGACCTGCAGGCCGCCCTGGACCGCCTCGACGAGGTCATCGCGATCACGGACACGCACCCGTAGGAGAGGCCGGTCGGACGTCGTACCAGCGATCTGCGCACGCACCGGGTTCTCACCCGGTTGCAGTAGAAGATTCGCGTGCCCCGCATTGGGTTGGGCCGATCACGTGTCCGTCCCGATCGCGTAGGGGCGGACAAGGCGTACGCCTCCCACAAGAACCGCGCCTACCTGCGCCGCCGTGGGATCCGCTGCACCATCCCGGACAAGGTCGATCAGGCACGCAACCGCCAGAAGCTCGCCTCCCGTGGCGGCCGGCCACCACGATTGGACGCGGTCGACCACCGCGAGCGCCACGCAGGTCGAGTGCGGGATCAACCGCCTCAAGCGCCACCGGGCCGTGGCCACCCGCTACGACAAGCTCGCGGTCCGCCATGAGGCGACCGTCCTCGTCGCGGCCCTCAACGAGTGGCTGGGATCAGCATGCGTCACTAGAGCTCGTAGTCCTGGGCCAGTTCCTCCCAGTGAATGCCGCGAAGTGCAAGATCGGCGTCCTCGCCCGCTGGTACCACCGGTGTCGGCTGGAACCAGGCGACAGTGAGGGCAGAACCATCCATTGCCGGGTCGAGCGCCGCGGAGTGGAAGACACCGACGCAAGCCACGGAAGGCAGCACCTCAACGGGACCGAAGGCGCCGGCCGTCTCCTCCGGGTACTCACGGGAGGGCGGAACGAGATGGACCGGCCTGGTGGAAAACGCATGCTCGGCCTGCCGCTGGAGCGAACTGACCTTCCAGTCGTTGATGCGCTTGCACGGGTAACCCTCCAGCATCCCCCCGCAGGTCGAGGACATCCGTAGCTCGGTGAGCGCGATGGAACGACCGGACTAGAGGAGTATGCGACTGAGTGGCATGCCCACACCCTATGCACAAGATTCACTTCCGATACACGACCTAGGACTGCTGAGCGACCGGCACGCGAATCGCCGGAAGCGTCAGCACAACGGTGGCCGCGGTGAGTTGCCACAGCGCCCCGAAGCCCAGCACTCCGGAGGCGCCGAGGAGTACGGACAGCGGCCCGGCGGCGGCCAGGCCGAGCGGGCCGAGGGCGAACGCTCCGAAGGCGCCGTAGGCGCTGACCCGGGCGCGTGCGTCGGGTGGGACGTGTGCCTGCGTGGCAGTCGTGTAGAGGGTGCCGCAGATCGCCGATCCGACACCCGCGGCCAGGGCGGCGGCGCAGACCCACGCCAGCGGCCGGCCGGTGGCCAGGGCGGCCGAGGGCAATGACCAGCCGAACGTGGCCGCGGTCGCCACGAACACCGGCCGGCGCGGCCTGCGTCCCAGCATGACGACGCCCCCGGCCACCGCGCCGGCCCCGTACAGAGCCATCACCACGCCCCAGGAGGCCGCACCGCCGAAGCGACGACCGGCGACGACGGGGCCGAGCACCAGGAACGGCGCCCAGACGAAGAGATTGAACAGGCCGACGTGCACGGAGGTGACCCACAGCCAGGTCCGGGACCGGAATTCCGCCCAGCCCTCCCGGAGATCGACGACGAAGGAGGAGGGGGAGCGGCCGCTCGGTGGCTCAGCCGCGGCGGTCAGCGCGAGCAGCGCGAGGACGCTGACCGCATAGCTGAGGGCGTCCAGCGCGAGTACCGGGGACGCGCCGATGGTGGCTGTCAGAAAGCCGGCGAGCACCGGCCCCGCTATGGTCGCCGCCGAACGGGCCACGCCGAGCAGGGCGTTGGCGTCGCCGAGCGAGTCGCCGCGGACGATGCGCGGGACGAGCGCGTCCAGCGCGGGTGTGAACAGGGCCTCCGCCGCGCCCCAGACGGCGACCAGCGCGACAAGTGCCCACAACTGTGGTGCCCCGCCGAGGAGATCGAGGGCAAGCCCGGCCTGGGTGAGGCAGCGTACGGAGTCGGCCGCCAGCATGACCCGACGGCTGCCGAGCCGGTCGCTGACCACTCCGCCGGCGAGCAGCACCAGGACGAGCGGCAGGATCCGGGCCGCGAGGACACAGCCAAGTTCGGTGCCCCCGCCACCGGTGTCCAGAACGGCGAACGTCACGGCGAGCGAGGCCATCGACGATCCGAGCAGCGAGGTGGCGTAGCCGGTGAAGAAGCGGCGGAAGTCGCGTGCACGCAGCAGCGACAGACGCGGGTCCAGTGACATGAGCGCAGCGTGCGGGGCGCGAGCAGCGGCTCGCCAGACCTGCGCGAAATAAAGCTGAGCTGACTAGAGTCAACTTAGACTGGTCACGACCGGACGGTGGGAGTGATTTACTGCGGTTGGATTTTCAGAACGGTGGGAGGGATGACGCAGTGACCCGTCCGGTCGAGTACGCCGTCGCCGTTGACCGATACCTGACCGCCGCCGGCCTGGCCGAAGGCTCGCGCCGGATCTACCGGGTCGCACTCACCACATGGGCCTGGGCGTTGGTCGACCGTCGGCCGCCGCTGGGTCACGAGCGCCGCAACGCCGCCCCACCGGTCGCGCCGCTCGCGCTGCTCGACGCCCCGGACGCCGGGGCCCGCCTGCGGGACGCGTTCGCCGTACGATCCCAAGCCGTCGGTCCGCGTACCGCCAATCGCGAACTGTCCGCCCTGGTCGGCGCGGTGAGGTGGTGGCGGGCGCAAGGCTGGCTGGCGAGCGATCCCACGTACGGGCTGCGGCCCCTGCCGGTGACGAAGCCCGCGGCCTCGGCGTCACCGCTGGGCGCCGAACAGGTCCGTGCCGTCCTGGAGTTGGCGGCCCCGCTGCGCGAGCAGGCGCTCTGGCATCTCCTGCACGAGAGCGGTGCGGCGATCGAGCGCGTTCTCGCCCTCGATGTCGACGACCTCGATCTTCCGCGTCGCCGTACCCGTGCGCGCAGGGACCCGGCACTGCGCTGGGCCCAGGGCTCGGCCCGCCTGCTGCCACTGCTGACCCTCGGCCGTATCGACGGCCCGTTGTTCGCGACGAGTCGCGGCCGGCTGTCGTACCGGCGCGCAGCGGAGACCTTCACCGCCGCCACCCGCCCGCTCGATCCCGCCGGACGCGGTTGGACGCTACGCCAGTTGCACACGGGGGCGGGTCTGCGGTGAAACCTCTCGGTGTGCCGGGGCCGGCCGAGGGCCCCGGCACACCGAGCTTTCAGGGACGGCTCAGCAGGTTGAGCGTGTTCGTCGCGTCGTCCACGAAGTAGACGCCGTCGGGGCGCTCGGCCACCGCGAGCCCGAACAGGGCGCCCGCGCCGGGCGGAGTGCCGCTCGTGTCCAGGGTGCGTACGGCCACCTGGGCGCCCTTGGGCGTGGTCTCCACGATGTTGCCGTCACCGCCATTGACGGTCAGGATGTTGCCGTTCGGGGCGATCGCCAGCCCCAGCGGGCCGTTGAGGTTCTGGTCGCTGGTCACCTCGGTGCCGGTGCCGGCACTGGTGTGCCGGTCGAGCGCGTCCGGGATGGCGGTGATCCGGTTGTCGACGGTGTCCGCCACGTACAGCGTGCTGCCGCGCAGGCCGACGCCCGTCGGACCGACGACGAGGGCGGCCGGGTCGGTTCTCTCCGCGAAGCCCGAACCGATCTCGGTCGTCGCGACCCGGGTGGGCGGGCGTTTGCCGTTGCTCTTCAGGGTGATCCGCAGGACGGTGCCCTGGCGCACGATGTCGCCGCCACCGGCGACCGTGCCGTTGAGCACGTTGGTGACGAACAGGTCGGTGCGGTCGTCGTGGGTCGTCGCCGTCATGTCCCAGGGACCATTGATGCCGTCGCCGCTCAGCGTCTCCCGTACCCTGCCGCGGTTGTCCAGTACGAGCAGGCACCCGGCCTGCGCCGTGGCGGACGTGCCGTCCGCGGTGGGCAGGCTGCCCACGACCACCCAGCCGCCCGGCAGGATGGACAGCGCCGTGGTCAGCCCGACGCCGCCCGGGCACGGCCCCGGCAGCTTCTTCGGGTCGATTTCGGCGAACAGGCTCGTCTTCCCCTTGGGGCTGACCTGGACCAGCGTGGTGCCGGTGCCCTGCTCGTTGGCGGCGTTGTTGAAGTTGCTGACCAGCACGTTGCCCCGGGTCAGACGGCCGGCGCTGTCCTTGACCAGGGCCGTGCCGTACGGGTTCTGGTCGCCGTTGGCGGGGACCGTCGACGCCACCGTCGACACGGTGTGCAGCGGCCCGAGGAAGGGTCTGCCGCTGCCGTCGCCACCGGCCGGCGCGGCGGCCGCGACCTGGCCCGCGGCCATCAGCGCCGTCGCCGCGGTGACCGCCACCGCCGCGAGACGCGAACCGAGATGAAGCCTCATGAGTGTCGTACCTCCTCGGCGCCGCCCGACCGGTTTCGCGGCCTCGTCGACGCCTGTTGACAGAGAGTTGTCACTCATTGCCTAACGTAATGTCCTGCCGGTCGCCTGGCGGGCGGTCCGGATGCGGGATGCGGTTCGCCGCGTTGCCTCAGCGCGCCGGCTTTTCCTGTGTGCGCTCACCCGAATGGGTTGCGGACGGAGGGCCCGGGGCGGGCCGGGCTGGGCCGGCGTGTTCGGCTGGGCGCGGTGCATCTCTGTGGGCCGACCGTGTGCCGACCGGCGGCTGAGACCTTCGTACGCCCTCGTGCGGGTGTCCTGACGGTTGATCAACTCCCTTGACAGTCCAGCCCTTTGCTGGTGGTGACTCTGGTTGTGGGGTGTTTGATGGAACGCGTACACTCCCGAGTGTTCGCAGTGTTCGCTTTGGATTGAACAGTGCGTGTGGTGGAACGGTGTCGGCTGCCTGGGGCGGCCCTGTCGGGAAAGCGGTTGGTGACCATGTCCAGTAATGTGCAGCGAGCCCCGGGGCAGGGTGCCGCCGTGCCCGCGGGTGCTCCCGGGGGTGCGCCTGGTGGTGCGGGTGGTCCCGGTGGTGGGGGTGAGCCGTATGCGCGTCGGTGGGTGATGCTGCCGGTGTTGTTGGCGGCGATGTTCATGGTGCAGTTCGATCTGTTTGTGGTGAATGTGGCGGCTCCGTCGTTGGAGCATGACATTCATGCGGGTCAGGCTGCGTTGGAGTTGATTGTTGCGGGCTACGGGTTCACCTATGCGTCCGGTCTGGTGACCGGTGGGCGGTTGGGGGACATCGTGGGTTCGCGGGTGATGTTCTTGTGGGGGACGTTGTCGTTCACGGCGGCGTCGCTGTTGTGTGGTCTGGCGCAGTCGCCGGGGCAGTTGGTGGCGGCCCGGTTGGTGCAGGGGTTGACGGGTGCGGCGATGGTGCCGCAGGTGCTGGCGTTGATCATGGGTGTGTTCCCGCCGCAGGAGCGGTCGAAGGCGATGGGCTGGTTCGGTGTGGCGCTGGGGACCGGTGGTGTGGCGGGTCAGGTTTTGGGGGGTGCGCTGCTGCAGGGGGATGTGCTGGGCCTGGGGTGGCGGGTGATCTTCCTGGTGAACGTGCCGATCGGTGTGGTCGCGGTCGCTTTGGGGTGGCGTCTTTTGCCGCAGCCGCCGTCGCAGGGCCGTCCGAAGCTGGATCCGGTCGGTGCGATCGGCGTGTCGGGTTCGCTGGCGCTGGCGCTGATTCCTTTGGTGATCGGGCGCACCGAGCACTGGCCGGTGTGGGCGTGGATCATGCTGGGTGCGTCGGTGCCGGCGATGGCTGCTTCGCTTCGGTGGGAGTCGGTGCTGGCTTCGCGTGGTGGTCAGCCGCTGCTGGATCTGACGCTGTTCAGGAACAAGGTCTTCGCGCGTGGTCTGATCGTGTGTGTGGGGGTGTTCGCGGCGTTCTACAGTTTCATGTTCTCCCTGACGCTGGTGCTGCAGGGGGGTCTGGGGCTGTCGCCGTTGCATGCGGGGTACACGTTCGCGCCGCTGGCGGTGGCGTTCGCGGGGGCGTCGCTGTTCGGTCCGCGCAAGGTCGCCGTGTACGGGGCGCGTCTGGTCTCGGCGGGGATCGTCATTGCCGGGGTGGGGATGGCGATCACGCTGGTGGTGCTGCAGGCCTCGGGTGATTCCACGAGTTGGGCGCGGCTGATCGGTCCGATGGTGCTGATCGGTCTGGGCAACGGTCTTGCGGTGCCGGTGCTGGCCGGTGTGGTCCTGGCCGGTGCGCGCACGGCGGCGGCCGGTGCCGCGGCGGGTGTGCTGACGACCTCGCAGCAGTTCTCCTCGGCGGCGGGTGTGGCGGGGATCGGCACGGTCTTCTTCACGGCGCTGGGTTCCCACCACGACGTGGCCGCGTTCGCGCATTCCCTGGAGTGGGTGCTGGGTATCGGCCTGGTCCTGATCGTGATCGCTCTGGTGGCCAGTGCGATGCTGCCCAGCCCGCCCCGCCCGGGCAAGGCGCCCAAGCCCGCGGCCAACTGACCGACCCGCACGAACCGGCCCGGCCGCTCGCCGGCCGGCCCGGTCCGGCCCGCGGTCGGCCTGCCGGTCCGCTGGCAGGCCGGTGGCCCGCCTGATCGCCGGCCCGGTTCGGCCCGCGGTCGGCCTGCCGGTCCGCTGGCAGGCCGGGTGACCTGCCGGCCCGTGGTCCCGCTGCACCGGCCCTGTGACCGGAGGACCCGCCGCAGGCCGGCCGGCCCGCTGATCGGCTGATCGGCTTGCTGGGGTGCCGGCCGGGTGACCGGCCGGTGGCCCGGCGGGCCGTCGGCCAGTTGGTTCGCTGACTGGTCTGCGGCCGGGAGCCGGTCGGCTGGGCCAGCGGTCCTGTCGAGGGATACCCGGCCCCTGGCCGGGTCCCCTGCTGGGGCCTGGGGCCGGTCGGGTCCCGTGCAGAGGGTCTGGGCCCGGGGGCCGGCGGTCGGCGACGCGGACCGGACTCGGCCCGGACTGGGACCGGGCTGCGGTCCGCAAGGAGCCGGAACCGGTCGGGACCTGTGCAGGGCCGGGCTCGTTCGGGGAGTCGGGGGCCTTGCTGGTGGGGAACGCAAGCGGCCCGGGTCTGGGTGTCGGCAGACGGAAGCAGGGCACCCGGGCCCGGGACCTGACTGGGGACCTGACTGGGACACGGCCTGGGACCGGACTGCGGATTTCGGGGTTCGGGCCCCGGCGCCCGGTCCCCGGTTCCTGGCCTCGGTCCTCGGTTCCTGGGCGGGGTCCTGGGCTCTGCTTCCGGGGGCCTGGTGCGGGAGTGGTTGCGGGTCCGAACGGCTGGGGCCCCGGTCGTGGGCCGGGCTCGGAAGACGGGTCCCGGGATCTGGTTTTGGCTCTGGTTCTGGCTGGGTGATGAGCCGGGGCCTGGTGTGGGGCTTGACGGGGTGTGGGCTTGATCCGGCTCCGGCCGGGTCCGGCTCGGGGTCCGGCCGGGTCGGGTTCGGGGTTGGGCAGCGGCTGGGGCCGGCGATGGAGCCGGTTCCTGGAGCCGGGCCTGGGCGTGGTGCCGGTCCCGGCCGGCTCGGGTGCCTGGGGCTGGACTTGCGGCTCCTGGGCCGGGGCACAGGATCCGGGCCCTGCGTACGGGACCAGTACGCGGGTCCGGTGTCCGGGTTCGGTGCAAGGGCTTGACCGGGTGTGGCCTTGACCGGGCCGCGGTCCCGGGACGCAGTTCCCGGGCCGTGGTTCCGGTTCCGGGCCGTGGTTGCGGGCTGTGGTTGCGGGGCGGCGGACTGCGCCCCGCAGCGGGCGGTCCGGGTGCCGGGTCCTGGCGTACCGGCCAGGGCGGCCCGGGTCGGGTTGGGCCGGGTTGGACTGGGCTGGGTTGGCTGGGAGGTGAGTGCGGGGGCGGGTGCTGGACCTGGTGCTGGACCTGGTGCCGTTCGGGTGCCGGGGCTGGCCGTGCCGGGTGCTGGACGGCCGTGCGGCTGTCCGGCGGTCGGGCCGGCTGTCCGTGCTGGTCGTTCGGGCCGTTCGTTCGTGCTGACTGTTTGTTCTGTTTGATGCTGATTGTCTTGTGTGTGGTGCCGGTTGGTGTGGGCCGGTTGTGAGTCTGCCGTTCCTGTCCGCTGTGTCGCGGTTGTCCTCGTCTTCCCCCGGGGTGGCCGTGTGGCGGGCACCCCGTCCGGCAGCCTGTCGTGTCGTCCGTTGTTGTGGCGGTCGGCGTGGTGGGCGGCCGGGCGGGGTGGCAGGCGGGTCCCCGGTGCGCCGGCCGGTTCGGAATGCCTTGTGCAGGAGCCCGGCCTGGCCCGGCCCGCCCTGGCCCGCCCCGGCCTGGCCCGCCCTGGCCTGGGTGGGGTGGGGTGGGGCTTGTCGGGGTTGCGGTCGGGTGGTGGCTGCGGGGGGGGGGGCTTGCCGGTTCTTGGGGCGGGCCTGTTCGGCGGGTTGGGCCCGGGCCCGGGCCCGGGCCCGGGTGTGGGTGTGATCGCGTGATCGCCCGGTGGGGCGGTGCGGCGTGCTGGGTGATGGGCGTGGCGGGGTCCTGGGGCTGCTTTGGGGGTTCTGGTTCCTGGGCCTGGTGCCGGGCCTTGGTGCTGGTGCTGGGGCGGGGGTGGTTGGGGTTGTGCCGGGGTGGTTCCCGGTGGTGTGGCTCGCTGCTCTGTTTCCCCCGGCGGAGTGGCGGTGGTGGGGCCGTGTGTGGTGCGCGGCCCCACCGTTTTTGTGTCGGGCGTGCCGTGGTCCGTGGGTCGGGGGTGGGTTCGGGGGCTGTACAGGGGTGCGGGGGTGCCGGGCTGCTGGCGCCTGGTGGCGGCCTGTGTCGGCGACGGCTGAAAAGTGATCCAGAACCTGAAAGTTGACCCCCCTTCAAGGGGCTGGCTCGTTGAGTCAGGCCGGGAGGAGTGGTGATCAGCGTGGAGGACTGGGCGGAGATCCGCCGGCTTCACCGGGCCGAACAGATGCCGGTGCGGGCGATCGCGAGGTCATCGCCCACCTGGGGACACTGGACTTCGTCGTTGGCAAGGAGAACGTCGTTTTCCTGGGGCCGCCCGGCACCGGCAAGACCCGCCTCGCCATCGGGCTCGGTATCCGGGCCCGCCAGGCCTGGCCACCGGGTGGCCTTCGCCACCGCCGCCCAATGGGTGGCCCGCCTCGCCGAGGCCCACCAAGCAGGCAGGTTCAGCGACGAGCTGACCCGGCTGGGCCGGATCCCGCTGATCATCGTGGACGAGGTCGGATACATCCCCTTCGAACCCGAGGCGGCGAACCTCTTCTTCCAGTTCGTCTCGGGCCGCTACGAACGCGCGTCCGTGATCGTGACCAGCAACAAGCCCTTCGGGCGTTGGGGCGAGGTCTTCGGTGACGACACCGTCGCCGCCGCCGTGATCGACCGCTTTGTCCACCACGCCGAAGTCATCTCACTCAAAGGCGACAGCTACCGCATGCGCGGCCGCGACCTCGGACGGGTTCCTGCCGCCAACGCCGGGGAATGACCAACATCAACTGACGCAGTGGGGATCACTTTTCACCCGTCGGAAGTGGCCGGGGGCTGGGGGTGGTTTCGGAAGGCCCGGGGTGGGTGGCTGGGCCTGGTGCCGGCCGTTGTGGTCCGTTGTCTTGTCGGAGCGTGGACAGCGTGCTCCGTTGGTGCCGGGCAGTGTCGTGTCCGGGGGTTGTGCCGGACGGATACGGGTTCTGCGCTGCCTTTGGTGTGGATTTGCGCCTGCCTGATGTGTTCCGTCTGGTGGTTGTCTCGTGCTGCCGCTGCCGCTGCCGCTGCCGCTGCCGCTGCCGCTGGTGCTGGTGCTGGTGGGTCGGCCGGCCGGGGCCGGGGCCGGGGGATGGGGTCGGGGTGCGGGGGTGGGGGTGGGGGTGGGGGAATGGTTGGTGGGTGTGTGGGGTTGGCTGGTTTGGTGGCTGGTTTGATGCCTGCATCCGCCATGGGGCGGTCCCGTTTACACTGTTCGGGAGCCGACGATCCGGCGGGTGGGCCCGCTGTGCGGGTTCTGGCCGGGGCGGGCACCGTGTGTGCCGGGTCCGGGTGGCCCGGTGGAACCGACTCCGGGAGGGCGGCATGACGACAATTCACACCGGGACGGGCCGTGTCGCACCCAGTCATACGCATCCGCGGGATGTGCCGTTGATCGCGGCGTTGGCGGCTTTGGCGGATCCGGTGCGGCTGGCGATGGTCCGTGAGCTGGGTGGTGTGGAGGACTGGGAGCTGACGTGCGGTTCCTTCGATGTGCCGGTGGGCAAGGCCGCGCGCAGTCATCATTTCACGGTGTTGCGTGAGGCGGGTGTGATCGAGCAGCGTGATGAGGGTCCGTGCCGGGTGAACCGTTTGCGGCGTCCGGAGTTCGACGAGCGTTTCCCCGGGCTCCTCGATCTGGCGCTGCGTCCGGATTTCAGTCCCGCGGCCTTCTCCCGCGCCTGACCCGCTGACCCTCGCACGTCCCGCCCGCCCTTCCTCCGGGCCGGCGCCGGCCCGCCCCTTGCGACTCCTGCCCTTCCTGTGCCTGCCTGTGCCTTCCTGGGTCCCGGCCTGTGGGGAGACCGTGTGGCGGGGGTGTCGCGGGCCGCGGGTGATCGACCGTTTGGCCGGCCGTACCGAGGTGTCCTCCGTTCTGGCCGGCGGCTGGTTGCGCACCGGTGGGTGACGCGGGCTGCTGGGCCGGGGGCATCGGCACCGGATGCCGGTGTGGTCGCGGGGCCCGCCGGCGGTAGAGGCGCTGGCCGCAGGCCCGGGCACGCGGGGCCGGGCCGGGCCGGCGAGTGTGTGCGGAATCCCGGTGGTGGTGTCGATGCCGGTCCCGGTCCGGCGCGGTTCCCCGGTCGTCGGCCACGGTGCGGCGAAGCGCGCGAGGTCGTCTGGTGTCGCCGTGGCGGGGGCTTCGGTGGGGGTGCCGGTCAGGGTGACCGACAACGGCGGGCCGTCCTCCGGTTCGGACAGCACCTGTCCGGATCGTGGGCGCTGGCCGGCCTGCTCGTAGCTGCAGCCGGTCGTGACGGTATCGAGCCGGGCGGTCGCGACGAGCGGGCCGGTGTTCTTGAGGTGGACCGCATCGGGTTCGCCCTGCCCCGGCCCTGCCTCACCCCTGCCCCGGTCCGGGGGCCCTGCCGCGGTCCGGGGGATCGCGGCGGCGGCGTGATCGCCGGTGGCGCGGACGTAGTCGCACGGTGGCGTGCCGGAGAGGGTGGCATCCACGGCCGACGGTCCCTGCCGCACTGTCAGGACAGCCGGACGCCCCTCCCGCGGGGCGGGTTTTCCCGGGTTCACCCGGCCGCGGTTCAGTCAGTGTGGGGACGGCCCGGCCCCTGCTCGCGTTCGGCTGGGGTTCGCCGCTGCCCGCAGGGGGTCCGGCCGGGGGCCCCGAGCGGCGTAAGCCGGCTTTCGGGCGTTTGTGCTGGTATGGCGGCGGTTTCGGCGGCACGTGGAACCCCGGCCCCCGGGGCTCCGGGCATCTCGTGTCGTGTCCGGGCTGCGGCATGGGGGGTGTTCTTCTCGGGTGTCCTTCAACGGTCGTGCGCGCCCGGGCCGGCGGTGCCTGTCCGGGGCAGCTGCGCGGGCGGTGTGCATGCCGGTGGGGCGGTGGGTGCCGCGGGGGTTGCCCCGGCTGCCGCGGGTGGTTTCCGGCCGGGTCCGGGCCGGGTGGCGCGTGCCCGGGCGGGGCTGTGCTCGCCGGGGGCCGGGGTTGTTGGGGTTGTTGGGGGTGTTCAGCGGTGGTCTTCGACGGTAGAGCATGCGGTGGCCGGGTCCGGTGCGCAATTCGTGGGCGAGGCAGCGGCCGGTTGACCGTGTTCGGCCGGGGCCCTGGCAGGCGTCCTTGATGCGGTTCCACCGTTCGGGGCGCCGGCTGTCGGTGGTGGGGCGGGGGCTGATGCCGCCGGCCTCGCCCCGTATCAGGGGTGGGCGCGGGGTCCTTGATGAGCCGGCGGACGATCCGCAGGTCCACACGCCCGCGGGTGCAGAACCCAGCAGGTCCCGTGTTCGTCGAGGAGCGTGAGGGGGCCGCCCGGACGGTCCGGGTTCGCGGGGAACGGCTTCTACCCGGAAGTCTCCCGGCCACCGCGCTCAGCAGGCGACGGGCTTGCACGGGGCGGCCTGGAGCCGGCGCGCCCGCACCCCCGGCACCCGGCCGGGCACCGTGACCGTGACCGGGGCCGGCTCAGCCGAGAACCCGGGGGGACCGCCCCGGAGAGGGATCACGGCACGCGGCCCGGTCCCCTCCACCCCCGCTGCCTACCGCCCCCCCTCGCCGCCCCCCTCGCCGCCCCCCTCGCCGCCCCCGTCGCCGGACCGGTGTTCGTGCTCCGCCCGCACCGGCCCGCACCGGCCCGCACCGGTCCCCGGCGGCCCGTGCCGGCCGGCAGCGGCCTGCCCGGCCCGGGTGCTGGTGCGGTGAGGGTTCTGGCCGGGGGCGGGACGGCCGGCGCGGGGGCCGGTGCCGGTTCCGGTGAGGTCGGCGGCGACCGCGCGGGGTGTGGGGGGTCCGGGCCGGCTGCCGGGGCACTGGCCGGGTTTTGGCCGGGGTCAGCCGGGTTCTGCGGGCCGGGGGCCCTGAGTGCCGGGTGCGGGTGTCGTGGCGCGGTGTGTTGCTTCCCGGCCCGGCCCGGGAAGGTCCGGCCTGGGAAGGTCCGGCCTGGTCCGGCCTGGCCCGGCCCGGGAAGGTCCGGCCTGGTCCGGCCTGTTCTGGTCTGGTGCGGCTTGTCCCGCTGCGGGGTGCTTGCCCTCCGCCTGGTTCTTCTCTTCCTGGTTCCTCTCCCTTCCCTCTGGTTGCCGCTGGTTCCCCGGGTTTTTTTTCTGGCTTCGTTCGGGGCCGGGGGGGTGTGAGTGTGTGCTTTTCTCGGTGGCTGCTGTGTTACCGCCCTCCCAAGGGGTGGGTGTTGGGCGGTGTGGGGGTGGGGGTTTGCCGGGGGGTGGTGTGGATTGCCGGGGGTTTGCCTGGGGGTTGCCGGGATTGGTGGGTGCGGTGGGTGAGGGAAGCGGAATGGGGAATTCAGGTTTTGGGGGTCGGCGGGTGCGGGGGGATTTGGCGGTGGTGGGGTTTCGGGGTGGTTCCGGGGATTTGGTCCGTGGGGGCGGGCGGAGTGCCGAGTAGGGATCGGGAGTAGGGATCGGGTGGGGTGTGTGGGTGCGGGTGCGGGGTGTGTCGGGGGATTGCGGCGTGGGGATGTGCCGGTATGTGTCTGGGGGTGTGGTGGGGGTGTTGGTGGTGCGGCAATTTCGGGGGTGGAGCAGGGGGTGGTGGGGATGGCTGGAACCGCATCATGGAAGAAGTCGGGTCCGGGAACGTGCGGTAATACTCAAGGAAACCAGGTGACGGGAGGAGTCTAGAGTGAATCCTGAAATTGGTGTCGCGCTGCCGGTGCGGGAATTGTCGATTCTGCGTCCGGACAGTGCCGCGGCTCCGTTGATCAAGCTGGCGCAGCAGGTGGAGGAGCTCGGGTACGACTCGGTGTGGGTCGGTGACTCCTTTGTGACGCGGCACCGGCTGGAGCCGCTGACGCTGCTGGGGGCGATTTCGATGGTGACGAAGAATGTCACCATCGGTACGGCGGCGCTGACCGCGGTGCTGCGGGAGCCCAAGACGCTGGCGCACGCGATGGTGACGCTGGACCAGCTCAGCGGCGGGCGGCTGAAGATGGGTCTGGGCATGGGCGAGCCGCTGCCGGTGAACAACGAGTCGGACCAGGTCACCATGTCCTACACCGAGCGCATCGGGCGGGTGGACGAGGCGATCGCGGCGTTCAAGGCGGTGTGGCAGGGCCGCGACGACGATCTGAAGGGCGCGTACTACAACCTGTCCGAGCTGCGGCTGCAGGGCCCGCCGATGACGCCGGGGGGCCCGGGGATCTGGCTGGCCAGCAACGGCAAGCCCAAGGCGGTGCGGCGCACCGGGACGATGTACGACGGGTGGATGCCGGTCCACATCGACGCCGAGCAGTACGGGCGTTCCCTGCAGGGCATCCGCCAGGCCGCCGAGGACGCCGGCCGGGACCCCGACCTGATCGTCCCGTCCCTGTATGTGAACGTCAACATCGGTGCGGACAAGGCCGCCGGGGAGGCCGCCCTCAACGAGTACACCACCCGCTACTACCAGCTGCCCGTCACGACGATGGCGAACTACCAGAACTACTTCGGCGGCACCGAAAAGGAAATGATCGCGTTCCTGCGCGAATACATCGACGCGGGCTGCCGCCACATCGTCCTGCGGATCAACACCTTCACCGACTACGACCGCATCCTCACCACGATCGGCGAGAACGTCGTGCCCGCCATCCACAAGCTCGAAGTCGACTGACCCACCCGGTCGACCCGGCCCGTCCGATCCGCCCGGTCGGCATGGTCCGTCCGGCCTGTCGGGTCCGCATCTGTTCCACCCGGTTCATCTGATTCACCCGGCCTTTCCGGTCCACCCGGTCCGTCCGGTCCATCGGGTTCATCCGGTCCATCCCCGGGCGGGCACCCACCCCTCCCGGGGCGAACCAGCCTCCCCCCACGCACACCTTCATACGAAACGTCCGAGCCGATCCAACATTGCGGATCGCTCGGACTTTTCGGATTCCCCCGGACCCTTCCCCCGGACTCTTCCCCCGGGCTCTTCCCCCGGGATTCCCCGGACCGCCCTCCCGGTTCCGGGGCCGTCCTGTTTTCCCCCGGGCCCGCTCCCCAGCACGTTCCCCGGCCCGTTCTCGCGCCCCTGTTTTCGCCGGTTCTCCCCGCTTCCCCCGCTTCTCCCGGTTTCCCCGGTTTTCCGGGTCCCCCGGCCTGTCCGGGGTTTTTCTGCGCCGTCCCGGGACCGTTCTCAACTGTTCATCGTTGAACGAATTGCGGTGCGTTCGGGGTTGCGCGCAGTCAGGGCAGTCCGGGTATTCCTGACACCCCGTTACGCCCTGACACCCCCGTTACGCCCTGACACCCCGTTACGCCCCGACACTTTGTTACGTCCTGACACTCTGTTGCGTCCGGCCGGTCTGTTGCGGCCCGTCATGGGCGTGTGGTGCTGTGGCGGCCTGTTCGCCTGTTGCGGTCCGTGGGGGTTCGTGGCGGGGTGCGATACGGGGGATGGGGTACGTGCCCGTACCGTCGGTATCCCACTGGGCACGGCCAGAAGGTGCTGCGTCCCGCGTGGAGTGGCGTCCCCGGCATACGTGGCGGTCGTCCGGCGGTTCCTGCGCGGCAGGTGCGGCAGCAGACCCGGTACCGGCGAGCGGGCCGGACGGTGAGGTTCCATCCGGGGGGACCGACTCGTGATACGGCCCGTCAGGTCCTCGGGCATCGCGTGCCGTTGTCCGGCGTCTACGCTGTGACCTGGGGTCACGGCGTGATCGTTCGCTGTCTTCACCAGCCACGATGATCTTCGGCGGGCCGCACCGGTGCCCGGGCGCGCGGATCACGGCTCCCGGCCCTGGGCTGCCTGTCCGCGCGCGAGGACGGAGAGTTCTCATGAGTCTTTACGAGCTGAACGAACGGCAAGCCTTCCTGGCCATGTCCCGGTTCGTGTGGCAGTTCGCCGACCGCGCCGGGGACGACCTTCTCACGCTCCTGGGTGACATCGGCATCGAGGCGGACGGCAGGACCACGGACCCTGCCGCCTGGGAGGACTGGATGACGTGTGTGCGTTCGGTGGTCGGCGGCGAACAGGACCCGGCAGGTGGGTCGGCGGGATGAGGGCCCGGCGAGCGGGCCTCGGCACCGCGACAGCGAGCACACCCCGGGCACAAGATCACGGTCGGCGACTGCCGTACCAGGTTCTGTCCGGGTTCTGTCCGGCCGATCCTGGGGTGTGGAAGGGTGCTGTTCATGACTGATGTCCGAATTTGACTCCGGGGATTGTGTCGGTTGCGCTGAGTGTGTGGTCTGTCCGCGTTCATGCCACCAAGCGCCGTTGGAGGTGCGGGGAGGCCGAGTTCACCTGTCCGTGCTGCGGTGAAGGCCGGGCTCGGGAGGTGCTGCACGAAGCTGTGCTCATGCTGCCGCCGGGCGCCGCTGCCGAACTGCGGGCACAGGTGGGTGAGTCTGGATGAGGTGCTGCTCGGGCGAACGCATCACGAGCCCATGCCGGACCGGGAGTTGGCCTGGTGGCATCGCAGGTGCTGACCGTGTACGTGCCGTCCGACCGGCCGCTGAACATCGCTCGGCCCCGTCGGCACTGGTGTTCTCCCCGGGGATCCTGCCTGCGCGCACAGTCGCGTCCTGGCATGCCGCCGTCCTGAGGGAACCGCCGTGTTGCCTCACGGGACCGTGACTGCGCGGACCCCACGTTTCGGCAGGTCAGCACGATCCGTCGGCAGGCCACCCGGGGGACGGACCAGTGGCAGGCCGGACCCTCGCCGGCCGGGCGGTGTGCCGGGGCGGGTGGGGCGGGTGGGTCGGTTGTGTGGTGTGCCGTCGTCCCCGGGGCGATGGTTCGCTGCCCGGGGACGACGGCCGTGAGGGTGCCGCCGTGGCGGCGGGAGAGGCTGCCCGCAGCCCCTCCCCAGTCCCGCCACCCCTTCGGCCTCGCAACCCCACAGTCCCGTGGTGCCGGGGGCCTCGTGGTGCCCGGTGGCCCGCGGCTCCTTCAGGCTGGCGGCCCCGCGGTCCCACAGTCCTGCGGCGCCAGCGGCCTCCCGGCCTCCCGGCCTCCCGGCCTCCCGGCCTCCCGGCCTCCCGGCCTCCCGGTGGCCCGGTGGCCCGGTGGTGGGGTGGGCCGGGGGTCCGAGGGGGGTGGCGATCCCGGTCGGGGGGTTAGTTGCGGAGGGGTTCGATGGCGGTTTTGAGGTCGGCGAGGGCGGCGCGGTAGAAGCGGGGGCCGTAGGTGACGCGGGCGACGCCCATGGCGCGCAGGGTGGGCAGGTCGAGTTGGTCGCTGCTGTTGCCGTTGATGGGGGCGGGGATTTCGGCGACGAGGGTGGCCAGGTCGTCTTTCTGGCGGACGCCGATGGGGTAGATGCAGTCGGCGCCGGCTTCGCGGTAGAGGCGGCCGCGGCGGATCGCTTCGGCGACGCGCTGGTCCTCGGGGATGCCGGAGGGGGGCAGGAAGGTGTCGACGCGGGCGTTGATGACCAGGGGGATACCGGCGTCGTCGGCGGCGGAGCGGACGTCGGCGAGCCACTGGGCGTGGGCCTGGGCGTCGCTCAGGCCGCCGGCCTTGTGGTCGGTGTCCTCCAGGTTGCAGCCCACGGCGCCGGTTTCCAGGAGCCGGTCGACCAGTTCACGCGGCTGCAGGCCGTAGCCGGCTTCGGCGTCCACGGTGACCGGTACGGGGACGGCGCGGGCGATCCGGGCGGCGGCGGCGAACATTTCCTGCCAGGGGGCGCCCTCGCCGTCGGGCCAGCCCAGCATCGCCGAGATCGCGGCGCTGGCGGTGGCCACGGCGGGGAATCCCGCGTCGGCCACGACCTTGGCGCTGGCCGCGTCCCAGGCGTTGGGCAGTACGAGCATCTCTCCGCTGTGCAGCTCACGGAGCTTGTCGGCCAGAGTTTTCAGGTCCGCCGCGTCAGCCATCGAAAACCTCCACGTCACAACAGACGGCACGTCATAAAAAGGGCCAGGTCACGGTTCCCGCCCCGGCCCGCCCCGCCGGCCCTCGGCGGCCGGTGGTGCGGCCGCTTGTGGGTGCGGGTCGTGCATGGGGGGTGACCTCCGGGATGGATGGACACCGCCGGTGCCGGAAAATCGTCGGCCCGCAGGCCCGTCTCCCGGTCCCTGTGGCCGCACCGGCGTGTCACCGGCCGCAAAACGGCCCGCCGCGCCCCTTGCAGGGGGTTCGGCGTGCCGGCGCCGCAGGCAAGGGGCCGGCCGCGTACGGGTGGTTGACGGACAGCCAGCCGCCGTGACCGTGAGTGATGCTAGCACGGTGCGGGGCCCCCGCCCCGGCCGGCAACCCCCGGCCGGCCGCATCCCGCCCGCACCCACCGGCCCGCGGCTCCGCACGTATCCGTGCCTGCGTCTGTTCCCGCGTCATCTGTGCGTATCTGGGCCCTGTGCCGGTGTGCGGGGGTGCTGCCCTCGAGGGGTGCTGCCTTCGGCCGGGGGGCGGGGGACGGCACGGCCGGCGCATCCGGCCCCCTTTTTTTCAGCAGGCCGGGCCGCGGGCCGGGGGGATGACCGGGGCGGGGCCGGGAGGCAGCAGGCCGACGGCCATGGCCACCGCTTCCCCGGCGGTGGCGGCCTGGCCGGCCGGGGTGAAGGGGTGGCGCCGGTGGACGGTGAAGCCGCCGGTGTGCAGGGGGCGGATCGCGCCGCCGTGTACGGCCCAGGGGTAGCTGGTGCAGCTGCTGAACCACAACGTGAAGTGGCTGGTGAACGGGTACAGGCGCCGCAACTGCGGGGCCGCGCTTGCTGCCCGGAACACGGCGAGGATGTCCGGTCAGGGCGTCCCGGGCCTTCGGATCTCGTGCACCTCGCGCCGCCACTGCCATATCAGGGCAAGGCTCTGCCACCGGGCGTCGACGGTGTCGGCCGGACCGCGTCCGCGGGCTGCGGCCGTGTCGGGCAGGACGGGCCGGGCAGGCAGCGGCCGCCCCGCGGCCGAGGGCTGATTGCTCGTGTCCACCGTCACAGTCTCCTGCGGCCTGCCTGTTAACGGGACCGCGGCCGGGGCCGGACGCGGCGAGCCGTTACCACGGGCCCGGCCGGCCGAAGGGAACTGGCCGGGGGGCTGGGCGTCCTGCGGATCCAGGAGAGCCCAGGAGCCCAGGAGCCCAGGTGTTCAGGTGTCCAGGCGTGTCGGGCCGAGGGCGGTGCCGGTGATCGTCCGCCGCGGCACCCAGCGCCGTCCCCGGCACGGCGCCCACCCCGGCGCGGTGCCCCCCGGGTTCGGTGCCGGTCCGGGTACGTACCGGTGGCCGACCGGGCGGGGCTTGGCCTGGCTGCGCGGCTTGCGTCGCCTTGCCGATCCGCGGGGCGACGGGGGGAGTCTGCGGGCCGGGATGCACGGGGCTTGCGCAGGGGCCTGCCTGCTGCCTGCCGGGTCGTTCTCCGGCCGGTCGGCTTGCTGCGCCGGCCGCCTCGCGGGCGACCGGGACGCATATTGTCGGCTCAGGGCGGCGGCTCGGCCTCCAGGAAGCCGCGGATCTCGCCGGCCAGGTTGCGCATGTCCTCACCAGGAGCGTGTTCCGTCGTCACCTCGAAACGCCACTGGTCGTCGGGGAACCGGTCGTGCAGTCCCCAGACCAGGCGGACGCGCCGTCCTGCGTGATCTGCCGTCAGCGTCAGATCCCCTTCCAGCGAGCGCCAGGTCCGCGTACCGCTCCAGCCCCGGAAGTCCTCGGCCAGCCCGGTCAGGAAGACATCCAGTCCGTCACCGCGCCAGGTTCTCACCACGACCTGGATCTGTACCGCATCGCTGCGGGCTGTCACAAGGAAGTCCCGCATCGGATCGTCCCGCTCCTGGGGGAAGGACCGCGTCAGCCCGTGAAAGCGCAGGCCGACCGCTCCCGCGCCGCCCCCGCCCACACGGACGGCCGCACCCGTCCCGCCCTCCTCCTGCTGCTGCCGCACGGGAGCAGGCTACGGACCCGCAGACGGTCACCACCAGGGAATATCACCCGCTTGCGGACTACCGCTTCACGGTTCGCCGCCGCAAGGCCCGCGTGGGAAAAACACCGGGCCGGAAAGGGCAACCGGGCCGTTCGCCGATTCTTTCGGCCCGATTGTATTTCGTGACGGGTGCTGATTTCACGGTCACTCAATTGCCCCGGGTGGCGGTGCCGGGCCCGGGGGTGGCCGTCGCCGTGGCGGTGGTGGGGCTGCGTGGGTGCCGGGTGCCGGGGGGCCGGGACCGGTCGGCCTGCATGTGGTGGGGCGTCCCCTGTGCGGTTCGTGCTTCGCTCCGCCCTGTCCTGCCTGCCCTTCCCTGCCTTGCCTTGCCTTGCCCGGGCCTGTTGTGCCCATGTCCCGGGCCCGGTCCGGTCTCGTGTCTGGCCGATGGTGTGGGCGGGCCGTGTGCGCCGTCTGCCGGGTGGCTGGCGTGGGCTGCGGGGGCGGCCCGGGGTGCGGCCGTTGTCCGCCGTTGCGGGCTTCCGGGGGCTGTCGGGGAGGAATAGGACGGGGGGGGAATTCGGGGGGTTGTCGGGGGTCGAGCAGGGCTCCAGGGGGCGTCGAGACTTTTGCCTATCGTGGGACAGCGGGTCCCTTTGGCCGGCAGGGACGGAAAAAGAGAGTTCACGTCGGTTCACGCCGGAAGTGCACGCCGATTCACCCGCTCACGCCCCGCCCCCCACCCAGTCCACGTTCAGCGCACGTTCGGCTCGCGTCGTGTTCCTGGGCCGGTGGCCGGTTGGTGCCGGGTGGGGGTTGTTCAGGAATGTGTCCATGTCGTCGTACCGGAGGAAACATGCCCGCTTTGCCGCCCCCGTCAGTCGTCCGGGCCGTGGACAGTGCCCGGGCGGATCTGCAACGGGCTTCACGGGATCTGGCGCCGGCTCCGTTCGCGCTGCTGGAGCTGGTGATGGGTTCGATGGTCACGCAGGCGCTGTATGTGGCTGCGGAGTTGCGGATTGCCGAGGTGCTGGCCCAGGGGCCGTTGCCGCCGGCTGCGATTGCGCAGCGGGTGGAGGCCAGCCAGGACGCGGTGGCGCGGTTGCTGCGGCTGCTGGCCAGTTACCAGGTCTTCGAGCAGCGCGCCGACGGTACGTATGCGCTCACGCCGATGGCCGATGCGCTGCGCGCGGATCACCCGGTGTCGATGCGGGACATCGCGGTGCTGATGGGCCACCCGATCCACTGGGAGGACTGGAGCCAGCTCCTGGAGGCGGTGGTGACGGGCGAGCCGTCCTTGCCGAAGCTGCGCGGGATGGGGGCGTTTGAGTACCTGGAGCACAACGCGGAGTACGGTCAGGTGTTCATCAAGGGTATGGGGGCGATCTCGGACACCGAGACCGGGCCGGTGCTTTCGGCGTACGACTTCGCCGGTTTCGGCACGGTGGTGGACTTCTGCGGCGGCCGCGGCGGGCTGCTGGCCGGGATCCTCCAGCAGGCACCGCAGGTGCGGGGGATCCTGTCCGACCCGCGGGTCGCCGGCAACGGCGCGGCGCAGTTCCTGGCCGAGCAGGGCGTGGACGGGCGGTGCACCACCGTCGACGGGGGCCTGTTCGACCCGGTGGTCACCGGCGGCGACGCCTACGTCCTCAAGCACATCGTCCACGACTGGCCCGAGGAGCAGGCCCTGCAGATCCTGCGCAACGTGCGGGCGGCGATCAAACCGGACGGCAAGCTGCTGCTGATCGAGATGGTGCTCCCCGAGCAGGGCAACGCCCCCCACTCCGGCAAGCTCGTCGACATGTGGCTGATGCTCCTGGTCGGCGGCAAGGAACGCACCCCCTCCCAGTACACCGACCTGCTGGCCCGGGCCGGCTTCAAGCTCGAACGCATCGTGGAGACCGCCGCCGCGGTGTCCATCGTCGAGGCCATCCCCGTCTGACCTGTCCCGGCTTTTGTACGGGGGCGGCATGGGGTGGGGTGCCGGGGGCAGGCGGGCGGGTGGGACGGCGGCAGGGCAGAAAAAGGCGGGGCCGGGGCCCGTTGCGGGTACGCGCATCCTCGTACCCGGGATCGGGGCCCCGGCCCCGCGGCATGCGGACCGCACGGCGGGCCTGGTGGTGTGTCAGACGGAGGGGCCGAACCAGCGTTCCAGGGCGGCGTGCAGGTCTTTCAGGCCCGCGCCCCCGGCGGCCTCGGGGGTGCCGGCCCAGGCGACGTAGCCGTCGGGGCGGACCAGGACGGCGGTGGCACCGGCCAGGATCCGCGCCCAGCCGTCCTTCCCGTCCTCGGAGGTGAGGGTGAGGGTGGTGGTGTCGACGCGGCCGTGCCAGCCGGCTGCTTCCCGGCGTACGTCCGCGTTGTCGGCCAGGTCGAGCAGCACGCCGCGGGCGGCGTGGAGGAGCGACGCGATCCGGACCCCGCCGGCACCGTCGCCACTGCCGGCACCGTCGCCCGCACCGTTGCCGCCGTTGCCGGTGTTGCCGGTGTTGCCGGGGGCGGGGGTGAGGGGGCGTGGGGGGAAGCGGCGGCCGGTCAGGGGGTGGAGGGTCTCGTCCGGGCTGTCGCCGGAACGGTCGCGGGGGCCGTCGGGGGTGTCGGGGGTTTCGGTGGTGGGGTCGTAGCGCAGGTCGGTGTGGCTGACGATGCCGGCGAGGTGGCGTTTGACGTCGTCGTACTGGATGAGTTCGCGGAACAGTTCGCGCAGGGGTTCGGATTCGGTGCCGCCGAGGTAGACGGTGCCCTGGGCGCGGGTGTTCATCAGCAGGCGGCGGCCGGCGGCGTGGCGTTCGGTGTGGTAGGTGTCGAGCAGGTCGTGGGGGGCGTGGCCGCCGATGACGGCGGCGAGTTTCCAGCCGAGGTTGGCCGCGTCCTGGACGCCGGTGCTCAGGCCCTGGCCGCCGGCGGGCAGGTGGATGTGGGCGGCGTCGCCGGCCAGCAGGACGCGGCCGCGGCGGTAGGTGTCGGCCTGGCGGGTGGCGTCGGTGAAGGAGCTGACCCAGTCGGCGCGGGCGGCGGAGATGTCCTCGCCGGTGATGTGCTGCCAGGCGGCGGCGACTTCGGTGAAGGTGATGTCGTGCCCGCGGTCGGGGGCGGGGGTGCCGTCGGGGCAGACGATGATGCGGTCGACACCGGCGGTGAGGGGGGCGGCCATGACCATGCCGCGGGGGGTGCGTTCGCCCAGGGGGCGGTGGCGCAGGGGGACGCCGCTGATGTCGGCGAGATACATGCCGCGGGTGGCGTCGGTGCCGGGGAAGGCGAAGCCGGCCGCTGCCCGTACCCGGCTGGAGCCGCCGTCGCACCCGACCAGCCACCCCGCGGCCAGGCGGCGGGTGTGTCCGTGGGGGTCGCGGACGGTCAGGTGCACGGCGTCGCCGGTGAGGAAGCCGTCGTCCAGGGAGAGGAATTCCCAGCCGCGGCGGATGTCGGCGCCCAGTTCGCCGGCCCAGTCCTCCAGGACCTTCTCGGTCAGGGACTGGGGGATGCCGCGGGCCCCGAAGTGGGCGTCGGGCAGGGCGGTGAAGTCGAACACGGTCCCGCCGAAGTGACCCATCGGGGAGGTCTCGACGCTGGGCCCCTGCCCGAAGCGGGGCAGCAGTCCGCGGGCGTCGAAGATTTCCATGGCGCGGGCGGTGAAGCCCAGCCCGCGGGACTGCCCGGTGGGCGCGGCCAGTTTGTCCAGTACGACGACGCGTGCCCCGCCAAGGCGCAGTTCGCCGGCGAGCATCAGTCCGGTCGGTCCGGCGCCGACGACGATGACGTCGGCGTCCGCCGCTGTGGCTGCCATGGGATGTCCCTTCCAAGGTGACGGGCCCAAGGGGATGGGCGAAGAACTTCTGATGCGGCGCGGTGGTACGGCGCCGCGGTGCGGCCCTGGCCTGGTGCGGCGTGGTGGTGGACCGCCGGCCCGGTGCACGCGTTGCGTACGCGTGCACCGGGCCGGCGCTCCACCGGGCCGTGGCCGTGGCAGGGGCCGTGGCGGGGGCAGGGGCGCTGTGGTGCTGCGGTCGCGGGTCCGGGCCGGTGGGTACGGGCGCCCGCACAGCGCCCGCACCCACCGCTCGTCCCTGCCGGTCCGCATCCCGGTCCGCATCCCGGTCCGCATCCCGGTCCGGGCCGGTCGCTGCGGGGCCCCTGCCGGTCCTGCCGGGTGCGACCGGATACGTGTGCCGTTCGGGATGCCGTCCGGGGTGCCGTTCGGGGTGCCGTTCGGGGGGCCGGTGGTGGCCGGCCGGGGGCGGTGCCTCGGGGGAGTGTGCGCGGGTCAGGGGGTGGGCGGTCCGAACCAGTGGGTCAGGGCCTGGGTGAGTCCTTCGTCGCCCTTGCCGGTCCAGGCCACGTAGCCGTCGGGGCGGACCAGGAGGGCCTCGGCCACCCCCTCCAGCCCACCGGCCGGCCCACCACCCGGCCCACCGGCCGGCCCACCACCGGGCCCGCCGGCCGGCCCGCCGCCCGGCCCGCCCGTTGTGGTTGCGGTGTCCTGGATGCGGGCGGTGACGGTGGTGACGCGGTCCTGCCAGCCGGTGCATTGCAGGCCGTCGTGGCCGCCGCGCAGGTCGAGGAGGAGTCCGCCGCCGGGGCGCAGGAGGGCGGCGGTGGTGGCCAGGCCGTCGGCGGTGTGCAGGAGGGCGTGGGGCAGGCGGGTGCCGAGCAGGGGGTGGGGTTCGGTGCCGGGGGCGGGGGTGATGGGGTAGCGGATGTCCAGGCCGCTGATCATGCCGGCCAGGTGGGTACGGACGTCCTCGTGGGTGATGAGTTCGGCCAGCACCGCGCGCAGGGGTTCGACCTCGGGGCCGCCCAGGAGCATCAGGGCCTGGGCGCGGATGTTGGACAGCACGCGGGCGCCGACCGCGTGGCGTTCGGTGTGGTAGGTGTCCAGCAGGCCGGGGCCGGCGTGGCCGCGCACGACGGCGGCCAGTTTCCAGCCGAGGTTGACCGCGTCCTGCAGGCCCAGGTTCAGGGCCTGTCCGCCGATGGGCATCTGCCGGTGGGCGGCGTCCCCGGCGAACAGGATCCGCCCGTGCCGGTAGCGGGTCAGCAGCCGGGAGGCGTCACCGAAGGAGTTCACCCACAGCGGGGTGCCGCCGGAGATGTCCTCGCCGGTGACCTTCCGCCAGGCCGCGGTGATCTCCGCGAACGACACCCCCGCACCGGCCCCCGCACCGGCCTCCGCACCCGCATCCGCACCGGTGTCGGTGCCGGTGCGGGGGGTGGCGGGGGTGCCGAAGGCGTGGACCATGACGCGGGTGACGCCGTCGCCGCGGCGGGCGGCGATGGCCAGGCCGTCCTTGAGGCGCTGGAAGCGCCGGTCGGGGACGGTGATGCCGTCCACGTCGGCGCGCAGCAGTTCCCGGGCGGCGTCCTGGCCGGGGAAGTCGGCGCCGGTCAGGGCCCGTATCGTGCTGTCCTGGCCGTCGCAGGCCACCAGGTAGCGGGCCCGCACCGCGAGCCCCCCGTGCCCGGCCCCGCTGCCCCCTGAGCCGCCGGTGCCGTCGGTGCTGGTGGTGCTGGTGGTGTCGGGGGCGGTGTGGGTGGTGGCGTGGGCGGTGATGTGGTCGGGTTGCTGGGTGAGGTCGGTGACCTGGTAGCCGCAGCGGATGTCGGCGCCCAGGGCGATGGCCCATTCCTCCAGGACGGCTTCGGTTTTGGTCTGGGGGACCTTCCACTGGCCGGGGTGGGAGCTGGGCAGGGTCAGGTCCAGGGGGATGCCGCCGAAGTGGCCGCGTGGTTCGTTCGGGGGGGTCCCGAACTGGGGGAGCAGGCCGCGGGCGTCGAGGATTTCCATGGTGCGGGCGTGCAGGGTCGAGGCGCGGGAGGCGGTGGTGTGGACGTGGCGCTGTTCCAGCACCACCACCCGCACCCCGGCGCCGGCCAGTTCCCCGGCGAGCATCAGCCCGACCGGGCCGGCCCCGACGACCACGACGTCGGTCTCCTCGGCGGCCCCGGCGGCACCGGCGGCCCCGTCGGTGTGAGCACCGGTCCGGGGGCCGGCCTGAGGTGCGGGGTGGGGGGTGGTGGTCATGGTCAGGCCTTCGCTTCGGCGTAGGACTTGGCGTGGCCGAGGGTGGCGCGGCTGTTGGCCGACAGGGCGTCGGTGACGTAGGCGCGGGCGTCGGCGACGGTGGCGTCCTGGCCCAGGACGCGGGCGATGGTGGCGGTGTTGAGGGTGACGGTGTGCTGGGAGGAGGCGGTGGTGCCCTGGTCGGTTTCGGTGAAGGTCCATTCGCCGGTGTGCAGGGTCATCAGGGCCGGCAGGGTGACCTGCTTGTAGGTGATGCGGTGGTGGGGGAAGACCACGCGGTAGGACTTGGTGGTGTGGACGCTGCCGTCCTTGGCGCGGGTGTCCATCTGGAGTTCCTGCAGGCCGGGGGTGTCCTCGGTCAGGCGGGCCTGGGCCACGTGGGGCAGGCGCCGGGACCACAGGTGGGCGTCGTTGATGAAGTCGAAGACGTCCTTGGCGCTGCCGGCGACCTGGACGGTGTCGGTGAAGGAGAACGTCAGGTCGCCGGTGTCGGCGGCGTGGACCTGCTCGACGTTGGTCTTGAGGGCGGCCAGTTCGGCGGTGCTGTTCTTGTCCACGGCGCGTTCGATCCACAGCAGGTCGTGGGGGTCGTCGCCGATGGCCCGGTAGTCGTGCAGCAGCCGGACCCGGGAGCGGCCCTCGCCCTGGGGCTCGATGATCCAGGTGCCGCCCATGGCCGCCACCGGCGGCGCGCAGACTTCCTGGCGGAAGGTGATCCGCAAGCCGTCGGGGTCCAGGGTGCGGCGCGAGGTCCAGTTCTTGGCCTCTCCGTTGGCGGTGGCCCAGATCCGGATGCGTTCGCTGTCCGCGCCGGTGGCCTGGCGGTCGACGAAGATGGTGGGCGGGAAGATCCGCGGCCAGTTGGTCACGTCCGCGAGCAACCGGTAGACCGAGGCGGCCGGTGCGCCGATCGTGATCTCGTGCTCGACCTCACGCGTCGTCATGACCCTTGACTCCTTTGCCTGTCTGGGAGGTCTGTCCTCGACAAGTGCCGGGGGTTGTTTCGCCGGGGGCCCGGCCGCCGTGGTGCCGGCCGGGCGTACCGCGGGTGTGCCGCACACGTGTGCCGTAGGTGTGTGCTGCGGTCGTGCGGGGGGTGTGTCAGAAGTTGCCGAGGCCGCCGCAGACGTTCAGGGCCTGGGAGGTGATGGAGGCGGCGGTGTCGGAGGCGAGGTAGCCGACCAGGCCGGCGACTTCCTCGGGGGTGGAGTAGCGGCCGAGGGGGATTTTGGCCTGGAATTTTTCCAGGACGGTGTCCTCGGTGGTCTGCCAGGCGGCGGCGTAGCCCTGGCGGACGCGCTGGGCCATGGGGGTTTCGACGTAGCCGGGGCACACGGCGTTGACGGTGATGCCGGTGGGGGCCAGTTCGTTGCCCAGGGCCTTGGTGAAGCCGACCACGCCGTGCTTGGAGGCGGAGTAGGGGGCGCCGAGGACGACGCCCTGTTTGCCGGCGGTGGAGGCGATGTTGATGATCCGGCCGCGGTCCTTGCCCCGCATGCCGCCGGTGGTCAGCACGGCGCGGGTGACGCGGAAGACGCTGTTGAGGTTGGTCTCGATGACGTCGCTCCACAGGTCGTCGGCCAGGTCGGCGGTGATGCCGCCGCCGGAGCGGCCGGCGTTGTTGACCAGGACGTCGACGGTGCCGAAACGCTGCACGCAGGCGGCCACGAACGCCTCGACGGAGGCGGTGTCGCGCACGTCGACGACGGTGCCGTCGACGTCGAAGCCGGCGTCGGTGAGGTTCTTGACGGTCATGGCGACGTTCTCGGCGCTGCGGGCGCCGATCCACACGCGGTGGTCGCCGCCCAGGATCCGGGCGCTGGCCAGGCCGATGCCGGAGGTGGCGCCGGTGACGATCGCCACCTTCTTCACCCCGGGTGCCGTGGCGGGGCGCGGTGCCGTGGCGGGGGTGGGTGCGGTGGGTGCGGGGGTGGGTGTCATGGGGGGTTCCTTCACGCCGTGGTGGAGGTCAGGTGGGTGTTGACGGCGTCGATGAAGGCCCGCGGGGTGCGGGCGTCGTTGACGGCTTCCTCGTCCAGGGCGATGCCGTATTCGCGCTCCACGAGGCTGCCGGCCTCCAGCAGGGCCAGGGATTCGTAGCCCAGCGCATCGAAGTCGGTGTCGAGGATGTCGCCGTCCAGGTCGACGCCCTCGGCCACGCCCGCGGCCTGCCGCAGGGTGCGCTTGAGGTCGTCCAGGGTGAACGCTGTGCCGGCCATGGAAGTCGGCCCCTTTCATTGGCGGGTCGGATCGGGTCGGATCCGGTTCGGGTCGGAGAACGGGGTGCGGTGCGTGGGCTGTGCGGGGGTCAGTGGGTGGCGCGTACGACCATCGCGGAGTTGAAGCCGCCGGCGCCGCGGGCCAGGACCAGGGCGGTGCGCAAGGTCGCGGGGCGGGCGGCGGTGATGACCAGGTCCAGGGCGTAGTCGCGGCAGGGGTCGATGTGGACGGTGGGGGGGATGACGCCGTCCCGGATGGCCAGGAGGGCGGCGGCCAGGTCCAGGGGGCCGCTTCCGGAGTACAGGCGGCCGGTCATGGTCTTGGGCACGGTGACGGGGACAGCGCGCTGCCCGAAGACGGCGGTGATGGCCTCGGCTTCGGTGCGGTCGGCGGCGGGGTCGGCGGCGCCGTCGGCGAAGACCACGTCGACCTGGGCGGGGTCGAGGGCGGCGTCGGCCAGGGCGAGGGTGATGGCGGCGCGCAGGCCCGGTTCGCGGCCGCTGCCGGGGCGGGGGTCCATGGTGGCGCCGTAGCCGGCGATCTCGCCGTAGACGCGGGCGCCGCGGGCGCGGGCCGCCTCGCCGTCCTCGGTGATGAGGATGGCGCCGCCCTCGCCGGGCACGTAGCCGGCCGCGTCGCGGTCGAAGGGCAGGTAGGCGCCGGTGGGGTCGTCGCTGGTGGACAGTTTCCCGGTGGCCAGTTGCCCGACCCAGCCCCAGGGGCAGATGGAGGCGTCCACGGCGCCGGTGACGATCAGCGGGGTGCCCTTGCGGATCTGCCGGCGGGCCTGGGCGATGGCGTCCAGGCCGCCGGCGCCTTCGCTGACCACGACCCCGGAGGGGCCCTTCATGCCGTGCCGGATGGAGATCTGGCCGCTGTTGACGGCGTAGAACCAGGCGAAGGACTGGTAGGCGGAGACGTGGCCCGCGCCGCGGGCCCACAGGTTGCGCAGTTCGCCCTGCCCGAACTCGAACCCGCCGGCGGAGGAGGCGGTCATCACGCCCATGTCGAAGTCGGGCAGGTCGGCCGGGGTGATGCCGGCATCGGCCAGGGCCCAGTCGGCGGCCACCAGCGACAGGCGGGTGACGCGGTCGGTCTGGGGCAGCAGCCGGCTGGACAGGTGCTGCTCGGCCTGGAAACCGGGCACCTGCCCGGCGAGCTTGGCGGGGTAGGCGGAGGGGTCGAAGCGGGTGATGCGGGCGATGCCGTTCTTGCCGCCGCAGGTCGCCGACCACCAGTGGTCGGTGCCCAGGCCGTTGGGCGCGGTCACACCGATGCCGGTGACCACGGTGCGGGTGCTCATCGCGGGCTCCTCCAGGGGGCGGCCAGCACCATGGCGCTCTGGAACCCGCCGAAGCCGCTGCCGACGGTCAGCACCGCGTCGGTGCGCTGCTCGCGGGCGGTGATCGGCACGTAGTCCAGGTCGCACTCGGGGTCGGGCCGGTGCAGGTTGGCCGTGGGCGGCACCACGTCGTGCTCCATGGCCAGCGCGGACGCGGCGATCTCGATCGAGCCGATCGCCCCCAGGGAGTGCCCCACCATGGACTTGATGGAGCTCATCGGGGTGCGGTAGGCGTGCTCGCCCAGGCTGCGCTTGACCGCGGCGGTCTCGTGCCGGTCGTTCTGCTTGGTGCCCGAGCCGTGCGCGTTGACGTAGTCGACCTCGCCGGCGTTCAGCCGCGCCTCGTCCAGCGCGATGCGGATCGCCTCGGCCATCTCCGCCCCGTCCGGGCGCAAGCCCGTCATGTGGTAGGCGTTGGAGCGGGTGGCGTAGCCGGCGATCTCGGCGTAGACGTGGGTGCCGCGGGCGCGGGCGGCCTCCAGCTCCTCCAGCACGAAGAACGCCGCGCCCTCGCCCAGCACGAAACCGTTGCGGGTGGCGTCGAAGGGCCGCGAGGCCCGCTCGGGTTCGTCGTGCCGCGGCGTGGTCGCCTTGATCGCGTCGAAGCACGCCATCGTGATCGGGGAGATCGGCGCGTCGGAGGACCCGGCGACCACCACGTCCGCCGAGCCCTCCCGGATCAGCTCGGCGGCGTAGCCGACCGAGTCGATCCCGGAGGTGCAGCCGGTGGAGACCACCGTGCTGGGGCCCTGCGCGCCCACCGCCCACGCCACCTCGGTCGCGAACGAGCTGGGCACCATGTGGTTGTACAGGTGCGGGGGAGCGTAGGTGTGGTCCACCAGGTCCAGCCGGCCCCCGTCGGAGACCACCCGGTACTCCTGGTCCAGGCCCATCGTGGCACCCACCGCGCTGCCCACGGCCACCGCGACCCGGTACGGGTCCAGCGCGTCCAGGGACAGGCCGCTGTCGGCGACCGCGGTCCGGGCGGCGACCACCGCGAACTGCGCGGCCCGGTCCATGCGCCGGATCTCCTGCGGGGTCAGGCCGTGCGCGTACGGGTCGAAGTCGGCCTCGGCGGCAACTTGCGACCGGAACGGGGAGGGGTCGAAGAAGGTGATGCCGCGCGTGGCGGTGCGGCCGTTGCTCAGCAGGTCCCAGAAACGGTCCTTGCCGACACCACCGGGCGCGATCACCTCGATCCCGGTGATGACCACGCGTCGCCGGTTCAACGCGACGCCTCCCAGTGGTAGAAGCGCGTGGCCATCGCATCGGCCGGCGAGCGCCAGGTCGTGGGGTCGTACGCCTCGATGTACGGCTTGAGGTCGTCACTGATACGGATGAACCGCGGGTCGGTGCGGGCGGACTCGATCCGCTCCCCGCCGTCGCTCTCGTCGAAGTCCTGCAGGTGGAAGTACAGGCCCCGGTAGGAGAACAGCTGGCGGCGCCGGGTCCCCATACGGCCGGGCATCTCGGTCGCGTCGAACGCGGAGAACAGATCGGCCACCTCGGTACCGGAAGCCGGCGCCATCCGGGCGACGATCAGCGTGCTGTGCATGCGGTTTGACTCCTCAACGGTTGCGTGTCACAAGCGGGCCCGCGCGAACGCCGCACACCAAGAACAGGCAACGGGCGCACATCAACGGCGCACATCAACGGCGCACATCAACGGCGGATGTGTACGGCGGATGTGTGCGGCGGGTGTGCGCGGCGTCCGCGCGGGCCGCCGGGGGCAGGGTGCGGGTGTCAGCCGGCGGCGCGGGTGAGGACCACCCGGTAGGTGTTGGAGTCCACCGAGGTCGCCACCGCCTGGATACGGGCCTCGGCCTTCTGCCGGCCAGAAGGCCACTTGTCCTTGGGCAGCGCGAGGTGCGCGTCGTAGGACTGCTTGCTGTCCCACTGCTCGTAGCGCACCACGAACGCGCCGTCCACGCCGCGGGCCCGCAGGCCCTTGAAGACCGCCAGCGACCGGAAACCGGGGGCGTCGGTGATCCCGGCCTGGGCCGGGCCGAGCGCGTCGATGAGCTCGGCCTGGTTCTCCTGCGCCACCCCGTAGACGGTGATCGCGGTGTAGTCGTCACGGTCCGGGCTGACCTCCAGCACCCCGCCCAGCGACGGGTGGGTCAGGGTGTAGGCGATCTCGTTCTGCAGCAGCCGGATCGAGGTGGTGATCTCACCGAACACCGGCAGCGTGCGGTGCTTGAACTCCTCCCCGGCGTACCGCTTCTCCAGGTCCTCGCCGCTGCGCCACTGGATGAGGTTGGCCGTGCCGGGAGCGTCCACCCCCGAGTGCACGGTGGAGGACATCCACCCCTCGTACGCCGCCGCCTGGACGATCTTGGTCATCTCCTGGATCAGCGTGTCCTGCTTGTCCGGCGCGTCGGTGGTGAACAGGTTCAGAACCGTCAGGTGCTCGGCCTGAGTGGAGATGATGGGCATCGATACGTCTCTTCCTGTGAGGCCCCGGTGGGGCTGCGGGGTGAGGCTGTGCGGTGAGGCTTCTTGCAGGGCGTGCGGTGCGGTACGGGACGCGGGTTCGGCCCGGCGCCGCGCGCCAGGAACTGTTCAGGCGGTGGCGGGGCCGAACCAGCGGGCCAGCGCCTCGCCCAAGCCCCCGGTCGGGTCCTCGCCCAAGCCCCCGGTCGGGTCCTCGGCGTCGGCGTCGGGGCGTGCGGCCCAGGCGACGTAGCCGTCGGGGCGTACCAGCAGGGCGGCCGTCGGCGCCGCGTCCCCGGCACCGTCCTGCGAACCGTCGCCTGCGCCCTGGCCGTCGCCCTGGTGGAGGGGCTGGTCGAAGGGGTGGTCGAGGCGGTCCACGGTGACCAGGTCGACGCGGTCGGCCCAGCCGGCCGCGGCCCGGGCCAGAGCCCCGGAAAGCCCGCCGGAAAGGCCGCCGGAAGGGGCGCTGGTGCCGGTGAGGTCGAGCAGGACCGCGCGGCCGGGGTGGAGCAGGGTGAAGGCGGTGGTCTTCTCGCCGGCGACGACCAGGTCCCGGTCGGGCAGGCGCCGCCCCAGCAGCGGGTGATCTGCCGCACCGTCGGTGCCGTCCGTGCCGGTGACGTCGTGGCGGATGTCCAGGCCGGTGACCATGCCGGCCAGGTGGCGCCGTACGGCGGGGGAGATCTCGACCAGTTCGGTGAAGACCTCCCGCAGCGGGGCGACGTCCTGCCCGCCCAGATACAGCAGGCGCTGGGCGAGGGTGTTGGCCAGGATCCGTGCCCCGACCGGGTGGCGTTCGCTGTGGTAGGTGTCCAGCAGACCCTGGGGGGCCTGGTCCTTGACGGTCAGGGCGAGTTTCCAGCCGAGGTTGACCGCGTCCTGGACGCCCGCGCTCATGCCCTGCGCGCCGATGGGCAGGTGGATGTGCGCTGCGTCCCCGGCCAGCAGCACCCGGCCGCTGCGGTAGGTCTCGGCCTGCCGGCTGACGTCGGTGGTGGAGCTGACCCACAGCGGCCGCGCCCCGGACAGGTCCTCCCCGGACAGGCGCTCAAAGGCCTCGCGGACCTCCTCGAACGTGATCGGGGAGCCGGCCGGGCGCAGCGGGGCGGCGGCGTCGAAGTAGATGATGCGGGCGCGGTCCGGGCCGATCGGGATGACCATCACCATCCCGCCGGGCACCGGCTCGCCGCTGAACCGCGGCCGCAGCCGCACCCCCTCGACGTCGGCGAACCGCAGCTCGATGGCCGGCTCGGTGCCCGGGAACGCGATCCCGGCGAGCTTGCGCACCGCGCTGCGGGCGCCGTCGCAGCCCACCACGTACCGGGCCCTCAGCTCCGTCTCGCCCGCCGGGCCGCCCGCCCGAACGCTCACCCCGTCAGGACCGCTCCGAAGGCCGGTGACCTGAAGGCCGCGCCGTATGCGTGCGCCCAGGCCGGCCGCCCAGCCGCCCAGGACGGCTTCGGTGCGCGACTGCGGGATGCCGCGCGCGCCGTAGGAGCCGCCCTCGATGACCTGGTAGTCCAGCGGCACCCCGCCGAAGTGCCCGGCCGGGATGACCGCGATCTCGCCGAAACGCGCCGTCAGGCCGCGCTGCGCGAATTCCTCGATCGTACGTGCCGAAAATCCCAGGGCCCGCGAGAACTGCATCGGCTCCGGCAATGTGTCGAGAACCGTCACCGAGACTCCGTTGAGTCTCAATTCCCCCGCGAGCATGAGTCCGGTGGGACCTGCTCCCACCACCACGACATCCGCGTCAAAGGAGTTCATCTGCCCCTCTTCTCGCCTGCGTCCAGCCAGTATTGCCACCGCCGGCCGGGGCCGTAAATAGCGTTCGGTACAGGGTTTCGACGGGTAATGCCAGAGCCTTCGCGGGCACGTCAGACATTCGACAGACGCCCTTGCCGCACCCCGTGCCCCAGGCAGCATCCTGGGCGGCATGACCTTCACCCGGACACCCGAAGAATCACCCGCGCACAGCACCCGGGAAGCAACGGAAACACAGACGCAAACCCCGGAAACGGCAACGGAAACCGCGGCGGAACCTGTGGCGGAATCAGTGATGGTTGCGCGTGCCCTCGTGGCGGGGCTGCTCGACCGGTATTTCGTCACGCTGGACGACGAGGAACTCGACGACGCGTGGGCGGCGGGCCTGTTCACGCCGGAGGCGGTCGTGGCGTTCCCGATCAGCCGGCACGAGGGCCTTGCGGGCATGGCCGCCTACCACAGCGGCGCCCTGTCGGCGTTCGCCGCAACCCAGCACCTGGGCTCCCCGGCCGTGGTGGACATCAGCGGCGATCACGCCTGCCTGCGCGCCAATTTGATGTCCACCCACGTCCACCACGCCCGCAGCGACACCGGCGCCCCGCAGCTGTTCACCACCGGCACCTTCGTCGACGGCCGGGCGCGCCGTACCCCGGCCGGATGGCGCCTGTCGGAGCTGGTCTTCCGCCTGGTGTGGGCCAACGGCAGCCCCCAACGCGCGAACTGACCCCTGCCCGTACGCCCGGGCCGCGCGGGACCGTTCCCCGCGCGGCCCATTGCCGCACCCGCCGCACCCGCCGCACCCGCCGCACCCGCCGCAACGCAGCCGGCGCGGTGAGGTGTTCGGGGGTCAGGTGTTCAGGCTCAGGACGCGGTCCACGGCGATCTCGATGAGGACGCGGCCGGGGCGGTTGGGGGGCGCGGACCAGTAGCGGCGGGTGTAGCGGGTGACGCCCTCGTCGATGCGCTGCGGGTCCTGCACCACCTGGGCGGTGCCTTCCAGCGTCGCCCAGGCGAAGCCGTCGACCTGGCACAGCGCGGCCCGGGTGCCGGGGGCGGCCAGCAGGTTGCGGGCCTTGCGGGAGGAGAGCACCGTCAGCACCCGCGCCAGGCCGGCCTGCGCGTCCCAGGTGAACCGCACCGGCGCCACGTGGGGCGATCCGTCCGGCCGCAGCGTGGTCAACGCGGCCACGTACCGGGCGTCGTTCAAGAACGCCTCGAGCGACGCGGACACCGGTACGGGAGCCGGGGGCGGCGGGGGCAGCGACATCGTGGGCGCATTCCTTACGTGTCAGCGTGTGCCGGAACGTACAGCAGCAGCGTGCATCAGCACCGTGCAGCAGCAATGTGGAACAGCAGCGTGGAGCAGCAGTGTGCGTCGGGCCCGCGGGCCGGGTGTGGTGACGTGTACCAGGTCCGCGGGTCAGGCGTGGACCGTATCGGGGGCCGTGGCCGCGGTGACGGCCGTGACGGTGGTGTCCCAGTCGATGCGGTAGCCGAACTGCCAGGCCATCTTCTCGGGTTTGAGCATCTTCATCGCCACCGGGGTCAGCAGGTCGCGGACCTTGCGGGCCAGCGGGCTGGCCTTGCCGCGGTTGGTGCGGGTGGCCCGGGCGATGATCTTCTCCACGCGTTCGCGGCGCAGCTGCTCGTAGGCGGCGAACGCCTGGGGGTGGGGCAGGTCCCGCAGGCAGCGGGCCAGTTGGACCGCGGACTCCACCGCCAGTGAGGCGCCCTGTCCGGAACTGGGGGAGGCGGCGTGGACGGCGTCGCCGACCAGCACCATGCGGCCGCGGCTCCAGGTCGGCACGGTCGGGATGGTCTCCAGCGGGCCGGTGATCAGCAGGTCGGCCGGATCGGTGCGCTCCAGCATGCCCAGCGCCGGGGAACGGTCGTCGGCGAACGCCTCGCGCAGCACCGGCAGCCAGTTCCCGTTGCCCACCGCCCGGGCCTCGGCCACGGTCATCGCGGTGCGGTGGGGCAGGTTGGCGAACCATCCGCCGGAGCCGTCGGGGTGCACCAGGTGCCCGAAGGAGGCGCGTTTGCCGTACGTGACGTGCAGCCGGCCCTCGGTGGAGGGCAGGCCGGTCGCGGCCAGCGGCGCGGCGAAGCCCAGCAGCCCGGCGTAGTGCGGGCGCGGCGCGGCCGGATCGATGAGGCCGCGGACGCTCGAGCGGATCCCGTCGGTGCCGATCAGTACGTCCGCGAACGCCTCGCTGCCGTCGGCGAACCGCGCCCGTACCCCGTCGGCCTCCTCCTGCGCGGCCACCAGACGCCTGCCGTGCACGGTGGTGATGCCGCGGCGGGCGGCCTCCTCGTGCAGCACCCGGTACAGGTCGCCGCGCCACACGAACTGCGCGGCCGGCAGGTCCGCCGGGCCGGACAGGGCACCGAGCACCCTGCCGTTCCAGGTGTGCAGGACGGTGCCCTTCATCGGGGTGCCGACCGCGCGCACCACGTCGGCCGCGCCGATCGCCTCCAGCGCGTTCACGCCGTTGGGGGCCAGGCTCAGCCCGCCCCCGATGCCGTCGGCCGTCACGTCGTACGCCTCGAACACGGTGGCCTGGATGCCGGCCCGGCGCAGCGCCATCGCCACGACCGGGCCGGCGATGCCGCCGCCGATGACCAGGGCGGTACGGGTTGGGGAGGTCATAACTCCTGCCTTCGCCGGTAGCGGACTTGACCGCCGGACCGCCCGGATACGGCCGGGCCGGCACGAAAACCTCGGGAAGCTCTGGGAACGGCTGGAAGGGCCGGACCGCTGGGAGGGGCCGGGGGCCGTCAGGGCCCGGTGGCCGCGCCGTACGGGCGCCGGGCCGGCAAGGGGCCCGTCCGCCGCGGGGTACGGCCGGCTCCGGTGAGACTAGGCGGGCCCGCAGCGGGCCGACAACCGATCACCGCCCCGGCCTGAACACCCCACCCGCACCTCGCCCGCACCCCTCTCGCGCCCGGCCCGCGGCCCGGGGTCGGCGGTGTGCGACTGCTGCCTGGCCGCACTTGCACATCCGCCCCCCGGGCGGGCCGGGAAAACGCCGGAATTCCCTCTGGAACACGCCGGATCCGGGCAGCGGGGTGTCCGTCCGGGCCCGCCCGGGCGGTGTTGACACCCGCTCGAATCGGCGGGTACTTTCAGGTGGAATTATCCCGGTGCCGTGCTGTCGTACGGCTTTCCCCGACCAGAATTCCCGGCGATTCCGGAGTCCGGAACGTTTCCCGGTTTCCCGGTGTTCCGGGGCCGGCCGTCCCTCCCGCCGGCTCCCGCACCAGTTCCTGCACCAGTTCTGCACCGGTTCCGCGCCTGTTTCCCGCCCGCCGTATCGCGTGCCCTCTTTCCCGAAAAAAGGGGGCGTGACGCAATCACTGACATGCGAACAGGAGAGTGTGATGCGCAAGGTCGTTTCCCGGGACGGCACGACGATCGCTTACGAGAAGGCCGGTGACGGTCCGCCGGTCGTGCTGCTCGGCGGCGGATTCCGCGATCACACGGTGTTCACCTGGCTGGTGCCGCACATGACGCAGTCCTGCACGACCTACATCTACGACCGGCGCGGGCGCGGGGAGAGCGGGGACGCCCCGCAGTACGCGATCGAGCGGGAGGTCGAGGACATCGAGGCGCTGATCGCGCAGGCCGGCGGCGAGGCCGCGGTCTTCGGCGGGTCCAGCGGCGCGATCCTGGCGCTGGAGGCGGCGATGGCGGGGGTGAAGATGAGCAAGCTGGCGCTGCTGGAGCCGCCGTACCGGATGCCGGGCTTCCGCCGCCCGCCCGCGGACTTCCCCGTCCGCCTGCAGGCCCTGCTGGACCAGGACAAGCGCGGTGAGGCCGCGCAGTACTTCCTGGCCGAGCTCGTGGGCTTCTCCCAGGAGGAGATCGACGAGTGGCGGGCCAGTCCCATGTGGGCGTCCAACGAGGCCATGGCGCACACCCTGGTCTACGACACGGTCCTGTGCGGCGACGGGCGGCTGCCGGTGGAACGGCTTGCCCGTACCGACGTGGAGACCCTGGTCGTCTACAGCGACCACACCGGTGACTGGCTGTCGGCCGCCGCGAAGGCCACCGCGGCGGCGCTGCCGAACGGCCGGGGCGTGGAACTGCCCGGGGTGTGGCACAAGGTGCCCCCGGAGGTGCTCGGCCCGGCCCTGGTGGAGTTCTTCACCGCCTGAACCGGCCGCGGCCCCGCACCACACGGGCGCGAGACACCTGCGAGACGCACGTACGCCAGACACGTACGGGAAAAGGGGGGGGCGGGGACGCCGGGTGACCGGGCGTCCCCGCCCCCCCTTTGGTGTGTTGCTCGGGGCGGGGCAGGGGGTTACCAGGGGACGGGGCCGTTCTCGTCCTGGTTGGTGCCGGTGGGGCCGTCGGGGCCGAGGGTGGCCAGGCGCACCGCGATGCGGGCGCCCTGGGCGGCGGTTCGGGTGCCGCGGTGGCCGTTGAGGTCGGTGGCGGTGTAGCCGGGGTTGGCGGAGTTGACCTTGATGGCGGTGCCGCGCAGTTCCTTGGCGTAGGCCAGGGTCAGGAAGTTCAGGGCGGTCTTGGAGGACTGGTAGGTGACCTGGTTGTAGTCGGCGAAGCCGCCGTCGGGGTCGGCGTTCAGGGCCAGGGAGCCGGCGGCGCTGGAGAGGTTGACGATGCGGGCTGCGGGCGAGCGGCGCAGCAGGGGCAGCATGGCGTTGGTGACGGCCAGGACGCCGTGGACGTTGGTGTCGTACACGGCGCTCAGGTCGCCGGGGGTGGCCCCGCTGGGTGGGCCGAAGAAACCGCCGGTGACGCCGGCGTTGTTGACCAGGACGTCCAGCCGGCCGAAGCGGCCGTCGATGTCCTTGGCCGCGGCGGTGATCGTGGCCTGGTCGGTGACGTCCAGGAGCAGCGGCACCGCGGTGATGCCGGCCGCGGCAAGGTCGCCGGCCGCCGCCCGGCCGCGCCCGGCGTCGCGGCAGCCGAGGACCACCACGGCGCCCAGCGTGCCGAGTTGGCGGGCGATCTCCAGGCCCAGGCCCTTGTTGGCGCCGGTGATCAGGGCGATCCGTTGCCCGGACATGCTCATTCCTCCCCGTCCGCGGCGGTCTGGTCCCCGGCGGTCCCGGCTGCCCGGCTCGTGGTGGTGGGGTGGCCGAACCAGCGGGTGAGGGCGGTGGTCAGGCCGTCGGTGGGGTGGTCCTTGGTGCCGACCCAGGCGATGTAGCCGTCGGGGCGGATCAGGAGGGCTTCGGCGCCGTCGAAGGTGTCGGGCACGCCGGCGGGCAGCGGGGTGGCGCACACCGTGTCCACGCGGTCGGCCCAGGGGGCGGCCGCGGTGGCCACGTCGGTGGTGCCGGCCAGGTCCAGGACGACGCCGCGGGCGGTGTGCAGCAGTTCCGGGGTGCGGCGGCAGGAAAGGGTCCCGGAGTCGTCGACCAGTTCCCGGTCCGGCAGCCGCCGCCCCAGCAGCGGATGGTCATCCTCGACACCCCCACCGCCGCCCCCATCAGCACTGCCGTTTTCGTCGGTGCCGGTGACGTCGTAGCGGATGTCCAGGCCGGTGACCATGCCGATCAGGTGGCGGCGCACGTCGGGGTAGGCGGCCAGTTCGGCGAACACCTCGCGCAGGGGCTGCATCTCCGGGCCGCTGATGTACAAGGTGCGCTGGGTGAGGGTGTTGACCAGGACGCGGGCGCCGACGGGGTGGCGTTCGCTGTGGTAGGTGTCCAGCAGGCCGCGGGGGGCGCGGCCGTGGACTTCGGCGGCCAGTTTCCAGCCGAGGTTGACCGCGTCCTGGATGCCGGCGCTCATGCCCTGGCCGCCGATGGGCAGGTGGATGTGGGCGGCGTCGCCGGCCAGCAGGACGCGGCCGCGCCGGTAGGTGTCGGCCTGCCGGGTGGTGTCGGTGAAGCGGCCGATCCAGCGCGGGGTGCCGCCGCTGATGTCCTCGCCGGTCAGGCGCTGCCAGGCGGCGGCGACTTCCTCGAAGGAGGGCGCGCCGGTCTCGTCGGGGCGGGGGACCACGCCGCGTTCGTGGTAGGTGACGCGGAAGATGTCCTGGCCCTGCTGGAAGGCCAGCACCAGGCCGCCGGGCACCCGTTCGCCGTTGGGCCGCGGCCGCACCGTGCAGCCGACGACCTCGGCGAAGGACATCTCCAGGGTCGCGTCGTGTCCGGGGAAGGCGAAGCCGCCCAGCTTGCGGACCGTGCTGCGGCCGCCGTCGCAGCCCACCAGCCAGCTCGCGCGCAGCCGCCGCACCCCGCCGGGGCCGGCGGCCGTGACCTCCACCGTGTCCTGGCCGGCGGTGAATCCGGTGACCTGCCAGCCGCGGCGGATGTCGGCGCCCAACTCCCGTGCCCACGCGGTCAGTACCGCAACCGTCAGCGACTGGGGCACCCCCTTGGCGCCGTAGGAGCCGCCCTCCACCTCGCGGTAGTCCAGCCGGACTCCGCCGAAGTGGCCGATCGGGATGGTCTCGAAGCCGCCGAACCGCGGCAGCAGCCCGCGCTGGTCGAACACCTCGATGGTGCGGGCGGTGAACCCCAGCGCCCGTGACTGGTCGGTGGGATCGCTCTCCTTTTCCAGGACCACGCACCGCACCCCGGCCAGCCGCAGCTCTCCGGCGAGCATCACCCCCACCGGCCCGGCGCCCACGATGATCACGTCCGTATCGGTCACGCCACCGGTCACGCCACCGGTCACGCCATCGGTCACGTCGTCGGGTACGGCGCCGGTAGCGTCATCGGGTACGGGGCCGGTGGTGCCGGTTGCTGTCGGGTGCGTTGCGGTGCCGGTCATGGCCAACCTCTCGTACGCGTGCGGACGGATCGGCGCGCAAGGCGCGGGAACAGTGCGGGTGGTGCGTCACGGCCGGGCCGCCGGCCCGGAACCCGTATCGGTGCCGGTGCCGGTGTGGTGGGCCAGGGCGTGGTCGACCAGGGTGGTCGCGGCGCCGGTGTAGGCGGCCGGGTCGAGCAGGGTGTCCAGGTCGGCGCGGGTGAACACGGCGGCGACCGGGGGGAGTTCGGCCAGGACCGCGGCAAGCGGGCGGCCGGTGGCGGCGGCGCGGGCCGAGGCGTCGGCGAGGGTCTGTTTGGCGGCGGCCTTGCCCAGGTGGGGGGCGAGCAGGGCCGAGACGCGTTCGGAGACGAGTTGTCCGCCGGTGGCGCCGGTGTTGGCGCGCATCCGGGCCGCGTCGACGCTCAGGCCGCGGGCCAGTTCGAGGGCGGCGTGGGCGGCGCCGCCGGTCAGCCGCAGGCATTCGCGCAGCGGCTGCCACTCGGCGTGCCACACCCCGGCCGAGCGTTCGTCCTCGGTGGCCATGGCCTGGGTGAGCACCGCGGCCAGTGCCGGGACCTGCAGGGCGGCCGAGCGGATCAAGGTGGCCAGGACCGGGTTGCGTTTGTGGGGCATCGCCGAGGACGCGCCGCGGCCGGCCGCGGTCGGCTCGGTCACCTCACCGATCTCGGTACGGGTGAGCACCAGCACGTCCGCGGCGATCTTGCCCAGGGCGCCGGTGGTGTGGGCCAGGGCGGCGGCCAGGTCCGCGAGCGGGGTGCGCAGCGCGTGCCAGGGCAGGACCGGGACCGCAAGGCCCGTCTCGTCGGCGAAGACCGCGACCAGGTCGAGCATGTCGGTGCCGCCGGCGCCCGGCCCGGCGTACTGCAGATAGCCCGCCAGGGTCCCGGCCGCGCCGCCCAGCGACACCGGCAGCCCCTGCTCGGCGACCCGCTCCAGGCGGTCGGCGGCCTGAAGGACCACCTGCCGCCAGCCGGCCGCCTTCAGCCCGAACGTGGTGGGCACCGCGTGCAGGGCCAGGGTGCGCCCGGCCATCACCGTGTCCCGGTGCTCCGCCGCGAGCTGTCCCAGCACACCGGCCAGGGCCCGCAGGTCCGCGCCGATCAGCCGCAGCGCCCGGGCGGCCACCAGCATCGCGCCGGTGTCGAAGATGTCCTGGCTGGTCGAGCCGCGGTGCACGTACTCCGCGGCCTGCGGGGAACGTTCGGCCACCACCGCCGACAGCGCCGCGACCAGGCCCACCACCGGATTGGCGGTCTCCCGGGCGGCCAGCGCCAGCGCCCGCACGTCCAGCAGCTCCGCCCGCGCCGCGGCGGTGACGGCGTCCGCCGCCTCCTTGGGCACCGTCCCGCACCGGGCCTGGGCCCGTACCAGCGCGGCCTCCGCGTCCAGCATCGCCTGCAGCCACGCGCCGTCCCCCACCGCCGCCTCCACCGCGGTGCCCACCCGCACCGGGGACAGCAGCCCCGCGTCCGCGTACGCCGGCAGCACCCCGGCCCTACCGGGATCCCTACCGGGATCCCTACCGGGATCCCTACCGGGATCCCTACCGGGGCCGGTCGTGTCCGGGCCGGTCGTGGTGTGTGCCGCATTGTGCGTCGTCATGCTGGTGCCCCCGCTCCGGTGGCCGGGCCCAACGCGCCCCGACCACCCCCGTCGTGTCCGTCGTGTCCGTCGTGACTGTTCGTGCCGTGCTCGCTGCGTACGTTCTGGGGGTGCGTGCCGTGGCGTGCGGGCGATGCGGACTGCCCGGAGGGCGTCGGCTCGGGCAGGGCCAGGACGGCGGCGGCGATCGCGTCGGAGTCCTCCAGGGTCACCGAGCCCACGCCGGGGCGGATGCCGGCGGCGGTCACCCAGTGCACGGACTCGGTGGGCACGCCGTAGGCGAAACGCCGCGGGTGCGCGGCTCCGGAGGCGTCCAGCAGGTGGTACGGGCGGGGGGTGACGGCAAGTCCGCCGGTCTCGTAGTCCTGGCCGTCGGCTCCGGTCACGGTGTACGGGCGGCACTGGCCGGTGCGCAGCAGGTGGCTCATCAGCGGGTCGGCGGTGCGGCGCAGGTCGGTCTCGGGCAGGCGGCCCTCGATCAGCGCGGTGGCGCGTACCGCCACGTCCGGGATCGCCCTGGAGGTGCCCAGGAAGCACGGGCCGCCCGGCCCGCCGGGGTCGGCGGTGATCCGTATGCCCGGGCCGGTGACCTGCAGGACGCCGGCGTCCATCAGCGCGGCCATCTCCTCGATACGGGAGGCGGGCGGGCCGATCGACAGGTAGGCGTTGAGCGGGGTGTACCACTGGTCGAGTTCGTCGCGGTGCGAGGCGGCGTCCAGGCCGCCGTGGTCGACCGCGAGCCGTACCTCGTTGCGCAGGTCCCGCAGCAGGTCCAGGGCGGCCTTGAACGGGCCGCTGACGTTGCCCTCGCGGGCCATGGCCACGTCCCGGTCCAGGTAGCCGCGCAGCCAGGTCCGGAAAGAGGCCAGGTTGTACAGGGCGTGCGGCTGGTAGGGGCGGGCCACCTTCTGCCAGTCCCAGCGCTCGTGCGCGCCGATCCCGGCCTGCCCCAGCACCTCCTCCTCCGCGTCGCCGGGTTCGGCGGCCAGATAGTGGGCGGCGAACTGCGCGGCCTTCTCCGGCCCGTGGCGGCGGGTGATCAGCGTCTCGTAGTAGACGCTCTGCACTTCCTTGGCGATCAGCGGCCACAGGTCGGTGGAGAAGCGCACCGGAGCACAGCAGGCGGCGCGCTCGCGCAGGGCGGCCACGTACTGCGCGGTCAGCAGCCGCGGCAGGTAACGGCCGTGCGGGCCCTTCTCGTTCTCCCCGCGCGCCTGGTACGGCACCCCGCGCCGCGACCCGGCGTGGATCACCGGCTCCCGGCCCGAGGGCCGGTAGACCAGCCGCCCGCCGCCGTCCCGGACGAAGACGCCGCCGCGGGCGTGGGTGAACAGGGCCAGGTAGTCGAAGAAGTTCAGGCCCAGCCCGCGCAGCAGCACCTCCTGGCCCGGCGCGATCACCGACAGGTCCACATCGGCCGGGTTGGCCGGGGCGATGTAGGTCAGGCCGTGCCGCGCGGCGAAGCCGGCCAGCTCCCGCTCGGCCGCGCTCGGCCGGGCCGGCACATGACCTTGCGCCAGCACCACCGCCGACAGCCCGGTCAGCCGCGTGCCGTCCTCCAGCACCACCGTCTGCCCGCCCCAGCCATCGGCCCCACCGGCTCCGGCTTCACCGTCCCGGCCGGTCCCGTTGTCCTGGCCGTTCTCGAGGCGCACCGCCCGCACCGGATGCACCCGCACCGTCACATGCGCGGCCGCGTTCTGGATCACGTGCCCGAACGCCCAGGTCAGGTACTGCCCGTACAGGACACGCGTGGGGTACGTGTCCGGCCCCAGGGCCCGCGCCTCGGCCAGCACCTGCGCGCTCGGCGGCACCGCGGCGGGGCCGGCTGCCGTATCGGGGGCCGTGGCCCCTGCCGGTACGGGGCCGGTGGTGGGGCGGGCGGCGAGGTCCTTGGCCCACTGGTACAGGCTCGGCCCCTCCTCCAGCGGCCCCTCGATGCTGACGCTGTCGTCGGTGAACACCGTCACCTGGGAGGCGACGGTGTTCATCAGCAGGTGCCGGGACTGCGAGGGCCGCCACACCCGGCCCGAGCCGGGCGGGTCGGGGTCGACGACATGAACGGTGACCCGGCTCCAGCGCGGGGACTTGCGTTCCTGCGCGCACAGCCGTTCCAGTACGGACAGCCCGCGCGGTCCGGCACCGACGAGGCACACTTCCATGCGTCCGCTGCTCAACAAGGACACTCCGCTCGGCAGACGGGGACGGCGGGCCCGCGCCGGGCGCCGTGTCGGCGGCCGTCCGGCGCCCGGCGCCGTCCCCGAAGGTCTTGGTCGATTCCCGGTGTTCGGGCCGGAAGGAGTCCGCGCCGAACGCATCCGGGCTGAACGAATCCGCGCTGAACGAGTCCGGGTTGAACGAGGCGGCCGCCGTCACCGGCGGCACCGCAGCGGCCGTGGCCGGCCGGTGCGCTCTGCGCGTCCGGCGTCCCAGGGCCCGACCGCACAGCGCCTCCCTCGCTTGCGAAAACCGTCGGCCGCCGCGCTCGACCGCGGCTGGGATCCCGCTGGACGGGCCCGCCGGCGGCGTACGCGCCTGCCGTACGGCGTGACAGGGCCGCCGTACGGCAGGCGCCGCCGCACGGGATCACCGCGCGGCCGCCGCCGTACGCCGGGCGCCGCCGCACCGGGGTCGCCGCTGCGGCAGGCCGCCGTACGCCACGGGCCGCCGGTGCGGGGTTGCCGCACCGGCCGGCCCATCACGCCAGGCGCCATGGCCACCAGGGTCGAAGAGACGCCGTGAGTCCCGTTGGAGCCCCGCTCGAACGCCCCTGCCCCGCGGGCGCGGGAAAGTCCGCACGTCACAGCGCTACGCTCCGCCCCGGCCCCGGCTTGGCCCCTGTCCCGCCGCGAGGCGCCCGGAGGCGTCAGCCGCCCGTCAGCGCCGTATCAGCCCGCATTGGAAAGGTCCTGACGGGCCCCCAAGGCCCCGGCCGGCCGCCCCGGCCCCGCCCGGAGCGGACACGCCGTACGACAGACGGCGGCCCGCCAACGACCCGCAGCGAACACCGGCGGCCGCCGGCCGCCGTCAACTGTCGGGGCGGCCGCTCTCGGCAGCCGGTGGAGGGCTCCCGGAGGGCCGCTCGAGCGCCGCCGGAACGCCGCCGGAGGGCAGGGCCCTGCCGGCGGCGGGCCGCCCGCGGCCGATAGCGCCTGCCCGACGGCCCTGCTCAGACGATCACTTACGACCACGCGCGCCAACGAGGAGTCGCGGTGAGTGCCCATCAGGTCGTGCCCGTGCCCCGGCGGACCCGCTTCGACGCGGAAGCCGTCCCCGTACCAGCCCCCGTACCAGCCCCCGAACCGGCCCCCGTACGGGCCCTGGAACCCGCGGCCCCTCCCGTCCCCGTCCTGGGCAGCGGCTGCGACAGCCTGCCGGGTGCCGGTGCGGGTGCGGGGTCCGCCGCGAGTTCGGAGAGCCTGCTCGCGCTGCGCGACACGATGCTGCATCAGGCGCCGGTGGAGGTGGTGCGGGTTTCGGAGGTCACCGTCGCCTACACCCCGCGGGGCGGGGGAGTGGACGGGCAGTGGGCGCATGAGCTGGCGGAGCTGGAGACGCAGTTGCCGCCGATCCTGGTGCACCGGCCCACCATGACGGTCATCGACGGGCAGCACCGGCTGCGGGCGGCCCGGATCCGGGGCCGGGACCGTATCGAGGCGCGGTTCTTCGACGGTTCCGCGCAGGACGCCGCGCTGCTGGCGGTGGCGGTGAACGTGGCCCAGGGCCGGCCGCTGTCGCAGCCGGACCGGATCGCGGCGGTCGAACGCATCGTCGCCGTGCACCCGCACTGGTCGGACCGGGCGATCGCGGCGATCGCGGGGCTGTCGGCGAAGAAGGTCTCCGAGATACGGCAGCGCGCCGGCGGCCCGGGCGGCGGCGAGCGGCGGATCGGCCTGGACGGCCGGGCCCGGCCGCTGAACACCGCGCAGGGCCGCGAACTGGCCGGAAAGCTGCTGCGCGCCGACCCCACCGCTTCCCTGCGCACCGTGGCCCGCAAGGCCGGCATCTCCCCGGCGACCGTCGCCGACGTACGCGACCGGCTGCTGCGGGGCGAGGACCCGGTCACCCCGCGCCAGCGGGGCCTGGCCGGCGGGCGGGGCCCGCGCGAGCGCGGGCAGGCCGAACGGGCCGGCGAACCCCGCTCGCCCGGCGAACTGTTCATGATCTTCGACTCGCTGCGCCGGGACCCCTCGCTGCGGCTGACCGAGGCCGGCCGCACCGTGCTGCGGATGCTGGAGGCCTGCTCGCTGATGGCCCGTGACCGCCGCCGGATCATCGCCAGCCTCCCGCCGCACTGCACCGGCCAGATGGCCGCCCTGGTCAGCGGCTACTCCGACCTGTGGCGGCTGTTCGCCGACGAACTGCGCGCCTGGGAAGAGAACCAGGAACGCGACGGGGAGGACGGGGAACACGAGCGCGGCGCCGTGCCCGGCAGCGGGAGCGGCCGCGGCGGGGCGGCGTCCCGCCCCTGGTGACCGGCCGCCGCACCGCCGCACCGCCGGGCCGCCGGGACCACCGGGCCGCCGCCGGCCCTGACGCCACAACCGCTCACCGCCGGGCCGCCGGAGCAGTCACCGGCGGCCCTGCCGGCACCGTCACCCCGCCCCCACCGGCCTTACCGCCTCCACCGGCTGACCGGCCCTACCGGTCTTGCCGTGTCCGTGCCGACAGCCGCGCCCTTGTGGCGGGTTCCCCTGAGCGGGACCCGCCACAAGGGCGCGGTTTTTCAGCTGACGGCGCCCGGGGGGCGCCCGGAAGGGTTATCCGTTGCCCATCTGGAAACCGACCCCGCGCACCGTCACGATCCAGCCACTGCCGCCCAGCTTGCCGCGCAGGCTGCTGACGTGGGTGTCCACGGTGCGCCGTGACCAGGTGTCGCCCCACACCTGCTGGAGCAGCTGCTTGCGGGGGATGACGGTGTCGGGGTGGGAGGCCAGCAGGCACAGCAGGTCGAATTCCTTGCGGGTCAGCGCGACTTCCTGGTCGTCGACGGTGACCTCGCGGGAGTTGACGTCGATGTGCAGGCGGCCGCGCTCGATCTCCTTGAACGCCAGCGGCTGCCACTGCACGCGGCGCATGACGGCTTCGATGCGGGCCAGCAGTTCCCGCAGCCCGTAGGGGCGGGTGACGTAGTCGTCGGCGCCGGCCTGCAGGCCCAGCACGCAGTCCAGTTCGGACTGGCGGGCGGTGACGATGATGACCGGCACCCGGCTGACCGCGCGGATCGCCCGGCACACCTCCAGGCCGTCCAGGTCGGGCAGTTCCAGGCCCAGCAGCACCAGGTCGGCGTCCCGGTGGGCCTGCAGCGCCGCGGCGCCCTGCCGGATCCCGGTGGCCTCGTGCCCGTGCCGGCGCAACTGGTTGACCAGGTACTCCGACTGCTCGGCGTCCCCGACCACGACCAGGATGCGCCGCGCGGCCTGCCCGGCCGCACCCGGCCGCGGCGCCGTGCCCGGCACCCCGTCCCTGACCGGATTGAGCGCGGTGACCGGGCTGACTGAGCTGACGGGGCTGACGGGGCTGACCGGGCGGACGGCGCGCGCGGCGACCGCGTGCGGCTCCAGCAGCGCCTGTGACGGATTGTGAGTCATGCCTCCCCCGGGGGTCCTGCCCGGCCCGGCACGCGGACCGGCACGGACTGACGCGGACTGAACGCGGATCGAACGCGGACTGACGCGGACGGATGTGCTCCGACGTGCTCCGATACGGACTGACGTGCTCCGATACGGACTGATGCGGGCTGACGCGGACTGATGCGGGCTGATGTGGACTGTCGCGGGCTGGTGTGGACTGTCGTGGTCTGAGGTCGGGTCGTGCGGATACGGGACGTGCGTGCGTGCGGCGGCCGGGCCGCGGGACGCGGCGCCGGGCCGCATCCCGCGCGGGCCCGGCGCGGTGGTGCGGGACGGGCCGTGGGGCCTGGTTCGGCGGATGTGCGGGACGGGGTGCGGGAGGGGCGGCCGCGCGGCTCGTGTCCGGTGCGCGGCGGGCCCGGGCCCCGCGTTCCGCCGGGGACGTTACCGACCGGCGGTCGAGTCCTGATACAGCGTGGTCGACGGGCCCGGTCGGGCCGCAGGGGAGCGGTTTTCGGCCGGATCGACCGGCAACTGGCCTGCCCGTGAGCGGCAGTTGTGAGGTTGCTCACACCGCGGATGTTGAACGGCGAACGGATAGCGGCCGTACGAGTGGGCGAGCAGGGGAGAGCGGGGAAGGTCTCCCCTGCCTCGGTCGGGCGGCGGGAGGCCGGATGAAATGCCTGGTCCGGGAGTCGGCGCCGGCGTCTGCGGCGCCCGCCCGGGGCGATGCGGGCCACCGCCGGGGCCACCGCCGGGCGGCGACACGCGCGCGCCGTACGGTTGTTGACGACGCGAGGGGCCCGTCCCATTCTGGGGTGGGCCCCGCGGGGACGGGCCGGCCGTCACCGTGCGGCGCTCCCCGCACCCGCCTCATCCCGCATGTTCCGCGACACATCCTGCGACCACGCCCCGGCGGGCCCCCCACGGCCGGGACGTACCGGACCGCGGCGCGGCCCTCTTGCGCCGTGCCGGACCGGGCAGGCACCACCACCGCGGCAGGCGCAACAGCCCGCCCGCACCGCACGGTTCCCCTCTGTGCCATCACCGTCCGCCGAGCCCTCCCCGCCCGGCGCGTGACGCCCGCACCGCACCGGTCCGCCGGTGCACCCTGCGGCCGCACCGCGCGGCCCGGGCGGTGCGCGGCACCGGGCCGACCCGCCCGCCACAGCGGTCCGCCCACCGGCGGAAAACAATTCGCACACCGCAGGGGATCAATTCTTTAAAAGCCCATTCGCAGCCTGAAGTCGATATTCTGTTTCCGTCCTCCCGGTGTTCTCCCGGGGCCGCCGGAGGTCGGTTGATTTTGCCTGTCCGGATAGGGGAAAGTGTTGGCCTGAGGTGGGGGCGGGACCCCGAAAACACCCGCAACGGTGCAGGGTGCCCCATAGTAGAGAGGGCTGCTCAACCCGCTTAATCCCGCCGATTCCCGGGTAAAAGGCACCGGTTTGCCCGTATTTATTAGCTCCCGGTGGCAGGTTCAAACCTCGGGCGGGCGGGGGAAAGGTGACGGGAAGTGAGTCCCGAAGTGATCGCCAGGTCTCTAACTCGTGAGCATTGACAAACCGACCTGGCTGTTTTTCCATTGAGCGGTCCGTTTTAGTTGAGGTGCGGGCGCCCGGCAGCGGGATCCGTACTGGCCGGACCACCGGCCTTGGACGAACGGGGGAAACGTGGACATCGGAGTGCTCGGCGCGCTGACAGTACGGGAGAACGAGGTCTCGATCGCGCCGACGGCACCAAAACCCAGGCGGGTGCTGGCGCTGCTGGCACTCCACGCCAATCAGGTCGTCCCGGTGGGCACGCTCATCGAGGAGCTGTGGGGAGCCAACCCGCCGCGCAGCGCACGCACCACGCTGCAGACCTACGTCCTGCAACTGCGCGAACTCATCGCCGGCGCCCTCGCGCAGGGCGAGGACCGCAAGGTCACCGCCAAGGACATCCTGAGCACCCATCCGGGCGGCTACCGGCTGGAGACCAGCGGCGGCAGCGTCGACTTCCGCGAGTTCGACCGCCGGGCCGCGGCCGGCTACCGGGCCATGGCCGCCGACGACTACGCCGGCGCCGCCCGCCGGCTGGCCGACGCGCTGGCCCTGTGGAGCGGGCCGGCCCTGGGCGACATCCAGGCCGGCAGCCAGATCGAGATGGAGATCAGACGCCTGGAGGAATCCAGATTGTGCGTGCTGGACCAGCGCATCGAGGCCGACCTGCGACTGGGCCGCCACCGTGAACTGCTCTCCGAACTGACCGTCCTGGTCAACCAGTACCGCATGCACGAGAGCCTGCACGGCCAGTTCATGCTCGCCCTGCACCGCTCCGGGCGCCGCGGCGAGGCGCTCAACGTCTACCAGCGGCTGCGTTCCACCCTGGTCTCCGAACTGGGCCTGGAACCCTCGGCCGCCCTCATCCGCCTGCAGCGCTCCATCCTGATGACCCGCCCCCAGCCCGTGGCCACCACCGGCGGCAAGATCCGCCTGGCCACCCGCTGACCCCGCACCACCCGCACGGTTTCCGGCCCGGCCGACGTACCTGAGAGAGCATCAGATCCGCCCCGGAAGCCCCGTGGCCCGTACGCCGCCCCCCGGCGGTCCGCCGACCGTCCGGCGTACGGCCACCCCTCACCCCACCCGCAAGGACGGTGCGGTGGCGGGGGCTCACATCCCGGTGGTACGGCGGGCGGTGAGGCGCTCCAGGCGGGTGACCAGGTCCTGCTGCTCCTGCGAGAGAGCCTCGATACGGCGCCGCAGCCGGGCCACCTCGTCCCGCAGCATGTGCACGCTCACCTCACCGCCGGCCCCCGCACCGCCGCCGGCACCGGCAGCCGAACTCCCGTCAGGAGCAGCGGCCCTACCCCTTTCCGCCCCCGCACCCGCGGCTGCGGCTGTACCGGGTGGGGGTGCCGGCGGGGTGCCGGGTGTGCGGCGGGCGGGGGCCGGGTCCCGGTGGTGGAGGATCGCCTCCATGCGGGTGCGCAGTCCCGGGCCCGGTTCCACGCCCAGGTCGTGGACCAGCCGGCGCCGTACCCGCTCGTAGGCGCCCAGGGCCTCGGCCTGCCGCCCGCACCGGTACAGCGCGGTCATCAAAAGTTCGTGGAAGCGTTCCCGCAGCGGGTGGGCCACGGTCAGTTCCTCCAGTTCGCCGGTGATGCGCTCGCACTGTCCTGCGCGCAGACACGCGTCGTACAGGCTCTCCAGCGCCGCCAGCCGGCTCTCCTCCAGCAGCGAGGCCTCCGCCGCGCAGATCGTGCCGCGCCCGCTGCCCTCCAGGGCGGGCCCGCGCCACAGCGCGAGCGCCGAGCGCAGCAATTGCGCGGCGCGGCCGGGATCGGCGCCCGCCTGGCGGGCCTGGGCGACCAGGTGGTGGAAGCGCTGTGCGTCGGTGTCCGCGCAGCCGGCCCGCAGCGCGTAACCCGTCGGACGGGTCACCAGCCACTCGTGCTGCGGCCGGCACGCGCCGGGGGCCGCCGGCAGCAGCCGGCGCAGCCGCGCCACATGGGCCTGCAGGGCGTTGGCGGCGCCCGCCGGCGGGCGGTCGCCCCACAGCTCGTCGACCAGCCGGTCGGCGGGCACCACCTGACCGGCCCGCACCACCAGCGCGCCCAGCAGCGCCCGCTGCTTGGCGCCGGCCGGGGCGATCCGCACACCGGACCGCTCGTCGCAGATCTGGACGGAACCAAGGATCAAAAACTCCATCTCGCCCTTCCCCCGGGAAATTCGACGAGTTCACGGCGGGGCCGGACCGCAGATGACCCCGTAAATAACCGCTGGTCCTTCCTCGCGGCCGACAATAGGCGCCCCCGCCCTTCCGCGGCGGATTCACCAGCGCCGTACAGGGCGTCGTAGAAGAATCCTTGAGGCCGATTCAGGCGCCGATGCACCGCCCTCCACTTGTCCGGCCACCCCCCGCCGGACCCCCGCCGGACCCCCGCCGGACCGCCCCCGCACGGCCGCGGGACCGTCCCCGGATCGGCGCCCGCCCGCCCCCGGCCCGGCCCCCGGTCCGCAGCGCCCCTGCTCGCGCACCTGGCCGCGCACCTGGCCGTGCACCTGGCCGTGCGCGCGGCGCGGCCCGCGGGTGGTTGGACGCCCGGCGTGCCGGCGGTATTTCCACGGGGTAACGGCCAGTTCACAGGGGTTATGTCAGAGGATTGTCAGCGTGATGTCAGTGGTCAATTACAAAGTTCACTCAAGAAGCACTCAAGACGATCTGAGGGGCCGATGGGCAGCGGGTAAGGTTCCCCTTGTCCGCCGATAGGGGCCCCACCACAAATAGCCGGGAGGCGACAGTATCAACGTGACTCGAACGCCCGGCTCGGGAACCGATTACGGCTGACAAGGACCGGAGGGAATCATGAAGGTAAGAGTCCTGGGAGCACTGGACGCCGAAGTCAACGGAACGTCCATTGTCCCGACCGCCAGAAAGCCCCGCCAGATCCTCGCCCTGCTCGCCCTCTACCCGGGCCGGGTCGTGCCCGTGCCCACCTTGATGGAGGAGATCTGGGGGACCGAGCTGCCGCAGAGCTCGCTGACCACACTGCAGACCTACATCCTGCAATTGCGGCGGATGCTCGCCACCGCCATGGGCCCGGAACCGGCCGGCTCGGCCAAGGAGGTCCTGGCCACCCGCTACGGCGGCTACACCCTGCAGATCCCCACCGAGGCCGTCGACGTCTACACCTACGAACGCCTGGTCGCAGAGGGCCGCAAGGCCTTCGACGAGGGCGAGGACCAGCGTGCCGCGCAGGCCCTGCGCAAGGCCCTGGACCTGTGGGAGGGACCCGCGCTGGTCGACGTGCGGGTCGGGCCGATCCTGGACATCGAGGTCATGCGGCTGGAGGAGAGCCGCCTGGTCGCCCGGGAGCGGCGGATCGACGCCGAACTGCGGCTGGGCCGGCACGTGGAACTGATCGCCGAACTCACCGACCTGATCGCCCGCCACCCCCAGCACGAGGGACTGCACTCCCAGGCCATGGTCGCCCTGTACCGCTCGGGCCGGCAGGCCTCCGCGCTGGACGTCTACCGCCGGCTGCGCCAGCGCCTGATCACCGAACTGGGCGTCGAACCCTCCCCGCAACTGCAGCGCATGCACCAGGCGATGCTCGCCGTCGACCCCCGCCTGGACGTGGTCGCAGGCCCCCGCCGCACCTCCACCTTCGACCTGTACGCGGCCTGACCGGCAGCCCGCCCCCCGCCGCTTTCGCCGCCCGTGCGCCGGCGGGGGCGTCCCGACCGACCGGCCCCGCCCCGCTGCTGCGTTGCCACCGGTGTGCCCGCGGCCGGCGGGCGTCCCGACGTCGCGAACGCTGCTTACTGTTGCGAAGGGTGATCGATGCTTCCCGCTCCCGACGCCGTACCGGCCGACCCGGGCCGGATCCGGCTGCACCTGTTCGCCCATGCCGGGGCCGGCGCGGCGGTCTACCGCCGCTGGCCCGATCAGGTCGGGCCGGCCGCGCAGGCGGTGGCGCTGCCGCTGCCCGGGCGCGAGGGCCGCAGGCGCGAGCAGCGCCTGACCGACCGGGCCGCCCTGGTCGCCGACCTGCTGCCGGCCGTGCTGGAGACCGCGCGCGCCGGACCGTACGCGCTGTACGGCCACAGTCTGGGCGCGCTCGTCGCCTACACCCTCACCCGGGCAGTGGCCGCCTGCCGGGCCCCGGCGCCGCTGTTCCTGGCGGTCGGCGCCTGCCTGCCCCCGCACGCCCCGGCGCCGCTTTCCGGTGCGGCCGACCTGCCCGACGAGCACCTGCTGCCACTGCTGGAGCAGTTGGGCCCGCTGCCCCGCGGCAGCGCCGCCGGCCCCGGCGGGCTGTGGCGGCGCAGTGTCCTGCCGGTGCTGCGGGACGACCTGCGGCTGGCCGACGCGCTGCGGGCGGCCGCCGCGGACCCTGCCTGCGGCGGCCCGGTGGACGTGCCCGTCCTGGTCTTCGCCGGCAGCCACGACCCGATGGCCCCGCCCCGGGAACTGGAGGGCTGGCGGCGCTGGTCCACCGCGCCGGTCACCGTCCGCACCGTGACCGGCGGCCACTTCTTCGCCGCCGGCCCCGACCTGCCCGCCCTGCTCGCCCGGGCCTGCCACGCCCACGCCGCCGCACCGCCCCGGTGAGCCGCAGCCGCACCAGCCGCACCGCCCCGCAGCCGTGCGGCCGTTCCCCGGCCCGCAGGGGCCCCGCGCCCCCGGTGCGGCGGCCGGTGCGCGGGCCCGGCCGCCGCCCGGGTTACGGCTCGGGCGGCGCGGTGCCGGGCGGTGCCGGGCGGTGCCGGGCGGCACCGGCCGGCTGCGGGCGCGGCTTCGAGGGCCGGGAAGCCGGTGGTGGGTCAGTTGATGTGCGCGGCCAGGTACTCCTCCCAGGTCAGCTTGCCGACCTGGGCCTCGAGGTTGAGGTTGTCGGCGGCGCGGTAGGCCTTGCCGGCCTTTCCGGGCATCCGCATCGGCATCATCGGGCGGCGCTTGCCGAGCGCCTGCAGGTAGCCGCGGGCCAGGTCGCCCATGCCGTAGACCTTCGGGCCGGCCAGGTCCGGGACCAGTCCGGCGGGCTGGCCCAGGGTCAGGTCGACCAGGCGGTCGGCGACCTCGCGGGCGTCGACCGGCTGGAACCGCAGGCCGCCGGGCACGGGCACGACCGGCATCTTGGTCATCTTGGAGACGACGTTGAAGACCAGGTCGTGGAACTGGGCCGCGCGCAGCGTCGTCCAGGGCAGTCCGGATCCGGCCACGGCCTGCTCGGCACCGTGCTTGGCCCGGAAGTAGCCCAGCGGCACCTTGTCGGCGGCGATCACGGAGATGTACACCATGTGCTTCACGTCGGCGCGCACGGCGGCCTGCACCAGGTTCTGGGCGACCTTGTCGTCGCCCTTGGGGCCGCCGGCCAGGTGCAGGACGGTCTCCACGCCCTGCAGGGCCGGGTCCAGGCCCTCGCCCTTGAGCAGGTCGGCATTGACGTACTCGACGCCGTTGATGGGGTCCTTGCCGGTGCGGCTGAGCACCCGTACCTCGCGGCCGGCCTGCAGCAGGAGGGGAACGACATGCTTGCCCAGCGTGCCCGTTCCGCCCGTGACCAGGATGGGTGACGTCATCGTTTCTCCACACTCGTTGCTCGTCCGGGAGCCGGTCTCCCGGCCACATCAGCGCGGTTCGCTGCCTTCGCCTGTATGACACCTGCCGCGGCGCGAATGTGACCGGATCCGCCACCCGTACGGGGAAGTCCTGCGCGAGCCCGTACGGGACCGGTCGTCGCGGTGCCCGGGGTCAGGCGTCCAGGACGGCCAGGTCCAGGCCGCGCAGCCGGTCGGGGTGGGCGATCACGTCGATCTCGGTGATCATGTCGTCGTCGATGCCGAAGCCCAGCACCAGGAACAGCTTGCCCAGGGGGGCCATCACCAGCCCGACGGCGCCGTTGACCAGGGCCGGCTGGGTGAAGCGGACCCGCTCGGAGGCGGCGAACGCGCCCTGGGCCACGGCGCGGGGGCCGTGCAGCACCACCGGGGCGGCGGTGGGCCCGGCCTCCTTGTCGGCGCGCAGCACCACGTCGGGGTGGAGCAGGGCCACCAGGGCCTCGAAGTCCCCGCCGCGGGAGGCGGCCGTGAACGCCTCCACCACCTGGCGCTGGCGGGTCAGGTCCGCGTCAGGGACCGGCACGCCGCCGCGCACCCGGCGCCGGGCCCGGCTGACCAGCTGCCGGGCGGCGGCCGGGGTCCGGTCGATCATCGGCCCGATCTCGTCGAAGGGCACCGCGAACATGTCGTGCAGCACGAACGCCAGGCGTTCGCTGGGGCTGAGGGACTCCAGCACCACCAGCAGCGCCAGGCCGACCGAATCGGCCAGCAGCGCCTCCTGCTCGGGGTTGCCGCCGTCCTCCTTGCCCAGCACCGGATCGGGGGTGTGCGGCTCGAAGGGCTCCTCACGGCGCCGCTCACGGGCCCGCAGCATGTTCAGGCACACCCGCGCCACCACCGTGGTCAGCCACCCGGCCAGGTTCTCCACGCTGTCGGTGTCGGCACGCACCACCCGCAGCCAGGCCTCCTGGACCGCGTCGTCGGCCTCACTGAGCGAGCCGAGCATCCGGTAGGCCACCGACCGCAACAGCGTCCGGTGCTCCTCGAAGCGGTCGGTCAGCCACACCTCGTCCATCGGTCACATGCCTTCCCTTTGTACGGCGTCACCACCACGACCCCGCAAACACCGCCGATGTGACCGGCCGCCCGAAATCCCCGCCGCGCCCGGGGGCACCCCAACCTACCCGCCCCGGTCCGCGCACCGTCTGCGTACCGTCTGCGCACCGTCTGCGTACCGTGTCCGGCCGGGCCCCCGTACCCGGCCGGACGCAGGCCGACCCCCGTTACGGCCGCCCCCGGCTGTTACGCGGTCGGCTCCGGTTGCGTGGTCGGTTCGGGGGCGGGTTCCACGGTCAGGTCGACGTGCTGCGGGTAGAACGCCACGTATCCGGCGATCGCGGCGGCGATGGGCTTGGGCGTCTTGTAGGACCAGACCGCGTCGGGGACCTCGCCGTCGTCGGTGATCAGTGCGTAGTACGAGGCCTGTCCCTTGTAGGCGCAGGTGGTGCTGGTCGGGGTGGGGTGCAGCACGCCGGGCGCGACGGCGTCCGGCGGCAGGTACTGCACCGGCGGGTGGTCCGCCTCGCGCAGCGTCAGGGCCCGGGTGGTGTCGGCGATGATCCGGCCGCCGGCCCGCACCACGACCCGGCCCGCGGTGGGTTCCACGGTGATGGGGTGGTCGGGATCCGGCTTGGCGACGGTTTGCGGCACGTGTGCTCTCCCCTCGTCGGCCCGGCGGCCCGCGCGCGCCGGGATGCACTGTGCGGGATCGTCCGCTGGAGACGCTAACCGGGGGCGGGGGGCGTTCAACTGTGGCCGTGCGGCGCAGTCGAACGCGGGCGCGAGTGGGCTACATCTGTGGGGCGTTGGAGCCGACCTGAGAGAGGATCCCATGACGAGCATCGTTCTTGCCGGGCAACGCCCCCCGGGCCGCCGCGGGTTCGAGATCGTGTTGTCGAGCGAGATGACCGGGGGTACGGCGGCGCTGGTGGAGGCGCGCGTGGACCCGGCCATGTCCGGGCCGCCGCTGCACACCCACTCCGCGTCGGAGGAAACGTACTTCGTCGTCTCCGGCTCCCTGATCCTCCAGGTGGGCGAGGAGGTCGTGGAACTCGGCGCGGGCGGCCTGGCGCACATCACCCGCGGCACCGAGCACACCTGGTCCACCCCCGCCTCGCACGGCGCGCACTTCCTGACCCTGCACCTGCCGGGCGGCTACGAGAACTACCACCCCACCGCGCTGCAGGCCGAGAAGGACAAGGGCGGCCCGCTGGTGCAGGACGACCTGTTCGAACTGGCGGCCCGCTTCGACTGGAAGATGGCCGGCACCTCCCCGCGCCGGCTGACCCCGCTGGGCGTCCTCGTCCCGGCCGGCCAGGCCGACGCCGAGGCCGAGGCCGCCCGCGCGGACTACCTGGCCTCCCAGGGCCAGGCCGCACCCGTCGCCTGACGCACGCGCCTGACGCACTGTCAGTACCGCCCGTACGCCTGCCGGCGGCACCGGCGTCGTGTGGTCGGCCCCGGGCGGCCGGCACGCAGCCACACCCTGCCCGGCCCTGGACGCGTACGGCGCCGGGCCGACCACCACGGCAAAGCCGGGACCCGCGCGGTCCCGGCTTCGCCGCTTTGCGCCCCCGGCGTGCGCGGCAGGCGGTCACGCCCGCCACTCCGGTGGTTCTCCACCGTTTTTCCGCCGCCCGTCCGCCGCCGCGCCCGATGGTGGGCGGGTGCCCCAGGCCGCGCCGCCGCCCCACGTGAGGTGACCCGTGAAACAGTCCTTCACCCGCCGTGTGCTGTTCCGGATCTACGACGCCCTGCGGGTGTTCGGCACGATCTACACCGGCGTGGAGCCCGAAAGCCTGGCCGCCGCCGGCGGCCTGCCCTCCCCCCGACTGACCGGCCCGTCCCCCGCCCACCCCGAACGCCTCACCCCGGAAATCCCGCTCACCGCCCTGGAACTGGCGCTGCTGCGCGAACTGAACCACCGCTGAGGCCTTGCGGCCGCACCGCCACAGGGCCACGCCTGGCAAGCCGCACATCACATGTGGCACCCGCACATTCCGCATGCCGCAAGCTGCGTGCCGCAAGCCGTACTTCCGCGACCTGGGCGCCGCAGGCCGTGAGTCCGCAATCCGTAAGACCGCAGCCTGGGCGTCGCATTCACGTATCCCGCGACGTGTGCGCCGCAGCGTGGGCCTCGGCAGTCCGTAAGGTCCCAGCCTGGGTGCCGCGTTCCGTCAAGCCGCAGTCCGTACGGTGCGGCCTGTGCGCCGCAGTCCGTGAAGCCGCGGCCTGGACGCCGCACTGTGGGCGTCTGCAAGCGGTGCGTCGCAGCCTGTATGCCGCAACGTGTGCGCCGCAGTTCGCAGAACCGCACTGTGGGCGCCGCGACTTGGGCGCCGGCAACCCGTGCGCTGCAGCTCGTACGCCGCACCGCCCGTGCCCCGCACTCTGCGCCCGGCAACCTGGGCGTTCGCTGCCCGTACGCCGCAGCCTGGGCATCCCAGCCCGTAAGACCGCAGTGCGCAAGGCGGCAGCCCGTACGGTGCAGCCTGGGTGCCGCAGCCCGTAGGACGGCAGCGAGCAGGGCGCCAGTTCGTAGGCCGCAGCCTGGGCTCTCCAGCCGGTACGCCCTCAGCGCGTAGGACGGCAGCCCGTACAACCGCAGTCCGGTTACGGCAACCTGGGCGCCCGCAACTCGCATGTCGCAGCCGGTGAGGCCGCAGTGCGCAAGACGCCGGGCCCGTACGCCGCAGCCTGGGGATCGCAGCCCGTAGGGCGGTAGCCCGTATCCCGCGGCCTGGATACGGCAGTTCGTGCGCCGCAGCCCGTACGTGACAGGGGGAGGGGGACCGCGACGGTCCCCCTCCCCCTTGCGTGCCCGGGGCGGGTCAGGCCGTGGCGGTGACGCGGGCGGCGCCGAACCAGCGGTCCAGGGCCGCTTCCAGGTCGCCGGGCTCGGGTGCGGCCCAGGCGATGTAGCCGTCGGGGCGGATCAGGACCGCGTGGGGGGCGGGACCGGCGCCGTCGCCGCCGGGTGCGGCCCAGGTGCCGGTGACCACGTCGACGCGGCCGGCCCAGCCGGCCTCGACGCGGGCGGCGTGGCCGGCGGGGGCGGTGGTGTCGATGAACACGCCGCGGCCGGGGCGCAGCAGGTCGCCCACCCGGGTGCGGGCGCCGCCGGGCAGGTGGAGTTCGCGGGCGGGCGGCATGCGCAGGCCCAGCAGGGGGTGGCCGCCGGGGCCCATGTCGTAGCGGACCGTCAGCCCGCTGACCATGCCGGCGAAGTGGGTCGCGGTGTCCTTGTGGGTCATCAGCTCGCCCAGCACCGCGCGCAGCGGGTCGATGTCCTGGCCGGTGAGGTAGAGCATCGAGGCGGCGTGGGTGTTGCGCAGCAACTGCTCGCCCAGCGGGTGGCGTTCGCTGTGGTAGGTGTCCAGCAGGCGCTGCGGGGCGCGGCCGGTGGCGACCGCGGCCAGTTTCCAGCCGAGGTTGGCCGCGTCCTGGATGCCGGTGCTCAGCCCCCAGCCGGCCAGCGGGGGAGTGGCGTGCGCGGCGTCCCCGGCCAGCAGCACCCGGCCACGGCGGTAGTCGGCGGCAAGGCCCGCGGCGTTGTCGAACGCGGCCGTCCAGCGGGCACTGCCGTGGTGGATGGACTCGCCCGTCATCCGCTGCCAGGCGTCGGCCACGTCCTTGAACGTCACGTCGTCACTGCTCGCCGGCGGCTTGAGGCTCTTGTCGTGGACCAGGACCCGGTAGTAGCCGTCGCCCAGGCTCACCGACAGGATCATGTGGCCGCCCGGGATGCGCTCGCCGGTGGGCCGCTGGCGCAGCTCCACACCGGTGACGTCGGCCATGTACATCCCGCGGGTGGCCGCCCAGCCCGGCGCCGGGATCCCGGCCGCGGCCCGCACCGCCCCGTTCGGCCCGTCGCAGCCCACCACGTACCGGGCCCGCTCCTCCAGCCGCCCCTGCGGCCCGTCGAGGACGACCGTGACGCCGTCGGCGTCCTGCGTCAGGTCCACCGCCGCGCAGCCGCGGTGGACCGGCACCCCCAGCTCCGAAAGCCGGCCCGCCAGCACCTCCTCGGTCCGCGACTGCGGCAGCCCCAGCACCCCGTGATGGCTCTCGTCCAGCATCCCCAGATCCACCGGCACCCCGCCGAAGTGGCCGCCGCGGCCCCACCGCAGCTCCCCGAGCCGGTCCAGCAGCCCGCGCTGGTCCAGCAGTTCGGCGACCCGCTTGGTGAAGCCCAGCGCACGCGACTCCCCGGACGGCGCGGCCAGCTTGTCGTAGACCACGACGTCCGCGCCGCCCAGGCGCAGTTCACCGGCCAGCATCAGCCCGACGGGCCCGGCACCGACGACTATGACGCGACTGTTCATTTTCCTGCTCTCCCGTTCGACAAGGCTGGAAAAGTCATGGAAAGACGTGGGAAGGAATGGAAAAGGCAAGAAGAATAGGGGAATTGCGGTGCGGAAAGGCGAAGGGGCGATACCGGCGGGGGGCACCGGGCGTCAACGTACCGGCCGAGCAGGTGCGGCACAACGTGCCGCAACACCGCCCGCCGCAGGTGGCCGGGCACGTCCGCCCCGGTACACCGCCCGCCCCCGCCCCCGCCCCAGGGCCGCTGCACCGCACGCCGAGCCGTGGTCGAGCGCGGCGCGAGCACGGCCCCGGGCGGCCTCGAACGGTCCTGCGGCAACGCCGGTTGCGGGCGGGGCGGGCGAATTCCCGTCAACGGAGGGGCCCTTGCGGAAAACACGGCGCGGGATTTCCGTATCCGGCGGGTCCGGGAAAGGGACGTCGCGGGCGCGGAGGAAGACCGGGGGAGGATCCGGGGAGGTCCCGCGGGAGGTCCCGGGAAAAGCGGGGGGAAAGCCGGGGGAATGCGGAGGTGTTTCGGGCCGGTGTCGGCGGTGTGACGGGTGGGGCGGGCCGGGCGGTGCGTGCCGTGTGCCCCGCTGCACGTTGCTTGGTCCCAACTCCCCCCAGTTCAGGGGCAGTTGCACGATGGCCGGAGGAGGGGTTGCGGGGGCGGTGTTCAAGTGCGGAATGAGCAAAGCAGTCGTACACACCGGGGGACTCACCTATGGTGTCGCAGGTCTCGAGCGCTCCCCGATCAAAAAAAGGGGAGCACATTAACGGAGGAGAGGCATGTTCAGTTCACGCGGTTCGTGGAAGAGAGTGCTGGTGGCCGCGGGTGCGGCCGTCGCCGTCGCCGCCCCGTTGTCGCTGTCGGCGGGCACGGCCCACGCGGTCACCGGCATGACCCGCACGACGACCTTGAAGGTCCTGGCCTCCGGCCTGAACAACCCCCGCGGGATCACGGTGCTGCCCGACGGCACGATCCTGGTCGCCGAGTCCGGGGCCGGCGACCCCAACTGCGCGGCCGGCCAGACGTGTGCGGGCCTGACCGGCTCGGTCTACGCCGTGCACGGCGGTTTCCAGGGCCGGGTCGTCACCGGCCTGGCCTCCACCGCCACCGGCCCGGCCACCCCCGGCGCCTCGGTCAGCGCCGCCGGCCCCAACGCCGTGGTGCCCGACCCCAAGGGCGGCTACGACGTCCTGAGCGAGTTCGGCGGCACGGACGACTCGCGCGCAGCGCTCGGCCCGAACGGCGCGACCCTGGGCACGCTGCTGCGTACCTGCGACCACACGGTGCTGGCCGACCCGGTCGACTACGAGACCAAGGTCAACCCCGACGGTGAGGACGTGCACTCCAACCCGTGGGGGCTGCTGCCCAGCGGACCGGACTTCCTGATCACCGAGGCCGGCGCGAACGATCTGCTGCGCGCGCACCCCGACGGCAGCATCACCACCGACTACGTCTTCCCGCACAACACCGCCGCCACCGGCTCGCAGCAGGCCGTGCCCACCGGCATCGTGCGGGCCGCCGACGGGACGATCTACATCTCGGACATGAGCGCCACCACTCCCGGGGCCGCCCGGATCTGGCAGATCAAGCCCGGCCAGGCCCCGCAGGTCTTCCTCACCGGCTTCAGCAACCTGGTCTCGCTGGCCCTGGACCACTCCGGGAACCTGTTCGCCCTGTCCTTCACCGCCCAGCTCGGCGCCCCGCCGCTGCCCGGCTCCCTGAGCAAGATCAACCTCGCGACCAAGCAGGTCACCCAGATCCCCACCGGCATCCTGCTCCAGCAGCCCACCGGCCTGGGCATCGGCCCGGACAACGAGGTCTACGTCACCAACAACTCCAACGGCACCAGCGGCCAGCTCGTCCGCGTCCTGTACTGAGCGCCCGCCCCGTTCGGGGCCGGCCTGTGCCTGAAGCGATCTTCTCCCGCCCGGTGGAGGACACCCTTCCTCCACCGGGCGGGCGTGCCTGCCGGGCGGGCGTGCCTGCCGGGCGGGCGTGCCCTGCCGGGCGGGCCCGGGCCGACCGCCTCGTCGCCGGTCAGGCCAGGCGGTGCTCCCAGCGCAGCGACGGGTTGCCCTCGATCCAGTAGGTGTGGGAGGCGGCGGTGATCCGCAGCCGCACCGTGTCGATGTCGGGGCTGCCGGCGTCCTGCCACGCGAGGAGGGCCTCCTCGATGTCGTCCCACAGGGCCACGGGGCCGCCCTGGCGGACCGTCCAGCCGCTGCCGCCGGCGGTGAACTGGGCGAAGGACTCGCGCTCCGGGTCGAAGACGTACAAGAGCTTGGTCCCGTCGCTGCGAGTGGCACGCACGAGTTGTGCCCCGGGCGCGGCGAGCTGGGCGAGGAAGGCGGGCATCCAGCCGTCCAGCACGGTGGGCGGCGCCTTCGTGTCCCTCTCGCCGTCCGCGTAGGCCGTGCGGGCGGACAGGTCGCCGGCCACCGGCACCACGGCCTGGGCCCGTGCCTGCATGAACGAGGACCGGCCGATGATCCGGCCCTGCGCGTTGCCGTTCCCGTCCACGGTGACCTTGGCCAGGCCGGTTCCGTACGGCCAGGAGCCCACGGTGCTCAGGACGATTCCGCCGGGCCTGGTCTGCCGGACCCAGGTGTGCGGAATACGGCGGACGGCGCAGGTGGCGATCACGCGGTCGTACGGCGCGTTCCGGGGATGCCCGAGGAGGCCGTCGCCGGTGACGGTCCACGTCGAGAAGCCCGCCGTTTCCAGTGCGGCATCCGCCCGCTGCGCCACCTCGGGGTCCACCTCGATCGTGGTCACGTTGTCCGCACCCAGGCAGTGGCACATCAAAGCCGCGGAGTAGCCGGTGCCCGTGCCGATCTCCAGCACGCGATGGCCGGCCTCCGCCTCCAGGCTCTCGATCATGCCGACCACCGTGGCAGGGGTGGTGGAGGAAGACGTGGGCACGCCCTGAACGGGGCCACTGGCCTGGTCGGCGGTGAGGTGCCCGTCGAGCTGGGTGGTCAGGGTGTCGTAGCTGTACGCGATCTTCAGCCACTCGCCCGGGTCGGTGCCGGCCGCGGTGACGGGCCGCCAGGCACCGCCTTCGTCGAGGAACACGCCGGGGTGAAGGAACAGCTCGCGCGGTACGGCCTCGACGGCCGCGCGCAGCCGCGGGGACGTGAGAACCCCGTTGTGCGCCAGCAGTGCGGCCAGGTGGCGGCGCTGGGGGGCGGAGTCGTTCACGAATCATCTCCTTGGGTGAGCAGATCGGCGAAAGCCGAGGACATCGGAAGGCCGGTTTCCGTCTCCAGCCACCCCCACTGGCCGTTCGGGTTCAACTCCAGCCACCAGTAGTCGCCCCTCCGGTCCACGGCGAGGTCGAAGCTCCCCGATGCCAGGCCGAGCCGCTCCAGACAGGCGAGAAGCGCCGTGTTCACCCGGTCGGGCAGGTGTTCCACGGTGTAGGTGAGGGCGCTGTAGTCCTTGCGCCAGTCCAGCAGGCCGGATTCGATGCGTACGGCGAAGGTGTGCCGACCGACCACCAGAACCCGCACGTCGGCAACCTTGTCCATGCGGACCTGGAACAGGTGTGGCGCCACGCGCACGCTCTCGTCGATCTCATCGGCGGTGACCGGCTCCGCCCACCCTGTCACCGGAACTCCGTTCCGCGCGTAGGGGGTCCACCGTAACGTCTTGTAGAGCACTTCATCGTGGGCGCCGATGAACTCTCGTGCCTCGTCCGGGTCGTTGGTCACCAAAGTCGGCGGCACGGCAAGGCCGAGCCGCTGAGCGAGGGCGAGCTGCGCGGGCTTGTAGTCGGCGGCGGCGATGCGCAGGGGGTGATTGACCCAGAGCGGGCAGTCCGTTGCGTACAGGGCGCCTGCGAGCCCGAAGCGGACCTGGGCAGCCGCGAATCGGGCGTCGTCCGGCTCCAGGTGGGAGAAGGCAGGCCATTCGGGGCGGCGCCAGTACACCGCTCGCAGTCGGGTCAGGTCGGCGGTTCTCGACGGGGTGCGCACCTGCCCGACCACCGGGGCCGAGCAGGTGCCGAACCGAGCCGAGACCGTCAGGCCGGTGCCGATGTCGGCGGGGTTGAACCTGACCACCGGCACGTTCCGCCGGTTGAGTTCGGTGATCACCATGTCGGCGGTCAGGTCGTCCGCCTCGGTGACCACCAGAACCGGCCTCTCCTCGGCCATGTCGTCAGTCCTGCTCGGAGTCCTGGTCGTGGCCCTGGTCGTTCCTGGAGTCCGAGTTCGTGGTGGTCGAGGTCTCGGTGCCCTTGCTGGTGCCGTGTTTGCCCATCTCGACCACCTGGCCGGCGCGGTCGCGGAACACGCCGAGCTGCGTGTCGGGGTCGATGGTGACCGAGGCGTGCGGGCGCTGGACGGTGGTCGGGTAGGGCGCGAGGCGGCCGGCGCCCCAGGGGCGGCTCGCGGTCGGCTGTTCGACGACGGTCGTCACTGGATCTCCTCGAAGCGGAGTGGAAGGTGAAGTGAAGCGGATGGATGCGCCGCGGGGCCGATCCTGGCTGTCCGTCGCCACGGACAGGCCCGCAATTGATCAGTCCCGCGGTGCGGTGACGGTGTCGGTGCGTTTTCGTTCCAGCGCCACCACGGGGCAGTTCAGGGCCTCGGCGATCCGGGGCAGGACGGCGGGGGTCGCGCTTCTCCAACCGGACTCGATCTCGTTCATGAGCTGTTCCGAGATCCCGACCCGCTGGGCGAGGGCCCGCTTGGTCAGCCCCGCTTTCTCGCGGGCCCAGGTCACGGCCTGCGGTTCCTGGCGCAGAACGCGGGGCGCCGACCGGACCCGGCCGGTCGCCGCGACGTCCGCTGCCGTCCCGGCTGTGTCCGCTGCGGGTGTGGGGTGGTGGCGGGACCAGTCGGCGCGTGCCGCCTCCAGGGCGGGGCCCACCTGATGGATGAGCGCATGGCCCAGGGTGCGCAGGCGCTGGCCGAAGTCCGTTATCCCCTGCGGGTCCAGGCCCTTGAGCCAGAAGTCGTCCACGAGTTGCACGTCGGCGACCGGGATGCGGGGCTCGTCGCTCTGCCCGAACGGTTTGCAGGTGAGGGTGACGGCCAGGACGGCGGCCTGCTCGGCGGGGTCCTGGCCGTGGACGACCGGCAGGATCAGGCCGCCCGTGTCGGTTTCGAGGACCACATCGGCCAGCACGGCATCGAGGTGTTCGGGCCGCACCCCGTCCCGGCTGGGGTCGCTGTCGGCCCAGTCCGGCAGGTGGTCGCGTACGGTCAGCCCGCTGGTGGTCGTGACAGCCCAGCTACGGGCCTTGGCCGTTGGGGTCACCGGAGCACCCCCGCAGCGGCATCAACAGCAGGGTCGGTACCGTCATCAGCGCAGATGGCCCAGACGGCTTTCCCGGGCCCGTTCCGGTCGCCGATCCCCCAGTGCCCTCCGGTCAGCACGTCCACCAGCAGCAGGCCACGCCCGGACTCCTCGTCGTCGGGCGCCTCCCGCAGCTCCGGCTTGCTGTCGCTGGAGTCGTGCACCTCGATCCGCACCCCGCACTCCAGCCGCTCGAACCGCGTGAAGACCAGATGCCCGTACGGGGGGTGCGCATGGGCCACGGCATTGGTGACCAGCTCGGATACGACCAGTCCGGCCGTGTCCGTCAGGTGCGACAGCCCCCAGGCGCAGAGGTGATCGGCGAGGAAACGCCGCGCCCCGCCCACCGAGCGGGGAGCGGGCGGCCACGTTCTCTCGACAACCGGACGATCCTCAGCCAGAGCCTGCGGCGTACCAGGGATCATCACGCCACCCCCGGGAACCCGAAGGGGCGGCGGATAAACTCGTGCATGTCAGCGTTCCTCTGAAGCGTTGGCCACGCCCCCGGACCGGTCGCACGGTCGCGGGGGTCCATTACTGGCTTTAGCGTGCCGACATGTGAAGGCCGGAACTATCAGTGCTCACTGATAGCCCCGGCCAATGCTTGACTCCACGTCATGTCATGCGCCGAGCCACGAACCGTAATTGCTGAACGATTCCGGCATTCGGCGCTTGGCCGATTCGAGTCCTGCGTAGGTCTCCCGCACAATGGGGTGGTAGCGGGTCTGCTGCGGGGCAAGTTTGCGCGCCTCCCGCAGGCTTTTGAACGAGGCCTCGGTATTCCCCGTCCACATCTGGGCCCAGGCCACCTCGGCGTGGTGGTGCGCCAGCCGGGAAGGCGGCCAGTCGTTCGAAATGGCCATCTCCTGAGCCGCCTGCACGGCCTCGGGATACAGATCCAGTTCCGCCAGGACGCTCACCCGGTGTGCACCGACGTTCGTCGGCCCGAACGAAAGCCAGTGCACCCGCTCGGCCGGGCCGGTGCGCTCGGCGATGCGCCGGGCTTCGCCCAGATACCCTTCCGCCGAGTCCCTGTCCCGGTCCCTGCCGGCCAGCACCGCGGCTCCCAGGTGCAGTTGGCCGGTGACCACATCACGCACCCGGCCGGCCTCGGCCTGCTCCAGCGTGGACATCCCCAGCCCGATGAGCCGCTTGCCGGTCCGATAGTCACTGGCCCGCAGGTACGCCAGCGCCCGCAGATACTGGCGCATGCCGCCCAGGACAGGGTCGGAGGCACGCTGTGCCGCCCAGTCCATCCGGTCCAGCGCCACCGTGCACAGATCGTAGAAACCCAGTTTCGTCGTCACGTCGTACGCGGTCCGATACGTACTGGCCAGCAATCGCCAGTGCCGATCGCTCGGGCTCATGTACGCCGTTGCCGTGGCCTCGTGAATCAGACCGGGAAGAACGGTCGCCACCTGCTTGATGTCGGTGGCCCGCACCCCAGCGCACAGTTCCTCCGCGTGAGCTTCCAACTCCTGCGTCGGGCGCGGCGTCACATCCGGATCCGGCCCGAGGTCGTAGATGTTCAGCGCCTCCCGGATCGGCTGGATCAACCCGTCCAACTGATCCTGCCGCAACTCCTCCAGGTAGGGCTGTCCCGTGAGTTCTGTGACCGGCACCGACAAGGCCCTGGCAAGCGCGCCGATAACGGAAGGACTCGCGGGCATGGCACCCTGCTCCACCTTCGTCAAAGTGCTGTACGAAACGTGGGAGAGATCGGACAGTTCCCGCTGCGTCAACTTACGCACTTTGCGCGCACGAGCGATGCGCCTGCCCGTGAGTTCCTCGATGTGCGGGGGCATATTCGTCTCCGTTCTGCATCGACACCAGAACGGTACCCGGTCCCGGGCCGGAGCCCGGGGCGCGCTCACGTCCCCACCCCGCCCCCTCCGAACCCCGCACCCCTCGACCCCGCCCACTCCGGATTGAGCCGTTCGGCTCATGGCCCGGGCATGCCGGGCGGCCGGACGTCCCGCGAGGCGTTCTACTTGATCTTGGCCGCTGACAGCCGAGAGGAGTCGCCTCATGGCGGGACACCCGCACTCCGTCGAAGAAGGGGCCGTACGGTTCGTCGCCGCGCCCGTCGATCTGGGCGGCACCGGGCACTACGTGCACTGGGGCGTGGTGCAGCTGTCCGTCGCCAACCTGGTGGTCATCGGGCTCATGCTGGTCGTTTTCGTCGCGGCCCTGCTCCTGCCCTTCCCCCGGGGCCGGGGTCAGGGCCGGGGCCGGGGATGAGCGGAGAAGGGGCGGCCGGCGGGGGCTGGACCGGGGCGCTGCGGCGGCGGGCGACGCGGGCACTGCCACCGGACAAGCTGCTGCCGGACGCCCAGCCCGCGTACATGGCCTCGTGGATCTACGTCTTCGGCGTGCTCACCCTGGCCGCCCTGATGATCGTCCTGGTCAGCGGCGGTGTGCTGGCGCTGAAGGGGCCCGCGTGGTGGCACGTGTCGGGGACCGGCAGATACGTGAACAGCCTGCACCTGTGGAGCGTCGAGCTGTTCATGTTCTTCATGGTCGTCCATCTGTGGGGCAAGTTCTTCATGGCCGCCTGGCGGGGCCGGCGGGCACTGACCTGGGTCACCGGCGTCGTGTGCTTCCTGGTGGCGATCGGCACCGCGTTCACCGGCTACCTGGTCCAGCAGAACTTCGACTCCCAGTGGATCGCCGGCCAGGCCAAGGACGGCCTCAACTCGGTCGGCATCGGCGCGTTCTTCAACGTACTGGACTTCGGCCAGATGCTGATGTGGCACATCCTCCTGCTGCCCTTCGCCCTCGGCGCGCTGACGGCCTGGCACGTCCTGCTGGTGCGGCTGCGCGGAATCGTGCCGCCGATCGACGCCACCACCCCTCCCGCCACCCCTCCCGCGCCGGCGGCCACGCGGGAAGCGGCGGGATGAAGCGGCGCCACCGCCGTCCGTCCGCCCCGGACCCGGCCGCCTTCCCCACCAGGACGTACGACCTGCTCAAAGAGTTCACGATCGCGTCGGCCGTGGTCGCGCTGCTGACCGTGGGCCTGGCCGCCGTGTTCTCCTCGCCCGACGTCAAGCCGGTGACCCTGGCCTCCTGGGCACGCGCCGACGGGACCGACTTCACGGCGACCGCCGTGACCGAACTCGGCGGCACCAGCACCACAGCCACCTACGGGCCGCCGTACAACCACACACCGGACGCGGCACAAAAGATCGGCCCCGTGAGCCTGCAGAACGCCGCGGGGGTCCGCATCCGGGTCGACACCGCGAACGACTTCGTGCTGCGCCCCCTGCGCCAGGCCCCCGAACCGCCCGCCGTCACCGCGGCCCTGACCACCTGGACGGCCGCCGCCCCGGCCCGGCAACGGGCATGGACCTCGGCCTACTCCGACGCCCTGGCCAAGGCCAACGGCGCCGCCCCGGCACGGGGCGACTTCGGCCCCGTACCCGTCCTGGTCGCACGCCTGCGGGAACTGGCCCGCGCCGGCGCCCTGGACGGCCAGCTCCAGGCACAGGGCACGTTCTACCAGACCGACTACACCCGCCCGCTGCTCTTCCTGTCCGACGGCTCCCACCTGGAGTCCCTGGCACGTGCCCAGCACCTCAAGGGCGACCAGTGGGGGATGATGAACGAGACGGGCAACTACCCCGGCCAGGCGTGGCTGTGGCTCTACACCTTCTGGTACCAGATCGAGCCCTTCAAGTCCTCCGGCAACGCCGACGCCCTGATCTGGGCTGTGATGGCCCTGCTCAGCCTGGGCCTGATGCTGGTGCCGTTCATTCCCGGCGTGCGGTCCCTGCCGCGCTGGACGCGGGTGCACCGGCTGATCTGGCGCACCTACTACCGCGAACAGGCGGTGGAACGGGGCCGACGCGCGTAACACCCCCCCGGTAGCCCGCCTCCCCGGTACCCCGCTCGCCCGTCCGTACCCCCTCCGTACGCCCGCCCGTCCGTATCCCCGGCCCCCCGTTCCCCCGCCCGCCCGGGCCGCCGCGCCGGGTGCGGGCCGGACCGGGCTCGCGCCGCACACAGGCAACCACCCCCGCGGAGCGGACCCGCTGGGTGGGCGCCACGCGGTGGGAGGCGGGTGGGGCCGGGGTGGGGGACGGCTCGGCAGGCGCTTGACGGCGGGCGGAGAACCGGGGCCGCGGGGGGCCGTGCTCGGCATGCTGACCGGTGTTCGCATGGGGGTTATGGATGTTCAGGAGGCTGCCCGTGTCCCACCACACCAATTCTTCCGCGGCCGGGGGCCGGACCGGCGTGTGGCTGATCGGGGCCCGCGGCTCGGTCGCCACCACGGCGGTCGCGGGCTGTGCGGCGCTCGCGGCCGGACTTCAGCCGCCGACCGGCCTGGTGACCGAGACCGAGGAATTCGCCGCAAGCGGCCTGCCGGCCCTGCCCTCGCTGGTGTTCGGCGGCCACGACACCGCCGGTACGCCGCTGCCCAAGCGGGCCGAGGAACTGGCCGCCCAGGGGGTGCTGCCGCACTGGCTGCCCGCGGCGGTGACCGCCGAACTGGCCGCGGCCGAGGCCCGGATCCGCCCCGGCGGGCCGCTGCCCGGCGACGGGCGTTCCCGGACCGAGCTGATCGAGGCATTCGCCGCCGACATGCGGGAGTTCACCGAAAGCACCGGGGTCGCCCGCACGGTGGTGGTCAACGTCGCCTCCACCGAACCGCTACCGGCCGCGGGCGTGTGGCCGGCCAGTTCGCTGTACGCGGCCGCGGCCCTGCGCGCGGGCTGCGGCTACGTCAACTTCACCCCGTCCACCGGCATGCACCTGCCCGAACTCGCGCAGCAGGCCGCCGCGTCGGGGCTGCCGTACGCCGGGCGGGACGGCAAGACCGGGCAGACCCTGCTGCGGGCGGTCCTCGCGCCGATGTTCCGGCAGCGGGCCCTTGCGGTACGGGCCTGGTCCGGGACCAACCTGCTCGGCGGCGGGGACGGCGCCGCGCTGGCCGACCCCGCCGCGGCGGCCGCCAAGAACGCAGGGAAAGCGCGGGTGCTGGCGGACAATCTGGGGACCGTGCCCGAGGGCGAGGTCCACATCGACGAGGTCCCGGCGCTGGGGGACTGGAAGACCGCGTGGGACCACGTGGTCTTCGACGGGTTCCTGGGCACCCGGATGGTGCTGCAGACGATCTGGCAGGGCTGCGACTCGGCCCTGGCCGCGCCGCTGGTGCTGGACCTGGTCCGGCTGACCGCCCGCGCCCTGGAACGCGGCCTGTCCGGTCCCCGCCCCGAACTCGGCTTCTACTTCAAGGACCCCGACGGCGCCACGTCCTCCCTGGCCGAGCAGTACGCGGCCCTGCTCGCCTTCGCCGACCGCCTGGCGAGCCCGGCACCGGGGGAAGGGGAGGGGCGGTGAGCGGTACGGGGACACTGCGCGCCTGGGCGGAACTGTTGCGGCTGCCCGCGGTGTTGACCGTGCCCGGCGACGCGCTGGCCGGCGCCGCGGCCACCGGAAGGCGCCCGGGCGGGCGGACCGCGCTGGCGGTGGGGGCCTCGCTGTGCCTGTACGAGGCCGGCATGGCGCTGAACGACTGGGCCGACCGGGAGGAGGACGCGGTCGCCCGCCCGCACCGGCCGCTGCCCTCCGGCCGTATCCGGCCAGGTCACGCCCTTGCCGCGGCCGGCGCCCTGACAGCCGCGGGCCTGGCCCTGGCCGCCCGCGCCGACCGCAGGACACTCAACGTCGCGGTGCCGCTGGCGGCGAGCGTGTGGGCGTACGACCTGAAGCTGAAGCACACCCCGGCCGGGCCCGCCGCCATGGCCGCCGCCCGCTTCCTGGACCTGCTGATGGGCGCCGCCGCCACCGGCGGCCCGGCCCGCCCCGCGCTGGCCCCCGCCGCGGTCCTGGGCGGCCACACCTACGCCGTCACCCTGGTCTCCCGCCGCGAGGCCGAGGGCGGCTCCACCGCCGCCCCGCTGGCCGCCCTGGCCGCCACCGGAGCGGTCTCCGCGGCCCTGGCCGGCCGCACCCTGCTGCCCCCCGGCCCCCGCGCCGCAGGCCCGGCCGACCTGGTGCGCGCCGCGACGGCCACCGCCTACGCCGCCACCGTCGCCCGCCCCCTCGCGCACGCCGCCCTCAACCCCTCACCGGCCCTGACCCAACGGGCCGTCGGCGCCGGCATCCGCGCCGTCATCGCCCTCCAGAGCGCCCTGATCGCCCGCGCCGGCGCCCCCGCCACGGGCGCCCTGACCGCCACCCTGACCCCCCTGGCCGCCCGCGCGGCGAAGAAGGTGAGCACCACGTGAGCAGCACCCACGGCCAAGCGGCTGATCGCGCGGTCCGCGCGGGCCGCGGCGCCGGTGACGGCCCGACCGGCCGGCGGCCGTCGGCGGCCCCGGACCGACCGGGCCTGCGGGCCGGTTCGGGCGGCGGACCTCGTAGTGCTGCGAGCCGCCAACTCCTGTGCGGCCCAACGCGTCCCGGCCGCGGCACCGACGACCTGACCCGCGACCGCAGTCACCGCAGGCCGGCCCCCAGCCGGGCCGCTCGCCCCGGAGGGAGCGTGAGCCCGGCATGAGCGCCACACGCACCGCGGCCCCCGGCAGCGGGCTGCGCCTGGGATACGGCACCAACGGGCTGACCGACCTGCGGCTCGAGGACGCCCTGGGGCTGCTGGCCGATCTCGGGTACGAGGGGGTGGGGCTGACGCTGGATCACATGCACCTGGACCCGGTCGGGCCCGGTCTTGCCGCACGCACCGCGCGCGTGGGGCGGCGGCTGGGGGAGCTGGGGCTGGCGGTGACGGTGGAGACCGGCGCCCGGTACGTGCTCGATCCGCGCCGCAAGCACGGCCCGAGCCTGCTGGACCCCGACGAGGACGCCCGTACCGCGCGCGTGCGGCTGCTGGAGAAGGCGGTACGGATCGCCGCCGATCTCGGGGCGCACGCCGTGCACCTGTTCAGCGGGATCCTGCCGGCCGGCACCGACCCCGGGAGCGGATGGAAGCGGCTCATCGAAGCGCTCGGCCCGGTCCTGGACGCCGCCGACCAGGCCGGCGTGCCGCTGGCCATCGAGCCCGAGCCCGGCCATCTGCTGGCCCGCCTGGCCGACTTCCACTCCTTGCGCGAACAACTCGGCGACCCCGCCGCCTTGGGCCTGACCCTGGACATCGGGCACTGCCAGTGCCTGGAGGACGACCCGCCCCAGGAGTGCGTACGCCAGGCCGCGCCCTGGCTGCGGCACGTGCAGATCGAGGACATGCGCCGCGGTGTCCACGAGCACCTGCCCTTCGGCGACGGCGAGATCGACTTCCCCCCGGTGCTCGACGCCCTGGCGCACAGCGGCTACCGCGGGCTGACCGTCGTCGAACTGCCCCGCCACTCCCACGCCGGCCCCGAACTGGCCGCGCACTCCCTGCGATTCCTGCGCGAGCAGCGCACTGGAGGCATGTCATGACCACCGTGCCCGCCCGGCACGACACCCCTGCCGATACCGGCGCCCCCGGTCTTCCGCCCGGCCTGGACGGGCCCGCCCGGGCCTGGCTCGCCGACGCCCTCACCGAAGCCGCCCGAGCCGCACAAGCCGAAGCCGACCCGGGCGGCACCTGGCAGATACGGTTCGCCGAGGCCGGGCGCCGCTGCGGCCCGGGTCACGCCGATGCCGCCCGGGTGGAACTGCTGGCCGCCGCCCGGCCCGGCGTCGCGGACCTGACCGCGCTGTACCGGCAGGGCACGGCGGCCGAGCGGCGGGCGGTGCTGCTGGCGCTGGGCCGCCTGGAGCCGGCCGCGGCCGAGGGGCTGGCGCTGGTGGAGGACGCGCTGCGCACCAACGACACCAGCCTGGTGGCCGCGGCGCTGGGCCCGTACGCCGCGGCGCACCTGCCCGCGCACGCCTGGCGGCACGGGGTGCTCAAGTGCCTGTTCACCGGGGTGCCGGTGGCGGCGGTGGCGGGGCTTTCGGCGCGGGCGCGCGGGGACGGCGAGCTGGGCCGGATGCTGCGCGCCTACGCCGCCGAACGCACCGCCGCCGGCCGGCCGGTGCCCCACGACCTGACCCGTGTGCTCGCCCTGACCGAGGAGCCCTGACGGTGCGTATCTTCGACCCGCACATCCACATGACCTCGCGTACGACCGACGACTACGAGGCGATGCACGCCGCCGGGGTGCGGGCGGTGGTGGAGCCCTCGTTCTGGCTGGGGCAGCCGCGGACCTCGCCGCAGTCCTTCACCGACTACTTCGACGCGCTGCTGGGCTGGGAGCCCTTCCGCGCCGCCCAGTACGGCATCGCGCACCACTGCACGCTGGCGCTGAACCCGAAGGAGGCCAACGACCCGCGCTGCACCCCGGTGCTGGCCGAGCTGCCCCGCTACCTGCTCAAGGACCAGGTCGTCGCGGTCGGCGAGATCGGCTACGACTCCATGACGCCGGCCGAGGACGCCGCCTTGGAGGCGCAGCTCCAGCTCGCCGCCGACCACGGCCTGCCCGCGCTGGTGCACACCCCGCACCGCGACAAGCTCCAGGGCCTGCGCCGCACCGTGCAGATGGTGCGCGCCTGCGCCCTGGACCCGGAGCGGGTGCTGCTGGACCACCTGAACGAGACGACCGTGCGCGAGGCCAAGGACTCCGGCGCGTGGCTGGGCTTTTCGGTCTACCCGGACACCAAGATGGACGAGGCCCGCATGGTCGAGGTGCTGCGCGCCTACGGCCCGGAAAAGGTGCTGGTCAACTCCGCCGCCGACTGGGGCCGCAGCGACCCGCTGAAAACGGCCAAGGTCGGCGAGGCGATGCTGCGGTCCGGCTTCGGCGAGGACGACGTCGACCTGGTCCTGTGGCGCAACCCCGTCGCCTTCTACGCCCAAAGCGGCCGCCTGCGCCTGGACACGCCCGCCGCCGGTGCCACCTTCGAGGGCAACTCGATCCTGCGCGGCACCCCCGGCGCCCCCGACGTCCCCGCCCCGGTGGGGAGCTGATCCGCCATGCGCTTCCGACACCCGGACGGCTCCCTCGTCCACCTCGCGTACTGCACCAACGTCCACCCCGGGGAAACCCTCCAGGAGGTCACCGCGCAACTGGCCGCCTACTGCGAGCCGGTGCGCCACCGGCTGGGCGTCGAGCAGCTGGGCATCGGGCTGTGGCTGTCCCGGCCGGCCGCCGCCGCCCTGGACCGTGACCGCCGCGCCCTGGACGCGCTGCGTAGGGAGCTGGGGCGGCGCGGCCTGGAGGTCGTCACCCTCAACGGCTTCCCCTACCAGGGCTTCGGCCAGGCCGAGGTGAAATACCGCGTCTACCGGCCCGACTGGAGCGAACCGGAACGCCTGGAGTACACCCTGGCCCTGGCCCGGATCCTGGCGGCCCTGCTGCCCGAGGACGCCGGGCAGGGCACCATCTCCACCCTCCCGCTGGCCTGGCGCACCGCTCACGGACCCGAGGCCGCCGCCTGCGCCCGCACCGCCCTTGCCACGCTGGCCGGCCGCCTGGACGACCTCGCCGGCGAGACCGGCCGGCAGATCCGGGTCGCCCTGGAACCCGAGCCCGGCTGCGCCGTGGAGACCACCGCGGACGCCATCGCCGCGCTGCGCGGCCTGGCCCCGGACCGGATCGGGGTCTGCGTGGACACCTGCCACCTGGCCACCTCCTTCGAGGAACCCCGCCCCGCCCTGGACGCGCTGACCGGGGCGGGCATCGGCGTGGTCAAGGCCCAGCTGTCCGCGGCCCTGCACGCGGGCGACCCCGCCGACCCCGCCGTACGCGAGGCGCTGGCGGCCTTCGACGAGCCGCGGTTCCTGCACCAGACCCGGGCCCGCACCCGGGCCGGGCTGCTCGGCACCGACGACCTCGGCCCGGCCCTCGACACCCCGGCGCTGCCCCGCAGCACGCCGTGGCGCTCCCACTTCCACGTGCCCCTGCACGCCGCCCCGGCCGCGCCCCTGACCTCCACCCTGCCCGTCCTGAAGGAGGCGCTGGCCGCCATGGTCGCCGGCCCCGCCCCGCTGACCCGGCACCTGGAGGTGGAGACCTACACCTGGCAGGCCCTGCCGCCCTCGCTGCGGCCCGACGGCCGGTCCGGCCTGGCCGACGGCATCGCCGCCGAACTCGCCTTGGTCCGCGACCTGCTCACCGGCCACGGCCTGAAGGAGGAGACATGAGCGGCCCCACCCGAAGCGGCCCTGTCCGAAGCGGCGGCCCCGCCCCGCTGCTGGTCCTGGACGTCGTCGGCCTGACCCCGCGGCTGCTCGCCCACATGCCCACCCTGCGCTCCCTTGCCGCCGCGGGCTCCTCCGCGGCCCTGGACACGGTGCTGCCCGCGCTCACCTGCTCGGTGCAGGCCACCTTCCTCACCGGCACGCAGCCGGCCGGGCACGGCATCGTCGGCAACGGCTGGTACTTCCGCGACCTGGGCGAGGTCCTGCTGTGGCGGCAGAGCCACCGCCTGATCGAGGGCGACCGGATCTGGGACGCCGCCCGCCGCGCCCACCCCGGCTACAGCGTCGCCAACATCTGCTGGTGGTACGCGATGGGCGCCGATGTCGACTGGACCGTCACCCCCCGCCCGGTCTACTACGCCGACGGCCGCAAGGAACCCGACTGCTACACCCGCCCCGCGGCCCTGCACGACGAACTCGAGCAATCCCTGGGCACCTTCCCGCTGTTCAGCTACTGGGGCCCGGGTGCCGGCCTGCCCTCCTCCCGGTGGATCACCGACGCCGCGCGGCACGTGATGACCACCCGCGACCCCGACCTGACCCTGGTCTACCTGCCGCACCTGGACTACGACCTGCAGCGCTACGGACCCGACGACCCGCGCGCGGCCGCCGCCGCTGCCGCCCTGGACGCCGTGCTGGCCCCGCTGCTGGCCGACGCCCGCGAGCAGGGCCGCACCGTGGTGGCCCTGTCGGAGTACGGCATCACCGGCGTGACCCGGCCGGTCGACATCAACCGCGCCCTGCGCCGCGCCGGCCTGCTCCAGGTCCACACCCAAGGCGGCATGGAATACCTCGACCCGCACGCCTCCCGCGCCTTCGCCGTCGCCGACCACCAGATCGCCCACGTCTACGTGCACCGCCCCGAGGACCTGCCCCGTACCCGGCAGGTGCTTCAGGACCTGCCGGGCGTGGCCGAACTCCTGGACGCCGGCGGCCGCAAACGCCACGGCCTGGACCACCCCCGCGCCGGCGACCTGGTCGCCCTGGCCGACCCGGACGCCTGGTTCACCTACTACTACTGGCTCGACGACGCCCGCGCCCCGGACTTCGCGCCCCTGGTGGAGATCCACCGCAAACCCGGCTACGACCCGGCCGAACTGTTCCTGGACCCCGGCGACCCGTACGTGAAGCTGCGCGCGGCCGGCGCCCTGGCCCGCAAGAAACTCGGCCTGCGCTACCGCATGGCGGTGGTGCCGCTGGACCCGGCGCCGGTACGCGGCAGCCACGGCCTGCTGCCCGCCCGCGACGAGGACGGCCCGGTGCTGCTGTGCTCGGCGCCCGCCGCGGTGACCGGCCGTATCCCGGCCACCGCCGTCAAGCCGCTGCTGCTGTCCCTGGCCGGGCTCGCCCCCGCCCCGGCCTGACACCCCGTCCGGCCGGTGGGACGGCCGACTTGATCCGCGCGGACGGGCCGCCCGGCCCGACCCGGGCGGGCCGTTTGACCTGCGCGGACGTACCGCCGTGGCGTTCTCGACCGTTGCCCGATCGCTGCCCGACCGACGCTGCGGTCCCGGTCGAGAACGCCCCGTGACAATCGGACACATCCGGTTGCCGGCTGTGGCCGAGAAGACGTCAAAAGGGGTCAGTGCCCGTGAAAGAGGCCGTGAAAGACGCCGTGGAAGACGCCGTGAACGACACCGCTTCGGCCGCGCCGTCCGCCCCGTCCGGGCGGGCCCAGCGGATCGCCGAGCGCACCCGCGGCGAGAACTGGAAGAAACCGCCGCGCCGTATCGAGACCTCCGAGTGCATCACCTGCGACACGTGCCTGCGCAGTTGCCCGGAGGAGTTCGGTGCCATCTTCGACATCGGCCTGGATGTCGTGATCATCCCCGAGCTGTGCTCGGGCTGCCCGGCGTGCGTCCTGGAATGCCCGGTCGACTGCATCTACCTCGACGAGGACTGGACGCCGACCGGCGAGTCCGTGTGGAACCACATCGAACTGACCGCCGGGGGAGCCCGATGACGACCTCTGCCGGTTCCGCCGAACGCGGCGAGTCCCGCCGCGCCGCCAACGCCCGCAAGCGCGTCAGCCGCCGCCCCAGCAGGCTGGGCGTGCCCGCCGGCGTGACCGCCGAACCCGACCACGTACGCCCGGCCGACGCGGGCTTCCCCGGCCTGCTGGGCCGGGCCTGGCAGGCCGCCGAACAGGCCGGCGACCTGCACGCCGCGATCAAGGCCCTGCTCACCCTGGACGGACACGTGCCCGCCGACGTCCAGCTGCGCGCCCTGAGCACCAGCGACGAAGCGGCCGTCAAAGCCCTGTTCGGCCTGACCTGGCGCGACCAGGACACCACCGAACCCCCCGGCACGTACGGCACCCACAGCGCCGGTAGCGCCGTCTCCGGTGACGGGGACGGCGTGGACGAGGGGGACGAGGGGGACGACGGGGAGCCGGTGTTCGTCGGTGAGCTGGCCCTGACCACCAGCGGCCGGATCGTGCTGCGCACCCCCGCGCAGGGGCCGCTGCCGCGCTCAAGGCTGGCCGGCGGGGTGCTGCGGGTGCCGTGGTCGCGGGCGGATCTGCGGGCGTATCAGCGGGAGATGTCCCGGGCCGCGGCCCGCCTGGCCGACACCGTCGCCGACTGCCGGAACTGGCTGGCCGGGCAGGGCGCCGACGGCCGTGACGCGCTGCTGGAGCAGGCCAAGGAAGCCGCGCTGCGCACCGCGCCGTTCGTGCTCTACCAGGAGCACAACCAGTACACGAACTTCCGCGAGCAGAACACCCTGACCGGCAAGACCCTGTGGCCCGGCCACCCCGACTGCGCGCTCAGCAGCCTGCAGGGGGTGCCGCTGGAGCTGTGGTCGGACAACGACGTGCAGCTGCTGGTGTGCCTGACGCTGCTGATCGCCTCGGCCGGCTTCGGCCGGGTGGAGGAGGCCAACGGCACCCAGCTGACCGTCGACCACGTCGCGTTCATGCTGGAGCGGGTCCGCTGCGGCTACACCGCGGTCCTGCCCGCCCCCGCGATCCGCGCCGCCCGCAGCGCGCGGGTGGCCGACCTGCACGCCCTGGCCGCCGCGTTGCGCGAGCACCGCACCGCCGTGGGCGGCTCCGCGCAGCTCTACCGCGAGATCCACGGCGCCCTGATGCACAAGATCGAGCGGGTCGCGGCCCCGGCCGGCGACCCGGCACGCGCCGCGCAGGAGGCGATCGCCGCCGCCCTGCGCCGAGACCTGCCGCTGACCGGCACCACCTTGGACGAGCTCGCCACCGGCCTTGCCGCGGACGCGGGCTGGCTGGCCCGCCCGCACGGCGCGTACGGCACGGGCCTGGAGGCCCTGGTGCACGCCACCGTGGCCGCGGCCGCCACCACGTTCGCCGCGGACTTCGCGATGAGCCGCGGCATGCGGTTCCTGCCGGAGCTGATCAGCGCGCTGCGCGCCAAGCAGTGGGCGCGGATCTGCGAGTGGGACATCACCCGCTACTTCTGCTGCGTGGTGCCCGGTCCCGGCGCGGCCGCCCACTTCGGTGACTCGCTGCCCGCGGTCGCCGACACCGCCTGGGCGATGTCCTCGCGGATGCAGTACAACTCCTGGCACTTCGTGCCCGGCAACCTGCCCCGGGACGAGGCCGTGATCGCCCGCGACCACTTCGTGCCGCCCACCATCCCCGACATCGCCTTCCACTCCGACCAGCACCACCACGGGCACGTCAACAACAAGGTGCGGTTCTCCATCCGCTCCCCGCAGGCCGTCACCGTCGACGGGCGGCGCTTCAACGGCTTCATCGACCTGCGGCTGCTGCGCTGCGAGGGCCCGCCGTTCACCGAACAGGACCTGCTGGCCGCCCACCGCGTCTCGGCGTTCCTCGCGGCCGCCACCGGCGCCGCAGCCGCCCTTGCCGCCGCCGGGCAGAGCGTGGAGGTCACCGCGTTCGACTCCGCCTGGCACTGGCGGACCGTCACCGGCACCCCCACCCGCGACACCCCCACCCGCGACACCTCCGCCCCTGCGGCTTCCGGCGCCGCGTCCTCCGGGCAGGCCCGCCGTGGGTGACGAACCCGGCGGCGGGATCGCCGCCACCCGCCGGCGCCTGATCGAGGGGGAGCTGAGCGTGGCCGAGCACGTGCAGGCCACGCTCACCGCGATCGGTGAGCAGGACCGCCTCGGCGCGTTCGTCGCGGTCGCGGGGGAGGAGGCGCTGGCCGCGGCGGAGAAGGCCGACGCCCGTATCCGGGAACTGGGCGCCGACGCCTGGCGGGACATGCCGCTGCTGGGCGTGACTGTCTCGGTCAAGGACCTGCTGCAGACCCAGGACCTGCCCACCCGGCGCGGTTCGCTGGCCCGCAACGACCGGGCCCGCGCCGACGCGCCGGCCGTGGCCCGGCTGCGCGCGGCCGGCGCGATCGTGGTCGGCAAGACCACCACGTCGGAGTACGGCTGGAGCGCCTCGACCCTCTCCCGGGTCACCCCGCCCACCCGCAACCCCTACGATCCGGCGCTGAGCGCCGGGGGTTCCACCGGCGGCGGGGCCGCAGCGGTGGCCACCGGGCTGTGCCAGGCCTCGCTGGGCACCGACGGCGCCGGCTCCATCCGTATCCCCGCCGCCTTTTGCGGGGTCGTGGGCTACAAGCCCTCCTACGGGCGGCTGCCGTACGCCCCGAACAGCGTGGACCGCCTGGCCCACCAGGGCCCGCTGACGGCTACGGTGGCCGATGCGGCGCTGATCGCGCAGGCCGCGGCCGGCCCGCACCCGGCCGACCCCGACTCCGCCCTGGGGTCCTTGGACCGGCCCCGCGACGGCCGGACCCTGCGCGTGGGCTGGATCGACTTCGAGGGCACCGCACCGCAGATCGCCCGCCTGGCCGGCCGGGCCCGCCAGGCGCTGGCCGCGGCCGGCCACCGGGTGGAGGACACGGCGATCACCTGCGCCGGCCTGTATCCGGCGCTGGTGGACATCCTGGCCGCCGCCGAGGCCGCCGGCACCCCGCCGCAGGCCGAGCAGTGGTGCGACCCGGGCCGCCTGGAGATCGTCCGCTACGGCCGTACCCTCAGCGGCGCCGACGTCATGCGCGCCGAAGAGGTACGGCAACAGTTGCGGGCCGAACTGCGCGCCCTGATGGACCGCTACGACCTGCTGGCGATGGCCACCGTGCCGATCGAGCCGTTCGCCGCGGACGCCATCGGCCCCCACTGGGCCGCCGACCCCCGTGACCTGCTGTGGCTGTCGTGGGCGCCGGCCGCGTACCCGTTCAACATGAGCGGGCAGCCCGCGGTGTCGGTGCCCGCCGGCCTGACCCGCGCCGGCCTGCCCGCCGGCGTGCAGCTGGTCGGCCCGGTCGGCGAGGACGACCTGGTCCTGGCCGCCGCCCACCGCCTGCAGGCCGACCTGGGCCCGCTGCCGCCCCCGCCCCCCGCCCCGGCCCTGCACACCGTGACGGCCGCGGCGGCCACCGTTCCCGTACTCCCCGGCGAAAGGACGCCCTGAGCCATGTACACCAGGTCCTGGACCTCCCTGTCCGCGCAGGGCAGCGTCGGGCGTCCCTCCTTCGTCGCCGACCACGGCCTGTGGGACGACGCACAACTGGCCGCCGCCGAACGCGTCGAGGCCGCCCTGTCGGGCGTCGACCTGGTGCGGGTGGCCTTCGGCGACCCGCACGGCCTGGCCCGCTCCAAGACCCTGACCGCCCAGGCGTTCGCCGCCGTGCTGCGCAACGGCATGAACTTCAGCCCCGGCCCGTTCCTGTTCGACACCGGCCACGCGGTCGCGGTGGACTTCCTGGGCACCGACCCCGGGGTCGGCGTCGACGAGATCACCGGCGCCGGGAACTTCATCGCCGTCCCCGACCCGCTGACCTTCCAGCTGCTGCCCGGCGACGCCCCCCGCACCGCGTGGGTGATCGCCGACGAGTACCTGCGCGACGGCAGTGCGCATCCGCTGTCCTCCCGCGCGGTGCTGCGGCGCGTCCTGGCCGGCTACCAGGAGCGGGGACTTGCCCCGGCGGTGGGCCTGGAGGTCGAGTGGTACCTGACCCGGCGTCTGGACGACGAGCCGGGCAACGCCGGCAACGGCTTCGGCCTGCAGGGCCAGGCGCCCCGGGTGGCCGCCGTCAACGCCGGCTACCAGTTCAACCTCGACGCCCACTACGACACGATCGCCCCCCTGACCGACCCGCTGGCGCTGCACCTGCTCCAGCTCGGGCTGCCGCTGCGCTCCATGGAGCACGAATCCGGGCCCGGCCAGGTCGAGACCACCTTCAGCCCCATGGCGGCCCTGGACGCCGCCGACGCGATGCTGCTCTTCCGCACCTACGCCAAGCAGTTCTGCGCGCGGCGCGGCCACCACGCCTCGTTCATGTCCCAGCCCGCCCTGCCGGCCGCCGACCCCAGCGGCTGGCACCTGAACCAGTCCGTCACCGAGACCGCCACCGGCCGCAACATCTTCGCCGCCGAGGGCCCCTCCGGTGGCGTGTCGCCCGACAGCAAGGCCTACGCCGACGGCCTGCTGGCCTGGGTACGGGACCTGTTCGTGCTGTCGGTGCCCACCGTCAACGGCTACCGGCGCCTTGACGCCCAGCACACCCTGGCCCCCACCCGCATCGGCTGGCGCGTGGAGGATCGCAGCGCCCTGCTGCGCGTGGTCGGCACCGGCGCCGGCGCCCACATCGAGAACCGCATGGGCGAACCCTGCGCCAACCCCTACCTGAACATCGCCGCCCAGCTCTTCGCCGGCCTGGACGGCCTGACCACCGGCGCCGCACCCGCCGAGACCACCGCCACCACCGCCGGCGGCGCGCCGGACGCGGACCTGGTGCCGCAGTCGCTGCGCGAGTCGCTGGCCGCCTTCCGCGCCGGCCGCGCCGGCCGGTTGCTGGGCGAACCGCTGGCGGCCTGCCTGGCCAAGCTCAAGGAGAGCGAACTGGCCCGCTACGAGGCCTGGTGCACCCACACCCCGCCCGCCCCGGGCCAGGTCACCCAATGGGAGCACCGCGAGTACTTCGGCGCGTACTGACACCCCGACCGGCCCCGATGTCCCGACCGGCCCCGACCGGCCCCGACCGGCCCCGACCGGCCTCGTACTGCCCCGATGCCCCGATGCCCCGATGCCCCGATGCCCCGATGCCTTGACGACCTGACGACCTGACGACCTGACGACCCGAAGGCTGTGTCATGATCCCTCGCTATACGCTGCCCGAGATGGCCGAGCTGTTCTCCGACCAGAACCGTTACGCGACCTGGGTCCGGGTGGAGATCCTGGCCTCCGAGGCACAGGTACGGCTCGGGCGGGTGCCCGAGGAAGCCGTCAAGGACATGCGGCGGGCGAAAGTGCCGCTGCCCGCGCGGGTCGCGGAGATCGAGAAGGAACGCGACCACGAGGTCCTGTCGTTCCTGGCCGCGTTCTGCGAGGACATGCCCGAGTCCTCGGCGGCGTGGGTGCATCTGGGCATGACCAGCTACGACCTGGTCGACACCGCCTTGGGTCACACCCTGGGCCGGGCGACGGACCTGCTGTCGGGTGCGGCGCGGCGGCTGCGGCGGGTGCTGGTGGAGCGGGCGCTGGAGCACTGGGACACGGTGATGGTCGGCCGTACCCACGGCATTCACGCCGAGCCGACCACCTTCGGCCACAAGCTGGCCGGGCACGCGTTCGCGGTGGAGCGTTCCCTGGGACGGCTGGCGGCAGCCCGTGAGGCGGTCGCGGTGGGCACCGTCTCCGGTTCGGTGGGCACCTACGGCCTGATCGACCCGTTCGTCGAGGCGCACGTGTGCCAGGCGCTGGGGCTGGGCATCGAGCCGGCCCCCAGCCAGGTGGTCGCCCGCGACCGGCACGCGCAGCTGCTGCAGGCGGTGGCGCTGCTGGGGGCGTGCGTGGAGCAGATCGCCCTGGAGATGCGGCTGTTGCAGCGCACCGAGGTCCGCGAGGTGGAGGAGCCGCGCACCGGCGCCTACCAGGGCTCCAGCGCCATGCCGCACAAGCGCAACCCCACCACCAGCGAGCGCCTGGCCGGTCTTGCCCGGCTGCTGCGCGGCTACGCCACCGCCGGCCTGGAGAACGTGGCGCTGTGGCACGAACGCGACCTGGCCCACCAGTCGGTGGAGCGGGTCGTGCTGCCCGACGCACTGTCGGTCGGCCACTTCCAGGCCACCGCGGCGGCCGACCTGGTCGCGCGGCTGACGGTGCACCCGGACCGGATGCGCGCGCACATCGACCACACCGACGGCCTGATCTACAGTTCCTCGGTGCTGGCCGAACTGCTGGGCACGGGCATGGAACGCGAGGCGGCCTACCGGGGCGTGCAGGCCGCCGCCAACCGTACGATCGCCACCGGCGAGCACTTCTCCGCCTCGCTCGCCAAGGACGGCATCGACCTGGGGGACCTGACCCCGCAGCGTTTCCTGACCAACCACGACGTGATCCGCGCCCGATTGGAGAATCTCCGTGACCTGGACGATTGACCGTGCCGACGGCGCGGACCTGGACCTGGACGAGGTCCTTGCGGTCTACCGCTCCTCCGGCCTGGGCGAGCGCCGCCCCATCCAGGACCGGGAACGGATGGCGCAGATGATCCGCCACGCCAACCTGATCCTGGTCGCCCGCGACCAGGACGGCACCCTGATCGGCATCGCCCGCAGCGTCTCGGACTTCTCCTACGTCACCTACCTGTCCGACATCGCGGTCGCCGCCTCCCACCAGCGCTCCGGCATCGGCCGCGCCCTGATCGACGCCACCGCCAAGCAGGCCCCCGACGCCAAGATCGTCCTGCTGTCCGCCCCGGCCGCGACCGCCTACTACCCGCACATCGGCTTCACCGCCCACAACTCCGCCTGGGTCCGCACCCCCTGACCCCATCCCCGGCGCGCCCGGCCCCGGCGTGTTGTCCGCCTTCGCCGGTCAGCGCAGGCGCTTGATGTCGCCGCGGGTGCGGTAGAAGGCGCCGCGGGTGGCGGGGTGGAGCTCGGTTACCAGATAACGGGCGCCGGCCACGCGGATGTCCTTGGGGAACTGCACGTGCCAGGCCGGGTCGTAACCGGGGGTCAGGACCCGCACCCGGGTACGGGCCCCCTCCTGGTAGCACTCGACGATCACCCCGCCCGCCCCGGCCCCGGCCCCGGCCCCTGTTACGTGGACGGTGCTCACCGCGTTCATGGCGTCGGCGGCCGCCACGGTCTCGACCACCGGGGCGGGCTCCACCCGCTGCCAGCCGGTGGCCTTGATGTCGGCGGTGTCGGGCCGCTGCCCGGCCCGGGCCTGGCGCACCGCGGTCTCGGTGGCGTCGATGCAGGCCAGCGACCCGTCGGTGGTGACCAGGTAGAGCCGCTCGTCGCGGTACTGCATGGAGTAGGCCGAGCCGCAGCCGGTGGCCAGCTTCCACAGGCGGGTGCCGTCGGCGGTGAAGCAGTACACCGAGGAGCAGTTGTCGCCGGCGAAGACGTAGCGGCCGTCGGGGGAGGTGGCGCAGGAGAAGACCGCGGCGTCGCAGCGGTAGCGGGCGCGCTCGGAGCCGTCGGCCTTGGCCAGGCGGTGCACGACGCCGCGGGAGGTGCCGGCGAAGACCTCGCCGGGTTCCTGCCAGCCGAACAGGACCTGGCCGTGGGTGGCGGCGGACCAGCGCGGCGCGCCGTCGCGGGCGCCGTACATGGCCACCCCGTGGGAGTCGCCGTGGTAGACGCCCTCGTCGTCGCAGCGCACCATCCAGGCGTGGGTGCCGCTGCCGGTGCGGCGCCACTGGAACTCGTCCTCGTGGTCCACGGTGGTCACCCCGCCCCGGGCGTCGGAGACGCCCAGGACGCCGTCGTGGATGTCGAGCCAGAAGATGTCGACGTCCTCGGCTATCTCGTACGCCACGTGCGGGACCTTGCCGCTCAGGTCGTACACCCGCCCGTCGTCGCAGCCGGCGTAGATCCAGAAGTCGTCGGCGACGATGCACTTGACGCCGTCGGGCAGCCCGAACCGGCCGGTGACCCGCCCGTCGTGGGCGAGGGTGAACACGTCGCCGGCCTGGTTGCCCACCCACACGTGGTCGTCGTCCACGAAGATCCCGAACGCGGCCGCCCCGGAGCGGAACCGCCACAGCAGCGGCGCCTGCTCGGCGGTGGAGCGCCGGCTGACGATCTCCCGCCGCGTCACCGGCCGCCGCTTGCGCACCCCGCGCACGGCAGGGGCGTACCCCTTGCGGACCTTCGCGCCGATCTTCTTGGCCGCCTCGGCCTCCGCCTTGCGCACGTCCGGGTACGTGGTGGTCCTGGTCTGCCCCGGCTCGCCGATCCGCCCGAAGGTGACCGTCACCTCGGTCCCGGCCCGCACCACCTCGTAGAACTTGTGCGAGCCCCCGCCCTCCTCGGACAGCTCCAGATACGTCGACGAGACGGAGGCGGTGGCGGCGTCAGCGGACACGGCTGTCCCCTTCAAGAAGGTCACGGAAGTACGGCGAACGGTCAGGTGGTCATACCGTCACACGGCCGGAAAAGGCCGGGTGCCGGCCCCAAGGAGCCTGCGTCCGGCGGTCCTTGGCGACACGAGATGACCGTAGCCTCCGCCACTGACAGTGCCCCGGTTCAGCGGGCGTGCTCCCGTACCGCCCCGGGGACGGCCCCCGGGAGCGCCCCGGCCGGCGTGGCGCCGGGCAGGACGTGGGCGGGGGTTTCGCGGTGGGCCAAGGCGATCGCGCCCAGGACTTCGGCGCGGGTGCCCAGGGCGCCGGGCACGACGCGGACCGAGCGGTTCAGGGGCGGGGACAGCTCCCGTGCGAGGGTGGCGCGGATTCCTTCCAGGAGGGGTTCGCCGGCGGTGCCGGTGCGGCCGCCGACGACGATCAGGCGGGGGTCGAGCATGGTGCACAGGCCCGACAGCGCGTGACCGACGGCGCGGCCGGCGTCCTCCACGGCGCGCAGGGCGCCGACATCGCCGGCGGCGGTCAGCCGCAGGACGTCGTCCAGGGTGGTGTCCGGCCCCCTGGCCTGGGACAGGGCCAGGGCCAGGGCGCGGCCGCCGGCGACGGTCTCCAGGCAGCCGCGGTTGCCGCAGCGGCACACGTAGCCGTCCGGGGCGACCACGACGTGCCCCAGTTCCCCGGCGGTGCCGGTGGCGCCCTCGTGGACCTGCCCTTTGAGGATGATTCCGGAGCCGACGCCGTCGGAGAGCATCACGTACACGAAGTCGTCCACGCCCCGCCCGGCGCCGAACATCCATTCCGCGACCGCGCCGAGGTTGGCGTCGTTGCCCACGTGGACCGGCAGGTGAAGGCGGCGGTGCCATTCGCCTGCCACGTCCACGTCGTCCCAGCCCTTGAGGGGGGAGGGGGAGGCGAGGGTGCCCGAGCCGTGCCGGACCGGCGCGGAGACGGCCACGCCCAGGCCGACCATGCGCGAGGCCGGCAGGTCCAGCTGTTCCAGCAGCCGCAGCGCGGCCCGGTGGGCGTAGCCGAAGGAGTCGCGGACGTGCTCGTCGACGGCCACGTCGCGCTGTTCCTCGGCCAGGACGGTGCACGAGAGGTCGGCGACGGCGACCCGGACGCTGTCGTGCCCGAAGTGGACGCCGAGGTAGCCGCCCGAGCCGGGGTTGAGGGTCAGCAGGGTGGCCGGGCGCCCGCCGTTGGGGGAGACCGGCAGCGGCTGCTGGTCGGTGCGTTCCACCAGCAGGTCCTCGGCGAGGAGGTCGGCGACCAGGCTGGAGACCGTGGTGCGCGACAGCCCGGTCAGCCGGACGATGTCCGCGCGGCTGGCCGCCCCGCGGCTTTGCACCGTCTGCAGCACCCGCAGCCGGTTGGTGCGGCGCAGACTCTCCAGCGACCCGGGCGCGTTCCCCACGCAGCCCAGCCTACTGACCGCCTCCTGGCGCCGGTTACCCCGCGGTTACTCCGGCTCGCGGAGTAAGTAGGCTTTGAAAGAAGCACAGTTGCTCCTTGACCCTGATTTACGTGCGGCTTACCGTCGTCGGCTGACACCTGACCTCCAGCGACGGCAGCGCGGCCGGCACCTGGTGTCGCCGCGCTGTGCGGGCGCGGATCGGAGAGAGCTACGTGAGAACGAGATCGCGGGCCTGGCCCGTCGTCGTTGTCATCGGTGTGGCCGCGAGCTGGGCCCTGTCGGCCGGGGCCTTCGCGGCGCCGGCCGCCGGCACCGCCGCGGCGACCGCGAAGGCCGCGGCGAACGCCGGCACGGCCGCCGACGCCACGCCGGTCTACCTGGACCCGCACTACTCCCCGCAGGAGCGCGCCGCCGACCTGGTCTCGCGGCTGACGCTGCAGGAGAAGGCCGCGCAGATGAACAGCAGCCAGGCCGCGGCGATCCCGCGGCTGGGGATCGCCGCCTACGGGTGGTGGAACGAGGCCGCGCACGGGGTGGCCAGGGAGCAGACCAACAACGGCGGCAACCCGCCGGTGCTCACCGACACCACGTCCTACCCGGTGGACCTGTCCATGGGGTCCACCTGGAACCCGGCCCTGATGTACAAGGAAGCCGGGATGATCTCGGACGAGGCCCGCGAGGTCGTGCGCGGCAACAGCCTGGACCTGAGCTTCTACTCACCCACCGTGAACCTGGCCCGCGACCCGCGCTGGGGCCGCAACGACGAGACGTTCGGCGAGGACCCGCTGCTGACGGCCTCGATCGCCTCCCAGTACGTCGACGGCATGGAGGGCAAGACCCCCGCCGGCGCGATGTCGCCCGCCTCGGGCGGCTACCTCAAGACGCTGCCGACGATCAAGCACTTCGCCGCGAACAACAGCGAGGGCAACCGGCTCACCGGCTCCTCCGACATGGACGAGCGGACCCTGCGCGAGTACTACACGGCGCAGTTCCGCGACCTGGTCAAGACCAGCGGCCCGGCCGCGATCATGAGCTCGTACAACGAGATCAACGGCGTGCCCGCGGCCGCCAACGTCCACCTGATCGACGAACTGGCCCGCGAGACCTTCGGGTTCCAGGGATACTTCACCTCCGACTGCGACGCGGTCTACGAGATCCAGGCCGGCCACCACTGGCAGCCGCCCGGGGCCTCGGCGCCGCTGGACGCGGTCGGCCGCACCGCGTACGCCAACTCCGCGGGCGAGGACCTGGACTGCAACCAGGGCTACCACGACGGCTCGAACTACGCGAACGCCATCCCCACCGCCGTGGCCCAGGGCATCCGCACCCAGACCGGCGTGTACAACGAGAACGACGTGGACACCTCGCTGGTGCGGCTGTTCACCGCCCGCATCCGGACCGGGGAGTTCGACGACGAGGCCACCGTGCCGTGGGTGGCCGCCGCCAGGGCCCGCCTGGCCCCGGGCACCTGGGTGAACTCCGACGCCAACGCAGCGGTCACCCAGACCCCGGCCCGGCTGGCGATGGCCCGCCAGGCCGGCGACCAGAGCATCGTGCTGCTCAAGAACAGCCCCGTGCAGGGCGCGGACGGCGCCGCCTCGTCGCTGCTGCCGCTGAAGGTGCCCGCCACCGGCGCCTTCAAGGTCGCCGTCTACGGCACCTACGCCAACCCCTCCTCGATGTACCTGGGCGGCTACTCCAGCAACCAGGGCCCGGCCGGCGTGGCGAACGAGGTCAACGGCTACCAGGGCCTGAAGAGCGCGATCCAGCGGATCGACCCGCAGGCCACCGTCGACTACTACCCCGGCGTCACCCCCGCCGCCCCCGGCACCCCGGCCTCCGTCGATGCCGCCGCGGTCAAGGCCGCCGCCGGCTACAACGCGGTGATCGTCTACGCCGGCACCGACGCGAGCACCGCGGACGAGAGCAAGGACCGTACCTCCCTGGCCCTGCCCGGCGCGCAGGCGTCCCTGATCAGCCAGGTCGCCGCCGCCAACCCCCGCACCGTCGTCTACATGGAGACCCTCGGCCAGGTCGACGTCGGCTCCTTCGCCGACCAGGTCCCGGCGATGCTGTGGAGCTCCTACAACGGGCAGCGCAAGGGCGAATCCCTGGCCGACGTCGTGCTGGGCGCGTACAACCCCAGCGGCCGGCTGCCGTTCACGTGGTACGCGGACGTCAACAAGCTGCCCGCCATCGGCGACTACACGATCAGGCCGACCGCCACCGACTCCGGCCGCACCTACATGTATTACTCCGGGCCGGTGACCTACCCCTTCGGCTACGGCCTGAGCTACACCGGCTTCCGCTTCTCCCACCTCCAGGTCGACTCCCGCCATCTGACCGCGGACGGCACGCTGCGCATCGGCGCGCAGGTCACCAATACCGGACCTGCCGCCGGTGACGAGGTCGCCCAGATCTACGTCACCACCCCCGACGCGCCCGCCGCGCTGCAGCGCCCCCTCAAGCGCCTGGAGGGCTTCACCAAGGTCCACCTGCGCCCGCATCGGACCACCCACGTGACCTTCACCGTGCACGTCCCCGACCTGGCGTTCTTCAGCGACCAGGCGAACCGCTACCAGGTCGACGACGGCCGCTACGGCATCCAGCTCGCCACCTCCAGCGCCGACACCGACGTCCAGGCCCAGACGTTCGTCCACGTCACCGGCGCCCTCACGCCCACCCCGGCGACCCTGACCGCCCGCCCGGCCGCGGCCGGCGACAGCGCCCAGGGCATCTCCCAGCGGGTCTTCTTCCCGGCCGGCACCACCGTCGACCCGCAGCTGACCGTGGCGATGAACGACGACTCCCTCTACGGCTACATCAACGCCGGCTCCAACACCCCCCTGCCGCCCGGCATGCGCGTCCACTACACCAGCAACCGCCCCTCCGTCGTCGCGGCCACCGCCTCCGACACCCTGCGCACCACCGGCCCCGGCGTGGCGACCGTCACCGCGACCGTGGACTACCACGGCGCCCACGCCTCCACCCAGTTCGTCGTCGACGTGCGCTGACCCGCATGCGCTCACCCGTTGAACCGCTGAGCCCTTGAGCGGTTGAACCGGGGCCCCGGCCGGCCCCGCCCCCACCCACCGGCCGACCAAGCAGCCGGCCCGGGGACCTGCACCCCCGGGCCGGCCCCACTCCTGCGTCCCGGGTTAACGGCTATTGCTGCTGCTTCCGCTCCAGCACTACTACCGGGCAGTTCAACACGTCGGCTATCTTCGCCAAGTTGGCAGGCGTGGCGTTCCGCCACCCGGATTCGATTTCACTCATGAGCTGCTCGGAGATGCCGATCGCCTGGGCAAGCGCCCGTTTGGTGAGCCCGCTTTTTTCGCGTGCCCACGTCACCGCCGCCGGTTCGTGGTGCAGCTTGCGTGGACGCCGCCGCTTGGATGCGGTCATCGGCGTCACCCCAGCGCGATGACGCACCAGACGACTTTGCCGCCGGTGGGCAGGAGGTAGTAGTCCCACTCTTTTGAGATCTCGCCCACGATGAACAGCCCCCGGCCGCTTTCGGCGTCCTTGGACGTCGCGGTGCTGGGAACGGGCGGGTGGTCGCTGGGGTCGGATACTTCGGCGATGAGCTGTGACTCGTCGTGGCGAAGCGTCAGGGTGACTCGGGCGTCCGGTGCGTCGGGCGCGACGTGTTGAACGGCGTTGGAGACCAGTTCGCAGACGGCCAGTTCAGCAGTGTCGATGTGTTCGACGGTGACCTGCCAGGCACTCAGCACATCGCGCACGTGGCGCCTGGCCCACGGCGTGGCCTCGGCGCTGGCGTCAAGTTCCAGGGTGCTGATGTAGCGCTCAGCCGTCATGGCTCGCCCCGCCGAGCGTCGTGGTGGCGATGAACACTGTGCCCCTGATCTTCTCTGCCAGCTCTTCCCGCATGAGGGCCGCCACCACGGGGTCATGGTGGAAGTGCCGGGCACTGGGCACCAGCACCGTGGCAACTCCCTCCGAACGACAACTCGTGATGAGTTCCCTCCAGGTGTCCTGCCGCTCACTGGGGTGCCGCTCAAAGTGGATGCCGGCCAGACCGAAGCCCCGCCGACCGGCGAACGACTCCAACTCCGTGACGGCATGCCGGACGGCGTCCTTGCCCATGCCGGGAAGCCGTCTGAGGTAGGCGAACGCGGCAACGGGGTCGGGTACGCCAACGCGGCTGTGAAGGAGTACGCGGGTGGGTGATGCCGTCATGCTGTCGCTCCTGCGCCTGAGGGGATGGGCCATAGGGAGCGTGGGCGGAAGCACCGGCCGGGCGTCATGGCGTTGCTGCATGGGTGGCCATGCGCCGGACGTATGGACTGCCGGACACGGCCCGGCTACTGTCCGTAAGCTCGGCCTTCGGCACGTGTACAGGGCAGCCTTGGGGTACGGAATGGCACAGCAACAGGCTCGGTACTGCTCCTGCGGTACGCGGCTGGCCCGCGACAACCGCGGCACGGTATGTGCGGCCTGCCTGCGTCGCCGGGAGGCCACTGCTGCGACTCAACCGCCGGAGGTGCCCGCGGAGTTCTGGCAGGACGAGCGGCTGCGCGAGGCACTGGCACGTTGGCACATCGGCAGCGTCTTCCACGCCTACCGAACGCACCCGTGGCACGGACGGGTCGTGTCCCAGGAAACGGTCGCCGGGTGGCTGGGGCTCACCCAAGCGCAGCTGAGCCGCATCGAGAGTGCTCGCACGCCGCCGCAGGACCTCGGCAAGCTTATGAGCTGGGCGCATAGCTTGCGGATTCCGAGCGACCTACTGTGGTTCAGGTTGCCGAGCGACAAGCCGGCGGAAGCGCCCGAAGCACCACCGGCCCGGACGGCACAACCCACCGGGGATCTGCTCCTGCCGGTGGTGGTCAATGGCCGGCCGGTGTTCGTTCCGGTGAACGCGCACGCCCTGGCGGTCAGTGGTCTCGGCAGCCTGCTCGACCGGTCGGCATCCGGAACCGACGCGGCGAGCGACATGCTCAGCACCACGGAACGAGATGCCATGAGTCCCCTTGACCGCCGGTCACTGCTCAAAGGCGGCGTAGTTGCTTCCTTGCCCGGCTTGAGCACCACCGATCTCCAGCGCGTTGCCGCCGCATTGCACGATTCCCGCCGTTACCTCGACGGTCCGGTCGTCGCGCACTTCCGTTCTCAACTGGAGGCGGCGAAAAAACAGGACGGTACCAAAGGGCCCAGAGCCACGCTTCCGCTCGTGCTGGGCATCGTGGGTGCCGTCGAAGAACACGCTCGGGACGTGAACCCCACCGTGCGCCGGGAGTTGCTGTCCGTCGGTGCGGACGGCGCCGAGTTCGCCGGGTGGTTGTACCGCGACATGCACCGGCCGGACATCGCCGGACTGTGGTACGACCGTGCGATGGAATGGGCGCAGGAAGCCGACGACCCAGCTATGCAAGGGTATGTGCTGCTGAAAAAGGCACAGATGGCGTACGACGACCGCGAGGCGCTGCGGATGCTGACGCTTTCCCAAGCCGCCGGTCACAACCGGTGGAAGCTACCGGTAAAAGTGCTCGCGGAGGCCAAGCAGCAGGAAGCCCGCGGACTGGCGATGCTCGGTGAACCCATGGCAGACGTCGAGCGGCGGCTTGAAGAAGCCCACCAACTGCTCAGCCGGGCCAGCCAGTCCGACGACCAGCGACAACTCAGCCCGCATTACAGTCACGCCAATCTGATGCTGCAAACGGCCAGTTGCTACATCGAGGCCGGGCAACCCGCCCGCGCGGCTGAACTGTACGGCGACATTCTGGCAAGCGGCACGGTTTCACGCCGCGATACCGGCTATTTCCTGGCCCGTCGTGCTTTCTCGCTGGCGCTCGCCGGACAACCCGACGATGCGGCATCCGTGGGACTGGCCTCGGCGGAAGTGGCGACCGCCACTGACTCGTTGCGTACCAAACGGGAACTCGGGCGAGTGATGAGGACCTTGAGCCCGTGGGCGACACGGCCCGGCCCTCGGGCACTGCGAGAAGCCCTGCACGCTTAGCCTTGGTCGTTCAGGAACTCCGCAGTGGTCCGAATGACGAACGCCTGCCACTCCTGGCTTTGGGGTTCGCGGTATTGCGGGTCGTCATGGACGGCGAATCCGTGTTGTGCGCCGTCGATTTCGATCAGCCGGCACGGACCGCTGAATTGTGACACCGCCGCCCTCGAAGCGTCCACCGGCACGAACGTGTCCTTGGTGCCGTGCACGATGAGTGTCGGCGCTCGGACCTCGCCAAGTGCCTCGTGCGTTCGGAGCCAGAACACCTCGTTGTAGATGGCTCGTCCGTGCCTGAGCGTCGGCGAGTGCTCGAGGTATCCCTGATCGGTGAGCCGGGCGGCGGCTTCGTCCGTCAGGTGGTCGTCCACCCAGAACGGGCGGTTGTCGATGGTCCGCCGCTTGTAGTTGAGCTGCGGGTTGAACAGCACCAACCGTGCGATGTCCGCCGGCTGCTTGGCTGCGTAGTAGGCGCACATACCGCCGGTGAAGCTCGTACCGAGCAGGCTCATTTCCTGGGCTCCGGTCGCCTCCTGGAGATACGCCAGGATCACCCGGATGTCGTTGAGGACGATCGAGAGCGTCAGTTCTTCCTGGCGGCCGTCGCTGGCACCATGACCGCGGAGGTCGAAGCGCACGGACGCAATGCCGGCATCGGCCAGGCCGTCAGCCAGGCGCGTGAAGAAGCCGCCTTCTTCTCGGGTGACCCCACCGCCGTGCACCAGCACGACAGCACGTGCGGAGGCTTCCCGCGGCTGCGTCAGCGTGCCCGCGAGCCGCTGGCCGTCGAGAGCGCGAACCGTCACGTCGTCGCTGGTCGCCATGTCCCAAGGGTAGTTCTGCCGACTGCTGGCCGGTCGATCGGTGACAGTCGGCCGATGCGTCGACTGTCCCGACGTGGACGAGGTGCGCGACGTGTGGGGGCGCACCGCGGATCACGACCAGCTCGGCGACCGGAGCGATTGGACCCGGGCCCTGTCGACCGGCCGTGCCGAGCAGGCGTAAGGCCCGTGCGATCAGCCGGTAGCGGCGGACAGCAGCACGTCCACGAGCCGGTCGGCCGCGTCCGGCCGGCCGTGGGCGCGGGCGCGCTCGGCCATCGCGGCACGTCGGGCGGGGTCGGTCAGCAGCGGGCCGGTCGCGTCGCGCAGGCGGTCCGCGGTGACCTCGCCGAGCAGTGCGACGGCCGCCCCCGACTCCTGCAGGTGCCGCGCGTTGTGCGCCTGCTCGTTGCCCGCCGACGAGGCGAGCGGAAGGAAGACCGCGGGCTTGCCGAGCGCGGTCAGCTCCGCCAGCGTGCCCGCCCCACTGCGGGAGATCACGACGTCGGCCAGCGCCAGGACGTCGGGCAGTTCGGGACCGACGAACCCGGTCACGTGGTATCGGTCGGCCAGAACCCGGGGAAGGGCGGCCGCGTGGCCGCGCAGGCCCTCGACGTTGGCCGGCCCGCACTGGTGAATCACGTTCGCCCGCTCCAGCAGCCACGGCAGCGCGCCCATGACGACCTCGTTGATCTGCTGCGCGCCCTGCGCGCCGCCGGTGACGTACACCGTCGGCAGACGCCGGTCGAAGCCGTCCAGTCCCAGGGCGGCGATCGCCTTGTCCGCGTGGCCGACCAGCACCTCCGGACGAATCGGGTTGCCGGTCACCACCGCGATGCCCCGCACCGCTTCCGGCAGGAGCGGCAGGGACGACTCCGAGGAGACCGCGATCCGCGTGGCCGAGCCCGCGAGTTTGCGGTTGGCCAGGCCCAGACGGACGGTCTGCTCGTGCAGGACCAGCGGGCAGCGGCACATGCGGGCCGCCAGACCAGCGGGGACGGCAACGTACCCGCCGGTGGCAAGAACCACGTCCGGCCGGAAGCCGGCGACGACCTTCCGGGCCTGCGCCACCCCCAGCGGCACCCGGGCCATGTCGCGCACGTTCGCCGGCGACACCATCTTCAGCGGGTTGCTGGAGCGGCGGATCTTGCCGGTGGCGACAGTGGTGAACGCGATGCCCTCCGCCGGAGCGACACGTGCCTCCAGGCCGTCCTCGGTGCCGATCCACAGCACATCGAGCGTTCGGCCCTCGGCCGCCAGCCGGGCTTGCAGGGTGCGGATCGCAGTAAGGGCCGGATAGGTGTGCCCGCCTGTCCCGCCTCCCGTGACAATCAAACGGAAGCCGGCCGAGGCGCGGCGATCGGTATTCACCCCGCGCACCTTACTGGCCACCGAATGCCGCGTAACTCGTTGACCACCCCAGCAGACACACAATCCCCCGCCGCGGCCCGCATGCTGCGCGGCGACCAGTTCGAACCGCGCTCGACCGCCCAGGGCGCCGCGGCTCCGTACTGCGGCGCCCCTGCGCCCATCACCAGCAGGGTGTCCGCACCCCGCGCGCCACCGACCCCGGGGGGAGAACCGGGCCCGCAATATCGCACGCATCATGAGCATGCCGAGGCCGACCCCCGCGGCCGCGCCGTCCGCGCCGTACGCGAATGGTGGCGGCGGCACGTCAACTTCCCGGCGGCGCCACCAGCACGGCCCGACACCGGCAGTTCTTCCCGCCAGGGCGGCAATCGGCCCCGGCGGGGCCGCCCGGCCGTGTCCGGCGGCCGGGCGGGGGAGTTGGCGTCACATGTGACTACTGTTGACGAGATACCTGTCGCCGGGGAACCGCTGCCGCCGGTCCCGGCGTTTTTGCGCGAGGTGCTGTTCGAGGAGCCGGCCGGGCGGGCCGGGCACGACGGCTGGCGGGCGCTGATCGCGGACGGGGCCTTCGACTACTGCGGGGACCTGTCCGAGCGGCGGAGCGTGGAGCGTACCTATGAGCGGCTGCGGCTGCTCTCGGGTACGGCCGGCGATCCGCGGGCGCTGGCCGCGGATGCGGCGCGGCTGGCGGCGATGCACGAATGGACCGCGGTGGTCGACGGCTCGCTTGCGACGGTGGCGGGCATCCACTACAACCTGTTCTGGGGCAGCGTGCTCGACCACGACCCGGATCCGGCGCGGGAGCTGGAACGGGAGGCGGCGCTGGAGCGGATCGGCACGTTCCTGTGCACGGAAGCCGACCACGGCAACGACGCGGCGGCACTGGAGACCACCGCCGTGCACGACCCGGCCGCCGGCGGCTTCGTACTGACCACCCCGCACCCGGGCGCGGCCAAGTTCATGCCCAACACCAGCGCGGCCGGCGGCCCCAAGACCGCCGTGGTGGCCGCCCGGCTGATCAGCGACGGCACGGACCAGGGCGTCTTCCTCTTCCTGGTCCGCCTCACCGACGCCCACGGCCCGCGCCCGGGCGTGAGCGTGCAGGCCCTGCCCCGGCGCACCGGCACCCCGGTGGACCACTGCCTGACCAGCTTCGACCACCTGCCACTGCCCCGCCACGCCCTGCTCCAGGGCCCGCACGGACGGCTGACCGCCGACGGCGGCCTCGTGTCGCGCTACGGCAGCAGGCGCCGCCGCTTCCTGCACGCTATTCACCGGGTGACCACCGGCAAGCTGTGCATGAGCGCGTGCGGGGTGGGCGGGGCCCGCGCCGCCCTGGCCATCGCCGTCGCCTACGCCACCGAGCGCCGCACCTCCGACCTGACCGGCCGGCGCCGGGTCCCGCTGACCGCACACCGCTCGCACCTGGACCGGCTCACCCGGGCCACCGCCACCGCCTACGCCATGACCTTTCTGCACCGCGCCGCCACCGCCGCCTGGATCGCCGCGCAGGCGGGCGAAGGGCACGGCGAAGAAGCCGAAGCGGAGCGGCTGGTGGCGGTCACCAAGGCGTGGAACACCTGGCGCGCACGGGAGATCGTGCTCGAGTGCCGCGAACGCTGCGGCGCCCACGGCCTGTTCCCGGCCGCGGGTCTGGCGGAGTTCCCCCTCAACATCGAGGGCGCGATCACCGCCGAGGGCGACAACCTCACGGTCTGGGTCAAGGCCGCCGCCGAACGCCTGACCGCCGCCGGACCGGGCGGCGCACCGGCCCCGGACCCGGCCCGCTCCGCCGCGGCCGCCGCCGGCGACCCCAGCGCACTGCGCGACCTGATGGCCGTGCGCGAGGCCCAGTTGCGCACCGAGGCGGCCGCACTGCTGCGCGCCGCCCCGCCCGGCGACCCCCTGGGCCGGTGGAACACCGCCGCCGCCACCGCCATGCAGGCCCTGGACGCCTACGCCGTCCTGGCCGCCGCGGACGCCTTCACCGCCGCCACCGCCCGCCACGAAGACGCCCGCTTACCCGGGCACGGGCCCGGTACGGGGCTGCTGCGGGAGCTGTGCGCGCTGTTCCTGCTGGAGCAGATCCGCCCGCACGCCGCCGAACTCATCGCCTCCGGGCACCTGACCCCGCAGGACGCCGCCGCCCTGCGCGCCGCCGCCGAGCAGCGCTGCGCCGCCCTCGGCCCCCACCTGCCCGACCTGACCGCGGCCTTCGACCTGCCCCGCCACCGCACCCACCTGCCGCACGTGGCGACGCAGGCCCGGGTCCAGCCCCTGCCCTGATCCCCGGCCCCCGGCATGGGCGGGCCGTCCCGCCCGGACACACCCGGTCCGGGCGGGACGGCCGCAGGCTCCCCGGCCGCTGCCGGACGGACCAGCAACGGACCAGCAATGGACCAGCAACTGGCCGGCAACGGGCCGGGGCTCAGGCCGCGGTGAGCTCGACCGTGCTGACCTGGTCGCCGGTGGTGAGCGTGACGGGGTAGTCGCGGTCGGGGGCGGTGCCCCTGACCGACACCTGGGCCGCGCCCGGGCGGAACCTGACCGCGGAGGTGTAGTCGGCCAGGACGATCGTCCAAGGGACCGGCGCCCCGGGGGCGCAGTCCACGGTGACGTTCTCGAACCAGTTGACCGCCGGCTGCGGCTGCAGGTCCGCCTGGACGACATTGCCGTTGAGGGTGAACTGCGTGGGCTTGTTGCAGGTCACCGTGCCGGTGAGGGTCGGCTGGCCGTCCTGGCCGTCGATCGTGCCCTGCGGGTCGGTGGTCACGGCGATGGTGAGGGCGGGCGGCGGCGGGGGAGTGGTCAGGTGGACCTCGCCGCGCAGGGCCAGCGCGGACCCGTTGCAGTACTGCTCGAAGGAGGCGTCCAGTGCCTTCACGTAGCCGTAGGACCCGAACTCCACGCGGGAGATAGTGAAGGAGCCGGTGCTGGTGCTGCACGACCGGTCACCGGTGTCGAACAGCAGCTCCGGGTCCTGGGCGGTGACGTAGGGCCAGCGCAGCGCCCCGGTGTAGGTGCCCGCGGTCAGCGTCTGCCCCTTGGGGGCGAACATGAACAGCGAGGAGCGGGTGCCGTCGGCCGCCACGACGGTGACGTCGACCCCGTTGTGGTCATTGGACCCCGAGATGTCGAACATCTGGGCGCTCGCCGCGTCGTAGGCGTACGACTGGCCGCCCGACATGTACTCGCCCGGATCCCCGCTGAAGGTCAGCGACCCGGTCTGCGCCTGGACGGCGTGGGCCGGCACGCTCAGCGCGCCCAGCCCGAACGTCAGGAGAAGCACCGTGCCCAGCACCGCCGCCGCGCGGCCCATGCTGTCCCGGATTTCCCAGCGTCTTGTCATTTTTCCACCCCTTGGGAATGTGATGCGATTCCGGCCGGTCCGGAAGTCGCCGACCCCCGGCGGAAGGCCCCCCGGCCCGTCGCCGGCCACTACGGCACAAAACGTGGCCGGCCCCCCGCCGACGATCACGAAGGACGCTAACAGCCGCCTCTGACAATCCCCATCGGATAACGGTGACCTGCGCAGACAGTGCCCCGCCGCACCCGGGGCGCGGGAGGGGGGAAAGGTCGGCGGACCGCGTCATACGCGCAATTCCCCCGCCCCCGGCCGTAATAGCCGCCCGAATCCCCCAAACCCTTTTTGCCGCACCATAATCAGGGCATGCGTGCATACGGGTGCTCATCCCGGCCGACCCGATCGGTGGCCCCGCCACGTGCCGGCCCCGACCGCCCGGCAGGCTCCGGCATGCCCCCGCCGCCCAGCCCCTGCCCCGGCGTGGCCCGCCGGGGACGCCCTGCCCGGCGGCAGTTGCCCGATGGGGCCGCTCCCGGCCCCGCAGCCCCGATGAACCTGATTCATCTGTACCGTCACCCGGGATGCATGTGATTCATCAGGGGTGCCTTCCCTGACCGTTCACCCCTTTTGGTCACTGATTCCGCCCAATTGACCTGCCCGGAAACCGGAATTGACAGGGGTCTTCCCTCCGCGACACGTAGGTGTAATAGTGGCGCGCCGCCTCCATGCACCCTCCATGGATCCGAGCCATGTTCAGGAAAGGCCACTCATGCACCATCGCTCCCGGCGCCCGGCCGCCTTGCGGACGGCCCTCGGCGTCCTCCCGATCCTCCTGGCAAGCGCCGCGACAGGCGCGGGTGCGGCCGCGGCCGCACCCGCCCCGTCGCAGCCGGGGCCGATCGTCTACTCCGTCGCCCCCGACGGGGCGGGCGGGGCCTGCACGGCGCAGGCTCCCTGCGACCTGGAGACCGCCCAGGCCAAGGTCCGCGGCGCGACCGCGGGGATGTCCCGGGACATCGACGTCGTGCTGGCCGACGGCACGTACCGGCTGGGCCGCGCGCTCACCTTCGACGCCGCCAAGGGCGATTCGGCCACCGGCGGTCACACGGTCACCTACGAGGCCGCGCCCGGCGCGCACCCGGTCCTCAGCGGCGGCCGGCGGGTGGCCGGCTGGCACCAGGGGCCGGACGGGGTGTGGTCGGCGAACGTGCCGGCCGGCACCGACACCCGGCAGTTGTACGTCGACGGGGTGCGCGCGGTGCGGGCCTCCGGGCCGGCCCCGACCGGCTTCACCCGCACCCCCACCGGGTACACCACCTCCACCACCGCCCTGGACGCCTGGCGCAACATCTCCGACGTGGAGTTCGTCTACAACGTCGGCTGGACGCAGATGCGCTGCCAGGTCGCCTCGGTTGCCGGGACCACGGTCACCATGCAGCAGCCGTGCTTCGACAACTCCACCAAGAAGCCGTACGGCGTGAACGCGGACCTGCCCAGCTCCGTGGAGAACGCCCGCGAACTCCTGAACGACCCGGGCGAGTTCTACCTGGACCGGCCGGCCCACACGCTGTACTACAAGCCCCGCCCCGGGCAGTCGATGGCCACCGCCGACGCCGAGATCCCCCGCCTGCAGACCGTGATCGCCGGCCAGGGCACCCAGGCGTCCCCGCTGCGCGGCCTGGTCCTGCGCGGCCTGACCGTCTCCTACGGCGGCTGGACCGCCCCCGACGCGCCCGACGGGTTCTCCGAGGTCCAGGCAAACCTGCGGCTGACCGGCACCGACGCCTGGCGCGACCAGGGCTCGTGCGACCGGTTCTCCACCACCGACCCGGGCACCTGCCCGTACGGCAACTGGACGATGCCGCCGGGCAACGCCGCCTTCTCCTGGACCGACGGCCTGACCCTTCAGGGCAACACCTTCCAGCACCTGGGCGCCGCCGGCCTGGAACTGGGCCGCGGCACCGCGCACACCTCGGTCACCGGCAACGTCGTCACCGACGTGTCCGGCAACGGCATCGAGGTCGGCAACGGCACCGACGCCGTCCCCGCGGACCTGTCCGTGCTGCCCACCGCCAACACGGTCGCCGACAACTGGGTCCACAACATCGGCGTGGAGTACACCGGCGCCGTCGGCATCTTCCAGGGCTACACCCGCGACGACACCATCACCCACAACCAGGTCAACAACGTGCCCTACAGCGGCATCAGCTCCAACTGGGGCTGGGGCCACACCCCCACCGCCACCGCGGGCAACACCATCTCGGACAACCTGGTCTACGACTACATGCAGCAGCGCTACGACGGCGGCGGCATCTACGTGCTGGGCCAGGAGGGCGACTCCCTGGCCGACGGCATGCGCATCACCGGCAACGTCATCCGCGGCGCCGGAGGCGGCGGCCACGCCATCTACACCGACGGCGGCAGCCAGTACGTCACCATGACCGGCAACGCCGCCTACGGCAACCACACCCCGTCCATGGGCGGCTGCAAGGAACCGGCCCCCACCCCGTACGGCGACTTCTCCTTCACGGGCAACTACTTCGAGGACCTCACCCCCGACTGGCCCTGCGGCAACCCCGCGAACGTCGACGTCAGCGGCAACACGCAGGTCTCCGCCGACGGCGCGGGCGTGCCCGCGAGCCTGCTGGCCGGCGCCGGCCTGGAACCGGCCTTCACCGCCATCGCGGCCCCGCCGGCCGGCAGCGCCCCGGTGAACCTGGCCGCGCACAAGCCCGCCCAGGCGCAGTTCCTCGACGGCAGCACCGCCCAGCTCCAGCCCGAATCGCAGCCCGCCTACGCCACCGACGGCGACCGGACCACGTACGTGCAGGCCAGCGGCCAGTTCCGCTGGCAGCTCGTGGTCGACCTGCAGCAGGCACAGACCCTGGGCTATGTGACCGTGGGCATGCCGCAGGCCCACTTCGCCACCGACTTCCACCTGGACGCCTCCGCCGACGGCACCTCCTGGACCACCGTCGGCACCGTCCACGACAGCGGATGGGGCACGATCCCCGTCGACTTCGCCACCCCGGTCACCGCCCGCTACCTGCGCGTCGTCGCCGACAAGCCGGACGACTGGGGCCAGCGCGGCGACCAGATGGCCATCAGCGAGATCGGCGCCTACGCCCCCGCCCCGGGCGGCGACAACGCGGCCCTGAACCGGCCGGCCCAGGCCCTGTACATCGACGGCACCCAGGCCCAGATGCAGCCGGACTCCCAGCCGGCCTACGGCGACGACGGCAACCCCGCCACCTTCGCCCAGGCCACCGCCCGCTACCGGTGGACGATGCAGGTCGACCTCCAGCACCCGCAGTCCGTCGGCGTGGTGTCGGTGACCATGCCGCCGGACAAGTACGCGACCGCCTTCCACGTCGACGTCTCGCTGGACGGCTCCACCTTCTGGACGGTCGCCCACCGCACCGACAGCGCCGGCGGCACCACCGGCGTCCAGCTCGATGCCCCCGTCAAGGCCCGCTGGGTGCGCATCGTCGCCGACCGCCCCAACGACGGCGGCCAGACCGGCGGCCAGATGGCCGTCAGCGAACTGGCGGTCTACGCAACCCAGTGAACGGCCGAATAGGTCGGCGCAGTTGATCGGCCCGGTCAACGGCCCGGTGACGTGACCTCCCGGCGTCACCGGACCACCCGGACCACCCCCGCACCCGCGGGCCCGGACTACTGCCCGGGCCCGCGGGTGCGGCCGTCACCACCTCAATGAACGTGCAGGGGGTCAGAGTTCGTGCACGGTTCCGGCGTACCGGCGCACGAAGCGGGTGCCGGTGGCCGCGGTGACGGTGAAGTCGTAGCGGCCGCCCTGGCCGCGCCAGGTCGTCGTCGCCCGGGAGCGCGGGCCGACCCGCACGGTCCGCGTCTGGTCGCCGTAGTCGTTCGCGGTGAGCGCGAAGGTGACCTCGCTGTCGCCGTCGTTGACCAGCCGGACCTCCACCCGGGCGTCGTCCGCGTGTCCCTCGGCGCGCAGCTGCGCGGTCACCGAGGGCAGGGCCACGTCGGTCCGGCCGTCCTGGACCACGGTGCCCGAGAAGCGGCCGACGAAGCCGTCCGCGCCGTACACCGAGAAGTCGTACGCGCCGTCGCTGGCGGCCGCGTCCCACACGTAGCTGCGGGCCTCGCCCGGTTGGACCAGGAACGGGGTGCCGGTGAAGGGCAGGGCGATGTTCGGCAGGATCGTGAACACGTAGCCCACGCCGCCGTGGTTGGTCATGGTGCAGGTGACCGTGCCGGTGCGGCGGTCCACGGTGACGTCCGCCCAGGGGCGGTAGGGCAGGGCGCGGTGCGGGCGCTCGCCCGGTTCCTGCCGCGGCATGGCCTGCTTGCCGTCGGCCGGGGCCTGCACCGCCGGCAGGGCGTGCTGGGCGCTCGCCCGGGCCTTCAGCTCGTCGGTGTCGGGCAGCTGCGGGATGCTCCAGTCGGGGCGGGTGAAGTCGAAGCAGGTGGTCAGGTCGCCGCACACCGCGCGGCGCCACGCGGAGATGTTGGGCTCGTGCACCCCGGTGACCTGCTCCAGGAACCGCAGCACCGAGGTGTGGTCGAAGACCTGGGAGTTGACCCAGCCGCCGCGCGACCACGGCGAGCACACCCACATCGGCACCCGGCTGCCCAGGCCGATCGGGGTGCCGTCCACGAACTCGCCCGCGGTGCCGGCCTCGGCGTAGGGGGGCACCACGTGGTCGAAGAAGCCGTCGTTCTCGTCGTACATCACCAGGAAGACGGTGCTGCGCCACACCTCGGGGTTGGCCATCAGCGACTGCAGCGCCTGGTTGACCCACCACGCGCCCCAGTCCGGGCCGGCGGAGGGGTGCTCGCAGTAGTTGAACGGGGCCACCAGCCAGGACACCGCAGGCAGTTGGCCGCTGCGGCAGTCCGCGTCGAAGGCCGACAGGTCGTGCCTGGTCATGGCGTTCGTGAACAGCGGCGAGTCCTTCGGCGCATGCACGAACTGCTGGAAGTACGACAGCGCGTTGTCGTCGTAGTCGCCGTTCTCGTTGTCCGAACCATCCGGATTGTGGTAGACGCGCCAGGTGATCCCGGCGTCCTGGAGCCGCTCGGCGTACGTCGTCCAGTCGCCGACCGGGTTCTCGGTGACGATCGAGTTGTCGGTGAACGGCCCCGTCGTGCCGTCGGTGCCGGGGCCCGCGGTGCCCGTCCACAGGTACAGGCGGTTGGGGTCGGTGGGGCCGTTCAGCGAGGTGAAGTAGCTGTCGCACACGGTGAAGGCGTCGGCCATGGCGTACTGGAAGGGGATGTCGTCCCGGGTGAAGTAGCCCATGGTCAGGCGGCCCTTGGCGGCCACCCACCGGTTCTGCGCGCCGTTGTTGACCGCCAGGTGGCCGGAGGCCCAGCCGTGGTCCAGGCCGCCGAAGTCCTGCGCCTTGAAGACGGTGGTGTCGAAACGGAACGGCAGCGAATAGCCCTCGGCGCGGCCGCTGTCGGGCTGGCGGAAGACCGGGCTGTTGCCGGGCAGGACCACGCCCTGCTTGTCGTCGAAGCCGCGCACCCCGGACAGGGTGCCCAGGTAGTGGTCGAAGCTGCGGTTCTCCTGCATCAGGACGACGACGTGCTTGACGTCGGCGATGCTGCCGTGCCGCCCGGCCGCATCGGTATCGGTTACGGCATCGGTCGGGGTGTCGGCGTGGGCCGCGGTGGCGGGCAGTCCGGCGGCGGTCGCTCCGGCGGCCGCGGCCGCGCCGACGAAGGTGCGGCGGCTGATCGGGGTCATGGCGGGGGAGTCCTTTGCGGGTCCGGTACGAGGGCGGGTCAGCGGGCGGCGCGCAGCGCGAAGGTGACGACGGCCGCGGCATGGTCGGAGGGCCAGCCGTTGGCGGCGGTCCCGGGCACCGGGCGCGGCCAGCCGGTCGTCAGGGCGTGGGCCTCCACGACCGTCAGCGACCCGGCGTACTGCACCTGGTCGATCCGGTCCTGCGGCTCCGGGCCGCTGTCGTTGCCGCTGTCGTCGTGGGTGGGGCGCACCGGCGACCAGGTGATGCCGGGCGTGCCCGCCGGGTCGGGGTGGACCTGGCGGAAGGCGTCGGTCAGGCCGGCCTGCTCCAGGGCGCGGGTGACCGGCCAGGGCACCGCGCCGGTGGCGCCGTGGGCGGCGGCGGTGCGCGCGGTCCAGTCCAGGTGCGAGGGGGAGGCCAGGCCCGCCGCGAGGATCACCGGGGTGTGCGAGGCCAGGTCGCGGCGCATGGCGGCGGCCAGCGCCCTCGCCTGCCGGTAGCGCAGGGTGGCCAGTTCGGCGGCGACCAGGCCGGCCGGGTCCGGGTGCGCCGCCACCGCGTAGGGGCCGTAGGCGGCCTCGTCGAGCTGCGCCGCCCACAGCCGCACCTTCACGCCGCCGGGCAGCAGCAGCGTGACGGCCAGCGCGGGCAGGTCCGCCGTGGGGTCGCTGACCTCCGTCAGCGGGTGGCGGCTGACCACGCCCAGGCCCGAAGGGGCCTGGTGGACGTACCAGCCCAGCGCCTGCCCGAGCGCCTGCGCGGCGTCCGTGCCGGTCTCCTGCAGCGCCACCACGTCCAGGTTCTGGGTCAAGGCCACGCGGGCCTGCTTCTCCAGCGGCCCGTCCACGTGCGCGCCGGCGTCCCACAGGTTCAGCGAGGCGACCTTGAGGGTGAGGTCGTCCTTGGGTGAGCGGACCGGGACCTGCACGGTCACCGTGTCGGCGCCCGCGGCGCTGTCCTGCACGCCGACCACGATCCGGCCGGCCTGCTTGGGGGCGCGGGCCGGCGCGGTGGCGGTGACGGTGCCGTCGCCGCTGACGGTCAGCCAGGAGTCGCCGCCGATGCGGGTGTAGGCGGGGGTGCCGGGCTTGTTGCCCTCGGGGCGGATCCACAGATTGCCCAGCGGCACCCGTACGCTCTCGCCCGCGGTGACCGGCGCGGTGACCGCGTCCACCGCCTCGTGCGGCGGCACCACCGGGGTGAAGGAGAACGCCGCCGTGCGGGCCAGGATCGCGTACCGGTCGCTGTAGAGCAGATAGGCGGTGTACGGGCCGCCGGTCAGGCCGGAGGTGTCCAGGGTGAGGGTGCCGGAGGCGGCGGCGGAGTAGGCCCATACGAGGGAGGCGCCGTTGCCGGGCTGCCGGTCTCCGTCGTAGATGCCGATCCAGTTCTTGGCGTCGGCGGAGGCGGTGGTCCAGGTGAAGGTGAGCTTTTCGCCCTCGTGCGGCGCGGGCGTGGCCAGGGCGAGGCTGTCGCCGGACTCGGTGAAGGTGACCGGCGCGGCGGTGGCCAGGATCTGGTTGCCGTCGTTGTAGAGCAGGTACGCGGTGTAGGGGCCGCCGGCCAGGGTGCGGGTGTCGACGGTGGTGGTGCCGGAGGCGGCCTGCGGCACGTAGGTCCACACCCAGGAGGAGCCGTTGCCCGGGGAGGTGCCGGGGCCGTAGAGGCCGATCCAGTTCTTGGCGGAGGGCTTGTCGGTGCTCCAGGCGAAGGTGAGTCTGTCGCCCACGCGCGGTGCGGCGGGCGATGCCAGGGCGAGGGTGCTGGAGGCGGCCGCGTCGGCGGGCTGGGGTGGCATGGGAAACGCGATTCCTTTCCGTCCGGTCTGCCCGGTCCGCCACGGCCGGGGCGGGGCGCCCGGGGCAGGGGGGCAGCGGCGCCCGGCGCGGGCCGGGCTGTCGTACCGGCCCGGCGGGGGAGCGGTGGCCGCGGCCCCGGGCAGTGCCGGGCCGCGGCCACCGCGGGCCAGTTGGCTGTACAACTTTCGTTCCAGTAAGCGGCCCGCCCGCAACGGCCGCGTGAACCGCGTGTGGCCTGCGGCCGGTCGGTGGCCGAAAAGTCACCCCGGGCAGCCGGGCCGGCCGGGGAACCGGGCCGTCGTCGCAGGGGGCCGGGGAGCGCGGGCCGGTGGTGCGGGCCCGGTGTGCGGGTCAGGCGGCGCCGTGGAAGTTCAGTGCCACGACCCCGGCGATGACCAGGGCGATGCCCGTCCACTGCGGCCGGCCCAGGGTTTCGCCGAAGGCCGCCGCCCCGATGACGGCGACCGCCGCGGTGCCCGCCCCGGACCAGACCGCGTAGGCGATCGAGACGGGGATACGGGTCAGCGCCCGGCCCAGCAGCACGAACGACAGCACGTAGCCGGCGGCGACCGCGAGGGTGGGCCACAACCGCGTGTAGCCGTCGGTGAGTTTCAGACAACTGGTGGCGCAGACCTCGCAGGCGATGGCGAGGGCGAGCAGCAGATACGGCAACGGTGGCTCCTCGTACTCCCGTTGGTTCCCAGGTGGGCTCCCCGGGGCTCCCCATGGTTCCCGGCGGGTTTTTTCGGGCGCGGGTCAGGTCCCGGCGGTGGCGAGCGCGGACAGCAGCGCCAGGTCGACGTCCTCCAAACTCGCGACGACGACCACGCCGGGCCCCGGGGGGATGGGGACGGTGGAGGGCACCGCGATCGCCGCGCAGCCCGCGGCCAGGGCGGCGGCCAGTCCGACCGGGCTGTCCTCGACCACCACGCAGTCCCCGGGTGCCACGCCGAGCAGTTCGGCCGCCCGCAGGTAGGGGTCGGGGTCGGGTTTGGTGCGGGCGGTGTCCTCGGCGGCCACGGTCAGCGCGAACCAGTGCGCGCCCAGAGTGCGCAGCACCACGTCGGCCACGTGCCGCGGCGAGGCGGTGACCAGGGCCGCGGGGATGCCGGCGGCCCGCAGCCGGGCGAGCAGCGTCAGTGCGCCCGGGCGGGGCCGGGCCTGCGTGGCGACGCGGGCGGTGAAGGCGGCTTCCAGGTCGTGGGCGATCCGCGCCTGGGGCACGGTCCCGCCGGTGGCGCGGTGCAGGTGGCCGGCGGTGTGCGCGACGGGGCGGCCCAGCACGTCCGGCAGGTCGGCGTCGGTGGCCCGGTGTCCCAGGGCGCGGGCGGTCTCGGCGACGGTCTGCCACCACAGGTGCTCGGTGTCGACGAGGGTGCCGTCCATGTCGAACAGGACGGCGGCGGGCGGGACCGGGGTGGTACGGGAGTGCACTCGGTACGTTCCTCAAGGGGTGTCGCGGGAAGCCGCGGCCCGGCGCGCGGGCGGCCGTACGGCCGGGGTACGGCCGTGGCGGCGCCCGGTCGCTGCCCGGGTCGCGGGCGTCTCGCGGGCCGCGCAGCGCGTGGCCGGGCGCCGCGGCAGGCGGCCCCGCGGGGGGCGTCGCGTGCCGCGGCGTCCGTCGCCGGGCGCTGCGTCAGGGGGCGGGTCGGGGGTGTGTGTCAGGGGGTGCGGCGGCGGTCCACCAGTACCGGGCGGTCCGGCAGCGCGACGGTGGCGGGGGAGCCGACGGGCAGGCCGGCCGCGGTGTCGGTGGGCAGGTCGGCCTTGACCTCGGTGCCGTCGGCCAGCCGCACGGTGAGGCGGGTGGTCGCGCCGAGGAAGGAGGCGCCCATCACGGTGGCGGTGCCGCGCGGGTCGGCGCTCATCCGCAGGGCCTCGGGCCGTACCAGGACGTCCAGTTCGCCGTCGGCGGGCAGGTCGCCGTCCACCGGCAGCCGTACGCCCAGCACCTGCACCCGGTCCGTGCCGGAGCGGGCCGCGGGGATACGGCTCATCGTGCCGACGAACTCGGCGACGAAGGCGGTGGCCGGCCGCGCGTACAACTGGGCGGGTGCGGCGACCTGTTCCAGGCGTCCGGCGCGCAGTACGGCGACCCGGTCGGCCATCGACAGGGCCTCCTCCTGGTCGTGGGTGACGAACAAGGTGGTGATCCCCAGGTCCTGCTGGAGCCGGCGGATCTCCTCGCGCAGGGCGAGGCGGACCTTGGCGTCCAGCGCGGACAGCGGCTCGTCCAGCAGCAGGACCCGGGGCTGCAGCGCCAGGGCGCGGGCCAGCGCCACCCGCTGCTGCTGCCCGCCGGACATCTGGTGCGGGAACCGGCCGGCCAGGTGGGCCAGGCCCACCAGGTCCAGCAGTTCGGCCGCGCGGCGCTGCCGCTGCGTCTTGCCGGTGCCGCGCATCCGCAGCCCGAAGGCGACGTTCTCGGCGGCCGTCAGGTGCGGGAAGAGGCTGTAGGACTGGAAGACCATGCCGGTGCCGCGCCGGTGGGCGGCCACGCCCGTGATGTCCTTGCCGTCGACCAGGACCTCGCCGGCGTCGGGGTGCTCGAAGCCGGCCAGCATTCGCAGCGCGGTGGTCTTGCCGCAGCCGGACGGCCCGAGCAGCGCCAGCAGTTCGCCGGGACGTGCGGTCAGGTCCAGGCCCTCGAGGGCGACCGTGGCGCCGAAGCGGCGGTGCAGCCCGCGGAACTCCACGGTGGCGCCGGCGCCTGCCGCGGTGGCGGGGCCGGCGGGCGCGGGCGGGGTGGGCGCGGTGGTGGCGGTCACGAGTTCTCCCGGACGGTGGGACGGGCATTCAGGTCCGCAGTAGTGGGGTCGGCGGCGGGGTCGGCGGCGGCGCGGTGCCTGCGGGGCAGGCGGGGGAGGCGCCGGGCGCGTCCGGCGGCGGCGAGCAGCAGCAACAGGAGCCAGGTCAGGACGAGGCTGAGGACGGAGACGGCCACCGAGACCTGGGCGTCGCTGCCGCCGAGGGAGACGATCCACACCGCGAAGGGCTGGTAGCCGAGGATGGAGGCGACGGTGTACTCGCCGAGGACCAGGGCCAGGGTGAGGAAGGCGGTGTTCAGCAGGGCGCCGCGCAGGTTGGGCAGGACGACCTGGACGACGGTCCGCGGCCAGCTCGCCCCCAGGTTGCGGGCGGCCTCGACCAGGGTGGCCAGGTCCAGTGCGCGCAGGCCCGCGTCCAGGGTCCGGTAGGCCAGCGGCAGGGCCATCAGGACGTAGGCGAGCAGCAGCACCACGGGGAAGCCGGGGTTCTGGACGGCGTTGAAGGTCTGGAACAGCGGGGTGTCGGCGAAGTCGTCCGGGCCCCAGCGCAGCACCGAGCTGATGCCCGCGGTCAGTGCGACCGCGGGGACCACCAGCGGCAGTGAGCACAGCACTTCGACCAGGACGCGCAGCCTGGGCGCGGTCAGCCGGACCGCGATCAGGGCGGGCACGAGCAGCAGGAGGGTGACGGCGATGGTGGCGGCCGCCAGCTCCAGGGTCAGCCGCAGGCCCGGCCAGAAGCCCGGGGCGCCCAGGATGCCGCGGTAGGAGTCCAGGGTCCAGCCCTGGCGCGGCACGTCCACGGTGAACAGCACCGCGAAGGCCATCGGCCCGAGGAAGTACACCGCGGCGATCAGCGCGACCAGGCCGCGCCACAGCCGCGGCCGGCCCCTGCGGCCTCCGCCGCCGCGCGTACGGGGACGGGCCGGCGCGGGCGAGGAGGCGCCGGTGCCGGTTCGGGTGGCGGGCGGGGTCAGTGCAGCCATCGTGCGCTCCTGCGCTGCAGCGGGATGTACAGGGCCATGACGGCGCCGGCGATCACGATCATGTCCAGGCTCAGGGCCAGGGCCACGTTGCCCTGGCCGGCCAGGACGTTCCCGGACAGGGCATTGGCGATCTGCAGGGTGATCAGCGGCACCGAACTGCCCACGATCGCCGCGGCGGTGGCGTAGGCGGCGAACGCGCTGCCGAACAGCAGCACGAAGCCGCCCAGCAGGGAGGGCGCCAGGACGGGCAGGGCGACGTGGATCCAGTACTGGCCGGTGGTGGCGCCGTTGTTCTGCGCCGCCTCCCGCCACTGGGTGCGCAGGCCCTCCAGCGCGGGGGTGATGGTGAGCACCATCAGCGGCACCAGGAAGTACAGGTAGACCACCGTCAGGCCGGTGAAGGAGTACAGGCTCCAGCCGTGCCCGGTCAGGTCCAGGGCTCGGGTCAGCTCGCCGGAGTTGCCCAGGGTGGCCACGAACGCGAAGGCCAGCGGCACCCCGCCGAAGTTGGCCAGCACCCCGGAGGCGGCCAGCACGGCCTCGCGCAGGGCGCGCAGGGGCGAGGTGAGGACCGCGTGGGCCAGCGGCAGGCCGAGCACCACGCCGAGCGCGGCGGTCAGGGCGGACAGCCGCACGCTGCCCCACAGCGCGGTCAGGTAGGCGCCGTGCACCGACTGGGTGAGGTTGCCGGTGGTCCAGTGCACGCCGCCGGGGGCGCCGGGCGCGGTCTTGAACGCGCCCGTGACGATCGCGAAGGCGGGCAGTCCGAAGACGACGAGCACGAAGACGATCAGGGGCAGGACGGCCAGCCAGCCGGCGTTGCGCGGCCGGCGGCGGGGGACGTCCTTGCGAGGTGCACGCGGTGCAGCATCAGTGGTGGCGGCGGCCGGGCCGCCGCCGGCCCCCTGTCGGGAGGGGCCGGCGGCGGAGGACGGCGCCGCGGCGCGGGCCGTGGTCATCGCCGCTGTCAGCTCACGGCCTTGGACCAGCCGGCGAGCACGGCCTTCTGGGCCGCGTCGACCTGGGCGGAGGTCGGGAAGGACGGGGTGCCGGTGACCGCGGGCAGCTTGGCGGCCGCCTGCTGGTCCACGGTGCCCTTGGTCGTCATCGCCGGCATCTCCGCGGGCCGGGAGAAGCCCTGCAGCCACAGGTTCTGGCCCTGGGGGCTGTAGAGGAACTCCTCCCACAGGCGGGCGGCGGCCGGGTGCGGGGCGTCCTTGTTGATGGCCTGGCTGTAGTACTGCGCGTACTGGCCGTCGGAGGGCACCGACACCTTCCAGTCCAGGCCCTTGGCCGCGAACTCCTTGGCGTAGCCGGCGTTCAGGTAGTCCCAGTCGATGCTGATCGGCGTCTCGCCCTTCTCGACGGTCGCCGGGGTGGACTCCACCGGGTTGAAGTTGCCGTTCGCCTTGAGCTTGTGGAAGAAGTCCAGGCCGGGCTGGATGTCGTCCAGCGACCCGCCGCTGGCCAGCGCCGCCGCGAAGACCCCGCCGAAGGCCGAACCGGACTTGGTCGGGTCGCCGTTGAGCGCCACCTTGCCCTTGTACTGCGGCCCCAGCAGCTCCGCGAAGGTGGTCGGGCAGACCTTGACGGCCTTGGCGTCGCAGCCGATCGACACGTAGCCGCCGTAGTCGTCGTAGCGAAGGCCGCCCGGGTCCTTCTGGGCCTGCGGGATGTCGTCCCAGGAGGCGACCTTGTACGGGGCGAGGATGCCCTGGGCCGCGGCGCTCAGCGCGAAGGAGTTGCCCAGGTCCACCACGTCCGGGGCGCGGTTTTGGCCCTTGCGGGAGGTGATCGCGTTGATCTCGTCCTGGCTGGAGCCGTCCGGGTTCTCGTCCGACACCTTGATGCCGTACTTCTTCTCGAACGCGGCGATCACCGCGCCGTAGTTGGCCCAGTCCGGCGGCAGGGCGATCGCGTTGAGGGTGCCCTCCTTCTTCGCGGCGGCCACCAGAGCGTCCATGCCGCCGAAGTCCGCGGCGGAGGTGGCGGTGGCCGCGTTCGTGCCGCCGCTGCCGGCGTGGGAGGCCGAGGTCTCGGAACCGCAGGCGGAAAGCGCCAGGGCCGCGGCGGCGAGCCCGGCGGCCACGGCCGCGGCTCGCAAACGGGGGGCTGTCACGGGAATGTCCTCCAGGGGGGAACGTGCGAGCGGCGGAGTTTCCCCCGGGCCGTCGACGGAGCACCGATGTTGGCTGTACAACATGTTGGCTGTACAACTTGGGTCAGTACGCCGGACGCCGGTGGCCGGAAGATGAACGGCCGGGCGACGGCCGGGGGATGGAACAGGAATCTCGCCGTCCGCTTGTAGCCGCCCGGCTACCGGACGCCACGGCCCCCCCAAGGGCCGCCGCAGGGCCGCCCGGACAGGTGTCCGGGGGGCGCCCGGGGGGCGCCCGGGGGGCGCCCGGGGGTGGCGCGCGGCGGGCGGGGAGCGGATAGGGTCCAGCGGGGCCGGTGGTGCCCCGTGAGCCGACAGAGCTGACGGAGCCGACAGAGGAGGGATCTTGCAGGACGGGAGTGCGGAGCCGGCGAAGGGCACCCTGTACCGCAAGGTCGCGGCCGATCTGCGCGAGGCGATAGCGGCCGGCGAGTACGGGTCCGGCGGCCGGCTGCCGGCCGAGAGCGCGCTGGCCGAGCGGTACGGCGTCTCCCGCGGCACCATCCGCCAGGCGCTGGGGGCGCTGCGCGCCGACGGCCTGGTCACCTCCCGGCGCGGCACCCGGCGCGTGGTGCTGGGCACCGCCCGGGTGCAGAGCTTCGCCGAACTGGTGAGCTTCACCAGTTGGGCGCGCTCCCTGGGCGAGGAACCCGGCGGGCGGGTGGAGCGCGTCGAGCGGCGCCCGGCCGACGCCGAGGAGCGCGAGCAGCTGCGGCTGGAGGCCGGCGCGCAGGTCGTCCTGGTGCTGCGGGTGCGCACCCTGTCGGGCCGCCCGGTGATGGTGGAGCGGTCCCTGTACCCGTTGTGGGTGGGGGAGTTGGCCGCGGCGATCCCCCCGGACGCGGTCTCGCACACCGAGCCCCTGCAGGAGCAGGGCGTGGTCTTCGCCGACGCCGACCACACCATCGACGTGACCACGGCCGACGCCGACGACGCGCGGCTGCTGGACTGCCCGCCCGGCGCGCCCCTGCTGCGCGAACGCCGCCGCTCCACCGACCCGGCCGGCACGCCGGTGGAATGGTCCGAGGACCGCTACCTGCCCGGCACCGTCGCCTTCACCGTCCACAACTCGCTGGCCGGCTCCGCGCTTTCCCGCCGCCACGGCCGGACGCCCTGAGCCACCCCGCCCCACCCGTCCCCCCATCCGTCCCCATCCGTCCCCCGGTCGGCCCCTGACGGGAGCCGCCGGTTTGTGCGGGTTGCGTCGGTTGTGGCGGGGGCCCGGCCCGCCTGGCATGCTTGCGTGACGCAAGCGCGCCGCCGGCGCAGGCGGCTGTTTCGAGGATTGCGACGGGAGCGGGTGGCACATGGCGATCACCGTGGGCGGGTTACTGACCGAGGAGCAGGGGCGGACCATCAGCCGCCGGGTGGTCTCCGTCGAGGGCGGGGCGATCAAGGTGGAGGTCACCTTCGAGGCCCACGGCATGTACGGCGGGCAGCCGTACACGAGCATCGGCACGTACTGGTCGATCGCCCGGCCCGGCGGCGGGCTGTACAGCGAGTGGATGGGCGGCCTGAAGACCGACAACGGGGCGGGCCTGGCCAGTTGGCGCGGTTTCGGTGCCGGCCGGCTCGGCACCGACGACGAGCGCACGTACCGCGGCTCGGTCATCACCGAGAACGCCACCGGTGAACTGGCGGGCCTGGACGGCCTGCTGTCGGTCTTCGAGTTCTCCGTCGACGACAGCGGCGCCATCGAACGGAGGACCTGGCTGCTCACCTGACCCGAGGTGATCTGACCCGTCGGCCGACCTGACTCGGCGTGACGTGCTCCGGCGTCACATGACGTGCGATGCGGCGGTGGGGTGAGGTGACCCGGCCCGGGGCCGGGCCGGTGCGACCTGCCCCGGGCCTTGCCCCCTGTGCCCCGTGCCGCAGGGCTTCAGCCGATCAGGCGATCTTTCAGTCGAGCAGTCCGGCCGAGCGGGCCGCGGTGTGCAGTGCGGCGGCGCGTTCGGCCAGGGCGGCCGGGTCGGTGGCGGCCGGGTCGCCGGGGGTGCGGTCCAGGGAGAGGATCGCCTCGTGGGCGCCGGCCTTCGCCGCGCCGGCCAGGTCGTCCAGCACCTGGTCGAGGCTGCCCTGGAACGGCATCCGGTCCGCCCCGGCCGGCCGGTCGCTCAGGTGGACGATCGCGACCGGCAGCAGCAGGAGCCGGTCGGGGTCGCGGCCGGTCGCCTCGGTCAGCTCCCGCAGCCGCCGCCAGGCCGCGGCCAGCGGTTCGCCGGTGGTGCCGACGGGGAACCAGCCGTCGCCGTGCGCGGCGATCCGCCGGAACGCGGCGGGGCTGGAGCCGCCGAAGACCAGCGGGATCGGCCCGGCGGGCTTGGGGTTGACCAGGGCGTGGTCGATCGAGATGGCGCTGTTGCGGTAGGTGACGGGGTCGGGCCCCCACAGAGCGCGCAGGGCCTGCGCTGTCTCGTCCATGGACCGTCCGCGGGCGGTGAAGTCCGCGCCGATCGCCCGGTACTCGTCGGTGGACCAGCCGCCGCCGAGCCCGGCCACCACCCGCCCGCCGCCGGTGGCCACGTCCAGGGTGGCCAGCGCCCGGGCCAGGAGCAGGGTGTGGTGCAGCGGCGCGACCAGCAGCGCGGTCCCCAGGCGGACCCGTTCGGTGACGGCCGCGGCCATGCCCAGCACGGTCAGCGGATCGGCGCAGTCCTGGTAGTACGGATCCCAGGGCAGCCCCGGCACGCCGTACATGCCGTCGGCCGGCTGAAGGGGGAAGAGCACCCGTTCGTACGCCCACAGGCTCGCGTAGCCGGCCTGTTCGGCGTCGCGGGCGAACGCGGTGAGGTCCGCGGCCTTCACGGCCGCGGCGCGCTGGGGCAGTTGTAACCCGAGTTTCATCAAGGCTCCCGACGAGGGGTTCGGAGAAGAACGCCACAGAAGAAACGCGACGGAAGTGCGGAGGGGCACAGCAGAAGAGACGCCCCGTAAGGCCGGAGGGCGTCTCAGAAGAACATCGTGTTGGGGGGCAGCCCGCACAGGACGCGGCCGTACGTCTCGGTGTTGACGTCCGGCGTCATCATCCCGTGCAGGGCGAAGGTCCGTAAGTCCGCGAGCATGCCCTGCAGGGGGACCTTGGTGTACGCGGAGGAGCCGCCGCCGGCCGCGGCCAGCAGGTCGGCCGCCTCCAGCGCGAGTCGGGCCGCGGCCCCTTCGTCGGCCCGGCTGCGGATGCGCTCGTGCAGCGTCCAGGCCTCGCCGGTGGCGCACTTGGCGTCGTGCAGTTCGGTCAGCCGGCGGGCGTGGAAGTCGGCCTCGTCGATCTTCAGGGCGGCCTCGGCGACCCGCAGGTGGGTGACGGGGGCCTGGGCCTGGTCGGTGTACTCGGTGTAGGTGATCCTGCGGCCGGGCAGCCGGTCGAAGAAGGCGTCGGCGACCGCCCGCGCCATCCCGACGCAGGTCCCGACCGTGGAGGCGGCGGCCACCATGATCAGCGGGGCCCGGTACATCGGGGCCTCCGCGTTCTTCTTGGAGGCGGACTGCCCGCCCAGCAGCGCCGGTACGGGCACGATGCGTTCCTGGGGGACGAACAGGTCCCGGGCGAGCGTGGTGACGCTGCCGGTGCCGCGCAGCCCGGCGGCGTACCAGTCGTCGACGATCTCCAGTTCGGCGGTGGGGACCATGCCCATGACGGGGTACGGTTCGCCGGCCGGGTCCAGCAGGATCGCCATGATCTGCTGCCAGTGGCTGCCGGCGGCGCCGCTGATGAACGGCCAGGCGCCGTTGACCACGATGCCGCCGGGGGCGGGCACGGCGGTGGCGGTGCCCGGGCCGATGGTGGAGCTCAGCCGCACGTCCGGGGTGGCGAAGACCTCGTCCTGGACCTCGTCGGGGAACAGGCCCAGCACCCAGGTGGGAATCCAGGAGGTGGCCGCCACCCAGGAGGCCGAGCCGTCCGCGCGGGCCAGGACGTCGGCGACCTCGGCCATGGTCCGCGCGTCGCACTCGTAGCCGCCGAAGCGGGCAGGCATCCGCATTCTGAACACGCCGGCGTCGGCCAGCGCCTCGAAGGTCTCCTCGTGCAGCCGGCGGTGTTCGGCCGCCCATGCGGCCTTGGCCCGGATCACCGGCGTGACGCCGGAGACCGCGCGGACCAGCTCTTCCCGGGTGGGGATCTCGGTAAGCGACACGATGCCTCTCAGGATCAGTCGGAACGGATCAGTCGGGACGGATCGGTGGGAACGGATCGGTGGGAACGGATCGGTCGGAAGGACGACGGTCGGGGCGAGGGAGGGAGCTGGGGGGGGAGGGAGGGGTCAGCGCTGCCCGAGCAGGGCGGCGGCCCGTTCCCCGATCATGATCGAGGTCAGGTTCGTGTTGGCCCGCACGTGCGAGGGCATGATCGAGGCGTCCGCCACGTGCAGCGCCTGGATGCCGTGCACCGCGCCGTACTGGTCGACCACGGCGGCCGGATCGGTGGCCGGGCCCATCCGGACGGTGCCCACCGGGTGGTAGGTGCTGTCCACGGTCGCGCGCAGGTACGCCCGCATGCCCTCCTCCGAGTCCAGGGTGGACTCGTCGATCAGGACGAAGTGGTCGCCGCGTTTGCGGATGGGGTCGGCGTTGGCCAGCTCCCAGGCCAGCCGGACGCCGTCGGTGAAGGTGCGGTAGTCGCGCTCGTCGGACAGGTAGTTCAGGTCGATCCGCGGGTGCTCGTGCGGGTCGGTGGAGGTCAGGGTGAGCCGGCCGCGGGCGTGGGGGCGCTGGTCGACCACCATCACGCCGAAGATGCGGTCGCCGCCGGCGATCTGCCGCAGGTCGGGGAACTGCTGGGTCAGGTCGAACCCGTTGACCATGTAGTAGTGCATGTCGTTGGTCTCGGCCGAGCCGGGCGCGGTGGTGCGCAGCACGGTCTGGCCGACCGGCTCGCCGAAGTTCTCCGCGCCGGGCCGGGGCGTCATGAACACCCCTGTGCGCGGGTGGTCGTTGAGGCCCTCGCCGACGCCGGGCAGGTCGGCCCGCACGTCGAGCCCGAGCCGGCGCACGTCCTCGGCCGGGCCGATGCCCGAGCGCAGCAGGATCGCCGGTGAGCCGATCGTCCCGGCGGCCAGGATCACCCGGCGCGCGGTGATCTGCTCGGTACGGGCGCCGTCCACCAGCTCCACCCCGTACGCGCGCCCGTCGCGGATCAGCACCCGCTGGACCAGCGCCCCGGGCAGGATGGTCAGGTTCTGCCGGCCGCGCACCGCCGGCAGGTAGCCCATCGCGGTGGATATCCGGACCGTGGGGTCGCGCCGGTTGGAGGGCATGGGCCCGACCCCGGTGGCGTACGGGTGGTTGTGGTCCTCGACCCAGGGAAAGCCGTGGGCCGTGCACACCTCGAGGAACGCCTGCTGGACGGGGGTCATCTCCTCGACCGGGAACCGGCGGATCGGGATCGGGCCGCCGCTGCCGTGGAACTCCCCGCCGAAGTCCAGGTCGTCCTCCATCACCCGGTAGTACGGCAGCACCTTCTCCCACGACCACTGCGGGTTGCCGCCGGCCGCCCACTCGTCGAAGTCGTCCGGGATGCCGCGCAGCGCGACCGTGCCCCCGACCGCGGACGAGCCGCCCACCACCTTGCCGCGCGGGAACCTGATCGCCCGGCCGGTCACGGCCCGGGCGGAGAACTGCCAGTCGTGCGCCGACATCGACATGATGTTCGCGGTCAGCAGGTCCTGCGGCATGTCGGCCGGCGCCGGGTAGTGGGGACCGGCCTCGACCAGAGCGACCCGCCGCGCCGGGTCCTCGCTCAGCCGCACCGCCAGCGGCACCCCGGCCGCCCCCGCACCTACCACAATGTCGTCAAAAGGCGACCCAGAAATTGACATTTCTGCTCATCATCTCTCTTCCGGGTAAATACGCGCACACGTCAGAGACATGCGCAAACGATCAGGTATATGCCAATGGCGAGCGAGATCACTTTGTGCCCGACCCGCCGGAGAAGTCCGCTTCTTGACGCTACTCCGGCAGCGGCCGGGGACTTCTCCGGAATTGCCGTGTGTGCGCTACACGCATAGCGCGTCCGCGAGGCGTGCGGAGATGACTATGCCCAGGTCATGGGCGGTGTGCGCGGTGCGCCGGGCGCACACTGACGACCCGTCGGGGAGCCGGTTCCGAGCCGGTTCCGGAAGCGGAATCCGCCGCACTGCGGCGGCTCGCTCCTGTACGGCCGGTCAGCCGGAGTCCGCGTCGAAGCGGAGCTTGGAGGTGATGCGGTAGCGGTCCCCGCGGTAGACGGAGTGGGCGAACTCCACGGTGCGGCCGGTGGTGTCACGGGTGGTACGGGTGACCTGGAGCAGCGGCGCGAAGACCGGGCAGTCCAGCAGATCGGCCTGATCGGGGTTGGCCACCGTCGGCTCCAGCGTCTGGACCGCGTCCATGACCTGGATGCCGTAGCGGTCGCGCAGCAGGTGGTAGAAGTTGCCGGCCTCCATGTCCGCCGGCCCCAGACCCGGGACGGCCGCCGCCGGTATCTCCAGGCGCTCGATCGACACCGGCGCCCCGTCGACGTGACGCAGCCGGGTGACCCGCACGATCTCCTGGTCCGGCGCCAGCGCCAGCCGCGCGGCCCGGGTCGGCCCGGCCGCAACCGTCGCGAAGTCGACCACATGGCTGGTCCACTCGCCCTCGGCGGGCGGCACGGCCAGCGCGTTGGTCGTCGTCCCCGTCATCTCCTGGGTGATCTTGTGCGGTGCGGTGAACGTGCCCTGCCCGTGCCGGCGCACCAGCAGCCCGCTGCGGGCCAGATCCTCCACGGCCGCACGGACCGTGGGCCGGGAGACACCCAGCTCCGCGGCCAGGTCCCGCTCGGCCGCCAGCCCCGTGCCCGGCCCGGACCGCTCGATGATGTCGAGCAGATGGGCACGCACCCGGTCCCGCTTGGCGGCGCTGCGGGCCGCGGGCTTCTTGGCAGTCGTCACGGTGTCATCGTCCCGGAAGAGGTGACGGCGGTCACGGGCCGGCATTCCACGCACGGGCCGGGCGACACACCCTGAACGATCTCCACCCTCACACAGGACCAGTGGTCATCTCAAGAGGCCCGGCCCGCAAGCGGCCCCCGCGCTCCCTTCGTCGCGAAGAGACAGCAGAGTACGGGCGGTTCGAAGTTGCCCGCGGGTCATTGACAGGAACCTGCCGTTCACTTCACTGTGGTGCACGGCCGCGGCATAGAAAGTGACCAGTGGTCAGTCCATGAGGGCGGGGCTCCCCCTCTCATGCCGACCGCGCCCCCGCCGCGGCAGAGCGCCCCCTGCACCCCCGTACTCCCTGCATTCCCTGCACTTCCTGGACCTCCTTGGCATCGCCTGAACCGACCCGGTCCGGCCCGCACCGGCCTTCCCCCCTCCGACCGCAAGGAGAACGATGGATCACCCCAACGCCCGCGCCGCGGGATACGGCCGCGCCGGCCGGGCCGGCCGTGTGCGGCTGTCCGTGGCCGCGCTCGGCCTGGCCCTGGCCGCCACCGCCGTCTACCCCGCCGTACGCCCCGCCCACGCGGCCGCCGCGCCGCTGACGGTGGAGTACAAGACCACCGCCTCCCAGGCGTCCACCAGCGAGATCGACCCCTGGCTGGAAGTGGTCAACACCGGCAGCAGCCCGCTCGCGCTGAGCAACGTGACGGTGCGGTACTACTTCACCGCCGACGGCGCGTCCTCGTACACCTTCCAGTGCGCCTGGGCGCACGTGGGCTGCGCCGACCTCAGCGGCACCGTCGTGGCCCTGGACCGGCCCACCGCGACCGCCGACCACTACCTGCAGATCGGCTTCACCGCCGCGGCCGGCACCCTGGCCCCCGGCGCCGACACCGGCGACATGCAACTGCGCCTGCACCGCGCGGACTGGCAGAACGTCAACCAGGCCAACGACTACTCCTTCACCGCCGCCGACAGCGCCTACACCCCCTCCTCCGTGGTCACCGGCTACATCGGCGGCGCGCTGTCCTGGGGGACCGAGCCCGGCGGCGGCACCCCGCCCACCTCGCCGCCGCCCACCAGCCCGCCCCCGACCTCGCCCCCGCCGGCCGGCAGCGGCACCCTCTTCGACGACTTCCACTACACCGGCCCGACCGACTCCGCCCTGGCCTCCCACGGCTGGTCGATCCGCACCGGCTCCGGCGGCCCCGGCATCCAGAACACCTGGTCGGCCGGCGCGTTCAGCTTCCCCGCCGACTCCTCCGCGCAGGGCGGCCGCGTCATGCAGATGCGCGCCACCACCGACGGCACCACCGCCGGCACCACGCAGGCCGAGATCGACACCACCCAGCGCAAGTTCCTCACCGGCACCTACGCCGCCCGCGTCTACTTCAACGACCAGCCGACCACCGGCACCAACGGCGACCACGTCAACGAGACGTTCTACACGATCACCCCGGACGACTCGCTGTACAGCGAACTGGACAACGAGTACCTACCCAACGGCGGCTGGGGCGCGCCCGGCCCCACCCTCTACACCACCACCTGGTACAGCGCCGACGCGATGGACCGGGTCACCCACAACGTCATCAACTCCCTCCAGGGCTGGCACACCCTGGTGATGACGGTCGCCAACGGCACCGTGACCTACTACGTCGACGGCCAGCAGTACTTCACCTCCAGCGGCAAGTACTACCCCCGCGAGGCGATGACCATCGACTTCAACGAGTGGTTCATCGACCTGCCCTTCACCGGCCAGCGCACCTGGGACGAGAAGGTCAACTGGGTCTACTTCAACAACTCCGGCGCCCTGTCCCCGGCCCAGGTCGACGCCGCCGTCTTTCGGCCACCGGGCATCACGTCACCCGGCCGCCGGCCCGACCCCGACCGCGCCGGACCCCGCGGCCGAAAGCAGCGCCCCGTACGCGTGCAGCGGCGCCTGGTCTTCCAGGGAGGCGACCGCCGCGACATACCCGTCCGGGCGGATCAGGACGCGTCCGCCGCGGGGCAGCGCGTACCGGGCGGCGGCCGTGCCGGACGGGTCGGCGAGCACTTGGTCGTAGCCGTCGCGGGTCGCGCCGGAAGCGCTGACCAGGATCTGCCGCAGGCCGGATACGGGCACGCCGGCCACCGGCGGCGGCACCGGGTCCTCGCCGGGGACCAGGGTGAGCAGGACGTGGCCCGCCTCGCGGGCGAGCACGGCACGCAGCGCGTCGCCGGCGTGCGGCAGGTGGTCCCCGCCCGTCAGGTGCGGGCGGCCGGGGGAGGCCACGACCAGCGGGCTGTGCCGGTAGGACAGGCTGGTTTCCTCGGTCTTGTCGGCCATCGCCAGGCGCACCGGGGCGAGCGCGGTGAAGGCGTGCATCGCCCCGTCGCGCAGCTTCTGCGCGATCGGTCCGGCAAGCGTGCCGGCCCGGGTCAGAGCCGTGGTGAACGCGATGACCTGCGCGCCGACCGGGTGGCGCTCGGCGTGGTAGCTGTCCAGCAGCGCCGAGCCGGCCGGCCCCGTGCGGCCCAGCGCGAGCTTCCAGCCGAGGTTGTACGCGTCCTGGATGCCGGTGTTCATGCCCTGGCCGCCGGCCGGGCTGTGCACGTGCGCGGCGTCGCCGGCCAGGAACACCCGGCCCACTCGGTACTGCGGCACCTGCGCGTGATGGATGTCGAACGTCGTCAGCCACAGCGAGTTCCGGATCCGGATCCGCCCGCAGCGCTCGTCGACGACCTGCTGGAGCCACTCCTGCGTGGCCGGCCCCTGCGCGCCGTCCGGGATCTGCGCGATCAGCCGCATCCGGTCACCCGTCATCGGGAACACCAGCAGCGGCCCGGCGTGCGGCGAGAAGAACGTGTACATGGTGTGCGGGTCGAAGTCGTGGGCGGCGTGGACATCGCCCATCAGGAACCGCTCGCCGTGGAAGGACCCGGCCAGGGCGCTGCCGACCAGGTGCCGCACGCTGCTGTGACCGCCGTCGGCCCCCACCAGCCAGGACGCCGCGAGCCCCTCCTCGCGCCCGTCGGCGTGCCGCAGCACCGCCCGCACGCCGCTGTCGTCCTGGTCCAGGCCGGTCAGGGTGATGCCGCGTTCCACACTCACGCCGTTGCGGGCCAGAGCCGCGGTGAGGATCCGTTCGGTCTCGGTCTGCGCGATGGTCACCGTGTACGGGAAGGGGCTGTCGACCAGGCCCAGTTCGATCCGCCCGACCGACCGGCCCGCGGTGTGCAGTTCCATCGCCTCGGTCCGCACGCCCGCGGCGATGATCTCCTCGACGACGCCGATGCGCTCGAGCATCTCCAGGCTGCGGGCGTGGACCAGGATCGCGCGCGACTGGCCGGTGGGCTGCGCCAGTTGGTCGAAGATGCGCACCGGCACGCCCCTGCGGGCCAGTTCGCCCGCGGCAGTGAGCCCGACCGGGCCGGCACCTATGACGACGATCGGGTCGCTCACCAAGGGATTCCTCGCGATCGGAGAACTCGAAAACTCGAAAAAAGGGGGCCGTACGGCAGGCCGGTGCCATTCCCGTCGTGCCCGACAAAGCACGACGGCGCGCAGCTTATCCCCAACTCCCGCCATCCGCCCGGTCATCGCGTACGGCCGCCGTCCCCCGCCGGGGCCGCGTCGTCCCGGGCACTTCACGATCCAACGGGCCGCGACGGGAGGGCGGGTCAGGCCGGTGCGGGGGCCTGCGCGCCGAGGTCCGCGGCGCAGGCCCGCAGTTCGGCCAGCACCGCGTGCGCGATCTGCGGATACGGCTGCCGGTTGTCCGGTTCGGCCCAGCGCGCGTAGGCGGTGCCGAACGCCAGGACCCCCACCTCGGCGGCAAGGCGTGCGGCCGTCTCGGGCGTGCCGCGCTCGCGCAGGGCGTCGGCGATGACGGCGGCAAGGCGGGCCCGCTTGAGCAGTTCGCGTTCCTGCAGTTCGCTGTTGGCGGCTATCACCGTGCGCCGCTGTCGGCCCAGGTCGTGGCGCTCCGGGCCGAAGAAGGGGGCGGCGGCCAGCAGGGCCGCGGCCAGCAGGTCGACGCTCGCCGTCCCCGGCGGTGCGGTGCGGATCGCCTCGCCGAAGCCGTCGGCCAGGGCGTCCTGCCCGCCGAAGAGGACCTCGCGCTTGTCGGCGAAGTGCCGGAAGAACGTGCTCTTGGTCAGCCCGGCCCGGTCCGCGATCCCGGCGACGGTGGTGGCCTCGTAGCCGTGCTCGACGAACAGGGCGAGCGCGGCGCGCTCCAGGCGCTCCCGCGGGTTGGGTTCCCATCTGGCCATGGCCACATTCTAGGTGATGGGACTCGGTCCCATCGCAGTGCTAGGGTGATAGGACCAAGTCCCATCACGGAGTGGGGCACGTCTCCCGCACCTGGAGCCACCATGCGTGTATTCGTCACCGGCGCGTCCGGCCACCTCGGCTCGGCGGTCGTCCCCGAACTCCTGGCCGCCGGGCACGAGGTCGTCGGCCTCGCGCGCTCCGACGCCTCCGCGGCGGCCGTCACCGCGTTCGGCGCGGCCGTGCGCCGCGGCGACATCGACGACCTGGCCGGGCTGCAGGAGGCGGCCGCGGACGCCGACGGCGTCGTCCACCTCGCCTACAAGCACGACCTGATGCGCACCGGGGACTTCGCCGGCGCGATCGCCGCGGAAATGACCGTCGTGCACGCCTTCGGCGACGCCCTGGCCGGCACCGGCAAGCCGTTCGTGATCTCCTCGGGCACCACCATGGCGGCGGGCCTGGGCCGGCCGGCCACCGAGCAGGACGCGCCCACCGCCCCCGGCCGCGGCGACGCCGAGAACGCCGTGGTGGGCCTGGCCGAACGCGGCGTGCGCTCCTCGGCGGTGCGCCTGCCGCCCATCACCCACAGCGCCCTGGACCGGCACGGCTTCGCCCGGACCCTGATCGGCATCGCCCGGGACAAGGGCGTGGCCGGCTACCCCGGGCAGGGCACCAACCGCTGGCCGTCGGTGCACACCCTGGACGCCGCCCGCCTGTACCGCCTGGCGCTGGAGAGCGCGCCGGCCGGCACCCGCTGGCACGCGGTGGGCGACGAAGGCATCCCGATGCGCGAGATGGCGCAAAGCATCGGCGACCACCTGGGCGTGCCCGCCGCGGGCATCCCGGACGACCGGCTGGAGGAGCACTTCGGGTTCCTCGCGTCCCTGATCGCCCTGGACTGCCCGGCCTCCACCGCCCGGACCCGGCAGGTCTTGGGCTGGGAGCCGGTCCATCCCGGCCTCCTGGAGGACTTCGCCAAGGGCGACTACTTCACCGCGCGGTAGAGGCGACGGCGCGACGGTAGGGGCGGAAGAAGTCGCGCAGTTCCTGCGCGTAGAGCTCGGGCTCCTCGAAGGCCGCGAAGTGCCCGCCGCGCGGGGGCTCGCTCACGTGCACGGTGTTGGCGGTGCGCTCCAGCCACGCCCGCGGCGGGCGCAGCAGGTCGGCGGGGAACAGCGCGAAACCCGAGGGCACCTCGACCCGGCGGGCCAGCTGCGCGGGCGCGATCGCGGCGTTCGCCCGGTACATGCGCATCGACGAGCCGATCGTGCCCGTCAGCCAGTACAAGGTGACGTCGGTGAGGATCTCGTCCCTGGTGAAGGACCGCTCGATGTCGCCGCCGCAGTCGCTCCACGCCCGCAGCTTCTCCACGATCCACGCGGCCAGCCCCGCCGGGGAGTCGCCCAGCCCGACGGCGGCGGTCTGCGGTTTGGTGCGGTGCACCGCCGCGTACGCGCCCTCGGCCGCCGCCCAGGCCGCCCCGTCCCGCAGCCAGGCGCGCTCCTCGGGCGTGAGGCCGGCCGGGTCGCCGGCGTACAGCGGCACACCGGCGTCGGTGCGGTGCACGGCCACCACCCGGTTCGGGTGGTCCAGCGCGAGGTAGCGGGCCACGTGGCTGCCGATGTCCCCGCCGGCCGCGCCGAACCGCTCGTAGCCCAGCACGCTCATCAGCTGCGCCCACAGCCCGGCCACCGCGACGGAGTCCAGCGGCGGCCCGGCGGGCCGGTCGGAGTAGCCGTAGCCCGGCATGTCGGGCACCACCACGTCGAAGGCGTCCGCGGGGTCGGCGCCGTGCGCACCCGGATCGGTGAGCAGCGGGACGACCTTGACGTACCGCCAGAAGGAGTCCGGCCAGCCGTGGCCGAGCACCAGCGGCAGGACCGGCCCGGCCGGCGCGGCTGCCCGTACGTGCGCGAAGTGGATGCCCAGCCCGCCCAGCCGCACCCGGAAGCGGGGGATACGGGCGAGCGCGAGCTCCTGCGCCGGCCAGTCGAAGCCGTCCGCCCAGTAGGCGACCAGCTCGCGCAGATAGCCCAGGTCGGTGCCGAGCGACCACCCGGCGTCCTGCGGCGCGTCCGGCCAGCGCGTCGCACGCAGCCGCCTGCGCAGATCCTCCAGCGCCGCACCGGAGGCCTGCGGGGCGAACGGCTCGGGACGGGGCGGGGAGGCCGGCACGCCAGGGACGCTACCAGCCGCGGCGCCCGCCCCCGCGGACCCGCGCCGTCCGGTCGCAGGTCCGGTCGCGGGTCCGGTCGGCGGCGGGCCCGGCACCGGCCGCGCGCTGTGGGCCGGGCTCCTGCAAACGGCGCAGATCCCGGCAATCCGCCCACGCCGGATACGGCCCGCGCAGTAGGAAGAACTGAACGGCCGCGCGCCCAGGGGGGCTGCGGCGCAGGCCGTCGACGCCTTCAGGGGGGCAACCGTGAAATCCTCACGTCCCGCACGCACCGCCGCGATCGCCGCGGCCACGACCGCCGCACTGGCGGCCCTGCTCGGCCTGTCCGCCGCACCGGCCGGCGCGACCGCACCCGCACCCACCTCCTACACCGTCCACGACCTGGGCACCCTGGGCGGCACCACCAGCAAGGCCACCGCCCTGGACCGCACGACGGTCGTCGGCGAGTCCGCCACCGCCCACAACCAGGCGACCGACGCCTTCGCCTACGACCGCGCCGCCGGCGCGATGAGCGACCTGGGGACCCTGGGCGGCACCAGCAGCACCGCGGTCGCCGTGCACGGCCGCCACGTCGTCGGCGACTCCACCCTGGCCGGCGACGCCGTCACCCACGGCTTCGTCTACGACCTGCGCAAGCACCGCATGCGCGACCTGGGCACGCTGGGCGGCACCACCAGCACGGTCACCGCGCTCGGCGGCGGCACCGTCGTCGGCGACTCCACGCTGCCCGGTGACGCGGTCACCCACGCCTTCGCATACGACCTGCGCACCCACGTCATGACCGACCTGGGCAGCCTGATGGGCCCGGCCGGCTCCAGCAGCGCCGCCGGCATCACCAAGGGCCGCTACGTCGTGGGCAATTCCACCGTCGCGGGCCAGCCGGCCTCCCTCACCCACGGCTTCGTCTACGACCTGAGCACCGGCACCCTGACCGACATCGGCACCGGCGGGGGCACGTACAGCAAGATCACCGACGTGTCGGGCCGCACCGTCGTGGGCTCCACCGCCATACCCACCCCCGGCTTCGGCGCCAAGCCGCACGGGTTCGCGTACGACCTGGTCACCGGCGCCTGGACCGACCTGGGCGACAAGCTGTTCGTCACCCCGCTGGTGTCCGGACGCCACGTGGTGGGCTGGGACGGGCAGGTCGGCTGGGCCTACGACCTGAAGACCGCCGCCCTCGTCCACGTCGGCGACCGGGGCGTCACCACGCCCACCGCGATCATCGGCAAGACCGCGATCGGCAACCAGTTCGCCCCCAACTCCTTCGCCTTCACCTACCGCACCGACACCGCCACCCTGACCCTGCTCCCCACCCTCGGCGGACGCAACTGCGGCGCGGTCGCCATCGACGCCCACGGCGCCATCGCCGGCTCCGCGGCCACCCCCGCCCCCGACCCCCGCGACGCCAACGGCCCCTTCCACGCAGCCTTGTGGACCCCCTCGGCCGCCTGACGCACGCACTCCCGACGAACGTCCTCCCTGACCTTCCGTACGCGGGCTGCCGCATACGGAAGGTCAGGCGGGTTGCCGACTGCCGCTGCGCAGGCCGTCGAAGGCGACCTGGAGCATCTTGTCGCGCTGCTCGGGCGTGGCGAAGTTGACGGTCGTGTAGCCCATGACGAACCGCATCAGGTCGTCGATGTCGACGTCGGTGCGCATCAGCCCGGCGGACTGGGCGCGCTCCAGCAGCGGGCCGCCCGCCTCGTACAGGGCCTGGGTGCAGGCCAGATAGACGGGGGAGTCGCGGTCGATGCCGGTGGCGACGGCCCGCTTGGTGGCCACGTAGTCCACGAAGCGCTGCAGCCAGCCCGTGACCGCCTCCCAGGGCTCGAGATCGCCCAGGCCGTCGGCCGCGCGGCAGACCGCCTCCACCTCGGTGAGGTAGACGTTCTCCAGCAGCGACTCGCGGGTGGGGAAGTTGCGGTAGAGCGTGGCGATCCCGACCCCCACCCGGCGGGCGATCTCGTCCAGGGGCGCGTCGGCCCCGTACTCGGTGAAGACCTCGCGGGCCGTGGCGAGCAGGGCGTCGTAGTTGCGGGCCGCGTCCGCGCGGTGCGGCCGCGGTGCCCGCAACGGGCTGAGGTCGGTGGGCACGCCCGGGTTCCCCCTCCACTGGAAACGGAGTACGGTTATCGGTAAAGTCATAACTGCACTCCGGATATTCGGAGTGGCGTTCTCAGTATAGGCGTGCGGCGGCGGCACGGTCCGGCCCCGGCGCCATGAGGGGTTCCCTGTGCCTGTTTTCGACCGGGCGTCCTCGACGCCCTCCTCCGCTTCTTCCGCCGCCTCCCCACCGGTGCCGTCCGCGGGCCCGCCGCCCGGGCCCGGGTCCGGGCGGGCCGCCGGGGTCCGGCCGGTGTTCGTGCTGCTGGCGGCCGGCGCCGGGGCGTTCGCGATGCTGCAGTCGCTGATCAGCCCGGTGCTGCCGACGATCCAGCAGGACCTGCACACCACGCAGGCCGGTGTGTCGTGGGTGCTGATCGCCTGGCTGCTGTCGGCCTCGGTGGCCACCCCGATCCTGGGCCGGCTCGCCGACATGGTGGGCAAGGACAAGGCGCTGCTGGTCGTGCTGGCCGCGATCGCCGCGGGCAGCCTGGTCTCGGCGCTGGCCCCGAACCTGGGGGTGATGGTCGCCGGGCGGGTGATCCAGGGCCTGGGCGGCGCGGTCTATCCGGTCGCGTTCGGCATCCTGCGCGACGAGTACCCGCCCGAACGCGTGCCGTCCGCGGTCGGCGCGATGTCCAGCGTCATCGCGGTCGGGGGAGGGCTCGGCACGGTCCTGGCCGGGCCGATCACCGGCGGCCTCGGCTGGCGGTGGCTGTTCTGGATCCCGATGGCCGCGGTGCTCGTCATCGCCGCGCTGTGCCGGCGGTACGTGCCCGCCTCCCCGGTGCGCACCGGCGGGCGCATCGACTGGCCGGCCGCCGCCCTGCTGTCGGTGTGGCTGCTGGCGCTGCTGCTTCCGGTCAGCCAGGGGCAGGCGTGGGGCTGGGGCTCGCCCCTGACCGTGGCGCTGCTGGCCGCGGCCGCACTCGCCTTCGCCGCCTGGGTGCGGCGCGAGTCCCGCTCGGCGAACCCGGTGATCGACATGGCCATGATGCGCCGGCCCGCGGTGTGGACCACCAACGCGGTGGCGCTGCTGTTCGGCGCCGCGATGTTCGCCACCCTCACCTTCCTGCCGCAGCTCGTGGAGACCCCCTCCTCGGCCGGCTACGGATTCGGGGCGTCGGTGACGGTGGCCGGGCTGGTGATCCTGCCGATGCTGGCCACCATGGCCGTCGGCGGGATGATCAGCGGCCCCCTGCACCGCACCGTCCCCTTCCGGGCCCAGCTCGCCTGGGGCTCGGCCCTGCTCGCCGCGGCCTGCCTGGGCTTCGCCTTCCTCCACGACGCCGCCTGGCAGATCGCGCTCGCCGGAGCCGTCTTCGGCCTGGGCCTGGGACTGGCCTACTCGGCGATGACCAGCCTCATCGTCCACGCCGTCCCGCCCGCCCAGACCGGCGCGGCCACCGGCATGAACACCAACATCCGCAACATCGGCGGAGCGCTGGGCACCGCGGTGGTCACCGCCCTCGTCACCGGCACCGTGGGCGCCGGCGGCCTGCCCTCCGCCGGCGGCTACGAGACCGGCTTCACCGTCCTGGCCGCCACCGCCACGGCCGGCGTCCTGTTCTCCCTGCTCATCCCCGGCCCCCGCCGCTCCCGCCCCGCCGACCGCTGACCGCTGACCGGGCACCGGCCGGGGCGGGGACAGGGACCGCCGGGGACAAGGACTGCCGGGAACGGGCCCGCCGCGGCCGGGCCCGCGGCTAGGGTCCGGGTCATGAAGACGCGTCACAAGGCGCACGCGGTCCTGCTCGACGCCGACCGGTTCCTGCTGCTGCGGCGCGGCTGGCCCGGCGGGACCCCGTACTGCACGGCGGTCGGCGGTACGGTCGAGCCCGGTGACGCCGACCTGCCGGCCGCCCTTCGGCGCGAGGTGATGGAGGAGGCCGGCGCCGGGATCGACCGGCCCGAACCGATCCTGACCCTCACCGAGCCGGGCCCGGCCGTCACCGTCGTCCACCACTTCTACACCGCCCGTATCCGCAGCCTGGACCCCGCCCGGCGGCACGGCCCGGAGTTCGAGGACCCCGACACCGGCACCTTCACCCCGGTGTGGATCGAGGCCACCGCCGAGGCCGTCACCGCAGCAAACCTCCAGCCGCCGGAGCTGGCCGCGTACGTCCTGGCCCACCTGGTCGGGCCGCCGTAGCTGGCCCGCCCCGCTCTTCCGCGTGCCGGACATGATCGCCGACGCGTCGCGCTCTCGCGGGTTGTCGCCGATCAGCCGTTCCGGCCGGCTGGCGGCTCCATCCGGCGGCGCGGGCCACGGGAACACCGCAGCGGCAACCGGCGCCGGGCCTGCCGTACCTGCTGAGGGCGCTGTGCCCTGTGCGGTGGCGGACCGTCAGGGGCGGGTCACAGCCGGGTGGCGGTGCGGATCAGGCCGGCCAGGGCGAGGGAGTGGCTGTGGGCGGGCCAGGCGATGTGGGTGACGACGGGGGGTGCGTCGGTCAGGGGGACGGCGGCGTGCTCGGACCACAGCCAGGCGCGGGCGGAGTCGGGGAAGACGGCCATGGTGCGGCCCAGGGCGATCAGCTGGGCCAGCTGCGTCTGGTCGTGGATCTCGGGGCCCGGGCCGGGCGGATAGGTGCCCTTGCGGGGCCAGCGGGCGGGTGGAAGACCGGGGATGTCGCCGACCTCGGCCGTAGTCAGCGCGGTGCGCGCGGCCAGGGGGTGCCCGGCGGGGAGGATGGCGATCTGCCCCTCGGTCAGCAGTTCCTCGCTGTCGAACCCGGCCAGGGAGTTGTACGGGGTGTGCATGAGCGCCACGTCGGCGCGGCCGTCGCGCAGCATCTCCTCCTCCTCGCACATGCCGCTGGGCAGCACCTCGACCTCGGCGGCGCCGGGCTCGGCCGCGTAGGCGGCGAGGAGCTTTTGCAGCAGTTCGTGGGAGGCGGCGGCCTTCACCGCCAGCACCAGGCGGTCGCGGGGGCCGCCCGCACCGTCGGCGCCGCCGGCGCGGCGGGTGCGGCGGGCGGCGGCGGTGGCCGCGTCCAGGGCCGCGCGGCCCTCGTGCAGCAGCACCTGCCCGGCGCCGGTCAGGCGCACCCCGCGGCGGTTGCGCTCCAGCAGCCGGACCCCCAGGCGCCGCTCGAGCTGCTGGATGGCCCGGGACAGCGGCGGCTGGGCCATGCCCAGGCGCTCGGCGGCGCGGCCGAAGTGCAGCTCCTCCGCGACGGCCGTGAAGTACCTCAGCTCGCGGGTCTCCAGGGTGTCCATGGCCCCAGCGTACGTCGGTGATACCTGCCCGGTATGACAGGGCACTGTATCGGTGTTGGCCGCGCCGCTCGCCCGCGGGCGAGCATCAACGGCATGAGCGAAACGAAGATCGCGCTGGTGACCGGCGCGAACAAGGGAATCGGGTACGAAATCGCGGCCGGGCTGGGCGCCCTCGGCTACCGGGTTGCCGTGGGAGCCCGCGACGAGGCCCGCCGCGAGAGCGCCGTGGAGAAGCTGCGCGCCGCCGGCGCGGACGCGTTCGGGGTGCCGCTGGACGTGACCGGCGACCGGAGCGTCACCGACGCCGCGGAACTGATCGAAGCGCGGGCCGGGCGCCTGGACGTCCTGGTCAACAACGCCGGCATATCGGGGGAGATGGGCCCGGGCTGGGTGCAGGACCCGACCACGCTCGACCTCGACCTGGTCCGTACCGTCGTGGAGACCAACGTCATCGGCGTCATACGGGTGACCAACGCGATGCTGCCGCTGCTGCGCCGCTCGCCCTCGCCGCGCATCGTTAACGTCTCCAGCTCCGTCGCCTCCCTGACCCGGCAGGCGGACCCGGACATCGAGGTCGGCCCGATCATGGCGGCCTACGCGCCGACGAAGTCCTACCTCAACGCCGTCACCGTGCAGTACGCCCGGCAGTTCGCCGGCACGAACATCCTGATCAACGCCGCCTGCCCGGGCCTGGTCGCGACCGACTTCACCGGCTTTCTCGGCCCCCGCACCCCCGAGCAGGGCGCGGCCACGGCGATCCGGCTCGCCACGCTGCCCGACGACGGCCCGACGGGTTCGTTCTTCGAGGACGACGGGGTCATTCCCTGGTGACGGTGCCCGGCCCCGGGCGGGGGAGCGCGGCGGCTTCTGCCCGGTCCGTGCGGCGGCCCGGGCGTGGGCGAGTCGGCGCGGGCCCGCGCCCGTATCCGCGAAGCCGTTGGCCGGACCCGGCCCGCGGGCGTCACGCCCAGTCGTTGAGCAGCGCGTACATGAACACGTCGCGGCGCTTCTCGCCGATCCGCTGCCATCCGCGCAGCAGCCCCTCGCGTTGGAACCCCGCGCGCTCGGCGGTGCGTACGGACGCGGTGTTCCACGGCTCCATCCACAACTCCAGCCGGGGAATGCGCAGTTCGCGCAGGGCCCAGTCGGCCACGGCGCCGGTCGCGGCCACTGCGGCGCCCTTCCCGCGGGCGGAGGCGACCACCCAGTAGCCCAGCGACGCACGGCCCTGGTCCAGGTTCCGCAGCCACAGCCCCACCGAGCCGACCGGCCGGCCGCCGGGCCCGACGACGACGAACGGATACCCGGCCCGCGCGGTCGCCCGCCCCCACTGCCGCTCGACGAACGCCACGCCCGCCCGCTCGGACCAGGGCGAGGGCACGGTCGTGATCAGCGGGATGTACGGGTCCCGCGACGCCTCCCGGACCAGCGGAAGGTCCGACAGGCGCCACGGCCGCAGCGTGAAACCCCCGGCGGCGGCGAGTTCGGGCACGTCCAGAGGCTGACCCATGCGGTCCACGCGGTCCATCCGCTCATCGTGCCGCCGGCCCGCGGCCTGCCGCACCCGGGTTTCGGGCGCCCTTCAGGGCGCCGGCTCCCGGAACGGTCCGGGCATCAGGCGCGCCATGACCGCGGGCGGCAGCGACGCATTGGCGGCGGCCGCTTCCGCCACCTGCCAGTCGCCGTCGGTGAGCAGGCCGGCGACGACTGGCGGCGGCAGGGCCGGGTGGCCGGCGGCTACGGGCCTGGCCTTCGGGTCCGCCAGGCAGGCCAGCAGCGCCGGGGCGGTGGCCTGCGGGTGCCCGGCGATGACGCGCAGGGCCTTGCGCACCGGCGGCCGGCGCCTGGCCAGATCCGCCAGCAGTACGGGGGACGCTTCCGGATTGGCCGCCACCTGGGCGATGACCTGGACCGCGTGCCGGGTGACCATGGCGCGCAGCCGGGCTTCGGACAGGCCCGGGTGCGGCGCCACGCACGCGGCCACGTTCGCGTCCGGGTCGGCGGCCAGCGCGTCCCGTATCCCCTCGGGCAGATCACGCCGTGCGGCCACGAGCCTGCGCGCGACCGGATCCGGCGCTGCGGCCAGGTGGGCGACCTCCGCCGGTGAGGCGGCGGCGACACGCGGCAACAGGCCCCGGCCCATCCGCGTTACGGCGGCCAGGCCGGTGAGGACGTCCAGCGGTACCCGGGGGTGGCGGGCGAGGCCGCGCCGCACGTCGTGGTCCGGGTCGGCGGCCATCGCGCGGATCAGGGCGTCGCCGATCGCGGGGTTCGCGGCGAGCCCGGCCCGCACCGCCGGGTCCGGGTCGGCGGCCAGGCGCTCGCAGATGTGCGCGGGCAGGCCGGCGTGGGCGGCGAGCGCCATGCGCAGCCGCACCGAGGGGTCGCCGGCGAAGCGGACGGCCGCCTCGACGGGCGTGGCCGGATTCCGCAGCGCCGCCTGCCGTATGCCGTGCACGGCGGAGCGGTGGGAGCCGTCGCAGACCGCGCCCGGCCACGGGGGCTGCCCGCCCTGGTCGCAGACCCGGCACCGCTCGGCCGGCGCGAGCCCGTCGCCGGTGAGCAGCATGGCCAGGACGGCCGGCGGTGCCGCCTCGTTGACGGCCACAGCGCGCCGCACATCGGTGTGCGGATGCTGCGCGAGGTCGGCGGCAGTGTCCGCGGCCGCCCACAGCGCGAGTTCCGCGACGACCTGTACGTCCGGGTCGGCGGCGAGCCTCGCCACAATCTCGGGCGGCAACCCCGGGCAGGCGGCCACCTTCTCCCGCACTTCGGGGTCCGGGTCCGAGGCGAAGCGCCGCGCCCACTGCGGCAGCCCGGCCCCCTGATCGAGCAGGGCGAGCGCCGCACGCGGCTGCGTTTCCGGATCGACGTCGGTCAGCCGGCCCTCGTACGCGAGCCGCACGGCGGCGCCCTCATCCCGCCCGGCCAGCGCGGCCGCCTGCGCCCCGCTGAGATCGGCGCGGGCCGCAAGACTTACGGCGAGGTCGCCGTCCGCGATCCCGATCAGCCGCTCGACCAGCGCGGCCGGCAGCGACGGATTTTGGGCGAGCCCGTGCAGGACGTGGTCCACCCGGCCCATCCTGCCCGGGCCCGTTGGTGACGGCTCGTGAATTTCCGCCCGCCCCACGGTCGAAGTCCCCGCCGGTCGGGGCTTGCCGTACAGGGCCTGCCGCAAACCCGCTCGCTCCGGTCCCCTGCGTGAAGAGACCCTATGGACATGGAGTTCCTCTGTTACCACCGCGACCGGCCCGGCTCCCTGCCGCTGCGCCACGAGTTGCTGGAAGACCACTGGGCCTACATGGACCGGTACGCGGAGCAGATGATCGCCCGGGGCCCGACCCTGGCCGATGAAGGCGACACGCTCACCGGCAGCGTGCACATCCTCGACCTGCCCGATCCCGCCGCCGCCCGCGCGTTCGCCTTCGACGAGCCGAACTACCAGGCCGGCGCCTACCGGGACGTACTGCTGCGGCGCTGGCGCAACGCACTGGGGCGCACCATGTGGGACTTCCCCGGCGGCCGCACCGGCGGCAACCGGTACCTGGTGCTCGGCCTCGGTACGGGGCAGGCCGCCGACCTCGAAGTCCCACGTGACCGGGACGAGCTGATCGCCTACGGGCCCCTGCTGTCCGACGACGGTGCCGCCTGGCTGGGCACGGCGGTGCTGCTCCGGGCGCCGGACCCGGACACGGCACGCGCCGTCCTCACACCGGACCGGTACGCCGACATCGAGGTCCACACCTGGCAGTTCGGCGGGCGCCCGTCATAGCCGGGCCCGGTCGCCGGGGGCTGGAGCGGGCTCCTCGGTATATGGCTCACGCTGCCATCGACGGCGCGACGAGCCGGGCCCGCTCGTACAGGTCGCGTGCGCTTGCGTTCTTGAGGTGCGGGCGGATGAGGCGGAACATTTCCTTGACGCGCATGTCCACCTTGTCCGAACTGATCGACGGGTAGCCGTCCAGCACCTTCATCCACGTGGCGCACGCTGCATCCAAATAGCCGATCTCAAGCTGACGCTCAGCCAGCAGCGCGCCGAAACGGAGCTCACTTCGGTGTGACTCATTTTTTGGATCGCGCAGGCGGAAATGCAACTGGAGGGAATCCACGCTTCCGGCGACGTCCCCCAGCGCGTATCTGACCTGCGCGGTGTGGTATGCCAGGGTAGCCGGGCTGTAGCCACCGAACGTCTGCTGTCCGCTGGCCGCCTTGCTCATGGCGACTTCGGTTTCCCCAATGCTCCGGAGGGCCTTGAAGCGCTCTCCTGCCACGGCAAAGGAATGGGCCTGTTGTCCTGCCATGAAGGCAGCCGTACGAGGCGTGACATCAGGTGCCGCCTCACTCGCGGCATTGGCCCAGCTCACCGCTGTCGATCCATGGCCCAAGTCCACGGACTGCACCGACATTCCGCGAAGGATGTGACAGTAAGCCATATGGTCTTCGCTGGCGCCGGCAAACTCCAGGCCTTTTACGTAATACTGCTGGGCGATTCCGTGCAGGCCTTCGTCCACCGCCATCCATCCCGTGAGGTAGCACAGCCATGATGCGGCGCCGACCATGGCCTTGCGTACTTCGCTCGATGCGTCGGCTTTCAAGTAGGGGGCGACGATGTTGACCATGAAGGCGGCAGCCATGGGGCGTGCGTATCGTCCCCCGAATTGATCATCCAGGTCCCCGAGACGATCTGTCATGTCGACAACCGATTGGACCTCGGGCGTACCGATACGCTGCATACGTCCGCTCTGGACGGCTTCCATGCGGCCCACGACGTCCTGCCACCCTGGAACAGCTAAAGCAACGGAGAACAGCTTTGCTCCGGCTCCTATGACGCTACGGCGTGTGGGGTCCATGTCCTGCCTCCCGAGGTCCAGTAGTCCTTCAACCGTGCTGACGTCATCGCTTTCGGAAGGCGCCGGGAAGCCGGCCTCGGCGTGCGTGACCGGGCGATTGAGGCGACGGGCAAGTGCCTCCAGGAGCAAGGGACGCACCTCGTCCCTTGGCATGTGGCCGTCGAGCCATTGGTAGGCGGAGGGGCGCTCGTAGCGGGTCGGCTTTCCCCGTTCGGTCGCCACCTTGTTCACCTCCTGGGCGAACTGCCGCAGCGTCCATCCGGTTTCGCGAAACAGCCGCGCCAGCCCCTCGTTCGGCTGCCGGTCACCCATGCGTGCCCACTCCCCGCGCTGTTTTAACGCTTTTAACGCCGGCCTGCGCTTCAACGGTAGCGCGGAGTGTAGCGACACGGTTGCCTAGAGCGAGACAGACGCCCCCGAGCGGACCGTGCGACCGGTTCGCCACAGGTCGGGCTGCAAACGGTGCGGGGAGAGAGGACCCCCGCGACCGTGCGACCGGCCCGGGGGCATGGCCAGCGGTAACAGAGGAGCGCTGACGTGCTTCAGAGTATCTTTCGGCTACGCGCAATGGGGTTCGTACGGCAACGGCCCCGCGCCGCGGTCAGTGGCAGGCGTGGCGCACAACGTGCCGTACGGCCTGCCGTTGTGCGCACCGTACGCACCAAATCCCCTGTGCCGAGCGGGACCTGGCAGCCGCAGCCCCAGGCCCGGGGCGCGTATTTCCCGCCTGCCGCGTGGGAGCCGCCCCTGCGCCGAGGCGGCGAGGGCCATTCCCCATCGGTGCGGCTCTGTGCGGAAGGCGCGGGGAGCGAGGGGCACGCGCAGTGACACTGCCTGTGCCCAACGCCCCCGCGGGGCCGCACACGGTTGCCCGGCGATGGACCCGTGACCCGGAGAACGTCGGGCGGGCCCGGGACGAACTGTGCCTCCACCTGGCGAAGTGGAACATGGCCGAGGTGACCGACAGCGCCGTACTGGTGCTCTCGGAGCTGGTCACCAACGCCGTACGGCATGCCCAACAGCCGGGCGACCGGTTGATCGAGACCCGGTTCGTACGCCGGGACGGGGGAGTACGGATCGAAGTGCACGACGCCGGCGACGACAAGCCGGAGCTTCGCGAGGGGGTGCCCTGGGACCAGGAGTCGGGCCGCGGGCTCGTCCTCGTGGACCACCTGACCGGCGGGCGGTGGGGTGTCAGTGACCGGGAGGGCGTCGGCAAAATGGTCTGGGCCCACCTCGTGTGCGGCTCGGGCGGCGGCGACGCGGCGGAGGTCGCGCCGTGAGCGCCCCCGCGCAGGGCGGGTCCCGTCGCGTGCGCTCCCGGCCCCGGAAGCTGAACCAGGAACCGCAAGCGGTCACCTACGCGCGGGAGAAGGCCGGCCTGACCAAGCGCGCCCTCGCCCGGATCGTGGGCATCTCCGAGCAGCTCATGAACGAGATCGAGTCCGGCTGGCGCAGCGCCACGCCCGCCGTCCTGCCCAGGATCGCCGAGGCGCTGAACTGCCCGGTGGTGTTCCTGGAACGCAAGCGCGACTGACCCCGCAGCGCGGGATCCCCGTACCGGCCTCGCCCAGGTCAAAGCACGTGCCGGTACGGGTCCGGCGCCCCGGCGCGCGGAAACCACCTGCCGGGGGCACCTTTCCGGCTTCGCTCACGGCAACGACCGGCTCGACGCCCCCGACACCTTCGAGTTCCCGCCCGGGGGGCGCCGTCCGGGCGATCAACCCGAGGTGTTTGCGTGACAGTTCCGGATTATTGCCCTCTTGTCCCTTTGAAGGGCGCTCGGGCCCTTCATACCCGAAAGGCAGCACTCGGATCGACGGGGGCCGGTACCTGCTGCGCACTCCGCCGGGTGCTTCTCCGCACAAAAAAGGGGGGGACCTTGAGATCCATCCAGGCGTTTTCGGGGCGCGGGGGGACCGGGGGAGGCCGGGCCGGACGGGGCCGCGGCGCCGTGCGGTACGGGATGGCCGTACTCGCACTGGTCGGGGGCCTGTTCGTGGCCGGTGCGGTGCCCGCGGGCGCCGACGCGCCGCCCGCGGCGAAGACCGTCGTGGCCAAGCCGCGGCCGGTGCCGCCCGCGGGTGTGGCGGTCGGCACGGTGAACGTGCCCAAGCCGCGTACGACGCACCCGACGCACTCCGCCATGGCGCCGATGGCGGGGTGGAGCGTGTCGCTGACGGCGAGCACCTCCGCCCTGTGGCCGACGCGGTACACCACGCTGACCGCCACGGCCAGCGCCGATGTCGGACCCACGACCTACTACATCATCATCTACAACGACGCCGGCTCGGTCGTGGGCTTCTGCGGCAACGGCACGGTGTGTTCCGTCGCGGTGACGTCGCCCACTCCGGCCACGCACTACTTCCACGCCACCGTCGCCGACAGCGCCGGCACCACTGTCGTGGCCTACTCCCCGTCCGTCGAGGTCGACTGGTACACGGCGGACCTCTCCCTGGCGGCCGGCCTGCACACCCTGCCGGTCGGCAACTCCACCGTCGTGACCGAGACCTCCAGCCGGGACATCGGCCTCTCCCCGTTCTGGGTCCAGATCTGGGACACCACCACCGGCACCTGGCTGGGCCAGTGCGGCACCGGCACCACGTGCAGCGTCACGGTGAGCCAGAGTGTGGCGACCACCCACACGTACGCCGCCACCCTGGCCGGGAACACGCCGCAATCGGGCGCCGTCTACCCGCCGGCGCAGCTCCAGACGACCTCGCCGGTCAACTACATCACGTGGACCGGTTCCGGGCTCCAGGTCGCGCTGACCGCAACCGCCCCCGGGTACAACACTCCCGTGACGGTCACCGCCACCGCGAACATCGACGTGGGGCCCACGCCCTACTGGATCGAGATCTTCACCCTGGACGGCACCCGGCTGATCACCTGCGCCGCGGGCTCCACCTGCTCCTACACCTTCTATCCCGCCCGCTATCCCGGCGAGACCGATGTGGTCGCCTTCCTGTCGGCCAACTCGACCACTCTGCCGCCGGCCGCCATCCAGGCGTCCTCCAACACCGTCGCCACCTGGTACTACTACCTCGGCTGACCGCACCCGATGCGCGCCGGACCCGGGAACCCGGGAGGGCGTACGAGGAGGCGGGCCGGGACCTCCCGCGCGAGGCCCCGGCCCGTCGGTACGGATCGACGCCCGCCCGCCCCGGGGAAACGGGAACGCCGCGGGCCCGGCGTGCGTCACAGCGGCATGAGGCTTGGATCGGCCGCGGGGGCGGTCGCGTTGACGGCGACGGTGGCCGTCCTGGCGACGGGGTGTGGGCAGGGGCAGGCGTGCACCTTGATCGGGGCCGTCTCCGGGGTGACGGTCGATCTGCGCATGGAGCCCGGGACGACATATCGCCTGTGCGTCGGGGCGAGCTGCCAGGCGCGGACCGCCCGGGCGCAGGACGCGGGCCCGAGCTTCCTCCAGGTGGCCCTGCCGGATTCGGTGGGCGCCCGGAAGGTGTCCGTACGGTTCACCGCCACGCACGGCGCAGCCGGGCCGCCCGCGGTGGACGAGCGCAGGACCGTCAAGCTGACCAAGAGCCAGCCCAACGGAGCGGGCTGCGGCCCCACGGCCTACCAGGCGGGCCTGACCTACGACCCGGGCACGGGCCTGAGCCCGCACCACTGAGCGGCCGGGCGCTGAACGGCCGCCCGGCCGACGGGTGTTGGAGGGGTGGCTACGCGTTCGGCGCGGGCCCGGTGGGGGTGCCGGAGGCCGGCCGCGGGTGGAGCCTGCGCGGGACCCGCCGGGCGTGCCTGCGCCCGGCCCGCTGAGCGGCCCTGGGCCCGCACGCCCGCATCAGGCCGGCCGTCGCCGCGACCGCGGCGAGGGCTGCCGGAATGTAGAGGGCGGGCCAGTGCGCGCACAGCGCGACGAGGGCGGCCCAGGCCGCGCCCATGGACATGAGTACGGTCCAGCCCGGGACCACCGGGCCGGGTGCCGGGCCGAGCACCCGTGCCAGCCGCCGGTCGGCCGCCAGTTCGTGCTCGATGTCCGCCAGAATCTGCTGTTCCCGTTCCGTGAGTTCAGAGCTCATCGGTCGTCACCCGCCTTGTTCCGCCGCCCCACCTGAGAAACATGTGCCCGGAATGCCGGTGTTCATACGGCAGTTCACCGACCACCACGAGCCACTTTTCCCCGGCCCGCGCCAGGTGGCCAGGCTACGCCCCGCCCGGACCCCTGCCCCGGCTCTGCGGTGCGCGCGCCTCGGTCGGTTCGTTTTCCCGACCTTGTATGCTGGCGTACGACCCGCCGGTGACTACCGGTGACCGAATTCAACCGAGGCAGGCCGCCCGTGTCGAACACCGGCGCACAGCGCCACCGCGAGGCCCGTACCCGCCGTGCCCGCCGTCCCCGTACGGCCGCTGCCCTTCCCGGGCCGGGCGGGAGGTCGGCATGACGACGCTGCACGACTTCGCCGAACTGGCCCGCAGCCAGCAGGGCCTGGTCGTGGTCTCGACCTCGCGCGCCGACGGGAGCATCCAGTCCTCCGTGGTCAACTCCGGCGTCCTGCCGCACCCGGTCACCGGCGCGGACGTCGCGGCCTTCGTCACCTACGGCCCGGTCAAGCTCGCCAATCTCAGGGCCCGCCCCCGCATCGCGGTGACGGTGCGTGCCGGATGGCGGTGGGTGACGCTGGAGGGCGACACCGAGATCGCCGGCCCCGACGACCCGTACCCGGCGGTCGACGCGGAGGCCAGGCGCCTGCTGCTCCGCGCGATCTACACCGCGGCCGGCGGCGTCCACGAGGACTGGGACGAGTACGACCGCGTCATGGCCGCCGAACGCCGCGCGGCCGTCCTGGTCCGGCCCGAACGCCTCTACGGAAGCCCCTGATCCGGCGCCGCCCCACCGCACGGCGTCGTTCCCCCGGGGGAACGTCCGCGAGCCCTAAGCGTCGGCTCCGGCGGCCCCGGCGGCATCGTCGGTGAGCCTGCGGGACGGGGTGACGTGCCGCTCGCCCCATTCGCGCAGCGCGGTCAGGACCGGGAAGAGGTCCCGGCCGACGGCGGTGAGTACGTACTCGTCCCGCGGCGGGCGGTCGCTGTAGCGCCGGCGTTCGATGACCCCGGCCTCCTCCAGCTTGCGCAGCCGCAGTGCGAGGGTCTCGCGCGGGGCGCCGGTGTTGACCTGGAAGTCCTTGAAGCGGTGGACGCCGAAACCCAGCTCCCGCAGCACGAGCAGGCTCCAGCGCTCCCCGACGACCTCGAGCGCGTCGGCGATCGAGCACACCCGGGGAGCCCCGAGATTGGTCGATTCGAATTTCTGACTCACGGTGCTAGGGTAACCCTAGGGGGTGGGTTCGGAAAACGAACCGACCCGTGAACCGGCGCGGTGAATCGCCCTGTCCGGGGGCCCGCGCCCCGCGAGAAACCCCACACCGAACCCCGCAGCGAACAAGGAGCAGCACCGTCATGTCCTCCATCCTGATCACGGGCGCCTCCAAGGGCGTCGGCCGGGCCACCGCCGCCGAACTGGCCAAACGCGGCCACCGGGTGATCGCCACCGCGCGCGACCCGCGCACCCTGGACGGCTTGGACGTCGACCTGCGGCTGCGCCTGGACGTGACCGACCAGGCCAGTGTCGACACGGCGATCGAGCAGGCCGGCGAGATAGACACCCTCGTCTCCAACGCCGGCGTCATCTTCGCCGCGGCGGTCGAGGCCAGCCCGGCCGCCGAGATCGAGCGCCTCTACGCCCAGAACACCGTCGGGGCGATCCGCGTCGCCCAGGCCGTCCTCCCGCAGATGCGCCGCCGCCACCAGGGCCGGCTGCTGTTCGTCTCCAGCGCCGCCGGGCGCACCGTACTGCCCGGAAACGCCGCCTACGCGGCCACCAAGTGGGCGCTCGAGGCCTTCGCCGAGACCCTGGCCGTCGAGCTCTCCGGCTTCGGCATCGACGTCACCCTCGCCGAACCGGGCCCGATCAGCTCCGGCGCCCTGGACGACATGCTCACCTACGCCCTGCCCGACGACCCCTACGCGGCCCTGTTCGCCGGCGGCGGCGTCCCCGCCGAGATGATGATCAGCCCCGAGCAGACCGCCGAGGCCCTCGCCGACCTCGTCGAGCAGCCCACCGTCGCCCTGCGCGTACCGATCGGCCCCGTCGCCGAACACGTCCTGGCCGCCCGCGACGCCGCCCCGTACGACCGGCCCTTCCTCCCCGCCTGACCCCGCCTGACCCCGCGTTCCGCCGCGCCGGACTGCCCGCGGCGGGGGCCGGGCGGACCGGTGCTGTGGGATTGACCGAGACCCGACTCTTGCCATGTGCATGGCGGATGTGCGGTGGTGGGCGGACGCTCCACCCTGAGCGGAAGACCTCGGTTCGCGGAGGAGACCGGTATGCGCATCCGCTCGATCCTGTGCGCGTTGGTGATGATGATCGGCGCTCTGGCAGCGGCGGCGGCAGGACCGGCCGCCGCCGCTGCGGGCTCCCACGGACGGCCCGGCGCACCGGGTTCCCCGGGCCCGGCGGCCGTGTCCGCCGTCACCCAGCACACCGTCACCCTGGTCAACCGCACCGCCCGTACGGTGTGGGTGGGCAGCAGGGTCAACGCCGACGGCTCCACCGCGCTCACCGGGCTGCCGACCCTGGCACCGGGCGCGTCGGCCACCGTGACCATCCCCGAGAACAGCGCCGCCCACCACTGGCGCGGCACCCTCTTCGCCCGCGAGGGCTGCTCCGGCACCTCCGGCAGCACCTTCCACTGCGTGCTCGGCGACTGCGGGACCGCCACCGACCGCTGCACGACCGGCGAACAGCCGGTCAGCCTGGCCGAGTTCAACTTCGACCCGTCCGACAGCCTCGCGCCCTGGTACGACGTCAGCTACGTCAACGCCTTCTCGCTGGCCGTCACCATCGACCCGACCGGGGTCCCGGTCCAGCCCAGCGGCACCTGCTCCGAAGGCGGCTGCCCGGACAACCTGATGCCGTACTGCCCGGCAGCGGACCTGCACACCGACGCCGGCAGCGGACTGCAGAACTGCGTCAGCCCCAACCGCGACGCCCAGACCTCCTACAGCGACGCGATGGGTACGCACTGCCCGCGCGCGTACTCCTGGTCCCGGGCCGACCAGGTGCCCGGCAACCAGGTGGTGCGCCAGTGCATCGGCTGCTCCGGCTTCACCGTCACCTTCCACTGAGCGCATTCCGCCGACCGCATCCCGCTGAGCGAACTCCACCGAACGACCACTGGACGAAAGGCCCGGACATGGCCGCTCTCCCCGCCGCGCCCGCCGCCCCCGCCTTCCTGCGCGGCGGCCCCGGTGGCCGTACGACGGCGCGCCGCGCGCTGGTCCTGCTCCTCGCGGCGCTCGCGCTGCTGGCGCTGGGCGTACGGGCCCCGGCCGCCCGCGCGGCCACCGCCCGCAAGGGCATCAGCGTCACCGACGTCAGCGGCGCCTCGCAGGCCCTGGCCGACGTCAAAGCGCACTGGTTCTACAACTGGTCGGCCGCCCCCGGCAGCGTCACGCAGCCCTCGGGTGTGGAGTTCGTGCCGATGATCTGGGGCGCAGGCTCGGTCACCGACGCGAACCTGGCCCAGGCCGCCCAGCACGGCAGCGAACTGCTCGGCTTCAACGAGCCCGACCTGGCCGGCCAGGCGAACATGACCGTCCAGCAGGCGCTGGACCTGTGGCCGCGGCTGCAGGCGACCGGACTGCGGCTGGGCGCGCCCGCGGTGGCGTACGGCGGGGACACCCCCGGCGGCTGGCTCGACCGGTTCATGTCCGGCGCCGCCTCCCGCGGCTATCGCGTCGACTTCATCCCGCTGCACTGGTACGGCGGCGACTTCTCCTCGGCCGCGGCCGGCGAGCTGCGCGGCTACCTGCAGAACGTCTACGACCGCTACCACAAGCCGATCTGGCTCACGGAGTACGCGCTCACCGACTACTCCACCAGCACCCCGCGCTACCCGACCGGCCAGCAGCAGGTCGACTTCATCAACTCCGCGAACACCATGCTGAACGGCCTGTCGTTCGTGGAGAAGTCCGCCTGGTTCACGCTGTCCGCCGCCAGCAGCCCCACCGGCCTCTACAACGGCACCACCGCGAACGCCAGCGGTGCCGCCTACCGGGCGCTGGGCTGACGACCCCGGAAGACCACGGGTCCACGGGTCCACGGGTCCACGGGTCCACGGGTCGTGGGGTCGTCGGGTTCAGGGCCGGCGGCCCCACGCGGAGATCATCGGCGAGGTGGTCAGGTCGAGGCGGCCGGCGGTGACATCGGCCAGGTGCCGGTCGATCTCCTCGTCGGTGGCCAGCCCTGCCGCGACCAGCCGGCCGCGGACCTGCCGTACGGTCGCGGCCTCCAGGACGTCGCAGGCGGCCGAGGTGACGGGGAAGTACGCGTCGGCGGCGACGTCGGCCAGTCCCGCCTCCCGCAGCAGCCGGGGGAGCCTGCGGCCCCAGGCCAGGTCGGCGCCGCGGGCCGCCAGCAGTGAGCGGAATCCGGTCCGCAGCCGGTTGGCCAGCGCCTGCTCGGGCCCGTACTCGTCCAGGCAGATCAGCGGCTGCGCGGCCGGGTCGGCGTCCTCCACCAGCAGCCATCCGCCCGGCCGCAGCGCGCCCGCCATCGCGCGCAGCGCCCGTTCCCGGTCCGCGACGTGCACCAGCACCAGGCGGGCGTGGACGAGATCGAAGCCCGCTTCGGGCGGCTGCTCGCGGCCCACGTCGTGGCGCAGCACCTCCACCACGCCCCCGGCCGCCTGCGCGGCCCAGGAGATGTCGATGTCGGTCGCCAGCACCCTGCCGGTGGGCCCGACCCGCCCGGCCAGCCACGTCACCACCGAGGAGCCGCCCGCCCCGACCTCCCAGCACCGCCACCCCGCCGCGATCCCCAGGTCCTGGACGTGCCGGAAGGTCGAGGGGTCGAAGAGCTCGCCGAGCGCGTCGAAACGGGTGCCCGCCTCGGGCTGCGCGTTGTCGAGCAGGTAACCCGCGTCGTCGCGGGAGGAGGGGCCTGGGCGCGTCATGCAGGGGATTGTCCCCCACCGCACCGCCCGCCGCCCGCGGGAGGCGGGCACGGGGGCCCGGCACCACAATGGGGAGGGGAGGGGGCCGAGCACCGGGAGCCGACACCGGGACGAGCCGCGGAGGCGATCATGCGCGACGGGCGGAGGGACACGCACGAGCCGGGCACGCAGGGCGGTGACGTCCGGTGAGCGCGGTCCAGGAAGCGGCCCGGGGCACCGGCGCGGCGCTGGCCGGGCAGACGGTCGTGGTGGTCGGCGGCAGCGCCGGGATCGGCCTGGAGACCGCACGGCAGGTACGCGCGGCCGGCGGCCAGGTGGTGCTGGTGGCGCGCAACGCCGAACGCCTGGAGCGCGCGGCCCGCGAACTGCACCCGCTGAGCACCGCCACCTTCGACGCCCAGGACACCGACCGCCTGGAACGCTTCCTGCGGGAGTTGCCCGACCGGGTCGACCACGTGATGGTCACCGCGGGCAGCCCCTCGTACACGCCCCTGGACGAGACGGACCTGACCGACGCCGGGAAGGACTTCGGCGGGCGCATCGCGACCATGCTGGCGGTGGCCAGGGCCGGGCGCGGCAAGGTCAGGGCCGGCGGAAGCCTGGTGTTCATCGGCGGCACCGGCGGCCGGCGCCCCGCCCCGGGGATGTCCGTGGTCGCCGCCCTCACCGCGGCCCTGCCCGCCCTGACCGCCGGCCTGGCCCTGGACGTCGCCCCGGTACGGGTCAACCTCATCGCCGCCGGATTCGTCGACACCCCGCTGTCGGCCTCCCTGCTCGGCGACCAACTCGAGGCCCGGCGCGAACACTTGCGCAAGACTCTGCCCATCGGCCGCGTCGTCCAGCCGTCCGACGTCGCCGCCCTCGCCCTGCACCTGATGACCAACGACGCCCTGACCGGCGCCACCTACGACATCGACGGCGGCCAGCAGCTCGTGCAGGGCTGACCGCCCGCCCCCGGCGGCCGCAGGGGCATCAGTTCGCCGGCTCGGCGTACCGGGTGCTGGTGGTGAGCTTCTCCCAGGCGGTGAACTCCTCGCCCATGGCCTGGAGTTTGGCCCGGGCCTGGGTCAGGGCGTCGTTGCCGAGCAGCAGGCGGGTGGGCGGCTGCTGCGAGGTGACCGCTTCGACGATGGCGGCGGCCCCCCGCACGGGATCGTTCTCCTGCTGCCCGTCAGCGGCCAGCACCGCGTCGCGGGCCGCGCCCGCGGTCGCGGCGTAGGCGGGGATCCGGGTGGCGGACTGGCGCATGGAACGGCCCCGGAAGTCGGTGCGGAAGGCGCCCGGCTCGACGATCGTCACGCCCAGGCCGAACGGGGCGATCTCCTTGCCGAGCGCTTCGGACAGCCCTTCGAGGGCGAACTTGGTGGCGTGGTAGTAGCCGACGGCCGGATACGTGGTCAGGCCGCCGATCGAGCTCACGTTGACCACATGGCCGCGGCCCCGCTCGCGCATCGCCGGAAGCACGGCCCGGGTCATCGCGAGCATGCCGAAGAAGTTGGTCTCGAACAGCGCCCTGATCTGTGCGTCCTCGCCCTCCTCGACGGCGCAGACGTAGCCGTAGCCGGCGTTGTTGACCAGGACGTCGACCCCGCCGAAGTCCTCCGCCCTTCGGGCCGCGTCGGCCACGGACGCGGGATCGGTGACGTCCAGGGCCGCGACCAGGGCGCGGTCCTCGTGACCGGCGACGATCTCCTCGAGCGTGCCGGTGTCCCGCGCGGTGACCACGGCGCGGTGCCCCTGCTGGAGCACGTAGCGGGCCAGGGCCCGTCCCAGGCCGGTCGAGCAGCCGGTGATGAGCCACGTCGGGGTGTCGCTGAGCATGGGTTCGTCCTGTCCTGAGGGTGTCCGGGGTTGTCCCGGGGTTGCCCGACCAGCCCACCGTGCGGCGGACCGCCCCACAAGGGACGGGCTCTTCCCAGGTGTGGCACTCCCAGGCAGGGAGGTCAGGGCGGGTCAGGGGATCGGGGGAGCCGGGGGGGAAACGAGGAGGATCAGAGGCTTGGCGAAGGGGCCCCGCGCAGGGGCTCAGCGCAGGGGCTCAGCGAAGGGGCTCGGCGAAGGGGCCCGGTGCAGTGGCCGGGGACGGGATGGGACGGGACGACGGGTAGCGTGCAGGTGTGAGCGAGAAACCGGACCCCCGCGCCGCGGCGGACGCGCCCGGCCGGCTGGCCGAGTTCCTGCGCGCTCGCCGTGCCTCGCTCGACCCGGACCGGGCCGGACTGGTCGCCGACGGGCTGCGCAGGGTGCCCGGCCTGCGCCGGGAAGAGGTCGCCGTACGGGCCAGGGTCAGCGCCGACTACTACACCCGCCTGGAACAGGGCCGCGAACGGCACCCGTCACCGCAGGTCCTGGCCGCGATCAGCAACGCCCTGTGCCTGGACGGCGACGAGCGCACCTACCTGTTCCGGCTCGCCTCGGGCGAGGCCGCAGTACCGGACCGGGGCCGCGCGGTCGCCCCCGAGCTGGCGCTGCTGCTCGGCCAGCTCCACGACAGCCCCGCGCTGGTGCTGGGCCACGACCTCGACGTCCTGGCGCGCAACGAGATGGCCGAACTGCTGCACCAGGGCTTCTCGGTCAAGGACAACTCGGCGCGCATGTGCTTCCTGGACGAGGCGGGCCGCAGCTTCTACCGCTCCTGGCCGGCGGTGGCGGCCGGCGTCGTCGGCAACCTGCGCTTCGCGCTGGGCCGGTGGCCGCACGACGAGCGGCTGCTGAACCTCGTCGACGAACTGCGCGGCCGCAGCACCGACTTCGACCGGCTGTGGTCGGCCCAGGCCGTCCAGGTCAAGCGCAACGTCGCCAAGGAATTCCTGCACCCCCTGGTCGGGCCCCTCGACCTGGACTACCAGTCGTTCGACGTACGCGGCGCCGAGGGACAGCAGTTGGCGGTGTTCACCGCCGCCCCCGGCTCGCCGAGCGCCGCCCGCCTGCGCGAACTCAAAACGGGGCGTCGCATGTGAAGGGGCGGGGACCCCGACGGATCGGGTCCCCGCCCGTGGCCGCCCGCCGCTGCAACAGCGCACGACCGATTCCCCTGTTTGTGTCGAGTGGCAACGGCCGGGGGAAAGCCGCGGATCAAGGAAACTTCCGGCCCGTCTTCCCCTACGGGGCGAGGGCAGGCGAGGGCGCAGAGCCCCGGCGTACGGGCGCAGGGATGTGCCGTGACACGGTACGCACTAATGTGGTCATTCGGCCCCCTTCCGCTGTCCTGCCTGGAACCCCCGTATGTCCTGGGCCATAGGGCTCCGGGCTGCCCGTTGCAATGCACTCACTATTGGCGACTGCGACTGCGAACTCAATACGTGATGAGCCGCCGAAGCGGGACACGCACGCACCCCGCCCCCGCGCCTGCGGACGATCGACCGGCGCCGGCCTGCGGAGATACCCGAAGAGCGTTCCACGGGAGCCGGGACAGGATGAAACGGCGCGGGAGAACGGCCTTGTCGGCATTCGTTGACGGGTCCGAAGGTATGGGCGAGGCTCCCTATTCGCCGGCTCTGCAAAGCCGGCGGATGCGCTCAGGGACCTCGGTGTCGAGTGGCAACGAGCCGAGGAGGCAAGCGAATTGCAGAAGAACGCGCCCGCGGGTGAGCTGTGCGTCGAGGGTCCGGCCGGGGCCGGCAGCCAGGTGCTGCCGGCCCCGGCCGTGGTCGTGGTTGTGGTCGTCCTGCTCATCACCGCGGGCCTGCTGGCGTGCGGGACGGCTCTGGAGGCGGTCGTGGCCGCCGTCACCGCCGGCGGGCTGATGGGCAAGGAGCTCGTCCGTAGCCTGGTCGCCGTCTTCTCCCAGCGCCGGATCTAGCGGGGGACAGGCGGATGGGGCGCACCAACAGCGCCCTGGCCCAGCACAATCCCACCACGACGCTGGCGCAGTGGCTCGAGTCACTGCGCCGGCGGTCGGGACTGAGCTGGAGCCAGATGGCGCGGATCGCTGCCGCAACGGACCTGCCGGCCACCCGGACGACCCTGTTCCGGGCGGCGCAGGGCGAGAAATTCCCGAAGTGGAAGACCGTGCAGGTGTTCACCCGCGTGTGCGGAGGCGACGAACGCGAAGCCAAGCGGCTGTGGCACAACGCAGCCCGCGACGAGGCCACCCGTACCGACGGCGCTGCGCGCGGCGCCGCACTGCCGCCGCAGTTCATCACCGAACCGTGGCAACTCGTCCACGCGATGCACCACATGCGGCGGGAGAACGGCAACCCCACACTGCGGGAACTGGAGGAGCGGGCCACCGTGCGGGGCGTGAGCTTCCTGCCCAAGAGCACCGTCGCCGCCGTCCTGCGCGGACGGATGCCCGCCAAAACGCTGCTGCGGCACTTCGTCCGCTGCTGCGGGAACGTCCCCGAACACCGCCTGAAGGACTGGGAGGACGCCTGGGACCGGGTGAACGCCTTCCGCAAAGCCGCGGCCGGGCAGGCAGCCCAGGAACCGGCCCGGGCCGGCCACGAGCTCACCCGTGCACAACGGGAGTACGCGCACGGCCGGTCGGACGAGGCGAACGCCCCACTCCGCCGGCCCGCGCAGGGCAGGCGGGCCGCGGACCGCATGGGCCGGCCCCGCGTCGGCGGCCCGCCACCCCAGGTGAAGACCCCCGAAACCGGAAGAACCCTTCGGGCCCGCTGACACCGGACCCCCGCTGCTCATGACCGGCAAGCCCCGGGCGTCGCGCAGGACGGCCTGCACCCGGCGCCCGGGACCACCGGATGTGACGGCATGATCACCGCGCCCTTACGGTGGGGCTTTCATCGCTCTGAGGGGGGCACGTGAGGATCGGGCGTCTGTGGTGCGTGGCGGCGGCGGGGATCCTGGCATGGGCGGTGACGGGCTGCCAGTCGGGCAACGGCAGCGCCGGGGCGCCGCCGAGCCCGCGACCGGCCACACCGGCCACGGCCACATCGGCCGTGTGGCTGGGTGCCCCGACTCCCGCCGAGCTGACGAGCGCACCGGCCGCCCCTCCCACCTCGGCGCAACTCCTGTCCCGCACATGGGCGCCGAGGATCGCCGCCGTCGCCCGGAGCGCAGGGGCATGCCATGACGTGCACACCCGGGCGTGCGCGAAGGCAGTCGCCGCGGCGGGGGAGTTGGCCGGGGCCGTGATGAGCGACATCTCGATCACCGGCACCGAGCACAGGTACGTCCATGCCCGGCCGCAGATCGAGGACATGATGGGCGCCGCAGCGGTGTACGCCGAGTTCGACTGCGCATCGGCAAAGGCGTCGCGCGACCGCCCGTGCGAGCAGTGGGTGGCGCAGGCCATCTCCGGCGCGATCGCACTGCACACCCGACTCGAAGCCGACGAGCGCACGGCCGGCCTGCTCTGAGCACGTGGCGGCCGAGCCGCGTCGCCGGCGTCCTGTTGCCGCCGGCCGCGGACACCGGGACCGCCGCCGACGTGGCGCGGCTGGGGAAGAAGACCGCGGGGAGTGACGGGCTGGTGGGCCTCGGGCCGGACGCCGAGCAGGATGCCGTGCGGCAGGCGCAGGACGTCGGTGTGTCCGTCGGGGTGACGCAGCAGGGGCGGGGGTGTCCGGCGTTGGCCAGGCGGGCCCGGTGACCGGACAGGTCCAGGCCGGCGATCAGGCAGCCGGCGAACCGCCCGGGGTCGAGGTCGGCCAGATGGCGGTTGACGCGGCCCAGGATGCTGTCGGGTGGCGGGCCGGCGGTGGCGTGCATCCCCGGCCGCAGCAGCCCGGCCCGCCCGTGCTCACGCGCGGATGTCAGCGGATCCCGGCGGGTGTTCAGCGGCCCTCCGTGGCTCCACCGGGGTCCGCACCGGGCGCCTGCCGCCCCGCGCAGTCGTGCAGGCGGTCGGCCAGGGATCGGACGTGGTCGCGCAGGGCGGCGGGCTCCTCGATCACGAAGGGCCGGTCGATCCAGGCGAGCAGTGAGGGGACCCAGTCCAGCTGCTCGGCCTGCAGGGCGAGCCTGACCCACGGGCCGTCCGGGGCGGGCATGTCCCGCGGCGCGAGCGGTTCCAGCACGGCAAGGCCCGGCGGGAGGCGGCGTTCCAGGTGCGCGGGGTCGGCCTGTACGAGTACGCGGACGGCGTACCGGCGGGGCGCGGCGGCCAGGGCGGTCAGCAGCCGCTCCCGCGGGCCGAGGTCGTCGTCGGGGAGGGTGAAGACGTCCGGCAGGAGGTCCGCGGTGTGCACCCGGTCCAGCCGGAAGGTGCGGTCCTCGCCGCTGGCGGAGTCCGCGCCGGTGACGTACCAGCGCCCGGCGTGGGCGACCAGGCCGTACGGGTGCAGGGTGCGCCGGCTGACCCGGCCGTCCGCGGAGCGGTAGCCGATGGCCACGGCCCGTCGTTCCCGGGCGGCCTGGGCGAACAGCAGCAGTACGTCCGTCTCCGGGGCGGCGTACGGGCGCTGCTTCGCGGTGAACCCGGCGGTCTCCAGCAGGGCGTCCAGCCGCTCGCCGAGCCGCCGCGGCAGCACGCGCCGCACCTTGGCCGCGGCGCTGTGCGTGGCCGCGGCCGGCCCCGCGGCCGGCCCGTACCGCTGCGCGGCGGCCAGGCCCAGCATCACCGCGAGCGCCTCGTCGTCGGTGAGCATCAGCGGCGGCATCCGGAACCCGGGCGCGAGACGGAATCCGCCGTAGCGGCCGCGCTCGGCCCGCACCGGCACGTCGAGGTCGACCAGGTGCGCGACGTACCGGCGCACGGTGCGCTCGTCGACGCCGAGCCGGCCGGCCAGCACGGCGGCGGTGTGCGTGCCGCCGGCCTGCAGGATCTCCAGCAGGGCCAGCACACGCGAGGTCGGTCGGCTCATGAGAAGAAGAGTCTCCCGGATACCGGGCGGATTGCGACCGGTATTGCCCCTAGCGTCGAAAGCGCACGCACTCGGCACCACGCGCAAGGGAGATCACCTGTGAAGCTCACCTCGATCCGGATCATCACCGCGGACGTCGCGGGCCTGGTCGCCTTCTACGAGGAGGTGACCGGGGCGAGCGCCGTGTGGGGCAACGAACTGTTCGCCGAGATCCCGACCCCGGCCGGCACCCTGGCCCTCGGCGACGAGAAGACCGTGCCGCTCTTCGGCGCGGGCAGCGCCGAGCCGGCGGCCAACCGCAGCGCCGTCGTCGAGTTCCTCGTGGACGACGTCGACGCGCACTACGCCCGCCTGCGCGGCCTGCTCACCGACGTGGTCACCGAGCCCACGGACATGCCGTGGGGCAACCGCGCCCTGCTCTTCCGCGACCCCGACGGCAACCTGGTCAACCTGTTCACCCCGGTCACCGCCGCGGCACGGGCCCGGTTCGGTCTGTGAGATGCGCCGCCGGCCGCGCGGGTTCAGGGCCTGCGCTGGGCGGCGGCCTGGTCGGGGGTGAGCACGCGGGTACGGGCCAGCAGCAGGGCGATGTCGTCGTCGGCGGCCAGCGGGCCCGCGATGGGGCCGGCCGCGTCCAGCGGCCCGGCCTGCCGCCAGATGCGCGGTGTCATGGCGCCGATGATGTGGGAGGAGTACTCCTCCAGCGACGTGGCGGGGCGGGCCAGGGCGGCTCCGAGCCGTTCCAGCCCGGCGCCGAGATCGGCCTCGCGGGTCTCGATCAGGCCGTCGGTGTACAGGGCGATGACGCTGCCTTCCGGCAGCTCGAGGGTCACCGACTCGTACGCCATGGTGCCCAGCCCGATCGGCGGTCCGGGCGGCACCTCGGGGAACAGGACGGTGCCGCCGGGCAGGACGACGGCGGGCGGCGGGTGCCCGGCCGAGGCGATGGCGCACTGCCGGGTCACCGGGTCGTACACCGCGTACGCGCAGGTGCACGTCATCATCGGCCCGGGGCCGTCGCCGCCCTCGCGGGCGTCGTCGCCGGTGCTGTTGCGGTCGTTCATGACGCCGACACTGCGGTCGAGCCGGGCCAGGACCTCCTCGGGCGGGAAGTCGAGATCGGCGAGAGTGGCCGTCACGGTGCGCAGTTGTCCCATGAGGGCGGCGGCGTGGATGCCGTGGCCGACGACGTCGCCGATGACCAGGCCGACGCGGGCGTCCGGCAGCAGGACCGCGTCGAACCAGTCGCCTCCCACGCCCTTGTGCGCGCCGGAGGGCAGGTACCGTGCCGCCAGTTCGACGGCCGCGCCGCCGGTGAGCGTGCTGGACATCAGGTTGCGCTGCAGCGCCAGGGCGGCGGTGCGCTCGCGGGAGTAGCGGCGGGCGTTGTCCAGGCTCAGTGCCGCCCGGTGGACGAGTTCCTCGAGCAGCAGCATGTCGTCCCGGGAGAAGGGCAGGGGGTTGTCGTGCCGGACGAACACGGCCTCGCCCAGGACGTTGCCGCGGGCCCGCAGCGGGACGATGACCAGTGAGTGCATGCCCAGCTGGGTGATCCTCCGGGCGCGCCGGGGGTCCCGGGCGAGCCAGGTGCCGGGGGAGGTGTCCAGGTAGGGCTCGAAGTGGGTCTGCCCGGAGTACAGGGCCCGGGTGAACGGCGAGGAGGAGGGCACGTAGACCGGCTCGCCGATCCGCCAGATGGATTCGGGCATCCCGCGCCGGCTGGAGGCGGCGCCGGCCCGGCGGAAGATGGGCATGCCCTCGGGCGAGGCCTGCAGGCGGTTCAGGGGCGGCTCGCCGCCGGCCGCCTCCTCGGCGCCCAGGGGGACGGTCTCTCCCAGGTCCACGGTCACGTAGTCGGCGAGCAGCGGCACCGCCGCGTCGGCCAGTTCCTGCGCGGTCTGCACCACGTCGAGGGTCGTGCCGATGCGGCTGCCCATCTCGCCCAGCGTCAGCAGATGCTGGCGGGCCAGGGACTTGTCGATGTCGGTGGCCATGTTGCACACGCCGATGGGACGGCCGTCCGCGCCGTCGACGCGGAAGTAGGACGCGGACAGGATCCGCTCGTTCTCCTCGCCGGGCACCTGCCAGGTGTATTCGCGTTCGATCACCGGGTTCCCGGTCCGAAGCACCTGCCGCATCGCCTCGACGATGTTCAGCCCCGAGCGGCCGGGCTGGACTTCCGTCATCAGCCGGCCCAGCCGCTGCCTGCCCAGCAGGTCGTCCTGGTGGGCGGCGGCCGCGTTCAGCCAGATGCAGCGCAGATCGGTGTCCCAGATCGACAGCCCGACCGGTGAGCGGGCCATGAGCGCGGCCGCCGCGGAGGTGTCCATCGGGGGCCACAGGGCGGCGCCGAACTGGTCGATCCCGGTCACGAACCAGTCCCGGCCGCCGTCGCGCGCCATCGGTGACGCCTCCAGGACCGCGCTGCTGGCCGTGCCGTCCTTGGCCCGCAGCGCGACCGTGCCCGACCAGGACCTGCCCGAGCGCGCCCGGCGCGTCCACCACGCCAGGGCCCGGTCCGGGTCCTTCGCGGCGACCAGCATCGACGCCGGCCGGCCGACCACCTCAGCCGCCCGGTAGCCCAGCACCCGCTCGGCGGCCAGGGTCCAGCCGACGACGGTGCCCCGCTCGTCCAGCACCGCGGCCGGTGGCGCCACCGACTCCACCGGCGCCGCGCCCTCGCCGCCCCGCCCGCCGTGCGCTACGGGGCCCGCCGCGGCGGATCCGGCCCCGCCGCCCTCTGCCTCTGATCCCATCCGTGTGCTCCCCGCGGTGTGCGCTGCCCCCACTCCCGCGACCGCCCACCCCTGCGGCGCGCGCCGCTTGCCCGCCCGGCCGCCCCCGCAGTCGGTGTCCGGCACGCCCTGTTTGTCCGCTCTCCGTCCCCGGGCCCGCGTAAACCGATTCCGGCGGACGGGGGCGCGAGCCCCTGCGGGCGGCAGGGGGTGGCCGGGGACGGCAGGGGGTGGCAGGGACGGCGGGGGTGGCGCGCTCCTGGCGGATCCGCCGGGAGCACGCCACCCCCCACCTGAACCGGTCAGTGCACCGGTCAGTACAGCTGGTAGCCCTTCCAGCCGGTGGCGATCTTCACCATTGTGGCGAGGCCGCCCTTGCCGTTGCCCGACCAGCGCCACAGGTAGCCGTTGCGGTCCAGGCCGACCAGGTCGGCCCGGCCGTCGCCGGTGATGTCGCCCACCCCGACCAGGGAGGTGACGGTGGCGAAGCCGGTCCCGATCTTCACCCGCGTGTGCCAGCCGCCGCCTGCGGTTCCCGACCAGCGCCACAGGTTGCCGGAGCGGTCGGTCGCCAGGAGGTCGCCGATGCCGTCGCCGTCGAGGTCGCCGGCGCCCACCAGTTTGGTGTAGCCCGACAGGCTCCAGCCGACCCTGCGCCGGGGCTCGAAGCCGCCCTTGCCGTCCTGCGCGTACAGCCACAGGTCGCCCTTGTGGTCCTCGGCGAGCAGGTCGACGCGGTTGTCGCCGGTCTGGTCGCCGGCTGCGACCAGGGCGGTGTACTGGTTCCAGCCCATGCCCAGGGAGTAGCTGCGGATGTTCGGCGGGTAGGAGGGGATGCCGCCCCCGCAGTCGCCCTGCCAGATCCTCAGCTCACCGCTGGGCAGACGGACCAGCGTGTCGTTGCAGCGGTAGCCGCCGATGTCGCCGAAGGGCACCGCGAGGTAGCCCGACGACCAGCCGGCCACGGAGTGCTTGCCCGACAGGACGAAGCCGCCGCTGCCGTTGCCCGTCAGCACCGTCGCCGCGCCGGATGGGGTGACCCTGATCAGGTCGCCGATGCCGTCGCGCCCGTAGTCGTGGCGCTCGACGGCCTTGACGCTCACCTGCCCGGTGAGTGCGGCCGTGTCCCCGGGACGGTCGGCCGCGGTCGCACTGAACGTCCACAGGTAGGTCCCGGTGGGCACCAGCGCTCCGGAGGCGTCGCGTCCGATCCAGTTGGGGTAGTCGTACCTGGCGTCGGCGGGCAGGTGCCCGCGGGTCGGCCCGCCGGAGGTCGTCCACACGACCCTGCCGGTGGCCGCGCTGCGGACCTGGAGGGTCCAGGAGGAGACCGGCTTGGACATCGACCAGTCGGGCCACCAGTAGGGCGCCGAACCGCGCTGGTCGGTGACCGTGTCCACCGTGGCGGGCACCATGGTGAGGTTCGAGGTGGTCGCCCGCGGCATCAGCACCCGGATGCCCGAGTCGGCGTCGATCAGCGCGGTCCCGCCGCCGAACCGGTCCACCGTCCAGTACAGGCCGCGCTGGTCGGCCGCGACGCCGGGGCGGGACGGCAGATCGGCCAGGTCCTGGGTGTCGACGGTGCCGCCGGCCCCCTGGGGCAGGTAGCCGATCCGCAGCTTGGTCCCGGCCGCGTCCTGGGTGACGAGGTAGCCGTCGGCGAGCATGCCGTAGCCGGACTCCACCGGGAGCAGCCGCCCGGCGGCCAGGTCGTACACCCCCGCGCTGCCGTCCGGGCCGCACGACCAGTAGATCCAGTGGGACACGGCCTGCAGGTCGGTGATGGCGCAGTCCGCGCCCACGGACACCGTGCGGCCGGGCTTCATCGCCGGCAGTTCGGTGGCGGTCACCGTGCCCTGCTGCGCGCCGGTGCCCGCCGTCCACAGGGTGTTCTCCCACAGGGCGGCCGCCGTGGGGGCGCTCTGCCTCAACTGGCGCGGGTACGCATGGCTGTAGCGCGCGTCGAGCACGTACTGCCGCTGCGGCGTTCCGCGCCGCACCACGGTGTAGCCGCCGGCGGCGGCCACCACGCTCACGTCCGTGTCGTGCGAGGCGTAGCCCTGCGCCGCCATGCCGTTCATGTCGTCGGCCCAGCCGGTGGCGGTCAGGCGCCGGCAGGCCGCGGTGCACTTCACCAGGCCGTCGTCCGGGTTGCCGTAGTCGAGCAGTTCGCTGCGCTCGAACGTGCCGACCGCCGGCGTGCCGTCCGCCCCCAGGGACACGTCGGCGGCCGAGACCCAGTTCTCCGTGCCGTCGTAGGAGTCGTACACGTCGGTGCCGACGAACAGCCGGCCCTGGTCCAGCGCGAGCCCGCCGTTCTGCCAGGCCGGCGCCCCGGTGCCGGCGACCGTGGCCGGCGGCACCGTCACCGACGGCATGTCGTCGGCCGGCCCGGCCGCCATGGCCGGAACCCCCGGCAGCCCGGCGGCCAGCGCCATCATCATTCCCGATCCGATCAGTAACGTCCGTCTGCGGCGCATCCGAACCCCCACCCCGGCTTTCTTTCCGATCGCTTTCACGTGTGCTGCACGTCCGTGCTGCACGTCGCAATGCCAGACCGGGCCGGGCACCGGGGGGTTGTGGTCGCACGGGCCCGCGCCGCGGGTGTTCGGCCCCCGTTGACAGTCCGTACACCGTGAGGTCGCCGGGGCATCGGCCGGCCGCAAGGTTTCAGCCGGCGGCCGGCCGGGCGGGACCGGCCGGGTGCGGCGCCGCGGGCGTCCAGGTGAGGGCGAGCAGCGCCGCGTCGTCGTTCGTGTGTCCGTCGGCGTAGTCGTACGCGTCCTGCTGGAGCCAGTCCAGCAGGCGGCCCGGGTCGATGTGCCCGGGGTGGGTGCGCAGGTAGTGGGTCAGGCGCAGGGGCAGGGGGTAGAAAATGCCGGCCGCGTCGCGGGTCTCGGTGAGTCCGTCGGTGAACGTCAGGAGGGTGTCGCCGGGCCGCAGACGGGTGTCGGCGGTGGCCGCGCCGGCGTGCGGGGCGTGGGGGTGCGGCACCGGGTTGCGCAGGCCGAGCGGCAGCCCCGGCGGCACGGCCAGTTCGAGCACGCTCTCGCCGCTCAGGACCAGCGGCGCCGGGTGCCCGCACGACAGCACCTGCATGCGTCCGTCGGGGTGCATCTCGACCAGGAGGGCGGTGACGAAGGACTCGGCGTCGTCCAGATGGCGGCGCAGGCTCGTGTCGAGCCGTTGGGCCAGGTCGTCGAGGCCGGAGGGTTCGTAGGCGGCCTCGCGGAAGGCGCCGAGGACGGCGGCGGCGGTGGCCACGGCGTCCAGCCCCTTGCCGCGGACGTCGCCGATGAGGGCGCGCAGGCCCTGCTCGGTGTCGGCGACCGCGTACAGGTCGCCTCCGATACGGGCGAACTGCGCGGCGGCCCGGTAGTTGGCGGCGGTGCGGAACGGCCCCACGGCGGCGGGCGGCGGGCGCAGCACCGCGCGCTGCGCGGTTTCGGCGACCGAGGTGACCTCGCGCAGCCGGAAGGCCTCGCGGTCACGGCGCTGGACCACGAAGCAGGCGACGACCGCGACCGCCAGAACCGTCGCGGTGGTGCCGATCGTGACGTCCGTGCGCCCGTGGTCGACCGGCAGCAGGGCCCAGCGGGTGGCGACGATCACCAGGGCCGCACTGATGACCACCGGCGGGCGGAAGGCCAGTGCGAGGATGACCGGGACCGCGATCAGGATCGGGGGGATCTGCACGCGGCTGGCGAACTCCAGGCCGACCACCAGGCCGTACAGCACGACGGCGGTCGCCAGGGAGACGATGCGGACGACCCGGGGCGTTCTCGGCCTGGCATCACTGGTGCCGGCATCACTGGTGTGCGTCGGCACCTGCCACCCTCCTCGGGGTCACCACTGCGTCACCACGGCCCGCGGCCCGGCCTGCCCGCCGCGTACGGTGGCGGCACCCCGCGCAACACGCAGCGCCTCCCCCGCGGCATCCGAGCCCGCACGCACACCGGGCACACCGGGCATGTCGGTCATGAAAGAAGAATCGCCCCGTGCGGCGGAGAGCAGGGGTGTGCCACTCCGCTCCGGGTCGAATGACCGCTCCCGCCCGAACGACGCTCCCGCCCGAACGACGCTCCGGCCCGGACGGCCGCGGGGCGCGGGGCCGGTCCGTCGGCCCCTGGGACTCCCTCGGGACTACGCGGCCGCGTTGAGCTGCCGGTCGGGGCGGCAGACGGGGCAGGGCGCGGTGTCGGGACGGGTGAGCGCGGTGCGGGCCTGGTCGGTGGTGGCGGGGCGGGCCAGGTCGCGGCAGGCGCGGCAGGCGCCGCGGTGCACGATCCGGGCCGGTCCCCGGTCCACGCCGAAGTACACCGGCTCCTCCACGACCCAGGCCGGCGTGATGCCGTGCCGCTCGGTCGGCACCTGGTCGTACGCCTGGCCCGCGATCGGCTCGCAGCGCTCGGCCGGCGCGCGGAAGTCCACGGGCGCGGGCTCGTCGGTCAGGCGGCCGCGGGTCTCGGTGGCGGAGGGGAGGTGGATGCGCAGGTCGTACCACCACCTGCCGTCGGCCTCGCGGCGGCGGCGCCTGACCACGGCGTAGAGCCGCTGCCCGTCGTGCAGCCGGACCCGTACCAGGGGGCCGTCGGCCTGCGGCAGCTCCTCGCCCTCGCTCCCTGCGCTCACTGTTCGGATTCTAGTTCGAATCCGGGGTCGGGGCCGCCCGGCGCCGGCCGCCCTACGCCATCGCGGTGCGGCCGGCCGGGAACAGCCCGGGCGCGGGGCCTAGGCGGTAGTCCTTGGGCGCGGCGCCGTAGGCGGACCGGAAGGCCCGGGTGAAGGTGGCGTGGTCCTTGAAGCCCCAGCGGGCCGCGATCTGGTGGATGGGCACGCCGTGCAGTGCCGGGTCGGTCAGGTCGCGCCGGGCGTGTTCCAGGCGCTGCTGCCGGATCCAGGCCGCGACGGTGGTCTCGCGGGTCCGGAACAGGCGGTGCAGGTAGCTCGTGGAGACGTGGTGGGCGGCGGCGACGGTCTCCGGCGACAGCTGCGGGTCGCCCAGGTGCTGCCGGATGAACGTCTCGATGCTCAGCAGCAGCGTCCGGTGGCGCGGGCCGTCCGGCAGCGGGCCGTCCTCGTCGAGGTGATGGGCGACCACGGAGGTCAGCAGGTCCTGGGCGAGCAGTCCCAGCCGGGGCAGATCGTGCGGCCGGTAGCCGGCGGTGTCCGCGGTCAGGTCGGCCAGGAACTGGGCCAGCAGCCCCCCGAAGCCGGTCCGCGCGGGCAGCGGCCTGGCCAGCAACCGCCCCAGCCCGTCGGAGGGCAACGGCACTCCCAGCAGCGCCCGCGGAATGTGGGCACGTACCGCCCGGGCCGTTCCGCCGTCGGCGGCGAGCTGGATGCGGAAGGGCTGCGAACTGTCGTACAGCGCGAGGTGACGGGTGTCCAGCCGTGTCTCCCGCCCGGCCTGGCCGAGCACGAGCGTGCCGGCCACGGGCACGATGACCGAGCACAGCTCCGGGTCGGCCCGCCGGATCAGCCGCGGGGTCCGCAGCACCTGGCAGTACGACAGCGTCACCTCGGCCACGTCCACCGCCGCGAGCTCCAGCGTCCGCAAGGTCGCCCGCAGGTCCTGCGGGGTGTCGCCGGCCACGCGCATGGGGTGCACGCTGTCGACCCAGATGTCGTCCAGGGCGGCCAGCCGCTCCCGCGCCGGCAGGTCCTCGCTCCGGAACACCGTCTTGAGCAGCATCCCCACACCCCCCACGTACGGAACACGCACGGAACCCGTACGCACACGATAAGGACTCCGGCTGCCGCCCGCGCTCGGCGGACGGCAGCCGGAGACGTCATCGGCCGGGGCCGGGGCCTACGGGGTGGTGGAGAAGTCGTCGAAGTCCACTTCGCCGAAGGTGCCGTCGGCGTGGGAGATGGCGAACATGCCGACGTCCTGGGTGGGCTTGGCCGACGGGACGCTGACGGTGCCGACCAGGGTCCAGTGGCTGTCGTCGGTGGAGTAGTAGCCGGAGTAGGTGGTGCCGGTGCGGACCAGCTTGAGCCAGGAGGGGTAGGTCGCGGCGGCGATGGAGTCCTGCGAGTCCAGGATCCCGTCGCCGTTGCTGTCCCAGTCCAGCAGGTAGCCGTTGCCGGGTGTCTCGACCAGGGCCAGGTAGCCGGGCGAGCCGTTGGCGTTCGTGATGTCGTTGCGGACCATGATCCCGGCCTTGGCCCACTGGTTGGTGTTCGTCTGGGAGTTGATCTTCACGGTGGTGGTGGAGCCGTCGTGCTCGGCGCCGGGCCGGTAGACCGCGCCGTACTCGTTGGTGGTGTCCCACAGGTCGGCGCCCTGGGCGCGGATGCCGATCTGGCTCCCGTACTGGCTGAAGTCCGCCGTGGTGGACGCGTAGGTCCGGTACGGCGCCTGGACCGGCTGGTCGAGGATCACGGTGTCGCCGACCGCGAGCCTGCCGGTGGCGCCGGTCCGGTCCCGGTAGGTCGCGGCGCCCTTGACCGTACTGGACTCGAACGGTCCGGCCAGCGGCGGCAGGGTCACCCTGAAGGCGGCCGAGGCCGTGCCGCCGGCGGGCACCTTGTCGAACCGGGTGGGGGAGAGCGGGGTGACCTTGACGCCGGACCCGCCGGCCAGCGTCAGGCCGACCCCGGTGACCGGGACGGTGCCGTGGTCGGAGAACACCTCGGTGGCGGTGCGCTCGGTGCTGCCCGCGGCGGCCTGCTGCCAGGTCAGTGCCACCGACGTCATCGGCGCCAGACCGGCGGCGGGGTGGCCGAGCCGGTGCACCCGGTACAGCGCCACGCCGTGCGGGGCCACGTCGGCGGCGACGGTGCCGGTGGACTCCACGCGCTTACCCGTCCACAGGTCGCTCACCGCGTAGTCGGGACCGGCCGGCAGCCCGAGCGCGGCGGCGGTCGTGCCCACCTCGCGCGGGTCGTCGCCGGTGTTGAACAGGCCGACGATCGCGTCGCCGTTCTGCTCGGTCTTGGCGAACACCTGGGTCGTCGAGGTGGACGCGATCCGGTGGGCGTCGGTCGCGTCCTGGTCGACGGCCAGCACGTCGGTGTTCTTCAGCAGCGTGAGGTCTTCGGGGTCCAGGTGGGTGAGGTCGGTGCCGAGCATGAGCGGGGAGGCGGCCAGCGACCACAGGCTCATCTGCGTCTTGCGCTCGTCGAGGGTCAGCCCGTCGTTCGCGCCGTTGCCGATCTCGAGGGAGTCGTAGTCGTTGAAGCCGCCCGGCCCGCCGTAGGGGGCCCAGGCCGCGACCTGATTGAACCGGGAGGTGATGGAGGACCAGGTGGTCAGCGGGTAGCTGCTGCCGCCCGGGCCGCAGTAGCACTCGATGTCGCCGCCGGTGCGCCAGCCGTTGGACAGTTTGTTCCAGGTGGCGGCGTTGTTGATGTCAAGGCTGTTGGACAGCTCCAGGTGGATCGGGCGGCTGGTGCCGCGCAGCGCCTGGGACCAGGCCTGCACGTCAGCCACGTCGGGGGTGCCGACGCCGTCGATCTTGACGTAGTCCACGCCCCATCCGGCGAACTGCTTGGCCCAGGAGTCGATGAACTCCTGCGCGCCGGGCTTGGTGTAGTCGATGCCGACCATGCCGCCGCAGTTGTAGTTCGCCTCACCGGCGGTCGTGGCGATGTCCTGCGCGTGGTACGGCGTGCCCTCGATCGGCGTGTTCGCCGCCACGGCCTGCTTCGAGATGCCCGGCGTGACGTACAGGCCGAACTTCAGCCCCAGGGAGTGGACGTAGTCGGCGACGGCCTGGATGCCGTTCTCCGAGCCCTGGGAGGGGAACTTGGCGGTGTCGGTGGCCCACCGGCCGTACTCGTCCACCGCCGGGCCCTGACCGCCCGGGCAGGGGTACCAGAAGTCGTCGACGTTGACGTACTGGTAGCCCACCGAGGCCAGGCCGCTGTCCTTCATCGCCCGGGCGGTGGCCTCGATGGTCTGCGCCGTGGGGTCGTGCCGGACGAAACTCCAACTGCTCCAGCCCAGCGCGGGCTTGGCCCCCACCCCGTTGTCCTCGGCGTGGGCCGCGGGTGCGCCGGTGGCGGCTGTGCCCACCGCTCCCGCGACGACCAGCAGCCCGGCCGCGAGTGCGGCCCGCAGGGCTTTGACGGGTCTGTACATACGTCCTCCTCAACGGCCGCGCCCTGACAGCGCGGCAGTCCATGACGTGGTGTCCGCCCCGCAAGCACCCTGCGGACGTCCCTTTGCGCGCAGGGCGGTTCGGCGGCCCGGCGGGGGCCGCCCGTCGGTGTGCTCGACACCGGGTACGAGGCGGGGAGATGTGCGGCATCAGGCGCGGTGAGGCGACCAACCTCCCGCGAGAGCGAACAGAATCAAACGTGACCCGTCAGATATCACCAACATGTTGTTGCGCCTGTCAAGCACTTGGACACGAGCGCTGCGGCGCGGTCCTGCGGGACGGGCGGTACGGGAGGGGCGAGTTCGGCGATGCGACGACGTTTCCGGACTCGCCCGTAAGGAACGGCCTTTGACCACTCCGGAGCACCGGTCGCCGGGGGGCTTCGCGGCTGGGCGGAAGGCCCCCTTCCGCCCCGGGGTGGTGCATACCCTGACATGTATGACGACGGGGGATGAACTGCTGCTGCTCGCGATCGATCCGCGCAAGCAGCGGATACGGGGCGGGGGCCGGCTCCGGTTCGCCTTGCGGGCCGCGGAGTTGGCGGACCTGGCCGAGAGCGGACGGATCTCGCTCGGCGCGCGGCGGATCGAGGTGGTGGACGCCTCGCGCGTCACGGACCGCCGCCTGAACAACGTGCTGCACGCCCTGGCCGGGAGCGCGCCCGCGCCCACCGTGAAGGTGTGGCTGGAGCAGACCCCGCGCTCCCTGGTCACCGAATACGTGTCCCGGCTGCAGGACCAGAAGGCATTGCGCGTCCGCCGGTGGCGCGACCGCGGCGGCCGCACCCGCCAGGACATCCTCTCCGTCGACGAGCCGCGCCGCCGCGCCCTGGTGACGCGCCTCGATGCCGTGGCCCGCCCCGGCTCGTCCGGGCAGGACTCCGCGGGGAGCGACCTCGTCCTGGCCGCCCTCGTCCAGGCGGCCGGCCTGGCCGGCGCCGTCCACCCCGGCCCGCGCGGCTTCCCCGCCCGCCGCCGCCTGGCCGCTCTCGTCGCCGCCGACCCCCTCGCCGCCACGACCGCGGACGCCGCCGTCACCGCCGACCGGGAACTCGCCGACGCCCTGGTCACCGGCACCGACTCCCTCAGCCGCCGCCTGTACCGCGATCTCACCGACGTCTACGCCGACGCCACCACCGGCGGCCACAGCCTCGGCCACGACCTCGACCCCGGCGCCTGGTCCGGCGCCGACTCCACCTCCCATCACACCGGCGGCCACCACGCGGCCGGCGGCCACGGCCACCACGGCGCGGGCAGCGACGGCTGGTGACCCGTACGGGCCCGGTGAGCCCCTCCGTCACGACGATCGTGCGGGCCGTCGTCGTGGCCCGGCGGACGCGGCCGACCGGCGGTGATGTCGGTGGCGGCTGGCAGGCTGCAGGTCATGGACGCGAGGTGGATGCAGCAGCGGGTGTACGGCGCGGACCACGACGACCCGGATCCCGGGCCGCGGGCGGGACATGAGTACGTGGAACTGGTGGGCGGCCCGCTGGACGGACTGCTGCTGGACGTCACCGGCATCCCGCCGGCCGACCGCCCCGGCGGGGCCGCGCTGGTCACGGAAATAGGAAGCTTCGGCCCCGGCGGCCGCGCCTGGTACGGGCCGCGCCCCGGGCGCCCCCACGCATGGGCCTGGCAGGGCGACACACCCTGACCCGGCCCATCCGCAAGGGCATCCGCAAGGCAGGGTCAGCGGCGGTGGATGAGCCGGTCCAGGAGGGAGGACGGAGCCAGGCCGCGTTCCACGCAGAGCAGATAAGCGGCGACCGGCGATTCCTTGACGAGCGCGCGCCGTTGCCCGGCCGCTGAGCGTCCCAGCGCCCCGAGGGCGAAAGCCGCTCCCGCGCCGGCGTCGAGAAGGGGCTGGTTTCCGAACAGGCCGAGGGCTGCGGCGCCGACGGCGGCGGGCAGCTCGAATTTCAGGTTGGCGGCGCTGAAGGCGGTATCGATGCGCAGACCCTTCATCGCGCCGCGCAGTTCGTCCAGAGGCCCGGTGAATTCCCGCTCGACCCGTTCGGCGATCCGCAGTTCCCTTCCCAGCGGCCCCGTGATGCCCTGGGCGGCGAAGGCCTCGGTGAGTTCGTTCACCACCCGGGCGACCGCGGCACTGAATTCCCCGAACAGTGCCGCGTTCGTGCCGCGCAGCCGGATGATCTTCTGCACGGGGACGTCGGCCAGATGGTCGGGGGTGACGATGCGCAGGGCCAGCAGTCCCACCGCGCGTACGTCGTCGTGGGCGGGCACGGAGACGGTGTCGTCGAGCAGAGCGGACGCGATGCCGTCGGCGTCCCAGCTCCCGGACGCGATATGGGCTGCCGGCTGGTCGGTCGCGGGAGTGAAGCCGTTGACGCGGGCGACCTCCTCGACAAGGGCGCACTTGTAGACCCAGGCCAGGGCGGCATCCATGGTGATCCACGAGGAGAACCGGGGGAGCGCCAGTCCCGTGTCGAGGAGCATGTCGCGGACGTCGCCGGCGATCTCACCGCGGTGAAGGTCGGCCAGCGGCCGCGTGCCACCGCTGCGCTGCCAGGGTGGTTCGGCCCGTACCGACCACGGCCGGCCGGGCTGAACGCCTGCCCGGGCCACGTAGGGAGCGAGAGGGCCGGGTACGTCCTCGGCCATCTCGTACCACCGCCGCAGGTCGGGCCCGTACCGCTGGAGCACGTCCCGGAAGACGGGCGTCAGCCGCTGTGCGGCCTGCGCCGGGTCGACCGTCCTGACGAAGCCGAGTTCGTCGCGCAGCGCACGCACCGTGGGCGAATCGTCGACGTGGTAGCCGCCGGGCACCACGCGGGCCAGCGCGGGCATGTAGAGCGCGGCGGTCTTGACCCACTCTTCGTCACGGATGCGGACGTACGGGTAGTACAAACCGAAGCGGTCCAGCACGGAATCCCCCTACGACGAGCCCTGCGCCCATCTTCGCCAACGCCGCCCGCTCCGGGAGGCCGAACAGGCCTAGCGGGATGTGTCCCCGATGGCCCGCACGGCCTGCCGCAGTGTGGGGAAGCACGCGTCGGCTTCGGTGAGCGCGTGCGCCGGGTGGGTGGTCGTCACGGCGTGGACCGCGCAGCCGGCCGTGTGAGCGGCGCGGATACCGGCCGGGGAGTCCTCGACGACCGTGCAGCGGCGCGGGTCGACCGACAGCCGCCGCGCGGCGGCGAGGGAGCCGTCCGGGGCGGGCTTGCCGTGCCGTACGTCCTCGGCGCAGACCCGCACCTGCGGCACGGGAAGCCCGAGGCGCCCCATACGCGTCACCGTGGCCTCGCGCCGGCTGGACGTGACGACCGCCCACGGGACCGTCAACCCGCCCAGCACACCGGCGGCGTCCGGATAGGGCCGCATGGCCGCCTCCTCGGCCGCCATCAGCCGGTCCAGCACGCGGTTCTCCCGCACGCTGTCGAGGCCCGGGGCCACGATCCGCAGCGTGTCCGAGCGCCGCCGCCCCTGCGTGACCCGCCCCACGTACTCCGGGTCCAGCCCCCGCAGCCTCGCCCACGCCTCCCACACCCGCGCATGGCAGGCCCCGGAATCGATCAGCACCCCGTCCACGTCGAACAGCACAGCGGCCGGCCGCAACGTCGTCGTCACGCCGGCAACCCTGCTGTCCCGCCGTAGGACCGCGCAAGCGGCGGACGGCGGCGGCGTCGGCCAAGTGCCGTGGCGGCCGGGGGCTTTCAGCGGGCCGGCCGGCCGAGCGCGTCGAAGACCGCCACGGGATCGAGGTGATCGCGCCGGCGGGGGCCGGTGACGGTCGTCGTCATGGGGGTTCCTCGGAGGCGTCGATCGCGAGTGTGCGTCACCGCCACGCCCGGGCGGTGCGGCGGGCGAAAGCGGTGAAGGGGATCGGGGGGACGCCGGTGACCTTTTCGACGTCGCCGGTGGGGCGGGAGCCCAGCCCGGCCGCGACGGTCTCGGTCAGCGTCCTGAGCATCGCGCCGTATGCGGCGGGCACGCCTGCCGCCACGGTGTGCCGGATCCACTCGTCCCGGTCGATGTCCCGGTACGTCACCGGCCGCCCGGTGACGTCGGCGATGATCCCGGCGGCCCGGCCGACGGTGAGCGCTTCGGGGCCGGTGAGGGCGTACGCGGCGCCGGCGTGGGCGTCGGGGTCGGCCAGGGTCGCGGCGGCCACGGCCGCGATGTCCTCCGCGTCGACGAACGCCTCCGCGCCGTCCCCGGTGGGCACCGTGATCACGTCGTCCATGGGCTTGAGGAAGGTCTCGCTGAAGTTCTGCATGAACCAGGCGGGCCGCAGGACGGTGTGGGAGAGCGAGCCGCGGGCGGCCAGGTCGAGTTCGACGGCCCTCAGGGCGACCTGCGGGGCAGCCCGGTCGATGCCGTAGGCGCTCAGGTACGTCACGTGCCGTACGCCTTCGTGCTCGGCGAGGTCGAGGAAGGCGGCGACCTGGCCGGCGTAGTCCACGCGCATGACCGGCGGGACCAGGTAGAGCCGGTCGGCGCCGGCCAGCGCGGGGCGGTGGGTGGCCGGGTCGTCCCAGTCGAAGGGGACGTCGGCGCCGCGGCGTGCGGCGGTGCGGACGGTCAGGCCGCGGGCGGTGAGGCGGGCGGCGAGGCGGGAGCCGGTCCTTCCGGTGCCGGCCAGGACCAGGGCGGTGGCGGCACGGCCGGAGGGACGGGCGGAGGGGGCGCTGGACGCAGAAGGTGTGGAAACGTTCATGTCTCCTACGGTGCCGGGCCGGGGCGAGCGCATCAATGTGCTTGACGCTCGATTCCATACGCAGGACGCTCATGGGGTGGACGTTCTGCAATCCCATCTCGTACGGGCCCGCGCCTCGGGCGGTGTCTTCGCGCGGTCGGTGGCGCGCCCGCCGTGGGGGCTGTGTCTGCCCGGCACGATCCAACTGGCCGTGCACACCACCCTCCAGGGCCGCATGTGGCTCTGGCTGGACGGCGCGGGCGAGCCGCTGGAGCTCGCGCCCGGGGACGTTGCCCTCGTGCGCGGTGGCCCCGACCACTTCGTCGCCGACCGGCCGGGCGCGCCCTGCCTGCCGCCCGAGCAGTTCCGCGAAGCCCACGCCGGCGACGCGGACCGCGCCCGCGCCGCCGCGACCGACAGTGCGGCCGACCGGGCGGGCGCGGCGGGGCACGGCACGAACACGTTCCTGTGCGGCGCGTACACGCTCTCCGGCGATGTCGGCAGGGGCCTGCTGGAGGCCCTGCCGGCCGTGCTCACCCTGTCCGCCGCCGCGGACGACCCCCTGCACGACGTCATCGCCCTGCTGTCCTCCGAACTCGCCACCCCCGCCCCCGGACAGCAGACCGTCCTGGACCGCCTGCTGGACATCCTGCTGGTGTTCACCCTGCGCGCCGGCTTCCGGCGCAGCGAACACGCGCCCGCGTGGTTCCGCGCGGAGGCCGACCCCCGGCTCGCCCCGGCCCTGCGGGCGATGCACTCCGACCCCGCCCGCGCCTGGACCGTGACCGACCTGGCCGCCGCCAGCGGGCTGTCCCGGGCCGCGTTCGCCCGGATCTTCCAGCACGCCCTGGGCCAGACCCCCATGCGGTACCTCACCGAGTGGCGCATGACCCTGGCCCGCGACGAACTGCGCGCCGGGGAGGCGACCCTCGCCCGGATCGCCGCCCGCACCGGCTACGCCTCCCCGTACGCCTTCGCCGCCGCGTTCCGCCGCCACCACGGAAGCGCCCCCGGCCAGTGGCGCCGCCGGCAGCCGCCCCCGCCGCTGTCCACGGACGGCGTCCACACCGCCTGAACCCCGCCCTGCCGTATATGTGTTGGTGCGGTGGGCGCCGCGGGCCCGAGGATGCTGTCATGAACAACCGAACGCAGCTCACGCACATCGCCGCTCCGCAAGGCGTCGCCCCGGGGACGGGCTACACCCATGTGGTGATGGGAACCGGCCGGCTGGTCGCCCTGTCCGGGCAGGTGGCGCTGGACGCGCGGGGCGAGGTCGTCGGCGCGGGGGATCCCGCGGCGCAGGCGCGGCAGGTCTTCGAGAACCTGCGCCGGTGCCTGGCGGCGGCCGGCGCGACCTTCGACGACGTCGTCAAGCTCACCTACTTCATCACCGACGTCGCCCACCTGCCCGCGGTCCGCACCGTGCGGGACGAGTACATCGACACCGCCCGCCCGCCGGCGAGCACCGCGGTCCAGGTGGCCGGGCTGTTCCGCCCGGAACTGCTGCTGGAGGTCGAGGCGTTCGCCCTGCTCGCCGAGCCCTCCGCCTGACGACCGTACGGGTCAGGCGGAAGCCGCCCGCGGGTCCCGGCGGAACAGCGCCGTGCCCAAGAACGCCTCGCCGAACAGCGCCGATTCGGGCGGCTGCTCGCGCATCGGGCGCTGTTCGACCTCGGTCAGGTCCGAGAAGATCCAGCGCAGCGACTGCGGGGTGTAGGCGAGGCCGCCCTGCAGGTGGAGTTCGCGGTACAGGTCCGCGTCGCAGAGTTCCGAGCCCATGGCGCCGGCGGCGAAGCAGGTGAGCGCGAGGTGCCCGCCGGGGGCCAGCACGCGGTCCAGGAGGGCCAGATAGCTGACCCGGCGGTGCGGGGGCAGGTGGTGGAAGCATCCCGAGTCGACGACCAGGTCGTACGGCCCGGTCAGCTCCCTGCCGGCGAGCCGGAACGCGTCGCCGCACAGGAAGCGGACGTCGAGCCCGGCCTCGCGCGCCCGGTCCCCGGCCCAGGCCAGGGCGGCGGGGGAGAGGTCGAGGGCGTCCACCGCGAACCCGCGGGAGGCCAGGAACAGGGCGTTGCGTCCCGGACCGCAGCCCAGGTCCAGGGCCCGGCCCGGGGCGATCAGGCCCCCGTCGAGGTAGCCGGCCAGATTCTCGTCGGGCTTGGCCGCGAAGAACGGGACCGGCCTGGACCGGTCGGCGTAGAAGCGGTCCCAGTAGGCCGCGCCGTCGCCGGTGGCCCACCGGCCGTCCCGGCTGGCGAACAGCCCGTCCAGGAGCGCGAGCACATCCTCGACGGTGCGTACGGTCCGCTCCATCCGACCCCCCCTCGGCAGACCTCGGCAGACTGCTCGACCGTAGCGCCGGAAGGATCGAAAGACCAGGTCAGGGCATATGCGCCGATCCGCTGGAGCGTCACCGGGGGCCCGGGAAGGGAGCGGGCGGGCCCGCCCCTCCGCCCCCGGCCCGCGCAGGCGCTCCCGCCCCCGCCAGGGCCCGGGAAAGAGCCCTTCACGGCCGGGCCGGGCGAACTTTTTCCAGGCGTTTCCGGCCCCGCTGTGTCAGCGTCCTTTGGCGTCAGCGTCCTTCGACGGCGGCGTTCTTGGTGCGGCTGCGGTAGGCGCGGGCGGCCATGCGGGTGCTGCAGGCGGTGCTGCAGTACAGGCCCGAGGAGTTGCGGGTCTTGTCGAAGAAGCCCGTGTGGCACGAGGGGTCCTTGCACATCTTCAGCCGGGCCCAGCCGCCGCGTGCGGCCAGGTCGGCCGCGGCGGCGAACAGCGCGCCGAAGCCGCCGAGCACCCCGTCCTGCGCCGGCACCAGGCGGACCCCGTCGGCGCTCAGCCGCGGGGTGAGGGGGTAGCGGGGGGCGATGCGCTCCAGGTAGTCCTCGGCGGCCGGCAGGGCGGCCTCCCCGTCCTCGCAGCCCGAGTGCGCGCGGAAGATCGCCACGAAGGCGTCGCGCAGCTCGCGGGCCGCCACGGCGTCCGCACCCGTCACCACCGCGCCGGTGGCGGTGCCGCCGGCCAGACCGGTACGGGCCAGCCACGCCGCCAGATCCTCCGGCCCCGTCAGCCGGTCCGGGCTGCCGCCCAGGGGCCCGGTGTTGACGAAGCCCAGGAGCAGGTCGGAACTGTCGCACACGGCCGGCGTGCACATCTCCGCCGCGGCCTGCTGCATGATCGCCCACCCTTCTCCCCGGTCCCCCCGGAACCCCCATCCTACGGCACCCGCCCCAGCGCGTCATGACCGTACTCGTGTAGCTCATCACATCGAAGATCCACTGTTTGTCTTCGTCATGAGCAAACGTGTTACGGTCCACTCGTCGCGATGCCGAGGCCCGTCCGGGCCGTCCACGGTGCACGCGCAGCACATGCGGAGGTAGTCATGCCCTCACTGCTGGTGATCCTGACCGGGGCGACCAGGTGGACCCAGAAGGACGGCTCCCAGCGGCCCACGGGCTTTTGGAGCGAGGAGTTCGTGGAGCCGCACAAGGCGTTCACCGCGGCCGGCGTGGAGCTGACCGTCGTCACGCCGGGCGGCCGTCCTGCCGTCGTGGACGAGCTCAGCCTGACCGCTCAGGCCAACGGCGGCGACGAGGCCAAGGTCGCGGAGCTGCGGTCGTACCTGGACGGCGTACGGGACCTGCTGGCCCACCCCGGGCGGCTGGAGGACGCCGACCCGGCCGCGTACGACGGGGTGTTCATCCCGGGCGGTCACGGCCCGATGCAGGACCTGGCGGTCAACGAGGACGTCGCCCGGGTGCTGGAGACCCTGCTCCCCGACCCCTCGAAGGTCGTGGCCTCGCTCTGCCACGGCCAGGCGGCCTTCCTGGCGGCGGGCGACGCCGACGGGCAGTGGCTGTTCAAGGGACGCCGCATGACCTCCTTCACCGACGAGGAGGAGACGCAGACCGGCCTGGCCGCCAACGCGCCCTGGCTGCTCGCCACCCGCCTGACGGCCGCCGGGGCCGACTTCGTACCCGCGGCCGCCTGGTCCTCCCACGTGATCGTCGACGGCAACCTCGTCACCGGCCAGAACCCCGCCTCCGCCGCCGAGGCCGCCCAGGCCGTCCTGAAGGAACTGACCGACCGGGCCGGCGCCGCGGCGGCCTGACGCCCCGGCAGGATCAGCGGTCCCAGACCACGGCCAGGGTCGGCGGCTTGCGGAAGACCAGGCCGCGCGGGGCGCTGGGGCTGCGCTCGTCCAGGCGCAGGCCGGGCAGCCGCTCGAAGCAGGCGCGCAGCGCGGTACGGGCCTCCAGCCGGGCCAGGTGCGCGCCGACGCAGTAGTGCGGGCCGTGGGCGAACGCCAACTGCAGCCGGGTGTTGGGGCGGTGGATGTCGAAACGGTCGGGGTCGGTGAACACGTCGGGGTCGCGGTTGGCCCCGGCGAGTGAGACGGTGACCAGGTCGCCCGCGCGGATCCGCGCCCCGGCCAGCTCCACGTCCCCGGTGGCGTAGCGGTCGACGACCGCGGCGCCCGGCTCCAGGCGCAAGGACTCCTCGATCGCACTGTCCAGCAGGTCGGGATCGGCCAGCAGCAGGTCGGCCGGTGCGGTCTCGGGCGCGCTCAGCACGTGCAGCAGCGCGTTGGCGATCATCGCCTCGGTGGTCTCGATGCCGCCGAAGAGCAGCACGGCGGCGTTCGAGGCCAGTTCGGGCACGGTGAGCCGGCCGTCGGCGGCGGCCCGCGCCAGCAGGGAACCGCTCGCACCGGCGTCGAGCGTCCCGGCGACGGCCTCGCGCAGCGCCGCATAGGCCGCCGGGCCCTCACTGCCCGCGTCCTGGCCCTGCGTGAGCCGGTCCACGGCCTGCACGATCGCGTCGTACCAGGACAGGATCCCCGCCACCGGTATGCCGGTCAGCCCCAGCACCTCGGCCATCACCGCCGCCGCCAGCGGACCGGCGAAGTCCCGGCGCAATTCCGCCGCCCCCTGCGCCGCGAACCCGTCCAGCAGCCGGTCGGCCTCGCCCCGCACCGTGTCGCCGAGCGCCGCGTGCACCGCCCGCGGCCGGAACGGCTCGACGAACGGCTCCCGGTGCCGCGCGTGCTCGGAACCGTCGAGCGAAAGCATGCTCGCGCCCACCACCTGCGCGGTGGTGAACCGCGGATCGTCCACGGTGAACGCCGCGGCGTCCCGCATCACCTCCACGGCCGCCGCACGCCCCGTCACCATCCACCCCCCGAGCGCGGGCACCCACACCACAGGCCCCTGGGCCCGCAACCGGGCCAGATGAGGATGCGGATCCGCGGCGAGTTCAGCAAGGGTGACCACCCGGCGAGCCTAAAGCCTGCCGTTCCGGTCCTGACCGGCAGGCGCCGCCGGCCAGTCGGCGCGGGCGGTCCGGCACCCACTCGCCGGTCGGCAGTGCACACTTCTGCACATGGGTGAGACGTTGCCGATCACGCAGGCGCGGGCGCGACTCGGGTCGCTGGTGCGGCGGGCCTCGCAGGCCCGCGAGCGCATCACGATCACCGACCACGGGCAGCCGGCCGCTGTGCTGATCAACCCGCAGGAGCTGGCGGATCTCGAGGACGCGCTCGCGCTGGCGCGGTACCGGGCCCGGCAGGCGGCGGGAGCGAACACCGCGGTGCCTCACGAGGAGGCGCGCGCCCGGCTCGGCCTGGAGCGGCACGCGTCTTGACCTGCAAACCGTCCCCACGGTGCGCCGGACCTGCGGCGAATTCCGGCGCGCAATGGCACACCGTCCGGTACCGGTTGAACCGACTTGCACCGACGGCCCGCGTGTCCCCGTGGTTCCCCGGACGCGGGCGGTACGCCGGACCGGTGCGTACCGCCCGCACCCGCACTGTAGGCGGGGCGCCGGCGCCGAACCTCCTGCCACGTGCCCTCTTGCAACCACCGCCCGCTCGCGCCCGTTGACCTGCGCGGACGCGAAGGCCCCCGGCGCGGGCGGGCGCGGCACTCCCGATGTCGCGGCGGCAACCATGCTCCGTGGACCTGGCCCTCTGGGCGAGCGGTGACGTTCAGGGCGTGTTCACCGCGCGCCGTTAGTCCTGGTCACATGCCTGGATGCGACTTCACCCGCAGGGATCTGCTGATCTGGTCGGCCGTCGCGGCCGCCGCGCCCGCGATCTCCCTCTCCGCCTTCGACGGCCTGGCCTCGGCGGCCACCCCGGACGGCGACATCTCGCCCGCGAACCTGGAACTCGTGACGCTCACCGAGGACCGGGCCGTCATCACCTGGTACACCGGATACACCGGCACCGACGACGGCACCGGCCGGATGGTGCCCGCCCCCGCGGACGGCGAGGTGCACTGGGGCACCCACCCCGACAAGCTGCACAAGGTGGCCACCGGCCTGTCCCGGAACACGCCCTACCACTACGTCGAGCTCACCGGCCTGGAGCCCGGGCAGACGTACTACTACCAGGCCCGCTCGCTCGGCCTGCCGGTACCTCCCACCCCCTTCACCCTGATCAGCGGCAACGCGGTCGGCACCTCCACCTTCGGCCTGGACACCACCGGCCCGTACAGCTTCACCACCCCGCTGCCGCCGCCGGGCACGTACCTGTTCTCCATCGCCCTGTGCAACGACCTGCACATGGGCGAGACCCAGGCCGGACTCGTCGGCGGGCAGCCGCAGTACATCGGGATCCAGCAGGTGCCCGGCCTGCCGCCCTACCCCGAGGTCATGCTCGAGTCCCTGGTGCAGGACGTCACGACGCTGGGCGCGGACTACCTGCTCGCCGCCGGCGACATCTCCGCCGAGGCCGTCCCGGTCGACCTGAGCACGGCGTACCGCATGCTCGGCGACTTCGGCCTGTACCGCGACGACTACTTCGTGACCCGCGGCAACCACGACCGCGCCCACCTCGGCGACCCCTACGCCGGCTGCCGGGCCGGCCAGTGGCAGGGCAACGACTGCTTCCAGGACGAGTTCTTCCCCGGCACGGGCGAACCGACCTACTTCACCCGGGACATCCAGGGCCTGCGCGTCATCGGGATCGACACGTACGACAAGCCCGGCAACGGCGGTGACGCCGGCGCCCTGTCCCCCGAGCAGCTGTCCTGGTTCCGCACCCAGCTCGCCAAGGAACAGGACCGGCCGACCATCGTCTTCGGGCACCACCCGCTGGTCGTCCAGGACTCCGCGTTCCCCATCACGCCCGGCAACTCCCTGGACCCCGCGCAGGCGACCACCATCCTGCAGGACTACGCCCGCATGCCCGGTCTCTTCCTGCACCACGCCGGGCACACCCACCGCAACAAGCGCACGATCAGCCCGCTGGCCCCGCGCGTGACGCTGCAGGAGATCGCGGCGGGCAAGGAGTACCCCGGCGGATTCTCCATCCTGCGCCTGTACACCGGGGGTTACGCCCTCAACTTCTACAAGAGCCGCAGCGACCTGGCCCGCGAGTGGAGCGAACGCAGCCGCCAGGAAATCCTCGGCTACTGGCCCCAGTTCGCTTTGGGCGCCGCCGTCTCGGACCGCAACATCATGGTCGAACGCGACCTGTCGGGCCTGCGCCCGGTCCGCGGCCACAAGCCCCACGGCCGCGTCCTGGCCTCCCGCTGACGCAACGCCTCCGCGCCGCTCATTACGGCGAACGCCCCGGGTACCGGGCCGACGGTACCCGGGGCGCCGGTCCCCGGGCCGGCGGGCCGCGCATTACCGCGGCGGAGTGGAATCGGATGGTCCGAAGGGGTGCGGCCGGCCTCGCCCCGGAACGCCAGCCCGCGGCTTTCCGTACGCAGGTGTTACGAAGGCGCCCCGAGACCGCCGACGCCGCCCTCGCCCGGTGCAGCCAAGGGAGCACGCATGACCGACTACGGCCACGACCTGGTCTTCGGCACCCTCCTGGAACCACCCGGCGACAACCCCCGGCGTGTCGTGGAACTGGCCGAGTTCACCGAAGAGGCCGGCCTGGACCTCGCGAGCCTCTCCGACCACCCCTACTGGCCCGAACGCCTGGACACGATGGCGCTGCTCTCCGTCATCGTCGCCCGCACCACCCGCCTGCGTGTCCTGTCCAACCTCGCCAACCTGCCGCTGCGCCCGCCGACGACCCTCGCCCGCACCGCCGCCACCCTGGACATCCTCAGCGGCGGACGGTTCGAGCTGGGCATCGGCACTGGCACGCAGCACTTCTGGGACGCCATCACCGCCGAGGGCGGGCCCCGGCGCACCGCCGGGGAGTCGATCGAAGCACTCGACGAAGCGGTCCGGATCGTCCGCGCACTATGGGCACCAGGCTCCGATCTGCGGTTCCACGGCAAGCACTACCGCCTCGACGGAGCAAAGACCGGACCGGCACCCGCGCACGACATCGGCATCTGGCTCGGCGCGTACCAGCCCCGGCTGCTGCGGCTGACCGGCCGCGTCGCCGACGCCTGGGTGCCCAGCTCACCCTTCCTCCCGCCCGAGCACCTGCCGGCCGCCAACCGGGTCATCGACGACGCCGCGACCGCCGCCGGCCGCTCCCCGCAAGCGGTACGCCGCGCGTACAACGTCGAAGGGGAGTTCGGCACCGGTACCGGTTTCCTCCAGGGCCCACCCCGGATGTGGGCCGAGCAACTCGCGCACCTCGCCCTCACCGAGGGCATCAGCACGTTCATGCTCTACCGGGCCGAGCAGCCCGACGCCATCCGCCGCTTCGGCAAGGAGGTCGCCCCCGCAGTCCGCGAACTGGTTGCACAAGGACGCGGATCCGGCGGGGCGAACAGCCCGAACCGCTGAAAGCCGTGTCCGGACCGGTGGTGGGCGGACGGCCGCGGCCACTGCGGCGGCCACGAAGGACCGGCCGCGGGTGGTCAGGCGGTGCTCGACGCGTCCCGCGGGCGGTACGCGGCCGTTGTGTCGTACGCGAGCGCTTCGGCGGGCCTGACGCGCTCCCGCGGGACCGTCGCACATAGGAGCCCGTCTTGCGCGATCCACGTGCGATTCGCCGCGCGAGCGACGATAGGGTGCGCGCGGAGGTGAGCGGTGCCCACGCAGGACGAGCTGTTCAGCGCGGTCGACGCGCTGCTGGAACAGGCGGCGGCCGCAGAGGCCCTGCCGCCGCCCGCGGAGCGCAGGCGGCTGCGGGAGGCGGCGGGACTGAGCCAGGCTCAGGTCGCCGCGGCGGTCTCGACGCGGCGGGAGGCGGTGGGGAACTGGGAGTCCGGCCGCACCGAGCCGAGGCCGCCGCAGCGCGCCGCCTACGCCCGGCTGCTGGAGGGACTGGCCACGCGGTTCCCCGCACCGCAGGCCCCGGCGGCGCCCGTCCCCGAGCCGCAGCCCGCGCCCGCGGCCCCGGAGACGTTCACCGGCCCCGCCGACGTACCGCCTGCCGCGCCGACCCCGCCGGCCGGGAGTACGGCGAGTACCAGGATGCCGGCCGTACGGAAGGCGCCCGCGAAGCCCGCGCCCGCCGCCCCGGCCGCAGCACCGCCTGCCGCGCCGACCCCGCCTGCCGCGCCGACCCCGCCTGCCGCGCCGACCCCGCCGGCCGGGAGTACGGCGAGTACCAGGACGTCGGCCGTACGGGAGGCGCCCGCGAAGCCCGCGCCCGCCGCCCCGGCCCCGGCTACGGCGGTCGATCCGCGGTTCGCGCACGGCCCGTTGGGTGTGCTGGACGGTGACGGGTCGTTGTACTGCGCGGGCGGGCTGGTGCTTCAGTGCCCGGCGTCGACGGTGCCGGAGCTGGTGGAGTGGACGCTCGCCGAAGCCGAGCTGGGCGCGCCGCGTCTGCACCGTTCGGGCAAGGACTCCGATCCGCTGATCGTCCTCACGGCGGCCGCGGCGCAGCGGCTGGGGCTGCCGGAGCAGTTGGAGGACCGGCGCGCGATGCGGCTGCCGGAGGGCCACAAGGTCGTCAAGCAGATCAGCAAGGCCAAGTGGCAGCTCACCAAGCGGGGTTTCGGCCCGTGGGCCCGGATCTACCGGCCCGCACAGGGCGACCAGCGGCGATGCGTACAACTGGCCGTACTGCCCTGGCACGCGCTGGACTCCCGGGCCTGGGGCGAGGCCGACCGGCTCCCGCCGGCCGAACTCGCCCGGGTCCTGACGGCGTACGCCGCCCGCGTACTGACCCCGCGCGGCTCCACCGCGGTGGCCGGCCTGGAACTGATGAGCGCGCTGCGCCCGCCGACCCGCGCCGTCCGCGACGAGGCGACCGGCACCTGGGTGTCCGGCCCGGTCCCCGGCTCGCTCACCCAAGCGGTCGACCCGGCGCCGCCCGAGGCCCCCGACGAACACCCCGTCGTCGCGGCCCTGTTCCCCCGCGGGCACCTGCGCGGTGAGGCGGAGGTCCTCGACGAGGAGGCGTTCGACTGGATCCGCGAGCCCGAGCTGCTCACCGATGCCGAGTGCGCGCAGCAGTTCGCCGTCGGCATCGACGTGAACACCGCGTTCCTCGCGGCCGCGAACCGGCTGCCGGTCGGCCTGTCCGGGCCGGAGTACGTGAAGGCGCCGCGGTTCGACAAGGCCGTGCCGGGCTCCTGGCTGGTGGACCTGTCCGGCATCGGGATCGACCCGCGCCTGCCGAACCCGTTCACCCCGCACGGCCGGCCCCCGACCGGACCCGCCTGGTACGCCACGCCCACGGTGGCGTACGCGGCAGAGCTGATCGGCCAGTTCGGGCTGCCGGTGGAGCTGCGCCCGATCGAGGCGTACGTGCGCAGGGACGCGGGGGCGTACCTGGACCCCTGGTACAAGCACCTGGCCGAGGCGTACAAGGCGACGATGGCCGACCTCGGGGTGACCGCCGACCTGACTCCGCAGCAGTTCCTGGACGCGATGGCCGGCCACAAGCAGGCCGACCCGGGCATGGCGGCGGTGCTGTCGGCGATCAAGTCGACGGTCAAGGGCGGCATCGGCAAGCTGCGCGAGCGGCCGCAGGGCGCCTCCTACCGGCCGGGGGAGCGGTGGCCGGCCCTGGAACGCCCGACGTGGCGGCCGGACATCCGCGCCGCGGTCATCGCTGCGGCCCGGGTGAACATGCACCGCAAGCTGCTCAAGGTCGCGGCCGCCACCGGCGGGGCGCTGCCCGCGGAGCGGGCCGGCGGCGGGTGGACCGTACGCTTCGGCCAGGACGCGCTGATGCCCATCGCGCTGCTGTCGGACTGCGCGGTCTACCCGGGCGCCGGGCCGTCGCCGCTGGACGTCCTGCCGTACGACGCGGCCGGCAAGCCCGCGCCGGGCACGTTCCGGCTCGGGGTCTCGCCCGGGATGGTCAAGCACGAGGGCACGCGCCCGCTGTACTGGGCGGTGGAACTGCTGGAGCAGGACCACAACCCGGCCCGGCACATCAAGGGCGACGACGTACCGGACGAGGGGGAGTAGGGCGTGGGCAAGCTGCGGGACAGCCTGGAGCGGGCGAGCGAGGCCGCCGCGACCCGCCCCATCCCCATGTCCGCCGGCGCGCGGATGCGGTTCCTGGTCAGGAGCGAGAAGGGCTCCACCCGCGCCGTCGCCGCCCGGCTCGGGGTCACCCAGCGCACGGTCGAGCGGTACGTGAAGGGCACCTTGCGCCGTCCCCGCCCGGACCTGGCCGAGCGCCTGGAGCGCGAGGTCCGCAAGGACTGGCAGCCCCGCGTGCGGCAGCGCGCCCGAAAACGCGCCGCCACCTCCACCGGGATCGTCATCGAGACCCGCGCCCGCTTCGGCTTCACCGCCGCCCCCGGCTCCACCGACGACGCCCGGATGCGGCGCATCACCCAGCACCTGCCCTCGGCCTACGCCGCCCGCCTGTTCGACGCGCAGGCCGCCGGCGCCACCGAGCAGCAACTCCGGCGCATCGCCGCCGAAGGCCTCCAGGAGATCTACTTCAAGGACCGCGGCCGCCGCGCCCACGACCTCGCGGTGGAGTTCACCGACATCGACTACATCGAGCTGGACTTCTGAGCAGGACCGGCACGGTGCCGGGCCCGGACGAGCGCGGCTGAGCCGGCGGCCCGGCAGCCCCGGGACGACGGTCTGCGGGGCTGCCGGGCTCATCGGGCGGCCTCGCCGGCCTGCGCCCAACAGCTCAGCTCAGCTCAGTCGTTCCACATCTGGTAGCCGTTGTTGTAGCTCGCGCTGCTGCACGTGTAGAGGCGCAGGCCGGCGTCGGAGCTGTAGTCCATGCACTTCCCGGTGGCCACGTTCATCCAGTCGACCCAGGTGCCGTCGGAGTTCTCCCAGTAGATCACCCACTTCTGGTACCCGTTGGTGTAGCTCGCGCTGCTGCAGGTGTAACCGCGCAGGCCGGCGGTGCTGCTGCCGTCGAGGCACAGTCCGGTCTTGGCGTTCTTGAACTGGTAGGAGCCGGCGTTGTCCGTCACGTTCCACTTCTGGTAGCCGTTGTTGTAGCTGGCGTCGCTGCACGTGTACATCCGCAGGCCGGCGGTGCTGCTGTCGTCCAGGCAGTTCCCGTACAGGCCGTTGACGAAGTTCTTCGTCCCGGTGGTGGTGGCGGCCGCGGGCGTCGCCGCGGCCCCGTCGGCGTGGATGTTGTGCGCGCTCACGCCGGCGTGGGACACGACCGGGCCGGACGCGGCCGGGGACTCGGCCACCGCCGCCACGGATCCCCCCATCACCAGCACGGCTGCCGCGGCCACTCCGGCAAGGGCATGCCTGATCGTCATCTGGTTCCTCCCCCTGGTTTCCCGGACCCGGCGATCCGGTGACGCCGCCGATCCGGCATGCAGAGCGTGACAGCGCACCCCGCGCCAAGTCTTTGACGCTCGCTCACCAGGACTTGACGATTCGTGTCCAGGTTCCGGGCTCCGAAAGACCCTGCCCCCCGGGCGGCAGCCCCCGGCACCGACCGACCCCGCGCTCACGCAATGCCGTTGCGTGTGAGGCCCCCGACGTCCTCGACTTCGCCGTGTCCACCCCCCGCCTGCTCCACGCGGCGGCGTCGTGGGGCAATCCGCCGCGCCCGTACGGCGTCCCGTCCGCCCGAAATTCGCGTGTGGCCGGCGCCGGCGTTCGGCCACACTGCGGGGATGGTCGCCGGCACTTCCTGGTCCGCTCAGCAGCAGGCGCTGCGGCACGTGGCGGCCCGGTCGGCCGGAGCCCCGCTCGCTCCCGGGCCGGAGCTCACCGTGAACTTCCACCCCGACCGCATGGCGGGCGACCGGCCCCTGCTGCGTCGGATGGCCGAAGACGGCGTCTACTACTCGCAGTTCGTGACCGGGACCAGCAACGGCGGCCTGACCGCCCACCCGGGCGGAGACCGGTGGCGCTGGGAGAGCCGTATCTTCGGCGGCGCGTACGACCACGCCCCGGCGCACGAGCGCCCGATCTACGGTGCGCTGAACCACCGGAACTCGCCGGTCGGCGGAGCGCCCCGATTCGGCTCCTCGTACTTCCGGCTCACCGCCGGCACCCTCGAGCGCACGTCCTTCTGCTATCCGGACAGTTCGACGCAGCCCTCGGCCTTCGCGGTGACGTCCCGTTTCGCCCTCATCGCCATGGCCGAGGCCGACGGGCTGGACGCCCTGGACGGACACATCGAGGCGCACGTGCACGGACCCGTCAGGTTCGACCGGGACGTCGAGGCGCTGGTCCTGGACGCCGGCTACCGGGGTACGGACGTGGAGGAGGCGGCCCGCGCGCTGCCGTGCCCGATCCAGTGGCATCCGGGTTTCCGGCTGACCGTGCAGCGGCTGCGGCAGCACCCCGACTACCGCGGCCAGGAATGCGTCGACCTGGGCGTGCGGATCGCGGTCGACGGCTGTCTGGATCCCTGGGTGATCGGCAGGGCCGCCCGCACCGGCCGTTACGACCCGCAGGCGCTGAAGAAGGTCTGGCACTGCCTGGCGCGCTTCGGCGCCCCGGAGCCGGCCCCGAATCCGTAGAAGCCGCGGACCACCGGGCCGGACCACCGGGCCGGACCACCGGCCCGGGACCTCGCCCGGCCCGGCGGCCCGCTTTCCGCAAACGGGTGTTCCCCGCCCACCAACCGGGCGGAGAACACCCGCTGCCGCGATATCAGAACAGGGCGGTGTACGTGTTCCACCCGCCGCCGACGTGCACGCGCGGGCCCGGGATCTGGCCCACCGACAGGGTGTAGAACCAGAGCTGCCCGCTCTTGTCCACCGCGACCAGCGCCGGGTACTTGTGGTCGTCGCCCGCCCAAGTGCCGCTCAGCGCCGTGTAGATGTTCCAGCCGGCGCCCACCCGTACCCGCGGCCACAGCGGCGCGTTACCGGTGTCGTAGTCGTTGCGGCTGTACGACCACAGCACACCGGAGGCGTCGCGTGCCAGCAGGCCGTCGCCGAAGGTGACGATCTGCGTGTACGCGTTCCAGCCGGCGCCGACCCGCACGCGCGGCGCGAACGGCCTGCTCGGGTTGCCGGTCGCACGGTAGAACCACATCACGCCGTCCCGGTCCACGGCCACCAGGTCGCCGGAGCGGGTGCCGTTGATCAGGTCGTCGAGGTGACCGCCGGTGCCGGCGACGGTGCGGTAGATGTTCCAGCCGGCGCCGACCCGTATCCGCGGGGCGAACGGCTGCTCCGGGACGCCGGAGTGCCGGTAGTACCACAGGACGCCGTCCTTGTCGCGGGCCACCATGTCGCCGTCCCCGGCGGCGTTCGTGCTGACCAGCGGCGTGATGGCGGTGTAGGCGTTCCAGCCGCCGCCGACCTTCGCCCGGGGCCAGAACGGGCTTTGCGGGTAGTAGTAGTACTTGCCCCCGTACCGCCACAGCGTGCCGGCGGCGTCCCGCCCGTACAGCGACCCGGTCCACGAGGCGGGCCGGGTGCCCTTGTGGTACCGGACCGTCGCGGCGGCGTCGGCCACGACCCGGCCGGTGGCGTCGGTCAGCTGCACGTCGCCGGTCAGCATCCGGTCGTCGGGCAGCGCGAGGTAGTCGGCGGAGATCGTCACGTCCCAGGTCATCACCGGTGCCGCGGCGGCGCTCGGCAGCGCGAGCCGCAGCCAGGTGTCCCAGGGGCCGGAGGTGCCGGCGCCCTGCCCGCGCCACTGGCACGGCCGGTAGGCGCTGTCGTCGACCGCGCACGTGGAGTGCAGGTGGGACGCCGCCTGCACGGTCCCGAGCGCGGGAAGCTGCCGCGGATCGAACTTCAGCACCGCCGAGACCGGCCCCTGCACGCCGGACGGCAGGTGCGCGGTGAAGAAGGTGGTGGCCGAGGTGTTCCCGCCGCCGACCACCTGCGGGATGCCGCCCTGCTGGACGACGGTGCCGGTCGGCGGCGTGGTGTCGGCCAGGGCCGAGGGCGCCGCGGTCAGCGGCAGGACGAGCGCCGCGGCGGCGGCCGCCAGCAGCCGCGGCCGGCGCCGCCCCGCGCGCAGCAGGCGCGGCAGAGCGGGAATGATCGGTAAAGCCATCAACTGGTCCCCCCGTGACGGGATACGGGTACGCCGCACCGTCATGCCCGCGTGAGGGCATGCGGCGGCGCACCGGTGAACAGGAAGGGTGAACAGGAACGACCGGCCGGCACGGTGGCACCTGCCACGGTGCCGCCCCCACCCCCTGTGGCGAGCGCGCCGGTCTCCCCGTATGACGACGCGGCGCCGTGAATGGTTGTAGTCCTGCATGCGAACACCGGGTGAACGCAGCGCCTGGGCCTGGTCCTTGGACGCTGTTCGTCACCCCGGGCCGGCCCGCTTCCCGGCCGGGGGTGAGGGTGGCGGCGGATCGTCCCGGTCCGGACCCGTCTCACCGCAGATGTCCGCCCGGGAAGGGCTGCCGTTGGTTAAAGGACGAACTAAGAAGCGGAACAGGGAGTACCACATGCGTTCGACCGGCAGGCAAACTACACGCCAGCGCTGATCTTGCAGCGCCAGCGCGTGGGGCCACGAGCCCCGACGGACCGTCACGTTGGAGTAGCCATCACCCACATACTGAAACCCAGAACCCTGCGGGGCCGCGCGGTCGTCGTCGCGGCCGCGTCACTCGGCCTGGCGGCCGGGTCGCTCGCACTGGCCGCCCCGTCCCAGGCGTCCGGGGCCGCAGCCCCGGCCAGGGCCATCGCGGGAACCCACCCCGCCTGGGCCACCGCGTCCGCGGACGCCGGCCGGATCCCCGCCACCACCAAGATCACCGGCACCGTGTACCTGGCCGGACAGGACCCCGCGGGGCTGACCGCCTACGCCACGGCCGTCTCCGACCCGAACAGCCCGGACTACGGCAAGTTCCTCACCCCGGCCGCCTACCAGGCCCGGTTCGGCGCCACCCCGGCGCAGATCGCGGCCGTCCAGAAGTGGGCGAAGGACGCCGGCCTGACGGTGGTGAAGGCCACCGAGCACGCCGTCACCGTCCAGGGCACCGACACCGCGATCACCAAGGCGTTCGGCACCGGCATCGAGCAGTACCGCGTCTCCGGCCAGTTGCGGCACGCCCCGGCCCGCGACGTGGCCGTCCCGGCGTCCGTGTCGTCAGCCGTCATCGGCGTGGCCGGTCTCGCCTCGCCGGGTACGAACACGGCGCGGCCGGACTACGTCAGGACCGACACCAAGGCCGACAACGTTGCCACCGCTCAGGCGGCCCCGGCGGCCCGGCCCGCCGACGGCCTGCCCACCACGGCGACCTGCTCGGACTACTGGGGCCAGAAGCCGGCCACGGGCGCGCCGGCCGGATACACCGCCGGTCCCGTCGCGTTCGACCAGTGCTCGTACCACCCTTCGCAGCTGCGCAAGGCGTACGGCATCACCGCCTCCGGCCTGACCGGCAAGGGCGCGACCGTCGCCATCGTGGACGCCTACGGCAGCTCCACCATGGAGGCGGACGCGAACCAGTACGCGACCGGCCACGGTGACAAGGCCTTCCGCCCCGGCCAGTACAGCGAGCACGTGGACCCGGCGCAGTGGAACAGCCAGTCGCTGTGCGGCGGTCCGGCCGGCTGGGCCCCGGAAGAGGCCCTCGACGTCGAGATGGCGCACGGCCTGGCGCCCGACGCCAACGTCGTGTACGTGGGCGCCAACTCGTGCCTGGACGACGACCTGCTGGCCGCGATCAGCACGATCGTGGACAACCACCTGGCCGACGTCGTCTCCAACTCGTGGGGTGAGCTGATGCACACCACCGACGGGGCCGACGTGACCGCCACCGAGATCGCCGCCTACGAGCAGGTCTTCAAGCAGGCCGCGGTCGAGGGCATCGGCATCGGCTTCTCCGCGGGCGACTGCGGCGACAGCAGCCCGGCCGCCGCGGCCACCGGCGCCAACTGCCAGGCGGACTCCTCGCGTGCGCAGGCCAACTGGCCCGACTCCGACCCGTGGGTGACCTCGGTCGGCGGTACCGCGCTGGCCCGCTCCGACGCCAGCGGCACGTACGGCTTCGAGAGCGACATGGGTACGCTGCGCTCCTCGCTGTCCGCGGACGGCAAGAGCTGGACGCCGTTCCCGCCCCCGTTCTACTTCGGCGGTGGCGGCGGCACCAGCGAGGACTTCGCCCAGCCCTGGTACCAGACCGGCACCGTGCCCGGCTCCCTCGCCCGCACCCTGATGACCGGCGCGAGGACCAAGCAGGCGATGCGGGTCACCCCGGACGTGTCCATGAACGGCGACCTGTACACCTCCGTTGCCGTCGGCCTGTCCGACGGCGCCCCCTACAGCGAGGGCGGCTACGGGGGCACCAGCGTCTCCTCCCCGGAGTTCGCGGCCGTGCAGGCCGACGCCATCCAGGCCCGCGGCCACGCGATCGGCTTCGCCAACCCCTCGGTCTACGACCGCGCCCACCTCTTCCGCGACGTCGTCGACCAGGCCGCCCAGCGCCACCGGGCCCCCCTGGTCAACATCCACGACGCCGGCGTCGTCAACGGCGCCCTGGTCGCCCGCCTGATCGTCTTCGGCCAGGACACCTCGCTCAACGCCGTCCCCGGCTACGACGAGGCCACCGGCGTCGGCTCGCCGACCCAGTCCTACCTGAAGTCCTTCCGCTGAGCCGGCCCTTCGGGTGACACCGCGCCGGGTGCGGCCTGCCTGCGTCGGCAGGCGGCACCCGGCGCGGGGGCGTCCGGGGGACGCGCCGACGGCGGTCAGGACGTGCGTATCGCCGGGCGGCCGGCCCTTCGACAGGTGGGACAGGCTTGCGTGGAGCCGCGCCCGTAGCGGTGGATGGGAGCTGCGCAGCCCGCACAGGGACCGATGTTCCACACCGCGCAGCCGAACCGGGCCGCCGCCTCGCTCTTTTCCTGAGGCGTCGCCCGAAGCGGCGGGCCGTAGGTCGTCCATCCGTCGTGGAAATCGCACAGGGCGTCCGTGGTGTCGCGCAGCCGCTCCACCGTCCACCCGCTCGGGAGCCAGCCGGTCCAGCCCGCGAACCATCCGTCCCACAGGCCGCCGGGCACTGTGAAACGCGCGGCGTAATCCGTTCCCAGCCCGGCATCCAGCCGCAGCAGCGCCCCGAGCGCCCCGGACTGTTCCCAGCGCAGGTCCGTGCGCGGGAGGTAGCGCTCCAGATACGCGCTCAGGATCTGCGCGTCCTCGAGCGTGCCGAACCGGGCCAGGGCGAGGCAGTAGGCATTGCAGTAGCCGTTCGCCCCGGCGAACAGCAACTCCGCTATGCGCCCCCGCAGGCGCGTGCGCAACCCGACGGCGCACAGCCAGGTGCCGGTCAGGCTGAACCGCCACTGCCCGCGCAGCAGCGCATCCAGCTCGGCGTCCGACGCGACCGCCGCGTCCACGACGAGGGTCCTGACGAAGGCGGACTGCTCCGGCTCCTCCATCCGGTAGAACGCCAGGCTCATGAGCTGCAGATACCGCAGCGGTTCGTGCGCGGGAGCGACATACCGCGGGACCACGTGCCCCATCCCAATGGTCCTGGGGTCCACGCTCTTCATACGGGCATCCTCCCCCCTCCCACCGACAAAACCGTGACTGGCACCCAGGGCGTCAGTCAGGGCCCACGCCGCCACTCGGGTCGCGGCCTTGGCCTCGCCGCACGAGCCACTGCGAATACGGTGTCGCCGTGAGTGTTGTCGATACCGTCGCCCGTGCCCACATCGGCAGCGAATGCGAGCAGTTGATATGTCATCCACGCCTTCCCCTGGTGGCCGGCCTGGACGCGGAACGTCCGGCCGTGCACATCTGGGACTGCGGCGCAGGACAGCTGCGGCAACTCGGTTCTGTCGGCGCCGAGTCGAGCGTCTACGGCGATGCCATCGGCTGGGACCGAATGGAGCGGACCCCCGCGGTGGCATGGCATCCGCACCAGCCGCTGCTCGTAGTGGCGGGCGAGGACGGGGTGGTGCAGTGGACGCCCGCCGGGCTGCGCGAGCCGGACGGCATTCCGCCCACTGCCGACTACCGCAGCCTGGTGTTCAGCCCGGACGGCCGGGCGCTGTGGGCGTCGCCGTCATCAGGCGATGAAGGCGACGCCTGGGACAGCTCGGACATCATCGACCTGGCCTCGGGCACGGTCGGTTCCGGCCCGCGGTGGGACACCGGAGTCGCCGAACACCCCGCCGGCGGGATGGTGGCCACGCTCGCCGGCGATCAAGCCGAGACCCTCGGCCTGTTCGCCCGGGTCGACCACACGGCGGCCGGGCCTGCCGCGATGCGCGTGCTGCGCCGGGCGCTGATCCTGGACGCCGACGGCTACCGGACACCGATCTTCAGCCCCGACGGACGCCACCTCGCGATCCGGGGCAACGCCTACGAGAACTCGCTGGACGTATTCGAGTTCCCCTCGCTTCACCTCATCCTGGCGACCACCCTCGGCGACCCCAATCCGGGCCACCCCGCCCCGCAGGAGTGGCTCGACCGGATGCAGGCATGGTCGCGGCACAACATCGCCTTCGCAGCCCGGCCCGGCGTGCTCTGGGTCGGCACCCCCGCCGGGACCCTGGTCGAAATCGACCTCGACACCCACGACGCGGCCGAGCACGACGTACTGCCCGGGCTCCCGGTGACCGCGCTGGCCGCCACGGCAACGGGCGAACTCCTCGTCGCCGGCGGCGGAGGCGATCTCCTGCTCCTGTCCGTACGCGACGACTCCGCGCGAACCCGCACTACGGACGGCGATACGCCGCAGGCCGCGCTCGCGGCGTTCCTGGACGCCACCTCCGAGGTCCCTGACGACGGCGACCTCGAAACCCACCTCGTCCTCACCGACGGATCCCGTACATGGGAAGCGGACGACCTGGGAAAAGTGACCACCGCGACCGCAACGGATCCCACCTGGCTGCGACTTCGGGCTGCCGTCAACGAGGTGTTCGACCGCAGCACGTGACGTACCCGGCCGGCGTACGGCAGCATCGGGGCGGTGTCACCGGCGGTCGGTAGCGTGAGGCCGTGATGGTGGGCACCGCGACGACCCGGCTGGTCGTCCTGCGCGGCAACAGCGCATCGGGCAAGTCGTCCGTCGCGGCCGGCCTCCGCGAGGAGTTCGGCCGCGGCCTGGCCCTGGTCGGCCAGGACAACCTGCGCCGCATCGTGCTGCGCGAACGCGACCTGCCCGGCGCACCCAACATCGGCCTGATCGACACCGTCGCCCGCTACGCCCTGGACGCCGGGTATCACGTCGTCGTCGAAGGCATCCTGCACGCCGAACGCTACGGCGACATGCTCGCCCGCCTGCGCGCCGACCACCGCGGCCCGACCCACGGCTACTATCTGGACGTGCCGTTCGAGGAGACGCTCGCCCGCCACGCCACCAAGCCGCAGGCGAGCGAGTACGGCGAAGCGCAGATGCGCGACTGGTACCGGCCCCTCGACCTGCTGCCCGGCGCGGTCGAGACCGTCATCGGCGCCGACAGCACCCTCGCCGTGACCGTCGCCCGCATCATGCTCGACACCGGACTGGCCGCCCTGCGGCCCGTTTGAGCAGGCAGGGCGGCCGCCCGCGCGCCGGCCGCAGCCCCGAAGGCGCCCTGGATGCGAACGCCCCGGCAGCGCCGACCGGTTCGCATGACCGCGGGCCCGCGGTGGGTAGGGGTGGGGCACGGGGGATGGGGGAGGACCGTGTTTCAGAAGGTGTTCCGGAGCGCGGATCTGCCGGCGGGGGAGCGGCTGGCCGCCGCGCACGAGCTCTTCGGCCACAGCGTGCTGCCGATGCGGCTGGTCAACCAGGCGGACTCGCCGTTCGAGGCCATGGTGCGGCACGTGGACCTCGCGCCGCTGAGGGTGATGGAACTCGCGGCGACGCCTGCCTCGGTGCTGCGCACTGAGCGGTTGATCCGGCGGGGCGACCCGGAGATGCTCTCGGTCATTCTCCCGGTGAACGGTGGCCTGGCGGTGAGCCAGTCCGGGCGGGAGACCGTCGTCGGCCGGGACCAGCTCGCCCTCTACGACAGCTCGCGGCCCTTCGAGATACGGGTGGCGGCGGCCGGCGGCATGACCACGGTGGTCTCCGCGCACGCCCCGCGCGCCCTGCTGGAACTGCCGCAGGCACGGTTCGGCCGGCTGCTGGCCCGGCCGCTGCCGGCCGGAAGGGGCTCGGGCTTCGGCGGCCTGCTCACGCAGCTGCTGACCGACGTGACCGGCGACGCCGACACCTTCGCCCCCACCGACCTGGCCCGCCTGGGCGGTATCACCCACGACCTGCTGACCGCGCTGGTCGCCCACCACCTCGACGCCGAGGCCGCCGTACCCGACCCCGCACACCAGCACACGCTGCTGCTGCGCATCGACTCCTTCGTCCAGCAGCACCTCCACGACGCCGCACTGTCCCCCGCCGCCATCGCCGCCGCCCACCACATCTCGGTCAGCCACCTGCACCGCCTGTTCGCGCCCCGCGGCACCACCGTCGCGGCCTCCATCCGCCGCCAGCGCCTGGAACGGGCCCGCCGCGACCTCGCCGACCCCGCGCTGCTCGACATGCCGGTGCACCGCATCGCGACCCGCTGGGGCTTCACCGGCCACTCGACCTTCACCCGCGCCTTCCGCGCCGCCTACGGCGCCCCGCCCCGCGACTACCGCCACCAGACCGCGGCGGCGCCCAGGGCCGCGTAGGACGGGCTGGGGCCCTGCCCGGGGCCCCAGCCCGTCGCGCCGCTGCTGCCGGCGCATCCCCGGCGCGTCGAGCACTGCCCAGTTGGGAAAGAAGAGTTGCGCAAATATTATTGTGCAACTTTCCTTTTCTATCTATGGTCGGGACATGGCAGACCACGATCCGGCTGACTCCCGGGAGACCTCCTCGGGCGCCGAACAGCGCATCACCGACCTCGACGCGCTGAAGGTGTTCACCCACCCGCTGCGTATCCGCCTGTACCGCGCGCTGTTCACCGCCCGCGCGGCCACGGCCTCGCACCTGGCCGACCAGGTGGACGAAGCGGTGTCCCTGGTCAGCTACCACCTGCGGAAGATGGCCGCGCACGGCTTCATCGTGGAGGCCGCGGACATCAGCGCCGACGGCCGTGAGCGCTGGTGGAAGGTGTCCTCCGAGCGCGGCTTCTCCTTCCGCACCGCGGACTTCGCCGACCGGCCCGAGGGCGTTGCCGTCCTCAGCCAGGTCACCCGGCAGCTGCTCGCCGCCCGCGCCGAGCGCTACGAGCAGTACCTGGACCAGCAGGCGGCATGGCCGCCCGAGTGGATCAACGCCTCGTTCAGCTCCGAGTACATGCCGTTGCTGACCGCTGCCGAACTGCAGGAGATGGCCGAGGAACTGGGCGAGCTGATGCAGCGCTGGTCGGACCGTGGCCGTACCGCCGAGCGGGCCGGCGACACGGCGGGCCGCGAGCACGTCTCCGTGCAGATGTACGGCTTCCCGTTCCGGCCCTGAAGCCGGCGCGGCGCAGCCCCGATCAGCCCTTACCGAGTCCGACCGTGCCCGGACAGCAGTACGCACCTGCAAGGGGGGCCGCCTCATGACCGCGACCACGGCGACCGCGATACCCGCACACGGCCGGCCCGCTCACCGGGACGGCAATGTCCTGCGCTGGCTTGCCGCGTACACGGCGTCCTCGCTCGGCGACGCCGTCTACTTCCTCGCCCTCGGTTTCGCCGCCACCAAGGTGGCTTCGCCTGCGCAGGCGGGCATGGTGATGGCGGCCGGCTCGGTGCCGCGGGCCGCGCTGATGCTCGGCGGGGGAGTGGTGGCCGACCGGTGGGGGCCGCGGCGGGTGGTGATCGGCAGCGACATGCTGCGCTGCCTGCTCATCCTGTGCGCCGCCGCGGCGCTCGTTTTCGGCTCTCCCTGCCTGTGGCTGCTGGTGGCGGTGGCGCTGGTCTTCGGTGTGGTGGACGCGCTGTTCATGCCCGCGGTGGGGGCTCTGCCGCCGCGGATCGCCGACGCGGACCAGCTCGTCCGATTGCAGGGGCTCCGGGCGCTGGCGACCCGGGTCAGCAATATCGCCGGACCGCCGCTCGGCGGACTCGCGATGGGACTCGGGGGTGCGACGGCCGCCTTCACGCTGGCGGGCTCGTTCTTCGCCGTGTCCGTACCGCTGCTGATCGCCACCCGGATGGGCCCGCTGCCGCAGGGCACAGTGCTGCCGCAGGACGCACCGTCCGCGCGGGGCACCGGTGCCTGGCACGAACTCCTGGACGGCCTGCGTTATCTGCGCCGCCACCGGCTGGTCGGGCCGTTGGTCGTCTCCGGCGCCATCTGCGAACTCGGCCTGGTCGGCCCGCTCAACATCGGCATGATCCTGCTGTCGCGGGACCGCGGCTGGGGATCTTCCGGCTACGGCTGGATCATCTCGGCCTTCGGCGCCGGTGCGACAGCGGGGGCGCTACTGCTGACCGCCCGGGGCTGGTTGCCGCGAGCCGGCGCCCTGCAGATCGCCACGCTCTTTGCCAGCTCCGCCGCACTGGGACTGATCGGCCTCGCACCCTCCCTGGTCGCCGCGCTCGCGCTGGCACTGCTGACCGGGCTGATCGGCGGCGTCTGCGGCGGGCTCGCCTACGCCCTCGTCCAGACCGCCACCGCCCCCGCCTACCTCGGCCGGGTCACTTCCGTCATGAGCCTGACCGGCTTCGGACTCGCCCCCCTGACCTACCCCCTCTTCGGCGCCGCCGTCTCCGCATGGGGACCCGGACCGGTCTTCCTGGCCGGAGCGGCCTTCGCAGCGTCCGGCGGCATCGTCGGCCTGACCGCACCCGCCGTCCGGGGCGCCCAACTGCCCCGCACCGCCGGCGAATAACCACGGAGCAGCCGCCCACCGACCGCCGCCTGAACCACGTCCCGTTCGGTCCGCCGACCAGGATGCGCGGTGCAAAGGCGGCGTGCCAGGACGCCGGAGCATGCGCCCGAGCTTCCACGGCATTTGCGCCTGCCCGGGAAATCAGCGGCCTTCGATCCATCGGGAACGGGGCCGTACGGGGCCGTCGCGGTACGTGGCCGCGATCCGCGATCCGCGATCCGCGGAGCCGACAGCCCGCCGGCGGTCCCCCGTCCGTCGACGCCCTCGCCAAATAAAACGGGGCCTGCAGCGGCAGGAACACTGGCGCACGGCCGCCGTATCGAGATCCGTTTGGGATTTGTCGCCTATCGCATGCGCTAGGCCGCGGATGACACGATCGGGTTATGGTCCGAGAACGGGGATGGCCGGATGAACCCCACGGTTTTCACGTGCCGCAGGACTCGAAACCTGCGGTGGACAGCTGCCTGAACTGCTGTGTGGTGGTACTGGTCGCCGGGGTGATCGGGTTCTTGATCCTGGCGTTTTGGATTCTGCCGCACGCAGTGATCCCCTGGTAGCAGCCGCTTGTGGCCCCAGGCGATGAAGGCGGTCGAGGTCGCCGTTCGTGATGCCTCCGGTCTCGGGGATCACCTGACCGGTGTGCAGCAGGCGTTCAAGCCGGACGGGGGTCCTCTGACCGACACCACGGCGCTATGCGTTGAACGGGTCGCCACGAAGAACCTGTTGGCTGGCGCTTTTGGGGCTTTCCGCAACCCCGCAGGTCACGCCGAGCGTAGTGCCAAGAAGGCTGCTCAGCGGTCCCCGAGAGAAGGGTTTGGTGTGGGCGTTTGCGGCGTATGGGTGGGGTGTGTTGCGGGTTGAGTGGGTGTGGGCGGAGACGTTCACCGGGTTACGGGTGGAGCAGTTCGGCCGGCTGATGAGGGCCGTGCGGGAGCGGGCGGGCAGGGTCCGCCGCTGGGGCGTCCGTGGACCTGCCGCCGGCCGAGCGGGTCCTGCTGGTCGCCGTGTACTACCGGACGAACCTCACGATGCGGCAGTCGGCCCCGCTGTTCGGGGTCTCGCCGGCCACCGTGTGCCGGGTGATCAGCGCCTGGGCCCGTTCCTCGCACTGGAGCCGGTCAGCCGGCCCGCGGACGCCGCCGAGCGGCCGTGGATTGTGGACGGCACGCTGATCCCGGTCCGCGACCGGAAGGTGGGTGCCCCCTTCCGTAACTACCGGTTCTCGGCGAACGTGCAGGTCGTCGTCGATGCCGACCCCCGCCTGGTGGTGGCAGCGGCCCCGCCCGGCGCCGGGCAACCGTACAGACGCACAGGTCTGGCGGTTCTCCGGTCTGGCCGCGCGCTGCCAGGGCATGACCGTGCTCGGGGACGGCGCCTGCATCAACACCGACCTGGTCGTCCCGCACTGCAAAGGCCCCGGACGTCCCCTGCTGCAAGGCGAGGAAGAAGACAGCGCCGCACGCCGCAAGGTCCGCGCCCGCGTGCGAGCACACCTTCGCCCGCATGGAGACCCGCAAGATCCTCCGCGGCTGCCGGCGACACGGCGGCGGTCCACCACGCCGTGCAAGCCGTCGCCCACCTGCACAACCTCACCCCGGACGCACGACCGCACCCGCCGTACGCCGCGCCGCCCCATTTACGTGTACGGTGTTCTCCTAAGAACAGAACGGCGTTCTGTTATGCCGGGGTCCCATCCCGGCCGGCGCCCCCGCCCCCCGGAGAAGCCCATGACCACACCCTTCGCCGACGTCGTGGACGTATCGGCCCTGCCCGTCGACAGCCTCGACCAGGTCGATGCCGTCTTCGCCGCGCAGCGCGCGGCCTACTCGCCCGCCCGCCCGCCGACCGCCGCGGAGCGTGTCGACCGGATCGAGCGGCTCGAACGACTGCTGCAGGCGCACTACCGGGAGCTCACCGCCACCCTCGAGGCGGACTTCGGGTACCGCAGCCCGGACCAGATCCTGGCCGCGGACATGTACCCGGGCATGGCGCACGCCTCCCACGTGCGCCGGCATCTGCGGCAGTGGATGCGGCCGCGGCGCAAGTCCAGCGGAGCGCTGGGCCTGCTCGGCGTGCGCAGCCGCGAGTACGTCGAACCGCTCGGCGTCGTCGGCATCATGTCGCCGTTCAACGCGCCGGTCAGCCTCGCCGTCGACCCGGCGATCGACGCTCTGGCGGCCGGCAACCGGGTGATCATGAAACCGAGCGAGCTGACCCCTCGCACGGCGGCCCTGTTCCGGCATCTGGTGGCCCAGGCGTTCGACGAGACCGAGGTCGCGGTCGTCACCGGCGGCGTGGAGGTCTCCGCCCACTTCGCGGCCCTGCCCTGGGACAAGTTCCTGTTCACCGGCGGAACGGACACCGGCAGGCGGATCCTGGAAGCCGCCGCCCCCCACCTCACGCCGGTCATCCTGGAACTGGGCGGGAAGTGTCCGGCGATCGTGCTGCCCGACGCGGACATCCGCGCGACGGCCGCGCAGATCGCCCAGGGCCGCCTCGGCAACGCCGGCCAGATCTGCCTGTCGGTGGACTACGCCCTCGTGCCCGAGGACCGGCTGGAGGAGTTCCTTGCCGCCGCCCTGGAGGCGGCCGTCGACGTGTACCCGACGGTCCAGGGAAACCGCGACTACTCGGCGATGATCGACGAGCGCGCCTACGACCGGATCCTCTCCCTCATCGACGACGCCCGTGCCAGCGGCGCCCGCGTCCTGCAGCCGGCCGCGCACGCGGGCGAGGAACTGGACCGGGCGCGCCGGCAGGTCCCCCTGACCGTCGTGGTGAACCCGCGGCAGGATTCCCGGGTCGACCAGGAGGAGATCTTCGGCCCGATCCTGTCCGTGTACACCTACAGCGCCCTCGACCAGGCGATCGCCGTCGTCAACAGCAAGCCGAAGGCGCTCGCCCTGTACGTGCTGGGCCGGGACCGCCGGGCGACCGAGACCATCGTCACCTCCACGTCCACCGGCGGCGTCACCGTGAACGCGGCGGCCCTGCACGCGATGTCCGGCAGCATGGGGTTCGGCGGCGTCGGCCCGAGCGGGATGGGACGCTACAAGGGCGGCCGCGTGGGCTTCGACGCGTTCTCCAACAGCAAGTCCGTCGTGCACGCCAGCCGGCTGCTGCTGCGCCTGGCGGGCGAGAACGCCGCGCCGCCGTTCCGTACGGAGCGGGCGCGCAACAACCTTCTGCGGTTGGCCCGCCTGCCCCGGCACCACTGATCCGCGGAAGTCCTAGGCTTCCTCCCGTGACGAGCACGGCCTCCGGCTTCCAGCGAGCGCGCCGCCCCGAACAGGTCGCGGCGCGGCGCCGGGCCATTCTCGGGGCCGCCCGCGACCTGCTCGCCAGCCGCGGGCCGGCCGGGGTCAGCCTCGCCGACATCGGCGCCCGGACCGGCATGGCCAAGTCCGCGCTCCTGCGGTACTTCGAGACCAGGGAGGCACTCTTCCTGGAGATCCTCGACGCCGAATGGGGCGAGTGGCTCGACGCCCTGGGCGGGGCGCTTCCGAACACGGGCAGCGGCCCCTGGGCGGCCGAGCGCGCCGTCGCCACGGCCGTCGCGGACTCCCTCGCACAGCGCCCGCTGCTGTGCGACCTCATCTCCGTCATGGCCGGCGTGCTCGAGCGCAACATCGGGATCGCCTTCGCCCGCGACTTCAAGCAGCGCGCCGCCGAGAACACCGACCGCCTGGCCCAACTGGTCGCCACCGCGCTGCCGTGGCTGTCCCCCGACGCCGCGCACCAGTTCGCGGGCGCCGCCTTCGTCGTCACCGCGGGGCTGTGGCCCTATGCCCGGCCCACCCAGGTTGTCGCGACCGTGTCGGCGGAGATGGGCGTCGCGGACCCGGCGGCCGCCTTCCGCCGCAACCTCCGCGCCGGCCTGGTGACCCAGCTCATCGGCCTGTCCGCACAAGCCGACCGTACGACGGCAGGCGCCGGCGACGACCACTGAGCCGGGACGACTCGGACCGGCCCTCGGACAGGGCACCTCGGGGGAGCGGCAGGTGCGACATCGCTCGGGCGTCCTCGAACCCGGGCCGGCCGTCCGCGAATGCCTGCTCCGGCGCGTGCGGGCGCTGCCGTGGGACATCCGGATGTGCGTCCCGCCCGCGCCGGCCTTCAACAGTCGGGGTCAGCGTTCGAGGAGGGCGATGCGGATGGCTCGTTCGACGTGGGCGGCGGTGTTGGCGTGTCCTGCGGCGTTGGGGTGGACCAGGGTGGCGCGCTTGCGGAGGGCAGTGCAGTCCAGCAGCGTGCCGGGGATCTTGGCGGGCCAGTAGGTCTCGGCGTCGCCGCAGATTCCTTCGACCCACTTGGTGCCGGCGGGCTGGCAGGCGTCGTGGCCCACGCTGGAGGAGTAGACGTCGACGTAGCGGTCGCCGAAGAACGACGTGACCCGTTGGATCGCGGCGTTCAGCGGCTTGAGGACGTCCTCACGGAGCCAGTCGACGTCGGCGTGGGTGATCGGGCCGAGTTCGGTGAGGTCGGCGCGGTTGCAGGCACTGCCTTCCGCCGGCAGGACGGCCGGGTAGCCGACCGTGATCACCTTGGCGTTGGGCGCGGCCTGGTGCACCTGTGCCAGCATCTCGACGTACTCGTCCTGGACCCGGGCGAGCTTGTCCTTGATGCTCTCCTCCCCCTCGGGGGGATTGGTGTAGTGGTCGCGGCAGGACCTGCCGGCCAGGCCCTGCTCGACGCATTTGAGGAGCATGCCGCCGAAGGGGAGGCTGTTGCCGCCGACGCCGATGGTGACGACATCGGTCCGGTCGTCCAGTTGAGCGCGCTGGATCTGCGGGTCCACCGCGGGCCAGCCGCCGGCGGGGGGCTGGACCGGGCTGATCGGCGTCTGCTTGACCGAGGCGATGTCGGCGATCGTGGCGTTGCCGCAACTGGCGTTGGTCAGGTGGACGGGCTTGCCCGGCGGGAACTCGGCGAGCTCCCGGTCGACGACGTCGGGGTAGGCGTTGGCGGTGCGGTCGCAGCCGTCCCGCGACGGATCACCCAGCGCGGGCAGCGGGTCCCCGACGAAGCCTCCGGCGGTGTACGAGTCGCCGAGCGCGGCCCACTCGTACTGGTCGGCCGCACCGGCGGAGCCCGAGGGCAAAAGCGCGGCCGCGGTCAGCGCGAGCCCCACGGCCAGCGCTCGCAGGCGGGGGACAGGGTGTCGCATGGATCCTCCAGGATCGGCGGAAGACACCCGGGGCCGGAACACGACCCGGGCGGAAGGCACTTGTGCCCAGATCGTCCAAGCCGCCGGAGCACGCCGTTCCGAACAATCGGACTTCCGGCCCCTATCGGGCTAATGAGTCAGCTCTTTCGTGTCGCCGCCCACCCCCTGAGCGCCCCGCGGCGAGACGCCAACGGGCGGGCGGCTGGCCCCGTGCCGGCGTACGGGTCAACCCGATCGGGGCTGATCGGGGCTAATCCGGGCGGCCGTCGGCGAGCCACTGGGCGAGGCCGCGCAGCCCGGCCGCCCACCGCCCGAGATCGGTGACCTCGGCGTGCCCGGTGAGGACGGTGAGCAACTCGGCAACCGCCTCGTCCGCCCGCTCGGCGTCGTTGAGGGTCAGGGCGCGGAAGACGCGTACGGAGTCGGAGTCGGGGAACTCCGTGCGGGCGCGATCGAGCACCGCCAGCGACTCGTCGAGCTCGCCCAGCCATCTCAGGGTGCTGGCGTACTGGCACAGGCACCGGCGCAGGACGTCACCGTCCAGGCCGAGGGCGAGCGCCCGCTCGTAGTAGCCGCGGGCGGTCTCCTCCTGGCCCGCGGTGTCGTAGGCGCCACCCACCTCGTACACGAGGACCGGGTGGTCGGGGTGTTCGGCAAGCAGCGCCTGGAAGTAGGCGATCGTCGGCGCCATGTTCGCCCGGTCGCGCCGGTCGTAGCCACGCTGGATCGCCTCGGCCAGTTCGGGCGTCACGTCGCTCGTCACTGCCGCGCCCCCATGCGTACGAGTCGAGTCCGAAGATCGAATCACCCTAGCGCAGCCTGTTCGCAGGCCCTGCCCACGGGCCGACCGGCCGGCGCGACGGGAGAGTCGCCGGCTGCGGTCAGGTGATCCGAAAAGCGGTCAGGTGATCCGGAAAGTGGCCATCATCGCCATGTCCTCGTGTTCGAGGTTGTGGCAGTGGAAGACGAAGCGGCCCTTGAGGTCGCTGAAGCGGATGGCGAGCTGGACCTTTTCGCCCTTGTTGACGAAGACGGTGTCCTTCCACCCCTGGTCGTAGCGTCCGGGGGCCTTCCCGTCTCGGGAGATGACCTGGACGGTGGCGTTGTGGATGTGGAACGGGTGGTGGAAGTCCGAGATGATCGTCCATATTTCGGTGCTGCCTGCGGGCACGTCGGCCTGGGAGACCGACGGGTCGAAGGCCTGATCGTTGATCAGCCATTCGCCCTGGCCGCCTCGGTGGAACTTCATGGTGCGCCGGGTCATGGAACCGCTGGGGGTGATCGGGGAAGTCCTCGACAGGGTGGACGGGATGCTGCTGCTGTCCTTGGTCGCGCGTGCGACGACGAAGTGCATGACGGCGGCGGTGGAGTCCGATCCGAGCCGGTTGACCAGGGTGATCTCGTCGCCGACCTTGTGCCCGCTGAAGTCGACGACCACGTCGAACCGCTCGGCGGGGGCGATCACGACGGTGTCCTGGTGCAGTGGTGCCGGCAGCAGTCCGTGGTCCGTCCCGATCTGGGTGAACCCCTGCGAGGAGTTCTGGAGCGCCAGTTGGTAGGTGCGGGCGTTGGACGCGTTCAGGATCCTGAAGCGGTAGCGGGCGGTGTCGACCTTCATCACGGGCCACGGGGCTCCGTTGACGAGGATCACGTCGCCCATGACGCCGTTGACCCAGGGCTTGTCGACCCCGGGGGTGGTGCGCATGGTGGGGTCGATCGCCGGATACATGAAGGAGCCGTCGGAGGCGAAAGCGCGGTCGGCGATCATCAGCGGGACATCGCGGGCGCCCCGCGGGAGCGGCAGGGCCTGTTCCTCGGTGTCATGCGCGATGTGGAAGCCGGCCAGACCGCGGTAGACGCTGGGGCCGGTGAACGCCATGCGGTGGTCGTGGTACCACAGTGTTCCGGCCCGCGGCTGCGGCGGATATGTGTAGTCGCGCTGCATCCTGGTGACGACGGCATCGGGGTCGCTCATGGCGGGCATCCCCGGCATGGCGGGCATGGCGGGCATGGTGGGGAAGGTGCCGTAGGTCTGTGCCGGCAGGACGAAGTCGGTGGGGTAGCCGTCGCTGTCGTCAGGGGTCGTCCCGCCGTGGAGGTGGACGACGGTGGGCACGGACAGCGCGTTCTTGTGGGTGACGACGACCCGGCGGCCCGGGTTCTGGACGATCGTGGGACCGGGGAAGGTTCCGTTGTAGCCCATGATCGGTGTCCGCAGGCCGGGGATGATCTCCACGGTCGCCGGTGACTGCACGATCTCGTAGTAGTCGGTGTCGGAGGTCCGCCGCGTCGGTTCGAGCTGCTGCGGGACCGGCAGGGGGGAGCGGAACTGCGCGGGCAGCTTCACCTGGCTGGTGAGCGTTCGGATGTCGCCGTTCGGGTCGCCGTGGTCCGAGCCCTCCCACTGTCCGTTGTCCTGGGTGTCGTCGTGCTGGTCGTTGCCGTGCCCGTTGCTGTGGGTGCCGTCGTGCCGGCCCTTGTCGGGGACGGGCTTGGGAGCGTGCGGATCGGGGCGGTCCTGCGAGGTGGTGCAAGCGGCGACGACGGCCAGTGCCCCGGCCGCGCCGATCGATCCGACCAGGGCGCGGCGGCTCACGGCGGCGTCGGGCAGGGGGCGGCCGGAGGGCGGCTGCCCCGGGTCTGTCGCCTTCCCCGCCTCGCCCGTCCGCGGCGAGGAACCTGCCGCTGATGACCGCTCGGCTCCTGGGAGCAGGCCGGACAGGCGGCGCACGAGCGCGGGTGCGGGGGTGATGGCGATCTTCATGCCGTCAGCGTCGCAACGTCGCCGGCGGCCGGGCGTCCCCCGGCGGGAGGCTTCCGCTGCCGCAGCGGATGTACGCCGCCTACACCGGCGGAAGTACAGCGCGGCCTCCCTGGAGACGATCCGCTGTTCGCAGCCGCGCTTTACCCTGAACGCCGTGGCCACCCCGAACCTCACGTACAGCTTCCGAGCGATCACGCGCGGCTCCCGATGGCGACTGCCGCCGCTGGGCGTCGACGTCGCGCTGGCCGTTGCCGTGACAGCCGTGACGGTGTGGGGCTGCTACAGCGAATCCAACCCCTCCACCCAGGCATTGCGGGTCATGCACGGGCATGTCGTCACCCCCGCCCCCGCCGGGGCCTACCTGCTGGTGGTCGGGGCGGGCCTGGCGCTGATCTGGAGACGCCGCCGCCCGCGGGCCGTGCTGGCTGCCTCGCTCGCCGGGGTGCTCGCTTTCAACGCCCTCGGCTATGTCGGCAACGCGGCGCTGGTCATACCGCCCATCGCCCTCTACGCCGTGGCCCTGAAGGTCCCCGTACGCCAGTCGGTGGCTCTGGGGACCCTCACGCTCCTCGCGCTGGGCACGATCATCACCGCCAGCCCTTTCAACAGCTTCGGCAGCGGTGACATAGCGCTGTGCGCGCTCGTCGTCGTGGCCGTGCTCGGCGGGATAGCCAGCGCCAACCGCCGCGACTACCTCGCCGCGGTCCGGACCCGCTCGGAGCTGTTCGTGCGTGCCCAGGAAGAGGAGATCCGCCGCACCGTCGACGCCGAGCGGCTGCGGATCGCCCGCGAACTCCACGATGTCGTCGCCCACACGATGTCGACCATCAACGTGCAGGCGGGCGTCGCCTCCTACGTCACCAGCGACCTGCCCCCCGCTGCGGCCGACGCGCTGCGGGCCATCAAGACCGCCAGCAAGGACGGCCTGCGGGAGCTGAGAGCCATACTGGCCGTCCTCCGCCAGGCCGACGACCCCGAATCCAATCAGCCCCAGCCCGGACTTGCCCGCCTCGACGCCCTGGTCGCCGGGGTCAGCGCGGCCGGCCTGCCGACCGAAGTCGTCGTCACCGGCCGCCGCTGCTCCCTGGCCCCCGCCGTCGACCTGGCCGCCTACCGCATCGTGCAGGAATCACTGACCAACGCCGTCCGCCACGCCGGACCGGCCACCGCCACCGTCCACATCACGTACAACCACCACGATGTGCGGCTGCGCATCACCGACACCGGACACGGACCCTCGGCCGCGTTCCCGTCCGCCGGACACGGCCTGATCGGCATGCGCGAGCGGGCAGCGGCAGCCGGCGGGTCGCTGAGCGCCGGGCCGGCCACCAACGGCGGGTTCGAAGTCACCGCCCTCCTCCCGAAGGCGCCCGGCGCATGATCCGCGTGCTGCTGGCAGACGACCAGGCCCTCATCCGCGCCGGTTTCCGCGCGCTGCTCGAGCACACCGACGACATCGCCGTCGTCGGGGAGGCAACCGACGGTGAGCAGGCTGTCGGCCTGGCAGCGGCGACCCGCGCCGACGTCGTCCTCATGGACATCCGCATGCCGGGAGTCGACGGACTCGAAGCGACCCGGCGCATCGCGGCCAGCGAAGACCTGGCCGGAGTGCGCATACTGATCCTGACCACCTTCGAGTCCGACCACTACGTCTACGAGGCAATCCGCTCCGGCGCCTCCGGCTTCCTCGTCAAGGACACCGAGCCGGAAGAGCTGATCCAGGCCGTACGGATCGTCGCCCGCGGTGACGCCCTGCTGTCCCCCGGCATCACGCGCCGCCTCATCGCCGACATCGCCGCCAAGGGCAGGCCCGACTCAGGCGCGACGGACTACCGGATCGACCGGCTCACCGACCGCGAACGCGAAGTCCTGGCCCTCGTCGGCCGCGGCCAGTCCAACGACGAGATCGCCGGCGTCCTGTTCCTGAGCCCCCTCACGGTCAAAACCCACGTCAGCCGCATCATGACCAAACTCCCCGCACGCGACCGTGCCCAGCTCGTCGTCATCGCCTACGAAACCGGCCTCGTCACCGTAGGGGGAACACAGGCTCACGGCCGGCGCGGCTGACCGACTCGCCCCAAGGCCCCGGCGCGGGTGTGCGCGACGTCGAACAGCACGACGGTGCCGCCGTGTTCGATGCTCACGGGAGACGGCGACACCGTTTGACCCGTTGTCCGGGCCTTTCCGGTGGTCACCGTGCACTTGCCGGGCTCGGGCGGTCAGTCCAGGGGTGACGACGGTGAGCCAGCGGGTGCGGGCTGCTGGTGGCTGGTCGGTGGGTGCGGTGGAGAACGGCAGGTAGCTCCTCCGGCATCGGCGAGGCCACCGCCGTCGAGCTCCACGACCTCGGCTACACCGTTACACCGTCTACGGGGCCGCCCGCCGCACCGACCGCCTGCAAAAGCTCGCTGACCGCGGCATCCGCCCGCGCCCTCGCCCGGCCAGGAGCCACGATGACCTCCGGCCCACGCGCGAGCCCGTACCGATTCCGTTCCGCTGCTCCCCGAGGGCCGACTGCGCCGGATACGAGAGGGTGGTGGCAGATGGTGCAACCGATATCCGGTGGCTAAGGTGGTGGCATGTCTGTGATGACGCTCCGCATTCCTGACGACCTGGACCCCTCGATCCGTGCCGGCGCGAAGGCGGCGGGCATGAGCTTGAACGCCTACATCGTGCGCGCCGCGCGCCGCCAGGCCGTGCTCGACGCCGGGCAGCGGCTTGCTGCGCTCGGCCTCGGCGACGACCTGGCGGGCGAGGGCGACACCCTGTGAGGCGGGGGGAGATCTGGACGCTCGACGACGGACGCAGCGTCCTGGTGGTCTCGCTCGACGGCCTGGAGACCACGTTCGGCGCGGTCCTCGCTATCGTGCTGCACCCCTCGGGCCGGTATCCCGACACGGCCATGTCGGTGGTGATCGGCGATCCGCTGCCCTGCACCGCGGTCGCGGTCAACCTTCAGCAGTTGCGCGTCGGCCGCTTCGAGGACGCCAAGTGCCTCGGCCCGGTCGATGCCGCCGTGATGGAACGCGTCGAGCAGGCGCTGCGCGCGGTACTCGATCTCTAGACCGGCGCGGCCCGACGTCCGGCCGGGCATCGCGCCGGCGTGAACGCCGACCGCCGCGGCGGCGACCTGGTCGTGACGGGCAGCCGATGCCAAAAGGACTACCAGCACATGGTCCCCAAACAGAAACAGCGAGCCGGGGCCCGGCTCAGCCTTAACTTCTCAGCGCCCGTCCCCTCCGCGTGACCGCACGCGCCAGTTCCGGGCACCACGTGGGCGAATGCCTGGCCTTGCCGAGCGCGCGCGTGGCGGATCCGGCCGAGGTCACCGGCAACTGACCTCTCGCGCCGGCCGCCTTGATCGGCGGATCCATGGCGCATGCCGGCCGCGGACGTCCTGGCCGAGGACCGGGCGGAAGCGCCAGGAGCAGATCCGCACCCGATAAGCCGCAGGTATCCGCCCCTACCCGGCCTCCCGGGACGCGTGCTGCTCGCTGCCCCGGGTCCGCGGAACGGTGGCGCCCTTGTGCCGCTCGTAGTGGCGCCGCGCCTTCAGCCGGTTCCCGCAGCCGGCCATCGAGCACCAGCGTGCGCTGTTGTTCTTGGAGCGGTCGAGGAAGAAGCGGGTGCACTCGTCGTTGCCGCAGGGCCGCAGCCGGCCCGGCGCGCTGCGCCGCAGCGAATCCCAGGCGAGGACGGCACGGGCGGCCAGCCCCCGGCCGGGCGGCGCCGTCAGGTCCCACACCACCCCGTCGTCGCCGAGGGTTGCCCGGTAGGCGACGTCTTCAAGTGCGGCGGCCAGGTCGCGGGGCGTCGCATCCCCGCGGATCAGCCCCTGAAGCGCGTCGCGGGTCGAGCGCAGGACCTCCAGGTCCTCGTGCGCGTGAGCCTCGCCGTGGTGCGCGTCCAGCCAGGCCCGCGCGGATGCCGCATCGGACAGTTCGTCGCGCACCGTGCCGTCGACGGTGGGGGTGGTGTTCACAAGCGCCAGCAGGAACGTCTCGTCAGCCGTGGACGCACCGTTCACTTCTAACCTCCAATCTCCGCTTGACAGGGTACGTCACACCATGCCTACGCTGTAACCACCATTGGATCGAATAGGGGTTAGGACTATGACCGAGACAGTGCACTACCGGTACGCGACCGTGCAGGGGCAGCGGCTCTTCTACCGTGAAGCCGGACCGGCCGACGCGCCCGTCGTCGTACTGCTGCACGGCTTCCCCACCAGTTCGTTCATGTTCCGCAACCTGATCCCGCAGCTCGACGGCTACCGCGTGATCGCCCCCGACCACCTCGGCTTCGGGTTCTCCGACGCACCGGCGGTCCAGGAGTTCGACTACACCTTCGACGCCCTCGCGGAACTGACCGCGGGCCTGCTGGAGCAGCTGAACGTCCACCGCTACGCCGTATACGCACAGGACTACGGCGCGCCGATCGCATGGCGCCTCGCGCTGCGCGACCCGGACGCCATCAGCGCCGTCATCAGCCAGAACGGCAACGCCTACGACGAGGGCTTCGTCGCCGACGGCTGGCAGGGCATCTGGGCCTACCAGCGTGAGCAGACGCCGCAGAACGAAGCCGCACTGCGGCAGGTGCTCACGCTGGACGCCGTCCGCTGGCAGTACGTCACCGGTGTCGCCGACGAGAGCGTCGTCAGCCCCGACACCTGGCGGCACGACTACGCGCACCTGTCGCGGCCCGGGAACGCCGAGGTGCAGCTGAAGCTGTTCCTCGACTACGCGAACAACCCGCCGATGTACCCGGCTTTTCACGAGTGGCTGCGCTCCCGGCAGGTGCCGGTGCTCGCCGTCTGGGGCAAGTACGACCCGTTCTTCGGGCCGGACGGCGCCCGGGCCTTCGAACGCGACACCGCCAACGCCGAGGTGCACCTGTTCGAGGGCGGACACTTCCTCCTCGAAAGCGCCGGTGACGAAGTGGCGGCACTGATTCGCAAGTTCCTCTCGCGCCACGCGCCCGCCGCCTGACCGGGCTCCTGACAGGCAAGCGCCGCAGGGAGCGGCCCGGCGCGTCAGCGGCGCCGCTGGCCGGCCCGCAGCTCGAAGTCGCCGTAGCTGTTGTCGGCGGGATTGACGGTGACCCCGGGGGCGACGATCTCGTCGATACGGTCCAGGACGTCGGCCGTGAGCGCGGCGCCGAGGGCATCGAGACGCCTACATCGGCGAACTCCTGCCCGACATCATGGAAGGCCGCATCGAGCCCGGCCGCGTCTTCGACCGCACCGTCGCCCTCGACGCCACCCCCGAGGGCTACCGGGCCATGGACACCCGCCAGGCCCGGAAGGTCCTGGTGCGGCCGTGACCGGGCACCGCCTTATCGGCGCAGTTGCTCGGCCAGCGCGACGATGATGCCCTCGGGGCCGCGTAGGTAGCAGAGCAGGTAGCTGTCCTCGAACCGGGCGATCTGGCCGAGGAGTTCGGCGCCGTGGGGGCGCAGGCGGGCAACGGTGTCCTCGATGTCGTCGACGGCGAACATGACGCGGTGCGTGCCCACCACGTTGTGCGGCCGGTTGCGCGGTTCGGTGCTGATCGCCACGGGGCTGCGGTACTTCGCCAACTCGAGCCGGCTGTGACCGTCCGGGGTCCGGACCATCGCGATGTCACAGCGCACGCCGTCGAGTCCGGTGCACTGGTCGGCGAACAGGCCCTCGACCTCCGCCCTGCCCTCCAGCTCCATACCGAGTTCCACGAAGAACGCGATGGCGGCATCCATGTCCTCGACGACGATGCCGACATTGTCCATCCGCTGAATCCCCATGCCGGTTTCTCCTTCTTCCCCGTGCGGCCGGTGGCGGCCGGTGGCGGCCCCTGACGTCCCTGGGACGGAGCCGGTGGCCCGTTCTCGACATCCGCGGCTCCCCCGGCTCCGAAAAATTCTGGATCGCACCTGAGCACCGCCCCAGCAGCCCCGCGAGCCATGCGCCACCACCGAGAGTCCCGACGCCCGGAGCGGGAGTTCGGTAGGACGGCAGTGACAACCAGGCCGAAACCAATCTCGTGGATCCTCCACTGAAAGCCGTCGTGATCATTCGGCCCGCCAAGGAGTCCCGTACACACCCGCCAATGTGTACAGTTTGAGTCCATGGATGAGACGTATCCGCTGGTGCAGGCCCGCAGCGAGCTCGGTCAGCTCGTCAACCGGGTCCGTCACGGCCACGAGACCTTCGTGATCAGCGACTATGGCACGCCCGCTGCGGCCCTGATCCCCGTCGACGAGCTCGCAGAACTGCGTCGCCTGCGGGATGAGGCCGACATCGCGGATGCCGACCGCAGCAAGGCCGCCGGCGGGCCGCGGGTGGAGCACGAGGCGTTCATGGCCGAACTGGAGGCTGAGGACCGGCGGGCCGCCGCATCGTGACGTACACCGTGGTATGGCAGCACCAGGCCACCACCGAGTTCCGCCGCCTGCGCCAACTCGACCCCCAAGGAGCCAAGGAATGCGCCGCCGCTGTGCGCGCCCTGGCCGACGACCCCCGTCCGACCGAGGCCCGGCAGTTGGGTGGCTCCGCCTACTGGCGGCTGCGTGTAGGCGACTGGCGTGTCCTGTATGAGCCCGAGGACGAGACGATCACTGTGCTCGTGCTGAAGGTCGGCCGCGTCCCCTGACCTGCCGACGGGCGCCGCGGACCGCGGCCCCAGCCGAGGCCGCAGGCCAGGGCGTCGCGATGTGGCGGAAGCGCTGGACCGCCCCGCCCGATGTCCATGGGGAGCAGAGCCTGCCGCCGGTGCTGCTGGCCTTCAACCAACCGGCCCAGCAACCAGCCGTTCGACCGCCCGCGCGCACCGTTTCGTCAAGCCAGGCCCGGAAACCGGACCTGACCTGCGGTAGTGATGTCCGCCGCGCCGCTCCGGCACGCTGACTTCCCCGATCTAGAGGTCGATGACGACCTTGCCGTGCACGTGCCGCCCGGCCTGGAGCTCGGCCGCGCGGCGGATCTGCTCGAGCGGGAAGCTCGCCGCGATGGGCACCCGGAGTCGGCCCGCCGCGACCAGGCGGGCGATCTCTTCCAGGGCGCCGAGGGCCGCGTTCGCGCCGTTGGCGGTCGGCACGCCGTCGACCTGCGCGGCGATGGTGCAGATGCGGCCGTCCGGGACGCCGAGTTCCCTCGCGGCGTGCGCAGTGTCCGTCCCGTGCAGGTCGATGGCGGCGGTGACACCGCCGGGGGCGAGGGCTTGGACCCGGTCGGCCAGGCCGTCGCCGTAGACGACCGGCTTGGCTCCGAGATCGCGCAGGAAATCCGACGATGCCGCCGATCCCGTCCCGATCACGCGCGCTCCCGCGATCCGGGCCAGCTGGACGGCGAACACCCCGACCCCGCCCGCCGCGCCGCCGAGCAGCACGGTGTCGTCCGGGCCGGGGCCGACCACGGCGAGGGCGGCGGATGCCGTGCGGCCGGCGATCGTGAGGGTGGCGGCGGTACGGTCGTCGACGCCGTCAGGGGTGTGATGGGCCTCGTTCGCCGCGATCCCCCCGGCCGGGTCGATCACCACGAAGTCGGCGACCGCGCGGGACAGGGCGCCCCCGAACACCCGGTCGCCGGGTGCGAAGCCGCTCACCCCGTCACCGACCTGGTCGACCACTCCCGCGTAGTCGGTCCCGAACCCGGCCGGCAGGCTCAGGCCGAACCGGGCGGCGGTGTCCGCGTCGGCGGTCATGAGCCAGTCCATCGGGTTCAGACCGGCCGCGGTGACCCGCACCCGGATCTGCCCCGGGCCGGCCTGCGGAGCGGGAATCTCACGGATGTCCAGGACTTCGGGGCCGCCGAACGAATGGAGCCGGACCGCCCTGCTCCTGCCCGCCGGCGGTCGGTCGCTCTGTTCCTGCATGTACGCCTGTCTCCTTGGGGCCGAGGGAAACGCATTGAAACGGACTATGCTCCGTTTGCATGGACGACCGTAACACAAACGGAGCGTGATCCGTTTTGACTGAGGGGGAGACGCGCGCGCCGCGGGCGGACGCAGCCCGTAACCGCGACCAGTTGCTCGCGGTGGCGACCCGCGTGTTCGTGTCGGCCGACGCCGAGCCGTCGATGCGGGCGATCGCCCGCGAGGCCGGGGTCGGCATCGCCACGCTCTACCGGCACTTCCCGACCCGCGAGTCGCTGGTCGACGCGGTCTACCGGGACCAGGTCGTGCGTCTGACGACCGGCGCCCGCGAACTGCTCGGCCGGCTGCCCCCGGCCGCGGCGATGCGGCACTGGATGGACTTGTTCGGGGACTGGATCGCCACCAAGAACGGCATGCTCGACACGCTGCTCGCGATGATCGAGTCGGGCGAGATCGCCCACGCGCAGACCCGGACCGAACTGCTGACGGCCATCACCACGATTCTCGACGCCGGCCGCGCGGCGGGCGACCTCCGCACCGACGTCACCGCCGAAGACATCGCCGCCTCCCTCATCGGCATCTTCACCGTGGCCCCCCGGACCGAGCACGAAGCCAAGGCCAGCCGCCTGCTGAACCTCCTGATGGACGCCCTTGGGCCCGCCGCCCGGCCGGCCTGAGTCGTCGTCCCCGGACCACAAGCGATGGAGCCCGGAGGTGCGAAAAGGCCCCGGTCCGCAGCATCTTCCGCTGCGGACCGGGGCCTTGTCCGGGTGCTGCGCCTGCCCTGCCGCGGCGGCGGGGAGCTCTCATGCCTCCGGCAGGCCCGACCGGCAAGGCACCTCGTAGATGAGACCTTCGCACGGCGCCTCAGCGGTCTCCGCCGTGTTCGATGATCCGGCCCCGGTCGCCTACGGCGGCCGGGAACCACTGGTGCGCCCGGCTGTGCGGCGGCCTGCCGGGCCCGCCGGCCGAGCGGGTGCACCTGCCCGCATCGAGGGACGGGGTGGGCGCCTTTGCGGCCGCGAAGGTCATGGCGTTGACCGGCCGCATCGCGGCGGACGCGGACACCGTCGACGACCTCGACCGATTGCGGCACGGTGCGATGGACCGCCTGTTCACCGGCGTGCGCGCCCGGTCCACGCCCGGCGGTTTCCTGCGAGCCTTCAGCCACGGACACATCAAGCAACTGCACGCCGTCGCACGGCGGTTGCCACCCCGACCGGCCGCGCACACCCCGCCGCTACCCGACGCGCACACTGTCGTGGTGGCGGACAGTGATACCGAAACCGACCGGGACGCAGGCGGGCGCCTGGCGCACCAGCGCGTAGCCGATCGGCCCCGGCCGGCCCGCGTTGAAGTACGCCGTGAACAGCAGGGTGTCCCCGGAGGGGATGGCAGCGGGGTTGATCAGCGCGGGATCCCTGCCCGTCTTGGAGTGGAGCACCACCTTCCGGACGTTGCCGCGGTCGCCGAGGTCGCGCTGGACCGTGGCGTGGCAGGAGGCCGTCGGCGTCAGCACCACCGCGGGGATGCCGGCCTTGTCCAGGGCGGCCTGCAGACCGGGGACGCCCTTGGGGTCGAACAGCCGTATGGCGACCATGCCGCCCGGCTTGGACTGCACGGCGTAGTCGGCGTTGACGATGTCCAAACCGCCGGTGCTCACGGCGCCGGGGGGTGTCGGCGCGGTCTGCCGCGTGCTGTGCGTCCCGGACGCCAGCGGCAGGGCGACCGCCACAGCGGCGGCGGCCGCGACGGCGCCGATGGTCAGGGCCATCCGGCGGCGCGGCGCGCGCAGCCGGAGCGGAGCGCGGTTGCCGGCGGGGGCGGACAGGGAAGCCGCGCGGGCGTTCAGCTCGTCCGCGAGCTGCTGCTTGAAGTGCACGGGAGCGTTCACTGGGCGGTCTCCAGAAGGTTTTCGCTGGCGGCGGCGCAGGTCCGGCCGGCGGTTCGCAGGGCCTTGCGGGCGCGGTGCAGCCGTACGCGGGCGGTGGCCGAGCTGATGCCCAGCGCGTGGGCTGCCTCGGAGATCGTCAGCTCGTCCAGGGCGACCAGGTCGAGCACCCCGCGCAGCGGGTCGGACAGCGCGGCGTGGGCGGCCGCCATCTGCCGGGCGGCGCGGGCGGCGTCGATCCGTGCCTCGATGGCGCCGATGTCCTGGTCGTCCAGCAGCCGACGCCCGTGGATCCGGGCCACTGCCCGCTGCTCGCGGGCGCTGCCCTGGAAGTGGGCGTTGATGACGTTGCGGGATATGCCGTAGAGCCAGGCGATCGGCGCACCGCGCCGGGCGTCATAGGTGTGCGCACCCTCCAGCGCGGCCACGAAGATGTCCGCCGTCAGGTCGGCGGCCAGATGCGGGCTGTCGACGCGCCTGGTGACGAAACCGAGCACGGCGTCGAACTGCTGCTCGTAGAACACGGCGAACCCGGCCGGGTCGCGCACAGGTGGTGCTGTCGGATGCTCCGTTGGCACGGACGGCTCCTCAGGACGGATCAGAGGTGCGATGCCTTACGCCTCTACTTGGCCGCAGTGCCCGAAAGCGTTACATCCCCGCTCCGTCAGCAGCCCTTCGAGGTACGGGTCCTGAGCTGCGGCGTCAGCGCTTCGCGCCGGGCCGGCTACGCCCTGCTCAGTGCGGAGCCGAAAGAAGTGACCTCGACGTCGTCGCACGGCTGCAGGGCCGGGTGGGCCAGGGAGAGGGGGTGGGAGTCGCCGGGGACGCTGATCTCGACGCGGTACGGCTGCACGATCCCCTTGACGCACTCCTGCGCGAAGGTGGAAATCCACAGGAGCAGGAAAGAGGTCGTCTGCCCGGGGGCCAGGGCAATGTCCGAGGGCGGGAGCAGTTGTGAGCGGGTCACGCGGATGTTCCGCCGTTCGGCCGGTCTCGTCCCCGGCGGGCACGACGGAGTCTGCGGATTCTGTTCGCAGGTCGTGATGACGTCGTAGCCGTAGAAGACGATACCGGGCCAGCCGTTCAGCACGCAGCGGGAGTTTCCGGTGTTGCGCAGGAGGATGGTGGTGGCGAACCTGTCCTCGTTGTTCTCGCGGACCTGGCCGTGACTCTGCCCGGGCTTCTCCCCGGGCGAGGCCACGAGGTTGCGGGCCGTACAGGCGTGGACCGCGGCGACTTGCGGACTGACGGGGGCCGAGGGCGTCGCGGATACGGGCCGCGTCGGCGCGGGTCGGATCGCCGCCGAGGGCGTCGCGGACGCAGAACGCGTCGGGGCGGGTGACCCGGACGGCGAGGACGACGCGACCGGCGCTGGAGTGCCGGCCGACGAGTACGCGGCCGGCGGTGCGGTCGGTCCCTCCGCGTCCGGTGCACCGGCCTGCGTCGTGCACCCCACGGTTGTCAACACGATCGCGCAGCCGAGAACGCGCCCCCACCATCTCCCCACCGGCGGACCGTAACAGGCGTCCGGCGGCCCGGACCATCCTTGCCCCGGGTCGGCGCCATGAACGGCGGAAGAACGCGCTTTTTCGATGGACCGCACTGAACCGGCGGACCGTTGCGCAGCAGGCGTCGGACAGCAGGCCGGCGATGCGCGGGGCGTCGTAGCCGGCATCGATCGTGATCCCCGGATCGCGTTCGGTCCCCTGGCCCGCGGCGATGAGCCGTTCGACCGACAACGCAGATCATCGGCGCAGGCGGTCGCCCACCCAGCGGCTCGGGGCCGCGAGGGCGATCGCCAGCGGGTTGAAGAAGAACGTGTGAGCGTCCAGGGGACCTCGACGGCCGCTGCGTACGGTGACGAATCCGCCGCCGGCGTGCGGAGCCGCCTTCGCCCGCGCGCGGCGCAGAGCAGCCCTGGCCAGTGGATCGCCCGCGATCAGGAGGACCGGGGAGGCCGCGATGACGGCCGCATAGGTCAGAAGGCTGTGTCGTTTGGACGCCATGACCGCCCAACGTGCGGTGCCCGCACCACTGTTCCTCAAAGACGCGCCCCCGTGTCCTGGGGGACGCCTGGTGGAACGGGGGCTTTCCGGCGACGTGGCCAGCGTCCGCACCCTGGCGCGCTCGGCCTTGAACAGCGGCTTGAGCGCGGCGAGTTGCTCCTTGCCGCCGTGGGTCACTACGGACTCGTCAGGACCGTGGTGAGCATGTCGGCCAACCAGCTTTCGTAAGCGTCGGCATCCCATCCGCGGTCCGCCGTGAGCAGGGTGAACAGCTGCGGCCCGGTCAGGGCCCAGCAGGCGTCCGCGAGCCGGGCGGTGTCGCTGCCGGGCCGCAGCACGCCGGCATCGGCGAGATGGCCGACGAAGGCGGTGACCCCCGTCAGCCGTTCCCGCTCACTGACCGCCAGGACTTCCGCCACTTCCCCTCCCGCTTCGGTGAGCAGGGCGAACAGCGGGGCAAGCCGTTCGTGGACGCCTCGGACGAACTGTGCGTAGAGCCGGAGCTTGGCGGGTACGTCGCCGGTCTGCCGGACCAGCTTGAGCTGGGGCCGCTCGGACATGGCCAGCGGTTCGTCGTCCCCGGCGAGAGTGGTGTCCCACAGCGCCTTGACCAGCCCGGTCTTGCCGCCGAACACCTTGTAGACCGTTTCGGGGGACACCCCCGCGCGCTCGGCGACGGCGCGAACGGTGCAGGCCCGGTAGCCCTCGGCGAAGAGCAGTTCCCGGCACGCCGCCACCATCGCGGCGCGGTTGTGCCGTGCGGCGTTCTGCCGGCGGCTGGAGTCGTAGGGCCTGCGCGGAGCATCGGGCGCCATGGAACGTGTCCTCCCCTAATCCATTACAGTTGACTGTACCGAAAATGGATCGGCCACGGCACTGTCGGAGGAACGCATGTCCCGCTCCACCCACCGTCCTCACCGCGGCATCGCTCCGGGCGTCGACCGCCTCGGTGATCACCTCGTCAACTTCTACCTGGTCGATGACCCCGACGGACTGGTCCTCATCGACAGCGGCCTGCCCGCCCACCTCGGACAACTGCGCGACCACCTGGCCGCCTGCGGCCACACCCTCTCCGACGTCCGCGCCGTCCTGCTCACCCACGGCCACCCCGACCACACCGGCCTGGCCCACAGCCTGAAGCAATCCGGCGCCGACATCTGGGTCCACCAACGGGACGCCGACATCCTGCGCGACGGTCCGCGCAGCGCCCTGCGCCACGCCAAGCCGGAACGATCCATGCTGCCCTACCTGCTGCGGCACCCCGCCTCAGCCGCCACCCCGCTGCACCTGGCCCGCAAAGGAGCCTTCACCGCCCGCGCCGTGCCCGACGTCCGCGTCCTCACCGACCACCAACTGCTCGAAGACGTCCCGGGTACGCCGCGCGCCCTCGCCCTGCCCGGCCACACGCCCGGGAGCACCGGCTACCTGTTTCCCGAGCGCGGCCTGCTGTTCACCGGCGACGCCCTGGTCACCCACGACGGCCTCACCGGAGAAACCGGCCCTCGCCTGGTGTGCCGCGGCTTCACCCACGACGGGGACGCGGCCATGGCCGCCCTCGACCGTATCGACGAACTGCCCACCACCACACTGCTCCTGCCCGGCCACGGCGATCCGGTCACCGGCGACGCGCGGACCGCCACCGGGAAGGCGCGACAAGCCGGACTGCGCTGACCAACGGCTGACCGACGCCTGCTCCCCACGCGGCGCGGGTCCGCGGGTCCGCCTCACGGTGCCGGAAGGGGGTTGCGGCCGAACGCGCAGGCGAGGGGCAGTTACGACCCAGTGAGTGAACGCCCGCCCGGCGACCCTCTTGCTCAGGGCCATCCGGCGCTCGGCCGGTGGCCCGTGCATCTCAACGGCACCTACCTGGGAGCAGAAAAGCCTGCGACCGACTCGTCAGCCGTGACGAGTGGCCTCAATGGGGTTTCGGGGCCTGTGGCACGGTCGAGGGGTGCGCACGTCCGGGCGCCGGCCGGTTCGCCGTGGTGAGGCCGTGCAGGACCTCGGCCTTGATCGTGCCGGGCGTCAGGGCGACGGCTTTCGGGACGCCCGCGTTCCATTCCTGCGCGAACTCCTTCAGCCCGTTGCGGAAGGCGCGGCGGAGCACGAACCCGCCGAGCACGGCAGCGACCGCGGCCGGCAGCCGGGCCCAGCCGCGTCCCCGGGCGGTGACGGCGACCTCCGTCGTCCAGCGGCCGTGCTTCGCCTCGGTCATCCTCACCTGCAGGGCCGCCTTGACGAGCGGATGGCGCAGCTCGGCCGTCAGCGGCGCCCGGCTGCCGGGCTCCGCGGCCCACCACGCCCGCAGATCGAGCGCGCCCTTCGCCCGGCCGCGCCGGTACCGGGCCCAGGAGCCGGCCCCGCGGAAGTCCGCGGACCACCGCAGCGCCGCCGGCCCGTCAACGGACCGCAGCTCCCCTTCGCCGCGCACCCGCAGCTCAGGGGCTTTCCCGTCGTACCGCACGCGGATCGCGGAGGACCGGTCCCATGCCTTGACGTCCACGCGGTGGGTGGCCGGTACGCCGTCGGCGTCGGCGTCCTCGATCAGGTATCGGGCTCCGGCCCCGATGTGATGCCCCGCCGTGATCCGCACGCCCTGAACGCACGCGGTCCCGGCGAACAGCCGTCCGCGCTCCTCCCGCAGCTCCTCGACGGCGTCCACCACGGCCGCGAGCGCTGCCTCCAGCCACTTCCGTGGCACGGGTTCCAGCACGACCGTATCCCGAAGCGTCACCATCCCCGGATCGTGACAGCCCCTCCGCTCTCGCGGAAGAGCCGGCACCCCCTGGTCACGGTGCTCCGCGGCGATCCCCTGCGACCCGCAGCGCCGGCACCACTGATCGGGTTCAACGGCACGGCAGGCGAGGACGGCACGGTCGGGGTCGAGTCGTCGCCCGGATTCTCGAGCCTCGGGCGCAACCGCGGTCTTCGGGGGCCGGTGATCGTCCGATGGCGTTCGGCCTGTCAGGCGCGGTCGTGGAGAGTGATCCGGTAGCCGTCGGGGTCGGCGAAGGTGAATGTCCGGCCGAAGGGGCCGTCAATCGGTGCGGAGACGATGGTGTGACCGTCGGCGACGAGAGCATCGTGAATGATTTGAACGTCTGTGGCGTGGAGCCAGATCGCGGCACCGATGCCGGGCTGCGCAACGGATGCGAGATCGGTGCCGGGAACGACGTCGCGGAGCGCGAAAGCGATCGGCTTCGTCTCGAAGACGACGGCGTGCGGAGGTCCGGTCGGCGAGCGGACGAGGCCGAGGTACTGCTCGTAAAACGCCTGCGAAGCGTCGAGGTCGCGCGCTTGGAGCGAGATGAAGTCGGGGCCGGTGGCGGGCATGACGATATTCCTTCCTTGCATGTCAGTTTTCTGACACAGGCCAATCTATGTCAGAATGCTGACATGAGTCAAGACGGTGCCGGCGTCGACCTGAGGACGTCACTGGGATACCTGCTGAAAGAGGCGTCGAGCGCCCTGCGCGCAGCCATGGAGGAGGTGCTGCGGCCGCTCGGGATGAGCGTGACGCACTACTCCTGCCTCGAGCTGCTGGCTCAACGACCGGGCTTGTCGAACTCCGAGCTCGCGCGGGGCGCGTTCGTGACCCGGCAGACGATGAACGTGCTGCTCCAGACCCTGGAACGAGACGGCTACGTGACCAGGCCCGCGGAGGCACCGGTTGGAAAGGTTCTTCCCACGCGGCTCACGCCTCGCGGACGACGGAGCCTTGAGAAGGCGACCGTAGCGGTCCGGTCCGTCGAGGTCAGAATGCTGGCCGGCATGACCGAGACCGAGCAGTCGGACGCGTTCCGGATCCTGCAGAGCATGATCCATTCCCTGCGCGACGGCAACGACGGCGCATAGCCCGTTCCCCATGGACGCCACCACGCAGGTCGCCCGCATCGCCGGGGCCGCGCGGGTCGGGCGACGTGGGCGCGTGCCCGCGTTTTGGGAGCGCTTCCGCAAGTGGAAATGGATGCCGCACAGGGATTTCGCACCTCCCTCATGCTGGTTACGCTTGAGCCCGGCTGTGCGTGGGAGCGCTCCCATAAATACCCGCCGCAGCCGGCCTTCACCCTCAGAGGGCCCTCTCCCCCCACGAGAGCACGGAGGACGACTGTGACACCCCCCATCCGCACCCCGCGCCCCGAAGCGGCGGCTGCGGCCCCCGCGCACAGGCCGCGACTGCGCACGGCCCTGGCGATCGGCCTGGCCGCCGGCCTCGCGGCCGCCGGCCTCGTGCTGGGCACCGAGAACACCGCGGGCGCCGCGCCGCAGGGCAGCCTCCCCGCCGGCACCCAGTTCTACAAGGACCCCAACTCCCAGGTCGTCCGCTGGGTCGCCGCCAATCCCGGCGACTCCCGCCAGCCGGTCATCTCCCGGCGGATCGCCTCCCAGCCGCAGGGGATCTGGTTCGCCAACTACAGCCCCTCCACCATCACCAACGACGTCAGGGCGGTCACCACGGCCGCGGCCTCCGCCGGACAGGTGCCGGTGCTGGCCGTGTACGAGATCCCCAACCGTGACTGCGGCGGCGCCTCCGCCGGTGGCGCGCCGGACCTGGCTTCGTACGACGCCTGGGTGCGCAACTTCGCCGCAGGGCTCGGCAGCGGGCAGTCGGTCATCATCCTGGAGCCGGACTCCGTCTCCCTGACCACCTGCCTGTCCGCGCAGCAGCAGAGCGACCGGTTCGCCTCGCTCTCCCGGGCGGGCGCCGCCATCCACGCCGCCGCGCCCAACGCCAAGGTCTACATGGACGGCGGCCACTCGGCCTGGAACAGCGCCTCGGAGCAGGCCACCCGGCTGCGCAACGCCGGCATCCTGACCAACGCCGACGGCTTCTTCACCAACGTCTCCAACTTCAACACCACGGCGAACGAGGTCAACTACGCCAAGAACGTGCTGGCAGCGCTGGGCAACCCGGCCAACCTGCACGCCGTGGTGGACACCAGCCGCAACGGCAACGGCCCGGCCGGCGGCGGGGCGTGGTGCGATCCCTCCGGCCGGGCGATCGGCACCTATCCCACGTCCAACACCGGGGACCCGGCGATCGACGCCTTCTTGTGGGTGAAGCCGCCGGGCGAGGCGGACGGCTGCGCCGGCACCGCGGGCACCTTCATACCGGACGTGGCCTACCAGCTGGCCTCCGCCGGAGCGTCGGACCCGACGACCGGTGGAACCACCACGGGTGGAACCACGACCGGCGGAAGCACGACCGGTGGAAGCACCACGGGTGGGACCACGACGGGCGGGACCACCACGGGTGGAACCACGACAACCGGGGGCACGACCACGGGCGGTACGACCACGGGCGGCACGACCGGCGGCACCGGCACCCCCGGCTGCAAGGTGACCTTCACCCCGCAGACCTGGACCGGCGGCTTCACCGCCAACGTCACGGTGGCCAACACCGGTTCGACCGCGGTCAACAGCTGGAAGCTGGGCTTCACCCTGCCTTCCGGCCAGACGGTCACCAGCGCCTGGAACGCGACGGTCACCCCGAGCTCGGGCGCGGTCACCGCCTCCGGCCTCTCGTACAACGCCCAGATCCCGGCCGGCGGCTCCCAGTCCTTCGGCTTCCAGGGCACCTTCTCGGGCAGCTACGCCCAGCCCGCCGCGTTCACCCTCAACGGCGCCACCTGCACCGTGTCCTGACCCACCCCCCGCACCATCCGTACAGCCACGGCGGCCGCCCCGGACACCATCCGGGGCGGCCGCCGCCGCGCAACCGATCAGGTCGGCCGCGCAGTCCTCGGCGGCCTCGATGGCCGCGCGGCCTGGACGCGTGACCTCGTGTACTGCGCTGGCGTGGAGAGCGAAGCGGTGATTCAAAAGCAGCGTTCCACAAGGTCCTGCCATGCCTGCCCGATCCGTGCCGCGACGCCCTCGGGGGTGCTGGCGAGTTCGTCGGACGACAGATAGAGCAGGACCGGGCCGTCGAGAGCGCCCGCCAGTTGGACGACGAGCATGCCCAGGTCGGCACCGCCGAGGTCCAACTGTCCCAGCAGCATGCGGATGTGGACGTGCGACATCGGTGTCCGGGGGCCGGTGGGCACCGGCTGGCTGCCGTCGAGAGCGGCGCGGGCCATGTCCCGGCGCTCGATCAGGAAGACGGCGCGCGCCCAGCCGTACGCGATCAGGCGGTCCACAGGCGGGGCGCCGGGACCCAGCGGAGGCGGCCCGGAGAGCACCTGCTGCTGGAAGACCTGCTCGTCGTCGTCCAGCAGGGCCCGGAAGATGCCGGCCCGTGTGCCGAACCGCCGGAAGACGGTGCCCTTGCCCAGGCCCGCCCGCTCTGCCAGCGCATCCATGGTCAGCCGGTCGGCGCCCTGCTCGGCCAGCATCTGACGGGCCGTGGCCAACAGGTGCAGCCGGTTACGGGCGGCGTCCGCCCGTTCGGCCGGTGCCGCTCCCCACGCCGCATCCTGGCCCACGAGGGCACTCTACCCGAGCTACAATCGGGGTAAAGTCCGTTTACGGAGGGCGCACCCGGTGCCGCAACGAGCGCCGGGCCAGGCCCCGATGATGGGAATGGATGGTGCGCACATGCCACTCACCGGTGAGTACGAGCCGAGCGCAGTCGACTTCGCCCGTGACCAGGTCGAGCTCTTCGAGCGCACCGGCGGGGCCGAAGGCAACCTCAACCACGCCGGCAAGCCGGTGATCGTGCTGACGATGCTGGGCGCCAAGAGCGGGAAACTTCGCAAGACGCCGCTGATGCGCGTGGAGCACGACGGCGAGTACGCCCTCGTCGCGTCACTGGGAGGGGCACCCAAGAACCCCGTCTGGTACTACAACCTCACCGCCAACCCGCACGTCGAACTCCAGGACGGCCCGGTAAAGAAGGACTACCGGGCTCGTGAGGTGCACGGCGAGGAATACGACGTGTGGTACGAACGGTCTGTCGCGGCGTGGCCGGACTACGCCGAGTACCAGAAGAAGACCACAAGGAAGATGCCGGTCTTCGTGCTCACGCCCCTCGATGCCTGAGCGCAGGTGCGCGGCCGGCGAAGTGATGTGGCACGCGCGTGGCGGTCGGATCATGCCCGCGCGCGGTCCCGCACAATGATCTTTCCGGTGTTCCTGCCGTGCAGCATGCCCAGGAACGCGTCCACGATGCTCTCGAATCCGTCCACCACCGTCTGGTCCAGCGCGAGCCGGCCGCTCTGCAGATGGGGGACCGCGAAGTCGTACAACTCGTCCTGCAGGTCGCGGTAGTTGCTGACCAGGAAGCCCTCCATGCGCAGGCTCTTCTCCACGACGTCCGAATAGTTGACGTGCGGCGGGGGCGCGTCCGGGGTGTTGTAGCGGCTGATGGTGCCGACCCGGACGATGCGCCCGAACTCGCGCAGCGCGCCCACCGCGGCGGCCAGGTGCTCGCCGCCGACATTGTCGACGAAGACGTCGATGCCGTCCGGCGCGGCCTTGGCGAGCAGTTGAGCGACAGGGCCGTCGTGGTAGTCGAACGCCGCGTCGTAGCCCACCTCCCGGGTCAGGTGATCGACCTTGGCCGCCGAGCCCGCGCTGCCCACGAGCCGGCCGGCGCCCAGCAACCGGGCGAACCGGCCGGTGGCCGTGCCGACGCCGCCGGCCGCGGCGCAGACGAAGAGGTCCTCGCCCTCCCGGAGCCGGGCGATGCGGGTGAGGCCCACGTAGGCGGTCAGTCCGGTGCCGCCCAGGACGCTCAGGTAGGCCGTCAGCGGGACCCCGTCGAAGCGGGGGAGTTCACGGATCTCCTCGGGCCGGACCACGCAGTGCGTGCGCCAGCCCTGCCGGTGGAAGACGATCTCGCCCTCGGCCAGATCCGGCGTCCGCGAGGCGACGACGCGCCCGAGAGTCCGGCCTTCGAGCGGCGTGTGGAGCGTGAAGCCGCCGGGCACGTCGTCCATCATCTCGCGGTGGTACGGGTCGACGGACCAGTAGAGGTTCTCCACGAGCGCGGTGCCGACCGCGGGATCGGGAATCGCGGACTCGACGAAGGCGAAATCCTCGGCGGTGGGGAAGCCGTGGGGGCGGGCGGTCTGCTGGACGGCGATCGCGCTGTCGGTCATGGCGGGACCGTAGGACGGGAATGGAGCCCTCGGGCAGGCGGTTGGGCTCATGCGATGCCCCGTTCCATGAGCAGTTCTCATACCCTGAGGTGAGCGCCCCGTGGCCCGCACGACCGGCACCGATCTCGCTCCGCACGAACTGCGCGTCCTGGTGGCGGTCGCGGACGCCGGCGGCTTCTCGGCCGGGGCCCGGACGCTCGGCCTGACACAGTCCGCGGTCTCCCACTCGATACGCGGCAGCGAACGCAGGATCGGCGCCGTTCTGTTCGAACGCGGCCGCGGCGGTGCCAGGCCCACCCCGGCGGGCGAGAAAGCTGTGGCGCACGCGCGCCGCGTCCTGCGGCTGCTGGACATGCTCGTCGCCGAAGCGCGGGAAGCCGCCCGGCCCGAGGCGACACAGGGGCCCAAGGGCCCGCTGCGGATCGCCGCCTTCCGCAGCACCGCGCTGCACCTGCTGCCGCCGGTCCTGCAGCGCCTGCGCGCACGGCATCCCGGGATCGAGCCGCAGGTGCGGATCGTCCGCGAGCTCGGGCGCGGCACGGCGGGCGAAGTGGCCGACGGGCGGTCGGACGTCGCCATCGCCACCTTGGACGCATCGCGGCTCCCGGCGGGGCTGGTGGCGAGCGGACTCTTCGAAGAGAGCTACTGCCTGGTGCATCCGGCCGGGCACCCGGTTCCGCGCTCGCTGCCGCTGGTCGACTGGGCCGAGAACTGCGGCTCGTACACCCGCGCCTGGTGGGCCGCGCAGGACTGGATCCCCAGGGCCACGATCGAAGCCGAGGACGACGGAGCAGTGCTCTCGCTCGTGAGCCGGGGGCACGCAATGGCGATCATGCCCGCGCTCTCCCTGACCGGAGCACCGGACTCGATCGAGATCACCGACCTCGGACCGGATCGCCCGACCCGCCGCGTCGGCTACGTGACCACCCCGGAACTCGCCGGCTCCGCCGCCGTGCGCGCTCTGGTGCGGGAACTGCGGTCCGCCGGCTCCGCCCTGTGACGGGCAGGCTCCGGCGAGGCCACGCAGGGGCCCCCGAGAACGGATAACGCTGCGTGCGGAGCCCCTCTGGCGGCGCAGTCCTTCACGGCCGTGAACACGGAGCGGCGCTCACACTCCTCGAATTATCGATGGGCTGACCTCAACGAAACGAGGGCCAAGGCTGTCTTTCCAGGGAATCGCCGCCGAAGCGGTCCCGTTGAGGACGTCGACACATTCATGCAGACACATCTGGATGGCTCAGCCATGTCATCGGCGACGAACGAAGGAACCCGAATCAGGGAAAAGGTGAAGCTCCCTGTAGCCGGCCTCCTGGCGTTCTTCACTGCGGGCCTCCCAGGAATCATCGACGGAACGATTCCCGCGGGTCTGCCGCCGGACATGTCTCATGGCGATTCCCACCCGAACGCCGCCATGAAGAGTGTCGAACGTATGTGTGCCCGAGGCCGTTGCCATGAGGAGACATCCCGGTGAGCCAGTTGTTCGAGCCCTACCAGTTGCGATCGTTGACCATCCCCAATCGCGTGTGGATGCCGCCGATGGCCCAGTACAGCGCGGCGTCGGAAGGGCCGGCCACGGGTGCCCCCACCGACTGGCACGTCGCACACCAGGGCGCCCGCGCGGCCGGCGGCGCCGGCCTGATCCTGACCGAGGGCACAGGGGTGAGCCCGACCGGCCGGACCACCCCGTACGACCTGGGCATCTGGACCGACGCGCAGCTTCCCGCGTTCCAGCGGATCACCGGCCTGATCACCTCGCTGGGTGCCGTGCCCGGCATTCAGCTGTCGCATTCCGGCAGCAAGGGGTCGACCGACCGTCAGTGGCTGGGCAGCAAGCGGCTCGGTCCGCAGCAGGGCGGCTGGCAGCCGGTCGGCCCCGGCGAACTGACCCTCGCCGACATCGACCGGATTGTCGAGGAGTTCGCCGCGGCCGCGCGTCGCGCAACCGCGGCCGGGTACCGGGTGGTCGAACTGCTCGCCGGGCACGGTTATCTGATCCACCAGTTCCTGTCGCCGTTCAGCAACCACCGCATGGATTCCTACGGCGGCTCGTTCGAGAACCGCATCCGGTTCGCTCTGCGGGTCGTGGACGCCGTGCGTGCCGTCTGGCCCGAGGACCTCCCGCTCTTCGTCCGCGTCTCCGCGACGGACTGGCTCACCGAGAACCCGTCGGACGATCGCGAGGGCTGGACCGTGGACGACACCGTCCGCCTCGCGAAGGTGCTGGCCGACCACGGCGTGGACCTGCTGAACATCTCGAGCGGCGGCATCGTCCCCGACGCGAAGATTGCGGTCGGCCCCGGCTACCAGGTCCCCTTCGCCGCGCGGGTGAAGGCGGAGACCGGAGTACCGGTCGCCGCCGTCGGCATGATCACCGAGCCCGAGCAGGCCGCCAAGATCCTTGCCAACTGCGAAGCCGACGCGATCCTGATGGGCCGTGAACTCCTGCGTCACCCGACCTGGCCCATCGACGCGGCCAAGGCACTGGGCGGTCAGATGCGGATCCCGCCCCAGTATCACCGCGCATACTGACATCTTGCGGTAGAAACCGATCCAGGCGCCCCGCCGGTCGCCGCCGCGCTGCGCGAGTCCGCCTCACGCGCCGACACCCTGCTGTCGTTCAGCCCCGAGTGCAAAGGCACCCCGTTCCGTGCTGAGGGGGCCGGTGCGTCAGCCGGTCGCGAGGTGGGGGTGGACCTCTTCGACACGGTCGCGCTTGGTGTACATGTCCCAGTAGAGCGAGGCGATGTCGGCCGGGTCGACGCGTGGATGCGCGGCGGCGAGGGGGTCGCCGGCTGCCGTGGCGGCCTTTTCGGCCTCGCTGCCGGTGATGAACGCGGCAACGGACAGCGTCCCTGCGTAGATACCGGACTCGGCGAGTTCCCCGTTGAGGGAGTACAGCCAGTTCCGGGCGGCGGCCATCAGCGGGCCGACGCCGCTGGCATGGGGCATGGGGTGGACCGCGGTCGCGCCGGTGGTCATCAAGAAGGCGCCGTCGCCGCGCTCCTTCCACTCCGCGAGAACGGACTGGACGATGGCCAGCGGGGTGAGCACGAGCAGCGGAATGCCCTGGACCAGGGTGGCCGGTTCGAGCTGGGCGGCCGGGGTGAATCGGACGCTGGGGATCGGGCCGTACTCGATCACGTCGATCCGGCCGAACCGCTCGCGGATGGAGTCGACCACTGCCGGGATGTCCTGCGGCGCGGACAGGTCCGCGATGAATCCGGCTGCTTCGATGCCCTCGGCGCTGAGTTGGTCGACCAGGACATCGAGGCGGTCCTTGCGTCGGGCCACCAGGGCGACGCGGAAGTCCTCTTGGGCGAAACGACGAGCGACGCAGACGCCGAGGCCGGGGCCCGCACCGAAGACGGCGATCACTTTGGACATGGATACTCCTTCAAATGCCGTGGCAGTGACGATGAATGACGGAGGGCCCGGCCAGATCGCTACTTCATGGCCCGACCTGCAATTCATACTGTTTGTTCGTAACGCCATGATGGGCCAGTATGGAAGGCGATACAAAAGGCACATCGGTGTGCGCGACGGAGAGGAACGGGCGCCATGCAGGACAGCGCGGATATCGGGATGGCGGCCGCGGTCGGGCCGTGCGCGAGCATCCCCGCCGATCACATGGACTTCATCCGCCAGGTGCTCGACCGGGTCGGCGACAAGTGGAGCATGTTGATCATCGCCGTCCTGGAGGGCGGCCCGACGCGCTACACCGACTTGCAGCGCCAGATCCCGGGCATCTCCCAGCGCATGCTGACCCACACCCTGCGCCAGCTCACCGAGGACGGCCTGATCACACGGACCGCCTACGCCGAGGTGCCGCCGCGCGTCGAGTACGCCCTCGCCCCCCTCGGCGGCGGCCTGAACGAGATCGTCAAGCAGCTGATCGGCTGGGCGGCCGACCACCACGACGAGATCCGCGCCAACCGCTCCCGTACGGGCACCGCCGCCTCCTCGTCCCGCTCCTGAGCCCCGGCGCCCACCGGCACTCGGGGATGCCGGGCGGCCTGGGCGAGGAAGCCGCCCGGCCCGCTGCCGCACCGAGTCGCCGCCGTCGTCGTCCTCGTCGAGGTGGACGGTTGCCGGAGCCGGATGTGTCACCGCGGTGCAGTGCCGGGTCTCACCGGGGAGGTGCGATCCAGCCTTCGTGTTCGTTCGGGGGAGGGCCTGGAGCGTTGCCGTGGTGTCAAGGCCCGTCCAGGGCTGCGGCGGGTGTCCGGTACGGCTTGACTCTGCATAGGTCGGCTCGAAGCTGCATCCGATCCAGCAGTGGCCGGTGTGACCTTGCATCGAGGGGCCGGACAGCAGGTCGCGGTGCTCGGAAGTCCCTTCGAGAATCTGCTGCTTGCCGCCCGCGACCGTGCTGACGGTGTGCGTACCGCCGAGCTCCTGCTCCAGCTGGGCGACCTGTGTGACGGCGGACATGGAAAGCGGGTGGACCAGGCCGGGCAGGACGGCCGGGGCCGGCACGGTGCGACGCGCGGCTATCCGTGGATCATCGTGGCAGGGTCGACGATGCGGTCGAACTCCTCGGCGTCGACGGCGCCGGAGGCCAGCGCGGCCTCACGCAACGTGGTGCCCTCGTCGTCCGCCTTGTGCGCGATCGCGGCTGCCTTGTCGTAGCCGATGACCGGGGACAGGGCGGTGACCAGCATGAGCGAGCGGTCGAGGTAGGCGTCGATCCGGCCGCGATCGAGCTCGGTGCCCTCGATGCAGTACTGGCGCAGCTTGACGCATGCGTCGGCCAGGACGGTCGCCGCGTGCAGGAAGTTGTTGATGATGACCGGGCGCATGGCGTTGAGCTCGAAGTTGCCCTGGGACGCGGCGACGGCGATCGCCGAGTCCTCGGACAGCACTTGGATGCACACCATGACCATCGCCTCGCACTGGGTCGGGTTGACCTTGCCCGGCATGATCGAGGACCCGGGTTCGTTCGCCGGCAGGACCAGCTCGCCCAGACCGCAGCGCGGCCCGGAGGCCAGCCACCGGATGTCGTTGGCGATCTTCATCAAGGACACCGCCAGGGCGCGCAGCCCGGCCGAGGCGCCGGCCATCGCGTCCAGTCCGCCCTGGGCCGCGAACTTGTTGGCGGCGGTGGTGAACGGGCGGCCGGTCGCCGACGCGATCTCGGCGGCGACCTGCTCCCCGAACCCGGGCGGTGCGTTGAGGCCGGTGCCGACCGCCGTGCCGCCCGCGGCGAGTTCGTACAGGCCCTGCGCGCAGGACGAGGCGCGGTCGACGGCCTGCGCCAACTGGTGGGCGTAGCCGGACCATTCCTGCCCGACGCCGAGCGGCACGGCGTCCTCCAGGTGCGTGCGGCCGATCTTCACCACCTCGCGCCACTGGTCCGCCTTGGCCTCGACGGCCTCCTGGAGCGCCCGCACGCTGGGCAGCAGGCGCTCGTGGACGGTCTTGACCGCCGCGATGTGCATGGCCGTGGGGAAGGTGTCGTTGGAGGACTGCCCCATGTTGACGTGGTCGTTGGGGTGGACCGGGGTCTTGCTGCCGAGTTCGCCGCCGACGAGCTGGATCGCGCGGTTGCTGATCACCTCGTTGGTGTTCATGTTGGACTGCGTGCCGGACCCGGTCTGCCACACGTACAGCGGGAAGTGGTCGTCGAGGTCGCCCGCGATCACCTCGTCCGCCACCTTCCCGATCAACTCCGCCTTCCAGGACGGCAGTCGGCCGGCGCGGCCGTTGACCGCGGCGGCGGCCTTCTTGACGTGGCCGTAGGCGTGGTAGACGGCCTTGGGCATCCGGTCGTCCCCGATGGAGAAGTGGATCAGCGACCGCTGGGTCTGCGCGCCCCAGTAGCGGTCCGCCGGCACCTCCACGGCGCCCATGGAGTCGGTCTCCCGCCGGGTGCCGGACGCATGCAGGCCGATGGGGACGTCGAGAACGTCGGGGGCCTCGCCGTTGCCCGCGCCGGCGGGCTGCTTCCGCGCGGTCATGACGCACCTCCGCCGGCGTAGACCGGCTCCCACATGGCCGCCCGGACCGCCTGGGCGGGGTCGGCCGGTGCGGTGGTGGCCACTGCCTCGTCGATCGCGGCCCGGACGACGGCGGTCGCGGTGTTCGCGGACGACTCGCGGAGGTCCGCCACCGGCGGCAGCAGGGAGGCACCGGGATGTGTCGCGTCCACTTGGCCCGCGACCGCCTGCGCCGCGGCCAGCAGCATGCCCGCCGTCACCCGCTCGGCTCCGGAGACGATCGTTCCCAGGCCCACCCCCGGGTACAGCAGCGCGTTGTTGGCCTGCGCGATCCGGTACGTCGTGCCGTCGTATTCCACCGGTGGGACCGGGATGCCGACGGCGACCAGAGCTTTGCCCCGGGACCAGGTGATGACGTCCTGGGGCATGGCCTCGATACGGGAGGTGGGGTTGGAGATCGGGAAGATGATCGGGCGCTCGGTCCCCTCGGCCATCGCCTCGACGACCTCCCGGGTGAACGCCCCGTGCACGGTGGACGTGCCGAGCAGGATGGTGGGCCGGACCCGGCGCACGGTCTCCAGCAGGGAGGCGGCGCCGTCCTTTCCGGTGGCCCAGCCGGCCGTATCGGCCGGGTCGCGCGCGTAGGGCCGCTGGAAGTCGCGCAGGTCGGCCATGCCGCGGGTGAGCAGTCCCTGCTTGTCGACCAGCCACACCTGCGCGGTGGCGTCCCCGGGCTGCGTGCCGTCACGGACCATCGCGTCGCGCAGCTCGTCGGCGATGCCGACCCCGGCGGTTCCCGCGCCGAAGACGACGAGCTTCTGGTCGCGCATCGGCACGCCGCTGACCTCGACCGCCGACAGCACCGCGGCCAGCGTGATCGCGCCCGTGCCCTGCATGTCGTCGTTGAAGATGCGATAGGTGTCGCCGTACTTCTCCAGGATGCGGCGGGCGTTGCCGGGGCCGAAGTCCTCGAAGTGCAGCAGGGCGCCCGGGAACATCGACGAGGCGGTGCGCAGGTACTTCTCGATGAACGCGTCGTAGTCGGCGCCGCGCACCCGGGTGTGCCTGTTGCCCAGGTACAGGGGGTCCTTCAGCAGTGCCTCGCGGTCGGTGCCCACGTCCAGGGACACCGCGACCACGCGCCGCGGATCGATGCCGGCCGCGGCGGTGTACACCGCGAGCTTGCCGACGGCGATCTGGATCCCGCCCACGCCCTGATCGCCGATGCCCAGGATCTCCTCGGCGTCGGTGCACACGATCAGGTCCACGTCCTGTGGTCCCAGCCCGAGTGTGGCGAACGCCTTGCCGATGTCGTCGGGCCGGTCGACGGACAGGAACACGCCCCGCGGACGGCGGTATTCGTGGGAGTACTTCTCGATCGCCTCGCCGACCGTGGGGTCGTAGACGATCGGCAGCAACTCCACCAGGTGATCGGTGAGCACCTTGTAGTACAGGATCTCGTTGCGGTCGTGGAGCTGCTCCAGGTAGACGTTCTTGGCCAGGTCGTCTTCCTGCTCGAGCATTTGCTGATACGCGCGCTCCGCCTGCTGCTCCAGCGTCAGCACCGCGGACGGCAGGCGCCCGGTCAGCCCCAGCCCGTCCCGCTCGGCCTGCGTGAACCCCACACCCCGGTTACCGAACGGATCGGCCAGCACGCTCGGAGTGACGGGACTGCCCTTGCTGTTCCTGGTCACGATGATCTCCATGCGCGATACATCTGCACCAAGCCCGACCAGGCACCTCGCCACGCCTCCTTCCAGCCTGCGCCCGAGGAGGCGGGACCGCTCGTCGATCTTCGGGCGACAGGCTCAAGCGCGAGTCATCTGCCGGGCCACGCCTGCCTGATGTCACCGCTGCCCGTCGGGGAGATCGGGTGGGGGATCGGGTGTGGGCTGCTGGGCGCGGGTGGCGCGCCGAAGACGAAGACTGGGGAGCGCCGCAGGGGAAAATGGCGGCGCCCCCGCGCAAAGGCGCCGCCGGTGCCGGCCCGTGTACGCGTGCTCGTCGACCCTGCGAAGGCGCCACGGCCGCTGCTGATCGGCTGGGCGAAAGCCCCTCGGCCAGGACCCGCTTGCCCAGTCCCGATCGTGTCTGCGGTCAGCGGGCTGGTCTGCATGGGGACTCCGCCCGAGTACCGGTCGAGAGAGCGACGGATGTGACCGTGCGCGCGGGCGCCAATGGCTTTGGCCGCTGCCCGCGGGCGGCGGATGCCGGACCGGCAGGATGGACGGCATGAACTCGGTATCCGACGATCACAGCGGCCCTTCACGACCGCCCCGGAGCGGCCCCCGCGGACCTGTCGTGCGCCTTCCCCATGAGCGGATCCAGTTCGCCCGCATGCGCAGCAGGCAGGACCGGGTCGCCGACGCGATCACCTCCTTCGCGGGGACGATGCAGTTCGTCTACCTCCACGCCGTCTGGTTCGCCGTATGGATCGCGCTGAACCAGGGCCTGCTGGGAGAGGGCGCGATCTTCGACCGGTATCCCTTCGGGCTGCTCACCATGATTGTCAGCCTGGAGGCGATCTTCCTGTCCACGTTCGTCATGGTCAGCCAGAACCGCCAGGCGGCGCGGGAGAATCTTCGGGCCGACCTGGATTTCGAGACCAACCTGCGGTCCGAGGTGTGGTCGGTCCACATAGGCAAGGCGCTGGGTCTGGACCCTCGGGAAATCGAGCAGCATGTCCAGCAGATCATCACGCAGAGCAAAGCCGGCATCGACGCCACGCAGCGCGGGACACCGGTCGATCCCGCGGATCTATGACCGCAACGTTGATCTACGGCTGTGGCCAGGCCGCGCGGGAGCGCTTGGCGCCTCGGCCAGCGGGAGTACCGCGGCAGTCGGCCGCGCCGGGAGCGGGCCCCGTCTGATCCGTCCGGCACCGTGCGGCGGGAGGGGTGCGCCGTCGGACGGTGGTGCCGCCGGGTTGCGGGTGGGTTGTCACTGGGGGGTGCAAGACTCACCGGGCAGTGCTGCCGCTCGACAGGGAAAGCGCCGGTGGGGGAGACGGGCTCTGCCATGCCGGCCGTACCCGCAGCCCCCGGCCCCACCGATCTCACGCATCACCAGCTCGGACCCGCATCAGAAAGGCAGGACCCGCCATGTCGACACAGGGATCCGCGAGGGAGCCCGCGGCCGAACTCGACGCACGCTACAGCTCGGCGACCAACCCGCGTCCCGGCGCCGAGGACACCGAGGCCATCGGGTGGGAGGAGGCACAGCGACTCCTGGCCGCCGCGGAGATCTTCTGGGTGTCGACGGTGCGGTCTGACGGCCGGCTCCACGTCACGCCGGTGATCGCCGCCTGGCACGAGGGGGTGCTCTATTTCGGGACGGGTCCGGCGGAGCAGAAGGCGAAGAACATCGCGCACGACGGCCACTGCGCGCTGACCACCGGCGGGAACTCCCTCACCGAGAGCCTCGACCTGGTCGTCGAGGGCACGGCCCGGCAGGTGTCGGACCCGGCGCGCATCGAGGAGGTGGTCGCCGCGTTCGAGGCGAAGTACGGCGCCCACATCACCTCGCCCGAGGGCACCTTCCACGGCATCGGCGACACCTTCCGCAAGGGCGACACCCTGCTCTTCGCGGTGGAGCCGTCCACCGCGTACGGCTTCGGCCGCCAGGGCGGCGGGTTCAGCCACACGCGCTGGCGGTTCTGACCACGGGAGCCGGGCCACCGGCCAGCCGACCCGCCGCAGGCATCCCGCGGGCCGACGGCGGATCGCCGACCGGCACCTGCGGACCGACTGCGGACGGGCCACCGGGCTCGCAGGTCGCCCCGCGTGAGCGGTCGGTCGGGGCGGTGCAGGAGGGTGCGGGCCTGGTCGGTGGCGGCGGGGCGGGACCGTTCGCCGTCGGGCCCTGTGCCTGCAGGAGGGCGCGGCCGGCTGCTCACCGGCTGCCACCGCAAGGGTCACCGCATGGTGGTGATCAGCCCGGCGTCGATCGTGACGTCCACGCCGGTGATGTTGGCGGCGCGCGCTCCGGCCAGGAAAGTGACCAGGCCCGCGACCTCTTGCGGGGTGGTGAAGCGTCCCAGCGGCGTGTCGCCGACCGCCTGCGCCGCGATGTCCTGGGCTCGCCGGCCGGTGGCGTTCGACATGGTCCTGGCGACGCCGCTGTCCCCGAGCCACAGGCCCGTGGCCACCGGGCCGGGACTGATCGAGACCACGCGGATGCCTCGAGGGCCCAGCTCTTTCGACAGGCTCTTGGCGAAGTTCGTCAGGGCCGCCTTGACCGCCGAGTAGTCGATCACCAGCGGATCGGGAAGGAAGGCGTTCACCGAACCCATCATGACGATCACACCGCTGCCTTGCTTCACCATGGTGGGGACCGCCGCGGGGGTGGTACGTACGGCTGCCACACAAAACTGACGCGGGAGCTGTGATGCCGCGCGCGGGAAGGGAGCCGTCGCGGCACGCCGCGGTTCCGTGCGTCCTGCGGCGGGGACTTCGGCGCACGGGACACAGCACCGCGCTGCCGCCCCCGCCGGCCACGGCCTGGGACGCCGCCGGACGGCCTGTGCCGTGGTACGCCGATGGTTGCAAAGGCATGCGCCACCAGGCGCCGTACGCTGTCCCGGCAGTCGGGCGTGCGGTACTGATTGTGCCGTGACGAACAAGAGGTTGAACGGATTGGCTCAGCCATGACCGGGCCTCCTCCGAGCCCCGGCCCGGACAGACCGCTGCGGCTGGAAGACGCCGGCGAAGCCGCGTCGGCCTGGGTCACCCTGCTGACCACCGAGCACTACAACTTGCAGACCCAGCGTGCTGCCACGATCGGCGAGGTCAACGGACGGGCCAGCGTCTTCCTCGGCGCTGTGTCGGCCGGCCTCATCTCCCTCGGGTTCTACGGTCACGCCGGGCGCAGCGGGGGGACCGTCACCTTCTATGTGCTGGTGCTGTCGTCACTGGCGTTCCTGGGCGTGGTCACCTTCCTGCGATGCCTGGAAATCTCCATCGACGACCGGCAGTTCACCATCCGCATCACCAATCTGCGGGCCGTCTACGCGCAACTGGTACCCGAGCTGTCCCACACGCTTCTGGAATCCACCGGCGCCGAACAGGCAGTGGTCATGCTCACCCCTCGACGGCAGCCGTTCCAGCGGATGCTGAGCGTCGCGGGCAGTATCGGCGTTGTCACCAGCGTCATCATCGGTGCCGACATCGGCGTCCTGACGTTCGGACTTGGCGCCCCGCTGGCCGCTGCCCTTCCGATCGGAGTAGGGGCCGGACTGGTCGCGCTCTGTACGAGCGTCCGGTTCCAAAGCGCCCGCTGGCGCGGTTCCTACGCCTCCGAACCCGCCCGCAGGAACGTCTGAATGCTCTGACCGCTGGGGTTCAGGAGCACAACGCGGTCGTCACCGCGGCCTTCACGTCGGCCCTCACCCGGCTCGCGTCGGACTTGGCGGCCCGTGGTGGACCGCAGAAGCCGGGCCCGCCGCCGCCGGAGGAGGGCGTGCCGCGGGCCCGGGACGGGTGCAGGTCAGCCCTGGGGGTAGGCGCCGGCCGCGATGACGGGCGACAGGTCGAAAACGCTGACGACCTCGGTGATCCTGCCGTCCTTGACGGTCAGGTATTCCATGCCGCGGAAGTCCTTGGCGAAGGGCACGTCGACCTTGTAGAGGGTCGCCGCGTGTGTGTCGTCGCTGACCAGTACGTCGAGGAGCCGGCCGCCGGTGAGACCGGCCACGAACGGCGCCAGGAACTGGCGGTACCCCTCCACGCCTTCGATGTGGCCGCCCGGTGCCTCACACACGACGTCGTCGGCGATGAAACTCAGCGCCTTCTCGGCGTCGCGGGCGAGCCAGGCACGGACGTACTCCTCGGCGGTCTCTCGGGCAGTTGCGGCGGCGGCAGTCATGACAGGTGATTCCTTCCTGGTGGCACTTTCCGCTCCCGGTGTCGGCCGCGCTCCCCGCGGGCGGGGCGGCTTCTCCGGTAGCGGCGGGCCGTGTCTTCTCACGGCCCTGCGACAGGAACTCTTCCTCGCCTATATGACATCCTCTGTCATATAGGAGGAGGAAATTCCGGAGCCATGAAGTCCGACCGCCTGCTCTCGATCATGCTGCTGCTGCAGACCCACGGGCAGCTGCCTTCCGCCGACCTGGCCGAGCGCCTGGAAGTCTCGGTCCGCACGATCATGCGCGACGTGGAGGCCCTGTCCGCCGCCGGCGTGCCCGTCTACACCGTGCGCGGCCCGCAGGGCGGCATCGCCCTGCTGCCCGGGTACCGCACCGACATCACCGGCCTGACCGCTGACGAGTCCCGCGCCCTGTTCGTGCTGATGTCCGGCTCGGCCCACGCCGACCTGGGCCTGGGCCAGGCCCTCGGCTCCGCCTTGCGCAAGGTCATGGCCGCCCTGCCCGCCCCGTACCGGCCCGACGCCGACCTGACCAGCCGCCGCATCCTCATCGACCCCGCGCGCTGGCGCGGCGCCCCGGGCGGTGACCGGCCACCGCCCGACCTCAGCGCCCTCCAGCGTGCCGCCTTCACCGACCGGCGGCTGCGGGTGCGATACCGGCGCGGAAGCGACAACAGCGTGAGCGCCTGCACGCTCGACCCCTACGGCCTCGTCAACAAGGCCGGCGTCTGGTACCTCGTGGCGGACCACCGCGGCGAGCCCCGGCTCTTCCGAGCGGACCGGGTCCAGTCCGCGACCGTCCTGAGCGAGCCGGCACGCCGCCGCGAGGGACTGGAGCTGGCCGAGGTCTGGGAGACCCTGCGCCGCGGCATCGACGACATCCCCATGCCCCTGGCCGTCACCGTACGGGTACGCGACGGCGTACTGCCCATGTTCCTGCGCGTCCACCAGGCAGACCTCGCCACGGGAACCGAAGACCCGCCGGACCCGGAGCCGCCGGCCGGGCCGAGACCAGCGGCGGCAAAGGGGCCCAAGACACCGGACGCGCCGGGCTGGACACGAGTCGAGCTGCGCTTCCGCTCACTGTTCGGAGCGCAGCCGCTGCTCGCCTTCGGCCCGGACGCCGAAGTCCTCGCCCCCGACGAGCTTCGCCGGGACCTGGCCCGCAAAGCCGCGGCAACCGCCGCCCTCTACAACGCCCGCCCAGCCGACTGAGGCCTCTGGGCGAAGCGGTCCAGGCCGTGCCGGCCGGTCCGGGCGTCGGCCGCGCCGCCGATCTCCGGGCCGCTCGGGCGCCTCGCACGCGCTGGCGGTTTCAGGGGCGGGGAGTCGATGGCCGGGCCGATGGCGACTTCGCTTGGTGTCCGTCAGGTGAGGTGGGTCCAGATGCTCTTGACGTCGGTGTACGCCTCGATGGCGTCCCAACCCATCTCACGCCCGATGCCGGAGGATTTCATGCCGCCCCAGGGGGCCGCGGCATCCAGGGCCTGATGCATGTTGATCCACACGGTTCCGGCCTTCACCTCTTGCGCGAGCCGGTTGACCATGCTGATGTCGCGGGACCAGATGGCAGCCGCAAGGCCGTAGCCGGTGTCATTGGCGAGGGCGGTCAGTTCGTCCGGACTGTCGTAGGGCAGGACGGTCAGGACCGGACCGAAGATCTCCTCGCGGGCGATCCGCATGTCCTGCTGGACGCCGGCGAAGACGGTGGGTTCGTAGAAGAAGCCACTGGACAGCTCGCCGTCCGGCCGCTGACCTCCTGTCAGCAGGTCCGCGCCTTCCTGTTTACCGATGGTGACATAGCGTTCCGCCTGGTCGACCTGCTCGGCGGAGACCAGCGGGCCGAGTTGGGTCTGCGGGTCGAGGCCGTTGCCCAAGCGCAGGGTCCCGGCCGCGCCGGAGAGTTTCTCGGCGAACTCGTCATGCCGCCGGGCGTCGACGTAGAAGCGGGTGTAGGCGGCGCATGACTGGCCGGCGTTGATCAGCCCGCCCAGCAGATTGCCCTGGAGCACGGCGTCGAGGTCGGCGTCCGCGGCGATGATGCTTGGTGCCTTGCCTCCCAGTTCCAGGGACACCTTCTTCAGGTTGCGGCCGCACTCGGCGCCGATCTCCCGACCGACCTCCGTGGAGCCGGTGAAGGCGATCTTCTTGACCTGGGGGTGTCGCACGAGCGCACGGCCGACGTCAGGACCGCCGGTGACCACGTTGACCACACCGGCCGGGATGCCCGCCTCCTCGAAGAGTCCCGCCAGCCGCAGCGTGGACAGCGGCGTCTGCTCGGCGGACTTGATCACCACTGTGTTCCCTGCTGCGAGTGCCGGTGCGAGCTTCCACATGAGGATCATCAGGGGAAAGTTCCACGGCGCGATGAGTCCGCAGACTCCCAGTGGTTCGCGGCGGGTGCGATAGTCGATGTCCGGCACCGACAGGGGCGCGGTGATACCGGTGATTTTGGTGGCCCACCCGGCGTAGTAGCGAAGGTGCTCCACGGCGTTGGGCAGCGAAAAGCCTATGCTGATGGGGAGCGGCTGTCCCTGGTCCTGGGTCTCCAGGCGGGCTATTTCCGCTGCGTGCTCTTCCAGCAGATCCGCGGCCCGCAGCAGGAGTTTCGCCCTGGCGGCAGGCAGCAGTCCGCCCCACTCGTCCGAGGCGAAGGCTGAGTCGGCTGCCTGCACCGCAGCGTCTACGTCTGCCTCCGTCGCTTCCCGCAACTCGGCGAGGACCTCGCCCGTGGCGGGGTTCACAGACGTGAAAGCAGGGCCCCCACCTGCTGTCCACTCGCCTCCGATGAGCATCTCTGTGCGCATGGCCGCTCCCTTACGACTGTGACAGCTGCCCTCATTTTCACCGTAGGTTGGCCACGCGCGTCCCGCAATCCGCGAAAAGCGGGTCGCGCATTCAAACATGTTCCAGCGAACGAGCAACTACGGATGGCGTCTTTACCGTAACCGGAATTACTATTCGCGTGGGCTCGAGGGTGCTGGTCGGTGTCGAAAGGGCGTCCACTCGTATTGCTCGTACCGTTCGATGCAGGCGGTGGCCGGTGCCGCTGTCCGGGGTTCAGCGGGCGTTGACGACGACGCTTTCCCGTTGGAACCCTCGCGGTCGGGGGGCCCACATCCCCGAATGCGATGTCAGGAGTTGCCGGCGTCTACCGGTTGCCGACGTACTTCCACGAAGGCGACTGTGAAGACATGGCGTTCACGTCCGCCCACCTGCCCGGGCGCCGGCGCGACAGAAGCGCGCTCGTCGGGGAGCTGCTCGCTCATCCGCTCATGGACCCGCTCTGCCACGGCGAGCCCGTCCCGCTCGGCCCGTACCTCCGCCGGCCGCTTGGCCGGCTGATCTTCGAGTTCGTCCAGCTCCGCGCGCCGCGCGGTGATCTAGCGAGGTGCCGCGAGTACGTCCTGGAGTACGTTCTCGAGCGTGACGCGGGCCAGCTCGTGTCTCAGGGTCTCCTCGATGCCCTCGTAGATGCCCTGCATCGCCGGCTGGATGCCGTAACCCACCACGCATCCCTGGTCCGGGGTGGTGCGGTGCATCGCGAACAGCGGGCCGGGTTCCACTGCCTCGTACACGTCGAGCAGGGTCATCGACCCCAGCTCGCGCGCCAGCGACCAGCCCGCGCCCACGCCCCGCCGGGACTCCACGAGCCCGGCCCTGCGCAGCTCGCCGAGCAGCCGCCTGATCACCACGGGGTTGGTGTTCGCGCTGGTCGCGATCTGCTCGGAGGTGGCGACCTCATGGCCCTGGCGCTGGTAGAGGCCGATCCAGGCCAGCGCGTGGGCGGCAATGGTCAACCTGCTGTTGGCACTCATGAACCCCTCCTCTCGGCCGCAACGCTTTATGTTACGACAGCGCAGTCGTAACAGTGGAGGTTGCAACAGGCTGTCGTAACAATTAGCGTTGCGACTATCGGGAAGGGCCAATCAACGAGGTGAGAACAATGAGCAAGCCACTCGCGGGCAAGGTCGCCCTGGTCACCGGGGGGTCCCGCGGACTGGGAGCCGCGACCGTACGACTGCTGGCCGAGCAGGGCGCCGACGTCGCCTTCACCTATGTCAGCTCCGAGAAGCAGGCGCAGGCCGTCGTCGACGAGGTGCACGGCAAGGGAGCGAAGGCCGTCGCCTTCAAGTCCGACCAGGCGGACACGAGTCGGGCGCCGGCGCTGATCGACGACGTGGTCGCGCACTTCGGCGGCCTGGACATCCTCGTCAACAACGCGGCGATCGCGACGGGGCAGGGCCGCACGGTGGACGACCCGGACGCCGACACCGCCGCACTGGACCGGATGCACGCCACCAACTACCTCGGCGTGATCGCCGTCATCCGGGCCGCCTCCCGAGTGCTGCGCGCGGACGGCCGCATCATCACAGTGAGTTCCGGACTGGGCTCCCGGGTCGGCACCCCAGGAGCTGCCGACTACGCGGCGACCAAGTCAGGGATCGAGAGGTACACCATGGGGGTCGCACGGGACCTCGGGCCCCGGAACATCACGGCCAACGTCGTGGAGGCCGGACTGATGGAGGGCGGCATGAAGACGCCGGATCCCGAGACCCTCAAGACCCTGGTCGGCTCGCTGTCCCTGCAACGCATGGGTCACCCCGAAGAAATCGCCGTGGCGATCGCCTTTCTGGCGAGCCCCGCCGCGTCGTACGTCACGGGCGCGGTGCTGGACGCCCACGGTGGCTACAACGCCTGAACCGCAACCCCTGGCTGTGGGCGTGCAGCAGCGGCAACGTCTTCCGGCCGCAGCGGTGCGTCGACGCCGGGCTCGCCTCCGGGGCGCTCGCGGTCGTCGAGGAGGTGTGGTGCCCGGCATCGGACCCCCGGACCTCGCCGCGCCTGCGCTGCGCCGAGAGCGTCGACCACCTCCCGCACGGACGGGCCGTCCAGGCACGGCAGACGACCGGCTCCGTACTGTCGGCGGCCTCTACCGACGACGAGATGCCGATCCGGCGAGCGGGCCCGGCGTGAGGGCGGTGCCGCGGGCTCGGGATGTTCAGGCGTAGAAGTTGCGCTGCCAGCTGTGCCCGGCCAGGACCGCCAGCTGCTCCGCGGTGAGGGTACGGCCGTCGCTGACGGCCGCGTTTCGCTCCACGTTGCGTACGGTGCGCATGCCGGGGATGACGGTCGAGACGGCAGGGTGGGACAGCACGAAGCGCAGTGCGGTCTCCGCCATGTCCTCCACCGCGATGCCCAGGTCGGCCGCGATCGCCCGGACCCGCTGCTCGACCTGGGCCGGGCGGTCGCCGCGGAAGTAGCGGTTGCGGAAGTCGCCCTCCGGGAAGGTCGTGCCCGCGTTGATGCGTCCGGTGAGGCCGCCCTCGTCCAGGGCCACGCGGACGATCACGCCGACGCCGTGCTCCTGGCACGCCGGGAGCAGTTCTGCGGCGGGGGCCTGGTCGAAGATGTTGTAGATCACCTGAACGGCGTCCACCGTGCCGCTGCGGACGAGAGCCACCGCGTTGTCGGGCTGGTGGTCGTTGACCGACACGCCGAACAGCCGGATCTTGCCCTCCGCCTTGAGGTCGGCGACGGTCTCCAGCCAGTCGCCGCGGCCCACCCACTCGTCGCTCCAGACGTGGAACTGCAGCACGTCGAAATGGTCGAGGCCGCTCGCGCGCAGGCTGGTCTCCACACTGGCGCGGATGTGGGCGCCGGGGAAGGTCACCGCGGGGTCCAGGCCGCCGGGGGCGGGCCACTTCCCATTCAGCGGCGGGACCTTGGTGGCCACCGCGACGCTGTCGCCGGCCCGGGCCCGTTCGCGTACGACCGCGCCGACGATGCGCTCGCTCTCGCCGTAGCCCCGGGCGGTGTCGATGAGGTTCATGCCCAGGTCGACGGCCCGGTGCAGGGCCTTGACGGACTCGTCCTCGGAGGCGCCGATCCACATCGAGGCACCGATGCCCCAGGCGCCGTAGGCGATCTCCGACACCGACAAGCCGGTCCGTCCCAGTTCGCGGTAGCGCACGTTCGTCCTTCCTTCCGGTGCCGGGGCCCGCCCGTCGGCCGGCCCCGGGGTTGTTGCGGCACCGGCCAGCCAACCCGGTCCGCACCGAGCTGTCCAACACCGAGAAACGATGGGAGCAAGAAGCCGGAGCACTGAATCACTTCAGGGCGGCCGGCCTGATCGGCGGTGGCGGGGCGGGGGGTCAGGGGCGCAACTGTGTGCGCAGCCACCGGTCCGGTCCACCGTCGCCGGGCGAGCGGCCCGATCAGCGGGGAAGCGCCTTTGCGGGGCCAGGCCGGCTTCCCGCTTGTTCGCCTGCGTGCGGGGGAGTTGAGGGGCGGTTCGCGGGGCGGACGAGGGGTGCCGGTCGCCTCCCGTTCCATGAACGTTCAGTCAGATGCCTGTGACTGAGCTGGGTGGAGCATCTATTTTCCTTCGCCGGGGGGACGGCCGTCCACCAGCCTGACGTCCGAGTGGGTTCGTACCGATGGCGACGGCCGGGGGAGGTGAACGGGCACCTCCTGGCGCGGACCTTGACCGGGGACGCACAGAACGCCTTCCGGCAGTTCGACGGCAACGTCGAGCTGCTGTCCACCTCCCTGAAAGGTTGACTCGGTATGCAGGTCTCACGCCGTCGGCGTGTCGAGAAGGACCGTTCCGGCCTTCTCGGCAAGCGCATCGGCCGGATTCCCCTGGTAACGGCAGGCATCACCGCTCTCGCCGTCACCGCGGCCGGCACCGCTTATGCCCAGACAAACGGGTTCGGCTTCGACCAGGTCGGCCAGACCGTCAGCAAGGGCCAGGTTGTCTCCGACGACCAGTTCATCAAGCCGATCGGTGACCGCCTGCTGACCCAGTTCGGCAAGTTCATGGGCTCGACGGTCAGCCCGGACGGACGGTTCCTCGCAGCGACGGTCGCCGACCATCCGGCGGTCCTGCAGATCTTCGACCTGTCGGCCTACAAGCTCATCTGGACGGTCGGCAGCGCATCCGGGCTCGACCAGAACCTGTCCGACACCACTGTCGGTCAGGAGGGCCCGACGTACTCGCCGGACGGCAAGTTCCTGTGGCTTCCGGAGCAGGACGCCCTGACCCGGTTCCCGGTCAACTCCGACGGCACCCTCGGTACGCCGACCCGCTTCCCCATCCCGACGGTGGGCAGCCACCTTGCGGGTAACGCCCACACTCCGACGCCCAACTCCGCGCTGGTGGGGCAGATCACGTACTCGCCCGACGGGTCCACTGTGTACGCCGCGCTCAACGGTCAGAACACCGTCGTGGCGCTCGACCCCGGCACCGGTGCGATCAAGAACAGGTGGAACGTCGGCATCGCCCCTCGTGAGCTCGCCTTCGTGGGCGGCAAGCTCTATGTGAGCAACGAGGGCGGCCGCCAGGCCCGGCCGGGCGAGACCACCATGGACTCCTACGGCACCGCGGTGCCCGCCAACGGGTCCCTGGGCACGTCGACGACCGGGACCGTCAGTGTCATCGACCCCGCGAACCCGTCCGCAGCGGCCGGATCGATCGCTGTCGGCCTGCACCCGACCGCGATGTATGCCAGCAACAAGACACTGTTCGTCGCCAACACCAACAGTGACACCGTCTCGGTCATCGACACGACGACGGACCAGGTCGTGCAGACGATCGAGACCAAGCCGTGGCCGTCGTCCACGGTGGGGTACGAGCCCGACAGCATCGCCCTGACCAAGGACGGCCACCTGCTGGTCAGTCTGGGGCGGGCGAACGCCGTGGCGGTCTACCGCTACGACGGCGCGCCGAAGGACCCGGTGAGCTACATCGGCCTGCTGCCGACGGACTACTACCCGGCGACCGTGGCGACCGTCGGAAAGCAGATCGTCGTCACCAACACCCGCGGCATCGACGCGCGCGGCCCCGCCATCACGACCTACAAGGGACAGGGCACCGTCCCCGTGAGCGGCCACGACACGCACAGCACCACCGCGTCCCTGACGCGCTTCACCCTCCCGAGCGACCGGGACATCGCGCGTTACACCGACACGGTCTTCGCGCAGAACGGCTGGGGCAAGAACGACGTCCAGCAGGCCCAGGGGAAGAAGGCGGCGGCGGTCCCCGTCCCGACGCGCATCGGTGCCCCGTCCACGATCAAGCACGTCTTCTTGATCGTGAAGGAGAACCGGGGCTACGACCAGTTGTTCGGCGACATGGGTGAGGGCAACGGCGACCCCTCGCTCACGCAGTTCGGCGAGAAGGCCACGCCGAACCAGCACGCGCTGGCCAAGCAGTTCGGCCTCTACGACAACGTGTACGACATCGGCACCAACTCCGCCGAGGGCCACAACTGGCTGATGGAGGGCGACAACCCCGAGTACACCGAGTCGTCTGCGGGTGAGTACCAGCGCAGCTACGACACCGAGGAGGACGTGCTGGGCCACCAGCGCTCCGGTTTCCTGTGGACCGCGGTGGAGTCCGCCGGCGCGACGGCCAGGAACTACGGCGAGTTCGAGTACATGCAGGGCAAGCCGGCCGGTACGTGGCAGCAGTACTACTGTGCGGCCAAGAGCGTCGACAACGGTGGTGACCCGGCCCAGCTGACCACCCCGGACCTCAAGGGCAACTACGGCTCGGTGATCCCCTCGCTGAACAAGATCGCCGACCCGCTGTCCCCGCCGTTCGACCTCTCGATCCCGGACACCTACCGCTACCAGATCTGGAAGCAGGACTTCGAGAAGAACGGTCCCGCGAACTTCAACATGGTGTGGCTCTCCAGCGACCACACCGGAGGACCGGCCGACGCGGAGGCCGGGGTCGCGGACAACGACCTCGCCACGGGCAAGATCGTCGACACGATCTCGCACAGCAAGTACTGGAAGGACTCCGCCATCTTCGTCCTCGAGGACGACAGCCAGGACAGCGCCGACCACGTCGACGGACACCGCGCCCCCGTCCAGGTCATCAGCCCCTGGGCCCAGCACGGCAAGGTGATCAACACCTACTACTCGCAGATCTCGGCGGTCCGGACGATCGAGCAGATCCTCGGCGCCCAGCCGCTGAACCAGAAGGTCGCCGCCGCCACGCCGATGTACGACGCCTTCACCTCCCGGCCGAACTACACGCCCTTCACCACGGTGCCGAACCGGATCCCGCTCACCGAGGCCATCACCACCGCGCCGGCCTGCGGTCTGGACACCCTGGGCCTGACCGGCACCGCGGCGACCGCGCTGAACAAGGCGGAGGCCCAGAAGACCACGGTGCCCGCCAACGAGCAGTCCACCGCCGCCGCCTGGCAGACCTGGATCGCCGAACAGCACACCACCGGCAACGGTGCGGTCCCCGACTACGCCGACCCGGAGCAGATGAACCGGTACACGTGGTACCAGGCCCACGGCTGGAAGACGCCCTACCCGGGCGACTCGAAGATCTACGCCCCGGCGCAGGTGCCCGGTGCCTACATCCCGAGCTCGGACACGGACTGACGAGCCCATGAACACCGGCAACTGAACAGCACCGTGGGCGACGGGCCGCCGGACATCCGGCGGCCCGTCGCCTACCGCGCCCGACCGATCCGCATGGCGCGCGGCACCCAACCGCCCAGCCCTACGGCCGCATCGCCGACCTGACGAAAGCATGGCGTACGGCTTCCGCCGTTCCTGCGTCGAGAAGGCCTCGTCCAGGTCCCGCAGGCGGTCTTCGTCCCGCCCGGCCATCGGCCCCCAGCGGTCGAAGACGTGACCGCCCAGTTCCACGCGTAGCCCCCGGCCTTCCAGCACCTCGGCGCCGCGCTCCCCCTCCTCTCGCACGACGCGCGCAGCCTGGCCGACGGACCGATCAGTTCAGGCATCTGCTCATGATGCCGGTCCGCGCACTGGAACGGGCCACGTCGCGCTGTTCCGCAGGGCCCCGCCGGCCAGTGTGTTACTGGGCGGTCCCGCTGCGCAGGGCGATGCAGGCCGTTCGGCACAACCATCGGGGCTCCGGACTCGTCATAGGCGTGCCAGTATCCGCCGCGTCACGAGGAAAACCGCACCTGTGACTCACCGATCGACCTCCACCGCCGTCATCGCATGCTTCCTGACCGCTGCCCTGGTCCCGGCGATCGCCGGCTGTTCAGGCAGTTCCGGCAGTTCCGGAGCCAAGTCCCCTGACACGGCGGGCGAGGAGTCCGCCCCCGTGCAGGTCATCCCCTCCGCGCCGGATCCCGCTTCGATCCATGTGCCGACCGCCGCCGCCACCGCGGCGAGCACCGCGGCCCAGGCGTTGCCCACCGGGCCCACCCTGCGGCTTTCCCCGGAGGACGTGTGGCGAAGGACGGTGGCGGTGATGGCAGAGCAGACCTCCGCGTCCCTCACCGTCGATCTGCGTGACGGACAGGGCCGTCCGGTGCACGCCGTGTCCTCGGTCGCCAGCGACGGGGACTGCGTCGGGCGGATCTCCGCCGGCGGCGGCCAGGCGCAAGTGATCGATGCCGGCTCGACGCACTATCTGAAGGGCGACAGCGCCTTCTGGGCGTGGGCCGTGAGCCAACCGGGAGCCTATGGAGTGCCCGAGTTCTGGGTCGGCAAGTGGGTTCGGGGATCGATGGCAACGCTCGAAGCCTATGGAGTCGAAACGATGTGCTCGCTGTCAGTCGCGGTCGGCAACGTCACGGCGGACTTCGGCGGTGCGAAGCATGAAGTCGGCCCCCGGAGCATCCTCGGCCGCCAAGCGGTGTCCGTGACCGAGACAGGTTCGGCCGGTTCCCTCACGCTCGACGTCGCCGCCACCGGACCCGCCACCGTACTCCGAGGGGTACAGAGGGCAGCCGGCAGTGCGACGATCACCACAACCTTCACGCACCTGGGCGTGGCCGTGCACGCCAAGGCTCCCGCCGACGCCGTCGGCATCAACTGAAGGGTGCTGCAGAAGGGTGTCGTCGGGCAGGTCGGGGCCTGATTGCGGGTCGATGTGGTCATGCGCTGAGGGCGAGGTTGTGCATGTGGGCGACGGCTTGCACGGCCTGGTGGAGGCCGTCGCCGTGCTGCCGGCAGTCGCGGAGGATCTTGTAGGTCTTCATGCGGGCGAAGGTGCGCTCGACGCGGGCGCGGACCTTGTGGTGTGCGGCATTGTCGGCCTCCTCGCCCTTGAGCAGGGGGCGTCCGGGGCGTTTGCGGTGCGGGACGACCAGCCCGGTGTTGATGCAGGCGCCGTCCCCGAGCACGGTCATGCCCTGGCAGTGTGCGGCCATACCGGAGGACCGCCAGACGCCGCTCCACCGACCGCCGCACCGCCGCCGAGGTCCGCGCCGCCACCATGTCCGGCTTCCTCATGATCTGGTAGCGGGAGATCACCGACCGCATCAAGGCCACCCACCGGCCGGCGGCCCCCCGCGTGCTGCGGGTGACCCTGGCCGGCTCCGCCGCCGGCTGGAGGCGGGCAGGCCAGGCCCGGACTCAAGCCCGAGCGACCTCAGCGGTGTGCGCGGGGGTGTAGCGCTCGCCCGTCACCTGGTCGCTCAGCGGGTCCAGCGCGGCCAGCGCCTGGGCGTCCAGGGTGAGCTCCAGCGCGGCCGCGTTCTGCTCCAGCCGGGCCGGGCTGCGGGTGCCCGGGATGGTCGCCACCGCCACCCCGAGCCGCTGGGCCTGGGCGTACACCCAGGCCAGCGCCACCTGGGCCGGGGTGGCACCCAGCCGGTCGGCCACCTCGCGCACGGTCTGCGCGATCTTCTCGTTGGCCTCGCCCGCCTCGCCGGCGAAGCGGGGGTTGGTGCGCCGGAAGTCCTTCTCGCCCAGCGTGGAGCGGTCCAGGGCGCCGGTCAGGAACCCCCGCCCCAGCGGCGAGTACGGCACCAGCCCGACCCCCAGCTCGGCCATCACCGGGGTGACCGCCTCGACGTCGCGGGTCCACAGCGAGTACTCGCTCTGCACCGCGGTGATCGGGTGCACCGCGTGCGCCCGGCGCAGCAGCTCGCCGTCGACCTCGGACAGGCCCAGATGGCGGACCTTGCCCGCCTCGACCAGCTCGGCCATCGCCCCGACGGTCTCCTCGATCTCCACGTCCTGGGGCGGGCGGTGGGCGTAGTACAGGTCGATCACCTCGACGCCCAGCCGCAGCAGCGAGGCGTCGCAGGAGCGCAGCACGTAGTCCCGGGCACCGCGGATGCGGCGTGCCCGGTCCCCGGCGCTGCGGTCGATGCCGAACTTGGTGGCCAGCTGCACCTGGGCCCGGCGGCCGTGGACGGCCCGGCCCACCAGCACCTCGTTGTGCCCGGTGCCGTAGGCGTCGGCGGTGTCCAGGAACGTGATGCCCAGCTCCAGGGCCCGGTCGATGGTGGCCAGGCCGCCGTCCCAGTCGGCGGCGCCGTAGCTCTCGCTCATCCCCATGCACCCCAGGCCCATCGCGCTGACGGTGAGACCGGGCGAGCCGAGCGTGGTTCGGGTGATCATGCGCGGATACTCCTCCTGCCCGGCGGGCCGGGCGGTACCTCGAGGGCTGACGAACGCCTCCGACGCTAGGATTTGGAGCGCGCTCGAAGTCAAGCCGGAGGACCGCCCCCCGCCGGCGGGTCAGGCGCGGCGGGAGCGGGTGAAGGTGAAACGGTCCACCGGCAGCAGGTCACCACAGGGCCCGGACACCGCGTAGTAGGTGACGTGCATCGCGGTGGTGGGCCCGCCGCCGCCCGGGTCCACGTCGAAGGCGGACGAAGGTGCTGTAGGCGCAGGCGCAGGCGCAGGCGGAGGCCCGGTACACCGCCGGCCACGGTCACCCGCCCACGCCGCGGGTGCGCGGGCGGCTGATGAAGCGTGCCGCCACCTCGCCCGCGAGCTGTGCGGCGCCCGCGCCGAAGTCGGCCTGGACGAGCGCATCGTGGATGCGGCGATCGGCACGTACTGCGTCGACGTCTCCTCGCCCCGGCCACCGGGCCGCCGCCCGCGCCCGCCCGGTCACGCCCTCTGCACCGCCGCCTGGCATCCACCATCGCGGCGCGGCGACGCGCAGGCCCGGCAGGACACCGCTGTTGAGCTGAGCGTGCACGACCGGGCGTGGCCGTCGGCATCCGCCTCCAAGCGCTGCTGCGGGCATCCCGGGCCCGGGCGGCCGGCCTGGTCCTGTCGGGCCGGGCGACGGGTGCCGGCAAGCCGTCGCCGGCAGACCAGGCGGCAGCAACCGTGCTGTACGAGCAGTTGGCGGCCGCGCTGCTGGCGGGGTGGACAGTACGGTGTGCCGGGGTGGCTGACACCTCCCGTTTCATCATTGAGCCGCGCCGCTTTCGTCGTCGTACCGCCGGGCTGTCCTTCTACTTCCTGGCCGGGACCCGCTGGATGGCCAGGAGGGCGACGTCGTCGGCTGGTTCCTGTCCCGCGTGGCTGATCAGGTCACCTTGGATCTTCCGCAGCAGGGCGTCGGGCGTCGACCCCGAGAAGGAGTCCACGCGCTGGGCGAGGGGGTAGAACTCGCCGCTGGGCGAACGGGCCTCGATGACGCCGTCGGTGTAGAGCAGCAGGATGTCGCCCGGGCCAAAGGCGATCGAGTCGCTGTGCGGGCCGGTGACCGGCTGCCAGCCCGTGCCCAGCGGAGGCGAGGCATGGTCGAAGTCCAGAGTCCTGACGTGGCCCTCATGGATCAGCAGGGGCGGCGGGTGCCCGCAGTTGATCAGATCGGCCGACGGGTTGCGATCGGGGATCTCCAGCATGAGCGCGGTGATGAAGTGCTCGCCGAGATCGCTTTCGACGTCGGCGACCTCCTCGACTTCCCGCCTGACGCTGTCCTCCAGCGCCGCGACGAGGTCACGCAAGGTCGGGCATCGGTGGGCACCTTCCCTGAAGGCTCCGAGAACGACCGACACCTCGCCGATGGCGGCCACCCCCTTGCCCCGGACGTCTCCCATGATCACTCGGGTGCACGGGTCGGACCCGCGGGCGGTGGCGAAGAGGTCGCCGCCGATCCGGGCCTCGTCCTCGGCTGCCAGATACAGCCATCCCAGACGCAGGGGACCGATCCGGTTCGGCGGAGGCCGCAGAATGCATCTCTGTGCCGCGTCAGCCACCGACCGCAACCTCGTCAGCTGCCATGTTCTGCGCTCCCGGACGTAACTGGTTGCCACCATCGCCGCGCAGAGACCGGCCAGGGCGGCGAACTGCGCTACGTGGTTGGTCATGTTCTCGCCGTTGTACCCGTCGACGAGTTCCTGGGCACCGATGGCCACCAGTCCGACGAATGCTGTCGTCCGCGGCCCCGCGAAGGCGGCGGTCAGAGCGGGGGCCAGCGCCACGAGCGGGCCGAGGTGGACCGCCGTCGAGGACATCATGTCCACCAAGCTGATCACCGCGATGATCGCAAGCGGGACCACCAGCGCTACGAGGCCCCATGGCCTCGTAACAAGGCGGCCCCACTCAGCACGCCAACCTCCCACACCCCAAGTATCACGCCGAGTCATGACGCGGGCAGAACTCCGGGCCACCCCGGAAGCGAGCAGCCGGCATCCGGCCTGGCCATGTCGGCTGTGGTCCGGATACCCCGCAGATCAAGTACAGCCGGGGCCGGAGCTTTGGTGTGGTGCGGCTCCGACACGGGCCGGCTCTTCACGCGCGGCACGCGCGAGGGTGTCGGCCACCGTGGTGCAGGTGAGGCCTACCACTGCGCGTAGCTCCGCTTCGGAGGCGCCGGCCCGGCTCAGTACGGCGAGCGATTGGTTGACGGCGACTACATACGTCGTCAGCTCGTCGAGTACGCGGGGGTCGGCTGCGGAGTCCGCCAGGGCTGCGCGCACCCGCACACGCTGTATGTCGAGCAGGGCGCGTACGTGGGCGCTGGACTCCTCCTTGAGAATCGGCGCCTGTGTGGCCGAGTGTGCGATGAGGCATCCCGCCGGGACCGAGGGATCGGTGATGCGGGCCAGGACGACCTCGAAGAAAGCCTCGATCGCCCGCACCGGCTCGCCGGGACGGGACGCGAGCGCCTGTTCGTACTGGGCGCCGTAGGTGCTGGCATACCGGTCGAGGCTCTTGCGGAACAAGGCGTCCTTGCCACCGAAAGTGCCGTAGAGGGAGCCGCGCCCCAGGCCGGTGGCCGACGCCAGGGCATCGAGGGAGGCGTCCGCGTAGCCGCGCTGCCAGAACACGCGCATCGCCTGGTCGAGGGCTGCGGTGACATCGAACTGCTTGCGGCCTGACATGGCGCTCCTCCGGATGGGGCTCCCAGTCTACGCGCTGTTGGATCGATCGGTCCAACAATGTTGGACCGATCGATCCAACATGGTCTACGGTGACACCACGGGTTCGGACCGTTCACCGAGCGTCGGTGTCCACCGCCCGGCCGAAGACATCGTGCTGTTTTGCAAGGGAGAGAGAGCACTGTGAGCACCTCGACGACTCGTCCGCCCATACCGGAAGGGCCCGGTTCGGCATCCCGCGCGCCCGGCCTTCCCGCGGGCTTCACCGACACGTTCACCAGCCGGTACATGGACACCGGCAAGGTCCGGCTGCACGCGGTCGTCGGCGGCGACGGCCCGCCGCTACTGCTCCTGGCTGGCTGGCCGCAGACCTGGTACGCCTGGCGCCTGGTGATGCCGGAGCTGGCGCGGGACTTCCGGGTCGTGGCCGTCGATCCGCGCGGCGTCGGTCTGTCCGACAAGCCGGAGGACGGCTACGACACCGGCACGCTGGCGGGCGACATGGCGGCACTGATGACCGCCCTGGGGCACGACCGGTTCGCCATGGTGGGGCACGACGTCGGCATGTGGACCGCCTACGCCCTGGCCGCCGACCACCCCGACCGGATCGAGCGACTCGCCGTCGCCGAGGCCGCCATCCCCGGCCTGTCCCCGTCGCCCCCGCTCCTCGGCAGCCACGAGGCCAACACCAGGCTGTGGCACTTCGGCTTCAACCGGCTGGGCGAGCTCAACGAGCAGCTCGTCCGCGGCCGCGAACGTCTCTATTTCGGCGGTCAGTTCGAGAGCAAGGCCGCGCAGAAGCTTCCCGAGGAGGTGGTGCGCTACTACATCGACACCCTTGCGTCCGACCCCGACGCCCTGCACGCCAGCTTCGCCTTCTACCGGGCGCTGGACACGACGATCGCGCAGAACGAGCAGCGCAAGAAGCGGCCTCTCGGCATGCCCGTCCTCGCCATCGCCGGCGAGGCCAACTCCGGCGACCTGGTGGCCGACACCATGAGGCTCGGCGCCGTGGACGTACAGAGCGTGATCATCCCCGGCTGCGGCCACTACCCGGCCGAAGAGGCCCCCGACGCGATGCTGGACGCCCTGACCCGATTCCTGGCCCCCTACCGCGACGGGGCGCCGTGCGACCGCGTGCCCGCGCAGCACACACCCGCACAACCGGGCGCCGGGCAGGGGAACGCGAGCGCGGCGCAGCCCGCCGGCGCGGGGTCGTTCACCGCGCCCGCCAGCCGCATCGCGCCGCTGCCGATCAACCACATCGGCATGCGCGTCAAGGACATCGACACGGCGATCAACTGGTACCAGGCCGTGCTGGGCTTCGAACTGATCGACGGGCCGATCGAGTACTTCCCCACGAGCCGGCAGGCCGCGCGGATCAACGGCATCTACGGGCCGGCATGGACCCGCATCCGCCAGGCGCACCTGGCCACGGGCAACGGGGTCGGTCTGGAACTCTTCGAGTTCAGCGGCGCACCCGAGGACTGGGCGACTCCCTGGCGTCCGGGCACGGTGCCCCCGCCTGGCCTGTACCACTTCTGCGTCACCGCCCACTGCATCGACGAGCTGGCCGACCGGATCAGCGCAGCCGGCGGACGCCGGAACACCCCGATCGCCGAACCCGTACCGGCGATGTCGATGACCTACAGCGAGGACCTGTTCGGGCATGCGCTCGAGATCAACAGCCGAAGCTACGAGCAGTCCCATCCCAGCCGCGTCGCCCGCCCGTGACCAGCCGCCAGCACGAGGCGAGCGCCCCGCGCCCGGCGCAGCCCGGGCGCGGGGCGTCGTCGTCCAGCAAGCGCGGTCAGCCGGACACCGGCAGCAGACGGGCCCGCCATGAGCATCCGGCCACGCGCCGGGCGCTCGGCGGCCTGGCGGTCACCGCAACGGTGTTCGTGGTGGGCGGCTTCGGCCTGCGACCGATGGGATCACTGCTGGTCCTCGGCGCCCCCACCACATTCGCGATGCCGGTGCTGGCCGCCATCGCCGACTGGGGCGCCGGCGTGCGCGGCCGCTGGGCGGCCGCCGTCAATTCACTGCTGGTCGTCGTCAGTGCCGCCGTGCTGACGCTGCTCGGGCAACTGCTGGTCGGCCATGCCGACATCGCCGGCGCGACACGAACGACCCCGGCGGGGTCCGGCCAACAGATGCCGACGTTCCCCTACGAGATCCCCCTGGGGGCGCTGGCATTCGTGACGTTCCTCCAGGTGTCCGTGGTCAGTGAAGGCCGTCTGGTACTCCCGGCCCGCTACGGCCCGAAGGCCGGCCGGCTTGCGGTGCTCGGCTGCCTCGCGGTGGCCCTCACCGCATACGCGGCACTGGCGAACTGGGGATCGGCGACCGCAGAGGTGCGACGATTGTCCCTGTGGGACCCGCACGGTCCTTTCGACGCACTCGACATCGCCGCCTGGCTGATCTCCGTGGCCATCTGGCAGACCGCACACGGCCTGCTCGACGGCTGGCCGTACTCCCTGGTCAAGACCCGACCCGCCCGCGTGGCCCTGGCGAACGTGACGGTCCTCGCACTCGGCTCGGCCACCTACGCGATCGCCACCGGCCCGCTCGGCATGACCGGCCCCCAACTGTCCGCCGCAGGAGCGATGTTCGTCGTCGGCGCGTCCATCAGCGGCCCGCTCCTGAACGGATGGCCGCTCGCCGGGGCCCGCACCGCGTGCCACCGCACCTGGCTGGCCGTCAGCGCAACCGGCATCGCCGCAGCGGCCTACATCACCCTGCACCGGCTGGGCCTTGCAGCCGAGCACCGCTGGACACCCCAGGCACCCGTCGAACTATGGATGGTCATCTGCGGCCTCAACCTGATCGGCGGCACCATCCCCTGGTACACCCAGATCGCCCGGCCCCAAGCCCTATGAGTGGGCGTTCAAGACGATCCGCCACGGAGACGGGCCAGCGACCACCTACCGTGATCACTCTCGCGTACGCCCTGCGCGCTCTACGCCGACCTCGCGGAAGTCCCGGTTGCCCGATGACCGTCGGCATCGACGCTCCAGACCGCTGCGGCCCTCGGCATGGCCCGCGGCGGCGCCGATCGCGGACGCGTGCCGGACGCCGGATACGACGCCCCGCGCATCGCGCACCTGCTGTCCGGCCTGCAGGTCGAGGTCCTGGGCCGGACACGGTCGGACCGGGTGATGCGCCGCCCGGCACCCTCGCGGGAGGAGTTCTTCCGGGCCCATCCTGGACCGGCTGCATCCCAGGCTGACCCAGCGGGCCGCGTGGCTCGACCACGACGGCCCGCTGCCGGTCATCGAGGGCACAGTCATCCGCCTGGCCGTCGAACACCTGCCGTCCGGCGGGGAGAACAAGCCGGTCTGGCTGTGGTGGTCACGCACCGGCGCCACCGAGGCCGACGTCGACCGCTGCCGGCAGGCATTCCTCCGCCTCTTCGACATCGAGCACACCTTCCGCGTGCTCAAGCAGACACTCGGCTGGACCCGGCCCCGACTACGCGACTCGGCCGCCGGCCGACCGCTGGACCTGGCTGATCATCGCCGCCCACACCCAGCTCCGCCTCGCCCGCCCCCTCGCCACCGACCTGCGCCGGCCCTGGGAGAAGCCAGCCCCACCGCACAAGCTCACCCGGCCCGCGTCCGGCGCGGGTTTCGGAACCTCCGCACGAAGGCCGGCTCGCCAGCTGGTGCACCGAAAGCCACCACACCCGGCCCCGGACGCCCACCGGGCTCGAAGAACCGGCGACCCGCAACCCGCCACGACGTGGGACGAGTCCTCGCCGGCAACGAGGCATACCAGCGACCGGCCCACCACAAGGTCGGCACCAAAACCCGCCGAACTGCTGAACGAAGAAATCCGTAGGTGCGGGCGCCACCACCAGGCAAGATGGATCCGGTGAAGGATCTACCACCCGGCCTGCCGCCGGCAGACTCGCGCAAATGGCACAGCCGCCGATGGTGGGACCAACTGGGGTATCTGCGCGTGCGTTCCCTGGCGAACCCGAGTTGGCCCAGGGACATACCGTGGCTGGTTTCGTGGCTGCGACGCGAGCGCTCGACCGCCCTCCCGACGGATCACGCCCTCTACGATATCGCGATCACCGCAGCTCAGAGCTATGCGCGGACTCGCAATCACTCCCCAGAAGCGGACCGCGCGTGGGATCGGGTTCTCGAACCGATCGATGAGTTGCTGACGCGGCGGCAGGTAAGGCACCTCGGCGAAGTCCACAAGGCTCAAGCCGAGCAACGCAACCCAGGTTCCTGACGTCGTCATGAGCGCTCAGAGGTTGAACGGCAAGCTGGGTGCCTGCGCTGGAACCAGGACGTAATGGTCTGGAACTCCATGGAGCGGCGGGGAATTGGGCAATCCGTCCGGTCGAGGGGGTGGCCGAGGTGAAACCGGGCGCTGAGGAACTGGGGCTTCTTTGCCCGGCGCAGTGTCCGGTCAGGGTCCCTTGCATGGCACACACCACGGGCACCTTGCGCCCAGGGCCAAGCCGCCCAACCCAACACGAGGCGTGACGTCGCGTCAGTAAGCCGAACCAGCACACCGCTCGACTTTGAAGACCTGCGGTTGCGGCAGCTGCTGTCTGTCGGGCAACGCGCATTGTGGCCGGTGGCGGAACCTGCGCAAGGGATCGCGCCACGACCGCCAAGCTCCGGCCACCGTCATCGGCTTCGCTGGAACCCAGCTGACCGACCCCATCGGTCTCCACCCCGCGCACACCCGCGACACAGCCGGACGCGACATCTACCGGCCGCTGGGCTGGGCGAGGTGACGCACACCAACTCACGCTGCCTATGGGGGACTTCATGCCGGATCCGGAAGCGGCGCTGGTATGGCGACCAGCGCCTGGCAGGCCACGAAGGCCGGGGTCGCGAGGATCTTTCAGGGCGCCGGTGGCGCCGGGTCGGGGCCGGAGTCCGGTGCCGGCATCGAAGTGCGGCTGGAGCGCAGCGCGGCGCGGATCGCGGACGCCGTTGACCCGGACGAGGTACGGCAGGCACAGATCGTCCGCTGGCAGGAGGACTTCGAGGACCTGATCCACGATCATCCCGATGCGGAGGCCGAGTTGCGCGCGCTCGTGGAGACGACCCGGCAGCAGCTCCCGCCGGTCCGGCAGCAGTGGGTCCAGCATGTCGAGGCGCGCGACGGAGGGTTCGCCGTCGGGGCGCAGGGGCCGGGCAGCAGGGTCGTCGTTCACCGCGACCGGGAAACGCCGCCCACCGGGGACGGGCATTGAGCCCCGCCCGGCAGCAGACCGTGCATGCGGTCAACGGCTTTGCCTACGGCTGCGTCGGGGCGGACATCCATGTCTTCGGCGACGGCGTGCCGCTGTACGTCCTTCAGCGATGGCGCCCGGAAACCCGGCCGGACCCGGCCTGGCTGCTGGACCTGCCCAGCCGCATGCCGAACGCGCGGTTCGCCGTCCTCGACTTCACCGGGCGAGAGGAGGAACTGGTCGACCTGCGCCACTGGCGCGATCACGGGCCACGGCTGTCGGTCCGGTGGCTGCACGCGCCGGGCGGCCAGGGCAAGAGCCGGCTGGCTTCGCAGTTCGCCAAGGAGTCGGAGGTCGCCGGCTGGAGCGTCGTAACGGCCGCACGCGATCCCGGCAGATGACCTTCACTCCTGGGCGGGCGGCAAGCCAGGCCCGGACGGTGTCGATGGTGCGGTCGGGCAGCAGGTCGACGGGGCGGCGGGTCTCGATGCCGACCAGGACGGTTGCGTAGACGCGTCCCTTGCGCAGGGCGAAATCGTCGATGCCCAGCACACGGGGCGCCGACGGCGTGGACTCGGGGACAGCGCGTATCAGTCCGAGCAGGGTGGAACGGCTGGCCGGGACGGCGAAGGCTTCCGCCAGGCGGGATCCGGCCCCGGCCGGCCAGCATCAGCCCGAGCCGCTGCAACGCGGCCTGGATGGAGCTGCTGACTTCGCCGTCCGTACTGGACGGTGACACCCTCGCCTGCTCGACGAACGTCGCCCGAACGCACGCTTGCTGGCGGCACCGGAAGCGGGGGACCCGTAACGCGAGCACGACCCGGCGCTGGGCTGCCGCACTGTCATCGAGACGGCGCAGACAGCTGCTGTGAACACGCCCCGAGGACGTCCCGCACGACGGACACACCGCCTCCCCCTCGGTAGCTGTCAATCCGAGTGAGACATCAGGCTGCTTGTGCTGATGACAAGCTCACTCACGGCCCGCTGACCTGCGGACGGGCGCCACTCGGGAGGGGCCGCCGGCAGGAGTGAGGGAGGCGAACATCCGCCACGGACCGGGGAACGCGGACCTGCCGGGCGTGGACACGGCCGGGGCCCGTCAGCTCCCGCTCCCGGGCGCGGTCTCGGTGTCGGTCTCGGGCGGGAGGGCGCGCCGGAGGCGGTTGATCATGTTCCGGCCTTCGTTGACCTTCAGGCGGGGGAACTCGAAGCCGAGGATGCCCTCGCCGGAGACGCCGACCTGTACGCGCAGGGCCTGGGCGGCGCCCGGGACCAGTTCCGGCTTCGGTAGCCAGGCGATGGCGTCGAAGGGGATGGAATACAGCAGCTTCTTGGGTTTGGCGACGAAGGCGCCGCCGATCGAGAAAACCAGCAGCCGCTGGTCGGTGAGGGCCACGATGACCCGGCCGGGCACCGGCAGCGGCGCCGCCGGAACCGCCGTGCGGCCCCTCGTGGCTGCGGCCGCCATCGCCGCCCCCGCCACCCCGGCGAGGCCCGCGGCGCCCCCGACCATCGTCCTGCGCACGCCCCCGATCCGGAACGCGAGCACCCCGTACAGAACCCGCTCTCCCGCCAACGCCTCCCCGCTCAGACGCCGTTCGACCTTCTCCACCTGTGCCATGGGCCCTCCCCGAACGCCGGACGCTCCCGTGAACCGGGCGACCCGAAGACCTTACTGGCAGGACTCCGTCAGATCTTCGGACCGGTTGGACATCCCGGGGCGGAGGTGTTCGCGTCGATGCCCCCGCTGGATCCTCATCGAAGCCCGCCGCCCCCGACTTCGACACCCCACCCCGCTGGCAGCTGCCCACCGCCCGCGTCTGGGCCGGGGCTCACGCCCTGTCGTCCGATGGCGCGAAAGGCGTGTCAATTCAACGGGCTCTCCCGCGATTGGTCGTGAGGCGCGTTGGCCTGGCTGCTGAGACAAGGGGCCCGCTACGCGCAGCCGCGCTAGTAATAGCCCTTCGCGCCGTCGAGCAACTCCCGGACGATGTCTGCGTGCCCCGCGTGCCGCCCCGTCTCCTCGACGAGGTGGATCAGCATCCAGCGGAGGTTGGCGCTGCTGGAGCGGAAGTCGGGGTGCCGGCCGATGTCGTCGAGGGAGGCCGCGGCGACGATCTCATTGCTGCGGGTGCACTGAGCCTCGTACTCCGCGAGGAGCTCGGTGAGGGGGCGGCCGTCGGTGTGCCAGTCGGCGTCCTCGCGCGACTCGTCGAACGACGGGTTCTGCTTCTTGTCGCCGCCGAGGAACAGCACCTCCAGCCACGTGTGCTCGGTCCAGCGCATATGGGAGATGAGACCGGCCATCGTCATGGCCGGTGAGGTCGGGATGACCGAGCGGTGCGCGTCCTCATCGCTCAGTCCCTCACATTTCCAGCGCAGGATCTGCCGCTGCAGGTCCAGCCAGCCGATGAGCGCGGTGCGTTCGTCCGCTTGAAGCGGGGGGCGTTCCAGTTCCGATGTCATGCCGGCGCACGCTACCGGGGAGCCCTGGAGTGGGACACCTGGATTTACGGGCTCTTCCTCGATTGATGATCTTCGTCACCGTCGGGGACATCGGGGTGGCCGTGCGAGTTATCCAGGTTGTGATGTCTCGTCAGATCTGTGCGGTGATGGCGCACCCCGCGTTCTGCGGTGTGTCGGAGTGGCTGTTGGGCGAGCTGGTTGCGGAGCTCGCTGCGCGCCGGGGGGCCCGCTGCGAGTCCGAACGTCATGACCGGCGTCAGGGCTCGCGCCGACGTGAGGCAGGGGCCGGGCCGAAGTACGAGCTGGTGTTTACCGACCGGCTGCTGGCCACGCTGGTGCACTTGCGGACCGGGCTCACCTATGAGGCACTGGGCGTCATCTACCAGGTGGGCAAGTCGACAATCGGCCGGGCGGTGGCAGAGGTGAGGCCGCTACTCGCGGCCCGCGGGTTCGCGGTGCCGCAGCGCCCCGGGCTGCGGCTGCGCACATTGGAGGATGTGTTCGCCTACGCCGAGGCCGAGGGGGTGACCCTTCGGATCGACGGGGTGAAACCCAGGTGAGGCGCCCCAAAGCACACCGGCCCGGACGACGTGCGTTCGTGTCGGGCAAGCGTAAGCAGAATACGGTCAAGACGACCACGATCAGCGATGGGCAGGGCCGGACCCTGTGGTCCGGAGCGGTGCGCCCGGGCCGGACGCATGACCAGACCTGCGCGCGCACCGAGGGCATTGCCGAGCAGTTCCGCATGCACCCGGACGTCGCAGCCGAGGTCGACGACGGCTACCGGGGCCTCGCGAACGCATTCCCCGGCCAGGTCTCGGCCCCGCCCCCAAACCGAAGAACCTTGACGCCGAGACCGCGGCACTGACCGAGAAGTACGGCTGGCGCGAGTACAAACGCCGCCAGTCCTCCCGCCGGATTTGCGTCGAGCACGCCCACGCCGAGTACCGCCAGGGCGTCCTGAGAGGCCTTCTCCCGCAGCTGCGCAGCTGCGGGAAAAGACCCCGGTGACAGCGCCGCATCCCTTGTCCAGGCCGAAGTTGAGTACGGCGAGTTCCCCACCGCCTGCCCCGCGCCGCAGCAGCGGTACCCGGCCGTCCCCGACTGGACGGCCAACCGATCACGTTGGTCAACTGACCGCGTGGTGCCAGGTGGCCCACAAGCCGTACAGGGCGAACGCGGAGGCGACGGCGCCGAGACCCCACGCGACCACCGGGTGCGTGCCCTTGCGGACGGCGAACCGGGGGTAGACCGCGAAGACCACCAACTGGCTGAGCCACAGGGCGAACAGCGACGGCTTGATGAGCGCGTCGTAGAACGCGTCGGGGTCGACCAGGCTGAGCGGGGCCACGCCCACCAGGGCGACCGCGATCCAGGCGATCACCGTACGGACGGGAGCGCGCGTCAGCGCGTGGACCAGGCGGCTGAGCGCCAGGTACTCCACGAGCATCACGCCGACGACGCTCACCGCGACGCCCGCCCCGACCACGACCGCGAGCCGGTGGCCGGCGAACACCTCGACCAGGGACATGCCCGGGATCGGGGCCTGCGCGAATGCGGGGTTCGCGGTGATCGGCACGGCGGCGACGGTGACGCCCGCGGCGACGAGCAGCGTCCCCCAGATCAGCCCGCGCGGGACCGTCCGGGCGGGGCGCGCGACCTCCCCGCCGAGGAAGAGGGGAAGGCTGCCGCACACGTAGAGCAGGGCGGTCTGGCCGACGGAGGTGGTGAGGTCGCCCGCCGGCGCCGAGGTGCCGAAGGAGTGCGCGGGCGCGCCGTGGCCGAGCCCGACGCCCGCCACCACGCCGACCAGCGCCAGCTGGCCGACGGCCAGCACGCCGGTCGCCGCGAGGGCGGCCGTCCGGCCGGCGAGCATCACGGCGGCGAGCGCGACCGGGATCGCGATCTCCAGCGCGGGCTGGTACGGGCGCACGCCCGGGAAGACCGCGGGCAGGGTGTCGTACACCACCGAGGCCGTCGTGTAGAGCAGGTACAGCAGGTAGCTGAGGATCCACAGCCCCGCCTGCACGCGGGCGGCCGTCCGCCCGGCCGCGGCCTCCACGAAGGCGTAGAGGCCCCCGGCGGTGTTGATGTGCTGCGCGTAGCCGATCCAGATCGCCAGCGGGAAGCCGAAGACCACGGTGGCGGCGAGGATGTCGAGGCCGAGGGAGCCGGTCGCGTCGGCGGCGATCGTCGGGGCGTAGAGGGCGGCCAGGGCGAGCGGGCCGCCGAGGGAGGTGACGACCACGCCCAGGAACGGCCAGAGTCCGATACTGCGGCCGCCCGTGCCGGGCCCGGGGCGGGCGCGGGGGCCGGGGGGTGCGGCCCCGGCCGGTCCCGGGCCCGGAAGGGGGGATCCCGGGCCCGGGACGTCGGTGGCCGGGCCGACCGTCACGACCAGCCGCCGCCGGCGTCGGAGCCGCTGCCGGAGGAGCTGGTGCCGCTGCCCGCGGCGGGCGCGGCCTTGGTGATCGAGGCGCCGCCGGGCGAGACCACGTACCACGGGGCGCCGAACGCGCTGCTGCCCTGGCCGTTGGTGTCGCCGGCCTTGGTGTCCTGCACGAAGTAGTACAGCGGGTGGCCGTTGTAGGCGACCTGCATCGTGCCGTCGGAGCGCTTGAAAGTGGTGATCTTGCTCGTGTCGAGGCCGGAGACGGCCTTCGGCATGCCGTTCGCCGCGGTGAGCGGGGGCCACGCCTTGGCGCAGGCGCCGTTGCAGGTGGACATCGTGGCGGTGTCCGAGCCGAAGTCGTACAGCGTCTTGCCGCTGCCGTCGGTGAGGAAGGTGCCGAGCGGGCCGCTCATGGTCTTGAGCTCGACGGTGCCGGCGGACGCGCCGGTGGTGCCCGGGGTGGCGGCGGCGCTCTGCGAGGGCGCGGCCTGGGCGGGGGCGCTGCTCGCGGTGTCCGAGCCGGAGCTGTGGGAGCTGCCGCAGGCGGCGGCGAGGGCGGCGACCGCGGCCAGGGAGAGGCCGAAACTGCTCTTCTTCAGTGTGGAGCGGATGGTCATCTGGGACCTCGGTTCGTATGCGTCCTGCATCTGAGTCGTTGGGGTGGGGCGCCCTCTCCCCTCAGTACGCGGCTGCGGCGGGTTCGTCTCATCTCCGTTCGGAGACGGGTGTCACGGGGGAAGCGTGAATATTCCAGGCGTTCCGTGCGTAAGGGGCCGACCGTGACACGGAGGCTGGGGCGTGCAGAAAAAGACCGGTGCGGGTTGAGCCATGGGGCGCGGGGGCCGTGAGCGGGGTCGAGCGCCACCGGACGGGGGCGCCGGAGAACGGAAAGAAAAGGGGAACCTTCGTGGGTACACGGCGCGGCGCGAGGGCGGCGGTGCGGGTGCGGCGGCGACCGGCGGTCAGGACCACGGGGTCTTCTCGGTGACCGTCCGGCCCTCGGCCCCCGGACGGACGCCACGCCGGGCCCGGGGCCCGACTGACAGGCGCTCACCGGCGAGGTTCGGTGAGCGCATGGTCTGGACGTGCCGCGGCGCTGGAGGAAGGGTGGGCGGATGAGCGATGAGGACAGCGCGGAGGGGCCGGACGCGGGTCGGTGAGCGCGATGTACCTGGAGACGCTGCGGCTGCGTATGGAGCCGGACAAGTTCGGTGCCCTGGCGGATGCGCTGAAGGGGATGAAAGAGGCCTCGGAGGCCGGCTTCGACGGGACGGGCTACGAAGTCAACGAAGAGCTGTTCACCGACGAAGTGCGCCAGGAGTTCGCGACGGTCGTGGCGATGGCGGCGACCGGGCGTACGGACGACCGGGTCGTGGGGGTCGTGGAGGGGGACGCCGGCATGGGCTGGGTGGTGGTGACGGCGGAGGTCGCGGACGATCCGGTGAGACTGGCTGAGGTCCGCGAGCAGCTGCTCCGCATGGTCGAAGAGGGCGAACTCCCGGAGTGACGGACGGCTGCCGGAGCAGGCCTGCCGCGTGGGCGACGGCGTCGGGCAGGCCTACGCGGCGGCGCGCAGGGGCCGGTCGGGCCGGCCGATACGGCAGGGGCGGTGTCGGGCCGATCGAGGGCGGTGCGGGCCTGTTCGGTGGCGGCGGGGTGGGTGCCGCGGTCGACGATGCGGGCCGGGCCGCGCCCGGTGCCGAAGCAGACGGGTTCCTCGATCTTCCAGGCCGGGTGGCGCCGGCGCGTTCAGTGGGCACCTGGTCGTACGCCTCGACCGGGATCGGCGCGCAACGCCCTGCCGCGGTGGAGGGGCGGTTCGTTCACCAGGCGGCCGCGGGTCTCGGTGGCGGTTTGGAGGTGGATCTGCAGCAGATACGACCACGATGCGTCGTCCCCCCGCGGCGCCGGCCTTTGACGACGGCGTAGAGCTGCTGGCCATCGTGCAGCGTGACCTTCACCAGAGGCCCGTCGGTCTGCGGCAGGTCCCCACCCTCGCGGTCCGGTCCGGTTCCGCACCTTCGCCGGCCACCGCCGCGAGGCCCCGCGCCGGCTGCCGCACGCGCCGTCACGCCGGGCCCGCGGCCGGTGGTCAGGAGGCGGACGGCGGGAGCCCCGGCGGGTTGATCCGCGATGCGGGCACGGCTTCCTTCTCCAAGTGCCAGGCGGCCAGCCAGCGTGCGTAGGTCCCGTCCTGGACGAGCCGGTTGATCGCGTCGGCGAGCGGCTTCACCAGGCCGTCGTCCTTCTTCGTGGTCGCGCAGATCAGTCCCTGCAACTGCGGACCGGCCCCGGAGAACACCCCTGCGACCCGGGTGGCTTGCGGGGTGCCGGCGGTCTTCGCCACGTGGTAAGCGATCGCGGGGTTCGACTCCAGGTAGGCGTCGACCCGGCCGGCGGACAGCGCCAGGTAGGTGCTGTTCGGGTCCTGGAAGTACTTGACGGTGAGTGTCTTGCCCTCGGCCTTGAGCCGGGTCTGCCAGTCCAGGGCGATCCTCTGCAGGTTGGTGCCCGCGCGCACGGCCACGGTCCGGCCGGCCAGGGCGTGGTAGTCGCCGCGGAAGACCAGAGGGTCGTTCTTGCGCACTTCGATGGCGAGGTTGTCCTCCCGGTAGGAGGCGAAGTCGTACTTCTGCTTGCGCTCCTCGGTGTCGGTGACGTTGGAGAACGCGACGTCGGTGCGGCCGCTGTCGATGCCCACGAAGAGGTTCTGGAAGGTGACGCCCTGCAGGACGGGCCGCAGTCCGAGGACCGCAGCCACCAGCCGGCCGAGGTCGGGTTCGGCGCCGGTGAGGGTCTTCTGGTCGCTGCCCAGGAAGGCGATCGGGGCGGCCCCGGCGGGAAGGTAGCCGACACCGATGGTGAGCTGCCCGCTGTCGCGTACCCGGGCCGGCAGTTCGGCCCTGATCCGGGCCACCTCGGCGACCTCCAGCGAGGCCGGGCTGGCGGCGCCGTTGGACGCGGCGCCGATCATGACGGTGCTGCCGCCGGAGACCGGCGTCTTTTCCGCCTTCCCTCCGCCTCCGCCACCGCCACCGCCGCACGCCGACAGGCCGACGGCCAGGACGCAGAGGGCGGTGATGGCGGCCGGCCGCAGGACGGATCTGTGACGGGTGCGGACCCGGGCAGGGGTGCGGGGCATGGTGGTCTCCTGTTGGTCGCCATGGGGGTGCCGGTGGTGGTCCCGGCGGTGCGGTGTGCCGGCGGGCCGTTCCCGGGGAACGGCCCGCCCGCGGGGGTTCGGTCAGCGGGCGGTCTCCAGCGCGGCACGGGCCCGCAGGGCGGCCAGCGCCGCGCGGGCGCGGTGCAGCGGGGGCGGCGGTACCGTGCGGCCGGTGCCACGGGAGTAGTGGCGCTCGGCGCCGTACTGGAGCGCGGAGACGACCGCGGTGAGGATCACGTACCAGACGGTGGCGGTGAGCAGCAGGGGCACGATGTCGCCCGGATAGGTGCTGCCGAGCGTCTCCACGGTGCCGAAGAGGTCGAGCAGGGAGACGTAGAAGACCAGCGAGGTGGCCTTGACCAGGTTGATGAGCTGGTTGACGTAGGCGGGCACGATGACCCGCAGGGCCTGGGGGAGGACGATCCGGGTGAACCGGCGGTGGCGGCCCATGCCCAGCGCGGCGGCGGCCTCGTACTGGCCGCGGTCCACGGAGAGCAGCCCGCCGCGGACGACCTCGGCGGCGTAGGCGGCCTCGTTGAGGCTGAGGCCGACGACCGCGACGGTGGTGCCGGTGGCCAGTTGCGCCTCGCCGGTGCGGAAGAGGCCGGGGCCGAACGGGACGCCGATGCTGAGGGTGGGGTAGAGGGCGCTGAAGTTGTACAGGAACAGCAGGAGCACGATCAGCGGGACGGAACGCAGCAGCCACACGTAGCCCCAGCTCGCGATCCGCAGCGCCGGGTTGGGAGAGAGCCGGGCCGCGGCCAGCAGGACGCCGCCGGCGAGCCCGAGCAGCGCGCTGAGGGCGGTGATCCTCAGGGTGAGGAGGAGCCCGTGCAGGACGACCGGGCGGGCGAACCAGTAGCCGAACCGGTGCCACTGGAAGAAGGGGTTGGTGACCAGGCCGTGCGCGGCCTGGGCGCACACGACCAGCACGGCGCTCGCCGCGGCCCAGCGCCAGGGGTGCCGCTGCGGCACCACGCGGATACCCGGCGAGACCCGGGGCCGCCGGTCCGGTGTCGGCAGCGGCGGACCGGGGACAGGGGCGGCGGGTCGCGTCATGCGGGTGATCGTGGTGGCACCGGACTGCGCGCCGCAATACGCGAAATTGCCCTGCCGAGCGTGAAGACGGGACGGTGGTCCCCTCTCGGGGCGCCACGAACGCGACCATGCACGACCAGGGCGTAGGGCGGTGTGGAACGCCGGATCGTCGGTCCAGCGTCGGTGCTCGTGCTGGGCAGTGTCTCTGCATGGCACACGCGAGCTGGTCAGTTGAGTATCCGGCCGATCCGTCTGTTGTATCCGCCGGCCGCCTTCCTGTCGGTGCCAAGCTGCTCACCAGCCTCCCGGCCGCGCTCGTACTTCACCGAGGTGCCGCTGCCGGTGACCGGCACCTGGACCACACCGGGCAAGGGCGGCGTCCAGGCCGACATCGTGGTGACCGCATCCGGGGCCGGGGTGCCGCTGCTGTTCGTGGAGGTCGACAACTGCTTCGAGGAAGCCGCCGTCCTGGCGGACAAGGTCGACCGCTACGCGAGGTTCTTCGCCCGCACCGCCAGGACCGACGGCCAGAGCATTGCGATGTGGCGGCAGCGCTGGAGCGCCCCGCCCGACCCCTACGGGGAGCGGAGCCTGCCGCCGGTGCTGCTGGTCTTCAACCCCGTCGGCCCCCGCAACCCCGACGCCACGACGCGGCAGATCGCGCAGCGCACCGTCCAGCACTGGGCGGGCGTCGACCACGACGACCACAGCACCTACGACGGGCGCATCCCGCTGGTGGGGACCACCTTGGACCTGCTGCGCGAGCGAGGACCCGCGGGCCGGGCCTTCTGGCGCTTCGGCCGCCCAGGCCTCCAGCCGCTTCACGACGCGGTCGGCAACCCCCGCAAGGACGCCGCCGACGCCCGCCGCCGCGAGCAACGAGCCCGCGAGGAAGCCGAGTACCAGGCGGAGCAGACCCGGGCGCGTGAAGCGCGCCGGCCCCGCTGCAGCAGCTGCGGGGAGAAGTTCACCGACCAGCGGCGGGAAGAGGTCAACAAGCGCGGGTGGGACGACGCCGACAGCCATCCGAAGCTGTGCGGGGACTGCAAGGAGTCGGCGATCGAGGCGGAGCAGGTCCGCAAGGCCGCGAAGGCGGAGGCCGCTCGGCTGCGGCGTGAGGCGGAGAAGGCCGCGCACGCCGCGCAGGAAGCCGCTGAAGCCGAAGCCGCGCAAGGCGAACCGGTTCCTGGGGCGCTTTCGTCCCTGACCCAGCGGCCGACGCCCCCGCGGTGAGCATCGCGCAGCGCGCGGCCCGGCCCTGCGGGTACGCGCTCAGCAGCGAGTTGACGCACCAGCCGTTGCTGGGCAGGGCGGTCGGCGCACCCGGCGAGGTCTGCCCGTCGAAGCCGTACCGCCGGCCGACGCCGAAGTACGCGACCGCGCGGACCACGCCCGACAGGTCGTAGCCGGTGCCCATGAACTGCGCCCGGGCCCCGTCGGCGGTGCTGTGGGGCAGCGGGCCACCCCCCACTGCACCTTCACCGCCTGGCTCCCTCCCCTGCGAAGCGCCCGCGCCCCTGGTCACGGGGCGCGGGCGTCCGGCAGCGGCCCGGGTGGGACCCGAGCCGGGCGCAGGCGGCGGTCAGGCGTGCGGGAGGACGAAGTCGAAGCCCTGCGCGCTGTGCGCGCCGCCCGCGGCGCAGTGACCGTTGTCGGCGTAGCCGTAGAAGAACATCACGAAGCACTTCTGGCAGAAGCGCCAGTCGCTCTGGCTCGTCAGGGTGGCCGGGATGTCGTGCGGCAGGACGAAGACGAAGCCCTGCTCGATGTGTCCGCCGCCCGCCGGACACGGGCCGGGGCCGTAGTACTCGAAGTGCATGGAGTAGCACTTCGGGCAGAACCGCCAGTAGGACTGGGCGGTCGGGGTCGCCGCTCCGCCGTAGGGGAGGATGAAGTTGTACCCCTGGGGGCTGTGCGCGCCGCCGGCCGGGCAGCGGCCGTTGTCCGCGTAGCCGTGGAAGAACATGGTGTAGCACTTCTGGCAGAACCACCAGTCGCTCTGGGCGGTTCCCGCCGCCGGGGCGGCGGGGCTCGCGTGCGCCCGGCCGGGGACGGCGACGGCGAGGCCGATCAGCCCCGCCGTCACCCCCGCAGCCCTCGTGAAGAACGCCCGCCGCCCCGGGGACGCCACACTGTGTCCGTCCGGTTCGCTTCCGGGCTGGTGCGGTTGCTTCAACGGATTCCTCCTCGCTGGATGGGAGCCGGATGGGAGCTCCTGACGGGCGTGCGGTCGTGCGGGTTCTGCCGGGTGCGGGCGCAGCCGTGCCCGCAACGGTGGGCCGAGGGGTTGCTTCCGCCGCCCGGCCGGTCCGTGCCGCGGGTGGTGGCGGGCCGGAACCGGCGGGCGGTGCGGTGGGTACGCGGGTGACACACAGGGGGCTTCGGGGAGACGGGAGCCGTCGCTGTCCGGCGCCTCGGTGCCGCCGCCGCGGAGTCCTCGGGAGATCGGCGCCGGAACCCGGAACCGGCATACCGGAAACGCACGTTCAACTGCTCGGCGCATTGCAGGCGGACTTGGCCGCGGCACCGGCCGCGGCGGGCGCCACAGCCGGTGCCTTCGCCTGCGCCTGTACCTTCACGGGTGAGGCGCCCGCGGTCGACGCGGAGGAGACTGCTGATCCGACGAGCAGCGCGACGGGAGCGGCCGCCAGGGCGGCCAGGCGCTTCCGTTTGATGGTGCACCTCCACGAGGAATTCCAGGGTGGCCGGGGGCCGGACACGTGCACCAAGCTAGCCGCGGCGGGGTGACCTGTCGTGAGTAGTCGGCTACTCAAAGGTCCGCTCATCGCGGCGCCGCAAGGCCGGGGCGCGGCGCGTGCGCGCCCCGGCGTCGCCGGTGGGAGAGTCGGCCCTGCAGTTTTCAGCAGTCCTGCGACAAAGCGGCTGGCACAGGAGGGTGAGGCACAATGCCCGCTGATGGGCGATCGGGAACAGCCGTCGGGGCCGTACGCGCATACCGTCGGCGTACCCGCCCGCCGCGGGGCGACGGCGCGGCTGAGGGCGTGGAGGGTGTCGGCGATGTTCAGCAGCCGGTAGGCCTGGGCGCGGCTGATGCCGAGTTCGCCTTCGGCGTAGGCGCCCCAGCCGCTGTAGCCCAGCGCTGCCCAGACCCGGTTTTCGTATACGGCGCGGGTCCGTTCGGCCAGCTGCGCGAGCGCACGGTGGGCACCCGTCATCGCCGCGCGCAGCTGCTCGGTCAGGCGCCGGGCCGCCACCGCACCGGCCGGAGCCGGCGAGGCGTCCACACCTCCATCATCACCCCGCCCCGGGCGGCGGCAGGTGTGGCCTGCGGTGCAACCTGCTTGCACCGTAGGTCGGCGGCGCAGGCCAACCGGCCCGGCGGGAAGGCCGGGGCTGCCGGTTTCGGGTTTCGCCCCGGGCTTCGCGGCAGGGTTTGCCGAAGGCATCCCCCGGCGTTCTCCCCGAGGGTTCGCCGGGCGTGTCGCCGGGGGCCGCGCGGCGGGTTTGCCCTCCTCTTGGCTGCGGTGCTTGTTTCCGCAGGTCAGCTCCGGGTGCAACGGGTCCCGGAACACCGACACCTCTTCCTGTTCCTGAAGCAGGAAGAGGCCATCTTTTCCTCACTTTCCGGGGTGGCTGAGGCCAGGCGGCCCGAGCGGGGCCCGGGGGCGTTCGGGGACGGGTCGGTTCACCGGTACCGGCGCGAATCCGGTGGCCGGTATGCCCGGGAGACCGGCTTGCCGGAGGTGGCCGGGGTGAGCTTCGCCCAGGAGCGCCGTGCGGTCGCTCCGCAGGGGTGCGGCGACCGCGCGGACGCGCGGCCGGCCTCCCGCTGGCGAACCGTCCCGTCATGGAGTTCCACCCGTACCGGCGGCCCGTCGGCCTGCGGCACATCCTGCGGCCGGCCCGCGTCCTCGCTCACGGCTCCACGCCGGTTCGACACCCCGTTCGGTTCCGCGGTGGAACAGCTTCCGCTGCTGCACCCGGCGGGTGTTCCGCGGGCATCACTACCGCAGGTCACAGTGCTCGCCGGACGCGCAACTGGGCCGGGGAGACAGTCAGCGCCAGCACGCCGCCCATTGAGCCAGCGGCGGTATTGACGAAGGTCGGCGAGCTCCCTCTGGAGCTTCCTCGCCCTCGCGACGCTCCTGGCCGTGGAGGCGGTCGGCCTCGGGGCGGTCCGTCCCGGCGAACACGCCCGCCGGAGTTCGTGGTTCTGGGAAGTGGCCTCGCGTCAGGTTCGCCGACGCCGTCGTGCGGAGCGAAGAGGACGGGTCGTGCACGATCGTCCGTGCGCGACCCGTCCCCTGCCGGCTCGTTCAATCTCCGGGAGCTTGTGGAAAGTCAGTACCCGAGGGTGCTCAGGAACTTGTTGGTGTACTGGAGCGGCGTGGTGCTGGGGACCGAGTTGCACGTGGGCGAGGCGTAGGAGGCGGAGCAGGGCGTGTCGCGGTCCAGCGACCAGTAGTGCAGCCCGGCCAGGCCGTTGCTGACCGCGTACGACGTCAGCGTGCTCACGTCCGCGACGGTGAAGGTCTCGCTGGTCGCGTCGTTCATGCCGATCATCGGAGTGACGGCGATCTTGCTCGCCGGGACCCCGTAGGTGTGCTCCAGGTTCTTCACTGCCTGGATCGCCGACTGCGCCATCTGGCAGCTGCCGGAGGTGACGACGCACACGCCGCTGGACGCGTTGCCGTAGTCCATGGTCATCAGGTTGATGACGTACTTCTTCAGGCTCGAGCCGAGCACCGCCCTGACGACCGTGTTGCCGAGCGAGTTCACGCCGCCGTAGCTGCCGTCGGACGCCCCCAGCGTGGCGAGGGTGAACGAGAACTGCAGGTTCGGGTACTGCGCCTGCGCCCCGGCCGCCGCGTTGACCAGGCTCTGGATGTCCGACGCGGACTGGCCGCCCTCGATGTCGAAGTCGACGCCGACCAGGTTCGGGCTGGCGTAGCGGGCGATGAACGACTCCATGCCCGCCGTCGAGCCGCAGGTGAAGGTGCCGGCCGCACCGCCGGTGGACACGACGTAGTTCAGGTTGGCGGCGTGGAGCTGCGGCACGTTCTCGGCGGCCCAGTTGGCGCCGGACACGCCGCCCCAGTTCTCGCTGCCGCAGGCGCCGGTGGCGAACGCGACGGTGAGGGCGGGCAGCTTCGGGAGGTGCTGCGACACCAGGCTGCCGGAGCCCACCACCGGCTGGACGGAGCCGGCCGCGGCCGACTGCATCTGGTAGGTGTTCCAGTTCATGTTGATGGTGACGTCTTTGTACGGGCTGAAGAGCAGGCCGCTGGCCGAACCCGTCCCGCCTCCGCCCGTCCCGCCCGTTCCGCCGCCTCCGCCCGTCCCGCCGGTTCCGCCGGTTCCGCCGGCACACGCGCCGTTGGACGTCCACGGCTGTCCGGAGCCGCTTCCGCCGTTGCTGGTCGCCGGGTCGTTGCCCTGGGTCCAGTAGTTGGCGGTGTAGTTGGTCCCGTTCTCACTCGCCTGCTGGCCGGCGGTGTAGACGGTGCCGGAACTCCACGCCGAGGCGCAGGTGGCGGCCGCCTGGGCGGTGGGCGCCGAGGCCACGGCGAAGGCCACGCCGCCGACTGTCAGCCCGAGCGCCGAGCCGGCGACCAGAGCTTTGCGCAGAATCAGTTGTCCGACTCGCATGGACCCTCCAGGGGTGAGCGGAGCGCCTGCCGTCGCGGCCCTCGCAGGGCCGTGGACGGCAAGGCCCCCGCTGTGTATGTGGGGGAACGGAGTGGTCTTGACCAGTTAGCCGATTGGTCCAGACCAAGTTATAGGAGTGGTGAGCGAGCCGGTCAAGGCTTCCGCGCCTACCGGCGCATCTCCAGCTCTGTCAGCTCCTGGCGCCGCTCCGCGGTCAGCTTGTCGGCGCGGCGCCTGGCGTTGTCGACGAAGGTGTGCCGAGCTTGTGGGGAACGTCGGCGACTTCTTCGACGTGTTTGCGCGGGACCTGGAGGTGGCCGTGGGGAGTGTGGAACTGCTTCGCGGGGCGAGCGTTGGCCGCCGGCTTGTCCGCGCTGTTTCCGACCGTGCTCCCGGCGCATCAGGACCAGTGCCGGTCCACTGGCTGACCTGGCGGTAGGACGAATCTAGGACGGTTCAGGGACCGGTGACCGTAGCGTCACGGCCGGGCGGTCGGGGGCAATGGCTTGAGGCCGAGGCCGACCCGTTTGCCGAGCGCGGCAAACATCACAGAAGCGAAGCAGGGGGCATGATGGTACGTCGAATCGCTCGGCTGGCGGTTGCCGCGAGTGCGGCGGTGGGGCTGGGGCTCGGCTTCACCGGATCAGCGAACGCCGACACCACCGTTCCGTGGTGGGCATACAACGGGAACCAGCCGAACTGGACCTGCGGTGGTACGCAGCCCTGGCCCGGCGGCGTCTACACCAACTCGTGCGTCGCGGTAACCGGTGACTACTTCCAGTCGGTTGTCGTGCTCACGGTCCATTCAACGCAGTGGGCCGACGCTACTTCCCAGGACATGCTGAACAACACCAGCATCGATCAGCGCGAGTGCGCGGGCACCCTGACCTACGGCAGTTACGTGTGCTTCGGGCCGACCAAGCAGGGCGCAAGCGGGCAGACGGTTTGGGGACTCTCGAACTGGAAGAGCCCCTTTGCCTCCTCGACGTTCTCTCCCGAGGTCACGCTGCCCTGAGGCCAAGAGCCCGTGTGGTCTTCGCCCGGGGCCTGGAGCGGGACCACGACGCCGTGCTGTACTGGCGACGCTCTACCGGCGCGCCGGCCTGCCGCCGCCAGCGATCGTGCTGACCGGGGCGGGCCCGGCCGCGCTGGCCAACCGGATCCGCGCCGTGGCCGGCCTGTCCCGGGAGCACTGGGCACCGCAGCTCAGGACGGGGTACGTCTACACCTCTTCCGGGTACGGTCCGCGCGAGGACGGCGACTTCTACCTCGACTTCACCGGCCGGATCCCGCTGGCGATGCCGACTTTGGATCGGCTCCAGCACCGCTGCTTACGTTGCGCACCGCTTGCTCGAGTGCCCTGCAGGAACGTCGGGCAGCTTGCTTCAAGGAAGTTCGAGGCTGCCGCATCTGCCGGGCCTGGAACGGATCTCAGAGCCGAGGATGTCGATGGTCTTGCGGGTGGCCAGGGGCAGGTGGTCCAGGTCCTCGTCGCGCAGCAGGATCACTCGTCCGTCCGGTGCCCGCCAGCTGCGTGCGATCTCGGCTTCGGGGACTTCGCGGGCTTCTGCCTCGCACACCCCGCGGCGCCGGATCCGGGCCCCGTCGGCGGCGTGGACCTGGTGCAGCTGCGGGCGCGGGTCGTGCGTCGCGGCGTGCGGGCGTACCGGCACGGTGACCAGGGAGCAGGTGACGTGACCTGACCACAGCGCGCGCATGTTTCCCACCCTGCGCCCGGCCTGACGCAGCCGCGCGGTGGCTGCTCCGCAGGGCCGGGCCCGAGGGCGGTCTACGCGGCCTTGAGCGGTCGGTCGGGGCGGCAGATCTGGCACGGTGCGGTGTCGGGGCGGTGCAGGAGGGTGCGGGCCTGGTCGGTGGTGGCGGGGCGGGCCCGGTCGCGGCAGGCGCCGCATCCGCCGCGGTGGACGATGCGGGCGGGTCCGGTGTCGACGCCGTAGTACACCGGCTCCTCCACCACCCAGGCCGGGGTGACGCCGTGCCGTTCGGTGGGCACGGTGTCGTACGCCTGTCCCTGGATCGGCTCGCACCGTTCGGCCGGCGCGCGGAAGTCGACGGGTGCGGGTTCGTCGGTGAGGCGGCCGAAAGTCTGGGTGGCGGCCGGGAGGTGGATCTGCAGGTCGTACCACCAGGTGCCGTCGGCTTCCTTCCGCCGGCGTTTGACCACGGCGAACAGGGCTTGGCCGTCATGGAGTTCCACGCGCACCAGCGGCCCGTCGGCCAGCGGCAGCCCGTCGTCCTTGGCACCCTCGCTCACCCTCACAAACCTAATTCGCTTTCCTGTTTGATTCTGCGGTGGAACGGGAGCGGGGAACAGGCCGGGTCGTGTTTCACGGGATCACTGCCGCAGGTCACGGTGCTGATTGGCCGGCTGCGGCGCTGGACGGCCGGGTGGTGCAGCCGGCGGCCGCGCCCGGGCGTTGCCCGGATGCTTGCACCCGAATCGGTGTGGAATGCCATGAGAGGGTGTGGAACGGGGTCTTTCAGGCGTCGTGGACCTGTTCCACGGAGCGGCCCGGGCGCGCGGTGGTGGCTCGCGGGTGGCTCGGTGGCGCGCGGGGCGTCGTTTCCGGTGTCGTGTCGGGGGCCGTTTCGGTGCGTGCTTGGAGGCGACGCCCTGGTGCAACCGCGTGCCGCAGGTGGCGGGCGGTTCGGGCCGGTTGCTCGCGAGGGCGACTGTGTACGGTGCATGCGGGCTGCCCTCACCCATCTCGAAGTCCGCGGCTGGGTTCCCGGGCCCATGAGTTGCGGGGTGCGCCGGCACCGCCAAGGAGCGTCCGGCCTGCGGCAACGCGACACGAGGGGGCTTCTGCTCTAACGGGAAGGCTGATTGGAACCCCCGTCGGCAGAGGAATCGGGCCCCCTGCTGGGCGAGCGCCGGCCCGCCCCGAGGACGCGCCACTGGGTCTGCAGCGACCCGGGTCTGCCGGGCCGGCCTGGTGCGGTGGTGCCGTGGGCGGAAGGGCTGTTGCTGCCTACCCCGGTGGCGCGTGGTCGGGACGGGCGAGCCGCTGGCCACCATGTCCGCCGAGCGGCTCACCGAGCACCTGACCAGGACGCTACGCCAGATCGTCTTCGGCTGAGCGCCCGCAGTACGCAGCAGCCGGCGTACCGCGGGTCACCTGCGGCACGCTGCGGGGCATTAAGGTGGCCCGCCTTTTGATGAGTGCTGGGGTGGGGCCGCAGGGTTTACCAAGGGACGGTCTGGCCGAAGCGGTCCAGATACGCCAGGCCGGGCGTGCCCAGTTGGGAGAGCAGGACGTCCACCAGCAACGGGACGGTCTCCTCGATGGTGAACGGCGCATCCGGACCACCCAGGGCGGTACGTATCCAGCCCGGTGCCATGAGTACGAAGGCGCGCTGCGTCTCACCTTGCCGGGCCGCGAAGCTCCGCAGGAACATGTTCAGGGCTGCTTTGCTCCCTCGGTAGACCTCGCGGCCTCCGGTCGTGTTGTTGGTGATGCTGCCCTGTCCGGAGGACATCGCCCCGATGAGTCCCGCCGGTGACACCAGGTCTTCGAGGGCTTCGATGACGCGCATGGGGCTGAGCGCGTTGGTGAGCATCACGTCGATGAAGTCGGCTGTCGCAACCGCGCCTATGGGCGTCTGCTCATTGTTGGTGGTGCCCGCATTGACGAAGAGCACGTCGAGTCGGCGGTGCGCCAGACGTTCGTGCAGCGGGGGCAGTTGGCCGGGGTCGTTGATGTCGAGATGCTCGATGGTCACCCGCCCGTCGGCGTGGTCCGCGAGATCGTGCAGCGGCGTTCGGGCAGTGGTGTCGCGAACGGTGCCGACGACGTTCCAGCCCCTGTCGAGGAACTCCGCCGCCATCGCGTGGCCGAGGCCGCGCGAGGCCCCGACGATGAGAGCGGTCGGTGAGTGCTGTTCAGTCCCAGCCGATGACATCCGGCGTCATCTCCGTTCTTCGAGCGTTGTACCGTTCGGGCATTGTCGAGGCCCCGGGACCGGCAGAGACGGTGCCCGCTGTTCTGACCCCCCCAGCCCGTGCGCTTCAAGTGTTTCGTCCGCACCGCATCGCAGGCGAGCCACGAGCGCCCGTTTGTACGATTGCCGACATGGCAAGGGCACTCATGACGGAATCCGCTTCGGTACAGCCTGACGATGTACGAATCATCCGGGCGCTGCAGATCGCTCCGCGGGCTTCGTTCGCCGCGATCGCGACCGTCCTCGGCCTGACCGAGGGCGCCGTCACCGTCGGTATCGCCGTCTGCGCGCCGACGGAGTCATCCGCGTGGCCGGTGTGGTCAACCCGGGCGCCCTGGGACAGAGCAGGTGGCTGGTGCGACTGCGCTGCCGCCCGGGCAGCGGCGCGGCACTCGCCGACGCGCTCGCCAAGCGTGACGACGTCAACTGGGTGGCCCTGAGCGCGGCGGGCTGCGAGATCACCTGCGCGACGCAATCCCGGACGCGGGAACAACGCGAGGACCTCCTGGGGCAGCGCCTTCCCCGCACTGCGGCGGTGATCGACATCAACGCCTTCGCCATGCTCCGCCAGTTCCTCGGAGGCCGCGGCCACTACTGGTCCGCCCTGCAGGGCACACTGTCCCCGAAGGAGGAGGCAGCGCTGGGGAGCGGCGGGCCCCCTTTCACCGAGTCTCCGGTCGTCACTCGCGAGCCCCTGCGCCTCACCCCCGAGGACGAGAAGATGCTCGACGCGCTCGCTGCAGACGGCCGCGCCAGTCTCGTCGATCTCGCCGCGGCCGCCGGCCTCACTCCGGGACGCGTCTCGCGGCGCCTTGATGCTCTGCTCCAGCACCGCGTCGTCCACATCGACGTCGAGACCGCCGCCGCAGCCCTGGGCTATCACGCCCGCGCGAACCTCTGGCTTCGCGTGCACCCGTCGGCGGTGAAGAGCGCGGGCCGCACGCTCGCGCAGGAACCCGAGATCGCCTTCACCGCGGCCATCTCCGGGCCCTGGAACATCCACGCCGTCGCACACTGCCGGGACCTGGACGAACTGTTCGAGTTCACTTCGGATCGCATCGGATCCCTGACCGGACTGCAGAGCATGGAGGTCTCACCCGTGCTGAAGCACGTCAAGCAGGCCGGCACCCGGCTCTGCGACGGTCGCCTCGTCGAGCCGTCCAGCGCTCGCGCGCGACGCTGACAGGCTCAGCCGCCACCAGCCGCTCGGCTGGGCGCTGGGGGATGACGCGACCCGAGCGGTGATCGAGGCCGGTCACGACGTGGCGGTTGCGGATGTGCTGGCGTGGGTGGAGAACGAAGCGGTCGTGGTGTACTGCGGGCCGGGCGGCAGCCACTGGTAGCGGGAGCCGGCGGTCCAGTTGGTCGGGACGGCAGCGGTGCCCTGCTGGGTCGGCAGCGTGGTGTTGGTGCCGGAGGGGTTCGTCAGGGTGACGGTGACCCGCGCGGTGCCGTTGACGGCGCCGGTCGCGTCGACGTGGAAGGTGAGTCCGCCTTGGGCGAAGGTGTCCCCGGCTCCAGGCTGGTTCGATTCTCTGTTCGATTCCATGGCGGAAGACCACCCGCCGCCGCACCCGGCGGGTGTTCCACGGACATCACTACCGCAGGTCACAGCCGTGGAATGCCGGTAAGCGGCGGGGTGAGCGTCGACCGGGCACTGCACCGGCCGCCCGTTCCGCACGCGCCCGAACAGGGGCGTAAGGGTGTGGAATGCCATGGAAGGGCGGGGAATTGGGCAATCAGGGTGGCCAAGGGGATGGACAAGGCGATATCGGGCGCCGTGGAACAGCCGTGGGGTGGCGTCGGCGAGCGGCACGGGAAGTGCACTGCTGCGGCACGGCAAAGTACATGCGCACGGCGAGAGGCGGTGTCCGTGCAGGTCAGCGCGGCGGGCAAAGTGCAACAAGCACTCCAGGCGCGGTCCGGGTTCATGGGGCGACCGTCCACAGGCAGATCTCGCCGGAGGACTCGGGCCATATGCCGGCCGCGCTGGCCAGGGTGCGGCCATCGGGGGTGAAAGCCAGTCCGGAGACCGTGGCCGTGTGGGTGCCGGTCAGGGCGGCGACCTCCGCGCCGGTGGCCGGGTCCCAGAGGCGGACTACCCTGTCGTTGCCGCCGCTGGCCAGCAGGGTGCCGTCCGGGCTGAAGGCGACACATGCCACGATCGACAGCGCGCCCTGGTATTTCGCACCGTGCGCGCCGGTGAGGCCGGCGAAGGTCCGGTGACGTTTGCCGGAGACGGCGTCGCGCAGGTGGAACTGCTCGACGCCGACGCTGGCGAGCGTGCCCCCGTCCGGGCTGAAGGCCAAGGAGCGGAAGGGGGACCGCGGGGACATCAAGGAGAAGAGCCGCTCGCCGGTGGCGGTGTCCCAGGCGAAGACGTGCTCGTCGGAGACGCCAGCCAGTGTCTTGCCGTTGGGGCTGAAGACCAGGTGGTTGACGCCGTTGGAGCCGCTACGGAGGGTCTGGTGGAGTGCGCCGGAACGCACGTTCCACAGCCTGACCGGGCCGGAGCCGCCGGAAGCGAGCAGTCGCCCGTCGGGGCTGAAGGCGACGGTGTGCAGGCTGGTCAGCGGTCCGCCGTGCTTCAGCTCGCGCTCCGGCTCACCGGTGTGCGTGTTCCACAGCCTGATCAGCTTGTCCGTGCGGGTTGCCGCCAGCAGTTGGCCGTTCGCGCTGAATGCCACCGCGCTCATGTTCGACAGCCGCTTGCCGTGCCAGTCGGCCATCTCACTGCGCTGCTCGCCGGTTCCGGTGTCCCACAGTCGTACGCCCTGCCCGGCACCAGCCAGAACGCGGCCGTCGGGATCAAGGGCCAGCGCCCGTACGCCGCCGGGGACGGGCAGCGACGTGCGCAGCGTGAAACGGCTCGGCCGCGGGGCGGGGTGCGGCTCGCGGAGGGCGGTGGGCACGTCGCGGCGGGTGGTCGCGAGCGGGCCGCGGGCGGGCGGCGCGGAGTCCGGGGGCGCGGTGAGCGCGTCGGCGTCCGGTCGGTCCCGGGGGCTCTTGGCGAGCAGCGAGGCGACCAGGTCGGCCAGCCGGTTCGGGACATCGGGGCGCCGGTCGGCCACAGGTGGCGCGGGCATCTCCGCGTGCTGCCGCAGCAGCGCGTACAGCGGCTGGCGCGGGGCGAACGGCGGCTCCCCGGTGAGGAGTTCGTACATGCCGCAGCCGAGCGCGTACATGTCGCTGCGGGTGTCCAGCGGCAGGTCCTGGCACTGCTCGGGCGACATGTACGCGGGCGTGCCGACGACCCGGCCACTTTCGGTCAGGGTGGAGGTCGTGTCGGTGCTGCGGGCGATGCCGAAGTCGCAGATCTTGACCCGGCCGTCGTCCTGGAGGAAGAGGTTCGCCGGTTTCAGGTCCCGGTGGATGACACCCCGGCCGTGCGCGGCGGCCAGGGCCTCTGCGGTCTGCCGCGACAGGCCGACCATCGTGTCGAGCGGCAGCCCCTGTGGGTGCCGGGCCACCAAGCGGGCCAGGTCGGCGCCGTGCAGCAACTCCATCACCAAGAAAAGGTGCCCCTCGTGGCTGCCGGCGTCGTGCACGACGGTGATGCCCGGGTGCTGTAGACCCGCGAGCGTCGCCGCCTCCTTCTGGAACCTGCGCACCGTTGTCGGGTCGGCCGACGTCTCGTGCAGCACCTTGACCGCCACAGCGCGGTCCAGCACCGTCTCGTCCCGCCCCAGCCACACCGCACCCATGCCACCGCGGCCCAGCACCCGTTCGAGCCGGTACCGCCCGGCCAGCACATCCCCGTTCTCCATCTGGCGATTCTCCGGTACGGGGCCCGAGCACGTCACTACCCTCCGCGGCCGCCGGATGCTCCACCCCCGGCGTCCACCGCGTCCCGCACGACGGACACTCAGCGGTGTCCCGGGCCTTCATCAGGGCCACCACCCTCGCCCGCACCCGCACCGCATGCCGAGCGCGTCGAGTTCCGCGCGCGGCTCGGGGATGAGCTTGTCGGGCCGCCTGTGGGCGTTGTCTGCGCACTGCCCCAGCCGGTACCGCACGCCGTCGACCTCGTCCACGGCCAACGGTGGGTGGTTGTTGTGGGGGTGAACCGGGTGGGGGTCTTGTGCGTCGTTTGGTGGGGGCCGGTGGTCGGGTGGGATGGCACCGCCGGCCGGGGACAAGCGTGGGGAGGGGGAGGGGCTGGGCGTGCGGAGACGGTGGAAAGTCACGGTGTCGGGGGTGGCGGCGGTAGTGGCTGTGGCGGGCGGGGGCTGGTGGTGGGAGACCACGCCGAGGTACGAGGTGCCGGTGCCGTCGGCGGGTGCCGGGCCCGATGATGTGGTACGGGCGTACATGCGAGCGCTGGATGCGCACGACGGCGCCACGGCACGGGCCTTGTCGACCGCGGGTCACCGGCCGGTGACCGGGGCGTGGCTGGCCGACACCTCCGGCATGAAGGCCCTGAAGGTCTCCCCGCCGGTCCCCGATGGCGGCGGGGTGCACGTCGCGGTGGCCTTCGACCTCCACCAGCACTGGTGGACCGATGACCCCTCCATGCGCCCCGGACGGCACGACTGGACCTACCTGCTGGTGCACCAGCAGGGGCGCTGGCTCATCCGGGACGAGGGCATGGGCTGACTCCCGCACACCGACGACAGCTACGGATCGACCGACGCCGACGCCGACTTCTACCTCGACTTCACGGCCAAGGTCCCGCTGGTGATGACGACCCTGGATCGCCTGCAGCAGCACGGCCCGATGGGGCCGGTGTGGTTCCGCGTCGCACAGGAGCGCGGCCAGGAACCCGAGCCGCTGCTCCAGGCGCTCACCGACACCCACACGGCAGCCGAGTACCGCCAGCGCCGCAAACAGTGCCAGCGTGCCGCCGAAGCCGAGAAACAGCGCCGCGAGGCAGCCGAGCAGCAGCTACTGGATGAGCAGTGGGAGCGGGCGCAGTGGTTCGAGAAGCGGAAGAGGAAGATGAAGAAGCTCGCCCGACTGTGGGACGAAGCCGCGACCGACGACGAACGGTGAACCCCAGGCCCGCACATCCCACCCTGGCGACAGTGGCTGAGGCCGGATATGTCACCGCCGTGACAGTGCGGCAGCCCACGAAGTGAGGGGGTGCGCTCCAGTCTCGCGTTCGCTCGGGGGAGGGCCTGGAGCGTAGTGCGGCTGTCAAGGCTCGTCCAGGTCTTCAGTGTCCTGTTGCGGTGAACCTTGCAGTTTCCAACGTGACTTTGCATCTGAGGCTGCACGGTCCGGTTGGATCTTGCACATGGCTGCGGGCTCGGGAGCGGAGACGGCGGTGCCCGTGCGCCGGTGGGGTGCCGCTGCTGTCTACCGTGGCGCCATGGCGCTGCGTTCTTACCTCCACCGTCTCAATCGGCGGCACCCGTGGAGTCACAACGACCACTACGGCCCCTGGATCGCCGGCCGGGTCGCCGGGTCCGGGGCCCGCCACGTCTTGGACGTCGGGTGCGGCGCGGGGAATCTTGCCGCGCTTCTGCGCCGCCGGGCTGTCACTGTCACCGGGCTCGACCCCGACCCCCGGATGGCCCGCGCCGCAGCGGATCGCTTCGCCGACGACCCCGTGGTCACCATCGTCGAAGCCGGCTTCGCCGGGCGCGACCCGCAGCGGCGCTTCGACGCCATCACTCTGGTCGCTGTCCTGCACCACCTGCCGCTGGTGCCCACCTTGCGGGAGCTGCGCGGCTGTCTGGCTCCGGGCGGCCGCCTTGTGGTCGTCGGCTGCTACCGGGAGACCGGGTGTGTCGATCTGCTCGTCTCCTTGCTGTCCGTGCTCTTGAATCCGGTCATGGGGCTGGTCAGACATCCGGCCCGCGCCGCTGCGCTGCCCTTGCACATGACGGCGCCTACCGCCGATCCGCAGGAGACCCTGGGCGATATCCGGGCCGCGGCCGCGCAGGAACTGCCCGGCGCCCGGATCCGGCGTCGCCTGTTCTGGCGGTACAGCCTGGTCTACGACGCTCCCGCCCTGCACAGCCCGGCCGGACCTGTGCGAGCCGCTTGAGAGATGCCTCCTGGGCTCGCGGCACCCTCGAAAACGCAAGGTCAAACCGACCCGTACAGGCCCGCACAGACCAACCCTTTCCTGCATCACCCAGGTCAGGGCCCGGCCCCCACGCAACCACAAACGTGAAGGGACATTCAGCAGATGCTCCGTCTCATCGAAGTTTGATCAGTCTCAACGAAGTTTGACAACGATTCCCTGGAAGGGCGGGGAATTGGGCAGTCCGTGTGGTCAAGGGGGATGGACAAGGCGATATCGGGCGCAGTTGCGCCTGCGCACCGGCGGCCGCCTCAAGGTGATTGAACTCCGGGGTTCGGTAACGCTTTGCCCGCGGCGGCCCACTAAGTGATGTGGGGCAAGGACGGATGCCGGCTTCCAGATACGGAGTGGTCAGTGAGCGACATCGAGCTTGTGCGCCGGATAGGGCGAGATCCCGCGGCGCTTGAAGAGGTCTACCGGGCGCATGTCGAGCAGGTGACGCGCTTCGTCGCGCGGCGGGTGAGCGACCCGCACAAGGTCGTGGACCTGACCGCCGAGGTGTTCCTGCAGGCCGTCAGCAGCGCCGAGTCCTACCGCGGCGCCCAGCACGGAGTGGGTGCGTGGCTTTACGGCATCGCGCGCAACGTGACGTCTGCGCACTGGCGGCAGGAGGAGCGCGAGCGCGGCGCACGGGCGTCGATATCCGGCCGTCGCATGCTGGAGGACGACGACCTGCTGCGGCTGGAAGAGCGCATCGATGCCGAACGCCAAGCCCGCCAACTGTATTCGACCCTCGCTGGGCTGCCCGACGGAGAGCGGGCGGTCCTGGAACTGATTGCTGTCGACGGCCTGAGCGTCACCCAAGCGGCGGCCGCCCTCGGCATATCCAGCGCGGCGGCGCGGGTCCGGCTGCACCGTGCCCGACGGACGATGCGCGCCTCGCAGCGGGAGCCGACGCCTCAAGGCGTACGGCCCGTCGAGTACCCCGAGATCGCCACTACGAAGGAGTTGGCATGACCAAGAGCGCAGACTCCCAGGAGCTGGGCGGATTCGAGCAGCGGTTGCTCGGCGAACTGACAGCAGTCGTCACCGAACGCGCCGCAGCGGCGCCGGCACCAGTACGACAGCGGGCGAGGTGGCAGCGCCCGGCCGCCGCCGTGGGCGCGACTGCCGCGTTCGGCACCGCCTTGGCACTGATCTTCCCGGTCCTCACCCACAGCCCGGCGAGCCAGGCCTACGCGGTCGAGGTCGGCCGCGGCGGCACGGTCACGGTCACCCTCCACGACATGGCCGGTCTGAAGTTGGTGTCCGCCCGCGAGGACCTGCACCGCAAACTGCTGGCCGCAGGCATCCCCAACAGCGTGGCCGAGGTCGGCCCCTTCTGCATCACAGGGTCTCACGACACACCGGGATTCATGGAAAACCGAAAACACTCGATCGTGCTGCACCCGGACCGCCTCCCGGCGGCCGACGAACTCCTCGTCGGCGTCCAGCGCGATGGCGGAGCGGACGGCGACTTCAACGTCGCATTCACCGAGGTGCGCACCGACCGCCACAAGTGCCCCGGCGCCGAGTCCAAACCGACTGCCGCCCCGACCTACCCGCCGGGCAGCGCCGCCCGGCGCAAGGCGGACTGGCTGGCAACTCAGGGCCGCAAGTGACCCACGACGATATCGGGAACGGCTGCATTCCCCTTCCGGCATCGCCGCCTCGAACCCCCGGCTCAGCTTGGGTGCGGATCCAACACAGGCTGCCCACCGCGCCGGCCACAGCGTCCTCGACCGAAAAATCAATGCCGGTGTCGACGGCGAGACAGGCCACGGGGTTCCACGCCCGTGAGGGCCACCTGCAGCCGTCCAGGAAGACCGTCGAAATGGTGGACAGGGTCGAACACAAGCTCGGCCTGTTCGTGGACAACGCCCGCAGGCAGGCCGACAAACTCAACCCCGAGCGGCGCCAGGAGCTGACCGAGCTGGGCATGCGCTGGTGGCGCACGAGCGAGGCCGGGCCGGACCCGGGCTCTCTGTTTGGAGCCTGGTCCCACCCATGTACGCGCCGCGTGCGCCTTGCTGACACGGGACGGCACAACCCCGGCTGCTGACGTCAGCCCGGCACACTGGAGCACAGTCGGGCCAGCCCGCATCGTCCACCGCGTCTGCATCACCCCGGTGGTGGCTCCCGAACTCGCGTCGAAGTGACCTGGAAGGTCACACGGCCCCTTGGCCGTCCGTGAAGCCGTCTGAGTACGGATACTCATGTGCCTTCTCCTCCTGCCCGCCACGATGGCGGGCAGGAGGAGGGGGATCAGATGACGCGGAGGCAGTGGGATAGCGGGCTGTCGTGTCTGGCTGTGACGGGCTTGGTCCTGCAGGGGGTCTTGACTGCGGCTGTGCTGGCCGCGACAACTGCACTCCTGCACAGCGGCGGATGGTTCGACGACGCTCACGACCATGCTCTGCTCTGGGATGACGCTGCGGTTGTCGTCGGACTGATCTGCGGTATTCCGTTGGCCTGGTCCCTGATCAGCAGGCGGTCGTCCGCCGTCGCCGTCGAAATCATGCTGACGATCTTCGCGTGTGTGATGTTGCTCGTCCTTCGCCCGGCCCGAGGCTGACGCGCCTTGCTCGGCGGCCTCACGACGCTGTGGGTTGCCCCCCGGGCTGTGCAGTTCAACGTGTCCGGTTGAGGTGGCGGGGTGAGTTCCCGGTTTGCTGCGCGGGCGGCGTCGACTTCTTGGGCGCGTTCGTCCAACTGGTCTTGGAGGTCGACGACGTGCTGTTCGAGGGCCGTGATCCTGCGCTGCAACCGGTCGATGTCGGTTGGTGCCCCGAGTTCGGATTCGGCCCAGACCTTTACGATCTGGACAACGCCCTCAGCGACTACGTCCTTCAGTACCCGGGGAACCCCCTGGGCACATTGGTGGAGTTCCTCGATCCGACCGTCCCCTTCGAAGGGCGCGGAGTGTGCGGTGACGACCCGGCGATCATCGGCGTCCGTATGGCGGCCAGGGCCAGTGAGGCGGGCAGCGTATTGGACTTCCTGCGCCCATCGGCCGAGTCGTTCCTTCCCAACAAGAAGGGCACTAACATCTACGGGCAAATTCTCGATGATTACCTGAGCACCTTCGCCTACCCGTGACCGTCCTCTGGCCACGCCGTGTGCGGTCGCCCCGTCCCCGGGGCGGCCGCACGCCGCGCGCTGACTGCCGTCGTTCGCAACAGGAGCCACCCGATGCCACGAGCCACGCAACAGAGGGACGGAAGCCTGGCGCCGGTCATCGTCGGCCTGTTCGTACGGCAGGCCGCTGCGACCGTCTTCAACGGCATCCCGTCGAACGCCCGGTTGCACCTGACCGTCAGGTCCCGCCGCGCACGCCTGGCGCGCGAGCGGGCCTGGACCGATATGCGCGAGCGAATCGACGAACTCGCCACCGCAGTACCGTCCGCCCACCTGGTGGGCTGGCGCTACGTGGACCGCGCCACCCGCGCCTCCCGGGTCAGGAAACTGCCGATGTTCGGGTCCGGCCCGCGCGGCACGGAACTCCTCGCGCTGACCGGCTCACTGTACGCCGAGGCCTACTTCGGCACCGACGCCGACCCCGAGCCGATGCTACGGAAACTGAACGCCGACACCGCCCACCCCTTGTTGTGGCGGGCCACGCACCGGCCCGGCTGGCCGGCCGGCCGCTGGGACCAGGACTCGCCGCACGACCCCCTGCTCCGGGACGCCATGCCGTCAACGCGCAGCCGCTTGGTGATCCTGCGCACCGAGCGGACCGAGCCGGCGGGCTGGTCCCTGGACAGCGCCCGTACACAGTACGGAGCCCTGCTGCGCTGGTCCGCACACACCACATACCTCACCGTCCACCGCCACCCATGGCTGCGCGGCCTGCAGCGGCGACTGTGGCGCCGCCTCAGGCGATCCGGTCCGGCACGACCGGGCCGTGCATGACAAGGACGCGCCGGCGGTTGGCGTACCTCACGAGAGCGGCCCGGCGAATTTCGTGGCGAGTACGCGCGCTTCGTCGCTCCAGGGCGCGGGGCGCAGCGTGTTCGGGTCCAGGCGGATGTGCGTACGGGTCCCGTGCGCGTAAACGGTCTGCGCGTCGGCCGGCTCCCAGTCCTTCGCCGACGTCGTCCGCGACCGAGTCACCGCCGGCCCCTGCGACGCCGTGCTCCTGGTGGTCGGCTGCTCGGGTGAGGACACGGCCCGTCGGCCTGCGGGCCAGGTCCTGGGGCCGGCCCGCATCCTCGCTCACGGTTCCATGCCGGTTCGATTCCCGTTCAATTCCACGGTGGAACGGCTTCCGTCGCTGCACCCGGCGGGTGTTCCACGGACATCACTGCCGCAGGTCACGGTGCTGATTGGCCGGCTGCGGCGCTGGACGGCCGGGTGGTGCAGCCGGCGGCCGCGCCCGGGCGTTGCCCGGATGCTTGCACCCGAATCGGCTGTGGAACTGTTCCACGGCCGGCCGGGAAGGTGTGGTGTGGTGGCTCGCGGGTGGCTCGGTGGCGCGCGGGGCGTCGTTTCCGGTGTCGTGTCGGGGGCCGTTTCGGTGTGCGTGCTTGGAGGCGACGCCCTGGTGCAACCGCGTGCCGCAGGTAGCAGGGGGGGGCCGGGCCGGTTGCTCGCGAGGGCGACTGTGTACGGTGCATGCGGGCTGCCCTCACCCATCTCGAAGTCCGCGGCGCGATGCCCGGGCCCATGAGTTGCGGGGTGCGCCGGCACCGCCAAGGAGGGGCCGGCCTGCGGAGCACCGGTGTGGCGGGTCGGCGGGCCGGACGGCTACTGGACGCTGGACGGGCTGCCCGCGGCGCGTTGACGGCCCGGGCGTCTCCAGGCCTTCGCTTCGCTCGGGGGGAGGTGCCCTGGAACGTACCGGCGCCGTCAGGTGCCGGTGAAGGCTCAGGGACCGGCTGGCGGTCGATGTCCGCCCCGGCCGCGACTCCTTCCAGGGCCCCTTACGGGACCACTGCCGGGGCTCCTACCGGCCCCTTGAGCGCCGATTGGGGCGTTTGTGCAGGTCAGGTCGCAAGTAGTGATGTTGCTGGGAGGCTCGACGACCGCTCTTGCCCTCCACCCCCCCTGCTGCACCCGATGAGAAGGAGACGGGTACGGCTGGGTGGTGGGCGCGGCGCGAGGGGTCAAGGGGCGGTTTGGTGCCTCCGGCGGCCCTGGCGGGGCGCATGGCCGCCGCTGCTGCGTCGGCCGCGGGTCGTCAGAGGTCACGGGAGGGGTCGACTGACGGTCTGTCCGATCGGCGCTCAGGGCTGACAGACTTCCTGCCCATGGCGGACAGCGGACTGTGGATCGGCGTCCTCACTGCACTCACCGCACTCGGGGCCAGCCACATCACCGGACGGGCGACCTTCCGTGCGGCGAAGGCCCAAGCAGAGACGACGACCATCGCGGAGGCCCTGCGTGAGCAACGCGAGCGGCGCCGTTCCGCCTACCGGGAGATGATGAGCTGCGCGCACGCGTTCAACGCGGTCACGTGGCAGATCGACGACGTGGACGCGACCCGTGACCGTGACAGCAGGAACCGTCTGCTGACGCAGATGTACCAGCGCATCGGCCCGGCCATTGCGGACATGAACCGGGCGATGCACGAGGTCCGGCTCGACGGTCCTGCCGAGGTGTCCGGCGCGGCGGATCACGTGCGGAACATGGCGCGGCGTGTACAGCAGCAACTCAAGGCGCTTGCCAGTGACGAAAGCTCCGAGCAGCGCGACGCGTACGACGCCGCCTACCGTCGATTCCGGGAGGCGTACCTCACGTTCATCAGCGTGGCGCGTGAGGCGCTGGAGGTCAGGGACACGTAGCCCTGGGCGGCGCCGCCAGCGCGCGGATGCGGCAGGCAGTGTGTGGCGGCCCCGCACCTGACGCACCGGCACACCGCAAGAGAGACCGCGGCGAAGCGGAAGGAGGCCCGTACGTCTGCGCACCGTGGGACGTTGGCGGGAGTGTCTCCCGCGGGAGACACCGCGCCGCCCGGCGGCGGCCTGGCTGAGGGGCACGGGCGGTGTGGGCGATGTCGAGCAGTCGGTAGGCCTGGGCGCGGCTGTTGCCGAGTTCGCCTTCGGCGCAGGCGCCCCAACTGCTGCAGCCGAGTGCGGTCCATACCTGGTGTTCGGGTGCGGTGCGGGTACGTTCGGCCAGCTGCGCGAGCGCCTGGTGGGCACGCGCCATCGCTGCGCGCAGCTGCTCGGTCAGGTGCCGGGCGGCCGCCGCGTCGGCCGTAGCCGGGGAGACGGACACACCTCCATCATCGCCCCCGCCCTGGGGAGGGGCTGTTCGGGATTCCAGCCCTGCGGCTTCGGAGTACCGGCTGCGTTCGGTGCATGACTGCTGACGCCAGGAGACTGGCCTTCGATTGGAGTCCTGAAGGTCATGGCGCCGACGCAGGGCGGCCGCGGCGCCGCACAGGATCGGGATGGGACCTCATCGGTCAGACCGGCCCGGCCTCGCTAGGGCTGTATAACGCGGTGGACCGAGAAGCAGGCCGGCCGAGTCGTTGGCGTATCCCGGTCAGGCCTGCCCAGCAGCCGGTCCAGCGCGTCAAGGGCGGCCGCCTGGCGGCTGGGGAGCGGTGGGTCGACGTGCTCAGCCGACGGCTGAGTGGCCGCCTGTGCGGGCTGGGCGTGTCAGTTGTCGGCGCTTTGGACGATGGTCCAGGGGCGCATCAGGTCGTCGTCCTCGTGTTCTAGCAGGTGGCAGTGGTGGATGTAGGTTGCCGGGAGTTCGGTGCCGCTGCCCGGGATCGACGCGATCGGGTCCGTTGGTGGGGTGAAGTCCGGGATGACGATCCGGGTCACTGTTTCCGGGTAGGACTTGAAGGTGTCTTTGAGGGATACGGCCTCGTCCGGGTCGGGTGGGATCGGCGGGCCGGTGAGGTAGTTCTCCAGTACTGGCAGGTCCTCCGGTTCGCGGCCGCCGTTGATCCATTTCTCGTACTGCTCCTGGTAGCTCGCGGCGTCGATCGGCTGCCGGTTGAGTACCTGGAAGTTGATGAGGTGGACGTGCATCGGGTGGGCGTCGTGGTTGGGGTTGATGTACTCCCAGACCTCGCCCGTGCTGGTCGTGACGAAGTCCTGGGAGGGCGCGTAGAACGGCACCGCGTTGAACGTCATGGTGCCGAAGAGCTGGTGCTGGTAGACGACCCACTCCCGGCGACGCATCTGCGGTGTCGGCTCGAAGGGGGTGACGGCCGGTAGGTCGAGCTTGTCCGGTGGCGTCGACTTGTCCCCGCCGCCGGACAGTGGCTTGGTGACCTGGAACTGCATGATCTCCGAGATCTCGGGCCCCAGTCCCGGCATGCCGGGGTAGTGGACCGGGGCGTGGTAGTTCGTCAGGGTGACGCTCGTGCCCATGGGCAGCTGGCTGAAGTCGACGATCAGGTCGTATCGCTCGGCCGGTGAGATCAGGAAATTCAGCATGCGCAGGGGGGTGCGCAGACCGCCGTCGGTGCCGATCAGCCAGAACGGCAGGGTGGGCTGGGGCAGGACATCGCGGGGGGTCTCGAACCGCAGCCGCCAGAAGCGCTCGTTGGAGGCGTTGAGGATGCGGAAGCGGTAGCGGCGGGGCTCGACGGCCAGGAACGGGTAGGCCTTCCCGTTGACGACCGGGGTGTCCTCGCCTTCCTGCAGGGTCATGGTGTAGGCGAGCGTGCCGTCGGGGTTGAAGGTCTTGTCCTGGAGGATGAGAGGGACCTCGAATTCGCCGCTCGGCAGTCCGAGTTGCTCGTCCTCGGGGTCGCGGATGGTGTAAAGGCCGGCCAGGCCCGCGTAGACGTTGAGGCTGGTCATCCCCATGCCGTGGTCGTGGTACCAGAGCAGGCACGACTGGTCGTGGTTGGTGTAGGCGTAGATCGCCTCGTTGGGTTCGACCCGGTCCGGGTCCAGCGTGCTGTAGGACTCCGCATGGATGCCGTCGGGACTGTAGGACTGCTTGGGCATGCCGTCGGACTGCGGCGGCGTGTAACCGCCGTGCTGATGGACGACGTTCCACACGTTGACGTCCGGTGGGAACGGCACCTCGCTCTTGTAGGGAGGAGGTGGGGTCGGAGTGAGCTGGGCGTTGCCGCTGCGGATGTCGTCGATGACGAACTGGAACAGGTGCGTGGTCGGCAGGCGGTTACGCCACTTGACGACCGTCGGGTGGTCCCTGGTCACCTCGAGGGTCGGCCCGAGGTAGCCCATGCCGATCGGCCGGTGCGGACGGTGCGGGTCCGTGGCCCAATACCCCCACACGGTCGCCGGTCCGAGATCGCGGTGGAAGCGCCAGGAGCCGGCCCGCATCGTGATCTCGTAGTAGTCCGCGCCCGGGTAGACCGAGGTGTCCGCGATCGCGGTCAGCGGCGTGGGCAGCGGGTCGACGTACTTCTCCAGCGCAGGGGTCTGAGGGATGGTGGTGCCCGGGTCTCCGCCCCCGTGAGCCTGCGCCTGCGCCTGCGTGCTCATGCGGCCCCACGGGACCATGGCCGCACCTCCCATGGCGCCGGCCATGAGGAACTTCCTGCGCTCCACCATCGTCTCCAGCCCTTCTCTCACCGCACGTGACGATCATGAGATACAGGGGTTCCGCGAGAGGTTCGGGGAGCAGGGCCACACGGCATTGGGAAAGCCACTCAAGGGGCCGATCCTGGCGACAATTCGACCAGCTTCCAGATGGTAACCGTATGACCGTCACCGGTAGTTGGGGCTTCCTTGGCGCCAGGGGCGGCCCTCGGGCTCGTGGGGATTCTCCGTCTGGGTCGAGCGGGTCCATAGAGAAGTTGTCGGCGTGCGCTGCGCCCCCGCCGAACAGGCTGCGCCGCAGGTCAGGAGTCGGGCGCCCGCTCTTCCTGGGAAGGGGCTGAGGCAACCCCAGAGGCAACCTTGTCTCGGGCTACGCCGCGGTGTGCAGCGGCCGGTCGGGCCGGCACACCTGGCCGCCGCGGCGTCGGCGCGCTCGAGGATAGCGCGAGCCTGCTCGGTGGTCGCGGGCCGGGCGTGGTCGCGGTTGGCGTGGCAGTGTCTGCGGTGCACGACGCGGGCGGGGCCGACGTCGTCGGTGAAGTACACCCGTTCCTCGACCTTCCAGGCCGGGGCGACGCCGACGCGCTCGGTGGGCACCTGGTCGTAACGCTCGCCCTCGATCGGCTCGCAGCGGGAGGCCGGGGCCCGTCGGCCTTCGGCAAGACCGCCGTCTTTTCCTTCTGGTCGTGGTCGTCGCTCACGGCTCCGGGCTGGTTATTCTCCGTTCGATTCCATAGTGGAACGGCTTCCGCCGCTGCACCCGGGGCCGCTGTCCCATGCCACTGATTCTTAACCGATTGGCACTGAAGATGGGCCACTGTGCGGTTCCTGCCATCGAACCTCGACTACCTGGTCAGGACGATTCCGCTCCCTTCGCCGGCGCCTGGCCGGACGCCCCCGGTCGGGGGCTTCGTCGTTCCCGTGCTACTCCGCTCGTGCTGCTTGCCCGGGTTGAGTACGCGTACTCATGCGGGTGCGGGAGGACCAACGCACGCTACTGGTACGCCGGAGTGTCCGATGTTCGTGCCCGGGGGGCTTCATGGGTGTCTTGGGTGTGGCGGTGGCGCTGGTGTCCGCGGTGGCGGTATGGCGGCAGTCCCGGTGGTCGGAGCAGGGGCTCGGCGTCGGCCTGGGATGTCTCCTGGCGGGCGGAGTGGCCCTCACGCTGCTGGTGTGCGTGTGGGCGGTTGTCGTCACCCTCAGCGGGTCGAATCTCGGGCTCGATGTTCCGTAACGCGAGACCGGTGACAGCCGACCGGTCAAAGTTCAGTGGCACCAGACAGCCGTGTTCCACGGACATCACTACCGCAGGTCACGGCTGGGGAACGCCGGTAAGCGGCCGGTGCGCCGACCGCTGGCGCCAGGGCCGCCGCCCGCTCGACACCTGCCCGAACACGGATGTATGGGTGTGGAACGCCATGGATGGGCGAGGAATTGGGCAATCCGTGCAGTCAAGGGGGCGGGGAAGGCGATATCGGGCGTTGTGGAACAGCCGTGGGGTGGCGTCGGCGGGCGGCAGGGGGAGTGCGCTGCTGCGGCACGGCGAAGTACACGGGCGCGGTCGGGGGCGCGGTTTGGGCAGGTCAGCGCGGCGGGCAAAGTGCGTGCCGGTCGGGCTGAGTGATATGGCAGTGGCAGGGGTGTGGCCGCCGGCGGCCGCCGATGCGGGGGACTGGCAGATCGAGCCGGCGCATCCGACGCCGACAGGGGCGCTGGTCCCCGATGTCGTGGTGCTGCTCGCCACGGGGGCGGTTTGCGTTCGTGGAACTGGATTGCGGCACGATGTCCTACGCACGCCTGCTGGCGAAGGTCGACCGGTACGCCGCCTACCGCACCGCCCCCAGCAGGTGCAGCAGCTGGAGGCTGAAGCCCTTCGGCAGGCGGCCGACCGCCTCTAGGGTGTGGATCCCGAAAGTCCACCGACCGGTCCGGAGATGCTGTGCCCCTGCAGATGAAGTTGACCGCGATAACACTCGACTGCCCTGATCCGCTCGCTTTGTTGGCGTTCTATCAGCAGGCCACCGGCCTTGAGCCCCACCCGAAATCAGACGCCCACTTCGCCGGTATCACTCGTGAGGACGGACTCTTCATCGGCTTCCAACGGGTCGACGACTACCAAGCTCCCCGCTGGCCCGACCAAACGGTGCCTCAACAGTGCCACCTCGACTTCGCGGTCCAGGACATGGACGAGGCGGAGGCCCAACTGCTGGAACTTGGCGCGAGGAGGCCGGACCACCAGCCGGGCAAGGACAAACATTGGCGGGTCCTCACTGATCCGGCCGGGCATCCCTTCTGCCTAATCAAAGACAAAGAGCGCAAATTTACCTAATCCGGCGGACCGTCGCACCTGGTGGGCATGCTACGCAGGTCGGACAGGGCGGTCACATCGGGACCGCCCTGCAGTCTCCAAACTGCACTTCGATCCGGCGTTCTCCCATCGACCTCGCCCCGTCAGCCTTCGGTGGCAGACGAACACGTCGGTCAAATTTCAGTGGCAAACGGTCAACGTTCAGTGGCACCGGACAGGTGTTCCGCGGGCATCACTGCCGCAGGTCACGGTCGTGGAATGCGGTGAGCGGCGGGGTTCGCGTCGACCGGGCACCGCACCCGTCGCCCGTTCCGCAGCGCTCGAGCAGGGGCGTATGGGAGTGGAACGGCGGGGAATTGGGCAGTCCGTGCGGTCAAGGGGGTGGACAAAGCGATATCGGGCGCCGTGGAAGAGCCGGGGAGTGCCGCCGGTGAGCGGCACGGGGAGTGCACTGCTGCGGTGCGGCAAAGTACATGCAAGCGGCGGCAGGCGGTGTCCGTGCAGGTCAGCGCGGTGCGGTAGGTGCATGCCGGTCGGACTGAGTGATATGGCGGGCTCCGGCGGACTGCCCGCTGCCTGGCGGTCGCGGTGCGGGCCGGCTGGTGGGGGCTGGGAGGATGGGTGGCATGACGAGTGAGTCGGCCGAGTCGGCGCAGTATGACGGGCGGTTGCGGGACCTGGAGGCGGAGGCGTTCCGCGCCGGCCGCACCCTGGCCGAGCACGGCGAGCAGCTGGCGTCGATCCGGGATCAGCAGCGCACCGCGTTCGGCAACATCGACTCCCTCGCCGACGCGATCGGCGCGCCGGGGGAGCGCTCGATCGCCCGGCGGCTGGAGGCCCTGGAGGGCGCGGTCGGGGCGCTGCGGGAGACGCAGATCGAGCACGGCCGGGAGCTCCAGTCGCACGGTCGGATGCTGGAGCAGCTGGCGGGCGCGGTCGGCTCGCTTGTCGAGGGCCAGGCCCGCATCCTTGAGCGCCTGGACGAGATCGCCCCGCCCCGGCAGGACTGACCGCCCGCGGCTGGCCGCCCTGGTGGTGTCTCCCGTGTGAGACACCGGCCGCCCGCGGGCCGGGTTGCCGTTGGGGGTTCCTGTTCGGGTGCGGGTCTGGGTTCCGGTGCGGGTGCCCGCTGGAGCGGAAGCCCTCGGGTGCCGTCTTGGTGCGGGTCGGCCGCGTCTTGCGGGTTCCGGTGGCGGCCGCAACTGGGCGCGACGTCGTGCCTGTGGGTGATGTGCCGGTGGGCGGGGTCCGGCAACCAGGCGTTCAACCAGCCGTTCACGGGGGCGTTCAACCATCCGTGCGCAACAGCGGGTGACCGCCGCCGGGAACCGTGCTGTGACCTGTGGCAGTGATGTCCGCCGTGCCGCTCGCCGGCGCCGACTTCCCCTCGTTCCGCCCCTTTCCGCCCATGGAGGAAGGGAGAGACGGGGGTGGTGCGGGTCGTTGCTCGGGGAACGGCGCGTGGGTCTGGCCTGGCCCGCTTCCCAGTGGTCGCGGGCCGGGCGCGGCAGTCCGGGCCGGTTCGGGGCCGGGTTCACGGGGTTCATCACGCGGCCCGGATCGCGGTGAACCGTCGTGTCCAAGGTGCGCGGACACGCGTACGCGTGTGGAGCCGTGGGCGGTCTTCACCTTCCGCGGGTGCCGGGGCTGCCGCGCGAAGGTGACGGTGGGGGTGGGAGTGCCTCTCCCCGGAGGGGCTGGGGAGAGGTGTCGGGGCTGGCGGCCGGGTTGCACTTCGGGTGCGGCTGCGGGAACCGGGCGGGCCCGCCGGGGCGGGGTGGACCGGCCGCGGCACGTCCGGGGACACGTCCGGCGATACGGTGTGCGACACCTTCGCCGAGACTGCCGGTGAGCCCTCCGGCGCCACCGTGGGCGACACCTCGGCGGGGCCGGTTGCACCGGCACCCGGCGTGCGGGACACCGGCCCGGCACGGCCGCGCGCGGTCGCGGTGAACGTGCTGGTCAGCGCCCGGCGGGGCGTTAAGTGCAGCCTGACAACCACCTCCGGCCTGCCCGACGCCCCCTTGCACCTGGTGGAAGAAGTGGCGGGTGACGGGTGCGCGGGCGGCCCGGAGGTGGCCGGGCGGCCGGCGGGTGGGGTCGCGGCGCCCGGGCGGGGGAGCGGTGGGGAAGCGGGCCCGTGCCGGGCCGGACGGTGCTTCCCGGGGCCGGGATGGGTCTCCCAGGGAAGTAGTCGGCGCGGCCGGCGCCCCTTGTCCGCGGCGGTGGCCTGGTGTTCCGGGCGCGCCTGTGCCCGATCGTGGGCGACTCCGCAGGCGACTCCGTGGGCAACTCCGCAGACGCCTCGGCAGGCAACCTGCGCGCGAATCGGAACCGGCGCGGGGGTGTCCGACACGACGCGCACCAGGACGCGCAGCACAACGCGCGACAGGACCGCGCGACACAACGCGCACCCCCTCCGTATGCGGCTTCCCGGGAAAGGGGTGCTGACCTGCGGCGGGTAAATGCATCGGGGGTCTGCGGGGCGCTGACAACCCCTCGGGGCCCCACCCGTGCACCGCCGCCAGGAGGAGAGGGAGGCAAGCGGAAGCCGGGCCGGTGCGCCTCGGGGCCGGGCGGGGTGGGGCCTTCGCGGCCGGGCGGCCGGGCCGCTCCTGGTGGTCGCGGCGGGCACGGTGGTGACCGTGGTCACCACTTCGGTGAAGGTCCGACCGGCACCGCGGCCGGCGCTGGTGGTCAGCAGGACGGGCGGTTCCAGGCTGGTGCCGGGCGGCGGCGGTGACCACGACCACCGCCGGCGTCACCGCCGCCGACTGCTCGGCCGGCGGCGGTGACGGGTAGGCCATGGGGGGACCATGGCGCCAAGTCCACCGAGTCGCCTGCGAAACTCGCAAGCCCTGCCCCGGCCTTCACGGCGCGCAGCGGCCGGGAGGAACCGGGCTGCGTTTGGACTGGCCGGACGGGAAGCGGAATGCTGTGCCGCAGGGTGCGGCAGCACGCGCAACTAGAGCGCACGTGCCCCGGATTGCGATGGTTTGGCGCGCGCAACTAGAGCGCACCCCCGAAGTACACGGCTCTGCGGAAAACCGGTTCTGACCTGCGGTAGTGATGTCCGGCGGGCACGTCCTGGGCGCTGACTTCCCTCAGTTCTCCGCTCTCCCGTCCCGCCACCTACAAGGACGGTGGCGGAAGCGGAAGCGCGGAGAGCTTCGGGAACAGGGCCGGATGGGTGGCCGTGCCCGGCCTCGGCCCGGCCGCGGCGGCGAGCGCCGGGTGGGTCAGGCGGGCGTTGCCGGTCCGGCGCCCAGGATGCGGCGCCCGTGGTCGCGTTCGGGTCGGGCAAGTGGGGCCGGTACGGCAGGGACGAGGCGCTGTGCGGCGGTGCCGCGCAGGGGCCAGGGCGGCAGGACGTTCGCAGCGATGGGTGACAACTCCGGGTTGTCATCGGGGTTGGGGCCGGTGCCCAGTGGGCGGCGCATGATCACCGGCACAGGGTGCCTGCCCGGCCGCGAATCCGCGCCGGATCGGCGCGGCGGGGGCCCTGAAGGACGCCATTGGCGTCCGTGTCGCCGGGCTCGGGGGAGGGCCTGGGGCGTAGTGCTGGTGTCAAGGCCCGTCCAGGGCTGCGGCGAACGGAACCGCGGACCGGGTACGTCGGGGAGGCGGGTGTGGGGGTCGGTGTCCCGGCGTTAAGGGTGTCCGGCCGCCGCGACAGGCAGGGTTCGGCAGGCGGGCCGGGCCGCCGTGCTCAGGGGGTGCGGTAGAGCCGCTGTACGCCCGTGTGGCGGCTTCGTGGCAGCGGCCGGGCGCGTTTGTCGTCTTGTGTCAGCGGGGCAGGCAGGGCGGACACGAGGGCCGGGCCGGGGACAGGGGGGCGTGTGGACAGCTCGTGCGAAGGCGGTGCCGGTGCGTGGCACCTGGGGTGCGCCGTGTCCGTATCGTGGCGTTGGTGGAACGGACGCGGATACTGCAGGAGTTGGCCGTGCGCGGCACGGATACCGATCCGGCGCGGTGCGCGCAGATCGCGGCGGACCTTGGCCTGCTCAGGTCCGACATGCTCGCGGTCGCCGGGCATCGGGTGCCGGCCGAGCTGCTGCCTCCCGTGCGTGACGGACGGGTCATGAGGGAGTTCGCCTACCGGGTCAGTTACTGCGACCACGCGCAGATGGCGGCGCTGTCGGACTTCGTGCGCACCCTGCCGGCCCCGCCCCCGGATCCGTCACCGCGTCCGGAGCCCGACCGGAAGGTCCAGGCGCATCCGGACGCGGGCCCGTTCGCGACCGTGCTCGACCAGCTCATCCGCAACCGCGGCTTCGGGGTGCGCGAGCTGCCGTTCATGGGGCTTTCCCTCAGCACGATCTACGGAAGCATGCTGAGATTCGACCGCCGCGACGAGCATCGCTGGCACCGGCTGAGCAACATGGCGGGCTCGCTGGGCTGGCGCTTCGAGGACCTGATCGCTGTCGCGGGTGAGCCGCCTTCCGGGCGCCCGCGCCACCCCATGCACTGCCACCACCTCGGCCAGGTCTACATGGCGGCGATACCGCTGACGACCGAGCAACTCATCACCGTTACCCTGCAGGCCGACCGCCTGAGCCGACGCCCGGACCAGGGCGCCTGGCGGCCGGTCTCCCAGGGCTTCGTCCGGGAGTGCCCCGACCGGCCCGCCGACCCCGCCTGACCGCTCGGGGTGGCGCGGCAGAGCCGCTGTACGCGCGTGTGGCGGCTTTGTGGCAGCAGCCGGGGAGGTGTCCGTCTCGTGTCAGCGGGGCGGACACGGAGGCGCACAAGGGCCGGGTCAGGGCTCCCTGTTGGGGTGCCCGGCCCGGCCTCGTGTTGTGCTTGTGCGGGTCTCACGGGCGGGGGAGGCGGACTCCCCACGTGTACGCGAGATCGTCCAGCAGGATGTCCTCCAGCTCCCCCTCCCACAGCCCGTTCAGCAGCAGTGGAGCGGCCTCCAGCCGTTCGCAGATCACGAGGGCTTCGGGCTGGCCGACCGGGGCGTAGCGGCCGTGGGCGGCGGGTGCGCTGCCGGGCTCGTAGGCGCGCAGGAGTTCGGCCAGTCGCTCGCGGTGCGCCTCGGCGAACGCCTGAAGGCGCTGCGCGTAGCCGTCGCGTTCGTCCTCGCGTACGGCGCTGAGCGCCAGGTTGAGGATCTGGCGGGAGGCCTCGGCGGCGAAGAACTGGTCCGGGGTGGTCAGGGCCCATGGGCACCGCAGCGCCGCGGCCAGGACCTCGTCCGGATCGGGCGGTGGGACGTCGGCCGCCGCGGACGGCTGCTGCGCGGGCACCGCGGGCGCAGGCGCTGCCTGGCGCAGGCGGGTGAGGAGTTCGAGGCCTGTCTCGGCACGGGCGCGCTGCGCCGCGGTGCGGTCGGCGATGTCGGCCAGGAGGCGCGAGGCGTCCTTCACCCCGGCGAACCAGCCGTCGTCGAAGGCCGGGTCCGATCCGTGCGGCGCGCTGCTCTCCGACACCCAGGTGTGCGCCCCGGCCACCGCGCCGGCCTCCAGACGGGAGACCAGCTCGTCCGCCTCGGCTACCGGCACGCCCGCGCCGTCCAGCTGTCCGCGCCCGGGGATCATGATCGTTCTGCAGGGCTGTGACCTGGGCTGATCGTGTAGTTGGTTCGGTTGTTTTTGTGGTGGAGAGGGGGCTGGAGACTGGTGACGGCGTGGAGTTCCGTGGTGTGTGACCTGCATATTCATGAGATGTGGTCAGGTTCGCTGATCGGTTGATCACTCTCACCGAGTGGCTGAGAGGGTGCATCTGCTCAAGGTGGATGGGCTTGTCGCGCTCGGGGTCGCCGGCGTGCCGGAGCAGGCGCATCCTGAGCTCTTTCGGGAGTGGAGTCGAACCCGGTCGGGGCCGGTCCGCGGGGACCGCTCCCGACCGGGCGACAGCGCCGCGGGTGAGGGCGGCGGGCGAGGCTTGCGTTCCGGGGCTCAGGCGTGTGGCGGGGTGGTGGGCCAGGTGTTGGTGGGGGTCGGCCCGGTGTCGAGACTGTTGCGGTCGCCGGGGGCGGGGATCTGGAGGATGCCCAGGACGCCGCGTTGCGTGCAGCCCACGTACAGGGCGCGGCCGTAGGGTCCGGCCGGGTCGAAGAATCCGCTGGTGGCCAGGCAGGGTGTGGAGGTGGGGTCGAGCAGCTGGTGCCAGTGCTCGGTGAGGGCCGTGCCGCCGCCGGTGGTGCCAGGGTTGGCGGACAGGGTCATGAAGACGCCGTTGACGCCGACCGCGAACCGGGTTCCCGGCTCACCGGGGACGAAGACCATCGAGCGCAGCGGAGAGTCGTCGTCGTCGTAGACGCAGTTGCCCTTGCAGTGCGGCGGACTGGCCCCGTCGGCCAGGACCTTGGTGGTCAGTTCGGGCTGCAGGTGCCAGGTGGCACCGCCGTCGAGGGTCTCCTTGACCCCGTTCGCGTCCAGGATGTAGGCCACCTGGCTGTCGTAGGGGTCGGCGAAGAAGCGGTAGGCGTGGCATGCCTGGTCGGCCGGGCAGGGGGCGTCCGCGGCGTCCGCGGGTTGCTTGCAGCCGCCGGTCAGCGGGTCGTAGCCGGGCACCACGCAGATCCAGCGGGTGGGGCTGTCCGGGCGGTCGGCGACGTAGAGCTGGTCGGATTCCGAGGAGGCGAAGTCCGGGCCGCGGGATCCGACCCAGAACAGGGTGCCGGTGTGCCCGCCGCTGGTCTGCAGTACGGCCCGCACGCCGGCCGGCAGTGCCGGGCCGACCCGGTGGAAGGATCCGCCGCCGGCGGCGCGGATGACGTAGGTGCCGGTGGAGTCGTTGTCGACGCCGACGACGTCCCCGAAGGGCACCGGGTTCTCGCCGGGCACGGTTTGGACGAGGTAGCGGTATCCCTTGGTCCAGTCGGCGCCGACGCTGCCCTCGACGTCGCTCGGGAAGGTGTAGGTGTGGCCGCCGGGTGCCCCTGGGCCGAACGTTCCGGTCGCCGGGACGTTCCAGGTGGTGATGGACGGGCCGCGGTTGTGGTGGGCGATCACCCCGCCGAGCTGGTCGACCAGGGCGCCCTGGCAGTCGCCGCAGGTGCCGGCGAGGGTCCAGTCCTGGCCGCCGTTGTTGGACAGCCACGCGTCGTCGTCACGCCCGCCGACCCAGAGGATGGGCTGCTTGCCGCCGCCGCGGGAGTATCCGCCCAACCCGCCGCCGGGGTTGGTCGACAGACCCTTGGCCAGCGTCCAGTTCCGGCCGCAGTCGGTGCTGGTGGCCAGGCCGCCGTCGTCGGTCTGCACCATGACCCCGGTGCCGGCGCAGTTGCCGAGGGCGGCGTTCCACGGGGTGACGGCGGATGTCGTCAGGTTCATGGAGAAGTTGGGGCTGACCGTGAAGGCGTGGCTGTCGGGGTGCAGGACGTCCGTCGGCAGGGTGTGGTTCTCGCGGTGGTCGAAGTTGTTGCTGCTGCAGGTGGCCGCCAGGGTGGCCGGGTTCACCAGGGTGCACTGGTCGCCGGGGTCGGGGCCGTCCAGCCGGTGCCAGGCGTACGGCGAGGTCGCGGGCGCGACGGCGGAGGCGAAGTAGGCGCCGTTGCCCATGAACAGCAGGAAGCGGCCGTCCGGTTGTGCCTGTCCGGCCAGGGTCACCTCGCCGCTGCCGGCCGGTGCCTCGTTGCTCCCCTCACCGGTGCGCGGCGGCGAGGACAGGGCCCGTACGGTGGCGGTGTCGGCGTCGATCTGCAGGATCGTCGGTCCGCAGTAGCTGTCGGTGCACGGGCTGACCACGTGGTCGACGCCGCTCTGCGGGCAGCCCGCCTCGCCGCTGCCGCCGCAGTGCCGGAACTGGTAGCCGTTGTTGCCCCAGGCGAGCGCGTAGAGCCGGTCCGGGTGGGCCGGGTCGACCGTCATCGCCTGGGAGCTGGAGATCATCGCTTCGTGCCGCCGTCTGTTGTCCGCGGCGGCGGAGGGCGTCCAGCAGATCAGCTGGGACAGCGCCGACGCCCCGGTCAGCACCGTACTCATATCGGTGAAGCTGGTCCCGCCGTCGGTGGCCCGCCACAGCCGGGCCCCGGAGTTGTCGCCGCACGCCCACACCGAACGCCGCCCGTCCTGGGTGCGCGGCCCGACCGCGATCCGGTAGGCCACGGACGGCTGCATGTTGACCCGCCAGGTCCCCCGGGCGCCGATCGCCGTCGGGTCGGCGCCGGATGTCGGCGGCGCGGACGGCGGGATACCGCCGACCGTCGAATAGGCGACCCCGCAGCCGGCACTCGCCCACAGCTTGGTGGGATCGTCGGGGGCGAACAGCACCTGCTCGATCGGCTGGTTCGTCACCCCCGGCAGCCCGCCGGTCTTGCACTGCTGCTGGAACACCAGCTCCCACGTGACGCCGCCGTCCTCAGTGCGGTACACCCCGTCGCGTTCCGGGCTGTGCTGGTCGTTGACCGTGCCCACGAACACCAGATCGGGGTCGGTGGGCGATACGGCGATACTGCGGATCGTCTGCGACCCCAGCCGGCAGCCCGACGTCGGCTTCCAGCCGGCCGGGCAGACGGCCGCGCCGTCACCGGGCTGCGGCTGCTCCATCTGCTGCCACGACACGCCCATGTCGTCCGATCGCCACAGCCCCGCGTGATCGGCCCCGGCGTAGATCCGGCTCCCGTCCGCCGAGGTGGCCACGCTGATGACCCGGCCCATCGGACCGCCCCGGAACGCACCCGTGGAGTTCTCCGTTCGCGGACTTCCGTCGAAGATCCCCACGGCCAGGCCACCGCGCAGGTTCACCGGATTGCACGCGGCCAGCAGCAGACCGCACAGCATGATCGCTGACGCGGCCATCGTCACCCGGCGATCGCGTAACCAGCGCGGACCCGACCGCCCCGACCGGCCCGACCGGCTCCGCGCATCCCACCGACCCCTCATCGACCAGCACCACCTTCCCGGCGTGGAACATCGAGCTTTCCCCTCCTGGCCGGACGCGCGGGTGCCCGCCGGCCGAAGGACGAGGGAAGGCTCGCAGACCGCTCTGGACGACGACTGGACGTCAGTCGGGCCGGGTCATGAGCCGCCTCCGGCGGGCCGGCGCGCGGGCGACCTGGGCCGGCAGCCAGCGCGGGTGCCCGGTCGGGCCGCCGGTGCTCCGCCGAGCGCCGCACCGCTCCTTGCGGGCACCACGTACGAGCTGACGAGACACGAAGGTCGAGGGCCGCGTCTCGCGTTCTTCTACCGGCCTGGGCGGCTGCGCCTGGCCTTCGTATCAGCTCGGTTGGGTCGTCGGGGTGGGGGCGCCCGCTGGGCGCTGGGGGAGCACCGGGAAGCCACCGTTGCCCGCGCGGCGTGCCCGGCGTCACCTACTGCCGCGACATCGCCGACATCCACCAGGCCCTGATCGGCCTCGCCCAGGAAGGCCGGCGCCGGATCCGCCTCGCGGAGGAGCTGAGCGACGACGTCCTCGCCCCACATCCCCACCGCTGTGCTGGCTTGTTCTGGCGTACCGCTCACAGGCAGGGATTCCTGTGCTACTCGAGATGTGCCCGCTGCGGGACAGACCAGACGGCAGGTGAAAGGTCCCGTACGAGCTGGTGCCATGACGCCAGCTCGTACGGAGATGTGCTCAGGACCGGTCTTGAATCCAGACCACCATGACGGTGATCAGGGCGCCGCCAGCCGCAGTGGCTGCGCCCCGGACCAGTGAGAGCCCGGCCTCGGCGGCTACCTGTCGGAGACGTTCCCTCCACCGGCTTCGCGCGGGTTGCCCTTGCTGCTCCGGAGGGGGTTCCAGAGCCGCGAACTTGGCTTTACGCTCGGTCTCGGACACGAGCTGCTCCTTGGCGTGAGTGGTTTGGTCATCTGCTGACGGCTCCCTGCGCACCAGGGGGCCGTCGCCGTTTCGGCGACGACTCAGCCGCCGTCCACTATCTGAGACGTTCTGTTGTCCTCAAGGTGGACGAGCACCAACGAAAGCATCTCTAAACCTGCTCTGACCAGCGGAAACGTGTGATTGCTGAAAGAGGTTTTCCCAGGTTTATGAGTGTCAGATGAGCATCATCGCGAGTCTCATGGCGGTTGTCATGTGTCTAAGAGAGCAGTCACAGGGCGTCCATTGGTGCTTATATGTGTTTTCGCAGGTGTAAGTAGGCTGACGCTGGGAGGAGTTGGCGAAGATGCCTCGGATGCTCCGGATGCCATCAAAGGAAGAGCTGCCGCCGGGGACAAGGCGGGCTTTCGTGGAAGAGCTGTTCCTCCATTTCCGGGCCGCTGGCCGCCCCCGGCTTCCGCGCATCGTCGCCGCGATCGCTGCTCTTCCCGATGCGCCGCGAGCCAGCAGAGAGACCGTCCGTCGGCTCCTGAAAGGCGAGACGATCAGCCAGTGGCAGACCGTCGACGCTCTGCTGCAGGCCCTGTCGGCCATGGCCAATCAGGATCCTGACCGCCAGCGCACCGACGACTACGACGACGAGACCACCTACCGAAGCTACCTACGCCAGCTTTGGAACAACGACATCGACGGCGTCGAAGAGGAAACCGCTGCTCTAGAAATGGACGATCCGTGGGCGACCTCGCAAGTCACACCGCCGCGCCGCCCGGGAGGATATGCCCCGCCCAGTGACCCCTGGGCGACCTCGCAGTCCAAGCCAACAGCGCCGACGCAGACGTACTCAGACGAGCCACCCTTCTGACGCAGCTCACACTGCACCTTCCCGCCGGTCTGGTGTTCTGACTGACTGGTCGCTACACCTGGAGCCCCCCTTGAATGGGCCACTCTGCTGTGCGGCGACCCGCGGAGATGGGCTGGGAAGAGATGTTGGACGTCTTCTCGGCACAGACGCCGTTCGATCGGTCAGCCGTCATCTGGGTCTCGGAGACGGACCATAGGTGACGTAACCTGCCGTCAATCCCACCCGGCCCTTTTGCCGTCCAGGTGCTGTTACCAGCGCATGCCGATGGCGTCGAGTTCCGCGCGGCGCTCGGGGCTGAGCTTGTCGGCCCGCCTGCGGGCGTTGTCCAGGAACATGCCGATCTTGTGTTCGACCCCGTCCACGACTTCCACGGCCTTCCTGGACGGCTGCAGGTGGCCCTCGCGGGCGTGGAACTGGCGGGCGGCCGCGAGGTTGGCCGCCCACTTGTCGGCTTGCGTGCGGGGTGCTGGCGGCCGCTCAGACGCCTCCGCCGGGGTGAGGTGGAGCATGTTCTCCAGCATCCACTGCTGCGCGGGCAGCAGCTGGTCCCAGTCCAGGCGCTGTGCCTGTACCCACGCCCCGAGATCCTCGCCTTGCAAGGTCATCTGCCCGGGAGCGGTGGGCAGCGCGGTGCCGGCCTCGATGAGGTTGCGGCACAGCTTGTAGCAGCGCTGCCAGACGACCGGCCAGGCCGGGCACCAGCTCGGGTCGATCGCCTCCAGGGCGTCGCGGCGCTCTTCGGTCAGCGCCCCGGCGGTGGAGCCGACCGGCAGGCCGGCCTCGCGCCGCGCCTCGATCTCCGCCAGCTTCCGACCGGCCGTCCTCAAATTCTTGGTCCAGACCCCCACAGGGTGTCCGTTCCACACCGCCGTGGTGGGCGGGAGCAGGTGCCCGTGCTCGGCCGCCCACCCCTGCGCTGCTGACAGCCCCTCCTGAAAAGCGACGTCCCAATGCGACCACACCATCTGCAACTCTTCGAGTTCCTTGGCGCGCGAGGGCTTCATCTCACCCGCATTGAAGAACCGTCGCTGATCGGCAATCCACGTCCCCAGCGGAAAGTCTGCGGGCTGCCAGTCCTCCGGCGTGGTGAAGCTGTACGGGACTTTCAGATCGCCGTTCTCTTTCACGTACCGGGTCGCGGCCTGGATTCCCTGACGCCAGTACGTGTTTTCCGGCTGGAGAATCCGGAGTTTCATGAACTGCGCCAAGATGGCCGGGTCACGCGGGGTGGAGAACTGAAGCATGTTCTGCGCGGGGGCCGACGTGGCACCCTCCTTACCCCGTCCGGCCGCCTTGATCTGCGCCGCCGACGGCTTCCGGCTCCGGCTGTTCGACTGCTGCTCCGCCAAGGCTTCGATGGTGTCCGTGTCGTGACTACGCAGCGCAGCCAGGACCTTGGCCAGCCCGTTGTACCCCTTGGACGTGAGCATGGCGTCCGGGTCCTCGTCCTTGCCGAGGAAAACCGGCACAATCAGGCTGGCCATCTTGCCTTCTCCCGGTCGCATGCGCAGCGCCCGGCCGACGATCTGAAGGATGTCCACGGCCGACCCGCGTACGTCGCCGAAATACACGCTGTCACATCCCGGCGTATCGACGCCTTCGCCGAGAATCCGAACACTGGAAAGCAGCCGCAGGCGCATCGGGACCAGGTCACCCTCGTGCAACTCGCCGACCGGGTCCGCGAACGTGGCCAGCGTCGCCTTGCGGCGCTTGGGCGTGTGCTCCCCGCACAGCCACGACGCCCACACCCGCTCGGGCTCGGGGTAGGTCTCCGGGTCGTCCTCCCACAGGCGGCGGGCCACGGCCGGCACCCCGGCCGCCATCGCTTCGGCCTCGCTGGTCCGGTAGTGGAACGTGAGCATCCTGCGCAGGCCACGCTCGGCGGCGGTCTTCACCGCAGCGGTCTGCAACGCGGCGAGCCGGGAGCCCCGTACGTTGTCCGATCTGGCCTCGATCCCCAGCAGCGCGGCCGCCTGGAGCTCCGGGTCGGTGACGTCCACGCACACCACCTGATACGCCGCCACCAGGCCCATGTCCCGGGCATGGGAGAGCGTCAGCTTGTACGCGACCTCACCAAACAGGCTGGTGGGACTGTCTTCCATGCTGGCCACCAACACTGGGGCGCCGCGGCCCTCTTCGGCCTCCGGGGCTTCCCAGACGCGCGGCGTGGCGGTCATGTAGAGCCGCCGGTCGGCGGGGATCCGGATGTTGTCGTGGATCGCCGCCCACGGCTTCGAACCCCGACCACTGGTCCGGTGCGCCTCGTCGACGACCACCAGCGACCACGGCGCGAGGCCGGCCTCATGCGCCCGCTGGAGCGTGCCCAGCCCCACGCTGGCGTACGTGGCGAACACCGTCACCTGCTCCAGACCGCGCGTCCACGCCACCAGCTCGTCCACGTCCGTCGTGCACGCCAGCCCCCCAGCCTCCTCCGCCCGCAGCGAGCAGATCCCGTAGAACGGTCCCGTACGCCCGCCGGCCCGCCACGCGGCCGCCATCTGCGTCAGCAAATCCAGAGTCGGCACCAGAACCAATACCCGACCCGCCCGCAATTTCCGCGCAGTCAGCACCGCCATAAAGGTTTTCCCTGAGCCGGTCGCCGCAAGGACCTGCGTCCGTAGACCCTGCGCGGGCATTTCCTGGCCCGGCTGCAATTCAAGTTTCCGCACCGCCGCATCGGACGCCTCGACCTGATGCGGAAGTGGATCCATCTCGATAACCGCGCTTCTGGATTCGACTTTGACTACCGCCACCATGGTTTTGACGCTCCCCATCCCGGGACGATGCGTGACCCCGGGCGGGTGCGCTCCGGGGGGAGTGTCTGAGTCCAGAGTCTAGCGCACCTCTGACTTGACGCATCCTCCGTAAGCTTCACGTCGATACCGCTGGAAGCCGATCCCTCTTCCGGTCCGCGCGGGTTCGCTCCGGGCCGCGGTGGGTGGAGACTTACCGCATGGACATGGGGCGGGAATCCCGGTGGGACAAGGACGCGATGACAGTGGAGATCGTGTTTGCACTGGTCACTGCGGCAGTACTGGGTGCGGCTGTGTTCGCTGTCGCCTTCGGTGTCGCCGTAGTGGTTGGACTGGGGGAGCCGGCCGGGAACGGCCTGCTGACGACCGGGGGTGTTGCCGGTTTTGTTGCGGCGGTGTGGCGGGTGGTGCGAGTGCTGCACAGGTTTGATGCGCAGCGCCGCTCCGGCACCTGACAGTCCAAGCAGGTCCAGTTCGCTTGCCTCTCGGCCTGTTCCCGGACGCCTGGCGCCGATGCGGGGCGCGCCGCCAGGCTCCGAGTGAAGCAAGGGGTCAGGCCCCGCTGGGGGCTGGTCTACCGGCCCACCCCCTTCACGGCCCGTCACCCTGCTTGTCCAGGTGCCGATTGCGGGGCGCGAAGCGCACCGCTTGGCCCGAGCGAAGCGAGGGC